>CAVUSO010000001.1:795000-5595000 GCA_963744145.1 uncultured cyanobacterium | reverse complement strand
CGATCGGTGCTATTGTCATCAATTACCCATAATTCATATTGATCAATGGGATAATCTAATGACGCGAGAGTCTTCACCAAACGACCAATCACAGCTTCTTCATTTTTAGCTGCTACCAGCAGAGAAATATAGGGGCAATTTTCGGTCAATGGTGAGGACACAGGAGGAGTTGGGAGCGGTTTAGCCAAAAGCACAAGGAGGACATGAATACCCAGCATGGTAGTCAATCCCAACACTAACCAGGTGCCCCAAGAGTATAAATGCAGGGCAATGGTAATACTCCAAACAATCATTAAAACCAACGCGGCTTTGGAGCAACGTCCTGCGTAACCTGGATAGGTAACAGCAGGAACATCATCTGACTCAGATAAGTCAGAGAAAAGGGAGCTAAGAGGCTCAAACTCCCGATAAGAATCGTTTTCAGGCCAGGAATTCACCGGCATAGGTTATTTAATTCAACCACCAAATTTATCTAAAGATTTCAAAAAGCTGGGGATTAGTCAACACCTAACTGTCTAGCCTGCACACTGAGAGAGCATTTCTCTGATAGATTGGGCTAGCCAGGGTCGATTTTGGTGGATTATCCAGCTACAATCAAAGCCAATGCAGCCTTATTGTATCTAAGATTGTCATATCATAAGAAATAAATCTGTAGTGTTCGCCGCTAAACATCGCCCGATCGCTACAAAGGCTAAATGATTAATTCTTTTGCCCGCACTAACTTTTTGAGTTGCCAGTATGTCATTTGAACAACTTAAACCAGCTGACCAAAGGGAAGTAGGGGTTTATCTGCCCTACTATAAAGACAATAAAAAGACCTTGTTACCTCATGCGATTAGTCTATATAAACAGAAAAATTTAGAAGGTCAGCGGCATATTGAAGCGGGAGAAAGCATTCCGTTTGTGGCCAGTTGGAATGTTTCCATGCTACCAGCAGATATGACGCGCTGTCGGGTGCAATTTGACGGTAATGCTGAACTCAGTTATGAACTGATGATGGCAAATCATGAGTTTGTGAGTTTTTTAATTGAGTTGCTGATGAATTACAAGCGATCGCGTCAAGTAGATTTTCCTCAGACATTTTACCGGAAATTACTACGGATAGATGACTAAAATGAGGAAAAGCAATTTTTTGCAACCAACTAATCTATAGATAGGAGTGAGCTAGTGCCAAAATCCGCTAAGTATCTGCTGATTGGGTCAACGGAGGCTTACAGTGGCAAATCAGCAACCATCTTGGGCATGGCCAATCAGCTCCAGGAAAAAGGGCTGGATCTTCTCTACGGTAAACCTTTGGGTACTTGTCCGAGCGAATCATCTCCCTCGGGTACCGATGCTGATGTGGAATTCATAGCACAGTATCTGCACTTACCGGAAAATCGACTGCGATCGCCGATTTTGTCGCTCGATGAGGCAACCTTAACTAAGCGCTTGGCTGGTGAAGATCATCATGATTATCAGGTTGCTTTAGCCCAATATCTGGACATCTCCAACGGCAATTTAGTGATCTTGGAAGGACCAGGAACACTGGACGAAGGTAGTTTGTTTGGTTTGTCCTTACCACAAATTGCAGCGGTACTTGATGCTTCTGTGCTTTTGTTAGCCCGATTTCAATCTGTCTACTCAGTGGATGCAATTCTGACAGCTCAAGAGCGGTTGGGATCAAGATTAATCGGTGTTTGTCTCAATGATATCTCCGCTCAACACATGGAAACTGTTTATGGCACAGTTCAGCCATTTCTGGAAGCAAAGGGTATATCTGTACTCGGAATGTTACCTCGAAGTAATTTGCTCAGAGCGGTTAGCGTTGGTGAATTAGTTCGTCAATTAGGGGCAGATATCCTTTGTCGAGCCGATCGGCTAGATTTAATGGTGGAAAGCCTAAAAATTGGGGCAATGAATGTCAACTCAGCGCTGAAATATTTCCGCAAAGGCACTAATATGGCAGTGGTAACTGGGGGCGATCGCACGGATATTCAGCTAACTGCTTTGGAAACTTCGACTCAATGCCTAATTTTAACCGGCCAAGTCACCCCTTCTGATCTCATTCTCAGCCGTGCTGAAGACTTAGAAATTCCGATTTTGTCCGTTGATCTTGATACGCTGACTACGGTAAAAATCATTGAAAATTCCTTTGGTCACGTCCGTTTAGCTGAACCTGTCAAAGTAGAATGTATGCGTCAGTTGATGGCAGAAAATTTTCAGATTGATCGATTGATTGCTAAACTAGGATTGGCCACAGCCGTGACCATCTAATCGTACCCCAAAAACTCCCATTAGCTCGTTCATTTAGCATGATCAACGCTAGTTGATCTGCTATAATTAGGCGGTGGTTAACCCGGAATTATGTCTGTCCCTTACCCTTAACCAAAGAAAAGAGACTGGCATTATTCTTGAAGTGAAAACAAAACTCTGATATTCTACCCAAAAAAAATTGGCGAATAAACGAGAAACAGATTTTGCTGGTCTTCTGTTTGCCCATAGACCGGCAATATATCCCTACTTCAGGGGATCAAAAATCCATTCATAGTTGGTAAATTTTAGTAATTTTGAGTCAATCAATAGACTTACCCAAAATAGATGAACTGGCGCAGGAATTAGCCACGATCCAGCAAACTGGTGCCAAACGGATCGCCATCCTGGGTTCTCGTCATGTTCCCCTCACTCATCAGCATCTAATTGAAATGATGAGTTATGCTCTAGTTTTATCTGGCAATCGACTGATTACTTCTGGGGCAACAGGCACTAACTCAGCCGCAATTCGCGGTGCATTACGAGCAGATATTAATTTGCTGACAGTAATTTTGCCCCAAAGTTTAGCGCGTCAGCCCCGTGAATCCCAAGCGCAATTAGAACATGTGATCCATTTGGTGGAAAACCCCGGCAATGACCATCTTTCTTTAGGTGAAGCTAGTGCTTTGTGCAATCAGGAAATTGTCTCGCGTTGTCAGCAATTGATTTGTTTTGCTTTTCACGACAGTCATACTCTGCTCCAGACTTGCTCTGAAGCTGAAGAACAACGTCGAGTGATTACTTTGTTTTATTTTGATTAGCAACGCTAACTGGTCATTAGGCAATTAAAGGCCAATGACCAATTAATCTACTAATAATTGACATTATGGCGGAAAATTACTCATTTGATGTGGTAAGCGACTTTGATCGTCAAGAATTGGTCAATACTGTAGACCAAGCAGTGCGAGAAATTCAAACTCGTTATGATTTGAAGGATACTAAAACTACGCTGGAATTAGGTGAGGAGGCGATCGTCATTAATACTAGCAGTGAGATGACTTTAGAGGCTGTTCATAGTATCCTTCAGACTAAAGCCGTCAAGCGTAATCTATCTTTAAAAATATTTGATTATGGTAAGGTAGAATCAGCTAGCGGCAATCGGCTCCGTCAAGAGATTAAGCTGAGAAAAGGAATTAGTCAGGAAATTGCCAAACAGATTACGAAATTGATGCGGGATGAGATTAAAAAAGTCCAAGCTTCAATTCAAGGAGATGCGGTGAGAATTTCTAGTAAATCGAAAGATGATTTACAATTAGCAATGCAACGTCTCAAACAAGAAGATTGGCCGGTAGCTTTACAATTTACTAATTATCGTTAGCTGATTGCATTTGGTTTAAATTCTGTCTTTTGAGGGTGGCACTAAGCCACTCTTAACCAGGTTTTCGTCTATTTCTTTAAGGAGTTTAAAGTCATTTTCTAGGAGAGGATAAGTATTACTATTCAATAAACCAGCACTGACAATCGGTTGCTTTTGGAGAAAAGCAAATGCTTGTCTGAATTGTTGTGGTTCGCTTGGAATCGGTGCATCAAAGTGACAGGGAACAATGCGCTCAAAGTTCCAACTTGCTACTTGATAACTCCAGTCAATTGTTTCTCTTGGTGCCCGATTCAAAATCAAAGTTTGCAGAATGGGAGCAACAAAAAGACGACCATTTCCTCGTAAAGCATAAAATGACTGTTGCCAATGATCTTGCCATTGGAAGGGAAATAAACCAAAATAGCCTTTGAGAGAACGATCTGCGGCTTGAAAAGCATTACGAAAGGTTAGACCCCAAGGAATTACATCCAAAACACTTGGGGTGAAATACATGGCAAATAGACAGATCCGCATCCACCCTTGACAACGATTAGAATAATTGTCTTCAATTGGATCACAAGCATGGTTTTTGGCATGAAATAATAAGGGATAGGGATCAAGCTGGACGATTTCCGGGGGCACTTGGGGAATAGAAATGACTAAATCTGTGACTAATAAGGTACGCGATCGCTTGTCAAACAAAGCAACTTCCCCAAATCGTCCTGTACCCAGATCAATTGGTCCTAAGATCGCATAGCTAAATTGTTCAGCAAAAGGAGCTTGACTACTATCGAGGGGAAGTATTTTTGTGCGTTTGGGGGGAAATCCGAGCCAGCTTAAAGGTAAATTGAGGGGAAAACTCCATTGATTGGGAGCGACAAATACCTGTGCTTGGGGAAAACATCGGGCAAAAGGACCAACAAAAATTTTATGTTCTAACCCAGAGAGGGTTGGCAAAATTATATATTTAATATCACCATGTTCTGCAATTAACTCTTTGACCAGTCTAATACATTCAGGAGTCGGTGCCACAGGTGCATAAACCAGTAAACCCCCTGGTTCAAGTTTAGCGATCGTCATGCGAATTGGCACAACTACATAGAAAATACCCTGAATTTGGTCAAATGTCCAAACCGCACCAGGAACTATTTCTTCGCGGATTGTCCGTCGTTTACTATAGGGATAAAGTGGTAAAAGCGACCATAAGGTCAGGAAAAATCCTTAGAGTCCAACTGGTCTGCTGTTTTTGGATCTTGATTGTCAGTATGAGTCATTTCCCAACTGTTGCAGTTAAATTGATAGTTCCACTAATATACAGGTTTTGGAATATGCTGATGAAAGTTTAGAAAATTAACCGATATTAATGATTTTTGGTATGGTTAAACAACACCCCAGAGATTGCCAAGGTTTTCAATTGCTAACTTTCTGAAAAAACCAGTTACCTACTTCTGTATTATCCATTTGACGACTACGTTGTAATCCTTCTTCTAAAAGAGCAATTGCTAATCCCGGGATAATTTCCGACTCACTAATCCTTTCACTGCCTCGATCTGCAATAATTTTAAAAGCGATGATTTGAAGTTTTTTTATATTTACTATCCAATATTCAGATACCCCTAGCTCTTCGTACAGCATCCGTTTTAGACCCAAATCATCCAGGAAAGAAGTATCAGCAATTTCAATCACTAAATCAGGAGGTGGTGTTAGAGCTAAATTGACTACCGAACTACCGTGAGGTGATAGTTGTGTACGTTTTCTCAGATAGTAAGATATATCTGGTTGTGCTTCCCTAACTCCTGTTTTACGGTAACTACAATT
This sequence comes from uncultured cyanobacterium, assembly GCA_963744145.1. Classification (GTDB taxonomy): domain Bacteria; phylum Cyanobacteriota; class Cyanobacteriia; order Cyanobacteriales; family CAWUOF01; genus CAVUSO01. The sequence continues at coordinate 5,589,593 of CAVUSO010000001.1, read as the reverse complement.
AACTAACAGTCGCATCGGAATATTCTTAATCATACCAAATAAATTGATTAAGATAATCATAATACCATGATCATCAGCATGATCTGGACCAAATGGTAACATTTCTATCCTTGCTTGTCCATTGTAATAGTAATATTTACCTTTTTCAGAGTCTAATTTTTCAATGATTTCGATATATTCTGCCCAAGTAGTTGTTACCCAGGTATCCGTTATTAGTGGTGTTTGGATTGCAGTCATAATTAATCCATAGCTGCGTTTTGTTGACTAAAATTTTGATTAATCTAATGCTGCTAATGTCTTATTATTACTATTACAGCATATTCCAGATTGGTGAAGTACAGCGGTGTGATTGGTGGGGCGGGTTTATACTAGAGGTTTACCCCGATCGACAACTGCTCAAAACCCGCCCTCTTTCAATGCTGCGCTAACCAAGTCTGTAAATCCTCCACCAGGGAAAAGTCTAGTAACGCTTCTCCCAATGCTTCCAATTGTTCTAGTGGCAAACGAGTAATTTGCTGTTGCAAGGTTTCATCTAAGAGTCCGACACGACGATTTAACAGGCGCAATACTAACTGTACTTCTCCTTCTAGTCGTCCTCGTTGTTCACCTCGTTGTTCACCTTCTTGCAAAATTTGCTGATACCAAGGAGACTCCATTAAGACTGTCATATCCCACCTCATAATTTCCTGTATTAATGGTAGTTCTAGCACAAAAGATGCAAAAAACGAGAACAATGGTTCTAACTCGCTTAAATCTTCATCTGCTCTAAGTTCTCTTAATGCTGCCCTGACGACACTTTCCTCTTTTCCACCTTTCAAGATCGGCACAAACGGCAATAAACTCCGAATTTTTTGCTCAAACACGATCTGCGCTTCCACTTCCCACAGATTAATTACCCGATAATCTTGATAAACCCGGATTCCCTGAAAGTTAGATTCATAGTAAGTGGGGATTTCTGGGTTCACTACATGAGGGATAATATTGATTAATACTGGATAAACGGGTAACTCATATTTCTCTTCCGCTAACGCTGTATAAGCTCTCACCCTTCTGGGCAGTCTGTTATTGTAGCGCAATTGCAGTTCATTTAGCACTAAGAATTTGCCAATTTCTGGGGTGCTTACTTTCAAAAGAATGTCGTTTTCTCGACTTACCCATTGAAAGTCTGAACTCACTATTTCTTGGACTTTAATTTCTGGGAGTTGGAGCAGCCACTTGACCCAATTTTCTGGAGCGAGGCTGATCAGACGTTTACCACCAATGTCTGCTGGTTTTACAGGTTTAGTCATAATTAAAGTTTTCTGTTAATTCATTTCAGTCATAATTTTTCTCAGAGATGTTAACATTTATTACTCCTAATCTCTGGCAGAAAATTTTTATTTTAATGGTAGTAGACAAGCTGGATAAATTATTAACAATTTATCCAGAATGTCAGCAAACTAAGCAGTTTGTCGTCTTGGCTCCCAATTTTCTAGGTAGCTAATTTCTTCCATAGTTGGATCAAGGTCTGGTAAACTAGTAATTATAATTGGACCGATCGCGAAGAAAATTAATAAAGTCGAAAGCCAACGTCCTTCTATCACTAAATTAGTCCGGTGTCTTTTCACCTGAGTAACAGATAGGTTTACTGCTTTAGCAATGGTTTCTAAGGTAGCATGAGGGTTTTGTTGATGATAAGCGAGAATTTGCTGTCGTTTTTCGTTTCCTCTTTTCTTGGATGGCCATGCAATTGGTTGCCAAGGTGCGACATATTCTCCTCTTGGTTTATCATAATCGGGCATAATCTTTTTACCTCATTAAAAAACTTTTGAGGAGTTTATAAGGACTTTCTTGAGTGGTAATCCGTAGAAACTCGGAAAGATTTGTAAATAATTGTAAAATTTGTGGGACATTTACTTCTTTGACCCAAAGAGCTGACTGTCATGGGCATAACCACCACATATTCTGATATTAATTAGATGAATTAATTTTAGCCTAAATAAGCTTGTTTAACTCTTTCATCAATTAGTAAAGCAGAGGCTTGATCAGTCAAGGTAATCGTACCAGCTTCTAACACATAACCGCGATCGGCTATTTGTAAAGCTAAATTAGCATTTTGTTCCACTAACAGAATCGTAACTCCGATCGCCCGCAAATTTTGAATAATGGTAAAAATCTCGCGGACAATATTGGGAGCAAGACCTAAACTCGGTTCATCTAATAATAAAAGTTGAGGACGACTCATTAAAGCTCGTGCGATCGCTAACATTTGTTGTTCTCCACCACTAAGAGTACCAGCAAGTTGATGACGACGTTCTGCTAAACGAGGAAATAGATCAAATTGACGCTCTAAATCTGCTTTGATTTCTTTCTGGTTAGAATGAATATAAGCACCTAATAATAAATTATCTAAAATAGTTTGTCTAGATAACACTCTCCGTCCTTCTGGACTATGAGCAATCCCCAAACGTACTATTTCATGAGCTTGACGACGAGTAATTTCTCTACCTTGATAAATGATCTGACCTTGACGCGGATTAACTATTTTAGAAATTGCTCTTAAGGTGGTACTTTTACCAGCTCCATTAGCACCAATTAGGGTAATTACTTCACCAGCATGAACGACCAGATTAACATTTTGTAAAGCTTCAATCCCACCATAGTTGACGTATAATCCCCTAATTTCCAGCAATTGGATCTTAGCTGATGTCATGATATTCCTCTGATGCTTAAACACTACATGAGATATTTTTACCCTAGATCGGATACATTTGAGGAAAATTTCTATTCATCTCCTAAATAAGCTTCAATTACCGCTGGATCATTGCGAACTTGTGAGGGATTTCCTAAAGCAATTAACTGACCAAAATCTAAAACTGCAATGCGATCGCACAGTCCCATTACTAAGGGTACATGATGTTCGATTAAAATTACTGTTAAATTAAATACTTGACGCACTTCGCGAATAAATTCACTCAACTGATGTTTCTCATTCGGGTTCATTCCTGCTGCTGGTTCATCTAATAACAAAACTTGGGGTTCTAAAGCTAAAGCACGAGCTATTTCTAAACGTCTTTGATCTCCATAGGAAAAATTTTTCGCTTTTTCTGATTTGCGATCGCTTAATCCCACCAAATCTAACAATTCCAAAGCTTTTTGTCTAGATTTTCGTTCTTCACTCGGTGCTGGTTTTAATCCTAAAATTCCTGTCATTAGTCCGCTTTTGGTATGAACATGACGAGCAATAATCACATTTTCTAGTGCTGACAAATCCCCAAATAACCGAATATTTTGAAAAGTGCGAGCAATCCCTTTAGTAGCAATTTGGTAGGGACGAAGTTGAGAAATCCTTTCTCCTTGATAGAGCATTTCACCACTAGAAGTTTGGATTAATCCAGTCATCAGATTAAATAAGGTGGTTTTACCCGCACCATTCGGACCAATTAAGCCAAATATTTCATGTTTATCCACTGTAAAAGATACATTATTGACAGCAATTAAACCGCCAAAAGTCCGAGTTAGAGATTTAGCTTCTAGGAAAGCTGATGTCAGATTTTCTTCAGTCATATTTTTCTTCTTTTCAATAAATCTGGTGTAACTAAACCTTGGGGAAAAAAGATTGTACCGATAATGATTAAGAATCCAAAAATAATTAAACGTCCATCCTTTAAAAACTGAGTCAACCACAAAGGTAAACCATTGATATCTGCGATCGCGCGTAAAATTTCTGGTAGTGCTGTAAATACCATCCCTCCCACCACCGGACCAACAAATGTTCTTGTTCCACCAATTAACACTGAAGCTAAATAAATAATACTAGCATCAAAAGTACCTTGACGTGCATTCCAAGTATTGAGAAAATGGGCATTTACTGCACCCACTATTCCTGCTAAAATTGCCCCTAATGTGAAAGCTAATACCTTATAGTAAGTAGGATTAATTCCCATAGCATCAGCAGCTAATTCATCTTCCCGAATCGCAATAAAAGCGCGACCAACTCTAATTCGTTCGAGCCGATAAAGGAAAATCATGCTAATTAGTAATAATGGTAAAACTATCCACAAATATTCCAGGGGAGTTTGAAAAGGTTGAGGAATTCCAAAAATCCCGATCGCACCTCCTGTGATTTCTAAGTTTTGAGAGAGAATTTCGATGACTTTAACGAATGCTATGGTGGCGATCGCTAAATAAATACCCCGCAATCGCAGTGCTGGAATTCCTACAGCTAATCCTAAGAGAGCCGAAACTATTCCAGCAATTAGCATTTCTATTAATAGTAATGGAATCGGAAATAAGCCGCTGGTAATTTGAAAAACTTTAGTTGACAAGATTGCCGCAATATAGCCACCTAAAGCATAAAATCCAGGACTAGCTAGGGATAGTTGTCCACTCATTAGTGGTAAGTAAAGAGATAGTCCGAGCAGCGCACCCAGTACCATTGAGATGATTAATGACCCGTAAGTTGTGAAAAATTCAGTCATTGCGATTGCTATGAAAATCTATGATATAATTTGGTTCTGATGATACTATACTTGGTTGTAAGTTTAAGTCTATATTAGAACGAACCGCAAAGACACAGAGGACACAGAGAGAAAGAGGATAAAAGGTTTTTTGCAGCATTTCCTTATCGGTATTTATAGGGGGTAGTCCCTGCTTTCATAGTGCAGGTGATAGTAAAATGGGTCTTATTCAGGTATAATAGCTGTTAATCCGCTATTTTGTTTGGGGCAAAGCGATCGCAGACTTTGGCAGAGTTGAACGAATTTTTGGGTTTTGCTAGGTTATATCACTTTTAAATAATTTAGGAGCTAACTTAAGATGACTAATCAAGATCTTAGATATTATTCGGACTGAGCGTGGACTAACTATTTCTGGTTCTCGGATCTCTTTGTATGATGTGATGGATTTACTCAGGGCTGATTATCCGCCGAAGTTGATCCGCGATCGCTTTAATTTGACGGATGAGGAGATCAATGTGGCTTTGGTTTACATTGCGGATCATCCTGTTGAGGTAGAGGCTGAATATCAAGAGGTATTGAAGACGCGGGAGGAGATTTATCAATATTGGCAAGATCAAAATCGTGAACATTTTGAGCAAATTGCAACTAAGCCACGCACTGCTTCACAATTGGAGCTTTTAGCAAGATTGGAGCAGCAAAAAAAGGAGCGTGGTTTAGTTTGGGCGTGAATTTTTTGGTTGATTTTAATTTAGATGGCTATGCTGTTGTGCTGCTTGGCATTTTGATTAAGCGTGGTTGGCTGGAGCTAATTAATATTGAGTTTGTCACTTTTAGGGAGGCTGGTTTATCAAAAAATAGCAGCGATCGCTGAGGATAAATAATATATTCCTGTTATAGTTAATCTAGCTCAGAAAAACCAGTCGTTAGGAAATGGCATGGCGATCGCCAGTTCTAATTATAATTTAAGGGAAAACGCGATCGCTCCTGATCTGACAGTAGTCTAGGATGTTAATTTTGACAGTAAAAGGACAAGTCTGATATGGTTACAGCCACTATTAATGCAGGTAGCCTGAACTTTGAGGCATTTATTGCTAGTTATTTAGATAATGTACACTACGAATTAATCGACGGAGAACTAATTGACTTGGAACCAACTGGACTTCATGAGCAGGTAGCAGGGTTAATTAATCGTAAGCTTAACGTAGCAATTGAACGGCTGAATTTGTCTTGGTTTATTCCCATGAAATGCCTAATTAAACCATTAGGTCAAAATTCAGCTTTTAGACCTGATGTGGTGATTCTGGATCAGACAGCTTTGGCAAATGAGCCATTGTGGAAAACTGAACCAGTGATTACACTAGGTAAATCTGTGAAATTGGTAGTAGAGGTGGTCAGTACCAATTGGCAAAATGACTATGCTCGGAAAGTGGAAGACTACGAAGCATTAGGTATTCTAGAGTATTGGATCGTAGATTATCTAGGATTGGGAGGAAAACGTTACATCGGCTCATCTAAACAACCTGTGGTCACAATTTATCAGTTAGTCGATGGTACTTATCAAGCACAGCAGTTTAGGGGAAAAGAACCCCTGATCTCACCAACATTTCCAGATCTAAATTTGACTGCCGAACAGATATTTGCCGCAGGTCGGTAGAAGTCATATAATTCAATACAGTTCATTTCACTGTAGGGGCGAAGCATTCGGGCGATAATTTACCACTTAAATTCGTTAATTTTATATCCGAATGCTTCGCCCAGTTCTTCGCCGAGATTTCCAAAAAAAAATCTTAACTGAACCGTATTGTCATATAATTAAAATCAAATATTACGCGATATTCAGCCAATAGCAATGACGCGAAAAGCATTAGTAGTCGGTATTAACCGTTATCCGAACTTTAGGGGTAAAGGAAAAGCGCAGCATTTAGAAAATGCCCCTCTCGATGCAGAAGCGATCGCGGAAATTCTGAGAGATTATGGGCGATTTGAGGTGACGCTACTACCGGAAACCTGTACTGATGGCACATTTACGGCTGATGAAAAAGGGATTGTCCATGTAAAAACACTCCAGAATGCGATCTATGAACTATTCGTGAAACCACCAGATGGGACCCAGACAGCATTGCTGTTTTTTGCAGGACACGGTTTAGTCAAGACTGAATTTGACGAGGAATTTGGCTATCTCTGTGGGAGTGATACAAATTGCCAAGACCACCAAATTTTGGGTGTGAAATTTGACTGGTTGGTGACCCAATTAGCCAAAAGTCAGGTAACAGAGCAGATGATCTGGTTAGATTGTTGTCATAGTGGTAGGTTAACAACTCAAGAGATTTTTAAACAAGCCAATCCTGGAATCAAGCGCTCAATTATTGCATCTTGTAGAGATGCGGAATCATCCCTAGATGTAGATGGTCATGGGGTGCTGACTCATCTTTTGAAAAAAGTGCTTAATCCAGAATTTTATGATGTGGGTTTTAATATTAACAGTTATGAAATTGAGGCAGCCGTAGCGCGAGAGTTTGATCATCATCCGAAATTCAAAACTTATCCCCAGCGTCCAATATCTTCCCACTCTGGCACAGCAATTCACTTTTGGGATGGTAGAGGTAAGCAATCTTCTCAACCTCCATCTTTTTGGCGTCAAGGATACAAATTACAAAATCGTCCTGAATATATAATCGAAGGGATTTTGGGAAGAGGTGGTTTCGGAATTACCTACAAAGCACGACATTTGGTTCTGAATAAGTTGGTAGTGTTAAAAACACCTCATGCTGTGCAAAAACTAGATCCGAACCATGATAAATTTGTCAAAAGATTTACGAGAGAAGGACAATTTCTCGCGAAATTTTGCCAACAAAATGCTCATCCTTCCATTGTGCAAGTAATTGATTTTTTTAAAGAAAACGGGACTCCCTGTTTAGTAATGGATTTTGTTCCCGGTGAAACTTTATTTAATTTAGTGCGACAGCAAGGTCCTTTATCAGAAAGCGAAGCTGTCGGTTATATTAGTCAAATTGGTGCTGCTTTAGTTCAAGTTCACCAAGCAGGTATATTACATCGAGATGTTCATCCTGGTAATATTCTCTTGGCTCAGAATAAAGCGATTTTAATTGATTTTGGGATTGCTTGCGAAATTATTCCGACTGGTACGAGTTCCCACTATTCAGCCAATGTAGATTTTTCCCCTTGGGAACAGCAAGAGCATCATGAAGATAGTCGTAAGGTAACGGTAGATATTTATACTCTGGCTGCTTCTCTTTACTATGCTGTAACTGGACAAGTTCCGACCGGTTCGGTAGAGCGGAAGTATTTTAATGCTGATTTATTGTTACCAACAGGTATTAGCGATCGCACCAGGGAAGCTATTTTAAAAGGTATGGCGATCGATGCAAGATTGGTTAGCATTACTACAGCCCACTAATACCAGTCGTCCTCCTCAATTGCTGTCAGCAAAAGGAATAGATTACCGCAATTTAGAAAGCTTATTAGCCGCAGGGAAATGGCAAGAAGCTGATCAGGAAACAGGTACAAAAATGTGTGAGGTCATGGGGCGACAAGAAGAAGGTTGGCTAGATGTCGAACATATCGATAATTTTCCCTGTGAAGACCTTCGCACAATTGATCAACTTTGGGTATATTATAGTAAAGGTCATTTTGGCTTTTCTGTCCAAAAGCGCATCTATCAAAGTCTGGGGGGAACCCGAAACTATGATCAGAAAATCTGGGAAGCTTTTGGCGATCGCCTCGGATGGAGGAAAGAAAACGAATGGATATACTACAATGACTGCACCTTCTCAGAGAAATCTCCCGAAGGCCATCTCCCTATCCTGCGTTTGTTGTTTGGCCGTACCCCTTTTGCTGTTGGCGTAGGGTTGACGTGGGTGAGAGGATTGTGGTGGGGGTGCTGGTTGTCTCTTCTCTCGCATCGAGACTTGTGAATTATAACATATAAAGCTTTCAGAAAATTGTCTTAGTGGATTTAATCATCTCATATCTCAGATTTAAGTGCGATCGCAGGCTAATATTTTAAAGATAATTTGTCGCGATCGAAAATCTAGAATTGATGGGCGGGCGATCGTTTAGGATAAATCCAATATTTCTGTTATGGTTAATCTGTTTGATTCATAATTGGCCGAGGGCAAAGCATTCCGGTCATAGTTTTCTGGATTTATCCCATCACTGATCTGCCGGAATGCTTTGCCCCTACGAATCCGGAGAAAATTCTGTTTATGTTTTATTTAGGTTCGCTATAAATAAGTTATAATCCAATCCGGTTCAATTCCCTGTAGGGGCGAAGCATTCGGGCGATAATTATTGACTCAAACTCGTTAATATTATATCCGAATGCTTCGCCCTTCTTTGCCGATATGTCCCAAAAAAAATCTTAACTGAATCCTATTGAGCGATCCTGTACTGATGAATTAGCGATCGCCTATTGTTCACAATCATGCTAAGATTTCTGTGTCATATATTCCCTAGCGTGCGAATTTTAAAGATAACTTGGTCGCGATCGAAAATCTAGAATTGATGGGCGGGCGATCGTTTAGGATAAATCCAATATTTCTGTTATGGTTAATCTGTTTGATTCATAATTGGCTCGAGGGCAAAGCATTCCGGTCATAGTTTTCTGGATTTATCCCATCACTGATCTGCCGGAATGCTTTGCCCCTACGAATCCGGAGAAAATTCTGTTTATGTTTTATTTAGGTTCGCTATAAATAAGTTATCATCCAATCCGGTTCAATTCCCTGTAGGGGCGAAGCATTCGGGCGATCATTTATAACTTAAACCTTTACCCTGAGCGTAGTCGAAGGGCGTTAATATTATATCCGAATGCTTCGCCCTTCTTTGCCGATATGTCCCAAAAAAAATCTTAACTGAATCCTATTGAGCGATCCTGTACTGATGAATTAGCGATCGCCTATTGTTCACAATCATGCTAAGATTTCTGTGTCATATATTCCCTAGCGTGCGAATTTTAAAGATAACTTGGTCGCGATCGAAAAGATCGGATTGATGAGCGGGCGATCGTTTAGGATAAATCCAATATTTCTGTTATGGTTAATCTGTTTGATTCATAATTGGCCGAGGGCAAAGCATTCCGGTCATAGTTTTCTGGATTTATCCCATCACTGATCTGCCGGAATGCTTTGCCCCTACGAATCCGGACAAAATTCTGTTGATGTTTCATTTAGGTTCGCTATAAATAAATTATCATCCAATTCGGTTCAATTCCCTGTAGGGGCGAAGCATTCGGGCGATCATTTATAACTTAAACCTTTACCCTGAGCGTAGTCGAAGGGCGTTAATATTATATCCGAATGCTTCGCCCTTCTTCGCCGATATCTCCCAAAAAAAATCTTAACTGATCCCTATTGAGCGATCCTGTACTGATAAATTAGCGATCGCCTATTGTTCACAATCATGCTAAGATTTCTGTGTCATATATTCCCTAGCGTGCGAATTTTAAAGATAACTTGGTCGCGATCGAAAATATATAATTGATGAGCGGGCGATCGTTTAGGATAAATCCAATATTCCTGTTATGGTTAATCTGTTTGATTCATAATTGGCCGAGGGCAAAGCATTCCGGTCATAGTTTTCTGGATTTATCCCATCACTGATCTGCCGGAATGCTTTGCCCCTACGAATCCGGACAAAACTTGCCCTGAGCCTGTCGAAGGGTTCTGTTCACGTTTCATTTAGGTTCGCTATAAATAAATTATCATCCAATCCGGTTCAATTCCCTGTAGGGGCGAAGCATTCGGGCGATAATTATTGATTCAAACTCGTTAATATTATATCCGAATGCTTCGCCCTTCTTTGCCGATATCTCCCAAAAACAAGATCATTATTAAATAGCAATGCGATCGGCAGTTCTAATTATAATTTAAGGGAAAACGCGATCGCACCTTTCACGCTTTCTATCTTTCCGATACCTGGCACTGCACATCTACAAACTTACTGGGTCAGTAATGCGGACTACAGATAGTTAGGTTTTCAAATTATTCGGGGGTTATAATAATTAGCGATTGATAATTAATGAGGATTTTTTATGACATCTCAATCTGACGAAAATATTTTCCCCAGGGAAGATAGCGATCGCAACTCCTTATCCTGGTATGCAGCTCCAGCGGAAGTTAAGGAATTACTAAAGCTGGCAATTGACAACTGGGAAGATACTGCATTATCGGAAAAATACATCAATGAAGCATTAGAACTAGCAGAGGATAACCTAGATGTGCTAGTGTCGGCTTACCGCTACTTCTTTTACAAACATAATAACCAGCTAGCATTGCGGATTGCAGAAACAGTTCTAACTAAAGTACAAAAATTAGCCCAATTACCCCAAGAATGGGATCAACTACAACCTATTCTAGTCAGTCGCAAAGATGATTCCCAAATCCGACTTTATCTAAATGCTTATGCTGCATCTGGTTTAATCTGGGCCCGGTTAGGAGAAGTAGAAAAAGCTAAAGAAATTTCCACCAGAGTAGGCGCGATCGATGATCGTAAAGAATTTGGTGGTTCTCTAGTATTTGAAATCCTTACTGCTCCACCAGATGAAGATGATTGATATTCCCATTCTGAAAAAACCTGAAAAATTATCGTGAATATAACGTCAGTATTCTAATCTTCTGCGATCTGACAGTTAAATGCGATCGCATTATGCCTTTATAAGAGTGCGATCGCGCTTCAAAAATAACCTACAGGATAAAGAATGTAAAGTTTTTATGCTATTTTTTCCTGAAGATAATCTAGAAGAAATTTTTGATAACTAGGACAGATATGAGCAAAACAACTTGGAATATCCTTGGTATCCTCACCATCTTAGCAGGGATCTTATTATTCATGTCAGTACCAGAAAAATTTGCAGCATTACCACCCGATCAGCGTCCTAAATTTATTGCAGGAGTTTTTTTTATTTTCGGATTGCTTGGGATAATTGCTAGTACCTGTTTTTTTCCTAAAGTTCGCCCTCTAACCTTGCGAATTTTGGGAGTATTTAGTATAGTGTGTTGTGTCTTTACACTTATTGAAGGCGCTCATCGAGGTGACTTTTCTAAATTTCCCCAAATTATTATCCTCTGGCTACCTGGCTCAATTTATCTGGTAGTTAAAGGTAAGATGAATTAACAGCAAATTCAATATATATCCAGATAATTAAAAAGGTGACTATTCCTCATGTACATCGATCCAAACTCAAACACTTCTCAAGATAACTACAAGTTGTTGACAAATCTTATTATTCCACGCCCGATCGCTTGGATAACTTCACAAAATTCTGAGGGTGTAATCAATCTCGCACCATACAGTTTCTTTAATGCAATAGGAAGTGACCCATTATACCTAATTATCAGTATCGGCAATAAAGATGATGGTAGCAAAAAAGATACAGCGACAAATATTATTTCAAGTAGTGAGTTCGTGGTTAATTTAGTAACAGAAGATTTGTTGAATGCAATGAATATTTCTGCTGCCAATTTTCCGACAGAAGAAAGCGAACTCACTGCGGTTGGATTGCATTCAGCCGCATCAAAGCGGGTTAAGGTTCCTCGCGTAGCTGAAGCTCAAGTAAGTTTGGAATGTGTACTGCACAGTCAACAACCCCTAGGAATTTATACACTTATAATCGGGCAAGTTGTTATGTTCCATATTGCTGATCATCTTCTTGGCGATCGCTTACATATTAATGGTTTTGCTCCAATTGGTAGACTTGGATCTCCGTCTTACTATTGCCGTACAGCAGATCGTTTATATCTTCCACGTATTTCTTATGAGGAGTGGCAGCAAAATAGCTAAATATACTGATGATTTCAATCACAAAAAAAATACCGCATCTTTCCTTTGAAGACACGGTATTCAGATAGAGATTTCACTTAGCCGGGAAATTAAGCTTGTTGTTTCCGTTTGCGAGAATAAGCAGCAAAAGCACCAAACCCGATGGTTCCTAGAATAGTAGCGGGTTCAGGAACAGCTTCTTTGTAAGCATAGTTATCACTTTCAAAAGCAACACCTGTGGCTGAAAGTTTCACTGAGGTGAAGTCTTGACCAGGGTCAGCATAGAAGTTAGCAAAGAAGTTAGCTTCTGAACCTGTCCAGCTACCATCGGCTTTTCCAGCTAAATCACCACCACCGTAGGTCGCTAACAGGGTACTACCGTTATAAAAAGAGATTTGGTTGTAGTTATCCGCAGAACCCCAGTACATTCCGAAGTAGTCGATCGCATTAGCAAAGTTAATCGTGACACTACCTGTGGCACCACTATTTTTATAGCCAACTGGAGTAATGGTCATATATTGGGAGTTGTCACCCGCAGGGTTACCATGGTCATTAACTTTTCCACCTGTAACTAAGCTGGTAGAGTTGTAGCCAGTGAAGGTAGCATTTCCGGTAGTGGGGAAACCATTGTTTAAATCAATGGTAGTGGCCCCAACTACACTGGTTTCTAAACCTTGTCCACTAACCGCTGTCCCACCACTGGTGAAGTTAATCGCACTGGCGGGTTTTTGGGCAACTAGAAGAGCTGCGGTGCTGACTAAGGTTAAGGTGGCGAGTAGTTTGATATTCATGACTTTGATGTTCTCCTTGGGTGATATTTTTAGAATTATTTTTAGAGCTATTAGGTTGATGGTCATGGGCACATAAAAACTTTTGTTTGGTCTAGTTTTTAATGAACTTTTCTTCCCACAACTTAACTGTATGTCATTTGTTTGGCGTTGATCCGACTTTTGGATGTTTTTACAGACTCTTTACAGTTTGCTTTATCTTGACTTTAAATGTAATCTTAAATACACTTAAATTTTTTCACTAAATAAAATTTTAATTAAGGCTGAAAGCATTATGTTGTAAAGGATTGGCGAATTATTTGCTTTTTAAGAATAATGAAGCGTTAGCACTTTTACTGATTCTTTACAGAATTTCATCGTAACTTTAAAAACAGACTACAACTATTGTGTTGTAGAGGATTTAGAACATTGATAACTATCCTCTGAACTGATCTGGGAAATTAAACTCATATATATAAAGCATCTCGTTTGGGTTGTGGGCAGAAGCATTGGACAAACAAATTAATCATACTTCTGCTTTTTGCTTGTTAGTCAAGACTATTAGGACTAGCGGGAATATCCACGAAAATGCGATCGCGATCACAAATATCTACTATGATATTGATATCTGGTGCAGAAATTACCATAAAATTAGCTATAATGATTATGGTTTTGTGCAGCAGTAATAGGTATGGTCCCGTTGGCCAAATAAAGCGTAGCGGTGATCTCGGACTTGTTCATATATGCGATCGCCAGCCCATTTAAAACCTGGTAAAGCACGATAAGCCTCTACAAAAACACTACCCATGGGCAATAAGCAACCTATTTCTTCAGCCGCATTACTACCTTGCCAGCGTCTTTCTGGTGTATTACCATCTATCAAAATCATTCCCATGGCGCAATCTTGGGCAGTAATACTAAACTGTTTTAATGTCAATTCATCTTGCATGGGTGTATATTGGAATATTTTGTCTTGATCTAAACTTACTAGCAATTTCACTAACGTCACACAAAGATTGCAGTTGCCATCGTATATTATATGATAGTTTGTCATGTTTCACTCCAACTTAACTCAGTTCAAGGAAAATCGCAAAATATATTAATGATTTCAATCACAAAAAATACCGCATCTTTCCTTTGAAGACACGGTATTCAGATAGAGATTTCACTTAGCAGAAAAATTAAGCTTGTTGTTTCCGTTTGCGAGAATAAGCAGCAAAAGCACCAAACCCGATGGTTCCTAGAATAGTAGCGGGTTCAGGAACAGCTTCTTTGTAAGCATAGTTATCACTTTCAAAAGCAACACCTGTGGCTGAAAGTTTCACTGAGGTGAAGTCTTGACCAGGGTCAGCATAGAAGTTAGCAAAGAAGTTAGCTTCAGCACCTGTCCAGCTACCATCGGCTTTTCCAGCTAAATCACCACCACCGTAGGTCGCTAACAGGGTACTACCGTTATAAAAAGAGATTTGGTTGTAGTTATCCGCAGAACCCCAGTACATTCCGAAGTAGTCGATCGCATTAGCAAAGTTAATCGTGACACTACCTGTAGCACCTGCGGTATTATAGCCAACTGGAGTAATGGTCATATATTGGGAGTTGTCACCCGCAGGGTTACCATGGTCATTAACTTTTCCACCTGTAACTAAGCTAGTAGAGTTGTAGCCAGTGAAGGTAGCATTTCCGGTAGTGGGGAAACCATTGTTTAAATCAATGGTAGTAGCCCCAACTACACTGGTTTCTAAACCTTGTCCACTAACGGCTGTACCACCACTGGTGAAGTTAATCGCACTGGCGGGTTTTTGGGCAACTAGAAGAGCTGCGGTGCTGACTAAGGTTAAGGTGGCGAGTAGTTTGATATTCATGACTTTGATGTTCTCCTTGGGTGATATTTTTAGAATTATTTTTAGAGGAATTAGGTTTACTGATTGATTCACCTATGCTCTGATCATGAAGCTAAAATCTAGTTCAGACGATGATCCAGGTCTATGCTTACATGTGATTCTTCCTTTCGATTGAGGTGATTGCATCCCACTTGTCTTGGTGACACATATCACCAAAATGATGACCATCACAATGATCATTGGCTCTTCTTCTGCGTGTAATAAATCATAGGTATATATAGTATTTCCTTGTCTATGTTCTCATCGGATAGCGATCGCTAATATGGCAAATTTCCCGGGGTACTGTGCTGGACAAAACTATAATTTCTGGTTGGGACAAAATTAGCACGGCGATCGCCCAAAAAGAAAGCAGTAGGTTAAAATAGGTAAAATAATCATTAAGGTAAGGAAAATGCGGGTTGCGATCGCGGGAGCGGGACTAGCAGGAATGTCCACAGCTATCGATTTGGTGGATGCTGGTCATCAAGTGGAAATATTTGAGTCCCGTCCCTTTGTTGGGGGTAAAGTCGGTAGTTGGATTGATGGTGATGGTAATCATATTGAAATGGGTTTGCACGTCTTTTTTGGTTGCTATTATCAATTATTCGACTTAATGAAAAAAGTTGGAGCATTATCTCACCTCAAATTAAAAGAACATACCCATATATTTGTAAATCGCGGTGGAATTACCGGAGAATTAGATTTTCGGTTTATCACAGGAGCCCCTTTTCATGGATTAAAAGCATTTTTCACCACCTCCCAATTGTCCCTCTCCGATAAAATCCAAAATGCGATCGCACTAGGAACCAGTCCCATTGTGCGCGGTTTAATTGACTTTGATGGTGCAATGAAAACCATCCGCGCATTAGATCGGATCAGCTTTGCTGACTGGTTTCGTCAACATGGTGGTAATAATAGTAGTCTCAAAAAAATGTGGAACCCGATCGCTTATGCTTTGGGTTTTATTGATTGTGAAAATATTTCCGCTCGATGTATGTTGACAATTTTCCAGTTTTTTGCAGCTAAAACTGAAGCATCTGTATTACGAATGCTGACTGGTTCTCCTGATGAATATTTACATCAACCCATCATTAAATATTTAGAAGCCAAAGGTGCTAAAATCTATACTCGTCGTCGAGTCCGAGAGATTTTGTTTACTGACGACAATGAAAAAACTCAGGTAACAGGAATAGTAGTAGCTAGTGGTGAAACAGAAGAAACTATTACCGCAGATGCTTATGTTTGTGCTTGTGATGTACCAGGAACTCAAAAAATTTTACCACCACAATGGCGCAAATGGGCAGAATTTGACAATATTTATAAATTAGATACTGTTCCCGTTGCCACAGTACAATTAAGATTTGATGGATGGGTGACAGAATTGCACGATCGCGAAAAGCGTCAACAATTAACCGAAGCTGCGGGAATGGATAATCTGCTGTATACTCCGGATGCAGATTTTTCTTGTTTTGCAGATTTAGCCTTAACTAGCCCTAGTAATTATTATCGTTCCGGACAGGGTTCTTTGTTACAATTGGTTTTGACTCCAGGAGATCCATTTATTAAAGAAAATAATCAAGCGATCGCAGACCATGTACTTAAACAAGTCCGAGATTTATTTCCATCTGCTCGGGAACTCAATCTGACTTGGTATAGTGTCGTCAAACTCGCTCAATCTCTCTATCGGGAAGCACCAGGTATGGATCTTTACCGTCCTCCCCAAAAAACCCCTGTATCGAATTTTTTTCTAGCTGGTAGTTATACTCAGCAAGATTATATCGATAGTATGGAAGGTGCGACAATTTCTGGTAAACAAGCAGCAAAAGCAATTTTAAATCAATCAGAATAAATTTATATGCAGGGCTGTTTGATTATTTCTGAGAGTAAAAATGTCAAATTGGTTAGAACATAGCGTCCAGGTAGAAGTAGAGGTTCCCATTGATTTAGTCTGGAATCTCTGGTCTGACTTAGAACAAATGCCCCGTTGGATGAAATGGATTGAATCAGTTAAGATTTTAGAAGATCATCCAGAACTTTCTCGTTGGAAACTTGCTAGTGGTGGATTTGAATTTGCTTGGATTTCCCGGATCTTGAAAAACGTTCCTCATCAAATTATTCAATGGGAATCAGTAGATGGTTTACCAAATCGAGGTGCTATTCGCTTTTATGATCGACATGATAGTAGCATAGTCAGACTCACTGTAGCTTATCATATTCCTGGTTTCCTCGGTCAATTAATGGATAATCTATTTTTAGGACAAATTGTGGAATCGACAATTCAAGCTGATTTGAATCGGTTTAAAGATTATGCGATCGCGGCTCAATCTAAGTCCTAAATTCAGAATGGGTAATAATTAATTATTTCTCGAATAATCAGGAAATTAACTATTATCCATTTCTGGCAATTACCAGGTTGGGTCAGTAGAGATATTAACCGTTAAATGCGATCGCTTTTCTGGGACAGAAGTAATACAAGCGCAAATAGTAAGTTCCTCATCAATTTCTACTTCACAAGCATGACAAGAACCCATTAAACAACCAGTAGGAATAAACACCCCAGCACGTTGAGCTACGGCTAAAATTGACTCTCCTGGTTCTGCTTCAATGGTAACATTATTTGGTAAAAAAGAAATTTTTGTCATCAGGTTAAACCCCCCAGTGTGGATGTAGAAGATCGGTTCGATTTTGATGAATCACATAATGATTGATTTTAAATCTAAATTAGCTGCAACAATATCAGCTAAAGCATCTAAAGTAGCTTCTCTATCTTCACGATAATTAGCAATTCCTGTGGGTAAAGAATGTAAACCTCGTTGTTGACGGAGACGATTTAACCAAGCACGTCTCCAAGCTCCATTATCAAATATACCATGGAGATAAGTACCCCAAACAGCTTGATTAGTATCAACTACCCCTAAATTTGGATCATCAAATAAAGGGTTTATATGAGGAGAATCTATCACGACAGTACGTCCTTGATGAATTTCATACCCAGCGACAGGTAACCCGGATTGAGGATAATTAGAAGTTACCTGACGCTGACGCACTATTTTCTGAGGAGTAATCACAGTTTTTACAGGTAAAAGACCTAAACCAGAAAAACGTCCTTCTTGTCCTTCTAATCCGTCTGGGTCAGCGAGAGCTTCACCTAACATTTGATATCCTCCACAAATACCAATTACTGTACCTCCAGCCGTAACATAGTTTTTGATTTCTTCTGCTATCCCAGTTTTTTGAATTACTAATAAGTCCGCGATCGCAGTTTTTGCACCAGGAATAATCACTGCGTCAGGATGACCTAAAGATTCTTTGGGACTGATATATTTAACTGTTACAGTGGGTTCAGCTTCTAAAGGATCGAAATCAGTAAAATTAGAAATACGCGGTAACCGAATTACAGCGATCGTCAGCTCACTGAGGGGTTTTTTGGCATTTCGTTCAAACAAAGAGAGCGAGTCTTCAGCTGGAAATAATTCTTCAATCCAGGGAATAACTCCAATCACGGGAATTCCCGTCCGTTCTTCTAACCATTTTAGTCCAGGATCAAGAATAGAACGCTGTCCTCGGAATTTATTAAAAATAACTCCTTTAATTAGATCTCGTTCTTCCGGTTCTAATAACTCCAAAGTACCAACAACATGGGCAAAAGAGCCACCTCGATCAATGTCAACTACCAGTAAAGTTGGTGCATTTAAGTATTTAGCGATCCGCATATTAGCTAAATCGCGATGTTTGAGATTAATTTCAGCAGGACTACCTGCACCTTCACAGACTAGAAAGTCAAAGTCTTCTTCTAACCGTCGTAAAGAATCTTGAATTGCTTGCCAACCTAAGTCAAAATATTGTTCATAGTAGGTACTAGCATTGGCAGTACCAACCGCTTTACCCTTAATAATTACCTGGGAAGTCATATCCCCTTGAGGTTTGAGTAAAATTGGGTTCATTTCCACTACAGGATTGATCCCAGCTCCCCATGCTTGGACTGCTTGAGCATAGCCAATTTCACCACCATTATTAGTAACATAGGAATTCAGCGCCATATTTTGGCCCTTAAAAGGGGCCACGCGCCAACCATTACGTGAGAGAATACGACACAAAGCAGTAGTAATCAGTGATTTGCCCGCGTGGGAAGTAGTTCCCACTACCATAATTGCTTTCATAAAATTTTTAAACTTTACCTTAAATTAACTATCTCAAATCTCAAATCACCATAGTCTGAACCATTTACTTAAGGTATTCAGAATGCGATCGGCTAAGGAAGGAGGAGGAATAACCTGTTCCAGGTGATATTTTTCTAATAATTGACGACCTAACGGAGTTAGACGAAAACTATCAGTAATCCCCTGACCATCTACTTCTCGTCTTAAAATCCCAACTTGAATTAACCAGAGTAAAGCTCTTTCTACGGTTAATTCAGCGATCGGAGATTGAGTATATCCATTGGTGAAGCCAGATTCACCAGCTAAACTAGCTAAAGAAATACTGGTAGAACGCATGGTCATCAGAAATTTTAATTTAAAAGGGGCACAACGCATGGCACGCTCCGCTCGTGCTACGGTTTGAGGGGGATAGAAAATTAATTTAGGTTGGGGAGAGGGGATGACGGTCATGGAAAATTTCAAGGCGATAATTAAAGCCGATGATAATTTTGTTAATTTATTTTAACTGATCTGAAGTTAATTAGACCAACAGCCAGAGTATGTGCGGAGAAGATATTTATGTCAATGGTAAGTTTACCTGGACTGAAGATGTTGATCGAAAGTCTGAGTAAAGAAAGAAATTTACCCTTTTTGGTAGTCCAAGCAGTTTTAGAAGAAGCGCTGTTGACTGGATATCAGCGTTATCGTCGGGGAAAGGGGATGAACAATCCCCAACTAGAAAATGAAGATTTGACCAATTTTCGAGTCAAGCTGGACTTAAAAGCTGAAGGTTTTCGGGTGGTCGCTAGTAAAACTGTGGTGGAAACGGTAACTAATCCAGATCAGGAGATTGCTTGGAAAAAACTACCCTCTAGTGCAGTTTCGGCTCAGGTAGGGGATACTTTGCTGGTGGATGTAACACCCAAACAAGATGATTTTGGTCGTTTGGCAGTTTTACAAACTAAACAGGTACTTACCCAAAAACTGCAAGAGCAACAATTTAAAATTGTACAAGCACATTTTGCTCAGTTGCAAGGAAGTGTTCTGTCCGCTCGAGTATTACGTTTAGATCGACGTGGGGTGATTTTTGCGGTCAGTAGTGGGTTAGGTACACCAGAAGTTGAAGCTGAGTTACCTATGTATGAACGGATGCCTAAAGATAATTATGAACCAAATGTGATGTTTAAGGTTTATTTAAAAAGGGTAGCTGAAACACCTCGTTCTGGTCCACTATTACGTGTTTCGCGAGCTAGTTCTCATTTAGTTTCGGGATTGATCACTAGCGAAGTTCCAGAAATTCAACAAGAAATTGTCCTGATTAAGGGTACTGTACGTGATGCCATTCTAAATACACCGATCGCTTCTCGTAGTAAAATTGCGGTCGATACAGCCGATCCAGCTTTAGATCCCGTTGCGATTTGTTTGGGTGAGGGAAATTCCCATTTGCTCGCATTAGTCGCAGAATTGAGAGGAGAAAATATTGAGATCCTCCGCTGGTCAGATGATCCAGCTACTTATATTGCTAATGCACTGACTCCAGCACAAGTGGATCAGGTGGTGATTACCGATCCTGAGTCTAAGAAAGCAGTGGTGTTTGTTCCTGAATCTCAATTACCTGTAGCGATCGGAGAAGACCAACAAAATATCCGTCTAGCAGTTCGTCTGACGGGTTGGCAAATTGATATTCTCCCTACGGTTAGTCAGATCCGACCCAATTCCCTGTTGCACGTTGACTAATTACAGCCTGAAATCAAGATCGATGAGGATGAGATTGCTAATTTTGATAAGCTAACATAATATACCATTGCTATCACCAGCAGACGTGATTAAAAAAATCTTAGGTTTGGGCGTAGTCGGGTTAATTTTTGTTGATAACGGAAGCTCTATTTTTCCCGCTTCAGCGAAAATAGAGCCATTGCCTAATTTTACCTATAAAGAGCAAAAAAAATCCCTGAACGCTAAACAAATTTTCCCAAATTCTAGCCATTTTCTCACTTTAGTTGACCAGGAAAATTCAGAAAATAAAGCGCGTTTTCAAAAAGTAATTCAAGCTTTTAACCGTAAATTAAGCGATCGTCCATTTGGAGAAATTATGCAAGCGATCGCAGATGAGTTAATTGGTACACCCTATCAAGAAGGGTTATTAGATCAAACTAAAGAAGAAAAGCTGGTGGTATCTCTAGCTGGATTTGACTGTGTATTATTTGTCGAAACAGTTCTCGCGATCGCTCGGGGAGTAGCTGTGCAAGATTATCAATATGAAACTTTTGTAGACCACATTGAAAACCAACGTTATCGTGATGGGAAACTGAACGGATATTGCAGTCGATTACACTATTTTTCTGATTGGATTGCAGATAATCAAAAGCGTGGTAACGTTGCGAACATTACCAAGGAATTAGGAGGGGTAAATTTGCCCAAGCAACTCAATTTTATGAGTAAACACAAAGACAGTTATCCCCAACTGAAAAATAGTAATAGTACCTACCAGTGTATTGTGGATATGGAAACTAACTTAGAAAGCTTAAGGATTAATTATATTCCTCGCAGCCAGGTTAGTAGGATATATAATCGGTTACAACCGGGTGATATTATTGCGATCGCGACAGATATCAAGGGACTTGATGTCACTCATACTGGACTGGTTTATCGGACTTCAAAAGAAAATATTGGTTTAATTCATGCTTCTCCAAGTGGATCGGTACGAATTGCACCAGATTTACAGACTTATGTAGACCGAGTTGAGGATAGTGTTGGTATTATAGTAGCTAGACCACTAGACTCGCGACGGTAAATTTTTACCAATTGGAATAAAATCTGGTTAGAGGTAAATTTATGAATCCTTGTTGGGGAAAAATATTGGTTTTAGCAGGAGCGATCGGAGCGATCAGCGTATTTTTACCTAACCAACGGGTGAACGCTGAACACTTATCATCACCAAGTTTATTAGTACAAGATCAGGACTATTCAAGTAGCCAAGTACTAGATAATATAGCAGATCGGATTTTTTATGAAAAACATCCGGAATTAAATAGTAGAAAAATTAGACCCAATGAAACTGATTTAATTCAAGAATGGGATCAAATCAGAAGATGTGATGCTGTAGTTGACTCGATTTTTTATCAAAGACATCCTGAACTAGGTGGAAGGAAAATTAGACCGGATGAACATAATTTTTCTCGTGAATGGATCGAAATCAGTAATAATCTTAGAGGATGTCAATAAAACTCCAAAATAAACCCGACCTAACCCCCCAACCCCCTTCCCTACAAGGGAAGGGGGAGTAATTCAGATGATTAAATTGATGGGAGATTAAATAGTGAGTCAATCTTGCTCCCCTTTCCTTTTAGGAGAGGGGTTTCTGGTTAAACAACTCGGTTTTTAGAATGCTGGAATTTATAGTGAAAAAACAAATAATGCTGAGAAACTTTCCTGTAGCTGCAATATTATCGCTGACTTTGCTAACATTTTTAGGAGGATGTTCTGGTGAACGCAAAACCTTATCTCCGACAGACACTTTACGTTCACCAGAGAATCAACCGAAAACAGTAACAAAAATTGAGCCACCAGAACCGAAAATAACTCCTTTAGCACCAGCTAATCCAAACACAGCTATTAATACAGAAGTTCAGCAATTTGTCAAAAGTATCATTGCTTTAGGAGCAGCTAAAACTAATCAAGGAATCTGGATTCAAACTGAGAATCAATTGTTAGCTAATTATCAAGGTACAGTACCTTTACCAGCAGCATCAGTAACTAAATCAGCAACTACTTTAGTCGCATTAAAAACCTGGGGACCGGAGCATCAGTTTATCACTTTAGTCAGCGCAACTGGACCGATTGAAAATGGAGAATTACAAGGTAATTTGGTGATCCAAGGAGGAGAAGATCCATTTTTTGTGTGGGAAGAAGCAGTTGCTCTTGGTAATGTTCTCAATCAAATAGGTATTAAAAAAGTCAAAGGAAATCTGGTCATAGTCGGTAAGTTTTATATGAATTTTGAAACTACCCCAGATTTAGCAGGAAATTTACTGAAACAAGGTTTAAATAGTGAACTTTGGAATTCTGAAGCTGAACAACAGTATCTGACTTTACCTCCAAATACTCCGAAACCAAAGATTGTAATTGCTGGATTAGTCCAGGTAGTAAATTCACCACCTGGATCTTTAAAACTATTGGTACGTCATCGTTCTTTACCTTTAGCTGAATTGGTAAAAAAGATGAATATGTATAGTAATAATATGATGGCACAAATGTTAGCTGATTCTGTAGGTGGAGGGAAAGTAGTCGCTCAAAAAGCAGCAGAAGCTGTTGGTGTTCCTGCAACAGAAATTCAATTAATTAATGGTTCAGGATTAGGTCCAGAAAATAAAATTTCTCCCCGAGCTGCGGTCGGGATATTTCAAGCGATCGACCTGTTTTTGAAACCTTATCATTTAACTATTGCTGATGTATTCGCGATCGCAGGACGAGATTTAGGAGTATTAAACGGTCGTAAAATTCCTGAATTATCAGTAGTCAAAACTGGGACATTAAATCAAGTTGCTTCGATCGCTGGAGCAATTCCCACTCAAACCAATGGACCAGTATGGGTAGCAATTATGAATGTTGGGGATAATTTAGAGGAATTTCGGGCTGAACAAGATAATTTATTAAATAGTTTGTTAAATCAATGGGGTCCGGTCAATTCTCCCCCTTCGGAGTTAACTCCGACTGGAGGAAAAAAGAATATTGAGCCACGAGATGAAATAGTAAAATAGGTGATTAGGAATTGGCGATCAGTGTCCAGACTATTGATCATAAATACTGGTTTAAAATGGCTCAACCCAGGGGCGTAATTCAATTTCCCAAGTCCAAGCATTGCGTGGTTGACGCAAAATATGGAGATAGCTTTGAGCGATCGCTTCTGGGTCTAGCAAACTATCTGGTTGATCAATTGGTACAGAGCGCGTATCCGAACGAATAGCCCCATCGATCACAAAATGAGCTACATGAATATTTTGAGGAGCTAGTTCACGAGCAATACTTTGAGCCAACCCTCGCAGGGCAAATTTCCCCATCGCAAAGGGAGCAGAGCGGGGATATCCTTTAACGCTAGCAGACGCCCCCGTGAAAAAAATTGCTCCTCCTCCCATGGGTAGCATCCGTTTTGCGGCTGCTTGCGCTACCAAAAAACCACCATAGGCATTAATCTCGATGGCGTTGAGAACTTCTACGGGGTCTAAGTCGATCAATGCTCCCGAAACTCGTAAAGCAGGATTATAAACCACCACGGTGGGTACACCTAACTGCTGTTCAACTTGACTAAATAACTGCTCTACCTCATCTGGTTTTGACGCATCACAGATAAAACGACTAGCGCCAATTTCTTGGGCTAGATCAATGAGCTTATCAATCTGGCGTGCAGCCAACACGACAGTCATTCCTTCTGTTACCAACAAGCGGGCCAGGGCAGCACTCAATCCACTGCCCGCCCCGATAATCAAAGCGATCGTTGTCATAAATTACGCAAGCTGTTTAACAAAATCATATAGCTCACGGTTAAATCGATCACTATCTTCCCAAAAAGGAGCATGACCTATTTTTGCATACACAGAGAGTTGAGCATGGCTAATCAATTCCGCGTGTTCTTTAGCAGCACCGAGCAGCACAATTTCATCTAATTCACCGTGGGTAATCAGAACCGGAACCTTGAAAGTTGGTAAAAGATCATCATTCGTTAGCGATCGCGATAATAATCCTGCTCGGACGTAGGGAGGGACAATTGTATTATATCCCAAGGTGTAGTAGAACTCCTCTGGTGGCAAGGCTTCATGGGTAATTAGTCGGACTAGTTTTTGGAGTGCTTGGGAACTAGCGATCGCATCATTAGAGAAAAAGCCAGGAACCTGGTCAACAAACTCTTTTCCTAACAGTGGTAACAAAGCATCTCCCAATTTCGTTAAGGCACCAACAAAGTGGATACCTCCTAATTGGCGATCGCCATAAATTCGCACATAGTCACTAATAATCACCCCACCATAGGACCAACCACTAAGAACTGGGCGATCCAGTTTTAAGGTTGTGAGCACTGCCTGAATATCATCTGCCCACAATTTAGAATCTCCATAAGCATCTGTTGGTTTTTCGGACAATCCATGTCCGCGTAAATCAATTGCGACTAATCGGAAATCCTGAGCCAGACTGGAATCTAATTGTTTACGCCAAGTTAATAGATTCTGAGAAAACCCGTGAATAAACAGAATAGCTTGACCCTTTGGATTGCCGACTTCTTCAACATGAAGGCGAATACCATTGCCCCCAATCACTTCTTGGATAGACATCACATCTCCTCCGAGTAAAAAGTTTACATTGAACAGAAATATTGTTACTTAGATAACACTTTCAAAGAAGTAATATTAAGAATTTCTGCTTTTGTACGATAAGTCTATCGATAAACAGTATTATACGATAGTATTTAATCTCTGGCTCAGACTGAGTAATCAAAATGGGGAGGAGCATATTGTTGTACGTCCCTACTGATTGTTGAACTTGGGATTTTACGCAAAATTATAGAATTAGAGGTTGATTTTGGTGAGCAAAGTATTTCTTTATGCTGAGTATCAAGTGTCAATTCCATTCACTGAAATTGACTGGGTGCCCATCAATCCAGAGATGAAAAAATTTCCGGGATTAAAATCAAAAACATGGTTAAGTGGCATCAACACAAATTCCGTTGGTGGATTTTATGAATTTGATTCCATTGAATCTGCTCAACAGTACATTGACGGTTTATTAATACCCTTTACTAAGCAAGTCAATGGAAACCTTAGTGTCAAAATATTCGATGGTGAGGTAACGAAGCAAGCCAGTATTGGGATGTCTTCTCCTTTCTATTTGGCGGATTCCTAATAATTTCACCACATCCACTTAGTACAAAAACAGGAGTTACTAATGTCTACCTTAGAAAACGCTCAACGAGAAGTACCCCCTTCTCTAGTAGAGAAGCCCCCTATTAATCCCCATCCTTTAAGCCCTTATGTTGCCTGGGCTGGTCATCGCAACCGCGCTCCGATTTTGGATGTATTCAAGGAGAAATTTCCGACTACTGAAGCACAGATTTTGGAAATTGCTTCTGGGAGTGGAATGCACCTTCACTATTTTGCACCTCATTTTCCCCATTTAACATTTCAGCCCTCAGATTTAGAAGAAGAGGTGTTTGAGAATATCCAACAACTGACCCAAACAACTCAAGTTAATAATGTCAAACCACCAATTCAAATAGATTTAACCCAACCACAAACCTGGTCAGCTTTAGATGGACAAAAATTTGCGGCGATTTTCTTGATTAATGTTTTTCAAGTTGCCCCGGTTGAAATTGCTGATGGGCTAGCACAGATTGCAGCCAATTTTCTGACAGAGAATGGTGTACTCTATATCTATGGTCCTTTTAAAGTGAATGGTACATTTACCACGCCATCAAACGAAGAATTTGATACAGGTCTTCGTTCTTACGGTGTGCCAGAATGGGGACTTAAGGATGTTGCTGATATAACCAAAGCTGCTAATAGATATGGGCTGACATTGAAAGAGATAGTGGATATGCCTGCCCACAATTTTATCCTGATTTATGGTGCGTCAAAGGATTATTGACCCAGATTGAAAGCGATCGTCCAAAATTCCCCCTCAATAGAAACTTTAAATAGTTATCTAGTGATGGAAATTTTCTGATTTCCCAGACAAATATAGAACTGGGATCAAAAGCTGATATGCTATTTACACAAAGTGTTGATCAGTTTAACCACAATGACATCCGTGCGAGTTTCATCAAATGCCTCCCCTTTGGGACAAGATATTGCCATTCGTCAATTTCATCTGTTTGCCGATGAACCACCAGATTTAGGTGGTAACGATACAGGGCCAACGCCCTTTGAGTGGATTCTAGCAGGACTAGGGGCTTGCAAAGCGATTACTGTCAAGATGTATGCTGCCCGTAAGGGCTGGGAATTAGAGGATGTCAATGTTGATTGTAGCCTTGAGAAAGTCGAGAATTCCCCAGTCATCCATGCAAATCTTCAGCTTGTCGGCGTCCTGACGACTGAGCAACAGCAGCGACTGTTGGAGATTGCCGATCGCTGTCCTGTGCATAAACTTCTGACGGCTGAGGTTCAAATTCACACCGTCTTGTCACTCAAACTGTAATTACAACAATTTCCGCAGCATCTAAATGATCGGCTTGAAATGCTTTTGTGTAAGATGGCATCTCCTACCTTTTTACTGAATTCTGGACCATCGTCTGGTTCAGATTGGTTATATAGGAAAAAATACTGTGTCTGAAATACTATCATTGATTCCAAACGATGAGTTGCAGCATACAACGCCATCACTTTCATCCATTGCTCATCAAGGGATTGAAAACCTGCATAACCTTGATATCAACTACCAAATCTCCGTCAAGTCTAACACAAATCCCGGCAAAACAGGTTCCCCACTAACTGTAGTCGGATGATCCAAACACTCCTCTGGAACATCAGGACGGTAAATATAAACCTGACGAGGTTTGCGGTCAATTAACAAACCTAGTTTCACTCCCTCCTGAATATACTCCTGCATTTTTTCCTTCAGGGATTTCAAACTATCGCTAGGCGATCTTAATTCCACCACAAAATCAGGACAAATCGGGGCAAATTTTTCTCGTTCTTCAGGTGATAAAACATTCCACCTTTCTAACTTAATCCAAGCCGCATCTGGTGAAAGAGTTTGACCAGAAGAGAGAGTAAATCCAGCACTAGAATCAAAAGTAATCCCAGTCTGATCTTTTTTTGCCCACACCCACAACTGACCAAAGATATCACCATTGCGGTTTCCGGTTTCTGAACCAGTGGGCGGCATAATAATCACTTCTCCTGTTTTAGTTCTTTCAATGCGTAAATCTCGATTAATTTGACAGAAGTCAAAAAACTGCTCATCATTCATTTGAACAGTTGAGGGCATTTTTAAGATTAAAGGAGATAAAACCATAATTCAGATCCTCAAAATATAGGTTTATACAGCTTACCAAATCTCAGTCATGTCTAACAGAAATCCCGGCCAAACAGGTTCACCACTAACTGTAATCGGACGATCCAAACACTCTGGAACATCAGGACGGTAAATATAAACCTGACGGGGTTTTACGAGGGAAGGTGCTTTGAGTCGAGTTTCATAATAATAGCTTGATTGCTGCTGGCACTTTTTTAGTTAATTGGAATTAAAAAAAACTTCAATGAATTGAGTTAGGAACAGAACTTTTACTGCGATTTTTACCTAAAAGTAGCAACAGAGGTAAAGAACAAAAAAATGCTAATCCTACCACTCGAAAAATATCCTCAAAGGAAAGAATTGTAGCTTGAATATCGACAGTTTGACTCACCACTGCTAATGCTTGTTGATGTGCGGTATTTCCATCTACTCCTTGACTTTGGAATGCTTGGGTGAGCAAATCAAGACGCTCCTGAGTCGCAAAATCATAAGGAGTAATATGCTCTAACAGCATCGCCCGATGAAAATGGTTACGTTGATCAAGTAAAGTAGTTAAACCCGCAATCCCAATACTCCCTCCTAACTGACGGGTAAGATTATAAAATCCAGAACCAGAAGAAATATCCTGTTTGGGAAGTGGTGCTAAAGTTGCTAAACTTAATGGCAAAAACATTAGCACAGTAAATGCACCTCGCCCAATCAACGGCCAAAATAGATCATCACTACCAGTATCGGGGTTAATATCAGCTAATTTAAACATAGTAGCTGATAATCCTAATGCACCCAACCCAATCAAAATTCGGGGATCAACTTGATTAGATATCTTACCTAACAAAATCATCGTTATAGCCGAAGCCAAAGCACCAGGAGCTAACAATAAACCTGTTTGCCATGCGGTATAATGAGCAACACTTTGGGCAAAGATGGGGATGGCAAAAAGTGCCCCATAAAGTCCCATTCCTAGAATACCTGAATAAATACTGCCACCGATTAAGGAACGATGACGTAAAACACGCAAATCTACAGCCGGATTATGAATATTTAATTCTCGCCAGATAAATAATATCATGGCGATCGCACTAACTATAGTTAGTGTGGTAATGAAGGCTGAATCAAACCAGTCATCTTTTTGTCCTTCTTCTAAGACGGTTTGTAAGCTACCGATGAAAATCACTAATAAGATAATCCCCCACCAATCAACCCTGCTGTGAGGTTGATTCTGGGGTGGATCAGTTGGTAAAAATACCAAAGACATAATTACTGCGATAATACCTACTGGTAGATTAATAAAGAAAATCCATCGCCATCCTAAAGTATCAGTTAAATATCCACCCAAGGTTGGACCGATCGCTGGACCAGAAATTACTCCTACTCCAAAGACAGCTTGAGCGATACCTTGTTCTTGGGGAGGGAAAGTTTGAAATAAAATCGTTTGGGCTTTGGCTAATAACCCACCTCCACATAAACCTTGGATAATCCGAGCTATAATTAACATAGGCAAATTAAAGGAGAAGCCACATAGCACAGAAGCTAGGGTAAAACCAATCATGGAGAAAGTAAAATAAGCTTTACGTCCAAAGTAATCTCCGAGCCAAGCACTTAAAGGAATCAGGATCACATTGGCGATCGCATAAGCAGTTACCACCCAACCAATTTCACCTACTGTTGCGCCCAATGTTGCTTGCATATCTGTTAAAGCAACATTAACTATACTGGTGTCAATGACTTCTAATAATGCACCTAAAGATGCGGTTATAGCAATCAGCCATTTGAGCGACCCAGTAATATAACCTGATTGATTAGTAGTTACACTCTCAGCATGATTTGCCACAATTTTTGAGCTAGCCTTAATTCATTGCGATATCAAAAATTATAATGTGATTAAATCTAAATTTGGCTAGATCTTACTGCTCGTTTGACGCAGCATTGAGTTGTTTAATGACATGACAAGGATTACCTACAGCTAAGGTGTTTGCAGGAATATTTTTTGTGACAACAGAAGCGGCACCAATGACGCTATTATTACCAATAGTTACACCAGGTAAAATCACAGCTCCCGCACCAATCCACACATGATCACCAATCATAATATTTTTGATGCCATCATTGCGTAGAGTCTGACGTTGGTTCGGATTAAACGCAATTATAATTAATAAAGGTATTATTACCAATCCGAATATGTTTGCCCCAATCACAACGAAATGGAGTTTCAATGAATGAGTCTTTCCCAATAAACCCTAATAATTCTTGTAAAATTATACTTCTACTAGCATAATCATTCGGATCTGTCTGGTTAAATTGAAATACTAAACTCGCCAGGTAGCTTGAGCATTTCTTGAATTTCACGCTTCTCGCCAAGAATACCATTCTCCTGATTGCATTCTTTGATATTCTAATTCATAGTAATGTTCATTTTGTCCTGTCATAGCACTAAGAAACTCCCACAAGTCCATCTTCTTTCAATTCAACTGAGTGATCTCCGGGAGGACGAATCGCTGGACGAATTTCAATCTGCAACGTTTGGCTCTCTAGTCGAGAAATATTGGCTTTTAATGCTAATCCATTCGCATCCCAGAATGACACAGCGACATAGTTAGCAGCATTGTTAGTCCAGGTAAAAACTATTTTCTGACCAGGACTAATCGCGATCGCATCGCTTCCCTGCATTTTTTCTGCAAAAATAATATTAGATGTGCGGTTAACTACCTGAAAATTAATCTTTTCTCCTAGCTCAAATTGAATTGGCTTTGGTCCACAGCGAGAAGCACAGGTAACAGCGATCGCTTGAGTTTGTCCAACTACCAAGCTAAATGTAAATAATGCCGTTGACAGGAATTTCCACATACTAACATCTGGAGCTAGATATTTTGACTTGTTCTCGTTCCCAGTGCTGATCTGGGATACGAGTATAAATCATTAAACCGAAGATTTAACTTTTCGCAAAGCTGTTTTCCGACTTTCAAACAGTGTTAACACTCCCTCCATAATCGTGTTCACGACATCGCTATTGCAATCAGCTAAAAATTCTTCTGAAGAAA
Organism: uncultured cyanobacterium; assembly: GCA_963744145.1. GTDB lineage: Bacteria > Cyanobacteriota > Cyanobacteriia > Cyanobacteriales > CAWUOF01 > CAVUSO01. The sequence continues at coordinate 5,558,551 of CAVUSO010000001.1, read as the reverse complement.
TTTTACCAGCAAAAAATTCCTTCGAGCGTTTCAGCAAATATTCTATGCCCTCAAATCCAGTCGATTTGATAATAAATGTAGTGAGGGGAGAATTTTTAATATCATAAGCCGAGTCACGATTTCTGCCTTTATTCAATAAATCTAATACCTCAGCTTCTAGGGGTGTTTTTGGTTGATAAGCGATCGGCACATCAGGTAGAAATTGTTCTAAAGCGGGAGTAATAATTCCGGGAGTGGGAAAATCTCCGGTCATGGTTGATAGGGGAATATCTCTACCCATCCGATAGGACAAACCCTCTAAAATCGCCAGCGCAATTAATTTGCTTCCTAAATATAACTTAGCCACCTCGATATTTTTGCGAGTTCGCGATACCAGATCTTGATAAGTTTCCTCATCTGGTTCTCCCATAAAGTGTTGGAAAACCAATTCTGGTTTCAGGAAATTCATAAATCCTTCCATTTTTTGGAGGGAGCGACGATATCCAGCTACAGTATAGGAATTAGCATTAATCAGTTCGTGATTAGTTTCGGGCAGCAGATTCCAGGTATTGTCCAAAAAATCGCCAGAATTAGGATAAGCAAAATTTTCGACATCCCGATTAGCCAAGCGTACAGACCGTTTTACCACATCAATGGTTTGGGCATCAGTCCAACCAAAATTATATTGCTGATTAATCGCTGTCAATCGCTCATAGAGCACATCACTAGGAGTTAATCCCGATGGTAACTTGGGACGAAAGGGGATAGTAGCTTCTATACAAGCAGCTATTTGCACAATGACCATCGCTGGCAAAAAATTCTCCAAAGTCTGAGCCGCAATTACTGCACTCAGAAATTCATTTTGCCCTGACATGGGGGATAAGGATTGACCCAGCGCAAATCCAAATACTGTCCTGACCAAACTAAACATCTTGTGATTATTTAGCTCTAATGAATCCCGCACAATTAATTGTCCCTTTACTTCTTTCACAAAAGGGGCAATATAACTGCTAATATTGAGACTAACACCCTGATCTACTTGGACATAAACTAGATCGTGGAATAGCGCTGATAACACTTCGATCGGATCAACCGATCCCCCGACCTCAAAAATATGTTCTGGGGTATGGAAATACCTCCAGGGTCCGGTCATGGTTTGGATAATCAACTCAGAGATATGTTCCAGCTGAGTCGGCTCAACTTTTCCCTGGAGCTCATTGATGGCCCAGATTAAACTCTCCAAGCATCTTTTTTGTTCAGCTCCCAGCTCCATCAAAACCTCCGGTGCTTTCCCTGATTTTTCTGCCTGGTTGCATCATATCAAAGGCATTAAAAAAATATACTACCTTTCTATCATATCGGTCAGGTAGCATATTTGGATATTTATCCTTGACATCTAGTCCAAAGCGGTTGACTGTAATTATTTTTTACATCCCCCAAAGTTGCCAGTCAGGTCACAGATATCATAATCAGTGTTATTTTCCATGATATTGCCATCAAGAGTTGGTTTCGCATTCTCATTAATGAGAATTCCACTTCGATTTTTCCGAAATTGGCTATTTTTGACTCTGGGAGCTGATGAACCACCAATCACTATCCCGTAACCAGTTTGTTCAAACACATCATCCATAATTTCCCCCTTTGCTTCCCCTGTAACCGCAATCCCATTACCCGAATTATATTTAAAGACATTACTCTGAATGTTTGGGTTTGACTGACCAGTGACAAAAATTCCCTCCCGCTGGTTGAAGATAAAAGTGCTATTACTGATCAGGGGATTACTATTTTCGACCCAGATTCCTGTACCCCGCACCTGATCATCAGTAATTGTGACACCAATAATTTGATTATTGTCACTGGTAACAATGGTGACATTTTGTTTAGCGAATGAAGGGCTAAGATGCCTACCACCACCCTTGATGATTACTTCTTGACCTTGTTTATCAGTAGTACCTTTTAAAATTACTCCCGGTTTGAGGACTAACGGAAAAGTTTCTTCTTTACCATATTGTCCGGAAAGTAACTGAATGGTTGTGCCTGAATCGGCTTTTTGTAATGCTACACTAATAGTGCGTAAAGGATTGCCGTCGTTTTCGCCACTGGCTGAGTCATTTCCGGTAACTGGGTTAACGAACAAGGTTTTTTGTTGTGCGATTAGGTTGGGGTTACTGCCAATTGATAATAGTTTATTTTTGCCCCTTTCCGTTTGCATCGCGATCGCAATTTGTCCCCAAACCGCAATTATGGTCAATAAGGTCAGAATAGTTAAAACTATGTGATTTTGATTGGACTTAAGCATGATCCAAACCTCATATAAATTACATCAGCAGCTCACAACATTATCTTGCTGGTAACAATCACCCATGTTACCTAACCGACTCTATTGCTTTTCTACAGTCGATTTCATTCCTATCCGTATATCTGGTCAGGAAGTAGCTTTTTATGCAGCCAACTGGATTTTGTTATAAAACTTTACATGAAGAGAACCTAGAGCCGATCATGTGGGACAGTCATCTTGACTGTCCTAGTTATTTTGGCTTATAATAAACGCAATTGACCGTGGTCATCAGTTGGTAAGGATTGAGCGATCGCGGTTTTAGCAATTTCTGTAGAGGGATTTTCTAGAGACTCCGATTCAGCTAATTCCAACCATGATTCTGCTTCATTAGCTAGGAGAACTTGTGCTGCTTCTAGCATTTCTGTTTCTAGGTCTTTTAGGTCTTGACGATTAGTTAAGTAGGTTTTTAATGCTGCTAAGGGATCAATACTACTCCCTACTCCTAACTCAGGTAAACGAGGTCGGGCTAATTGACTAACTAATTCAGCTTGGATAGTATAGTTGTGTGCAGATTTTAAAGCAACATGAATAGCCGCATTATCAATTTTATCTAATTGATCAGAACGCAGTTTATAAATTAATCTTACCACGGCATCTTGGATTTTCTTTTTCTGAATTGCTTTAATTAAAGCTGTTTGAGGATCTTCAGTTGCTGATAGATCTACTTCAATCGTTTGAAAAGGACGAACCGGTAAGGGACAAAATTCCCATTCTCTCCATCCTTTCTCTACTTTTACCAGGACAAATCCTTTTTCTTCTTTCTCCTCACTAAAATCTACTCGCTCAATGCTACCAGGATAGATAATCGGAGGATCATTAGACTTGTTCAAATTTTGATGACAGTGAACATGACCTAAAGCTACATAATCAAAACAATCTCGAATTAATAGAGAGATGGGAATTGTAAAACCCTTACCCATTGCTAAAAAACGTTCTGCTCCATATTCAGCTCGATCTACCATTAAATGACCCAATAATACTGTGGGTACATCTGGTTTTAACTGACGAATCTGAGCTTCTAACACCACTCGTAGACGTTCGATTAATAACTGATTAACATCAGAAATGGCTAGATTTTCCGTCTCCTGACGGGTCATTAAGGTCGCTCGAGTGAGCCAGGGGAGAGTAATCACTTGGATCGGACCATGACGAGTTTGCAGGTGATGAGTCTCGAACCGATCGCCAACAATAAACCCAGGTACACCTAAAGTTCTATAGATACAAAGACTAGCACCACCTTTACCCTGAGAGTGCTGATCATGATTGCCTACTAATAATACCGTAGGAATCGCCGCATCGACCAAGCGATGAAATTGACTCGCAAAAGCTTCTTGGACAAAAGGGGGTGGTGTAGCATCAGGAAAAGCATCACCACCAAATAACACTAGATCAACAGGTTCAGCGATCGCGCGGTCTATACAGCGTCCTAATGTGGTGACAAAATCCTCCAAACGGGTATTTTGACCAGTTTCTGGATTAACCCGACCGTGGGAAAAGCTACTTCCCATGTGAATATCGGACAGATGAAGGATTTTAATCATGTTTTAGTTAGAGATGAATACCACATTCAGTTTTTTCACTACCCCTCCAACGACCAGCACGTTCATCTTCACCTTCTCCAACTGGTGTGGTAATTGGTTCATCACCAATACTGGGATAACCTTGATCATGCAATGGATTATAGATCATCTTGTGTTCAGTCGCATAAGCCCAGCTTTGATTGCGAGTCCAGCTAGCTAAGGGATTTACTTTGAGACGACCTTCTCCATCTTGCTCTAAAACTGGCATTTCTGCTCGAGTGACAGCTTGGTCACGACGACGACCAGTAATCCAAGCAATGGTGTTTAATTCATTTAAACCGCGCTTGAGTGGTTCAATTTTGGTAATTTCGTGAAATTTGAGAATATCTTTATCCCACAGAGCATCACCGTATAAAGCAGCAAATTCAGCTCGGGAATTAACATTGGGAGTTTTGTAAGTCTGCAAATCCAGATTATAGATTTCTTTGGCTCGATCGACTAATTCGAGAGTTTGGGGGAAGTGATAGAGGGTATCGAGAAATAATACGGGTACTCTTTTGGCTGGTTTGAGATCGCGATATAAAAGATCGGTGATTACCAGATCATCCACATTAAAAGCGCTGGTTTGGATTAAACCAGTGGGGACATTTGTCACACACCAGCTTAGAATTTCCTTGGGATGGGCTGAATTAAAGCGTTCATTGAGTTCATTTAGATCGAATTTGGCAATAGTTTCGACCAGCGCTGGTGAGGAATAATTCATGATCTTGGTTGACTTTTAACTTTTTCTATCACCTAGTCTAAAACATAAACATCCATAACTTGATGTAAAAACAGGAGCTTTTCTCTCAATTACTTTCGTAAAATTTTATCCATTGAATCACTTTTATTTATCGGTTTGATGAATCAGTAATTATAAATGGCTAATCTTGTCGTCAGATCAAGGGTTAGATCGATTTTTATCTTTAAGGATATAATGACTATTCGATCGTAAAATAGGGGTGATGGTGACCAAAATCTAGTAATATGTGTAATCATTGCTGCCGAATATCAAGATTAGGTAAATCATGCGTTTAATTTTGTATAGTAAACCTGGGTGCCACCTGTGTGAAGGGCTAAAAGAAAAATTAGAACAGATCCCTAACCCCAGCTTTGAGCTAGAAATTCGAGATATTACTACTCGTGAGGATTGGTGGGCTGCATATCAATTTGAAATCCCTGTGCTGTGCAAAGAAATTAAGAGTGAAACAGGTGCAGAGTTAAAAGAAGAAGTATTACCGCGTTTGTCACCTCGGCTGACGGTGGCACAATTGCAGAAAAAGCTAGAGAAATATTGATCGGACAGGCAAGATGCCTGTCCCACAGTCATAAAATAATTAAACTATTGAGGGAGAAGAAACAGATGAAATTAAGGGATTTATTAATAAATATTCCCAATCTGGAAATAATCAACCATCCAGCCCTAGATACCGAAGTCAAGGGTTTATGTACTAATTCCCATACTTGTCAACCGGGAGATTTATTTATCGGGATGCCCGGGACTAGAGTAGATGGGGGCGATTTTTGGCCAAGTGCGATCGCCGCGGGTGCGATCGCGGCTGTAGTATCCCCTAGTGCAGTCCAAAAGCAACCAGAGGAAGCCAGAAAAAATGCTTATTTAATTTCCTGTGCTGATATCCCCCAAGCTTGTGCCCAGATTGCGACAGCTTTTTATGACTATCCTGGTCAAAAAATCAAGTTAGTTGGGGTGACTGGTACGAATGGGAAAACTACCACTACTCATTTAATCGAATTTTTATTATCTCAGACTGGCTTATTGACAGCTTTATTAGGAACATTGTATGTTAGATGGCCAGGATCTGAAAAAACAGCGATTCATACTACTCCTTTTGCGGTAGAGTTGCAAGCACAATTAGCTAGTGCAGTCCAAGCTGGATGTAAGTTTGGAGTGATGGAAGTTAGTTCCCATGCTTTAGCCCAATCGCGAGTGTTAGGTTGTCCGTTTCAGGTAGCGGTATTTACCAATCTGACTCAAGACCATTTAGATTTTCACCAAGATATGGAGGCTTATTTTCAAGCTAAAGCCTTATTATTTAGCTCTAATTATCTCCAGGGTCGCGCTGTGATTAATGCAGATGATGCTTATGGTCAGCGATTAATTACCATGTTAAGTCCAGAACAGGTTTGGAGTTATAGCACCAATCATCCCCAAGCAGATTTGTGGACAGAAAATCTGATTTATGAACCAACAGGTGTCAAAGGAATTTTGCATACACCCAAAGGTAATACAGCTTTTTCCTTGCCTTTGGTGGGACAATATAATGTGGCCAATTTCTTAGCATCAGTGGGAGCTGCTTTAGAGTTGGGACTAGAGTTAGTCCCCATTGTGACAGCATTAGCGAATTTTCCGGGAGTACCGGGACGAATGGAACGAGTCCAAGTTAATTCTCAGCAAGATATTAGTGTCATAGTCGATTATGCTCATACCCCAGATAGCTTGGAAAATTTACTCAAAGCATCCCGTCCATTTATTCCGGGAAAAATGATTTGTGTATTTGGCTGTGGAGGCGATCGCGATCGGACTAAACGTCCTCAAATGGGAAAAATTGCCGCTGAATTAGCAGATCGGGTAGTAGTTACTTCCGATAATCCCCGCACTGAAGATCCAGACAAAATTTTGCAAGATATATTACGGGGAATTCCCGATGGTGTCAAGCCAGTCGTTAACAGCGATCGCGCTCAAGCAATTCTCACTGCTATTTTACAGGCACAACCAGGAGATGGTGTATTGATTGCTGGTAAAGGTCACGAAGACTATCAAATTCTCGGCACAGAAAAAATTCATTTTGATGACCGAGAACAAGCAATATCAGCTTTAACAGAACGCTTGTCTAGGTGAATTGTAAATTTAAATTTGTTGAAGGCAATCTGGGATTGAAAGCATTAGGATCGAGATAGATTGATGAAGTTTTGCTAAAAATAGCAGAGTAAAATACATCACGACCCTTTTGCCACTTTTTGTATATGTATTCACAACTAACTCAAGACCTCTCTCTATATGAGCTTGCGATCAATTCTGAGCATCCTCCTCAACCTTTGCAAGTCAGTCTTTCTACTCTCCAATCAATGGTGGGTAGCATAGTAGACTTGCTGATTGAGCAACAAATTTCAGCCACGATCTGGCTCAAAGCAGCACCAGGATGGGAAGATGAAGTTTTACGCTATCAGCATAGTGATATTAAATCAAAAATATACTTATGTCACCATGATCGAGATGAGCGAGAACTAGGTAAAGAAAAAAGTCAACCAATCTATCTCGACCAAAAATTTGCTCGGGAACCAGGTTGGTCACCGATTCAGTCCATTAAGTTAGCACCCCAAAGTCGCTTAGATTTAGAATATTTTCTGTTAATCATGTCAACCGAATTTTGTGGGTTAATTATTGCTCATTCTCCCCGTTCGGTCCAATTATCAAAATCAGTCAAGACGGGAGCTAAGGAAAGACAGCATCCTCTCCTTGCGGTGTTTGGATTTGAGCGTCAGATCATTGAGCGGGTATGGTCAGGACTCAAACAAGTAATTGGGTTTGATCTCGATCCACAGCAAGCGATCGCTGATCCAAAATTAGAATATTTTGCGGCTGAAGATTGTTTGTTTAAGCTCCCAGATTCTGCCCAATCTTCTCAGCTGCAATGGTTCAGTAAATTATTCGCGAAACAAATTCAGCGTCAAGAAGAAATTTCCCATCGGGCAATTCAAGATCGTGCTAGTGCAGCAGAAACCCAAGCTTTGCGACAGCGGAATGAAGAGTTATTAGATACTCTCAGACTTAAAGATGAATTTCTCAACAATGTTGGTCAAGAATTACGCACACCTTTAACTAATATGAAGACTGCCCTAACTTTGTTGGGTTCCTCCCATTTAAAACCAGAACAGCGTTTGCGTTATTTACAATTATTAAATCTGGAATGCGATCGGCAAACTTCGCGGATTACGGGTTTACTGAACTTAATTCAGTTAGATCAAGCGATGGATCATTTGGCTTGGGAATCTTTATCTTTAGTCGATATTGTGCCCGGAATTGTCAGTACCTATCAACCCCTTGCTCAAGAAAAAGGAATTATGCTTGCCTATAATATTCCAGAACATATCCCGCCCATTTCATGTTTAAAAGCATGGCTCAAACAAATTGTTCTCAATTTATTAAATAACTGTCTGAAATTTACGCCCAGTGGTGGCGAAATTTGGGTCAGGGTCAGTCAAGTAGATGATTATGTGCAATTAGAAATTCGCGATACTGGTGTGGGGATTCCTCCGACTGAAATTCCGAAAATTTTTGACTGTTTTTATCGCGGTAGACAAACTACTGATGAAAATCCGGCTGCAGCGGGTTTAGGTTTAACAATTGTACGACAACTTGTTCTCCATTGTGGTGGTTCAATTTCGGTTAAAAGTCATTTGGGTAAAGGCTCTACATTTAATGTGTTGTTGCCAATATTTAAAATGGAGCAGTCAGAAGAAATTGTTTGATTTTGACCAAAATTTGGTGATCATCAGGTAGTTGTTTTTTCCTGAATTGGCTGAAATGTTAGGGAGGTGCTATGCTAAATATCAATGTTACCGATCCTGTAACTCAAACTGCGATCGCGATCTGGCAGTTGTCCGCGGATTTTTTCAAAATAGTTGGTTGAATGTGATCATTATTAAATTATATTTCTGATTGAAAAACCTCTAATATGCTTACTTCTGTCCAATTTCCCACCTACACTGTAGAAGAGTTTCTAAGTTTAGACTTACCAGAAGGACAGGAATACGAACTTGTTCAAGGAATTATAGTACCGATGGCTGAACCTTCGGGAGAACATGAAAATCTTCGGTCTGAACTTTTGGTAGAACTCAGATTGGAAAGCAGAACTGAACAATTGGGATTACTAATCCATCCGAAACCAGTGTTGGAGTTAGGACCTAAAGATACTCGTAAACCTGACCTGATTGCGATTGATCGGAATTCCTGGAACCAACAAACCCAGTCAGAAGCAGTTTTGAGAGTACCTCCCAGCGTTGTGATTGAAATTGTTAGCACAAATTGGGAAGAGGATTATCGTTACAAACCTCTGTGGTATGCTGCTTTTGGAGTGAGTGAGTTATGGATTATTGATCCGCTATTTACTGTCAGTCGTTATCCTAACCGTAAGAATCCAAAAATTCAGCAACCAACGATCTCGATTGGAGAATTGGTGATTGCGTCTAGCATTTTAGTGGAACGGGAATACGAGTTTAAGAGTTTTACAGGGAATGATCTGATTAAGTCTCGATTTTTCCCCAATTTAAACCTGACAGTAGAGCAAATTATTTCCTTTGGAGCAGGAATTTAGGTAGGATTAAGTGATGGGTGTCTAAGCAACTGGCAAATAATTGAACATTGTCAATCAATAAAAGCTCTAATTGCAAAACGTTTGCCGGCTGTGATATCAGTAACTTCATGTAATAATGAACAAGAAAAAATCACAGCACCACCTGTTTCTGGTTGATATAAATCAAGTCCATATTCCGGAAATTTTAAATATGCACCTTCATATTCTCCCACATTCAAATTAATGGTCAAAGCAAATTTTCGATGGGCTTGATCCGGATTGGTATTATCACGATGAGGTCGAAAGTAACCACCGCGATCGCTATCATAACAAATGACTCGAGATTCATTACAGCGATTGACTTGATAATTAAATGCTTTCCATATTTCTGGAAAAATTCTGGTGCTAATCAAATCGAGTACCTCTTGTAAATCTTCTCCTTGGAGAATATGATCTTGTCTAATTTTATGACTGTAATTAGGTTGATAAGCTCTGGTATTTTCACCATCTGGTTGCTGGGGAAACCCAGAGTCAAAATTACCTTTAGTTTTCCAAATATGGATCAGCTTTTGACAAAATTCAGCATCAAAAACATCTGATATTAATAGCACAGGTGCTTGCATAAAAATTTGATGTGATGTCTTTTTTGCTACTAGCTTTTTTAAATCCTCTATTACCTGTAACACATCGGTATGAGGATCTACTTGGTCATAAATTTTGGTGATTTTCCTGTTAGCATCAAGCAAAAATATTTTGCGATAAAAAATCAATCCATTCTGACCATTGCTAGTAATTTTTTCACAGACATTAAATGCTGTGCTAATTTCATAATTGACATCGGACAATAGAAAAAATGGTAATTTGTATTTTTTCGCAAATTCGCAACGAAATTCTACTGAATCCATACTGATTGAAATTACATTAGCACCTAAGTTTTGAAATTGAGAATATAAATCTCTGAAACTACATATTTGGGCGATCGCTTCATGACGCTGATCAGTTCCGTAAAAAACTATTACTAAAGGTTTACCACATAGATATTCAGATGTTACCATTGTTCCTTGATGAGATGGTAAAATAAATTCAGGTGCTAGATCACCTACAAATAAACGTCTTTTTGACATTCTGAAAAACTCCTCATTGAATGGGATTTTTGGTTAAGTAAATAACCTGAATCTTTACTTGAAGAACCCAGTATTATTCTTTCGTCACATTTTGAAATATTTCCAAGCTTCAATGAATCTTCAATTTCGTGGTTAATCGCTCAGAAAGCCCTTGAGAAATGACTACATTTCCATCCACGATCTTGCTCATCTGATCGGTTAATTGGTGATCAGGTAGTAACCACTCATGTAGATGTTTCACCATCTCGTCGCGATCGTTGGGTCCCTGCTAACCAGCCTGGTCGCGCCAGATGAATTTCTTGTCCATCACGGAAATCGAAAGCATAGAGACGGTGTTTAAGGCCCGAACCTAGGTACAAACCGATAATTTTAGCCCACTGACCAGGCTTAAGACTATTCAGCTTAATAGTAGCCATTAGCAAAACACTCTATAGTATATTGATATTAATTCTCAATATACCCTAATTATGTATAAAAAGTATCCTAGTAAGACGTAAATTAGACAAAAATGTTCCAGTTTCAATCAATAAAACCAAAATAACCTTGGGACTATGTCCGAGTGGGCATATAGGACTAAAACTGATCTGATCGCCCCAGCTAATATATCCCTATTAATTTATTTTCGTGGGATCATCCAGATGGGTAAATCCGAGATCCAAACTCCCAGTTTCAGATTTCCAGCAGGACAATTATTCTCTCGCTAAGTTTTGAAATTTTTCACCGAAAAACGTACATGGAAGCCCCTGGCTTTAGACATGGGGAGGAAATGGACCAGGCGATTTTAATCGCCGTAGGGGCGTATTGCAATACGCCCGTACCCTGGTTTCCATTTCTGATTTTCAATATATTTCTTGACGACATCTAACGGCGCACCGCCAACAGTAGCCACAAAATAAGAATTAGTCCACAAGGTAGGTAGTCTACTTTTGAGCCAAGGAAACTCTTGCCTCAAATATCGAGATGATCTACCTTTCATAATTTTAAGTACGGGCGTATTGCAATACGCCCCTACGGACGCCAAATTGAGGGTCAATGCTAATCAATAAATGAACATGATCTGGCATGACTTCAAGCTCAATAATTTCGCATTTCTTCTCGCTTAGCTACTTCGTGAATAATTTCTTTCAGTCTAGTATCAACACCGTTGACTAACACGAAAGCGTCGATACTTGGGACACCAGACAATGTGATATTGACAAACATATAAGATATTGTTATTTGATTTAAAGTGATTTGCCATTGCTAGTATGTAATTGCCTACCGTATAATAGTGACATCGTTTAACTAATAAGTCAATGCCTCGCCAATCTAGACCTACTAAGACCCCATCATTTATTGTTGAGATACCTTTGGTGGTATCCGACAAAGATGCTGGGGTTTTAAATTCTAGATTTGAAGCGGGTCGGCAACTTTATAACGCCTGCTTGGGAGAGGCAATGCGGCGACTAAAGCTGGTTAAACAATCTAAGAAATATCAAGAAGCCAGAAAGCTTAAAAAGGGTAAGGCCAGAACAGCAGCATTCAAAGAAGCAAATCAGGCATATAAATATAGCGAATATGATTTGCATTCTTATTGTACGACTGTTCGCAATTCTTGGTTGAGCGACCATATTGACGCAAATACCGCTCAAAAATTGGCAAGCCGTGCCTTCAATGCCTCTAGCCGAGTAGCTTTCGGTAAAGCTAAGAAAGTTCGGTTTAAAGGTAAAAATCAACTTGATTCCTTAGAAGGCAAGACCAATAAAACTGGAATTAGATGGGTGAAAGAAATCTTAGTTTGGGGTGATCTCAAATTAAAACCATATTTAACAACCTACGATCCAGTAATAACTCATGGCTTAAACAGTCGAGTTAAATACGTTAGATTGGTGCGTCGTCGAATTAATGGCAAGGTTTTCTACTACGCTCAATTAGTTGCTGAAGGCAAACCATTTCAAAAGCCTAAGAACAAAATTGGTAATGGTTCTGTTGGTCTAGATATTGGACCATCTACTATTGCTATTGTGGGAGATGATTCAGCCAAATTAACCCTGTTCGCATCAGAATTGCAGTCGAAGGATAAGGAAATTCGCCGACTACAAAGAAAGATGGAACGGTCTAGAAGAGTGAATAATCCCCACAACTACAACCCGGATTTTATTGACAAAGAAGGAAAACCGAAAAAAGGAACTGTCAAAAAAGGATGTAGAGGGTGGAATAATTCCAAAACCTATCTTCAAACCAGAACATCTAAGGCTAATCTAGAACGAGAATTAGCGGCTCATCGAAAGTCGTTACATGGAAAATTAGTTAATGAAATTCTCCGTCAAGGTAATACTGTTAAATTAGAAAAACTTTCCTACAAAGCTTTTCAGAAATTATTCGGCAAGTCGGTAGGAAAACGCGCACCAGGGGAATTTGTATCGCATCTAAAGCGCAGGGCTGAAAGTGCTGGTGCTAAGGTGATTGAATTCTCAACTTATGCAACTAAACTGTCGCAAACTTGTCAATGTGGCAACGTGAAGAAAAAGAATCTTTCCGACAGAATCCATCAATGTGATTGTGGAATTCTTTGTCAGAGAGATTTATATTCAGCGTTTCTTGCCAAATTTGTTGACGAAAATGAACTGCTTCAAGCAAATCAAGCTATTGATGCTTGGTTGGGTTCGGAACCGATCCTGTATGCGGCTTGGAGACAGGTCACCCAAACTAACTTGCGAGTAGAAGGACGAGTTTCTTCTTCCTTTGGGAAATTCCCAGAGTCAGAGCGAGTCGCAGCGAAAGTTCAAAATTCTGATGCTAAGGTCTTGGATGTTGTACCAAATTGGGAGAGCCAAGAAGAGGCATTATTGCATTTTGAACCCCCGTCCCTTTAGGGCTGGGGTGGCTTCAGAACCGCTGTTTGGGTTCGCTTAACGTATTGAATCAATTTGACCGGAACGTTAGCATAATCATCTAATGACTCTGAACAAATTTCCGTGGTTTCCAAGGTTGAGATAGCTCTAATCTGCCAAATTTCATCTTGGGGCAAAACTAACACACATTGGTCACCTCCGGAGTTTTGGAGAATAATTTGGGTGAGTTGCTTGAGCAGTTCATCTAGTTGGATCTCACTTGAGATTGTTTGAGCTGCTTTGATCACAGATGTAAAATCCAACAGATCAGAAATACTGGAGTAATCAACTTGGTTTGAAGAGTGAGTAATCTGAGTCAGGGTTTCTAGGAGACGAAAATTAGTTTTTGGTTGTTGTAGGATCGGCTGAAGCAGGTGAGGATAGCGAGTTTCTAGATCATTAATCTTGGCTCTAGCACCCCAACGAGCATAACAGTAATAAGCTTCTTGCATATAGCCCGCAGCAACTTTCTCCTTACCCCATTCCCAGTAAAACTTAGCAGCCAGCTCATTAGCAAGAGATTCCTCTTGAATATAGCCGTTTTCTTTGGCTAGGGCGATCGCTTTGTCATATAGCTCTATGGAGGCTATTTTTTCTCCTAAAACTCGAAATTTTTCAGCTTCTACCAAATACCACTTATGCAAATAATTCATGGGCGCATATTCTGCCCAATGTTGCAATTTGGATTGATTTTCCTGGACTCTTTGCTGTATTTGTTCTCGTTCTTCTTTCGTTGTATCCGATCGCATAGCAAGTTGGGTCAGTGAGTCATAGAAATGAAATACTGTAACTTTAAAAGCCCCAGGTGCTGCCGGTAAATATTGCTTAGTGGAGTCTGCGATATCTTTAGCATATTCCCATTTTTCAAAAAGATAACAAAGTATGAGCTTGCTAATATACAGCACCGCAAGTTCATACAGATCGTCTACTTTTTGCTGTGATAATACGATTTGCTCATCATATACTTTTCCCTGAATTAGCCAAGGAGATTCACTCTGACCCAATAAATTTAAAACTGATTGGTGAAAAATTCTGACATAATTGTAGGCTACTTGTTTAAGTTGTCCCAATGCTTGACAATATTCGATCATCTCCTGTTCTAAACTTGATAGTTCTTTACCAGCAAAAAATGATAGATAGCAATAATTCCAAGCCGAGTAGCCAGCGTATTCTAGCGCACCATTTTCCAACCCGCTATGGTATCCCTCAACTAAAGGTTTCAGCGAACCCCGAATGTGATATTTCCAGGGTTTTATAAACGAATAGATTGAATTGTATGTACTAGCTTTAAATTCCTTATTCTGGAGCCGAAACAGGAGTGCTAATGCTAATTCTCCAGCCTCATTACCTCCATTAATATCTCCCACCACACTGCATAAAATTATTCCATACCAAGCATAAGCAGATGCTGACACTGCGGAGTTTCCATACTGGATTGATAGCTGTACCTGTTTGAAAACAACCAATGGTAAAAAGCTTGGCGCTGCTACATATACACCCGCAGTCATGGATGCCAAAATTCGGATAGCAGCTAATGCTTTAGAGTCCACCATTTCTGGTAGTTCTAATAAGATTTCAAGGTTTTTATCTGCTAGCATTGCCTGGGTCTCTTGCAAGCTGTCAGTAATATCTCCTTGGGTAACTTCTTTGGGAAATATCACGCCTAGTAATTTGAGCACATAGAGGGCTGTTTCAATGGCATCTAGTTGTTTACTTTGAGCTACATAGGCTAAAATTTTAACTTCGTAAACTTTCACTTTGTCTAACAATTCTTGAGCCTGTTGTAATACAACATCTACAAAATGCCCCATTTCTTGGAAATTGCCACTCAGACAGGAAACTTCGGCTCCTAATTCATACAGAGATAAGATTAGTTTATAGCTCTGTTGCCAAGCATCACTAGGTAACAATTGAATACCTTTGGTTACATATTCTATTGCTGCCTGGTAAGCTGTTGATGATTTTACCTTTTGTGCAGCAGCTAGATTAAGCATAGCCAGTTCATGGCGTTCATCTGGTGATCCAATCAATTCTATACCTTGGTTTAATTGATTGACTATCTCTAATAGTTTTTCATCTCTCTCTATTAAGGAACTTGCCTTTAATAATTGCTGTCCAATTTTCAAGTGTGTTGGTTGTTTTTGAGCTTCAGGGATGAGGGAATAGGCAGCTTGTTGAACCCGATCGTGCAAAAATCTATAAGTCGGATTAGCTGAAGCATGAAGAACTTCTTCATGCTCCATTTGAGTAAAGAATTTATAGATTTTGGTGGTGGGAATTACCAATCCTTCCTGTAATGATTTCCATAAATTTGTCGCTGTCTTTTCGGCAGAATTACCACTAATAATTACTAAGGTGCTTAAATCAAACTGAGCCCCAATACAAGCCGCTAATTTAAGTATATCTTGAGTCTCTGTTGGCAATTTCTGCAATTGCAAAGCCATAAATTCTACTACATCATCAGTAATCGCTAATGCTTTAACTTGAGCAATATCACACTGCCAATGTTGCATTTCCCAGTCAAAATTAATTAGTTGATCTTCATGTAATGCTTTCAGAAACTGGGTCGCAAAAAAAGGATTACCCTTGGTCTTTTGATATACTAATTTTGTCAAAGGTTTGGCAAGAGATAATTCGCAATTCAGTGTATCTGCTAATAGCTGATTTAGTTCTGATTCGCTTAATGGTAGCAAAGTAATTGTATTGACTTTTACTCCAGTTTTAACCAGATCATCTACTGTTAAGATGAATGGATGTATAGAGGAAACTTCATTATCTCGATAAGCACCTAATATCAATAAGTATTCTGTATCTTGCATCAATAATTGTAGCAATTTTAGAGATGCTGAATCAGCCCATTGCAAGTCATCCAAAAATATTACTAACGGATGTTCTTTACTGGTAAAGACTTGCACAAATTTTTGAAATAGCAAATTAAACCGATTTTGAGCAGCGGTTCCTGAGAGTTCTGATGCAGGTGGTTGTTTACCGATGATATGCTCCAATTCAGGAATTACATCAATCAAAACTTTTCCGTTGTGTCCTAGTGCGGTTAAAATCTCAGTCTTCCAGATTTCTAATTGAATATTAGACTCAGATAGTAATTGACCCATTAAGTCACGGAAAGCTTGGACAAAAGCACTAAAGGGAATATTTCGTTGAAATTGGTCGTATTTACCTTTAATAAAATAACCACGTTGACGGACAATCGGTTTATGCACTTCATTCACAACCGCAGTTTTCCCAATTCCTGAAAAACCTGCTACTAGCAATAACTCGGTCTGACCTGTGCTGACTCTTTCAAATGCTTCGATCAGAGTTGCTACTTCTATTTCTCTACCGTAGAGTTTTTCGGGAATAGTAAAGCGATCGCTCAAATCTCTTTTGCCAATTTCAAAAGGTTCTATTTTGCCTGTTCTTTGTAATTGACTTAAACAAATCTCTAAATCATGTTTGATTCCTCGGGCACTTTGATAGCGATCTTCGGCATTTTTTGCCATCAATTTCTGGACAATTGCTGATAAAGTTAAAGGAATTTCTGCATTGACTTCATGGATTGGTATTGGTTGTTTAGCGAGATGGCAATGTACCATTTCCATTGCATCTTCTGAGGAAAATGGTAATTTTTTGGTCAATAATTGATAGAAAGTAATTCCTAAAGAATAAAAATCACTTCGATAATCTATCCCTCGATTCATTCTCCCAGGCTGCTCTGGGGAAAGATAGGCTAATGTTCCTTCTAAAATGTTAGGATTCTGAATTTCTTGAGTTTCTCTTGATAATAGAGAAGAAATACTAAAGTCTATTAGTTTAATTTGCTTGGTCTTTGGATTAATTAGGATATTAGCGGGTTTAATATCTTTGTGAATGACTCGATTTTGATAGAGATAATGGAGACTGGATGTTAATTGGATCGCTATCTCTAAAAAATCTACTAAATGTAAGGATTTATATTCTGGCCGATATTCTGTTAGATTATTAAGATACTCAGACAAAGATATATCATTAAGGTCTTCCATGACTAAAGCATAACTATTGCGGTATGGTTCTAGAGCCAAGGGTTTGATAATGCTAGGATGGTTAAGGTTTTTAATAATTGTATATTGGTTGCGAAATTGAACGAGGTCATTAAAGTTGGGGTATTCATTTTGGAGGATTTTCACTACAACAGGAAGTTGATCATTGATCCGAATACCTCTATAGATAAGGGTACGATTACTTAGATAGATTTCCTCTGTTATGTGATAACCTGACAAGTTGGCGATCGCATTCATACTCTAATCAATCCTCGGGATTTAGATTTTGACAACTATTTTATTATATTGATAATCTAATTGGTAGGGATAGGATAAATTCTGTACCCACTCTTAACTCAGATTTAACCATAATTGTTCCTTGATGTTTTTCTTCAATAATTTGCCGTGCGATCGCCAATCCCAATCCCGTTCCTTTCCCCACACCCTTAGTAGTAAATAAATGCTCAAAAATCTTTTGCTGCACTTCCTGGGACATCCCTTTGCCATTGTCTTGAATCCGAATTATTACTTGTTGCTCTGGTGATAATTCGGTTTTGATCGTGATTTGGTTAGGTTTAGCTTGAATCTCTGCATAACTACGTCCTTGATTACTTTCTTCAAGAGCATCGATCGCATTAGCTAACAGATTCATAAATACTTGATTTAGCTGTCCAGCAAAGCACTCTATTTGGGGTAAATCGCCATAATCTTTGATGATGCTAATTTTGGGACGAGTATCGTTAGCATTGAGACGATGTTTCAGAATCAACAAGGTACTATCAATGCAATCGTGGATCTGACAAGGAACGGGGCGATCGTTATCCCCACGGGAGAAATTTCTCAAACTGGTACTAATCTCTTTAATGCGATCGCATCCCATTTGCATTGAAGCAATCATTTTCGGTAAATCTGCCAAAATATACTCTAAATCAATCTCGACCGCATGGTTTTCAATCTCAGTAATACTGGCTTTAGCATAATGTAAATTTAAGTGTTCAATCAAGTCTGTTAAACTATTCTGCACTTCCGTTAAATTACCGGAAATAAACCCAACCGGATTATTAATTTCGTGGGCTACTCCAGCGACAAGATTACCTAAAGCTGACATTTTCTCGCTTTGGATAATTTGTAATTGAGTTTTTTCTAGTTGTTGAGCATAGTTTTGTGCTTGTTGATACAGTCGAGCGTTTAAGAGAGATATAGCAGCTTGAGTGCAGAGGAAGTTGATCACCGTAAGGCGATCGCTCGTGAATACTCCAGCAGTTGAGCGATTTTCTAAATAAAGAATCCCCGCTAATTGTCCTTGGTTGAGAATGGCTAAACCTAAGATGCTCTTGGGATAGTATTGGGTTAAATAGTTATCAATAACAGGTAAATCCGTTTCTAAGTTATTAATTACAACTAATGATTGTGTTCGTTTGACATACTGAATCAGTTTAATGGGAACCTTGAGATGATCATCTAAGGGATCTGAGCAAAGTTCTGTAGCTTCCAGGGTTGAAATGGCTTTCACTAGCCAAGTGCCATCCTGGGGTAGAACTAACACGCACTTGTCACCTCCGGAGTTTTGCAGAAGAATTTGGGTAAGTTTCTTGAGCAGTTCATCCAGCTTGATCTCACTCGAAATAGTCTGAGCAGCTTTAAGTAAAGAGGCAAAATCTAGCAAATCAGAAATGTTAGTGTGGTCGGATTGAGTCGATGAGTGAGAAATATTAATCAGGGTCACTAAGGGATTGAAACTAGATTGGGGTTGTTGCAAGATCGGCTGGAGCAGTTGAGGATAACGGGTTTCTAGATCAACTACCTTAGCTTTAGCTCCCCAACGAGCATAACAGTAGTAGGCTTCAATTATATAGCCAGCAGCAACTTTTTCTTTACCCCAGTTGAGATAAAATTTAGCCGCTAGTTCATTAGCGAGGGCTTCTTCCTGAATATAGCCATTTTCTTTGGCTCCAGAAATAGCGCGATCGTACCAATCTCCCGCTTCATAATTTTTTCCTAAAACTCGATATTTTTCTGCTACTACCAAATCAAATTTATGTTGGTGATTCATCGGCGCATAGTGCGCCCAATGTCCTAACTCAGTTTGGTTTTGTGCTACAGATTCTAATGCTTCTGATGTCTCATCAGACAGTTGACTCAAGTGTGCTAAAATGGTCAAAGAATCATAGAAATAAAATACAGGTTCACCAACAGTTCCAGCACCAGCAATTGCATAGCGTTTCACTTCAATTGCGTAATTTGTAGCTTGTTTAATTTCCTCAAACCAGAAGCAAAGTGCCAGCTTATACAAATAGAAAAAATACAATCCAAATAAATCATTAGCAGATCCTAGCAGGGGCAAAAATTCTGTTTCTTGAATGGCTTCACCTAACAAAATGTAAGGATGCTCTGTAAAACCCAACAGATTTAACATACATTGCCAAACGATTCGACAGCGATTGGCTAACATCGATTGATGTAGTTGCATAAACTGATGGCAGTATGTGCGAACATCCTGTTCTAAAGTAGCAAGGGGCTGACCGCACCAAAAAGAATTGTTACAAAAATTGGTAGCATTATTTCCAGCGAATTCTAGGTTTCCAACTTCTAATCCAATTGTATAACCCTCTTGCGAGATTGATAGCGTTTCTTTTATATGAGAGTTGCGGTGCAGAATGAATGCTCCCAGTGCTGCTAACACTTCAGATTTAATCACTTTGGCATCCAATTTGCAGACAACCCGAAATGCTAACTCACCAAACCGTACCGCTGTATCTACATCTTTCAGTAGGTTACACAGAATAATGCCATACATAGCATAGTGAAAAGCTGATCCTGCTGTGTTGCCATGTTGAATAGATAGTTGAACAGACAACGCAACCAGTAATGGGAGCAAAGGTGAACCAGTGTTGAGAGCTGCTGATATGAGACTACTAGCAATCTGAATAATTGCCAGTTTTGCCTGATCTGTCATCATCGGTAGATGAACAAAATCTTCAATATCTGTATCTCCAATAAATTCTCTAAGTGATTGGAATACCTCTTGAATATCTGTGGATGTAGGTGATTCAATCAAAGTTACACCCAACTGTTTGATCATCTGTTGCCCCAGTGCAATTGCTTCAGTAAATTTGCTCTGGGAGACATAAGATTGAATTCTAATGCGGTAAACATTGACCTGTTCAGGTAAGGAGTGTGCTTGTTTGATGACTATATCAATTAATTGTTCCATCTCGGCAAAGTCACCACACAGAAAAGCCACTTCTACTGCTAATTCATACAGAGATAGGGTCATTTCATATTGGTGTTGCCAAGTTTTTTCATCTAACAGAGACAACCCCACGGTACTATATTCACGAGCTGCTTGATAGGCAGTAGTAGTTCTAGCTTTGCGACAGGCGATGAGATTAAGTTTTGCTAGTTCTTCTCGTTCTGTTTGTCGAGTAATTAAAGAAATTCCATGATTTAATTGGTTGACAATTTCAAAAATGTGTTCTTCTCTTGCTTCGGTCGAAATTTTTTGGAGGAGAAGTTGTCCAATTTCGTAATGCGTTCTCTGCTTTTGATCGTTGGGAATGAGGGAATAGGCAGCTTGTTGGACGCGATCGTGCAAAAACCGATAAGTTGGATTTGCTGAAGTTTTGAAAACATGATCAGTATTTGCTTCCGTAAAGAATTTATAGATTTCTGTTGTGGGAATCACCAATCCTTCTTGTAATGCTTTCCATAAAGCTGTAGCTGTTATTTCCACAGATTTTTGGTTGACAATTACTAATGTATTCAAATCAAACTGCGCTCCAATACAAGCAGACAACTTGACTATTCTCTGGGTTTCTATTGGTAATTTCTGTAATTGTAGAGCCATGAAATCTACTACATCATTAGTAATTGCCAAGGCTTTGACTTGAGCAATATCCGATTGCCAATATCTGCTCTCCCAATCAAAGCTAATTAGTTTGTCGTCATGTAATGCTTTGAGAAATTGGGATACAAAAAAAGGATTTCCTTGAGTTTTTTGATAGACCAATTTGGTCAATGGTTCAGCCAGAGATAACTCGCAATTCAGGGTATCTGCTACCAACCGATTTAGATCGGGTTCGCTTAAGGGTGTCAATGTAATTGTATTTACTGTTGCTCCAGTTTTAACAATTTCATTCAAGGTGAAGATAAAGGGATGAACGGAAGAAACTTCATTATCCCGATAAGCACCTAATATCAATAGATATCCTGTATCTTGGCTTAGTAGTTGCAGCAAATTCAGGGAAGCTGAATCTGCCCACTGCAAGTCATCTAGAAACATCACTAATGGATGTTCTTTACTGGTGAAGACTTGCACAAATTTTTGAAATAGGAGATTAAATCGATTTTGAGCAGCACTTCCTGATAATTCCGTGGCTGCTGGCTGTTTTCCAATTATGTGTTCCAACTCAGGAATTACGTCTATTAAGACTTGTCCATTATCTCCCATTGCTGTGAGAATCTTAGTCTTCCAGGTTTGTAGTTGGAGATGCGATTCAGAAAGCAATTGCCCCATTAAGTCGCGGAAAGCTTGCACAAAAGCACTGAAGGGAATGTTGCGTTGAAATTGATCATATTTACCTTTGATGAAATAACCACGCTGACGGACAATTGGTTTATGTACTTCATTGACAACTGCTGTTTTCCCAATCCCAGAAAAACCTGCTACTAGCATTATTTCTGTGCCACCTGTACTGACTCTTTCAAAGCTAGCTAATAGCTGGGCAACTTCTTGTTCTCGACCATAAAGTTTTTCGGGAATCAGGAAGCGATCGCTAATATCACGGTTACCAATCTCAAATAATTCTATTTTATCCGTTGTTTGTAACTGCATTAAACAAGTCTCTAAATCATGCTTGAGTCCTAAAGCACTCTGATAGCGATCTTCAGCATTTTTCGCCATCAGCTTGGTAACAATTTCTGACAAAACTCGGGGAACTTTTGGATTAATTTGATGGATTGGTATTGACTGTTTAGCGAGATGACAATGCACTAATTCCATCGCATCTTCTGAGCTAAAGGGTAATGCTCCTGTCAATAATTCATAGAAGGTAACGCCCAGGGAATAAAAGTCACTCCGATAATCTATCCCTCGATTCATTCTCCCAGTTTGTTCTGGAGAAATGTAGGCTAAAGTTCCTTCTAAAACCTTAGCATTTTTAATTTCTTGGGTTTCTCTTGGCAGCAACGAAGCAATACTAAAGTCAATTAATTTGATTTGTTTATGATCTGGATTAATGAGAATATTTCCAGGTTTAATATCTTTGTGAATAATTCGATTTTGGTAGAGATAATGGAGGATATCTGTAAGTTGAATCGCCATATTCAGAAATTCTGTTAACAGTAAAGATTTATTTATTTTGGTTTTATTTTTTGTGATTTTAAGATAATCTGATAAAGATAACAATCCATCATCTTCCATGACTAAGGCATAGCTATTATGGTAGACTTCTAGGGTCAGTGGTTTGATAATACTGGGAAAGTTTAGATTTTTGGTAATGGTATATTGATTGCGAAACTGAATTAGCTCCGTAAAACTGGGATAATTATTTTTCAGGAGTTTAATTACTACAGGTTTTTTGTCCGTTTCTCGATACCCCCGATAAACTAGAGTTCTTGAACTGTGATAGATTTCAACACTTAATTTATATCCGGCAATTTTAACTGAGGCGCTAACCATCCTGTTCAATCCTGATCATATTGATTTTTCAATATTTAGTATACCAAACTGATTACTAAAATACCAACTTATCCAAATTATCTATAAAGGCATAAAACGCCAAAGAAGAAATAAATTCAGATAATATTTGCCCTCACTTCTATTTAACCCGTTATCCCATCTAGTTTTTTAGTTTAGGCTATATAATAATGGTCATGATCAATTAGTTTCTGGTGGTGTGGGTATTCGAGAGAAGAATGAGTGAAGCATTCGGATCTAATATTAACGGGTTTGAGCTAGAATTCTTGCTCGAATGCTTCATCCCTACCCTTGCACAGCAGTGGATTGATTCTGATGTGGTTTTAAAGGAATCTCAATTGTCAACTCAGCTCCTTGTCCTAGAATAGAAAAACAGGTTAACTTACCACCATGTTTTTCCACAATAATTTGATAGCTAATCGATAACCCCAAACCTGTACCACTACCAACCGGCTTAGTGGTAAAAAAGGGGTCAAATAACCTGGATTGGATTGACTCTTCAATCCCTATTCCGTTATCAACTATAGAAATAACTACATGATCATCTTCTTTAACTTCTGTCCGAATCAGAATTATCGGTGAAGTAGTAATATGTTGATTAACCACTGCTTCATCTAAAGCATCGATCGCATTAGAAATCAGATTCATAAATACTTGATTGAGCAGTCCTGGATAGCACTCAACTAAAGGTAATTTACCATAGTTTTTAAAAATCTTAATCTCCGGACGGTATTGATTAGCATTAGTTCTACTATTTAAAATCATCAGGGTACTTTCAATTCCTTCATGGATATTAACTGCTTTCATCTGAGCTTCATCTAATCGGGAAAATATCCTTAACGAAAGCACAATTTCCTGGATTCTTTCTGCTCCTATTTTCATTGAATCAAGCAGTTTATATAAATCCCCAGCTAAAAAATCTAATTCAATATCTTCGATCGCATCAATAATTTCTAAGGAAGGATGAGGATAAGTTTTTTGATAGAGATTAATTAGTTGTAATAGGCTATTTGCATATTCTTGGGCAGGTTTAATATTTCCATAAATAAAACTCACTGGATTATTAATTTCATGAGCAATACCCGCAACTAATTGACCTAATGAAGACATTTTTTCGCTTTGAATTAGTTGAGATTGGGCTTTTTGTAAATCTCTTAAAGCTGCTTCTAATTCTAAAGTTTTTGCTTGAGCAACTTGGGCGGTTTTCCGAGTTTGTTGAAAGAGTTCAGCTTGGTTAATTGCGATCGCGACTTGAGTACATACAGCTTCTAAAAGATCCACCTCCGGATCAGTCCAAGGACGAATTTCTGTGCAAGAAATACAACTAACTATCCCAATATCACCAACTGAATTTTCAATTGGTAATGCTAACAGGGAACTATATCCCATTCTTAACAAAAGTCTTTTTTCTTCAGGACATTCTAGCATTTGTGTATGATCAATCCGAATCAAATCTCGGTTTAATAATCTTTCTAAAGAAGACACAGAACTTCTGGTGACTGGATAAGAACCAATCAAACTTGGTAAGGTAGGTAAAGCAGATTCTTTAACTATATCTAATCTAGGTGGTTCAGCTTGAGTTCGATACCAACTAAATTGACAACGATCAAGTTGTAACAGATTGCGGATTTCTTGGACTGTAGTTTCCAGAATTGTATCTAAATCTAAAGATTGACGAATTTGATGGGTGAGTTGATTCAATAATTCTTCCCGTTGGGCAAGATTGCGGAATTTTTCCTCACTTTGTCTTCTCGCTTCTTCAGCTTGTTTCCGCTCAGTTATATCTCTTCCCACTGCTTGAAATTCTGGTAGATTATTGTCTTCAAAAAGCAACCGGATTGTCCAAAGATACCACCGGATTTCCTGATTAGACGTGATCACAGGACATTCGATCGTCGTGACAGGTTGTTCTCGATTGAGACTTGCTAAATGTTGTTGAGCTGAAGTAAACTCTTCTGGAGGAATTAAGGACAGGAAGATTTGACCGATCGCTGTTTCTCGTTCAATCCCAAAACAACGACAGTAAGCGTTATTAACAAAAGTTATTTTGCCATCATCGAGAAAACGACAAATTAATTCAGTTTGATCTTCTACGATCGCCCGATATCTAGCTTCATTTGACCGTAAGCTAGCTTCCATTAATTTGCGATCGCTAATATTCGTAACGGAACCAACAAAACCAATTACTTCCCCAGCATAATTTTTTTCGGCTAAAGCATGAGCTAATACCCAAACTATAGTCTGATCCCCATGGAGGAGTCGAAACTCTACTTGATAAGGTAAATCATTTTCGATCGCTTGTTGCCAAGTCTGAAAAACATTCTGACGATCATCTGGATGAATCGCTTTTGCCCAACCATCACCCAAATTCTCTGCTTGAGTCATCCCTGCTAGATCTAACCAGCGATCGTTTGCATATAAACATTTTCCGGAAGCATCTGTCTGAAAAATACCTACCGGAGCAATTTGGGTTAAAGTCTGATAACGAGTTTCACTTTCGCGTAAAAGAATTTCGGTTTTTTCTCGACGCAAAATTTCCTCTTGTAATTGTGTAATCGTCTGTTGTAATTGTCGAGTGTCTGCTTCGACTTGTGGTTCCAATTGACCAAGTTGTTGTTCCACTACAGTTGCTCCTAAAAGTTCTTTGATCAGAATCAATCCCCCAATTTCACCATGCTCATCTCTCCAAGGACAAGCAACTATATTACTCATTTCTTCTCTCAGAGTAAATTCTTGGCAATTTTCTCCTAAATCTGGAGCAATTTGCTCACATATATTCCCCATAACTTGCGATTTTTCCAGTCCATAAATTTGCAGCCATTGCTCTGAAACTGCTAAATATTGTCTTTGCTTGTCTAGCATCGCCACAGCTAGGGGCAAATTTTTTAGAAAATAGTCAAATAAGGTGGGAAACTGTTGGGTGTAAGAATTCATAAAAGTTGATTTTGGCAGATCCTTCAGGGCATCTAAATTTACAATCATAGGAAAGGGAAATATATTCCGCCAATTTACCTGATCATTAACATTCATTTTAATGAAATATAAAATAATGAATATCACCCTGCCAAAACAGTATGACTTCGTACCTCGTTTCTTCCAACTGGGAGTTGCTAATGTCCTTTCCAATGTGATGGTCCCTCTGGCTAATATCATCAGCATCACCTTCTTAGGACATTTATCAGAAATTCATCACTTAGCTGGAGTTGCCTTAGCTGCAAATCTACTTAATAGTCTCTACCTAGTATTAACCTTTTTACGGATGGGAACTACTGGAGTAACAGCTCAAGCAGTAGGAAGAAATGACCCGGAAGGGGTGCTATTAGTCGGACTGCGGAATGGGTTTATAGCCCTAGTGATCGGGATTGGGATCGTAGTGTTGCAGTATCCTCTGGGAGAGTCTTGGTTTAGTCTAGTGGCAACTACACCAGAGGTGAAAGCTGCTGGTCTTGCCTATTTCTATACTCAAATCTGGGCAGCCCCTGCTATTTTGGTTAATTTTGTCTTGATTGGTTGGTTTTTAGGACGTGAAAAAAACAGTCTAGTTGTTCTCCTATCTGTTCTTGGCAATGGAGTTAAAATTGGTCTTGACTACCTCTTAATTATGCGGTGGGGGTGGGAAAGTATTGGCGCTGGAGCATCTTATGCGATCAGTCAATATTTTTCCCTCTTGGTCGGATTGATTTTCTTCTGTGCAGAAATCAATTGGCAAGAGATCAAAACTGGAGCTGGCAAAATTTTTGATATTTCAGCTTTTCAAGCGACTTTAACTCTAAATGGAAATATCTTTGCCAGCAATTTTATCGTTCTCCTTGCTTTTGTAATCTTTAATTACCAGGGGGCAGGATTGGGGACAATTGTATATACGGAAAATGCCTTACTACTACAGATATTTGCTTTAAGCATTTATTTTGTAGAAGGACTTGGGTTGGGCACAGAAACAATAGCAGGAAACTTTAAAGGTAATGGAGCTTTAGGACAGTTATTCCCCCTAGTGGTCGTTTCTATAGGAACTAGCTTCATTGGGGGAATTAGCTGTGGGTTAGTACCTTTACTATTTCCTCAAACTATATTTGGCCTATTAACTAACCATCCAGAAGTAACTCAAAACATTGATATTTATCTTCCTTGGTTAATGCTAGCGATCATATCTGGTGCTGTAAGTTTTATGCTAGATGGCTATTACTTGGGTTTGGCAGAAGGACGAATTATCCGCAATGTTAGTATCGGGGCGATTGTATTCGGGTTCGCTCCAACTGTTTTCGCAGCTTGGAAATTAGAAAGTAACCAGATATTATGGTTGGCTTTATTGATTTTTCTCACATCCAGAATGGTGATACTGGGATTAAATTTGCCCCAAACATTTAACGTTAATTTTGGTGATGATATCACCGATATTCCAGAAATCGAACCATCCATTACTCAGATAGTAGAAAAAAATTGCCCCGCGCCAAGATGATATTCGTCAAACTGACGTTGTTCAAGTGAAGGGTTCTCAGCAAAGTAAATGGGTGGTTCAGCAGCGTAGTTGTTCAAAATGCCTTTTTCATCAATGGTTACATTTGTCTTTTTCCCTCTTTTGTTTCTTTATGTAAATAGATGTAACGGTTGATTTACAGACTGTCAATAGGTTAGACAAGTTGTGCTATGAAACTTAAGTCACCAACACTCTATTAAGTTGAGTGATACAATCCTTACTGTGTGTAGTTTTTCATTACTACTTTGCGCTACTTGGCGGTTTAGATCAGCTTCGCTAGTTTTGGGCCGATTAAGGGAAAAAAATAACATGATGATCAATGAATCACCTGAGAGTGCTTTTACTATTCTAACTAGGCTGTTTAGCGGCGCACGAATTTCACAAGCAATCAATGTAGCTGTGAAATTAGGTATCCCTGACTTGCTAAAAGACGGGGCTGAAAATATTGATGAACTAGCTAAAGCTAGTGATAGCCATGCCCCATCTCTTGATCGACTACTTCGTGCCCTGGCTAGTGTAGGTATTTTTACTGAAATTGCTCCCCAGCGATTTGCTCTAACTCCCATAGGAAAATATCTCCAAAAAGACCATCCTGAATCTTTACATTACTTGGCCATAATGAATAGTGAAGAGTGGGTTTGGGGTAGTATAGGGGAAATGTATCGCTCTGTGAAAGAGGGTAAACCTGCAATCAGCGATCGTTACTCAGCCAACAGCTACTGGGAATATTTAACCAAGCATCCTGAAGCCAAGGCTATAGCTGATAATGCAATGGTTAATTTAACCAAAAGTTTATTTATATCATTAATGAAATTTTACGACTTTTCTAACTTTAGTAAGGTGGTAGATGTAGGAGGTGGGAAAGGTTTATTGATTTCATTGATTCTGAAGAATAACCCGCATTTGCAGGGTATACTTTTCGATCTACCAGAAACATTTACTAAAGGAACAAAGGTTCTGGACATAGAAGAAGTAGCCCACCAATGCGAAGTAGTAGGTGGAGATATGTTTAAATCTGTACCTACTGGTGGCGATCTGTATATATTATCACTAGTTCTGGCAGATTGGGATAGCAATAACTGCTCAAAAATTCTCCAGAATGTACGTCAAGCTATACCCCAGACAGGTAAATTATTAGTCATTGATTTGTTGATTACTCCAGGAGACCAATTCCATCAGGCAAAATGGATAGATATATTTGAGCTATGTCTGGGCAGTGGCAAGATATCTACTGAGATAGAATATAGAGAAATATTTGAAAAATCTGGGTTTAAATGGGTACGTAATTTCTGGCTCGAAAATTTCGCTATTCTGATTGAATTAGTTCCTATCTAAGCGGCTCTCCCGGATTTATGGTTATAAATAAGATTTATATTGCCTGAACAGCGAGCATTTCCGCCCTCATTAACCAAAAATTTGTAGCTTAAGATACTTTTTACCCTTTTTTACCACAGATCCCAGAGATCCGGAGTAAATTAAAAATTATGTCCTTAATACCGCTAATCAAAAGAAAAGTTGTCAAAGACTTCTTGCGAGACTCCACGATCTGGGATATGATTACACCGCGCCAAGACGATATTGTGATTATTTCTTGTTATAAATCAGGGACTACATTAACCCAACAAATCGTTAATCTTTTAGTTAACGGTCACGATGATTTTAAGTATCTCCATGACTTAAGTCCTTGGGTAGAGCATACTGGTGAGCCATTGGAGCCAAAGATTGAACTAATAGAAAATTTAACCCAGCGAAGATTTTTAAAGAGTCACCTGTCTTTGGAAGCTTTGCCCTATTATCCTGAATGGAAATATATTTGTTTGGTTAGAGATGCTAGAGACGTGGGAATGTCTTTGTTTAATCACCTTCATGCTTTGACTCCAGAAGCCCTGCTTACTTCTCCCGTTAGGTGGTACAATATACCAGATAATTTTGGAGCATTTTGGGACAAATGGATAGAAACTGGAATGCCTTACTGGGATTTTTTGAATTTATCAAGAGTTGGTGGCAATTCAGGTATTTGTCTAATGTTCTGCTAGTTCACTATGCCGATTTAATCCATGATAAAATTGCTCAAGTTAAAAAAATTGCTGAGTTTATAGATATTAATAATCTAGACAGTAAAAAAGCAGAAATGATTTTAGATAAATCTTCCTTAGCTTACATGAGAGAAAACTCAGAAAAGTTTGAGCATCGCGATTTTGAAAAACATCGATTTATTTACAGAGGTACTAATGGGCGGTGGCAAAATTGGTTAAGCGATCGCCAGTTAGATCGATATGAAGAGCTGATGGCTCAAAAATTAGATCTAGCCTGTGCCAATTGGGTCAAAAATGGAGGAAATTTACCTGCCATAGATGGGTAAAAATAACACAATATCGCCAAAATAATTAGATGAACTACTCAAACAGCAATGCCAATATAGAAGCAAAACCTAGCGTGTCTTCCTCATCCCTAGACCTGACGGAAAAGGCATTGCAAGAACTCATGACGCAATCTATGGCACTGGTGACCGACTATTTCACCCATCTTTCTGAAATTCCACTTTTTGAATACAATTGTGCCCAAAAATTAGCGGGGCAATTAAGTTCTGAGTTACCTGAAGAAGGCGATTCCTTAGAGCAGTTGATGGATGATTGTCGCTCGATCTTTGGCGCAACTCGTCACACAGGACATCCGCGCTTCTTGGGTTATATTGCCTCAGTTTCTACTCCAGTAGGAGCTTGTGCAGATTTGATCGCATCAGCACTTAATCCCAATGTTAACTCTTGGCGAGCCGCACCAGCAGCAACAGAATTAGAAAAGATGGTAGTGCGTTGGTTGGGTTCCCTGATTGGTTATGGGGATTCTGCATCGGGTTTTCTTACCAGCGGGGGTTCGATCGCGAACTTAACTGCTTTACTGAGCGCCCATCGAGTCAAATCATCTAATTTAGTTTCAGAAAAAGGTTTGTGGCATACTGAAGCGCCAATGACTATTTATGGCTCCGATCGCACGCACTTTTCCATTCCCAAAATGGCTGATATTCTGGGATTAGGGCGCGAGCAATTCCGTGCGGTCAAATGCGATGCTAAGTTCCGAGTTGATATATCGAGCTTACGTCAGTGCATAGAAACTGACTTGCATAAAGGACTCCGACCGTTTTGTGTAGTAGGGAATGCTGGTATAACTGCTACAGGTGCTGTAGATTCCTTGGCCGAAATTGCGGAGGTGGCTGAGGAATATCAACTTTGGTTTCATGTTGACGGTGCTTATGGAGCCTTAGCTGCATTAGATCCGCACAAATGCTCTCTATTGGAGGGAATTGAGCGAGCGGATTCGGTTGCTGTCGATGCCCATAAATGGCTGTATACACCGATTGATTGTGGTTGTCTGTTGTTGCGCGATGCTGCTTTAGTTCGCAGTGCTTTGTCATTTAATCTGGGAGAATATCTTCAACTGCATGAGGAGACTAATGCTGAATCTTTTGTTTTTTGGGATTATAGCATCGAACTTTCCCGGCGATTTCGAGCTTTAAAACTCTGGATGTTGATACGTTATTACGGGGTCAGGCGCATCCGTGCGGCAATTATTGAGAATAATAGTTTGGCAGAATATTTCGGTGAATGTGTGAGTGCAGCAGAAGATTTTGAACTGCTTGCACCAGTAGAGTTAAGCATTTGCTGTTTTCGTTATGTACCAATTTCCCTGCGTACTAAACTGCAATCAGCAGCCGAAATAGAGAGTGAGACGATCAATATTGAACTCGATCAAATAAATGCTCAAATTTTATATGCAGTCCAGTCTAATGGAAAAGCTTACCTTTCCAATACTACTATATCTAAACGTTATGCCTTGCGTGCTTGTCTGGTCAATTTCCGCACTACTCGTGCTGATATCGATGCTGTATTAAATATAGTGCGCGATACAGCCAGAGCTTTGGCCATGAGAGCAAATCCGGTTACATCGGAATTGTAGGATGACGCTACGAAGTCAAGAAAATTATCCAGTCGTCCATATTGCCTTTACCGATGCACAAGCGTATGCTAAGTGGATGCGTCATGGGAGTTCGCTGCCAGAGGTGGACTAATATAAATGCCATCTATACTTGGGGTAGCCCAGCATCCGATCGCAGGATGTTCGTGTTTATATGTTCACATTTGTTGGCGAGCGGCCTAACAACCGCTAGCTCCAAACTCGTTAATGTTGCAGCTCAATAGTAAATTACTTCTGATCACAGTCAAACAGATAGGTTCTTGATGCCAACAATTTAGCCCATCATGAGGAAGTCAGATGATGTTTATTCTCGCCCAGACACCAGAGGAAACAGGATCACCCACACCCATACCGATTAAACCACCTGTTATCCCAGATCCAATATTGTCAGAATCACTTAATGAACAGATTTTAGCTTTTGGGTTCAATTTAGGTTTAGCATTAATTATTGGATTGGTCCTCTATGTCGTCCTGTTCCAAGGACTGCGCTTCGTCTTGCGTCGCTACGAAAAAGAAATTGGACTGATTGCTCTCAATATTTCCCAAACTCCTTTTTTAATATCGGTAGTCGCTCTCAGTCTGAAATATGCTTTCTATCGATTTCAGGCTGTATCAGTAGTTGGTTGGCTGGAACAGGGATTGACAGGGTTAATTGTTTTAGTAGGAAGTTATTGGATATCTCAGCTTTTTACTCAAGTAATTGCCTACTACTTGAAAAAATATGCCCAACAAAGTGAAGCCATGTGGGATGACGTATTAATTCCCCTGTTGGAAAATACGATTCCTTCTGTCATCTACGTGTTTGGCATCCTATTTTTCATTCAATCCTTAGGAATTGATTTGAGTGGACTTTGGGTGACCCTGGGAGGTGCTACTGTTGTCATCGGTTTTGCCCTAAAAGATATTTTAGCTAATTTTTTCAGTGGCCTAGTTTTATTGATAGATTCGCCTTTTCAATTTGGTGATGTGATTGTTATGCCTGGTGGTGAATTGGCGATCATCAAAAAAATTGGCATCCGGTTGACTCAATTACTATTAGTAGAAACGGATTGCGAAGTATTTGTTCCCAATGCAAATATGCAAAACCAAAGCATAACTAACCTCAGTCGTCCTTCGCCTCATTATTATTATTCAGTCACGATGACGATGAGAGCTGATTATGTCCAATCCAAAGTCATCGAAATTCTCAGAGGAGTTGTCTTTGCTCATCCAGATACTTTAGGAGATATCGATGAAAAACTGAAGTATATGGAGATTTATTATAACTTTGTTGATATTCCAGATGAGCCAGAACTCAGCGATCGCGAACATCGGAGAAAACAATTTGGACGAGAGCGTTTAATCGCAGAAAGAAAAGTTAATAGTCAAATCATCCAAATTCAACAATCCTTTGGAACTTTGATTGAGAAAATCCAAGTCCTAGAAAAAGGTGGATTAGAGTCAGAAGAAGTTAGAAAAGTTCAAGGTTATTACCTAGAAATAGCGAAAATGGCCGGGTTGGAGCTAGTCAGAGAGCGTCAGGGAAATCAGCGAGTAGCTGGGTTAAAAGAAATCGAAGCTGAGGCTGGAGAAACTAACTTAATTAGTTTAGTGAGAGACTGGTATACAATTTGGTCAAAAAATCCTGAATTAAACGAAAAAGACCCGATTTATTTGACCGAGGAATGGGAGAAAAAGATTGACTTATTGAAGCTAAGAATGAATAAGTTGTTTCTGAAGATTTCTAAATCAGGTATCGATGAAAGGAAACTAGATGACTATGTAAAAGACATGATGAAATGGATTAATGAACGGTTTAAAAGTACTGAATCATCCTGGCAAACTCCCCGAATTTGGACTACTGCATATTCAGGAGCAGGGGGTGATATCGCGGTCGGTAATATGGAGTACAACATAAAATTCTACGTTGACAATATTAAGTTGGAACAATGTCAACGGGGAAACCGTGTCAAAGGTGAAGTGCAATCAGAATTAACTCGTCAGTTAAGATTGGTCTATATCTATAGGTAATCTGTCTCGCTTATAGTCGGAAACAATCAAAGATTCAGCCTGATTTGAGATTTAGCTTAAAATGTAGGGGGTGGAGAAAATGCAGAAACTTTTTGGTAAGATTTTTCCAAGAGTTTTAACGATTTCTGGGGGTCTGCTATATTCAGTTAATGCCATAGCCGCAGATTTTCCTCTAAGTAAAAAAACATCTACAATTGACGAACCTTCAGTTACTCAACTTGCCGATCACCAAGTGAAAATAGCGGAAAATGTTTCCCTTACTCAAAAATTAACTATTTCTCCAGCCGATCGGGTTGAACAACTATCCAGGGAAGAACTCCAACCAAATCTGGAGTTAACAGATAGTATTGATTCCGACTTATCCGAGCCAACTGACTCTTTAGAACAGGTGACCTCGGTTTCTCAATTAAGGGATGTTCAACCAACAGATTGGGCTTTTGTAGCTTTGCAATCCTTAGTGGAACGATATGGTTGTATTGCGGGTTATCCAAACCGCACCTATCAGGGAAACCGGAGCATGACTCGTTACGAGTTTGCGGCTGGGTTAAACAAATGTTTGGAACAAATTAATCAAATCATTGCCAATCGATCGGCAGGGATAAGTAAAGAGGATTTAGGCATAATCCAAAAGCTCCAAGAGAACTTTGCGAGCGAACTAGCTAATCTATCAAAGAGAATCGATACATTAGCCACAAAAACAGCAGCTCTGGAAGCCCAACGCTTTTCACCGACAACTAAACTAACGGGTCGAGTAATCACGTATCTGGGTGATGCTTTTGGTAAAACTGCCGGTCCGGCTAATCATGCTACCTTTGGTAATGATACCGTCCTCAACTTAAATAGCAGTTTCACTGGTAAGGACAATTTAGCAGTTTCTTTGCGAACTGGCAATCTCCAACCATTTACTACAGCCACCAAATTTCCTCAAGGCGGTAGTATGGTCTTAAATGGTTTTACTGATGAAGCCAGAATGAGGTCAAACCCTCCCTCAGAAATCAGCCTCAACGACTTATCCTATAGTTTCCCAATTAACAAGGAGTTGACAGTTTTTCTTGGTGCTTATTCCAGCACTAGGGATGTCGGTGCGCCGATTACTCCATTAAATAACTCGACGACTGGTCCTGTATCTTATTACGGTAAAATCAACTCTCTGATTTACTCTACCTATCAGCAGTCTACCATCTCGGTCGGCTGGGAGCCTGCCCCCTGGGTAAATATGGTGGTTTCCTTGGGAACAGACTTCACTGGCAACGATCCCAGTGTAGGATTCCAGAAAGGTGGCTATACTGCGACATTCGAGCCAGTATTTTATTTTGGTCGCTTGAAATTAGCTTTCTCCTATCTCAATGCCTACTCCTTGAATTCCGTCAATACCCTATCCGGTAGTAACGCTTCTCACCTGAGCAATATCGGTCCACTGAGCGCCAATACTTATTTGCTGGCAGGTTTCTATGACTTTTCACCAAAATTCCAATTAGGTGGCTCGGTTGCCTACTTAGCGGCTCGCGCTCTCCAATCCGGAAATCGTGGTGATGCTTCGATCTGGGACTACCGGGTGAATATCATTTTTCCCGATTTAGTTAAAAAAGGAAATTTAGCTGGCTTAATTCTCGGTATCCAACCCAGACTAGCTGGGACGAGCAACGCTGAGTTGGCCCGGGCGATCGGCTTTCCCCCAGGACAACGAAACGATCGTAATGTTGGATACCACATTGAAGCATTTTATGCCCATCGACTCAATGACCATATCTCGATTACCCCTGGTTTGCTCTGGTTAACTGCACCTAATCACGATGCACGTAATCCTGATGTCTTTGCTGCTGTCCTGAGAACTACTTTGAATTTCTAAGTCGTCAAATTGGCCAAATATTTGAATAATTTTGGAAAATTTGGGTAATTTAGAACCTATTTTTGAGCGAAAATAGGCGATCGCAATTCCCTATTAGTTAGCGATCGCCTAAGCCACACCTGCCCTACTATTTCAAGCTGCTCTGATAAGCATTAAGAGTTTTTGTGAAAGATTCGATCGCTGCGATCGTTTTTGCTTGATCAGGCTTAGTCGCTTTTAGATTATTAGAGACACTATTCATGCCATCTTCAATTTGCTCATAACTTTGTTTAGATTTAGCTTTGACACCATCTTCAATTTTGCTCCAATAACCGTCATCAAAATCTTTATAAGTTTCCTGAGCTTTAGCAAAGTCATTAGCTTTCACTGCGGCTTGAGTTTTTGACAAAATTTCTTGCATTTGCCCTAAAACTTTCTGAGGATCGGCTGCGGTAGCTTCTGATTTGGGTGGAGCAACAGTTGGATTAGCAGTAGGTGGAGCTGATGGAGAACTTACAGGTGGAGGAGGTGGACTGCTACAAGCGGTAAGAACTACAACAATCAAGAGACTTTTGAGCAAATTAAAAGGTGAACGGAACATAGTTAATGCCTGAATATGAGTTGAATTTTCTGATGTTTAAGCGAGCTTTTTCAGTTCTCGCGAACGATTGAGCCAGACCAATGCTAAAGCTACTAAAAGAATTGATATCTGTACCAAAGTTGTTTCCCAA
This sequence comes from uncultured cyanobacterium, assembly GCA_963744145.1. GTDB lineage: Bacteria > Cyanobacteriota > Cyanobacteriia > Cyanobacteriales > CAWUOF01 > CAVUSO01. The sequence goes on along the minus strand of CAVUSO010000001.1, from coordinate 5,522,634 downwards.
GTAGGATACAAACCAAGTGGTTCCCAATTAGGCAAGAAATTAGCCGGATTGGTGGAAATTATTTTAGCAACTTGTAAAGCGTGAATTCCACTACCTACAAATTTGAATCCTAAGTAATAAATTAGCAAGCTGGTAATGAGGAAAAAGGGTTTCAAGGGAATTTTTAAGCCTAAACCTAAAATCAGAATAGCGGCTATTACTAAAATAATTGTACCTAGGGCTAAACCTCCTATTAAGTCCGCATTACTAATCGAAGGAGCAATCCCTATATAAAATAATACGGTTTCTCCTCCTTCCCGAAAAACTGCTAAGAATGCTAATAAGGATAGGGAAAAGACACTTTGCGATGCTAGAGCAGAAGTTGCTTGGTTGCGGATATATCCTTGCCACGCATCTAGGGATGATTTACTATGCAGCCAATAGCTAATATAAAATAGCATCGTTGCGGCAATAAGACCAGTAAAACCTTCCAACATTTCTCGATTAGCACCAGCACCAGTTAGATTAGCAAAAAATATTTGAATTACTACTCCGGTAATAATTGAAGCAATAACTCCTAATCCTGTTCCTAACCACAGCCAACGGGTTTGATGACTGTTACCACTTTTGTTCAGGAAAGCAAGTAGAGCAATTAGAACTAATAACGCTTCCATCCCTTCTCGGATTAAAATCAGCGCCGCATCAACAAAATTATAGCGCAAATCTTCACTTGCATAAGGTTGTAAGTCTTGTTTTAATTCTCCGATCGCATTTTCAGCAGCTTTGATATCTGGGGTACTAGCATTGAGAAAACCATAAGCTTTCCCCATGTTGTTTTCAATATTTACATAAGCATCTTTCGATTTAGTCGCAACTATTCCTTCTACTTCTAACCAATCAGTCTGAAATTGTTTTATTTCTGTCACCGCTGTAGAAATATCCTGATTCGCGATCGCAGTTTCGGCGCGATTAAGTCTTTCAATTAGAGTTTTGACAGTGACTTTAGTCGGAGCTGATGGGGTGCTTTCTGTAGCCTTAAATCTACCATTGATAAATGTTTGATTGACTTGATGTAACTGATTTAGGGATTTTAATATTTCCACCCGATCGGGTGGTTGATTAGAAAAGGCAAATTTTACTTCACCCATTACCTGTTCAATTTCTTTATAAGCTTGACGGGAATTTCCTTTTACTCCATCTTCCACATCAAACCACTCAGTACGGTATTTTTCAAATATCGTTGCTGCTTGTTGCAAATCTTTTGCTTCAGTTTTTTCAATTGCTTGCTCAATATAGTGATCTAGCTGCTGCATATTCTGCTGTGGAGTCCGAACTGCAAAAGCGGGTAATGTGATCACTAAAAACATGACGCTTAACCCCAGAACAACGAGTTTGCGCCATCCCCTCGAACATAATTTCAGCAATTGCGACATATTTTGGTTCCTTTGATTGCTTGGAATTCACGATGATCAGAAAATTTGAGCCTGAGTTTTCTCATGAAAAAGCTAACCCCTGGATGAGGTTTAGCTTTTTTTGCTGTTCTACGCTGATTCCAAATGCTTTTACTAAAAATGTATTTTGCAATTTATTGATAATACTTGTCAATAGCTTTTAGATTAAGTTTTGTAAACAAGCGCGATCGCAGTTTTAAAGCCGATCGGGTAATTAGATCAGACTGAGGACAAATTTAGATCAGATCGGCGATCGAGTCACACTTGGGCCAGTTTTTATTAATGATATGTTACATTAAATAGACAATAGTGATCAACGCCCCAAGGATTAGTAGGATAGACGGATAACTATTATGCAAGTACAACTTAAACAAATAATGATCTCTCCTGGTCAGCAACTCCTGCTCAATAACGTTAGCTGGAAAATGTATGAACAGCTACTAAAAGAATTTAGTGAAAAACGAGGAAGTCGAATTAATTACAGTCAGGGAGTCTTAGAAATCATGGTGCCTCTACCAGAACAAGAAGATGATAAAATCATGATTGGCGATTTTATCAAAGTTATGCTGGAAGAACTAGATATTGAATTTAGGAGTTTGGGATCGACTACTTTTAAAAGCGAACTCATGAATCAGGGAATAGAAGCTGATGATTGTTTTTATATCGAAAACGAAGCAACAGTTCGAGGGAAATCGCGCCTTGATTTAACCATAGATCCACCACCAGATTTAGCGATTGAAATTGATCTAACTTCTCGGACAAGATTTAATAATTATGAAGCTTTAGGTGTGAGAGAATTATGGCGTTTTGATGGAAATAAATTAGAAATTAATGTATTAAAATCGGAACAATATGTTCAACAGCATGAAAGTCCTCATTTTCCAGGATTTCCCCTAATCAATATGATTTCTGAGTATTTAGAACGCAGCAAAATTGAGGGGAGAAATAAAACAATGAAAGCTTTTCGAGCTTGGGTAAAGATCAATAAAAATCCCATTTCTTGATTAGGAATATAAATTAAATAATTCAATTAGGCTTGCCCTGAGTGTTCCCTGAGTTTACCCTGAGCGTAGTCGAAGGGCGAAGTCGAAGTTTACCCTGAGTTTACCCTGAGCGTAGTCGAAGCTTGCCCTGAGCGTAGTCGAAGCTTGCCCTGAGCGTAGTCGAAGGGGGCGTAGTCGAAGGGGGCGAAGTCGAAGGGTATATAGTTGCGATCAGAGCGATCGGATCGCAACTATACATGAATCATCAAGTTATTTAATTTTCATTCCTGTAGGGGCAAAGCATTTCGGCGAAGAAATTATCGCCCAAACGAAGGAGAATATGACCGAAATGCTTTGCCCTCACCATTTATGCAACCAACAGATCAGCTATATATCAATACGGTTCAGTTCATTTCCAAGGATCTGATGATCCAGATGCTTTGGTCATACTTTCACGAAATAGCCGTATAATCTGAAGTAAATTAGGCCAGTGTTCAGCTGGTATTTGTTGAATCTCACACGATATCTCTGCGATCGCGTCATGAAGAGGATGTTTATTGGTTAAATCTGGTTCAGACATTGGATAAAACCCACCTTACTAAAATAGTTTCCTTACTGAATCAACCACCATTCACGCGCATCAACAAACTGTGACAAATGCCCTACATTTGTTGTAGCAACTATCACCTCATTTCCTTCATTTGCTAACAATATTGCTTGCGCTGCTAAAATTATATCCCCATCAAGTGCATGAGGGTCGGCTGTTGGTCTTCCCGAACGTCGCGCCATAGCCCATAACTCAGCAGCTTTGAGCATCGTTTCTGTTGTAATAGGAATATATCTAATCGCAGACTTGAGTTGGTCAAGACGTATAATACCTGCTACCTTACTAGCTCGGAGTAATTCACGCCGCACCTCATAGTCTGCGATTTCAGGTAGAACTGCTGTATAGCCTCCCTGGGGTAAGGAATATAGCCAAAGTTGGCATTCTAAATACATAGGTGAGTTTCTTGGGTTTGTCGCCATTCCCAGTGGGCCAGAATCTAGAAATACAAATCTGCTCATGAAAACAAAGGTCGATTAGAAAGACGGTCTTCATCAAGTACCCGACGGAGATAATCCCCAGTTTCTTTTTGCTCCTCTTCATCTCCCTCCTCTGTCCATTTTCTGAATAATTCGCCTAAAGCTTTCTGTCGCGCTGCTTCTACTATTGGATCGGGATTGTTAATTTCATCCATAGCTTTTTTCCAAGCATCTGATGGTGCAGGGGCTTTGGTCACACTGGCACGAAATAGCCGTATCATCTGCAATAAATTGGGCCAATATTCTTCTGGTGTTTGTTGAATCTCACGCAGGAATTCTGCGATCGCTTCGTTGAGAGAATGTTTATTTATTAAATCAGATTCAGACATAATTATTACCTATTTTGGGTTATTTTATAGCGAACTCAGTAAACTTTCTCACCTCGGGAGGCTGAAATGCTAACACTATATCTTCGGGAGGAATACCTAATCTTAATAACTCATTTGCCATCCCTTCTTCTGTCCAATCTTCCTCAATGTAAATCTTCTCATTTTTAATCCGAATGTGAACTGAAATTCCTTTAATTCTTTCGGTTGGAGTCCATCCAACTTGAAACCATAAATATTGATCTCTTTGTTCATCAAAAGCCAAAAGCATTTCTACATCAGGAATCGCAACTTGGGAACAAAGTTGATCATACTCGGTGAGAATTTTCTGAATCAATGAACGATAATGGTTTAATTTATCCATTTTGTGATGACCTCCTTATCTGGATCTACAATAATTAATTTAAGCTGATTTTCCTCAACAACAATTTGGATTGTTTCATCAAAATAAATGTTATGAATCCTCTGACTCATTGCTAAATAGAGTTGTCTCTCTGGTGCAGTTCTTTTGAGAAAATTACGATAGAGAATATACTGACCGAGAGCTTGTTCAAGATCATAAATAAAAGATGGATTAAGAAAACTCTTAACCTCAACAACAATTTTCTCCATCTGTTTCTCTGCTAAAAATGGACGTTCAGCACCAAGATCGGCAATGAGTTTTAATTTTTTGTATATGATAAAATAAGGATCGGCAGTAATTGTCCAACCATCCTTACTTAAAGCATTCTTAACCGCATCATGGTAAATATCCTTAGCAGGCATAATAGTGAAAGTGAATGAGCACCAGTAAAAATCCTTACTATAATATTATATTATAATTGTTCTCATCGAATATTTTAGATAGATATGGGATTTTCATCTAATGCTTTAGAGAGAATTTTAGCAGTTTCAGTCTGCTCCTCCTCATCTCCTTCTTCTTCCCATTTTCTGGATAATTTGCCTAAAGCTTTCTGTCGCACTGCTTCTACTATTGGATCAGGATTGTTAATTTCATCCATAGCTTTTTTCCAAGCATCTGATGGTGCAGGTGTCTTGGTCACGCTTTCACGAAATAACCGTATCATCTGAAGTAAATTGGGCCAGTGTTCTGCTGGTGTTTGTTGAATCTCACACCATATATCGGCGATCGCTTCATGAAGAGAATGTTTATTGATTAAATCTGGTTCAGACATAATTACCTGGTTGTATTATTACTAAACTAAGTTTAAGTAGTCGGACATAAATAAAGTTAACTATGTTAACTTTATTTAAGAGTAAATTTGACCCACAAATTTACCAGAGAAAAGCATATAAAAGTATTCCCTCCGTCCAACTGAATAGGTTTCACTAGAGAGTAAGAAAACTGCATTTCCAGATTTTCTATTAACTATAAATATGGTCAGTTTTGCCTCAGCCTCTCATTAAACAATTAATGGAATTTTTCCGGTTGACTAGAACTAGAATAAACCCGATTAGGATTTTTGTTCATCCTGGCTAGGCTGACCACCAAATCTAAATCTTTTTACTTCTAAGCCCTTACTAGTTTGACGAGCTTCGATTGCTGCTCTTACCGCGATGGTTAATTCATATTCATTCTCAAACATTTGACCAGCTAATTCATCTTCTTTGATTCTTTCCCACTCCGTTTCAATCAGATTTAATTCGGGAGAGTAACTGGATAATAGGAATATATATAATCCTTGTTTTTCCCATTGATCATAGTTGCTCTTCGTCAATTTACTTACGTGAACGGAATATTGGTCTTGGACAATTACAGTTATTTTGCCCGTTTCTTTCAATCTAGTTTCCGCTTGCGCGGCTTGCCAATCCATTAATTTGATATAATTCTTACTGTCAAAACTCTTAAAACTTAATCCATATTCAAAGCTTTCTCCCACGGCCAAAAATCCACATATATTTAATCTTTTCCCTTTCTTTTTAGGCTGTTTGATCTGTTTCTGTTGGCCGATTTTCCCCCAGGTATATACAGGTTCAGCCCACAGGCTAAATCCTGATTCATCCAAATATTTTAAACATATTTCACCCGCGGCTGCCGCGAATTCCAACATCTCTAAATCATTTCTTTTAGTTGCTCTTTTTTCCTGGTCTTGCTTTCCTTTTAGAGATGTTCTCGTTCTTTTCCACCGATAGTTTTTTTTGAGGATTCGACGCAACTGTCTTTGGCTCAGTTTTACTTGCCTTTCCTGGGCTAGATATTTCACTAACTGACGACTATTATAAGCTCGTTCCTCTGTCTCTAGTTTTTTTTCAATTTCTGCCAAATCTGCCTGACTCCATTTTCTTTTCCTGCCCGGACGAGGCGCATCCCATAATCCTGCTAATCCCTGTTTTTCCCAACGATGTATTGTGGCTCTCACTGTCTTAATTGACCAGTTCAGATACTTGCCGATCTGTTCCACTTTCCATCCCATTGATGATAATCTCAAGGTCGCAGCCCGATCTCTTGTTCTTAGTGGAACTCCCTCGGCTCTATTTAATTCCCATAAGGTTTGATTTTCCGCAGATGTTAAAAATATTCTCAAAGGAGGAGATGACATTTTCTTCAAACTTTTAAGTTAGCTCTATAATTATTTCACAATCAGGGTGTTTTTTTTGAAGCTAAAATCGACCTCACTTATCCCCTTAATTACCAAAATAAGTCTAATTTTTTGCTCCCATTGTCCAGCCACTTCTTTGGCCAATCTTCCCCAGATTGGACTAATTTTTCGATGACTTTGTCCAGCTTATTGCTTGACCCATACGTTTTACAAAAGTTAATACAGTACCTATTACTTTTGTCCGACTACTTAGCAATTATTTAACTTAGTGCGATCGCAGGAATTAACCTGTTCCTGAAATTTTCTTAAATAAAAGTTACATTTCGCTATTCTTAACAGACTCTGCTATTTCCTTAGCTTTTTGCTCTGGCTGAAAATCTAAATTAGGGTCAAGTTTTATTGCTTGTTTAAAAATAGTAACTGCGTCTTTTATATTACCAGTTTTTGCTAATTTCTCCCCTTTATTAACTAGATCATTAGCTAGTACCTCATTAGCTTTTTGCTCTGGTTGAAAATCTAAACTAGGGTCCAGTTTTAATGCTTGTTTAAAAATAGTAACTGCGTCTTTTATATTACCAGTTTTTGCTAATTCTGCCGCTTTATAAACTAGATTGCCCGCTACCATTTCCTTAGCTTTTTGCTCTGGTTGAAAATCTAAACTAGGGTCCAGTTTTAATGCTTGTTTAAAAATAGTAACTGCGTCTTTTATGTTACCAGTTTGTGCTAACTCTTCCCCTTTATAAACTAGATTACCAGCTACTATTTCCTTAGCTTTTTGCTCTGGCTGAAAATCTAAATTGGGGTCAAGTTTTACGGCTTGTTGAAAAAGACTAATTGCAGGGTTAATATTTTTGATATCACCAGTTTGTGCTAACTCTTCTCCTTGCTTAACTAGATTATTAGCTTTTGCTAATTGCTGTGCTTTTATATTGGGATCAAAATTTAATTTGGGATTCCACTTTAACGCTATGCTGAAATTAGAAACTGCATTATCAATATTACCACTTCTAGCTTCAATTTCTCCTTCCTCAAACATAAATGGTGCGGCCTCAAATTTGTTAGAGTCGTTTTGACATATTTCTAATTTCTCTAATTCTTTGGGATGATTGATCAGATAATAATTTAACCATTTGCAACCCCGTTCTAATAGTAAATCTAAGTTACCAACACTTTTTATTTGCCAAATTTTTGCTGTGTTTCCAAGTAGGAAGATGATCAGATTGCCATCTGGACTAAAGTTGGCTTTACCGTCACCGAATTTGCTATGATCGTAATCTTGTTTGAATTCTGCTAATTGTCTACCTGATAAATCCCAGACTTGGGCAGTGTCATGTAAAGTGGTGAAAATACGATCGCCTTGAGGACTAAAATTGGCACTATTAACATAATCGTGATGACCTTTAAGTTCAGCGAGCAATTTCCCCGATAAATCCCAGACTCGGGCAGTTTTGTCAAAAGAAATGGTGACAATGTGATCACCTTGAGGACTAAAATTGGCTTTAATGACCGAATGCTGAGGACCATACTGAGGGCCTTTGAGTTCAGCGAGCAATTTCCCTGATAAATCCCAGACTCGGGCAGTTTTGTCATTTAAAGCGGTAGTGACAATGCGATTACCTTGAGGACTAAAATTGGCACTTAAAACCGAATTTTGATGACCTTTGAGTTCGGCGAGTAATTTCCCCGATAAATCCCAGACTCGGGCAATTTTGTCATTTAAAGCGGTAGTGACAATGCGATCACCTTGAGGACTAAAATTGGCACTACTGACCCCATTCTGAGGACTTTTGAGTTCGGCGAGCAATTTCCCCGATAAATCCCAAACTCGGGCAGTTTTGTCATTGAACGCAGTAGTGACAATGCGATCACCTTGAGGACTAAAATTGGCACTACTGACCCAATCCTGATGACCTTTGAGTTCAGCCAGCAATTTCCCCGATAAATCCCAAACTCGGGCAGTTTTGTCATTGAACGCAGTAGTGACAATGCGATCACCTTGAGGACTAAAATTGGCACTTCTGACCCAATCCTGATGACCTTTGAGTTCAGCCAGCAATTTCCCCGATAAATCCCAGACTCGGGCAGTTTTGTCATTTAAAGTGTCATTTAAAGCGGTAGTGACAATGCGATCGCCTTGAGGACTAAAATTAGCACTATTGAAAGAACTCTGATGACCTTTGAGTTCGGCCAGCAATTTCTCTGATAAATCCCAGACTCGGGCAGTTTTGTCATCTGAAGTAGTGACAATGCGATCACTTTGAGGACTAAAATTGGCACTTCTGACCCAATCCTGATGACCTTTGAGTTCAGCCAGCAATTTCCCCGATAAATCCCAGACTCGGGCAGTTTTGTCATCTGAAGTAGTGACAATGCGATCGCCTTGAGGACTAAAATTGGCACTATTGATATAATCCTGATGACCTTTGAGTTCAGCGAGCAATTTCCCCGATAAATCCCAAACTCGGGCAGTTTTGTCATCTGAAGTAGTGACAATACGATCGCCTTGAGGACTAAAATTAGCACTATTGAAAGAACTCTGATGACCTTTGAGTTCGGCCAGCAATTTCCCCGATAAATCCCAGACTCGGGCAGTTTTGTCATCTGAAGTAGTGACAATGCGATCGCCTTGAGGACTAAAATTGGCACTATTGACCCGGCCATGATGACCTTTGAGTTCGGCCAGCAATTTTCCCGATAAATCCCAGACTTGGGCAGTTTTGTCATCTGAAGTAGTAGTGACAATGTGATCGCCTTGAGGACTAAAATTGGCACTATAGACCCGACCATGATGACCTTTGAGTTGGACCAGCAATTTTCCCGATAAATCCCAGACTCGGGCAGTTTTGTCATCTGAAGTAGTGACAATGCGATCGCCTTGAGGACTAAAATTGGCACTATAGACCCGACCATGATGACCTTTAAGTTCGGCGAGTAATTTCCCCGATAAATCCCAGACTCGGGCAGTTTTGTCGTCTGAAGTAGTGACAATGCGATCGCATTGAGAACTAAAATTGTTACTATTGACAGAAATCTGATGACCTTTGAGTTCGGCGAGCAATTTCCCCGATAAATCCCAGACTCGGGCAGTTTTGTTATCTGAAGTGGTGACAATGCGATCGCATTGAGGACTAAAATTGTTACTATTGACAGAAATCTGATCACCTTTCAGTTCACTTTTTTCCCGAATATTATCTAGAATCGTCTCTAAAGCTAAAAGCGGACTAACGATAGGATATTCTTTCAGAGGACGATTTTTCACTAGGGATTTCAAATCTTGTCCAGCCCGCATTGCTGACACCAATGTTTCCATTTGGTCAGAGTCGGATTGCCCAGATTCAAATTGTCTCAAAATACTCACCCCTTCTAGTTCTAATCTTCCAATTTCCTTTGTTTCTCTAAGGTTTTGAGTAGCATATATTCCCGTTCCTACTGCCACTAATAATGATATTCCTAAGAAAGCAGAACCGATTTTAATCCGTTGTTTAGCAGTTTTATTCGCTGTTTCCAAGATTTTTTTTGTTTCTTCAGATTGTTGCAGTTTTTCCTGGGCAATTCGATTTTTCTCTTTTTCCTTTTCTAGTTCTGCAATTATCTCATTTAACTTCGGTTTTTGCTGACGAATAAATGCTGCTAAATAATCATGCACTAACTGATAGCGATCTTCTGGCTTTTCCGGTAAAAGTAAAACCAACCCAGAACCAACAAAAATATTTAATACTAAATCTAATCCATTAATATCTAAACTTAAATTTGTTGCCAATGCTTGCACATCTCTATCTAATTCAGTGCGAGTTTTTAGAGGTCGATTTATTTTTTCATCTGTTAATAAAAATAGTACCAACTCAGCAATTTGCTCATTTTCCTTACCGCAGTCATTTACTACTTCTGCTAAATAGCGTTTCACTAATTCTTCCGTTGCATTTTCACCACAATTTTGATATTGAGCCAAAGTAGTAATATTTTCTGTTTGCAGTTGCGCTCCCACTATTTGCAATTCAATTGGGCGCACTTCACCTAATTCTCCGGCTAAATCCTTTACCAATTCCTTAATTAATACTTCATCTAACTTAAAATTTGCTCTCTCCGTTAAATTCCGAATAATTGTTGTAGCTGCATCAGGTGAAAAATTTCCTAAATGATAGCGAATATTTTTGCAAAGAATATCATTACCAATGCTATTCATACTATCCTGATTTTCCCATTCCAGCAAATAGTGCAAATAATCTTCGCGAAGGGATAAAATTACCTTGACATAACCAATCTTGAGACAATTTCCCAAAAATTGGGAAAATGCGATTCTGTCAACAGGATTAGAATAGACAAAAAAGAACTCTTCAAACTGGTCAAAAATCAATACTGGTCGCAGATTATATGACTCACTTTTCTGTAACTGTTCAATAATTATGGTTAAAATATCCTCTTCAGATATATCTCGAGAAGTCAAACTCAAAATTTTCTCATCAACAATTTTTCTTGCTAATAAAGCTTCTCCCAATAACCGTCCTAATTCTCTAATCCAATCAGTATAAACCCGCATTGCTATAGATAAAACATCCTGAATACCAATACTTTTCCGCTTCAATGCTGGAATCAAACCACCATTTACCAGAGAACTCTTCCCCACACCGGATTGTCCATGAATTACAATTAGCTTATAACTAGGTTCACCAATCCGCTGAATTAACTTATTTACATCCAAATCCCGCCCAGAAGCAACTATTTCCGAAGCTACATTTTCAACACTTTTATCTTGAGTAATAGTTAATTTTGCTTGCTTTTGAGCTTGAAGTCTTCCTGCACCAATAAACGCTCGCAATCCATATTGTTGCTCAATCGATTGCCGTTCTAATTTAATTTCAAAAGCTAATTGATATTGGTGTTGTTCAAAATAAAGTTTTTGTAAATAATTGATGATTTCGAGATAAAATTGAGTATCATATTCAGGACTACTGATTTTTTTAGCTTTTTCCAATTTTGCAATAGCTATTGCAGTTTCACCTAAATTTTGTTGTACCTGTGCTAAAATAAAGTAACATTGACTAACCAAATAAGATCGAATTAAATCAGAACTATTCTCATCTGTAATTGAGTTTAATAACGTAATAGTATTTTCAGCTAATTTTTTTGCTTCTAACCAATCTTGACGAGCTAAAGCTACTTCAGCTAAAAAACCATAATCCTGTGCTAATTGCAGAGATTTAGTTTTATCTTGGTGCAACTGCAAAGATTGCCTTGCCAAACTTTCCAATAATTGCCAATCTTTTAATCGCCGTAAAATTATCCCAAAATTTAACAAGCAATTAGCAATTAAATCTAAACGATTAGCGGCTTGTAAAATTTCAATAGATTGCAGAAGATAATTCTTAGTTAGCTGCCAATGAGCATCTTCTATATCACGATCAGGAAGAGCTTTTTGATAATAGCAAAGTGTCATCTCTCTCAGCACTATTCCTAATCGATCTAATTGATTAATTTCCCGCCAAATATCCGCAGCTTTTTGATAATGTGCTAAAGCTTCATCTATTTTATTATTAATAAATTTAACACTACCAAGCAAAGACTCTAAATTTGCTACTAATTCCTGATCTAAAACTTCATTATATCTCTGTAAATCCCGATAAGCCGAGGTCAATTCCGCTTGTAACTCTAAACTTTCACTCTGAGTTATAATTAACCGATCGTTAAACCATTCTGTAGCTCTGTCTTTCAGCAAATTTCCTAATTGCTCCTGACTAATCAGCAACTCAGTAGTATTTGCCCAACTTTCAAAATCCGGTGCAACCCTAACTAATTGGATAAAGACTTCATCATTAACCCATAATAATAAGGGAAAATGAAAATTTTTCTGAAATTCTTCCCTGACTTGATTAGCAGCAGACAACAAATGCTCCAAATTATCAACCATTTCTAAGCCAAAAACCATCAGTGCATTTGGCTGGGTTGTCCCTAATTCTAGCTGAATCCTATTATAGAGAGTTTGTTCAGATGCTTTGAGATTTAGAACCTGAATTTCCAGCGGACAAACTTGTTGTAATTGCTGAGATAACTCATCACGTAAACTCAGATAATTACAACGAATTAAGAGTAACCTAAACTCACCCTGAGAAACAGTAATTGTCCAGGATATATCCTCTAAAACATTCTGATTTTCGCTAGAGATATCTTCAGTCATAGCTGCAATTCCTTAGCTTCAGCTAAAATAGGATTAAGATCAAACCAAATCTCCTCATCATAATGATATTCAAATACAAACCGACTCCGAATCAATTTTTGATATCCATCATCATCAGTAACTCGCTGACGTTGCTTAACTTGTCGCAACAAATCCCACTCTTGATCAGAAATTGGCATAATCATATTATTATAACGCTGACGAATTAATTCTTCTAAAGTTTTCCGAGAGAGGGGAAATTTTTTTCCTTTTGTCAGCCAATCAGTCAATAATCTTAACAAATCTCGAACATGACCCCCACTCATATAACAAAGACGATTTAAGCTTTCTATATCCTCAAAAACTTCAGTAATAGCTTCAAAACGTTCCGACTCCTGGCGATCGGGAAATACTCGTGCCATCACCATTTTTTTGAGTAACATAATCCCTTCTTCACATTCACCACCATCTTTTAATTTTACCGTCACCATCGGTAACACTTTCGGTTCTTGAAGAAATCTTTGGGTAAGATTACCATAATCATTGGAGAATTTTAGGGCTAACGGCATGGTATAAACAAGATGACAATGCAGTTTAGTTAAATATTCTCCTTGATCTACAAATAGATATTCTGGTTGCGATCGCCCCCAGGGTTTTTGACGATTATCTAAACGATCTAGATTATCGACAATTACCACTAATCCTTTTTTACCTAATTGTTTTAACTTCGCGATCGCTGGTTCGATCAATTCTCGATTAATAGCATCTAATAGTTGAGTTTTTTGGGGTGCTAAATATTGATTAAGCTTTTCCCGAAGATTAGGATCACTTTTTGTTTTAGTAGTAATTTCACCAATTCCCAAAGCCAGGGTAAATTTATCTTGATCGGAAGTTACCCCCAATTCATTACCCATAAACTTAAACTTAACTCCCGTAACTTGGGAATTTAAAACATTAACAGCACCTTGTAGTAACTCTTTAAACTTTTTAGGTTCGGCAATTTCTAAATTCTCTAAACTTTGACTAATCCGACGTGCGATCGCGAGTAAAATATCACTAATATCCACATCAGTCAATTCCAAATCTTCACTCGATTCAAAATACACAACATGAAAACCATCTTGTTCCAACTCAGCTTTTAAGCAAAATAATTCTGTAGACTTCCCACAACCAATATGACCAGTAAATAAAGTACAAGTAGGTTCATCCGGACTAAACAAGATAATATGATCCTTAAGTTCCTCAATAATCTGACCACCTCGCACTGAGGAAAAGTCAATATAATATTTTCGATCCTCAGCATTTTCAACTTTCAGGGTCTTAGTTGGGTTTATTGCTTTAAAAAAGCCTTGCAAATCCATAGTTACTACTTTCCATTGCTTATGCTTTAAAATTTTATCAAAAACCTAAGTAGTCGGACATAAATAAAGTTAACTATGTTAACTTTATTTAAGAGTAAATTTGACCCACAAATTTACCAGAGAAAAGCATATAAAAGTATTCCCTCCGTCCAACTGAATAGGTTTCACTAGAGAGTAAGAAAACTGCATTTCCAGATTTTCTATTAACTATAAATATGGTCAGTTTTGCCTCAGCCTCTCATTAAACAATTAATGGAATTTTTCCGGTTGACTAGAACTAGAATAAACCCGATTAGGATTTTTGTTCATCCTGGCTAGGCTGACCACCAAATCTAAATCTTTTTACTTCTAAGCCCTTACTAGTTTGACGAGCTTCGATTGCTGCTCTTACCGCGATGGTTAATTCATATTCATTCTCAAACATTTGACCAGCTAATTCATCTTCTTTGATTCTTTCCCACTCCGTTTCAATCAGATTTAATTCGGGAGAGTAACTGGATAATAGGAATATATATAATCCTTGTTTTTCCCATTGATCATAGTTGCTCTTCGTCAATTTACTTACGTGAACGGAATATTGGTCTTGGACAATTACAGTTATTTTGCCCGTTTCTTTCAATCTAGTTTCCGCTTGCGCGGCTTGCCAATCCATTAATTTGATATAATTCTTACTGTCAAAACTCTTAAAACTTAATCCATATTCAAAGCTTTCTCCCACGGCCAAAAATCCACATATATTTAATCTTTTCCCTTTCTTTTTAGGCTGTTTGATCTGTTTCTGTTGGCCGATTTTCCCCCAGGTATATACAGGTTCAGCCCACAGGCTAAATCCTGATTCATCCAAATATTTTAAACATATTTCACCCGCGGCTGCCGCGAATTCCAACATCTCTAAATCATTTCTTTTAGTTGCTCTTTTTTCCTGGTCTTGCTTTCCTTTTAGAGATGTTCTCGTTCTTTTCCACCGATAGTTTTTTTTGAGGATTCGACGCAACTGTCTTTGGCTCAGTTTTACTTGCCTTTCCTGGGCTAGATATTTCACTAACTGACGACTATTATAAGCTCGTTCCTCTGTCTCTAGTTTTTTTTCAATTTCTGCCAAATCTGCCTGACTCCATTTTCTTTTCCTGCCCGGACGAGGCGCATCCCATAATCCTGCTAATCCCTGTTTTTCCCAACGATGTATTGTGGCTCTCACTGTCTTAATTGACCAGTTCAGATACTTGCCGATCTGTTCCACTTTCCATCCCATTGATGATAATCTCAAGTCAGCAGCCCAATCTCTTGTTCTTAGTGGAACTCCCTCGGCTCTATTTAATTCCCATAAGGTTTGATTTTCCGCAGATGTTAAAAATATTCTCAAAGGAGGAGATGACATTTTCTTCAAACTTTTAAGTTAGCTCTATAATTATTTCACAATCAGGGTGTTTTTTTTGAAGCTAAAATCGACCTCACTTATCCCCTTAATTACCAAAATAAGTCTAATTTTTTGCTCCCATTGTCCAGCCACTTCTTTGGCCAATCTTCCCCAGATTGGACTAATTTTTCGATGACTTTGTCCAGCTTATTGCTTGACCCATACGTTTTACAAAAGTTAATACAGTACCTATTACTTTTGTCCGACTACTTAATCTATTTTGATAAGATCAAAACAAATCTAACCAAAGGTAGCGTTTATGGCAACCCTACTCAATGAAACCAAATCACCCAGCACAGGACTGGTCATTTCTTGGGAAACCTTACCTGATGGTTTTCAGTTAGAGGATGAACCAGTGGACAATACAGGACAACCACTTTTAGCTGGAGCTTTACGGGAAAGTTTAGAAATCAGTGGGTTGATTCAACCACAGATGTTAATCGCTTCCAACTTTGGTCTATGTGCCACATTAAACGGGCAATTGGTACTCAAAGCCCCAGATTGGGTATATATCGCTTCAGTAAAAGAGATTTTAGCAGAACGTCAAAGCTATACACCCCATTTAGAAGGGGAAGTACCAGCGATAGTCATGGAATTTTTATCAGATCAAGAAGGTGGAGAATATTCAGTGAAACGCACCTATCCACCGGGAAGATGGTTTTTTTACGAACAAATATTGCAAGTTCCCCTTTACATAATTTTTGACCCAGATGGAGGTTTATTAGAATATTATCAACTGGAAAATGGGCGCTATGAGCTAAAACAACCTGATGAAAATGGTCGTCATTGGTTGGAGGTAATGGGACTATTTTTAGGAACTTGGAAAGGAATAAAAGAAGGAAGAAGAGGGTATTGGTTACGATGGTGGGATCGGGCTGGGAATTTGTTACCTTGGGCTGTAGAAAAAATTGAACAGGAACGTCAACGTGCGGAACAGGAACGTCAACGTGCGGAACAGGAACGTCAACGTGCGGAACAGGAACGTCAAGAAAAGGAACAGGAACGTCAAGAAAAAGAAAAGCTAATAACTTATTTGAAATCACAGGGTATCGATCCCAATAATTTGCCCATCTAACAATTCATTTCGATGCACCATCCTAGAGACGTTCCGCTGGAACGTCTCTCTCTTTGGTCATGCTGATGCTTCCCTGACTAAATCCTAGCAATCAAAATCACTGATTACTAAACTTTACCCATTCTTGACCTAAAATCAAAGGGTTGAAAAATATCTATAGCGGAGGTACTGTGTTTTTTAGTATAGTTATTCCCACTTATAATCGTCGCGGGATTCTGGAAAAGTGTTTAGGAGGATTAGCAAGACAGCTATTTACCAATGATACTCCCGTATCTGGATATGAAGTGGTGGTAGTAGATGATGGATCTACAGATGGAACAGTGGAGTGGTTACAGGAATATGCACTCAGGTTTCCCCAGTTGCGATCGCTATCTCAAGCACATCAAGGACCAGCAATAGCTCGAAATTTAGGAATAGAACAGGCAATTGGAGATACAATTATTTTTATTGATAGTGATTTAGTAGTTACAGAAAACTTTCTTCAAGCCCATGGGGATGCTTTAATTCAAGGAAAGAAAAAATTAGGGAGCGATCGGGTTTTTACCTATGGAGCAGTAATTAATACCTGTAACTTTGACAATCCCACTGCTGAACCCTATAAAATCACTGATTTTTCTGCTGCTTATTTTGCGACTGGAAACGTCGCGATCGCGCGTCACTGGTTAGAACAAGCTGGACTTTTCGATCCACAGTTTCAACTCTATGGTTGGGAAGACTTAGAACTAGGAGTGAGACTTAAACAACTAGGATTAAAATTAATTAAATGTCCAGCAGCAGTAGGTTATCATTGGCACCCACCTTTTACTTTAACTCAAATTCCCGGTCTGATTGAAAAAGAAATTCAACGGGGACGAATGGGGGTATTATTTTATCAAAAACATCCTACTTGGGAAGTGCGAATGATGATTCAAATGACCCAATTCCATCGGATCTTATGGGGAATTTTATCCCTAGGAGGTAGAATAAACGAACGGACAATGGCACCATTTTTACAATGGTTGATTAGTCAAGGTAAATCACAATTAGCCTTGGAGCTTGCTCGGATTTTTCTAAATTGGTATAATGTACAAGGAGTTTATGCGGCTTATGCAGAAACACAATCTGTTAGATAAATCAAAATTTAAGAATAATTAAAGAATTAATTAAAATCAAAGTTTATTTAACAGATAAATTAATTTTTTTTAATGATCAACCATTTCTAACCATTCAGCTCAATTGTCAACATTCAACTACGCTGGTTGCGTAGCAAGGAGCAAACAATGACTACTTTCCTTAGTAACAGCGATGACGTAATCAGTTTTTTCCCTAAAGTCGATACTATCATAGCACTAGGTGGAAATGATTTCGTCGCCACTAATCCTGCTGGTGGTAGTAAATTATATGGTAATCAAGGGGATGATACACTGATTGCGAGAGGTCATCGAGATTCTTTATTTGGTGGACAAGGTAATGACTATCTCCAAGTATCGATCACAGGAGGAAATGATTATTTATCTGGAGATTTGGGTGACGATACTCTGGTCGGATTTAGCACTGATACTCTCATCGGTGGACCTGGTAACGACTTGATCATATCCGGACAAGGCGCAAATGTTATTTATGGTAATACTGGTAATGATACCATCACCGCTAATGGCAATGGAGATCTAGCTTATGGCGGTCAAGGCAATGATTGTATCATGGGTGGTGCTGCGGGGAACGTTTTTCTATCTGGAGATTTAGGTGACGATTTATTAATAGCTCAAGGTGGTACTACATATAGTGTCACAATGCTAGGTGGAATTGGTAATGATACCTTAATGGGTGATGGTAATGGCTTCTTATATGGCAACCAAGGTAACGATGTTATTTATGGTAGTGCCAATGATAGCCTTTGGGGTGGTTTAGGTGATGATTATTTGTTTAGTAGTGGTAATGGCTTTTTATCAGGAGATTTAGGTAATGATACCCTAATTGCTATTGGTACAGGGGCTCAACTATACGGTGGTGATGGTGATGACTGTTTAGTTGGTGCAGGTGCTTTATATGGTAACAAAGGTAATGATACTTTAATCGGTCAAGGTTCAGGAGCCTTTTTGTATGGAGGACAAGGTAACGACTACCTCTGGGGTACAGCGTCAGCATTTTTTGGTGATGCTGGGAATGATAATATTGTCATGCTATCAGGTACTTTTGCCGATGGTGGTGATGGAGATGATACCATTAACGCCACAGCAATAAATACAAAAGCTCTCCTGTTGGGAGATGCTGGTAATGATGTACTTTATGGTGGTAGTGGTGCAGAAACTTTAAATGGTGGTGATGGAAATGATCTGTTAGCACCGCGCGGTTCTGGTAATCTGTTAGTTGGTGGTAATGGGGCTGATACATTTCTCTTTGGTGGTACGACATCGACATTTATCGGTGCTGGACAGACCTCAGCTAAGGCTGATACAATTACCGGTTTCCAAACTGGAGTCTCTCGCATTGATCTATCTTCTGATTTCTTAGCAAATAGCACTTATACGTTCATTAGTAGTCCTGGAGCTTTACCAGCAAATGGTAATTTTTCTGGCACTTCACTTAATAATGGACAAATTCTTTTTGATCCGACCTCTGGTTTAGTTGCTTTTAAAGGTGGAATTTTTCTGCAATTAGCAGGAGGAAATTTGGCTGGTAGTGATATTCAGATTTTCTAGTAGCAAGATTAGCAGTATATTGTTGGTAGTAAGCGATGACAATCAAGAAAATATTGCACTTACTACCAACTTGTTTAGCAGAAAACCGCTCCATACCTCGGTCAATCACTAGAATTTTTAGACCATCGGCTCAAAGATATTGATCAAGTTTAACTTTTTAATCAGAAAATAGATAAAGTAATATTTTTTTGGAGAAGTAGTTATGGCAAAAGATGATTTACCCAATTTATACCTAGAAGATGCAGAAAAACAAGTCTCCCAGATTAATTTATTAACCATGTTTCGCTTGGGACTATTTCAGATGGGTTTAGGAATGATGTCTGTCTTAGTCATGGGGGTACTTAGTCGAGTCATGATTGATCCAAAATTATTAGCTGTACCAGCTACAATTAGTGGAGCGATCTTAGCGATGAGTCAATTTGTAGCTCCAGCACGAGTCTGGTTTGGACAAATGTCTGACAGTAAAAAACTCTGGGGTTATCATCGGACGGGATATATTTGGACAGGATTGTCTTTTTTAGTAATTTGCATATTTTCAGCAGTGCAAATTCTATGGCAATTAGGTGCTAGTATCAGTGCTGGCTGGAATTTAGACAGCACTATTTGGGCAGCAGCTTTAGCTTTAATGTTAGCTTTATATGGTCTTTGTATTTGTTTAAGTTCTACTCCTTTTGCAGCTCTTTTAGTAGATGTTTCTGAGGAAAACAATCGCTCTAAATTAGTCGGAGTTGTTTGGTCGATGTTAATGGTCGGTATTGTAGCTGGTGCAATTATTAGTAAAAAATTATTAGAATCATTAACTCTCCAAACTTTACAAACATCCGTAAATCATTTGTTTATTATTTTACCTTTGCTGGTCGTTAGCTTGGGATTGATCGGGACTATAGGAGTAGAAAATAAATATTCACAATATAGTTCTCGCTCCATGATAGTAAACCGAGAAGATAGAATTACTTTAAGTATAGCTTTAAAAGTTTTGACCGCTAGTCGTCAAACTGGACTATTTTTTAGTTTTCTCTCATTAATGACCATTTGCTTGTTCTTACAACAACCAATTTTAGAACCTTATGGTGGAGAAGTATTTGGAATGAGTGTAGCTCAAGGTGCAGCTTTACATGCTTTTTGGGGTACTGGTGTATTAATAGGAATGAGTATAACTGGTTTTTTCATCATCCCACGCTTAGGGAAAATGACCACAGCTCGGATCGGATGCTGGTTAGTAACAAGTAGTTTTGGATTATTAATTGCTGCTGGTTTCACCGCTAATGTAATAGTCCTCAAAATTAGTTTGTTTTTGTTTGGAATAGCTTCCGGAATCATGACTAATTCCGCAGTTAGTTTAATGTTAGATTTAACCGCAGCAGAAACAGCAGGAACTTTTCTAGGTGCTTGGGGATTAGCACAAGCAATATCTCAAGCGATCGCGACTGTCTCGGGAGGAGCATTACTAGATTTAGGTCGTTCTTTATTTTCGATCCCAGTTTTGGCTTATGGATTAGTATTTGCGGTATCTGGATTAGGGATGATTGGTGCTGTCACCTTGCTTAATCAAGTTAATGTGGTAGAATTTCGTACCAATGCTAAACAAGCGATCGCATCGGTGATGCAAGGTGTTATCAATGAATGACTTTTTTACTGTAATTTTAACTTTTGCTGAGGCAACTTGTGCTAAGGTTGGTAACCAATTAATGGCAGATTTTGGTCAAGTTCAAGCAGCAGAAAAAGCCGATGGTTCGTTAGTAACAGCATCAGATCAATGGGCAGATCAAGAAATTCGAGCAGCGATCGCGAATGCTTTTCCTACTCATGGAATTTTAAGTGAAGAAAGTCAACATATATTTCCCCACTCCGACTGGTGCTGGATTATTGATCCTTTAGATGGTACTACCAATTTTGCCCGGGGAATTCCAATTTGGGGAATATGTCTAGCTTTACTTTACCAAGGAACACCCGTTTTCGGTTATATTTCTTTACCACCACTCAATCAGACCTTTCATGGTTTTTGGGATGAGCAAAACAACCTTAATTTACCTCAAGGTGCTTTTTTCAAGTCTGCTCGGATTTATACCAGTCAAGATGCTCCTTCTGGAAATCACTTTTTTAGTTTTTGTTCCCGGAGTATTTCTGCAATTAAACATCCTTTTCCGACTAAAATTAGAATGTTAGGAGTAGCGAGTTATAACTTTCTAATGGTCGCTGCTGGATTGACATTAGGAGGAATAGAAGCAACACCCAAAATTTGGGATATTGCCGCAGCTTGGGTGATAGTTAAAGCCGCAAATGGAGTTTGGCACCCCTTAGAATCAACACCAATTTTTCCTCTGGAAATTGGTCAAAATTATCGCGATCGCAATTATCCAACTTTAGTGGTTAGTCAACCTGAACTAATTCCCCTATTTACATCAGTGATCGCACCTTTATCATGATTTGTCTAATTCAGAGTCAAAATAAATGAATGCGATAACTGTAAACCTCAACTCTGTAATCAATCTAACTAATGCAGAGTTTTATCAACTCTGTCAAGAAAATTCTGATTTAAAATTTGAGCGTAATGCTAAAGGTGAATTAATTATTATGGCACCTACAGGGGGAGAAAGTGGTCGAAAAAATGTTAAGTTAATTGTCCAAGTAGAGTTATGGAATGAGCAATATCATCTTGGGGAGGTATTTGATTCTTCCACGGGTTTTATTCTCCCTAATGGAGCAAATCGTTCTCCAGATGTATCTTGGATCGAAATAAGTCGATGGGAAAGTTTGAGTATTGAAGAAAAAGAAAAATTTATTCCTTTATGTCCTGATTTTGTGATTGAACTGCTTTCTCCCAGTGATAGCTTAAAAAATACTCAAGAAAAAATGAAAGAATACCGCGAAAATGGCTGTCGTTTGGGGTGGTTGATCAACCGAAAAAAACAAGAAGTAGAAATTTATCGTCCTGGTCAAGAAGTAGAAATTCTCAAATCTCCATCTACCTTATCCGGTGAAAATGTGTTACTGGGTTTGGTGATCAATTTAGAAAAAATCTGGAATTAGTTAAATCTAGTCTCCCTCATAACTATGACTTTTATCCTACTTAAACTAATGACTTTTGATACTACTAATTAACCGACTAATGTATATATTGTAAAAATGCTTGTGTTATTACCCTGGATGAAAAGGAACTCTAGCAAAGTTCCTTTTTTTTATTGCTGCTCACTCAGACTATTTTCCTAGTATAATATTCTTGATTTTTTCATAAAAATATTACTTTTGTCACTTTTTTTAAAAAGAGTAAGTATATATCATATAAATCTAAAGATCAGTTACATCCTCCGCATCAACTTCTCAAAAGACTAGGTATGGGTCTCCTAGTCTTTTTTTATTTTTTGTTTCTCAACTGTGCGATCGCTCAAATTTGTTTATTGGTGGATGTTGCCTCCCCGCTCGAATTATAAATTAATGTTGCAGATTTGGCAAGCATATGTTAAATTTAATTACAGAGTATTGATTTAAAGGACGATATCTGATCTATGCAAAATCAAGAATCAAAGTTTGGCTTTACCCAATTTGCCGAAACCTGGAATGGTCGTCTAGCAATGTTGGGGTTTGTGATTGCTGTAGCTACTGAATATCTGACTGGTCATGGGGTTTTAGCCCAATTGGGTCTGATTTAATCAGCTAGAGGTAAATAATGGTGTGGAGAATCAAATCTCCACTCCTTTTTTCGCTGGAATTATAATCAGCAATTTTTCTAGCTACAATACTAATCAATTAACCATTTTCTGTCAGTCTTTGTTCATCAATAATGAAAGCCCTATATCTAGACAATAACCAACTCCAACTACGCACAGATATCCCCATTCCCCAACCCCCAACCGGAGAAGCACTCATTAAAGTTTTATGTGCCGGAATTTGTAATACTGATTTAGAATTAATGAGAGGATATTATCCCTACACAGGTGTATTAGGACATGAATTTGTCGGAGTGGTCGAACAAGGACCGACTAACCTGATTAACCAACGTGTTGTTGGTGAAATCAATGCTGTTTGTGGTAAATGTCGTTACTGTTTAAGTCAGCAATCTACCCACTGTGAAAACCGAACTGTCCTGGGAATTGTCAATCGGAATGGTGCTTTTGCTGAATATCTGACTTTACCCATTGCCAATTTACATCTTGTCCCTGATCATATATCTACTGATGCAGCTACATTCACAGAACCGATCGCAGCTGCCTTAGAAATTCAACAACAAGTCAAAATTAATTCTAGTCACCAAGTTTTAGTAGTTGGAGATGGCAAATTAGGACAGTTAGTTGCACAAACCTTAGCATTAACTGGTTGTAATTTACTGGTAATTGGACGGCATCAGGAGAAATTAGCTCATCTAGAAGCAAGGGGAATTAAAACAAGTACATCAGCACAAGTTACCGATAAAACTTTTGATATTGCGGTAGAATGTACTGGTAATACCGCTGGATTTGCGATCGCGCGTCGTGCTTTACGTCCCCGTGGTATTTTAGTTCTGAAAAGCACCTATGCCAATCAACTCACTCTTGATATTTCTGCTTTAGTAGTAGATGAAATTACTTTAATCGGTTCTCGTTGTGGTCCTTTCTCCCCAGCGTTAGAGTTACTATCACAAAAAACTGTAGATGTTGATTATTTAGTTCAAGCCAGATATAGTTTAACCGACGGACTGATTGCCTTCGATCGCGCTCAACAAAAAGGAATATTAAAAGTTCTCCTCGATCTTAGCTAGTTTTGATGATGGGAACGAAAGTCTAGACAGCCGATCGCTGCTTCGGTCAGAGCTAATTTCGGCTGAACTGGACATTTAAGATGATAATCTTTGGTAAAGAAAACACAATTAGCACAGGGAATTTGGTGCATTTGTTTCCCAATCTTAATCGTACTAACGATCGCACTAAAAATGCTCCAAAATATCAAAAATATAATTAGCCAAGCACAAACAAAACAAACAGGTCCTAAAAAAGGTGCGATCGCATGGATGACAGAAGATAATAATTGTAACATAGGCAACCCTTTGACCAAGGATAATTTTTCCGGAAATTGGGTATTGTAAGGAATTGTAAAAAATATCTTAACACCGATGGGAAAACCAGAGTATTGTGTCAAGATTTCCAAGTAGACTTAAATATTTTTGTAACTTAGAACACAGGTAATCGGTTATGACCCTCCGATTAGGCGATACAGTACCTAATTTTACGCAAGCATCCTCAACCGGAGAAATCAAATTTTTTGACTGGGCTGGAGACAGTTGGGTAGTATTATTCTCTCATCCGAAGGATTTTACCCCGGTTTGTACCACGGAACTGGGTGAAGTAGCCCGTTTGAAACCAGAATTTGATCAACGTAACGTCAAAACCATTGCTCTGAGCGTTGATGATGAGCAATCTCATCTAGGTTGGATCAAAGACATCGAGGAAACCCAGAAAGTTACCCTCAATTACCCAATTTTGGCAGATCCAGATCGGAAAGTTTCCGATCTTTACGACATGATCCATCCTAACGCTAATAACACCCTAACTGTGCGTTCGGTTTTCATTATCGATCCCCAAAAGAAACTTCGTCTTACCCTAACCTATCCTGCTAGCACTGGACGTAACTTTGACGAATTGCTCCGAGTGATTGACTCTCTGCAACTTACTGATAAATATAGTGTTGCGACCCCTGCGAACTGGAAAGATGGAGATGACTGTGTAATTGTCCCTTCGATTCAAGATCCGCAAGAATTAGCAGAAAAATTCCCCAAAGGTTTCAATGCGGTCAAACCCTATCTACGTCTAACTCCTCAACCAAATAAATAGGATTGAGCATCTGCTTTAGTAGTGTTTAGGTATACACCTAAAATAACAAAAGCCTGACAAATTACCATTGGTTAACTGTCAGGTTTTTTTTTGATTAGGATCGAGAAATTGGGAATTATGGATATCAAAGCAGGTTTTATTGGTACAATCGGAAATACCCCATTGATTCGGTTAAATAGTTTCAGTGAGGAAACTGGTTGCGAAATTCTTGGTAAAGCGGAGTTTCTCAATCCAGGTGGATCAGTAAAAGATCGAGCAGCTCTTTATATTATTCAAGATGCAGAAGAAAAAGGTTTACTTAAACCTGGAGGTACAGTAGTCGAAGGAACCGCAGGGAATACGGGAATTGGATTAGCTCATATTTGCAATGCTAAAGGTTATCAGTGTTTAATTGTCATTCCAGAAACCCAATCTCAAGAAAAGATTGATGCTTTAAGAACATTAGGTGCAGAAGTAATAACTGTTCCTGCTGTACCTTATAAAGATCCGAATAATTATGTGAAACTTTCTGGTAGATTAGCCGCAGAAAGGGAAAATGCAATTTGGGCTAATCAATTTGATAACTTAGCGAACCGATGCGCTCATTATAAAACTACTGGACCAGAAATTTGGGCACAGACTGATGGTAAAGTTGATGCTTGGGTAGCAGCAACAGGTACAGGTGGAACTTTTGCTGGTGTAGCGATGTTTCTGAAAGAAAAAAATCCTCAGATTCAAAATATTTTAGCTGACCCAAAAGGTAGTGGACTTTACAGTTATGTGAAAACTGGGGAAATTAAAATTGAGGGAAATTCCATTACCGAAGGGATTGGTAATAGTCGAGTCACTGCGAATATGGAAGATGTACCGATTGATGATGCAATTCAAATTGATGATCAAGAAGCAGTGCGAGTAGTTTACCAACTATTGCGAAAAGATGGATTGTTTATGGGTGGATCGGTGGGAATTAATGTTGGTGCTGCTGTCGCACTAGCTCAAAAAATTGGTCCTGGGAAGACGATTGTAACTGTACTTTGTGATGGTGGTGCCCGTTATCAATCACGGTTGTTTAATCTGGACTGGTTAGCTACTAAGGGATTAGCTCCAAATTAGTTGGTTATGCTTGTTTTTCTATTAAATCGGGTAGGATATACCTACCCGATTTTGACAATATTATGATAGTAATTGAGGTTTCGTAGATGCCAGACCTAATCTTTTTACAAATTCGACTACTAAAACAATAATTACCGTACTCAGATAAGACACTAAAGACCACCATAAGATGTGATTATTATGCCAGTAAAAGGCGAGGGTTACAAAGGGTAAAAATCCGATAAAAAAAGCCATTAATGCGGCATTGCGGATAATTACTACTTCTTTTAAGCCAATGAAATAACCTTCCATTGTAAAAGCCACACCAGTAAGCGTCAATAGTGGTAAGAGCCAGAAAATATATCGGTTGATATCTGCACTTACTTCTGTATGATTGGTTAAAATTCCGAATACTTGTGCTGGAAATAAAGCTGTTACCAGGGCACAAGTTAGAGAAATAGAAATAGTGATAGCTAGGGAAACTTGCAACAAAGGATTGAGTAGTTCTTTTTCTCCTTTGCCATAAAAATTACCCGTCAGGGTTTGAGTAGTCATGCTAATTCCTTGCATGATAAACTGATTCAAAATGACGATTTGCAGCAATAATCCATTCTGTGCTAATAGGGTAGTTCCCATGGTGGCGCTGATGTTTGTAATAATACCATAGACCGAAAATAAACATAAAAACCTGATTAAAATGTTAGTATTAAAAAATAAAATTGCCTGCAAAGATTGCCACTGAAAAACTTCTTTAAAAGCGGCTGATAAATATTGCCGATCAATCTTAGATCCTACCCACACTAAACCCGTGATCAAAGCTATATATTGACTTAAAGCTGTGGCTAGTCCTGCACCCATACTGCCCCAGCCCCACTGCATGATGGTGATATAATCTAACACCAGATTACTCACATTAGAGATCACAGATGTCCATAAAACGATCTGGTTCATCTCTTGTCCCAAAAACCAACCACATAAACCAAAATTCAGAAATACCGCAGGAGTTCCCCAAATTCGACCATAAAAATAACCAACCCCCGCAGCTTCAATTTCTGGGGAACCATTCAGCAGCGAAAATCCTAATTTTTCGATCGGATATTGCCAGACTAAGATTATTACACTCAGACCCAAAGCAATCAAACCACTGCGTAATCCCGCTAGCAGAATTCCTTTTGGATCATTCAAACCTACAGCTTGAGCTGTCAGTGCGTTGGTGCTAGTCCGTAAAGGAATTGCTCTGTATAAGTAATCAAATAAAATAGTAGCTAAGATTACCCCTGCTAAGTAGCTAATATCAGGTAAGTGACCAAGAAACGCTAAATCAACTAAGCCTTCTAATGGCACCATGATGTTAGAAACAACACTCGCGATCGCCAGTTGGGAAAATCGCGGTAAAAAATTATACTGTTTTTGGAGCATATTGGTCAAGTGACTAAATACATACAGGACAAGAATCTCGGGATTAATGATCGGTGATCTTGGTGGGACTTTCAAGAAAGTATGTGATTAAATCAAGGAAAATTGACAGAAGCAAGATTTTTCCCCCCTTTCCTTGACAACAGATTCTCGTTGCTATAAAATGGGGCAAGACTACTTCAGGTAATTTTCCACATTTCCCTCGATCCCTAAAAGCTAGATAGACAAGAGAGAGCAAAGTTTTGGTAGTAGTGCTGTAGGAAATAAATCTCAAAAGATTTTTGCAGGAAACACTAGCAATTAAATCACTAGATCAGCTAAATTCATTTAACCTGTTGTTTTCACATTAATTATTTTATGACTACTACACCTCGGGGTTACGGCTACATTCCTGATGCTAAAGACCATAGAGACGTTCGCTATGCAGCACCAGCCCATGTGGTTCACAGTTTACCAGCCAAAGTCGATATCCGTCAACAATTACCACCAGTTTATGATCAAGGTAGTATTGGTAGTTGTACTGCCCAATCTGTATGTGCAGCCTTTCAGTATTGCCAAAAAAAAGAAAAGTTATTTACTTTTACACCCAGTCGTCTATTTACTTACTATGTTACTAGAGATATTGAAGGCACCACAGACCAAGATAGCGGGGCGATGATTAGAGATGCGATCAAATCTGTTAATAAATTTGGGATTTGCCCGGAATCAATCTGGCCTTATAATCCCGATAAATTTACAGCTAAACCGACTGTAACTTGCTATGATACTGCCAGTAGACATACTGCCGTATCTTATAGTCAGGTAGCACAGGATTTAAACCAAATTAAAGGATGTCTCGCTGATAGCTATCCGGTAGTTTTTGGCATGACAGTTTATGATAGTTTTGAAAGTCAGGAGGTAGCTAATACAGGTGTTCTCCAATTACCAGGAAGTGATGAAAAACAACTTGGGGGTCATGCGGTTTTAATTGCTGGCTATGATGATGCTCAACAAAGATTTATCATTCGGAATTCTTGGGGAAGTGATTGGGGAATGAATGGCTATTTTACCATGCCCTATGATTATATTTTAAATCCAGATTTAGCTACAGATTTTTGGACGGTTAGAATTGTCCGCTAATTAATTAGATAATTGATAATGGAGCATTAATCATTATCAATTATCAATTCCTGAGCATGAATTAAATCGGTCCAAATCTGCTCAAAAGTCCAAAACCGAAAACAAGCGCGACCGATAATATTTTCTTTTGGTAAAAACCCCCACTTGTGGGAATCTAAACTATAGTTACGGTTGTCTCCCATCACAAAGAATTCATTTTCTGGAACTTGAGCCGGACCCCATTCATAGGTAGGTGGTTGAGCCAGGTAATCTTCCTCTAAGGGTTGATGATTGAGATAAACTTGGTGTTTTTGAATTTGCACAGTCTGTCCCGGTTCACCAATCACACGTTTAATAAATGCTTGGTCTTGGCTATATCCGGTATTTTGTAATTGTTCCGGAGGAGTGAATACAATAATATCACCTGTCGTCGGCGGATGAAAATAGTAGGAAATTTTTTCCACAACTAAGCGATCGCCAATCACTAAAGTTGGCACCATCGAATTAGAAGGAATATACCGGGGTTCAGCTACAAAAGTGCGGATCACCAGAGCTAAGATTAAAGCGATCGCCAAAATCTGGATATTTTCTCGAATTTGCTGCCATATTTGTTCGATCAACGATGTTTTTTCTAAATCTTTTTTCTCGGTTGTCATTTATTCCTGCTGATGATTCATGGAAATTAAAATATTATAAATCAATCCAGTTCAGTTAAATGTAGGGGATGGAAGCATTTCGGTGCATAAATAATCAAAAGTTTGCCCGCTCGTTTAACCGCTCAGCGAGTCGAAGCTTACCCCAATTTTTATGCCTTGAACAAAGTAAAGGTATTATGATTATATCGGATTGTTAAATAATTATGAGCCGATCGCATTTTCTCCAGGAGAGTAAAAGCTATGTCAATTACCGAAAAAGTCTACTGGACAACCGCTGATTTAGAATTATTCCCTGATAATGGCAACCGTTATGAGATAATTGATGGAGACTTATTTGTGACAAAAGCACCACACTGGGGTCATCAAGAAGTTGCTGGTAATGCTTATACGGCATTAAAAAATTGGTCAAGACAGACAGGCTTAGGTAAGACTGTACCCGCTCCAGGTATTATCTTTACAGATGCTGATAATGTTATTCCTGATGTAGTTTGGGTAAGCAATGAACGTTTAGCAAAAATATTAGATAATTCCGGACATTTAAACGCAGCACCAGAGTTGGTGGTAGAAGTAATGTCTCCGGGTAAGGAAAATGAAAAACGCGATCGGCAGTCAAAGTTAAAATTGTATTCAGCCCAAGGAGTACGGGAATATTGGATTTTTGACTGGAAAGAAGAAAAAATTGAGGTTTACCGTCGGGAAGATGGAACTTTGAAATTAGCCAAGACGTTATTTAAAGAAGATCATTTAACCAGTCCGTTGTTACCAGGTTTTAATGTATTGGTAGGCGAATTGTTTGAGTAGAGATTGAGGTTTGTGTTTTTTATAAGGACTCTTTGATGCTCGGAATCAAGCGATCGCCCGTCGTTATTAAATTGGTATTAGCTCCAGCGAAAAAACGGTAGAGAAGATAATTTCTACCGTTTTTTCATTTTTCCAGGTCATAGATCAATACAGTGTAGGGGCGAAGCATTCGGGCGATAATTTATCACTTAAACCAGTTAATTTATATCCGAATGCTTCGCCCTTCTTCACCGAGATCTCCGTTTAATTACGATTCAGCACTGCTAGAAAAAGGAAGTAATTCCCGTTTTTCTTGGGGTAGCACTTTCACTTGACCTTCATTGTCTACATCGACTGTAGCAGTATCACCATTTTTAACTCGACCAGAGAGGATTTCCTCAGCTAAAACATCCTCCAGCAAACGCATAATCGCACGACGTAGAGGTCGAGCCCCATAACTGGGATTGTAACCTTCTTCGACTAAGCGATCTTTGAAACGTTCTGTTACTTCCAAGACAATACCTTGGTCAGTTAACCGCTTGAACAAGTCTTTCAGCATAATGTCAGCAATTTGCTTGACTTCTTCCTTGGTTAATTGACGGAAGACAATAATTTCATCTAGACGGTTAAGAAACTCTGGACGGAAATACTGCTTAAGTTCTTCATTCACCAGAGAACGAATCCGATTATATTGAGCTTCTGCTTGATTATCAGAGAACTCAAACCCGATTCCACCACCACCTTTTTCAATCACCTTAGAACCGATATTTGAGGTCATAATCAGTAAGGTGTTTTTGAAGTCTACTGTCCGACCTTTAGCATCCGTCAAACGTCCGTCTTCTAGAATTTGCAGAAGCATATTGAAGACATCAGGGTGAGCTTTTTCGATTTCATCAAATAGCACCACCGTATAGGGACGACGACGGACTGCTTCAGTCAGTTGACCACCTTCGTTATAACCAACATAACCCGGAGGAGAACCGATTAGCTTGGAAACAGTATGACGTTCCATATATTCGGACATATCCAACCGGATCATCGCGTCTTCCGAACCGAAAAAGTAAGCAGCTAAAGATTTAGTCAGCTCAGTTTTCCCCACACCAGTCGGACCAGAGAAAATAAAACTTGCGATCGGTCGAGCCGGATTTTTCAACCCTACCCGAGCGCGACGAATTGCTTTGGAAACAGCTTTGACCGCTTCTTCTTGACCAATCAGACGTTGGTGCAAGGTGTCTTCCATGTGGAGTAACTTCTCTGATTCCGACTCGGTCAGTTTGTTAACTGGGACTCCAGTCCAAGAAGCGACAATTTGAGCAATATCTTCTTCATCGACAACCGGAGAGTCATCGGTACTGTCCCCAGAGGTTTTTTTGTTACTGGCGATCGCCCGGATTTCTGCTTTAATTTCCATTTCCCGATCGCGAAGTTCTCCAGCACGATCAAAATCCTGGGAGCGGACTGCATCGTCTTTTTCCTTCAGAACTTGACGTAGCTCCTTATCCAATTCTTTCGCTGCGGGGGGAAGTTGGGAGTTAATTAGACGTACTCTTGATCCTGCTTCATCGATTAAATCGATCGCTTTATCGGGTAGATAGCGATCGGAAATATAGCGATCGGAGAGTTTAGCCGCAGCAAACAGAGCCGCATCAGATATTTTTAGTTTATGGTGTTGCTCATAGCGTTCTCTGAGACCATAGAGAATTTCGATGGTTTCATCCACACTCGGTTCACCCACCATCACTGGTTGAAAACGACGTTCTAGAGCTGCATCGCGTTCAATATGTTTGCGGTATTCATCTAAAGTAGTAGCACCAATACATTGCAATTCACCTCTAGCTAAAGCTGGTTTGAGAATATTTGCTGCATCGATCGCACCTTCAGCCGCACCTGCACCAATCAGGGTATGAACTTCGTCAATTACTAGGATGACATTTCCCGCCGAGCGGATTTCATCCATAATTTTTTTCAGACGTTCTTCAAATTCCCCGCGATATTTAGTTCCTGCTACTAACAACCCAATATCTAGGGTAACTACCCGTTTTTCTTCTAGAATATCTGGGATATCATTATTAGCGATGCGTTGAGCTAATCCTTCGGCGATCGCGGTTTTTCCTACCCCTGGTTCTCCAATCAACACGGGATTATTCTTAGTCCGACGACCGAGAATTTGGATTACCCGTTCAATTTCCTTTTGACGACCTACGACTGGATCTAGCTTCCCTTCGGCTGCCATTTGGGTCAAATTTGAGCCAAATTCATCTAAAGTTGGTGTTTTTGTCCGTCCTTGCGATCCACCAGCGGATACTTCTGCGGTTTCTCCTAACATCCGAATCACTTGAGTTCGGACTTTCGATAGATCGACCCCCAGATTTTCCAGCACGCGGGCGGCTACACCTTCTCCTTCGCGAATTAAGCCTAACAGCAAATGCTCTGTGCCAATATAGTTATGTCCTAACTGACGAGCTTCTTCGAGAGATAATTCGAGTACACGCTTAGCTCTGGGGGTGAACGGAATTTCCACAGCCACAAATCCAGAACCTCTACCAATGATTTTCTCAACCTCAATCCGAGCATCTTTGAGATTGACCCCCATCGATTTGAGGACTTTAGCCGCGACCCCAGTACCTTCGCCAATCAGACCCAGGAGGATCTGTTCTGTTCCCACAAAATTGTGTCCCAAGCGGCGAGCTTCCTCTTGGGCCAACATGATTACTTTTATAGCTTTTTCTGTGAAGCGTTCAAACATGATAAGTTCCCATCACCTGCTGAGTGCCGGTAGCCAATAATCTTAGCATAGCGAAATCTTTTGTCCTGTTGCCATCTTGGGCGATCGCCTTTAATCCAGGTTTCCGTATATTTTTAGGGGGGAAATCCTATTTTTCCTCTCTCCCATTACTTTATTTCCACTACCCCCTTCAACATTTGGTTTGAGCCAACATCAAATAGCACAGGTCATCCCGAACTGTTAGGATTATTAGGCAGATTAGCAGCAACACCTTGTATTTTAGAACCATTTCGCAATCCCGTCACACCCCAAGAAATTTGTGATTGTCTCCCCAAAGAATCTTAATCGATTCGCATTCTGAGCCAATCTGGACTGATGGAAATAGCATTAAATCACTATAATTAGTATCAATATCCTAGTTATTTTTGTCAGATAATTTTGAGCCTAAGCCAGACCAAATCCAACCAGATCGATCAACTCGATCGGTAATTTTTTGGTGCCATGCTACCAATTCTTCTCTAAATTCTGCCCGATGCAAACCATTACGCCACAAAACTAGAGCATCTTCTCCCGTCTGTTGATAATAATTTTGCCTGCGACCTGCTTCCCGAAACCCAAATTTTTGATAAAGAGAGCGAGCTGAATGGTTAGAAACTGCGACTTCTAAGGTTGCCCTTTCTAATTGCCGATCGCGTGCCACCATTAATAGACTATATAACATCACTTGTCCTAATCCTTGCTGTCGATAGCTCGGATGAACGCCCAAAATAGTAATATGACATTCTTCGAGAATAGCATAAGCACAGCCCAACGCAACTAGAGGGAGCGGATCTAAGGGAGAAGATTCCTGGGTAATTTCTGGCTCGGTAGACAAATAAGCAACCAACAGATCAGATTGAGGATTATCCAACTCCTGACGATAACCATCAAAAGTCCAAAGTTTACCAAAACAAAGTTGATCAAGTGCGACTACCCGATCAAGCCCATCAGCGCTCAGAAATTTAATTTGCAGAAAAGTCACGAGAAAGAACTTAAAGATGGTCGAATGCACAATCTCCAATTGTACACTAAAAAGCGAGACTTATTCGGATTGGTTCAAGCAAGGATAATTAATTCATCATGGTATCAACTTACCCAGCTATAGTACAAAACTCAGGAAGTCAGTATCTCACTCAGACAAACATTAATCCCACAGACCGTTCTCCCAATCAGCAACTTTTACCCCTCACAGCCCAAGTAAATCACCAAGATCACCTAGAAGTTGGTGGTTGTGATGTTACCACTCTGGTGCAACAATTTGGCTCTCCCCTCTATATTATCGATGAAGAAACCCTCCGCACCGCTTGTCGTCAGTATCGAAATGCTTTAGAACAGTATTATCAGGGGCAATCTCAGGTATTGTATGCTTCTAAAGCTTGGAATTGTATTGCCATCTGTGCGATCGCTGCTCAAGAAGGGTTAGGAATTGATGTAGTTTCCGGAGGAGAACTCTACACAGCTCTAAGTGCAGGAGTAAGTCCAGCCAAAATTTACCTCCATGGCAATAATAAATCCTTAGCAGAACTTCAGCTTGCCATTGACTCAGGGGTGACGATCGTCGCCGATAATTGGTTAGACTTGCATAAATTAGTAGAAATTGCTACTCATCCTGTCCGAGTCATGCTCAGATTGACTCCAGGAATTGAATGTCATACCCATGAATATATCCGGACTGGACATTTAGATAACAAATTTGGGTTCGATCCGGATCAGATTACCGAAGTATTTACCTTTGTCAGTCAGCAACCTCTACTTCAGACGATCGGGTTACACGCTCATATTGGTTCCCAAATTTTTGAACTTCAACCCCATCAAGATTTAGCAGTTTTAATGGCACAGTGGCTCAAATTAGCCACAACTTATGGTTTATCTATAGAAGAAATAAATATCGGCGGCGGATTAGGCATTCGCTATACTGAACATGATGATCCTCCCAGTATTGATGAATGGGTAAAGACCATCAGTGTCGGTGTCACCACAGCTTGTCAAGCTGAACAGATCCCTTTACCTAAACTTTTATGTGAACCTGGTCGATCGATCATCGGTCCTGCTGGTCTGACTGCTTACACATTGGGTAGTCATAAAATTGTACCGGGAGTAAGGACCTATCTATCTGTTGATGGAGGAATGTCTGATAATCCCCGTCCGATTACCTACCAATCAGTTTATCGCTGTCTTCTGGCTAATCGGATGTCAGCTCCCATCACGGAAACAGTCACGATCGCTGGTAAACACTGCGAATCTGGAGATATTCTCATTCAAAATGCTCAATTACCAAATTTTGCGATCGGAGACATTTTAGTGGTGATGTCAACAGGAGCATATAATTATAGCATGGCTTCTAACTACAATCGGTTACCTCGACCAGCAGCAGTTTTAGCCAAGTCTGGAGAAGCTAACCTGATTTTGCAGCGAGAAACATATCAAGACTTAATCCGACAAGATCGATTACCCGAAAGATTGGCATAGGAGCATTTTTGGGGTGAGCGAACCAACCAATAAAAGCTCGATAGATACCTATGGCAATACCTCTGTACTTGTATAATTAGAGAATCAGGTAATCGCCTCACGGTACTATAACATAGACCCGATGCGATCAACAGATTTTCTGTGAGCCTGATCGCTGGTAGGGGTGTATTGCCATACACCCGTACACTTTCCCAAGAGTAGCTAACGACGTTAAGACGAGTTCTTGACGTAAGAATCCTCAACTAAAATCTTCGATTTAGTTGGGGTGCGTTCAAGCAATTGCTGAGTGAATCCTTGCTGCTTCATATTATTGAATTTTGGAAGCAATGGCTCAAAGACCCGATCGATATTGGGTCAGTTTTAGCCCTTACTTATATGGTACTCGTCATTATTGGCGAGCGACGTACCCTGTGGATGGTGAGGGGCTTGATTATTTTAATGGTTGCTGCTACCATCAGTGCCAAACTGGAGCTGACCCTGTTAAGTTTTGTCCTCCATAATTTGGTAATTGGTTCAGCTGTCTCCATGGCAGTAATTTTACAATCAGAATTCCGTCGTTTTTTAGAACAATTGGGTCGTGGCGAAATTTTACAGTTATTTCAACCATCGCGTCGTGGAGCTATTCCCAAAGCGGATAGTGTAATTGATGAAATTGTTGATGCAGTGAAAGAACTTTCCCAAAATCGGACTGGAGCGCTGTTAATTTTAGAAACCGGGGCTCCCATTGATGAGCGCGATTTTTCCGTTCCTGGGGTGAAACTTAATGCTGAGGTTTCTAAGGAATTGATTCAAACCTTATTTCAAACTACAACTTTATTACATGATGGGGCGGTTTTGGTGCGGGGATCACGGATTGTCTCAGCTGGAGTCATTTTACCAATTTCTGATCGCACGGCTTCCCGTCAGTTAGGGACACGTCATCGTGCAGCGATGGGAGTGACAGAGCGAGTCGAAAATTGTATTTGTGTTGTTGTATCTGAAGAAACAGGTTCTATTTCTTTAGCTGAACGAGGAGGGCTGAATCGACCTTTAACTAGCAGTAAGCTGAAAGAAATGCTAGAAGCCCGATTTTCGCCATCCTTGGACGAGAGTGCAGTTGCTGCTCCAATTCGCAGTCTAGGACGTCAAATTTGGTCAAAGGGATGGGCACTGATTTCACGTTTATTTCGTCTTTCTGCATCGACGTCTCGGGAGAAAAAATGACGATTAAGCAAACTTTTTTACAACAGTTGCCAGCTGATTTAGATCGGGAGCGACTCCCTCACCATGTAGCTGTAATTATGGATGGTAATGGTCGTTGGGCAAAACGCCAGGGTTTACCCCGGATTATTGGCCATCGTCAAGGGGTGTCTGCTTTGAAAAAATTGCTGCGTTGTTGTAATGATTGGGGGATTCAAGCACTAACGGTTTATGCTTTTTCGACGGAAAATTGGGGTAGACCGATGGAGGAAGTCAATTTTTTAATGACTTTGTTTGAACAAGTGATTCGTCAAGAAATAGAGTATTTGATGCAAGAAAATGTGCAAATTCGCTGTGTGGGGAATTTAAGGGCACTCCCTGCTTCTTTACTCGCAGAAATTGAGCGATCGGTGGAAGTGACTCGTGATAATCAGGGGATTAAGTTTACGGTCGCGACTAATTATGGCGGTCGTCAGGAAATTTTGCAAGCAACTCGGGCGATCGCGACTCTAGTCAAGCAAGGGTTATTAGCACCGGAAGATATTAATGAAGCGTTGTTTGCGGATCATCTTTATACAGCTGAGATTGGTGATCCGGATTTATTAATTCGGACTAGTGGCGAAATGCGGATTAGTAATTTCTTACTTTGGCAAGTTGCTTATGCAGAAATATATATTACAGATACTTTGTGGCCTGATTTTGACCGAGCTGATTTTCATCGCGCTTTGAGTAATTACCAACAGCGCGATCGCCGTTTTGGTAAGGTTTAATTAGGGTCCGGAAAAGATCGCATTTTCAATATCTTCACGACTGAGGGAATATTTGAAAGCGCGATTGATATCGTGCCCATTTGTGCCCGCACCGACATAGCAGACGTTAATTTGATCGATATCTAAGGAAATCTCAGCTTTCCAAGTTGGTCGAACTAAAGACCAACAGTGTAAGTTTTCTCGATCTTGTTGACATCCTTGAGATGCGAGCCAAAATTCGATCTTGGGGAGGGGATGATTGTATAAGGGTGTGTTAGCTGTCGGTAAAGTCATATTGGATGTGGTTAATCTAGTTAATTACTGAGGTTTTTTTTGAGGAAACACTAAAAATGGAAGTGATGGAGCTGGTTGAGGATGATTTGATGAGTTAATTCTGGTGTTGGGAAAGAATTATTACCACGAATTATAGCAATAGCGATCGCTAAAACTAGACAGCCAATTAGGGTCAGACCAAGAATCAATAGAACAAATATTTCCCCTGGGGAAAGAGGACGATCCGTGGGATCAAGATAAGCAGAGGATGAGGATTGGGGGACATTGGGTGAATTCCTGACCTGATTTAGGGGTTGAATCACCGCCATCCTAGAATAACGAATTTTTTGGTCATAGAGCAGTCGTTTTTCTGGACTGCTCAGGGTGGAATAAGCTTCATTTAGTTGTTGGAACTTAGCACAAGCGATCGCTGTAGGTAGATCCGTTGTATCAGGATGGTAGAGTTTACTCAATTCCCGATAGGAGCGTCTAATTTCCAGGGATGATGCAGAGGGATGAAGTCCCAGCAGTCCATAATAGCTATTCGTCCAGATTTTTTGGTCTAGAACTTCAGCATTGTAATTCGTTGATGTTGCCCTACTACCAGTCATTGGAAATCCCAACTTAATGAGCTAGTATTTTATCTACTATGTTATAATGACTTGCTCTGCGCTACATAGGCTGCGATGTTAAACCCAAACTTAAACGAAATCCAACTCAATAAAGAAGAATACGAGCGGTACTCCCGTCATTTAATCCTCCCCGAAGTCGGATTAGAAGGACAAAAACGTCTTAAAGCCGCTAGTGTATTATGTATTGGCACAGGTGGACTTGGTTCTCCCTTACTACTTTACCTAGCCGCAGCTGGGATTGGTAGACTGGGGATAGTTGATTTTGATGTGGTTGATAGTTCCAACTTACAACGACAAATCATTCATGGTACATCCTGGGTAGGTAAACCAAAAATTGCTTCAGCTCAAAACCGGATTTTGGAAATTAACCCCGATTGTCAGGTTGATCTTTACGAAACCCGGATCACTTCCGAAAACGCTCTTGATCTGATTAAACCCTACGATATCGTTGTTGATGGGACTGATAATTTTCCCACACGCTATCTAGTTAATGATGCTTGTGTTTTGTTAAATAAACCTAATGTCTACGGTTCTATTTTCCGGTTTGAAGGACAAGCTACAGTCTTTAACTACCAAGATGGACCAAACTACCGTGACCTCTATCCAGAACCACCACCTCCAGGGATGGTTCCTTCCTGTGCTGAAGGTGGTGTGTTAGGAATTTTACCAGGGATTATTGGCTGTATTCAAGCAACCGAGACGATCAAAATTATTCTGGGTCAAGGGATGACTCTGAGTGGTAGACTATTGTTGTTTAATGCTTTGGAAATGAAATTCCGAGAATTAAAATTGCGTCCCAATCCGATCCGTCCAGTAATTGAAAAATTAATCGACTACGAATTTTTCTGTGGGGTTACTCAAGCTAAAGCAGCAGAGGCTAAACAACAAATGGAAATGCAAGAGATTACCGTCCAAGAACTCAAGGAAATTCTCGATCGCGGCACTAAAGATTTTGTTTTAATTGATGTACGCAATCCTAATGAATATGAGATTGCCAAAATTCCCGGATCGATTTTAGTACCTTTACCTGATATTGAAAGTGGTGCTGGTGTAAGTAAGATCAAGGAATTGTTAAATGGTCATCGGTTGATTGCCCATTGTAAGCTAGGTGGAAGATCTGCTAAAGCTTTAGGAATTCTCAAAAATGTTGGGATTGAAGGAATTAATGTCAAAGGTGGAATTACTGCTTGGAGTCGAGAAATAGATGCTTCGGTTCCTGAATATTAAAGATCAGTAAGTTCACACTTCAAAAATGTCGCTAGCGGGCTCCCATTAATATCCAAGTTTCTCGTACTTGTGGTGAAAAACCCAGTTCTTTATGAATTAATCGGGTTTAATGAGCACCATAAGTACGAGACAAACTAATCACCATCATGCTTCGCAATTACCCAGATCGCATGGACAATACCGGGAATAAATCCCAATAAGGTCAGAATTAGGTTGATCCAAAAAGCACCACCAATCCCAACTGTTAAAAATACACCTAACGGAGGGATGAAGATTGCAGCTAAGATGCGAATTAAAGTCATTTGACCTACTCCAATTTAGCGATAGTTTGCTGAAGTTTAACTTCTGGAAAAGATGCTGTTGTTGCTCACCAGATGCAAAAGTTGAGCAACAGCATCTATTATCACTGATTTTGAAATAATTGTACACAAGTTTGGAAACCTTGCTTCATATTTGCAGGTGCTTGGTTAAATAGCAATCGAGAAAATTTACTCAGATCGATCGCTACACTGGGGCTAAATTCCCAGGATACAGATCCTTTATCCACAGGAATAGGTTGAATTCCGGCTGTGATGTTGGTAATTTTTAACCCATTAGCTTTACCACGAAAGCAAGTCCATTCATCGGAATGATCGATGTAGTTACGTCCAATAATGATCTGACCATGTTTGCGGAAAATTAGATATCTAGCTCCACTGATGTTCGGAGAACGAGATTCTCCGTAAAAATAATCACCGTTAGGTAAACTTTGTAGAGTTGGTTTAGATGCACTTAAAGCTGATGATGAGATCGAATTCAACTCAACCATGGCGATCGCCATTGACATGACCAATCTTGCTATTAATCCAAATTGAAACTTCCCGCTCATAATTTGATGTTTTTAAGTTAATCAAATTTTAATTTTTATTAACTTTGTCCTGAGAATTTGCATAATGAACTTATTACCATATTACAAGCATAAGGAAAAATATGGAAGCCTCTCCTACCCCAGATAAAATTCTCTGGCGACAAGTTAGTGGGTTAATGGTGCTCCAATGGGCAATTAGTTTGACCTGGTTAATTTATCGGGTATGGTTACCACAATTGCTAGCTGGTTTTGGTTTTCCAGGATTAGATAAAGTAGTACAAATAGGAGAAGATGCTCTAGCTATTCTGATCGAACCGCTGATGGGAGGATTGTCCGATCGCACTAGACAGTGGATGGGGACTCGTTTTCCGCTCATTGCGATCGGTGTGATTTTATCTTCAGTTCTATTTATTGCCATTCCTGCAATCTTTATTTTTCTGGAGCCCAGAGAGACCTTACACTGGTTATTGTTAGTAGTATTGGTCCTATGGACAATAGCAATGGCCCTATTTCGGAGTCCAGCGATCGCTTTATTAGGACAATATGCAACTCCAAAGGAATTACCCCAAGCGATGAGTGTGTTAATTTTAATAGGTGGAGTAATTGGTGCGATCAAGCCTTTTATAGATAAAGTAATTTTAAGTGCTGGACCTGGAATTCCATTTTTTATCGGTTCAGTCGTATTATTAGGAGCGATCTGGGTATTAAGGATAATTTCTCCTGATGCAACTATAGAAGAAATTAGTGATCATTCCCGTCAGACTCAACTACTTTCAATTCCAGGGTTAAGTTTGTTATTTGGCACAGGATTAAGTATCGCTTGGGGATTACGATTATTGATGGGAAGCATCCCTTTAGTGTTTAAGACCCAAATCCCAGGAATCCCGATCGATTTATTAATGTTTGGAGTAAGTTTTGGTTTAGCAATCTTAGCAATTCCCGCAGGTGCATTGGCGGTCCGCTGGGGTAATGTCCAGACCATGTTAATCGGATTGGGTACAACTGCTGGATTTTTATTATTGATGGGAATCATGGAGAATGAGATGAGAGTATTAGTTGCGATCGCACTAATTCCTTGTTTCAGTTTAGTTTTAAATAGTCCAGTTCCTTTAGCCCTATCTCTGGTTCCACCAGGTTGGGGAGGATTAGGAGTAGGGATATATTTTAGTGGTTTTAGTGCTGGAATGAGTTTATTTGCAGCCATTTTCAGTCAACCACTAATTCTGACAGCTAGCACATTAGGAGGTGCGATCGCATTTCTAGTTGCCTTATTGCTAGTTGTTGCTACTACTAGAATATTATCACCAGTTGCAGTAGTTTCTGATGATTAATTTTATTCCAGGTGAGCCAACTAAAATTACGATCATAAATAATTATTACAACCATGTCAGAACCTCAACCAAATTCTCTGCTTGAACTCAATCCATCAAGTTCCCTAGTCGTCAAGGAAGAAAATCCGGTTTTATCAGATCCTGATCAGGTCTATGATGTCCTGATTGTCGGTGCTGGTCCAGTTGGATTAGCTACTGCGATCGGGTTATATCAACGGGGAATTAAAAATATCCTTGTCATTGATCAAGCTCGTGCTTTTCGTCAAGTAGGTCAAATTATTGATCTACTTCCTAATGGTTTACAATCCTTAAAATATTTATCGCTCAAGGCTTATGAAGCAGTGAAACAAGCTAGTACCCAGTTTGCTAATTTCATCAGTTCTCCAAATCAACACCCTAGTGCTGCACCCAAAGCTGCACCCCAATGGA
Organism: uncultured cyanobacterium; assembly: GCA_963744145.1. Classification (GTDB taxonomy): domain Bacteria; phylum Cyanobacteriota; class Cyanobacteriia; order Cyanobacteriales; family CAWUOF01; genus CAVUSO01. Next base: position 5,480,865 of record CAVUSO010000001.1, on the reverse strand, counting down.
TACAAAGAAATTTTCAAGGAGAAAAGATCCATGCAATTTCTTTAAGTTATGATGATTGGTTCCAACAGTATGGAGAGGGAAGAATATCAATTTCCTGGTATAATTTACAGACAACTTTAAGAGGTTTATTACCATCAGCACAAGTCCAAGCAAACCATCGCTGTATCAATGTCGTAGATGATCCTGAGTTAGACTGGATCAGCGTCGATTGTGTTTCTAGCAGCAACCTAGAATTAAATCCCTATGCTCATTGGGAAAATCCCCAAAAATCTTTAGAGAATCAACTTAATAATTCAGAAAATGATCCCCAACAACTAAACCTGAAATCGATTCGTAGTAAGCTACTTGTAGCAGCAGATGGAATTAATTCTCAAGTGCGGAAATCGCTGTATCAAAATAGTCAGTATGAAATTTTCGCCAAACCTGAATATAGTGGATTTGCAGCGATCGGATGTCAATATATACCCAATTTATCTACAGCTATTTTGCAAGAGCTTCAGCAAACATTTTTTCACAATGAACGAGTTGTGACTATCAGTTCCGATCTTTGTGCTGATCATACTACCAATATGATCAGCCCTAGGCTAATTTTATTTCAAATATCTAATTATCAACCTGGATATGTTATTCATTTACCTTTTTCTTTTGACTTGTTACAAACTAAATCGGGCAGGAAATTGATTGATGTAGTATTGTCAATCCTAGAACAAAATGGTTTTCCTGATGCAATTAAACAATTAGTAGGAAACTCTCCCCCAGAGCTTGTCTATAAGCGTCCATTTTATATTCACCGTAGTACACTTTCTGATTCGCTTCAGTTTCCAAATACAGCTTGCTTAAATTCAGTAGATTTTTCAACTGAAAATCAACCAAATTGGTATAGAGGAAGAGCCGTTTTAGTTGGAGATGCTGCCCATGGAATGCCCCCATTTATGGCTCAAGGAGCAAATCAAGGATTAGAAGATGGGATGATCGTAACAGCTTTAATTGCCGATCTTGCCCAGAAAAACCTTGGGAATGATCTAAAAGCAATAGAGCAAGCTTTTGAGAAATATCAGAATCTACGTCGTTCTTTTATGGTGAGTATTCAACAAGCTACTGTGATGCGATCGCCCTATATTTCTGAGCAAGCATGGGAAGAATATGGTCAACAAGTCTATGGTCGCGATTTTGACCAAATCATCCAAACTTTGTTCCATGATTAGCTAGACTTACTTAAGCGATCGCCAAATTAGAAATTAATTCTTCCAATCCTCAATCAATTTGTGATGATCGCTTAGACAATTGCTTTCAAACTCAAAGCTGCTTCATTTAATTTTTGAGTACCGATTTTGGTTTGAGTAATTCCTGTCGCCGATTCGACAGCTCCTTGATTAATATTATTCATCGCATCGATAACTTGTTGAACCGCGATCGCTTGTTCTTTAGCAGTAAAAGAAATTTGTTGAGTGCTGACTACAATACTGTTAATTGCATCAGATACATCAGTAAAGACTGCGGCGGTTTTTTGGGTAATCTGTAACCCTTCATCTACAGTTGTTTTTCCTTCACCAGTAACCTTTACTGTCGCATTAATAGAGACTTGAATATCATCGATCAAATTACTAATTTTTTCCGCCGATTTTTTACTTTGGTCAGCTAATTTGCGAATTTCGAGTGCTACTACTCCAAAACCTTTCCCATGTTCTCCAGCACGTACTGCTTCTACCGCAGCATTTAGTGCTAACATATTTGTTTGGTTAGCTAAGTCCCTGACTAAACTGTTAATATTACCAATTTGGCTAGTATGAATAGTCAAACGCTCAATCTGTTCAGCGATCGCGGTTACTTTATTTTTTAACATTTCCATTTTTTCTAAAGTCTGATCTACCGCATGAATTCCAGTTTCAGCTAACTGTAATGTTTGTTGGGTCGCTACCGCAGCTGATTCTGCTTGTTCAGCTGTCACTCTAGAGGATGCACCCAACTCATCCATTGTGCTAGTAGTTTCATGTACCGAAGCAGCTTGCTGACTAGCAATTCGCTCTTGCTCTTCCACCGTTGTCGCAATTTCTGTTGAAGATGAAGCGATGGAATTGATGACTTGATTAATTGTCTGAGTGACGGTTGCTGAAAGTAATAAAACAAAAGATATCTTAAAAATTATTATTAATAAAAATCCCCCCAGCGTCACTAAAATTAATAAATTCATATCAGCTTTAGTTTTGTTAGTTTCTTGATTAAGTACCTGTTGCTCAATTTTGTTAAAATCCCGATTTAATTGCTCAAATTTACGGACAAAACTAGTTCCTTTCCCACTTTTAAATGCTTGTAAAGCCTCGGCTTGTTTACCATTTTCGAGCAACTGAATAATTTGATTATGAAAATCTTCATATAAATTAATTTGTTGCACCATTTCATCAAGACTTTTTTTCTGAGCAGGGATTTTAATTAATGGCTCGGCTGACTTAGCTGCTGTTTTTGCTGCATCTATATTTTGCTGATATTCTTTGAGAAATGATTCATTTTTATCAATCATATAGCCCCTAGCACTCCGAATCATTCCTTCCGTAGCCAAAGACATTTTATTGCTTTCAATTAAAAGAGCTTGTACCCTCTCAACTTCTATAAATGTCTTAGCTACTTGTTTACCATTACTGTAAACTATCCCAGCTATACCTAACAATAATATCATGGGAACAGTATATCCTGCTAATAGTTTTCCTCTGAGATTTAAGCGAATTAACATCTATTTTTTCCTCGACCAAATATATGATTATACAGCGATCGACTTAATTATTAAGATAGATTACCTCAATCTTAACCCAACTTGCTTTGCTGATCGATCCAGAATATCATTAACCAGACAAATTTAACCACAGACTATAGTAAAATACTAGAAACCTCATCCCACCAAGTCTATGTCCCTACCAAATTCGACCTTCATGAATATTACCACAGCTCAAAAAATTCTCAAGAGCTTCGATCGGATAACAGATCACCCAACCGAGGAAATCCCAAATAAAATGCTAATTCGGACAGCTTTATTGTTGCTAACCAGTCAATCAGATTACCAAATTTTTGGGATTTGTGCTAATACCATCGAGGAAGGATTACTTGCTTTAACAGCTTATACCAAATTCCTTGGGTATGAAGTCAACCAAAAAATTCCTCACATTCCCGGACCAATTTATCTAAAATTTAACCCCAAAACGGGATTATGTTATGCTGAATCCTATTTAGGTAATCATCGTGGAGTCTTAGTATCTTGTCAATCTAGTAGGGATGAAGGAATTAGGGATATGTATGGTCATTTACCTCTTGATCTATTTAGTGAAGAACCATCAAGAGGTAACTAGCAATAAGATAGTAATATATTTTGGTGATTAACAATGAATGTGGCAATTATTGGCTGTGGTTATGTCGGTAAAAAAGTTGCTTGTTACTGGTATCAAGATTTAAAATTGTCCGTAACCGTAACGACAACTAGTCCCACTAAAGTAAGGGAATTAGAAGCGATCGCGGATCGGGTAATAGTCGTTGAGGGTAATGATCAAGTTGGGTTAGCATCTGTAGTCCAAAATCAAGATACAATTTTGTTAAGTATTGGTGCTAAAAATGCCAATCTCTATGAAGAAACCTACTTAAATACCGCCAAAACTCTGATCGGAGTTTTAAAACAACATCCAGAAGTGCGACAGTTAATTTATACAGGTAGTTATGCTGTTTATGGTGACCGAAAAGGTGCATGGGTAGATGAAAACTCATCTTTAGCACCAGCAAATCGCAATGGCGAAATTTTAGCACAAGTCGAGCAATTATTATTATCAGTATCTTCAGCAAACCTGAAGGTTTGTATATTTCGGTTAGGAGGAATTTATGGACCATCACGGGAATTAGTAAAAATCTTTGGACGGATTGCAGGTACTACTCGCGCTGGAAATGGTGCAGAAGCAACTAATTGGATACATCTTGATGATATTGTTGGCGCGATCGAATTTGCCCGTCAACATCGATTACAAGGTATTTATAACTTGGTCGATCATGGAGAATTAACAAATCGAGAATTGATTGATGGAGTCTTAGCAAAAAATGGGTTACCCCCCGTAACTTGGGATACTAATCTGGTTAGCGATCGTCCTTATAATGCGCGAGTATCAAATCAAAAATTGCAAGTAGCAGGTTATCAATTTAAACACCCAAAGATCGTAATATGAAAAGTGAAATCTACCGCATGCAGTTGGTTCAGTCTCCCATCATTCCTATTGTCGCAGAATTAATCCGGAATCATCCCGGTACAATTTCTTTAGGACAGGGAGTGGTATATTATGGACCACCACCACAAGCGATCGCGCAAATTCCTCTATTTCTAGCTAATTTAGACAATCATAAATATAAACCAGTAATTGGGATTCCGAGTTTATTAAATGCCATTTCCGATAAACTTCAAGCTGAGAACCGGATCACGATCAATCACCAAAATTGCCTCGTGATCACAGCTGGGAGTAATATGGCATTTATGAATACGATCCTCGCGATCGCTAATCCCGGTGACGAAATTATCCTGCAAATACCTTATTATTTTAATCATGAGATGGCCATTACTATGGCTAATTGTCACCCGGTACTTGTCCCAACTGATGAAAATTATCAATTGCAACCACAAATAATTAAACAAGCAATCACTCCCAAAACCCGAGCGATCGTGACCATTTCACCTAATAATCCGACTGGTGCGGTTTACCCGCGAGAAATCTTAACAGAAATCAATGAAATTTGCCGAGTGTATAATATTTATCATATCCATGATGAAGCTTATGAATATTTTACTTACAACGACACCCCACATTTTTCTCCTGGTAGCATCCCAAATAGTAGCGAATATACAATTTCACTTTTCACCCTATCTAAAGCATACGGTTTCGCAGGATGGAGAATAGGCTATATGGTCATTCCTCCCCATCTCCTCCTGTCAGTTAATAAAATCCAAGATACAATTTTAATCTGTCCACCTGTAATTTCCCAATATGCTGCTTTAGGAGCCTTACAAGCTGGTAAAAGTTATTGTCGTGACAAATTAAACGCGATCGCCCAAGTTCGCGAGATTGTCCTCCATGAACTTGACAAAATTCAACATTTATGCTATATACCCACCGCTAATGGAGCATTTTATTTTCTCGTTAAAATTTATAGTAACATACCCACAATGGAGTTAGTAGAGCGCCTAATTAGAGAATATCAGGTAGCAGTCATTCCCGGCACCACCTTTGGGATGGAAAATGGTTGTTATGTGCGGATCGCTTATGGGTCTTTACAAAAAGAAACCGTAGTAGCAGGAATTGGTAGATTAGTACGAGGTTTACAAGCAATAGTCGATCTATAACTTGAGATTGGGCTGAATTCAACAATCAGAAAATGGAATCTAATTATGTATGCTCCCAATTCCCCAGAACTATTTGCACAGTTGTTACAATCTTTACCAATTGCGATCGCAATGGTAGATCATAAACTGCGTTATTTGCTCACAAGTACACAGTGGATGAAACAGTGTGGTATAGCTCCAGAAAAATTAATTGGGCGATCGCTCAAAGAAATTCGTCCATCCTGGGGAAAACCGCATCATTTAGTGATCGATTCTGAGCAATGGCAAAAAGTTTGTACTTCTAGTTTAACTGGAAAAGTAGAAAAGTGGGAAGAAGAATATCAAACAGAAACCAATTTGATCAGAATCAAATGGGAAATCTCTCCTTGGACTAATTCCAATAGTGAAATTGGAGGATTAATTGTCTTAGCAACAGAAACTCAACCTATACCTATTGCTGATATTGCTCAAATCCATGCGAATGAAATCGAACTACGTCAACAGGAACGAGTTTTAGTAGAACTAGCGCGGAGCAAAACCCAAAATAGCAGAGATTTAAAAGCTGCTTTACAGGAAATTACTGAAGCTACATCCCGAACTTTAGATATAGAAAAAGTCAGCTTATGGTTATGGGGAAATCTAGAATTAGTCAAGGAAAGTGGAATCGCAAAGCAACCCAGTTCTGCGACTAATACTCATTTATATTGTATTGAGTTATACGAGAAAAGTACCAAAGATCATTCTAGCGGAAAAGAACTAGCAACTGCTAAGTTGAGAAATTATTTGCACCTGTTAGAACAAGAAAGGGTAATCATCATTAATGATGTTAAAACTGATGCAAAAGTAGCCGAATTTTTAGAATCAGATTTAATTCCGATCGAAATTACCTCAATGTTAGCTGTACCAATTCGGATCGAGGGACAATTAGTCGGGTTTTTATGTTGTGAACATATTGGTCCAGCTCGAAAATGGAAATTAGGAGAACAACATTTTGCTGCGTCGATCGGTGATTATGCAGCATTAGTATTAGGAACTTACGATCGCACCCATGCTAAAGCTGAATTAGAAAAAACTCTCGATCAATTACAAGCTGTTTTAGATGCTGTACCAGGTTGTATTTCCTGGTTTAATTCGGATTTAATTTATTTGGGGGTAAATGGATACTTAGCACAAACCTTCAAATGCTCCCCCGAAGATTTTATTGGTAAAAAAATCGGATTTCTCTCCGGTAGTCCTAAATTTAATGATTTAGTACCCCAATTTTTTGCCAGTCCAGCGATCGAAGATAGTCACGAAATTGAAACAATAGTTGGGGGAGAACCGCGACATTTTTTAGTAGTTGCTCACAAATATATGCAAGGACAAGCAGCAGTTTTCATTGGGTTTGATATTACGGTACGCAAACAAATCGAAGCTGCACTGCAACAAGCGAATGAAGAATTAGAATTAAGAGTAGAAGAGCGAACCGCAGATTTAACCACAGCGATCGAGCAACTAGAAGAAGAAATTGTCCATCGGGAACGAGTTGAAGAAGTTTTACAATTTACCCAATTTGCTGTTAATCAAGCAGCGGATGCGATCTTTTGGGTGACCAAAAATGGTCAATTTTTCTACGTTAATGATGCCGCTTGTCTATCTTTAGGTTATACTCTAGCAGAGCTGGTTTCCTTAACATTACATGATATCAACCCTGATTTTCCTCCGGAAGTTTGGCCCGATTATTGGGAAGAAATTAAAGAATTTGGTTCCGTCAGATTAGAATCCTATCATTGTCCGAAAGTAGGAGAACCATTTCCTGTAGAAATCACCGTTAGTTATTTAAAATTTAACAATAAAGAATACAATTGTATTTTTGCTCGTGATATTAGTGAACGGAAAAAAGGTGAAACAGAATTATATGCAGCTAAATCAGCAGCTGATGCAGCTAATGAAGCTAAAAGCAACTTTCTTGCTAATATGAGCCACGAATTACGGACACCATTAACAGCGATTATCGGTTATAGTGAATTGCTCCAAGAAGATGCTCAAGCATTTGAATCAGTGACACCGGAATTTCTCAGTGATCTGCAATCGATTAATACATCTGGTAAAGAATTATTAGCGGTAATTAACGATATCGTTGACTTATCAAATATTGAATTAAACCGGATTAAGTTTCATCCTGCTTACTTTGATGTATCGGGATTAATTCAGGAAGTTAAAAACTCAATTGAACCGTTATTTAAAGCTAATCAAAACTCGTTACAGATTAACTTTTCTCCAGCAATTATCAATATGTATGCTGATCGAGAAAAAGTCAAGCAGATTCTGATTAATTTACTTAATCATGCAGCTAAATCTAGTCATGGGAGTACAATCAAATTGGATATTATCCAGGAACATAATCCGGATTTTCGCGTTCTTAATACTCAGTCAAGAAGCAATCAAATTGCTCCTTTTGGACATCATCACGCCAGCGAAAATAATCTAGAATGGATTCGCTTCTCAATTAATGATCTGGAGACAAAAATTACAGTAGAACAACTCAAAACAATTTTTGAAGCATATCCGGGTCATCTAGATTTAACTAAACGGATTTATGGTGGTACAGGATTAGGACTTGCTAATAGTCTCAGCTTTTGTCAAATGATGGGAGGAGATATTATCGCAGAAAGCGATATGGAGCAAGGCTCTACTTTTACTGTTTATTTACCAGTTTTTGTCTATAATAGTTAAGGATGAGTCAACCAATCTAGTCGCGAAAATAGTTGCCAACTCTGAGAGAATGGCGATACAGCGGATTCGGTGGTTGATGAAGTACAGTAAGATTTAGCATGAATTGCGATCGGTTAAAGTCGCTTGTGAGTCAATACGGTTCGGTTAAGTGTAGGGGCGTTCGCGTAGCGTGCCGGAGGCATAGCATTCGGGCGATAATTTATTGCTTAAACCCGTTAATATTATGTCCGAATGCTTCGCCCTTCTTCCGTCGATATCTCCCAAAATATCCTTAAACGAACCGTATTGGCTTGTGAGTGATCTGTATTGGTTGGGCAGGTTTATGAGTGGGACAGGCATCTTGCCTGTCCGTGATCGGTTTGGAGCAGAATTGATTGGTGAACCTGCCCCTACAAATCCCGGTTGATTGTGATCATAAATTCATTCACCTGCCCCTACAAATCCTGTTAATCTTGTCATCCTCTAATCCTGATCGATTTTTTGGTGAATCTCTGTAGGGTTCACCGATGAACTTGCTACACACAAATAACCCTTGTGCCGAGCGCTTGCCCTGAGCGTAGTCGAAGGGTAGTCGAGGTATTAATGAACCCGCCCTGCCCCACAGATCACCTTGATGAACTTCATAAACCTGGAATAGGCTGTATAATAGAATCAAACTCAGAAAATAAATAATATCATGCTAGTTACACCACAAATTACTAACGTGAAAACTCCAGGGAAGATGACTCAATTAGCTCAATTGGCGATCGAGTTAATTCGTCAAGGGGGATGTGAGTATGGAGATCTGCGTTTTTGTACTTATCGTCACCAAAATTTAATCGCTAAAGATCGCTCACTCAAAAATTTAGTAGATCAAGTTAATTCTGGTTTTGGAGTTAGGGTTTTGTGGAATGGATCTTGGGGTTTTGCTGCAAGTCATAACCAAACCGAAGCAGAAGTAACTAGAATTGTCCAGCAAGCTATAGAAATTGCTAAAGGTAGTCATCTTTCTCAACAAAATCCCGTCCAGCTAGTACCGGTAGAATCAGTTCAGGATTCCTATATTACCCCGATCGAGATTGATCCATTTACTGTCCCGATCATGGACAAAGCAGAACTAATCCTAAGTCTCAATGATCAGTTACTTCAGTTTAGCGATCAGGGGATTAAAAAAGCGGCTTCATTCCTGAAATTTACCCGTGAAGATAAAATTTTTGCTTCCACCACTGGTTCATTAATTCAACAGACAATTTATCGGAGCTATTCGGGATTTAATTGTACAGCAGTAATTAATGGTGATGCTCAAAGTCGCAGTTATGAACATCCAGCAGTTAATCGTGGTTACGAACAAGTTAATCAGGTAGATCTTTTTAGTCAAGTAGAGCGAGTTGCTCAAGAAGCGATCACAAAAGTTTCCGCTCCTCCATGTCCTGGTAATTTTCAGACAACTTTAATTCTCAAACCAACTAATCTCTGGTTGACGATCCACGAGTCGGTCGGACATCCAACAGAACTTGATCGGGTATATGGTTATGAAGCTAACTTTGCTGGTACTAGCTTTGCAACTACTGATCAATTAGGTAAACTGCAATATGCAGCACCTTGGATTAATTTCCGTTGCGATCGCACCCAACCAGGAGGACGTAGTACCATTGGTTATGACGATGAGGGAGTCCCAGCACAAGATTGGTTCATCGTCAAGGATGGAATTTTAGTAGATTATCTAACTGATCGAGAGACCGCTCATCGATTGGGAAGACCTAGTAGCAATGGTTGTAGCTATGCTGATAGTTGGGACAGTGTCCCGATGGTGCGAATTCCCAATCTCGGGTTAGAACCAGGACCATTAGGTGGTAGTCATACCGCAACTTTAGCCGAAATGATCGCTGATACTGAAGATGGAATTTTAATTGATGGGATTGGGAGTTATTCGATCGACCAACAACGACGAAATTTTCAATTTGGTGGTGATGCTTTCTGGAAGGTGGAAAAAGGTCAAGTGGTGGGAATGTTAAAAAATGTCACTTATCACGCGATGACTACTGATTTTTGGAATAGCATCGATGCGATCGGTCCAGCATCAGAACTGGAACAATGTGGTACTGAGGTGTGTGGTAAAGGTGAACCGATGCAAATCGCCCAAATGACCCATGCTTGTGTTCCAGTCCGAGTGCGTCATATTCAAATTGGTTAACTTAAGGCTCCACTGTCACGGTTGTACCTAACTCTACTTGCTCAAATAAAGCTTGTACATCCTGATTTCGCATCCTCACACAACCGTGAGAAACCGCCTGTCCAATTAATTCTTCCTCGGGAGTACCATGAAAACCAATAAAATTCGTTCCATCTGTCCAAAAACCGATCCATCTACTTCCTAAAGGATTATCTGCTCCTGGGGGAATAATTTTCCCAGTTAACGGGTGTTGCCAAGTAGGATTAATGATTTTATTCAGGATGATAAAATCACCTGTCGGAGTTTCCCAGCCCGCTTTTCCGATCGCGACTGGATAAACATTAATTACTTGATCCTTTTGATAAACATAAACATGGCGATCGCTCAATTTGATCACCAGATGAATAGCCTGAGAATTCTTACTTAAATGAGATATTTTCCCCCGATATAATTCTTCTGTAGGAATATATTTCGACATCTCAGCTAAAGGTGGCAATTTGGGTTCCGGTAGATTTTGAATGTATAACAATTCGATTTCAACTTTTACCGCTTTATCTGTTGAGCCTTCAAGAATAGAACTGGATGCTTGTCCTTGACCCGAATTCAAAATAATTGCCACACTAGAGGAAGCCAATAGAAAAAGACTAGATCGCCATTTATCGCTCATTTATGCAAATCTGAGGAGATTGTTACCCGATCATATATTTTTTAATAAAGCCGTCCACTATCGGGACGGCTTGGTGATCAAATGACTAAAAAACAGCTATTTACCATAAAGCACGAACACGTCTAGGAGTGCTACTACTGGTACTTGCACTATAACCATTACAATAGTTTAGGGTATTCGCTCCATTAATGGTGGTTGGAATGTACCCTGTTTGTGGTTGGTTAATGGCAATATAGGTAAGACCGTCAGTCCCAGTAACAGTTTTATAGCCGTCAAGATTAATCACATCAGTTGACTTCACAAAGCCCGCGGGCGATTGGTTGGCTCCAACAGAAGTATAGTATGGTAAACTTCCAGTGACAGCGTTGGTATTAATCATGCGACAGCTTGATCGGGGCGGTTGAAATGTTGTTTGTTGGGCAATTGGAAAATTATTTTGTGGTATGGGGGCAGGATTAACCCCTACTTTTCTTATTATTACACTAGAACTGTTTACAGTAGAACTAGAACTGTTTACAGTAGAACTAGAACTAGAACTAGAACCGTTACTAGAATTAGAACCGTTTACACTAAAATTACAGTCGTTGCTTAGAGTATTCGTACCATTAAAGGTGACGGGAATGTATCCTACTTGTGGTTGGTTAATGCCAATATAAGTAAGACCGTCAGATCCAGTAACAGTTTTAGGGCCGTTGTTAGGGCCATTAAAACTAATCTGATCACCCGCATTCAGATAGCCAGCAGGCTTAATACCTGCGTCAACAGAAGCATAGTATGGTACTTTGCTAGTCACGCTACAGGTGACTTGGGCTACTTGAACTGTTGGTTGAGCAATTGAAAAATTATTTTCTGTCTGAGATAAAGTTGGTTTTGCTATGGCGGTACTATTAAAACCTACTCCTAGGATCGTCGAAGCTAAGGTAAGTAATGTAGCTGGTTTAACCAAATTCGCTAAGCGTTTCATCCTGTCAACTCCTTTTTTAACCACAACCACTGTAAAAAATCACCTGGGATCTTGAGCTAAACTAGGCACCACTGCTTTAATCAGATTGGCCAGTTAGTAGAGAACCACTAAGCAGATATTTTGTTCTCTTCTTTAAGTTATACATCCCAAATCAATTTTGGCTTCTAAATTTAAAAAATTTCGGAGAAATAACTTTAAATTAAGCTTTGATCAAGTTAAAATTTCATAGGGGCAATCAACCCGGCCAACATCAATTCTCCTCTTGGGAAATACCAAATTCTAATGAGTCTAGCTACAGCAACTATTTTACAAAGCGACGAGCAAGCCTTATCTCTAGTTGAAACAGTCATCAAACAATCTCAAGCTGAAGGAGTTTTTGTGACTCTAAGCACTGGGGAAGAATCCCTCAGTCGTTATTCGGAAAATCAAATTAGCCAGAATGTTAGTAAAACTCAGTTTAATCTTAACATTACCAGTTATTTTGGCAACCGTAGTGCTACGGCAGCAACCACAGAAACCGATCCACAAGCGATCGCTCAAACAATTAAACGTTCAGAAGCATTAGCCCAAATTGCTCCTGAAGATCCAGAATGGGTCCCCCTATTAGCACCTCAAGTTTACGATGAGCGGACCCCAGCTTTTGATGTTCCGACTGCTCAACTTCATCCTGTAGAGCGAGGAGAAATTGTCCAGGGGGTGTGTAAAATGAGTACCCAAGCTGGAGTGAGTGGATCGGGTACTTTGAGTACAGCTCGGTCACTCCTAGCTATTGGTAATTCTCAAGGATTGTTAGCTTGTAATCAAAAAACTAACGCTGAATTTAGTTTTACAGCTCGGATTGAGGATGGATCATCTTGGGGGAGTCGGAGTGCTTATGCTCTGTGTCAATTACCGATCGCATCTTTAACTGAGGAAGTAATTCAAACTGCTTTATTATCCCGTCATCCGCGTGAGATTAGTCCTGGGATCTATCCGGTGATTTTTACTGGTGCAGCTTTTGCAGATTTACTGAGCTGGGTCATCTGGAACTTAGATGCACGTAGTGCTGACGAAGGTACATCCTTTATGTCTAGTTTCGATGAATTTGATCAACCAAAGGGTAATCGGATCGGTGAGGCAATTTTTAGCCCTTTAGTACAGGTACAGCGCGATCCGGCTCATCCCTTGCTACAAGGGTACACTTTTTTTAATGATGGATGGAAAAATAATTATTTAGATATTATTAAAGATGGCGTTCCCCAAACTCTATCTTATAGTCGTTATTGGGCTCAACACCAAGACCGACAGCCCACTGGTCCGCTCTATCCCATGGTGATGCTAGGTTCTGATCAAAATCTGACTGATTTGATTCGGACTACAGAACGAGGAATTTTAGTCAGTCGGGTTTGGTATGTGCATTATGTTAATCCACGCACTTTGGAAGTCACAGGTATGACTCGGGATGGCACTTTCTGGATTGCTGATGGTGCCATCGCCTACCCGATTAAAAATTTTCGTTTTAATCAAAGTTTACCAGAGCTTTTACATGATATTGATGCGTTAAGTCAAAGCGATCGCTTTGGTAATAGTGTGGTGCCAGGAGTACGAGTGCAAAAGTTTAATTTTAGTAGTATTACTGATAGTATTTGAGGTGAAATTTGGGCAAGAGAAATTTCCTGAATCTGGCTGGGTTTACCTGAAAAAAATAGTAGCAGCAATTAGGGCTAAAAATGAATCACTATTTGTTTTCTCGGCGACAATTTATTAAATATGGTAGTGCTACAGCTCTCAGTTTTGCTGGTGTGAGTTTAGGAGAATTGGGTCAAAAATCGGCTCGATCTCAGGTAAATAATGGCGCTATTTCTCCAGCGATCGCAGCTTTAGAAAAAGACATTCCAGGGATGATGGAACAAGCGGTTATTCCCGGAATCGCGATCGCTTTGATTAAAAATGCGGAAGTTGTCTGGAGCCAAGGTTTTGGGGTGAAGGATAATGATAGTAAAGATCCTGTTCATACTCATACCGTATTTTCTGCCGCTTCTTTAAGCAAACCAATCTTTGCTTATGCAGTAATGAAAATGTGTGAACAGGGAAAATTAGAGCTGGATACACCTTTAACAGAATATACCAAAAAACCTTATATTAGTGATCCCAGAATTAACCTAATTACCACCAGGATGATCTTAAGTCATACCTGTGGATTTCCGAACTGGAGTGGGGATGATCCTCTATCGATCGATTTTCCTCCTGGGAGCAAATTTAGTTATTCTAGTGAAGGCTATATTTATTTACAGAGTGTAGTAGAGGGGATTACTCAACAGCTATTAAATGATTACATGACTCACAATGTCTTTACTCCCTTGAGGATGACAAATAGTAGCTATATTTGGCAAAAAGCCTACGAATTTTCTGCTGCTAAAGGACACGATCGGGATGGGAATCCGCAACCTTTATCGAGACCGCGTCAAGCAGTTTCTGCTGGTAGTTTGCGTACTACTGTGATCGACTTTGCCAAATTTTTGATCGCGATGATGGAGTCTAGACCTAATGATCCTTTTGAGTTAGAAGAAAAAAGTTTAAACCTGATGGTGCATGAAAATATTAAAATTAGTCAGCATCTGGGATGGGGACTGGGATGGGGAGTAGAACATACCCCAAATGGAGATTTTTTTTGGCACTGGGGAGATAGTGGAATTTTTAAATGTATTACCTTCGGATCGAAACAACATAGAAGTGGGATTGTGATTTTAACTAATAGCGCTAACGGACTAAAAATTTGTGAAGAGATTGTGACCCGTTCCCTGGGAGGACAACATATAGCATTTGATTTCCGGATGATTGATTATTAAACATCAAAAGGCGATCAAATTGATTAGCGGCATTTTGCTCGATTGAAATTATAGGAAGTTGATTCAGCAAGTTTTCTGAGCGATCAATTAGCTCTTGAGTGAAAAAGGCAGAGTTACTATCACATAATCAGCCTGAAAACTCGATCTATCTGCACAGTATATCCCCAATTTTCTCAAATAAATCCCCTGTAATGAAACTTGCCAAATAAGCCTTTTTATTAGCAATGTTCATCTCAGTTTCAAGATAATGATGCCATAAACTATATTCATGATTCATGATCTTAATTTCCCATGTGCAAGCTACCCCAGTTTTTTCTAGGGGTTGCGGCGACAATTCCGGAAAACTATCTTCAATCGTATAAGTTTGAGTGAATAAGACGTTACCCCGTCCCCAAATATTAATACTTAAAAATCCTTGGGACAAAATAGCAAAACCTACCCCTTGTTTTGGATCTACACGCCCTTGATTAATTTCATTGAGGAGAATAGTCTGCAAATTATCTTGCAGATTTTGGGGTAAAGGCTCGGTTTCTCTCAACATATAATAAAGTTTTAGCACCAATTTCTCATGGACTAAAAAACCTCCTGGTTTTACTGAGCGGCGCATATATTGATAAGCTTTGTCATACTGATCTTTAAGGTTATCTATGTTAGCGTGGGTTTGTAGATAATCATCGGTAATTGGATCAGGTAACTCTAAGGTGACTGTGGTACTCATAGGCTTTGTTTAGAATGCAACAACACGAAAACTCAGTCCGCTTCCTCTCAGATGAGGCTTATTCCAATCACGGTAAGCACTACGAATTAAATTAGGGCTGTATTTCCAACCACCGCTTCTCACAACTCGCAAAATATCGGGTTGATCTAGGGTTTCTCGCCCATCCTCACTTTGATAAGGATAGCTAAATTCAGGATTATGGGCATCGGTTCCCCAAATTGTACTCGTCCATTCCCAAGTATTACCTGCCATATCCCATACTCCATAATAACTGGTTCCTTGGGGATAGGCATCGACGGGGGTGGTTTGACCTACCTGATTGTCATAATTAGCTAATTGGGCAGTGGGTTGATCATTACCCCAAGGATAAAGGCGTTTATCGGTTCCACGGGCGGCTTTTTCCCATTCAGCTTCCGTCGGTAAACGAACACCTGTCCATTGGCAAAAAGCCAGGGCATCATACCATGTTACCCAGACAATGGGATGGTTTTCTAGTCCTTTGGGTAGGCCATCTTTCCAGAGTTTATCCTGATCTGCCCAATTATAATCAGTGTGAGCTAAAAATTGCCCCCATTGTGCGTTAGTGACTGGATAACGGCTAATCTTATAGGTGGGTAAAAAGATTTGGTGTTGGGGTTGCTCCACTTGCTTCGCCCAATCAAAATTAGCCGCTACTTGGTCGATTTTTAAGTCGGTTCCCATCCAAAACACTCCGGATGGAATCTTAACCCAATCAAAATTATCTAACACCTTTGCTTGCCTAAATTCTGTCAGCCTTAAGTTAATTGTAATTGGTATTTCTTACCTGCCCATTTGCTGGAGGTAAAGGGATTAAGCCAAGAAATGTCTTGAGTTTGATTGAATTTTTTAATAGCATTACGAATAGCGGGTTCGTAATCTGAATGAATGGTGTAATCCCCATAGCGATTGGTGTTGTTTTCAGACCAAAGTCCGGTATAAATAGGTACTTCTAAATATCGGGTAGCTAAAATCACCTCAAGGACGCTTTGGATTCGGACGGGTATGTAATTAGAAAAGGCAAAGGCTTGGGCTAAAGGTGAACCTTCGGCCACATAAACTGGGTTGAGATAAATGACTAAATCCGTTCCAAATTTTTGACAGATTTCTGCTAAATATTCGATGGTGGCGATCGCCTCTTGAATTCCTTCTTCTTCGGTCATGGTAGGGCCGGGTTTCAACAGGACATAGCTGGTCATTCTTACTCCCATTTCACCGAGAATTTTGATCTTTTTTTCAAAAATTTTCCGGTTAATACTTTTGGTTAAAATAACTTCTCTTAAATAATCCTCTTGAGTTTCAAAACCAATAGTTAAATCGACAATCTCTGCCTGGGTTAAATTCAAAATATTTTCAAGAGTTGCTGGAAAAATATATTCGGGACGGGTTTCTAAGGATAAAACTTTTAAAGAAGAAAGTGCCTTACTTTGCTCTAGTAAATAGTTCATGACTTCCTTGGGAAACCTTTCCTGATCTAGAATAGAGCCTTCTACTCCTACTGAAAGTTGCTGAAAACTGGTTAATTCTTTTTCATATTCTGCCCACACTAAATCAATTTGCTTTTTCAGACTATCATTGGATACTAATCCGTCATGAGATTTCATCGGTAAAATACAAAAAGAGCATTGAAATGGGCACTTTCTGGCATAGAAAGAAATGACTAAATCTTTTAATCCTAGAAACTTCCGCTTACCAGTATAAATTGGACGGAAATTTTGTTCATTAACCTGCTCTTGATTGTGCATGATTTTTGCTTTCCCTAAAATTGCTTTACATTTCTTTGCAAATCCACCCTGCTTTGTCTGTCTAACAAAAAGCTTTTCCCAATATACACCAAATTGGATCATAAGTTGGGTTTGAATTTTTCTCAAAAGAAAAGACTATTAAAAAAGACTATCTATTAGTATCTTTTATATATCCGATTGAAGAGAACCATAATGTGATAGTTTTGGAGAGTAAGAATGGGAGTTCTTTTGGGAAATTATATTACAAAAAACAAGGGGTATTTTTATTTATTGAATTGCCTACTCCTTGATTGAGGTGTCCCCATTTTTTAACGATTCTTAAATAAATATTTACATCAGTTCTCTGTTATTCCGATCGCATTCATGTTAAGCTAGGCGCGATCGCCTCTACTTCTTTAACCATGAAGCCTAGCGAATATTTCAAACCCACATTCCGCACGTCAATTTGTAATATACTTTGTAACATATAAATCTGAGCATTTATACTCATGAATGACCGAAACTTTGCACTCACCACAGCACTAATTGGTCGGAAATCATCCTAGAAATCATAAGTATTTATGCTGATTAAAGTGACAGATATTGCCTTATCAAAAGTTGCTTTTGGCATTGCTAGCTGGTCGGATTGATCCTTCATTATGTAACACACAGGAATACAAAGATCAAAAGGAGAATTATTAAAAAAATCTGAAAGAGCAAGTAAAAAAAGTCAATCAAGGTATTTTTTTGATGAAAAATTAGTGAATATAGACATCAAAAAGTCAAGGAAGAAAATTTATTTCCCCCCTAATGAAGTGCTTCATTATCTCAGCGATTTTGCTCAGAAAACGAGGAAATTATTGATAATATCTTTGACAAGAAGTGGAGAATAACTCTAACATAAAATTTTGCGATTCTAAATCTCTCGAAATGCTGACCTGATCTGTCCGGCTGGTTGTTTACTACTTGAAATATCAGACTCTACCTACTATTTGACTAATTCATACTTTTACTGTGCAATGCTAGGAAAAATTAGTAATGCAGCTATAAACCACATAATGCAGCCAATAATAATGTCAAGAATTCGCCATGCAGATGGACGTTGGAAAAATGGCGTTAGCCAAGCAGCGCCATATGCAAGTCCGAAAAACCAGATCAGGGAAGCAAGACTTGCACCAAGTGCGAAAAAAAATCGTTCACTCAGGGTGTATTGAGCTACCAAACCACCAAATATTACCACAGTATCAAGGTAAACGTGTGGGTTTAGGAGGCTAAGTGCCAGCGCCGTCAGAACATTACTCCAAAGACTTGTTGATTGAATATCCACTTCATTTATATCTATAGCTGCTGGGGCAAAAGCGGATTTAAATGAAAGATAGACGTCATAAAATGAAAGAAATATCACGCCAGCCCATACAGCTATCTCACTTAGTTCTGGAATCTTCGAGGTTACCGTACCGAACCCGATAGTACCAATGGTAATTAGAATCACGTCACATAGGAAGCAGATGCTTGCCGTCACGAAAACATGTTCGCGCTTGAGACCTTGACGCAAAACGTAAGCATTTTGAGCACCAATAGCAACAATTAGTCCAGCACATATGGTAAACCCGTTAAGGAATACAAATAGAAAATTTAAGGATAATTGCTGCAAAATCATAATTTGTACTGATACAGTGAAAATTTTATCGCTCGGATTTTATAAGATAGCATAGGGTTAGTCAAGAGACCATCTGCTCTGGAAAAGGCTGTTGTCTTTGCTGGGGCTAGAAAGTAGGGTTTATGCAACGTTTTGACCATATTTTAGGTATAGATACAGAGGTAATGCTTAGGGTTGCGGAGCTTCAGGTTTTTCGTCCTGATGTTATAGGTGATACATTACCACTTGTGCTACGTGGTGTAGCAAACCAGTGGACAGCACTGGACCGCTGGACTTTCAAGTATTTATCCGATCTAGGTGGTGAGCGATCGGTCACCTTGGTCTATGGCAATCGTGAATTAGACAAAACCCAGTTTGTGAAGTCCAAGTTCTCTGATTTTTTGGATGAACTGAACTCTAGCAACACAGACCCAACTGGTCTAGTAAATACATTAGACCTCTTGCAAAAGTCCTTATTGATCTATTTATTGACAGGCAAGATGCCTGTCCCACCAGAAAAAATCACTTTTGTGGGACAGGCATCTTGCCTGTCCTATTTATTTTTGCAAGAGGTCTAGTGTTGATAAGCGTTCTTTTTTTTATTATTCACATTCTATCCTATCATCCCCTAATTCAGCAACGCCGGATTTTTCAGCCAAACAATTGGCATTATTACGTTATTATCTTTATACTATTAATATTCAACTTCACTCAAAATAGCCTTTTTGGCAATAAATTAAATGACCTCAATTGGTGTTTGAATCTTTTGCTTTTCCTGAGTCAATGTCCATAACATTTCAATAGCGATCGCGATCATTTTGATCAGATAAAATGTTGATAATGCCAACCAGAGGATATGATTACTGTGAGAAGACGACGCCCAAAAAGCTAGAGGCACAAATCCTAACAAAACGGCGATTAAAGAAGTATTACGGAGGACTTCTCCCCTGGCTAACGCCGCAAAGTAGCCATCAAGAATCATCGTAATAGCCACAAATCCCAGAATCAACAGTAACCAAGGAACATAGATTCCCGTTTGCTGTATGATGTCCCCGTGATTGGTAAATAGTCCAAACAAAGTTTGCGGAAACAGAGCAAAAATCCCTGAAATTGTGAGTCCTAACCCAAGGGTACTGGCTATAGCTACCTGCAATAAAGGTATAACTTGCTCAGTGGCGTTTTGACCGCGAAAATTGCCCGTCAGGGTTTGGGTAGCTAATGATATTCCCTCTAAAAAGAAGATAATTAGTTCCATCACCTCGATCAGTAAAGAATTGACCGCTAGGGTTTCTGTTCCCATCAGGGTACTTAAATTGATTAAGACCGCAAACATGGACATATGCACGAAAGTTTTGAGGAAAATATTACCGTTAAGGGTTAATGTATCCCGAAAAGCCGACCATTCCCAAAACTTGGGCAAAACTGCCCCTATCTCTTGTAAGGAAACCTCCCGGCTGATCCATATTAGCCCCACCAATAACATTAAATACTGACTCACCCCTTGAGAAATACCCGCCCCTGTGCTAGCCAAGTCCCAGCGAATAATGAAAAGATAGTTCAGTACCATATTAGCCCCATTACCTACTACGCTCATCAGCAACACCTTACCGCTCATCTTCTGACCTAGAAACCAACCCATCAGAACATAATTGACTAAAACAGCAGGTGCCCCCCAAATTCGACTATTAAAATAGGTAATTCCTGAAGCTTTGACTAAGAGAGTGGCATTAGCTAAGGCAAACCAAAGTTCTCGGATCGGCTCCTGCAATATTAGAATTAATACAGCCAATCCAAAAGCAATTAAGCTATTACGCAATCCGATCAACAGCATTGTTTCTCGGTCATCACTACCAACCGCTTGGGCAGTGATCCCAATCGTTCCTATGCGTAAAACGCCAAAACTGAAGTAAATGTAGTTAAATAGCACTGCGGCTAAGGCAACCCCCGCTAAATGATCAATTTCTGGCAAATGTCCCAAGAAAGCCGTACTCATTAAACCCGCTAAGGGGACGACAATAGAGGAAAGAATGTTGATCACAACCAATCGATAAAAGTTAGGGATAAAGTTATATCGGTTTCTCAAGGTTAGATTCATTTAATTACTCAAAATCCTGTTCAATAATGGAAGACAGTCTGTTCCTCTCCATGGCCAAGGATACCAGGAACATTCTCAATATTCCACTACGCTCCTGATAGTTGAACTCGTATCCCAATTTGTTTAATTACTGATTCAACTGCTCCTGAAACAATAGAACTTAGGGCTTTCTTCTTGATCGTATTGGTAGTTAATTATTCGGTTTCTATGAGTTTCTAAATAATGCAAAAATTTTTGAACTTCATTTCTTTTCTCATCAATTTCCTCTGGCCATAGGGGCGTATGGCCATACGCCCCTATCCGATCGCTTGTGCTTTCTGAAAAACCCTTGGATTTACAGCCAACTCTCCCATGAGTATCAACATTAATGCTCAAATATTATCATCGATTAATCATGCCACAGCCTTTTTAGTCGGAAACTGATTAATTTGGGCAGAACCATAAAAAACTAGCGCACCATCTTGAATTCTGAGTCGATCTATCCGTAACTGAGCATTTTCCAGGGCAAATTTATCTAAATCGAGGAGTTCATTCACATGATCAATTAAAGCCTTACCTAAAGCTAACGCTTGTTCTGTACCGTGATATTCAACCTCTACAAATTGAATTTTCCGTCGTTCTTCTACTTGCAATTTAGCCATAATATCAATCTCGACGGTTTCAGAAGCATTACCAATCGTAATTTCAGACTTCAAGCGGAGGGATTTGTCACTCCCTAAACTCATCTGTGTATTGTGAAAATGCAGGGACTGTCCTTGATACTCTAATCGTTGCAGTTTTTCCACTACAAAAGGAGTATTAAACGAAGTCGTTAAATCTGATTCGCTTAATAATACTCTCATCGTTGCCTGAGTTGGCTGCCGTAACTTTACTTGTCCAGTAAAAATCGCACTAAAATCAATTGAGATTGCTTGCAGATAAAGTTCCATCGCTTCAATCCGCAAGCCATTGTACATTAACATCCCTTTGCCGATAAACTCGAAACTATCCAAACTACCTTGTAATAGTTTGGCTACAGGTTCAACTCGGACATTTGTCTCAATCTTTTCAGAGCGCTTAAACAGTGCAGCGATCGCGGTTGCGGCTACTTTACTGACAACCCGATCGCCACTTTGTTCCGGAAACGGAGTGCTACCAAACCAAGCTGACACCATTTAAACCTCCTAACGAAGGGGACTGTCGCCCTGAATATTTTTGAGCGACATTGATCACAACACTAATGGGGGCTGTGATTGACGCGGCTGGTTTTATTTAAGCCTCCGTGATCGTCATCAACAGACTTAACGGTGCGTCATCGACTACTTTGCGCTAGTCAACAATCACCATTATAACATTGTATTAATAATTATTACGATTTGTTGTGCTTATGGACATGATAAGTAGATCAAACTGCCATAATTGTCCCAATCCGAAAATTATTCAGGTAAAAATAGCGGTTGGTTGAGTGGGGAGCGACACTGGTAGTGAAGATAATTAATGGGGATCAATAATCAGAGCTGCGATCGGAGTTCCTTCAATACAAGCACCTTGAAGTAAAGCTCCTGACCATTGAGTTTGCTCAACTAAGACACAAAGTAAATTAGCATCGGTCAGATTAGTGCCCCGTAACAAAGCCCCACTCAAATTAGCTTCTTCCAAATCTGACTGAGATAGATCCGCACCAGCCAGATTAGCATAACTTAAATCTACCTGTTGCAAAATCGCCCGAGCCAGATTTGCGCCCCGTAAATCAGCACCACGCAAATCAGCAGCACTTAGATCTAAACTTCCACAGGTAGCACCAGCCAAAAATGCTCCAGCAAAACTAGCACCAAATACTTGAGCATCAAGGAGAATAGCACCACGTAAGTCAGCATTGCGACAATCAGCCCCGGTCAGATCAGCACCAGTGAGGTCAGCTCCGCGGAGATTAGCTCTGAGAATAGCTCTATGTAGATCAGCACCACTAAGATTAGCTCCCATTAAATTAGCTTGAGACAAATCAGCATTGGCTAAGTTAGCTCCTGCTAAGTCTGCACCAGCTAAGTAAGCATAGGTAAGGGTTTTAATTTTGCCGAGACGAATTGCCTCAAGATCAAGAGAATGGGAATGATTCATGTCGATATTTAGGGTTAAGAAGGACTAGAAATAGTGGATTCCTCTAACCAAACTGTGGGTACTTGGCTGGGACGTTGAGGTAATTGCATCATCCCAATTTCTGTTAAACGAACTACTGTCGCTAAAGACTCAACTAAATCTGGGTCAAAACGACTACCACTAAGTTCTTGACATTGGATCAGGGCTGCTCCTAAACTCAGAGCAATCCTAGTACCCCTGGCTTTGGTTAGTTCTTGAAAATAAGCAACTAATCCCAAAATCCGGGATTCAATGGGGATTTCTGTCGCTCTAAGACCTTTTGGTTTACCACTACCATCCCAGTATTCCCTTTGATGAGCAACAATATTCGCTACTGCGGCTAATTCTGGCATCGCTTCGAGCAGGTGAGCGCCAATGGTCGCCCGATCGCGCCAGAATGCTAAGGTCGTCTCATCCATTTCACTCGCGGTCTGGGTAAAAATTTGGGGTGGAGCAGAAACTAAGCCTACTCGAAACAATAATCCCGCTAGACGGAGACGACGTAATTGTAATGTGGGTAAGTCAAGAATTTGACCTAATGTTTCCGCCAGCGCAGATACTTGTAAAGAAGCAACCGGATTAGCGCGATCGCGTTCATCAACTCTTTGAGCCATCCGGAGAAAAGCTTGCAGTTTATTGGCGCTTAAATTCCGACTAATGCGTAGAGCTTTACCTTCTAATTCCCGCATTTCCCGATTTTGACGATTAAGTGTAATCACTTGCTGCTGAGAAGTTTGCAGATAGGTCAAAATCCGCGAGACCACCCCACTCAGATCCGCTAACGCTGGACCAGGAGTAGTCAGGATTTCTTGGTATATTGCACTCACCCGATCGGCTAATTCCGGATTGTTGGGGCGCATCCGAGCAATTAAAATTTCCGCAGCTTTTGGGACGATTGTCTGGTCGAATGTCCACAAACCATAGAATTTTCGCTCTGAATCTGTTTCTGGTTTACCTTGAACCACATACTCATCTTCCGAAAGCTCGTGGCACAAGACCATTCCTTTATAAGTAGGAGCAATAATAATTAAATTCCATTCTTTGATTAAAGTATCTTGTGGGTCGAGATTTACTAGGGATACGTTAGGAAGTTGACTGGTTTTGTGAGTGACAAAACCACTATCAGACATGGCGCTGATCACGATGTGACGGGAACACTGAGCAATTTCTTCATAGCGATCGGCTTCTTGGAGATACCACTTTCCTTGTTGAAAGGTCGCTAAAACTAAGGGGTATTGGTCTGGAGATCCCGCACTCGTCTGTAAAATGTGATCTTCGAGGGCATGACAGAGGGCAACTAGGGTATTTTTGAAATAGACCCCATAGCTGGCGGGTAATTCACCATTGGGAAGCGCGGCTTTAAGTTGGTTAAGTGTTGATTCCAGGTGCATATTTTAGAGGCGATCGCTGTATTGATTTTAAGGAAATTTATCAGATCGTTACATCTGACTTAGACGACTTCAATATGTAATATGTCTAAATTACATAGATGATCAGATTTGGTATAATAGCGATCGCTCAAAAAAAAGCAGCAATCATCTATCATTTGCTGATCTATCATCTAGGAGAAACTATGACTCGTGCCATCATGGAAACTGCCAAAGGGACAATTAATCTAGAGTTGTTCGATCAAGATGCCCCGAATACAGTCAAGAATTTTGTTGATTTAGCAACCAAAGGTTTTTATGATGGCTTAAATTTTCACCGCGTTATTCCTAATTTTATGATCCAAGGGGGCTGTCCGAATGGTGATGGCAGGGGTGGTCCTGGTTATCAAATTAAATGTGAAATTAATCAGAATAAGCATTTAGCTGGTTCTTTGTCAATGGCACACGCGGGTCGTAATACTGGTGGAAGTCAATTTTTTATTTGTCATTCTCCCCAATCTCATTTAGACGGACAACATACAGTTTTTGGCAAAACTGAGGATATAAAGGTAGTCAATGCAATCGAACAAGGTGACAAGATCATTTCGGTGAAGATCGAACCCTAATTTTGTTGCGTCTAATCTATTCGTAAATCAAGCACCCTAGCTAAACTGGGGTGTTTTTCCTACTAATTTAACTAGATTTTTGTTTGGTGATTATCTACTCCGGGTTAAAATCTGACGACCTACCCCCCCAACCCCCTTCCCTAGGAGGGAAGGGGGAGTAATTAAGATGATTAAATTGATGGGAGGACAAATATTAGCATCGCGATCGCCTGATTAGTTTTAACTCAATAATTCTTAGCGGAAATTATTGGGATTTAATCGATGGGGAGTATCCATGGGTATACCTGAGCGTAATTTTGTCCCAGTTCCACCATCAGTAGGAGCAAGGAAAGGTAAGAGATTAATCCGATCGGGACTAGAAACTGAATTACTTCTACCTCCTAATCCAGGAATATTTATTCCCAAAGTATCTTGGATAATTTTACCTTCATTATCCCCAGGGAGAAAGGTATTTACCGCGTCAGTTTTTTGACCGCTATCAGCTACAGTTAAGTTATTAAAAATGCGATCGCGAACCATTTTGGGATCTTGATCCAGAGGAACTGTCAGCACAATCCGACAGGTGGGATTTTTCTGTGTTGTGATACAAACAATGTTATAGATATTATATTTAGCTATTTGCATTTCTAGCAAACCGTCAGGTCGATAAGTTTCTAACCGATTACTAATTTCATTACATCGACGTTCTGGAGACCAACCATCTCCCATACCTGTCGGTGTTGCCCAAGCATAACCTTGTCCATTTTGGTTTTGGGGATAGTACATGACAGTATATTGACCATTTTGGACTTCACAAGTAAAACGACGTCCGGTATTTGTACTTTGGGTAGAATCTGTGGGTTTAGTAGTATTAGGAGCAGGTGGATTATTAGGAACAGGTGGGGGATTATTGGGAACAGGTGTGTTATTACCCGGATTTGGTACAGGTTCAGTTTTAGTTTCTACCTGAATATCTTTTGTCCCTGTTGCTGAATCACTCGCAAAACTGATATTACTATTTAATACGATCGCCACACCTAAAGATAAACCAATCCCTGTAGCTGCTGTCAGAGTAAGGTTAAAGCCGGATTTAATTGGTTGGGGGTACATTGCAGTTATCATCCTCTAAGAGAGTAAGCATTAATAATTATTTTCGGTCATTAGCTATAAAAGACGGAACTTATCCCAAAAAGGTTCTATGATCTGAAAAACTTAACAAATTTTTTTCTCAATTGCTAAACTTCTATATGTAGAGTGTCAATCTATTTCCAGTTTAGCCACAGTTACTGCTCCCCAGACAAAGGCAAATAACAAGGGCATTGGAGATTTTAACAAATAAGCTAAAACTCCAGCGATCGCTGTTCCCATAATTGCTGATATCGACCACAGTCTTTCCGATCTACTTAATCCTTTTTCAATCTTAATTAATTTTAAAGCTTTCGGAGGCAACGGTTCTGGCACTACAGCTCCGGGAGGAAAAGCCCAATAGTTTTCTCCTTCGATAATTAAATCCGTCCAACCGTTTTCACGACACCAGTCTTCAATCCATTCCTGACAATAGTGGTTCATGGTCGTCAAACTCTTTTATTTTACAAGTTTTTGGCGAATTAGTTTGGATTTTTAGTTAATTGAGAATAGCAGCAACGCCTTAATTGTGGTCATAAAAGATAATAAACTTTACTTAAAAAAATTAATAAAGTTTTGTTGAGCTATAAATAAAAAATAGAGGTAATTAATCAATTACCTCTACCTATTGTATTACTGAAATGAGATTCTTCCTGGTAATTTAACCAGATAGTTAATTAGCAATACCAAGTACACTACCAACGGAACGTGCTAGATTTTCTGGTTGCATAGCATCCATCGCTGCGGTTGGTTCATAGCCACAATGTACCATACAATCTGCACATTTAGGATTGCCACTAGCTCGACCATATTGGTCCCAATCAGTTTTTTCGAGCAGTTCCTCAAAAGTAGCATAATAACCTTCATTCAGCAGATAGCAAGGTTTTTGCCAACCTAGAACGCTATAACTAGGACTACCCCAGGGAGTGCATTCGTAGTCTTTTTCACCAGTAAGAAAATCTAAAAAGAGAGGATTGTGATTAAAATTCCAACGCTGTTTACCAGTTTTATAAGGAGCTAAAATTTCTCGGAACAGCGATCGGGTCTTTTCCCGTTTCAGAAAATGCTCTTGATCTGGTGCCCACTCATAACTATAACCAGGAGAAATCATCATCCCATCAATATTGAGGGTATCAAGAAATTGAAAAAATTCCTGCATTTCTTGAGGATCTGTCCCCTCAAAAATGGTAGTATTCGTAGTGACGCGAAATCCCTTAGCTTTAGCAGTACGAATAGCAGCAACAGCAATCTCAAAAACACCTTTGCGATCGACACATTTGTCATGTAATGGCTGCAATCCGTCTAAATGAATACTAAAGGTTAGATAAGGAGAAGGTTCAAACTTATGGAGAGTTTTTTCGAGCAACAATCCATTAGTACAGAGATAAACAAATTTTTTTCTTTCAACTAACCCTTTGACAATTTCATCAATTTGTGGATGGAGCAAAGGTTCTCCTCCTGGAATAGAAACAACCGGAGCTCCACATTCTTCAACTGCGTTAAAACACTGTTCTGGGGTCAAATTCTGTTTGAGGATTTCCGGAGGATGTTGAATTTTACCACAACCAGAGCAAGCAAGATTACAGCGAAATAAAGGCTCTAACATTAAAATTAAAGGAAAACGCTTCCGACCTTTGAGACGCTGGGTAAATAAATACTTACCTACTTCTAGAGCTTGTTGTAAATGAATTGCCATGAATTTCTTCTCACCTAAATACTGAACATGATCTGTGATTGATCGCCCATTCCCCCAGCCAGGAGTATCCTACGGATATGTTTGAACAATTATAGTGTCAGTTCAGCAACTTTAGGATCACTATCTGGGATAAAGTCAACAGTACGAAATCCTAAAGCTTTCAATAAACTATCTTTGGGCAATTTGACTGGACCAGGTTTTTCAGCTTTTCCGGGTTGAGGTTGGGGAAAAGCAGTGGAAGCGGCTGTGTAAAATTGAATCTTCCCTTCCGTATGTTGAATCACCTGATGGATATGTCCACTCAAGACAGTCACTGCGCCAAATCGGGACAGTAAAGCTACCACTTGAGCAGAATCTTCAGTTGCCCATCCCCATTGGGGATAAATATCATAAAGGGGAATATGGCTGAAAATCACAATCGGAGTATCTGATTTTTGTGGTTCCAAATCTTTTTTCAGAATATCTAACTGTGCTTGTCCGATTTTACCTTTACCATCTACCCCAAACTCCATTACATTAGTTAGGGAGACGAAATGAATCCCAGCTTGATCCCACGATTGTAATCCTTCTCGTTTCTGAGCAGGAAAGGCTTGAGTATAGGCTTTACCCTGATCGCCGATAGTATCATGTTCTCCGGGAACAGTAAACAGAGGTACTTTTAATTTACTTAGCACTTGTTTGGCTTGATCAAATTCTGCTGGTTTAGATAGATGGGTAATATCTCCAGTATGAACGATAAATGCAGGGGGTTTGGGGAGGGCATTAATAGCCGTGACCGTTTGTTCAAGGGTTTGAATCACATTTTCATTGGCAGGTTTATTGAAACCAATATGGGAATCACTGATCTGCACAAACGATAAGGGGGCAGAACTGGAGGATTTTTGTGCTTTAGAACCACCAACTTGACAAGCAGTAATTAAGCCATTAGTACCCACAGTCCACACAAACCCTAAACCTGTCCAGCCCAGATGTTGCAAAAATTGTCTCCGTTGCATGATTTGTTGCTCCAATTAGCTAATCTTTACCAGAATTGTTTTGTCTTCTAACTTGGTTACATAAGTTTGCAATGGTTTCTGGGCCGGTCCTTCCAAAACCTTACCATCCCCAGCAAAGCGAGAATCGTGACAAGGACATTCAAATGCCTTATCCTTTGATTCCCAATCCACCATGCAACCTGCATGAGTACAGGTGGGATTAATCGCTCGAACGGTATCTGGGTGAGCCTGATCGCGCAAGATGATGACCGATTTGTCACCTATTTTCGTTTTCAGAAATCCGCTTGGCTCCAATGCGGTCAAGTTTCCCACCGCAATAAATCCATCACTTCTGGTCGATGATTCAGTTTTTTTACCCGAACAGGACGCGATCGCCATGGGCAATAAACTGGTTAACCAGCCAATTCCGACCCAACTTAAAAAATTACGACGTTTCATGGTCTACTTGCACCAAAAACTAGAGTAAATAGAGCTTTCGGATTAATCTGGGCTACTATAGATTTGCTCTATTCCAGAAAACGATTCAAATTTGATTTTGGATTTAAAAATAAGAATTGTGAAGGAATTAAAATCTAATCTGCAAAAATTAAATCCAATCAACCCGCTTAGTCGTTATAAAAAGGAGCTGTTTGATCTAAAAATAGGTTGGGAAACATACATTGCGGCTGATGTTGCCACAACTTAATCGATTAATTGTTAACAGATGGAACATCATTCTTCCCAGGAGCAGTTATCCGGGTCACCTCTAGTGACAGATACAGAATTGTTGCAGGCACTCAAAAACCGCAAAATGTCGGCATTGGAGATGCTTTATTACCGCTATAGTGGAGTTGTTTATGGCATGGGATTGAAAGTTTTAAAAACTACTCAGGAAGCGGAAGATTTGACCCAAGAGATTTTTCTGGCTTTGTGGCATCATCCACCTAACCCTGATCATCCACATCTAATTCGTTATCTAGTTGCTATGTCTCGTTCCCGTGCGATCGATAAACTGCGATCGCGCCATCGCTACTTCAATCTGTTGCAACGTTGGCAACAAATCACACCTCTAGAAACGGCTTCTCTCTATGACCAAGCAACCTTAACTGAACGCGCTCAACAAGTCCGTCTTGCGCTCGAACAATTGCCAAAAGATCACCGTCAAGCACTGAAAATGGCTTATGACGAAGGATTAAGTCAGTCAGAAATTGCCCGTCGATTGAATACTCCTTTAGGGACTATAAAAACTTGGACTCGTCAAGGACTACTGAAACTTAAGCAAATTTTAGGAACTACGATCGATTAACTGTAATATGACAGAACCTTTAACTCCTCAAACAATTGAACTCCTGATCGCGGGTTATGTGGTAGGTAATCTCACCTCACCAGAATTAGAGGAGTTTGAACAATTGCTGACTCAGCATCCAGAATTAACTCAAGAAGTGAAGCAGCTAGATGAAATTTGCGATCGCTTGATTTGTGGGTTACATGAAGTCCAACCACCACCCGATCTTTGGTCTACTATTGCTACTGTTGCTAATAACTCAGTTCAGCAGGTTCCAAGAGCTAGATCACCTTATTTATCCTGGAAACCGATCTGGGGAAGCATTGCAATATTGTTGATTTTAGGATTAGGTATTGATAATTATCGGTTGCGACAAGAGTTAAATGCAGCTAGTGAAATTAACGTTTTATTGCAAAATTCTCAAACTCGTCTGTTCCCCTTAAAGCATATCACACCCAACTTTGCCTCTGGTAGTTTTGTGGTGAATTTAGCACAAGGAAAAGGTATTCTTACTCTTCAGGATCTCCCCATTCCACCCCAGGGATATGTCTATCGATTATGGGTAATGGTCGATCGCGATCAGATTCCTTGTGGAATTGTCAATATCAATACTAAAGGACTAACTTCTGAGCAATTTTTCCTGCCTATTGATCTCTATGAAGATGGCATATCTGGAGTTTTTATTACCTTAGAATCTTCCCAATTAAGTCGATATCCAACCGGATCTATAGTCATGCAGAATGTGTGGTAAATTTTATCCTATAGTATTGTCGCGATCGCTCGATTTCTATCCCTATTGAGGTAACCAGCTAGCGAACTGTTTTTCAACTTCTTTCAGGGAAGTCCCGATCGCCGCAAATGTATTTTGGGAAACTGGATCGGGATAAACATCCTCAATTCCTTCTTCAATCGCTTGTAAAGTTATTTGAGCTACTTTGTTCGGAGCAACTTTATCCATAGAAACACTTTCAGCCATAGCTGTATCTACTGGACCTGGAAATACACCAATCACTTGTGTGTTTTGCTTGGCCAATTCTGCCCGAATACCTTGAGTTAGAGAATAGAGAGCCGCTTTAGAAGCACTGTAGGAACTAAACACAGGTGCATTGGCAATAGATACTACTGATAATAAATTTACGATCGCGCCCCCACCATTACGTCCCAAAATTGGCGCAAAAGCACGAACCATCAAGAGTGTACCAAAGTAGTTGGTATTCATCTCCCATTGAGCTGTTTCCACACTGCTAGCGATAAATAATCCACCACTACCTAATACACCAGCATTATTAATCAATAGGTTGACATCTTGGGCTTTTTGGGCAACAGCATTGACTTGATCTGGATTAGTAACATCTAATGCGATCGGGATGATCCGATCTGGGGCGATCGCGACTAAATCTGTGAGAGTTTCAATTGACCGGGCAGTTGCATAAATGCGACTAGCACCTGCTTTGACTAACTCTTCCACGTATGCTTTACCAATTCCCCGATTTGTACCCGTCACAAATGCAACTGATCCTTGAATTTTCATGCCAATCTCCTAATTTCTTTAATTATAGTGTGACTACAGATGATACAGCCTATTCCAGGTTTATGAAGTTCATCAAGGTGATCTGTGGTTTCCTGGCGGGTTCATTAATACCTCGACTGCGCTCGGCACAAGGGTTATTTGTGTGGGGCAAATTAAACGGTGAACCCGCCCCTACAGGGATTCACCGAAAAATCTGACATTCAAGCAGGGCGGGTTCATCAAAGTTATTTGTGTGTGGCGAATTCATCGGTGAACCCGCCCTTACTAGCTCATAAAAATGTCTGATCGATGAATTTATGATCACAATCAACCGGGATTTGTAGGGGCAGGTTCACCAATCAATTCTGCTGCAAACAGATAACTATCATAAACCTGCCCAACCAACACAGATCACTCACAATCTCGGACAGGCAAGATGCCTGTCCCACCATTCATGCCAAATCTTACTGTACTTCATCAACAGGTCATCCGCTGTATGACAATTGATGACTATCTGTAGCCACAACAAATCACTTGGGGAACAATCTGCAATTTCGCAACTGCTTTCTAGTCGATCGTTAACGTCTGAGCGAATTCAATATTTTCACGAACTGATTGAGCTGAAGCTAAAAAAGCATTACGTTCATCATCGGTTAATTCCAATTCTAGAACTTTTTCTACTCCACCACCACCTAATTGACAAGGAACTGATAGAAAAATATCATGCAAGCCATATTCCCCATTGAGATAAGCTGATACAGGTGCAACTCTAGACCTATTCCATAATATCGCTTCTACCATGAAAGAAGCTGAAGATGCAGGTGCAAAATAAGCACTACTGTTTTTCATTAATTCAATAATTTCTGCACCACCATTACGAGTTCTTTCTCCCATCTCGGCAATTTTCTCTTGAGGTAGCAATTGAGTCAAAGGAATACCCCGAACCGTACAATAACGTGATAACGGCACCATTAATTTACCGTGATCTCCTAATACTAAAGTCTGGACATCTTGTGGAGATACACCCAGTTCCATTGCGATAAAAGTTTGAAATCTGGATGAGTCAAGAACCCCTGACATTCCCATGACTCGACTAGATGGTAATTTAGTCACTTTCCAAGCTAAATAGGTCATCACATCCAAAGGATTGGTAACAACAATTACCATTGCATTGGGGGATTGAGCGATCGTATTTTGAGCTGCTTGGGTGACGATCTTGGCATTGATTTTAATTAAATCTTCTCGCAGCATTCCCGGTTTCCGGGGTAAACCAGCAGTAATCACAATGATATCCGAACCTGCGGTTTGGGTATAATCATTTGTACCAATGATTTGCCGATCGTGACCTTCTACCCCTCGTGCTTGCATCAAATCAAGGGCAATTCCCTGGGGTAAACCTTCGACAATATCCAGTAATACCACATTAGCAATATTTTTTTCGGCAATGCGTTGGGCTAAGGTGCTACCAACTCGACCGGCACCAATAACTGAAACCTGTGGAGATTTACCAGCAGATGAGACTAAAGGGGTAGATGTCATAGTAAATAAAAATGTCGATATTCAACTAGTTTACTGATAAGGTTCGATCTGGTCAAGCTTTAACCAAATATTTGGAGTAGGCACTAACCCAAATTTGACCAAAGCATAATCACCTCGTAAGTCTAACACTTCACCTTTACTTTCAAATAAATAAGGGGAAAAACGAGAATCACTAGCTTTTGCTTCTAAGCTATTTTCCAACTTTTCCCGGATCGCACGCACTAGATCACCTTTTTTAACTGTCATAAGCTCGCTCAAAAATCTGGGGATACAATTTTAATTTTAAAGTATTTGTGGAACTAAGGGAGTAATCTCCTTAGTCAATTTTCTTGGTCCAATATCCAGTTATCACTATGTATTTGCAACGTTTTTTGTTGGTTGGTTCAGCGATCGCGACTACTATCGCATTTGTGTTCAGCGCTGATTTTTCCTTACCCGAGTCTACACCCTCAGCCAAATTTTTCATTGAAAACCAAGATACCTATAATTCCAGCAATACTTTAGAATTTAATCGAGTTAAATATGTGGGACAATGTCCTGGAACTGCTTTTGAACCTCCGAGCATCAAAGCTTACTTTATGTCAAATTCAACCCCTCCTGCTCCAGGAAGAAGGGTAATCATTCGCAATGTGACCAAGCAAGTTTATCACGATTCTTTCCCTTATACTGACCGAGAGTATGACCATGGTCAATCTTCCGAAGGCTTTGATTTTAAGTTAAACTTCCGACAACACGACCAGACTTTTTCCGTTGTGTCTGGAGAAAATAATTTTGATTATGAAATTTGGGACAATAAAAGTGTGATTGAAAAAGGCTCTTTAACTCTCTATGTGAATATTCGTGATACTGGTACTTTTGGACGAAGTACTGTTTGTCAAGATCAACAGGAATGTACAACTGACACTTATTATGACGATTGGGATACTAATCACCGACATCCTAGACATCATCAACACTGTCAACCTGTGACTAAATGTTCTTGTCCTTAATGGTTAATGTTGGCATTTTGGACAGAAATGACTAAATATACCAGCTAATTTTAATCTTTCGATCGGGGTACTACAGTTACGACAAGGTTGTCCAGCCCGATTATACACCCAAGCGATTCCGGCATAATTACCATTTACCCCATGGATATTGAGAAAGTTACTAAATGTAGTACCACCAGAATCAATCCCTGCTTGTAACACCTCAATTATGGCCGATCGCAAACGAGAAATCTGCTCGGTCGTTAACTTGGTGCAATTAGTTTCCGGTCGAATCCTACTCACAAATAGTGCTTCATCAGCATAAATATTACCCACACCTGCAACTAGAGATTGATCAAGTATGGCTGTTTTAATCGCACGTTGACTACGTTGGAGTTTATTAACTAAGTATAGAAGGGAAAATTCTGGCGTAAATGGTTCTGGTCCTAAGTGTCCTAACCCAGTAATAATACTTGCTGGTTCAACTCCTGGGGACACCCACCAGACTTTACCAAAGGTCCGCTGATCGACAAAACGCAATTCCTGGCGATCGCCAAAAAATAGCCGTAAACGAGTATGTTTTTGTAATGGTGTATCTTGCTCTAACCACAACAGTTGTCCTGTCATCCGGAGATGAACACCTAACCAACCTGCTGATCTGGGTGATTCACCTTCTAGTTGAGTAAGTTCAGCTAGCAAATATTTTCCTTTTCTGTACCACTTCGCGATCGCTGTCCCAGTCACACCAGCTAGAAAATCTGCACAAGAAAGAGGGTGAGCAATGGTCCGATCAAGCACCACTTCCCCACCCACTATTTTTTGCATCAGGGTTTTTTGATTTAAACCCCGTTTTACCGTTTCAACTTCAGGTAGTTCTGGCACAGTTTAACGCTGTTGACTTGATTGGTTGGACGTGCCCTAACTTGACAGCTTTGGCTACCTTATGGTATAATCACGAGCCTTTTAGCTGCTTACTTTTTGGCTTTGGCTTTTGGGGCTTCAACTTCTACCAATTCACTGGCAGCAAAGTTGTTAGTATTGATCCCAGAGTAGTTAACCTTGTCAAAACGAACAATCACAGGATATTTGATCCCGCTTTGGTCCACAGAAGCAACTACACCGAGATCCTGAAACCAGTAAGATTCTTTACGGAGAATCCGAACCTTAGAACCGCGTTGAACCATGAGAGTTTTTCCTTTTGTTACGGTTTTTCAATTTTAATGGCTATTTGTCTTTCAGCCTACTACTTCTAGGTAATTATCAGTCTTTAAGTTTTGTTACTATGTCAGTCCAAAATTAAAATATAATTTTTATTTAGTTGTAATTAAAATAAAATAAGTTAAACTAATTACTTATGGGCAAGCCCGATCGCATCTCCCAACTTTTAGAAAGTGGTCTAAGGCACTAGCACAAAACTGTCCCTAAACAACAGTAGAATCTAATTATGAAAATTCGTTGTATTACTAATACCGGAAATGCTTTCCTCGATAGTTACTCAATACGGTTCAGTTACCTGTAGGGGCAAAGCATTTCGGCGAGTAAATGATGGCTTAAACTAAGAATAGTATTACCGAAATGCTTTGCCCTCACCATTTATGCAACCAGCAGATCAACTATATAAAAATACCATTCAGTTAAGTTTTTTGGGAGATATCGCCAGAAAAAGGGCGAAGCATTCGGAGATAATATTATCGGTTTAAGTGATTAATTATCGCCCGAATGCTTCGCCCCTACAGTTAACTGAACCGTATTGATCTATAACTTGCATCAATATTCTCCGGTAAGTAGATAGGTTAACAACAAGCTGTCGCGGTGGTATTGCAATATAAAAATAGTTTGATTAATAAATTACTTTACTATCCTTAACAAACCGGATATTCGCTTAAAAAGCGAGTTTTTGAAACAGATCCGCGATCGGGAAAGTGAAATCAGGGATTACTTCTTCACCATTGAGGGAGTCGGTAGACTTGAGCAGACGATCGGGTCCCAA
The DNA here is from genome assembly GCA_963744145.1 of uncultured cyanobacterium. Lineage (GTDB taxonomy): Bacteria > Cyanobacteriota > Cyanobacteriia > Cyanobacteriales > CAWUOF01 > CAVUSO01. The sequence continues at coordinate 5,444,830 of CAVUSO010000001.1, read as the reverse complement.
TCTAGAACGATAAACCAAAACATAATGTTCTTGAGGATGGATTACCCACACTAAACGTGCCCCATTCTCAAAATATTCCACCAGTTTGTCATGTATTTCTGCCACTGTATTGCTAGGAGACAGGATTTCTATCGCCAGATCAGGGGCACCTTCGAGAAAATCATTGGGGAGATCGTCTATTCCTTGTAAATGTTTTTTATCCACAAAGGAAATATCGGGCGATCGCTTATTTCCTGATTTCATCTTAAATGCAGTGCTAGAGTCCAGCAAGACTCCTAATTTTCTGGTTGATACAAAATTAAACAAAGCAGCACTTAAAATAATGGCAATATAACCGTGTTTTGCGCCAGAGTTTCCCATATCCATTAGTTTGCCATTGACAATTTCGTAGCGATGTCCATCTCGACTCAGGGTCATGAATTCGTCATCAGTCCAATTTTTTTTCTCTGGTGGGTTTTCAGTTAAGTTTTGAATTAAGGTAGACATGGTTTTTTTCTAGATTTCTATTTCTAGTTAAACTTGACTGTATTGTCGTTTACTAACTAAGGATAAGAGAGAAAATTCTGATCTGTCAAAAGCGTAGCTTGCTTCCGCCTAGTGGTATTGATGGAGTAAAACCGAATATAGTGGTTTAAAAACTTTTGGAGTGGATAGATGTCCAGCGATCGCTTGCGCCAACTTGAAAGAAATTTGACCCGTTTGCGTGACCAATTGGCAGGAAAAGAAGATACATTAATAACGATTGCTCCCGAAGAACGGGCTCGGATTAAGCAGCAGATTAAGGATTTGAAAAAAGAGATGCAACCGTTTGAAAGAGAATATTGGCAAATTTTGGCGGATGAACCCGCGACAACCACGATACTAGATCCAGCACCAGAAGTTGTTGTTGCTGAGATTGTAGAACAAGTGGGACAACTGCAAACGAGTCAGCAATATTCTGATGAAGTCTTGGAATGGCTACAGAAAATTTATGCTGAAGTGAGTAAACCGGAAACACCTGCGGCTGCTAAGTTAAAGGGGGCACTGTCTCTACTACCACCGTTTGTTAATGTGTCCTATGAAGCAGAGCTGGACACAGAGAACTTTTTGCGATCGCATTTCCCAACTTTTATAAAGTGGTCTAAGGCACTAGCAAAAAAGTCTTAACCTGCAATTCTCAACCTGATCCAAAACCACTAAAAGCTAAACGAGAACCATCCCAAGAAAAACTGTTACTAACAGTAAAAGATCCAAAACCACTAAAAGCTAAACGAGAACCATCCCAAGAAAAACTGTTACTAACAGTAAAAACAGAGATAAAGGAGCGGTTATCACAGTCGTTGCACAATGCAGTATGGCTGATTCTGGGAATGGAACAGCAAGACTATCGCATCCAACGTCCTTGGTCAGCAACGATCGCGCAAGCATCCCAGTTAGCAGTACCCTTGGATGCTGGAACTCGAATTGTAGAGGTATTCGATCGCCCAGAAATTGAGCGTAAATTGCTAATTCTGGGTGAACCAGGTTCTGGTAAAACTACGATGATGCTGGAATTGGCACAGGATTTGTTGCAAAGAGCGATAAAAGATAAAATCGAGCCAATCCCAGTTTTACTTAGTTTGTCCTCTTGGAAAGATCCGCAGCAATCAATTTATGAGTGGTTGTTGGGTGAGTTGAAGGAAAAATATGGGATTGGTCAGGATTTGGCAAAGCAATGGCTAAAGGAAAATCAACTTTTACCTATGCTGGATGGGTTGGATGAGGTAGCAACCCAGTATCAAGAAGATTGTGCAAAAATGCTTAATATTTGGTTGACGGGGGATATTGAGCAGCAACCTTGCGGTGTGTTAGTTTGTTGTCGGCGAGAAGAGTTTGAGAATGCGGTGCGGCAGCGTCTGAATCTGTATGGGGCGATTTATTTGCAAGCATTAACTATTGAGCAAATTAAAGAATATTTTACTCAGTTTCAGTTGCAGGATGTATGGCAAACGGTGCAGCAAGATGAAGCTTTGCAGGCGATGCTGAAAACGCCTCTGTTTTTATCTATGTTTGGTTTGGTGCAGACACAAGGAAAGTTTTCTCTTGAATCTTGGCGATCGCGTATTGATTCCGAGACAAGAATTGAATATTTGCTCAATACTTATTGGGAAACAACTATTACTCGTGAATTGATTATTGACCCTAATGAAAAAAGGCGAGGTGTTCGCAGCAAAACTTATGGTACTAAGTTACTGCCATCAAATAAACAAGTCAAGCGATCGCTTATTTTTACCGCTAAGATGCTTTCTCGCGAATCTAGCACGGAATTATTAATCGAAAAAATGCAGCCAACCGAACTTATTATTCGGCGGCAAAAATTGGCATATAAACTCGTTGTTGGGCTGGTTATTGGGCTGGTTGGTCTGCTGGTTGGTTTGCTGGTTATTGGGCTGGTTATTGGGCTGGTTATTGGGCTGGCTGGTGGGCTGGCTGGTGGTCTGGTTGGTGGGAAAATTGAGCCAGTAGAAGTAATTTCAATTTCAATGTCCTACAAAGTAGGACGAGAAATTTTACGATCACTTGCTTACGGGCTGGGTTTTGGGCTGAGTTTTGGGCTGGGTTTTGGGCTGGTTCTTGGGCTGATTCATGGGCTGGGTTTTGGGCTGAGTTTTGGGCTGGGTTTTGGGCTGGGTTTTGGGCTGGTTCTTGGGCTGATTCATGGGCTGATTCATGGGCTAAAAACTGATATCCAAACTAGGATTGAGCCTAATCAGGGCATCAAAAACTCACTGAAAAATATGGTAGTATTAACTCTAATTGCCGTGGTGTTAGCAATACCCCTTAAGGTCCTCTTAGAACATATACTCACGAATATCAGTATCGTTAATCCTCAAGTTATCCCTATATTAATTGCGACTTCTATAGCTATTTTAATTTTTTTATGTTTTCAGGCAGGTGGTGGGCAAGCATTAATACAACACATTGCTCTGCGTTTTATCCTTGCCTGGAATCACTATGTGCCCTTGCGCTATGATCTTCTGCTCAACTACTGCACCGAACGTCTTTTATTGCAACGTATTGGTGGTCGCTATCGCTTTATACATAAGTATTTGCAAGACCACTTTGCCAAAATAGATTTGGATTGATTCTAAATAAGTCCTACTAATATATTACAATCCAATTTAGTTACCCGTAGGGGCAAAGCATTTCGGCGAATAAGTGATTGCTTAAACGAAGAATAGTATTACCGAAATGCTTTGCCCTCACCATCTATGCAGCCAGCAGATCAACTATATAAAAATACCATTCAGTCAACTATATAAAAATACCATTCAGTTAAGTTTTTTGGGAGATATCGCCAGAAGAAGGGCGAAGCATTCGGGTATAATATTATCGGTTTAAGTGATTAATTATCGCCCGAATGCTTCGCCCCTACGAGGGGTTGCGCGATCGCTAGATTTTGAGGGAGATATCGATCGCCAGATTTTGGGATAGTTTCGTTGCGATCGCCAGATTTTGGAATGGTTTTGTGAATCTCAAGAAAACATTAACAAAATTTTGTCCGGATTTGTAGGGGCAAAGCATTGAGGCAGATCAGTGATCGGGTTCTTCGAGATATCTATGACCTCAATGCTTTGCCCTAGATGCCATTTATGAATCAAATCGATTTGATTATTTTGCTGGCGATCGCCACGCAATCAAAACTCAGAAACAAAAAACTACCCCAAGCATATTTTGGGGTATTAAGAGGGGTCTTTTTAACTGTCACTAATGCTCTAGATTGCTAAATCTAGCTAATGCCAATTGAGAACAAGATTAATGCAGCGATCGACAGAATAAAGATTCCACCTTGCAGTAAATAACGTTGTTGTTTTTCTGGGGATGGATATTCTGCATAGTAAATCTGTGGTTCGCTCGCGTAGTTGTTTAGTAGACCTTCGTTGTTAATGGTTTTCATTTTTCTGTCCTTCCTTTGTTAACTTATGTAAATAAATGTAACGTTTTCTTTACAGTCTGTCAACACTTATGGGGCGTTTATCTCATTACCGTTTCTTATGGGACTGATAAGTTTAATTAATTGGGGATTTGGTGGGGATGCGATCAGCATGATGTCCAGATATCAAGATTTGCAAGGGTGATCAGGAATTGGTAGCGATCGGCAAACCCCAATATCCCCAATCAGAAACGCCCCACCATTACAGTGGGGCAAATTAGCGAGGATGAAAATAGGAGACCCTAAATATTGACTGGTTAGTGTGATTGATCTGAGTTATCGTTAGAGTGATGTTGATTTTTCAGTTGTTGTAGTTGCTCTGACGTTAAGATGGCTTCAAATTGGCTTCTTGCACTTTCGTGAATTGCTTTAAGTTGTGATTTTTGGTCAGGACTAAGAGTTATATTAGGTCTAGTATGGTTGGCTCTGGCTGTTGCTAATTGAGCTTGTTGATCAGCAGTGAAAACAGCAGCTTCTTGTTGACGACTAGATTCAAAAATTTGTTTTGCTTGAGCTTTTTGGGCATCAGTCAAGTTTAAATTTTCAAATCTATCTCCCCTTCCATGTTCTTCATGTCTTCCACCATATCCATCTGTTTGAGTAGAATCAGCAAGAGCGGGACTAAAGGAAGCGATTACGGGAGATACAGCAAGAGTTAGAGCAATTAGACCGGGTAATAAGAAAAATGCTTTGAGTTTCATAGTTGAGAAATTCCTGATATTTTTGAGTGCGTTGTTGTTGTTTTGTTTTCTGTTGCTAGAATAGCTATTTAAAATTTGTTCTAATAGTCTAGAAAGTAATGAGTTTGGGAATGATAAAAGTTACAGTTACTGGTTTTGACCCTATGACTATTTTCACCCTGGGACTAAAAATAGAGCATCTTTAAATTCCAATAAAAAACCCCACTATTACAGTGAGGTATTTAATCAGGGTGCATGAGATTGAGTTAAAAAACCTAAGAAAAACCTAAGAGCAATTTCAGAGAAAACCAGCTACTGCGATCGATTTTTGTCGTCTAATTTGGTGTGTCTTTTTTCTAAAGATTTAAGTTGATTACTTGAATAATTTAGTGATTATTGTTATATCCATTGGTGGTATTATATCCGTTGGTATTAGAATTAGTTTGTGCTTGTGCGTGATATTGGTTATACCCATTAGTATTAGAATTAGTTTGTGCTTGTGCGTGATATTGGTTATACCCATTGGTATTAGAATTAGTTTGTGCTTGTGCGTGATATTGGTTTTGTGTATGTTGTGCTGCTGCTTGACGTTGTGCTTCTATTCTGCGTTGTTCAGCTTGACGTTGTGCTTCTATTCTGCGTTGTTCAGCTTGACGTTGTGCTTCTATTCTGCGTTGTTCAGCTTGGCGCTCTGCTTGAATGCGTTGTTGACTATAACTATTATTATTTGAATAGTAGCTATCAGCACGAGCAGGGATGGCAATTCCACCTAACATTAAGCTAACGATACCGACTAGAGCTAACGATTTGTTGAAACGCATATTTTTGACTTCCTTTTTTTTGCTTGTGTTTTTGTGTGGTCTGTTTTCTATCTGTTAACAGCTTATGTTTTTAATTCTTTTAGCAACAGTCTAGAAAGTAATGAGTTGCAGGATGCTGATAGTTACTGTCTCTACCATGACTAATTGCATAGACCAGCACCCAGAAAGCTATCATGCTTTAATCTGAGTGCTGCCGATCGCGATTTCTCTCAAAGTGGGACTATATAGCTACATAAAAAATCAGTTAAAATGGGTTAGTTTGTCCCAAGTATTGAGGAGCTAGATTTATGCGGTTAGGGAAATTGATAGGGGTTGGAAGTGCGATCGCTCTAATATTGGGGTCTAGCTTATTGTCTGTAGCAGCCCAAGAACCAACCAGCAATTATAAAACTTTTGCTGACTGGTGTAATAATAAAGATAGTTTGGCTGCTCCAGTTAAATATACAGTTCAGGCGTTATTGAACTATGTCAATAGCAATGATTGTGATCAGGCTAATCAAAGACTTTTAAAGTTAACAAATATAGAACTAATAGAACCATGGTACAAAAAAATTAGTGATCTAACTCCCTTACAATCATTGACTAATCTTCAATCCCTAACTCTTGGTAACAATCAAATCAGTGATCTAACTCCCTTACAATCATTGACTAATCTTCAATCTCTAACTATTTTTAATAATCCGATTAGTGATCTAACTCAATTACGATCTTTCACTTATCTGAAAATTCTTAATCTTAGTTACAATAAGATTAGTGATCTAACTCCCTTACAATCATTGACTAATCTTCAATCTCTAACTCTTTTTAATGATCAGATTAGTGATCTAACTCCCTTACAATCATTGACTAATCTTCAATCTCTAACTCTTGGCAAGAATCAAATCAGTGATATAACTAAATTACGATCTTTCACTCATCTTAAAATTCTTGATCTTGGTTACAATAAGATTAGTGATATCAACCCATTACAATCTTTGATTAATCTGAAAGCTCTCCAGCTTGATAATAATCAAATTAGTAATATAACGCCCTTACAATCTTTGATTAATCTTAAATTTCTTTATCTTAATAATAATCACATTAATCATATAACCTCATTAAAATTTTTGATTAATCTTGGCTCTCTCTATATTACTAATAATCAAATTAGTGATATCACCTCATTAGCATCTTTAACTAATCTTGATTTTCTCTATCTTAACGATAATCAAATTGTTGATATAACCCCATTAAAACCTTTGATTAATCTTGAATATCTTCAGCTTGACCGTAATCAGATTAGAGATATAAGCCCATTAAAATCTTTACCTAATCTTCGTGACATTTACATTAATAATAATCAAATTACTGATCTAACCCCATTACAATTTTTAACTAAACTTTATAGAGTTTATCTCAAAAATAATCCAATTAATAACAAAGTTTGTCCAGTTAAACCAGAGTCTATTTGTATTTGGGATAAATAATATTTTGGGCGATCGCCACCACCCATAGCAAATCTCTTGTGGTTAAATACCCATCAACAGTTTGTCCAACCGTTAGTCACCTTTCCTAACCCTAATTAAGCTATTGAGATGATTCCAACCATTGAAACTATTCCCCTCCTACAACTTGCTTCTGGTGATCACCTATCGATCAAAGTCTATAGGTTCTCTGGTGCTAGACCGGGTAAGAAAGTTTACCTCCAAGCTAACTTACATGGTAGTGAAATTGTCGGTAATGCTGTCATTTATCAATTAATTGAGTTTTTGATGACTCTTGAATCAGAAGTCTTAACTGGAGAAATTTGGCTGGTTCCGGTCTGTAATCCCTTAGCAACAAACCAGCGTTCCCATCAGTTTGCTACCGGACGATTCAATACCTATGATGGTAAGGATTGGAATCGCATCTACTGGGACTATGAAAAAGTTTGTCAAGATTTAGAAGAGTTTGCCCAGTCTCAAATTGATTTTGCTCCAGAACTCATTAAGCAGAACTATAAACAGAAAATTAAAACTAGCTTTGCAGAGATTAAAACTAAAATTGATGCCCCTAGTAGTGTTCAATTAACTGATAAATATCGGTATAAGATGCAATCTCTCTGTTTAGACGCTGACTATTTGATCGATTTGCACAGTAATACTAATTATGGGTTGGAATATTTGTATTACTTCCGCGATCGCGAAGAAAGTGCCAAGTTATTCTTGTTTGAGCATGGGATTATGTTGGATGATTATGATGGGGATGCTTTTGATGAAGCGTTTATAAAGCCTTGGTTGGCTTTAGAGAATATCCTATCTAAATTAGGGAAACAAATCAAATTCGATGTAGAAGCATACACCCTAGAACTAGGTCCGGGAATGGAAATGAATCCAAATTCAGTTTCCCATGGAGTTTTGGGAGTAAAGAACTACCTAGTTCAAAAACATATTCTCAATCTAGAAAACTTGTTCCCAGAACAATTAATCCAACTCAACATGAGTTTCAGACCCGTAAGCCAGGTAAAAAAATACTGGTCACCGGTAGGTGGTATGGTTCAATCCAGGGTAGCACTTGGTACTTCAGTTGAGCCAGGGGATCTGCTGTACCAGGTTTTGAATTTTGATAAGTCACAGCAGTTCCCTAGTGTTAAAAATGTTCATTCAGACCGATGTGGATTAGTTTTTCATGTTGCGATTAACCAGTCTGTTAATGAGGGTGAATTCGTTCTAGCAATTATGTAAATAGAAGCAGATTTTGATCTGAATTATGCCTAGCTGAAAATAACTATTCGCGATCGAAAACCGAGTTTCTCTCTAGCGATCGGTCAACAACCGACCATTTGGTCGAGAAACCCGGTTTCTTAGTTGGTTAGATTAGCGGATAGCTAACCATGACCAGAATGACCATTGCGAATTGGTGTACCACAAGGATAAGTAGCGACGGATCGCCCGGTTGGGTTGGGAGCTACCATGACTGGTACGGATTGAGCCGCATTAGCTTGGGCTAATTGATAATCTAATTGGAGTTTGGTCAACAACTGCGATCTCCGGTCATACAGCCGTTTTAAAGGACGGGAGGGGTTTTGATTCATAATGTAAGCAGCAATGAGCGGTAAAGCGATCGTGCTATCGGTGTAACAAACAACGGTGTTAGGTAATTCATGGGGGTCAACTTTTCCCCAACTCACTGCTTCACTAGGAGTAGCACCGGAAAGTCCACCAGTATCTGGACGAGCATCAGTTACTTGCACAAAGAAATCGTGACCACGTTCTGGTAAACCCAAAACTTCGTGGATTTGAGGTTGAGTTTGGAGAAGAAAGTTTTTCGGACTACCACCACCGATAATCACTGCGGCACTTTTACCTTCTACCCCAGGTAGATCGCTTTCCCGAGCACAGTAAGCGATCGCTGCGGTTTCATTCACATCAATTGCTGGGTCAATGATTAACTGCGAACCTTCTAAAGCTAAAGCTGCAACATTCATCCCAATTGAGCTATCTCCTGGAGAAGAAGTATAAATGGGTACACCACATTCGTATGCTGTAGCTAGTAAACAAGAATGTTTGACACCTAATTGTTTTTCCACTTCCCGGACATAGTAGCCTAGTAAATAGTGAAACTCAGCTGTGCCCATCCGTTTTTGAAAAGCTGGTGCGCGGAGAATTTTCCGAATAAATGCGTCTGTTTGTAATAAGACATCGTAGTCAAAGACAATGTCATAGATCCGAATATGACCTTCTTCACGTAGTTGCACATCATCAACAAATGGATTACCGGCATATAGATCTAAAGCCAATCCATAATGGATGTCGTGGTATAAATTGGCTCCAGTGCTGATGATATAGTCAATAAAACCATTGCGGATCAAAGGTGATAAAGCCGAAACTCCAAAACCAGCAGGTGTCATTGCACCTGATAAACTGAGTCCTACCGTCACTCCTTGACACATTACTTTCTGACTGAGCAGATGACAGATTTCCCGCAAACGCGCTGAATTATAAGCGGTGAAGTAACCATCAATTAAATCAACCACATTAATGGTGGAGGGAATTGGTGCAGGAGCAATTTTGTGATTAAGGATTTTAGACATTTTTTTTCATCTCCAAAAGTAGGATTAACAGGTTAACTGACGCAGATTAGGTGTTGTCCGATTAGCTGAGACTATCAGTAGCTAAAAATCACTTCCAAGTGATCACAGTCCGGATCTGATCTAAACAGTTCCAAACAGTTTGGGCTTACTTCAGCTAATAGCACGTACATTATTGTTCCTAAACCAAGCTTTTTGATTCTTCCCATGGGTAAATGACCATTTCCCAAGGAGCGATCCCAGCCTAATTTAAAACAAATCCAGCTATTTCAGCAGCGCGTTTTGCCGCATCTACCATTAGATTATTAAAAAAATCTCATTTGCATGAGCTTGATCGACCCAGTTTGCTTGCCATTTTTACACCGATCGCGTCTCTACGGTGCCTTGATTTAACTTGGCAGTTGCAAACCTGAACTTACAGGTCGATCAGCACATACTGGGCACTTCACAACTATCAGTCCACGATAAGGTGGGATCGCAATGACGTTTCCGCTTTAATTTCAGGTCTAGGGACCAGAGGATTCGCCAGTTATAGTCAGCTATTGCATGGAGTTTCAATTTATCTGTGCAACCCAACTAGATGAACAACTTTCACTATTCAATATAACACCTTTTGCTGAATAGTGGTGGAAAAATTAGTAATTTTACAAAAATTTTATATTTTTTAACAGAAAATTTCCTTAAGGAAGACAGAATATTGGTGCAATTTTATGATATGGAAGACCAGGTAAAATGGCAAAAGACCGACTCAATCCTAGATCAGAAGAAATTTCAACCTGGATGAGATTAACGTTCCTCAGTCTGGTATAGCGAGGGGGCATAGTTGAAACATCCCCGAGCTTGACATAGAACACTAAAAGCATTTTTGGGGGTTTTCATCTTCACTCCTTATAATATATGAATTAGGGCCGAGCTGACGTTCTGTAAGTTTTTGGTCCAGATCATATAAAAGGTTAATTGAGACCAAGTAGTTAATTTAAGCAATCAAAGCGATTGCTCAATGGGGAACCGAGTTAATGCTTGAGTCAGCTACAATTCTAACTTTGAGGGTTCAAATATTGGTAATTATGGGCAAGCAAAATTTTTAATTAGGAAGTATTCTTTTGGCAAAAATCATTAACTAGCTTATATTTTTACATTCAAAATTGATGGATAAATCTTAGTAACAGCAGCTAACTCCCGAAAATCTTGTACAGTGCAAATGGTCAGGTACTATCAATGTTATTTAAAACTCTTACCAGTAGGTTGAAGCAACATTATTTTCAAGTCCCGCTACGTCTAGTTTTAAGTATTCCGTTTGTCCTCCAAACTTTAGGAATAGTGGGCATTACGGGATATCTATCCTTGCGAAACGGACGTAGAGTTATGACTGATTTAGCTAGTCAGTTGAGCGGGAAGATAGCTGTCAATCTTGAGCAAGAAGTACAAACATATTTAAAGTCAGCTCCTGGGCTTAATCAAGTTAGCTTAGATGCCCAACGTACTCAAATTATCAATTTTAGTAATTTCCAGGTTTTGCAACAGTATTTCTGGGTTCAAATTAGAAGCTCAAATTCAGTATCTTTAATCCGGTTTATTAATAAAAATAGACAATTTATTACGATCAGAAAGCGTGACAATAATCTACCAGTTGTAGAGATTAAAGATCAATCTACCCTGGGAAAAGTTAATACCTATACGCTGGATAACTTTGGTAATCGAAATACCTTAATTAGTAGTATTAATGATGCTGCTGGACTTCCCCCCTGGTATCAAGCAGTTGCAAAAGCAAAAAAACCGATCTGGAGTCTGATCTATCAAGTAAATGAACATTCACTGTTTACCCTTACCCATGCTACCCCAATTTATACTCGGACTGGAGAATTTTTAGGAGGATTAGGTAATGATATTAGTTTAGACCAAATTAGTGACTTATTGCGCCAAGAAAAAATTAGTGAATCAGGTAAAGCTTTCATTATCGATCGCACCGGCAAACTGATTGCTAATTCTAGTAATGAGTCACCTTTTATTACTAGCAATGGTCAACAAAAACGGTTATCTGTGATGGAGAGTAGTATTCCAGTTATGCAAGCAACTGGAAAATTTTTATTAAATCAATTTGGCAAGTTTAGTCAAATTAAAAATCGTGAAACACTTAGCTTTGAACTAGCTGGTAAAACCCAAATTGTCCAAGTATCCCCCATCCAAGATCAATTTGGTTTAGATTGGTTGATGGTGGTAGTAATTCCCACTGAAGATTTGATGGGACAAATTAATTCCCATATATATAATACGATATTTATTTGTTTAGGAGTATTAGGATTAAGCATAATTAGCGGAATTTTTACATCCCGTTTGATTATCAAACCCATTTTACAATTAAGCCAAGCAACTCAAGCAATTAGTCGTGGTGAATTAAACCAAAATATTCAAGGACATGGGATTAAAGAATTAGAAATTTTAGCTACCTCTTTTAATTTAATGTCACAGCAATTAGGTACTACTTTTAGTGCATGGGAACAGACAAATAAAGATTTAGAAACCCAAATAGAACAACGTACAGCTGCTTTATTACATTCAGAAGAAAAGTTTTTTCGAGCTTTTGTTTCCTCACCTAATCCCATTACCATTACCAGTTTGAATGATGGCTCTCATCTAGAGGTAAATGATGCTTTTTGTCGGATGATTGGTTATACCAGAGAAGAAGTAATCGGTCATACTTCATCCGAATTAAATCTGTGGGTCAATCCTGAAGCGCGGGCACAAATGTTTGATATGATGACAGGTAATACCGCAATTCGTAATTATGAATTTGAATTTCAGACCAAATCAGGAGAAATAAAAACTGGGCTATTATCTACGGAAATTATTTACTTAAATGGACAAAAATGTTTGCTGTCTCTATCAAATGATATTAGCGATCGCAAACGTGCAGAAGCAGCTCTTAAACAAGTCGCGATCGCTGCTAATACCGCGAATCGTTCTAAAAGTGAATTTTTGGCAAATATGAGCCATGAATTGCGAACTCCTCTGAATGCGATTCTAGGTTTTGCTCAACTTATGAACCGAGATCCTGCACTGTCAGAGGAGCAGAAAAAAACCTTAGCAATTATTAGTGGTAGTGGGGAACATTTACTGGAACTAATTAATGATATTTTGGATATGTCAAAAATTGAAGCAGGAAGACTAACTCTCAATGAAAATGGTTTTGATTTATATCGACTGCTAGATATTCTGGAAGATATGTTACAACTAAAAGCTAAATCGAAAGACTTAGAATTAATTTTTGAAATTGCGAGCAACGTTCCCCATTATATATATGCTGATGAAAGTAAAGTTCGCCAAGTATTAATTAACTTACTCGGTAATGCAATTAAATTTACGGAAACAGGAGGTGTGGTGCTGCGGATCTTTAAACAACCATTATTAGACACAATTAATCAGCCAAAAAATTCTCCTTATAGACAACCAGTAAACTTGTTCTTTGAAATCGAAGACACCGGTCCAGGAATTGCCCCTTCCGAACTTAATCTGTTATTTGAACCTTTTGTCCAAACTGAAACCGGACGAAAATCCCAAACTGGGACTGGACTGGGTTTACCCATTAGTCGTAAATTTGTGGAAATGATGGGTGGAGAAATTAGCGTTAGTAGTACATTAGATCGAGGAACTATTTTTAAATTTAACGTACAAGTTAGTTTAGCAGACCCCCAGGAGATTCATTATGGACAATCGACAGGAAAAGTTTTGAAACTAGCTCCTGATCAACCTTCCTATCGGATTTTAGTAGTTGAAGATCGCTTTGAAAGTCGCTTGTTATTAGTTAGACTACTGTCAACGATTGGGTTTGAGGTCAAAGAAGCTGAAAATGGTGCAGTTGCAGTAGAAATTTGGTCAGAGTGGGAACCACATCTAATTTGGATGGATATGCGAATGTCCGTGATGGATGGTTATGAAGCTACTAAACAGATTAAAGCACATTTAAAAGGTCAAGCGACAGTGATTATTGCGCTGACAGCTAGTGCTTTAGATGAAGATCGTAGCATTGTGATGTCCGCAGGTTGTGACGATTTTGTCCGCAAACCATTCCGTGAGGAAGTGTTGTTAGCGAAAATGGCTGAATATTTAGGAGTAGTTTATATCTATGAAGATTCAACCGTTAAAAATCATGTCAGCAAAGTCAAAAATGAGGAAAATAATGGCAAGATAGACCTAAATTTCCAGTTATCTAAAATGCCCGATGAATGGTTAGAACGTTTGCATACAGCAGCCATCAAAGGCTATGATGAATTAATTTTACAACTAGGGACGGAAATCCCGCCTGAATATACTCTATTAGCTGATACATTAGCTGATTGGTCTAATAATTTTCGATTTGACAAAATCATAAACTTAATTCAAAATTATCGCCAATGATTAATGATAACAACAGTAAAGATAATCGATATATTTTGATTGTTGATGATCTGCCCCAGAACCTCCGCATTTTATCTACAATCCTGACTGAAGCAGGTTATTTAGTTCGCAAAGCGTTGAATGGACCTATGGCTCTGAAATCAGTCCAATCGGTTCTTCCCGATTTGATCTTACTGGATATTAATATGCCCGAAATGAATGGTTATGAGTTATGTGAACATCTCAAAGCTAACGAAAAATTCCGGGATATACCGATAATTTTTATTAGTGCTTTAGATAATATTTTAGATAAAGTTAAATGTTTTGCAATTGGTGGAGTAGACTATATTACCAAACCCTTTGAATATGAAGAAGTTTTAGCCCGGGTGAAAACTCATCTTCATTTACGTCAATTGACTAAAGAATTAGAAAAACGCGTGGAGGAGCGCACCGCTGAGTTAACTAAAACACTATCAGATTTACAACAAACTCAAATTCAGCTAGAATTGTCTTTACAAGAATTAATAAAAGCTAAAGAAGTTGCCGAAAGTGCTAACTATGCTAAAAGTAGATTTCTAGCAAATATGAGTCATGAACTCCGGACTCCTCTCAATGCTATTATTGGCTATAGTCAAATTCTTAAAGAAGAATCTGAAGAATTAGGACAACCAAATTTTATCCCAGATTTAGAGAAAATTTCTCAAGCTGGTCATCATCTATTAACTTTGGTGAATGATATCCTTGATTTGTCTAATATTGAAGTCGGAAATGAGAGTCTTTTAATCGAAAAAATTCACGTTATGAAATTAGTGGAATCCTTAGTTACTAAAATTCAACCTTTAGTAGAAGAAAAAGATAATAGTTTACAAGTAACTTATCTTAATGATCCGGGTATTATCTATAATGATGTCAATAAAGTCCATCAGAGTTTACTAAATTTACTTAGCAACGCTTGTAAGTTTACAGAAAAAGGTAAGATTTCCCTTACCATTGAGCGTTGTCCAGTAGGAGTTAATAGTCAAATCTTCAAAAAGACCTTTCCCTTAGTTTTAGGAGCAGATAAAAACACAGATAATTTTTTGGTTAAAGAATTTATATATTTTCAGGTCAGGGATACGGGAATTGGAATTAGTGAGGAACAAAAGTCAAGAATTTTTCACCCCTTTACCCAGGTAGATGAGTCAAGTACCCGGAAATATGGTGGTACAGGATTGGGTTTAGCTCTGACGCAAAAGTTATGTCAAATTATGGGAGGATATGTAACACTAGAGAGTGTATTAGGTCAAGGATCTACTTTTACCTTATGTTTACCAACCCAATCATCCCAGATGAATCAGTGATTAGCGATCGCGACCAAACTGGTATAGTTAGTGCGAGATATGTTGATTTGGATCATCAACGAAAAATAAATTTTAATTATTGAAGAGCATCAATGAAAACCAACTTACCAGATCTACCAACGGGAGATATTCTGATCGTTGATGACACCCCACAAAATCTGCGATTGTTATCAACGATTCTGACTGAACAAGGTTATGCAGTTCGGAAAGCTTTAAATGGAGAAATGGCTCTCAAATCAGCTTTTGCTGCTCCTCCCGATTTAATTTTGCTCGATATTAAAATGCCCGACATGAATGGTTATGAAGTATGTGATCAATTAAAAGCTGACTCCCGAACTCAAGCTATCCCCATCATTTTTATTAGTGCTTTAGATGATGTTTTAGATAAAGTTAGAGCTTTTACCATTGGTGGGGTTGATTATATTACTAAACCATTTCAATGTGAAGAAGTTTTAGCTCGTGTCCGTTGTCAATTGATCATCGTCCAATTTCGTCAAGAATTAGAAAAACAAGTCGAAAAACGGACAGCGGAACTCAAACATACTTTGCTCGAACTGCAAAAAGCTCAAGTTCAGTTAGTCCAGCATGAAAAAATGGCAACTCTGGGTCAGTTAGTAGCTGGAATTGCTCACGAAATTAATAATCCAGTTGGATTCATTGCGGGTAATCTGAATTATGCTCAAACCTATATCCAGCATATTATCCATCATTTACAACTTTATCAACAACAATTACCCCAAGCAAGTCCAGAAATTAAAAGTCATTCCGAAAGCATAGATTTAGAATTTGTGCTACAAGATTTACCGAAAATGATTTCATCCATGAAATTAGGTACAGATCGGATTCGTCAAATTAGCGTTTCCCTCAGAAATTTTTCTCGTGCTGATCAAGATAGTCGGGTTGAAGTTGATATTCATGATGGGATTGATAGCACTTTAATGATTTTACAGCATCGTCTCAAAGCTGATAATAAACGCTCCGCGATCGAGATTTTTAAAGAATATGGAGACCTCCCTTTAGTTTCTTGTTATTCCGGACAATTAAATCAGGTATTTATGAACATTATTGCTAATGCGATCGACGCTTTTGATGAAGCTAGTTTAAACCCATCATTAGAGCAAGCTAATCGGACTAATTCAATTACGATTAAAACCGAAGTATTAGCAGATACTGATCAGGTTTTGATCAAAATTAAAGATAATGGGTTAGGAATGTCACCGGAGGTGAAAAATCGAGTGTTTGATTATTTATTTACTACTAAACCCACCGGTAAAGGAACCGGATTAGGTTTATCGATTTCTCATCAAATTGTAGTCGAAAAACATGGTGGTCAAATTGAGTGTAATTCTGTCCTAGGTCAGGGGACAGAGTTTGCGATTAGGATTCCGATCGAATAACTTTTTGATCTTTCAAAATTAGAGGACTTGGTTAACTATAGTTTTTCGCAATTATTTTCAGCATAGGTTTGATCATCATAGGGATATTTGCCGATCGGTAAAACTAACTGTTCAGATAATTGTCCATTATTATAGCAATTCCAGGTAATAGTGTTAGCTTTCTTGGGATTGGTGAGACTATTTTTAGATTGATTATCTAACTCTTTTTGCCATTTACCGATCGCTTTCTGAGTTTCTTGATAAACTGCACTATCAGCTTTAACTTGTTTAGCAATTTCGATCGCAGCTCCAAAATCTCCTATTTCTGCTTGAGCTGAAGCATTTTCCATCAGTTCTTTTCCCTGAGCATCATGCTGACGTTTTCGTTCAGCTAATTCATCTTCCCATTGACTAATCAAACCCACAGCTTCACTATATTGATCACTTTTTTGGGGAATTTTTTTAGCGATCGCGATCGCTCCTTTAATATCTCCATTTGTCGCTTTTTCTAACGCTTTTTCTACCGTAATATTTACTGCTGCTCCTGAATTTACTTTAGTTTTGCTTTCACCGACTACCTGACTATTAGCATTACATTCATTAGCAGTATAATTTTTCTCTACCCAACCGATTACCGGAGATTGAATCTCCAACCATTCTCCTACTTGTTTTCCAGTAACTTTTAATTTTGTTCCTGGTGATAATAGATTACCTGTTTTTTCACCATCAGGACTACTCCGCACATTTAAACTTTCATCATGCTTAACTATCACACAACTTTCTGATCCTTTTTTTTCCAAAGATTTAGCAGATTCAGGGGAGGTGATTTTTGATTTTAAATCTTTAGTTTGGGTTGAAGTAACTTCAGCTAATTGTGATGTTGATTTGGTCTGATCTTTCTTTCCAGGTAATTGATTAAAAGCATAAACACCGATCGCACTAACCACTGCGATCGCCATGATCCCAATTCCGAGGATAACTTTCGTGGAAAAGATCGGTACATGATTGGACTCAAACCCAAATCCTGCATCTGATTTACCTATTAAAGGACTAGAAAGATAATTTTTAGTTAAACCAGAATTAAGCTCGATCGCGGTAATTTTTAAAGGTAATTTTCCTAAACATATATAATCACCTTCATGTAGCATCACCTCTCCTGTTACCAAAGGAACTTTATTCACAACAGGGGGAGTAACTGCTTGGACAGAACGCAGAAAAAATTTTTGCTTTTGAGCATTAAAAAAAATTTCCCCATGAAGATCCAGGACCGTGGGATGGGATAAAACCAGATCACACTGAGTTGGATTCCGACCAATCCGAATTGGACTTGACTGTTGATTAATGGGATTAGCTCGGATGGTGAAAGTTTTTCCCCGTCCCAACTCAAACCAGGCTAAAGTTAACTCATTCATCACCCTAATCTCAACTAGCAACTCAAATTATATTACCCCATCCCCCTATGATAAAAGGATGAGCAAAATTTAAACTGAGGAGCATGGGAAATATCATCTGGGAATTAGATTTTTATTCCCGTCCAATTCTGGACGAACAACAGAAAAAAATTTGGGAAGTCTTGGTCTGTGAGAGTCCATTGGATTTCGATCGTCAACCAGATTCCTTATTTCGCTACTCTCAATATTGTGGTAGTGCTGAGGTAAATTCCCTGTGGTTACGTCAAGCGATTACAGCAGCGATCGCTCAAGCTGGACAAACCCCGCATAAAATCCGCTTCTTTCGTCGTCAGATGAATAATATGATTACCAAAGCCTGCAATGATTTAGGGATTCAACCGCAACCAAGCCGACGAACCTATGCGCTACATCAATGGTTAGAAGAACGAATGCAAACTATTTACCCTGAACAACCTGGATTTGATCCAGCCGCAATAGCAGCAGGAATAAGGTTTGAACCATCTGCAAATCAGCCCCTACCCGAAGCTTTAATTGGGGAAAAGTGGGCATTTGTCACCTTAGCAGCTCAGGACTTTGAGGACATGAGAGAATGGCCAATAGACTTTCAGGAAGCTTTTCCTTTGCAAATTGGCGACAAAAAAGGTGTGACTGCACCCCTAGATCCAACTAGCCCCATTCCTGGAGTCGTGATTTTTTCAAATCGGGCCTTAGCTCTCGCTGGTTGGGCATCAGGATTAGATTTAGCTTTTCTCAAAGTAGAAGGAGAACCCCCAGCCCGATTACTCCTAGAAACTGGAGCTAGTGAAGCCTGGATTTTGGCTAATCTTAACCAACCTCAACTCCAAGCAGAAGCACAAAAATTTGCTCAAGCTAAACAAAAAGCGGCACAAGTCCATTTTTTAGCCGTGCAAGATCATCCCCAATCAGAATCATTTGCTGGATTTTGGTTATTACAAGAAGTCAATTTAGCGTAAAGTAAAAACAATTCAGGAGTCAGAAGTGTTCAAGTCAGAAGTAATTTTGAGTTGTGGCTTTTGGATTGGCACAGTTCTGAGTTTTGCCTTTTATGGGTTCTGAGAATTTGCAATTAAATGAGCTAGCAGAACAACTGCTTGAGTTAGCACATAAGTCAGGCAGTCAAGCCGCCGAAGTATTTCATTCGCGATCGCTTTCGCGACCAATCTTTTTTGAAGCCAACCGCCTCAAACAATTAGAAAGTATCCAATCAGAAGGTACAGCCCTCCGACTCTGGCGCAATGGTCGCCCAGGTCTGGCCGTGGCCTATGGTCAATTCGACCCTCAAAGTCTGGTGGAACGGGCGATCGCGATTAGCACCTTGAATGAACCAGAAACGATTGAGATCGCTGCTCCTACAGATCAGATCGAATATCCCGATCTCGGACAAGTGGTGCCGGTCGAGCAATTAATCGGTTGGGGAAAAGAAGCGATCGCTTTAATTCGAGATGCTAACCCAGAAATCCTTTGCACCGCAGAATGGGAATGCGAAATTGAAACTACTCGCTTAATTAATTCCCATGGATTAGATTGTGGTTATACTGACACTACTCTTAGTTGTTATCTAGCCGCTGAGTGGGTTCGCAATGATGACTTACTCTGTGTCTCTGATGGCCAAACTCAACGGGGTAGTCTTGAACCCTTAGCTCTGATCCATCAAATTTTGCAGCGGCTTGATTGGGCTAAAAATAATGTTGCGCCCCCAACTGGCCGGATACCCATTTTATTTACAGCCAAAGCTGCGGATATGCTGTGGGGAACAGTTCAAACTGCCCTGAATGGGAAACAAGTCCTGGAAAAAGCTTCCCCTTGGAGCGATCGCTTGGGTGAATCAGTGGTATCCCCTCTGCTTACCTTACGTCAACAACCGGATGCAGGGCCATTTAGTTGTCCATTTGATGATGAAGGTTCTCGTACTTGGCCTTTGGTGTTTATCCAAAATGGGATCTTACAACTATTTTATACCGATCGCACTGTAGGTCGATCGCTAGGGAGTAGTTCCACGGGGAATGGATTTCGGCCCAGTTTAGGCAGCTATCCCACTCCAGGTTTATTTAACCTGATGATTGATCCAGGGAAACGTCCTTTACTTGATTTAATTGCTACTCTAGGTGATGGATTAATTGTTGATCAAATTCTCGGTAGTAGTGCCGGGATTTCCGGTGATTTTTCGATTAATGTTGAGCTTGGTTATCTCGTAAAGAATGGTCAAGTAATTGGTCGAGTGAAAGACACTATGGTAGCTGGAAATGTTTATACAGCTTTAAACCATATTGTAGAAATCGGTGGTGATGCGGATTGGAATGGTGCTTGTTATACTCCGTCTGTAATTGTGGAGGGATTATTTGTGAATGGGAGAACTTAATTCTCAAGTCGAAAGATGCGATCGATGCTGTGGTTCCTGTGAGTTTTAACCAACATCTGAACATTACAGAGAAGAGTTGAGTCAATCCCAAATATGCGACTGGGAACTGGATCGCCTACGGGACAATCAGCCTACGAAGAAAGCCATCAGAGTAAAATCTAATTGTTAGATAGACCCCATTCAAGCAATAGGATAAGGATTATGTCTGTAGTAGCAACAGAGCGAAAGAAATTTACTGTGGAGGAATATTACAAGCTGGGGGAAGTTGGGATAATTGGACCTGATGAACGGACTGAACTAATTGATGGGGATATAATTCTTATGGCACCGATGGGTAGTCGTCATGCAGGCTGTATTGGTTGCTTGTATGAACTATTCTATGACGCTTTGGGTAAACGTATTTCAATCTTGTCACAAACTCCAGTCAGGCTAAACGGGGGATTAGAACCCCAACCTGATGTATCAATCTTGAAACGTCGTTCATACCGAAAGTTACACCCCCAACCCCAAGACGTATATTTATTGATCGAAGTAGCAGATACGACCATCGACAACGATCGCAATGTGAAGTCAGTTCTCTATGGGAGAGCTGGGATTATTGAACTTTGGATCGTAGATGTACGGGCTGAATTAGTTGAGGTTTATCGTAATCCCGGAGCTAATGGTTATGAAAGTATCCAACAATTTAGACGCGGTGAAAGTATCTCACCTCTTTCATTTCCGGACATAGTGATTAGTGTTGATGCGATTTTTGAGGACTAATAGATATCAGAAACCGTAGGGGCGTATTGCAATACGCCCCTACTTCACTTAGTATACCGTAGGTAATCGCGCAGCGTGGACCTAGGACAATAGCTACATTTCCGATCTGGGTAGCAGCGATCGCCGGAAAACTAGGACAACCCACTGATATAACAGACAGCTATAATAAGATTGAGCCAAATCAACTAAAGCAAGATGGAAACCAATTCACTACAAGAACAAATAACAGCGTTAAGAGAACGAGTTAGTCAGGACGAGACCGAATTTGGGAAAAGAACGAATATCTTGCTTGATGAAATCCTCGCACTTCAGGGAGAATTTTCGGTTATTACTGATAAGGTAGATTCTCTCTTCGAGAGCCAACGGCAATTGACGGCTACTGTTACCAACTTGTCCGGATTTATGTTGGAATTGGCACAACGCAATATCGAATTAGCACAACACGATCGCGAACTAGCACAACGCAATACGGAATTAGCAGAACGTAGTGCAGAAGATCGAGCCGAGATTAGACGCATCTGGGAATATTTACAACTTCAACAGAGAAACCAAGGCAACGGGCAAGGTTAACAGAATTAATCAACCGGATTCAATCGCTCACCGTATCTTTATCAGCCGAATCACAAAAATCTGCTATAATTATAGTGTAATCAGCAACAAGGCAAATTTGATGAACTTGACTGCTACTCAACACAAATATATAGAACTGGATGAAAACAAAGTTCCCTACATCGCCGGAACAACGATGAAAGTAATTGAATTAGTTTCCGGTCATCTTAGTTTTGGCTGGAGTCCCGAAGAAATTAAATTTCAACACCCCTATTTAAGCATGAGTCAAATTTATTCTGCCTTAGCTTATTATTGGGATAACAAAGAAGAACTAGATGCCGATATGCAGCAACGATTCGAGCAGGTTGAAAAGTTACGTCAACAAACTGGTGAATCTGCTTTAGTTAAAAAACTTCGCATCCAAGGGCTAATTAAATGACCCTAGCTCTGTACATCGATGAACATGTCCGCCGAGCTATTACAAATGGTTTAAAATTGCGAGGGATAGACGTTCTCACCGTACAAGAAGATGGCAGAACTGGCACACCTGATCCGATTTTACTTGATCGTGCTACGGAACTTCAGCGGGTTATTTTTACCCAAGATGATGATTTTTTAGTCATGGCAAATCATCACCAGCAAGAGGGAATAAATTTTAGTGGGGTTATCTACGCGCATCAACAGTATGTAACCGTTGGCGATTGTGTGCGCGACTTAGAAATACTTGCGAAAGTAAGTGACCCTGAAGATTTAATCAACCAAGTTCAATACTTACCTTTGTAATATTTTCACCCTTGCCCAATCAACCTAATGAGCGAAAATGTAATTTAAACATCACGCCAGAATTATTAATATTAAATATCCTGTCTATATTTAGAGTAGCATTTAGTGTCATCAGCACCGCGATCGCTTGTCAATTCCGAGCTAAAATCATAGATAAAAATGAGTATTTAGAGCGAATTATAAGTAGGTTTCAGCCTGTAAATCCTTATTTGACAGTTTCCCTAGCGAGTAGGGAATATGCGATCGCGAAAGAGAGTTATTAAGATGATTTTAAACATTTTCAGATAGATCAGGCGATCGCTAATCTTTACTCTGGCTGAGAGATTCTTTAAGTATATTTAGATTTTCACGAATAACAATAGTATTAGGATGATCTGGCGTTGCTTAATCAGGGTATGAAAATTCTGTAGGGGCGCATGGCTATGCGCCCTGGGCTCAAAAGCCATACACCCCTACAAATTCTTTATTCATACCGTAAATCAGCAACGCCCTTTCGCATATTACTAAAGCCTCAAGATATAACAGTAATAAATATATTTTCTTGGGTGTTGCGATCGCGGGATTGAAAGTTTGAAAATTATTCGATTTTTTCATTGTTGAAATCACTCAACAAGAATTTTTTAATTCCTCAATTAATTGCTGAGGAGTAAGAATTCGCGGTTGAACAACAGAGAAGTCTTTAGGATTACGGGTAATAATCACATCTAATTGATTTAATACAGCAGTGGCGTATTGAATGGCATCTTCAAAATCACTAAAATTTGCGGTGATAGCCATTGTAATTACTGCCTGATTTACAGTAGCAATTCGGCAAAAGGTAACTAACTGGTTTAAATAAGTAAACGTCCAATCTTTACCTCTTGCTCTACGGATGATGTAATACAAATCACTAAAAGTTGAAGCTGAAATATAACTTTCAATTTGTCTTTGTTCAATCAGGGATAAAACTTGCTCGCTTGCATCCCAAAAAGGCTGTCTTTCCAGGGCATCATCAACAACTATATTAGTATCTAGCAAGATTTTCACAGCTTATGTTTCTCTTTTAAATATTCCCATTTAGCTAGGTCTGGATCAAAGTTTGGTGGGATGGGTGGAGCATTTTCAAATAAACCCTCAAATGCTTTTACCCTAGATTTTCTCTTTGGTGTTTCTGATCGTAGTTCACTTGCTGAAGTTGTAGTGTTATCAAACATCTCAGTAGTTTGCCAGACTATCACTTCCACATCTCCAGGGGGTAAATTTACGGTTTCGGTAATCACTAAATTACCAGATGGATCTATTTTTCCTTTGAGTTTATATGCTTGCATTATATTTTTCCTATTACTTCTTGACAGTTTACAGCCTATTCCAGGTTTATGAATGCCATACAGCTATGTTTTACTGAAAGCAATTCCAGATTCTTGCAAATGCGCTTTCAAATATTTCTCAACACACTGTTGAGCGTGAAAAGATGCCGCATCATAGTTGGGAGATTTCCTGGCTCGTAACTCCCGCAAAGCTGTAATAAAATCCCCCTCAGCTTTATCAACCCATTCAACTGTTAGCGGATTCATAAATCACTTTTCCTTTTTCAATGATTTCCCGCAGAAAAAAATCATTCCAGGCGAGACGTTGCTCCACATCTCCAGGAGTTCGCACTAACAAATCTAGAGCAAAATTCGGTTGAATTTTATTTAAAATTTCCCAACTTTTCTGAAAATTACTCCCCTTGTACGGCAAAATGACTAATAAATCAACATCTGAGTCATCTTGAGGATTCCCATAAGCGTATGAACCAAATAAAATAATTTTGTTTGGCTTAAATTCCCTAGCAATAGCCCGACTAATTTGCAGAATTTTTTCTGTTTCTATCATGACAAATCGACCCTCCTTGATCGATTTTTTGAGGGGTAATTAATGCTAGTCCAGAATAATAAGTTTGACGTTTTGTTTAATCAACTAATTTTATTATAGCATAGTTGTTGCATTTTTGGGATAAATAACTTTGCAACTTTACAGTTACCATGAAGAAGATTTTTACCGAATTAGCCTTAGCTGGTATAAATTTTATCACAAAAATCTGCTATAATTATAGTGTAATCAGCAAACAAATTTGAATTAGTTTCTGACTATCTTTTGGCTGAAATCCCAAATAGACAAAAATGAGTATTTAGAGCGAATTATGACCCAATCTACTCCCCAGAGAATTGTCCGTCGAGGCAGAATTTTTCCAGAAATTCAATGGTCACCCGCAGAAAAAGCTAGACATAAAGCCGAGAGAGAAGCTTTTCATCAGCGTTGTCGAAAAATTTTTGAGCAAGTATCTCCTGAACTAATTGAGAAACACTATGGCTGGTATATTGCAGTTGAACCCAATAGTGGGGATTATTTTATTGATTCTGATCAGGAAATAGCCAGCCAAAAGGCACAGCAAAAACACCCAAACACTATCCACTGTATGTTTTGTTTGAATGAATCAGGGGCAACTGGTAGAATATAATTGAGGGGAGGTTTGGCAGCAAAGGGGAATTATTTTTTGAGATTGAGTTGATTACAGGAGAGGGATTAATTTTTCCGGTTGAGGCTATGCTGGATAAAGGTTTTACAGAATTTTTGGCAATCAATAAGCAAGATATCGAAG
Source organism: uncultured cyanobacterium (assembly GCA_963744145.1). Taxonomy (GTDB): domain Bacteria; phylum Cyanobacteriota; class Cyanobacteriia; order Cyanobacteriales; family CAWUOF01; genus CAVUSO01. The sequence goes on along the minus strand of CAVUSO010000001.1, from coordinate 5,419,733 downwards.
GTTTCAGCCTGTAAATCCTTGTTTGACAGTTTCCCTAGCGAGTAAGGAATATGCGATCGCGAAACAGAGTTATTAAGATGATTTTAAACATTTTCAGATAGATCAGGCGATCGCTAATATTTACTCTGGCTGAGATATTCTTTAAGTATATCTAGATTTTGACGAATATCAATAGTACCAGGATGATCTTTTCCTAAACAATTTTCGCATATTACTAAAGCGTCAAGGAATAACGGTTCCGCTTCTGCGTATCTCCCTTGGTTGTTGTAGAGTAATGCCAGATTGTTCAAACTGGCAGCCACATCGGGATGGTCGTTGCCCAACTTTGCTTTTATTTTGCTTAAAGACTGTTCTAACCAGGGTTCTGCTAAATTATATAATCCTTGACCTTGATAAAATCTACCTAACCCATTAAAAAAACGCAATATAAATCTTCATCCCTAACTATATCAATCAAGTTTTCCGCTACTTCTTCTAGATGAGGAATTACAACTTTTAACTTCTCAATTAAATCTATCGTGATTGAATCAGGAATTTCCTTGGCCATTGTTACCATCACTTCTACAAAAGCCTGTTTGACATCTTGTGCTAGTTCAGACTCATCTATCTTTGCTTTCAAAAACTCCCTAATCAAAGGGTGAATTTCATAACAAGCCTCTCTTTCTGCTAACCTCTTAATTAAAAATCGCTTATAAAGTTCCTTTTTTCCTTTATCAACCTCTGCCTCATTCCAATTCAGCAATTTAGCTATAGATTCAACTAATAATTTCCAAGGAATAATAGCTGGCGCAAACAAACTCAACAATTCCCCTAATTGCTGTGTCATCACATCCAATTCTTGCCAGCTTAACTCAAACGCAGTTTTTACTCCTCTCTTTGCTGTCATTTCTGTATCCTGTAAATCTTCATCTCCAGGATTAACTGCCTCATCTTCCAACCGTTTTTGTCTTAACCTCTCCCACATTTTCATTAAAGACAAATCAGGATCTTCCACCAAATATCGTCCTACCAATTCCAACCCCAAAGGCAGATACCCCAGCCATTTACATAAATCTTTAGCAATTTCCAGTTCCTGTGCTACTCGCTTTTCCCCAAGCAAATTCCTCAAAAATTCTAAAGCTTCATCCGGTGAAAATACATCTAACGATAACTGAAGAAAATTGCTATCGAGATGTCGTAATCGGGTAGTAATTAAAATCTTAAAGCGATTAATTTTGGGAATAAAATCTCGACAACTTTTCCAAATAGTAACATCATCTAACACCAATAAAACTGCCCCCGCCGATGGTTGCCAATGCTGCCAACACCAGCTTACCTGTTCTTTAAGAGATAGCAGTTTTTCGCCTAATTTTTGCGGCACTTCCAACTTCAGATCAAGCAGCGCAAATTGTAAAATATTATTAGCTAAACCCTCATCTCTAGCAGATAACCAGCAAATCCCTCCAGGATAATCTTGTTCATGGGTGCGTGCATATTTAATCGCCAATTCAGTTTTGCCCACACCACCCATCCCCGCCACAGCAGAAATGACTACACCATCACACTTCTGGAATTGCCCTTGCAGTGTTTGCAGTTCCGTTTTTCGTCCTACAAAATTAAGAACACCAGTATAAGGAATATTATAAACAGGAATTGAAGGTGTTTGATTATTAAAGATAAATTGATTACCCGTAATACTAGGATTGGCATCTTCAAAATTTATTCCCTGCCAATTTTTTTCAATATTCATCCTTTGCCACCAAAATTAAAAGTATTATTAGAAATAGTAGGATTAGCATTTTTAAAACATATCCCCTGCCAATTTTCATTAATAGTATTAGCCAATTGCGGATCTACCTTTTTCGCTGCTTCGATCATAGCCCCTAATTTTTCCAACTCTGCCTTAATTTCCGGGTCACGTTGGGCTTCTGATTGTACCTTTTCTACCACAGCATCCATATATACCGTTTCACCAGGAGGTAAAGCAGGATTTTCTGCTGCTGCAATCATTTTGGCAGTTTCGGGAGATTTGTGTTTGAGCAAGTTGAGAACATTACCTGCTTGGTCAAAAGCTTTACTTACAACTATTTCGCCCGTTTTCTCAAAAGTTTTGTTGACCAGCAGAGTAATTAGTGCGATCGCACCAGCAGTTATTGGGTCCATTATCTGTACCAGGGAAAGTTTTTATCTGTTATTTTAATTTAGTTAATTTAATTATGCCACCAGTTGTCCCATTAATTAAACTATCTTAACCTTGAAATGGGATAAAATTTTGTCCAAAAATATAAAAAAGCGGTGGGTATTAAAACAGCAAGTTCCTAGTAATGAATCTAATTATAATTATGCGATCGCCTGAATTTTGAACTGTGCGATCGCGTTTGCTAAGATGATCTGTAGTTTGGGATTTATCGGTGGGTGAGGGCAGGTTTATGATGATTACTCGTTTGTGATAGAATTGATCGGTGAACCTGCCCCTACAATCGGATTGATTGTTTATTTTCTTTTTGATGCGATCGCCTAGCTCAATTAATTAGGGTGCAATACCAACGACTATCAAGTGGCATAGTCTAGCAATTTCACTACCAGCCAAGTTAAACTAAACTTGAGTCTCCCATAATTTATCGCAGTTTATTTTAATATGGAAACAATCAGAGTATCAGACCAAGGACAAATGATTATTCCTCCATCTCTGGGGAAAGCTTACGGTTGGGAAGCGGGTCAGGAATTACTTTTGATTGATACTGGTGATGGAATTTTAATCAAGCCAAAAAAAGCTTTTGCTGAAACAACCTTAAGTGATGTTGCAGGTTGTTTAAAATTTTGGCGTGAAGCAAAAACGATCGACGAGATGGATCATGCCCGATCGCCTTTCACTCAATAAATAGCTGTAAGCTATTGCTAGGGTTAAAAACAGTTCTATGCTTCACCATGTCAGTAAACCAATTGGATCAAGTTATGAAATACTCATTTGCACCCGCTCTCAAACACTTTGGTAAAACCCCAGAAGAACAATTAGAAAAAAATCAACCTTTAATGGAATGGTTAAAACGAAAACTAGCGGAAGAGATCACAGAAGAAGAAGCTAGAGAAAATGATCAACACTGGGAAGCAGTCAAAAAAATTATTGATAGTTATCGCCCCTCTGGACAAAAACTCTTTAGTAAAGAATGATTGTTTTTTTAGATACAGGAATTTTAGGTTTAGCTTCCTCTCCTAAAAATTCTGGGGATGCTTTGCTTTGCAAACAATGGCACTCCTTCAACAAGAATATCCGGGGCAATCTCTGATTATAGCTACTACCAACGTTAACTATTTAAGCCGTTTTATTGAAGCTCAAGAATGGGAGAATATTACTTTTTAAGTTAGCATAGAAAAAAGACTATTACAATTCAATATGGTTCAGTATTTAGAACAGCGTTTAGTGTCATCAGCACCGCGATCGCTTGTCCATTCCGAGCTAAAATCATAGACCATCGACAATCAATATGGTTCGGTTACCGCGATGAACTATTAGCTAGGTTGAGCAGATAGAATCAGAAGTGATTTGATTAATAATTGTTTTTTGTTCTGACCGGCGCGATCGCTCAACCTATGATCGATTCTTTTAACAGCATCCGCCACCATGATAATGCCAAGTGGAGTCTGTAATGATCACATCTTGTGGAAATTGCCGAGCAAGTTTGGCTGCTGTTTTGTCACAAACTGCTAAAGGAATACCCGGTTGTAGTAAATGTCCAGCCTGATCATTTAGTAGGGATTCAGCACCTGCATAAATGGCAGTTTTACCTGTAAATACGCAAGCTCCATCTTCTGGAACAGGTATTTTAAAAGAAACGGAGTCTAGACTTTCCAGTAATAGGGGGGTATCCAAATTGTAATTGTGGGTATCTAACAGACGATAGGGACGACGAGCGCGAATCTCGATCTGCCCAAACCCGATCGCAATTAGGTGCTGGATATATTCATCATAAGTAAGTGCCCCGGATAAACACATAGCGCGTAACCGTTCATCTTGCTGGAGTTCTGGTGGAATCGGACGAGTGGCGATCGGATCACTCATAATTAACCTTCCACCAGGTTTCAACACTCGATTAGCTTCAAGCAGGGCTCGTTGCAGATCATCAGGTTCAAAGATATTGAACAAACAGTTTTGTGCTACCACATCCACTGAGTTATCTGGTGCTGGTAATGTAAAGGCATCCCCTACCAAAATTTTGACAAAATCGGGATTAAACCAATTGTTATCTTCGGCAGCTATCTGTAAATTGTGGGCAGCTACTGTTCGCATTTCTGAAATCGGCTCAACTGCAATCACACCTGCTGGTTTACGAGAAAAATAAGCAAACTGAAGCGCTTCTATTCCTCCACCAATGCCAATATATAGGATTGTAGGTTCTCCAAATAACTCGGTTGGATGCACCGTTGAGCCGCAGCCATAGTTCATCTGCTGCATAATTTTCGGAATCTTTAACCCTGGTAATTGGAGTGGCGGAGTGCTAGCACAACAAAGTCCAATTTGAGGGGTTTGAGCAGCTTGGGCGTAAAACTGGGCAGTAGTTTCTAGATAAGGCATAGAATAAAGGGATAGAAATAGGCTTAAATCTTTATTATATATGGGTTTTAGCCATATTTCAGTAGAAAATTCTATTTTTCTCTCCAAATTGTATATAAATTCTGAAAAATTTTCAGGATCAAGTTCAGTTAAGTGCAAATTTTGGTAAAAAAAACTATAATTATCTTAAATAACCCTATTCAAACTTTAAACTGTGTTTACCACTCTAATCCGTTCCGAAGATAGTCTCAAAACTACAATTCCAGTCCACCAGGATCTGTTTACTCTCATTGAAGAAGAGAAAAAAAAGCTGAATGCCGTGGTTTTAGCCCATTATTACCAAGATCCTGATATTCAAGATGTGGCTGACTACATTGGTGATTCTCTAGAGCTTTCCCGTAAAGCAGCCAACACCGATGCGGATGTGATTGTCTTTGCGGGTGTCCACTTTATGGCAGAAACTGCCAAAATTCTCAACCCGAATAAACTGGTACTTTTACCGATCTAAAAGCTGGTTGTTCCCTCGCTGATAGTTGTCCCAAAGATGCTTTTGCAGCTTTTAAAGCTGCCCATCCCAATCATTTAGTCATTTCTTATATCAACTGTACTGCCGATATTAAAGCTCTCAGTGACATTATTTGCACCAGTTCTAATGTGGTCAAAATTGTTAATCAAATTCCCGCTGATCAACCAATTATTTTTGCTCCAGATCGTAATTTAGGGAGATATGTAATGGAGCAGACTGGTAGAGAGATGGTGTTATGGCAAGGTAGTTGTATCGTCCATGAAACATTTTCCGAACAGAAAATTGTCGAGCTGAAAATTGTCCATCCCGATGCTGAAGTGATTGCTCATCCAGAATGTGAGCCACCAGTATTACGTCATGCAGACTATATTGGTTCTACTACTGCACTCTTAAAATATGCTTGCTCCAGTTCCAGTTCGAGTTTTATTGTTGCTACTGAACCCGGAATTATTCATCAAATGCAAAAACAAGCACCAGAGAAACACTTCATTCCCGCACCACCCATGAACCAGTGTAGTTGTAATGAGTGTCCTCATATGCGTCTGAATACTCTGGAAAAGCTTTATTTAGCCATGAAAAACCGTACTCCAGAAATTACGCTTCCCGAAGAAACCCGTTTAGCAGCACTACAACCCATTCAACGGATGTTAGCAATGAGTATTTAGAACCTGTTGGAAAAGTTAAAGGAAAGCTATTCGATCGGCTAATTACTATTTACGTGATCTTGATCCGCAATAATCTTGAGTTGCACCAAATTTAGTTAGTGATCAGGTAGGATTAATTTTGCGCTTCTCAGTTATTTTTATGCTGACTTTTCACAAATTGTCCTAACTTGTTAACTAATTTATCAATCATTCCCGATTGACTACGCTGTTCGCTAGCCAATTGAGTTTCGATCTGTTTAACTAATTCAGGAGGTAAGTTGAGCAATTGAACCAGTTTTTGATAAGCTTTTGCTTCTTCCTGATTAATTTTATCTTCTTCTGGGGTTCTGGAACTAACTGCGATTACTTCATAACCTAGCATTAAAACTAACTCTTTTTCTGCGTCGGTTTGCAAATGGGGAATTAATTCTTCTAAAGGGATATTTTGAATTAGATAACCTTGCAGTTCTTGTTGAATTAGTTGCTGATGTTGAACATCTGTAGCAAATATGTGGGTAAAGCGATCGAGCATTAATTCTTTTTCTTCTTCAGCTAAATGACCATCAGCCCAAGCCATAGAAACAACGATTCGGAGTAGGTTCATTTGACGGGGAGTAATGGATGGAGGAGGAGGTGATTGCATAGTTTGATCCAAATAAACATCTTGCTAGAATATTTTAAGACATTTGTGGCTAGAAGTAGTTCAAATTTCCAAGTTAAATACTTTGGTTAAAGGTGTCCCTAACCACCCCAGAAAGCGGGTTTTTTGGGTTGGGTTGGGCTGGGTAACTGGGACAATTTTCCAGGTTTTTGGGCTTGAAGTAGTTAAGGTAACGTGATAGTGACGGAGTTCATCTTGATGGAATAACGCTATTTTAATCTGATCTCCGGATTGATAGTCTTTGAGTCGATCGCTGAGGTTTTCTGCACTGACCCGTATCCCATTTATCGCTAACAATTCATCACCTGGGTCAATTCCCGCTCGTTGAGCAGGTGAACCAGATTCGACAAATTTAATTATTTCTCGTCCGTTTTCAGTCTTGACATTTATCCCTAAATATGGTGCTAGTTCACTGGGATGATCTTGTTCTAGTTGCAATCCGTAGGGTTCCAGGTATTCGTTAAAGGGTAATTCTTCTGTACCATGAATATAGCGAGCAAAAAAATCATCTAAATTTATCCCTGCGACTGACTCGATCGCATTTTGTAATTGGGTGGGAGTAAAACCTCTTTCCGTTTGACCAAATTCCTGCCACATTTTTTGCATTACCTGATCTAGCGATCGCTGATTTTCCTGTCGGTAACGAATCAACAAATCTAACAATACCGACACCAATTCCCCTTTCAAATAGTAGGATATCTGGGAATTATTACTATTAGCATCAGGTCGATATAGTTTAATCCATGTATCCCAACTAGATTCGCTTAATGGTTGAACTAATCGACCAGGTGTAGTTTGCAATCGAGTTATTTCTTTGCTTAACAAATTGAAAAACGTTTTCCCATCATAAATTCCAGCTCGTAAGGGAAACACCAAGTCATAATAACTCGTTGTGCCTTCACAAAACCACAGAGAAGTAGTATAATTTTCGCCGTTATAATTAAATACTTCTAACTCTTTCGGTCGAATTCTCTTCACATTCCAGAGGTGAAAAAATTCATGCGCTACCAGTTGCATAAACCGCTCATACTGATCTTTGGCTCGAAATCCAAACCGAGGATAATTTAAAGTACAGGAGTCTTTATGTTCCAGTCCACCATATCCTTGAGCAGATAAATGGAGGAGAAATACATAGCGATTATAGGGTAAACCGCCAAACATTTCGGATTCTACCTGAATAATTTTCTGGATATCAGCGATCGCGCGTTTAGGTTCAAGATTTCCCTGTCCCCAAATCACCAATTCGTGGGGTTTACCCAACACTTCAAAGTTATATAAATTATGTTTACCAATCTCAAAGGGACTATCTACTAGGGTATCAAAATCGGGAGCAAAGAAAGTATTTGCTTCTCCCAGACTTGACAATGGTGTAGTCACTCGCCACCCTGGTTGTGGTGGGACTATTTTGATCTGGATCGGATTTTTTTCTAACCCTGGAATATCAAAAAATAGTGCAGAACCATTAAAATAACCGTGGGTAGAATCGAGATGGTTAGTTCGGACAGTTAGCTCATTGGCAAAAATCCGATAACGCACGACGACCTTAGCATTTCCCTGAGTTTGAATTTGCCAATGATTTTTACTTACTTTTTGCCAAGGTAGAGATTTATTCTCATGATTTTGAGCCGAAAAATCTTGAAGATGTTTAGCATACTCCCGAACTAAATATGATCCTGGAGTCCAAACTGGCATTTTTAGATCCAGAATTGGTGCTTGAAAGTTGTGAACTTGTAAAGTTACTGCAAAGAGATGAGTTTCCGGCTCAGGCATGGCAACCTGGTAGGATATGGTTGGTTTAGTGCTTAAGCTACTACTAGGGCGAATTTTGGTTGCTTCTGTCATTTACATATGCCCAGCTAAGTTAATTAACTGTTTGAGGTTGATCAAATTCATAGTCTGATTGGTGGCATTGATTTTAATCCAACCTTTACTTTCTAGCTTTTCGATAATTTTGGCAGTTTCTTCGACCCCAATATCGGTAACATCAGCTAAATCGTTATAGGGAATATTATAAATTTCTGCCCCTTGTTTGCTAGTTTGACCGTAACTTTCGGCTAGCAAAACTAATGTGTTGGCTAGTTTCACCGCTGGTGGTCGATTACGGAGTTGAAAGCGATGGTTAGTTTGACGCAAACGCTTTACCATCAGCTGCAACATCCGATGGTGCAATTGGGTATCTTTAAATAGGGCTTGCAGAAATTGCTGGGCGGAGATACTGACTAATTGGACTGGACTCAGAGCAATGACATCCGTAGAACGGGGAGATTCATCTAAAATGGCCATTTCGCCAAAAAAGTCACCTTTCCCCAAAATCGCTAGGGTGACTACATTTTCCCCAGCTAAACGTCTGACTTTAACCCAGCCCGATTCTAAAAAGTACACTGCATTGCCCCACGCATCTTCCATTAAGACAGCTCTTCCGGTTGGATAGTCGTGGGTAACCGCAACAGATGCTAGCCAAGCCAAGGTGTCTTGGTTAGCCGTGTTAAAGAGGGGAAAAAGCTCACTAAAAGCTTTGGTCTGCATGAAAGCTCTTCCGAATAGAAATTTGGATCTAGATTATTCTTTTATAACCCTTGGAGTTGGGTTGCTAAAAGCTACTACACTGTTATCTTTGTTCATTTATCATAAAGGTCGCTAGACATTTTACGGAAATTTACGATCAAAATACCATCCCATCTCCTTAATTACCTATTTATTTAAGCTGGGCGATCGCTTAAAAATTGGGCTAAGTCCTTTTCATTTTTCCATCCGGAATTGCCAACCAAAGACTGTTTAACTTGGCATAGCTCATAGAAATGTTATTCTCCACTGTGAGTCTGATTATGTGTGGAGTGAGTGATTTTATGGTTAAATCTGTGGCCAATTTTCCTGATTCTAGCTCTCTAAGTACCGCTCTGTCTTTGGTTGAGAGTTCTGGTACTAATAGTGAACAATCAACAACACACCTTAATTTTAGTCCAGAACAAAGAGCAATTTTTACGGAAACCTTAACTAATTTACCGACAACACCTTTATTTGGAACAGATGGGATTCGGGGAAAAGTAGGAGAGTTACTGACGGTATCTCTAGCTTTACAAGTGGGTTTCTGGGGAGGTCAAGTGCTAAAGGAGCAGGCGACCACTTCAGGGCCAATTATTTTAGGTCAGGACTCACGTAAATCGAGTGATATGCTAGCAGTAGCATTGTCTGCTGGGTTAACGGCTGCTGGTTTAGAAGTATGGAATTTAGGGTTATGTCCAACTCCCTGTGTCGCTTATCTGACTAGAGAATATGAAGGTGTGGGTGGAGTGATGATCTCTGCTAGTCATAATCCCCCAGAAGATAACGGGATTAAGTTTTTTGGTCAGAATGGTAGTAAGTTATCTCCATCGATTCAAGCACAAATCGAAGCAGGATTAAGAGGAAAAGTAAGTCCTAGTAATAATCATGACTGGGGAAAGCATTACCACCGACCGAAATTAGTGGAGGACTATATCAAGTCTTTACAGCAACCCCTAGTCCCAGAAATTAATTTAGAGGGAATGCAGATTGTCTTAGATTTAGCTTGGGGTGCAGCAGTCGGGATCGCTCCTCGAGTTTTTCAAGCAATGGGAGCTAAGGTGACCTGCTTACATAATCAACCTAATGGCGATCGCATTAATGTGGGTTGTGGTTCTACTCATCTCGAACCGCTCCAAACAGCAGTTAAATTGCATAATGCCGATTTAGGATTTGCTTTTGATGGTGATGCAGATCGAGTTTTGGCAGTTGATAGTCAAGGTCGATGTGTTGATGGTGATTATATTTTATATTTATGGGGAAAAACCCTGCATCAGCGTGGGCAATTACCGGGTAATGTGATTGTTTCGACAGTAATGGCAAATTTAGGTTTTGAGCGAGCCTGGGAACAGCTAGGTGGTAAATTGATTCGTACTGCGGTAGGAGATCAATATGTCCATGCAGAAATGCTCCGTTTAGGAGGAATGCTCGGAGGAGAGCAATCTGGTCATATTCTTTGTAGACATTATGGGGTGACTGGTGATGGATTGATGACTGCTTTACATTTAGCTTCATTAGTCCAGCAGTCGGGTGGTTCTTTAGCCGAACTTCGGGATGAAAGTTTTCAAACTTATCCCCAGTTATTGAAAAATGTGCGCGTAGAAGATCGGGAACGTCGGGTGAATTGGCAAAAATGTGAACCTCTCATGGAAGCGATCGCCCAAGCAGAAACAGCAATGGGAGATCAGGGACGAATTTTGGTAAGAGCTTCTGGAACTGAACCTGTAATTCGGGTAATGGTGGAAGCGATCAGTTTAGAACTAGCTCATTATTGGACAGAAAATTTAGTCCGAGTCGTGAGTGAAAATTTAGCAGCTTAAGGTTTTTTTCAGTAAGTTGTGATCCGGGCGTATATTTATATGCCCGTTTTTTATTAATTATACTAAGGAATGAAAATGGCGATCGCACTAAAAATTAGCTATACTTAAACAGTGGTTATCAACGGTAAATCAGATGGTTATCGCAACTTCTCAAAAACCATTAGGTAAAAGTGGAGCATTACTGTCAAATGTGACCTGGGAGACTTTGGAAAAGTTGGATGTAGAGTTAGCAGAAACTGGCGCACGTTTAACTTATTTAGATGGCTATTTAGAAATTATGGCTCCCTTATCTGATGCTCATGAAGAACCGAAAAATACTTTAGGTCAGATTTTAGAGATCTATATGCGAATAAAAAACATTCGTTTTTATGGACGTGGTAGTACAACAATTGGAATGAAGGAATTGGGAGCAAGGAAAGAACCTGATGAGTCTTATTGTTTGGGTACAAGAAAGTCAGTTCCAGATTTAGCAATTGAAGTGATAGTAACAAGCGGTGGAATTGATACATTAGAAATTTATCGACGAGTGGGAGTAGGGGAAGTTTGGTTTTGGGAAGATGGAGTGATTTCAGTTTATTGTTTGCGTTCTACTGGATATGAATTGGTAAGTAAGAGTGAACTTTTGCCAGAGTTAGATTTGAGATTGATCGAATTTTATTCGCGGATGTCTGATCAATATGATGCCGTGAATGATTTTATGAAATTGTTGATGCCATAAATTGATCCTAGCAATTCTGTGGTTTAATTGCTTTTTTGGGGTGAAACTATCCAGAGGTTAGAGCCGATTTAATTGGGACTGAATATAGGCTTTGAATACGGAATTAACGTGAAACATCGATCGCCCTTCTCCTGGCACTTTTCCAGCTCAGATAATCAAATTCAGTTTAGATTTGTTCGATCACTTTGAGAGCGATCGCGCTTTTACCAATTCCACTTAAGCCATAGATAGTAATCAGACGAGTGTGTTGTTGTAAAATCCATTGTTTGAGGGTGGAGAGTTCTGAGGTGCGATCGTAGTAGTCAGGGAAGTCGGGCGCGTCTGTTAAGTCGATTATGGGGGATTGATTTTGGGTTTGGGGAGAGTTTGGGGGAGATAGCGAGCGCGTTTTTGTATCTTCAATAGTTTGTACAAATTCATTACAAATATTAATATTGCACGGTTTGGAGTTGTCAAAGCTAAAACGCACAAAATAAAATTAGTGAATACAACACCAGTGGGCTTGACTAAATTGGGGGATTTTTTATGTCTTATAGTGAATATGCCGATCAAGGTCAAGCGCAATTAATGACTTTGCTAAAGGAAAAACTAGCAGCAAATCTGTGGAAAGAAGCTGATCAACTGACCAAAGTTTTGATGCTCAAAATATCTTCTCGAAAAGATGGTAGTTATTTATATTTAGATATTGATAACTGCCTGGACAAAGAAATTAAAGAAATCGACCAGCTATGGCTAGATCGTAGTTCTCACTTTGGCTTTAGCACACAAAAAGACATCTATAACCGGGAAAATTATCAACAGTTTATTACCAATGTAGGATGGTATAAAGGAGATTCTTGGTTAAGCTATGACGATATCTTTTTTTGGGAAGGTAATGGACCAAGAGGACACTTACCTTACTGTGGATGGTACTTTTGGCAGAGGGTATATGCACCTTCAACTTCCAGTCACTTATCTAATCACAAACATTCCCATCAGCCTCACTATCATGCACCTCATAGACATAATTCGGGTGAAGGTGCTCTTGGTGCTGCTGGTTTAGGAGCAGCACCAAGAGCTGCTGCACCTTGGGTAATTGGAGCGGCTGCTGTTGGTGGCGCTGGTTATTTGATTTATCGTGAAGTAACTAAAGACGAAAGAAAAAGGAAAGAGAGATTAGAAAGAGAAGAAGCGGAAAGAAAAGAGAGACAAAAACGATTAGAAGAGGAAAATAAAGTCAAAAAAAATATTGGTGCTCTCTTAGCTCTAGTTTGATGAGATGAAAGATGAAAGATGAAAATACTAATGTTTTGGCAATTAGTAGTAGGGTATGTCACCTGGCAATTTTTGACTAATACGATTAATTATCGCAGGTGACACACCCTATATCTGTTGGTAATCAAATTGCGATCGCACCCAAAATTACAATCAAATTCCTCCTCACTCACGATCGCAAAATATCATCGACAAGAACCGTACCACCATCACAGAAGTCTATACTGAGATGATAATCTTCAAGTAGTGCAGTCCCAATGAGCGGACGACGACCCATTCCTAGCACTGCAACATCTTTTTCTACACCATTCCACAAAATCGTTGCCAAATAAACGTTAGTTGCCACATTAGAATGATCAGCTAACTTTGCATTAATTTGTCCAAGATCAGGCAACGCAAGTTTAGCAATCGCAGTCGATGGCAAAGTCAAGAAACCTTCAAAACCTGTATCAACAACACACTCAATTTCTATATCTGAATTTTCTGGCAGACGCAAAGTTAAACTAATTCTAGCTTGTCGCCCAACTACATTTCCTTGCATCATTTATGCAGTCCTGACCAATGTACCACCAACAGCATAAACCGCATCAAAACCAATCCGTTCCGCCCAAATTATTGCATTAGCCTGTTTAGCCTGTAATTTGCGACTCGTTACTACCAAGTCTTCACCAATTTCATATTCACCCGTCTCCACATTAATTGAAACAATCTTGCCAATATTCTCCGGTGTTTCTACTTGAGCGCGGATCACATTTTCATAAAGTTCTTTACCCCGTTTATCAAAGACTTGTTCAGCCGGAATGCCAGTAACTTCACCACTATCCATTTCGCGATCGCGTCTTTGGGCTTCCTCACCCCAGCTAGATGCAACTTCTGGATCAATTTCCCTACTTTGTCCCAAGTGTTTTAGGAGTCGCGAGAGCAATATTACTTGAGAGTCTTGTGGAAGTGCAAGAACCTCAGCTTCCAGATTTTCAATAGTCATAGTATTTAATTATTTTTTGACACACTAACTCTATCATACTTTGGGATAAAAAACTATAGTTCAGACTTAAACTTAGCCTTAGCTGCTCGCAGTTTTTCCCATGCAGCCTCGGTTCCTGGTTGTGGTGATTGCGCCGCAATTCTCGCAATCAAATCGCGATTCTTTTTTTCATAATACAGCCGCAGTTCTTCAGCTTCCTTAAGCACGATTTGATACTCAGCTTCAACATCAGCGCGATTGACCATCTCTAGTCGGCGATTTCCTGGAGATAAAATTTCAAATACCACCTGGGGCACGATGTGATTTTCTAACCATTGTTGATAGGAACCTCTTCTTCCTTTTGGTCTCCCAAACACGACCATCACATCTGGTGCTTGACGAATTGTGTTATCTCCTTCTACCGGATACCAGAGCAAGTCTCCCGCGACAAATACTTCCGTCGATTTAGCAAATAACAGCTCTAAATTTTCCTTAATAATGACGATCCAACGAAATTGTTCAGTATGATTTGACATGGGTAGACCATCATCATCCGGGTAAATGACCTCTGGTTGAGTTGGGGTTGGTAATTTTTGTACCATCCTGCGTTTCCTCTATTTTGATTACTCTAGTTTAACTAATTAATCCTTATTTGGGGTTAAGATGTGCGATCGTACCAAAAATTAGCTATACTGAAAAAATGATTATCAACGGTAAATCAGATGGTTATTGCAACTTCTCAAATAGAATTAGGTCAAAGTGGAGCATTACTGTCAAATCTGACCTGGGAGACTTTGGAAAAGCTGGATGTAGAGTTAGCAAAAACAGGCGCACGTTTAACTTATTTAGATGGATATTTAGAAATTATGGCTCCCTTATCTGATGCTCATGAAGAACCAAAAAAGACTTTATGTCAGCTTTTAGAAATATATATGCGAATAAAAAACATTCGTTTTTATGCAAGTGGTAGTACAACGATTGGAATGAAGGAATTGGGGGCAAGGAAAGAACCTGATGAGTCTTATTGTTTGGATAGAAAGAAGTCAATTCCAGATTTGGCGATCGAGATAGTAGTAACTAGTGGTGGAATTGATACACTAGAAATTTATCGACGAGTGGGAGTAGGGGAAGTTTGGTTCTGGGAAGATGGAGTGATTTCAGTTTATTGTTTGCGTTCTACCGGATATGAATTGGTAAGTAAGAGTGAACTTTTGCCAGAGTTAGATTTGAGATTGATCGAATTTTATTCGCGGATGTCTGATCAATATGATGCCGTGAATGATTTGATGAAATTGTTGATGTCATAAATTGAAAAAAGTAATTCTATAGTTTAATTGCTTTTCAATGTCGTGCAACTATCCAGAGGTTAGATCAGATTTATTTGGGACTGAATATAGGCTTTGAATACGGAATTAACGTGAAACATCGATCGCCCTTCTCCTGACACTTTTTCAACTAAACTACGTCTGGATAAAGATTGGATAGCTGACCATAATTCAGGTTTGGATAAATTGCAATCAGCAAATTTTTGAGAAATATCGATAGATTCAATTTGACTAGCTAACCAGTACAGCGCCTGTTTTTCTGATGTTGATAACCGCTCTAATTGAGCTGCTAAAATTGGTGATAAATCACCTAAAAATAAATCAGTTCCATCGGCTAAAAATAGAGATACACTCCCATCAAATAATTCCCAAATTGTGGCAGCGATGATATTTAGCCAGAAAGGATGACCTTGATAAAGAGTAATTAATTCTGACCATTTTTCCTGATCTGTTAATCCTTTTCTCGCTAAAATTTCTGTGGATTGTTCCCCTAAACCTTTGAGCTGTAAAGTTTGGGTGGAACTGTTCACTGCTTCTAAAGCAGTAATTTCTCTGGGTTTTTCCCAACTGAGGAGAATTAAACAACTTGGGTGAGATGATGTGGCAATTTGTTGAAAAAATTTGCCATAGTCTTCATAGTCCGTTAAATATTGACCAGCTAATTCACCAGATTTAAAGATGTTTTGCAAATCATCAAGAATTACTAAACAGCGTGAGGTGCGAAAATAATCGATAAATGTGGGTAATGGAGTTGGTTGGGATTGGGAAAAAAATTGTTTGAGTTTGGTTTGGAGAGTTAAAAGGGTAGGTGTGTTATTGAGACTTTGCCAGATGATATAATCAAATTCAGTTTGGATTTGTTCGATCAGTTTGAGAGCGATCGCGCTTTTGCCAATTCCACTTAAACCGTAGATAGTAATTAGACGAGTGTGTTGTAAAATCCATTGTTTGAGGGTGGAGAGTTCTGAGGTGCGATCGGCATGGCAATTTAATTCGGGTGCTTCTGTTAAATCGATGAGCGGAAATTCATTTTTGGTTTGGGGAGAATCAGGGGGAGAGGGCGATCGCGTTTGTAAATTGTTCAAAGAATGTAAACATTCACCACAAATATTAATACTTCCCTCATTAATTTGTACGCAGTAACCAAAATTAGATCCTTGCGAAACCCTATGCTTTTTCTCTAACTTGGAAAGAAAATTATATTTATTGAGATCTTCTCCTAATTCCTCACCCAGCTTTTCCCATAACTTAGCCGCTTCTTTTTTAATGTGAGATTCACTACAATGGAAATCTTGAGCAATTTGAGAATATTTTTGTCTTTGCCAAACACCCGTTAGTATTGCTTCATGTATGGGTGTGAGATTTTCTCCCGTTTTTTCAACAATCAAATTGTCAGCCCATTGTAAAATATCTTCAATATTCATGGGTCAGCGTTGAGTGAGATTTATTGAACTATATCCTACCAAATCCTATCTTGTCAACCAAATTCTACCAAATTCTACTAAATTGGTTTAGGATTTAAAAAAAATTGGGTACTAAATCAGACTATTTTGAGTTGTCAAAACTAAATTTTATATAATAAAATTATCAGTAAACTAAGTAATTCGTATTAGCAAATAACAGGAAAAAGTTATGCAATCAAAAAGCTTTTGGCATCGGTTAGTTGCAGTTATGACTCTGACTATATTTTTGGTAACTATTCAGTTTACCTTACCCTATAGCGATGCTTGGGCTGAAACTCTTAACTGTTCTTCTGACAAAATGAGTCACACGGAATGTACGCAAGTTAATGTGACTAATGTGACTATTAATAATTCTTCCACACCAGTTAAACACGTTGATCCTCCTGTAACGGACAATAGTAACCTTATAGCTGCTGGAATTGGAGCTGTAGGTGGAGCTGTAGGTGGAGCTATGGCTACGATTACAGCAGTTTCAGGTACGGGTTCAGTAATTGGACTAAGTGCTGCTGGAGTAACTTCGGGTTTAGCGGCAATTGGTAGCATTGTAGGTGGTGGAATGGTTGCTGGATTAGCAGTCTCAGCTGCGGTTCCTGTAGCAACTGCTGTTGGTGTTGGTTTTGTTGCCAAGAACGCTTGGGACTGGATTAATCCTTTTAAAGAATCACAGAAACCTAATATTTCATCACAGGAAACTGCTACTTCGCTTTATTCTTCTAACTAGGAATAGCAAGCACTTGAGTTCATACAGTAGAAAAGGTAAAATCTGATGGCTAAGTTAGAGTATGGCGAACAAAAAAAAGATATTCGTCTAGTAGCAACTATTTGGATTTGGGTTTTATCGATTTTTTTACTCTTAGCTTGTGTGCCAATCCTAGCTCTTACAGAAAATGGCATTTGGCTGCCTTTTGCAGTGCTTATTTCTGTTGCTATAAGCACTGCATCTATTTGGTTTTTTGGAAATTCTAAAAACCTAGAAAACGATCAAAAATTTAAAACTTTACAAACTAGAGTTGATAATTTAGAAGCTATTGCTGATATTATTGAATTTGATAAAAAGTTAATTAATAATAAGTCTTCCTAAGAGGATGTCCTAACCTTTAGATTAATTTTCAGTCAAACAGGTAAATTATAGTAGTTAGAACACTGTATATTTGTTGGTAATCACATGGCGATCGCGAGTCCTTTTTCTATCCGGATAATCGCTGTTGGTTCTGAGGCTAATCAAAACCTAGCGCTCATCCATTTAAAGTGCGATCGCGCCTGATCTAAATAGCTAAGAAGCGATCGCGCTAATAGCTTATAATTGTTCGGGATTAATTCCTTTTTCTTGCAATTTTTGTAACAAATCTTGATATTGTTGATAATTTTGATCAGCACGAAGACGTTCTTGTTCAGCCCTCAGACGTTCCTGTTCGGCCCGCAAACGCTCTTGTTCAGCTAATTGGGTCTGTTCTTGAGCGCGTTGACGTTCCTGTTGGGCATGAAGATGTTCCTGTTCAGCACGAAGACGTTCCTGTTCGGCCCGCAGATATTCCTGTTCTCGAACCGCATCTAATTCTAAGGTACTCAGAAATCGCCCCCCATCCGGACGCCTAATTACCAAGGTATCTGATGTTAACTCAAACCTGATCCCCAATCGCGGACTGACCCAACCATTCATTTCTCTGATTGCTGCTAATTTGGTTTGAGTACGAATTAATCCTGTTAATTTTACCTTCTGAGGATCATAAATATAATATTCCTCCACTCCATACTGGTCATAAAACTCGAACTTTTTGGCCATCTCTAGTCGGCGATTTCCTGGAGATAAAATTTCAAATACCACCTGGGGTACGATGTGATTTTCTAACCATTGTTGATAGGAACCTCTTCTTCCTTTTGGTCTGCCAAACACAACCATCACATCTGGTGCTTGACGAATTGTGTTATCTCCTTCTACCGGATACCAGAGCAAGTCTCCCGCGACAAATACTTCCGTCGATTTAGCAAATAACAGCTCTAAATTTTCTTTAATAATGACGATCCAACGAAATTGTTCAGTATTATTTGACATGGGTAGACCATCATCATCCGGGTAAATGACCTCTGGTTGAGTTGGGGTTGGTAATTTTTGTACCATCCGGCGTTTCCTCCATTTTGATCCCTCTAGTTTAACTAATTAATCCTTATTTGGAGATGAAAATTGCGATCGCTAGAAACTGGATAGTCAATTATGGCGATCGCTAAAACCAAATCGGGGTTAAGATTGCTTCCATAAATTCATCTCTCCTCTCACTTCAGAACCCGGAAAAAAGTAAAGTGCGATCGCCTCAAAAATTTACAATTATCTTTCCCTCTGCATCTTTGCGGTTCTCATAAAAACTGAGGGCGATCGCACTATTTCTACAATCTCCCGACCCCACATTATGGGATCAAAAGCCTACTTACACCTATATAGCTATTAATATTAAGCACAATCTCAATTAGACTTTCCACACAACGTTCTCGATATTCCGAATCATTCAGTAATCGATCCGCGTTTCCAATAGTAATCACAGGTAATGAATTAGGAGTATTTTCTTCGCGCATTATTTGTTCTAAAGAATCCTTACCTTTCATACTGCGACTAGCTGTAAGTAAAATCATTTGATTTGCTTGAGCAAGTCGCCAAACTACTCTGTCATCGCTATTGATTGGCAATTCCATTTGTGCAAAGGTAACAAAACGAATTGGAATGATATCAAGCCAACCTTGATTAGCAATAGAGCCAAAGAAAATTAGGGCCTGTCCATTGAGATTATGATCGATCAAAAAAAATCATGCTTTAGCCTCACGTTTTGCCTTGGCTGCTCGCAGTTTTTCCCATGCAGCTTCGGTTCCTGGTTGTGGTGGTTGGGCTGCAAGTCGAGCAATGAGATCGCGATTTTTTTCTTCATAGTACAGTCGCAGTTCTTCTGCTTCCTTAAGAACCATTTGATACTCGGCTTCAACACTGGCACGATTGACATCAATATAAGCTAAAGCCGCGTTAATTTGTTCCTCTGTCAGGTCAAATAATCCCCTGATAAACTTCGGCGGATATTGAGCCGTCACATAGTCCATAATGTCGTAGATCGTGATGCGTGTACCTGCGATCGCCAGTCCTCTTTCTGTCCGGATAATCGCTGTTTGTTCGTTGGTTAGGGTTGTCATATTTATTGCCTTCTAGAAATTATCTCTATATTACTACCTGATTATTCGGAAGTCCCGGAATTGCGATGCCTGCGGCTGGCTACACCTACGCATCTCACTGATAATTTTTATTCCGTCTGTTGCACCACAGGATTTAATTGTTGACGCTGTGCAATCTGGATTAACATCCTCAGTGCGTCATTTACTGCTGTCTCATTGGGAAAAGCTTGGGCAACATCGGGATCTAAAAGCACTAAGTTTGTCCCTGCACGATATCGTTCAACATACTTACCTCTAACACCTCCTGACATCTGAGCAAAGTTATACTCAGAAAGTAATTCATCTTCCATTTCGTTCTCAATATCCTTCTTCATAAAACCTCTGCTCTTGGCGAGTAGCTTTTCGGGCGCTGATAATTCGTATTTTTTCTTTTCGATCAGTATGTGCAACAATTAAAAGTTGCCCAAAAACAGATCTGCCAATTATAACATAGCGATGCTCTCTGATGGAATGCTGAGGATCGAGAAATGTGACAGATAGGGGGTCATTAAATACAGTTGCTGCTTCCTGAAATGAAACAGCATGCTTCTCAAAGTTTCGCGTTGCTTTATCTGGATTCCATTCAAATTCCATAAATCAGGTTTAGAATTAACTAATCTCGCGTTTTGCCAACTTACCCATAATTTTTACTCCGTCTGTTGTCCCACAGGATTTAATTGCTGAAGTCCTCTTTCTGTCCGGATAATCGCTGCTTGTTAGTCTCAATCAATCTGGGAAAACTAGCGATCGCTTAAAAGTGTCCCAGTGACATTAGTACCAGTTAAGTTAGTTGAGGTAAAATCCGTATCCCTCAAATTAGCATTGGTTAGATTAGCATTAGTGAGATTAGCTTCGTTTAAATTAGCTAACCTTAAATTTGCTTGAGTTAAATCAGCCTGAGTTAAATCAGCACCTGCTAAATTTGCACCTTTTAAGTTTGCTAATTTCAAAATTGCTTGAGTTAAATTAGCACCACTGAGATCGGCTTTATTTAAGTTTGCTGTCAATAAATTAGCCGTATATAAATAAGCCTTAATAAGTTTAGCACCAGTCAAATTAGCCCCCGTGAGATTGGCTTTACTTAAAATCGCTTTTCTTAAGTCTGCATTTGCTAAATTTGCTCCAGTTAAATCAGCACCACTGAGATTCGCATCTGCTAATTTTGCTAAACTCAGAATCTGCTAAATTTAACTTAGTTGAAGCTAAACTAGCTGCTACTAAAGTTGCACCCTGAAGTTTGGCACCGATCAGAGTGGCACCACGTAAATTACTATCACCTAAATAAGTTTGTCTTAAATCTGCACCAGTGAGATTAGCACCATCCAAATCGGTACTTTCTAAGTCAGCCATATTCAGGTTAGCATTACTTAAATCAGCCGCATTTAGCTGGGCACCTTTGAGGTTAGCTTCGATTAAATTAGTAAAAGTTAACTTAGCATTAATTAATTTCGCTTCTCTGAGATCGACACCCTTAAGGTTCGCTCTTCCTAATTTAGCGTAATTGAGGTTAATTCCTCTCAGATCAGCACCCCAGAATTTGGCACTTCCTAGTTGAGCTCTTTCTAAATTTGCTACTGCTAAAATAGCACCTCTTAAATCAGCTTTGACTAAGTTAGCATTCCATAGTTTAGCACCGGTTAAATTAGTTCCTACTAAATCAGCATCACTTAGATTAGCTTCGGTTAAATCTGCTCCACTCAGATCCAGTCCACCCAGATGGGCACTACTTAAATCACATCTTGGACATTTATTGGTATCCCGTAACTGTTTAACCTGGAGACTATTTGCTCCTTGAGCTGGGGTAGCTAACCAGCAGATTAGGACTGAACTAGCAGCGATCGCTAAAAATTTTCTTTGCATATACCTACATATTACTAGATTTAAGACTATTCTACTCTTCCCCAAATTTGCTTATTCCCCAATAATTTTTAACAAGGATTCTCGATAGAGTTTTTTCCCATCAGCATTGAGATGAACTCCATCAAGTGTGAAATTTGATTTTAATGATTGTTGGGTAAATAAGGGTTGAATTGCTGTTTCGGCAACTATGACATTTTCACTGACTCCGATCAGACGAATCAGATAGTTCATTTCTTCTATTCTGGCAACTGTTCCTGCATAATGCTTGTTGATTGCTGCTAAGGTTGAGTAAAAAGCTGGAATTAGAGTGATTCGGGTTGCCCCCATACTCCTCACTTGCATGATAATATTTTTCAGATTCAGGAAAAATTGTTCACCTGTCATCGTCGGATAAGAAGCATCATTGGTGCCGATCGCAATGATCGCGTGATTGCATCTTACCTTAGCGTTATGTAATATTTTTAGTTGTTCAGTAAGAGAAATGGTACTCATTTCCGATAAGGAAAAATTAAAATTATTCTTTCCCAGGGTATTCCATAACCAGGAAGAAAGAGAGTCTCCAAATAAACAGGCATTTAATTGTTGATTTTGAGTCAGAAAAACTTGATATTTGACTTCATCTTGCCACCAAGGAGTCTCAATGAGAGATAGATGTGCGACTAATATTTCTCGTGATTGTTTAAGTTCGAGCCTATTTGCAGCTTTAACTGGGGTAACTAATGAAGATATTAGTACCGGACTCAGAGCGATCGCTAAAAGTTTTCTTTTCATAGTTCTATCTTACTAGGTTTAATATCATCTTTTCATTCTGACTCTAATTTGCTCACTCTGCGATCATGTTTAATAAGGATGCTCGATAGATTTTTCGACCATCTACATTTAGATTAAATCCATCTATAGTGAAATTTGGATTTAATGTTTGTTGAGTAAATAAAGGTTGAATTACTGCTGCGGCAACTTTTACCTTTTCCTTGGCTGCTATATAACCAATCAAAGTGTTAATTTGTTCTACTCTACTGATGGTTCCGGCTTGATGGTTGTTGATTGCTGCTAAAGTTGAGTAAAAAGCTGGAATCAGAGTGATTCGATTTGCCCCCATCTGTCTTACTTGGCTAATTACATTCTGCATATTGCTGATAAATTGCTGATCTTCGATCGCATCAGCAGCATCATTGGTGCCGATCGCAATAATCGCATGATCACATTTTAAGTTACCATTATTTAAGATTTTGAGTTGTTCAATTAGAGAAACGGTACTCATCGCTGATGGGAGGGCAAAGTTGAAATTATGATCTCCCAAGTTATTACCAAGTGTAAAAGAGATAGAGTCTCCAAACAAGCAAGCATTATATTTTTTATTTTGAGTTAGGAAAACTTCATATTGGACTTGATCTTGCCACGCTGGGTCATCAGTGAGATGATCTCCTGGTACTGAGGACGCAACAGCACTACTAACTATTTCTAGGTTGAGCGGAAATACCTTAGATAAGTTAGCATCCAGAATACCGAGTCGATTAGCTGAGTAACCAATCATATAGATCAGAAAAATATGCAAATGCACTGAAATCTTGACCCAGATGTTAGTTTTGATTGGTTTTCGACATTTTGTCATGGGCTAATTTACCTTTTTAGATGCGAAAGTAATAGCACTAATACTTAATTAAATACCATAAATCTATACTAGTTTACCAGATTAGTAGCATTTAGCTAGATAATTTTATGCTGATTTACTCCGACTCTAACTTGATTACCCTCCGATCATTTTATGAACCACCAATTATTTTTAATAACGATTTTCGATAAATATCTCTACCATCAGCATTCAGATGAACTCCGTCTATGGTCAAATTTGATTTTAACTCTTGTTCCTTAAATAAAGGTTTAATTGTTTCGACCGATACCAAAACATTTTCACTCACTGCTACCTGACGAATCAGAGCATTAATTTCTTCTACTCTAGTAATTGTTCCCGCAAGACCTGGATTGAAGCTAGCTTCTAGGGTTGAATAAAACGCAGGAATTAGAGTGATTCGGCTTGCCCCCATCTGTCTCACTTTGGCAATTATATCTTTCATATTATTCACAAATGGCTCATCTTCGATCGCATAAGCAGCATCATTAGTACCGATCGCAATAATAGCCCGATCGCATTTTACCTGAGCATTATTTAAAATTTTTAGTTGTTCAATTAGAGAAACCGTACTCATCCCTGATAAGGAAAAATTAAAATTATTATTCCCCAGGGTATTTCCCAACATCGAAGAGATTGAATCTCCAAATAAACAGGCATTATATTTTTTAGTTTGCGTGATTAAAACTTGATTTTTGACTTCATCTTGCCACCAGGGAGTAGAGCTGAGATTATCTCCTGGTACTAAGTACGCAGCCATACTATTAACTATTTGAGGATTCATCTGCATCACATTAGATACAAACTGGTCGATCAGACCGAGCTTATAAGCCGAGTAACCAATAGCATAAATGAGAAAAATATTGACATAAATAGAAATCCGAAACCAAATGTTATTCTTGAGAGATGCTAGAGCTTTGGTCATTTGTCTATTTACCTTTTTTTTGCAAAACTAACACAACAACTAACCACTAATTAAATACCATGACTTTTGCCAATTACCCAATGTCGGCGAAAAAAACGAGCAAGATGGGACTCTGCTAATGATAAATAAATTGGACGTCCATGGGGACAAGTCCGCGGATTCCGTGTCTGTTGCCATTGGTTTAATAAAGTTTGCATTTCTTCTAGGTTAAGCTTAGTACCATTACGAATGGCAGTACGACAAGCTGTAGCTACTTGAGCGGTTTGTAAGTCACCTCCTAAACTTAGTTCTAATAGCGCTGGTGAACAATCGGCTCTGCGGACCAGACTCTCCGGAGCATTGCGTACTGCCCAAAGTTGTTCCCCAAAGGGTTCCACTTCGATTCCAATTCGTTGTAGTTGATCTAATTGAGCTGGAGATAGTTGATTCAAAATTATCGGTGGTTCGAGAGAGACTAATTGCCAGCGATCGCATAACTGTTCATATAAGACGCGCTCATGTGCAATATGTTGCTCTACTAACCAGGCTCCATCCGGATATTCTGCTAAAATATAGGTCTGGCGAACTTGGGCGATCGCACGTAGTTCTATCCCTGGCCAACCCTGACGATCTGTGCTAGTATTAGTGATAGTACGGTTGACATGATAACCGCTCTTGGCTTCGGCAGCTTTGATTAATTTACTTACTTGCCCAGTTAGAGCTGTTTCCGTAATGGTTTCTTGATTTAAGCGTAAAGCTTGTTCAATTACACTCGCTATTTGGGTTTGCCAATAACTAAGGTGATGTAGGTAGATTTCGGTTTTAGCTGGATGTCGATTCCAATCAATTTGACTTGGGCAAATTTCCAGATGGAGAAAACAGAGGGGATAGCGATCGCGCGGTAAGGTCCGAGCAAACCCATTAATTAAAATTTGTTCTAACTCTGGCGATCGCACAATCCTTTTATTCACTGCTACTTTTACCCAATCCGGTCTGCGTCGATGACATCGATCTGGTAAACCTAGAATTACTTCAATTTCTGCATCAGACTTTGGTTCTGTAGTGCTGGTCGATTCAGTAATAAAATCATCGGTTAATAATTGATTCTCATGCCCACTTGGAACTTTAATTTTTAACTGTTGCAAGTCACTAAAGCTAACATCACGAATAATTTGTGGGAGAATATGTTGAGCGGTAATCCCAGGACTAATTGTAAACCAATCACGAAATTCCTGTTGAATTTTCCAAGTAATCTGCGGATGACAAATGGCAATTTGATTAATTGTCGCTTGAACTGTTCGCAGTTGTTGTGCTGGTGTTGGTAATCCTTGACGACGAATTGTCCAACTACCGAATAAATTTGAGATTGTGACGATCGTCCCAGGTGCGATCGCTGCTGGTTCTACCTCAATTGTCTCTCCTTGGGCATTATAAACGACCCGCCAAGCTTCCGGACTGTTAATTTTCCGGCTAATTATCTCCAGTTCTGCTAATTGAGTTAAACTATGTAAAGCTTCACCCCGAAATCCTAAACTGGTAATTTTCCATAAATCTTCACGATGATGAATTTTGCTGGTACTATGGGCGATCGCCGCTTGCTGTAAATCTGCTAAATCCATTCCCATTCCATTATCAGCTACTCTGACCCGCCAAAGCTCGGGCCACACAGAAACAACTATTCTGGTGGCACCTGCATCGATCGCATTTTCTACTAATTCTCGTACTACTGCGGCTAAAGAATCAATTACTTCACCCGCAGCAATCAGATTTACTACTTCTACGGGTAAGGGTTGGATGGTAGAGCCCATTTACTTGATCTGATAATTAATTATTGCCGCCAACACTCAACGGGCTTAGTTAACGGTAACTAAGCCCGGTGGAAAATCAATGACAAAATTGTTCAATTGGAGACAATACCAGAGATTTGTTAACGGTCAGCTTGCTAAGGGTTTACAAATTATCGCAACTTGGCAACTATAACATTCTTACAAGTGATGTCCTAATCGGACTGATCGCCTCGCCCTATCTAACTAGGGGTCTTTAGCCTTTTCCACTTTACTTTCATTGCTGTTACGATCTGGTCTTAGACCGGAGAGACCACGCCTAGACCTTTTGGGTTGCTCGTTTTTTCTTTCGAGCTGATTGATCTCTACTATTAACTTAGCACTATCGCTAATTATTGCCAAGAGTTATTTACATTAATTTACATTTGGCGATCGCCCCGAATTTCTCCCCAAAAACTCAAGCCCAGTCAAGTTGGACTGGGCTGGCGATTAGGTAAGAATTGAGATTTTTCCAAAATTAACCATCAACAAGTGAACTTACTTCGCAGCTATAACTTGATCAGATTGTGCATAGTTAAGTCTTTCTGGACTTTGGTTTGACTATGCCCTAGACACTCAAGGCTTTTTGCCATTACCCACTATGCTAGCGCGAATACTGCGATTAGGTTCGTGATCATGGACATTAAACTGCAACAGCCTTGGTTTTTCCTCCTTTTTTCTTGCCCTCTTATCTATAATTATTAACCTAACAGACCATCTCTGAAACTACAATAGTTATTTACATTAATTTAAACTTTTTGCTGGCTAGTTGGCGCTACCTTAATTTATGTTTACATTGAGTGAAAATTTGACATAAATCAAGTGGCTGGAACTTGAACCAAAATGTGAAAATAGATGTCTAGTTGACCAACATTGCTGATCTAAACTATGCCTTCCTCTCCCCAATTTCTTAGCGGTAGTGACATTCGACAAAAATTTCTCGACTTTTTTGCCGAGCGAGGACACCAAATTCTGCCGAGTGCATCCTTAGTACCTGAAGATCCGACGGTACTATTAACAATTGCCGGAATGTTGCCATTTAAACCAATTTTCCTTGGACAGAGAATTAGTGAATTTAAACGCGCTACTACTTCCCAAAAATGTATTCGTACTAATGATATCGAAAATGTCGGGCACACAGCCAGACATCATACTTTCTTTGAAATGCTCGGTAACTTTAGTTTTGGAGACTATTTCAAAGAACAAGCAATTATTTGGGGTTGGGAACTATCGACCAAAATATTTGGTTTATCCCCAGACAATCTGGTAGTGAGTGTTTTTGTTGAAGATGATGAAGCTTATGCAATTTGGCGCGATCGCATTGGGGTAGTCCCAGAAAGAATTAAACGGATGGGAGAAGCAGATAATTTCTGGGTCTCTGGTCCCACTGGTCCTTGTGGTCCATGTTCAGAAATCTACTATGATTTTCACCCAGAACAAGGTAACGCTGATATTGATCTAGAAGATGACACCAGATTTATCGAATTTTATAATCTGGTGTTCATGCAATATAATCGTGATAGCGAAGGAAACTTAACTCCCCTCCAAAGCAAAAATATTGATACGGGAATGGGATTAGAACGGATGGCACAAATTCTCCAAAAAGTGCCGAATAATTATGAAACCGATCTAATTTTACCAATTATCAAAACCGCAGCGGAAATTGCTCAGATTGACTATACTAAAGCCGACGATAAAACGAAAGTTTCACTGAAAGTAATTGGAGACCATATTCGAGCGATCGTCCACATGATTGCGGATGAAATTCGGGCATCTAATGTGGGCAGAGGTTATGTGTTACGTCGATTAATTCGTCGAGTAGTACGTCATGGTAGATTGATTGGGATTTCCGAGGAATTTACTACTCAAGTAGCAGAAACAGCGATCGAGTTGTCAGAAAGCGCTTATCCCCAAGTTCGTCAAAAAGAAACAGCGATTAAAGCAGAATTGCAACGAGAAGAATCTCAATTTCTGAAAACTTTAGAAAGAGGTGAAAAATTACTATCAGAAATTTTAGAGCGAGTCAAGCAAGCAGGAACCAGTCAAATTGATGGTCGGGATGCTTTTACTCTCTATGATACCTACGGTTTTCCTTTAGAATTAACTCAGGAAATTGCCCAGGAACAAGGATTTACGGTTGATGTGACTGGGTATGAAACAGCAATGGAAGCACAAACTCAGCGATCGCAAGCAGCTCACGAAACTATTGATCTGACTGTGCAAGGTTCCTTAGCTCAGTTAGCCGAAAATATGTCAGCTACTGAGTTTGTAGGATATGATCACACCCAAGCGATCGCAAAAGTAGAAATGATCCTGATTGATGGTAAATCTGAACCAGTTGTATCAGCGGGAAATCAGGTGCAAATTATCTTAGATCGTACACCTTTTTATGCTGAATCGGGAGGGCAAATTGGTGATCGAGGTTATCTAACTGGTGCGGATGTTTTAGTGCAGATTGAAGATGTACAAAAAGAAGCCGATTTTTTTATTCATTTTGGTCGGATTGAACGTGGTACATTAGGAGTCAATGATGTAGTAACGGCTCAGATTGATCAAGCTAGTCGTCGTCGAATTCAAGCTCATCATACAGCAACCCATCTATTACAAGCAGCTTTGAAGAAAATAGTTGATCCGAATATATCTCAAGCTGGTTCATTGGTAACGGTTGAGCGACTGAGGTTTGATTTTAATAGTTCTAAACCTGTGAATACAACCGACTTACAAAAAATTGAAGCACAGGTAAATACCTGGATTAGTGAAGCTCATCTGGCTCAAATTACGCAAATGTCCTTAGCACAAGCAAAAGCTCAAGGTGCGATCGCGATGTTTGGGGAAAAATACGGTGAAACTGTCCGAGTATTGGATTTTCCTGGTGTATCAATGGAATTGTGCGGAGGAACACATGTTAGTAATACAGCGGAAATTGGGTTGTTTAAGATTATATCTGAGTCTGGTGTAGCGGCTGGAGTGCGACGGATTGAAGCTGTGGCTGGTCTATCGGTGTTAGAGTATCTGCAAGTGCGCGATCAAGTAGTCCGGGAACTGTGCGATCGCTTTAAGGTTAAACCAGAAGAATTACCAGAACGGGTCAGTGCTTTACAGGGAGAACTGAAAACTACTCAGAAGCATTTAGAAGTCTTGAAAACTGATTTAGCGATCGCTAAATCTGACCAATTACTTAATCAAGTGGAAACTATCGGTGATTTCCAAATCATTGTCGCTGATTTAGCTGATGTTGACCCTGAATCCTTAAAAATTGTCGCTGAACGATTGTTACAAAAATTGGGTAGTCAGGGAGCGGTAATTTTGGGGTCAATTCCTGAACCAGATAAAGTGCGTTTGGTCGCAGCTTTTAGTCCCAGTGTCAATAGTACAGGATTACAAGCTGGGAAATTTATTGGGGCGATCGCCAAAATTTGTGGAGGTAGTGGTGGGGGAAAACCCAATTTAGCCCAAGCGGGGGGACGTGACCCAAGCAAATTATCAGAAGCACTGAAATATGCCTATAGTCAGTTAAAGTCAGCTTTAAGTCATTAAGAAATTGGGCAGACCCAACTCTGCCCAAAGATAGATAATCAGATCCAGGAGTTATGTATGCCTCGGTTTGAGCCCTATAATTTACAAATGCAAATTACCCGCATGTTTGCAGAAGGACAATCATTTTTTGCCACCATGAAGGTACAAGATTGGTTACGTGAAAGAAATCAAGATCCAGCATTGTATGAGATTAATTTTCGTGAAAAACCTGCACCACCTGGGTCAAACTTAGTCAAAGTAGTAGAAGTTGAACTCAAACGTCGAGATGGTCAACCCGTAGATGACTGGTTGTTACAGCAATTAAATACCTAACCTCAAACTGGAGTGGTAAATCTCATTAGTCAAAAAATCTCTTGCAAAAATAACTAGGACAGTCAAGATGACTGTCCCACAAGAGTTTTTTTTTCTGGTGGGACGGACATCTTGTCTGTCCCATAAATTACCAGAAATCTAAAGTAGCAATTATCCACTATTAAAAATGAATTGTGCATAAGGTTACTTTTTTCTGTAAAATGCTTTACGGGATCGGGCCGAAAAATTCCAGAAATTCTTAATAATAGACCTACATCTGGCAGCAGTTTAATGGACCATGAGGAGCAGCTAGCGATCGCCAAATTCAGGTGATTCGCTCATTTCCAATCACGGTCTCCTCTAGGGATCAGCTCTTTCGCCCCGATTCACAATTTCACTGGCCCCGAATCTTAGCCCATTTTGGATAGAGGTTTACAATGAAATATCGCGCTTTAATTGTTGCTTTTTTAGCATTTTGCTTAAGTATATTAACCGCTTGTAGCGAAGGACCGGCATCAGCCAATCCGGCTAAACTGACCTACGATGATATTCTCGGAACAGGAATAGCCAATAAATGTCCTGAACTTCAAGAAACAACTCGAGGAGCAATTCCCATTGATCCTAGCCAATCCTACACTTTGAGCGAATTGTGTTTACAGCCCACTAGCTATCAGGTCAAAGAAGAAAGTTCGAGCAAACGCTTAGAAGCGGAATTTGTACCTGGGAAATTGATGACCAGATATACTACGACCATTGCTCAAGTCCAAGGTGATTTAAAACCTCAAGCTGATGGTAGTCTAACTTTTTTTGAAAAAGATGGATTTGACTATCAAGCCATCACAGTTCAATTACCTGGAGGTGAGCGTGTACCTTTCCTCTTCTCAATTAAAGGTTTAGTAGCAAGCAGCAAACCCGACACATCGAGCATTACTACTTCAACTGACTTTAGTGGAGAATTTAAAGTCCCATCTTATCGGACTTCTAATTTCCTTGATCCCAAAGGTCGTGGATTAGCCACAGGATATGATAATGCAGTTGCTCTTCCATCCCATGCAGATAGCGAAGAACTAACTCGTTCTAACAGCAAGCGTTTTGAAACCACAAAAGGTAAAATCTCTCTGCAAGTCGCTCAAGTTGACAGCAACACTGGCGAAATTGCCGGAACTTTTCTGAGTGAACAGCCTTCTGATACTGACTTAGGAGCGAAAGAAGCTCTCGAAGTTAAGATTAGTGGTACGTTTTATGCTCGCATCCAACCAGCACAGTCCTAAATAATATTGGCTTTTACCTCCCTCAGGACCCGTCTGAGGCAGGTAATTTGCCATAATTCGGATTAAGTGTTAATCAGAGTTATGAATCTTAATCAATTGATCCGGTTTTTGGGTGTAATTTTAGTATAACTACTGTTTTGGATCGGATCGGCAGATAAATATAATATAAAAGAGAAGGCCGCTAATTTAGGGCTGCCCAGGTAGATCATCAAAGTTCTAACTCTGGCCATAAATTGATCAAGTTTTCCCTCTAATATGGTTATTTGCAAGCAAATCTTGTAGATCAAAGTTTATCTGGCCTTTTTGTTGAAGAAATGTGTCGCAAATCACGACAAAGCTCTCGAAAATAAATTAAGACTTAAGTATAACAAATTACTACTTAGGTTTCCTCACCAGCTGAATGTTGCCATGATTACCCCAGTCATCAACGAACTCAGAAACGAAAATTTAGAATTGTTGGCGGAGTATCATCGCTCTCCTTCAACTCAAATCCGTAACCAGTTAGTTAAATTAAACTTTGGACTGGTTAGAAAAGAAGCACACCACTGGATTAATCAATGTACTGAAAGCTATGATGATTTGCTTCAGGTAGGTAGTTTAGGATTAATCCGGGCGATCGAAAGATTTGATATTTCTAAAGGCCATGCTTTTAGTTCCTTCGCGATTCCGTATATTCGCGGAGAGATTCAACATTACTTACGAGATAAAAGTCCATCGGTGCGGATTCCCAGACATTGGCTTGATTTGGAACGTCAAGCCGCGGTCGTAATTCAAAATCTACATTTACAGCTAAATAGACAACCTACAGATAAAGAAATATCTGCGGCTCTGGGAATTACAGTCTCAGAATGGCAGGAAATTAAATTGGCTTGTCGGAATCGGGTTCCCTTAAGTCTTGATGCCCCACTTAAGGATGGTGATGATGATGATGATGCTACTTCCCTAGGGGATTTGGTTCCGGATCATAATTATCGTAGTTTTCAACTAGCGCAAGAAGATGTCATGCGTCTCCAACAAGCTCTGGCTAAATTAGAAGAGCGGACTCGTGACATTTTAGAATTCGTGTTTCTTCACGATCTGACCCAGAAAGAAACAGCCGATCGGTTAGGGATCAGTGCTGTCACCGTTTCCCGTCGAGTTAAAAAAGGCTTAGATTCTCTGAAACAGTTAATGACTAACTCTGATGTAGAAATTTAAGTTCTAAACTCGCATCAGGTAACAGAGGGTGTAACAACACCCTTTTTCCATTTATGGAGCGGTTGAGCTTTTTGATTAGGGCTGAGGGAGAGATGCTTCGGTTTCTGCTAGGGAATTTTCTCGAGCAGAAACTGGAATTGGGACTTCTTCTACAGCTGGTTGTTTTTCCAAAATCAGTTTAGCTTGACTAGTACCAGATAGAAGTTTTAATATTTTCGGTTTGGGATCATGGAACAAATAAATAATTCGATCGCCCGGTTCCCAGGTTTCAGTAGCTGGAATTACCATTAAATGCTCATCCCGTTCAATTAACAAGGGCATTAATTCTCCAGAACGAATCAATGCTTGTAAATGAATTTCTTGAAATTCAAATTCTAATTCTTTGAGAATCGTTTCTCCTAACTTAACATCACCATCAATCAAATATTGATTCCAAATTTTAATCACGATATCGGGAAGAAAAGCCTGATCAATTTTGAGGCTATGATTGACTGTATTTACTTGAGGATCACGAGGGAATACAGCTAATACTCTGGGAGGTTTAAATTCTTCAGCCGCTCTTTGGGCTAAGACTAAATTTACTTCACCATTATTGGTCATGGCGAGAAAAGTGCCAACCGATGCTAATCCCGCTTCTTCTAATACCGCAGTATCTAAACCACTGCTAACAAAAACTTTAATATTTTCTTGTTCTGCTAAACGACTAGCTTCCGCATCTGTATCAATTACAACTACTGATTCTTCACGCTCTTGAAATAACCGTGCAATTAATCGACTTAAAGGATTACTGCCAACAATTACCACTCCAGTTGCTTGAGTTGAGGTGATTTGCAACCAATGGGCTAATAATTTAGCAGTTGGTCCTTGGATAAAAACAGTTAAAATAATCGTCAAGAAAACAAGTGCTTTAATGGAATCTCCACCAGTAATACCGCGCTGGGTGAGCAAAATCGAAAATAAAGACGCGACAGACGCTGAAACTATGCCCCGTGGAGCGACCCAACATAAAAATAATTTTTGTCTCCAATTAAATCCGCTATTCCAGGTACAAAACCCGATATTTAACGGACGGACAATAAACATTAACGCCAAAACAGTAAAAACACTACCCCAGCCTAAAGCGATAATACTCGCGATCGATAGATCTGCTGACAAAAGGATAAATAAGACCGAAATAGCCAGAATCGTTAGCTTTCCTTTAAATCGTCGCAATAATCGCTCTTCGGGTACAGAGGATGCTCTTAACACCATCCCACCAACTACTGTGGCCATTAATCCTGCTTCTGAGCGAATTAATTGGGCTAAACCAAATAAACCCCACAATCCGGCTAAAACTACTAAACTTTTTAAATCTTCCGAAAGAAATTGGGCTCGTTTGAGAAAAAAGCCTAACAACCAACTACCAATCCCACCAATAACAACACCAATACCTAAACGAATAATTAAATCCGTCAGTAACCCGATCGGATCAGCACCCCCGTTTAAAATGATATTTAGCACTAAAACTGCTAAAATTGCTCCAACTGGATCGATTAAAACACCTTCCCCTTCTAGTAAAGCTGTTACTTGCCGATCTACCTGTACTTGTTTGAGTAGTGGACCAATAACTGTTGGACCAGTGACCACGACTAAAGAAGCATAGAGAAAAGCTAGAGACCAGGGAAATTCACCGAGCCAGTGAGCTGCGATACTACCTCCCATTAAAGTAATGAGAGTGCCAAAAGTGACTAGATTTCGCAAACTACCAGAAACCTTGCCCAGTTCTTTTAGCTCTAGATTAAGACCTCCCTCAAATAAAATTAGTGCGACAGACAGGGAAACCATCACTTCCAAACCAGTACCCAACAGGTGGGGATGTAGTAAACCAAAGCCATCGGGACCCAGAAGAATGCCAAATAGCAGCAAAAATACGATCGCAGGGACTTTGAGATAGTCAGCCAAAACTTGGGCACCAATCCCTGCAATGACTGTGAGAACTATCAGCAGTGTTATATCAAAATGGGTTTCCATATTCTGGTTATCGCTGATACTCAGTGATCTTTTAAATACTTTGTGTTCATAGGTTTACAGCGATCGACCTCCTAAGAAATATTGCTGGTTAGATCGGTGAAAAAGCATTGGGCTGTTGATCCGGTTTATTGATAGAGTATAACTGTAGCATAGGTATTAATCTGTTTTGAGCATTAAAATTAACCAGAGGTAGTCTGAACTAAGAACTTTAACCTGAACTGACTTGATTATTTAGCTTGGATAATGAGGAATACAGCACAATTTATCGACAATGATAAAGTCGATAATTATACCCTGCTACTTTTTGCACAGGTCCAGATTTATTTTCACAATTTTCTGCTTCAGCTGGAATCGGTACAGAAAAATTGACTGTCCATAAATCTAAAGGACGGGAAAAGTTAGTCATGGTTTGGTGCAGTAAGTCGGTCAGGTGTTTGGGACCTTCCTGTTTATGTGCTAAGAGAAATTGAGGAAAATTGGGTGATGTTTGATTGACTGAAGATAAGGAATTCTGAAGAAATTTTAATTCCCAAGCTAATCCGATTATTTCTCCCGTTTGTTCATGGGTTTTTTGGACATTAGCGATTAATGCTGGAATGGGAGTGACTAAATCATTTTGTCTTGCGATCATTACAGGTGCAACTAAGTCTGGGCGATCGCCTTTTTGATATCCTAGATGTAGTGCTACTGTCAATCCTCCCATTAATCCCATGATCAAAATAATGACAACTGCTTTCTTTCCCTTGATCGGTAAAGAATATTTTTGGAGGTTTTTTGTTCCTGAAGTATCACTTTCCCAGCTAGGAGCGATCGCACTTGCTAATAAAACGACGCAAGCAGGAAAATAGATAAATTGATAGCGGGCAGCTAATGTTAAATCTGTTCCTAAAATAAATGTAATGGCGAAAATTAAACCGAGAGCTACCATCATAAATTCTCCTAATACTTGGAGACTGAGACGATGGGGCGATCGCTGCATTTGAATTTTTATACCCCGTCCGATAATTGGCAATAACCAAACTATAAAAATCACCATCACCAATCCAGATATAATGACGATCGCTAGCGGTTGTCTTTCTACTGGTAATAAGGATAGCATGGTTAATATCCAAGCTATAACTCTAGCAAAAGGAGCAATAAATTTATTAACATTATCGCTATGATAGTAAATCCATTCGGTTAATTTACTTGAGGAAATTCCACCTAAAAAAGGCACCCAAACTAAACATCCCACTAGAGTTCCTATCGCTATAGTATAGATTTGGAGCCAAGGTTTAGCCAATAACCTATTAGTAATTTTTTCGACTGTTTGACCGTCGGATAAAATTATATTTACCCACCAATATTTTAATACTACTAATCCTTCAGCTAAGAGAGTAACTGCTAAAAAATAATGGATAGCGACACCTAAACTGTTAACTACAATCCAGGTAGGAACGAGCCAAATAGGTAGGGAATGATGATTTTGTAAAGCCCGAATAGTAATAATTAAACAACTAAGAGAAGCGATAATAAATAAGATCGCTAAAGTATAGTGACGTGCTTCTTGAGCGAGGTAGATTCCATAGGGAGAAACCGACATAATTCCCGCTGCAATTTGAGCTACTACCTGAGATTCAAATCCGATCCAAGCAAGTCCAAATATCGCGGGAATTGAGAGAACTCCTAATAAAGCACTCAAAGAACGTAGCACCCAAAGTGAAATTATTTCACCGGGATGGGAAAATAGTTTTAACCAGAGATGTGTTAGCACAAAATAAATCGGAGGATGAGTGCTTTCGGTCATTAAATTGTGGGTAACATCACTAATGCTAGAATTGACATCGAATTGGAGTGGCTGTAAAATAGTGTCGATCGTGATTGCTTGATCAAGAGGGATTGTCTGAAAACTGTGACCTAAACTAAATACCATGGTAGCAATTTCATCAGTCCAGGGTGGTTTTTCTTCTAGGAGAGTAAAGCGTAACCCTGTCCCGATGATGACCCAGAGCAGGAGCAGAAGCAGATTAAATTTGTTCAGTGGGGATGCGATCGCAAATTTCATTAAATCAATTTATAATCCTAATATTTGTCCGAGTAAGGGTAATACAGAATTAGCCCGTTCTTCGTCAAAATCGTTACTTATATTAGCAGCAATCATGGTGATTTTCTTACCACCTCTGACTTTTTCTCCCATTTGACGACGTTCTGGTGCAGAAAATGAGGAGAACGTCCGACGTAATAATGGTAGTAAAGCTGTAAATGTATCCCCATTAAGCTGAGTTACCCAACGATCTAGCACTTCCCATAATTTATCATCATGGAGTAGCAATAAACCACTACCTTTAATAAATCCTTCTACCCAAACTGCGGCTTGATGTGGTTCAATTGCTGTAGATAATGCTAGTCCCATCCTTCGAGCTGCTTCATCAATGACAAATATACCTGCATCTAGTAGTAAACGACAACATCTTCCCCCTAATAATCCGTGTAAATTGGGTTTTTCTGTCAATTCCACGAGCAGATTGTGCCAAACTGTTTGATATTCCTGATTTTGAATTAAAGCGATCGCACTATTTACTTGATTAATCCGCTCATACATAATCCTAGCAGCATCATCATCTAAAGAAGCACAAGCATTTGGTAATCCGATGCAAATTCGGGTGATTAACCCATTGACAATCTCACTAATAGTTTCAGTATCAGTTTTCCGAATATTACCATAACGCATAATTCTCGCTAATGCTGGTAATGTTTCCATTAAATGTCCGATATCACTAGCAACTGCTGCTTCTGATTCTAGACGTTTCATTAAGAAACTACATCCATTCGGCAAATCTGCTAGTAATAATTTATCTAAAAGTTCTGCTAGTTTTGGTAATTCAGTAATTTTTTGAGCAATATCGATCGCATAATTAGCAGCAGCATGATCAATAGTATTTCCCCAAATCCCTTTTTCAATCACCATCACTTCAAATTCAGGTTGCCATTGTAAACTCCAAATTTCGTGAAATGTACCTTTGACATTTTTACTTTCTTTTTCTCTTTTTCCCCAGGGAATTTCCAGTAAGTCTAATCTATACAATAATTGACTACGTTGTAGATCATTAGGTTTACGTTGATCAAGATCATAGGTTTTTTTAGTAGGTTCAGGTGGAAGTCGCAATTTTTTTTGTAAACTTCTTAAGTCCTGTTGTAACGGCACCATGGGAGTTTCATCGGGGACTTTTCCCAGTCTTTCTCCCACGATTAATTTCTCATGGATTAATTTCATTTGAATGTCACTACCGAAACAAAGCACAGACTGAATTGCTTCATTTAATTCTAATAATCCCGGAAGAGTGCGATCGCGAAGTGCTGCTAAAGCTTCTGCTAATCTGACTGCTTCAATAATATGAGCAGAGGAAGCATCTAAATCTTCTGCTCTTAGTAATCGAGCAACTTTAGTAATCCAGCGAATCACTACTTCACTTTTGGCTTGATGAAGATCAGATTGTTCCGAGTCTACCCTCCATAAATGATCATACCAACCAGGAGATTCAATCCCAGCACCATAACCACTACGATAAGCAAGTCTCCCATAAGTCCAAGGAACCCAAGTTGCTTCTACTTTAGTTTTAGATAACCCTTTAAGTAAGCTATTATCTTCTTTAACAGGTGGCATTTTAGCTAATGCTGGAGTGTGCCACGCCCCACAAACCACAGCAATCTTTTGAAAACCTTCTTTTTGAGCAGCGCGAATTGTATTTCGCATATAAGCTTCCCGTTTTGCTTCCTGTAAATCCGAACTAGGAGGAGCTGCTTCACGTAAAGCTGTCATAGCTTCTAATACTGCATCAAATTGGTTTTCGCGATCGCGTCGATGTTCAATAAAATGTTCCCACCACCGTTCTCCGTCACTATAACCAGCTGCTTGGGCTAACCAACCTAACGGATCACGATGAATCTCTTCTGTTTGGGGAATTACTTCTGTTGTTTGTTCAGCTTCGCGATCGCTTTCTTTTGCTAACCGATGGGTTTGGGGTAAATCCATAAACCGCACCGGAATCTGATTAGTTAAACCATAACGAATTGCTTGCCATTCTGGCGAAAAAATTGCAAAAGGATAATATACCGATAAACGCGGCTGATCTGGTGCATAAATTAGTAAAGCTACCGGAGGCTCCATGTCTGGATGAAGCATTAATGGTAACATTTGATCAGCTTCTGGTGGTCCTTCTACTAAAATTGTATCTGGTTGTAAAGACTCTAAAGCTCTCTTTAAACTGCGAGCTGAACCAGGACCATGATGTCTAATCCCAAAAAGATGTATGCTCATACTTTGATTAGTGGCTGCTAAGATAAATCACGACAAGCACGATATAAGTCTTTCCAATCATTTCTTTCTTTAATCACAGTTTCCAAATACTCGCGCCACACAATTTGATCTTGAACTGGATCTTTAATCACAGCACCAATCAATCCCGATGCAACATCACTAGCACTAATCACCCCATCTCCGAAATGAGCTGCTAAAGCTAAACCATTATTCACCACAGAAATAGCTTCTGCTGTACTCAAGGTACTACTAGGAGATTTCAACTTAGTTTTCCCATCTGTCGTTAAACCACTCCGCAATTCTCGAAAAATCGTCACAATGCGACGGACTTCTTCGATCGCAGGGGTTTCTGCTGGTAATTCTAAAGCACGTCCCAGACTTTCGACTCGACGTTGTACAATTTCTACTTCTTCTTCTACAGTTTTCGGTAAGGGTAAAACTACTGTATTAAATCTTCGTTTTAAAGCACTAGATAGTTCATTTACTCCCTTATCTCGATCATTAGCTGTCGCAATCACACTAAATCCTTTATTTGCTTGAACTTCGTTATTTAGTTCTGGGATTGGTAAGGTTTTTTCTGATAAAATGGTAATCAGTGTATCTTGGACATCCGCTGGAATCCGAGTTAATTCTTCAACACGGGCAATTTTTCCCTCGCGCATAGCCCGCATTAAGGGACTTGCGACTAACGCATCAAGAGATGGTCCATCTGCTAAGAGTTTGGCATAATTCCAACCATAGCGAATTGATTCTTCACTGGTTCCGGCTGTACCTTGAATCAATAGGGTAGAATTACCACTAATTGCTGCTGCTAGATGTTCAGAAACCCATGATTTAGCAGTTCCGGGGACTCCAATTAGTAATAAAGCTCGATCTGTGGTCAGAGTCGCGATCGCGATTTCCATCAGACGGCGATCGCCAATATACTTTGGTGTAATCTCAAAGCCATTTTCTAATTTTCCCCCCAAAAGATATTTAGCTACTGCCCAAGGTGAAAGTTGCCAATTGGGAGGACGCTGTTTAGTATCTACTTTTGCCAATGCTTGAAATTCCTCAGCAAATTGGTGTTCTGCGTGTTCTCGGAGCAATGCGGTTGCAGTGGGCGCATTTTTGCTTTTTGATTTGCCAGAATTCATAGTTACTTTTTTCGTCTCCGGTTTGTTTTAATTTTAATCGCTCGATCGCTTTTTTTGTTAATAAAACTTAATTAAGTTACTTCCAGAATCTTTTGTGCGATCAATCACTGTTTACTCTGCTTTCAATTACAGGTAAATGGTATTTCAAATCACACCAATTGCATCTCCCATGTTGCATATTATAAGTATGAAATTGATTAAGGAGAGTTTAAGAACTTTTTAAAGGAGGGTTTAATATGTATCTCGTAAGTGATTCTACTACTTCTGATGCAATTGTGCAAGCAGCATTATCTTCAGAAAAATCGTTAAAATCTCAAAAAGCAACGGCCCAAGCTAGACTGTCCATGATTTGGTTACTAGAACCTGATGGCGATCGGTCACGTCTAGTTGCCCATTGGGTACTCCAAGACTAACTAAATTGGTAATATTAACGGAGTGACGCTCAACTAGAAAAAATCATGATGAATGGTTTTGGCGCTTAAGTTTCTAGAGATGTAAAAATTGTCACCCCGTTTTAATTTTGATCGGGAACATTTTCTCAATCCATTTCGTCTCACTAGGTTATTACTTGCCAAAATTCGATTATATTCATCATTAACTTTGTTCAGAACTGCGATCGCCTCAGCTAGAATTAGGACTTGATTTGGATAAATATCCTATTTTTATAGTAGCAAGTAACTGAACCTATTAATAATTAATAAAATTTTATCCTTTTTTTTATAGAGAGAAATTAAAAAAAATTATCATTATCTAATTGCGCTAAATTGTAACTTATAAAACACTTCTGATAATTAGTTTGTTTGTAAGATTATCAACAGCAAAAATAAATTTGGTATTCAACCCAATGGAAACGTTATTATCAACGATCAATATCCCCTTGGCAAGCAAGCAAGTAGTTGTGCCGTCAAGGGTAATACTAACTTTACAAGCTATCTCCAGAAAAGCTAGTATCGCAGTAACATTAATTGGTTGTATAGTTATTTGCGGTTGGATTTTTGATATTACAACTTTCAAAAGTATCTTACCAGGACTGGTAAGCATGAAAGCTAATACTGCCATTTGTTTTATTCTGGGAAGTTTATCTTTGTGGTCCTACCATCAACAACATTTGAGCAGAAAGAACCAAACCAATAAAAGAAAAATCTTTTCAATTAACTTTATTACTTATCTTTTGCCTAGTTTAGTTATTTTAATCAGCTTATTAACCCTGATTCAGTATAGTTTTAACCTTAACTTAGGAATTGATGAAATATTTTTCCAAGATCGAGTAAATGCAGTTAGTACAGCAGCTCCTGGGAGAATGGCTCCCAATACAGCCCTAACTTTTTTATTATTTGGTTCGGCTCTATTGTTATTGCATCTACCTCGACCAAATTATCTTCCAGCGCAATTATTTACTTTAGGAGGATTTTTAATTTCTTGTCTGGGATTGTTAGGTTATGTCTACGGTAATGCCTATTTTTATCATTTTGGTAAAAGCTATACAGCCATGGCGTTACATACAGCATTAGCGTTTATTGTTATGAGTTTGGGAATTTTGTTTTGCTCTCCAGAACGCGGTTTAATGAGGGCGATCGCTAGTAATGATGCTGGGGGAATAATGGCGAGAAAATTATTGCTACCAGCCCTAATATTTCCACCATTGAGTGGGTGGTTAATCTTATTAGGTTATCGCACAGAAATCTACACCTCTGACATGGGAATATCCCTACTGGGAATGTTAAATATGATATTTTTTTCGATTTTAATTTGGTCTAGCGCCAAGACAATGAGCCGAATTGATGGGCAGAGATATCAAGCAGAAATAGCTCTCAAAGAAATTAATAATCAATTAGAGAATCGAGTTTTAGAACGAACGCTCCAATTGCAACAAGCTAATGAGAGATTAACCATAGAAGAAACAGCACTAAGAGAAAGTGAGGAACGCTATCGTCAACAAGCAACAGAGCTAAAAAAATTACTGCACGAATTACAAGCTACCCAATCGCAACTAATTCAAACTGAAAAAATGTCTTCTTTAGGACAGCTAGTTGCTGGAGTTGCCCATGAAATTAATAATCCCATCAATTTTATCTATGGGAATATTACTCATGTTACTCAATATCTAGAAGATTTACTTAGTCTAGTCAATATCTATCAGCAGTATTATCCTGCTCCAGTTGCAGAAATTCAAGCCGAAATCGATGCGATCGAATTAGATTTCCTAATTGAAGACTTACCAAATTTACTTTCTTCTATGAAATTAGGTGCCGATCGCATTCGGGAAATAGTTCTATCTCTCCGTAATTTTTCACGTCTTGATGAAAGTGTGATTAAGTCAGTCAATCTTCATCAAGGTCTCGATAGTACCTTGTTAATTTTACAACATCGCTTGAAAGCAAAATCAGACTTTCCCCGAATTGAATTAGTAAAAGAATACGGAAATTTACCGGAAGTTGATTGCTATGCTAGTCAAATCAACCAGGTATTTATGAATATTTTAGCCAATGCGATCGATGCTTTGGAAACAGGGAAAAAGGATTGGGGGTCAGACTTAGTACCTACCTTATGGATTCGGACAGAAGTAATTGATGACGATAAGGTAGCAATTCGGATTGGTGATAATGGGTCAGGGATAACTCCGGAAGTCCATCAAAAGTTATTTGACCCATTTTTTACCACCAAACCAGTCGGTAAAGGTACTGGGTTAGGGTTATCGATTAGTTATCAAATTGTGGTGGAAAAGCATCGTGGAAAGTTACAGGTAGATTCTACTCCTGGTAAAGGTACAGAATTTACGATCGAATTACCAATTAGATCTGCTTTGTAGGGGCGTATTAACTGTAGGGGCGTATTAACTGTAGGGGCGTATTAACTGTAGGGGCGTATTAACTGTAGGGGCGTATTGCAATACGCCC
Source organism: uncultured cyanobacterium (assembly GCA_963744145.1). GTDB lineage: Bacteria > Cyanobacteriota > Cyanobacteriia > Cyanobacteriales > CAWUOF01 > CAVUSO01. The sequence continues at coordinate 5,377,244 of CAVUSO010000001.1, read as the reverse complement.
CTACCGCGAGTTTTTAAATCGCTTTCACATAGTCTACCCAAGTTTCAACCGGTCTAAACCCAACCGATTCGTAGAGTCTAGTAGCACCCGTCAAACTGTCCGCATCCACACTTAATTTTGCTGTAGCAACACCAGCTTTTTTTAAACAGTGTAACCCAGCTAACAACATGGCTTTTCCTAAACCCAGTTTCCGGAAATTACGCTGTGTTCCTAACCATTCAATCCAACCTTCGTTATGTCCATACCGCAAATTTTCAATGGGATTAATATTACAGTAACAAAAAGCTGCAAATTTGCCATTCGGTGCGATCGCAATTAAATCCAGTTCAGGATTATAGTTGGGATCATTTAACCAATGTTTTAAAGTTGCAATATTTAAGTCATGGTGATTCCAATGGTCAATAAATGACTCATTAAATAGCTCCACCCAAGCTTGTAAATCTCCTTTTTTAGTGCGATGAGATAATCTAAACCCAGCCGGAAATTGTGGTAAGGGAATATCTAGATTTAGCGATCGCTTCATGGTCAAATAGTAACGATCAACTTTAAATCCTCTTTCCGTTAACAAGGAAATCCGATCCTTCCGATCCTCATGAACACAGAAACGTAGATTAACTGGTAAATCTACTTTTTTGCCCACTTCTCGTAACCGCTCTTCACCCCAGTTAATAATATCTCTTGCTAAATCATGGGCACTAAAGTCATTTTCTCCGATCTCTGGTCTTTCTACACAGAGGGAAAGATAAGCATCAATTACTGGGCTGGGATTGAGCATATATAAATATCCAAAACCCATTAATTTACCATCTTCATCTTCCCACAAACGCAAATTTTGAGTCTTATCTACCCCTGGAGCATCTATTTCTCGATGAATTTGTGAAACAGATTGATCTTGCTCCAGTTGACTATGAGCTTCATAAGCATTGAGAAAATCTGCGATCGCTTTTCGATCTGTTTCACCCAAATAGGGTCTTCTTTTTATGGTTTTCATACAAAAAATCCAACCTGGTCGACCCAGACTGTTCCTACTCCTAATTAATTGACAATTCCGTTGAATGGTAGTTGTTTAAAAAACAACAAAAACCTCTCTTAACACTCCTAAAGAGTGTCAATAAATAAACAAAATTAACTAACCCCCGTGCGATCGCGGTTAGTCAAAATTAAAAATGATTTCAATAAGTCTGGAACCTCTTTATTTAAACGAGGTTCTCCTCGCTTTTTCAAGCTTTTGGAAGGTAGTTTCACCCCTTTGGGTTATTTACGCCAGAATTTTATTTAAACAAGCACAGTAGAGCGGTTTTGTTTGTGCTTGTCACCTTGGCAATGGACAATTTTACAATTATGTTTCTGAGAATATAAAAGCGTTATTACAGCTAGGTAAAGAAGTATCTCACCCCCAGTAAGCTATCACAATTTAACTTCTGGTTTGTATCAAACTACACCCTTTGATGGTAGACTTGCTTCCTCTAGCTGGCTCACCCAGGTGGGTAGGGACGGATGATTAACAATGTATAAACTATCATGTTATGTATTATAGCTGAAATTTTGCCAAAGTCCAGACCTTTAATTGGTGAGTTTTGTCTTAAATTGGTAAATAGGACAGACAAGATGTCTGTCCCACAAGAGTTATCCCACTTATTTGAGAGGTCGGGTTGTGAGCAGAGAAAATATTGTAAACTACTTAAACCAGCTTTTTATGTCCAGTCCAGCAGTAAATCACCGTAATATATGGCTACGTTTTTATTAGAAGTCGGTACAGAAGAATTACCCGCGACCTTTATTGATGAAGCGATCGCCCAATGGCAATCTCGTCTTCCCGCTAGTCTGGCTGAACACTCATTAACTAACGATACTATTAATATATACGCTACACCACGTCGTCTGGCGATATTAATCAAGGGTTTACCCCTCCAACAACCCGATCGACAAGAAGAAATCAAAGGTCCACCTGCTACCACTGCTTTCAAAAATGGTAAACCAACACCAGCCGCAGTTGGATTTGCCAAAAAACAGGGGGTAGAATTAGATACCCTGGAAATTCGTCCCACGGACAAAGGTGATTTTGTCTTTATCCGTAAACATATCCCTGGACATCCTACCGCTGCGATTCTGACCCAATTAATTCCCGAATGGATCTTTAAATTAGAAGGTAAACGGTTAATGCGCTGGTCTGATGGGGATCTAAAATTCCCGCGTCCGATCCGTTGGTTGGTTGCCTTATTAGATGATACTCTATTACCAATCGAATTAGTCAATGGATGTGAGACAGTAACAAGCGATCGCAGATCCCAAGTACATCGAGTTTTACATCCCCAACCGATTATTATTAGTCATGCAGAAAATTATGTAGAACTTCTAGCTAGTGGGTATGTCGATGTTGCTCCAGAAGTACGTCAAACTAAGATTAGACAAGCAATTAGCGATGCTGCTACTCAAATTGGTGGTTGGGCAGAAATTCCAGCGCAATTACTAGCGGAAGTGACTAACTTAGTTGAATTTCCCACGGCTGTAGTTGGTAAATTTGATGTAGAATTTCTGAATTTGCCATCGGAAGTCATTAAAACTGTGATGGTAACCCATCAGCGTTATTTTCCCATCTATAAAAGTCAAGACTCTCCGGAATTATTACCCTATTTTATTACTATTTCCAATGGCGATCCCCAGAAATCAGCGGCGATCGCTGCTGGTAATGAAAGAGTGATTCGTGCCCGATTAGCGGATGGAAATTTTTTCTATCAAACTGACTTAGCTAAACCTTTAGAAGCATATTTACCCTTACTCGAAAAAGTGACATTTCAAGAAGCATTAGGGTCAATGGGAGCGAAGGTAGACCGATTAGCAAAAAATGCAGAATTAATTAGTCAACAGCTACAGATAGAAGCAAGCGATCGCACTAATATTAATCGTGCTGCTTTGCTCTGTAAAGCTGATTTAGTTACCCAGATGGTCTATGAATTCCCAGAGCTACAAGGAATTATGGGAGAAAAATATGCTCTTGCTAGTGGGGAATCAGAAGCAGTTGCGACGGGGATTTTTGAGCATTATTTACCCAGAGGTGCAGGAGATCGCTTACCCCAAACTATTGTCGGTCAAGTTATTGCGATCGCTGATAAAATCGATACTCTGATTAGTATCTTCGGTTTAGGAATGCTCCCGACCGGTTCTTCTGATCCCTTTGCTTTGCGTCGTGCTGCGAATGGGATTATTAATATGATCTGGAGTGCTGATTTATCCCTTAATTTATATGAATTAATTCAGCAAATTATCGCCAATCATCCTAAAGCTTCCCCAGAATTATTTAACCAACTGCAAGAATTCTTTTCCCAACGTCTACGCACCTTATTACAAGAAGAAAAAGGAATTGATTATGATCTAGTTAGTGCAGTATTAGGAGAAAATGATCCGGAATATGCAGAAAGAGCATTAACAGATTTACTCGATACCCGCGATCGCGCTCTATTCCTCCAAAATATCCGCATTAATAATAGTTTAGACCAGATTTATGAAACGGTGAATCGTTCCACTCGTCTAGCGGCTCAAGGAAACTTAGATTCTCGCCAACTTGATGCTAAAATAGCAGTAAATCCAGCCCGATTCCAAAAATCCTGTGAACAAGATTTCTATGATGCACTGATTGAGTTATTACCCCAAACCCAAGCTGCTCAAGCATCACGCAATTACCAACAATTAGTGACAGCGTTAACTCAAATTGCCCCCACGGTTAGCAATTTTTTTGATGGTCCAGATAGCGTTTTAGTGATGGACTCAGATCCAGAGATCAAACGTAATCGTTTAAATCTACTCGGACTCTTACGCAATCACGCTCGCGTTTTAGCCGATTTTGGTCCGATTGTTAAAACTTAAAAAATATCCCATAGTCTGATAACATTAAAAAGCTAACCCAGGGATATCTATCAATATGTCTAATGCTCATGTTATCGGGCTGGGAAAATCAGGGATCACAGCCGCAAGATTGCTGAAACAAAAAGGGTGGAAAGTGACGGTGAGCGATCGCACTGACTCGGAAACCCTGCACCAATATCAACAACAACTGGTTACAGAAGACATTAATGTGCAATTGGGTTATTCTTTTCACCCAGATATTCCCGATCCTCCTCAGTTAATTGTCGTTAGTCCTGGTGTTCCTTGGGATTTACCCCCATTAGTTCGTGCTAGGGAATTAGGGATTGACACCATTGGCGAAGTTGAACTAGCATGGCGTCATCTCCAAACTCGTCCTTGGGTAGGAATTACTGGGACTAATGGTAAAACTACTACCACTGCTTTAGTTTCAGCGATATTCCAAGCTGCTGGTTTTGATGCTCCTGCTTGTGGTAATATTGGTTATGCTATTTGTGAGGTAGCTCTACGCAAAACTCCTCCTAATTGGGTAATTGCCGAAATTAGTAGCTATCAAATTGAATCATCTCCGAATGTGGCACCAAGAATCGGTGTCTGGACAACCTTCACCCCCGATCACCTCAACCGTCATCAAACTCTAGAAAATTATTACAATATTAAAGCTCATCTCCTCAAACAATCAGAGTTGCAGGTATTTAATGGTGATGATGCTTATCTCCGTAATCTCGGCTTAGAACAATGGCCCGATGCTTTCTGGACCAGTGTGAAAGGGAAAGCGCATCTGTTAGGTGATCCCAACTGGGGGATCTATCTTGAGGATGATTGGGTGATTGCTCTGGGAGAAAAAGTAGTACCCGCATCAACTTTAAAAATGGTGGGTGAACATAATTTACAAAATTTATTAATGGCTGTAGCTACAGCGAAATTAGCAGGAATAGAAAAAGAAGCGATCGCCCAAGCGATTGATACTTTCCCCGGAGTTCCCCATCGTCTTGAATATATCTGTACTTGGCAAGGAGTAGATTTTATTAATGATAGCAAAGCCACTAATTATGATGCTGCTCAAGTTGGATTAGCTGCTGTTAATGCACCAGTAATTTTAATTGCTGGTGGAGAAGCAAAAGCTGGAGATGATACCGCTTGGATCAATACGATCCAAACTAAAACTGCCGCTGTATTATTAATTGGTGATGCGGCTGGAGTTTTTGCCAAACGCTTAGAAGATATCCATCATTCTCGTTACGAAATTGTCGAAACAATGGAACAAGCAGTATTAAAAGCGCGGGAAATGGCTCAAATCCTCAATGCTCGTGTGGTTTTACTTTCTCCTGCTTGTGCTAGTTTTGATCAATATCAAAACTTTGAACAGCGCGGTGATCATTTTCGTCATTTATGTTTAGAAATACTAAAATAGTCATCACAACCAAGTCAATCACAACCAAGGGAATCACGAGTTGATACACCAGTGATTGAATTTACTCCAGATGCTTGCTCACATAAAATCTTCACTTGGAGACCGTCTAAAATCGCATCCGTGAAATCAGCTCCAGTAATATCAACATTGGTGAAAATAGTTCGCAATAAAATTGTTTCTACCAAAATTGCATCACTTAAATCACTGTTGATAAATTTTACTTGATCAATCATGGAATAAGTGAGATTTGCACCATGCAAATTTACCTGATTTATTACTGAGGTGCTGAAAACCGATCCGGTTAAATTAGTATTGGCAAAATTGCTTTTCTCGATCGTTGCACTAGCAAATTCAGCTGTATGTAAATCTTGTCCAGAAAAGTCACGATTGGTCAGCTCGACACTATTAAAGGAGGTGAAACTTGGATGATCTAAAGCGATCGCTGGTAAAGACAAAATCAACAAAAATAGTGCTATTACAAAAGCAGTTAGTTGGCGAATCATCATTAATTTTAGGTAAACTATGTTATATTATTACATGATTTACTTGACTTTTTTAATTAAAATCAGATTAAAATATTCACTCCCAAAAATAATCAAGAAAACCATAGTAGTACAGCCAAATGTCCCACTAGCCTCACCAGCTTTTTGATTGGTCAGAAGCTACCCATCAGATCGCTTATACTTATATATAGACGTTTTTTTAAGCACTTATGCCACACTTTTTATTAACTTGGCTAATCACCGCGATCTCCCTGGTAATTACATCCTATATAGTACCAGGTTTTGATGTTAAGAGCATTGGTGGTGCGCTGATTGCTGCCATCATTTTGGGGCTAGCTAATGCTGTAGTCAGACCCATATTGGTATTTTTTACCTTGCCCCTGACTGTTCTTACTTTGGGATTCTTTCTATTAGTGGTGAATGCGATTACCCTGTCTCTAGTCGGATTCGTCACAGCACGTTATGGTTTTAGCATACATGGGTTTTGGCCTGCTTTTTTTGGCTCGATTGTTTTATCTTTTGTGACTTGGTTGTTTCATAAGCTCACGCAGACTTAAACAAGTTATTGGATCGGTAAGATATCCGTCCTAGTTATTTTGGCTTTCTGGTCTACTGATCGCGATCACATTACTGATCGCGATCGCTTTTTATTAATATATCTAAAATATCATTATCTTAAGCGTACTAAGTAAGTATATCCTAGCACTAAATTCCAGCAAAGGCAAGAAATTTTAGAAAATTGATTGCCAAACCGTACATATATATTTACAGAGAGGATAGTAATGTCAGAAATTAGGTTAAATGCCATTACCAGAGACTGGGTAATCATCGCGACAGAAAGGTCGAAAAGACCCGACGAATTTGCCTCAGCTTTTACCAAAGCGATTGAAATGCCCCAGTATCGGTCAGATTGTCCGTTTTGTTTGGGAAACGAACTAATTACAGGACCAGAATCATTGCGGATCAGCGATGGAAATAGCTGGAGGGTGCGTGCTGTAGCTAATAAATTTCCAGCACTCTCTAATGTGGGAGAACGAGTCAGACAAGTAAAAGGGATGAATCGGTGCTTATCAGGAGTTGGGGTTCACGAAGTTATTATCGAACATCCCCGACATGATTTGACGATCGCATTGATGGATCTAGAGGATATCGCTAATATTTTGCAAGTTTATCGTCAAAGATACAGCACCCTCAAACTAGATCCAAGGGTAGAGACCATCATTATTTTTAAAAATCATGGGAAAGCGGCTGGAACTTCTTTGGAACATCCACATTCCCAACTAGCGGGAACACCAATCGTACCCTATCAATTGCGAATTCGGGCTCAAGAAGCGATTCGCTATTTTGATGATACAGGTGAATGTATTTTTTGCCAGACCTTACAAGAGGAAATCGCCATTGGTGAAAGAATTGTGGTTGCAGGAGAACATTTTGTTGCTTTTATCCCTTACGCTGCCCTTTCTCCCTTTCATCTCTGGATTTTTCCGCGCCGCCATACATCTTCTTTTGATGAAATTACTGATGTGGAAATTACTGACTTAGCAAAAATGTTGAAAATTTTACTAGGAAAACTTTTCTATGGCTTAAATAATCCCGATTATAACTATACCATTCGCTCGATCCCGACAGCAGATGAAAGTGCTTCATATTTTCATTGGTATTTAGCACTGATACCCAGAACTTCTGTGGCGGCTGGATTTGAATTAGGAACGGGAATGTTTATTAATACTACTTTACCTGAAGAAAGCGCTGCATTTTTACGCGCTGTCAGTATTCCTTGGCCAGCAAGCGATCGCCCTTAATCCTAATTTAATTATAGTCTGGGGATGGCGATCAATTACAATTGAATTATAGCTGGCAATTTTGCTACGAATAAATCTTTTGTTCAGGGCAAAAGATTTATTTTCAAGCTCTAGATAAAATTCACCATCATCATGCTCAATCAACCATTACCCAGGCGTCTGCCCCGCATTCTTAGTCCCTTAGTCATCTTACCTGCTACCATCGTCGGCATTCTGCTCAACTTACAAGTGAAACGCTTGGGCGAAAAATGGCCGGATTTAGCTGGTGGAACGCCAATTTATATCACTCGACTGTTCAGCCCCGATCCTTGGTTAGGGCATTATCCCGCCGTCTGCATCAATTCTGGTTAAGATTGTGATGATTACAGGTCCGGGCTACCTGTTAACCATGATGATCTTACACATGGGACTATGGTTAGGTAAAGATCGCACCGAAGTGCGTTGGCCTTGGCTTTCTGGTGGCATTTTTGTCGCTGAATGTGTCATTTTAGTAGTATGTGGGTTAGCTTGGAATCGGCAAAATTTTGTGATTGGACTTCTCTTGCCGATGGTAATTTTAATGATCGATCTATTTATTCGTCGTCTCCCCTTGGCAATCTTTCTTGCTGATTGGTGGTTCCGTCCTCAGAAAAATCAAACAATGAGCCATTTTTCTCATTTGATCCAGTATCAAGTCATCATGCTGCTGTTATTAGTTGGTGGTGCAACTACAATCAGTTGGTTGCTCAGAGGCCGACTAGATCATTTTTATAGTAGTATAAACACCAATATTTTTGTAATTTTATTGCTAAGTATTGCTTTGATTAGTGTGGCGATCGCCTGCGGGACTATTTTACCCCAAATTACGGCGATCGCTGCGGCTAAAGACCAAGCTGAAACTCTGTTGATCAAAACTTTAAATCTAGTGAACGAGCCAATTTTATTGTTAGATGAAACTGGAATTATTTGTCGAATTAATCCAGCCACTACTGAAATGGTTGGACTCAATGCGGAGCAGTTAATTGGTTATCATCTCAATCAGTTTTTTCCCGATTTACCAAATCAACCAGAATTTTTCTCGACTCGGAGTGAGCAAACTCTACACTTAGGGGTTTTTAGCAATCTATCTCTACCTCAGCCCTCAAGAATTATTGAAGTAACAATTGCGGAAGTAAAAAAAGATGCGCTTCCCCAATATATCGTGATTTTGCGCGATCTGAGCGATCGGAAAAAATTAGAAGTACATCTGGATGAAGCAAGAGTAGCAGTAGAAGTCGCTAATCAAGCTAAAAGCGATTTTATTGCATCGATCAGTGATGGATTAAGAACTCCTTTGAATGGAATTTTGGGTGCAGCACAACTGATGCAACACGCTAATGACCTAAATCTGCATAAGAATAATGTGAATATTATTTATCAATGTGGCACCTATCTGCTGGGTTTAATTAATGATATTCTCGATCTTTCTAAAATCGAAACTCAAAAAATGGAGCTAGAACCCAAAGATGTTCATTTACCCTATTTTCTCAGTAATATTATTGAACTGTCCCGCACTCATGCCCAGAAAAAAGGGATTAATTTTCATTATCAAGTAAGCTCAAATCTACCTACTGCGATCCAAGTTGATGATAAACATCTGCGACAAGTGTTAATGAATCTCCTGGATAATGCGGTAAAGTTTACAGAGATAGGTAGTATTACCTTCGACGTAACTATTTTAGAATTAAGAGATTCTCACGTTAAGATTCGCTTTTCTATTCAAGATACAGGGTTAGGTATTGTTCCGGAAAAAATTGAAACAATCTTTTTACCCTTTGAACAAGTTAGTAGTGTTTATCGACGACAAAAAGGTACGGGATTAGGACTGGCACTCAGCCAAAAAATTGTGAATATCCTGGGGAGTAAGATTGAAGTTAGTAGCACTCCTGGATTTGGAAGTACCTTCTGGTTTGAACTGGAATTTCCGATCGCAACTGAATGGAAAAATACTGCCCCTATTGCGGATCAAGGAAAAATTGTTGGTTATCAAGGTCAACGACGCAAAATATTAATTGTTGATCCCAACCCAGAAAATCGTTTAATTCTCCTCGATATTCTTAAACCCATTGGGTTTGAGTGCATGGAAGCAACTAATGGGGAAGAAGCATTAACTCAAGTAAAATACTTTAGTCCCGATTTAATTATCACAGATTTAGAAATACCAATTCTTGATGGTTTTCAATTTGCCCAGAGTTTACGGAAATTATCGAAATTTAATCATATCGTGATTATTGCTGCTACTAATCAGGGTTTATCCCCTGAGCAAGTTAATCGGATCAAAGCTAATTTTAATGATTTTATTTTCCAACCGATTGATATCAAAAAATTATTCTTTTATTTTCAGAAATATCTCAAAATTGAATGGGTTTATGAATCAACATTGCCCCTAGATCATCAATCAACCAGTTTAGCATCAGTCCTGGAAAACACCACCCTAATTGTACCACCTGCTCTAGAATTAGCTCAAATCTATGCCGCGGCAAAAATCGGTGATATTACAGCGATCGAAGAAGAAGCTAAACGCTTACAAGAGATTGATACTAAATATATTCCTTTTGTCAATCGCATTCTAGCGTTAGCTGATTCTTTTGAAGATAAAGAAATTCTAAATTTAGTAGAATCCTATGTATCAATCTAAAGGGAGCAGGTGCTATTAAAAAAGAAAACTATCTTTACGCCTGATCTTAGCTGTTTTCCTTTCATTTCTTACCTAATACTATACTTTTAAAAAAAAAGATGTTTCCTAGATTACAAATTCTGAAATATTTTTAATATCCTTGCTAGGTCAAGGTTCTAGTAGCTTGATTGTACCAGTCAGAAAATAGTTATTTTCCGATCGCCCTAGGGTAATCTAATTCTATTGGCTGGAACCATCGGCAAATTTACCCGTTCTAATTACTATGATAAGATTCATGTAACGACAAATAATCTCAATTATTTTGGGAAAAAATTAGGATCATATTTGATCAAAAAACTGGCATTTTTAGTCAATCTACTTGCCAATATTTTCAGAGTATTTTCACCTACACTTTTACCAGGGAAAAAATATATGCTTGATCAACAATTGCCAAGACATCTACCGCGAATTCTCAGTCCATTAGAAGCATTAGGTTTTAGTTTAAGTGGGTTAATTGGGTGGCTTTATATTGCACCAGACTTGAATGCAGCCCTGCAAGAAAACGTAATTTTCATCATGTTACCTGCCAGCATAGTTAGTATTATGCTCAACCTCCAAGTGAAACGTTTAGGAGAAAGATGGCCTGATTTAGCTGGTGGTACACCAATTTATATTACTCGATTATTAAGTCAATATCCTTGGTTAGTGCGTTATGCAGCGATCGGCTATATCTTAGCCTGGGTCTCAATACCACCAATAAATGCTATTATCCTCACTGATCTGATCCAAGCAAATCTTGGCTCTTTAGAAATATCTAGCCCACAAACTTTCCTAGAAATTATCTTTACAGTAATACCTTATATTGTTGCTTTTAGCGGCACCCGCGCTTTAGCAATTTTACACTTATGTTTTATCCTACCTGCAATTGGCTTTTTACTCACATTTTGCGTGCAAGGATTGGGATGGTTAACTTTTGCCACTGATAGCCCGAATTTTTTTCCGACTCATTTACCACAGTTAACTTTTGAACAATGGGCAAAGTGGTATTTTTTTGCTAGCTACTCCGTTTATTCCTGTGATACAGCCTCATCTTTTGTGGCAGATAGTCGTCGTCCTGATTTTACTTTACGCTGTTTAAAATTTACGGCTTGGTTAATTATACCAATATTTGTGGGCGGTTCTTGGTTAATGAGTCGTTTAGCTACTAACCCTAACCTAGAAAACAATGATTTTGCCCATCTCTTAGCAACAGCTCAATATTTTTGGGGACCTTCAGCTCCAATTCTGGTCACTTTTCTGATGGCGTCTGGATGCTTGCTAATTTCGGCAACTGCGGTGTCTAACTGTCCCAGGATCTTTTATCAACTAGCTCTCGATCAACACCTATCTCCCGTATTAACAGTAGTTTCTCGTCAAGGTGTCCTGCAACCGGCAATTCTGGCCAGTTTTACTTTAAGTATAATCTGTTTAATTTGGGGAAATGTTACTCAGATTGTGATGATCACAGGTACTAGCTACCTATTAACGATCATGATCTTACATCTAGGGCTATGGCTAGGTAAACATCGATCAGAAGTTCTTTGGCCTCAAATTACCGGATTAATTTGTGTAGTTGAATTGGCAATTTTAGTAGTAGGTGGATTAGCATGGAATCGGCAAGATTTTATAATTGGACTCTTCCTGCCCATGATTATTTTAATGGCAGATTCAGTGATCCGACATCTTCCTTTCGCCATCTGCCATCCGACTTGGTGGCTAACAATTCAGAAAAATCGAGCAATTAGTAGTTTCAACAGTTTTGTCGAGTATCAGGTCATTGTTCTGCTGTTATTAGTTTGTAGCGCCACCACAATTGGCTGGTTTCTGCGGGCTACAATCGATAAAATTTCGAGTAGTGTTAATGCCAATATTTTTGTAGTTTTGCTACTGAGTATAGCTTTTATTAGCGTCGCGATCGCCTGTTGGACTAGTTTACCACAAGTGACCGCGATCGCCGAAGCTAGAGAGCAAGCAGAAAATTTATTTGTTACTGCTCTCGATACAGTTTTAGATACTGTTTTAGTTTTAGATACTGATGGAATTATTGAACAAACTAATCTCGCAGCTACTGAACTTTTTGGAGTCAATGCTGAACATTTAATTGGTTATCATCTCAATCGGTTTTTTCCAGATTTACCAAATCAACCAGAAGCATTTCCGGCTCGGAGTGAACAAACCTTAAATCCACAGTTATATTGTAGTTTGAAGCGAAACCCATCTCAACAAATTATTGAAGCAACAATTTCGCAACGAAAAAAAACTCAGCTTCAACAATATATAGTGATTCTGCGGGATATTACAGAACGCAAAAGACTAGAATTACGTCTCCAAGAAGCAAAAGTTACAGCGGAAACAGCAAATCAAGCTAAAAGTGAATTTCTAGCTTCCATGAGTCATGAGTTAAGAACTCCCTTGAATGGAATTCTGGGTTATACCCAAATCATGCAACGTACTAAGGACTTAAATTCTCATAAAAACAATGTGAATATTATTCATCAGTGTGGGACCCATCTTCTAGATTTAATTAATGATATTCTTGACCTTTCTAAAATAGAAGCCCGGAAAATGGAGCTTTATTTTAAAGATGTTCATTTAATTTATTTTCTGACTAATATTACCGAAATATTCCGGATTCGGTCTGAACAAAAGGGAATTAATTTTTATTACCAAGTAAGTCCAAACCTTCCCAAGGTGATCAAAGCCGATGAAAAACGTCTGCGTCAAGTGCTAATTAATTTACTGGGCAATGCAATTAAATTTACTGATCAAGGTAGTGTTACTTTTCAGGTGATCATGTTAGACTCAGAACTGAAAATACCGACCGCCGAATCAGAAAGTCATCTAGTTAAAATTCGCTTTTCTATTCAAGATACAGGAGTGGGGATTAGCTCTAAGCAAATTTACAAACTATTTCAACCTTTTGAACAAGTAGGAAATAAATCCCGTCGTGGGGAAGGAACAGGACTGGGACTTGCGATTAGTCAACGAATGATTAATCTCATGGGTAGTCAAATTCAAGTAGATAGTATTCTTGGTGTTGGTAGTACCTTTTGGTTTGATTTAGAACTAGCGATCGCCACCCAATGGACAAATCAAATTACCCAGGAAAAGCAAGGACAAATTATCGGTTACAAAGGTAAACAACGTACCATTCTGATTGCTGATGATAAAGAAATCAACCGCGCGATTGTGATCGATATTCTTGCACCTCTGGGTTTTAAGTGTATCCCAGCTACTAATGGGGAAGAAGCATTAACATTAGTATCACAAATTCAGCCTGATTTAGTGATTACAGATTTAGTGATGCCCATTCTGGATGGGTTTGAGTTTACCCGTCGAGTCCGTCAATTACCGAAGGGGAATCAAGTGGTAATAATTGCTTCGAGTGCCAGTGTCTTAGCCGAGGATCAAGTTAGCAGTATTGAAGCAGGTTGTAATGATTTTCTCCCCAAACCGATGGAAATTGAAAAACTATTTTTCAGTCTGCAAAAATATCTCCAAATCGAATGGCTGTATGAATCAGCAACGGTGCAACTATTGACGACAGAATCCCAACCAGATCAACCTTATATCATTCCTAGTGCGGAGGAACTAGCCCCTATTTATGAAGCAGCTAAAATTGGTGATATTGCAGCCATTGAAAGTACGGCTAAACATTTACAACAGATTGAGCCTCAATATACTCCCTTTGTGCATCGCATTCTCGCTCTAGCTGAAGCTTTTGAAGATAAGGAAATTTTGAATTTAGTATCCGCTCATTTATCAACTTAGTAAAGCACTCATGATTATATGATAAATCAACAATTTTCCAGAAGTCTGCCCCGCATTCTTGGTCCTTTAGAAGCATTAGGTTTTAGTCTCAGTGGTTTAATTGGATGGCTATATATTGCACCAGATTTGAATACGGCACTCCAAGAAAATGCCATTTTCGTCATGTTACCTGGAGCAATCATGGGTATCATGTTTAACCTCCAGATTAAACGCTTAGGAGAACATTGGCCCGATTTAGCTGGTGGTACACCAATTTATATCACTCGTTTATTGAGTCAATATCCTTGGTTAGCACGCTATGCAGCGATCGGCTATATCTTAGACTGGGTATCAGTACCACCTCTAAATGCCATTATTCTCACTGATTTAATTACTGCCAATCTTGAGCCTTTAGGAATACATACTCCAGCCACATTCCTAAAAATCTTATTTACAGCATTACCTTATATAGTTGCCTTTAGTGGCACCAGAACTTTAGCCATCTTACACTTATGTTTTGTCTTACCTGCATTAGGGTTTTTATTAACATTTTGTGTGCAAGGTTTAGGATGGTTAACTTTGGCTAGTGATAGTCCGGGATTTTTACCTACCAGTGTGCCCGCGATCGATTTACCACTGTGGGCAAAATGGTATTTTTTTGCAGTCTATGCTATTTATAGTTTCGACACAGCTTCTTCCTTTGTCGCAGATAGTCGTAATCCTGATTTTACTTTACGTTGTTTAAAATTCACAGCTTGGTTCATTATCCCCATATTCGTGGGTGGTTCTTGGCTAATTGGTCGTTTATCGCTGGATCGATCAGATAATGATTTTTTACAGTTAGTTGCAACTGCTAATCATTTTTGGGGACCGCCTGCGGCAATTTTAGTTACCTTTCTGATGGCATCTGGATGTTTACTAATTGCAGCAACTGCTGTTTGTAACTGTCCTCGGATATTTTATCAAATGGCTCTAGATGGACATATATCTCCCGTATTTGGAGTAGTTTCTCGGCAAGGTGTTTTACAACCAGCTATTTTGTTGAGTTTTTTACTGAGTATTATTTGCTTAATTTGGGGAGATACTACTCAAATTGTGATGGTAACTGGAACTAGCTATGTCGTCACAATTATAGTATTCCATATCGGATTATGGCTGAGTAGAAATAGACCGGAGGTGCGTTGGCCCTGGATTTCTGGGGTGGTTGGTATAGTTGAATTTATGATTCTGATCGTTGGAGGAACAGCTTGGGATCGATATAATTTTGCGATCGGACTCCTTTTGCCAATTTTTATTTTAATCGCAGATTTAATGATCCGTAATTTGCCTTTAGCGATTTGTCATCCCAGTTGGTGGTTGAAGCATCGGAAAAGTCAGACTGTTAACCAGCCTAAACATTTTGTTGAATATCAAATTATCATTCTCCTCTTTTTAGTAGTTAGTGCCACTACAATTGGTTGGGTTCTCCGGGCCAAAATAGATCATGCTTCTGGGATAGTTAATGCTAATATTTTGGTGGTATTAGTTTTAAGTATTGCTTTTATTAGTGTCGCGATCGCCTGTTGGACAAGTTTACCACAAGTAACAGCGATCGCTGAAGCTAAAGAACAAGCCGAAAATCTTTTTATTACTGCTTTAGATACAGTTTTAGATACAGTTTTAGTGCTAGATGAAGAAGGAATTATCAGTCAAATCAATTTAGCCGCAACCGACCTATTTAAACTACCATCGCTCCAACTGATTGGCTATCATCTCAACGAATTTTTCCCCAATTTACCAGCCCAACCAGCCGAATTTCCGACTCGGAGTGAACAAATCTTAAAACTCCGACACTCCCAGATTTATCAGCAACCAATTATTGAAGCAACAATTTCCGAACGCAAAAGAGATCATTTTCAGCAATATATTGTGATTCTCCGGGATATTACGGAACGGAAACAATTAGAAGCTCATCTAGAACAAGCAAAAATTGCTGCTGAAGTAGCGAACCAAGCTAAAAGTGAATTTCTCGCTTCCATGAGTCATGAATTAAGAACTCCCCTGAATGGAATTCTCGGTTATGCCCAAATTATGCAACGAGCAGTGGACTTAAATTCCCATAAGCAGAATGTGAATGTTATTTATCAATGTGGTAGTCATTTGCTAGATTTAATTAATGATATTCTTGACCTGTCGAAAATTGAAGCTAGGAAAATGGAACTGTATCGGAAGGATATCCATTTGCTCTATTTTCTCAGTAATATTACCGAATTATCGCGAATTCGGGCAGAACAAAAAGGAATTAATTTAGTTTATCAATTTGATCCGCGTCTTCCTCAAGCGGTTAAAGTAGATGACAAAAGGTTACGTCAAGTGCTACTGAATCTATTAGGAAATGCGATTAAGTTTACTGATGTTGGTAGTGTTACTTTTCGAGTAATAGTGCTAGATTCAGAGTTGATAAGTCCAGTAACTGCAACCACTACAAAAATCCGTTTTGCCATCCAAGATACAGGAGTGGGAATTAGTCCAGAACAAATTCATAAACTATTTAAACCCTTTGAACAAGTAGGAAATGCAGCCCGTCGTGCGGAAGGAACAGGACTGGGACTAGCAATTAGTCAACAGATCATCAATATGATGGGTAGTCAGATTCAAATAGATAGTGTGATCGGTGTTGGTAGTACCTTTTGGTTTGATTTAGAACTAGCGATCGCCACCCAATGGACCAGTTCCGTTACCCAAGAAAAACAAGGTCAAATTATTGGTTATAAAGGTAAACAGCGTACTATCTTGATTGCGGATGATAAAGAAGTTAACCGTTCCATTGTGATCGATATTCTGACACCGCTAGGTTTTTCATGTATTACTGCGACTAATGGAGAAGAAGCATTAGCTTTAGTATCACAAATTCAGCCTGATTTAGTGATTACTGATTTAGTGATGCCCATTCTGGATGGGTTTGAATTTACTCGTCGGGTTCGTCAATTACCGGAGGGAAACCAAGTGATAATTATTGCGTCAAGTGCTAGTGTTTTAGCTGAAGACCAAATTAGTAGTATCGAAGCTGGTTGTAATGACTTTCTAACTAAACCAATTGAAATCGAAAAACTATTTATGTATCTGCAAAAATATCTAAAACTAGAATGGTTATATGAATCATCTAATGTGCAATTATTAACCACAGAATTTCCTCAAGATCAACCTGATATAATACCTAGTGCAGAGGAACTCACTGCCATTTATGATGCAGCGAAAATCGGTGATATTAGCGCGATCGAAATTGCCGCTAAACAATTACAACAGATGGAACCTAAATATACTCCCTTTGTCAAAAAAATTCTGGCTTTAGCTGAAGCTTTTGAAGACAGGGAAATTTTGAATTTAGTTACCTCCCATCTATCAATTTAGAACAATTAATAATTATATGCTTGATCAACTACAAAGACGACTGCCCCGAGTCCTGAGTCCGATAGAAGCATTAGGTTTTAGTTTAAGCAATTTCATTGGCTGGTTATATATTGCACCAGACTTGAATACAGCCCTAAAAGAAAGTGCTATTTTAGTGCTGCTACCTGGAACTATTATAGCCATTATGTTTAACCTCCAGGTCAAACGTTTAGGAGAAAAATGGCCTGATTTATCCGGTGGAACACCAATTTATCTCACTCGTTTATTAAGTAAATATCCCTGGTTAGCTCGTTATGCAGCGATCGGCTATGCTTTTAGTTGGTCAGCAGTACCAACTTTAAATGCGATCGTTCTCACGGATCTAATTACTGCTAATTTATCTCCTTTAGGAATACATCCTCCAGAACTACCACTAAAAGTCTTATTTACTGTATTACCCTATATAGTTGCTTTTAGCGGTACGAGATCTTTAGCGATTTTGCATTTATGTTTTATTCTACCAGCTTTAGGTTTTCTATTGACCTTTTGTCTCCAAGGATTAGGTTGGTTAGCTTTTGCTCATGATAGTCCTGGATTTTTCCCGACCAACTTCTCTGGGATCAGTTTGCCAATTTGGGCTAAATGGTATTTTTTTGCTTCTTATGCCATGTATGCGTTTGATACTGCTTCTTCCTTTGTCGCAGATAGCCGTTACCCTGATTTTACTTTACGCTGTTTAAAATTTGTAACCTGGTTTATTATCCCCATATTTGTTGGTGGTTCTTGGGTGATTAGTCGTTTAAGCATTCAAACCTCAGATGGTAGTTTTGCCCAATTACTAGCAAGTGCTAATCATTTCTGGGGACCTTATGCTGCCATTTTAATAACTTTTTTGATTGCCTCTGGATGTTTATTAATTTCTGCCACCGCAGTTTCTAATACCCCCCGGGTATTTTATCAGATGGCTTTAGATGGAAATCTATCGACCGTGTTTAGGGTAGTTTCTAATCAAGGAGTTTTGCAACCTGCCATTATTTTGAGTTTTACTTTAAGTATTATTTGTTTAATTTGGGGAAATGTCGATCAAATAGTTATTGTCACTGGGACGAGCTATTTAGTAACTATTATGATCTTTCGTCTCGGACTTTGGCTCAATAGAAATCGAGAAGAAGTGCGTTGGCCCTGGATTTCTGGCGGTATTTTTATTGGGGAAATTTTTGTTCTATTAATCACCGCATCAGCATGGAATAAACAAAATTTTGTTTTGGGAATTTTATGTCCTATTTTTATTCTTACTGCCGATCAAATTATCAGAAGATTACCTTTTGCTGTTTGTCAGCCCCGTTGGTGGTTAAAATTCAAGAAAAATCAGACATCAGATCAGCCTGACTATTTTGTCGAATATCAAATTATTATTTTGCTGCTGTTAGTATGTGGAGCAACTACCATTGGGTGGTTTATTAGAGCTAATGTTGATCAAGTTTCTAATCTGATTAATGCTAATATCTTGGTCGTGTTACTATTAAGTATTGCCTTTATTAGTGTCGCGATCGCCTGTTGGACCAGTTTACCACAAGTGACCGCGATCGCCGCAGCTAAAGAACAAGCCGAAAATCTTTTTATTACTGCTTTAGATACAGTTTTAGATACAGTTTTAGTGCTAGATGAAGAAGGAATTATCAATCAAATCAATTTAGCAGCAACTGATCTATTTAAACGACCATCACCCCAACTAATTGGTTATCATCTCAATGAATTTTTCCCCAATTTACCAGCTCAACCAGCCGAATTTCCTGGACGAAGTGAACAAATTTTAAAACTCCGACACTCTCAGCTTGATCATCAACCAATTATTGAAGCTACCATTTCCCAACGAAAACGAGAGCATTTTCAGCAATATATTGTGATTCTCCGGGATATTACGGAACGGAAACAATTAGAAGCTCATCTAGAACAGGCAAAAATTGCTGCTGAAGTAGCGAACCAAGCTAAAAGTGAATTTCTTGCTGCGATGAGTCACGAATTAAGAACTCCCCTGAATGGAATTCTCGGTTATGCCCAAATTATGCAACGGGCAGTGGACTTAAATTCCCATAAACATAATGTGAATATTGTCTATCAATGCGGTAGTCATCTGTTGGATTTAATTAATGATATTCTTGACCTGTCGAAAATTGAAGCCAGGAAAATGGAACTATATCAGAAAGATATCCATTTTCTCTATTTTCTCAGTAATATTACAGAATTATCGCGAATTCGGGCAGAACAAAAAGGAATTAATTTAATTTATCAATTTGATCCAAGTCTTCCTCAAGCAGTTCAGGTCGATGATAAACGGTTACGTCAAGTGCTGCTAAATCTATTAGGAAATGCCATTAAGTTTACAGATGTTGGTCAGGTTACTTTTCAAGTAATTGTTTTAGACTTAGCATCTCCAAATATATCAATACCTACTTCAGTTAAAGTACGTTTTGCCATCCAAGATACAGGAGTGGGGATTAGCCCAGAACAAATTCATAAACTATTTAAACCCTTTGAACAAGTAGGAAATACTGCCCGTCGTGCGGAAGGAACAGGACTGGGACTAGCAATTAGTCAACAGATCATCAATATAATGGGTAGCCAGATTCAAGTCGATAGTGTGATTGGTGCTGGTAGTACCTTTTGGTTTGATTTAGAATTAGCGATCGCCACCCAATGGACTAGTTCCGTTACCCAAGAAAAACAAGGTCAAATTATTGGTTATAAAGGTAAACAGCATACTATCTTGATTGCGGATGATAAAGAAGTTAACCGTGCTATTATTATCGATATTCTGACACCGCTAGGTTTTTCATGTATTACCGCGACTAATGGAGAAGAAGCATTAGCTTTAGTATCACAATTTCAACCAGATTTAGTGATTACAGATTTAGTGATGCCCATTTTAGATGGGTTTGAATTTACCCGTCGGGTTCGTCAATTACCGGAGGGAAACCAAGTGATAATTATTGCGTCAAGTGCTAGTGTTTTAGCTGAAGACCAACTTAGTAGTATTGAAGCTGGTTGTAATGACTTTCTAACTAAACCAATTGAAATTGAAAAACTATTTATGTATCTGCAAAAATATCTAAAAATAGAATGGCTCTATGAATCGTCAGACTTACAAGCATCTCTCACTGAATCTGACCCAGATCAACCTTATATAATTCCCTCTGCTGAGGAACTTGATCCTATTTATGCTGCTGCCAAAATTGGTGATATTACTGCGATCGAAATTGCTGCTAAACAGTTACAACAGATGGAACCTAAATATACTCCATTTGTGAAGAGAATTCTCGCTTTAGCTGAAGCTTTTGATGATCATGAAATTTTGAATTTAGTCACATCCCATTTATCAAGCTAAAAAACTTTAAATTTAGCTTAACCTGATGGAGCGGTAAAAATGTTAAAGTACAAAAATTATATTTTTTTACTAAAAACTGTTAAATAGAATACATAAATTTTTAGAAAAATCTGATTATGATGTCTGGGATAGACATAGAAATTTTAGCTATTCTGGCAAATAGATTAATTAAACCATGTCATCAATTCATTTTTCTCTGAGCAGAAACAGTTACGCAGGTATATGAAAATTAATTTTTTTAATCGACTTATTAAAACAGAATCAATTAATTTAATAATTATTTTAATAATTTTTGTAGTTGCTTTTATAGTAGTTATTAATCAGCTAACTTATGAAATTAATTTAGGAAAAGATTTTATTGAAAAAGAAAAATTAGGAATTGAATATAATTATCTACTGAAAGATGTTTTAGAAAATCTGGTTGAATATCGTAGTGAAGTAAATCAATATTTATTCGAGCCTAATAATAACAGTTTATCTGGAGATATAAATTTACTTCAAACTAAAATAGACCAAAATCTTCAAAAATTGACCATTGCGGAAATAAAATTGAATAAAGCCTTTGATTTAACTAGTAATAAATGGCGATCGATTAAAATTGAATTAAACCAAAAATGGCAGGTTTTAAAAAGCAATTTCCTTAATTTAAAATTTTCTCAAAATCACGATTTATCTGCATATACAGATATAATTATGGAAGTTTTGCTGTTAATTGCTCAAGTGGGAGATGATACTAATTTAATTCTTGATCCTACCCTGGAGAGCTATCATTTGATCAATGTCTCGATTAGCTATTTACCAGTAATAATAGAAAGTATTAGTCGCTCTTTATATTTAGGAAACAATATTTTAAAATATGATCTTAGCAATAATCTAAATCTAGAAGAAAAAGACTTAAATGCTTTATATGGCTCGATCAAATCTAATAATGAATTAATTGAACATAATATTGAAGCTATTTCTAGTAATATAAAAAACTATGATTCCCAACTAAAATTCACTACGGAAGTTAGTATTCGTGCTACAAATAACTTTGCTAATCTGATCTATGATTATTTTATCAAAAATAACAATAATCAAACCAATTTGCCAGAATATATAAATGTAGGACAGCAATCCCTCCGGGCACAAATAAATCTTTATGACGCCATCTTACCGAGATTACATATTTTACTACAAAAAAGAATTAATGAATTCAAAGATAAAAATTATACTGTACAAATATTCACTATATTTGTGATCATGACGGTTGTGTATGTGCTGCTAGTTTTTCTAAAAAATCTCCGCAAAAGACATCAATTTGAACAAGCTTTAAATGAAGCAGAAAAAAAATATCGTAGTATTTTTGAAAATGCTATTAATGGGATTTTTCAATTTGATGAGAGCGAGCGTTATATTAGTGTCAACCCCGCCTTAGCAAGGATCTATGGGTATGAATCACCTGTGGAGATGATCCAGAAAGTTACCAATATTAGTGAACAGCTTTATGTGGATCGGCAAAATCGTAAACAATTCCTAAAACAAATTCACTATCATAGTAGTGCCTTGGAATTTGAAGCCCAAGTCTACCGTCAAGATGGTAGGATAATTTGGATTTCAGAAACCGTCCAAGCGATCTATGACCATCGGGGTAATGTCCTATACTATGAAGGGACAATTGAGGATATTACTAAACGTAAAAAAGCCGAGGAAGAGCTATATAAAGCTAAGGAAGTAGCAGAAATCGCCAGTTTAGCTAAAAGTGAATTTTTAGCTAATATGAGTCACGAATTAAGAACTCCTTTAAATGGCATTCTTGGTTATACCCAAATCATGCACCGTTCCCAGGATTTAAACAAACATAAAAATAGTCTTAATGTCATTCACCAATGTGCTTCTCATCTGTTAGATTTAATTAATGATATCCTTGATCTTTCCAAAATAGAGGCTCAAAAAATGGAGCTTGATTGTCAAGATTTCCATCTCCCCTATTTTCTCAATAATATCACCGAACTATTACGGATTAAGGCTCAACAAAAAGGAATAGAATTATTTTACCATCCTAGCGGTAATCTCCCCAATACTATTTATAGCGACGATAAGCGCCTTCGTCAAGTGCTAATTAATCTCCTCGGAAATGCGATTAAATTTACCGATGTTGGGAGTGTAACCCTAGAAGTATTATGTTTAGAGTCAAATTTAAATATATCGGACAATCAATCATTCGATTCCCATGTAAAAATTCGCTTTTCTATTCAAGATACAGGAGCAGGAATGACTTCTGAACAGTTAGAAAAAATTTTCTTACCTTTTGAACAAGTAGGAACAAAATCCCATCGTGCAGAAGGAACAGGTTTAGGACTTGCGATTAGTCAAAAAATCATTAACTTAATGGGTAGCACTATCCAAGTTCGTAGTATTCCTGGTAAGGGAAGTAACTTTTGGTTTGATTTAGACTTAGCGATCGCCACCCAATTGACCAGTGTAGTTAGCCCAGAAAAACCAGGTAAAATTATTGGTTACCAAGGGAAACAACGTACCGTTCTAATTGCGGATGATAAAGAAGTTAACCGTTCCATTGTGATCGAGATTCTGGAACCGCTGGGTTTTCGATGTATCTGTGCTACTAATGGAGAAGAAGCATTAGCTTTAGTATCACAATTTCAGCCAGATTTAGTAATTACAGATCTAGTGATGCCCATTCTAGATGGGTTTGAATTTACCCGTCGGGTTCGTCAATTACCGGAGGGTAAGCAAGTGGTGATTATTGCTTCAAGTGCTAGTGTGTTAGCCGAATACCAAATTAGTAGTATCGGAGCTGGTTGTAATGACTTTCTTCCCAAACCAATTGAAATTGAAAAACTATTTATCTATCTGCAAACCTACCTAAAATTAGAATGGCTCTATGAATCATCCGATGTACAACTATTAACCACAGAATCGACATTAGATCAAGATTTAATCATCCCTCATGCCGAAAAACTAGCTCCGATTTATGCTGCTGCCAAAATCGGTGATATTACCGCGATCGAAACTGTTACTCAACAGTTACAACAGATGGAACCTCAATACACTCCTTTTGCCCAGAGGATTTTAGCTTTAGCGGAAACCTTTGATGATCAAGAAATTTTAAATTTACTCTCACCACATTTATCAAGTTAGATTTAGGATTATTAAGATTTTTATCAGCGATCGCCCGATTCCGGTGGACTAATTGATAGATTTGAGGGAGAAAGAAATTAACACAAATCTTGAGCCAGAGTAGCTTATGCTAGGGATTAACCAAAAACGATATTGTATATTTACCGATCGCCATCCCCTGATTGTCCCAGGTAATTGATCAAGCGAGCTAGGTAAAAGAATTTACAAGAATTGTGTTTGGAGAGTACACAAAACTGGTAAATTTAGCCAGTATCGGCAAAAAAGATATAGCAAGATGAGAGTTCTAGTTATTGGTGGCGATGGCTATTGTGGTTGGGCAACCGCCCTGTACCTTTCCAATCAGGGTTATGAAGTTGGTATTTTAGATAGCTTAGTCCGGCGACACTGGGATCTGGAACTGTGCGTGGAAACCCTTACCCCGATAGCACCGATTCAGCAACGCCTCCAGCGCTGGCATGATATTACTGGTAAATCGATTGATTTATTTATTGGTGATATCACTAATTATAATTTCCTGAGCAAAGCCCTGCACAAGTTTAACCCAGAAGCGATCGTCCATTTTGGCGAACAGCGTTCTGCGCCTTTTTCCATGATTGATCGAGAACACGCAGTGCTGACCCAGACTAACAATGTAGTGGGAACTTTAAATTTGCTCTATGCTATGCAAGCAGATTTTCCCACTTGCCACTTAGTGAAACTGGGAACAATGGGTGAATATGGCACCCCCAATATTGATATTGAGGAAGGCTATATCACGATTGAACATAATGGACGGAAAGATACTCTACCCTATCCCAAACAACCGGGAAGTATGTATCATCTGTCTAAGGTTCACGACAGTCATAATATCCAGTTTGCTTGTCGGATTTGGGGTTTACGGGCCACCGACTTAAACCAAGGGGTAGTTTACGGTGTCTTAACTGATGAAACTGGAATGGATGAGTTATTAATTAACCGTCTTGACTATGATGGCATCTTTGGTACAGCCCTCAATCGGTTCTGTATTCAAGCCGCCATCAAACATCCTTTAACAGTTTACGGCACAGGTGGGCAGACGAGAGGATTTTTAGATATTCGTGATACAGTGCGCTGTGTCGAATTAGCGATCGCTAATCCCGCTCAAGCTGGAGAATTTCGAGTCTTTAACCAATTCACTGAACAATTCAGTGTGGGAGATTTAGCTCTCAAAGTCCAAAAAGCTGGTCTAGCATTAGGGTTGAAAGTCGAAATCGATCATCTCGAT
This sequence comes from uncultured cyanobacterium, assembly GCA_963744145.1. Taxonomy (GTDB): domain Bacteria; phylum Cyanobacteriota; class Cyanobacteriia; order Cyanobacteriales; family CAWUOF01; genus CAVUSO01. The sequence continues at coordinate 5,352,102 of CAVUSO010000001.1, read as the reverse complement.
AACCCCCGAGTCGAAAAAGAAGAACACTATTTCAACGCTAAAAATACTAACCTGATCAGTCTGGGCTTACAACCCCACTATTTATCAGAGTCTCTCCTTGACTCCTTGATGAATTTTGCCATCAAATACAAAAATCGCGTCGATCAAAACCAAATTCTGCCCAAAGTTTCTTGGAGACGAGAAAAATAGGCAAAAGCAACCAAGGCAATCGGTAAAATATTTTTATTGATTGCCTTTTAATTTTACCCACAAGGAAAACCCAGGAGTAAAACTGATGGTTTTTCAGAGTTTTGTGGCAATTTTGCAGATAATTAGACTTCTGGCAAAAATGTTTGTAGTAGGGACTAAAGTCCCCCAATACTCAATCATCAAGGAGCAGATATCTTACCACGAACAGAAGTTTTTGACTTTTGCTTTCTGGTCTAATGTCTCAGGAATAGAAATTAAATAACTAGCTTTTAATAAGCGCTTTAGCTCGCTAATCGCTTACTACGAACCTATTTATTTTTCATTCTCCAATTTGCCATCTGTAAAAAAATTAGGATTAATCAGTTTTGTAATTTCCACTTTCCTATGCGAATCGCTCTATTCACAGAAACTTTTTTACCTAAAGTAGATGGGATTGTCACCCGTCTATGTCACACCATTAAATATCTGCAAAGATTTGGCGATCAAGTAATAATTTTTGCCCCGGAAGGAGGGATACCTGAATATGAGGGGGCAAAAATCCACGGGATTCCTGGATTTCCCTTACCTATGTATCCTGAATTAAAACTAGCCTTACCCCGTCCCTCGATTGGTGACATCTTAGCTGAATTTGATCCAGATCTTGTTCATGTCGTTAATCCCGCAGTTTTAGGGGTCGGGGGTTTGTATTATGGCAAAACCTTAAATATTCCCATCGTCGCATCATATCACACTCACTTACCACAATATTTGCATCATTATGGGTGGGGAATGTTCGAGGAAGTGCTATGGAGTCTCCTCAGAGCAGGACATAATCAGGCTGAATTAAACCTCTGTACCTCCACCGCAATGGTAGAGGAATTGACAGCTCATGGGATCGAAAGGGTTAACCTCTGGCAACGTGGAGTCGATACAGAATTTTTTCAACCAGAGTTTGCTAGTTTAGAAATGCGATCGCGTCTAAGTCAAGGTCACCCAGACAGTCCTCTATTACTTTATGTCGGACGTTTAGGCGCTGAAAAAGAAATTGATCAAATTAAACCCGTTTTAGCAGCTATTCCCAACGCGAGATTAGCTCTCGTCGGAGATGGTCCCCATCGTCAAGCTTTAATCGAACACTTTGCAGATACACCTACTAATTTTGTGGGTTATCTCCGTGGTCGAGAATTAGCTAGTGCTTATGCTTCAGCTGATGCTTTTATTTTTCCTTCTCGCACTGAAACCCTGGGATTAGTTCTGCTCGAAGCTATGGCAGCTGGTTGTCCGGTTGTAGCCGCTCGCTCAGGAGGAATACCAGATATCGTCACCGATGGGGTGAATGGCTATTTATTTGACCCAAATGATCCCAAAGGAGCGATCGCCGCGACCCAAAGACTCTTAGCACATCCAGAAGAAAGGGAAAACCTGCGCGATCATGCGCGTCTAGAAGCCGAACGATGGGGGTGGCCCGCAGCGACTCGCCAATTACGTCGTTACTATGAAGCTGTCCTCTGCTCTAAACAAATGCCATCAGCCGCCTAATCTTGACCATATGTCGTAGGGGCGTATTGCCATACGCCCCTACAAAATTTATCCCACTTAGACTAAATTACTCAAAGATCAACTGACAGCCAATTATATTGCCTTTAATTATCCAACTATCTATTCCCCAAGTTATAACAGTATTGTATGCGGATCTAATTTAGCCAACCTTAGCCAAACGCTTCGCTACGAGATACCCTTGATATGGAGCAATCCATTTAGAAGAGTGTAAGCCGTCTAGCATTGCCTCCGGTTATATACCACCATGACATTCTCTAACGTCGGTAGTGTTCTGGCAACATTGACTCAAGTCAATCGGATGGGGGCATTGACCCATCGTGTCAAATATCTGCCTGTGCCAGAATTTATCTGCTTGCTCGACTTTATTACTGCTGAATTCCAGCAATTTTTGAGAGCCCTTGACTTAATTAACAATGAAGCTCTCGAAAGTATGCTGGAACAGGTTTTAGAAGCAATTACCTTAAAAGTTGGCCAAATTCTCCAAGCCGATCGCACAACTATTTTTTTAGTTGACAAGGAAAAAGGTCTGTTGTGGTCTCAACTTGCCAAAGGTGAAGACGAAAAACCCAGAGAAATCCGAATTCCTATCGGTATGGGAATTGTTGGTCATGTGGCCAATACTGGGGCTTGTCTCAATATTACTGATGCCTATAGTCATCCTTTATTTAATCAAGAAGTTGATGAGCAAATCGGCTATCGCACTCATAACCTCCTGTGTATGCCAATTTTTAGTAGCAAAAACCAGGTGGTAGCTGTAGCACAATTGTTAAATAAAGCTGGAGAATCGCCTTTTGATCAAGAAGATGAACAACATTTTCGTGATTTCGCTGCTTCAATTGGCATTATTCTAGAAAGTTGTCAATCTTTTTATACTGCGGCTCGGAATCAACGTGGTGCTGCTGCACTTTTACAAGCAACCAAATTGCTTGGTCAAAGTCTTGATTTAGAAGCCACACTCCGATCAGTGATGGATCAAGCCCGAGATTTAATGCAAGCCGATCGCAGCACCCTATTTTTACTTAGCAAGGAAACCGGTGAACTGTGGACTAAAGTTGCTAAAGCAGATGGCAAAACCCAAATGGAAATCCGGATTCCTGCTAATAAAGGGATCGCTGGTTATGTCGCTTCTACTGGTAAATCCCTGAATATTACTGATGCTTATCAAGATCCTCGTTTTAATCCGGCTCCTGATCAACAAACCGGTTATAATACCCGCAATATTTTATGTATGCCCGTGTTTAATTCGGCTGGAGAATTAATTGGAGTTACGCAGTTAATTAATAAAAATCAAGGGAGTTTTACCAGTTCCGATGAAGAGTTCATGCGAGCATTTAATATTCAAGCTGGTATTGCTTTAGAAAATGCTCAGTTGTTTCAAAATGTCTTAGTCGAAAGACAGTATCAAAAAGATATCCTGCAAAGTTTATCAGATGCAGTTATTTCTACCGATATGCAAGGACAGATTGTCACCATTAATGAAGCTGCATTAGCTTTGCTAGGTTGTCCTCTGCAAAAAGCGAACGGTAAATATAATTTGCAAATGTGGGAGCAAAAAATTATTGGTCGCTCGGTTTGGGAAATTGTGCCGATCGACAATCTGCGGTTCCGATTAGAAGATAGTCTTAGCAACGCAGCTAAACATTTTGTGCCTGAACAAAGTTTAACGGTTGGTTTGTATCTGAAACCAAAAAATTCTGATCATTCTGGATTAGAAGAAGATCAAGGTGACGAATATATTCTCGCAATTCCTGATCAATATCAGCCTGATCTTTTTATTCCTTGGGCTGAATCGATCAGCCAAAAAGCTGAAAAAAATAGTCAATTGAAAGACAATGCTCCGATTTTAAGAAATCAACTACAACTACTGGAGCGGAGTATTAATTTAACAGTAAATCCTTTAACTAATCCAGAAGGTGGGGTCCGTGGTGGGTTAGTGGTATTAGAAGATATTAGTCGAGAAAAGCGGATGAAAACTACCATGTATCGCTACATGACTCCTGGGGTAGCGGAACGAGTTATGGCTCTCGGTGATGATGCGTTAATGGTAGGTGAACGCAAGGAAGTTACCATTTTATTTTCTGATATTCGCGGTTATACCACCCTAACTGAAAAACTGGAAGCTACTCAAGTGGTAGAGTTGCTTAATCAATATTTTGAAACAATGGTAGAGGCAATTTTTAACCATGAAGGTACTCTCGATAAGTTTATTGGAGATGCGATTATGGCAGTTTTTGGTGCCCCCCTCCCCCTGACTCAAAATCACGCTTGGATGGCGGTTAAATCAGCCCTAGATATGCGCCGACGTTTAAAAGAGTTTAATCAAAGTCGAATTATTGAAGCTCAACCTCTGATTCGGATTGGGATCGGGATTAGTTCTGGTGAAGTAGTTTCTGGTAATATTGGTTCCCAAAAACGGATGGATTATACCGTGATTGGTGATGGGGTTAATCTTTCTTCACGCTTGGAAGGTGTGACTAAAGAGTATGGGTGTGATATTATTTTGAGTCAATTTACTTATGATTTATGTGGCGATCGCATTTGGGTGCGGGAATTAGATAAAATTCGCGTCAAAGGTAAACATGAAGCAGTGAGTATTTATGAATTAATTGGCGATCGCAACGATGGGTTAGAGCCAAATATTGCCGCATTCTTGCATTATTATAGTGCTGGACGTAAAGCCTATATGTTAAGAGACTTTAAATCAGCTTTAAATAATTTTCAAGAAGCCGAACAACTAAATTCTCGAGATCGAGCTGTAGAAATTTATCTTAAACGCTCTAAAAAATATCTCGAAAATCCTCCACCTGAGTCCTGGGATGGAGTTCATACTATGACTACAAAATAAAAGGATAGAAAAAAACTAACCTGTTTCATCAGAGGAGGAATCACGCCCAATCCCCAGCTCTTTTTTACTACGTTTTAGCTGTTTCCAGAGCATTTTAATTTGTTGATATGATTCGGCTGGGGATAGTTTACCATTAGTTTCTAGATTACAAATATAGCTAATCCGTTGGGCAAATTCCTGTAAATTGGCATTAAATAATAAAGCTTCAGGTTGAAATTTGCCATAGTAACGACTACGAGGGTGAAAAAATTCAAATTTGTCTGTCATAATTGTCTCCTGGAATAAAATGCTTATGCCAAATTAAAAGTTTCTGAAAATGTCCCGATCAAAATTTTGGTTTCCACCAATAAAAAACTAGACCCAAAAACGGGTAAGTAATATTAAAGGAAACTGGGAATCGGTTTTAATCTGATATTAACCTAAATTTAATCAAATGTGATCACATGCGATCGCGGATCAGACCCAAAGTCAACCAAAAACCAAACATCACTATGTCTGCTCACCAAAAAATCTACGAAGGCAAAGCCAAAATTCTCTATACTACAGACGATCCCGAAATTTTGCTGACTCATTTCAAAGATGATGCAACGGCATTTAACGCTCAAAAAAAAGGGAGTATAACGGGTAAAGGAGAAATCAACTGCAAGATTTCAGAAAAGCTATTTCAGTGGTTAGAAGCAAGAGGAATAGCAACGCACTTGATCGACTGTCCGACAGCTAACCAAATGAGAGTCAAAGCAGTAAAAATATTCCCAATCGAAGTCATTGTCAGAAATATTGCTGCTGGGAGTTTATGTCAACAAACCGGACTAGGAGTAGGGACAGTCCTAAAATTTCCCTTAGTAGAATTTTTTTATAAAAATGATCAACTAGGAGATCCCCTATTGACAAGCGATCGCCTATTATTGCTAGAACTCGCGACTAAAGAGCAATTAGAAGAATTAAAACAGCAGGCATTGCAAATTAACCAAATCCTCTCAGAATTTTTCCGGCGGTGCCGCATTATTTTAGTAGACTTCAAACTCGAATTTGGGCTGGACTCGCAAAGAAAAATTATTCTTGCGGATGAAATCAGCCCCGATACTTGCCGATTGTGGGATAGTGGAGAAAGCGATCCCAATCAGCGGGTGATGGACAAAGATCGATTTCGCCGGGATCTGGGAAATATCGAAAAAGCCTACCAGGAAGTATTAGAAAGAGTTTTGGCACAAACTGGCTCAAATTAAAGCCAGATATTAATCGCTTCTTTTCCATCAATGCGGTAAGATTTCTCCCTATGCCGTGAGATGATTTCCTTGATTTGCCTTGTGCAATTCTAAAGGAAAATATAGGATTTGGAAATTTTCAATCTAAACCCTAAAATCTAACAGTTAAAATCTCAAGGGCTAACCGCTCTTTATGGTGTGTGGAAGTGTTGAAATATCTTAACAAGATGCGCTTATCTCCAATATTGATGTTGGTTCTGGCCACATCAGCAACACTAAATCCGTCTCATCCTGCTTATGGACAAACAAATGAGGACAATGTTAATCACAGAGTCCCATCAGGCAATGGACATATAGATGCGTCCCTCCCAGGATTACCATCCGTCCAGCCCATCCTACCAACAGAAATCTTACCTAACTCTCCAGAACACTCAGCTAAAGCAAAATTGCCCTTATTACCCGCAAAAATAGCTACACCGGTTCTGAATGAGAATGTCCCAAAGTCTCAACCTCAACCAACCACACCTAGTCCCCAACCTGTTACACCAGCGAATTTAGAATCTGAACCATCTAGTCCCCAACCTGTTACACCAGGAAATAATCCTGGAAGTTCATCAACCACACCTAGTCCCCAACCTGTTACACCAGGAAATAATCCTGGAAGTTCATCAACCACACCTAGTTCCCCACCGGTTACACCAGGAAATAATTCTGGAACTTCATCAACTACACCTAGTCCCCAACCGGTCACACCAGGAAATAATCCTGGAGCTTCATCAACCACACCTAGTCCTCAACCTGTTACACCAGGAAGTAATCCTGGATCTTTACCAATAAATATTCCAGATAACTCAACCCCGATTTTCCCACCAACCTCAAACCCATCATCAACACCATCTGATCGGGTAGAACCAAACGTTTTAGTGGCTGAAGTAGTGGTAAAAGGTGTAACTGGAGAACTAGAAGATTCTAGTTTTTCAAAAGATTCGGACTCAACCAGGACGTACAGCTACTCGCTCTCAATTACAAGCAGATACTCAAGCAATTTTAGCTACAGGATATTTTGCTAATGTGCGAGCAGTACCGGAAGATACTCCATTAGGTGTAAGGGTAACTTTTGAAGTCACACCTTTCGCCCCACTAAGTACAGTTAAAGTAGAAGGAAAGCAAGTTCTACCTGACAGTGTGATTACCGATAGCTTCAAAGATCAGTATGGTAAACCACTGAACTTGAAAAGCTTGCAACAAGGAATTAAAAAACTCAATCAGTGGTATCAAGATAAAGGCTATGTTTTAGCCCAGGTGATCAATGCGGAAGCACCGAAAATTGCTGATGATGGGACAGTAACGTTAATCGTAGCTGAAGGGGTGGTGGAAGATATTCAAGTCCACTTTTTAAATAAAGATGGAGAAGAAACAGATGCTAAAGGAGAGCCGATTAAAGGCCATACTCGCCAATTTATTATCACCCGCGAAGTACAATTAAAACCAGGGCAAGTGTTCAATCGGGCTGTGGTGGAGAAAGATTTACAGCGCATCTTTGGGTTGGGGATTTTTGAAGATGTCCGATTGTCTTTAAATCCAGGTCAAGATCCCCGCAAAGTAGTAGCAGTATTGAATGTAATTGAAAAAAATAACGGATCTTTAGCCGCAGGTGCTGGGGTTAGTTCCTCAACTGGACTATTTGGGACTTTAAGTTACCAACAACAAAACTTAGGTGGTAATAATCAAAAATTGGGAGGAGAAGTCCAAATTGCCCAACGGGGTGCTTTGTATAATGTCAGTTTTACTGATCCTTGGATTGCTGGCGATGTTCACCACACCTCCTATACCGTCGATGCGTTCGATCGCAGAGCAATATCGAATATTTTTACCAGCACCAGACACCACATCTATCTTCCTAATGGTGATGAACCTCGCGTAGATCGTCTGGGTGCGGGGGTGACTTTTACTCGTCCGCTCGGCGCAAATCCCCTAACTTCCGAATGGAGAGGATCTGTGGGATTTGAATATCAGAGAGTTTCCATTATTGATAGTAATGGTGTACTCAGACCTCGAGATCAACGTGGGAATAACCTCAGTTTTAGTCATACAGGACGTGACGACCTGCTGGTGTTTGAATTAGCAGCAGTACGCGATCGCCGTAACGATCCGCTCCGACCAACTCGAGGTGATTTTCTCCGTTTTAGTACAGAACAATCTGTTCCAGTCGGATCAGGAAGTATCTTGCTAACCCGTCTCAGAGGTAGTTATAGTTATTATCTGCCTGTCCGTTATCTCAGTTTTCTGCGTGGGGCTCAGACTTTAGCACTTAATTTCCAAACTGGAACTGCGATCGGGGATTTACCACCTTATGAAGCTTTTGCTTTGGGAGGTAGTAACTCAGTACGTGGTTATGACGAAGGTGATTTAGGTGCGGGTCGCAGTTTTGTCCAAACTAGTGCGGAATATCGCTTTCCTCTATTTGCTTTTCTCGGTGGAGCATTATTTTTTGATTTTGGCAGTGACTTAGGAACAGCATCAAGTGTTCCAGGTAATCCTGCGGGAATTCGAGGTAAATCTGGAACTGGTTACGGTTATGGTTTGGGTGTCCGCATTCAATCACCGTTAGGTCCAATTCGGGTTGATTACGGGATTAATGAATCAGGGGGTACTCACATTCACTTTGGTATTGGTGAAAGATTCTAATGCCAATTTGGATCATTGATGATCCTGATTAATGATCCATACACCAAAGGAAACCTATGATCAAAGAGCAAAAACCTTCTCATACCCTAGCAAAAGAAATATTCCACTCTGGGATCGGTTTACATAGTGGAATTTCTACTCAAGTACGGCTATTACCGGCTAATTCTGGTGATGGACGCTATTTTGTGCGGGTTGACCTCCCCCAACAACCCATCATTCCCGCTCGAGTTGGAGCAGTTCATCAAACTACTCTCTCCACAGAACTGATTGAGGGGGAAGCTACTGTCCGCACAGTAGAACACTTATTAGCAGCTTTAGCTGGAATGGGTGTAGATGATGTGCGGATCGAAATTGATGGCTCAGAAGTCCCCTTACTTGATGGTTCAGCTCAAATTTGGGTAGAAGCGATCGCTCAGGTCGGATTAGTCCGATCACCAAGTCAAACCATGTCGATTGAGCTACCAATTTATGCCATTACTGAACCAATCTGGGTAAATTATGGTGATGCTTTTGTAGCTGCACTCCCTGCACCAACTACTTGTTTTTCCTACGGAATTGACTTTGATTTCCCAGCGATCGGTCAACAGTGGCATACTTGGCACCCAGAGCGAGACAGTTTTGCGACCACAATTGCTCCAGCGCGGACTTTTGGGTTAGCTAATCAGATTGAGCAACTGCGTGCTGCTGGTTTAATTAAAGGTGGAACATTAGCAAATGCGCTGGTTTGTAGTGCCACAGGTTGGCTTAATCCACCCTTACGCTTTGAAAATGAACCAGTACGTCATAAAATCTTAGACTTATTAGGGGATCTGAGCTTATTAGCAACTTGGCCGATCGCTCATTTTCTCGCCTATAAAGCCAGCCATAATTTGCATATCCAACTTGCTCAGAAGATTGTGGCGCTTACCTCACCAATTGTTCCATCTTATCCCAAATCGCAAGTATTGCATTGAGCCTATGTCCACATTGACGGAAAATAGCCCGAATACCTTGATATCTGAGGAAATCTCAGTCGATGGCGCGATCGCCCCGCGCAAAAAAACCATTTTTACTTTGGAAGAAATTCAAAAACTACTACCCCACCGCTATCCTTTTGCTTTAGTTGATCGAATTATTGATTATGTACCGGACAAACTAGCTGTGGGGATTAAAAATGTTACTTTTAATGAACCCCATTTTCAAGGGCACTTTCCCGGACGTCCAATTATGCCCGGAGTCCTAATTATCGAAGCAATGGCACAAGTGGGTGGCATCGTTTTAACCCAGATGTCCGAAGTTGAGCAAGGTTTGTGTATGTTTGCCGGGATTGATAAAGCTAAATTTCGCCGTCCCGTTGTCCCGGGAGATCAGTTAGTGATGACAGTCGAATTGTTATGTATTAAACGACGTTGGTTTGGCAAAATGCAAGCTCGGGCGGAAGTAGATGGCCAACTGGTAGCAGAGGGCGAATTGATGTTTTCGATCGTCGATTAAAAACAGATCGTGAGTAAATGACTACCCTAATTCACCCCACAGCCGTAATTCATCCTGGTGCTAAAATACATCCCACTGTTAAGGTGGGTGCTTATGCTGTGATTGGAGAACAAGTAAAAATTGGTCCCTACACAGAAATTGGTTCCCATGTAGTTCTCGAAGGTTGGACGGAAATTGGTGAGCGCAACCAAATTTTTCCAGGTGCAGCGATCGGGTTAGAACCCCAAGACCTGAAATATGATGGGGCTCTCAGTTTGGTAAAAATTGGCAACGGGAATAGAATTCGTGAATATGTCACAATCAACCGTGCTACTCAAGCAGGTGCAGCCACAGTGATTGGTAATGATAATTTGCTGATGGCTTATGTTCATGTGGCTCATAATTGTGTGATTGAAAACCAAGTAGTGATCGCTAATGCTGTGGCTTTGGCGGGTCATGTTCAGATTGAGTCCAAAGCAACGATTGGTGGCGTTTTAGGGATTCATCAGTTTGTTCACATTGGTCGTTTGGCGATGGTGGGCGGGATGAGTCGGATTGATCGGGATGTCCCGCCCTATATGTTGGTGGAAGGTAATCCTGCAAGGGTGCGATCGCTAAATCTGGTCGGACTAAAACGAGCTGGTTTTGGGATTACCCAATTGCGACACCTAAAAACTGCTTTCCGGATGCTCTATCGTTCTGGTTTAACTCTCAATCAAGCACTGGCTGAATTACAAACCATGGAAGATAGCGAATTTTTATCCCATCTATACTGGTTTTTACAAGCTTCTGGACAACCGGGACGTCGCGGCCCAATTTCTGGCCAGAAAATTAAATCCCAGGGTCAGGATGAAGAATGGACCAATTAAATCCTTCTTCAAAATTCCGCTTGTTTATTAGCACGGGTGAAGTTTCTGGTGATTTGCAAGGAGCAATGCTGATTGCTGCGCTCCAACGTCAAGCCCAGATAGCTAATATTCAATTAGAAATTGTCGCCCTAGGTGGAACTCAGATGGCGGCGGCTGGTGCTTTACTGTTAGGTAATACGAGCCGAATTGGTTCGGTTGGTATTCTCGAATCGATTCCTTATATCTGGCCAACTTTAAAGATTCAGCGTCAAGCTCAACAATATCTGCGCCAATATCCACCGGATCTGGTGGTGTTAATTGATTATGTTGGACCAAATCTGGGGATGTTGCAGTATATCAAGCGCCATCTGCCCCAGGTGCCTGTGGTCTATTATATTGCTCCTCAAGACTGGATTTGGTCTGTTAATCCCCACAATACTACTCAGATCGTTTCCCACATTGACCGTCTCCTCGCTATTTTTCCCGGTGAAGCCGAGTATTTTCGCAATAAAGGGGCTGCGGTTACTTGGGTTGGTCATCCGCTGTTAGATCGCTTGCAATCTTTTCCTAGTCGTGCGGTGGCTCGCGATCGCTTGGGGATTAAGTCAGATAGTACAGCGATCGCGCTTTTACCTGCTTCTCGTCAACAAGAAATCAAATATTTATTACCGATGATCTTTACTGCGGCCCAACAAATTCAAGCCCAGTTGCCCGATGTGAATTTTTGGATTCCCCTTTCTCTAGAAGCTTACCGTCAACCTATTACCGCCGCCATTGAATTTTATCAATTGCGGGCGACTGTTGTGGCTAATCAAACTCCAGATGTTCTCGCTGCGGTGGATTTGGCGATTACTAAGTCGGGAACTGTAAATTTAGAGCTAGCTTTATTGAATGTGCCCCAGGTGGTAGTGTATCGGGTTCATCCGATTACTTTCTGGATTGCAACTCAAGTGTTTAAGTTTTCGATTCCCTTTATGTCCCCGGTTAATTTAGTCCAGATGCAGCCGATCGTCCCGGAACTACTCCAAACCCAAGCAACACCGGAAAATATTATTTCTCTGGCACGGGAACTTTTGTTTGATCCAGTTCGTCGTGCTAAGACTATTGACAACTATAAAAAAATGCGCCAGGCTCTAGGAGAGGTGGGAGCTTGCGATCGCGCCGCTAGGGAAATCTTTCAATTGTTTCTCTAGTGCCACTTGCCGTTGGTAAAGTGTCTTTTAAGGTTCTTAATGACTAGACCTAATAGTGATAATTGCCTTTTGGGTATGACGGAAGTCACAAAAAAGCAAGATGAGTATCACGAATGGTCAACCGTGGGGATCACAGGTACTGTTGAAAAAATGATTAATATTAGTAATAGGAGATTTTATCGGGAGTAGAAAGTTCCCTTAGTCCCATGCAAAGCAATGGATGTTTCCCTGGGTCAATGTCCCTCGAAGAGCTGTTTGGTGAAATAATTTACTCTGGCAAAATTACGGTTCGTGATCGTTTATTGATTCGATCAGCTTTATTAGAACATTCAATGACGGGCGAACATGAAGCGATTATTAATCGGGTTGTTTATAACGTTCGTCGAGGTTTTATTCAACTGGTTGATTAAAGATAATTTGGATATTTTTCCCATCTAAAATTACGCTAAATAAAACACCATGTCAAGTAAAAATTTCCTGCCTCAAATAGTCATAAATTCAACGGAAGTATTAACTCAGTTTAATACAGGTCAGTTACTGGTGATTGATAGCAAACGTCAGGGTGGATTAATTATTTGGAAACATCATCATGCGGAATTTGCTGGTCCTGGTGCTGCTGTTGGTGGCTTGTTTGATTTAGAATGTTGTCGAGTGATTACGATCGCTGATCTTTCCTTAATTTATCCAGAATCTTATGAAGAAAGACAGCAAGCTTATGCAATTAGACAACAATGGCTTCGTGCTACTCAAAAAGTCACCCAGAATTCTGTCCCACTCCAAAGAGCAATGGAAGTATTAACTTTGTTTGGTGAATATTTTGATCAGGATACAGTGGGAAAGATTCCTAATGATGCTTTGGCTTTGTTAGTAGGAGTTTTACCAAAAACTATTAAAATGGCACGTCGTCAAGTGCAGATGCAATCGGAACAATCGGAACAGTTAAATTCATCTGCACCAATTGAGCAAAAATAATTTAATGTAAATGGTAATTGATCTGCCATTATCTGATTAAGGGTAGAGTTATTTTTGGAGCGAGTTAGTAGTTTCAGGGGCATCTAATATCTTTAGATCAGTTAATTTTTATTATAAAAAAAATATTTATCACTATTAATTAATTATATTTTTTAGCAAAATATAAGTTTTTGAGCTAGATTGGAATTAAGTGAGCAACTTTGTCAATCCATCGGCAAAAAGATAATGACCAACAAAAAAATCTTACTGATTGACGATGAAGATGATATCCGCGAAATAGCACAACTAAGTATAGAAATGTTAGTTGATTGGGAAGTGCTAACAGCAGCTTGTGCCCAAGAAGGATTAAGATTAGCTATTGCTAACCAACCCGATGTTATTCTTTTAGATGTAATGATGCCAGATCTAGATGGTCTTGCTACCTTTGCTCAGTTACAATCAAATCCTTTAATCCAGAAAATCCCGGTAATTTTGCTCACCGCAAAAGTTAAATCTAATGAGCAACAAATATTTGCAGAAATCGGAGTAAAAGGAGTAATTACTAAGCCATTTGATCCTTTGACTTTAGCAGAACAAGTAGCCAAAATTTTGGGTTGGAAGATAGGATATAATTGATAATAATTACTCAATTGCGAATTTTAGATTAATCAGCTACTGAGCTAATAATGAGGATAAATTTATCCTCAACACATTTAAAAATTGATCGGCTAAACTAAAATATAACCCAACGGTATTCCTTCAGATAATCCCTTTAGACGAGTGTTTGAATTCATCAATCCACAACAGTTGAATCAATGTTTTCAAGGTTGGGTAAATACCCTAATTATCAAAATGGGAGGAGAGGTTATTCCCATTGATGGTAAGATAGTGAAAGTTTCTTATGATCACTAAAAATCTCCTAACTTTTCGATTGCCTGTCTAGCTTCAAACAGACTAGCACCCGTTAATTCCCGATAGAGTTTTAGGGCTTCAATTTTTCTAGAATTAACAATAGAGCCAATAAATTTACTAGCAGTTTTATCAGAATAGCTCGATGTCTTAAAAAACTCAACTTCAGGAAAATCTACCAACAATTCTCGCCGCATTAATAACTTATATAAACCGCCAATTCTTTCCATATCCTTAATTTGGTTATGATCGATGCTCCGAGCAATATTAATAGTTATCCAAGGTAAATATCCTCTAGGAGTATTCAAAATATCATCTATCTCTAAGCTTTCTGCTATATTTCTATCCCAACCTAAATATTTAATTAAAATTTGTTCCCAAAACCAGAATTTTAAATAACTCTGATCACCAACAAAACTATTTATATGGTCTAGAGCCTTATTATATTGCTGATTTACCTCAATGACAATGCTTCGTTGCACACTAAAACCAAAATGATTATGACTGAATTCTAACCATAATTGATTGATTAGCACCAAATCAGCAGTAGGTAGTATTTGACTAGCAGCAGCGTCTAAATAACCTTCTTCTTCCCGATTTGCTAATTTAAGTATTAACTCTTTAGTTAACTGATTAGCCTCTTTCCACTGCTTAATTTTTAACAGTTCTCGTAAATTGCTATAATCCATAAAATGTTTTTTATTAACCTAATTAAAGAATTGGTTAGTGGGTCGAGAAATCCCATAGTCTCGATTTATTCGCTCCTCAAACTGTTTGTGCCTGGAGTGCAGGATAGTCAATATAACCCTTTTCATCTCCACCATAAAAACTAGCGCGATCGTAGGGATTTAAAGGTGCATTGACAGCAAAACGCTCTGGCAAATCGGGATTAGAAATAAACCACCGTCCATAGGCAATTAGATCGGCAGTTCCATTCGCGATCGCTGCATTACCTAATTTCTGATCATAGCCACCGGATGCAATAATAGGTCTTTGAAAAATCGAACGAAAATATCGAGAACTTAAATCTGGTTGGGCAGCATCTACAGTGCCATCATTTTTAGCCCAACCACTGAGAGCATCTGTATTTATTCTCGGTTCAATTAAATGAAGATAGGCTAAATTGAAGGCATTAAGAGCATTAACAACATAGCTAAAGGTAGCAACTCGATTTGAGTCAGAAATACTATTAAATATCCCACCAGGTGACAAGCGAATACCTACTCGCTCTGCTCCCCAAACTTTAGTTACAGCTTCGGTAACTTCCAACACCAACCGAGCTCGATTTTCAATGGAACCCCCATATTGATCAGTCCGATGATTAGTACCATCTTCAATAAATTGATCTAGTAGGTAACCATTGGCACTGTGAATTTCTACCCCATCAAATCCAGCTGCTAAAGCATTTTCTGCTCCCTGTCGATATTGTTCGATAATTGTGGGAATTTCCTCGGTTTCCAGAGCGCGAGGTGTCACAAAGGGTTTTGGTCCTGCAAAAGTGCTAGCTGTACCTTCAGGAGCGATCGCGCTGGGAGCAACAGGTAAAGCACCTTCTGGTTGTAGTAATGGATGGGAGATTCGTCCAACGTGCCAGAGTTGCAGAAAAATATGTCCTCCACGTTCATGGACCGCATCAGTTACCAATTTCCACCCATCGATCTGAGCTTGAGAATATATTCCTGGTGTGTTTGGATAGCCTAATCCTTGCGGTGAGATTTGGCTGGCTTCGCTAATAATTAGTCCTGCGGATGCTCGTTGGGCATAGTAAGTTGCGTTGATTTGTGTTGGAGCATTTCCCACACCTGCTCGATTCCGGGTTAAAGGAGCCATCACTAAACGGTTTGGCAGATTGTATGGACCTAGCTTGAATGGTGACAGTAGATTAAGGTTGGTACTCATTGGGCTGAAATCTCCCTTAACATCGATTAGTTAAACAGTTATTTAACTATAATAGTAAAAGCCATGCTTCGGACAGTTTTTGATGGCGATCGGTAGAATGGGGTTTGATCAACCTAGTAACACCAATTTCATAAGTTAGCACTACAGATTATATATCATAGACTGTTTGTAGTCATAGTTACAATAATTAGTATATGTCCCTATCCCTAAACCAATTTGAGGAATCAATAAATGAGCGATTGGAAGCTTCATCAGTGCTACAAATAAGCTCTTGATGTTTGGCGATCGCGCTTGGTTGAAAAGTCAGCAATAGCGATCGGCGCAAACTCTTGCCTAAATTTGATGTAAAGCTCATACATTTCGGTAGTATTTAGTGCCAAGGGCTGAAGATATTTAATAGCAGATTCCTTGGTACTTTCTTTCAGTTTATCGAGATCCAAAACATCTTGAGACACAAAAAGTGGACTATAGTATTCTTGGAGCCATGCCCATTCATTGAGCCAGTGGAAATGAATGAGAGCATTTGCATCCAAGATCAAAGACTTAGTTAAGGTTAGTCAATTTGGCTACTATGTTAATTATGTTGTGTATAATCAGGTTTTACATATTTGGGAGATGACGAAAATGCTAACTCCATTAGAGCCATTTTACGGGGCGCTTGAACTATCAAGAGATGCAGTTAAAGTTATAGCAGATTGGAATTCTGAAGCAGAGATTGCTTCTAGCATTTCTCCACTAACTGCACAAGTTGTTGAAATGTTACTCAGCGTTCCTGGTATGACTATAGCTCATGGTAGAGACTTTAAAAGAGCGCGACCCTTATTTACGCTCAAAGATGAAACAACAGTAAGACTTTTCATAAATCCAGTAGGTGTAAAACATATATTCTTAGCAGATTCGGAAAACAAAATGATATTTGGGGGTTATGTAGGTTGGATTCATAACACAGGATTCGATGAAGCTATTGAAGAAATACGAATACAATTTAGTTAGCACTAGCTACTTGCTAAGTAGCTAGCAGAAGACAATCTCACCTCAAAAAACATCTAAATTGCATAATTGCTCGCCCAAATTGAACCTGTACAACTTCAAAGTTATCTGTAGCAGATTGGGGCGATGTAACCATCTCCGTAGTGGTGGATTGAACCTTCGGATGGAAATCTTCTAACTTACCACCAGCTTTGATATGCAAATCTAACCTATCGAGTTCTTCTAGCTGCTCGCCAGAAACATAAGAACGAGTTCCATCTTTTGTGGGAGTAATATGAGTAAATTTGAAACGCTCGTAAAGTGCTGTCCTGCCTAAGTTGTAGCGATTTTGTAGGTCTTTTACTGGGAATCTGTCTAATTCGGCCATATTAGCTTAAGGTGTTCGGTAAACGTTCAGTGAACAATAAAATTTCTCCATCCACGTCTATTCGGTGAACATCCGGTGAACAGATTTTATCCGCTTCACATCTACCACGCTGGGAGTAGAGCCATCCCAAAGTATCCACTGTTGTTCCATTTTGGCGATCGCCAACTACGCCCACACCGGAGCAATCATCCAGGCTAATGGGAGCATCTCAGTTTTGCAAAAACACGCTCAAAATGAGGCTGAAACGCTTGGTTTTTCGTTACCTGAGAATTGATTTGCAAATATGAGATGCACCCCAGGCTAATTCTCTAAAAAACTATGGTAATCTTAGGATACCTTTCACAGGCATTAAACATTCAGCAATTTTGGACAGATGCAATTCCAAGTTGGCGACATTTTATCTGTTGAGCTGTTGGCGCATACTCGTCATTTCTTCGTTTATGTTGGTGATGACAAGATAATCGAGTGGGGACCTTGGGATGGTAGTTCCTGGATGGGTGGTAAAGGACATATTTTTAGAGAAGAGTTATTTAAAGTTGGCGGAGGCTATAAGTGGTTAGCTAAAAATGGTGCATTGAAAGAGATTACTCTAGAGAAACGCACTGGAGCTAGTCTAGCATTGATAGAAGAACGCATTAAACAGATGACAACAGGGATTGATTATCATCTGGGACATCGAAACTGTGAACATTTTGCATATTACGTGACTGGATATACCGGATATTCAGAACAAAGCAATTCTCATTTTTTTACAGATCATGATCCATTTACAAATCAACCTATGATTCATACATTAAATGAGTTACGTGATGAGTTATTAAGGTGTAAACATTGTGGACCAGTTGGACTAATTAGAGAAGACTTTGACAGTGCTGTTTTGGTTAGCGAACTGAATGACGGATACTATGCTTATCACTTTAGCCACCCATTAGGAGGACAGCATCTCTATGTAACTTCTATTTCCAAATCAGAAGATTTTGAGGCTAGCTATCATGCGATAGTTCTAGCGTACTATGGAGCTTTTTTTGGGAGAGGTGAAATTTTTGCTATTGTTCGGAAACTAAGAGGTTGCTGAATTTTATGCTACTACAATTTTCCTAATTTACGAATTATCTGTATTTAAACAACTTCTTCAAGACATAACCACCCATCAACAGAAAAGTTAGCACTTGCTAGCTCAACAGATTTTACATGCCAACGATTATCCTTTATTAAAATAATATCACCAGCCACAGGACGGATTCTAGTATGCCAGCGATAGTAATCCCTCTTTTGTCACTCGCTAGCTGAGGAAAAATATAGGTCAAGCTCAAAAGCATTAAAATCTAATACCAATTCTCTAAATGCCGACTACAGATAGAGTCTCTAATATATAGGCTGGTCCCGTAATTGAGGCAACTACTTCTGAATTCATTTTTTCTAGTTCTTTACTAATTAAAAGTCTTAACCCATCTAAGTTCTTTGGTAATTCCCATCTCAATCCCTTTTTGAGATATTGCCATACCTGTTCAATTGGATTTGATTCAGGACAATGGGATGGTTGAAACATTAAAATAACGTTTTTAGGAATTACCAACTTTTTAGCTTTATGAAAACCACGATTGTCTAACTGAATGATCAAAATACTATCCGAAAAATGCGCGGCTACTAAGTCTAAAAATCTCGGAAAGCATTGACTATTGAGATGAGTAAACTCGTAAAAGAAATGTTCACCCGTCTTTGGCTCTACTACACCATAAATATAAGTTGCTTGAAATTTCCACGCTTTCTTTACCAATTGGTTTTACTCCACAAGCGGTGATTTTTCTCCCACTAATCGTCTTCAGTCCGAGCCGCGTTTCATCTTGACATAAAAATCTGATTTTATCCCCTAAACCCATTACTGTTATAGCAAAGTACGGGCGTATTGCAATACGCCCCTACGCATAGCGAGGTCTTCTGCCAAGTGATTTCTAAAATTATCTAGCTTTTTTTTTGACGGTTCTGTACTTTTCGGCCTCGCGATTTTTGGTGAGGCTTTTAGTTTATAATACACTAATTAATGAACGGTTTTATATTTGGCTTCTATGCCAAGATTTGATGATAACCATTGACAAATTTCCCCATAACTATTAAATCCTTCCTCTTCATTTAGTCGTTTTTCTAAACTTTTTATCGCCCATTCAGGAATTTTTCTCGGTCGGCATGTACCCACTTTTTTACCCAGATATTTGGCCAGTCCTCCTTGACGGTATTTGTGTACGGGCGTATTGCTCTTGCGCCCCTACGAACAGTGACTCGATTTCTGCCCAAAATTTCGGCAACATCTGTGACTATTTTAGCTTTGGTTGTCTTGAGTAGATATAATACTTGTAATCGTTCTTTTCCTGAACCAGTTTTTTCCACTGCGAGCAATTTCTTCAGCTCGGCTTCACTTTCCTTGATGTCTAGGTGATAAACTCCTGCCATATTTTTCCTTCAACTCTACTCAAATTATACTCTATACTATCTGTAGTCGAAATTGCAAGAATTGGTATTAGACCTTAACCGAACCGTATTGGGAGAAATGGGGGCAACATGAAAGGGAAATGATGGGTGCGATCGCAATTTCAGTTTAATTCTTCCAGGATCAACGCAATTTGAGATTTCAAAATCGGCAACTCACTTTCAACAATTAGCCAAACAATTACCAAATCAACCTTGAAATATTCATGAACAACCAAATTGCGAAAATCAATAATATCTTGCCAACTGACTTGTAAATATTGCCTGTTTCCTCAGACATAGACCTTGCCGCTTCTCCAATCATCTGCAAATGAAGCAAAATCCATGCTTATACTAACTCATCAGCCAAAAAGTTTTCTCTACCTTTCACACTGTATTTATCGATTTTGGTAATGGCTTCTTCTATATCCTTTAACCGTTCTGTATCACTTCTCATAGCAAAATACAATCCTGCAACACGCGATCGCGAATCCGAGATTTTAGCCCGTTTTCTGTCACCACATCAACCTTATGACTTAATAATCCCTCTAAATCCCGGATTAGCCGCACTGGAAACCAAGGGGAAATTTTCTTGAGATCATAATCAACTAACAAATCAATATCACTATTTTCTGTTTCCTCACCCCGCGCCACTGAGCCAAATACCCGGACATTAAACGCTCCGTGTTTATACCAATTCACCATGAAGATACATTGATAAGATTGATCTGTGGGTGAGGGTGGGTTTTGATGATTAGTAGGTAAATGTCAAACATCTCGGTGAACCCACCCCTACAGAAATCCGCAAATTGAGGATAAAATTGGTAGGGGCAGGTTCACCAGTCAATTTTGCCACCAACAGATCACCATTATAAACCTGCCCTGACCTAACAGATCAACCTCAGATTAAGTGCAATTTCATAGTTAATTGGTATTAGCGGCAATATCTAGAATATCAGTCCGTTTTTCTTCTAAGAGTTTTTGTAATTTCATAGGATTAACCCCTCCGCATCTAAATTATATATCAATCCACAGATCAAACCATCTGAAAATAATTGGCATTTTTCTACCTAAAATTGCGATCGCTACTCAAAATTTCCCAGTTGTCCATATTTATTCGGTGAGGTGCGATCACAGTTGAGACAGGTGGAGAGCGATCGCCCTTTAACCGTCAGATGTGGGAGAAAGGGGGCAACATGAAAGGGAAATGATGGGTGCGATCGCGATTGGGATGATATTGGAAGAGTGCGATCGCTGTGAGATTAATTAATCTTCATCTTCATTAAATCTTTCTTGAGCAAAATAATCCTCATGGTATTCTCTCTCTCTGAGAAAATCTGCCAAACCCTCTAAATCAACTTTTTGTAAAGCTTCTCTAGCGGTCTGCATTCCTTTTCTTGTAAATTCAATATAAGTTACTTTTTTGGGATGTTTACCCATTCTTTGGGGTTGTCTAATTAATCCTTCTTTATCAATTTCTGGTAATATATCGAAATCTGCTACCCAACTCTCAATTCCTAGAAATGTTTCTTTATCTTTTTTCTTCGGATCATCTCTTGAAAGCTCATTATATTTATCCCCTCCAGATACATATAAATACATCAAATAAATCTGACTGATAATTTTGACATTACGTTGTTTTCTTTGTTCTCGCTCAAAGTTATCAATTAAAGAACTAATTTCACTGATAGCTCGTTTTTTCTTATTGAAAAAGTCTGTAATTATAGTAGTCTGTGGATCATCTAATTTAACAGCTTCTGCAAAAAAACTTTTATCAACGATTCTGTCAACTATTTCAAATGTTTCAAAGACTTTAATATGCCAATTTTCTCGATCTATTATTTCAAGTAAAACTCTATTTTTGATCAGAGTGTCAATCCGATCTTTTTCTTTAGCTTTTATTCTTTCTTCTTCCTCTTGCCGCTGAATTAACATTTGCTCATAAGCATCATCTGGTATACCTAGTTTTTGATTAACTGCATACCAAAACTTATCATTTTTAGAATTAATCTTCTGTTGAATTAAATTATTTATAAATTGTTCGCCACAAAGTTTAATTGCATTATCCTTTAACGCTCCCAATTTAGTAAAAGTTTCAAAGTTTTTACGATGATCCATAATTCATTGACTCCCTAATTTATAATCCAATACAGTTCAGTTAACCGTAGGGGCAAAGAGCATTTCGGCGAATAAATGATTGCTTAAGCGCTTGCCCTGAGCTTGCCCTGAGCGTAGTCGAAGAGTTTACCCACTCGTTTATCCATCTACTATGCGCGATCACATTCTATTGGCCAATATGAGGAGCATTTGTTGGTGTTGGGGAGAGTGCAGTGTGAAGTGATCGCGGTCGCAGCATGAATGGCATCAGGCGTTCTTAAGGAAGACATGATAGCGCGTAGTCTTGCTGCTTCCCTTAAGATAGTCCGACTAATTGGGATAAGTTGCAGCACTGAGGATAAAAGCAACTGCTCATAGGTATCAACTAGATTGACATTGGATTGTTTAAATGGGATCACCAAAGATTCCATGAGAGTGAGTTCGCTAGTAATCAACTCAATTTGTCCTGCTTGAAATTTTTGCCACAGCGGTTGCAGCAGTTGCCAATAATTGGGATTGACCTCGATTGTATAAATTACAACTGAGGTATCGATGTAAATTCTGGCAGAGTCTGGCAAATTTAGCTGTCCCATGAGTCTCTTTCGGCTTGCAGGTCACGGTTAATTTCTTCAACGCTTCTGAAGGATACTCGGCTACGTGCCTGCTCAATCCATTCCAGGATATTCTGCCGCATTAATTGCGGTCGCTCAGGCAGCAGAACAATCACCTCAATGGTTTGTCCCACAGAACTTGAGAGCATATCGGCAGGCAAATTGATCTCAATCTTGTTGCCTGGTAAAACTTTAGTCTCAATCCGTAATTCCGATCGCATAAAAGCATCTCCTTTTGAATTGCCCTATATTTGGTCAATTCTGATCCATATTGTGCTATATTATAGGATATAAGAGCGATCGCCCTTTAACCGTCAGATGTGGGAGAAATGGGGGCAACATAAAAGGGAAATGATGTCTACTCATCAATATTAGTCCTATTAGCACCATTTAACTTCTCATTCTTTCTTTTTAACCATTCCTCCAAAGCAATATCAATAAGATCATCTACAGTATTTAACTGAATTTGTTTTCCCATTAGCCGACTATACCAATCTGAATATGCTGATACTCTATGATCTATCAACGGTGGTGATGTACGGACTTTTTGATTTTGATTAATAGTAATAGTAGAAACTGATTGTAAATCTAGACTATTAATCTTTATTCTGGCAATCTTTTTATCTGTAGATTGCGAATAAATTCCCAACATTTTTCTAGGAAAAGGTAACCATAAATAAAACCAATAAAAATAAGATTTTTTTTCATCATCTATGTTCACAACTTTGTGCCAAAACTCAACACACTGAAAACCGTCAATTATATTACCATTTCGCCCTTTTAACCCATAACAAGTATCTGTAGGTGTATTATTTTCTCCCATCTGTTCATCAAACATAAGAATCTTTTCACGAATTTCTAAAATCCTAGACTTATCATTTTGGTAACGTTCGTTTAGTTTGGTTTGAAGTGATTTAGGTAATGGGGGAATAGTCTTAACATTTAAAGTAATAATATCATCTTCATCAACATACTCTTGAGGATAAGGAATAGGTAATTGACGAATTATCAAAGTATTATCAGAATTTTTCAGATTAAAATAAAGTTGCTTATCTTCCTGGACAATATCAAATAGCAGGAATTGAAATTGCAGCAAATGATATTTTCTATCTATCTCATTGTGTCGATGAAAACATGGTTTAAGTGCAATTAATTGAACTGTTTGCTCATAATCTATTTGATCAGCTAAAGGTCTCTCAGAAAGCAAATTATCATAGTAACGGGTTAGCTGTTGGACAATATAACGGTCTTCTGTATTTTTGAGTTCTAAGATGGTTAACTGTCTATTTTCACTAATTGCCAAAATATCGCAATATTCACCCTTAGCCGAATACTGTCTTTTGAAAGGAGTTAATCCGAACAACTCCTGTATATTTTGCCAAACAAAGTCTTCCAAGTCTTTCTCTGTGGCAAATTGCCAACCATGGTCTGTCTTTGTTAAGGCTGATTGGTCTAACATTTCTGTCGCGGTGGATGGATGGTTATACTACATGGCACATCTAAATTATAGGATAGGAGAGCGATCGCACCACTCAAAACCTTGTCCAGAGCTGGAAAAATGTGATTACCTCGCTACCAAGAAGACACAGCTCCGGGATTAAGTGTGATCGCCAATAAACACTCTATTTGTGAATCGTCCCATCTGGCATAATTGCACCAGTTAGCATAGCACCATTTAATTTGGCGTTTTGTAGGTTAGCACCAGTTAGGTTTGCTTCTTTTAAGTTAGCCCTTTCTAGATTGGCATTTTGTAGATTAGCTCCAATTAAATTAGCAGAAGTGAAATTTGCCTCAGTCAGATCTAAACTATTAAGATTAGCACCACATAAATTCGCTTTGGTTAAGTCTATTCCCTTTAGCTTAGTATTAACAATTTTTGCTCCTAGTAAACAGACTTCTATTAATTTTGTGTTACTTAATAATACTTGATTTAATTGGGCATTTTGTAAATTGGCTTTACTTAAATCTGCTCCTGTTAAATTTGCTGAAGTTATATTAGTTCCACTTAAGTCAGCTCCCGTTAAATTTACTATTGAGAAATTAGCAGAGGTTAGATTAGCTTGAGCTAGATTTGCTCCTGCTAGGTTTGCTAATGTTAAGTTAGGTCAAGATTAGTGGTGCCATGTGGAAACGGCAAAATGTCCCTCGGATGCTCCGACTTCGTTGTGCTTATCTTAACAATTCATCCTGCTTGAGTATTTCTGCTTAGTTCCAAACTGGAATACTCCCAATCGTAGGGGCGTATAGCAATACGCCCCTACTAACCAACTAATATCTATTCCGCCAGAATGGGGAGAAAAATTATTAGATAAATCCGCTATTTTCAAGCATGTATGTGTCAAAAAATTAGCTATGTCTATTGGTTTGAGGAGGTGATGCTTTGTTGAAAAATTGCACAACTTTTTGTAGTTCCTTGTCCAAAAATTCTGGGGGTCTTTCCCAGTCGATTTCTGCATAAGCTGCTGGCAAAAATAACCTCAACCCGTTCCTTTACCAAAGCTCTCAGAGTCTGATCAACATTGGGTTGATGAATTACTTGTTGCTATTCTCAGGAGTTCTAACTGATTAAAGTCGCGATCGTCACACCCGAACCACCATCAGCAGTTCCTGCTAGTTCATAATGACTAATCTGAGGATGCTGTTGTAAAAATTCGTGAACACCTTGTCTTAATTGTCCAGTTCCTTTACCGTGAATAATCCATAATACATCTCCAGTAGCAGCCGCGATCGCCCGCTCTAACTCAATTTCTGCATCTGCAACTCGACTACCGCGCAAATCAATAGTATTTTGGGAAGTCCGAATAGTTGGAGCTTTTTGCACAGTAACAGCAATCGGTACAGGAGCAGATTTCGGTTTAGTTAATGCTTCCGGTTTTTCCCCATTTAAGGATTCAATGTCTTGAATTGCTACTGTCATTTTCATTAACCCAAATCTTACCGTTAATTGTCCATTAATATCTGGATTAGTTAGCACTTGTGCAGTTTGTCCTAAACGCGGAATCCGGATGCGATCGCCAATTTGGGGGCAAAAACCTGGTTTTGGTGGTGCTTCTTTTTTGACTGGTAATTTCTGCTGGGTAATTTGATTAATTGCTTCCGTTGCTTCTCGAGCATCCTGTGCTGCTACATTACCTTTTTGTAATCGTCGAATTACTTGAGCAATTTCTGATTTAGCGCGAGCAATTTCTTCTTGAATAATCCGCTCTTGGTTTAACTTTAACTCTTGTTCTCGTTGTTGCCAAGCCGCAGTTTTTTGAGCTAGTTCTTGATGTAAACTTTCTACTTGTGCTAGTAATTTTGCTGCTTCATTAGCTTTAGTTTCTTGACGACGACGTTGAGATTCTAACCCAGCAATCACATGATTCACATCCTCTGATGCTCCCCCTACTAACGTTTGTGCCATTTGGGTAATTTCTGGTTTTAATCCCAACCGCTCGGCGATCGTCAGTGCATTCGATCTACCAGGAATTCCCCATAATAATCTATAGGTAGGAGAAAGACTCACATCATCAAATTCTACCGAAGCATTTTCAAACCCCTCATCTTCATATTTCAAAGCTTTCAGTTCGCCAAAATGGGTAGTCGCGATCGTTAATAAGGTATGATCTGCTAAATATCGCAATAAAGCGATCGCTAATGCACTTCCTTCCGCTGGATCGGTTCCTGCACCAACTTCATCTAGCAAGATCAGACTTTTTTCGGTCATTGTTGCTAAAATGCGGCTAATGCGACGAATATGACCAGAAAAAGTCGATAAACTTTGTTCTAACGACTGTTCATCACCAATATCTGCTAAAATTTTATCAAACCAAGGTAATTCTATTGGTTCCCGCGCTGGTACAAATAATCCTGCTTTTGCCATTAGTGCTGCTAATCCTAATGTTTTCAGAGTCACAGTTTTACCACCAGTATTCGGACCGGTAATTGTTACTACTCGAATCTGGGGTTGAATCAGTAAATCAATGGGAACTACTCGATCTCCATCTTCATGCTGATGTTGCCAGATCAAAAGTGGATGACATAGTTGTCTTAAAGTAATTTGCTGGTCTATTGGCTTTGATGAACTATTCTCAATACTTCTATCAATAAATATTGGTGGATTTGCACCTAACCACAAACTATAACGAGCGCGAGCAGTAGCTAGATCTAAAGTAGTAATAATTGCTAATAATCTTTCTAAATCTAACTTCACTACTGCAATTTGCTCCGTCAGGATCTGTCGAACCGCTTCTTCTTCAATCCGCTCTTGACCTGTAAACTGACGTAATTCATTATTTAGATTAATAACTCCATGGGGTTCTATATAAAGAGTAGCTCCACTCATCGAGGTATCGTGAACAATTCCAGGAACTGCGTCTTTTTGTGGTTGTTTGACCGGAATTACGAAGCGATCGCTCCTTTGCACAATTAGCTGTTCCTGAATCGCACCTGCTTGACGCTGTAATATTCCTTGCAATTTTTGATAAATTCTGTCTCGGATTTGCCGAATTTGACGACGAATTTCCCCTAGTTTCACACTTGCTCGATCGGCAACTTTACCTCGATCGTCTATACATCGATGGATTTCTTGCTCAATTTCCGGATAAGTTCTCAATTCCTCCACCAGCGCAGTTAAAATCGGTACATTTTGCTGGTTATCAATCAACCGACGTAATTGTCTAGCACCTGCTAAAGTTGTCGCGATCGCTAGCAGTTCTTCCCCTGTTAAAATCCCTTGCTTTTCTGCTCTTTCTAAGGAATTCCCTATATCATGTATACCGTCAAAAGTCAAGCTTGTCGCCAAACGATTTTCGAGGTCATAAATTTCTTGGGTTTGGGCCAAAAGAATCAGTGTTTCAGGTTGAGTTGCGGGAATAACTAGGTGACGAGCCGCGATCGCACCTAATTTCGTTGCTGTAAATGTGGCCAAATGCTGGCAGAGGCGCGGCCATTCTAATAATTCTAGGGTTTCTGTTTCAATCAAAGCCGATATCTTCAAATCTGCTGAGTTATCTGTATTTTACCTGTAGTATAGTATATCACAGAAAATCGCTACAGAAAAATCTTCATTCACAAGGTATATAAAAAAAATACCAGCGATCGATTAGTAAAAGTTATTAATTAAAGGTTAAGAAGTGCGGAATGGGAGTAGGAAAGCAATATATTTTTAAAATCGGTTAATATAACTGGACTTGCAAATGGTAAAAGTCAGTATTATCAATTAGAATAGAGATATAAACAAGCGACAACGCTACAGGTTGCGAGGCAAATAACTGATTTTACTAACGTAAATTTGAATGGGTCAGACTTGAGCAATTTAGACCTCAGAAATGCCAACCTCAATTGGACTATTTTGAAACCAGATGGTACAAGGAACAACGATTACTTAGAATCTGCCAATTATTTTGGTATTTGAGGAAGTATTTTCAAAGCAATTTTAATGGAGAATCATTATGTCAAAAGAACAAAAAGGCAACAAAGAATCTAAAAAACCGAAAGCAGATTCTGATAAAACTAAGAAACAAAAGAAAGATCCCAAAAGGCATGATGGGACTATCTCTGGGCTATTTGGCAATTCCAAGTAGGAGAAGTTCGGTTAAGTGTAGGGGCGTTTGCCTACGGCACGCTGCGCGAACGCGTAGCGTGCCGGAGGCATAGCATTCGGGCGACAATTTATTGCTTAAATCCGTTAATTTTAGATCCGAATGCTTCGCCCTGTTCTTCGCCGAGATATTCAAAAAAAAATCTTAACTGAATGTATTTTAATATATAGTTGATCTATTGGCTGCATAGATGGTGAGGGCAAAGCATTTCGGTAATATTATTCTTCGCTTAAGCAATTATTTACGCACCGAAATGCTTTGCCCCTACAAGTTAACTAAACCATACCCCGTTTAATACCTTTAATTTTCATAATTTTATTTCACTTATTTATCTTCATGAATAACATTTTTTAAATCTCAAGTCAATTGTCCAGGTTCTAAAAGCAATTCCTGCTGCACATAAACTACTTTGGCTTTAATCTCATCCATTGCTAACCATAAATTTAATAAGGCTTTTTTTTCACCGAATGCGTTGGCGATCGTCTCCGATGCGGGGGATAAATCTTGCTCCCCTCTCCTTGTAGGCTATCCATTAGTCACATCTTTCTTAACAATCCTGAAACTATTACCCCGTAACGGTTTCAGGATTAATAGTAATTAAGCTACTTGACAAAATGATCCAGAATATGATCTGGTAACGAGTTGGAGAGTAATAACTATACACCAGCCAATTTAAGTACATAATTTCCAGGTAGCTGCAATATCATGTAATCTTCTTAATCCTCTCCAAATCGTTTTTACTCCCGGTTCACCATCACCTTTTCGACCTAAAAATCCCCCCAACATCGCGATCATACGGACGGCTTCTTGTAAAGAAGGTGGAGTTTTTGGAGGGATAGGATTTTTAGTAATAGTCGCACATAAAGATTGCCATTCATGAGTTTCTAAAACCTCAGCACTCGATGCCATTGGATTCGTTCTAGCCGAATATGTAAGCCATAATAAACGCCAACTTACAATCGTATAAGTCGCTAAGGCCATTTCGATTCTTCGCACGGTTTCTAGTTGTAATTTCTCAATTCCACACCCACTTTTTAGAGTGTAATGATAGCGTTCTATTAACCAACGGTATGTATACCATTCTACACATTGGACTGCCGCTGCTAAGTCATTAACTTCCAGACTGGTAATTAACAACCAACTAATCGGTTTAACTCCGGGTTCTGGGTTTTCTTCTAATGCTAGAATTACTTGTAATTTGACTGGTTGGAGTTGCTTTCGCCCGATATGGTGTGCTGGAACTTGAATCTCTAAAGTGGCGAATCGTACTGTCAGAACGGCAGTTCTAGCTTGATGTGTCGGATTTCTTTTGACTTCTATACTTAATTCTCCTGCTGCGGGAGTTTGACGGATCGCTTGATGTAAATATTGGGCAGAATGGTCTACTTTCCGATTATGAGTACCGCGAATTAGTAAATGGGAATTGGCGGCACGAGGCTGGCTAAATAGCTCAAATATGTCAGCTTCTGAATCCGCCACGGTTACTACTTGAATATCACTTGGGATTAAATTTTCTGTAACTTTTAATCCTGCCAACCAGCGGTGGCTTTCCTTTTCTTTAATTTCTCTTTCCCGCCGTTTTTTGGCTATCCCCAAATTCGCCAGCTCTCTAGTCCATACCTGTTGCTCAATTATCCCTAATGGTACTCCTGAAGTGGTTACAGCTAGCGTTGAATGTACTTTTATTCCGGCTGATTTTCGGTGATCTAAATAACCAATCCCTCTCGTGCTAGGATGATTGGTTAAATCGATATTTGTGGTATCTTGTATTGCTAATACTGTCTGATGCGCTTTAATTCTTTCGATCGTGCTGGCTGTATGTGCCTGTCGGATATCTGATGGCTGAAAATAGGGCGACTTCCACAAGTCATAAGCCGCACTAGTAGCTGCACTATTGCCACAAGCTTGTGGGACGCTGCTGGTTGGTTGTGCGGCTAAATCTTCCACCAACCGAATTAATCGCTTGTTTCTCCTCGCATCTCCCAAGTCTACTGTGGCTAATTCTTGCTCTGCCCACTTTTCCATTTTTTCCTTCCACCTTACTTCTTCTTTTCCTCTCTATACTATACTCATCAAGACTTTTCTTCTGAGCGACCACTGCTGTATAGCTCACTCCTAGTCCGCCCGCAGCTCTCAATTGCATATTCTGTGCAATTAGTCAACTCCACCTGCGGCCATGAATCCTGAAACCGTTACTAGGTAATAGTTTCAGGATTGTTAAGAAAGATGTGACTAATGGATAGCCTTGTAGGAGAGGGGTTGGGGGAGAGGTCAACCTCTATGCAACCTCATCAAAAATCGGTATAAGTCTAATTAAAGGTGCTTTTCTAGGGCTTGAGCAAAAGTTTCATAATTAGCCTTACCCACCAAAGTTTCCACTACCTCCCCTTTTTTAAAAATCAGAACCGCAGGAATACTTTTAATTCCGTATTTTTTGGCACTAACTTTGTTTTTATCCAAATCTATCTTCACCACATTAGCCCGACCTTCATATTTTTCCGCTAATTGGTCAATGAAAGGACCAATCACGCGACAAGGACCACACCAACTAGCGGTATAATCGACCACTAATAATAGCTCTTGGTTAGTTAAAAGCTGATCCAATTCACTGTCTTGAATGTAAGTTGCTATTGCCATATTTTTTCTCGACTTAGATATTCACAACTAGACCTAGGGTCTAACAGTTCCCGGAGGTACGACCAAATCAGGTCCTGGTGGTACGACAGATTGATTGCTCGGTGGTAAAGGTGGATAAAAATCGTGAGGGCGATCGCTACCATCAATACAAGCAGCCATAGCTTGATTTGGAGTAAGTTCAATTTTCCGGCTCAACCCGACCACACACTCAGAAAAGCGAATTGGTAACAAACTGCGCCGACAAGTGTCCAAAACTACTGGGGGGTCTGCTCTTTGCGTTTTCCTACTAATATCTACCACACAAGTGGCTAAATCAAGTGGACGTTGAACTTCTCGACAAGTAAGTAAAGCATCTTGGGCTGTAATATCAGTTTTTCGATGGATAGAAAGCACACAACCACCCAAGTCTTTGGGATGAAGTGCTCTAGCACAACTAATCGCTGCTATTTCTGGCACAATGCCCGTAGTTAACAGTCGAGCAGCACAAACACGATATTCATTAGATTCAATATTGGACCAGTTAAAGGCGATCGCTGGGCTGGGGATCGCCATTGCTAACATTCCCAGCATGACCAAGGGACTGGTAGCGCGGGGCATAAAGCGGTTTTTGGGGGATTGAGACGATCGAGCAGACTTTAAAAAAACATTTTTAGCAAATTGTTGCGATCGTAAAAAACGGTTGAAATCAAGACGTGGCATGGAAACTCCTAGAAATTTGCGACTTAAAGGTCAGATTTACCACTTGGAAGTTAGGATGTTCAAGATTTATACTAGAGGGTCTGGGTAATATTTCATTCAGGATATAAAGAGGAAACCAAATGTCAAGATATCGAGGTCCACGTCTGCGCGTTGTCCGTCGTCTAGGTGATTTACCAGGTTTAACCCGTAAAACCCCTAGACGTGCTTACCCACCAGGTCAGCATGGTCAAGCTCGCAAAAAACGCTCTGAGTATGCGATTCGTTTGGAAGAAAAGCAAAAACTGCGTTTTAACTATGGTCTCACAGAACGGCAATTATTGCGCTATGTCCGTCGGGCACGTCGTGTCACCGGTTCTACGGGACAAGTGCTGTTACAAATGCTGGAAATGCGACTAGATAACACGGTTTTTCGCTTGGGTATGGCTCCCACTATTCCTGGGGCTCGTCAATTAGTGAATCATGGACATATCACCGTTAACGATCGCTCTGTTAATATTGCTAGTTATCAGTGCCGACCTGGAGATGTGATCGCTGTTCAGAAACGGGAAAGTTCCAAGAAACTGGTGGAAGCTAATTTGCAATTCCCTGGTTTGCAACATACCCCCAGTCACTTGGAATTTGATAAAGAAAAGCTGGTTGGTAAGGTGAATGGGATAGTTGAGCGGGAATGGGTCGCTCTTCAAGTTAACGAGCTGCTAGTGGTTGAATACTACTCTCGGATTGCTTAAGACAGCTTGCTTATGGTTCAGGTTCCTGGCGAAAAACTAATAGTAATTACCCATGAAAATGAACCATAAAATATTTTTCTTTAACCGCCAATTTGCGACATCGTCCGTTGATAATTTCCCGAAGTCCCAGAATCTCTCTCTTGGTAATTAATTTCGGGTTTGATTAATAGTAAATGTTGGACTTTTTCCTGTAATCGAGTTGTGCTAGTACCTTGTCGAAGTTCGGTTTTTAAATCAATTTGACCGGTTTCATTTAACAGACAAGGACGTAACCAACCATCAGCAGAAAGACGCATCCGGTTACAGCGATCGCAAAAGCATTCAGACATTTGACTAATAAATCCCAAGGTGCCTTTAGCACCAGGAATTTGAAAAACGTCAGCCGGACCATTACCCTGAACTTGAGCTGTTTCTAACCCAAATCGATCGCGAATTTGTTGTCTTAATTCTGCTGATGGTATCCAACCCCGATCTTGAAATAATCCGGCATTACCGATCGGCATAAATTCAATAAATCGAATGTGCCATTGTCGCTCAATGCTTAAAGCAGCTAAATCTAAAACTTCTTGATTGTTAACTTCGGGAATAATTACTACATTCAGTTTTAAAGGATTAAATCCGATCTGATGGGCAGCTAAAATCCCTGCCCACACTTGTTCCCATCGACTCCGACCATGATGACCGATAATTTGGTTAAATATATCTGGATTTAGAGAATCTAAACTAATATTAATTCGGCGTAAACCCGCATCGTAGAGATGTTGAGCTAGGGGAGCTAATAAAAATCCATTGGTGGTCATCGATAAATCTTGGGTTTGAGGAAGAGATGCGATCGCTCGGACAATCTCTACTACATCTTTACGGATCAATGGTTCACCACCAGTGAGCCGAAATCGAGTAAAACCAACAGGAATAAAAACCTCGCGCAATAAAGTCAGCAATTCATCGCGAGTGAGTAAATTCTGCTGCAATATATAGTCAAGTTCTGCCCCTTCTGGCATACAGTATTGACATTGAAAATTGCACCGATCAATTAAGCTGATGCGAAGGTAATCTACCTGATTCATTTTAGATCCCAATATCAGTTTTAGGTTTTATCCACCGCTATTTTTTTGCCAAGGTAATTACAGTGACTTCTGGAGGACAAAATAAACGTCCCGGGAGATAGGTCCCCAAACCTCGGTTAACATATAGATAATTTGTCCCTACCTGATGTAATCCTTCTGACCATTCCCAATGGTGTACTACTTTAATCTTTTTTTTTGACATACAGGGCATCCAGCATTTGATTGATTTAGGGATCTTATTTACTAAAACTCTCATTTTGGCTGGTACTGGACCTAACCCAGGTAGCACAATCTGACCTCCGTGAGTATGACCAGATAGTTGTAAATCGATCCGCCATTTTTGCAAATAATGGGCGCTATCAGGATTATGGGATAAAACAATGCGTGGAGTCCCAAAGGGAATAGGAGCAAAGCTACTAATCGGGTTGAAGTCACCAGAACAAATGTCAGCGAGTCCAACTAAAGCTAAATCTTTTCCTAGTGGATAAACTACCTGGTTCCATAAAATCTTAATTCCATTGGTCAATAGTGCGTTGGTAACTTTGGCTCTAGCTCCCAACCACTCTAGATCGTGATTACCTAGGATAGCATAAATACCAGCTCGATGTTGCAATTGTTTGAGATGGGATGCTAATTTATCAATGGGTGTAGGATCTGTGGTAATGTAGTCACCAGTTAATAAGACTAGATCTGGTTGTGCTTGGTTGCTAGCATAGATGGCTTCAGCTAGAAGTTGATCAGAAAGTTTTCCTTTATCATAGTGAAAATCAGATAACTGGACCAGAGTGGTTCCTACGAGTTGACTAGGTAAGTCTGCGATCGCGATAGTGAATTTTTCAACCCGCAAAGCTCCTGTGAAGATCCGGTGCATGAATTTAATGCTCCTATTTTTTGAATTTTATTGCAAAATGTTAATATTCATCCCTGATCTGTTAAAAAACTCTGACTATGGCTACATATACCGGAATTTCTAGCGAAGCTTTCCGACATCCTCTCGATCGAGAAGCTGAACAAGCTTTACGGAGTGTCCCTGGATTTGATTTGGTCGCGAGTAAGTTTGTTGAATTTGTCTATGAGCGTCCCCAATTTATTTATCATTTGGGCAATAGTATTCAAGTTGGACCACGCCAATATTCTACTATTTACCAAATCTTTCGAGAGTGTATTCGGGATTTAGATGTTTATCCAGAACCAGCTTTATTTATTTCCCAAAATCCTTTAGCAAATGCTTTTTCTTTAGGACAAGAAAGACCTTATATAATTTTAGACTCGGGACTTTTAGATTTATTGAATGAAATCGAAATTCGGACAGTAATTGCCCATGAATTAGGACATCTTAAGTGTGGTCATACAGTTTTAATCCAGATGGCGATTTGGACAATGGGAGCAGCCAGTTTATTAGGTGGTATGACTTTAGGAATTGGTCGTTTACTTTCAACTGGGCTACTTTTAGCTTTTTATGAATGGCGTCGGAAAGCTGAATTATCTGCCGATCGCGCCGCTTTATTAGTGATAGATGATCTACATTCGGTGATGAATTCAATGATGAAACTAGCAGGGGGCAGTGCTAAATATTCCCATGAGTGTAGTTTAGATGAATTTATTCGCCAATCAGAAAGTTATCAAGAATTAGATCAAGATGCCCTCAACCAAGTATATAAATTTTTGCTTTATAATGGTGGTCAAGGCTCTTTTCTTACCCATCCTTTTACAGTAGAAAGACTTTATTATTTGCGTCAATGGGCAAGTTCATCAGAATATGGTCAAATTATTGCTGGTGATTATCAACGTACTACCGCCGCTGGCTCGGTGAATGTCAATGCCCAAACAACAGAAACAACGAGCAATAATGAAGTGGAATCATTACGTCGTCAAATGGAAGACTTGCAAAGAGAAATAGACCGAATTCGCCGATCGCAACAGTAATAAAAAAAAACAGCGAACAGATGTTTCACTGTTCGTTGTTAATTGGCTTTGGTTTGTTTATTCAATTGGATACTTCCGACATTTCAATTACGCGACCTTCTACATCTTTTACCAAAAAATTCATGGGTTTTTCGCGGCGAATTTTATGTTTAATTCCCCGGGTTTCTATACGCATTAACACTTGTTCCAGACAGTCGCGATCGAAACAGACATGACGCTGACGGTTTTTTGTGCCCAAACTTGCCCCAGAAATTATATGCAATTGGGTATTTTTTTTAATTTGATACCAAAGACCATCAGCATTATTCACAGCTTTTGCAGCTATCCCAGGGCTCGTAGACATATAAAGCGGGTCAATCCCCGTTGCACCCAAGGTTTGCTCATAGTTATAGTAATAGTGAAGCGGAACTTCAGCTACGGGTAGATTTAATAATCCTTCGTAGAACTGTCTAGCAATCTCTAGATCCGACACCATCACCGTATGTACTTTGGGAGCGCTGGTGAGGAACATCCACATGGCACCTGCATAAGCTACCAAAAGGATCACCATAATCCCCTGAGTGGAAAAGAGACTATCCAAAGGCATAACCAGTCTTTCTAATTTGCTTAACTGTACATTGATTTTACTTTAACTTGATTTTTTCGATTTGGACAGTAGTTAGGATCAACCCACTTGAGCAAATCATCATTTTGATCCAACCAAACCGACAACCTGATCGGACATCTGAGCAATATTAGCCCACCTTCTGACCGTTGGTTTTTTGATCAGTGCCAAAATTTTGAGCAATTGTTTTATCCAGGAAGATCAAAGCGACTCGATTTGCTCTAACCTGAATAATGCCATTTTAGTTGCAGGACAAAGTAAAAGTGTCTAACTCAACCCAAAAGCTATTAGGAAATTTAGCTTTACCATTGACTTTCAGTTTTACTCCTTTAGCTGTCTGGGCAGATCCAAATCCAAATTCAGGTATACCCAGTTTCACTCTACCGAGTAACTGTAATGATCCTCCTATTAATGGTCAAAAACAATATATTATTGGTTATGGTAGCTTGATGCAAGAGCAATCGCGGTTAAGGACTTCTCCTAATAGTGGAGTAGCTTACCCTGTGATGGTAACTGGTTATCGACGGGGCTGGTATGCTCAAGGGAAAAATTTTGTTAGTTTGGGTGCAACTTTTCTGGGAATTATTCCTGACCCTAAAAGTCAGTTTAATGCTGTGCTTTATCAAATTAAAGATCAGGGAGAATTGTTAGCTACCGATCGCCGAGAAACAATTTATTGCCGTTTGCCGGTTAGCTCTAAAGAGCTTAAATTATTGGTGAACACAACTGCACCTGATGGACAAGTATGGATTTATGTCAATCGACCTGAAAATTTAGCTATTCCTAATGCTAAGTATCCCATTGTTCAATCCTATGTTGATATTTTTTTATCGGGCTGTTTAGAACAAGAAGAGAAATATAATTTAACTGGTTTTGCTAAACAATGTATCCAAACTACTCAAGATTGGTCAGTTTCTTGGGTGAACGATCGCATTTATCCCCGTCGTCCTTTTCTTTATCAACCTAAAGCGAATCAGATTGATAAATTGATTAATGATAATTTGCCCGATTATTTTCAACAAATTAAAATCGAATAGCTTGATGATCTTCTCCTTATTCCGTTTAATCTTAACCAAAAATCTTGGAAAGAGTCTAATAAACCTCAATTGTTTAGTTCACCGCTAGAGCTGAGAGAATAATGCTGGGACATGATCGATCGCTATTCCAAAATATCCCCTGTCTTGGTTTTGTTAAGGATGGCGATCGCTGCTAAAGGTTATATTGAGAATGCGATCATTATCGGAATTAAGACTGCTTGTACTGGTTGGGAAAATTGCGATCGCTTTGATCAAGATTAAGGGTGGATGATTGGGGAAATGCGATCGCTTTGATCCAGGTTCAGAGTAGATGGTGGGGAATGCGATCGCTCTGCTCCAGATTAATTACCTTAACTCAGAATTACTGTTAACAAATAAGGTATCTTTTCAAGTAATTTAGATTAATTTTTCCCAGTATCGATATCGTCGCAAATATGTCTGTCACTCTCATCTAAACCAGAATTAGGATTGTTTAAATAAGTGTGTACCAAATGGCAGCCCCTTTCTAAGAGATAGTTTAAATCAAACTCTAAGTTCCATAGTTTGATGGTATTATCCAAACTACCTGTCGCCAAGATTTGCCCATTAGGGCTGAAACTGACGCTATTGACCGACTCACTATGGCCAGAGAAAGTGCGAAGTTCCTGTCCTGTTTTTACATCCCATAGTTTGATCGTCCTGTCACTACTAGCGGATGCCAAGGTTTTCCCATCGGGGCTAAAACTGACACTCTCGACCCCCCATTGATGGCCAGAGAGAGTGTAAACTTTCTGCCCTGTCTTTACATCCCATAGCTTGATGGTCTTGTCCAAACTACCGGAGGCTAAGGTGTGCCCATCGGGGCTGAAACTGACGCTCCAGACCTCATTACTATGACCATAGAGAGTGCGAAGTTCCTGCCCTGTCTTTACATCCCATAGTTTGATCGTACTGTCAAAACTACCAGAGGCTAAGGTTTGCTCATCGGGGCTGAAACTGACGCTATTGACCCGCTTCTGATGCTTTACCAAGCGGTTATATTCCCTGACTCCAAAAAAAGATTTTTCCAATGTGTCTATGGTTATGGGGGAAAGGATATTTTCTTTTTGCACCGTCTTACCAGTGTTAATTGCCGCAATTAAAGCATCTAACTTTTCTTCCTGTGGATTTAATAGCGATAAAGCATTTTGTTCCTGAGCTTTAATTTGATCAAGTTTGGCTTGTCTCCTCTCTTTCAAAGCGTAGGTAGTAGCTCCAATTGCCATGATCGCCACTGCTATCCCTCCCAGTCCCAATCGTATTTGAAGCAGCCGTCGTTTTTCCCTTTTAGTAGTAGTCTTGATCGCATTACGACTAGAATCAATAAACTTAGCTTGCAATTCCGTGACAGGAGGTTGCTTTTTACTTTGAGTTGCTTCTTGAAACCAGTTATCCGCGATCGCAAACTCACTACCTCTGAGCAGCAAATCATTATTCTTACCTTGGTTTTCCCATTCGATCGCCCGACGCAGCCATTTAGTATGACTTTGAATATATTCTCGGTCTGTGTCTAAAGTCCTTAGTAATTGATTAACATTAGCATAAAATTCTCCTTCTTTTTGCCTAAAATCAATCCACTGCATCTTAGCTAACTCTGGATGTAATTCAGTAGTATTCACATCTTGATGCAATATGGTAATAAACCGTTTATTAAGTTTAGCTGCATATTCAACTTCATCCGCACAGTAGGTCGAATTAATAGAACGCGGGGACAAAATAAATAGAAAATTATCAGCACTCTCAATTCCCGCATAAATCTCTTTCTGAAAATCTGCACCTGACGCAATACTTTCTTGGTCAAACCAAGTTGTCTTTCCCCTTAATTGCAACTCATCATTTAATGGACGGGCTAAATCAGAATCAGACCTGGAATAAGAGATAAATACATCCAGTGATGCGGCTGGCGGTTGGCGCAAACTTTCATTAATAAACTCTTTCTGTAAGGTTGTTGGCTGATGTTGAGTTTTCTGTTCTGCCCCCTTCATGTAATCCTCTAATTACTGATGGAATTTGTTCTAAATCTGTTGGCTTAATTAACAAAGGAATAATCCTTTTATTCAACAAGAGAGCATAATCAAGTTCTTTCTGACAGTAATAAGATGTCAGGGCATCGATCGAAATCAAATAGACAATGTTATCCGCTTGTTCAATTCCCCGCTCTATTGCCTCCTCAAATACTTCTCCAGTTTGAATATCTGTCTGATTTGTCCAAACTGTAATACTTTCTCGTAACAGGATCTCTCTAACTTGAAGCATTGTAGAAATATCAACTTCCGCATAGGAGAGAAACACCTGAGTCATCAAGTTATTCGCATTCTTGATACTCTCGCAAATAAACTCACAATGCAGCAATGTAGGTTCGCCGGGCGCTAGTTTTTTTTCCTTAAACCTCTCTTTTCTCTCTTTTAACCATTTTTCGGCTTTTTGCCGTTCTTCTCCAATTAATAAATAACGAGTTTGTTTCTGCTGATCTTTCCAGTAAAGAGCTTGATTCAACAAAACTGTATGTTGTCGCACATAGTCTTGATGGCGACGCATTATATTTATTAATTCGGTATCTAATAATGTGAACAATCTCTCCTCAAAATCATCCCTTTTTTCACCATCTCTTTGTTTATCTTTTTCACCAGGGAGCCAATTAATTTCGCCGATTTTAGGGTGCATATTGGGATTTTTACCGGGAACAGTAGAATGTTGTCCCGTTTCCTTATACCTCAGCCATTCAGCTTCAGATTTACCAGGATTACGTTCTTGCCACGTTTCCTGATCAATTTCCGCAACGTGCCAGATGGGATATATTCGTTTGTTTAATTCGATGGCTAGGTCAATTTCTTTGCGACAATAGGCAGAATTGACGGAATGGGGCGAAATTAGAAACAGAAAGTTATCAGCTTTGGTGATCCCATCATTTATTTGATTTTGAAAATCAACCCCGAAGGGAATTTCCTCAAGATCCAACCAAACTTCAAGATTTTGACTCTGTAGTCGTTCTTTCAGTTTGGCAGCAAAAGCCTTACTATCAGCCCGACCATAAGAAATAAAGGCGTCATAAAATTGGCTACTTGGGACTTGAGAATCACTCATCATGAATATTTAAAATATTTATAGAGATTAATTTTACAATAAATGCTGATTCCTCAATAAATTTTGGTAAAATATACTGTGGTAACTATCCAACTCATCAGGCCAAACTAGCAGTTAGAATAGCGATCGCCCATTCAAATTCAATTCTAATAAACTAGACCTCTTGCAAAAGTCCTTATTGATCTATTTATTGACAGGCAAGATGCCTGTCCCACCAGAAAAAATCACTTTTGTGGGACAGGCATCTTGCCTGTCCTATTTATTTTTGCAAGAGGTCTACTGAACTGCTAGCCAAGAAAACTTTCGGAATTATGGTTGGAAAAGGTGGCTATGAGGGGCGATCGCCTTTACTCTTAATTAAACTTTGGGATAATTTTGGGGAAACATCGCACGACGAGTCTCTTCATCAAAATCAGTTTTGAATTTAATATCCTTTCCAATCTCCCGAACTCGTTGAACCGCAGGTCGAGCATTTACAGTTTCATACCAACGTTTTAAATGGGGAAACTCATCTAGGGCATTTTCGCCTAAAACACGGGGATAACGATCAATCCATCCCCAAGCTGCCATATCTACGATCGTATAGTTATCTCCTAGAATAAATGTGCGATCGCTAAGACGATCATTGAGAATCCCATAGTGTCTTTCCACTTCTCGACGATAACGATTAATAGCATAAGGAATGGGATCACTAACAAGTTGAAAATGAACAGCTTGTCCAGAATAAGGACCTAATCCTGTCGCAATAAACATTAGCCATGAAAGCAACTGTGCCCGATCTGCATCAATAAATTTCCCGGTTTTCTCTCCCAAATAAAGCAGAATTGCATTGGAATCAAAAACTATATTTTCTCCATCTATAATGGCTGGAACTTTCCGATTAGGATTAATCTTTTCATAATCTGGATTATGCTGTTCACCCTTAAGAATATCTACAGAAATAACCTCGTAAGGTAAACCTGATTCTTCTAGGAATAAACCAACCTTCATGGGGTTCGGGGTATGATGGAAGTAAAAACGAATCATTTTTTACCTGGTTAATAGTCGAGTGTTTCAGTGACAATCATACAATTTTTGGTGATATCATGCTACAAAAAAAAATAAGTAGCGCAGGACTCAATTCGGTTCAGTTAAGACTAAACGGTGACTGAGGGTCGTCAAAGTCACAGATACTTCGACTCCCTTCGACTACCCCTTCGACTACGCTCAGGGCAAGGCTCAGGGCAAGGCTCAGTCACCATGACTTCGACTACACTCAGTCACCAATAGCTATGATGTTTATGAAAGCTTCTGCAAATTCTACCGCAGCGAATCCAGGACTAAATCGTCAATTTGTTCTGTTTGGACAAGAACGTAGTTTGTTTGCTGTCGAAATTACTTCAGTCTGTGAAGTTCTTTTTTTGAGTCAACAGCCAATTACACCCATTCCCAATACCATGCCATTTTTGCTAGGATTAAGCAACTTACGGGGAGAAATTTTAGCTGTCGTTGATTTTGGTCGCTTGAGTGGGGGAATTCCCGTGGATCGCAATGCTACCAAAAGTCGAATTTTGGTGGTAGAAGCTCTTCACCCTCAAGATGTTACCTTACCACTGATCCGTCTTGGGTTAGCAGTTTCATCTGTAGAAGGTGTTTTGTCTCTCAATCCCGATCAAATTGGTTCAGCAGCAGAAGTCAGCGCGGAAATCGCCCCTTTTTTGCGAGGTCTTTATCATGATCAGGAAAGATTATTAATGATTATCGATATAGAAGCGATTACTCATATCCGTGAACGCTGGTAAAAAACATTTTTAGACTTAGGTGAAATATGGAATTAAGTTACTGGTTAGCCGAAATTTATACATTCACACTTACCGAAATTCAGTTGCAATGGTTCGATACACAAGTAAATTTAATCAATGGGATGTTAAGTTTACTCCTATCAATCCTGATCTTATTCAAACAATTTAGGCATTGGCCAGATAAAACCAATCTTACTACATCTTTGCTGATCACTGCCTTTTTTGGTTCGACTGCTCTGAGTCGTTTGGTTTTAGCTTTCCACGGAGATATCCTGTTCAGCTCCTTTTTCGATAGCTTTAACATTTTACCAATTATTGGCTGTCTGGTCTGGGCAACTAATTATATTTCTCCCATGAGAACAAATAAACTCAGTGAGGATTCAGCCAAATTAACCCAAGAGCTAGATACGGTTAAATTAGCACTAGAAACCCTAGCACATGAACGACAACGATTGATCGCTATTTTAGAAGGAATCCCGGCATTTTTATATGTCCAAGGAAAAGACGCTGATCTGAAATTTACTAATCAACTCTTTCGAGATAAATTTGGAGAATCGGAAAATCCAACGATCGCCATAGCGATCGCTAAATCTGATCAGCTAGAAAAAGATCGTCCAACTAGACGAGTATTTACCACCCAAACACCACAAAATTGGGAATGGTCTGATCATGTTGGTAGAACCTATGATATCTATAACTACCCCATTTATGAGCGGAACGGTGAAATGTTAGTGGTAGAAATGGGATTAGATATTACTGCTCGGAAATTAGCCGAAATGGAACGCGATCGCTTTTTTACTCTTTCCTTGGATTTACTATGTATAGCAGATTTTGACGGATATTTAAAACGACTCAATCCCTCCTGGACTCAAGTTTTAGGTTATTCAGAAGCAGAATTATTAGCTAAACCTTTTCTAGAATTTATTCACCCAGATGATCGAGAAAATACCATCAAAGAAGTTGATAAACTGGGTCAAGGGGGAATAACAATTTCTTTTGAAAATCGCTATTTGAGCAAAAGCGGTGCTGAACGTTGGTTTTCCTGGAGTGCTGTTGCGTATTTAGAACAAAAATCAATTTATGCAGTTGCTCACGATATTACTGAACAAAAAAAAGCAGCCGAACAATTAAAACAACTTGCAGATAGCCAATCCCAGTTATTGCAAGAGCTAAAAAATCGCCAAAGTGCTTTAGATGAAGCTGCGATCGTCAGCGAATCTAACCTGAGTGGGATCATTACTTTTGCCAACGACAAACTCTTGGAAATATCCGGTTATCGGTCAGAAGAATTGATTGGACAAGACCACCGGGTTCTGAATTCAGGATATCATCCTAAAGATTTTTTTGTCAAGCTATGGAAAACTATATCTCACGGAAATGTCTGGAAAGGAGAACTAAAGAACCGACGTAAAGATGGTAGTTTTTATTGGGTAGATTCTACCATCGCTCCAATTTTTGATCCCACGGGAAAAGTTAGCAAATATATTGCGATTCGGTTTGATATTACCGAAAGAAAAAAAGTAGAAGAAAGATTAGCAAATACAGCAAAAGAACGTCA
Organism: uncultured cyanobacterium; assembly: GCA_963744145.1. Classification (GTDB taxonomy): domain Bacteria; phylum Cyanobacteriota; class Cyanobacteriia; order Cyanobacteriales; family CAWUOF01; genus CAVUSO01. The sequence continues at coordinate 5,309,135 of CAVUSO010000001.1, read as the reverse complement.
GGAAGAAACCGATGCTCTCACCCAACAAGTAGCCAAACTATTGGCAGAAATTAAAGGAGCTGCTAAAGGAGACTTAACCGTTAAAGCTCATGTAACTAAAGATAGTTTAGGTGCTGTAGCTGATTCTTTTAATTTTCTAATTGGTTCTTTACGCAAGGTAGTCAATGGAATTCAAGATTTAGCTACCCAAGTAACTAATGCGACCGGAGAATCGATCGCGAATACCAATGATTTAACGATCCAAGCTCGCTCACAAGCGCAGCAAATTGAGCGGACAATGTTGCAAGTTAAACGCATAGTTAACTCGATTAAAGATGTTTCTGAAGTTGCTCAACGAGCTGAAAAAGTTGCAGAAACTCAAGCAAAAACTGCGGAAATTGGTGGAGCAGCAGTAGATCGGGCTGTAGAAGGAATTGCTGAATTGCGACAAACAATTGCTGATACATCTAAAATGATGAAACGTCTGGGTGAGTCTTCCCAGCAAATTGGCAAAATTGTCACTTCTATTTCCCAAATTGCTTCTCAAACTAATTTACTAGCTCTCAATGCAACTATTGAAGCAGCTCGAGCTGGGGAACAGGGTTTAGGGTTTGCTGTAGTTGCAGAAGAAGTCCGCAAATTAGCAGAACGTAGTGCTGCAGCTACAGAAGATATTTCGGAAATTGTTAGTACAATTCAAGAGGAAATTAGTCGTGTGATGCGAGCAATGGAAGATGGTACTCAGGAGGTGGTAAAAGGAACTAAGCTATCTGCTGAAGCAAAAACTCATCTGATTGCAATTATTGAAGTTAGTCGCGAGATTAATGGGTTAGTGCAAAATATTACCCGTACTGCTGAAAAACAAGCGGTATCTGCTGATGAAATATCCCTAGCTGTCCAGCAGGTCAGCTCGATTTCGATTACGACAGCTCAAAAAGCTGAAGAAGTAACTACTTCTTTAGATGGTTTAAGTGTCGCGGTGAATAAATTACAAAGCTCGGTCGCTAATTTTCGTAGTTAGAAACATAAGTTCTGTCTAAATAAAGAATATGAATGCTGATGATTTACATGAATTGATTGGTGTCTTTGTGGCTGAAACTCATGATTTTATTCAGGTTTTAGAGACGAATCTCTTGGCTATGGAAACTAGTCTTACCAGTCAATCTCGATTGCAATTAGTCAAAGAAATGTTCCGCGCAGCGCATTCAATTAAAGGATCAGCATTGATGTTTGAAATGAATGAGCTGTCTCAAGTTGCTCATTGTTTAGAAGATAGCTTTGCAATTTTAAGAGATCAGGTGGATCTTTCTGATTTAAAGCCAGAGATAATTACAGCTTTACTGGAAGGGCTAAATCTACTAAAAGCTGTTGTAGATCTAGAAGTAAAAAATAAAGAATTAGGAGGTAGTCATGATGGATATACCAGATTATCTAACTCACAACAATTAACTTCTCATGCTTGTTTAAATGGAGTTTGTGCAATTAAAAAGCAACTAGAAATTCAGTATGGTAACCCAGAAATATTACCGACTATACCAGGAGCTTCCCCACCTAATCTCGATCTGATTAAGTTAATATTTGACCAAGAGTTACCACCTGTTTTCCAACAGTTAGAAACAGCATTTGCCCAAGCAACCTCAGCTACACTTGCTGAAACTATTACGACATTAAATCAAATTTGTTATCAGCTTTCCGGGGTAGCTGGAATGTTACATTTACCTGAATTAGCTACAATCGCTACCAGCTTAAAAGAATTAGTTAATACTCCTGACCTAGATGTGAAAACACTCCAATTAACTGGAACTCAGATAGTTGAAAATTTACAAATAGCTCGGACTCAAGTGATCGCTGGATTATCAATTACTGTCCCACCAATCACGAACAGTTCTGCTGAAGAAATAAATCCACTGGAGCTAACTAGTACAGTCTCTGATCCATTAGCACCAGATTCCCCAATTGCAACTGAGATGATCTCTCCATCTAGTGATTCGATTCCGACTCCAAATCAAACTTATCGTCCGACAATTCGAGTAGATTTAGAGCGTCTGACGGATTTAATCAATTTAGTAGGAGAATTAGTGATTAATCGGACAAATTTGGAACTCCAAGAAAACCAATTGCGGATTGAAGTGAAACGGATGCGACGACATCTGGGAGAATTAAAGCAATTTGATAGTATTTTGCGGGATGAGTATGATCGGTTAAGTATTGGTAATTTAGAACTGGATGGGGAAGGAGAATTTAAACCAAAAAAATCTCGATCTTTCCCTAATTTTGATCCGCTAGAATTGGATCAATATACAGAATTTCACGCTAGTGCTGGAGAAGTAATTGAGCTTTCTCATGCGATCGCTCAATCCGCAGGTAAGATTGATGAAGTCGCGCTCCAAATTGAAGTAGGGACAATTCAACTCCGTCGGATTACAGAACAATTGCGATCGCGGGTGATGCAATTACGGGTAGTCAATTTTGGTCGTGCTGTCGATCACTTACCTCGTGCTTTACGACAATTAAGTGTTACCTATAATAAAGAAGTAAATCTAGTTTTGCTAGGACGAGATACCAAAATTGATGAAAGTCTAATTAATGCACTGCGCGATCCTCTAGTTCATTTAGTTCGTAATGCTTTTGACCATGGAATTGAACCTCCAGAAGTACGAAAAGCTGTCGGGAAATCACCAACTGGTACGATTGAAATTCAAGCTCGACATCAAGGTGGACAAACAATTATTACGGTGAGTGATGATGGGAAAGGAATTGATCCAGAAGCAATTCGGACAGCGATCGTAACTAAAGGTTTTGCAACTACTGAACAAGCTAAAGAATTAGCGATCGCTGACTTATATGAATTTCTATTTTGGTCAGGATTTAGCACTAATACGGAAACCACAGACCTATCTGGACGTGGTGTCGGTCTTGATGTGGTCCGGAATAATTTGCGTCAAGTTCGGGGACAGGTAAAAGTTGATTCTCGTCCGGGAAAAGGCACCAGTTTTATTCTCAAATTACCTTTAATGCTATCAATTACAGAGGCATTAATGGTGAGGGTAGATCGTAATATTATCGCCGTTCCCTTAGATGCAGTCGAGGAGATTTTACATCTTCGTGCAGAACAAATCCAGATGGCTGGTAATCAACCTATGTTACGTTGGCGTGATGAATTTATTCGTTTAGTACCTTTGCAAAATTTACTGCATTATAGTATTCCCCATCCTGATCGGACCATCCCCTGATCCCCTGACTCAAGATTATATCCCAGTATTGGTTTTAGCTTCGACAGAAGGTATTTTAGCTACTGCGGTAGAACGACTAGTTGGTCAACAAGAAATTGTGATTAAACCTTTACCTCCTCCCTTATCTAAACCCCGTGGTGTAGTTGGTTGCACCATTTTAGGGAATGGTCGAGTCGTGACCATTCTCGATGTTGATGATTTAGTGGGAGAATTCCAACCTCACCACAGCACAGCCGCGCAAATAATGGAAAAAAGTGCTTTAAAATTAGAGCATACTTCTGCGACCCAACCGCAAATTTTAATTGTCGATGATTCTTATACTATTCGTCAGTTATTATCTTTAACTTTAACTCGCGCTCACTACCGGGTTGTCCAAGCTAAAGATGGACAAGATGCTCTCGAAAAATTAGAAAATGGGTTAGATTGTAATTTGGCGATCGTGGATATTGAAATGCCCCGGATGGATGGCTTTGAATTTTTACGACGACTCAAATCTATCCCTCAATTTGCACATATTTTGGTCGCTATCTTAACTTCCCGCAGCGGTTTAAAACATCGACAAATGGCGCTAGAATTAGGTGCAATTCACTATTTTACTAAACCTTATAGTGAAGAGCAATTATTGGCAGCGATCGCTAGCATTTTGAATAAGTAAAAATTTATGAATCGTCGCTTTTATAATCAACGTCAAAATTATACTCGAACTCAGATGCGAAAACTAATTTTTTTCCAGCTTAGTGGAGAACAATATGCGATCGCCATTGCCCAAGTTCAGTACATTTTGAAAGAATTTACTCCCCATGCTACTCTCAAAAATGGTCATAGTTTAGTCCAAAATCGGGGTGCAATTACTCTAATTGATTTATCAGCAATATTTTTAAATAGTGCCGAATCTCATGATTATCATTATCTCATTGTTAGTCTGCTTAAAAATGGTGAACGTCTTGGTATTCCTATTGTAGAAATGCCAAAAATTATTGAAGTTCCAGCAGACAAATTTATTGATCTCCCTCAATTATATCGAGGAAATGAATTACCGCTCGCGATCGAAAAACTCATTAATTTAGCTGAGGATAAAACTGGCTTTTATCTCAACTTAGAACGTCTATTGTCTTAATTCACGTCATCTAAATCACTTTTATTGTTTGCTTCTCCATTAGCTGAAGATAAAATCATTACTGGATTTTGATACAAGGGGATCGTAAAAGTAACAGTTGATCCTAATCCCTCTCCCATACTAAAAAAGTTGACAATTCCACCCATTGCTTCTACCAATCTTTGGGAAATAGCTAATCCTAATCCAGTCCCTCCATATTGACGAGTGCGGGAACCATCTACTTGAGAAAAGGATTGAAACAATTTATCTTGTTTATCGAGAGAAACCCCAATCCCTGTATCAGCGACTCGGACTTTTACCATCCCAGGAAGTTCCTCATTGTGAACTACTACTTTCTTTTTCATGATCTCTGCACTAATGGTAACTCCACCTTCATGGGTAAACTTAATCGAATTACCAACTAGATTTAACAGCACTTGAAGCAGACGCTGGTAGTTACCATAGAGGATAATTTCGTCATAAGTAGCAGGTTTGACAACTTTAAAATTTAAGCGTTTTTGATGAACTTGAGCCCGGGTCAAATCTTCCACATCAACTAGGAGTTCATTGAGTTTCACCGGACTCAAATCAAGCTGCATTTTGCCAGCTTCAATTTTGGCAATGTCTAAGACATCATTGATCAGGTTCAACAAATGTAGAGCCGAACGGTATGCTTCCTCAATAAATTCTTTTTGTTCATCAGGATCATCAGCCATTCCATCAATGATTAATTTGAGAAAACCAATCATTCCGTTTAGAGGAGTGCGTAGCTCATGGGAAGTATTCGCGAGAAATTCACTTTTCAGACGCGATGCTGCTTCCGCTTGTTGACGAGCATCCTCTAATTCTTTATAGAGAGTAGCATGAGCGATCGCCGTTCCCACTTGATCAGCAATTTCCCGCACAAATTCAATCTCGACTCGACTCCAGGGGCGATCGCTGATGCTGCACTGATGTAAAATAATCAACCCATTGGGTTTTTCTTGATAGCAAGTGATCACCGCCATTAGTGAATTACAATTCCAGGGATTAACTGGCATTTGCTCAACTATGATCGGTTCAGTTGTTTCTAGTGCCTGAGTTAAATAAGGTTCTTCTGTCAGTCGAATCGTTTGTCCTAATACAGTCGATACCTCAGCAACATGGTATTCAGCTACTATTTCTAATACTGGTGCTGATGAACTTTCTAGTTTAGCCGGTTGATAAGGACAAATCAAACAACGACTGACTCGGAGAGCTTGACCTAACCCATTAACTGTTTGCTGCCAAATCGTTTCTAAATCTAGAGTCCGACGAATATTTCTGGCAATTTGGCTTTGCAGTTTTTGGTAAAGCTCCGAACTAGGGGGTAGAGTTTTACGGATTGTTGAGATAACTTTATACAGCAGTTTTTGGCGAATATTTAAGTGTTCTGTAAAATCTTGATGTTCTGGATTGACTAATTCCCGCGAGCTATGTTCTAGGAGACATCCCATTACCAACACTTGAGTGGGTCTGGACTCGAAAGTCAGAATCGGACTAATAATCAGATCAAACAGAAAATAATGTTCCGTCGATTTAAACAGATAACTAAACCTTTCTGGAATCAGGGTTTCCAAAATTTGTCGCACCCGCTCTAAATAAGGAGCCACCACTGAAGGGCCAAAAATATCGCCCATCCAGCGATCGACTACTTGGACGGATGAAATATTGTATAGTTCTGCTTCTTGCCAATAAAATGACAAGTATTTGCCCGTAGCGTCTTGGATAAAAGCTAACTGGGCTCCTAATTCTGATAAGAAAGCCGGATTTTTCTTATCTAAATCTGGTTCTAAATCTGATGACTTAGAACCAGGAAATTGGAAATCGCTGCAAGAACTCATCTGACTAGCCATGAAAACTGTGAGGGTGGAAACAAGAGTAGATAAAACCTAGATGGTTCGAGCCCTAAATGAATTGTTGAATCAACCCACGACCCACACATCTGCTATTTGTTAACAAATCTTGATGGCTGACTCATTGATCCAGTCCTAATCATTCCATTCACCTAAAGGAGGTACTGGTGGATTGCGCGTTAGACTGCGAGTCAGTTCATCATCACGATAATTAGCCCCTCTCAGCCACTGTCGCAGGGCTGTTTCAATTACTTTACTGGGGTTATTGGTTAAGTGCTTGATTTCGTCTAATAAGTCAGAATCAAGGTGGATAGAGAGTTCTACCTTTTCTGAAGGATGATGGGAAGGAATAGTTTGATCATTCATAAACAAAAAAAATCCTGTGGACTTACACGCGACAGTAGAAGGACTGAGATTTTGGGTTGAGATGGACTAGCTGTGATTGATCGTTTTTCACTCCCAGCTTACAGATTAAGGGGTTTTCACCATTCTTGATCTCCTCAACTCCCATTGTACGATGCTCTCCCACCCAAGACTAGATTAATGGCTGCTATAAACATTAACCACTATTCCTAAATATAGGGCAACAACAGTTTTAGCAGGTCATTTAGGATTAAAATATATTAAGCAAGCGAAAATTCGCCGTTTCGTAGTAAATACTGGGTAGGTGGTTAAAACCACCCGGGTCGTTTACCTCTTGGCTCTAAAGAACTGAGTTTCCTATTTACTGTGTGTTTTTTATGACTGACGCGCCCGTTTCTCGGATTCGTAATTTTTCTATTATTGCCCACATCGACCACGGCAAATCGACCCTGGCAGATCGTCTGCTGCAAGCGACAGGTACGGTGGAAGCGAGACAGATGAAGGAGCAGTTCCTCGACAATATGGACCTAGAACGGGAACGCGGCATTACGATTAAACTACAAGCAGCTAGAATGAATTATCAAGCTCGCGATGGTCAGGAATATGTCTTGAATTTGATCGATACTCCTGGTCACGTCGATTTTTCCTATGAAGTATCTCGCAGTCTGGCTGCTTGTGAAGGTGCTCTGTTAGTGGTCGATGCTTCCCAAGGTGTGGAAGCCCAAACTTTGGCCAATGTCTATCTCGCTCTAGAAAATAATCTGGAAATTATTCCGGTTTTAAATAAGATTGATTTACCTGGAGCTGAACCAGAAAGGGTTCGTGGTGAAATTGAAGAGATTATTGGTCTTGACTGTTCTGGGGCGATTCTAGCGTCCGCGAAGGAAGGGATCGGGATTGATGAAATCCTCGAATCAATTGTGCATTTAGTCCCTGCTCCCAGCGATACGGTAGGTGAACCATTACGGGCTTTAATTTTTGATAGTTATTATGATATCTATCGGGGTGTGATTGTCTATTTTCGAGTCATGGATGGGACGGTTAAAAAAGGCGATCGCATCTTGTTAATGGCAAGTGGTAAAGAATATGAAATTGATGAACTTGGTGTACTCTCCCCAACTCAAGTCCAAGTAAATGAACTCCATGCTGGTGAAGTAGGTTATATTGCTGCTGCGATTAAAACGGTGGAAGATGCTCGGGTAGGTGACACCATTACTCTAGTTAAAAAACCTGCGACTGCACCTTTACCCGGTTATACTCAAGCTAAACCAATGGTGTTCTGTGGGTTATTTCCCACTGATGCTGACCAGTTTGCCGAATTACGGGAAGCTCTAGAAAAATTAAAGCTGAATGATGCTGCTTTACACTATGAACCAGAAACATCTAGCGCGATGGGATTTGGGTTCCGATGTGGTTTCTTGGGTTTGCTCCATATGGAAATTGTCCAAGAACGTTTAGAACGTGAATATAACCTCGATTTAATTGTCACTGCACCTTCGGTGGTCTATCGTGTGACTACTACCACTGGGGAAGTCATGGATATTGATAACCCTAGTCATTTACCTGACCCTCATGTGCGTGAAGAAATTGAAGAACCTTATGTTCAAGTCGAAATGATTACCCCGGAAACTTATGTCGGGGCTCTGATGGAACTGAGTCAAAATCGACGGGGTGTGTTTAAGGATATGAAATATCTCACCCAAGGTCGCACAACTTTAATTTATGAGTTACCCCTAGCGGAAGTAGTGACTGACTTTTTTGATCAAATGAAGTCTCGTTCCCGGGGTTATGCCAGCATGGAGTATCATCTGATTGGTTATCGTGCTAACCCGTTGGTCAAGTTAGATATTTTGATTAACAATGACCCAGTTGATGCCCTCGCGATGATTGTCCATCGGGATAAAGCTTATGGAGTTGGTAAAGGATTGGTAGAAAAACTCAAAGAGCTAATTCCACGTCACCAATTTAAAGTACCTCTTCAAGCTTCGATCGGTAGTCGGATTATCGCGAGTGAACATATCCCCGCGATTCGGAAAGATGTTCTGGCTAAATGCTATGGTGGTGATATTAGTCGGAAGAAAAAGTTACTCCAAAAGCAAGCTAAAGGTAAAAAACGGATGAAAGCGATCGGCACTGTCGATGTACCTCAAGAAGCTTTTATGGCAGTGTTAAAGTTAGATCAGTCCTAATCTCCTTTTGCCCAAGCTTGGGACAGCAAGTTTAAAGATTTCATAAATTATGCGTTCTGAATAGTTATTCAGACGCTTTTTTGTTATTCAGCAAGCTAATTTAGAGTAAAGCTGGAGTGAGAATAAATACGCTATGCGACAAAAACTAGATTTTCTTAATATCTTTTCTCTGATTGAGCGCAAATTTACTAACAAGATCCGGTTTGGGTTAAGAACCTGTGTAAGATGATTTTGTCGTTCTATTCACTGGTGGTAGTTGACAACTATGAGAATTTTAGTTACTGGTGGGGCTGGATTTATTGGCTCCCATCTGATCGATCGCCTAATGACCGCTGGACATGAAGTGATTTGCTTGGATAATTTTTATACGGGCAATAAGCGCAATATTAGGAAATGGTTGGATCATCCCGATTTTGAATTAATCCGACATGATGTGACTGAACCAATTCGATTAGAAGCAGATCGGATTTTTCATCTCGCTTGTCCTGCTTCTCCAGTCCACTATCAATTTAATCCGGTGAAAACGATTAAAACCAATGTGATTGGAACTTTGAATATGTTAGGGTTAGCCAAACGAGTCAAAGGTCGTTTTTTACTTGCTTCTACATCAGAAGTTTATGGAGATCCCCATGTTCACCCCCAAAATGAAGATTATTGGGGTAATGTGAATATGATTGGACTTCGTAGTTGTTATGATGAAGGCAAGCGAGTCGCAGAAACTTTGTCCTTCGATTATCATCGTCAAAATCATGTTGATATTCGGGTGGCTCGGATTTTTAATACCTACGGACCGCGAATGTTGGAGAATGATGGTCGAGTAGTTAGTAATTTTGTCGCTCAAGCTTTACGAGGAATCCCTCTCACTGTATATGGAGATGGGTCGCAAACTCGCAGTTTCTGTTATGTTTCTGATCTGGTAGAAGGATTATTACGTCTGATGGATGGGGAACATATTGGACCAGTAAATTTGGGAAACCCTGGTGAATATACAATTTTAGAGTTAGCACACCAAATCCAAGCCATGATCAATCCCAACGCAGAGATTATCTATAAACCTTTACCCCAGGATGATCCTCGTCAACGTCAACCCGATATTACTCGTGCTAAAACTTGGTTAGGTTGGGAACCAACTATTTCCCTTCCAGAAGGACTAAAGCTGATGATTGAAGATTTTCGCGATCGCTTATTATCAGCGTAATCGCACGGTCGTGAATAAGTGAAATTTAATTAAAAAATCAGGGAACATTTAACCAGGAATATTGCTGCTAACGATCAACCATTAAATTCTGACAAGGAGGATTTACAGTATGCGTGTATGTGTAATTGGTACGGGATATGTTGGTTTGGTAACAGGAGTTTGTTTGGCTCATATTGGTCATCAGGTAATTTGTGTCGATAATAATGAAGAAAAAGTAAAATTGATGAAGGCTGGTCAGTCTCCGATTTTTGAGCCGGGGTTGTCAGAACTGATGCAGTCAGCATCTAATAATGGCAGTTTAGAATTTAGCACAGATTTAGGTGATGGTGTAACTAAAAGTGATATTTTATTTATTGCTGTAGGTACTCCTCCTTTACCTACAGGTGAAAGTGATACTCGTTATGTAGAAGCTGTAGCTCGCGGGATCGGAGCTCATCTCCATGATGGTTATAAAGTGATTGTGAATAAATCGACAGTACCGATTGGTTCGGGTGACTGGGTAAGACGGATTGTTTTAGATGGAATTGATGAACGTCAAAAATCTTTAACCACTGAAGATCATGGGGTTGGTAATGAAGTCCAAAAAGAAATTGTAGCTAAATTTGATGTCGTCAGTAATCCGGAATTTTTACGCGAAGGTTCAGCAATTTACGATACTTTCAACCCCGATCGGATCGTATTGGGTAGTAATAGTCAGAAAGCTTTAGACATGATGCAGGAATTATATAGTCCGATCGTGGAACGGAAGTTTGCTGAAAATAAGTCTTTACCTCCAGTACCTGTAGTAATTACTGATATCAGTTCAGCAGAGATGATTAAATATGCGGCTAATTCGTTTTTAGCGACCAAAATTAGCTATATTAATGAAATTGCCAATATTTGCGATCGCGTTGGTGCGGATGTGATTCAAGTAGCGAAGGGAATTGGGTTAGATTCACGCATTGGTAATAAGTTTTTGCAATCAGGAATTGGTTGGGGAGGATTCTGTTTTCCCAAAGATGTCTCAGCTTTAATTCATACGGCTGATGATTATGGTTATAATGCTCAATTGTTGAAATCTGCGGTGGAAGTTAATCAACATCAACGGTTGATTGTGATTGAAAAACTGCAACATGAACTCAAAATTCTGAAAGGAAAAATTGTGGGTTTGTTAGGACTTACATTTAAACCAGATACTGATGATATGCGTGATGCACCATCCTTGAATATTATTGAACATCTCAATCGGTTGGGTGCTAAAGTAAAAGCTTACGATCCGATCGTCTCCCAAACCGGGATTCGGCACGGTTTTTCGGGGGTAATTATTGAAACTGATGCTGAACGTTTAGCCGATGGTTGTGATGCTTTGTTATTAGTAACAGAATGGCAACAATTTCGGAATTTAGATTACGCAAAAATGGCGAAGTTGATGAATAATCGTGTGATGATTGATGGTCGCAATTTCCTCGATCGGCAATTGTTAGAAAGTGCTGGTTTCCGTTATGTAGGAATTGGTCGTTAAGTAGGAGCGATCGCAGAGCTAATCCCTACATTTAAAGGGAAAAGCTCTGCGTTTTATAAAATAACATTACTTACCATTACCATAAACTAATAAATGGAATCATCTCAATTATGACTATTGCTAAAGAACTAGAATCTTCCCAAGCGATTATCCCAAATGATATCGTTTCCTCAAGTGGTATATATAGCGACGAGCCTCCCTTGGAAAGTGAACTACATCTAGAGCAAATTATGCTCTTACTCAAATGTCTCAAATGGTTATGGTCGAGACCGAACTGATTTTTATGCTGCGGGCAACCTAACCATCTACTATAGTTCCCAGCAAAGTAAAACCAACGACAGCCGGGGACCAGATTTTTTTGTAGTATTGGATACGGAACGGAAAATCCGGAAAAGTTGGGTAGTGTGGGAAGAAAATGATCAATATCCCAATATGATTCTGGAAATTTTATCGCCATCAACCGCGAACAATGACAAAGGGGAAAAGAAAGAAATTTATCAAGACATATTTCGGACACCAGATTATTTTTGGTTCGATCCCTACACCCTAGAATTTGCTGGGTTTCATTTAGTCGATGGTAAATATCAACCCCTAGAACCAAATCCAAAAGGACATCTGTGGAGCCAACAGTTAGGGTTATATTTAGGAATTCATCACAGAATGTTAAGATTTTTTACATCAGTTGGGAAATTAGTACCAACACCAGAAGAAACTGCTGAACAGGAATCTCAACGAGCCGAACAGGAATCTCAACGAGCCGAACAGGAATCTCAACGAGCCGAACAGGAATCTCAACGAGCCGAACAGGAATCTCAACGAGCTGAACAGGAATCTCAACGAGCCGAACAGGAATCTCAACGAGCTGAACGTTTAGCGGCTAAACTGCGAGAATTAAATATAGATCCAGATGCTATTTAGGCAAGCTGACTACTGCTAAATGTGGGCTAGGTATCTTGGCTTTCCTCAATCAATTGCTAAAATTAACTGCTCAATTCCATTCGGCTTTGTCAATGTCAAATTAAGGTTTTCAGACAGCGACCTAAAAGCTGCCTAGACTATTACATTACCATAAACTAATAAATCCAATTATCTCAATTATGACTATTGCTAAAGAACTAGAATCTTCCCAAGCGATTATCCCAAATGATATCGTTTCCCCAAGTGGTATATATAGCGACGAGCCTCCCTTGGAAAGCGAACTACATCTAGAGCAAATTATGCTCTTACTCAAATGTCTCAAATGGTTATGGCGAGACCAAACTGATTTTTATGCTGCGGGCAACCTAACCATCTACTATAGTTCCCAGCAAAGTAAAACCAACAACAGCCGGGGACCAGATTTTTTTGTAGTATTGGATACGGAGCGCAAAGTCCGGAAAAGTTGGGTAGTGTGGGAAGAAAATGATCAATATCCCAATGTGATTCTGGAAATTTTATCGCCATCAACCGCGAACAATGACAAAGGGGAAAAGAAAGAAATTTATCAAGACATATTTCGGACACCAGATTATTTTTGGTTTGATCCCTACACCCTAGAATTTGCTGGGTTTCATTTAGTCGATGGTAAATATCAACCCCTAGAACCAAATCCAAAAGGACATCTGTGGAGTCAACAATTAGGGTTATATTTAGGAATTCATCACAGAATGTTAAGATTTTTTACATCAGTTGGGAAATTAGTACCAACACCAGAAGAAACCGCCGAACAGGAATCTCAACGAGCCCAACAAGAATCTCAACGAGCCCAACAAGAATCTCAACGAGCCGAACAGGCATCTCAACGAGCCGAACAGGCATCTCAACGAGCTGAACGTTTAGCGGCTAAACTGCGAGAATTAAATATAGATCCGGATACTATTTAGGCAACCTGACTACTGCTAAATGTGGGCTAGGTATCTTGGCTTTCCTCAATCAATTGCTAAAATTAACTGCTCAATCCCATTCTGTCAAGCAATGACTATTGCTCAAGGACAGCCGAAGACCAGATTTTTTCCTGGTATGGGTTCCGGAACGAAAAACCTGATCGGAACTCGAACAAAAAAAACCTGATTTAGTATTGGTGATTATCCCATAGCTTTGTCAATGTCAAATTAAGGTTTTCAGACAGCGACCTAAAAGCTGCCTAGACTATTGTATTACCATAAACTAATAAATCCAATTATCTCAATTATGACTATTGCTAAAGAATTAGAATCTTCCCAAGCGATTATCCCAAATGATATCGTTTCCCCAAGTGGTATATATAGCGATGAGCCTCCCTTGGAAAGTGAACTACATCTAGAGCAAATTATGCTCTTACTCAAATGTCTCAAATGGTTATGGTCGAGACCGAACTGATTTTTATGCTGCGGGCAACCTAACCATCTACTATAGTTCCCAGCAAAGTAAAACCAACGACAGCCGGGGACCAGATTTTTTTGTAGTATTGGATACGGAGCGCAAAGTCCGGAAAAGTTGGGTAGTGTGGGAAGAAAATGATCAATATCCCAATGTGATTCTGGAAATTTTATCGCCATCAACCGCGAACAATGACAAAGGGGAAAAGAAAGAAATTTATCAAGACATATTTCAGACACCAGATTATTTTTGGTTTGATCCCTACACCCTAGAATTTGCTGGGTTTCATTTAGTCGATGGTAAATATCAACCCCTAGAACCAAATCCAAAAGGACATCTGTGGAGTCAACAATTAGGGTTATATTTAGGAATTCATCACAGAATGTTAAGATTTTTTACATCAGTTGGGAAATTAGTACCAACACCAGAAGAAACTGCTGAACAGGAATCTCAACGAGCCGAACAGGAATCTCAACGAGCCGAACAGGAATCTCAACGAGCTGAACGTTTAGCGGCTAAACTGCGAGAATTAAATATAGATCCGGATACTATTTAGGCAACCTGACTACTGCTAAATGTGGGCTAGGTATCTTGGCTTTCCTCAATCAATTGCTAAAATTAACTGCTCAATCCCATTTTGTCAAGCGATGACTATTGCTCAAGGACAGCCGAAGACCAGATTTTTTCCTGGTATGGGTTCCGGAACGGAAAACCTGATCGGAACTCGAACAAAAAAAACCTGATTTAGTATTGGTGACTATCCCATAGCTTTGTCAATGTCAAATTAAGGTTTTCAGACAGCGACCTAAAAGCTGCCTAGACTATTGCATTACCATAAACTAATAAATCCAATTATCTCAATTATGACTATTGCTAAAGAACTAGAATCTTCCCAAGCGATTATCCCAAATGATATCGTTTCCCCAAGTGGTATATATAGCGATGAGCCTCCTTTGGAAAGTGAACTACATCTAGAGCAAATTATGCTCTTACTCAAATGTCTCAAATGGTTATGGCGAGACCGAACTGATTTTTATGCTGCGGGCAACCTAACCATCTACTATAGTTCCCAGCAAAGTAAAACCAACGACAGCCGGGGACCAGATTTTTTTGTAGTATTGGATACGGAGCGCAAAGTCCGGAAAAGTTGGGTAGTGTGGGAAGAAAATGATCAATATCCCAATGTGATTCTGGAAATTTTATCGCCATCAACCGCGAACAATGACAAAGGGGAAAAGAAAGAAATTTATCAAGACATATTTCAGACACCAGATTATTTTTGGTTCGATCCCTACACCCTAGAATTTGCTGGGTTCCATTTAGTCGATGGTAAATATCAACCCCTAGAGCCAAATCCAAAAGGACATCTGTGGAGTCAACAGTTAGGGTTATATTTAGGAATTCATCACAGAATGTTAAGATTTTTTACATCAGTTGGGAAATTAGTACCAACACCAGAAGAAACCGCCGAACAGGAATCTCAACGAGCCCAACAAGAATCTCAACGAGCCCAACAAGAATCTCAACGAGCCCAACAGGCATCTCAACGAGCTGAACGTTTAGCGGCTAAACTGCGAGAATTAAATATAGATCCGGATACTATTTAGGCAACCTGACTACTGCTAAATGTGGGCTAGGTATCTTGGCTTTCCTCAATCAATTGCTAAAATTAACTGCTCAATCCCATTCTGTCAAGCAATGACTATTGCTCAAGGACAGCCGAAGACCAGATTTCTTCCTGGTATGGGTTCCGGAACGAAAAACCTGATCGGAACTCGAACAAAAAAAACCTGATTTAGTATTGGTGATTATCCCATAGCTTTGTCAATGTCAAATTAAGGTTTTCAGACAGCGACCTAAAAGCTGCCTAGACTATTGTATTACCATAAACTAATAAATCCAATTATCTCAATTATGACTATTGCTAAAGAATTAGAATCTTCCCAAGCGATTATCCCAAATGATATCGTTTCCCCAAGTGGTATATATAGCGATGAGCCTCCCTTGGAAAGTGAACTACATCTAGAGCAAATTATGCTCTTACTCAAATGTCTCAAATGGTTATGGCGAAACCGAACTGATTTTTATGCTGCGGGCAACCTAACCATCTACTATAGTTCCCAGCAAAGTAAAACCAACGACAGCCGGGGACCAGATTTTTTTGTAGTATTGGATACGGAGCGCAAAGTCCGGAAAAGTTGGGTAGTGTGGGAAGAAAATGATCAATATCCCAATGTGATTCTGGAAATTTTATCGCCATCAACCGCGAACAATGACAAAGGGGAAAAGAAAGAAATTTATCAAGACATATTTCAGACACCAGATTATTTTTGGTTCGATCCCTATACCCTAGAATTTGCTGGGTTTCATTTAGTCGATGGTAAATATCAACCTCTAGAACCAAATCCAAAAGGACATCTGTGGAGTCAACAGTTAGGGTTATATTTAGGAATTCATCACAGAATGTTAAGATTTTTTACATCAGTTGGGAAATTAGTACCAACACCAGAAGAAACCGCCGAACAGGAATCTCAACGAGCCCAACAAGAATCTCAACGAGCCCAACAAGAATCTCAACGAGCCCAACAAGAATCTCAACGAGCCCAACAAGAATCTCAACGAGCCCAACAGGCATCTCAACGAGCTGAACGTTTAGCGGCTAAACTACGAGAATTAAATATAGATCCAGATACTATTTAACTAAACTTTCACCACTTACTATTGTCAGTAGCTCTAAGCGTAAATTGACAGTTATGGCATCTTTTTAATTTAGCAAAGCCATTAGATATTCACTAGTTAGAAGCAATTCTTTTCTGAAAAAGGCGAATTATTTTGTAGGGGCGCGAAAACAATTCGCCCCTACGGTTTTGATTGCTAACCCAATCAGAATTAAACACGGAGGTTTGAATTTTACCACTTTAGTTAGATTACAACCAACCTGCACTCAAAATTACTGTTATGCCCATAAAAACAATACTGAGCGTCCAGGTAATACGGTTTAAGGTTGTTTCCGCACTTTTTGCACTGGTAAACATTTGTGCTTGTCCACCAATCCCAATCCCATCACCTTTCGGACTGTGCAGAAGTACAAAGATGATGAGACCTAGAGCAGATAAAAGCCAAATTGCTTTGAGAAAAGTAGTAACGGTCATTGTGTTGGTCAGGTATAAGTTTTAACAGTGGGGATTTTAGTAATCTGGTCAGCATCAGCAACCCAAAAAATCTATCCCTTACAAACGCACTCGTACTGGGGTACGGCTAGGTTGGACATTGAATTCTGCGGTTTCAATCATCGAACGACCCGTCATTTCTTTGGGTTGGGGTAGCTTTAAAATTTCTAGGATAGTCGGTGCTATATCCGCTAAACAGCCATCAGTCCGTAGCGGTACATCAGTACCATGTCCAGGAATTTTTAACCCTTCTCCCTCGATCAGAATAAACGGAACGGGGTTAGTTGTATGCGCTGTCCAAGGATTCCCTTTTTCATCCCGCATACATTCAGCATTACCATGATCAGCAATAATCATCGTTGTTCCCCCAACTCGACTAATGCTGGCTATTAACTGTCCTAAACAGCGATCGACTGTTTCGATCGCTTCAATTGTCGCGGGAATATCGCCAGTATGGCCGACCATATCTGGATTAGCATAGTTAATGGCAATGAAAGCATAAATTTGCTTCTCCACCGCAGCGATCGCCCCATCTGTCACTGCTTGAGCTGACATTTGAGGTGCTTGATCATAGGTTGCCACCATCGGACTAGGTACTAAGACTCGGTCTTCTCCAGGAAATGGGTCTTCTAAGCCACCATTAAAAAAGTAAGTGACATGAGCATACTTTTCCGTTTCCGCTGTCCGCAATTGACGCAGACCATTTTTAGAGATTACTTCTCCGAGGATATTATTGAGGTTTTGAGGTTCAAAAGCGACTAAGACTGGCAATCCGGGATCATACTGAGTCAGGGTGACAAAAGTTAACGGTTTGATCTCAGTCCTAGTAAATCCGGCAAAAGAGGGATCAACAAAAGCCTGAGTTAACTGTCTAGCCCGATCGGGTCGGAAGTTAAAAAATATCACACCATCTCCTGGTGCTACTGCGCCCGGAGCAATGCGAGTGGGAATAATAAACTCATCCGTCACTCCTTGATCATAAGCAGCTTGCCAAACTTCGATCACACTGCGACCATTGCCCTCGCCATCTTGAGTCATCACATTGTAAGCAAGTTGAGTGCGATCCCAGCGATGATCCCGATCCATCGCATAGTAACGACCACTCAAGGTCACAATTCTTCCGAGTCCAATCTGGTCAATATATGCTTGCAACTTAGTAATTGCTTCAATCCCTTCTTTTGGTGAGGTATCACGACCATCTCCAATCGCGTGAATACAAACATCCGTTACTGCTTGGCTCTTGGCTAAATCCAACAATCCAAACAGATGTTTAAGATGGGAGTGAACACCACCTTCTGAACATAATCCCACCAAGTGGAGTTTGCTAGAACGCTGACGCACATCCTGACAAACTTGGACTAGAGCCGGGTTATTCCGGATACTGCCATCTTCGATCGCATCAGATATTCTGACTAATTCCTGGGGTACTACTCGCCCAGCACCAATATTTAGATGCCCTACTTCTGAGTTGCCCATTTGTCCTTCTGGTAGACCGACAGCTTTGCCCGAAGTGCGAATTGTCGTTCTCGGATAAGCAGCCCAGAGACTATCCATCACTGGTGTTTTCGCGCTGGCGATCGCATTACTGCCGTTGGGGGCTTCACTATAACCCCAGCCGTCTAAGATGACTAGCACCACTGGTGATATCGGTGCTTCTGTCATAAAATCTCCTTGGTTTTGGATAGCAATACTAAGGCAAAAGGTTGGAGCAGAAACAACCACTTTTGGGCGATCAGCCAGGAAACAGGTAAACCTAGCCTTAAGTTTAACTTAGGAATCGCTTCGATCTGCAACTTTTGATCTGAGGTTAACAGGTATTTGTGCAGTTGTGGTTTTAGCTAATTTTCCCGCAGGAAACTACTAATTTTAGCGGAAAAAAGGTTAGATAAGTTATTTTATAATAAAACCAATTGGGAACTAGCCATGCGTCTAAGTTCATTGATCGTTTATCTAGGAATTCTTACGGCATTACTGCTGGGTGGATGTTCTAGTACCCCACCAGCCGCTACTTCTTCTCCTTCTGCTAGTCCAGCTACCCCCAGTCCAACAACTGGGGCGAGTGTACCAACGCCCCCCGCTGGTAATCAACCAACCGTGGCTTCTGGCCAGGATAAAATTGCTGTAGCTGCATCAGACCTCATTCAACCGGTCAATCCACTTGAACGAGTCAAACTAGCTGGGCAAGGAAGAAGTAATCCCTTTGGATTACCCATTGACCTGAAACCGGTTCCACCGAAACTCGGAGCTGGTCAAAGCCCTAATCTTCCTAATCAGCTACAACTACCCAAGCAAAATCCCCAGCAATTGCCATCTCTACCAGAACTACCTCTACCACCAGAACTTCCTAATCTGTCTGGTGGCCCCAAAGGTCCAAAAATACCCAATCAGTCAGTTGTCTCACTCCCAAATTTACCCGAACTACCTTTACCACCTGAAGTGTCCAAACCTAGCGGAGGACCTTTATCATCTGGAAACAAACCCAAACCTAGCGGAGGACCTTTATCATCTGGAAACAAACCCAAACCTAGCGAGGCACCTTTATCATCTGGAAACAAACCTAAAATCAGCAGGAAGCCTAGCGCTCCTAGTAGACCAAATTTGCCCAAGGTGCCGGAGGTGAATATTCCCAATTTACCAGAACTACCACTTCCACCAAAACCTGATGTTGCTACTAATCCATCTGGACCGAATGTGCCCAAATTACCTGCTATCCCCCAACCAGATTTGGCCAGAGCTACGGAAGTGAGCGGTGTTGTCCAAGTAGGAAATACCACACAAGTTATTGTCCGAGCACCAAATGAACTTACCACTAGATATGTTTCTGTAGGCCAAAAGCTAGCCAATGGTCAAGTAATTATCAAACGGGTGGAAATGAATCCCGGTGGAGATCCAGTGGTAATTTTGGAACAAAATGGAATTGAAGTAGCCAAAACTATTGGGGAAAAACCAACCACATCAGGAACTTCAGATGCTCCTGGTAAGTCAACCCCACATAATCCCTCCCAACCAAGCAGTCTCTTGACTCCTGCTTAATCAGACAATGTTCCCAAAACTGTTCGGGAAAACCTGGAAATGGGATCTGCCAGTTTTTGCCGCTTTCTTGGTAGGCATAAATGGATGTAGTGATTCCCGTTGGCTCACACCACCACCACAAGATTGGGGAGCAACTCTGAATAGCAAAGCTAATGAAGGATATCCCAGGTTTTCCTATGATGGTCACTATCTGATATTTACATCAGACCGTAATTATGAGCGGAATATATTTCTCTACGATGTACAACAACGTCGTCTAGTGGCTCTACCTGGTCTCAATTTACCTAATGTGATGCAAGATCAGCCTGACCTTAGTGCTGACGGTCGCTACATTGTTTATGTATCTGAACAAAGAGGTAAACCAGATGTATTTATATATGATCGGCAAACCTTTCGTTCCGAACCGATCACTAATAATTTTCCCGGGGAAATTCGTCATCCCACGATTAGCGGTAATGGGCGATTTGTAGCTTTTGAATATAATCGAGGAGGACAATGGGATATCGAAATCTATGATCGTGGTCCTAATATAGAACTATCTCTACCTTCTAGCCAGTCCTCATCACCAGAAACTCCCAGTGTCGATCTGTCTCCAGTTCCCAAGACCCCAAATTAGTTGTTATTCGGTCATTAATGCTCAATTACAGGATGCTAATTGTTAGTCTGCTCAAAATTTGTGACAATCAATTTCAATAACTATTTTTCGCGATTCAGCCAAGCTTGAAAATATTTCCTTGGAGAATTTTAGTGATGATGAAATTAACTAAAAAACTTGGACTAATTTTCCTAGTTACATCAATATTTGAACTAGGAAGTTACACCAATCATACTCTTCCGTCCCTAGCTGATGGAACTGATCCTGGTAAACCAAACTGTGAACCTAATGTATCGACGGGGAACGTAAAATGCACCTACAAAAATGCTGATTATTATGTAGGAGGCTTTCGGAATGGTAAACCCGATGGGACGGGAGTGTATGTTTACGCTAATGGTAATCGCTATGAAGGTCAGTTTAGCAATGGACTATTTAACGGTAATGGTCTATTTATCTTTAAAGATGATGCTCGTTATGAAGGAACATTTGAGAATGGTCTTTTCAAAAAAGGAAAAACTACTTTTAAAAACGGTGACACATACGAAGGTACTTTTGAGGTTGTCGAAATTGTAGATACTAAAAAAATTAGCACTCAGCCCCACGGACTAGGAACATTCACCTTTGCTAATGGCGATCGCTACACAGGAGAGTTTTTCGCTGGTAATCCTCGTGGTCAAGGTGTCCTGACCCGCAAAGATGGAACTACTTGTCAAGCAGAGTTTTTTAATGCTGCACTTGATGGACGAGGAGATTGTACCTTTCCTGGTGGAATTCACTATAAAGGAGAGTTACGTCAAGGTCGTCCTCATGGTCAAGGTGTCCTGACTGATGCTTCTGGTAAGCAAACTGCGGGCATATTTCGTGATGGTCAGCCAGTAGATCCTAATAACCCACAGAATAAGTAACTAACTAAATCAATATAGGATTTTTTTTACCTGTGTGCAGCTTGTACATAGGTTTGTTTTTTTTAATTCTGGAAATCCACTATGCTTTCTAGTGCTTCTGTAATCGTTGATTCTGGGACAAATCATGGCAAATATTGGTCTTTTGATCCAAAGGTAACTTTTCTCAATCACGGTTCTTTTGGAGCTTGTCCTTTACCAGTATTGACCGCGCAACAAAAAATACGTCAACAAATTGAACAAGAACCAGTAAGTTTTTTTATTAGGGAACTCGAACCTTTACTTGATGTTGCTCGAGTTCACCTAGCGACATTTATTGGTGTAGATGCACAGGATTTAGTGTTTGTTCCTAATGCTACTACCGGAATTAATGCTGTATTGCGATCGCTCCAATTCCAACCTGGTGATGAATTACTCACCACCGATCACGAATATAATGCCTCTGCTAACGTGCTAAATTTTATCGCTGCCCACAGTGGGGCAAAAGTGGTAGTCGCGAAAATTCCTTTCCCGATCGCCCATCCCCAGCAAATTAGAGCAGCGATCATGCCATGTGTTACTCCCAAAACTAGATTAGCACTCTTGGATCATGTCACCAGTCAGACGGGGTTAATTTTTCCGATCGCCGAATTAGCTCAAGAATTAACTAGCAAAGGAATTGACCTCCTCGTCGATGGTGCCCATGCACCAGGAATGTTGCCCCTAAATCTGGCCAAAATCGGTGCTACTTACTATACAGGTAACTGTCATAAATGGTTATGTGCCCCTAAAGGAGCAGCATTTTTGTATGTCCAACGCGATCGGCAAACAACCATTCGACCAACTACTATTAGTCATGGTGCTAACTCCTCTCGCCGCGATCGGTCTCGCTTTCACCTAGAATTCGATTGGATGGGGACTACTGATCCCTCACCTTATTTATCTGTACCGATCGCGATCGACTTCATGGGATCGCTATATCCTGGTGGTTGGTCAGAATTAATGGCGAAAAATCATCTCATGGCCATTAATGCCCGTCGCCTGATCTGTTATAGTTTGGGGTTAGATATTCCTTGTCCAGATGAAATGATTGGAGCAATGGCATCAATTCCTTTAACCAATGGAACTCAGCCAGAGACAGAATTAATTCCCTATTTACAAAATGCTCTGTGGGAAAAGTTTCAGATTGAAGTCCCGATCATTTTTTGGCCATCTGCCCCTAAACGTCTGATCCGGATTTCAGCACAGGTGTATAATCACTTGACGCAATATGAAAAACTCGCGATCGCGCTGCAAGAACTCAAAAACGCCCATTTGATTTAAATAACTAATTGAATAAATATTAAAAAGTAAATCATGGAATTATCATCAATTTAAAGCACATAAGTATCCTGTGCTACGAATTAGCGATCATCTTTACCGATCCCCAGCTAAATTAAGCAAATCCAAGGACAGAGAAATCACCAGATCACCAATAATTGAGAGATGTCCAAAGGTGAGGTAGGAAAAATGGTTGTCTCAAAAAACAGTTATTAAGAAATTATTTAAAATATTAGTTTATAATTTCTATAGGATTATTCGTATTCCTAAAAAATTTCTCAATCCATACCAAGCAAAAACACACTTAGCATAAGCTTTTTAATGATGCCAAGGATACTCGTCATCGACGATGACCCTGCAATTTCCGAATTAGTCGCGGTCAATCTGGAAATGGGTGGCTACGCAGTTATCCAAGCCGAAGATGGGATCAAAGGTCAAGCTCTGGCCGTTCAAATCCAACCAGATTTGATTATGCTAGACCTGATGCTACCTCGTGTCGATGGTTTTACCGTTTGCCAACGGTTGCGTCGAGATGAGCGAACGGCGGATATTCCGGTATTAATGTTGACTGCTTTAGGCCAAACTCAGGATAAAGTTGAAGGGTTCAACGCAGGTGCCGATGATTATTTAACTAAACCCTTTGAAGTTGAAGAAATGTTGGCCAGAGTGCGAGCGTTGCTACGACGCACAGATCGGATTCCGCAGTCAGTCAAGCATACAGAAATTCTCAGCTATGGACCGTTGACCTTAGTACCAGAAAGATTTGAAGCGATTTGGTTCAATCAAATTGTGAAGCTAACTCACTTGGAATTTGAGTTACTTCACTGTTTATTACAACGTCATGGTCAAACTGTTTCACCTAGTGAAATTCTCAAGGAAGTCTGGGGTTATGATCCCGATGATGATATTGAAACCATTCGGGTTCATGTCAGACATTTGCGAACCAAACTAGAACCTGAACCTCGCCATCCCCGTTACATTAAAACTGTTTATGGTGCAGGATATTGCTTAGAATTACCAAGCAGCAACCCATCTTCTGAGTTAACGGAAGAAACCACAGAGACGGAAAAAGAAACGGTTCTTGATTAAATAATCTAGATTTGAGCGATTTTTCTGGCCGATTTGCTCATTTTTAGTCACCAACCAGGCCAAGTTATTTGGTCTGATTGGTGCTATTAACAAATTAGGGTGCTAAAGCATTACCACGAAGCAGACTACCAATGGTTTTTGCGGTAATCTTGAGTTGGACCAGAGGATTAGCAGGTACAACTGTTTTATATAAATAGCTATCAAAGGTAAGTCTCTGGACATCCAAGTCAGCACACATTTCCACAAAAGCTTCTCTAGTCGCATCGGAACGATAAAAAACTGTCTGAAGAAGATCAAGCACCTTGTAGGTCAGACCGTATTTTTTATCCCAACGCTTCACGTAAAGCTGAATCTCTGCTTCAGTAGGAATTTTTGTACCCTGGTTTGATACTTCCAAAATAGTTTCAGCACAGATCCGACCAGATTTAGCAGCAAAATAAATGCCTTCACCAGATGATTTAGTTACATAGCCCGCAGCATCTCCCACTAAAGCTACTCGACCCACAACACGACGCGGACGCGGATGTTCGGGAATGGGATGAGCTTCAACTTTAATAATTGTGCCACCAGCTAACTTGCGAGCAGCTCTAGCCCGAATCCCTGCTTGCAAATCTTTGATTTTGGCTTTGTTGACCTTCATGGTGCCCGTACCTACGGCTACATGGTCATATTTGGGAAATACCCAAGCATAAAAGTCTGGGGAAACATCGTTACCAACATACATTTCCGCCAAATCCTGGTAGAAAGCCATTTTGTCTTCTGGTAAACGAATGCGTTCTTGGAAAGCGATCGCATAGTTATAGTCTCCCGCATCAATTTCTTTAGCGATGCGAGAATTAGCACCATCAGCACCAATGACGAGATCAACTTTGAGGGTTTTAATTACCCCTGCCATTTGGCCATTACTATGGTCAGCATAATGAATGGTGTAGGGATCAAGATTGTTGGTGGGGATGTCGAGTTTATGGACAGTGCCGTTAATGAGATGAGCTCCTAAACTAGCCGCACGATCGCGTAGGAACCCATCTAGCACTTCCCTTCTACACATCCCGATGTATTCATCTTCGTTTTCGAGTTTGATATCTACTTCGATATTGGAGGGGGAAATCATTTTCATTTTTCGCACCCGCCGATCAATAATATGAGGCGGCAGATCAAACTCGCTGACCATGCAGAGAGGAATTGCCCCACCACAAGGCTTGGCATTATCTAATTTGCGTTCAAATAGGTAAGTTTCGATTCCAGCTTTTGCCAATGTCTCGGCAGCAGAAGCGCCAGCCGGTCCTGAGCCAACAACAGCAACCCGTAGTACCAAAGGTTTTCTCCTAAAAATCTCTCACCGTTAGGTTTATGGGAGAAATATTACCACGGAGTTTTTGGCCTTGTTTGCCCAGAGTGTCTGATTCAACCAAATTGAAATAGTCCTTAACACAATTTTCTCAATGAAAAAATTGCCAAACCTTAGTAGTTATGCTCTATACTACTGTAAACCAATAGATAAATAGAAGATTTTGATCTAAAAATCAGGTCATCTAGAAGTTACCGACTAATCCGGTCTAGTCTCGGAATGAATAAGTCTTGACGGAGAGGGTCAGTTTTGCAAGTTTCAATCTAGTCAAAATTTGAAGATTCACAGGTCTATCATCGTGGGCATAATCGTTGAGAATGTATCGAAAAGGTTTGGCAATTTTCAAGCGCTAGACCAAGTTAGTGTGGAAATTAAAGCTGGGTCATTAGTAGCGCTATTGGGTCCTTCCGGTTCGGGAAAGTCTACTTTGCTAAGACTGATCGCTGGTTTAGAAAAACCAGATACTGGCAAAATATCAATTGTCGGTGAAGATGCTACCCATAAAAGTGTCCAAGACCGGAATATTGGGTTTGTGTTTCAGCATTATGCGTTGTTTAAGCACATGACAGTCCGTCAAAATATTGCCTTTGGGTTGGAAATTCGCAAAGCGCCCCAGGCAAAAATTAAAACTAGAGTAGAGGAATTGTTAGAATTAATTCAATTAAAGGGATTGGGCGATCGCTACCCAATTCAACTATCGGGTGGTCAAAGACAGCGAGTTGCGTTAGCTAGAGCTTTAGCTGTACAACCCCGAGTATTACTACTAGACGAACCTTTTGGAGCTTTAGATGCTAAGGTGCGGAAAGACTTACGGGCTTGGTTAAGACATCTACATGACGAAGTTCATGTGACTACAGTATTTGTTACCCATGACCAAGAAGAAGCCATGGAAGTTGCTGATGAAATTGTCATTACCAATAAAGGTAAAATTGAACAAATGGGTAAACCAGCAGAAATTTATGATCATCCTGCTAGTGCATTTGTGATGAGTTTTATTGGACCGGTCAATGTTCTCCCCAGTAGTGCGCCAATTTTTCAAGATAATGGGTTTGATTCAGCTCAACCACAGGTTTATTTACGTCCCCATGATATTTTAATTTCCAATCAACCAAATGGTTCTACTGTTGCTGCTAGAGTTAATCGTCTGATTCATTTAGGTTGGGAAATTCAGGCTGAATTAATTTTAGATGATGGTCAAATCCTCACAGCTAACCTGACCCGTGAACGGTTTGATGAGTTACAGTTGCAACCTCAACAACCAGTCTATGTTAAGCCGAAAGATGCTAAAGCTTTTCCCATTTACTATGAAATTTGAATTAGATGCGATCGCTCTGCAAATTATCCACGACATTGGAGCGGTTGAAACCAAAAATTGTGGTTAGTAAATTTCGATGAATCTGGCACCAATTTGACCTGACCATTACTTTTAATTACCCATCCATTAGCTTCGACTAGTTCTGGTTGAGGATTAGTCAATATTAAAGCTTTTTTAAGCTGCTCATGATCTTGAGGTTCCCGATCGCTTCAATCTACCAAAATCCCCTCACCATTAATATTTTGATTTGAGTGAATAACTATATGATTGGGGAGAGTGCGATCGGGTAATATCTGACCTTGGACTGAATTAGCAAAACGTAAGGATTCAGGTCAGGTAGGTATTGAGGAGTGTAGCATGGAAGTGAGATGATGTTCTATAGACCTCTTGCAAAAATAAATAGGACAGGCAAGATGCCTGTCCCACAAAAGTGATTTTTTCTGGTGGGACAGGCATCTTGCCTGTCAATAAATAGATGAATAAGGACTTTTGCAAGAGGTCTTATATACAAAAAGACCTGCTGACAAAAATAGACAGTGAAACCTTAAACTACTGTCCATATTGATTAAGTTTAGTTAATGCGATCGCGATCTATCAAAAACCCATTCGCCTGCTCTTTTCAGTAGATGATGTTGGTGTTCACTCAAATATTCCATTAAAAATCTAACCATTTAATATTCGGGTTGTGTGTGAAATTATTCAACCTACTCTCTTCCAACCATAAAATTACTTACCGTGATATATAGATATAGTTATGTGATCTTCTAGCAGGAAAGGAGTAAGATTTTACTCTAGTGATGACCCCATAGTTTGAAAGGAATGTTTATGATCCAGCAGATTTTTGAATTCTGCTCAAAAGCGGTTTCCTGGTTTAAAAGCATGAACCGTCGAGTGCGGTATGGAGTGATCGCATTAGTTGGGGGTCTCATGGTAATTGTTTTATTCGGGCTGATATCTGCTATTTTTAGTAAGATAAATAACTTTCCTATTTCCATCGCGTTGGCAGCGCCGTTAAGCGGAGACGAAGCGATCGCTGGCGAAGAAATGGTACATAGCGTGCAAATGTACCTTGATACTGTTAACACCAAGGGTGGGATCGATGGACATCCGATCAAACTGTTGACATTTGATGATCGAGCCGATGAAAAAGTTGCCAAACAACGAGCATCAGAAATTGTTAATAGTCCATCAGTAGTTTTGTTAGGACATCGTACAGCCGCATCTTGTGAATCTGCGGGAGAAATTTATCAAGCAGCTCACCTCAGCGCAATTACGGGTACAGCCAACACCGATAGTGTCACCCTCAATAATCCATACTATTTCCGGAACACCTACACTCGATCAACCCTGAACACTGTCCTTGGTGTCTATGCTAACCTGGTTCTCCGCCTCAATAATGCCACCATCATTCAGTATGAAAAGTATGGGGAAAAGTTAGCCGAAGAATTTGAGATCCCGTTTACCAAGAGCGGTGGCACCATTAAACGCAAACTCACGATTGATAACAATTCTCAACGAAAGGATCAGTCAATTCAGGTGATCGTCAACGAACTAGCTGCCGATCCTAATCCTGGAATTGTTTATCTATCAATGCGTGGTGAGAAAGAAGCAGAAAAGTTATTGGTTGCGATGAAAAGGAAGGGCTTAAAACTGCCAATCATGGTAGGACAGGCACTTTCTAGAGAAGACTTTGCCAACCGTTTTCACGAATATCCAGAGGAAAAACAGCAACCAGGATTTTTTACTGATGACATTTATGCTACGGCTCCCTTGTTGTTTGATAGTGCAGGTATTGATGCTCAAAAATTTGCGGATACCTATCAAAAAAACTACGGCAAAATACCTTCCTATGTGGGCACAAAGTATTATGAGGCGACTATTCTAGCGATTGAAGCAATTCGGAATGCCCATCTCCAAGCGACTACCAGTAGTCGAGATCAAGATCGCCAACGGGTTTACGATGCCCTTAAACAGATTCATAGCCGCAAGGTCGCACCCAGTGGTCAAACTGGTCTCCTGTATTTTAATGCCACTCGTGATAGCGATCAGCCAGTCAAGATAGCTCAATTCCAGAAACGTACATTTGTCTCAGCACCCCAGCAGTTTGAAACCATCTTTAATCCAGATCGGGTGAATATACCGCGTGAATTGCAAGCTGGAAGGATAGTGCAGATAGGGAATATCTATTTCTGGAGACAGAATGTGGTTTATACAGGCATTGATATCAATGAGATTAGCCAAGTAGATCAGCGCAAATCAAGCTTCACTGTTGATTTTTATCTATGGTTTCGCTATCCTAACGGTGCCGATCCAACCAATATTAAGTTTCCCAGTGGCACGAGTCTATCGCTCAGTCAACCACTGTTTAATCCAGATACACCCTTAGAAACGAGCAAGATCGACGGACTCAACTATCGGTTGTATCAAATTCATGGCGAGTTCAAAACTCCATTTGACCTCCATGATTACCCGTTTGATCAGCAGCATCTCACCATTCGCTTTCAAAATACTACCACGCCAATAGATCGTCTGATTTATGTAATTGATACTTTTGGGTTGAGACTTTCCTCAAACAATCCGGAAGCAGCACAAGATCCCTATCAAGATTTGCAACTTTGGAAATTTAAGCAGCTCGATTATGCTCAGGAAGCCTTTCGGATCACATCTAATGAGGGCGATCCGCGTCTATTTGGCAGTAAAAATCGGGTAGATTACTCTGGTTTAAGTGCTACTGTCACCTTGCAACGACGCTCCTTAGTGTTTTTAGTCAAAAATCTGCTGCCTTTATTCTTGCTGATGCTTGTACCAATGACAACACTTTACTTTCCGCATAAAATCAGCAAAGATCGTCCACCCGTTGCTGTAGCAGCTTTAATTACCGGTACGGTACTGCTAGTTGGGATGAACAATCAACTATCGGAAGTTGGCTATATCATAGTATTAGAATACGTTTTCTACATTTTCTTTTGCTTAAGTTTGTTCAGTATAACAATTTCTATTATCACTGATAACCTGAACGTGAAAGGACATAATCTCCAGGCAAGAAGGCTTGATCAAGCAGCGCGAATTATTTACATTCTAGTGATGGTAATGACGGTAATCGTTTATTGGGTTATGTTTAAGGACCGTATTAGTTGAAATCATTGATCTTGTACTTTTAATTAAATCCAATATTAGCAGTTATGCAGCAATTCAGTCGGTTGAGAACCAATAAATATACAAAATACGTCGGAATTACCTTAGTAACATTACTTATACTTGGGTTAGTTACTGGTCTGATCCGCCAAAATTTAAAAAAAGCTCATGCGATTCCGATTGCTTTAGTAGCTCCATTGGGCAGCAACCGTAGCGAAGCAGCAAAAGAAATGGTTCAAGGTGTACAACTTTATTTCAATACTATCAATCGTCAAGGAGGTGTCAATGGCTATCCCCTAAAGTTGCTGATATATGATGATCGCGACTATCCAACGATTGCACAGGAAGTTGTCAAGGAGATTGATACAAGTCCAGCCTTGGTAACCCTGGGGCACCTGACTAGCACTACTTCAATAGCAGCCGCTCCCCTTTATAAAAAACTTGAAATTCCTGTTATTACTGGAACAGCTAGTGCTGATACCCTTACCCAAGCTAATCCCTACTATTTCCGCACAACTTTTACTAACACGCAACAGGGAACTCTTTTAGCACTATATGCTCAACAAATACTGAAATTCAATACTGCGAGCATAATTACATCAGATGATGCCGCAGGGCGATCACTTCGCATGGCATTTTCAGCAACCTTTAAACAAACTGGGAAAATCAAACATATTTGGGAGTTGTTCTCGGAAACAGAGGATTTACAATTATCTGTTGATGAAATTGTGAATGATTTAGCAAAAGATCCTGAACCAGGTATTGTTTTTCTAGCCATTAGTGATAAATTTGCCAAAGAATTCATTGTTGCTATTCATCGACGTAATCTCAATGTTACACTACTTGGCAATGATACCATCGGGAGAGAAACATTTCCAGCTCTGTTTGACCAATATGATGAGGAAAAACAGCAGCCAGGTTATTTTATCAACGGACTTCGATTTGCGATACCGATTATTGCAGATAGTGCAGGTGTGGAAGCTCAATCGTTTATCAGTGCTTATCAGAACGCTTATGGAAAGTCTCCATCTTATGTAGCAGTATGCTTTTACAATGCGGCTATGGTGGCAGTGCGAGCAATTCAAAACGCCAATATTCAAAATACTCCTACCAGTATCAAACGCGATCGCCAACAAATTCGTAATCAGCTTGAAGCCATTAACTCTCCGGATGTCGCTGTTAAAGGATTGAGCGGTGATATTTATTTCAATGCCAATCATGATAATAATCCAGCAATTAGATTTGGTCAGTTTATCGGACGCTCAATTATCTCAGCTTCAACTCAGCTTAGTCCTGTAAAACATTTTGAATTGGTAAATTTGGAGCGAGAAATTAATAATGGAAATATGATTAAGTTAACTGATTCACATCAAACAAATCAGCAATATTTCTGGAGACAAGAAGTAGTATATACGGGAATTGATATTAACAAATTGAATCGCGTTGATCAGAGTAAATCCAGCTTTATTGCTGATTTTTATTTATGGATGCGCTACAGTGGTAATGAGGATGCGATCGCGATTAATTTTCCGACGGGTATTGCTAATAGTCTGGATGCTAATCTGCCTTTATTCGACCCAAAAAAACCGATCCGTACTGATATTATTAACGGACTGAACTATCGCCTTTATCATATTACTGGTGAATTTAGAAATAACTATGATTTCCATGATTACCCGTTTGATCAGCAAACATTGAAACTCTACTTTCAAAACATCCGTATCCCCAGTGAGCGCCTGATGTATGTTGTCGATATCTTTGGACTAAAATTGTTTAAACCTGATCCGGAGGAGATTAAAAATCCCTATAAATCTCTAGAAATCTGGAATTTCAAAAATATCCAATATGCTCAACAAACCTTTAGCAGCAAGTCAACTAGGGGCAATCCACGACTGTTTAATGCACAACTTCAGCTCGATTATCCTGGTTTAATTGCTAATATTACACTGCAAAGACAGTTTATCATTTTCTTAGTCAAGACATTACTGCCATTGGGTCTCTTGGTATTAGTATTATTTAGTACGCTCTTTTTTTCAGAGAACATGGTAAAAGAGCGTCTAACTGTCGCTATATCTGCACTCTTGTCTAGTGCATTACTTTTAACTGGAATCAACTCTCAACTTGCTAGCACGGGCTATATATTTGCGATCGAATATGGTTTCTATATCTTCTTTAGTCTCTGTTTGTTCTGTCTTCTAATTGGGTTAATCGTGGAAAGTTTGCGAGGTAAAGGACATAAAAATGCGATCAGATTGCTCAGTATTAGCGCTAGGTTCCTGTATATGGGGATCGTATTAATTACAATTACCATATACTGTTTGGCATTTAGCAGTCGGTTATAGATCAATACGAGGCTATGCAATAGACACTTCTGGATGGTCTAAAAAATACCACCATTAATGGCAAGCCCAAATATTTTGCGATTTGGACTATTTTTGCCAATACACAAGAAAGACGTGATCGACAAACAGCCTCAATTGCCCTCAAACGACCAGCTTAGTGGGTCTGAAGTAATGACCATAGTAATTGCCTTTTATGGATCTGGACATCGAATATTTAAGGACTTTGATACTTTGGGTGGATGTCCCCATTGGTACAAAGCATTTCCGAATTAGCGTCAGCTATCCGCTCTAGACTACTCATTGCCCACCTCAAAAAAAATTGTTCTTACCACTTGCATTTTGCAAAAACCTCATGCTATAGTGATTATCCAGACTGGACGCATAGCTCAGTTGGTTAGAGCGCGTCGTTGACATCGACGAGGTCGCTGGTTCGAGCCCAGTTGTGTCCATATAATTAAGGTTAATCTAGTAGGGTAGAGGCTGACCTCATTCAAATATCGATTGGGGACTGGAGGAAATGTGCTTGAATACAAGAGAAAAGAGGCGATCGCGACCGTGTTAGAGTTTGAGAGGGAGAAAGCGATCGCACCTCACTCGTATAACTTTAGAGAAACAATGTAGCCTTTCACGACCTCTTTATTCTACAGATGCCTTACGAATACACGAAAGGATGAATTCCGCAGGTAGCAATGGCGCTATATTTAGCGAGATAAGTTGATTTGACCTAGGATTTTGCCAATTTACTATTTATGGAAACAATATAAAACACCTCTGAAACTACCCATCCACCCACAATGCCGGAATTTTAAACCTCGCCCCACAATAGGGGGCACTCTGACAACAAGCTTAATCCATGATCATCGCACCCTATCACCGTCTTAAGCTCCCTTTCAATTTTATAACAAGACAACTCAGCATAAAAAGCTCCATACAACCGAATCAGCCCCATCTTTATTCCTACCCAAAAATGATCACCACAAAAGATAAGTTTTAAATCTTGCGTTAACATGATTTAACCCCCTTCATTACGCATTAAATGGTTGATCAGTTCGGGATATTCCCTAAAACAGCGATCGACACTAGCAAGTTGGGCATTGTACACTAAAGCAGTAGCAATAATGATGCGATCAAAGGGGTCTTTATGAATCGGAGATAAGCTTACCGCTTGATTGGAAATGCCTGGAGTAATGGGTAATAATGTAATGCCAGCAGGTTCTAAAGCATTTTGAAACCAATCCATAAGTGGCATATCAATTTCTAGCCTTTGGCAAGTATAAGCTAGGGCAATTTCATAGCAACAAATGGCAGAAACACCAACAATATCTGCATCTATAATCTGATTTAGCTATGAAGAAGGGAAACGATGGAACTCTTCACTGATATACCACACCCATATATGAGTATGGAGAACCACTATTTCAGACATTCCCAATCATCCTCATCGACAATGGGACTAACAATATCACCCAGAGTCTTGATCTTGCCAACCAAATGTCGAGGTGTAGTTCGTTTAAACTTAGGCAATTCTTCTAAAATGGTGATAATAGCTCGTGCAGAATAAATATCTGGCTGTTCTTCTTGCCATTGAATCTGTCCATTTGTAATTATGACTTCATAGGCTTTGAGCATTTCTTGACCTCTTCAAATCCAATACAGCCCAAATATCTTGTACCTTAAAGGATTTTGACATTATGCCATTACCTATCACTCCAAAAATGATCACCACAAAAGATAACGCCCCACCTCTTACCCCCGAAGAATATTTTACTTGGGAAGAACAGCAACTCGAAAAGCATGAATATATCGACGGCCAAGTTTATGCTATGAGCGGTGGCAGTGTAAATCATGGTCGCATTGCTATCCGGTTTACCGCCCTGTTCGATGCTCATTTAGATGGCAGCAACTGCATACCCGGCAATTCTGATATCAAGATCAACATTGCTGGAACTCAAAACTATACCTACCCAGATGCCAGCGTCACCTGCGACGATCGCGACAAAAGCACCCCCAACTACTTCACCTACCCCTGTCTGATCGTTGAAGTTTTATCCAAAAGTACAGAAGCTTACGACAGAGGCGGCAAGTTTAGGCTATATCGCCATAATCCCGCCTTAAAGGACTATTTACTGGTTAGCTCCACTTCCATTGAAATAGACTTGTATCACAAGAACGATGCTGGCGAATGGATTATTATTAATTATCAAGCAGGCGACATCATAGAACTAAAAAGCATCAATCTCAATTTGGCGATCGAGCAAGTCTATCGCGGTTTGACCCTTGAACTCGGGGATGGGGAGTATAACAAAAGCATTACCCATTCCCCACTACCCATCACCTAACACCCAATATGCTAACTCTCGAAATAGCAATCCAAAAAATCCACCAACTTCCTCCCGAACAACAAAATAAAGTCATTGAGTTTATTGAATTTCTGGAATTTCAAGCGAGCCGTACTCTTCAGCAGCAAACACCCGTGGCACTAGAAGCCGCCGAAACATCCTTCGCCGCAGCGACTCAAAAATTTATCGGCTGTCTTGATAGCGATCTTGAAGACCTCTCCTATAATCCTAAATATCTAGAGGAATTTGGCAGATTATGTTTATCTAACCAACAGCAAACTCGGTATATTTCCGTTTATAAGGAGCGTGAAAAGCTAAAACTATATCTTCTTTAGGTACTCCAGTTTCAAGTAATTCATTAGCTACTCCGATTTCAGTGCCATCACGTTCGATCCAGATTTTGTTATTTTTGATTTCGATATAGATAATGCAACCAAATACTCGGTGCAAATCTTGCCAACCGATATGCAATAATTGATAGCGATCGCGTTCCGTATCAAATATTAATTGCACTTCTGTATTAGCATTTAAACCATTCCCCAAATGATTTTTTATGATGTTCTGCACCAGTTCGCTGTAGTTTAGTTTATCCATAAAACAACCTCCTCTATGTTTGGCTCAAAAATTAGCAGTTTTAGTTGATGTTCTGCGATAACTTCCTGAATAAAACTACTGGCAAAAAAATCATCATAAATATCAAAAGGCACTGCCAAGTATAAAACCCGCTCTGGTTGTTGCTTTCTTAAAGCAGAGCGATAATTGAGGAACTGACCTAGCGCTGTATGAAACTCACTTACTAGAGATACTCCTATAAAAGATTTTACCTCTACAGCTATCTTTTTATCAGCTTTCTCTGCTGTTAAAATTCTATCTGCTACTAAGTCTATATAAAATTCAATCTTATCAATTTTAATGAATAGATTCTCGTTAACGATCGTCCACCCATCTTTTTCAAGGGCTATTTTTACTGTATTGTGAAATAAATCTTTAGCTGGCATAAGTTAACCAGAGTTTCGTACTAAATTATAGCCTAGTAGATAAACCGACGCGGACAGATTTGAATCTATCACAAACGGATGAAAAGTCCCAATGGAAAATTTTCCATTGGGAATTTCGCGATCGCCCACCACTTTACTTGTTAATAAGGTTTTTCGCCTTCATAATTTCCAGGGGGATTGTACTGACAAACCAAAACATCATTTCCACCACCTGTAGCTAAACCACATCCGACTTGGGTGGTATTTCTCCAGACAACTTGGGTATAATGTCCCACGTCAGACCATTTACCTGTTTTAGAAACATCTGGGAAAGTCCCAAAAACAAAGTCTTTTTTCTCATCACCCCAACTATTCACCATCTGGGTTTGGCTGTAACTGTTCGCAGTACCTTGCCAGAGATTTTCACCATAATGCGAATTTTGACTGTGTTCAAAACTATTAGTAGAAGCTAAATGATCAGCCCATTCCTGGGCCGATTTAGCTACCTCATCCGACCAAGTTAAGTCCGGTACATTAACTTCATTACGATAACGATTATGGGCGGCTAAAAGTTCTCTTTGGTTCACCAGACTACTTTGAGCTTGAACTTGGCTTAGAGATAATGATGTTAGAATCATAGCTGTACCAGCTAATAACCAAAAAGCTGGCTGATTAAGTTTAAACATATAAGTTATTTTTGGCCAATGAATAGTAGAACAACTTCTGGGATATCAATAGAAAATATATCATTATTTACTTTACTCTAACAACATGATCACATTATTTAACCTCCTGTTCGATCGTCTGATTCATGATTAATCGGTGTGGCCAAATATTTAGAGGTTTTCCGAGTAGCGATCGCATTCAAACCAGCAACTCTATCAGTCATTTTTTTGGGGGAGCCAGACATCCGTAATCGGAGTCACTGACGAGGCATTATTCAACCCATCCAATCCATAGCTCGCTTCAATTGTCCGCAATACATTGTAGTGATTGATGCTCTCACTATAATGTCCTGGTTTGACATGAGCGCCAATAAAGATAGTTGCAATCTGATTGTTGATTGTTTCATCATCTTCATCAAAGGTAAGAATCAACAAGCTATTGTGAGTCTGAGCCCAATTTGCATAGTCATCCAGATTCTTTTGCAGCCAAGTGTCAGCTTGTTGAATTGTGCCATCGTGCATATCATCTTGTTGGTTGGGAACAACAATTGAAACAGTAGGTAGCTGATCAAATGGTGTTTTTGTAAAACTTGTAAATGGTTGATTTGCAGAAGAAGAGATATTAGTAAAATCAACCCAAGGGTTGTGTTTACGATAGTAACCACCATGACCGGATGAAGAACAAACTGTAGAACCAGCCCTAGGAAGACTTTCCGAATAACCTGTAAAAGTTTTGTTGATTCCGATTAACTGGGTAGCCAAATTAGCACTTATGAATGTTAATGGGCAATGATCATTTGTAGCACCTTGTGTAGAGCCACTAAACAAAGCCAAGTAGTTAGGTTGACTTGGGTGCATCACACCATGTGAATTTGTGAACAAAGCTCCTTGAAGTGCTAAGGAATTGATGTATGGAGCATTACTAGAATTAAAAATTTCTGTGTAACTGTGGTTTTCTTCAATGACAACGACAATATGATCGAAAGTCGGTACTGTTGCTGCTAAAGCTCTGTTACCACTGATCGCAACGCTAGCTAAAACTGTCAGTCCAGCAACCAATTTTCTAGGAGATCGAAACATTCTCAGCATCTACAATCCTTTTCTGCTACTTGATGATTTTAATCTTATCACAATTCTGGCAATTCTGACTACAGAGAATCTATATATGATCTGTAGTGCCAATTTATGACACTGGGATTAAATCAAGGTAAAGTTTTTATTTATTTCTCCAGATTAAATTATGGCGATCGCCGAATCGGTTTAATAAATTCCATAATACCAGCATCATCAAGGGTATTTGGGTGAGATATTTCGGATATAATATTAGCACCCTTCGACTCATCTCGACTACGTTTGTCATTTTTTGAATTTAGATATATGCTTGAAGACAAAAAGAACTACTTGATAATAATATATTATTATATTACAATAGTTGTTAAAATGTTCGCTAAATACAAAATTAAATCTATGACTTCGTTAATAACAGTTAAAAACCAACCTCCTTTTAGTCCCAAAACTGAATTAGCCAAAAAATTATGGGAAATTCGTCAAAAAGTTGTCAATAGTGGAGTTAGTTTATTGACATGGGATGATATAGAACTAGAATTACAAGAAAGACGCGGTTTGAACCGTAAAGTTTGATGAGCAAAAGAACTTATATCGTGCAATTGGCATTAAAGTTGTCTGGATTTTACCAGAATATTATGAAGTTCAATAATGCCATTTCC
This sequence comes from uncultured cyanobacterium, assembly GCA_963744145.1. Lineage (GTDB taxonomy): Bacteria > Cyanobacteriota > Cyanobacteriia > Cyanobacteriales > CAWUOF01 > CAVUSO01. The sequence goes on along the minus strand of CAVUSO010000001.1, from coordinate 5,271,429 downwards.
TGTTCAGGTCATCAGGTGAATTAAACTATTAAGAAACCGATCGCGATCCATAAATACTACATCCTTACCGTGCATAATCTCCTGATGAATCAAGAAGTTGACAATGGAACCAATAAAAATATAGCTAGCCGCATCCGGATCAGGTAATCTTAGATCGGAACAAGATGCTAGATATTGGGACAGTGCTTTCCTACCTGTCTGATCAAAAGTATAAATAAATGTGCGAGCTAATTCGGGAAAACGTTCTGACTCTCCCATAACTAGTCGCACAAATGCGAGAAATTCTGGATCTTGAATGGTTGAATCCAACATATTGTTAGCAAAATAACGTAGAACTACACCAGGTTCTCCCTCAAGTGATTGATTGTTGGCTGGATTATGCAATGCTAAACACTTTTTCTGTGCCATTCGCTCAATAATTGCCTTAAATAAGGCTTCTTTATCGTGAAAGTGATTATAGACGGTAGCTTTAGATACACCTGCACCTGCGGCAATTTTGTCCATTGTGGTCGCAGCATAGCCATTCTTCAAAAATTCTTGGATTGCTCCCGTTAGGATCGCTTCAGTTTTTTCTGGGGATAGTTCCCGCTCTTTGGCCCCGATTTTGGTTGGTTTCATTTTTTTACTATACCTCTTGACAAACTAAACTAACCAGTTTAGTCTAAATATAGTTAAACTAATCGGTTTAGTTTAACAGAAAACACTTCAATTATAAGCAGGATGTTCCCAATGGTGCAAAATACCACAGTGAACGGGTCGATTGTGACGAAATGGCGCGATCGCCCATGGACAGGACTAGCGATCGCCACTATTCTTTCAGTCAGTGGATTTTTAGCATACAATCTCTCGAGATCACAAACACCCCAGACTAGCATTAGCGAAACCACAATCGTGGCTCCTCCAGAAATCAAAACCGTAACAGCACTAGGAAAGTTAGAACCTCACGGAGAGATCATTAAACTTTCTGCACCCAGCTCAACTAACGGTAATCGAGTGGATCAGTTGCTCGTGAAAGAGGGAGATCAGGTTAAAGCAGGAGAGGTAATAGCAATTTTAGACAATCGCGATCGCTTGCAAGCAGCATTTGAACAAGCACAGGAAGATATAAAAGTAGCTGAGTCAAAACTCGCGATTACCCAAGCAGGTGCAAAAAAAGGTGAAATTGACTATCAAAAAGCGGAGATTACCCGTTTAGAGACACAAAGACAAGGTGAAATCGATGCTCAGAAAGCTACGATCGACCGATTAGATTCGGAATTTCGGAATGCTCAGACTGAGTATAATCGTTATCAATCCTTGTATGAAGAAGGAGCTATTTCCGCATCTCAACGGGATAGTAAACGCTTAACCCTAGAAACTACTCAAAAAAGCTTACAAGAGGCACAAATAGTTTTAAATCGGCTTCAGTCTACCAGTCCAACGGAAATAAATCAAGCCAAAGCCAACCTAGAAAAAATTGCTGAAGTTCGTGCTGTAGATGTAGAAGCAAATCGGATAGATATCAAAAGAGCGATCGCTGCGATGAATCAAGCTAAAGCCGAATTAGCACAAGCTTATGTGCGATCGCCCATAGATGGTGAAATTCTTTATGTACATACTCATGCAGGAGAAGTTGTATCTAATGATGGGATTGTAGAGATTGGACAGACGCGACAAATGGATGTACTAGCCGAAGTTTATCAAAGCGATGTTAGTAAAGTTAAGTTAGGTCAGTCCGTATCTGTAAAGAGCGATTCTATTAATGGGGAATTAGCGGGAACAGTAGAAAGAATAGGTTCTCAGGTCCGACGACAAGCGATCGTCAACACCGATCCAAGTACCAATATTGACTCGCGGATCGTAGAAGTTAGGGTTGGATTAGATGAGGAATCTAGTCAGAAAGCCGCCAAATTTACTAACCTACAAGTTAAAGTAGTGATCAAACAATAATGGGAATTATCCAACAATTTTTCCGACGAACACCCCTCGGATGGCTGCAACTAAGTCGAGAAAAAGGTCGGTTAGTAGTAGCTTTAGCAGGAATTGCCTTTGCTGATGTACTAATGTTTATGCAGCTAGGATTTCAAAATGCTCTTTATGATAGTAATACCCGTCTTAGTCGTTCTTTAAGAGCTGACTTAATATTAATCAGTCCCCAGGGGCGGAATATGCAATTCACATCTACCTTTTCCCGACGCCGACTATATCAAGCAATGAACATTCCGGGGGTGCAATCAGCATCAGCTCTTCACTCCCAAATAGTTACCTGGAAAAATCCCCAAACGCACCAGCAAAAAGACATTCAGGTGTTGGGATTTGATCCAAGTCAGGCTGCATTTAATTTGCCAGAAGTCAATCAAAAATTAGATCTAATTAAACTGCCTGATACAGTTTTATTTGATCGCAATTCTCGGGGAGATTATCAAAAAGTTATTGCTCAAATTGAGCAAGGAAAATCGATTAATACTGAAGTAGAAAGGCGCACAATTACCATCTCTGGATTGTTTAGACTCGGAGCTTCTTTTGCCGCTGATGGCAACTTAATCACCAGCGATCAGAATTTTTTAGTCTTATTTCCACGCCGAGAAGCTGTTAGCATTAGTCTTGGTTTAATTCAAATTGAACCAGGCTATAAAGCCGAGGAAATTGCCAAAAGATTAAAATCTTATCTTCCCGATGATGTGAAAGTATTCACCCATCAAGAATTTGTTCAATTTGAAGAAGATTATTGGAAAAAACAAAGTCCAATCGGATTTATTTTTGGCTTAGGTACGGGGATGGCATTTGTAGTTGGTATAGTAATTGTCTATCAAGTTCTTTCTACTGATGTGAATGCTCATCTAAAAGAATATGCAACTTTCAAAGCGATGGGCTATCGGAATAGTTACTTAATGGGGGTAGTATTTGAAGAAACTATTATTCTCGCATCTTTGGGTTTTATTCCTGGCTCAATTCTACCGATGATGCTTTATCAATTAGCAGCAAAAGCCACAGCTTTACCGATCGCAATGACAGTAGCACGAGCATTGACAGTGTTAGTATTGACCTTTTTAATGTGTGTTATTTCCGGAGCGATCGCTATTCGCAGACTGCAATCTGCTGATCCAGCCGATATGTTTTAAAATCAAGTATAAACTATGCAACTAACAAATACTCTCCCAGAAATTTCTGTTCAAGAATCCGTCGTCATTTCAGCCCAAAATCTTCATCACTATTTCGGTCATGGACAACTGCGTAAACAAGTTCTTTTTGATATCAATTTGGAGATCAAAGCAGGAGAAATTGTGATCATGACTGGACCATCTGGATCTGGTAAAACCACTTTACTTACTCTGATCGGTGGATTACGTTCAGCTCAAATCGGTAGTCTGCAAGTATTAGGACAAGAACTTTGTGGAGCAAGTGCAAATCAACTGACCCAAGCGCGTCGTCAACATGGATATATATTTCAAGCACATAACCTTCATGGAAGTTTGACAACTTTGCAAAATGTAAAAATGGGTCTAGAACTACATCACCATTTATCCCTCAAAGAAATGCAAGAACGGTCTGCGGCTATGCTAGAATTAGTGGGATTAGGACATCGATTGCAATATTATCCTGACGATTTATCTGGTGGACAAAAACAACGGGTAGCGATCGCTGGGCCTAGTAAGTAATCCCAAAATTGTACTTGCAGATGAACCGACCGCAGCATTAGATAGCAAATCAGGTCGTGATGTAGTTAATCTAATGCAAAATCTCGCTAAAGAAAAGTCTTGTACAATTTTGCTAGTTACTCACGACAATCGGATTCTTGATATTGCTGATCGAATTGTTTATATGGAAGATGGAAAATTAGCCAAACGTTCGACCTAATTTTGATGCTAATATGAGTCAAATATATTTTCGACATTATACTATTATTGCCGTAATCACGGCGTTGTTAGTTGGGTGTAATTCTGTCAACAGTAGCACCCCTGATCAATCTCTAGCACCAAAAACTATCAAACTAGAAAGTAAAGTTTTTACTGAAAATGGTGTAATTCCAGCTAAATATAGCTGCGATCGCGACAATATCTCCCCTCCCCTCCATTGGGAAGAAATTCCACCAGGTACAAAAAGCTTGGCTTTAATTGTAGATGATCCAGATGCTCCGGGAGCGACTTTTGTCCATTGGGTTCTTTATGATCTGAGTCCCGAAATTCGTCAATTACCAGAAGGTTTTGCAACTCAGTCCCAAGTAATTGGTGTTCAGGGAAAAAATGATTTTGGTCAATCTGGTTATGGTGGTCCTTGTCCTCCTAGTGGAACCCATCGATATTTTTTTAAACTCTATGCTTTAAATCAAAAATTGGGTTTGAAACCAGGTATAACTAAGCAGGAATTACTATCAGCAATGACAGGTCATATTTTAGCAACCGCAGAATTAATTGGAAAATATAGTCGGTCAGGTTAAAATTTAACCATTATGCAGTTAAATTGAAATCTAATTAAGCTAAAAATATTTCCCTTCGCTTGGTAGCATTGAAACTATTGTTAATAGGAATTTTGAGCGCGATCGGAGTGTAACCGCTTAGTAGTCCTAATTACTGGTGAAATCGCTCAAAATCGTGATTAATATGCTATGGTTGTTACAGTTCGTAAAAAATGAATCATCAGCAGTGGGAGTAAGTTCTCAAATCTTTACCCCCATTAAAAACAGTAAAATAAAATAAACACATTTAAGGAGAATCAGTTCATGAGCTTGACTAACGTAGCAGAAAAATGCTTACGGGTTGGACAACCTGCACCCGAGTTTACTGCAACCGCTGTGGTCGATCAGGAATTCAAGAATATTAAACTGTCTGACTATCGTGGTAAATATGTAGTCTTGTTCTTTTATCCCTTAGACTTTACTTTTGTTTGTCCAACCGAGATTATTGCTTTTAGCGATCGCTACGAAGACTTCAAAAAAAATAACACCGAGGTGCTTGGTGTTTCGGTAGACAGTGAATTTTCCCATCTAGTTTGGATTCAGACAGAGCGTAAGCTAGGTGGTGTGGGTGATCTTAACTATCCATTAGTTTCCGATCTCAAAAAAGAAATTAGCACCAGTTACAACGTATTAGATCCGGAAGCTGGAATTGCATTACGGGGATTGTTTATCATTGATAAAGACGGGATCATCCAACATGCTACCATCAACAATCACGCCTTTGGTCGTAGTATCGAAGAAACTCTGCGAACCTTACAAGCAATTCAACATGTGCAATCTCACCCCGATGAAGTTTGTCCTGCTGATTGGAAACCGGGTGACAAAACTATGAATCCAGATCCAGTCAAATCGAAAGAATATTTTGCTGCCATATAATTTTTCGTAGCTTTTGCAGAAACAACCCAACACTAAATCTGCAATTTTTCGCCAAGAGTGTTGGGATTTTAATTAATTAGAGGAGCAAAAAAAATCTATGCTCACATTGAATGACTTATTAAATCAACGTTTCTTGAATCACTTCTTCCCAATTCCAGCTACCAATGAACTGAAATTGGGAAATCCAGCAACAGGTTTTCAACTACCTGATATCACGCATAAATGTCAAGTCAAATTATCAGATTATCGACATCAAAAAACCGTTGTTTTAGCATTTACGCGCATTTTTAGTCCGAAACAATTCTGTCCGATTTGCTTTCCTCATATCATAGCTTTGAATGAAAATTATGCCGAATTTCAGCAATTGGGCGCAGAAATTTTAATGATCACCAGTACAGATCAACGTCAAAGCCAAATCATCATCAAAAATTTAGGATTAAAAATGCCTGTACTGAGCGACCCAGATGGTCGAGTTTTTCGAGCTTACAAATTAGGTCAAGCATTAGGTGCACCCTTCCCAGCCCAATTTGTCCTAGATCGAAACCTCAAAATTCGGTTTAAGCATTTATTTTCTTTTTTCTCTTTTAACGCTGATGTAGATACCCTCCAAAAAACTGTGGCTATGCTGGCAGAAAAAAAATCAGATCGGCTAATTAGAGTTTAACTTGTGATAAATGACTACGAGGATTAAACTGGCGAATCGCCTTGATTTTTTCATAATATTCTCGCTCAGTTGAACTGATATCTTTGGGAGGAGTAATAATAATTCGCACCAGTTGATCACTACGTCCACCTTTAACTTGGGGCCAACCCTTACCGCGTAAACGCAGAGATTGACCAGAACGAATTCCAGGAGGTACATTCATCGTCACCGTACCATCGGGAGTAGGTACGGCGATTTTCGCACCTAGAACTGCTTCATCAGGAGTAATTGGTACTTCACAGATCAGGTTATCTCCCTCAAATTGGAAAAAAGGATGGGGTTGAATTTCAATTTTTAGATATAAATCTCCCCGTTGGTGGGTATAAGGAGCAACATTACCTTTACCTTTAACCCGGACTCGACTACCAGGTTTTGCTCCAGGAGGGATGCGGATTTTAATCACTTCATTACCCAAACGTAAGGATTCTTCGACACCGCGAAAAGCTTGGGATAAAGACAGAGATAAACTTACCTCTTGATCTACAGATGAGGTAGTAGTCCTGTGATCAAAACCAGCAAAATCATTAAATCCGCTAAATCCACTATTGGGACTGGTAGAACTACCATTAGTAGAGTGAGAATAGGACCAGCGTCCGGTACGATTTGTGCTAGTTCCTGAAGTGCCAAAGCGTCCTAATAATTCATTAATAAATTCATCAAAATTAGAATATTGGCTAAAGTCAAAACCACCAAAATCTACATTACTCGCATTATTGGGCCATCCAGCTCCAGTGCCAGCTTGTTTCCAATATTGACCAAATTGATCGTATTTTTTCCGTTTTTCCGGATCAGATAAAATTTCATAGGCTTCACTAACTTCTTTAAAACGAGCTTCAGCTTCCCGATTACCCGGATTCATATCCGGGTGATATTTACGAGCAAGTTTGCGATAAGTTTTTTTGATTTCGTCGGAAGTCGCAGTTTTAGTAATCCCGAGAATGGCGTAATAGTCTTTAAAATCAGTTGCTGCCATAAATTTCCTCCTGCTTATATCTATATTTTTACTATATGTGTGTGGGCATAGTCTGGCCAAAAATCTGGACTCAGGCAGATCTATACTAGTTCCCTAAATTTAGGGTATCAGAAAGAAAAATTTGTTAAGCTCAGTTATTTTTCCTAGCTGGCGATCAGGACATAACTTTATTATTGGTTTACTCAAGCAGAAATGAGCCGAAATAGGGGCACAAAAGTTTTTGTACCCCCATATTTTGGTGAGCAATCACCTATGACCCACTAAATAATCGTTCCATCAGGAATAACGGCATTTTTCATCACCACCACAATTCCACTCCGAATGTAAAAACCTTCGCTTTCTCGATCGGCTTCTTGCACTCGGTCTTTGTTGATAATCTGCACATTATGACCAATACAGGCATTTTTATCAACAATGGCACGACGAATCCTAGTGTCAGCACCAATTCCCAAGGGAACTTCACCCTGTTCCCAACTAGCTTGTCGTTCTACATAAGGCTGATAAAAGTCAGAACCCATAATCAGTGAGTCTTCAATAATGCTACCTGATTCAACTCGGGTGCGTACTCCCAAAACGGAGTGTTCGATCCGACATTCTTTCAGGATACAACCTTCACCAATAATCGATTCTGTGACCTTACAGTCTAGCAGCTTAGAAGGAGGTAAATAACGAGAGCGGGTGTAGATGGGAGCATTTTCATCATAAAAACTGAAAGGAGGCTGAGGTTGTTTAGTTAAAGCCAAATTAGCATCATAGAATGACTCAATCGTTCCAATATCTTCCCAGTAACCATCAAACAAGAAGGCTTGAACGTTATAGTCTTTGGCAGAAGCAGGAATAATTTCTTTACCAAAATCAGTTCTTTCTGGGGCTTCTTTGAGTAATTTAATCAGGACTTCTTTTTTGAAGACATAAATTCCCATCGAAGCAATATAGGGACTATGCTCTGCTTGTTCAGGAGTTAAACCAAGTTTAGTGGTATCGACCCGCATCTTTGTCAGAGCATCACCCTTAGGTTTTTCACTGAAATCAATTACTCGACCCGAATCGTCAATTTTCATTAAACCGAAATCCGAAGCACGTTTGTCATCGATCGGCAAAACGGAAAGAGTAATATCCGCATTAGTATCTCGGTGACGCTGCCAAAATAGGCGATAATCCATCCGATAGAGGTGATCACCCGAGAGGATCAGGTACTCATCCACGTCCCATTCCTCTAGTAGCCAGATATACTGACGTACCGCATCTGCTGTTCCTTGAAACCAGTTGGGATTGTCTGTTGTTTGCTGGGCAGCCAACACTTCGACAAACCCCTCACTAAAACCAGAAAAATGGTAAGTACGACCAATATGGCGATTTAGTGAGGCTGAATTAAATTGGGTGAGAACGTAGATTTTGAGAATTTCTGAATTAATGCAGTTACTAACGGGTATATCAATCAGACGATATTTACCTGCTAGGGGCACCGCAGGTTTGGCCCGTACCTTGGTCAATGGATAAAGGCGAGTACCTGCACCCCCACCGAGAATAATGGCTAAGACTTTTTTCACACAATACCTCTCAACTGCCGATGAACTCTCAAAGTCAAGTGTCTGACTGTGAGGGATCGTTGGCAAGGGGGAACTTGATTAAATTCGCAAATATTACCATTATTAAGTTGCAGGCTGAGGAACGCCAATAGAGATCCAGGATCACCGACCAACCGTTAGATCTGACCCTTGGCTACTTATAAATCTTCTTCTGCGTATTCTTCTTCCTCTTCTTCGGCTTCGATCGGCACAACTGAATTAGCAGAAACCACTGCGCCCATTTCTAATTTTTGGCGGACTAACTGCTCAATGTCTTTGGCAAATTCAGTTTTTTCTTCTAAATATTTGACTGTATTTTCCCGACCTTGAGCGATATTATCACCTTTGAAACTATACCAAGCCCCTTTCCGGGTGACCACTCCAGTTTCTTCTGCTAGATCTAGTAAACAGCCTAACCGTGAAATCCCTTTACCAAAAATAATATCAAATTCAGCCACACGGAAAGGAGGAGCTACCTTATTTTTGGCGACTTTGACCTTCGCCAGAATCCCGTATTCTTGGGTGCCTTTTTTCAAAGTTTCTTTGCGGCGAATATCTAGACGTACTGAAGCATAAAACTTGAGAGCATTACCACCCGTAGTAACTTCTGAGGGACCATAGCTATTGCCACCAATTTTTTGGCGTAATTGGTTGAGGAAAATTACCGTACATCCAGATCTGCTGATGTTACCAGTAATTTTTCGCATAGCTTGGCTCATTAAGCGAGCTTGTAAACCAATTTGGGTATCGCCCATGTCCCCTTCGATTTCTGCCCGTGGGACTAAGGCGGCGACTGAATCGATGACCACAATTTCTACTGCTGCCGATCGCACCAATTGATCGACTATTTCTAGTGCTGTTTCACCATTATCTGGTTGTGAGACGAGGAGGTTTTCTGTATCTACACCTAATTGGGTCGCATAGGTGGGATCAAGGGCGTGTTCAGCATCAACAAATGCCGCGATGCCCCCTCCTTTTTGAATTTCTGCGATCACATGTAATGCTAAGGTAGTTTTCCCGGAACTTTCCGGACCATATATTTCGATCACTCGTCCCTTGGGCAATCCTCCCCCCAAAGCTAAATCCAGGGTCAATGCTCCAGTGGAAATAGTTTCTACTTTAATGCGGGCTGCGTCTCCAAGCCGCATTATTGCCCCTTTACCAAATTGCTGTTCAATCTGCTTGAACACTAGGCTCAGGGCTTTTTCTTTATCCGATTTTCCATTTGTTTGTGTGGCCATCAGCTTTGTTCCCAACGAGGATTGAAGTCGGCACTGCGGATCGCGGGTGCCAGGTGAAAGCAAGCTCAGATTGAGATCTTAACAGATTAATTTGAGCTTTGGCTGACCATCAGGGCCAGCTACCCGATCGAGGTGGATTTTGTTTATATTTAGATGAGGGACTATTGACCAATCGTCCCTGTTGCAAAATTAAGGTGTTGATATTAATGGATTCCGAACAACGTCAAAAAATCCTCGATTTACGTTCTTTGAAGCTAACCCCTAAATTAATTGCGCGTCAGTTAGGGTTAAAAGTATCTGCTGTTTCTGCTATTCTGCAAGAAGAAGCTGAGAAAAAAGCGATTATTCAAGCAGAAACAGGTGAATTAGCTCCCCTAGACAAGTGTTTGATGAATGTTACCTGTGCGGAAAAGTTTTTTTCTAATAATGATAATGATGATGAGGCTCTAGAGAAATCCAATGGTTCTTCTGGGTTCGGATTAGTTTTTATTTCTCGTCAGGTGAAGTCTGGGATGTTTAGTGTCTGTACTTACCTGGTAGATTATTGGTGTCTAGGGGTAAAGGATACTATTGGACCAAAAAACATGAATGGCAACAAGTATGTTGAATTTATTGAACAAGTCTATAACTATTTTCCTTATGGTTACCAAGAAATTACCTTACAACAAGCTCAAGAGTTTGTTTTTGGTGCGATCAATTATGCTCAAGCTTTAGGATTTAGCCCCCATCGAGATTTTGCCCAATCTCGATCGCATTTAGGAGAATGGAATGGTGATTGTCAATTAACCTTTGGTCGTACTGGTAAACCCTGTTATGTTAGTGGACCTTATGACAATGCTCGTCAGATTATGAAGACTTTGGAAAAAAATGTCGGGATAGATAATTTTGATTATATTATCAATCCTGAAACGTTTTAAGTTCATCTCCACTGCTCAAATAGTTAATGGGTTATGGTTAGTTACCACTAGCCATAACTGGGATTAATTTTTTAAAATTGTTGGTGCGGTTTCGATTTTATGCGCTGCTTGTTGCATTACTTCGATCTCCGATTGAATCCAGTGACGAGGATTTTGACAATGATGGGCAATTAATAATCCCCACAATCGGGTGGTGAGAATTGGTACTACTAAATTAGCTCGCACTTGAATACTCCGCAGAAAGTCTCGGTGACAAGTTGCGATCGGCTCAGTTTCAATATCTGCGATCGCCCGAATTCTTCTCGCTTTATACAGGGCTGCATATTCATCATTAAAACAACCATCTGGTCCAGTTGAACCAAAAATTGATAATTGGAAATTGCTTAAAGCTTCAAAGGTAACTTGTCCTTTCCACTCTCGATAAAAGTAATATATCACGACTCGATCAACATTTAAAAAACTTCTTAACTCTTCAGTGGTTTGCTGCACTAATTGATCATTTTCTAAATGTTCAGATAGTCGTTCAGCAAATTGTCGTAAAGCGCGATCGCCTTCATAAATAGTTCGATAAGATTGTGATTCTTCATCAGAGTTGCTTGGCTTACGTTCAGAGTTCATCATCGGATCAATAAACTGAATGACTAGATATTTTTGCTGATTAATTATACCATGAGAACGAGTAACCAAATTATTATTTACTGCGAGTTGTAACCAGATCACGATTTGCAGCCCATTGATTAATATCTTGACGATTAATCGCTGCTGCCATTAAATCAGGAAATTGATTAGGAGTGCAAGCAAAAGAGGGAATTCCCAAATTAGCAAATGCGGTAGCAACATTATGGTCAAACGAGGGAGCCCCATCATCATTTAAAGCTAATAAAGCAATAAATTGAACTCCAGATGAGACCAATGTTGCTACTCGTTTGAGCATTTCAGTTTGATTACCACCCTCATATAAGTCACTAATAAGTACCAAAATAGTTTCTTGGGGACGTTGGATTAAATTCTGACAGTAAGTTAGGGCTCGATTGATATCCGTACCACCACCTAATTGAGTACCAAAGAGGAGATCAACCGGGTCTTGTAAATCTTCAGTCAAGTCTACCACTGAAGTATCAAAAACCACCATTCGGGTTTGAACTGCGGGTAAAGATGCTAAAACTGCACCGAAAATACTAGAATAAACTACAGAAGTTGCCATTGATCCACTTTGATCAATACAAAGAATAATATCACGCAGGGATGAACGTTTACGTCCATAACCGATCCGAGTTTCTGGGATAATAGTACGATATGCTGGCTGATAATGTTTGAGGTTAGCACGGATAGTGCGATTCCAGTCAATTTCATTATGACGAGGACGACGATTACGAATAGCACGGTTTAGACTTCCCATAATTGCTTGACGAGTGGGATTAGCTAATTGACGCTGTAATCGTTCAACCACACGACGCACTACTTGACGTGCTGTATCCTTAGTTTTGCTAGGAATAAGATTGCTAATTGCTAGTAAATCAGCGACTAAATGCACATCTGGTTCAACTGCTTCCAGTAATTCAGGTTCAAGCAACATTTGTCTTAAATGTAGTCGTTCTAAAGCATCTTTTTGCATAATCCGCACGATCGAGGTGGGGAAATATTGACGGATATCTCCTAACCAACGAGCTACATTTGGAGCTGAACTACCTAATCCACCTGCGCGATCGCTATCATACAGCGCACTGAGAACACCATCGATCGCTTTATCTGTGCTACTTAAGCTAAAACCTGCTCCTTGACCATCCCCTGTATTGTTACAAATTCCATCTGCTTGATCACCCCCAAGAATTAGTCTCCAACGACGTAAACGTTCGTTTTTTTCAGTTAAGGGAGTTTCGTTAGAGTTAAACATTGCAATTATGATAATTTGATTGACAAATGTAGCAAGGTTATTCCTATTATAACTCAATACAGTTCAGTTAGAGAAGAAAATATATTATTCTTAGGTATGTAGTAGCGCTTCAGCGCCCTGATCACAACTACATACCTTTCGGCTACGCCCTCTTCGACTACGCGAACGGGTAAACGAGCTGGTAAACTCAGTTCAGAAGACCAAGTATTAATGACATTGGAGTATTGGCTATAGTATAATACAGTTCAGTTAATTGTAGGGGCGATTGCCTACGGTACGCTCTCGCGATCGCATTGCGTGCCATAGGCGATCACGTAGCGTGCCATAGACATCAGAATCTAGGCAACAATTTATTGGGTTCTACCGAACCTGCGCTTTAAGAACCAAGTGAAACAGCCGAAAGCCTCATTTGGCATAAGTTTTAGATTCTGATAGGTTCATTTTAATCAATTTTCCCGCTAAAGCTGACTAAATAAGGATTTCAGCGATTTATTACAGATCAAGTTCGGTAGAGCTATTAAAATTTGTTTTTCAGGGTAATCTTAATGACTAAGCTAATTGTGCAGGTTCTCGGTAATAGTGATATCCAAGTTGACGGAGAAGATGGGTTAAAGAAGTTAGAAAGACTATATTTTCTAAACGATTTCCAGGAACAGGCTCTTCTTAATGAGAAAAATTTTATTCAAGACTTAGACAGAGTTAGTTTTCCTTTGGTACAAAAGCTTTACAGCAATTTATCGGCTGATGCGGATATTTTGTTTGCTTTTATCCTAACAGATCAAATTCGATGGATACAAAATTGGAATGACACCCCAGAAGGGTGGAGCAGTGTTATTACCTTAGATGGCATTTGGTGGGAAAAGATTTTATTAGCTTGGTGTCAAAGCCAAAATATTATCTGTTATCCTATCCGTCTAGATGTTGACCCAGGCATACGTAATGGAGCGGCTGATTGGGAAGGAATGGCAGAATCTGTTGATCCTTTATTAGGTAAGTATATTGTGTTTGAAAATAACTCAATATATTTTAAACCAGAAGAAGGAGATAGAATTCTACTTGAAAAAATTATTGTACAGCATAATAGCGGTACGCCTGCTTTAAGTGGTGCGTTGTATCTTTGGGGTATTGAACAAAAGCTGGCTGGTAATAATATAGATTTTGTTTATATTTCCGAACAAGAAATAGACTGCTATACCCATCCCGGTAAGCATTGGCAGTGGCGACTTAAAGTGCCTCAAATTCGGGAATTATTGGAAATTCAAGATTTTAGTGGTGCTTTCAAGCTACTAGATTTGTGTCATCCGAGATATCAAGATTTAGCTGAGTCTTTCTCTTTTCTTGACAGATCAGTTTCTTTAAATTTAGAAGGAAGAAATATAGAGGGACGAGATAGCATTATTGAGCGAATAAGTATTGCTTTGTGGAGTGAAAAAGCTTTTCGCGATCGCAGTCAGTGGATGCACTGGTATCTTAGAATAGCTGGAGCTTTAGAATTGGCTTTACTCCTAGTTGTAGAAAAGCAAGGAAATGGTAATTATCAATGGCATGGACAGGAACTAATTTTTAATAATGATACAAAGGACGGAAAAATTGGACGATGCAGTATAAACTCGATTGTTACAAATTTGTTAACTGACGGCTTGTTTGATTTCACTAATCATAGTGGTAAAATAACTAATTTTCAGGCTACTCCCATTACTCCCATTGTGTCACCAGAATGGGACAAGTTTAAAAACTGTTTTTATATTAATAATTGGAAATTGGGAAATAATCCACAAGAAAAATTGGGATTTATTACATTAAGAAACAAACTATATCACAGTTTGATGGGAGATAGTATTGATCGCCTTTTAGATATTAAGACTCGCGAACTAAATAATCGAGTTGATGACCCAGCACATCCATCACAAATTGCTGTCAATTGGTTAGAATACGTTGTGCAACTAGCTGATCTATCCAATGAAGTCAAAAATCGGTCTGATCAATATCGCGATCGCATCTTACAAATCTTGACAATTCTACAATGAATATAAGAGCCTGGTTATCCAAACAACAGCAAATTTATCCCCAGCAACCCTTACCCGATGTAAGCCCTAACTTGTCTTGTCATCCAGTTAGCGGTGAATGGCAAGATTCTGAACATATACAAAGTCAATTTTGGTGGGGTGGTGGGGCATCTCAGGAAGCTTGTAACCAAATTGCTGAAACCGATTTTGACAACTTAAATCGAGTAGCGGTACTAACATTCGGTCCGGTACAAACCTTTTTAGGTGGTGGACAAAGATTGAGAGATTGGGCGGTAGCTTCCTGGTTATGTCACTATCTTTCAGCAGTTCTAATTTATCGCTGGGAAGAAGCAGGTGGTAAAGTTTTACTACCTTTACACCAAAATTCAGAATTAGTCAATTGGTTAAACGGAAATAATGCAGTTTCAGAGAGATTTTGGCAGGCAGAATTACCTAATGTAATTACCGCATTATACCCTAATAATGATTATTGGTTAGCTGAAAGAGAAGCCGTTATTAAAAACGAGTGGAGACGCTTTTTGAAAGCTTTAGAAGATACTGCAATCGATGAAGACCCCCACTTGCTAGGTGGTCAAGGATGGCGCGTTATTCATTCCGACAATCAATATCTCTGGTCGGTTTACGCTGAAGAAACTGCTCTTAATATTGCAACTGTCAGTGAAGATATTGATAGGTTACATCAGCGAATTGAGTCGCGCAAAATCGGTCGAGAATGGTCGGGTACTTGGTGGGGCGGTCGGACCAGTCCGAGCGATGGTTGTTTGTCAATCTGGCATCCCGGTTTACGTTTGTTTTATCAAGGTGGAACTTGGGGATTACCTGACGACCAGATCAATAATTGGTGGGAAAGGGCAACTCAAAGGAGTAGATTCCAAGGATTGTTTTCCACTACAGATCGTCTTAATAGCATCGAATTAGTGAAACGTTTGGCTTCTGTTCCAGAAGTTATCAACCAAACTTTAAAACGTTTGTGGGGTTATAATCCTCCCGAATGTCCTTGGGGTCGCTTTCCAGATCGAACAGCAGTAGCAGCAGCATGGGTGACAACTTCTATCGAAGCATATACATGGAATCAAGAAATTGAAGTTTGGCATGAATATTATCTTAACAAGAAACCAATTTATATTTGGGGAATGCCAAAAGTAGATAAACAATCTCCTTCTTTTGCTCATCCGCGAGTTTTAGAACAGCGGAATATTGAAGATGAAATAATGATTGAGGATTGGGAAAACAATGTAGGACAAGGTTGGGAAAGTACCATTGAATGGACTGTGGGATGGCGTGGTGATGGGGATAATATGGGCAAGTGGTTATCGGGAGAACAATATGAAACATTAAAATTACTTTGGTCGCGATGGCATCCTAATTCGGAAATGATCAAACAACATAATTTAGCGATTAATCCAGCGATCGCGACCGCTCAATGTAGACAGATGGAATTACCCCATATCCTTGACCTGTCGGTATTATTTGGATTGTGGAATCAATTGCTTTATCCTTTAACAGAAGAACTTCATCATGGTAAAGTTATTTTTGCTGGAGGCGATGATTTTCTGTTATTAGGACCCTTAACTGAAACCATTTCCCTTACCAGTGATTTGCATTCGCTTTGGACAGGAGAAATTTCAACCCTAACACAACCTTTAGATCCGCCTGTAGATGGTTGGGTGCAGTACAATTCCCAAATTTACCCGATACCTGGAAAGAAGATGAATTTCAGTTTGGGATTAGTAATTGCCCAACGGAGAATTCCTCAATCTTTGTGGCATCGAGGATTGAATCAAGCATATAAGGAAGCTAAAAATAAAGGGCGAAATCGAGTTTGTGTGAAAGTTTTGTTTAATAGCGGACAATCTTTAGATTGGGTTTGTCCTTGGCCATTATGGAATTTGTTGATGCCTGTGGAACCAATTAATACTCAAAAAACTGAACTAAATCGCTGGGAAAAACTACTTTCTTATTTGGAAAGCAGTCGATTGCAAGAGCTTTCTATTTTGACAGTAAGAGATTTGATTGAAACTCTGTGGGCTAGTGTTGGAATTTCTCTGACTTGGCAACAAGTTCTGGATGTAGCAAAATCGGAATTTGAGCCTGAAATCAAAGATTGGCAGTGGTGGATTAATTGGATTAGTCTGAAAGCTTTTTTGGCAAGACAAGCGCAACAGCGTCAGAAGTGGGTGGAATTGATAACAGGGAGACAATGATGAGTGGATGGTATTCTATTACGCCAGCAGGGACGGTAGCGATCGGAAATCTCACTCCGGTAGGACAAAATAGCGGACAGGTAGGCTGTCGTTGGCCACCGAACGGTCATCACCTGGCAGCTTGTTTGAATTTACCATCGAATTGCCAAATTTGGGGGCCATTTTGGTGGTATGCTGGAGAAACCGATATTTACGTTACATTGCCTTTGCCTGTTTATCGGTTGGAATCTAAAACAGAAGAACTACCCCAAGAAATTTTTCGATTACAATGGCGAGATCAACAATGGCAGGTGCGATCGGAACATCAAACACAACCAATTGAAATCATCGGTGGCAAATATTTAATTAGTGGTTATATTTTAAAGGTATTTTGGCAGGCAGGAAAGTTCAAAAATCCCCTTCTGAAAAAGTTCCCTTGGGAAACACTTACTTTAAGTCACAATAGCCGCGAAGATTTTCAAGTTAAAGATGAGGGGGGCTTTTTTGCAGAAATGACCACTTTAATGTTGCCTCGGTGGTCGATTTTGGTGAAGGTGATAGGAGATTGCACTTTACCTGACTGGGGTTTTTTGGGCGCAGGAGGTACACCAGTCGCGATCGCACCTGTAAAAGAAGTAAAGGATAATTGGTTAACAGTAGATTGTACAAAATCCACTGGTGCAGTCTTATTAACTGGGGCGTTGTGGCAACGGAACGATATGTCATCAGCCACACATTGCGATCGCCAAGTATCCTGTCCCGTCCCACCATTCCCAATCAAAGCTTATGCTGCTGATACTGGGGTTCCCTGGCAATCTTGGAAACGAGTTAGAGATCGTCACGATCCAGAAAAGCGGGTATCGGTATTAACTCCCGGAGAATGGATGACTCCCGCAGGTGCGGTGTATCTATGGGAAGGAACTGTACCTTTGTTGAAATCCGAACCTGTGCGGGATTCCTACAACCGCCACGTTTTGGGTTACGGACATTTGTGGTTATTTCAGGAGTGAGTTTAAATGGCTATTGCATGGTTAATTTGTCGAGAACCTGTACATATTGGGGGTGCGGATAGTAGCAGTCGCGGTAATAATAATCCTATATTTCGATTACCCGATCGCAGTCCGGCGATTCCCGGCAGTTCTTTGCGGGGGGCGTTGCGAGAACACGCTAAAAGTGAACCTGACTATCAAGCACTCGTAAAAAATTGGTTTGGCGGTGAGAATAATGATATTTCTCCAGGCTATATTTCTTTGGGTTGGGGGTGGCCTGTGTGGTGGCCAGTTCATGTATTGGGATATGGTAATTGGTGGGTGAGTTGTCCGAGTTGGTTAAATCGCTTTCGCCAATTATCCCAACAACCACTTCTAAATATTGTTAATGAGCGTAGTCAGGTTTACATTACGGACTCGCAACTTAATAATAAAACTGTTTATCTCCGTTGGTTAAAGTTAACCCAGGTGAGCCATTATAAAGGTGATTTGCCAGCGCCAGTAGAAATACCAAAAGACAGACGAATTATTGTACCAGATACTAGCATTAATTTAATAGTCGATATGGGCTTAGTACGACAACCGCGAGTTAGCCTCAAAGATGAAGCTGATGAAGAAGGAAATTTAGTCAACCATTTATTTGCAGTTGAAGGTTTTCCCCCAGGGTCAGTGTTTATGATTACTTGGACTACACGGGGAAACGTGGAAGGGTTAGAGAAATGGAACAATTTTTTAATTCAAGAACATTATCTTGGAGGATTGTGGAGTGTAGGTTATGGACGGGTGATTATTTCTGATGCGTTGGTTGATAGTAAGGAGTGATTTATGCCAGTGAGTTCTTATGAATTGGATAGAGAAGTTTTTCAATTGCTCAAACCTGGCGAAAATCAATTAGAGGATTGGCAAGGAGCGGCAAGTGGAATTGCGGATTATGTTGCTAGTTGGGGTGTAGAACGTTTTTGGGCGATGTCGCGATCGCAGGCATTATTAGGCGGTAGAATGCCCGATGCTGCAACGGGTTCTGATGACGAAAAGCGTTATTTTGCTTGGGGTGTAGCGCGGGTAGTTTTGTGTAGAATTGTCGGTAATGATTTGCAAATTAACGAAAGGATGACGACAGAACAGTTTCAGAATCGCTTTCGAGATTTGACTTTTAATCAGCAAGTTGTGTTAACTGATTTGTTGATGGAAATTTCCGATACGATTCAGTTTTGGACAATGCGGTTGAAAGATGCTCATAAGTGTAATACTCAGGTTTGAGTAAGTGGGTTCGGTAAATTTGTTAGTTAATAGGCTGGAGAAGGCAGCATCAGAAATTACGTTCGTAAAAGGCTCTTACCCTTGTATTGTTTCTAAGTGTATAGAGATTTAATCCCTCTAGATATATAACACAATACGGTTCAGTTAACTGTAGGGGCGATCGCCTACGGCACGCTGCGCGAACGTTTAGCGTGCTGTAGGCAGCATCGGGCGGTAATTATTGATTCAAAATGATTAATATTATATCGGAATACTTCACCATTTTTCTGCGCCGGGATATCCCAAAACATCCTTAACTGAACTGTATTGATATATAACAATTTTGCCTAATTTATTAAGATTGTGCCGATGCCACGAGTTTGATAGTGGCGATCAACAAATAGCTAATTGATATAGCTTTTCTTTAGAAAGGTTCAACATTTTTACATTTTATGGACTGGTAAGACTTGCAATCCGATGATTGGCTGGTTTCAACACCTTTACCTTCTAATGAAGGTCGCTACCATGCTCCATTGCTTAACCAAAGATTTAGCCAATAGTGTTTCAACACCTTTACCTTCTAATGAAGGTCGCTACTAGATACTACTGCACTTCTGAAGCGTAGTAATGAAGGGTTTCAACACCTTTACCTTCTAATGAAGGTCGCTACAGGTCGCTACTTCAGAAAATCTTTTGACGGGAAAACCCTACTACTAGTTTCAACACCTTTACTTCTAATGAAGGTCGCTACAAGAAACTGCTCAAAAAATCGCGGTTAATTTCGCGCAGTTTCAACACCTTTACCTTCTAATGAAGGTCGCTACTGCCTTGGTCAATTCAACCTCCTAAAGAGGATATGAAGTTTCAACACCTTTACCTTCTAATGAAGGTCGCTACTCAATACGGGGAACAATCGGAACCCTATTTCCGTAAGTTTCAACACCTTTACCTTCTAATGAAGGTCGCTACAGGTATCTACCATAGTATCTAGATATAGATATCTGTAGTTTCAACACCTTTACCTTCTAATGAAGGTCGCTACATTGAACTTCCGAACAAAACAATAGCAATAAAACATTGTTTCAACACCTTTACCTTCTAATGAAGGTCGCTACTATTACCCAACTCCAGAAGCGGTCATTAAATTAATGATGTTTCAACACCTTTACCTTCTAATGCAGGGTTAGCGCATCTAATTTTGTCACCGAGGATACAGAATATTTTCATCAAATATGAAATATAGCCATCGAGATCAGAACATCACAAATCTGGTAGAGAAAATAGTTGACAAAAGAGCATAGAGAGTGGTAGGTGAAAAACTATACCGTCCAACTCATAATCTCCAGGAATATTCAAATGTCTCAAGGGTTCGATATCAATATAGCTAATGCTAAACAAAACTCCCATTCTGCTAGGAAAAACCAAGTAGTAGCTGACTTGATGGAAATACAACAGAGTTTAGTCAAGCATTTTGAAGATGTTGAAGACCCGAGAGTAAACCGAACAAAAAAACACTTATTGATAGACATTTTAGTGATGGCAATTCTGGTCATAATAGCTGGAGCACAAGGCTGGGAAGACATTGAGAATTATGGGATTAGTAAACAAATTTGGCTAGAAGAGTTTTTAGAATTACCCAATGGTATTCCCTCAGATGATACCTTTCGTCGAGTATTTGAAAGTATTAACCCCAACCAATTGGAGCAATGTTTTCAAGCTTGGGTAAACACCTTAGTTACTCAAATGGGAGGAGAAGTAATTGCCATAGATGGGAAGACTGTCAGAGGTTCCTATGACCGAAATCAAGGACAATCAGCATTACATTTGATTAGTGCGTGGGCTAGTGAACAACGATTAGTTTTAGCACAAATGAAAGTCCAAGATAAATCCAATGAAATTACAGCTATTCCAGCATTACTAGAGTTACTTGATATCGCTGGCTCAATTATTACTATTGATGCGATGGGGACCCAAACCGAAATTGCTCAAAAGATTATTGATAAAAAAGCTGATTATATTCTGACACTTAAAGCCAATCATCCAACTTTACATAATCAGGTACAACAATTCTTCCAAACTGCACAGAAAAATAATTTTTCAGGAATTGATTTCACTCATGACAAACGGATTGAGAAAGGGCATCATCGGGTGGAAATTCGTGAAGTTTGGGTGCTCCCTATTACGGCCATTCCTGACCTTTACCAACCCAAATTATGGGCAGGTTTAAAAAGTATTGTCATCATTCATCGTATCCGTCATCTTTGGAACAAAACTACTTGCGAGACTCAATACTATCTTACTTCTTTAGACAACAATGCTGAATTCATAGGTCGAGCTATTCGTCAACATTGGGAAATCGAAAATTCTGCACACTGGACTTTAGATTGTACTTTTTTTGAAGATAGCTGTCGCATTCGTTCTTTTCACAGTCCTCGTAACT
Organism: uncultured cyanobacterium; assembly: GCA_963744145.1. GTDB lineage: Bacteria > Cyanobacteriota > Cyanobacteriia > Cyanobacteriales > CAWUOF01 > CAVUSO01. The sequence continues at coordinate 5,249,944 of CAVUSO010000001.1, read as the reverse complement.
TTTCTCTGCTCAGACGATTAGCTCTCAACGCTCTTAATCGCGAGTCAACTTACAAACGCAGTTTACGCCAGAAAAGTAAACGCGCTGCTATGGATAATAATTATATGCTCCAAATCCTCCTTTCTTGTTTCTCTGAGTCTACATTAGATCCTTCTTAATCCTTGTGTCAAGCCTAATTGAGATGCTCTTACCCTGCCTTCTAATGAAGGTCGCTACAGTAAAGAGATTCTTGTATTTGATGTAGTACAGAAAGAGTTTCAACACCTTTACCTTCTAATGAAGGTCGCTACCTTCTAGATATAAATTCTTTCTTAAACCTTGTTCTTGTTTCAACACCTTTACCTTCTAATGAAGGTCGCTACCTGGTAATTCTATAGGTGTATAGGGCATTTTAACGGGTTCAACACCTTTACCTTCTAATGAAGGTCGCTACTACTTATGAGCAGTATAAACATTCCAAGGAAATCTTGTTTCAACACCTTTACCTTCTAATGAAGGTCGCTACTTTACTGGAGGGGGAAAGACATATATAGCTATATAGTTTCAACACCTTTACCTTCTAATGAAGGTCGCTACACATCAAGGAGAAATCCATGTAAATCCTAATTTACGGTTTCAACACCTTTACCTTCTAATGAAGGTCGCTACTAAGCCTAAAAAGAAACCAAAAACGCAATTACATTTTATGTTTCAACACCTTTACCTTCTAATGAAGGTCGCTACCAGTTCCATAATGGGGTCGATTTTCCTTTACCCATAGGTTTCAACACCTTTACCTTCTAATGAAGGTCGCTACAAGTGACGTTAAAATTTATATTTATTGGACATTTTTGTTTAGTTTCAACACCTTTACCTTCTAATGAAGGTCGCTACCTAACCGATGAACACAAAGAAAATTTTGTTAAATTGTTTCAACACCTTTACCTTCTAATGAAGGTCGCTACTATACACCGAATTAAACAAACAAGGAATTAAAAAGGATGGTTTCAACACCTTTACCTTCTAATGAAGGTCGCTACGTTTTTGAGACTTCAATCCTACCTGACGACTTCGATAAGGTTTCAACACCTTTACCTTCTAATGAAGGTCGCTACATGACAACGTTTATGGTAAGTACCAGTCTCGTGACAGTTTCAACACCTTTACCTTCTAATGAAGGTCGCTACGAGGATTTCCAAGAATATTCAATTATGGAGGAATTGTTTCAACACCTTTACCTTCTAATGAAGGTCGCTACGGTTACTAATCCTGCTGATGTAGTGTGGTCTGATGCGTTTCAACACCTTTACCTTCTAATGAAGGTCGCTACTATGTTAATCTCAACCATTTTCTAAACTCCGGCAGATGCGTTTCAACACCTTTACCTTCTAATGAAGGTCGCTACCTGAGTTATATATTGTTGTTTTTAATAATGCTGGCAGTTTCAACACCTTTACCTTCTAATGAAGGTCGCTACATATTTCTGATGCTTTTATCCACCATAAAGCAGTCTTGGGTTTCAACACCTTTACCTTCTAATGAAGGTCGCTACCTAATCCGTCTGATTCAGCTAATACCAATTTTGGTGGCAGTTTCAACACCTTTACCTTCTAATGAAGGTCGCTACCTACCCCTATTCAACCTCTTATCCTGCCTGATGTCCAGAGGCAGTTTGCGAGGCTGACCGATTTTGTTAATACAAACCTCCTTACTTGCACCTGTCTAAACGCCTGAAACCCATGCTCCGTAAGGTAGCGAAGCTTAGAACCAATTTGCGTTGTTTCAGCCATTTTTCGTCAGCCTCGCAATTTGGGGAAATTGAGGATAGGTGGAAGCGCACTTTAGTACACTATAAAGATCGATCGCCTGATTTTTCAACATGGCCATACACTCTTAAAACCTTGACTTGTCAGAGTCGTTTCTACAGCTTGATCAAATACAGTAATCAAACAATAATCCTGATATTGTCGCACTGCATAACCTGATGGTCGATTCTCAGAACTTCCACACCATTGGGGACGATTTTGTGCTGTTGTACTGCAAACCTTATGCACGATATTATGCCATTGATTTACTTGTCCCTTCCAAATACTAATCAGACAACCAGGAACGACTGTCGGAGGTGACATCGCATCCCAATTATAATTTTCACCTAATTGGGTAATCAATCTTCGCAAACAATTAATTAACTCATCTAAAGGTTCTTCCAAATTACCTGGTGTAACAGTAAATTCACTGCCCCGAAAACCATGAAAACGTTGTAAAGTATGAGGAGGTCTACGCCAACCTGGGCCGAGTCCACCTAAACGACTGGCTAAAACAAGCAATCCACCAATTAAGGGCTTAAATTCTTTATTGCAATCAACGCTAATTACCCAAGTTGATTCGGCTTGACTAGCCGGAATATTGGTATAATCCTTGGAACTTTTGCTGATCATTCTGGGAATCGATTGCAAGTAGCTAGTTAAAATTAATCTAGCTGGACAACCCAAGCCTCCAAATATTTTATTAGTCAGTTCCAACGCAGTTTGATGCGAGAACAAAGACAACGCTAATCTAGTAAAATAACCTCGTAAATTAGCACGCAATACTTGGGGAGTCCAGCGATATTGTCCGGTTTGCTTTCTACCTGGATTGTGACTTTGAATGCAAGGTTTCATTCCAGTGAGTTGAATTTCCCAAGTTCCTGATGGAATTTTGGGCGCTAATCGACCAAATCCAGATGCTTTCCCACGTCCAATTCCTTGGCATTGCAGCATTTCTTGTAGGCGTTTTTCCAGCCAAGTTTTTTGTTCGTTGTTACAAACATTTTTCAGTAAAACTTGCAAGCAAAATTTATCGTAATTCGGACTCGGAGGTTTAGGTGATACTTGCCATTGAATGCCTAATTTATTACTTTTTTGGTCAAACAACTGCCAATTTTGTTGAGCGTGTAATGGATAAGGTTTGAGGTTTTTTAGTAAAATGGTTTCAAAGCGAATTTTGCGGGGTAGCCAATGAGTGCGATCGCTAGCTAGCAAACTTTGCCAAAAAACTTGTTCCTCACTGTCTAACTCAGCCCATTTTACCTGAATCCAGCTTAGTAATGCTCCCCTAATGCTAGAACCGGGAATGCAGGGAACTCCGCCAATTTGGGCGGGTAAAATACCTCCTTCTGGAAAACTACCCCCACCAACCTGAATCGGACTAATAATTTGCAGTTTGTCCAAACGTATTGTGTAAGCATCAGCATTTTTAGGGCAATAGCTTCCTTTAGTATCCCAAGCATTGATCGTAACTGGATCACCTGTACCTTCAATAATATCCTCAGTTTTTGGCGTCCAACCTCTGTCTTTTTCTTCTTCAACCGTATACCATTTGGGCAGTTCTTCTGGTAATAGCGCCATGATTTTTCCTTCCTACTAAATTAAACATTTAATAGCATTTTTTTCAACCTTATGAGACAATATGGTTCAGTTAAGGTATTTTGAGGATATCGGCGAAGCAGGGCGAAGCATTCGGATATAATATTAACGGTTTTGAACTATAAATTGTCGCCCGAATGCTTCGCCCCTACACCCGATTGATCTGCAAGCGATCGCTGATTAAATACCAATCCAGTTCAGTTACTTGTAGGGGCAAAGCATTTCGGCGAATAAATGATTGCTGAAACGAAGTATAATATTACCGAAATGCTTTGCCCTCGCCATCGATGCAACCTACAGATCAACTAGCTCTTAAAATCCATTCAGTTAAGAATTTTTTGGGAGCTTGGCGCAGAAGCAGAAGAAGGGCGAAGCATTCGGATCTAATATTGCTGCCCTTCGACTACGCTCAGGGTAAAGTTTGATTGTTCAATTGTCGCCCGAATGCTTCGCCCCTACATCTGATTGATCGGCAAGCGATCGCTGATTAAATACCAATCCAGTTCAGTTACTTGTAGGGGCAAAGCATTTCGGCGCATAAATGATTGCTTAAGCGAAGGATAATATGACCGAAATGCTTTGCCCTCGCCATCTATGCAACCTACGGTTAACTGAACTGTATTGCCTTATGAGAGATATTACAAAAGTAAAAAATGGCTGTTCGTGGTAATTGCTTTAGTCCTCAATTATTAATCATTATGGGACTAAAGTCCCTACTACAAACTTATTGTTAGATTTTACTGACGATTTTTTCGGTCTAAAAATTGTAATTGTTGATCAAGCATGGCAATTTTTGGTAACTCTACACCATGCGCTCTGGCGAGATTTAACGGATATCCAAAAATTGACTCTATTTCTAAAGCCCGTTGGCGATCGTAATCAATTTTCATACTAGGTAAATAAGGTTTCATTTTGATGGTATGCTCAATCATTCCAGCAATAAAATCATTAGAAATAACCCGATCGCAGCTTTTAGCTCCCAGCGCTACTTCTAACATTAAATCTTCAGCTAAAGACTTAATTTCAGGATGACTAATCATTTCCTCTGTGGTCGCATTTAAAACTACAGAAAGACCATTAAAAGGAATATTCCAGACTAATTTTTGCCATCTTACCAATAATAAATCTGCCATCAATTCAGTTTTAATTCCAGCCTGATTCATATCTTCAGCAATTTGCTGCATTCTTTTACTAATACCACCGACTTGATAGTTAACTCCATATTCAGCTAGGATAATATTACTAAAATCTGTATGATTAATGGTTCCAGGACTAACTTTATCAGAACAGATGATACAAACACATCCCATTACCCGATCGGCACCAACAATTTTGGCAACTTCGATTTCACTCCCTAATCCATTTTGAAATAAAATTACTACTCCATTATCTTTAAGAATCTTCCCTAATAACTCAGGTAATAAGTGATTTTGGGTGGTTTTCAATGCAACAATTACCACATCACATTTAGGCATTTTCGTGACATCATGATAAGCATTTACCTGGGAAAGAGTAAAATCTCCATCAATAGATTTAATGACTAAGCCATGCTGACAAACATAATCATAGTCACGGTGCAACAGAAAATGCACTTCTTGTCCAGATTGTTGTAATTTTGCACCATAAAAACCACCAATAGCACCTGTACCAATAATGCCATAGGTATGGGGTTGCGGTAAAGGATTATACATGAAAACTTCGGGTATTTTATAGATTGGAATTAATTACAAAAATCCGCCACAATAGCTCAACTTTAATTAACTTTTCCAACGCTGGGAAAATTCATCTAAAGTTGCTTTAGGAATTTGTCCTTGTAACCATTGCAAAGAAAGGTCTTGATTCGCTAGACTTTGGTAATATTTACCGACCTCAAGCAAACTGATCGTTGGAGGTTTGGGGGAAGTTAAATTGCGCCAACGACGACCAAATTCATCTAGAGTTGCTTTGGGAATTTGTCCTTGTAACCATTGTAAAGCTTGGTCTTGATGAGGTAAAGCACTGTAAAATTTACAGACATTGATTAAACTAACTGCTGAAGTTGGTGTTGGTGTTGGTGGTTTAGGGGTCGGTGTTGGTGTTGGTGTTGGTGGTTTAGGGGTCGGTGTTGGTGTTGGTGTTGGTGGTTTAGGGGTCGGTGTTGGTGTTGGTGTTGGTGGTTTAGGGGTCGGTGTTGGTGTTGGTGTTGGTGGTTTAGGGGTCGGTGTTGCTTTCACAGAACCAGTTAACGCATTCCAAGTTCTTAAACCAATAACTCCATCAGCATCAAGTCCTACAGCTTGCTGAAAAGCAATTACTGCTGTATTCATCACTGAGCCAAAATTACCATCGATCGCTCCTGCATAAAACCCTTTAGCTTGTAACAATTTTTGAAAATCTTTGATATATTCACCTGATATTCCCTGTCTAAAACTTTCAAAGCGGTCCAGATCCGCATTACCATCTATTCCCTGAACTGTACCTGATTCCGAATATTGATGAAAAATCCAGGTACTCCAAGCACCAGGGACGATCGGATCATTAGTATCGTAATGAGCAATCCATAACGGATAATCAGAAAAAAGTTGAATATCTCCTAAATCAGATTGCCAGAAGTTAGGAGCAGTATAAATAATTGGTTTTCGTCCTAAACCTTTTTCGACAGCATTTAACCATTGGGATAATCGGTCAACAATGGTATTGGTATCAACACCGCTAGTAACTTCTATATCACAAACAGGAGGTAAATCATCAGACTCCAGTTTATTGATCGTTTGGATAAAAAAATTGGCTTGTACTTGAGGGTCAATACTAGGTCGAAAAAAGTGATAAGCACCACGAATAATTCCTGCTGCTCTCATCCCAGTCCAATAACTGGTAAATTTGCTATCGACCAAATAATCACCTTCAGTTGCTTTAGCAAAAGCAAATACAATACCATCATTAGCAACAGCTTGCCAATCAACATCACCTTGATAAAAAGAAACATCGACACCTTGAATAGCCATATCAGTAAAAATTGTTGAAGGTTTTGGTTATTGCTAAAAAACTACCATGTTGAAACGGTCAAAATGTTCATGGTAAAATTGGTGAGCGAGTTATTTAAGCATATTAGTTTAATTTGAGCATGGCGCTATTGTCAATGCCCATCCATCATAGTTAGTCGAATTTTTGCAGGTTTTGGGGACAAAAATCACATAGTTGACTTATACCAATTTTTGATGAATCTGCATATAATCCGATCCCCCCAACCCCCTTAAAAAGGGGGAGCCAGAATTTAAAGTCCCCCTTAAAAAGGGGGAGCCAGAATTTAAAGTCCCCCTTTTTAAGGGGGATTTAGGGGGATCGAACTCTGTGCAACTTTACATTAAATTGGTATTACTCTGCAAAAAAACTGCTAGTTACCCAACCAATAGATCAGAAATTTAATGCGTGAAAATAAATTGAAGCGAAAATTGCAACAGGGTGAAGTAGTGCTTGGTTTGTTTACCAATTGCGCTTACCCAGGTTTTATGGAAATCTGTGGATATGCTGGATTTGATTTTGCTGTGATTGATCTCGAACATAGTCCATTAAATATCCTTGCAGCAGAGGATCTATGTCGTGCGGCTGATTGTACCAATTTAGCACCCATTATCCGAGTTGGTAAAAATGATCCAATCCAAATCCAACGCGCTCTTGATATTGGTAGTGCTGGGGTCCAAGTACCCCAAATTGAAACTCGAGATGATGCAGAAATTGTCGTGCGTAGTGCTAAATATAGTCCTTTGGGAACCAGGGGTCTTTCCTTTGGAACTCGTGCTGGACTTTATACCTCAGCAGGAAACCAAATTACTGATCAATTAAATCAGGAATCTTTAGTGATCGTTCAAATTGAGGGCGATCGCGGAGTCAAAAATATCCCAGAAATTGTTAATGTCTCTTCCGTTGATGTAATTTTTCTCGGTCCTTATGACCTATCCCAATCTTTAGGTATTCCTGGACAGGTCCGCGATCCTCGGGTAATTGAATTGATGCAACAATCGATCAATACTATCCGTAAAGCTGGCAAAATTGCTGGTACTTTTGCTGATCACCCAGCGATCGCACAACAATGGATTGATGCTGGTGTCCAATATCTGGCGATCGGGATCGATGTCGCAATTTTTCTCCGTGCTTGTCAAGGTTTAGTTAAAGCGATTAAGGGTTAATTTTTCTTTGTCCCCCAAAATTATCATCAGCGGTCTGTGAGTATATACTGACATTCCGCTTTCTTTACCATACCTTTGCAACTTTTGTATTTTAAGTAGCAATATCTTTAAAATTATTGTTATATACTTAAAAATATCACCCCTATTCAGGATAAATTGAAAAAGGGGATCGAGCTTAGAGGCATAAAAAACCATGCAAACATTATGGGGATCGCTGGAAATAGCTTATGGAATCAGCTTTGCATTAGAAAGAGTTGACTCAATTAAGCTCCAAGAATTAAAAGCTTTTTTTACGGATCTTCCCATTGATCCATATATAAAGGGGAATTACCGATCGCGCAGATTGTCAAGATTTAAAATCGTTAAGGATGAGTTAATCAAACTCCCCCATGGTTATTTATTTCAACCTAAAAGTTATAATCCGCTCATGGGGGATATTAAACGGGATTTTGCTGAAATAGATGAAAAAATGACCCAAATGAATGAATTTAAAAAACTGGTTTTAGAATTTAGTAATTACTGTAAACTAGCTCCCGAAGTAGAAATTGGAGTTCATCAGATTAGGACTACTTGTTCACCGAAAAATTTTGGTAACCCAGCTCCAGAAGGTATCCACCAAGATGGATGTGATTTTATTGGAATTTTTGCAGTCGATCGGGAAAATATTCAAGGAGGGGAAACACATCTTTATATCGGTAAAAAGGAAAAACCAGTTTTTCAAAAGGTTCTCCATCCTGGGGAACTACTGCTAGTTAATGACCATGATTATTTTCACTTTACTACTCCCATTAAACCAATACTTGAAGCCGAAGGAACTAGAGATGTATTTGTTTTGACATCACCTAGTTTACTATTTGAGTAATCCCGGATATTTTTAGGATCAGAAAGTTTCGGAAAGACCTCTCCCCCAACCCCTCTCCTAGGAGGAAAGGGGAGCAGAATAAATCCGATCAATCTCCCATAATTTAATCCTCTTAATTACTCCCCCTTCCCTACAAGGGCTATCCATTAGTCACATCTTTCTTAACAATCCTGAAACTATTACCTAGTAACGGTTTCAGGATTCATGGCCGCAGGTGGAGTTGACTAATTGCACAGAATATGCAATTGAGAGCTGCGGGCGGACTAGGAGTGAGCTATACAGCAGTGGTCGCTCAGAAGAAAAGTCTTGATGAGTATAGTATAGAGAGGAAAAGAAGAAGTAAGGTGGAAGGAAAAAATGGAAAAGTGGGCAGAGCAAGAATTAGCCACAGTAGACTTGGGAGATGCGAGGAGAAACAAGCGATTAATTCGGTTGGTGGAAGATTTAGCCGCACAACCAACCAGCAGCGTCCCACAAGCTTGTGGCAATAGTGCAGCTACTAGTGCGGCTTATGACTTGTGGAAGTCGCCCTATTTTCAGCCATCAGATATCCGACAGGCACATACAGCCAGCACGATCGAAAGAATTAAAGCGCATCAGACAGTATTAGCAATACAAGATACCACAAATATCGATTTAACCAATCATCCTAGCACGAGAGGGATTGGTTATTTAGATCACCGAAAATCAGCCGGAATAAAAGTACATTCAACGCTAGCTGTAACCACTTCAGGAGTACCATTAGGGATAATTGAGCAACAGGTATGGACTAGAGAGCTGGCGAATTTGGGGATAGCCAAAAAACGGCGGGAAAGAGAAATTAAAGAAAAGGAAAGCCACCGCTGGTTGGCAGGATTAAAAGTTACAGAAAATTTAATCCCAAGTGATATTCAAGTAGTAACCGTGGCGGATTCAGAAGCTGACATATTTGAGCTATTTAGCCAGCCTCGTGCCGCCAATTCCCATTTACTAATTCGCGGTACTCATAATCGGAAAGTAGACCATTCTGCCCAATATTTACATCAAGCGATCCGTCAAACTCCCGCAGCAGGAGAATTAAGTATAGAAGTCAAAAGAAATCCGACACATCAAGCTAGAACTGCCGTTCTGACAGTACGATTCGCCACTTTAGAGATTCAAGTTCCAGCACACCATATCGGGCGAAAGCAACTCCAACCAGTCAAATTACAAGTAATTCTAGCATTAGAAGAAAACCCAGAACCCGGAGTTAAACCGATTAGTTGGTTGTTAATTACCAGTCTGGAAGTTAATGACTTAGCAGCGGCAGTCCAATGTGTAGAATGGTATACATACCGTTGGTTAATAGAACGCTATCATTACACTCTAAAAAGTGGGTGTGGAATTGAGAAATTACAACTAGAAACCGTGCGAAGAATCGAAATGGCCTTAGCGACTTATACGATTGTAAGTTGGCGTTTATTATGGCTTACATATTCGGCTAGAACGAATCCAATGGCATCGAGTGCTGAGGTTTTAGAAACTCATGAATGGCAATCTTTATGTGCGACTATTACTAAAAATCCTATCCCTCCAAAAACTCCACCTTCTTTACAAGAAGCCGTCCGTATGATCGCGATGTTGGGGGGATTTTTAGGTCGAAAAGGTGATGGTGAACCGGGAGTAAAAACGATTTGGAGAGGATTAAGAAGATTACATGATATTGCAGCTACCTGGAAATTATGTACTTAAATTGGCTGGTGTATAGTTATTACTCTCCAACTCGTTACCAGATCATATTCTGGATCATTTTGTCAAGTAGCTTAATTACTATTAATCCTGAAACCGTTACGGGGTAATAGTTTCAGGATTGTTAAGAAAGATGTGACTAATGGATAGCCTACAAGGGAAGGGGGTTGGGGGGGTTAGGTCACTCTACTACGTCAAGAAACTAACCAAATCAGAAAATGACAATTTTAAAAATCAAAGTTAAACCAAATTCTAAAGTTCCCAATCTGATCGAAGAAGCAGATGGTAGTCTCACGGTACATTTGCAATCTCCCCCAGTCGATGGTAAAGCAAATGCAGAATTAATTAAAATTTTGGCGAAAAGGTTTGATGTACCTAAGTCAGAAATTAGGATTAAATCTGGATTATCTTCCAAAACTAAATTAGTGGAATTACCCTAAAAATTATTTAACCAGAGTTAAGCCATAGAAAAAACGCCCATTTACTGGACATCGAACCATTAGGGTGCATCTACTCAACAATTGAAGTATATCACCATTCAGGGGTAACACCCATCATTGAAAAAAAAATACCCTAACCGTGGGGGTTAGGGAAATCAGGGTACATCTACTTTTAGATACATCAGAAGCGATCGCCTTCATTTCGGAAAAGAAATTCTATTCGTGAGCAGTGAAGAGCAGCTAGGGACCCAACAGTCACAGATAGCACCGAAGATCAACCTGCTTTTACCTGGAGGTTAGGTCGAGGACAAGTCACCCAGAAATTGAATGAGAGTTTTTTTGTCATGCTGGATGCGTATTGATTTTTCGGACCCGCACCATATTACAGGAACTAGAAATAATTGCATCGATTAAGATTCTGGGGTAAGGTTTAGACCCCGATAAACTTGTTCAATGGCGAAACTGAGATTGATGCTTTTTAGTTCAATCCTGTCGCTTTCTCCATAGTTAATAATCATCCATTGTCCTGCATCATTTTTGTGATACAAATCCATTTCGATCGCAGTGGAACTAACCAATAGGTAATCTTTTAAGACTGGATTATTTTGATACATTCTGAACTTGCCACCGCGATCGTATGCTTCGGTACTTTTTGAGATCACTTCAACAATTAAGCAGGGATATGTAATATATTGGGTTGTGGTTCGATCGCGATCGTCGCAGGTGACGCTGACATCTGGATAGGTATAGTTATTAGTTTGGGCAATATTAACTCTCAGGTCTGAGTTACCTGTTTCGCAGCCACTTCCTACTAGATGGTTAGCGAATAAAGTAATGAGTCGGACGGAGATGAGGCTATGATTTTTGCTACCGCCAGTCATGGCGTAAATTTGACCGTCGATCAGTTCGTGTTTTTCTAGTTGCTGTTCTTCCCAAGTAAAGTATTCTTCAGGGGTTAAGTTTGTGGGTTTGTTTTTGGCTACGATCATGATGGAGGTAGCTCCTGTGTAACGAAATTGATGGTATTACGAGTCTCCAATGCCATGAAGTATACTTTGAGCTAAAGCTGTTTGCATGAGATCCAGTGCCATCAAATAAACTCCCGGTAACCATTCTGATTCTACTATAGCACGAAATCCTGACAATATTGTTGGCGCTTCGCCCTAGGTTCTGAAAGTTCTCCGGTATGAGTGTCGTGATTACGGCGACGGCAAAAGCTGACTTAATCGCCGCTTCATCAAAGTTGCTCGCTCTAACCCAGAAAGCGCGATCGCGAGCAACTAGAAAAAATTTCATCTTTAATAATTGGCAGAGCTTTCTTAGTGATTTAATTTCTCTGCCTAAGTTTCTAGCTCAATTCCTAGTGCCTTAGCGCGATCGCGTAACCGTTTGGTCTGTTGACGTTCTGCTGCTAAAGCTGCACAAGGTTTGAGCTAATTCAGCTAGAAATGCCACGCCAAAAAAAAATACCCCAACCTTATGGTCAGGGAAATCAGGGTGCATCTATATTTAGATATATCAACAGCGATCGCTGGCATTCCGGGAAATCAATTCTGCTCAAATTTCCCTAACTAATTAGTCCCAAAACCAAAATTCACTAATAAAAATACACCCATCGCTAAACGATACCAAACAAATATCCAGGTACTGCGCTTTTCTAAATAGTGGAGTAGACCATAAATAGCGACAAAAGCAGAAATGCTAGCACTAGTTAACCCAATTAATAAGGTGAACCAACCATCTAGATCCAAATGAGCATTAATCAGAACATGGATTTCTAAAGCTCCAGCTAAGACAATCGTAGGTAAACCTAAAAGAAAAGAAAATTTAGCTGCGGTTTCCCGCTCCATTCCTACAAATAGTCCAGCAGTTAAAGTCGAACCAGAACGAGATACACCAGGAATCAGAGCAAATGCTTGGGCAATACCGACCCAAACTCCATCCCATAAAGTGAGACGATTAAAACCGCGATCGCGTCCCCCCTGTTTTTCTGCTAAAGCTAACAGTAAAGACATCACGATCGAGGCAATCCCTATTACCGCTAAACTTCTTAAGGGTGAACCGCAAGCATTTAAAGTTTTTTTCAACAACAGACCAGCGATCGACACCGGAATTGTCCCGACGATAATTCCCATCGCGATCCGAAAATCTTGGGATTCATAATCTTTTTCGGCGATCGCTCTAATTGTACCACCAGTCAAAATGCTAATATCTTTCCAAAAATAGCTGACCACGGCGACAAAACTGGCTAATTGCATCGCGGCTGAAAACGCCGATCCAGGGTCTTCCCATCCTAACAAACCAGGTACAATTCTTAAATGAGCTGTACTACTAATCGGTAACAGCTCAGTAATTCCTTGGACAATTCCCAAAAAGATCACCTTCCACCAGCCCAAATGGACAAAGCCTAAGTCCACTGCTTCATCGTTGGTACAGGTAGAGACAGCTAGTAGAAAAGAAGACATCATAAAAATTTCAAACTTGCAAACATCTTTCTTGGTCTAGCCTAACGGCATCAGGCAAAATTGCCTACTGATTGTCATCAACCAAAATAATCTCAAATTTATCCCCCCTAGGGGGATATTTTATGATATGTTAAGAAACGTAAATTAAATAAGAAAGATTAACAAAATTTTGTCCTACTATACACCACCCTCCCCATTAATCACCCGCCCAGTAGCAGGGGGCTTGATCAAGCCCCAAACTGGATGGGTATTTGCGACTGCTGTATTATTAGTATCAGTACCAGTATTTATCGAAGCACCATTAGTAAGACAGTTGCCAGAACTAAGTCTGATCATCACGATTGGCTGGCTAGGTTTAAGTCAGTGGCTCATAAAATATCAATCAACTAAAATCTGGGGAGACTTAATCTTCGGATTTAGCTGGAGTTGGTTAGCTGGTTCAATTTATTGGGGCTGGTTGCGCTGGGAACCCCTGCTACACCTACCAGTAGAAGCAATTGCCTTACCAGTAATCATCGGATGTCTCAGACAGCAAAAATGGCAAATTGGCAGTTGGTTTTATTTAGGTTCCTTATTTGGCACTGCCATCACTGATATATATTTTTATCTAGTGGATCTAATTCCCTACTGGCGGAAAATTATGGAGGTAGAACCAGAACTAACAATACCGATTTTTCAAAGTGCGATCGCCCAAGTAAAAACACCTTGGGGTATAGGTTGGGCGATAATTTTGAGCATAATTCTCTTAGTTGTTGGTCTGTTACCTTTGCGTTCCCACCAAAAAGAATTAACCCCACACTTACCTGGGTGGGCATTTAGCGGTGCAGTATTAAGTACAATTTTGGTAGACAGCCTGTTTGGGTTAGCTGCCTCAGTTGTGTAAACAAAGGACAAACTTAAGTATTGATCACAATAGCTAAGTTGTGCTAATTCGGGATAAACTAAGGGTCGTCTATACTGCTTATTATTAAAGTTTCTAAACGACCAGTAGTCGTGGCTCAGCCTGTGGTGACGTTGCAACCAACTCCTTATCTGTTACTTCGCACCGAGTCTGGTAATCGTTATCTGCCTTTGGTTGGTAGTAATTGCTGGACTGTTGGCCGTAGTGAAGATAACAACTTTGTACTGCCAGATCGATGGATTTCCCGCAACCACGCCATGTTACAGCGGATGGAGACGGGAGATTTTTATTTAATAGACCTGGGGAGTCGCAATGGCACATTTGTCAATGGACGCCGGGTCAGTATCCCTGTCACCTTACAAAATGGCGATCGCTTGACCTTTGGTCAAATTGAACTAGAATTTCATAGTTCAACCAGTTCCCATCAAGTTGATGAAGACCCCCAAGATTTTACGGCAGCTTTACATGTGCGCCGATTAATTTCGGTGATGGTAGTAGATATCCGTAACTTCACAGGTTTAACCAGACAATTAGATGAGCAAATTCTGTCGGAATTAATTGGCACTTGGTTCCGTCAAGCTGGCAATATTATTCGGGAGCAAGGAAGCTGGGTTGATAAATATATCGGTGATGCGGTCATGGCGGTCTGGTTTCATGGCTCAACGGAAGTAAGTAATACAGAAGTATTGAGGATTTTTCAAGCCCTGAGTGATTTACATAAAGCCACAGAAGAATTGACCGGAAAATACCCTCTACCTTTTCCCTTACGGATTGGAGCAGGTATTAATACGGGTTATGCCATGGTAGGTAATACGGGCAGTGGCGATCGCCCAGATTATACCGCTTTGGGAGATACGGTGAATGCGGCTTTTCGTTTAGAGACCTCCACCAAGGAAATTGGGATGGATATAGCGTTAGGAGAAACTACCTATCGTTACCTTTGTGCTTTAGGAACAGCGAAAAACCGTTTCAAACAATATACAGTCAACTTAAAAGGGTATGAAAAACCGACGATCACCTATGCGGGCTCCTTTGCGGATCTAGATGCGGTGGTAAAAAGAAAAAATTCTGAATCAGAATCGTAAATATGAGAACCTTTTAGGAAGAATTTCAACAGAGATGGTAGTCTCTAAATAAATAATGCTGTGTGTAAATCGAGGGAGAATAAATTGATGAAAAGCTTTGGACGCATAGTGGCCATGCTCGGACTGTTGATCGGCTGTTTAGTGGGATTTGGTGGCTCTCCATCGGCGATCGCGGCAGATTTTCACCTGGGACAATGGGGCACATCACCCCTATTGGCTGTGGAAAACCAAGTGGATGTGAAATTGTCCACAGAATTTGGCCAAAAAATTGATTTGAATAATACTAATGTCCGTGCATTTCGCCAACATAAAGGACTTTACCCGACTTTAGCTAGCATCATCGTCCGTTATGCTCCTTATGCAAAGGTGGAAGATGTTCTGGAAATAAAGGGTTTAAGCGAGCACCAGAAAGAAGTTCTGCAAGCTAATCTCAGTAATTTTACGGTAACACCAGTTGAACAAGCGCTGGTCGAGGGTAATGATCGAATTAACAATGGCGTATATAAATAGAAATCCGGTCTAAGTTGTTAGTACGGATTTAGCATTTGGTGTCATTAGTTAAAAAAAAGCCCTAATTTGAGGTCGCTCTCGTTAAAGTAAGGTTAATGTTAGAAATCAAATCTAGCTCAACCCCATTAACAGGGAGCGATTTTTCATTGGTAAATCTTTTCAGTGGGGATCTACCCAAACATTTTGACGTACTGGTGGTAGGTGCTGGTGCGGCTGGACTCTATGCTGCTCTCTGTCTACCTAGTCATTTGCAGGTTGGTTTGATTACCAAAGATATTTTGTTTGGATCAGCTAGTGAGTGGGCTCAAGGTGGGATTGCGGCAGCGATCGCTCCAGAAGATTCTCCCAAGCTCCATATTGAAGATACGATCCGGGCTGGAGCTGGATTATGTGACGAGGAAGCGGTCAAATTCTTAGCTGAACAAGCACCAGCAACTATTCAATCGTTGCTCAATCTAGGAGTTGCTTTTGACCGACAGGGTAATGCTTTAGCCTTGACTTTAGAAGCAGCCCACTCCCAGCGACGGGTATTACACGCAGCCGATACGACAGGGCGGGCAGTGGTTAGTACCTTAGCCGATCAAGTCTTCAGACGTGAAAATATTCAAGTTTTATCTCCAGCTTTTGCCATTGATCTGTGGTTAAATCCCGATCAACACAGATGCCAAGGCTTACTACTTTATTATCAAAGTCAAATTCGCTGGGTGCACGCATCAGCAGTGGTGTTAGCGACTGGTGGGGGTGGTCAAGTTTTTGCCCAAACAACTAATCCTACCGTTAGTACCGGAGATGGAGTCGCGATCGCTTGGCGTGTGGGTGCTTTGCTCAGGGATTTAGAGTTTGTCCAATTTCATCCTACGGCTTTAACTAAGGCTTCAGCACCACGTTTTCTAATTAGTGAAGCAGTGCGGGGTGAAGGAGCCCATCTAGTTGATGATCAAGGATATCGGTTTACCTTTGATTACCATCCAGCTGGAGAATTAGCACCTAGAGATATAGTCAGTCGTGCTATTTTTAGTCATTTTCAACGACTAGGAGTCGATCCGGCTCGGAGTAATGTTTGGTTAGACTTACGTCTAATTCCGAGAGAGCGGATTCTCCATCGTTTTCCTAATATTATTCAGGTATGTCAAGACTGGGGAATAGATGTTTTCCATGAACCAATTCCCGTTGCACCCGCAGCTCATTACTGGATGGGGGGAATTGCGACGGATTTAATGTGTCGTACCTCCATTCCTGGTTTGTATGCGGTAGGAGAAACTGCTAGTACGGGGGTACATGGTGCTAATCGTTTGGCTAGCAATTCTTTATTAGAATGTATAGTTTTTGGGGCGCAATTGGCTGATCTGGAAATTCCGGAGTTAGATGTACCTATTTCGATCGAGTCAGAGTTGAATCAATTACATCCTGAATTCGATTGGTTAAATTTAGGAATGGATCTGAGTGAGCTGCGACAAGAATTATCCCGTTTGGTGTGGCAAAGTGCGGGAATTTCTCGACAAGCATCAACTCTTAGCACTGCGATCGCCAAGGTCGAATTTTGGCAACACAAATTTGCAGCTTTGCCCGTGAGCCAATTTTTACTCAATTTACCTATCAACTCGACCGTCCGGTTGGCTTTATCTGATCCTGATCAACAAATAAGGATTTGGGGAGAAACACGCAATTTACTAGATGTCGCTTATTTAATTCTCAAGAGCGCTTTATTTCGCGCTGAAAGTCGTGGTGGGCACTATCGTGAAGATTTCCCTACAGCCGAGCCAGAGTGGCAAGTTCATACTTTAGTCCAAAACCAACTTTGGTGGCCTTCAAAGCCCCTAGTTACCGATTTACTTTCAGCGGATCTTTAGTCTGATCAGCTTTTTTCAGAATTAATCTACTTTTAAGTAATTGCTGCTGTTTGGAGATTCGGTTTGGGGATGCAGTGTGTTCCTGCATCCCCAGTCTTACCAGGACTACCTTCAGTTGCTGGTGGTTCGTAATCAGCTAAAAGTGACGATTGGTCTGATCTTTGATGGAATAACATTTTGCTAGGTATGGAGGAATCTGCTAGGGCAGGGGTCATACCAGCCGAGTTAAGTTGAATGCTAACAACTATCGTTGTTATGCTTGCCAGTTTCGATAAAGTACCCATAACACCTTTAAAACCATAGCCGCCAAAACCGTAAATGCTTTCCCTTTGCATCTATAATATCAGTAAATCTACGGATTTGATCACTGACAATTAGATTTTCTACCCTTTTTTCTACCATATTTACCGGATTATTTAATTAAGTTTTTTGTACTTCACCTATAGTCATAACATTTTAGTGTCTTAAGCTACTGTAAAGTTTTCGTTAAACTTATTTCGTTAAAATAAGGTTGGGTCATTTGATCGGATCAATTATGTCAGCTATCTCCGTATTTTCTCTGTAGGTAAAAGACTTTTGAATTACTACATTCAAAAAAAGATTACGGATGATCAAGCCTTTGACCAGGATTTTCTAGGCTAGGATATATTAAAATTTGATTAACTTTAAAAATATGAGCGAGCAAAATAACTAGGAAATAAAAAACTTATAAGTATTTTTACCTTCTTCTTTGGCCTTATACATGGCCTGATCAGCTTTTTTAATTAAGGTATCTGAATTTTCTGCATCAAGCGGAAACAAGCTAATCCCAATACTGATTGTGATCGAAATAGTTTGTTCCTCAATCAAAAAAGGTTGAGTAATCGTGGTGAGAATTTTATCGGCCACAATGATGGTATCTTGTTTACTCGGAATACCTGGTAAAATCACAGTAAATTCATCACCACCTAAACGAGCTACTGTGTCACTATTGCGTAAGCATCCGGTCAGACGAGATGCGATCGCTTTAAGTAAAAGATCTCCAAAATTATGTCCTTGGGTATCATTAATTACCTTAAATCCATCTAAATCCAAAAATAATAAGGCTACTAATTGGTTATGAATATATGCCCGTTCGATTGATTGAATTAAACGTTCATAAAATAATTTCCGATTGGGTAACCCGGTTAAAGTGTCGTGATAGGCTAGATGGTGTAAGTAATCTTTGGCTAATCTCAGATCTGCATTAGAACTAGCTAATTCGGCTGCGGTTTTCTTTAATTCTTCTTCAATTCGTTTACGCTCAGTTATATCTCTAATGACTCCCACTAAAAATAGGTTTCCAGCCGCATCTTTATGAAGCGATCGTTTAGTTTCAATTATATGGGTAATCCCCTGAATATCTGTAAAGGTTTCTTCATTTTCATGTTCCTGTGCATCTTGAAAAACTAGGTTTTCTTGTTGCCAAAATAAATCGGATTCTTGCTTACTGAAAAAATCATAATCGGTTTTTTTGATTAATTTTTCGAGGGGATATCCGACAAATTTACAATAAGCTTCATTTAAAACAATCCATCGATGTTCTTTATCTTTGACAAAAACCGGATCAGGTATAGTATTAATCACAGTATGTAAAAATTCTTTAGATTTCTTTAGCTCTTCTTCCAAATAAGCGATAAAACCTGTGATGACAAATGAAGAACCAAGTAAGGTTAATAGCGGGGGAACTAAGGGAATCCACCAGCCATTTAAAAAAGCTAAATAACAAATACCCGTCAGACTAAATCCTGCTAATATTAAAGTCAATACAGCTTTCAGAGGAGCACGAATGATCCAACTAAGATTAGTGCCAATAAACGCCCAAAAACCAATCCAGATAATTTCAAGATACTTATCCCAAACTTTGATTAATGGACGTCCAAATTGAGCGGATTCAATAATTTGACTGATATAGTTAGCGTGTAGTTCAACCCCAGTAATTTTGTCGGGTTGACTGTAGGGAATATAAAAAAGATCCTTGAGACTTGGACTAATTGAGCCAATCAAAACAATGCGATCGCGGAATACTTCTGAAGAAACTTTTCCGGACAGAACATCGCTGATGGAGATAGGTTTAAAAGTATCAACAGGACCAAGAAAATTACAGAAAATTTGGTAACCACCAGCATCAGCTCTGACATAAGCACCGTCATTCGGTTGAAAAGCTTGAAAAGTCGCCTTACCTAGTTGCAAATATTGAGGATTACTTGTTGCTGGTTCTGGTTTAATACCTATTTTTGCCAGATAGATTAAAGCTAGTTTTAAAGCAAAACTTGTATGTTTCTGGTCTTTGATATGCGCGTAAAGCAAACTACGTCTAACTTTACCATCATCATCAAGAGGAATATTATTAAACCCGACGCGATTAGCTGCGGTTAAAATTGCTGGTCCTGGTATGGTATCTTCAATCTCCGATGTTTTATCAGGAAATCTCTCAATTCCGATTAAATTAGGTATAGACTTAAAAGCTTTCTGTAATTCAGACTGACCTGAGCCGATCGGTTTGTTCCGAAAAAGATCAAGACCAATAGCCCGAGGTTTTGACAAAGCTAATTTTTCTAAAAGTTGAGCTAGATAGCGATCTTCAAGCAGCGCATTACCAATAGCAAATTGTCGTAAATCTGATTCATCAATTCCCACAATAATTATATTGTTATCAGTTGAAACAGGACGCAACCGAAAAAGTAAATCTAGAGCTGCCCACTCCCAGGTCTGTAATAATCCTGCAAAACGTAGAATCAGAACACAGGTAGCAACACTGGTAAAAGTAATAAAGATCCGATGGTTTCCCCAGAAATTTTCTTTCAATTTTGCCCACATATTTTTTCGGGCGTTTTGGTAATACGTTAACATGGGCATTGAAAACAAAGCTTTGTTGAGCTGAGTTTTTATTAATTAAAAGGTATTTGGTTAATAATCTAACATTCTGACTGAAAACGCTGTTGACCTTAGTTCCCCTTGGGGATATTTGAATGTCCCTGATTGTCAGGATGAATTTCCTGATGATGAGCATCATTACTTTGATTAGTCGGAGAATTTCCCTTTGAATTATGCTCGAGTGTAGTCGAAGGTGTTTGAGTCTGAGCTGAATTATTGCCCCCAGTTGTTGATCCAGGTTGAGTCTGAGCTGAATTATTGCTCCCAGTTGTTGATCCAGGTTGAGTCTGAGCTGAATTATTGCCCCCAGTTGTTGATCCAGGTTGAGTCTGAGCTGAATTATTGCTCCCAGTTGTTGACCCAGGTTGAGTCTGAGCTGAATTATTGCCCCCAGTTGTTGACCCAGGTTGAGTCTGAGCTGAATTATTGCCCCCAGTTGTTGACCCAGGTTGAGTCTGAGTGGTACTGGTGCCCCCAGTTGTTGACCCAGGTTGAGTCTGGGCTGAATTATTGCTCCCAGTTGTTGACCCAGGTTGAGTCTGAGTTGAATTATTGCTCCCAGTTGTTGACCCAGGTTGAGTCTGGGCTGAATTATTGCTCCCAGTTGTTGACCCAGGTTGAGTCTGAGCTGAATTATTGCTCCCAGTTGTTGACCCAGGTTGAGTCTGAGCTGAATTATTGCTCCCAGTTGTTGACCCAGGTTGAGTCTGAGTTGAATTATTGCTCCCAGTTGTTGACCCAGGTTGGGACTGTCGATCAGCATTTTTCTGAACACCAGGAGAATTTCCTTGATTACTTGAAAATTGGCCTGGTTGTAAGGAAACCTCTATTTGATAAGCTCTAGAAGTGAGCTTATCTTTATTTGATAGGCGATTAAAGCTATTTAACGCTTGTTGTAAAGCTGCTTGTAAAGCGATTTTGTCCAGAAAATCAATATTAGTTCCTACTAATAGTTTGGACTTAGACTGATCTATTTCACCATTAGGTTGGATAACTATTCCAATTAAAGCTTTGCTCTCAATTTTTTGACTTCCTGGTTGGGCAGCATAGGGAGCGATCACACGAATAATATTGGCAGTTTTTAGATCGCGGTGTGTATTTTGGACATCATTTAACCAATTACCATAATTTTTGGTCGCATCAATACTTGGTTGATATTGGGTAGCCATTTGCCCATTTCCCGTAGGTCGATCGCTTCGATTTGGAAATATACCTGGTTCTGGTCCACGATAGGGAAAGCGGGGGGCATTTTGGATACTCTTTTGAAATTCAGCAGCATTACGAGCTTGTTCTCCGATCCGGAATGCTTCCTGAGCTATTCCACCAGCTCCTTTCGCTACAACTATATTTTGTTTCTTTGTTTGCTCATCCAGATTATTTCCTACTGGTTCAGGAATAGTTTGCTGTTGAAGAAAAATAGGTGGTTGCCAGAGAGGTATAGGGGGGGAGTCATTTTGGTTGAACTGGTTTGGATTTATTTGCTCTTGATTTTGCTGTTGATTTAATCCGGTGATCATCTT
Source organism: uncultured cyanobacterium (assembly GCA_963744145.1). Classification (GTDB taxonomy): domain Bacteria; phylum Cyanobacteriota; class Cyanobacteriia; order Cyanobacteriales; family CAWUOF01; genus CAVUSO01. The sequence continues at coordinate 5,228,160 of CAVUSO010000001.1, read as the reverse complement.
AGACACTAAGTTATTTGGTGTAAAAGATGATTCTCCCGGATTAATTCCTACCTGAAATTGGGGTTGACTAGAATTATTTGGTACTTGGCTCGAAGGTGCTGGAAGTTGTGGAGCAGGAGATTCTGGCTGCATATTGGGCCAGGGTTGAAACTGAACATCCGGCTGGAGTCCAGGTAAAGATGGGACATCGATCGCCGGTGGTCCTGGTGGTAAAGTAGATAATAAATCTTTTTGATTAAAAATCGAAGTAGATTGAGGCAGATTAAATTGTGGTAGAAGATTTTGTTCGGCTGAGGTTAACTCCACCAGTTTGACAGTACGTCTAGAGTCGAGTTCGGAATTGCTAGGACTCAAAGGTAAGACCGGTAAAACACCCCATAAAAGTCCATGAACACCTACTGATGCCAAAGTGGCTAATAAGGTAGGATGACGGAAAGTTTCTGGTAGGTACTTCCAAATTATTGACGAGTAGGATATAGAAGACATGATATACAAGCCTGCTAAATGTTCTTGAGCGGATGATTGAGCTGGATCATGAGGAGGGAAAAATAGGGCAATTTCAAGTTGGGGCGATCGCGTAAACCTGAATAAATAATCTGTAATGGTGTACTAGCTCTTTCCACCACCCAACTCTGATCTAATAATCCATGTTTTTCTAATACACTCCAAACCTGTTCATAAACTGAACTTACTTTCATGAGGACTACCACATCGGCCCAGATTAAGGCTATTTCTAATTCTTCTATATTATAAACTGCTGGCAAAATTGCTAGTTTTTGATTACGAATGGTTAAGGGAATACCCAAAGCTGAAGCTACAGCCATTGGTGAAGCTACTCCTGGTATTGTTTGAATTTGGACTTGGGGAAATAATTTTTGTAATGTTTGGGCTAAGTAAGTAAAGGTGCTGTAAAAACTGATATCTCCCTCACAAGCAAAAGCGACATTTTGACCCTGGTGGAGATAGGGCCAAATTTGTAAGGCTGCTTGCTGCCAAGCTGCTTCGAGAATGCTATCATCTTGGACATAAGGGAAAATTAAGGGTAACTGTACTTGTTCTGGAGTTAACCATTGATCGATAATTTGCTGGGCTATACCTGGTTGATGATTGATTCCCTTGGGAAAAGCTACGACTGGTACACTTTTAAGTAACCGTAATGCTTTGAGGGTGATTAATTCTGGATCGCCAGGACCGACACTAATACCGTAAAGTATGCCTAATTGCACCATTAAAATCTAAAATTTACAATGCCATTGCCAACTGTTATTTTACCGGGCTATTTCGCTAGTGCTGATGAATATCTTGAATTAGAACAAGTTTTGCAGCACTTAGGTTTTCCGACGGTGACAGTACCCGTCTTAAAATGGAATTGGCTGTCTACTGTAGGGGGTCGTTCTGTTGTCCCGATTTTGCGGTTACTCGATCGTACTGTTAAAGCAACTTTACAACAATATCAGGTTAACCAAATTAATCTCATTGGTCATTCGGCTGGAGGGTGGATTTCCCGGATTTATTTAGGGGAAAAACCTTATTGTATTCATGGAGATGTAACTGAGGATGCTGGTTTATGGAATGCTCATAGTTTGGTCAGCACTTTGGTTTGTTTGGGTACTCCTCAGTTTAGTAAATATGAGCGCTGGACTCGCAAAAATTTAGACTTTGTTAATAATAATTATCCTGGTGCTTTTTATCCAGATGTTCGTTATGTTTGTGTAGCTGGTAAGTCTATTTATGGCGAAAGACGTTTGGGGAGTTGGTTAGCTTATAATAGTTATCAATTAACTTGTGGAATTGCTAATACTTGGGGAGATGGAATTACACCGATTGCAGCAGCTCATTTAACTGGAGCGGAAAATCTGGTTTTACCAGAGGTTAGACATTCACCAAACGTCAAGGGTAAATGGTATGGTTCTCCTGAGATTGTACCTGCTTGGGTGTCTTATTTAGCTTAGGTAAAGTTTAATATTCCGGGCTCTTCAGACACTTTATGGAAGGAGGTCAAAAACACACTGAACCTAAAATGTCCACCTCACCATGATGAACTCTCCTCAGAGGAAAGGGGAGCCAGAATTAATTCTATTAAATCTCTAATTAATTTAATCATCTTAATTACTCCCCCTTCCCTCCTAGGGAAGGGGGTTGGGGGGTTAGGTCTGGTTCTACCTGAATTTAAGGTTGAACTTCTTTCATTTTTGTCTTGGCAAATTCTAGCAATTCTTTACCTTCATCAGTAGCAGTTGTGCCCGGTTTAACATCTTCTAATTCATTAATAATTATTTGTAAGTCGTTAATTAATTGAGGATTTTTAGGCTGAGAAATAGCTAAACTGCGCCAATTTGCAATCCGATTTTTAGCTTGTTTTAATGCTTCAGCTGAACTTTGTTCAACCTTAAGACGAATTCTAGTGATACCTAAATTTTTTTGATATTCAGCTAGTAAGATTTGAGCATCGTTATAACCAGGATCTTGAACTGGTACTTGTTTAATTCGTTCAATTGCTTCCTCCCATTGTTTAACAATTTCCGCCCATTCATCAGCTGAATGGGGTGGATTTTGGGCAGATTGTGCTGCTTTTAGTCCGAAAGTTTTTGCTGCTTCAATTAAACTACCTGTGCGCTTATTACCATTGTCATAACCGACCATATCTTTAAAATCTCTTTGAGCAGCTTTTAATTTATTTCTGACTATTTGCTGACTTAATACTGTGGGAGGAATTTGTTCCATTTCATCGATCGCACTTTGCCAATCCGCGATCGCTTGTTGTTGCTCTGTTGAGGTTTTACTTTGCTGATATTGTTGTTTAGCTGCATTGAGTGCTTGTTCAGTTTGAATTAATTTAGTTTGGGCATTTTTTTCTTGAAAGATAATAGCATCCATCCGTGCTACCTGTTTACGTGCAACTTCAAATTCATCTAATGTAAACCGCCAATTACAACCAAATAAGCTACAATAAGCTTGAGGATAATATCCTAAAAACCAAACTGGTAAAGCATCTAGATGTTGTTGAGCTTGTTTAACTTTTTGTTCTCCAATTGTAATATCTGGATAATCTGTAGCTTTATTAATTAACTGATCTGCTTGTTCCACTAAAGCGATCGCTTGTCGATAATGATAATCCATACTAATAAAACTAGGTAAGAGCAAGATTGGTGCTACTTGTGCTACTGGTTGACGGATCATGGGAAAAGGTAAATTCACAATCCACAGCATACCCAAACCACCTACTATTAGTCCAGCACCAAACTTGATATTATCCCAGATCCCTGGTGGAAGGTTAGCTTTAGCTGCGGATCGTAATGATTTTTCGCTAAAATTGGGAAAAATATCAATTACTACTCCTTGTAGTTCTGAGAATGTAGCTGCTTTTCCTGTTTGTTGTTGTAGTCTTTCCAATCTTCTCATCACTAGATCATGGTGTACTTGTCCAGCTAATCCAGCAGCTTTAGCGCAATTTTGAACTTCTGTCCGGAGGATTTCAAAAGCACGTTGATTGAGACGAGTCATAAATTTTACCTTTTTTTAACTAATTACTAATTTACAAAAACACGATGATGTTGTAGAAAGAGTTGAGAATGGGAGATGGTCAAGTGATGTTTTTCTACTTGTGGATATATTGAATTATAACTATAATTGGATCTGTCGGCAAAATCGATAAATTTTTCTCAATGATGATGGTCAGATGAATAGATTAAACTGGAATGATAATGATTTAGTTTTAGTGGACTATAGTGATTTGCTGGATCAACTGGTGGGAGTTTTACAGAATCCCCAACTTGTCAATCCATTTAGATTATTTAGCGATCGACAAAAATTGCAGATTGATCTGGACAGTATTGCAGCACAAGTAGCAGATTTACCCATAAATAATCCCCTGGGTTCATCTACACCTAGCACTATTGTAGCAACAATTAATTTTACTTCAAGTTTAGCTGAACGTTTTCCGGTGATAGTAACACAACTTAAAAAACTTTGTCAACAATTATTAGAGTCCACGATTAATCCCCAAGCTGAACCGGATGTAGTGAAGGATTTTATTGCTAGTTTAATTACGGAGTTACAGTCTTTTCAAGGGAAGAGCCAAAAATTAGATTTTACTTATCCGTTTCCTACTTATGAAAATTTACAAAAGCAGCAATTAAGTTTTTCTCATCAGTCCGATCGTCAGGAAGTGCTCAAATTACACAAATTAACGATTACCGTTGATCATACTCAGACTTTTAATCAACAATTACAGACGGGATTAACCAATTATATTAATCTCCACTTTGCTGATCCTAGCGATCGCGAAGAGTTGGGATATATTCTAGAGGAATTAGAGAAAAATCCCCAGTCGGATTTTTACATTTTAAAACGAATTGTCGATAGCGAAACTTTAGGTAAATTGAAAAAACAAGCTCAGATCAATTATTTAGAGTTTTTGCAAACCAATATTAAAATTAGTTCCACTAATAGTCCCGGTGGATTTTATTTGCAAGATTTAATTAGACGACTTAAATTAATTAACGATTATATTAGTGATCTAGAAAAAGGGGATGGGTATTATCAAGTAAATTATGGAGGAATCACCCTTAACTATCGAGACTGGTTTGCTCGAAGTGAAGCATTTGAAATGTTACCGATTGTCCCGATCGTGGAAGGATATTTGGGAGAAAGTACCTCAGAAACTCAGGAATATTTACAGTTTATTTTTGGGTTGAAACTCAAATTCAATAATCCCGTCCAGTCCCGAGGAGGAAAAACTCCGTTTGAGTATTATCTGAATATTATTGATCCCAAGAGTCAAACACATCAAGCAGAACTAAATGATCCATTGACCAAAGAAGGTTTTGCAAAAAAGGTATTAAGGTTAGCTTTTTTATATTATTTTATCTTTGCTACTGTTGACCCAAATACACCAGGTTATACCCCTGAGTCTGATTTAGAGTATAATCCAATTCCCAATTTTGAAACTAGGGTACTTCCCCTGCTCCAAGGAAATGATGATGGAGCAAAGCAAAGAATTTTTGCTGGAATTAAACAGGGGATGGAATCTTATCAAATTGGTGCTAAGATTGAGCAATTAAAACATTTATTGAGAAATGTTCTGAGTCGGAAAACTCCTTTGAAGACCCAAAATTATCCTCTCCATATTTCGATTAAGAAAGGAATTTTAGAACAGGACTTTCAGAAAATTTGCGATCGCGATACTTTTTTTAAACCTATTCTCAGAGAAAATGCTAAGGATGTGCTTAAATATATCGCGATCGGAGATGCTCATCTATCGGATCAAACCCATACTTCTACCAGTTCTCTCTGTACCCTAACTGCAAATATTACTATTAGTGATATTCCTTATTTTACTACTGATATTCAACCAAGTTTCTCGATGAATTATGATCTGACCGGGATTAATACCTTACCCATTGTTTTTGTTCCCAAAGAACCCCAGTGTCAAAAAATTTCTGACAATTTGCAGCGGAAATTAATTTTATTCCCTTATAGTTTAGAGCGCAACAATCTGAAGGAACAAAAGACCTTTGTTTATCAATTTACCTTTGCTTTGCTTGCTTATTTATCTGTGCAAGTGATCCTGAGTTATACCAAAAATCGGTTATTTATTCCGATCCTACGTCTGCACTTAAATAATAAACAAAATAGTACCGCGATCGAAACCTTTATGGTATCTTTTTCTAAGGTATTATCCCATTTACTTAATGAAGAACATCGTGCTAATGCTCAGGGAGTTGATATTAGCGGTAATTTAAACTACAAAATTCCTAATGTCCTCAGTTCTCTTTACTCTATATTACCGAAAAAATTTCACTTTAATCATCCTCCAAGTTGTCCAGACTTAAATCAATTAGCAATTATTATTGTTTCGAGTCGAGCAAGTGATGCTAGATGGGGAAGCAATTATAAGAAATCTAATTTAATTGGGGAAATTGTGGGATTAAAACGAATTGATGATGGGGTAAGAGTTCAGTTACTTGGAACTTTTTCAGGTAACTATAATCATGAGGATATGTTTAGAGATCCTACCGTAGTTAGGGATAAAATCAGTCAACTGTATCGACTAGGATATAGACATTTTTTATATATTGCTAAAGCTCCCTACACTAGCACCTTACACATGACCAAAACGGAAGATGACGATGGTTTATTTTTCATGTCCCCCAATGTGATCCGCACTTTAAAAGCAAGTTATGAAGATATCAAAATCTATCCGATCTTTTTTGATAAGTATTATGTAGTAATGCTAGAAAAATTGAAAACTACATCGTTATATATCCAAGATACTTTAGAATTAACGAATTTAGTTGCCGATCGCAGTAAAAAATCCGTAGTCTTTTTTAATTTGTTTAATGGATTGAAAGTCGGTAAAGATGAAGAACGAAACTATCGAGGTGTAATTTCTTATGCAACACTTCTAGAAATTTATCAGGGTATTTTAGATGATGAAGATATTCGGATGGGACTTATTTCTAATACAACCCTAAAAAACGACATCTTGCAGTATTTGACTCTATTTCATTTTTCTCGTTATGAAAAAGCTAGGGATATTAGTCTCAAACTTGATCCCTATGAAAACTTAATTGGAGATGACTCAGTTGGGAAACTTTCTTTATTAAACCAGATGAGAGGAAAGAAAAGTTTTAATTTATTAGCGTTTTTAACGGAAGTGAAAAGATATTTATGACCTAATCCGGTTCAATTAAGTGTAGGGGTGAAGCATTCGGGCGATAATTGAACAATCTAACCAGTAATATTAGATCCGAATGCTTCACCCTTCGACTACTCAGGGTAAACCCTTCTTCTGCACGGAGATCCTCAAAAATATTCTTAACTGAATCTTATTCATTTATGACATCTAAAATTAACGGGAATATCCTAATACCAATTAACTATGAAATTGCACTTAATCTGAGGTTGATCTGTTAGAGTCAGGGCAGGTTTATAATGGTGATCTGTTGGTGGCAGAATTAACTGGTGAACCTGCCCCTACCAATTTTATCCTCTATTTGCGGGTTTTTGTAGGGGTGGGTTCACCGAGATGTTTGACATTTACCTACTAATCATCAAAACCCACCCTCACCCACAGATCAATATACATCAATGTATCTTCATGGTGAATTGGTATAAAAGTGTAGGTTGTTCATAAATTCGTTTTAGGGTATTAACATCCCGATCGGAAATTAAGGGTGGATTGCGAACTTGAGAAAAATATAACACATCGGTTTCCAACCGACTATGTCCCCAAATTCCTAAAGCATGACCAATCTCATGACGCGCACAAGCAAGCAGATAAAGGGGTATTTGATTGGGACTAAGCTGAATTGTAAACCGATGGGATAAAAATTTTTCTCCCGTTTGAGTTTGATCCATATATAATTCAAATCGAGTTTGAGCTGTTCTAGCTCGAATTAGATTCCCCTGATTAGATAATCGCAAAGGAGGAGTTTGGGCTAATATTCTAATATCCGCAGTTTCTGCTTGCTTTACTATAGTTAAAGGTAAATATACATTCCATTCTTTCACTGCTTGGGAAACCGCATTGAACCATGCGGTGGTTTTTTCTTGATCATCTTGATCTACATAAACTTTAACTGGAAATTTTGACCAAATTAAATATCCCACTTCTACCTGCTTGATTTGGTCAAAATAATCTCCATGATCCTGTAAATCTTTCCAATGGACGAGAGTAATTGGTAACGGATGGGGTTTAGCTAAATTTGATCTAGTCGCGATCGCTAATGGGACAGAATTCACCCCAATAAATAAAGCAACAAAGCTAGCTAACAGGAAACTGAGATAAGTACGACGAGAAATCATGTTTGGTAGTACGGGAATAAGGGACTCGATCGAAAATATTACCGAATAATTTTAACTCAAATAATCGGTCTTCTATTATTTAATTAATTTGTCAATTGCTGCTAGTGCTTCATTCATTCCCTGTTCAGTAGTTGGTGAAAGAATTTCACCGAAGTCAAAGTTAACTCCAGGAATTGCAATCATCCAAGCTTCAGGGAGATGATTGTATAGTGCTTGACAAAGTGCTAGTAGCGATCGCGGATCACTGATATGTCCAATTTTGTCTCTCATGTTAGTTGGTTCAAGGTTTTGAATTTGAATTTTAGCTCCTTCTGAAGCTGGATATACATCGATAAAAATAACTTTTTTAACTTCCGATATAGTTTCAGCTAATTCAGGGGTTAGTTGATGTAGTGCGATCGATTGGATGTGAGGAATTTGCCAATTTTGGATCTGGTTTGCTATTTTTTGTCCTACTCCATCGTCACTTCGTAAGTCGTTACCATATCCAATAATAAGGATCAAATTGTCGGAGCTTGGTTGAGGATGATTTTTATGGTATTTCATTGCAACTATTAGTTATCCATTCCATGCTTGATAAAAACGATCATAAGTCATTCTTTGAGCGCAATACCATAGCATTTTATCAGATTCTCGATCGCTGGAAGCTATTCCATCTTGATTTACTCCTGGTTTGAGTTTACTAACGATTTCACTCAATTGCTCATCGGTGATGATCTCTTTGAGATTTTCACTCACTTGTTTATGGAATCCTGACGAATTTGCTGATGTTAGTAGTCTAATTAAAATTTCGATTGCTTGAGAATGTCCAGGTTGTAAATTACCAAGACGGTAAGCAATTCGTCTAAGATTATCTGGATCTTTGACAGTATCTAATTTGTTTTCTAATATTTTGATGGTTTGTGCTATACTAATTGTATCTGCATATTTCTTTGGTCGTTTCTGACTGGTTTGCGGTCGGGTATTTTTAATGGTTTCTCGAACTGCGATCGCGATTACATTTCCTGGATCTAATGTCAGTAAATTTTCGATGACTTGTCTTTTGAAACTAAGATCAGTAGTAGCAACCAAACGTTCCAAAGTTGCGATCGCTAAGGGATGTTCTGGACAGATTTTTCCCAGACTATAAGCTGCTTTCCGACAGATAGATAAGGAAGAAGCTGATTCAATTATACTCACAAGAGTAGCAATTGCGATCGCATTACCAGGATCAACTTTCCCCAAATGTTCACTAATCTGTAAACGCAAAGGTTCCGATTGAATGATATCCAGTAACCGAATTAAAGCAGCGATCGCGACTAAATTCCCTGGATCTAACGCTCGACCAAGTGTATAAGCTGCGTTCCAAATTATAAAAGGATGGGAAACGGAACTAATGAATTTTTCTAAACCTAAAATTGCTAAACTTCGATCAGTCTTAAGTAAAGCAATTCTTGCATCTTCTGAAAGTGGGATTGCACCAAACTTTGACGATCTATGTACAGCAAAACGCCAATCAATTAATTGTGATAAAATTATTTCTGCTTTGCTATAATGGGGAAATTCCGCTAATCCTACTGCTGCAATAAAATAAGCTCGAACAGCATAAAAACCACCACATTGATCATCAAACTCTGTTAATGCTTGTAAAAAAGCTTCTTTATCGATTACGGAAACATCACTTCGTCCCAACCAGAGGAAAATTACCTCTTGCCAAGGTTGACTAAAAATGGGATAATTATGCTTAGGATCAAAGAAAAAATGCCAATCTGTAATTGTTTGAGCTGCAAAATATTCCTGAAAGGTTGGGTGATAAAAAGCATACACTTTTTCACCAGAATTAGCAGCAATACCTACCTGATTTAACCAACCTAATTGTAATGCTAAGGGAATTAATTCAAGAGACTCAGCAAATGCTTGTTGTAAAAAAGAATAACTTAATCTAAATTTAATTTCCGGTTGTTCTAAAGCAAAAAGAGCTAGTTTTCCCAAAACCTGATTTAATTGCTGTCGTTGAGCAGGAGTAGTGGGAAAGCGATCCTGTTTCCATTCATAAATGGTTTCCACAAATTGCTGATAGAGAGTAGCTTTAGTATTAGGTAAATTCCCTTGAGCTAAAGACCAAGTCCGACATAATAATGCTAATCGGAGCGGATTTTTTACAGTATCTTTAATCCGCTTTCGTTCAATTTTATTTAGCTCCAGATGTAAGCGATCGGCAAATTCAGGACGAGACGAAAACCAACGCTGAATAAATGCACCAACTTGATCGCGATCGCGAGTATCACCATAACTAAAACTAAGATTTCGATAGGTAGTAAAACTATGAAGAGCATTTTTACCATGATCCCACACATTCAACCGACAAGTAAGCACCACATTCCCATCTCCAACCCATCCTCGCAATTGACGCGCAATCATACTAAGTGCCATACTAGCATCATCAGCCATTTCATCAACCGCATCGAGTAATAACCAAACCTTACCTAGATGGAATTGTTGAGCTAAACCTTCCTGAAGTTCTTCCGAAACACGGATTTTGTGAGTAGCTTGTTTCAGCCAGTCATTTAATAGATAATGTTCTAAAGTAGATCCTTGCAGATCAGCAAGAGAAATCCAGATTGGTAAAACTTGATGTTCAAGTAACCAAGTAGCAATTTTTTGGAGCAAAGTAGTTTTACCTGAACCAGGTTCCCCGACGATCGCAATCCGTTGTTTAAGTTCAGATTGGAAAAATCGCTGACAAAACTCTGCGATCGTTAAACTTAGAGCTGTTTCTAGTTCTTCCGGTTCATAAAACTGTGATCCTTGCTCCGCAGAAATATCTACCGATCGCCGATCTTGCTGTTTTCTTTCTACCAACTTCAATGGTATATAAACTTCATGCAAATCAAACGCAACTCCATCAGGAACAGTCAGCACATTAGTAGTTAACCGTTGATAATCCTGTAATTCTAAACTCTCCCGACAGAGTTCCCACCAAAAATTATTCTGTACTTGCTCACTTTGATCTCCTGTTACCTGTTTAGATTTTTGGGGACGACGTTGCTCCCACTCCTGCTCAAATCGTTCTAAGTTAGCAATAGGATGACTGCGCTTATACCATAAATTAAGTGTAAAGTGCCAAATTTCTGACCCACCACGGTTGGGACGATGATCTTCCAGAATCTCTAAAAAATCCTCAAACCGTCGTAGTGCTTCCTTAATCTGTTCTCCACTCAGTAGAGAATCTGTACCTAATTTAGTCAGAGTCTCTAAAAAACGGATCTTAGTGCGAACAATTAATCTCTGTTCAGTTTGCCAATATACTTGAATCTGGGGACGTAAAGCATCTAGAGTAGATTCATCACAGTTTAACTCATCATTGGCATAGTCAAGCAACACAGCCAATAACTGTTTAGAGCGTTTCTTCGCTTCAGGACCATAACTGGGACGTACCACTTAGAGCAAAATCTACCTATCAAAGTTTTCAGAAAGTTGAGGGAATCCCCTAGTCAAGGATCTTCCCCTAGCTTTCAAATAGTAATTATGAATGGATTTTAGCTTTTTTTTGCACAATTGGCTTCAGGAAAGTTGACCCGCTTTTCCTAAAGTGATCTAGATTTAGGCGATACCTACGGTAAGCTACGCTAACGCAAATTCAGTAAACAGTCTTACTGATGGAGGTTGAAAAGCTAAAACAATATCTACAGGTGATAAAAATGTTCGGATCTGGGATTATTTACCAAAAAATCGATGAATTTATGATGACAATCAACCAGGATTTGTAGGGGCGGGTTCACCAATCAATTCTGATCCAAATCGATCACCATCATAAACCCGCCCAACCAAACGAGATAACTTCATCAACGTGGAATCCGCTGTATTGCCGGCTTCATCTACTATTTCTGGATGTTCCATATAAAAGATCAGCGCACGTTCAGCAATGACAGATATTGGTTCTGAGCCAACCGCAGCTCGAATTTTGAGTCGGTGATGCAGTTCTTGGCGACAGATATAACGTAACTTTTTGTTTATCTTGCAGATCACTCTGAATTGGCTTACCCTTTTCATAAGATTTTAGCTTCGATACAGTTTCTTCCGGAGTGACAAAATTACCGACGTCGGCTGGCAATTCAATTATTTGTTGGCTGGAAAATTTAACTACCAGATTACTCACATTCATTGCTACTCGCTGATTAAATCTGAATACTTCTGAAAAAGTGCGATCGCCATGAGTCGTTTGAATTTGATGTTCTCCCACTTGATTAACTTCAGTTGTAAATATGAAAGTTTGCTGATCTACACCGATAGACAACAAGACTTCATGGGAGTTAGGCTCTTTTGCCGCTTTAATAGATAAAACCTGTACTTTCATCGCTTTAATGAGTAAATAGCTTGAGTATTCCAGTCTCTCTACCAGTTGTTTCTAGATTTACCGTAAAAGTGTCCAAAGTATTGACCTATAAAAGTTATCAGAAAGTTGAGGGAATCCCCTAGTCAAGGATCTTCCCCTAGGTCTCAAACAGTAATTATCAATGGATTTTAGCTTTTTTTTGCACAATTAGCTTCAGGGAAGTTGACCAGCTTAATCTGGATTCATCAAAGCAAAGGAGACCAACAGAAACAATAAACCAGTAACAAGTCAAAAGTACCTTTTATGTGGTGGGTAGCTTAATAGTAAAGCGCAATTTTTGCCCGAAAGGGACGCAGATTGAGGATTATCGCTGTAACACGACATCCCCCTTAATCGACGAGATGCGGGTGCAATTCCCGCTCCACTACACCATATTACCACACTTTTAATTGTCCTGACGGGCTGAAAATTATGATGAATTATAAGTTTTTTGTAAAAAATCAAACCCCCCAGACTCAACCAATTCCTGGTCGAGAAACAGAAATGGTTCCAGGACGTTCTGGTGGTTGGATGTTTAAAGCTGATATTTGGAATGTATTACGTCGTTGTTTGTTAATTGGTACAGCTCAAAATACCTATTATGCAGGTAAACATGAGTTAACGATCGAATTTGTCGAAATCCTCAAACAAGCGATCGCTCTTAATCCGAACCAAGTTGCTACCGAAATTCTCTATGCTAGTGATGGACGCGCAATTAATAATAGTGCCCCTTTATTTGCGTTAGTGTTGTTATCAATGGACAATTCCCAAGAAGCTAAACAAGCTTTTGGAGAAATCTTTCTGCAAGTAGTACGAACTGGTAGTCATTTCTATGAATGGCTAGGTTACACTAAAGCCATGCGTGGTTTTGGTAAAATTGTACGTGAAGCTGGTAAAGCTTGGTTTTCCCGTGATAATGTGCAAGAATTAGCTTATCAATTGTTGAAATACCAACAACGTCAAGGTTTTTCCCATCGTGATGCGTTGCGCTTATTTCATGTGAAACCTATCACTGAAACCCATAATCAATTGTTTAAGTGGGTAATGCACGGATGGGATAAATTACCCTCTAAAATTCCAGCTGAACCCTTAGCACAAATTTGGTGGTATGAATGGTTAAAACGTCATCCAGAAAAAACTCATGAAGCGATCGCGAAAGGAAGATTAACCCATGAAATGGCTGCACCTGTAGGTAAAATGGATCAAAAAGCATGGCAATTGCTGTTTAATGAAATGCCCATTGGTGCGATGCTGCGAAATCTTGGATCATTAACACAATTAGAGGTTTTAACTACTCATCATCAGTCTAATTTGAAGCGTATTGCTAAGTTACTCAATAGTCGGGAACATTTACAGAAAGGACGGATTCATCCGATTGACATCTTGAAAGCTATCAAAACCTATCAATCAGGAGGAGAATTAGGTCGGAGTAAAAAAACTTGGCAACCAATTCGGCAGATTATTGATATCTTAGAGAAAGCCTTAGAACTAGCTTTTGATGTACTTCCTCCAACCGGGAAAACTTTCTTACACGCTGTTGATATTTCCGGTTCCATGTCCTTTAATACTGTTAGTTCCATTGGCTTAACTTGTTGCGAAATTGCTACCGTCATGGCTTTAGCAACTGCGAAAGCAGAAAAAAATTATGTCATTCGTGGTTTTGCTACTGATTTCCGTGATTTAAAGATTACCGCACAGGATTCTTTTAGTCAAGCGATCGCCAAAGCCAGTAACCAGAATTTCGGTGGAACTGACGCATCTGTCGCTTACGATTGGGCAATTAAAACCAAGTTTAAAGCAGATCTATTTTGCTTTTGGACTGATTGTGAAAGTTGGGCAGGAAAGAAACATCCTAGTCAAGCTTTAGCAGAATATCGCCATAAAATCAATCCCCATGCCAAAGCAATTTATATTGCACTTGCTCCCTACAATATCTCCTTAGTTGATCCAAAAGATCCAAAATCTTGGGATATTGCTGGGTTTGATCCAGGAACACCCCGTCTGATTCAGATGTTAGCAATGGATGAAGTGTAACAAAACTACACAATGCGAGTCTTTACAGTTTAAACTCTAAAGGCTCACAAAAATCATTGATTCCCGTCTTAACAGCATAAATAACTACAGGGGTTGCTAAAATTGGAGGACAAAGATTTGTCGTTTGTAAATGTGCGATCGCTGTACTTAATTTACCATTTAACAAATCTTCCCTCAAATCTTTTTCACAAATCGCAACCCGACATCTTTTTGCTAATCCCTCTAACCAATTATTAGATGTATCCGGTTCCTGTCCCACTTGAATTGCCATTGCGATCGCTGCATCTTCCAAATCTCCCTCACAATCTTCAATCAGATCCAAAGCTTGTAAAGCGCGGGGATAATTGGACAATTCAGAACGATATTGAGCAATTTCTATCGATGTAATGCTGATCATATTCAGGTGAATCGTAGTTAAGGAAAAGACTAAGGTTTATTTTATCCTACAATAATTCTTGTCCTCGCTGCTATGACTAGAAACTCAGCTAATATTCTAGATTATCTATTCTTGATTAGGTAAAAACTACGCTTAAGTTTGAAAAGGATCAAGTGGTTCTGGTTCACGCTCCCATCTGGATACTTTTTCTAATTGCTGACTTTTTAATTGTTGCAGTTCTTCTTCTAATAGTTTATTGCGACTTCTCAACCGTTCAGTTTCTTCAATCTGACGTTTAACTTCCTGCATTTGGGCACTCAGAATCTCTCTCGCTTTTCTTTCTCGTTCTTTGAACTCTCCATCCAGACGCTCTATTTCCTGACGTTTCATGTTTAGCGATCGCGTCATCTGATCAATTTCTTTTTTCTCAGTTTTCAATTCATCTGCTAAAACTTGATTTTTTTCCCGTAGTGCTTCAATTTCAATCGCACGACGACCCAAATCTTGACTTTGCAAAGTTAAAGATTGTCTCCATTGTTCTGCTCTTTCTTTTTCAGCTTGCCAAAAAGGGGATGTCGCATCTTCAGTCAGATATTTTTTTACCAAATCCACTAGCCAATCTGTAGCATCTTTAATCACAATTGGGCGATTATTATTAACATCTGCTAAAACCAGCAATCCTTCACTAAAAGTCGTAGCTTGTGGACATTCAACGACTTTTTCCTCTGTCACAATAACCCAGTTATTTTCAGATTTTTGACTAGCCAGCAACCGCACGGCAGGTTTGCCTAAGAATCCTTTCTTTTGCACCTGGGCTAAATATAACATCGCCTTTTTGCTCGGAATTTAAGGTATAAGGAAGGATTGAATTATCGCTAAAATAATTTATTTCCAGTTGGAAATATTAGGTTTTAACGATGCTCAATCAGCGGTGAAATCGAGAGAGAACCTGACTTTTTAAATATGTGAGCTTCTCTCTTTTGCGGTTAATCATGATTAGTAATTAACTAATCAGACCAATCTGGGCGGTAAACTATTCTTGATCAACCAGCCAATCGGCTGAGTTGCTCGCGCAAAATTTCCACCTGTTTTTGGGCTTCTACTAGAGCAGCTTGTGCTGCTTGCACCACCTCGACTGGAGCATTATTCACAAATTTGGAATTGCCCAGACGACTCGAAAGGGTATTAGCTTCTGCTTCTACCTTACTCAAGCTTTTTTCTAATTTGGTACGTCTTGCGCTAATATCTACCACTCCTGCTAGGGGAATTAACACTTGGACTGTACCTACAACTCCAGCGATCGCCGGCTCTATTTCTGGTTCTAAAATTCGAGTAATCGTTAATTGTTCTACTTTCACTAGATTTTCAATGTATCCCCGTCCAGAGGTAATAATCTCTTGCTCTGATTCACTTTCCGTTTGCAAAACTAGCCTGATCTTTGCCCCAGGTTTTACCTCTGCTTCCACTCGTAAATTCCGAATTGTGCGAATTAGATCGATTAAGAATTGAAATTTTGCTTCTAAATCAGAATCAATGAGGGATATTTCTGCCTGGGGATAGGATTGGAGAGATAGTGTAGCACCGACAGGTGCTAAGGTTAGAGTTTGCCAGATTTCTTCGGTAATATGGGGCATGAAGGGATGGAGTAGTTTTAATATCCCCTCCAGAATCACAGCTAAAATTTGCTGGACTGAGCGTCTAGATGGACTAGAGATTTCTAATTGGAGCCGTGGTTTTACCAACTCAATGTACCAATCGCAGAAATCACCCCAAATAAACTCATACAATCCTTTCGCTGCTTCTCCTAAACCGTAATTATCAATATATTTACAGGTTTGCTGTACTACTTGCTCATAGCGCGACAGAATCCAGCGATCGCATAATTCAGATGTGGTTAGCTCCGCTTGTCCTAACTGTTGCGGTGTTTGTCCATCTAGGTTCATCATCACAAACCGAGCCGCATTCCAGAGTTTATTAGTAAAATTCCTTGCTGCTTCTACTGATAATGATTCATGCTTTTCCCGATTATATTCTAAGCGAATATCTTGACCCGCCCCAGCTACTTCCTTGACTAGAGTATAACGTAACGCATCAGTACCATACTTATCGATTAGCACCAAGGGATCAATCCCATTCCCCTTAGTTTTGGACATTTTTTGACCGTTTTCATCCAAAACTAATCCATGAATATAAACATCTTGGAAGGGTATTTGTTTGGTAAAATGCCCAGCCATCATGGTCATACGTGCTACCCAGAAAAAGATGATGTCAAACCCTGTTACCATTGTATTAGTAGGGTAGTAGGTTTTTAGCTCTAAGGTTTGTTCGGGCCATCCCAAGGTCGAAAATGGCCATAAGCCCGAAGAAAACCAAGTATCAAGTACATCTGGATCTTGTTCGAGCTTGATCTTTTCGCCAAATTGAGCTTTAGCTTTTGCTTCAGCTTCGGTGGTCGTGCGAGCTACCACAAAAGGGGTGCGCTCTGTAATTTGACCCCCAGTTTCACTGACTACATACCAAGCGGGAATTTGATGTCCCCACCAGAGTTGACGAGAAATACACCAATCTTTTAGTTTAACTAACCAGTCACGATAAGTTTTTGACCAGCGTTCTGGCACAAAGACAGGGGAATTTTGTTCGTCTAAAAATTGCAAGGCTTGATCGGCTAGGGGACGGATCTTAACAAACCATTGGGTAGAAAGTAACGGTTCGACCGGAACTTTGCCGCGATCGCTGTAGGGCACCGTATGTTTATATTCTTCTACCTTCACTAGCACACCTTCTTGTTCCAGAAGTTTAACAATATTTTTACGTGCTACAAATCGATCTTGACCGATAAATGGCCCGGCATTTTCATTTAAAGTGCCATCCTTATTCATAATATTGATCAATGGCAAATGGTGACGTACACCCATATCAAAATCATTCGGGTCATGGGCGGGAGTCACTTTTACACAGCCAGTGCCAAATTTGGGATCAACTAATTCATCACCAATAATGATGATCTCCCGATTCATAATCGGCAACAAGGCTTTTTTGCCAATTAAGTGTTGATAGCGATCGTCATTTGGATGCACAGCGATCGCTGTATCGCCTAACATAGTTTCTGGTCGGGTGGTCGCTACTTCTAAATGACCTGAACCATCAATAAGAGGATAGCGTAAATGCCATAGATGTCCATTAACTTCTTGGTTATCTACTTCTACATCTGAAACTGCCGATTGGGAAGCTGGGCACCAATTTACCAAATATTCACCACGATAAATCAGCCCTTCTTCATAGAGACGGACAAAGGATTCTAAGACTGCTTTCGATAATCCTTCATCCATAGTGAAGCGTTCTCGCGACCAATCTACGGAAACCCCTAAACGTCGCAGCTGATTCACAATTGTGTTTCCCGATTCAGCTTTCCAGTCCCAAGCCAGTTCTAAAAATTTTTCTCGTCCGATATCATAGCGAGTTTTACCCTGTTTTTTTAATTCTTTTTCCAGCAGGGTTTGGACAGCTATACTAGCATGGTCAGTTCCGGGTAGGCAGAGTGTATTATACCCCCGCATCCGCCGATAGCGGATCGTCGCGTCAATTAAGGACATTTCCAAAGCGTGTCCCATGTGTAAGCTACCGGTGACGTTCGGGGGGGGAATGACGATACAGTAAGGCTCACCACCGCTTTCTGGATTAGCTTTAAAAGTCTGGTTTTCTTCCCAAAACTTTTGCCACTTGGCTTCAGTGGTAAATGGGTCGTATTGACTAGCAAGGGTTGGTTTGGTTACGGTCATCGAAGAATTACTAAATTTCAGACAGACTTACTTAAGATTTTGCCACAGGGCTGAGCTTTAATGAGCATAAGCTAATCGGTTGGTAAAAAGATTTTTTTTACCAACCGCAGAGGCACTGCTACGAATATGTGGGACAATTTTGGCAAACCAAACATCGCCATTTAAAAAAATGGGTAGTAGTTATGATGCAGCGGCTCTTTTATAAACTTCTTCAAGTATCGAAAACAATTCATCTACTTGAGTCGAGGTAAATAATCCATCTGGTCCGGATGATGTAATGTCGGTAAAGGGAGATTCATAGAGGATTGCCCCGTTCATTATACCATGTGCAGTGAGGTAGTCTACAATCATGTTGACAAACTCAATTTGATTAGAGTTAAGATTTTTCCCAGATATGAACTTATCTAGTTCTTGTTTGGCGACTTCTCGATCTAATCCTACTAAAGAGCGGACGAATAAACCTAATCCTTGTGATTCTTCTTTAGCACGGATTATATCCTCTTCAATACCTAGGTGGTTCTCGAGTAGTATTTTTTCTAGTTCAGCTAGATCAGAGGGAGTGAGTTGTTTGTTAGTTCTTAGTTTGAAAATAACTACATGATCCTGATGCGATCGCAAAAAGGCACGAGCTTTAATCCGGAATTTTTCAAAGTTATCTGATCCTATAACTCCAGGTAGATCAACTATTTCCTCATCTCCTATTACATCTTCAAAGTCAGTATAAATAGGTTGGCGTTTTTGTTTCTCAATAAATTTTACTAATTCTCTTAGGCGTTGGCGTACTACTTCTAACATGGGTAATGTGACATCTTGCCACCACTCATCAGTTTGGAGATCCTGAATTAGAGATAACTGTTCTTTTACTAATGGAATAGCAGATTTTTCTTCTAGTAACTCCGCTATTGATTTCACTTGTTCTTGCCAACGTTTAAAGGCAGAATTAGCCTGTATATTTGCTAATTGTAACTTTAGCATCAGTACATCAAATCTCTTGATTTCTTCTGCTTCTACTTCCAATTGGGAAGGTAAACCCGCTACTTCTTGACTCAGTTCAGTAAAATCTTCATTTGATAGCGATCGCCAGGTTTCGGGATTAGTGTATTTTTCTATCAATCTCCGTTTTGGGCGCACTAGGAAGTTTTCGGTATTCATAGCAGCAACTTCTTTACAAAGTAAATTAGCTACTTCATCACGCAATTCTTCATCAGTCTTTGGTTCTTTAGATGTGCCTTCGACTTCGCTCAGGCATCGATTCACTTGATCAATCTTTGGTGCATCATATTTGCCCTTGGTTTCGCTCACATACCGATTAACTTTATCCACGTAGCCTGAGCGTAGTCGAAGGCTGGTATTATCTAGCGATGTAATTAATTCTAATCGTTTAGTAAATAACTGTTTAGCCAATGACTTACTTAATGGAGCATCAATAGGATTCAGATTATGCTGAAAAAACTCCAGATTTTGGCAATAGTCAAACAGATAGAAAAATTGCTTATCTTGCCCTAATCCAAAGAGATCAGGACATAATCTAGTACCTCTTCCCATCATCTGCCAAAACTTAGTCTTAGAGCGGACAAGTTTAAACAGCACTAAATTAACTACCTCTGGCACATCAATCCCCGTATCCAGCATATCCACCGAGATCGCAATATGGGGATTTTTATCCTGACTAGAAAAATTATCAATCAAACTTTGAGAATAGGTAGTTCTAAAAGTTATCACCCGAGCAAATTCACCCTTCAAATGCGGATAATTAGCATTGAATCGTTCCGCAATAAAATCAGCATGATCTTGGTTTTTAGCAAAGATAATAGTTTTACCGAGGCGATCGCCACCCGCAACTTTTAATCCCCTAGTCATCAGATGCTCTAATACTTTGTCTACCGTATCTTGATTGAATAGCCAATGATTAACAGCTTCAGCTTTCACCCGATCGGGTATCTGATCTTCTTCATTCCATTCTAGAGTATCCCACTCTAATTTCTCAGCTTCAGAAAGATCGTTATAGCTAATTCCTTCCCGTTGAAATTTTAGCGGTACAGATATAGCTTGAGGAGGTACTAAAAAGCCATCTTTTACAGCATCTTCAAGCTGGTAAGCATCGGTCGGAACTCCATTTTCTAAATCAAACAATCCGTAAGTATTGCGATCTATTTCATCCTTGGGTGTAGCGGTTAATCCGAGTAAGAGAGCATCAAAATAGTTAAAAATAGCACGATATTTCTGGAAAACTGAACGATGAGCTTCATCGATAATAATTAGGTCAAAATGTCCAACTCCAAAACGACGCTGACCATCGCGGGTATCATCAATTAACCCCATCATGGTGGGATAAGTAGATGCAAATACTCGTCCTTCAGTATTTTTTTCGGTGACTAAGTTAACTGGAGCAGCATCAGGGAGATGTTTCTTAAATACATTAATGGCTTGATTTACTAAGGCTACGCGATCGGCTAAAAATAATACCCGTTTTACCCAATTACAACGCATGAGCAGATCAACTAAGGCGATCGCTGTTCTAGTTTTACCTGCTCCAGTAGCCATAACAATCAGAGCTTTGCGGTCTTTATCTTGCTCGAAAGCTTCAGTAATGCGACGAATACCACGAGTTTGATAATAACGTTCGGCAATTTGTGAGTTAATAGTAGCTGTTGCTAGGGATTTACGAGTAGTACGACGCTGTACAAGTAATTCTAATTCAGCTTTTTTGTAAAAGCCTTGTATTTGTCGGGGTGGATAATTGGTGTCATCCCAGAGCCAATGCTCATAACCATTGGTATAGAAAATAATGGGACGCTGACTAAATTGGGTTTCAAGACAATTAGCATAAAGTTTTGCTTGCTGCTGTCCTACTCTTGGGTCTTGTTTAGCGTGTTTTGCTTCAATCACTGCTAAGGGTTTACCATCATTTCCCCAGAGAACATAATCAATTACACCTTTACCCGATTTGTTGGGCATTCCTGTAACTTTAAACTCGCGATCGCGCGGTTGATCTAGTGCCCATCCTGCTTCTTTTAATAACAAGTCTATAAATAGATCGCGGGTTTGTGCTTCAGAATAGTCATGGCGATCGAGCTGGGTGACGTTGGCTTTCTTAACTGCTGCTAATTCTGTCCGTAGTTGCTTTAATTCCTCATCGATCGCATTTTTATCGGCTAGAAGTGTAGAGAGTTTTTCATCGCGATCGCGCAGTTGAGTTTCTAGTTTCTGGAGTTGTTCAATAGTTTGTTTAGGTACGGGTGTAGTTTTGGGCAATAAGTCGGGGTTAAAGGTTAGCCCTGATGGTGGTTTAGTGTTGCGTCCGTAGGTATGTACTAACCAATAAGTAAAGTGAAACAACTCCCTGACTGCACTAATAGAATCATTAACAGAGATCACTCTGGAACTGTGGACTGCCTGATTACCCAGTTTAGTAATGACTCTTGCTTTATTAAATACTGCTTCACCTACCAAGTTTTTAAAAGTGGGCTCATGAATTAGGGCGCTGAGATTGTCTTGGTAAGGCAGTTCTAGGGAATTATCGTGTTTATATAACCAGTTTACAGTTAATTCCAAGGCTCGACGGGCATAAAAGCAAGCAGCGCGGGGATCGGGATATGCAGCACTAACTGCTTTGTTAGCCGATTCGTAAATTTCGGAGAATTCGGTTTGGAGGAAGGTAAACTGGCTCATATATAGCGTTTGACCGATTGATAAAGTATAGCACTTGCTTGTGTCGAACGCTTGCCCTGAGTTTATCCTGAGCGTAGCCGAAGGGCGTAGTCGAAGCTTGCCTTGAGTTTACCCTGAGCGTAGTCGAAGGGAAGGGGGTAGTCGAGTGTTGTCTGTGAAATCAGATGGGGTAGTTCATCAAGGTGATCTGTGGGGCAGGGCGGGTTCATCAATACCTCGACTACCCTTCGACTACGCTCAGGGCAAGCGCTCGGCACAAGAGTTATTTGTATGTGGCAAATTCATCGGTGAACCCGCCCCTACAGGTGATCAAAATGTTCAGATTATGTATGATTTACCAAAAAATCTGAAATTCAAGCAGGGCGGGTTCATCAATATCTCGACTACCCTTCGACTTCGCCCTTCGGCTACGCTCAGGATAAACTCAGGGCAAGCGCTCGGCACAAGAGTTATTTGTGTGTGAAAATTCATCGGTGAACCCGCCCTTATTAGCTCATAAAAATGTATTGTCTATGAATTATATGATCACAATAAACCAGGATTTGTAGGGGCGGGTTCACCAGTTAATTTTGACACAAATAGATCAACATCATAAACCCGCCCAACCAACACAGATCAATCACAATTGACTTTAACTGATCGCTATTCACGCCAAATCTTACTGTACATCATCAAAGCAGCAATTCTCATTTTAAAAAAAATAGAGTATTAATCCCGATTTGGGAATTGAAAATATAGTACAAAATAACCAGTTTTTCAGGCAGAGGCAATGGCTAAAAAACAATTGGGTCAATATCTAAGTATAAATACTCAATAGAATCGAGGATGGCCTGACAACGAACGAGGGAAATCCAGTTTGATAGTTCGGTTTTTAGAATAGGGAATTCAAGGAAAATAAAAATTTATAATTGTGATCAGATGAGGTATAATCGGTGAGTTAAAAATCTGACAGCACGTTAAATTACTCAAACATGGCTCAAAAAGCAGCGACCCTAGAAATCCCTGAATTAATCGAATTTTTACGTCAACAATTACATGACTTACCTGATGAAAGGAAACCTGGAAATAATACGAAATACCAGGTAGAAGATGCAGTGATGGCTGCATTTTCAATCTTTTTTACTCAGTCAGCATCTTTTTTAGACCATCAGCGGTTAATGAAAAGCAATAAAGGAAAAGATAACGCAGAAAGTTTATTTTCAATTAAGAAAATTCCCTGTGATAATCAAATCAGAAATTTGTTAGATCCGGTGCCAGCAGCTACTATATTTATGGCTTTTCAAGAAGTCTATGAATGGTTAAATAAAAACGGAGTTTTGAAAAAGTTTCTCTACTTAGATGAAGAAATTTTAATGGCTTTAGATGGCACCGAATATTTTTCATCACAGAAAATAAATTGTCCTCATTGTAACCGTCGTAATCATCGCAATGGAACTACCACCTATTTTCATAGCTGTGTTACACCTATTGTAGTTTCTCCTAATCAAAACCAAGTGATTAGTTTAGCGCCAGAATTTATTAAAAACCTGGATGGTCATCAAAAACAAGATTGTGAAAATGCGGCGGTTAAAAGATGGTTGAATAAGAATCATCAAAATAAATATGGTTATCCTGTAACCCTTTTAGGGGATGACTTATATGCCCACCAACCTATTTGTGAATTAGCTCTAAAACAAGGATATAATTTTATTTTTGTTGGTCGAGAAACTTCGCATAAAACTTTATATGAATGGCTAGAGTTTTTAGAAAAAAGTGGAGAAGTTACTACCATTAAAAAGCCCCAATGGGATGGGCGAAAAAATCTCCTGTATCGTTATCGCTATGCTAATAGAGTTCCCTTAAAAGATGAAGAATCAAGTCTCGAAGTTAATTGGTACGAAGTGACTGTTATTAATGAGGAAACACAGAAAATTATCTACCAAAATAATTGGATCACTAATCATAAAATCACTGAAAATAATATTGAAGAAATTGTCAAAGCTGGGCGCAGCAGATGGAAAGTTGAGAATGAAAGTAATAACGTTCTTAAAAATCACGGTTATAATTTAGAGCATAACTTTGGTCATGGTGAAAATCATTTGTGCGAGTTATTATTGTCTTTGAATTTACTAGCTTTTTTATTTCATACTGTTTTGGATTTAGTTAATTACATCTATCAAAAAGTTCGTGACCTATTAGTAACTCGAACTACTTTCTTTAAGGATATTCGGACCTTATTAAAATATTTATGGTTCAAAAATTGGTCAGATTTATTCTCATTTATTCTCACCGAGAATGTCCCATTAAAAAAACTAAATTCTAGTTGAAAAATATCAATATATTGAAAGAGGAAGGGAAAGTTTTTTATCAAAAAAAACCTAAAAAATGGGTGAGAATTTCATCTGGATGTATCAGTTGAAATCGATTTTTCATGGACAAATTTCTGAAAACTTGTCTATCTTCAGCGTCGGATGATAATTATCTGTCAAAAAATCATGCTTCGACACAAGTTCTCTATTTAAATAAGAGAATTTTCTCTGATTTTTTTCAAAATGAGAATTGCTGTCATCAAAGTAGAATCCGCTGTATAGTTGGGAACGTTAAGCATTACTAAGAATATACTCGTATCAATCAGGCAAATACTACTCATTGCCATACTCCTGCAATCGAGATAGCCATGCCATAGTCTGCTGTTTTTTATCTTCGGGTGTGTGGGCTGACTTGACAAACCGATCCACTACTCCAGCCGTGACCAATTGTCCGAGAAGTCCTTGTAATATCAAACTAGGAAAATCGTACATATCACCAAGTCTAACCAGACGGCTATCTCCTGCTTCTGGATTGCGAAAACAAAACACAACATCTTTAAGAGCTTCATCGGGTAAAGCATCCATTAATGCTGGGTTATGGGTGGAAAGCAGCACTCCTAATTTACGTCGTTCGGCAAGATCTCGAATACTGCTGAGTAAATGCTTGGCTCGGTTGGGATGAACACCATTATCGATTTCCTCAATGACTACTAGACTACCTTCTGTCGCTGATAACATCGCAGCCGCGATCGCTAACACTCGCAAAGTACCATCGGATAATAATGCAGCCTCACAATAGCGACGGGTATTCCCAAAGGTTTCAGCTAGTTGCACCATGACTTCATCTCGTGGGCCAAAAAGGAAATCTAGCCCATCGATCGCCTGTTCTGGTAGACTCTGGATTAAGTTCAGAATTGCCTGTTGATTTTCGGGTTGGTTTTCCCATAAGCGATACAGAACACTGGAAAGATTAGTCCCATCCTCTTGTAATTGCTTATCAGATTTGAAACTGTACTCACGCATTTTGGCAGGAACAGGATCGAGAAATAGGATGTTTTTTAAAACTCGTTGATATTCACGGACAGTTTCAGGAATTATCTTTTGGGAATGGTCATCCTTTGCATTAAAATTCGCAGGGCTATCTAATTGCACGAATATAGCCATTTGATCACTGCAAGTTATTTGTGGTTTATTCTTACCCTTGGAAAAGTTGTTATATGCGACATTAACATCAGTACCTACTCCTTGAGAAGGCTGAACTAGGTCATATAGCGGGATTTTATTGGTAGAGCCAATGATTCGCTCACCACTGATGTGCATTTCTCCGTCTCTCACATTCAAGGTGATATCAAGTTGGTTCCACTCTGTTAAGTCCAAACGGCAACCAATGGTAAAACTTGACTCTCCCCGATGGCATAAATCATTTACTCGACCCCGTACAGTTCGCTCTGCACTATTCACCGCATATTGAATACTAGAAAGTTTTTGTCCTTGAGCTAGCCATGATAGAAAACGCAAACCTTCAAGGGCGTTACTTTTGCCCGCAGCATTAGCTCCTATTAATACAGTTAGCGATCCTAAAGGCAATCGACTTGTGCTATAACTTTTGAAATTGTCGAGGGTAAATTCGGTTAGCATAGCATTTACATTATATGATCTTAGATTTTAAAGATTAGAGAACCCAATGACCATAGTTACCATTGAATTACCCGAAGAAGTATTTTCAGCCCGTGGTCTTCCCCCTGTGGAATTTGTGCGAGATATGCGCCTTGCTGCTGCTATCTACTGGTATCAAAAAGCTGCAATTTCTCAAGAAAAAGCTGCTCAGATTGCCGGTTTAAATCGCCGGGACTTCTTGGAAAGTCTTGCTCGCGAACAAGTCGATGTTTTTAGAGTTGACTTTGACGACCTCCAGCGAGAATTAGAACGTGGCTGAAATTCCAGTTATCAATACATCCCCATTGATTTTTTTAACCAAAGGCGGTTTAGTCATTATAGCCAAACAATGTGGAAAAATTAAAGCCGCCCGTCCGGTTTTAGAACAATTATGTCTATCAGGGATGTATCTGTCTAACCACGTCATTAATCAAGCTCTAGAATTAGTCGGGAAATAAGGAACAGATTGACGAGGCGATCGCATCTGAACAATCTTTAGAAATTGCTAACAGTCTCCAAATCTGCTAGAAAAGCCAACACTATATCATGCTCAAGAATACCTTTTTTAATTAAATCCTGAGTAATTCCATATTCCATACCATCGTATTCAATTACTACTTTACCGTTCTCGATAATTACATAGATTAAATTGCCACGTATCCGTTTTTCTTGATCCCAACCAACTTGCATAAGGGCATAGCGATCGCGCATCTCATCAAAGATGGCATCTAAGCGAATATTACCGTGAGATGGGCGCAGTTTCGCATAATCGCTAATTACTTGCTTGACGATTTCTCTATAGGTCGTGATGGTATCCATTGGCTTATTTCCTTTTTCTTTAAATCTACAATAATCAGCTTTAAAGGTAGTTGAGCGATCGCTAGTTTTCCAATTGGCTCAGTAAAGATGTTGCTGTAAGTTGCTTCAGAAATGGCAAGATAAAGGTCACGTTCTGGATCGACTTGATTAAGTAACAGACGATATAGTATATATTGACCTATAGCTTGCTCTAAATCAGCTATTTGAGATTGACTACGAAATTGCTTGATTTCAATGGCGATGTGTTTGTTTCCTTGACGAACTCCAATAAAACTGCTTGCACCAAGATCCACAAATAAAAAACGCTCACCATAAGAAATCACATAGGGATCGTTGGTAATTTCCCAACCATCTTTGATAACTGCTTTTTTTACGATTTCGTGAATCGAGTCTTTTGCTGGCACTTTATTATAACTCTCCTCTGAATGCACGATGTTGGAGCGATGCGAAGAGAGCATCAAGTTCTGATAATGAGGTGCGGTGAGATGCTTTGAGTTTTTCTACAGTTTCAATACGGTTGGCAAATTCTTTTTGAAGGTCTAATGGAGGAACTTCAATAAGTGTTGTTTGCAACTTTGCCTTAGAAATATTAGGCATTGAACTGGCTGAACCTCCTGCAAGCTTCTGAATATTGCGGCGCTTTGTCGGGTAAATCAGAAGTTGATGTAAAAAGTATGGGTTTATTCTAGCATCTGCACGCAAACGGAAACGAAAAATAAGGTCGGGCATCAGAAGTCTGGGAGGAGTCTCTCGAACAATCACACAAGCTCCAACTAGTTCATAAGTATTTTTTCGTGTAAACAGCAAATCACCACTTTTTACTTCTAAATTAGAATGTGGTTTAATACCACGTGGAAGAGCTTTGTTTTCAGTAGGATTATATTCACACCATGTAACTGCACCTAATTTAAGAACGCCCCATTCTTCACCAGAAACTGGACGATCTAGACAAACTGGACTCCATCCACTGTCGATGTTTGTCAGCAGTTCAGCAAAAGGCAATCTTTTCCACCCCATAGGATTTGTAACTGGATCGCCAAACATTTCTAGAAAGATGGATTGGGTGAGGGTGTCGAGTTGCCCGATCGCTTCCCGACGTTTAGACCTGAGTGATTCGGCGCGATCGAGTATCTCTGCAATCCGTTTCTGTTCTTCTAATGGTGGAAGATTAATTTCAATGCGTGAAACAATCGATTTAGAAACTTCTTTGAATGTTGCACCATTACCAAAACTTTCAAGATAGGTGCGATTTTTGCGTAACCAATGATATAAAAACTTGGCATGAACTTTATTATCTTTCGGTACAAAGCTTTTAAAACCTTGATTTGTTGCCATCGGTATAGTATTAATTGCAACGTGTCCGATCGGCGCACGAGAACTGAATAAAACAGAATTAATAGGAAGAATTGTAGCCCCACAGCTATCTAAGCCGGCTTGTGTTAGTTTACGTGGAGTATCAGAAATGTAAGCCCCATCAAGTTGACTCAAATCTTTAGGAGTAGCCCAACAAATATTACCATTCCAAAAAGATTCTACATTAGTGCTTGGAGTTGACCCTGAAATAATCTCGCAGCAATCACCAAGCCTAAATTTAGTCCATATACTCATTCCAATATCTTCTCCAATTCTATGAATATAACTTTTTTAAGTATGATATTTATTTTTAATAAATATACACTTTATATATAAATTGCCTCAGCCAAAACGCGATCGCGAACCCGATATTTAATAGCTTACTATTGTAGAACTTTGATGTAATTTAAGTAAAGCTTGAGCTTTTGCAAGACGGACAAGATGTTCTATAAACTCGTAATATTGCCATAGACAGCGATCGCTTTCATCTAATCCTTCAGTCCGATTTTTGTCTAAGAGTGCATCAATTTGTGCTTGAACTGTAGGAGAAAGACGAAGCGCGAGAGTTTCTTGGGGTGAAGGTAACTTTGCCAAAAACTCCAAAACCTCTGTAAGACCAGAAAAACCCATAGAAGGATTAGCAGCCATTTCTCGTAAACCCAGAGCTAAAATCTGCGGTAAATTATTCTTGTGAGACTCTAAATTTAAAGCAATCTCATCAGGTATTTCTAAAGTTATTTGCATAGCACTTATCCCAGTGGTCTATAAGTTTAATGAGCAAAATTTCTCAATCAGTAAAATTATACCATTATCCCATCAAAACTTGCGCCGCTGTTAAATCTAAACTACCAAGTACAGGTGATGCGATCGCACTATCCCCCATATACACCATCTCATCATAAAAACCCTCTACCCATTCCAACACTGTCACCTTTTGGGCGATCGGATCAACAATCCAATACTCAGAAATACCTCGCGCTGCATACTCCGATCGCTTATAACGATAATCGCGATTTTCCTGATTCGGACTTACTATCTCAACCACCAACAAGGGTGGGGGCATATTCATTAAAACTAGCGATCGTGTAGCTCCTTCCATCACTTGAGCTAATTCTTCAGAAAACACCGTCAAATCAGGAACACGCACACTCACCATTCGGCTATG
The DNA here is from genome assembly GCA_963744145.1 of uncultured cyanobacterium. Classification (GTDB taxonomy): domain Bacteria; phylum Cyanobacteriota; class Cyanobacteriia; order Cyanobacteriales; family CAWUOF01; genus CAVUSO01. The sequence goes on along the minus strand of CAVUSO010000001.1, from coordinate 5,198,855 downwards.
GACAGCAATTTCTGTTTTCATTCTTAACCGATAATATGGAATACCTAACTTCAGAAAATAGGCAACTAAAAACATCGCTATCCGACAATTTAGTTCACTTTCAGAAGGCATCGGAATTAATTCTCCATTTTCTAATTCATATAAAGTCTCCGTCCCATCGTTATAATTGAGGAAGTCTTCAAAAGACATCTTTTTAGCAATTGCAACTGTCATAATTATCTCTTCTATGTCTTGATTATCAGTTTAAAAATGGCATCGTTATCAATCAAAATCAGCCGACTCACAAGCGACCTCACGGCTTGATGAACCAGTCACCCTAGCAATGAACTCTATAGTGTCCAGTGGTAGTGCTTCCGAGTCAATCTCGCGCCACATTATTTCATTAATAACCATTGGTGCAGAAGAATCATTATTCTGTAGCACCTTTGCTGCGGCATCAGCAACATCCCATTTTTCAGCATGATTCGCAAAATTCAATATAGTGTGCCCAGGATCAATATAATATTTATTACCATAATTATATGCAGCGATCGCTAGCTCTGCGGAGTTGACCAGATTACCTAAAATAGGATAAATCACGTTTGATTTACCGTTTAACAGCTCAATCGCGAACCTATCTGCTGCATATTCATCCGGGTCATTATCCTTCAAGAGATAGGAGTCTTCGCTTATTTCCTCGTCAACCAATATTTCGTAGGGAGCCAGATGACCAAGCGCAATATGGGCAATTTCGTGGGCTAAAATTAAGAGTTGCCATGCCCAAAACGGTGAGGTTTTTGATAAAATTATGACGGGCCGACTATCTGTATATACCACCGTGCCATCCATTTTCGCCACACCTTTACCAATATCACTCAGATAAACCACTGGTATTCCATGTGACCAACAGCTCATCAACAAATTCTTTAATCCCAACCATTGACCTGGAAAAGAAGCAAGTACCTCTTGACGAAGGGTTTGGGCACTATCTACAAACGATCGGAATTCGACTTGACACGCTGATGCAATAGATTCCGCCACACTAACCGCAATTGATGTTGCAGCAGTTAGATTCTTAGACTTGTTTGGAATCGATCGCTTGTACTTTATGTCACGTTGTCGAAGCAATTCAACTCGCGGGTTTGCAGCAAAAAGAGGACTCGCACGCAGACCCAATCGCTTTGCAAGGATGATAGCGAGTTCGGATGATGCTGAATCATCTGAGAGGACTTCTGGAGTTACCCACTCGGACAGCAATACATTTTGTAAGCTGCGCGGAAAGCCAGCAGACTCTAGAGATCCAAAGATCATGTCAATCTGGCGCTGATGTGTGGTCAAGTGAATCTCCTGCTATGTTATCTGTTATTCTGTTTAGTTGTTCATAAAGATACTATACCGTTTCTACTTGGAATTTCCTGGCTAACATCACCTACCAAGTTTTTAAAAGTGGGTTTATGAATCAGGGTGCTGAGATTATCTTAGCAAAATTATACCATTATCCCATCAAAACTTGCGCCACTGTTAAATCTAAACTACCAAGTACAGGTGATGCGATCACACTATCCCCCATATACACCATCTCATCATAAAAACCCTCCACCCATTCCAACACTGTCACCTTTTGAGCGATCGGATCAACAATCCAATACTCCGCAATTCCCCGCGCTGCATACTCCGATCGCTTATAACGATAATCCCGATTTTCCTGATTTGGACTTACTACCTCAACGACCAACAAGGGTGGGGGCATATCCATTAAAACTAGCGATCGACTAGCTCCCTCCATTGAGATTGCTAACTCTTCAGAAAATACCACTAAATCAGGAACGCGCACACCTACATATCTACTATTCACCGCTAACTCAACTTTCATCCGCAATCGAGAAGATGGTATTCCTAATTGAGAAAAATAAATCAACAGAAATACAGCGATCCGTTGATTAATATTACTTTCAGAAGGCATCGGAATTAATTCTCCATTTTCTAATTCATATAAAGTATCCGTCCCATCGTCATAATTAAGGAAGTCTTCTAGAGTCATCTTTTTAGCGGCTGCAACTATCATGGCTTTTTCTCCTATATTTTGACTATCGATTGATGAAAATAATAAGGATGTGATTCATAGGTTGAAATTATCGCGAGCTAGACTGCGATCGCGGTTAAGGTCTAATTCTTCAGCGCATTCAGCTAAAGGAGATTGACGGAAAAATTCTAAGGGTGTGATGGGTTGCGCTATAGAAGTCTTGGGTGTAGTCAGACTTTGTGCCAGGAATTGGATAATATACAGTTTATCGTTCGGTGAAAGCTGAAGGAGTTGTTGTTCGAGTTCGGATTTAGTCATGATTTTATTAAAGTATCAGATTAGATCTAGCGTATGACCGATTTATGAACTATAGCAGTGTTGTCTGTGATGTCAGATCGGGTGAGTTCATCAAGGTGATCTGTGGGGCAGGGCGGGTTCATTAAAGTTACTTGTGTGTAACAAATTCATCGGTGAACCCGCCCCTACAGTTGATAAACCTGTTCGCATCTTGTACGATTTACCAAAAAATCTGAAATTCAAGATTAAACTAAATCATAAAAATGTATTGTCGATGAATTTATGATCACAATCAACCAGGATTTGTAGGGGCGGGTTCACCAGTTAATTCTGACACAAATAGATCAACATCATAAACCCGCCCAACCAACACAGATCAATCACAAGTGACTTTAACTGACAAATTGATCGGACAGGCAAGATGCCTGTCCCACAATCTTACTGTACTTCATCAATGGGTCATCCGCTGGATCATTTTTTATTTTAGAATCTTCTAGAACTTTTAGCCATTAGTTCATGTAAAACCATATCAAAACCTCCGATTTATACATACTAAAAGTTTGCTTGCATCTAAAAACACAAATTATTTCAGTAGCATCTCTAATTCCTTCATCCCCTGCTGAATTTCCGCTTCCAATTTTGCCAAATTAGCAAGGATATCTTGAGGAGCGCGATGTTCCACTTCTTCATGGACTACTTCCTTATAACGATTCAAACTGAGGTCATATCCCTGAGCTGCAATATCCGCTTTTGGTACAGAAAAACTTTGATCTGTACGCGATCGCTCTCGTTCTATAGTATTTCTCTCTTGCCAACGATTTAATACATCAGGTAGATTATTTTTAGGATGTTCTTCTGCTGTTAATTCGGTCTTAGGTACAGCACCTAATTTATCATCAGCAAGTAAAGGTGTTCTTTTATCGTCTAAACTCCACCCATCAGCATTTACATCGTAGAACCAAACAAAATCGGTTCCCCCAGAATTAGTTTTAGTAAATAGTAAAATAGCAGTAGAAACACCTGCATAAGGTTTAAATACACCACCAGGAAGAGAAATCACACCATCAAGCTTTTGCTCCTCTACCAATAGACGACGCAGTTCTTTATGTGCTTTAGAAGAACCAAAAAGCACACCATCGGGCACAATTACCGCAGCACGTCCCCCCGGTTTTAACAATCTTAAAAATAGTGCTAGGAATAACAACTCAGTTTTTTTAGTCTTAACGATCGCTTGTAAATCTTTAGCTGTATTCTCATAATCTAACGACCCAGCAAAAGGAGGATTAGCTAAAACCAGGGTATAAGATTCTTCATCAGCAGAATGCTCCTGTGCTAGAGAATCCTTGTAACGCACATCAGGATTTTCCACACCATGCAATAACATATTCATACTACCAATTCGCAGCATGGTATTATCAAAATCAAACCCGTGAAACATCTCTTTATGAAAATGTTCTTTCCATTTAGGATCGAGTAAAATTTCGGGATGATGCGATCGCAAATATTCACTAGCAGCTACTAAAAAACCACAAGTACCACTAGCAGGATCACAAATAATATCCCGTTCATTTGGTGCAGTTAGTTCTACCATCAACTGAATAATATGACGCGGTGTGCGAAACTGTCCATTCTGTCCTGCTGTGGCAATTTTGCCCAACATATATTCATAAAGATCACCTTTTGTATCCCGATCTTCCATCGGTACAGCATCCAGTAAATCCACAACCTTTGATAATAGGGATGGAGTAGGAATTGTGAACCGAGCATCCTTCATGTGGTGTGAATAGGTCGATTTATCTCCTCCCAAAGTTTTCAGAAAAGGAAAAACATAATCATTAACTACTGTAAACATTTCCGCTGCTTCAAAATGCTTAAATCTTGACCAACGTAAATCATTATATGGGCGTTTTTTAATTTTTTTATCCTCAAATAGTTCACCCTCTGGAAATTCACCTTCTGGAAAAATCCAGTTTTGGATTGGACGTTTTAGTCGATTAGCTTTCTTTTCTTCTAGGGTATGTAGATCATCCAGACGACGGATAAATAGCAGATAAGTAATCTGTTCAATAACTTCGAGAGGATTAGAGATACCTCCCGACCAAAATGTATCCCAAATTGTATCTATTTGACTTTTTATTTGTCCTGATATCATGTTACGCTTCTTGCTAATTATTAATATTCAATCCCAGGTTGAGCTTTAACTCCTTGTTCTCGAAAAGGATGTTTAATTAAAGTCATTTCAGTCACTAAATCTGCCCGTTCAATTAATGCTGGTGGCGCTCCTCTACCTGTTAAAATAATATGGGAATTTGGTGATTTTTGTTCCAATCCTACTAAAATATCTTCAGCTTGTAAATAACCGAGTTTCATGGCGACATTAACTTCATCTAACAATACTAGCTTATATGCAGGATTACTAATATATGTTAAAGCTTTTGCCCATGCTTCCTGTGCTTTTTGAATATCTCGATCGCGATCTTGAGTCTCCCAGGTAAAACCTTCTCCCATCGCATGAAATTCTAACTGATCTTGCCAATGTTGTAAAACGGCTTTTTCTGCTGGTTCCCAAGCACCTTTAATAAATTGAATAATCGCAACTCGATAACCATGACCGAGCGATCGCATTACCATCCCTAAAGCAGCAGTAGTTTTCCCTTTCCCATTCCCCGTATGAACAATGATTAATCCTTTCTCTGGGATCGCTTTTTCTAATCTTTGGACTTGTACTTCTTTACGACGCTGCATTTTTCGTTGATATTGTTCAGCAGTAAGAGATGATGTTCCTGCACCACTGACATCACCTGATGACTGAGTTTCCGCTAAGTATAATTCACTATCTGGTTGCATATTTTTGCTTTAACTATCATAATTGGTCTGATCCTAATTTTACCTTGATAATGTATTACCCATCTCACCAAAAAAACTAACCATGATCACCGTAAATCAAGCGGAATCAATCATTCTAGACTTAGTCCAACCTTTAGATGTCCATCAGGATGTAGAAATAGTTGATTTATTGACAGCTCGATCGCGAATTTTAGCAATTCCGATTACCAGCAATCTCGATTTTCCCCATTGGGATAACTCAGCTATGGATGGATATGCGGTAAAATTTGCTGATGTCCAAGATTGTAGCGCCCAACAACCAGCCAGTTTAACTATTGTCGCAGAAATTCAGGCTGGAGTTAACCCCCAAATTACCTTAAAATCTGGTCAAGCAGCAAGGATTTTTACCGGAGCAATGATCCCAGAGGGTGCAGATACGGTCATAATGCAGGAAGTAACTCACAGACAGGGGAATCATGTAGAAATTTGCGCTCCTCCCAGTCAATTAGGTGCATTTGTCAGACCCCAAGGATCTTTTTATCAAGCTGGTACTCCCCTACTGTCCCCGGGAATTATATTACAAGCACCAGAAATTGCCCTCTTAGCAGCAACTCAACAAACTAAAATATCCGTATATCGTTGTCCCCGAGTCACAATTTTTTCTACCGGGAATGAATTGGTAGCACCAACCCAACCGCTAAGTCCAGGAAAAATTATTGACTCCAATCAGTATGCTTTAGCGACAGCACTAGCCGCGCTGAATGCAAAAGTGCAAATGTTGGGTATTATTGAAGATAATCGGGAATCTTTAACCAAGGCGATCGCTGCATCTACATCAACTGCTGACATCATCATCTCTACTGGTGGGGTTTCTGTCGGCGATTATGATTATATTCAGGAGATTTTAAAGACTTTAGGTGCTAAAATCGAAATCACAGCAGTTGCGGTTAAACCAGGGAAACCTTTAAAAGTTGCGACATTTCGCTCTCCCACTGCTGATCGTCAAATTTTGTATTTTGGATTACCAGGGAATCCGGTTTCTACTTTAGTCACTTTTTGGCGCTTTGTCCAACCTGCTATAAAAAAGCTGACTGGATTAGCATCGGGATGGAAACCTATATTTGTCAAAGCGCGATCGCTTTCCCATCTTGCTAGTGATAGTAAGAAAGAAACTTACTATTGGGGTCATCTCCATCTAGTTGATGGTGAATATGAGTTTCACCTCGCTCCTGGTAGCCAAAATTCCGGTAATTTACTTAGCATCACCCAGATTAATGGTCTTGGGGTCATGGAGATGGGTCAGACTGCGATCGCACCCGGAGATTTTATCCGGGTTTTACCAATTAATTAATTAGGAAGTAAAAGCCAAAACTATGACACAAGAACCAGTTTTTCAGATTACCGAAAAAATGTTTCAACAGTTAGTTGAATGGTCAGCACAAAGAGAAAAAACAGCTCTAAATATCCCTACTGAAGAGTCAGAAAATTTATCTTCAGACTTCCCACTAAAAAACTCTAACCATCCAGAGGAAGATGTTAGCAATAATCCCGATAAATAGACTTTAATCTGCATATTTTGGATATCTAGTTGACAGGAGATTAAATGTGGTACTGTTAAAATTTTATAACACTCAGAAAAAAAATTGGCCTAATCCTTTTTTAACCAGTGGAAGTGTGATCGGACATACTACTTCAACCACAGTAAGAATGTGGTTTCGAGTTTCTAATCCTGGTGAATACTTGCTGATTATCTCAAAAAACCCTTTAGGAGGAATTGGAATTCCTCAATTAAATAATCAAGAAAATAGTCATAGCGGTAGTTTAGATTCTGCCAGTAAAAGTGGCAGAAAAACGATTATACAACGATTGACATTTGGTTACGATACGGATTTAACGAATATTATAGATTTAAAAAATCTCGAACCTAATACCAGCTATTATTATGCACTTTTTTATAATAATAAAAATCGCCCTTGGGAAATGGGTCATCAGGAAAAACTTTCTTTTCAAACCTTCCCAGAAAATCCTTCAGAAATTGTTTTTGGGATTTACAGTTGTAACTTTCCCTATGAAGGAAAAGAGTTAGCAAATTTGGAAATGTGGGAACAGTTTCCCGTGGAATTAGCTCATGCTAATGCTCGTTTTATCATTGGTGCTGGTAATCAAATCTATGTGGATGGTAATGAACATTTTAATATCTGGAATTGGTTAAAGAAAGTAAAACAAAATAAACCATCTATTTATGATATGGTTCTTTGGTATCGAGATATTTATCGAGCTTACTGGGGTGTAGAACCAATCCATAAGGTTTTACGGAGCTTTACTAATTATATGGTTTGGAATGACCATGAAATCCTAGAACGATGGGGTACTTATACCTTAGAGGAATTATCAGCATTATTAGATACTTCTTGGCAATTAAGAAATCCTGATTTTAATCTCAATTTGACTCAGCAAATGTTTCAAGCAGCCAAGCGAGTTTATCAAGAATATGAACATTCCCATAATCCCGATAGTGATCCAAAAGCAGAAGAATTTGATTATGAATTCAATTATGGTTTTGGTAATTTCTATGTTTTAGATGAACGGTATAGCTACGATTTTAATCGTCAGGAATTACGAATTTTAGGATTAGAACAATGGGGACGTTTAGAAAAGTGGATTAATGCCCAGTATTCTATTTCGAGCAAAATAATTTTTATTGTTTCGGCCATACCCATCGTCCATTTTAGCACATTTGCAGTCAATAAATTAGAATTAGGAAATTTGAAAATCACTGATGAAATCAGAGATAATTGGGAACATGAGTCAAATTGGAAAGAGCGTAATAAATTATTAGAACTGGTATTTAATTTTTCCCAAGAAACTCAACGTCCAGTAGTATTTTTAAGTGGTAATGTTTATATGGGAGCAGCGTTTAAAATCTCCCATCAACAATTTCCCACAGCCAAAGTTTTTCAACTTACCTCTAGTCCAATTTGTTATGGGACAACTACTAAAACTAATCGTCGGTTTTTAGAGACAACAGTTAAAGAGACAGGTAATATGCTGGATTTTCCAGACAACATTCCTTATCAGTTTCAAACTTTACATTTATGTCGTCACAATAATTTTGGGATTGTGCAAGTAAAAGCCAAACCAGATGGTAACCTATCAATCATTTATGATCTCTTTAGCTCCCCAATGTCAGCTAATAAACAATTAACCAAAACCCGAATTGAATTGGATTAATTGTAGAACATCAGAAGCCAATTTAGAATTATGAGGTGAATTTTGAGATATTGGTAATTTTGGTGTTACTGATTTACGGAATAAAATACTAAACCTGCTAAATAAAAAAATGAGGCGCGCAGTAGGGGCGTATAGTAATACGCCCATTAGGGTTCAAGTTATGTATTTTCATCACCTAATTAAGCAAAGCCCATAATTTTATTCTCCTTCGTTTTCTGACTGGAATCTAGTCATCAATTCGTCGCGAGAAAGTTGTAAAAGTAGAGGTGTAAACTCCTCTGGTGATCATAATAAAATACGGTCAATAATCTGATACCAATTCACCATGAAGATACATTGATGTATATTGATCTGTGGGTGAGGGTGGGTTTTGATGATTAGTAGGTAAATGTCAAACATCTCGGTGAACCCGGGCGGGTTTTTCTAATTAATTGGTAAATTTCAAAAATCTGGGCGAACCCACCCCTACAGAAATCCGCAAATTGAGGATAAAATTGGTAGGGGCAGGTTCACCAGTCAATTTTGCCACCAACAGATCACCATTATAAACCTGCCCTGACCTAACAGATCAACCTCAGATTAAGTGCAATTTCATAGTTAATTGATATGAGACAGGTTTTCTTTAGTGATTTTACCACCTCATCAAATATCACTCAAAACTAAAATCATTTTATACCACTCGCCAAAATTCCCAAGATTTTATTGACATCATTTAAAAAATATTCAGCCAAATCAATCTGTACCCGTTCACCTGATAACTTTAAAAACTTCCAAATTTCTCCCGTAGTCACTACCCCATAAATTTCTGTAATTTCATTTCCTTCCCGTTCATTAAATAACCGAGCTGCATACATTTCGGCTATACATTGCCCCAACCCTCCTTTAATATTTTCCTTCTTCGCTTCGACAATGATAATTATTGGTGCATTAATCAATAAAAACTCGGGAGAGCGACTAATTAAAAAATCACAATTCCCACTTAAACCTTGACTAGGTTCAATATTAAATTCGACACCAGAAAACAAACTAATTTGATTAGTAAATTTTTTAGTTAATTCTAATAAAATTGGTGTAATAATCATCTCTGAACGAGATTTTTCGGTATTACTAGCCAAAGCAAAAGGCACATTATAAGCTAAAGTTTCCTGTAAATAATCACTCACTGGTAATGACACAACTTCGGAAAAAATATTCTCTCTACTATAAATATTAAGATGTAGATTTTTTTTGACAGTTTCTAAAGTAAAATCACTATAGGACATATAAGACTCCTATTTAATTTTTTAATTTTTAAACAAATCTCAATATACATTACCTCCGATTCTACCATGCTCAATTAACCCAGAGTCAGCTAATCTACAATTAACTAAAAACCGCATTGAATTAGATTAATTGACTGGGGAAATGACCAATCAAGTCTGTTTTAAAGCCCGTGACGAGGATTGAACTCGTGACCTCACCCTTACCAAGGGTGTGCTCTACCACTAAGCTACACGGGCATGAGTGTGGGTATGGGCCGAGCTGGATTTGAACCAGCGTAGGCGTAGCCAGCGGATTTACAGTCCGCCCCCATTAACCACTCGGGCATCGACCCTTTTTCACCCACGGATAATTATAGTAACATAGGCAATTTAAAATTGCAAGCTTTTTTTTGAGAAAATTTTGGCTCAAATCAATGAAGAGGGCCAAATGGAGCGGCTAAAAAACTAAGTCCCCCTAGGACAACCATCAAGGATTAACCCGATTGTGACTACTGGCGATCGCGTAAGTATTTTTTACAGTGTTGCGCTAAAAACCAATTCCCTATTATTATAATTACAAATTGGTGTAATTGCGATTAAGGCAACTACTGGATTGGTATCTATAGGTACCTAATGGGGTTTAAAGTTAGTCTTCCAGAGGACAGAAAGTGTCCCTCGCTAGCTCGGCACAGATGAGATCAAACTAGGTCAAATTTTAATTAATTTACTGAGCAATGCACTCAAATTTACTGAGCCAGGACAAATTACGCTTGATATTTTTCAGGGAAATCGAGAAACAACGATCGCGCTGCCCAGATTGATCGGAAAAATTTTCCATTCTTAAAGATTATAAGAAAGTTGATATAGCCGACTTTGACTAATTTGGCAAATCTTAATCTGATGACAACCTAAAAATGATCAACATTAACAACTACCAAATTCTCACTCAAATTTACGAAAGTAGCAACTCCATTGTTTATCGAGGTATCCGTCAACAGGATCAGCAACCTGTTATCCTCAAATTCCTCAAAGAAGATTATCCTACTCCTGCTGAACTCACCCGTTATAAACAGGAATATGAAATCACCCGAAATCTGGAGCTAGATGGGGTAATTAAAGCTTATGAATTAAAACCCAATCAGCGGACTTTGGTCATCATTCTTGAGGATTTTGGTGCAAGATCTTTAAAAGACTTAATGGATCAGAGGAGAGCAGCAGGGAAGGAGCTATTCTCCCTAGAGGAATTCCTAAGTATTGCGATTAAAATTACTGAGATTTTGGGTCAGATTCATGCTAAATATATTGTCCATAAAGATATTAATCTAGCCAATATTGTTTTTAATCCAGAAACCAAGCAACTCAAAATCATAGACTTTGGTATTTCCACTCAATTCACCCGCGAAAACCCTACCCTCAAAAATCCCAATGTCCTAGAAGGAACTTTAGCTTATATTTCACCAGAGCAAACAGGAAGAATGAATCGTTTCCTAGATTACCGGACCGATTTTTATTCCCTAGGAGTCACATTCTATGAATTACTGACAGGACAACTTCCTTTTGAAACAAATGATTTATTAGAATTAGTACATTGTCATATTGCCAAAGTCCCCATAGCACCTCATCAAATTAATCCAGAAATACCTAAAGTCTTGTCAGATCTGGTGATGAAACTAATGGCAAAAACTGCTGAGGAGCGATATCAAAATGCTTTCGGAATCCGAGGAGATTTAGAAGAATGTTTATCCCAGTTACAAAAAACCGGAAATATATCAGATTTCCCGTTGGGAACTCAAGATATTTCCGATCAGTTTCAAATTCCCCAAAAACTCTACGGAAGGGAGGTAGAAGTTGAAGCCATACTAACAGCATTTGAGCGAGTAGCAAACCCAGAAAAATCCCAAACAGAAATGATGTTAGTAGCGGGTTATTCTGGGATTGGCAAATCATCGATCGTGGCCGAAATTCACAAACCAAATACCCGACGGTGTGGCTATTTCACTGGTGGGAAATTTGATCAATTTCAAAAAAATATACCTTACTCAGCGATCGTTAATGCTTTTCAAGGATTAGTGCGGCAACTGTTAACTGAAAGTGAAACACAACTGGAAGCATGGCGAGAAAAAATTCGAGGTGCTTTTGGAGCGAATGGTCAAGTTATTATTGATGTAATTCCTGAAGTAGAACTAATAGTCGGCCCACAAGCACCTGTGCCAGAATTAGGATTAACTGAATCACAAAATCGCTTTAATATTGTCTTTGGTAATTTCATTAGAGTATTCTGCACAAAAGAGCATCCCTTAATTATTTTTCTCGATGATTTACAGTGGGCTGACTCCGCTACTCTCAAATTAATTGAACTGATGATGACAGATACAGAGCTGCAATATCTGTTTTTAATTGGAGCTTATCGAGATAATGAAGTCAGCCCAACTCATCCGTTGATGATGACGATTGATCGGTTGAGTAAAGAGGGAGCAATTATCAATTTTATTACCTTAGCACCTTTACAACCAGAAAATATTAGCCAATTGATTGCGGATGTATTACATCGAGACACAGACTCAGTAAAATCTTTAGCAGAACTGGTAATGAAGAAAACGGGAGGGAACCCGTTTTTTGTCAATCAATTTCTGAAAACTCTGGCCGCAGAAAAACTGATAAATTTTGACTGGCAACATCATAATTGGCAGTGGAATATAGATCAAATTGAGGCAAAAAATATCACAGATAATGTCGTAGAATTGATGATCAACAACTTGAAAAAACTGCCTTCTATTACACAGCAGGTTTTACGTTTAGCATCTTGTATAGGCGCATCTTTTCACTTAAGTACCCTGTCGATTGTTTGTGAACAACCGCCAGAAATAATTTTTTCCGATCTATTTGCAGCAATTCAGGCTGGATACATATTGCCAACATCGGAGTTAGATGAAAACCTATTAATTCAAGATTATAAATTTCTGCATGACCGAGTACAGCAAGCTGCTTATACTTTAATTGCTGAAAATGAAAAAAAAGCAGTACACTTGAAAATTGGACGTTTGTTACAAGTTAATACTCCAGGGACAGAGCAAGAGGCAAAAATTTTCGATATAGTTGAACATTTTAATCTTGGACGTGAGTTAATTACTGATCAAACTGAAAAAATAGCCTTAGCCAAATTTAATTTAATCGCTGCTCGCAAAGCGAAAGACTCAAATGCTTATTTAGCGGCGCAAGAATATTTGCAGATCGGTATATCTTTATTAAGTGATGATTGTTGGCAAGAGGAATATCAACTGACCCTGGATCTGCATAAAGAAAGAACAGAAATTGAATATTTAAACAGTAACTTTGATTATGCTGAAGAATTGATTTATTTGGTGATTGACAAATGTAAAACTAATTTAGAAAAAGCCGAAATTTATAATGTTTTAATTATCATGTTAACCATGATGTCTAAATATGAAGAAGCTATTAATGCTGCTCGACAAGCCTTAAATTTATTGGGGATTGAGTTAACTAATCAAGATTTCACCAATGCTTTACAAAAAGAACTAGCAGAAGTGCGGAAACTTTGGCAACCTAGAGAAATTAGCATCCTACTAAAGCAACCAGAAATGACGAATCTGGAAATGAGAGCTGCTGTAAAATTGTTAGTCAGTGTAGACCCTGCGGCTTATTTTAGTAACACCGAACTTTATGGAATTATTGCTGCGAAAATGGCTTATATTTCGATTAAATACGGTCCGATTGCTGCTTCTGCTAAAGTTTATACTAGTTATGGAATTATTCTGAGTTCAGTTTTACGGGAATATCGCTCAGGCTATGAATTTGCTAAATTAGGTTTAGACCTTTCTGAGCGTTTTAATGACTCATCCATGAAAGCGCAAGCCTCTAATAATATCGCTAACCATGTTCAACATTGGGTGATTCCAATGAAAAAAGCTGAGGTGATTAATAACAAAGGTTATCAAGCAGGTTTGGAGTCAGGAGAGTTACAGTTTTCCGGCTATATTGCTCTGCATCAAATGGTTAACTTTTTTGTTTCTGGTAAAATTTTTAGTGAAATATTAGCGGTTCTTAATGATTATTTAAAATTCACGGCTAAAACGAAAAATTTATTAGCCTATCATAGCATAATCGCCTGTCAACTACCCATTTATAATTTAAGTGGCTTGAGTCCCAAATCCAGAGAGTTTGCCAGTGATTCCCTCACTGAAGCTGATTATATCGAAGATTGTCGAACTAATCAAAACTTTTTTGCTCTTGCTAACTACTTAACCTATAAAGCCCAAGTTCTCTATTTGTATGGCGACAATGTTACCGCTTTAGATTGTATCCAAGAAGCTCAAACCATGTTACCTTATGTGCAAGGGATGATTACTAATGCTGTTAACAATTTATATATTTCTTTAATTTTATTGGCTCTCTATCCAACCTTTAGTGAATCAGACCAAGTTAGTTATCAAAAACAAATTGAAACCAACCAACAACAGATGAAAATTTGGGCAGATAGTTGTCCGGAAAATTTCCTGCATAAATATCTGTTGGTGGAAGCAGAAATTGCCCGGATTTCTGGTCAAGAAATGGCTGCACTAGATTTATATGATCGCGCGATCGCTTCAGCCCATGAAAATGAATATATTCAGAATGAAGCTTTAGGGAATGAATTAGCGGCTAAGTTTTGGTTAGGGAAAGGAAAAGAAGAAATTGCTCAACTTTATATGCTCAAAGCTCACTATGGTTACCAACTTTGGGGGGCTAAACGTAAAGTAGAGGATTTAGAGCAGAAATATCCACAGTTTTTGTCTAATAAATCAGCCAATAAACAAACTGATTTGCGGACAACTATTACTGGTAGAAAATCTTCAACAACTGGAGGCAATTCCGATTTAGATTTTGCGACAGTAATCAAAGCCAATCAGACTATTTCCGGCGAAATTATGCTAGATAATTTACTGTCTAGTTTAATGAAAATTTTAATCGAAAATGCTGGAGCACAACGGGGTTGTCTGATTTTGTCTAATCAAGGCAAATTAATGATCGAAGCCGAAGGTTCTATCATTCAACCAGTAATCCTATGGCGATCGACTCCGATTACCAATACTCAAATCCTTTCGGAAGCCATTGTTAATTATGTCGCACGTACTCAAGAAAGTTTAGTCTTAAATGATGCTACTCAAACAGGTAAATTTACTAGCGATCCTTATATTAAACAGCATCAGCCTAAATCAGTATTGTGTGTACCATTAATTAATCAGGGTCAGCTAATTAGTATTGTTTATTTAGAAAATAATCTGACCACGGGAGCATTTACCCCAGAGCGCATCGAGGTGTTACAATTGTTATCAGGACAAGCGGCTATTTCTTTGCAAAATGCTAAACTCTATACAGAGGTAAGAGAAAATGAAAGCAGATTGACTCAATTTTTAGAAGCAATTCCAGCAGGGATAATGATAGTTGAACCTAGCGGTCAACCTAACTATGTTAATCAGAAAGCCCAGCAAATTTTGGGTCAAGGAATTACGCCCAATGCTACACCAGAAAAATTAGCCGATATTTATCAAGCTTATCTAGCCGATACTTCTGAGCCTTATCCAATCGAAAAAATGCCTGCAGTACGAGCTTTAAATGGTGAAAGCTCTACGGTTGATGATATGGAGATTCATCAACCTGACCAGATTATTCCCATCGAAGTTTGGGGAAAACCTATTTATGATCAAAAAGGCAATATCACTTATGGGATTATTGCCTTTCAAGATATCACAGAGCGCAAAAAAGCTGAAGCTGAACGGGAAAAATTTACTCATCAGCTTTTTCAACTTAACCAAGCTTATGGACGATTTGTGCCTCGTCAATTTCTCCAATTTTTAGAAAAATCAAGTATTATTGATGTGCAATTAGGTGATCAAGTCCAGTTAGAAATGTCAGTGTTATTTTCTGATATTCGCGGCTTTACTACCCTATCAGAAAAGATGACTCCAGCCGATAATTTTCAGTTTATCAATGCTTATCTATCGCGGATGGAATCAGCAATTATTGAAAATAATGGTTTTATTGACAAATACATTGGGGATGCGATTATGGCGCTATTTAGTGGTGAGGCTGATCATGCAGTTAAAGCTGGTTTAGCTATGCTGCATCAACTCCAAGGATACAATCAAGAGCGAGTTAATTTTGATCAGCCGCCGATCGCGATTGGGATCGGGATCAATACAGGTTCATTAATGTTAGGTACTGTCGGTGGACAAAATCGGATGGATACCACAGTCATTAGTGATGCGGTGAATTTAGCTTCACGGGTAGAAACTTTGACGAAAAATTACGGGGTATCCCTGTTAATCACCCAACAGACTTATGTCAGATTAAGCGATCCATCTAATTATGCTATTCGTCCTATTGATACAGTTCAAGTTAAGGGTAAATCAGAATTAGTGACGGTTTATGAAGTATTTGATGGAGATTTACCAGAAATTCAAGCTGGCAAATTAGCAACTCTACCAATATTTATGGAAGCTTTATCACTTTATCAAGCAGGTAAATTACCTGAAGCAGGTGCATTATTTGCTGATTGTTTATATCAAAATCCAGGCGATCGCGTTGCCCAGTTTTATAGCCAACAATTTTCCCTCACCTCATCCTAAGCAGTTACCAAAGAAAAAACAGAAGTAGTCAATCAAGCTGAAATTACCTTTTTAACTGCTATGATGGACATAACTAGCCATAAACCTGATATTTGAGCCAAACCTAAATATATTAAGTCTCTCTATGAATATGGTTACTTGTGCTAAATGTGGAAATCAAAACCTGGTCGGAGCGGTTTTTTGTTCTCATTGTGGGACAACTTTAACCCCAGTTACTCCTAGTTCAGCTAGTCAAACACCAGAAAATCATCCCTCTGAGTTAACGGTTGGGACCAGAATGCGCGATCGCTATGTAATTTTACGGGTACTAGCTCGAGGAGGATTTGGGGTAACTTACTTAGCAGAAGATAACGGACGATTTCATGAAAAGATCGTCATTAAAGAACTTAATCCTAGTATTCAAGGTACTTTCGCACTCAAAAAATGCGAAGAACTATTTCAAAGAGAAGCTCAAACGCTTTATCAGCTCCAACATCCCCAAATCCCCAAGTTTAGAGAAATTTTTCGCGATGGTAAAGGGCTATATCTGGTCCAGGATTTTATTGAAGGCCATACCTACTATAATCTATTAACTCAACGTTTACAACAAGGACAGCGTTTTAGCGAAGCTGAAATTTTAGAACTTTTTAGACAAGTTCTACCAATTCTGAGCTATCTTCACGGTCAAGGTGTGATTCACCGCGATATTTCTCCTGATAATATCATCCGGCGTGAAATAGACAAAATGCCGGTTTTAATTGATTTGGGTGGTGTGAAACAAGTTGCTTTAAATGTGGCAACTCAACTAGCTTCAGCAGAAAATAGTAGTGCTTCCCAGAGTGGTCCGACCGTAATTGGTAAACCAGGTTATGCTCCCGATGAGCAAATGTCAAGAGGAGTAGTTGCTCCCCACAGTGATTTATATTCTTTAGCTGCTACTGCTTTATTTTTAATGACTGGGAAACAACCCCAAAATCTGCGTGATCCCATGTCAGCAGAATGGTTATGGGAGCGAGAATTAACCCTTAGTCCTCAGTTAACACAAGCTTTAAATCGGATGTTAGCTGTTCGCTTAGATCAACGTTTCCCATCTGCTCAAGATGTGCAGCAGTTTTTAGCATCTACTCCCTTGATCCCACCACCAACCATTCAAAGTATTATTCCTCCTCCTCCTCCTCCTTCTCCTCGGAAACCTTGGTATTTATTTGGTGGATTAGGAATTGCTTTATTTAGTGCGATCGCGCTCGGATTTTTCTGGCACCAAAATCGCTCTCAACCGACTCCCACTCCCCTAGTTGATTCAGCCATTAAAACTATTACTAAACGTCCTTTAACTGTCGGAGTAATTATGATCTCCAGATTTCCCAAAGAAAACTATATTCCTCTGATTGACTACTTAAAAGGTCAGTTAAGTAAAAAATTAAATGCTGAGATCAAAGCTGATGTTGATGCAATTGAAATTAAAAATAAAGATTCTTTAACCGAAGCTAAAAGTCACATTGCTAATAAGACATGGGATGTCGCTTTTACTCTCACTCCCATGCTTTCTATTGCTGCTCAAGATAATGGTTATGAATTTGCTGCCCGGATGTTTCCCTCAACTCCTGCGATCGAATCGGCTCTTTTCGTTCGGGCTGATAGTTCTATTCATGGATTAAATGATATCACTTCTAATCAAAAAATTGCTTTAGGACAATTTAATGATGCGTTTGCTTTTTATCAGCCTATTTATGATTTATATGGTAAAACTATTAATCTCGATTTAGGTAATCCCCTGGCTAAAATCATTGATAAGGTAGAATCAGGTCAAGTAGATGTGGGAGCTGGAATTAATTCAGTGGTGAAAAATAATCCTAAAGTCCGACGGATTAGTGTCAGCAGGGTCATTCCTGGAGCTGGGGTATATTTGTCTCCCAATCTCACTAAAGAAGAACAAAATTTAGTCAAAGAAACTTTATTAACTGCTCCATCAAACTTGCAAGAACAAGCTAATTATGCTAAAGGTGATGCTTATAATTATACGGAGTTTATTAAAATTACTCATCGAGTAGATGAGATTCTCTCTTGTACTAATTTGAATCAAAATCCAGTTAATTTATTCTGTGGTAATCAGACTCAAACTCTGACTAAATCGGATGGAATTGTTGGCAAAATTAATGGTGTTCAACCAATCGGTGATGTGATTAATTTAACTTTACAAGCTTCCGGAGGTCAAACCTATCTGGTCACGTTACCTCAGCCCATTCTTAATCAAATTCCTAAAGCTCCACCTGTGTTTGAATTAAATGGTAAAGTCTTACAAGTTATTGATGTTCAACCTCAAGATAACGGAGATCGAAAAGAGTTACATATTACTAAGGTAGAGCAAGTGAAAATTGAGCAATAAGTATGTTTAAATCCTCATCAAGATTTGAGGGAGAAATAGCCATCTTTTGTTAGCATCATGGGAGCGATCGCATTCCTATTCAAAAATGAGCCGGAGGATTACTATAAAGAGCGTTGCTTTTGAAAATTTTTGGTTATACTTGTTTCAGCCCTGGTATATAAATAGGTTTCTAGAGTTTTAACCTTTTGGGTGACAAACTGTTTTTCAGCCCGTTCCCATAGATGGGTATCTTCACCATAAAGTATGTTGTGAAATCCTTGGAGTTCAAAGAATACTTTACGTTTACCAAAAAAAGTTGGTCCGCAAACACATTCCTGGGCTTTAATTAATTGATCAGTATTATAGTAATCTACTACCAAAATCTCTTCTTCAAATAAACATCCTCCCTCGATAAAATCAATTTCAGGATGGTTTTGCATATACAAAAATCTGACTTCAATATGTTCTGGTAAGTAGGCATCATCACTATCTAAAAAGGTGATATATTTGCCAAAAGAAGCTTGTATTCCTGCATTTCTGCTATAAGGTAGCTTTCTATTTTTATGTTTTAAGTAGCGAATGTTATGAAATTTCTCAAGATAGGAGTCAATCACCATAAATGTATTGTCATGACTACCATCATCCACAATTAATAATTCCCAATTTTGAAAAGTTTGTTGAATTACGCTATCAATGCAGCGCGGGAGATAACTGTCTCGATCATAGGTGGGTATAATTATACTTACATCAGGATTAATATCAAACAAAATAGGATTCATGTGGTTCCCCTTAGCGAAATTTATGGTGTAGTTGTAGTGAATCAGAAAATCAATTGAATGATAATAGCGCAATGCAACGAAATTTACCCATAAAAATTATTCCTTTCATTTCTCACTATTTGGCTTCAAGTCCACTTACAATAGCAACGAGCTGTAATTAGGTAAGGATGAAAAATTTCTAGGAATTTACTTTGCAGTGTACGGTAGAAAGCATCTACCAATTGAGGATCATCCAAATGAAAAGGATGTTCCTGATGAAAACCTTTAAAAAAGCGCCAGTTTAAGATAGTTTTTCCTCGATTTGTTAAATATTGATGAAATTTTAACAATTGTTGTTCTGGATCTGGCAAATGTTCTAAAACATCAAAAGAAATAATTGTATCAAAAATTTCATTACTAGGAAGCTCTGAACAAAAAACAATTTTTTGGGTTAATCCCATTTGCTCCACTCGATATTTCGCAAATTCAAGGTTAATGGGATTGATATCACAATAGACTACTTGATCAACATCTGGGCAAATAGCGGCTCCAATTGTATGAGTTCCAATCCCACCACCAAAATCTAATACTCGACCTTGAGCGTGATCACTAACTAACAACATTGTATCTTCTATATATTCAAAACTGTCTAAATGCCATGATCCCAACTCAAATAAGTAAAGTTCTCTGACCTGATCACGATAAAAAACTGTTACTTCTTCCCAATTAAAATCTTTATGACCCAATTCAGTCATCTGTTGCTGACCAATAGTTAGTCTATTTTCCAATGTTTCTAAGTCACAATGCAAAAATTCTTTCAGGTGCTGCTTTAAATTAAACGAATCTGGATAATAAGCATTTAAGCAAGAAGGAAGTGGTTTTCTAATCATACAATTGCTATATTACAGATTAATAAAAATATTAGCAACAGTTTGTCAAATTTGTCAAATACTTTTTGAAATGCTTAGAATTGACTAAATCAAGGGCAAACCATCCACAGGACTATGGTCAAATAATCACCCATAATTTCTGATGGGAAAACCTGAAATAAACCATTTTCAAAAAAAATTATTTAGATAAAGTTCGGATCAATTCTAAGGGTAATCCGTCTGAATCAGCAATAAATGCTACTTCATAGATGTGATCGCTAATCATTTGTTGACTCGGTGCTAAGAGAATTTTTAGCGGTAGCAATTGTTCTGGATTGATTTGTGCTGCTTGTTGAAAACGCTGTGCTAATTCCTGTAACCAACTCGGTAGATCTTCACAAATATTAGTCAGATCGAAGGATATATGGTAATATCCCACATAATGTTCATCTCCAAACGCATCTGGTGCTGGTTTGGGTTCAGGGATTTGGATTAGTTCGAGTCTTCCCCCTAATCCTTCCAACCAACAAGCTAGAGTGATCCCCGTAGTAAAGCGATCGCTCACTTGAAAGCCTAATTGTTCATAAAAAGCGATTGCCCGATGAATATTTGCGGTGCGAATCGAAACATGGTGCATAAAACTACTCAAATAACCGGAAATAAGGATATCGCATGGGTACACCAGGTTCTTTATCCAGATCAAAATTTATTACTTCCCAACAAGGGTCTGTTTCAGTTTCTGGGCTAAATTCTACTGGTAGCCCATATAATCTTGGTTGTTCCCCGTCTGGCTGTCCGCGCCAAGGTGTGCTACGTTCTAAATAAGAACCGATCAACTCTTCATAGCGTCGGGCAATAATTACCTTGGTGGCTCGGTAGCCTTGAGTATAAAGTCGATCTAGTGCTTCATGGATTTCAAACCGAATTCCATCTGGATGAGTATGTTGTCGATACCATTCACCATTCCATAAACGCCAATGTCGTCCTGATTGGACATGGACTAGTTCACCCGTTTTTGGATCTGCTTCAAACGCACCATGACGTGTACACAAATAGGTATCTGTCAGCGTCAGCGCTGGGATGGTCTGACGACAGTGGGGACACTGGATCTCCGCTCCAAAAATCGGATATTGCAAGCCTGAATTCATCAATGAGTGCTAAACACTGTTTGTTTAAAGAATTTTTGTTACTTTGGTCTCCAGCATATCATAAAAACCTACGATCAGTAGAAAGATTATGGTAAAATCCTATCGTAATCGCCAAACTTTAATCGTATTATCATAACTACCACTGACTAAAGTTTGACCATCGGGGCTAATCGTCACACAAGTGACTTGAGCAGAGTGCCCAGGAAGAGTAGACAACATTTCTCCCGTATCTAAATCCCAAATTCTGACAGTTTTATCATCACTACCACTGACTAAAGTTTGACCATCTGGATTAATTGCCACCGATGTTACTGTATTAGAATGACCAAATAAGCTACCTAATAATTGACCATTTTTCAGATTCCAAATATTAATACTATTATCAAAACTACCACTGACTACAGTTTGACCATCGGGACTAATTGCTACGGATGTCACTGGTGCGGTATGACCAATCAGATGATATAATAAGCGATCGCTATGAAAATCCCAAATATTAATAGTTTTATCATAACTCGCACTCGCCATGATTTTGCCATCACGACTAATCGCAATGGAGCGAACCCAGCTATTATGACCAATTAAAGTCCGGATTAATTTTCCAGTTTTTAGATGCCAAATTTTTAAACTCTTATCTCCACTACCACTCACTAAAGTTTTTCCATCCGGACTAATCGCGATCGCTAAAACTGCATCCGAATGTCCAGTCAAAGTCCCAATTAATCTGCCATTTTTCAATTGCCAAACTTTTAAAGTTCGATCCCAACTACCACTAACTAAAATCGAACTTACCGGACTAATCGCCACCGCTAAAACTCCATCGGTATGACCTGTAAGTGTACCAATTAAGCTGCCGTTTTGTAAATGCCAAACTTTAATAGTCTTATCCCAACATCCACTGACTAAAAATTTACCAGATTCATAAATAGCTAGAGAAGTAATCCACTGGGAATGACCGGGAAGAGTATTATTTATTTGTGGACGTAATAACCGCGGATGCAAAGCAGCGTCAATTTCTCTTAATCTCCCTAAAATTTCTTTAGCACTAGCAGGACGTTGGGTTGGTACATCTGCCATCATTTCATCTAATAAATCTGCAATTAATGGGGAAATTTGGGGAGCATATTGTCGCCAGTTAAATTCGCGAGTAAAAGCATTATATAAAGTTTCCGGCTCCTTCGCAGTTATTAAATAAACAAAAGTTCTAGCTAAAGCAAAGAAATCTGATTGGGGTACGGCTTGAAATTGTAATTGCTCTAAAGATATATAACTCGAAAAAGCTGAATAGGGAATTAATTCAGATGTGACTTGACGGGGAGAACTTCCGGATGAAGTTCGCGTTGTATAAAAATCAATTAATACCAATTGCCCATCATGTTTAAGAATAATATTTGATGGCTTAATATTCCGATGTAAAAACCGATGTTGATGCAATTCTGCTAAAATTCGCATTAATTGATTGAGCCAATCTAAGACCGTTGATTGCTCAATAGGAATACTAGTATTAGTAATATATTGCGATAAATTTTTACCATCAATATATTCCATCACTAGACAATGCCAAGGTTTAGGTCGATCGATTGGCTGAAAAGTAAAGAATTTATCAATTTTTGGCAATCCCGGATGGTTGATTTGTCGAAATACCCGGATTTGCTCACTAAACCACTGTAAAGCTGTGGGATGATTGGAGGTAAGAATTTTAATTACCTTGGCCATACCGCGATCGCTCGCTTGATATGTCATCACCAAACCACCACTGCCAAGTTGACGAATTATTTGATACCGTTGCCCTAATAATAATTGCCAACCACAAGCTTGGCATAAGAGCGACGAATCGTCATTTACAGGTTGGGGACAACTAGGATTGATGCACAAAATCATCTGCAGCAAGCACTGTTTTTATCACTAAGAAAGAAAATGACAAGTACGGGCGTATGGCTTTTGCGCCCCTACCATGGTAGATTAACCTGTAAGGGTGTATGGCTTTTGCTCCCCTACCAGCCTGGACTAAAGAGGAACATTGATCAATGGGAAGACCCTGATCGATTTAGACTTGTCCCTATAATTGAGAATATGTATTTATGATCAATTTTTAATAAACAATGGATTGGTTAACTAAATTAAAGCAGCAACGAGTAATCGCTGTAATCAGATCGACCGAAATGTCCATCGGCCTCAAGATGGCCCACGCTGTAGCTACGGGTGGAATGCGTTGGTTGGAAATTACTTGGAATAGCGATCGGCCTAGAGAGTTAATTAGTCAGTTAAGATCAGAATTACCACACTGTCAGATTGGCACAGGAACGCTATTAAATATAGAACAGCTAAATTTGGCGATCGCCTCCGGTAGTCAATTTTTATTTACCCCCCACGTTGATTCATCTATGATTAAAATTGCCCTAGAAAGAGGTATCCCTATTATACCGGGAACCTTATCTCCTACAGAAATCGTCACAGCTTGGAATGCAGGGGCAACCGCAGTTAAGGTATTTCCTGTTTCCGCTGTCGGAGGTGTGAACTATATTCGCAGTTTAGCACCAGTGTTAGGACATATACCTTTAATTCCGACTGGAGGAGTAACTCAAAAAAATGCCCAGGAATTTATTCGCAGTGGTGCAATCGCAGTTGGGTTAGCTGGAGATTTATTTCCCCACAAGTTAATCATCCAGCAAGACTGGGATGCGATTACTGCTCTTGCTCGTCACCTCTTACAAAACCTAGCTACAAATTAATGCAGTGTCTAGCTTTTGTCTTAAATCTTTGATTTTCGCTGTCAAACCATCAATCAATCCCAGCGGTGAGGTAAATAAATTGCGTTTAGTTAGCATTTTTTGCACCTGTGCAACAATAACCCTAGTAGTTGCTTGGACTGGATTGTTACCGACTCTAGCTACCGAAGTCGAACAACAAGATAAAATTGCTTGGCAAATGCAAAGTTTGCAACAATCCCAGCAAAAATGGATTGAAATTGACCTATTGAAACAAAGATTAATTGCTTGGGAAGGCAAAACCCCCGTTTATGCCATTATTATTTCTACTGGTAAAGATTCCACCCCAACCCGGACTGGGACTTTTGCCATTCAATCTAAGTATCGATTGGCGCGGATGCAAGGTCCGGACTACGATGTGCCCGATGTGCCCTATACCATGTATTATGATGGTGGCAATGCGATTCATGGTGCTTACTGGCACAACAATTTTGGGATTCCCGTTAGTCATGGTTGTACTAATGTCGCGGTGAATCATGCTAAATGGTTATTTAACTGGGCTCCGATCGGCACACCTGTGATCGTTCACGAGTAATTTTGAGCTGGCATCTAACTCAATTCCACCACAACTTGATTTTCCACCAGTGTTGTATTAGTGAGTAAATCTTCCACGGTCATCCTTAATAAACGTTTTTGATCAACTTGGAAAAAAACCTTAATCCGATCGCTACCCGGAAAACCGGGAGGTGTTAACTGGGCAATTGTCCTTGCCCCATCCCGATCGTTCAATGGTTGGACTGAAGTTTGCCCAACACCAAGATGACGAGTAACTAAGCGATCGCCATCAAAATAGATCTCTGTTCCACCAGTTTCAGCCCCTAATTCCCCAATAATTAATTCAATCCGAGGTTGATTTTCTGTCGCTGCACCTAAAACCAATTCGACGGGATTACTCATCGGATAAGATTGACCTGCTTTAATTAACGGATGCCAATTGTGACTATTTTGGCGACGATCCCAGTACCGAATCCCATAGCTATGATAGAGAAAATCTTTAATTTCGATCCCTTGCACTAAATGCAGCGCACCGTGGGCGATCGCTTCAAAAGGTTTTTCACAGCGAATTTTGGTCTGGCTAAAATATTGTTCAATCCAACGTATTACCGCAGGAATTTGCACCGTCCCACCAACTAACAACACTGCATCAATATCTGTATTTTTTAATCCTTGTCGTTTTGCTTGCTGAAATATTTGGTCAATCGCTCCATCGAGTTGGTCAAAAAAACGGTGTTGCTGGAGAATTTCTTCAAAGCGATCGCGATCTAGGGCTAATTCAATACTTTCTAAAGTTTCATCATCAAAGAATACTTCACTGGCTTGGGATTGGAGAGAAAGCTGAATTTTCAGTCTTTCCGCTAAACGAGTTATTAAAGGAGAATGAGTTAATCCTATCCCTCGAACAAAATAATCTACTAACCAAGCATCAATATCCGTTCCACCTAAATTCTGCCCAACTTTAGCCAAAACTCGGGCAATTTTTGCTTTTTGGGCGGAATTATCCGCGAGGATTTTTTGGCCCCATTTCAGCAGGAAACCTCGCGATCGCTCACTTACTTGCTGATTTAACTCCACCAAAGACAAATCTAAAGTACCACCACCAAAATCGATCACTAATAAAATTTGCCGATCGCCTAGTCCATACCCTAAAGCTGCTGCGGTTGGTTCATCTAACAGTCGAATTTGTTCTACTGGTAAGGATTGACCAACCCGACCCAACCAATGACGATAAGCTTCAAAACTATCGACCGGTACAGTGAGAATTAAGGACTCACCTACTTCCGGATCACTAGCTTGTAATTGATCAATAATCGCCGCTAAAAACCATTCACCTACCTGCTCAAAGGTAATCACCCGACCATCAATTTGGGGCATAAAACCGGGAATCTCCGTCCCAATTCCCCGTTTAAATGTTTGGAAAAAACGTGGGTCATTGGTTAAATCGAGGCCCCGATCGCGCACCATTTGGCCAACCACCAACTGAGGCCCAATCGCATTTTCGACATAAAGTAAACTGGGAATTAACGGTGGATTTAATCCAGCGAAGGTGGATAAACCTGGTAATTTGAGAGTTTCTGACTGGTTAGTAGCCCGATCCCAACGAGCAATTACCGTATTGCTAGTGCCAAAATCGATCGCGATCGCCATTAGCCTAAGTTATCCCATCAAAATCTAAAAACTTTGTTCAGCCCTGCCGGGAGGGTTCGAACCTCCGTAGAACGACTTAGAAGGTCGTTGCCTAATCCACTCAGCCACGGCAGGATAAAGATAATGTTTTTAACAGTATAGGAAAAAGAACACCATATCTATATTAACCAACTGGTGCTAGCGAGTCAAGTTAAAAAAATTCACCCAAGCTAATTTAATCAATTACCAAAGCATTTAGGACAGAGCCAATGTTGTACCATAAAGAGGAAGGAAGTGAATTTACACTCTAATTTTTACTTTCGAGGTGCCCTGACTATAACTAACAACAGATCATAAAGCAATTTATAAGCTAGTCTGTTATTCAATGCAATTCGCGTTATCCCGACCGGAAACAGTTCTCAACTACAACCGTGAGACCGTTTCCTCAACTAACCAAGCGATGGGCAATCCAATTGCTAGGGTTAACGTTTTTTGCCTACACAGCACCCCGCAGGCCACGAGGAGTTAATTGGAAGTCTCATGTTTATTCTGAAACGGCAGGATGTTGAAATTTCCAGTATTCAACACCCCAAATCGGGCCAGCAGATTCCGATTCTCAATTATCAGGGTCAGACATTTCGTTTGATTAGCGTATTTAACGCCCAGCAAGCGGAAGAAGCTAGAGCATTCTGGCGCGATCTAACCGATAACCGTGGGAAAGCTTGTGTCCTGCTGGAAGAACCAGATCGATATAGCGTCTGGGGGAAAATCCGGATTGATCAGCTGAATGAGGAGCCAGTCGGTAGTGGTGGTGCCGATGCTGTGGTACCAACCTTTACCCAAGCCTGTCTCCTCATCTTGCAGGCTGTCTATTTTGACGTAGAGGACTTATTAGGAGCTAGACAAGCAGGCTCATTTCAGAAAGATATTTATAACGTATTTCAGAAAGGACAATTTCCCCAGGCGTCCTCACTGGAATCGGTAAACTCTTTACTGTCTATTGATCCTCTCGCTAGTCCCCAGATGCCACCTTGGCAAGAGAATCATTTGATTGTCTTATTGCAAGAATTACATCGTTTAGGGAAAGCTTATTTTGGTAATCCCAGTTTTACGGAGCGGGTGATGGAGACTCTGCAAGATATGCAAACATCTGAACGAAATCAGTTTATCACTTGGCTCAAGCAATCCCCCCAAATCAGTAAGCTCTGGACAAAAGGCTAAAGGATTTGGGAAAATTCTCGTGGAGGATTGACAAGATCTGCGACGCTAGATGAAACCCTGGGATACAAATTCGGATACTTTTAAACCCGATTCCCTTGACCAATTTAGGTTTGTGCTATTTATCTCTTTCTAAATTCCTATGAGCAGCACTTCGGAAAAGTCATCTACACCCAAATCTTTTTTAGCAGGAGTATTTTCAGTTCAAAATCTCGTCCTGTTAGAAATATTTTGGGGTGTATCGGCACTTTTGTTCTTTCTGATCGGTAGTATACCGCTACCAGGAGAAGAACTGCCGACTTGGTATTCCTATGGCACATTAATTTTTGAGTTAGGGGCTTTTTTAGGGGCAACCATTCTCTGTTGGCGCAACTGGCAAAACCCCCAGATTGTCAGTGGACGTAATGTCTGGCGAGGTTTGGCTTGTGGAATGATGTTTTATTTTATTGGTAGTTCCCTATTTGGCTGGTGGGAACAGGTTTGGCACCAAGAACCGATCGTTTCTCCAGGAGATTTGTTTTACATAATTAGCTATGTATTTATTGCCTGGGGAATGATCCTAGCAGTGATTTCCCGACGGCTCAATTTGGAATGGAGACAGTGGGGAATTGTCGGTGCGATCGCTGCGGGTGGGATTGCTTTAGCAATTTGGATCTCTTTTCCACCAGCTCCAAATACTGCTGTGACGAAAAAAGCTGAACATACTGCTGTAACTGCCCCTGCGCCCACAGCTAAAGAGTCTAAAGTTGCAGCTGTCATCAAACCAGCAGCTAAAGAAACTGCACCCAATATCCCTACAGCTACTAAAACTAATAGTAAGCCTGCCTCTCCAGCTAAAGCTAAAACTGAAGAGACCGTCGCGTCTGAGGAAGAAGTGGCTGTACCCCCTTGGGTCAAAAAGCTAGAAAAGATTCTTGAGCCTCTGAGTAATTATGTAAATTTATTTTACATAGTTGGAGATGTTCTCTTGTTAATTATTGCTAGCACCCTACTGTTGGCTTTTTGGGGTGGGCGTTTTTCTCAATCTTGGCGCATGATTGCAGCAGCCACGTTTTCGCTTTACATTGCAGATATGTGGTTCAAATACGCTGGTGCTAATATCCCGGACTACCAAAGTGGACAACTTTTGGAGGTTTTTTTCGTTTTCAGTGGCGTTCTATTTGGGATTGGTGCTATTTTGGAACACGATCTATCCACCCGTTCACGTCGGACTACTGGACGCAGACGGAATCAGGCAGCAACTGAGAGCTGAGGCAAAGTACGCGGCATGACTTCTCGAAAACTTACTGATGCAGACAAAACCGAAATACTCAATCTATATCGACAGCCTGGGGAAACTACTCTGACCCTAGCCAATCGCTATAATGTTAGTAATTCGACGATTAGCCGTATTCTGAAAAGTAGCTTATCTGAGCCCGAATATGGCAGTCTAGTTGAGCAAAAAAAGCGCTCTTCTCGTTCGCACGGTAGTGCAGTCGAAAGTCAGGCATCAGCAGTTGAATCACCTGTTCAGACGCGACGAGTAACGTCGTCGCGTCTAGATGAAGACTCTGACTTCTCTTTACCCCCTGCTAATCGCCGAATTAGAAAACGTTCTTCTCTTGTCTCTGAACCGGAATCAAATAACTTTGAACCCCCATTAAAAACACCTGTGATCAAACCCCAATTACCACCAATTGAGGTTCGGACTAAGAAAGTAGTTGAGAGTTTAGATCCCTTCGATGATGTTTACGATCCCCTGCCAGGTGCCTATGAAGAAATGTTGGGAGAAGACCTGTTAGATCGGGAAGATGAGGATCTAGGCGATTTAGATGAGGATTTAGATGATGAGGATTTAGATGATGATTCCTTTGATGATTTACCCCTATGGCCGCGTAAACTCAGACCAGGTGTGGCGGTTCAGGTTTTACCTCTTTCGGAAGCTGCGATTCCCAAAATCTGCTATCTAGTAATAGACCGTTCGGCAGAATTAATTGTTCGTCCTCTCAAAGAATTTAGCGACTTAGGCCAAATTCCTCACCAAGAAGTGATGGAAAAGACTCTACCGATTTTTGATAATCATCGGGTAGCTCGTCGTTTCTCAACTCGCGCTCAACGAATCATCAAAATTCCCGATGGGAGAATGCTCCAAAAGGCAGGTCCTTATTTGCAAGCTAAAGGCATTACTCGTCTGTTGATTGATGGTCAAGTATATTCATTTTAACAACCAATCAACCCGATGGAAGTGAAGAGCAATTCTCCCAAATTGATCAGCGCTCTTCATCTTCTTTTTGAGCAGAATTTGATTCAGTCTCGGTAAATTTATCAAGACCAGGATGGTTGATGATCGTCATTTGCACCATAATTCCCAACCAGGTTCCCCCAGCAATACTACCGGCTAAAACTATGCCCAAGGGAATTTGAATGGATTTAAAAACGAGAAATTTTAGTTCTATTGGTGTCGCATTTTGGACTGAGAGGATGGCGATCGCCATGATCCCAATCGCGATCATGAAAGTTGCAATTAGATTGGGGATAACTTGCATAATAGTAAATCGTTCAGGGGCGTAGTGAGAACGCCCCTGTGAATTATTTACCTAATTTGTTAATCAGGCTCTGCATATATTCGGCCACTTGAGTCTGTTTTAGCTCAGAATTAGTTTCTAAATAAACTCGGATTAAAGGCTCAGTGCCGGAAGGACGCAACAGCACCCAGCCACCATCTTCTAAGTATAACTTAATCCCGTCTTTACGACCAAGTTCTTTCACTGGAATGTCAGCGATCGCGCTGGGTGGAGTTTTAATAAAAAACTCTAATACCGCAGCTTTATGGGCTTCACTGAGATGTAAATCTAGACGTTGGTTATAAAGTGGTCCACCAGCTTCCCGGATGGCTTCATTCACTAACTGACTCAAGGGTTTACCTTCATAGGCGATCGCTTCGGCGACGAGCATATCAGCTAATATGCCATCTTTTTCAGGAATATGACCAATAATGCTTAAGCCACCAGATTCTTCACCACCAATTAATACTTGGGTTTCCCGCATTTTTTGGCCAACATACTTAAAGCCTACTGCGGTTTCATAAATCGGCAATCCGTATTTCGCTGCCAAGTTATCTAAAAGATGAGTAGTAGCTACAGTCCGAACGATCGCACCAGTTTTACCCTTATTTTTGACCAGATGACGTGCCAAAAGTAATAGCACTGTATTCGGAGTCAGGACATTACCTTGTTCATCCACAATCCCAAAGCGATCGCTATCTCCATCTGTGGCTAAACCTAAATCAGCCTGATCTTTTTTTACTGCGGCTACTAATTCAACTAATTGTTCTCCTTTGGGCTCGGACATTCCGCCCCCAAACAATACATCTCGATAAGTATGGAAACTTTCGGTTTCACAACCGGACTGGTTTAAAACCTCATCTAAGTAACCACGAGAAGTAGAATAGAGCGCGTCATACTTGACCTTTAAATGGGCACTGCGAATCCGGTCGAGATCCAACAGAGTATAGATAAACTTGAGATAATCTGGTTTAGGGTCAAAGGTGGAGATTTTATCGGTATTTTGACCAGATGCTGGGGCATCATCAGCCAATGGTATATTAGCCACGATCGCATCGGTAATTTCTGGAGTAGCCGGACCGGCATAATCAGGAATATACTTAATGCCGCAATAGGGAGCTGGGTTATGGCTAGCTGTAAACATCAGAGCCCCTGCGGAATTAAGGGCGCGAGCGTTGTAGGCAATTACGGGTGTGGGGCAATCGCGATCTACAATTTTCACTGTCCAACCTAGGTCTACTAAAACTTCAGCAGCGTTACGTGCAAATTGATCTGCTAAAAATCTTGTGTCGTAAGCGACTAATACTGGTTGATCTTGGGAATAAGCGGTTTTGAGATAGCCGGCGATCGCGCGTGTTACCTTTCGCACATTAGCAAAGGTAAAATCTTGGGCAATGATCCCGCGCCATCCATCCGTTCCAAATACAATATTTCCTGAATTGCTGCTGGCACTCATGAGAAGGGACTCTACTCTTAATTCCTTTATCCATAGTACACTGAGTGCAACTGCAAAATTTAACTATTCCTTGATCGCCATGATGAAAGCTGGTGACGAGAATAATTTTATAGAGAATAGGGGAAGCGATCGCCATCGAGTATTGACAACAAAATTAATCTGACCAATTAGGTCTTATTCACTGCTAATTAATTCTGCATATATACCTTGTTCTTCCCATAATTCCTGGTGGGTTCCCTGTTGAACTACTTTTCCTTTTTCAAATACCATAATTAAATCACAATCACGAATTGTAGTGAGTCGATGAGCGACAATAATACAGGTACAACCGCGTCGTCGCAGGTTTTGGTCAATAATTTTTTCAGTTTCCGGATCAAGAGCGCTGGTTGCTTCATCCATAATCAGAATCCTGGGATTATTTACCAAAGCACGAGCAATTTCTAATCGCTGTTGTTGACCACCACTTAAATTTCCTGCACTTTCCAGTAAGTAAGCATCATAACCACCTTCTAAAGAGATTACTACATCAGCGATCGCTGCGTCTTGACAAGCTTGGATTAAATATCGATCGGGAATCGAATTATCCCACAAAGTTAAATTTTCGCGAATCGTACCAGCAAATAATAAAATCTCTTGATCTACCATAGCGATCGAATTAATTAAGACTGCTCGGGGAATTTCTTCCCGGAGTATTCCATCAAACAGAATTTCTCCTTCCCAAGGATTGTATAATCCGCTAATTAATTTAGCAACTGTCGATTTTCCTGAACCACTTGCTCCTACTAATGCTACTCGTTGTCCAGGGTAGATTTGGAGATTAAAATTTTCTATTAAAGGTGCATCAACTGGACTGTACCCAAAGCAAATATTTCGCAGTTCCACATAACCTTGTAACCGATAATCGTCCATCAATGTTGTGGTCGATCTAGCAGTTCCGGATAATTGGGTTTGGTTCTCAATTAATTTCATTTGCGGATCAATGGGGTTGTTGAGAACATCATCTAGACGACTTAAATCACCTTCTAGTTCTTGGATTTTACTCCCCAAGTTAACGAAACGGTTAATTGGTTCTAGAAAACTTTCCATCAAACTTTGAAAAGCAATTAACATCCCAATACTCAAATTACCTTCTATGACTCGTAACCCACCAATTACTAAGATTAAAATCGAGGTAATTGCATTTAGAAAGATTGGTAAAGTTCCCAATGCTTGGTTTTGCAGGTCTAGTTCTTGTTGAGCGTTGATAGTTTTAGCATAATAACCAGACCACCGGGAAAAAAAGTCTGATTCTAGTGCAGATGCTTTTATAGTTTCAATACTTTGCAATCCCGCGATCGCAAATCCTGATGCTTTGCTTTCTTCCTGTCCTAACCGTAAATTAGCATCTACTCTCCAACGGGATAGTTGCATTAAAGCGACTAAATTAATACTAGCGAAAAAAATCCCGATCATGGTCAAAATTAAATCATATTCACTCATGACAATTCCATAAAAAATCATCATAATCATATCAATAATAGTTGTCGCTAATTGACCTGATAGGATATCAGCAACTTGATCATTAATCCGGACTCGATTGGCAATTTCCCCTGCAAATCTTTGAGCATAAAAACTAATCGGTAAACGCAAAATATGCCAAATAAATTCACTCGACATGGTGACAGCTAGTTTAATTTTTAAATAGCGGAGATATTTAAACCGCAATGTAGCTAATAATCCCCGAATTAAAGCTGTCGCACTCAGACCCAAAAGCAAGGGATTTAACCATTCTTGTCGGTTTTGAATTAAAATTTGATCAACAAATATCTGGGTAAAAGCTGGGATAGCTAATCCAGGAATAACTAATAGTAATCCTGCTAACAAACAGTAAGCGATCGCTCCTAATGAATCCCGTAATCTTTCCCATAATGCAAAGATAATATTAGGTTTACGTCCACCTTTAACAAAGTCTGCTCCTGGTTCCATCACCAGGATGACTCCGGTATAAGATTCGTCAAATTCTTCCCAAGTAACAGGACGAGGTCCCGTCGCTGGATCGTTTAAATAAACTCGTTTTTTACTAAATCCTTCTACCACTAAAAAGTGATTAAAGTTCCAAAATACAATATAAGGACAGCGAATTTCTTTGATTGCTTCTAACTCTTTTTTAAATCCTTTACCGGTAAGTCCATAATTTTTAGCAGCTTTGAGAATATTAGAAGCTTTAGCACCATCTCTTGATACTCCACATTCTTTGCGTAATTCTGCTAATGGGACAATTCTTCCATAGTAACCTAGAATAATTCCTAAAGCAGCAGCACCACATTCTACTGCTTCCATTTGTAATAGTGTCGGAGTTCTTTCCCGTTTTCGATACTGGTTTAAGTTTGGGAATAAAGATGTTTGAATTTTCGTTTTGAACCTGAGCAATAGGAGATAAAAAGACCTAAAATAGTTGAGGAGCTTTTCCATCATCCTGGCAAAATCTAAATATTAATAAATTCCGGTATTAGCTCTCAAAAATGGTAAAATAAAGGTGATGGGTGCCCGTTCTCCTACAGTTACTCGAGCTGTAGTAGTAGTTCCAGTGGTAATTTGCAAATCTGGACCATGAGAAGAAGACCATTGATAACCACTAAGTTCAGAATTAAAGATCAGTAATTTTAGTTGATGTTCGGCAATTACTCTTTGAATAAATTTGCGACTAAAAAATTCATCGTAAATATCTATCGTAACTGCTAAATACAAAATTCGCTCTGGTTCTATCAGCGTTGCCAGTCAGGTTGAGATTTGCGAAAAGTAAATTTGTTGTTCATCCCATTCAAAGTCCATACCTTGATTGTCACTATATATTGTAACTACATTTTTTTACTGCCCACGAACTTCTATATGATGTAGAGCGATCGCTGACCAACTACCGACGAGCCGTTGGGGTGCATCAGTTCAGACACTATATTAGGATCAAGCACAATCGGTTTTTATTAAGCGATCGCAAATACTTTAATTAATCATCTATCCAAGGTTAACTTATGTTGGATGTGAATACCAGGTTTCTATTTCAAATGATCCTACTTCTTGGATTCTTTTAAAATCGCGATCAGTCGAAACAATTGTTAATCCGTGTTGGATGGCGATTGATGCAATCCATAAATCATGTTGACTAAAGCCTAGATCAATTACACGAGTTCTCCTTCGTTTACTTCTTTCCTTCGGACCAAATCTCTGCATCAGTTCAGCATGAAATTTCCCATAAATGCCAGCAGTTATTGAGTCGATTTTGTAGATATAAATATCTTTTAAAAACTCATTTATTCGATTAAGATTGCTATTTCTTTTTTGGGAATTTTCTGCCATATAAATCAGTTCAGCCTCTACAATGACACAAGTTGCGATCTGAGATTGGCCAATTTCCGCCAACCTAGAAAGGATATTTGGTTCATTTTGAATTGCTAAACTACAGTGATTAGTATCTAACAAATACATGATCCAATTTAGCCTTATTCCAAGTCTCCATCTTCACGATCAGTGCTAGGAATGTAGATCCGACTACGAGATTTATACATTAAATCTAAACATTCTTCTAAATCATCTCCTTCCCATTTACCAATTCGCTCTAGGGTTTTGAGAATTGATGCTCCAGTCGATGGTGGTTTTTGCACGGAAAAAGATGAGTGGGGCGATCGCGACTTTAAAAATAGCAGAAATTCCAATGCGATCGCCAAAATTGGGTCGGGAGTTTGTTCAATCTCTTGAATAATTTGTTCTCGAATGGATTTTTCTGTGGGTAGATTTTGCTTAAGGGGTTCTTGAGTTTGCATTATTTAAACCAACCTAGCTTAGACGAAATGGATAGTGTATTCATCCATTAACACTTTTATGCCCTCTAATTGCCAGGGCATCTCTATATTATAACAATAGTAGCAAGATCAAATTTAGATGCGTATTAGCTTATCCTACTGCAAAAACTTGAGCATTCTCCATTAAAAAGCTCCTACAGGTTTTTTGTACCATCGTCATAGGACAAATACTCTTCAAAGTTTTGAAATAGCTGTTTAAGCTGGGTCATAGCCCTGATTTTTTGATTGGGGACATAATTGCTATTATTTAGTCATTATATTATTACTGGAGTTTAGTATTACTAAAATTTGTTGGGGGATTAGTGCGATCGGTGCGATCGCTATATAATAACTAAATACGGTTAAGTGTAGGGGCGAATCATTCGGATATAATGTTACTCGTTCGATCGCTCAATTGTCGCTAAACATGCTTCACCCCTACAATTAACTGAACTGGATTGGCTTAGAAACTCCAATTTCTAACAATTTATACCCATTGCCTGCTGTACCCTTGCAACTTGTTTCGGTGCTTCTATTTCATTGAATAGTTTAATTGCTTTTTGAAATTCAGTTTGACTTTTGTCAGAATTACCCATCTTTTGATAAGTTAAAGCAAGCTGATAGTAGGCATCAGCCAAGTCACATTTAGCACCAATTTTATCCAGAAGTTCGATTGATTTTGAATGATTTAAAAGAGCAGATTGAAAATCTTTCTGTTTTCGATAAAGCTCTGCTAAACCTGTGAGAGCTTTAGCTTTTATTTGAGTATAATAACTTTCTTCAGCAAAAGTTATTGCTTTGTGATACATTTCACAAGACTTTTCAGATTCTTCTAAATTATTGTATGTTTGACCCAAAAATAAAAACTTAGATCCTTTAGCCCATGCAGTCCAATCATCAAATATAATTTCATTTTGGCTCTTTTCAACTAAGTAAAATGCTTCTTGTTTAAAGCCAAAAAATGATTTTAAAAATGCTAGGCAATACCATGACTGGACTCCATATTTAGAGTATTCTGTATTTTCTGAAAATAATATAACTTTTTCAAAAAAATCTACTGCTTGTTGCATTTCTAATAAATCTATACAACAAAGCCCTATATTAAAATAAGCAACAATTTCCAGTTCTTTATCTTGAATAATAATTGCAATATTTTTAGATTTTTCATGTACTTCAATACTATGCTTAATATATCCGATTGACCAATAAATATCACCTAAAATATTATATATTCTACCTTTATCCGTATTGTCACTAAGGTCATTTATTATTTTATTAATCGCAGTACTCATTTGTTGCAATAACCCGAATCTGTGGAATGAACGGCCTAATTCCTCATTACTCCATTTATTATTTTTCTCGTTAGTAATAACATTGCCAGCCAGATTAAAATCCCCAATTTCTCTATATTGATGGTAAGCTTCAAAGGCTGTTAGTGCATCTTTTACAGTTTCAACTGTCTTAATATGTTCTGTCCAAAATTCCCCTGCTTTACGATTCGCCTTCTCCCAATCTTTATTTGTTCTTAATCGTCTGATTGCCTCTATCCGAATAATTGGATGCAACCAATACTCTCCCTGTTCACACTCAACTAAAGACCGACTTCGCAAAGATTCAATAACTCGTCTATTGTGTGTTTTTGGCACATCCCAAAGTAAGCACAATAGACCTTCTCTGGGTACTCTCGGCACATCTTGATAGCGATAGCATCCCAAACGATATAGAAGTTTATATGCTTCGGGGTCAATTTTTTCGAGACGATTAAACTGCTCTTTTACAAGGTTTTCTACAGCTAGCTCCACCAATAAGTCAGCTTCAACTTTATGTTCTTGCCAATAAGCTACCATTCCTCCATCTTGTTGTATTGGCTCGCATAAAATAGTCATCGCTAAGGCATTACCACCATAAGCTTTATGGATTTCTTTTAGAGTTGTCTCATCTATATCAATATTGCGGTGGCTAAAAAAATCTTGCCAGGATTTGTAGTCAAGAATAGGTAACGAATATTTGGTAACACCTACACATTCAGCCAAAGGTTCGCGGCTGGTAATGAGCGTCACAGACTGTACTGAATCGTCTGCCAAAACTCGCAACAATTCAACATAGCGACGATGAGGTTCAATAAATCTGCCTTGTCCATCTAGTGCGGGTTCCAGATTATCAATTAACACCCCAACTCGGCGTGTCTGGAGTTGTCTTTTCAGTCTTCCTAGCATTATGGATAATTCCCGCCCAGGTTCTTCCTGAAAGTCCGACTTCAGCCATTCTTCAATCACACTTTCAACAGGGGTAATATTTTCTTTCTCCTTTGCCATCAGAAATTCCAACACCAAGTCAAAACTTCCAGCTCTAAGATATTTTTGTGCTAAAGTCGTTTTGCCCACACCACCAGATGCTTGTATAACGATAATTTTTGCACCTTGTTGAATACGAGTATTAAGATCAGCGATCGCCCCTTCACGTCCCACAAAATTCATGTTTGGCCCTAAAGGAATTGCGATCGCCCTTTCACTCTCCGCAAAATCATAATCTTTGACCGAAATATGGTCATTTGCATCTAGTTTTAGCCCAAAAGCAGTAAAAAGGCTTTCAATCCTTACTTTGTCAGCCCCAGCTCGTCGATTCAATATATTAGAAACAGTATCAACAGAAACAGAATAGACGGAATTTGGATTGATCAATGGATCAGTCAGATCCGATATGGCTTGAAATGTGGGCTTATCTGGAAATTTTTCGTTGATAGCATCCCAGACTTTTTTCAATCCTTTGTCAGTTAATATGCGACCGCGATCGCGTCTTGCTTTTTGTTGAGTCATGTAATTGTGTCTCTTAAATCAGAATTTTTGGACTTGGGTCATCCCTACGGCAGATAAGAGCTTTATTCTCGATTTTAAGGTAGTTAAGGATTTTAATATCTAAATTTGACAGTGAGGAAAGTCTCTCTGTCTCTAGCTTTTCACGATTTTATCAGAAAATCTTAAGTCCGTTCTTAACTCCTTTTTCTCCCCACGACAAAACCTGATAACTACCAGAAGATTTTTTCAGATGCTCCTGCACACCACAACTACTTAGCAGCAACTTGCTACAGGTATGCAGAGAAACCATCGGCTCCATTTTCAAACAAGTACATGAGGATTTCCAAATGCTAAACAACAAAACTGCTCGTTGTTTTACTAAATTTGCGGCTGGTGTTGCTGTTCTTTCTACAACCACTGTTTTAAGTTTAACCAGCATCAACACCCAATCTGCTCAAGCCGTTTCTTTGAGTGAAGCAGCCAATTTTCTTAATGATAACTGGAACGCAATAGTCAGCAATCTTTGGACTCCTTGGAACAAACAAGTATTTATGACTAACCTGAGTCCACAGGAAACACAAGCTGTTCAAAACCAATACCGTAGTCGTGCAGACGGAGTTTTAGTTGACCGATGTGTTAACAAAGTCGCAGACACTTACTACACAGGTTGGCGAAATGGTGCTATCAAAACTGCCATGCGATGGACTATTGCGATGCGAGTTGAAAATGGTCAAGCCAATTGCTATGAGCGAATGCCAAATCAATATGCAGATGCTTTTATGCGGAAGCGTGGATGGTAAGTAGCAATTAAACGTTAACTAAACTTGGCGATCGCGATTCCTATAGAAATTGCGATCGCCCTCTTAATCTCAAGTCTTTAGCTAAAAAAGCGAGTAAAAACATGATTACTCAAACTAATCGATTTCAAAAGCAATTTGGTCAAATAGCTGTCGGGATCATAATATCCATTCCCATGGTTATTTTTAATGCCCAAAGTTCTTTAGCCATACCTCTTAAAAATATACTTGATATTTTGGGACGCAATGCTGTAGATGGTATATTGCGTGGTTCCAGTACCCAACGATTACCCGCTAATCAACCATATATCAATCCTCCAAATAATGTAACTGGTATTCCAGGAATTGGCGATAATTCACCAGCAGGATATCCAAGTATCCTAACACCAAATTATGACCAGTCTGGATATCCAAATAATCCAGTACAAAATTATCCACAACCAAATTATCAACAACCACCTTATCAACAACCACCTTATCAACAATCACCATATCCAAATTATCCACAATCATCTTATCAACAACCAACATACCCAAACTATTCACAACCACCTTATCAACAACCAACATACCCAAACTACCCGCAACCACCTTATCAACAACCAACATACCCAAACTACCCGCAACCACCTTATCAACAACCGATTTACTTGCAACCAGTATATCCAAATTATCCACCTGCGCGATCAAGTCCACCCGTAATTATTAACAACTTTTAAACTCAGATTTTTTAGGATATTTTTAGGTAAAACAGAATGTTTTTTAGTAACGATAAACCGGAATTATTTCCTGAAGCAATTGAAGGAATTGTTAATGAAACAATTTCGTCAAAACATCCAGGGAGAGTCAAATGTCAGGGAACTTATTGGCCAGCACGACTTTACAAATTAGAGTATCAAATGACTTTAATTCCTAATCAGTCTGTCTGTGTTGTTGGTCGTGCAGGAATTACGTTATTGGTGATGCCTATACAGCCTATTCCAGGTTAATGAAAAGCGATGATTACACTGTGGTTCAGTTCGCATTTTATTACCCGGACTACCTCAAACAATTAGGAAGAATGGCGAAGCATTCCAGAAATAAATTCCTGGTTTTAATCTATAACTGATCTGCTGGAATGCTGATATCTACAGCACGCTTTCGCGTTCGCTCCTACTTTAAACATATATATTATGTTGCTTTTGTTAATCGGGATTAATAGACTGGTAATCTAGACTGAAATTTCTATCCTTGTCTTTGCGATCGCTGTACCCCAAGCTTTTAACCAAACTTTTATAGGTTGCGATCTGTATATAGTAGGGATTCAAAAAAAATTCTTCTACTTATTGCAAATCCTGTAAGTTAACTTCAACTAAATTTTTACCATTTTTAACATTTTCAATGGCTCTCAAAAGTCGGTTCTTATTGACTTCTGATTTCAAAAGATATTTGGTCTCATCAAATTCAGAGACAATTATTTCAATCTCTTTATCTCCAAAAGTTGCTTTGATGTCTTCTAAAAAATCATGACCTAGTTCACTGGCTTTTAAATGATAAACTGTTGACATCGTTTTTACCTATTTTCAATTTTGATCATTTCTGAGTCGGATCAGGGCAAACTTGAGATTTGAACTACTCCAATACATCGCTGTCAATGGGTAATGTTACTGGAGTTTTAGTTTTCTTAGAGTTGAGTAAACCTTGCCGTCGGACTACTGCTTTAGCAGAATAGCATAGCATTATTGTTTCCTTTAATTATTTTCAGGTCGGAAGTGCAAGCAATTTAACGATCGCACCCTCTGAATTGTTTCAAAATCCCGATCGTTATGAATTAAAATAAGTTGGTGTTCGATCGCGAGTTGAGCAATACAGCAGTCAATGCTACTTCTAACCGTTAACCCCTGTCGTTGCAAATCATAATAAATCCTAGCCGCCGCTACCCAAGTATTAGGCATTGGCTCAATGTAGTCTTGTTGTTGGAGATAAGTTTGTAATAGTATCCACTCGCGCTCATCTCGACAACCTTGTAAAAGTTCCATCTGAGTAAATCGGCTCAGAAAAATACTTTCATCATGGATTATTAATTCGAGGGATTGACGAACTTTACCTGTTCTGTCGCGAAAAACACCAATCCAGACTGAGGTATCAATCAGAAACATTTCGGTTTGACCGCAAGGTTTTATAGTCGTAGTCAGGTGCAAATTGAATTTGTCCACTTAAATCAAGTAGATTTGGCTTTTTACGGGTACGGATTAATTCTTGCAAAGCAAATTCAATCAGTTCTTTTTCGGTTTTGAACTGGGTTAACTGCAATGCCACTTTCACTAATTCTTCGTTAATTTCAACATTAGTTGTCATGGTTCATCGTTAATTTAATTCTTTCATAATTATGGCATAGATATCCACCAACTCCCAACCTCACCAACCTATCTTAGTCTAACTCATCAAAAAACTGTAAAGTGAGCGATCGCTCACTAAAAATACCCGATTAAATCAGTAAGAAATAATCTTTCGCATTCTCTAAAGGAAGGAAAATATCACCCCAATAACTTAATCGTCTTTCTAAAACATAACTGAACACATCCCACCTAGTACTTTAACCAACCGCAAACTCAGTAAATTTCCGTCTATAGGGAGCTTGAAATGCCAGAACTATATCTTGCTTAGGAACTCCAGCTTCTACTAATTCATTGGCAACACCGATTTCTATCCCATCCCGTTCAATCCAAATTTTACCATCTTTGATTTCTACATAAATAATACAACCAAATACTCGCGTTAGCTCTTGCCAACCAATATTAAGAACTTGATAGCGATCGCGTTCCTGATCAAATATCACTTGCAATACGGTTCGTTTAAGGATATTTTGGGAGATACAGCCTATTCCAGGTTTATGAAGTTCATCAAGGTGATCTGTGGGGCAGGGCGGGTTCATTAATACCTCGACTACGCTCGGCACAAGGGTTATTTGTGTGTAGCAAGTTCATCGGTGAACCCGCCCCTACAGGGATTCACCAAAAAATCGATCAGGATTAGAGGATTACAAGATTAACAGGATTTGTAGGGGCAGGTGAATGAATTTATGATCACAATCAACCGGGATTTGTAGGGGCAGGTTCACCAATTAATTCTGCTGCAAACAGATAACTATCATAAACCTGCCCAACCAACACAGATCACTCACAAGCGACTTTAACCGATCGCCATTCATGCCAAATCTTACTGTACTTCATCAACAGGTCATCCGCTGTATCTATCGTAACTGCTAAATACAAAATTCGCTCTGGTTCTATCAACCTCAAGACTGAACAATCCTCCACTGACATCACAATCTACACTCGACTCTGAGACTGGGAAAAATACCTATCCTTGTCTTGGCGATCGCCAATCTTAAAACTAAAATAATTGGTTCTTGTCATCTGATTTTACCTCAATTTTAAAAATTTTTGACGCGATCGAGGCTATTCAATGACTCACCAAATAATTATTGCCATATTTCTGTTAAATCTAACATAAACCCAGGTAAGATATCTTCACCAGACAAAGTTGTCGGATGATTAAGGACTTCCACATCCCGATCGGGTCGATAAATTTCCACCTTTTTGTTTTTTCTGTCAATCAACCAACCTAAACGAGTACCATTTTCTATGTATTCTTTCATTTTGGCTCGTAGTGGTTCCATATTATCGCTTTTGGAACGCAATTCTACTATAAAATCAGGGCAAAGAGGGACAAATTCATCTTGTTGCTCTCTGGTGAGTGTGTCCCATCGGTCTTGACTTACCCAAGCTGCATCAGGGGAACGATTGGCACCATTAGGGAGATGGAAACCTGTCGAAGAGTTAAATGTTTTACCAAGTTTTGTTTGACGGTTCCATAACCAGAGTTGTCCTTCAATATCTAAATTTCTATTACCTGTAGTACCTCCTGTTGGTGGCATAATAATCAAGTCTCCTGTACTAGTTCTTTCTAATTGTAAGTCTCGGTTCACTCGCGTTAACTCAATAAATTGTTCGTGGGTAATTTTCAGTGTTAGGATGGGTGGGATATTGACTGCAATGATTTGGGATAAG
The DNA here is from genome assembly GCA_963744145.1 of uncultured cyanobacterium. GTDB lineage: Bacteria > Cyanobacteriota > Cyanobacteriia > Cyanobacteriales > CAWUOF01 > CAVUSO01. The sequence continues at coordinate 5,155,945 of CAVUSO010000001.1, read as the reverse complement.
TTAACTTGTGTCATGGTTTTGTCCTAAATGATGCAATTCTTGGGGATTTATTCAAATTATATAAAGATTGTATTTCATTCGCTGCTAATTAATTCTGCATATATACCTTGTTCTTGCCATAATTCTTCGTGGGTTCCCTGTTGAACTACTTTGCCTTTTTCAAATACCATAATTAAATCACAATCACGAATTGTGGTAAGTCGATGAGCGACAATAATACAAGTACAACCGCGTCGTCGCAGGTTTTGGTCAATAATTTTTTCAGTTTCCGGATCAAGAGCGCTGGTTGCTTCATCCATAATCAGAATCCTGGGATTATTTACCAAAGCACGAGCAATTTCTAATCGCTGTTGTTGACCACCACTTAAATTTCCTGCACTTTCCAGTAGGTAAGCATTATAACCACCTTCTAAAGATATTACTACATCAGCGATCGCTGCATCTTGACAAGCTTGGATTAAATATCGATCGGGAATCGAATTATCCCACAAAGTTAAATTTTCGCGAATCGTACCAGCAAATAATAAAATCTCTTGATCTACCATAGCGATCGAATTAATTAAGACTGCTCGGGGAATTTCTTCCCGGAGTATTCCATCAAACAGAATTTCTCCTTCCCAAGGATTGTATAATCCGCTAATTAATTTAGCAACTGTCGATTTTCCTGAACCACTTGCTCCTACTAATGCTACTCGTTGTCCGGGGTAGATTTGGAGATTAAAATTTTCTATTAAAGGTGCATCAACTGGACTGTACCCAAAGCAAATATTTCGCAGTTCCACATAACCTTGTAACCGATAATCGTCCATCAATGTTGTGGTCGATCTAGCAGCTCCGGATAATTGGGTTTGGTTCTCAATTAATTTCATTTGCGGATCAATGGGGTTGTTGAGAACATCATCTAGACGACTTAAATCACCTTCTAGTTCTTGGATTTTACTCCCCAAGTTAACGAAACGGTTAATTGGTTCTAGAAAACTTTCCATCAAACTTTGAAAAGCAATTAACATCCCAATACTCAAATTACCTTCTATGACTCGTAACCCACCAATTACTAAGATTAAAATCGAGGTAATTGCATTTAGAAAGATTGGTAAAGTTCCCAATGCTTGGTTTTGCAGGTCTAGTTCTTGTTGAGCGTTGATAGTTTTAGCATAATAACCAGACCACCGGGAAAAAAAGTCTGATTCTAGTGCAGATGCTTTTATAGTTTCAATACTTTGCAATCCCGCGATCGCAAATCCTGATGCTTTGCTTTCTTCCTGTCCTAACCGTAAATTAGCATCTACTCTCCAACGGGATAGTTGCATTAAAGCGACTAAATTAATACTAGCGAAAAAAATCCCGATCATGGTCAAAATTAAATCATATTCACTCATGACAATTCCATAAAAAATCATCATAATCATATCAATAATAGTTGTCGCTAATTGACCTGATAGGATATCAGCAACTTGATCATTAATCCGGACTCGATTGGCAATTTCCCCTGCAAATCTTTGAGCATAAAAACTAATCGGTAAACGCAAAATATGCCAAATAAATTCACTCGACATGGTGACAGCTAGTTTAATTTTTAAATAGCGGAGATATTTAAACCGCAATGTAGCTAATAATCCCCGAATTAAAGCTGTCGCACTCAGACCCAAAAGCAAGGGATTTAACCATTCTTGTCGGTTTTGAATTAAAATTTGATCAACAAATATCTGGGTAAAAGCTGGGATAGCTAATCCAGGAATAACTAATAGTAATCCTGCTAACAAACAGTAAGCGATCGCTCCTAATGAATCCCGTAATCTTTCCCATAATGCGAAGATAATATTAGGTTTACGTCCACCTTTAACAAAGTCTACTCCTGGTTCCATCACCAGGATGACTCCGGTGTAAGATTCGTCAAATTCTTCCCAAGTAACAGGACGAGGTCCCGTCGCTGGATCGTTTAGATAAACTCGTTTTTTACTAAATCCTTCTACTACTAAAAAATGATTAAAATTCCAAAATACAATATAAGGACAGCGAATTTCTTTGATTGCTTCTAGCTCTTTTTTAAATCCTTTACCGGTGAGTCCATAATTTTTAGCAGCTTTGAGAATATTAGAAGCTTTAGCACCATCTCTTGAGACTCCACATTCTTTGCGTAATTCTGCTAATGGGACAATTCTTCCGTAGTAACCTAGGATAATTCCTAAAGCAGCAGCACCACATTCTACTGCTTCCATTTGTAATACTGTCGGAGTTCTTTCCCGTTTTCGATACTGGTAGAAGTTGGGGAATAAAGATGTTTGAATTTTGGTTTTGAACCTGAGCAATAGGAGATAAAAAGACCTAAGATAGTTGAGGAGCTTTTCCATCATCCTGGCAAAATCTAAATATTAATAAATTCCAGTATTAGCTCTCAAAAATGGTAAAATAAAGGTGATAGGTGCCCGTTCTCCTACAGTTACTCGAGCTGTAGTAGTAGTTCCAGTGGTAATTTGCAAATCTGGACCATGGGAAGAAGACCACTGATAACCACTAATATTACTATAATTCCTTTTCATTTCGGCCATAACTTGAATTTGTCCTCCTTCAAAGACGAGGGATTGAGCAATTTCCGGATTACCCACAATTCTCGATATTTCTTCTTTGGTAATCGGAAATGGGGTAATGGAAACAATATTACCGATAATTCCTCCAAATCGCTCTCGGGGTACAGTGTCAGGAGTAATTTGGATCGTCATCTCCGGTTTAATTTGTTTACCATCTTTAATGGGAAAATAAGTTAAACTGACAATTTTATTAGTTAAATCTTGCGTTGCGATCGTACCTAGTTTAGTCCCAGGTGTAATAAATTGTCCATTGTTCATCGTCATTTCTAGCATACAGCCAGTTTGGGGTGAAATAATTTTACTATTATGTTGCAATTGCAGTTCGAGTTGAGCGCTCGCTCGTTTTACTTCTTGGATTTTATTACTCCGAGTTGCGATCGCTTCTAAATTTTGTTGAATCAGGTTTTTTTCTTGACTATTGAGCTGTTGTAATTGGAAGTCTAAATCACTAATTTGACTTTGGGTGTCTTTATAGGTTTGATTAGCTTTAATTTCTCTAACTTCTAGTTCCTGAATTTGAGCTTGTAAATTAGCAATTTCATTCAGATTATTCCGATAAGCTTGTTCTGCTTCTAACAGATTATCAGTTGAAACCGCACCTTCAATTTTTAAATCTTGGCGAATTTTTAATCTTTGTGCTAATATCGGTGTTAATCCCTGATTATTTGCTAGCTGTTGTTTGAGATTTTCTCGCTCTTTTTGGATTGCTTTTACTTCTTGCTCACGTACTGCGATCGCTAATTCCCCCTGATCTCTTTGACGTTGCAGTTTATTTTGTCTTTGCTGGGCTAAATTTTGCTTTTCTATCTCAATTCTAGCTGTTGCGATCGCACTTAATTGTCGATCTTGTTTTTGTAATTCAGCCAGATTATTTTGTTGTTGTTGCAGTTGTTTTTGTAATTCCGGTTGTGCTAATTCAGCCAAAATATCTCCTTTCTTAAAACAATCTCCTACTTTGATATTTAATTTCTGTAACTGTCCCGTAATTGGTGATTGTAATTCTATCATCTGACGAGGATTGACAATGACTCCTTTACCAGTCACAGTAATCGGGATTTTTCCGAGTACACTCCAACCTAATCCTAATAAAATCAGACAAGTAAAAGCTCCTAAATTTAACCAACCCTTCGGACTAATGACTTGCATTAGTCGATCTAATCTTTCCGGAGATGATAATCGTTCTAAAGACTCTTTCCGGAATATTTTACGCTTTTTTTCAAGCATATATGTCTACTTTAATTTGCTTGTAAGCGTTTGAGTAACCAATCAAATTTTAACCCAGCTAAAGAAACATAATCTAAAGCATCAAGGTCAATTTCATCCTGATATTCCTGCTCTTCATTTAGATGTTTAGCTTGATCGTAAGCAATTCGAGCATAACCACTTTGTTTGAGTCGATCTTTAAGTCGATCTAATAGAACTATCGCGATCGCTCGATAAAATCGGGAAGAAAATCCTAAATCTTTTTGCAATTTTGCTGATAAAAACTTGCACGGTAACACTAAAACTTCCGAAGTTTCAATTATTTTTACTGTTGCTGAAGCATTCGCACCAGTAATAAAGGACATTTCTCCTAAAATTTCACCACTAGCAGAGCGAGCAACTTCTTTACTAATTTTTTCATGATCATTTATAATATTAATATAGATGCCGATATTTCCTTTCAACAAAATATATATAGCATCTAAAGATTTACCTTGTTCAATTAAAACTTGACCAGGAGAAAATCTCTCTTTGTGACCAAATTCAATTATCCAATCAATATCGCGATCGATTAATTCATTAAAAACTAACAGCACTTTTCGCAACGGTTGTCCAGGGACAATCTTACTATGTGCTAACAAATCAGAAATCCCTCGGAGTCGATCAGAAAAAACGATTGACATTGCTTGATAAAACCGAGCTGCAAATCCGTGGTCCTGTTTGATTTTTATCTGTAATTTTTCATGGGTAATCTCCAGAATTTCTGCGGAATCGACCACTAATGCTGTGATGGGGGACTGGTGATGATCCATCCAAGACATTTCTCCGACAATTTCACCATTTCCTAATCTAGCGATTTCCTGATTTTCTCCATTTAATCCTGCTAGAGAAATACTTAATCCACCGACTAGGATAAAATAAATACTATTTACTATTTGTCCTTCCTGAATCAAGATGGTGTTTGGGGCAAATTTTTCTCTTTTACCAATACTGACTAACCAATTAATGTCAGTATTATTCATTCCCTGGAATTGGAACAGAGGTACTGTCATAATTTTCATAAAGAATAATTTCGCAACCTGAATATTTCTAATTATAACCTCTTTTATTCCCAGAGGATCACGGAAGGAAATAATTCTGGAGCAGCTAATCGCAAAAGTTCATAACCAATTCCCGCACTTCCTGAAAAAAAACTGGGGGTATACGCATCGGTGGGAAGGTTAGTAAACAATTTAAACCCACCTGTATGTTTTGCTCTATTTATTACCCAACTTGCTTGTTTGTTAGCAATTTCTAAACCCTCATGAAGATTCAGCTTTTGACTCGTAAGTAACGCAATCTCGATCATCCCAAAATTCCCCTCATAGAGATTATCCACACCCTGTAATTTTAATTCTCCATTGGGTTTTAATCCGGTTTTAAATTTTTGCTTGATTTCCTTCTTATTATCAGTTAATATCTGGGCTAAATCACCAAGATAATAATCACAAATATGGTGTAAATTTTGCCTGGAATTATTGCAGTCTATGATAATTTCACTTGCTGCTTCTAAAAAATTGACATGATTAGTAATTTTATATAATCGTAGTAAAGCATAAGCGATTCCGGTATAACCCTGATAAAAACTGATGGGCAATTTGGAATTTAAAAATTTCCCTCTACTGAAACTAGAATTGCTTTTAAATAGATGGAATAATATATTATGGGCACAAGCTATGGCAGTTTCTAAAACTTTTTGATCTCGCTCAATCTCATATAAAGCTAATAATCCTAAAATTGCTCCAGCTGACCCAGAAAAAATATCTAAATAGCGATCGCTAGTAATTTTATCTTTGGTAATCAGAGCAGCTACTTTTTTAGCATCTTTGATCATGTCTGGTGCTGAGAGAAATTCACTCACTCTTACCAATACATAAATAATCGCACCCAATCCTTTCGCACCACCAATACCCATGTTCTGGAAGATATTTCCATCTAGGTTATGACTCTGTAAATTTTGACGTAAAGGTTGCAATGTTGCTAAAGCAAATTCTCCCCATTTTTGATCACTAACTTTTGCTAAAGCTGCGAAAAATAATGCTATTCCTGCAATCCCATTGTCAAGGTCATATCCAAGGGGATTTAATTGGAAATATTCAGCTTTAGCTAGCTGATTTAATCCCATCCAAATCATACCCTTTTGGGTAGAAATAATCGCCCGTTTTTTTAAATCTTCACCAATTATTACTGCTTCTGCGATTAGTTGTTTTGCTGTTAAAATTCCTGACTTTTTCCCAGAATGGTGATGGGAACTATTATTTATTTTTGGTTGAGTTTGATGAGCAATTAGGATATAAATAGAATTACGAATAATTTCGATTTGCTTGTTTAAATCTCGCTCATGTAATTGGTGGAATTTATCAATCACATTCTGCTCGCTCGATTGATTAAAAAAATTCTCAATCTTTTCACCAGGAGCAATGATTAAATCACGACTATTTCCCTTGACTGTAAATATAGGAATATCCATTAATTCCAGAGATTTCTTTTCTGCTTTAGCGAGACTCCAACAGGGATGGACTGTTTGCGAATCAAGGAGAGCTTTGTCCAAAATATCAAGCTGAATACTCCAATCAATCCCAGTCCGGATAAATTTGGGTTGGAGGATTTTATTTAAGATAAAATTATAGACTTTAGTAGTCCGAAAAAGAAAGCGTACTGATTGTTGTGCTATTTCTGCTAATGGACTATTGGAGGTAATTAATTTGTCTCTCTTTTTGATTAAAAATAGATACATTACCTGAAAACCATTTACGATTTCTTCCAGGTAATCAGTTGGTGATAAATAGGTATTGCCTAATTTAGGTAAATTCGCTTTTGCTGTTCTTCCCTCACCCATTCCCCATAATCCACTATCGTCATAATATTGTTCTCTAGAATTTATTTTCCAACGGGGTAAGAAACCAGTTCGGATCACAGAATTACCAAGCTGATAATTAGCAAGAACCTGAACTCCTCGATCTTCATTTGGTAACTCATCTTCTTGAAATCGAGGGTGCATTAAGGTTTCTGGTTCGCGTAAAACTGGATATTCTCCGTTAGCGATAATATTTTCGCAGTTACATTCCCTTGCATCTAAAAGATACATTAAACTTAATAACATTCCTGCCCGTTGATAATAGCGTTGTGCTGCTTCTTGATTAAGACAGGGAAGATTTTCGATAAATTCTACCCAACCATAATCATCCCGGTTGAGAATTTTGATTAATTTGAACTTTAATGGTAACTTTTCTTGATTAAACCAGTTGAGTAAGTTAATATAAGCGATGTCTAACCCTAAGTTTTTCGGTTTATAAATTAGTTTTAAACCCGCAGCAAAGGTCAGTTCGAGTGCTGTCCGTCCTTGGTGATGTCGCTCAGATAGATTAGGTGCGATCGCGATGACTTTTCCTAGTTCCTTTTTCGGTTGAAAAGTTTGCTGAATTTCTGTCCAATCTGTTGCTAATCTGACCATAAATTCTGCGGTGGTATCTACCCATAAATCTACAGTGGTAGCAATCAACCTCCCTAAGACACTATATTCTTGGAAAAAAAGTAGTAATCCTCCCTCTAATAACCCCTTGACAAATTTTAGATATTGTGCTTTATTACTTTCACTCGCTAAATCCGAGAGACTGTTATTAGTTTGAATACCCCCACAAAAAACCGCAAATTCTAATTGCAGCGATCGCGAGCCTAAATGTACTAAAAATTCGAGGAGACTGAATTCTAGGTTTTGATGAGCAGTTTTTGTCATTAATTCATAACTTGAACCAGTTTTAGCAATTACTTTAGTTCGAGCTAAATTAATTAAGGGTAAAAAGACCTCGACAAATGGAAGTTGAGGATAGTCAGATGGCTGATTGAGATCGAACAAAGTTGCAGCTTTCAGACCATTGGTTAAAGTTTCTAACCAGTGGGGCAGATTTTGGTCATCTTTTAAACGGACAGCCGTCAGAATGGGTAATACCCTCTCTAAATTTAACCCATCCCAGGATAAGCGTTTTTCAAATCTTTCTAAATCTCCTGCCCCAACAACTTGGCACCACTCTTCCAAATAGCAATTAATTTGATCTTCTTTAATTTGTTCGCGATCGCTAATAAATTCTCCACCCAAACGTTCCTTGAGGGTGCTGGCACGTTCAAGGATTTTGATTAATTCTGCTTGAGAGTGTATGGGACGATCACTCATGGCACCACCCAAAACTGCAATTGCTAGCCAAAAGAAGATATTACCTCATTTTCACCTTCGCTGTTACCCTCTCAACTGCTGAAAATGAAAAACCGAGAGGGGACAGCAAACTTTTTGCTTGTCCCCCCTGAAAAAGGTCAAAAACAATCTTTATCTGCTTCTCTCTCAGTTTATAATTATTCTGATTTAAGAGCTGTTCTAAACTATTTTTGGCGAATTGCGATCGCCATCAAAGGCTTTTGGCGCTTTGTGCTGCTCTACCACCAGCAATAGTATCTAGCTCTACCATTGATAGCTCTGAGGAATCTGGTTTAGCAGTTTCTGGCTTGGTACTTTTTGATTTTTTTGACTCTTTTTGTGCTGACATTGTTTTAGTCTCCCATTAGATTTAATCAAATAATAATCACTGACAACATTCTAACCTTTACCCTTAAGAAAAATTGCGGATAAGTGGTTGTCGGCTAGAAGTTGTTCTTACAACTAACCCTTGTCATTACCATACCTAAGTCATTTTACCCTTGTCAATACACTTAGAGCAATCTTCATCAAGTCTTTAATTTATTTTTTTAAAAAACCTAATTAGTTTATTGATCCAAGGGCTACTATAAAAATTAGTAGGCTCTTTGATCTATCAGTATTTTTACGCAATAGAAAAATTTTTAAACTTGTCAGAGGTTGAATTGCCAATGAAACCAGGCATTAAATTTGTGTGGATTGCCAATAGCCTAACATGGGTCTGGTTAGCGATAGGCACCCCCTCATTTCCCCAAACAATTATTCCCGATACCAGCCTTCCAGTCAATTCTATCGTTACCCCCCAAGGAAATATCAGTCATATTACTGGTGGTACTACAGTTGGAGGAAACCTATTCCACAGCTTTAGTCAATTTTCCGTTCCTACTGGTAATACAGTTTTTTTCAATAATTCTACTGACGTTCAGAATATAATTACTAGGGTTACAGGTAGCTCTCCTTCCAACCTTGATGGTTTACTCAAAGCGAATGTCCCAGCTAACTTATTTTTGATTAATCCTAATGGCATCATTTTTGGTCCTCATGCTAGCTTAAATATAGGTGGATCATTTTTTGCCACAACTGCCAACAGTTTAAAATTTGCCAATGGGACTGAGTTTAGTGCGATCAAGCCTCAAGCCCCACTATTAAGCATAAATATGCCGATTGGGCTACAATTTGGGGCTAATCCTGGCTCAATCATCAATCAATCCCAAACTACCAATAGCAATAACCAAGTAGTAGGACTCCAAGTCCCTCTAGGAAAAACCTTAGCTCTGCTCGGTGGTAACTTAACTTTAACAGGTGGTAATCTGACCGCAGAATCTGGACAAATTGAACTGGGCAGTGTAGCGGTCGCAGGTACTGTTACTCTGGGGGTAAATGGAAATGGCTATCTTTTCAATTATGCCGGGATAAAAAATTTCGGTGACATCCAACTATCTCAGGGAGCGATCGTCGATACGAGTGGAGATGGTGGGGGTAATATCAATGTCCAAGGACAACGATTGAGTCTCACTGATGGTTCTGAAATTATATCTCTTACATTAGGAACTAAACCGGGAGGCAATTTAACAGTCAACACCACCGATTTAGTAGAAATAATCGGACAATCTGCCGATGGAACTTTTCCCAGCGCTTTGTTAACTGAGGTAGTTGGATCATCTGCTGGTATTAACCCCAGGATCGGGAAAGAAGGGAGCGGACATGGTGGCAATTTAACCATTAATACCAGCAAATTGGTGATTCAAAACTCTGGAGTTGCATCAACTAGCACTTACAGTTCGGGAACTGCTGGTGACCTGATTGTTAATGCTAGTGATTCGGTGCAAATAATGGGCGATGGCTCAACTGGTTTATTTGCGACCACGACGGATAATGGAGATGCTGGTAATCTTACTGTCAATACCAAACAGTTAATCATGCAAGGACAGCCTGAGATTACTACTTCTACTTTTGCTAACGGTAATGCTGCTAAATTGACCATAAATGCCTCAGATATTCAACTAATGGGGGGGAGCTATATATCTGCTGTAAGTAATCCTGGTAGCCAAGGAAATGGAGGAAACGTGGCTATCAATACAGGAAATTTACTGCTGCAAAATGGTTCTCAGGTCGAAGTTGGCACTTTTGGAATTGGTCAAGGTGGAAACTTAGCTGTTAATGCTACTGGTTCTATTGAAGTAGTTGGTAGATCAGCCGATGGTCTATATCCTTCTGGTTTATTTTCTCAAGTTGACCAAGGTGCTACTGGTAATAGTGGCAGTGTGACAATTACTACTGGGAGCTTAAGTATCCAGGGTGGGGCTAAAGTTTCAGCGGGGACAATTACTGGTACTAGTGGGATGGGTGGAGATTTAACTATAAAAGCCTCGAATTCGATCGAAGTAACTGGTACAGGTATTGATAACAATGGTCTTTCCGTTCCCAGTAGATTGTTCGTTGAAAGTCAAGGGAGTGGTATGGCTGGTGATTTACGAATTAGCACTAACAAATTAATTATTGATCAGGGTGCCACAGTTACAGCTAGTGCTGCTAGTGCTGGTGGTGGTAATATTGATTTAGCGGCACAACAATTACTTTTACGTCACCACAGTAAATTATCTGCTGAAGCTGGTGGCACTGGGGTTGGTGGTAATATAACTCTTGATTTACCTACTGGCAGTATTACCCTTTTGGAAAATAGTACAATTACTGCTAATGCTTTCCAAGGTTATGGTGGTAATATTTTAATTAATGCTAAATCTGTTTTTGCGCCTACACCGAGTGAACAAATCACGGCTAGTTCGGCAGCAGGTTTGAAATTCAATGGGGTGGTGCAGATTAAAACTCCTGATCTGGACCCTAGTAAAGGAATTTTAAATATCTCCCAGAAAGTTCTCAATATCAACAATCAAATTTATAAAAGTTGTTCTCATGTAGATGGATATAAAAATCAATTTACATTTACTGGTAGTGGTGGTTTACCTACCAATCCTCACGATGTGATTACGGCTGAATCAACATTGTCTAATTGGGAAGTTCTCAGCCCACCCACAAATCCATTAACAGAAGAACAAATTTCTCACGCTATCCCCCAAAATAAAAAATTTATGCCTTCGCAAATAACGAGACCTGATCGAATTGTTGAAGCTAAAAACTGGATGGTTAACGAAAAAGGACAAGTGATTTTAACGGCTCTTCCTGTTACTATAACTTATCAACCTTGGTTCCCGTCTGGATGTTTAGTTAAATAGTGTTTTAAGCAATTTGCCGTTTCATTAAACGTGCAAATAAACCATTTTGAGCAATTAAATCTGTAAATTTACCTTCTTCTACTATTTGTCCAGATTGTAACACATAGATCCGATCGGCTTGGCGAATTGTACTCAGACGATGAGCTATTACCACACGGGTGACTTTTAATTTATCTAAACTCTCGGTGACGATCGCTTGAGTTTTATTATCCAAAGCACTGGTTGATTCATCTAATAACAAAATTTTCGGTTTTAATACTAATGCTCTGGCAATTAATAATCTCTGTCGCTGTCCTCCTGACAAATTATTTCCTCCCTCATTTACCACTGTGTGCATTTCCATGGGCATCGCTGCGATTTCTTCTGCTAAACCAACTTGATGAGCAGCTTCCCATGCGTCATCCATGGTAATTAATGCACCTCCAGCGATATTATCAAAGATTGAAGCTGTATTCAATCGACTATTTTGAATCACCACACCCAATTGTCTCCGTACCGCTTGGATGTTTAATCCTCGCAAATCCTGACCATCATAATAAATTTCCCCTGATTGGGGTGTTTCAAAACCTAAAAGTAATCGAAATAGACTCGATTTACCACTACCAGAAGGACCGACTAATGCCACAAATTCCCCTGGTTCCACCTTGAGACTAACATTATTTAATACTGCTACTCCCTGTTTTCGATATCGAAATGTCACGCGGTTTAAGGTCAATCTCCCCGACAACTGACCAGGATCAGTTTTATTTAGATCAACCTCTGGTTCTGTTTGCATAATTGGTTTAATTCTTTCCCATAAGGCGATCGCTGCTAAAAAATTTACACTCACATCTCCCAACCCTGTTATCCCAGCAATTAAGATCCCAAAAGCCGTATTAAATGCTAAAAATATTCCCGGTGATAACCCACCCCCTCCCCGGATTAATATTGCTGCTGTGGCAAATAAAAATACCTGCGCTATGGGGATTAATATCTGATTAAAAACCACGGAAATATCGATTAATTGCTGGATTTTTAGCTTTAATCTTTGCTGTTTACTATATTCTTTACTCCACCTAGCAAAAGCCCGTTCTTCTGCTCCTGCTACCCGCAATTTTGCCACTCCATTAATTAATTGTACCATTAAGCCTAAAATTTTTCCTTCCAAATTCTGCAATTGTTTGGTAATCCGTAAATTCCCGATTCCTAAAAATCCAGTTACTCCCAAAATTATTAGTGCGATCGCTGCGGCAATTAGACCTAATTCCCAGTTATAATAAAATAATAATCCTAAATTTGGTAAGGTGACAATAGCGATAAATAAAGTTTGCAAAGCCACCCCACCTAATTCATGACGAATCGCACTAATTGCTGATACTCGCAATTGTAAATCACCCGTTGAATATTGACGGAAAAAAGGTACAGGAAGATTTAATAACCGATCCCATGCTGCGGATTGAGTAGCAGCATCTCCTAATATTTCTAATCGCATCATTGCGAGTCCTCTAGTTAATTGAAAAATCAAACTCCCCACCGCTCCAGCTAATAATCCTAACCCAATTTCAATCAACAATCTCCGTTTACCATCAGGAATTACTAAATCAATCAAAATTGCGGTAGCTTGAGGTAAAAACATCCCCAGCAAGGTAATTCCTATCCCAGACCATAATAGCATCAACAAATCTTTACGACGGTTTTTCAATGCAAATAAAATTAAATCAAAAGCTGTTAATTTTCGCTCTGGTAATGGCAAATAAAACATATAAGCTATTGGTAGCAAAGTTAGGGCAATTTCTTCATCTACTCGTCGATGAATATGTTGCACAGGATCAAAAGCTTGGTAACGTCCTGCTGTCCTAGGTAACAGTGCGATCGGGTGATTTCCATCACGGGTATAAGCTAATAAAGGTCCACAATCTTTTGACCACCAATTATCTGTTAATAAGACGCGACGAATCCTGATTCTAGAAGCTGTAGCGATCGCATTTAAAGGATCTTGATTCAAGTTAATTGGAAGATAAATCTTAATTCCCAAAGCTTTACCAACAGCAACAGCAGCCAGATATAAAGGTAAATATTCATTTTGATTACTACCCTGAGCATCAGTTTCAGTTTCGACAAATTTTTGTTGATCAGGTAGTAAGGATTCTAATTCTGATAAAGCTTGGGTTAATTGCTGTTGATTAAATTTTTCTCTGGCTTGTAAATTGACCAATCCTACTGCTTTTTCTTGTGCTACAATTAAATCAATCCCTTGCCAAAAAATCCGATGAAGTTGAGACAATTCTCCCATTAACAATTCCCAATCTGGAATAATTGCATCAGATATATTAGATAATTCTAAATCGCTAATTCCAGCAAATACTCCCTGAATTTTTCGACACCAAGTGGCAATTAAAGTAACTGTATAAGCATGATTTGCTGATTGTAAATCTTGCCATTGTTCCCGCTCAATCTCAACAATTTCCGTAGTTCCATTAGTAGCACTATCTCCAGGAATTCCTACAGCTAAAATAGCGCGATCGCTCTGTTCTCCACCAATACCCATCCCACAAACTAACTCTCCCGGTTCGCTACTAAATAAATAACGACGGGCTGAGATCACTACTCCATCCTTAACTCTAACCGCAAACAAAGCAATGCTACCCGACTGAACTAACCAAAGTTTTGCGGGATCGGAAAGCAGGAATGCTTGATTACCCTGGATCTGCAATTCTCAATATGGTTAATATTTAATTACACAACTATAGGTTATGTTACCACATCAGCCGCATTTTCTGGAATAATAAATCTAACCCATTCTGCCACCCCTATTCCCAAAACATTAGACTTCTTACAAAAGTATCGTTCGTAGTAAGGACTTTAGTCCCCTAATGCTCAATATTTGAGGGAAGATAGCCCTTACTACAAACAAATATTTTTGACTTTTGCTTTCTTATCTATTCTACTGCATTTCCCACTAAATTTTGCCAAACCGACATTAACTTATTTTCATCTCCATTAACCCAGAGCTGATCATCCACTTGCATTGTTAAAATTCTATCAGTATCCCGTAAGCTTCCTAAAATATCTCAGCAGTAGCTGAGAAAGAACATATTTAGTTAACGTCATAGATTTGCTTAAACAAATAAAACCATTATAGTCTTTATCAAGAGAGCGCGGTATAATATCATTGATATTTTACCATTAAATAATGGAATCTGACTCTATTGATTTGTGACAAAAAAGATTGGCGTTATCTATCCAACAACAGCCCGCAGGGTAAGTCGAGCAAGGGGTATAATAAATTTATCTATGATTAATATCACCCACGATATTGTCGCCAAACTCTGGAATCTCTTTGACACTCCTATGCTCTAAAGGCGAACGCGAGAGCGTGCCAGAGGCATTAGGGATTCTTGAATCAGACCGTGCGAATTGGTATCCCAAGACCCCAACGATGAACCAGCATCGGTGCTGTTAGAACGGATTCGCGTTGAACGATCAGCACAACCAGCGCAACCAAATAGATCCCTAACTCCTAAAAAAACAACTATGACCAAGATGACCGAAGAATCTGTTAAGGAAGCAATTCACCAATTACCCAAGGACAGGTTTTCATTTGATGAACTCCGCAAAAACCTTCCTGATGATTACGATTCACTGAAGAACATTCTGTTTGCACTTCTGAGTGAAGCCGAGCCAAGTCTTACGCAGATATTTGATCGAGAGGAGCGGACGATGTGTTTCGTTCGGACTAAGAAATGAAACTTTTAAGAGTTCACATCATTTCAGATAAAACCCGTCGTGGATTATTTGATGGACTTGACTTACGGCTACGAAGTCCATTGAGTGACTATTCCGCGTTCGATCCTTTATGTCTAATTGGGCTGAATGGTGCAGGTAAATCTCAGTTTTTACAGGTACTAGTAGAGATTTTTCAATGTGTGTTTCACAAATGTATTCCTAAAGAAGAACGTCTTGAAGGAAATCCTGACCTGGAATTCGAGCTTGAGTACCTCATTTACCCAGAGGATGAGCAGCTACCTGTCCGCATCCGCATTTTACAAAAAGCTAGTGGTAGAAAGCGTCCAACTCTTGTGATCGAGCGGAGAGATGAAGAGGAATACGACTGGATAGACTGCGACATAAATGATCCTAAGACTCGTACATTATTGCCTGAAATGGTGATTGGCTATACATCAGGCGATAACGAAACGCTCAGTCTACCATTCCTAGTTAGCCGTAGTGGATATGCAGACGACGTGGGCACAAGAGCATTGAAGGCAGCGATGCGCGATCAACTTATTTTTGATACTAGATTAATGCTGATTGATTATGGAACGCGTCTTGAGGTTCTCTTGGCAAACCTTTTGTTGGGTGATGTTGTCCAGTGGGAGGCTTTGCTACGAGACGCACAACTACAAGACCTGCATTCATTTCGTTGTATAGTCCAACTGGCACATAGTGCCGTTCCCAAACTTCTCAGCAGGGGAGGTTCACAAAGCAGCCGAAAAGGAATACAACTCACTAAAGAACTGGAAAAATATCTCGACCATCTCAAACGCTGTGCCACTTGCTACACCTATGACGACAAGACAGAAACTTACACCTTTGACTATTGGATCAATGACCAGACCAGGGAAGCGTTTCGAGCCTTTTGGAACAACACCCTCGATTTATATTCGTCATTCCACAAGCTCGCAATGTTAAATGACTTAGCCCTTCCAAGGGAAACACGCAAGCGCTTTTGGAAAGAGACTAGAGAAAGAAAATTTGATTCACGTCTTCCAGAACCTCAAGATGAGGATAAGGTCTTCGGATTTAAACGGGTTATATTTAAAGCTAAAGGGACTGGTAAAGAGGTAGGCTATGAATGGCTTTCTGATGGCGAACATCAGCTTGTGCAGATTCTGGGAACGTTCTGTATGTTGTCATCTACTAATGTGCTTTTTTTACTGGATGAGCCTGAGTCCCATTTCAATCCCCAATGGTCAGTGAAGTTTATTTCCCGAATACTCGATCTGCCTACAGAAAATGGCGATCGCCGAGCATCTTCAAAAGCTCCTGAACAAGAGTGCTTGCTGACAACACACTCGCCTTTTGTCCCCTCAGATATGCAGAGAGACAAAGTTTTTATTTTTAGCAAAAACGAAGCCGGAAAAATTCAAGTCAAAAATCCTGATATTCAAACATTTGGCGCTACATTCGATACGATTATTGAGGAATGCTTTAACGTTCGTCCACCTATGTCACAAGTCCCTCTTGATGAGATTAACAAATTGATGCAGAGTAATAATCCCGAAGAGATCAAGGCAGGGATAAAGCGTCTTGGTGATTCTGTCGAGAAAGCATTTCTTGCTGATCGACTACGACAACTAACGAATAGGGGAGATAGGGTATAGGATGCTTTTTGGGTATCCCATTTCGGCAACAGAAGAAAACTGGCTCCACGAATGTTTGTGCGAGATTTTGCATTCAATCCATAACAGTCTAAAGATAGCAAAAAAAACGCCAACATGGCCGGAAATAATTCCAGAAAAGTACCGTAAAAGACTGCACAGACGTACAGGACTAAGGGACAGATTGACTACTTACCAGACAACTTTAGAAAAACTGTCCCCTGCACAACAGGAACAAATCCAACAAGCACTTCGTAAGTAGTCGGACATAAATAAAGTTAACTATGTTAACTTTATTTAAGAGTAAATTTGACCCACAAGTTTACCAGAGAAAAGCATATAAAAGTATTCCCTCCGTCCAACTGAATAGGTTTCACTAGAGAGTAAGAAAACTGCATTTCCAGATTTTCTATTAACTATAAATATGGTCAGTTTTGCCTCAGCCTCTCATTAAACAATTAATGGAATTTTTCCGGTTGACTAGAACTAGAATAAACCCGATTAGGATTTTTGTTCATCCTGGCTAGGCTGACCACCAAATCTAAATCTTTTTACTTCTAAGCCCTTACTAGTTTGACGAGCTTCGATTGCTGCTCTTACCGCGATGGTTAATTCATATTCATTCTCAAACATTTGACCAGCTAATTCATCTTCTTTGATTCTTTCCCACTCCGTTTCAATCAGATTTAATTCGGGAGAGTAACTGGATAATAGGAATATATATAATCCTTGTTTTTCCCATTGATCATAGTTGCTCTTCGTCAATTTACTTACGTGAACGGAATATTGGTCTTGGACAATTACAGTTATTTTGCCCGTTTCTTTCAATCTAGTTTCCGCTTGCGCGGCTTGCCAATCCATTAATTTGATATAATTCTTACTGTCAAAACTCTTAAAACTTAATCCATATTCAAAGCTTTCTCCCACGGCCAAAAATCCACATATATTTAATCTTTTCCCTTTCTTTTTAGGCTGTTTGATCTGTTTCTGTTGGCCGATTTTCCCCCAGGTATATACAGGTTCAGCCCACAGGCTAAATCCTGATTCATCCAAATATTTTAAACATATTTCACCCGCGGCTGCCGCGAATTCCAACATCTCTAAATCATTTCTTTTAGTTGCTCTTTTTTCCTGGTCTTGCTTTCCTTTTAGAGATGTTCTCGTTCTTTTCCACCGATAGTTTTTTTTGAGGATTCGACGCAACTGTCTTTGGCTCAGTTTTACTTGCCTTTCCTGGGCTAGATATTTCACTAACTGACGACTATTATAAGCTCGTTCCTCTGTCTCTAGTTTTTTTTCAATTTCTGCCAAATCTGCCTGACTCCATTTTCTTTTCCTGCCCGGACGAGGCGCATCCCATAATCCTGCTAATCCCTGTTTTTCCCAACGATGTATTGTGGCTCTCACTGTCTTAATTGACCAGTTCAGATACTTGCCGATCTGTTCCACTTTCCATCCCATTGATGATAATCTCAAGGTCGCAGCCCGATCTCTTGTTCTTAGTGGAACTCCCTCGGCTCTATTTAATTCCCATAAGGTTTGATTTTCCGCAGATGTTAAAAATATTCTCAAAGGAGGAGATGACATTTTCTTCAAACTTTTAAGTTAGCTCTATAATTATTTCACAATCAGGGTGTTTTTTTTGAAGCTAAAATCGACCTCACTTATCCCCTTAATTACCAAAATAAGTCTAATTTTTTGCTCCCATTGTCCAGCCACTTCTTTGGCCAATCTTCTCCAGATTGGACTAATTTTTCGATGACTTTGTCCAGCTTATTGCTTGACCCATACGTTTTACAAAAGTTAATACAGTACCTATTACTTTTGTCCGACTACTTAATCAAAATGAGATATCTCTTCTCTTATCTTGTCAGCTTGACTGTGACGCTATCAGTGACCTACCACAACCTATTCATCAACCAGTAAAAGAACTTTTTGAATTTGCGTTTAAACTTCTCACAGAGCTGGAAATTCGCGATCAGCACTACAAAGCGATTTATGATGCGGTTTCCGATCATACCTGTCCATTTTGCGGATGTGAGTATTTTGATGCACCAGGAACACCCCGCGAGGCTCTAGATCATTACCTTGCAGAAAGCAAATACCCATTTGCAGCTTCAAATTTGCGTAATCTCGTTCCAATGGGAAATAAATGCAACTCACGCTACAAGCTCGCTCAGGATATTCTGACTAAGAAAGATGGTACTCGTCGCAAGTCGTTTGACCCATATAATCACGGAGAGATCAGCCTTTCTCTCAATAACAGTCAGCCATTTGCTGGAAAAAATGGTCAACTACCACGATGGCAAATTGAGTTCAGTCCGAACACTGAAGAAATAATAACTTGGGACGAGGTATTCCACATCCGAGAACGATATGAAAAAAATGTGCTGAACGAGGAATTCAAGAGCTGGCTGAGATCATTTCAAGGTATTTTGTCGTCGTAGTAATATGCCTAGTTCTGAGCAAGAATTAGTAGATGCGCTTAATGATTATGCAATTTACTATGAGTCAATAGGTATGAGCGATCGCGCGTTTTTAAAAGCAGCTGTATTCCGAATGTTGCATACACATTGCCACCAGGGTGATCAACGGCTGATTACTCTGATCAGGAATATCGTAACTGGTGTTAATGTTAGTTAATGGTTAATATTGGTAAACGAATGTGAAATGTTGTACCTTCTCCCAACTGTGATTGAAAGGAGATTTGTCCAGAATGAGCATCAATAATCGATTTGGCGATCGCTGTTCCTAAACCTGTTCCTCCACGTTTTCCATAGGTAACAAATGATTCAAATAAATGGTCTCGAATTGCTTCAGGAATTCCCGGACCATTATCAGCAATCGTAATTTCTACCCATTCCTGCTCTTTCCAAATTTTAATGTCAATTCTGCCACCCCTATTCCCAAAACATTCTACCGCATTTCCCACTAAATTTTGCAAAACCCGCATTAGCTTACTTTCATCTCCATTCACCCAGAGCTGATCATCCACTTGCAAAGCAAATTCGATTTTAGTATCTTTAAAATAAATAGCATTCAATTTTTTAAATTGCTCTAACAACAGAGCTAGATTGACTGGTTGTTTATATAAATGGGAGTTACCTTTAGTAAATGCTAATAAGTCTTCAGCCATTCCTAACATTCGATTGACCTGAGCTTGAATTAAATCGCACCATTCAGCGGTTTCTTCATCAGCATGGATTTCCTTCAGCATTGAACTAGCTAATGTAATACTGGTAAAAGGACTTTTAAAATCGTGAATAATTGTATTAACCATTTCTCCTACAGATACCATTTTTTCTTTGTACACAATCTGATTAACATATTGATCTGTAGTTAAGCGCAGATGCTGAATAATATGGCGAAATAATTGTACAACTACACTACCATTGGTAAGTTGCAAAATTTCCATCAACTTATCACGGGGAATTTTTGCTAAAATAGTTTCTTGACTAGCAGATGCTCTGGTACTACGTGGTTGTCCATCTAAAACACCAAATTCACCAAAAAAGTCATTTGGTCCTGCTAAAGCAACTGTTTGATATTGTTCCAATCCAACTCGCTTACTAAATTCTACTTGTCCAGCTAAGACCAAGTATAAAAAATCCGGAATTTCACCTTCTTCAAAAATTACCTTTTGTTCAGCAAAGTTTTCAATAATAGCCAATTGGCAAATTAAATCTGCTTGCGGTGAACCAAAATACTTAATAAATCGATGGGATTTAAGCTCCATATCAGTTTCCCTACATCATTTCTCAGCAACTTTTATCTTCAGCGATTAGCACAATTGCAGTACCATCGCTGAAACTATTTACGATTAGACTCTGATTAAGATCCAAATGATTAATCTAGGTAGCCCAAGCCCTGATTTTTTGTTCTATAATTAAATAACACTTCAGAATATTTATTTTCCAGAGAAGTATCGCTAACTCAGAAAAGATTATTCTGCTAGAGGTGAGAAAATGCGATCGCCGCATTTTGTCCCCCAAATCCAAAGCTTAAACAAATTACCTTTTGCACCCGACAGTGACTCGCTGAAGTCACTAAATCTATATTAAACTCAGATTCCCTCAATCCCACACAGGGAGGTAAAATCTGATCTCTTAAGGTCATTAAAGAAAAAGCAATCCCCAAAGCTCCTGATGCTCCCAACGTATGTCCAGTAGCACCTTTGGTCGAGCTAACCGACACTTTTCGGGAAAATAACTGTTGAATTAAATCTGCTTCATGGCGATCGTTGAGTTTTGTCCCAGTACCATGAGCATGAATATAGTCAATTTCCCCTAAGGTAATTTTACTGCGATCGCAACACTGTTTGATCGCAGTTATAGCACTTTTCCTCGACTCATCGGGTTTTATAGCATGAAGTGCATCATTTGTCAAGCCAAAATGCAAAACTTCTCCGTAAATCGGAGCGGATCGACTCCGAGCTACATCAGCAGATTCCAAAACAAAAACAGCACCCCCTTCTCCCAGCACTAAACCTTCCCGATCTCGGTCAAAGGGATAAGCACCGGTTTTAGCTAAAGCACCCATCTGGTGAAATCCAGCTAAAGTGAGGGGAGTAATTGGGGCTTCAACTGCACCAGCGATCACCTGATGACACTGACCAGTTAAGATTAATTCCACGGCTTGGGCGATCGCCCAGATACCTGTAGCACAAGCAGCCATCGGGGCTAAAACTGGTCCAGTAGAACCAATTTGTCTCGCTACCGCGATCGCTGCCATGTGAGGTAAAGTATCTAACCAACTAGAGAGCTGCTCTGACCCCAAAAATAACTGTTCCCAGGTAGCTTGATCAGAGCGACTAGAACCAATTACTACTCCAAAAGCAGGCAGAGGGGTAGTTAAGCCAGCATCTTGCAGAGCCGATGCTACCACCTGGTGAGTCAAAGCAGTTAAATTTTGAGGGATGTCTGTCACTAAAGCTATAGGTAGAGGTGGTAGTTCTGCAAATAATTGACGCACCTGAATTGCTGACTCACCAGCCAATAAACGTTGCCAAGAGACATCCAAATTACCTAAAGCCGAGACAAGACCAATTCCAGTCACAACTATTTGCACATTCAGGGGCTATTTTTTTTCAGCTACCTTCAGATTATCTGCACCCTGCATTACCTTAGCCGAGTCAATGCGATCGCTTGCCTGAATTTGATCAACCACATCCATTCCCTCCTTCACATATCCAAACACAGCATAATCACCATCCAAAAAATTCAAATCTGCCAAGGCTATATAGAATTGTGAAGAAGCTGAATCCGGAAAATCTGAGCGAGCCATTGCTACGGCACCACGAGTATGGAGTAATTTTGGCCCAACCGTAATCCCAGCATCTTTGAGAGTCTTGCTATAAATTGGACGATCGGCTCCTTTGGGTTTAATTTCCAGTGGGATCAGACGGGGCTGACCAGTTGCAGGGTCAATGAAACTACCAGTACCTAGCTGGGTAATTTTCACATTTGGGTCTTTACTTTTTGGATCACCACCTTGAACTACAAAGGGTTCAGGTTCACGGATGACCCGATGAAATACTAATCCGTTATATACTCCGCGTTGGACTAAATCAACAAAATTACCAGCAGTGATGGGAGCATCATCTCCATCTACTTCAATCGTAATTGGCGCACCTTTCACCTTTAGTATTACTGTCGCCTTTCCTTCTAGACGAGGTAAGCTATTTTCAGACTTCTGAGCTGACTTGACAGCAGTTGCCAATCCTGATGTAGTTGCCTCTGAAGTTTTAACAGCGATCGCATTGGAATTTTGAGAAGTCGATTGAACCGGGTTACAGCCACCCAATACCAACGCACCGATGATAAAAAAGGACACAATTAAGTGTCTAATTTTTAAGGCCATTCTTAATTCACCAATTCAGCAGTTATTTCACCATAACTAAAAACTGGTTACAAACCTTCCAACGGTACACCTAAGAAACGAGCTAATTGAGCACCTTGATTTTCTAAATCAGCCAGGGGAATTGGTTGTCCAACGCGGGTGAGGGGAATTTCATTTCTACCTTTAACCAGTAAATAAACAGCTCGACGTGGATTTAACCCCTCTTTAATATCTACTTTAATTGATTGCACATCTTGGAGGGGGTAGGAGAGTTCAATCCGACGGTTTTTCCCAGGAAATCCAAACCTAAAGATATTTACCTGTCCAGTTTCTTTATTGAACTCGTTGAAACCACTACCGAGATCCCAGAGGATCGTGAGCCATAAATAAAGTGCCAATAACAAAGCTGCTAATCCATAAAGACCCATCACCAACCCTTGGGGGAAAAAAATGAGTTGAGTGGGGTCACTTAAGGGGAGCAAGTTGACTTTGAGGAAGCTAGAAATGCTTGATAACAGAAAACCAATCCCACCGATGGAAACAATAGTAGCCCAACAGTAGTTGCTCAAACGACGAGAGCCAAGGATTTCTTGCCGGAAAATGCGATCGCTAATCAAGGTGTTTTGGGGGTTCATCAAATTAAAATATTTTTGCGGATTGTAAATTTTTTAGTATTGTTTATCATAGTACAAGTACAAACCGAATCTGACACTCTTAATTTTTAGAGCGACAGAAACAAAAATAAATCACTGCCCAAGCGGATTGAAAAAATACCGATGACAATTGCAATTGGACGTGCCCAAGTCGAACGAGGATGGTTTGATGTCCTCGACGACTGGTTAAAACGCGATCGCTTCGTCTTCGTGGGTTGGTCTGGTATCCTCCTCTTCCCTTGTGCCTATTTGGCGCTCGGGGGCTGGTTGACCGGTACCACCTTCGTCACATCTTGGTACACCCACGGGTTAGCATCTTCCTACTTAGAAGGCTGCAACTTCCTCACCGTTGCTGTATCCACCCCTCCCAACAGTCTCGGACACTCCTTATTGTTCCTCTGGGGACCAGAAGCTCAATGGGATTTTGTCCGTTGGTGTCAACTGGGTGGCTTGTGGACATTCGTTGCCCTCCACGGTGCCTTTGGCTTAATCGGCTTTTGCTTGCGCCAAATTGAAATCGCTCGCTTAGTTGGGATTCGTCCTTACAACGCCCTCGCTTTCACTGGTCCGATCGCCGTATTCGTCTCCGTCTTTCTGATGTACCCCTTGGGTCAATCAGGCTGGTTCTTTGCCCCCAGCTTCGGAGTCGCTGCTATCTTCCGTTTCCTCTTATTCCTCCAAGGTTTCCATAACTGGACTCTCAACCCTTTCCACATGATGGGTGTAGCAGGGATCTTAGGGGGAGCATTGTTATGTGCGATTCACGGTGCTACTGTAGAAAACACCCTATTTGAAGATGGGGAAGCAGCCAACACCTTCCGCGCATTTAATCCCACCCAATCGGAAGAAACCTACTCCATGGTGACCGCGAACCGTTTCTGGTCGCAAATCTTTGGGATTGCTTTTTCCAACAAACGCTGGCTCCATTTCTTTATGTTATTTGTGCCAGTTACCGGTTTGTGGATGAGTTCGGTCGGAATTGTCGGTTTAGCCTTAAACCTACGGGCTTATGATTTTGTTTCTCAGGAACTGCGGGCTGCTGAAGACCCAGAATTTGAGACTTTTTACACCAAAAATATTCTGCTAAATGAGGGAATCCGCGCTTGGATGGCTCCTCAAGATCAACCCCACGAAAACTTCATCTTCCCTGAGGAGGTATTACCGCGTGGTAACGCTCTCTAGTAATTCGATCATGTCAGGTAATCGCGACCTCGAATCATCTGGTTTCGCCTGGTGGTCTGGTAACGCTCGCCTGATTAACCTATCTGGTAAACTGTTGGGCGCTCACGTTGCCCATGCTGGTCTCATCGTCTTTTGGGCTGGAGCGATGACTTTATTTGAAGTCGCTCATTTTGTCCCAGAAAAACCCATGTATGAACAGGGTTTAATTTTATTACCTCACCTGGCTACTCAGGGTTGGGGTGTTGGACCTGGGGGTGAAGTAATTGATATTTTCCCTTACTTCGTCGTTGGTGTTTTACACCTGATTTCCTCAGCAGTTTTAGGTTTAGGTGGTATTTATCACGCTGTGCGTGGTCCAGAAACCTTAGAAGAATATTCTTCTTTCTTTGGTTATGACTGGAAAGATAAAAACAAAATGACCACGATCATCGGGTTTCACCTGATCGTCCTTGGTTGTGGAGCTTTGTTGTTGGTACTTAAAGCCATGTTTTTTGGCGGGATCTACGACACTTGGGCTCCTGGTGGTGGTGATGTACGGATTATTAATAATCCCACCCTTAATCCTTTGGTTATTTTCGGCTATTTAGTCAAATCTCCCTTTGGTGGTGAAGGCTGGATTGTTAGTGTCAATAACCTGGAAGATGTGATCGGTGGTCACATTTGGATTGGGATTATCTGCATTGCTGGTGGAATTTGGCATATCCTGACTAAGCCTTTTGGTTGGGCACGTCGTGCTTTCATCTGGTCTGGAGAAGCCTATCTATCCTACAGTCTAGGCGCTCTGTCTTTGATGGGCTTGATCGCTTCTTGCTTTGTCTGGTTTAACAATACGGTTTATCCCAGCGAATTTTACGGTCCTACTGGTGCGGAAGCTTCTCAATCTCAAGCTCTCACCTTTTTGATCCGTGACCAACGTTTAGGTGCTAACGTCGCTTCTGCTCAAGGTCCGACCGGTCTTGGTAAATATCTGATGCGCTCTCCGACTGGAGAAATTATCTTCGGTGGTGAAACTATGCGCTTCTGGGATTTCCGTGGTCCTTGGTTGGAGCCTTTACGTGGTCCTAATGGTCTGGATCTAAACAAAATTAAGAATGATATTCAACCTTGGCAAGCTCGCCGGGCTGCTGAGTACATGACTCATGCTCCTCTGGGTTCTCTCAACTCAGTTGGTGGTGTCATTACTGATGTTAACTCATTCAACTATGTGTCCCCCCGTGCTTGGTTGGCTTCTTTCCACTTTGTCATGGGTTTCTTCTTCTTAGTTGGTCACTTGTGGCACGCTGGTCGCGCTCGTGCTGCAGCTGCTGGCTTTGAGAAGGGAATCGATCGGGAAAATGAGCCAGTGTTATCAATGCCTACCCTAGATTAATTTAGGTTGGAGTTTTGATTTTCTTCATGGCTGATCAATGAATATAAAGCTCCTGCTGTTTAAGCAGGGGCTTTTTTTGGGTTGAGTTTGCCCATAACTAGAGCCGACGAGCGATCGCTGCTCTAGTAATTCCCCATGTCCAGTCACTGATTACTTGATATGTTACTTTACGTTTAAGTGTGGCAGTTCTGATTCTTAGTTACAAATACCAGTCATCAGGATTTAATTGTGAGAGCTGACCAGACACTTAACCACGCTAAACATCAGGGGTCAAATTAAGTGATTGCCTACACTACATAGATAGCAATAGATTAGTCTAATCTCAAACGTCAGCAAATTTAGACAACTAGACGAATTACTATGACCACTTTTACGGAGTACAAAAATTTAATTCAAATACATGATGGAGAACATTCCCGAGTCTATCGTGGACGACGAATTAAAGATGATCAACCCGTAATTCTCAAGGTTCTCAAAGCCGAATATCCGAGTCCAGACCAGCTCCGACGCTATCGTCAAGAGTATTATCTGGCACAACAGCTCAAGCTACTCCAGGTGATTCAAGCTTATGAGTTGATGGAATGGCACCGAACCTTAGTAATTATTTTTGAAGATTTTGGTGGAGATGCCCTGAAAAAATGGTTAAAACAATATCCCCAAGGTTTGCCCCTCGACTTATTTTGGCCGATCGCGATCAAAATTGCCAGCGCTTTAGGTCAACTCCATAGTCACAGAGTAATTCATAAAGATCTCAATCCTAGTAATATTGTTTTCAACGCGACCACAATGGTGTTAAAGATCATTGACCTAGGAATTTCGACCCAACTGAGTCGAGAAAATCCAGCACTACAACTTCCCAATTATTTAGAAGGAACATTAGCTTATCTGGCTCCGGAACAAACCGGACGGATGAATCGGATCGTAGACTATCGCACAGATTTTTATTCTCTGGGGGTGACATTCTACGAATTATTGACGAATCAATTACCCTTTACTACTAATGATCCAATGGAGTTAGTTCATTGTCATTTAGCCAAACAGCCTATATCCTTGACCGAAGTCAAGCAGGGTCAGCTCCCACTCAGTTTGGTGGATATTGTCCATAAATTAATGGCTAAAAATGCTGAAGATCGATATCAAAGTGCTTGGGGACTGAAGGCGGATTTAGAGGAATGTTTAAGACAGTGGCAGGTAACTGGCAGAATTGAATGGTTTCCCCTGGCTGGAAATGATATTCCTGATCGGTTTCACATTCCCCAAAAACTCTATGGTCGAGAACAAGAGATCCAAATCTTAATTGCAGCTTTTGAACGGGTAGTAGGAGCAAATCCAGATGATAGCGCTCGAGCCGAATTGATCCTGGTAACTGGTTATTCTGGGATTGGTAAATCTACCCTGGTGCGATCGCTCTACCAACCGATTACAGCCAGAAGGGGCTATTTTATTGATGGCAAATATGACCAATTTCAGCGGAATATTCCCTACTCAGGACTATTACAAGCGTTGAGTAGCTTAGTCAAACAACTGTTAGGGGAACCGGAGACAGTTCTCTCCCAATTCCGAGAACAATTATTAGATAGTCTGGGCAGCAATGGGCAAGTAATCATTGATGTGATTCCCGATCTAGAATTAATGATTGGCACTCAGCCCCCCGTCCCCCAATTGGGGGCGAATGAAGCCCAAAATCGGTTTAATTTAGTTTTTCAACGCTTTATTCAGGTATTTTGCGCCCCAGAACACCCACTTGTCATATTTTTAGATGATATTCAGTGGGCGGATTTTGCTACTTTCAATCTGTTGGAACTACTATTAAAAGACCACCCAATCAATCATTTATTAATCATAGTTGCCTATCGAGATCATGAAATATTAGCTGGTCATCCGCTCATTTTTATGATTGCTAAACTGCAACACTATGAGACTAAAATCAACTATATTAACTTAGCCCCCTTATCTTTAGAGCAGGTGGAAGAATTGATTGGGGAGACGTTACATTATGACCCGGCAATGGTTAAAAATTTGGCGCAGTTAGTGATCTCTAAGACTCAAGGTAATCCATTCTTTACCAATCAGTTTCTCCACATTCTCTACAGCGAAAATTTACTATCGTTCAATTACAGATTCAGACAATGGCAATGGAATCTAAAGGAAATTGAACGCAAGGATTTTACTGATAATGTAGTAGAATTAATGCTGTTACAGTTGCAAAAATTGCCGCAAACCGTTCAAGATGTGCTAGCAATTGCAGCTTATTTAGGAAGAGAGTTTGATTTACTAACCCTCTCCTTAATTAAATCCCAACCGACCGTCGCTATCTATAGGGATCTGAAAATAGCACTGGAACAAGGTTTGCTGATCGCTCGTTCCTCTCTAGATGAATATCTGTTGATTCAACATTATCAGTTTGGACACGATCGCATTAAACAAGCTGCTTATTTACTGATTCCAGAACCGGAACGAGCTAGAACTCACTACCAAATCGGTCAATTACTACTTACTCAAATCTCCGACCCTACCAGAGAAGAGCTAATTTTTGCAGTAGTTAATCAATTGAATTATGGTTTAGAACTAATTGAAACTCAAACTGAGCGCGATCGCTTGGCTCAACTTAATCTAGTTGCAGCCGGTAAAGCTAGAGCTACTAGTGCTTATCAAGCTACAGATGAATATGCTCAGATGGGAATCAGCTTACTGGGAAATAAAGGATGGAGCAGAGAATATCAAATTACCTTAAATTTACATGAATTAGTGATCGAAGCAGCTTCGCTCTTGGGGAAATTTGCCCAGATCGAGTGGTGGTTTAATGCAGTAATTAGTCAGGCAAAAACTGCGGTAGATCAAGTAAAGGTTTATATTATTAAAATTCAGGCATTAGTCTCCCAAAATCAGCTCCCAGAAGCAATATCCACTGGTAAATCAATTCTCAAACAGTTAGGAGTTGAGTTGAATGATATTCCGACGGTAGAAGATATTCAACAGGCAATTCTAGAAATTAATCACTTGAACTATAATCTTACTCCCGAGCAAGCAATTGAGAGATTATTTGATCTACCACCAATGGTAGATCCCCATCAACTAGCCATCATGGAGGTGATCGCGAGTATCCAACCAGCTTGTTATATAGTAGGTTCACCTTTGTTTCCTCTGCTAGTTGCTTTACAGGTAAATTTATCGCTTCAATTTGGTAACAGTCCACTTTCCGCTTTGAGCTATGGATTTTATGGTGCTTGTCTGATCAAATTCCGCCAAGATATTACTACTGCTACTCAATTTAGTCGATTAGCTTATCGGATTGCAGCTCAACCAGAAGCTAAAAATATTCGCTCTACCACTTTTGTACCGATCGCATCCTTATTACACCATCGTCAGTCTCATTTACGGGAAACTCTCCCCATTCTCCAAGCAGGTTATCAAGCTGGATTAGAAACAGGTAATCTGGAATATGTTGGACATCATGCCCATTTGTTTTGTTTCCATTCCTATTGGTGTGGTCAAAATTTAGCAGAATTAGAAGTTCAAACTAAAGGTTATCATCAGCAATTGCTCGATTTTAATCAAGTTACAACAGCAAACTATTGTTCAGTTTATTGGGAAACAATCTTGTCCTTAATTGGAAATCCAGAACAATTTGAACTTACCTGTGAGCAGGCGATCGCTGAGGAAAAACTACTTTCTCAGTCACTGATTGCTAAAGATTTATTTCGCGTATTTGCGTTCTATTTGCACAGGGCAATGGTAAAATTTTTGACAGGCAATATCGAACGGGCTACTATGGATATAATTCTCGCTAGACAATATCTGGCTGGAGGTGTAGGTACAATTGGTGAAGCTAGTTTGTATTTCTATGATTCTCTGATTCTACTTAATAATGTGTCAACTACCGCGATTGATTGGGAAAAAAAAGAACAACAAATCCATGATAATCAAAGCAAGCTAAAGTTTTGGGCAGAATTTGCACCGATGAACTATTTGCATAAGTGGCAATTAGTAGAAGCCGAAAAATATCGGGTTTTAGAAAAGAAATTAGAAGCCATCGAATTCTATGATCTGGCGATTGCTGGTGCGAAAAAATCTGAATATTTGCAAGAAGAAGCTTTAGCTAATGAACTAGCAGCTAAATTTTATCTAAATTGGGGGAAAAAAAGATTTGTCCAACTCTATATTCAAGAAGCACATTACTGTTATCTGCGTTGGGGAGCAATCAAAAAAGTTGGCTATTTAGAAAGTCAGTATCCTCATTTGTTGGGGGAACAATTCTCGTCGCGGTTATCCACTGATCATACTTCTTTTAGCAGTAGTAGCAGTGGCAATAGTGCAGTATTAGATTTGTCTACTATTATGAAATCATCCCAGGCGATCGCGAGGGAGATGGTATTAGAAAAGCTGTTACAGACTCTGATGAAAATTCTGCTGGAAAATGCTGGTGCCCAGAGTGGTTGTTTGCTCCTCCCATCCCTAAATAATTCCTCGGAGTTAGCCGATTTCTCGATCGCCATTTATAGTAATACTAATCATACCATCTTCTCCCCAGATCAACCGATTGATCAACTGTTACCAGTATCGGTTGTAAATTATGTAGCACGCACTCTCAAAAATGTAGTGCTTGATGATGCAATTCAGGTTGGTAATTTCATCCATGATCCTTACATTCAATCCATGAAACCTCTTTCGATTCTCTGCTATCCCTTACTTAATCAAGGTAAGTTAGTGGGTATGGTTTATCTAGAAAATCAAGTGACTGGGGCTGCTTTTACTAGAGCAAGGATTGAATTCTTACAACTATTGAGTGGACAAGCAGCGATCGCGATTACCAACGCTCAACTCTATGCTCAAGTTCGTGATAGTAAAAAACAGCTAGAACAGTTCCTAGAAGCAGTGCCGATCGGGATTGGAATATTAGATACTAAAGCACATCCCTATTATGCTAATCGTAGAGCTAAAAAGCTACTAGGTAAAAGGATCGCTCCCGAGGCAACTATAACAGAACTTGCTCAGGTTTATCAAGTATATGTGGCGGGCACTCAGGAAATTTATCCAAATGAACAATTACCGATTGTGAGAGCTTTAAAGGGAGAAGCAGCTAGTGTAGATGACCTGGAAATTCATCACGGCGATCGGGTGATTCCTTTAGAGATCTGGGGAACTCCGATCTATAGTGAAACTGGTGAAATTAAGTTTGCTCTTAATGCGTTTCAGGATATTACTGAACGGAAACAAGCAGAAAAGCTTCGCAATGATTACAATCGGACTCTCGAACAAAAGGTGGCTGAACGCACTAATGAACTTGAACTTGCTAATCAAGAGTTATCCCGGATCGCGACTTTAGATGGGTTAACTAAAATTGCTAATCGTCGTCGGTTTGATCAATATTTAGGAGTAGAATGGCAAAGACATTTGCGAGAAAAGCAACCCTTGACACTAATTCTGATGGATATTGATTATTTCAAACTGTATAACGACTACTATGGACACCAGGGTGGGGATGAATGCTTGATTAAAGTAGCTCAAACTTTGGCTCAGATCCCCCAACGTGCGGTTGATTTAGTTGCTCGTCATGGAGGTGAGGAATTTGCTGCGATTTTGCCTAATACTAACTTAAATGGTGGCTTAGTTGTGGCTAATGCTATTCGACAAGCGATCGCGGATCTCAAGATTCTCCATGCTCAATCAGAAGTCAGTCCTTATGTGACCTTGAGTTTAGGTGTTGCTACTTTAATTCCCACTCTGACTAACTATCCACAGGACTTAATTGGTCGAGCTGATGAAGCTCTTTATAAGGCTAAACATCAAGGACGTAATCGGGCGATCGCTTATACTAAATAAATCAATTATTTATTCTATTGGAGACAAAGATAAACTACCTTGTTCGGGAAATCCGAGTTGATTAGTCTCACCAAATTGCCAATATTGTTGATAGTGATTTAAAAAGTTTTGACCAATAATTCCATCAATTCCGATTAAGTTAAATACCTCGGTATTCAAAATTACCGCATCAAGATTTGTTGCTTGATATTTCTGTAAATTTACTTGAGCTAATTTAGTTTTTTGACCCATTTCGTTGCCACAAAAACCCTGGACTTCTAAAGTTTCGTTTTTCGGAGAGTCCAGGGCAAGTTTTTTGGCTAAATTATTAGAGATCACCATGACTTCAGCACCAGTATCTAGCATAAAAGTAAACGGTCCTTCACCATTGATTTTGACTTTAGTTGTCATGATTCCCAATTTCCCAACTAAAGGAATAGCATCCGACATAAACTGAGCATGAGGGAGAAGTTTTAATTGCCAAGTCTTGGGATTAAAATTCACATCAAAACCACTTAAAAAATCAATGCCAATGACCCCTGATTGTTGACCAGGAATAGCAGTATTCGGTAATCCTAAACCATTGATACCTTCCACTTTAGCGGTTTGAATATTAACAGGAGGAAGTTGATATAACATGGCATTAATTCCCGTACAATGATTACCGATCGCCATATAATTCATCAGCTCATTGGGAATTTTAGTACCAGAAAGACCTAATTTTTGAGCAATTTGATTATCTACCATTGAATTAGATGCACCAGTATCGAAAAGAAAATTTTTGGTTTGTCCACCGATGACAATCGGAATACTAAATAACTGATGATCCGCAATGGGCTGTACTTGTACAGTAGCTTGTCCTTGACTAATTGGTTTTGGTAGAGTCACACCTGTTAGTTTGATTAATGCAGTAATGCGATCGCTTGCATCAGTACGAATTTTACCATCAGGTCCTAAAAACGCTACTTTCCAGACACATTGCATCGAAATTCCTTCTAAGGTTTCGATATTAACTTGCTGGACTTGATTAATCGTACTATTAAGACACTGAGTGACTTGTTGAATTATTTCTTGGTCAACCGGATTTAGTTGAGCATTTTGAGCGCTAGTTGGTTGTAC
Source organism: uncultured cyanobacterium (assembly GCA_963744145.1). Classification (GTDB taxonomy): domain Bacteria; phylum Cyanobacteriota; class Cyanobacteriia; order Cyanobacteriales; family CAWUOF01; genus CAVUSO01. The sequence goes on along the minus strand of CAVUSO010000001.1, from coordinate 5,123,373 downwards.
CGAAAATAATTCTGTCCAGAGGGATAGGAAGGAAATCGCTAGAGCAGTAGTTGGACTTAGTTTCATAATTGTCAATTAGAAGAGAATTATTCCTAAAAATATCCTGATTATAATGATATTAAATATTAATAGGGATAGTCGATCCCAGGAGAAAATGACCAGTGATGGTATACGGACAATCGAACAGTCAGATGGGTACAACTAAGGAGTACAGTAAGAATGGCATTAATTCTCATTGTTGAAGATGCGTGGTTTACCAGACGAGCAATTTGTAAAATTTTGCAAAAAGAAGGGTACAAGACCCTAGAGGCAGTGAATGGACGGGAAGGATTAGAGTTATTACAACTCCATCACCCAGACTGTATGCTATTAGATTTGCTTATGCCCGAAATCGATGGTTGGGGGGTTCTCAAAGCCTTGACTGAGATGCAAGCTAAAGTACCAGTAATTGTCATTACAGCCGATATTCAAGCCAGTACCCGTCAAAAGTGCTTAGAACTAGGGGCGATCGCCCTGATTAATAAACCTCCTAAAGCTGATGAACTGCGTCAAGCTCTTAAAACTGCTTTTAATTTGCATCGGGGGACTTGAATTATGAATTTGACGATTGAACAAATCGATGCTTTACAAGAACTGGTCAATATTGGGGTTGGCCAAGCTGCTGGCGTTTTAAATGAAATGATCGAATCTCATATTTGCTTACAAATCCCTTTTGTCAAAATTGTATCACCTGTAGAGTTAAAAAATTCTCTAGAGCAACATCTAAACGGGGAACGAATATCCTCGGTCAAACTCGGATTTGAAGGAGCATTTTCTGGTACAGCACAGCTAGTTTTCCCGACTCATAGCGCCCAGATGCTAGTAGCAATGCTGACCGGAGAAACACCAGGAACTTCTGAACTTGATGCGGTCAAAATTGGTACATTGAGTGAAGTTGGCAATATTGTAATTAATGGTGTCATGGGTTCGATTAGTAACGTCCTTGGGCAGAACCTTGAATATACATTTCCCAAACATATCGAAGGTAAGATCGATATACTATTGACCGATGGTAGTTTTGCAGAAGCTGCCATTGTTTTGTTAGCCCAGACCCGTTTTACAATTGAACGACTTCAGATTGAAGGAGACATCATTCTGATTTTTAATGTTGGTTCTTTTGATGTCTTATTGACCGCAATCGAACAAGTTGATCAGTAAATCGCAATTCGTCATCCCATCTGAATAGAAAAATACCTACAATCACTATTTATATTTTGTATAAGTAAAGCAAACAGGCATGATTATCAACGAAATTAAAAGGGTTGAAGAAAAATTTAGTCTTTTAGATCGAGTCCCAGTCGGGGTGTGTGTACTGCGAAAGGATTTGATAATTCTGTTTTGGAATAGTTGTTTGGAAGAATGGACAAATATCCGACGTCAGCAAATTTTAAAAACCAAAATTACTACCCATTTTCCCCACCTCAATCATCCTAAATACTTAGTTCGTCTTCAGCAAATCTTCACTGGTGGTCCACCAACAATTTTTTCTTCTCAAATCCACAAATATTTTTTACCTGCACCTCTACCAGATGGAAAATTAAGGATTCAGCAAACAACTGTAACCGCAGTTCCAACAGTAGCTGGAGAAATCTATGCGTTGTTAGTGATTCAAGATGTGACTGATTTAACACAACGTATCCATGAGTATCGGGTAATGCGAGATCAAGCTTTAGAAGAAATCAAAGAACGTAAGCGGATTGAAGAAGAACATAAACACACCCAAGAACTGCTCCGACAGCAAACCGAACGAGAAAGATTAATTGCTAGAATTACTCAGCATATTCGTCAATCTCTAAAACTGAGTGAAATTCTCAATACTACAGTTACAGAAGTGCGACAGTTTTTGCAAACAGATCGGGTAATTGTACTTCGGTTTGAAACAGATTGGAGCGGTCAGATTATTGTGGAATCGGTCGAGTCTAATTGGAAATCTTTACTAGGAAAAACCATTCGAGATTACTGTTTTGATCACCATTATACTGATTTTTATAACCATGGTTTAATTTGGGCTATTAATGATATTTATCTGGCTAATTTAGCTCCCTGTCTGTTAGAACAAATGTTTACATTTCAAGTGAGAGCTAATTTGATTGTTCCCATTTTACAAGGAAGTGGTGGAGAGGCAAATAGTCGGAAAGGAATCGAGATGGTTGACTCGGAAACTTTATCATGTAGTGATTCTAGTTTAGAGAGGGAAGAAAATCAAAATTTGTTATGGGGATTACTAATTGCTCATCACTGTAGCGGACCTCGTTCTTGGCAACCTTTTGAGATTGATTTATTAAAGCAATTAGCAACTCAATTAGCGATCGCCATTCAACAAGCAGAACTTTATGAACAGTTACAAGCTACTAATCAAGCTTTACAACGTCTAGCTGGTTTAGATAGTCTGACTCAATTAGCTAATCGTCGTCGTTTTGACGAATATTTAGATTCAGAGTGGCAAAGACAAATCAGGGAAAAAGGATCATTATCTTTAATTTTAGGTGATATCGATTTTTTTAAACTCTATAATGATACCTATGGTCATCAAGCTGGAGATGAATGTCTCCGGATGGTCGCTACAGCTATTGGTAAAGCTACGCACCGTATTGATGATTTAGTAGCGCGTTATGGAGGAGAAGAATTTGCTGTAATTTTACCCCATACTGATGCTAAAGGTGCGGCTATAGTAGCACAAGAGATTCAACAAGAAATTAGAAATTTGCAAATTATTCATCTCCGTTCTCCTATTAGTAAATATGTGACTCTCAGCTTGGGAATTACTAGTCTGATTCCTTGTCCAAATACATCTCCAGCTCTGCTAATTAAGCAAGCTGACCAAGCTCTATATCAAGCTAAAGCTCAAGGTCGCGATCGGATTCATATCAATTTGAATCTGGAAGGCTCCAGTTAAAATTATTTGCCAGATACAAAACCAGTCAGATCATTAATAATCATCGTAAAAATTCCATCAATAGCTGCTGTAGTTTCTGCTAATCCTTGGGCACTAGGTAGAAAATTAAGAATTCCAAACGCGGCGTTTCTTACCTGGAAAGAATTTTTCGGTCGATAGGCAGCCGGAATGAGGGGAGATGTTACTATTAAATCTTGGTACTGGTGATATTCAATCAAGGTAATCATCTCATTATCATTAGATAAATATCTTGAGGTAAATTGAGGTGAAATTGGGCTAGATGAGGAATTTGCTGGAGGAATTACAATGACAATAGTTACAGGTTGATGGCGATCGCTAACTAAAATTTGTCCGGTTGGTTCAGCTTGAGCATGAATAGTGTCTTCTAAAATTCCAGCCACAAAAGGCATACTTAAAAAGATAAAAATTACCAAACTTGCTAATAGTTGATTTCGTCCTAAATCCGAAATTTTTTTATCTTTCCCGATGCTAATAAATGCACCAATTAGCATAAATATTCCTAATCCAAGAGGTCGTAATGGAAAAAACAGAATCGCCGAAATTGCTGCGAGCATATCGCGCCAATTTTGTTGAAATCCAGCGATAAATCCCCCAATCAGAATTAAAATCAGTACCCCGGAGAGATAAGTTGGATAAATATTGATGACAAATAAATTCCTCACCACATATACTATCCCCGCACAGATGAGCATAATTATCAGTACAGCAGTTAAAGATGGAAACATAAAAATAACTGAAAATTAATAGTTAGGTGAACAGTTAGGTATCTCAGGGGTAGAAATTAAATAATTGACTCGTTTGTAGTAAGCGCGGTCAGGACGCTCTTAGGGCTACTACCTATCTATTATTTAATTTTTATTCCTAAGTTAATCTTGGTGATGGCGACGTTTAAGTTCAGCTTCAATGGCTTGGGTTACAGTTTGAATGATCTTGACTCGAGCATAATATTTGTTATTTCCAGCTACGATTGTCCAAGGTGCGATCGGTGTACTAGTGCGTTGTATTGCTTGGTTCACCGCTACATTATAAAATGGATATTTTTCCCGATTGCGCCAATCTTCATCAGTCAGTTTTTGTTGTTTAAACTGATTATTTTGGCGTTCCGTAAAACGGTTTAATTGTTCTTCCTGACTAATATGTAACCAGAATTTTACCAAAACATAGCCGGCGGTAATTAATTGTTCTTCAAACTCATTAATTTCTTGATAAGCTCGACGCCATTCTAAATCAGTCGCAAATCCTTCCACTCTTTCAACTAAAACTCGACCATACCAACTCCGGTCAAAAATCCCAATCACACTCGCATGAGGTAATTCTTGCCAAAATCTCCAGAGATAATGATGTTCTTTAGCTACACCGACAGGAGCAGCAAAACCAGTAACTCGATAACTCCGAGGATCTAATACATCGGTTAAGCGTTTAATTGCACCCCCTTTTCCCGCAGCATCCCAACCTTCAAATAAAACTAAGACAGGGATATGATATTTGTGAATAGCTAGTTGTAACTTCCGCAGATGGACTTGTTCTTTGCGTAACTGTTGTTTATATTCTTCTTGGGTCAAACTGAGATTCAAATCAATTTGATCTAAAAAATTTGGTTCCGTCGGTTCTAGATTTTTCTGTGGTGGTAACGGTGGGACAGGTGCGATCGCGTGCAACCGATCCAGTGCTTCGATAATGGTTGTGGTCATTTTGGTTAAGACTTTGACCCGAGCCCAACGTTGACAGTCACCTTCTACTAAAGTCCAGGGAGCTGGACCAGTGCTAGTTTGAATGACCATATCTTCAGCAAAAGCAGCATATTTATCATAATTTTTCGCTTGTTGCCAATCTTCGGGACGTACTCTCCATGCTTCTAATTCATCTTCACCATATTTCTTTAAGCGACGTTTTAATTCTTTTTGACTTAAATGAATCCAAAATTTAGCGATCGCGACCCCATCATCGACTAAAGCCCGTTCAAAAGCATTGATTTGACGCATGACTGTGGGAACTTTTGCATCTGCTAATCGGTCAAACAGTCGGTCTTCTAGTACATGAGTATACCAACTATGGTAAAAAAATCCAATGTTGCCACGGGCTGGTAGACGTTGCCAAAAACGCCATAAAAAGGGATAATGTTGTTCGTGGGGTGATGCGGGCCAAATTGGATGCACGGTGAATCCGCGTGGGTCCATATAATTGACAACTTTTTTGACTAAGGCACCTTTACCAGCAGCAGCCCATCCTTCCAATACCACAATCATCGGTAATTTTTTCTCCCAACAAGCTTGCTGAAGCGATCGCAATTGCTCCATGAGTGCTTCAATTTTCGAGCGGTAGGTATCTTTATCTAGAGAAACACTTAAATCCAGGGTATCAAGCATGAGCTAAACTCCATAGTGATTGGTGAAGCTCAATAATTTGAGCCTTCTTTTAGTCAATTTAGACTAAAAAACCGATTTGAGCATCCAGTCCCATTGAGATTGTGCCGTTGCGATTGGGCAAAATATCAATGTTAGATTAAAAAAACACTAAATAAAAAGGTATCCTTGATGTCTTCAGCCAAATTAACCATACTTGTGACAGGTGGTGCAGGATATATTGGCTCTCATGCTGTTTTAGCTCTGAGTAGAGCAGGTTATGAAGTAATTGTTTTAGATAATCTAGTATATGGACATCGGGATCTGGTCGAACAAGTATTGCAAGTTAAACTGATTGAAGGAGATACTAGCGATCGCCACTTATTAGATCAGATATTTAGCACCTATAATATTGCCGCTGTGATCCACTTTGCGGCTTATGCTTATGTAGGAGAGTCGGTTACGGCACCGGCTAAATATTATCATAATAATGTAATCGGCACCTTAACGCTCCTAGAAGCCATGTTAGCTGCATCGGTGAAAAAGTTTGTGTTTTCTTCTACTTGTGCTACCTACGGGATACCTACAGAAATTCCCATTCCCGAACATCATCCTCAACACCCGATTAATCCTTATGGTGCTAGTAAGTTGATGGTGGAGCGAATTCTCTCTGATTTTGATTCTGCTTATGATTTTAAATCAGTGCGCTTCCGTTATTTTAATGCCGCAGGTGCTGATCCTACCGGATTGTTAGGAGAAGATCATCAACCAGAAACCCATTTAATTCCCTTGGTGTTATTTACAGCTTTAGGAAAACAGGAATCAGTCACAATTTTTGGGACTGATTATCCTACTGCTGATGGGACTTGTATTCGTGATTATATCCATGTTACTGATCTAGCCACTGCTCATATCTTGGGGTTAGAATATTTATTGCAAGGTGGAAACACGGAAGTTTTTAATTTAGGCAATGGGAATGGTTTTTCCGTTAAGCAAGTGATTAATGTGGCTAGGGAAGTAACCGGAAAAGAGATTAAATGTTTAGAGTGCGATCAACGTCCTGGAGATCCACCATTTTTAGTCGGAACCAGTACCAAAGCTAGACAAATACTTCATTGGAGTCCTCAATATTCAGAGCTGAAAGAAATTATTAGTCATGCTTGGAAATGGCACCAAAAACGCCACGGTTAAATGTTAATACATTTTGTAGGGGCGAAGCATTCGGGCGACAATTTATTGATTAAACCCGTTAATGTTATATCCGAATGCTTCGCCCTTCGACTACGCTCAGGGTAAACCCTTCTTGACCGAGATCCCTCTACCAAGCAAATTAATTATTTAATTTCTAGATTAGACCAATCCCAATTTTAATTCCGTTGGATATGCGTTGCTAGTAATTGCTGCGCTCTGGGCTTAAATAGAAGGTAGAAAATAGCCTCAATATAACGCAGTAAATCCTCTCGTTTTTCCTGGGAAGTATAGTTCCAAAAACTATAAATTCGGGCAAGAGAAAGTAAACGGGTAGTATGAATTTGCCAAGTATAAGAGCTGTAAACACGATTAATCGCTTGTTGGGAAATATCTTGCCAATATTGAGGATTTTGCTCACAATTTTTGATAAAGGAGAGAATAATTTGTGCCATTCCTTCGAGATCGGTGGGGTTAATATAAAAACCATTTACCCGATCTTGAATAATTTCTAATGGTCCACCAAAACGAGTCGCAAAAGTAGGTAATCCAGTGATCATTGCTTCTAAAATAGTTAACCCAAATGCTTCAAATAAAGCAGGTTGGACGAATATTCCCCGATGATCAGCTATCAATCGATACACTTCTCCTGTTTCGGTTTTAGATAGTCGTACTCCCAACCAACGGATTTTGCCCTTCAGGTGATATTGATCAATCACGCGATAAAGTTTTTCAATTTCATCTATTTCTTCGCGATCGCTACTTTCTTCTACCTTTAATTTACCAGCAATTAAGATTAAATTACAGGATTCTTGCAGAGCTTCACTTTTACCAAAACATTCGACTAATCCGGTTAAGTTTTTAATCCGATCTAAACGAGCCATGGAAAATATTGGGCGTTTTTTTGGATCATCCAAATCACCAAAGACTTGACTAGAATCTACTAAGGTAAATAGTAAATCTTCCAGACGCGCTTGTTCCCTCCGTAATGTAGTATTGGTATAGGGGAAAAAATAAGCTTCATTTACCCCCGGAGGTACAACATTAAACTTCGGACTGAATAATTCAATCCCATTCACGACATGGTATAATTCTGGCATGGTGAAACATTGATAAGATTCATATTGCCCCACACTATCAGGGGTGCCGACTATTTCTTGATAGGTACTGCTGATGATAAAATTGGCAGCATTCATCGCTAATAAATCCGCAGTAAACTGGAGGGAAAAATGATATTTGTCTTCTAAATCTTGCCAGTAGAGATTGCTAAATAAATATTTAGATTTTTCCAGTGCATGGGCAATAATACAGTGAGTAATCTTTAAACGTTTAGCTAGTAAAAATGCTACTAAATTTCCATCTGAATAGTTCCCCACAATCAGATCCGGGTGACCCTGGAATTCTGCTAATAATTCTCGTTCAGCATCGATCGCATAGGTTTCTAAATAGGGCCAAATTTCAAACCGAGAGATCCAATTCTGGGTTATTTTGGGGTTAAATTCTCGGAAGGGAACTCGCAAAATCCACGCATTTGTAGTACCATAGATTTTCTCTAAACGCTGATTACATCGAGTCCCATCACTGTTCGGAATGAGACGAGTTAATACCATCACTTTGGGTTGTACATTCAGAACATCAAGTCCTGAAAGAGCAATATCTTCATGGAGTTGTTGTTCCAGACTTTTAGCTTGATCTAAAACATAGACTACTTGTCCTCCTGTATCTGGTCGTCCTAATACTCCTTCCTGTCCAAACCAACCGTGGGGTGATACTAAAACAATCCGAAAGATCATCGGAATCCGAGACAGAAATTCTTCTAGGGTTTGGGGATCGGGGGAGTCAATTAGACTATCTAATAGTTCTAAGGATTCTCTGACTCGACTAGCAATATTTCCCCATCCTGGTTCAAATCCCATGCTTTGTAGCTCAAATCGGAAACTAGCAAATGGTTGATCACTTGGACGTTTACTAATTAGCTCTAGAGCTTGTTTAACTTGGATAGAAAGTTGCGTTTGGGTCTGAATCCGCTCGTTGATCAATAATTGCATCCCATCGTATTTATGTAGACTCAAGAACTTAAATAAAGAATCTAACCATTCCTTTGGCTCTTGAAACAATTTGCTCGATAAATAACGGTTGAGAAATTGTGCCCCTTTACCAATATTTTTCGGATCGCGAATTGTGGGAGTGTAGTCGTAGAAAGGTTGGAAATCAATTTCTAGTACATCTCCTTCCTCGGGATGGGAACGATTTACTAAGCGATCGCGAAAATCTAGCAATTCCTGGGTACTAAGCGGAGTAATTGACAAATCTGCTGCAATCCGAAAGATTTCTTGTTGGGCAATTTTTGGTCGGATTACGAAACAATAACTTTCTCCCTCGATCATAATTTCTTGAGTACAATAGATCAGTTTTACCAAAGCAGAAGACTGGTAATCTCCATCCGTTTTCTTTTGACTTTTGTAATAACTAAAAAATGCAGACAAGATATCGTTTCTTAATAGATATTTTTTTTCTTGTTGAGAGCGCAACCACAATAAAAATTGACCTAAATCAACTTTTTCATCACTTTCCACAATCAATTCTAGGAGTTCAAACATACTTCGGGTTCCTTGGTCAATTGACCATTTTTAATTATCTACTGAGAAGATCAGCTTTTTTTATTAAATGTGCAAGAAATTATGCTAAACAGGGAAATATCTAAATAGTAGTGTTTTCCTAAAAATCCAGGGTGTCTTGAACAGATCTTAATCTAGTTTTTCCCGTAAATATACTCAACATGAAAAGAATAACAGGATTATTTGCTACCCTATCGTTTTATGGTGCGATCGCGGGATTAAGTGCAGTTGCGGAACCAATTATTCCTGCGGTTGATGGGACTAATACGATCGTGAATCGCAATCGCAACCAATTTACTATTAATGGCGGACAATTGTCAAGCGATCGGACTAATCTTTTTTATACTTTTACAAAATTTAATCTTAATTCTGGACAAATAGCGAATTTTCAATCTCAGCCCAATATTCAGAATATTCTCAGTATAATTAAAGGAGGAAGTATTTCCCAAATTAATGGTTTACTTCAAGTTACTGGTGGTAATTCCCATCTATTCTTAATCAATCCGAGCGGGATTATATTTGGTCCAAATGCAAGTTTAAATTTACCAGGTTCGTTTACAGTTACTACAGCTAATCAAATTGGAATTGGTACTAATTGGTTAGATATCAACCGTAATAATAACTACTCTTTATTAGGAGGAGATCCTCAGAGTTTTGCTTTTACTACCTTATCACCAGGAAATATTGTCAATACAGGGGATTTAACTCTAGCACCAAAACAGAACTTAACCTTATTAGGAGGTACGGTGATTAGTACAGGGAAATTAAATGCACCCGATGGATCAATTACACGACTAATGGTAATATTACGACAGGTGGTAATAGTGCGATACCCGTAATCAATGCTAATTCTAACTCTGGTAATGCTGGTAATATTACATTACAGAGCGTTGGTGATATTAATACTACTTCAGCATCAGCGATTACTACTCATTCTAACATGGGTAATGGTGGAGATATTAAAATGACTACTACTAATGGCAATATTATTAGTGGTTATCTTCAAGCAGATGGAAACACATCTGGTGGTAATATTGTTCTTAATAGTCAACAGGGAATAGATGTCAGCTATGGTGCATTGATTACAGGAACTGTAACCAATAATCCTGGCAATATTAGCACAAACTATTGCACCGACTTCATCTTACTTGAATACTTATACTCAAGACTCAAATAATCTCCAAATTATCTCGATTTCTGCACCAGTTTCTCCATCACCATCAAGTTCTCCAACTCCAGCTCCAGTTTCTGCTAATACTAACTCTGGATCTACTTCTAATATTTCCAACTCTGGTACAATTGCTAACTCTCAAACTTCGACTAATTCTAATCTCAACAGTGTCGTCACTACTACCAATCCTATCACTGGTGTGACAAATAATATCTCCGGGTTAGTTTCTCAGACAAATACTATTTCCACAAGTACCACTTCTGGATCAATAACTAATGTTAATCCAAATCCTGGGATTAACCCTGCTCCAGTTAATTCTGGAACAGTAAATTCAAACCTTGCTCCAGTTAATTCTGGAACAGTAAATTCAAACCCTGCTCCAGTTAATTCTGGAACAGTCAGTTCAAATTCAACACCTTCAACCAATATACCTCAAAATCAATTCGAGTCTTTAGCTTATTTAATTGGTGATCTCCTTGGTGCTAAAACTGCTATTAATCAAAACTCGACAACTGGAAATTATAACTTTGTTTGGTTTATTTCTAATCAACCAATTCTCACAATCAATGCTGATGTGCTGCCAAATTTTTACAGTTCACCAGTCAATAATTATGTTTTTTCCGGAGCAGTTGATTCAGTTACATTACCAATTAATTCTATTCCCATTCAATCATCGTTAGCAGTAAATGCGATTACCAAACCTTCTACTAATTCGGACCCGATCGCACCAACTCCAACAAATTCAACAACTCCACAAACGATCGCACCAACTCCAACAACCCAAACGATCGCATCCACCACAACTCCTTCAATTACCAATCTACCCAACCTAGAAATTGCTCGTCAAGCGATCGCGACTACTATCGATGCGGGTAACTTAGATACAGCGATCGCTCAAATCGAAGAAATCCGCACTAACGAATATGAAAATAACTCATCTACCAATCATCCTCACACCAAAGTTACTGCTCAAGGAATTAGAAATATTCTGAAAAAAATTGCTGTCCAAACTAAAACTAATCCAGTTATTGTTTATGCGATCGCTTATAAAGAGCATTTACAATTATTATTAGTTGTTCCCGAAGGACCACCAATCCTCAAAACTGTTACTAACGCTAATCGTCAGCTTTTACTAGAGACATTAGGGAAATTTCGTGATAATATTGCTGCTCCTAGTCAACGTCATACAAACAGTTACCTAGCTCCAGCACAACAACTTTATTCCTGGTTAATTTCCCCACTCAAATCTGATCTTGATGCGCTCAAAGTTGATACCCTAATTTTTTCAATGGATGCGGGATTACGTCTGATTCCCTTAGCAGCTTTACATGATGGTAAACATTTTTTAATTGAACAATATAGCTTGGGAATGATTCCTAGTATCAGCTTAACTGATAATCGCTATCAATCCCTCAAAAATCAACAAGTTTTAGCCATGGGTGCGGATAAATTTAAAACCCAAAATGCTTTACCTGCGGTGCAGACCGAAATTTCTACCATTACACCACAATTATGGAAAGGTCAATCTTTTCTGAATGAAAATTTTACTTTAACTAATCTTAAATCAGCTCGAAATCACATACCTTTTCCCATCATCCATTTAGCGACCCATGCGGAATTTGAACCAGGAAATTCAAGTAATTCCTATATTCAATTATGGGATACACGCTTAACAATGGATCAATTACCCCAATTACAATGGGAGCATGATCGGTAGTCCTTGGTAAATCATCCTGGTAGGGGCGAAGCATTCGGGCGATAATTAATCACTTAAGTCTGTTAATATGATAAAGCCTATGACCTGTTTATGAAGTATAGCAGTGTTGTCTGTGATGTCAGATGGGGTGAGTTCATTCAGGTGATCTGTGGGGTGGGCGGGTTCGTTATAGTTATTTGTGTGTGGCAAGTTTAGCGGTAACCCGCCCCTACAAATCCTGGTTGATGGTGGGCATTGATTCATCGACAAGACATTTTGATGAGCTCATTTAATCTTGATGTCTCGACTACCCTTCGACTACGCTCAGGGTAAACTCAGAGCAAGTGTTCGACACAAGTGTTCTGGAACTTATACCATTAGTCCGACCGCTCCACCGCCAAACCGAGCGAATTTGATGAATCCGACAGGCAGAAAATCTGTTTAAACATCGGAAATTCGATCACCTGTAGGGGCGGGTTCACCGATGAATTTGCAACACACAAATAACCCTTGTGCCGAGCGCAGTCGAGGTATTGATGAACCCGCCCAACCCCACAGATCACCTAAATGAACTCACTCTATCTCATATCCCAGACAACTCGGATCTAATATTAACGACCTGGTAGAGAGGTTCCGATGGAACCTCTGCCGGTAGAACCTCTGCTGTATTGATCCAACACCAAGATTTGATCAAAGAGACCAAAGCTGTCGAAACCCTTCTGGCTCTGAATCGAGAAAATTGACAAAATTATTGAAATCATCTGAATCATCAGGAAAAATAGTCAATAGTTCCAGATAATTAGGAGTCAGCTTTGGGATTTTCTTCCCTGGATTGTTTAGATCGTCTACCAGCCGAACTACTGGATACATCCGAAGCCAAAGCCTACTAATTTTATTTATGCAACCAGTAACAGAAGTTTTTTTAATCCTTAACTCAGGTATTCCGGTACGACGATCAGCTCTTTGATAAGCTTCATGAAGCCATTTAATAGCAACACAATGATCAGCTCCATCAGCCAATCGTCCCCATACTTGCACAGTCTCAGGATGCCAAGATTCTCGCCAAGGAGAATATTGATTTTCATTCGGTTCTAAGTTATTTAGGTGCATCCATTCACCAGCAATTTCTCTCAGTTTATTAATAAACGACGCAACGCGATTCAAAGAGGGAATATTAGTCGCATTTATTAGGGAATTTCTATTCCACTCCCAGTGACAGCCAATCAGTGGTTGATGACGATCGTAGTAGTTTTCAAATTGACCTCTATGATTTTTATATTCATAGGGAAATAGGCGATGATCGACCCGTCGCCACGACTTACCAAAACCACCAAATAACATTGCAAACTGCATTAAAGCCCTTAATAACCTTTTCAGTACCTCCTTTTTGTTTTCATCCAATTGACGGGGTGACATCAATAACCAACGTAATTCTCCAGCTACTTTGTAAGTTGGCTCGTTATATCCATCAGTAAACTCACCTAGTTTTAAAGATGAGGATTGAAACACGCAAGTTAATAATCCCTGAGTTCCACCATCATTCACTCCACCAAATAAATTTTCTACTAACTTTTCTGCGGTTTTTGAATTCGTTAATCCTCCAAAAATCCGCAAAGCATGACTCCGCAAACTTCCCCTAAAAATATTTGGGCGAAATTCCGGAGTTTTATCGATCAAAGTTGGCGCTTGTCCCTGTCCTTTTAAATGAGCTTTATAGAGAACTTCCCCCTGAACTTGGATCGGACAATCCACTTCTCCTTTCTCATTTAAACGCTCTTTTGGCAACCCATACCCACTACTGGTACGACAGCCAATTCCATAACCTAAAGCTTTTTCCCAAATTGCCCAAACTTCATCCCAATTAGTTTCTGGTAATAAACTAGAAATTCCAAATTTAATAATAGGTTGCCATAAAGAAATTAGGGCAAAACCTGTTTCACCTCCTGGTTTTTGAGCGGTATTAGATGTTTTGATCTGCCATCCTTGTTGTGGATGAACAATATCTACTAAATTCTCCTTCCAATCATTCACCGGATAACCACCGTGAAAGCGTAATAAACTTGGTTCATCACCATTTTTAGTCAAACGGTAGCGTTTTTTCTGGTCATCAGTGCAAGCTTGACAAAATGCGCCTTTCATACTGCTACCTGGATAAAAAGGTAACCCAAAAGCACCAAGGGCAGGAAAAATAATTCCTTCATATTGTCCGCCATTAGTAACAAAACGCCACTGGATTTGATAGATTTTTGTAGATGTCTTATCACCAAATTCTGGCGGATTGGGATAAGCTTTATCAGTCCACTGAGCAGCCCATTTGTAAGAATCTTGTTCCTCGGCTTCTTTGGTACTATCAATGTACTGAAGTTGCGATCGCCCTTTCGCTTGTGCCTGAAACATTAAGGGAATTAGATTAGCTGCATTGGGAATATTTACCATGATTTAATCTCCTAATTATCTTCATCAATTGTTAAATCCCCAGGTCCTTTATACCGCTGTGTCCACCAGACAATGGAATCGCATAACTGTGTCAAAACAGCCAAGATAATTCGCTGGTCTTTAATATCCAAAGCCCATAATTTCTGTGCCATTGACTTCACAGAATTCGGTCTGTCAATATGAACTGAATCATTGGGAATAATGACACCACCTTGCCGCATAATTATCACTAAAGCATCCCAAGTATCCTTCCAATACTTAGATTTATTATCAAATTCATCGCAATTAAACTTCGATTTACCTTGAAAACGCAAATGCTCTCCCCAAAAACGCTCTAACCCGTAAGCAACTGCTTCCCGCATTTTAAAGGATTGATTGAGCGAATGTTTACCTTGTCCATTGTCATCTAAAACAATCCGTCCCCTGTCATCCTTCACCAATCGTTCCTTAGCCGCCAAAACCAGATTTTGCGCTACTTGATCTAAACTGTGTAACTGCTGACCATTTTCCTCGAAATTGTAATATTTCCAAGCCATTAGCTATTAACCTCCTGTGTAGTTGCTTGAATATTTTCTGGCTGATCAAGTGCTTCTCCTACCAGGGTTACATTACACCGACCAAATCCAATTGATTCTAATCCCCCAAAATACAGTTCTTGAGAATAATTTTTATCTTTTTGCAGGTTGCCAAAGGGTTGCCAGCCGAATTGTTTTGATGCTATTGGAAACACTAAAATACTACCAACGGGCAAGGCTTCTACATTAAAAAAAGCACCCGTTCTTGTATCTACTTTCTTCATATTATCCAGCATCTTAATACGACTTTGACGATACAAAGCCATATCATGCAGCATAGAGATATCGTTATCATCAACAACAACTAATTGTTTTTTAGGTAAGTCAGCACCGATCGGAATCCAAACGGCTAAATTTTCCTGATGTTCAATCCCTAAAAAACCCAAGTTAAAGAATAAAACTTTTTCAGTTGTTCCTGGTACTAACCGCGCTTCTAATCCATGATCAGCCGTGTAAGGTTTGGGAATATCGATCTTGCGATCAATTTGAGTGATTTGCTGGTAACGTTTTAGCAGTGAAGGACAACTTACCCAAACGATCGGTTGACCTGGACAAAAAACAGGTAACCATACTAAAGACGCATATTCAAATTTAACTGATGCTTCCGTAGTGCCGCCATCTTGTTGTCCTGCAACCGCTTCGTGACCGTACCATTCAGAAACTTTCCCATTTTGTGATCGCATATCAGCGCGAAATCTTCCTCGAATTGAACTACCGGGAATAATCCCAGTTTTGGTAAACTGATCGCGGAAAATCAAGTTTAAATTTCCTGTTTCTTCTCCTGCTGTCGCTCCAATATGTAAAGGGGCTAAGGTTTCAATAATTCCATAAGCTTTGTGATACATTTAATTATCTCCTAGGGAAATTTCAGAAGTATTAGCTGTTTGTGGATCTGACTCTTGAACAAGTGCGCTTTCCAAAGGTAACGATAGCCCACAACCCCAACGTTTAAATGAAACACCTTCTTTGGGAAACCAATCTTTATCCCATTCTTGCCAAGATGGGAGAGGTTTTTCTAACACATAAACACTGCCTGCTGGCATCGCATACCGTCCGCGAGACAGCAATTTTTCATTACTTTTTCGTTTCTCACCTTCTGCCGATTGTTGAGGATTTCCTAAGCGATAACGGAAAGGGATACTACGTTCTGTCAGTAAAGCTTCCCGTTTCCAAGCAGGAACCCACTCACCATTTTTATCCTGATTTTCCTGTACCATTGGTTCGCGGTAAGACAGCCGATTAGAACCCCATACTGCTGGAGTGATTAATGCAAAACTGTGCCCTAACTTTTCTTTGAGTAAATCAGTAACAGTTTGGCATATATTCTCACAACGCAAATCTACTAAATGACCTTCACCACCAAACCGATACCAACCATCGGGAATAGAAATATTTGACAAATAAACTAAGCACGCATCGGGATTTAATTGCACTCCGTTTTCTAAAAATAAACTGCCCCTTTCTCGTTCTTCTTCAGGCTTTATAACTCGTCTTTGATCCTCTTGTAGTCGCGGGTGCAGGTGAGGGACAAATTCCCAAGGGGGTGATTCAACTTTAAGTTGAGGAAAGCAATTTTCTTCTTGGGGTATGGTTTCCTTGAATAAGTTTTTATCTTTATTTATTTTATGTCTTATTCGTTTCCAATGTCTGATTGGTAACCAAGTTTTGCTTTCAAACTTATCATTAGGTGGTGTTTTATATAAATCTAACCCTACTAACTCTCCATTGATCTTTTGCCACACCCTAAATTGTGCTAACCATCGTCCTTTACATGGATCTTTACATTGTTGGAACCACGCGATTTGCTGATGAATTTTTTTATCCTTGACTAAGCAATTAAAAGGAGTAGGAACATAAAAATTTTGCGGATTGTGACTCCATGCCCAAAAAGGCCCAGCCAACTGCAAATTTTTGATTTTATCGGGCGGTAAGGAAGCCGCAAAAATACCTGATAAAGTGGCAGCACTAGGAGGAAAGCTAGTTCCAGAACGTCCGACTAAGTTTTCTGGTGATAAAAACTTTCCAGCACTGCCATAGAGAAATCCTAACGGTTTAATCACAATTATGTGGGAAAATGGCGGATTTTCTGATTTTTTTTCCTCTGCGATAGATGTTGATGTTATGTGCATAAGTGAAATCCTACTTTTGCTAAGTTAATAACCCATTCGTTAAACAGTTCAGTAACATCTTTTTTGGCATTTTTTTGTTCATGTCCTAAAATGCCCGTTCTCAATTCATCTCTATAGCAATGTACCCACCAATAATCATGGTGAATAAAATCCTTGCACTCAGGAAAATAAATTTGAAAGAGTGCTTGGGCAATTTTAGTATTACCGTAAAATGCGTGGCGCGATTCTAAAGTAGCAACATCGTTATAAAGGTGAGTCCAGTTTGGTTTAGTTTTATTCCCTTTTGACAAAGATTTTAAAGTGTTGCCATCTCTATCTTGATAGTGTTTTAATACTTCTAAAAACCACCAAGGACATACCCATTCTATATGAGTACCACCGTTAAATAGCACCCGCAATGCAATACGGTCTTTGCCACTCTTTTTTGCTGAAGATTCAGCTGAATGGCAGTGCTGTAAAACGTCTCTTTGTGGTACATTGGGTGCTGCCCAGACAAATCCAACACTAACACTTACGGGTTGTTTGTGCTGTTTCCAAAGAGCGGGAAATTCATAAAACCAATTGATGCAATCTTGTCCGGTCAGAGGGATAAATTGCTGCTTTTGTGACGGATTTTTTGGTAAGGGGTAAAAAATCCCAAGAAAGTCATCACCACCAGCATAAACTGTACGACCGTTAGAAGCATTCAGGTTGGGCTTGAAGTTTTTTTCTCCCCATTTCATCATCGCCCGACTAAATTTATGAAGTTCTTGGGCTTCAATTTCAGGATTGTCCTCGTTAGAGAGTCTTTTCATTAAATCGCCCATGCGATCGCCGTCTCCCTGAAACCAACCAGTATAATATTCTGGGACTGATGTCTGGGCTTTTTTATTTTTGTGTTTTAAGCGACTTAAATCTCTAAAACTATCGGGATTTAGTTCTTCACTCAGTTGCTTCAACCTTTCTTTAAGTTCTCTTTTAGTAATTGGTTGTTTCAATCGCGCGACAATTCTCTCAGCGATCGCTAGATGCGTAATTAACCGCTTCACTAATTCAGGTATGCTTAATTCTTCATCAGGGTCAACAAACGCCGCACCATATTCTTTTTTCTTTTCTTCATCTACATTGAGATTTGCGGCTTCTGCAAAAGCTTCTCCCAGTTTCAAACTTAGTCGCTGATAAAAACCTTCAATCTCCAATTTTTGCTGCTGGTAATTAGAATACTTCGGATTATTCTTGCCTAAACCTGGCCACGCGACCCCATCGGCACCAGATAAAGTCGAACTTTCTCCTACCCAGTTTATTGCTATCCAATTGCGCGATCGCTTGGCTTCATTAACCGCATTCCTTGCTTCACCGATATTTTGTCCTTGTCCCCAAAAAAACTCCCAAGCATGATGTTTCCACCCATCCCAGTTCCTCCTCCAGTAATACTGCCCACAAGTTTTAACATTGTCTTCGATCCACTGACGACAACCTTCTATCACTGCATCCCAAGCTTCAGCAAAGGCGGTTTCAGCGTTATCTTTTTTGTAATCTCCTCGAATAATTATTTGATTAGGCGTCCCTTGAGTGACGTTGATGAGTGCTGGTGAGATGATCGGGTCAATTTCCGGAGGGGGATTATCTTCTGGAACATTGCGATCGCGCCTAGCTGCTCTACAAATTTCCACGGCTAAGTAGGATAAGATAAATGAACTCCCATATAAATCTCGCAATTTACGGGATTTTTCAATAAAACTTTGCACTGGGGCAAAGGTGATCGCAGTATATATTTGACTCACTTTAATATTCCTCTTTTCTTGGTTTAACCACGGTAAATAACCTCATTCATTTTGGATAATTTTTTTTATTTTTTGGATGATGGCTCGTGGATGCTTTAATTTCCAAGGAATTAGTTTAGGCATATTTACGCTCCTATGGGCAATAGTCCGGACAATTTTTAGATCGTAGGCTGAAACCCTTGATCTACTGTTGGTAGTTCGAGAGCAATATGGGTGCGAAACCCTTTTTCTACCGTTGACAATCAAAAACTGTCTGAAGTATTGATTGGCTACTTTATATTTTTACACCCTCATGGAAAGGGGGTCTTCTATCAAAAAGCTACTGGCACTTGATGAATATTCTGGCTTTGAGCTTGACCATAAGTAATTCTACTCTCATGCGGCTCTCCATCTTTTCAAAAACTGTCCCAGGCAAATTATCAAAAAGCTGATTTTACAATGCTCTTTTAATAGATTTTACCCGAAATGAGAATTAATTACTCACTCAAATCACATAAATTGCCATAAAAAACCCATTAATCCGTTATGGGGAGCTTGGAATCCAATGCTAAGGGGCTAGGGGCTTTGGATGTTGCTATTGGACAGGCAATTCCAAAGCTGAAATTGAGCAAGCGATTACCTACGGTACACTACGCGAATGCAATTAGAATGGGAATTATTGCGCCTATTCAGTAAATAGGATGGTGAGAAAGATGATTGCAGTAGCAACAAAACCAACAAGAAAGCAATTCACAGTAGAGGAATATTACCAACTGGGTGAGTTGGGGATGCTTGGGGATAATAGGACAGAACTAATTGATGGGGATATTATTTATATGGCACCGATGGGTAGTCGTCATTTAGGGTGTGTTGGTCGCTTGCTTGAGATTTTCTTCCTGGGGTTAGGTAAACGTGCCACAATCTTGTCACAGACCCCAGTAAGGCTAAACGGAAAATTACAACCGGAACCTGATTTATCAATCCTGAAACGTCGTGATGATTGTTACGAGTATCTGCTCCCCCAGCCCCAAGACATATATTTACTAATTGAAGTATCCGTTACTACGATTGACGATGACCGTAATATTAAGTCTGTTCGCTATGGGAGAGCAGGAATTATTGAACTTTGGATCGTAGACATAGAAGCCCAATTAGTTGAGGTTTATCGCAATCCCAGTGCTAATGGTTATGAAAGCATCCAACAATTTAGACCCGGTGAAAGTATCTCACCTTTAGCTTTTAGCGATCTGGTGATCAGTGTTGATGCGATTTTGTGGGCTAATAAATAACAAAACTAATCAACCGATTTAGGATCAAAGTCTAGGATATTTCTATGATTGCTGTAGTAAAGTCTGCGGTTATGTCTCCGGAAGAGTATCTCGATTGGGAGGCACAACAGGATGGCAAATATGAGGATGAACATGGAAAAATTATTGCTATGACAGGAGGAACACTGAACCATAACGAAATCACCATCAATCTGTTGACATTAATTAAAAATCATCTGCGAGGAAGAAGTTATCGCATTCTCGGTAGTGATGCCAAACTGATGACAAAAACAGGAGCCTATTATTATCCTGATGTAGTTGTTAGTTGTGAAGAGCGCGATCGTCAAGCTCGTGAGTTTTTGCAATACCCCTGCTTGATTGCAGAAATACTTTCTCCCTCTACTGAAGCACGCGATCGCACCCTTAACTGAGCGGGAAAGGCACAAAATCCTGGCTATCCACGAAGTTGGGGGATTCTCTCTACGGGGCAAAAGTTAGCAATACATCAATATCGCTAATATATTGTAACTTGCGATCGCGCCAAGGTAATCTAGGTACAGTGAATGGTTCTGTACAACCATCGACAATTTCCACAACTCGCTCACCAAATTGCTTTAGAATTGCTGCTCGTGTTTCTGCTCCTCCTTGATCTTCCACTGCATCATGTAAAAGAGCTGCGATCGCTTCATCTTCATCCCCATCATTTTCTAATACTAATAGCCATAAGGTTTTTCTTAATTGTTTTTCAATTATGATAAAGATGGTAATTATCTTCAATTTCTTTAGCCATCAGCGATCGCAATTCCCAAGGTAAAAATACTTCTACCATAGCACCCCACGCTCTCAATCTCATAATCACATTATTATCATCTACACGATAATTAACTCGACAATAAATATCTGTGGTCGAACGAGACTTGAAAATCGCTAAAGTTTGCTGTTTAAGTTCACTGTCAATTGGTTCTTGTTCCACCAGACTTTTAGCATATCTGTAAGGAATTTTCTGAAATCTTTTTTCCCGTTCAGTTCCCTCAATATAGCGATTATGAAAATAGCGATCGAATCGCAACAGCATTAACTTTTTTGGTTTGTAAAAATCAAATCCCCACGCTTCATTTCTTAAGTCTTCAATATGACTTGGTGTTTTTCCCTGACAAATCTGTTCAGAGAAATCGGCAATTTTAACTTGATCCCAGGTTAGTTGTTCTAATTTCTGTATTCGGTCTAATCGATAATCATACCAGCCAATTTTACCTTTATTTACAGGATCTTGACCAAAGCTAAATAAATAAGGTGCGCGATGGGAATAATAGATGCAAACTGGATAAACAATATATTCTTCTCCTTCATCTTGATAGCTTTGATAATTTCTAGCACTGATATATGTTATTTTTATCGGTGGTACTATTGATTGCTGCCAAACTTCTTTCAGTTGTTGTCTGATGGTGTTAATTTGCTGGGAAAAATTTGCAGGAACAATATACTCAATATCTAAAAAGAAGCGCTGTTTACCATTAATTTCACCTCCGAAATCATTAAAAAAATCAGCCAGGTCATTTTGAATAACATTACTGACTTTAATTTCCGATTGAGCAATAGGAGGATTGGGATAAATACCAAGATTCGGAAAATCTTCTACGCGACAATAGAGAGTTTTACATCTTTTACTATTACAACTTGTTATTTTCTGAATTTTTAGCCATCCCATTTCCACCAATGCTCCAAAATCATATTGAATATTTTTACTCGTGATCGCAAATAAACGACCACCTGGTAGAGGTGTTTGCTTGTTGGAATTTTCTCCGTCTTTATTGATAATTCCCGATAACAGCAAGCTATCTAATTCGGGTTGAGACATAGAATAAAGTTGTAAGAATGAATGTTGCCATGTTGTAGGATCACAACCCATATTAGAATCGAATAACCAATCACTAATTGTTTTAGCACAATGACACTGGGGATCGTGATCAGTCGGAATTTTGTAATTTTTATGTTCATGATTGGTTAGATTAAAAAATAGTTTGTTCCACTCACTGTAAGTAAAATTTTCACCCAGATCCAACCGCATGGGATCAGCTTCATCCCCGTACAGCGATCGCAATAGGACCCATAACCGCACTGCTTTTGGCAAATTTTGTCTCAAAGAACCTCTTGCTAGCACTTGTAACAGGTCTACACTGGGGCACAAATCAAAGGTTTTACCAAACATCATGTTAATCCCGCTCAGTTCCTTTTCCAAATTAACAGGCTTTGGAAACCTCCCTTTCCATAGGGATGAGAGAATAAACCTCATCACTTATGCACAGGACATCAGAGCTATGAATACCGGAATAACCAAGACTAGCTATCAAATTCGGTTAGAAGGGGATACCTTAAAAGTAGATTTTGCTAAAAATGCAAAGGGAGAACCAATTCCCGCTGATGGGGACCAAATTGTGCGGGATCTAGCAACGCAACTGCGGGACATGATTGCTGCTGAGGAAATTAAAGGTGGAAACTTACTGAAAATTAATGGCAGAATTTCGGTGCTAGGTGGTTATACCTTGACCCATGAGTTGGCTCATTTGTATCGTGCGATCGCTGTTTCCGATACCCGCTTAGGTGCATACATTGTGGTCATAAGTACCGCTTCTGAGTATCCTGTCGGTAGTCGCATTGACATGATTACTGGTGAAGTTAAACAAGTTTCTTCTCATCCTAGCGATCATCCCTCATTTTTAATCTATTGGGAAGAGGATGTTCTAATTGCCAAAATTAACAATGGGATTAAAGTTGATGGTGACCAAATCCTCCTAGATGCAGAAGCACAATTAGATCAATTAATAAGTTCAGGACAACTCTCTGGGGGTAAACAAGTGCTTAGAATTAATGGACGTTCAACAGTCTTAGCTAGTTTTGCGATCGCTAATAAAGTGGCGCATCTGTATAGCAGTGTAGCAGTTTTTGATCCTAAACAGGGAGATAAAGGATCAGATCGATATGTGGTAGTGACGAGTCATGGTAAAGACTATCAAGTTGGCGAAACTTTTGATATTAATTATGATCCACAACCTACAGTTAAAGTCGTCTTATGTGGACCGCCAAATACGGGAAAAACTGTACTGAGAGACGGATTAAAGACAGCAATTTTAAATTTAGACAATGCTCCTGATGATTTTTATACCGTCTCTGGCTGTCCCGATGGTGATGGATCTTGGTACTCAGAAACAGTTGCTAATTATCCTGATTTAGCTCGAAAACTAAAAGATGAGTATAAGGCAAAATTTACCCCCGAATTCGCTAAAGCAAAAACCCGAGAGCTTAAGGTAATTAAAAACTCTCTGTTACTGTTTGATGTGGGTGGTAAAATTCCCATCTATGAGGATAAAGACATTATGTCTCAAGCTACTCATGCAGTTATTTTAGCAAAAACTGAAGCTGATGTAGCTGCATGGAAAGAACTTTGTGAAAAAAATCTTGCTCAACCTGTAGAAGTCATTGCAATTATTTATAGTGATTACAACGGTAAAAATGACGAAATTACCAGTAAAGATCCGATCTTGACAGGTAAAGTTCATCATTTGGAACGCGGAGAAGATGTTTCTAATCGCCCAATAGTAAAAGCTTTGGCTAAACTTTTAGTCAATTTAACGCTTCAGCTTTTTGATAGATAAAACGGGCAAAATTTAACACTTTTTCGCGTTTGGCTTCGGATAGATGGTTAAAAATCAATACCCGTGAATGAAATTATCATACTGCTTGCGAGGGAAGGATTTCCAACTCTTTTTCCATGTCTCTGAATTCAGATTTATGGGAAGAGTTTTTGCGCTTGAATTTGGATATTTTAATTTTGACAACACGGGGATTAATACGTTTTCGTCGGGGGCTGTAAACTCCATTATTGGAGTACCGTTTCCAACTAGTCCGATTTAAGCCCATCGGTAGGGCCTAAAGCTGCAATAGCAGCGATTAAGGCTGAACTGTACACGTTTCCAACTAGTCCGATTTAAGCCCATCGGTAGGGTTGGTAGATTTCCCAGCATTTGGTCCAACCGTCCCTTGTTTCCAACTAGTCCGATTTAAGCCCATCGGTAGGGCGTGGGGAAGAAAGGAACGCTCCTAATTGAAGAGCGGGATGCTCTAGTTTCCAACTAGTCCGATTTAAGCCCATCGGTAGGGGTCTTCTATCAAATTGTTTGTTGTTGCTGTTGCCGTAGGTTTCCAACTAGTCCGATTTAAGCCCATCGGTAGGGATAACAACGCTGGCCGTGGAGTCCTTTTACAGCGTTTCCAACTAGTCCGATTTAAGCCCATCGGTAGGGCCAAACAGCTCACCAGAGCTGAAGCGGCGCTTTCAAGTTTCCAACTAGTCCGATTTAAGCCCATCGGTAGGGTGTTGCTCTACTAGCCCTTCTAGCCCTTGCTGCTATTGCGTTTCCAACTAGTCCGATTTAAGCCCATCGGTAGGGCTTTGCTTGGTGTTGCTGCTGCTGCCGCTGTAGTCAAGGGTTTCCAACTAGTCCGATTTAAGCCCATCGGTAGGGCTTTGTATTCGATTCTTCTGCGACTTTGTTTGGTTTCCAACTAGTCCGATTTAAGCCCATCGGTAGGGATCTTTCAATTCCTTAAACTTCGTAGCAACAATAACCTGTTTCCAACTAGTCCGATTTAAGCCCATCGGTAGGGTAGGCGGTACCTGGACCGCTAACGGAAAGACAGAGTTTCCAACTAGTCCGATTTAAGCCCATCGGTAGGGAAGTAAAGCTAATGATCTAGGCTAACGGGGATAGGAGAAAAGTTTCCAACTAGTCCGATTTAAGCCCATCGGTAGGGCGGAAACCGAGTGTTCCGCTGACGGCAAGAGCTGTCAGACGTTTCCAACTAGTCCGATTTAAGCCCATCGGTAGGGGTGGAGTGCAGTGGTACGATACTGACTGCAACCTCGCGTTTCCAACTAGTCCGATTTAAGCCCATCGGTAGGGGCAAAGTGATCGTTTGCCATCCCACCCCCGATAAAGTTTCCAACTAGTCCGATTTAAGCCCATCGGTAGGGGTCGCACGATATAGACGCCACCGGTGGCGTCTCGATAAAGTTTCCAACTAGTCCGATTTAAGCCCATCGGTAGGGTGGTGTTATTGTTGGTATCGGTGTTGCTGTTGCTTCTGTACTGTTTCCAACTAGTCCGATTTAAGCCCATCGGTAGGGAAGGACTCCAACGGGGAAGCCTTGGGAACCTGTAAAAAGTTTCCAACTAGTCCGATTTAAGCCCATCGGTAGGGGCGGGACAGTACCTGACTTCCAACAGTCAGTCGTTTCCAACTAGTCCGATTTAAGCCCATCGGTAGGGCGTATATCACTCAATGATGAGTGAGAGATACGTAAAAGTTTCCAACTAGTCCGATTTAAGCCCATCGGTAGGGCACGGCCCAAGATGTGACAGAAGCATGGTGCACCGAGCGTTTCCAACTAGTCCGATTTAAGCCCATCGGTAGGGCTTTTATCTAAGGACGAAAAAATATGTCTGCTAAAAAGTTTCCAACTAGTCCGATTTAAGCCCATCGGTAGGGTCCTAAGCACCCGCGACACTTGATCTAGCCTGTAAGTTTCCAACTAGTCCGATTTAAGCCCATCGGTAGGGCTGCCATCGCCCCGCTGGGCATCATAAGGTTCGATGTCGTTTCCAACTAGTCCGATTTAAGCCCATCGGTAGGGCGGTACACAGCATCGATGGCGGGCCAACCTGCCAGTTTCCAACTAGTCCGATTTAAGCCCATCGGTAGGGCCAGTTGCCAGACCAGCACATCCACACCACCATAACGGTGTTTCCAACTAGTCCGATTTAAGCCCATCGGTAGGGGTGTAACCCCGACCAACAGTCGGGCGCACACGATGTCGTTTCCAACTAGTCCGATTTAAGCCCATCGGTAGGGTTCTGCTTTTTCGGCTGCAAGTCTTTTTGTAGCTAATATAGTTTCCAACTAGTCCGATTTAAGCCCATCGGTAGGGTTGTCCAACAGGGCAACACCCTGTTGTGGTTGACCAGAAGAGTTTCCAACTAGTCCGATTTAAGCCCATCGGTAGGGCGGGGTACGTTATAAGTTGCTCCTTAGCAACAATACGTTTCCAACTAGTCCGATTTAAGCCCATCGGTAGGGGTGTGTTGGATACTTCAATTTCAACGCTGCCGACAGGTTTCCAACTAGTCCGATTTAAGCCCATCGGTAGGGAAGGTAGCGGAAACGGAATGCTCGTCTGACGGAAAGTTTCCAACTAGTCCGATTTAAGCCCATCGGTAGGGTCAATAGCGGAGATGGTCCTCACCTCATCGTATATAGTTTCCAACTAGTCCGATTTAAGCCCATCGGTAGGGTTTTCCCCTACCTACACCAACTTAAGCGAAAGGTTTCCAACTAGTCCGATTTAAGCCCATCGGTAGGGCAACTAAAGCACAATGCGATATCCTCGGGGGCACTTGGACGTTTCCAACTAGTCCGATTTAAGCCCATCGGTAGGGCCTCGACGGCTGCAAAGAACGCACCCCACAGCCTCGACTGGTTTCCAACTAGTCCGATTTAAGCCCATCGGTAGGGAGGGCTCCATAATCATTGAGGAGCGTGACGGTCG
Source organism: uncultured cyanobacterium (assembly GCA_963744145.1). GTDB lineage: Bacteria > Cyanobacteriota > Cyanobacteriia > Cyanobacteriales > CAWUOF01 > CAVUSO01. The sequence goes on along the minus strand of CAVUSO010000001.1, from coordinate 5,096,648 downwards.
GTTTCCAACTAGTCCGATTTAAGCCCATCGGTAGGGGGTTAAAACTACCCTACCTTACCTCCTCTATCGAGGTTTTGGGGGTTTCCAACTAGTCCGATTTAAGCCCATCGGTAGGGTCAGACAGCAGCAGGTCCTCGACGATTGCAAGTTTCCAACTAGTCCGATTTAAGCCCATCGGTAGGGTCGCACAACACCCAGCTTATGTTCAAGACTACAGGTTTCCAACTAGTCCGATTTAAGCCCATCGGTAGGGGGAACACCGTCTACGGTTGTTCCCAAGACCAGCAGTTTCCAACTAGTCCGATTTAAGCCCATCGGTAGGGCCCCGTGGTGGTTGACCGAAAGGGAGGTCGGTTTCCAACTAGTCCGATTTAAGCCCATCGGTAGGGTGGGTTGGGGCCAGACGGTAAACCGGTCCTGCCCAAAAAAGTTTCCAACTAGTCCGATTTAAGCCCATCGGTAGGGAAGCACCCGCCAGGGTGTTATCCGCTCAATCAAAAAAGTTTCCAACTAGTCCGATTTAAGCCCATCGGTAGGGGAAGAGTGCCCTAAGGACTCACAGGGGCGCCCCGCTTGTGTTTCCAACTAGTCCGATTTAAGCCCATCGGTAGGGTAAAGGGGGGGACACCTACGTCTGCCCCGATGTTCACGGGTTTCCAACTAGTCCGATTTAAGCCCATCGGTAGGGTTTCCGCTTTGTTAATGTTTTCTTTGGTTCTGGGCGTTTCCAACTAGTCCGATTTAAGCCCATCGGTAGGGTGGTGTAATTTTTAACTACGACAAGCGGAATAATTCCGTTTCCAACTAGTCCGATTTAAGCCCATCGGTAGGGCTAGCAACCTTCCGGGCTGCTGGTCTGTATGACGAGTTAGGTTTCCAACTAGTCCGATTTAAGCCCATCGGTAGGGCGACCAACAACAAGGCGCGCACAGCGTTGACGCCAGGTTTCCAACTAGTCCGATTTAAGCCCATCGGTAGGGGCAAGTTAGCTGCCCTTCCGGGCGACATCCTGTCGTTGTGTTTCCAACTAGTCCGATTTAAGCCCATCGGTAGGGTCAAAAATGTTGCTTCTTGTGTTGGTGTTGGCGTCGCTTTGTTTCCAACTAGTCCGATTTAAGCCCATCGGTAGGGCCGGTGGCGTCACCGTCAATTCGAACTGCCAAAAGGCAACGTTTCCAACTAGTCCGATTTAAGCCCATCGGTAGGGCAGCTCAAAAATCCCATGCCCATCCAGGAACGATATGACATTGTTTCCAACTAGTCCGATTTAAGCCCATCGGTAGGGCACCATAAACGGAAACTGCCAAAAGGCAGTGTTTAATGCGCGTTTCCAACTAGTCCGATTTAAGCCCATCGGTAGGGTACTACCAAATTGGAGAGGTTTATCCAATTTGGTCGTTTCCAACTAGTCCGATTTAAGCCCATCGGTAGGGAAAGTCAAAAACTGACATCGACGGACGTTTCTTAGGAAAGTTTCCAACTAGTCCGATTTAAGCCCATCGGTAGGGTTCCCTAGGGAATTATTTGTGCAGCAATTTCTCGTTTCCAACTAGTCCGATTTAAGCCCATCGGTAGGGCACGGAGAATGGTCACTGTATGGATTGTCACGACACAGGGTTTCCAACTAGTCCGATTTAAGCCCATCGGTAGGGATGGATTGCAAGGCACCTAGGTCCTGGGAAGTCCGAATGGTTTCCAACTAGTCCGATTTAAGCCCATCGGTAGGGAGTTCGTCTGGCAGCCTATACCCAGAGAGAGTTTCAGCCGTCAAATCGACACACCTCATTTTAGCACAAGCCAGGATGAATATAGCATCAAAAATAAGCAGTCTGAAACCTATATCTGACAAGGCATCGACACACTTCAACGAGAAAATAGGCGTTTTCAGCATCAGCGGAGGTGTGTCGGCAAGCATAGCAAAACTCCCGTAATTCTTTAAAAGCTTTATGCTGCAAGACTTTGACCTAGTAGAATGTAAAACAGACATTAACAAATTCTCGTACCGACACACCAAAGCAGCCAAGCAAGCTCAGAGGTGTGTCGGTAAGTATAGCAAAACTCCCATAATCTTTGAAAACCTTTATATAGCAAGACTTTGAGATAGTAGACAGCAAAATATGGATCAACAAGTTCTCGTATCTACACACCAAAACCACTAAGAAAACTTTGAGTCAGGATATGGAAAAACTTAGTGTCCACCTTCTAATTATCCCATAGGTTTGTCCCAAAAAGAACTAATCCCGGTGCTGGCGATCGCCAGCCCCAGAAAAATCTTAAAGTCCCGTTGTAAGTGGCCAAATATCAGAATAGGCGATCGCCCAATAGCAACTATTAAGCAACCAGCAACTCTTATGGCTATTTGTCCCATTTTCGATATCAAAACATCTAATTTTCTAGAGAAACTGGTAAAGGTAATTTTTACTGAGATTAATATTTTCGCGTTTAGTCTTTACTATGTAGTGATTATAGCGTTTACACGCGTCGAAGCTACACAGTTTCAATTTGGGTGAACAATTGTGCAGTTTAGATGTTTTTGAGGTGCGATCGCACTTTTGCAAGAGGTCTATTACAGGAATTTCTGGATTGCTGGGACTTAAGTGTCCGCAGCAATCCTCGCTAGTGTGTACATGTGTCATCCACACACTAGCACTACAGTGAAAATCTAGATTACATAATACTTTGGGGGAGGTTGAGGCTTTTCGCTACCAATAGTTAAAACCATTGACCCAGCTTCAGGAGAGAGCCAGTAGAAACGAACATCATCTTCCGCTGACTTGACAAGTTTTTTCACCTTCTCATGTAACACTCGCATCTCGTCTAAGGTGATAAAACACTCAAACACAGACCACTGAACTCTTGTCCCATAGCCCTCTAGAAAATTAGACAACTTGGTGCGTCTTTTATCATCGGGAATGTCGTACACTACAACCACCATGAGTTAAACCGCAGCTTTATATCGTTCTCAAAAAAGGTTCATAGTCAAGCCCATGTAACAGACTACGTTTGTAGCGTCGAACCTGCAATTGAATAGCCTCTCGATAAGAAACTTGCGATTGTAAATCAGGATGAGAAACTTCTTCATTCATACGTTTTTCAAACTGTTCGAGAAACCCTCGTCTAGCAGAATGTCTTAAATAAACTCCTTGTGTGCTAGCAACAAATTCAAAGTCAGTAGGCTTGAAAACCGAGCTATTGATTAATTTGATCACCAGACCATCAACAATCGGCGATCGAAACTCTTCCATCAGGTCAAAAGCCAGATAGGGTTTTTTATCTTCTCCATAGTGGAAATTACCAAAATAAGGAGACAGACCCTCAGCTACGATTAAACTCAAAACATTATTAAATAAAAGGGTGTAGCCAAAACTTAATAAAGAATTAACAGGATCGGTGGGAGGTTGACGGTTTCGTAGAGAAAATTTAAACCCAGAATTAGTAATTAATTTACCAAATGCTGGAAAATATCGGGCGGCACCAATACCTTCATAACCCCGTAAACTATCAAGATTATCAACTGTCGTCAGAGTGTTAATATCAGAACTAATACCCGCGATCGCCCGGGCAACTTCTGCTACTTTCCGTTTCCGGTTTAACCTTAACAATAATTGCTTCGAGTTCAGTAACTTTCCGCGAACAATTGCTTGAGAAACTTGTAATTGAAACGGCATATTTTGCCATTTTTGAATTTGCAATAATTCATTAGCTAAATGGGTATGTTCCCAATTCCAAAGATGACCTTTATAGTGCCCGGACCGGTTTAAAAATAGAATGATGATTTTCTCTTCCAGACAAGCATTTATCGCTTGAGTTGAAACTTGGATATTACCAAACACCAGAATTCTTTCCACTTCTCGAATGGGAATTTCTTTTCTTTCTTCATCAGAAACCCAAATCACAAACCGCAAATTTTCTTTATAAACCGCCGTTCCTTGTTCAATTAAATAAATAGTAGCCATGTTCTTGTTCCAAATATTTTTAGAAGCATCCTCAAAACCCTCAGATTTAACCACCTCTAAAGGGGTAGAAGCTACCGGAGAAAGACTTAACGCAGATGCCGCTTCCGTTTCCTTTTCTGTTTCGAGCAGGAGACTTTTTTTTTACCATTACTTTCTCCTGATACTAACTTCTGCTGAGTTTTAGCAGACTCCAAAGGAAAAATAGCATTTTCTAAAAAACCATGACCTAAAAATCGAAATCCCCGCTCAAAACTGGTAATCTGAGTTTTCTCAGAATGTAGCTCTAATCCCATTGATTTGAGTAATCGGTTTACTTCTGAATAAGCTTGAACAATTTGCTCTCGGGAGTAAGCTAATACCAAAAAATCATCAGCATAACGGATTAACTGCAACTCAGAATCAGAGAAAAAATGGTCAAACTCATCCAAGTAAATATTAGCTAATAAAGGCGAAATCACAGCACCTTGAGGAATTCCTTTTTCATTTCTAATCACTCCCTGTTCTGTGGCGATTTCAGTAGAAATCCAAGATTTAATCAGACAGAGAATCCCTGGATTATCGATGTGCTTTCTAACTTCTCTCAATAACCTTTGGTGGTCAATATTATTAAAATATTGAGTGATGTCTGCATCCAGTACCCATACATAACCTAAATCTCGACAGCGAGCGACTTCTTCAACAGCATCTAAGTAAGATAAATCTGGACGATAAGCAAAACTAGACTTAGAAAACTTATTTTCCCAGACTGGAGCAAGAACATTTAATAAAGCTTGCTGAACAATTCTATCTCTAACAGCCGGAATTCTTAATTCTCGCCAACTGTCTTGATTTTTAGGGATTAAAACTTGTTTACAGGGAAGTGCTTGATAGGTACTATTAGCAACAGATTCTCTCAATTGAGAAAGATTTGCTTTTAAATTCTGCTTAAATTTATCGATCGTTTCTTCATCAATCCCAGCACTACCTTTATTGAAAGCTACCTTTTCCCAGGCTCGCTGAAAATTGGCTAAACTCAGAAACTCTTCAACCAGGGATGTTGATAAAACATCTCGATCGCTATTGGTGGGAAATTTTTTTGACATAATTGCGCTGTCTGCTCAGAGAAACATTGAACGCAATTATGGTTTATTTAAGGAAAGGGCGTTTTCCTAATCTCAATTTTATGTAAAGCTTAAGCATGAGAGTATTATAGAAGTAATCGCAGCAATAGACCTCTCCCCCAACCCCTCTCCTAAGAGGAAAGGGGAGTCAGAATTATGAGGAGAAATGGGAGCGATCGCAGCAATAGACCTCTCCCCCAACCCCTCTCCTAAGAGGAAAGGGGAGTCAGAATTATCAGCAGAAACCCAAGTAAAATTAGTGAGCTATTTCTCCCCCTTCCCTCCTAGGGCTACGGTGTACACACAACCATACCTAGAGCGAGTTTCCAGCCATCAAAAAAGGATTGAAATTGGCTTAGTCCGCGCACTAAAGTAGTAATTCCTGGCGGTTTTTGAGACCGATAGCCAGACCAACCACCCAGTCGAGCAATAATCCAAGTTGCCCAAGGTAAAGAATGAGGTGGATAAGGATTTTGTTGTGCTAAAGTTGGTCCGGAAACAGTGGGAGCAATCTGGGATAAACATTGCTGTTGTTCATCATTGAATGCGTAGGTTGCAGGTAATTCAGGCTGGTCACGCCCGACAATTAACTGCAAAATTCTGACAGCTACCGATAAAGCTAAAACACACAATTTTTGAATAGATTTAATTGACTCTAATTGAGTTGCTTCGAGATCTAAGCCAACGGATTTGAGGGTAGCAAACAGTTGTTCAATCCGCCAGCGCCATTTGTACCATTCAATTACTTGTAATGCTTGTTCAATACAAACTACTCTATGTGTAGTGAGTAATCGCCAGTGAATCGGTTGTTGACCTTTTGGTGGATTGACTTCTACAGCTTCCACTGCGTAAAGATTGACACTTTCTGGATAATCTGCGGCAGATAAATGCTCAGGACGCTGAATTTGAACGAGGGCACAACGTACTAACATGAATGCTTCTCTCGCTGTTCGTCCAACCCGTGAGTCAGCCTGGACTTCAATGGCATAAGTTCCTTCACAATGTTGCTGACTTAAATAGGTATACAGAGACTCAGACTGCTCTTTGAGCCGACGGTTCTGTCCGACTCTAATTAAGAGATGATGCTGTTGATTAGGTACTCTGACAAATTCTTCAAATATATCGCTTTCCCGATCGCCTATATGAGTCACCATTTTCATATTAGACCAGCTGAAACAGGTGCGGGTTTGAGCGGCTGACTTGAGCCATTTATAGGATTCTTTTTCTTCAATCGGTAAGTTTTTATATTTTCTTTCATGCTGATCCTGATGGTCAGGTTCTCTTGTCCACAATTGCACTGTACTTAATCCAAGTGGGAATCCATTTTCTGCATCTAATACCAGTGTGGGATGAATATAAAATCCGATATCTTGATTGTTTCCTACTACTCCAATTCCCTCGGATTTCAATCTCCCTTTGTGAGACTCTAAGTTAATTTCACTACTATCACTTATCGCTAAGACGTGGTGTTTTCCATCTACCTGTAAGGCGCAATGCTCTCCTAAACTTACGACTAATTCTCCAGTTTTTACATTCTCATTCCCTAAAAATCGGTAATATCCAACTTGCTCGGCTCGATTTTTACTGATTTTCCGAATATTTACTGATTGATGTTGTGCCATTGCTGCATACAATGAAGCCCCTCTTTTTCCCAGTCTTGGATCTCCGAATGCTGTTCTCTCACATTGTTGCACATGAATTAAAATTGGATTTTCCACTACTTTTTTCTCCTTACTTCCCTTCTCTCCTTACTCTATCTCAACTTGTGTGTACACCGTAGCCCTCCTAGGGAAGGGGGTTGGGGGGTTAGGTTTTTCTGAATTCTATGGAAAATTGGGATGAGTTCTTTCATCCACACCGACATTAGTCATCACCCAAGTCCAACTCTACGGCTTCACCAAATGGTTGAGGAGGTTCTGATTTCTTGGGTAAACCATAGACTTTTCCATCCTGCCAATGCAAAAACCAAGAGTCCTTCAATTGCTCACTTTGAATCCATTTAGAAAAATTTGCATATTTAGAAGTTAAGTAATGAGCGCTTCCAGCTTGACAAAATTGTTTGTGCAATCCATTTCCCTCGCTCGTTGACTAAGGTATCGGCCATCTCTATGACCTCTTCAACTGTCCTATGTCCGGTCTGTACCATTTGGCTCAATAATCGCAGCATCCGAATATAAGCTATGCCGTACTCTTCACAAACCTCAATCATCCGTCTGTCATCACTGACGCACAATAAGAAGCGGTGACGAGCTAAAGCTAAAGTAGAGCGATCGGCTTCACTGAGTAGCGGTGCTTTAATCCGAAACTCCATGAAACTCAAAAACATCTCTTCAGTATTGAGGGCAATGGGTTCCAGGTAGTGCATAGCAGCTTCCTTTGTTGCTACTTCTAGCCGATCCGAGTCCAAAACTTCCTGGGCAATATACAGAGGGCTGTACTGCTGTTGTAGCCATTCCCATTCATTCAACCAGCAAAAGTCAATCAGGGCTGTAGCATCCAGAATCAGCCCTTCAGAAGATGGCATCGATAGCATACACCCTGGCTTCTTTACGAGACTGCCGCAAGGAATCAACAGATAAATTAAGTAACTCTGCGGCTTTTAATTCTGAAACTTTTCCCTCCCAAAGCGCTTGCCAAACTAATTTAGTAAAGCGTTGGTTGGCTGGAAAATCTTCAGAACTTAAGGTTGGCTCAATCTCTTTTTCTTTAGGAAGGGATTCTCCAGTTTGTCGCTTGTATTCTCCACGTATTTTCTGAATGGCATCGCTATACTTTAACTTTCCCATTTGCTCTAGTCGCATCAATATTATGGTGTAGCTGACGCGGAAGTGAGCTTTTAATTCAATTACGTTACTGAACACATTTAAGGCTCGCTCTAGAGCCTCTTGAGACACTAGCAAATGACTGGCAAAGTGGTTAGCAACGGCTTCCCGTGCTTTTTCTTCTTCTTTGGTTCCTTCTTTTATCAAGTTGTCTTGATACTCGTCTCGATGGAATATTAAGTGTCCAATTTCATGAGCCAGGGTAAATAACTGCCGTTCGATGGTGATGTTATGGCTGTTGACTAAAACGAAAGCTCCCTGAGCCAGACTACAGGCACTCAGCCCAAAAAACCCTGAAATTGGGAGATCCTGGCGTAGTGCTTTTAAACCAGTCTCTTCCACAGCTTCAAACAAATTCAGAATGGGGCCATCTCCCAATCCCAAACGGTGGCGAAACTGGGTGGCAATTTCGGCAATTCGCTTTTCGTTACCTTCTAGTTGGTGACAAGGGGTGCTTTCTGGGGTGTATGTGGGAATGCCGACTGCCTGTTCTAGTGCGATGTAGTCTTCTAACAATCGCAGCACTTGGGCTGCAAATTGGGGGTTTTTGTCGAAGGTGGTATGGGCGCGAAACCGGAAGTTTGGTAACGCCAAGGTGCTTTCTTTCCGTAGCAGATCATCTAGCTTAACACCCAAAGCACGGGCAAGAGCCGAAAGGGTTTTGCTATCGGGTATGGTTTTGCCATTCTCGTAGTTGTGGATGCTCTGGCGAGTTACCCCCGCTAGGGATGCAAGTTCCTCTTGAGAGAGGTTTAGACCTTTGCGGTAGTGGGTTAGGTGAAGAGCAATGATCTCTTTCATAGCTGATTCTCTCTTACCGAAGGCGCTAGATGGCGTTCGGCAGTTTGTAAAAGTTATTGATTTATATTTACTAATTATCATAGTAAATGTAAAAGTAGTTTTACATAAGTCAAAATACTTATAGGAGAAAATCTATGACTATTTCAATCGGAAATTCCCATTCAGCTTTCATAATCGGCTTTTTACTACCAGTTTCTCACCGAGTCAAACACTTCTCATCCTACTCGGTAGTGTAACATCTCGATCGCTATTGGTGGGATTTTGTTGTGACATAATTGCGCTGTCTGCTCAGAGAAACATTGAACACAATTATGGTTTATTTAAGGAAAGGGCGTTTTCCTAATCTCAATTTTATGTAAAGCTTAAGCATGAGAGTATTATGGGAGCGATCGCAGCAATTGACCTCTCCCCCAACCCCTCTCCTAAGAGGAAAGGGGAGCAAGAATTATCAGCAGAAACTCAAGTAAAATTAGTGAGCTATTTCTCCCCCTTCCCTCGTAGGGAAGGGGGTTGGGGGGTTAGGTTTTTCTGAATTCTATGGAAAATTGGGATGAGTTCTTTCATCCACACCTACATTAGTCATCACCCAAACCCCAATACTTAGCTAATTCCGATAAAGATTTGATTGCTTGATTTGCATCCTGAAATATCTTACTAGCAGGTAGAGCTTGTTTATCATATCCAGCATGGTCGAGAGTATTTCGCAGCGATCGCACTTTATTCCACACCGAAATTAGTTGCTTTTTTTCTGACCAGGTGTGAATTTTTCTACCATAAGGTGTTAAATCTCTAAGGGGTTTATGATCATGAATATCCCGCAGTGCAGTAGGAATATCTTTTTCGCGGATATCTCGATTGTTGATATCTACACTTCCCTCTAACTGATAATTGATAGCCGCTAATAACCATTCCCTAGCTAGCGTCATGGTTTCAATAATACGATTGTTATTATGATACCATTTAATTAACCGAAACTGAGCTTGTAATGCAGCTTGAGGATTCCTATCTAATTTTCCGACAAAGGAACTGAATGTTTGATTAACTTGTTGTCGCAACATTTCAAAGGGGACAACTTGATTCAGTTGCAATTGTTCAGATACTAACAAATCGGTGGCTAACGCTTCTGCTCTAATACCTAACTCTAAAGGTCGACAAAGTAAAGTAGCGATCGATACATTGAAAAGAGTTTCGGCTGCTTTTTGATTAGCTCCTGATTTATCACTATTGGGATTGAGTAGTTTAGATAATTGTCTGGCATCTCCGGTTTCCACAAATTGGTTACTAGCTGCTATCCAGTCGATCATAGATACGAATTCTGATAAATCAATGATTGGTGCTAATCCATGATTTTCAGATTTTAACTCAAGAGCGCCATAATAAATAGCCTCAATTTTTACTTGCTTGGCTGTTTTTAGATAAGCAGCAAATAAAAACACCAGAAAAGGAAGCGATCGCAAACAGTGAGTGATATCAAAAATTACCCGATCGCCTGCTTCAATATGTCCTGTAATAATGGTAAATATCTGCCACATTTCGGCAGTATTGTTACCTGTGGGAATATCAACGGCTTGAATTTTGGGATCGGCGATCGCTTTTAGCACTGACCAATTTACAGCTTTAGCTTTTTCCGTTAAACAAACTAACATCAAGTCATAGTCGCAAAACTGCCGCAATGCTTCAGGAAACACATAACCATCATATCTTTTCTCCACGCCATTTTCATCTTTAAAAGCGTAGGTAGTGGGCTGCATTGGTCTTTCCGGAGTTCCATGAGCAGGAATAGCTCCCAAAAAAGTAATAATTTTTCGGCTCATAAATTAGGCTCCTTTCCAGTGATCATCCCCAAGTGGGACTGGTGATATTTAAAGCTGTCTTGACTGCTTGAATAAATTAGACCTCTTGCAAAAATAAATAGGACAGGCAAGATGCCTGTCCCACAAAAGTGATTTTTTCTGATGGGACAGGCATCTTGCCTGTCAATAAATAGATCAATAAGGACTTTTGCAAGAGGTCTATTGTCTTAATCGGTCTTCTCCTTGACGTTTCCAGGGAGTGCGATCGCCATGAAATACAGTCAGCACCATTAAAGCAATAGGTCAGTCTATACCAAAGATTTTCATCTATTTCTTCTTCCAGTTTTAGACAGCGCGATCGCATATCAGCACGAAATCGTCCCCGAATTGAACTACCAGGAATAATACCAGTTTGGGTAAACTGATCACGAAAAATCAAGTTTAAATTTCCCGTTTCTTCTCCGGCACTTGCACCAATATGAAGTGGTGCTAAAGTTTCAATAATTCCGTAAGCTTTCTGATACATTTATTCTACTCCCTTTGCAAAAATTCCTAAAATTTTATTGACATCTTTCAGATAATACTCTGTCGCATCAATTCTGAGTTGCTTTTCTTCTAATTGCAAAAATCTCCAAACATTTCCGGAAGTAACTGCTCCTAAAATAACCGGAACTTTATTTCCCTCCTGTTCGTTAAAAATTTGAGCAGCTAACATTTCTGAAGCGCACTGACCTAATCCCCCGACAATATTTTCCTTTTTCGCTTCTACCAGAACAATTACAGGAGATTTGATAAATAACTGTTCGGTAGAATTACTAATAATATAGTCACATATTCCGTTTAATCCCCGGTCATAATCCACATTAAAATCTACTCCTGAAAACAAGCTTATTTTCGAGGAAGCCTGTTTTCTAAAATCTAGCAAAATTGGCGCAATAATCATTTCTGATCTAGCTTTCTCGGTGTTGATTTTTAATGCTAATTGTGCATTATCTCCTAAAAACTCTATGAGTAATGGACTAGGTTCCAAAGTCGGAATGTTGGCAAAAAGGTCTAGGTTTTCTGAAATAGTTAAATCAAAACTTTTCTGCACTTTTTCTAAAGTAAAGTCACTGTAAGCCATGGGATTTTTCTTCCTTTTTTACAGACAATGGCAGTGCTAACCCACGCTACTGCGGTAAATATTGAGGTTATGTGCATAGCTGAAATCCGACTTTTGCTAAATTAATACTCCAGTTATTGATCAATAGTCCGGATAGTTTTTAGAGAAACAGCTAAAATCATTATTTTACCGTTGATGATGCCTTGATCTGGCTATGTCTACGCGGCGATCTTGGAGTCCAAAACCCGCTCTCTACCGTTGTAAATTAAAAAATGTCCGAAGTATGGATATTTGTAATTAAAATTAACATGAAAGACATCTCAAAATAGTAGTTGTCAACATCATCAGTATTACATGACCCTGTTGATTTTAGCTTCACCTTCAATCATCAGGGATTTCTAGCGATCGGGAATTGGTTAAAATCCTTGAGCAGTTAGTGAGAATAGCTAACTTAAGCACCTATTTAGCTGATCAGATAGTATTGGTGATAGGAAACAGGGATTTCCAGTCAGAAAGTGTTAGTGATAGGAAACGGGGATTTCCTACCATAGTTTTTAATGATCAACAAAGCAAACAAACCATTCAGAAAAACCTATGGCAACACCTCGTCGAGTCCTGATTCTTGCAGATAGCGACAATACGTTTCTCGCCGCACAAAAATTTAACAGAAAAGCAGAGTGGCAAAAACTCCGTGACTATCTAGCTGATCCAAAAGAGGGCAGAGAACTGATTGAAATGGTAATTTATGTCGGTTTACCTCCAGCGCGAGAACGATTTGAAGAACAGCGGAAAACCAAAGAAAAATTTATCTATTGGGCTAAGAGTAAAGGCTTTTTAGTTGTTGCCAAAGAAGGTAAAGCAAAAGGTGATGAGTACGAAACCAATATTGATATTGTCATGGCAATGGATGCGATTGAACTAGCTTTAGAAGTCCGTCCTGATATCGTTGTCTTAGTCACAGGAGATTCAGATTTTGCCTATTTAGCCGAAAAACTTAGAAGACGGGGAATGCGTGTTGAAGTTGCTTCAGTAGAACAATCTCTTGGTAGTGATCTAAAACTAGCAGCTAATAGCGTTGTTGATTTGATTGAAATCTTTAATAATTTTGAGCAACAGAATAACAACCAAAATTATTATCCCATTGGTAATACCAATATTTTCGACTAATTTAATCTTGACCGACAGACAAGGAGGAATGAGTGAAAAAATGTCTGCCTTAACTGAAATTACTTCCGCTGATTTAATTCAAACGATCAATGGCAAATTGATTGTGCAACAGTCAAAGGAGTTTGAATTAGTTAACTCCCAACTGGGAGAACTGAGCCAACACCTAGAATTATTGGAACTCAATGTAGTAGCAGCTGAACAAAAAGATCGGAAAGAATACATGAACCAGCTCAAAAGGTTAAAAGCGTCAGTTCAAAAACTAGAACAGCTTTACCATCAATTGCTGTTAGTCATGATCATCCTAACTGCGACTATAACAATTTTATCTGTTTGGATGGCTTTAACTTGTCAAACATCCGTCCATAAATCCCAACTGAAGACTGCGGCGATCGCTTTGATCAAAAAATCAGTTATTTTCAATTAATTGACCCCCCTGATCGTGAGAGGAAAAACAATGAGAGCTATCGTCAATGGTAAATTAGTAGACTTACCAACTGGTGCAACTGTTGAAGAATTGAGAGCTAGATTACCTGAAATTGGTAATGATGATGTCATGGAAGAAGGATTTGGAGGAACCAAACCCTTAAAAGAAACCGATGCACTTAAAGAAGGTTGCAAAGTTTGGACTGTTCCGAAAATTGTGAAAGGATAATTATTTTCTAATTCTATTGTCAAAGGAGATAGTTTCATGGCGATCGCTGTCAATTATGGTCAATCAAAATTTCAGCCAACAGCAAGAATTATGGCGGAACTCAAAGTGTTGGAAAAAGTCGCTAATAATATAATTGTTGGCAGCAAAACAATTAGTGGTATTCAATATACAGCCATTCTGATTAAAGGAATGCCACTATCTTCTCAAAAATTTGCAGTTTCTAACTCTGACTTACTGTTCTTATTACCACCAGATTATCCCAGTCTTCCCCCGATAGGTTGTTATCTAAACTACCCTTGGAATACCGTCGGACAAGGAGATCATCACTTTACCAGACAGAGTTATTATGGCGCACCTTTTTTAAGTACAGAAGGTTGGTACTGGTACTGTGTAGGACTAGGTGGTGGATTTAATCAAGATCGATGGCTTAATTCTTGGCGACCTAACAATTACCCTGAACATGGACATAATCTCGCCACTTTATTTATAACAGCTCGGCACGCTATTAATAGCGAAGATTGAGATCAGTTATTTTCCCCGGCGATCGCATTTGTTAACCAGATATTTCACCCCATCTCAAAACCATGAACAATTCACAACATTATTCCCAGATTTCTTTACATATTCCACCTACAATGTGGCAGCAATTCCGTCAAGCCATGTTAACTGCTCGAAGAACTAATGAAGAGGTGATTGGTTTTCTTTTTTGTAAACACCATCAAATTTCCGAATATCAAGTCCGCTATACACCAAAAGCTTGGGTTGTTCCTACTCCTGATTGCTACGAATCTCAATCAGCAAGTGGCTTGATTCTCAAACAACAATTTCACGAGTACCTCCTCAATACCTATCTTCATCAAGGTGAGTTCGATGTCGTTCATATTCATACTCATGCTGAACAAAAAACTCCTTATTTTTCCCAAGTTGATGATATTTATGAGTCCGAATATGCCCGATTTCTCTCTGCTAAATTCGCCCAACAGCCCCAGTTAATTTCTGGAGTCTTTGATCAGTCATTTCGTCAATCTCAATTTCGACTTTGGAATCGCCAAGGAAATGCTTTTGAGGAAGTTAAATTTTACTCTTCATGGTTTGAATTGCCAACATTTAGTCATCCTACTAACGCAAATGAACCAATATTTAGCCGTCAAAAAGTATTTGGAGAAACTTTTCAACAACAACTCAGCCAACTCACCGTTACCTTAATTGGTTGTGGTGGAATAGGAGCAGTTTTTGCTGAACAATTAGGACGTTTGGGTGTCAAAAACTGGGTCTTGATTGATCCCGATCGCTTAGAAAATGTTAACTTGAATCGGATGCCCGGAGCAACATGGGAAATGGTAGACCATCACTGGTATAAAGTTGAATATGTCAAACAATTGATTAAGAATATTTATCGGAGAGGTTCTTCTATCAAAGCGATACCTACCTCTGTTGAAAATAAACCTGTGCAACAAGAAATTGCAACCACTGATTTAATTGTTGTTGCTACCGACAATCACCGTTCTCGACAAATTGCCCAAGAATTAGCTTTAAAATATATCCGTCCTCTAGTTTGTCTTGGCACTCATATTGATGTGAAAACCAATAGTGTTCCCCGGATGTATTGTCGGATTACTGTTCCACCTCTAGGTGGTGGGTGGTGTCTGATGTGTGGTAATATCATTAGTCTGCAAAGAGCTGCTTTAGAATCAGCTCCGGTTGAAATTGAAAACTTAGCAGCACAAGCGGGTTATCTAGAAGGAATTAATGATCCGGCGGTATTTTGGTTAAATAGCATTTGTGCTAGTACAGGAGTTGGGATTATTCAGGGTATAGTCAGCGGTTTTTTGAATGTTGATTCTGGTCTGGATTGGATTTATGAGTTTCCTGAATCTAAGTGGCATAAAACTAATCCTAATTACTTAGCTACTCCTGATTGTTATTTTTGCGGTTTACGCGATCGACTTTTCTGCCCTAAATAGAATCCCCAAACCTGCTTCCTTAGCTAACCCGATTCAACAGAAACACAATCTACTGATTCAAACTCACGAAAATGATGAAAGTGGCTGGGGTGGAGTAATCCCCATTAACAAACTGAGACTAAAACAGTCGGCTGATTAGAACCATCTGCCATTTTCCACTCCAGACGATCATCCTCTGTTGATTCGGCTTAGGTATGATCTCATGCCACGATCGCTTCAAGTTCAACTACTTTAAAGGGCAATTTACCGAAATTTTCCCTGAATAATCAGTCAAAGTAACTTCATCTTTGTAATGTCGGGGAGTTCCCATCAACAATCGCCAAGCTTCACCAGCATCAAGTAAATTCATCCGGTCAGGATAGTGAACTTGAATCAACTCTTGAACTAGCGGATAATAATTGGAATTAAGACTAGGGAAAATATGATGTTCCGTGTGATAGGAAAAGTTAAAATGTAACAGATCAAAAATCTTAGGAACCCTTATTGAAAGACTATTAATCAACGGGTCATTAACACTGGTCATCCGGCAAATTAGATGATTTGTGTAGATATAAAACATCATTCCTGCATGACCAATTGCGAGAGGGATAAAGTAGCCAAAAGCGATTTTTATTGGATGAAAGTCTAAATAGAATAAAATGCTAAAATGCAGGCATAAAATTCCCATAAACTCAAGGGCAATCGTCAACCTATCCTTATCACTCACTGTAAATGCAGCCTGCATATAACTAACAGACTTTTTATTAAACAATAGGATCGAAAAAAGGTTGCAAAAATTATGAAATAACCATGCTCCTGGCATCCCCAATATGAAAAACAAAAATGGATTGACATCAAAAGATGGGGCAACTAAATTTTTAATCCATTTTATCCAATTATTAGGCTGCTGATAAAGGTAATTGCGATCGGGATCTCCCAAAGAATTTGTTTGACTATGATGTACAATATTGTGGATAGATTTCCACTGAGTTGGGGGCATAAACGACATTAAGCTCCCAAAAAAACTAATTATATAACTTAGGGGAGACTTTTTCTGAATACTACCGTGCATCAAGTCATGGGAAACAAATGACAAGGCTACTATACTATTACCCATAATCAAAGCTAGAGGTAGATAAAGCCATAAAAAATAGCCTGACCAATGATCTAAATGATCGGCGATTCCCCAACCCAGGATTAAAATAACCAAATTAATGAACAGTATGACTAACTTACTACCATCAGGTTCAAATGCTTCTGGGGGCAAAAATGGTCTCAATTTTTTAGCATATACTGATTGGGGAATTAACATTTGCTCATCTACTTGCTCTTTGACTGGATCACCCAACTTTTCTAAATTCATAAATCCTCAGTAATAAGATATCTGCATTCCTACTATATCTGAATCGGGATAATTTATCAATTATCTAGATCACGAGTAAAATCGAAATCCATCCAAAATTAAGCTTGTCCTGCAAGTCCCAATAGTAGACAAGCATATCATCTCTTGTTAATTGGCGATTAATGCCGCCCACTCTTATCCTTTAATATCCTAATTTACTAACAGTTTATAAAAAATCTGTCAGAGTTGATGATTAAAGAGATCGCGAATCAATCCGAATATTTAATATCGAAATTTTGGCACATTGATGAGATTCAGAAAGTTAGTTAATAATCCCTCTCTTGCTACCAATTCAGTCATAATACTTTCGGGGTGAAACTGGACACCTTGAATCCATTGATATTGGCGATGTTGAAGACCCATAATTAAGCCATCTTCTGTTTGAGCCGTAATTTCTAGAGATGCTGGTAAAGTTGCATGATCAACAACTAGAGAATGATAACGAGTGGCGGTAAATTCATTTTTAATTCCGGCAAAAATACCTTTTCCTTGGTGATAAATATGAGAAATTTTACCGTGGATTGGTTCGGGGGCTAAAACTACTTTACCGCCAAATACATCACCGATCGCTTGATGTCCTAAACATATTCCTAAAATCGGCACACCTGGCCAAAATTCTCCATCCCGATCGCTACTTGGTCCTAATTCCTTAATTACTTCTATGGTTATTCCTGCGTCTTCTGGACGACCTGGACCGGGAGAAATAATTATCCCTTGATAATAGCCTTTTTGAATTTTCTGTTTAACTTCTGCTACGGTAATTTGATCGTTGCGAATAACTTCTATTTTTGGATGTTGTTCAAGGGCGCTGACAACCTGATAAACGTTATAGGTGAAACTATCGTAATTATCGATGAGTAAAATCATAATTTATAATCTAGTCACATCATCTCCTCATCCTACCATATCAAAAAGCGATCGCCAAAAATGCTACAGTAGGGGCGACCATCTCTCATGCCGTGCCATTTACCATTTTAATTTTTGTCCTCACCATAATCAATTAGCCAAAAGCTAACTATGAATGACATTGATTTAGCATTTACTCCTGCTCTTGTCCAAGCTGAACTGATCCGTCGTCACGAAATATCACCTAAAGAATTGACTGAACTTTATTTAGAACGGATTCAGTGTAAGGATAGTCAACTCGGTAGTTATTTTACCGTTACCGCAGAATTAGCGATCGCTGATGCTCAAGCGAAAACGGAACAATTAGGACAAACTACAGAATTACCACCTTTTTTTGGTGTGCCAATTTCGATCAAAGATCTTAATTCAGTTGCAGGTGTAGTCTACACCCGTGGTAGTCAATTTTTGCGTGATCAGATTGCTACTTATGATGATGCTGTAGTTACACGCATCAAACAAGCAGGCTTTATTATTCTAGGAAAAACTGCCACCTCTGAATTAGGGTCTTTTCCTTACACAGAACCAGAAGGTTTTCCCCCGACCCGCAATCCCTGGAATTTAGATTATAGTCCTGGTGGTTCGAGTGGTGGAGCCGCTGCTGCCTTAGCCGCGGGATTATGTGGGATTTCTCAAGGGTCTGATGGTGGTGGTTCGATTCGTGGACCAGCTTTTTGCTGTGGTTTAGTGGGAATTAAACCATCTAGAGGTCGGGTAAGCTATGCACCACTAGGAGAACATCAAAGTGGAATCGCAACTAACGGTCCGATCGCACGCACTGTGGCTGATGCTGCGGCATTATTAGATGTGATGTCTGGTTATGTGACGGGTGATCCCTATTGGTTACCCGACCCAGAGCCGTCGTTTTTAGCAGCTACTCAGCAAAAATTAGGGTCACTCCGGATCGCTTTTGCTACAGAAATTCCATCTATAGGAAAAGTCGCACCTGTTTGTGAGCAAGCAGTGTTAGATCTAGTCAAATTATTGACAGATATGGGACATACCCTCACTCCCGGTTGTCCAGATTTTAGCGCTTTAATTGCACCTTTTACTAGGATTTGGCAATCTGGTGTCGGGTTGAACCGGAATGCCCCCGGAAGCTTTAAGTCAGGTAAATCAGTGGATGCTGGCCCAATCTTGTTCTGGGGGAGAGTATTTGCAAGCTGTTTACCAAATGCACATTATTGCTAGACAAATAGTTGCTTTTTTTGATGCTTTTGATGTCCTATTGTTGCCTACTTATATGCACTCTACCATTCGCATTGGTGAATGGGCATCATTAAGTCCCGAGGAAACCTTAGAAAAAATTATTGCTTGGATTGCTCCTTGTCCAGGGTTTAATGCGAGTGGTCAACCAGCGATCGCGATTCCGACTGGTTTTGACGCTAATGGGTTGCCGATCGGGGTGCAATTAGTAGGACGTCCAGCCGATGAAGCTACCATAATTGCTTTAGCAGCACAGTTAGAAGCAGCTTTACCGAAAAGCGATCGTCGTCCCGCCATGGCAATTTAGCAGGTAGAGTGATCCGATCGCCAAAATTTGGTAGAATGAAAGATTTGCACATACTAAACGAGAATTTCTTCTCTCAAGGCATCTCATATGGCCCGCATGTATTACGATTCTGACGCTAATTTAGACCTATTAGCTAATAAGACGATCGCTGTCATTGGTTACGGTTCTCAAGGTCATGCTCACGCCCTTAATCTGAAAGATAGTGGGATTAATGTGGTGGTTGGGCTATATCCTGGCAGTAAGTCAGCCGAGAAAGCTAAAGACGCTGGTTTGACGGTTTATCCAGTGGCCCAGGCTGCTCAACTAGCAGATTGGATTATGATCCTGTTACCAGATGAGGTACAGAAAACAATTTATAAAAGTGAAATTGAACCTCATCTCGCTGAGGGCAAAGTGTTATTTTTTGCCCACGGATTTAATATCCATTTCGGTCAAGTTGTCCCACCGGCTAATGTAGATGTGGTGATGGTAGCACCGAAAGGTCCTGGTCATTTGGTGAGAAGAACTTACGAACAAGGTGAAGGTGTTCCTTGTTTATTTGCAGTTTATCAAAATGCTTCTGGTCAAGCACGCGATCGGGCAATGGCTTATGCTAAAGGTATTGGTGGCACTCGCGCGGGCATTTTGGAAACATCTTTCCGGGAAGAAACTGAAACCGATTTATTTGGTGAACAAGTTGTCCTATGTGGGGGATTAAGTGCCTTGATTAAAGCTGGGTTTGAAACTTTAGTAGCCGCAGGTTATCAACCCGAGTTAGCTTATTTTGAATGTCTCCATGAAGTTAAACTCATCGTTGATCTAGTGGTAGAAGGTGGTTTAGCCAAAATGCGAGATAGTATTTCTAATACCGCTGAATATGGTGATTATACTCGCGGTCCCGGATTATCACTGAACAAACTCGTACAGAAATGCGAAAAATTTTGCAAGAAATTCAATCTGGTCAATTTGCCCGTGAATTTGTCCTAGAAAATCAAGCTGGTAAACCGGGATTTACTTCCATGCGTCGTCAAGAAGCTGAACATCCAATTGAGTCAGTTGGTCAAGATTTACGAGCCATGTTTAGTTGGTTGAAGAAAAAATAGTCTGAATTTTAGCCATGGTCGGGACGATTTTCTGCCCCGACCATGGCTGAGTGAAATATTATTCACTATCTTTCTTTTTTCCAGTACCTCTTTCAATGTCGTCTACTGCTTTTTCGGTGTCTTCATAAGGATTTTTTCTGGGTTCCGGTTTATGAAACATCCCCATGATAAAGTTATTTAATGTGACACGAGTTCTGTAACTAGCAGTGCTAATGGGTGGGTAGGGAATGCGATCGCCAAATCCCACAAACAGCAAAAAGATAAAAAAGATTAAGAAAATCGTTCCCTTTCTAATCATTTGTTTCCTCCTCTGATCGAGTTCTAGGTTTTCCTATAAGCATTTGTACCCAAAATATTACACTATTAATTAAGTTAATGTATCTTGATTAATTATCATCTTAGCATCTTGCTGCCTTCCGTCGGAATCGCGGGAGCATAAATAATTCTGACTCCCCTTTCCTCTTAGGCTATACATTAGTCACATCTTTCTTAACAATCCTAATGTCCTGATTGACCCAAGCATCGTCAAGATAATTTAATATAGATGAGACTGTAATGCCTAAAATTAAGAGTCAGGGGTGCGATTGCTGCTCAGTGGTCGGAAACTGAGCAACTGTACCCGAAAGCACCAATCCTCGTGCCTCACTACGGTCCAAATTCCCACTCAATTGAATAGGAACAGTTTGCTGTTCCCATTTTGCCCCTAGTTATAATCCAATTTCATCAGGAAGAACATTGACACTTGCACCAGTATCTAACAAAGCCATTACTTGGACAGAGTTACTGCGATGAGAGAGTGTGATGGGCAAATATGGCATGAAACTTGATCGCCCAAGGTGATCAATTCGCTCTAAAAATCGAAATCGCTGACTACTAACCATGGGCTGATTCTTGGGCAGTAGCTAGAAGTTTTGATAATGCTTGAATTGATTCGTGATCTGCTTGTGGAGACCAGACAACTGCCGACCTTGATGCTAGTTGATTCAGTAGTGTATTTTCTGAATTAGTATTTTCAGCAATTTCTAGGCTGCATCCTTCTTCTTTCGCAACTGCAATGAGGAGAAAGTGAATCAGTCGCAGTTTATCTTGATAAGATAATTGACTAACGATGGATAAAAGTTCACGACTAGGCATATTGTTATTGAAAATCCTATACATTTATCTTAGCCTTTAAATTCCGCCTAGTCTAACTCTCGATAGCTACACTGAACTTTTGGCCACTCTATATATTCTACCTGAGATGATTGTTGACTGAAAATTATTAGACGAAAACAAATCTTTATCAATTGCCGTTCACTTCTCCGAAAACAACTATCTCTATAATATTATAAAAGTCTTTGAGTTGAGTCAAGAAAGCTCAACCTACAAATTCAGCGAGTTTGATTGCTCCTCATTAATCTTTTCTTATACTTTTGTTAAACACAGCGATCGCCATAACCATTTAGATTAATCCTTAATCTTTACCAATTAACCAATAAGTTAACATTTCTCCTCGACCCTTGACAAAAACCGGGCCCCTTCTTTCCAGGATATATTGATCTTTTAAATAGGAATAGGTTGCTTCTGTTACCTGAATATAACCAGGTTTACCATGAGATTCCATCCGTGATGCTACATTAACAGCATCTCCCCAGAGATCATAAATAAACTTTTTAATCCCAATCACTCCTGCAATCACTGGACCTGTATTAATTCCAATGCGTAATTCCAGATTTTCTCCTAACTCAGTTTTTACAGTTTGCATATAAGCTTGCATATCTAAAGCCATATCCGCGATCGCTGTCGCATGATCCGATCGCGGAGTTGGTAAACCACCCACGACCATATAAGCATCACCAATCGTTTTAATTTTTTCTAACCCATACTTTTCTGTTAATCCATCAAACGCAGAAAAAATTCGGTTCAATCCCGCGACTAATTGCATAGGTTCAATCTCGCTGGAAAGCTGAGTAAACCCGACAATATCAGCAAAGAGAATAGTCACTTCTTCAAAATATTCCGTCGGAGATTCAGCCCGTTTTAACCGCTCGACAATTTCCGCTGGTAAAATATTTAATAATAACTGTTCGGAGTGTTCCTTTTCTTGATTTAATTGAGCCGTGCGTTGTTCGACGCGATGTTCTAGTTCTTCTTTAGCAACACTTAGGGCTTTAATTAATTTTTTGAGTTTTTCCGACATCCGATTAAAAGACTGACTTAAAGTATCAATTTCAATAATATTACTACTATCTACATATTGTTCAAGATTTCCTTTAGCAATTCCTTCTGATGCTTGAGCTAGTCGGTGTAAGGGATTAGTAATCCAATAAGACGCACGAATACCAATAAAAATTGCCAAGATCAATGTAATTAATATCAATATAATTGTCCGCCGATTATTTTCATAAATTTGCGCCATAAAATTAGCTTCTGGGATGACAATAACTATTAACCAATCAAGACCTTTATCATCTTGCAAAGGTGACACTTGTGCCAACCAGCGTTCCCCTTGAAAAAGATAATCTAATTGTTGCGATCGCTGAATCTGATTAAAACTACCAAACTGTTTCTGGATATTTTTAGCTGTCTCACGAATCACTGGCTCTTCGCTTTGTATCGCTAAAGCTAGTTTAATATTTTCCCCTGTCCCGACTGTGAGTGGTTCTTGACTAGAACTCGAAAGAATATAACCAAAATGATCAATTATAAAAGCATTCCCCCTTTTACCAATCGATAAACTCCCCAAAAACTTTCTTAAATCTTTTAACAGTACCACATCGGTCGCACAAACTCCTAAAAGTTTTCCTTGGACATCATAAACTGGCTCACTAGCTGTAATTGTTGGTAATCCACTGCTAAAACCTAAATAGACTTCCCCCCAAGTCGCTTTTTTTTGTTTAATCGCAGCAATATACCAAGGACGTTGACGGGGATCGTAGGGTTTAAGTTGTTGAAAAATCTTTTGTCGATTACCCTGATCATCAATTCGATAAAAATAGAATCGGTGATCTGTTTCCCCATTACTCGCAGACATCGCTATAATTGGTGAACCTTGATCCAAAACGCGATTAGCACCGATATAATATCCTTGAGCATCACCACAATAGGATGAATACACAAAGGGAGAAACCCGTACTTGAATTAATAATTGCTTCACATTACTAGCATTGATCAGATCGAAACGACCCTCAGCTAGTGCGATCGCATTCAGTTGATTAAAATTGTGGGAATTGCCTAAATATCTTCTCAATTCACCATCAATTCGGGCCACAAGTTCACTTCTTAATTGGGTAGCTAGGTCTCCGATCGCTTTTTGACCACTCTGAAAATATAGATAGCTAGTCATCCCGATCGCTAATACTACTTGGAGGATAAAAAGAAATACCAAAGTAGTGCGGAACCGAAATTTTCGTACAGAATATTTATTTAGCTTCATAAAGTCAATAGGTAAATCGAAAAATTATCTAAATATTCACCAGAAAATAATCTTTGAAAAGATAAATTAACTCTTAAGCTAGAGGATTTTTTCCAATTAACCAATAAGTCAGCATTTCACCTCGACCCTTGACAGAAATAGTTCCCCTTGATTCGATCGTATATTGATCTTTTAAATGGGAATAAGTTGCTTCGGTGATCTGAATATAACCAGGTTTACCATGAGACTCCATCCGAGATGCAACATTAACCGCATCTCCCCAGAGGTCATAAATAAATTTCTTAATCCCAATTACTCCAGCAATAACAGGACCAGTATTAATCCCGATGCGTAATTGGAGAGAATTTCCTAAGTCAGTTTCCGTAGTTTGCATATAAACTTGCATATCTAAAGCCAAATCAGCGATCGCTGTAGCATGATCAGAGCGAGGAATAGGTAAACCACCTACGACCATATAAGCATCACCGATAGTTTTGATTTTTTCGAGACTATGCTTTTCCGTTAACTGGTCAAAAGCAGAGAAAATCTGGTTGAGTCCAGCAACTAATTGCATCGGTTCTAATTGGGTAGAGAGCTGAGTAAACCCGACAATATCAGCAAACAAAATTGTCACTTCTGGAAAATATTCAGTGGGAGATTCTGCTCGTTTTAAACGTTCGGCAATTTCCAAAGGCAAAATATTTAATAGCAGTTGTTCAGAACGCTCCTTTTCTAAGCTTAATTGCTGAGTGCGTTGCTCCACCCGACTTTCTAACTCTTCATTAGCAAGACGTAAAGCTTCTACAGAATCTTTCAATTGCTCAGTCATCCCATTAAAAGAGTTGCCGAGTTTGTCTAATTCAATAATATAACAGGGTTTAATATGTTGATTCAGATCTCCAGTTGCCATTTCTTCAGAAGCTTTAGTTATTTGTCTAATCGGAGCAGTAATCCAACGGGTTGTCATCACACCAAGTCCGATCGCTAAACCTAGAGCACCTAAACATAGTAAAACTGTATGACGGGTATTTGCATTAATTTCCGCCATAAAGTCATTTTCTGGTACAACAACTACAATTAACCAGTTCAGACCATATTCATCCTTCAATGGAGAAATTTTCAAAAAGTAGCGTTGATGGTCTAATTCAAAATCCCATTGAGTTGGTGCTTCTAGATTCGATAAATCCCGAATATGAGTATTTATTTCCTCCATACTTCGACGCATGATGGGATGACTACTTTCTTGTGCTTTCAAGCGTCTCTGAGCATCACCTTTCCCGATGGTTAAAGCTTGTTGGGAAAGGGAACTGGCAATTAATTCACCAGCAGGTTCAATCATAAACACCTGACCAGATTGACCGATTTTTAAGTTTTGCAAAAAATCTCGAATTTGATCCAGCCCCATCTGACAAGTGAATATACCGATTAACTTTCCCTGATCGTCGAAGTAGGGAGAACTAGCATTAATTTGCAATGAACCATAGCCAAAATTGATATAAACCCCACTCCAAGCTGCCCGATTATGCTTAAGTACAACTTCATACAAAGGACGCTTGCGGACATCATAATTGGGAGTGATCTTCGCTATCCCAATCGGATTACCCTGCTGGTCAACGTTGTAATAAAATAAATCCCCAGTTCCCCTCCGTAGTTGTTGGGCTAGTTGTGGCTTTTCTGCACCAGCTGAACGATTGACCCAGCCAATGCGAAGATATTGTCCCTGCTCGTTTGCTAGTCCAGTATGACCAATAGATTTAAAACGCAGGACCTGTTTCCATAAATAGCTTCTAGATTTCTCAATGTCATTAAAATCTAATACCCCCAATCTGGCTGCATCTTCGTTAATCTGATTTACTAAGGGTGGTGCTTCTAAGTAAACCTGAACCTGTTCTTTAACTCTGAAACTAATTTCATCTTGGAGCTGATCAACCAGATCTTTCACCGCTCTTTGTCCATTGCGGAAGGAAAGATACCCGACCAAGCTAACAGCAGCCACTATTTGCACCACAAAGGGCACAACTAGAGCGGTCCGAAGCAGAAATTTCGATTGAGTAAGTGATTTAGACAGTCCCATATCTGACTTAGTAAGATTTGATGGTGTTTATACTCAGGAATAATCCATGGGCGATCGCTAATTAACACGGTTAATCAGTTATGACCTCCCTTAAACCCTTAACCCAAATAGTCTCTCTTTTTATCAGCACATATTTATCCTGTCAATGGAAATCAAATATTTCTATCACCTAAATATAACTAGGTTTACCACTAGATTCCATTTCCCTAGTTAGATTTACTGATTTTTCCCATTGCTCAAATAAATTTCTTAATGGTGATTACATATTATTTTGTGGAGAAATAATAATTATCTGGATGGAAAATTATTTATCTAGAGAACAATAATAGTCAAATCAGCTCATGAGCGCTATTTCCGTTCAGTGTTCTAAATCTACTAAATTAATGATCAATCAGATGATGAAGAATTCAGTAAAATTATTAATTTTCATGCGGATCTAGATCGGTTCTGGCTGTATGAGGATTTACGCTCCTATATATTAATACCATCACACAGATCATCAGATGAAAAGAATCTCTTCCAAATTATTGATAGGTGGATTATTACCCACCTTTTTTGGTTTTTTTATGTTGACATTTGACCGTCAAGCTTATGCTTTTACTCCCGCAGCGATCCCCGATCGCCAAAATCAAGAAAATTCATCTATTGACGATATTTATGCTAGTGAATATTCCCCTGTAGCCAATATTCTGTCAATTGATTTGCAAAATAATGATAGTCTATTAACAATCAAAACTGATCGACCATTTACCTATACTAAGAGTTGGAATAATTCTCTTAATGTTTATCAAATTACTATTAATTCAGCCCAACTCGCACCGGTCATTAAATCACTTCAAACCCATCCTCATAGTTTAGTAGAATGGATCAGAGTCCAACAGCAAGACCCGCAAACAGTAGTAATTTTTTTACAACCTGCTCCCCAAGTTCAAATTACTGAGTTGATTACTTCTAGTCCGGATCTTTTAAAATTACAATTAAGATCGGTAAGTCCAAATACTATTACTACTCCTTTACCCCAGAATTATGATCAGAAAACTATTGTGGTGATCGATCCGGGACATGGGGGACGAGATTCTGGTGCGGTTGGGATTAATGGTTTGCGGGAAAAAGATGTTGTTTTGGATATTGGTAAGCAAGTATCAACTCTACTTGAACAAAACGGGATCAAAGTAATTATGACTCGCTCCAGCGATCGGGAAGTAGAATTAGAACCGAGAGTGCAATTAGCGGAACGAGTAAATGCAAATTTGTTTGTGAGTATTCATGCTAATGCTATTAATATGACTCGTCCGGATATTAGTGGTTTAGAAACTTATTATTACCATAACGGTTTGGGTTTAGCAAAAACGATACATAATAGTATTCTGCAAAAAATCGGTCTTCCCGATCGTCGGGTCAGACAAGCTAATTTTTATGTGATTAAATTCACTTCTATGCCCGCAGTGTTAGTTGAGGTTGGTTTTGTGACGGGTAAAGATGATGCGTCAAAATTAGCTAATCCAGCATATCGTAGTCAAATGGCACAAGCGATCGCCCAAGGTATTTTGCAATATCTCCATCAAGGTGGTTAATTAACTTGTTTACTAATCCACCCATTAATGGTAAACCGACTATCAGCAAAAGCTCGAGTCGGACAACTAATTGGTAGAACTTCGTGTAAATAGCGACTTAAGAAAAATACCATGCTATTATACTGAGGTTCTACAATTTTATAAGATTCGCCTTTTACATAAAAATTATTTTCTATTTTACTATCATATATGACTAATTCTCCCCCTGCAAAAGCTTTTGGTTCTCGATAAAAATAATAAACATAAGTTAATTCTCGATCGGCTGTATCTATACTACCATTATCATTATGAACTTTGTAAAAATTCCCATCATTATGTAAGGTTAACTGGGATTCGATTTTGGCGATCGCAAAAGGAGCAATTTTTAGCTTGCGAAATATATCGGGCATAATTGCTTGGATTCTTTTAGTGATTAATTCGGCAAATTCTGGAAAGGAATAAAGAACCATTGAACGACGATAATCTTCAATATATTCCCCATTAGTTGAAGTGCTAGTAGTGACAAAAGCTGATTCTTGTTTCTGGACATAATCGAGTAATTTTTGACATTCTGTTTGAGTCAAAAAGTTGGAAATTTGCATATATTCCGATCGCAAAGGATCGGACTGGGTACTTACTGAAGAATTAGATATTTCTATTGATTGTGGTGCAATTTTGATGGACGGTTCTACGATCATTCCGACTAAGCGATCGCTGGGAAAATATAAAGTAGCATTTCCTTCTTCTAGGGGAATTTGAAATAATTGAAAATCCTGACCTTGGCGATTTTCTTTTTTGGTACTCAAGGTTTTAAACAGATCTGATAAAAGCGGTGAATGTCTTGACAAAAATAACTGATATTCTCTTCCATTTTCTAGCAAAACTTTAACTTTTACCTGGTTAGATTCAGTTGGTATTTGGGCAAATTCCATCTCTAATTACTCCCGAATTATTTTCCTGCTCAACCCTTATCTTCTTCTCACCCAACCATTAATAGTAAAACGACTATCAGCAAAATTTTTAGAAGGACAACTTACTGGTAAAACTTCGTGCAGATAATGACTTAAGAAAAAGATAATACTATTATTCTGGGGTTCAATAGTTTTAAATGTATCAGCAGCAACACAAAAATTATTTTCTATTGTACTATCGTACATCCGCATCTCTCCCCCACTAAAACCTTTTGGTTCTCGATAAAAATAGTAAACATAAGTGAGTTCTCGATTAGCTATACGTGAACCATGGTGATCATTATGGATTTTAAAAAAATCTCCATCATTACTAGCTGTCAATTGTGATTCCATCGAAAAAGAAAATACAGGAATATCTAGTTTATTTAACACATAAGGGATCATTGCTTCAATTCTATCATTGATTACCTTATATACTTCTATAGTCTTACAAATTTCAGAAAAAAATGGTAATATCGATGATTTTCGATAACCAGAATCAATCCCAGTAGTTACTGCGGATACTTGAAATGAAGGTGCAATTTTCAGCGTATAATCTAATAAATTTTCTTTTTCTTCTGAAGTCAGAAAATTGGGAAAATGCAAGTAAAATGATGACTGTACTTTATTGACCGTGACCGGTGGATCAGTAACTAAACCAATTAAATGTTCTCGCGGAAAACATAAAGATGCTCGACCTTTATCAATGGGAATTTCAAATACTTTAGCTAAGGGATTTCCCTCCCATTTAGAAAGTAATCCCACTGCTTGAAATAGACTGCGTAAGATCAGAGAATCAGATTTCAGGATTACCGTATATTCTTGACCACCAGTTAAAAGGATTTTAACTGTTATATCCCGAACAGGTTGTGACTCAGAAGAAAATGCCATAATTGATTGTTTTTTTTTTGGTGAAACTAAATATTGTACACTACGGTTCAGTTAACTGTAGGGGCAAAGCATTTCGGCAAATAAATGATAGCTTAAACGTTTACCCTGAGTTTACCCTGAGTTTACCCTGAGCGTAGTCGAAGGGCGGAGTCGAAGTTTACCCTGAGCGTAGTCGAAGGGGGCGTAGTCGAAGGGAAGAATAATATTACCGAAATGCTTTGCCCTTACCATCTATGCAGCCAACAGATCAACTATATATTAAAATACATTCAGTTAAGAATTTTTTGAGATATTTCGGCTTTAGAAGAAGGGTGAAGCATTCGGATCTAATATTGCTGGTTTCATTGCTCAATTGTCGCCCGAATGCTTCGCCCCTACCCCTACCAATTTTATCTCCACTCACCTACTTTATCTACGTCTAATCCAACCATTAATAGTAAAACGACTGTCACCAAAAGCTTGGGAAGGACAACTTACTGGTAAAACTTCGTGCCAATGATGACTCAAGAAAAAAATGATACTATTGTTAAGCGGTTGAATTATTTTATAGGTATTAGCTGGCACATAAAAATTACTTTCTACCTGATCATCATACAACTGCAATTCTCCTCCAGTAAAAGCTTTTGGTTCTCGATAAAAATAGTACACATAGGTAAGTTCTCGCGTGAGTAATTCTGGACTATAGTTATCCTTATGAATTTTAAAAAAATCACCATCGTTACTAGCAGTTAACTGTGATTCTACCCAGAAAGGAAATTGAGCAACATTTAGCTGATCTAATACATAAGGTGCAATTGATTCAACCCGAGTAATCATTGGTCGATAGAAGGAGTATGATACCAGAGACTTCCGGTAATTATGCTCAGGATTAACGTGGGAAATTTGGGATGGAGCAAAGGAAGAGGGATGATTACAAACATATTCTAACAGGGCTTTATTTTCTTCGACAGGTAGAAAATTGGGAATATGCAAATATAACGACGGTTGAACTTGATTGATTGTTATCGGTGGGTCTGTAACTAATCCAACTAAATACTTTCTCGGAAAACATAAGGATGCTCGACCTTGATTGAGCGGAATTTCAAACACTTGACTTAAGGGATTTGCTTCCCATTGAGAAACTAAACCAACTGCTTGAAATAGACTGCTTAAGATCGGAGAATCAGACTTGAGGATGACTGTATATTCCTGACCACCCATTAACAGGATTTTCACTGTTACATCATGGGAACTTAGTGATAAGGAAGTGTTTACCATCATTAATTTTCTTTGACAATCATGTTTTTAATGGAGAAAATGACGCACACCAGTGAAAACCATCACCAATCCTAATTCATTTGCAGCTTTAATCGAATCATCATCTTTCAAACTACCTCCAGGTTGAACGATCGCTGTAATTCCTTGACTAGCAGCAATTCGGACTGAATCATCAAAGGGGAAAAAACCATCACTAGCTAAAACTGCACCTTGAGCTTTTGCTCCTGCTTGTTCTAAAGCAATTTTCACCGAACCGACCCGATTCATTTGACCAGCACCAATTCCTAAAGTAGCCCGATCGCGAGTGATGACAATTCCATTAGACTTAACGTGTTTAGCTACTTTCCAAGCAAATAGTAACTCTTCCATCTGACTAGGATCAGGATGTTTTTCAGTTACTATCTGCCATTGACTACTATTTTCTACCAAATCATCCGCATCCTGCACTAAAAATCCCCCAGCAATTGCTTTAACCAAACGCTGAGATCCGGTGACTAAATCAGGTAAAATTAAAACTCGTACCTTAGACTTATGATGGAGAATTTCTGCTGCATCTGGTTCATATCCTGGTGCTACTACACATTCTAAAAATGTTTTCGTCAATGCAGTTGCAGTAGCACCATCAATGGGCTGATTTAAAGCTACAATTCCGCCAAAAGCAGAAACTGAATCAGCCTGAAAAGCTTTATTATAGGCTTCGTTTAAAGTGCTTCCTAGTGCTACCCCACAAGGATTAGTATGTTTAATCACGACTGCTGCTGGGACATCTCTAAATTCCGTAATCAATCGTCGTGCTGCTTCTAAATCAATTAAATTATTATAGCTTAATTCTTTCCCTTGTAGTTTAATTGCTGCTGCCCAACCTTGAGCGATCGCTCCGACTTGATACCAAGCTGCTGGTTGATGGGGATTTTCTCCATATCTTAAAGATTGTAGTTGTTTTCCTGCTAATCCAAAAACTGAGGGGAGAGGAGCTAAGGGATTTGGTGTCCCAGATTGCTCTAGATAATTCGCGATCGCTAAATCATAAGTTGCAGTATGGGAAAATGCTGCTTGGGCACAAGCTTGACGAAAAGCTAAAGATGCTGTACCCTGATTCTGCTCAATTTCTTTCAGATAACCATCATATTGAGCTGGATTACATAAAACTGTAAGATGATGATAGTTTTTGGCAGCAGCCCGCAACATGGCTGGACCACCGATATCAATTTGTTCGATCGCGTTAGCTAAACTTACCTCTGGATTAGCGATCGTTTGCTCAAAGGGATAAAGATTAACTACCACCAAATCAATGGGACGAATCTGATGATGGTTTAAATCTTCTAAATTCTTCGGGTAAATCCCGTCTAGCGAGAATTCCCCCATGAATTCGAGGGTGTAAAGTTTTCACTCTTCCACCTAATATTTCTGGAAAACCAGTATAATCGGAAACCTTAGTGACATTTATCCCAGCATTTTTCAGGGTTTGAGCCGTTCCACCACTGCTAATCAGCTCAAAATTATATTTTTCTACCAGAGTTATCGCTAAATCGATTAGTCCGGTTTTGTCAGATGTACTCAGCAGCGCTAAACCTGCCATTATTGGTTAACCCCAGGGTATAAATGGACAACCGAGTAATTATATCAAATCTGATTTCCTTTATTACCTAGCAGGCAAAAAAAAAGAACATGATATGATGGACTAGATAGATGTAAGTTCGGTAACGTCAGTAGTCGAGTGACCCGTTTGGCCCCGATAGCAAATTGAACGTCTGAGCATCCGATCGCGGCTCAAGCAGCGAGGTTTTTTGCACAGATCTCACCGACTTTCATCTTGACTTTAGAGTTGGGATGGATAATTTCTTAATGACCATTTACTTGGACAACCGGTTAGATCCAGCAATCCAAAGCAGACCTGAAAGAAATATTTTCAGAATACGGCATTAAGGTCACGAGGAGGAGATGATCTCCTAATTTATCGATCAGACTAAGCCGTATATTGCTTTCGGAAATTAATTTCCAACATCTGGTGTTGATTACAACCTAACCAGAAGGGGGCTGACTCTAGGAATAGTTGCTGCAAAAAGCACTGATTATCTGGCAGTATCCCAATCCTGGTAGTATCATTGTCGTTTATTTATGAGGTCAAAATGGCTAAACGCCGCAACCCAAAAAAAGAAAAAGCCTTACGCAATCAGGCATACGCCCGCAAATTCCGCAAACGCAAAACTAATGGTCGTTTCTCCAAAAGACGATATCAAGGAGGAATGAAGAAAACTACTGATGAAGAGGGCGATAATCAGTGGGACGGTAGCGGTAATGGACAAGCTGGAAATGGGGGCGAAAGCGGCTCATTTAGAGGTAACTATCAAGAAGATCGTCGTCGTGGTGGCTTTGGAATGGCACAAGGATCTTTGGTTTAACCAGTCTCGCTCCTAAAATAATAACTGGTAAAAAGTGAAAAGTAAAAAGCAAAAATGAGCTAACTCTATTGAAAAATAGGGTTATAACTATTCTAGTTTAATCTTTCACTTTTTACTTGCAAAAATATTTCCCAAAATATTTCCCAAAATAGTTGTTAAAAAAATACTGATCTATCTCAATTTTCTCTCAAGGTCTGTTGTATTCTTTGTGAAAGATTATATTTAATTGCGGAGAAAACTTTTGTCTTTAAAAGTAATTAACATTCCCCCAGCCAACGGTCAACCTGCTACTGGTCTGATTATATTATTACATGGTTGGGGTGCGAATGCTAATGATTTACCATCTTTGGTGCCTTTTTTAAACCTACCTGACTATCACTTTTTATTTCCTGAAGCCCCTTTTCCCCATCCCTATTCCTCAGACGGAAAAATGTGGTATGACTTTGAGAACCAGCGGGAAGAAGAGTTAGTTGAAAGTCGGCAATTGCTGATCGAATGGTTAGCTTCGGTCGAAGGGATCTCGGGAGTACCTTTAGAGAAGACAATTTTAAGCGGGTTTTCGCAAGGTGGGGCAATGACTCTCGATGTTGGGTTTAACTTGCCCTTGGCTGGGTTAATATGTTTGAGTGGATATCTTCATTTTGATCCAAAAGCGATCGAAGAAAAAATCATTAAACCAATATTAATTTTACATGGTAAACATGATCATGTTGTCCTATTGTCGGCAGCTAGAAAATCACGAGATGATTTAACTGCTGTGGGTTTCCCGGTAGAATACCATGAGCTTGAGATGGGACATGAGATCATTCCAGCAGGAATCAAGTTAATCCGACAGTTTATCCTTGAGACTCTAGCACCAACAAAATCAAAAAGTGTTTAATACCAATTTTCGATGAGGGTGCAGAGAATTGATCCCCCCAGCCCCCTTAACAAGGGGGAGCCATCCCCCCACCCCTTAACGGGGGGAGCCATCCCCCCAGCCCCCTTAACAAGGGGGAGCATGAATTTAAAGTCCCCCTTGTTAAGGGGGATTTAGGGGGATCTAGCTCTATGCAACTTCACATTAAATTGGGATAAGATAAGTTATTTTTTCAAGCTAAAAGTCATCAGTTACAATAGAATTAGCAAATGTGTCTAGTCAGCGAGCTAGATACAGGTCGTAATTAATGGAGGGCGTTAGCAATGGCAACTTCTCACATTTCTAAGCAAGATATTTCGGCTTTGAGTGTAGCTGATGTAGAAAAGCTGGCTGCACGCCTGGATCAAGATGATTATGCTACTGTTTTTGAAGGATTAGAGGATTGGCATTTATTGAGAGCGATCGCATTTCAGCGTCCCAATTTAGTCGAACCATATATCCATCTCCTTGATCTAGAAGCTTACGATGAAGCTTAAACAACCAAACTCAGGAGGTGGGAATTTATACTCTTTCCTCCTGGACATCAATTTTCAGTTTTCTCAATTTATGCCAAATTAATCCAGCCAGGATTAATCCAATTCCCGTCATCCAGATTCTCAGGTTCGACCCAAAAAGCTAACAGTAAACAACTAAATAACCCCATCCATCCCACCCAACGGGGATAAAGTCTTGCTTCTGCTGAAAGTTTTAATGTTGCTAAATTGGTAATGGCATAGTAGATTAAAATCGAAAAAGCACTAAAAGACCAAGTAGTTTTCACGTCACCAATTAAGACTAAACCCGCGATCGCTACTCCGACCAAGATCACAGCTAAATCTGGACTTGTTTCCTGGCTATTTAATCTTGAGAATATCTGGGGTAAATCCTGTTTTCTGGCCATTGCTAGCACTACCCGTGATAAACCAATAATTAAGTTGAGTAGCACCCCTAACATGGCAGTTATAGCACCAACGGCAATAATTTGAGAACTACCAGTAATGCTAAACTGACTTGCTACTAATTCTAATGGTGCAGCAAATTTCTGATGGGTAGCCAACTCCATTTCTGTGGCTCCGACTGCACCAACTGCCACGATCGCCACTACCATATAGAGCAGCATGGTGATCAGTAAAGTAATAATTATCGCTTGCGGAATCGTGCGTTTAGGTTCATGGACTTCTTCACTTAAAGTAGTAATTCGTCCATATCCACTATAGGCGACAAACATTAAAGCACTAGCATGGAGAACAGAAGTTAATGGAGTAGAATTAAAGAAGGGCGTGAAATGAGTTAATCCCGTTTGGGTAACGGTGGTTAATCCGGCGATCACAAAAAAAGCTAAAGACAGCACGGTAATCGAAACGATCGCAATATTGGCAAAATTAGAACGTTTAATACCTCCGAGGACAATTAAGGTAAATCCCAACACCGCACCGAGGGCTAAAGGAATTAATAAACTGCGATCGCTCCAACCGATAAAATTTAAAAAATAACCCGCAAAACCTAAAGCTGCGGTAGCAGCTGAAGTTGATTTAGCCACTAAAAACATCCAACCGGCAGTAAAACCCAGTGCTGGGGTGAGATAATGATATCCATATTCATAAGTTCCCCCACTAACTGCATGATTAGCCGCAAGTTGAGCGATACTTAAACCATTACAAGTTGCCACTAATGCAGCGATCGCGACTGCTAAAATCACCCCAGGTCCAGCAATTCCCGCGGCAATTCCAATACTGACAAAAACACCTGTACCAATAATGGCACCTAGTCCCATCATCACGGCACCAAACAGACCCAAGTCCCGTTTAAGTTGAGAACTAGACATAGAATAACCCTTTACTATCAATTTTGCAGTTTTCTCAATTTATGCCAAATTAATCCAGCCAGGATTAAGCCAATACCCGTTATCCAGATCTCACGTTCGACCCAAAAAGCCAATAGTAAACAACTAGATAACCCCATCCATCCCACCCAACGGGGATAAAGTCTTGCTTCTGCCGAAAGGTTTAATGCTGCTAAATTGGTAATGGCATAGTAGATTAAAATCGAAAAAGCACTAAAAGACCAAGTAGTTTTCACATCACCAATTAAGACTAAACCCGCGATCGCTACTCCCACCAAGATCACAGCTAGACTTGGAGTTGTTCCCTGGTTATTTAATCTTGAGAATATCTGGGGCAAATCCCTTCTTCTACCCATTGCTAGCACTACCCGCGATAACCCGATAATTAAGTTAAGTAGTACCCCTAACATGGCAGTTATAGCACCAACGGCAATAATTTGAGAACTACCAGTAATGCTAAACTGACTTGCTACTAATTCTAATGGTGCAGCAAATTTCTGATGGGTAGCCAACTCCATTTCTGTGGCTCCGACTGCACCAACTGCCACGATCGCCACTACCATATAGAGCAGCATGGTGATCAGTAAGGTCATAATTATCGCTTGCGGAATCGTGCGTTTAGGTTCATGGACTTCTTCCCCTAAAGTAGCAATCCGTCCATATCCACTATAGGCGACAAACATTAAAGCACTAGCATGGAGAATAGAAGTTAATGGAGTAGAATTAAAGAAGGGGGTGAAATGGGTTAATCCGGTTTGGGTAACGGTGGGTAATCCGGCGATCGCAAAGAAAGCTAAAGACAGCAGGGTAATTGAAACGATCACAATATTGGCAAAATTAGAACGTTTAATACCTCCGAGGACAATTAAGGTAAATCCCAACACCGCACCGAGGGCTAAAGGAATTAATAAACTGCGATCGCTCCAACCGATAAAATTTAAAAAATAACCCGCAAAACCTAAAGCTGCGGTAGCAGCGGAAGCTGATTTAGCAATTAAAAACATCCAACCGGCAGTAAAACCCAGTGCTGGGGTGAGATAATGATATCCATATTCATAAGTTCCCCCACTAACTGCGTGATTAGCCGCGAGTTGAGCGCTATTTAAACCATTACAAGTTGCCACTAATGCAGCGATCGCGACTGCTAAAATCACCGCAGGTCCAGCAATTCCCGCGGCAATTCCAATACTGACAAAAACACCTGTACCAATAATGGCACCTAGTCCCATCATCACGGCACCGAACAGACCCAAGTCTCGTTTAAGTTGGGAACTAGACATAGAATAACCCTTTACTAAAATAAGCTGTGATCGCCAATAAATCTGCTACCCACAACTGGTCGATCATATCAAAATATGGCCAATACAGTTCAGTTAATTGTAGAGGGCGCATCAGTCAATTTAAAGCATTGAGACATGGAAGCATTACCTCAGATGAAGAGAGTTAGCGTGGATGGTCGTTGAATGATGATCATTATCAATGCTTTTTTGTCAAGTAAAATTTATCTCAATTTAGATCCGCTTACCCTGTCAGCACCACACAGAACTGCTAAAATAGCAATAGCCAACAATATCAATTAATAAATGTCGTTTAGTTCGGTCGATTCTTGGGTCATCGGTGACAAAATTAGATGCGCTAACCCTGGAAAAACCCAGTGAGGATTTAAACCATAGTTGGTCAACTCTTTTTGGCACCAAGACCGAGCAAAAAAAACCTCGCTCATCTTCAATTGGCTCCACTTCTATAACAAAAGCTCCCTTCAGTTTAGTTTCTGTAAACTTCATGTTGGTATAAGCTGATATTCTTTGTTCGGAAGAAGTAGCTTGTCTAATTATATTCAGACGACCACGTATTTGTTCTTCCCAAGTAATTATGGTTATTGCTATTTTTTCCACAGGGTATCTCTTGAATCGCTCAACTATTAAAGGTTGCGCTCTCTCCAATAGAGAAATATGATCTGTATCTAATATTCTTAGAGTCAATTTTCCACTTTCTCCACACCAAGTTGTCGAAAATATTCCTCATCTAATGCTTGACGGTACTCAGCAATGTAAGCCAACATATCATCAAATGTTTCATCATCTTTAAACATCCCCACTACTTGAAATATGTGATTGTCAGGGTAGTCGTGTCGAAGTTTTTCTAATTCTTCATTAGTTAGCTGTCGATTCAAAGTTTCTGGGTCTCTTAAATAATCCTTTTTGATTTGAATAATATGATTAACAAATTCCAAATCTGCATCAGTAATATCCACTAATTGCAAAGAAGATTGGATCTGATATTCAGGAAAATATTCATACAACTGACCGATCGCCTTAGTAATAAATGACCAAGTAATTTGTTTGATATCTTTGAACGATAAAACTACTGTTTTACCATGATTAAACCCTTCAACAATTAGGGAATAAATCATCTGACCTTCATGTTCAAAAGTTAGCTCTGATTTGCCTAACACCTGATAAACGCTAATTTTAATAACCGCATTATTGCTATCTAATTCTGGTTGATCTCCCTGGGATTTAGCGGTGGATACTTGCAACGCACTAATCAAATCAATTACCGCCCGTTGGTGTTCAGGAGATAGGGATCTTAATTGGACAATTATCTCTTGGGTTATTTGATTTATTTGAGTCATAATTAAATCACCTCAATTGTTTAGTCTAATGTCTAATTCTACATCATCCACTAATTAATCGACAGTCAATCTGAAAAAATGATTAGGGCAAAAATTCAGAATCCAGCAACTCATCAGGAGTAAAAGGACAATGTTCGGGAAAAATCTCTGGGAGCAATTCACTTTTTTTAATTGCCTGCTTTCTCGCTTTGAGATAAATTTCTTCAATCTGCTGCAAAAAATAATTATACAAAGTCTGAGACTTTAACAATAATTCCAGTTCAAATCGAAAATTATCAATTTCATTTTGCCAACCCTTAGCGCAAATATCCCTTTCTGATTTCCAATACTGGTAAAGTAATAAATGAATTAAAAGTTGTCGTAAATAACTATTTACTTTACGTCTTTGTTCGTTGCCCAAACTTAATATTTCCTCCATTAAATGTGGCCAATCAATCAGCTCAATGTCCTTTTTCTCTAAGCTCTGATAAGTTGCTTGTAACCAGAGATAATAATCTTGTTCATACAGATCAGATTCATTATTCATCTCATTACCTCTATGGTAGTTTTAGCACTTTTTTAGGTGCGATCGCTGTTACCTTTTCTTTTGTTCCTGGAGGATCAGATTAGCCCATTCTCGGTCTTTTGATGATAAAGGTGGTACAGGTTCGAGTAAATAATCTATAGCTAGATCGAATCGGGCTTGTTCATATATTTCCTGGAGTAATTCTTGTAAGTTTACTTCTGGTTGAGTTTCTCCTAGTTTCAAAGGAACCGGGAAAATTGGTATTGGTTGACGGATAGTAAAAGCATATAATCTACCATGAGGTAACTCCTCACCTTGACATACTAAAATGCGATAATCAGATTTAGCTTTCACTCCTAATAATGGCATTGGTTTACCACCTCTAAGTAAGTCAATTTCGACTAAATTTGTTTGCTGCTGTAAAACTTTATTTCTCTTTTTTTCATATTCATCGCGTCCTGGACCTGAGCGTTTATTTGCCGGAGAGAGAATTTCTATGACTGTAATTACTTTACCTGCTAAACCTTCCCTAATTTCTAAATAACCTTCTTTTACTGTTTCTGGAATTGGTAATTTAACTAAGGTAGGTTCGAGGTGATTAAGTAGACTGGTACTATTATACTGGTTAGTAGTTGTTAATGTCGTCGGAGATTGTCTTGATATTATGGTTACATCAGGAATACCTGCTAATTCATTAGAAATACTTAGATAGATACGTTTTTCAATAGCTACCCGATAATTTAGACTAAGTTGGGGCAAAATTGCATTAGCGATAGCAACAATTAAGCGACTATGAACTTCACTCCATAAATCAGGATGCTCTAGGTAAGGGTTCATTCCTGGAAAAGGTGAAGGCATTTTTACCACTTCCTCCCTATACTTGTCTCAATACATTAATAAATTCTATCACAGTATCGTATTGGTCGTAATAAGTAATATAACGAGTCAATAAAGCGATATCAAGGTCTGGTAGTAAGACACTGCGATCGCTTCTTTCATATTCTGCTTTTAACTTTATCATCAACCAGGCGAGCTAGATAGTCTCGCTGAGTTGCTTGATGCAGGGGTGTTACGAAATTTCTAAGCTGTCCCATTATTATTCTTCCCTGGCGACATTTATGATGGAAATATATCTGCAAATCCGATTAAGGCAACCAATTTTCATCTAATATTTGTTCTAAATTGGCGATCGCCTGTTCCGGAAAAACTTTTAGAGCAAGTCCCGATTTCGCGGCGGCAATTTCCCGCCCATCTTGATAACACTTATCCAATACTTCCAGCAGATAAGAAGTAAGACTAGGACTATCTTCAAGCTCATCTTTGATCTGTTTACGAAAATTAGTAATTTCTCCTTGCCAATGCCTAAAGTTATTATTCTGTTCAGCTTGCCAATACTTTAGCTTTAATAGATGCTCAAACAAATTTCTTAACAAACTTTTTAATTTCTTTTTTTGTCGCCGACTCAAATCTGAGACCTCCTCAATTAAATTTTCTAAATCCAGAGATTCAAAATCTTTATTTTCTAGGTTTTTCAGAGTTTCTAGCACCCAGAGATGATAGTCGGTATTATATAAACTCTTAGTTAATTGGTTGGGTTGAGTTAACATAGTCGAGATTTACCTTTAAAGTAATGACATTATCAACCACATTAGGCATTTTCAATATCCGATTCTAAATCTTCAACTAATTTACTAAAAACTGAAACATTGTACTTGCCGATCGCTTCAATAAATTCTCTCTTACTTAAACCTGCTAATTCGGCAGATTGTCCTGATGTTAACGTGCCATTTTCATATAATTTAGCGGCAATAAGTAAACGTAACTCTTCGTCGCTTTGTTCAATGGTGTTAGGAAAATTTAGTTGTAAAGTTCGCACATTCATTTCTCTATTTTCCTCTCTTATATTCATCCCATAACTGACACTTAACCCAAGCTAGTTATGAAAAAACTTCTCCGATATTGCCCCTAATATCAGGGACAGAATTCCCTTCTTTACTTATAAACAATACACAGAAAATCCATCCACACTGACCGTTGGCTTCACCGTAGCTCTGAGCAAAAGTGCGGTATATGGTGAGGATTCCCGTCTGATGAGCTTGCATTTGCATTTAGATTTTTTTAATCTCCTCAATAAACTCGCTAACAGCCTCATATTGGTCATAATGACTATTGTACTGCACTAATAAATTTATGTCAAGCTCTGGTAAAAATTGACTCTTTTGGACTTTTTCATACTCTGATTTCAAATCATATATACTTAATACACCATCTTGCCACAGCCATACTTCGGGAATGCCGATTCTTTTATATAATTCTAAAATATCTATACCACCACTGGTAAAGATTACTTCAATTACTAGATCGGGAATGGCTTTTTTGGTTTGAAAATTATAGGATTCATCGGGTTCTTTTTTAGCCATTTGTGCTTGGTTTCCTAAAGTAAATCCACCTCTGATGTAATATTTGATACCCTTTTGTCTCATGTAAGCTTCTAATAAAGCACCTATTGTACTTTTGATTTCCTCATGCTCTGGGCTAATTGTCATAATTTCCAGAATTCCGTCTAAATATAAAAATCTGACCCCACCGATATTGGTAAAAGTTTTTTCAATATCAGCCATTTGTGACCAGCTAATTTCTGTTAGCATTAGCCTAGTTTCTTGGTGTTTTTTTGGTGGTAAGGTAACTGTCATATTAGCGCCCTCATTTTAATTTTTATTGGCAATATCTCTACAAATTTACTCAAGGTAACCAATTTTCGTCTAAAATTTGTTCTAAATTAGCGATCGCAGTTGGGGGAAAGTCATTAACAGACAACCCAGAAGCATCGGACACCAACTCCCGCGCATCCTGATAAAGTTCATCCAACTTTTCCAACAGATAACTTCTCAGACTAGGACTCGCTAACAACTCTCGGTTAATTTGCTTACGGAAATTCCGAATTTCTCTTTGCCAATGATTTTGATTGTGATCTTTTTCTGAATACCAATATTTAAGCTTAAGTAAGTGTTCTAACAAACGAGTTAATAAACTTTCCAGCTTTCTTTTCTCTCGACGACTCAAATCCGAGACCTCTTCAATTAAATTTTCTAAATCTAGAGACTCGAAATCCTTATTTTCTAATTTTCTCAGAGTTTCTAGAATCCAGAGATGATAGTCAGTATCATATAAACTCTTAGTTGCTGGTTCAGGTTGAGTTAACATAGTCGAGATTATTTTTGATATTGAGGGTTAAACAAAGTAGCTATGCTAGTCCCTAGCTAATTTTAGCTTAATTTTGGGATCAGCTCAGGGCGATCGCATCTCTAGTTTTCCTTGGGGTCAAAATCAAACAGTTTCAAAAAACTGCTGATATTCCTTGAGTAACCACTGCGGTAGATGAACCTGAGCATCAACTATCCGCATTTTACCTTGAGGAAAATAGGGCATAATCGCTAATAGGTAATTAAGTGCTTGAGGTTGTGTAAATCCTTTTCCTAATTGGTGAGCTAATTCTTGAAATAAAGGTTGTTCAGTTTCGGTCAAAGGTTCACTACGGAAACCACTATTCATTAAAGCTTGATAGGTTTTAATTAAGTGATTTTGGTAAATGGTTTCTAGTTGGTAAGGATGAGCTTTTAGCCAAGAATTAGCTAATTTTTGACGAAGTTGACGCAGTTCTGCAATAATAGATTCCTGTGACGGATTATTTATATAGCGATCGATACAGGTCTGCAAATAATTAATTAATTGGGGATCTACAACATAAGTTTTGAGGTATAAATCATTAACTTCTAATTTTTGCTGCTTATATAATAGTAAATTTTCAATATGATCTATCATATTTTTCCGATAGGTACTTAAATATGTATTTACTTCTGCTTCTTGCTGTTTGTTTTCACTATAATTTGTTATTACCAATTGTCCTTTTTCTTTGACAAAAAAGAGATCGAATTGCCATAAATCTTGATTTGGGGTGTAACCAATATCAACGATATCATAAATGATAAATCCTGCTTCTTTCATAAAGTTTATCAGCGGAAATTGATTGAAAATAGCAATTTCCATAACCA
Organism: uncultured cyanobacterium; assembly: GCA_963744145.1. GTDB lineage: Bacteria > Cyanobacteriota > Cyanobacteriia > Cyanobacteriales > CAWUOF01 > CAVUSO01. The sequence continues at coordinate 5,053,958 of CAVUSO010000001.1, read as the reverse complement.
CAATCTCTGTATTTTTAAGAATTTCTCTAGCTCCATAAAGTACATCTAATTCTTTACCATCTACGTCAATTTTGATTAAAAATGGACCTGATAAATTCCGATCTTTATAAAGTCGATCTAAAGTAATAGCTTGAATTTGCCTTAATTCCATACATGCTGGATTAACTTCTCGATTTTCAGTAATAGAAGAATAGATATAGTTACTGGTGCTAACTTGAAGAGGTACAACCTCCGTTTCTTTTGTAGCTGCGGCAATTATATATTCAGCATTGTCGAGAATTTGACAAATTTTTTTAAGATATATTTCATTTTCTTGAATAGGTTCAATTAACAGATGTTGGGCATCAGGAAAAGCTCCATAAAGCTCAAACGTTCCCAGTCCAGCTCCTACATCTATAACAGTCTTAGGTAAAAATCCTTTTCCTTTAGCATGTAATAATGCCCCGTACATTGAAGCTCTATAAATTACTTCTGCCATAATTTACTTTTCCAAAGGTTGATATCTGTTAGAAAGCATTTTGTTTAAAATTAGTCAATTGCAAAAAAACTCTGGTACTCTTTTAATAGCCAATTTGGTAAATTATTATGAGCATCAGTTACTCGCATTTTCCCACTAGGTAAATAGGGCATAATTGCTAGCAAATAGTTTAGAGCTAGAGGTGGTTCAAACCCTTTTCCTAATTCCTGGACTAATTCTTGTAGTAAGATTTGTTCAGTTTCGGTCAAAGGTTCACTCCGGAAACCACTATTCATTAAAGCTTGATATGCTTTGGCTAGTTGGTTTTGATAAATAGTTTCTAGTTGTCCGGGAGAAATTTTTAACCAAAACTTAGCTAGTTCTTGACGAAGTTGACGGAGTTCTAAGATAATAGATTGTTCTGATGGATCGATCCAATAAAGATTTGCACAACCATGGAGACGATTAATAAATTCCGTGGTGAGATTAGCAGCAAGAAGTGGACGGGAAGATATTTCCATCTGATTATTTTCTGATTGAGTTTGCCATTTTTGGAACAGTTCTTGAAATAATTCACCTATTTGGGCTGAATAAGAACGACTATCTAAAAATGATGGATTTTGCTGCATTTTTTGCTGGATTTGTTGACGGTAATGTTGCCGCAATTTTGGATTAGTACCTAGGGAAACAGCTAATTTGATATAGGTTTCTTCACTATTAGTAATTAGATCGGGAATTTGCAGCGATCGCAACAAAGCCGATGCTTGTCTAAACCTTAACGCATTCCCTTCCATCACGACAGTGGGTAAACCTACAGTCAGGGGATCGACTAAGGAAGTTGCTCCCCCGTATGGATAAGAGTCGAGATAGACATCAGCTAGTTTTAAACATTCTTTGATATCAGCAGGACTAGGTAGTGCTTTGAGCAAAATTAGCCGGGTTGACTCAATTTGATGCTGAGAAAATACTGAGCGTAGATGATTAACAAAAGCATTTTCACCTGGATAAACATTAGTCCAGTTTGGGTTAAAGGGATATAAAACTAGGATAGAATTAGGTACAGATGCAATAATTTTTGCCCAGGTTTCCCGTAACTCAGGAATAATCTTATAAAAATTTGCACCGGAAATAAATACAACTGAATCTTGGTTTGCACCCCAGTTAGCTTTGGTTGGTTTAATCTGAGGAGTGTCTTCTTCAACACTATAACGAAAACACAAACCCGAATCTTCTAGATTGATTAATTGCTCAGTATATTGCTCTGATGATGTTGGTATCGGTGCAGTTAGTTTACCAGCAATGTAGTAATCTATATGGCGCATCCCAGTGCTGACCGGAGCAGCAAAAGAGGTAAGTTGGATTCGAGCTAATCGATGCAATGGTAGTAAAGTTGTAAATTTAGTGACAGCAGTTACATTAGTGGCAATAAAAAGAATATCTAGGTCATCAGCTCGGATTGTTTGTACTTGACCTGGTAAATCATGTGGGAGTGTCACCAGTTTGTCCGCACGACTTTGACAATATTGTTCTAAAAGTTGACCGTTGGTATTATTAGCATAAAGAATAATTTCAAATTGGGTTCGGTTGAGGTGTTCAAAGGTAGGTAAAATCGCAAATGTTTCTGTTTGGGGATAAAAATGTTCTTTTAGTATTCCGAACCGAATTTTTGGTCTGTTCGCTGAGCGATCGGGAAAAATATAATCAATTTGAGCGCCACGAAGTTTCAGATGCAAACTCCATTATTTCTGCTCGTTGTTTGTAGATGTCTCGCAAATTTGCAGTGTTAAAATATAAGGGAATAAAGTTAGTTATTTTGGGTGAAAAACCAAGCAACTGATTGCCAAACTGGGGATTCTGGATGATTGACAATATTAACATAGACGTAATTGATCCATACCTGCATATAGCGATAATAATTATCGGCTTCTCCAATTTCTTGAAATATATTTGGAGAGTTAAACATAAATTTTACATAGTCATTTGCTAGCCATTTCGGAATGGGGGCACGTTCATATTTTAAAGGTAGTTGATCAGCCCGATCGATATAGCATCGCTGCTAATAGATACTGAACCGATTTCGGTGCAGCAAATCCTTGAGCAATTTGGGTTGATAGTTGATTAGCAAAATTCTTTTCGCTATCTGTTAAAGCTTCATCTCTAATCCCACTATTCAGTAATAATTCATGTCTTTTACCAATTTCACCTAAGTAAGCACTTTCAAGTTGTTCTGTTGGTAAGTTCAGCCATTCATTAGCAAGTTTTTGTCGTTCTTGACGTTGGTGATCTAAACCTGAAGTATTGACTATTAAGGAGTCGAGATATTGTGATCTTGGCATCGCCGATATTATTAGCTCGTATTTGCTTAATAATTCGCTTAAATAACCTGAGCATTTTTATGATTTGGTTGGCATTTTAATCCCGATAATGCTACTTCTTTTGCTTCTACTAAACGTCCTAAATTTAATAATATTGCTGCCCGGAGACATCAATTTCTCCCTTTATGATCGGAGTGGCTCTAAACTCGGATCAAGTAATAAATCTAAACTTGATATATGTTGTAGGAACCGAAGAGATATATATTTCCAATATTTGAGGTAATTGGAAACTACCCGCAAAATATTAATGGATAATTGATAAGCTAACGGTACGCTGAAAATATGACTTGACATCATCATAAGCGGGACGTTTCCAATAATTGAATCATATATGTAATAACTTCAAATTGACTCTGCAATTTTTCTGCTCAGTTTTATGGTATGGTTCAGATGTCATCCTTTGAACTGCTGATAATTCAGGGAAATAACAAATACCGTATCTAAAGCCAAGTACAAATTGTGTAAACCAACCTCCATAGTTGCGTAGTTCTGGTGTAAAACATCCACCCGCTTCCATTGCAACAGCACGTCTCATTACACAGGTGCGATCATAGATTGGCATTGCGTTGATCGGTCGATTCAAAATAATTTTGAGAAATTCATCTGGAGAAAAATAGCGGGGTTTATCACTTAAATACAATCTATGTTCCCTAGTAGCATCTGTCTGAATATCAAGCGTCATGAAGTCTGAACAACAAAGTCCAGCTTGCGGATATTTTTTAAAGAGATTTATAGAATTTTCAAATAATCCAGGTAATATTTTGTCGTCGGAAGCAATACCAAATAAATAATCTCCTGATGCAATTTCGACCGCTTTTTTACAAGTTAAAATTGCTCCTTGATTTTGTTCATTACGAAATAAGCGAATAATTGGATATCTTCTAGCAAATTTTTCGATAATTTCAATACTATTATCGGTAGAATAATCGTCAACAATAATAACTTCAATCGGTTGAAAACTCTGATCTAATATTGCCTGCAATGATTCACTAATGTATTGTGCTTGATTATAGTTAGGCATAAATACAGATAACGTTGGCTGACTCATGTTATAAACTCCTTTTAATTTAAAAAAATATTTTTTAATCCAAAATCAAGATAAATCTTTGCAATTGTCAAGTTAATTTGATAACAGTTGAGCATATTTACGCAAAAAAGATTGTCCGATTGGAGCTAACCCATAGCTTTGATAAGTTTCGGTCAAAATATTAAATTTTTTTTGCAAATTTAAATCTTCAGCTGAACAATTAAATTTACCATCTAAACCGTCTAGCATTTCCATAACTAACTCTTTGATTTCCTCTGGTGTGTTATCTATCACTTTAATGCCCATTGAAGCCAAAAATTTGGTTGCTTCATTAACGTAACCGATGGAATTAGACAGTATTTCAGTGAAATTCAGGTAACGCTGTTCCCGTTCAGAAAATAAAAGTTTGGGAATAAATATACTGTTTCCAAAGAAGGGCCGAATACCTAAGATTGTCCAGTTGGTTATAACACAGGGTACACCAAATGTCGGAGGAACATATATCGGTCCAGAAGCTGAACCAATAAAAAAGCGACATTGAGACCAAAGAAACACGTCCATCCAATCGCTTTTAGCTTTGCTATGGGCATAATCAATAACCTGATTCATTGGTGGTAGTGGTTTCATCGTAGAGTCTCCCATCCGAATCACCCAACCACCACGATTGACAATAGACTGGATGGCTAAAATGTAGGTACTAATGTCTGCGTTGCGACCATCTCGGTTTGAGTTATTATATTGTTTATGATAACCCGGTTCTCGAACGTGCAAGCCTACAAACCAAGCATTTTTAGGCACACCGAGTTTTTGTAAACAAGCCCAACCACGTTCGTAATCTGAATCTAATAAAGTAAGTAATGGTGAACGTCGCTCTGCTTCCCATTGTTTTTGGACAAGGATATAGGCATCAGGACGATATACAACTTGTCCATCTAAAAGGGTTGTAAAAGTTAGATACTCTTCTAAATATTCAACGGTAGGCAGAAGATTTTGCATTTCTAAAGGCTCAGAATTAATATTAATATAACGCCGCCAGTAATTGAGGTAACAAGGATTGGCAATATAACCATAAGCCAACAAAATTGTCTGGGAATAGGAATGCCAGCCCAGAATGCCCATTTTTACATAGGTATCTAATTCTGCTATGTGACCAATCGGGAAATTTCCCCAAGAATAGGGTGTAATAAATCGGATTCCTTTCTTATTTACCTGACGTATTTCAGCAAGTTGTTTTTGTATTTGATTACCTTTCTGCCATATTTCTAATGCCTCTTCTTTTCGCGCCTTCCCAAAAAAGAAGCATATTTCCTAAGTAAAAGTAGGGCTGTACCCAATCAGGTTTAACAGCGATCGCTTCCCGAACAGCAATCATTGCTAGATCAGGAACAACCTCAATTAATACATCCCAACATCTGATTATTGTTAAGTTATGTAAGGAACCAGGTACTAAACACAATACTTTTGCTAAATAATAATAGGCTTCTGCCAAACCAGGATTTATTTGTAATGCTTTTGAATAAGCGCGAACAGCAGATTCTATTTTTCCTTGTGTTTGCAAAGCATTCCCTAGGGCTTGGTAATGTTCAGCAAAATTTGGTTGGATTTGGATAGCTTCATAACAATGTTCAACTGTTTTTTCAAGTTTCTCCTGGGTTTGCTCAAGTTGGTTTTCTTCAGGTTTAATATCATCGTTAAAATTAGAATTATTACCATCTGAATCTAACTCTATTGAGCGGTTATATTCATATTCATTTAGACGACTCGCCGGGCTAAAAAAATCTTGAAATGGAGTCCGAAATTCTTGTTCTTTAGTCTTTTTAAAAATTATGAATAGATCCAAACTTGTATCCGGACTTAATAAATTTATTAGTTTTTCACTATAAGGATAAATACCATATTCTCTAGGAAAGCCATTTTTATAACAATTACAATATATTCCCAATATTTGATAATTGTTAGCTTTTGCTAAATCGATAAAAAAACATGGTTGGTAATTATAGAAACCATGATCTACATTTCCTTGAAAACAATTATAGTGAAGCATGATCCCATTTGTTGCACATAGGTTATGAGCATTTTTAAAGCCATTGTATTGATTAAAGCAATGCTCTATCGTTCCAAGATTTGTAACTAAGTCAAATTTTTCTCGATAATTATATTCCTCGGCAAAATCTTTATTAATATCAAATACTAAAGCGTTATTATGTCCATCTGCATCGATACACTTATATATTTTAAATCCTAAAAAATCATAAAACATTTGAGTTGTAATAACATTATTCTTAGGAAGAGCAAAGCCAGCAGATTTTAATAATGTTATTAGTTGTTTTACTTCAGGAAAATATATATCTTGTGCGCCAAATTCTACAACAGTTTTGAAATTATTAAAAACTCCTTTTTTCCACAGAGGATAAATTAGTTGAAATATTGCAACCCCAATTGCCATATATTAAACCTATTTTAAAAAACTAAACGACGTAATTTTTACAAACAGAGCCAAAACTTGAAACTTATGATTATAAAAAACTTTTTATTACAATGGTTTATTTAGATTTCAATGATGCTCATGCTCCATCATCTCAGTAACTTGGTAATTACCCATATCTGATTCAGGTAAGTTACCTTTCATCAACCCATCTAAAATACAATGACAAATACATAAATGGGTAATTTCCGCAAAACCATAAGCCATAGTCGGAACATAAAAATTGACATTCCCCCTAGTTGACGTAGAGGATTATCTGGCTTGAACGCTGAAAGTGTAATAACATGACAGCCTTCTTCAGTGGCTTGACTAGCACCTGCCAAAATATTGGCTGATTGTCCAGAACTACTAATCGCGAACAAGATATCTCCGGATTGGGCAAAAGTTGCTATTGGCTTGCTAAATACTTGTTCATAGCCAAAGTCATTACTAATACAAGTAAGCAGTGCCCCATCATTAAAGGCAATCGCCGGAAACCCCCCATTTCGCCAGTAATCAATTGCTTGGTGACTGGCGACAGCAGCACTACCACCATTACCAATAAAAATTACTTTTTTCTGTTGTTGAGTTTGTTGATATACGAGAGTAGCCGCACGGTTAATTCCTTCCGCAAAAGAAAGAGACTTAGATTGACGATCGCTGACCTGAAAATTTTCACTGAGATTAGCTAATTGACTGAAGTAATCAGTAGCAAAATCAATTTGTGAGTTTAATTGTTGCATAGTTATCTAATTCTAACCTAGAACAGAAATATACTAATGATTGAGATAGTGCCAACTTTCCTGTAGTTTCTCAGAAGCTATGACCTCAATTACTTGGGGCAAATTTTCTTTAAGATGAGGAACGGTGGACAACTGAAGCAATTCTGCCAAAGTAAACAATCCTAACGCTTGACCTTCAGTCAAGATTAACTGATCTGTGGCTACTGTTAGAGGAGCAGCATAAATATAGGTGATGCAAGGAGGTACTAATTCTTCCCAAGTCAGCAAAAACTTAAACTCCGATGGTGTCCAACCTAATTCCTCCTCTAGTTCTCGCTTCATCGCCTCAGCTGGAGTTTCCCCATAATCTACTGTTCCGCCAAATAATCCCCAGTGATTGGGATAAAAAATATCAGGTTTATGATCTCGCAGTTGCAATAACAGACGATCTCCCTGATAAATAACCATTTTAGCAACTTGGGGTTTAACCATAGGATCAATCTGTTTAACCATAGATATTAGACTTTCTCCAAACAATCAAACCATTCTTTTGTTGCTGCTCGAATCGAGTCAGGTGTCCATACTGGAGCTTCTCTCCACAGATCAATATTTGCTAACATTTGGGATACGCCCTCCGGGAAAGAAACTTGTGGTTGCCATTTTAGCAAAGTTTTCGCCTTAGTGATATCCCCCCCAGGTACAGTCAGGCTCGCCAGGGCGCTTGGCAATATTGATTATCGGCCCATCCAATAATTTTACCAAAGTGAGGATACTTTGAGGTTGAGTAGAACAAATATTGATGATTTCACCTCTTAAGTTTGATTCTGCTGCTTTCACAAAGCCTTCTACCACATCGCTAACAAAAGTGAAGTCCCTAGTTTGACTACCATCTCCAACCACGGTAAATGGTTTTCCCGCTAGCTTTTGGGCTAAGAAAACACCAAAAACTGCACCGTAAGCCCCCGTAGTGCGGGAACGTGGTCATAAACGTTAAACAAGCGCAGGGAAAGGGCAGGAAGTTTGTAAACTTTAGCCCAATGTATGACTAATTGCTCTCCCAGATATTTAGTGAGAGCATAGGGATGTTCTGGAGAACAGGGATAGGTTTCCGGGGTGGGGTACTGATTGGGAATACCATAACAGGTAGAGGAAGCGGTATATATAAAACGTTGAATTTTGCTTTGGCGACAGGCTTCTAGGAGAGCAAAAGTGCTGTGGACGTTGGCGTGATAATATTTCTCCGGGTTTTGGATGGATGGGACTAGATCAGCTAATCCGGCTAGATGAAAGACCCAATCTACATTTTCTAATCTAGATGGAGTGATCGCGGCTAGGTCTTCCTGAATCAAGGTAAAGGTTTGATAGGTGTTAGCTGTAGCTAAATTCGCCAAACGACCCGTGATCAGGCTGTCTAACCCGATTACTTTGTGATCAAGAGCAAGGAGACGATCGCACAAGTGGCTGCCAATAAAACCAGCAGCACCTGTCACCAAACAATTCTTAGGAATATTCATATATTTTAAGTGCACATCTGGCTTCAAAGTTTTCTAGTAAATATCATGTTGACACTAGGATATTCATCTTCCCTGTCTCGGTTTGTTCTACTTTCCCAATTTGAACGTTCTGAAACACAATCATAGCCTAGATTCGCCAATTTTTCTACGATTGCCATATGTTCAGGGTCATCTCTTTTGAGTTCAATTAGAATACTTTTGCAGGATTTATTCTGCAAAACTTGAGATGCTCCAGCTATAATATCTGGTTCATTTCCATCTACATCAATTTTAATATGTGTAGGACTGGCAAACTCAAATTTAGTGACCAGATCGTCCAATGACACACCAATCTGAACCTGGGAAACCGCTGTAGATTGGACTGATGCAGATAAACTACTCATCCGACGGTCTTCCACTGAAGACTCTTTATTTAAAAAAAACTGATTATACGCTCCACTTTTGGTAATAGAATGCACTCGTAATTTTCCCACCCCAAAATCTTTGGTAACTGCTAAATTAGTTGCTTCTACATATTCCTGGACATGATTCAGCACAATATTTTCAATTAATAGTGCATAATTCTGAGCTTCTGGTTCTATTGCCAATACTTTGCACTTAGTAAACATGGCGGTGTAAATTGCATATAGACCTACGTTAGCCCCTATATCCCAAAGTAAATCATTTTGGTTGATAGATTCCAACCATTTAATTGTTTCCGGTTCTTCAGAATAAAAAGTTAATGCTCGACCATCGCAGTCTGCCATGCCCACCTTTACATTTCATGCCTCCAAAACTAGTGGGAATATGACATATAGGTTGGATTTGTTGCACGATTTCTGTAGCTAAAAAGCTCGGCTGATTAAGACCGAACATACCAATAATAAAAGAGCCAACTTGCCGAGCTAAATATTGTTTAAAATTCCGGGGAACATCGGAACCTATGGCCGAGGAATCAAAAGGCTTTTCCATGTATATCCTTTTCTAATTATTTTTATAGCAAGATTTGCAAATATTGGGAATATTGCCGCTCAAATGAGCCTTTCTAAATTCTTTCATTTGCTCACCATTCCACTCTGATAATAAATGACGGGCATCACCCAGTTCATATACATCTGGCGTAGCCACCATACAGCAGGGAACAATTCGCAAATCAGAAGAAATATAGGCTCTTTCAAAAGGCCAAGGACACAGTTTGGTTAAATCATTTGTTTCATATTTTTCATCAAGAAACCAAAAAGTTACTTCTACATTCAGTTCTTTTCCTAAAGCGATTAACTGCGGGGCGATCGCGAGATCAAATTTTTTGTGCATATCAACCTGATCGTTAACAGCTCGCCATTTATCTTGCCCCCAATCGTTCAAATCAAGAGACAGAGTTAAACGTTCAAACCCAAGTTCAGCAGCACAAGCAGGAAACTGTTCAATTTCGTGAAAATTAGCGGCCTGAATTACTGTCCACATTCTCGTGCGCTTGCGGTTCACTTCGCGACCATATTCATTTAGCAATTGGCAATTTTTTACTACTCTTTCAAATCGACCACCTCGACGAATTTTTTCGTAGGTTTCGCCGCTAGTTCCATCAATTGAAACTTGCAATTCACAAATATCTGAATCGATGATACGTTTATAATTTTCATTAGTATGCAAGATCGAGGCATTGGTTGTCGATCTCACCCAAATATATTTGGCTCTGGCATACTCAATCATTTCAAAATAGCACTTGCCAAGAAATGGCTCTCCCATCCCCTGGAGTTTAATTTCTGTCAATCCATACTGGCGATCAAGCAATGCTTTATAGTCTTCAAAAGACATATCATCAGCTCTTTTATAGCCTTCCCAATCACTTACCTGACACATGGTACAGTGATAATTACAGCGGCTGACATTTTCAATATCCAACATGATCGGCAAATAATCAACTATTTCACCTCGTTGAGCAGCTTTATAACGGTGGTAATTCTCTTGTCGCTGGGGGAACATTGCGAATCCAGTTTCAAGATTTGCTTGGTACAATTCCACATCCCGAAATGGTCGCGGCAATGTGTTTAAGCGATCGGACTTTATTTCTAACATTTTAGTATTTTCTCCCTATTAATTTCAAAAAATGTTCATCAGGTGTTAAGTGATCTTCTCTACCTAATAAATTTGAATAGAAGCTATTAACCGCATCTATTCCGACTCTTTCTTTAGTTTGATTGTTTTGCCTCCCTAAACCTATTGCTTGAGCTAAAGGATTTTCTGATGCACTAAAATAGTGAGGAACATAAGATGTACTTAACTCTTCCCAAGGGCAGCAATTAACAGCATTTGGCGTTCCCGAAGGTACAAACACAGTTATTTTAGAATCGTTATAAACCAACGAAAATCCAAACCGATAAAAAATATCTGCTGCTTCTGCGACCGAGCCTACTTTATTAGGAAGAGGACTTTTCCAACCCCAGCCCTCAAAGATAAAAGCCTTTACTGTGTCTTGGCTATTTAAACAAGCATGAACAATTTTCAAGATAAATCTTAGACTATCTGGGTGCATCTCACATAAAGCATGGTTGCAGGTGATCACATCAAACTTTGGTACTGACTCTGGACGTAGTTTTACAAATTCCCACCAAGGAATATGGGTCACACTACCTGGTGGGATTGCTCTTAAAACTGAATTAATTTCTTGTTGGGCTCCTTCAAAAACTTTTCCATCAGTAATAAAATCCCACAGATGATTCTGATACAAATAAAATGCTTGGGTTACATCTGTGGCCGCATAGGGATAGCCCAATAACATTAGCATCGCTCCCAGATAACCACAGCCTGGGCCAATTTCAAAAATCCTTGGCTGTTCCGCACCAGATAAGTATCGAATATGACGTAAAACATTAATCATCCGAATCAAACTTGACCTGGCAATCCCTTTACGTTGAAACCGCACCTCACTAAAATTACATACCAATGAGGTTAATTTTTGCAATAACTCAAACTCTGTTAGTGTTACTCCCCCCAAAAAATTTAAGTAATCATGCTCAAATCGGGTTTCCTGCATGACATCTATATACTTAAACAGTTCCGATTCACGACGAATTCGGATTGGGTAACCTAGTTGGAGAAAGGTAACAGGCTGAAATGCCTCAATGACCCGATTCGGCAATTCTGCTATTGCGTCTTGTTCCATGCGATCGGATTGGCAACTGTTAAACTAGGCATATTTTCTTGGTGTAAACAAACAACTAATGACTTTTGTCCTATTTAAGCTTACTTACTAAATCCATACACTGCTGAATAATCGGAGCAATGTCAATGTAGCGGTAAGTTCCTGCTCTACCAATAGAAAATACTTTTTCAGGCAGAGCATCTAAATATTGTTGAGCTAATTGTCGATCTTCAGTTGTAGGATAGGGATAAAGCTTATTGCTAAATGAAGGTATTTCTAAACCTAGCAATGTCGTTGGAGATTCATATTCATAGAATTTTTTATATTCTACAATTCGGGTGAAAGGTTCGTCATTAGCATAATAAAGAAAGTAAACACTTTGGGGAAAAACTTCAGGTACTGGTAGAACAATCTTGAAAAAATCACGACCAATCCAGCGTAAGGGGCCAAAAGCATTATTCATAATGATTTCTGGCGAAACTGTGCTGACGATCATATCATATTTTGACCATTCTCCTTGAATCTTAACCTATATTTTTCTATATCAAAAGCTTCTATTGTTGTGTCTAAAAGAACTTCAACATTTTGAGTCCCAATTTCAAAGTAATCATCATAACCATTGATTTTCAACGGAAAAGCTGAAATTGCTTCTGTCCAAGCTGCTTTAGTATCACCAGTTTTTAAAGCCACCCCTTTAGTTGTAAAAGAAAATTCTGTAAATATTGTGTTTGATTCAACCTTCCACATTTTTTTAGAGTAGGATTCTACAAATTTACTGTAGAGAGTTGATCCGACTGACAAGAGCCAAAATTCTTCTAAATTACGGGCTGAACTGACTTTTTGCTCATCCAATTGACTTAACTCATCTAAAATTCCTTCTCGATCAGGCATTAAGTCAATATCATCGCGATGAATGGGAAAATGATAGAATCCGGGATCTCGTTCAATATATGTCAGAAATTGTGATCTAGGATGCGCCTCATCGGTACATACTGATTTAAGAAATTAAACAGGTTTTCATCCTTTGTTAAAAAATGCCTCGGTCCAATAGTATAAGGATGACCTCCATAAAAAAAGGTTTTACAACCACCACCTAAAAATGATGCTCTCTCTACTAAAGTTACTTTATACCCCTGTTCTGATAAAAGATGAGCTGCACAGCACCCAGCAAATCCACCACCAATTACAAGCACCGTTGTCATAATTTTTTCCTGTCGTAAAGATTTGGCTACCGATCAATTCTGAAAAACTACAATAATTTAATTTGACCTCGATCGCAATTTTTCAGCATATTGATACTGGACAGAATCTTGATCATATTGGTGAAATTCTACCTGATTTCCATCAGGATCGTGAATCCAAAATTGCAAAACTTTGTCAGTTCTACCTCTAGATATTTCTACATTAAATCCTTTTTCTCTAATCCCATTTGCGAATTTGTAGATGTCTTCTACTTCTAAGCATAGATGTCTAACATCCCACCCTGTGGCTGGGGAGATTGTTCCTGAAAAAATTCTAAATATGTCCCATTATTAATCAGAATAAATATGCCATATAATTCTCCTTGCTGATTTCTGAACTCGTGGACAATCTGACAATTAAGTAGACCACAGTAAAAGTCTATAGTTTTTTTTAAATCACTTGTACCAAGACAGACATGGGAAAGTCTTTTCAACATAAATTATTGCCAGACTCAGCTTGCTACTTAATTTGAATTTCGGGCCAAAGCAGGATAAACTTTCCACCCTGTTGCAAATACGCTTGATGCTTCTTCATAATTGGCTTGGCGGATCTCCAAGCAAGGATTACTATATAGTCTGGCTGACGCTCATAAATGACACTAGAGGATAATACTGGAGTATGATAGCCCGGACTAAACAGGTTATGCTTGGCTGGGTTATCATCAACAATAAAACTCAATCGATCGCCAATCCCAAAGTGATAGGTCAGTGTCGTGACACCAACTGAAGCACCATAACCAGCGATAGTCTTTCCTTGTGCCTTGAGATTGCTTAAACAAACTGAGGAGTTGTTTTTTTACATCACTGATTTTAGCAGCAAATTCCTGGAAAAATTCAGGACGATCTGCTCCCTGATTTATTTCTAATGTCAACATCTGATTAACAGACTGTGATCTTTGCCGTTACCATTAGCTAGCTGGACGATACCCCGTAAAGAACCACCCTTAGTTGCGATATGTTCAATATCTATTAATTCCATGCGATGACGGTGAAAGAAAGCTTCTAGTGGTTTTACTCAAAAGTAACTTAAATGCTCATGATAAATATTGTCAAAAATACCATGTTCAACTAAATTAACCAGGTAGCCAGTTTCAAAGACGAAGACTCCATCAGGGGCTAGTAAATCGCGAATTCCTGCGGTCATATTGGCCAAATCATCGATATTGGCAAAAGTATTGTTTGATGTGATGATGGTTGCGGCACCGTAATCATGCTTAATCTTGTTGGCGATCTCGGCATTAAAGAAAGTTGCTAGGGTCTCAATTCCAGATTCTGTGGCTTTTTGAGCAATATCACGAGCTGGGTCACTCCGAGAACACGCAGACAATGTTTTTAAAAAATTTCAGTAAAGTGCCATCGTTACTACCAATATCAATCACCAGTGACTCTGGGGCAGGATTTACCTGAGAAAGGACTTGATCTGCGTATTTTTGAAAGTGTTCCACTAAGCCTAGGGAAATTGAGGTTTCGTAGATAAAATCCCGATAGAGAACTTCTGGATCGACTACATCAAGCAACTGTGCCAGACCACAACTTTTGCACAAGAAAAGTTCAACTGGATAGGTTTCCTGAACTTGCTCAAGCCGATCGCTTGCTATATAAGCATCTCCCACAGGTGTTGGTGTAAGTTGCAGAACCAGCTCTAGATGATCACTACCGCACAAGCGACAGTTATCGCGCCGATACACCGTTTTACTCATTTTGGACTCCTCTGGGTTTTGCGTGATACATTCAGGTTGGTCAAGGGTGTTAGTTTACGTGCTAAGGACTCGTGCCATTGTAAAGATATACCACCATCCACGACTAGATTTTGACCCGTGATAAATGATGCTTGAGGGCTACACAGAAACGTGATCACATTGGCCAGCTCTTGCGAAGTGCCCATCCGACCCAGGGGTATTATACTCTTATAAAGATTATGCAGTTCTTCATTTTGTAGGTAAAAGTCTTTTGATTCCTCTTTTAGCATAGTGCCAGAAGCAACACTATTTACCCTAATTCCCTTGCTTCCCAAATTAACAGCATAAAAACGAACCATCTGATTAATTCCAGCTTTAGCTACATGATAACTCAAAGGTTGTTCTAAAGCGATAAATTGACCAGCTATAGAACTAACGATCACAATTGAGCTTTCATTGTTATCTTCAAATTGTTCAGCTAAAGTTTCAATTACATTTTTGGTCGCGGTTAAGCTAGTTTCTATTTCTCCTGTCCAATCATCTTCTTGTCCTCGATACTGTTGAAAAAAAACTAAGTTATTTAATTTCCCATATTGGGATATGATATCGGTTAGAGTTTGCGAAAGTTTTTCTAGGTCTAATAAATCAACAACCCAATAATAAACATTAGCAATCGTTCTATCTTCTTCACTAGGCTGTCTTCTACCAATAACTGATAAAGTATGACCGGATTCAGCTAAAGTTTTTACTAAAGCACGCCCCATTCCTCTAGTCCCACCAATAATCAGAGTATGTTTTTTTTGCATGATGTTTTTGATTCCTTAGCTTTTTTGCTTTAAAAAACTGCGATCGCGCTTACCAATTATTTCATTGTGATCCAGTAAATTAACTAATCTAGTTGCTTCTTTTTGATCGATCAAAGCGAGACTTGTTGCTAGTTCTATAATCTCCATCCCATAATCTGGTAAGAAAAATATTCAGCTAATGCTGCCAGTTTTAATAATTTTACTCGTTGCTGATCAATATCATCAGGCAAATTATTATATTCAACTGGATCTTTCAAATATAAAGCATCTGCATAAATAGTCTGTCCTACCCTGATGTCATCAAAGCTGCTGATAGTCGTTTGCGTCTCCAGTGTCGAATATCCAAATCGAATAAAGCAAAACCTTGGCTCCGCATAAACTGGTCTATTTCTGCAAATAAGGGTTGTCCTTGATAAAGTTCAACAAACTCTACTTCTGCTACAACTGCAATTATAGACTTTTGGAGCGAGTGAATTCCTCCTTCTAATATCGGTAGTTCACCTCCTAGCACATCAATTTTTACTACATCAAAATTTAGTTCTTTTTCCTGAGAATAATCATCTAAAGTTCTTGTCTTAATTTCAATCGTTTTCACGATTTCCATTGGTGATTGATCAGGAAGTCTGCGGAAAAATGCCTGATTTGGTGGAAAACAAGATGCTGTGGTAATCCGACGTGGAATATAAAGGGTTTGTGTACCAATATTTTCCCATAAAGCGATACTTTCATATTGCTCTCTAGGTAAATTTTGTGACTTTCTCATGTTGTATTCAGCTTCAAGATGGGCACATTCTTCCGCATCTGGTTCAAACCCAACTTGAATACATTGATCTGCAAAAATATCCCACCCACGATCAAATCCTAAGCGTACCCCAATATTCGCGATCGTTAAAGGAAAATCAGCAAATGCCCTTTCTTCTACCAACGCTTGGATCATTCTACAATCTAACTGAATTTGAGGACGGTAATGAATATTATCTTCTGATAAATCAGCAACAAAGTTGTTTTTACTATTGATTGACATTTTTTTCCTGCTCAAATCTAGGTTCTCTTATTTTATCTTTAATGATCTTAAGAATATATCTTTTTATTTCTTTAGTAGCATTTAATTTTCTCCAAATAATTTAGATCGCTCATTATCTGGTTGAATTTAATTGGCTTTAATTTTATCAATAAACTCAGTAATCGCTTCATATTGGTCATAATGGTTAATATATCGCCCTAATAAATCTATGTTAAGCTCTGGCAAAAATTGGCTTTTTTGGACTTTTTCATACTCTTCTTTTAAGTTATATATACTTAATACCCCATCTTGCCACAGCCATACCTCGGGAATACCTATTCTTTTATATAACTCTAAAATATCTATACCTCCACTAGCAAATATAACTTCAATTACTAAATCGGGAATAGCTTTTTTAGTTTGAAAATTATAGGATTCATCAGGTTCTTTTTTAGCTTTCTGTTCTTGGCTTCCTAATGAAATCCCCCTCGACCATAAAATTTAATACCTTTTTGAATCATGTAAGCTTCTAATAATAGAGAAATAGTCTTTTTAGTTTCTTCATGTTCTGGGCTAATAGTCATAATTGCTAGAGTTCCATCTAAATATAAAAATCTGACTCCTCCAATATTGGTAAAACTCTTTTCAATATCTTCCATTTTAGACCAGCTAATTTGTGTTAAAATTAACTTGGTTTCTGTGGTTTTTTTTTCCGTTAATGTCAATGTCATATTAATTCTCTATTTCTTAGTCCAAAACATTCACTCAAAGTAAATAAATTCATAATCTCCTGTGTACCCGAAATGCTGATAGAGCCAAATCCATTCTTCATCATCAAAAAATGACTCACAGGTTAATGCCTAACACTGAAGATTAAAAAGTTCCTGCTCATGGCGATAGCTTTCTAGCATAACATAACCTTTTTCTCCTACTCGCTCAATTTCCGTCAATGCTGTTTTGAGATCAAATAAACGCAGATTATGCAAGCATCCCAGAGAAATCACTAGATCAAATTCGCCATCGCCAAAGGGATAGGCTGTTTGAGCTGGATGTAAAAACAGGTGTGGTTTGACCAAATCAGTAGCATGGTCAATACCATATCAGAGATATCAAAACCTTTGACCTGTAATTCTGGCTGTAATAATAGCATTTCATGGAGCAAAAAACCTTTACCACAACCAACATCTAACACCTTTGGCCTGCCCAAACGATAAGTTTGAATTAGCCCTTTACAACAGGTTCCACCTTCCTGGACTATA
Organism: uncultured cyanobacterium; assembly: GCA_963744145.1. Taxonomy (GTDB): domain Bacteria; phylum Cyanobacteriota; class Cyanobacteriia; order Cyanobacteriales; family CAWUOF01; genus CAVUSO01. The sequence goes on along the minus strand of CAVUSO010000001.1, from coordinate 5,036,290 downwards.
GCGATAACCACCGTAACCATAATGGCGATCGCCATCCCAATACTCAGCCCCAAACTGTTTAGCCATCTGCATACACGGACTTTATCATCACGATGTGAGCTAGATAGTCTCGCTGAGTTGCTTGATGTAGGGGTGTTACGAAATTTCTAAGCTGTCCCATTATTATTCTTCCCTGGCGACATTTATGATGGAAATATATGTGCAAATCCGATTAAGGCAACCAATTTTCATCTAATATTTGTTCTAAATTGGGGATTGCCTTTTCAGGAAAAACTTTTAGAGCAAGTCCCGATTTCGCGGCGGCAATTTCCGCCCATCTTGATAACACTTATCCCATACTTCCAGCAGATAAGAAGTAAGACTAGGACTATCTTCTAGCTCATCTTTGATCTGTTTACGAAAATTAGTAATTTCTCCTTGCCAATGCCTAAAGTTATTATTCTGTTCAGCTTGCCAATACTTTAGCTTTAATATATGCTCAAACAAATTTCTCAACAAACTTTTTAATTTCTTTTTTTGTCTCGACTCAAATCTGAGACCTCCTCAATTAAATTTTCTAAATCCAGAGACTCGAAATCCTTGTTTTCTAATTTTCTCAAAGTTTCTAACACCCAGAGATGATAGTCGGTATCATATAAACTCTTAGTGCGGTTCGTTGAGTCAACATAGTCGAGATGATTTTTGATAATGATTAAACAAAATAGCTATGCTCCTGATCCAGTGATAGATATTCATGAATAGCCAAATTTTTAGCATGGCTAACACAATGATGATGACACTGAAGGGCAGGATTAAAAGTATTCAAGAAACGCTGATTCTCTTGGGAAAACCAAAAGTCCTGGAAACTTCTATCTGCAATCGATCCCATCCGACCTGATTCTGTATAGGCTTTATCCTGACAGGTATAGACATTTTAATCAGCACCAATCACGGTTAAAAACTGTAGGAATGGACAACTATGATAATGCTTCTCAAAACGCTCCTCTAAATCGTGATAGTGATTAACCAGGGTAAAATTTTCATCAATCAACGGGTGGGCTAAAGCTATTTGATGAGCAACTTCCTCCTTAATAGATTGGTGATAATTATTATTCCCTATCACATCATTGCTCACCACTGCCCCTGACAGCTTAATATGGTTGACACCACAATCTTTTAGTAAAGTACAGACTTCTGCAATATGTTGATGGTTCTCATAGGTAACAATAAAACTCACTCCGAGTACACACTGGGTATCCCGATCGGTAAAAGCTTTAATATTGTTGAGCAGACGAGAAAACTCTGGGGTTGCGCCCCCCGACTTTTAATATAGCTATCATCATCCCAAGCATCTAGAGAAATGCGAATCCATGTGCCATGCTGGGCAAAAGCATCAGCCATGCGACCTTTTAGGTTTGCACCATTGCTTAGAGCTGCAATCCGAATACCACCTGCTGCTAGAATTTCAATTACCTCTGGTAGAGATTTATAGAGTAACGGTTCACCTCCTCCAGAAAAAGTTACACTTTGACCCCCATTTCCACAAATTCATGGGCAAGAGCCAACATTTTTGCGACTGGGATACTGTCTTGCTCTCGCATTTCACCTCCGAGAGCTACATCATCGTTACGATAGGCACAGAACCAGCATTTATGGTTGCATCGGTTCGTGGGTTTTACCCGAATATGCACTGGGGCAAGCACACGCCCATCTTTAATTGCTTGTAGGTGTTGATGAAATTGCAGAAATTTGAGGGGGCTGTAATTAGTAGCCATAATTAGCAACTGTGACCTTCAGCTATTGTACTTGATGCGCGATCGCCCTGGGTAAGTTCCGCCCGATTCTGATCACGATTGAATGTCCAAAGAGATGCTTTAGGGAGAACACTGATAGCAAAACGGCAGAGTTTGCCGTACTCGCCAGAGGGTCTCAGTCCGATCGCACTCTTCCTGATTTCCCATCTTTAATCCTTCTACAGCAAAGTAAAAAGTCTTATTTAGCTGGATAAGTTTATCATAAATTTTTTGACGTTGATTGCTATCTTCGGGCAATTGAAATAAACTATAGGCAACTACACCATCTAAATCAACTAATTCATTCAGAACTTGCTTAAGCATTAGATGACATCCCACCATTGCGTATTCAGTCGCACTAAGTAAATAATGCAGGTGATGGCGATCGCAATAATCCCGAATCACCAAATTCTGAATATGTTGAGGTACACGCTCACCCATGAAAGGGCGACTAAAAATATAACCACGCACTTTTTTCATCAGGTTTTCGGTAAGTTATAAGCCATCCCCACTTGAGAAACTGCTCGTAAGGTAATCGGTTCAAAAAATTCCCGAATTTTTTTGTCACAATATGGAGTAAATAGTCCTTTAAAGCGACAATTCATCGACCAACGGGTTTCCGATTCAGTATTAACGCGATTACCGTGGGGTAATCCTTGATTGAAAATCAATACTTCACCATAGTTTACCTTCAGCCATTGCACTTCATGGGCGATCGCCTGATAAAGTTCCTCACTGCTCGAACCCGCTTGTTGCTTAAATTCTTGGGTTAATCTTGCTGTTGGTTCAGGAGGAAGCAAATACATGGCTTTTGTCCCATAGCAGTCCACCAACGGCACCCAAACCACTACCTGAAAAGGGGAATCTCCAGACCAAGTATCTGCATGAATTGGTAGTAGGGAACTATCATCCCCAGGAAGCTGAATACTTAGATTCACCCGCAATTGCATGGCTAATTCGTTACCCACTAGGGTTTCCAGATAGGATCTAGCCAATCGGAAATACATCGCTCGGAAGTTCCCAATTGCATTAATTCCCCGAATAATTTTTAAACGGAAGGAATTGAGTTCGGCGATCGCTACCTGGTCGTGAATCCGATTCAACAGCACTTCTGGATCATCAGTAACAGAAGTTCCCAAAGCACTTTGAATCAACTGAACAAATTGCTCTTGATTGAAGTAAGAGCCTCTAAATCTGCTACAGGACGAATAATATATCCCTGTTGCTGATATTCTGGAAATTTGTTGTTCTGATTCTGTCAAGAACATGATCAAGAATTGTGAAGTTTTTGACACATAGCAGTACAGAGAGAGTCAACCGTTTACCCCCCAATGAGCCAGGAGTGAGTTTTGGCTACCATACTGATCAGCAAAGCGATCGGGAATACCGATCCGATGTATTTTAACCGTTTGTTCTGGCATTTCATCACTACAAAATTCCAGCACTGCACTACCTAATCCACCAATGCGGGTATGCTCTTCTACTGTCACCACACCTTGAACTCTAGGTAACCAATGACTAAGAGCTTCCTGATCAAGGGGTTTAACGGTATGGATGTGAAAGACTCCACAGGAAATCCCTGCTTCTTCCATCTGTTCAGCAGCTTGGAGAGCTAACTGGGTCATTACACCGGTGGTCACAAATAAACCTGTACCTGGTTCTCGCAGTAAAATCGCTTTACCAATCTTAAAGCCATGCTCTTCTTTACTAACGATCGCCTGGATCACCTTTAGCCACACGGATATAAATAGGATGGGCCAATCTACACTCTGATTCATCAACCGAATCATTTCATCGGCATCACAGGGGACTACTATGGGCGCATATTCGGTAGGGGTCGCAGAATTGCGATATCTTCCACTGCGAGATGGTTTGGTCCGAAGGGAGCATAAACCACACCACCGCCATTTCTAATCAAACGCACTTTAACGTCATGCAAACATAAATCTAAGACAATTTGCTCAAAACACCGACGGCTTAGAAAAGTAGCAATAGTATTTACATAAACTATTTTCCCTGCTAAAGCTAATCCTGCTGCCATCCCGATAATATTAGCTTCGTTAACACCTTCCATCAAAAATCGGTCTGGTATTTCTTCTTTAAATTGTGTTAAAGTACCAAACCCTAAATCTGACCCGATAAAGAAAATCCGAGGATCTTGCTTGGCTAATTGGGCAAACTAACATTCTCAGACATTCTTGGCGCATTAGTTTACCTCCAGTGCTGCTAGCAGTGAACGATATTCTTCATCTGAGACTCTACTTTTGTGATGCCATTTCAAATTATTTTCGGTGAACTTAACGCCTTTACCCTTGATGGTATGGCAAACTATTGCTGTTGGTTTATTTGCTTCCAGAGGTAAATTTTTTAAAACTGATCGCAATTCTTCTAGATTATGACCATTCCGACCTCTGTTGCGGCAAAACCAAATGCCTTCTCACTTATCTGCTAGAGGTTCTAAATCTTGAACTTCGTAGGTACTACCGTAGGACTGATGTTTGTTATAATCTATCAATACCGTTAAATTACTCAATTTGTGTTTACCCGCACACATCGCAGCTTCCCAGATTGAACCTTCATTAGATTCACCATCACCAAGAATTACAAAAGTGTGGTAATCAGCTTTTTCATACCGAGCATTAATTGCAAAGCCGATCCCGATCGGATAAACCATGTCCTAAACTTCCGGTTGAAGCTTCTATTCCTGGTACTTTACCATATTCTGGATGCCCACCGAGATCTTTAGTTTGTTCGACAGAATTTCCATAATTCTGATTCGGGGAAAAAACCTTTTTCAGCCAGGATCGGATATAAAGCTAAACAACCATGACCTTTAGACAAAATACAGCGATCGCGTGCTGGAGCTTGAGGATTTTGTGGGTCATAACGCAAGACCTCATCGTATAATACCCTTAATATTTCTACCAGGGAAAAAGCTGAACCTAAATGACCTCTACCACTGGTCGCTAGCATTTTCAATTTATTTTCGGAGTTCTCGCGATCGGCTATCTAGGCTAGATTGATTATTTGTCAGGGCTTCAGCTACTTAGGGGCAGTGTTCATATTCTCTCAAAATTTCATTGAACATTTGTTTGGCTTTGGGTAACTGTTCCTTATGGAGTTTACTCCGGTCAAGGTCACTCGCGATCGCAAAATCTCGTCTGAGCAAGTCTTGAGGAACAAACTCGTTCAAAAGAATCAAACACCACTTTATCCCAAAGAGGGGATAAAATATCTCCCATCGTCTCGCTAGATTACCATGACCCGACAATCCTCCTAGCATCTGAGCGACAAATTGCTTTTTAAAATTCTCTTTTAACTCCATTGCTGGATGGAGCAAGAAATCAGATATAGTTTTAGCTGGATCGTCCGAACGAAAATATTCAAAATCTACAAAAACTATTTCACCATTATTTCGCCTTAAAGCATTGTGAAAACCAAAATCGGAAGGACTTAGTGTTCTTTGTTCTATATCTATTTCGTTATTTGGGGGAAATTTGCCATTTATTTAGTCGATCATGACACCAAATTTTTAGATTATTCAATGCTGGGATTAATTCCCGATTGATAAATTCTGTCAAGGCAATATATTGGATATTTTGGATCTTAATTGCTTGTAATCGTCCTAAACGACTTTCAATATTTTCTAAAATTCCTTTAACTGAAAAAAAAGCCTCCGATGCTACTGGTAATGTCCACTACCTTGGTGATATTTCAAGCTTTCCAACTTAATTAAAAATCTGACTGCTGTATCAATTTCGGTATTAGTTATTTCTGATGATCTAATTCTTTGTCCTTCTATATATTCATAAATACCACATCCATAAACTTGATCTGCTGCTACAGGTTGGGGAATGTTCCTGATCTGATTGTTCCAGAGAAACTGGAGACTAGCAAATTCATTTGCTAACCGATTTCTTTGATCTGAATTATGTCGAAAATAAACCTTAGCTGCATATTGTTCAGATTGACCGCAATTGAGCCGATAAACTCTACTATTTTTCCCTCCAGCAATTCTAGTAATATTAGTTACTTGTCGTTCCAATAATCGAGATGTAACTGTTTGAAGTTGGGAAAATTCTTGTTCAGTTTCTGATGTTGAATAAATATTCATTGATCTCTTTCCAACTGCTAGTAATTTTTACTCCTGATAACTGAGAATGTTCTTGATGCGGAGCATAGAGAATTTTTTGGATGTGATTAGGAAAAGACTTTTCTAAAAATGTCTCTTCTAAATCGTCAATAAAATGGGTACATCCTAAACTAGCTATACGTTGAATTTTTTCTGCTCTAGTCGATTCAAAATAAACCTGATCTATGGATAGATTTAAGGTGTTTTTATCAAAAAAGTTTTGATTTTGCATCCAATTGAGAGCAGCCGATCGCAAATTAGTTTTAGTGGGATCGTAATTAGCATACTCGGTTTTATGACTGACAATATATGTCTTAATTCTTCTTGATTGACAACAGCTAAAAAACTCCTGTACTCCTTCGATTAATTTGGCTTCTCCCATTTTGGACCATAGACCAAACCTTGTAATTTTTGCCATTCTATTTCTCCATCAGGTAACTCACGAATGTTATCCCGAATTAGTTTTTTACTTTTCCTTACTGCTGGATTAATTAAACCCATTTCCATTGCTAAAGAGTACATGAGGTCATCATAGGTGACAATGGTATTATCAAAATCAATCCCAATCGTACAATTTATATTGTCAATCACTTGAGTTTTAGCGCCTGCATCATTTTGATATTATAGTAGCGAATATCAGTCATGGCATTGGGAATTTGATCATTTTTAAATGCTTTTACTAAATCTTGCACTGCTTCCTCTATAGTATGTTGAGGTACAAATCCTAATTCCTGCTTAATTTTTTCAGAAGAGATATGGTAAGAACGGTGATCATCTGTCGGGGGAATATCAGTCATCGGATTGGGAATTTGATTAGCTTGGAATGCTGTGACTAAATCTTGGACTGCTTCTTCGATCGTATGTTGGGGAATAAATCCTAGTTCTTGCTTAATTTTCTCAGAGGAAATATGATAAGAACGATGGTCATCGGTGGGAGTAGTAATAATTTCTACCTGTTCTCCCACGGATTTACGAATAATCTCAGCAATTTCTAATACCTGATGATTTTCATAACCCGCATTAAAAATTTTTCCATCAATCTCTTGATCTTGCCACTGAAGAGATTTGATGTAAAGATCAGTCATATCCTGAATATGAATATTTGGACGTTTTTGCTGACCACCAAAAACAGTTATTTTCCCATTATTAACAGCATGATTAGTAAGAATATTGACGGTTAAATCTAAACGCAATCTTGGAGAATAACCACATACTGTTGCTGGACGTAAGATTAATGTGACAAATCCTTTTTCCCGTTTAGATAATAGCACTTCTTCACATAATGCTTTATATTTGGAATAGTCAGTTAAAGGTTGTAGTGCTAATTCTTCGGTCACATTTTCCGTTTCTTTGATTCCATAAACACTTGAAGATGAAGCATAAATAAACCGTTTGACTCCACTATTTTTCGCCACATCGACTAAATCTATAAAAGCATCGTAGTTAATTGATTTACCCAATTCTGGGTTTAATTCAAAACTAGGATCGTTAGAAATACAAGCTAAATGAATGACAGCATCACATCCAGGTAGGATTTTTTCTAATAAGGAGCGATCGCGAATATCTCCTTTAATCTCCTCTAGATGAGGATGATTTTTAACGGATTTTAGAACATCTTCTCCATATATATATAGATCGATGACCTTTACCCGATATCCTGCTTGTAATAATTTAGGTACTAAGACCGCACCAACATAACCTGCTCCACCTGTTACCAGAACTTCTTGAATGTTACTCATTGGTTTTTATTCTCCTTCTAGTTCCAAAAGTTGATTTAATAGTTGGTGCTGATGAGGAATATCCTGAACAGCTATCCAGATTTTTGCTAGGGATATATTTCGGTAATCATGGATAGTCCGGTTCCAGATATTTCTCATTCCTTCCCAAGGTACTTGGGGATATTTTTGAGCAACTTCCTTGGCTTCCTGTAACATTTTACTAGCCGCTTCACCAATAATACTAATATTACGAATTACCGCGTCAACTTTTTCTTCATTTGCCTCAAAATCCTCAAAAGATATTCCTTGGGTATAACGCTGAATTTTACTCATAGCATCTAGAATATCATCTATATAGATTTTCCAATCTTTTGCTGTCATACCGTAGATAGGGAGCGGATAAGTCCTAGTTTTACCATTAACAATGGGGAAGATGGGAACAGATTTGTTGAGGATTCTTTTTTGCAAACGGAGTTTGATTAAATGTGGTTCAACTAAATCAACAGACCTACCTAGTAAATTGACGAAATAGTCTTCGATTTCAAAAAAAGCAAATCCTTTAGGACATTGATTTTCATCAAATTCTACTAATAAATCCACATCACTATCAGGTTCAGCTTGATCCCGTGCCACCGAACCAAATAAAGCTAAAGATTTGACTCCCAAAGATTGAATTTCTGCTTGATGTTGCTCTAGAATTGCGATCGCCCGTTCTCTTTGCATATTTGCTCCTCATCTAAAATTTTAGAACCGTAGTCGCAAATTTTAATAATTTTGCTTTTTCGACCGGTTGAGCATTACCGAGGACATTAGCTGCGATCGCACCTGCTAAATTCCCCAACAAGGAACCAATAGGTAATGGTAATTCTAACTTAGCACTCAAACTGGCTAAAGCAAAAAAAGCATCTCCAGCACCAATGGTATCTTTTACATCTAGGGTCAATGCTGGAGTTAACTCTTCTCCTGCACTATTAATTCCCAAAGACCCAGCAGAACCCAAAGTTAACCAACCTTGCTGTGCTCCTAAATGTTGGTATAAACGTTTTAATAAATGGGCATGATCACCATAACGACTAGAAAACGCTAATCGCATCTCTTGTTCATCTAAGCAAAATGAATCAGCTTTTTTGTATTTAGTAATTAAATTATAGCCATGATTAGCACTGTTGGTTTGACAATTCAGGGCTAGAAATTGGGCTTGGGTTTGGACTAGATTCATCATTTGCTGATCAATTAATCCATGTCCATAATCTGCTAAAATCAATAAGTCGTAATCCTTAATGGTTTTTTCTAAACGAGTAAGTAACTTTTCTCGTTGGCTTGGTGATGGTCCTTCTTCTTGCAGATAGTTAATCGAAAACAGTTTAGTATAATTTTCTCTTATACCTTGTCGCTCAATATAACGACGTTTAATTATAGTTGGATAGTCTTGTTCATATTGTAAATCCAGCTTGATGCCACCGTTAATGTTATTTAAAATTAAACTATGGATAGTGGGTTCATTGCCCACCACACCAGCAATTGTAACCGAATCGACAAAACTAGCAAGATGACGGGCGATCGCCAGAGATCCACCAAGATGCTGTTCTTTTTTCAAAAACCTGCTGGAAATCACTCTACCTTTTGAAGTTAATCCCTGTACAGTACAATGAATAAATTCATCAATAATCACATCACCCAACACTAAAACCTTTAATTTTTGCATGGCTTCGATCCCATCCCGTACTTGCTCAAAGGGATATTGCTGAATGAACCCACTAGCATAATTTTTGATTTGAGGTGGGAGAACATCCAAATAATTATTAATTAATCTGGTTGAACTAAAGACAATTTCTCCAGCATAGCGGACATCTCCACCATAAGCTCTGACCCGTTCAGCTTCGCGGTCAATATTTTTAGTGACATCCTTGCTAAAATCCGCATATTCATGTCCCTTACAGTAAAAATCTGGTTGGACTCGGTCAATTACCTCTAAAGCAGTAACAACAGGAGCCAGTAAGACATAGTCTACACAAGCAAGAGAGGCTAAAGAATAAAGTCGCAGATCATCGGAAAAAACTGGTCTTCCCGGTCCTCGATTCACATAAGGTGCTGAAGTAATTGAGACAACTAACACATCTCCCATTGCTTTAGCTTCCTGCAAATGGGATATATGCCCTGGATGAAGTAAATCGAATACACCATGACACAAAACAATTTTCTGTCCTTGATGTCGTAGAGGACCAATTACATTTTGACAGGTTTCAAAGTCCAGATATTTTTCCGTATTTTTTGTTAACATACTTTAGAAAATTTTATGACAAGTTTTCCCAAATTAAAATTCCTCTCATCTTTGCTCCAATTTAATAAGGATCTGCTGATTGGATGCGGACCAAACCAGCCCTTAGAGAGATTTATTTGATCGATCATGTCCTATTGTTTGAACATGACGATTAAAAAGCAGATTTTCCATACTTCTATTTAGCACGATTGTGATTTTTATCACCAAACATAAATAATAACCTTATGCTAGACTTTAAGTAAATACCTTGGCAAGGCCAATCAGGAGGAAAAAAAGTAGTTTAGCGATGATCACTGATCTGAATGCCTTGGTATGTTTTATAAATACCACAGAGAAATTTCCATAAATTCTAGGAACTTTTGAGACTTCTCTCTCGTCTTAGAAAATCACAAACCTTTTTGTCAACACAAAAAAGCCTACTTGTCAATCATATAATATATATTTAGGACATGAGAAAGACAAAATAAAATGGTCAATTAAGATCAAAAGATTTACCATTCTCATGGTCATCTAGACAGGAAACTGCCAAGTAAGTTAGACTGACAGCGGGTTAATAAAGTAAAACCATTGCTCAACCAAGGCAAATGCGTGAGGTAGTGACGGAAATGGCAAAAATCACAGGACAACCAAACTAAGAGGAGAAGACCCGTAAATGACAACATATCTTAGCCCACAAGACGATACTTACAGTTTAGTTAATTCTGACACTGTTTTTGGTTTAGGTGGTAATGACCTACTCTCATCAGCATTAGCTGGTGGTAGCTTAATTTATGGTAACCAGGGTGCTGATACCCTTATATCTCGCGCTCGAAACGATACACTTTCCGGTGACCAAGGTACTGATACACTCATCAGCACCGTTGGTGGTGCGCTATTAGTTGGTGGTGCTGATGCTGATAGTATATATGGCACAGTAGGTGCAGATACTATTTATGGTGATGCTTCTCCACAGTTCCCACTAAATAGCGGTGTTAGTGGTGCCGCTGACACCATTGTTACTGGCAGTACCAGTGGTGCCAGTCTGGTTTATGGTAACCAAGGTAATGACAGCATAACCGCTGCTGGTAAGGCAGATACAGTTTTTGGTGGCCAAGGCGATGACTACATTCTGATCACTGCTTCAGCTGGTTTAGTATATGCCTCTGGTGATGTGGGTAACGATACCGTCATAGCTGCGGGTGGAACATCCGGTAGTTTAACAACTAATACCCTACTTGGTGGTCTGGGCGATGACTACCTAGTGGGTGATGGTAAAGACTGGTTATACGGTAACGCAGGTAATGACACTCTGTTTGGTGGTACAAACGATACCCTCTATGGTGGCCAAGGCAATGACTACCTCTATGGTACTTTTGCTTATGGCTCTGGTGATTTAGGCAATGATACCCTGATTGCTACTGGCACAAAAGCCACCTTATCTGGTGGCCTGGGCGATGACTACCTGGTGTCCACCCCTACTGCTGGTGCTGGGGTTGCTGGCTCCAGCGTGTCTACTTTATATGGTAACCAGGGTAATGACACCATATTTAGTTTCGGTGTTGGTAACGCCCTATACGGTGGTCAGGGTGATGACTATTTATGGGGTTCAGCTGCTTATTTCAGTGGCGATCTTGGCAACGACACAATCTTCGTTTTAAACTCAACCGGGAAGACTACTGCCAATGGTGGTGATGGCGACGACCTGATCAATGCTGCTGCGGCAGGTAGTGGTAACACTTTATTAGGTGGTATTGGTAATGACACCATCTTTGGCGGTACTGGCGGTGACTCGATCAACGGTGGTGCTGGCAATGACTGGCTGTATGCTGGTGGTACTGGTGGCGATACCCTAACTGGTGGTGGTGGTACGGACTTTTTCTTTATCCCCCTTACTGTAGGAACACAAAACTTTGTCGCAGGTGTTGCTGGTTCAGCTAGCAGTTCGGGAGTCTTTCCTACTGGTACTTCTGGTTATGGTGCTGTAGATACAATCACAGACTTTATCAGTGGAACAGACAAGCTTTATCTCAAGTTGCCTTCTGGTGCTGGAACTAATGTCCCATCATTGAGTGCAGGTGTTCTTAACGTGAATAACTTCGCAACCTACACCGGTACTAATACTTCGCAATTTGGTTCGTCTAGTGCATCAGTAATTTATACAACAACTGGAGGATTGTACTTTAATCCTGTAACCGGCAGTGCTGGTGATGAAATCAAAGTTGCCCAGTTCTCAAATTCAGTAAGCCTTGCAGCTACTGACATTGTATTCTTCTAAAACTGGATTGAAATAATGAAAAAGCAGGACTAAATATCAGTCCTGTTTTTTTTGTTCAATTTTATGGTATTGGGAAACTGCTAGTAAATTTCAACAAATACTGACAGACGATCGGGATGACAGGATTTGAACCTGCGGCCCCTCGTCCCGAACGAGGTGCGCTACCAAGCTGCGCTACATCCCGGTTTTAAACATACGTTTCTCATTATATCACAAAATCTATAATTACAAGTAGAAATTACAGGTAAATCACAAAACTTATTTCCCTCCCAGAAAAAGGAGATAGCTGGTAGGATAGGAAACTGCTAGCAATAAGCGTAAATTTTTACCAAGTTATTGAAGAGGCAAGCGTGGTTGTTAAACCGGATTGGCTACGGGTAAAAGCACCTCAGTGGGAACGCGTAGGTAATGTTAAGGAAATTCTGCGGGATTTATCCCTAAATACTGTCTGTGAGGAAGCATCCTGTCCCAATATTGGTGAATGTTTCTATGTTGGCACAGCAACCTTCTTAATTATGGGACCAGCTTGTACCCGTGCTTGTCCTTATTGTGATATTGATTTTGAGAAAAAACCAAAACCCCTCGATCCGACCGAACCAATCCGATTAGCTGAAGCAGTCAAGCGTTTAAAGTTAAACCATCTGGTCATTACTTCCGTCAATCGTGATGATTTACCTGATGGGGGTGCTTCCCAGTTTGTCCATTGTATTGAAGCAGTTCGGGCTACTTCTCCACATACAACTATTGAAGTCCTGATCCCCGATTTATGTGGAAATTGGCAAGCATTAGCAACAATTCTTGCTGCTGGACCGGACGTACTAAACCATAATACAGAAACAGTACCACGTTTATATCGACGGGTACGTCCTCAAGGTGATTATCACAGAACATTGGAACTACTAAAGCGATCGCGATCTTTAGCTCCTCATGTTTACACCAAATCCGGCATTATGGTAGGACTAGGAGAAACAGATCCCGAAATTCAGGAGGTGATGCAAGAACTCCGGGCAGTTGATTGTGACATATTAACGATCGGACAATACTTGCAACCTAGTCAAAAACATCTAAAAGTCGAAAATTTTGTCACTCCAGCACAATTTGAGCATTGGCAAAAATTGGGCGAATCCCTCGGATTCTTACAAATAGTTTCTTCACCTCTGACTCGTAGTTCCTATCATGCTGAACAGGTAAAAGCATTAATGGAACTCTATCCCCGCAATAAAGGATAAAAAAATGTGGATGGTGTAGATCAAGATCAGCAAAAATTTCCAGATTCCTGGGAGCATTCCGACTCGCAAAAAACCATTGCGGTGATTGGTAGTGGTGCTTGGGGTTCGATCCTCGCTGATTTAGCTAGGAAAAATGGGCATAAAGTCAAGGTGTGGTCCCGGAGCTGTGGCGATCGCCTCGAACAAGTTTTAGACTCAGCTCAGATGATCATTTCTGCTGTATCAATGCAGGGTGTCAGAGCTGTAGTCACCCAGATCAATTCCTTATATATCGATCCTGCCACGATTTTTGTTACTGCTACCAAAGGATTAGATCCATCGACTACTTGTACCCCCTCCCAAATTTGGCAGGAATTTTTTCCCACTCACCCAGTAGTGATCTTATCTGGACCAAATTTATCGGAAGAAATTAAACGAGGATTACCAGCAGCAACAGTAGTAGCTAGTAAAGTGAGCCAAGCCGCAACAGTGGTGCAAATGGTATTTTCATCTGCATCCTTCCGAGTTTATACTAATGCCGATCCCTTGGGAGTAGAACTAGGTGGCACCCTAAAAAATGTCATGGCGATCGCCGCAGGAGTCTGTGATGGCTTAAACTTGGGCACTAATGCCAAAGCAGCTTTATTAACTCGTGGTTTAACTGAAATTATCAGAATTGGCACCCATTGGGGAGCGCAAACCGAAACTTTTTATGGTTTGTCAGGATTAGGGGATTTATTGGCTACCTGTAACAGTCCTCTTAGTCGTAATTACCAAATTGGTTATCAACTAGCCCAAGGTCAGACTCTAGCAGAAATTTTGGTCAACCTCCAGGGTACAGCCGAAGGAGTCAATACCACCCAAGTTTTAATTCAACTTGCCCATCAACAGGGTATGGCTGTACCGATTTCTTATCAAGTCTATCGCTTACTCCAAGGTAAAATTACTCCTCAAGATTCAGTAGAAGCACTGATGCTCCGAGATGTCAAGCCAGAATATAATAATTATTGAAAAAAACTATCAATAAGTGAACAATCCTGGCGGGCAAGTATTTACAACCCCAATATTTCCGGATTGGTAAAAATATTTGTGTAAATTAAGCATAGCTGTAATCGAAATCACAATCAACCGTGATGTAGATTAGGTGGAGAGGAAATCAAAGTCACCATTAGCAGTGATGAAGATTAGCCTAATCGACAACTAAGGTCACACATTTTTAATGAAGATTTAAGTATGCTAAGGATCAATAGGAAATCATTATTCCTGCGCGAATAAAATAATCGCGATTCAATCTTACCCTATTTAATTCTCACGCTAGTCAGTTTTTGGAGTAGAGGTAAATCAATTGATAGCTAATCCGATATCAATCCTGAGTAAAACGATACCACTGCAAAACAATCATGTAGTCAGTCATAAAAACCCTTAGCAATAAATTTTCTTGCTAAAAAATGGGAATAATAACGACAGGCAACAACTGGCTGCGTTCTTTTGTAACCGGGAGTAACTCAGACAATTCCTATGCTAGCAAAATCATTTTTTGATCCTGAAATAGAAGACTATGACAGACAAGATGTCTGTCCCACATTAGAACCAATTGAGGAGTTGATCGAGATCGAGGAGATAGAATCCCCAGATGCTGTCAGCTTGTCTAAAAGCAACAGCCGTCGCACTACTGATCTGGTGCGTTTATATCTGCAAGAAATTGGTCGAGTTCGCTTGCTAGGACGAGACGAGGAAGTTTCCGAAGCGCAAAAGGTCAAGCGCTATATGCGGTTGTTGGAGCAACGCAATCTAGCAGCTCAGGAAGAAGAGGGAGAAATTCAAACCTATGTCAGGTTAATTGAATCACGCGATCGCCTAGCTGCTCAATTAGGTCACAGACCTTCCCTCGAACGTTGGGCAAATACTGCGGGAGTGTTAGTAGCCCAACTCAAACCAATTTTAGCCGCAGGTAAACGTCGATGGGCGGAAATTGTGGGTTTGGGGGTGGAAGAGCTCGAACAAGTCCAAACGGAAGGGATTCAAGCTAAAGAACACATGATTAAAGCTAACCTACGGTTAGTGGTATCAGTGGCGAAAAAGTATCAAAATCGAGGCTTAGAATTATTAGATTTGATCCAAGAAGGTACTCTTGGTTTAGAACGCGCGGTAGAGAAATTCGATCCGACTAAAGGATATCGGTTTAGTACATACGCTTACTGGTGGATTCGTCAAGGAATTACTCGGGCGATCGCGACCCAAAGCCGGACGATCAGATTACCAGTACATATTACGGAAAAACTGAACAAAATTAAGAAAGCTCAACGCAAATTATCTCAAGAAAAAGGTAATACTCCTGGAATTGAGGATATTGCTAAAGAGTTAGATATGACTGCGGCTCAAGTACGGGAAGTATTATTGCGTGTACCCCGTTCTGTTTCTTTGGAAACAAAAGTTGGTAAAGAAAAGGATACTGAACTGGGTGATTTACTCGAAACAGATAATGCTTCTCCGGAAGAAATTTTAGTCCGAGAATCTTTACACCGTGACTTACAACAACTTTTGGCTGATTTAACCAGTCGAGAACGAGATGTAATCCAAATGCGGTTTGGGTTGGGAGATGGTCATCCCTATTCTTTAGCTGAAATTGGTCGTGCTCTAGATTTATCCCGAGAACGAGTACGTCAAATTGAAGCTAAAGCTTTGCAAAAGTTGCGTCAACCTAAGCGTCGTAATCAAGTCCGAGACTATTTGGAATCTTTAAACTAAAAAAATTGTTTAATTTGTTATGTGGCTAAGAATTTTATTTTTTGGCCACTTTTTTCCATTAGATGGGTGTAAAAATTGAATAATGGATCAAGATAATTACCACGAAAATAAAAAGGATAGTTTTTTATATGCCAGAAGTAAATATTATGGTAAATTTAACCCAAAGACTTTAGCATTTAATGCCAATTTACAGGAGTTTGCTCAGAAAGTTAGCTACATATCTGCACTCCAAACGGGAGGTAAAATATCTACCGAACAAGCTTTTGAGCAGATCAAAGCTTTGTGGCAAAAACTAGAAGCAAGTAAAATAGCTATGGATATTGATGATTGTAGTGAGTCGTGAGCGCTCCATCCTTCGGACAGGTTAATTATGGGATTTCTTGTTTGGATGCTTGTTAGTATACCAATTTTATGGCTTTTCGGGGGTTGATCTTCAGGCTCGAAGACCATGGAAAATACAACCTATGACCTATATATATGGTACACTCAATGAGTTTATAGATGTATGGTCTTCATAAATCTGGAATAGGCTGTAACGACCCCCATTTTTGAAAAATGGTAAAATTGCAAAAAATACTCTCTCTCTGGCAAATTGAACTGCAAGAAAAATGGCAATCACGTTATTTAGTAGTTTTTATTATTTTGGCAGGAATAGTTTTAGTAGTAAGTGGCGTTTCCCTCATCAGTTACCAAATCGTGCGGGAAATCATCCTGGAGCGATTAAAGGAAACGGTGCTATTAGAAGTTAAAGACGGTGTAAATGATATAGATCAATGGCTAGCTACGCGTAAAGCGGAGGTAGAAATGATGGCCAATACCCCCCAAGCCCAATCTATTAACTGGGAGATTGCTGGACCTTATTTAAAATCAGAAGCAGTACGTCTAAAAGACTACAGTCACTTTATTTATACTTATGCTGATGGTTCTTATTATAGAACTAATGTAGATTTTGTTCAAGGTCATAATCTTTCTGATCGGATTTGGTTCCAAAAATCAATGACCGGGCAAATTTGTGTTTCTGATCCTCTCATTACTCGTAGTGCAGGAGATGTGACTGTAATTATCAGTGCACCGGTGGGGAATACCTCTCACCCAAAAGCATTGGTTGGTGGTGCAATTAATATACATCGAGTAGTTGATGTGGTCGGTAAACTCAAGCATGGAGTGGGGAGTTATGCTTTTGCTCTTAATTCTGAAGGGAGGATCATCGTTCATCCTGATCCTAAGTTGAGGGGAACTATCGAAAAACCTGCGGAGAGTTTTCTCGAAAGTAAAAATTCCGCTCTCGCCGCGATCGCTAGAAATATGGTAAATAAACAGGAAGGAATTGAATTAATCCAAATCGATGGCAAGGGGAAATATGTTGCATATATTCCGCTTGAGCAAGTTAACTGGTCTATTGCTCTAGTTATTCCCCGAGAAAATATTGAATCCCAACTGGCAGCGTTGAATTTATTAGCTAT
This sequence comes from uncultured cyanobacterium, assembly GCA_963744145.1. GTDB lineage: Bacteria > Cyanobacteriota > Cyanobacteriia > Cyanobacteriales > CAWUOF01 > CAVUSO01. The sequence goes on along the minus strand of CAVUSO010000001.1, from coordinate 5,018,714 downwards.
AATTTTAGGAATATTGATGGCGATCGCGCTGTTCGGTGCATGGCGACAGATTCAATTATTTGAAAAAACTCAAGAACAAGTTCAACTTCTCTTCCAACAAGCAACGGAATTGAATCAAACTTTAGTAAGCCTGAAACAAACTCAAGCCCGTTTAGTTCAAAGTGAAAAAATGTCTAGCTTAGGAGTAATGGTAGCTGGAGTTGCTCATGAAATTAATAATCCTGTGAATTTTATTTATGGGAATTTAACCTATGTGAGAGAATATGTAGAAAAATTAATGCAGTTGGTCAATTTATCTAAAACTGATTCGGAGCAATTAAATCCACAAGTTCAGGAATTTGCCGAAGAAATAGAATTAGAATTTATCGAAGAAGATTTACCACAAATGCTAAATTCGATGGAGATGGGAGCTGAACGTATTCGTCAGATTGTCTTATCGTTACGGAATTTTTCTCGACTAGATGAAGCCGAAAAAAAGACCGCGAATTTGCATGAGGGACTAGATAATACTTTATTATTGTTACAGCATCGGCTAAAGCACAAAATTCAGGTCATCAAAAACTACGGTAATTTACCATTAATTGAATGTTACCATAGCCAACTGAATCAGGTTTTTATGAATTTATTGGGTAATGCAGTTGATGCTTTAGAAGGTTTGGAGCAATCAGAGAAAGTGATAACAATTACTACCCAAATAGTTGAAGATTCGGGAAAATTCTGGGTAAGAGTAGCGATCGCTGATAATGGTCCGGGGATTCCCGATGAAATTAAGACAAAAATATTCGACCCATTTTTTACAACTAAACCGATCGGTAAAGGGACGGGTTTAGGGTTAGCAATTAGTTATCAAATTGTGGTGGAAGTCCATCAGGGTCGTATTTCGATTCAAACTCCACCCAAGGGAGGAGTGGAGTTGATCATTGAATTTCCTATTTATTTGTTATGATCCAAATTGAGTCACCTTTGGTGGGTAGAGAATATGGGGCACTAAATTAGAGGGAGTTAATCATCATTATTTATGACTGCTCAAGAATCTGGATGGCAACACAATTTTATAGAAACTAATCATATTCGTTTACACTGTGTCACCCAAGGAGAAGGGGATTTAGTGATACTTTTGCACGGATTTCCCGAATTTTGGTATTCGTGGCGCTATCAAATCCCAGCTTTAGCTCGTTATTTTAAGGTCGTAGTACCTGATTTGCGAGGTTATAACGATTCCGATAAACCAGCTCATGGTTATGATTTGGATACTCTCTGTTCCGATGTGCGGGGCTTAATTGCCAGCTTAGGTTATACTAAAGCTCATATAGTCGGTCATGATTGGGGTGGTGTGATCGCTTGGCACTTAGCCCAAACGTTTCCTCAAACTTTACATCGATTAGCAATTTTAAACGCACCTCACCCTCAGCAGTTTTTCCAGGAGTTGGTGAGTAACGTTGATCAACTACGTCGAAGTTGGTATGTTTTAGCTTTTCAGGTTCCGGGAATACCGGAATGGTTGATTCAACAGAATTTAAAAGAATTTGTCAAAAATTTGTTTCAGGGAGAAGCTATTCGCAAAGGTGCTTTTAGTGCAGATCAAACCCAAATGTATCAGGAAGCTTTAGCCAAACCTGGGGTAATTACTGCCGCACTGAACTATTATCGTCAATTATTATCACCACAAACTTGGCTCGGCAATTTGCAGCGACCATTACCGATTACTGTACCGACTTTAGTGTTATGGGGTGAAGAAGATTCTTTTCTGTCGCAAAAATTTACGGAAAAACTAGATCGTCTGATCTCTGCTCCTTTTCAGCTCAGATTAGTCCCTCAGTGTGGACATTGGATTCAGCAGGAAGTACCTCAAACGGTGAATCGGGAACTATTAAATTTTCTGCAAACACCCCCTCAAAGACAACCATAAAACCTTTATTCCCACTCTTCTATCGCTTTTACTATATGGATTATAGGAGATCCATAGAAGAAAAGTTGCTTGGGCATGACTTCTCACCTTAGTAATATGGGGTAAAGTCTTGTAAGGGGGTTTTATACATGAGGGGTTACACCCATCACGATCGGTTGGTTAACCTTCCGAATGCTGGACAGAGATCCTCATGGATGTCCTTCCTTAATCACTCTCAAGAGGAGATCCCGAGTTTCCTTCAGGATTATGCAAGAACAAATAAATCTCACCAAAAGCAACATTGAAACGGTTGTCGAGAGAATTTTTACTACTCATCGGATTACTCGTGCTGATCAAAGAATATTTATGTCCGCACTATTATCTAAAGATACTTTAAATGAGTCCGATCGCCAGCAAATAGATCAAGTATTTGAAGGTTTACGTCAAGGATTATTAAGAGTAATTGATTGAGCAATTTTATTTAACTTCGACCAAATCAGAAATTACTTTTTCTAGACCAGATACTACTAAAGCCATTCGGTCATAATTAATTTTGTCGGGAGTATCTTTTTTGGTATGATAATAAGGATAACGAAAAGGTGCAGTATCTGTTACCATAATTGCCGGATAACCATATTGCCAAAAAGACCAATGATCTGACCATCCTACACCGGGCATTCGGCTAGGAATTGCGGCTCCTTGTGATGGAAATTGAGTATAATTCCGAAATAAAGATATTACCTGTTTTACCAATTTATGGGAATCAATATTGCCAATAAACGCGATAAAGTTTCCAGTTTCTGGATAAATTAAATTTAAAGGAAATATATATTTCTGACTATGAGGTTGATCAGAATAATAACCCATTGTTTCTAAACTAAGCATGGCAATGATTTTTTCTTTTCTGGTTTGACAACGTTTTGCATATACCATGCTACCCATATCAGCAGTCCAAAAAAACGGTGGTTCTTCGTTCACAAACTCAACAAAACGGAGAGTTCGAGAAATATTTTTACCTGCAAAAAACCGAGCTAATTCGAGAACTGAAGCAGCACCACTCCCATTATCATTAGCGCCAGGACTTGACATAACAGAATCATAATGTCCACCAATAATTACAATTTCATCAGCTTTATCGGTACCAGGAATTTCTACTTCTATGTTATCGTAATGTTTACCTGATACTTCGTAGTTTTGGCGCTGAATTTTGTAACCGAGTTTAACTAGAGATGTATCGAAAAAATCTGCTACCTTTAGTAAATTCTCGTAGTATAAATAATTATGCTCACCGATTTCTCCAGCAATTTTTTGGATCGTTGTTTGTAAGTTATTTTTCAGAGCAATTTCTGGTTGAGTTAAAGTAGGTATTTTACCATCATAACTTTTTCCGGGCATCTGAATCATCACTAACCATCCCACCAAAATTATGATACTCAGAATGATTACTAAAATCGTCATCCGGAAGAATGCGGCCCGATTTCCTAGCTGAATACCCCACCAACGTTTTTTAAGCATATATTTGTTATATTGATGAATTTTGAGTAAGAGGTAGAGCCGAGTCAGGGACAGCAGCTGTCCTAAACTCCTTTAAAGCCAAGTCCCATTTCTGCTTCTCTCATATTATTCATGGTATTTATCCTCTCAACTAGCAAAGTTTTTTGTCTAATGCCAATTTGACTTAAAACTAAACCAATAATTATTACAAATCCTCCGACATAGTCAGAAAACATTAGCTTTTCATTTAAGATTAAATAAGCTGATATGACCCCAACGATTGGGCTAAAAGAACCAGCTAAAGAAGCTTCAGATAAAGTAGCATCTTTTATACCTTTTGCCCATAAAAATTGCCCAAGAGCTACAATTACAGCACCATAAACTAGCATCCATTCCCAGAGAAATGGTGAAAATGCTTCTGCAAAATGTTGACTTCCATAAAGATATATAGCAAGCCAAAAAAATGCGATCGTTGCTATTAACATACGCATAATAGTAAGAATAAATGGGGGAAGATTATTTAAGTAAATTTTACTGATAATATTTCCAATAATTCCAGTAAGTAATCCAATCAGCATTAAAAATTCACCCTGACCAAAAGTAATTGTACTTTCCGCACCTATACTTGATAAACCAAATATAATGATAACACCAAGAAAAGAGGTGAAAGCTCCTATTATTTCCCATCGATTAATAACCTCCCTAAAAAACCAAATTGATATTGCTAAAATTAATAAAGGTTCGATGCGACCGATCAAAATAATGTTGGTAACTTTTGTTAAGGTTAGAGCTTGAAAAAGAAATCCAGGAGTTAATGTACCAGATAAAATAGCTACGACTACCAAAGCTAGCCATTCTCGCTGCGAAATTTGTTTTAATGATTTTAAATTTAGTTGATTATAGTTAACTATACTGAGAACGAGTAAGGCACAAATATTACTAACAAATAAGATATTACAAGGGGAAATAGGATTCCTTCCTGATATTAAATGTTGTTCTCCAATCTCATTTAGTTTACGTACAAATGAGTTAGAAGCAGCAAATAAAATAACTGCTATCCATAAATAAACTTGGGATGAAACTCTTGGCATGAACATTATTTTTTAGACAAAATAGTAACAATTATTTATTCTAATGATCTTGTCTGAGAAAATACTGAGAATTAAATAAGACTTTCGAGTATCCTTGGAGAGGATGCACTAATATTAGTTATACTACCCCAATAATTATAAAAGATCATAGATCTAAATTGGGTTCTTGGAGTAAACTTCGACATTGGGTTGAATGAGGAAGTCTGAGAGTGAAACTGTTGTCATCGACTGAATCATGTTTTTCGCCGGATTTCCCGGCTGATATTGGCATCATTTTTGACAAAGCATCCATATTTGCCATAATACCAATTTCATGGTCACAATTTCTCGAAATAGTGTTATGAGCTGAAGTAAATTTGGCCAATATTCTTCTGGTGTTTGTTCAATCTCGCGCAATATATCTGCGATCGCTTCCTTGAGGGGATGCTGATCAGTTAAATTATGTTCAGACAGAATTATCTCTTTTTTTCTTATTTTAGCACTAGCGATCGCGACTATTCAAAGCCAGTGGAACATTACTAAATCGTTTCACTTCTATATCTTCGTTGACGAATCCATTAGCGATCGCTGGCCACCGACCTAGACCCAAGAGGAAAACCAGCGATCGCTTTCCTTAAAATACTAAACATCTAACTTACACATACCATTTCTCACCTAGTAGCTAAAAACAATTACCCCGTAAGCTTTTAACCCCCCATACTATTACAGTTTCTTTACTTGCAGATTAAATGTTGCAGATCGAACACGATCGCCCCAAATCACCACCAATACGGTTCGTTTAAGAATATTTTGGGAGATATCGACGAAGAAGGGCGAAGCATTCGGGTCTAATATTACTCGTTTGAGCGTTCAATTATCGCCCGAATGCTTCGCCCCTACACTTAACCGAACCGTATTGAAATCACCACTGTATTTTTACTGAGAGACAGTGACACCAATCACGCTGCAAGTCAGAGCCTCTCACTAGGTATATCTGAAACTATCACGCTTGAACAAAACTGCTATCACATACCAGCCAAGGAAACTGGGTGATGATCAGAGCATAAAGTATGGCTCAACCAAGCTTCGCTAACAGGAACAAAAAAATGCCTCAAGTTAAAATTCTCCCCGGTGCAGTTAACGAAATTATCGCCAATGTCGCCAGAACCCAGACAATCACCAAAACCGATCGCTACGGGATTATGGCCGCTCTGTTAGACGAGTCCATCAGTGACGAAGACCAAAACGCGATCAATCGTCTAGTCCGACTAATTGTTAGAGGTAAAGTCCAGGTTGTTGATGAGTTTTCAATGGCCATGTAATTAACCATAGATTAGGGCTGTTGATCAGGGTGCGATCGCAGAATTACCAAGCGTTTAAAACCAACTAGAAGGGAGAATAAGATGATGACCACCACTAATTTTGAACGTTCTACCTATAGCAAAATCATCCAGGTAACGAATATATTTTTTTACCTTGAGTTGTTCTTTGATAAAATGATCAAAACCGTTGAGGTAAACATTCCTGAAAAATTGACTGGTTAAATTGCCAATTGGTAAACCACGTCTACGTTGGATAGGAGTTAATAGATCATCACCGGGAAAATAATCGATCGGTGAATTTTGGTCATTGCTATTATCGATAATTTTATCAAGTAACCACAGAGTATTTTGACATTTTAATTTGCGCCGTAGCAAGGATTTTAAGATTTCATGATCGATGCTAGGAAAATATTTCTTAATATCGCATTGTAAAACGTAGCGACTAGAACGAGCAAATTCCGTGAAGCGACGTAGGGCACGATGAGTTCCAAATCCACAGCGATTTGCATAGGAATCGTGAATAAAAGTACGTTCAAAAATTGGTACTATAATGTTGCAGAGACCATGGTGTACTACTCTGTCTCGATAGGGAGCTGCTGAGATCAATCGGGGTCTTGGTTCGAGAATTTCAAAGGTTTTATATTTGCCTGGACAGTAGGTTTGGTCTGTTAATTCTGCTTTTAGTTGAAGGATTTCTGTTTCTAGGTTATAGTTAAATTCTAATACACTATCGCGGAATCTTTTCCCTCTTTTAGCTGTTCTAGTTGCAGTTAAGAGGTTTTCAAAAGTACAGTAAGATTTGGCATGAAGGCGATCACAGTTAAAGTCGCTTGTGATTGATCTGTGTTGGTTGGGCAGGTTTATGATCGTGATCTGTTTGGATCAGAATTGATTGGTGAACCTGCCCCTACAAATCCTGGTTGATTGTGATCATAAATTCATCGACTAGACATTTTTATGAGCTAGTAAGGGCGGGTTCACCGTTGAATTTGCTACACACAAATAACCCTTGTGCCGAGCGCAGTCGAGGTATTGATGAACCCGCCCTGCCCCACAGATCACATTGATGAACTATATATGAAAATCCCTTCTGACAATTCTATCCATTCAGTAGAATTGGGTGTTATTTATTTTGGAAAGTCCAGTTTCAACGGTATGAACGCTTTTTACGGCGATCGCGATCGCGATAAGAATGTTTGTATCAAGTAAATATTGAGTCATTAGTCATACATGGTATCACGGTGTAAGGCTTCATCCGGTAATGGTGGATTATGAGAAGAATGACTTTGGACCTACTTTAACCAATTGGCCGATTTTTGTTCAGGGTTCAGATTCATATATGAAGCAGAAATTGAGGTTTTTTGTTGAAGAAATGTACTAAAATCTAATACTTCCTGTTGTTGTTCTGGAGGAAGTTGTCTAATTTTTTCTAAAATTGCTTGTTCGATATTCATAAGTTATACCTTATGGTAATAACTAATCTCATAAGTTTTTTATGACTATTTTTATCAATTATATCATACAGCAGATTCCAGGTTGATGAAGTACAGTAAGATTTGGCATGAATGGCGATCGGTGAAAGTCGCTTGTGAGTGATCTGTGTTGGTTGGGCAGGTTTATGATAGTTATCTGTTTGGAGCAGAATTGATTGGTGAACCTGCCCCTACAAATCCCGGTTAATTGTGATCATAAATTCATTCACCTGCCCCTACAAATCCTGTTAATCTTGTAATCCTCTAATCCTGATCGATTTTTTGGTGAATCCCTGTAGGGGCGGGTTCACCGTTGAATTTGCCACACACAAATAACCTGAATGAACCCGCCCTGCCCCACAGATCACCTTGATGAACTTCATAAACCTGGAATAGGCTGTACTTACGCTATAAATTTACTGAATCAGGGACGATGAGTGCCCCTACAGAAATTGGCAAATTGAGGATAAAATTGAACGGATTACTAGAAAAATAAGTTTTTATCTTTGTAAGACTAGCGTGATAGTTTGCATCAAACCAACTAATAATCCCAAAATTCCCCCTAAATTAACGATTCCTTGTAATTCGCTTTTGACAATTCCCTGTATTGCTAATTCTAAATCTTGCGGAGATGTGGCTTTGACTCGATCGATAATTACTTGGTCAATATTTAAAATCGGAATTACTTGAGCTACAATTTTTTCTAAATCTTTTTCTAAATAACGCTCTAAAATTAAAGCTAATTCCTGACTGACTAGCTCTAATGAACTACTAACTATTCTAGAAGATTGCAATCGAGCCAGAATTAAACTAGCTACATTTTCCCAATCAATTGATTTACTTAATCCTTCCAATACATCAGTACCGCGAGTTTGTAAATAAGATCGGACACTATCTCGTAAAGTTTTTCGTAATTGTCTGACTGTACTAACTGGTAGATTTTGTAAAGATAAATTTTGCCACCATTCCTTCATGCGCGATCGCAGTCCTAAAGAACTAATTAATTCCGCTAAACGAGCGTTACTTTCCTCTTTTTCATCCAAACAAAAGGTGCGTAAACGAGTTAAGGTATTCCTTAACCCCAGTAAATTTGCGACTACCCAATAAGTCCCACTTGACTTTTCCCGAAATCCTTCATCAATGGTTTGAATATTGCGATCGGTGAGAAAATCAATTAAGGTTTGCCGCAATACATCCGGAGGTAATACTACTGTGAGTAACCAATCAGATAGCTGAGTAGCTTGGGCTTCACTCAACTGGAATTCTAACAAAACCTGGTCAAAAATTTGATTTAACTGGACTTCTAAAAAATCTTCTCTTTTAGCTAATACTTTTAAAATCCGAGGTAACCCTTGTCCCAGTAAATCTCGCAAAATCCCAGCCACAATTTTGGCAGTTTTTTGCTCAGTATCTAGTTTAACTTGATCCAGCGCCATTTGCAGCAACCATAAAATTGCCGCTTGCATCCTTTCAGTTTCTAACAAACGTCTGGCTAAATTTTCTAATTCCTCTGGGGTCAACAGCGACCCCATGATCGTATCAGAGATCCTTTTAGCTAAACGTTCCTGATTATGGGGAATTAAACCAGGGGTAAAGGGGACTTGACGATTGAACAGATAATAAGGACGATAGGGTCGAAATAGCATTTTAATGGCTATATCGTTCGTAAAATAGCCAATAACTGCACCAGCGATCGGTGGGGTGAAATAAATCCAGAGTTCAGAGAAATTCAAGGCAATGACTTCAACTATCTATCAGTGCGCTACACTTTCGTAACTACCAATACTCCCATCATGCCATTCATCATCGGATAATGGATCGCTTTGGCAAATCCAATTTCACGAGATAGTTGCTCTTGTTCTGGGCCGGTCAGAAATTTAGCTAAACTAGAGCTAATATAGGCATATTCTGCGGTCAGACCAAATCTTTGGGCTGTTGGGACGACAATATTGTCCAAATACCACTGCTGAAAACTGATGAGTTGGGGATGACTAGGACGATGGAAGTCTAAAATAGCAGCTTTAGCACCTGGTTTGAGAACTCGGTGTAATTCTTTCATCCCACGGGGAATATCCCTCAAGTTTCGCAGTCCATAACCCATTGTTACTGCATCAAAATAGTGATCAGGAAAAGGTAAACTCAGCGCATCTGCTTCCATCCAAGTAATGGCAAAATTTGGATATCGGTTTTCATATCGCTCTCTAGCGATCGCTAACTGTGAGGTCGCAAAATCCACCCCGATCACCTGTCCAGTGACCCCGACTTGTTGAGCTAACATCCAGGTCAAATCCCCGCTCCCACAGCAAACATCCAAACATAGATCTCCTGGACTAGCTTCACTCCATTTAATTGTCATCTGTTTCCAGATCCGATGTAGTCCCAAACTTAACCAATCATTTAGTTGGTCATAAACTGGAGCAATCCGATTGAAAATATCCTGAATGGGTAGATCGGTCATGAGCTATGAATTTTTCCCATAGAACTTAGCACAATTGAGCGCGATCGCTACCTGTTGAGCAGACAAATGAATTAAAATTACTTCATCTTCCCGCAACTGGCAGGGATTTTTCCATTGGAGTGATAAAATACCTAACAAGTCATCGCGGTAAGTAATGGGGATCACGAAATGACTTTTAACTCCTGATGCTTGGTAATGTCCCACCTCAGCTAAAGATTTATTACTCGTGACATCCAGAACTATTTGCATTTGCTTAGTCGCGATCGCTTGATTAGTTAAGGGATCATCTGCTAACCAGTTTTTGCACTGACCATCAGCACTATAAATTCCCTGTTCTGATGTCAGAGTAGTACCTTCGACCAATTGTAAAATGCAGCCATCCGCATTAAAATTTTGGCCAAATGCCTCAGCAATTGGTGATAAACAAGCTTCTATGGTAGTAAATTCTTGAGCTACTTTTACCACGGTGGCTAACAGAGCTGTTTGAGCTTGAGCGCGGTGTAGTTCTTCTGTCCTTTGTTTCAGAATTTCGTAGGTTTCTGCGGCTCGTTGGACTACTACTTTTAACTCATTTGGGTCCCAGGGTTTGGTGATGTACTTATAGACTTGGCCCGAATTAATGGCTTCCACCAAATCCTCCACATCAGTAAAACCGGTTAAGATAATCCGGACTGTATTGGGAAAATTAGGTAGGGTTTTCTTCAGAAATTCAGTTCCTTTCATTTCCGGCATCCGCTGATCGGATATGATCACTGCTACTTCACCTTCATTTTCCAAGACTTCTACGGCCCGAACACCACTATCTGCTCTAAGCACTTGAAAATCGCGTCGGAAGGTTCGGTATAGGAGATCAAGATTATCTGGTTCGTCATCGACAACCAGCATTTTTGGTTTTTTTGATTTATCTATACTCATTAGCTGACGGTTGATGTTATCTATTTCGGGAATGACACTTTTCATAAAATACCTTAATCTCCTTGAATTTGGAGGGGACAACCGCTCTAACTAAATATTGATCATGATGCTGATCTGATATAACAAAGCTTTCCAAGCGAACTTTGGTAAAGCTAGCATTCTTTTCCAGCGATAGGGTTCTTGATAAAGTCGATAAAACCATTCAAGATGATTGTCCCGTAACCAAACTGGTGCCCGAGATTTAACTCCTGCCCAAATATCCATACTACCGCCGATGCCAATCCAAATTGCATCTGGACACAAATAACGATGTTCCGCAATCCAAAATTCTTGACGCGGCGCACCCAAGCCCACTAAAATCAACCTGGGCTGAAACTGTTGTAATTTTTGGTTCAATTCTTCTGCTTCGATCGCAGAATTATAGCCATGTTGAGTTCCTGCAATCTTTAATCCTGGTAATCGCTGTTTCCATAGCATTGCAGCGGTTTCGGCTATCCCTGGGATACCTCCATAGAAAAACACGCTACCAGATTCTTTCTGTCCAGCTTTTACCAGTAGCGATTCAGCTAATTCAATTCCAGGACAACGCTGAACTTTTTCACCTTGGAGACGCAAGTACAGCACTATTCCTGCACCATCCGGAATCACTAAATCCGCTTGATTAATGATCTCGGCTAAATTGGCATTTTTTTCTGCTTCAATCGTCATTTCTGCGTTCAGCGTGACCACATGGCCCCCTAAATTTTCTTGCCAACGCGAGCTTAACCAGTCAGAATAATTTTCGAGCAGATGCACTGGTAGACCGAATACGGAAATTTTTTTTGGTGCCCCTAACATAATCAATTTTTGCCTAACCTCTCAATCCATCTTGGGCACCATATTTTACCTTATTAATTACTATTAATGCTAGTGGAAACACTAAATCTTCATCATCAGGTAAAAAGTACATCATAATAAATCAGATCAGAATTACCATTTATCAACTTAGATGAAAATATGGGAATTAAACCAAGTTACGACCATCTGCCCTTTGATTGGCATAATGAATCTAACCAAACTGGTAAAGACGATCGCGACTGGTTAGAATCAATTATTCGTAATGCTGCTCCTGGTTCGGATTGGTGGATCAAAACCCGAATTGTTCAGTTAGCATATCGGACTCCGGTAGCAACGATCACCCAGACAATTGATGAATTACCAATCTATGCTGGATTGACTAGTGCGATCGAGATTGCCGAAACTTTGCGCGATCGCTATGATTTAACCCAATCTCCGGTATTAGCAGCACAATTAAATGAAGAATATGTAGTTAAAACTCTCAATAGCTGGCACGATCGGCAATTTAGCCAAGCAATTAGCCGTAATTTTGAGGTCTATGCTAGTCGAAATCATCATAATATTTTTCTCGTGACTAGCACTGCTTCTATTTCCCGAAACATAGATCGACAGTTACCTCCCCTTTCACAATGGAGACCTCTCTTTAATATTAACGAATTAGCTCAAATTATTCAGGAAAGTTCTGGTGAGGAATTAACTTTACGTACTCACGGTTATGGTACTCCAGCTCCAGAATTTTATCACAATTTTGCTCAGGAAGCTGATGAATTAAATTTGCCCAGTTCTAATCCTAGCAATACCCTCAAATCTGAACACTTTTTGATTGGCTACTGTTGGCCAAGCGAGCAACCAATTACCAGTCCTAGTTTATGGATTGATATTTTTCAAAATTGGGGCATAATCTTCAAGTTTTTATTTATCCTGAGTGGAATAGCTGGAATAGCTGGTACTGGATTATTTATCTTCCTGAAATTGTTAGCAATTCCGCTGCTAATTTGGATGGGATCTTGGGCTGGTATTTCCCAAATTTGGGCATGGACTGAATTTGCTCAGGTAGCTGTTTATGCAGTACGTTGGTATTGGATTGTCCCCACACTGTTTATGTTCTGGGGGTTATTATTTCAATTGTTACGTTTGACAGTTTATCAACGCGATCGCTATCGAGCAATTCACTATGGCTCCCCCGATTTAGCTGAATTTTTTTGGCGTTTAGATCATCAAATTAACCGGAATAAAACTCCAGCTTCATCAACTATACCAATCATAGTTAATTTAGTTGGACATAGTATGGGTTGTTTAACCATAATAGATGCACTTCGGGTACTTTCAGATCGTTTTGGTAAAGATGACTCCCCAGAAACAGCCAGCCAAATCGGCGATAATTTGCAATTAGATCAATTAATTTTAGTCGCTCCAGATATCCCATTGGAATTTATTCGCGATGGCAGAAATAATTATGTCCATTCAGCCATTAATCGCTGTCAGAACCTTTATTTAATGTCAAGCGATCGCGATATTGTGTTGCGCTATCTTTCCACGTTTGCTAACTGGTCTACTGAACCAAGTTTAGATATGTCTGGTTTACGTCTAGGGAATATTTATCTCCAACCAACAACAACAGAAACCGTTCCGCACCAGTATACTCCTTTGGTGCGGAATATCATTCATTCCCAACCAATTGTATCTCCAACTTCTGGGTTAGAACTATTTGAACAATTTAATTATATTGATTGCTCAGAAATGCCGGAAGTTGGTCAAGTTAGTTGGCAATTAAATAGCAGCAATGGGATCATCATTGATCTGATCAATATTGCCTTTTTCTTTGCTGGAAAAATCGATGTGCATGGAGGCTACTTTTTGACAAAAACCCCGGCTTTTGCAATTGTGAAATTTTTGTTAACTATGACCGCTCTTACCCCAGAACAAACAGCAACAGAAATTCAGCAACTCATCACCCATACTCCAATTCGATTTTTGCCAGCACTGAAAAACTAACCCATCAAGGAGCTAGTTCGTTGACGGAGGATAAATTCTGCGATCGCTAAATCGACCGGAGTAGTGATTTTTAAATTGGTCTCTTCTCCCTCCACCACACGCACAGATAAACTACATCTTTCAAATAAAGCAGCATCATCCGTGACTTCCCAACCTTCCTGTCGTCCTTTTTCGTGACAATCTTTCAATAGTTGGACGACAAAACCTTGCGGAGTCTGGGCAGCCCACAAATCTTTACGGTCTGGTGTCGCCTTAATTATACCCTTTTCATCCACAATTTTAATGGTATCCTTGACTGGGACAGCCGCAATTAAACCCGAATATCCCGCAAGTGCTTCTGCACATCGATCAAATAAATTTGGTGTAGCTAAACAGCGAGCCCCATCATGGATTAATACCTTTTGAGCACTTGGTGGTAGACCTTGCAAACCTTGATAAACTGATTCCTGACGAGTAGCACCCCCCTGAATTAGCTGTACTGGTTTGCTTAATGATAGATTGTCTAAAATTTCGTGAAAATCTGACCAATCTTCTGGTTGACCAATAATCCCAATCCAGGTAATTTGACGAGACGCTTCAGCAGCACTCAGAGTCCAAGCAATCAAAGGTTTACCCAGTAAAGTCAGGAGCAATTTATTGCGATCGCTACCCATCCGACGTCCCATTCCAGCAGCAGGAATTAATAAATACATGCAGCGTTCTTAGCCCAAATAGTTATATTTTAAGAGACTGAATGATCCTGATCTTTGCAAAATAGGTACATATTTATGCGAATAGTGGCTCTTGTTCCCGGTGGGATTGGTGATCAAATTTTATTTTTCCCAACCCTGGATGACCTCAAACGCTATTATCCAGATGCCCAAATAGATGTTATTGTTGAACCAAGAGCAAAAACTGCTTATCGGGTTTGCCAGTCAGTTAACGATGTCATTGGCTATGATTTTAAAAGTCGTAATGGTTTAGCTGATTGGGCAAACTTATTAGGGATTATCCGCGAGCGCGAATATGAAGTTGTCTTGTCCTTAGGACAACGTTGGACTGTTGGACTATTGTTATGGTTAACAGGAATTCCGATTCGGATTGGTTATGGTAAGAGTGGAGATTCTAGATTTCTGACTAATTCTGTACCTTTAAAACCTAACCAGTATGCAGCTTGGATGTATCACGATTTATTGCAAGGTTTAGGAATTAATCACCCTTGTCCAGAACTAGCTTTAAATGTACCTAAATCCGATTTAGATTGGGCTGAAGCTGAACAGAAAAAGCTGGGAATTCGGGATAGCGGCTACATTTTAATTCATGGTGGATCTAGTGAGTTAGCTGTGATCAAAGGGATTGATAAAATTTACTCCAGTAACAATTGGCAACAAATTATTCAAAACTTGCAGCAACGACAACCAGAAATACCAGTTGTGTTAGTGCAAGGACCAGAAGATCAAGAATTTGTAAGTAAATTGCTGCAATCTTGTCCAGGTTTAAAGGTAACATCACCCGCAGATATTGGTAAACTAGCAGGGATGATTGCCTCTGCCAATTTAATGATATGTACGGATAGCGCTCCCATGCACATCGCTGTAGCAGTACAAACTTATACTATTGCTCTGTTTGGTCCAACAGATCCAGAGAAATTATTGCCCAAGAATGATAAGTTTTTGGCAATTAAATCACCTACTGGTAAAATGGCAGATATCTCACCAGCAACAGTATTGGCTAAAATTTGGGGTAAGTAGCAGAAGCTGAAATACCTAGATTTACCTAAATTAAAATGGTAAATTCTAGCAGGGCTGTTTGATACTCGATTCTCCCATGATCGACCTAACCCCCCAACCCCCTTCCCTTTTAGGGAAGGGGGAGCAATTAAGCTGATTAAATTTATGGGAGATTTAATCGGAGTCATTCTACTCCTCTTTCCTCTGAGGAGAGGGATTGGGGGAGAGGTCATTATAGTACACCAAAAATTTGCTAATTTTAGTTAAAAATGTCTCAACTTGCTGTATTTTTAGACCGCGATGGAGTCCTGAATATTGAAGTTGGTTATATCCATCGGTTAGAAGATTTGAATTTAATTCCAGGTGTTGCCCAAGCTGTGCGAAAATTAAATGATCAACAAATTTTTTGTTGCATGGTGTCTAATCAAGCAGGTCCGGCTCGAGGTTATTATCCCGTTGATCATATCGAAGCTTTACATCAACGTTTAATCCAACTGTTAGATGTGGAAGCAGGTGCTAAATTAGATGCACTATATTATTGTCCTTATTTGAGTCCACCTGAAGGAGGAATTAATCCTGAATTTAATCGGTGGAGTACATGGCGCAAACCAAATACAGGAATGTTAGTAGCTGCGGCATGGGAACATGATTTAGAATTAACTAAAAGTTTTATGGTGGGAGATAAAGCTACTGATGTGGATCTAGCTCATAATGCAGGTTGTACAGGAATTTTAGTTAAAACTGGTTATGGCGATCGCGTGCTTGGAGGTGATTATCAACACTATACTAAACCACATTTTATTGCGCCTGATTTACCAGTTGCAGTTGATTGGATTTTGTCTAATATTTGATAGTGAGCGACTTTAACCCGATCGAATTATGGCGAGCATTTCAAACACTATTTTACCAACTGCTGCTCCTGGACTTCATCAACCTGGAATAGGCTTTATGCTTTGATCGGAATGGTAATCACAAACTCCGTCCCTTGACCTAAAGTTGAATTTACCTCTATTGTCCCAGCGTGTTTTTCCACAATAATTTCCCGGGCGATCGCTAATCCTAAACCTGTCCCTTTACTAACTTCTTTGGTAGTAAATAAATGGTCAAATATTTTCGATTTTACCTGATCAGTCATCCCAATTCCATTGTCACAAATTTTAATGATTGCCCATTGGCGATCGCCAGATAACTCAGTCTGAATGATAATTTGATTAGGATGAGTTTGAATCTCGGTAAAACTCCGTCCAAGATTGGATTCATCCAGAGCATCGATCGCATTAGCTAAAAGATTCATAAACACTTGATTGAGCTGTCCTGGATAGCACTCTACTGGTGGTAAATCACCATAATCTTTGATTATTTGAATCTCCGGACGACATTCCGTTGCTTTTAAGCGATGCTTCAGGATCATAATGGTACTATTGATCCCATCCTCGATATTAGCAGAAATCGGGCGATCGCTATCTGCACGGGAAAAAGTTCTGAGACTAATACTAATATCTTTAATCCGCTTCACTCCTTCCTTCATTGAGCCAATCAACTTCGGTAAATCTTCTCGAATATAATCCAGATGAATTGTGGCGATTTTTGCTTCAATATCTGGATCTAGTTGGGGAAATTTTTGCTGAAATAGATTGATTAATTCAAACAAATCATTGATATAGTCTAAAGCTGGATTAATATTACCAGCCAGGAACCCAATCGGATTATTAATCTCGTGAGCGACACCAGCAACTAAATTACCTAAAGCCGACATTTTTTCACTTTGGACTATCTTTAATTGGGCTTGTTTTAGTTCAGTTAATGCTTGTTGAGATGCTTGATATAGACGGGCATTTTCTAAGGAAATAGCAGCTTGAGAACAAATTAAATTCAACACTTTAACCCGCTCACTTGTAAATGCTCCAAAGGTCAGATTATTTTCTAAGTATAAAATTCCGATTAACTGACCTTGATGGAGAATTGGAGTACAAAGAATACTTTGAGGTTGGTGTTGTTCAAAATAGCGATCGCCCACCAACAGCGAATTTATGTTCGGATCAACTATGACTAAAGTTTCTAAACTATTTTTGACAGTATTTACCAAACTAATTGCCACATCCTGACTTAATTCTAGCGGAATTTGTGGTAATAGTTGCGGTGATTGTCCCTCTTCAATAATAGCTACTACTTGTAATGAACTATCTTGTTTGAGTAATAAGACACATTTATCAGCACCAGCATTGGTAATGACTATTTTAAGGAGAGTAGTAAGAAGTTGATTGAGTTCAATCTCGACTGAAATGGCTTGAGAGGATTTGAGAATAGCTGCTAAATCTAGAGCTTCAGAAATGCTAGTAGAAGAACAGTTAGAAGATCCTATTCCTTGAGAGATAGTTCCCTCGAAGGAGATAGAAGAACGAGATTGCTTGGTGATGGGAGTAAGTAATTGAGGATAACGTTGTTCTAAATCTTGTACTTTAGCTGTGGCTCCCCATCGAGCATAGCAATAATACGCCTCAATCATATAAGCTTGAGCGACTTTTTCTTTATTCCATTCCCAGTAGAATTTCGCCGTTAGTTCATTGGCTAATGCTTCTTCATGAAGGAATTGATTTTCTTTAGCACCGGAAATAGCCCGATCGTAATATTCAATTGCTTGATTTTTATTACCGAAAACTCGATTTTTTTCGGCTTCAACCAAATACCATTTATGTAGATGATTCATGGGTGAATATTCTGACCATCGCTTTAGCTTCTCTTGATTGCTCCTAACTTTTTCTAGATACTGATGTTGTTCAAATTCAGTAATCGATCCAGATAATTCTAAATAGATCAGAGAGCTATAAAAACAGAAAAGCGGTACGGCAAACATCCCAACCATACCATCAGAATATGACTCAGCTAACACGGCACAATCTGCTGCTTGCTGATATTGTCTGAATAGGTAGCAGAGAACAGTTTTGTTGTAGTACAAGTAGTAGAGAGCAGTATGGAAGTTTAATTGCTGAAGAATTGGCAGTGTTTGCGTTTCCTGATAGACTTCACCATCTAATTGACAGACATCAACTGAACGTCCAAGCAAATTTAAAACAGCTTGATGATAGATTGCTTGAAAATTGAGTGCTGTTTCTTGTTTGAGCTGTAAGAGTCCCTGTCGATAGGTTTCCATCTCAGTTGCCAGAGTTGTTAATTCGTTACCCGCAAAGTAAGCATAGGCACAATACATTTGAGCATTTAACGCACTCGACTCTAAGTCACCTGTTTCTAAGCCCACTTGATATGCTTCTTGGAAGAATGGCAATCTACTACTGAGAGAATTCTTCCAATGGCTAATATAGCTATGAACAATAAAATAGGTACGACATTTGTAAGCTTTTACTTGGAACCGATCAAGCACAGTTAATGCTAGTTGTCCAAACTGATAGCCCGCTGCCAAATCACCAACAATTCCGCAAAGCACCAACCCATAATCAGCATAGGAAAATGCTGAAATTTCACAATTACCAGAGGAAATTGATAACTCAATTTGCTTAAAGATTAGCAATGGCATGAGGATGGGAAACGATTGATAAGCCGGAGCAATCATTTGGGTTAAGATTCGCATCGCTGCTAGTTTTATCGGATCAGTCATCACTGGTAGATTTAACAAACTAAGAATAGAACGGTTTTTCCAAGTTAGTAAAGTTCGTTCCAATGCTTCTCCAATATCATCAGGTGTTGGCTGTGCGGGAAATTCTATCCCTAAGAACTGGAGTATTTGTAATCCAATCTGGAGCGATTCTCGTAATTGTGCTTGAGCTTTCACACCCAGCATCTTGATTTCATAAACCCGAATCTTATCGATTAAGTTATCTGTATGAGATAAAATTAACTCGACCAGTTGCTCCATCTGCTGATAATTTGTACTCAAATAAGCAACTTCTGCGGCTAACTCATAGATGGTTCGAGTTAAGTCAGTCTGAGATTTCCAACTATCTTCTGGTAAGAAGTGAATGCAGATTTCTAAATATTCAGTCGCTGCACCATAAGCGGTTGATATTTTAGCCTTTTGAGCCGCGATCAAATTCAATTGCACCAGTTGGTCTCTCTCTGCTGTTTGAGTAATTAAGTCTTTGCCACTATTCAATTGGTTGACAATGGTAAATATATGCTCTTCCCGTTCTTCTACTGAAGTATTTTTGAGCAACAGTTGACCAATTTTTAAGTGTGTAGATTGTTTTTGCTCGTCTGGAATCAGTGAATATGCAGCTTGTTGAACCCGATCGTGCAAAAATCGATAAGTCGGATTAACTGAGACCTGGAAAACTTCTTGATCAGCTGATTGGGTAAATAACTTATAGATTTTAGTGATGGGGATAATGAATTCTTCCTGTAATGCTTTCCATAAAATTGTAGCCGTCATTCCCGCAGATTTCTCACTGACAATTATCAGCGTATTCAAATCAAACTGTGTTCCAATACAAGCTGCTAGTTTTAGGATGTCTTGAGTCTGGGTCGGCAATTTCTGCAATTGTAGAGTCATAAACTCTACTACATCATTCGTAATTGCTAAGATTTTGACCTGGGCAATATCACATTGCCAATGTTGAGTCTCCCAATCAAAGGTAATGATCTGGTCATCATATAATGCTTTGAGAAACTGGGTGATAAAAAATGGGTTCCCTTGGGTTTTTTGATAAATCAATTTTGTTAAAGGTTTAGCCAGAGATGAGTCACAATTCAATGTATCTGTCACTAACCGTTTGGTATCTAGTTTACTCAACGGTAGTAAAGTAATTTTATTGACGATCGCTCCAGCTTTGACAATTTTATCCACGGTCAAGAGCAATGGATGTGCGGGAAAAACTTCATTATCTCGATACGCACCTAATATTAATAGATGTCCGGTGTCTTGCATCAATAATTGCAGCAAATTTAAGGAAGCTGAATCTGCCCATTGCAAGTCATCTAAAAATATCACTAATGGATGTTTTTTACTGGTGAAAACTTGGACAAATTTTTGCATGAGCAGATTGAAGCGATTTTGGGCGGCATTTCCAGATAATTCTGGTAATGGGGGTTGTTTACCGATAATATTTTCTAACTCAGGAATTACCTCAATCAAGACTTGTCCATTCTCTCCCACTGCGGTTAGAATTTGGCTTTGCCATGTTTGTAATTGTGCCTCTGATTCTGAGTATAATTGTCCGATTAAGTCACGGAATGCTTGCACAAATGCACTGAAGGGGATATTCCGCTGAAACTGGTCGTATTTACCTTTAATGAAATAACCACGTTGTCGCACAATTGGCTTATGCACTTCATTGATCACTGCGGTTTTGCCAATCCCAGAAAATCCTGCCACTAGCATCATTTCTGTGTTACCTGTGCTGACTCTTTCAAATGCTTGTAGGAGGGTTTCTACTTCCGTTTCTCTCCCATAAAGTTGGTCGGGGATCATAAAGCGATCGCTCACATCTCTTTGAGCAATTGGAAAACTCTTGATTTCCCCATGCTCTTGGAGTTGCCCTAAACAAGTTTCTAAATCAAATTTTAATCCGAGGGCACTTTGATATCTGTCTTCCGCATTTTTTGCCATTAATTTTCTGACAATCTCACTAATTATTGCAGGAATTTCTGGCTTAATTTCATGGACTTGAGGCGCTGTTTTGGCCATATGACAGTAGACTAATTCCATCGGATCATTTGTTTGAAATGGTAATTCCTTAGTCAGTAATTCATAGAAAGTTACACCGAGAGAATATAAATCAGTTCGGTAATCAATCCCTCGATTCATTCGTCCAGTTTGTTCTGGAGAAATATAAGCCAGTGTTCCTTCTAATCCATTTGGACTAATTAAAGTTTGCGGTTCTCTTGGTAAGAGGGAAGCAATGCTAAAATCAATTAATTTAACTTGGTTGGTTTCTGGATTAATTAAAATATTGCTCGGTTTAATATCTTTATGGATAATTCGCTCACGATCGAGGAGAGCTAAACTGTCACAGAGCGCGATCGCTAGTTCTAAAAATTCTCTCAATGATAGTGATTTTTCCCCAGTCACAGCCCATTGGTGCAGGGAAATACCCCCAAAGTCTTCCATGACTAACCCATAGCTATTTTGGTACGGTTCCAGACTATAAGTTTGAATAATTAGAGGGGAGTTAAGATTTTTGGTAATGGTATATTGATTACGGAACTGTAACAATTCACTAAAAGTTGGGTAATCATTTTGTAATAATTTAATTATGACTGGTTGCGGATTCTTACACTGAGGATCTGTGCCCACACTTTCCCTCACACCACGATATACGATTGTGCGAGTACCTGCATAGATTTGCTCTGTAATCTGATAACCTAACAAAGTATTAATTTTAATCATATCTTTATTATTTCAAAAAACTAATTAAATTAGTGGCAATCTCTGGGATCATAAGTGATTTAGCTCAGAGAACCCTCTATTTATTTCTCATTCAATCCTAACATTCCCATGATTTAAAAAGGATTTTAAAGCTTAAATTATGTACCATCAACTGCCCGATAGATCGAGCCAGTTAATAAAAGTTAATAAATAACCAAGCAACCAAGTATAAATGCTCAATTAAGATACCGTAGGTTAGTTAAGAAAGAAGATAATATTTTCGACCAGGAACAATAAAAAACTGGGGAATCCCTGCTTAATTCTTAACTGATCAGGATGGAAGAATATATTTACTTTTCTAAGTTTTTAGTTTAGGAATGTTTTTTATGGCTCCAAATCTACTAACTGGCGATCGCCATTAAACATGGTATATTAGGTACTGATAATTAGTAATCAATATTGATCGAATTTAAACTAAGGAAAGATCAGCAATGGTAATCACAACATCAATTATAGGCGAACAGCGAGTTTTACTTTATAATGTAAGCTGGCAATTATTTCAATATATGTTAACAGAGTTGGGCGAAAATCGCTCCACGAGATTAGCTTATGATGACGGTACATTGGAAATTATGACCCCTTTATTGCCCCATGAACATTACAAACGTCTAATTGAAAAAATGATTGATTGTTTAGTAGAAGAATTAAATCTCAATCTGAAAAGTATTGGTTCGATGACTTGCAAACGTAATGAAATAGCTAAGGGACTAGAACCTGATTCGGGTTTTTATATTCAAAATGAGCAGTTGGTAAGACATAGCAAGCAAATAGATTTGAATCAAGATCCACCACCAGATTTAATGTTAGAGATGGATTTTAGCAATTCTTCTTTAAATAAAATGTCAATTTATCTTTCGTTAGAAGTTCCAGAATTGTGGCAATATATAAGGGGAGAATTACACATATATCAACTTCAAGCAGGTAAATATATTCCTTTGCATTACAGTCCAACTTTTGCCAATCTACCTTTAGCCGATGAAATTCCTCAATTTTTAGAACAAAGTAATCAAATTGGTGAAGTACAAATGATCAGAAATTTTCGTAATTGGGTAAAAGAACAAGTATAATTAGTCATTTGCGGCTAGTCTGTAAATTGCCATCCCCATCATGAAACTAGGCGGTATATTTACTTTTCTAAGTTTTTAGTTTAGGCATGGTTTTTATTACTCCAAATCTATTAACTGGCGATCGCCATTAAACCGAAACAAACGTTTTTTCAGTCGCGGATAATCACAGACATCAAAATTGGATCGTTCTCCCCCCATCAAATAAACCAAATCTTCGGGAAACGGATTTTTCAAAGCATGAGGTAAGGAAGGAGCAGTAAACCCCAGAAAATCTCCTGCTTGAACTTCAAACTGTTCTTCACCAATTTCTGCAATTCCCCGACCAGAAATAATATAAATAAATTCTTCTTCTTGATGATGAAAGTGAAATTGAGTTGTTTCTTTTCCCGGTTCAACCCGAACTAAATGAACTCCTAGCTTAGTCATCCCCACCGCATCACTGAGAGATTTAGTATGACGCACTGCTACAGAATTAAGAGGATGAACTTTTACGGTTTCTGACATTGCTTCAATGTCACTTACTTTTAAATAATGAGGGAGGGAATCTTGGTTAGTCATTTTTATGGTTTTTAGAAAAAGGTTAAAATAGTTTTTTGTTACCAAAATCAGTCTGATTATACTATTTGAACGCACCCCACCTAAATCAAAGATTTTAGGTGGGGATTCTTGCGCTAAGAAACCTCTAGATTTCTCAACGTTTCCAGAGTTACTGGCGTCCTCAGTGTGTTCTTGGAACTTTTGCCAATGAACACTCGGTCAAAATGTTTATCACCCACAATTAACGCATACCAATACCTAGCACCAATATTGTAGCTAGCATTCAGATCCGCATGATATTTTTTACCAGTAGTGAAGCGACAAAGGGAATAATTATCCTGACTTCTTTTTACTTTCCCACTCCCATCAAAAGCGTAAGCACTGGTATATTTGGGGTTGATAAATACAACTTTTCCACCTAATTCTTCCCATCTTTGCTGAGTCAAATCCACTACTTTTCGGTGACACCAAAGATGGAATTTTTGTTTCTGTAAGGAACCTTTTCGGCCAGCTTTAGCTTTCCATCCCGCCAAGTTCTCAAATACGATTATCTTGACATTATTAGCTTGGGCAAACTTAATAATGCCACGCATTACCTGACGGGATATTTCTAAATTAATGTTAGCTGATTTGCGGTAAAGTCCTTTGCAGAAACCTTTTGCTAAATCTGACTTTGTAATACTACGAGTCTGCTTAGACTTCTTAGTAATCATCATTCTACGTTGGTTGCGACGGTCTATGTCTCTAGCTGGATTAATAAATCTCCTAGCTTTTACAGTACCATCTTTACCAACAATAGATGCTGTAGCAGCATTGTTAATGCCCATATCAACACTGCACACAAAGTCAGATTCTTGTTTGGCAACTTTCTGAACCTGAACTGGCATCGAAAGCTGGCAAGTCTTTTGATTAATTACCAACGTGGGCGATTTTAATTCGTTGCCTTCTACTAAATGGCGATTTAAACCATGTTTTTTCACCGGAATTGATTCAATCCATACCCAATCTTTTCCATTCCAAACTTTTAAGTCAACTGTGGAATACTTAGCACCATAGCGGATTTGTCCACCTTTGTATAAGGCTGGATAGGTATTACACATTGCCGTTAATCTTGGCGGTTTCGCTTGTCGGTGTTTCCTAATTCCCGATTGCCATTCTCGGTATCTAGTATAAAAACTAGACACAATGCCTAGAGCATCTGCTATAGCTGCACGTCTTAAATAGCTGGGAAATTTCCGAAAAGATGGGTATTTAGCAATGACATTTTGAAAGTATTGATGCTTGGGATTAGGATTATCTGCGGTTTGATGAAACATTTTCTCAACCACATTAACCTTATCCTTAGCATTTAAGTCAATGAGGTTTAACCATTGAGCATTTATTAGCAAAACTAAAGGTTTAAGGAATTTACGGTATTCTGCCACAGTTAAAACCATCTGATGTTTTTGTTCAGGACTTGCAACTAGATCCCAAACATCAGTTCTAACTATAGTTAGTGGATTCCCTTTCTTTTTAGCTTTGCGTTTACTCATGAAATTTAGCCCTTGTGTTGAGCGTAGTCGAAACAGTAGCCGAAACATCGACATTGACTGATATTATTCTAACAATCTACAATTCAGATGTCAATACAGATATAGAATTAGTTATGATAGAAACTACTAGGCTCAAAACCCGCTCAAATAGTGCTTTTCGGCTGATTTATCATCTTGTATTAGTAACTAAGTTTCGTAAACAGTCCCTAACTGCCGAAATATTAGACAGAATGCGGTCAATCATGAACGAACTATTGGTTAAATGGGATTGTGAGTTAGTAGAATTTGGGGGTGAATCAGATCATGTACATTTATTGATTGAAACTCATCCCAGTGTTGACTTGTCAAAGTTGGTTAATAACATAAAAACTGTGACTTCTCGCAAGTTACGGTTAGAATTCTCTGAACACTTATCTAAATTTTATTGGGGAGATAAACCACAGTTTTGGTCTGGGAGTTACGCTATTATTAGTGTGGGAGCGCCAGCTCCTCTGAGTAAACTTATAGAATATGTACAAAATCAGGAAAAACCTAATTAAATCGTTGCTTCGCTTTGTTAGTTGGTTTCGCTAACCCCACCTAAATCAAAGATTTTAGGTGGGGACTGCGCGAAACATTTTTGTTCAAAGTCTACACCTCATCCACTCTTTTTCTGAATAGGGTGCTGTGGAATTTCAGATTGTCGCTAGACTAGCAGATATCCGGCTGTTTGGTTGCTGCTAACACAAACTTGAGGTAAAACACTATGGCTACTAATATTCTTGAAAATATTGATCTACAACAGTTAGGAGAACTCCTTGAACAGGAACGTAAGAAGTGCGGTATGACTCAAGCCGATGCAGCTAAGGTCATTGATG
Organism: uncultured cyanobacterium; assembly: GCA_963744145.1. Taxonomy (GTDB): domain Bacteria; phylum Cyanobacteriota; class Cyanobacteriia; order Cyanobacteriales; family CAWUOF01; genus CAVUSO01. Next base: position 4,993,182 of record CAVUSO010000001.1, on the reverse strand, counting down.
TTGCACATACTAGTATGGTTGCGATCGAAAAAGGAGAGCGCCGCATTAAAGCAACCGAACTTATTAAGCTTGTCCGTGCCTATGGACGCTCGGTCAGTGATTTTGTGCGATCGCGCCCTGTGATGCAGCCCTTCGACTACGCTCAGGGCAAGCCTTTTGAGGTACAGTTCCGGGCTGCATATCAACGTAGTGAGGAAGAAGAGGCACAAATTAAGCCAGTCATTCTGGGATTGGAAGAGTTATGTCAACATTATTTAGAACTTGAGGAAATCATGGAAGCACCGCTACCACAAAATTATCCTCAAGAGTATGAGGTGACTGGGATGCCGATCGAGGCGGCAGCAGAAAGTATTGCGATCGCCGAACGTCAGCGTCTTGGACTTGGTGATGGTCCTATTCCTCTATTGCGAGATATTTTAGAGCAAAGTGTGGGACTCCGCATTTTTTATCTACAGATGCCAAATAAATACTCAGGACTATATAGTTACAATGACCAAATTGGTGGTTGTATAGTAATTAATGCTGATCATCCTGAAGAAAGACGGCGTTGGTCGCTGGCTCATGAATACCTTCATTTTCTTACCCATCGACACAAGCCAACAATTGATTATGAAGAACAGTACCGAAGGAAACCAGAAAGCGAACGACTAGCTGACATCTTTCCAGACTATTTTCTAATGCCAACAAGTGGCTTGCTTAAGCGGTTCAATGATATGTACCATGATCATGGCAAATTCACTCCAACTAACTTATTTACTTTGGCGCATTACTACGGTGTATCAATACAAGCATTTGTCAACCGCTTAGAAACAATGAAACTTCTTCCATCGGTCACTTATGAACGGTTGCGCGATCGGGGATTAAAAGTACGAAAAATCCAGCAGGAACTTGGCTTAGAAGAAATTCCCCAACGCACTGATATGGTTCCAATTCACTACCAACATCTTGCGATTGAAGCATTAGATCAGGGTCTCATTACAGAAGGGCGCTTTGTAGATTTTCTTGGTGTTGATCGTTTAGAGGGGCGTCGTATTGCTGAACTCTTGCGGAAACATTCCAGTGGAATGACTGAGGAAACTGCTCATTTCGACTTACGTCAAGCGCAACCCTTCGACTCCCCCTTCGACTCTGCTCAGGGCAATGCTCAGGGCAAGACTCAGGGCAGGGAATGAAGGGAAGTGAGGTCAAATGATGCACATTGCTCACTCCCATATTATCCTTGATGCTTGCTGTGTTCTCAATTTTTGTGCTTCGGGCAAATTGCTAGAAATCTTAAAGTCTATTCCTGCTAAAGTTGCAGTCACCCAAGTTGTGCAAGAAGACCCGCTACCTGTGCGATCGCTGTTCATCGAGGATGGGCGATCGCGACAGACGATAAGCGGGCAATCTCATTTTTTCAACAGACCGCACCATCCATTCAGATTTTATCAACCCCAGAAATTATTAAATATTGGTCAGAAGAAGCTTGTCTTAATTCGTCAGAATTACGTGATATACTCAACATAATTCAGGTCAAAGGGCGATATTTGCCACATAAAAACCATCCGCTGCGAAGTTGGTGGGAAACTACTGTAAGCGATATCAACGATCATTAGTAGTTTTAGGATAATCAACCCACTAAAACAATTCAACACCTGACAATTCTTTCCCCATCTGAACTCGTGATATTTCCCCACAAGTCCGGGGAGTGGGAAATATTTTCCCAGGATTTGCTAATCCCTTGGGGTTAAACACTTGACGCACAAATTGCATGGTTTCTAAATCAGTTTCGGTAAACATTTCTGACATATAATATTTCTTATCTGCACCAATTCCATGTTCTCCCGAAATACTACCACCAACCTGAACGCATAGTTTGAGAATTTCTCCACCTAACTGTTCGACTTGTTCTAAAGCACCAGCAACAGAATTATCATATAAAATCACTGGATGTAAATTGCCATCTCCAGCATGAAACATATTCGCAATTCTATAACCATATTTTTTACTTAATGCTTCTATTTCTCCCAACACGAATGGTAATTGAGTCCGGGGAATTACTCCATCTTGAACATAATAATCGGGACTGATAATCCCTGCTGCTGCAAATGCAGCTTTACGTCCTTTCCACAATTTTAGACGAGTTTCTAGATCCCTTGCAGATGTAATATTTCTCGCCCCATTTTGGCGACAAATTTCCATAATCCGCTGTTTATTAGTCACAACTTCTACTTCTAGTCCATCAATTTCTACTAATAGTAAAGCTGCTGCATCACGAGGATAACAACCAGTCGCGACCACATCTTCGACCGCATTAATACTAAGATTATCCATCATTTCCATCCCTCCAGGAATAATCCCAGCACTGATAATATCAGAAACAGTTGCAGCCGCAGCTTCAACACTGGTAAAATCTGCTACAAGTACACAAACTGATTCCGGTACTTTCAAAATTCGCAGAGTAATTTCTGTCGCAATTCCTAATGTACCTTCAGATCCCACAAATAAACCAGTTAAATCATATCCTGGCATTTCTGCGATTTGTCCACCAACATCCGCGATCGCGCCATTCGGTAAAACTAATTTTAACCCCATCACATGGTTAGTAGTAACTCCATATTTCAAACAATGTACTCCTCCAGAATTTTCTGCGACATTACCACCAATTGAGCAAATAATTTGACTAGAAGGATCAGGAGCGTAATAAAATCCAGTACCACTCACTGCTTGGGTCACCCAATTATTAATTACTCCCGGTTGGACGACAACACGCTGGTTTTCTAAATCGATCTGCAAAATTTTATTCATTAATACTGTAACAATTAGAACACAATCTTCTACTGGTAACGCACCACCAGATAAACCAGTTCCCGCTCCTCGTGCTACCCAAGGAATTTGATCGCGATCGCAAATTTTCAGGATTGCTGCTACCTCTAGAGTGGTCTTCGGTAATACTACCACTGCTGGACGTTGACGATAGCTAGTTAATCCATCACATTCATATACTAATAACTCTTCTTTCCGTTGCACTACATTCTTTGTACCCACTACTGCTGCAAATTCTTTGATGATGGGGTGCCAATTGCGCTGAGTTTTATCTGAGATGATCATGGTGAGCTTAACCTGAGAGTAACTAAGTTTAATTATCACATAAGGAATATCTTCTTGAATAAAATTGGCAATTAGCCCTCAATTAATTCAAGACAATGTTATGCTAAATTAGCATAAACCTTTCTTGTGCAAGTTAGTAAATTTCATGTGGGAATTACTCAAAAATATATTTTCGCCAACTCAGTATATGCCACATGGTCACTGCTATTTATGGCAAACACCTTTGGTCTGGCTACATATCACGGGAGATTTTTTGATCGCGATCGCCTATTTTTCTATCCCAGCGATGCTGATTTATTTTGTTGTCAAGCGCCGTGATATTCCTTTTTTAGGAATATTTGCTTTATTTGGTGCATTTATTATTCTCTGTGGGACAGGTCACTTATTGGATATTTGGACCTTGTGGAATCCAGCTTATTGGTTATCAGGAGCCGAAAAAGGAATTACAGCCCTAGTATCTTGTGTTACTGCGGGACAGATGATCACTCTTTTACCCCAATTTTTATCTTTAAAAACTCCCCAAGAATTAGAAGAAATAAATAGTAAATTACAAGCGGAAATCCTCGTGCGTCAAAATGTGGAATTAGCCCTGCGTTCTGCTAATGAAAATTTAGAGGCTATTGTGGAAAAACGCACCGCTGAATTGAGAGAAATTAATAGTCATTTAGAATTAGAAATTAAGGAAAGAATTGCTGTTGAATTGGCTTTACGTCATAAAAGAGATCGATTAAAAGAACAACAACATAGCTTACTAGAATTAGCTCGGAGTTCTAGTATATATGAAGGAGATATAGAAGCTGCGTTTAGAGAGATTACCCAAATAGCAACCCAGACTTTAAAGATCGAACGAGGTAGCATTTGGTTTTACAATCAGGATAAATCGGTCATAAATTGTGCCGCTCTCTATGAACTTAGCACCAACAAGCATAGTTGTGGAAGTGAACTGAGAGTAGCTGACTATCCACTTTATTTCCAAGCTTTGAATACAGAGGAAGCGATCGTTGCTCCTCATGCTAATAACGATCCACAGACCCAAGAATTAAGTCAATCTTATTTAATTCCCTTGGGGATTTCAGCAATGCTCGATATCCCCATTATCCATCAAGGACAAGTTATCGGTGTTATCTGTTTAGAACATCAGGGAACACCAAAAGATTGGACGCTAGATGAACAAAATTTCGCCAGTTACTTAGCACAGATTACAGCTTTAGCACTTGAATCTCACGATCGCAAACAAGCCGAGTCGAAATTGCGTTCAGCTACTGAACGATTACAACATTTACTAGCAGTTAGTCCTGCGGTAATTGTTAGTCGCCAGATCGGAGGAGATTATGCAATTACATTTATGAGCGAGAATATTGTTTCAATTCTCGGCTATGGGGCGCAAGAATTTCTCGCTAATCCTAATTTTTGGGGAAATCTAGTTCATCCAGAAGATAAACAGCTTGCTTTTGATACATTAGGGACAATCTTAACCAAAGAATTCGTTTCCTATGAATATCGCATCCAGCATAAAAACGGCAATTATATTTGGGCTCATGTTGAACTGAGGTTAGTCAAAGATGCGACAGGGTTACCAATAGAGTGTGTTGGTTATGCAGTGGATATTAGTGAACGACAAGCGGCACAACGAGAACGTGATTTAGCCCAAGCTGCTTTACAGCAACAACTAAAAAGAGAACGTCTAGTAAATTCGATTCAAGAACGGATTCGCTCATCTCTCAATCAAGAAGAAGTCTTGATAATGACGGTAAAAGAAGTGCGCCAATTTTTAGCAACTGATCGCACAATTATTTACCGATTTAACTCCGATTGGAGCGGTTTTGTAGAAGTTGAGTCTGTCGCACCGGGAATAAAATCAATTTTGGGAATTGATATTAATGATCCTTGCTTTCAGGAACGCTATGTTACTGTTTATCAGCAAGGACGGATTAGTGCGATCGATAATATTGAAACCTCAAAAATTGCCGAGTGTCATATTCATTTATTAAATCAGTTTGAAATTAAAGCTAATTTAGTAGTACCAATTTTGCAAGGAGAAAAATTATGGGGACTACTAATTGCTCACCATTGCCGCAGTCCCAGATCCTGGCATCCTACAGAAATAGAATCTCTTCGACAAATTTCGATTCAGTTAGCGATCGGCATTAAACAAAGTATGTTATTTGAACAAGCTAATGCAGAAATTGCCGAACGTAAAGTGGCAGAAATCGCCTTACAAAAAGCCGTTGAAGAAGCTGATACAGCTAACCAAGCTAAAAGTGAATTTCTCTCTTCTATGAGCCACGAATTGCGAACTCCCCTCAATGCAATTCTGGGATTTACTCAGGTGATGGTCCGTGATTCATCCCTCAAAAGTCAACATCAACAATACCTAGAAATTATTAATCGTGCTGGTGAACATTTACTTTCCCTTATTAACGAAATTTTGGAAATGTCAAAAATTGAAGCTGGCCAAATTCAGTTAAATGAAAGCGATTTTAATTTAAAAAATTTGCTCGGAATTTTACAAGATATATTCATATTTAAAGCGGAAACTAAACAATTGCAGCTCGTGATTGAAGTGGCTGAGAATGTACCCCAATTTGTCAAGGGAGACGAAGGCAAATTGCGCCAAGTCTTAATTAATATTTTAGGAAATGCCATTAAATTTACGGAAACAGGTAGCGTTACATTGCGAGTAAATCTTCTGTCTGAAGACCAGATCCCATCTTCTACCGTTACCATTCAGTTTGAAGTAGAAGATACGGGTCTGGGAATTGCACCAGAAGAAATGGATAAGTTATTTGAGCCATTTGGACAAACAAAAACAGGTCTTAACTCTCAGCAAGGAACAGGGTTAGGTTTACCCATTAGTCGCAAATTTGTCCAACTAATGGGAGGAGATATTATCGTCAGTAGTATTCCTGAAGTAGGAAGTAAATTTGCTTTTGCAATTAAAATGAGTCTGGTTGATCAGAACCAGATCAACCTACTCAAACCCCAGGGAAAAATAATTGGTTTAGCACCAAATCAGCCCGAGTATCGCATTCTAGTAGTTGACGATCACTTCGATAACCGTTTAGCCCTAGTTCAGTTATTGTCACCACTAGGTCTAATCGTGAGAGAAGCTAGCAATGGTCAAGAAGCGATTACAATTTGGCAGGATTGGCACCCACATCTGATTTGGATGGATATAAGAATGCCAGTGATGAATGGCTATGAAGCAACAAATCACATTAAAGCACATCCCCTGGGAAAAGAAACAATCATTATTGCTCTGTCTGCTAGCGTTTTTGCAGAAGAACGCAAAACTATTTTGGCTGCTGGTTGTGATGATTTTCTTTGTAAACCCTTTGAAGCAAATTTATTACTGACTAAAATGGCCGAACTTTTAGGCATACACTATATTTACGAGGAATCAGTTGTTGCTAAAATTGACCCTAACCCCACATTCACATCAAGTAATTATCCCTCTGTAGAATCACAATTATGTCAAATGTCTCCGGAATGGCTGGAAAAAATCTATCACGCATCTCACGAATGTTACGAAGATAATATTCTCAAGTTAATTGAGGAAATCCCTGAAGAAATTTCCGATTCAGCACAAATTTTGACTGATTTAGTTAATAATTTTAGGTTTGATGATATTCTAGAGATCATTGAAAAAACTCAATACTTACAGAACCAAAATTAGGAGGAAGTAAATCTAATTTAATGATGATTTTCTTTTTTTGAGTAGATAGCCACTTTGTTAAAAAGCCGATTTCAATACATTTACAGACATGATCAATCATCAGCAAGATTCTCCCAATAAAGCAAATATTTTGGTAGTTGATGATACACCAGATAATTTGCGTCTTTTATCTAGTATTTTGACTAAGGAAGGATATCGGGTTCGGAAAGTGTTGAACGGACAAATGGCATTAGCAACAGTACAAAAGTTTCCACCAGATTTAATTTTGCTGGATGTGCTGATGCCCGATTTGAGTGGCTATGAAGTTTGCCAAAAACTGAAAAGTTCACCAATTACTTGCTGGATTCCTGTGATTTTTTTGACGGCATTAGATGATATTTTAGATAAGGTGAAAGCTTTTGATGTTGGTGGATGTGACTATATTACAAAACCTTTTCACGATCAAGAAGTTTTAGTTAGAGTAGCTAATCACCTCACAACTCAAAATCAGCAACGACTGTTGCAACAGCAAACTCAGCAACTAAAAGAATTAGTCGGGCGTTTACAACAGGAGATCCAACAACGAGCAAGAATTGAGCTAGCTTTACGTTTAGCTCAAGCACAATCGGAGCGTTTATTACTGAATATTTTACCGCAAAATATCGCCGAAAAATTAAAAAATAATCAGAATAATATTGCCGAAAATTTTGAATCTGCTACTGTTCTCTTTGCTGATATTGTGAATTTTACGCCGATCGCTGCGAAAATTTCTCCTTGGGAATTGGTCAGTTTGTTAAACCAGATTTTTTCCCAATTTGATGAATTGATAGAAAAGTATGGTTTGGAGAAAATTAAAACTATTGGTGATGCTTATATGGTTGCAGGAGGATTACCCTTACCTAGAGCTGATCATCTTGATGCGATCGCTGATTTAGCTTTAGATATGCAAGCAGTTATTACTAATTTTAAAACCGATTTAGGTGAACCTTTTCAACTGCGGATTGGTATTCATACTGGACCAGTAGTTGCTGGTGTGATTGGTAAGAAAAAATTTAGTTATGACCTCTGGGGTGATACGGTCAATATTGCAGCTCGGATGGAATCTCAAGGAATACCCCAATTGATTCAAGTAACAGCTACTATTTATGAGCAATTAAAAGATAAGTATATATTTGAGGAACGGGGTGTGATTCCGATTAAAGGTAAAGGATATATGACTACCTATTGGCTCAAAGCCAAAATTAGCTCTTCTTGATCCCCTACTCCCGATCGGATTTGATCTATTGTTTTTCTCTTTCTAAAATTTGAAGATTATAGATAGCTTTAATCACTTCAGGTTGACGTTTATTTTGCAAAACTTCTTGAGGATAGCTATCTTTTCTGTCTCGATCCCAACTGAGAAGATAAACTCCATTACCAAAGGTGGGATAATTTGCTGTTGGTGTGGGTAACTCTAAGATAATCCGACATTCAGGTGTAGTTGCAGCAAAATCCCAAATTGCTTGTCGCACACTACCCCAATTAGTATTATCTACCACCAGTAACGCTCGGTCAGCTAAAAATGGTTTAGCTAAGAGCAATCCTAATAAATTGGAACGATAATCTTGAGCGCCATCATAAAAATACACACCGATTTTAATGTGATTTTCCATTTCGCGCAAGCCCAGGAAAAATTGTTCAAAATCCCGATCGCAAAAATATATTTGTTCGAGCAAATCAAAGTTTTTTAAATTTTCATTTAAAATTTCATAATTATCCCCTTCTGGATCATACTCTGAAAAATTATCAACTGCATAACCTATTTGTCCGGGACGATTAAGCAGAGCACCAATTAAAGTTGAACCTTGATAAGTGCCAATTTCACAGTAAACTTCGTTATCTTCGATACATTCAACGGCAAAATTCAGCAATTGCATCACATTAATTGTCGTCATTCCTCGGACTTGTTCTAGCACCTGATGAAATTGTGCTGATTTTGGTTGTAACGAATTTTGTCCCCAATTTTCATACAAATTTGGCAACTGCTCAATAAATTTTTGATAGTCCATTTGCTTGGTTAACCTTCCATTATTTGATCAATCCTATTCTGAGAGAAAGTTTTTTTTTTCTCAGTCCCTGCATAGTTCACACTTAAACTAAAATTATACATCAGAAAAATGGAGCAAATTTATAAACTTAATAAAAAATTCTTAACCCGTAACCAAACCTGTTCTAATAAATCTGGACAACCAGCATTAAACCATTCGATCTGAGCATTTGCTTGGAACCAAGTGCGTTGTCGTTTAGCAAATTGACGAGTATGTAAAATTGTTAAGTTTTGAGCTTGTTGCAGCGTAACTTCACCCTGAAGATATAATTTTACTTCCCGGTAACCAAGAGTATCTAATAAAGGTAAATATAAACCGTATTTTTGACAAAGCTGGGCAACTTCATCCACCAACCCAACTGCTAACATTCGCTCAGTCCGTTGAGCAATATAGCGATCGCCCTTCTCCACGTTATCATAATCTAGCCCAATTTGCAAAATTGGATAATCCGGTGGATTTTTTCCTTGCTGGCTGGAAATTGGCTGCCCAGTAATATAAAATACCTCTAACCCCCGTAAAGTCCGGACTGAATCATGGGGGTGAATTTTTTGAGCAGCAACTGGATCAACTTGCTGCAAAAAAGCATAACATTGACATTGACCTAATGCTGCCAGTTGCGATCGCAGTTCTGGATGGGGTGCTACTCTCGGGATCTTCAACCCCTGCACGATTGATTTAATATATAAACCAGTTCCTCCCACCAACAGTGACAAATTTCTAGAGTCAGGTTGATGAAATTGGTGAATTAAAGCTTGCGCTTGCTGCTGATAATCCGCTAGAGTTAGGGTTTGGGTTGGCTCACAAATATCCAGCAAATAATGAGGCACCAATTGCTGCTCAGTGTGAGTTGGTTTGGCGGTCCCAATATTAAACTCCCGATAAACCTGACGGGAATCAGCATTCAGGATTACCCCTGAACACCTTTGGGCTAAAGCGATCGCTAACCCTGACTTCCCCGTCGCCGTTGGGCCACAAATCACAATTAAACCTCGTTTCCTACCCAATAAATAGCTTTCTTCCTGATGGTACTGCACCTACTTCACTCCTTTACTTTTGACTGCTGGATACATCCCCTCATAAAATTTCACTGGAAACTGGTCTATAGTCGTCTCTAACCCTTTTATGTTATAATTTTGATTGGTTTTGAATTTTAAAAGTCCAACAGGGCTTAAAGACCGTTATTGGAGCAATTATTAAATGACCAGTAGTTACAGCGCAGACCAAATACAAGTTCTAGAAGGTCTTGAAGCCGTCCGCAAACGACCAGGGATGTATATTGGCACCACCGGTCCGCGAGGACTCCACCATTTGGTTTATGAGGTAGTGGACAACTCCATCGATGAGGCGCTGGCTGGCCACTGTACTCACATTGAAGTGGAAATTAACGCAGATGGTTCGGTAAGTGTCACTGATGATGGACGGGGTATTCCCACCGATACCCATTCCAAAACTGGCAGATCGGCTTTGGAAACAGTCATGACCGTTCTCCATGTCCGGAGGTAAATTTGGTGGTGGTGGTTACAAGGTTTCTGGAGGTCTTCATGGTGTCGGGATTTCCGTGGTAAATGCCCTGTCTGAATGGGTAGAAGTAACTGTTTGGCGGGAAAATAAGATTCACAAGCAGCGCTATGAACGGGGAATTCCCGTGACCGAGTTAGTAGCTGAACCTAGTGAAGAAAACCGCACTGGTACTTCAGTTTCCTTTCTGCCCGATCTTCAGATCTTCACTACAGGGATTGAGTTTGATTACACTACTTTATCAGGTCGTCTGCGGGAATTAGCCTACTTAAATGCAGGCGTGAAAATGACATTTACCGATCGCCGACTAGAATTAATCAAAAGTGGTGAACCGCGGATCGAAACCTACTGTTATGAAGGTGGTATTAAAGAATACATTGCCTACATGAACGCTGATAAGCAGCCCCTCCATGAAGAAGTTATCTATGTACAAGGACATCGGAATGATGTACATATTGAAGTGGCTTTGCAGTGGTGTGTTGATGCCTATAATGATAATGTTTTAGGCTTTGCTAATAATATTCGCACTATTGATGGTGGGACTCACTTAGAAGGGTTAAAAACGGTTTTAACTCGCACCATGAATACGATCGCTCGCAAACGAAATAAACTTAAAGAAAACGATTCTAATCTTGGTGGCGAAAATGTCCGGGAAGGTTTAACAGGAGTCATTTCAGTTAAAGTTCCGAATCCAGAATTTGAAGGTCAAACTAAAACTAAACTAGGTAATACGGAAGTACGGGGTATCGTTGATTCTTTAGTTGGAGAAGTTTTGACCGAATACCTAGAATTCCGACCTAATGTAGCTGACGCAATTTTAGAAAAAGCAATTCAAGCTTTTAAAGCTGCTGAAGCTGCTCGTCATGCTCGCGAATTAGTGCGACGTAAATCGGTTTTAGAATCTTCTCCTTTACCAGGTAAATTAGCAGATTGTAGTTCTGAGAGATCCGTCGGAATCAGAGATTTTTATCGTCGAAGGGGATAGTGCCGGTGGTAGTGCTAAACAAGGACGTAATCGGCGTAACCAAGCCATTTTACCACTGCGGGGTAAAATTCTCAACATTGAAAAAACCGACGATTCTAAAATTTACAAAAATAACGAAATTCAAGCCTTAATTACTGCGCTCGGATTAGGTGTTAAAGGTGAGGAATTTGATCCAACCCAACTCCGTTACCATCACATCATTATTATGACTGATGCTGATGTCGATGGCGCTCACATTCGCACTCTGTTATTAACTTTTTTCTATCGCTATCAAAGATCATTGGTAGATCAGGGATATATCTATATTGCTTGTCCCCCTCTTTACAAATTAGAACGAGGACGCAATCATTTCTACTGTTATAGCGATCGGGAACTGCAAGAAAAAATTAGAGAGTTTCCTGCTAATGCCAACTATACCATCCAACGTTTCAAAGGTTTAGGTGAAATGATGCCCCAACAACTTTGGGAAACCACCATGAATCACGAAACCCGCACTCTTAAACGAGTAGAAATTGAAGACGCAGCTGAAGCAGATCGGATCTTTACGGTATTAATGGGCGATCGGGTAGCACCTCGTCGTGAATTTATCGAAACCTACGGTTCTCGTCTCAATCTCACCGACTTAGATATCTAAACTAATCTTGGTGATACTAATAGGGGTGTAGTTTTTTTATACCCCTATGGGACAAAAAGCCTGATTTAAAATTTTATCTACTCGATCATATTGAGTTGATCAGCATCAGGTATCTTAATGAGGATCATCCTGTGGTTGAGCATTACCAGAATCGGGTTGTTCTACACCAGAATTATCTTGGGGTTGAGCATTACCAGGATCGGATTGCTCTACACCAGAATTATCCTGGGGTGGAGGATTATTATCAGGTTGAGCTGTACCAGAGGAATTACTACTATTATCAGGTTGAGCTGTTTCAGGATTATCTTGATCATTAGCAACAGGAGCAGTAGTATTTTCTGGAGTACCAGCACCATTTTCTGATCCCGCAGCACCACCAGAAATATAAGAAGATGGGGAGATCGGTTTGGCTTTGATACTACCTTTGCGATCATCTAATTGGGGTAATTGTGGGAATTTTTGGGGAGGTATTCCTTTGACTGCTTTAGACATAAATTCGTGCCAAGCAAAAGCTGCGGTCCCGCTACTTCCTGCGGTGGGATAGCTATCATCATTACCCAACCAAATACCAGTCACTACTTGCGGAATATAACCAATAAACCAGAGATCCCGAGCTTCCTCAGAAGTACCAGTTTTTCCTGCGACTTGTCTATCTTCTAGTTGAGCTGCAATCCCTGTACCATTTTGGACAACATTCTGTAACATCCAGGTCATAATTGCGGCTGAATTTTTATCTAAAACTTGCTTAGGTTTAAAATTAGCTTCATAAATCACTTCCCCTCGTTTATTCAGAATCCGACTAATCCCATGAGCTTCTACATATTTACCTTGATTTGCTAGAGAACCATAACCATTAGTCAGTTCCAGCAAATTTACTTCCGAACCACCTAGAGCTAGGGAATAAAAGGGTTTAAGTTCAGATTTAATCCCCATATCCTTAGCCATTTTGATCGTCGGTTGAAACCCAACATCAATCAATAACCGAACTGCGACAATATTAATCGAAGAAGCTAGTGCATCGGTGAGAGAAACCCAACCGCGATGTTTTTTACCATAGTTATGTGGTTGATAACCATCAACCTTAATTGGTTCATCTAGATAACTATTGTAGGGAGAAAAACCAGCCGCGATCGCCGTAGTATAAACAAAAGTTTTAAAAGTTGATCCTGGTTGACGTTGGGCTTGAGTAGCGCGATTAAAGTGACTTTTCTGAAAATCATTTCCTCCTACCATAGCCTTAATCATCCCGTTACGTGGATCGAGAGAAACTAAGGCAGCTTGTTCAAATCCTTGAGCTGCTCCATCTACTTCAATGGTATTTTTAATTACCCTTTCTGCCAGCTTTTGCCAATTCAAATTTAGGGTAGTTTCTACTGTTAATCCACCAGTTTCAATTGCTTCTGATGAGATATATTTAGGTAGTTCGTGCTGAATATAAGCATCAAAATAGGGCAGCTTCTAACTGAAAACGCTTGGGAGGACTAGGTTTTAAATCCAGTGGTGTATATTTAGCTTTTGCTGCTTCCATCCGGGTGATAAATCCCTCTTCCTGCATTCTGGCTAAAACCAGATTACGACGTTCTTTCGCATAAGCTGGATTAACTAACGGAGAATACTCACTTGGTGCTGGAGCTAGTCCAGCGATCGTGGCTATTTCTGGTAGAGTTAACTGATCTACCGTTTTGCTAAAATAAACCCAGAGTCGCATCTGCTACCCCATAAGCTCCCGAACCCAGATAAACTAGATTGAGGTAGCGTTCCAGAATTTGATTTTTGCCCATTTTCTGCTCAATTTTTTGAGCCAGACGAGCTTCCCGCAGTTTGCGCCAGATACTGCGTTCTTGGTCTAGAAATACAATTCTCGCCAATTGCTGGGTAATGGTACTAGCCCCTTCCCGGAGGTCTTTGGCCACAACATTAGCCACCACGGCTCGAAAAATACTGAAATAATCTACACCTCCATGCTGGTAAAAGCGTCTATCTTCGATCGCAATAAAAGCTTTAACTAGCTGGGGCGGAATTTTCGCCAATTCTAATTTTTCGCGAGTTGCTGGGCCAGTTTGTTGCAAAATATCCCCATTGGCGGCTTTGATCGTCAGTGTCCCTTCGCGGACAAAGGAGAACACATCAGCCGTATTGGGCAAAGTCCGATCAATCGATCGCAAACCATAATAAAAAGCGATCGCGCCACCACCACAGGTCAGACTCAGCCAAAATAAGTAACGACGATGCAAAGGTTTTTTGCCATCAGGTAATCGCCAGAGTTTCCCCATCCACTTCGGCAGCAGGATTTTTTGGGCCGATAAGCGTTTGAGCTTCTCTAGCAGGGGTCTGACCGGAACTTCTTCTTGGGGAGATGCGGTTTCGTTGCTATTAGTTTCTATCTCTCCCGAGGACAGTGGGTCCTTTAAATCAGCTTCTTCAATTTGTGATTCAGCTTCTTCATTTAACTGAGTACCAAGCTCAGGGGAGATATCTTGACGCGCTGAAATAAATTTTTCCACGTTACACCCTACTCACGCCAGCAGTTGACTAAACACTTCAAGCTTTGGCTACCGAGAGTTGGTAGCAATTGATCATTTTTGGTTGATTCTTCTGTGCTGATGGTCGAAAACCTGAAATTGAGCAAAATCAACCAGAATAATAGATTGTCATCATTTTTTCCCTTGTCAAGGTTTAAGTGCAGTCGATTAACTTGGCTGATTAGAGCAAACACAGAAGAAGTCATTTAATTTTCTAGTCCGTTAAGTTTTTGGATGACCAATTTTGAGATTAGCCCCCTTACCTCCAATAAATTGGATTTTTGGTGCTGCCCCATCAAAGGATCATCAAGGCAAAGAGATGACACTTTGGTTTTATATGCTTCTTGGTGAAGTTTTGATTATAAACGGTAGTTTTAGCTTTGGGCAAATTAAAACTAGCTTCAGCCGCTAGACCACTAGATCAAAAAATGCCCGTCTACCCCTCCTCTAAAATTAGGACATCACCAACACAATTAATTATTCTAATTTTAGAACTGTTACCAGGAAGATGGATCGACCACAAAGCCCAAATTTTAGTGGGAAACTAAGACAGGCTGTCCATTAAGCAGCACAAACACCTACTAATGAAATCATCGGTTTAGCCGTTTCCTTAGCCACTTGTTATATTAGTGTTTCAAGAGTATTGCAGGGATTAGACTTAGGCAATGACAAAAAGACCTTTTGCTCAAATCCGTCTCCTATTAGCCCAAAAATTCCCCAGCGATCGCGGTGGGCAAAAACCAACCGTCCAGCTAGAATCTAGTCCGGACTTAGACGTATCTGCGATCGGGACAATGTCAGAGCCAATCGCTACCACAACTCCTGCTGCGTCAGTCCAAGTTATCGCTCAGAAACCTTTGCTCGGATGGTCAATCTTCTGGCTCGGTGTATTATTCCTATTTGGGGGCACCGCAGTAGCAGCTTGTATGTGGCTGTTAATCCTCCCTCCCCCAATTAATTGTAAAAATATCTCATCTTTATCTTTCGATAGCGAAAGACTCTACTGTGCCCAAACTGCTGCTCAATCAGGAAAGTTAGAACAACTGTTGTCAGCTTTGCAGCTAGCCAAAACTTTTCCGAAAGACCATCCATTGTATGCTGAGGCTCAACGCTTAACCGGATTATGGTCAGAAGCCCTACTAACAGAAGCCGAGGCGAAAGTTTACCAGGGAGATGTACTTAAAGCTTTGGAAATCGCCAAGAAAATCCCGCCCGGTAATCCAGCATATGTGAAATTATCAGCAAAAATTGCCGAATGGAAAAGCTATGGGCAAGAATCCCAAAATATTTATGATCAAATTCAAACAGCAATTAAAACGCAGCAATGGGCCAAAGCTAAGGAACTAGGACAGAAACTGACGAAACTAAATCATCCTGATTGGACTCAAAAGCGTTGGTTAGACTTACTTGCACAAATTAATCAGGAAAAAATTGCTTGGAAACAACTGCAAGATGCTCGTGAAATCGCCGCAGGGAAAACACCTGATGAATTACTCAAAGCCATTACTTTAGCTCAAAAAATTCAACCCAATAGCTATACTCGTCCTCACGCTCAAGCGGAAATTGCTCAGTGGAATCGCTCACTGCTCGAGATTGCTCAAAAGCGTTTAGAACAAAAAGATTTAGTCGGTGCGATCGCCCTAGCTAAACAGATCCGACCAGATTCTGCTATTTTCCCTCAAGCTCAAGACTTCATCAAGTTAGGCCAGGCACAAGTCTTAACTAAGAACAATATTACTAATGGTCTACTACCGGAACGTCTTTTTGCTTTACTAGAAGCGGAAATGACTGCTCGCCAGATTAACTCAAAACACTCTCTCGATCAAGCAGCACAATCTTTATTAGTCAGTAGTGAACAAAAAAGCCAAGATTTGATTCAGTTAGAGTTAGCCAATTTATGGGCTAGTATTGGTCAGTCTTGGACTTTCCAATTAGCAGTTGAGCAAGCCAAGATGATTGGCCCGGAGCGCCCCAGTCGTGTGCAAGCCCAAACGCTTATTGCCCAATGGAATCAGGAGATCCAACGAATTGAAAAGCGACCTGTAATTCTGTTAGCCAAGCAATTAGCCGCACCAGGAACGATTGATGCTTATCAAGCGGCGATCCAAACAGCTAATCAAATAGAACGCTTTCACCCTTTACGCATTGAGGCACAAACTTTAATTGCTTTTTGGCGAGGTAAAATTGAAACTCTCACAGACGAACCTTTACTAAATCAAGCACAGTTATTGGCAAAACAGGGTAATCTCAAGGGTGCGATTAAAATAGCTACAAAAATTCCTCCTGATCGAGTCTTGTCTAAAAAAGCTCAGACTAGTATTTCTCATTGGGTGAGCCAAATTGAAATCGCTGAAGATCGACCAATTCTTGATACCGCTAATCGTCTAGCTGCTCAAGGTAATCTGGCTGCGGCAATTACTACTGCTGCTAAAATTAGTCCTGGTCGAACTCTCTATGCTGAAGCTCAAGGAGCTATTGGTCGTTGGATGGCGCAAAGAGATACGGTGCTTACTGTTAGAGAAGCTGATGTAACTCCCCAAGTTCCTCAATCTGAACCAGTATCAGTTGAACCTACTTCTCCTCCTCCTCCAGAACCAGTTGAAGTAGCCCCTGTTCCTGTCTCAGAACCACCAGTGACTGATGTTGGGCCAGATACTGGGACCGAACCCGCCCCAGCGCCCGCGCCCGAACCCGCACCCGAACCCGCTCCAGCTCAAGCTCTAGAACCCGCGCCCGAACCCGCGCCTGAACCCGCCCCAGCGCCCGCGCCCGAACCCGCGCCCGAACCTGCGCCCGTGACTGTAGCTCCTGAACCTCAACCCGCACCCCCATTACCCTCGGTTGAACCTTCCCCTCAACCAGCTCCAGCCCCAGTTGCACCAGCTTTACCACCACCTAGTAATAATAATGGTGATAGTAGAGAATATCGTTATGCTGATGATGCTCCTAATGGGCGCTAAAAGCAGGTTAGTTCACGAATTGATCGCATGGTCAGGTTGCTAGTAATTGATGATGACCCAGTTTTTCGGCTTGGGTTACAAATTTGCTTGAGTCGGGTGCCAAATTGGTCGGTAGTAGCAGAAACGGAAATTACTCCAGCGTTACGGTTATTAACTACTATTGTTAATCAAAGTCATACTGATCCCAGTCAGCTCACTGGAGTGGTAGATTTAGTAATTTTAGGTTTGGAGTTAGATTCCTCTTCCTCAGAAACGCGACCAGCTAAACTATCTGGATTGTTCTTAATTGAGCAGATCAAACAATTTTATCCGAATTTACCGATCTTGGTACTCGGGATGTCCCAGCTATCTCCAGAATGGATAAATGGGGTAAATGGTTATTGTCAGAAAGGGAGTAGTGTCGAGGTTTTAGTTACTGCTATTCGCCAAATAATTGCTGAACAAAATTACGGGAGTCCGCATTTTTTAGCTGATCCGATCGCCACCAAAAACATCACACCGAAACCATTACCGGGTTTGAGGTTTTGGCGCGATCGCTTACGACTCTCTAGTTTAAGCCAAATTGAGCCGATGATCGACCAGATCACGCAGGATCTGCAATCATCAAATAGTTGGGAGGTAAAAGATCTATCCTCAGTGATCAATCGCTTATTTTTATCTGGTCGTCGGCGCGAATTATTAGCAGCTCGTTGGTTAGTTAATCGACTTTTATCTTCAGAAAAAACTCGAGATGAAATTAGAGAAAATCATCAAAAAATTTCCCCTCAGTTATCTATTACTAATCTTAATCCGGGTGGGATAGAACGCAATTATTCCCTCGCAAATAGGCGCAAATCAGAATACATTAACATCATTTTTGATCAGATTTTAACTAAGTTTCAATCCGGTTTATCAAATTGGACTGGAGTAGTTTTAGAAATTGATATTTTAAAGCCAGAGAAAAAAAGAGAATTATTTTATATCCTGTTGCGTAAATTAGAGGATATTTTAGATGAATTACGTTTTTCACAAATCCAAATTAGTCAATTAGCTGAAAAAGAATCCACCATAATCCAAGATTTATGGCAAACAACGATCATCGATTTTTTTGGTAAATATTATACTTTGCGAGTTGGCGATCGCGATCTAGAAATTACTACTATTTTACTAGCAGATGCGGAGATCGTCAAGACTTCTATTTTAGACCATATTCCTCTCGTTGTCGATGTATTATCAGCCCTCTTATTTGCCACTCCTCTAACTATTGATGATGCTTCTTATCCCATCAATAGTACCACCGCAATCACTAGAGCTGGAAATTTACTTGAGAATTTATTAATTCAAACAGCTAATGGAGTAATTCAACCACTATTAAACCATTTTGCTGATCTCGAACCAATTAAAATTAACTTTTATCATCGTCGCATGATGTCAACCCGGGAAGTAGCAAGGTTTCGCAATGAATTATCTTGGAGGTATCGTTGGTATAAGTATTGGTCTGGTCCGATCGCAGTTTTTGAAAGTCAATTTTTCCTTTTTATTTTCGATGAAAAAGGGATTCAGAAAATCTCAATTTATGCCGATCGGGAAACTGAACTAGCACAATTAGCAGGAATTCCTCTAGTGGTAACCTATCTACTCGAAACTAGAGATGCGATCGCACCTCGTTTACGAGCAACTATTACTTTTTTAGCTTCTGGTTTAGTCTATTTACTGACTCAGGTAATTGGTCGAGGACTAGGTTTAATCGGTCGAGGAATTATTCAAGGAATTGGTAATTCTTTACCAGAATCTCCGTTAGGAAAGAAAAAAGAAGGACCTAAATAATACGGCTCTCCCGTACTTGTGGTGGAAAATCCCGTTTTTCGGCAGGAGGAGAGGGATATGGAGCGGGGGAAAAGCTTATGTAGTAAGCATTTGGAAAATCAATAATTTTTACTTATCGCCATAAGTACGGGGCAGCCAAATCTATTATATCACATCCTCCACCATTTTCTCGGCATCTTTAACCCGAATTTCGCCAGACATGAGTTTGGGTAAGAGGCGATAATCAAGCTCAGGATATTTTGATAGCCATTCTTGCTCTAATCTTTTCATAGCATCGGCCATCATTCGCAGGTCATGATTAAATTGAGTGGCGCGGGCCTCTCGGATGTGGTGTAGGTCTTCAACAATTGGGTCATTCCACATAGCGATCTCCTAACAATTCTTCGGGGGTACAAATAATCGGAGGTTTGTGTCCTGTATCTCTACAAATATTTTCTATTACTGGGCGTTTATTAGCATTGGCGATATGTTTACAGTTCCAAGTCAGTAAGTAGTTGATTTCATATATTGCGGCGATCGCGATATGTAGTGCGTCATCTTTGGCTTTGAGGGGAAGTGCTGCACCATTAAGGAGATTTTCTGCTAAGTTAACGGTTTCATCGTTCAGGCGTAGGAGGGATAAGCCATGAATATAACTGAGTCGGCGTTTTGAAGCTTCGGCATCTCCGGCTTGACTTTCGGAAATCACGAGGGCAGAAATAACCAGTTCCCATTCGTCCCGACCTTCCCACCAATCCTGGGTGATTTGCTGATGGGCAGCAACAATTAAATCTCGGCTGGGACGGGCGGCCAAATAGCTAATGATGGAGGTCTCAATGTAAACAGTAGATTTCATCCAACCTCCTCCAATACGGTTCGGTTAAGTGTAGGGGCGTTTGCCTCCGGCACGCTCTCACGTTCGCCCAACTTCCGTCGATATCTCCCAAAATATCCTTAAACGAACCGTATTGCAACCTCCTCCACCATTTTCTTGGCGTCTTTAATCCGAATTTCTCCGGACATGAGTTTGGGTAAGAGGCGATCGCAATTAGACAAGCGGGATCAGATCAACTTCGGCGGATAATATCACCTAGCAAAACCCAAAAATTCGTTCAACTCCACCCCAGTCAGCGATCGCTACAGCCTAAAAGGGGTTAGGGTTTAAAAGGGGTTAGGGTTTTTCATCTCATCTAAAAAGCTGACGTTAATTACGACGCTTGTGCAGGTCCCGCAGGCGCAGGTCCCGCTGCCGCCCCGTCTGGCCTTCCCCCCACCACCGCGCCCAACTCGGACTCGGACAGCAACAAGAGACCTTCTGTTTTTATTTGACGTGCTTCCTTCTCACAATTTATTTTGTTATTTTTATTTGTCTTTGTAAATTTCAACATTTCTTCACTCCAATTTCGATTTAGTAAATTTCACACTTTTCATTATGTTACAATGTATTTTTGTAAAGTATTGTGATGCGTATTGATTATTACCGTGATCTAAATCATAATCAACAATCATTTTCTTAAGCGATAAATAAATAAATAAATAGCTCACAAGTAATAAATGAAACAATAAAACAATCAATCTCCTGTTGTCGGTCGCTACTACTAAATTGAATTGATACTGGGGCAGATAGACGGGTCTAGACTGCTACTACTAAATCGATCCTGGAGCAAATAGACGGGTCGCTACTGAGACAGATTGTGTGGTGTGGGTGAGAGCGATCGCTGCCAGACTGTTGGGGGGCGATCGCCTAATATTTTCAATTAATTCTAAGAGAAGAGAAGAAGGGTGATCGCCCAAATCACTATACCTGACCTGACTAACCTGATGATCGCTTTTGAGGAATGAGGATAGCGATCGCTGGTTGGGAATAATAAGCGAGCGTATTATCGCTTTTAGGGAAAGCTGCTATTAGTCAATTTCAGACCTTTTTAGATGGATAAATGAAATTAGTATAAGTCGATTCTCTTAAATCCTGGGAATTTTCCGGTTAAATTCTCATTTTCCTCGAATGTAAAGTAGTTAGCGATTCCTGATCGACACAAATTTTTGAGTATAAATAGTTACTAACCTTTAATTCCCAGAGGGTCATTTAAAAATTGTGGCTCTCTGTTTTTTTCCGCATCTAGAAATCTTCCCGGGAGAAAAGAGACCATCCGCATATCCCACCGACAAACACCCACCAACGAACCAAACCAACTCCACAACTATCACCAGAGTAATGGGTGATAGGATCACAGGGAAGATGTCCTTTTTTTGCGGTTAGACTAAATTGTAAGTCTTTCTCGTGCAACCAATTTCCGTCACGTTTCCAATCTACCTGATCACAAAAATTCTCAATTATATTCCAATCTGCATCGGGTTTTCCCCCAATATTTTGCCAAATCTGTTTTTGGACACTAAAACCAAAGTGACCATTAGAATGGTCTACCCACAATCGATCGATAGTACAAAGATCAGAACCAGGAAATTTTCGCCAATCCTCACTATTAAGATATCCTTTTTTTTCACAATTAGCAGCTTTTAGGACAAAAAGACGGGTTTCTTGATCAGCTTCGTACCATTTCCCAGCTACGAGTAGGTCACGTAGATGAGGATAATCGATCTTTATCTCAAGGTACTGAGAACCTTTACTCATATATATGACAATAAAGTTGATAGATAAATCATAAATACATTTAGAATAATTGTCTAGAGGGGTAACAACGGAATAATTAAGACCAACGGTGATGAATGGGGAGCGAGCATCCACCGGAAAATATCCTTTTTGCACCTAATTCATCTCATAAATACAAAACTGCTAGGATAACTACCCCACTCATGGCTTTTAATACCATGTCTGGTACTACTACGATAAGCTGATCGTCCTGGGATAATTCTAATTGTTACAGTACCTCCTGTAGTTTGATCAATTATTCCCCGATGAATAGCAGCAGTACAAATTGAAGAATCAACTGTATAAATATTGGTTCCCCAAACATTACCAATTAGACTATTTGGTAAGCAACAATAAGTAAATTCTTGTCCAATCTGATTTTGATGATCAGTAGCATTAATATTACCATCGATTAGGGGTATTTCTGGATTACTAATTGGCTCACCACTACCCTGATTTACAAATATAAAACTACCATACCAGTTCCCCCAATCCTGAGTCTGCACCCCATGACGAAAAGTTCCTGTATAGGAGGCTTTACCTGGTAATATTTTAATGATAACTAGACCACCACTCTCGGTAATTATTCCCGCATGAGTTGCTGCTTGACAAATTGAAGAGTCATCTGTATAAATATCTGTTCCCCAAGCACTACCAATGGTTTGACCAGGTAAACAATTATACCTAAATTCTTGATATATTTGCCCTCGATGTTCAGTCGCGTTAACATTTCCATTGATTTCTAATGTCTCAGATTCAGCGATCGCTTGACTGGGTTTGACCAACTCAAAGAGCAGCATATTAATGAAAATTAAAGTAGTAAAACTGACAGATTTTCTCCATTTATTTAACTTCGCAACATTCCCAGAATCAGGTTGAGACAATTGCATAAAACTCCTAGATTTCATCATTTGTTAACTTAAGTCCGAAAATAATTAGGAATCGCGATCGGTATCCCTCATAGATCATGATGCAGTTTAATGGGGGATATCCAGATCGCAGCAGAGCGGATCAAAACTTACTAGGAATAAGTGCTAGTTCTGTTTCTGGATCAAATAAATGTATTTTTGAGATCGCGATCGATAACCATAGTTCTTCTCCAATTTGCACAGAACGATCTGGTTCAACTCGGACTTGGAGATTTGATCTCACACCATGATCCGCTAGATCAATTAAACTAACATGTAAGTAAGTATCGTTACCAAGAGCTTCCACTAAATCTACTTGGACTTGAAAATTTTTCAGAGCTGGTACAGCAATACTTAGGTCTTCGGGACGAATCCCCAAAATTAAAGTACGTCCATCATAATTTTTCAGGACTTTTTTCCAAACATCGGGTAAAGTAAACCGAAATTGACCTAAAGTAATCAACAAAGGTGCTTGAAATTGAACAGAAAGAAAATTCATTGGTGGAGAACCAATAAACTCAGCCACAAATTTATTTACGGGTCGATTATAAATAGCTAAAGGAGGAGCAATTTGTTGAATTTGACCAGCGTGCATAATCGCAATTCGATCACCCATGGTCATTGCTTCAGTTTGATCATGGGTAACATAAATTGTCGTAGTACCTAAATGACGCTGGAGTTTCACAATATTAGCACGAGTTTCAGTCCGCAATTTAGCATCTAGATTAGAAAGAGGTTCATCCATCAAAAATACTTGGGGATTACGAGCGATCGCTCTTCCGAGAGCTACCCGTTGTTTTTGTCCTCCGGAAAGTTGTTTTGGTAGTCGATCTAATAGGGATTCAATTTGCAACAAATCAGCTACCATCCGGACGCGCTGATCTACCGCTTTTTCCTGGGCTGATAAATAGCGTAAATTGGGAGGAAGCGATCGCGTGATCATCACCAACAGATGCTCCAACCAATTATTAATATGCAATTGGGGATGGGACAAATCAGACTTGCTTGCTAGTTGCTGATTAGTCCGTCGGAGTCCAAAAGCGATATTATCGTACACATTCATAAAAGGATAAAGAGCATAGCTTTGAAACACCATTGCCATATTGCGATCTTTCGGTAACAATTCATTCACCAAAACATCTCCAACCCAAATATTACCAGCACTTAACTCTTCCAAACCTGCAATCAATCGGAGCAGAGTGCTTTTCCCACAACCTGAAGGTCCCACCAATACCATAAATTCGCCATCATTTACCGTCAGATTAATGCGTCGTAAAACCGCAGATTGAGCCAAAGTATCCCAGGAGTGAGAAGCAACTTCAGATTGATTAGTTGCTTTCTCTCTGGACTGATTTTGACGACGCTGGGAGAAGCTTTTGTAAACGTTTTCTAAAACCACCTTAGCCATTTGTTCAAATCTTGTTAGTTGGACTCATTAGTAACTACTCACTAATTTCGATTCGCTCAGAAAACTATCAAGCTATTCACCACTAACCACAGAAATAACTTTTTCACCTGGTTGAAGTTGACCCAAACGTTCACCACTACCATCTTTTCCCCTTAATGCTACGGAATCAACAGGAATTGGGACTAACCTTTGGTTATGAGTAATGACAATTACTTCACCAGTTGGGGGTACAGCAATCATTCCCGCTAACACATCAGTCTTCGAGGTAAATTGTAACGCTTGAGTGCCAAGATCTCCTCGGTTAGACAATCGTAAGGCACTTAAGGGCATACGTTTAGCATAACCCTGTTCTGACACCAAGAATAGGTCGCCGTGAGGATGAATAGTAACTTGAGCAACTAATTGTTCCCGTTTACCTAATGGTAAAGCTGGATATCCTAATCCAGTCCGACCCATGACAGGTAGTTGTTGATCGTTAATTTCTAACCGGAGCAAACGTCCACCCGTAGTAGCTAAAACCAGATGTTCAGTCGTGGTGGTCAGATTAGCATATAACAACTCGTCATCTTCTTTCAGCTTGAAAACTGACAGTCCACGACTACTTAAACTAGCTAATTCCCACATAGGTAAACGTTTCATCCGACCACTCTGAGTCAGGAGTACCAGCTGAGAATCACTAAGAGATTCAGACATCACTAAGGATTTAACGATATTAGCTTGTTCACTTTGGGCACCTGTCGGTAATAAACTGATCAGTGGTGTTCCCCGCTCTGTTGGTAATGTATTAGGAATATCGCGCACTTTGATTCCATAAGCTTTACCATGACGAGTTAAGACCAAGACATTTTGGTCAGGTTTAACGATTTGACTCTGGAGCATGAAGTCATGATCGACAATTGGATTTGGGGATTTGCGTTTTTTGGAGTTCCGCTCACCAGAACTAGCAGAAATTGGTAAACGTCGGATATAACCCCGTTGGGTAAATTCTAAAACTGTTTCAGCTTCTTCTTGGAGTAGAGACAGTTGGGTAGCAGTCGATTGATCAATAGAGCGATCGTCATTAGGAGTAGCTGAACTTGATGGGGAAGATGAATTTCGCTCCTTGGTAGATTTGCGATCGCGTTTAACTGTAGAATCAGGGGTGGGGTTTTTCTCCTCTGAATCGGCAACTTTTTGGGCTGATGGTTCCTGGGCTTTTGCTGGAGTGAGATTACTTGGTTTGGGTAAACGGGTACGTCTGGGATCTGCATATTTGCGTTTGAGCGATCGCAGTTCTTTTTTCAAAGCTTTTAATAGCTCCGCGCGATCGCTTAGTAACACTTGCAATTTGGCAATTTGCTCTGCTAGTTGACCTTCTTCATCTTGTAAACTCTGACGCTCCAATCCCGTAATCCGACGTAAGGGCATTGCTAAAATCGCATCAGCTTGAGCATCACTTAAATCATATCGCTGCTGAAGGGTTTTTTTCGCAGTCGTTCCATCGGCAGATTGGCGGAGAATTGAGATTAAAGCATCTAAATTTTCCAGAGCTTCCACCAATCCGCGCACAATATGGATGCGACGTTGGGCACATTCTAGTTCATGTTGATAACGCCGATTTAAAGTAGCTTCCCGAAATTGCAAAAATTGTGCCAGCAATTGACGTAAACTAAGTTGACGTGGCAAACCATCCACCAAAGCTAACAAAATCGCCCCAAAGGTACTTTGCAAAGCCGTTTGCTGATATAGATGAGCCAAAACTGACTCGGGGTTAGCTTCTCGTTTGACCTCAATTACCACTCGAATCCCATCGCGATCGCTTTCATCACGTAAATCGGCTACACCTTCCAGATGTCCACCATTTACCAATTGAGCCACCTTTTCAATCCAAGCAGCTTTATTCACCTGAAAAGGTAACTCAGTGACAATAATCGCTGTGCGACGCTGTTTTCTTTTGCCACTGGTGACAACTTCCTCAAATTTGGCAATTCCGCGCACAGTAATACTACCTTTCCCCGTGGTATAAGCATCGCGAATGCCTTCTGAGCCGACGATTTCTCCACCAGTAGGAAAGTCTGGTGCTGGAATTAATTTAAATAGCTGTTCATCAGTTAAATCCGGGTGATCAATTAAAGCGATTAAACCATCTACCACTTCTCCCAGGTTATGGGGAGGAATATTGGTAGCCATTCCCACCGCAATACCCGAACAACCATTCAGCAATAAAATCGGCAATAGGGCGGGCAGGACGACTGGTTCTTGCTGAGAGTTGTCAAAGTTACCAATAAAATCGACCGTGGCTTCACCAATCTCACTGAGCATGGCTTCATGGCTGATCGATGCTAAACGAGTTTCGGTATAGCGCATGGCCGCAGGTGGGTCATTATCCACTGACCCAAAGTTGCCGTGGCCAGCTAGTAAGGGATAACGACTAGAGAAGTCTTGCACCATCCGCACCAGGGCATCATAAACTGCCTGATCGCCGTGGGGATGGTACTTCCCTAATACATCTCCGACTACACGAGCGCACTTGCGATAGGGCCGATCTGGGGTCAGACCGAGTTCGTGCATCGCATACAAAATTCGCCGGTGAACCGGCTTGAGGCCATCGCGGACATCGGGCAAGGCCCGTCCAACGATGACACTCATGGCATATTCAAGGTACGACCGTTGCATCTCTGAGTGCAGGGCCGTGGGAATAACTTGTCCAGGGGAGAGCATGTTTAACCTAATGCGGCCTTTTTCCCCATCCTACATACAGATTAGGTCGGTCGGTATGCAATCAATGATAAAAACTACATCCTATCCATAAAATAAATAGTTGGACTCCGCTCACCAACTGCCATCTGGATCTGGTGGTCATGGCATGGGTTCAAGGGTTTAACTATTGTGAATATTATGTTATAATAAGTTTTTCAGAAGGTGGTATTCAGACTATCCCTTCTGGACTTGTCAACTGAAAATCTAGTGTATCTTTGGACTTGAGCGTTCGACCGGGATCTTTGTCCCGAAATCCGCCAAGCATCCGATCCCTAAATAGGGAATCAGAATGTTAAGAAAGTGATTCAAATAACTAAATCCATGAACGATATCCAAGCAAAAATCGAAGAAGAGCGTCAGGCCGCTCGCACTGTCTGCGACATAAGTGGCGCACAATCTGGCGAGTGTGCCGCCGCATGGGATGCTGTTGAAGAACTGCAAGCGGAAGCCGCTCATCAACGCCAAAACCCGGTCAAAAATTCCTTTGACAAATACTGTGATGATAATCCTGATGCAGTTGAATGTCGGATCTATGATGAGTAAACTTATTTGCTAGTAGTTATTTGTCAACTGGAACTCAAAAAGTTCCAGTTGCTAGACCCTATATGTTAAGTCTGCTCAACCATGATCAAGATATATATGAGCCTAGGATGGTTGATGCAGAAATGCTGCGGATATTAGCTAGTTACCATCTTGAACCCGATCGCCAACAAAAATTAGGCCAGTTTCTCACGCCTTTGCCAGTCGCTGAGTTGATGGTCAGAATGTTTCAAAGGCTGGATTTGTCTCATATACGTTTATTGGATGCTGGAGCTGGTACAGGTTGTTTATCTGCGGCTTTTGTTGCTCATGTCTGTGAGCAGCAGAAACGACCAGATTTGCTCGAAGTTGTGGCTTACGAAATTGATCCTATATTAATTGGATACCTGCGAAAAACTCTGGCACTCTGTGAGCAACAATGCAGAACTCAAGGGATTATTTTTAAGTATTTTATTCATGAAGCAGATTTTATTAAGGAAGCAGCTAGTTTTCTCGCTCCTACCCTTTTTGATCAAAATTTAATACCATTTTTTACGCACACGATTTTAAATCCACCTTATTTTAAAATTAATGCCCGTTCTGATGTCCGTAGATTGTTACGGTCTATTGGGGTAGAGACAAGCAATATATACCCCGGCTTTATGGCTGCTACTGCACAGTTACTTATTGATGGTGGTGAGTTTGTGGCGATCGCACCCAGAAGCTTTTGCAACGGCTCTTATTTCAAGAGCTTTCGTCAAATGTTTTTGGAGCTGATGGCTCTGCGACAGATTCATTTGTTTGATTCACGTCAGCAAGCTTTCAGGGATGATAATGTTCTTCAGGAAACGGTCATTATTCATGCGCTAAAGCAGAGACAAAAGAATAGTGAAGTGGTGATTAATACCAGTATCAGTGCAGATGATGATTTCTTCATATCTAACACCTTGTTTTATCGGGAAGTAGTTCACTCTGATGATCCAGACCAGTTTATTCGGATTGTTCCTGATGCTCTGAGTGAGAAAATTATTGAGCGAATGGGGAATTTTAACTGTAGCCTTGATCATTTAAACCTGAAAGTTTCCACAGGACGAGTTGTTGATTTTCGTGCTAAAGAGTATCTGAGATTGTTGCTTGAAGATGACACAGTTCCCCTGATATATCCTGTTAATTTAAACAATGGATATGTTGAACATCCGAAAAGCACTCTTAAACCACAAGCATTAGTGCATATTGATGAGACAGCATCTTTGCTAGTGCCTAATGGTCATTATGTTCTGACTAAGCGGTTTTCTACTAAAGAAGAGAAAAAACGTATTGTTGCTGCTGTTTATGAAGCAGATCGGTTTGATTTTAATTGGGTTGGATTTGAAAATCACCTCAACTATTTTCACCATGATGGAAAAGGTTTAGATATTACTCTAGCAAGGGGTTTAGCTGTTTATTTGAACTCTAGCATGGTGGATTCTTTTTTTCGGCTGTTCAATGGAAATACTCAGGTTAATGCTACTGATTTGCGAAATCTGAAATATCCTACTCTTGAGCAATTATTGCTTTTAGGAAAGCAGGTTGAAAAGGATTTTCCTGCACAGGAAAAGATCGATGAGATTGTGGCAGAAACGCTATTTAATATGCAAGACCAGGAGTATGAAAGTTTGACTATGATCAAACTGAGGATTAATGAAGCTTTGGAAATTCTTAGACAACTTGGTTTTCCCCGCGCTCAATTGAATGAGCGATCGGCATTGACTTTATTGGCTCTGATTAATCTTAAACCTGGTCAATCTTGGCAAACATCTTCATCTCCCTTCATGGGTATTACACCTATGATGGATTTTATGGCTGAACATTATGGTAAAACATATAAACCCAATACCCGCGAGACAGTTCGTCGTCAGACTATTCATCAGTTTCTAGATGCTGGACTGATTGTTGCTAATCCAGACGATCTAGAGCGTCCTATCAATAGCCCAAAGACAGTTTATCAGGTAGAAGAAAGTGCTTTAGAGCTTCTACATACCTACAATACATCTGAATGGGATAAAAACATCCGGGCTTATTTAAGAATGAGCTAGAAAAACTGTTTAGGGGGTCTCAGATTCCTCTGGTAATGGTGACAACTTTCCTCGATCGCAAAGCAATGATGGAATATTTAACTAATCTTGCTTGGGAAACAGATGTCTGGATTGCGGAAACTCCGACTCATTTAATCCATTTTAATGGGCAGCATCTATTACAGTTACACCAACAAAAAACGGTTGAGTAGTATGATTGGTTCCATTGGTTTGAGTTTTCTAGTTATGGATTTTGATCAGAGCAAAACTTGATGAATATCCTCTGGCCAGTAAATAATTAAATATGGCGATCGCCAGTCGAGAATAGCTCGCGATCGATCATAGAACATTACATTGTATTGATCTTCACCCTAATGGGTATAAAAAATGTTAGAGTTATCGTTGAATTCCTTAGCTATTGTGTCTAATCACGTAATTTTTAGATATGCAAGTACAAAATTATTTCCTCTGGATGGCTGGTAGTTTATTTTGCTCATTACTCGGTTCAGCTAGCCCAATCATAGCACAAATTATCCCGGATGCGACTTTGCCAGCCAACTCTCTGGTTAATTCTAATGGTAATATTATCTCTATCACTGGTGGTAGTAGAGCTGGGAGCAACTTATTTCATAGTTTTCAGAATTTTTCCGTCCCCACTGGGGGTACGGCATTTTTTAATAATGCTTTAGATGTCCAGAATATTATCACTCGCGTAACAGGTAGTTCTAGTTCTAATATTGATGGTACTCTCAAAGCTAATGGTACGACTAATTTATTTTTGATCAATCCTTATGGGATTAATTTTGGCACTCATGCAGCGTTAAATATCGGTGGGTCATTTTTAGGAAGTACCGCAAATAGTATTAGTTTTGCGGATGGAACTGGATTTAGTGCGACTAATCCTCAAACTGCACCATTACTAACCATGAGTATACCCGTTGGGTTACAGATTGGTCAAAATGCGGGAGCTATTAATTTTACTGGTCTAGGTTCTGCGATCACTACTGATTCAGTTTACTCTCACCTAATCAGAGGAAATAATCCCAGCAGCTTGCAAGTAGCACAAGGACAATCCTTAGCTTTAATTGGGAGTGGGATTAACTTGCAAGGAGGTGTATTGGTAGCACCTGGAGGACGCATTGAATTAGGTAGTGTTGGACCGGGAAATGTGAGTTTTAATTCCACAGCAACTGGGTGGATTTTTAACTATCAAGCTGTGCAAAATTTTAATGATATAAATTTATGGCAACAATCATTACTTGATGCTAGCACTAGTCAAGGAGGTGGATTTATTTCGGTGCAAGGTAAAAATATTATCCTTAATAATGGATCAGCCATATTGATTGAAAATGACGGGATTCAACCAACGGGAGATATCACGATTAATGGCTCTGAATCTCTCCAATTAGGTGGTTTGGCTTCAGATGGCCTACTCCCTGCTAGTATATATACCCAAACATTCACAACCGGAAATGGTGGAAATATTCAGATTTCAACTAAAAGCTTATTGCTGAAAGATGTCGGTCAATTAGGTACGGTAAATTTTGCTCTTGGTCAAGGTGGGAATGTGAATATAAATGCTTCTAAATCTGTCGAAGTAGACACCTATCCTACAGCCATTAGTAATGTAACTTTTGGTCCAGGAACGGCGGGAAATTTAACCATATCAACCAGTCAATTGAATATTTTACAGGGGGCAATTATGCTTGATAGTACCATCAGTTCTGGCAACGGTGGTAAATTAACTATTTTTGCAGATCAAATAAATGTTGCTGGCACAGGAACAGCCATATCTACTAACAATTTTAGTACCTTAGCAGTGGCAACTTACGGTTCAGGAAATGGTGGTAGCTTACTAATTAATACCCAAACGTTAACCATAAATAATGGCGCAGAAGTTTCTAGTGCAACTTATGCACAAGGTGATGCGGGTAACGTGACTGTCAATGCTTTCAAATCTGTCGAAATCAATGGTCAAGCCGTCGGATTTCTTAATCCATCTCAGATTACTGCCTCCGCTTTAATTGCTGATCCAGGGTTACAACAATATTTGGGATTGCCTCCTCAACCGAGTGGAAAAACCGGAAATGTTACTATTAATACTCCGAAATTGAATGTCCTCAATAGCGGTTTAGTCAATGTCACCAATCAGGGGATAGGTAGTGCCGGAACATTGAATATTAATGCGGGCACTTCTTTTTTAAATAATCTGGGCGGCATTACTGCTAGCACAGTTAATGGTGAAGGTGGTAATATTGTCTTGCAAGGGCAGAATATTCAACTGCGCCGAGATAGTAATATTACTGCTACTGCTGGTGGTAGTGGTAATGGTGGAGACATTAATATTTCTACCAATACCTTAGCTCTTTTAGAAAATAGTAAGATTACTGCTAATGCTGTTAAAGGTCACGGTGGTAATATTGATATCACTACTCAAGGACTATTTACTTCGACCGATAATCAAATTACTGCGGTTTCTGAATTGGGAGTCAATGGTGTAGTTGCCATTAAAACTCCTGACCTTGACCCCAGTAAAGGCTTAATTCATTTATCCAAAACAATCTTAGATGCTTCTAGCTTGGTAGGTAATAGTTGTGATAAAAGTCGCAATAGTAGCTTTTATCTAACAGGTCGAGGTGGAATACCTCCTCAGCCAACTGATCTGTTAGATAAAAAATTTGCGATCGCTGATTTAGGAAATGTTCAGCCAGGAAATGGGGTCTCTAGTATCAATCGAGATGATCAAAATTTTCAATCCTTAACCCCTAGGACTAAATCTTCCAGCTCTGAGAGAATTGTGGAAGCTACCGGATGGGTATTTGATGCTAATGGTCAGGTAGTGCTGACTGTTTCTGGACTCGACAATACACCTCATTCCCTGTGGTTAAGATCACCACTGTGTGGCACTTACTAGCTTGATTTTCCCATTAGTTATTTGTATATATTATTTCTTTAACTCGCGCTGACCGATAAAGAAATTCACCTAATTGTTGAGCTGTGATCGGTTTTTTGCCTTTGCTCTGGGATCGATTTCCTCTCTTCTAAAATTTGGGTAAAAGAAGGATCAGTTTGTTTTAGAGTTTGAAGATCGGGTTTATATAGCTCTATAATTTCCCCCGATCTTTTCGGTTTCACCGCAGCAAGCGGGGGAATTTTTCCTAAAAAACATTCTGATAACCAACCTAACTTGACAGGTACATCATATAGTCTTCCCAGACCGGTTTTTCTCCAAAAGTGTCGTATTCCTGGAACTATAACTTTAACTACATTCATACCAAGGGTCATAATGAGTCCCACCTGGAAGCAGAATCGCGACCGATGAGCAAGTCTAAATCATTAATTTCGGCTCCCATCTTGGAAGCGACGGGCTGGGAATTGAATCAACCAGGTTCGAGCAATTAATTTAGCTACTTCTCTTTCCCATGTTTTCCAGTCCTGGGGAAAAGCCATTCTTTGATCTCTTTAACCTGCAGATACTCTACTAAGTTTTGCCTCTAAATAGGCATTAGGTTCATTTTTGCACACCTTATTACCTTACCCTATAATAGTGCCAGTAAATTGATGAATTTCTTAACATAGATTGATGAATTTCTTAAGATAACTCATCTGTCTAAAAATTAGCTAGTCGTAAATCTTCTGCTGGCAATTGCAGTCACCCGATCGCGAGGTATTCCTAATTAGAAACTATTTGATCCCAATCTTCCAAAATTCTGCCTAGAAAAAAGTTAGCAGATCATTTTTAAGATGGCTCTCCCGGAGCTGTGGTCAAAAAGTATCTTGAAATCCAAATCTTTTGGTTAATGAGGGCGGAAATGCTTGCTGTTCAGACAATATAAGTCTTACTTATAACCATAAATCCGGGAGAGCCATTATCGTAAAAAATGCTATAGTTATGGTTTAATGTCTTAGCGATTATGTCTGATTGCGTAGTTTTTAGATATGCAAATGCAAAATAATTTACTCTGGCTCACTGGTAGTTTATTTGTCTCGTTACTAGGTTCAGCTAGTCCAATGATGGCACAAATTGTCCCGGATGCGACTTTGCCAGTCAACTCTCTGGTTAATTCTAATAGTAATCTAATTACTATCACTGGTGGTAGTAGAGTCGGGGGCAACTTATTTCATAGTTTTCAGAATTTCTCTATCCCCACTGGAGGCACAGCATTTTTTAATAATGCTTTAGATATCCAGAATATCATCACTCGTGTTACGGGGAATGCTAGTTCTAATCTTGATGGTATTCTCAAAGCTAATGGAACTGCTAACTTATTTTTCCTCAATCCGAATGGGATTAATTTTGGTACTCATGCAGCCTTAAATCTTGGTGGGTCGTTTTTAGCAAGTACCGCAAATAGGATTAGTTTTGCGGATGGAACTGGATTTAGTGCAAGTAATCCTCAATCAGCACCCTTACTAACGATTAGTACACCAGTAGGATTACAGATTGGTCAAAATGCGGGAGCAATTAATGTTACTGGTCTAGGTTCTGGTGTAACTACTGATACAATTTATTCTCACCTGATCAGAGGAAATCCTTCGAGCATCTTGCAAGTAGCACCAGGTCAATCCTTAGCTTTAATTGGAGGTGCGATTAACATCCAGGGGGGTGTATTAGCAGCACCAGGAGGACTGATTGAGTTAGGTAGTGTTGGAGCTGGGAATGTGAGTTTTAATTCCGCCGCAACTGGGTGGATTTTTAACTATCAAGGGGTGCAAAACTTTAATGATATAAATTTATCACAACTGTCATTAATTGATGCTAGTAGTAGTCAAGGAGGTGGGTTTATTTCGGCGCAAGGTAGAAATATTATTTTTAATAATGGTTCAGCTATGTTGATTGAAAATGATGGAATTATCCCAACCGGAGATATTACTATTCAGGCATCAGGGGCTGTTCAATTCATTGGGTTTTCGGCAGATGGAACAGTACCGAGTAGCTTGTATAACCAAACATTAACAGCAGGAAATATCGGCAACATAAACATTTCAAGTAAAAGCTTATTGATGCAAGATGGCGGTCAAATAATTTCTGCAAATTTTGCTAGTGGCCAAGGTGGAAATATTAATATAAATGTTTCTGATTCTGTGGTAGCAACTGAATTTCCTAGCGGAATTGGTGTTATTACTTATGGCATGGCATCGGCGGGATATCTAAACATATTAACGAGTCAGTTGGCTATTTTACAGGGAGCAAATATAGTTAATGCTACATTTGGTTCTGGACCAGGTGGCAAATTAACTGTTTCTGCAACTGATAACATAAAAATTAGCGGCACAGGAACAGTTACATCTACTGATAGTTTCAGTCTTTTAAGTGTAACAGCTTACAACACAGGAAATGGTGGTAGTTTAATTATTAATACTCCAAAATTAATCGTAAATAATGCCGGAGAAGTTTCTAGTGCAACTTATGCAAGTGGTAATGCGGGCGATCTGACGATCAATGCTCTCAAATCTGTGGAAGTAAATGGTCAAGCAGTAGGATTTCTGAATCCATCTCAGATCACAGCCTCAGCCCTGATTCTTGATCCAGCGCTACAACAATTAATAGGATTACCTCCTGTACCTAGTGGAAAAACCGGAAGTGTGACGATTAACACTCCTAAATTAAGTATCCTCAACAGTGGTTTAGTCAGTGTAAACAATCAGGGGCTAGGTAGTGCCGGAATGCTGAATATCAATGCTGGCTCAATTTTTCTGAACAATACGGGCGGGATTAATGCCGCTACCGTTAACGGTGAAGGTGGTAATATTTTATTGCAAGGACAAAATATCCAACTGCGCCGAGATAGTAATATTACTGCTACTGCTGGTGGTAATGGTAATGGTGGAGACCTGAATATTGCTACCAATACCCTAGCTCTCCTCGAAAATAGTAAGATTACAGCTAACGCCGTTAAAGGTCGAGGTGGTAACATCGATATCACTACTCAAGGACTATTTACTTCTGGCGATAGTCAAATTACTGCGGTTTCTCAACTGGGAGTCAATGGTGTCGTCACCATCAAAACTCCTGATCTTGACCCCAGTAAAGGCTTATTAAATTTATCGAAATCTGTCCTTGATGCTAGTAGCTTAATTGGTAGTACTTGCGATCGCTCTCAAGGGAGTAGCTTTTATTTAACTGGGAGAGGTGGAATTGCTCCCCAACCAACAGATTTTTTAGCTCATCAGATTGTGCTAGCAGATTTGGGTTCTAGTGGTATGGATCATAATGAGTCCCACCTGGAAGCAGAATCGCGACCGATGAGCAAGTCTAAATCATTAATTTCGGCTCCCATCTTGGAAGCGACGGGCTGGGAATTGAATCCTCAAGGAGAGGTGGTATTGACTGCTGCGCTCTCCAACTTAACGCTTCATTCCCTGTGGTTAAACTCACCTCGCTGTCTTTCCCGCTAGCTGGATTTTTTGCCAAAAGTCGATGGAAATCAGAAAAAAGTATTAAAGGAATTGAGTTGATTTTCTAGTAATGGTGCTGATAACCAGCCTAATTTAACTGGCACATCATACAGTCTTCCCGGACCTAATCTTCTCCAAAAGTGTCGCATTCCTGGAACTATAACTTTAACTACATTCATCCCAAGATCAGGACGAGTTTGATCTAAAACCAGCATTTCCATTCCCAGTTTTTGCACTGTTTCTATACAAGTCAGAATATCTTCACGCAAATCATCATTTGTTGGTTGCGGATAGTCCCTATACACTTTGGTAGTCAGGTCAGAATTGGGAACTAAATAAGGCTGATTGCCGATCGCCGCAGTCTGATACCATTCTCTCGCTATTGAGTTGAAAAATTTATATTCATCCGGATCACTGTTGGTGGTAATTGCTCTAACTGCTGGTAAAGATTGATTAACTTCAGTTACAGCTCGTAAAATAGCAATCTTAGCATCAAAGTGCGCTCCGAAACCAAATATTATATCTTCGATTTTCTTATCTGTTCTCCTACAGATTGCGGCAAAAGTCGGAATTTGAAAATCATTCGTTATGTCTAAAACCCATAGTTCGCGGTTGATGGTTTGGTAGTAATCTCTTAGTGCTGCTAAATATGGTTCATCAAAACTATCTAAATTTACTCCTGGTCTGTTGATTTGATTATACCACCAAATTGCCACACTATCTCGCTCGACTAATTCCATGAAACCTTGTAGAATTGCTTCTTCGATCGTGTTACCCGCAGCATGACCATTCGAGTTTGCCCAGCCATTTTCAATATTGTGTAGCAGGGAATAACCGAAATAGCAATAGAAGGTTGGTAGATATTTGACTCGATGATGGGTTAAGGACCAAAGGGGAGTCCATTCAATTTCTCTTTTCTCATCAAAGGGTTCAGGGATTCGTTGTTCTCGACGAGGAATTTTAGCATTTAGTTCTAAACGGCGATTGAATTGAAATTGGCTAAAATTCATGCAATCATTGGGATGAATAGCACTATCCCCAAGTTCTTGATAACTGGCTTTTTGTCTAACTTCATCTCCTTGAAAAACACCCGAATGTCTTTCTATTGCTTCACAAAAAGCACTGGCTCTCGCTTGAATGTCTGTTTTTCCTTTTCCCCCACTTGTGCTGTGGAGATTTTCTTGAAAATCAGCCAAGTTATCAAAGTTTCTGATAAAATTATATTCAGTAATATAGGTATTTGTTAGATGACTTTCTAACAGAGATATGGGCTTCATTTCCTTGATAATGCCCGTAATTGAACTGATATGATGTTCATATTTATGAAGAGTTTCTTCTGGCGAAAAACACCGATGTCCACCATCAGTAGTAAAAGATTTTTTGCAGCTTTTGAGGATGATTGGTAAAGGTTTTTTAACGAACCAATCTGAATCTCCACAAACTGGACATTGGGGACGTTTAACTAAAGTATGGGTTTGGATATTGAGAGACTTAGTATCAAAAGTTAGGAGCCGATTTTCTAGAGATTTATTTTCTCCCTGCACTATCCATTTGATTAATTCTGTTACAGCTAGATTTAGTCCGGTTTGCCAGATCGATGGTAGCATTGCTACTGAGTTTGGTAAAGGTTGAGCAATACCTTTTTGGGTCTGAATAAAAGTTTCAATTGGACGATTATTTCGCAACCGTTGCGCTAAACATTGCCAACATCCTGTTTTTCCTGGTGCAAATATTGGTCCGAGCCAAATTATGCTTCCCACTGGTTTCACTAACATCCAGGGACGCTTAATTTTTAAAGCTTGCTGATTTAATAGCTCTAGTTCATCGCGCAAATAGTCATCGGTTAATACTATTTCTATATCTCCACTCTCAGCAATTTGCAGATTTAATAATTTCAGGATATCAATTAATGGTTGGGGGGAAATTTGATTAACAGAAGTTACTGAAATTTGAGTTGATTTTAATCTAGTTTGAGCCTGACTTCTGTCAATATTAGCAAGATCTAAAAATGCTCCTATTTCTGAAGATAAGCTATCATTTTCAACAATATAGACTTTCTTTTCTAGCAGCATTAAAGCATAGTAAATTTCGGTAATTGAGATTTCTTTAGATAAGGTTTCAACTATATTATCAACAGTGCGATCGCCATCTATTAAAGGAACTAATCGTTCGTAGAGTTTACCTGTTAAGACAAAACTTTCTAATTCCGATCGCAAAAATACCCCGACGGATTCGATCATCTCTACATAGAAGCAATCTTTAAATTTTGGTTTCTTGAGCATCATCTTTTTGCCTAATTTCAAAAAATAATCCGGGTTTATCCAAAGAAAACCCGGTTTTTTATTCCTGATCAAATAGATCAGTTTCCTTAACAATGAATTTCTGATCCGAGTACGGGCGTATTGCAATACGCTCCTACCAATTTTTATCTGATTTTAGAGAAATTTACTAAAAGAGTGTCCCTAGATATTTTTGATCTTCAGGACACCGCTGTAAATTTAGAGAAATCTTATGATCAACAACACAGTTTAACAATTATTTCATTTTGCGTCTGGTTGATAAAATTGTTAAGTTGTTCATCATCAAGAGTATCAGGTCTGGGAGGCAAGGTAATTTGAAAATTTAATATCTCTCCACCTTCACCCCCAACAAATCTAATAGATCCATAAGAGCCCGTCTTTATTTGAACTTCAATAAAATCTTCTAGAGTTAGCCCAACTTCCTGAAGAAATTCAATGGGATTATCAATAAAGCTTTGCTTAAACTGATTGTCTACCCATGTCCGAGCAACTAACTTTGATACTTCCCATGTTTTTCGATCTGGGGGAAAAGCCATTCTGTTATCTCCTTAAACAGTAGATAGTTGACAAATTTGGGCCTCTAAATAGGCCGACAGGTTCTTTTTCAGAAACATCATAACTTATCTATATTATAATTTATCAAGTTGATAAATTTCTTAACATAGATTTTTTGACTTTTTCATGTATCTCACCTGGCTAAAAAACAGCTAACCGCAAATCTTTTGTTGGCAATTACTGTAACCCGATCGCGAAATATTCCTAGTCAGAATCTGCTTGATCCTAATCTGCAAAAGTTCTGCATAAAGAAAAGTGAGCAGATCATTTTCAATGATTAGCTAATTCTTGCCGATGATCGATCATAATTGAACTGATATTTTTGATTTAGATAAATGGCGATCGCTATCACTTATATTACCAAGAACTAGATATTTTTACGTAATTCTTCGATTCGAGTCCGCCATTGCCTCACTTGACTTGATCCTAATATCATAATATTATATTCTACCAATTTAATGTGAAGTTGCACAGAGCTAGATCCCCCTCGCATCCCCCTTAAGAATGGGGACTTTTAATCCCCCTTTTAAAGGGGGTTGGGGGGATGGCTCCCCCTTTTAAAGGGGGTTGGGGGGATCAATTCTATGCAGCTTCATCAAAAATTGGTATTACATAATATTGCTCTTCAACCTAATAATCGCAAAAAAATGCTAAATTTATTATGCTTTAAATCTTAGCTATTGTGTTTGATAGCGTAATTTTTAGATATGCAAATGCAAAATTGTTTCCTCTGGCTCACTGGTAGTTTATTTTTATCGTTACTAGGTTCAGCTAGCCCAATCATAGCACAAATCGTCCCGGATGCGACTTTGCCAGTCAACTCTCTGGTTAATTCTAATAGTAATATGATTACTATCGCTGGTGGTAGTAAAGTCGGGGGCAACTTATTTCATAGTTTTCAGAATTTCTCTATCCCCACTGGGGGCACAGCATTTTTTAATAATGCTTTAGATATCCAGAATATCATCACTCGTGTTACGGGGAATGCTAGTTCTAATCTTGATGGTATTCTCAAAGCTAATGGGACAGCTAACTTATTTTTCCTCAATCCGAATGGGATTAATTTTGGTACTCATGCAGCGTTAAATCTTGGTGGGTCGTTTTTAGCAAGTACCGCAAATAGGATTAGTTTTGCGGATGGAACTGGATTTAGTGCAAGTAATCCTCAATCAGCACCCTTACTAACGATTAGTACACCAGTAGGATTACAGATTGGTCAAAATGCGGGAGCAATTAATGTTACTGGTCTAGGTTCTGGTGTAACTACTGATGCAACTTATTCTCACCTGATGAGAGGAAATCCTTCGAGCATCTTGCAAGTAGCACAGGGTCAATCCTTAGCTTTAATTGGAGGTGCGATTAACATCCAGGGGGGTGTATTAGCAGCACCAGGAGGACTGATTGAGTTAGGTAGTGTTGGAGCTGGGAATGTGAGTTTTAATTCTGCCGCAAGGGGATGGATTTTTGACTATCAAGGGGTGCAAAATTTTAGTGATATAAATTTATCACAACTGTCATTAATTGATGCTAGCAGTAGTCAAGGTGGTGGATTTATTTCGGCACAAGATAGAAATATAATTTTTACTAATGGCTCGGCTATGTTGATTGAAAATGATGGAATTCTCCCGACAGGAGATATCACGATTAAGGCATCGGGTGCTGTCCAATTCATTGGATTTTCCGCAGATGGAACAGTGCCGAGTAGCTTGTATCAGCAAACATTAACAGCAGGAAATATAGGAAACATAGATATTACAAGTAAAAGCTTATTGCTCCAAGATGGCGCTCAAATAAATTCTGTACCTTTTGCTACTGGCCAAGGTGGAGATATTAATATAAATGCTTCTGACTCTGTACAAGTAATCACATATCCGACTAATATTGGTGCTTTTACGCTTGGTCCGGCAAATGGGGGAAATCTAACCATATCAACGAGCCAGTTAAGTATTTTACAAGGAGGCACTATAATTAATGGTGTATTTGGCTCTGGAATCGGTGGCAAATTAACGGTTTCGGCAGATAACATAAACGTGAGCGGAACAGGAACAGTTATAGCTTTTAACGATTTCAGCACTTTGGCAGTGTCAAGTTACAGTTCAGGAAATAGTGGTAGTTTAACCATTAATACCAAAACCTTAACAGTAAATGCTGGTGGAGAAGTTTCTACTGCAACTTTTGTGACTGGTAATGCTGGCAATCTTACGATCAATGCGCTCAAATCTATTGAAGTAAATGGTCAAGCAGTAGGATTTTTGAATCCATCCCAGATTACGGCTTCTGCCCAGCTTCTTGATCCAGGGGTACAACAATTATTCAACTTACCTAATACGCTAACTGGCAATTCAGGAAGTGTAACAATTAATACTCCTAAATTGAGCGTCCTCAATGGTGGTTTAGTTGGTGTAAACAATCAGGGGACGGGTAGTGCTGGAACGCTGAATATCAATGCTGGCTCAATTTTTCTCAACAATACGGGCAGTATTAATGCTACTACGGTTAATGGTGAAGGTGGTAATATTTTATTGCAAGGGCAAAATATCCAACTGCGCCGAGGTAGTAATATTACTGCTACTGCTGGTGGTAATGGTAATGGTGGAGACCTCAATATTGCTACCAATATCCTAGCTCTCCTCGAAAATAGTAAGATTACAGCTAATGCCGTTAAAGGTCGAGGTGGTAATATTGATATCACTACTCAAGGACTATTTACTTCTGACGATAGTCAAATTACGGCAGTTTCTCAATTAGGAGTCAATGGTGTAGTCGCCATTAAAACTCCTGACCTTGACCCCAGTAAAGGCTTATTAAATTTATCAAAATCCGTCCTTGATGCTAGTAGCTTAGTGGGTAGTGCTTGCGATCGCTCTAAAGCGAGTAGCTTTTATTTAACTGGGAGAGGTGGAATTGCTCCCCAACCAACAGATTTTTTAGCTCATCAGATTGTGCTAGCAGATTTGGGTCCTAGTGGTATGGGTCATAGTGAGTCCCACCTGAAAGCAGAATCGCGACCAATGAGCAAGTCTAAATCATTAATTTCGTCTCCCATCTTGGAAGCAACGGGCTGGGAATTGAATCCTCAAGGAGAGGTGGTATTGACTGCTGCGCTCTCCAACTTAACGCTTCATTCCCTGTGGTTAAACTCACCTCACTGTCTTTCCCCCTAGCTTGATGAAAGCGAGTGTTTCTACACTGACATTTTTTTCTGTTATAATCTGCCTGATCGCTTTTTGTATCCTGAAAAAATGTCAGATGCACTTTGGTTTCGACCGTTAGTATGGATGGACTATCGCCTTGCCCTCTTATTTATAGTTTTTATACCCTTAATTCTGCTAATTTGGGCGTTTATCTATAAAGCCGAATCGATCCAGCGTTTATTAATAATTTATTGGCGGGTAGCTAGTTTGCTGGGGATATCAGTTTATTTAATGATCGCTTCCTTACCGATTGGGTTTATTGCTGGGGCGATCGCGAGAATTTTGATTCCCATCTCCCTCTGGTTTTGG
The DNA here is from genome assembly GCA_963744145.1 of uncultured cyanobacterium. Taxonomy (GTDB): domain Bacteria; phylum Cyanobacteriota; class Cyanobacteriia; order Cyanobacteriales; family CAWUOF01; genus CAVUSO01. The sequence continues at coordinate 4,950,911 of CAVUSO010000001.1, read as the reverse complement.
GTCGATCTCAACGAAGAAATCGATGATCAGCCTAATTCTGGGTTCAAACTCAGTTTTACCTCCTGGCGTTGGGCTATGACCATTTACGGGATTTTGAGTGCTTGTGGTCAAATTCCCTTTTGGCAATGTGGACTGTTATCATCGCCCCAAATGGTCGAAAGCCCATCTTGTCAGGTTTGGTTAGAGCCAACCTGGTTATATAAACAAATTTTCCATTACAATTCCAGCGTTAAATTTTTGGGATTTCTCGCGATCGTCGCCTTATTAATTTACGTGATTTACCTATCTTACTTTGTCCTGATCAAACTCGGCAAACAAGGGCGTTCAGCGACAGGACATTAATTGGATTGTATGGTAGCGAAGATGGAAAAAAATATCGGGCAGCGTTTAGAAGAATATACCATCAAACGCCCCCAAGAGCTGTTAATTGTCACCGTGGAAATCAGTGGACAAATGGATCAGATTGCCATTTTTAAGGGTTTCTCCAGCTCTTTGATGAGAGCAACCGCAGCTGATCCAGATATTCCAGTTTTACCAGCTAATGCGAAAATTATTACTATCGATCGACTATTAAGTCCCTATAATCCAGATTTCCCAGTTTATCTAGAACAAGGATTAACTAGCCAAACCATTGAACCGCTATTGCAACAACTCACAATTTAAAGCTAACAAACCAGACATATTCAGGACTTTTTCTGACCAAATTTTAGTTTGTTCTGCCACTCTCATTCGTTCTTCTGTATCCTCCCATATCCTTGCCCAGGAATACTGCCAGCAAGCTAATTGAACTTGTAATTCAACTAACTCAGCAGCAATTTCGACTTCTACATCTTTAGCCGTCCATTCAATAAATACCTTGCTTTCTTGCAGCAAACTTTCAACTATCTCACCATTAGCTGAATTTTGACATCGAGATTTAATTCGGGCTAAATTCGATGCCAAATTTCCCATCCGGAGCGGGAGATCATCTTGTAAATAGCGTGACTTTAAAGCATTCCAATCTCTCATAATCCCTCTAATAACTGTTGAATGATCTGAGCAACTTTCCCTCGAATAATTGCATCTTGGATTTCTAGCGAACGATTGTTCTGACGAGGACGAATATTGATGAGAGATTCATACCCGATTTCCTGTGTCAACGGATACCAATCTGCTCCCCAAATGTCTACCTGTTTGCTGCCATTTTCGAGTAACACAACTTCACAATCTGCATGAAGTTCTCCACCACCCGCCAAAATTCTTCGTTCTATATCTACTGCCAGTTTAATGTAACTATTAAGGGGTTCTAGCATTTCTTCAAGTTGCTTTTTAGTTGCAGGCTGTTGAATCAGATGAATCATCTCTGTCCAGGCTTTGGCTTTGATAAAATGGTTTATATTATTTCACCAATAAAAATAAGGGCGTATTGCTTACGCCCCTACAATTCTGGCTCGAAGCAACTTTTGCTTCAAATAACTTATGCTTTCAGCATTCCTCCAGCCGCTTGAAAACGAGCCCTAGCCCGTTTGAGGGCTTGAGTTGCTTGAATTTGCTCTTGACGAGTGCCGGTCGCTTGCAATTGATTAACACGAGTTTCGGCATTATTATAAGCAGAGCGTGCGGCTTCGAGATCAACATTTTCGCCGCGTTCAGCACCATTGACGAGAATGATAACTTCATTATTTTCTACTTCAGCAAATCCACCCATCAGGGCGATCGCTACCCATTCTCTACCTTTTTCAGCCTTGAGACGCATCACTCCAATATCCAGAGCAGTCAATAAGGGAGCGTGATCCGTCAGGATACCGAGCTGACCCGTGGTACTAGGTAAAATGATTTCCTCAGCATGGGAATCCCAAACAGTTTTGTCGGGAGCAATAACACGAACGTTTAAGGTCATAAGTCGGTTGTCTAATTGCTAAGTAGGGAATGGCTAATGACTAATTGCCGAATTAAACAGCAGATTAGCCATTAACCAATAGAACCAATGACTAATCAACAATTAGCCTTTGATTTTTTCAGCTTTGGCGATCGCTTCTTCGATCGAGCCAACCATATAGAAAGCTTGTTCTGGTAGACTATCTAATTCTCCAGACAAAATCATTTTAAAGCCTTTGATTGTATCTGCGAGTTTCACATACTTACCAGGAGAACCAGTGAAAACTTCAGCGACAAAGAACGGTTGAGATAAGAACCGCTCAATTTTGCGAGCGCGAGCTACGGTTTGACGGTCATCTTCTGATAACTCATCTAAACCCAAAATCGCAATAATATCTTGCAATTCTTTATAACGTTGCAAAGTAGATTGGACAGCGCGAGCCGTATTATAATGGTCTTCACCTACCACTGAAGGTTGCAACATGGTGGAAGTGGAGTCAAGGGGGTCAACTGCTGGGTAAATTGCTTTAGCAGCCAAACCACGGGACAATACCGTTGTTGCATCTAAGTGGGCAAAAGTCGTCGCTGGTGCGGGGTCAGTCAAGTCATCTGCGGGCACATAGACAGCTTGAATGGAAGTAATCGAACCTTGGGTAGTCGAAGTAATCCGCTCTTGTAAAGCACCCATTTCCGTAGCCAAAGTGGGCTGATATCCCACCGCAGAGGGCATCCGTCCTAATAGAGCTGATACCTCTGAACCTGCTTGCACAAACCGGAAAATATTGTCAATAAATAACAGTACATCTTGTTTATTGACATCACGGAAATACTCAGCCATAGTCAGAGCGCTCAAACCCACACGCATCCGGGCTCCGGGTGGCTCGTTCATTTGACCATAAACTAGAGCTACTTTGGATTCACTGATATTTTCGGCGTTAATGACTTTAGATTCTTTGAATTCATTATATAAGTCATTACCCTCACGGGTGCGTTCACCCACACCACCAAACACGGATACACCACCGTGAGCTTTGGCGATATTGTTAATCAATTCTTGGATAATAACGGTTTTGCCTACACCCGCACCACCAAACAAGCCAATTTTACCACCACGTCGATAAGGTGCCAACAGATCAACCACCTTAATCCCGGTTTCAAACACAGAAGGTTTGGTTTCTAACTCAGTCATTTTCGGAGCATCCCGGTGAATGGGGAATGTTTCTTGATTATTGACTGGACCTAAATTATCGATCGGTTCACCTAGAACATTAAAAATCCGTCCCAAGGTAGTCGGACCAACTGGTACACTGATCGCTGCTCCGGTATCTACTGCTTCCATCCCCCGAACTAAACCATCGGTAGAACTCATGGAAACAGCACGGACTTGGTGATCTCCTAAAAGTTGCTGTACTTCACAGGTAACAGATACGCTTTGACCAGCTTCATTTTTGCCTTCTATTTTTAAGGCATTATAAATTTGCGGTAGATGACCGCTAGGGAACTTAACGTCTACAACTGGGCCAATAATTTGGGTGATGTAGCCAATGTTTTGCTTCTCTACGATAGTGACCATGCTTACGCCTATTAGGTGAGGGTATCTTTTAGATACGACAAAGAGTCTTAACAGTTAGAATGCCATTTTTGAGAATATCACCGAATGGGATCGATGATTAGACAAGAAAGCAAAAATAGCTAGGACAGACAAGATGTCTGTCCCACAAGAATCTTTTGGAGTTGTGGGACAGGCATCTTGCCTGTCCCATAAATTGCTCAAAAGAACCTTTGCTTTCTTATCTATGGTTGGTGTTAAAAAATCTGCTCAAGACGACGAAAATCTCGTTCCACTTCCAGCCAAAGGGCACGATTATGGGGATCAGTACGAAGGGCTTTTTTGAGATAAATTCGGGCTTTATCTAACTGATGTTGGTCTACTAGATCACGACCCCAACGTTGATAGGCGATCGCTTGCCATTGGCGCACTTCTGGGTCTTGGGGCAAACGCTGGGCTAAACCTTCCACTAGAGCGATCGCAAGGGGAAAGCGATGACCACGAAGTAGTTGTTGCAGTTGTTGATAAGAACTGCGTTTTAACTGTTGTTCAATGTCCGAGGGTGAGGAATTAGGTGCATGAGGCTGAGTAACCTTAATCTTGGGTGAAACAGATCCAGATGTAGATTTTTTTGGTTCCGGTTTGGGTGCATCAGGTACAGTTTTAATGACACTCATCAGCAACTGATAAGCCTGATTCAAGATAATAAACTGATCATGAGCTGCGGCATCACCAGGATTAATATCAGGATGGTACTGTCGAGCCAAACGCCGATAGGATGCCTTAACTTCAGTTAGACTAGCTTGGGCACTTAATCCTAAAATTCGATAACAATCGCCAATGTCCATGTTTTACTGGCAAAAGCAAAACTAATAAAAATAAGTCTGGTTATACGGAGCTGCTAGAGGCTGCCGTCACGACTCTGCGCTACCTCAATCAGGTGGATTGTTGTCAACCAGCCATTGACCTGATGGTTGATCCTCTCAGGTCTAAAGACACCGAGATTCTTGAAGAGTCCAGAGGACTTCAAAGGTTTGTACAAGCCGCCGCTACTGGTACGGGCGTATTGCTCTTGCGTTCCTACGGTTGTTTCTTTACCCTAACATAATTTGATCGTAATTGACGGTTCATATTGTGAAATATTTTCAGGCGGTTAAAACCGCTCTCTGCGTTTCCCTCCGAGTTCTTTAGAACCTAGCTTCGACTTACCGGTTTGCATCAACTGACTGAGACGGTTTGGCTGCTGGTGGAATTGCTCCTTCCTGTTTTCGGTGGTTAGTCGGTGTCTCTATTGGTACAGATATGTCCGTGGATGGATCTGGTGGAATATATTCGGGTTGCGGTTCTGGTTCAGGTTGATGCTCAAGGTTCGGTGCTTCTGGTTCTAAGGGTGTTACCTGATTGGTTTTTTCCCCGCTATTTTGGAGCAATGAGGGAGTAATTGGCCATTTTTTCGATTCAGGAAAGGATTGTTGACTGGGTTGATGAGACCACCCTGATGGTTGCCAACTGTTTTGTCGAAAGATTAAACCAAAACTAGCACCGATTACTGCCGAAATTGCACCTGTAATTAAAAAAATTAGTGGAATCCAGGGTTGAGGAAATTCTTCTCCATACTCGTTTTTCTGATTGGTTTTGGTGCTAAATAATTTGCTAGGAGGTAAGGTGGTTTGGGGGGGATGAAAATCATAAGGATTAAAGGGTTGATCCTGATCCGGTAAAGTAATTAGCCATTCTGCTACTGTTTGCGGACGCTTGTGCGCTTCTAGCTCTAATCCTCTCAGAATTGCTTTTTCTACAGGTGAGCTAATTTCCGGATGGAATTGTCTGGGTGATTGGAGGGTAAAGCGATCGCGTAAAATTGCCGCGATCGGTGGTTTACCAGTCAACAAGCAATACAATGTGGCGGCTAAACCATAAATATCTAGTGCTGGTGTCCGTTTAGTCTGGGAGAGATATTGTTCTATGGGTGCATATCCTTCTGAGATTACCCCCCGATAATTTGGAATTAATCCTAATTTTAACTCCCTGGTCATTCCAAAGTCGATTAAAACGACAAATTCCGTTCCCGATCGCCGGACAATATTATGAGGTTTAATATCTTGGTGTAATAATCCCTGTTGGTGGATCACGCTTAATGCTGACCCAATCTGATGTATATAGTTAATCGCTGTCGCTTCTGCTAAGATTTCCCCAGCTTGAATTATGTCTGCTAAAGTTTCCCCAGGAATATACTCAAAGACGATAAATGGTAATTGATCTTGCTCGAAAAAATCTAAAATTTTGACTAAATTTGGATGCTGACACTGGGCTGCTTGACGGGTTTGATGAATTAATTGTTGACTGTATTCCTGAAACTCTCGATGGTGTCGGTAGCTTTCATTGAGAGTTTTGATCACGATCGGTTGCTCTAAATAGGTATGTGTGGCCCGATAGGTAATCCCCAATCCCCCCTGACCTAAGATACTTTCGATTACATATTTACCATTTTGCAGAACGCTACCAGTAAGTAAGTGCATAAGTAATTACTACCGATTTTTTTTATATTTTACAACAATATTTTCTTTAATCTAGACCCAAAGTTTTTAATTTTTGTGCTAACTGTTCCATTGTGATTGATTGTGGTTTAGCTGGAAATGAATTTGTTGAGAATTGATGACAAAGTGATTAATCAATAGGATCAGGGGAGATGACCTAATTTATTTTTTAATGAACTGGAAATTTTTTAGCTAAAAAAGATAATGCACCTGTCCTCAATTCTTCAGAAGTAGCATTTGAGTTAGCGATCGCTCCATCTAAAGTCGCGACTAATAAAGCATCAAGAATTTCTTTAAATTGTTTTCCTGGTGGATATCCCAATGCTTGCAAATCATGACCATTTAATGGTGATTGAATCTGTTTCCATTCAGTTAAATAACGCCAAATTTGACGACGAATCTGACGGGAGTTACGCACAGCTATTAAAATTAAGCTAGGTAATTTGAATTGGGATAATAACTTAAATACTTCGCTAGGACGATGACAATTTGGCAAAGATAATGTGATCTCTGTTTCTTCCCGGTCTAAATTTTGTAAGCGTTCAATACTATCTAATGGTAGCTGAAGATTATTAGCAACCTTAATCCGATCTGGTAGTGCTAAATCAGCAATTAAAACTTCTAAACGTATTTGCCAAGATTCTATATTAATTACGGTCGTAAATCTCTGCAAAGCGCGATCGAGTAAACGGATTTGCCACCAAAGTTGATGATTTAACTCTAAGCTCGGATGAAGACAACGTAAAGCTTGCAAATTATCTAATAGCTGTAAAGCTGGTTTCCAGTAAGGTGCTTGGAGAATATATTTTAACTCACTTTTAAGCCTGGTTTCTAAAGCTGGAGTTCTCCCATTTTGACTTTGAACTCGTTCATAAACTCCACTTGCAAGACAATAACGAATATAACCTTCGGTCTGGGGTTCGATCGCAAATCCTAAACGGACCGCAAATCTAACTGCACGATAAATTCGAGTAGGATCTTCAATGAAACTATTAGGATGTAAAACCCGAATTTGTCGTGATTGGAGGTCTAATAATCCTCCAAAAAAATCTAAAACTTCACCCTGATGTGGAGCTGTAAGTCGGACAGCGATCGCATTGATAGTAAAATCACGTCTATATAAATCTTGGCGAATTGAACTTGCTTCTACCTCTGGATTAGCAGCAGGATAAGGATAAAACTCTGTTCTTGCAGTAGCAATATCTACCCAGAGGGAATTTAGGTGCGGATCTTGATACCAGAGTAAAGCTGCGGTTTGAAATTGACCATGAATTTGTAAGCGTGCTACGGGATAAAGTGCTTGTAAAGCTTTAGCTAATTCTACTCCAGCACCTGTCCCAATATTCGACTGATGAAAACCATCTACTACTAAATCAATATCTGTGATCATGACAGGAGATGAAGATGATAAGAGTAAATCTCGGACAGCACCACCAACTAAATAGACGTGCCATCCGCGTTTTTCTGCTTCCTGAGCACAGACAGTTAATAGTTGAGCAAGTTGGGGAGTAAGGCGATCGCGCAGAAGTTCTAAAATTGATGGTAGAAAAGGACAATAAGCAGGTAAAGCACTGACTAACTGGTGAAAATTCCCGATCGTTTGATTTTGATGGAGTTGTCGTAAAACATCAGTACGAGTCACGATTCCTACCAATTGCCCATTTTCAATTACAGGTAAGCGTCCAATATCATAGATCACCATTAAATTTTCAATTTCGGACAAAGTTGTCTCTGGGGTAATCGTTTTCACATTAGTGGTCATATAACCCTTAACAGGAGCATGGGAAAATCCATGATGGAAAGCAATATCTAAATCACGTCGAGAAATAATTCCGACTAATTGAGCAGCAGAATTAACCACAGATAATCCAGAGTGACCATAGCGAAGGAGAATTTTTTGGGCTTCATAAATCTTAGTTTCCGGTCGAATTGTTCGGACTGGGGATGACATTAAATCTTTAGCAACACTAGATAATCCAGGTGTTACATATTCGGCAATTACAGGTAAACTAGCTCCTTGAGTCATTAACCAGGCTAAAGCTGTCGCATCCCTAGCTGTAGTATGGTCAAAAGTCAGTGAACCAGTATCGACATGAATTCCTAACGCCATTACTGTCGCTTCCACGGGAGTAAGCAAGGGATAATTAGAAATCATCTGGGGAATTTGTCCAGTTTGCTCCCAAGTACGCAATTGTTCGACAATTAATGTTGTCGTTGAGCCGATCGGCTCGATCTGGATATAAGTCGCAGGAATATCTAGATCTGCATCTGGGTGATGATCATAGACCGCGATTTCCTGGACTTGGGGCAAATCCAGCCATGCTGCGGTTTGACCAAGCCGATCGCGTCTGTGGGTATCAACTACAGCTAAATAACGAATTTGATCAATGATTACAGCCCGACGTTCAATCAGGGCTAACTCATCTCGATGTAATGCTAAAAAACTCCTTACTCCTGGATGAGTTCCACCCGAGAGGACTATTCTTGCTCCTGGTCGGAGTCGAGTTAGTCCAACTGCGGCCCCCAAGGTATCGAAATCGGCGATCTGATGGCACAAAATTAAATCCATTTTAATTAGAGAAATTGCGAAGAGGGTGTCATTTTTTGGTAGCTTAAACTTCAGGGCTGATTTATTAAAAAAATAGTCAGAGTCAGGCTGAATCTCTGTTGTCCATTTAATCAACTCGTAAAAGGAAGAAAAAAATGTCAATTTTATTTCAACTTGCCCTAGCTGCCCTAGTTTTTCTGTCCTTTGTTATGGTCATTGCTGTACCAGTTGCTTATGCTTCTCCCCAAAATTGGGATCAGTCGAGAACCTTAATTTTCTTCGGTTCTGGAATCTGGACAATTTTAGTGGTTTTGGTCGGTGTTTTAAATTTCTTTGTGGTCTAAGCCCAGAGATTTTGAACATCACTCCCCCCTGTGGTCTTTGACAAATAACAACCAACAACTATAAACAGATGGCAATTTTTGAGGGAACGTTTTCTCATCCAGAATCTCTGCGATTAGCGCTAGTGATCGGTCGTTTTAATGACATGATTACTACAAAGCTGTTGGAAGGTTGTCAAGATTGCCTGAAACGTCACGGGGTTGATGTCAATCCTCACGGCACTCAGGTTGATTATGCCTGGGTTCCGGGCTGTTTTGAGGTGCCCTTGGTTGCTCGTCAATTAGCCCTCACCCATCAATATGATGCAGTGATTTGCTTAGGGGCAGTAATCCGGGGACAAACACCTCATTTTGATTATGTCGCTGCTGAGGTAGCTAAGGGGATCGCTGCGGCAGGATTTCAGACAGGTGTACCCGTGATTTTTGGCATTGTGACTACCGATACGATGCAGCAAGCTCTCGAACGCGCCGGAATTAAAAGTAATAAAGGTTGGGATTATGCTATGAATGCCCTGGAAATGGCCAGTTTGATGCGCCAAATTAAGGGGAAGTTAATCGCTGGAGTCAGTCCTGAGCTGGCGATTGCGCCCACTCAGCAATTGGCTAAATTGACTGCTCCAGAAGATCTAGTTTAGTTGGTGTGGCAGTAACTAAAAAAAAATTTTCCCAACCACTTGACAAACGAGGATTTTTATGAAAATATTATAAATGCTGAAAGAGTAGTGCGGATGTAGCTCAGCTGGTAGAGCGTCACCTTGCCAAGGTGAATGTCGCGCGTTCGAATCGCGTTATCCGCTTGTGAACTAGGAAAGAAAGCGAAAACCTGTTATCCTGGTAACAGCTAACGAAAATCAAATCCCTGCCGATCGCTCTGGACTGGTAGCAGTGGATATAGTTCTAGTGAAGATAAAATTTACGCTAGAGCCTATACCGGAATTGTACTTAAATTAAGTATAGGAGATGAACGCTGCCGATTGTGCAATCTCAGAAAGCCCAGAAAATTGATCTAAGTGTAGACTATCCTTGCCCTTGCCGCCGGAAGGGGCGTTTAGTCCCAATTGTGCTGACAGAAGCATTAGGCTGCGATCGCTGTCAGCAAATATTTGTAGTGGAAGATAATGGTTATGCCATTGAGCAACTTTCCACAGCTTATCCATATAAAAAATCTTGGCATTGGACAGGGAATCAGTGGAAGATCGCCCATTCCGGGTTAAGAGAAAGTTATCTCCCAGTAGCGTTAGCAATTATCTTGGTCCCCCTATTTGTTTGGCTACCTTTGGCTTTACGTTTGCCAATCAAACCAAATATTTTATTATGGGCACTAGTACCGCTGCTACTGTTATTACTATTGGCAATATATCAATGGCTGGCTTATAGGCGCTCACCAAGATGACATTAGACCCTATCAGTCCTTCACCAAATCACATTGCTGCTGTTCAGAGTGCTTATCAAGCTTCCTTAGTGCTAACCACAACTAAGGGAATCGAGCGCTCGCAAGCTTTACAAGCTATGGCGATCGCCCTGCAAAATGCGACCGATGATATTTTAGAAGCAAATACCCTAGATTTGGAAGCAAGTCGAGAAATGGCAGTGCCAGAATTAATTCTGGATTGGCTGAAATTAACTCCAGAACGGTTACAAACGACGATCCAAATTTTAAAAAGATTAGCCGAATTACCCGATCCGATTCGACGGGTATTGAACTCTGCTTATCAGTTTGCTGAATCTCAAACTTACTGTCAATTAATGCCCTTGGGTGTAATTGCTTTAATTTATGAATCTTTTCCTGAATTGGGAGCGATCGCTGCTGGTTTATGTATAAAAACAGGTAATAGTTTAATTTTAAGAGGTGGGACAGAAGCTTCCCATTCTAATATAGCAATTACTACCGCATTACAATCAGCATTACTCAAAGCAAAATTACCGCTAGGTTCCCTAGAACTATTACTTCCAGATGAAGGAACTTCCATCCGTGATTTAGTTACCCAAGATCAATATTTAAACTTAGTTATTCCCTACGGTCGTCCGAGTTTAATTCAGCAGGTAGTGCGGCAATCGACAGCACCAGTATTAAAATCAGCGATGGGAAATAGTTATCTCTATTGGTCACCGACAGGAAGTTTAGAGATGGTCCGTTGGATGATCTTAGAAAGTCATCAAGGTGAACCAGATCCAGTGAATGCGATTGAGAAAGTCTTAGTTCATCGTGAGCAAAAACCCTTATCTTTAAATATGCTTTGTAATAGTTTAAAAGAAAAAGGATTTATTTTAAAAGGTGAGTCAACATTATTGACAGATTTCCCGAATTTAATCCGGGTGGAAGAGTCGGAATGGAATCAACCTTACTTAAAAAAGACTATTGCTTTTAAAGTTGTTGATGATCTGGATGCAGCGATCGCTTGGATTAATCGATATAGTAGTGGTCATGCTGATGCGATCGCGACGGGTTCCTATCAAGAAAGTCGTCGATTTGCTTTAGGGGTAAATAGTGCTTCGACTTATATTAATGCTTCCCCTAAATTTGTGCGTAATCCTAAACAAGGAGATGCAGTTTTTCTAGGAATGTCTAATCAGAAAGGACACCGACGTGGTTTAATTAGTTTAGAAACATTGACAACAGTTAAACATATTATTCAAGGGAACGATTAGTTTTAATCCAATCCAGTTCAGTTCACTGTAGGGGCAAAGCATTTCGGCAAACAAATAATTGCTTAAGCGTTTACCCTGAGTTTACCCTGAGCGAAGTCGAAGTTTACCCTGAGCGTAGTCGAAGGGGGCGTAGTCGAAGGGAAGAATAATATTACCGAAATGCTTTGCCCTCACCATCTATGCAGCCAACAGATCAACTATATATTAAAATCCATTCAGTTAAGAATTTTTTGGGATATTTAGCAGAAGAAGGGCGAAGCATTCGGGTCTAAGGGAGCATCCCACTTTTGCAATACGTAAAAATACTTATGGCAATGAAGAATTAAATACAGGACAATAGAAAAGTACAACAAGAAATTAATTGACACAAAAAAAAATGACACCAGAAGAAAAAATGATTATTGAAAAAAATTTAGCAGAGGTATCCGGGATTCTCTATAAATATACACCAACCGAGGAATTAAGCGATTTTGAACAAGTAGAATTCAGTGTGAGAAAACAAATATTGGAACAAGTAGCACCTCAAATCGGTTTACCCTGAGTGTTCCCTGAGCATAGTCGAAGGGCGTAGTCGAAGGGCAATTTTTTTTAACGCAGCGGTCGGAAAGAAAGCCGGACGTTTAAGAACCATTAAAAGTTGTGTAGGGGAAATCTCATGATCAACTAAGCAAGCGGAAAGACTGAAATTAAAGAAAAAAATTCGGTTAAGTCCAGCCTTAGAAAAATGTTCTTTAATCTTAATTAGTAATGAATCATTTATGAATGCAGAAAAAGATTTAGAAGCTTTAACAGGAATAGTAGGGGCGTATTGCTCTTGCGCCCGTACCCATAGTACACTACAGCGTTTAGGATTAAATCATCAAGTAGAATTAACCAACATAACTAAAAGAGCAGGAGCGTTAAGTATAGATGGAGGTAGTGTGAGAATTAGAACACCATTAGGAGAGAAAAGTGAATGGAAACAATTATATTGCAATCAAGATCCATGATCGAGTCGGAGGGGCATTATTTCAACAAGATGAAGAATTAATCGGTTGGATAAATCAACAACCTTTGAGTAATATATTAGTAGGGGCGTATGGCCATACGCCCCTACGTTTAGGGGACTTGTGTTGAGCGGAGTCGAAACATGGTCATGCTGGAGTTTGGAAGGTAATTAATCAGATTGGTAATTCTGCTCAAAGAAGAGAGATTTTGGATTGGTATCATTTAACCGAAAATTTAGATAAAGTAGGAGGGTCAAATCAAAGATTAAAAAAAGTCAAGTAGGGGCGCAAGAGCCATACGCCCCTAAGCAAGGATTAGTAAAAGAAGCCCAGGAGGAATTAGCAGGATTAGATAATCAACAGGCTCGAAATTTCCAGAATTATCTCCATAAACACCAATCAAGAATACCAGATTATCAATTATACATTAGCACCAAAATTTTTTATTATCTCAGAGATATATTGGCGTTGCTTGAGAGATTTTTCTTTGTTAGCTAATTCTGTTATATTGTGAGCCTTTTTGTTGTTGACGTAGAAATACTCTTTTTTGGGATAGCATATAACAAGTTCTTTCAAATTATGTGCTTCACTTTCTATGTAAATTTTTGTCATTAGTAGCCAAGCTTCTGTGAGATTTCTAAAATTTCCGCTTCCCGTGAATATTTAATAATTAAATCACGGTTTTCTGCTACTTTCCAGCGATCAGGATGCCTATTTATCCCTTGGGTAACTTGAACGTTTTGGTTGTTAATATCATTTGCTGCATCAATTAACGATTGAGTTAATTCAATATCTAATTTCTCAGAAATTTGTGTTATGACCTCTACCGGTTTCGCTCTTAGCCATTCAAAGCCAAACTGTTTTGGATTGTCTCTAGAAGAGATTTTAAAGTAGTTCTTGTCTTCGGAGACAAGATTAATAATTGCTCTATGTGCATCAGCCCATTGAGTAGAGCAAACTTGCTCTAGGTCAACAGACTTTTCATGCAATAGAAGCTCCCAAATCCGATTAGAGGTTGAAAAATTTGTATACCATTGTGTATAATTCAATGTGTCTTGGGTGTAACCTCTGATCTTTAGAGGCTTGGGTGAACGGTTTGTTATAAATCCAAATGGATATATCCAACCATTGCACAAACCGTTTACAGATTCTAGTACATTTCGAGTAAGGTGGAGCCATGAAATAGTATGGTTTCTCAAGATTTCGCGCCAAAACGGTATTCTCCAGGAATTAGAAGGATCTTTTAAGAATAGAATTCCTTGAGCCAGTTCCTCTTTTATGGCAAAATGCCATGGAACAGGAATAATAAATGGAGGTTCCTCAATAAAACTATCTAAGTTATACAAACAGGCTGATTTAAGAAGACTTATTTTTGTGCGCGGAATATCATAAAAACTTAAATCAATTTCAGGAAATATCTTCTTTATAGCTTTTAATAATAAAATTCGAGTATTAGATGTATCAACATAAGTTGGAATCCCGTTTATGTTCAAACTTATGCTTTTTACGATTTCATAAATTTTTGATACTGCGGTTTCAGCAGCACCAAAATCTAAGATAGGCCACTGAAGTAATAGACGACCATAAATTATAATAGAAAACTCCAGAATATCTGTAGTTTCACCTATGGGGTAGCCTATTTCTGAAGATAATTCTGTTAAAAGGGTATTGACTTTAGCTTGATCTTTTGTATGATAAACATCCAATTCGTTAGAATAAACATCTACAAAAGGCGGAGACAGTTGGGATAGATCAAAGTAGGGCTTTAGCTCTCCTTGTAAGCAAAGTAATATATTTCCACTATTTTTGTATCTTTTAGCGTGCTGGCTCAAAATACTTGCTGTAATACTGCTTCCACTTCTTGAACTAGAGAGAAGAAAAGCAAATTTTGTGAGGAAGTTTAAATCTTTCGGATTTAAGAGTTCAGAGTCTTTTTTTTTAAGATGTTCGCTTAGTATGACCCTGTATTCTTCCCTTTTTTTATTAATTGCCAAGATTAAATTCATTCGTGTCGCAATAAATCTTTTTGGATACTCCAGCATACAGCACCTTTAATCTATAAGATCAAAAATCAAATAACCGCCCTGGCGTTGACTACACTTATGCTACTCTTGTAAGATGATCGCAATTTTACCATATACCAGTTACGGAAGTCTTGTCAATTACCAAGTGATGAAAAGTCAGGAAGCGGTAAGCTTTTTCTCTTAGTGGTGCAGAAAAGTCTTGAAAGGGTTACCAGGCATAGAATCTCATAATACAGCAAATTGAGATCAAACCAACCACAAAAACATAAGTCTAAATATTCTTAAAAAAATCGTCCACAATGATTAAACCAATTCAGAGCATCTTCGTCAGTAATAGCATTAATAGCTATGGTAATTGCCTCATCCAGAGCCTCGAATGTGCGTGCCTTTGCTGAACGCAGAATTTCTTTTAACTTTGACCAACATAACTCGATTGGTGATCAATCCGGTGAGTAGGGCGGCAAAAACTTAATTTTAGCCCCAACCGATGCAACTAACGTTTTAGCCTGCTCCGCATAGTGTACAGATAAATTATCCATCACCACAATCGCTCCTTTCCACAACTGAGGTAATAATATTTGTTCCATAAAAACTAAAAAACTAGTGGTATTCAAACTACCAGGAAATGTCATAGTTGTCATAGTTGCAATTAAACCTGCTTCAGTCATCGCCCCAATTAAAGTCATCTTTGATTACTGCTTGAATTTCCCGCAAGTATATATCATTTTGTTCTGCCACTATTTGCTGCAATAATTCTTGGTCTTGCTCTTTTAGCTTCGAGCGCCGATCTCCACCTTGGGGTCTAGCAGCTATCTCTCCTGTCTCCCGATCCCGACGCAATAAATCACGGATAAACGACAAACTAACTTTAAAGCGTTTGGCTAATCCTCTTTGTGTTCCTTCTTGATTCTGCCATGCACTTAATATCTTCTCTCGTAAGTCTATGGAATATGCTGCCATCTATCAATTATCCTTTTTATTGTACGTCTCTAAATTTTACCATCTTTGTGGCTAACTTGATCTCAAATCGCTGTAAGACAAGAGGTTATGAAAGGGGCAAAACATGAGATACTCAAGTTCCTCAACAAAAGTTCTTATGCAAATGCCCTACCTAGATATTCAGCTACAACAACAACTGCGTCAATGGCTCAAGCCAAAAGATCAACGACATCTGCAAGGATTTGCCGAATCCGTAGCCGCCATATTGCCATCAGGAAGTGCCAGTTTGAGCCATTGGTTGCCCTATTTGAGCCATAGAAAGTGCCAAGCTAGAAGTCAGATGGAAAGACTAAGCTACTTTGTCCATAATCCCTATATCGTCGCCGAGACATTCTATAACCCATTAGTGAAGCATTTCCTCCAAGCATTTGCAGGAGCATCGTTGGAACTGGTTTTAGATCCCAGTATGCTGTGGGATAAATTCTGTCTGATCGAAATCTGCCTGATTTTTGGAGGCAGGTCGATTACTCTGGCTCAAGTAGTACTAGAGCATGGCAGCGCCTCAGTTGGCTTTGAGCATGATCGTCCTGTATTAGAACAAGTACTTGCCCGATTGCCCCCACCAAGTCCGGTGACCTTGCTGGTCCGACCGAGGCTTTGAACATGGGGAATTAATCCGTTGGTTACAGCAACATCAGTGGTCTTGGGTAATTCGCGCCAAAAGCGATCGCTCCCAAGCACTAAACAGTAAATCTGCCAGAATTACAGCGACCTTTGAAAAAGTTCAAACTCTGACCATAGAATAATACTTACAACGTAAATGCGATCACCCCCGAATCTCTCAATATCTGGCCACTCCAAGAAAAATTAGCTGTAGACTTGGGGAACTGGATGCTATTCGCCACAGTTTCTCAACATCCAGCCACTCCTGAAAATTACCGATCGACTGGGAATGGGATGCGATCGCCACTCCAAGCTAAACAGTTTGCCCCAGTAATGGATAGGTGGTTTAATTGAAAGCGATCGCTTCAAAATCAGAGATATTATAGATATTTTGATTATTTACTATAATATGGAATATAATTTTGTGAATCGGTAGGAGTAACAGTTATTTTTGTCCCAATAATACTACCAGATTGATCATTTCGTATTAATGTTTTACCATCAGATGAAAGAATTAAAATATCCGTGAATAGTTTTTGTGACCTAATCCAAGTAAAAATGTATTGACCATTAGCGTCTAATCTCCAGTTTCCAACTGCTCCGTCACTAGAAGATAAACCTCGATCAGCTTGCACCTCTACCGTTGTACCATCAGACCAGTTATATTTCCCAACAATAGGTGATACAAAAGCTCCACCACCACGATGATGATGACCTTTAGCTAAAACTGGTGTAATATATAAACATGAAGTAAAGCTACAGATACTGGTAAAAATTAAACCTAATAATATTTGTAGTTTGATTGACTTTTGTATTTTTAGTTTTTGCATAGTTTTTAGCACCTAACCTTTGCTCTAATACGCATTTTTAAGTTACCCATTTTATACAAAATCAAATCTACTTGTAACAAAACTTTAATTAATGTCCCATTAAAGAATTAACTTAGACCCAAAAAGTGACAGCGATCGCCACTCACCCAAACCATTTAAACTGCACAATTGTTCACCTAAATTGAAGCTGTGCAGCACCGTCGCGGACAAACGCTAGGATAATTACAGAGTAAAGAGTCTAAGCAACAATATTCATCTCAGCAAAAGTTACCTTTACAAGTTGCTCTCAAAAATTAGATGTTTTTGGTATCAAAACTGAGACAAATGGCCATAATAATTGCTGATTGCTTGGTAGTTGCGATTGGGCGATCGCCACTCTCCAACTCTATATCTAGAATTGCGGATTGAATGCGATCGCATAAATCGAATCTAGAATAATAAAGCTATTCTCCAACTCCAGAAATAAGACTCATAACTTTAATGCGATCGCATCCAACCGTAATCAAATAAATACTTGAGCCAGATTAAAAACTGTAAGATACTGGCAATAGTAGAAATAGTCTTAATAGAGAGAATTTTGAAATAATGATAGACATATTGCTTAATGTGTGATATAGTCAATGCGTTTATTTGCAAATAGTCCGAATATTAATCTATTACTGAATTAAATGGAGAGTTAAAACTATGTCAGCGAAAAATCAATTCAAATGGAAACTATTAATATTGTTGCTATAGCACGCCTAAATGAGTTGTGCAATTGGATGTCATGATGATATGGTAAAAGTGGAAATAAAAATTGGGGGGCAAATATGTTAGATGAACTAGAGAACCAAGAGAGGGAAGAAAAGCTGAAAGAATTAACTGAGCATCTAGCTAATGTTAAGGATATCAGAGAATGGAAAAGAGTGGCTGCCGTAAAGTGGAGATTGAGCGGGAAAAGTTATGCGGAAATTCAAAGCTGATTAGGAGTATCAGTAAGTTTCATCGCTCAGACACAGAGAAAATACTTAAAGAGAGGGCTAGAGGGGCTAAAATTAGCATACCAGGGGTCAAAAAGCTATTTAACACCAGCCCAAATGGCCGAAATACAGACATGGCTAATTTTGCCCAAAAATCGGAATATTTCGGAATTAGAAAGACATTTAATAGAGGAGTATGATGTAGTATTTAAGTCGCCCGAAAGTTACTATCAGATTTTAAAAGAGAGCAAATTAAGTTGGCAAAAAGGAAACAAAGAGAATCCACGAAAAGAGCCAGAACTGATCGATAAAAGAAATCAAGAAATAGCGGAAAAGTTAAGTAAGGTCAGGGGTGAAATCGAATCGGGAGAGGTGATTGCGCTTGCCTTAGATGAATGTCATTTGCAGGGAGATGATATTTGTAATTACCTCTGGGGAGACCGAAAAAATCGGGAGATTGTGAAAGTAGATAATGACCGAGATAGACAAACCTATTATGGGGCGTTAAATTGGTGGACAAAAGAATTTATTGAGAATTATTTTTAATATCTATTTCTAGAATGGCAGTTTTTCGTAAACGCATCTGAGGGAGTGTAACAAGATATAAAAATATATGAAGATGTGCGGAATGTGGGTTTATAGAATATGTACAGAATCAGGAAAAACCTAATTAAATCGTTGCTTCGCTTTTGTTAGTTGGTGAGAGCTAACCCCACCTAAATCAAATCAGGATTAGAGGATTACAAGATTAACAGGATTAACCTGAGTTTTATCCTGAAATCCTCTAATCTTCTAATCCTGGTCAGATTTTAGGTGGGGACTGCGCGAAACATTTTTGTTCAAAAAAAAAATCAGCATTATGATCTACTAGCATATATTTTACCGATTCAATCAATGCTCAAATGGAAGAGCGTAACCATTTTCCAACTGATTCATATAACTCTAAATAAGCTCCAATTTTTGGTTTTCTATGTAAATCACACCATCGCCATACTGACTCAGTTCAGAGTCATGTAGAATCACCAAAACCAATCGTTGTTGAGCAATCTCTGGCAGTGCTGACATCATTAGACTTTTAATTCCGGTATCTAAAGCTGCGAAGGGTTCATCCATCAGTAGCACTGAGGGTTCAGACATCAACGCTCGCAAAAGGCAAACTAACTGAATCTGTCCTCCAGATAGACTACTTCCTTTCCTACCAACAATTGTTTGTAGACCATTAGGCAAATTATTTAAGAAAGGAAGTAGATTGAATTGTATGGCAGTCTCTCTTACCTGATTTAGGTCAACCTCAGGATTGCAAAGCACAATGTTATCAAGTACAGTCGTGTTAAAGAGAAATGCCTGCTGAGGGATTAAACGAATCGCTTTCTTACACTGAGAAAAAGTAAAAGACTGCAAATTCTGATCATCCCAATAGATGGAGCCTTGAGAGGGGTTTAAATCCCCCGCTAGCAACTTAAACAGCGTCGATTTACCTGCCCCATTAACACCCTTCACCACAAACAGTCCTCTGGCGGGTAGAGTCAGATTAACTTGATTGAGTATAGGCTGAGAATTGGGATAGGCAAATGTGACATCTTGCAAGCAAAAACTCCGCTTAAGCGGCGACATTTGGCATGGCTGATTTGATTCTAATGGCGGATCAATTGGTTTATTTACGGGGGGATTAGCATCACTTAGAGCATTGACAGTGCCAGCATCAATCACTTTTAAAACTGGTTGTCGTTGGATACTGACTGAAGCACGAGTCCATTTACTCCAGGCAATATTTACTTCCTGCATAGGATCAACAATAATAGTACCGATAGTAATAATTCCCGTTACATCTCCAATTGTGAGGTAGCCCAAATCAGCCATAACCAATGAGACGCAAATCAGCATATAGATAAACATCCGACCCACAATTCTAGGGATACCTGCACTCTGCATAATGAAGTGCATCTCTGTATAAATTTGTTTCTCGAACGTTTGCAGCACTGAAGTAAACCGTGAGATCAGTGCTTGACTGGCATTGTGAGCATTAATTACCTCAGCACCATCGATCACTTCTGCCAAAATTTCTGATACTGTATCTTCGCCCAGACTGCGATCGCTACTAGCTTTGATGTAGTTTTTATTGAATTGCCAAATGAAAACCTGCACGCCCAGAAAAACTAACAAAGTAAGTAAGCCCAGCACCAGGTTGTAATAAAACAGGGCTAGAAAGGAAGTCAACAGTCGAGAAAGATAAATAGTGGATACATCTAGCAATCGATGCAACATATCCTCAATGATGGTAAGATCCCGTAAAAAAGTGGCGAGTTGTCGTCCTTCTTCATCCTTTTGTTCAATTTTTGTTGTCCTCATCAATAGACGATCATACATACCTGTCCGCATCTGACAAGTTAGGGAAGCAATAAATTTAGGAATCGCTGTAAATCGAATAGCTTCACATAGACTAGCGATGCCGTAAATTAGTAAAATTACTCCAATAAACCCAGCCAGTAATTTGACATTATGGTTGCCAATTACGGTTTCTATGATAGCTGTAAACAAGAGTGCCAAAACTGAAGGATATAGACCAATAAAAATACTGGTTACTCCGATCAGAATAAAAGTAGATTTTAGTCCTTGACTATAATCTATTAACAATTGAATACTATCCTTACTGGTTCCTTTTGTTTGTTCTATTGTCACTATTTTCACTCCATATAATCAACTAGACAGTGTGAAGTTCTGGAAAGCATAAGTTAGATTACCATCATTAGGCAAGAGGGAGCAAGAGGGGAAAAAGAAGGAGAAGAAAAGAACGGGAGCATCCCACTTTTTGATTAAGTAGAAATACTTAGAGTCAAATTACCATTCAAGTAAGCACACCTTAGTTTCAACATTTGAGAAACATTATTTTGTTTCCATTGTGAACCAGTTATTTTCATTCTCGTCGCAATCTTTTTAATCAAAGACTCTACTGCCCCCTCCCCAGATGCAAATTCCTAATTCTTGATATAATTGATAATCTGGTATTCTTGATTGGTGTTTATGGAGATAATTCTGGAAATTTCGAGCCTGTTGATTATCTAATCCTGCTAATTCCTCCTGGGCTTCTTTTACTAATCCTTGCTTAGGGGCGTATGGCTCTTGCGCCCCTACTTGACTTTTTTTAATCTTTGATTTGACCCTCCTACTTTATCTAAATTTTCGGTTAAATGATACCAATCCAAAATCTCTCTTCTTTGAGCAGAATTACCAATCTGATTAATTACCTTCCAAACTCCAGCATGACCATGTTTCGACTCCGCTCAACACAAGTCCCCTAAACGTAGGGGCGTATGGCCATACGCCCCTACTAATATATTACTCAAAGGTTGTTGATTTATCCAACCGATTAATTCTTCATCTTGTTGAAATAATGCCCCTCCGACTCGATCATGGATCTTGATTGCAATATAATTGTTTCCATTCACTTTTCTCTCCTAATGGTGTTCTAATTCTCACACTACCTCCATCTATACTTAACGCTCCTGCTCTTTTAGTTATGTTGGTTAATTCTACTTGATGATTTAATCCTAAACGCTGTAGTGTACTATGGGTACGGGCGCAAGAGCAATACGCCCCTACTATTCCTGTTAAAGCTTCTAAATCTTTTTCTGCATTCATAAATGATTCATTACTAATTAAGATTAAAGAACATTTTTCTAAGGCTGGACTTAACCGAATTTTTTTCTTTAATTTCAGTCTTTCCGCTTGCTTAGTTGATCATGAGATTTCCCCTACACAACTTTTAATGGTTCTTAAACGTCCGGCTTTCTTTCCGACCGTCTGCGTTAAAAAAAATTGCCCTTCGACTACGCCCTTCGACTACGCCCTTCGACTACGCCCTTCGACTACGCTCAGGGAACACTCAGGGTAAACCGATTTGAGGTGCTACTTGTTCCAATATTTGTTTTCTCACACTCAATTCTACTTGTTCACGCATCACTTAATTCCTCGGTTGGTGTATATTTATAGAGAATCGCGGATACCTCTGCTAAATTTTTTTCAATAATCATTTTTTCTTCTGGTGTCATTTTTTCTTCTGGTGTCATTTTTTTGTGTCAATTAATTGCTTGTTGTACTTTTCTATTGTCCTGTATTTAATTCTTCATTGCCATAAGTATTTTTACTTATTGCAAAAGTGGGATGCTTCCGGGTCTAATATTACTCGTTTGAGCGTTCAATTATCGCCCGAATGCTTCGCCCCTACAATTAACTGAACCATATTGATTTTTAATTTCCCATTTAATCGGCTGCTAGTAAGATCACATAAGCGCAGATTAAAAAATCAAATACTCCGGCTTTTTCTCCGTTTATTGACTAAACTTACTTTGGGCTCATAATACTGTCCAAAAGTTGAGCTGGTTGGTTTGGAGTCAATATTCAGCAAACTTTCCGCACCATCAATTTGCACTCTAACTAAATATTCCCCTGGTTTGACTCCGGTAATAATAAAAGTGATAGTTTGACTAGAATCTTGACGACGCTTAACTACATCAAAAATATAAGCTTCTGGATGATTATTTGTTCGTTCGTTGAGGAGTAAAACTACTTTTTGATTTTTGCCGATCGCTAAATTGACTTTGATATTAATATTCGCTGCTTTTAGTTCATCATCGCTAAATTCTAGTTGGGACACTTTGATTTGGGTAATAGTCGGACGTAAGATGAAAGGAAAAAGGTTCGATTCACTAATATTTTTTAAGACCGGGGGATTACCGATTAATTCCTGCTGGACAATTTGCAAACTTTGGATTCCCGATCGCAATGATTCGGGAGGAATTGAAGTTAGGGGTAAAATTATTTCTTTATCACTGACTTGAAGAGGAGTTAACATTACTTCTGTACAACGAACTTTAGTAATCTTTCCTTTTAGACGTTGACCAAGAATAATTAAAGTGCTATCTGCGAGAATTGGTGCATATACTCCGGTCTGAGGGATAATTTTTTCAATGAGGGGCTGAGTCAAAAATGGTACGGTAGAAAACGTTGCTCGTCCTACTGGTAATGCTAGTTTTGCTGGTGCTGCTCCTTCGATGATTACGACACTAGTTTTATAAGCGATCGAGAGACTGTAAGGACTTTGTAAAGCTGACCAAATTTTGGAAAGATCATCTAAAGATAAATCCATTAGTTTGACTTGAATTAATTCGATTTGATCGGCTAAATCAGAGTCGGTTAAAAAACTAAAAGTTGAATCACCCAGAGTTTCCTGAATCAGAGAACCAGCGATCGCGTTTTTGTCTTGCAATGTCCGCATAACGCTTCCTAATAAACGTTGTGGTTCTAATTCGACTTCATTACCATAGAAAGTCAGTAAATAGTTTAAATCTAAAGCGATCCGCGATTTTTTAGCATCCAGTTTTCGTCGCTGATGATCGGAATTAATCGAATTGGTCAAAATGTGATTAGAACTGACCTGATAAAGAAACAAGTTTACTCCCGTTTCTGGAGTTCCACCTCCCAAATTCGCGGGTTTAACTGTGGTTACTCTTGCCCCATCTACGTCTACTTGGATCGCAGACTGTAAGATTCTTTGTAAGGTAGCAGTTACGGTGGCGATCGCTAGATAATTACTCATTTTTTAGGTTTTTTGACCAAAGTCTAATAACGATTTTTTTTGTTGGATCTTCCATATAGATGATCGGGAGTTAAAGTACCTACCTAATCAATCAAGAGATTACCTGCTTTTTTAAGTATTGTAAAACCATCCAGCAGGAGGATATCAAGCATTGATCCTGACAGCATAAATACTAAGAAATATAACAGTTGTAATTCAAGTAGGTAAAATGGAGGTATATAAATAATCGTGCTGGTATACTAAAAAACGACAATCATCCTCTCTCATCAGGGAAAATGGAATACCAGGACTAATTTATACTGCTAGGATTGGCGGGAAATACATGGCTTAAAACCAGCAAATTGCTTCCATGCTACATAGCCAACACCTTATGAAATATAGGAAATATCCATGCCCAGACTTGATTATTTTGCTCCTGGGGTCTACGTTGAAGAAGTAGACCGGGGTAATCGCCCCATAGAAGGGATTAGCCTCAGTGTCGCTGGTTTTATTGGTTTTACAGAAGATGTTCGTGGTGATGCAGAACTCTTCCAACCGATGATGGTCACCAGTTGGGATCAATATTTAGAATATTTTGGCAAACAGGGGTCAGATGGCTTCACCGATTTTAATGCTTATCTCCCCTTTGCTGTTTATGGTTGGTTTCTGAATGGTGGTGGTCGTTGTTGGGTATCCAGCATCGGGACTAAACTACCTGGTTCCCAACCTCCTCCGATCGAAGAAACCGCTACCAAATTACTAACTTCGGGTAATCGTCCTTCTTTACGTTTCTCGATTAAAGCAGCAGAAGGAGAAGAAATACCACCAACCGAACGTCTAACAATTAATATTCTCTCCAGTACACCCAAACCGCGACCTGATGATGCTCCACCAGATACAGCAGCACCCCTAGATACCGGAGAATTCTTTAGTGTAGTAGTCACTCGTAATGGACAAGAACTAGAACGTTACGAACACTTGACCATGAACTCGGATGTGACTACCGAGGTGGCTGACTATGTATTGACAGCTTTAGAAGCATCTCCTTTTATTAGTATAGAAAATATTTCCCAAAGCGGACAAGCTCTTTCTAGACGTCCAGTGAATGGCAGTTTTGAAGTCAGCCCACCACCCCTAATTTCTAGTCCCGATCAATTTCCCCGCGATTTCCAAGGGACAAGGAACGATCGTACAGGTGTCCAAGGGATTTTTGAAATTGACGATGTAGCGATGATTGCTTGCCCCGATTTAATGCGAGTATATCAAGAGGGGCTGCTAAACTTAGACCAAGTACATGGCATCATGGAAATGATGGTGAGTATGTGCGAAAACTCTTCGCCTAGCCCACCCTATCGGATGGTAGTGCTTGATCCACCTCCTTGTAAAGGGAGTGATACTCCTGTAGCACCCGAACAAGTAAAACCCCAGCACGTTGCTCAATGGTTAAGTGCTTTTAATCGGCGATCGCAATTTGCCGCACTTTACTATCCTTGGATTAAAGTGGCTAACCCGCGCAATGGTGGAAGACCAATTTCCATTCCTCCCTGTGGACATATGCTGGGAGTTTGGTGTCGGACTGACGAAACTCGGGGACTCTACAAAGCACCTGCTAATGATACTCCTAGAGGTGTGATTGGTTTAGCTTACGAAACTAATTTCCGCGAGCAAGAACTATTAAACCCCTTGGGAATCAACTGCATTCGCAACTTTGCTAACTTTAACCGTGGAATTAAAATTTGGGGTGCTCGGACTCTGGTTGAACCTGATAATATTCAATGGCGTTATATCCCCGTGCGTCGTTTAATGAGCTACATCGAAAAATCCATTGAAATTGGCACACAATGGGTCGTATTCGAGCCAAACGACCAGCGACTCTGGGGTCGTGTGACTAACACAGTTTCTAGCTTCTTAGAACGTCTGTGGCGCGAAGGGGCTTTAGCTGGAGCTAGTGCATCAGAATCCTTCTTTGTGAAATGTGATGCTGAACTTAACACTCCGGATACCATGATGTTAGGTCGCTTATACATTGAAGTAGGAGTTGCTCCAGTACGACCAGCAGAATTTGTCATTTTCCGCATCAGTCAGTGGGCACCTGGTCAATAATTAGAAATTAGTTAGTAGTTGGTAATTAGTAATTTTTTATTAATTACCAATTACGATCACAAGAAATTGAAATCGTTGGTTGATGACAAGGAGTAAAAAATGCCAGTAGAGGTTATTGGTTCTAGTAATTTTATATTTGAATATGACGGCACTGTTTACCCAATTAAGAGCTTTAGCGGTATAGACGTAGAAGCTAAAATTGCTGCTAGCGAACTACCCATAGCTTCAGGTGACAAAGGACAATGGACTTACCAAACAACTTCTAGCGGTTACACTGAAAATAAAAACTTTACCATTGAAGCTGCTCTAGAAGATGGGAACATGAAACTCTACACTTTGTGGCAAACTGCTTTACCTGCAACCTATTCAGGTGGTGGGGGTAAATGGAACGAGAGTTTTAAAGATGGCAAAATCACCATTCTTGATGCTGACGCGAAGACAGTAGTTGTCTATGAGCTAAAACAATGTCAAATCGTGAGTTATTCCGTCTCTGATTTTGATGTTGGGGGGAAAATTTGGCGATGGAATCCTTTGAGTTTAACGCGCAAATGGTCAAACGCACTACATAAATTATCTGATCCGAAAAAGAGGTACAAGTGCAATTGTTTAGAAAAAATTGAGTAATTTAGGGAGAGCAAAAAGATGGGAGAATATATAGCAGTATCCAGGTTTGAGTTTACCTCAACTGATCTAGCTGATGGTTTATTTGTTCAGAAAATTTCTGGATTGAAGATGTCGATTCAAGTTACCTCTACTGATGCACCATTAGGAGCAAGTGCTGGTAGTAAAGTGACTATGCAACAAGCTGCTTCCGCTGTGAAAAATGAAAATATTACTATCACTTTTGTGACCAATACTGCCAAACCAAAAGCTGTCTCAGATTGGTTTTATCAGTCCCATCCCGATCGGGATTTAGGAGGAGCAACAGTAACAAAAGGAGCGCTAAAAACGGCTGATATCAAAACTTTCAAGCAAGATGGTTCAGAGTCAGCAAATTGGCACTTTGAAGGAGTAATGCCTTTATCATATAAGATGTCAGGTCTTGATGTAAGTGGTAACCAACCGCTGACTGAAACTGTTACTTTTTCCTATACTTATGTGCAACGAAAGAAATAGATTTCGGTTGAGTTGCTCTGACCGAAGCTATTTCTAGCAAGCGATTATATTATATAGATAGTTCTATTCTTTTTTTAAGAAAGAAGTCAGAACTATCTATAATTGTTTGGTTTTTTAAGCCTATCCCAAATATTTTATAAAGAGCGATAAAATTATGGCAAAAATACCAGAATTATTGACAAGTTGTCGTTTTTATATCGAACTCCAGCTTGATGGGAGTGTAGATTCGATTGATGGTTATTTTATGGAGTGTCAGGGTTTTAAACGTACTCAAGATACCATCCAAATTTCCGAAGTAACTCCTCAAGTCTGGAGTAAAGCTAAAAGTGGTTACATTGTTTCTACCCAAATTCCTGGTAATAGTAAAAGTAGTAATCTAGTTTTACGACGCGGTATGACTTCCTCGATGACATTGTGGAACTGGTTGCAATCTGTAGAGGAAGGAAATTGGGGACAACAGCGTCGTGATGGTTCTTTAACTATTTATAATCAAGCAGCAGAAGCACAAGCAAGATTTGAATTTAAAGGGGCTTGGCCCGTTAGCTATAATATTGCTGATGTGAAGGTTTCTGCAAATGAATTAGAAATCGAAGAAATTGAATTGGCTGTTAATGAGTTTAAACGAGTTACTCCAACTAATAAATAATTATGTTTCCGAGTGAGTTTGAATTTACCTTACCAAAAGGATATCTTGATGCTGATGGCAATTTGCATCGCAAAGGGACAATGCGGTTGTCCAAAGCGATCGATGAAATTTCCCCCATGCGTGATCCAAGGGTGAAAGCAAATCCAGCTTATGCGACAGTAATTATTTTAGCTCGGGTAATTACTCGTTTAGGTGCCTTGGAAGATATTACGACCGCAGTGATTGAAAATTTGTTTACTTGCGATTTGAATTACTTGCAAAATTTTTATCGTCAAATTAATGAGCTAGAACCAGAAAATGTAACGCCTAACAATATTGTTGCTAATTTAGAATAAAATGCGCTCATGGTAAATCAAAATACATTTACAACCGAATTCGATTTTATCCTACCGAAAGGTTTGGTCGATTCCCAAGGACAAGTACATCGGGAAGGAAAAATGAGAATGGCTACTGCTAAAGATGAAATTTCTTTACAAAAAGACTACAGAGTGCAGAAAAATTCAGCTTATGCAGTTTTGGTGATGCTTTCTCAGGTGATTACTCGTTTGGGGAGTTTATCTATAGTGACACCGGAGATTTTAGAGCAGCTTTTTACTTTAGATTTAGCTTATTTGCGTGAATTTTATAACCGACTAAATCAGCAGGGATCTGCTTATATTCCAGTCCAATGTCCGAGTTGTAATAGTCGTTTTGATGTGGAACTTGCTTTGATGGGGGAATGATTAGCTATCCTTCTGAATCGCTCAGGGAAGAGGTAGCTTTAATCGCGTTTCATTTCCACTGGTCTTTAGAGGAAATTATTCAGTTAGAACATATTGAGCGACGCAATTGGGTGGAGGAAATTGATAAGTTGAAGTTAAAAAAATATGGTAATGGTTAAAGCGATCGCTGGAACAAGATTATGAACAAATTGGTAAAATTAGGATTAATTTCCTTGGTGACTACATTCATGGTTGTGACGGGGAATGTTAAGATTTTATTAGCTATACCTAATTTCTTATCCCAAAATTACCCAGATCAGAATCAAACTGAAGCCGATCGGTTGTTAGAATTAGGAATTAGTCAACAGAAAAAGGGTCAATTATCGCAAGCTTTAGAGTCAGTCCGTGCTGCTTTAGTTATTTATGAAAATCTTACCGATCGTCAGGGAGAAGCAAATTCTCTATCCCGGATCGGGGAAATTTATTTTAATCTGGGAGAATATCAAGAATCGATTGATTTTTATTATCAGAGTTTAGCAATTTTAGAAAAAAGTGACGATCGCGATGCTCGTGCTAATGTGATTGATGCGATCGCGAATAATTACTTATATTTGGGAAAAAATAAATTTGCTCAACAGTTACGACAACAAGCAGAAGCACTCCGAAAAGAAATTGGTAACCCACCTCAAGAAGCAGCTTTTTTAGGTAATACAGGTATTACTTACCAATCCGAAGGGAAATATAAACAAGCGATCGAACTTTATCAACAGGAACTAGCTAAAGCTCAAAAAGAAGGTGATCCACCGAAAGAGATGTATGCTTTAAGTCAATTAGAAGCAGTTTACCAGGAATCTGGGGAATATCAACAAGCAAATGTATTTTATACGGAGCAACTTACTAGAGCGAGAGCTAATGGAGATCATAAAAGTGAACTATATTTTTTGAGTCAATTAGGATTAGGTTATCAGCAGTTAAAACAATACTCTCAAGCTCTAGGATTTGATCAGCAGCAATTGGAATTAGCTAGAAAAATTGGTGATATTAATGCAGAAAATAAAGCTTTAGCACAGATTGGGAAAGTTTATGAATCCGAAGGGAAATACCAAGAAGTGATCGATTTTTATCAACAACAGTTGGAAGTAGTGCGAAAAATTGGTGATCCGGATGGAGAAACGATTGTAGTTAACCAGATTGCTCAAGCTTATATTAACCAGAAACAATATAGCCAAGCAATTGAATTTTATCAAAAACAACTCGCGATCGCTCAACAAAAAAACGATCTCTTAGGAGCAGGAAAAATTTTCAACAATATCGGATTAATTTGGCTAAAATCTGGTAACTTTACAGCAGCTCAAACTAATCTTGACTCAGCTCTAAATATTTGGGAAACATTAAGAGCTAATCCGGATCATCCTAATTATTTTCGCGATCGAGATTTGAGTTATCATCGACTCCAGCAACTTCTCATTGCTCAACAACAACCAGAAGCAGCTTTAGAAATAGCTGAACGGGAACAATGGAGAAATTTGTTAGATTTATTAAAAATCCGACTCAAGTCTGAACCAGTCCGAATTGGTTGGAAAACCGCTAGACCGCAATTTGATTTTATCACAATTAAGCAAATTCAGCAAATCGCCAGAGAACAAAAAGCTACCATAGTTAAGTATAGTATTATTGATGATGACAGTATCTACACTTGGATTGTAGACCCAAATGGAAAAATCACCTTTCGGGAAATCAAAATCAAAGCCGAAAACACAATTTATCCAGTGAATACTATTAAAGAAGTTGTCACTTCGATGAGTACAGCTCTAGCACTTAATTCCTCCAAAGGTGTGGTGAGTAAACCTCCAGCTCTAGAAATCCAAAAGAAACCTCTACTCCAACTATATCAATTATTAATTAACCCGATTAAAGAATTATTACCTACCGACTCTAGTGCTAGAGTAATCTTCGTCCCATCACCAGAATTACTAACCATCCCATTTCCAGCGTTAATTGATACTTACGGTAAATATTTAATTGAAAAATATCCGATTGCTTTCACCCCAGCAATTAAACTTTTAGATTTTAGTCGTACCCACAAGCGAAATTTTTCCGGTAAACAGATGCTATTATTAGGAAATCCGACTATGCCTAGTATACCGATCGCAGTGGGAGAAGCATCACAACTATTACCACCAATTTTAGATGCAGAACAGGAAGTTTTAGAAATAGCAAAATTATTTAATACTAAACCACCTTTAATTGGGAATAAAGCCACCAAAGCAGCTCTATTACCATTATTACCAAAAGCCCAAAGTATTCATTTAGCCACCTATGGATTATTAGATGATTGGGAATGGATGGGTTTACCAGGAGCGATCGCGATCGCTCCATTTGGAATTGATAACGGTTTATTAACAGCTCGGGAAATTTTAGAATTATACACTCAAGAAAAACCTCCCCACCTGCAAGCTGAGTTAGTGGTGATTAGTCGAGGTGGAATTTTGCCACCGATCGGTAATCTGAACCAGGGACAAATTAGTGGTACAGGAATAATGGGTTTATCTACTGCTCTTTTAGCTAGTGGAGTAACTACAGTAATTTTACCTTTATGGTCTAGTCCAGAGCAACCGATCACATTTTTTATGGGCGAATTTTATCAACAACTCAAACAAAAACCGGATAAACTCCAAGCACTGAGAAAAGCAGCGATCGCGACCATGACAAAATATCCCAATCCGAGAGATTGGGCAGGATTTGGATTAATTGGAGAATGTAAATAGCCATACTTCGGATATTTTTTGATTGCTAACGGTAGAATAAGTGTTTCGCATCTCTATTGTTCTCGATCTACCAACGATAGATCAAGGGTTTCAGCCTAAGACCTAAAAACTGTCCGGACTATTGTGTTATACAAGGAGGAAAATATATGGGACTTTTTGATCAAGTTCTCGGTGCAATTGAAAATCCCAATCAGCAAGGCAATGTGGGGCAGATCGGTAATATTATCAATACAGTGCAACAACTGAGTAATAGTGCAGGGACAGACCCCTCAACAATACATTCTACTTTAGGGATTGTGGGTAACTATGTACGTTCTGCTTTACAAGAGAAGCAAGCTGCAGAAGGTAATGAAGCAGTCCAAAATGTGGTAAATCAATTTGGGGGTACTTCTCCTAGTAGTGAAGCGGTTGACTCGGTTTTGTCTCCTTTTATACAACAAGAAGTGAGTCAGGTCGTGCAAGAGCGGACTGGGCTAGATGCTAGTGTAGTTCAAGCATTCTTACCAATATTAGTTCCCTTGGTACTGCATCTATTACAATTTGGAGCTAATGCTGAAAATCCCCAAGGTGGGGAAAATCCAGTTCTGAACTCTTTCTTACAAGGTCAGGGAGAAGGTGATTTCAATATTACTAGCGTTGTCCAAATGGCGACTCAGTTCTTAGGACGCTAACAATCGGTGTGTTTAACCATCTTTCTATTGGTTAAATTAAGAGTTGATTTAGGCTATTCGCTAAACACATCCCAATCAGGTTCGTTTAAGGATGTTTTGGGAGATATCGACGGCAGTTGGGTGAAGCATTCGGATCTAATATTACTCGTTTGAGCTGATAAATTATCGCCCGAATGCTTCACCCCTACAATTAACCGAACCGTATTGAAACATATCCAACCAATGAAATTAGTATAACTCAATAGCAACCTACTTTTTTAGCACTGGGCTAGCTAACAAATTGGTTTCTGTCCAGGTAACACAGCATGAATATATTCACTGCCAGAATTGGGCCATCCTCGATTATATTCAGCTTCTTCTGGTTTACCCCAGCCTAATTGTAACAGAATTTCGAGGAAAGATTCATTGCGATGCTTAAACAGACTCGCCCATTCAGTCCGAGCCACAACTCGATCAATATCAGAATGTACAATTGGGCGATAATCTTTACCATGATTCACACTCAGATAAAAATCCATATCTGCGGTCATTTCCTGCCAGAATGCTAAGATATCATCTTTAGCAGCTTTGAGAACCGACCGATCACTGGGCAGAGCAATTAACTGGTCATGGACTTGGGGATAGAGAAAAGTTTTACCTTTAAGCGTTATTAAACGCCAAATAATACCTGAAACCAGGAATTCCCTTTGGTAATTATGAACAGTAGCTCGAAAATCGTGATAAGCGGTAAATTTTTGAATTCCTTCTAGCTTCAGGAATTTGTCAATTAAAGGATTGATCCCAGAAGGAGGAGCAATCAGGTTCAGACGCTGACCATTGAGACAAGCTTGACGCTCATCAGTCAAAATTTGAATGAGTTCCTCTGTGTTGTAAATTTTGAACATCAGAACTACCCATGGTAATAAGAATAAGTCCCTGTCCGCTCAAGCTAACGGGGTCTGTTTTTGGTAATTATAATCTGGGAAAAATGGTTAAGTGGAAAAATTGATTTGTGGGACAGTCATCTTGACTGTCCGAGTTATTTTTGCTTTCTGGTCTAATTGATTTGTGGGACAGTCATCTTGACTGTCCGAGTTATTTTTGCTTTCTGGTCTAATTGATTTGTGGGACAGTCATCTTGACTGTCCGAGTTATTTTTGCTTTCTGGTCTCTTGATGGCTCGTTAGCTGAAATGGTGCAAATTCGTCAATTACGCCAAAATTGGCAAAAAAGATGATTCTTGCTAATGATTTTTGCTAAAATAAATTTAAAGAGTTTAGATGATCTTCCTCAGTAATGGAAATCACTTTTCAATTAGCTAAAACTACTGACATCGATATCCTGATCGCATTTACAGAAGACTTTTATCAATTAGAACAGATTGCTTTTGATCCCCATATTACCCGAACTGCTTTGTCCACATTATTAAGTCAGCAATCCCTAGGTTTAGTTTGGCTAATCCAAAAATCGGGACAAGCGATCGGTTATGTAGTTATATGTTTTTACTACAGTTTAGAATATGGGGGACTTACTGCTTTTGTTGATGAGTTATATATCCAAGATCAATATCGTGGTCAAGGAATTGGCAAAAGAACCTTGATCTTTTTGGAAGATTATTGTCAATCTTTACAAATTAAAGCTCTGCACTTAGAAGTTAATCATCATAATCCTATAGCTCGCTCTCTTTATCAACAAGCTGGGTTTAAAATTAATAATCGTGAAATGATGACAAAACCAATTGAGCAAAAAAAAGATTGCCAAGTGCGAAAAGATGCTAATCTTTAAAACAGAGTTCATTTAATTATCATTATGGGTTGGCTACAAAGATTATTTGGACAAGAAACACAAGCCCCAGCGGATCAATCTACCGAATCAGTTAATGCAACAGTTGATCAGGCTGCTCAATCTCAATCGATTCCAGCTGAACGGGTGGGGCTAAATGGTGAATATGATGAAAGCGGTTTGATCAAGCGAGTAGCTTTGGCTTTTGAGCAAGACTCAGATCTATCCACAATTGAAACTATTTGGGTCGCCCAAACTGGTGGTAAAGTCGTCTTAAAGGGCGAAGTTCCCTCCCAAGATACCCTTGATAGTTTAGTCGCGATCGCTGAAGCTGTGAACGGTGCGACAGAGGTTGAATCTGATCAAGTAACAATTACGGGATAAAGTTCTCTCTAGAAATAGTCCATAATTAATCAGTCGGTTACTATTCGTGAAAAGTTAAGCTTAATCTGTTTGAGTAAATTCCAGCTAAGTCAGTCGATCAATATTATAACTGATTGCTCAATTAAGATTAACTCTCAACTGATCACGAATAGTTTTATTGCAATTTTGGAGAGCGGCATCTAATGATCGACTTTTACACCTTTACTACCCCCAATGGACGTAAAATCTCTATCATGCTAGAAGAAATTGGGCTTCCCTATAATGTCCACAAAATTGATATTACTAAGGGAGAACAATTTACCCCCGAATATATAGCGATTAATCCTAATAGCAAGATTCCGGCGATCGTTGACTCAGATTCTGGAATGAATGTCTTTGAATCTGGTGCGATTTTACTCTATCTAGCTGAAAAAACTGGCAAATTCTTACCCACAGAACCAAAGAAACGCTTTCAAGTGATTGAATGGTTAATGTTTCAAATGGGTGGGATCGGACCAATGTTTGGTCAGCTTAATCATTTTAAACGCTTTGCACCGGAAAAAATTCCATACGCGATCGAACGTTATGAAAAAGAAACTCTGAGACTTTATGGTGTTTTAGAGCGACAATTAGCAGAGCAAGAATATATTAGTGGAGAATATTCGATCGCAGATATGGCGATTTATCCTTGGGTTGCTATTTATGAAATGCAAGGTTTAACTTTAGATGACTACCCCCATGTCAAACGCTGGATCGATCAAGTTAAACAACGTCCCGCAGTGACAAGAGGGATGGTAATTCCCGCTTAGTTATGATTGATTAGCAATGGGAAATAATTAACTTTCTCATTGCGATCGCTTTACTCA
Organism: uncultured cyanobacterium; assembly: GCA_963744145.1. Taxonomy (GTDB): domain Bacteria; phylum Cyanobacteriota; class Cyanobacteriia; order Cyanobacteriales; family CAWUOF01; genus CAVUSO01. The sequence continues at coordinate 4,916,459 of CAVUSO010000001.1, read as the reverse complement.
ATTAGACCTAAGTTTAGAACTGAGCCGACCTAAAATTACACCTAATTGAATCCCAACCATACCCACTAACATACTACCTAACCAATAGAGGAGAGCTAGGGTTGTATAACCTTTGTCTATTTGGGTAAAAGTTTCTAATCCGTAAGCTGAAAAAGTCGTATAAGCACCACAAAAACCAGTAGCAATCATTAACCGAATTTCTGGTGTAATATTTCTCCACTTTTGTTCATTTAAAGTATAAAAAAAAGCAATGATAAAACAGCCAGTGATGTTAATAAAAAACGTACCATAATAGGCAAAATCTTTACCAATTATAGTTTTGGCAAATTCCGTAAGCAAGTAACGTCCTACTGCTCCGGGGATCGCACCTAAAGCGATCGCAATCATAGTCCGAATAACAGGATTTTGCATGGTCACAATTATTAGAGGTAAACTGGCGATGGCTGAATTGTCAATAGACAAGAAAGCAAAAATAAATAGGACAGGCAAGATGCCTGTCCCACAAAAGTGATTTTTTCTGGTGGGACAGGCATCTTGCCTGTCAATAAATAGATCAATAAGGACTTTTGCTTTCTTGTCTAATGCTATTTTAGAACTAAAGAGCGACCTAATTCAATTCCAATCACTGCTAAAATTGCACTACCTACCCAGTAAACAATCGTAGCTCCTACTTTGCCATTGCGCCAGAGGGTTAATGTATCATAGCCATAGGTAGAAAAAGTGGTATAAGAACCTAAAAAACCAGTTCTAACTAATAAGTCTATTGCTGGTGGAAATCCTTTGATCTGGCTAAATAAGGTAAAGAAAAATCCCATGAATAGACAACCAGTAAAATTAATAATAAATGTGCCATAGGGGAATTGTGTCCCCATCCTGCTCTTGCAGAATTCAGTCAGATAATAACGACTCAATGCACCCGGAACAGCACCGATCGCGATCGCGATTATGCCTAATAGATTGATATTTTCCATGAAGCCAGCTAATTATTCTAACGGGATAGTGTAGACAAACCAACATTCATTGATAAGCTAGAAACATTATTCATTACTACATACTGATTTTGAGGGTAAATCCAATCAGTATCAAGAGGACCGTGAATTAAAATACCTGTAAAAACTCCATAGTGATAAATGGAAGAATCAACCACAGTTAAGATCCGTTTGAGATCATCCTGGATAATTTGACTAGCTAACTTAGTAATTTTAATTTGATCCAAAATCTCACCATAGTGAATATTAGAAAGAATTTTTTGCCGAATTTTACCCTGTTCAACATCATCTGGATCAATCTGAAAATTGATATGACCTGACTCAAGTTCTTGAATAATAGACATAAGTGAACCACAAGCATGGGTCAATTTTTCGATTCCTGCTCGTCGAACACTACCAATTTGTCCATGTCTAGAAATAGCAATATGAGGCATAGCATAAAACACAAAACGTCCAATATTATTAACCATAGGAGTATGACTCAGAAGAGCAGCTATACCTGTTTTTCCCGCTAATACAAAACCACCTAAGCTAGAAAAATCAAAAGTTTTTCCCCAGTATTTAATCGCTTCATTGACGAAAGGTAGAGTAATTTCATCACGACAAGTAGCAATCACACCCAGGGTGTTATCAGTTTGAAACCCATATTGGCTCATATCCTGAAAAGTTTGCTCTATATACTTAGCTAAAGGTAAAGCACCAGGAAAGTACATTTCTAGCTTTTCATGGAATGGGGGAAAATTGCAGTTCTGATAGTTGGACATATTGAATCCTTTTTGAGCAGATGAGCAAAAATAGAAATCCTCGATATCTATGATAATCTATATTAGATGTTAAACCAAATATGATTTCGGCTATTCCATCCCAGTGGTGATAAGTACAGCTTATCAAAATCAGCAAGCTAATCCCATTTCTCGGTAACGCTGTACTTAATCTGCGTCGAAATATTCCCTTTGATTAGGGTTGAATCGGTAGCGATCGCACTGTTGGCTAGCAATAATGTGGCAGTCCACATATACAAACTATTTAAACAATTGCTCCAAAGCAGCTTTGCCATAATTCTACCCTTACAACTAATATTGACTCCTCGGTTATACTACTCAGTTATAAATGAAAAAAAGATCAATGATAATATCTAATTTATTTCTGGAGGTGTTTTTAATCATTATTTAATCAATCCATAATTTGGAAAAAATCTCACCAGTTTCTCTCACTCTCCTGTAATTAACTTTTTTTTCAAGGATGGTTTATTGCTAATTATAGTAGACATATCTTTTTGCTAATTAACTCTATTGTTGAGCCGATAAAGATTTTAAACTTATTCCCCTAGAGATGAACTAGAACAAATCTATCAAGCTAGTAGAATTGGTGATCTGGATATGGTAATAAATGAAGCTAATCGTTTAGAGCAGTTGAACCCACAATATAAACCTTTTGTTAATCATTTAATTGAGTTTACTGACGATTTTGATGATGCTGGTATTATAGAATTTATTGAACCGATTAGGCGATCGCATTCTCAAGCATGAACTTTAAGACAGATTAGGCGCGATCACTATTGTTACCTTTAGGTTTGTTGAGAGCTTGACGATAGTATCTTCGATTACTTTTGGTTGACTTAAAATCACACCTGGAGAACTACCATACCACAACACGTAGATCGGGCCTAGCTGCTGACTCCAATCAAATACTTGCCGAAATAATTTCTTCTGTTTTACTGCTAGTAACACTTGCGGCAAATTTCCTAACAGCCAGTGTTTGGGAGGAGAAGGGAGTAATTCTAGCGGTTTGTATGCGCTCTTGTGTTTCCACCATCGCCAACTAAGTATTCCTGCTATGCTAGTAACTCCTGAGACTGTCACTAAATATGAAAATAAAGAAAAATCATTAATCTGAGCAGTAATGTCTTGGAACATGAATCCACCTTGATCCAGCAAAAAGTTTCAATGACCCATTTGATTTAGATAGGGTGAGTTCAATAATATATTACCGGATCAGGATGGTGTTGGTTATGAGCGGTAGTTTTAATGTGGGTTGGATGCGATCGCCCCGCAAAGATCCTAAAAATAGTAAAATATCAACTACCAACCTTTACCACAATTTGATATAATAATGGCCAATAAAGAAGAAGATACATCAGATCCACGCACGGAATTATGACATCCTGTATCGATTGGACATGGAGACATAGCTGTTAATGGTTATATAATTATGACAAAAACGTCAACAAATCTACCGCTAAACAAAAATATAAATTTTCTGGTTTTTTTTAATAGTTTAGACCTCGCTAGAAAAATAATTTTAGTAGGATTGGGATGTGTCAGCGTTAGTATATTGCTAGCGATAACTTGGTATTTATTACAAAGCTTGAGAATTTATAAGTTAACCCTGGTAGCTGGTAGTAAAGATGGAGAAAGCTACGTTCTCAGTCAAGCAATTAGGCAAGTAATAGAAGAAAATAATCCCAGAATTAAGATTGAGGTATTAGAAACTAAAGGTACCGTAGAAAATCTCAAACTTTTAGAATCGGGACAAGCTCAATTAGCAACAGCTCAAACTGATATTCCAGCAGGCTTACTAGCTCGCGTAGTGGTAATTTTATATCCGGATTTTTTTCAATTAGTTGTGAAAAATCAGTCAACAATAAAGGAATTTACCGATCTGAAAGGCAAGCGAATTAGTTTGTGGAAAGCCGGCGGGCAATATGATTCTTTTTTAAAGATTGCAGCCCACTATGGTTTGCAAGAATCAAACTTTATTTTTGTCGGAGAAAACCAAAAAGAATCAAATGAAGCTTTTCAGAAAAATCAAGTAGATGCAGTTTTTCGTGTGCGAGCTTTGGGTAACAAAACTATTGCCGATCTAGTGGAAAAATACCAAGGTCGATTGATCTCAATTGAGCAGGGGGCGGCTATGCAAATTAAATACCCGGCTTTTGTACCATCAGTAATTCCTAGAGGTGCATATCATGGTAGCAACCCAATTGTACCTGCCACCGAATTATCTACGGTGATAGTAAATCGGCTTTTGGTAGCCAGCGATCGCGTTGATAGTGATGTAATTAAACAAATTACTGAAATTATCGACAGCCACCGTCAGGAAATTGCTAATAAAATCCCAGCGGAATTTGCCGATGTTAGCCCTTTAGTTTTTCTCATCAGCAAACCCACTACTACAGGAGGTACTGGTATACCCATCCATCCTGGTGCGATTACTTATTTTGAACGCGATAAGCCTTCATTTGTACAAGAATATGCCGATGCTTTTGGGGTACTTTTAACACTAATCTTGCTAGTTGGTTCCTGGTTGTGGCAACTAAAAACATGGCTAAATAAGCGGAATAAAGATGAAGCAGATCTCCTCATTGAAGCAATAATTCAGTTGATGATAGCAGTCCAAATTGATCATCAAAAACCGATCGCAGCTTTAGAGGATTTGGATAAAATATTTGCCCAAGCTGCTAGATATCTAATTCAAGAAAAAATTTCCCAAGAATCTTTTCGTACTATCAGTGAAGCTTACAAAGCTGTGAGAGATATGATTGAACATAAAGGAAAGCTGGATAGTTTAAAAGTTCATAATGTTAATGGTGAGGGGTAGTTTTGGACTGGGTGCGATCGCACCATAGGTCACACATATCAAGCAAAAATTGAAGGTCGCGCTGCATAAATCACCTGAGCAGAAGAAAGTATTTCTTGGCGGCGTAAGTAATTTCGACTGGTTTCAATTCCCGATCGAGTAATTAAATCAATTTCCCGATTAAAAATTATTTTTAACTCCTCTTCCATTTGTTCCAAACTTAAAAAAGTTGGGTGAGCTTCCATAAGAAATTGCACCATCACATCAATATCACTATCAGGACGGAAATCGGATCGCAAAACAGAGCCAAATAAAGCAAATTCGCTAATCTGCCAGCGATCGCAGAATTGGATGATCTCAATCATTGGCACTTCAATATTTTTTATTGCCCTAGCATTGTGATTGAAAATCGGTGCTACTTCAACTTGAATAAATGGGATCTCAGACATCTTCAACATCTTCCTATAATTGTGATCAAGGAATGGTCTACATCGCGGATACCGAATGCTCCGCCAGATTGCTCAATAACTTGACGATGCAGTTCTAACACCTCAATTAACGTGAGAAACTGCATTATGTTAAGCGTCGATATAGTTCAGCATTTTTGGTCAGCACATAATTAGCTGCCTCAACAAACTCACTCTTTTGAGAATTGAGCCAATCCTCTAAACTTGCCTTTAATAGAACTTCAAGTGCAATTCCATGCAATGTTGCTAAATCTTGTAGCCTTTGAAATTGGCGATCTGAAAGGTCAATTGTGATAGAAGCCACGGTGATTACTCCCCTTGCATTTCTGGGTCAAGTTTAACATTCACGCCTAACCGATAATCTAAATTCGTTCCGGTGCAACGGGATTCACCACACTTTTGGCATCTTAATTGTTGAAACAGTTCACAATGCTTTTTTGACCGTCAGGGGTTCTACTACCATGCCCATCAGGCCCATCAGTCTCGATTTTAAATTAGACGTAAATTGGTAATTATTAGTTGATTAATGATAATGTTGAAAATAGCCTATTTACTCAGCCAAACCCAAAGTAATGCCTATGGATAATTATGTAAGTGACTTCTGGCGATCGCATAATTTTCGCATCGAATCTTGGAGTAACGACTACGAGCCACCAATTCAAATCAGCGAAGAACTTGCACCTTCAGATAGTGATATTAACCCGACAGTAGAGACTGATCATTGGGATAGTTTTGAGTCTCAAGCTCCCACATCCTTACCTAATCGTCTGATCTTTACAGACGGACGACGACGGTTAGATGCTGCCCTGGTCGGTGGTGATGGCAATACAATCATCTATGGTGTATTTGGTACGATCGCTGTGGGTGCTGTGATCGTAGACAGAACTATTCCTAAAGCAAGTTACATAGAACCGGAAATTGATATCCATCGAATTGTGGGTTTTGGTGGTGAACAAGAAGCTGTATCTACACCCATTCATTGTCCGTTGGGAAGCAAAGCCAAATTACTTTATCGAGCAGTTAAAAGCAATCAACCTAATACCCCTGAAGTCAGAAATGCAATTGTCCAAAATGCTATGTTAGCCGCAGAGGAACAGCTAGTAGGCAAACTAAATATCAAAGATACAGATACCTTGGTAATTCGGGATGGTTCATTACGATATGAATCACCTATTTTTACCTTGGGCTATGTTAAAACCATGCACAAGCAATACCTACCTGAAAAATATGCTACTTTACTATGGAAATTGTTGCCAGGACAGCGCACACCTATTTTTGAAATTCAAGATAGATCCCTGTATTCATGGTATTTGAAATCTGGTAGTTCTCAACATTTGAATAATCAGCTTGGCTATCACGATTTGCATGGTATTGTCCGGCTGGAATTATCTCGAAAAAATGGGATAGACAGAGCCAGACAAATCGCCAATCAAACTTGTCATTTAATTCCCTATTATGCTTCTCATCCATCAAGAGATCCCCGCGCTCCCCAAAATCTTGCACCTGTGAGTGCTTTGGAACGAGAATTAGGTAGAAGGATGGGTGATGCTACATTAATTAAGCGACGAGTGCAAAACTTTTTAGCATCGTTTGGAGTCAATAAATGACAATTTCTCAACCAATTGGTTTTGTGCTAGGGAATAAAGAAGCTACTCCTTTGGAATTTTGGATCGCAGTTGACTCGGGAAAAGTATTGCGTCTAGATGATGTGGTGGAAGTGAAAACTCAACGTCCTGATGATGGGGAAATTGTTTACTTTTATGGTGTGGTTGACTACGTTCGTACTCAATATGAAGGAGCAGAGTTTGATACTGATACTTTATTAGTCGCAAAAAAAGGAACTTTGCCTGTTAATATTTCTTACACTGCTCACGTTCAAGTTACCAGAATTGAACCAGAAGAATATTTACCTCCTCAACCTGGTGATCCGGTGAAGCTAGCTGTAGATAAGCAACTAGCATCTGCTTTATATTTTGATAGCATGGATACCCCGATTCCAGCAGGTATTATGAATAATGGCAATCCGGCATATTTTAACTATTCATTTATTAATGGTGAGAAAGGCGCTCATGTCAATATTTCTGGTGTTTCTGGAGTCGCGACGAAAACATCCTACGCATTGTTTTTACTCTATTCTATTTTTAATTCTCACATATTAGGTGCTTACAAAGCTAATACAAAAGCATTAATTTTTAATGTCAAAGGTGAGGATTTATTCTTTTTAGACAAGCTCAATCAAAGTTATGGCAATGCAGAAAAAGAAAAGGATAAAAATAAATATGAATTGATGAAATTACCTGTACAACCTTTTAAAAGTGCCAGTTTTCGCGCTACACCAAAAAAAGATTCCAGAACGGTTGACTCTGATTTAGAACAGCGTTCTGAGGGGATATCAGTATATTTGTGGAGTATCCGAGAACTATGTCGCGATCGGCTATTTCGTTTCTTATTTACTGGAGAAGATTTAGATCGAGGTAATTTATCTTATCTAGTCACAACAGTAGAAGAAAAATTAGCAAGACTAGCCGAAGATAATGATAAAAAGGAACGGCAGAAAATTCAAGCGCATTTAGAAGTAGAAGAGTTTGGAGAAAAAGGTAAAACCAAAACCAAAATCGAGACTTTTAGAGATTTAATCGACTTTTTAGAACATAAACTCCTGAATGAAGAAGACAGACGTTGGTTAGGTCGAAATGTCCCAGCTACAGCCGAGGCCATGATTCGACGTTTATATGGTATTAGTAGTGAAGTTAGTCATTTAATTCGGGGCGATTTATTACCGAATGAAGTTGCGAAATATCAACTTAATCCCCTTTCCTCAGATGCTCAACTAACTGTAGTTGATATCCATAAACTTACCGCCCGCGCTCAAAAATTTGTTGTGGGTGTATTACTGCAAAAGCTATTTTTTCAAAAAGAAAAACAGGGTAGAGAACCTGTTGTTTTTATCGTTTTGGATGAGTTAAACAAATATGCCCCCCGTGATGGACGTAGCCCGATTAAAGATTTGCTAGTAGACATTGCAGAACGAGGACGCTCCCTGGGAATTATTTTAATCGGGGCACAACAAACCGCTTCAGAAGTAGAACGTCGTGTGGTTGGACAAGCAGCTATTCGTGTGGTGGGAAGATTAGATTCAGCAGAAGCAGAACGTCCTGAATACAACTTTTTGACCGGTTCTTGTCGCAAGCGAGCTTTATTTCTAAAATCTGGCACAATGTTTATACATCAACCAGAAGTTCCCGCACCGATTTTAGTTAATTTCCCTTTCCCTGCCTATGCTACACGCAAAGAAGAAGTGTTTGTGAGCCAAGCAGAAATTGACAGCATTGAAGCTGATCTTGACCGTTTTTAGGAGGAATCGTGCGTTTAATTCATACAAATGTCGATCGCGATCGCTATCTGATCAGTCTGCAACTTGGGCAATAAACTGGTCTTTTGAGCATTGAGTTGTGTAGTCTACAGCGGATGACCTGTTGATGAAGTACAGTAAGATTTGGCATGAATGGTGTGGGACAGGCATCTTGCCTGTCAGAGATTGTAAGTGATCTGTGTTGGTTGGGCAGGTTTATGAGTAGGACAGGCATCTTACCTGTCGTAATCTGTTTGGAGCAGAATTGATTGGTGAACCTGCCCCTACAAATCCTGGTTGATTGTGATCATAAATTCATTCACCTGCCCCTACAAATCCTGTTAATCTTGTAATCCTCTAATCCTGATCGATTTTTTGGTGCATCCCTGTAGGGGCGGGTTCACCCTTGAATTTGCCACACACAAATAACTCTTGTGCCGAGCGTAGTCGAGGTATTGATGAACCCGCCCTGCCCCACAGATCACCTTGATGAACTTCATAAACCTGGAATAGGCTGTATAATTAGTTCTGCTGATTGCAACATATCAAGCAAAAATTGAAGGTCGCGCTGCATAAATCACCTGAGCAGAAGAAAGTATTTCTTGGCGGCGTAAGTAATTTCGACTGGTTTCAATTCCCGATCGAGTAATTAAATCAATTTCCCGATTAAAAATTATTTTTAACTCCTCTTCCATTTGTTCCAAACTTAAAAAAGTTGGGTGAGCTTCCATAAGAAATTGCACCATCACATCAATATCACTATCAGGACGGAAATCGGATCGCAAAACAGAGCCAAATAGAGCAAATTCGCTAATCTGCCAGCGATCGCAAAATTGGATGATCTCAATCATTGGCACTTCAATATTTTTTAGTGCCCTAGCATTGTGATTGAAAATCGGTGCTACTTCAACTTGAATAAATGGGACTTCAGACATCTTCAACATCTTCCTATAATTGTGATCAAGGAATGGTCGATGACACAATACGGTTCGGTTAAGTGTAGGGGCGTTCGCGTAGCGTGCCGGAGGCATAGCATTCGGGCGACAATTGAACGCTCAAATTTTACCCTGAGTTTACCCTGAGCGAAGTCGAAGGGCGTAGTCGAAGGGGAGTAATATTAGACCCGAATGCTTCGCCCAACTTCCGTCGATATCTCCCAAAATATCCTTAAACGAACCGTATTGAGAGATGACAGATGTAATTTGGACTAAGGAGAAATACTCAAGAGCCTTAAATTTGGCTATTCCTGAGAACTTTTTAACCTTTTCAAGAAATGACCTTTTCTATCTTTACGACGCAATTATATGTTTCACTGAATCTATATACATGAATGATAGACTAAAGTTAATTACCAGTCTTGATATTATTAGTAATAATCTCTATCTATGAGTACATCACATTTTATATTTAAACTACGTCACAATATCTCTTTAGAAGGAGATGTAATTCTGGCCGAGATGGAACTAAAAGCTTTCCTTCCTGAACAATCTATAGAAGGTATTCAAAACCTTCCCACGATATTCATTACTACAAAGCCAAGTTTTTTCCCAGACTCGTTCGTTCAACTTTGAATATATGTCGTCAACGTTTAGGTCATGGTAGCCATCGGGTCATTGATTGTTTCTCAGGTAGTGGAACTACAATGTTAGAAGCAGCAATCTTGGGTATGGAAAGTATTGGTACTGACATTGATCCTCTGTCTGTTCTAATTGCTCAGAATAAGATCGATATCCTTAACATCTCTAGTGCAGAGCTTGAAGAAGAAGTTAGTTCAGTTTGAGAAGCTTTAATGACATCCCAGAGCAATCAGCTAAATTTATTCTATCTAAGGAAAGATCAATACTGTGATCATCCTGTTCAGTTTCCGGTTTGGTTAATGAAGAATAGAAATATGACTCAAGAGGTTATGGATGAGATTGGAACTCAAATTCAAAGGTTAAGGTATGCTGTTTCTTGTGGAAGTCTAGAGCGACAAGGTTTTTTTCAGGTTTTGATGTCTGATGCGATCGCACGCAAGATTAAGATGCGATTTTTGGGCACAGGTGTAGGTAGGTTTTCACTGACTTTGACGAAACGTTGCCCCACGGAAAGTTTTCGGGATTCAGCTCAGAAATATATTCGTGTTGTGGCAACTATTGAGTGGCTAAAAGAAACCATCAAGCTGACATTTTCTAAGGCACAATCTATTTGTGCAGATGCGCGTAGTATAGATAAAAATTTAGGATTATTCGATATTCTGGTAACTTCTCCTCCTTATCTTCCTGCTGCTAGTGGTCGGGTACGGGCGTATTGCAATACGCCCGTACTGAGGCAAGAGCGCCATCATTGATCGCGCTGGGCATCAAAAATCATGAAGATGTCAACGATCTTGCTGATGATTCGATCGGCTCTATGTATCATAGGTCAGTTGACTTAGCTTCGCTTTTAAATAGAGAAAAAGATATTGTTGAGTGGCTCAATCACGATGATCTGAGGAAAATTAAGGCTTCTCCCACAGCCTGCTATTTTCTGGATATGCGTAAAGCCTTAAAACAAATGTATCAATACCTGAGACCAGGTGCTTTAGCAGTCATAGTAAGTGGTAAGCAAAGTACATTTTATCAGTTCTCAACTAGGGAGAAACTTTATGTTGTTCAATCGGCAGAAATTCTGGCAGAAGAAGCACAGTTACTAGGTTTGATAGTTGAATCTTTGCATGATGTTCAGTTACAAAAATCGAATAAAAATGCTCGCCCTCGCTCCTTAGACGATTATTATGAAACCTTGATATTTCTCAGAAAGCCTTGATCCGAATAGCATTAGCAAGATGGAACTAAGGTGGGGATAGTTAAGAGTTAATTGTAGTTGGAGTGCCTAAGTCTAATATCATGTTAGGATATAGGTCGCCCCTTATATGCGTAAATTTACCGAGTTGGCGGTGGGGTAGTTATGAGGTTAGAGAGGAGGATAATTGACTGACAGGAGGAAATTGAACTATGAAATCAATAGAACTTACACAAGCAACTGAATCTTTGGGTAAATATATTCAAGCTTTGGGGAAAGAGCCGTTGCTTGTTACAATCCAGAAAACTCCTGTAGCTGTGCTGACACCGATTGCGGATTTAGAAAGTTTACCCCTAGAAACGAATCTAGATTCACTAACATTAATCAAAAAGTCTTTACAGCGACAATCGTCAGATTGTGTAGCCTCATTAGCCGATTATGTCCGCAGTTTGGGAAGAGAACCTGCGATCGCAGCTTATGACGGTAAACCTGTAGCAGTTTTAGTAGCGATCGCAGATATTGAAACGGTTTCTTTAAGTAACAATCCTCAGTTTTTGGAGATGATCGAGCGTTCCAGACAACAGCAAAAAGCGGGTAAAGTTATGAGTAGTGAGGAGGTGCGAAAGAAATTAGGATTAGGGTGAATAGGGAGGTGCGATCGCCCCTCAAGATTAGGGAAGGAAAAATTTGGATTCAGCGAGATGGAACTGAGGTGAGGATAGCTAACGAGTTAATTGCAGTTGGAGTGCCTAATGTCTAATATCGTGTTAGGATATAGGTCGCCTTATATGCGTAAATTTATAGAGTTGGCGGTGGGTGAGGGCGATCACTATTTTCCTGATTACTTGGGTTTTGTCTGGATGGGCGCGATCGCTTTCTGATGGAGTTGATGGAGAGTGCGATCGCATTCCTCGTTGAGACTAGCAATTGTTAAATTTGTTCGCGTGAACATCAAGTTGCAACTTCTGCGACTTTTACTAACTTCCAACCCTGGGAACGGGACAAAGCCAGCTTCACTGGGCAACCTCAATAAGTTCTGATATGGTAAAAAAAGGCTGTAAAACTCAATAATTATTACTCAATCTACATCAGTGCTGACCCAATGGATGAAAGCCTTACTCAAGCTTATCTTAATCTCATTCAATCGCTGCTGGACTGTCCTAGTGGTGAGGAACCGCAGATATTACAGATGAATTCAAAATTGCTGGATGCGGGGTTTCTGCAAACTTGCGAAACAGTAGCGGTAAGGCTAACAGAGCAAAGAGAGGATGATGGGGCTAATTTCTTGCGAAACGTTGCTAATCAGCTAGGAGAATTCTTGGGTATGAATGAAGATAATCGTCAGTATGTCGAGTTTATTCAACAATTATTGCAGGCAGAATATGAGAGTAATAGCGATAGAGCGGTAGTTTATCCAATTCTTGTTCAACAAAAACATCTTTTGAATGGGCGTTTCGCAAAAATTTTACAACAAGAGGCTGAAAATTTAATTGCCCAATATCCAGAAGAAACTAGAAATATTATTGGCACGATTGAGAATTTGAGCATCGATATTCAAAACTTTTCGCATGGAAATAGAGTAAATAATATAGAGATTGCAATTACTGGTTATCAAATAGTTTTAAGAAATCAGGAGCCAGGAAGCGAACAATGGGCAAAGACGCAAAATAATCTGGGAAATGCCTACTCTGACCGAATCAGGGGAGAGCGGGCGGAGAATCTCGAACTCGCGATTGCCTTCTTTTCTAGCTCCCTAGAAGTCCGAACCCGCGCTGCTTTTCCCCAAGATTGGGCAAGGACGCAAAATAATCTGGGACTTGCCTACTTTGACCGAATCAGGGGAGAGCGGGCAAAGAATCTCGAACTGGCCATCGCCTTCTTTTCTAGCTCCCTAGAAGTCCGAACCCGCGCTGCTTTTCCCGAACAATGGGCAATGACGCAATATAATCTGGGAACTGCCTACTTATACAGAATCAGGGGAAAGCTTGCAGAGAATCTCGAACTGGCCATCGCCTCATACTCTAGCTCCCTAGAAGTTTACACCCGTGCTGCTTTTCCCGAACAATGGGCAAGGACGCAAAATAATCTCGGAATTGCCTATGGTAACCGAATTAGGGGAGAGCGGGCTGAGAATCTCGACCTGGCCATCGCCTCCTACTCTAGCTCCCTAGAAGTTTATACCCGCGCTGCTTTTCCCGAACAATGGGCAAGGGCGCAAAATAATCTCGGAATTGTCTACGGTAAACGAATTAGGGGAGAGTGGGCTGAGAATCTCGACCTGGCCATCGCCTCCTACTCTAGCTCCCTAGAAGTCAGAACCTGCGCTGCTTTTCCCCAAGATTGGGCAATGACGCAAAATAATCTGGGAACTGCCTACTCTGACCGAATCAAGGGAGAGCGGGCAAAGAATCTCGACCTGGCCATCGCCTCCTTCTCTAGCTCCCTAGAAGTCCTAACCCGTGATGCTTTTCCTCAATATTCGGCAATGACGCAAAATAATCTGGGACTTGCCTACTCTGACCGAATCAGGGGAGAGCGGGCTGAGAATCTCGAACTGGCCATCGCCTTCTACTCTAGCGCCCTAGAAATTTGCACCCGCGCTGCTTTTCCCCAAGATTGGGCGAGGACGCAAAATAATCTGGGAAATGCCTACTTATACCGAATCAGGGGAGAGCGGGCTGAGAATCTCGAACTGGCGATCGCCTCCTACTCTAGCTCCCTAGAAGTCCTAACCCGCGCTGCTTTTCCTCAAGCTCATGCTGCAACTTTATTTAATTTGGGTCTGACTTACCAAACTGATTCTAAATTCAAACCAGCTGCTGATACCTATGCTGAAGCGATCAATACAGTAGAGTCGTTACGGAGTGAGATAGTTAAAGGTGGCACAGCAGACAAGCGGAAATTAGCTGAACAATGGAATAAGCTCTATCAAAATATGGTGGAAGTTTGCCTCGAACTTGCTACTACAGAACCGCAATATTATGTTCAAGCAATTGAATATGTGGAACGCAGTAAAGCCCGTAACTTAGTTGAACTCCTAGCTAACAAAGACATCTACCCCAAAAGCGACATTTACCACAACACTGAACTTTACCAAACTCATTGTCATCAACTAGAACAACAACGGCGACAAATTCCAGCTAAACAGAGAGAATTAGAAATACTCATCAGCAACCGAGAATCTGAGGAAAAAAATCGCGACCAAATAGAACGACTGCGACAAGAATTAGCTCAATTGCAACAACAACAAGATGAACTGCTAGCAGAAATTAACGAAATAGATTCTAGCTTTACATTTACCCAAAAAGTTCAACCCATTTCCTTCAGCGATATCCAATACCTCATCGATGAAAACACAGCTATTCTTGAATGGTACATCACCAGCAGTCAGATTTTTACTTTCATTAGCACTCACCACCATCATCCCCAGCCGATTGTTGTAGCTTTTGCAAATATGACAGATTTAGAAAATTGGGATAAAGAGTATCGTGATTCCTATCATAAACAAAACACTCAATGGATTAAAAATTTAGCCGATCGCCTTCAAAATCTTGCCAAAATTCTGCATATTGATGAAATTATTTCCTCTATAGATAAATGCTTTTCTGAAAGCGGTGCTAAATGTAACCGCATCATTCTGATTCCCCATCGATACTTACATTTATTTCCCCTTCATGCTTTACCCCTAGCTGACGGTAAATTGTTGTTTGAGCGGTTCCCTAAAGGTGTGGGTTATGCCCCCAGTTGTCAATTACTGAAACAAGTAAAAGACCAAGCACAAAATCGACCTGATTTTACTCGCTTATTTGCTATTCAAAATCCTACCAGACAACCTGCTAGACCTTTACTTGGTTCTCAACTGGAAATTGATAAAATTCGCCAACAATTCGATTTAGAGCAAACCATTATTCTGAAAGAAGCAGAAGCAACAGAGGCAAATGTCTATCAGCGTATGGAACAAATGCGTTCCTCTCACTGCATTCACTTCTCTTGTCACGGCAAATTTTATCCTGAATCGCCTCTCAAATCAGCTTTACTGCTTGCTGATCCAGAAGGTAAATTAGGAGAAGAAGCTAACCTAACATTAGGTGAAGTATTTGAAAAATTTTACTTGAATCAATGTCGCCTTGTCACCTTTTCTGCTTGTGAAAGTGGGATGACAGATCCCAACAGCATCAGCGATGAATATATTGGTTTACCCAGTGGCTTTTTGTATGCAGGTAGTTTGAGTGTTGTTAGCACTCTTTGGAGTGTCGATCCGATCGCCACAACTTTATTGATGGTCAAATTTTACCACAACCTCCAACGACTACCGAAAATTAAAACAGGAGATGTGGCAATTTCTCTCAATAAAGCTCAGAAATGGTTAAGGACATTAACCTATAAAAAGTGGGCAAGAATCCAAAGTTATCCACAATTTCAAAACTTAGTTGAGGAAGCATTTGAAAACTCACCCAAACGCGATCGCAACAAATTTAAGGACTCTTTAGCAGGAAGTCTAAGCCTCAATCGTCAACCATTACCCTTTGCTAATCCATATTATTGGTCAGCGTTTGTCGCTATTGGAATTTAAAATTATGAGTCAACAGATTGACAAAATTTATCTATTCCTTCTTGAGCAATAGATAAGACAAATGGAGTGGCAATTACTGTTGCGACTCCAGGAGGACATCCCAAAAGTGTAGCTAGAAACTCTGTTAAAACAGGTAGTGATGTAGATATAAAATTATCTCTCAACTTTTCATGTTCAGGCTGACAAATAATTTTTTGGCTTTCTTGAAGTTTTTGTTGAAACCAACGCAAGTCAGCATTAGTTTCTACACCCTGAATACCATTTCGTTTTGCGATAGATTCAGCAGCATCCGCTAAATCACCATCCCACTCTTCAATCACATCAAGAGCGGCTAATGCTTCTTGATTATCTACTAATTGCTTCCGATACAAAGCAATGTGTTCTGGTGTAACAACTATTTCTGAAAACATAATTTCGTTAAGGCACATCCCTAAATTTACGCTTCTCTACAGATTCTACCAAAATTAAATTGTACAAAATCCCGATGTAGCTGGCCTTTCCGCCACTTCTAAAGTCACCCTGACATCAGCAAATAATCTCTAGCCCGAGTACAAGCCACATAAAGCAGATGTCTTTCCGTATTATAAACCTCCCAAGATCCAAATCTCCAACACTTTAAACACGCTCAAGAGAGTGGTAAAACTTCATCATCACAAGCCATGACCACTACTACACGAAATTCTCAAACCCCTTGGCCAAGTGCATGGTGCTAACTGCAATACAACCATGAGCAAAGGATACGCGATCGCTTAGTTCCATCAGTTTTCTTTCTGATGTCCCATTTATCTTAATAACTGCGATCGCACCAATAGCTCTGTCAATCTGAGGAGTATCTCTAACAAACACACTAATTTCTTCAGGTTGAATACCATTAGCTAGATGCGGAGCGGAGCTGATGGGAGGCGCGGTAATTAATGGCGAATAGATTGAGAACCGATATATTGATGAATGATACTAGACAAGAGCAAAGGTATAGATACACCTGAATTAGTGGCAAGCTCTTGCTCCAGATGCAATATCCCTACTAGGCAGCTCGATAGTAATTTTTTGGATGGATTGCATATAGGCTTGGGCGTGGCGTTGATATTGCTCAATTTCTTGCTGTAGATTTGCGACCGATTGCCATTCACCTTTTTCTACAGAATTTAAAATATCTTGTTCTTCAGCATCAAGTTGGATATTCATCCGATTCTCCTAAATATTGCTTGGTCATTTTGCGGCTGGGGATAATGGTCTTGAGAAAAAATTCCGTATCGTTCTCTACGAAAGGAACGAGATCAACATAGCGATCAATCTCAACAATAAATATCCTTTGATTTGGGTACTTCTCCTGATTTGGATGTTGGATAGTATCAAGTAGCTTGCCTTCTATTAAGATGCCAGAAGTGTGGCGATCGCTTCTTATGACATAAAACGTCGAAAATCTAGAATTTCGACTAAAACGAGTTTGGCATTCTGGGAATAATGCAAAATAATATCTTCTCCTTCTTCTTGGGCATAAGCAATTGGCTCGTTGGAGAGTTCAATTAAAAGCGCATCAACATCTTTGCTATAACTAATTTTCTTCATATCTAGCCATCCTAGCAGGATACAGCCTATTCCATGTTTATGAAGTATAGCAGTCTGTAATGCCAGATGGATATCGTTGAGAAGTGATAATCGGTCAAAATGTTGGATGGCGTTGCTCAGATTAGGCCATTGAATCTAACAACGCACGCGGCAGAACAATTTATTCGACTGCCTTTGCATCCTCACCAATATCTCTTGGTCGTCCACTCTAACCTGTAGTTAGACCACGCTTTCGTGACAAGCTCACAACTTTTCTACCGCTTGCTGCTTGCTGCTTTTGCAGATCAGCGAAGAGTGCTTTCAAGTCGTGGTTGAACGACCGTGAATACTCCTCACGAATTCTGTGAATCTCTTCTACAATTGCGTCTTGATACATAATCAATCTCTAAGAAGTTCATAGGGTGTACAAAGGATCGGTAACTCATACCCAAATCCTCATTTGCCGCGACTTGTTAGCTGGCGACTGTATTCTGTTGCAACCATTCTACAAATGCCTCACGCCCTAGCTCACCCGATGCGATCTCTAAAACCACACGCTCTTGTTCATCCACAGAGGCGCTGATTTCCATTCCATTTAGAAACAGAAAAGTCTCTGTCGCCGCATGACCTGTACGTTTGTTTCCATCTACAAATGGATGGTTCATGATCATAGAAAACCCTAATGCTGCTGCTTTCTCAAGCAAGCTTGGGTATAGCTCTTCTCCACCAAACGTCATTCGGGGTTGAGCGATCGCTGACTCCAATAAACCTACATCGCGGATACCGAATGCTCCGCCAGATTGCTCAATGACTTGACGATGCAGTTCTAACACCTCAATTAACCTTAGAAACTGCATTATGCTAAACGTCGATACAGTTCAGCATTTTTCGTCAGCACATAATTAGCTGCCTCAACAAACTCACTCTTTTGAGAATTGAGCCAATCCTCTAAACTTGCCTTTAATAGAACTTCAAGTGCAATTCCATGCACTGTTGCTAAATCTTGTAGCCTTTGAAATTGGCGCTCTGAAAGGTCAATTGTGATAGAAGCCACTGTGATTACTCTCCTTGCATTTCTGGGTCAAGTTTAACATTCACGCCTAACCGATCACCCTCGAATGCGCTCAAAATCTCTTCTGGCAGAGGTGCATCAAAATCGGCAGGGACGGTGAACTCACCAGTACACAAGCCGAATGGTCGTAGCTGCTTACCGCTCGACGAGATGGGCCTCATTTCAGCGATCGCTTGATCTGCTTGAAGAATCAAAATTGTTTCACCTGCCTCCACTTGACGCAGATACTTTGAAGGATCGCGCTGAATTTCATCAACTGTTACGCTTAACATAAAAAGTCTCAGTATAAGCTCAATAGATAATAATCTACCTGAGTCAATTGTAGATGATGAGTTGTATGCCTAGTGCCACAATGTTTAAATGGAAAGGAGTTCATCAAGGTGATCTGTGGGGCAGGGCGGGTTCATCAATACCTCGACTACGCTCGGCACAAGGGTTATTTGTGTGTGGTAAATTCGTCGGTGAACCCGCCCCTACAGGTGATAAATATGTTCGGATTTGGTCTGATTCACTAGACATCTCCATAATATAATGAAAAACCAAAAATATGGTATAATGATCTAGAACATTAATGGAGTAATTACTAAAATGAGTAATTATACTTGGGAATACATCCAAAAAAACCAGAAGGAAACTAAACGATTATTGGGAATTAATTATAACCAATTAGAACAGTTGATAGAATATGCTTTAATTTTGCATGACCAAAAAGAACAAGAACAAGAAGAACAGAAAGTAAGAATAATTAAATCAGGAGGAGGGAGAGAATCAAAACTAGAAAAAAAAGAGCAAATCATTTTAACCTTAGTCTATCTTAGACATCATCTAAATTTTCAATTATTAGGATTGATGTTTCAAGTAAGTGAATCAACTGCTCATAAGATTTTTCACTATTGGCAACAAATATTAAGAGAAGCTTTGCCATGTTCTCTATTAGAACAAGTAAAAAAGTTTGAGGAAAATTCATCAGAAATCCTGGAAAAACTTACTGATTATGAACTAATAGTAGACAGCGAAGAACAGCCAATAGAAAGGGCTTTGTCTTATGAGGAGCAGAAAAAATATTACTCAGGTAAAAAGAAAAATCATACTTTTAAAAACCAAGTGATCAGTCTACCAAAAGCTAAAGATATTGTCGATGTAGTAGCAGGAGAACCAGGACCTACAAGTGACATAAAAATATGTAGAGAAACTTTAAGTAAATTTTCAAAAACCCAAAAATTTAGTGGAGATAAAGCTTACATAGGAGAAGAACAAATTAAAACACCAGCCAAAAAACCGAAAGGGGGTGAATTAACTCAATCACAAAAAGAAACAAATAAAGAGATCTCATCAGAGAGAATATTTGTCGAACATTTAATTAGAATTATCAAAATATTTAGGATAATGCAAGAGAGATTTAGATTAAGTAAAATCAAATATAAATCAATATTTTTAACGATTTGCGGGTTAGTAAGATTAAGAATAAATGCTTTACTTATTAAAGTAGTTAATCCGTCAGAAATAGATAAAGAAATCGAGATCATAGTGAGTCATAGTTTTAACCTGAAATTGGATCAATGAAGTAAAACTACGAAAAATATACGTTTCAGCGATGATAAATTTAAACAGGAAAAACGCTAAAATGCTTACCATAACTAGCTTATAAGTTTTAGGAGATGTCTACTAAAAAATCTGACATTCAAGATCAAGTTAGCTCATAAAAAGGTATAATATGTGAATTTATGCTCACAATCAACCAGAATTTGTAAGGGCGAGTTCACCGATCAATTTTGCCACTCACCGATTATATGAGTGAACCCGCCCGACCAACCGAGGTCACACAGTGCAGGACTTCATAAATTAGGTCATAGGCTGTATGATCTGTATTGTCAATTTATGAACCTGGTATTAGTTAATTTCCCTTTCCCTGCATATACTACACGCAAAGAAGAAGTGTTTTTGAGCCAAGCAGAAATTGCCAGCATTGAAGCTGATCTTGACCGTTTTTAGGAGGAATCGTGCGTTTAATTCATACATCTGACTGGCATTTAGGACGTAATCTCAAAGGTAAGGAGCGCACCTCAGAAATTGAATTTGCGCTCAAGGAACTTTTACGACAAGCTAAAGAATTAGAAGTTGATGCGGTGTTAATTGCAGGTGATATTTTTGAAACTGCTAATCCGATCGCAGATGCTGAGAGAGTAGCTTATAAATTTTTTGAAGGGTTGCAAATTGCTAAAATTCCTGCTATAGCGATCGCTGGTAATCACGATTCTGCTGTCCGTTTTGATGGGATAGCTCATCTTTTATCTTTAGCTGGTGTGCAGATTTTAGGGAAACCTCGTCGGGTTAACCAAGGGGGTTTAATCACCCTTGAAACGCCTAATGGTAAACTGTTAGTAGCAGCTATGCCTTTTGCTTCAGAACGACGACTGTTTACAGTTGAGAATTTGTGGAGAATGGACGAATTACAGCAAATCAACCACTACAGAGACAGAGTAAGCTACTTGCTCAAAGACTTAGCCACTGGTTTTCAAGATGACGGTGTAAATATCCTCATGGCTCACCTTACTATTAATGGTGCTAGATTAGCCAATTCAGAAGCTCGTCATCACAGCCAAGAAAACTACGCATTAGCTGGACAAAGTTTACCTGCTGAAGCTCAGTATATTGCTCTTGGGCATATCCATAAACCTCAACAAATTCCTGTTGCTGCTCCTGCTTACTATTCCGGTTCTTTGATTCAAATAGACTTTGATGAATCCGGAGAAGATAAGGGGTTTTATTTAATTGATGTTGAACCAGGTTCTCCGGCAAAAAAACCAGAGTTTAAACCTATTCCCTGTCAAAAACCTTTGCAGATCGTTAAATGTGAATTGAGCAATTATGAAGAAAAGCTAGAACCTCTTCGTGATTATTCTGGTTATCTCAAGGTAATTATCAATCTGCAATCACCTCAAATGGGATTAGCTGACAAAATTCGCAAAATTTGTGGTGATAAAGTGCTGCAAATTGAGCCGCGTTATCCAGAATTTAAGTCAAATCCAGAAAAATCTGTGCATTGGGAGGAGTTTGATCCAGTAGAAGAATTTAAACGCTATTTTCAAGAAGAATTAAACACAACACCAACTCCTGCTGTTGTAACGAAGTTTGCAGAACTATACAATGAAATGAAGGAAAATCAAGATGCGACCACTTGAACTGAATCTAGAAGGTTTTACCAGTTTTCGCAATCAAACCAAGATTAATTTTGAGAAACTGGAGTTATTTGCAATTACTGGTCCAACTGGTGCGGGTAAATCATCTTTGCTTGATGCTATGACTTTGGCACTTTATGGAAAGGTAGCAAGATTTAGTGGTAAAACGCAACCCAAGGAATTATTGAGTCAGGGTAGTTCAAAATTACAGGTATCGTTACGTTTTTTGGTAGATGAGATTGAGTATCAAGTTTTACGATCGTGGTTATACCGGACTAAAACAACCCAGAATAACTTCAAGTTAGAAAAGCGGATTCAAGATGATTGGCAAACTTTAGGAGAACAGAAGGAAGCAGATATTAATGCGACTATTGAGAATATTTTGAGGATGAATTTTGAGACTTTTACCAAGGTTATCCTCTTACCTCAAGGACAGTTTGATGAGTTCCTTAAAGGTAAAGGTGTCGATCGCCGGAAGATATTAAGTCAATTAGCTGGATATGAAAAAATCTTTCCAGCTATGCGTCAAGAAGCTGAAAATAAAGCTAATTCTCTGGGAGGTGAATATAAAGCTATTCAACATGAGCTAAGTATAATTGATGTGATCTCAGATATAGAATTTAATTCTCGATGCGATCGCTCTAATTTGCTCGAACAAGAATTACCTCACTTAAGTAAAGCAGTAGCGAATGCACAAACAGCATTAGCTACAGAAAATCAATTGTTTCAGCGTCTGAAAACTTTAGCAGAGTGGAAACAGCAACTTGAGCAATTAAATCAAAAATCTGCAAACATAAGTGTGTTAAGACTGAATTTAGAACAAGCGCGAGTTTGCGATCGCTTATCAGCTATTTGGACATCAGTAAATTCTGCTCGTACTCGTTATAATAATAGCAAAATTGCTGTTGAAAAAGCTGCTAAAACTTTGATTGCTCAAAAATCAGCTTTGAAAATTCAGGAGGACAATTTAAGTCAAGTACAAGCTAATCACGATCAAATTGCACCACAGCTAAAACAGCAAGAAGAAGCTCTTAATGCTGCTAAAATCTATGAAGAGCAGAGACGCAGAATTAATGATAAAGTAGAGCGGTTAGAGAAAATATTAGCAGAAAAAGTTAAACTTGTCACTGAATCCAATCAAGCTGTAAAAACGGCTGAAACTGAATTAAACAAAAAAAATCAGAGTTTGACTAAAGCTAAGAATGAAGTTTCTCAATATGCTCCCGATCGCCCCAGACTAGAGCAGCTTAATCAAGTTAGTCCACTCCTAATTAAATGGGAAGGTATTCACAAGCAAGTTGAAAGTGAACGTTCTAAGTTACAAAAAATTACCCAACAGTTAATCACCGCTGAAAATGATTTGAATTCTGCTATTTTAAAATGGCAAAAATCTACAGAACAGTATGAAAAAGCTCAGGTTGAATTAGATACTAGCAGAAAACAAAATCATGCGTTAGCTTTACGATCATTCCTACATCCTGGTGATAATTGTTCAGTTTGTGGTGGAGTTTATCCCGAAGCTCACTTATTACCACAACTAGAATCTTCCTCCGATCTTAAAGCACTGGAAAAACGCGCTAATACTGCTGACAAAAACCGTCAAAAAGATGCTGAAGCCAAAACTAAAGCTGAAGCAAATAGGGATAATCTCAAAAATCAAGAAAATGAAAGCCACCAAGTATTAGCGCAAAAAGAAGCTGATCTTCAGATAGAGAAACAACAGATTATTGCTATATTAACAATAGATAAATGGGAAGTTCAGGAACTTCAGCAGGAATTGCAAACACTACAGGAAAGTGATCGTAAACATAAAGAAGCTTTAATTCAGCAAGAAAAAGCAGATGGAGAAGTAAAAGCAAGTGAACAAAAGTTGCAATTTGCTAAAGATAAGTTATCAGATATGCAATCCCAGCATCAAGATGCGATCGATGAAGTAGAACACCAAAAAACACAACGTCAGGAAATATTAGACAAATTATTAGAACTTACTGGTGGGGAGTCTTATGATAATTTATCCCAAAAGCTAGAGCAAGATAAACGCAATTTAGCTGATTGTCTTCAGCAAGCAAATCAGCTTTATCAAACTGCTCGTGATCAATTTCGCCAAGCTGATCAAAATAATTTAAAAGCAGGAGAAGACTTTAATTTAGCTTCAACTGAGAAAGTAAAAGTAGAAACTGAATGGCAAACTCGTTTGTCATCAGAAAATTTTACAGAAGCAATATTTGAGGAAAGAAAAGCATCATCAGCATCACAAAATAAATGGCAGCAGGAAATTACACAACACGATAATGAAAAACTTAAACTAGAAACTCTTGTCACCCAAAACACTAGCGAAATTGGGGATAAAAGTACAAATGCAGAAATAATTATCCAGTATCAAAATGCTGTTGCTGTTGCTGAAGAAAAATATCAGCAAGCACAAAAAGAATCCAACGATTTAAAACTTTGGATTACTAGAGCTAAAGATGATCGCGATCGCTCGCAAAAATTACAAGCTCAACTATCCAGCAAAGAACAAGATTTAGAAACTTATCGGATCTTAGCTAAAGAGTTAAAATCCGATCGCTTTCAAGCTTATATTCTCAAGCATTTTGAGCAGGAGTTAGTAGCGCAAGCAACAGTGTTTCTGCGAGAACTTACAGAACAGCGATATGCTTTAAAATATGACGATAAGGAATATTATGTAGAAGATAACTGGAATGGTGGTGAACCAAGACGGGTACAGACTCTATCTGGTGGTGAAACCTTTGCTACTTCTTTATCCCTAGCTTTAGCACTCTCAGAAAAGCTGTCAAGAGGAGCTAAATTAGGTAGTCTGTTTATCGATGAGGGATTTGGGACATTAGATAGTGAAACTCTGCAAAGTGTCTCAAATATCCTACAATCTTTGGGTCAGCAAGATAAATTAGTGGGTGTAATCACTCATGTTCTAGCTTTGGGAGAAGAATTAGGAACGCAAATCAAAATAGAGAAGTTTCCAGAAGGTTCTCGAATTATTATGACGTGATTGCTCAAGGAAATAAACTAAACATCCTCAATTAACTAATAATATCCTTATGTCATGGAATCAAAACATTATGAAAGAAGTCATAATTTCCCTATTTGCTGGTTGGATCATTGGGATTATTTTTAGTTGGCTAAAATTGCCACTCCCAGCACCACCCCCATTAGGACTGGTTGGTCTTGCTGGTTTAACATTAGGGGCTTTTTTTTATCAATGGATTGCACAGTTTTTAGAAAAAAGGTGACGAAAAACTAGACCAGTTTTTTATTGGTAGGGTATTTCTAAGGATTATTTTTGGTATTTTGTGGCCCTACCATGACTTTTAGCATAGTCAGGTTAGTAAATTTATCATACTCAGAAGAATTACTTTTTTATCTATTAATTAATAAATTTAATGAATATTATATATAAAGCTAGTCTAAAACACCTAATCGACAAAAAACTGCTAAGTGATATCCGAACTAATCTTAGCAGCTCAAACACATCCTATTTAACAAACACCCGAAAATTACTAGGCATTTAGCCTAGTTTTTTATTTTATAACTATAATTAAGTAATACCAATTTACGCTTAAAGATACGTTGATAAGATTGATCTGTGGGTGAGGGTGGGTTTTTATGATTAGTAGGTAAATCTCAAAAATCTCGGTGAACCCACCCCTACAAAAACCTGCAAATAGAGGATAAAATTGGTAGGGGCAGGTTCACCAATCAATTCTGTCACCAACAGATCACCATTATAAACCTGCCCTAGCCTAACAGATCAACCTCAGATTAAGTGCAATTTCATGGGTTATTGGTATAAGTTTATTTATACTCAATGCGCGGATCAATAAAAACATAACCAATATCAACCAGTAAATTAATGATTACAAAAGTTGTCGATACAAAAACTACTCCACCTTGAACGACTGGATAATCTCTAGCTAAAATTCCCTCATAGATCCATGAACCGATTCCGGGCCATGAAAAAATAGTTTCGGTCAGAATTGCACCACCTAAAAGTGTACCAAATTGTAATCCAATGATTGTGCTGATTGGTAAAAAAGCGTTTTTTAAGGCATGATGGAAAATTACGATATATTCAGATAGTCCTTTGGCTCTAGCTGTCCGAATATAGTCTTGAGATAGCACTTCTAACATCGCACTACGGGTAATTCTCGCAATGATCGCGAGGGGAATAGTCCCTAATGTACAAGCTGGTAAAATTAAATGGGCGATCGCATCACTGAATCCTTTGAAGTTGAATGTTACTAAGGTATCAAGCAAATAAAACCCAGTTATTGATTTAAAAGTCAAACCGACATCAATACTAATTCTCCCACTCGGAGGAAGCCATTGTAAATTAACTGCAAATAAATAAATCAGGAGTAATCCTAGCCAATATACTGGTAGAGAAACACCGATTAAAGAGCCGCTCATTAATAAATTATCGATCCAGCTATTTTTCCAAACTGCTGCCAAAATTCCAGCGGGAATTCCTAGGATTAATGCGATTAATATGGCTGCAATTGATAATTCAAAGGTAGCGGGAAAACGAAAGCTAATTTCTTCAGCAATGCTTTTGCCACTAATGATGCTAGTTCCGAAGTTTCCCTGTAGTAAGTTACTTAGAAAAGTCAAATACTGTAATGGTAGCGGTTGATTTAATCCTAGTTGCTCTCTTAAAAATTCGGTTTGTTCTGGAGTGGCTCTTTCTCCTAAGAGGAATACAGCAGGATCTCCAGGAATTAGATGCAAAAAGCTGAATACTAATAGGGTAATACCAATTAGAACGGGTAATAAAGTTAGTAGTCTTTTGGTGATATATTTCCACATTCTTCTTTAATTAATGGTTGATGGTGGGTAGGTTAGTTTTTTTCAATTCCGATCAAAGGTTCTATACCTGATGGACTGGGAATCCAACCAGTAATATTTTTCCGTTTTCCTAAAAGGGGTTGGGAATGGACAATTGGGATTCTGACTAATTCTTTAAAGAGAATTTCGTCAATTTCACTGTAAATTTTAGCTCTAATTGCTGGATCTACTGTTGCTCTTCCTTGCTGTAAAAGCTGAATAACTTGATCATTTTTCCAGTCCCCTAAGTCTTGGGTAGAACCTGGACCGAAGTGGGCATAATAGAAGTTATCAGGATCTCCATAATCCGCAGTCCAACCTAGCATAAATGATTGATATCCAGGTGATTTTTGCCGATCGCTTAAATATGCAGCCCAGTCTTTGGTTTTTAGTTTAACTCTAATCCCAATATTGCTTAAATCTGCTGCGAAAGCTTCTGCAATTGGTTTGGGAGTGGGAAAATAGGGACGAGAAACGGGCATATACCAGAGGTCTAAATCAAATCCATTGGGATAACCAGCTTCAGTTAATAGTTGTTTAGCTTGCTGGGGATTATATTCGTAGTCAGTTAATTTTGGCGATTGTGACCAAGCTAAGGAAGGAGGAGTAAAATGACTATCACTAATTCCTAATTTTCCCCAAAATGCTTTCACGATCTCTTTTTTATTGATTGCCATGGCGATCGCTTGTCTAATTTTGATATTTGTTAGGGGTTTATAACTAGGATTGAGGCTTAAATAACCGACATTCA
Source organism: uncultured cyanobacterium (assembly GCA_963744145.1). Lineage (GTDB taxonomy): Bacteria > Cyanobacteriota > Cyanobacteriia > Cyanobacteriales > CAWUOF01 > CAVUSO01. The sequence goes on along the minus strand of CAVUSO010000001.1, from coordinate 4,889,344 downwards.
AAGAAGGACGTGCCAGTGCTTCTAAATTGCGATCGCTTTGAATTTCTGACATTTGATCTGGTGCTAAATCTACGGTCAGATCAATCTGATTAGCTCGGAGTTGGGCAAGTCTTGCTGCGGGATCGGTAATAAAGCGAATGATTAATTGTTGAATTGGAGAGTTGACTTTTTGCCAATAATTTGGATTTTTTTCTAAAATAATTCGATCGCCAGTACGCCATTCTTTAAATATAAAAGGTCCCGTTCCTACTGCTAAAGAATTTCCAGTTCCGTAATTAGCACCAGCTTGTTTAATTGCCGTAGGACTAGCAATGCCAAAGTTACCCGAACCAATCACCATTGGAAAAACAGCAAAAGATTGATTAAGCACAAATTGAATAGTATATTGATCGACAACTATGACATCTTTAACTAAAGATTTTTTATCACCTTTATAACCACCAAATAATTCTGGCCAAATTTCATAAGTTTTCCCAGCATTGCGATACCCGTACTGATCTGTTGCATCCCACCATCGGTCAACATTAAATTTAACTGCTGCTGCATCAAAATTACTACCGTCTTGAAACTTCACCCCTTGACGTAATTTAAACGTCCAAACTTTACTATCAGCAGAACCATCCCAAGATGTAGCTAAACTTGGTTCAATTTCCGTCGTACCGGGCTTAAATCTAATCAAATGATCATAGATTTGCTCTTGGACAGTTAGAGAATTTCCATCTACGACATTGCCCGATTCGAGATTGACTGGTTGCCCACCGGAACCGTAAACTAGCACTGTGGATGGGTTTGCTGGACTATTCGGATTTTGAGTATTGTTGGAGTGGGAAGCAACTTGACAACTTGACAGTCCGATTGTCAAGGTATAAACTATCACAAGGATCAGAAACTTGCTTGAGGAAAATATCCCCAGAAATTGTTGCCATTGCTTCATTAGATTAACTCCTTTTGGTTTAATAATTTCTCAAGTATAGATGACTATAGTAATCCTACATGATTCCGTCATATAATTTTAACTGTAGGTTTTGATAATCAGCAAATGATCAATTTCTCTAGTGATAATGTGACTGGAGCATCCCCAGAAATAATCGCTGCACTAGTAGCGGCAAATCATGGGACAGCTATGCCCTATGGTAATGATGAATATACCCAGAGACTAGAAACAAAATTATCAGAATTATTTGAAACTCAGGTGACAGTTTTTCCTGTTGGTACTGGTACAGCAGCTAATGCGATCGCTTTATCGGTAATTTCTCCTTCCTTTGGTGCCATTTATTGTCATGCAAAATCCCATATTAATCTTGATGAATGTGGTGCCCCAGAATTTTATACTGGTGGGGCTAAATTAGTATCAATTCCTGGAGAACAGCAGAAAATTCAAGTAACTGATTTAGCAGAAGTGTTAAACCAAGCCGGGTCAGGTGTTCCCCATCACGTTCAACCAGCTGCGGTTTCTATCACTCAAGCAACAGAAGCAGGAACAGTTTATACCTTAGCAGAAATTCGCCAAATTGCTGAACTCACCCATGCTCATCATCTCAAATTACATCTTGATGGCGCTCGTTTCGCTAATGCTGTGGTAAGTTTAGGCTGTACTCCGGCAGATCTTACCTGGAAAGCTGGTGTGGATGTGCTATCTTTTGGAGCGAGCAAAAATGGGGCGATCGCTGCTGAAGCTATAGTATTTTTTGATCGTTCGTTAACCGAAACTGTTAAATATCGTCGGAAGCGGGGTGGACATTTATTTGCCAAAATGCGATTTTTCTCAGCTCAATTAGAAGCTTATCTTACTGATAATTTATGGCTAAACAATGCTAGTCATGCTAATCAAATGGCCACCCAATTAGCCGCAGGATTAATATCATTACCAGAGGTAAAACTTTGTTATCCTGTCGAAGCAAATGAAATTTTTGTTCAATTGCCAGAAAAAATAATTCAAGGTCTGTTAGCCGATGGATTTCAATTTTATAACTGGCCAGAAAACGGTGAAAACGTCATCCGTTTAGTGACAGCTTTTAACACCAAAGTAGAAGATATATATGCCTTCATTACATCAGCTAAAAAATATTCTACTTCAATTTGAGATGATCATCTAGATTGAGTGAGATGTTTGGGTATAAGTCCCTAATCAGATTGAGGACTAGGGATACCGCTGGGTGGGGAAAACCATACCAAAATATGTCTCATTAGTGTCATACTGATGAAAACTATTCCTACAAATTTGCTCCGCACTAGAACCTATGACAACTCCACCCCGAATCCTAGCCTTTGCTGGTAGCACACGCATTGAATCTTATAACAAAAAGCTCGTCCAAATTGCGGCTGGGGGAGCAAGATCAGCAGGTATTGAGGTGACATATCTAGATCTGCGTAATATTCCTCTACCTCTATTTGATGAAGATTTAGAAGCGAAAGATGGACTTCCATCTAATGTCCTCAAGTTGAAAGAGCTGATGAATGGACATCAAGGTCTTTTAATTGCTTCTCCAGAATATAATAGTTCGGTGACACCAGTTTTAAAAAATGCGATTGATTGGGCATCTCGTCCAGCTCCTGGTGAAGCTCCTTTAGCTTGTTTTGCTGATAAAGTTGCTGTACTGATGAGCACTTCTCCAGGTGGATTAGGAGGTTTACGTGGTTTGGTTACTTTGCGATCGATCCTGGGAAATATTAAGGTGACTGTCCTACCTGATCAGATTGCCATTCCCCATGCTCAGACAGCTTTTAATGCTCATGGTAAGTTAGAAGATCCGCAAAAGCAGGAATCGGTAGAAAATCTCGGCAAAAAGTTAGCGACGATTCTCAAAAAGTTGCATAGCTAATCTCTAAATCAACTCAAATCAGCGATCGCGGTAAGGGATGAATTCTAGCTATTCATCCTGATCTCTGCTATTGTTAGTTAGGCTGGACTAAATCCAGGAAAATTTAATCATTAAATAGGATAAGTCAAACAATAGACAAATTTGAGTGGCTGATTGATAAACTTTCCTGAATTTGGCAATTCTGTCCGTTAAAGGTAAGGAAGAGTTTTCCGGAGTCATGCTGAATGAGTGATCCTTGTCTATTAACCCTTAGTTTATTAACTAAGGGACAAATTTCGGTGTCAATTCCACCTCAGTTCGAGCCCACATTGGAGACGCTATCTAAATTAGTTAATTCCCCAGCATCTACCATTGATCAAAGTTTACCCCATTTAGTAGTAACACCGCCAGAATTTAATCAGCCAGATCTGAAACTTACCTCTAATTTACAGGCTTTTTCTAGAAATACAACTCTCAAACCAGTTTCTGGATCTCAATTATATCAGCAACGATTAGCAGCAATTAAAGCTGGAAAAATTTATACTCGTTTACCTTCAGATAGTTTTTTTGATGATTGGTCGGGAGCAATTAATCAACCGACTTATCAGGAATGGAAATTGCTTTTAGAACAGGAAGCTCGAGCGATCGCGACTGGACAAGGATCTAATCGTCTGGCGGTCTTAATTGGTGATTCTCTCAGTTTATGGTTTCCTCCCCAGGCACTTCCAGGGGGTCAATTATGGCTAAATCAAGGAATTTCTGGAGATACTACTGATGGGATTTTAAACCGTTTGTCTGCGCTAGATCAAACTCGACCAGATCACATTTATCTTATGGCTGGGATTAACGATATTCGTCGTGGGATGAGCGATCAGCATATTCTCTATAACCTCCGCGAAATTATGCAAGATTTACGTTACTATCACCCCGAAGCAACTATCATAGTTCAATCAATTATGCCAACTAATTTTAGTGCTATCTCTAACCGCAGAATTCGCGCTCTGAATCAACAAATTGCCAGGATTGCTCGGACAGAAAATGTTACCTATTTGGATCTTTATTCCTATTTAAGCGATCGGGATGGGAATTTACGTCCAGATTTAACTACAGATGGCATTCATCTTACTTCTCGCGGTTATAATATTTGGCAGTGGGCATTAAAACATATGGACTTCCAAACTGCTTTTCATCCCAATTCACCATAAAGATATGAATCTAATCAAGATTCTAGCTGATCAACATCTGAAATAGTGTGATATCAATCCTCAAAATTTGTGAAAGAGTTTATTACCACCCTTTTACAAAACTTTACCTTGGCGATAATTTTGTCCGGATCTCGGATCTGTCCATCATCAAAATCGCACTATTTTTCTAATTTTTAGTTTGAGGGGGCATAATCTATTTTAGAATGAATTTCTCTAGCCATTGGAAAAATTTATGATAGATACCTCTCAATCTCTAAATAACCATATTGAGACTCCTGTTTCGACTCTGCCCAACACCAGTGGCAACACCAGTTTCTATGATGCTTTTATTTCCTATGGTCGAGCTGATAGTAAAGCCTTTGCAGCTCAACTCCAAAACCGACTTGATCAGGCTGGATTCAAAGTGTGGTTTGATTTCAATGATATTCCCTTGGGGGTTGATTATCAAAATCAAATTGATGATGGGATCACCAAAGCCGATAACTTTCTGTTTCTGATTTCGCCTCATTCGGTTAACTCTCCCTATTGTCGCAAAGAAATTGAACTAGCCATCCAACTAAAAAAACGAATTATTCCACTCCTGCACGTCGGACAAATCAGTCAGGAGACTTGGCACCAGCGTCACCCTGGTAAATCAGAAGTAGAATGGCAAATCTATCAGGAAAAGGGATTACATTCCAGTTTCCCGAATATGCACCCCATCATCAGCAAAATCAACTGGATCTATGTTCAGGAAGGGATTGATGATTTTGAGAAAGGATTGAGCGGATTAATCGAAATATTTCATCGTCATCAGGACTATGTGCGGCAACATACAGTTTTATTAAATCGAGCGATCGAATGGGAACAGCAGCAGAAACAAACTCGCTATTTATTAGTTGGGGAAGAACGGGAAACCGCAGAAGCATGGCTAAAATATCGGTTTCAGGAAGAACAACCACCCTGTGAACCGATCTTGTTGCATTGTGAGTTAATTTGCGAGAGCATCAAAAATGCCAATAACTTGATGACCCAGGCGTTTTTCTCCTATTCGGAAGTGGATATTGCTACGATGCACCAAGTGCGGGGGATATTGTTGCGATCGGGGATCACGGTTTGGACAAATAAAACAGATATTCAAACGGGGGAAGTATTTGAGGAGGCAATAAATCGAGGTATTGAACAAGCAGATAACATAGTCTACTTAATCTCTCCCGATGCACTAACATCACATTACTGTCAGCAAGAGATTGACTATGCGCTGAGTCTCAATAAACGGATTATTCCCCTGTTAATCCGAACAATAGATTTGGAGGAAATTCCGCCAGTAATCCGAGCATTGCAATTTATCGACTTGACCAATAATCAGACCGAGGCAGACTTACATCGCGATTTAGCTCAGTTGCTCAATACGTTACAAGAAGAAGCTAGCTATTACGATGATCATAAGGTGTTGTTGAGTAAAGCACTGAAGTGGGAACGACAGAACCGCAACCCGAGTATTTTATTACGGGGCTACAATTTGCGCCATGCGGAAGTCTGGTTAAAAGGGGCGGAACAGAAAACTCACTATCAACCGACTCCTTTACAGAAAGCATTTATTACAGAAAGTTTGCACCAACCACCAGCCGCTTCTCTAGATGTCTTTATCTCCTACTCCAGAGCTGATTCTGATCTAGCCCGTCAGTTAAATGATGAATTGCAGATGCGAGGGAAGACAACTTGGTTTGACCAAGAGAGTATCGCTTCAGGAGCAGATTTTCAGCAAGAAATTAATCGGGGGATTGAGAGTGCTGACAACTTTTTATTTATTATCTCACCAAGATCAATTAATTCTCCCTATTGTGCTGATGAAGTGGAATATGCAGCCAAACTCAACAAGCGTTTTATTACGATCTTGTATCAAGAAGTAAACACGGCCCAGTTACATCCTGAGTTGGCCAAGGTGCAGTGGATTGATTTTAGGCAAAAGGAAGGGGAGTTTTATGCCCATCTAAATCAATTACTCAGAACACTAGACACAGACCGGGAATATATCCGCAATCATACTAAATGGCTGCGTCGGGCGATTGAATGGAAAAACTACGGTAACAGCAATGATTTACTGCTACGGGGGAGTGAATTTGCGATCGCAGACAACTGGTTCCAAGAAGCACATCAAGGCAAAAAGCAACCTGCGGTCACGGAACTGCAAACTAAGTTTATCCAGTCTAGCCGCAATGGGATTGAGGCTGCTGCTAAAGAAGAAAAAATGCGCCTGGTGCGGTTACGGTTGGGGCTAGGAGTGATGACAGTAGTGGCGATCGTCGCGATTGGGGCTACTATCTACGCTGTACAAAAGAGGGAAGAAGCTAACGTTAATTCGATCAAAGCTCAGGGGCAAGAAGCTTTATCACTACTGAATAATGGACAAACATTTGATGCTTTAATCCCCGCAATTCAGGCTGCAAATAAATTGCAGCAAAACAAAACGAATGACCCAGAAGCTGACTCAATAGTGAAAGAAGCTTTGCAACAATCAGTTTTTGATGTTAAAGAACGCAATCGCTTAGTCAAGCATAAACTTGGAGTCCGTGGTCTTGCTTTTAGTCCCGATGGTAAAATCTTGGCTTCTAGTAGTTTTGACAAAAGAATTATACTTTGGAATGTCAGTACAGGTGAGCAAATCCGTCTTTTCACTGAGAATACTAGTGCGGTCATGAGCATCAGATTCAGCCCTGATGGTCAAACCTTGGCTTCTGGTAATATGGACAACAAGATCAACCTCTGGGATGTAAATACAGGCAAGAAAATTCGTACTCTCACTGGACATAATGGTGGGATCTTAAGCGTCGTTTTCAGCCCTAATGGTCAAACCTTAGCTTCTGGTAGTTTTGACCATACCATCAAACTCTGGGATGTCAATACAGGTCAGCTACTCAATACTCTCAATGGACATAGTGGTTGGGTCATGAGCGTCAGATTCAGCCCTGATGGAAAAACCTTGGCTTCTGGTAGTTTTGACCATACCATCAAACTTTGGGATGTCAATACAGGTCAGCCAGGACTGACTTTCACTGGACATGAGGATGTGGTCAATAGTGTGAATTTCAGCCCCGATGGAAAAACCTTGGCTTCTGGTAGTAATGACAAGACTATCAAACTCTGGAATGTCAATACAGGTCAGATCAGGAAGACTATTAATGGACATAGTAATTCGGTCTTGATTGTCAATTTCAGCCCTGATGGGAAAACCTTGGCTTCTGGTAGTTTGGACAAGACTATCAAGCTTTGGGATGTCAATACAGGTCAAGAACTCGATACTCTTAGTGGGCATAGTAGTCTTGTTAATAGCGTTTTTTTCAGCCCTGATGGGAAAACTTTGGCTTCTGCTAGTAATGACAAGACTATTAAATTATGGGATTTAAGTGCGGATCAGCAATTCCTTACTCTCACTAAGCATGGTGGTTGGGTTAGTAAAGTCAGTTTCAGTCCTGATGGGAAAATTTTGGCTTCTGCTAGTTTTGACCATACCATCAAACTTTGGAATGCGACTACAGGTCAGCTAGGACCGACTCTGACTGGGCATAAGGGTGAGGTCTTGAGCGTCAGTTTCAGCCCTGATGGGAAAACCTTGGCTTCTAGTAGCCAGGACAGTACCATCAAACTCTGGGATGTAAATACAGGACAGCCAGGACCGACTCTGACTGGGCATAAGGGTGAGGTCTTGAGCGTCAGTTTCAGCCCTGATGGGAAAACCTTGGCTTCTAGTAGCCAGGACACTACCATCAAACTCTGGGATATAAGTACAGGACAGCCAGGATTGACTCTCACTGGACATAAGGGTATAGTCACGAGCGTCAGATTCAGCCCTGACGGGAAAACCTTGGCTTCTGGTAGTTTTGACCATACCATCAAACTCTGGGATGTAAATACAGGACAGGAACTCCAGACCCTCACTGGGCATAATGGGGTCGTCTTTAGCGTCAGTTTCAGCCCTGATGGGAAAACCTTGGCTTCTGCTAGTGATGACAAAACAATTATACTCTGGGATATAAGTACAGGTCAGGCATCGCCTCTACCTGGAGGACATAGTGCGTCAGTTATGAGTGTGAGTTTCAGCCCTGATGGGAAAACCTTGGCTTCTGCTAGTCAGGACAGGACTATCAAACTCTGGGATATAAGTACAGGTCAGGAACTCCGGACTCTGAGTGGGCATAAGGATATGGTCTTGAGCGTGAGTTTCAGCCCTGATGGGAAAACCTTGGCTTCTGGTAGTATGGACAATACTATAATCTTGTGGAATTTAGACTTTGATTTAAACCATGTACTAAAACAGGGTTGCAATTGGTTGAATGCTTATTTGCACAACCCGGATTCTGGTGCGAGCGAGAGGGAGAGGCATATTTGCGATGATATCAACCGTCGATCAAGCTTATGATTTAACTGATATCATAAATGTGAAACCTGAGTAGAGGATTCGTAAGCTTGATGATTTTATGAGCCGAAATCCTCTTTCCCTGGTGGCGATCGCTAAGGAATAGCTTTCTGTTTCTTTACGCCTAATCTATAAATTGCAGAAGATCACGGAGAAAGTATCTACATGAAATCAAAAATCTGCTTGGGATTATTTGCCCTAGTTATCATTAGTCTACCTTGGCCTGCTTGGTCTCAAGATACCATAGAGGTTGACCAAAATACTATCCCATCCCCATCCGTTTTACCAGCGAGTTTTAAATATCCAATTGATACATCTGTTGCTCAAGATTCTTCGATCACAACTGACACCCCGATCACGGATTCATTTAATAATGATTCCTCATCGGATGGCAAAAGCTTAGAAAAATTTGCCTTGAATCAACAATCATATAATACTCACCTAAACGCTTGGTCAGACAAAATCAACTACTGTCTTACGAAGCAATTGCCGAAACTGGTCAGAACCAGCACTAATAGTCTAGTGAAATTTAATGGCAAACCAGGCACTATCGTCCGTAATGCCAATAATAAGCTTGTCTGTCAAATCTAGTAAGCCATTTTAATTGCTCTCACAAATCAAAATCTCTTTCTGGGGTTTGAACACCACAAAGAGATTTTTTTTCATGGAAATGATGTAAGTTGAACCCAGGTTATTAACAAGTATTTACTGATACATTTATTGGAATATTTATTAACTAGTTATCTTCGACTTTCTCGGCTAAATTTAGCATAAATTAGGAGTGATTGCTATTTTCCCTAATAATTTGAATAATACCAATAACCCATGAAATTGCACTTAATCTGAGTTTGATCCGTTAGACTAGGACAGGTTGATCATGGTAATGGGCGAAATTTTACCATCTGGCTGATCCAGCTCGGAGTTATTGCCAAATTTTTAGTCACAAGCTGGAATGGCAATGAAAAAATAAAAAAAAATGGTGAAATCTTCTACAAAACTTGATAACACGGTAAACTTACGGATATTTTTAAAAAAAAGCTACTAAACCAGATGGACTTCAATTTCCTATCTACTCAACTACTCATCCAATTGCCGTTGGGACTCTTTTCCATCCTCTTGGCTGAATTTGTGCGAGATATATATCACCTAGCTGGACATTACTGTAAACCCTTACAGAGTTTCCATACTTTGCACCACAAAGCTTATCGACGTGATTTATCGATGACCAGCTTAGAGATGTATCAGAAAGCACAGTTGTATAATGATGTCCCTGAATCGATCCTCATGCTCGGAGCAACAGCTTTACTCGCAATCGTAACCCAAAATTATGGGATGTGGATTGGTTGTCTTTATGCTCTTAACTTTTTAATTCCAGCGTTAGCTCGTTCTCAGGGATGTCTTCTCCAAACTGATCTAACTCATAAACCAGGTGATCTGCTCGAAATTCCCTCCCAGTGGACAGTAAATCGTACCTATCACTGGCGTCATCATTTTGATCAGGGTAATGCTTATTTTTGTGGTTACTTTACCCTAATCGATAAAATTTTGGGTACAAGTCTATCCCTCAAAGGTAAAGTGGTGGCGATTACTGGAGCATCAGGAACTTTGGGACGTGCTTTGATTGAGGAATTGTCTAGCCAAGGTGCTAAGGTGGTGGCACTAACTACTAGCACTGATGCGGAGTTTAATCCAGAAATAGAAGTTTGGCACTGGCACTTAGGTAATGAATCAGACTTGATCACCCGTTTGCAAAATGTTGATATTTTAATCCTCAATCATGGGGTTAATGTTCATCACGATCGCTCCTCTTTAGCCATCCAAAATTCCTATGAAGTGAACACTTTCTCGACTTTAAAACTAACTGATTTATTTCTCAATACCATTACCAAATCGGATCATAAAGCCATTAAAGAACTCTGGATTAATACCTCAGAAGCAGAAGTAAATCCAGCGTTTAGTCCGCTGTATGAATTATCTAAGCGGACTCTAGGAGACTTAATTACTCTGCGTCGCTTAGATGCTCCCTGTGTGATCCGGAAGTTGGTACTCGGTCCGTTTCATAGTCAACTAAATCCCTACGGTGTCATGTCTGCTGGTTGGATATCTTGGGCGATCGTAGCTTTAGCCAAGCGTGATTTTCGTGACATTATTGTCACCATTAATCCGATTACTTATTTGATGTTTCCCACCAAAGAATTTTTCAATTCTATGTATTTCCGTTTATTTACTGCTGCTGATTCTCCCGCGAATAAGAGCGTTTAAATTCTGTTTAATCCCATTCAGCTGCGGCTTTTGCTTCTGCTGCGATTAAAGATTCTCTTAATGCAACCCAATTTACTTGGGTTGCTTGAGTATCTTCTCTCAGTTCCCCATTATCTAGGTAGAGCATCCGATTACAAAATTGTTCCGCTAGCTCAAGTTGGTGGTTAACCATTAAAATCGTAGTCTCACCCTGATCGGCTAAATTAGTTAAAACTTCGATTACTTGTTCTCCTCTACCCGCATCAAGAGCCGAAGTAGGTTCATCCAGTAGTAAAAGTTTTGGTTGGATCACTAAAGCACGCGCGATCGCTACTATTTGACGCTGTCCGACCGAAAGCTCTAACTCGGTTTTTTCTAACCATTTGGAGGGAATATGCAATTTTTCTAGCCAAAAATCAAGGCGATCGCTAATTACTTTTTCTGATAAGCGTCGCAACTTTAAAGGATAAGCGATCGCTGCTCTGACTGACATCCCTAAAAGTTTAGACTCTTGTAAGACTAAGCTTACCATTTGACGCAGTTGGATCACAGGAATTGTCTGATAATCTTGATTTTCTAGATAAATCGATCCTTGCTGGGGAGAATTGAGTTTATTTAATAAACGTAAGAGAGCAGTTTTTCCGGCACCAGATGGACCAATGATCGCCACGCGATCGCCTGGGAAAACTTGAAATGAAATATCCTTTAGTAGGGGTATTGCTGTCAATTTCCCTCCGACTAAAGCTGATAAATTAACTTGTTTTAGTTGTAGTAGGGGTGCTGGCAAAGTGGAATACCTGAGTTATGCCATTAATCATATTTACCACAAGTTTGGCTTAAAAACTATGACGTTGAAAAAAATTCCAAATTTCCTGACTACCATTAATCAGTGCATTCGGGCCAGAACCACCTCTGGGCCAAATATGACCTGCTCCCACTAAAGTAACTAATTCCACCTCCGAATTAAGACGACATTGAGGATAATGAGTAATCTCAACCCGCGGATTAATCACCTGCTTAATTCCGGAAGTATTAGCACAAGCATTATGCTCAATCCACCCATTGATTGTATCCGGAACTGAGACAATCTCCCCATAGGAAAGTTGACCACCACTCCAGGGAACTTTCCGATCTTCTGTACCATTAATCATTAGGATAGAAACGGGTTTTTCGGGATGACATTGCGATCGCAAATAACCGGGCAAAGTTGCAGCTACAGAAGCAAAAGCAACTATAGGACTATTAATTTGACAAGCTAAACTTTGCACCAAAAACCCACCATTTGAGACCCCGACTGCGTAAATTTTGCGTTGATCGATCGCCCGAACCTGACTAATATGTGTAATCAATCCCTTGACAAAATCAACATCATCAGGTCGATTAAAAAACCTTCCTCCTAAATTCCAACTTCTATCAATACCATCGGGATAAACAATAATAAAACCTTTTTGTTCTGCTAACTCGTTAAAACCAGTATTTTTTGCCAAATCTTTACCTTGGGAACCATAACCATGAAAAGCTAATACTAAAGGTAAGGGATGATTAGGTCGATAAGATTTAGGAGTATATATATAGTATGTTCTTGTTTGTCCTTGATCGATCAAGTTACCGCGATCGTCATCCAGACTTACTTTCGGGGAATTAAGCGCCATTTTTGGAATTTCCGTATCCTTGAGCATCGGATAATTTGCTTGACAGCTAGTAATTACACTAACCAATAGAAACAAGAATATCATTAATTTCATGTTTTAATTTCCCAGAGAAAATCCTCGTTGGATATGTTTATTTTCAGCTAATTGGACTTGAAAATTTACCTGATCTATTAAATCTCCCATCTTGATTTGTAATGTCCATTCACCCGGTTGAAGTTGCCAAAATAAAGAATTTGTAGATTGGAGTGCTAATTTTTTACCATTTAATTGCCATTCTACTGGTTGGGGAGGTTTTGTGGATAGCTGAAATTCTAATTTTTGTGATTCATTTGGATAAATAAGAAAATAATCGTCATTTTTCGGAAAAGCTATTTTTAGCGATCGTCTGGTTACTAATTTCGGCTCGATCTTGACATTTTTCTGATCTTCAGGATTAATATATTCTTGCACAAGAGAAGTACAATCTGCTTGTGGAGGTAAACCAGTTTGAGCGCAAATTGGTAATTTAATTAAACCTTCAGGAGGGGGAAATTTTCCCGGTTCGTGATCTTCATGTAAGTGTAACATAATTCGATTCCATAATGGTGCTGCTCCCATCACTCCTGAGACTTGTTCCATCCGCTCACCATTAAAATTACCAACCCAGGTAGCAACAGTATAATCTGTAGTAAATCCCACCGTCCAAGTATCGCGAAAATCTGAAGATGTACCAGTTTTGACTGCGGTAGGAAATGGTAAACTTAATACTGAATCAACTCCAAAAGCTGTAGAACGAGCATAGCGATCGCTTAAAATATCTGTAATTAAAGCCCAATTAGTTGGTGGATCAATTTGAGTTATTTTTAGCTGTGGTTGATTTTCATTTATAGTAGTTACCAGTGGTGTAACAGTTCCCAATTTAGCTAAAATTAAATAAGCATGAGCTAATTCCCACAAGCTCACTTCACCACTCCCCAAAGTTAAACCTAAACCATAGTATTCTGGAGGATAATTTAAGTGTTCAAATCCGAGTTGCTGTAACCGAGTTAAAAATGTTTCTACTCCGACTTTTTCTAACAGTCTAACCGCTGGAATATTCAGAGAATTAGCTAGGGCAATTCTGACTCTGACTGCACCTTGAAAAGTTTCATTATAATCGATCGGAGTATAAAGTTTAGCATCGGGAATTGCATAATATGTGGGGATATCTGCGAGAATACTTTGGGGATAAATAATATGATTTGCTAAAGCTAATTCATATAAAAAAGGTTTCAGAGTAGATCCCGGTTGACGTAAAGCTTGTACACCATCATTCCGACCCATTTCGGTTTGATTAAAATAATCTGGAGAACCAACATAAGCTAAAACTTCACTGGTATGATTATCAATTACTAAAGCAGCAGCATGATGGACATTATTAGGAGTTAAACTCTGCACTAATTGCTTAACTTGAGCTTCGATAAATTGCTGAAGTGGACGATCGATAGTAGTTCTAATTTGAGCTGAATGTGCTTGGGGAAGTTGATTTGCTAACCAAAATAGAAAGTGAGGTGCAGCAATTATTCCCTGATTGGGAGATAAGGTTAAAATTGTTTCTTTCTCTGCTTGTTCAGCAGCAACTTTGGTAATATATTGATCCTGAACCATGCGATCGAGGATATATTTTTGGCGTTTTTTTAGCGGAGTCCAGATATAATTAGGATTAAAATAATTAGGATCATTAGGAATTGCTGCTAAGATAGTTGATCGGGCTAGATTTAGTTCCGCTGCGGACATTCCAAAATAAGTTCTAGCTGCTGCTTCTATTCCATAAATATTACCACCCATTGGTAGTCGATTAATATAAGCAAAAAGAATTTCATCTTTGCTCATTCCTGCTGTTAGTCTCCAAGCTAGCCATATTTCTTGGATTTTGCCTAATAAATTGCTAGGATGGGGAGATAAAATACGTGCTAATTGCATAGTAATAGTAGAAGCACCAGACATAATTTTTTTAGCTTGGATTGCTTCTAAAATTGCTCGAGCGATCGCTGATAAATCTAGTGCCCCATGATGATAAAATCTTTGATCTTCAGCCGCGATAATTGCATGAATAAAATCAGGTGAAACTTGACTTAATGGAACAAATATGGTATGGTTTTGATCACGAGTAAGTAAGGTTCCTAAAGGTAATCCATCGCGATCGCTAAATTCAACTGCTTGTCCATCTTGAGCCAAATCTGCTGCTCGAATCGGGACAAATTCGGGAATAGTTCGCAAGGTTAAACATAAAAAAACTACAATCAAAATTAATTTTAATCGCCTAGATGCCTGGAAATTTATTCCCCGCCAAAATCTTAATAATATTTTCGTCAGAATAGTAACAATTTTTACCATTTGCATTGTTTTAAGTAATTATACTCATTTTCTGCAACTTTTATGCTACAAATTGAAGAATAGAAGCGGGACTATGACTCAATATATGTCAACAACTTCTAACTTTCCCAAGTTTAAGCAAATTAGAAGTGGGCTAACCTAAAATTAGAAACATTCAGCCTAAAAGGAAACTACATCGTGAGTCCAGAAACCTTAACTCCATCCTCAGCGATCGCTGACGCATCATCACCAAAATCTGATCAATTTAACCCAACTGATTATGACCATTATATCATGTCAACCTACGGACGATATCCGATCACCCTCGAACGGGGTGCAGGTTGTCGGGTCTGGGATATGGAAGGAAAAGAATACTTAGATTTTGTAGCTGGAATTGCTACTTGTACCTTGGGTCACGCGCACCCTACCTTAGTTGCAGCAGTAACTCATCAAATTCAAAAACTCCATCACGTTTCTAATCTTTATTATATTCCCGAACAATATCATCTGGCCAAATGGTTAGTAGAACATTCCTGTGCTGACCAAGTTTTTTTCTGTAATTCGGGTGCTGAAGCAAACGAAGGAGCAGTTAAGTTAGCTCGTAAATATGCTCATACAGTATTAAATATAGATGAGCCAGTAATTTTAACCGCTCATGCTAGTTTTCACGGACGTACTCTAGCCATGATTACAGCAACTGGTCAACCCAAATATCAGAAAAATTTTGATCCTTTAATGCCAGGATTTGCTTATGTTCCTTACAATGATATTGCTGCACTCGAAACAACGATCGCTACACTAAATCAAGATAAACGTCGGGTTGGTGGAATTCTGTTAGAAGCTCTCCAAGGAGAAGGTGGAGTTCGACCCGGAGATAAAGCTTATTTTCAAAGAATTCGGGAAATCTGTGATCAAACAGGTATTTTATTAATTTTGGATGAAGTGCAAGTCGGAATGGGACGTACTGGTAAATATTGGGGTTATGAAAATTTGGGGATTGAGCCAGATATTTTCACCAGTGCTAAAGGTTTAGCTGGTGGAATTCCCATTGGTGCAATGTTGGCTAAGTCTTTCTGTGCTATTTTTCAACCAGGAGATCATGCTAGCACTTTTGGTGGTAATCCTTTTGCTTGTGCAGTAAGTTTGTCTGTCTGTCAAACCATTGAACAGGAAGACTTGCTAGCTAATGTTTTAGCAAGAGGAGAACAATTGAGAAATGGATTAAAAGCGATCGCGGCTAAATATCCAGAGCTGATCGCGGAAGTACGCGGTTGGGGCTTAATGAATGGAATGGAAATTAAAGAAGAAGTGAAATTAACTTCAGCCGATGTGGTTAAAGCAGCGATCGCTCAAGGTTTATTATTAGTACCTGCTGGTCCAAAAGTGATCCGATTTGTGCCACCATTAATAGTTTCTGCCCAGGAAATCGATTTGGCTTTACAAGCAGTTGATCAAGCAATGCTTACCGTAACTGATTAGTAACTGTACTATCTTACAGGTAGGAAAAATCAATATCCTACCTGTAGATTGTGGATTCGATGGCAAAATTGAATTCCCACAGTCCGATTATGATAACAAAAAAGTATTTAAAATTAGTTATGAAAAGATTAATTTTAGTTGATCCAAAATTAGAATTATGTCAATGTTGGGAAAAAGCTTTCCAACATTTGCCTAATGTAGAAATTATCCAAGGTAAGTTTGAAAAATTGTCCCAATTTGATTGTATGGTTTCTGCTGCTAACTCTTTTGGGTTAATGGATGGTGGGGTTGACTTAGCGATCGCTAATTTTTTCGGTCAGGATTTAGTTAACAAAGTGCAAAAACAAATACTGGAAGAATATTTAGGAGAACAACCGATTGGAACATCTTTAATAGTAGAAACTGGACATATTAAACATCCTTTTATTGCCCATACTCCTACCATGCGTGTACCTCAACCTATCGCTCATACAGATAATGTTTATTGGGCAATGTGGGCGATGTTATTAACAGTTAGAAAGCATAATCAACAAAATTCTAAATTGATCGAAATTATTGCTTGTCCTGGATTGGGAACCTCTACTGGAAAAATGTCTTTTTCTGAAGCAGCACAACAAATGGCTTTGGCTTATCAAAATTTTTTAAATCCTCCTACTAATCTTGATTGGGAAGTAGTAACAAAAAGACCAAAACCTTTTTATCCTTATGTGATTGCTGTAGAATTATATCAAAAAAATAAGCTGAAAGTCTAATATTATTTATTTCCAAATTATCTATATTTTTCATTTTGATAGCGATCGCCTTCAATTTAAGCAGTTGATCAGTTATGAGTGCTGGGTGGTAGTCCCTGGAAAACAGTGGAGGTAATCAGAAATCGCGATATTTCCCAGGTCCTTAGAACTCTCCACCAAAAGTGAAAAGTATCTATTCCAGCTTTTCACTTTTTATTTTTTCTCAATCGCACTAAAATCTGGTAACACCACAGCCGGGAAAACATTAGAGGTTAAGGTTGATTCTGAAAAACTTAAACCACCATAATTAGATGACGCAATAGTTGCTTTGGGCACTGGTTGTGGCATACTGGGGATTGGCTCTACCCTTCCCAGCCCAATTACACCATCAAGTTGGGCATTAGTTAGATTAGCACCATGCAGATTAGCCCCAGTTAAATTAGCTCCCATCAAATTAGCGTGTAAAAGATTAGCACTACTTAGATTAGCACCACTTAAATTTGCTTCTCGCAGATCTGCACCAACCAACCGAGTATCGTTTAAATCAGCATTGGATAAGTTGGCCATTGCTAATTGAGCATAGCCGAGATTCGCACCACCTAAATCTGCACCAGTCAAATTAGCACCACTTAGCTGAGCCCCAATCAGATTTGCTCCGTCTAAAATAGCACCACTAAGATTGGTTTCGTTGAGATTAGTTTTGACCAAATTGGCAAACCCCAAGTCTGCCCCACTTAAATTAGCCTTAATTAATTGAGCTTCCAAGAGATTAACTCCTTTAGCATCAGCTCCGCTCAGGATTGCTTCTCCTAACTCTGCTCCGACTAGATTAGCAAAACTGAGAATCTGCTCCACTTAAATTTGCTCTGTTTAATAGAGTCCCATTCATATTCGCTAACAGTAATTTAGCCCCACTTAAATTAGCACCATTGAGATTAAGTCGGGCTAGGTGTGCTTCTCTCAAGTCACCACCCTGACATTGTTTAGTTTCTAGCAACCGTTTGATGTGTAGATTATTTCCAACCATATTTTTTACTCGGGTAATATTTGCGGCTTTTTTCCTTTTCGTTTTAGCGATCGAAATTTCTATTTAGTAACGACTAAAACTTATTTTTTTCCAATCATTGAAAATGGTGAGAAGGGATTAAACTTCCATCACACTAAACTCATCTCAGAAAAAAAATCGGAAAACGATTTCTTTATGCAGTTAAAATTCCATATAATCAGGTTTTTTTTTGAGAGAAAAGTTATCTAAATTTGCAGAATATTTTTTCTAGTGAAATGATTTTACTAATATTAAAGTTTCCCCCCATCAAGCAGGACTGTTTAATGCTCGATTCTCATAAGATCTGACCTAACCCCCCAACCCCCTTCCCTGCAAGGGCTACGGTGTACACACAACCATACCTAGAGCGAGTTTCCAGCCATAAAAAAAAGGATTGAAATTGGCTCGCGTCCGCGCACTAAGGTAGTAATTCCCGGCGGTTTTTGAGACCGATAGCCAGGCCAACCACCCAGTCGAGCAATAATCGGTAGGGGCGTATTGCAATACGCCCCTACTGCAATACGCCCGTACTGCCCAAGGTAAAGAATGAGGTGGAGCAGAATTTTGCTGTGCCAAAGTTTGCCCGGAAACCGTCGGAGCAATCTGGGATAAACATTGCTGTTGTTCATCATTGAATGCGTAGGTTGCAGGTAATTCAGGCTGGTCACACCCGACAATTAACTGCAAAATTCTGACAGCTACCGATAGAGCTAAAACACTCAATTTTTGAATAGATTTAATTGACTCTAATTGAGTTGCTTCGATATCTAAGCCAACGGATTTCAGGGTAGCAAACAATTGTTCAATCCGCCAGCGCCATTTGTACCATTCAATTACTTGTAGCGCTTGTTCAATACAAACTACTCTATGTGTAGTGAGTAATCGCCAGTGAATCGGTTGTTGACCTTTTGGGGGATTGATTTCTACAGCTTCCACTGCGTTGTAGGGGCGTATTGCAATACGCCCCTTCTCCTAGTGGGCATCCATTTTCTGCATCTAATACCAGGGTTGGATGCAGATAAAATCCGACATCTTGATTGTTTCCTACTACTCCAATTCCCTCGGATTTCAATCTTCCTTTGTGAGACTGTAAGTTAATTTCACTACTATCACGCTATCGCTAAGACCTGGTGTTTTCCATCTACCTGTAAGGCGCAATGCTCTCCTAAACTTACGACTAATTTTACAGTTTTTACATTCTTATTCCCTAAAAATCGGTAATATCCAACTTGCTCGGCTCTATTTTTACTGATTTTCCGAATATTTATTGATTGATGTTGTGCCATCGCTGTATACAATGAAGCCCCTCTTTTTCCCAGTCTTGGGTCTGGGAATGCTGTTCCCTGACATTGTTGCACATGAATTAAAATTGGATTTTCCACTACTTTTTTCTCCTTACTTCCCTTCCCTCCTTACTCTATCTCAACTTGTGTGTAAACCGTAGACCCCTTAACAATGGGGAGCCAGAATTAAAAGTCAAAGTCCCCCTTGTTAAGGGGGATTTAGGGGGATCTAGAACTGTGCAACTTCACATTAAATTGGTATTACTCAGCATATAATTATATTAGTGTTTGGTGAGGTTCACTAATATAAGTTAATCGTACTAAGATATGCCACTTGGGTCACCTACGCAACTGACACATGACTATTTTCATGGGAAACCCGATAATTGGCAATTTTTTTTTTGATTTTCCCAACCATTGACAATAGTGTCCTAGTTTTTACTCACCTGGATTAGGAACGGGGGATAATTAAGATAGATCAAGATATTTGCGCTGATTGCCCAAATAAGCGAAATTAAGGAAAATCAACGTGAAGATTATCTTAGCGGTTCATTGCTAGATCGATGTGACTACTCGGTAGCTAACTTGCTACCAAAGTAACATCCCGAAGCATTGAAACAATTGTCAACCAAACACTGTCTTTAATTACAACAGAGAAATGCTCAAACATCGATCCAATTGGGATGTCTCCCTTGCTGACAAGGAGATGGTAAAAATGAAAAATAGCATCTGGAATGTAATCCTATTAGTGCCCATATTAGCAGTTAGTGTTCATTCCAGTCTAGCTAATTGGGACATGAACCCGATTACACCTAAATTGACCCCACCCACGGTAAATTTGGGGGTAAATATCCCCGGATTGACTTCGATCGCCAACCTTCAACCAAACCAGATAAACTATGTATTAGCTGCTCGAGGTGATGATGATGATGAAAAATGTCGCTGGTTAGGAAAATGTTTGGGGTAAGTAGGAGACGGATCTCCCCCTACTTAAAGAAAAATAACCCTGTTATAATTGCTCTTGTTGCTACGCTTTCTATATTAAGGATCAACGCAACACGCTTACTGAGGAAAAGTTGCTCATTATGAAACTAGATTTGCAGAAATTTTATAAAGCTTGTAACCCTGCAAAAACTATAATTGTTGGGAATACCGAGGATCGGGCATATTATATTGATTTTTCTAGTGTTAGAGGTGGAAAAATCATTGAGGAATTGGAACGAACAATTACTCGTCTTGCTCCGGATGAACGAACCTGTCAATTATTTACTGGTCATATCGGTTGTGGAAAATCTACCGAATTGCTCCGGCTCAAATATGAATTAGAATTACAGGGGTTTCATGTAGTCTATTTTGAATCCAGTCAAGATATGGATATGGCTGATGTGGATGTGACAGATATATTACTGGCGATCGCGCATCAGGTGAGCGAAAGCTTAGAAAAAATCAAAATTCATCTCCAACCTCAAGGATTCAAGGGCTTAATTAAAAGTGTATCTGAACGGTTGCAAGTATATGACTTAGAGGGAGAGTTTTCCTTATCTTTCGGAATTGCCAAAATTACGGCTAAAGCTAAAGATAGTACCGATACTCGCGGACTATTAAGGCAATATTTAGAACCGCGGACTAATGGAATTATTGAAGCAATTAATCACGAAATACTTGAGCCAGCGATCGCTAAACTCAAACAACAAGATAAAAAAGGATTAGTGGTAATTGTCGATAACCTCGATCGGATTCATCCCTCGAAAAATTTAGCAGGACGCAGTCAATCGGAATACTTATTTGTCGATCGAGGTGAGCAGTTAAACCAGCTTAATTGCCATGTGGTTTATACAATTCCCCTGGAATTAATTTTCTCCAATGACTTAGGGAGATTAAATACTCGGTTTGGGGGAGTTAACCCCAAAGTCTTACCGATGGTCCCAGTTCGTCATCTGGTGGGTGAAATATACGAACCGGGGATGAAACTACTACGACAAATGGTATTAGCACGAGCATTTACCACCATAAATACAGAACAAAGACTCCAATTAATTACTGAAGTTTTTGATGCTCCAGAAACTTTAGATCGTTTATGTTTAATTAGTGGTGGTCATGTGCGAAATTTGTTAGGATTACTTTATCGTTGTTTACAAAGAGAAGATCCACCCTTGTCACGGGATACTTTAGAAATGGTGATTAAACAAGATTGTAATGACTTAAATCGGGGGATCACCGCTGAACAGTGGGAATCATTACGTCAAGTCACAAAAACTAAAGATGTGAGAGGGTCATTAGGGTATGAAACCCTATTAAGGAGTATGTTTGTCTTTGAATATCGCGATCGGGATAATTCTTGGTTTGATATTAACCCAATTCTGACCGAAGCTCAGGAATACCAAAATCATGCTTAAAACGGATCAACCCCAAACTATAGTGACCAAAAATGAGGAATCTTTACAGATTTTAGCAAAAACAATTGCTCGGGCTGAGGAATTTTCCTTAATTGTCGTCCGCTGTAATTATGGGGTACTCCGCGATCGCATTGTTCAACAACTACGGGAAAGATGTCGGGTCAAAATTCACGAAATTGTTCTGTCTGATACCGTTACTAAACTCTATTCCACCATTTTGGCTGAATTAGGAAACGAGCAACCAGCAGCTTTAATGGTATTTGGGTTAGAATCAGTCAAAGCGATCGATCAAGTGCTTCAAGCAACTAATTTAAGTCGGAACGAATTTTCTAAAAGTTTTCCCTTTCCCGTATTGTTATGGATTAATGACCAAGTTCAACAAAAACTGGTAAATCTGGCTCGCGATTTTTATAGTTGGAGTAGTAGCTATGAATTTAGCTTTAGTACAGAAGAACTAATTGATTATATTCGGGTCAATGTTGAACAGGTATTTGATTCAATTTTGCAGGGTTACGAAAATAATAGTGGTGTTAAAGCAATTGCTGACCATGCTTTAGAATTAGAATTAAAATTAGCTCGACAAGAATTAAAATATCGCGGTGAAACCTTAGAACCAGTTTTAGAAGCTAGTTTAGAATTTATTGAAGGACGAGATGAATATAAAAAACACCAAAATAAGACCGCCTTAGAACATTATGAAAAAAGTCTGAAATTATGGCGCAGTCTTGAACCCAATATTGGCAATCTGGAACGTCGGGGGATAGTCTTATTTAAGAGTGCAATTTGTTATCGTAATTTAGCCGAATCTGAGCGAAAATTAAATCGAATTTACTTAGAAGAAGCCAGAAGACATTTAGAGCAATGTATTCATATTTTTACCGAAGCAAAGCGTGAAGATGTCGTAGCAAAAGTAATTAATCATTTGGGAGAAGTTTTACAACTTTTAAAAGATTGGGAAACCTTAGAAGCATTAGTATATAAATCTTTGAGTTTGCATAAAAATCCAGGATTAGAGATAAATCGAGCGCAAGATTATAGTTTTTTAGCTGATCTAGCTTTACAAAATTCAAATTGGGAATCAGCCCAACAAAATGCCAAAAAATCCCTGGAGATTTTAGCGACAATTAGCGATCGCGTACCTCTAAATTTACCGATTTATTACCAACATCGAAGTCGTTGCTTATTACTGCTCGCGAAAGCTCAACGAGAATTAGGTCATATTACCGAAGCAGTGAAGAATTTAGAAATCGCTAAAGAAGAAAACGATCCCCAGTATGGTCCGCGAGTTTATATTCGGATTTTAGGAGAATTGCGATCGCTGTACTATCAACAAGGGGAATATTTAAAAGCTTTTGAAATTAAACAAGAACAACGCACAATTGAAGCTCAGTATGGATATAGAGCATTCATTGGTGCTGGTCGTCTTCAACCATCAAGACAAGCAATTAATCTTTCCTTAGAATCAGTTAATTACCCCACCACATTACCCTCGGAAATTACTGTTTCTGGTCGTCAGCAAGATGTTAATCGCTTACTAGAACGGATGGAAAGAGCTGATTATAAACTAACCATAATTCATGGTCAATCAGGAGTAGGTAAAAGCTCCATTGTGAACGCGGGATTAGTACCAACACTTAAACTTCAGCAGATCAACGCTCGGAATGTAGTCCCAGTGGTTCTTTCTGTTTATACAGATTGGATGACCACCCTAGCTCGAGCCATAATTGCTGCTACCAATACCCTGGAAGCGATCGCCGAAAAACTCCAACAAAATGCCGAACAAAATCTACTCACAGTTTTAATTTTTGATCAATTTGAAGAATTTTTCTTTGTTTGTAAAAAGCAATCAGAACGACGTGAATTCTTTGAATTTTTAAAAATCTGCTTAAATACCGCTTATGTAAAAATCATCTTAGCTCTGCGCGAAGATTATATTTATTACTTATTAGAGAGTAGTCGATTCATAGATTTAGAACCAATCAATAACGATATTCTCAGCAAAAATATTCGCTACCCTTTAGGCAATTTTACTACTGAAGATGCGAAAAAAGTAATCAAAAGCTTAACCCAAGCAGCTCAATTTTACTTAGAATCTGAATTAATTGATCAATTAGTCCAAGATTTAGCTGGAGATTTAGGAGAAGTACGTCCGATTGAATTACAAATTGTGGGAGCACAACTACAATCTAAAAATATTACTACCCTAGCTGAATATCAACGGATTGGTCCTAAAGAAAAATTAGTAGAAAGTTTTTTAGAAAAAGTCATTGAAGACTGTGGGTTAGAAAATAAACGTGCCGCCAAATTAGTATTATCTTTTTTAACTACAGAGGAAGATACCCGTCCGCTCAAAAGTCGTGGGGATTTAGAATCAAGTTTAACATCCTTAAATGAAGCAGATAAATTAGATGTAGTTTTAAAAATCTTAGAAGGTTCGGGGCTGTTATTTCGCGTCTGGGAAGATACCACCGAACTCTATCAACTAATTCACGATTATTTAGCAGAACTGATCCGCGAACAACAGGAAGTTGAAGTTAAAAATGAAGTAGAGGAATTGCGACAGCGATATAAAAGCAGTCAGAATCAAATTGAAAAACTGGAACAGGACAAAAAAATCTTAGCCGAATTAGCAGATGAAAAAGAGAAACGAAAAATCACCCAACAGCGATTAAATAAAATTTTACATTGGCGATTGCGGTTCGCAGTTTTTGCGGGATTAACCCTAGCAGTTTTGGCTGCATTTGCAGGATTCTTCGCATGGCATGCAGATGCACAAAAGAAATTGGCAGAAATTGCCATGACTAATTCTAAGTCAGATGCACTGCTGCTTTCTAATGATCAACTAGGATCGCTAGTTGCTAGTGTTGATGCTGGTCAAAAATTACAAAATACTCAAGTACCAGCTGATCTACAAATTCAAACAGTTGATAAATTGCAGCAAGTAACCTTGGGAGTGCAAGAATACAACCGCTTAGAAAAACATAGCGATTGGGTGAGTAGTGTGACCTTTTCACCCGATGGTAAAACGATCGCTTCTGCTGGTAAAGATGGCACCGTGCAAATTTGGCATAGTAATGGACAGTGGGTGCAAAGTTTAAGTGATAGTCAAGCTAATAATAAGGGCAAAAATCCTCCGGACAATGCGACTGGTTTTTATAGTGTGAGTTTCAGTCCGAATGGGAAAACTATTGCTGTTGCTAGTGCAGATAAGACGATTAAACTCTGGCAACGCCAAGATGTTAATAGTGAATTTAATCCAAATCCTACTCAAACTTTCATCGGACATACAGATAGTGTTTCTAGTGTTAATTTCAGTCCGGATGGTCAGATCATTGTTTCGGCTAGTTTTGATCATACGATTAAATTATGGAATATCAACGGAACTTTATTAAAAACTTTGAGAGGACATACTTTACCAGTTCTAGATGTTCATTTTAGTCC
Organism: uncultured cyanobacterium; assembly: GCA_963744145.1. Taxonomy (GTDB): domain Bacteria; phylum Cyanobacteriota; class Cyanobacteriia; order Cyanobacteriales; family CAWUOF01; genus CAVUSO01. The sequence continues at coordinate 4,864,340 of CAVUSO010000001.1, read as the reverse complement.
GGATGGAAAAATCCTTGCTTCTGCTAGTCGTGATAAAACCGTTAAGCTGTGGAATGAAGATGGTCAATTTATCAAAAATCTTGGGGATGAACAACTATCTAATCTGAGTAAAAAAAAGCCAAAGTTAACATCTCCAGCAGCTAATGGTTCAATTAATAGTCTCAGTTTTAGTCCGGATGGGAAGAAGATTGCAACTGCTAGTGCTGATGGAGAGATTAAACTGTGGAGTATTGATGGGAAGTTGCTCAAGTCTCTGCCTAAAGCTAGTGATACAATTTTGAGTATTAGTTTTAGTCCGGATAGTAAACTTTTAGCTTCAGCTAATTGGGATAATACCATTAATATCTGGGATCAAAATGGAAATTTATTGAAAACGTTGAAAGGACATAGTAATAGTGTTTTGAGTGTGAATTTTAGCCCCGATGGTCAACTCTTAGCTTCTGGTAGTGTGGATAATAGCGTTAAACTCTGGAAACTGAATAATATTTTATCCACAGCTTTTGCAACTGCTAATGTGTTAGGAGCTAATTTTAGTCCAGATGGACTAGCGATCGCGACAGCTAGTAAAGATCAAACGGTAAAAATTTGGTCTTTACAAGGGAAATTAATTAATACTCTAGTCGGACATCAAGACGTAGTGAGTAGTGTCAGTTTTAGTCCTAACGGTCAACAAATTGTGAGTGGTAGTTACGATAAAACCATAAAATTATGGGATCGTAATGGTAAATTATTACAAACTTTTACAGGACATACTCAAGCCGTGAATTGGGTGACTTTTAGTCCTGATGGTACGATGATTGCTTCAGCTAGTGATGATCATACGATCAAGCTTTGGAGTGTGGGAACAGGTAAAGTTTTAAAAACGATGACTGGTCATAAGGATCGGGTAAATTGGGTGAGCTTTAGTCCCGATGGTAAATTAATTGCTTCGGCTAGTGATGACAAAACGGTTAATCTCTGGAATAATGCTGGTAAGTTGCTCAATACCTTCACCGGACATAAAGCTGCGGTTAATAGTGTCGTTTTTAGTCCTGATGGCAAAATTATTGCTTCGGGGAGTAAGGATAGAACTATAAAATTGTGGAATCTTGATGGTACAGAAATGACCGGTAGTCCGTTAGAAGGTCATATTGGTCAAGTATATTGGGTAAGTTTTAGTCCTGATGGAACTTTAATTGCTTCTGGTAGTGATGATAAAACAGTCCGAATTTGGAGTAGTGATGGGAATTTATTAGATACTTTGAAGGGTTATAATAGTGAGGTAACAAGTGTAAATTTTAATCCAGATAAAAATCAAAAAATGTTATTTATAGTGAGTGAAGACAAAATGTTAATCTGGAATTTTCATTTAAATGAAATTCTCAAAAATGGTTGTAATTGGCTCCATGATTATCTCGATAATTCTACAGCTCATCTCACCGATAATGAGCGCGATATTTGCCAAGATATCCAAAAATAGGTTATGAGTTTATATCTGGGAATTGACTTTGGAACTTCCGGAGCGCGATCGCTAGTTATTGATGAAAATGGAGCTATTCAGGCAGAAGGATGTTATAATTTTTATTCGCCTAGTCAAGCTCAAGATTGGATCGGAATGTGGGAATCAGCCTTATTTGGATTAATTGCCCAAATTCCGGTGGATTTACGTCAGGAAATTCAAGCGATCGCGATCGATGGTACTTCAGGTACGGTTTTATTATGTGATCAGACAGGTAAACCGATCGCTGCGCCAATTTTATATAATGATGGTCGTGGAGAAAGTCTGATCGAAAATTTAAGGAAAATTGCACCACCAAACCATATTGTTTTAAGTGCAACTTCTAGTTTAGTAAAGCTTTTATGGTTAATTGAAAATTATCGATCGATTAGCGAAAACTGCTATTTTTTGCATCAAGCAGATTGGTTAGCATTTCTGCTCCATGGGAAAATCGGGATCAGTGACTATCATAATGCCTTAAAACTTGGTTATGATCCAGAAACCTTATCCTATCCCAATTGGATTTATGAGATTAAATGCTTACCACATTTACCAGAAATTGTCAAACCAGGGACAATTATTGGTGAAATCAGCTCAAAAATTGCGAAGGAATTTGGAATCAGGAAAAATTGTGTTGTATGTGCAGGGACAACTGATAGCATCGCCGCATTTTTAGCAAGTGGGGCTGAAGTACCAGGGGAAGCAGTCACTTCGCTGGGGTCAACCTTAGTGTTAAAATTACTCAGTCGCGATCGGGTAGATGATAGTCGGTATGGAATTTATAGTCATCGTCTGGGAGATTTATGGTTGACTGGAGGAGCATCTAATACTGGTGGTATAGTATTAAGACAATTTTTTACTGATGCGGAAATAGAAAACCTCAGTATAAAAATCGATCCTGACCAACAAAGTTATTTAGAGTATTATCCTTTGATTAAGCCAGGCGATCGGTTTCCCATTAATGATCCCAAACTACCACCAAGACTAGAGCCACGTCCCGCTGATCCCGTTGAATTTTTGCATGGTTTGCTCGAAAGTATTGCTCGGATCGAAGCACAGGGTTATCATCTATTGCAAGAATTGGGTGCTACCCGACTAATTCGGGTTTATACTGCGGGAGGAGGTGCAAAAAACTCGGTTTGGACTGCGATTCGGAGACGTTACTTACAGGTATCAGTGTTCAAATCGACTCAAACAGCAGCAGCTTATGGTATGGCTTTATTAGCTTACAGAAATTTTAGAAAAGGTGTGGATGAGGAGAGTAAAAAATGAACAAAAAATCAATGGGTCAAAACCATCGCAATATGAATCAAAATCAATTGGTCGGTGGCATGAAAAAAATTTGGCCTAAGCTATTTTTAGTAGGTGTGGCTGGAGTTTCCTGTGCTTTTGGGGCTCTGTCTGCTTTATTACTAGCAGCAACTCCGCTCAAAATCGATAAAAAAACAGTACAAACACCACAGATATCTGAAAGCTTAAGTTCAATTATACCCGCCACATTAGGGCAACCAGTCAATATTTTACTTTTAGGAATTGATAACTCTGGACATGATGATGTAGATAAATATACTGTGGCAGAAGGACTAGCAGGTAATAGTGATACCATGTTATTGGTGCGCTTAATTCCAGCTACACACCAAATTAATATTTTATCGATCCCCAGGGATACACTGGTGCAAATTGCAGGTGTTGGAATTGATAAAATTAACGATGCTAACGTCGTAGGTGGAGCGCAACTAGCTGTAAAAATCGTTAGTAATGCGTTGTCAAATATTCCCATTCACCGTTACGTCAGAATTGATACTGAAGCATTTGCTCGGATCGTCGATTCTTTAGGGGGCGTGGAAATTAATATTCCCAAGGATATGCACTATGAAGATCACTCCCAAAAACTAAAAATTAGCTTTAAAGCTGGGGAACAAAGACTTAATGGTCAGCATTTACAAGAATATGTGCGCTTTCGTCATGATGAATTAGGAGATATTGGTAGAGTTCAGCGTCAGCAACAAGTTTTAAAAGCATTATTACAGTCAGTATTACAACCCAGAACGATTGTGAAACTACCGGAAATATTGCAAGTAGCAAAAAATAATATTGATACTAATTTAGAAATTAGCGAAATGTTAGCGATCGGACAGTTTTTAGTTAGTAGTGGTAAAGAAAAAATGAATATGGTCATGCTGCCGGGTCGGTTTAGTCGTCCCCATGAATATCCCCTGAGTTATTGGATTGAAGATCCGGAAAAAGCTAGTCCAATTTTAGAGCAATATTTTGATTTTCACACCCAAATTGCTGAAGATAAAAAAGTCAATGAAAAGACAGATTATGCTGCTGCTCTCAAGTCAACAAAAATCGCGATTTTAAATGCTACTGGTCGAGAAGAGTCAGGAATAAAGACTTTAGTATTTTTTCAAAATCAAGGTTTTGAAAATGCTTATATTAGCGACCACGAAGTTGATTCAGCCAAAATGCCTTTATCCGAAAGTCAAATAATTGTTCAAAATGGTAATCAGCAAGTAGCACAAGCTCTGAAAGATGAGCTCGGAATTGGTCAAATAAAAGTAGAATCAACCGGAGATATTTGGTCAGATATTACCGTAGTAGTTGGAATTGATTTAGCTGCAAGAGTTGAACAAATGGGCGTAGATAAGCGGGAAAGAAAACAGTAAAATTAAATCGCTAGCTCTTAGGATCGGAGGGTTCGCGATCGACACTACTACCAATAAAGATACATTAAATATAGCGAACTAAAAATAAACCAAAACAGAATTTTGTCCAGATTTGTAGGGGCAAAGCATTTCGGCAGATCAGAATTGCCTAAAACCAGAGAATCATGACCGAAATGCTTTGCCCTCGGCCATTTACGCATCAAAGCGATCGACTATAGCACAATAAGATTCAGTTAAGAATGTTTTGAGGGATCTCGGCGTAGAAAAGGGCGAAGCATTCGGATCTAGTATTTTATTTGCAGATTGGGAAGATGAGACTTCAGAATATATATCACATATATCACCAAAAATCTTAGCGAAAATTAAAGATATAGAATATTATGATAAACGTACCCATATTGCGAATTTATCTTTATCATTGCCAGAATTGAAAGTTGCCATAAACCTTTTTTTAAATGAATCACAATGGATCTTGAATACAGAAAAAAGCTTAAATAATATAACGATTGATTTTTTTATACCAGAACATCTGTTATATTCTAAGGATTTTGATATTGATAAATGGGATTTTTTTGATTTGTATCAAACCAAAATTTACCCTATTGGAGCAAAGTTCAATGTTTTATTACATTATTTAGGTAGATTTATCATCACAGAAAGGGAAAAGAGAAAGGATAAGAAAAACGCTATAGTCAAAAAATTGGTTCAAGATAAACCCTGGAAAGTAAATTGGAATTTAGTAATAAAAAGATACCAAGATTCACCGACATCTGATGATTTTCCTATTATCTCTCAACCGATTTATCTAGAAAATAAGCTAGGAGTAGTCTTAGAAAAACCTTTTCAAAGGGATAAATTTCTTAAGTCGATTATAGAGGATGATGGTATACCTATAGTGATTTGGACTAGGTACGATAGTTCAGAGGTAAATCATTGCGTTGAAATACAGGAAAAATTAGTTTGTGCTGGTCGTGTAATTGATCTTCCAAATCGTGTCTTTACTAGGCGTAAACAAGCACATAGGGAGAATAGACTACGAGAAGATTTAGGATATCATTTGGTATTGCTATGGGATGATGCTAATTGTTTTTTACCGTCTACTGTCCAAAATCCAAAGTGGAAGTTTCCCACATTATCTTAGGAGTGACCTATGAGTAGTAATCAAGAGCAAAAACCTGATGAAGATTGGAAGATTTTTAGGGGCAATTCTGACCCCCATGATGGGATTACCAGACTCCCTCCTCCTCCGACATGGCGAAATTTTGAGCAAACTGAGAATCTCGAAAAAGAATGTGTTGATGTAGATACATTAGAAAATAATGATAAGCGGGGAAAGACTTTCCAAATACCTAAAGATGACGAAGGTAAAGAAGGTGAAAAACTTCTAAATCTAGTTAATGCTGCTATTTATTTACGTCGTCCTTTGCTGGTTGAAGGTAATCCTGGTACTGGAAAAACTTCGATCGCTTATGCGATCGCGTATGAACTTAAACTTGGATCTGTCTTATCTTGGCCCATTAATTCCCGCTCTACCTTAAAAGACGGGCTGTATCAATATGATGCGATCGCTCGTCTCCAAGATGCTCAAGCACAACAGTTCCAAAATAATAATCTACTTAAAGGAGAGTTAAAGCAAGTTGAGCCGATTTCGATTGGTCGTTACTTTACTTTGGGACCGCTTGGTACGGCTTTTCTTCCCTTCAAAAAACCACGAGTTTTATTAATTGATGAAATCGATAAGAGTGATATTAATCTACCTAATGATTTACTTAATTTGTTTGAGGAAGGTGAGTATAAAATTCCCGAATTAGTTCGCTTCGCTAGATTTAATGATGGTCAATCTAATCCTGAGCAAAAATCTGTGGTGGAAGTCCAAACTCATGATAATAGTACCGCTAAAATTACCAATGGGAAAGTGCGCTGTTACGAATTTCCGATCACTATTTTGACCAGTAATGGTGAACGGGATTTCCCCCCAGCTTTTTTAAGAAGATGTTTACGGATTACTCTAGAAAATCCAGAAAAAGATACTTTGATTGCGATCGTTAATGCTTATCTCGAACAAGATACTAAACAAGATCAGATTCAGGAGTTGGTTAATGAGTTTATTGCACGCAGAGAAACTGGTAAAGTAGCTACTGACCAATTACTTAATGTAGTTTATTTACTTGCTCGTCAATTTGCGATCGCGGAGACTGATAAAAAGACTTTGCTAGACCAGTTACTCCAATCTCTCGAATAACCGGAATGATTATGCGCGATCGCTCAAAAAAATTGATTGAAAATCTCGGCACCATCGGACTAAGACCAGAAGAAATTGCCGATACAATTTGGCTCGCGTTGCAAGTACAGCAATATAGCTCAGTAGTATATGCTCCTCCTGTAATTAAAGAATCATCTCAGCAGTTACCACTACCTGATGCTGAAACTTCTCTTTCCCCAACTGATCCGCTCGTTCGTCATGGTCATCCTTCAGGTTCGCATCAACCTCAAGAAAAAATTGAAATTTATGCTCAACCGATCGAGCATAAATCAGCTGGTGGGAGTGGAAATTTAGGGATTAAGCTGAAAGATGCTCGCTCATTACCAGAACCTTTACCTTTAGCTCGTGCCCTTCGTTATCTGTTTCATCAAGTACCAGGTGTCAATATGGTGCTGGATGTAACAGCGACAATTGAACAGATTGCCCAAACTCAACTTTGGATACCAGTTTTACAACCAGAGATGGAACCTTGGTTAGAAGTAGCTTTAGTTGTAGATCAAAGTAAATCAATGTTGCTGTGGCACAAGACAATTCAGGAACTAAAAATATTGCTAGAACGATACGGAATTTTCCGGGATGTGCGGATTTGGAGGATAAATATTGCAAATCAACAGGTTTATCTTAGTCCAGGAATGGGAAAAACTACCCATAATCAATTGACTTATAAACCTAATGAACTATTTGATCCCCAAGGGCGTAGGTTAGTTTTAATTGCGACCGATTGTATAGCTGATCACTGGCACAATGGTACGGTACTATCAGCTCTTTCACAGTGGTCTGAACATAGTTCGATCGCGATTATCCAAATGTTCCCCGAATGGCTCTGGTCAAGAACAGCTCTGGATCTAGCTGCACCAGTACGATTTCAGGCATTATTTCCTGGACTTCCTAGTCATAGTCTCAAAACAAAACCTTTGTCAGCTTGGGATGAGATTGATTTGGATACGGGGGTTAAAGTACCGATCGTCACCTTAGAACCAGAAATGGTGACAGTTTGGTCTCGGTTAGTTGCTGGTCATGGGAGAGTGTGGGCACCTGGTTTTGTGTTTGAGCCAGAGTTGTTTGAACCCGATGAAGATGAGCCAAGTTTAAATGATGATCTCTCTCCAGCACAGAAAGTTAGACGTTTTTATAATTCTGCGTCTCCCCTTGCATGGAAATTGGTATGTTTGCTCGCAGCAGCTCCAATTATTACTATGCCAGTAGTGAGGATTATCCAAGCGAAAAAGTTACCTAAATCTAGACAGGTTCATGTCGCTGAGGTGTTTCTAGGTGGACTACTGAAACTGGCATTTGAGATTAATGTAGATACTAATCCGGATCGCATTGAATATGATTTTGTTGAGGGAGTACGAGATGAATTATTAGCATCTTCCCGGAGAACAGAATCAGCTAATGTGTTTGTGATTGTTTCCCAATATATAACTGGAAAAGAGAGTCAGACCCTGGATGAATTTATTGGTTATCTAAGATATGAAAAACCAGGGTCGAAGGGTGAATTTTATGGACATTCACGTCCTTTTGCGGAAATAGCACCTTCTATTCTCCAGAAATTAGGGGGAGAGTATGCTCGTTATGCCCGAAAATTTAAAATTTGTTACACAGAAAGATTAGTGGGTGATGAGTTTAGTGAAGTAGATGTAGATTATACTCCTTTACGTGAGCTTTTAGCCGAAGAAAAATGGCATGAAGCTGATAAAACTACTCGTCTTCTTGTTCTTCAGGCTGCTAATTTGGAAGAACAATGCTATCTCAATGGGAGTGATTGGCTGGAATTTCCTTGTACAGACCTTCGCACTATAGATGATTTATGGTTAATATACTCTGATAACCATTTTGGGTTTAGTGTCCAAAAACGAATATGGGAAGAATTAGGTGGAACACCAAATGCAGATTATTATACTTATGAAAAATATTGTGATAAAATAGGTTGGAGGAGCGAAGGAAAATGGTTGTACGAAAAAGATTTGACATTCGATAGACAAACAGAACAAAAGGGATATCTACCCTGTGATGCCATGACCCATTACTCCGCATACGGCGGCACGTACTCGGGAGGTGTTTTGATAAGGGACGAGGGTGGTGGAAGAGTGTTTGGAATTTGGGTAAAGAGTAAGGGATTTGTTGGTGACCTCTTCTCTCGTGCAAAGACCTGTAACCTGTAACATATAACAACTTCAGGCAGTTTGTCAAGCTATTTTTTTGAGGACTTTTTTTACGAAATCATAGGCTTTTTCCAAATTCTATACCTGGCAATGGGAGAAAAGAGTCCACCAAGGAAATAATCGGTTAATCATCTCCTCGCCAGGTTAAATAAAAGGGTTTTTAATCACTAAAAAATTGAGCTGCTACTTTTGGATCATAGCAATTAGCCATAATCTCTTTATTTTGGTTTTGTTTATTTGATTGATGCGATCGCGTTGATTGAACATAATTCGGGCGATCGTGTTAATTGAACATAATTCGGGTGATCGCGTTGATTGAGGATAATTAGTACGATCGCGTTAATTGAGGATAATTCGGGCGATCGCGTTGATTGAACATAATTCGGGCGATCGCGTTGATTGAACATAATTCGGGCGATCGCGTTGGGTGATAATTCAATCCGGATCAATTAAGATTTTTTTTGGGAGATACGGGCGAAGAAGGGCGAAGCATTCGGGTATAATATTATTCGTTGTCAGCGATAATTTTTCGCCCGAATGCTTCGCCCCTACAGGGAAATACAGGGAAATACAGGGAGTTGTGTTGATTGATTATTGGTTCGTGCAATCGCCTCCCAAAAAAAAGCGGGCATTAAATGAAAAAATTAACCAGATGGGCTTTGTGCCGAAGAGGTAAGAGAAAATCGAGTAACAATACAGCGGATTCTAGGTTGATGCAGTACAGTAAGATTTGGCATGAATGGTGGGACAGGCATCTTGCCTGTCCGAGATTGTGAGTGATCTGTGTTGGTTGGGCAGGTTTATGATAGTTATCTGTTTGGAGCAGAATTGATTGGTGAACCTGCCCCTACAAATCCTGGTTGATTGTGATCATCAATTCATCGACCAGACATTTTTATGAGCTAATTTGATCTTGAACCCACATTCCGCACCCTCACTGGCACATCTTAATAAAAGGGTAAAAATTGGGGACGAAGAAAGTTGGCTCAAAAAGATCATAAATGAGATTAATGAGAATAAATTTTATTAAACTAGATTTATGAGCAGAAAGAGGTCCTGGGTTATTGAGAGATTAACCGTAGCAGAAGTCCGGAAAATGAAAGAGTAAAAAAATTAATTGCAATCGAGCCTAAAAATGCGATAATTGAACCAAAAATTGGCTCGTTAAATTGGGTAACTATGGTAGACATAAACGATATTAAAATTCAGAATATCGACCATCTGGGGTTAGTAGCAGGAATAGTAGATACGATTGGAATAGTAGAAATAATTAATAATTTAATCGGGATAGAATCGGGAGAAAAAGTTACTGCTGGACAAGCAGTTAAAGCAATGATTATCAATGGGTTAGGATTTATTTCTAAACCATTATATATGTTTCCGAAATTTTTTGAATCAATTCCCTGTGAACATTTAATAGGAGCCGGGGTAAAGCCCGAATATTTAAATGACGATAAACTGGGAAGAGTGATGGATAAACTATATAGTAAAGGACTGGATACAATATTTTTAGCAATTACTTTAAATGCAGTTAAAAAGTTTGATATATCTTTAAATACATCCCATCTAGACTCATCGTCAATTCACGTACATGGGGAATATCATCAAGAATTACCAGAGATAATATTTAGTCAGCCAGAATTGTCATACCAAGGAGAGCCCCAAATAAAATCGCGACAACCAATCAAAATAAATTACGGTTATTCCCGTGACCATAGACCTGATTTAAAACAATTTTTAATAGAATTAGTATGTACCGGGGATGGAGATATCCCAATATTTTTAAAAGCAGCGTCAGGAAATCAAGCCGACTCATCATGCTTTGCGAAGATAGCAATTGATTATAAAAATCAAATAAAAGTAGATAGTTTAATCGTAGCTGATTGTGCCTTATATACAGAAGATAATCTCAAATTAATGTCGGAAATTAAGTGGTTAAGCCGAGTACCGTTAAAGATAAAATTAGCCCAAGAATTAGTAGCAAATTTGCCAGATTCAGAATTTACTAAAAGCAAATTAGTTGGATATTCATGGGCGGCAAAAGAGCAGACTTATGGTGGGATAAAGCAAAGATGGCTAGTTGTGGAAAGTCAAGAAAGAAGAGAATCAGATTTACGGAAATTATCACAGAAAATTAGTAAATCCGCCACCAAACTGAACAGCGAATTAGGAAAATTATCCCAAGATAGATTTGCCTGTAAAGCTGATGCAGTCAAGGCATTAACTCACCTATCGAAATCCTTTAAATATCATCAAATTGAACCAAAAGAAGTAAGGGAAATCAGACCAGATAAATTAGATAAAAGTCAAAAAAAGTGTTATCAAATTCTCGGCAGTTTTACCGAGGATAAAAGCCAAATTGAACAAGAAACTAACAGTGCAGGTAGATTCATAATTGCGACGAACGTTTTAGCAGAAAGCGAAATTAGTAATGAGGCAATGCTGACTGAGTATAAGGCACAGCAATCCTGTGAAAGAGGATTTGGTTTTCTTAAAGATCCCACATTTTTTGCAGATAGTGTTTATCTGAAAAGTCCCGAACGCATCGAATCATTAGCAGCAATTATGGGGCTAGGTTTACTGGTTTATACCCTAGCACAAAGACAAATACGAGCCGCTTTATCAGCAGCAAAATCAACCATAAAAAATCAGTTAGGGAAAGCAACAGACCGTCCAACAGCTAAATGGATATTTCAATGCTTTCAAGCAATTCACCTGGTCACATTTCAACAACAACAACAAGTATCTAATTGGAGTAATGAACGTGAATTTATCCTGACCCTGCTACCAGAAGATTGTCGGCGCTACTATAAATTTATCACTTAATCCTCTTGCTAATATAGCATAAATATATTTAGCTTGAATGAGTTCTTGAATTTAATTAAGAGCTAAGAATTAACCTATCTTAACTAGAGATTGTTCAGTTATTAACTAACAAAACTGAGTTAAGAGAGCTAGTCAACACCAAAATTTATTGAAAAAACGGGCCGAAATCCTCATTTTCTACTTATTGCTAATAATTATTAATAAACTAGAGATTGATGACCTGACCATCAAGGTTTAAAAACCTCTTTTTTGACGATAGTGGGCCAAAATTTCAGCTTTGATAGAGGTTTATTTCAGTAATTACGAATTGTGACAGTTCAGGGTGCGGAATGTGGGTTGAATGTCAGATTTTTTGGTGAATCTCTGTAGGGGCGGGTTCACCGATGAATTTGCCACACACAAATAACCCTTGTGCCGAGCGTAGTCGAGGTATTAACGAACCCGCCCTGCCCCACAGATCACCTTGATGAACTTCATAAATCTGGAATAGGCTGTAACGTTTAAGAAGGTTACAACAGGGAAGAAAACACCAGAGGAATTAGGCTGGGAACCGGGGTTCTTGGAGAGAACCTATGGGAGTTGTGCTACTGATCCCATTGTCATTGATCATGACGGAATATCAGCAGAACTGGATGATAATTTGGTAGGAGTATTTGACGAGTAGGAATAGTATTTTGTGATTTATTTATTAGATACTAATGTTTGTGCGAGATACTTAAACGGTCGTTCGGCGGCAATCAGAGAAAGGATACAAACAATATCGCCAGAAGATATTACTGTTTGTTCGGTAGTAAAAGCAGAGTTATTTTATGGGGCGCTAAGGAGTAATAATCCAGCCCGAAACTTGGCGAACTAACAAGAGTTTTTAAATCGGTTCGTGTCATAGCCATAACAAATTTTTCTGCTACTCGTCTAATTTCCGGGTCTGTTCTTTCCCATTGGTCCAAGGGTAATCTCCTTTGTCCAGGGGAATGTTTTTGGCGATCGTCCACTTTTAACACTTTGGGCAAGAATTTTTTACTGATCTATTTGATTCATAAATAGCCGAGGGCAAAGCATTTCGGTCATATTTCTCTGGTTCTAAGCAATTATTGATCTGCCGAAATGCTTTGCCCCTACAAATACGATGTCCGAATGTTCTATAGTTGCTTTGTTGTGTTGCTGATGCGATCGGTGTTTGGGGCAATCACAGGGAGATTACTCTTACAGATTGTGTGGTTAGTTTTAGCTATAATATTTTAGAATATAATGGAGTTAATTAGATGAGCAAAATTACCTTAGAAATTCCTGAGAAATTAATGAATCTAATCCGAAACAAATCAGAATCGATCGAATCTATTTTACTCAAAGCATTAGAGGATTATTTAGCCAAGGAATCTTTAGATATTACTAAAACTCAAACTTGGGAACTTTGTGGAAGTTTAGAAATTCCTCATCCTGAACCAGGATTTATTGTGAGTGAGCAAAATTCAGAATTATCTACTAACTATGCTGAAAAAATTGACCATTGACGCTCCAACTGACTGATGAAAAGACTTTGATAGAACAGTTACTCCAGGCTCTCGAATAACTAGAATGATTATACACGATCGCTCTCTTTCTACAACCTAGAGGTTGGGTGTTTGCACAAAATTATGCTGTCTGATGTGATGTTTCTAGGATTTCATCCACAGGGATACCCCGCTCTAATTTTTCCCATTGGGCATCAATTGGTTGATACTGGCAGTAACACACTACAATTCTTTCGTCAGTATCAAAGCTGGCGAACTGGCAAACACGCACAACCTCCCATTCACCATCGCGTCCGTGAGTCACTCCATTACCAGGATCGTTGAGATTAGCATATTCCCTCACCCGATCGCCTACCGTGGGAATTTCAGGATTACTAGAATAATGCCATTCCTCAGACAGAATACTTGTCAAACTTCCCGATGGTAAAAGCTGACGATCTTCCCATCCAAAATCATCTGGATCGTTACTTTTGTAGATAATCCAAGTCTGTCTCATATCGTTCATCCTCGAAACTGGTTTGCTTTCCATAAAAAACGCAATCTACTTTTAGGATACTGTCTGTAGTTTTACGGATATCTTTGAGTTTCCATCCATACCGTTGTTCCATCTCAAAACATTTTTTGGGACTGGTCGCAGCATGAACGTTTTCTTGGTCTAGTTTCAATGGTAACATTATTCAGTGTGGGTTCCTTTTTTAGCGAAGAAGGGCGAAGCATTCGGGTATAATATTAGCCGTTATAAGCGATAATTTTTCGCCCGAATGCTTCGCCCCTACAGGGAAATACAGGGAACTGTGTTGATTGATTATTGGTTAGTGCGATCGCCTCCCAAAAAAAAGCGGGCATTAAATGAAAAAATTAACCCGATGGGCTTTGTGCCGAAGGTTTCCAGTATTTCATTTCATGGATGCAGCCCGCAACGCACTGACAAGAGAAACTCCGTCATTTTATTATGACATCATGCAATCGCTCGCCACTCGGCTTGAGATTTGGGAAACCGAATACTATCATGTGATGGAAAATCCACAGGCGATCCTCGCTTGGTTTCGCGGTACTGGGTTACGCCCTTTTTTGGAAGCACTGGCGAACGAAGTCCAAAAACAACGCTTTGAGCAACAGCTGCTCGACGGCTATACGTTGGCTTATCCACAGCAAAAAGATGGTCACATCTTATTCCCGTTTCGCCGATTTTTTCTGATTGCTTATCGTTGAAGAAGAGAGAAAATTCACTTCCTTGGAGATTGATGTGTGGAAGAAATAGGGGCAACATGAAAGGAAAATAATTGGTGCGATCGCAGTCTAGACCGGTGGTGAGCGATCGCTATCCTGAAGTTTAGTTTAAATGCGATCGCTTTTCCCAACCCTGACTCATCCCACTAAGCTCAATCTTTGTTTGATTAGGCTCAAGATTAAGAGACTCGCCACCCTTTCCTAAAAGATGCCGAATTGGTTCTATAAGCTGGCTTTACTTGGTTAACAGCACCAAATGTATTTCTACCTTTGGCTCGTTGATCTTTTGCTATTTGGTTAGGGAAAGAAGGCAATTTAACAGCGGCCAAAAGCGTCATGATCAAAAGAGCAACCAGAAAATTAATTAGAGTATACTTTTTAGGCAACCCTGAATCTGAAACCTTCTTCCTATCTGAAATAGAATATTTGCAATTATACATATTATTTCTAACTCCTGTTTTTCGATAATTAAATCAATCCTCGAAAATGTTTATAGCGAGCCCATTCTCGCAAATATCCGTAACATCCAGCCCAATTATTTCTAATCCCACTCTTTGGGGAATTACGAGTGAGTTATTTTTATATTTAACTGGAAATTTATCTATTTACATTTACACATATATGCTTGTAGCAATCTGTGACTGGTGATGAATTTCTTGGTGATTGCGATCACTTTGATCTGAATGGCCAATAGGGGTGATGAGTTGGTTGAACGAATTAGGGCGATCGCAGTTCTCAGGAAATTAGGCTCTAGGAGGCGACTACACTCAAATACTACGTTGTAGAATAGTCTAAAGACTCTGAATTTTTACTTAGCACTATTCTGATCTATGGCGAACTCTAAACATTTAGATTTACTTAAACAAGGCGTCGAAGTTTTGAATCAATGGCGAACAGATCAACCTGAAACTGAAATTGATCTTAACGGGGCTTATCTGAGTGAATCCAACCTTAGTCGCGCTAATTTAGCTGAAGCTAATCTGCATGGGGTTTTCTTGAGCAGAGCTGATTTAAGTTCTGCCAATTTGCACTCTGCTAATCTACGTTCTGCCTGTCTGCGCTCTGCTAATCTGAGTTTAGCCAATCTTAGTAATGCGTGTCTGCGTTCTGCCAACCTTAACTATGCCGACCTTAGTTATGCAAATCTTTCTGGAGCAGACCTTAGTAAAGCTGACTTTAATTCTGCTAATCTTAGTTATGCAAATGTGACTGGGGCTAATATTACTGAAGCTAATTTTGATACAGCCGAGCTTAATGGAGTTATAGGACTACAAATTAATTAAAATTACTTTAAATTATGCGATCGCAAATTCAGTACAAACCCAGGCAACAGGTCTTCGCCAGATAGTTCAGTGGGGTTTTCCCATATCTCCACTTCCTTTCCCTGCCGATAAATCTCTACCAGTCGATTTTGAGGATCAATTAACCAGCCTAATCTAGCGTCGTTGTCGATGTACTCTTGCATCTTTGCTTGCAAAGACTGGAGGGTATCGGATGCGAAGCGTAACTCCACCACAAAATCGGGGCAAATATTGGCAAAGGTTCCTCTTTGTTCAGACGTTAACGCCTCCCAACCGTCTCGGCTCACCCAGGATACATCGGGTGAACGGATCGCCCCATTGGGCAGAGTGAAGCCGGTAGACGAATCAAAGGCTTTTCCGAGATCTTCATGGTCTTCATACCAGCGATCGAGTTGACCAGTCAGACTGCGGTTGCGCTCTCCGGTTTCCCAACCTGTTGGTGGATTCATCATCAAGTCTCCTGTGGCGGTTCTTTCTAGTCTCAAATCGCGATTTACCAGTGCTAGTGTTTGAAATTGCGCTTGGGTCACCTGCAATAAGAGGGTATCTGGCAGTTCAATGAAGAGTTTTTTTGATTGGGGTAGTGTTTGTGCCATGGTGATCGTCTAGAGGATTGGGATTTAGGCAAGGGTTTGGTTTAACTGACTTGAACCACGAGTTTGATAGATCGCCCCAATATAATAATGGGTTCTGTGATTGATGGGGATTTGGGGCGATCGCATTTATAAGAGATGGTGCTGGGAGTAGTGCGATCGCTTTTAATTAAATGGCCGCTTTTTGGATCTCAAGAAGTATGTCAAAACGTATTTCCATAGTCAAATTATCTTATTTAACAGCATATCCAGATAAGACATATTTTAGCGCCTACTAACTATTTCCTATTTTGTTCTAACTCATTATCAGTTAATGGACGTATTGACCATTTATTTAATAACTCAAATTGCCGCGCTGGATTATAATATTCCCATCCATGTACTGCCATTGCATCTATTATAAGTTTTGTTTGCCATACAACATCTTCTAATGGAGCAATGGCAATCTGTATCGGTGAATTAAAAGGTACATAAGACAAAGGCTTAAATATTACTGCATTTTTACAAAAGCTATAAGGACAGCTATAAGGTTCTTTATAAGGTAAGTTCCATTTTTCAATACCCGAACCGTTTTGTAGATATTTTTCAATATCAATATCTACCTGTTGTTGATTCTTTTTTGAAATCTCATGCAGCTTTTGAATAAATTGTACAGCTATCATACTTGTCGGAAAAAGAATATTTATCCTTTCTTCATATCGACTGCTACTGTATCCAAAACTAGTTTCATATTCTTGCACTCGCTGAAATACAAACCCTCTCTGTCCCCAGACCTTCTTATAATCATTAAGTGACACTACCATTTTCTTAAATTTCCTTGCGATTATTTATTTTCTACTTTTTCACTATTAGGGGGGAAACTTGCCAACTTTGCGCTAAACTACGACCACGCAAAAATTGCCCTCGCGATGTTGAAGCATCCGAGAGCATGGCCATCCTATACGACACTAGGACAGCAAAACTATGATATATGGTAACATTCAGCATGCAAACGTTGAAGAATTCGGCAATCCGATTGTTTGCGATTTCTTTAAGTTGGCGATCGCACCCTCTCCCAACAGCACCCCAACCCCAGACAGCAAACAACGACATAAACGTCACAGTATTTAAGCTTCACAAATTATTTAGGCTCGCTATAGCTATTGACAAAAATTATATTTAATGGTAAATATACCAACCTAAAGCAATAGTAAGAATTTTTTTGCTACGCAATATGCGTCTTAATATATGAAGATGTTTATTTGGAAAAAAAGCAATATTTGTGGCCAAAACACAACCAGCTAGTGAAGAACAGCAGTCAAGACCAAGGCAACCTCTTGCCAAAACACCTTTATATGATATTTCTGTAGAATTAAAAGCAAAAATGACCGATTTTGCTGGATGGGAGATGCCCATCCAGTATGTTGGGATTAATCAAGAACATCAAGCTGTCCGCAATGGTGCGGGAATGTTTGATGTTTCGCACATGGGAAAATTTGTAATTAAAGGACAGCAACTAAGAACTCAACTTCAAGCTTTAGTACCTTCAGATTTAGAAAGGTTAAAACCAGGGGAAGCACAATATACCGTGTTACTCAACCGACAAGCTGGGATCTTAGATGATTTCATTTTTTATTATCAAGGTCTAGTTAACCCTGACGAGGAACAAGGTTTACTAATTGTCAACGCAGCTACTAAAGTCAGAGATAAAGCGTGGATCTTGACTTATTTAGAAAAAACTACCCTCAATTTCCAGGATCTGTCAAAAGACAAAGTTTTGCTCGCGGTTCAAGGTCCCCAAGCAGTTAATTATCTACAACCATTTGTCGCAGCAAATTTAACCCCGATTAAAGCTTTTGGACATTTAGAAACCCTGGTGCTAGGGAAGCAGGGTTTTATCGCCAGAACTGGTTATACTGGTGAAGATGGCTTTGAGGTGATGGTAGATCCAGAAGTAGGAATCGAATTGTGGCGATCGCTTCTAAATGCAGGAGTGACTCCTTGTGGATTAGGTGCTAGAGATACCTTACGTTTAGAAGCAGGAATGATGCTTTATGGTCAGGACTTACTTGATACTACTACTCCGTTAGAATCGGGATTAAACTGGTTAGTTCACCTCAAGAGTAAGGGTGATTTTATTGGACGTACTGCTTTAGAACGACAACAACAAGAAGGTTTAACCTTAAAATTAGTTGCCATGCGTATGGAAGGACGTCATATTGCTCGTCACGGTTATCCAGTGTTAACAGGGGGAATAGTAGTAGGGGAAGTTACTAGCGGCTCTTGGTCTCCTACGTTAGAATGTGGGATTGCTTTTGCTTACGTTCCTGCTTATCTAGATCGACCAGGTGAACAGCTAGAAATAGAAATTCGTGGTAAAGCTTACCCAGCAGTAGTTGTCAAAAAACCTTTTTATCGATCGCCCCATCGAGTTAAATAAGATGATTGATAATTGATAATTACTGATTATCAATTATCAATTTTTGAGTCAAAACAACTATTCAGACTCAACTATATGGTAACAAGTCCATTAAACCTAAAACTAGACACTGTTCACCTCACCGACGAACAGTTCTATCAATTATGTCAAAATAACCGAGAGTTACAATTTGAACGCAGTGCTACCGGAGAACTAATTATTATGTCACCAGTTGGTGGCCATAGTGGTAATCGAGAAGCTGACTTAATTATTGATTTAGGTAACTGGAATCGGCGCACTGGATTAGGTTTTACCTTCAGTTCTTCAACTGTATTTAATTTACCTAATGGTGGAGATCGCTCTCCTGATGCAGCTTGGATTGAAAAAGAACGGTTGGCAAGCATTACACCTGAACAAAGGCGTAAATTTCCAGGGTAAGAGCATCTCAATTAGGCTTGACAAGAATTGCAATCACTAAAATGTCTATCAATAAGTGTTTTTTTTGTTCGGTCTACTCTCGGGTCTTCAACATCTTCAAAATGCTTGACTAAACTCTGTTGTATTTTCATCAAGTCAGCTACTACTTGGTTTTTCCTAGCAGGATGGGAGTTTTGTTTAGCATTGGCTATATTGATATCGAACCCTTGAGACATTTTAATATCTAGCGAGATTATGAGTTGGACGGTATAGTTTTTCACCTACCACGCTCTATGCTCTTTTGTCAACTATTTTCTATACCAGATTTGTGATGTTCTGATCTCGATGGCTAGATATCATATTTTATGAAAATATTATGTATTTGCGGTTACACAATTAGATGCGCTAACCCTGATTACTAGAGTTACTTGATATCGCTGGCTCGATTATTACAATTGATGCCATGGGTACTCAAACTGAAATTGTGCAAAAGATCATTGATAAAAAAGCTGATTATATTCTGACACTTAAAGCCAATCATCCAACTTTACATAATCAGGTACAACAATTCTTCCAAACTGCACAGAAAATAATTTTTTAGGAATTGATTTCACTCATGATCAACGGATTGAGAAAGGGCATCATCGGGTGGAAATTCGTGAAGTTTGGGTGATCCCTATTACGGCTATTCCTGACCTTTACCAACCCAAATTATGGGCAGGTTTAAAAAGTATTGTCATCGTTCATCGTATCCGTCATCTTTGGAACAAAACTACTGGCGAGACTCAATATTATCTTACTTCTTTGGTTATTTTGTACTATATTTTCAATTTCCAAATCGGGGTTAATACTCTATTTTTTTTTAAATGAGAATTGCTGGTATTAGCTCAAAACCCTAAAATTGTTGCAATTTTACCTAAAATTAACCTAAAATTAATCAAAAATTTATATCTAGTAGTATTGTTGTATAATAAGGTAACTTGTTTATTTATAAAAATTAACCAATTATATCCAAGGTTTTTTATCAAAATGAAGAAAAAGTTTTGCCGAAAAGTGTTATGCCAAATTTTATTAGTTATCCCATTTTCTTTAGTTTATATTCGCGTTGATGCCCAAATTATTCCCGATAGAACTTTACCTAATAATTCGGTTGTCGTGCCTAACGGTAATACATTCACGATTAACGGTGGGACAACAGCCGGTAGCAATCTATTCCAAAGTTTTCAAGAATTTTCTATTCCTACGAATTCAACAGTTTTGTTTAATAATACTAATAATATTCAAAATATTTTTAGTCGTGTTACAGGAGGAAAAGTCTCTAATATTGATGGGACAATTACTAATAATGGGGGAGCTAATTTATTTTTAATTAATCCTAATGGTTTTATTTTTGGTCTTAATGCACGTTTAAATATTGGTGGTTCATTTCTAGCATCTACAGCTAATAGTATTATATTCAATGATGGGTTTACATTCAATGCCACTAATCCACAAATTACACCATTACTAACAGTTAGTGTACCGATTGGCTTGCAAATTGGGCAAAATTCAGGAACAATTTCGGTCAACGGGATCGGTCATGGGTTTACGTTTCTACAGCCAACCTTTGCCCCAATTAATCGGGGTGAAAGTACCAGTGGCTTGCAGGTAAAACCAGGAAACACCTTAGCTTTGGTTGGCGGTAATATTAGCTTATCTGGAGGTCTGCTAACTGCAGATAGCGGACATATTGAGCTAGGTAGCATTGGTGAAGGTCAAATTGGATTGAATCCAACGACCTTGGGTTGGACTTTTAGCTACAATAAAGTGCAAAATTTTCTAGATATTAACTTATCTGGAAAAGCAGCTCTTGATGCTAGTGGTTTGGGGGGTGGCTCGATCCAAATTGTGGGTCGACAGGTCAAGTTAACAGAGGGTTCCATCGCTTTAATTCAAAACCAAGGTAAACAACCATCTGGAAACATAACGGTTAATGCTTCTGATTTATTGGAATTGACTGGAACTGACCCAAATAGCTTCCGCAGCAGCTTGGTTAATGAGACTCTAGGAGCAGGTAATAGTGGTCAAATTAAAGTTTCAACGGGAATATTGCAACTACTTAACGGGGCGGTAATATGGACTAGAACCTTTGGCAGCGGCACAGGTGGTGATTTATATGTAAACGCTTCTGATTCAATCGAGATCAGTGGTTTTTATAGTATTAATCCCAGTATTTTTAGTTTCCTTGGTACTTTGACTTTTGGCTCAGGAAATGGAGGAAATACTACACTATTAACTCAACAGCTAACCATTTTGGATGGGGGAAGTGTAAACACTCCTATTTCTGGTGCTAGTGCTACTAGCAAAGCAGGAGATTTAACCATCAACGCTTCTGACTCTGTAATAGTGAGTGGAAGTATTCCTTCGATTCTTCAACCTACTTCTATTGGCAGTGCAACCGTCACTTTAGGAAATAGTGGCATTGTTACTATCAATACATCGAGATTGGTAGTAAGCGATGGAGCAACTGTTACTACCTCAACTCTTGCACAAGGTTCAGCAGGAATAATTACAATTAATGCCTCTGATTCTGTAGAAGTCAGTGGCCAGGGAGAAGGAGGGGGACTGCCCTCTAGAATACTATCGGCTGCTCTTATTCAGACAGCAGTCTTCCGAAAACGTTTCGGACTACCCGATCGCCCTTCAGGAAACTCCGGCACAGTGACTATCAACACCCCCCACCTCACAGTCTCCGATGATGCTAGTATTAGTGTTGGAAATCAAGGCACAGGCAACGCAGGCAACCTCAATATCAACGCAGGCTCGATCGCTCTCCTCAACGCCAACCAAGGGATCAGCGCAGCTAGCGCATCCGGTGAAGGGGGCAACCTCAACATCACCACCAACGCCCTCCAACTACGCCAAGCCAGCCAAATCTCCACCCAAGCACAAGGTACAGGTAACGGTGGCAACATCACCCTCAAGGCCAACACCCTCGCCCTCCTAGAAAACAGTAAAATCAATGCTAACGCCTTCAAAGGTAATGGTGGTAACATCCTCATCAACACCCAAGGCTTATTTACCGCTCCCTATACTCCCGATCGCCAAATCACAGCTAGTTCCCAACTAGGAATATCAGGTACGATCGCCATCAATGATCCCACCAATCAGTCTAACCTCAGTCTCATCCAACTACCGCAAAACCTCCTCGACGCTAGCACACAAATCACCCAAACTTGTACTAACAACAAAGAGGGTAAACTCACCCTAGTCGGTCGGGGTGGTTTGTCCGAAGATCCATTGAAAGCTTTTGCCAGTGATGACATCTGGCAAGACCACACTAATTATACTAGCCGACTCCATCCGGCGAATCAGAGTAGAAATCAGGCTCAAATAACCAAACCAGAACCACTACCCATCATTGAAGCTACGGGTTGGCAAGTCAATCAAAATGGCCAAATTGAATTAATCAGTCAAGCCCAAGCCGTCCCCCAATTTAACGTCCAACAGTTTCCATGTCACTAACAACTCACCCATCCGATCGCGATCAACTCGAACTAGGAGGCGATCGCGATTCACAAATATGGGAGAAACTGGGAAAGCGATCGCTCAAACTAGTTGCGTGAAGCAGCAGCGATCGACTAAAATGCCTGCTCCTCAAGTAGAGCATCATCGATCATGTCCATTGATAACCTATGTAAACTCATCGCCGAAAAATATCCAGCTGCTTTTGCCACTTGGATTTTAGGTGAACCCCAACCGAGCGTGCAAGTCTTAAAAACCGAACTGAGTATCGAACCAATTCGAGCCGATTCCGTGATCTTGCTGGAAACCACAGACCGGATCTTACATCTAGAATTCCAGGTGAGACTAGAATCAGAGCCACCATTACCATTAAGAATGCTAGATTATTGGGTCAGGCTATATCGGTTATACCGCAAACCAATCATCCAAGTCATAATTTTATTACTACCACCCAGGGAAGGAACAGTAATTGAAACGGCATTTGTGTTCGGAACAACTTACCATGAGTATCGGGTAATTCGACTGTGGGAAGAAGACCCGAAGATATTTCTGTCTGATCTAGCGTTACTACCCTTAGCAGCATTAACCGCCACATCTCAACCAGAACAGTTGCTAGCACAAGTGGCACAACAAGTGGATAGAATAGAATCAGTTACAGAGCAACGAGAAGTATCCGCATACATCCAAATCTTGGCGGGATTAAAGTTTAATCAACAAATTTTGCATCGATTATTTCAGGAGAATGCCATGCGAGAATCAGTAATTTATCAGGAGATTTTGCAGGTCGGTCGAGAAGAAGGACGACAAGAAGGACGACTGGAAGGATGTTTGCAGGAACGACGCTTATTGGTAGAGAATTTGCTGCGGATTCGGTTTGGCTCTTTAGAACCAGAACTGGCTCAGATGATTGAACCAATGATTCAGTTATCAACCGATGAGTTAGTTCCCTTACTCTATCAATTATCTCAGACTGAACTTTTGGCCAGATTTACTCCCCATCATAATTAAGCCAATTTCCCCCCTGGCGATCGCTGAAACTGACCAAATTTCCGGTTTAATCAAGCCACCGGAGCGATCGCTCTGAAATAATTAAGCTTGATCCAGCTATAGAACCACCCCTTTTTAAAAGATGTCAAATTGGTTCTATAGAGAAAAAAGTTGAAAAAGACTAGAATTAAATTTTTAAATCTATGAACTACGAAACTGCCCGCAATTTTTTAATTACCCAAGGAACAGCTTTGTTAACGGAACGAAATCCAGACGATTTCCTCCCACGTCTTAAATGTGGAAAAGCGCCGATACCTGGTCAAGTAACATCAATATTGTTAGCGTTGAAACTTTTGCTTGAAGCTACCAGAGAACAACCTACTTTAGATCGACGCATAGTTTGTGCCCTACATAACCTTGCTTATGAGAGTCGTCAACTATTTGAGCTTGGTCGTTTAACTGGCATTGATTGGCCCCCGCTTTTAAATGAAGATTTAACTCGGATCTCGATCGCGGTTCAAAATGTTTTTGTCGGTAGTTCTCACCATAGTTAACGATTGCGTAGATAGCTTTCTAAATCGTTGAGGTCTTCTTTTAAAAACACCACAATTTTTCCGGTAACTGCCTGAGCCTTCTCTGGTTTAGCGATTTCAATCCAATAAGCATATCGGATTCCTGAACGCAATTCTCCTTGTCTTGCTGCTAATAGTGGAGTATGTCGATTAATGGCTTGTGTAATTGTGGCTGCACTCGGATAAGTATAAACTACCTGGGCATTATAATAATCTTGATAAATATCTTGACCATAAATTTCTCTCAGGATTTCTTCTAGACCATCACGATCTACTCCATTGATCTGATCAAACAGTTCCATCCGTTCTGCCCGAATTACATCACCCTTTGATGCGGTTAAATACCCAGGTGGGAATAAATCTGCGGTAAACTGGAATACTTGGGCCGCAGTATTTCTTTTCTGGATTTGTAATCGTTCATTACCATTAGGTGTTAAATTTGGGTTACTCTTAATCCAACTTGCCACCTCATTTGAACTTTGACCCGGTAGTGCCCACACACTCCCAGCAGTTAGTTCCGATAAAATTATTCCCGATAGGATTAACCATTGTCTACTTTTAGTCATGTTGATTTTCCTGTTTGGCGAGAAAAATTAAGATGCCATATTCCTAGTAAGATTAGACCGTTGATTGCGGGATAATGGCAGCTTTAATAATTTTCCGATCGCTCATATCCTGAAACACCTGTTCTAAATCGGTTAAATGTCTCTGTTCACTAATTAATAATTCAAAGGGAATTTGGCGACTAGCGAGCAGATTTAATGCGGTTCTGACATATTGAGGAGTATTGTGAAACACACCTTTCAGGGTAAGTTCACTATAGTGAAGCAGTTCAGTATTGATGGTAATGGTAGTATCCCTGGGACAACCACCAAATAAATTTACGGTTCCACCAGGACGAACTGTCGCGATCGCGGTTTCCCAGACTGTTGGTATCCCGGTTGCTTCAATGGTGACATCTGCTCCCCAACCTTCTGTTAATTCTTTAACGATCATGGGGATATCCTCAATTTGATGATAATTGAAGACTTGAGTTGCACCCAGATGTTTCCCAATTTCTAGACGTTGATGATTGCCACCAAATAAAAATACTTGCTTATTCCCCTGCTCTCCTATATGCTCAACTGCTTGAGCCGCTAGTACCGCCACAAACATTAGTCCAATCGCACCATCCCCGATCACTACTACCCGATCTCCAGACCGAATGTGGGAGCGAGCGATTCCATGTAGTACACAAGCTAAAGGTTCGGTGAGAGCGGCGATCGGATCAGGTAAATGGTCAGGAATTGGTAATAAATTCTGTTGGACGATTGGTGCAGGGATTTTAAGATATTCGGCGAAAGTACCATTATTCCAGGTTAACTGAGAACAGAGGGAATATTCTTGATGACGACAAAAAAAACAATTCAGACAAGGAGCTGAATTATTTGCTACTACGCGATCGCCAATTTGCCAACCAGTTACACTCGCTCCCAATGCTACAATTTTGCCTGAAGCTTCATGACCAAATAGCGTCGGTGGACGCAACATTTTCGCATGACCCCCACGACGCCAAACTTTTAAATCTGTCCCACAGGTGGTAGCTGTTGCTACTTGGATCACCACTTCTCCAACATCGGGAGTGGGGTCAGCGACAATTTCTAGACGTAAATCTTTTTGTCCGTACAGTAATGCTGCTAACACAAGCGATTAAACGAAAATACGATCCCTATTATTATGAACTAGGGATCGAACATTGGTAGAAAATCCTTACACCATGGGATTAATTTAATCAGGCACCATATTCACCAAAGTGGGACGATGTTCTTGACTGATAATGAAGGGTAACACTTCCTCTCGACAGGACATACATAACCAATATAAACCTCCCGGACGAGCATGACGGAGTAATTGGGAACCTCCACAGCATGGGCAAATCTTGCTTTCTTGAGTCATTTGTTTTATATCCTCCCAAACAGCATTAAATTAAAATTGAGATTGAGTCAGCCTGTATTAAAGTGATGCTCATCTTCGTCCCTCTTTCTCTTTTATTTTGGGCCAAACATTATAATTAAATTACAAGTGGCAAATAAACTAGAAAAAAAAATAAAAAATTAATGTGGGACTAGCTGAATTGAAGTTACTAAGTAATACTAGCACTATCTTTTTAGTCCATTCTGTCGCCTAGGGCACATCCTGAAAAACCTTGATAATAATTGAGTAGAATGTTTCTGATGTTAATGTGAGGAACTTACCAGACAAAATCCTAGTAACCGTTTTAAAATTGCATTATCAGGTTAGTAAAAATTAGCACAGGATGATTACCAATAGTAATTTTAAACGGTTTGGCAAAGATGTACCCACCCAGGTTGTCCCTGAATAACTCGCTTCTAGGTTGAGCTGGGACTGGACAGATGCTGACGACGACCGATGTCCCGACCATCGGCACCAGGTAGACGCGATGACCAAAGTTTAATGTTATTTAGTTAAAATGAATCTAATGGAGTATTGCCATCTAACATATTTCTCTCTAAAAGGTATTTTTAGCACTGGTGATTGCCAACGAATCTAAATTCAGACTAGCTGGAACTAGATTGGTTTAGCCCTTCCAACTTATAAGGATTTGTAGTAACTCGATCCCATGTTTGAAATTCTGGTTATTGATGACGACTTGATGGTTCAGGTTTTACTAGAGCGAACATTCAAAAAACAAGGCTATGCTGTTACTGTAGCTAGTAATGGCGAAGAAGGTTTAGTTAAAGCCCGACAATTACAACCTGCATTAATTATTTGTGATTGGATGATGCCAAGGTTGAATGGGATAGAAGTTTGTCGGCAAGTTAAATCAGAACCGGATTTATCAACTACTTTCTTTATTTTACTAACTTCTCTTGATTCTGTAGCAGATCGAGTTAATGGTCTGGATGCTGGTGCCGATGATTTTATTTCTAAACCGATTGAAATGAATGAATTGCAGGCAAGGGTCCGAGCTGGATTAAGATTGCATCAATTAGCTTTGGATCTGCAAACCCAAAAAGAAATCATGGAAGCCGAATTTAGTGAAGCAGCTGAATATGTGCGATCGCTGCTCCCCGACCCTTTAACGAAAATAGTGAAAACTGATGCTCGTTTTATTCCTTCGAGTCGTTTAGGTGGGGATGGGTTTGATTATTTTTGGTTAGATCATGATTCTTTAGCAATTTATTTGCTTGATGTGGCTGGACATGGGTTAAAAGCAGCATTACCTTCCATTTCGGTTTTAAATCTGTTGCGATCGCGATCGCTACGGAATATTAATTACCATCAACCCAGCGATGTGCTGAGAGCTTTAAACCAAACCTTCCAAACCAGTGTCAGGAATGATACTTATTTTACCATTTGGTATGGGGTCTATCACCGTCATAAAAAACAACTTGTTTATGCTAGTGCTGGACACCCTCCAGCGGTGCTACTATCGAAAAATGCTAAAGCTGCAAAACGGTTAAAAACACCTTGTTTAGCAGTGGGAATGTTTCCTGATACTAATTTTGTGGAGGATACTTGTCACGTAGAAACTGGTAGCACTCTGTATGTTTTTAGTGATGGGATTTACGAATTACATCAACCAGATGGAAATGTGTGGGGTCTAGATGCTTTCATTAATTTACTGGTAGAATTCAGTCAGCAAAATAAATGTAACTTAGCCGAAATTTTACAATTTGTGCAAATCAAAAATGGCAAGGAATTTTTTGATGATGATTTGTCATTATTAGAAGTCAATTTTATTTGACTAATGGGAACATGAATAATAAAGTTAATGGAAAAATTAGGATGTGCAGATAATGGAAGAATTAAAGCAGCTTGCTACCTGGGTCAAACAACAACACGCAGAAGAGTATATATTAACATGGTTGCTAACTCAACCAGGATTATGGTGGTCAGATGGAGAAGTATATGAAGCTGCTTTAGCTAAATCAAGCGATCGGCTAAAAAGTTATGTCCAAAAAAATGAGCGGAGTGAAATCCTTCGTGGAATTGCTACCAGTTTGGCTGAAGATGAAAGCTGGGAAGCAGTTGCAGTTAGTTTAACAAAAATTTTTGCAGTTTACCAAGAAGAACTTGCTAAACTACAAGAATATCGTCGGAATATGGAAATTGTGCCCAAACCAACATCGAATGATCATGGGTTATCTCAAACTCCACCTCCTCCGAAGACTTCACCCCCGAAAATACCAGTAAAAGGTGATCCTTTAACGGGACAATTCTGATAATTTAGATTTTAAGTAGGTAGATGCAGGAGTATACATGGTTCGACAGATTTGGCAATGGTTGAAACAGCTCTTCCAAAGATTGTTAGGGATGTGGAGAAACCATCTATCAGTCGAACTAGCATCAGGACCAGCATCACCAGCACCACCCTTGAGCGAAATTGAATATGAACATTATTTCTTACAACTGCTTGAAGGAGTGAATCAAGGTTGGGATCGGGTCCAAATTGCCCGGTTTTTTCAAGAGCTGAAGTATCGTGCTACCATGACCGATTGGTTAGGGTGGTTGGAGCGGTTTGACCAAAAATTAATGGCTTCTCCCGTACCGAATCATGAATTAGCCAGACGCTTGTTACAATTAAGTGAAAATGCCCATTCCCTACCATCCACCGAAGCGATCGCAGTTAGTGTCCATAAAATGGGGACGGAATTATTAGCAAGAGTTGTCCCAATTTCAGAAACTGACCTAGTTACAGAACCACCGACAGATTCTGTCCCAGCAGAAAAAAGCGATCGTCCCCCAGAAAGTGCTGATGATTGGTTTAAGCTGGGAGTAGAGCAACTTGATCATCAAGATTATGAGGGAGCGTTAGAATCATTTAATCATGTAGTTGAGTTAAATATTTACGATCACCGAGCTTGGACAAATTTAGGCACGGTATTATCTCATTGTGGTCGTTTGAGTGAAGCGGTGACTGCTTACGATCATGCCTTATCGATTAAACCAGATTTCTTGATAGTTTGGAATAATCGCGGTGATGTGTTATTCGATCTGCATCGGATTGAGGAAGCGATCGCGAGTTATGATCAAGCTTTAGCATTGGAATCTCAGCAACCAGATACTTGGTCAAACCGAGCTTTAGCTCTAGCAAATTCAGAAAAATGGGAAGAAGCGATTAAGAGTTGGGAGCGAGCACTAGAATTTAAACCAGAGGACTGGGAAATATGGTTTAATCGGGGTTTAGCCTTCGGAATGTTAGAAAAATGGGAAGAAGCGATCGGAAGTTGGGATCAAGCTTTAGAATTGAAACCGGATCTCCAAGATGCTTGGGTGAATAAAGGGATTGCTTTACAAAAATTAGGTCGATGGTCAGAAGCAATTATAGCTAATCAGAGGGCGATCGCGATCGGCTCAGATGCTTAAGGATGAGATTACAGTATATTCCTTAGTTGATGAAGTACATTAAGATTTTATATGAATGGTGATCATTTATTGTGATTATGAGTGATCTGTGTTGGTTGGGCGGGTTTAGGATAGTGATCGATTTGTCACAAAATTGATCGGTGAACCCGCCCCTACAAATCCTGGTTGATTGTCATCATCAATTCATCGATTTTATCGATTTTTTGGTAAATAATCCCAGATCCAAACATATTTATTACCTGTAGGGGCGGGTTCACCGTTAAATCTGCCACACACAAATAACCTTGATGAACCCGCCCCGCCTCACAGATCACCTTGATGAACCTAACCCATCTAGCATTACAGATAACACTGCTATACTTCATAAACAGGTCATAGACAATAACCGTGAGACGCAATGACTAATCAAGAGCTAAATATTATTCGGACTGAGCGGGGACTAACTATTTCTGGTTCTCGGATCTCTTTGTATGATGTGATGGATTTACTCAGGGCTGATTATCCGCCGAAGTTGATCCGCGATCGCTTTAATTTGACGGATGAGGAGATCAATGTGGCTTTGGTTTATATTTCGGATCATCCTGTTGAGGTGGAAGCTGAATATCAAGAGATATTGAAAACGCGGGAGGAGATTTATCAATATTGGCAAGATAAAAATCGTGAACATTTTGAGCGAATTAGAACTAAGCCACGCACTGCTTCACAATTGGAGCTTTTAGCAAGATTGGAGCAGCAAAAAAAGGAGCGTAGTTTGATTTGGGCGTGAATTTTTTGGTTGATTTTAATTTAGATGGCTATGCCGTTGTGCTGCTTGGCATTTTGATTAAGCGTGGTTGGCTGGATCTAATTAATATTGAGTTTGTCACTTTTAGGGAGGCTGGTTTATCAAAAAATAGCAGCGATCTCGTAGTTTGGGATTATGCTCAAGCAAATCAAATGATGGTTTTGACTGCCAATCGCAATATGAAGGGTAAAGATTCTTTGGAGCAGGTAATGCGCGATCATAATTCTTTGGGTTCTTTTCCGATTGTGACGATTGGAGATATGAGTCGTATAGATGAGACTGAGTATCGAGAGCAATGTGTTGATCGTTTGGTGGAGATTGTCATCAATATAGATAGCTATATGGGCGTTGGCAGGCTTTTTATTCCCTAGGTAATGTAATTCTCTCTTGTTAATGCGATCGCTACTGGGCCGAAATGCGAAAGCCCATTTTTGACGAGGATTAGCGAGACCTATTAATGACAATCTACACTAATATACTACCATGAACGATAGGAATAAAATCATGCAAAGTAGGAATTATTTTTCCAGGAACCTTAGCTTGCTCATCCCATAATCGCAGTTGAATTGCATTTTCTGCATCAGGTAACTTAATAAAATCCTCAGCTTCGGCTACAGAAAATATTCCTCCTTGCAATGCTAAACTTTGTTGAGACGCAGCTGATAATTCTGAGTAATAACCAGGTTTTACTAAACAAAGATAACGTTTGGCTTGGACATGAAGACGAATTGGTTCAATTACCTTACTTGAAAATAGGTCTTTTAACCAGGGAATGACTATATATTCATGACGATTATCATAACCCTGTACTGCGGCATTTTCCCCTAATTTAGACACTAAATGCCCCAAATCATGGAACAAACAAGCTGTAATAAGTTCCGGATCTGCTCCCTGATCTTGAGCCAGACTAGCACATTGTAAAGCGTGTTCTAATTGACTGACGGGTTCTCCCCCATACTGCTCGTGTCCCAAAGACTGGAGAATATGCAGTACGGTCTCTAGATTTGTTTGTGACATGGACAGTTAAAACTCAACTTACTTTTCAACAGTTATGTTACTGAATCGTCTCTATAAAATTATAGATCAACCCGAACAGGACGTAACTTTAAGCTTCAGCTAAAGATTTGTTTTCTTGCTGAGTAGGTTTGACGATCGGTGTGAAAATAATTTGCCTGCCACTAGCAGCTTGTTTTTTTTCTAAATCTTCAACGATCGCGTGTAAATTGTAATCAAAGGATTTAGCGTACTCTTCTCGGTATTTGTAAATTTCTGCTAAGACTTCATCGTGCCACATAATTATTTAATCTCCCATTAGCTCAAAAGGTGTACAAATAGTTGATAGAGAATACAGCGGATGACCTGTTAATGAAGTACAGTCAGTTATCTCGTTTGGTTGGGCAGGTTTATGAGTGGGACAGGCATCTTGCCTGTCCGTGATCTGTTTGGATCAGAATTGATTGGTGAACCTGCCCCTACAAATCCTGGTTGATTGTCATCATAAATTCATCGACTTTTTGGTAAACAATCCCAGATCCTGGTTGATCACCTGTAGGGGCGGGTTCACCGATTAATTTGCCACATACAAATAACCTTAATAAACCCGCCCTGCCCCACAGATCACCTTAATGAACTCACTATATCTCACATCACAGACAACACTGATATACTCGTGAAACTGATGTTAAAATAAATAGGAAGGGCATTTTGCCCTTCCCAGTCATTTTCTTGTGGAACGGACATCTTGTCTGTTCCCATTCCCCTAAGTGATATTCCCTAAAACTTAAAGGTAGCCCGAAGTGCGCCCACTATTTCAGTATCATTCTTGTTATTATGCTCAGGATTGAAAATAGCAAACATTCCAGGAGTAAGGAAAAGGTGATCGTTGACTGGATAACGATACCATCCTTCAAGATGAATTGAGGTATCCTTATCTTTACGGGCACTAAGAGTGGTGTCAGTTACTTTCGGTGGTACACCAACTAATAGAGTCGCTAAAGCACCCTTTTTCCCTAGATCTTTTAAAGCAATATAAACCGATCCAGTCATCACAGTTGCTGACTGACTAGAAATTTTGGCATCTTGAGCAAAGAAAGCTCCATACCATCCCCCTAAATACAATTTAGGAGTCGGTCTTAATTGTAATTGTCCACCTACTTCATCTGCTGAAGTTGGTCTTGAACCAAAGGGTGCGATCGCAAATAAACTCCCTGTACCACCAGATATACTCACATCACTAGAGGGATAATAAGCATGGGCATAAAGAACACCAAAAGATAGCATTTGTGAGGGAGTAAAAACCACTTGACCGATCGCTTTATAACGACCATTAAATAAGCCATTTTTAGGACTAGGATTACTACTATCATCTCCCGCTTGATAAACTGCTTCCAGGGCAATTTTATCGGAGAGTTTGTAGGTAGCAGCTAAAGCTGTCCCATTACTGGTAGCACGATAGACCGGATTAAAACGTCCAAAACGAGATAAAGAACCAGTACCACTGCTGCTAAAAGGACTGAAATTGGTAATTAAATCGTAGGGTTCAATCCCATAAGCACTGAGGGTTAAATTGAGTTTATTACCGACAGGAAAAGAGTAAGACAATTCAAACAAATCAACGGTGTTATTGCTACTACCATCATAACCAAAACGGGTCATGTT
The DNA here is from genome assembly GCA_963744145.1 of uncultured cyanobacterium. Lineage (GTDB taxonomy): Bacteria > Cyanobacteriota > Cyanobacteriia > Cyanobacteriales > CAWUOF01 > CAVUSO01. Next base: position 4,831,615 of record CAVUSO010000001.1, on the reverse strand, counting down.
AGTACCAGTAACGCTGGTATTATAGGGGGTTATACTGTTGGCTTGTATACCAATATGGAAGTTATCTTTACCGATTAAACTTCCATCCAGATATAAACGAAGACGATCGCCTAGGTTAGCATTAACATTATTTTTGTTACTCCCAACCGTATTTCCAAAAACATCAGAAAGGTTAAAAATAGCCTCTCCGGTTAGTTTGACAGTGGTGGAAAACTGGTGACTTTCAAGGGTCGCAGTCCGGGTTTCGAGGGAATCAACTCGACCCCGAAGAGTAGCTAATTCTCCAGCAAATTGTTCTTGGAGTTTTTTGAGGATTTCTAAGTCTCCTTTCTGGATTGTATTACTACCTCCTGCTCCGATTAATTGCTGAATTTTATCCATACAACTATTTAAACCAGCCGCAAATTCATAGCGAGTAATTCCGCGATTACCTCGATAAGTTCTGTCTGGATATCCTGCTATACAACCATAACGCTCAACTAAAGATTGTAGTGCTTGAAATGCCCAATCGGTGGGAGCAACATCTGTGAGTTGAGAAACAGATGTAACTTGTTCTATTGAGTCATTTGGTTCTTCCGTTGTCTGGAGATTGGGTTGAGATAATTGTGTTCCTGTCGAATTTAGGGGTTGAATTGGTGTTATTTGGTCAGCAGTTTGAGCTAATTTAAGGGATTGCTCTAGTTTATCTAACCCTTGGTAAGAATTTGCGAAATTAAGTTGATCATGGTTTTGTTTAGTGGGAACTGCTGCTGCTGCACTTGCTAAACTGGTTGCTGATAGCAAAGAAATCAAACCTAATCCTAGGGGATTTAATTTTACACTAGACTGAAACAATTTAAACATCATTATCTCCTCACATCCGCATCGCAAAATTAATTACAAACAATCATCAACTAATCCAGCAGCTATTAAAGCTTTCCAAGTTCGAGTTGAACAAATTTCCCGATTGAGAGTCGCGATCGCTAACCATTGAATTCCTTGGGAACCAACTTCAGGATCGCTAGTGGTAAAGGTTAAAGGTTTGGGGGTAATTTTACATTTGTAGACCAGATTTAAAGTGTGCATCATCCTTTGCTCAGGTTCGGGAAAAAAGCTTTCGATTACTGTGAGTAAACCTTCTACCTGAAACTGAGTTAACCCGGTTTCTTCTTGAATTTCTCGTTGGAGTCCATTCATTAAAGTTTCACCAGGTTCTAATCCTCCCCCTGGTAAATCCCAACAATTTGGTTCTGGGGGAGTAGTTTGATGCAAAAGTAATACTTCATTGTTGTCTATAAATAACCCCACTACACTTACTCTCAATCGAATTTGTGAACTCATAATTTATGACTCCATTGTCATAACTTCCTCAGCTAAACCAAAGGATAGAGTCATTCCTGCACCTCCGAGAGCATTAATAATTGTTACTCCTGGTTCTGGATGAACTACTAATTCAGTTTTCTGAGGAATTTTGGCGTAGATCCCGTGCCAAGTTTGAGCGATTTCTAGAGCAGGAACTTTGGCAAAAGATTGAAAGTAATTGAGGATATATTGGTTCAAATCATTTCGATCAAAAGGATCGAGATTTAAACCATATTCATGGGTATCACCAATAGTTAATTCTCCTGTGTTGTTTTGGGAAACCATAACATGAATTCCCCAGTCAACAAAATAAGGAGTTTCGGTTTGAATTCTGGTTTTTAACTTAGTTAGGGATTGACAATGGGCAAATGCAGTATAATGGGTAAGAGTTAAACCAGCACAGAGTGCAGGACCTAATCTCCAAAAATTTGGTTGAGGTCTAGTTCTGAGCATTTGCAATTTAACTTTGGTAATCCCACTTTCCTGATAAATTTTGGGATAAAGAGTTTCAAAATCCGCTCCACTACATACATAAAGTCGCTCACAAGTCCAATTTTCTCCCCCAGCGATAAAGTTGGGATAGGAAATATGAGTAACCGCAGTGTTAAACTGGAATTCCACTCCATATTCTTGATGTAAAAAATCAGGAATTTTGCCGATCGCTTCTCGAGGATCAACTATTACTTCTGTCCCACTCCATAATGCTCCCAGTAATCCCTGAACTACAGCTCCAGCACTTTTTTCAGCTACCTGCTCAGGTTTGAGAAGAGCGATCGCATATTGATGTTCCTGTCGAGTTTCGACAAACTCTTCTAAGACATCTAATTCATCTTGATTATAAACTAGATGTAAAGAACCACAGGGATCAGCATGAAACCCGACTTGAGCAGATAGTTCAGTCCAAATTTGTCGCGATCGCAAAGCTCGATCGAGCAGTTTTCCCGTAGGTTGACCAATGGGCCAAACCATACCAAAATTGCGGATTGATGCACCGATTGCGATCGGATGGCGATCGAATACTGTTACTTTAGCTCCTTTTTTAGCTGCGGCTAAAGCATGAGCTAGACCTACAATTCCGGCTCCAACTATAGCAACTTCCGAGTGATATGTTTGACTCATAGTGGTTTACAACAACCCAGCTAAATGTGTTTGAAATTCTGACAAACAACTAAATAAACCATCATTAGGATGTAGAGTTAATTGGGCTTTGGTATGAGTACCGTTGGTAATTCCAAAGGAATAAAGACAATTTGCATTAATTCCAGCTTGGAGATCGGAGGGGGTATCGCCGAGCGTGACAACGTTTTTTGAGTCAATAATTCCGAGACTATACATGGCTTTTTGAATCATGTAAGGTGCCGGACGACCCTCTTCTTTAAAAATCTCTGAAGGTGTCACAGACATTTGGATAATTGACTGTTCTGAACCAATATATTCACTATTTAATCCCTGACTCCAACCTAAGCGATCGAGGATAATATCTGTAACTTGTCGATAGAATCCTGTAGTCAGAGCAATTTTAATACCCTGGGATTTTAACCATGTGAATATTTCTAAACAACCCTCCGTTGGTGTAATTGGTTCGGTGCGATAATGATTTTCTAAAATGTCTTTAAATGCGGCAAAAGAAGTTTCCACCTTGGTTGCATAACTAGGATGATTTTTCCCAATTTGGTCATCCCACAGGGTTTGGAACACGACTTTTTTCGGTAATCCCATCATCGCTACAACTTTTTCAGAACTAGCGGTTAAATCAGTCCTTTCCGCAGCAGTAAAAAAACATTTTTCTACTTCTCGTTCATCTTTAACCGTTGTACCAGCCATATCGAAAACAACTAATTTAATCATTACCATAGAACACCTTCCCTGATTAACGTTTTAGCCATGCTTGAGTGCGTTGATACAATCCTCTGGTGAAAAATGAGTAAAGTAGTCGCACCCCAATACTGGTAGCAATTACCAAAGTAGACATAGCTGCTGCTGGAGCAACATCTCCCGCATCATCCATGTTGATAATAGCAACAGAAGCGAGAGGAATACTAGGTGGATAAATGAAGATTAAAGCGGAAATTGTCACCATTGAATTAATAAAATAATAAATGCCAATTTCCAAAATTGCTGGTACAGATAAAGGTACAGTAACGCGCCAAAAAGTTTTGTAAAAGGGAACTCTCATGGAAGCAGAAACTGCTTCAAATTCTGGATCAATTTGTTTGAGAGTAGTTGTCCCCGTGAGAAAAGAGACTGTGTAAAAGTGAATAATATTACACAGCACAAGGATTGTCATGGTGCTATAAATCCAATTAAAGGGATTAACTAGGGAAAAATCTGTACCTGGAATTGGCCATAATGGTTTATTGAAAAAGAACACATATCCTAACCCTAATACTAGACCTGGGAGAGCTAGCGGAAGAGTGGAAAGGAAATAGTTAATTAATCGTAACCATTGAAAACCTTTGGCTTTTTCGACTAAATAAGCACCTACAAAAACCGCGATCGTGCCAAAAATTGCTGTATAAAGTGACATTTGGATACTGTTCCAATAGGCTTCATATCCACCACCCCCAGCTGTGCTAAAATCGTAATGTTTGAAAGTTAAACTGAAGTCATAGGGCCAAACTTTAACAAAAGATGCCATGATCACAGTTAAGAATACAATCAAACCAAATCCAGCAATCACAGAACAAACTACAAACATTAACCAATCTACAGTCGGATTTGGTTTTGGTTGGAGGGGAACTGATTTGGCACTAACTAGCGCAGTTTGACGACGTTGGAGAATGCGATCGATAATAAAAGCAAAAACTGTTGGTAAGAGGAGGAATACACTAATTGTCGCTCCCATAGAAAAGTTCTGTTGTCCAATTACTTGCTTATAAACTTCGATCGCTAAAACATTAAAGTCTCCCCCAACTACTTTAGGTACACCAAAGTCAGTAAATGCAACAATAAAACAAACGAAAATAGTATTAATTAACCCAAACTTTACACTAGGAATTGTAATGGTAAAAAAAGTCCGGAGGGGATGAGTTCGGAGAGATTCTGCTGCTTCATAAAGTCTAGCATCAGTTAGACTTAAGGCTGTGGTTAAAATCACTACTGCTTGGGGAAAGCAGTTGAGAAATTCACCCATCACAATTCCATGTAGTCCATAAAGTCCAATATTCCAACCTGGTAAGATTCCCAAAAGTCCCTCAGTCACCAAACCCTTATTCCCGAATAGATATTGCAGTCCGATCGCATTAGCAATGGGACGAATATATAAAGGTAAAATCCCCAGTAATCGGAAGACAAATTTACCACTCATTGCAGTTCTAGTAAGAGCATAAGCATAAATAAAACCTAAGACTACTGAAATTACCGCTGTCACAATTGACATGAAAAAGGTGTTGAATAAGGAAGTAGTGAGAGCTGGTGTACTGAGATATTTTTGATAATTCGTCAATCCCACCCAATTACCATCGGTATCTTGCAAACTCCGTACAATAATTGGATACAGGGGAAAAACGATTCCCACTAATAAAAACAGCATTCCCAAAACCAGCAAAGCGATCATAATCCAGTCTTCACGGGTGATGACATGGTTGATCTTTTTGGGAAACAACCGTTGGACTAGGGGTGAGGTTGATGGAGTCATAATAATTTAGTCAGGGAAGACGCGAATTAATTCGGTTGGTAATTGAATCTTTAAAGAAGTGTTGGGAGCTAAATCCAGATCACGAGCTTCATGGATTGACACTTCACAGATCAACTGTTCTTTTGCATCTCCATCTGGACGTAGAGCTAGTTGATAAACCGATCCAAGAAATTCAATTCCTTCTATTTCTGTCGTTAATACATTAGGGAAATTGGTGGTGTCGTCAGTTGAATTGAAAGCGTTGATATCTTCAGGACGAATTGCCACTTTTACCTTAGTATCAGGTGTTAGATCGGTGGGAGGAGTTTTTAAGCAAATATTGCCACATCGTACTTCTTCGTCGCTAACTACTACTCCAGGAATGAAATTCATCACCCCAATAAAGTTAGCGACGAAAGGAGTATTTGGGTGTTGGTAAACCGATCGCGGTGTACCAATTTGAGCAATATATCCCCGATCCATTACTACAATTCGATCAGCCATTGCTAGAGCTTCAGCTTGATCATGAGTTACCATAATAGTAGTGACTCCTAACTGTTTTTGGAGTTTGGTAATCTCAGTTCTCAATTTGACTCTAACTTTTGCGTCTAAAGCTGATAAGGGTTCATCTAATAACAATAGTCCTGGTGATAGAGCTAAAGCTCGAGCTAGAGCAATCCTTTGTTGTTGACCACCAGACATTTGAGCAGGATATTTAGGACCGAATCCCTCTAGTCCTACTTTCGCTAATAGTTCCTTAACTCTAGTTTCAATCTCTGGTTTAGGGAGTTGGGCATTTTGTAGTCCATAAGCAATATTTTCCGCAGCGGTTAAATTGGGAAACAGCGCATAGGATTGGAACACAATTCCAAAATCTCTTTTTGCTGGGGGTAGACGAGAAATATCTTTTCCCCCTTGAATAATCCGACCAGTATTTTGCTGTTCTAATCCAGCAATAATTCGGAGTAAGGTAGTTTTACCACAACCGCTCGGACCGAGTAAACAGACAAATTCTCCCGGATAAACATGAAGATAAATATCTCGAAGAGCGACAAATTGACCGAAGTTTTTGTGAATGTTATCGATTTGGAGATAAGGTTCAACCCCTTCATTAGGTGATAAGGGTGCGATCGCTGGTGGTGTTCCTGCACCTGGTTTAATTGGGGTTGGTTGGTGCGATCGCTCATCCCGCTCAATTGTCAGATCGTCAGATGAATTAGTCATGGAAAACTCCGATATGATGATTAACTCTTCTTCGGTTCTGACTTAGAGTCGTAGCGTTTAGTCCACTCAGTTAAAATTGCTTCACGATTTTTAGCAGCCCAATTAAAATCATTCTTTTCGCTCAATTGTTTCACCGGATCTTCTGGATATCCTTTGGGAATTGGTACACCGCTTTTCAACGCAGTTACTGGATATGATTCGGCATATAATTTAGTTATTTCTGGGGAAATCGCCCAATCTAAGAATGTTTTTGCAGCTGGATTAATGGTACTTTTCTTCACTAAAGCATTAGCTTCAATATCCCATCCTGATCCTTCTTTCGGGAACACTGCTTCAATGGGTTCTCCATCATTCTTTTGTTTTACAGCTCGGTAATCAAAAGAAATACCAATGGGATATTCCCCTGAACCAGCAATTTTGCAAGGTTTGGAACCTGAATGCACATATTGAGCTACATTTTTATCTAACGCATCAAGGTAATCCCAACCTGCTTTTTCTCCCTTCATTTGTAAAAGTGCAGAAACCGAGAGAAAACCTGTCCCAGAGGATGCTGGATTCGACATTACAATCATCCCTTTATAGTCTGGTTTGGTTAGATCATCCCAAGACTGGGGAATGGGTAAATTTTTCTTTTGCATTTCTTTTGTATTGACACAAAATGCAGACATCCACGCATCAATTCCTACCCAATGGGGAGGAGTACGTTCATCTTTAAACTTAGCACCAACAGCTTCTAGTCCTTGGGGAGCATAGGGTTCTAACATTCCTTGTTGATCCGCAACTAATAAACTAGAAACTGCTAGTCCCCAAACTACATCTGCTTGAGGGTTTTCTTTTTCTGCTAATAGTTTCGCTGTAACTACTCCGGTAGAATCTCTAACTTTGTTAATTTTTATTTCTGGATGAACTTTTTGAAATAAGGGTAAGTATTTACCAAGTTGGTCATCTTCTAAAGCAGTGTAGACTGTAATAGCACTTCCCGCAGCAGCACTACTAGGAGCAGTTGTTGGTGTTCCACTCGCACTTGTATTTGGCCCATTTTGTTTCTGGACAACACAAGCACTGACTACGACTGTTAAAATACAGGAAAGTGCTGCTTGCCCAGCAAAATCGAAACCATCTGCTTTTTCTAACCATACTTCCTCACCTGTATTTATATGTAGATGTTTAGAAAAGACAGTAGAACGAAATCTTTATGAAATAAGTTAATATTGGGTTAATTTTGGTTGGCTATTTAGTTAATATTTGGGTAATTAAGATTTGAGCAATATTGACTAAAGAGGTTCTGGGATAGTCTTTGGTAATAGTCGTTATTTGAGCGATTGTCAAGATTGACCTCTCCCCCGACCCCTCTCCTAAGAGGAAAGGGGAGTAAGAATGATCTTGATGAGGTTCGAGTTTTTACTGGAGCTTGCTCAATCCCAAATAATCATATTTGGGTGTCTTGCTTCACCCAACTTCCGTCGATATCTCCCAAAATATCCTTAAACGAACCGTATTGTGATGACTTGTAACGATAAATTGCAAAGTCTTATTTTCATGAATAACGATCATCCAATATATCAATACAGTTTATCCCTAAACAATTGATTGATGGGAAGAAAGTTTTGGCATTTTTTGTCCGTTCAATTCTATTTCTTATTGATTTTTTTCAATTAAAGTCTTAGTTGGTTTTTCTTTTTTGTCTTGCTTTTTCATCAGAATCCAAAATTATTTTATTGGTTTCAATAGTATTAAAATCGTCTTCCCAAATAAATTCGTTACCATTTACGATCGCCAATATGATTTTCCATTCAGGTCCTTGTTTCAGTCCCGTTACCGGGATTCAGTATTGAGAAAGTGCTGCAAAGTTAACGGAGATGGAGTAGATGGAAGAAGTTTCAGTCCCGTTACCGGGATTCAGTATTGAGAAAGTCTGACCGTAAGCAGTGGTCTTTGGACGACAAAGACGCATAGTTTCAGTCCCGTTACCGGGATTCAGTATTGAGAAAGAAGTAATGATGAAGTAATGTTTTCAAGAACGTTAAGCCAAGATGCGTTTCAGTCCCGTTACCGGGATTCAGTATTGAGAAAGTTTTTACAGCGAAAAGGCTATAGTTACATCGTTCGAGTTTCAGTCCCGTTACCGGGATTCAGTATTGAGAAAGCGGCTTCATTAATGAGAAGACAACATTCTTCTGCTGTTGTTTCAGTCCCGTTACCGGGATTCAGTATTGAGAAAGTCGGAAAGTTTTTTTAAAATCGCTGTAACGATTACTGTGTATGTTTCAGTCCCGTTACCGGGATTCAGTATTGAGAAAGCTTGCTTTGAGTACGGATGGGCGATCGCCGATTGGTAAGTTTCAGTCCCGTTACCGGGATTCAGTATTGAGAAAGCTCAATTTTCTCTTAAAACAAGAACTATAAAAAAATAGTTTCAGTCCCGTTACCGGGATTCAGTATTGAGAAAGACAATGACTACTACCAACAAAACCGCTCGCACAAGTTTCAGTCCCGTTACCGGGATTCAGTATTGAGAAAGTCGGTAAATTTATCCAAAGAGTATTGAGCCGTTTCATTGGTTTCAGTCCCGTTACCGGGATTCAGTATTGAGAAAGCCATCCACCACAACCTGCGCCAGTAGTGCAACAATCCGGTTTCAGTCCCGTTACCGGGATTCAGTATTGAGAAAGATGTTTCTTTGGAATATTTAGCAAAATCAATTGGCCTGGAGTTTCAGTCCCGTTACCGGGATTCAGTATTGAGAAAGTTGGAAAGGAATGAATCTAGCCAACTTAAGCCATACGAGTTTCAGTCCCGTTACCGGGATTCAGTATTGAGAAAGTGGCAACCTTCGCAAAAATAGCGAATTTTGTGGGTCGTTTCAGTCCCGTTACCGGGATTCAGTATTGAGAAAGTTCTTCTCTGATCAACCGATAAGAATTTATTTTCTCAAGTTTCAGTCCCGTTACCGGGATTCAGTATTGAGAAAGGACATGAATATTCTATCCTATCCCCCGGTTTTGGGGGGTTTCAGTCCCGTTACCGGGATTCAGTATTGAGAAAGGTGGGTGAATTGTGGCTAGGAGCATCATTTGGCACTGTGTTTCAGTCCCGTTACCGGGATTCAGTATTGAGAAAGTCGAGTTCCTGAACATGATCCAGAATTAATCGAAAGTTTCAGTCCCGTTACCGGGATTCAGTATTGAGAAAGTTGGCTTTACAGCTCCTCGGTTTTCCACTCCTTGGGAAGTTTCAGTCCCGTTACCGGGATTCAGTATTGAGAAAGCGAGGCGGATAAGATCCGACCAATCTGGCAAAAATCGTTTCAGTCCCGTTACCGGGATTCAGTATTGAGAAAGTTCAGTTCAACGATTGAAGTGGGAATGTTTCCGTCCAAGTTTCAGTCCCGTTACCGGGATTCAGTATTGAGAAAGTGGAATGGGGTTCATAAACTGTCTCCTAAATAATTGTTTCAGTCCCGTTACCGGGATTCAGTATTGAGAAAGTGGCGGGAATACCGCCTAGGGATAAGAAAACATCTAAGTTTCAGTCCCGTTACCGGGATTCAGTATTGAGAAAGTAGTTAAGGATTTCTATTATTGACGTTGTTAATAGTTTCAGTCCCGTTACCGGGATTCAGTATTGAGAAAGGCGTCCACGCTAATGGATCTTTTACTTTTATATAATGTTTCAGTCCCGTTACCGGGATTCAGTATTGAGAAAGATTACCTATGTAAAAATATAGATACTAAAAAGGATGTTTCAGTCCCGTTACCGGGATTCAGTATTGAGAAAGCTTTTTATCTTTTCTGGCAAAAAACTCAATCGGTTTCAGTCCCGTTACCGGGATTCAGTATTGAGAAAGCATCCATTGTTGGTGAATCTATACAAACTATATAAAAAGTTTCAGTCCCGTTACCGGGATTCAGTATTGAGAAAGTAGTATAGGACTCGAACCTATATTATATAACTAACCTTGTTTCAGTCCCGTTACCGGGATTCAGTATTGAGAAAGCATCTATATCTAGTATCGATGGTATAGATGTATAGTTTCAGTCCCGTTACCGGGATTCAGTATTGAGAAAGATGTATATCATGATCTAGATGTAGAAGAACTTAATAACGTTTCAGTCCCGTTACCGGGATTCAGTATTGAGAAAGATTAGAGATTATATCTTTTAGAGATGAATTAATAAAGTTTCAGTCCCGTTACCGGGATTCAGTATTGAGAAAGTTGACAAGCCAGATGGTCTGGGGAATATCCGTCTATAGATATGTTTCAGTCCCGTTACCGGGATTCAGTATTGAGAAAGTAGTGAAAGTCTTTAGCAAAGTTGTGTCGAGCCAGATTGTAGAAGTTTCAGTCCCGTTACCGGGATTCAGTATTGAGAAAGATGGGTGAGTATTCTATTCCCTCTTGTTCATTTAGTGGTTTCAGTCCCGTTACCGGGATTCAGTATTGAGAAAGTGCATCCGTTCTTGTGGTTTATGATCATAAGTATAAACCAGTTTCAGTCCCGTTACCGGGATTCAGTATTGAGAAAGCAAATTTCGCGGGCGTGCGATCGCATCATTTCTGTTAGTTTCAGTCCCGTTACCGGGATTCAGTATTGAGAAAGCAGAATCAGTACATTGACGATAAACAATATCAGCCCAGCAAGTTTCAGTCCCGTTACCGGGATTCAGTATTGAGAAAGTTACTTCAGAGAATCCCTAGTAACTATATAATATAGATAGTTTCAGTCCCGTTACCGGGATTCAGTATTGAGAAAGATTAAAAAACCAGATCATTGCTGATCTGGTTATATTGTTTCAGTCCCGTTACCGGGATTCAGTATTGAGAAAGTTGGGACTTATTCAGCAGTCGTTTACTAAATCTGAAGTTTCAGTCCCGTTACCGGGATTCAGTATTGAGAAAGGCTTCTAATCTCATTTTTTGCTCCTAAATTTTCTCGTTTCAGTCCCGTTACCGGGATTCAGTATTGAGAAAGCCCGGACTGGAGTTTCCTGCCCCTTTGCGACAATATAAAGTTTCAGTCCCGTTACCGGGATTCAGTATTGAGAAAGGAATAAAAGGCGGAGAACCCGATGGTTCTCGTGTCATGTTTCAGTCCCGTTACCGGGATTCAGTATTGAGAAAGACGCAGGACAAGACAAATGACTACCAAACAAGATTTGTTTCAGTCCCGTTACCGGGATTCAGTATTGAGAAAGCTGACAATGGTTGGCAGTACATTGATTATGATGAAATGTTTCAGTCCCGTTACCGGGATTCAGTATTGAGAAAGATCAAAAAACTCACCCTCAGAACAATGGCAGTCAGGAGTTTCAGTCCCGTTACCGGGATTCAGTATTGAGAAAGGACTAGATTGTTTTCTGTTTTGGATACAACAGAAAGGGTTTCAGTCCCGTTACCGGGATTCAGTATTGAGAAAGAGGTGTATACCATACTTCTCTAGTAAAGGTAATAGTTTCAGTCCCGTTACCGGGATTCAGTATTGAGAAAGGAGTTTAACTTTTTAGTTGCAAGCAAAGATTTTATTTGTTTCAGTCCCGTTACCGGGATTCAGTATTGAGAAAGCTTTAGTCGTTCTCGTTCTTAGTTAAGATTAATTGTTTCAGTCCCGTTACCGGGATTCAGTATTGAGAAAGTAGGATGGGTTTTGTCATTTATGGGATAATTGTGATGTGTTTCAGTCCCGTTACCGGGATTCAGTATTGAGAAAGTCACTCTAACCCGTCAACCTTAAACAGCAAGGAAAAGTTTCAGTCCCGTTACCGGGATTCAGTATTGAGAAAGCCGTCACAACCAGTCCGAATTGTATATAAAAAAGATAAGTTTCAGTCCCGTTACCGGGATTCAGTATTGAGAAAGACTAGGTTTTACAGTAGGATTTAAAGGCATTATATTGGGTTTCAGTCCCGTTACCGGGATTCAGTATTGAGAAAGGCTAATAAATTTGGTTAAATCAAAAACTATTTGAGCAGGTTTCAGTCCCGTTACCGGGATTCAGTATTGAGAAAGCCGTTTCGATCAGTAGGTGCGATCGCGATTAACAATCGTTTCAGTCCCGTTACCGGGATTCAGTATTGAGAAAGCCTCCAATTACCGTTACTGCTACCCCAGTTCAAGCGTTTCAGTCCCGTTACCGGGATTCAGTATTGAGAAAGCTGTCAAAAAACTCCCTCCCAGTACAGCTAAATAAGGACGGGTTTCAGTCCCGTTACCGGGATTCAGTATTGAGAAAGTCAGAAACTAAATTAACTGGGGAAACGTTAGCTGTAAAAGTTTCAGTCCCGTTACCGGGATTCAGTATTGAGAAAGCACCACCTTACCATGTTTGTCAAGTAGAAGAATTATTGTTTCAGTCCCGTTACCGGGATTCAGTATTGAGAAAGTCGTCATAGGCAATTTGGGTAAAAATCTGCTCTTGTTTCAGTCCCGTTACCGGGATTCAGTATTGAGAAAGCCAACGTTTCAAACAAATCTATATTTCTAATAAAAAGTTTCAGTCCCGTTACCGGGATTCAGTATTGAGAAAGTCAAAATGATCGTGGGTAGTGTGGGTAGTATCGTGGGCAGTTTCAGTCCCGTTACCGGGATTCAGTATTGAGAAAGCGGGACTGAAACCTATGAAATTTCATTCGCTTCCTGAGCCAATCTTCGTTTCAGTCCCGTTACCGGGATTCAGTATTGAGAAAGTCTTTTAGCTCAAGCCCGTGGTTGCAAGGCAGAATGTTTCAGTCCCGTTACCGGGATTCAGTATTGAGAAAGTAGCCGATCCGTCAGACCTAGTTGAAATGTCATTCCCAGATTGTTTCAGTCCCGTTACCGGGATTCAGTATTGAGAAAGATGCTTGCTGTGTCTGGGTTAAGACCGTGGGTAGTGGTTTCAGTCCCGTTACCGGGATTCAGTATTGAGAAAGCAGCTACAGATTGATTTATTGCAATACAATATCTGAATGTTTCAGTCCCGTTACCGGGATTCAGTATTGAGAAAGCATGGAACGAAAAACATAAAATATGGACCGTACAAAGTTTCAGTCCCGTTACCGGGATTCAGTATTGAGAAAGTTCCTGAAGTAACCATTAATGCTTGGGTTGCAGGGAAAGTTTCAGTCCCGTTACCGGGATTCAGTATTGAGAAAGAGTTCAGCATCCAGTTCGGGCCGTTCGTTTTGGTAATGTTTCAGTCCCGTTACCGGGATTCAGTATTGAGAAAGCAGAGAAAAGAAGTTTTCCGTGAGTGGGAGCTTGAAAAGTTTCAGTCCCGTTACCGGGATTCAGTATTGAGAAAGAAGCTAATTTCAAAAAGAAACAGCTAGGGATATTAATGTTTCAGTCCCGTTACCGGGATTCAGTATTGAGAAAGCAGCTATAGGTGCATTTATCATCGATGGCGTATAAAAGTTTCAGTCCCGTTACCGGGATTCAGTATTGAGAAAGCAGAACTCTCGCTGTTCTTATCCTCATAGAAAAAATCGTTTCAGTCCCGTTACCGGGATTCAGTATTGAGAAAGATTTGAATCACACTAATTTTCTAGATAATTTCCGGTTTCAGTCCCGTTACCGGGATTCAGTATTGAGAAAGAATTATTCCCCTTTAGGGCAAAGAAAAATAAAAATTATAGTTTCAGTCCCGTTACCGGGATTCAGTATTGAGAAAGTGATACCAAAGACCCCAATTTACGAGCTTCTGAATCGTTTCAGTCCCGTTACCGGGATTCAGTATTGAGAAAGTTCTTATCTCAGAATAAGAATACTAACTATTTCATGTTTCAGTCCCGTTACCGGGATTCAGTATTGAGAAAGATCGCACAATTTTAACCCAGTCACCGAAGCGAAGCTTTCTCAAGTTTCAGTCCCGTTACCGGGATTCAGTATTGAGAAAGCTGTTTTTTCTTGTCGGTCTTGCATGATCCAGTATTGTTGTTTCAGTCCCGTTACCGGGATTCAGTATTGAGAAAGAACCCATAACAATCTAATATATGTAGCTATAGATCAGAGTTTCAGTCCCGTTACCGGGATTCAGTATTGAGAAAGCTAATAATGTAGAACTCAGCTACTACCAACTACAGAGATTGTTTCAGTCCCGTTACCGGGATTCAGTATTGAGAAAGTCATGATCTTAGATATCAATCTCTTATCAGATCTATAGAGTTTCAGTCCCGTTACCGGGATTCAGTATTGAGAAAGATCTGAGTTTGTGAATAACAAAGATAGATTATAAGAGTTTCAGTCCCGTTACCGGGATTCAGTATTGAGAAAGTCGGTGGATTGAGGAGCAAGAAATCCAATTAGGTTTCAGTCCCGTTACCGGGATTCAGTATTGAGAAAGATTTTTCAATCCATCTTACCGATATCCATTTTTGAAAGCGTTTCAGTCCCGTTACCGGGATTCAGTATTGAGAAAGCGGGACTTGGCTGCAACCATTTCCAGGCAACACTTATATTGCAGGGATTGACCCTAATTTTGGAGGTAGTGATTATTTGTTTCAGTCCCGTTACCGGGATTCAGTATTGAGAAAGCGCAGGCGATGAGTTGGCCGACTTGTTTGCACAGGTCGAGTTTCAGTCCCGTTACCGGGATTCAGTATTGAGAAAGTGGCTATAATTATCCGCACTTAGTATTTTTTCTGGAGTTTCAGTCCCGTTACCGGGATTCAGTATTGAGAAAGTCCCCAGGGAACGCCCTTACAAAATGGAATTTAATAATAATGCGTTTCAGTCCCGTTACCGGGATTCAGTATTGAGAAAGCTATATTTATATCCATGTATATACATAGATATGTTTCTTGTTTCAGTCCCGTTACCGGGATTCAGTATTGAGAAAGCGGGCATAACCCGATACAGTTAACTCTCCAATATTAACAGGTTTCAGTCCCGTTACCGGGATTCAGTATTGAGAAAGCAAGAGGTTGGAACCAATCTGGCCAACTTTATTAGGTTTCAGTCCCGTTACCGGGATTCAGTATTGAGAAAGAGCCGAGGGCTATTAGGAATCGAAGATTTTGTAGGGAAGGTTTCAGTCCCGTTACCGGGATTCAGTATTGAGAAAGCGGCTCTAAAGGCAAACGCGACAAGGATAATTATTGCTGTTTCAGTCCCGTTACCGGGATTCAGTATTGAGAAAGTTAGAAATTGTGCCAATGTTCTCTATCAACGCGATTGTTTCAGTCCCGTTACCGGGATTCAGTATTGAGAAAGTTAGTTATGTTGACTGTTTTTTCTAAAGTTTCTTATGTTTCAGTCCCGTTACCGGGATTCAGTATTGAGAAAGTAGTTGGTTGCGTTTTATCCATTGCATTGATGGCTACGTTTCAGTCCCGTTACCGGGATTCAGTATTGAGAAAGCGCTGGATAATAGACCATATAACATCTGCATTGGATAAGTTTCAGTCCCGTTACCGGGATTCAGTATTGAGAAAGTCCAGA
The DNA here is from genome assembly GCA_963744145.1 of uncultured cyanobacterium. GTDB lineage: Bacteria > Cyanobacteriota > Cyanobacteriia > Cyanobacteriales > CAWUOF01 > CAVUSO01. The sequence continues at coordinate 4,816,016 of CAVUSO010000001.1, read as the reverse complement.
TTATTTGGATTCTAGAAGGAATGAAATAAGACGTTTCAGTCCCGTTACCGGGATTCAGTATTGAGAAAGCCTTTATCTACTATGGGATTAATTGATAACTCTAGGTTTCAGTCCCGTTACCGGGATTCAGTATTGAGAAAGCTGTAATCTCCTTAGTTGGTGTTTTGTTTTGTTTGTTCTTCTCGTTTCAGTCCCGTTACCGGGATTCAGTATTGAGAAAGCTGTTAAGATGATTATTTAATTCTTCTATCTCTAGATCATGATAGTTTCAGTCCCGTTACCGGGATTCAGTATTGAGAAAGTACTAGGTAGGAAAACATCATTATGGTATTGCACGTTTCAGTCCCGTTACCGGGATTCAGTATTGAGAAAGCTATTAAAACAAAAAGCACATAAGTATTTTGAGAGTTTCAGTCCCGTTACCGGGATTCAGTATTGAGAAAGCTATGACAAGTTTAGAAGAACTAGCTTTTTATAATACATTGTTTCAGTCCCGTTACCGGGATTCAGTATTGAGAAAGTTTCTTGTTCTGTTGTTTGGAACAGTTCAGCGTAGTTTCAGTCCCGTTACCGGGATTCAGTATTGAGAAAGGATCAACCTACAAAAGACGGATTAAAAACAATTCACTTGTTTCAGTCCCGTTACCGGGATTCAGTATTGAGAAAGCTATCTTGCTCTCTATCTTAATAAAAGAATAGGTAGAGTTTCAGTCCCGTTACCGGGATTCAGTATTGAGAAAGCATCATGATTGGTGATGAACACATACTTTGTTCTTTCAGTTTCAGTCCCGTTACCGGGATTCAGTATTGAGAAAGTAGGGTTATCTGGAGTTTATTTAAACTCTTATAAATCGTTTCAGTCCCGTTACCGGGATTCAGTATTGAGAAAGCACAATGATCAAGGAGTTTGTTATGTTGTCTAAGTTTCAGTCCCGTTACCGGGATTCAGTATTGAGAAAGTGAGATTTACGTTATCTCCTAAAACAACAGTAGGTGGTTAGTTTCAGTCCCGTTACCGGGATTCAGTATTGAGAAAGTTTTCCTTGTGGTTTAAGGTTGACGGGTTAGAGTGTGTTTCAGTCCCGTTACCGGGATTCAGTATTGAGAAAGCTCTAGAACTGTCCTTAAATGGCAGTTAAGAAATTATCCTGATCGTTTCAGTCCCGTTACCGGGATTCAGTATTGAGAAAGTCTGATCTACTATGTATAGATTTAGAAATAAGTCCTGGTTTCAGTCCCGTTACCGGGATTCAGTATTGAGAAAGTTGATATAATACAAACTTTTTGTACAATCAATATTGGTTTCAGTCCCGTTACCGGGATTCAGTATTGAGAAAGTTTTTAAAACGCAATTTTACAACAGTATCGTTAGTAAGGTTTCAGTCCCGTTACCGGGATTCAGTATTGAGAAAGTTAACTATACGATTAAACCATAACGTACACTTAGAGTTGTTTCAGTCCCGTTACCGGGATTCAGTATTGAGAAAGCCGTTATCACCCTAGCGTTATTTCCGTCGAATCTAAGTTTCAGTCCCGTTACCGGGATTCAGTATTGAGAAAGTCCTAAGTAATTTCCGTATATGTATGACTGAACAACAGTTTCAGTCCCGTTACCGGGATTCAGTATTGAGAAAGTTATCTATAAATTTAATAGATTTAATAGGAATATTTGTTTCAGTCCCGTTACCGGGATTCAGTATTGAGAAAGCTTTACGCCAAAGTTAGTGATGCTTTAAACCTGTTAGTTTCAGTCCCGTTACCGGGATTCAGTATTGAGAAAGTATAGATTCTATAGAGAATATAGATACCTATTGTTATAGTTTCAGTCCCGTTACCGGGATTCAGTATTGAGAAAGTAAGTTACAGACATCTTGTCAACCCGCAGGAGTTTTAATGTGTTTCAGTCCCGTTACCGGGATTCAGTATTGAGAAAGTCAAATCTCTACTGATGAATTGGCGGATTATTTAGAGTTTCAGTCCCGTTACCGGGATTCAGTATTGAGAAAGACCTGGATATACAGGAGGCATATTGGGGATTTGTAGTTTCAGTCCCGTTACCGGGATTCAGTATTGAGAAAGCCAATGTTTAGGATTAGTAGGGATACCAAATTTATGGTTTCAGTCCCGTTACCGGGATTCAGTATTGAGAAAGTTAAAACAATGGTTCGTAGAAAACTGTGAACTAGAAAGTTTCAGTCCCGTTACCGGGATTCAGTATTGAGAAAGACGTTGTTTAGTATATGTAGTTTCTCTTATAAATAATAAAGTTTCAGTCCCGTTACCGGGATTCAGTATTGAGAAAGAAGAAGAATTAAACCATATTTATGTATGTTTAGATTTGTTTCAGTCCCGTTACCGGGATTCAGTATTGAGAAAGTCTACATTGAGAAATAAGCCCTATAGAGCTGACGGTAGTTTCAGTCCCGTTACCGGGATTCAGTATTGAGAAAGATAGTACGATTACTAGGAGTTAACCAAGTAGTATTAGCGTTTCAGTCCCGTTACCGGGATTCAGTATTGAGAAAGAGTAATCCAACGTAGGTTGGATAATGAAATATTATTAAGTTTCAGTCCCGTTACCGGGATTCAGTATTGAGAAAGTAGATCACAAACTTGGGAACAGGGAGCAAATACCTACAAGTTTCAGTCCCGTTACCGGGATTCAGTATTGAGAAAGAACGTCTTATTTATATTAGTAATAGAATTTAATAGTTTCAGTCCCGTTACCGGGATTCAGTATTGAGAAAGTGATCAAGAAAAATTCTACCTGATACTTCGAGATACATCGGGTTTCAGTCCCGTTACCGGGATTCAGTATTGAGAAAGTATCATACTCTACATATATTTCTTGTAACCAAGTTTCAGTCCCGTTACCGGGATTCAGTATTGAGAAAGTCTGCTTTTTTAAATAAAAACTTTCCGCCATATTCTTTATGGTTTCAGTCCCGTTACCGGGATTCAGTATTGAGAAAGTATCTTTATTCATATAGTGCTGTAAACATTCTTTTACAAGTTTCAGTCCCGTTACCGGGATTCAGTATTGAGAAAGTATTAAATATTACATAGCAGATTGCCATAAAGGCGATAGTTTCAGTCCCGTTACCGGGATTCAGTATTGAGAAAGTCTTTGTTTCTCATCTTCATACAATTCTCGTACTCGTTTCAGTCCCGTTACCGGGATTCAGTATTGAGAAAGGTGTATATTGATTAGAAGTTAGAATTAGATTAGTAGTTTCAGTCCCGTTACCGGGATTCAGTATTGAGAAAGCTTGGATTATCTAGTACAGTTCCTGCTGCTGATGGTAGTAACTGGACAGAAATTGATACGTTTCAGTCCCGTTACCGGGATTCAGTATTGAGAAAGCTAATTTACAATCTCTACATACATCTTTATGTAAGTTATTAAGATGTTTCAGTCCCGTTACCGGGATTCAGTATTGAGAAAGCCATAGCACAACAAGTTCATGATATGTTACATAACAAGTTTCAGTCCCGTTACCGGGATTCAGTATTGAGAAAGCAGAAAAAGACTTTAATCAATGTATTAATAGAGTAGCAGGTTTCAGTCCCGTTACCGGGATTCAGTATTGAGAAAGATGCAAATTTCCCAGGTAGTGCTGGAGTAGCTACATTAACGGTTTCAGTCCCGTTACCGGGATTCAGTATTGAGAAAGCTGTAGAAGGTAAAATATATAAAATTAAATATAGTCCTATAGTTTCAGTCCCGTTACCGGGATTCAGTATTGAGAAAGTTTTCTTGAAGGATTCTAGTAAGCTAGATGACATTTCAGAGTTTCAGTCCCGTTACCGGGATTCAGTATTGAGAAAGTTAAACAACGATGTTGCAGATTAATACCTGCACCTCCAGTTTCAGTCCCGTTACCGGGATTCAGTATTGAGAAAGTACTGTACTCTAGCATAACCCGATACAGTTAACTCTTTCTCGTTTCAGTCCCGTTACCGGGATTCAGTATTGAGAAAGACGGGACAATATGTCCCGTTGCAGGCAGTACAGGTAGGTTTCAGTCCCGTTACCGGGATTCAGTATTGAGAAAGAGTTAGACCAAGATTTGGTAATCGGTAAAATTATCAAGTTTCAGTCCCGTTACCGGGATTCAGTATTGAGAAAGTTATCAGGCTTCCTTAGAAGAAAATATACTAGAACAAGTTTCAGTCCCGTTACCGGGATTCAGTATTGAGAAAGTGGTCTATGAGAGTTTAAGAACTCAATATTCTTTAAGTTTCAGTCCCGTTACCGGGATTCAGTATTGAGAAAGAAATAAATAAAAATTGGATAAGACAATCTACCGATGTTTCAGTCCCGTTACCGGGATTCAGTATTGAGAAAGTTCGCTGATTTAGGTTTAGTGCTTCTAGCAAATTCGATCAGTTTCAGTCCCGTTACCGGGATTCAGTATTGAGAAAGCTATATCTCAGGATCGGAAACCCATCGCAAACGATAACTGGTTTCAGTCCCGTTACCGGGATTCAGTATTGAGAAAGTGGGTATGTTACCTGAATAACTGTTCATCAGATTAACCGTTTCAGTCCCGTTACCGGGATTCAGTATTGAGAAAGAGCGGGGTCTAGAAGGGTTACTGGGACTAGCTTTGAAAAGCAGTTTTGGCAGGTCTCCAAAAAAACTTCATTTCAGCGATCGCCCCAACCTCTTTTTGGCGATTTTTTGATAGCTCTAAAAGAGCAAAACTATTGATTTTTCAAGGTTCTAGAGATTTTGGCGGCACCCCCTGGTTTTTCAACCTCGCTTCGCCTTGCCAAAAATCCCAATGGAAACATCATAGTATGATTGTTCGATCTTGTCTAGGCTTTTCACAACCATAAGTTATTGTCCGCTTCACCGAGCCTACATCTAATATATAGATTTTGACTGCATCCTCTTTGGGCTGAATGAGTGTTTCGATTTGTTGCTGAAGCTTGACAAATTGCATACTTGTCAAAAATAACTCGAAAACGCTGTATTGGGTCCATTTCCCATAACCCGAAAGCAATTTGTGTAAACGCTTACGACGCTTATTCGCAGCTTTGGTATCGGGTAAGTCGTAAATAACTAGGTAAAAAAGGGTGGTCATCGTAGTGTTAGTGGTTTATAGGTAACTTGTTCTTGGAGGTGACGACTGAGTAAACGAGCTTGTAATTCAATCGATTTGCGATAGGTACAGCTATATTTAAAAGTAGGGTGTTTGAATTCATTATTCATTTTGGTTTCCCAAGCTTCTAGAAACAGTTTCCGCCCTTTTTCTTCCAAACGATAGGCACCTAAACTTTCACTAAAATCAGTTGGTTTTAGCTGCTGATGACTCAAAACAGATAAAATTAAATTGTCAGCAATTAAAGCTCGAAATTCTTCCATTAAATCTAATACCATTGCTGGTTGACCGCGAGTTACTTCGTGCAAATAACCAATATAAGGATCTAGTCCTGCTAGATGAATTGCAGCGGTAATTTGCACTCGCAATAAACCATAGGCAAATCCTAACAAAGCATTTACTGGATCGGTAGGTGGACGACGATGACGACCGTTAAAACTCCATTTATTTCCTACCATTTCTTGCCAGTAACTAAAATATTCTTGTGCTGCTTTACCTTCCATTCCTCTCGTCTCATCAAGGGTGTTTTGTTCTTTGACTTGTTTTTCCCTTAGTTTGAGGGGATTATCCCGAATGTTGTGTCGATATAATACGGCATATTGATTGTGAATTTTCCCAGTAACGATCGCTTTTGCTAATTCTAAGCGTCGATTTTTGTCTTGATAAACACCATATTGTGCTAATCGTAATTGACCGTTGCGAGAATAACCTGGTAATGCCGATCCCAGATATTTTCCAAAATTAGATAGGTAATGTACAGATATTCCCAATTCTAAAGCGTACATTAAAGCATCTCCAGTAACTTGAGGGTTGCCGATTAAAACCATTTGCTCGATAGTTTGAGCAGGTACGCTTTGCTTTTGCCAAGAACCATCTTCTTGCTTTAAAGCAACAGTAAAAGCTTCATAGTTTTTGCTAACTACAGCATCAGGTTGAGTTACATAAAGAACAGACATATTTAGTAAACCTCACTGCGTAATTGTTGAATTTCTTTCGGTAAACAGATTCTTTGCAAACTACAATCTCGACATTTTTTCGGATGAGTAATTGGTGCGGGCATAATGCCTTTTTCGGCTGTTGCACGAGCAGATGCGATCGCTTTTTCAGTTAATTGACGTAGTTGGGATGTGAATGGTACTTGTTCACGACGACGGTTAGCGTAATAGAATATTTCGCCATAATTAATCGTCTGTCCAGTACGTTCTTCCAAACATAAAGCCGCTGCACAAACTTGAAAATGATCATTAAGATGATTCGCCATGCGACCTTTTTTATATTCCACAGGAATCAGTTGATTATCCCGTTCTTCAACTGCATCAATGATGCCATTTACTAATAAGCGATCGCTCCACACCCACTGTTGACGATGAATCAAAGTATCTCCTTCTAAACTTGTACCTTCTTCATTAATATTGCGATGCAGATAACGCCCCATCAAAATATGTTCATTCTCATCCATTTCTCCCAGTTGATATTGAAAATAGAAACGTCTTGGACAGTATTCCCAAGCATTCAAAGAAGCTAAGGGTAAATAATTTGGTTCATTCATTTTGGTTGATTCCTGTTGATTAATTATTAGTTGGTAGAGCCGACTCTAATTTTGTTTGCCCCATCCCCATTGAAGTCTTACGTCCTACTCCAGAAAAGAAAGCAAAATGAGCTAAAATAGTTGCAATTTTCGCCTGTTCCTGATCTGGAAATCGATATCTTACCCATCCCTGAGTACCTATTTCTGCACCCCCTTCCATCTTTAAAGCATGAGTTTTCAATTCATAAGCTGAAGCTAATCCCAACCATTCGCTAACTGAAAACTTTAATTCATCAGGAGCAAACGCATTCCATCGTCTTTGTAAATTGCCAAACACTAATTCTGGTAATGGAAATACTTGAATAGTCTGACCTTTCTTAAAACTGGTAGGAGAGATAAAATTCAGGATCAAATCATTACTAACGACCGGAATATTAGCCAGCACTTGATATTCTGCTGCACCAGCCCATCGATGGGTTCCAGGCATAGTATAAATACTGCGAATCACAAAGGGAAACTTTGCTAAAATTAAAGGTTCTGTACCCCACTGTTCAAAACCTTTTAAAAGCGGTTGCATCAAATTTCCATCTAACAAACAGATCCGAAAATAAAACCGATCGCCTAGTTGTGTGCCATTAGCACGACGATTTCCTAACAATCCTGATAAACTTAAAGGTGATTCTTGTGATTGATGAATTATTTCAGCAATTTCAGGAGATCCTAACTTTAGCCAAGTCATTACTTGGGAATGAATTGCGCGGACAAGGGTTAAGGGCATAAATCCTTTTTCTGCTGCACTTAATTCAACAACTAAAGAATGAATAGTATAACTAAGAGACTGAGATGACATGAGCGGCTCCATAAGATAATCCGATCGGTAAACAAAAACTCTTTGGTAATTCTGGATGTTGTAATTGAAATTCTTCCCAAACTCGACCTGTACTTTCCCAATAATTACCTGTTAGTTGTGCTTGACTAACTAAACTAGAAGGTGGCATCACAATGCGGTTATACAAGAGTAATCTAGTATGAGGAGCAAAATCTAAGGGATTTAAAGGATGTTGACAGATATATTGTCCGGAACATTGGGCGATCGCTTGAGGGGGAATAGGAATAACTTCCACCTTAATTTTCGCTCCCCATTTTCCCAAACGTATCCAGTGGGGAATCGGTTTTGATATTTTTTCAGGACCAATGATATAGGTACGATATTGACTACCAACAGCTAATTCCTTAGCACGTCCATAATTAACGGGATAGTTGCGATCGGCTCCTTTTTCACCAAACTGTTTAGGTTTACCATAATAAGTAGTTTGAGCAGCTTTGAAAGTATTTACTTGGTAAGACCAACTCAAAGGTAAACCGGGAAAAACATAAATAGACTCTTTATTGAGATGGAATAAGTTTTGCTCATTACGAGCATCTAAATAACCTGGTTTTTGAGCTTCTATTCCTTGTAACCGATAGGGATGGGGAATATAAAGACTTTTAAACAAAGAAAAACTCAGTGCCCAATTGTGCAAATACTTTTCAGTTTCATAGAGAATCCCCATTTCCCTGGTGGCAAAAAATACATTATCGTGAAGCGTTAGAATGCAATGGTAAAGCATTATTATTTGTCTCCTGTAATTAGATTTGATCTCAATCCGGTTCAGTTATATGTAGGGGCGATCGCGTAGCGTGCCGGAGGCATAGCATTCGGGCGATAATTGAATGATCAAACCAGTAATATTATATCCGAATGCTTCGCCCTTCTTTTGCGCCGAGATATCCAAAATCCGGTTCAATTAAATGTAGGGGCGAAGCATTCGGGCGATAATTAATCGCTTAAATCCGTTAATATTATATCCGAATGCTTCGCCCTTCTTCTGCGCCGAGATATCCAAAAAAGATGGTAACTGAATGGTATTTTATATGGTTGATCTGCTGGCTGCATAGATGGTGAGGGCAAAGCATTTCGGTCATATTATTCTTCACTTCAGTAATGATTTATTCGCCGAAATGCTTTGCCCCTACGGGTAACTGAACTGGATTAAATTTTAATTAGGAATAAAATAGGAATCCCACTTTATCCCTAATTAAAAATGATTATTTCTTTTTACCTTTACCCTTATTAATTGCCCCAAAACTTTCAGCATAAGAGTAAGTTTGCTGAGATAGGGTTGTTAAAGTTGCTCGGACAACATTTTCATTTTGATAAATTGCAGAAACTTCAGCCAGAAGTGCTTCTAAATCTGCACCGAAGATTAAGCTAGTTTTCCGAACAGGTTCTTGATTCAGTAAATTCATTGCGACCTCACTTGCTTTAGTTAAAACATCACTGAAGGGAGCATTAATATCACTTTTTAACTCATCATGAAGTGCTTGAGTAAAATAGAGATTACTAAAAATCTCCCCATCACATAAACAAATTCCCAGTAAATGATTTTTCATTGTACCCGTGCGAGATTCTTGAGCCCCATAGCGCCGAGTTCGTAATAGATTTCCTAGCACATAAATAAACCCTTCATAAGTAGAATCCCGGAGAGTTTCGATGGTGGGAAAAGTAATTTCTGGTAAAACATGATCTAATTCATTAATTGCACTTCGCATTTCTCCAGATTCACTCATTGTTCCACCTTCAAAAGGAGCATTAAAGGTGAAACTACGATGAGATTCTTCGTAAGGACTTAAAGAAAAAGCTGAATCAGAATAAACTTTAGAACGTTCGGAACCACTATCACCAATAGCAAAACCATAGATGATACAGTCTGGGCATTTTTTACAAGAACCTTCTCCGTTATATTCACATCCTTTTTCTTTATCTTCTTTGTCAGCAGTAGTTAAACCAAGCGATCGCAATAATTCTCTTCCTGCTAAACGTTCTGGAGTAGTTTGTTTGCGTTTAAACATTACTAACCGACTAATTGGTTCTTGACTTTTTAATCCTGCTTGAGTTCGAGCTGTATTCAAAACTCCATCAGTTTGAAAAACTGGAAATGATTGACTGTGACGTAACATGAGAAAGTGGACATATTTTCCTGATGCTAAACGAGGAAAAGTGGATTGAAATTGAGGTTTGAGGGTTTCGATAATGCTCATTTTTTCTCCTTCAGATTTGATATTTATACAACAGTAATTACTACAAAAATTTAGATAGATTTCGTAGTAATTTTCGCGGATTTTTCTTGCAAAGATAACCAGCGATAGGCAAACTCAGCCCCGGATTTAATCCGATTACGATTTTCTTGAAGTAGGGCGCGATCGCCTTTATACAAACCCAAAAATAGATCATTCACGCAGGTACTCATAAACTGATGAATTGCGGCTAATTCTTGCTGGTATCGGATCTGATATTCCACAGACTTATCCATAATTAAAGGACGATGATAAACTTCTCGACGATCAATTGCATCATGCAATTGTCCTGCACCTTGCCAAATCAAATCTTCAGCATCAAGATGATTAGGACTGGTGAGAATAACTTCTAATGCTTTGGCAATTGGCAATAAAATCGCATGACTCGATTCAGTAGTATTAACTTGGTAAAAATGGCGATATTCTCGCACTAATCGTTCTGTCAGCTTCAAATTTTCCTTCATCTTAGAGTCTCCTTTAGCCCAAAATTGAGCATATTCCCAGTAACGTTTGACTTCTGTTGGTGTTAGTTCGCGTTGATCACGACGCAATCCTTCAAAACCTAAACTAAATATATTTAAAACATTGGTAATCACCTCCCTTACTGTGCCATTAAAAGCTTGCCAACGTCCATCTGGTGGGGCGCTACGGTTATCCAAATGCAACATATAAGCAACTAATAATCGCTGTAGTGCTTCAGATAAATCTGTAATTCTTAATCCCGTTGATATTCCTAATAAATTCCAAAAATTCGCAGGTCCATCTAAAATTACTGATTCACAAAAATCATTATCACTGTTATACAGTGGCACCGAACTGCTACTAGCAACTACTTTTACTCCTAAAAGTAAAGGTAAAGCTAAAGCTAGAAAAGAAGGCTCGATCCAAGCATCTGTGACTGTTTTACCTCTGGTAGTTGTATAAATAGTTGCTAAGAAAGGTAAATCTTGACCTGAATACTTATCGACAGCACGATTTCCTGCTTCTGGTTCATCACCTGAGCACCAATCTATGGTTTGCAAAAATTTGGTTGATTTCATTTCTGGATCACTCCAATGTCGTCGGACTTCCCAAAGATTAATTCGTTTAATATCATTAACCAGTAATCTGACTGCTGCTGCTGTTTGGGGTGAATAAACGTAAGCTGGAAAAATATATAAAAAAATTGGTTGTTGATCTTCTAATTTTCCTGCTGGTACAGACCAAAGTGCTTGTCTTAGCAACATTTCTAAAGACCAAATCTTAGAAATACCTCGTTTGATTTGTCTTTCCCCTAAAGAATTTTTATTACTATATTGTTGGGGTTTAAACAAAACTACTGAGTCCATTTGGTCTTCAGAAGAAAATTCTCCAGAACTTAAAGAACAAATTGGTGGTTGAGCAGGTTTAGTTTTAGCTTTTGTATAAATATCTAACTCATCGATAAATGATTGATTTTGTATTTCCAAATCTGGAATCTCTAAATACTGATCTAAGTAACTGAAAAAAACCTCGCGAGTGGGACTGGTATGTGCTGGTAATAAATCATTTTCTTCAGCCCAAATTACTAAATTTTCTGCTAAATCTGAGAGTTTTTCTGAAACTTCTTCAAGAGTCAATGTTGGATGATTAGCAATATAGCAAGCAGCCGCTCGATACCATCCATAAATAACTCCACCAGACTGTTCTTGGGTTTGAGCTGGAGTAATTTGTTCGGATAAATCTAATGCGGTTAAAATCCAGGTGGTATAATCTGGGCAATTTTCAAAAAATTCACGTTGATTGAGGAGAATAAACTCCGCTATTTGATCAGCACGAATATCTGCTCCTTTAGTGAGAAATTCTCGTTGACTCTCACTCAGCTTTAATTTTTCTAATCGTTTCGGTGTAGCTGGATCTTTAACATTCTTAACCCGAGAAACTACCACATTATTTAATTCTTTAATTAGTTGACCCGGAGTAAATAATTCTAAAGTTTGTGGTGCAACTTTTATTCCTTTACCATCTCGCTTAAATCCAATCTCTCCTCCTAACATTTTATTACCTAAAAGTTGACTAATTTGCTCCCAAGTAAATTCTTGTAAGTCAGTTTTATCTGGAGTTTCTATATTTATAGGTGCCAGATATATCACCCCTTGAGCAAAAAATAAAATTGGTTCCCAGTCTAATTCTTTAGCAAAGCGTACTGTAGCATTGTGAATTCCATTAGTTAGTAATCCGAGACAATCTCGCAAACGGTGATAAACGAGTTTTTTCTGAATTCCTAAAAACTTGAGATGTTCTCGCAAGCGATCGCCCGCAGTAGTTGTGATAATATCGGCTGGATCTTGCAAATGTACTGCAATATCTCCAAAAGCAAGCAAATGACGCAGAGGATGTTTAAGACGACGAGGATCGGGAACGGTAAACTTGGGCCAATTGGCAGGAATTGGATTTGTTCCAGCTTTAAACTGGGTATTTTGAGCCAGAAAACTAATTTCTGAAAGATATTGTTTCCAATCTGACCAAAAAGAGTTAAAATCTAATTTCTCACCTAATTGTTCACACAGTTTCAAAATATCATTAACTTCATAAGCTTGGGGAGATGCCTCACCTTGACCATTACAATATTTGTTATAATCATGTAACGTAATTCCCAAACATAGAAGTCTTTTTTCAATATCTGATAGACCAAATAGTTGACTTAAATAACCAGATAAATTCCAAGCGGTTAATAAAGCATTAAGAACATGAACTAATAAACTTTGGTCAGCATTATTCGACCATCTCTGCGCTTTTTCCGATGCGTTGGGATCTCCTAAATTAGTTAAAATTTGATAATGGAAGTCAAAAGACCCTCCCAAAGCTGAAATTAGGGCAAATTCTTGTTCCATTGGTGGTAAAATTGTTTCAATGTAACTACGGAGAATCGGATCAGTATTAGCAGGGAGAGTTTCAATGAGCAAAGTTTGTAAAACAGTAGCCATAATTTTTCACCTAAAAGATTAAAGATTGAGGTTGGTGTTGATTAAATTTTTTCAGTCTCCATTTGAGTGCTTCTAACAGCAAAGCATCCTGATTAAAAGCACAAGCATAAGCTTGTCCAGAACCATCTTCAAGTCGATATAATCCAAATAAATTACCAAGGTGCAGAGTCCGACTCACATCCCAATGACTGTTAGGTTGGGTGCGATCGACTGGTACTAAAAAGGTAAGTAATTTTTTCTTTTTTAGACAAGACTGAACCTCAGTTTGGGGATGTCCAATTAAACTCAAACGATTAATTAAAGAAAGTTCGTTTAATTTCAGCTCACCCCGATCGCGATTACAATAAAGACTAATCTCAAACCGCGCATCTACCCAGGTTTGAATCCGGACATAAATTGATATATACTGATCCGGAAACTCTTCTGCACTATGTCCTGCTGCGATCGCTGCTGGTAAAAATACTTCACGATCAACAACTTCAACCGTAGCATAGGGAATAAGTCGGAGCAAATCGTAAGTATAAAAATGATGACCATCCCAAACCCCTGATTGCAAATTTGAACCACCTCGAAACCTGAGAATTTCTGTTTGAATTGCTTTTCCTACCTCATCACGTCCGATTGCAAACCAAGTGTTACAATTTGGATGGAAATTTTTATATACTCGCTGGAAATCTTCGATCATGCGATCGCGCACTGGTTGATTAACCTTCGTAAATCCCATTCTGATCAGCATCCCCTGAGCTTGTACACCACCCCAACGATGACGATATTCTTGAAACTGTTGGGGTGGATCAAAAGCATAAGCGATCGCATCTTGTAAAACTTCTCTTGTTACCGAAGTTCCAGATTGGAGTTTTTCTTCCAACCTAGCAATTACCCAAGGAGTATGATCAGAAATTAACACAAACGCAGTATAAGCAGAAAATCCAGAATGTCTCCCCAATCTTCCTAAACGTTGAACTACAGTTGCAGCATTGCTACTTTCAAAAACCAACAAGTGAATCTTAAAATCAACCCCAATATCTACCGCAGAAGTTCCCACAATTAAAACTGGTTGCTTGGCATTTTTTAAATCTGCTTGAATTCGCGATCGCGATGCTCGATCAATACGTCCGCTAATTTCATTAACAATAACTTCTGGTAATAACTGCTGAAGCTGACGAGTAATCCGACCTGCTAAAGCTACAGAATTCACCACAATTAATCCTCTTCCATAACATTCCCTCTCCAAAATTTGTCGCAGACTAATAATATTTTCAGTTAACCAGGTAAACACATCACTATTTTTTAATTCCACGAACTCCAATTCAACTGCTTGTAAAATTTGACGAAACCCAGGATGATCTTGATTTTCATATACTCCTTTAACTTCCACTACTTGAAACTCTGCTTTTTTCAATAACTCAATAAACTCCAGCTTAGGTGTTGCCGAAGTAAAGAGAAAATGTCTTAATTGCTGTTGAGTATGACGAATAAAAATCAAACTATTTAAAGCTGCTGCTTCTTGATGAGGACCAAAAATATGAAATTCGTCAAATACCCATAAATCGGGCCATTCAGCTAAGGTTAAAGGAAGCAAATCTTTCCCTATTGCCGGGTTTTGATATTGAAAGTGAGTGATAAAATGAAAAATATCAGGATTGGTGAGTAAAATCGGCTTTTGATAAATAGCTTGCAAAAGTTCATTAAATTTATTACTTTCACCTTCCACCACTCGTCGCATCAATTCGGCACCAAAAAGGCGATCGATTCTCACCCCAGCATCCAAATTAAATAAAGTGTGATATAATTTCTGTTGTTCAGCTTGGTCTTCTACCAGTTCAATGGTAGGATATAGTCCCATGATCCGAAAACTGGGAACTAAAAATGTCGGTAAAAATGCAGCAAGGGATTTACCGTCTCCGGTTGCTGATGTATTAAAAATGATATCTGCATTTCCCCGTTGTAATTGGGCACAAGTTAAAGCTTGGTGAGAAGAGAGGGGACAGAGTTGACCGACTGGTGGTAAAAGTTGGGGGGCGCGATTGCGAACCAGACAAACCTGTGGACAACCTAAAGGACAATTTCCTGGTCCAGGATTAAGTTGAGAATAGAGCGGTAATAAAGAAATTTTCACGACTATTTAAGCAAAGGAGCAAAATCAACTGTAATTAGCCTATACCCCCTCAAAAAAACGTTGTTATCAAAAAATGACTACATCTAAAATTGGAGAGGTAGAGCTACTTTTTACTTAGATGTCAACCAATAGCAGTTATAATCAAATTGCTTTTGCCCTAGAAATCCTGAAGCTTTTAGCTGAAAAGTCCTACTACCGACAGGATTTAACGGATTTGCTTAATGTTTTCCTAGAAAAACACGGTAAAACTACGGAAGACGTATCTCAAAAACTCACTCGTACTATCCGTAAACTGAAAGATTGCGGTTTTGAAATTAAAAGTGCCCCTAATCGTCCTTATGAGTTACTAGAGACAAATTTTCCTGTTATTCTCTCAATAGAACAAAAACAAGCTTTAGCGATCGCAGCTCAGTTACTATCAGATCTGGGGTTTAGCGCTCAAGCAACCCAAATTTTAAAAATTACTGACGTTAGTAATTCCGCTTATATTTCCGAACTTAAATCCGATTTTAGTCCCCCAACGGACTATAGTAATGAGAAATTATCTAATCTCATCTATGAATTACAAAAAAGATGTCAAGAACGATGTTTTTATGTAATTCGTTATTGTAACAGTCAAGGAATAACAGATAACTGGGATTTGGGAAATTCTGAACTCCGTTATCATGATGGAACCCTTTATTTATTTGCTTTTGTCTCAACTCAGCGTTTTGATCATCATCAAGTTGAGCAAAATCGATTATTTCGGATTGATCGAATTAAATATGTATTTCCATCTTCTAAAACTCCTTGGTATATGTTTAATATCCCGACTTTAAAAATTCGTTATCGAATGACAGGATATCTCAAAAATTACCAACCGCGTCGAGTCCATGAAGTAGTGATTGAACGTAATCAAGAAAATAGATTTGTAGATATTGAAACAGAAGAAGATTGTTTATTTTGGTTTCGACAAAGACTTTTAAAATATGGGGCAAATGCTCATATTTTAGAACCAGTCTGGTTAGCCAAGCAAATTGCTGATGAATTACAACAATCCTATGCAAATTACCAACATATTATCAGCCAGGCGTTGCTTAATCAGGGTATGAAAATCCTGTAGGGGCGCAAAAGCAATACGCCCCTACAAATTATTTATTCATACCGTAAATCACCAACGCCATCAGCCAATACCGTTCCGTTGTAGGGGTGAAGCATTCGGGCGATAATTGAATGATCAAACCAGTAATATTATATCCGAATGCTTCACCCTTCGACTACGCCCCCTTCGACTACGCTCAGGGTAAACTTCGACTACGCTCAGGGTAAACTCAGGGTAAACCCTTCTTTTGCTGTGCCGATATCTCAATCAATTAACTGAGTAAGTGCGATCGCACCTACCCAGTTCTACCATAACCTATTAAACCTGCGCTTCTTCCTTCACCAACTTATCCCAACCTAAATCCTTCAAATTATTATTACGACGTAAAGGACGAGTTACTAACTCTAAAATATCCCGCGCATTGCCAAAACCATGAATCTGAGCAAAAGTAAACTCGACCGACCATTTAGTATTAATCCCTCTTGCTTCTAAGGGATTAGCATGAGCCATACCTGTAATTACTAAATCCGGTTTAGTTTCCTGAATCCGCTGAAGCTGATTATAATTATCTGGCTTTTCAATAATCTTTGGCAATGGTACACCCATCTCTTGACAAGTTGTTTCTAACAAAGTCAATTCAGCCGCTTGATAGCGTTTATCCATGTAGGGAATACCAATCTCCGGACAAATCATCCCACAGCGAATTAAAAAACGAGCTAAGGAAATTTCCAACAAATTATCACCCATAAAGAAGACACTCTTACCGCGAATTAGCTGGAGATAATCTTCTAAATTTGCCCAAATTTGCTGTTCTCTTTCAGCCAAACCTTTGGGAGTAATTCCAAAGACAGAACAGATTTTTTCTAACCAAGCACGAGTACCATCCGGACCGATCGGAAAAGGTGAACCAATCAGTTTACATTTGCGCCGACGCATTAATGTAGTAGCAGTACGGCTCAAAAAAGGATTAATCCCACTTACATAATAACCTTCTTCCAGTGTTGGTAATTCTGTATAGCGTTTCGAGGGTAACCAACCGGAAACTCTTATTCCTTGTTTTTTCAATTCTAAGGTTAACTGAGTCACTACCGGATCAGGGATAGAACCAAATAAAACCAAAGGTGGATGATCAATATATTCAGATTCTTCCGCTACAACTTCTTCTTTTTTGCGCCCAAAATTTAGCAATTTTTGAATTGCATTGCGTTCATTTTTTTCTGTTTCTGCGATCGGTGCTTTTTCCGGACAACGAGCAGCCATTGCTGCTAAAACTGTATCTTCACCTTGGGTAAAAGCATAGTCTAAACCATTAGCACGAGCGGTAACAATCGGAATACCAATCTCCGCTTCTAATTTAGGTGCTAAACCTTCTAAATCCATCTTGATAATTTCCGTGGTGCAAGTGCCAATCCACACAATTACACTCGGATTGCGATCGCGTTTAATCTGTAAACACAATCTTTTCAGTTCTTCATAATCATTTAATTGAGCAGAAATATCACCTTCTTCCAATTCTGCCATGGCATAACGTGGTTCAGCAAAAATCATTACCCCCATGGCATTTTGTAAAAAATAGCCACAGGTTTTTGTGCCAATTACTAAAAAGAAACTATCTTCAATTTTTTGATATAACCAGGCGACACAGCTAATTGGACAAAAAGTATGATAATTACCTGTTTCGCATTCAAACTGAAGTGCTGATGGTTGAGATTCAGCCAGAGTCATCTATTTTTCTCCTCTTCTCGCTAATGGAAAAAATGCAATTTCTGGGATATTTAGTTCCATGAATTATTGATGTAGGGGCAAAATTTTGCGCCCCTACTGCTTCCCACTTTTTTACTCGTGATACGGTCGCGCTCCGCGGCAAGATTCATCATCTCGGTCCGCCGGAAGACGTTTAGATTTGTGATCATCTCTGCTAGCAGGAAGCATTTTTACAGAGTGATGGTCATCAGCAGTTACCCGTGGCTTAGGAAGTAAAGCCAGTTCTTCCTCTGGATTAAAATTGAGACCTAAAGAGGAGACAATCCGATCTGGATGATTGTTTAAGTCAACAATTAAAGGTAAGAGCCGACTTAAACGGGGTTCCAAAATTGAGAGGGTAGCTAAAACGAAACTAGAAGAAGGACGACGCTGTCCGTCACAGATTACCCAAACTTTGAGGTGTGCTAGCCACCGACGATTGTCTCGATAGTAGGTTAACCACTTGGCCTTCAAAGATTGACGGAGGTGATCGATATTCACACGAGTAATCCCACTAAGTTGTCCAGATGTAGCAGGGGCGATCGCGTTTTCGCTATCAGTTCATAGCTATTAACAATTTATTACCGTTCTTCCCCTTTTTTTATCCTGCCGCTGATCGTAATAATTACCATCAAAAGCAAGATGTTATGAATCAAAGTCTGGTAATGATAATAAGCTGGATAGATCATCATCATCATCAGATTTGGGCTCATCACCTGTTAGTTCATCAAAAGTATATAGATCGTCAGAATCTAAGGATACTTCGCCACCAAAAGGATCTTCGCCACCAAAAGGATCAGTAGATAATTCACCCAAATCATCCATCATAGCAGCGGCTTCATCTAGGGCATTATGAGTGCTTTCATCCAGCACATCATTTTCTTCTGCCCAAGGATCATCCAGGGAACTACTCGTATCATCGATCGCGATCGAATTTGACTCGAGGTCATCTGGCAATCCGACTGCTAAATCAACCGGATCAAAGCTCATCAGTCCTTCCGGAGTTTCTAAGCCTAAATCATCTTGCTCTAAGCCAAGATCATCAGCGGGATCTAGACCTAAACCACCTAAATCGACTTCATCGTGAGTTTCAGTCGTGTCTAGACCTAAACCACCTAAATCGACTTCATCGTGAGTTTCAGTCGTGTCTAGACCTAAACCACCTAAATCGACTTCATCGTGAGTTTCAGTCGTGTCTAGACCTAAACCACCTAAATCGACTTCATCGTGAGTTTCAGTCGTGTCTAGACCTAAACCACCTAAATCGACTTCATCGTGAGTTTCAGTCGGATCTAGACCTAAACCACCTAAATCGACTTCATCGTGAGTTTCAGTCGTGTCTAGACCTAAACCACCTAAATCGACTTCATCGTGAGTTTCAGTCGTGTCTAGACCTAAACCACCTAAATCGACTTCATCGTGAGTTTCAGTCGTGTCTAGACCTAAACCACCTAAATCGGCTTCATCGTGAGTTTCAGTCGTGTCTAGACCTAATAGAGCAGAGTCATCTGGTGGTACTTCTGAAGTTGGTGTTGGCACCTCTTCAGGGGTAGATTGCTGATGTAAAGCTGCTGTTGCTGCTATTCCCAACCCAACGGCTGCTACTGCCCCCAATCCAGCTACTGCTGCTATTCCCAACCCACCTGATGAAGTTTTTTCAGCTGATTCATGTTCTACTGATGAAGTTTCAGGGGTAGGAGGTGCAGATGCAGGAGGATGAGATTCCTCTTTAGCTGGACTTGGGGGAGAAGTCTCCCCCAACAGATTCGCTTCCTCCTTGACTGGAGTTGAAGCAGGAGTTTCTCCTAGGAGATTTATATCTTCTGGACTTCCAGAAATAGCTGCTGGTTGCGTTTCGGTGTGATTACCTAGGGCTAAATCCGGATCAAAATTCAGATTCAAAACCTCTAATAGAGTCTCTGCATCTGGATTGAGCCGATAAAAGGGCAACATTAATTGCGCTAGCTTTGGTTCCAGGGCATTAATGATTCCCAGAATGAAATAGGAAGAAGGACGCTGGCCACCATCCGGGGTTTTTACGGCTGAAACTTTCATTTGCAAAATCAACCAATCACGGTTGGCTTGGAAGTATTGCAGCCATTTTTGTCGGAGAGTGGACGTGAAGTCTTCAAAAAAAGCCATAATTTTTAGACCCTGTCTTGCTGAATTACATTATGATTCTGTTTTATTTGACCCGCAGTCTCGTAGTGAATCATACTGCCAATTAGCAATTCCCTTCACCCTGGAAAATACTTGGTTTAAACCATCATTAAGTCCAATACTGGTTCAGTCTTAATTTCTGGCTGATTTGGATTGAGGTAGAAGTCAGACAAAAGTGAGAATAATTCGCGATCGGGAGCATCTTTAGGCACAACACCTTCTGGTAAGGCCAAAATTTGATCAGCAATGCTGAGATAGTAATCACAGACGTAGTTAAGCATCGGATCTTTTTCTGCCATTTCAAACAAGGTTTTTCCTTTCACCCGAGAAACACGAATATCTTCAATCAGGGGCAGGACTTCCAAAATGGGCATCGGTACTGCTTCCACATATTTTTCGATCAGATCCCGCTTTGAGGTCCGATTGCCGATTAATCCGGCTAACCGCAGGGGATGGGTGCGAGCTTTTTCGCGGACGGAAGCAGCAATTCGGTTAGCCGCAAATAGAGCATCAAAGCCGTTGTCGGTGACAATTAAGCAGTAATCAGCATAGTTCAATGGTGCGGCAAAACCGCCACAAACTACGTCTCCTAAGACATCAAAGAGAATGATGTCGTATTCATCAAAAGCGTTGAGTTCTTTGAGCAGTTTTACTGTTTCACCCACTACATAGCCACCACAACCAGCACCAGCGGGCGGTCCTCCAGCTTCTACGCAGTCTACTCCACCATAACCTTTGTAAATCACATCTTCTGGCCAAACATCTTCGTAGTGATAGTCCTTGGCTTGGAGGGTGTCTATGATGGTCGGAATTAAAAAACCGGTGAGGGTAAATGTGCTGTCGTGCTTCGGATCGCAGCCAATTTGCAATACTTTTTTGCCCCGTTTGGCTAAAGCAACGGAGATATTACAGCTGGTTGTAGATTTACCAATGCCACCTTTTCCATAAACTGCTAGTTTCACTTTCTCAGTCTCCTCTTGTTTAGAAGTTGCTTGTTAAAATCCCAGCTTTGGCTGTCTTGGCGAGCTAACTTTTGACTTGTTGTCTTGCATTATTGAGCAAGTTTCTGGTTTAGGTAAAGAGCTACTGAAACTATTATAGGGCTTAAATGGAATTAAAAAAGATTTTAAAGCTTATTTATCCCTATTTTCCCGATTTTAAGCTCTATTAATCGGTTTTTTGCCTTAAATTCAAGTTTTATGTTTCAGATTATCTAAAAATTGGTACAAAAGACAAACTAATCTCTTCATTCCCCGATCGGCAAATTCTGGTTCGAGCAAACTGGCATGATGGTGATGAGGATGGGTGAAGCGCTGATCCCGGATGTCAATGGGATTGGTGTTTACATGACTAACTCGATTGAGGAGTTTGATCGGTTGGTCTAAAAATCGAGTTGATCATGACGGAAATTCGATGATATCCCGGTTTTTAAGAGGTCAGTGGGATTTTTATGAAGAATAATAAATTTTTTGGAGACCATATTTGTTGCGCCCGGATGGAGGATATGAGCAGAGAAACCGCCGAGGGTCATGTCTGAACCCACAATAGCTTCGGTTATTTCTACTACGATAGGGTGCTGTACCATCAACTCAAAGATTTCACCTTTGTATACCAAACCAAGCACTCGCTCTCTGTGTCCTTCACTCACTTCACTCATGATCGTGATTGAAGAACATTAATCTACTATTGTAACTGTTTACAAGCGGCTGGTGACAGCCTGTGGTATAAACTACAGCAACCTTATAATTAACCAGAGACAATGACTCACTATGGGCTAATCTGTCCAGCGGCATCCGGCCACCTCAACCCGATGACCACCTTGGGGTATGAGTTGCAAAAACGGGGTCATCGAGTTACCTTATTTGGATTACTTGATGCTCAATCAAAAGCACTAGCCGCAGGATTACAATTTCGGGCAGTTGGTGAGTCTGATTTTCCTTCAGGGCTTATGAAACAGATGTTTACCCAACTGGGAAAATTAAGTGGATTCGCAGCATTGCAATATACGGTTAATACCATACAGCAAAGCACACAAGTGAATCTGCGCGAACTGCCGACATTAGTAAAACAAGCAGGAGTAGATGCGCTCATAGTGGACCAAATTTCACCAGAGGGAGGAAGCGTTGCGGAATTACTCGGTATTCCCTTTGTTAGCTGTGCTTGTGCCTTAATGATTAATCGGGATGTCAGTGTTCCTCCTTTTAATACCTCTTGGAGTTATAGTCCAGCAACATGGGCAAAGGTACGCAATTGGGCTGGTGACAAACTATTAAACCAAGTTAGCAAACCAATCCGCAAAGTGATTAACGAGTACCGTCGCCAATGGAATTTACCACCACACTTTAGCCCTAACGACTACTACTCCCGACTAGCACAACTAAGTCAACAACCTGCGGAATTGGAATTTCCTAGAGAGAATTTGCCTGATTGCTTCCACTTCACTGGAGCTTACAATAATCCTGCCAGTCGAGAACCAACACCTTTCCCGTTTGAAAAGTTGACTGGA
Organism: uncultured cyanobacterium; assembly: GCA_963744145.1. Classification (GTDB taxonomy): domain Bacteria; phylum Cyanobacteriota; class Cyanobacteriia; order Cyanobacteriales; family CAWUOF01; genus CAVUSO01. The sequence continues at coordinate 4,793,709 of CAVUSO010000001.1, read as the reverse complement.
CAACCGCTAATTTATGCCTCGATGGGAACTATCCAAAATCGACTATTAGAAATTTTTCACTGTATTGCAGAAGCTTGTAACAAGTTAGATGTGCAATTGGTGATTTCTTTGGGTGGTTCTGCAAGTCCTGAAGTTCTACAAGGATTACCCGGACATCCTCTGGTGGTTGGTTATGCACCCCAACTGGAATTACTAGAAAAAACAACGCTTACGATTACCCATGCAGGGATGAATACCACATTAGAATCCTTAACAAAGGGAGTGCCAATGGTGGCAATTCCTATCACTAATGACCAACCAGGAGTAGCGGCACGTATAGTTTGGTCGGGATGTGGTGAAGCTGTAACTCTCAAGAAGTTAAATGTTTCTAGACTGAGAACTGCTATTCAAAAGGTACTAACAGAAGAAAAGTATCAACAGAACGCGCTCAGGTTACAAAAGGCAATTAACAAAGCCGGGGGAGTTAGTCGAGCTGCTGATATTGTTGAGCAAGTTGTATCTACAGGGTTAGCGCATCTAATTTTGTCACCGAGGATACAGAATATTTTCATCAAATATGAAATATAGCCATCGAGATCAGAACATCACAAATCTGGTAGAGAAAATAGTTGACAAAAGAGCATAGAGAGTGGTAGGTGAAAAACTATACCGTCCAACTCATAATCTCCAGGAATATTCAAATGTCTCAAGGGTTCGATATCAATATAGCTAATGCTAAACAAAACTCCCATTCTGCTAGGAAAAACCAAGTAGTAGCTGACTTGATGGAAATACAACAGAGTTTAGTCAAGCATTTTGAAGATGTTGAAGACCCGAGAGTAAACCGAACAAAAAAACACTTATTGATAGACATTTTAGTGATGGCAATTCTGGCCATAATAGCTGGAGCACAAGGCTGGGAAGACATTGAGAATTATGGGATTAGTAAACAAATTTGGCTAGAAGAGTTTTTAGAATTACCCAATGGTATTCCCTCAGATGATACCTTTCGTCGAGTATTTGAAAGTATTAACCCCAACCAATTGGAGCAATGTTTTCAAGCTTGGGTAAACACCTTAGTTACTCAAATGGGAGGAGAAGTAATTGCCATAGATGGGAAGACTGTCAGAGGTTCCTATGACCGAAATCAAGGACAATCAGCATTACATTTGATTAGTGCGTGGGCTAGTGAACAACGATTAGTTTTAGCACAAATGAAAGTCCAAGATAAATCCAATGAAATTACAGCTATTCCAGCATTACTAGAGTTACTTGATATCGCTGGCTCAATTATTACTATTGATGCGATGGGGACCCAAACCGAAATTGCTCAAAAGATTATTGATAAAAAAGCTGATTATATTCTGACACTTAAAGCCAATCATCCAACTTTACATAATCAGGTACAACAATTCTTCCAAACTGCACAGAAAAATAATTTTTCAGGAATTGATTTCACTCATGACAAACGGATTGAGAAAGGGCATCATCGGGTGGAAATTCGTGAAGTTTGGGTGTTCCCTATTACGGCCATTCCTGACCTTTACCAACCCAAATTATGGGCAGGTTTAAAAAGTATTGTCATCATTCATCGTATCCGTCATCTTTGGAACAAAACTACTTGCGAGACTCAATACTATCTTACTTCTTTAGACAACAATGCTGAATTCATAGGTCGAGCTATTCGTCAACATTGGGAAATCGAAAATTCTGCACACTGGACTTTAGATTGTACTTTTTTTGAAGATAGCTGTCGCATTCGTTCTTTTCACAGTCCTCGTAACTTTTCTCTGCTCAGACGATTAGCTCTCAACGCTCTTAATCGCGAGTCAACTTACAAACGCAGTTTACGCCAGAAAAGTAAACGCGCTGCTATGGATAATAATTATATGCTCCAAATCCTCCTTTCTTGTTTCTCTGAGTCTACATTAGATCCTTCTTAATCCTTGTGTCAAGCCTAATTGAGATGCTCTTACCCTGGTTGTATCTACAGGTAAACCTGTAAGACGCTCTGATCTAGTTGAAGAGTTGAACGGTTATCGAAGCATTGCCAACAGGCGTTAATTTTCCGCGATCGCCCCGCAGAATTTCCCAACAGATGCAGTAATAGAACTACATTTTTGGCACTACCCAATTTGGTAATAAAACTTCATCTTCATATAGTGTTTTATTTGGAACTTAAACCAAACAGCCAAATATCAGCAAGTTCTGAAAAATTTCAAACCTTCAGCAGAGAATAATATCTGGGTGGGAGACGCGATCGCCATTCTCTAGATTCTCAATTCTTGCTATTTCTCTTCTAAATAAGATGCAAATACTTGCAAATCGGCCAGGAGATAGGTCGCATGGGTGAAGCGTTGTGAGCAGTAGCCGAAATAACTAGATTTACAGAGAATTTATTTGCCAATTACCATATTAGGTTTACGGGGTAGTTGGCAAATAAACTATCTTTGGTGATTATGGCAATATTTTCGGATAATCCTTGAGAAAGTATAAGGCGATCAAATGGGTCTTTGTGATGGAAAGGTAAAGCGGTTAGGGTATCTAGATGCTCGGAATGTATCTCTAGCAAATTGATCGCGTTTCCGTAAACCTCACGTTTCACCAATTCTGTGAGGGTCATCCCAATCTCTAGTTTGCCAATGCTAACTTTGATGGCAATCTCCCAGAGACTAGCAATGCTCAAATATCGTTGATTAGTTGGTGCCTCGATCGCATTTTTGGCGGTAATACTTAGATTTTGATTGCCATCAATAAACCATAAAAAGGCGTGGGTATCAAGGAGAAACTTCATGGTGCATACTTCGCAAAATCTTCTAATGGTTCGTCAAAGTCATCGGACATTTTGATTAAGCCTTTGGCGCTACCAAATTTTGGGATTGGCACAGTTTTACCGATCGCAATTATTTTAAATAATGTGCCCTCGTCATTAACGACGATCACTTCTTCACCTCTGTTAGCTTCTTCGAGGAGATTGGCTAAGTGCTTTTCTGCATCTTGTAATGTGACTTGGTGCATAATTTTTACCTTTTTACTTTTGCCTTTCACCACTGGAACCAGTTGTCAGCCCATTTTACCATCACCTGCACCATGAAAACATGGACTACCGAAAAAAACTGTCCGGAGTATTGACCTTAGTTTTGAGCAGTGATTCTAAGTTGAACCAATATTATGGAAGGAAAAATTAAGCACGATCGCCATCCTGGACAAAACCAAGACAGAGGGCATTTTGGAATAGCGATCGCACCTAATATTCTGCTCTGATTTGACTTTGAGAATAATTACTTATTAGATAAATACAAAACTTGGGGACTGAAAGAGCTAGAAGGACTAACTATGGCAATAGAAAACCCTAGTAATCAGGACAATAAAAATCTAGCTGATGACGTGATTATTTTCTTGAATGGGATTGTGGGGAGATTACCTGCTAACACACCAGTGGCTCAGGATTGTCAAGAAATCATTCCCATAATCAGAAAGTTTTTTGGACTGTAGACTTAAAGCGCGATCGCCCCCAATACGGTTCGGTTAAGAATATTTTGGAGAATCTGGGCGGAGAACTAGGCGAAATATTAAAATGGCGATCACCGTCTATTTACTTTGCTTAAAGGCTTTAATCTTGTCACACAAACTATCTACAGTTTCATCAACAAACAGTTCGTCTTTGGTTTGGAGATAGTCTCCTTCGCCTAGCTGACAAGCGGTGATAAAGCGGGCGACTTTGAGTGGGGTCATGTGAGCATAGAGAATTTGCAGGGCTTCTTGGATCACTTGTTGTTCCTTGGGTAGATTAACTTTCATAGTCGATCTCCGTGATAAAGGATGCGGGGTTCATTCGGCGTCTTTAACCCGAATTTCTCCGGATATTAGTTTGGGTAAGATGCGATCGCCATTTTCTAGATTCTCAATTCTTGCTATTTCTCTTCTAAATAAGATGCAACTACTTGCAAATCTGCTAACCCTCGGTTGAATCTGTTGAGCATCGCTTCACTTACCTCATCATCGAAATTTAACTTCGGATCGTTTGATGCGATCGTCTGAATCGCCTCTAACCAAGAAGAAAGTGGTAAATAACGAATGGCTTTCTTTAAACCCATATTAGTCAACATCGCCAGATAAAAACCTTTGATGATTTCCTCTTTATAATAACAAAAACCATATAAACCATCTATTAGTTCTATTTTCTCTGGTGAATAGGCGTGATATTGCTCAAGAGTAATTTTTTTAGACTCAAGTTCAGGTTGGGGCATGGATGGCGTAGTCATAGTTTAATCAAGGTTAAGTATTAACACTATTTTAATAGTAATCACCTTCCATAACTCTCTAAATATCTGGCCACTCCAAGAAAAATTAGCTCTTGACTTGCGGAACTAAATGCGATCTCCCCCCAATATCTCCAAATATTGACCACTAAAACCAAAAAGTTGCGGGGTTGAAGGCGATCGGATCAGATTGGCGATCGGCCCAGACGGAGATTGTGAATGATAGTTTCGTAAAGACCGATCCACAGCGATCGGCTGATCTTCATACAATTTAATCCAGAAGATAGCTTGCTTGTAGTAAGCGCTTACTACGAACTAAAACCATTTTTCATTCCTAAGCGATACTGAAATAGAAATAAGACTCAAACCATGCAACCAACTAACCCGAATCAATTTACTGAAAAAGCCTGGGAATCGATAGTTCGGACTCCGGATCTTGCTAAACAAGCACAACAGCAACAGTTAGAAAGTGAACATCTGATGAAGTCGCTCCTAGAACAAGATGGACTAGCGAGTAATATTTTTGCCAAGGTGGGGGTTCAGGTCGAGCGGATGCGCGATCGGACAGAGGAATTTATCAATCGTCAGCCGAAAATTAGTGGTGCTAGTAGTTCAGTTTATTTGGGACGTAGTCTCGATAGTTTGCTGGATCGGGCCGAAGCCCATCGACAAGAATATGGAGATGAATTCATTTCGATTGAGCATCTTTTGTTGGCTTATCATAAAGATGAACGCTTTGGGAGAGCTTTATTTCAAGAATTTAAGCTCGATGAAAAGAAGCTCAAAAATGCGATCGAACAAATCCGGGGGAGCCAAAAAGTGACTGACCAAAATCCCGAGGGGAAATACCAATCATTAGAAAAATATGGTCGTGATTTAACTGAAGCTGCTCGACAAGGGAAATTAGACCCGGTAATTGGTAGAGATGATGAAATTAGACGGACAATTCAGATTCTCTCCCGTCGAACTAAAAATAATCCCGTCCTGATTGGGGAACCTGGGGTCGGAAAAACCGCGATCGCTGAAGGATTAGCTCAAAGAATTATTACTGGAGATGTACCCCAATCCCTCAAGGATCGGAAACTAATCGCGTTGGATCTCGGTGCTTTAATTGCTGGTGCTAAATTCCGAGGAGAATTTGAAGAGCGGTTGAAAGCTGTTCTGAAAGAAGTGACTGACTCCCGGGGACAGATCATCATGTTTATTGATGAAATTCATACCGTGGTCGGTGCTGGTGCTACTCAAGGAGCAATGGATGCTGGGAATTTACTTAAACCGATGTTAGCCCGAGGTGAATTGCGTTGTATTGGGGCTACTACTTTAGATGAATATCGCAAATATATCGAAAAAGATGCTGCTTTAGAACGTCGTTTTCAGCAGGTTTATGTTGATCAACCCAGTGTCGAAGATACTATTTCAATTTTGCGGGGTTTGAAAGAACGTTATGAAGTTCATCATGGGGTGAAAATTTCTGATAGTTCTTTAGTTGCAGCCGCTACTTTGTCTACTCGGTATATTAGCGATCGGTTTCTTCCTGATAAAGCGATCGATTTGGTCGATGAAGCTGCGGCTCGGTTGAAAATGGAGATTACTTCTAAACCGGAAGAATTAGATGAAATCGATCGCAAAATTCTCCAATTAGAAATGGAGAAACTATCCCTGCAAAAAGAAAGTAATTCTGCTTCTTTGGAAAGATTAGAAAGACTAGAAAAAGACTTAGCTAATTTAAAAGAAGAACAACTACATTTGAGTTCTCAATGGCAATCAGAAAAAGATGTAATCAACAAAATTCAGATGATTAAAGAAGAAATTGATCGAGTGAATGTGGAAATCGGTCAAGCAGAAAGAGATTATGATCTGAATCGTGCCGCTGAGTTAAAATATGGCAAATTAACTGATTTACACCGACAATTAGAAGCAGCAGAAACGCAATTATCCCAAGTACAAACAACAGGAAAATCTCTGTTACGGGAAGAGGTAACTGAATCAGATATTGCCGAAATTATTTCTAAATGGACAGGGATTCCGATCAGCAAATTAGTCGAATCGGAAAAAGAAAAACTCTTACATTTAGAAGATGAATTACATCGTCGAGTCATTGGTCAAAATGAAGCAGTGACCGCAGTCGCTGATGCAATTCAGCGATCGCGTGCTGGTTTAGCTGATCCCAATCGACCGGTCGCGAGTTTTATTTTCCTCGGTCCAACGGGAGTCGGAAAAACTGAGTTAGCTAAAGCGATCGCTGCATATCTATTTGATACTGAAGAAGCATTAGTACGAATCGATATGTCTGAATATATGGAGAAACACGCAGTTTCCCGATTAATTGGTGCCCCTCCAGGTTATGTCGGTTATGATGAGGGAGGTCAATTAACGGAAGCAATTCGTCGTCGTCCTTATGCGGTAATTTTGTTTGATGAGATTGAAAAAGCTCATGCTGATGTATTTAATGTGATGCTGCAAATTCTGGATGATGGTCGCGTCACGGATGCTCAAGGGCATACGGTAGACTTTAAGAATGCGATTATTATTATGACCAGTAATATCGGCTCACGTTATATTTTAGATATGGGTGGAGATGATGCTCAATATGAGCAGATGAGCGCTAGGGTGATGGAAGAAATGAGAGTGAGTTTCCGTCCAGAGTTTTTGAATCGGATTGATGAAGTAATTATTTTCCATAGTTTAGCTCGGAATGAATTACGACAAATTGTCAAAATCCAAGTTTCTCGGTTGGAAAAAAGACTCAGCGATCGCCATATGTCTCTAAAACTTGCGGAAGCTGCGATCGACTTTTTAGTAGAAGTTGGTTATGATCCAGTTTTCGGTGCCCGACCTCTAAAACGTGCAATTCAACGAGAGTTAGAAACTCAAATTGCTAAAGCCATATTACGGGGAGAATTCAATGATGGAGATACCATATTTGTTGATGTTGCTAATGAACGTCTCTTTTTTAAACGCTTACCAATTGAGTTAATAACAACTCAGTTATAGATAAATTTGACTAGAGACGTTCCACCGGAACGTCTCTACTATTATTTTTTTTCGATCCTAGTCAAATTATCTACTAATCCAGATTCTTTTAGACAGATAGCATAAAGTTGAATCGAATTGAGTTGGGGTAATTGTATTTGAGCTTGTCGGACAGACATTCCTGGAGGGGTGCAAAATTTTTGGACGACTTCTTGATATTGCTCCGTTGTACCTAATAAATTATTGAAAGCATTAGGATTGACTAAAATTGGTTGACTTCGCTGCATGATGTTGTCAACTAAAATGCGAATTGATTCGTGATCATTTGGTGGTAATACTTTGCTAGATTCGAGGGAGCTTTCTAATGATTGACGAAAAAAATCTTGTCCTTTCTCACTATTAAAATAATTTGCTAATATGGTCGGTGTGACTTGAGAATTAGTCGATACTACTGAACGCATACCAATCAGAAAACTAGCCGCAAAGAAATCAGAAATAGTTTCCGTGTATTCGTTAAACTTAACCGATTGATGAGGGGAACCATCACTACAAATTAGTGCTCCATTCTCATTAGCACCCGCAGCTAGATTCGGTTTTCCATGATCCCAACAAGCACCCATTGTTCCCTGAATATCGGGAGAAAACATTTGGCTCAAGCGATCGCTGTTAGAGGGATCATTAGGTAATATCTTGGACTGAGCTAGAGCAGAAATTGGATTGCATAAAAAGAGGAGTGACAACCCAGTAAAAAAACGATCACGATTACGTTTGAGCCAATGGCAATTGGGGTGAATTAAGTTCATACAACGGTTTGAGCTAGACTAGCAAATTATAACTACATACTCAAACAAGTAACAGCAAATTTAACTATTACAAATAACTTGACGCATTTGACGTAGATTTGCTGGTAATTCTAGGTTGATCGCTTGTTGGATCAAAAATGAAGGTACAGGAAAACAGGGAGTAGCTTGTACGCTATAGATAATTAAAGTCCCATTACCCCAATCTTGGAGGTTTAAATTGGCAGTAAAGTCTGAAAAACTACCTTTCTCAAATTGAAATTGTACTTGCTGATATAAGATTTCAAAAACTTTCACATATATTTCTACCTGAGCGGTAAAAAATAGAAAAGCTTTACTAGCTACTTGGTAAAGTTGTTTACTGTTTTGATTACGTTCGTCTCCTCGGTTTAAAACCTCTGAACATAACAAATCTGGAAAATATTGTACCCATCGAGGATAATTAGTCAGATGCACCCAAGCTAGCTGACGGGCTATGGGCAAATACATTCTTGCTGTTACTGCCCCACCCCAAGCTGAATGGTCTCTGGTGCAAAGTAATATTTCTCCCTGGAGGAGTGATTTTCGATCAGTTTGGGAAAACTCTCCATCCTTGACTAAATTTATGGAACTCAACGTAGATCCAGTCATTTTGCTGATCCCAATTTGCAGGAACTGATACTATTTAGCTGAGAATACCATCCATTGAATACTAAGATTATATTCAGCTACTAATGACTAGATTCAGGTGTTTAATCACCAATTTAGTAAATTTCCATCCAAAGATTATAAATTTATGATAAATATTTCCTAAAGTTGGATAAATTTATTAAAAAAACAAACAATTTATTTTTTGTTCAGCTCAATCAGGAGAAAAATTTGTGAACACCAATCGCTCCCCAGTAACCTTAATATTTTTAATTTTAGTTGTCATTACCCTACTTTATTGGTTATTAAGAGGTTTTGGCATCATCACGTTTTTACCCGGTTATATCCTCTGGTTATTAATTTTATTAGCGATCGCGATGGGCATATTGAGCCGATTAATCCGAGTTTAGTTTCATCCCAACTTGATTGGTCAGGGTACTGTCCCAACTTTGAGTTGAGCAATACCCTGACCCTCATTCGGTAGCGAGTGAAGTGTTATTTTTGCCCACTCGATGAGCTTTCCTCTTCCTTTTTCTCTTCTTGAGGTTCTTCCTTCACCTGTGTTCGATCTCCAGGATTTTCGACCAGCTTCAAATGAATGTTATTCACTTGAATAATAAAATTTTCTACTGCTTGGAGAGATTTTTGTTGACGTTGGGGATCATCAGTGGTACTGTAGGAACTATAAACAGGAGTTACGCCCAGGATAAATTTCTCCTGTTCTGCTTCCAACAACTCAACTGCCTTATTAGCATTAAACCAATTTTTTTGAAACGGAAAAGATGTCACAATACTAGCTACGATCGACGCAATAGCTGGACAGATTACAGGTAACCACTTCAGCCATGATTGATTAGCTTCTAATTTATCTACCAACACTAAAATTGGTGTGATTCCTGATAGCACCACGGTTGCTAGCTGAAAAATGTAGTAAGTGTTTCTAGAGAATTCGCGAACTTGTTTATAGTCATCGATCAATTCCTGAGTATAACGTAAAGCATTTTCTCGGGCTTTAATTAAGGAAATGGTGCTAAATGACTCACCGGAGTTTAATAAGTACAGTTCAGCTTTTCTCACAAACTCTAATTGCTTTTGGGTTTCCTGGTACTTCTGATTTAGTTTCTTATTAGTCAGAAATAAAAAAATAAACACAGACAGAAATATCGAAGCCCAGATCAGAATCAATTCAGTTTCTGGAACTAGCGTTTTCAGAACCAATGCACCAATAAATGCTGCTAGGGAAAAATTCTCAATTAGCTTGAGTAAAAACAGTAGTTGTGGGCTAATTGTCGAGGATGAATATTCTTCTAGATTGGATGTTTCTAGCGCGGTTTGTTCAACAGAATTAACCATCTTGTCTTGGGAAATTAATTACATTTAATTGATCAAAATTGAGCGATTTTACCCTTGACTTTTCTTAATAATCAAAGGACATCGCTCAAAAATCCTAGCACAACTATAACAGGTTTCTCCCCAAGTGCAATATGATATTTAGCCAAAATTCATCAATTTTACTTATCAATTACCAAGGGAATGCTCGGATTGAGGGAAAAGCACTGTTGGTAATTAGAGGATATTTTTGGTTTAATTGACTAAGCTGTCACCACCCGATCGCGTCCAGCAGCTTTAGCACGATATAAAGCGACATCAGCAGCACGAATCACACTTTCACTCGTTAACCCATGTTGAGGGAACATCGCAATTCCCAAGGAAAGAGTAATCCCACCAAGTGGTTGACGACGATAATGGACATTCAAATATTTCACACCTTGACGAAGTTTTTCAGCGCGTTCCATCGTATCTTCTAAAGATGCTTCTGGGAGGATGAGGGTTAACTCTTCACCTCCATAACGACAAGCAATATCAGAGACACGTATATGTTTTTGCAAAAATATTCCTAACTCCCGCAATACCGCATCACCAGCTTCGTGACCAAAGGTATCATTAAAGCGTTTAAAATGATCAACATCGAGCATAATTACTCCGAGAGATTGCTGTTTTCGCTCGGCTCGATTTAATTCTCGTTCGAGAGATTCTTCTAAATAACGACGATTAAATAATCCGGTTAGGGGATCACGAATACTCTGTTGCTGAAGGGTTTCATGTAATTTTAAGTTAGCTAAAGCTAAGGATATTTGTCGCGATACCGTCACTGCTAAATGTTTTTTAGTTTTGGTTAATTGTCCCGGTTCTTGAAAACTTAAATACAAGGTGCCGATCGCTTCTCCTTGAGCCATCATCGGGATACAGAAATAAGCACTAGGAAAAGAATCTGGATGGATATGTTTACAGACTAAACCACTATTAGCCTCGTCAAATAAATGGGGTTGACCACGACGTAAAGCAATACATTCATTCGTGGAAAAAATTGTTTGTGTCGTTAAATTTGTGCCCCAAGTATTAATTGCTTCAACTATATTTCGCGAATTGCTAATCATAAAAATCCCTCCAGAATTTTGAGGGAATAAAAGCGTGATAAATTGAGCAATTACTTTACAAGCTTCTTCACAAGTCAAGCAAGTTTGCAGTAAATCGCTCATATGACTCAGTAAGGTTATTTCTTCATTCCGATCTTCTAATTCGTTGACTTGTAAAATTAATTTTTTATTGGCTTGTTGCAGCGCTTCTTCTGTCTGTTTCCGGATAGTAATATCTTTAATAATTCCAATAATCTGTTTGGGTTCCCCAGTTGTAGTTTTACTAAAAATAGACTCCCGACTAGAAACCCAACGCCATTGATTATTTTTATGTTTGATGCGATATTCAATTTCAATAATATCACCGACTTTAGCCGTGCTAAATCTTTTTTTATGTTCACCTACTACTTTGTTAATATCTTCTGGGTGGATTAGCGATGGTAAAAAGATAGTTTCCATTTTTTTAATTTCTTCTACTGTATAACCAAGCACTGTTTCGATCGCTCGATTTATATAAACATTACGTTCTTCAATTAGATCATAAATATAGAGAAGATTAGGAATAGCATCCGTGATACTTTTGATAAAATGTTGACTAGCTCGGAGAGATTCTTCGACCTGTTTACGTTTAGTAATATCGCGGACAATACAAATAACTTCATCCACACCACTCTTCACAATCCGCGCTTCATAGTTATACAGTTGATCATTTTGGGTTAATTCGTATTCACAGGTTTGCAATTCTCCGGTAGCGATCGCTTTTTTAAAAAATTCTCTTAATTGATTTTTAATTTCTTCATTCAAGGGTAGATCACACAAATTACTCTCCCCCAATTGTTCAGATTGGATGATGAAGTCACTGGGTTTGCTCAGGAAGTCTAAATCGGTCTGATCGATTCGTTGACGAAAAATTACGTCTGGGATTGCGTTGAAAAGCGATCGCATTCGTTCTTCACTTTGACGTAATGCTGCTTGGGTATTTTTCAGTTCATTCAGATCTAGCTGAAAATTAGTTTTTCTCATCCATAAAAAAAACACTAGACAACCAGAAATCAGGATCACCTTGATCAAATCAGATTGCTTTACAATAAGTAAAGTTTTATTTAACCAAAGTTGGAGTTGCCCGGTTAACTCATTGTCATTGAAGATTTTTTTGGGAAACCCGACTTGATTGAGTTGGTGATCGGGAGGATACTCACTCACTAATACGAATTTAATGTGAAGTTGCATAGAGCTAGATCCCCCTAAATCCCCCTTAAGAAGGGGCACTTTAAATTCATGCTCCCCCTTAAGAAGGGGGACTTTAAATTCATGCTCCCCCTTAAGAAGGGGCACTTTAAATTCATGCTCCCCCTTAAGAAGGGGGTTGGGGGGATCAATTCTCTGCACCCTCATCAAAAATTGGTATAAGGGGTTAAGTCTTGGTAATTCTGGTGTTCGGAAAATTTCATCACAACATAGATTACTTTTTGTCAGTATATTCTGGTTAGTAACCCGATCATTTGCTTGAGCTCCTAGTCCCTGTGAAAGGATTAAAGATAGGATGAAGTTACTCATCACTGTCAAAACTTGAGACGATCGCACTAAGGGAGTCAATCGCTTTTTCACCAAAGCTTTGAGGGTTGAGTAAACCATAAATAGGTGGTTTGTTTTCATCCAAACTTTACAAATAGGTGACTAAGGTTTACCTAAACTTCATTTAAAAAATAAAATATAGGTATACAAATGAGGATAACCTCATAATTAAATAGTAAACAAACTTACCGAGATTTAATGGTAAAAATTATTAAAATTAAATCAGGGTGATTAATAAGAGTGATTCAACTCATAAATAATTTTTCCTGAAATTAATTCTTGGGGACATCTGGTAATTGGCCACTGGAGATTGGTAATTTTCAATTCCATTGTGTATTTGCACCGGGAATCACAATTTATTTCCAGGAAAACAGCGCAAATATTAACCTGATCTGTTTTATCGGCGATACCACCAAAGTAGTCCAGCAGCACCAAATCCCAGGAGAGGAAAAATCACGATCGCACACCACCAGATGATTTTAACTTGTGGGGGAGTCAGATTGAGACGACGATTTGGGGCTTCTCGGGGACGAATCGAAAGAAATTGATCATCTTCCTGACTTAACCAAGTAGCTGAGTTAATTAAGACATCACCATTTAACCGACCTCCAAATAAACCATCTGTAGCAAAAGCGGAATTTCCCAAAATCACCAATCGGGATTCAGGAACTTTTTGATTTAACTGATTACCTTGATTGGATTCGCTTTTGGTCAGATTACGACTTAGAGCTAATCCTAACACCAAAGGACCTTTAACATCTTGTTGGGAATTAAATTCCCATTTTGGTCCTTGTTTAAGATTGCTAGTTGCCCAACTTTGGGGACTGGTAAACAACAAAGGAGTTGCTTTAATGCCAGGAGCTGGGATAAAATAGATTGGTCGAGCTGAAGGAAAGAGTGAATAATCTTTGCCAAAAGCTTTAGTAATGGGATGATCTCCATAAGTATTGACTAGGGGAGCAGACATCCCAAAACCCTTGACCCATTTAGTGGGGTCGATCGCGATTCGTTCATCTAATTGAATCCCCCAGTCTTTGAATAAGGACTCTAAACCTGGTTTAGTGTTAGGATCAAGCATCAGCAACACCCCACCACCATGATTTAGATAATTATTTAATGCTTTGACTTCCTCGGGAAATAAACTTTGTTTGGGTCCAGCAACTACTACCACTGCGGTATCTTGAGGGACTTCTGCTGTGGTTCCTGCTAAATTTAGGGTTTCTACTAGATAATTTTTTTCTTTGAGACTATTAACAGCTTGAGCAAATCCACCTTCTCCACTGGTGAAAGAACGTTCTCCATGACCGGAGAGAAAATAGATTTTAATTTGTCTTCCACTGATCAGTTGTTCTAAACCGCTCGTTAGTTTTGCTTCGGAAATTGACTGGGATTTTAAACTGCCCAGAAATTGTCGCTTTTGGTTATATTCTAAATAGACATCTCCCACATCTTTAACATCAAAATTTTGGTGAGCTAGAGCAGGAGAAACTTGGGGATCTACTAACTCAAAACTAAATTTTTGGGGGTTTAAACGTTGATAATTTGCTAGTAATTCCTGTAACTGGGGAGGGATGGTGGATTGAAATATCCATACTTTCGCTGGTTGGGGTAAATTGGTGACTAATTGCTGGGATAAAGGAGCAAGACTGAGCTGTTGATTATCGGTGAGATCAAGATGGAATGGATCGCGCAGAGTGAGAAAATTGACCAGACCTAAAATCACTAATACTACTAGAGTAGATGCGATCGCATTTGTTCCAGCTTTGGTCGAACGACGTCCCCAAAATCCTTGTTCAATATATTCTAAAAATATTAGCCATAATCCGCTAATTACCGCACCTGTAATTATTAGTCCGAGGGGGATATTATCCCAAGTTCCGGAGACTACTGCTGCGGTTATTCCCATGACTATGAAAATTGGACCGAGCCAGAATAGATATTTCCCGTATTTATTTAACCCACGGAAATTAATTTTATTTGTCTTCATTTTGCTCACCACTAAGAGCGTCCATGACGTAAAGTTTCAATATATTGAGCAGTCAGAAATATGCCCAAAATTATATAGCTAGCAAATAAAACTAAACTACTACTATCCACAATCCCTTTGACGAGATTAGTATAATGGTTTAGTAAAGAAAGATGTGCTAATGCTTGTCCATAAATTCCCCCCATGCTTTTAGCAAGGACATCAATTATCCACAATACCGATACTAAAGCAAAGCTGAGAATTGCTGCTAAAATAGTGCTTTCTGTGAGGGAGGAAACAAACATTCCTAACGATAAAATACTAGCAGCCATGAAAATTAATCCTCCATGAGCAACTAGAGGTATGAGTGGAGACATGGGTGGATCAGCAGCACTAAAAGCGATCGCTTCTCCCGTCAATACTGGGAGGATTAAGGTAATAAAAAAAGTTACTACTCCTAATAATTTACCGATCGCAACTGCCCAATTAGTAATGGGGGAAGTTGCTAATAATTCTAAGGTGCCCCGTTTCCGTTCTTCCGCATAAAGTCCCATTGATAACATTGGTAAGATTACCAAAGAAAGAGGTGCTAGTACATTGAGTAAAAACAATTGCATAAATTGATAAGGAAAATCAATTGGTGGGGTAGTTATTCCCATCTGATCTCTTAAGGCAATTTGATCAATTACACCTCCATCACCAAACAAAATAGCTACCAAAAATAAACCCGATAATAGCCAAAAAACTCCTGCGATTAATAAAGCTGTAGGTGCAGCAAAATAACTCTGGAGTTCTTTGCGATAAATAGCGATAATACTAGCAACAACTTTGAGCAATTTGTCCATCTCCTAGATTGATGATTCAGCTTGATGATCTACCGTTGAAGTATCCTGAATATTTTGATTTTCTTCAGTCGATTTTTCTTGAGTTGTTAGTTTTAAAAACACATCTTCTAGACTAGCACCATAACGTCGCAATTCGTACAACTTTAAATCAGATTGTACTAAAGCTGCAACTATTTCTGGGGCTGACTCTACCTCGGAATCAGAGATTACTCGTAAACGGTAATGATCGGCACTTAGATTTTCTGAGGGAATTAATTCAACGGAACTAATGGTTGGTAAACTAGCTAGGATCGTTTGTGCTTTTGTTAAATCTGGAGAAATTTCTAATTCATATCCTGTTCCCAATCTCAGTTGAGTCATTAATTTGGTGGGAGTATTAGTTGCGACTAGTTTACCGGAATTAATAATTGCTACCCGATGACAAGTCATACTAACTTCTGGCAAAATATGAGTAGATAAAATAATTGTGCGCTCACCCGCTAAACTTTTAATTAAATTTCTGACCTCGATAATTTGTCGCGGATCTAAACCTACCGTAGGTTCATCTAAAATAATTGCTGGGGGATCATGAACAATTGCTTGAGCGATCCCCACTCGTTGACGAAAACCTTTAGAAAGTTTGCGAATCAAAACTTTCCGTTGTTCGATCAGATGACAACGTGCGATCGCAGATTTAACTTTACCTGGGCGATCGCCCGCACTAACACCTTTAATTTTAGCCACAAAATGTAGAAATCCCTCCACTGTCATTTCTGGATACAAAGGAGGAGTTTCCGGTAAATAACCAATTCGTTGACGTACAATCATGGCATCTGTATGTACATCATGTCCAGCAATCCGTGCTGTCCCGCTAGTAGCAGGTAAATAACCAGCTAAAATCCGCATAGTGGTAGTTTTTCCAGCACCATTGGGTCCTAAAAAACCGAGAATTTCTCCAGGTTCAACTACAAAAGTCAGATCACTGATTGCAGATGTAGACCCGTAGGTTTTACTTAAGTGTTCGACTTCTATCATTAGGAATATCTAGATGGACAAGCAAGGGTGAAAAACGGATCATCAATCCCTAGAAATATTACCTCAAATTTTGCGATCGGAATAGAAAACCTAAAACGCGATTCCATCCGATCCAAATATATAAGATCACCTGTTTTTTTTTGGCAAAACTTATGATATAATTCATGGTCTGATGATAATTTTTGGTGCGATCGACCAGAATGTTAGGCCAGGGCAGGTTTATAATAGTGATCTATTTGTGACAATATTGATTGGTGAACCTGCTCCTACCAATTTAATGACATATTTTCCGTTCAATTTTATTCTAAATTTGCCAATTTCTGTAGGGGTGGGTAATCAAAACCTGTCCGAAGTATTAGACAAGAAAGCAAAAGTCCTTATTGATCTATTTATTGACAGGCAAGATGCCTGTCCCACCAGAAAAAATCACTTTTGTGGGACAGGCATCTTGCCTGTCCTATTTATTTTTGCTTTCTTCTCTATTGTATTCTAGTGCGGTTTAACATTAAATCTTGTAGTTCAGTCAATTTCTGTGTTTTTTTCAGGAAATAAAATTTTTATGTCTCAAACCCTTTACGTCAATCCCACCACTGGTAATGATGGGGCAACAGGTAGTCAAAACGCCCCATTGAAAACTATCACCCAAGCTCTCACTAGCTCTACCCCAACTACTACAATTCAACTAGCTTCTGGAACTTATAATCCCAGCAGTGGAGAAGTTTTTCCTTTATATATTCCTACGGGAGTAACAGTAGTAGGGGATGAAAGCAGCAAAGGTAATGGTATTCTGATTCAAGGTGGTGGCACTTTTATGAGTCCTACTGCGGCAAGTCAAAATATCACTTTTCGTTTAGATGATCAGGCTCAGTTAAGAGGTGTCACTGTCACTAATCCTAATTTACGAGGTAGTGGGGTTTGGATCGAATCCACTTCTCCGACTATAGCTAACAATACCTTCACTCAATGTAAACGCGAAGGGGTTTTTGCCACTGGTACATCTAATCCAACGATTACTGATAATGTCTTTCTTAGTAATGACTCTTATGGTGTAGCTTTAGAAAGTAATGCTAAGGGAGAAATTCGTGGTAATCGGTTTGAAAATACTGGTTATGCTATTTCTACCAAAGATGATACTGCTCCTCTGATTATTAATAACCAAATTCTAAAAAACCGTTCCGGTATTATTGTGGGTGGTTCGGCTAAACCGATTATTCGCCAAAATTTATTTGACAGTAATGTTGATGATGGGATCACGATTATCATTAGCGCTTTACCAGATTTAGGTAGTGCCCAAGATCCCGGTAAAAATATTTTTCGCAATAATGGTCAATTTGACTTGCAAAATGCTACTTCTGTTAGTCTAGTCGCGCTCGGCAATCAACTCAATCCAGACAAAATCAAAGGAGCAGTAGATTTTGGTGCTATTCCCACTCCAGTTCCTCAACCTGCTCCCACTCCCGCTCCTATTCCCAGTCCAGCTCCTCAACCTGTTCCCACTCCCGCTCCTATTCCCAGTCCAGCTCCTCAACCTGTTCCTAATCCCGCTCCTATTCCCAGTCCAGCTCCTCAACCTGTTCCCACTCCCGCTCCTGTTCCCACTCCAACACCCGCTCCTGTTCCTAGTGTCAAATTAACAGACATTGCTAATCATTGGACCGGATCATTTATTGAAGGATTAGTGTCAATTGGTGCGATCAATGGTTTTCCCGATGGTACTTTTCAACCCGATGCAAAAATCACTCGCGCTCAATATGCTGCTTTACTGGTAAAAACTTTTAAACCATCTGCGAAACGAAATCCATCTAATTTCAAAGATGTTGATCCAAATTTTTGGGCTGCTCAAGTCATTCAACAAGCTTATCGGGGTGGATTCCTTTCTGGTTTTCCTGATAATACTTTCCATCCTAATGAAAATTTACAACGCGTTCAGGTCATGGTCTCCTTGGTAAATGGGTTGGGATTAACTAGCGATCGCACCCTCAGTTTGCAAGTTTTTACGGATCACAATCAGATTCCTAACTGGGGACAGGATGAAGTTACTGTTGCTGCTACTCAGGGATTAATTGTTAATTATCCTACCTTAAATAACCTTAATCCTACTCAAGCTGTGACGCGAGCCGAGGTGACTATGATGGTTTATCAAGCTAAGGTTTATCGGGGTGAATTGGCTGCACTTGATTCTCCATATATTTTTAAAGCACCAACGGCTTAATTGATCGGCAATTTACTACCAACTACACTTTTTTTTGCTAAAGTTTGTAGTAAGGTCTTACTGTTTATGGGACAGACATCTTGCCTGTCCCATCACTAAAAATGGCAAATTTTTCTACCCATAACAATTAAGATAAAACTATGAGCGAAGAAAATAGTGATGATAAAAAAAGTAGTGGTAATCCTGGTGGAATGGCGGGTATACTAGGAGGACTTGCGGCTGTAATTACGGCGCTTGGTACAACTTGGCACACCATTTCTGCATCATTCCATCCTCAAACCACACCTCAATCTTCAGCAAAATTAGCATCACCACAACCATCGGCAAAATTGGTAGATCAAAGAATTACTCCAGGTGGGAATGTTCCTAATCCCGCTCATACTTACGGAGCGATCGCGACACCAGTTTCTGGTAAGAACGATTATTATTATATTCACTCTCTACCCAGTCAATTAGAAGCTGAAAAACAAGCTGTTGTGGAATGTCAAAAGAAATTTAATGCTACTTGTATCTTAAAGACTGGTTTTAATCAAATTGATCAAGATAAATGTATCGCGATCGCCAAAAATCCGACTAATCTAGCTTGGGGATTTGGTGCAAATCGGATTGAAGCTGAAAAAAAAGCCATGTTAGCTCTGAAAAGTCTTGGGAAAATTGATCATTGGGGTTGTCGCTAGTAGAATTAAATCAAATTAGCGATCGCGAGAGAGAAAATAATGACAGAAACTTTATATGTTAATCCTAGCACGGGGAACAATGCTAACCTCGGTACTGAATCTGCACCCAAAAAAACTCTTACCCAAACGCTCAAACAAGCTAATATCGGCACCATTATTTACTTAGCTCCGGGAATTTATGACATTAATAATGGAGAGATATTTCCGTTAGCATTTCCTAACGGAGTAGTAGTGATCGGTAAAGAAGCTACTAAAGGAAATGGGATGGTGATTCAAGGTGGGGGAATTGGTGCTGGAGGACAAAATATTACCCTCCGACTAGCAAATGATGCTCAATTACGAGGAGTAACAATTATCAATCCTAATGGTGTCGGAATTTGGATCGACTCTACCTCACCCACAGTTGCTAATAATACTTTTACTAAATGTCAACGGGACTGTATTGTGGTCACGGGTAATGCTAAACCTCTGATTGGAGGTAATTTATTTTCAGCTAATATGGGATCGGGGATATTAGTCGATCGCTATGCTAAAGGAGAAATTCGAGCTAATCGATTGGAAAGAACTGGTTATGGGATTTTGATTAAAGGTAATGGAGCACCACTAATTACTGATAATCAAATTGTGGGTAATGGTGATGGAATTATTTTAGATGGAAATGCTCGTCCAGTGCTACGGAAAAATTTATTAGAACATAATACTAATGATGGTTTAAGAGTAGTTAGTGATGCTATACCAGATTTAGGTCAAAGTCAAGATCCTGGTGGCAATATTTTACGCAATAATGGCAAATTTGACTTGCAAAATACTACCGCAACTCCTATTCTATCGGTCGGAAATCAATTAAATCCAACCAAAGTTAAGGGAGTAGTAAATTTAGCAACAAATACTTTTCCTAGTCCAAAACTTCCTATTCCGATCGCAACTTCTACCCCCACTCCCACCCCAATTCAATCAGAAGGACGTTTTCCCGATATTGCTGGACATTGGGCACAAAATTTTATGGAACGTTTAATTAGTAAAGGGATGATTAGTGGTTTTCCAGATGGTACATTTCAACCAGATCGGAAGATCAATCGCGCTCAATATGCAGCGATTATTACTAAAATGTTTAAATTACCAGCAAAAAAGGATATAATTAATTTTAGCGATATACCAGATACTTTTTGGGCAGTATCAGCAATTAAACAAGCACAGAGTATGGGTTTTATCACGGGGTTTTCTGATGGAAGATTTCGTCCTCAGCAAAATTTAACTCGAATTCAAGCGATCGCGTCTTTAGTGAATGGTTTAGGATGGAAAGATGGGAATCCAGAACTACTAAATATCTATAGCGATCGCGCTCAAATTCCCAGCTATGCAACCACGATCACCGCGATCGCAACTGCTAAACAGATTGTCGTCAACTATCCTCAAGTTAATCAAATTGAACCACTCCGAGATATTACTCGTGCTGAACTATCAGCTTTACTTTATCAATGCTTAGTCGCAATTAATCAAGCAGCATCAATTGATTCTCCTTACATTATGAAACCCGAACAATATCAAAGATTATATAATGATATAAGCGGACATTGGGCTCAAGCTTTTATTCGTGGTTTAGGGAAAGTAGGAATTATGCAAGGTTTTGGGGATGGGAGTTTTCAACCTGATGGAGAGATTACCAGAGCGCAATTTGCAGGATTACTAAACCAATGTTTTGATTTAACTAATTTACCCGATCGACAACCAGAAGTTAAGTTTACTGATATCAAAAATGATTTTTGGGCTAATTCAGCGATTCATCAAGCTCATCGAACAGGATTTATGTCCGGGTTTCCTGATCAGAGCTTTCATCCTCATGATCCGATTAAACGAGTTGATGCGATCGCTACAGTAGTAAATGGGTTAGGATTATCTGGAGGAGATATTAATCTAGTCAATATTTATGACGATCATAATCATATTCCTAGCTCCGCGATCGATGCAGTAGCAATAGCGACAAAAACTCATTTAGTAGTTAATTATCCCAATTTAAAACAACTTAATCCCGATCGCTATGCTACCAGAGGAGAAGTAGCAGCAATTCTCTACCAAGCGAAAGTTAATCTTGGACAATTAGGTGCGATTAATTCTCCCTATATAGTTTATACCTATTGACAGGAAACTGAGCCGGAAAAGGTTTTGCTTTGACATTACAGCGGATTCGGTGGTTGATGTACAGTCAGTTATCTCGTTTGGTTGGGCGGGTTTATAATAGTTATCTGTTTGGAGCAAAATTGATTGGTGAACCCGCCCCTACAAATCCTGGTTGATTGTCATCATAAATTCATCGATTTTTTGCTAAATAATCCCAGATCCGAACAGGTTTATTACCTGTAGGGTTACTGATGAATTTGCTACACACAAACAACCATGTAAATATAATATATAGGGTATCTTTGTCTACTATTACTTTTTTTCAATTATGGCACCAAAATTTCCAGGAATGAACCCTTATCTAGAAAATCCTTCTTTATGGTCAGAAGTCCACTATTGGCTGATTGCTGGGTTGGCGCGATCGCTAAATCCCTTATTATTACCTAAATATCGTGCTGCTGTGGAGAAACGGGTTTACTTGGATGCTGTACTGATTGGTATTCCAGATACATCTGTTTTACAACAAAAACCTGAAATTAAATCAAGTTCTGTGATCACAACAGTTTTAAATAAACCCATTCAAGTAACATTACCTTTGACTGAAGAAATTAATGAATATTATCTAGAGATTCGAGAAGTTCCTAATAAACGGGTAATCACAGCTATAGAAATACTTTCACCTAAAAATAAACAAGCTGGGGTTGGTCGAAATAAGTATCTAAAGAAAAGACAAAAGGTTTTAAATAGTGCAACTCATTTAGTGGAAATTGATCTGCTAAGAGCGGGAAAATTTATGCCAATGATCCAATCGATTCAATCAGATTACCGCATTCTGATCAGTCGAGCTAATCTTCGTCCTGAAGCTGAACTCTATCCATTTAATATCCAAGAATCAATTCCCCAATTCTTATTGCCTTTGCAGTTAGGCGATCGAGAGCCAATAATTAATCTATCTGATATTTTAGAACAAGTTTATCAGGAAGCCGCTTTAGAATCAACAATTGATTATTCAGTCCCACCTGTTCCACCATTAAACGAGAGTGATTTTTCGTGGTTACAGTCGCTAATTGAGCAGATTTAGTTAAACAATATTCAATGCTCAGAAATAATCCCATAGCCATACTGGTGAAAAATTGCTTTGGCGCGATCGCTACTGAGAAACTGGATCAAGGCTTTAGCTGCAATTGGATCATGACTATTTTTCAAAATAGCGATCGGATAAACGACTGGAGTATGAGATGATGGGGGAGCGATCGCTGCGATCCGAACTTGATGAGATGGTTGGATAGTTGTGTCATGTACAATACCAGCATCCACATTACCTGAATCAACATAGCTCATAATTTCTAAAGCACTACGAGCGTATATTAGCTTAGATTGAACCTGATCGCGAATCCCAAAATATTGAAATATCTCTTCTGCATATTGTCCTAATGGAACTGTTTTCGGCTCACCGATCGCAATCCGTTTGATATCTTTACTGGTCAAATCCTTAAAACTGGATATACCTGTAGAATTTTTGGGCACGATCAATACTACCTCGCTTTTCAGCAAATTTTTATACACCCCATCCAATAGAAGATGTTGGGATTGCAACGCATCAATATCCTGTTGAGATGCAAGCAGAGCAATGTCTACAGGTGATCCCTGTTCGATCTGTTGTCGTAGTATTCCGGATGCGGCAAAGTTATAATTAATGGTAACATTGGGAGCATCTTGAAGATAAGCTTGCTGAACTGCCTCCATCACATTTTTCAAACCTGCACCTGATGAAACCGTTAATTTAACAGGTTTTTGGGTAGTACAGGAAACACTTAAGACAAGGATGAGGATCGACGTGGTTACAAACCGGGTGATGCGGGTAAAGAACATTAGCTTTGAGTTACTTTACGTTTATATTGGTATCATACTGGGTTCTAAATTAGTAGTGTTTAGCAATTAAAGATGTACTCGCAAACTGTAGCTTACTCACCGTCAAATTTTCAAATTTATTTTGGATCAGGGTACGAGTATTTTTAGGGCAGGAGATGAGTATGATCGTAATGAGGAAAAGAAGGAAGAAAACCAAATGACCTAATAGTTTAAATGTTTCTGCACTGCGATCGCCTTTTTACCCAAGCAATAATCCCGGCGATGGCCTTATTTACAACTGTCCACAGCCAAACTTTATTTTTTTTTCCCTACAGAAGGGGGCAATTTCCGGAATTTCCTCATAATCGGGTTCGGATGAGATCCAAGAAGCAGCTTGTTTGACCCAGTTAATAACTGTATTAAACTAAAATTTCTGGATCTAAAGTTCCTTGCGGTGGAGCCGTGATATTGTTCTAATTCTTGAAGTAATTCTAAGGTAATTGTCATGGTAGTAAATAGTTAGGTTGATTGATTAATTTAAGCTACAGCAAACTCAGTAAATTTACGAGTTTCAGGATCATGAAAAGCTAACACAATATCAGATTTAGGTACACCTTCCCTTAATAACTCATTAGCAATACCTTCTTCTGTCCAATCTTCCTCAATATAAATTTTCTCATTTTTAATGCGAATATAAACAGTAATGGCTTTAACTCTTTTTCTTTCATGCCAACCCACATCAAACCATAAGTATTGATCCCTTTCTTCATCAAAAGACAAAATCGTATCAACTCCAGCAATATTAGGAGTTTGATTAGCTATTTGATCATACTCTGTTAATATTTTTTTAATAATTAAACGGTAATGATTTAATTTGTCCATTTGAAAATCTCCTCAGTAGTAATGTTAATTACAATCAATAAAATTTGATATTGTTCTCTAACAAGTTTGATGCCTTTTTGCTGAAAAAAGGTTTCATAAACCTCTTGCTCAATTGCTAAGTATAACTGATAATTAGGATGAATTTCAGCTAATAAGGTACGATATAAAATATACTGTCCTAAAGCACATTGAAACTCATGGATTGGAGAAATGTTAAGAAAACTTTTAACCTCAACTATAATATTAGTGTCTTCTTTTTGTGCAGAAAATAACTTTTTCCCTGCTAAATCAGCAAACAACTTTAGCCCTGCATATCTAATGGTATAGGGATCACGAACGATCTCCTAACAGTCTTTAATTAGGGCATTTTTAAATCCCTCATAGTAAGTATCTTTTGCTGGCATTTTCCTCCTTGTTTAGATTAAGGTGAGTCCATATCAAGATCCATCCCAATAATTATACCACTAAACCAGAACATCCTCAAGCTTAGGCATTTTATCCACAGAAATCACCCGTCCAAAATCCTCAAAACCAGCGATCGCACCTCAAACACCCCTAAAAATTCACCAATAATGGTAATTAGTGATAATTGGAAGCGCCAGGATATTTGGAGATGTCTATGTTAGTATAGATTAGCGATCGTATGACATTGCCGAAAATTCAAAAAACTGATACAATAGTCATGAAGTTTAGCGAGGTACTCATTATGTTATCAACAGATATTAGAGAAGAATCAATGGTTAAAAGAATTGAAAAGATCGTTTCTCTTTTGATGGAGGAAGATCCTTTATTTAAAGAGGATCTGAATTATTCAGAACTGGTGGCACACTTAGCTGAAGTGTTTGAAAAATCCTTATCTTTTGAAGAATTTAATAGGATATCAGAGGAAAGCTTAAAAAATCGTTGTGATAAAATGATGGCGGTACAACTTTTGGCTAAAATAGGTGAAGATTTTACCCCTGAGCAAATGGCTATTTTTGAAGATGCAATTAAACGGAAATAAATAATTATGAATTATTTATTAGATCCTAATATTGTGTCTTTGGCAATTAAGCAAAATCTTCAAATTTTGCAAAAAATTTTAGCTGTTGATGCTAAAGAAGAAAATATTTTCATTAGCTGTATAACTTACTTTGAAATTAGGAGAGGATTTTTAGCTATTGAGGCTCCTAAACAACGGGCAAGATTTGAAGATTTTTGTCAAAGATATCCTATTATTCTCTTAGATGATTTGGCAATATTAGAAAAAGCCGCCGAAATTCATGCTAATCTGAGATTAAGAGGTTTACCAATACAAATCGAAGATATTTTAATTGCTGCTACAGCGATGGTTAAAGATTTAATTTTGGTTTCTAATGATAGTGATTTAGCGAGAATAGAGGGTTTAAATTTAGAGAATTGGGTAGAGTTATAAAGCGATCGCACCCTAACTCCCTCAAAGAGCGATCACCTTAGCTATTTACTAGATCTCTTGCAACATTGTTTTTTATTGGATAGGCTGATAAATATTTGTTTCTCATCAAGCTGTAGCAAATTCTGTGAAAGGTCGTTTACTGGGATGATGAAATTCTAAAACTATATCACTCTGAGGAATTTCTGCTGCTAATAAATCGTCAACTACACCCAAATCCGTCCAATCTTCTTCAACCCAAATTTTGCCATTTTTAATGCGAAGATACATAGTAATGTAGCTGCGATAGTATTCTAATTTATCCATTGCCTAATTTCCTCTTTTTCCATTTCAACTACTATTAAAAGAAGCTGATTCTGATGAGTAACTACTTGTACAGCCTTACGTTGAAAGAACTCTTTGTATACGACATCATCAATTGCCAAATATAACATATATTCGGTCGCGGTAAGTTGAATGAGATTTCGGTATACAATGTATTGACCGAGAGCGGCATGAAAATCATACATGAGCATAGCAATAGGGATACTAAGAGCGAAATCTCTTAAGAATTCCATCCCCTTTAGAGGTGGGAGTGTCAAAGAACATTGTGAATTAATCCTGCTTCTAGTTCTAGTTTATCACACTGAGTGATAGCTTCTGTCAAGAGTACGAGCGATCGCATTTTTCTAATTGCGTCATTGTCAATTTGATTTGCCTCAGTGCCGCAGATTTTCTAGGGAATTTATCTATTTGTGATCGCTAACTTCAATCAGTAATGGGATCTTTGCGATGCCGCATATTTACTCTTGGAAAAGTTCTACTTTTTTCTGAAGCTCATTTAAAAATTTGTTTTTCCAACTGTTATTGATAGCAGACTTTAAATTATCATAAAGATATATATGATCATAATTTGTAAACCAATAATAAAATTTTTCTTTAATTCTATCTCGAAATCCTCTTCCTTGTCCCCATAGCCCACAACATTCATCCCAAATACAATCATCATTATACAGCTCATCACGAAAAACTTGAGATGTGATTATTTCAACTGCGTTTAAAAAATTATTACGACCAAGATCAATAAAAACATTTAAACCTCTAAGGAATTGATGTACTGGTTGCAATTCGTTATCTCCAAGCATATCCTGCACTAGCTCATCTAAACGATTTAATATATTGTTAGTGCATTTAACAGCTTCTTTTCTTGCACTATTATTAAGCAGGTCATAAACGTATAAGTATTCTTCACCTCTGCGTCGCATTGATGCCCATAGTGTTCTAGGGTGAGTTTCTACAATTGCAGAAAGTAAATCTTGTTCGATTCTCCAATTATCATGAGGTAATTCAGAATGTCGTTCTATGAAATTTTCTATTCTTCTTGTTACCTGTTCCCAAGATGCTCTATAATACTCTTCTTCTTGATTTTGTATTAAACTATCTATATCACTATCCGTTTCATTAATAATATCAATCTTTTTTTGTCGAAATTTTAATAAATTATCAATAATGAATTCATTAAAATCATCGGGGTCGTCTGAACTATAATTAAAAAAATGTATAGGAGGTATATGATTTGTATTAATACGTCTAAGTGCCAGTTCTATCTGTTCAGATTTCATTCTGTAACCATCATCATCATCCTCCGTCTGCTCACCATCATCACTTCTCATATTGATCGCTTCACCTGTTCTTGGCAATACCAAAATATTAACTCTTTCTTTCAAAGCATTTGAGCGTCCAGTTTCATTCAACTCACTAATAATTTTTTGAACTGCTAATGGACAAGGGGCAGTATTAAAAGGCGAACATAGAATTATAAGCGTTTTACTATCGTTAATACAATTTTGAAGATCGGGACGAATAACAGTTTGATCAATTCCTTTAGTGTCAATTATCTCAAATTTGTAAATAGTGGATATATTCAGTGCATCGTTTGGTACAGTGATAGTTATTAATTTAGGTAATGAAAAACGTTCATCTCGTCCATTGTTAATATTTTTAAAGTTCGTTTGTAACCATTTCCAACCTGATATTTTATCTGATTCATCATAAAATATTTCTGTTTGAGTTCTTTTCCATAGAGATAATTTTTCTATAAATTCTCCACATAATTTCTCAAAATTTCCTGAGCTTTCTGCAAGCTGTTTTAATGGATCTTCTATTGGTTTTTGAGTTATATTATTATTGTTATGTAGTTGCTGAGAAGTTGATTTTGAAGATTTTGGAGATTTTGGAGATTTTGGAGGTTTGGGTTTTATAACTTTAGCCATATTACGTAAAGCTCTTTCTATTTCTTTAGAAACACCTTGAGACTGGTTTTGTGGTAAATTTTGACTAAAACTTGCACAAAGACTTTTTGATAGTTCATATATTTCTTTCTGTTCTATAGATTCCACATAAATAGAATATTGATTTCCTTGCTTAATTCTAACTTCACAAATAGTCGTACCTCCTCCTCCAGTTTCTAATAAAAATTTATCTGTTTCCTCAGATATTAAGCCGTATTGTTGGCAGATAGCAGTAGTTTTTCCAACACCAATTTGTCCAATATAGGCGATAGAATAGTTCAATGGATAAAGATGATCGGAAAGTGTTTCTTTAAGCCTCTTTTCAAGCATTTCTGCTCGTTGGTCAAGTAGTCTAGGTGGTTCTTTTTGCTGATGACGAAAATCTCTAATTTTGCGAAGAGTTAATTCTGCTAAGTATAGAGCATCTCGATCAGGATGATAAAAAGGTGGTCTTGGTAAAATTTCATAATTTTGATTGGTAAATTTTTCAAGACTGTTTAAATCTTCAACCCCTATTTTATTTAAAATATCTTCAGCGTCGGAAATACTTGGTAATTCTCCAGACTCAATCTGGTCAATTATATCCTCATCAATATTAAATTTTTCTGCCAATTGGGATTTACTTAAACCTCTGTATTCTCTAAGCTCTGTTATAACTGCACCAAAAGTAGCTGGGATATTAAACATTTTATACCTCAATATTTATGTGTTGACTGACGGGATGTCTGAGTTTTAAATTTTCAACTCCGAACTTCTAACTATTAACCAGGATCAGGTCAAAAAATTATGCAAGTTTTTGGAAAACCAAATCAGGAGACAATGGTGTAAAAGTAACTTCGGTATTCTTGACTTAAACGTGCTTTACCTAATGCTACCAGAACTATTAATGCTTCCTGAGCGTAATAGTCAAGTTTCCAGCCGTGAGTAAATGGAAGTTCCAAGCTGATCGCAACTCGTTGAAGAACCCTAGCAGCATCTGTTTTTGTAACTTTACAACCTTTTAATTCATTGTATAGATACTCAACCGCTGTGTCAGGAATATCATAAGAGTAAGTTACTTGTTCTCTATTTGGATTGACTTGCTCTACTCTGTAAGAATTATCCTGATAATAAACGCAACGACGGTTGCGTAATTCGACTTGTCCAACAAACTTAATCAAAGTTTACTCCTGTGTGAACCTCGCGATCGCATTTTTCTAACTTCCTGTTTAGGAACAGCATATTTCTGTACATCTTCCTTAATCTAAACTTCCAACTATTAACCAGGGCAACGCCAAAAAATTATGCAGACACACACAAGAAAGTTTCTGGTCTGCTAGAGGACACTAGTCCGACCACTGCTTCTGCTCTAACTGAGATAAGCCTAACTGCTTTTTCCGCAAATGTCAACTATCTGAGAAAAAAATCTCATTAAAAATGAGTTAATCACCCAAAGGGATTGGTTATTTATCTCCTTCGGCTCGAATATGGTGGTATTTATTTATGGACAAGAGTTTTACTCTAGCAAAAAATCTATGGTTAATCAAGATAAATACTTCTGTCATACTGATTAAAATGAGAAAAAACCATTACAATTGAAAATAACTGAGGAATTTCTCTGGGAGAAGAGCGTACTCCTCGATCGCGAGAAATTTTAGGTAAAATAGCTGTTTATATTACTTATGTAGTAGCTTATTACAATGATTCCCCAAAACTTTTTAAAAAATCTAGCTAGAAATTTTCGTGTTTCCGACAGCGAATTTGAAGCTCTTTCCAGAGCCCTCAAAGGTCAACCCATGCACTCGATCGCTAAAGAATTGGATATCAGTAAAGAAGCGCTTCAGAAAAGACTAGGTGAGGTTTACAAGAAATTTGAGATTAGGGGACGAGGACCAGGAAAATTGGCTAAATTACAGCAAATCCTCCTTTCTCAATACCAACGACAGGTTACTAATTTTACTAATGGTACAGCTAGTGATGGGATTTCTGCTCAACCTGATCCAGTACAGTCTACTATTGAGGATGTTACCCCATCTATTAGTAAAGGTAGTTACCCAGAAACAGCGATCGCGAAAATCAACCCCCGGATAGATTGGGGTGATGCACCTGATGTCCCTATTTTTTATGGTCGTAATCCTGAATTTACCGTTTTAAAACAATATATAGTTAAGGATGCTTACCGATTGGTAGCACTATTAGGAATAGGAGGAATTGGTAAAACCACCTTGGCTGTAAGGACAGTACAAGAAATTCAAGGTGAGTTTGATTATTGCATTTGGCGATCGCTCAAAGAACGCCCATTGATGTCAGATATTTTAAACGATTTACTTAAATTCCTATCTCCCCAACCAGAAACCGACTTACTAGAGAATACGGAAACCAGAATCGGTTTATTACTCAAATACCTAAGTTCGGCACGGTGTTTGGTAATATTAGATCAAGTTGATAGCATTCTTCAAAGTAGTAATTGCTATCAACAAGGATACGAAAATTATGCAGAGCTATTTCACCAAATAGTAACATCACCCCATCAAAGTTGTTTATTACTTATCAGTTGGTATCTCCACCCAGAACTTATTTTTATCACCACAGAAAACTCCAAGATTAAAGTATTACCATTAAATGGCTTAGATGAGCAAAGCGTCGAAAAAATTATCTATTCAGCCAAAAGGTTCTCGAGTAGTCCGGAAAATAGTCTATTTTCTGAGTTACTCCAACTCTATGGTAATAATCCTTTACTTTTAAAAATAGTCACCACTAACTTTGATCACATATTTTCAGGAAATTTCACCCAATTTATCCAGCAAGCTACTTTAATTATCCAGAATATCCTGCGAGATTTTTTGCAAAAAAACAGTGCTGATTTATCAGATATAGAGAATTACATCCTCTGTTATTTAGCCTTAAAAAATAAACCAGTTAGTTGCAATGATTTAAAATCAAATCTATCTGTTGCGGGAGAAATGTCTGATTTGCAACCTGCTTTAGAGTCACTGATTAGGGAAGAGTTTTTAGTAAAAGATTCTCCAGAAGTAGAAGATATTTTTACTCTAAATCCAGAAATAAAACAATACATAACTCATCAATTGCTTGCTAAATATTTTAATCAAGTTGGTCATAAAAATTATTTAGCTGGAGAGTTTCAAACTGCTAAATATTACTTAAGCCAAGCGATTAGATTTAATCCTGACTTAGCTCCAGCTCACTATAACCTAGGAGCTACTTATGAACAGTTGCAAGATTTAGCTAAGGCAATAAATCACTATCAAATTGCTGCCAAATTTAATAATCGAGGGGCTTATGCTGCTATTAGTAATTTAGCTCGGTTGGAAATTATCTCTGGAAATCTAGAGACATCAATTAATCTGATATTGCCGATTTTAGGAAAAGTCAAAGATGATCTAGTTTTAGCAGCTTTGTCCAAAAATTTGGGGTGGGCTTATTTTCTTGAAAATCGCTATAATGAAGCTGAGTTACAGCTTTTAAAATCCCTGGAGTTAAATCAGGTTTATTCACCAACACATTATCTTTTGGCACAAGTGAAGGAGGCTCAAGGAAATATCCAAGAAGCATTAGTTTATTATGAAAATTTTCTCAAATATAACCAAAGCGATCATAAAACTCAAGGAATAAATTGGAGACTGCCAGAATTAGATATTTGGAAAATTAACGCACGTCAACGTTTGAGTTCGATCAATAATTAATTGTTTGACCTCTCCCCCAACGCCTCTCCTGGGAGGAGAGGGGAGCAAGAATTAATCATATTAATTGCTCCCCCTTCTCTTGCAGGGAAGGGGGCTGGGGGGTTAGGTCTGCTATGTTAGAAGGGAGATTGAAACAGCCCTGAATTAGCGTCGATTAGGGGGAACAATGGGATCGTCATCTCCATTCCCATCTTTTTTTGTTTCATGCTGAAAAATATCTAATTGCGGGTGATGGGATAGGACTTGATCAGATGCTGAAATTTGTTCCTCATGCGTAATATTGCTTCCCTGATGTGAAGGCACAATTATGCCAAACATGAGGAAAGACGATAAAATTGTAGATATCATGGCTCATTTCTCCGTTAAGGTAAATCTGAAATTTTTGGAGAAGCAAGTTGGCCAACTGCGTTCTTCTATTAACCAGGGTGTAGTCGCAGAATTATGCAAATTTTTGGAAAAATAAATCAGACTTACCCGACTGGCACCAAAAAAGGCACCTAGTAGCGCTTCAGCGCCCTCCGAATCTAGCGCCCAAGCGCAAACATACCTGGACAAATGCCTTGAGTTAGCGCAAACCAGAACAGATAAAAGCTGCCCAGTAGAAGGGGTGAGAGAAGGGAAATGCTTCTTGACTGATCACCTGAAGTCCGTTTTTGGTCTGACGGATGCGATCGCTAGCGTTAAAATTCTGTTTATATTCTTCATCCCATTGCACATATTCTGGGGTATCTTTGGAGTAGCGATCGCGATGAGTTTTTGCTTCTTTACGTGCCTGATCTAGTTGCTGAAATTTTTCATTCAATAGCAAATTTATTTGAGGTTGGTAAATAGTAGCGAGGGTTTCCCCGCTTAAGGTGCGTAGTTCTTCCTGCGCTTGTTGCAAAGCTGCTGGACGACAGGAGCCTCTGTGTCGATATTGATGATAAAAAATCGAAAATAACGCCGTTGCTAAATCATCAACTGCCCAAAGTGTACTAACTACACTTCTAGCACCTGCACACAAAAATCCACTAGCAAGGGTAAAAACATCGTCTGTTATTGCTGTAAAAACTAAACCTGTTTCGCAACAGGAAAGAAACACATCTACTAGATGGGGGAGTCGCCATTCAGGTGTTAATAGTTGTCCTAAAGTAATGCTACCATCTGATAAAATCAACTTAGATTCCAGAGGATTATCAAAGCGGGCTTGGGCATGGTGACTGCTAATAATCACTTGCACTTCTTTAAGTAACTGACGATAGTTGTTAACAGTAGCTTCCGTGCGACCATTTAAGCGTAAATAACGGGGAATATTATGCAGTTGAGCAATTTGAACACCCTCAAAACTCGAACAGGGTAAATCTTCAGTAGCATCTTCAATAGTGCCATAGGTTCGGGGTTTGTCTACTTGAGAACGTTTCTGGCAAAATTCTAAAATTTGGCAACTGGGAATGTAGCGGATTAAAAATTTGTCTCCTAAATATTGACTGTTCTCAATTGGTAACGCTGCAAATGGAAGAAGATGCAGATACAAGTGGGGAATAATAATGAGTTCTTCAACACCACTTAGATGCTGATTAATTAAGTTCTCTAAATCTAAAAGTTCCGCTAGTTCTTTTAATTCAGATATTAAACTATTTTGCCATTCCTCTTTGTTAGTTAAATAAAGTGTTAACCATTTATCATGAAGCAACTTTGAAAATGTTTCACCATCCAGCTTATTACAACTATGATAAGTGATGTTCTTCTGTCGTACTATAAAGATATGAATTGCATTAATGGTCGTATAAAAACCCAGAATTGCTGTTGGATAGTCAATTAATTGTTGGATTGCAGCTAACTGTATAGGCGTGACTTGAATTTGACCCGCTAGGACGGGATCTAAACGCCGAAGTTGTTCCCAAATTTGTTGTTTCTGAGTTTCCCAATTCTTAATAGTTTGATCATTTGGTTTTAGTCCAGCTCGATTTCCAGTCAAAGTTTCAATAATACTCAACTCTCGGCTATTACCAGAATTGTTAGTCTGATGGTAGTTATCAATTTGCCTCTGTATGTTCTCATATTCCTGCAAATATTTATAAACTTGTGGATCGAGTTCGCTATTATATGATAAGTCATTACTGGCCATCAAATCTACTAAACTTTGGCAACGCGATCGCTCTGCATACTCAATTGCTTGATCGAACTGTTCGCAGTTAATGCAAGCTTGCACTAAGTCAGCATAAACCATAAAGCCTGAATTTAAAATCTCTTGTCTCCTCGCTTCAACGTTTGTCCAAGAACGGCTAGTTTCTATAGCTTTGATCGCCAGATCATAACCTTCAATTGCTGCTGCCCAACGTTGATCGCTAAACGCAGTCTCACCCAAATTTCTTCCATATCTGAGACATTCAATCGGGTCCGCAATTGGGGTAGTAATTTCGAGAGCTAAACGAAAATAGGCGATCGCTTCATCAATTTTTTCTAACTTCCTGTAAGCGATTCCCAACCCGTTCATAATAGACATCCAACCACGGGGAAATGATTTTCTAGTGTAGACTTGTAAAGCTGCTTGATAGCAAGCGATCGCTGCTTTTATGTTTTCAGACTTTTCGCCGCAAATTCGCAAGTAATAGGCTTGTCCCAAAGTGCTTTGTTTATCTGCCCAAACATGAGGAAAAGCATCGCGAGTCTGAACTTGCAAAGCAGCTTGGGTACACTCAATAGCTTGTTCCAAATTTTCAGCTCGATCACCTTCAATTCGCTGGAAATATACCCTAGCCAAGTTATTTTTAATTTCAGCCCATTTTTGGGGAAACTCTGAGCGAGTATGAACGAGCAACGCAGATTCATAGTAACGAATTGCCTGTTCTAAGTTTTCAGATTCTTGACCAGCAATTCGCACACCATAGGCACTACCCAAATTGAATTGAATATTTCCCCAATCTTGAGGTATTGCTTCAGAAGCGTAAACAAGCATAGCCGATTGATAGTATTGAATAGCCTGCTCTATATTTTCAGTGCGATCGCCCTTAATTCGATCAAAGTAATATACCCCCAAATTCTGTTGAGACCTCGCCCAATCTTTGGGCAATATCTCGCGGGTATAAATTTGTAAAGACTTTTTAACATATTGAATTGCTTGCTCTATATTGTCAGCGCGATCGCCTTTAATTCGGCGGTGGTAAGCCGTACTCAAATTGTTCATAGTCAACGCCCAATGACGGGGAAATGATTCATAAGCGTCAACTTGTAATGATGCTTGATAATAACTAATTTGTGTTTCTAAGTTGGTAGCTACATCGCCCCTAATTCGATTGCCATAGGCTGTTCCTAAATGATCTTGAGTCGTTGCCCATTGCTGCGGGAACTCTGCTTTTGTAAAAACTGTCAATGCTGCTTCATGATAAGAAATTGCCTTCTCTACATTTTCGGCGATTTCACCTTCGATCCGCTCGTTATATGCAGTACCTAAATAATTTTGAGTACGCGCCCATTCTTCTGGAAAATCCTGCTTGTTGTAGACTTGCAATGCAGATTCTAATGCAGCGATAGTAGTCTCTAAATTTTCTGATTTTTTACCAACAACACGTTTTTGATAAATATCGCCTAATATCTGATGACTTTTTGCCCAATTTAAAGGAAATCTACTTCTTGTATAAACTTCCAATGCTGCGTTAATATAACTAATCGCTAGCTCCAAATTCTGAGCGCGATCGCCCTTAATTCTATCTATATAAGCTACCCCTAAATTACTTTGGATAAGTGCCCAGAATTCAGGAAAAATTTCGCGATTATGAACTTCCAATGATGCTTGATTATAACGGATAGCTGATTCTATATCGGCAACTATCTCGCCCCTAATTGGTTGTAGGTAGACTATAGCTAAACTAATTTGAATTATCGCCCATCTTTGGGGAAACTCTTCTTTTGTAAAAACTCTCAACGCTGCCTCATAATGAGAAATTGCTTGCTCTAAATTATCTGATTTTTTACCAACAAGTCGTTTTTGGTAAGTATCACCCAAATTCTCATGAGTTCTAGCCCAATCCCAAGGAAATGCGTTTTGAGTATAGACATCTAATGCTGCTTTGCTACAGCTAATTGACATCTCTAAATTTAGAGAGGAATCGCCCTTAATCCTTTTTTGGTAAGCGAACCCTAAGTTACTTTGCGTATCTGCCCAGCGTTGGGGAAATGCTGAGTAGGTATAAAATTGTAAAGCTGCCTGGTAACATTGGAGCGATTGCTCCATATTTTCCGCTCGATTTCCCTCAATTCTAGCAAAGTAAGTACTTCCTAAATTTAACTGATTTGTTGCCCAATAAGACGTTAAATTTGTCTGGGTACATATTTCTGAAACGGCTTGATAGCATTTAATAGTCTGCTCTATATTGGAAGAACGATCACCTTTGATTCGGTTGGAATAAGCAATTCCCAACCTATGTTTAATAATCACCCAATTTTCTGTTTCTAAATAGCAGTTCAAAAGTGGAAGAGCAATATTGTAAGCAGCAATACCAATTTCTATATTATTGGCTTTATTACCTAAATTAAAATTAACAATTAAATCGCCAAAAGTTCCCATACAATTGGCGATATCAATGGTTTCGTCAGACGCAACTATTGACAAAAGTGCTTTTGAGTATTCTTCTAATAAGTTGGGTAAATTATCATCTAGCTGATCTAAGTTGTCTGCTAAAAATTGGTAAAATTTTTGTTGATTAGAACCATTTTCAGTAATGATATAATATATACTTTGATCTAGAAAATTGTGATAAGCTCGTCGGCGTTTCTCATCCATAGTTAACCTTTGATATATTTCTAATTTTTCACCAGATTGACTAGCTAATTTTATTATATATTATCATCCCAAATTTTTGCTAATTTTTCTAGTAAACTCTCGGCTAGTTCTAGTAATTCAATTTCCACTTATATTAAGTGCCAATCCAGTTCAGTTAACCTTAGGGGCAAAGCATTTCGGCGAATAAATTATTACTGAAACGAAGAAAATATTACCGAAATGCTTTGCCCTCACCATCTATGAAACCAACAGATCAACTATATATAAATCCGGTTCAATGAAGAATGTTTTGATGGATTCGGCAAAGAAGAAGGGCGAAGCATTCGGATATAATATTAATGGTTTTATGCGATTAATTATCGCCCGAATGCTATGCCTACGGCACGCTCTCGCGAACGCCCCTACATTCATTGATGACAAGTTAAGGCTGTAAGAGTTAGCGCAAACCTGAACAGATAAACGCAGCCCAGTAAAAGGGGTGAGAGAAGGGAAATGCTTCTTGACTGATAGTTTGAAGTCTTTTTTTGGTCTGACGAATGCGATCGCTAGCGTTAAAATTCTGTTTGTATTCTTCATCCCATTGCATATATTCTGGGGTATCTTTCGGGTAGCGATCGCGATGAGTTTTTGCTTCTTTACGTGCCCGATCTAGTTGCTGAAATTTCTCATTCAATAGCAAATTTATTTGAGGTTGGTAAATAGTAGCGAGGGTTTCCCCGCTTAAGGTGCGTAGTTCTTCCTGGGCTTGTTGCAAAGCTGCTGGACGACAGGAGCCTCTGTGTCGATATTGATGATAAAAAATCGAAAATAACGCCGTTGCTAAATCATCAACTGCCCAAAGTGTACTAACTACATTTCTAGCACCTGCACACAAAAATCCACTAGCAAGGGTAAAAACATCGTCTGTTAATAAAGTCAAACCTAAACCTGTTTCACAACAGGAAAGAAATACATCCACCAAATGGGGAAATCGCCATTCAGGTGTTAATAGTTGTCCTAAAGTAATACTACCATCTGATAAAATCAATTTAGATTCTAGAGGATTATCAAAGCGAGATTGGGCATGGTGACTGCTAATAATCA
Organism: uncultured cyanobacterium; assembly: GCA_963744145.1. Lineage (GTDB taxonomy): Bacteria > Cyanobacteriota > Cyanobacteriia > Cyanobacteriales > CAWUOF01 > CAVUSO01. The sequence goes on along the minus strand of CAVUSO010000001.1, from coordinate 4,756,302 downwards.
CTTGCACTTGTTTAACTAACTGACGATAATTATTGACAGTAGCTTCTGTGCGACCACTTAAGCGTAAATAACGGGGAATATTATGCAGTTGAGCAATTTGAACACCTTCAAAACTCGAACAGGGTAAATCTTCAGTAGCATCTTCAATCGTACCATAGGTTAGGGTTTGGTCTACTTGAGAACGTTTCTGACAAAATTCCAAAATTTGGCAACTGGGAATATAACGGATTAAAAACTTGTCTCCCAAATATTGATCATTGTCAATAGGTAACGCTGCAAATGGAAGAGAGTGCAGAAACCAGTGGGGTATAATAATCAGTTCTTCAACACCACTTAAATGCTGACTAATTAAGTTTTCTATATTTAGAAGTTCAGCTAGTTCTTTTAATACTGATACTAAACTATTTTTCCATTCCTCTTTTTTAGTTAAATAAATGATTAACCATTTGTCATGAACTAAATTTGAAAATGTTTCACCATCTAAATTATTACATCTGTGGTAAGTAATTTTAGTCTGTCGTACTATAAAAATATGAATTCCATCAGGTGTCGTATAAAAACTCAAAATTGCGGTTGGATAGTCAATTAATTTTTGAATTGCATCTAAAGATATAGGACTGACTTGAATTTGACCCGCTAGAACAGGATCTAAACGCCGAAGTTGTTCCCAAATTTGCTGTTTTTGAGTTTCCCAATTCTGAATAATTTTATCATCTGGTTGTAATCCAGCTCGATTTTCAGTTAAATTTTGAACTTTACCAAAATCTCGGTTATTGTTCTTATAGTAAGCATCAATTTGCTTTTGTAGTCTTTCATATTCTTGCAAATATTTATAAACCTGTGAGTCATTTTCTCTATTATATGATAAGTTATTACTTGCCATCAAATCTACTAAACGTTGGCATCGCGATCGCTCTGCATACTCAATCGCCTGCTCGAACTGTCCGCAGTTAATGCAAGCTTGCACTAAGTTAGCATAAACCAAAATGCCTGATTTTAAAATCTCTTGTCTCCTCGCTTCAGTACTTGTCCAAGAACGGCTAGTTTCTATAGCTTTGATAGCCAGATCGTAACCTTCAATCGCTGCTGCCCAACGTTGAGCGTTAAAGGCAGTATCACCCAAGTTTTTTCCGGCTGTGAGACATTCGCTCGGGTTCGCAATTGGTGTATTAATTTCGAGAGCTAAACGAAAATAGGCGATCGCTTCATCAATTTTATTCAACTTTCTATAAGCATTTCCCAAATTGTTCATAATTAATGCCCAATCGTAGGGAAAGGATTCTTTAGTGTAGACTTGTAAAGCTGCTTGAAAGCAAATAATTGCAGTTTTTATGTTTTCCGAAGTTTCACCACAAATCCGATCAGAGTAGGTATTACCCATATTGATTTGCGTATTTGCCCAATATTGAGGTAAAGTATCGCGAGTCTGAACTTGTAATGCTGCTTGACAACATGCAAGTGCTTGTTCTAAATTTTCAGCTCGATCGCCTTCAATTCGATCAACATATACAATAGCCAAATTATTTTTAATTTCAGCCCATTTTTGAGGAAAAGCAGAGCGATTATATACACATAATGCCGCTTCATAGTAGCGAATTGCCTGTTCTAAATTTTCAGCTTTTTCTCCATTAATTCGATTACTATAGGCATTACCCAAATTGAGTTGAACATTTGCCCAATTTTCAGGCATTGTTTCATAAGTGTAAACAAGCATAGCTGTTTTAGAGGATTGAATAGCCTCCTCTATATTTTCAGCGCGATCGCCTTTAATTCGAGCTAAATAAGCTGCTCCCAAATTATTTTGAGACATCGCCCAATCCCTGGGTAATGTTTCGCGGGTACGAATTTGTAAAGCTGCTTTGTAATATTTAATTGCTTGCTCTATGTTTTCAGCGCGATCGCCCTTAATTCGATCGAAGTAAGCACTCCCCAAAGTGTTTTGACATTGCGCCCATTCTTCGGGAAACCCCTCACGGGTATAAACGTCCAATGATGCTTGAATGCAACTAATCGCTGCTTCTATATTGGCAATAATCTCGCCCTTAATTCTGCTACTGTAGGCTACTCCTAAATTATTTTGAATTGCTGCCCATTTTTGGGGAAACTCTGCTTTTGTTAAAACTGTCAAAGCTGCTTGATAATAAGAAATAGACTGCTCTAAATTTTCGGCTCTTTCACCTTTGAGCCGTTGCGAATAGACCGTACCTAAATTATTTTGAGTATCTGCCCATTTTTCTGGGAAATTCTGTTGGGTGTAAATTGGCAATGTGGCTTGGAATGCAGCGATCGCTCTTTCTAAATTATCTGCTTTTTCCCCAACAATTCGTTCTCTATAAGAATTGCCTAAATTATTGTAATTTTTTGCCCAATCTAAAGGAAATGCACTTCGGGTATGAACTGTCAATGCTGCTTCACTAGATCTAATAGCCATCTCCAAATTTTGAGCGCGATCGCCTATACTTCTATCTTTATAAACTACCCCTAAATTACATTGTATAGCTGCCCATTCTTTGGGAAATGTGGAGTAGGTATAAATTGGTAAAGCTGCTTCGTAAGCTTGTATACATTGCTCGATATTTTCTGCCCAATTTCCCTGGATTCTATCAAAGTAAGCATTTCCTAAATTTATTTGAGCATATCCATACTCAGTGGTTAAATTTTGCTGAACACAGATTTGTAAAACTGCTTGATAGCATTGGATAGCTTGTTCTATATTAAAGGAGCGATCGCCTTTAATTCGTTTGTGATAAGCAATTCCCAAATTAATTTGAACGACACTCCAAATTCCTGGTTCTAGATAGCGATTAACGAATGGGGAAGCAATATTATAAGCAGCAATAGTTATTTCTATGTTATTTGCTCTATTACCCCCAGGAAAATTAAAAATCAACTCGCCAAAAACATTCATCCATGTAGCCATTTGATGGGCTTTATTTAGCCCAATCATTAACAACATTAATTCCGACCATTCTTGTAGGATGCTGGGTAAATTATCATCTAGTTTATCTAAGTTTTCATTTAGAAAAGGGTAAACTTCTTGTTGATTAATCCCATTTTCTTGCATAAATTGTGCGGCTTTATTTAGAAAATCGTGATAAAATTGTCGGCGTTGTTTATCCATAGGTATTTTGATATATTTCTTGATATTGATCCAGTCTAAGTAGCTATTTTTATGTAGGATAATCCCAAATTTCTGCTAATTTTTCTATTAAACTCTCCGCTAGTTCTAGTAATTCAATTTCAAGTTCATCATCAATAGTTATAGATTCGCGATCGGTCTTTAAACCCGCTGTACTACCAGCAAGGATATCTTTTATAGCATAAGGTTTTTCAGGATCAGTTTCACTTCGCCAAATGCGTTCTAATTGTGCAATTATTTCTGAAAAGGGATTATTTTCCAACACCTCCCGGACTCGGACTGCAACTGGATCATCTCCTTGGAAAAAATTGTTGGCTAATTCCAATCGATCAAGATACTCTAGAAAAGCATCAAGAGACTGGAGGTTAGCGATCGCGATCTGTTTTGGTAAGTTAGAAGGAGCAAAAGCTGGCACAAATCCTAATAGAGTTGCTGAGTCTAAATGTTCCCCCAATTGTACTAGGAAATACCCAATCCGGTCTTCTGTCACTTCCGATGGTAGAGTCAAAACAGTTTCCCCTTCCCCAATCGGACGACATTCTAATTTACCAATACCAGGAATCATTAAATCTGCTACATCCCAGCGGGAACATAAAATAGGATCGCTGCTATTACTTTGACTAAAATCTGCTTGGTATGCTTGCCATCTCAGATAACTATCAACAGCATAAACTGCTAAGGTATTCAGATAAACTCGCTTTCCTATTTGATGTTTATTGGTTGGATTTGCTAGTTGCATAGCTTTGGTAGTCAATTCCTTTGCTCTAGCATGAAATTCACGACCTAACGGAACTGTGATCAGTGGTATTTCTGTGCTGTTCATCATTAAACCTCAGATTTATATCCTAATTCTAGTAAAATTTCTTGCAACAGAGGACGACATTTTCTTTCCCAATGTGATTTGAGAGTTTGGTAGTTGATCGAAAGCTCAAGTGCGATCGCGCTAAATTTATCTGGTGGGTCTTTTAATAGAACTCTAGTGCTGAGTAATTGAGCGTTACAATTTGGATAACTTTTAGGATGACAATTTTGCAATTTTCCATTTGGATCTGCCAAAATATGTTGTTCTAATTTTAGCCCAAGCACCTGCTGTTGCTCTCTTTCTAATTTTTCAATATAACCATCAATTCCAGTAAGTGTAGGACAAGGTTCAAAACCTGTTTTTGATAGCAGATATACTAGAGAAGTTTCGCTTCGATCGTTTCCTATGGGTGGATCTAAGCTAAGAGCGGTTTTTTTTGATGAGTATAAATCTCTAATTCGCCAGTACAAGTAACTGTTGACCCATTGTTGGAAACGCTTTTGCACCAAGGGTTGATCAGGATTGAAGTCTTGACAAAGTTTTTGATTTACCCACTCTAGTGTCCGATTTAAAGCGTCTAAGTAGTCTGGATGGGACGATTTCAGTAATCCTGGTAATCTTTGAATTTCGATCAGCAACAGATTGATCGTCTTTCGTCTTTTCAGGTTTTTCAAGGGGTGTTGACACACTTCTGTAATAAGTTCGTATAGCTGTTTATCCATAAATGTAGAAGTTTTAAAGGGATTCTTCCTGAAAATGTTCCATTTTTGCCATTTCTGGCAATTATCCTTGGTTTCTTGGGCTATGAGCTATTACTACTATAGCAAAAATATTGCGGTTTGTCTCTAAATCTGGCTATTGAGTCAGGTAGTCTAGCAACTTGACTACTTTAAAGTTAAACTGAACTTTGGTTTCCCATAACTGATAGCCAAATTCATAACACCAAGGCACAAATTTAGGTATTAGGATATATTAATTGAGAATCTTTATCCTATGGGAGTTTCATCGATGCCATCCCCATTTCCTGGGATGAACCCCTATCTGGAATTATCAGCCCTCTGGCACGAATTTCACAACCGATTGATTGTGGCAATTTCTGATACACTTACTCCCGCTCTACAACCCATGTACTATGTAGCGATCGAAACTCGCACTTATCTAGATGACGATCATCATGAATTACTGGTGGGAATCCCCGATGCTATTGTACTGACAACCTCAAAAACTCCGATCGCGACCCAAGCGATCGCTACTCAACCTCTCCCCAAACAAATCCGACTCCCGATGTCAATTGAAGTAAAAGAGCGCTATTTAGAAGTGCGGGAAGTGGGCACTCATCAGGTGATTACTGTAATTGAGGTACTATCACCCAAAAATAAGCGCAAAGGCGAAGGACGAACTATTTATGAGAAGAAAAGACAACGCATACTGAGCAGTTCATCTCACCTAATTGAGATTGATTTACTGCGAGAAAATACACCTATGCCCATGATTGGAGTAGAAGAAATAAGCGACTATCGGATTGTAGTGAGCCGAGCTACTACTCGACCAATGGCAGATTTATATGAATTTCAATTGAGAGAGCCAATCCCCAACTTCTGGTTACCCCTCAAATCGAATGAGCCAGAATTAGCAGTCGATTTACAAGCTATTGTACTGGGTGTTTATGAGCGCGGTAGCTATCACATTCGCATTGATTATCATCAACCCGTTCCTTTACCAAAGCTATCGGAGTCTGACCAACAGTGGGTTGATGAATTACTTGTTGCCATTCGATATGGGTAATGCTAAATCTTTGTTAATACTTTGAACTTATTTTTATCGCTTGGCGATCGCGGTGAGAGATTTTTAGTTAAAGCGATCGCCATAAATATTGACTCAAACTGAATCTGAATTGGTGGACTGATAGAGAGTCCGCCATTCATCTAAAGTAGAAGCAGTTTCTAATCCTAACAAAATCGTTTCCAATCGACCAGGATCGGTAATGCCCAAAATTTCCGGGAGAAGGGCTAAACCTGGAGCACCAAATTTGAGCTTTAAACCTAGTTCAATCCCTTTTAATAACCCGACTTGACGACCCTCTTGAATCCCGACTTGACGACCCTCTTGAATCCCGACTTGACGACCCTCTTGAATCCCGACTTGACGACCCTCTTGAATCCCGACTTGACGGCCCTCTTCACGACCGATTCTTTGGACACTGGTGATATATGGCATACTTCTTTCCTCCTCTAATTGTTGTACTTCTTGCCAAAACTCCTGCTCTAACTCCCTTGGTAGACTCATCACCCAATCGATAAATTGAAATAAATTAATTACATCTATTCTTGAGTAGTTCTGCTCATACAGTCGTCTGATTAACATCAATTTCCATTTTTTCCGTTCCTGACGATCATCCTTGGTCTGTTGGGCTTTGAGATGAGCCATTACTACTATAGCAAAAGGGTTGCGGCTGGTCTCTAACTCTGACCATTGCGTCAAGTAGTCTAGCAACTTGACTACTTTAAAGTTAAACTGAACTTTGGTTTCCCATAATTGATAACCAAATTCCTGGGGTCGCCAATTTTTGCGTTCGTCTCCTAAGATGGCTAAACTGACTACTGGTCGGCGATACTTGTCATAGATGCGGTAATTATAAACAAACATTCGTTCGCTAAATTCCGATTCTTCTTGGTTTTGGACTTCGATGTGAATTAATACCCAAGTTTCTGTACCATTTTTGCGCCAAACCTTGACTAACTTATCCACTAATCGTCTCCCCAGTTCTGCATCCCGCACCACTTTTTGCAGTTCTTTGTCCAAAAATTCTGGGGGACGTTCCCAGTCGATTTCTGCATAAGCTGTTGGCAGAAAGAACCGGATAAAATCGGCAAAATAAAGTTCTAGTATGTCTTTCCACGGACTATCGAATTCGGTTTGAGGCTGGTTCATCTGTGATCATAAATACTCCGATCGCATTTTAGCAAGTTGGCTGAAATTATGGTAAAATTTTGATCATGCTAGGTTATTCTGATCGCGCGATCGCCTCGCTCAAAATCAATTTAAGTGATCTATCCAGTATGTTGCCGAACGTAGGGGGGATGAAAGTTCTTAATCCATAGAATTGACCAAATTGCTCATACTTAATCCCCGGAACTTTGGTGATTACATACCAAGTCTCATTCTGAGATAATTCCTCTTTGTCTGTCGTAATTTGCCAATATTGATCACAACGACGTTGACCAAAAATTATTTCTCTTATCTATCGTTCTTGGGTTTTTCCATTGGTAAAAACTCGCTCAAATTTCCGCCATCTATTCCTGAGAACTTTTTGGCCTTTTGCCATCAGCACCTTGTGGCTACTCCGAATTGACATCACAAAGTTAAGCTGTAATTCATCTAATACACTAATAAAATTACTGGCACTTTCACCATATAAGCTATCTGCTAATACCAATTCACCATGAAGATACATTGATGTATATTGATCTGTGGGTGAGGGTGGGTTTTGATGATTAGTAGGTAAATGTCAAACATCTCGGTGAACCCGGGCGGGTTTTTCTAATTAATTGGTAAATTTCAAAAATCTGGGCGAACCCGCCCCTACTACAGAAATCCGCAAATTGAGGATAAAATTGGTAGGGGCAGGTTCACCAGTCAATTTTGCCACCAACAGATCACCATTATAAACCTGCCCTGGCCTAACAGATCAACCTCAGATTAAGTGCAATTTCATAGTTAATTGGTATAAAACTAATTTAAAATTAAATCCCATCCTCGGTCGCTCTTTTAACATTTCACCAGCTAGTTGTGGTTTATTTTATATTTATCTCCTGGGTTTAGTCGCTCTTGCGGTTGATAAACTTCAAAGGTCAGAGGAATAGTTAAGTGATCAATTAAACCATATACCGTTACCGCTACAATTCCGTTTTCTAGCTGACCCAAGTTCCCAATATATTGCCGCTTGACATAATCTGTAGTTTTTCCTTTTTTTGGGTCTCCTGTTTCATCAACGATCGCAGTAATTTCTCTGCCATTTAAAATTTTTAAGATTAATTGCAATCGCGCTAATTTTAATTGCTCGGCTAACCAGGGTGAGTTTTGGAAAAAATGATGTAATGATTGGGAATTTTTTAACCCAACCAGTTTCGCAATTTCTGGTCAGGATTTCCGTTTTAATTCCGAAAGTAACCCAATGTACAAATATTTAAAAGCTGTAAAGCTTCGCACTTCTGGAAACAGCTTTTGATAATATTGACAATAGTCATCGATAAAGCTGACCGTTTGAGGGCTTGATTTTGGTTCTACCATATATCAGATGAGACTTTTAGCTTATTGTCCCTATTATACTTTATCTAGAGTGACAATCATAGGGATAAGTCTCAAAAATTATGGTTTCTCTACGATGATTTAGATGAAGATTTTTCTGAAAAAAGAGAAGTAAGACAATCAGCATTAACTGGATTATTTCAATTAGTTCAATCTTGTGATGCTCATAGATTAGCAGAAATTAGGTTTAAAATATTCTTGAGGGAAGATATTTGGAATCGTTTAATCTTTGATAACAAAAGTTATTTTACTGGACGCGATATTATTTTACAATTGAATCGGATTGACTTTTTACGATTAGCACTTCGTCAAACCCTACAATCTGAAGATTTTAAGAATTTAGTTGACCGAATTTCTCCGATCGCAATTGAAAGTATTGATCAAGCTAGTGAAGATACTATTGATAAAGTTTTAGAAATTCTTTGGGGAAGTCGTCGAGGTGGAAATCGGGCTAAAAAAGTATCTCAATGGGTTTATGAAAGATTAACAGACTCAAGTGGTACTAATTTTCCTCGCAGTTTAAGTATATTACTCAAAGCCGCAAAAGAGCAAGAGCTAAGTTATCAAGGACTACCTACAAGTAAATTGCGGACAGAGCGTTTACTCCAAGGGAAATCCCTAGAATTTGGTTTGCGGGAAGCATCAAAAAAACGTTGTGAGGAAATTAAAGAGGAATATGGTTATTTGACTATATTTTTTGATTTGCTGAAAGGAGAATCAGCTTTTTTATCAAAAGAACAATTGCAGGCAATCTGGAATAAGATATCAGATCGTCTGCTCGGAAGTTTTGAAGAATTTGTTTCTGTTCTGGGTGAAATAGGTGTTGTCCAATGGCGCGAAAAAGACGAACGTTATAAATTTGCAGATATATATGTATATGGATTTGGAATGGAACCCGATTGACTACTAACAGGTTCTAATTCACAAACTTGGACTGCTTGACGCGACACAATCCGCAATTCGCTAGGGTAACGTGGACGGGGATCATTGACTAACCAGATTGGTGGCACCATCATTACTTCATAGTAATCAATCTGATGAAAAACCCCGGGTTTGTCTTTTAATTCGACGATCATCCCCGGTAGGTACTCAAACATTTCATCCCAATCTATTAACGATTCGGTATTCATCACCTTCACCTTTATGATCTTTTGATCTGTCAATTGAGTGGTATAAATTAAAACTTCCCTGAATCAACAATAGAACTCACTTCTATCTAGAACCGCTTCACCATGATCCGGCACCCATGTGACCCAGCGATCGGAGGATTCCTCACAGAGTAACTTTGCTTCTGAAGCAGCATACTCACTTGGAGCTTGCAGTAACTTGACCCATGTATCCCGGTTGTAGGTAATGTGGCAAACGGGACTCCAACCGGAAGCGATCGCTCCCTCTAGCACTGACGAATAAACGGGACTTGCTGGTCGAGACATATAACTTCTCCGTGGCATTGGGAAAATATAAATCTAAGATTTTCTGTATTCATTTTTACAAAATCTTATAAATATTCCTCAATTTTGGCGATAAGTTAACAAATCTTGATATTATCCCCATCAAAATTTAGTTAATAGGGTAAACCTGGCACAACATACGACGATCTAGCGATCGAATAGCCGGAAAATTTAACGTATTTGCGTCGTTTAAATGGTATGATAGACAAAATCTGGAACAAGTATCACGAGCTGATCGCAAGTATAGGATGGTGAGAATTATGACCATAGTTGCAACAAGAAAAAAATTCACTGTAGAGGAATATCACAAACTAGGTGAGGTTGGGATAATTGGACCAGATGAACGGACAGAACTAATTGATGGGGATATTATTCTTATGGCACCAATGGGTACTCGTCATTTAAGCTGTTTGATTCGATTGAATAGAATTTTCCCCAGCCTTTTAAATAATTGTGCTTTTGTCGTAATGCAAAGCCCGGTCAGGCTAAATGGAGGATTAGAACCAGAGCCCGATCTATCAATTTTGAAATTGCGTGAAGATTGTTACAGGGATCAGCTCCCACAACCTCAAGATGTATATCTATTAATTGAAGTAGCGGATACTACCATTAACAACGATCGTAATGTGAAATCAGTCCTCTACAGTCAAGCAGGAATTATTGAACTTTGGATCGTAGATATCAGGGCCGAATTGGTCGAGGTTTATCGCAACCCTGGTTCTAATGGTTATGAAAGTATCCAACAATTCAGACGCGGTAACTCAATCTCACCTCTTGCCTTTCCAGATTTAGTAATTAGGGTTGATGAGATTTTGTAGATAAATATCTAACTTGCACAATACAACTTTAAGCTCTGTGATGGCTGTAAACATTACTAGCCAAAAAAAATAACGGGAAAAGTCAGGTTCTCGATCGCCCTACCATCAGTCCAGGTACATCCTATTTGAGCCTAAGTGCAGCTACGATGTAGTTGAGTTTGATAGTGACGCTGTTGTAATTGGTGTATATGGTTAAATAATTGCCAGTAATAGGGTTCTGGTAGTCCACAGGTAGAAGCTCCACGCAAAACTATATTGGAATACCAGTCATTTGGAGCTTGTTCTTCTGACAATTTATTAATTACTGTATAGGTTCTAACTTTTTCATAGAGCTGATTTTGGGTATAGACTGAGATAATTTCCCGTTGATATAAACCACCAGGAACATCCTCTCGCTCATCAAGACGATCGCTCAGTCGCCAAGGTAAACGATACAACACACCCTGGACACAAGCATGGGGATCTTTGACGATATCAAGAACACCACAGTTACGACGACGATAATGACAATAAAAACCTAACCGATATCCAGTTAAAATTGCTGGACCAATCACATAATTATAGGTATTCTCTCCTAGCGATCGCTTTAAATCCACAGGACACATACAAGAACCATAAGCAAAATAGTAAAAACTTTGTTCTTGGGCAAACTGACTTTGCACACTCCGATTTGGCTTTTGGTGTTGGGGAAATTGTGCCTTTAGATACTCACGATGTAAGATTTGATCATTCATAAACTTGATCAATAAATTCTTAATGAACAGAATTTTAAAGTAACTCCGATCAAAATACAACACTATCCCGATCAAAAAACCGGAGTTTATATTTTCACAGATCGGCCCTACTAGTTACCACCATGACCCATCCACGATGATCCAACTCTTTCAGATCCTAGAAAGACAGGGAAAACTTCAGCTCATCTTTAGTAGCCCTAGGGATAGCGGATGAAGATAGGGGTATACTTGGCATAACAGTTATATATAATATTCCTGTAAAAATTAATGCCAAAAACATTCTATGTAGAATAATAGAACTTTTTTTCTCAGATTCAAGGGGGGTATTGGAAGTATTTTGCATAAATCCTCACAGATGAGATCCTGTAAGTGGGAATAGGGATTGGATGTGACATCCTCAAAATCATAAGCCCCTTGCACCCTTGATTAAATTGGGCTTGAGCAAACACCTAATTAGTTAAAATCTGACCAGTCGCTAGAAAATAGCAATCAGCCTGATCTTATTTAGAATTTTAACAGAATAGGTATAAATATTAATACCGTAAATATATGTAGAAGCTGGATAATTTACTAAATCTTTAATTATCCGCTGCAATTTTTACTATTAAAAATAGTTAAAAATGTCAGACTGATGTACTCATACTTATAAAAACAAGATAACCCGCTTAGACGGATTATCTTGATCAGCAAGATTAATTACAAATCCTTAATCTCATTTAGACTGTTCTAACTTCACGCTAGTTCCAGACCCATTAGTGCGATAAGTCCAAGCTAATTGAGACTGTTGTGCTGTAGTGACAACTACTTTCCATCCACGAACTATGGCTTCAGTACAAAAAACATCTTTTTCAGCTAAACCCAAACAACCATTTGGCCATTCTTTTTGTTGAGCTGCTACAATCCGGAGAGCTTGTGGAGAAATTCCCTGTTTTTGAAAAATATCTTGAAAAACAGCATTAGCTACTTGTTGGGGTAACTCATTAGATAAATCGGTTGCCAGATTTTGGTCAATTAATTCTCTTTTAATCAAGCCGATTTGGTGTTTGAGTTCGAGAGGACTAGAAACAGCACCTGCTTTGTTAGTTAGCGTCGGATATACCTGGAAAGCCAGAATACTAGTGAGCATTAAAGCTAGAACCAGAGGACGTGGTTGCGTAGGAGAGTGGTTTTGGGTATTATCGTTCATAAGACTCCTCACGAATTGGTGCTGTAAGAAACAAGTGGAAAAATTGTGGGCACGCGACTCGTTGGGGTATGTACAAGCAGATTCTCGCAATTGGATTCAAGATTAGGTGACTAGCTTATACAAGTAACGCACCAGCAATATTTTAAATCAAGCTACTTGAAGCTAGACGGTTGTAGTATGACACTTAGTTCCTTGGCTGAAGTAATAATTTATGAATTTCTTAAATATTGCCAAATTAAACATTAAGAAGATATATTCCTATTCATTTAATTACATCACCTAGATGGGTGATTTCGGATAGCTTGAACCAGATTTTCTGATTTGATCTTTGACCCGTTGTGAATCGATAATTTCTGATTCTGGGCGGTTGGCCAATATTATTAATAGTGCCATTATAGTAAAATTTTTACTAATGCTACTGTAGGATCAGGTTTTTGTGGCTCAATATGCTGAAATTCCCTAAATGGTGGTCTAAATTTGCTCTCTTCGCTGGATTAATGAGTGCGATCGCGCTGTTTCTCTCTCCCGTATCCGCTCAATCAAAATTTCCAGATGTCCAAGATCATTGGGCACAACCTTGTATAGAAGAACTAGCCAAAAGACATATTATTAATGGCTATCAGGATGGGTCTTTTCATCCAGAAGCACCATTAACCCGAACTGAATTTGCCGTGATGATTAATGGAGCATTTCCAGCCCTCCCGGCGGTGCGTGAACCAATTAAATTTGTGGATATTCCCTCAAATTATTGGGCTGGGGATGCAATTGAATATGCTTATACGACCGGATTTCTCAGTGGTTATTTAGAAAGAGTTTTTAATCCCAATCAAAAAATCCAGCGCGGTGAAGCTTTGGTTGCTTTAGTGACCGGATTAAAATATAGTCCAAGTCAAGCTAGTGATCAAATATTAAATGCAGCTTTTGATGATGTGGCAGCAATTCCTAATTCTTTCCGTAATGCGATCGCTGCGGCTACAGAAAAACAGTTAGTGGTTAATTATCCTGATCTCAGAACTTTGCAGCCCACCCAACCCGCTAGTCGTGCTGAAGTAGCAAGTTTCTTTTGTCAAGCATTAGGGCTTTCCGGGCTAATTCCTAATCAATATATTGTTAACTCTAATCCGACCAGCAATCCCCCCAAAGTTCAATCTCAAGAAATTAGAGGAACTTGGATTACTAATATTGATAGTGATGTTTTATTTTCTCCACAGGGTATTACCAAAGCAGTTAAACATCTAGCCCAATTAAACTTTAATACCATCTATCCTACTGTATGGAATTGGGGTTATACTCTTTATCCCAGTCAAGTTGCCCAACGAGTGATTGGGCGTTCAGTACGTCTCGTTACACCTTTAGATTCATCCCTCGATCCCGATTTAGGAACGAAAGGACGAGATATGCTGAAAGAAATAATTCGGCAAGGACATCAAAAAGGAATGAGTGTGATTCCTTGGTTTGAATTTGGATTTATGGCTCCTGCTGATTCTGAATTAGTTCAGCGTCACCCCGATTGGCTCACCCATCGTCGCAACGGTTCTTTAATTGAAAAAGAAGGTATATATGATCGAGTTTGGTTAAATCCTCTTCATCCAGAAGTGCAACAATTTATGCTTGATTTGATCGCAGAAATTGTCAGTAACTATGATGTTGATGGCATTCAATTTGATGACCATTTTGCCTTACCAGTTGAATTTGGTTATGATCCTGCGACCATAGCCATGTACCAGCAAGAAACTAAACAACTTCCTCCTGATAATTATCAAGATAGTTTTTGGGTAAGATGGCGATCGGATCAAATGAATGCGTTCATGGAACGAGTTTTTCAAACCATCAAAGCTCATAAAAATAACTGCATTATTTCCCTAGCTCCTAATCCTTTGCATTTTTCCCTACCAGTTTCTTTACAGGATTGGTTTACCTGGGAACGACGGGGATGGATTGAAGAATTAGTCCTCCAAGTATATCGAGATGACATGAAGAGATTTATCACGGAGTTAGAGCGGGAAGAAGTAAAACTAGCAAAAAGTCATATCCCTGTAGCGATCGGCATTTTTACTGGTTTAAAAGGACGCTCCATTCCCGTTACCCACATTCAAAATCAAATCCAAGTTGTACGCGATCGAGGTTTTTCTGGTGTATCTTTCTTTTTTTATGAAAGCTTATCAAAATGGGGCACAGAAACTCCGACCCAGCGCGATCAAGCTTTTCAAGCAATGTTTTCTACTCCTGTCATCAGACCAAATATTTTTAATGGTTGGAAACCCTAACTGAAATTCTCTGGTTGATCTAGGTGGTGCGAGGGTTTGAGCGATCAACCAAACCCTCTGGTATCACCCATTTGGGCTAGTTTAGTGATATGGCTCACTTGGAAACCGAAAATCACTCACTTGGTACAGGTAAAACAATCACCATTCTGTTAAACTCTATATCACTTACTAGGAAAGGGAGTCAAGGGATAATAAAAATATAAAATTCAGCAACTCGCAGATTAATCAACTTATAAAACCAAGGAAAATCAAATGAATACCTGTACAATTTCTAACTATGAGCGTCCTACCTACAATGTCCTAGCTGAAATATTTAGTAAAGCTATTCTGTCCGGATACATTACTAATCAAGAGCGGCAGCAATTAAAAGAGACTTTATTAACAGACTCACTGCGCCAAGATGATTTACTGATCGCTAATCGATTGTTATATGCTATCCGTCGCAATATTTTGAAGCTAGGAGTATAATTTTCTAGGAAGAATATTGATCATCTGAATTTTTCAACATAGTTGCGAATCCGATCGCATGAAGTCAGTAAATGCGATCGCGCTGAAGAGACCTCTCCCCCAACCCCTCTCCTAGGAGGAAAGGGGAGCAAGAATTATCTTTCTCCCCCTTCCCTCTTAAGGGTTGGGAGCTATCAGCTATCGCAAACCTGTACAGATAAAAGCTGCCCAGTAAAAAGGATTTGAAAAAGGTTTTAATTCCTGACAAAAAGACTCCAAGTTTTTTTGGGATTGATAGATTAATTTGCCAATGCGATCGCATTCCTTATACTCTTGATCTAATTGCTGATAGAATTCAGATTCCGGTAAATAGTCATTTTGTTGTTGTTTAACCTGTTTACGCCTTGTTTGAAATGCCTTTAATTTTTGGGCTAAAAGTGGTTTTAGCTGAGGTTTGTAAACATTATTCAGCTGTTCGTCCGTAAGATTACGCAGACTAACTTGAGCCTTTCTGAGAGCCTCAATTCGATTTAAACCTTGTTGTCGATTCTGATAGTAAAATATCGAAAACAGCGCCGTTGCTAAATCATCAACTGCCCAAAGAGTGCTAATAACGCTTCTAGCGCCAGCAGACAAAAATCCGGTTGAAAAAGTTAGGATATCATCAGTTATTTCAGCTATACCTAAACCCGTTTCACAACAAGATAAGAATACATCTGATAACTGAGGTAAACGCCATCCTGGAGTCATTAACTGACCCAGGGTAATACAACCATCTCCTAAAATCAAGGTAGATTCTAAAGGATTATCAAGACGTGAACGAGCATGATGACTAGAGTGAATAACCTCAACACTTTGGATCAGTTTTTGATACTTGCTCACCGTAGCTTCTTGACGACCTTTTAAGCGTAGATTATCTGGAATATTGTACAAATTTGCTAGTTGTTCACCTTCAAAACTAGCATAAGGTAAATCTTCTGTAGCATCTTCTACAAGTCCATATTTTCCGTTATTTCCTAATAAAGAAGGACGTTGCTGACAAAATTCCAAGATTTGGCAGCTAGGGGTATAGTGAATGAGAAATTTATCTCCTAAATATTCTTCCTCTGCAATGGGTAAAGCAGCGAAAGGAATCTGATGAAGCTCCCAATGTGGAACAATAATGAGTGAGGAAATTTCCTCTAAATGCTGTGCTATTAAGTTCTGCAATTGCAGAGATTTAGCTAATTCAGCCAGCATCGAACTCAACTGTTCTTTCCAAAGTTCTGTATTTTCAATATATAAGTTTAACCAGTCAGCTAAAACTTTTCTTATCTTAGCGCAACTATGTAAAGTAATCTGGTTTTGTTTGATCACAAAAATATGAGTAGCATTGACAGTAGTATAAAAGCTAAGAATAGCGGTAGTGGGCTGGTCAATGAGTTGCTGTATAGATGATAATTCCAGGGACTTAACTTGGATTTGACCAGCCAGTACCGGATCGAGACGGCGAATCTGTTCCCATACTAACTGTTTTTCAGCTTCTAGAGAAGCTATTGTTTCGTTATAAGCCTGTATAGCAGCACGTTTTTGTTGCTTTTGGCCGATTTGGTTTCCCTCCAAATTGCTGCTAATATAATACTCTCGGTGGTTGTCAATCCGCTGTTGTAGTGATTCAAACTCTTGCAAATACGGTTGGATTTCAACAGGAATTTCTCCAGATGAGTAAAGGTCATTACTAGCTATTAAATCAACAAGTCGTTTAGACCGAGAACGTTCTACATACTCAATAGCTTTATCCAGTTGATGATTATTAATACAGGCTTGCACTATGTTTTGGTAAATGTCGATCGCATCTGCCAAAATCTTTTGACGGCGAAATTCGGAAGTTGCCCAAGTGCGACTGGTTTCTACAGCTTCGATCGCGATACCATATCCTTTGATTGCTTCCGTCCATTTCCTCAATGAAAATGCCACATCGCCCAGCCTTCGTCCCGTATTGAGACATAGGAGAGGAAAAGCAGTAGGTGTAAAAACTTTTAAAGCTGACTGATAACAAGTGATCGCCTTTTCCTCGTGCCATTGTAATTCATAGGTATTTCCTAAGTTCATTTGGGTCATTGCCCAATTTTGGGGAAATTCATCTAAGGTAAAGATTTCTAAGGCAGCTTGGTGGGCAAGTGCAGCGTTTTTTAGGTTCTCAAAGGAATTTCCTTTCTGCCGATCAAGATAAGCATTGCCCAAATTCATTTGAACGCCAGCCCAATCTCTAGGAAAAGTTTCTTTGGTGTAAACTTGTAAGGCGGCAAAGTTGGCAGCGATCGCTAGTTCCAAATTTTCTGCCTTGTGACCTTTGCGCCGATGTCGATAGGCAGATCCCAAATTCATTTGAGTTTCCGCCCACAGTTTTGGAAAATCCTCACGGGTACGGATTAACAAAGCATTTTGATAACAAGCGATCGCTAGTTCCAAGTTTTCCGCCTTGTCACCACCAACGCGATCGCGATACACAATACCCAAATTGTTTTGAATTTTTCCCCATCCTTCCGGGAATGCTTCACGGGTGTACACTTCCATTGCAGCCATACCTGCGGCAATTGCCAATTCTGCATTTTCTAATTGATCGCCACGAATCCGATAGCAGTAAGCAATGACCAAATTATTTTGAATCTCTGCCCAACGTTTTGGGAATGCTTCGCGGGGATTAATTTGTAAGGCATTCTGCAAATGAGCGATCGCTTTTTCTAAGTTTTCTGCCGCATCACCCTTAACTCGACGGTGATAAGCATTACCCAGAAAAGTTTGCCATAAAGCCCATTGTTCTGGAAATGCTTCGCGAGTTAAGACAGTAGAGGCTACCTCATACCCTGTAATGGCAATTTCTAAATTATTTGCCACTTTACCTTGGGGAAAATTTTGGATAATAGCACTCAAATGTATAAGAATTTCAGCAATATACTTTGCATTCTCTGGCGGCATTTCAGATAGCCTAGCTGTTGTTTTCAATCGCAATACAGTAGCAAATCGCTCATCAAGTTTGTGCTTGTTTTCTTCTAGTAAAGAGTCTAAATCTTTAGGATTTTTATTTTCTAATACTGCTTCAAATAGTTGAAGATGAAATAGTTCTCGTACCGCATTTTGAATATTTTCCCAATGTTCGGGAAAAGCTTCTTTAGTAAAAACAGTGGCAGCTACCTCATAACCTGTAGAAGCAATTTTAAAATTAATTACGCGATCGCCTTGTGCAAATTGCTGAACCAGATGGCTAAAACTTAAAATAGTTGCAGCACCGTTAATAGCTTGGAATGATGGCATCATACCCAAAGTATTTCCAATATCTTGCAAGCTCTGAACAAAAGAATCGTCTAATTTATTGATATTACTTTCTAAAATTTGATAGACTAATTCCGGTTTTGAGCCATTTTCAGCAGTTGCTTGCAATATCCGTCCGATAAATTCTGACTTTGAGTAAATCTGTTGAATTTCATCAGTATCTAAAAGTTTTAAAATTTCTTGAGAAGCAGAACGCTTGGCATATTCTCTGGCTTTATCTTTCTCTCCATTGATGATACAAAAAACTACCATGTTTGCGTAGGCAAACACCTCTTCGGTAATTTCTTGCTGGTGGACAGCAGTACCAGCCCAACGGCGGCTTTGTTCAACAGCTTCAATTGCAATTGCAAAACCTTCAAAAGCTTCTGCTTTCATACCAGCAGCTAAGGCTATTTTGCCTAAATTCGATCCAGTTAGTATGCAATCTCTGGGAAAAGCACTGGGAGTAAAGACTTGTAACGCAGCACGGAAACAGTCAAGTGCTTCAGTGATTTGACCTGTTTCGCCGTAGACATTTCCCAGCTGGCTTTTTGCTCCTGCCCATCGCTCAGGATAATCAGAAATTGTATAAACTTCTAAAGCGTTAATATATGCTGAAATTGCCTTTTCTAGATTCTGTTTTTTGTCACCTAAAATCCTTTTATTATAGGCATTACCAAGGCTAAATTGGCTACTAGCCCAATAATAGGGAGATGCAGATCGAGTACGCACCTGTAGTGCAACTTGATAGCAAGCGATCCCCTTCTCTATATTCTCTGTTTTATTACCCTGAATTCTGTTCAAATAGGCATCACCCAGATTATTTTGAAGTATACCCCAAATTTCAGGAAGTTGAGTGCGGTTAACAACTTGTAATCCTGTTTCATAGCAAGCGATCGCTTTTTCTAGATTAGCCGCTTTTTCCCCAACAATTCTGTTATTATAAACTAGACCTAAATTACTTTGTATGCTCGCCCATTTTTCTGGGAAACGATCTCGAGTATATACTTGCAAAGCTTGCTCACAAGCCGATCTTGCTTTTTCCAAATTATCAGCACGATTTCCTCGAATCCGATGGCGGTAAATAGGGGCTTGATCGAATTGGTTATTTGCCCATTCTTCGGGAAATTCATCGCGCCTAACAACCAATTCAAAAAACTCACGCCCGATCAGAGCAATTTCTAAGTTGATCGCTCTATTCCCCAAAGGACAATGCCAAAGGAGACTGCTAAAGTTGCTTATTACTTTTGCTAAGTTATGTAAAACTTCTGAGAATTGGGAATTTTTTATAGAAAATATCCAGTTACGAAACTGCTCAACAAAATTGTCATCCAGTTTATCTAAATAGGGAGATAGTAGTTGGTAAAGTCTTTGCGTATCACCCCAATTTTCCCCGAAAATTTGCAGCATTTCCTGTAAATTAATCGGCATTTTTAAGAGGTTTGGGTTTAGGGATGGTTCCTGAATAGAATTTTTTGGGTTAGTAACACTACTTTTAAAAAATGGTTCTAAATGCAGATGCTCGGCAACATAGTTTAAATAATTCGCATATTGTTGATTGCCTTGCTGCATCATCAGGGTGGCTATTTCTTTTAGAGCTTCCACTAACCCATCATCGATTAAATCTGGGTGAGCCATCATAATTTCTGGCTGTTCTCCATTCCGACAGGTTAATAATTGGTAGATCAATCTGTAATAATCTTCGCGTCGTTGTGAATTCATAATTGTCTTTTATTGCAAAGGGTGTTAAATATCAATACGGTTCAGTTAAGAATATTTTTGGGGATCTCGGCGAAGAAGGGCGAAGCATTCGGATATAAAATTAACGGATTTAAGTGATAAATTTTCGCCCGAATGCTTCGCCCCTACACAATATCTCTCCAAATTTTTGCTAATTTTTCCATTAGTATTTCGGCTAAATCTTGTAATTCGCTATCATTTTGTTGAATTGTTTCGCGAGTAGCATCAACAGCGATCGCATCTCCAGCTAATATTTCTCCTCCTGCATACCGCCATTCATACTCATCACAAGTTCGGTAAATGCGTTCTAACTGATTAATAATATCACTCCAAGATTGGGTTTCTATCTGAGAACGCACCTGCACTGCTACTTGGTCATCTGTTTCTAGAAATGCGATCGCATTTTCCAAGCGAGTAATTTGTTCGCTCAGAGCATCAATAGGCATAAGTTCTGTTAATGCTAACAATTGTGGAATATTTAACGGATCTTGACTTGGCGCAAATCCCAATAGTTGTACGGAGTCTAAATTCTCTGTAAATTGGACGGCAACATAACCGATGGGATTTTCTATTACATCTGATGATAAAGAGATGGTTTTTTCACCTGGTAAAACCGGACAACACTCTAGTTTACCCATACCAGGAATCACTAAATCAGCTACATTGGATAAAGCGGTTTTTACTGGATCAAAGCTATCTGAATTATTCAGATCGGTTTTAATTTGCAACCATTTTAAATAGGTAGAGACTGCGTAAACAGCTAAAGTATTCAAGTAAACTCGCTTTCCTTTATTAACTGTTGCTTGCACAGCCGCCAATTGCCGCGCAATTTTGTGTGCTTCTGGTTCTAGCATTACTCTTAGTAAAGGTGTTTCTGTATTGTTCATTATTGTTGCTCCTGTTGATATCCCAGATTTTTAGCGATTTCTTGTAGCAATGGTTGGCATTTCCTCTGCCAATGAGAATTAACTGTAGTGTATTTAATATTGAGTTCTCTTGCGACATCTGCAAATTTGTCTGGGGGTTCTTTTAGGATTCGTCTTTTGCTGAGAAATTGACAGTTACATTCAGGGTACGAGCGAGGATAGCTATTTTTAAGGTTTTCTTCTGGATCTTGTTCGATGTATACCTCTAATTCTAACCCGATACGTTGAGTCGTTTCTTTTTGGTTATTTTCAATTAAACCATCCAAACCGCTAAGTGTAAAAGCAGGTATTTGTTCAAGTAGAGTTCTTTCACCAGCTTCTTCTTGAATCGGAGCATCTAAGCTAATTGCAGCATCTTTATCTGGAGCATACAAATCTTTAATTCGCCAACGATGATAGCCGTTAATCCAGATTTCTAAACTCTTTGAAACCGAAGAAGAACGTAGCTGAAAATTAGCTATATTATGGCTGACCCATACTAAGGTAAGGTTTAATGCAGTCGGATAGTCTGGGTGAGAAGATTTGACTAATCCAGGGAGTTGCTGAATTTCCCGCAGTAAATAATTCATAGCCGATCGCCATTTACTCGTTTGTGGTGGAGCTTGCTGTAGTTGGGTAATTAAATTAGCTAGCCGTTTATCTAAATCATCCATACCATTTTTTACAGGTACTAGTGGCTTATACCAATTTACTGTATTTACTGTAAAATTACAATAAATTTTTTCTAACTGGGGGGATGAGGCTGTTGCCCCGCGAATTATTACAACTAAAACAAGCCAAACGTAGGTTGGAGAGTGCGTTGGAACCTCCCAGACTTTTGGGAATTAAATGTTCAATGGTTCTTTCCGATCTTCTCATCTGCTTACGGCACCAGCAACAGTAGTTTCCATATAGTGAAAGTAACTGGCGTCTTTTACTGCGTTTAGAGGAAGGCGACATATTAGCCATAGTTACACTGACCAATTTTGACGATTTTTAAGGAGGTTCATTTACGTATCGGACCAGTGCCAAAAAATTACGCAGAAATTTTCACAGAAAACCCTAAAATTTTTCTGTACAGCATCTTTTAAGTTTTCTAGCTTGCCAAAGCTCACGTAGGTCCTGAGACCGTCTCATCCGTCTCGTGGTCAGAGATAAAATTCAAATTACCAGTGAAGTTTCAGTCTTAAGGTGAAGTTAGGTTCCAGATTAATCGCTAAGTATTTTTACAGATTAAATTATGGCGATCGCATAATAGGTTCCAGAAATTCGATAATACCAGTATCATCAAAATTGTCGGTAAACTCAATTAAACGAGTAACAAAAGGTTGATATGCTGGATTCAACTGTTCTAACCGAGTAGCTTCATTGATCACTGTATCCATATCACCAATTCTACTAGATTGGTAGATTTTTTCTAGTTCTGTTACTGGGGGAAATATGATTTCTTGTTGCTGGGCTATTTCGACTTCTTCATAATTCCAAGTAATTTGTAAGTGATGGGCTAAGAGGTTAAATAAATCTTGGGCATAAACTGGTTTAGCAAGAAAATCATCCCCACCTGCATCTAAGCTCATTTGTTGATCTATTTCAGCTACAGATGCTGAGGAAACTAGAACTTTTGTATGTTTTAAATTTTGATTATTTCGCAATTGTTTAAGAAATTCAAATCCATCCATTACGGGCATTGCTAAATCTGTAATTACTAAATCTGGGTGATTTTCCCTGATTTTATCTAATCCTTCTTTTCCATTCTCCGCTTCCCTAACTACAAAACCAATCGGTGATAATAAATTAACAATTACTGCTCGATTTTCCCAACGATCGTCTATAATTAATATTTGTTTTTTATCTCCATTATAGCTAATAATATTCCCAGCCTTATTTGTTTGTTGTTGTACCCATTCCTTATTGAGTGGTAATTTGACTTCAAAAAAGAATTTACTTCCTACTCCCAAGGTACTCTCTACTTTAATTTTCCCTCCCATCAATTGGACAATTTGTTGACTAATCGCTAATCCTAATCCAGTTCCTTCCGCTTGACGAGTGCGATCGCCTACTTGTTGAAATGCTTGGAATAGTTTCGGAATATTTTCATCACTAATTCCAATTCCAGTATCGACAACAGAAAAGCGGAGGTAAGCAAATAGAGTTGGATTAGTATTTGAGTTTAATGGCTCAACTTTTAGAGTGACACTACCTTGATCAGTAAATTTAATTGCATTACCTAAGAGGTTAATTAGTACCTGTCGCAAACGTTTTTCATCAGCAATAACACCATGAGGTAACCTAGGATCTGGAGTATAGTAAAAATCAATACCTTTTTGTTGAGCGCGGATTTGGGAGATTTCCACCACACCTTGTACTAGAGATGGTAAATGAATGGCACTAGGTACAAGTTCAAGTTTACGAGCCTCAATTTTGGCAATATCTAGAACGTCATTAATTAGAGTTAGTAGATGAGAACCACACTGATAAATAATGTTGACTTGATGTTTTTCTTTCTCAGGAATAACTTTGGCACGTCCGAGAATTTGAGCATAACCTAAAATCCCATTTAGAGGTGTTCGTAATTCGTGACTCATATTAGCCAGAAATTCGCTTTTAGCTTGATTAGCATTATCAGCAACTTCTTTAGCTATTTTCAGTTCATTTGTTCTTTCTTTGACTCGTAAATCTAATTCTTGATTAAATCTTTCTAGTTCTTGATTAACTGTAATCAGTTTTGCTTGTCCCTGCTGGTTTTCAGTAATTAGAGCGGATAAAATTAGGGTAGTTAAAGCAACCACAGCTACAAAAGATTGCAATAATACTAAAGACTCATTAACTGATGGACGAACAAAAGGACCGAAACCATGAGCGGTGCCGATAATTGAAATCAGTGAGACAATTACGATTAGTAAAGTTGCCCCTATCTGTTTTAAGCTAAAAGCCGACCACATTAATAGGGGAATCAAGATATATTCGATGGGATAGCTAAGACGAAAGGTAATTAAACTAATGGTAATTACTAATACTATTAAAATAGTTGCTTCACTAATCTTTTGTTTGATAATTTCTTGAATTTGTTCGCCTTTCTGGCTCCATGCTAAAAATATAGGAGCGAAAATAATCATCCCAACTACTTCTGACGTCCACCATGTATACCAAATTATGCTATAGGCTTCCCAAGGAGCTTTTCCCCCAAGACATATAGCTGTAACACTGATACTAGGGGATATGAAAAAACACAAAGTAGTTATTATTAAAAATAAGAAAATATCCTGAGATCGATCTAGTAAATAACGATTTTTCACAAATCGCTTAATCAAATAGGTAGCTAAAATTAATTCTGCTATAACTCCTATTGTTATGCTTAATTCCAGGAAGATCCCAATTTGTGTAAGTCCATAAATGGAAAATTCTAGAAAAAAACACCCCAGTCCAATTCCCCACCAAACGCGATATCCCAGTAATAGTAGTGCGGCTAAATTAATTCCAGCTAATGGCCATACTGCGGTTACGTTTCCAGGTAAAGAACCTATTGATATAGATATTTTTCCAACGCAGAAATAAGTAAGAATTAATAGCAGTATTTGCCAGAAATAATCTCTATTAGTTATAAATAACTGTTTGATTTTCATAGATTTTTTTTGTGCTTTTATAGATTTAACATATTTTTTGATATATTTTATGTCTATAAATAACACTTTTTTTGGATTTTTATTAATGGTGTTAACAGTTTAACTATGATTAACTTTATGTTATTTATATTATGATTAAGTTAATGTTTATAGACCTTAACTTTAAGATATCTTAAATATTAAATAATGAAAACTATATTTCTCTAATCAGAGTTATTTTTGATCACGCTCGCCTAGATCAGACTTAGGAGCGATCGCGATATCCGATTTTGGTAGGAACGTATCCTGATTAAATCACGTTCCTACTATTAATACCAATTTAATGTGAAGTTGCACAGATCCCGATCCCCCTAAATCCTCCTTAAAAAGGGGGACTTTAAGAATTCCGGCTCCCCCTTTTTAAGGGGGCTGGGGGGATTGCTCCCCCTTTTTAAGGGGGCTGGGGGGATCAATTCTATGCAGCTTGATCAAGAATTGGTATAAGCGATTTAATTTAGTTGGGTGCGATGATTGGCAGCTTGGGCTTTTTTTGGCCATAAGTTCAGTGTTTGTTGAGCCACTGTTGCTAATCTCGGTAATAGTTCCGGTTGAAGTAGTTGGGGATCATATTTACTCATCCGTCGTTTATTTTCTTGCACACAGGTAGAGAGAAAAATCTCTGGTGTGATATCAAGATCAAAACTATCAGCGCTAGTGGCGGTAAATCCTTCATTTTGTGGTCCAGTACCGCTGATAATGTCAAAAAGATGACGCAATGCTCCACCATAATTCCAGAGAGAATGGGCTGCTCGGAAAATTCTAGCACCCCGACCACGATTAGCTTGTAAATAAGCTACCCAATTGACAAAAAAAACAATATGACGGGCTTCTTCGTCTAGAATAGGATCGAAAATCGTAAAAAATGCTTCGGGAAATATCCTAGATTGACGGGCAATTTCAAATAAACCAAAAGCAAAGAAAGAATCAAGACACTCGGAATACCCAAAACTGATAAACGCTTGTTCGATCTGGTCGGGAATTGGCAAAACCTGGCGATCGCCGATCTTGATATCATAATGATTAACCAAAAATTCGAGCATCTGACCGTGACGAGTTTCCTCTTTTCCTTGAAGTGCGATCGCGGTTTTAATCATGGGGTCATCGATGGTTTCGGCAAAACTACTCACCATAACCCCAGCAGTACGTTCAGTATACAGAGCTTCTTCCCAAAAAGGAATACTGCGTAAGCGATCGAGGGTCACCTGATCTAAATTGGGCCAAGCTAAAGCTTGGGGTTCATATTCCAGGTAACTCTCTAGAAAGCTTTGACAGAACAACTGTTTATGGGCTTCAGATCCGATTTTCATTACTCATGTCCCCGATAAATCAACTAAAGTAACAAAACTACTCTCAGGACGCTAGTATAACTACTACCCTTAATACTTGGTGCAATAATTTCCTCAAATGGCTAAGTCAAATGACAGTGCATCCCTCAGAGAACAATTTAATATTTCTCGATTAGCGATCGCCTATCCCTGGTTAACTCTGGGGTTTTGGATTGCTGTAACTGTAGCAGGATTTTTGGCTTTTACCTCCCTTAAATACGCGCTGTTTCCAGATATTACCTTTCCGGTAGTGGTGGTAAACGCGACTGGTCCTTTTAATACTGCTCTGGATACAGAAGCAAAACTGACGCAACCGATCGAACAGCAACTCCAATCTCTGAATGGACTAGATGACATCCATTCTTCTAGTTATCCGGGTCAAAGTGCCATTAGTGTGGCTTTTATTGTGGGGACAAACCTAGAAGAGTCGAGTCATCAAGTGGAAAAAAAACTGAACCAGTTGACTTTACCCAAGGGAGCAGCTTTTAAAATTATTCCGCTCAATCTGAATGAGTCAGCTGCTATTAGTTATACGATTGAGAGTTCCACTCAGAATCTGACCGAACTAACTAAAACCGCGCGATCGCAAATTGTACCTGCAATTACTAATTTGACTGGAGTGCTGAAAGTTATTCTGCTCGGTACTAATGAAGCCGATTTAGGGTCTCAGAATAATAATAATCCTCCAACTGCCAAATCAGAAATTCCTCCTCCCAATCCTCAACAACCACCAACATTAGTTAGATTTAATGGTAAAGAAGCTTTAGCTTTTCAGGTGATTAAACGTGGTAATGCTAATACTTTAGATGTTGTCTCTGAAGTAGAAAAAGCCGTCGGAAGATTACAATCTCAGTTGCCCAATGTGCGATTACACTTAGCAGCAACCCAAGCAGAATATATTCGTCAAGCTACCCAATCTACTATTGATGCTTTAATTGAAGCGATTGTCTTATCGGTAATTGTTATATTTCCATTTTTGTGGAATTGGAGAGCTACTTTTATTTCGGCTCTAGCGATTCCAACTTCTCTATTGGGAACGTTTATGATTATGGCAAGTTATGGTTTCAATTTAGAAACTATTACTTTATTAGCCCTAGCATTAGTAATTGGGATTATTGTCGATGATGCGATTGTTGATGTGGAAAATATTACTCGACATTTAGAATTGGGTGAACCACCTCGACAAGCGGCAATTACTGCTACTAATGAAATTGGTTTAACTGTTACAGCAGCAACCTTAACTGCTGTAGCTGTATTTATGCCGATCGCATTAATGAGTGGTCTAATTGGTCAATTTTTTAAACCGTTTGGGGTGACTGTCTCCGCAGCACTACTCATTTCTTTGCTAGTTTCTCGAACTTTATCACCAGTATTAGCTGTTTTTTGGCTTAAACAAAATCCCCATCAATCTGCTCATCAAGAAGGAATTTTAGGCAAAAATATTGCTCATATTTATCGAAATTTATTACAATGGTCATTAAATCACAAAAAGATAGTAATTGCCTTAGCTATATCCAGTTTTATTGCTGGGATGGGGATGATTCCTCTGATTCCAAAAGGGTTTATTCCGAAACTTGATCGGGGAGAATTTAATATTGTTTATACTGCACCATTGCCAACTTTTGCTCAACAGGAATTAAGTCAAGACCTTTCCCAATCAAATAGCGCAGAACCGGACAATTCAGATATACCTCCTGAATCAGCTGAGGATTATTTGAAATCGCAAATCGTCATGCCCAATCCTTTAAATGATTCACTTGAGGTAGCAAAAAAACTCGAAGATGTGGTGAGCAAATCACCAGAAGTAGACAAAATTTTTACCATCGTTGGTTCCCGTGAAGGTGAACCAAATAAAGGTACTCTCTATATTAAACTTAAAAGCGATCGCACAAGATCAACTGTAGCAGTACAAGACCAAATTCGGCAACAATTACCGAATTTAGCTGGGGTGAATACCAGTGTCGAAGATATTCAATTTGTAGATACTGGTGGTCAAAAACCTCTCCAAATTGCCTTACAAGGTGATGATCTAAAATCCCTCAGTCAAGCAGCTAAAGATATTAAAGAGCAAATGAAAAAATTGCCCGGATTTGCTGATGTAACTGCGACAGGTGAAGAAAATGGTAAAGGTAATGTATTTGAAATCCAACACTTAAATGCTCGACGAGTAGCTTATGTATCTGCTAATTTAAGCAAAGATTTAAGTCTCGGAGATGCTACCGATCAGATTGTTGCTCAAGCAAAACCAATTTTACCTCCAGGTGTGAAGTTAGATTTGGGTAGCGATTCAGCCCGAATTGGGGAAATATTTGGTAGTTTTGGCACTACTTCAGCACTCTCGGTTTTGTCGATTCTGGTAGTGCTAATTTTGTTATTCAAAAGTTTGGTTGATCCGTTAATTATTGCGTTTTCTTTACCATTGTCTTTAGTCGGAGCGATGTTAGCGTTATATTTGACTAAAAGTGATTTTGGCATGATCTCACTGATTGGTTTTATCTTTTTGCTGGGATTAACCAATAAAAATGGAATTTTGTTGGTAGATTATATTAATCAGTTACGCAAGACCGGATTAGATTGTCATGAAGCGATCCTTACCGCAGGACCTGTACGTCTGAGACCGATTATGATGACAACTGCGGCTACAATTTTAGGGATGGTGCCCATTGCTTTAGGTCTCGGTGCAGGTTCAGAATTGCGATCGCCTATGGCTGTCTCGATCGCTGGTGGTTTGGTAACATCAACTATACTAAGTTTATTTGTCATTCCGGTGATGTATGCTGTGGTAGATAAAATCTATCCTCGGTTTGGGAAAAATCAATCGTCAAAATCCTCATGACTAAGAAAGTTTTTGTCACTGGTGGTACGGGTTTTATTGGTGCCAATTTAGTCCGATTGTTATTAAATGAAGGTTACACTGTCAAATGTTTAGTTCGTCCTCACAGTGTTCTCGATAACTTGCAGAATCTAACCGTAGAAATAGTGACTGGGGATCTAAATGATCAAAATTTATGGCAGCAAATGCTAGATTGTGAATGTGTTTTTCATGTTGCTGCTTATTATTCCTTATGGCAAACCGATCGGGATTTACTTTATCGTCATAATGTATTAGGAACAAAAAATGTCTTAAGTGCAGCTCGTCAAGCTGGAGTTGAGCGTGTAGTTTATACTAGCTCAGTCGCGGCAATTGGAGTTAAAAAAGGAGCGATCGCAACAGAAAGTTATCAAAGCAAGTTAGAGGACTTAGTCGGTCACTACAAAAAGTCTAAATTTCTGGCTGAACAAGCAGCATTTCAAGCAGTAGAATCTGGACAAGATGTGGTAATCGTCAATCCTAGCAGTCCCATTGGACCTTGGGATATTAAACCAACTCCAACCGGAGATATTATTTTACGTTTTTTGCGAAGACAAATGCCATTTTATGTAAATACAGGGTTAAATTTTATCGATGTGCGTGATGTCGCTAGAGGACATTTGCTAGCTTGGAAAAAAGGAAAAACGGGCGATCGATATATTCTGGGTTATGAAAATATGACTCTCAAAACACTATTAGATTACTTAGAGCAAATTACTGGATTAAAAGCACCACAGCAATCCGTACCCCATTGGTTACCCTTAAGCATTGCTTGGATTGACGAAAAAATTCTCGCGAACTTAGGTAAAACTCCCTCAATTCCTTTAGATGGAGTGCGAATGGCAATCGAACC
Organism: uncultured cyanobacterium; assembly: GCA_963744145.1. Classification (GTDB taxonomy): domain Bacteria; phylum Cyanobacteriota; class Cyanobacteriia; order Cyanobacteriales; family CAWUOF01; genus CAVUSO01. Next base: position 4,726,523 of record CAVUSO010000001.1, on the reverse strand, counting down.
GATGTATTATGATGCTAGTAAAGCAGTTCAAGAACTAGGATTATCACAAACACCGATTACGATCGCATTAAAAGATGCTGTAGATTGGTTTAATCAGCGGGGATATTAAATAGATAAAGCCAACAGATCAACTATAATAGTTAGCTAAAAACAGCCAACATCAACGTATAGCCTCTAAAGCATAAGATTCATAAACCAATGCAAGTTACCTGTAGGGGCGTTTACTCTACGGCACGCTGCGCGAACGCCCCTACAATTAACTGAAACCTATTGGGGTATGACTAGCAATGTAATACCTATACGACCCACAACGGAGACTACTTGCTCAGGTATTAGGGTGATAGGAGATTCCATCTGATAAAGTCGTGCGGGCCAATAAGTTCCTACACATTTGATTCTTCCCGGTTGCACTGACGAAATTTGTTCGGTCACTATTCCCTCGATCGCTTGAGGAAATAATTCCGGTTTTTCTTTAATGAACAACATTGATGATTTACCTAAAAGTTAGTTAATCAAGTTAATAATTTGAGAGGAAAAGGGCTATTCCTTATGAATAGAACAGCCCTATTTTTCTAAGAAGAGTGGGGAAGTAAAAATCAATCCGTCGGGATGATTAACATGAAATTCTGGGTAAGAACTTCGATCGCGATCGCACTTTCTCCCAAGGATTTAACCATTGCGGAGGACGTTTGCAAAGTTGTGGAGTAGGTTCAGGATACCAGCGATTAGCTTTGGGATCAAGCCAATTTCGGTTAGAGAGAGAACCATTGTAACCGCTACATGGTTTGATTATTTTATGGATGTGCAGTTTGGTTTTGGAAAGCTTGGTAGTAGGCACTTGACAAACAAGGGAATAGAGCAAGGGATTAACGGTTACTTTAGACATGGCGATCGCATTTTCTACAATCAGTCTGTTATTTACAGCGAGAGAGTTAGCTGTGACCTTGGGAAGAATGTCTGTAATATGCTGCATAATTGTTATTTGAATTCGACAATGCCAAACTATCAAAAACTTAAATAGAGAGTAAATTAGGCAAATAATAGAAATTAAATAGAAATTAAATAGAAATTTTCTATTTAATGATTTTTATGGATTCCTCTTGACATTTTCTTCCACTTTAATTACAATCAGTGCTAAGGTAAAAAGCAGTGAAGGGAATATGAAACAGTCACGAGAGCAGGTTTTTCTCAAAACAATTGCTAGACAATATGGCATTACAGAAAAAAAAGAAAAAATGTTTCTGCTAAGGTTCGATAAAGAGAATGAACATAAGGAAAATATGACTCTCCTAAAAAGTATTGTTGAAGAAGAAAAAAAAGTATTGCATATACAACAAAGTATTACATACCACGTAGAGACCATTTGTCAAAAATTTTATGACAATCAAGATTGTCCGATTTCTTCGCAAACAATAAACCCAGGAAGCCAAAAAAGAAAGAAAGCAAGACCACCGAAAGGACAAGAAGCCTGGCGAGATATTTTTAATTGGCTTTGGAACGAAAAATATCCGCAATGGCAATCTGAAAACGAAATAAATTTGCCATCAATTGATATCAACATAGGAGAAAATCGCCAACTAAAACTTGAGGAGTGGCAAGATGTTTGTCTACGGATGTTGGAAAGTCATAAACAGTTAAGCAGTAATAGTTTATTAAAAGCCCAGTTTAATCGGAATTTAGTTGAAGAAGAATTATTTATTGATTTAGCACTGGTTAAACTGAAGCCCCATCACCATGAAGCACACAAACAAGATATCGCTCCAGAGCGCGGTTCGGAATTTTATGATCGACAGGAAGTGGAAAAACGGTTTACCTACGGTGAGTTTCTCCAGGAAGTACTTAGCCAAGGGAAACAAAAAAATCTTGTTATTAGTGGGGAACCCGGAGCCGGAAAAACTACTTTATTACAGAAATTAGCATTTTGGTTATTAGAAGAAACCGATGATTTAGTGATTTGGATATCCCTCGGAAATTTGGGTAATAAACGCTTGGGGGACTATTTACAAGAAATTTGGCTGGAAGATGCTTTTATAAATCCCACCGAAGAAATTAAGGCAGACTGGGAGCAAAAATTTAAGGAGGGTAGAGTCTGGTTACTCTTGGATGGATTGGATGAAATGAACGATACAGCTAGAGATGCTTTATCGTTGCAAGGTTGGGTGACACAATCTCAATTAATCATCTCCTGTCGATTGAATCTGTGGCAAGGTAACCCATCCCAGTTACAGGGTTTTCAAACCTATCTGACTCAACCATTTCAGGATGAACAAATGCAGCAGTTTAACCAAAGGTGGTTTCGGAGTTTGTCTGGGGAAAAACCAGAAATGAAGTTAGGTGAATCTTTGTGGGAAGCACTGCAAACCCCAGGGAAAGAACGGATTAAGGATTTATGCCGCAATCCCCTCCGGTTAACCTTATTATCATCGATTTGGCAAGAGGGAAGTTTACCCGATACAACTGCCGAGCTGTATCAGAGTTTTGTGGACTATATGTATGATTGGAAGAAAAAAGAGTTTCCTATGACAAAAACGGAAATAGATAGTTTGAATGCAGGTTTAGGAAAGTTAGCAAAAGCGTCCCTAGATGGAGAGGGAACAAGGTTTCGGTTAACCCATCAGTTTATTTGTCAATATTTGGGTAACCGGAATGAGAATTCGCTCTTAGATCAGGCATTAAGGTTGGGTTGGTTAAATGAGGTGGGGGTAGCAGCCGAAAATCTTAGGGAGCCAGTGTATGCCTTTTATCATGCCACATTTCAGGAGTATTTTGCAGCATTGGCAGTGGATGATTGGGATTATTTTTTACCTAAAGATCATGATGATTTTCCGATTGATGGGAAAGAATATCGGATTTTTCAGCCGCAATGGAAGCATGTCATTTTGTTGTGGGTGGGGCGTGAGAATATTGAAAATAAGGAAAAGGAGAGGTTGATTCAGGCGTTAGTAAATTTTGATGATGGATGCAGAGATTTTTATGAATATCAACCCTATTTTATAGCAGCAGCAGCAATTAATGAATTTAAAAATTGTTCCCTGGCTTCACAAATTGTTAAACAGGTAATTAAATGGGCATTTGGTGATTTTAATATTGAGAAAAGGGAATGGAGAACTTATTTTTATCGAATTGAAGCAGAGGCAAGAGAGATAATACCAGAAACGATTCGACAACTAGCCATTACAGAACTTATTACAAAACTTAGTGAAATCCTCGAACATTGCCCAGATAATTTTAGTGAGGCGGTAGAGCATTTGGCTGAAATCGCTCTAGGCAATCTGGAAGCGATCGCCGCTTTAGTCAGAATTCTGGCAACCAATAATGATACATCATTTATTCGTTGTCGTTTGCAAGCGGCATATAGTTTGAAGCAAATTGCTCCAGGAAATCCGGAAGCGATCACCGCTTTAGTCAAACTTCTGAAAACCAATAAAAATGAATTTATTACCTGTGGTCTAGCGGCAGATATTTTGGGGAAAATTGCTCCAGAAAATCTGAAGGTGATCGCTGCTTTAGTCGAACTTCTGAAAACCAATGAAAATAAAGTTATTTGTCAGATAGCAGCATCTAGTTTAGGGAAAATTGCTCCAGGAAATCTGGATGTGATCACTGCTTTAGTCGAACTTCTGAAAAACAGTGACGATGAAGATATCCGTTGGCAAGCGGCAGATAGTTTGGGGAAAATTGCTCCAGGAAATCTGGAAGCGATCGCTGCTTTAGTCAGAATTCTGGCAACCACTAACAATAAATCTACCCGTCAGCAAGCGGCAGATAGTTTGGAGAAAATTGCGCCAGGAAATCCGGAAGCGATCGCGGCTTTAGTCGAACTTCTGAAAAACAGTGAAAATGAATTGATCCGTTTACAAGCGGCAGATAGTTTGGGGAAAATTGCTCCGGGAAATCTGGAAGCGATCTCCACTTTAGTGAGAATTCTGGCAACTACTGACAATGAATTTACCCGTTGGCAAACGGCAAAAATATTGGAGGAAATTGATCCAGGAAATCAGGCAGTGATCACCGCTTTAGTCAGAATTCTGGCAACCACTGACGATGAAGATATCCGTTGGCAAGCGGCAGATAGTTTGGGGAAAATTGCTCCAGGAAATCTGGAAGCGATCGCGGCTTTAGTCGAAATTCTAAAAACCAGTGAAAATGTATTAACCCGTTTGAAAGCGGCAGGTAGTTTGGATAAAATTGTTCCAGGAAATCCGGAATCGCTCACCGCTTTAGTTAAACTTCTGAAAACCAATGAAAATGAATTGACCCGTCGGCAAGCGGCAGAGATTTTGGGGAAAATGATAGAGATTTTTGAGAAAATTGCTCGAAATCCGGAAGCGCTCACTGCTTTTTTAGTCAAACGTCCGGAAGCGCTCACTACTTTAGTCAAATATCTGTCAATCACTGACAGTGAAAATACCCGTCGTTTAGCGGCAAAGATTTTTGAGAAAATTGCTCGAAATCTTGAAGCGCTCACCATTTTAGTCAAACATCATCCGAAAGTATTCACCGCTTTAGTCAAACATCTGTCAACTACTGACAGTAAAAATACCCGTGGTCTGATCGACACTTTAGTCAAACTTCTGGCCACCACTGAGGATGAATCTACTCGTTCGCAAGTAGTATCCAGTTTGGAGAAAATATTAACCACACCTGAACAATATGCAGGGGTTGTCTCAGCTTTAAAAGACTGTCTCAGTAATGAAGTTTACAAAAGTAACTTTGACAGATTTGATCAATGCTACAAAGTTGTTTGGGACTGTGCTATGAAACTTCCCTATCCCCAATTTTATCAAGCATGGCATCATCCCACCACTATCTACCATCCAGAAACTACCGAACAGATTCCAGTGGGAAATAATTCAACTGTTGATAATCTAGACAATCAACAGATAGAACTTTCCATCAAATTGCAAAATCTGCCAATTGTTTGTATCAATGCCGACATTCTAGCAACGGAAACCAGAGAAGGCGAAATTGCCCAAATCCTGTGCAGACGCATCTGGAAACAAGCATTTCCTGAGCAAATGTATCCCAGAGTTGCCACCCCCGCTGACCTATGTTATAGCATTGATCAATGCAAATTAACCTTCAACTTACCAAAACTCAACCTCCTGCTTACCCATTGCGAACATCCCACCCCAGAAGTGATCGACTTTTGTTACCAACTCACTGATACCCTGGCGATCGCCTGGCTAACCAATGAACCCCTAGAAGCACCGTTAAAAGGCTTTCCACCTCATCAAGCCAATTTATTATCTGCGATTCAAACTTGGTTAGAGGAGACTTGAACAGGTCGGTTTTTGCTTCAAATTTAGCTAAAATGTCTATAGATACTTTAACCGTACTATGCTTTATGGTAAAAGAACCTAAAAAAGTCTATGACTAATCTTGAGCAGTTGATTCAGGAACTAGAACAAGCCCCAGATGACCTAGTACAAACAGTGCTAGATTTTTTCTATCGGGTTAAGGCAATACGCCAAAAAAATTCCCTTGCCAAATTTGCCGGAATTTTAAGTGACTCTGAAGCGGAGGAACTACAACGAGCAATTACCACAGACTGTCGCCAGGTAGATTTTAATGAGTGGTGAGATTGCATTAGATACCTCTGTTGCGATTCAGTTAAGTGTAGGGGTGAAGCATTCGGGCGACAATTGAACAATCAAACTAGTAATATTATATCCGAATGCTTCACCCTTCTTCTGCGCTGAGATATCCCAAAAAATCTTAACTGAATGGATTTTATAATATATAGTTGATCGGTTTGTTGCATAAATGGCAAGGGCAAAGCATTTCGGTAATATTATTCTTCCCTTCGACTACGCCCCCTTCGACTACGCTCAGGGTAAACTTCGACTCCGCTCAGGGTAAACTCAGGGTAAACGTTTAAGTAATGATTGATTTGCCGAAATGCGAAAGCCCCTACCCGGATTGACCGATATCTGGCGATCGCTACAATTTACAGCAGATTCTACATTGATGAAGTACATTCAGTTATCTCGTTTGGTTGGGCGGGTTTATGATGGTGATCGATTTGGATCAGAATTGATTGGTGAACCCGCCCCTACAAATCCTGGTTGATTATCATCATAAATTCATCGATTTTTTGGTAAATAATCCCAGATCCGAATATTTTTATCCCCTGTAGGGGCGGGTTCACCGATGAATTTGCCACACACAAATAACCTTAATGAACCCGCCCTGCCCCACAGATCACCTGAATGAACCTCACCCATCTGACATTACAAACAACACTGCTATACTTCATAAACCTGGAAGATGCTGTATATTATAAAATTTACCACACATTCTGCATGACTATAGATCCGGTTGGATATCGACTTAATTGGGAAGATTCTAAGGTAATAAAAACTCCAGATATGCCATCTTCATAGAGATCAATAGGCAGGAAAAATTGCTCAGAAGTTAGTTCTTTAGTATTGATATTGACAATTCCACAAGGAATCTGATCGCGATCGATCATTACCCATAATCGATAGACATATCCATGGAGTGGAATGGGGAGATCCTGAAGAGTAAGAATACCTTTTCCTTGTGCCCAGACAGTTTTTAGCTCTGAGGCGATCGCCATTAAATCCTTATTCTCTTATTGCTAATCAAAACCTGTCCGAAATATTGACATGGCTGAGTTCCAAGTATAATATGATCATATAGTAGAGTTGGGTAAATCAATGAAGCAAAGTTTAAATCTAGCTGAATTAATTGTTCAGCGTTATGGAGCCGAAGCATTTTCGCCAGAAAATATTATTAATGAATCTCTGCAAACATTACTGAATCATCGTTCAATTCGGGCTTATTTGCCAACACCACTGCCAAAAGGAACCTTAGAAATTATTATAGCCGCAGCTCAATCTGCTGCTACTTCTGCTAATCTCCAAACTTGGAGTGTAGTTGCAGTTGAGACAACCAACAAAAAGGAACAGTTATCTCAATTAGCTGGTAATCAAGCACATATTCGTCAATGTCCCTTATTTTTAGTATGGTTAGCAGATTTAGCCCGATTAAGTTATATTGCTAATCAATCTGAATTACCCCAGGTGGGACTGGATTATTTAGAAATGTTTGTCACTGCAACTATTGATGCTACCCTAGCAGCACAAAATGCCACTATTGCTGCTGAATCACTTGGTTTAGGAACAGTTTATATTGGAGGAATCCGCAATCATCCAGAAGAAGTAGCTGCATTACTTCAACTTCCTCCCCAGGTATTTGCAGTTTTTGGAATGTGCTTAGGATATCCCGATCTTAATCATCCAGCAGAGATTAAACCGCGTTTACCTCAACAGGCTGTATTGCACCAAGAAAATTATAGTTTATCTGTTCAAGATGAGGCAATTAGTCGTTACAATGAAGTTATGAAAACTTTTTATTCTCAACAAAAAATGTCTGTTAATGGTGATTGGTCTGAACATTCGATCAAACGCATTGCTGGTCCAGAATCTTTATCGGGACGAGAGCAATTACGAACTACTTTAAACCACTTAGGCTTTAAGTTAAATTAATAAGGGATTGAAACAGGTTGAATATATTTAGAATTAGCACGAACATAACAAATTCCCATCTTTGTTCCTATTTTCATCCATGTTTCACCATTAATTAATTCAATAGCACTAGCTCCTCTGGTCAGGGGACTAATGCGATCGCGCCCAGCATGAAAAACAGATTTTATAGAAGCATCCGAATCGGGTTTTTCGCGACAATTTAAATCACCATCACTAGACACAATTTCCCATTTTGACCAAGTTAGAAAACCTGATGTTTCTGATAAATCTGTATCACTATTGTTTCTAGTAAAATCACCATTTTCGTCAGCGATCGGTAAAGATTCTATTAATTTTATATTAAAGGTTTGTCCCATAGATAGGCAATTTTCCCCACTTTTAAATATCCGATTTAATTGCATTTCCACCCGATCACCATTTTTTTGTCGCACCATATTAATATCACCTGAACAAATTATTTTATTTCTGTTTCTGCCCAGTAAACTTTCTTTAAAACTACCATCATAAGTCACGATGTCTCCGGTTTCTGAAATATGATCGATGTTAATATCTCCCAGAAACTCCTGATCACCTTTATTGATATAATAAAAACTGTTATTTGTCCTTTGAATTTCATTCAGGGACAAAGAAAAACTTCTATCATTATTGGTATAGGTACTTGCACTAGCAATTTTTGGAACAAAAAGTGATAAAGATACCACTAACCCACATAAATATTGGAGTTTCATAAGCGACTGTAAAGGTTTATATTAGATAATCACATCGCCCAATTGGTTATAAAAACCCAACTAAGCAATTTCATTACTCAATTAGTATAACCTCTGATAGTGCCAACAAAACATAAAGATATGTAAACAAAAACGCCGGGATAATGCGCTTATTTATAAATAGATTTTAATATAGGAAAATCAAACAACTTTACTAAGTTATTCTGACAGGGCAACAAGATCGGTTGAAAATAGTGTCAATCATCAAGTAATCTATGGGCATTCAGGATGCTGAACTTGAATCTGAAAACCCTCACCACTAACTATTTGACCAGCACGAATCTTGCAGGTTTTCCGTAGTTCTATTGCACCATCAACTCTAACTAATCCCGCTGAGATCATTGATTTTGCCATACCCCCACTCGGAGTGACACCACAAAACTTTAGCAGATTGCATAAAGGAATATATTCATCAGTGAGGATAAAGATTTCATTCATGTAACAATGTTTTTTTCTAAAGTATGTGTACCCAGTCTCACCAGAAAATTAAAAAAAAACATTTAAACTGAAGCGGTAGAGGGAATAATTACCCCTACCACTTCATTAGTTATTGATCATCTATGAGCAGAAAGTGCAAATAGGAACAGGCTAAACTGAGACTAAGTAGGTCTTTAGTCTGTTTTCCCTTACTCTTTTGCTGGTTCCTCTTTTGCTAGTCCATCAAGAACACTTTCAGCCACAGCTTCTAGCCCAGACTGGATACTTGTAATCACCGCAGCTGTATTTGTTAGGTTTTCTTGCACGGCTTCTTTCAGCTTAGATGTATCACTTGCAATCCAACCTAGATCATCTACTTTCGTAGCATTGTTTAATTTCTCAAAAGACGAAGCGATCGCATCGGTGTAGATTGTGACTAATTCAGTTTGTTTTTTGGTCAAGTCATTGATTGAACCGATCACCACCTCGCCTAAATCTTTGTAGGACTGAGATACGACATCTAACTTCAGCAGTTTTATTTGGCTACGAAACAAGCTATTCACACTATGAGTGTAAATTTCATTTAACTTTTTAAAAGTACCTGATGGAAGACTTAGTTGCGGTAGCGATCGCAGCCGGATTCACCACAAAGGTTGTTAACGTATTATTCACGGCTTCAACATTACTAGCAGCAAGATTCGTAAATGACTCTACTGCTAACTCGTTTATTTTCACGAATTCTTTAGTCAGTTCGTTTGACATAACAAGATTTCCTCTTTTATTAGAAAATGAATTTTCCCATCTCTTCAACCACCAAATTATTGGTGATTAAGAACGGGGTTGACCTAACCGTTCTACCATACCTATGATAGCCTGCATTTGGGGAGACTGTCTGGTATAAAAAACTGGTTTTGCCGGTTCTTGACTGGAATAGCCCCAAAAGTCCCAACATCCTTTTGGATTAAGTGGAACTGAACCTGAAGGCTTAACCTGTGGATACAAAACGATAATTTTGTTGGTATCAGCTATTTCATTATAGCCAGTTGTCGTATAGTACTGAGCACCAATCACTGCTTGTCCCTGCTTACAGCCATGAATAGCAATATGAACTTTACAAGATTCGGTTTCACAAGCAGCAGGTACATAAACAACTCCTACGTCATCCATGCTGGTTCCCTTAGCCTTAACAAACTCGCTCTGGTCAAACCTGATGAATTTACCACTAAGCTGATCTGATGTAGTTGGCTCGTTTAATTTGCCATAAATATGCTTGAGAATTTCATGGGATTGGGTAACATCACAGTCATTAATATACGGTGGTGCTGTAGTATCGCAGGGAACAGGGCCATCAGCTACAATAATTGCATGACCTGCACCTCTAGCCTGACCTGCTTTTACGCCTTTCTCGTATTTAATGTTTGCTTCTGGCACTCCAGCTGATTTATAAAATTGCTCTACTGCATCAACTACTATGGTTTTAACAGTTTCGTCGTTAGCACCACTGAAGAGATAAACTTTATCATCTTTTAAGTTGTTTACATCAGCAATTTTATTTTCACTGGCAAGTTTCTGGGATCGCTCAAATAACTTCTCACCTTTTGGTCCTGAAATTTTTGCTGCTGGCGTCATGCAAGTTGTGGTGGCTTCTTTCAGAAAATTATTAGGATTGTCAGTTCTAGAATCCACACAATCGAAAGGCCCACCAGCAACGATACCTGCTCCAATCAGTTTATCAGAATAGGCTACGTGCAGTTGCGCCGTCATAAATGCTCCTGATGAAAGACCAGAAACAGATGTTTGGCTTAAATCTGCTTGATAACCTGGTAACTTTGGTAAGTCTTCTGCTCTTACAGCATTAGTAATGCTAAAGAAAGCAATGACTAAAGCAATCAGTAATTTGAACCCTTTCTTCATGTTAGAACCTTAAAGATCAAAGATATCTTTACATTCAAATTCTATCTGATAAATTCAATAAACGCAATAGATTTTTGATTAATTTTTCTTATAGGCATGATATTATTCTAACTATTATTGTGAAGTTCTTAATATTAGACTAATTATCTCTAATCAAAAAGGTTACAATCCTTATTTCTCAAAGGTTGTAGGAATTTTTTTTCATTCTTATTTTTCCGGTTCTATAGTTGCTTTATTTGCCTTTTTGTGCTACACTAATATTTATTTAGTCAAGAATATGCCCCAATCAGTTAATGCTGAATTAAGGGTAATTATTACCCTACAATTCAGCACTAATTTAGCTGTTCTATGGTTAGAATTGATTTTATTTACTCGCGCAAGTAAAAAAATTGATGATGGCGTTAGTTAACCCTTCTAAAGTAAATTCTTCTGCTTCTATATCTACTTTTCCAAATAATGTTTGACAGGTGTGGGAAGTTTGTGGACCAATAGACGCGATTAAAACATTTTCTAACGATATACCGTCGTGAGCTTTAATCAGATTCACAAAATATTGGACAGTTTTAGAACTAGCAAAAGTAACTACATCTACCTGATGTTCCTGTAATGCTGATAATGCTAGAGGGGATATTGCTTGGGGACAGCGCGATTCATAAGCAGGAATTTCAACTACTTCCGCTCCTCGCTCCACTAATTCCTTTACTAATACTTCCCTTCCTCCGGTTTCGACTCGAGGAAACATAATTTTTTTCCCAGCTACATCTTCAGGAAAATTTGCGACTAAGTCATCAGCTACAAAATTGGGAGGAATAAAATCTGGTTGAATCTGATACTGTTTGAGACTTGCTGCGGTCTTCTGACCAACTACAGCAATTTTTAATCCAGCTAAAGCGCGAATATCTTTCTTTAAAACCCTTAATCTGTCAAAAAAATAATCTACCCCATTAGTAGAAGTTAAGATTAACCAGTTAAAAGTATGAATTTGTTTAATCCCATGATCTAAAGCTACCCAACTAGAGGGAGGACCGATTTCTAAAGTGGGCATTTCAATTACTTTTGCTCCTTGGGATTCGAGCAGATCGCGAAAATCATGGGATTGACTAATCGCACGAGTTACTAAAATAGTTTTGTTCAGTAGAGGATGGGAAAGAGAATTTTTTTGATTCATAAGAACTAACTCCGGAGTGGGTGGAATTTGTAAATACGTTCTTAAATTTACGACTTCACCGATCGCAATGACACAGGGAGAAAGAGACTCATTTTGAGTTTGGGTAATAATATTTCCTAAAGTACCAGTCCAAATCTGTTGTTGAGGATGACCAACCCAGCGTATAATCGCAATTGGACAAGAAAGCGATCGCCCATGTTTATGTAACTGATGGATAATTTCTGGTAAATTTCCTCCTCCCATCAAAATTACCAAAGTCTCAATATTTGCTAAAATTTCCCAATCCAATTCTTCTGGATTATGAGCAGTAGCAACAGCAAAACAACGACTTAAAACCGGATCAGTTAAAGGAATTCCAGCTAATAAAGGTGCAGCTAGTGCGGTCGAAATTCCCGGGATGACTTCAAATTCACAATTAGCTGCAATTAAAGCTTGAATTTCTGTAGTAGTGCGACCAAAAATAAATGGATCACCACTTTTCAGACGTACTACCTGGTAACCTTTTTGACATTGTTCTACCAGGAGATGATTAATTTTAGTTTGTGCTAAAGAAGGTTTACCACCACGTTTACCCACATTAAACAGGTGACAATTTTGAGGGACTAAACCCAATAAATTACGATCTACCAGTGCATCATAGACTAAAACTTGAGCTTGACTCAGAAGTTGTTGCGATCGCACAGTCAGATACGCAACATCTCCCGGACCAGCACCCACCAAATATACTTTTCCTGTTGGTGTCATCATCAGTTTTAATTTGATTAACCTGATTTAATTTATTGAGGTTTCAACGATCTGAAAACACACACACAATACCTTCGAGTAAACAAAGATTACCAATGCTCACGCGCAGGACTTATTTTTCTGCCAGAATAGCATAAATATCCCGTTTGGTTTCTTCAATCAATTCCCTGACTCGTTTCATTTGTTCGGGATCAGCAAAACTGGAAACCTGGATAATCGCAGCAGCTAAATCAGTTGCAGCTTTCCTGAGTGCATGAAACTCTTGGAATTTAGCGGGAAAGTTACTAAAAGGACTCTGAGCAAAATCAGTAGCAGGTTCTGGTGGAATCCGCTCATTGAGCAGCTTTCTTCCCTCATCTGTAATTGTGTAAATCTTTTTTCCTTCTCTTTGTTCACTCGTGACATAACCCCCATCCTCTAGTAATTGCAGAGTGGGATAGACCGAACCAGGACTAGGACGACGGACCCCCCCATGACGGTTTTCAATCTGCTTGATCAAGTCATAACCGTGATTTGGTTGCTCCGATAACAGCTCCAACAACAGAAACTTAATGTCCCCACGACGCGATCGGGGTTCATCACCCCAAGCTTGTCCGAACATTTCTTGCATAAAACGCTTACCATCATGTTTACTCTGAGCAAACCATTGATTGACCAGCAACTCCTCTTCTTGATCAACTCCTACCCAAGCAGGTACAGAAAAATAAGACCGAAATCTTCTACCCATAAATTTGTCCTTGTTTCATTCCGATATATCAATATCATATCGCGATATATCGGAAATGACGAGAGCAACAAATTTTTTTTTGGTAATTTAGCTCAATTCATATAATGTCCCTATAACTCTGGAACGAGACAGGGCAAAATTAAATCGGAACTAAGTGAAAGTAATTGAGTTATGAACCAAGCCCATAAAGATTTGTCCCAACAACTAAGCCTACTTAAAGAAAAATTTTCAAGTTTGGGAGAGCGTCTATCCCAAGCAGGTAAAGAACTTCAAGCAAAAGGTATCCCACCATCAGGAAATTTAATAGCGGAACTGGCAAATTACCAAACCGAATTTACCCAGTTACATTTGCAAACATTAACAGCATTGACCCCAAAAGCTGGGGAAATTTCTGCCCTGAAAGATTTAGAGTTGTTAGTAAATCAGGTGACTGACGCCCAAAATCCACCAGTGAATCAAATATCAGCACCTGTCAAGGCACCTACACCACAATCGGATATCTTTATTTTTGGACAACCCACGTCCCCGGATGCAACTCCAGAAGTGATTATTCTACCGAGATTTGATGAGCCTGACCCAAAAAGTGCTGTGACTGGAGTTTCTCCTGGATTCACTACCACAGGTTTGAGTACAGTAGGAAATTCAGACGTATCTCTAAAAATTTTGGCTAATATCCAGAGTTTGGGCGATCGGGAATTCAAAGATAATGAAATGGTGGGCACTCGTGGACAATCCCTCCGTTTAGAAGGATTTCAGATCAATATCCATCCACCTGTGCCAGGATTAAGTCTGAGATATCAAGCCCATATTCAAGGAATTGGGGATACAGCATGGTTAGAAGAAGGAAAGTTTGCTGGGACGAGAAATCAAGAACGACGAATTGAAGGTTTTTCAATTCAGCTAACTGGTCCAGAAGCATCTAAATATGATGTTTTTTACACTGCTCATATCCAGAATGTAGGGGACTATGCGGTGTGTTCCAATGGTCAATATTGCGGAACAAGGGGACAGTCCTTGCGAATTGAATCGTTAAAGGTATGGATTAAGCGGAAATAATTTTTTGACAGTAGGGGCATATTGCAATATGCCCCTACCAGGTTTTATGATCATTGCTGATTAGATAAGATCCGATCGGCTCCACCGAGTCAACTATAATTCCGGTTCAATCCCTAAACTGCGTAATTGAGCCGCTAAACGTTCAACTCGTTGTCGTTCCTGTTCAAGTTGTTGTTGGGCTAGTTGTTTTTCCCGTTGCTCGATTTCGGCTCTTTCACTTCCCGTTAATAACAAGTTTCCTTGCTCATCCCACCATCTTAACCAGGGTAGTTGCATGGTTTGATATCTTCCGGACCAGATTCCTAATTCTACTCCCATCAAGTGAATCGGATAACGTCCCTGGAAATTTGGACTTAATTTGACATAGCGATCGTCTTGGAGTTGATAGACTTCCACCCTCGCTTTCTGGACTTCATAGATCGCATAATAGGGGATTTTAATTCCTTGTTCATAGACCCAAAATTTTCCCTTTAAGGGAGTAGGATCTCTTTCTTCTTTCCCATTTCCGGAGACAAATTCGATCGCGATCGCTGGGGGAGTTAATTCTTGCCAGATCACATAAGATCGTCGTAGTTGTCCATTCAGTGTCCGGGGGACATCGGGGACATAAAACCAATCCGGTGCTTCAGCTCCATCTAGAGGTGGTTCAGTTAATCGCCAATAAATACCACTGTCCTGTCCGATACAATATTGTCCATCTGGATGTAAACGGTCTAATACTGGTTGAATCGAATCGGTGAGGAGAATACTTTGAGGATGTTCCTGAAAATTTTTCACGAAGTTATCGTCGGAGTCAGGTAATTCAGTATGGTCGGGTAAATCTGGTCTTAACCTTGATGTCGTTTTGATCACAGAAGTCATGGTTGTTCACACTTGTCCTGATGGGAGTGTCTATTTTTATTTTACTTATACCAATTGACTATGAAGATACATTGAGCAGATTGATCTGTGGGTGGGGGTGGGTGCGTGATGATTAGTGGGTAAATAGCAAAAATTTCAGTAGACCCATCCCTACAGAGATTCACCAAAAAATCGATCAGGATTAGAGGATTACAAGATTAACAGGATTTGTAGGGGCAGGTGAATGAATTTATGATCACAATCAACCGGGATTTGTAGGGGCAGGTTCACCAATCAATTCTGCTGCAAACAGATAACTATCATAAACCTGCCCAACCAACACAGATCACTCACAAGCGACTTTAACCGATCGCCATTCATGCCAAATCTTACTGTACTTCATCAACGACCGAATCTGCTGTATATGACCGATTGAGCGATGATGGACTAACTCAGTGGCATCCTGCTTTTTTGGCTCTGGGGAAAAGTTTGGATGAATGTGCCGAGAAATATCGCAAGTTCTGTAAGAAATATAAACCTCAACCCAAACCGGAAAACCGTTGTCACTGGGGAAGTAAATTACTGCCCAAGGTTTTGAGTGCAAAGGAAACGAAAAGACGTATTCCTGGACAGATGAAATTGCCTTGGGATGAATGGGAACCGACTAATTCAGAAATTCGCCAGGTAGCTGAAAAGTTTGTGATGGCTAATTGCTATGACCCCAAGGTCGCTGCACAGTTTTTCAATGATTCTTAGTTTGTGTTGTTCTGGTCACCTGGCCATTCTGTCTTTATTCTGTCTAAAATATATATTCCAACAACAGACAGACAGCCAAAACGGACAGACGGAACAGTGCCAGGTATCGAATTGGCGGAAAGCCGATGTTTTCGTAAAAATTAGTACCAAAATTAAGCTTGACAAATGGCCTGAAATTGTTATATCTTACAGATTACTTTGCGCGAGAGAAGAGACCCACCCCAACAACAACCCTCACAAATCTCCAATCCCCCTTGTATCCCATCCCCATAAATCCCAACCAACCCCCAAACTCGCGAAAGCGAGCGAGCGGTAGGACTGGGAGGTAGCCCTCTGGAGTAGTGTTATTATTAAAAGTAAGGTTACTATAAAGCAACCATTCGCCCTCTTTTCTCCATTCTACTTTATCACAAAATTTTTCATATATTTCATATTTTGCATCAGGATGTCCGCCCACACTTTCCCAGATTTGCTTTTGAATGCTGAATCCAAAACGTCCTTGACTGTTATCAACCCAAAGCTGATCTATCTGCTTGAGGGTTTCGCAGGGAAAGTTTCTGCATAGCTCGGACCAATCTTCATAGTCTTGCTGCACCATCACTTGATAAAAAATCCAGGCAGTTTCCTCGTCAGCTTTTCTCCATTCTTGTTGCCTTAAATAATCCTCTAATTGACGGCAAAGATTATCTGTTGATAATTCATTTTTCAGTTGTCTCAGGTCTGATTCTAAGGCTTGATCTGCTTCTGAATTATATTGAACTGCCAACATCTCATAGAATCCCTGTCTGAATCGTTCTGGATTTTCTTGATCGGCAAACAATAACCGAAAAATTTCCTGCCACTTTTCCGGACTTTCATTTTGTTTGTTTCCCCACAACTGATGTAACTTTTCATAAGCTTTCTTGTACAAAGAATAAACTTCAGGTGCTTCAGGAAGTCGGATATTAGGAATAATATGAGGTAAAATTCGAGAGAAACGAAAGACTTGATTTTCTGCTTGAACGTCAGGACTGATTTCAATGAATCCCAGTTCACGCCCTCGATGTAATTGCTGTTGGTAATTAGGAAGAGCAGCACAAACTACTTCTAAAGCTTCCATTGGTACAGGAATTTCATAGATTAAGCAATGACTAAGAACCTGTTGTAAAGGCTCATCAATAAGCTTATACAAGTCTGGCCAAATAATTTTGTTTTTCCACTGTTCAGGACTTTGTTCTAGTTCCGTTAATTTAGCTGCTGCATCTGGTTTACCTAAAACTTCATCATTGAGATATTCCAGTAAACGAGGATTGCCATCGGCTAAACTTAGCGATTGATCGCGTAGCTCTTGAGAGAGCTGATCAGAACTAAAATGTTCTAAGCGGTTCAGTTTTTTAGTTAATTCAGCTTTTTGAAAAGCTTCTAGACCTTGAGAGAAAAAAGAATTCAATAAATTAAAATCAAACTTATAGCGACAGGTAATAATAATTCGATTTTGAGTTCCCGTATCTTGGATTGCCCTAACTAATGCTTCTAAAACTGTAGCAACTTCAGGTTTGAGAATGTATCGATCTTGACGGGGTTCTAGATTCAATTCAAATTCATCAAGAATCAAGAGAAACGGTTTCTCACCCAGTTCTGCTAATTGATTGAATAGATTAGCTATCTTAAAATATAATCTGTCATTGCTGTTTAAATCATCACGAATATCGCGTAACGTTGGTTTAATTAATTTATCAGATAGCTCTTTTATCAAGCTTGAGGCATCAATTTGTTGTCGCCACAGAACTTTTTCATGTTCATATAGCCGATCCGACAGTCGAATGGCAATGCTACTTTTTCCCAATCCCCCCATGCCATGAATTAATACTCCTACTTTGTCATTATCTATCTTTAGTATTCGCAAACAGTTCTGGAGCTGACGGCGACGACCAACAAAATCTTCACCCCTTGCCACTTTTAACTGCTGATCACTATCCCTAAATTTCGGTTTAGGCAATTGTGTTCGTCCTCTTGTGTTTACAGGAGTTACTAACATCTGGGGTAAGGTATTTGCCACATATAACCGTAATTTATGCCAATCGTGTGCTTGTTGTCGAATCAAGGCTTGATAGGTAGAAAATAGAGCATCTGTAACCGCTTCCCCCTGAGACAAATGCCAATATAATTTACACGCAGCTGCTGTTGCATCAGTATCACGGACTCTTTCCCCCCATCCTAAAATTGCTGTTCCTCCCATCTTTAATAATTCTTCTGCCATTGAGGGAACTGTTTCCTCAGAATAATAACCAGTTCGACAACCAGAGAGGAAAATTAAAGGCGGTAAGGGAGATGTCAGCGCATCGCGTATTTCTGTGGTAATACTATCAACTCGGTTGCCATATTCGTCTTCAGTCAAAAAGCAGGGTTTTCCCTCCTGATAAGTTGCATGACCTGTTAAATGAAAAACATCAAAATAGCTAACATCAGGATGGTTTGGGTCTTTTTCCTGTTTCCGCACCAGATAACTCAATTCACTTAAAGAGCCACTTTCTTCTACTCTCAAATTCACTGGAGTACGCTGGGTCGCCTTTAAAATTTTCCCTTCCTCTGCTTCATAATCTAATTCAGGTTCAACTCCTAAAGGAGAAGTGGCCATAAATAACAGATTAAGATGTCGATTTTGCGGAGAATTAGCGATCGTGATCGTCGGTTGACCATTAGGCACCCACCGCACCGGAATAATAGCAGGTCTTTTCTCTACTAAGAAACACTTCCCATCATGCAATAATTCCCAAGGCAACTTTGCCATTCCTTTATCCGTCGCGATCGCAATTACTAATCCTTCCTGACGGGGCTGATTTAAGGCATTGGCTAACACGCGATCGCTCTGATCTAACCAGTTGTAGAGTGCTTGTCCAGTAATCGCATAATCCACAGGAATACGAGTATAGTAATCAGTCTCTGCTTGATTGCCTAAATCTTTAATTTCAGCCAGAGACAATCTGTGTTCTTTGTAATCAGCAGGATGATTCCAAAAGTAACGCAAACTAGCATAATCCTTACCCTGTTCAGTTAAACTAATATGGAGGATTTTCATGGTTCCTGCCTAATCTTCTAGAATCTTCTGAATCTGCTCTACCGTCGCATCCTTGAGCAACAAACGACGATTATTAGACCCAATAATTAGCACTTTCTCAATTTTTGCCTTTGCCCCTTGAGATTTCTGGTATTTCTGATACCACTCATATATTTCTTTAGCAATGGTCACAGCACCACTGGTAATCCCTACGATTGTAGCGATCGTAGCTAATAATATTCCTTCTCGCTCCACTTTATCAACTATTTTACAACTACCTTCAAGCCCTTCAATTCTCAGCAATTCCTCAGCAGCGCTAACCGCATCTTGACCATCAATTTCAATTTTCACTGGTGGATCTCCTCTATATATTCGCTGTTTGGATTAATTTTTTAGTAGTAAGTATTAAACCTGAACAAACTGCTCAATCTCAAATTGCTATACTTAAATCAAGCATCTCGTCATTCCTGTTGTGGATCGCTCAGAACTATGGTCCAAAGTCTTGACCCCACCATCTTACCCCCTCCTTTTCCCAATCATACTCAATTACCTGAATCTGACGGCACCTTCGTGAAAAATTTTCAAGAACATGCCCAATGTATCTTGCTGACTGACTCCCGGTCAACTACACTCCAAAATCTTCATCCAGATGGTCAATATGCGATCGGACAAGATAGTGGGATATACTGGCGTGAAACTGATCCGACCGAACGGACTGATGCTGAAACGGTACGAGCTGATCGAGAACAACAACAGAAAGAACGATTGGCTGCTTATTTGCGATCGCAAGGAATCGATCCCGATTTAATTTAATTTAGGAGAATATAACTATGAGTATGGGGATCAATAAAAAAGATGTAATTTTAGATTATCTTGAAATGCTAACAATAGAACAGCAGGATACTGTTTTGGAATTTATTGAGTTTTTGCGATATAAAACCCAAAAGCAGGAGAAACAGCAAGTTAAGGAAAAACAACCCATCTCTGCTTATGAAGCAGCCCAAGAATTTGCTGGATCTGTTGATTTTGGCCCTGGTGATTTAGGGACGAATAAAGAATATCTAAAAGGAATGGGTAAAAAATGAGAAAAAAAGTGTTACTAGATACAGGAGTATTAGTTGCATTTATTAATAAAAAAGAAAATCTACATTCCTGGGCAATTGAACAATGGAAAATAATTGAACCACATTTATTGACTTGCGAAGGGGTAATAACAGAAACTTGTTTTCTGTTGCAAGATGTCTATAAAGGTCAGGACGCAGTGATAAATTTAATCAGTAGAAAAATTATTCAAATTCCTTTTCAACTGAATGATGACAGCGAAACGATTAGACAACTGCTGCAACGTTATCAGAATGTACCAATGTCTTTAGCCGATGCTTGTTTAGTGAGAATGACCGAGTTAATTGCTGGCAGTTGTGTATTAACATTAGATCGTGATTTTCTAGTTTATCGTCAGAATAAAAATCAGATTATAGATTTAATTATTCCTACTCAGTTATAAATTCAAAACAATCTCAAAATTTTAACAGAATAAATACCTGATTAATATTTTTTTGAGTCGCGATCGCACCTCAGCTCTCCCACAAAATGCGATCGCGCTTTCTATTTGTCAGTTAGGAATTAAATTTAATACTATTGTGCGATCGCAACTAATTTACCCATCACCTTAACTTGTTACTAATATCTTGGGACGAACGGAAATCGACTAATTCAGAAATTCTCCAGGTGGCTGAAAAATTTGTGATGGCTAATTGCTATGCCAGGTGGCTGTTCAGTCGCCTACTTATTTATGTTTTCGTAAAAAAATAACTAAAAAATTAGCTTGACAAAATACCTGAAAAGCCTATATTTTATAACTTATATCTTTGCGTGAGAGAAGAAATCCAACCCACCCACACTCACATAACCACCCAAACCCAACTACACAATAAAACATCCAACCACCAACCCAAACTCCACCATTTGTCTTGATGAATTCTCCCTTCATATAACAAAGGGCTGGAAGGCTTCCAGTGGCAGCTTCAGTCGAGAATAGCAAAGTGTTGTAGTACATCCAATTGCATTTTTCTGTTACTATTTTATTCCAACCTATTAGGTTTCCAAATTTTTCCGATTTACGTGTTTCTGAATTAACACTTTCCCAAATTTGTTTTTGAATACTGAATCCAAAGCGTCCTTTACTGTTATCAACCCAAAGCTGGTCAATCTGGTTGAGGATTTCATTGGGAAAGTTTTTACATAACTCATCCCAATTTTTGTAGCCTTTCTGCACCATCATTTGATAAAAGATCCAAGCAGTTTCCTCATCAGCTTTTCTCCATTCTTTTTGACTTAAATAGTTCTCTAGTTGACCGCAAAAATTCTCCGTTGACAACTCATCTTTTAGTTTCCTCATTTCTGATTCTAAGGCTTCATCTGCTTCTAAATGGCATTGAACTGCCAACATTTTAAAGAATCCCTGTCTGAATCGCTCTGGATTTTCTTTATCCGCAAACAATAACCGAAAAATCTCCTGCCACTTTTCTTTACTTTCATTGTAAATTTTTCCCCATAACTCATGTAATATTTCATGAGCATTCTTGTACAACGAATAAACTTCTGGTGCTTCAGAAAGTCGAATATTGGGAATTATATGAGGTAAAATTCGAGAGACATAATAGACTTGATTTTCTTCTTGAATTTCAGGACTAATTTCAATAAGCCCCAGTTTTTGACCCCGTTGTAACTGTTGTTGGTAATTAGGAAGAGCGTCACAAACTCGGTTGTCCCGTACTTGCGGTGATAAGTAAAAATTATTTAAGTTCCATAAGCTTATGTGATAAGCTTCTACCCTGCTCCGTGCTCTCCCCTGCCGAAAAACGGGATTTTCCAACGCTATTACGGGAGAGCCACAAACTCCTTCTAAAGCTATCATCGGTACAGGAATTTGGTAGATTAGGCAATGGCTAATAACCCGTTGTAATGGCTCATCAATAACCTTATACAGTTCCTCCCAAATAATTTTGTCTTTCCACAGTTCAGGACTTTGTTCTAGCTCGATTAATTTAGCTGCTGCATCTGGTTTACCTAAAACTTCATCATTGAGATATTCCAGTAAACGAGGATTGCCATCGGCTAAACTTAGCGCCCGATCGCGTAGATATTCAGAGAGCTTACCAGAACTAAAATGTTCTAGGCGATTCAGCTTTTTAGTTAATTCAGCTTTTTTAAAAGATTCTAGACCTTGTGAGAAGAAAAATTCCAATAACTCAGAATTAAACTCATAGCGACAGGTAATCAAAATCCGATGCCCAGTTCCCGTCTCTTGGATTGCCCAGACTAATGCTGACAAAACTGTCGCAACTTCAGGCTTGAGAATAAATCGACCTTGACGGGGTTCGAGATTCCATTCAAAATCATCAAGAATCAAGAGAAACGGGTTTTCGCCCAGTTCTGCCAATTGATTGAATAAATTAGCGAGTTTTATTTCTAAACTGTCATCGCTAGTGTTTAAATCATTACGAATAGCCCGTAACTCGGTTTTTATTAATTTGGATGATAGCTTTTTTATCAAGTTGGAGTCATCAATTTGTCGCCACCAGAAAACTTTTTCATGTTCAGGTAGTCTATCCCACAATCGCGAGGCAATACTACTTTTTCCTAATCCCCCCATCCCATGAATTAATACCCCTACTTTTTCCTGATCTCGCTTCAGAGTTCGCAAACAGTTCTGTAACTGGCGGCGATGACCAACAAAATCTTCTCTCTTTGCCACCCTTAACCGTTGTTCATCATCCCTAAATTCGATTGTTGTCGTCGGTTTGGGCAATTGTTTGCGTCCCTTTGTTCTTAAAGGAGTTACTAACGCCTGGGGTAAGGTATTTGCCACATATAACCGTAATTTATGCCACTCTTGTACCTGGTCATTAATCAAGGTTTTGTAGGTAAAAGATAGTGCATCTGTAATCGCGTCCCCTTGAGCCAAATGACAATACAATTTACTCGCAGCCGCTGTTGCATGGGTATCGCGGACTCTTTCCCCCCATCCTAAAATTGCTGTTCCTCCCATCTTTAATAATTCTTCGGCCATTAAGAGAACTGTCCCCTCAGAAGAATAACCAGTTCGACAACCAGAGAGGAAAATTAAAGACGGTAAGGGAGATGTCAGCTCATCGTATATTTTGGCGGTACTGCTATCAACTCGGTTGCCGTATTCGTCTTCAGTCAAAAAGCAGGGTTTTCCCCCATCAGTAGTTGCATGACCTGTTAAATGAAAAATATCAAAATATCCTTTTTCATATTCTCGAACCAGACGACCCAATTCAGTTAAACAGCCACTTTCTTCTACTATCAAGTTTACTGGAGTATGGGTTGTCTTTAAAATTTGCCCTTCTTCCGCTTCATACTCTAATTCTGGTTCAACTCCTAAAGGCGAAGTCGCCATAAATAACAGATTAAGAGGTCGATTTTGTGGAGAGTTAGCGATCGCGATCGGTTGACCATTAGACACCCACCGCACCGGAATAATTGCAGGTCTTTTCTCTACTAAGAAACAATTCCCATCATGCAACAATTCCCAAGGCAACTTTGCTAGTCCTTTATCCGTCGCGATCGCAATTACTAACCCGTCCTGACGAGGCTGATTTAAAGCATTAGCTAACAAGCGATCACTCTGATCTAACCAGTTATAGAGTGATTGTCCGGTAGTAGCATAATCCACAGGAATACGAGTATAGTAATCAGCTTCTGATTGATTGCCTAAATCTTTAATTTCAGCCAGAGGTAATCTGTGTTCCTTGTAATCAGGAGGATTCTCCCAAAAGTAACGCAAAGCAGCATAATCCTTACCCAGTTCAGTTAAACTAATGTGGAGGATTTTCATGGTTTCTGTCCTAATCTTCTAGAATCTTCTGAATCTGCTCTACCGTCGCATCCTTGAGCAACAAACGACGATTATTAGAACCAATAATTAAAACTTTCTCAATTTTTGCCTTTGCCCCTTGAGACTTCTGGTATTTCTGATACCACTCATATATCTCTTTAGCAATTGTCACCGTACCACTGGCAATCCCTACGATTGTAGCGATCGTAGCTAATATTCCTTCTCGCTCCACTTCATCAACTATTTTATAACTACCTTCAAGCCCTTCAATTCTCAGCAATTCCTCAGCAGCGCTAACCGCATCTTGACCATCAATTTCAATTTTCACTGGTGGATCTCCTCTATATATTCGCTGTTTGGATTGATTTTTTAGTAGTAAGTATTAAACTGCTCAATCTCAAATTGCTATACTTAAATCAAGCATCTCGTCATTCCTGTTGTGGATCGCTCAGAACTATGGGCATAAGTCTTGACCCCACCATCTTACCCCCTCCTTTTCCAGATCATACTCAATTACCTGAATCCGACGGCACTTTCGTGAAAAACTTTCAAGAACATCCCCAATGTATCTTGCTGACTGACTCTCTGGAAACTACATTACAAACTCTCCATCCAGATGGTCAATATGCGATCGGACAAGATAGTGGGATATACTGGCGGGAAACTGATCCGACCGAACGGGGAGCAGAAGCACCGGATTGGTTCTATGTCCCTAACGTTCTACCCCTCTTAGACGGTCAAATTCGCCGTTCTTATGTGATCTGGCGCGAATATAGTGTGCCCTTAATTGCGATCGAATTAGCCAGTGGTAATGGGCACAACAGCAACAGAAAGAACGATTGGCTGCTTATTTGCGATCGCAAGGAATCGATCCCGATTTGATTTGAGCATAGCAACCTAAGATTGAATATTTTTACAGTTGATTTGGTCAAGTAACTTAGTAATTAATTCATCACGGTCTTGTTTCAACTTTAATAACTGGGTTATTTCGGTGGAATTAATAATGTTAAATCTGGCATGATTATGTAGGAACTGTAAAACTTCAGCGTTATCTCTAATGTCAGCTAGATCATCAACAGGTAAGGTATTAATAATTTCTACAACATGGCTTTTAAGACTTTCTTGCTCTAATTCAATCTGAGATTTTTCTAAGGTCAATAGTGCTAGTGTATCTCCGTCATCGTCAACAAACTCCACCTCAAATGCTTGTTGATTATTGTAACAATGAACAATAGTTCCATGACGCCCTTTCTTTAAATTATGGTCGTCAATATCAATGGTTAAATTGACTATATCTAACTCTTTAAACATATATATTTAACTCCGTTTTTCTGAAAATGGTCTTGCAGTAACAAATCCAGGACAATCTTGGTCTGTGTTAATAATCCATATCGTTAGAATACTGATTGTTTTCTCAACTGGGGTGTTAATTGTCCCTACTATTTTATATTTTATCCCGTATTCGGTCGGTTCAATTTCTGTAACCTCACGATCACGAGCAAGGTTTAATAACTCTTTCTCCAAAAGATCAACATTTTCTTCATTAAATCCATATTTACGAAAAAACTTGGCTTTTGACTTTCCATCTTTGTGTGTCTCTGAAAGTAAATATTCTGTAAGTTTTGCTGGAGCAATAAAGGCATTTTCATTATTCGGTAATAACAATTTAACAAGTCCTTTTACTCAAAACTGTCAACAGTTGAGTTTTGCATCAATTCTTGGCGGGCTGCTTCATAGATAACCCGTTTTAACCAGGCATTTTTATTAGGTAATTGCTCTAGTGCGATCGCTACTGATTTAGGCACCTGGGTTGCGTAAATTTTCTTACTCAATGGCTCCTCATAGAGAAGACTAAACGATCCCTTAACCCGTGGTTGTCGCTTATAAGCATCAGAGTGATTGGCCATATTTTACTCTTATATCTATTAATTAATTTCATTGTATCACAATAAGCGAGTTAACGCGGTATAAGTAGATTGGAACAAATTACCTGGCTATATCAGAAGGTCTGATATAAAACTTTAAAGCATCAATATCTAGCGACACACCTCAAAAGGATAGTGGCGATCGCGCTTTCTATTTCTACTTGTAGATGAGGAAGTAAATGTAATACTATTGTGCGATCGTGACTGATAGATAACTATGGGATTCAGGATGTAGCGGAAACTTTCAATAACTCATTAATCTTTGAGAGAGCTATATGATCTCAATTTTCACTGGTTTGGATTGATTTTTTAGTAGTAAGATTAAACTGCTCAATCTGAAATTGCTATACTTAAATTGGCGTTGCTGATTTACGGTATGAATAAATAATTTGTAGGGGCGTATGGCAATACGCCCCTACAGGATTTTCCAATTATATCATACCCTGGTTAAGCAACGCCCTTAAATCAAGCATCTAGTCATTTCTGTTGTGGATAACTAAGAACTATGAGTAGAAGTCTTGACCCCACCCTATTACCCCCTCTTTTTCCCGATCATACTCAATTACCTGAATCTGACGGCACCTAGCGCGAATATAGTGTGCCCATTGGAAAATTAGCGATCGCTCAACTACTTTTAAAGTTGATGATCATAGATTTAACTAGAAAGGAGGTAAGCCAATGGATACCCATCACGACAATCTAGAGAAATTGTCAAATGTCCTAATGGGAGTGTCTATTTTGATTTTACTTGGGCGGTTGGTGATTTTATGACAGCACTTACATTCAACCTCAATTCTGTAATTAAACTAACCAGAGAGCAATTTTTTCAATTATGTGAAGAAAATTCTGATTTAAAATTAGAACGCAATGCTCAGGGAGAATTAATTATTATGCCACCTACAGGAGGAGAAACGGGTAAAATCAACTCTACATTTAACGCTCAAATTTGGTTTTGGAATGATCAAAATCAACTTGGTGAAGTTTTTGATTCATCCACAGGGTTTACTTTACCGAATGGTGCAGATCGCTCATACCAATTAACTATGAAATTGCACTTAATCTGAGGTTGATCTGTTAGGCCAGGGCAGGTTTATAATGGTGATCTGTTGGTGGCAAAATTGACTGGTGAACCTGCCCCTACCAATTTTATCCTCAATTTGCGGATTTCTGTAGTAGGGGCGGGTTCGCCCAGATTTTTGAAATTTACCAATTAATTAGAAAAACCCGCCCGGGTTCACCGAGATGTTTGACATTTACCTACTAATCATCAAAACCCACCCTCACCCACAGATCAATATACATCAATGTATCTTCATGGTGAATTGGTATGACCTGATGTTGCTTGGGTAGAAAAATCCCGTTGGGATGGATTGACTCAAGCACAAAAAGAAAAATTTATTCCCCTGTGTCCTGATTTTGTGATTGAGATCCTTTCACCTAATGACAACTTGAAAAAAACTCAGCAGAAAATGCAAGAATATCTGGAAAATGGTTGTCGTCTAGGTTGGTTAATCAACCGCAAAAGACAAGAAGTAGAAATTTATCGTCCTGGACAAGAAGTGGAAGTTTTAAAAGCACCTCAAAGCATTTCTGGTGAAAATATTTTACCTGGATTTGTACTCAATCTGCAACGAATTTGGTCATCCTAAAATCTTGAGAGTAAAATGGGTTCATCCGGCTAATAAGTGAACATCATTATGGTTTTTAAATTGCTTCTTTTCTGCTTGTATATTCAACAGTTGTAAAACTTGATCTTGATAATTTTGAAACTGGGGATGACGTTTAATTTGATAAGCGCGATCGCTAATATTATTATGATCGGTGGTTTTTTTCTGTTGATGAATAATTGGGTAATTTAGCCTTTAAACTAGGACAGTGGCAAAGTTACTTTAGATGGTGATCAAGTTTTGTACTTACCACCTTTAGTCGGATCAGACCAGTCACAACTAAATCCTTGTGTTTCTGCTACAAATTGATTCCACGGTAGCGGATCAATTACTTTGTCACTAGATTGGACAATCTTGAACAAACCATCCGTCCTAACTCGACCAATACGGACAAATTTAGAAAGATGATGGTTGGAGTTCATCATCACTTTACCTTCAGGAGCATCAAACGTTAACCCATAAGCTGCTGCACGTACTTTTTCTAAATCGTTAGGTGTTCTGGCTTTTTCTACAGCTTGTTTCCATAGATAAACAGCTATATAAGCTGCTTCCATTGGGTCATTTATTACTCGAACTGATCCATATTTGCTTTTAAAAGCTTCGACAAACTTTTTATTGGCTGGTGTCTCCACCGTCTGGAAATAGTTCCAAGTAGCATAATGATCTTTAAGATATTCTACGCCGATCGATTTCACTTCTTCTTCGCCAATACTTACCGACATGGTGGGATATTTATCTGGACTTAAATCCGCCTTTTGTAGTTGCTTGAAAAATGCGATATTACTGTCTCCATTGAGAGTGTTATAGATTACTCCACCATGAGGAAGAGCTTGTTTAATTTTATTAATAATTGGCATCACTTCCGTACTGCCTAAAGGTAAATAATATTCTCCGACTGTTTTAGCACCTTTGGCTTTTAATTGCGCTTTGATGATGGTATTAGCAGTCCGAGGAAAAATGTAATCTGAGCCAAATAAAAAGAATTCTTTACCTTTATTTTCTAATAGCCAATCAACTGATGGCTCGATTTGTTGGTTCGGTGTAGCACCCGTATAGAAAATATAATCAGAACACTCTTGACCCTCATATTGGACAGGATACCAGAGCAGATGTTTTTTACTTTCAACCACAGACAACACTGCTTTCCGACTAGATGAAGTCCAACAGCCGAAAATTGTCACCACTTGATCTTGATCGATCAGCTTTTGCGCTTTCTGGGCAAAAGTTTGCTCGTCAGAGTTTCCATCTTCTTGGATGACTTCAATCTGTTTACCAAGCACACCACCAGATTTATTTATTTCCTCAATGGCTAGCATTTCAGCATCGACGACGCTGTTTTCGCTAATTGCCATTGTACCACTCAGAGAATGTAAAATCCCGACCTTGATCCTATTTCCACTCTTGGTAGATATATTAGCTGGTAAAGGTAATGTTTCAGGACTAGGGTTATTCTCTGACTTAGTTATTGATGGGGTAGGATTGCTACAAGCTTTTATAAAAATACTTGTTCCTAAAATAACGGAGCTATAGATAAGGAATTTACGCCTACTGATTCGCCTTAACATCCTGTTTATTAAACTCCTGATCTAGTAACTCAGATACTATAACCCAGATTGATTCTTCATTTCTTAACCTAGTTAAAGATACGATAAAGATACTATAAAGATCACAAAAATGATCGCATTAATAATAAAAATAAAATAGTGATATATAAAACTATATTTTTATTTAAAATATGCTACAAGCTAAAATGTCCTAATTATCCAAACTTATTGAAAAACTAACATTGATAATCAAATCTCATCATGTTAAAGAACCAATCTCCTGAATTAAATACATCTATGTCCATCTCCGAACCAATCCCACAACCAGTTAAAATCCAGTACCGTCGCTCTTCCATACCTCTAAGACTAATCCTTATTGCCCCATTTATTATCCAAATATTTGCTGCTGTTGGTTTGACTGGTTATCTCTCAATTCGTAATGGTGAAAAAGCTGTTAATGATGTAGCTAATCAGCTACAGACTGAGATTAGCGCGAGGGTCAACCAGTACCTAGATACCTATTTAGCTACCCCTCATTTCATTAATCGTATTAGCGCAGATGATGTTCGTCTGGGTAAATTAGATTTACAAGATTTCTCGGCGATCGAGCATCACCTCTACTTTCAACTATTAGAAGTTGATTCTAACGTGAGTTATATTTTATTTGCTAATTTACAGAAAGTGGGAAGAATGATTTATCAGAAAAATTACCAAGTGCAGATGGTAGTAGTAGATCCTGCTAGTTCTGATCAATATTCTGAGTATTCTCTAGACAGGAATGGTAATCGAATTAAATTGTTGGAGAAGATTCCCGCTTATGATCTAAGGACAAAAATCTGGTATCAAAAAGGGCAAAAAACGACCCAGCCA
The DNA here is from genome assembly GCA_963744145.1 of uncultured cyanobacterium. Classification (GTDB taxonomy): domain Bacteria; phylum Cyanobacteriota; class Cyanobacteriia; order Cyanobacteriales; family CAWUOF01; genus CAVUSO01. The sequence goes on along the minus strand of CAVUSO010000001.1, from coordinate 4,696,713 downwards.
GGATGGAGTAATATTTTTCCAATTGACAATAATGAAACCCTAGTTATTAGTGCCTACCGTCCAGTTTTTGATCAAAAAAATAACCAATTAGGTACGTTTGCTGTGGCTCTTTCTCTTTTAGATATTAGTAAATTTTTAGCTAGTCTAAAAGTGGGAAAATCAGGAAAAATTTTTATTGTTGACAAGGAGGGAAACCTAGTAGCAAGTTCTCAAAAAAATCCCCGAATTTTTTTGAGTAGTCAGCAACCTGATGGTCAAAAAAAGTTTCAGCGACTGAATCCCCAAGAAACCAATGACGTTTTGATTAATCAAACCAGTCAATATTTGATATCAAAATTTGGCCAAATTGGTAAAATCGACCAGGATCAACAACTTGAATTTACTCAAAATGGTCAGATAAATTTTATTCATGTACTACCATTTAAAGATAAATTTGGCTTAAATTTACTCATTATAGTAGTAGTGCCAGCGTCTGATTTCATGGAACATATTAACGCCAACACTCGCACTACAATTATCCTTTGTACCTTAGCTTTAGTCTTAGCTGTAATCTCTGGTATCTATACATCCCGATGGATTTTACAACCCATTGTTCGTTTAAAAAATGCCTCCCAAGAAATCACCAGAGGTAATCTTGACCAAAAAATCCAACCAGAAAACATCCAAGAACTAGATCAGCTAGGACAAATCTTTAATGAGATGAGTGAAAAACTCCAAGTTTCCTTTGATACCCTAGCCCAAACTAATGCTGAACTAGAACAAAGAGTAGAAAAACGTACCACCGAACTGAAACAACAACAAATGTTTCTCCGGACTGTTATTGATAGCGATCCTAATGTGATTTTTGTGAAAGATTGGTATGGCAGATTTGTTCTTGTTAATCAAACCCTTGCCAAAGTTTATGGTACAACTATTGAAGAACTAATCGGCAAGACTGATGCTGACTTCAATAGTAATGCTGAGGAAGTTATTCGTTACCTGGAAGCTGATCGACAAGTGATGGAAACTGGAGTTACCAAAATTTTGGAAGAAACTGTCACCACCCCAACGGGAGAAGTGTCTTATTTCCAATCGATTAAAGTCTCACTTCCTGGGGAAACTCCACAAGTTTTGGGAGTAGCGATGAATATTACTGAACGTAAACAGGTTGAAGCCCAACTCCAACAAGCTAAAGTGACTGCCGAAATAGCTAATCAAGCCAAAAGTGAATTTCTCGCTAATATAAGTCACGAACTACGAACACCACTCAATGGAATCTTGGGTTATGCCCAAATTCTTGAACGTTCCAAAGTTATGCCCAAAAAAGAACTTCATGGGGTCAACGTTATTCACCAATGTGGTTCTCATCTGCTCACTTTAATTAATGATATTCTCGACATTGCCAAAATTGAAGCTCGGAAACTTGAACTAGCACCTACTGCTATTCATTTACCTTCACTCCTGCAAGGTGTGGTGGAAATCTCTCAAATCCGCGCTCAACAGAAAATAATTGATTTTTACTACACACCTGATCCTAATTTACCTCATGGTATTATCGCTGATGAAAAACGATTGAGACAGGTCCTAATTAATCTCTTAGGTAATGCGATTAAATTTACTGATCGAGGTAGTGTCACTCTAAAAGTTGAACTATTAAACTCCAATATTGATCCACTCTTCGACTACCGCTCAGAGACCAAGTCTTTTGCTTATCTACACTTTGCCGTTATGGATACGGGAGTTGGGATTAGCCACGAAGATATTCAGAAACTATTCCGTGCTTTTGAACAAGTCGGCGATCGCACTCGTCAATCGGAAGGTACAGGTTTAGGATTAGCAATTAGCCAGCAAATTGTCCAATTAATGGGGGGACAAATTCAAGTCGAGAGTCAACTGGGCGTAGGTAGTAAATTCTTTTTTGAAGTAGAATTACCTTTAAATCAGGAATGGGTCCAGCAACAAACCAGTATGGCTGGTCATATTGTGACTTATCATGGGGAAAAACAAAAGATTTTAATTGTGGATGATCGGTGGGAAAATAGGTCTGTAATTGTGAATTTATTAGAACCTATCGGTTTTGTAGTTATAGAAGCTGAGAATGGACAGATCGGTTTAGAAAAAATGCGATCGGAGCAACCAGATTTAGTAATTACAGACCTAGCGATGCCAGTAATGGATGGTTTTGAAATGCTGAAACAGTTACGGAATGATCCTGATTTGAAACACTTAAAAGTCCTAGTTTCATCTGCATCTGTAGGACAATTGGATCAACAAATGAGTAGAGAAGCTGGTGGAGATAATTTTTTAGCTAAACCAGTTAATGCTCAAGATTTATTTGATGCTCTAGCCAATAATTTACCAATTACTTGGAATTATGAGGCTATAGAAATAGCATCAGAACAAGAAGAAGAAATGATCTTCCCATCAGCAGCAGAACTGAACCAAATCTACCAAGCTAGTCGGATTGGTGATATCGAGCTGGTGAAAAGTGAAGCTACTCGGTTAGAAAACTTTAATCAAAAATATAAACCTTTTGTGGCTCGGATTGTAGCATTAGCTGACCAATTTGATGATGCTGGGATTATCCAATTTCTGGAACCAATTTTGCGATCGTGTTAAATTTATTAAAACCAGGCTTCTCATGTATTTAAAGATCCTGTTTTTCAGATTTTCTTATCAAGAAAACCTTAACCAAATTTATGAATCAAGCCCAATCTGAACCCAAATTATATAACTTTGACCAATTTATCAGATGGTATCCTGAAAACTCGAAAATCCGATACGAACTGCATGATGGAGTAATCATCGAAATGCCTAAACCAAAGGGAAAACATTCAAATCTAACTGGTTCCCTGATTGAGCAATTATTGATCATGATTAGACAGATCGGTAAAGGAGGTATTTGGACTATTCCTAGGGAAGCAATTGTCAAACCTTCTAGGGAAAACTCAGGTTATGAACCAGATATCATCGTTTTAAATCAAGAAGTTATTGGAGCGGAATCCCGGTGGGAAAGTGAATCAATTATCCAAAATTGTAATTCAGTCAAATTAATCGTTGAGGTGGTTTCAACTAATTGGCGTGATGATTACTATAATAAACTGCGAGATTATGAGGAAATGGGGATTGAGGAATATTGGATAATCGATTACGCAGCTTTAGGGGCAAGAAAATTTATCGGTAATCCTAAAAAACCCACATTTTTTGTTTGTAGTTTGATTGACGGAGAATATCAGATGATTCCATTCACAGGAAATACGCCGATCGCTTCCCCAACTTTTCCCCAGTTCAATTTATCCCTACAGCAGATTTTGAACCTTACTTTGTAGAAAACTAACTTAAGACTTTACAATCCAGCGATTAGACAAAGTAAAAGCGCTTCAGTCCATTCAACCACTGCACCATAAGTATCACCAGTATGACCACCTAATTTATGGTTCAACCAAGCTCCAGTCAGAATCGCGATCGCACTTCCACCTAACCGCCATCCCGATCGCCACTAACCACTGATCGGGGTTTAACAAAATTTTTATCCCACTTAATCCCAGTAATAACAATAATCCTGGCAATAAATCTAGCGGAGAATGAATCGATGCTTTGTGGATGGCACCTTTACCCGTGGATTTGAGGTAGGGATAACGAGCGATCGCGACTAATTGACCCCATCTCCCCCAACCTCCAGCAGTCATTAAAGCTAACCAACGATGAGCATGAATATCACTTAGAGCCGCAGTTTTTAACAATATTAACGCGATCGCTGCCATAGCACCAAAAGCTCCAGTCACACTATCAGACATGACTTCTAAACGTCGTTGGGGGTCAGGGACCGCTAGACCATCAGCGGTATCCATGACACCATCTAGATGTAAACCTCCAGTTAAACCGATCCAACTTACCACCACCAAAGCCGAACGAGTGAGCGGCGGCATTCCTAACAAATTTAGCCCAAAATCTGCTAGTCCTAAGATGCCCCCAATCATCAACCCAATCAATGGTGCCAAACGGGCAATTCCGCGAAATTCCAAAGTCCAACTTGTCGGGATCGGTAGCACTGTATAAAATGCTATCGCCGCAGCGATCGCTTTTCCCCATCTTTGCCACCATCGATTACCCTGATTTTCCGACCCTGGATCATTTGCCATAAAATTACTGTTTTTCATCCCAAAAGGGGATACCATCTGCACTAACCTATGCCAGAATTGTAACGAAGATATCAGTAGGAATTTTGACAATTTCTTCTCTAAGCGCGTAAGCATTGACTATCTTTGATTACGTGCCAGAAAGAAAATTATTTCAGAGGCTTGTTCAATATGAATCAAGAAAAATCTAATACCAGGGTAGCCGCTCCTTGCATTGTCGATGCAGGTATTGTTGTCAATAAGCGCGATATGCAGGTCTTATTGGCAGGTTTAGGCCCAGTTCGCTATATCCATACTCAGGATGGGAAACGACAAAGTGAGGGAGAAGGCTATGTCCTTGATGTATTTGCTGATCCCCAGCGTGCTACTCTAGTTGCGAACCATGCGATCTATCTAAATGTTTATAGTTTTGATTACCTAGAATTAAAACAGACTCCTCAAAAAGGGGCTTATTTTGATCTGATTCACCATGGTCGCAAACTGAGGTTGATCCCGCTCTCTAATGCTTTGCAAGATCAAGCGTCTCGTAATTTAGATGTAGCCACCCTCGAATCTGTAGTCACTCAAACTCTATCCTCTGATTGGGATTTTCATATTGAAGATGAAGAAGATTTCTCATATTAAATATCCTTAATATCACTAATTCTATAGGCATATTTGCTAATGGTTAATAACTGGAGATCCCTATTTATAGGTAATTGACTGATTTAGCTCTTAGCTAATAGTTATTTAGATGATAAGTTGGCGATTTAAGTCGATAAATTTATCTTGTCCTCTTACCTTTTAGTGATGCTCCATTCCCCACTACCCTATAGAGTGGTAATTAAGTGGTTAAACATAACTAATATGAGTGAAAAATTTAAGTTTGAATGTCAAGCGCATTGTGGCCATACGCAGGCGCGGGCAGGTATATTTTTTACGCCTCATGGTTCCGTAGAAACACCTAGATTCATGCCAGTAGGAACACTGGCAAATGTCAAAACTTTAACCCCCGCTCAACTAAAAGATACGCAAGCCCAAATGGTTTTAGCTAATACCTATCATCTCCATCTCCAACCAGGAGAAGAGATTGTGGCTGGAGCTGGTGGATTGCATCGGTTTATGGGATGGAATGGACCGATATTGACTGACTCAGGAGGATTTCAGGTATTTAGCTTGAGTGAAATGCGTAAAATTACTGAAGATGGTGTGACCTTTCGATCGCCTCGTGATGGTAGGATCATTCATTTAACCCCAGAGCGATCGATCCAGATTCAAAACCAGCTGGGTGCAGATGTGATTATGGCGTTTGATGAGTGTCCTCCCTATCCAGCGACTCGGGATGAGGTAGTAGAAGCGACGGAGCGAACTTATCGTTGGTTAGAACGTTGTATTTCTGCCCATCAATTTGCAGATCAGGCTTTGTTTGGAATTGTTCAGGGAGGTGTATATCCGGATTTACGGGTTAGTGCGGCTCGGGCTCTAGCAGCTTTTGATTTACCCGGATATGCGATCGGTGGTGTGAGTGTAGGTGAACCACCAGAGTTAATCGCTGAGATTGTCCAGGTTACTGCTCCCCTCTTACCACCAGATAAACCCCGTTATTTGATGGGTATTGGTACTTATCGGGAAATGGCCCAAGCGATCGCTGCGGGGATCGATTTATTTGATTGTGTGATTCCCACTCGTTTAGCTCGTCATGGTTCTGCTTTGGTGGGAGGGGAAAGGTTGTGTCTGAAAAATTCTGGTTTTCAAAGAGATTTTACTTCCTTAGATGATCAATGTCCCTGCTATACCTGTAGAAATTTCAGTCGTGCTTATCTGAGTCATTTAATCCGATCGCACGAACAGGTAGGCTATACCCTATTAGCAATTCATAATGTGACTGAACTGATTCGCTTCACCACGGATATCCGTCAATCCATCCTGAACAATAGTTTTGCTAGGGATTTTGCTCAATGGTTAAATCCAATAGATCCCTTGCCAAAATAACTAGGACAGGCAAGATGCCTGTCCCACAAGAGTTTTTTGTTGTTGTGGGACAGGCATCTTGCCTGTCCAATAAATTGATCAACATGACTTTTGCTTGCTTGTCTAATCTCTACTTCGGAATGATGCAGATCATGTTAAAATTCGTGTCAATTCTGAAAACTGTGTTGGAGAATAAATCTAAATGGAAGCAGCATTACTATTGGCCAAACTCCCGGAAGCTTACGCAATCTTTGATCCTCTGGTCGATGTTTTACCAATTATCCCTGTGTTTTTCCTGTTGCTAGCGTTTGTCTGGCAGGCCGCTATCGGTTTCCGCTAAATTTATTTTTCAAAGCGAACAGTGCCATTATGTACTGTTCGCTCAGATTTTTTAGAAAATTGTGCCGATCGTCTTGTGAAATGCGGGTCGATCAGCAATTCGTTTCACGTATTCGCTCAGTGCAGGATAAGCACTATAGTCTAACTTGAGCATCATTACCATATACCCTAGCATTGAGCCAACCGCTACATCAGCAACACTCAGCTCTTCCCCTAACAAAAATGGTTGTTTTTCTAAAATTTCTTGCAGGGGAGGGAATAATTTCGGCATTTCCTTTTCACGACTGGTTTCTGCAAAAATTGGTGGTGTTAAGGTAGCATTGGCAAATAATACCCATTGAGTCAGAATTGCTCTTGTTTGTGGGTCTACAACATTACCATATTTTTCAGCCAAATACAGCAAAATCGCACCTGATTCCCACAGACAAAAATCTCCATCGACGATCGCAGGTACTTTGCCAAACGGGTTGATGCTCCGGTAAGCTGGCTGTAAATGTTCTCCTGCTTGCAGATCTAATGAGATAAATTCGTAGGGAAGGGCTAATTCTTCTAGATACCACTGAATTATAGCCGCACGACTCCGAGCAGCACCATAGAGTTTTAGCACAAATTTACTCCTTAAATGTTGAATGTTGTTGTGGTCAACCTAAGATTACCTAGCCGATCGCAATTTTCTGTTTTTGCAATAAACCTTGAAATAATTTTCGACCATCTGGTTTCCCTAAAACCGGATCAGATGCTCGCTCTGGGTGGGGCATCATTCCTAAAACGTTCCCTTCACGATTGCAGATCCCAGCAATATTATTTAGAGAACCATTGGGATTACTAGCACTCGTAGTTTTTCCGGTTTGATCACAATACCGAAATAGGATCTGATTGTGATCTTCTAATTTGGCGATCGTCCCTGGATCAGCATAGTATCTTCCTTCACCATGAGCAATAGGTAGGGTAATTACTTGTCCAGAAGAATATGCTTGAGTCCAAGGTAGATCAATTCTTTCGACTTTCAGATTGATCCGATCGCAAATAAAGTGCAAATTCTGGTTTCTTACTAATGCTCCCGGTAATAGTCCCGCTTCGGTTAACACTTGAAACCCATTACAGATCCCTAAAACGAATTTCCCCTGTTGAGCGTGTTCTCGAATCGCACCCATGACTGGGGAAAAACGGGCGATCGCGCCACAGCGTAAGTAATCCCCGTAGCTAAAGCCTCCGGGAATTACAATTACATCTAGATCCGTAATATCGGGATCTTGGTGCCAAACCATCCGGGTGGGTTGGTCAAGTAAATCCCGGGTCACATAAGCAATATCGCGATCGCAGTTGGAACCAGGAAAAACTATGATCCCAAATTTCACCTGGAGACTCCTGTTTCTACACTTGCTGATACTTCGGTGATCTCAAACCGATAATTTTCGATCACGGGATTGGCTAAAACTTGGTCACAAATTTGGTTTAGTTGTTTCTTCGCGATCTCTGGACCAGCAGCACTGAGATTGAGTTCAATGTATTTCCCTATTCTTAAATTTTCCACATTTTCATAGCCTGAATTTTTGAGGCTAGATTCCACTGCTGCTCCTGCGGGATCTAGGACTGATGCCCGCAGTGTAACATATATCCGAGCCTGATACTTGTAAATGATAGCCATAGCTGACAACAATAATGGGGTAACGAGGCCATACTCTGAGGAAAAAACTCAGGATAAGCTATTTACTAGCCTAGCAAGATTTAGAGATCATTTACTCATTGAGCCAAGAAAAAAGCTAAATTTGACCATAGTCCCTCAATTACTAACCATGACAGTTCGTCACACTCGCAGCCAGAAGATTATTTTAACCCTACTTCAGAGCTTAACGGAAGCAGTATCGGCTCAAGATATTTATATTGAACTGCGTAACCGACAGCAAAATATGGCTCTAGCAACCGTTTACCGTTCTTTAGAAGCTTTAAAACGGGAGGGTGTTTTGCAAGTGCGAACCTTGGTCAGTGGGGAGTCTCTGTATAGCTGTATCAAAGAAGACCGACACCATCTGACTTGTGTGCAATGTGGAGCATCGATTCCCATCAATGAATGTCCAGTTCATGATTTAGAAAACCAACTCCAACAGTTGCACCAGTTCAAAATTTTTTATCACACGCTAGAGTTTTTTGGGTTGTGCGATCGCTGTCATTCAGCCGAGACCCATAAATATGGTTAGAATGATGAGATTGCCTAATTTTGATGGTCTGACAAACGAATAATATCATCTTCGCCCAGATATTCCCCATTTTGCACTTCAATCATTACCAGTGGAATTACTCCTGGGTTTTCGACCCGATGAGGTGTACCTTGAGGAACATAGGTTGATTGGTTTTGGATAATAATGGTTTCCTGATCACCACAATTTACTTTCGCTGTACCAGAAACGACAATCCAGTGTTCACTCCGGTGATAGTGCATTTGTAAAGTCATGCAATGTCCAGGTTTGACTTCCACTCGATTAATACGATAACCTGTTCCAGTTTCTAACATCGTGACCGTACCCCAATGTCGGATTGATGTAGGATCTGAATCTACTGAGGACGGATTAGTTGGTTGTTCCACATCTAGTTTTTCACTCATGACTGATATCCGCTGGGTTATAAACTAATTAGACAATTGCATTTAACAATAGATCAGCACCAAAGCGCACTGGATCAGTACAAGGTAATCCGGTAGCAAGTTGGACTTGAGCGATCGCACTGATTGCTTCAGTTTCATCGAGATGATGAGTATTAAGCGCGATCGCGACTACCTGAGCTGGAGTAAAAGCTCCACCAGCAGCAGCAATAGCTTCATATAGTTTAATTACATCAGTCAAAGATGGAATCAGTATATGGGGATGATTACGAATATGGGTTTGTCCAACCCGATGGACGAGGACTAGATGAGTTGCTTGGGAACCGCGCAATAATGGTAAAGTGGCAGTGGAACCAGGATGGAGGAGAGAACCTTGTCCTTCAATTTGTAAGATGTCATGGTTTTGACCAAAGTGCATCACTACCTGTTCTACTGCACCAGCAGCAAAATCGACTCGGATTGCATCTAATGGTATTCCATCTTGAGCGATCATTAAACCAGCTTGACCAGTAGCGATAAATTTGGAGCGATATCCTTTTTTTAGAGCAGCTCGGTTTAATTCTAGACTGGTAGACATTTTCCCAATTCCCATGTCTGTCCCAACAGTTAACACTCGCAGACAAGCAAGCGATCGCGCTTTAGCACTAGCAATGGGAATTCCTGATGGTTCTTGACGAATATCCCAAATCCATTGTCCTGGTTTTAATAAACTTGCGACATCAGGATCATTAGCGATCGGTGTATGTAACCCATTGACGATGGATAACCCTTGACTAACTGCATGATATATTTCCTGTCGATATTCTGGGGGAATTGCTCCACCAGAAGGAGCGATTCCAATAACGAGGACATTGGGTTTGTAGACTAACGAGTCTTCTACCGAAGCAACTATAGGTACTTGACGCTGAATTTTGGTTAATTCCGGTAAGGAACTACCTGCGGATTCCTGATCAATTACTGCTACTATGTCAGACTCACTATAGCGCAGTAGAGATAAGCCTGTTTTTCCTAATGCACTGCGAATACCTTGATGCAGTAAAATTGCTATTCGATCTTCAGGTTTTAACATAAAAATACCAAAAATAGATTAGACCTTTTCAATTTATTTGACAGACAAGATGTCTTTCAATTTATTTGACAGACAAGATGTCTTTCAATTTATTTGACAGACAAGATGTCTTTCAATTTATTTGACAGACAAGATGTCTTTCAATTTATTTGACAGACAAGATGTCTTTCAATTTATTTGACAGACAAGATGTCTTTCAATTTATTTGACAGACAAGATGTCTTTCAATTTATTTGACAGACAAGATGTCTTTCAATTTATTTGACAGACAAGATGTCTGTCCTACAATCCCAAAATCTGGTTGGTGGATATTTTCCTCACTCCTAAACCGGGTAAATCATTAGGTACTAAACATCCTTGTTGCATTAATGCTCCGGTAAATGGATCATCAATTAAGTTGAGGTGACTGTCTAAATCTAGATAGTCAGCTAGGGGTGATAATTGTGCGATCGCACTATTAGCAATAACACTATCAGAATAACACCCAAACATTACCTGTAATCCACAAGCTCTGGCTATATGGATCATGCGAATGATTTCAGTTAAACCTCCAGCTTTCATTAATTTGATATTAATTCCATGTACTCGATCGGCTAATTTAATAATATCGGAGGAAATCCAACAACTTTCATCGACAAAAATTGGTAAAGGCGATCGGTGATATAATGCAATTAATTGTTCTTCATTTCCAGTTGCTAAAGGTTGTTCTATATATTTAACCCCCTGAGTTGCTAACCAATCAGACATTTTAATTGCTTGTGCTAAACTCCATCCTCCATTAGCATCTACCATTAAAGGAAGTTGTGGTGCTTCTGCTTTAATTGCCATTAGCATAGCTTGATCTGCGTCAATTCCGGTGGGATTACCTAATTTTACTTTCAAAAATTTAACTTCGGCAAATTGTAACCAATCTCGGACTCGATTTATAGCACCTTCTGGGGAATTAATTCCAATCGTTACGGAGATCGGTACTAAAGAATTACAATTCAATCCCCATAATCTCCAGAGTGGTAATCCGACTTTTTTACCTAACCAATCATATAAAGCTACATCGATCGCAGCTTTAACAGCAGAAGGGAGCTGATATTCTGTTAAAACCTGTTCGATTTGTTGTCGATCGAGGGGATGAAATTTTTCGAGGATTGGTTTGATCGTTAGGAATGATTTTAAGATGCTCTCAGTAGTTTGGGAGCAATGATCAGTAGAAAAGGGTGAAGCTTCTCCCCACCCTTCTATTCCTTCTGATTCTATCCTTAACCATACATTAGTTGTCTGAACAGTAGTACATCGACTAATGGTGAGAGCAAAACGTTTATGTACGGTAAATGTTTCAACTTGAATGTGCATATTTTGCCATCAGTTGGGGTTGAATTTTTTCTGGTACAGGTTCATAGTGACTAAACTCCATTGAGAAAATTCCTTGACCAGAACAAAGCGATCGGATTCTAGTAGCATAACCAAACATTTCTGCTAGAGGAACGTTGGCTTGAATTTTTTCTCCGTTTAGGATAGTCTCTAAACTTTGCACTATACCACGTCGCGATCGCAAATCACCCTGTACCAAACCGACAAATGTGGTTGGTATTTCTATGGTGACGTTCATAATTGGTTCAATAATCACAGAATCAGCATTTCTGAGTCCCTGGTAAAATCCCTGATGAGCAGCATAATAAAAAGCTCTTTCGGTTGAGTCGATCGGGTGATAATTACCATCTTCAAGGATAACTTTGACACCAATTACCGGATAACCTGCTAAAACACCATTACTGGTAGCATCCCGAAAACCTTTTTCTGCTGCTTTAATTAATGGGGAGGGAATCGCACCACCTGTGACTTGATTTTCAAATAGAAAAAGTTCATCACAGGATTCAATCCGACCAATGACACGAGCAAATTGACCAGGACCACCGGTTTGTTTTTTGAGTGTATAGTCAAATTGTCCATTTGTGGGTCTTTGATTAGTAGTCATTTCTCGGATTCCTTACTTGCATACTACAATTGTAGTATAAAGGATAAATCCGAGCAAATCAAGGTAATAATCCGGACAGTTTTTGATGATCAATGGCAGAATAAGGGTTTCAGAGCCATTGGTCAATAGATTTACCAACGAAAAATCAAGAGGTTCAGACTAGAATCTAAAACCTGTGTAGACTATTGTTATTTATTCCGGCTACTTATTCCAAGTGATAGATAATATTTGAATATTTTAATGCTAATATAAAAGCAGAAATTAAAATCAATTTAAAATAATGGTAACACTCATAAATAGGTGGTATGATACTAATAGAAATATTAGGGGGTTTTTCCAAAAAGCTTTATTAATGCAAGTTCCATCTGGTTCGATCATACTGATGATCAGAATTTATATTGATGTGCTTCCCAGAGTTCGTAAATATTTAGGGCTATGGAAAAAAGAAGCTGAGAAAATTCCTGATCCGGAATTACGGAAACAAGCTTTATTAAGTATAAACAGCAAAACATTTCATTGTGAAGGTGGTTCTATCTATGGATTACTTGCGAAAGAAAAAATTGATCTAACCATCTGTTTTATTGTTGCTTATCAAACAATTAGTGATTATTTAGATAACCTGTGCGATCGCAGTACGTCCCTAGATCCAGAAGATTTCCGGACTCTCCATCAAGCTTGCTTAGATGCTTTGACACCTAACGCTGAATGTATTAATTACTACCAATTTCGTCAAGAACAAGAGGATGGTGGTTATTTAATGAAGTTAGTGAAAACTTGTCAAAATGTATTAAAACAACTGCCATCCTATCAAATAATTGCTCCCTGTTTACATGAGCTGGCTGATTATTATTGTGATTTACAAGTTCATAAGCATGTCAAAATTCAGGAGCGAGTTCCTCGCTTAAAAGCTTGTTTTGAAGAACATCGTCACCAAATCCCGGAAATGAAGTGGTATGAATTTTCAGCTTGTACGGGCTCAACGTTAGGAATTTTTTGTCTGGTTGCATATAGCTGCGATCCAAGTTGTTCTAAGGAACTAGCTATAAAGGTTAAAAACAGCTATTTCCCTTGGGTTCAAGGACTTCATATCCTCCTTGACTATTTTATTGACCAAGAAGAAGACAGGATTGGTGGTGATTTGAATTTTTGTACTTACTACAATAGTGGAAAAGAAATAACTGAACGGTTCATTTATTTTCTAAAAGAAGCTGATCAAGCTGTTTCTCAGTTACCGCACAAACACTTTCATCGCATGATTAATCGAGCTTTACTGGGTGTTTATTTAGCTGATGAAAAAGTAAATGAACAGAGAGATGTGAGAAAAATTGCTAAACAAATTCTCCGCTCATCTGGTAGTTCAGCACTCTTTTTTCTTTGGAATGGTCTAATTATGGCTCGGATTCGGTATCAACAAATATTTGTTTAGAGGATCTCGGCGCAGAAAAAGGGTTTACCCTGAGTTTACCCTGAGTTTACCCTGAGCGGAGTCGAAGGGCGGAGTCGAAGGGCGGAGTCGAAGTTTACCCTGAGCGTAGTCGAAGGGGGCGGAGTCGAAGGGTGAAGCATTCGGATCTAATATTACTAGTTTGATTGTTCAATTATCGCCCGAATGCTTCACCCCTACACTTAGCTGAACTGTCTTGAATCATTTCCTTAATATTTATTTAATAATTCAGGCAGATAATCATAGCCATCTACTCCGATAATCATCATAATTTGAGAACGTTGTTCTGCTAATCCTTTTTGGAAAGCTTCTTGACCCATTTGTCTTTGTAAGATTACTAATAATCCAGCAGCTTGACGCCATTCGATCGCTCCGATTTGTTCTAATAAATACATTCCTAAACTGGCTGTATAAATAGTTCTTCCTTGGTTTTGTTGACGGTAATAAGCTTCCGCTAAATAGGTCATATTTAAACCTTGAAGATATAAGTCTCCTGAATATTGAGCGGTTTCCCATCCTTTGGTTAAATATTCGATCGCGATTTCCGGTTGGTCTAATAATACACGAGCGATCCCTAAACTACTTAAACCAAGAGCTTGACTTTGCCGATCGCCTAATTTTTCTGAGAGTTGCAAACCTTGTTCTAAATGATTAATTGCTGTTTGGTAAATTTCTGGTTCCATGATTTCTAGTTGTTGGGATTTTAAGACTTCAGAATAGCCTAAATTTACTAGAGCATTTGCTTCTCCTAATTGTTCACCGATTTGTCGAGCATAAATTAAGGCTCTTTGGCTATAATTAATTGCTTCTTCATATTGTTTTTGAGCTATATAGGTCCGACTGAAGTGATTTAAGTTAGCAATTTCACAAATCCGATCGCCAGCATTACGAGCAATATCTAAAGCTTGTTGATGAAAAGCGATCGATTGTTCATAGTTACCTTGTGCCCGTTGGGAATAACCTAATAAAGTTAAAATTCTGGCTTTTTCTTGAGTTCCTTCTGCTTGTCGGAGTGGTGCATCTAAATAATTGAGAGCATCGCGCAAATAAGTTCCGGTAAAAGAAGCGAATGTACCTCCATAGAGAGGGAAATATTCTCGTTGAGCAAAAGCACGTAAGACTTGTAAGGTGATTTGAAAACAACCATTGGTTAAGTGATTGCGATCGCTAGTATTTAGCTGTGTATAATTAAATCCATTGGCTAAGTATGCCCAAATTGCTGCGAAAGTAATAAAGGTAGAAATTGATAATTTTGCTCCGACTTTAGAGTCATAGATTAGTTGGTCAAACCAAGCAACTAAACCACGTTGTAAACATTGTAATATCACCGCTAATTCGACTAAATTAACCGGCTCTATGTGAGTTTGAGCAGCAGCAAATTCACTAATTGATTGGTTAATTGCGATCGCATTAAATAGTGCTTGGGGAAAAGGACTATTGACTTGTTTTGACCATAATGACCAAGGACCATTATGGTCAGGAGTACCTGTAAATCCAATCGCACCACGACTTTGATCATAAATCCAACTAACTAGATGGGGTTCTAAATGGTGCCAAGCTTCAATTCCACGAGTAATTCCAATAATAATTTGTTGTACATCTTGTTCTAATTTAGGATTAGTAATTTGAGGGAGTTGGTGCTGGAGATTTTTAGTAAGTTGTTTTAATTGATCTAAATTGAGAGCTTGGGGTTGGTTCGGATCAATTGCTCGGAAAATAGCTGTCAAGCGATCGCTATTGGTCGCTGTCATGATTTCTTGAGTTGCGATCGCGATCGCATCAGAGATTTTGTGATCTTTTTGCCAACGAGAATATTCTCCTTCAATTGTTTTTAATGCTCTCAGAATGCGGGTGGATTTGGCTTGTTTTAATTCATCTTTTTGAGTATCTATTTGAGTTTGGGTATGCTGGAGACGTTCAGCAAGACAGCTTTCAAATATTTCTCCCGTACCCATGCTAATGTTTTGGACTAGCATTTGATATACTTGTTCTTTGGAACGGATTTGACCTTTGAGGGTAATTTCGACAATTTGGTCGATCTGGGTAAAATAGCGATCGCGCATGGAAATTGAGTCTGACATAGTTTTGGTTACCAAATTATTTGATTAAGATTATTTCGCAGTAATCTCTAATGATCATCTATGGCGAAGAGATTATTATATTATATAATAGTACCCTGAAAAATTTGGTGAGAAAATCTCATGTCTACTAACTCATCCCCATTGCTCCAAACTATAACTCCCGATCGCTTTGTTGGTTTAAGTATGGACTTTATCGATGCGGGTTTTACGGGTTTGTTGGTCAAAAATGGTCATGTAGTCAGGACTCTTGCACCTGGTCGTCATTTTAGCTTTGCTTTACCCTTATTAGAACAAGCGCAGTTGATTCTAGTTGATCATAAACTGCGAAACTTAGATATTTCTTCTCAAGGAGACTTTCTCTCTCAAGATCAGTTTTTAATTAATTTATCTTTAAGTATTATATATCAAGTCATAGATCCCCAAAGAGTAGCATTAGAATTATCTGATCCAATTGCGACGCTAATCACTGTCGTGAAAGACCTAATTGGAATCGCAATTAGTCACCTTTCTATGCAAAATCTTACTAATCAAGGTAGAGTGGTGATTCGACAATATTTACTTGATCATGTTACCAATATACATTCCTTGGGATTTACTTTAGAAGATGTCAGAGTCAGTGATATTAATTTTCCTCAACATAGTGGAGTAATTCGTCAAGTTGAAGGAATGAGTGCTAAACAGGAAGCAGCTTATGAAGCAGAATTGCAAATAAAAATTGCTCAAGCAGGACGTCCAGTTTTACCCAATCCATCAGTGCAACAGGTAAATATAATTTCTCCTCAGTCAAGTAAATCCAATGATCCTCGCACTATAGAAACTAATGCAGTTGTAATTGAACCAGAAAAACCGCACTTAGGTAATTTACCGACCGTCAGGGATAATGTACTATTAGCTCCTACGGTGTTAGCAAATCAACCCGGTAATCAGAGCATAGCAAATCTAATTAATCAATCCTCAAATGTAGTTATTCCCATCAATATTAGTCCATTTAATATCGGACGTGAACCTAATAATCATCTAGCTGTTCAAGATCCTCTTTGCTCTCGTTACCATGCTCAAATTATCCAGATTGCAGATGCTAATCATCCCCGACTATATCAATTTGTCGATTTAGGTAGTTCCAATGGAACTTATATTAATAATAATCGTCTTGTTCCTCATCAACCTGTCATACTGAGTGCTGGTGATCAGATCAAAATTGGTGAACAAGTGTGGGTTTTTAATGTTTAATATAGTTTTGACTGTCCCATTTACCCAGGGTCATCTTGACCTAGGGAAGAATGATCAAGAATATCACCAGCGATCGCTAAATATCCTAAGTTCAAACAAAATCAAATAAGTTGAGACAGGATATTATTTATTTAACAACTTTTTTGATCTTAAAAAATTCTCCGCGACATCTTCAACTTGATCGAAGTCACCATCGATTTTATAGTTCATCCGTTGCATTTCTGATTCGGTAATTTTCCCTCCCAATTGCTGAAAAACTTCCCGTAATTGGGGATATTTCTGCAAAGTTTCCTGACGCACGATCGGGACAGCTTGATAAGGAGGAAAATATTGTTTATCATCCTTTAAAATCACTAACCCCAGTGTAGCTATTTGTCCATCGGTAGAATTTCCTGCTATGATATCTACCTTTTTTTCTACCAACGCTCGATATAGTAATCCTAACTCCATGATCTGGGGAGAACGAGTAAATTCTAATCCATAAGTTTCAGATAATCCCTGTAATCCATCCTCTCGTTCAGTAAATTCATAACCAAAACCACCTTGCCATTGGGAGATATATTTCGCTACTTCTGATATAGTTTGAATATGTAAGCGTTGTGCATCTTTTTTCCGGATAATGATCGCAAAAGTATCTTCAAATCCTAAAGGTTCAGTTAATACTAGATTAAACTGTTTTATATATTCTTGTTTAACTTGGTCATAAACAGCTTGAGCATCATTGAGTTTTTTTTGCTTTAAAATCGCTGTAAAAGCTGTACCTGTATATTCAACATAAGCATCTAATTGTCCAGATTTAACTCCTTCATGACAAATACCTGTACCACCTAAATTAAACTTTCTTGTTACTTTTAAATTGGTTTTTGTTTCGATCGATTTGGCTAAAATTTCTGCTAAAATTATATTTTCAGTAAAGTTTTTTGAGCCAATAGTAATATCACCAGAATAACTAATTTGGGAACTAGCACAGGCACTAAGACCCATCAGCAAGCTAAATATTAATATGACCAAAGATAAAAACTTTTTTATGATCATTTAAGCTCCTTAATGGTTAATTTCTTTTCTAGTAAACCAATCCCAAAATCTGCTAATAAGGCGATCGCCGCAGCAGGAATTGCCCCAGCTAAAATTAACTGATTATTGACTATAGCAATACCGCGAAAAATAAATACTCCCAATCCACCAGCTCCAATTGCTGGAGCAATAGTTGCGATCCCAATTCCAATCACAGTAGCAATTCGTACCCCAGCTAAAATCACTCCCATCGCTAAGGGAATTTCTACTTGCCATAATAGTTGTTGCTGGGTCATGCCCATCCCACGTCCAGCTTCTCGAATTGCCGGATCAACACCATTAATACCTGTGTAAGTATTGCGAATAATTGGTAGCAGGGAATATAATATAAGTGCCACAATTGCGGGAGTATTACCAATTCCACCTAGTAAGGGAACCGAAATTAAAAACCCAAATAATGCTAAACTAGGAATGGTTTGGAAAATATTGGCAACCCCTAAAATTACCTGAGCAAAGTCCGGTTTACGAGTAATCAAAATTCCGAGGGGAATACCAATTAAAGTAGCAATCCCAATGGATATACTGACTAAAATTAAATGTTCTCCAGTCCGATTGATAATTTCTGTGCCATAGCGAATCAGGAAAAAATTATGAGTATAGTCCATTGTGCTAATTGGGGTAATTAGTTGGGCTGCGATCGCCCAATTGAGCGCAAACATTCCAGAAAAGCAAGTGCTTCTGGTTCTTGCGATCGGGAAAATTCTGTGGGCGTCTCTAATACTACCATTTTTCCTCCCGACATCAATCCAATTCTAGTACCTAATACAAAAGCTTCTTGGATATCGTGAGTAACAAAAATTACAGTTTTACCTAATTGGGTTTGTAACCGTCGAAATTCTTTTTGAATATCTAATCGTGTAATCGGGTCAAGAGCCCCAAAAGGTTCATCCATTAACATCACTGGTGGATCAATAGCTAATGCTCTAGCAACTCCAACCCTTTGACGTTGACCCCCAGAAAGTTGATGAGGATAACGGGACGCAAATTGTTCCGGATCTAACCCAACTAAAAGTAAAAGTTCATGGACACGAGTTTTAATTTGGTGAGGTTTCCAACCTTCTAAAGCAGGAACTAAGCCAATATTGCGTTCAACAGTAAAATGAGGAAACAAACCAGTTTCTTGGATCACATAACCAATCCGTCGTCTTAACTGGATGGGATTCCATTCCGTGGTTGGTTTTCCCTGGACTAAAACTTCTCCACTGGAGGGCATTAAAAGATGATTCACTAATTTCATGGTAGTAGTTTTACCACTACCACTACGTCCTAATAATACCAGTGCTTCGCCCTGACGAACAGTAAAATTCAAATCAAGCAAAATCTGACGATTTTTGACATAATAGTTTACTTGTCGAAATTCTACAGCGATTTCACGATTTTGTGCCATGAATGCCTCTAGGGGTAAGATAGCCTTACTATAATACTAGTAATAAATACCAGATTGATATTTCTGTTAGTTTTCTCTAAGTTCCAGCCATTGCTGCAAATCTCTGAGACTATCGAAATCGAAAATATTTTCTCCTAAATTAATTAAATCGGGAATAGATAGGTTTTCAATTGGTTGAGTTATAGAAGTTGGTAATTCACCAAAACGCTTGTGCAATAGGCGAAGTAACAATTGTTGTTCACCCAATCTTTGACCTTCAGCGCGACCTTCAGCACGACCTTCAGCGCGACCTTCAGTACGACCTTCTTCTCTAGCATAAGTCAGACGTCCTTTTTCATCTTGTAACAACATTCCTCTTCTATCTACTATTTCTAATTCCTCTACAGTCATATTGGCTTGATTCGCTATATTTAAAGCTAGTTCGATTTCACTTACCTGACTTAATTCCTGGGGAATTGTCTCTAATCTTGCGGCTTCTTTCAGAAAATATATCCATTGTTCCCTCACATTAGCTAATTCTGATAGTTGTTTCTGAAATTTTGGTAATTCCACAAAAATGAACTGTAATTCTTGGTCGGGATAGGGAAATTTTTTGGTCTGCTCCACTAACCCAAATTGAGTGATGACTTCTGGGGTCTGAGGAAACATCATAAAATCGGTGATTGTCACTCCAATTACTGGTGTTAAACCCGGATAATATTCCCCGATTCCTAATTGATTTGTATAAGCTTTTCCCACATTGTAAATTACTCTTTTACTGAAGGCACTCACTCGCGCTATTTGCATTTCGATCAGAATTATTGAACCATCGGTTAAGACCGCTTTTACATCTAAATAAGACTCCTTTAAACTGACCACTTGACCCGGATTATAGGGATTGACAATATTGAGGGATTCAATGATTTTCTCCCCATTATACATAATCGCATTCAGAAAACTAATTAAAATTTGTTCACTTTGGCTCGAACCGAAGATTTTTTTAAAGGCATAATCAATTTTGGGACTAATAAATCTCATCTGGGTTCTCCTATGATAACAGTCAGATTCAGGTTTTCCGCTCATATATTAGTTTATCAGAAAATGAATTCTATCGCCAGTCAAGACTACTAAATTATGACGATTTCTCAGCAATATTTAGTTGGAATCAAGCGATCGCAAATAATCCTTAATTACTCTAATCAATATTAGAAACTCGCTCCATCACGCGGTTGATATTCCGATTGAGTTTGGAGCGAGAGGAACATTTATGTTAGTTTTCTCTAAGTTCCAGCCATTGCTGCAAATCTCTGAGACTATCGAAATCGAAAATATTTTCTCCTAAATTATTTAAATCGGGAATAGATAGGTTTTCAATTGGTTGAGTTATAGAAGTTGGTAATTCACCAAAACGCTTGTGCAATTGACGAAGTAACAATTGTTGTTCACCCAACCTTTGACCTTCAGCACGACCTTCTTCTCTAGCATAAGTCAGACGACCTTTTTCATCTTGTAACAACATTCCTCTTCTATCTACTATTTCTAATTCCTCTACGGTCATATTGGCTTGATTCGCTATATTTAAAGCTAGTTCGATTTCACTTACCTGACCTAATTCCTGGGGAATTGTCTCTAATCTTGCTGCTTCTTTCAGAAAATATATCCATTGTTCCCTCAAGTTAGCTAATTCTGATAGTTGTTTCTGAAATTTTGGTAATTCCACAAAAATGAACTGTAATTCTTGGTCGGGATAGGGAAATTTTTTGGTCTGCTCCACCAACCCAAATTGAGTGATGACTTCTGGGGTCTGAGGAAACATCATAAAATCGGTGATTGTCACTCCAATTACTGGTGTTAAACCTGGATAATATTCCCCGATTCCTAATTGATTTGTATAAGCTTTTCCCACATTGTAAATTACTCTTTTACTGAAGGCACTCACTCGCGCTATTTGCATTTCGATCAGAATTATTGAACCATCTGTTAAGACCGCTTTTACATCTAAATAAGACTCCTTTAAGCTGACCACTTGACCCGGATTATAGGGATTGACAATATTGAGGGATTCAATGATTCTCTCCCCATTATACATAATCGCATTCAGAAAACTAATTAAAATTTGTTCACTTTGGCTCGAACCAAAGATTTTTTTAAAGGCATAATCAATTTTGGGACTAATAAATCTCATCTGAGTTCTCCTGGGATGGCATTTAGATTCAGTTTTCCGCTAATCAATTAGTTTATCAGAAAATGAATTCTATCGCCGGTCAAGACTACTAAATTATGACGATTTCTCAGCAATATCTAGTTGGAATCAAGCGATCGCAAATAATCCTTAATTACTCTAATCAATCTGATCAACTCGCTCCATCACCCGGTCGATATTCCGATTGGGTTTGGAGCGAGAGGAACATTTCTGTTAGTTTTCTCTAAGTTCCAGCCATTGCTGCAAATCTCTGAGACTATCGAAATCGAAAATATTTTCTCCTAAAGTAATTAAATCGGGAATAGATAGGTTTTCAATTGGTTGAGTTATAGAAGTTGGTAATTCACCAAAACGCTTGTGCAATAGACGAAGTAACAATTGTTGTTCCCCCAACCTTTGACCTTCAGCACGACCTTCAGCACGACCTTCAGCACGACCTTCAGTAAGACCTTCAGCACGACCTTCTTCCCTAGCATAAGTCAGACGACCTTTTTCATCTTGTAACAACATTCCTCTTCTATCTACTATTTCTAATTCCTCTACAGTCATATTGGCTTGATTCGCTATATTTAAAGCTAGTTCAATTTCACTTACCTGACCTAATTCCTGGGGAATTGTCTCTAATCTTGCTGCTTCTTTCAGAAAATATATCCATTGTTCCCTCAAATTAGCTAATTCTGATAATTGTTTCTGAAATTTTGGTAATTCCACAAAAATGAACTGTAATTCTTGGTCGGGATAGGGAAATTTTTTGGTCTGCTCCACCAACCCAAATTGAGTGATGACTTCTGGGGTCTGAGGAAACATTATAAAATCGGTGATTGTCACTCCAATTACTGGTGTTAAACCCGGATAATATTCCCCGATTCCTAATTGATTTGTATAAGCTTTTCCCACATTATAAATTACTCTTTTACTGAAGGCACTCACTCGCGCTATTTGCATTTCGATCAGAATTATTGAACCATCGGTTAAGACCGCTTTTACATCTAAATAAGACTCCTTTAAGCTGACCACTTGACCCGGATTATAGGGATTGACAATATTGAGGGATTCAATGATTCTCTCCCCATTATACATAATCGCATTCAGAAAACTAATTAAAATTTGTTCACTTTGGCTCGAACCGAAGATTTTTTTAAAGGCATAATCAATTTTGGGACTAATAAATCTCATCTGATTTCTCCTGGGATGGCAGTTAGATTCAGGTTTTCCGCTAATCAATTAGTTTATCAGAAAATGAATTATATCGCCAGTCAAGACTACCAGATTATAACGATTTCTCAGCAATATCTAGTTTGATTCAAGCGATCGCAAATAATCCTTAATTACTCTAATCAATATTAGAAACTCGCTCCATCACCCGGTTGATATTCCGATTGGGTTTGGAGCGAGAGGAACATTTCTGTTAGTTTTCTCTAAGTTCCAACCATTCTTGCAAATCTCTGAGACTATCGAAATCGAAAATATTTTCTCCTAAATTAATTAAATCGGGAATAGATAGGTTTTCAATTGGTTGAGTTATAGAAGTTGGTAATTCACCAAAACGCTTGTGCAATAGACGAAGTAACAATTGTTGTTCCCCCAACCTTTGACCTTCAGCACGACCTTCAGCACGACCTTCTTCTCTAGCATAAGTCAGACGACCTTTTTCATCTTGTAACAACATTCCTCTTCTATCTACTATTTCTAATTCCTCTACAGTCATATTGGCTTGATTCGCTATATTTAAAGCTAGTTCGATTTCACTTACCTGACCTAATTCCTGGGGAATTGTCTCTAATCTTGCTGCTTCTTTCAGAAAATATATCCATTGTTCCCTCAAGTTAGCTAATTCTGATAGTTGTTTCTGAAATTTTGGTAATTCCACAAAAATGAACTGTAATTCTTGGTCGGGATAGGGAAATTTTTTGGTCTGCTCCACCAACCCAAATTGAGTGATGACTTCTGGGGTCTGAGGAAACATCATAAAATCGGTGATTGTCACTCCAATTACTGGTGTTAAACCCGGATAATATTCCCCGATTCCTAATTGATTTGTATAAGCTTTTCCCACATTATAAATTACTCTTTTACTGAAGGCACTCACTCGCGCTATTTGCATTTCGATCAGAATTATTGAACCATCGGTTAAGACCGCTTTTACATCTAAATAAGACTCCTTTAAACTGACCACTTGACCCGGATTATAGGGATTGACAATATTGAGGGATTCAATGATTTTCTCCCCATTATACATAATCGCATTCAGAAAACTAATTAAAATTTGTTCACTTTGGCTCGAACCGAAGATTTTTTTAAAGGCATAATCAATTTTGGGACTAATAAATCTCATCTGGGTTCTCCTGGGATAGCAATTTGATAGTTAGATTCAGGTTTTCTGCTCATATATTAGTTTATCAGAACATGAATTTTATCGCCAGTCAAGACTACTAAATTATGACGATTTCTCAGCAATATCTAGTTTGGCTAAATCGATCGCGAATAATCCTTAATTACTCTAATCAATATTAGAAACTCGCTCCATCACCCGGTCGATATTCCGATTGGGTTTGGAGCGAGAGGAACATTTCTGTTAGTTTTCTCTAAGTTCCAACCATTCTTGCAAATCTCTGAGACTATCGAAATCGAAAATATTTTCTCCTAAATTAATTAAATCGGAAATAGATAGGTTTTCAATTGGTTGAGTTATAGAAGTTGGTAATTCACCAAAACGCTTGTGCAATTGACGAAGTAACAATTGTTGTTCACCCAACCTTTGACCTTCAGCACGACCTTCAGTAAAACCTTCAGCACGACCTTCTTCCCTAGCATAAGTCAGAACGTCCTTTTTCATCTTGTAACAACATTCCTCTTCTATCTACTATTTCTAATTCCTCTACAGTCATATTGGCTTGATTCGCTATATTTAAAGCTAGTTCGATTTCACTTACCTGACCTAATTCCTGGGGAATTGTCTCTAATCTTGCTGCTTCTTTCAGAAAATATATCCATTGTTCCCTCAAGTTAGCTAATTCTGATAGTTGTTTCTGAAATTTTGGTAATTCCACAAAAATGAACTGTAATTCTTGGTCGGGATAGGGAAATTTTTTGGTCTGCTCCACTAACCCAAATTGAGTGATGACTTCTGGGGTCTGAGGAAACATTATAAAATCGGTGATTGTCACTCCAATTACTGGTGTTAAACCCGGATAATATTCCCCGATTCCTAATTGATTTGTATAAGCTTTTCCCACATTGTAAATTACTCTTTTACTGAAGGCACTCACCCGAGCTATTTGCATTTCGATCAGAATTATTGAACCATCGGTTAAGACCGCTTTTACATCTAAATAAGACTCCTTTAAACTGACCACTTGACCCGGATTATAGGGATTGACAATATTGAGGGATTCAATGATTTTCTCCCCATTATACATAATTGCATTCAGAAAACTAATTAAAATTTGTTCACTTTGGCTCGAACCGAAGATTTTTTTAAAGGCATAATCAATTTTGGGACTAATAAATCTCATCTGGGTTCTCCTGGGATAGCAATTTGATAGTTAGATTCAGGTTTTCCGCTCATATATTAGTTTATCAGAACATGAATTTTATCGCCAGTCAAGACTACTAAATTATGACGATTTCTCAGCCATATCTAGTTGGAATCAAGCGATCGCAAATAATCCTTAATTACTCTAATCAATATTAGAAACTCGCTCCATCATCCCGTCAATACAACACATTCCTTGTTGATAAAGTACAGTAAGATTGTGTGGGACAGGCATCTTGCCTGTCCGATAAATTTGTAATTTAATGTTAATTGTGAGTGATCTGTGTTGGTTGGGCGGGGTTATGATAGTGATCGATTGGTCACAAAATTGATCGGTGAACTCGCCCCTACAAATCCTACCAATCCGGACAAAATTCTGTTAATATTTTCTTATGAGTTCACCAGATTCTCCTATGTTCCAACGCATCTGGCAAAAACTGTGCCAACTGTGGCAGCGAGTCAAGCAACTTTTCCTCAAATCCCCACCACCCCAGACACCTCCACCTCCAGATCCAGAACCTTCTTTTAGTGAGTGCGAACAGATATTTTTGCCATTCCTCCAAAGTGTGAAATTGGATGGTATTCGTGTCCAGCTCAAAGTGTTTTTGATCAAAAATCAGAATATAGATTGGGACAAATGGCTGCAAGAATTTGGCGATCGCGTTCTTGCATCCCCTGAATTGAATTTAGAATTAGGTGAGCGACTGTTACTGTTGAGTGAGGCAAATTACGAGAAAATATCGAAGATAGCGGGAAAGATTGGGCGAGAATTGTTGGCAAGGAAACCTAAGAACGAAGGAGAAGATCCAAAAGATTTATATAATCAAGGGGTAGCTCGTTACTATGCAGGGGATTTAAAAGGAGCGATCGAGGCTTTTGACCGCGCCATCGCCCTAGACCCCAACTTCACCGCTTCCCATCACGGACGGGGCAATGTCCTCAGTGAGTTAGGGAGATATAACGAGGCGATCGAGGCTTTTGACCGCGCCATCGCCCTAGACCCCAACATCGCCCCTCCCCATCACGGACGGGGCACTGTCCTCAGTAAGTTAGGGAGATATAACGAGGCGATCGAGGCTTATGACCGCGCCATCGCCCTAGACCCCAACATCGCCCCTTTCCATCACGGACGGGGCACTGTCCTCAGTGAGTTAGGGAGATATAACGAGGCGATCGAGGCTTATGACCGCGCCATCGCCCTAGACCCAAACATCGCCCGTCCCCATACGGCACGGGGCAATGTCCTCGCTAATTTAGGGAGATATAACGAGGCGATCGAGGCTTTTGACCGCGCTATCGCCCTAGACCCCAACATCGCCCCTCCCCATAGGGCACGGGGCAATGTCCTCAGTGAGTTAGGGAGATATAACGAGGCGATCGAGGCTTATGACCGCGCCATCGCCCTAGACCCAAACATCGCCCGTCCCCATACGGCACGGGGCAATGTCCTCGCTAATTTAGGGAGATATAACGAGGCGATCGAGGCTTTTGACCGCGCCATCGCCCTAGACCCCAACGACGCCGCTTCCCATCACGGACGGGGCAATGTCCTCAGTGAGTTAGGGAGATATAACGAGGCGATCGAGGCTTATGACCGCGCCATCGCCCTAGACCCCAACGACGCCGCTTCCCATCACGGACGGGGCAATGTCCTCGCTAATTTAGGGAGATATAACGAGGCGATCGAGGCTTATGACCGCGCCATCGCCCTAGACCCCAACATCACCGCTTCCCATCACGGACGGGGCAATGTCCTCAGTGAGTTAGGGAGATATAACGAGGCGATCGAGGCTTATGACCGCGCCATCGCCCTAGACCCCAACTACGCTGCTCCCCATGGCGGACGGGGCATTGTCCTCTATCATTTAGGGAGATACAAGGAGGCGATCGCCGCTTATGACCGCGCCTTATATATTGCCAAAGATCAAGATTGGCAATCTTGGAATAATCGAGGTTTGGCGTTTTTTGATTCCGATCGCTACGAAGAAGCTATTAAAAACTGGGATGAAGGCTTAAAGAAATATCAGGAAAGTAACCCTGACTATCGTCTAGCTTGTGGTACATTGCATCAGCAAAAAGGCGAGGCACATTACAAATATGGTAAAAGAACAAATTTTCAGTCAGTATATTTCTGTAAAGCCAAAGCTAGCTATGAACAAGCCTGCGAATTCCTAAAATCTGCCCTTATTGCTAAGAATTATATAATTACTGAGACTTATCTAGAAGTCTTACAAGCATTAATCATTGTCTGTCGCGCTTTAGGAGATAGTCAAGCTGATGAATATCTTGATCAAGGTACTAACCTACTAGAGAATTTAAGGTTAGATCATGACACTCCAGCAGAAATAAAACTACGATTCAACCGCAAATTTAGCGCATTTTCCCAATTTAAGATTGAGCAATTAGTTCAGTCTGGACAGCAAATCCTTGCTCTAGAAACAGCGGAAAGACGGAAAAACCAATCTCTCAAATGGATGGAAACAGGTTGGCAAAATCCCGACCAAATCGATAGCCCTACTTTTGCCCAGATCCAAGGATTACTGACAAATCAGCCCCAAACAGCGATAATTTATTGGCACCTAAGCCCATTTTCCCTCACCACCTTTATCATTAGACACTCAGGAGATCCCCAAGTTATTACCACAGACATCTATCCCTTCACATTGGATCGAAAGGAACATCTGTCCTCCCTAGAAGAATGGTTGAAAACATGGAAAAGCGAATATCAAAATTCCCGAAAAAATAAGCACAAAGATGCTCAAAACCCTAGTCTCAAAGATTGGCAAAAACACCTAGAAACCAGTTTAAATAACCTCAAGGAAATCCTCAATATAGAAACAATTTGCCAGCAATATCTGACTGGAATCACCCACCTGATCCTGAGTCCCCATCGTGACTTCCATCTCCTACCCCTCCATTATCTGTTTTGGGAGCAAAACTTTACCATCACTTACCTACCTACCATCAAAATGAGCCGAAGATTCCCCAGGGAAAACAGCACACCTACTAACCTATTGATGGTGAAAGATCCCAGTGGGACTATGGTTTATTCTGCTACTGAATCCGATCTAATTATCAACAAATACCCCCAAACCCATCAGTTGCTCAACCAACAAAGTGCTGATAAAAATAGAGTAATAGTGGCGCTCCAACAAGGTAGGGATATCTTCCATTTTACCGGACATGGGATTCATAATTTCGACAATCCCGAAGACTCAGGATTACAATTAACTCAGAAAGAATTACTCACCCTCACCGACATCTTTGAACTAGATTTTCACAGATATAATCTCATTTGTCTGTCCGCGTGCGAAACTGGTTTAACCAGTTCCCAAGATTTAATCAACGAATACGTCGGTTTAGGGAGTGGGTTTTTAGCTAAAGGGGCGAAATATGTGGTGAGTACCCTATGGGAAGTAGAGGACATTGCCACAGCTAATCTGATGATAAAATTTTACGAAAATCTCCCAGATCATGCACCACCCGTTGCTCTAAAACAAGCGCAAAATTGGCTCAGGACAGTCACCAAAAGCAATCTCATCGAATGGTATGAACAATTGATGACAACTATCCCGGAAGGGTCAAAATGTTGGCGAGCACTGCAAAGTAGCTGCAACCAAATCCGCCAAAGACCTGATATAATGGAAATCAAGACCTATGCAGATCCCTATTATTGGGCAGGTTTTACCATTACTGGTTATGAAGCTAGTAATGAGGAATAGGAGGATGAAATTTATTACCCAATTGTTTTATGAATTACACTTTAGAAGATGAATTGATTTTTCGGGCTTTTTTGGCGACGCTATATCATGTAGATGCTCTTGATAGTAAGGTAGAAAGTGAAATTAAACAACTCAGTTCCCGAATTGAAGAGGATTTTTCTTCAGCGATGGAGGAACTTAGTCAGATTATCTATCAGGATAAATCTTTAAATGATGTATTTCAGGCTTATTATGATAAGTTAATGAAGCACCAACAGCCGCGTAATAAGTGTGTGGTGCCTCTAGATGAAGGTGAACGATTACCTGAACGTGAGAATAAGGAGATCAGAAATTCTGATTTGTCAAGGGATTCGTTAGAGGAATTTAAGAAAGAGGTAGATGAATTATTTACGAAAGAGGTAGATGAATTGCTCAAAATGCTTAAGTCAACTGATACATTGAAAATAAGTGCCGAAAAGATGGTGAAAAAAATATCTGAAGTGCTATATGAGATTGTCCCTATACATATAGTATAGTAGAGTCTGAAGATTTAGATCCTCCCTAGCCCTTATTAAGGTTGGCTCTGGGGGATCAATCCGTTAACTATCAATTAAACCAGAACACAAAACACTCTCATCATTCACTCCACAGCAATGAAAAATAACAAACACATCAGATCAATCGGTATAACTAATGAATGAATTAAAATATCCCCATCTATTTTTATTTACCTATCACTTTAACCACCAACCAAACCTAGATAACCATCCACAAAAAGGAGAAACCTATTTTTGGATACAATTGCCATTATCTGATGTCAAAGCTGATTTATATTGCTATTCGATCGCATCTTCAGAATCAGCAACTCCTCAACCAATTAGCTGTTTTCGAGACTTTCAAAAAAACATAAACTCAAAATTTCATCCAACCACAGAGCTGACAAAAACTTGGATGTTAATAGGATATTTACCAGAAAATATTGAGCCAAAAGATACTACCATCCTAGCTAAAAACATCTACGAATCATTTTCTGGAGAAAAATGTCCCCAAAACCCCACACCAGGGGAATTTATGGGGGGAAAGATTTTTGAAATTTGGCAACCTACCCAAAATTGGCAAGACTTAACTACCGAAAAAAATAGTCGAATTGTAATTATAATTTTCCCTAATCAAACTACCTTAGAAAAAATTAATAAATTCTATGAAGATTGGGTTAACTTATTTTATTACCGCAATAAAATCCTCTGGGCTTATAGTAACACTTTACAACTCAATTTACCAGCTAATTTTTTCCCATCTAGTAGTCAAACCCTATCAGTAAATCATCATATTGATAAAAATTTAGAGAATCTCAAAATAGAACTAAGTCAAAATCTCCAAACTTTATCTAAATTTATTGCTGATCAAACTTACTTAGAAATCCAACAGCAGACGATTAAAATAAATTTATTCAACTATAAAGAACGTTTAAATAGCATCGAAATTAAAGCTCGAAACGAAGAACAGCTAAATACTGAACTAATTTGTCTAAACGATTTTAGTCAAATTGCTCAAGAAAAATATCAAATCCAGGTAGAAAAAGACATTGATGTTCTGACATCGAGAGTAAAAGTGTGGAATACCTGGATTGATAATTTACGCGCAATGGTAGCTAGTAAGCAAATCCAGAGCGATCGCGATTTACAATTAGAAATTGCCACCTTTGGCATTGCGATCGGTGTTACTTCAGCAACCGCTTCGGTGATTAGTCCTTTAATTGAAGTAATCACACCATTTCCTGCTAAAAAACTTGAGGAAGGTAAGGAAATTATGATCCCTAGTAATGCAGTTTTTAATTTTGGATTATCATTAATAATAAGTATAATAATGGGAATTATCTGCGGCTATTTTGGTGGTCGATTGTGGTGGAGGTGGCGATCGCGCTATTAATATGATCTGGTTTCCAGCTATACTAAACAGATGGCTCGCACACCAACATTAACATTTCATGGGGGTACACTACTATTACATCCACCACCGAGGGGCAAATCTTGGGTGGAATTTGCGACATGGGACGATCGGGTCGAAAAATTTCGGATTGAAGCAATCAACTATCGCAGATTGGTAGAAACCCTCCAAGCAGAGGGAAGTAATTTTATTGATGAAGCAAAGGGATTTGTCCCTTTAGAACTCGTACCGAGTTTAGTAATGACTCCCTATCCTCATCAACAAGAAGCTTTAACTGCTTGGAAACAAGCGGGACGACAAGGTGTAGTAGTTCTTCCGACAGCTGCGGGTAAGACTTATTTAGCACAATTAGCTATGGAAGCTACTCCTCGTAGTACCCTAGTCGTAGTACCAACATTAGATTTAATGCACCAATGGTATGCTCATTTAGTTGCGGCTTTTCCTGATGCAGAAATAGGATTATTAGGAGGAGGTTCTCGCGATCGCACTGCAATTTTGGTCGCGACCTATGATAGTGCAGCAATCCATGCTGAATCCCTGGGAAATCGTTATGCTTTAGTGATTTTTGATGAATGTCACCACTTACCTACAGATTTTAACCGAGTCATTGCCGAATATGCGATCGCACCCTATCGATTAGGATTAACAGCAACACCAGAACGTTCCGATCAGAAACATTTAGATTTGCAGGTTTTAATTGGTCCAGAAGTTTATCGGAAAACTGCGGAAGAATTAGCTGGAGCAGCTTTA
Source organism: uncultured cyanobacterium (assembly GCA_963744145.1). Lineage (GTDB taxonomy): Bacteria > Cyanobacteriota > Cyanobacteriia > Cyanobacteriales > CAWUOF01 > CAVUSO01. Next base: position 4,665,338 of record CAVUSO010000001.1, on the reverse strand, counting down.
GCTGATCATAAAATTGTCCAAATTAAGGTTAAACTATCCCAGCAAGAACGAGAACTCTATAATCAACTAATTAAAACTCGTAATGAATTTTTGCGAACCGCTCATATTTCCTTGGGGAAAATGGAAGGTTGGCAATTATTTGTACAAGCAAGTGCGCGATCGTCTGCGGGAAGAAGAGCGATGTTAGCACATCGACAAGCTAAAGAAATCTCCCAGGGAACTAGCAGCAAAATTCGCATATTAGCTGATTTACTATCCCAACATCACCCCGAACGTATTCTCATTTTTACCGCAGACAATGCTACTGTTTATCGGATTTCTCAAGAATTTCTAATCCCTGCAATTACCCATCAAACACCAATCAAAGAACGTCACCAAGTTTTAACTCGTTTTCGGAGCGGTGAATATAAAACCTTAGTCGCATCCCATGTTTTAAATGAGGGTGTTGACGTACCCGATGCAAGAGTAGCAATTCTGTTATCTGGAACTGGTTCTCAACGGGAATATATTCAACGTTTAGGGAGAGTGCTTCGGAAAGGAACGGAGCAAAATAAACAAGCGATATTATATGAAGTAATCGCAGAAGATACTGCTGAGGAAGGTACATCTATGCGTCGTCATGGTGAAACCAAAGCACAAAAATCTCCTTCTCTCTATGATGTTCCCAAGCATAATAATAAACGTGCTGCGGAATCTCCAGCTAAATGGGAAGAAGATTCAGAGTTGAAAGAACCTCCCTTCTAAATCAGACCTAACCCCCCAACCCCCTTCCCTACCAGGGAATGGGGAGAAAGACAATTCGGTAGTGCCAAAAATGTAGTGATGAGCAAATTTTTCCTGTTCAAATTTACTTGTTATTACTTAATTATAAGTCTGACTATTAATAATAATTATTAATTTAGATTAAGTAGATAGAATTTCCTCATCCTAATTTGGAGAAAAATCTGCTAATCTGAAAATAATCTAAGCAAATTTCTCGGTTTATTACAGGATGTCAAACGAAAACCTTAGTTGTCCTAATTGTGGTTCTAGTCATGTGGTCAAAAATGGTAGAATTCATAATAAAAAACAGAAATATCAGTGTCAGAACTGGAAAAGACAGTTTATTGAAAATCCTACGAAGAAGGTAATTTGGCTCTCCCGGATCTGTGGTGATAAGTACGACTTATTAAAATAAGCAAGCTAATAGTTTTTCTCGTAAATAATCAAACCTTTTGAACCCATAGCTTTGTCTAATAATCAATTTAATCTTGTTACTAATTTCTGACCTTTTCCCACTAGTTGTTTTACTGACAAAATAGTTACAAATTTCTTGAATATGCTTTGATAGAGTGTCAGCAACTTGCCCTAAGATTATCCGAGCAAAACCTAACCATGTTTCGACTACGCTCAACACAAGTTTTTTCAATCTTTTCAATCCCATTTTTACTGTATTACTGGTTTCATAAATATCTCTTAATTCTTCTTTCAAATCATCAGCAATTCTTCAACAAGGAGAACAATTCAATAATTGTTCCAGCTCGATTTTTTCTGATTCAGTTAAATTGCTAGCATTTTTAATAAGTAAGTAGCGATTTTTTAAACCTTTTAAATTTAACATAAGTCGGATTTTATTGACAGCCTTATTTACTAGCTGCATGACATGAAACCTGTCAATTACAATTAAGGTATGAGGAAAAACTTCTTTTATAACTTTCGGAAAACCGCCCCACATATCTATGTACGGGCGTATTGCAATACGCCCCTACTCCTTAACATTCTCCCTTATAGCAAGGGGTTGAGTCTTGAAGACTTCTATAATCTCATCACTTTTATGGGAATCTATAACTTCTAATAATGACCCTTGATCAAGGTCACTAACTACCGTAACAAACTCTTGTGTTGAGCGGAGTCGAAACATTCCTTTTCCTTTTTCTTTACTGAATTTATCTCAACTCAGTCTTTCTGGTAGCAACCAGTCTTTTTTTTAGTTTTGGCAATTCTTGAAAAGATATTTTGCACTTGTTCTGCACTTAGTTGTTCATGACGACTCACTTGCTCTACTGTTAATTCTTTGACTCGCTCATAAATATATTCCTCGGATCTCTTAGTATAATTACGACCTTTTTCTACAAAATCTAAAGCTGCGGTTGAGTATTTTTTACAAGATGGACAATAAATTTGTCGTCTTGGTACTTGGAGATATACTCCTTGACCACAAATTGATAAATCCCTGACTAAAATCGGACGAATTTGATAGATTTCATCCGTCGATTTTCCGTAGTAAACACAACTAATTTTATCGTTCAATAAATCCAGTTTTAGAATCCGTGAATTCTTCTTTCTGATCACAAGTAAAAACCGTTACATTAGGCAAATTTAGTAAAATATCTAGGTGCAAGTCCATTTTTGACTACCTCGTAAAATGTATTAGCAGTTACATTTTACCACCAAATGCCGAAAGAGCCAAAAATTGTAGAACACTGTCAACGGATAAAAGAGAAATTGGGCTGTAGTTGAGGGAGATATTTTTGGATAGACAGAGGTGGAAGCTAGTATAATAAGGAAAGTCGGGGCGATCGCGGCATCTACGCAAAGGAATTAAAATTGAAGTTATCCTAAAAAGTAGAGGAAAAGAGAAAATATATGAGTACAGAACGCTGGGATGATGAGCGGCTAGACCGATTGGCCAATATGGTTGAGAGTAATACTCGCGCTATTGAGAATAATAATCGCGCTATTGAGAACAACAATCGCCTGATCGAGAGTAATGCTCGCATTATTCAAGCTTTAGCAAATGTGGCAGCAGAAGCCAGGGAAGAACGGGAACAGTTATTTCAAAGGATGGATCAGTTATTTCAAAGGATGGATCGTCAGCAAGAAGAAATTGTGGGTTTGAGAATTGAGACAAGACGGATGCTTGATATTCTAATCAATCAGCGTAACCAAGGGGATAATCCTACTGCTTAACTCAATTATAAAGTCGGCGCGATCGCACCGTAGAAAAACAGGCGATCGCGGCATGATTAGTAAAATAACTAAAATCTAAATTATGATAAAAATCAGCAATTTTGGAAAAAAAAACTATGAGTAGACAGCAATGGGATGATGCGAGACTAGATCGTCTAGCTAATTCGGTAGAAGGTTTGACCAATCGGGTAGATAGTATAGCTAGTTCGGTAGAAGGTTTGACCAATCGGGTAGATAATATCGCTAGTTCCCTCGAAACTTTGACCAATCGGGTGGATAATATTGCGATCGCAACGGAGAATAACAATCGCTTAATTGAGAGTAATGCTCGCGTTATTCAAGCATTAGCAAATGTGGCAGCAGAAGCTAGGGAAGAACGAGAACAGTTATTTCAAAGAATGGATCGACAGCAAGAAGAAATTGTGGGTTTGAGAATTGAGACAAGACGGATGCTTGATATTCTGATTAATCAGCGTAATCAAGAGGATAATCCTCCTACTTAACTTTCTTCATATTTTTTTTAGCATCTGCTCAAAGCGTTTTTTAGAATCTGTATGACTTCTTTTAGAGTTATTAATCTGCTGGACACTCCCGGTAACTTTTAGGTCTGAATTTGGGGTGTTAATAGGTAATTCAAGACGTAATATTCCATCTGAGCTTACCTGAGAATAAAAGGTGAAAATTTGCATAATTTTTGATTTAATTCCTTAATATTTAAAAGGCAGGCATATTGCCTGCCCTACTCCAACTTAACTCTATTCTACTCCTTCAATCCGATCTTCTACCTCCTGATATAATTGACGTAAGCGATCCAAATTATTCTCCGAAGTCTCCCAATAACCCCGACCATTCACTTCTAATAGTGTGCTGACCATCTTTCGGAACGAATGAGGATTCAAGTTCATTAACCGCTTTTGCATTTCCTCATCTTTGATAAAGGTAGTATTCACATCTTCATACACCCAATTATCAACAGCACCAGCAGTTGCACTCCATCCCATTGTGTTAACGAGACGTTTGGAAAGTTCCCGCACTCCTTCATAACCATGGGACAACATCCCCTCATACCATTTGGGATTTAACATCTTAGTCCGTGCATCTAAACGCACGGTTTCTGTTAATGTTCTTACCTGAGCATTAGCTGTGGTTGTATCTGCAATAAATGCTGCTGGTGCTTTTCCATCTCCGCGCAAAGTGGCGACAACTTTAGTTGGATCAGAGTCGAAATAGTGGGAAACATCCGTTAAACTAATTTCTGATGAATCTAAGTTTTGGAAGGTGACTTCAGCGGTTTTTAATGCTGATTCAAATATCTGTCGATCCTGTTCCATTGTGCCCGGATTGTCAGAGGAAAAAGCAAAAGATTTACGAGTTAGGTACATTTCCTGCAATTCTGATTCTTTTTCCCAAGTGCTATTTTCTACGGCTAAATTGACGTTAGAAGCATAGGAACCAGACGCATTAGAAAATACCCGAGTCGCTGCTTGGCGCAAATTAATGCCCATTTCTTCGGCTTGTTTTAATGCGTGTTTGCGGACAAAGTTCATTTCCAGGGGTTCTTCTGCTTCTGCTGCCATTTTTACGGCTTTATCTAACAGATTCATCTGGTTGATAAATAAGTCACGGAATACACCGGAACAGTTAATTACCACATCTACCCGAGGTCTTCCTAATTCTTCTAAGGAAATTAGTTCTAACTTATTCACTCGTCCTAAAGCATCGGGAACTGGTTTAACTCCTACCATCCACATGATTTGCGCGAGGGATTCTCCGTAGGTTTTAATATTGTCTGTTCCCCACAGTACACAAGCGATCGTCTCTGGGTAATTACCACCGTTGTCTGCTTTTTGTCGCGCTAATAGTCGATCTACTACAATCTTAGCTGATTTGACTGCTGCCGCAGTAGGAATTGATTGCGGATCGAGAGCGTGCATATTTTTCCCAGTGGGAAGCACATCGGGATTCCGAATTGGATCTCCTCCCGGTCCAGGGATAATATATTCACCTTCGAGCGATCGCAAAAGTGCCCCTAATTCATTATCAGCACAGACTTGTTGTAGACAGAATTCCAAGTATTCAAACAGAGGTTTAATTAGTTCCGGATCGACTTTTTTATAACCTGCTGTATGCAAAGCTTCAATCCAAGGCTCTTTTTTGCCCATGTGGAAGAAATTGAGCTTAGAAACTAGGGAAACTCGTCCATCAGCATCAGTTTGTTCTTTGACTAAAGCAGCTACAGCACTGCGAGTTGCCATTGTGATATCTTGGAGTAACTCAACATCAGCTAAAACACCTTTGTCGTTATTTTGATAAATCTCATCAATGTTACGTCCAATGCTCTGAGCAATAATCCGAGGTAAGCTAGTAATTGCTTCTTCCTCACGATCTAATGCTGCAATATTTACCAATGTCGCGATCGCTTCTTCAGCAGTTGGTGGTTTACCAATAACGTGCAATCCACAGGGTAATAAACGAGATTCAATTTCCATCAATCGTCGATAAACTTGTCCCACGATTTGATCGCGTTCTTCTGGAGTCATCGCGATCGCATCTTGGTCGGGCAAATTGATATCTTGATCTAAATTCACCAAACGACATTTATCCATGATCGTATTGACGATCGGCACTCCCCGTCCGGTATTTTTCAGAGTTTGGTAGGAACTAATCAATTCGCTTAATTCCTGCAAACCCTTATATAAACCAGCATTTTCTGCTGGGGGAGTTAGATAAGAAATAGTCGCTGCATAACTCCGACGTTTCGCAATAGTTGCTTCTGAGGGATTATTGGCTGCATAATAATAGAGATTGGGAATTTTGCCAATTAAACTATCTGGATAACAATCTCCAGACATTCCAATTTGTTTACCGGGCATAAATTCTAAGGAACCATGAGTACCAAAGTGTAGCACCGCATCAGCATCCCAGATTCGCTCTAGATAGGTATAGTATGCAGCAAAACCGTGATGGGGACTAGCAGAACGGGAGAAGAGCAACCTCATCGGATCACCTTCATAACCAAAAGTTGGTTGAACTCCGATAAACACATTCCCGAATTGTTTACCATAAATTAGCAAATTTTGTCCATCACTATTCAAATGTCCCGGAGGTGCCCCCCAGTTTTCCTCTAATCGGGTAGAATAGGGTGTCAGTTGTTCATATTCTGCGACTGACATTCGATAGGCAATATTTAATTCTGGAGTAGCATATTGAGCAGTAGCATCATGGATTACTTCTTGCATCAATGCTGCACTAGATTCGGGTAAATCTTGCACATCATAACCATTGTTTTTGAGAGCTTCCATCACTTTATAGATGGAACCAAAAACATCTAAATATGCAGCAGTACCAACATTACCTTTATCGGGTGGGAAACTAAAGATCGTAATGGCGATTTTTTTATCTAGTTTCGGTTTACGACGGAGATTTGCCCATTTGAGAGCGCGTTGAGCTACTGCTTCAATTCGATCTTGGAGCGCGATCGCTTTTCCTGTAGCACCATCTCTTCCTGATAAAATAATTGGCTCGATCGATCCATCTAATTCTGGAATTGCTATTTGCAGAGCTACTTGAATCGGGTGTAACCCTAAATCACTATCTTGCCATTCTTCCGTAGTTTGAAATACCAAAGGTAAGGCTACCATGTAGGGGCGATTTAATCTTTTCAAAGACTCGATCGCTTTGGGATGATCTTGACGTGCAGGTCCACCAACTAGCGCAAATCCAGTCAAAGAAACTACCGTATCAACGATGCTATTTGGTACTTTGCTAACCGCATCATAAAAGAAAGCATCTACTGGTTTGGAAAAATCTAACCCACCAGCAAAAACTGGAATTACCCGCGCTCCCATTGCTTCGATTTCCTGCACCATTGCTACATAGTGAGCATCATCACGGGTAACTAGGTGAGTCCGTTGTAATACTAACCCAATACAAGGTGCTAGGGGGTCTTTGAGATCATCAGAAATATCTTGACGACTGTTATACCAATTCAGATATTCTTTAACATCTTCAAACATTTGGGATGCTAAAGGATGCCAAATTCCCATATCTGGGTAAACGACTGGTTCTTGAAAACTGAGTTTATTACCTTTGAAAACATATTTATCTGCTAACATCAGCAGGAAGTTTTCCAGATTTTCTTGGGAACCACCTAACCAATATTGGAAACTCAGCATAAAATTCCGAGCATCCTGAGCTTTATCCATAGGAAGATATTTCAGGACTTTGGGCAAGGTTTGGAGGAGCTTGAGCATTCCATCTTGGAAACCAGAACCTGATTTTTCCTTCCGCTTCCGCATAAACTGGGCGATCGCGCTTTTCGATTGACCTAATTGAGCCATCGAAAAACTACCCATTTTATTGAGACGCATCACTTGGGGCATCGATGGAAATACTACAGCAACATCAAGGTGTTCCCGGTGTGGTTCTACTGCTTCTACCAGTTTATCTGCTAAATCTTCAATGAAAATTAGGGACGCGATAAATATATTGGCACTTGCAATATCTCGCTTGAAGTCCTCATAGTTTTCAGGATGCCGCAGTTCCTCGATTAAATATCCTTTGAGATCAATGGCTATATTGGGATTATTTTGATTAATCGAGCGAACTGCCCCGGATAGGGCACTCTGATACTGGGCTTCTAGCACGACATAGACCACCTGGAGAAGCGATCGCCCCCGGAGGTCATCTGGGGCAATGTGACGAATGGTGGGCTTGACGTGAGTGAACATGCTTCTTAAACTCCTTTAGATGCGCGTTCTTAGCTTTTTTTAAGGGAATATAAGTATTTTTTACCAGAAAACGCCCCTTAAATGGGTGTTTTGGCCGTGATCTGACACAATTTGATCAGAAAATGGACATATTCCTCCATATTTCTTCATATTTTCCTGATTAAATACTCATAAAATCCAATTTATTAATATATTTTTATAAAAATTTTTTATGATTTAGATTAAGTAGGAATACTCAGATATGATTTTCTTGACTTAATTACAAAAGTCGCTTATTATACCATTAAAAGTAAAGATAAGTTCCAAATTCCTCATAAAACTTAAATTTAGGAGTTTAGTTGGACATCTAACCAAACTTACGAATTTTTTTTGTAGGTGATATTATTTGTAACAATTTTTAGTAAATTGACCTACTTAGTTCGATTTTGCTCTGGTTAATAGTGAAAAACTAAACAAAGACTAGGAAAATTATGGCAAAAGGAGATCATATTTACGTTTGTTATCCTGGATTTACTCATCATGGCATAGATAGCGGTGATGGTAGTGTTATCCATTATGAAACTAACCAACAAAACCGAAAAATTACGCGGGTAGCGATCGCTGATTTTGCCAATAAAAATACAGTCTACCGCAAAAAATATGAATATTATGATGCCGCAGATACAGTAGTAATGCGAGCCGAAAGTAAGTTAAATCAACCAGGTGATGACCTGTTCAATCACAATTCCGAAAATTTTGCCTATTGGTGTAAAACTGGTCAAACTAAAAATGAACCAGTCAAAAGTCCAATTGATCATGTACCTGTCGCGATCGCGACCAAGGTAGTCGCGGAAGTAGCAACTTCAGTTGTCACTGAAACTGCAATTAAATCTCTGACTCCTGTGGTGAGAACAATAGTAAATATTGGTGTAAAAGAAACTCCTGTTGTCGGTGCAGTAGTAGCTTGTCGTACCGCTGGTAGTATTGCGGGAATAGCAGGTTTGGCGAGTGGATTAGTAACTGATATCATCGTAGGTGTAATATTCGAGGATCAACACCATTTATCTACAGATGAACGTGAAGCAAGAAAAAATGCCAGGACAGCAGCACAAATTGCTTCTTTAGTAGGAGGTGTTGGTGGTACTATAGCTGCGACTGTAGTTAGTGGTGGGATAGCTGCTATTATCGGTACAGCAGTAGCTGCTCCCGCAGTATTGGGAATAGGAGCTGCTTTTGGTACTTATTACTTAGTAAGTAACTCAGCCATCAACGAATAGTATATCTATATAATTTACGAAAAAACTTCTCCTAAGATGAATTATATTTTAGGTGAAAATATTTGGCTCATTGACATGAAAAATAATCGAAAAATATCTCAGATAAATAAAGAAATATTTCAAACCTACATGGCGATCGTAGTAACAATAATAACTTCCCTAGGTTTGTTGCTTTATTTGTTCAATGGAATTGCTAACAAAATAATTAAAATAAAATATTATGAAACCTTTACTCAAGCTATATTTATCTTAATCTTACTTTTCTTTTTTTATGGAACCTTAGCCTATTTTATCTGTCGTTTAGGATATTGGAAAAGAAAAATAAACTTTTGTAAAATCGGGCAAGAAGAACTTGATAATTTTTCCTCTAATAGCAACCTTCCCAGAGTAAGCTACCTGATCCCATCCTATAAAGAAGATACCAGAATTATCAAGCAGACTTTATTCTCAGCAGCATTACAAGAATATCCTAATAAGAAGATAGTTCTCCTCATCGATAACCCTCCCAATCCTCAAGATATTGATGACATTAATCTCTTAATAGCGACGCGCCAAGCTCCCAAAGAAATTCAAGATTTACTAACTCCCATATTTAAAAAAATTAATAAAAAATATAATAATTTTCTGAAAAAAAAAGAGGAAGATAATTTTGATATAATTAAAGAAATAGAGATAATTACAGATTTACTTCAAAGCATTGCCATCTGGTTTAAAGAACAAGCGGATCATTACCAACCACAGGATCATACTGAAGACCTAATGTTAGAAAAGGTTTTTATTGCTCAGTATAAATACATGCTAAATATTTATTATTCATTAAAAAATGAAGAAGAATTGAATTTAATTAACTCCGCAAAAATTAAGATAATTTACCAAAAACTAGTTAGCATTTTTCAAGTTGAATTATCAAGCTTTGAGAGAAAAAGGTATCATAATTTATCTCACAAAAGTAACAAAGCGATGAATCTAAATACTTATATTTCCTTAATGGGAGAAACATTCAACCAGATAGAAACAGAGGAAGGATTACATCTTGTTAATGATCAAAATGGTAACTTAGTAATTTCTGACGCTGACTACATTATCATTCTAGATGCTGACAGTATTATTTTACCTGAATATACCAAAACATTGGCTTATCTTATGGAGCAAGCAGAAGGTGAAAAATTTGCTGTTGCTCAAACTCCTTACAGTGCTTATCCAAATCCTTCCAGCTTTTTGGAAAGAATAGCTTCTGCAACTACCGATGTACAACGTTTTATGCACCAAGGTTCGACACTATACCATGCAACTTATTGGATTGGAGCAAATGCAATGGTAAGAAAAAAAGCTTTGCATAGTATTATGACAACCCGCAAAGAAAGAGGTTTTAACACAAATGTATATATCCAAGATGAAACGGTAATTGAAGATACGGAATCAACGATAGACCTTATTACTAAAGGATGGCAGCTATACAGTTATCTTGACACCTTATCTTATAGTGCCACACCACCTGATTTTGGTTCGCTTGGGATTCAAAGACAAAGATGGGCAAACGGAGGTCTAATTATCTTGCCCAAGTTGCTTAAATTCCTGATTTCAAGACCAAAAAAAGCTCAAGTATTTTATCAAGGATTTCTGAGAATTTATTACTTGACTTCTTCTATATTTTATTTGGCAATACTTATTTTATTATTATATCCTCTGGGACAGGAGAAAATTGTGATTCTTTCTGCTTCATTCATTTTATTCATTCCCTATTATTATTTATATATGCGAGACCTCCAATATATGAATTACAAAAAAACCGATCTAATGGGAATATTTGCTTTAAATTTAATTCTATTGCCGGTAAATATAAGTGGTTTGCTTCAGTCAGTCCGACAGATATTGACTGGTAAACATACTGAATTTAGAAGAACACCAAAAGTAAAATATATCACTCAGGCTCCTCTATTTTTTATCTTAGTTGACTATGGATTTTGTTTATATTCAGCGATCGCATTTTTGAGATCTGTTTATTCTAAAGAATGGGTTAATGCCGCTTATAATCTGATTAATTTTTGTTTTTGGTTGTATGGCATTAAAGCGTTAATCAAATACTATCCAACTACTTTACTTAAGGATATTTCCAAATACTTAAACAACAAGGGTCAATCACCACGATTATAATTCATATCCTCACACTTTTGCACTATTTCCCCAAGGATTGCCACTATTCCCTATTTAGCACGCGATCGCCAAACCAATCTATGAAGCAATACAGTTCAGTTAACTGTAGGGGTAAAGCATTTCGGCAAGTAAATAATTGCTTAAACGAAGAATAATATTACCGAAATGCTTTACCCTCACCACTGATGAAGCCAACAGATCAACTATATAGACATCTCGGTGCAGAAAAAGAAGGGTGAAGCATTCGGATCTAATATTACTCCTTTGATTGTTTAATTGTCGCCCGAATGCTTCACCCCTACACTTAACTGAACTTATAGCGGTGTTTTTTGGGATGAGTTACAGTCAGAAGACAGAAAATTTTTTGCTCAACTAAGCTGACTGATCACGTACTTTTTTGATCAATTCCATCACAGGAGTATGACCTTCTTCGGATGCCCAAATAAAAGCCGTCCAATTATTATTATCTTTAGACCTTCAGATCAGCTCCTTGATTGAGTAAAACTTCCACAATTTTCACCTGACCAGTACCTGCGGCGCTCATTAAGGGTGTAATGCCAAAATTAGTTTTAGCATTGACATCTGCACCTTGATTTAGTAATAATTCCACTATTTCCAGATGACCCGCAGCCGCAGCACTCATTAATGCTGTCCATCCATCCTGATCTTGACTATTCACATCAGCACCATGAGCTAACAGGATTTTTACTAGATCTGTATATCCCGCTTCCGCTGATGTAGTCAAAGCACAGACACCCTCTTCATTTTTTTCATTGACATCGCTACCAGTATCTAGTAAATCTTTGACCTGGGAAATATCACCAGTTTGAGCAGCATTGATTAAATTTGTCATAATTTGGAATTCTCCGATATTCTAGTTCTGGGGATCGCGATCAGCGACACTAAAATCTAAAATACAAAATTTTCTGATGATCCAAACAGTTGATCTTTTAATTCTTTCTAATGGTCCGGGAGAATTGAATACTTGGGTTCGTCCCGTCACAATTGCATTACGGGAAAAATTTGGTGATGACCGATCACAAGTCCGAATTTCCCTCATCCTCTCTCCCTGTCCCCACGCGACTGGTCAGGAAGTTGCGATCGCTAAATCTAATCCAGCAATCGATCGAGTCCAAGCACCCGAGCATTTTTGGCAATTTTTACTTTCTGGAAAAACTCAGGAAAACTGGGATTGGTCCAGTCGTGGAGTGGTAATTTTTCTCGGTGGAGATCAATTTTTTACAGTAGTAATTGGTAAACGTTTAGGTTATCGTACTGTCGTTTATGCTGAATGGGATGCTCGTTGGGAGCGATGGATTGATCGGTTTGGAGTGATGAAACCAGAAATTATTGCTCACACTCACCCAAAATATGCTAATAAATTCACAGTTGTCGGTGATTTAATGGCAGAAGTCGGTGCGATCGCTCATTCCAACAATTTAGAACAACCCACACCAGAACTAATTGGCTTATTAGTCGGATCAAAACCTGCTAAATTATGGCAGGGAGTACCTTTATGTCTAGCGATCGCTGCACATATTCATCATCAGCGTCCTCAAACTACTTTTGCTATTCCTGTTGCTGCTACTTTAGATTTGCCAACTTTAGCCAGATTTGCTGATGCTAATTATAATCCCCTCATTGCGCTATTTGGTGGAGTAACAGCAGAACTAATTACTAACACCCAAACACCTTATTTCCAAACCTCAAGTGGTTTACAAATAGAATTATGGACTCAAACCCCTGCTTATCATTTATTATCTCAATGTCATCTTTGTATTACCACTGTCGGAGCTAATACGGCTGAATTAGGTTCTCTGGGAATACCAATGATTGTGCTATTATCTACTCACCAATTAGATGCGATGCGTGCTTGGGATGGATTACCTGGTTTATTAGCAAATTTACCCGGATTCGGCTCTATATTTGCGAAAATTATTAACTGGTTCGTCTTAAAACAAGGCAAATTATTTGCTTGACCAAATATTTGGGCAGGGTCAGAAATTGTACCGGAATTAATGGGCAAATTGCAACCAGCAGAAATCGCGACAATGGTAATTGATTATTTAAGTCATCCAGAAAAATTACAGCAGATGCGCGATCGCTTACTTGCAGTACGTGGTAAACCAGGTGCAGCACAAAAACTAGCCCAATTAGTATGGGAAGAACTTGATTATTAGTTAGCGATCGCTTGATTATTTTCCAGGATATTGATGACAAGTAATTGCCATAATAAAACAATTACCAGTGATTGAAGCTGTTAATGACGCACCCATGATAATTCCTTTCATCCAACCATATCTTGCTGCGTTTTTTGTCCACCAAATTAAGGGGACTACATAAATTAATTGTCCAAAAGAAATACTACCAAACCCTAAAGAAATTGTATTTATACTATTGGTAAATCCTACCTGATACATCGACTGATCAGCACATCTAGTCACTAAGTTATCGAGAGAAGGAAAAATAACGATTAAATTATTTTGCCAAATTAATAAAAAAATCACCCCCATAATAAAATTAATCAAAGTTATTCCCAAAAAAGCACATAGTACACCTCGATGATGCTCAGGTTGGTTTGACATAAATTACCTCTTGTAGGGGCGAAGCATTCGGGCGACAATTTATAGCTTAAACCCGTTAATATTATATCCGAATGCTTCGCCCTTCTTCGCCGATATCTCAAAATATCTTAACTGAACTGTATTGAGTTATAATTCAGCAATTCTATTAATTAAGTAAAGAGTGATCGGACCCAATTGTTGAAAAATATGCAGATCATATTTCTATTTTGCTTGTTTTTTCTATTTATGCCAAGCTGTTCTGCTCAAAATCCTCAACCACCTCAGTTGACCAATTCCGAAAATATCCTTACTCCTGCTCCAGCACCAAAAATTATCACAGTTAATCCAGGTTGGCAGAAAAATTTAATGGTAGACGATGTTCCTTATGATCTCTATATTCCCAAAAATTACCGCGATCGCTCAATTTTAGTTCTACCCGGTTGGAATTTTCCTCGTACTAGTTGGATCGAAAATTCTGACCTGGTGACCAAAGCAGATCAATATGGATATGCTCTAATTTTACCAGAAATGTTGCAAACTCTATATGAAAGCTCTTACTATCCGGAAACTAATCTGAAATGGAATCAAGTTCCGGGTGGTAAATTTATGAAAGAGCGTTTTATTCCCACGATTCAAACTAGACATCATCTCCTAACTCCTGGATCTAATAATACCTTACTAGGACTTTCTACTGGTGGTCGAGGAGTAGCTTTAGTAGCTTTAGAAAATCCTGGATTATTTGTTGCTGGTGCTAGTCTTTCGGGAGATTTTAGTCAAGAAAATACTCCTGACGATCGCTTAATGACTGGTGTTTATGGTTCTTATGAGAGTTTTCGCGAAAGATGGTTAGGACGTGATAATCCTATGTCACGGGTATCAGAATGGACTATACCCTTATATCTTGCCCACGGTATTGCTGATGATATTGTACCTGAATCCCAAAGTCGTTTGTTCTATCAAGCTTTAATCAAAAGTCATAGTGGACTTCAAGTAGAATATCATCCAGTTCCAGATGCTGGACATAATTATACCTTCTGGAGTGGACAATTACCTGCTGTATTTAATTTCTTTGATAAAATTATTGGTCAAAAGTGACAAACCAACAATTTTATCGAGCAATCCGGTTTATTTGCCCAATCTCAGCTAAAGTAAAACCAACTATCAGTAATTTTCACTGAGCCATCCCCAAACTATGGAAACTCCAGATTACTCGAATTTCATTATCGGTGGTATCGCGATCGCAGTTTTAATAGGCGCTTTCTTGATGATGTTCACTACCTTTTGGACTACTGGAATGAAAAAGTAAATCCCACCACCACCGAATCGAACTTTTTGGGTGAGCGATCGCCCAAATATTAATAATTAAACAAGTGCTGCCCAGGCATAATAAAATGTAGGTGGGTAGCATGATCACGCCTATGCTTAACCAAATTAACACATGACCGATCATAATTAGCGCAAAAAAACTACTCAGTAGCACCGATTGTGTAATCTGTAATTGAGGACGACGTAGCCCAGTTAGCACAATTGTTGCTAAAGTACAAATCAAATTCATTGGTACTAAAAAAGTACATAAGGCAACGCAATTATGACAAGAAAATTCAAATAAAGGTTGAAAATCAATCATTTGGTTACTTGTAATAAAAGTATACATAATACCTTAGCATAAGCATTAATAAATTGACTAAAAAATTTACAATTCGTATCCAGAAGAAAAAATCTGCGATCAAGGTGATGGTTAACTACTGATAGCGATCGCGATCAGGATTAAAGCATAATTAGCACTAAATCTAGCGATCGCAACTCAAAAAAAACACCACAATTGCTCAAGCTCCAGACCAGTAATGAAAAAACCCCCGAACCTATAAAAGTTTCGGAGTTTTTCGCATAAAACCGACATTAATTGTAGAAGGAATCTAGCGGATATATTCTTTGAGAATACTATTGCGGTTCGGATGACGAAGCTTACGTAAAGCTTTAGCTTCAATTTGCCGAATCCGTTCACGAGTTACATTAAAAATCTGCCCAATTTCCTCCAGCGTTTTCATCCTACCATCATCTAATCCATAGCGTAGACGTAAAACATCGCGTTCGCGACCACTAAGGGTTTCGAGAACACTTTCTAAGTCTTCACGCAGCAGATTTTTAGAAACTTGATCTTCAGGAGTTTCGCTATCAGATTCAATAAAATCTCCCAAACGGGAATCTTCCTCTTTCCCAATAGGAGTTTCTAGGGAAATTGGTAACTGAGCGGATTTAGCAATAAATCGCAACTTTTCGATCGTCATTTCCATCCGAGTGGCAATTTCCTCTTCCGTTGGTTTACGACCCATTTCTTGAGAAAGTAATTTAGTAGTTTTTTTGATGCGAGAAATGGTTTCGTAAAGATGAACAGGTAAGCGGATAGTACGGGACTGATCGGCGATCGCGCGAGTAATAGCTTGACGAATCCACCAAGTTGCGTAAGTCGAGAACTTATAGCCCTTTTCGTGATCGAACTTTTCCGCAGCGCGGATCAGACCTAGACTTCCTTCTTGAATCAAGTCTTGAAACGACAAGCCCCGATTCATATATTTTTTCGCGATCGAAACTACTAAGCGCAGATTAGACTGCACCATTTTATCTTTGGCACGCCGCCCTTTATAGAGACGCTGACGAAATGCCGATAAGGGCATATTCACCGCATTAGCCCACTCCGCATCATGGGGAATCCGTTCGAGATCTTCCATGAGCTGTTCGCGAATACGTTCTAATTCAAGTAAATCAGCAATTTTCCTTGCCAATTCAATTTCTTCGTCAGCTCTTAAGAGCCGAATCCGACCAATTTCTTGCAGATATAGACGGATCGAGTCCTCGGTGTAATGCTTTTTCTTGGCTTGAGCCCGTCGGCGGGCTGAGCGAACTTTACCAGACTTCCCGTCGTCCTCCTCAGGCTGAGCTTCTAAAAAATCACCTCGTTCGCCAGAGGGATTAACTTGCAAATCATCTTCTTCCTCAATTAAGAGTTCTAAATCTAGTTCAGCCTCTAAGCCGGAAGCGTTGCGAAGCAACTCGATGGTTGCAAGCTCAGGCTGATCAATGGTTACGAGTACGTTGTTAGCCTGGGTCATGCCGCGTTCCTCATGCTCCTTTATTCAAACAATTAATTACTAGAAAACGTGATCTATATGGTCTTTCTCTATGCTAGCCAGTAGCAAACCGTTCAAAACTTTCTTGCTTGATCAATGACTAACTCAGGTCAAAATTAAAGGCTTCTCTCCAGATTTTTGGATAGAAGTGACCATCAAGTTATTCATTCTGGCCATTGTTAAGACCTTTTCGATTGTAGCCTTTCTGACAAAATTTGCACGCCGCTTGGCTGATTCGCTCCTGTTAACCAAGAGAGCTTATTGCTGACTAGCCGAAAAAATTTTGTTTGTCATTGTCAGCAAATCCATGAAAAATTATGTACCACCATGCAAATTTGCTTGATTTGGGTGGGCTTGATGAATCTGTGGGAACAGTTTCTCTCCCATCCCAAGCTATCTGTTTAACTGTAATCAGTTGCTCTTTGGCCAGGTTAGTTCCTGCTATGGTCGATCTCATTGATGCACCTATGTTTCCCCTGCTTTTTTTTAACGTTAACTCATACTCAATCCGAGCATGGGCGTATTTTGCTTGCAGATGAGTCATGCAGCATGATCAGCATTGAAGGTTTTGCCTAGCAGCATTGACACTGAATACAAGTTAGCCATATTTTAGCCATTTAATTCTAATCTGAGCATATCTCCGCTAAATCTTTAAAATTGTGAACAATTTGTGCAAAACCAAATTTTTGCTTCCTATTGAGACATTCTAATCAATTATCAGGGAAGTGACAGCCTGGGGTTTTATAAATTTATATTTCCACCCTATTTTTGTCTCAATTTGCTGACGAAAAAATCAACTTCTGGTAATTTTAAACTTATGGCCACTAACCCAAAAACAGCTAACCCGACTAAGCTAGAAAAACCCAATTCGATGAGTTGAATTAATAATTTTTCAGTGCCGAAAACTTGTTCACAACCCCAAAGTGTACTCCAACAAGTAGCACCAGCTAAGATACTACCGATGGTAATGCCGAAAAATGGCCAACTCCATTCTTGCCATGGTAATCCATGTAACTTGCGATCGAGCAACCAAAATAAGGCAACCATGGAAATCAGATTTACTCCTACAGTAGCCAGGACTAAACCAGGAGCGCCAAAAACTTGCACAAGCAAATAATCTAATCCTGCATTCAGTAATATATTAACGATACTGACCCGAAATGGGGTTTCTCCATCGCCTAAAGCATAAAATACCCGGACTAAAACATCCCGTCCCAAATAGACAAACATCCCGATCGCATAAGCCATCAGCACTGGTGCCACAAATACGGATGCGGCATGATTGAAAGCATAACGCTCATATACTACTCGCACGATCGGCACGGCTAAGGTGATCATCAGGGCGCTTAAGGGTAACATAGTCATAGCTGTCAAAATTAATCCCTGACGAATTCGCATTTTTAATTCTGGCCAATCTTTGGGGTCAGCTAATCGGGAAAATACTGGCAACAAAGGTACTAAAATGACATTAGAAAGAATTCCCAGTGGTGTTTGTACTAATAAACCTGCATATCCTAAAGCTGATGCGGCTTGGGGAATAAAAGAAGCAAACCACAAATCTGTATAAACATTAATCTGCAACATCCCCGAAGAAAGAGTTGCTGGACCCATGACTCGCAGGATTTCTTTTACTCCTGGTTGCTCCAGCTCAAGTCTGAAGCGTAATTTTCCCATCCCAGCACGCGCTTGAGCAAATAACTGAACTAACCATTGTAAAATTGCACCAATTAAAGTTCCCCACGCTAATACTAATCCTCCCGTGAGAGCATATTCAGGTGCAGTAATTTTCTGACCGAGTTGGAGCGTAATTATCCCAATCCCACCAATAACAGCCACACTAGAAAATAAAGGACTGATGGATGGTAACCAGTATTGATCTCCAGCATTGAGAGTCCCAAAACCAATTCCAATTAAACCTGCTAGTAACGCCATTGGGGCCATAATCCGAAATTGTTGGATCGCGATCGCCCGAATTTCTAACCCTGTCTCGGTTCTGGTTAATCCTGGTGCGACTAGATCGACGAGCGGATCAGCAAAAATAATCGAAGCGATCGTCACCAATAATAAAAATCCACTGACTAAGGTGGTGATTGTTTCTACTAAGGGAGCTGCTTCTTCTTTAGGTCGTTTAGAGAGAACACTCACAATGGCGCTATGAAATGGACCATTAATGCCCCCCAATAACACTAACAAAAATCCAGGAATCACATAGGCATAGTTATAAGCATCTACCGCAGCACCAACTCCAAATGCAGCAGCGATCGCTTGTTGACGTACTAGCCCAAAAATTTTACTAATTAAGGTGGCAATTGCCACGATCCTGGCAATACTCAGCAGAGAACGAGATTTTTTTGGCGGATTAGACACAATAGTTTAAATCAAGCTAAACGCTTTTTTATCATATAATCAGTCAATGACACCTACCTCCATCTATCAATTTCCACCGCTGTATTCTGGGATTCTCCTCAAACGCTACAAACGTTTTTTTGCTGATATTGAACTCAGCACAGGAGCAGTCGTGACCGCCCATTGTCCCAATACCGGGCCAATGACCGGAGTTTGTCTGATCGGTAGTCCCGTGATGGTATCGATGAGTGATAATCCCAAACGGAAACTAGCTTATACCTGGGAAATGATTCAGATTGACCAGACTTGGATCGGAGTTAATACAGCTTTACCAAACAAAATCGTTAAATTAGCTTTAGAAAAATTTTTATTTCCTCAATTGAGTAACTACAGCCAAATTCTGCCCGAAGTTCCCTATGGACAGGAAAAAAAAAGTCGGATCGATTTCCTGTTAATAGATCAAGCTGAGAATCGAATTTACCTAGAAGTAAAAAATACCACTTGGGCTAAAGAACACCTCGCTTTATTTCCCGATACTGTCACCACTAGAGGACAAAAGCATTTGCGGGAATTAACTGCACTTCTACCACAAACCAGAGCAGTGATGCTTTATTTTATTAATCGAGAAGACTGTACCAGTTTTGCACCAGGTGATAGTGCTGATCCAGTCTATGGTAAGCTTTTACGCGCAGCATTTCACCAAGGTTTAGAAATTCTACCTTGTCGTTTTCAAATTACTCCTACAGATATTAATTATTTAGGATTGGCAGAATTGCTGATTTAATTGTTCCGGAAAATGCCACCAATCACTAGCTAGATCAACCAAAACGATAACCTTTACCATACACTGTATGAATGAGAGGCATTTCACCTGGGGCTTCTATTTTGCGTCGGAGTAGACGGATCAGTGCTGCTAGGACATTGCTGTTGGGTTGCTCTCCCTCATCCCATAACTGTTGATAGATTTGGGTATGAGTCAATAATTGACCAGGGTGATCCATCAAATATGTCAACAACTGGCTTTCTTTTTCCGAAAGTTCGATCATCCTTCCTTGACGATAGGCTAACTGATTTTCCCGATCTAGTTCTAAATCTTCCACCCGAATTAAAGCAGATTCTGATTGATCAGCGATCGCTCGGGTCTGCTCTACTACCAGCGAACGACGGAGCAGAGCCCGAACTCGTGCTAATAACTCCCTCAGTTCAAAGGGTTTGACCAAATAGTCATCTCCCCCTGCATCCAATCCTTGAACTCGATCATCTATAGTATCTTTAGCAGTGAGAAATAGAACCGGGGTAACATCACCGCGCGATCGCAATTCTTGACAAATCGCTAATCCAGATTGTTGGGGTAACATCCAATCCAAAATTAACAAGTGATAACCACCAAGACTAGCTAACTGACCACCAGCGATCCCATTATCAGCCAGATCAACCTGATAACCCTCACGAGTTAGCACACTTTTTAAAGGTATAGTCAATTCAACTTCATCATCAACTAGGAGAATTCGCATTGACCGTTGCTAGCCTTTGCTAGGGAACAATTAGTTTAGTATGAAAATTTTAACTTGTCATGCAACCAGCTTTTCAACCAGGAACTATTCTGCAAACTCGTTACCGCTTGACAAAAGTTTTGGGTCAGGGTGGATTTGGTCGTACTTATTTAGCAGAAGACCAATCTCGTTTTAATGAAGCTTGTGTTTTAAAAGAATATAACCCCCAAATAACTGATGATTATGTACTCAATAAATCTCAGGACTTATTTGCGAGGGAAGCTAAGGTACTTTATCAAATTCAACATCCGCAAATTCCACGGTTTTTAGCATCTTTTGAACAGGGAGGACGGTTTTTTTTAGTCCAAGATTATGTCGAAGGAAAAACCTATCGGAGATTACTCGCAGAACGTCTACCAGAAAAACGGTTTTTCTCAGAATGGGAAATGTCCGAATTTTTACAGCAGATCTTACCAATTTTAGAATATATTCATAGTCAAGGCATTATTCATCGAGATATTGCTCCAGATAATATTATTTGTCGTGCAGACGATCAGCGACCGGTTCTGATCGATTTTGGTGTAGTTAAAGCTGGAGCATACCATTTTGAAACTTCTCAAAATCATAGTTCTGGTACTGCTGTAGGTAAAATTGGTTATGCACCACCGGAACAACTCCAAACTGGAACTGTTTACCCTAATAGTGATCTCTATGCTTTAGCGGTGACAGTAGTTGTCTTAATGACTGGGAAAAAACCCCAGGAGTTATTCGATGAAAGTAGCATGAGTTGGCGTTGGCATCAATGGGTGCCGACTTTGAGTACCCGGTTTGCCCAAATTTTGAATAAAATGCTTAGTCCTCGACCGAATAATCGCTACCAATCAGCTAATGAAGTTCTCTTAGCTTTACGAGCGATTAGTGGTCTGGTGTCAGCCGAAATCATTGCATCTCCCTTATCTGCTGACCAGAAAAGTGTTAATCGTAATTCTGCTAGTAAATATCGAAAAAATTCTCGCCCTAGGACATCTAAAAATAGCTTTTTAGGCAATCAAACTGGAATTAGTAAGGTGATTATTGGTGGTATATTGATTTTCATTGCTGTTGCTCCCATGATGTTAGTCGGCTCTTTTTTCCCAACTATACCTGCTAAAAAAACTGCTGATACAGATGTTGATAATAATTCTATTACTACGCCAAATAAAACCCCATCTAATTCTCACAATGAAATAATTACTTATACTGAAACCCTCAATCTACTTCCAGGTCAAAAAGCCTTGTTAGAACGAAGTATTAAGAATCGGGAAATCACTTATTTTATTATTAAAGGAAAAGCTGGACAAAAGTTAAGTGCTACAATTACCAATGGGGAAGTTTTAATGACTATATGGCTCAATCAGGAAATTGTCGAAAATGGACAGGATGTTGCCGAATGGACAGGAATTCTCCCCGCGGAAGGAGATTATTATGTAGAAATTAACATTAAAGAAGGATTATCAGAAGTTAAATACAATTTAGATGTAAGTTTAGTAGATGGGGCAGAACCTCAAAACCCAAATATTGTTTCTCCTCCCAATAGCCAAAGTAATTCTACATCTCCTTCACCCTGAAAAGTGAAATCAGACCAAGAAAAAATTTATCGGCAAAAAACATGGGAGAATTAAACATCTCAAGTTTAAATTTGCCAATAGTCTTATGCTTACTGTTGCATTACCCAAAGGTGCCCTACTGAATGATAGTATCAAACTGCTACAAGCAGTTGGGTTAGATTTTAGTAGCTTTCTGGACTCAACTAACCGTCAATTACAAATAAATGACCCTAACCATCGAGCGAAAGCATTGCTAGTCAGAGCGCAAGATGTACCAGTTTATGTAGAATATGGTCAAGCACAATTGGGAATTGTTGGTTATGATGTGTTGCGAGAAAAAAAATCTCAAGTCGCTCATCTACTAGATCTCAAGTTTGGGAAATGTCGGATGTCTGTTGCGGTCAAAGCTTCTAGTCCCTATCGCCGATCGCTGGAATTACCACCTCATGGTAGAGTTGCTTCTAAATTTGTTCATTGTGCCCGCGAACATTTCCAAAATTTAGAACTACCAGTCGAAATTATCCCTCTCTATGGTTCCGTTGAACTTGGACCAATTACGGGGATGTCAGAAGCGATCGTGGATTTAGTTTCTACTGGTCGTACTCTCCAAGAAAATGGGTTGATTGAGATCGAAGTTTTGTTTGAAAGCACCGCAAGACTCATTGCTCATCCTTTGAGTTATCGTCTCAATATGGATAATTTGGATGATTGGATTGGGAAATTGCGATCGCTAACCTTGAGTCCTGTTTAGATGATCCTACCATATGGTAGGGGCGTATTGCTATACGCCCCTACCATATGGCGATGTCAAAATATCTCAAATATTGTTAATATTGATTGGGGATAACTGGTGAGGCTGAAACGAATGAATGATCATAAGAAAAAAACCGAGGAAAATTATCGGCTCAACCAATTATTACCTGAACGAAAACAGCGATCGCGCTTAAACCGAGAAAATGATTGGCGCTTGTTTTTGCGTTTGGTTCCCTATGCGCGTCGCAGTGGACAATTGCTCTTAAGAGTGCTAATCTTGTTAGTGCCATTATCCATAGCTGGTGCTATTCAGCCCATTATCTTTGGACAAGCAATTTCCTTACTTCGGAATGAATCGACTTGGTTTTTTTTACAAAATCAAACGCTTGTCCAAGGATTAGCGATTCTGGATTGGTTATTATTATTAACTATAATTACCCGCTTAGGACTGGAATCAACGCAAAGCTTTTTAGTCCAAAAAATCGGTCAAAAAATTACTACAGATATTCGTAATGATTTATTTCACCATGTTAGTTCTTTAGCAGTTAGATTTTTCGATAGCACTCCGGTTGGAAAATTAATTACTCGTCTGACTAGCGATGTGGACGCATTAGGAGAAGTTTTTTCCACTGGTGCGATCGGAATTATTAGTGATTTATTTTCGATGCTCGCTATCATGATCACCATGTTTTTTTTACAATGGCAATTAGCTTTAATGTTAATCTTAATGCTAATTCCCGTTACTGGACTAATAGTTTATTTTCAGCAACAATACCGCCAAGCAAATTATCTAGCCCGAGATGAGTTATCATCGCTGAATGCTCAAATCCAAGAAAATATCACCGGGATTGGGATCGTGCAATTATTTCGGAGAGAAAAATTAAACGCGGAACTATTTAGAGTAAATAATCAAAACTATATCGAAGCGATCGACAAAACTATTTTTTACGATTCCGCAGTTTCTGCAACTTTAGAATGGATTGCTTTAGTCGCAATTAGTGGTGTATTGTGTCTAGGTGGTTGGCAAATTATGCACAACTCTCTGAATTTCGGGGTTTTAGCATCATTTATTTTATTTGCCCAGCGTTTATTTGATCCTTTACGACAATTTGCGGAAAAATTCACAGCAATTCAAGCTGGGTTTACTGCGATCGAACGAATTAGTGAAATTTTAAACGAACCAATTGAAATTCGTGATCCAATTAATCAAAATTCTTTCTCAGCAACGATTAGAACAGGTGAAATTCGATTTGAGAGAGTTTGGTTTGCTTATAAAGAAGATGAATTTGTCTTGAAAGACTTAGATTTTACCATTCATCCAGGAGAAAAGATCGCCTTAGTTGGTCCGACGGGAGCTGGAAAAAGTTCGATCATTCGTTTATTGTGTCGTTTATACGAACCGACTAGGGGACGTATTCTGATCGATGGGATAGATATTCGGGAAATGGCTCAAGCAGAATTAAGAAGACATTTAGGTGTAATTCTCCAAGAAGGTTTTTTATTTGCTGGGGATGTCAAAAGAAATATTACCTTAGGAGATGAATATTCTTTCACAGAAATTCAAGTAGCAGCTACCAAAACCAATGTGGCTAGTTTTATTGAACAATTACCCCAAGGATATGATACCCAATTACGAGAGAGAGGTACAAACTTATCAGCAGGTCAAAAACAACTTTTAGCTTTTGCACGAGCTGCGGTGCGGAATCCAGAGATTTTAGTATTAGATGAAGCAACAGCGAGCTTAGATGTGGGTACAGAAAGTTTAATTCAAGATGCTTTAGAGCATCTTTTAGAAAACCGGACAGCCATAATTATTGCCCATCGACTTTCCACAATCCGTAATGTCGATCGGATTTTAGTCCTCAAGCGAGGACAGGTAATCGAGTCAGGTAGTCACGATGAACTCCTGCATCAAGGAGGATTGTATGCAAGTTTATACAATTTACAAATGCTGGGAACTTAACTAAACAATAGATTAAACCCTGATCCAGGTAGTTTTCACAGAAAATAATATAATTTGGATACAGCTTAAATCAGTAAGTAAAAGTCCACATGAGTCAACATCCAGACTGGATCGCCCCACACGGGGGTCATCTCATTAATCGGATCGCTACCCCTGCTCAAAGACAAGAATTTCTCGAACAAGCAAATCATCTGACCCGGATTCAATTAGATCAGCGAGCTTGTTCAGATCTAGAAATGATCGCGATCGGTGGATTTAGTCCTCTGACTGGTTTTATGGAAAAAGCCGACTATGAGGAAGTGATCACCGAGATGCACTTAATCAACGGAGTAGCTTGGTCAATTCCGATCACACTTTCAATTAGTGAAGAATTAGCAGAACCACTGAAGGAAGGAAGTTGGCTCCGTTTAGATGATCCAAGTGGTCGTTTTATTGGGGTTTTAGAGTTAACCCAAAAATATCGCTATAACAAAGCACTTGAGGCAACTAAAGTCTACCAGACAGAAGACCTTGAGCATCCAGGAGTAAATGTACTGTATCAGCAAGGGGCAATTAACCTAGCAGGTCCAGTTTGGTTAATGCAAAGAGATTTGCATCCTCTTTTTCCCAAATATCAAATTGATCCTGCCCAATCACGGCAGATTTTTCAATCCCATGGTTGGAAAACGGTGGTTGGTTTCCAAACTCGCAACCCCATTCATCGTGCCCATGAATATATCCAAAAGTGTGCTTTAGAAACAGTAGATGCTTTATTCCTTCATCCTTTAGTGGGAGCAACTAAAGAAGATGATATTCCCGCAGATGTGCGGATGCGATGTTATGAAATTTTGTTAGAACGGTATTTTCCTAAAGAACGGGTGGTTTTAGCAATTAATCCAGCCGCGATGCGTTATGCTGGCCCGAGAGAAGCAATTTTTCATGCTTTAGTCCGGAAAAATTACGGCTGTACCCATTTTATTGTCGGTCGAGATCATGCTGGAGTAGGCAATTATTATGGGACTTACGATGCTCAACATATTTTTGATCAGTTTGAACCTAGGGAATTGGGCATTATCCCGATGAAGTTTGAACACGCTTTTTACTGTACTGTAACCCAAAGTATGGCAACAAGTAAGACTAGCCCTAGCACTCCGGAACAGCGGATTCACTTGTCTGGGACTAAAGTTCGGGAATTGTTACGACAAGGAGAACTACCTCCACCAGAGTTTTCTCGTCCAGAAGTTGCAGCCGAATTAGCTCGGGCAATGAGAATTCCTGTGGAAGCTTATTAAGATTTTTGGGTCATGGTGGTGAAAATTAGCTAGATTCACCACCAAGTATTTTTTAGAGCTGGTAATTGGTAATTTGAGAATTTATATTATTAGGCTACCAAAAATTAGCAATTTTGTTGATCCAAAGCATTCAGCGCTGGTAAAAATCGCCGAAGGATGTAGTGATGAATGAAGTATCTGGACAAAAGTGCGATCCCCCTGCGGTAAAAGTTGGCCAAATTGGCTATGTCGAGATTTTTCGGGATAGAATCATTGAGATTCGTCGCGCTCCTGAAGATGAGGAATTTTATGGAAAATCAGTTCTCTGGCAAGGTTTCTATCGCAAAATAAGTGAAAGGATATCTGCTGATCATGGGATCGTTTATGAATTAGCTGAAGATTGCTTGGTTGCGACTCGCCAATTGATTGCTTGGGAAGCTGATGAGGAATTATTAAATCAGCAAATTAAAGATTTTTTCATTAAGCTGGAAGCAGCAGGATTTAGCCAAGCTGCTCTTTTAAATGCCTTAGCTAACATCAGTTATCAGTCAGGATGGGGTGCAGAAATTACTCAATGTCTGGATGAAGCTGCGCTGAAAGCTCCAGGGAGCTGTGGTCAAACAGAATAAAATGTGAAATTTAAAATAAAAATTAAAATTTCCCCATACTGAAGATGATTAGCCAATGTATAAGTGGTATGATGAGAACCCGGAGAATGATCCAAACAAACACCACTATAGCAGTACCCAACTGCCACAGCAGTCAAGTCAAGTTAGCATTATCAACGAGCATAGCTACCCGAAAATTTACTGCATCGGGTGGAATGTAAGGAAAAGAGAATGGGACTGAACAGGACGGGAATTTTTACAACAAGCCAGGTGGGCACTGGTAACCCTAGGGATTAGTAAGGCTGGATGGTGGCAATTGGGCGATCAGGCTCATTTAGCAGCTTTGGCTGTGACTGCTCCCCGCAAACTAGCGTTACTGGTAGGTATAAATCAGTATCCAGAAGCAGCTTTGGCTGGTTGTACCACCGATGTGGAATTACAGCGCGAACTGCTAATTAATCGGTTTGGATTTGAGTCGGGAGCAATTCTGACTCTGACCAATAAAGAAGCAACTAGGCAAAATATTGAAGATGCTTTCCAATCTCACTTAATTGCACAAGCCCAGAGTGGAGATTTGGTGGTATTCCATTTTAGTGGTTATGGTAGTCGGGTCAAAAAAATTAATGATGGACTAAATTTGCCCCAGGGAACCCCAGAAAAATACCAAAATTCTTTGGTTCCTGTAGATAGTTCGATCGCTCCGGAAACTCCGATAGTTAATGATCTCCTCTTTGATACCTTATGGTCGTTATGGCGATCGCTCAAAACTGAAACAGCGATCGCGATCCTGGATACTAGCTATACTCCGAGTACATCTGGAACGATCGGAAATTTACGCATTCGGTCTCGTCCCTATCTTCCTGTCGGTAATCCCAATCCCGCAGAAATAACCTTACAAGCGGATCTGAACCAACAAGCGATCGCTCAAACTGGTAATTCAGGAATTATTCTAACTGCATCTGGACCAAACCAAATTGCGGTGGAAGCACAGTGGAATGGTTTTAGTGCAGGGATTTTTACTTATACTTTTACTCAAAATCTCTGGTTAGCGACTTCTCCCACCACATTGCAATTTTCTCTGAGTCGAGCTGTAGAAGCGATCGCCCAAATTACTGGTAATATCCAAGTACCACAAGTATGGTCAGAGACACCCTCGTTAGTAGACCCAACACTCACTCCTACAGACCTCAGACTACTGACTGATTCTCTCTTACCCATACCTGCTGTGGGTGTAGTAAAAACCGTTGGAGATGATGGGAAAACTGCACGCTTATGGTTAGGTGGATTACCACCAATCCTGTTAGATGTCTACGGTATTAATTCTCTATTCACCTCAATACCGATTAATAATGATGATCTCGCTGAACCAGTTGGGATGCAAGTTCGCTCCCACGATGGTTTGACCGCTCAAGTAAACTTAGTTGGTAATGGTCAAATCAAAATTGGACAATTAGTCCGAGAATCAATTCGCATTATTCCCCGACAAATTGATTTGGTTGTGGCAATTGATCCTAGTTTAACTAGAATTGAGCGAGTAGACGCAACCAGTGCTTTTGCCACTATTGCCCATGTTACCTCGATCGTCCCCAGTGAAACCCCTCAACTAGCAGATTATGTATTTGGAAGAGTTCCATCAACCCCGATCGCCCAAACTCCTACAACTCCCTTACCTGCTATTCCCCAAGGTAGCTACGGATTATTTTCTCTCGGCCAAGAATTAATTCCCAATACTCTGGGAGTAGGTGGAGAAGCAGTTAAATCAGCTGTCCAGCGAGTGATTCCCAATTTACAAAAACTACGCGCAGTCAAATTATTACGTGTTACCGCTAATCAAGGTTCATCGGGGTTAGCAGTAGGAGCAACCTTAGCAAAAATCTTGCCGCAACCACAAATTTTAATTGAACGCAGTACCTTAGCCGATCATCCTAATTCCCCAGTAGCAGAGATCGCAACTGTACCGATTGGTAGTCGAATTCAGTATCAGTTACATAATTATAGTGATATTCCAATATATTTCATGTTGTTAGGTTTAGATAGTAGTGGTCGTGCGATCGCATTTTATCGTTTATCCAGTAGTAATAGCCCAGAAGACCCTAGCCAAATTGCGACCGTTCAACAACCAGCACCAATTTTACCTGGAACAACATTAACCCTACCGACCAGTTATGGTGATTTAGATTGGGATATTCGTGGTCCATCAGGGTTAGTTGAAACTCAAATTATCTTTAGTTTGGCTCCTTTTCAGCACACTCTCAATGTATTAGCAGGAGGAATGTTACCAATCCCAGGAACCCAACAAATGGGTGTATTATTTAAACCTTTTGAAGTAGTCCAAGCAATTTTACAAGATTTACATGAAGTAAGTGTCAATAAAACTACTAATCCAATCGCCACTGAGGATTATGTTCTTGATGTAAATACTTGGGCAACTTTGACCTTTATTTACCAAATTAAATAATTGATTTTGGAGAAATTTTCGGAATTAATCCCTCACTTAAACTAGATATCATCATCATCATCATCATCATCATCTAATAAGATTACTGTAGGTTGGTTTTGGAGTTTGGCTAAATTCATTAATACCACACCAATAGTTACCAGAAAAATTGCTGCCCAATCAGGTGTTTTATCATTGACAATTAACACAGCTAAAATTGCAGTTACTGCTGGACCGCTAGAACCAATAATAGCAGTTGGCGCTGCACCAATTGATTTAATGCCAAAATTGTTAAATAAATAACCAGATAAAGTTGCTAAACACAGTAAACCACCCATGATGATCAATCCGGGGTTTAAAGTGATATGGATAAAAGTTAAATCTACTAATAATAATACCACAAATTCAACCGTAAAAATTAACCCCGTAAATGTAGCAGGATTGACTTTGCTAAAGCAGGATTGAGCAATAATACCTTCCATCGCAAAAACAATCCCAGCTATAGCAGCAGCGATTAACCCAACGATATCAGTACCAAACTTGGCACCAGGAATAGTGCTAAATAATACCCAAGTACAGCCACTAATAATTAAACCGATCGCGACCCATTGTTTCCAAGAAGGGCGATCGCCAAATAATCGCCATGCTAATAAGGTGGTGATGACGGGATAAATAAAGAAAACTGTCAGCGCGGTAGCCGGACCAACAATAGAAACGGCTATGTATGTACCTGTTTGCGATAAAAATAGTAATATCCCAGCGGCAATAATTCTTAATTGGAGATGGCGATCGCTACCTTTAACCACAGCACTTGCTTCTTCCCAGGCTCCTGGTTTGAGCAACGGTAACATACTCCAGAGTAGGGGAACAACAAAAGTAATTCTCACCAACAGGACTAAAAGAGGCACTTGGAGCGGAATTGTTGGATCGGGAATAACATATATATTGGCTGGGATTAGTCCACCGATAATTTTTAAGGGATATTTGCCATCATATTGAGCAATTCTCACTAAAACATTTTGGATTGATAAAAATAAAGTTGCTAAAAGTACCAAAGTTAAACCCCGCCACCATTGGCTGGGTGCAAGGGATGATGATTCGGGAGCAGATGTAGCCATGGTTTGGACTCAGGTAGAAAAATTAATAGTGACAGGATGGTGATAGTAATAATGATTACTATTCTGTTGAGGCGAAGAAAAAATTCGCCACCGACTTCATCTACAATACAGCAGGATGTGGTTTAATGAGCGAATTTCTCGTTCCTGGTGGTGTGGTTTGCCTAATTTCAGCTTATTTACCATAAATCTTTACCTTAAACATAACTTTAGATCTAATAAAGTTTGCTTAACCACTAGTAACTTGACCCTTAGCCACGCGCTATCAACTGACTTATGCTGGAAAAATACAAGCATCCTGTAGGACTAGGAATAATACTTTTCATGGTTTTGGTAATTAGCGGGTCATCTAAAGGATTTAGGGAAATCTATCATCAACATTGGAATTGTCCAAAAATTATTGATTTCCAAACGAATGTCAATTTTCAGCTCGTCACTTATCAAAGCCAGGTGCTGGGTATCCCGCGCACTTATGGTGTAGCGTTACCAGTAGATTATCAGCATTACCCAGAGCGTAGATACCCAGTTATTTTCTTACTACATGGAGGTCATGGTAATCCTACCAATTGGTTTACCGCAGGACAAGCGATCGCGGTGAGGCAACAACTTAATCAATGTAAACGGTTACCTGATGCAATTATTATTACCCCTGATGGTTATGGGAAAGGGGGTTCTAGTATTGCGCTAGATCCAGTTTATACAGATAATACTGATGAGCGGATGATCACAGCGATCGGTGATGAATTAGCAGAAGAAGTACAACATCGTTATCGGACCAAAACTCAACCCCATTTCTGGGCGATCGGTGGACTATCTTCTGGAGGTTGGGGAGCAGTGAATATTGGTTTACATAAACCCCATCGTTTTGCAATTCTATTTAGTCATAGTGGTTATTTTATTGATAAAAATAGTCGTGAAGATAGTCCAATGTTTTATATTGATCGTCTGAGTGAAGATCAGCGCAAAAATTTGAAAATTTATTTAGATGCTGGTGAAAAAGAAAATGGGTTTCAGCGAGAATCCCGCGAGTTTCACCAAAAGTTAGATAATTTGGGAGTAATGAATGAATTTAATGTATTTCCCGGTGGACATAGGGGCAAAGATGTTCCCGAAGCAGATAAAGCTTGGAATTATTGGCATAAACATTTGACAGATTCTCTTGGTTATGTTGGCGATCGGCTACGTGAAGCTGAGTTAGAAATAGAAAAAAATTATTAAAGAAAATATTCAAGTAGCTGATGGGTTTAATTTGCCGATCGCGATCGCCCAGAAAAATGAAATCGAAGTAGAGGGGATTAATAACACCCCCTCCTTGCGACTAACTTGGAGAAATTTCTTGGGCAAAGTCTGCTAAAGATGCGATCGCAATACTGCTCCTTAACAGCTGCCCTAATCGGGTTAAATCTTGGATTTGATTAAGGTCTGCTCTTAATGGATCTGGAATTTCTCCAAATCTGGCTTCCAAAACAATAATAATATTTTCGTGAGCTGTTTGTAAACTACCTTCCTGTCTACCTTCCTGTCTACCTTCCTGTCTACCTTCTTGTCTACCTTCCTGTCTACCTTCCTGTCTACCTTCTTCTTTGGCTAAACGTTCAATACTGGTAATATATGGCACTTTCTTTTCCTCCTGATAACGTCTGAACTCGACCCGAAACTCCTGTTCTAGTTGGGTTGGTAATACCATCATCCAGTCAATTAACCGGAATAACTCCAAGATTTGCTCTCGCTCATAGCCTCGCTCAAAGAGTCCCCGCACCATGCTTAATTTTCCTTGAAATCTTTTTTGTGGATCTCTAGTGGTTTTCTTAGCGGTTAAATGTGCCATAATAATGACAGCAAATGGATTGGTGCTTTGTTCGAGTCTTTCCCATTCTTTTTGGTAGTCTAGCAATTTTACAGTGGGAAAGTTTAACCGACTGCTAAATCCGCCAAAGCTATAGCCATAATTATTAGGACGCCAAGATTTTCGGTTATCTCCTAATACTGCTAAACTAATTACTTCTCGATTATAACGGTCAAATAAGCGATGATTGTAGATAAACATCCGCTTGGCAAATTCTACATCTACTCCTCCTTGAATCTCTATATGTATCAATAATAAAGTTTCTTTGGTGCGATTAAGTCGCCAAACTTTGACTAGCTTGTCTGCAAGTCGATCCCCGGTTTGGGCATCTCGCACTACTTCTTGCAATTCTGCGTCTAACGTTTCATATCCTTTGCTCCAGTCAATGTCCTTCGAGATTTCCGGAAAACAAAAAGTCAGAAAAGGCTCAAAATACAAGTTTAGGGTTTCTTTCCAAGGACTATCGTAATCTGCATCAGGTTGTTTAGTCATTCCACGATTTTCTAGTTTCTTTTATCTGATTTTTATTTGCTCAGAAGCAAATCTGGTCAACTTGGGGCCGATCGGCAAATCCTTTAGCCCCAAAACGCCCAAGTTTCTATGTCTGACAGCGCTGAAAATAGATTTGGGCTACACGATCGCCGGGATTATGTTCTAAACAAGCTGCAAATAATTGCATAGCTAGAGTTAATTCTCCCTGATTATACAACGATAAAGCCTCAATAAAGGTTGACTGCGTTTCTAATTTACCGACTTTAATTTCGACTGAATCAGCATCAAAAACTTCATATACAGTCACCAATTGAGATTTTCCTTTAACTTGTACTGTATCAATTGTTCTAATTGCATAATTATGGGGATTGCTCAACCGCGTATAAGTTTGTTCAGTAATTAATAGTGATACTCCATAATTTTTGGTTAAACCTTCAACTCGAGAACCTAAATTTACAGCATCACTAATCACTGTACCATCCATGCGATTTTGTCCACCGACTGTTCCTAACATCAAAGCTCCCGTATTAATTCCAATCCCAATTTGAATTGGGATATAGCCAGAATTAATGCGAGACTGATTATATTCAAACAGACGATGTAACATGGCAATTCCAGCTTTCACCGCATGATCTGCTGCTCCGCTAAATAGTGCCATAATAGCATCACCAATATATTTATCAATAAAACCATGATTTTCAATAATTACAGGTTCCATCCGTGACAGATAAGCATTGATAAATTTAAAATTGTCGGCTGGTGTCATTTTTTCTGATAGGGTGGTAAAGTCACGAATATCAGAAAATAAGATAGACATTTCTAGTTGAACTTGGTCTCCTAATTGCACGTCAGTAATGCTAGATTTTTGTAAAAATTGGAGAAATTGACGAGGGACAAAGCGTTGATATGCTTGGTTAAGTTGCGATAATTCATTGGTAAATCTTTGTCGTTCCGCTTCCGCTTTTTTGCGATCGGTAATATCTTGAAATACCCCCATTCCATAACTAATATTACCTTGTTCATCATAAATCGGTTTTCCCCAAGCTTCAATGGGAATAATCCGATCGCTGTGACGCAGTTCAATATCATCTACTCTGGTATTTTTACCTTGTAATGCACTGATTCCAGGTATTTGATTGCTCGGATATAGTTGATCTGTACCTGTCAGATAAATTTCATAAGTTTCAGCTAAATTTTCTATGGTTGTATCTGCTCTCACTCCTTGACCAAGTAGCTGTTGCGCGATCCGATTAGTGTATAAAGGTTTACCATCGGGAGCGTGAATTAATATTCCTATAGGTATTCCTTCTAGAAATTGATTGAGTCTGTTCTCATTTTCCCGGATTTCGCTGTAAAGTTTGGCATTTTCAATGGAGATTGCAGCTTGTCCCGATAGAAGTTTTAAAACTTCTAAGCGATCGGAAGTGAAAGCTCCTATGGTTAAATTATTTTCTAAGTAGACAATACTAATAATTTTGTTTTGATGAATTAATGGTAGACAGAGGATTGATTTAGGCTGATGTGTTTTAATATAAATATCATGGTTAAATTTATCAGTTTCCGTTGCATCATTTAAAACTACAATTTCTTTAGTTCTAGCTACATAATTAACGATCGCTTCGGAGAAAAGATCAGAATTTTCTGTTGGTATGGATAATAATACATTAATTTGATTATTTTCAATACTGCCGACAACTTCTATATGAAATTTACCTGGCAATAGTGAAATCAGATATCCCCGTTCTGCTCCAGCATTTTCCAGCACAATTTTTATTAAACTAGAGAGCAATTTATCCAGCAGGATTTCGCTAGAAATAGCTAAAGATGCTTTCATGACTGTGACGATATCTAGATGAGAGTTCTCCCCAGTAGTTGTAATTAATGTAGTTGGATTGTTAATATCTTTAATTTTTGCTTGAGTTTTGACTAGTAATTGCGGATATCGATGTTCTAAATCTTTGATTTTAACTACTGCTCCCCAGAGTTGATAACAGTAATAAGCTTCTTGGAGATGAGATTTGGCATTTAGCTCTTTACCTTGGGATAGATAAAACTTAGCTGCTAATTCATAAGCGATCGCAGTTTCCTGGATAAATTCATGCTCTTTAGCTCCTTGAATTGCTTGATCATAAAAGTCGATCGCCGCTAATCTATCTCCTAAAATGCGACATTTTTCTGCTTCTACTAATTGCCACTTATGCAAATAGTTCATTGGTGCTTGTTCAGCCCAGAATTGCAATTTGGTTTGATTTTTTTCGATTTGTTGTTGCTGTAATTCTAATTCAGCTTTAGACTCAGGAACAATAGCAAGAGTAATGAGAGAATCGTAAAAATATAAAATAACTTCGCAAGTAGTACCACTCCGTTCTGCTAGATATTGTCGAGCGCGAATAATATCAGCTTTAGCTCGAGGAATATCACCCAGTATAAATTTTAACATAGCACTATTGAGATAAAAGAAAAATACCCGAGCATCCTGAGATAACAGGGATTGAGCAACCAGTTTTTCTTCAGCACTCTGATTGGTAAAAGTAAGTTCAATTTGAGCGGGATTATCCAACAGGAATAGGACGGTTTCCCAATGAACTGAACAATAATTTGCTGATGTAATCTGATTGAGTTCAAACAATTGTTGACGATAAGCGCGAATTTCTGGCTCTAATTCTGCTAAATTACGACCACATAAATAGGAATTTAAACAAAATGCTTGTCCATTATGTCCAACGAATTCGAGATTACCTGTTTCTAAACCTGCTTGATAACCTGCTTGATAAATTGGTAGGGTTTCTCGTAAATGAGACTGATGATGTAAAAAGAGTCCGATGAGACCAAAAGTTTCTGCACGAATATTTTTTCCCTCTGGTGCTGTAGCTAGATGATAAGCTAATTGATTAAACTGGATCGCGGTTTTTACATCCTGGAAAAAGTTAATTAAACAACCACTATAAGCTGCGTAGCTAATCGCTGAAGTTGGACTATTACCATACTGAAGTGATAAATTTACCTGGAGAGCAACTACCAATACAAATAAGGGTGAACCGATTATGAAATAAACTGAGGTAATTCTAGTTGCTACTTGCATAATTGCTATTTTTTGGGGATCTACCATTACTTGGAGATGAAATAAATCTTCGATCGATTGATGGTGATCCTCCCTCGCTTGATTCTGCTTAATCAAGTCATAAATTTCGAGCATTACCTGCTGAATATGCTCTCTGGTTGGGTGTTCAGGAAATTCGACTCCTAATTCTTTGAGCATTGATTCACCGATCGCTATTGCTGCTAAAAGCTGATTTTGGGAAATTAATGCTTGAATTTTGACAAGAGTTACCCCAACTTTATCTCGGGAAGTCTGAGCATGATTAATTACGGAATTAAACCACTTTTCCATCTGCTCAAATTTACCAGATAGGGAAGCCACCTCGGTGCCGAGTTCGTGCAATTTTAAGGTCATTTCATAGTCGCGTTCCCAAGATTGAAGATCAAGTAAGTTGATTCCTATTTCTGCATATTCATAAGCTGTTTGATAAGCACTAGTAGCTCTAGCTTTGCGACCAGCAAAAAGATTTAATTGAGCTAAGTAATCCCGTTCGGTTTGGTTTTCAATTAGCCCGATTCCATAGTTTAATTGATGTACTACTGTAAAAATTTGCTCTGCTTGAGCGGTGGGAGAGATTTGGGCTAGTATTAATTTGCCAATTTGATAGTGGGCGATTGCGCGTTCTGATGGTGGAATTAATGAATAAGTAGCTTGGTGAATCTTATCATGGGCAAATTTGTATTCGATGGATTGGGAAAAGTTACTTGGTAAAGAGTACCCACTAAATTCATTGCTTATGTTAGATTCACTGAGAATTATGGCTAATTCTCTGTTTCTTTCATTATGACTAGGGATAATTAAATTATCACTTACTGCTATATGTAAATGATTTACCATTTCTGCCAGAGATTTTCCACTAATTAAACTCAGAATTTTTAAATCAAATAAATTTCCAATACAAGCCGCTAATTTTAACAAATCTTGGGTACTTTTCGGCAGTTTTTGCATCTTATTGGCTAGCAGATCAACTACATTATCAGTAAATCCACAGGTTTTAATTTGCTCTAAATTCCATTGCCATTCACTCTGAGATAAATCAAATTTTAACAAATTTTCTAAATAAAGTGACTGCAAAAATTGATTAATAAAAAAAGGATTACCTCCTGTTTTAAAGAGAACTAACTCAGCTAAATCTTTGACTTTAGTTGGATCACTCTTGATCGTTTCACTAATGAGTTGTGCAACTGTTGATAAATCTAATAGAGATAGGTAAATGTGATTTACAGGTACTCCTTGTTTAGCAATTTTATCAATAGTTAACATTAAGGGATGGGCAGCAGAAACTTCGTTATCTCGATAAGTACCAATTAAAAAAAGTCCAGGAGTTGCCATCACACTCATTAATAATAATTCGATTAATTTTAATGATGCCCCATCCGCCCATTGCCAATCATCTAGAAATAAGACTAAGGGATGTTCTGGTTTAATAAAGACTTTAATAAAGTTCTGAAATACTAAGTGAAACAGATTTTGTGATTGATTTGCATCAAGTTCTAGTAGTGCTGGTTGCTGACCAATAATTAGTTCGATTTCTGGAATAACTTCGACAATTACTTGTCCGTTCACTCCAACTGCGGCTAAAAGCTTTTTGCGCCATTGCTCCAGTTGTATTTCTGGTTCTGTTAAGAGCTGCTTAATTAATTCTTGAAAAGCAGTTACTAGGGCGCTGTAGGGAATATTACGTTGATACTGATCAAATTTACCAGAAATAAAATAACCGCGTTTTTTGGTAATTGGTTTGTAAATTTCCTGGACTAATTTTGATTTACCAATCCCTGAAGATCCGGTAATTAACATCAATTCGCTTTGCTGTAAACTGACTCGTTCAAAAGCGGTTAATAAAGTTTCAATTTCTCTGTCTCTACCATAGAGTTTTGGGGGAATCTGGAATTTAGATGAAATATCTTGACGACCGAGGGGAAAATTAGATATACTTTGATCAGCTTGCAATTGATGCCAACATTCTTCTAAATCAGCTTGGATACCAACAGCACTTTGATATCGATCTTCGGCATTTTTAGCAATCAAATTCATCACTATTTCTGAAATGATTTGAGGAATTTCAGAATTAAGTTTAGCTGGTGGAAGTGGTAGTTTGGCAATCTGACAATGGACTAATTCTAAAGGATCATTGGAAGAAAAAGGTAATTGGTTAGTCAATAGTTCATAAAAAGTCATCCCCAGGGAATAAAAATCAGTTCGATAGTCGAGCGGTCGGTTCATTCTTCCGGTTTGTTCTGGAGACATATAAGCAAGAGTTCCTTCCAGAATATTGGGATCTTTTAAGACTGGGGTTTCTTGAGTCAATTGGGTAGCAATTCCAAAGTCAATGATTTTTATTTGCCCATTTTCGGGATTAAAAACGATATTTGATGGGTTGATATCTTTATGAATGATGTTAGCAGTATGAATTTGTCCTAAAATTTTCGTAGTAGCGATCGCAATTGGCAAAAATTCAGCTAATGTAAAAGGTCGCTGTTCCAACCAAATTTTTAATGATTTACCCCCGAAATCTTCCATTGACATGACCAGCGTGTTTTGATATTTCTGCAAGTCATAGACTTGGACAACCCCAGGGGAATTGAGGGATTTAATAATGTCGTATTCTCGACGGTAACGAGCAAGTTCCTCGGGGGTAGGATAGTCTTCTTTCAAGACTTTTAAGATGATAGATTGGTGATCTGCTTCCCGGATAGCTCGATAAACCAGGGAGTTAGCACTTTCATAGATTTCAGTCGGTCTAGAAAATCCAGGGATGTTAAGCATAGTTAAGCTGGTGATTAAAAATTTAGTTGAAAATTCAGATGGTACATGATCATCCAGCGATCGCCAAATTTTTAACTTCTAATTTCTCATAATTGTGAGATATCCTGTTGTTGACAACGCTGAAAATAAATTTGGGCAACCCGATCGTCTGGATTCTGTTCTAAACAAGCTACAAATAAGGGCATAGCTAGAGTTAATTTTCCCTGATTATACAATGATAAAGCCTCTGTAAAAGTTGGCAGAGTTGCCAATTTTCCCAGTTTAATTTCCCTTGGGTCAGCATCAAAAACTTCATACATAGTTACTGATTCAGATTTTCCTTTTACCTTGACTGTACCGATTATTCTCATGGCATAATTATCAGGATAACTCAACCGCATATAAGTCTGTTCTGTAATTAATAGTGATGCTCCATAATGTTTGGTTAACCCTTCAACTCGAGAAGCTAAATTTACAGCATCACTAATCACTGTACCATCCATATGATTTTCTCCTCCCACTGTACCTAACATCAATGCTCCTGTATTAATTCCAATTCCAATCTGAATCGGTACATAGCCACAATTAGCCCGATGTTGATTGTATTCAACCAGACAATCTAACATCGCAATTCCAGCTTTTACCGCATTATCAGCTTCTCCACTAAACAATGCCATAATAGCATCACCCATATATTTATCAATAAAACCCTGATTTTCAATAATTGCAGGTTCCATCCGCGACAGGTAAGAATTGATAAATTTAAAATTGTTATCTGGTGTCATCTTTTCTGATAGGGTAGTAAAGTCACGAATATCAGAAAATAGAATAGACATTTCTACTTGTACTTGGTCTCCTAATTGCACGTCAATAATGCTAGTTTTTTTCAAAAATTGGAGAAATTGACGGGGAACAAAACGCTCATAAGCTTGGTTGAGTTTAAACAGTTCATTGGTAAATCTTTGTCGTTCTGCTTCTGCTTTTTTGCGTTCAGTAATATCTTGAAATGCCCCCATTCCATAAATAATATTACCCTTTTCATCATAAATTGGTTTTCCCCAAGCTTCAATCGGAATCACCCGATCGCCGTGACGAAATTCGATATCATCTACTCTAATAGACTCACCTTTTAATGCACTTATTCCAGGTAGTTGATCGTGGGGATATAGCTGGTCTGTATCAGCTCGATAAACTTGATAAGTTAGAGATAAATTATCCTTAGTAAGATCAGTAGTAATTCCTTGACCTAATAGCTGTTGAGCAACGCTATTAGTATATAAAGGTTTCCCCTTGTGATCATGAATAAATATCCCCACAGGTATTCCTTCTAGAAATTGATTGAGTCTGTTCTCATTTTCGCGAACTTCAGTATAAAGTTTAGCATTCTCAAGGGAGATTGCAGCTTGTCCTGATAGGAGTTTTAAAACTTCTAACCGATGAGGAGTGAAAACCCCCGTGGTCAAATTATTTTCTAAGTATAAAATACTGATAATTTTGTTTTGATTAATTAAGGGTAGACAGAGAATTGATTTAGGACGATACTTTTTAATATAAATATCCTGGCTAAATTTGCTAGGTTTAGTAGCATCATTTAAGACGATAATTTCTTTAGTTCTAGCTACATAGTTAACGATCGCTTCTGCAAAAAGATCAGAATTTTCTGAGGCGATCGATGATAATATAATAATCTCACCATTTTCGATATTTCCAGCAGCTTCTATCAATAATTTACCGGGAGTTAATGAAATCAAATATCCCCGTTGGGCTCCAGCATTTTGAATAACAATTGTCATTAAACTAGACAGCAATTTATCCAGCATTATTTCGCGGGAAATTGCTAAAGATGCTTTCACTACTGTAGCTATATCTAAATTAAATTGTGAGTCTGAAATGGTGACTATATTATGTTGATTATGGTAGTTTTTGGGTTGATTTGTAATCAGCATTTGAGCATATTTATTTTCTAAATCCTTGACTTTAGCTCTGGCTCCCCAGAGTTGATAATAGTAACAAGCTTCCTGGATATAAGCTTTAGCAATAATATCTTTAGATTGGGCTAAATAAAACTGAGCAGCTAATTCACAAGCAAGAGCTACTTCCTGAATATATTCATTTTCTTTAGCTCCTTTAATCGCTTGATCATAAAGGTCGATCGCGGCTAATCTTTCTCCTAAAACTCGACATTTTTCTGCTGCTACTAAATCAACTTTATGCTGATGATTCATCGGTGCATATTTAGCCCATAATTGTTGGAGTTGTTTTTGGTTTTCTTCAACTCGGGCTAATTCTTCTACCCGCTCCTCGGATGATGAACTTAAACCGGAAAGAGCTGTCAAAGAATCATAAAGATAAAACCCAGGTTCCGCTACATTTCCATTGCAAAACATTAAATATTTTCTGGTTTCAGCTGCATGATTTTTAGCTAATTCAATTTCTCCAAATAGATAGCAAAGGATCAACTGATATAAAGCGAAAAGATACAACCCAAGTAAGTCATGAGCTTCCTGCAATAAAGGTAGAAATTTTGCCTCTTCCAGAGCTGATCCAGACAATACAATTGGATTCTCTCTCTCCCCCAGCAAATTTAAAATAGATTGCCAATAGATCCGACACCAATTAGCTGGTGCTAATTGATTTAACTGTCCTAAAGTATAGCAGTATGCTCGGATTTCCTGTTCTAAGGTAACGAGGGGTTGACCACACCAAAAAGCATTGAGACAGTAGGTATTAGCATTAAGTCCAACAAAGAGAATATTTCCGACTTCTAGAGCAGCTTGATAACCTTCTTGCAAGAGTGGTAGGGTTTTTTTTATGTGAGATTTGCGGTGGATAATAAATAACGATACCACATCTAAAATTTCCCCTTTGATTGTTTTAGCATCCAATTGGGAAACTAATTGGATTGCTAATTCACCAAACTTTACTCCGGTATTGATATCTTGTAAAAGATTACAAGCAATAATTCCATAACAACCATAAGCAAAAGCTGAAGCTGCGGTATTTCCATATTGAATGGATAGTTTAACTGATAAGGTAATTAGTAATGGAAATAAGGGTGAACCAGCGTTTTTAGCAGCAGGAATGATGCGATTACCAATCTCGACAATGGCGATTTTTTCTGGATCGGTCATGATTGGTAAATTAACTAAGTCTTCAATCTCTCGCTCTTTGAGCAATTCTCCAATTTCGGCGATCGCTTGTTGAATATCCGATTTGGTTGGTATTTCCGGCAAATTTGCCCCTAATTTTTGTAATAATTCTTGAGCGATCGCTATGGCTTCAGATATTTTATTTTGAGAGGATTTTGATTGAATTTTAATTCGATAAACATTGACTTGTTCAAGTAAAGAATGTGCTTGGATAATTACCGTCTCAATGAATTCTTCCATTGCGGTAAAATCATTACACAATTCAGCTAATTCAGCAGCTAAGTCAGAAAATGCTAGGGTCATTTCATATTGTCTAGTCCAAGCATTTTCACCTAGTAAAGACAATCCTATATTAGCATATTCACGACCAGCTTGATAAGCATTGGTGTGTTTAGCTTTGCGACAAGCAATTAGATTAAGTTGAGCTAATTCATCTCGTTCTGTGGGTGAGGTAATTAAATTTGCGCCATAATTTAATTGATTGATGAGTTCAAAAATATGCTCTTCTCTACTCTCTGAGTAAACCTGTTGGAGCAGGATTTGTCCGATTTGATAATGGGTAGGAATTTTTTGGAGATCAGGAATTAAAGAATAAGCTGCTTGTTGAATTCTGTCATGGACAAATTTATAAATTAGGGATGGAGATGGAATTGTTGATCCTGACCAATCAGAAAATTCTGTACTAGCAATCAATAATTCTACATCCCTCATCCGACCAACAGTAATCACTAAATTTTCAGCCATTGCTACTTGAAGAGCGATCGCGATTTCTCCCACCGATTTTTTCACCATTAACCCTAAAATTTCTAAAGCAAATTGATTCCCAATACAAGCAGCTATTTTTAATAAATTTTGGGTATCATCTGGCAATTTCTGAATTTTACCTACCATCAATTCTACTACATTATCAGTGAATTGTTTGGCTTGAATCAGGTCTAAATCCCACTGCCATTTTCTCTTAATGAGGTCAAATTGTAAAAAATTTTCTGTATATAAAGATTGCAAAAACTCGTTGATAAAGAAAGGATTCCCTCCGGTTTTCAATAGGACTAATTCGGCTAAATTTTTAACTATTTCTTGCTCACAGTTCAGGGTATCACTAATGATCTGGATAACATGAGGTAATTCCAATGGTGATAAATAAATTCGATTAATAATCGCATCATTTTTAGCGATTTCTTCAATTGTTAACATTAAGGGATGTACTGGGGATACTTCATGCTCTCGATATGCACCAATTAAAAATAGTCCTGGTGCTGAATAACTCATCAGCAATTTGATCAATTTTAAAGATGCTCCATCAGCCCATTGGAGATCATCAATAAATATGACAAGAGGATGTTCAGGTTGAGTAAAGACTTTGATGAAATTTTCAAAGACTAAATTAAAGCGATTTTGGGATTCATTAGAAGCAAGTTCAGGAATAGTCGGTTGATGACCGATGATTAATTCTACTTCGGGAATCACATCGATAATTACTTTTCCATTTCTACCCAAAGCTGTGAGAATTTTTTCTTTCCATTGATGATGTTGGATTTCACTTTCGGTTAGTAATTGTTTGATTAATTCCTGAAATGCGTTGACCAAAGCACTATAGGGAATATTTCGTTGATATTGGTCAAATTTACCAGTAATAAAATAACCATATTTTTGGCTAATTTGTTGATAAATTTCTTGGACTAAAACAGTTTTACCAATTCCTGAATATCCAGCAATTAGCATCATTTCACTCTGGTCACAGACTCGAGCAAAAGCAGTTCTTAACTTTTCAATTTCTTGGTCTCGACCATAGAGTTTTTGGGGGAGTTTAAATTTCTCAGAAATATCTTGAGTCGCGATCGGAAAATTGGTAATATTGCCAATATTTTGTAATTGGTTCCAGCATTGTTCTAAATCAGCTTTAATTCCCCAAGCACTTTGATATCTTTCTTCCGCAGTTTTAGACATCATTTTCATAATGATATCTGACAGAACAGTCGGAATTTCTGGATTGAGTTGAGCCGGTGGTAATGGTTGTCTAGCAATATGACAATGTACTAACTCAAGGGTATCGGTTGTTTCAAAAGGTAATTGATTAGTTAGTAGTTGGTAGAAAGTGACTCCCAAAGAGTAAAAATCGGTGCGATAATCCAAACTCCGATTCATCCGTCCAGTTTGTTCAGGTGATATATAAGCTAAGGTCCCTTCTAACAGATTGAGATTTTTAATAATGGGATTTTTTGGTGTTAATTTAGTAGCAAGTCCAAAATCAATAATTTTTACTTCTTCTGTGGTTGAATTAAAAACTATATTTCCTGGATTCAGGTCTTTGTGAATAATATTATCCTGATGAATTTGGGCTAAAGTATTAGTTATAGAAATCGCTATTGGCAAAAATTTTGCTACTGTCAGGGAATTATTTTCGAGGAAAATTCGCAATGATTCACCCCCAAAATCTTCCATTAACATGATCAGAGTGTTGTGATATTTTTGTAAGTCATAGACTTGTACGACACCTGTTA
Source organism: uncultured cyanobacterium (assembly GCA_963744145.1). Classification (GTDB taxonomy): domain Bacteria; phylum Cyanobacteriota; class Cyanobacteriia; order Cyanobacteriales; family CAWUOF01; genus CAVUSO01. The sequence continues at coordinate 4,621,173 of CAVUSO010000001.1, read as the reverse complement.
ACTTGAGTGATTTAGTAATTTCATATTCAGTTCGATAACGTGCAAGTTCTTCCGGGGTAGGATAATTTTCTTTGAGGATTTTTAGGATCATCTGTTGTTGATCTTCTGTACGGATCGCTCGATAAACTAGGGAGCTATCGCTTTCATAGATTTGGGTTTTGATCAAAAATCCGGGAATGTTAAGCATATTTAGTTAAAATATCTGAAAAAATCAGTTCCATCTTGACCATTAAACTATAATATACTGCTTAAATTAATCACCTGGCAACAAAATATGAAGTTTTATCAAGTTGATCAGCAAGTAAACATAACCTTCTGGAGATGGGTTTGGGGTTAATTTAATTTTTCAGCTCGTTCTTTATCAGACTCTAGGAGAAAATTGGAGGGGGTGGGAGGTAAATAAGGGGTAGGGTCAGATTTTTCATTAAAGATTCCAAACATGGGAACAGCTAAACCATCATTGAGATTGATTGGGTCAAGACCTAAAATAACTTCGATCGTGCGTAATAAACTGAGTTGATCGTAGCGATCGCTAACGACTACATTACGTTTGACAAAAGGACCAGCAGCTAAAGCTACAGTTCGAGTAGCATCGACATGATCAGGACCATCTTGAGCATCATCTTCGACTACTAAAATTAAACTATCTTTCCAGATTGGACTTTGAGAAATAATTTGGACAATTTTCCCTAGAGCTGTATCATTTTGTGCGACTAATTGATAGGGATTAGGAAAGACAGGATTCATCCCTGCTGTGTGATCATTTGGTAACCAAATATAATTTAATTGTGCGACCTGTCCTGACTTTAGTTGTTTTTGAAAATCGGTTTTCCAGTCATCAACCCGTTGTAAATCTGAATATTGTAAGTCATAGTAATGATAATTAAGGGGATAATGATAGAGAAAAGCTGCAAACTGACTCCGAAATCCGGGATTTGCTTGTAACGCTTGAGCGAGACTATTATCTCCTGTGAAAATTTGAGAGAGGGAAAGAGCAAAATTAGGATTTTCTAACAGATGTATTGCATCTGAGGGAGTATCAGCTTTACCATAGTAAGATTTAAACAGTTCACTTAATGCTTTACCTCGATCGACCTGAGCAGAAAGAACCATACTTTGAGCATAGAATTTTTTTGCTAGATCACTATCAGCTCCATAGGTTTCGACAATAATTTGATAAGAGCGAGTAAAAATATAGTAGGGTTCTCCATAAATGCGATAGTCTACTTTTTTAGCTTCGAGAACATTCCAGAGGTAAGCTGGAGAAAATGTCGCGGGTACAGTACCAAAAGGATACCCATTATAACGACCTGAATATCTCATATTTCCCAACCACTCTAAAAAAGGACTTGCGTAACCGCTAGTTGTGAAACTATGTCCTAATACACTAATTTCCCCATTTGCATAAAAATTGTCTAAAGTAACAAAATCTTCAGCTAATTTATGGTGATTTGGCGTAATTTCTCGTCCAAATAAGGTCAGAGATTTGTCTCCATTACCTCTACCCAAATCACCTAAAATCTGATCATAAGTGCGATTTTCTTTAATCATGTAGAAAATATGACGAATTGGTAGTTTTATCCCCTCTTTAGGACTATAAATCGGTGAACCTTCTTGGACTTGTTTACTCCAACTAGCTAGGGATGATGCGATCGCATTTTTGGGAATAATTCCGAGGGAACCTTGTAGTAAACTCAGCACATATTGATTACCACCTTTACCCTTGATGGTTTGGGGTCCTTGCAAATTGGGACGACGTTTTTTAATTCCTTTAGCACTCAATACTAGTAGTTGCTTTTGGTTGAGTAAAACTTTTGTAGGATACCAACCTGTCGGGATAAATCCAATTAATTTGTTTTGATTTTTATCAAATATTGTCACAGCATTAATTTCTGCTTGGGTAACATAAAGACGATCCCCTTCAATCGCACAGGATGTCGGAGAACTTCCAAACCGGAACCCTTGATGACGCACATCGATAGTACCAATTACTGTATCTTTTTTAGAATCTAATATCGATAGATTATCTGAACCAGTATTCACTACATATAACTTATCTTGATCGATACAAGTTTCTTGAGGATTTTTATCGACATTTATAGTTTTGATTAGATTTAGTTGAGTATCATAGACTAAGACTTTATTTTCTCCTAATAAAGTTACATAAAACTTATTATTTAGATAGCGAACTGCGTAGGGAAAATATCCCGCATCTACAGTTTTTTCTATTTTTCCATTGTCGGTATTAAGGATAGCTAATTTTCCTTTTACATAATCTTTTTTGTCTGATTCTGTCACCATATAAGCGACAGCTAAATGATTATTATTTATGGGTGCAATTCCACTGGTATAACCTTTGACTGGGTACGATCGAACTGGTTTAAAATCTCGATTAACACGATAGATTTTTTGCTCAAATCCACCACTAATATAAAGATCACCGTCTTTTCCTTCCCTAGCACTGGGAAAAATCGATGGAAACTGGATGGTCTTGACTATTTTGCCACTATTAGGATCAATAATGGTAACTTCTTGAGGATCTTTACCATACCAACCAGTATTCAGTACCACTGTTTTACCAGCATAGTTCACTGCTTCATAAGGTAACCTACCCACTTCTATTTGTTGACCTACGGGATTTATTTTCCAACCGTTAGGTAGTGTTGCTTCAGCTAAATTTGCTTGATCCTGGTGTTTGATCTGGGGATAAGGACTATTTTTCCCAAATTTCCACAATTCTTGATTCAGTTCTTCTTCTTCGCCCGGTTGATCGGGTGCTAGTTCTCGAGAGGAATACTCTTGGAATGCTAATTTCCCCATGATGAGCAGTGTAACCACACCTACTCCACCTAGAGCTAACCATTTGAGTTTCATGTTATTATCCTGACTATATTAAAATCAAAAAAGTAGCGATCGCGTAAAATACAACCAGATCAAAACCGAGCTAATTGCTGAGAACCCAGATGTCAGATCAGACTGCTTACAGAAAAAGACATTTTACCATAGTCTGCTTAAGTTTACTACTATTAGGGACTGCTGTTAGTGCCCAACCTACAACCGAACCATCTCCCCAGTCTAGTCCAATCATTAGTAATCAGGAACGGGAAGAACTAGAACATCGTCGTTTAACTGATGAAATGCGCGATCGCATTAGTACGGAAGTTGATCGTGCTTTTGCTCGGACAACCACGATCCTTAATGTTTTGTTAGTGATTTTAACTCTGTTTCCCCTTGCGATCGCGTTGGGGATTTGGTTGTCACGTCGCAGTATATTTAATCAAGTCGCTACCCAATCTCAACAAATATTACTTGAAGAAATCAGACCAAAACTTCAACAAGAAACTGCTCAGGAATTAAAAAATCAAATAGAAACTATCCACAACGAGATCAAAAATATTAAAACCGAAACCGAATCTTATCTCCGGAATCTGGTCTTAGATTCCCAGAATGTTTTAGACAAAATGAGTCACCAAAAGATGATGATTGCTTTACAAGAGCTAGAACAGCTCACCGCTCAACATTTAGCTACATTTAGTCATGTAATTTTATCTACTCCGACCCCAAATAATTCTAGCAACAATATCACTAAGACGGATTTAGAAGATTTAGAACCAGAGCAAGAACAACCAGAATCAGAAATCACTAGATACATCAAAACCGGAAACTCCCTAGTTTCTTTGAACCGTTATCATGAAGCGATCGATGCTTATGAAAAAGGATTAGAAATTGAGCCGGAACATTATGAAATTTGGTATTATCGAGGTAATGCGTTAAAAAATTTACACCAATATAATCAAGCGATCGACTCTTATGATCGGGCGATCGAGATTAAATCAGATTATCATCAAGCTTGGGATGATCGTGGTTATATTCTGGTTAAATTAGGTCTTTATAGTCAAGCAACCACCAGTCTGAACCATGCGTTAGAAATTCAACCAGATTATGCCAATACTTATTATAACAAAGCTTTCTGCTATGCCGCTCAAAATCAGGTAGAATTAACCATTAAAAATCTCCAACAAGCTATTTACCTAGATCAGCAATACCAAGAAACTGTCAAAAACGATCCCAACTTTGCTTCAATTCGGAAAACTGAGAGATTTCGCACATTTATGGAACAATATTAATCATAGTTAATCGGGCATCATGTTGTCAAGTTTGACCAAGCAACAGGAGCAGGACAAGCTCCAAGATCAGATTTGAGCAAAAATTAATTTTTAATAAAAGCTTGTTTTTTTCAGATCATTTCATTAGAATCGAAATTAAATACTTAGCTGATTTTGGCTGGATCAAAATCTAAGTATATATACTGGATTTGCCCCAAATTCCATTTAATTATTAGGGACATCTCATGAACAAGAATAATCCTGCTGAATTTCTGCAAACAGGTTTTCGGTTAGCACTCGGAGCAACTAGCACTTGGGTAGAAATACTATCCAATCCCCACAAGCTGTTAGAGATCATAGAAAAATCACCACTGGAATCAAATGAATTGCTAAACAAACTGACTACTAGAGGTGAAAATATTGAAAAAGAAGCCAATAATTTAGCCAAAGCATTTTTCTGTGGTAACTCTAGTACAGAAAAAACTCCTAAATATATTGAGCATGGGGGTGAACAGTGTTTTCTGCAACCCTTTGATATTAAAGGGACAAAACTGAATGGATTTATTCTGGAAAGTTCTTTACATAAACTCCAGGAATTATGTGACAAATATCTAAATTTAAGTGATGGGGAAATTGAATATCGTCCGGTGACCAATTATGTAATTCTCACCTTTGGTACTATAGAATCCCTATGTTCTAGAAGTAATCCAGAACATAATCAAGGTTACATTGACGAAGAAGAAGTCGTAATCTGGGTTTTGACTATGGTAGGGAAAAAATGTGGACCAATTTTTAAAATAGATCGATTTGCTTGGTTTGTTCCTTATATATGTGTAAACAACTCCCCAGCGTTAGTTTCTGGAAGAGAAGTTTATGGTATCCCTAAAGAAATAGGAACTTTTAAAATTCCCGATTTGCATAACTTACAAGATCCTTTTATTTTACAGACTTATACATGGAAAAATTTAACACCTGATACTGCTGCTCAATGGACGGAATTAATTAGAGTATCTCAAACCTCATTACCTAAAGAAAATCAGCCCGAGAAAATTTGGACTAACTATTCGGAATCAGTGCAAGAAATTGCCAAACTATTATTTGATTGCAATGGAGTAATTGAAATACCTGGGTTAGGGTTACCATTGAATATCTTGGAATATCTCCTTAATTGGGAAGTTCCGGTAGTCATGCTGAAACAATTTCGAGATGCAGAAAATGGCAAAAAAGCTTGTTATCAATCGATCGTAGAAATCCCGATGAAAGTAGCCAATTTTTATGGAGGAAAATTATTGAGTTTTGGTGATGTTGGCACTCAATTTCAGGTAACTATCTATAATTTTGCTAGTCATCCCATTGTGCAGGATTTAGGGCTATTTAAAAATAGTTCCCAGTCAAAAGAATTAGCTAATATTGATGTAAAATTAGCGTTCTGGCTAAATTTTGATTTCACTGTCGAAAATGCTAAAACAATCTGGAAAGCAGGTTCTTAAAGTAACCTCTGCCTAATATACAGACAATTCATTAATTTACCACCTCAAAAATTATGGAAACACCTGAACTGAAAAAAATTGCTGTTTTAGGAGGGGGATTAGCATCCTTAACTACAGTTTTTGAACTGACTAATCAACCTGGATGGAATGCCATGTATGATATTACTGTATATCAACAAGGTTGGCGTTTAGGTGGTAAAGGAGCTTCTGGTAGAGATATCAAGGAACATCAACCTTACCACGAACCAACTTATCGGATTGAGGAACATGGATTGCATATTTTCTTCGGCTTTTATGAGAATGCTTTTAAAATGATGAAACAGTGTTATGAAGAGTTAGGAGAAGACGGTCCATTTGCGACGATCGAAGATGCTTTTAAACCCCATAGCTTAGTTGTTTTACAAGAATACCTTAATGGTAAATGGGTTTCATGGCCATTTGATTTTCCGACTAATAAATTATTACCTTGGGAAGGGGGAGGTAAGTTTGCATTATGGGAACATATAAGCACAATTATCAAATTAATGGCTGAGGTTTTTGAAAGTTCTGAATATTTAAAAGCCAAGTTATCTAGTCATCGATCATCTAGATCCAGTTATCCAGAATGGCTAGAACTTTTAGTTAAACAAATGAACATGAGTTGGGATATTTTTAGATTGATCTCAGCCGCAACATTACTTCATTTTCCCCAACAGCTAATTCAATTATTAATTCAGGAACCAATCCGCTGGTTAAAATGGCTAGAAGACTCGACTAAACAAATAATAACCATTTTAGAAACCATTAATTTATCGGCTGAATCAACTTTACTTACTCTGGCTTATCAAATCGCTAAATCTCTACCAAATCATCCCCGTTTTCATCGAAGAGAACACCATCACCTGATCCTGCATTTGCTACAACTATTTATGGATCGGTTAAACGAGGCACTCCGATCAGAGTTAACCCAAAATGAGGATGTGGTCAGGATTTTAACCTTGTTAGATTTAGGACTTGCTAATATTCGTGGGTTGATCGTCGATGAAATAATTTATGGTCGTTCCCTAGCGGAATTAGATGAATACGATTATAAAGAGTGGTTACTTCATCATGGCGCTAAGAAAAGTAGCGTAAATTCTGCTTTTATTCGGGTTTTATACGATCTAGTTTATGCCTTTCCCAAGGGGAATATTCAACAGCCTAGATTAGCCGCAGGTACTGCTCTTCGCATTTTTTTTACTATTATCTTCCAGTATCATGGTGCGATCATGTGGAAAATGCAGGCTGGCATGGGAGATACTATTTTTACACCTCTTTATCAAGTGTTGAAACGTCGAGGGGTTAAATTTGAATTTTTCCATCGTGTCAAACACCTACATCTTGATGAATCCCAGCGATCGATTACCAGTATTTCCATTGGACGTCAGGTACATCTGAAAAATCCTGATTTAGAATATCAACCTCTGATCAGAGTAAAAGATTTACTTTGCTGGCCCAGTGAACCTCTCTATGACCAAATTGTGGAAGCAGATCAACTTCAACAAGAGAAGATTAATTTAGAATCTTTTTGGACTCCTTGGCAAGATCAAGAAACACCAATTAATTTAACCCAGGGAAAAGACTTTGATTTAGTCATCTTAGGGATTTCTTTAGCAGCTTTACCATTTATATGTGAGGAATTGATTCAGGCTGAAAAAAATCCAGCTCATCAAAAATGGGCAAATATGGTAGACCAAATTGCCACAGTTACCACCCAAGGGGGACAATTGTGGCTAAAACCGAAATTACAGCAACTAGGATGGAACTTGTCTAGTCCGGTTGTAGGTTCCTATGTGGAACCATTAGATACCTACGCTGATCTGAGCGATCTCATTCAAGCGGAAAATTGGCCTTCCGAACATTCTCCCTATAGTATCGCCTATTTTACTGGTGTAATTGCTGATCCAGGCATTCCACCGAGTAGCGATCGCGATTTTCCTCACCGAGAGCAGCAAAAAATTGAACAACAAGCAATCAACTTCTTAGAAAACCAAATTGGGAATTTGTGGCCCGAAGCTACTCGACCAGACAATCCCCAAGGACTGAATTGGAACTTGTTAGTTGATTTAGACAATCAAATAGGACAGAAAAGATTTAATTCTCAATATTGGCGTGTTAATATTGATCCATCAGAGCGTTATGTCCTTTCGGTTCCAGGGAGTAGTAAATACCGTTTAAAAACTGATGAATCTGGTTTCAATCATCTTTATTTAGTCGGTGATTGGATTAATAACGGTTATAACTCTGGCTGTGTGGAAGCTACAGTAATGTCAGCTATGCAAGCAGCTCGTGCGATTTTAACAGGTGTTTTTGCCCTTCAGTATAATAAAAAGATTATCGGTGAATGGGACGCTTGGTTATAAGGATTGAGGTAGGGGAAAGTTGATGATTCTCCTACCTAAAAATACTAGCAATTTTGGTCAAATTTTAGAATCAATCAAGAAAAAAATGATTAATTTACCAGGATATACAGAATTAACAAAAATTAATGAAGGACAAAAAACTATTATTTACCGAGGTCAAAAGATTGCCAATCAACAATCCGTGATTATCAAGGTACTGAAAGCTGATTTTCCCCGTCCCATTGATATTGCCAATTTAAAACATCAATATGAAATTACTAAAGACTTAAATTTCCCAGGCATAGTTAAATGTATGGGATTGGAAAGATATAACCATAGCTTTGCTTTAATCATGGAAGATTCTGGGGGTCAATCCTTAGACCATTTCATTCCCAGTTTGAAAAATGATATAGACAGTTTTTTGAAAATTGCGATCGAGTTAGTAACAACCTTAGGAGAAATTCACCAAATCCCCATTATTCATAAAGATATTAAACCGAGAAATATTATTATCAATCAGGCTACAGGACAAATAAAAATCACAGATTTTAGTATTTCATCACGTTTATCAAAGGAATTCCAGAGAGTTAGTGATCCCCATTGTTTAGAAGGAACATTACCCTATATTTCCCCAGAGCAAACAGGGAGAATGAATCGCTCAATTGATTATCGCAGTGATTTTTATTCCCTCGGGGTAACTTTTTATGAAATGCTCACAGGGGTATTACCTTTTTCCACCAGTGATGCAATGGAATTAGTCTATTGTCATATTGCCAAATATCCCCTAGCACCAGTGGTTTTAAATCCAGATATTCCCAAAGTTATATCTGAAATCACAATGAAACTATTAGCGAAAACTGCTGAACAAAGATATCAAAGTGCGATCGGCATAAAAGCTGACTTAGAAACTTGTTTAACTCAATTAGAAACAACTGGGACAATTTTACCCTTTAGTTTAGGTACTAAAGATATATGTCCCCAATTAATTATTCCCCAAAAGCTGTATGGTCGGGAAGAAGAAGTAGCTAGCTTAATGTCAGCTTTTGAGCGAATCGCTACATTCGAGTCAGAATCCCCAGAGATTGGTAGAGCGGAAATGGTGTTAGTAAGTGGTTATTCTGGGATTGGGAAAACCGCGATCGTCAATGAAGTACATAAACCAATTGTAGCCGCAAGAGGATACTTTATCGCCGGAAAATTTGACCAGTTTAAACGGAATATTCCCTACGCTTCCTTAATTCAAGCAATTCAACTATTAATCCAGCAAATCTTAACAGAAAGTGCCGCACAAATTGAGATTTGGAAAGAGAATTTGTTAAAAGCTCTTGATGAGAATGGTGCAGTAATTACTAATGTTATTCCCGAAGTTGAACTGATTATTGGTACTCAACTCCCTGTCGCTGAATTAGGTCCAACCGAATCACTAAACCGTTTTAATCGGGTATTTCAACAATTTTTTCGAGTGTTTTGTCAACCACAACATCCGTTAGTATTGTTCCTCGATGATCTACAGTGGGCTGATTCTGCTTCTCTGAAATTAATTCAAATTTTGATGAGTGAATCTGACCATAAATATTTTCTAATGATTGGAGCTTATCGGGATAATGAAGTAGATCATACCCATCCTTTAATCCAAACTTTAGAAAAAATTCAGACTACAGGTACTCCCGTTAATTATATCACTATTAAACCTTTACAACTCACCCATGTTACTACCTTAATAGCCGAAACTTTAACCGCATCACTCCCAACCAAAAACCTGCAATCCCTCGGGGAATTACTGTTTAATAAAACCCAAGGAAATCCGTTTTTTTTAACTCAGTTACTCCGGACTTTATATACAGAAAATTTGTTAAGTTATGACCTAAATGATTATACTTGGAAATGGGACATTAAAGAAATTCAAACTGTAGGAATCACCGATTATAGTGTGGTAGAATTATTAGCCAGAAATATTCAAAAGCTGGCAATCGCTACCCAAAAAGTATTACAGCTAGCTGCTTGTATTGGCAATACATTTAACTTAGATATTTTAGCAATAGTTAATCAAGAATCGAACTTAATTACCAGCGAACATCTCTGGTCCGCTCTCCAATTAGGATTAATTTTGCCCTTAAATGAAAATTACAAAATTCCCCTCACTTTGGGAGGAGAAGAACTAGAAGAAGTTAGCTTGAAGGATACGAAAGTAGACTATAAGTTTTTACATGACCGTGTCCAACAAGCAGCTTATTCCTTAATTCCCGAATCTGAGAAAAAATCTACCCATTTTCAAATTGGTAAGCTCTTATTAAAGAAGATTAATCCTAGTAGTCAAAAGGACAATATTTTTGCTCTAGTCAATCAACTCAATTTTGGTAAAGATTTAATTAGGGAACAGTCGGAAAAAAACGAATTGGCTAATTTGAATCTGATTGCAGGTCAAAAAGCCAAAACAGCAACTGCTTATGATGCAGCAGTTAAGTATTTTCAGGTAGGATTAGAACTCCTACCAGATCAAAGCTGGGAAATTGACTATAACATGACTTTGCAACTTCATACAGAAGCAGCAGAAGCCGAGTTTTTAAATACTAATTTTGACCGCTCTGAACAGCTTGCGATCGCGGTTTTACAAAGAGCAATTACCTTAATTGATCAAGTCAAAATCTATGAAATCAAAATTCAATCTTATATCGCTCAAAACCAGCTAACTAAAGCAATAGATACAGGGATAGAAGTATTAGGAATGCTGGGAATTCATTTAGAAGCGATCGCGACCGAGCATCCGATTCTCAAACTACCTGCTTTCGAGGAATTAGAAAATGCTCCAGAAATGACCGATCCTAATCAAATTGCAGCACTGAGAATTCTGATTAATATTTCTGGTCCAGCTTCGATCGCTAAACCGGAAATCTTTTTACCAATTATCCTCACCCAAATTAAGTTTTGCTTAGAACATGGTAATTGTAGTTTAGCAGCTTATGCTTATAGTATTTATGGGTTACTTCTCTGTGGAGTGCTAGGAGATTTAGATACAGGATACCATGCGGGTCAACTCGGGTTAAAACTGCTAGAAAAATTTCATGCTAAGGAACTTACAGCTAAAGTCTATACTCTTTTTAATGTGACTGTGCGACATTGGAAAGAAGATGCAAGACAAACAGTAGAAGCTTTACAAATAGGAGTTCAATCTGGACTAGAAACCGGCGATGTCGAATATGCTGCTTACTGTGCTTTAAACTATTGCGCTCACATATTTTTAGTCGGAGAAGATTTAGAAAATATTGCCTATAAACAGACTCAGTATCTAAATTTATTAATAAAAATCAAGCAAGGATTTGGCACCTATTATATTAAAATCTGGCACCAATTAGTTGACAATTTGCTCTTAGAAGTAACTGATAAATTCAATTTGAATGGTGCAAGTTTTCAGGAAACAGAAATGTTGCCCATTTTAGAAAAGGCAAATAATCAAATTTCCCTGTTTGTCTTTTATCTAGCAAAAACAATTCTATGTTATTTATTTAAAGATTTTGCTGGTGCAATTAAAAATGCTGCTCTTGCTGATCAATATAAAGTAGCAGCTCCTGGACATATAACCCAAGTGATTCACAATTTTTATTATTCTTTAGCTCTGTTAGCTGAATTTGGTCAAATCAGTCACCTAAATGAACAACATGAATATTTAACTAGAGTAGATGCTCATCAAAAAATTCTGAAAACCTGGGCAGAAAGCGCCCCGAACAATTATCAACATAAATATGAATTAGTCAGCGCAGAAATATTGAGGGTAAAAGGGCAAAATTGGGAAGCAATGGAATATTACGATCGCGCGATCAACGGTGCCAGAAATAATAAATATTTGCAAGAAGAAGCGTTAGCATACGAAATAGCCGCAGAATTTTATTTAGCTTCAGGAAAATCGGAAATTGGGGCAACCTATCTAAAATCAGCCTATTATAGTTATGTACGTTGGGATGCTAAAACCAAGGTAAAAGATTTAGAGTGCAGATATCCCCAAATCCTGTCCAATCTGTCATCTGGGGAAAATCTTAAAATTGAAGAAACTATCTCACGCAAGTCTAGTGGATCAATCTCTAGTAGTAGTAATTCTTCAATTTTTGATTTAGCTACAATCATGAAAGCTTCTCAAACTTTAGCAAGTGAAATAGTTTTAACCAGTTTGTTAGAAAAATTAATGAAAATTGCGATCGAACACGCTGGTGCTACAGTCGGTGCTTTGATTTTAGTAAAAGATCATCAACTAATGATAGCTGCTTTAGGTTCAGTGGAACCTGAAAAAATCATCGTGAAAGAAAATTTATCCTCAATCGAGGAAGAAAATTTACCCCTATCGCTCATTAATTATGTCACCAGAACTCAAAAAGATTTGGTATTAAATAATGCCAGTGATGAGGATTTGTTTAGAAATGATCACTATATAATTAATTATCAGCCTAAATCAGTTCTGTGTATACCGATTCTTAATCGAGGTAGCTTAGTAGCTTTAATTTATCTAGAAAATAACCTAATTACATCAGCTTTTACCATCCAAAGACAAGAGGTTTTAAAATTGATTACTGGTCAAGCTGCTATTTCTTTAGAAAATGCTTTTCTCTATAAAAATTTATCTTTAGCTAATCACCAATTAGAAGAATATAATCAAAACCTAGAAGCGAAGGTAGAGGAAAGAACTAAAGAAGTGATGGAAAAAAATATCCTTTTACAAGAATCAGCAGCACAGATAAAAGAAAAAGCTGCTAAATTAGAACTTACTCTAAAAGAATTACAGCAAACCCAAACTCATTTAATTCAGACCGAAAAAATGACAGGATTAGGTCAATTAGTAGCAGGGATTGCTCATGAAATCAATAACCCAATTAGTTTTATTTATGGGAATGTGCTTCATGCGTATGAATATATGGAGGATTTAATCAGATTAGTTAATGCTTATCAAGGAGCTTATCCTGACTCTGATGATAAAATTCCCTCAGAGATCCAAGCGATCGATTTCAGTTTTATTAAAAAAGATTTCCCCAAACTTTTAGATTCGATGAATATTGGTGCTAAACGGATTCGGGATATTGTGTTATCTTTGCGAAATTTTTCTCGTCACGACGAAAGCGACAGAAAACGAGTTGATATTCATGTTGGACTAGATAGCACTTTACTAATTTTACAGCATCGTTTATCTTCATCAAACAGCTTAGAAGAAGAACATCAGATGACTAATTCTCTTGCGACTAACAAGGAAATTAAAGTTGTTAAAAATTATGGGGAGTTACCCCTAGTAGAATGTTATCCCGGACAACTTAATCAAGTATTTATGAATATTATTGCTAATGCTATTGATGTCCTAGAAAGCATGAATCAAGCACAATGTCCAGAGCCGACAATTCAGATTTCAACCGAAGTAAACAACTCGAAAAAGACGGTGATTATTCAGATCCGAGATAATGGTTCAGGAATGAGCGAAACAGTACGTCAGCGTGTTTTCGATCCCTTTTTCACCACTAAACCTGTAGGAGGGGGTACAGGTTTAGGGTTATCCGTTGCTCACGCGATTATTGTCCAAAAACATAGTGGTAACATCACTTGTATTTCTGCACCAGATCAGGGAGCTGAGTTTGTGATTGAAATTCCTTGGATGCTATAGTCCCATCCGGTTCATTCATTACTTAATGCTTAAACTCAGCCAAATTACAGATATTTTTTTAACAAAAATTCCAACTTCTTCTTAGTGTTTTCCGGAACTTTATCTAAGGGTGTCAGAATGGCATTCTTTAAGGCAGAATGAGCATCAGAAGTTGGATAACTTTCACTTAGAAGTCCTACTGTTGCTTGAATTACTTTCTGAGCATTACTAGCATTGCGATGTAAATTAGCAATAATCATTTCGACGGTGACACTATCATGATCCGGGTGCCAACAATCATAATCTGTCACTAATGCTAAAGTAGCATAAGCAATTTCTGCTTCCCGCGCTAATTTTGCTTCAGTTAAATTAGTCATCCCAATAATAGTTGCATTCCAACTCCGATAAAGATGAGATTCAGCTTTGGTCGAAAATGCTGGTCCTTCCATACAAATATAAGTACCACCCCGATGCAGAGTTACATCAGGTAAATTCAGAGATGCGATCGCGTCTCCTAAAATTTTAGCCAACTGAAGACAAATTGGATCAGCAAAAGCAATATGAGCGACAATCCCCTCTCCAAAAAATGTCGCAATCCGATCTTTAGTGCGATCGATAAACTGGTCAGGTACTACCAGATCTAAGGGTTTCACATCTTCTTTGAGCGACCCGACCGCAGAAGCAGAAATTAAATATTCTACTCCCAGACTTTTCATCGCATAAATATTAGCCCGAAACGGTAACTCGGACGGTAATAGAGTATGATTGCGCCCATGTCGAGCCATGAATGCTACTGGTGTTTCTGCTAAAGTTCCTAAAATCACAGCATCGGAGGGTGAACCAAAAGGAGTGTTAATTTCTACTTCTTCCACATCCTGAAGTGCATCCATCTTATATAAACCACTACCACCGATGATACCGATTCTGGCGTTAGTCATGAACTTGATCCTTAGCTTGGTTGATTATAGATAGCGATGGAGATATCTTACCGAAAAATTAGTGCAATTATTTTACGCCAATTTGATTTGTCAGTGATTTGGATCACTTATACTTTTGGCCAATAATCACAGTTTTCGATGGGTTTCATCACCTAGTTACTATAATCAAAATTTGATATTAGAATAATTGAGTATTGGTATAAATCATTTTCGACCAAGGAGGATGAAACCTCAAATGTTTTTACCCCAATTTTCTATGGAAGCGATCATTGAGCGAATTTTTAAATTTCGCCAAATCACTAAGCTGGATCGAATGCTCTTGATGAAAGCAATGCTGGCTCAAGATTCCTTTAACGATTCCGAACAGAGCCAAATAAATCGAGTATTTGAAGGACTGCAAAGCGGATTAATTCAATTAATAGATTAAGTCAGAAAAACTTATGAATCTCGCAAAAGCCAAAACCCACTATAAGTCATTCCAGTATCATCTGGTTGTACTAATAAAAAATGTAATCCCTGGCTGATTTTTTTGCGATTTTCGTAAGCCTGACCTGCTGTTTTTACCTCTTGATCTGTAAAAGTAGCAACAACCCAACGATCAATTAATCCTGCTTCCAGGATTAATCCATCAGGTACACCAGGAAGATAATTAAGTGCCACGGGATCAGCTTCCTGTAACCATTGAGCAAGTCTCATTGACTGTCTTCCTCCATCAATAACTACACCGGGTAGAGGTACAGTTGATGCTAATCCGAGATTAATTGGTAATAAAGATTCAGGGATCGCTAAAATGGGGATCGGGTATTCAGCAAACACTTCAGTAATTGTATCGGCTGTAATCGTAGCAAAACGCCAGCGATCGCCCCATAATTTTTCAGCTAAAGGCACTGGTGGGGGTTGCTCTAGAGCCAATGGATGATAAACTTCACCTGTAAATTCCTGCATCCTTGGATACTCTTCGGCTCTCGCTTGCAAGTATATCTTTAGAGCTTGAGTATGTCTCGTTGGTTCTACCTTGATCCCCAATTTTTGGCTAGCAGTTTCGATTAAACCCAAGGATTGAGGACGAAATACTTGAATTAAATCAGGTAAAATGCCCCCATGGGCTAATTGGAATTGGGAGACTAACCAATGACTATTCGCTGCTGATTGAGGACATAAAGCTGAATATTGAAAATCAGACGAGCGATCGCTCATGAGTAGCTCCCACAGAATTTGTCCAGAAGCATCCCGTAAAGGTCGTCGATAAAAATCAGCTTGCCAAATTAACATTGAGGTAATTATTGCAAATTTTCTAATTTTCCAGCCGTAAAATTTACCAATTCCGCATGATTGAACATTCCCTGGGGGCAAAGCTAGCAGTGCCATGCAGCGTCTAGAAGCGTTTCCATCCAACAATTCTAGCAAAATTTTCGCAAATTAACTAAAACATACCGGATATTAAGGCAGTAGTGTATTGCGCTTGCGCCCCTTCGGTAGAACCATTTTTTCTAGATTAGACCTCTTGCAAAAATAAATAGGACAGGCAAGATGCCTGTCCCACAAAAGTGATTTTTTCTGGTGGGACAGGCATCTTGCCTGTCAATAAATAGATGAATAAGGACTTTTGCAAGAGGTCTAATGGTCTCAAATCTGTCTTTTGGCGATTGGCCAATTTTCTCTCACCAAAGTGTCCGGAGTATTGTCATCTAATTTCCTTGGTAATTCCCATCTCAATCCTTTCTCCTATTGGGATCAGGACATAAATATCTAAAGAGGTTGAAAGTTTAAGATTGAAATTTAGGTGATAAAATTTATGAAAATACCGAGGATTTTAGGAAGATTTTGTAAATAATATTCGACTAAATCAATACTGATAATTTGTTCTTCTAGTTGAAGAAATTTCCAAATATTTCCGGAAGTAACAACACCATAGATAGTGCGGATCTTATTACCTTCTTGTTCATTAAATAGTTTGGCTGCTACCATTTCGGCTACACACTGCCCCAGACCGCTATTAATATTCCCTTTCTTAGCTTCAACTAGGGTGACAACGGGCGATCGAATAAAGAGCAATTCAGGATCTTTGCTAATCAGAAAATCACAAGTTCCATTTAATCCTAATTCAGGGGCAATGTTAAACTCTGTTCCTGAAAATAAACTAATTTTGTCTTGCATTTGCCTCCTAACTTCTAGTAAAATCGGAGCAATAATTAATTCGGAACGGGCTTTTTCTGTATTCATTGCTAAGGCTAAAAACACATTATATTGCAGAGTTTGGGTGAGAAAACTACTACACTCAATCTCAGGGATTTCAGCAAAGAGGTTAATTCGTTCTGAGGTTGTTAAGTTAAAAGTCTTGACGGCTTTATCTAAGCTAAATTCACTGTAAAACATAATTAAATTTAACTCTTTTTTGTGAGTAGATACTATTATAATAAAAAATCAACCATTCTCAAGATCAAAAGGATAGCAGTTGGTGCCAAAAACGATCACTGAAAAAATTCTAACCATTCCTCAAGCTAATTTTCGCGCGATCGCACAGGATCTGAGTGAGCAGATCGTCACGATTGAAACTACTCCCATCCATCATAGCGATCGCTATCCACTCCCAGCAGCTCTTCCCCAGGAATTGCGTGATGCTTTACAACAAACAGGTATTACCAGTTTCTATCATCACCAAATTGAAGCTTTAGAATGTTTGCGATCGGGTAAGGATTTATGTTTAGCGACACCGACAGCTTCTGGAAAAACCCTTTGTTATAATCCTAGCATCTTCGAGTATGCTCTTACTCATCCCCAAGCAACAGCTCTTTATATTTTTCCTCTCAAAGCTTTAGCTTTAGATCAATTAGGTAAATTACAAGCAATCACTAACGCATTACCATCAGCAAGACGAATTAAAGTCGGAATGATCACAGGAGATATTTCTTTTGCCGATCGCAAACAATTATTTATTCCCCATCCACCGCAAATTTTAGTAGTTAGTCCGGATTTACTGCACTATCAATTATATAAAATTCAACAAGGAAAAGAAGGAGAAAATTGGCGAGAATTCTTACGAAATTTAAAGTGGATTGTCCTGGATGAAGCTCATACTTATTTTGGTGCTTTTGGAGCACATATTGCCAATTTATTACGACGGGTACGAGTAGCTGTAGATACGGTTGGTGGTGACTCAAATTTGATTCAGTTTATCTTTGCTTCAGCTACAATTGGTAATCCTCACCAGATTGCACTCCGTTTTAGTGGTAGAGAAAATACACCTAATCGCTTACATTTAATTTCTGGAGGTGGAATTTCCCAAGGGCGATCGCTAGTTTGTTTACAACCTAGTAATGCTGCTAATTTTGATGCTAGTAAAATAGTTATTTCCTGGCTACATAATAATGTCACAGGAATTGTATTTTGTAATTCTCGCTCTGCGGTAAAATCTTTATTAGGAGTTATTCAAACTACCCTCTATCGAGAAAATGAAGGATATCTAGCTAGTCAAATTAGGATGTTTTATGGTTCTCTAAAAAATGAGCAGCGTCAAGATATTATTCAGCAAATATCTAGGGGCAAAATTAAAATTATTTTATCAACTTCTGCACTGGAAGCTGGAATTGATTTACCAGAATTAGATTGTTGTCTGATTCGTGGTTATCCAGGAAGTATTATGTCATTTTGGCAAAGAGTCGGTCGAGTTGGAAGACAAAATCCAGGACTCGCAATATTTTTACCAGTTGCTCAAAATCCCTTAGATTATTATTTTGGTAACTATCCCCAGCAATTGTTAAATGGAGAAGTAGAATCAGCTTTCTTTAATCCAGATTATCCCCTGATCTTAAGTAAACATTTGCATTGTAGTTGTTTTGAGAGCAAAATCCCCATCAAGCAAATAAATCAGCGGTTTGGTAGTAAAGCTGAAGCGATCGCAAAAGACTTACTTAATCAAAATAAAATCTTTTTAAATAATGCTGGATATTTGTGGGGTAATGGTTATCCCCATAAAGAAGTTAATCTCCGTGGTACATCACAAGATTCCATCGAATTAATTGATCAGCAAAGTAAAGAAGAATTTGAAGTTATGTCCCGAGCGATCGCAGTACGTGAAGTCTTTCCTGGAGCAATTTATACAGCTCAAGATAGTCAAGGAAATATAGTTAAATATCGTTCCCAAACTCTAGAACTAGAACAAGGAAAAGCTAACTTAGTTCGTTATGAACAAGATCCAGGATTATTTACCGAAGCGATCGAAGATATAGATATCACCTTATTACAAAAATTAGCAGCACCTCAAGTAATTAACACTACCATCAACAAGGGAGCGATCGCATTAAACCTAGCTTGGGGAAAAATCACCTCATTAGTAACAGGATACAAACTTTATCAGAAAAAATCTGAACCAACCTGTACTAACTCTACTTGTCGGATGTATCGTCAATCCATCCAAGCTAAATCCTGTCCGATCTGTCATAGTCTCACCCGAATTGCTGATATCAAGAAACTCAAAAATATCATTACATTTGAGCATCCTTACCAAACTACCTACGAAGCACCGATCGTTTCAGTTCAAATTAATCCAGAAATATCTAAAACTCTCAAACTAGAAGTAAATCAGCTCAAACAAAGTATTCAAAAAACCTACAAAGATAATATTCCTTATGAACTCGAAACCTTATGGTTAAGTTCAGCTGAATTTATCGCTCTCCACAGCATCGAACATCAAATCACCTTCGCGTTACCCTTATTGGTACTCAGTTCAAGTCAGGATTTAAGCGGTGCAGTTTTCTCCAAAGCTGAAGGAGAAAATTTCTCAGTCGAGGGATATTTTTTTGATAATTGTCATGGGGGAAATGGAGCAGCAGAAGCAGTATTTAATCAGTTTAGCAAATTGGCAGCAAAAGCTAAATCTCTAGCTGAAAATTGTCAATGTGAAATCGGATGTCCTCGGTGCTTATTTCAACCTGGTTGTCCCCATCAAAATCAAGGATTACATAAAGGAGTAGGATTGTTTATGCTAGATGCGATCACAGAGAACTAGCGATCGCATTCATTACTATATTTTTATATAAGTATTAATTCGCAAAATAAACGGTTAATTATAGAATAAATATAAATTTTTGTTAAAAATTTGGGTTGCTCCTAATTGACTGTTGCAAAATAGATAAAACTAGAGCAATAATTTTATGAAATCTGATAAGTTAAAATCTCAACTTACTTCAACAACCTTAAAACCAGCAAATACGTTTGCTTCACGTCCATTTTCTATTCAAAGTAAAATTGAACAGCCGAATATTCAAGCACAATCAGAAACTGTTGAGCAAGAAAAAATCCAGCGCAAGTCAGATAGTTTAGGAAGTTTTAACTTTGCAATGACTCCTAGACCAGCAGTAAATTTGAAACATAAACTCGGTGAAACTTTCCAAACTCAACCATTATCTGAACGCCAAATAAGACGATCACCATTAACTTTACGTCAACAACCCCTACCAATAACTTCTATGCCCACCGTAATGAGGAAATTGACTATAGGGGCACATAATGATAAATACGAGCAGGAAGCAGATCGGGTAGCAGAGAAAGTTGTGAGTAAAATTCATGGGCAACCTGTGCAACGAAAGGCGCTCATACAGGCTGCTAGTTCGGCTAGTTTAGATGGTGGAGAAGTTGACCGTCAGTGGGCAGGAAAATTACAGAGTGCTAGAGGAGGGGGTCAGCCCTTAGTGCAGACTGTAAGAGAACCGATGGAAACAGCTTTTGGAGCTGATTTTAGCGGTGTACGAGTCCATACAGGGCTACAAGCTGATGTTCTAGCGCGATCTATTCAAGCAAAAGCTTTTACTACAGGTCAAGATGTGTTCTTTCGTCAGGGGGCTTATGCACCGGAAAGTCCAGGAGGACAAAAATTGATTGCCCATGAGTTAACTCATGTGGTACAGCAAAAAGGGGCAAATGTAGTTCAAAGAGACATAGATAACAATACAACACAAAAAGACTTAGACGACTTAATTGGTATGTCCTATACAGAGATTGAAGCGAAGTTGGTTGGAGGAATGGCTAAAAAAGACGATGCTTTAGACTTTGAAGTCGGAGTAATAACTGATGCAGAGGGAAAAGCGCAAAAAGTGCTTAAAGGAGAAAGCAGGAGTGTTTCAGTACTTTCTGAAGAAAAAAACATTTCAGATCATGGAGGAGAAGGAATACTTACCCACAATCACCCAAGTGGCTCTGCGTTAACAGTTAGTGATTTGTCATGTGCATTTAAATTACATAATTTAAAAACAGTTAGAGCAGTTGGTAAATTTGGAGTCTCAGAGGCGACGAATAGTAAACCGTGGAAGAAAGACAAAGACGGCAAAAGCGTAGACCCTCGCGAAGCGGAAATAAAATTGGCTGAAAATTCATGTCTATATCTTATAAAGGAAACATATGAAACTCAAGAAGGATTTAAAGATTTAGATGATACCCAATGGAAAAGTATTGAGGCTGACATATTTGTAACCAAATACTGGGCAATTGAGTGGATCGGTCAGAAGGTAGCAGGTATAAGTGTAAAGCAAGATGCTTCATTGAAAGAAGAGGCAGATAGGAGAGCTTTAGATATTGCTACTACATCTAAAGCTAAAAAATCTTCAGGGGGTCCCAAGAAAAAGCCTCCAGTAAAAAGGGGTAGTCTGGGTAGTCTGTGATAGGATGGGATAATTAGCGGTTTTATGTTTTTTAGTATGCTAGATGCGATCTAAAGAGAACTAGCGATCGCAATCCTCCCCTGCTCTAAAAAAGAATAAAGTCTTATGATTGAACAGATAAGATGACTGTCCCACTAGAAAAAATGACTCTTGTGGGACAGTCATCTTGACTGTCCTAGTTATTTTTGCTTTCTTGTCTAATGTAAATTTCACGGTTTTTTTGAGATTCATCTGGTAAGTTAAGTTAGATGTTTAATTTGGCCTAACATCCCGATCGAGTAAATTAAAGAGCATGGCACTAATAGTTCAAAAATACGGTGGGACATCCGTTGGTTCAGCAGAACGCATTCAAGCAGTCGCACAACGGGTGATAAAAACAGTTAAGATGGGAAACTCGCTAGTAGTGGTAGTTTCTGCAATGGGGAAAACCACAGATGGACTGGTGAAGTTAGCAGGAGAAATCTCCGCTCATCCCAGTAAACGCGAAATGGATATGCTACTTTCTACCGGAGAGCAAATTTCTATTGCCTTATTAAGTATAGCTTTGCAAGAATTAGGACAATCAGCCATTTCTCTCACTGGAGCACAAGTCGGAATTGTCACAGAAGCAGCACATACTCGCGCTCGGATTTTACGGATTGAAACTGAGCGGATTAAACGTCACCTTGATGCTGGTAAAGTCGTTGTCGTAGCAGGGTTTCAAGGGATTAGTGATGTCAAAGATTTAGAAATCACTACTTTAGGAAGAGGTGGATCAGATACATCAGCAGTCGCTCTAGCAGCAGCTTTACGAGCAGAACGTTGTGAGATTTATACTGATGTTCCCGGGATTTTAACTGCTGATCCCCGTTTGGTTCCTGATGCTCAGTTAATGACAGAAATTACCTGTGAGGAAATGCTGGAATTAGCTAGTTTAGGTGCAAAAGTCCTCCATCCCCGTGCTGTCGAAATTGCCCGAAATTATGGTGTTCCTTTGGTAGTGCTGTCCAGTTGGACTGATGACCCTGGGACTAAGGTAGTTCCTCCCCCTCTCCCTCCTCGTCCTCTGGAAGGTTTAGAGATTACTAAAGCAGTAGATGGGGTAGAATTTGACACTAATCAAGCTAAAGTAGCCATGTTGCGAGTACCCGATCGCCCGGGTGTAGCCGCTCGTTTGTTTGGTGAAATTGCTAATCAAAATTTGGATGTAGATTTAATTATCCAGTCAATTCACGATGGTAATACTAATGATATTGCCTTTACTGTGACTAAGCATTCTCTCCCTCAAGCTGAAGCTGTAGCTTGGGCAATTATTCCGATTTTAGGAAGTAATGCTGATCCGAAAATAGGAGAACCAGCAGTAATTGTTGATCAGCAAATTGCTAAAATCAGTATTGCTGGTGCTGGGATGATTGGACATCCAGGAGTTGCAGCATTAATGTTTCAATCTTTAGCAGATGCTAAGATTAATATTCAAATGATTTCCACCTCGGAGGTAAAAGTTAGTTGTGTCATTGATGCTCAAGAATGCGATCGGGCGATCGCTGTTCTTTGTCAAGCTTTTCAGGTAAATTCTTCAGTGAACGCTGATGTTAATCCCACTTTTCTAGATCCACCCGTCCGAGGTGTGGCTTTAGACTTAAACCAAGCACGTTTAGCAGTTCAGCAAATTCCCGATCATCCAGGTATGGCAGCTTTATTGTTTGGAACTTTAGCCAAACATAATATTAGTGTTGACACAATTATTCAATCACAACGCTGTCGGATTGTCAATGGTATTCCTACTCGAGATATTGCTTTTACCGTATCCCAAACCGATGCAGAAGAAGCGCGTCAAATTTTGGCAAATATTGCTTTAGAATTAGGATGTGCTGAAATATCTCTTGAACTAGCGATCGCTAAAGTTAGTATCGTTGGTGCTGGAATGGTTCATCATCCCGGTGTCGCAGCCAGGATGTTTAATGCTTTAGCCCAAGAAAAAATTAATATTCTGATGATCGCGACTTCAGAAATTAAAGTCAGTTGTGTAGTGGAGCGCGATCAAGGAGTTCGTGCTTTACAAGTTATCCATGCTGCTTTTGAACTTGCTGGTAATCAACAAATTCAAGTTCCTGCTTAGATTTTCATTCTCATGGGGATAATTGGGAATATTTCTGAGTAAGATTTAACTAGAAACTGAGTTTAACTAAGGAATAATTTGATTATTGATTCTTGGTTAGATTCAACTCACCATATTCAATTTTGCCAACCTAACTCTGATGTCAATAACTAATTACTCAATTTTTTCAAAATGAACCAATTTTCTGACCAAATTACTGCCATTGATCAACAACTTTCGCAACGTCATATCGAACTTGATCCAGAAGGCTATTTTCTGATTTACTTAGAACGAGAAAAAGGACTAATTTGCCTTAAACATTTTACTAATTTAATTAACGATAAAGGTTTAGCTGTTGATCCAGAAACAGGTAAAGTAATTCCTGCCCGTGGTAAAATAGAACGCACTCATACCAAAATTTTTAGTGGGAGAACCGCTAAAGAAGTCTGTGTAAAAATCTTTGAAGAAACTCAGCCCGTACCCGTAACCATGCTAAATCATGCAGCTTATTTGGGACGGGAATTAATGCGGGCTGAATTCGCTTTAATTAACGAGCAGGAGTATATCCAAGACTAGGAAGAAAAACCTTGATAAAAATAATAGGTTACCATCGGAATAATTGTCGCAGCAAGTAATAGACCAATCACCCAAATGGTAGCATTACCTTTATCTTCATTAGTTTCTTCCGCAGTTTTAAAAGTGCGTTCTGCTTGGATATTTTCCACTATTTTCGGTGGACCTGGATCAGGTTGACCAGATAAAACCGCAACTAAGCGATCGCTAGCATCTAAGAAAGCCTGATTATATTTGTCATCTTCACTCAGGGGAAATCTCACTGTCTCCTGAGTAATGCTTTGAGCAATTTCATCAGAAAGCAGTGATTTTACTTGCTCACCACTATAAATAGCAGTGCCATTAGTGAGGGTATCAATAAAGAGAATTGTTTGATTTGCTTGTGCTGCTGGGGTGGGAAACCATTTAGCAAATAAAGCTTTGGTAAAACTTTCTGGTGTTTCCCCATAGTCAAGACGACGGATAGTAACAATTCTTACCTCATTACCAGTTTTTTTCGCTAGATTTTCCAGGGATTTACTAATGTGGTTTTTCGTAGTCAAGCTAATCACATCAGCTTGATCAACAATCCAAGTGCGATCGCTTACTGTCAAATTGGGGATGTCATAAACACCAGTAGCATAAGCAGGGGTGGTCACGATCCCGCAAGCGAAAAATATCACTCCTATAGCTACAAGGAAACGCTGGAGGTATTTTCTCCAGCTAAAGATTGGGGTAATAAATTGGATCATTGCATTTATGGTTAATCTGATAATGTATCCAAAATACTATATATTGTGCTAAAGCTGATCTTGATCAAGAACAGAATTACTACGCTAACCCAAATAAAATTCTGGCTCTGGGAAAATTTGATGGACAATGGCACCACACAGATGGTGCCATTGGAGTTAAGTCAATCAAAGTATATCTTAATTGGAAGGATTAGGACTTTTAGTGGTAGGTTGCTCCTGAGTTGTAGGAACGGGAGTAACTTTTACATCAACCTTTGTTTCTGGTGCGCTTGGTTGAGGTGTCGGAACGACTACCGGATTAGTAACTTTTACATCAACTTTCGGTGCTGGTGCGCTTGGTTGAGGTGCTGGAACGACTACCGGATTAGTAACTTTTACATCAACTTTCGGTGCTGGTGCGCTTGGTTGAGGTGCCGGAACGACTACCGGATTAGTAACTTTTACATCAACTTTCGGTGCTGGTGCGCTTGGTTGAGGTGCTGGAATAATTTCTGTTGTATGGTCAAAATTTCTTTCAATAATAGTTTTCTCTATGGTTTTAGAAGGAGAGGATTGGCTTTGACTCTCAGGGGGTGTAGGTGCAGGAACAGGAACAATCACAGGAGTATTCCTTGTATTCAGGAAATAGATGCTAACTAATCCTACTGTGAATACAGAGATCAGAGCTATAACTAACAATAATCCACCAGCGGCATTATTATTGTCTCGCATTGCTTGATTTTCTCTTTTCAACTGGTTTTCGGTAACTTGACCATCTGTATAGCCATTATTATCGTCCCGCATTGCTTGATTTTCTCTTTTCAACCGGTTTTCGGTAACTTGACCATCTGTATAGCCATTCCGCTCAGATTCAGTATTAGTAGGGTCAGGATATTTTTTATTTGACATCAGTATTCCCTTTAATTACCTTTTTATTGATTTTTATTTGAAATGTGAGTTTTCTTTCTGATATCTAAATTATAGATTAATTTTCAGGATTTAGCTATAACTATTATCAGATATTTACCTGACCTTACTCTAGTAATTAGATAGGGGATGTCTTAGATAATTAAATTGAGCTGTTGAGCAGCTTGATTCAGTTGCTGTGTAGCGATTTTGGTTTGACTAATACCACTCGCTGTTGTCTTGGCTGACTGATTAATCATATTCATCGCATCGACTACTTGTTGAATGGCGATCGCCTGTTGTTGGGCAGAGTGAGAGATTTGTTGATAATTTAATAGCATATTGTTAATAGCATGGGTTACCCCATCAAAAGCATTTGCTGTTTTTTCAGTAATTTTGCTTCCTAATTGTGCTGTATTGTTACCTTCATTTGTCACGGTTATGGTAGAATAGATGGCATTATTAATATCAACAACAAGATTGTTGATTCTCTCAACAGATTTTTTACTTTGGTCTGCTAGTTTGCGTATTTCTGTAGCAATAACAGCAAAACCTTTGCCATTTTCGCCTGCCCGCACCGATTCTACTGAGGCATTAAGGGCCAGCATATTAGTTTGATTCGCTAAATCTGCTACTACATTAGAGATATTACCAATCTGATTAGTTTTTTCATTCAATTGCTCAATTTGTACGGCAATCTCCTCGACTTTTTGTTTCAAAATTCTCATCGATTCCAGGGTTTCCTGTACAGCAATACTTCCGATTTCAGTGCTAGTTAAAGCTTGCTGGGCCGACTCATTAGCAGATTGAGCTTGAGCGGCTGCTCGTTGCGAAGAATTACCCAACTCATCCATGGTAGTTGTAGTTTGATTCACCGCACTAGATTGCTCCCTCGCAGTGCATTCTTGCTGTTCAACAGTAGCGGCAATTTCTCTAGAAGAACTGGCGATCGTATTAGCAATCTGATTGATTGGTAGGATAATTTTCCGATAAATAAATAATACAATAAATACACCAAATACTAAAGTAAAAGCTATCCCTCCGACGGAAACAAATATCGATAATTGTGCTGACTCTTTTGCTAATTGCGATCGTTTGGCTAGAAGCTGATCTTCTATTGTCAGCATTTCTGCTATATTAGTCCTGATTTCCTCCATAAACATTCTACCTTTACCTGACAGAACTAAATTTTTTACTTCTTGGTCTTTTCCAGCTTTTTTCAGTGAGATAGTTTCAGCTAATTCATCTAGTTTTTGATGAGCTAATTTTTCAACTTGCTCCAAATTTTTTACTTGTTCTGGGTTATCTTTGATTAATTTCTTTAGCTGATTGATTGATTTTGAGAACTCAATTCTTCCCTTGTTATATGGTTCTAAATATTCTGGTTTATTAGTATAAATAAATCCCCGCTGTCCTGTTTCAGCATCGACTAAATCTTTTTCTAAGCCTTGCAAATTTGTCTTGACTAAATAAGTATGAGTTTGCCAATCCACTGCTTCTGTTAATTTATCCATACTCAATTTAGATAAAAATCCGATCCCAATCATTAACAAAAAAATCGATCCGAATCCCCATATTACTACTCGACTAAGCCGAAAAATATTTTGCGACATTTTGTTTACACCATTTTGAATTTTACAGTTGTCAGTTAATGCAGAGCAATCTGATTAGTGGAAACCAGATATTACCCAGTTAATTGTTTAGTTTTTTCTTCAGATTAAAGGTTATTACTTAGGTAAGTATTACTATTACTTCATCGTACTATAAAATAGTTCTAAATTTAATTTTTTATTAAAACTTATTACTGGTTAAATAATCCATTAACAGGCTGATAACTTTGCTTAACAGATTGATAATAGCGGTTAGCAACTTGTAACAATTTGCCTTTTCGTCCTAAAATTTGATCAGCTAATTCGACAATCCAGAGATTAGGCATAGCTTGAGGTCTAACTGTGAGAATATAGTTTAAGGCTTCAGGTTCTTTACCTGGTCCCAGAAGTTGGGCACAGACAGTCAAAGCGATCGCAGCAGAACGACTAATTCCTGCTTGACAATGGATCAATAAATGTCCCTCAAATCGAGTCACTGAAGAGATATATGCGATCGCACTCTGAACCTGTTCCCAGGTGGGTAAAACATATTCTGGATCATCTAAAGGTTTGTCAATATCATGAAATTCTAAGCGCAATCGATGGGGGACTTGGTTAAATCCTGGGGGTGGCTCAACCCCAGGACTACCAATGGAAATCAGATGTTTGATCAGAGGTCCTGTAGTTTTGTTGAAGATGCAATTAGTAGCTTCGGTAAAAGAGCCAATAATAATAGTTGGTAAGGGATTATTTTCGATGGTGGGAGTAATCTGATTTACTTGATCTTGGTAATTGAGTCGATCATGATCAAGATTTTGTAACATTTCGATCGCGCGATCGCGAACAGCGATATTTTCATCCTGTGTAGCTTGTTGTAATCCAGCGATCGCAGGGGCTGTCCCAATTTGTCCCAAGGCTGAAGTTGTGCGCCAACGTACATAAAATTCTGGATCTGCTAGAGTTGTTACTAACCCAGCTACTGCTTCATCTGTACCAATTTCTCCTAAAGCTGTCACAGCTCTAGCCCGTAGATAAAAATCTTCATCATGGAGAACTTCTAACAATCCACTAACAGCGATCTCTGCCCCAAGTTGACCTAATACTGAAACCGCACTTTCACGCACATCTAAATCTTGATATTTTAGTGCTTGTAACAATCCTGCTAAAGCTGCATCTGATTTAATTTTTCCTAAAGCAGAAATCGCTTTCATTTTCACATATAAATTTTCATCTGTTAAGGTTTGCATCAACATCGCTACCACATTACCATTAGTCCCAATTTCACCCAAAGCAGCCGCAGCTCTACCACGTACATAATGATCGCGATCTTTAAGTGTAGCGATCAGGTGACTAATGGCAGATTGATCCCGAATTTTTCCTAAAGCCGTAGCCGCTCTCCACCGGACTTGATCATCTGGATGTTTTAGGGCTGTTAATAATATTTTATAAGCCGATTTACTGCCAATTTCTCCTAAAATCCAAGTCGCCCAAATACTCACAGGAGACGGTGACCGTTTCAAGATTTTCCGTAACTGAATCACTAGGGATTCAGTCCCAATTTTTCCTAAAGCCCAAGCTGCCCAAGCTTGCACATCTTGGTTTTCATCCTTCAGTGCTGCTAATAACCCAGAAATTGCCATTTCGGCACCAATTTTTCCTAGTCCACGGGCAGCAATCTGACGTACTTCAGGATTGTTACTCTTGAGTGCTTGAAGTAACTTTGTATTTGCATTTACTATCTGAGCAGATGAAATACCAAGAAAATGCGGTGGTGCCATTTGTTGATCGATTGTAGGTTATTCTAAAATAGATTTTGTTTCAGTTTCTCACTAAACGCTACAATTGCCAATTTATGACTTTAATAGTAACTAATGACGACGGCATAGACGCTCCAGGAATCAGGGCACTTTTCAAAGCGATCGATGGTCAAGGAATTTTAATTGCTCCACAAGATGAATGGTCAGGTTGTGGTCATCGTGTTACTACTGATCAACCTATTCAAGTTCACCGTCGTTCCCCAGTAGAATATGCTGTTGGTGGTACTCCGGCTGATTGTACCCGCCTAGCCATATCACATCTTTGTCCAGATGTCAAAATAGTTTTATCTGGAATCAACCTCGGGGGAAATTTAGGAGTAGATGCTTATATGTCCGGTACTATTGCTGCGGTGAGAGAAGCAGCAATGCACCAAATTCCAGGAATTGCTGTTTCTCAATATCGTCGAAAACTACTTGACATTGATTGGGATGTTGCGGCAAAATGGACTGCTATAGTTTTAGCTGACTTATTGACTCGTCCTTTTGAACCAGGTACTTTCTGGAATGTCAATTTACCTTATTTGTTACCAGGAGCACCCGAACCAAAAATCATATTTTGTCAACCCTCTATTCATCCTTTACCGATAAATTATCGTCAAGAAGCAGATCAATTTCATTATACCGGAGACTACGCCAAACGCGATCGCGGCATTGGTACAGATGTTGATGTGTGTTTTTCTGGTAATATTGCGATTACCTTATTACATCTTTAATCATTGGATCAGCTCCCGGTAAATCTCTGTACCAAGTTGCGGGAGTTGATCCATTATCTGCGGGGCTAGAGAATTTTCTATATTTTCTTGGCTGGTACTATAGAAAATATCTAGGGGTTGAGAAAATTAGATAATTGTTTTTGAGAAAGAAAAATTGCTATTATGGCTTTACTGGTTAGTTATGGTAGCCGATCGCCAAATTCTCATAAAAAATACCTGGTAAGTCGAAGCTAGGGTTCTTTAGACCATTCGACTACGCTCACGGTCAGCCTGAGAGGGAAACGACCCAAGTGGTTTTAACCACCTGAAAATATTTCTTAATCTTAACATTGTTTTGATCACAAAGACTTGCTTTTTGTCAAACATAAGCTATAGTTAAGATTAGAAAGAAAAGAAACAAAAAATGGTTAAAAGAAAGAAAACAGAAAAAAAGCCCCAAGTACCGTTAGGTGTTCAACAGAATTTAATCAATGCCGAACCAGAGACAAAAGCAATACTAGAATTCCTTTGCTCAGAGTCCAATAAGCTACACAATTGTGCTACCTATTATGCTCGTCAAATCTGGTTTAAGGCTCGAAGATTTGTGACCAAGTTTGAGATCGTAAAAAATCTTACTCAAAATGTACATTTTTCTGCTCTACCATCCGATGCCGCAGCACAAACTTGTATGGCAGTAGGTGAGTCAATTAGTTCCTACGCCAAGTTACGAGAACTTTGGCTAAGCGGTAAACTCGAAACTAAACCCAACTTGCCCAATTATCGGAAAACAGGTGGCTATCAATTAATTGCCTATCCGAAACGGTCGCTGAGACTAATTGATGGGAAAATTAGGTTTCCTTTAGGGTGGCAAATCAATGCTTGGTTTGGGATCAAAGAATTTTTCCTACCAATGCCAACGAACCTAGATTTTGAGTCTCTTAGAGAGGTCAGAATACTCCCTAGAAACGGTGGTTTTTATGCAGAATTTGTCTACCCGAACTTAGTCGAAAAACCTGTCCTAGACCCAGCTAAATGCTTAGGGTTAGATCACGGTTTAAATAACTGGTTGACAGCCGTTAGTAACGTAGGGACAAGTTTTATTATTGATGGCAAACACTTAAAGTCAGTCAATCAATGGTACAACAAACAAGTAGCTAAACTCAAAGCTAATAAACCTCAAGGCTTTTGGTCTAATCGTTTGGCAGCAATGACTGAGAAACGGAATAGACAGATGAGGGACGCTATCAACAAAGCGGCTCGGCTAGTGATAAATCACTGTTTAAATAATGGCATCGGGACTTTAGCTTTTGGTTGGAATAAAGGACAAAAAGATGGGATAGAACTAGGGAAAAAGACTAATCAAAACTTTGTCCAAATCCCTACGGCTAGACTCAAAGCAAGACTTCAAGAACTTGGTGAGTTGTTTGGCATTAAGTTTCTTGAAACTGAAGAAAGTTATACCAGCAAAGCTAGTTTTTTAGATGCTGATACCATGTACGGGCGTATTGCAATACGCCCCTACGATGGTGAAAAACCCACAGAATGGACAGCATCAGGAAAAAGAGTTAAACGTGGTTTGTACGTCAGTTCTAATGGCATAAAAATCAACGCAGACGCGAATGCTGCGGCTAATATTTTGAGAAAAGTAGCGGTGGATCTTAGGCTATGCCTGAGTGAAATCAGTAGAGGTGTCTTGTACGCGCCTTTGAAGGGGCGTATTGCAATACGCCCGTACAGACTCTGGACTATTCAAGAATCTCAGCGTCTTTAGACCTGAGAGTATCAAATAATAATTGGGATAAACTTAATTATTTGCTAATTATTAAGGTAATGAACAATAACAAAGACATAGCATCAATTAGCGAAGAGCAAATCAGTCCTACTCCTGATTCAGATTCACCCACAGGTGTATTGATTCCCACTAATGTACTTGATGCGATCGCCGAATTTGACCGAATGTTACCTGTAGCTTTAAAACTTAAACTGCAAACGGATCTGATCGGAGACTATCAATTAGGATTAGTATTATGGTTAAAGAATAATTGGTGTTTTGCGGAACCTAATAATTTAGTTAAAGATTTAATTGCTCATTTAACTGAAGCCAATGTTACTCCTCATCCTGATAATCTATCAGCATTACTAATTGAAATATACAAAAAATATCTAGAAAATCCTTTCTTTGATTTAGAAGAAAACCTAACGGATGTAGACTTTTTCAAATGTATTGCTGCCAGATTTAGTCGAATTATGAATTGCGATCGCGCTAATTTGTGGTTGTCAGATTTAGAGAAAATGGAATTAGTCACTAAAATAGATCTATCAGGAAAAACTCAAGATATTAGGATTGCTTCAGATGTAGGATTTGCCGGAAAAGTATTAAAATCAGGAAAAACTCTAAATATTCCCTTTGATTTGTATAATTATCACAGTAATCCTAATAGTGTATTTCTGCTGAATCGTGATGATCTGCAAACCATTAAGGACTTAGATTTAAAAATAGAATATAGAACTTGTAGCGTTTTAGTGGTGCCAATTATTAGACCGATTCACGAGCTAGATAAAATTATGGTTGGTGTAATGCAATTAATTAACAAGGAAAAACCTGGGATATTTGAAACCTACAATTCCGAAAATTATCCCCAATCTCCTGAATGTTGGCAAGCGAATTTTACTGAATCTGATGAGTTATTAGTCACCAAACTTAATCAGCAGTTAATTCCATTAATGGATGCTCGTTTGTCGTCCTAATAACGCCCCAAACTTTTTGATCGCTTGGACATAGCGATCGCCCGCAACTTCCACCAAATTATTATGACCAGCACCAGCGATCGGTACAAATAGTTTTGGCTCATTTGCTGTCGCAAACAATGTTTCTGCGTGCCAAAAAGGTACTACCTCATCAACAGTACCGTGCATGATTAAGACCGGACCATGAAATTGCTTAATTTTATCAATATTGCGAAATTTATCAAAGGGAAAAATCGGAATTCTGGTCAGTACCCGGAAAGCAGTAATAAAAGCACTTTCCAAAATCAACCCGGCGACCGGCTGACGACTAGCCAACTCCAAAGATGGTCCAGAACCAACCGATCGCCCATAAATAATGATCTGATTAGCAGAAATACCTAGTTTTTGGTGCAAATAATTGTAAGCTGCATTAATATCTTGATAGACATTTTGTTCCGAAGGTGTCCCTTTACTTGTCCCATAACCATGATAATCATAAGCAAAAACCGCAAACCCCATCTGATGTAACTTCTGTAAAAAAGGACGCAGATCACCTAAATCCTCAGCATTACCGTGACTAAACAGGATCGTATACTTAGCTTGGGGGTGAGGGAGATATAGAGCCGTAATCTGGGTGCCATCTGACGTAGTAAGATCGACGAAATCTTTGCTAGGTTCATAGCTAGCCGGTTGAGGTTTAAAAATCAACCCATCGGCAAAAAAGAAAACGTACAATCCAATGCACACATAAATAAAGATGATCGAGCGAATCAGTCGGAAAAACGAAAAATCCCCAATGAGTAACTGACGGAGTTGTTTTTTGTCTATGTTCATAAAAAATTAGCCAGAATTTGCAGTTGGTTAAATTATATGTATGATCACTAATATTGATTTAGGTTACCTCAAGGTAAATCTAAAAAACAACCAATTGAAGTAGTGAGTAGGTAACATGGATTTAGAGTATCCCGGAGACTTAAAATATCTTGACACCCATGAATATGTTAGACTAGAGGGAGAAATAGCCACCATCGGCATCAGTGCCTTTGCGGTGCATCAGCTAGGAGATATTGTATTTATTGAGTTACCAGAAATTAGTGAAGTCGTGACCAAGGGAGAAACTTTCGGTAACATTGAATCAGTCAAAGCGGTAGAAGAGCTGAGTTCCCCAGTTACAGGTACAGTTATAGAACGGAATGAGCTGATCATAGAAGAACCAGAGCAAATAGCGGAAGATCCTTATGGAGACGGATGGTTGCTCAAAATTAGAGTTTCTGACCTGAATGAAATAGACGATGCTATGACTAGCGAGCAATATGCGGCGCTAGTCCAAGGTGAATGAACCAACAGGTATATAATAACATACCCAATGGGAAATCTATGACAAATATATTAGCTAATCAAACAGCGATCGCTCCCCATCTGTTCAGCGACTTGTCTGATCAATTTGTTGATCGACATATTGGTCCGAATGCACTAGAAATTCAGCAAATGCTCAATTTGTTGGAATTACCAACCTTAGACATCTTAATCGATAAAACCATTCCTGATTCTATTCGGATTTCCCATCCTTTACAACTACCATCAGCATTAAGTGAATCTACAGCTTTAAATCGATTAAAACAAATTGCAGCTAAAAACCAAGTGTTTCGTTCCTTGATTGGGATGGGTTATCACGATTGTATTACTCCTAGCGTCATCCAACGTAACATTTTAGAAAACCCAGGTTGGTATACTGCATACACTCCCTATCAAGCTGAAATTGCTCAAGGACGACTCGAAGCATTACTGAATTTCCAAACCATGATCATTGATTTGACCGGTTTAGAAATTGCTAACGCTTCCTTACTTGATGAGGGAACAGCAGCAGCAGAAGCAATGACGATGAGTTATGGTTTATGTAAAACCAAAGCCCAAACTTTTTTTGTTTCTCAAGACTGTCATCCCCAGACGATCGCAGTAATCGAAACTCGTGCTAAACCACTAGGAATTAATCTGATTATTGGTGACCATCAAACATTTACCTTTGACCAAAAAGTTTTTGGTGCATTATTACAATATCCTGCTAGTGATGGTAATATTTATGATTACCAAAATTTGATCAAACAAGCCCATGAACATGGTGCTTTAGTTACAATTGCCGCAGATATTCTCAGTTTATGTATCTTACAACCTCCTGGTGAATTTGGTGCCGATATTGCTGTAGGTAATACTCAACGTTTTGGTGTTCCCCTCGGATATGGAGGTCCCCATGCAGCTTATTTTGCGACCCGGGAAAGCTTTAAACGACAAATCCCAGGACGCATTGTGGGAATTTCTAAAGATGTGAGTGGTAAGATTGCTTTCCGGTTAGCTTTACAAACTCGTGAACAACATATTCGTCGCGATAAAGCAACTAGCAATATCTGTACCGCGCAAGTATTACTAGCAGTAATTGCTTCTATGTACGCAGTTTATCACGGTCCAGAAGGATTAAAAAATATTGCCAAAAAAGTACATCAATTCACGACTATTTTAGCAAGAGGATTAAAACGTTTAGGTAGTACAATTAAAACCGAATATTTCTTTGATACTTTACGAGTAGCAGTACCACCACAATCTTTAGCAGAAATTTTGGCAAGGGCAAAAAATAATTATCTAAATTTTCGTGTTTTTACTGATCATACCCTAGGAATTACTCTGGATGAAACGACTACAATTGAAGATTTAGTTGACATTTGGCAGATTTTTGGAGGTCAAGATGAATTACCTTTTCAGGTAGAAGAGTTAATTAATGAGGGGAACTCTCAGTCTCAATTTGACCTGAAAAAATTTGAGCGAACTAGCCCATATTTAAGTTACCCTGTCTTTAATCGCTATCATTCCGAAACTGAACTTTTGCGTTATTTATATCGGTTAGAAGCGAAGGATTTATCCCTCACTACATCGATGATTCCCTTGGGTTCTTGTACGATGAAGCTAAATGCTGCATCAGAAATGATTCCACTGAGTTGGTCAGAATTTGGTAAACTTCATCCTTTTGCACCACAGTCCCAAACTATCGGATATCAAATTTTATGTCAGCAACTGGAAGAATGGTTAGCAGAAATTACTGGTTTTGCTAGAATTTCTTTACAACCTAACGCTGGTTCTCAGGGAGAATATGCAGGGTTATTAGTAATTCGTCAGTACCATGAAAGTCGGGGAGAAGGTAATCGGAATATTTGCTTGATTCCAGAATCTGCTCACGGAACTAATCCTGCTAGTGCTGTGATGTCTGGATATAAAGTTATCCCGATTAAGTGCGATGATTTAGGCAATATTGATTTAGCAGATTTGCGGGATAAAGCCGAAAAGTATCAGTCAGAATTGGCAGCTTTAATGGTAACTTATCCTTCTACTCATGGCGTGTTTGAGGCAGGAATTAAGGAAATTTGTACTATTGTCCATAATTATGGTGGACAAGTGTATATGGATGGGGCGAATATGAATGCTCAAGTAGGTTTATGTCGTCCCGGTGAAATTGGGGCTGATGTTAGTCATTTGAATTTGCACAAAACTTTCTGTATTCCTCATGGTGGTGGGGGACCGGGAATGGGTCCGATCGGGGTGATGTCTCATTTAGTACCGTTTTTACCTAGTCATCCTGTGGTAAATCTGGGAAATAGACAAGGTATTGGGGCTGTATCATCTGCACCTTGGGGTAGTGCCAGTATTTTGACGATTTCTTGGATGTATATCGCGATGATGGGTGAGGTGGGTCTGACTCAGGCTACAAAAATAGCCATTTTGAATGCTAATTATATTGCACACAGGCTCGCCGATTATTATCCAATTTTATATAAGGGTAATGCTGGTTTAGTCGCCCATGAATGTATTTTGGATTTGCGATCGCTGAAAAAATCAGCCCAGATTGAAGTGGAAGATATTGCCAAACGACTGATGGATTATGGGTTTCATGCTCCGACGGTTTCTTGGCCCGTAGCTGGCACAATGATGGTGGAACCGACAGAAAGTGAGTCTAAAGAAGAGTTAGATCGTTTTTGTGAAGCAATGATTGCGATCCGTGAGGAGATTAGAGCAATTGAATTGGGTCAGGTAGATGTTAAGGATAATGTACTGAAAAATGCACCCCATTCAGCCGCAAGTTTATTAGTAGCAGAATGGAATCATCCCTATTCTCGTGAACAAGCCGCTTATCCGGCTCCTTGGACGCGGGAACATAAATTTTGGCCATCTGTGGGTCGAATTGATAATGCTTTTGGCGATCGCCATTTTGTTTGTTCTTGTTTACCAATGGATGCTTATACTTAAATCTTTTCAGGAATAGAAATTAAATCAATTGCTGGCAAAAATAACTAGGACAGTCAAGATGACTGTCCCACAAGAGGTTTTTTTTCTGGTGGGTGGGACAGACATCTTGTCTGTCCACATCTGATCTGTCCCTTTTACTACTAACTAAACCATCAAGTTATTTATATAGTTATTTCTTTATTCTTAGTGTTTCTTGGCGTAAATCTTCTGGGAAATACCATTCATCTCATTGAAAAATTTTTTATGATCAAAGTAACACAATTGAAAATTTTCTTTTCTAAAAATGAAACTTAGCTTAATATCGATAATCACCTTGGCGATCGCCCTGAGTATTAATACTATCCCAGGTAATGTTCAGGCTCAATCTCCTCAACCAACCCCGTCTTCACCAGCACCAAAAGCTCCATCCCTTGAAGATTTAAAACTGACGCAGGAGCAAAAAATTTACTGACTCAGATTCACTTAAATACTCGTGCCCAAATGGATGAAGTCATTACCCAAGAACAGAAGGATAAATATCAAGCCGCAATTGATAGTGGTAAAGGACGTAAAGAAGCTATAGCAGCGATGAACCTTTCCGATACCCAAAAAACTAAAATCCAAGAAATTATCAAATTGTCTCACCAACAGGCAGAAGCGGTGCTGACACGAGAACAATTGGAAAAAATTCATCAATTCGTCCGATCGCGACTGCCAGATCCTGCTCAATAAGAAACTTTTTCGGAACTTTTAAACCAACTTGAACATCTTTTTTTTCATTTTTTCAACTAAAACCAACTTAGGGATAGTCAAAATCTATCCCTAATCAGTGTGAAAATTTAGGATTGAACCGCATCTTTATTGACTCGATGCGATCGCTCGGCTGCTGAAGCCATGACCTCATCCATTTTTTCCAGCATTTCCCCTGGATAGTTTTCTAAAACTTTAGTCGAGAGAGAAATCCGACCTTTACCTTCATCCACATCAATAATGACCGACTTAATTAACTGACCAACTTGAAACACCTTTTCCAGAGATTCAATCCGGTGTTTGCTCACCTGACTAATATGCAACAAACCAGTAATACCGGCTAAATCCACAAAAGCACCAAAAGGTTTAATACTGGCAATTTCACCAGCTACCAATTGACCAATCTGCAATTGACTAATTGCTACAGACCGAGTAGCCAAACGCTGAGACATTACCAATTTATTATTATCAGAATTGATTTCTAAAAAACAGGCACTCAAAGCTTGACCAATTAGCCCTTGCAAATTATCGCGCTCGATTAGATGCGATCGGGGAATAAAACCGCGCA
Source organism: uncultured cyanobacterium (assembly GCA_963744145.1). GTDB lineage: Bacteria > Cyanobacteriota > Cyanobacteriia > Cyanobacteriales > CAWUOF01 > CAVUSO01. The sequence goes on along the minus strand of CAVUSO010000001.1, from coordinate 4,583,331 downwards.
AACCATGAACATCGATCGTCACACCCCCTTTATTGATTCCCATCACCCGGACTTGGATAGATTGGCCACTTTCTTGAATTTCTGTGAGTCTATCCCATATTTGTTTAATTTCCAGTTGTTTGAGGGAAAGAGTCACCTGACCATCTTCATTTTGTTCACGAATAATGAGAAAATCCCGTTCTTCTTGCAAAGGTAACTCTGTGGATAGATTAGTGGTGATTGGTTTCAAAGAAACTTCTTGATTGGGCAGAAAAGCTGAAGATTTGCCACCAATATCAACATAAGCCCCATCTGATGCGTATTCAAACACCTTACCGCGCACCACTTGTCCTTTTTGAAATTCATAGCTGTGTTGTTCGAGAGCTTTGGCAAAATCATCACTAGAAAATGATGCTTGAGCTGCTGGAGAACGGGTCAATTTGGAATTCATGACTATTAAATGATGAATGAAAAAAGAGATTGACTAAGAAGTCAACCACAATCCCACGAGCTGTCGAACAGCAAGTAGGTAAATTTTACTAGCCGAGAGAGTCGCACGAACACCCTTAGCTCCACTATAACCAATCCATTCAACAGGATCAGGGAAGTCTCAATCTAAGACATAAAAATTCGCTTTCTGTTTTAAAGTTGACTAGAAAACAGTTGTTTTACTTGTTCCCCAAACTGCTGCGAAAGGAATTCTTCGAGAAATTTAGCGTCGTAAATTACTATCAAAAAGTTGCTTTACTTGTTCCCAAGCGTCTGCTGCTGCTTTTGGATTGTAGCTACTCCGATGGTCACAAAAAAAACCGTGGTCTGCTCCATCATAACGGAAGATGTGATGGGAAATATTATATTTCTCTAATTCCGCTGCGATTTCATCTACTTGTTCCATCGGAATACTCTGATCTTCTCTCCCAAAAAAGCCATAAAGAGTCCCTTTAATTTCTGGGGTGTGGGTGACAGTTGGCTCTCCTCCTCCAAAAGTTCGGGTTGTAATTCCGGCTCCATAAAAGCAAGCTGTGGCTTTGATATCTGCTAGGGTAGCTGCTAGATAAGCTACATGACCCCCAAAACAAAAACCGATACAGCCAAAGCCATCTTTCTTTACTTGTGGTAAGCTTTTTACATAATCAATAGCGGCTTGGATATCACCTAATAACTCGGTCGCGGTTGTTTGCATGGCATATTGCCTCCCGATCTCGATATCTTGAGGTGTATATCCAGTTTCAAATCCGGGAGCTTGTCGTTGGTAAAGTGCTGGAGCGATCGCGACATAACCCTCTTGGGCAATTCTTTCTGTTACTTCGCGAATATGGACATTCACCCCAAAAATCTCCTGTAGAACTACTACTGCGGGATAGGAACCTAGAGGTTTGGGTTGGGCTAAATAAGCATCGATCCCGAGGTTGGGCTGGGAGATTTGGATAGTTTGGGTCTCAATTGCCAGTTCTGCCATGATTTTTCCTGGTGTTGGGATAAAAAACGACTTGGTTGATATCTTCTACCAACAAGATATAGATTAAAGTCATAATGGGTTAAGATTTATCCCCAAATTTAAGTCTATTAAGAAAATTATTGACATGGTCTAGGGAATTTGTTTCCCAGTTAATTTGGAGGTTACGGAATGGTTCAATTTCAGATTCAGCCCGATAGTGAAATTCCCGCATCAACTCAGTTATTTAATCAAATTCGGTTTGCGATCGCCTCAAGTCAATTTCCCCCAGGACATCGATTGCCCAGCACTCGTCAGCTAGCGATGCAAACTGGTCTCCACCGGAATACAATTAGTAAGGTTTATCGTCAATTAGAGAATATTGGTCTGGTAGATGCCCAAGCAGGTTCGGGAATTTATGTCCGGGCTCAAGGTCACGAAGGTGGGGCGAGACTGCGATCGCCAATTTTTCAACAATATCCCCAAGCTGATAAGGTAGTCCAAGAAAGTTTAGATAAATTACTTAGTCAAGGTTGTTCTTTAAATCAAGCTAGAGAATTATTTTTAGCCGAAATTGACTGGAGATTACGCAGTAGTGCCCGGGTGGTAGTTACAGCTCCGGCTCAAGATATTGGGGTAGGAGAATTAATGGCCCAAGAACTGGAACAAGCTCTCTCGATGCCAGTCCAATTGGTGCCGATTGAAGAACTAGCTTTGGCACTTGATCAAACTCATTCGGGGACAGTAGTCACCAGTCGCTATTTTATTGGTGAAGCTGAAGCGATCGCTGCGACTAAATCCGTGCGGATTATCCCGATTGATATTTACGATTATGCCGAAGAGCTAAAAGTGATTAAAAATCTACCGAAAAATTTTTGCATTGGTTTAGTCAGTCTGAGTTCGGGTATTTTACGAGCAGCAGAGGTAATTATTCATAGTTTGCGCGGTGATGATTTGCTGATTATGACTGCTCAATTGAGAGACCAATATAAGTTAAAGGCAATTATTCATAGCGCTCGGACTATTATTTGTGACCAAGCAAGTACAGCTACAGTCAAAGCAGCGATCGCTGAAGCTAGGGATGATTTAATTCGTTCTCCTCATTTAATGAGTAGCGAAAATTATATTGGTAGTAATTCGATTAATTTACTTAAACGGGAATTGGGGCTGATTTAATGAGCGAGAAACACGATAATATTTTTATTTATTTAAGCAAAATTTATGACGTTAACTGAAGATATTCTTGCTCAACTACCGGGAGATATTTTAGGAAGCTTACGACATACTGACAGGATTTTAACATCTGTTAGAAACAATGATGCACCAATCCCAAATGTCATTGGAGAAAGTAATATATTGCTGGAAAAATTGGATTGGGATGTGGTAATCTGTGGTGGTACTTTAGGGATTTTAATCGGTAGTGTTTTAGCTACTATGGGTTGGAAAGTAGCATTGTTGGAACGAGGAATTTTACGTGGTAGAAAGCAGGAATGGAATATTTCTCGTCAGGAACTAGAGGTTTTTTTAGAACTAAATTTGTTAACTGAGTCTGAACTTAATCAAGCGATCGCAACAATCTATAATCCAGCTCGGGTCAGTTTTTTAGATGGACCAGAAATCTGGGTGGAAGATATTCTAAATATTGGTATTGATCCCGTATTTCTCCTCGAAACCCTCAAGTTGAAATTTTTAGCTGCTGGTGGTAAATTATTTGAAGAAACAATTTTTACAGCAGCAATTGTTCATCCTGATGGAGTTTTAGTTAAAGGTGGGGATGAATTTAAAACTCGTCTATTAATTGATACCATGGGACATTTTTCTCCGATTGTTCGACAAGCAAGACAAGGACAAAAACCTGATGCAATTTGTTTAGTAGTAGGAAGTTGTACCCAAGGAATTCCTGATCAGCAAACAGGGGATTTATTTGTTTCCTTTACCAATTTGGAAAAACAGTGTCAATATTTTTGGGAAGCTTTTCCAGCTCGGGATGGAAGAACTACTTATTTATTTACTTATCTAGATAGTAACCCGGAGCGATTAAGTTTAGAAGATTTGTTTACAGATTATTTCCGGTTATTATCAGAATATCAACAGATAGAACTTGAACAGTTACAATTTCAAAGAGCGCTATTTGGATTTTTTCCTGCTTATCAAAAAAGTCCTTTACAATTACCTTGGAATCGAATTGTTGCGATGGGAGATAGTAGTGGGAGTCAATCTCCTTTAAGTTTTGGTGGATTTGGAGCAATGGTTCGTCATCTTAAACGTTTAAGTATGGGGATTCACGAAGCTTTACAACATGATCTTCTTCACCAGAGTGCGTTAGGATTATTGCAACCTTATCAACCTAATTTAGCTGTTACTTGGTTATTTCAGCGAGCGATGAGTGTGGGGATTGATCAAAAAATTGCTCCAGCACAAATTAATCGTTTACTGTCAGAAGTATTTGGGGTAATGGTTCAATTGGGAGAGCCAGTTTTGAAACCGTTTTTGCAAGATGTGATTCAATTTTCAGCTTTGTCTCAAACTTTACTAATCACTGGTTTAAAAAATCCGGGATTAGTCATAAAAATAGTTCCCCAAGTGGGATTAATGATTTTATTAGAGTGGATTTGGCATTATTTTAATTTGGGAGTTTATACCCTTTTAGATCGATTAACGCGATCGCTACCTATTTCCAGACTAAATTTATCACCTACACAACAATATTATTATCATCGTTGGGTCGATGCTTGGCACTTTGGTTCTGGATCTGATTATTCCGCTTTGGTTCAGTCAGACAAATGCGATCGGGTCTAGTTTAGATCCTCTTACCAGGAGTTAAAATCATGTAAAAATATTTAGTAACAATTAGCGATATTTAACTAAATCAAAGCACTATGGCTAAAATAACTATTACTGATCGATTACGTTACAGTTTTGATAATTTCATGTCTAAAGGCACTATTGCCCTGATTATTGGACTAGGGTCGGTGTCTTTTTTGTTTTTTTTGCTCATTTCAGCGATAATTATCTGGACCCATGCGTTACCTCAACAAGAGGATACTTCTTTTCCCGAAGCAATGTGGGATATTTTTATCCACAGTATAGATACAGGGACACTAGCTAATGACCAAAGTTGGAAACTGCGCTTGATTATGCTACTGGTGACCTTCACTGGTCTTTTTAGTATGGGGACCCTAATTGGGATTATTACTAATGGTGTAGAAGAAAAGTTAGCAGACCTACGGAAGGGGCGATCGCGAGTGATTGAAACAGATCACATTGTCATCTTAGGTTGGTCACTCCAAGTATTTACCCTGATCTCAGAACTAGCGATCGCTGATGCTAATAACCCAGATACTTGCATAGTGGTTCTGAGCGAAAAAGAAAAGCATGACATGGAAGATAGTCTGCGCGATGAACTTGGTAAAATATCTCGCATTCGGATTGTCTGTCGGAGAGGTAGTCATAGTAATATGAGTGATCTGGGGATGGTTAATATTCAAGCATCACGTTCAATTATTGTTGTGAATACCTTCAATGATAATCAAGATATTTGCTTGATCAAAACCTTGCTAGCTATCACTAATATTCCTAGATCAGTTTCTCACCCCTATCATATTGTAGTGCAAGTCCAAAACCCGAAGAATGTTGAAGTGATCAAAGTAATTGGGGGTAACCAAGTAGAAATTGTCTTGATCAATAATTTAATTGCACGGATTATTATCCAAACTTCTCGACAATCAGGTTTGTCTTTTGTATACGAAACCTTACTAGATTTTCAGAGCAGTAATGAAATTTATTTAAAAGAAGAACCGAGTTTAGAGAATAAAACCTATGGTAATGCTTTGCTGGCTTATAATAATTCCTGTGTGATTGGGATCAAACGTGCTGACGGTAAGATTCAACTTAACCCTCCGATAAATACAAAATTAAAGACAACAGAAAAACTGGTTTTTATTAGCAAAGATTATCATTCGATTGCTCTGGGACCAAACACTGATCATGGAATTGAGTGGAAAGCAATTATCAATTTAAAATTACGCCCTAGTGGAGCAGAAAATACCTTAATTCTGGGTTGGAACAATTATGTTCCTTTTATGATCCAACAGATGGATCAATATGTTCAATTAGGTTCGATGATCACAGTTGTTAACGATTTTCCATTTGTGGAAAAGATTTTAAATTCAAAGTCTTTAGGTATCCAAAAGCAAACTCTGCAATATGTTCAAGCAGATATTACTAGACGTAAAACTTTAGAAGAACTTCACTTAGCACAATATAACCAGATTATTATTCTGTGTAATACTGATATAGAATCAGAGCTAGCAGATTCTCATACCTTAGTCACCTTAGTTCATTTACGGGATATTGCTAACCGCAACAATTACAAGTTCAAACTTGTCACAGAAATTATGGATGTGAAAAATAGAACACTTGCTCAAGCAGCTAAAGCTGATGATTTTGTAGTTAGCGAGCAAATAATTAGTCTGGCTGTCGCTCAGATTGCTATCAATAAAGACCTGAATGATGTATTCACTGATGTTTTCAATCCAGAAGGCTCAGAGATTTACCTCAAACCAGTGAATAATTATGTTAATATTGCTCAGTGGATCAATTTTTATACTGTGGTTGAGTCTGCTAAACAATACGGAGAATCAGCAATTGGCTATCTGAGTCAAGCTGATGCGAATAATATGGCAAAGTCCTATGGTATTGTGATTAATCCTCAAAAAGATCAGATGATTAACTTCACCCATCAAGATAGAATCATTGTGCTAGCTGAAAACTAAAATCTGGCTCTATCATGCCATTTATTCTCAGCTTTTTTTCAGCTTTGTCTAGTCTGTCAAACTGACGTTATGTTATCTAAAAACACAAACCCCCAGTTAAAAATTAATGCTGAAGAGTTGCTATTAGGTTTGATGCTAATGATTACTTTAACTAGTTGTAAACTGACCACAGAAAATGCCAGTCAGCCCCAATTAGGCGATCGCCATAATCTAATCTGTAGAGAAAATAATTAGGAAGTTTGGCATCATGCCCATCGCTAATTTTGCTATAATGCTATAATATATAAATCTGATTCGCTCTGCGAGGAACTATGAGATCAATCGAGCAATTGACAGAGGAAATTTTGTCCTTGCCTAGTGAGTCAAGGGCACTCCTGGCAGATAAACTGGTAGAAAGCCTAGAGTTTGATACTGATTCAGCGATTCAGGCGATTTGGGTGACTGAAGCGAAAAGGCGAAGAGATGAGGTTCGGGATGGTTCTGTGCAGCCAATTCTAGGGGAAGAAGCCTTGGCTCAAGTTAGACGATTGATTAAGCTATGAGGTATGTGTTTCACCCAGAAGCTGTAACTGAATATGCTGAGGCAGTTCAATATTATACAGAGCAACGAGTTGAGGTTGCACAAGCATTTATAAATGCGATCGAAGATGCCGTTTATCGAATCAGAGAATCTCCCACTCGCTATGCAACAATTGATGATAATGTTCAACGATGTATGGCGCGTAAATTTCCCTATGGCCTTCTCTACACAATTGAACAAGATTATATTCTCATTTTGGCGGTTATGAATTGCAGCCGAGAGCCTGGATACTGGAAAAGTCGTAGATAGTCGAATTTGCCAGGATCAGATTATTATTTTTTTGTGATTTTTAAGGTGAGCTACCGAAACGTTTGCCCAGTAAAATCAAAAGATTTGTAGTAAAAGTTACCACCAACTCTGTAATCACGGATGTACGAAATTGAATTTACGCCTGAAGCAGTTCAAGATTTACGCTATTTCAAAAAATTTGAGCAAAACATTATCATTGATGCAATCCAAACCCAATTACCGGATGAGCCAGCAACAGAAACCAGAAACCGATTCCGACGAAACCCACCAGATATTGCTGAGTGGGAGTTAAGGGTTGGTGCATTTCGAGTGTTCTATAACGTCGATGACCTGGTTCAAATTGTTAGTATTGAGAGAATTGGAGAGAAACCAAAAAACACAGTGTTCTTTCGTGGTCAGGAGAACTAGTACAAGATGATTTGGACTTACCGCGTATTTCGTGACAGTCAAGGGCGTTACTCCATTCGTGAGGTCTTTTATGAGCGAGATCACAGGATTGTTAATTACAGCAAAACTCCTGTTACCTTGGTTGGTGCCTCCTTTGAAGAACTGATGCAACTCGTTCAATGGTTTAAAGAAGCGTTTGACCTGCCGGTGCTATCCCTTGAAGAAATTGATACTCAACTTGCAACGCACGAAACTAGAAAATCATTGGATCACAGCAGAAATATCTCTTTGAAGCAAGTTATTGCTGAACTAGCTACTGATGCTGACCCCGTAAGTCAATCTTAGGCAAATGAGTGTTTTTTTTTGAATAAATCCACCATCAAAATAGAGTATGGCAGGAGAATCAGCCAATTTTGGTTTTTTACGATCGCATGACTTGCAGTTAGTACGTCTTGGGAGTTTGGCTGAACGCTATTTCCAAGATGACCCCAATACTTGTCTGATTAAGTTGCGGCAGTTTGCCGAACTGCTGGCACAATTGACCGCCGCCAAGACAGGGCTGTTTGTTGACCCGGAGGAAGCCCAGGCAGATTTATTGCGACGGTTGAAGGTGGAACGGGTGATATCGCAGGAAGTGGCTGATCTATTTCATCACATCCGAAGAGCCGGGAATCAAGCCACTCACAATTATTGCGGCGATCGCACAGAAGCCCTAACGCTGTTGAAAATGGCCAGAAATTTAGGGATCTGGTTTCATCGCACCTTTGGCAGCGATCGTCAGTTTAAAGCTGGTGCCTTTGTGCCACCGCCCAATCCAACTGATGTGACAGTAGAACTAGCAGTGGAACTTGAACGCTTGCGTATTGCCATTGAAGACACACGCAGCGAGGCAGAACGGGCAAAGCTGGCAGCCGAAGAACAGGCCAGAGCGGTGCTTAGTGCTGAGGAGAGAGCCAGGAGGGAAGCCGAAGAACGTTCATTATGGGAACAGCTTGCGATCGAGTCTGAACAGGCAAGATCAGGCATTGAAGTTCAGTTAGCGACACTTCAAGCAGCTTCCAGACAGTTACCAGCACAACAGACCGCTGCTATTATTTCCCTGGCTGATCAGGCAGTTTCGGTTATTGACCTGGATGAAAATGAGACAAGGGCAATTATTGATCAGCAATTGCAGGATGCAGGCTGGTTGGCTGATACCCGAAACTTGCGCTACAACAAGGGGATCAGGCCAGTTAGAGGTCAGAATATGGCGATCGCCGAATGGCCGACGGCTAATGGGATTGCTGATTATGCGCTGTTTATTGGCACAAGTTGTATCGGGTTTATTGAGGCTAAACGCAGACAGAAGAATGTTTCTGCTGCCATAGATCAAGCTGAACGATACGCCAAAGGGTTTCATGCGGGTGATGGATTTGATGTTATAGGTGGCGGTCCATGGAGTGAGTTTCAGGTTCCCTTTGTGTTTGCGACGAACGGACGACCATATCTAAAACAGATTGAGACGGAAAGCGGGATTTGGTTTCGGGATGTGCGTAAAACCACTAACCGCCGTCGCGCTCTGGCTGGTTGGCCAACGCCTGATGGTCTAGAAGCACAGCTAGGAATTGATCGCGAAACTGCCCACGCTGCCCTGAAAACCCAGCCTTATCAGTTTGGGTTTCCCTTGCGACCCTATCAACAACGGGCGATCGAAGCTGTTGAAAACACTTTGGAGCAGGATAGTCGTGCCATGCTGGTGGCAATGGCAACCGGAACCGGGAAAACAAAACTGGCGATCGCTCTGCTTTACCGTTTATTGACCGCTAAACGGTTTCGCCGTGTCTGTTTTGTGGTCGATCGCAGTGCTTTGGGGAGTCAGGCAGCAGGTGAGTTTCGTACTACCAAGGTTGTCACCGCTAAAACCTTCAGCGATATTTTCGGATTGCAGGGGTTAGGAGATGTTACCCCAGATTCAGAAACCAAGGTTCATATCTGCACCATTCAGGGGCTAGTGAAGCGGGTTCTTTATGCCAATGAACCAGGAAGCGTTCCACCGATTGATCAATATGATCTGTTGTTGATTGATGAATGTCACCGAGGCTATCTGCTCGATCGGGAAATGTCCGATGCCGAGCTGAGTTTCCGCAATCAGGATGATTATGTTTCTAAGTACCGTCGGGTGTTAGAGCATTTTGATGCGGTTAAAATCGGGCTGACGGCTACGCCTGCCCTGCATACGGTGCAAATATTCGGTGAACCCGTGTTTACCTACTCTTATCGTGAGGCGGTAATCGATGGTTTTCTGATTGATCATGAGCCACCTGTGCAGATCGCGACCGCTTTGAGCCAGAGTGGTATTAAGTTTCGAGCTGGGGAAGCGTTGGATGCCATCTATTCTACTACCGGGCATATGCAGCGCATCTATGCCCCAGACAATCTGAATTTTGAGGTGGATGACTTTAATAAAAATGTAGTCACGATTCCGTTCAATAGGGCAGTCGCTAGAGAACTGGCTAAACATATTGATCCGAACCTGCCGGGTAAGACCCTGATTTTTGCGGTCAGTGATGCCCATGCGGATATTATGGTTGACCAAATTAAGCAGGCAATGGCAGATTATTATGGCGAGATTGAGGATGCCGCCGTTCGCAAGATTACGGGCAGTGTTGACAAGGTAGGGGAGCTGATCCGTTCTTACCGGAATGATGCGATGCCCAAGATTGCCGTCACGGTTGACCTGCTGACCACAGGAATTGATGTTCCCAGTATTATCAATCTGGTGTTTTTGCGGCGGGTGAATAGCCGGATTCTTTATGAGCAGATGTTGGGACGGGCAACCCGTCAATGCAATGAGATCGGTAAGGAGACGTTCCGTATTTTTGATGCAGTTGATTTATATTCTAAATTGCAGGCTTTGACCGAGATGAAACCCGTTGTGGTCAACCCTACCATTACCCTTGAGCGGTTGTTTGATGAGTTTGCCCAGGTGAAGGAGGATAAGCACCGCAAGCTCATTCGGGATCAAATAGTGGTTAAGCTACAGCGGAAGTTGCAGCGACTGGCTGACCAGGCTAGAGAGAGCTATGAAGCTCAGATTGGTGAAACACCAGAAGAGACGCTGGAGCGGTTCAGGACTTCACCACTGCCGGAACTAGCTGGCTGGGTGAGGGAGCGACCCGGCATCGGGCGGATTCTGGACTGGAATCCGGCAGGCGGCAAAGGGAGTTTTCTGCCAATTTCTTACCATCCTGATCAAGTGGTAGCGGTGACCCGTGGGTATGGTACGGGTCAAAGACCGGATGATTTTCTTGATAGCTTTACGGCTTATGTGCGGGATAACGTCAACAAGCTGGCAGCATTGACCGTGGTATTGCAGCGACCGCGTGAGCTAACCCGTGCCCAGCTTCGTGAATTGCGTCTGGATCTTGATAAAATGGGATATTCAGAAGCAAACCTGCGGCAGGCGTGGCAGGATGCTAAAAATGAGGATATTGCCGCCTCGATTATTGGCTTTATCCGTCAGGTGGCGTTGGGTGATCCGCTGATCCCTTATGACGATCGAGTCAAAGCCGCCATGAAGCGGATTATGGCCAAGCGGGTCTGGACAGACCCCCAGCGCAAATGGTTGCAGCGAATTGGTGAACAGGTATCCCGTGAGGTTATTGTCGATCGCGCTGCCCTGGATCAAGAACCTTTCCAGGCGGATGGGGGGTTTAATCGGCTCAACCGCATTTTTGATGGACAACTGGAAGCCATTTTAGGAGATATAAACGAGGAATTGTGGCGAAAGACAGCTTGATGGGTACTGATAACGGTAAGACGGGTAGCGTAACCCGTGATATCGTCGGGAAACTTTGGAATTTGTGTCATATCCTGCGTGATGATGGCATCACCTATAACGAATATGTCACCGAGCTGACCTATTTGTTATTTCTCAAGATGCTGGCGGAGACAGGGCGCGAAAGCCGTTTACCGACTGAATATCGCTGGAGTGAACTCGACAGCCGCGAAGGGTTGGAACAGTTGGAGTTTTACCGTCAGCTTTTGCTGGATCTGGGGAATCAGAAGAAAGTTGCCGACTCTGTGGTACTGGCTATTTTTACCGATGCTCAAACCAGGCTAAGGAAACCCACCAATCTGAAGTCACTTACCGATGCGATCGATCGCCTAGACTGGTTTTCTGCAAGAGAAGAAGGCTTAGGCAATCTTTATGAAGGATTGCTGGAGAAGAATGCTGCTGAGAAGAAATCAGGGGCAGGGCAATATTTCACACCGCGCCCCTTGATTGATTGCATTGTCAGGCTGGTGCAGCCCCAGGCGGGGGAGGTGATCCAAGACCCAGCAGCGGGGACGGGTGGTTTTTTGGTGGCGGCGGATCAGTATGTCAAGCGGCACACCGATGATCTCTATACCTTGACCAAGGATCAGGCACATTTCCAGCGCCATGAGGCTTACCGAGGGCTGGAACTGGTGCCAGATACACACCGTCTTTGCCTGATGAATTTGATGTTGCACGGCATTGAAAGTGTGGTGGAGTGTGGGGATAGCCTGTCATCAGATGGGGAAGCTTTGGGTAAAGCCGATGTGATCCTGACGAATCCCCCTTTTGGAACGAAGAAGGGCGGCGGACGACCCACTAGAGCGGATTTTTCAGTAACAGCAGAAACCTCTAACAAGCAGCTTGCTTTTGTGGAGCATATCTATCGCGCCCTGAAACCAGGGGGCAGGGCGGCGGTGGTTGTACCAGATAATGTGTTGTTTGAGGACAATACGGGGCGGAAGCTCCGACAGCAGCTCATGGAACTGTGCGATCTGCACACCATTTTGCGATTGCCGACGGGGATTTTTTATGCCCAAGGTGTGAAAACTAATGTGCTGTTTTTCACGCGGGGTAAGACGGATCGCGGTAACACGAAGGCGGTTTGGGTACATGACCTACGGGCAAATATGAACAGCTTTGGCAAGACTAGGCTGTTAACTGTGGCGGATTTTGCCGAGTTTGAAACCGCTTTTGGGGATGACCCATTGGGGAAAGCTCCGCGCACTGATCAGGGAGAGGAAGGGCGGTTCCGATGTTTCACCCGTGAGCAGATTGCTGCCCGGAATGACAATTTGGATATTGCTTGGCTGCGCGATACCAGCAATGACCCAGAGGATGAACTCACCGAGCCAGAGGAGATTGCTGCTGCGATCGCTATCCATTTAGGCAATGCCCTGCGGGAAATTGAGATAATGATGGATGAGTTTACCCAAAATGGAGGTTAATCATGATTGCCAGGGTTCAACCCCAATCCATGACCCCGGCTGACTATCTTACCTGGGAAGCCGACCAACCGCTCCGACATGAATATATTGATGGTAAAGTCTAATGGCTGAGAATACCGTGAAAGTAGATATCTCATTTCAATCACTACTGGAGGCAATTTCATCTCTAGAAATTGCTGAAAAACACCAACTTTGGGAACTTCTAGAGGCTGAATTATTCCCCGATGATGAGGATTCTCCGGAGGATATTGCCGAAATTCAAGCTGCCCGTGCTGACTATAAAGCAGGTGATTACACCACCTTTGACCAATACATAGCACAGCGGGCAAATCGATCGGCATGACTTACTTTATAATTACGCCTAAAGCTGTGCAAAAACAGCTAGATGCCTTGCCCAATGACGTTTACGATCGCATCGTCGTTAAAATCCAGCAACTTGCCGAAGACCCACGCCCCGATGGAGTCATCAAAATGAAAGGTGCTGACAATGAGTACCGTATTCGCATCGGTGATTATCGTGTTCGTTATGAGATCGACGATGAAGAGTTGATAGTTCTCCTATTGCAATGCAAACACCGAAAAGATGTTTACAGAAAGTGCTAGGTCTTGTTTCAATTGAATCGCTCTTTAGAAAAAATGGTAATTCCGCAACAGACGGCAGCACAACAACCCGAAATGGAGGTTAATCATGATTGCCAGGGTTCAACCCCAATCCATGACTCCGGCTGAATATCTTACCTGGGAAGCCGACCAACCGCTCCGACATGAATATATTGACGGTAAAGTCTATGTCATGACGGGGGGAACGCTGCCCCATAATGACATTGCTGTGAATCTGACGAGTGCCCTCAGAATAGCTCTACGAGGAACGGGCTGTAAAGTGCGAATGTCTGATGCCAAGGTCAAGATTGCTGAGGGCGGGCCTTATTTCTATCCTGACATGGTGGTAAGTTGCGACGATCGCGATCGCCGTGCAATAGATGCGATCGCTTACCCAAAGCTGATAATTGAGGTATTGTCACCCAGCACCGCAGGCTTCGATCGGGGTGATAAGTTTAAGTTCTACCGCCGCATCCCCACGCTGCAAGAATATGTATTGATTGATGCCCAGAAGATAGGGGTAGATTGTTATCGCAAAACCAGTACGGGTAAATGGGAACTGACAGCCTATCCTGACGATGCGGTGGATACGGAAAATCCGATCTTGGAATTGGTTAGTCTGGATTTTCGTTGTCCGTTGACGCTAGTGTATGAGGAGGTGGAATTTCCTGAAACTGGCGATCGATCATAAAACGTTTGTGCGCCATCCCCAGCTAGAACAACCAGAACGCGAATCTGATCATGGAGTCTTCCTATGCCCCAAACCTTAAAAGCAGTTTACCGTAGTGGCACATTTATTCTTAAAACAGCCTGTAATTTGTCTGAAGGTATTGAAGTTGAGCTTTTCGTGCAATCGGCCCAAGTTGCTCCCCCCACGATCGCTGACATTGCTACTAGACAGAATTTTCTAAAGCTACTTGTTGAGCGAATGCAACAAAACCCCATTCCCTCTAATGCTCCCCATTTCACACGGGACATGTTGCATGAACGCTGTTGATCCAAATATCCTGATTTACTTTAATGATCCCAATTTCATAACTGATGATAATTTAAGATCAGTATCAATTATGATTATTTCTAAAGATTAGAGCGATGACCTTACAAAAATTAAAAAAGCAAGTATTGGAGTTGCCTACGGAGGCTCGCTGGGCTTTGTTCAAATTGTTGATCGAATTACTACAGCCAGAAATCACCAGGAGTCCAGCAACGCCAAAACCTGATCATGAGTTAGGTTGGGCTCCAGGCTTTTTTGAACGAACAGCCGGGGAATGGCAGGGTGAACCTTTGGAACGTGGACATCAAGGTAAATGCGATCGGAGGGATTGGAGTGCATTGTGAGTTATTTACTGGATACTAATGCTTGTATTTAATATTTAGTTCGTCGCAGTTCTCCAATTGTTAGTCGTAGTTATTAATACAGATATTTACTTATGAATACAACTCAAGAAGCAATTATTCATTGTTTACGGCAACATTTCGATTATTTAAGGGAAAAATTTCATGTTAAAAGAATTGGTCTTTTTGGTTCATTTGCAAAGGGAACTGCGACGGAAACCAGTGATGTCGATCTGGTGGTGGAATTTGAGCAACCGATCGGATTACGGTTTGTCGATCTGTGTGACGAGCTAGAAGCCTTTTTAGGTCGCAAAGTGGATGTTTTGACGATCGCAGGCATCGCTAGTATTCATAATCGCACCGTGGCAAATCAGATTGTTGAGAGCTTAATTTATATCTAGCCGCGATCAGCTGATTCATGACTATTATCGTTGTTACCAGAAATAGTTTACCTAATAATTTACGATCTCGGTATCAAGTAGTCCTGATTAATCCTAAAAATTAGACCTATGACTTTAAAGGAATTAAAAAAGCAAGTGTTGGAGTTGCCCACGGACGATCGCTGGGCGTTGCTCAAGCTGTTAATCGAATCATTGCAGCCATCTAGTTTGGCTACCTCAACAGTGACCATGTTACCGACAACGTCCACTGGGTTAGATGCCCATCCCCTTGCACAATATTATGGCTGCATTGATGATGAAACGTTTGTGCGCCATCCCCAGCCAAAACAATTAGAACGTGAACCAATTATATGAAATTTTTGCTCGATACCAATAGCTGTATTATCTATCTGCGGGGTAAGAACATGAGTACGATTCAAAAAACGGATAAGCTGCTACAACAGCTAGAAATACTGACTCCTGAAGAGATTGATCTAGTGATCGATTTTGTTGATTTTCTGCAATATAAAAAAAATGTTCGGCAAGGTATTCAACCGCAAAATCAAGTAAAAAATGACCTTGAACCAATAGCACTCTCTAAATTTTGGGAAAAGTGGTTTGCAGAAGTAGATCGCTTAGAGATTTCTTTGATCCAGCCTTCTAGCGAATACGAGAAAGGCTTATTAGCGAAATATCGGCAACAGGGTTTAGAGTTATGATGGACGATCGCTGGCAGTTAAAATCTCTTTTGGCATCGTTCAAACTAGAAGCTACCCCCAGCCCAAGACGAAAAAATTTAGCTCGACTGCGGGGGATTGCCAAAAACTCATCAGTTACAGAGGAAGACTATAGTATCTACCTTGCTGATAAATACAAAGTAATGCCAGTTTTATGCAAGTTTTAATTAGATAGGGATTTTTGGTTCCTATGCCAGAGGAGAACAAACGGATGAATATGAATCGTGAGTCTGCTGTTCCTGAATTAAGTCAAGTGATGCCTATTTTACAATCGCTTAAACCCTATCTTTATGAACGATGGGGCATTACTGAGTTAGCCATATTTGGCTCGGTGGCACGAGGTGAGTCTAAGTCTGACAGTGATATTGATATTCTGTTTGACTACGATCGCCCGTTAGGACTAGAGCTAGTGACGCTGGGGGATTTTTTAGAGGAAAAGTTGCAAAACAAAGTAGATTTGCTCAGTAAAAAAGCGGTTCGTCCGAGGGTTTGGGAGTTTATTGGCGATGAGATGTACTATGTCTAGGCGATCGCTCTGCAATTCGCTGATTTTGAGGATGCTGTGTAGTATATAATCTCAGATTTGGAAGACGATGAGCCGCAAGAGGAGGCGAGCCGCGTGAGTGAATTGCCAATAGGGTGGGTTGAAGCAAAATTTACAGACTTTCTTGATATTCAGGGAGGAACACAGCCTCCAAAATCACAATTTTCAGAATCCTATGTAGATGGTCTAGTTAGGTTATTGCAAATTCGCGATTTCAGTAGTGACGATAAGGCGATTTATATTCGAGATTCCAACAAATGGAGAAAGTGTAATCAAGAAGATATTCTCATTGCCCGCTATGGTGCAAGTCTTGGAAGAATTCTAACTGGTAAATCTGGCGCATATAATGTTGCATTGGCTAAGGTTATTTTTTTTGAAAAATACTTTGATAGAAAATTTATTTTTCTTTTACTGAAAACATCTTATTTTCAAGAGCCTCTAGCATCTATATCTAGGTCTGCTCAGAATGGGTTTAATAAGGAAGATTTAGATAGGATTTTTCTTCCAATAGCACCCCTCAATGAGCAACGCCGTATTGTTGCCAAGCTGGACAACCTGTTTGCTCGCAACAGCCGCGCTCGTGAGGAGTTGGGGCGGGTGCCTGGGTTGTGCGATCGCTATAAACAGGCAGTATTAGCGGCTGCTATATCAGGGCAACTTACAGGAGAATGGTATGTAGGTGCTAATCATTCCTCAACAAAGCAATTAATTTCTTTATCTAATGTGTTGTCAGAATTAAAGACTGGTCCTTTTGGAAGTGTTTTACACAAATCTGATTATGTGAAAGGAGGTATTCCAATTGTAAATCCCATGCATATTAATGTTGGGAAAATAATTCCTTCAAATGAAATGACTGTTTCACCTAAAAAAGCTGAGGAGTTATCAGATTTCATACTTAAAAATGGTGATGTAGTGATTGCCAGACGTGGAATTGTTGGGCGTTGTGCAGTTGTTCAACCAGAGCAGGAAGGATGGCTTTGTGGTACAGGTTCTATGATTCTTAGACCTAAGCCTCAACTCTTGCCACAATATCTTCAGATATTCCTATCTTCTCCAACCACTGTAGAAACTTTAGAAACTGACGCTGTAGGTTCAACAATGGTCAATCTTAATCAACGAGGTTTATTATCACTTCAATTGTGGCTTCCAACTTTACTAGAACAGCAAGAAATAATCCAGAGAATTGAAAAACTGTTCAAAGCGATCGATTTGATCGAGCAGGAGTATCAAAAAGCCAGCAAACTCTGCGATCGCTTAGAGCAAGCCACCCTTGCTAAAGCCTTCAGGGGTGAGTTAGTGCCCCAAGACCCCAACGATGAACCCGCATCGGTCTTGCTAAAGCGGATTCGCGCCGAAAAACAAGACCAGCCCAAGCGCAAAGCGGTAAAATCGAAACAGAAATCTGGATAGCAACCATACAACCTATTCCAGGTTTATGAAGTATAGCACTGTTGTCTGTAAGGCCAGATGGGGTATATCTCGACTACGCCTTGTGTTGAGCGTAGTCGAAACATCGACACCAGGGTTCATTCAGGTGATCTGTGGGGTTGGGCGGGTTCATCAAGGTTATTTGTGTGTGGCTAATTAATCGGTGAACCCGCCCCTACAGGTGATCTAATTTCCGATGTTTAAATAGATTTTCTGTCCGTCGGATTCATCAAATCCGCTCGGTTTGGCGGTGGAGCAAGACTAATGGGATAAGTCCCAGAACACTTGGGTCGAGCACTTGCCCTGAGTTTACCCTGAGTTTACCCTGAGCGTAGTCGAAGGGCGTAGTCGAAGCTTGCCCTGAGCGTAGTCGAAGCTTGCCCTGAGCGTAGTCGAAGCTTGCCCTGAGCGTAGTCGAAGGGGGCGTAGTCGAAGGGTAGTTGAGACATTAAGATGAAATTAGCTCAGAAAAATGTCTAGTCGATGAATTGATACAGACCATCAACCAGGATTTGTAGGGGCGGGTTCACCGATTAATTATTCACACACAAATAACCTTAATGAACCCGCCCAACCCCACAGATCACCTGAATGAACTCCTCAAATACATCCTAGACAACAATGTCTCGACTAGGCTCGACCCAAATGCTATACTTCACTAATCGGTCATACGCTGTAACGACAGAAGAACTATTGCTAGCCAAATGGCGTATCCTCTCTCCTGATCAACAACAGGAAGCATTACGCCCAAGTATTCTCCAAGCCATTGAAACAGTTATTCCGCCGACTGTCCGGACTACTGTTATGATGATCATATTTTCTGCCTACCATTATGAATATTGCTAATAACATCACCGAATTAATTGGTCGTACCCCCTTAGTGCAATTAAATCGCATCCCTCAAGCTGAAGGAGTTGTAGCCCGGATCGTGGTCAAGTTAGAGGGAATGAATCCAGCAGCTTCAGTCAAAGACCGAATTGGTGTGGGGATGATTAATGCTGCGGAACAAGCAGGACTAATCAACCCTCAGCAAACAATTTTAGTTGAGCCAACTTCTGGGAATACAGGGATTGCTCTAGCAATGGTAGCAGCATCGAAGGGCTATCGTTTGATTTTAACTATGCCAGAAACTATGAGTATGGAACGCAGGGCAATGTTAAAAGCTTTTGGAGCAAAATTAGAATTGACACCAGGGTTTCAGGGGATGAGTGGGGCAATTCGTTGTGCCCAAACGATCGTTGAACGGACTCCTCATGCTTATATGTTGCAACAGTTTCGTAATCCAGCTAATCCCCAGGTTCATCGAGAAACTACCGCCTTAGAAATATGGGAAGATACAGAAGGGAAAATTGATATTTTAGTAGCAGGTGTAGGTACGGGTGGCACAATTACTGGAGTAGCACAGGCAATTAAAGCGAAAAAACCAGAATTTCAAGCGATCGCAGTTGAACCTATGGCTAGTCAAGTATTATCTGGATGTCAAGCTGGACCCCATAAAATTCAAGGGATTGGAGCTGGGTTTATTCCTCAAATTCTCAATCTGAAGCTCATTGATGAAATTATTCCCGTGAGTGATGAAGATGCGATCGCTTATGGACGTTGTTTAGCTAGGGAAGAAGGATTATTGTCAGGAATTTCCACAGGTGCTGCTTTATGTGCTGCAATTCAAGTTGGTCAGAGACCAGAAAATCAAGGAAAATTAATTGTAATGATTCAGCCCAGTTTTGGAGAACGCTATTTGAGTAGCTCCTTGTTTCACGACTCAGGATTAATCATCCCGACTATGGGGAGTTAAGCTGATCGAATCTGGGCAAAATTATGAGATTAATAACGAGATTTAAGTTGATACAGATAAAGACTGTCCCAACCTTTAAATTCATTTTTATCAATAATTTCTGGTACACCATACTTTTGCTTGACTACAGATAACAAGCGATCGCTAGGGTTAGGTAAAAAAATCTGATTAAAATGCTCAGGAATTTTGAGTGAATTTGGTTCTTGTAGGAGAATCAGATTGGTATCGGATTTTAGTTGATGAGCGAGGGGCATAATTAAGCCTAATCGTTCATCTGAAATAACTAATGGATGAGATACTTGATTAATAACTGCGCTAGCTTTTAGGTCAAATTCACTCGCATCCCACCAGGTATGTGCCATTGTCCCCCAAGCACAAGACCAAATCTCTCCTGTAATAATAAGAATTGTGATTAGTTTCCATAATTTAGTTGGGAATGTGCTAGTTAATTGTGGGGTAATTTTGGTGCCTAATAGGTAGGCGATCGCGAGATAAATTCCGATATAAAATGGTAAAAAGTATCTTAATATTACCGAAGTTCTACCGCCAATAATTAAATCATAGATAATAAAAGGTAAAAAGACTGTTACCACAAAGATATATAGGAATAACCAGGCTTTTTGGGAAGCGTGACGATATAAAAAGTAACCGGAGTATATGATTAATAATAAAACTGCGATCGTTACACAATTAACAATCAGATCAGATTGAATCACCCCTCGGAAAAACAGATTATAAAGGGAGATAGTAGTCCAATTTTGCACTAAAAATGATAAGGGAAGAGAATTTCTTAGCCATTGCGTTGTAGCGATCGCAGATTCACGATGATTCCAAACTACCAAAATCCAAGGTAGAAAAATTACTAGGCTAATTACTAATGATAAAACATAAGCTAAAAGTATTTTATTTAAACGGAATCGCTGGATTATAAAAATATATATTCCCTGGGCAATTAGTGATAAACTTGTCAGTAAGTGAACATAGAGACCTAATATTGCAGTTAGAGTATAAATCCCCCAGTTGAGTTTATTTGGTTGTCGGATAGCTCGTAATAAAGCAGCACAGGATAACACTACTATAGTCAGCCATAAACTATAGGGACGAGCTTCTTGAGCGTACCGAACACAGATGGGAGAAACCGCAAAAAAAGCTATGGTTAACCATCCTACTGTAGTAGATGCAAAAAGTTCTAAAGACAGCCAATAAAGTGCTGGGAATGTTAACAAACTACTAATCATCGGTAAGCTGCGGATTGAGAATTTGGAACTCCCAAAAATCATTGCCCAAATTTTGGTTAGCAAGAAATATAATGGTGGGTGTTCGGGTACTTGGGTTGCTAATGATCTAATTGTATCGATTATCCCTCGATTAGCCCAGGGTTTTTGATAGGATAATAGATCATTAAGACTAATAACTTGACCAGTAAAAAGTTGTTGACTCACTTCAGTTGTAGTAAATCCGAAAGAGCGGAATAAGGTATAAGTTTCGTCTTCCCAGTAGGGTTTTTGATCGAGATTAATAATTCGGAAAAATATCCCTAATATTAATATTATAATTATTAAATAACGTGGCATATTTCTCCGGTAGTATCCACTTTAATAATTAAGGGATGGACAATTAATTAATTAAATTAAGTCTTTTATTAAAAATTTAACTAACAATTGCCCATCCTCCTAATAATTCTAACTCAAAGCTCCTGCGGGAATCCCCAAAATATCTTCAATCTTGGGCATATCTTCTAGAGCAATCACCCTTCCTTCATCCTCAAAACCGACAATTTGATCAAAATTCAAATAGCGATACAAATCATCAGCTAAAGGATGAATTTTCTTCGCCACAATATCCATATATTCAGATACTGTGGGAATTCTTCCTAACAAAGCACAAACTGCGGCTAATTCTGCTGAACCTAGATAAACCTGTGCATCTTTACCCATCCGGTTATTAAAATTTCGGGTGGAAGTAGAAAACACAGTCACCCCATCAGCAACTCTTGCTTGATTACCCATACAAAGACTACAACCGGGCATTTCAGTTCTAGCACCAGCAGCACCAAAAATGCCATAGTACCCTTCTGTTTTTAATTGTTTTTCATCCATCCTGGTTGGTGGACAAATCCACAATCTAGTCTTTACTGCACCTTCATTTTCCAAAACTTTAGCAGTAGCACGATAATGACCAATATTCGTCATACAGGAGCCAACAAAAACCTCATGGACTGGATCATTAGCAACTTCTGACAATAACTTAATATTATCGGGATCATTAGGAGCGGCGACAATTGGTTCCTTAATTTCGTTCAGATCAACTTCAATAATTTCCGCATATTCTGCATCAGCATCAGCTTCCATTAAAACTGGATTAGCTAACCATTGCTCCATTTTGGCAACACGACGCATAATTGTGCGTCCATCTTGATAACCTCTTGCTGCCATATTTTTCAATAGGGCAACATTAGAACGAATATATTCGGAAACAGTTTCTACACTTAGCTTAATCGTACAACCAGCACAAGAACGTTCTGCGGTCGCATCAGTTAATTCAAAAGCTTGCTCAACTTTCAAATCTGGTAATCCTTCCATCTCCATAATGCGACCAGAGAAGATATTTTTCTTATTTTTCTTCTCTACTGTCAGCAATCCTTTTTGAATTGCCACATAAGGAATTGCATTCACAATATCCCGCAAAGTTATACCCGGTTGCAATTCACCTTTGAATCTGACTAAAACTGATTCTGGCATATCCAAGGGCATCACACCTAACGCCCCAGCAAATGCAACTAACCCCGAACCAGCAGGAAAGGAAATTCCCAAAGGAAAACGAGTATGAGAATCACCACCAGTACCCACTGTATCTGGTAATAACATCCGGTTTAACCAAGAATGAATAATCCCATCACCAGGTCGTAATGCTACACCTCCCCGTTCAGCAAAGAAATCAGGTAATTCTTGATGAGTTTTCACATCAACGGGTTTAGGATATGCTGCGGTATGACAGAAACTTTGCAGCACTAAATCAGCACTAAATCCTAAACAAGCTAGTTCTTTTAACTCATCGCGAGTCATTGGACCGGTAGTGTCTTGAGAACCAACAGTAGTGATCAAGGGTTCGCAAGATGTCCCAGGACGTACACCTGGTAACCCACAAGCGTTACCAACCATTTTCTGTGCGAGAGTATAACCTTTACCGGTATCGACAGGATGTTTGGGACGAATAAAAATTGAACTAGGTTCTAATCCTAAAGCAGCACGGGTTTTTTCTGTGAGAGTACGTCCAATTAGTAAAGGAATACGTCCCCCAGCCCGAACCTCATCCAGAATAGTGTCTGGTTTCAGGGTAAAAGTAGAAATAACTTGACCAGATTCGTTGGTAATTTCTCCTTGATAGGGATGGATTGTAATTACCATTCCGGTTTCCATTCCGGTGACATCACATTCGATCGGTAAGGCTCCGGAATCTTCAGCCGTGTTAAAGAAAATTGGCGCGATCGCCCCTCCTAAAATATATCCCCCACTGCGCTTATTTGGCACATAAGGAATATCATTACCAATATGCCAGAGTAAGGAATTAATTGCTGATTTCCGGGATGAACCTGTACCTACTACATCTCCGACATAAGCGATCGGATATCCTTTTTGTTTGAGTTCAACAATCTTTTCCCCAGCTCGAGGATCGCGGGATTCCAACATGACCAAAGCATGTAAAGGAATATCGGGACGAGTATTAGCATGGGGTGCAGGTGATAGATCATCTGTATTGGTTTCCCCTGATATCTTAAATACAGTCACTGTAATGGCTGCTGGTAGCTGGGGACGACCAATAAACCAATCAGCATTAGCCCAAGAGTCAATTACCTGCTTGGCATAAGGATTAAGATCGGATAAGCTCAGGATGTCGTGGAAAGCATCAAAGACTAGCGTGGTTTTGCTTAAAGCTGTAGCTGCACTTGAGGCAATATTCACATCGCTAGACTTGAGCAAATCGATTAGGGATGAAACATTGTAACCACCCACCATCGTCCCCAATAGATAGACTGCCCACTCGGGTGCAATTAGAGGACATTGGATTTCTTTTTTCGCGATCGCTGTGAGAAATCCAGCTTTCACATAAGCTGCGGGGTCTACTCCTGGAGGAACGCGATCGCGTAACAACTCAACTAAGGTTTCTGCTTCACCGGTCGGTGGATTTTTGAGTAGCTCACAGACAGCTGTTGTTTGTTGAGCATTTAGGGGTAATGGGGGAATACCCAACTTCCCTCGCTCGCTTACTTGTTGACGATAAGATTCCAACATTTAGCAACTTTCCCTCAAATAAAATCCGCAAATATATAGTGTAGCCAGCAATAGGGTTGATGGACTTGTTAAACATCAGGCAATTATTAAGGATTCTAGATAAATCACACTGATTGGCTTTAACAACAGCCGCAAATAAACTTTCCCACCTGAAAAATTTTGCCCAGATCATCAGGCTATTTTACCTTTTGCGTGCAAATCTTTCAACTTTTCAGGACCGATCGAGTCTGTTACTCGCTCCAATGGTGAAGTTATAATGAAAATATCCTGATTACTAGGTATTGTTTATAACAGATTAGGCAAATCTTAAAAATAGTTTAACCTTTACAGCCAAAATAATCACCTGCTCCGAAAAAATAATTAGACTATCGGAATGGGTACAAAATTATTCTCCAGCCACAATCTCGATTCACCGCTAATGGACATCAGATTAAGTATTATCCTCATTTACCTATGACATCTAAAACTATACTTTTAATGAAGAAAGACCTTGGGTCACATTTCCCTCACCATCTGATAATAGGATCAACAAAACAGTGAAACAATCTCAGCAAAAACGAGAAATGGATAACCATCCCCCATCTCCATCTGTACCATCCGGAGATGAGCAAGAGTTATTCCGTGCGATCGCTACCGCAATTCCGATTCCGATGATAATCAGTCGAGTAGAAGATGGGCTGATTTTATATGCTAATGAACAAATTAGCTCCACTTTTGGGATACCGATGCGGGAATTGATTGGTAGTCAAACTCCCGATTTTTATTATGACCCCATCGAACAAAAAGAATTAATGCTGACGTTGCAACAAAATGGTTATGTATCTAATTATGAAGTCCGCGCTAAAAAAGCTGACGGTACAATATTTTGGACATCGGTATCGAAGCAGTTTTTTAATTTCAATGGGGAAGTCGCTCTTTTAAGTACATTTACTGATATTACTAATCAGAAACAAGCCGAAGAAGGACTACATCTAGCCAAAGAACAAATTCAAACTATTTTAGATGCTGTACCTGGGATTGTTTCTTGGATTAGCGCCGATTTACACTACCTGGGAGTCAATCGACATTTAGCAGAACTCTACGATTTATCTCCTGAAGAATTTGTTGGTAAAGATATTGGGTTTCTTGGTACTAGTCCGAAATTTAAGGAATTTGTCCGGGATTTTTTTGCTAGTTCAGACATGGAAATCATGGATGAAATGACTTCCATTACTAATAATAAATATCGTTCTTACTTGATTGTAGCCCAAAAATATAATCAAGGTAAAGCAGCTTTTATGGTAGGAATTGATATTACGGAACGTAAACAAGCACAAGCAGATTTGCGCGATAATGAAGCCAAATTACAATTTGCTCTTAAAGCAGCCCGGATGGGAGTTTGGGATTGGAATTTACAAACTAATGTTCTATCTTGGTCAGAAGATGTCGAAGCAATATTTGGAATTTCAGTAAATTCATTTACGGGGAATTATGCCACCTATTTAGAATTTATTCATCCTGAAGATCGGCAATTAGTTACTAATGCGATCGCCCGGAGTTTAGAAAGTGGAGAAGATTTAGATATTGAACATCGGATATTTTGGTCTAATGGATTGATGCAATGGCTATCAGTAAAAGGTGCCCTATTGCGCGACTCTCTAGGAACTCCAATTCGGCTGACAGGAATTGCCATCAATATTACTGATAAAGCTGCAACTGAAACCGCTCTGAAACAATCAGAAGCTAATTTAAGAGCCATTTTTGATAGCGGAATGCAAGCTTTTATGTTAATTGATTTAGATTATAAAATTCAAGCATTTAATTATAAGGCTAATGAAATATTTAGACATATTTATAGCCAAGAAATTAAAATTGGTACATCAATTTACCATTACATTCTCCCCCAGGATATTAAAAGCTTTAATTTACATTTCCAAAGAGCATGGCAAGGAAATTATGCCATGACAGAAAGTATAATTGGCAACTCAGTTTCCCGCAATTGGTTTGAAATTCACTACCATCCTGTTTTTAATGAATTTGGTAATGTCATTGGAGTCTGTTGGAGTGCTTTAAATATCGATGAACGGAAAAAAGCAGTAGAAGGACTAGCTAAAAGTGAAGAACGTTTTCGTTCGTTAGTGCAAAATTCCTCCGATACGATCACAATTTTAGAACCAGACGGGACGATTCGTTATGAAAGTTCATCCCTGGAACGAATTTTAGGTTATAAATCGGAAGATTTAATCAGCAAAAATATCTTTGATTATATCCATCCGGAAGATTTACCCAGAGTAAAAAAATCCTTTGAACAAGCAATCGAAAAACCACAAACCCAAATTACGATTGAATTTCGATTTTGTGATTATCAAGGAAAATGGATTTATTTAGAATCAATTTTTAGTAATTTATTGAATAATGCAGTCATTAATGGATTTGTCGTTAACTCCCGTGATATCACCGAACGGAAGCAAGCAGAAGAAAGATTACGATTGTTAGAAAGAGCGATGGAAAATAGCAGTGATGGGATGGTAATCGCTGATGCTCAAAGAGATAATAATCCCATTGTTTATGTCAATAAAAGCTTTGAAGAAATTACAGGTCATACAGCCAAAGAAGTGCTGGAAAATTCCTGGTGTTTAACTCCCGAATTAGATAAATTTTTACCAGGATATAGCACGAATGAAATTGAATCAAAGAAATGGCGTAAAGCAATAATTGAAGGAAAAGATAGTACAATTATCTTAAAAAAAGTGCAGCCAGATGGAAAAATATCTTGGCATGAATTGCGAGTTTCACCAGTTTATAATGAGCAAAATCACTTAACTCATTTTATTGGTGTTCAAACGGATATCACGGAGCGGAAAATCGCTGAAGAAAAACTCATCTATAATGCTTTCCATGATGCTTTGACTGGATTACCAAACCGCAATTTATTAATGGAAAGACTCGAACAAGCTAGTCAGCGATCGGCGCAAGAAACAGATTATGGATTTACAGTTTTCTTTTTAGATTTGGATCGATTTAAAGTCGTCAATGATAGCTTAGGACATCGAGTAGGAGACCTATTATTAATCGCTTTCGCTCAGCGGATGGAAGCTTTCCTGAACAACTTTCTCAAATCTACCATCGCCAGACTAAGTGGGGATCATTTTGTGATTTTAATCGAAAACATCTGCAAATTAAACCATGTCACCCAAATCGCAGAACAAATCCATAATCAGCTCAAAGCACCTTTTACCATTGACGGACATGAAGTTTTCATCACCACCAGTATTGGAATTGCCATTAGCAGCGTTTCTGAATCTCAAAATAACCACCTGCGTAACAAAACTCCCAACCTCTCATTTTTATCACCAGAAATGTCTTTGCACTCTCCCATCTTCTCCCCAGACATACTCAGAGATGCAGACATAGCGATGTATCGTGCTAAAGCTAGAGGAGTCGCTAGCTACGCAGTGTTTGATCAAACTATGCTTGACCAAGCAATGATGCGACTACAATTAGAAAACGATCTACGTCGAGCGATCGAACGCCAAGAATTTCAGGTTTATTATCAACCAATAGTCTCCGTCGGTACTGGTTGGATCACTGGTTTTGAAGCTCTGATCCGTTGGTTCCACCCCGAACGAGGAGCAATTCCTCCTAGTACATTTATTCCTGTCGCAGAAGAAACCGGATTAATCTTACCGATCGGCACCTGGGTTTTAAAAGAAGCTTGTCGGCAATTAGCGATCTGGCAAAGACAATTTTATGGTCATAATAGTGAAGTATTAGCGATCGAAAAAGAACTAGATGAACAAAACCGCGCTCCCTTACACTCACCCTTAACCATAAGCGTCAATCTTTCCGGCAAACAATTCTTACAACCAAACTTAGTCGAACAAATTGATCAAATTTTACAGGAAACCGGATTAGATGCTAGTTGCCTCAAACTAGAAATTACCGAAACTGTCATTATGGAAAATACCGAATCCGCCACAGCAATGTTGTTAGAATTAAGAGCAAAAAATATTGAATTATGTCTGGATGACTTTGGGACAGGATATTCATCTTTAAGTTATCTCCATCGCTTTCCAATTAATAACTTAAAAATTGACCAGTCTTTTGTCAATCGGATTTTGACTAGCAGTGAAAATGCCCAAATTGTGCGAGCAATTGTCACCCTAGCTCATGCTTTAGAAATGGATGTAATTGCGGAAGGAGTAGAAAAATCCGAACAACTAGCCCAACTAAGAGCACTTGGCTGCGAATATGCCCAAGGGTATTTTTTCTCCCAACCAGTGAACGCTAGAACTGCTGGTGAATTATTAGAAGCTTGTGTCCAGTGGTAAAAACCAGGGTAAGTGCATCTAAATTGGGATAAATTGTACTAAAGCATTGACCAAAGTGTTTTTGTCTACCTTGATCAGGTTAATAAATGAATAAAATTTTATTAAAAATAAACCATCTGCTGATCTTTAAGGTATAGTCAGGTAGAATTAGGCACAAAACAAATTTTGGGTGTATTACAAAGACCTAAATTTGTTAAAGTTCAGAATCTTAGTGTTATTAAACCGAGGAGAATAAAACATGGCTTTTCCCGATAATTGGAAAAGATGGGAGTTAGAAATATCGAAATTAATTGCTCGAGCATGGATGGATGAGGAATTCAAACAAAGATTTATCCATCATCCAGGTGAAGTTATTCGGGAAGCTGGACTAGAAGTGGAAGATTTTGTCAGTGTCCATGTATGTATGGGACCTGGTGCCGAGTTTATCCTTCGAGGAACTGAATCTGGGACTGTATTTTTTCAAATTCCCTTAAATCCTCGACCTGAAGGTCTTGAAGATAGCAGAATTCTTGCCTTTATTCAAGGTGAGAATGTATCTATTACTGGTGTAACTTGCTGATCGAAGCTTTATGAGGTTGATCGGAGTACCCTATAGAATAGAAAAATTATTTCTTTAGATAGGGATACTCCTTACTTGAGCTGGTCTCATATTACTTTATCAAAGTATCTTTAGTAAACAAATAGCTGACAAAAATCAAGCTAGGGAGAAAGACACTCAGGCGATTTTAACCAGAGGGAATGAAGCGTAAATTTAGGCAGCAACGCAGTCAAAACTACCTGACCTTGGTGATTAAATTCCCAGCCGGTTGCTTCTTGAATCTGAGCCGGAATCAATAATTTAGACTTGCTAATTTGTCGATCCTCTGGGTTTAGTTTTGACTCACGATTACCCAGACCATTATTACCTAAATCAGCCAGCACAATGGGCTGATTTAAAAAGTCTGTTGGTTGGGGAGGAATTCCACCTCTCCCAGTTAAATAAAAACTACTTCCTTTAGAGCGATCGCAAGCACTACCAATTAAGCTACCAGCATTGAGAGTAGATTTGGCTAAATTTACTAACCCTTTATTGGGGTCAACATCAGGAGTTTTAATCGTCACAACACCATTAATTCCCAATTGAGACACTGCGGTAATTTGGCTCCCAGAAGAACTAAATAACCCTTGAGCATTAATGTTAATATTACCACCTCGACCTTTAATCGCATTAGCAGTAATATCACTATTTTCTAAAAGAACCAAGTTATCTGTATTAAGATCCAGGTTACCTCCATTCCCAGTTCCAGCAGCAGTAGCTGTAATATTACTGGAATGGCGTAATGTTATATTTTGCCCTTGTAAAATAATATTACCACCTTCACCGTTAGTAGTAGTAGCAGTAATGCCTCCAGCGTTATTCAAAAAAATTGAGCCAGAATTTATTTTCAGTGTCCCAGCATTACCTGAACCCTGATTTTTGACACTGACTAAACCTCCATTCATCACACTTAATTTTGGAGTATTGATTGTTAATGTTCCTGATATTCCACTGGGAATAGGAGGTACTCCTAAAAATGCTTGCAAATCTGGATTGACAATATCAGCAGATGCCGTAATCAGAGATGGATTTACAAATCCTGATACTTTACCATTTACTTCTACGGACTTAAGAGCATTGATGACAAGATCTCCAGCTTGACCACTTGCATAAGTTGAACTTGTCAGTTCTCCGGCATTCTGAATATTTAAAATTGAGGTATTAATTGTTAAACTACCACCATTTCCTTTACTGTAGGCTGTTACCCCAATTTGACTAAAAAAGTTAGTTGATAAATAAATACCTACTCCAATAATTTCTATGTCATTTGCCAAAATATTTAATTTTCCTCCTTTCCCAGAACTAAAGGATGTATTCAGGATATTTGCTCCCTGTAAAACACTTAATTTATTCGTTGATATATTAAGATTACCCGCATCTCCTTCACCAAAAGTAGCAACACTAATACTAGCTGCATTATTGCTTGATTCAACCGATTCAGAAGCATTTAAATTAAGATCACCACTTTTACCACTACTCGTATTGACCGTACTGACTTGGGCTGAATTCTGGGCAGAAAATCTTTTAGTTGAAATATTTATATTTCCGCCATTTCCCGAGCTGATTGCTTGATTAAAAAAACTACTAGGAATAGTTCCATCGGCGGATAAACCAGTTAATTGGACAGATTCCGATGCGTTAACATTAATATCTCCAGTTGTTTGACTACCATCATTCTCAATCAAAAATACTGCACCACTATTCAAAATTACGTTTCGACCTTGCACAGAAATAAATCCACCACCATTACTACTACTAGCATCAACTAATGCTAGTTGAGATAAGTTAATATCATTAAAATTTTGGGCATTTTGATAATTAAAAATCCATCCAGTTCCCGTAGAATTAAAATTCACGTTCCCAGTACCAATACTTCCTAATTCAATCCGTCCTCCTGGTGCTACTAATATACCTCCTTGTACATTAATCGCACCTCCAATTAATGCTAAAGATTGTCCAGGTGCTACTTGGAGATTGGTCGGGTTATTTCCTCTAATCAGGTGAGATAACAGTGCATCAGTAGTTAAATTAGCACCAGGACCAGTCACATTAATAGCTCCCGCATTTGACCCAACCTGTAACCCCATTGGTATACTGATTGTCAATAATGGTGACGTTGGTGGATTCGTTGCACTAAATACTGTTCCATCGGCAAAACTAATACTATTCGCTGTACTTCCTAAAAACGAACCACCGATATTTAAAGCAGCATTAGTCCCAAAATTAATCCCATTGGGATTGATTAAAAATAAATTAGCTGTTCCATTAGCTTTGAGGGTCCCATCTAGATTAGAAATCGAACTACCTGTCACCCGAGTAATAATATTTTGAGTATCTAATGTATTATTAAAAAATGCTGTGCCTTTAGTCGGCACTGAAAAATCTTTAAAACTATGAAATAAATTCCCCCCAACCTTAGTCCCACCAGTGATAGTAATGGTATTATTACTATTAGTAACTAGAGAATTGACTGGTAAAGTTGCATCAGGAACTATTTGGGCGATCGCAGCACTCACTGATAACAGATTAACGAAAACCAGACTACCAGCTATCTTGCAAATTTGTGCTTTTAGCATATTAACAACTATAAGTCAATGATGTGAAACAATTTGAAACAACTTGGGTCAAGGTGCTACGAAATTGCTCTAGTATATCACAAGCAAAATCCAAATCCAGCCCGCCCTAATTGCAGCAAAACTTAACAAATACTGAACCATGACTGGTTTATCGGGATAGCCACGCTCTGATAGACTGAAATACTGACATAGGTAGACACAACAACGCCAAATCAAGCAGTTGGGAGGAGAGACCCCTTGGAGAACACGCTCGGACTAGAAATTATTGAAGTAGTAGAGCAAGCTGCGATCGCTTCTGCTCGTTGGATGGGTAAAGGTGAAAAAAATACCGCAGATGAGGTAGCAGTAGAAGCGATGCGAGAGCGGATGAACAAAATTCATATGCGCGGTCGGATCGTAATTGGTGAAGGAGAAAGAGATGAAGCTCCGATGTTGTATATCGGAGAAGAAGTAGGTATATGTACTCAGCCTGATGCGGCTCAATATTGCAATCCCGATGAACTGGTCGAAATCGACATCGCGGTTGACCCTTGCGAAGGCACCAACTTAGTAGCTTACGGTCAAAACGGTTCAATGGCAGTGCTAGCAATTTCTGAAAAGGGTGGTCTGTTTGCAGCACCTGACTTTTATATGAAAAAGTTAGCCGCGCCCCCAGTAGCAAAAGGCCATGTCGATATTAACAAGACCGCGACCCAAAATCTGCAAATTATCTCGGAATGTATGGATCGTTCAGTGGAAGAATTAGTGGTGGTCGTCATGGATCGCCCTCGTCACAAAGAACTGATTCAAGAAATCCGTCAAGCGGGAGCAAGAGTTCGTCTAATTAGTGATGGAGATGTTTCTGCGGCGCTATGTTGTGCCTTCTCTGGTAGCAATATTCATGCTTTAATGGGCATCGGTGCCGCCCCAGAAGGTGTAATCTCAGCTGCGGCAATGCGTTGTTTAGGTGGACACTTCCAAGGTCAATTAATCTATGACCCAGAGATCGTGAAAACTGGTCTGATTGGAGAAAGTAAAGAAAGCAACATCGCTCGCTTAAACGAAATGGGGATTACCAATCCTGATAAAGTTTATGATGCCCATGAATTAGCTAGTGGCCAAACAGTTCTATTTGCTGCCTGTGGGATCACCCCTGGGACGCTGATGGAAGGTGTCCGCTATTTTCATGGTGGTGCCCGGACTCAAAGTCTGGTAATATCCAGTCAATCAAAAACTGCTCGTTTTGTGGATACGATTCATATGTTTGAAGCACCCAAAACGCTGCAATTAAGGTAGTCACTAAATTATTGTGGATAGGTTATGGGTGAGGGCACAGTAGGTATGCAGAAGCAGTTCTGATGATCTATTTACCCATTACTCATTACCTATTACTCAATCAGCAATTAGCAATTAACACTTAACAATTAACCCTTAGCAAATGAACATTGCAGTAGTAGGTCTGAGCCATAAGACAGCACCTGTGGAAGTTCGCGAAAAACTTAGCATTCCCGAACCCCAAACAGAAAAAGCGATCGCTGCTTTAATGGTCTATCCCCACATTGAAGAGGTTGCTATCCTCAGTACCTGCAACCGTCTAGAAATTTATATCGTTACTAGCGAAACTGAGCCAGGAATTGCCGAAATTCGTCAATTTCTATCGGATTACTCCCAATTACCGATGGCGCAATTGCGTCAACATCTATTTATTCTCCTCCATGAAGATGCAGTCATGCACATCATGCGGGTAGCTGCTGGACTTGATAGTTTGGTATTAGGAGAAGGACAAATCCTCGCTCAAGTTAAGCAAACTTACCAAATTTGTCAGCAGTTTAAAGGAATTGGACGTCTGTTAAATCGTCTGTTTAAACAGGCAATTACCGCAGGTAAACGAGTTCGGACTGAGACTAATATTGGTACTGGTGCTGTTTCAATTAGTTCAGCAGCAGTAGAATTAGCTCACCTGAAAGTCGAAAATCTAGCTAGTCAGCGGGTAACAATTGTTGGTGCTGGGAAAATGTCACGGTTATTAGTCCAGCACCTACTAGCGAAAGGGACTGAGAAAATTGCGATTGTGAATCGTTCCCACAAAGGAGCTCAGGAATTAGCTAATCAGTTTCCTCAAGCATCTCTCCAGATTTATCCCCTGGGAGAAATGATGAGTGCGATCGCCGAGTCGGATATCGTTTTTACTAGCACTTCAGCGACAGATCCCCTGTTAAATCAAGCCAAATTAGCCGCAGTTTTAGCCCCAGAGCAGCAGTTAATGTTGTTTGATATTTCTGTACCACGTAATGTGGATAGTGATGTCAATCAATTGGCTAATGTGCAAGCTTTTAATGTGGATGATTTGAAAGCAGTGGTAGCTCAAAACCAAGAAAGCCGTCGGCAAATGGCTAAAGCTGCGGAGGTATTGCTGGAAGAAGAAGTAGAAGCTTTTGATGTATGGTGGCGATCGCTGGAAACGGTGCCGACAATTAGCTGTCTGCGAGATAAAATGGAAACTATTCGGGCTCAAGAGTTAGAAAAAGCACTCTCGCGTTTGGGTTCGGAATTTGCCGAAAGACATCAAGAAGTGATTGAAGCTCTGACGCGAGGGATTATTAATAAAATTCTTCACGATCCGATGGTGCAATTACGGGCACAGCAAGATATTGAAGCACGTCGTCGAGCTATGCAAACTTTGCAAATGCTGTTTAATCTCGAACCAGAAAATCGGTCTGGAGAGCAATATAGCTAGCAACAGGATCTCATCCCATTGATTATCCCATGGCTGTTTCATGCTACTAGAAGACCTCTCCCCCAACCCCTCTCCTACAAGGAGAGGGGAGCAAGAATGACTCGCTATTCAATTTCCCATCAATTTAACCATCTGAATTACTCCCCCTTCCCTCTTAAGGGTTGGGGGTTGGGGGGCTAGGTCATTATATGGGAATCGAGCATGAAACAGCCCTGCATTGATTACCCGAGTGCTACCAATTTCTAATGCCTATGTTGAGTAAATTTTGGCAAAGCAAATGGTGGCTACTTTTAATCATGTTAGTGCTGTGGCTAGGTTTTGATTTGCTCTCTCACCTCGGGGTAGAATACCTGTGGTTTGAAAAAATTGGCTATTTGCAAGTTTGGTTATTGAGGTTTAAAACTCAAATATTGCTGTGGTTGATCGGATTTAGTACCACAGCATTTTTTATGCTTGGGAATTTGGCGATCGCTAAACAATTTGAACATCCCTTTCCTCCCAAAATAGATATAACACCTAAATTTAGGTTACGGATATTACTATTTTTGAGTATATCTTTTTGTCTACTGATCGGATTACTTTTAATTCACTATGGCAAAATTGCGATCGCTTGCTGGTCATCTGATCTGAATATCCCAAGTGTATCTCTTCCCATCCCATCTGCTTTTGATCTAGCATCAATTTTGCTAAGTTCAGAAGAACTATCTTCTCATTTATCGGAAATAGTTGTACTGTTGATAGTTACTATTAGCGTAATTGTTAATCCTTTTGTTTCATTAGGGATAATTTCGGTTTTACTTAGTCTCGGTTTTAGCTTTATTTTAGCTGCAAACTGGGCAAAATTTCTCCAATACTTTCACCCAATCAGTTTTGATAAAATTGACCCTTTATTTCAGCAAGATATTAGCTTTTATATCTTTAAATTACCAGTCTTAGAACTATTAGAATTTTGGTTAATTGGATTATTTTTATATGTTTTAATTTCCGTTACTCTCATCTATTTACTTTCGGGAAACAGTCTGAGTCAAGGTAGTTTACCTGATTTTACTCCAAAACAGCGTCGGCACTTAAATGGATTGGGTGGAATTTTGATTTTGGTCTTAGCTTGGTATTATTGGTTATTACGTTATCAATTACTTTATCATCAAGGTACAGTTTTCTATGGTGCTGGGTTTACCGCAGTAAATGTCCAATTACCGATCTATACAATTTTAACCTTTATTGGTTTAGTCATCGGTATCTTTTTACTATGGCAAAGTTTTTTTTTATCAGGAAAAGTCGGATTAGTGTTATGGTCACGATTCGGATTTTCCCGCTTAGTTTATAGTTTATTAATATATTTAACAATTGGTGCGATCGCGGGCTCAATTTTACCAGCAATATTACAACGTTTACTAGTTCAACCGAATGAAATTGCCCGAGAACGTCCTTATATTCAACATAGTATTAATTTTACCAGACAGGCATTTAATTTAGATAGTATTGAAGACAAAGTTTTTAATCCTGAAGGTAAACTGACTGATACTGATATTCAGAAAAATCATCTAACAATTCGCAATATTCGTTTGTGGGATACTCGTCCACTTTTACAAACTAATCGACAATTACAGCAAATTCGTCCCTATTATAAGTTTGTCAATGCTGATATCGATCGCTATAGCTTAAAACCCGAATTAACTAGTAAAAATCCTGATCATAGTGAGAAACAACAAGTAATTTTAGCTGCAAGGGAATTAGATTATAATGCAGTACCAATTGAAGCTCAGACTTGGGTCAATGAACATTTAATTTATACCCATGGATATGGATTTACAGTTAGTCCAGTGAATAAAGTTGCTCCGGGAGGATTACCAGATTATTTTGTGAAAGATATTGGAATAGATGCGGGTGGAGGTGACTTAAAAACTTCAAGCGATCGGATTAAAAATAGCATTCCTACTGCTCATCCTCGCATTTATTATGGTGAAATTACTAATACTTATGTAATCGTACCAACTCAAGTGCAGGAATTAGATTATCCGAATGGAAATGAAAATATTTATAATCATTATGATGGTAATGGTGGGATAAATATTAACTCAATTGGACGTAAATTATTGTTTGCTAAATATCTCAATGATTGGCAAATGTTACTAACTCGGAATTTTACCAATAATACCAAAATTCTCTTTAGACGAAATATCAATCAAAGAATTCGGGCGATCGCACCATTTTTACGTTATGACAGTGATCCTTATTTAGTAGTAGCTAATTTACATCCAGATTCCCGACCATCACCAACCGAAAATTATTTATATTGGATTATTGATGCTTATACTACCAGTGATCATTATCCCTATTCTGATCCGGGAAAAAAAGAATTTAATTATATTCGCAACTCAGTGAAAATAGTCATTGATGCTTACCATGGTGATATTACATTTTATGTAACGGATCTGCAAGAGCCAATTATTACTAGTTGGATGCAAATTTTTCCAGGAATGTTTAAACCACTTAATGAGATCCCTAACGCACTAAGGAGTCATCTTCGCTATCCTGGAGATTTATTTAGTATTCAATCGGAACGATTACTGACCTACCACATGGAAGATCCACAAGTATTCTATAATCGGGAGGATCAATGGCAAGTTCCCATCGAGATTTATGGTCGAGAAATGCAACCTGTAGAACCATATTATCTGATTATGAAACTGCCGACAGAAGCAACTGAAGAATTTATCCTACTTTTACCTTTTACCCCGACCAAACGGACTAATTTAATTGCTTGGTTAGCAGCAAGTTCAGATAGCAAAGAATATGGCAAATTATTACTTTATAAATTTCCTAAACAAGAACTAATTTATGGAGTTGAACAAATCGAAGCTTTAATTAATCAAGACCCAGTTATTTCTCAACAAATTAGCCTCTGGAATCGTGAAGGAGCAAGAGCATTGCAAGGTAATTTATTAGTGATTCCGATCGAGCGATCGCTCCTATATGTCGAGCCACTTTATCTAGAAGCAGAAAAGAATAGTTTACCAACTTTAGCAAGAGTAATAGTAGTTTACCAAAATCAGATTGTCATGGCACCAACCCTAGAGCAGTCAATTAAAGCCATATTTCAACCAGCTAAACCCATCATTCCAGCAATTATTAGACCAGTTCAGAAATAATATCATCAGTAGGTGGTCACTAACAGATAACTATGATAAACCTGCCCGACCTCACCGATCTTGGCATTGGCTAATTTAACTTATTCCAAATGTTGCAATTTAGCGGTTTTTGGATCAATAATTTTTTGTCCAGCATTGGGAAATTTAATCGCTAAAGAAGTTTTTTCTCCTTCACCAAAAATCATACTGATTTGACCAATTCCCCATGATGGATGGATAATTCGATCGCCAACTTTCCAATGATTTTCCTTGACTGTCTTCACTTCAGTTTTAGTTTCTTTTGTTTTCGTAACTGTTGACTTTTTGCGTCCTTTATTAACCGCATTTCCCTCTAATAAATCTGTTGGTAGTTCTTTCAAAAACCGCGAAGGAATGGTTTTTTGATACGATCCCCATAAACGTCGATCGGTAGCATAACTGAGAAATAATCGCTCTTGGGCTCTAGTAATTCCCACATAGCATAAACGACGTTCTTCTTCGATCGCTTTTGGATCATCTAAACTCCGAAAATTGGGAAATAATCCATCTTCCATTCCCACCATAAACACAATCGGAAACTCTAACCCTTTCGCTGAATGGAGAGTCATTAATGATACGGCTTTATCTCCTGCTTTTAAATCATCTAAATCGGAAGCAAGGGAAGCATTAGCTAAAAATCCAGTTAAGGAATTGTCTTCATTTTCTTCAGCAAATTGCAAGATAGCATTATATAATTGTTCGACATTTTGTTGTCGTTCTTGAGCTTCATCTGTTCCCTGTGCTTCTAAATCTTTAAGATAACCAGAATCATCAATAATTCCTCGAAAAATATCCCCAGCTGAGAGGGTTTCGATTTGATTTTGCCAATGCTTAATCATCTGAGCAAAGTTATTGACTGCTTTTGCTGCTCTTCCAGCTACTGTATTAACTGAGGTTTCTTCACTAATAATTTCCCACAAGGGAACATTTAATTGGAGCGCAATATCTTCTAAACGATCTAAACTGGTTTTCCCAATTCCGCGGGTGGGAGTATTAATGATCCGTCTTAAACTCACACTATCTGCTGGATTAGCAATTATGCGTAAATAAGCTAAAACATCTTTCACTTCCTTGCGATCGTAAAATCTCAATCCTCCCACTACTTGATAAGGTACATTGGTCTGGACTAGCACTTCTTCAAAGGAACGGGATTGAGCATTAGTCCGATAAAGAATTGCAAAAGCTCCCCAGTCTAATTCTGGGTGTTTGTGTTCCATCGTCCGAATTTGTTTAATCACAAACTCTGCTTCATCAATTTCATGATCAGCACGTTGACAATAAATCGGTTCCCCTGCTCCACGAGTAGGACGTAACACTTTATCAATCCGCTCGGTATTATTGTTAATTAAATGGTTAGCAACTTGCAGAATATTTTCCGTAGACCGATAATTTTCCTCTAGCTTGACCATGGTCTCAGTTTGCTCATCGGACAATCCATCCCCAAAATCTTGCTGAAATTCTAATAATATAGTATAATCAGCCATGCGGAAACTATAAATAGATTGATCAACATCACCAACGACAAAAATCGACCGGTTTGACCAATTAGAAAATAAATTTGCTGCTTGACCATTGGTTACCAATAAGCGAATTAAATTGTACTGAGTGCGGTTAGTATCTTGATATTCATCCACTAAAATATGATGAAATTGACGGTGCCAATAATCAAGCACAATCTCATTTTGCAGGAATAATTCCACCGGAATGCGAATTAAATCATCAAAATCAAAAGCATTATTAGCAACTAGAGCATCCTGATAGAGACTATAGACATTCGCGATCGTCCTTCCTCGATAACTAGATTCTTCTAATTCATATTCACGGGGAGATAATCCTTGATTTTTAGCAGCACTAATTTCATAGCGGACTTTCCGAGGCTCAAATTTTTTATCATCCAAACCGAGCTTTTTAGTGACAATTTCTTTAATTAAACTTTGCACATCAGATTCATCAAAAATCGAAAAAGTGCGCGTCCATTTGCGTCCTTTTTCATCTTGATATTTCTCAATATCATAACGTAAAATCCTGGCGCAAAGACTGTGAAAAGTTCCGACCCAAAGAGGTTTAATATAGGTTTTATAAACCCGCGATCGCATTTTAGTTTGCTCTACTGGTGGTAAAGCATCAAAAGATTTACCGAATTTTTCTAAAGATAACTGTTGAGCAAATAACTTTTCAATTCGCTCTTTCATTTCCCTGGCTGCTTTATTAGTAAAAGTCACAGCCAGAATATTTTCCGGATTCACATGATGAGTCCGAATTAAGTTCGCAACCCGGTAGGTTAGAGCCCGAGTTTTACCCGAACCAGCTCCAGCAACAACTAATAATGGTCCACAAAAGTGTTCAACGGATTGACGTTGACTGGGATTGAGAGAATGCAGGAAATCGGTGGTTTGACTCATTATTTTAGGTAAAATTTGTTAAATTATATGGTATATATACGAAAAATCTCCGTTGTTAGTTTCAAAAAGTGTAACCCATCCACCTAAAGCAAAATTAGCTGACATAGTTAAAATATACCACTTAGATGATTGAACAAGATGAATAGTAATCAAAAACCTGTGTACCGCTTTAATTTATGGAGTAATGTGACAGCCTTATCATTAGCATTAGGTATAGTGAGCATTAGTGCATGGAGTCCAGCTATAGCCCAAGAACAAAGAATTAGAACCCTCAACGTGACCGGAAACGGAATCGTCCATATTCCCACTACAATTTCTCAAGTACGTCTAGGAGTTGAAGTACAGGGAAAAACTGTAAATGAAGTACAACAAGACGTAGCACAGCGATCGCAAGCAGTAGTCAACCTGCTGAAATCTCGCAACGTTGAACAACTAGAAACTACAGGAATTAATCTTAATCCCGTCTATAGTTATGAAAACAATGTGCAGACTCTAACTGGATATAGTGCTAATAACATGGTGAGTTTTCGCACTAATACGGAAAACGCTGGAGCCCTGATCGATGAAGCAGTCAAAGCTGGTGCAACTCG
The DNA here is from genome assembly GCA_963744145.1 of uncultured cyanobacterium. Lineage (GTDB taxonomy): Bacteria > Cyanobacteriota > Cyanobacteriia > Cyanobacteriales > CAWUOF01 > CAVUSO01. The sequence continues at coordinate 4,543,230 of CAVUSO010000001.1, read as the reverse complement.
GGTTGATGGGATTAATTTTACTGCTACAGATGACGCGATCGCCAATGCTCAAAAACAAGCTCTCATTGCTGCAACTCAAGATGCTCAAAAGCAAGCTGATATAGTGCTATCTGCTCTCAATCTGACTCGTCGAGAAATCATTAATATTGCTATTAATAATGTTCAGGCAATTTCCCCTTTACCAGTATTTGCCAATAGGGCTAAATTGCAAAATAGCCCTGATGCTGCTATCACTCCAGTAGTTGGGGGTCAACAGAAAGTAGAAGCTTCTGTAAGTCTAGAAATTAGCTATTAATTAGATGGATTATACCAAGTTTCGATGAAGTTAGTGAAAACCTAACCCCCCAACCCCCTTCCCACTAGGGATAGGGAGAAAGATCATTCTTGCTCCCCTTTCCTTTTAGGAGAGGGGTTGGGGGAGAGGTCAATCCTTGCGATCGCTCTAAAATAATTGCTTTCCCTAGGTAGGGTAATCAACTGAATTGATAATTTTGAGCCGATCGCCAGATAAAATAAACAAAAGACTCTCGCAATATTAGTGACTTTTTACAGAGCATGACACAAGATCAAAAATCAACCGTTGTAATCACAGGTACATCATCAGGTGTAGGTTTGCAAGCTGCCAAAGCACTGGTCCAAAGGGGATGGTATGTAGTAATGGCTTGTCGGGATCTGGAGAAAACTCAAGCAGCAGCTACATCAGTAAACATCCCACCAGATAGTTATACCATATTACCCATTGATCTGGGATCTTTAGCAAGCGTTAGACGATTTATTAGCAATTTTCGGACTCTAAATCGTCCCCTAGATGCTTTAGTATGTAATGCTGCGATCTATATGCCTTTATTAAAGCAGCCTTTACGCTCCCCCGAGGGTTATGAGCTTACCATGACAACTAACCACCTCGGTCATTTTCTCCTGTGTCGGATTATGCTAGAGGATATGAAGCTATCTACAGCACCAGATCGACGGATGGTGATTTTAGGAACCGTTACTCACAATCCAGACGAATTAGGTGGAAAAATTCCCCCACGTCCCGACTTAGGAAATCTGGAAGGGTTCGCTGATGGTTTTAAAGAACCAATTTCTATGATTGATGGTAAAGCATTTGAACCGGTGAAAGCATATAAAGATAGTAAAGTTTGCAACGTGCTAACTATGCGCGAACTCCATCGACGCTATCACGAATCAACAGGAATTAATTTTACTTCTCTCTATCCAGGATGTGTAGCAACTACACCCCTATTCCGTAACCATTATCCTCTGTTTCAAAAACTCTTCCCGATTTTCCAAAAATATATTACTGGGGGATTTGTCTCCGAAGAATTAGCAGGCGAACGAGTTGCCGCAGTAGTCGCTGATCCTGAATATAATCAATCGGGAGCTTATTGGAGTTGGGGAAATCGACAAAAGAAAAATCGCAAGTCCTTTGTGCAAAAAGTATCTCCCCAAGCTCGAGATGAGGAAAAAGCACAGCGTCTCTGGGAATTAAGTGACAAGTTAGTGGGACTGGTTTAAGTTCTAGCTATGCTTGCGATCGCACCATCTAGATGAAAATTTTTTCCGTAAAGATGGGCGATCGCGATGTGGTAATTGCTAGTTGATATATTTTCTGATTATGACATCTTCTCTATTTAAACCAGGTCATCAATATCAGTCAACTGATCATTCTCCCACTTTGTGGTTAGGGCTAATTTTAGTTTCAATTAGTTTACATTTATTTGGATTTTGGCTAATTGGTAAATATCTAACAACGGAAACAAACCAATCAGCTAATCTCCCTACCGATCTAATTCCAGTCTTATCTATTGATGGAGACCAGCTAATCGGAAAAACACCTCAATTATCTAGTAATAATAAATTTGTATCTTCTCAAAAAACCCCTGTTTCTTCCAGTCTTGTTCCTCCTAAACCTTTATCTAAATCATTAGTACCTAATCGGGTAAAATCTGATTCACAAGTATCAAAATCTGTCCCTACCAAAAATTTACCAGCTCCTGTCCCAGAAGTAGCACCAAAGAAAATCCCTAATTCCAGTAATAATCAGTCAGGAACAGGATCTTTAAGACCAGAAAATCGCAGTAAAGAATTAGTTCCACCGAAAAAATCTGATTTACCGAAAGTAATATCACCATCAGGAAACCAGAAGCAACTGATCAATCAGGGTAAATCTTTAGAAAGTAATAGTAATTCAGGAAATAAAACTAAATCTACTCAGGTAGAACCATCGAAAACGCGATCGCAACCAGTACCAGCTCAGGGAAAAAGTGGTCAGGGTGGTCAAGGTGTGTCCCTAACGATCCAAAACTTTCGACTTGGTAATGGAAATCACGATCTTCCTGATCAATCAGCCCATCCAAAACAAACCATTGCCAAATTTCCCACTCTCAAGTATATATCATCAACCGAAAAAAGTTTTGGTCAAGTTGCCACCTTACGGTTACTAATCCATAGTTCAGGACAACCTGATCCCAATTATATTCAGATCATCAAAGGTCCTACTGGTGTAGATGAACAACAGTTAATCAAAAAAATGATCACCGATTGGCAATTTGTCCCAGCTTATCTCGGTGGTAAACCCGTTGACAGTTTGCTGGAAATGTCAGTTATCCTCGAACCTTTGTAAATGAAGGGTTTGGGAGAATTTGACAGGAATTTGAACAAATTTTTGAAAAAGTCTGTTATTATTGTTGAAGTCTGTGCTATATTGAATAAACGTGATTATCGCGGGCATGGTTTAGTGGTAAAACCTTAGCCTTCCAAGCTAAAGATGCGGGTTCGATTCCCGCTGCCCGCTTTAGGTTCTGTACAGTGACTAATTAAATGTCGTCGGGGACAAATTACTGTCGTCGAGACAAGTTAAATGTCTTTGGGACAAATTATTCTCGTTTAGTTGCCAGTGACGACTACGCCCATATCCTTATAGACTTTTAAACCACCCCTAGCTGAAATGGTGGTTGAAACTTGGCTGGATTCTTTGGCAATTAAACGGCATTGAATAGTTATTTGACTCATCAAAATATAGTAGCACAAGAACACACTATGTGTTTAAAATTCTCAAATTATTTTGCACGAAGTTAAGTATTATAAAAATCTATGGATAATTTCTACACCAGTACAGAAGCGGCACAGATTACCGGATGCTCTCGGCGGCAATTGCAGTATTGGCGCGAGAAAGGGGTTATTGTGCCCACAGTGAACCCGATTGGTAAGGGTCGCAATGTTTATTATTCTGTAGCTGACCTATTGGGGCTGACGGTGATGGAATATTTACTCTCTATCGGGTTGAGTTTTGAGGTTTGTCGGGAAATTCTGGAAATTCTCAAAACCAATGAGTCATGGTTATTTGGGCAATCGTTATCAGAACAGCAAATGAAGCGTTTTATGTTGTTAATGGATTCAAAACAGCGGTGTTTAGTCGATTTTAACAGCGATTTAGCCTTGCAAACAATTAATCAGGGTTTGTCTGTTGTACCGTTTTGGAGCGATCGCATTCATCAACGCTTACGCGATAATCTCAGCAGTTTTGCTACCACAGGCGATCGCATAGTTTAATTTTGTAGATAGGACTCAAAGTACAGACGGAATTAATTTTCAGAATAATCATAATCAAACAATTACAGCAAAACAGGAAAATTCGATAGAGACTCCCACTTTGGGTGAATTGAGCGAAGGATTTGCAACAAATGGCTGATCATCACCAACTTTCTAATTTTATCTGGCAAATAGCCGATCTTTTACGTGGTCCCTATCGACCTCCGCAATATGAACGAGTTATGCTACCAATGACGGTGTTACGCCGTTTTGACTGCGTACTTGCACCCACTAAACAGGACGTTTTAACTAAATATCAGCAATACAAAGATCGATTAAAAGATGATGCTCTCGATTCTATGCTTAATAAAGCAGCAGGACAACGCTTTTACAATCGTTCTGAACTCACCTTTGAAAAGCTCAAAGGCGATCCGAATAATATTGATAAACATTTAGTGAACTATATCAATAGTTTCTCAAAAAATATCTGCGAAATCTTTGAACGTTTCGAGTTTACCGCAGAAATTGAAAAGATGAATGAGGCGAACATCCTCTATCTAGTCATCTCGAAGTTTTGCGATGTAGATTTACACCCCGATCGAGTAGATAACATTGCAATGGGGTCAGTTTTTGAAGACTTAATTCGTCGTTTTAATGAAACTGCCAACGAAACCGCAGGGGACCACTTTACACCACGAGAAGTCATCCGCTTAATGGTTGATATTTTATTCGATCCTGATGATGATATTCTGACTAAATCCGTAATTTGCAAACTCCTTGACCCCACTTGTGGTACGGGGGGAATGTTAGCAGAAGCTCAAAATTATTTACGAGAAAATAATAAAGAAGCACAACTCTGGGTTTTTGGTCAAGATTTTAATCCCCGTGCTTATGCCATTGCCGCTTCAGACTTATTAATGAAGGAAAATGAAAAAAGTTCTATTCAGTTTGGCGACTCTTTAATTGATGATAAATACCCTGATGAAACCTTTGAGTATTTTCTAGCAAATCCCCCTTTTGGTGTGGACTGGAAGAGACAGCAAAAGGAAGTGAAACGAGAACATGAAAAGCTAGGTTTTGCCGGACGTTTTGGGGCAGGGTTGCCTAGAGTTAATGATGGTTCGCTGTTGTTTTTACAGCATCAAATTAGGAAATTTGAACTCTATCAACCTGAAAATCATAAAAATGGTTCTCGTCTTGCCATTGTATTTAATGGTTCACCTTTATTTACAGGAGGTGCTGGGAGTGGTGAAAGTGAAATTCGCAAATGGATTATCGAAAGTGATTGGTTAGAAGCGATTATTGCTCTACCTGAACAGATGTTTTATAACACAGGAATTGGTACTTATATTTGGATTGTTACCAACCGGAAACAGAAACACCGTAAAGGCAAAATTCAACTGATTGATGCTCGTCACTGTTGGCAACCGATGCGACGTAGTTTAGGAGATAAACGCCGTTATATGGGTGAAGAAGATATTGCTATTGTGGTGCGTGAATATGGGAAATTTGTCGAAAGTGAAACCAGCAAGATTTTTGATAATGAGGATTTTGGTTATCACCGCGTTCCCATTGAACGACCCCTACGTTTACTCTATCAAATGAATCTCGATCGCAAAAGTCGTTTTCTGGATGCCGTTCCCCACTTATTAGATGATGTTCAAGCAATCGATCGAGAATTGGGACGCGAACCTCGTTCTGATTGGAGTGAATTTGATCGGTTAATGACGGATTTATTAAAGCAGCGTAGTAGTCGTTGGAAAAAAGTTGAACAAAAGCTATTTAAAGATGTATTTACAGAACGAGAAATAGAGGCAAAACCTGTTATTTTGAAGGAACGTAAGGTCACAGGTGAACCTAACTCTCGTGTTTGGGGATGGTTTCCTGTTCCTGGTAAAAAAATAGAACGGATGTATGAAGCAGACTCGAAGTTAAGAGACTTTGAAAATATTAATTTACAAGATGAAATTATCCGTTATTTTCTTGAAGAAATTGAACCTCATGTTGCTGATGCTTGGGCAGATGGAGAAAATATTAGAATTGCTTATGAGATTAATTTTAATCGCTATTTTTACAAATATACGCCCCCTCGTCCATTAGCTGAAATTGATGCAGATATTAAACAGATGGAAGAGGAGATTATTAGGTTATTGCAGGAGGTGACAAAGTGAATAATTTAATACTTAAACTAAAATATATTGCTGATTTTATTTCTCGTGGTGATGCTCCAGTTTATACTGAATATTCCGATATTCACGTTGTTAATCAAGCCTGTGTTTCACCTGATGGTTTAAATTTATTAAAAACTAAATATCAAGATCCTAATGAAATAGAAAAAATTACATCTTGGATATACAAAGATGATATTCTAATTAACTCTACAGGTACAGGAACTCTTGGCCGAGTAGCAATTGTTGATATAGAACCTAAAAAACCTACATTTGCAGATGGACACGTTACTGTTATTCGAGATACACTGCAACGATTTTATCCAAAATATCTTTTTTATTACCTTAGTATTCAGCAAGACACGCTAACTGTTTTATGTTCTGAAGGAGCAACTAATCAAATTGAACTCAGTCGAAAAAAATTTACCGATTTTCCGATTAATTTACACTCACTTTCCATTCAGGAAGCGATCGCAAATTATCTTGATCAAAAAACAGGCAAAATAGATGAGCTAATTAAAGCCAAAAAACGATTACTAGAATTATTGGATGAAAAACGTCGTACCCTCATTACCCATGCGGTAACTCGTGGGTTAAATCCTGATGTTCCGATGCGAGATTCTGGTGTTGAGTGGATGAAAGAAATTCCTGAGCATTGGTCAATTCAAAGACTTAAAACAGTAAGTAAATCACTTCAAACAGGCCCTTTTGGAACACAACTCCATGCAGAAGACTATGTTGATGATGGTCTTCCAGTTATTAATCCTGTACATTTAGTTGATGGTAAAATTGTTCCAGACTATCAAGTAGCTGTAGATCAAGAAACAGTAAAACGTTTGTCAATTCATAAATTAGAGAGTGGCGATATCGTTTTTGCCCGTCGAGGAGAGATTGGACGATGTGGAGTGGTAACTCAACAAGAAGTTGGATGGTTGTGTGGTTCAGGTAGTCTGAGAGTGCGACCTAATTTAGAAATTATCGATTCTGAATATTTAGTTTTACTGGTGTTAAATACTTTTGTGGGTAAAAGTTTGTCTATGATGTCTGTTGGGACGACAATGGAAAACTTAAATACAGAAATTATTAGTGGCTTAATAATTATATTGCCTCCCTTGAATGAACAGTATTCTATCGTGTCTCATATTAAAAATGAAGTTTTCAAATTGGATTCTTTAAAAATAGCTACAGACAAAACAATTAAACTCTTAGAAGAACGTCGAACATCATTAATTACAGCAGCAGTCACCGGACAACTTAAAATCAAGGAGTAACTATGCAGATTAACCGCCTTACACTTACTAATTTTCGAGCTTTTGAACAGGCAGAATTTGAGTTTCAGCCTGGGATGAACCTACTTGTTGGCATCAATGGTGTGGGTAAATCCACTGTACTTGACGCAATAAGGATTATGCTCTCACAACTTCTACCCATTGTTGGCGTTTCTAAAAGTAAGCGTCTTGACTTTGATGTCAAAGATATTACTGTTGAACGTGATTGGCTTTATACTTCACTTGTATGTAATATAGCTGGTGTTAGTTTAGAGTACGAAAGCAGAAGATGGCGAGAGAAAAACATTAAACATAGTAGTGAACCTATCGAAAACGACGATGGTAATTTACCTGAACTAAAACGTCTTCGAGAGATTTTAGACAAGCATCTTCCACAAGAGCTTAAAGGCATGAAGCAAAAAGATATTCTAAAGTATCTAAAAGCAGCTGAACAACAACCACTAGCACTCTATTTTTCTACCCGTCGTTCATTAGCTAACATGGCGACTCCTAGCAAACAGAGTAGTGCAGGAAATCAAGCTGCTGCTTTTGCTGATGCACTAACTCATCGCGAACTACGCCTTCGTGAATTTGCCGAGTGGTTGTTAGTTCAAGAAGCACTGGTGAAAGAAGGTGTAAAATTAGCAGAAAAACATCTAAGCGTATTAAACAATGCAGTAACCAACTTTATTGATACCTGTACTGGACTTGAGGTTATTAGAGAACCTACAACAACATTACTTTTAAATAAAGAAGGAATGAAGCTTGATATACGTTTGTTTTCAGACGGTGAACGAGGTATCTTAGCATTAATTCTTGACTTGGCACGACGACTTTCGCAAGCAAATCCTAAATTAGAGAACCCATTAGAGCAAGGGAAAGCAGTTGTGTTAATTGATGAACTCGATCTACATTTGCATCCACGCTGGCAACGAACAATCGTAGAAAAACTGACTCAGACATTCCCAAATTGCCAATTTATTGCAACTACCCATTCACCACAAATCATTGGAGAAGTTCACCCCAGTGGTTTGATTTTACTTCAAAAAGAAGACAACCGAGTTATTGTAATTCAAGAAGGTCTTCAATCCTTTGGGTTAGATTCTAGCTGGATTCTTAAACATTTAATGGAAACTGAACCCCGCAACCGCAAATCTCAAGATCAAATCAATTCTATAGAAGATTCACTAGAAGAAGGCAATCTTGAGTTAGCCAGAAATCAACTTGACACTTTAAAGCGTATGATCGGAAGTGACGATGAAACTTCCCGTTTTGAAGCCAGCATTAATAACCTAGAGGCATTAGCAGATGAAGTGGATTCAGAAGAGGAATGAACCTGAGCAGTTAAAGGAATGGCGATCTCGTTATTCTAACGACATTAATTTTGGTTATGATTTGATGCGAAAAAACAGTGATGTGGTTCAAGCAGTGACTCGTTCTTTACTAGAAGAACAAGGCTGGTTATGTGCATACACAGGTTTGAGCATTGATGAACAAAAATGTCATATCGAACACCTCAAACCTCAAACACACTGTACTGCTGGTGAAACTGTTTTATACAGTAATATTGTAGCTTGCTATCCTGGACCTAATACCAAGTATAAAGTTCCTTATGGCGCTCATAAAAAAGATCATTGGTCTGGGAATGATGAACAGCATTTATTTGTTTCTCCTTTAAATCAAAGCTGTGAATCTCGCTTTATTTTTAAATTACGAGGTCAAATTGAAAATCAGGCTGGAGATCAGGCAGCAGCAATGACGATTACAAAACTCGGTCTTGATTATAGTGAGCTTGAAGATAAACGCAAAGCAGCAATTCAAGGAACTATTGGGAAGGAAAATAATCTTCCGCTTAAAGATGCACGAAAACGACTTAGAGATTTAAAGACTCAACAACGAGACAAATTAGATGAATTTTGTTTTGTTTTGATTCAAGCATTAGAAAAACATATTGCAAGACTTGAGGCTATTAAAGCACAAAAAAGGAAAAAATAAATGACAATAGCAAGCCATACCGAAACTGCCTTTGAGCAAGTCATAGAAGATTACCTTCTAGCTCACGGCTATCTTAAAACCATAACCAAATTTGACAAAACTCATGCCATTTTTCCTGAGATAGCCATCAACTTTATCCGCCAAACCCAACCCAAAGAATGGGCAAAATTAGCAGCATTACAAGGAGAAAACACCCCAAATCAAGTCATTACCGATCTGTGTAAATGGATGGATACCTACGGATCACTCCACACCCTGCGTCACGGTTTCAAATGCTATGGACGTACCCTGCGTATAGCCTATTTCAAAGCCGCCCATAGCCTCAATACTGACCTAGAAACCCGCTATAATGCCAATCAATTAGGAATTACCCGTCAACTCCAATATAGCGATCGCAATCATAATGAACTTGATATTACCCTCAGTCTTAATGGTATTCCCCTTGTAACCATTGAACTCAAAAATCCCCTAACCAGACAAACCGTAGAACAAGGTAAACAACAATATCGCCAAGATCGTGATCCTCACGAGGTTATTTTTGAGTTTAAACGGCGAACATTAGTTCATTTTACCGTTGATACCGAAGAAGTCTGGATGACTACCAGACTTGCCGGAAAAGCCACCCATTTTTTACCCTTTAATAAAGGTTACAATAACGGTGCTGGCAACCCTCCCGACCCCGAAGAACGAACCTATCGCACCGCCTATTTTTGGGAAGAAGTTTTACAACGAGATAGTTTACTAGAACTCCTAGCCCAGTTTCTCCATTTACAAATAGACCAAAAATATGATGATCAAGGGCGAAAATTCAAAAAAGAGAGCATGATCTTTCCCCGTTACCATCAATTACAAGCCGTCCGTCAATTAATTGATGCGACCCAACTCGAAGGAGTCGGACAGAATTATCTAATCGAACATTCCGCAGGGAGTGGCAAAAGTAATACCATTGGTTGGTTAACTCATCGTTTATCTTCCCTGCATAACGAGCAAAATCAACGGATTTTTGATAGTGTAATTGTGATTAGCGATCGCCGCATTCTCGATCAACAATTACAAGACACAATCTATCAATTTGAACACCGTCAAGGCGTTATTCAAAAAATAGATAAAGATTCTAAGCAGTTAGCGCAAGCACTAGAAAGTGCTGTTCCTATTATTATTACAACCCTACAAAAATTTCCTTTTGTTACGCGACAATTACTTAAACTTGCTGAAGAACGGAACGAACAGGGACGCGGACTATTACCAACTCGTTGCTGTGCGGTGATTATTGATGAGGCTCACAGTTCTCAATCTGGGGATAGTGCTACAGAGTTGAAAGGGGTACTCGGTGGTGAAGCATTGCATCAAAAAGCCCGTGAAATGGCAGAAGAAGAAGGATTAGAACATTTAGAAGAAATGTTCCTGAGCATGGCAAAACGCTCTCACCAGGATAATCTCAGTTTCTTTGCTTTTACTGCTACACCCAAACATAAAACTCTAAAATTCTTTGGTCGCAAAGGTGAACCCTTCCATCGTTATACCATGCGTCAAGCGATTGAAGAAATCTTCATCATGGACGTATTGAAGCACTACACCACCTATAAAGCTTACTTCAAACTGATTAAAGACTGTTCAGATGATCCCCATGTTGAGCGCAAAAAAGCCGCGAAAGCTTTAGCTCGTTTTATGCGTCTCCACCCCCATAATATTGCCCAAAAGACTGAAATTATGGTGGAACATTTTAATAGTTTTACACGGCATAAAATCGGTGGTAAGGCAAAAGCAATGGTGGTAACGGGTTCTCGTCTGGAAGCAGTTCGTTACAAACAAAGTTTTGACAAATATATTAAAGAAAAAGGCTATCCCATCAAAACGTTAGTCGCGTTTTCAGGAATTGTTACTGACGATAAAATTTCCGATAAAACCTATACAGAAGAAGAAATGAATCAGGGAATTAGGGAGAAGGAATTACCAGAAAAATTTGCTACTAATGACTATCAAGTGTTGTTAGTTGCCGAGAAATATCAAACAGGTTTCGATCAACCTTTGCTACATACGATGTATGTTGATAAGCGTTTATCGGGTATTCAAGCAGTGCAAACCCTCTCTCGTCTGAATCGCACTCACCCTCAAAAAGAAGATACCTTTATCCTTGATTTTGTCAATAAACCGGAGGAGATTCGAGAAGCATTTCAGCAGTTTTATGAAGGGGCAGAGTTAGGACAGGAAGCCGAGCCCACACAACTTTACCAGTTAAAAAGTCAATTAGACGCATCAGGAATCTATTTAAGTGAAGAAATTAAGCGGTTTTGCGCGATTTATTTTAAGCCCAAACCGCGTCAAAGTCCTGCCGATCATCAAGGAATGAATGCTGTATTAGATCCAGCCGTTGATAGATTTCGAGCTTTATACGAGCAGAATATTGAAGAAGCAGAACTCTGGCGGAGAAAATTAACAGCTTTTCGCAATCTCTATAATTTTTTGAGTCAAATTATTCCTTATCAAGATTCTGATTTAGAACAACTTTATATTTTTTTACGTCATTTATCTCCTAAATTATTGCGTCATTCTAATGAAGATCGATACGATTTTGATAGTGATATTCAGCTTGAATATTATCGCCTTCAGAAAATTAGTGAAGGTTCAATTCATTTAGAAAAAGGGGAAAAATCTCCCTTAGATGGCCAGAAAGCATTAGGAACAGGCATTTTGCGTGAAAGTTCTGTTAAACTATCACAGCTAATTGATCTGTTAAATAGTCGTTTTGGAACTGACTTTAACCAAGCCGATCAACTTTTCTTTGATCAAATTGTTGAAGCGGCGGCAAATAGCGAAGAATTGCAACAAGCAGCACAAGTCAACTCACCCGATAAATTTACCTTGCTATTTAATCAAATTGTTGAGTCTTTATTTATTGAGCGTGTAGATCAAAACGAAGATATTTTCGCTCGTTATATGAATGACATCAATTTTAAAAAGTTGGTATCTGATTGGTTAGTTTCAGAAGTCTATAAGCGGCTCTCTCAAAAAATATCAAATAATTAATTATTACTAAGCAATCGCCAGACTAACTCTGACGTTTGACTATCTTCACAAAAGGCAGAAAACAATGAGGACATTCTTCTTCCTCCGCCCTGCATTAAGCTGATTTTTGATATGCAGCTAATTCTCCAAATTTTGTCCGACAGCGATCGGTTCGCACTTCATCCCCTCCCCCATTGGCGGCAGCATTTCCCAGAAGCTTTCAACCTCAACCCCCCACCACCCTGGCGATCGCATGGTTCCAGCAAACTTTGAATCACTTCCAACTTTGGTCTTGTCTCCTCTGGAAGTTCCGAGACAATCAGATTGCTCTCGCTAGGATCAGAGGTTGAGATTTGGTTAGATATTACTTCAGGTCACTAACGGCTAGCGATCTTTAATCAAGGAAAACAGCTAGAATATAGAGAAATCAATAGTTTTCATCGGTGACAACAATTTGGCATCACGTCAAATAATTAGTCACTGTATATCTACCGTGACTAATTAAAGAATGATGGAGTTAGACTATTTACCAACTGAAGTAATATTGCTTCACCCGCGTCAGTCCCTTGGTCAGATCCAACTAGATTGGATTCCCCAACCGGGGAATTATGTCGATTTAGCAGGAGAAACCTATGTAGTTTTAGAGCGTCGTCATCGGTATCAACTTAAATTTGGTAAATATTGCTTAGAAAAAGTTGCTATCTATGTTCAATCTGCTCCAAAACCAGAAGAAAGAAGTTTTGTAAATGGACGTTGGATTCTAGGAGATGCTAATTGTCGTTTTAATGCTAATTCGGAATTAATTCGCTGTGCGGTGAATCCTGGTGGTCCATGTCACCAATGTCGATTTTTTGAGTTAAATGATTGAACCATTTACCCAAATCTCCCCCACAGTCAAATGACTCCCATTCGCAAAATCCCAACCTGATTGAACTCGCTTACCAGCTAGCTGTATTTCCTGCAATAATAACAAGCCCGAACCAGTTTGCACAATTGGTCCGAGTCGTTTGATAATACTGATCACTTCTCCGGGATCACCAGAAAGATCAGCTAGCGATCGCCATTCTTGTGCTAAACTCTGGAATTGTTCTGGTAATTCTGCCCAGTAATTAGGTCCGATCGGTACAGTGGAGATTACTTTGACTAATTGTCCGCGAAAATTAGCAACACAATTAGGAAAAAATCCCCTGACTTGATCATGTAACTCAAGAGCCGATCGCGACCAATCGAGAGCATAATCTTGTTTTTGAATTAGTGGTGCATAATTAGCTTGAGTAGAGTCTTGGGGAATCGGTTCAATGGTTTGAGACTGTAATTTTACTAGAGTTTCCACTAATAAATCTGCACCGATATCAGCTAAATTCACTGCTAGAGTTTGAGCATTATCTAGTAAATTGATTGGGATTGTCGCTTTTAATAACATTGCTCCCGTATCCATACCCACATCCATCAACATCGTGGTAATACCAGTTTCTTTTTCCCCATGATATAAACACCATTGAATTGGTGCAGCACCGCGATATTTAGGCAAAATAGATCCGTGAACATTGACACAAGCAAATTGGGGTAAATCTAAAATCTCTTGGGAAAGAATCTGTCCGTAAGCTACTACAGCAAAAAAATCTGCTTCTAACTGTTTTAATTGAGATATAACTTCTTGATCTTTTTTAATCCTTTTAGGTTGCCAAACTGGTAAATTATGTGATAAAGCACATACTTTGACCGGAGAAGGTGTGAGTTTTTTTCCTCTTCCTCTGGGTTGATCTGGTTGAGTAATCACACCTAAAACTTCAATTTTCCGGTGAGCTAATAAGCGTTGTAAACTTGGTACAGCGAATTCAGGAGTGCCAAAAAATACTACTTTCATTATGACCGATATCTCACTATACACCACTATTGGGGTTCGATCGCCACTTCAATCCGACGATTGCGTTGACGATTAGCATCACTATTATTTTCCACTAGGGGACGACTATCTCCATAACCAATCACTACCCAACGATATTGATGATCTAAGGTTTTCTCTAGATATGCTTGAATTGCTTGAGCCCGTTGAATTGACAAGCTGCGATTAAGATCAGGATTACCTGCATCATCGGTATGTCCAGCAATCCGTACTGTTGCTTTTGGATAATTGCGTAAATCATCAACCAAATTATCTAAAATTACATGGGTTTCTGGACGGAGTTTATTAGTGCTAGCTGGAAATAAGAAATCGCTCGGTAAAGTTACCATTAAGCTATCTGATGTTAACACCTTATCGGTGGCTAGGATCGGTTGGGAATTTGGTGATGATGTTCCTGGGGATTTAGTCTTTGATGAATTTACTTGAGGAATCGGTAATTCCGTCGCGATCGCACTGGTTTCTTCACCCATACTTAATTGTTGGGAAAGCACTTGAATTCTTGTTTCTAAGGATTCCGTGGAATGGTGATTACCGACTTGAGTTTCTAGCTGAGAAGTGCGACCAATCAAATTATTGAGATCCGTCTGAATTTTTTTCAGGTTTGCTTGTAATTCTTTTTTTTGGGTTGGTGAAAGTGTCGATCGCGGTTTCATCGGTAACGGGGTTGGTTTCAGTTGACTTTGCTTTAATTGCTGATAATTACTCACCCATTGATTAATTTGCGTCTTAATTAACTCACTCAAAGGTATAGTTGGATTGGGGTCGGGATGAAAATAAGCGATCGCAATTCCTCCTAACCAAGCAAATGTACTCCCGACTCCTAACAATAACAACTGCAATCCGAAACCGAGCAATGAAGAAACCGGAGATTTAGGATTTCCCGACAACTTTTTTTTAGATTTAGGGATAGACTTGTCGATGGGTGAATCTTTCATCTTTTTGTTTTCAGCCACCTGAGTCAGATAATGGATAATCGACAACTTAGGTTTTTTTCGCAATCGATCACTAAGGTAAATAGAAACTTCACCACGGACTAACTTGGAGTATTCCTTTCGGAGTAAAAATTACTCGAAAATAACCTAAAGATTCCTCAGTTGTGGTATTCGTGCTAGTTGGTTTAGTCGGTTGATATAAATTTGGTAAGGGAGTATCCCGAACATAATCAAAAGCTGCTTGATTAATCGGCTCATAATCTAAAATCGTACCATCGATGGTAAATGTCACCCGATAGACTAAATTGCGATCAAATGGTGGAGTTCCTACCCACAGGGGATTAATTTTGTCATACAGTTTTTGAGTTAAATCATCTAATTCATTTTGGTCAGTTATTTCTGAGTGAGAATTAGAGTTATTGACAGGTTGTTGCCAAGGTGCTACTTCTAGTTCACCTTTGGTATTAAATACCACCTTAAACTGAGCGAGGGGTTCAGAATTAGCATTGCTACCTGGAACTGGGATATAGAGCAAACTGGGTAGGGGAGTTTTCTGAGCATTTTCCGCTGCGGCAGAATTAATCGCTTTGTAACCAACAATAGCTCCTTTTTGATCTACACCAACTCGATAAATTAGTGATTCATCAAAAACCGTATCTTTGGGTAATTTTTGAAAAATTTGTTCCGAAACTTTACGTCTTAAAGCACTCAACAACTGGGGCTCAGTAATTTCCGGGGCTGTATTTAGAGCTACCTCTAAATCAGATGTTTGGGGGTTAGCACTAGTGGGAGATTTAGTAGAGGGAGGTTGAGAATTAAGGGGAGACTCCTGAGACTGCGTTGGATTGGTAGGTGTAGGGGTTGATGGTCGTTCGACTTGGGGAATGGGCATTAAGTAAAAGACGATCGCAGCTACAGCTACACTTGATCCACCTAGCAATACTGGAGCTGTCCTTTCCACCAATGGTTTAGCTGAGATTGCATTCTTTTTGGAAACGGGCACAATTTGCAGGCCCAAATCTGGTAAAGTTTGGGTATCTGCTAGTAATTGATCTACTGCTTCCACCAAATCAAATAACTGGACCGTGGTTAAATCTAGCTGAAATGGTACTGACTGAGCTTTAGTAAATTTTGGTTGACTTTTGGTCCCATTGAGTACCTCCGGATTTGGTTTGGTATAGACCTTTAACCGATGGACATCAGAGCTAATTTTGGCAAGTTCAATCCAATCAGACTGTCGATTTTCACTTTGATAGGAATGAACTCCACTCAAAAATTCCTGAGCATAAGAGCTAACCGTTTTTACCAAGTTTTCTATAAATTCACGTCCTCCGGATAAAGGAGGGTTAATTCCAGCGATATGACACTCGGCGTTCACTAAAATTGATAATACAGGTCGGACATCTGACTGACCAACAAAATTGGCCGCATCAGTCAAACCTTCCAAAACCAGAACACAATTAGGTAGACTGTATTGACGTCGAATGGTCATTCTACTTCTCCATCAAACAGACTCAGCCAAAATCTTTGCATACCAGAAGTTCCCGTACAGAATAAAAGTTGACCTAACAAGCTTAAAGCTAAGTCATTGAGCTTTTCATCAGAATTATAGGCAACTACTGCCGATCGCCTGGGATTCATGCGGGAGCGGTAATGAGTCCGAAATCGTTCTAGATAATCTGATATGCGTAAATTATGGTCAAAGGGTAACTGTTTTTCCCTCAGTTGTTGACACATTAGTAATAACTCACGAATGGCAAAAGTTAAACGTCGTGCTAAATAACAGGCGATCGCCACTAATGCTTTTGCTTCTACCAAGGTCAAAGAACGACGTTGACTAAAGCGTCGGAGCGGGTTGGTACTCCGGAGCCGCCATAGGGCCACTCGATTTTTGATAATACTTTGTAGCCCCAGATCCTTAGCTACGGCTAGGATCGCTTCGGACCCATTCAGATCGAGAGCTTCTATGGCTAACAGAATCAGGTCAATTTGCATTCGAGCCCTACGAGGACAGCCATTTTCCGACAGGGGTGGTAAGGGCAGATTGTCCAAAATTAGTGGCATTGACTGGACTGGAGGACTATTTAATGGCATTATGCTTGGGTAAACATTCATTCCAACAAACTAGATAGGACAATGGGGCTAAATCGTCAGAACAGGAAGCCAACGGATTATACCCTAGGAATCCCTGACATCTATTATTGACAATTTTGTCTAATTCAATAGCAAGTATTTACACTCCCTGTCCGATTAGCTTACACTCACTATCGCTAATATGATTGATAGTATATATCCCTGAAGGGTCAGAATTTGACCATCAAGTAGCAATTTTCTAGTGTAAGATGCCCCAACAGGCAGATCACGCTAATTAAGCTTTTCTCTTAGTTTGATGTATGCTTACTTCTGTTTGTTTCTTCTATAATGTAAAAATATGGATCTCAAGTCCCTAATTCGCAACATCCCAGATTTTCCCAAACCCGGGATTTTGTTTCGGGATATTACTACACTCCTCCAAAATCCAGAGGGACTACGTTATACCATTGACTTATTGACCCAGAAATGTGCCCATCTCGCTGCGGATTATGTGGTGGGAACTGAGTCGCGGGGCTTTATTTTTGGTGTACCTTTGGCTTATAAGTTAGGAGTTGGGTTTATTCCGGTTCGTAAACCCAAAAAATTGCCCGCACCGATCTATTCGGCTGAATACCAACTTGAATATGGTACAGATCGACTGGAAATTCATCAAGATGCTTTCCCCGCTGGGAGTCGGGTATTAATTATCGATGACCTGATTGCTACAGGTGGTACTGCTAGTGCTACAGCCCAACTGGTTAAACGGCTCGGTGGTGAATTGGTAGGCTTTGGTTTTATCATTGAACTAAAAGATTTGAACGGACGTCAATGTTTGCCAGATGTACCGATTATGTCTTTGGTGGAATATTAACCCTGAACCATTAGGAGTCAGCAGTTTTTTGAAATTGGTACTGACTCCTCAGTTTTCATTTCTATAATTATTAATTTATATGGCTTTGACTCGCTCTTCCTTTAATTGGCTGATCTTATTCTGGAAATGGTTGATCGCTTTAATTAGTAGCGAAACTTTTATTTATGTGGTTAAACGTCTGTTACAGGCACTGCTTACTCTATTATTAGCTTCAGCTCTGAGTTTTACGATTATTCAACTATCCCCAGGCGATTTTTTAGATCAATTGCGCCAAGACCCAAAAATTAAACAGCAAACTATTGATGCTCTGAAGCAGCAGTTTGGTCTAGATAAACCTGTAATTGTCCAGTATATACGTTGGCTGATCCAAATTATTACTCAAGGGAATTTTGGCATTAGTTTTGTCTATGCTCAAAGACCTGTAGCAGAATTATTGCAAGAAAGGATCTTTAATACTCTGATTCTCTCCCTAGGATCTTTAATTCTCACCTGGGCGATCGCGATTCCGTTAGGAATTGTCGCTGCGGTTAAACAAAATCGCTGGATTGACCGTCTATTACAGATAATTAGTTATACTGGTCAAGGTTTCCCCACCTTTATTACTGGTCTGTTATTCCTATTTTTAGCTCAAAATACCTCTCCCCTATTTCCAGTTGGGGGAATGACCAGTATTTACTATACGGATCTTTCCCCTTTAGGTAAATGCTTAGATATTGGTTGGCACATGATTTTACCAACTTTCGCGTTAAGTATTACCAGTTTTGCTGGTTTACAGCGGATTACCCGAGGGGAATTATTAGATGTTTTGCGTCAAGATTATATTCAGACAGCCCGAGCTAAAGGATTACCGGAAGACCGAGTTATCTATGTTCATGCTTTACGGAATGCGATCAACCCCTTGATTACTCTTTTAGGGTTTGAGTTTGCTGGTTTGTTAAGTGGGGCATTTATTGCGGAAAATTTCTTTAATTGGCCCGGTCTGGGATTACTGATTCTTCAAGCAGTACGTGCTAAAGATTTATATCTAGTGATGGCTAGTTTAATGATGGGAGCTGTAATGTTAATTATTGGTAATCTCTTGGCTGACTTACTCCTGAAATCTGTTGATCCTCGGATTAAATTAGCAGATTTAAAATAAACTAATTATGTCAGAAATTTATTATTTAATTCGTTCTCGTGCCGATGGTAGCTATTTAGTAGCTCATCCCCATCAGGATCAAACATCTCAGTTAAGTTATTTGCTCCTATTTCGGGAACATTTTGATGCCCTCAGTTATCTAAATAAATATGCTACTGATCTAGCCGATCGCTTTACGGTAGAGTCGATTCCCAGTTCTCAGCTGCGCGGAATTCTCTCCCGTTGGGGTTTTACTGGGATCGGAATTGTCCAAGATCCGCTGTTACCAAGGATTGAATTTGTAGTTCAGAACTGATTACTAATTTTTAATTGCATTTGCGAATCACCTCAATCAACTCTTGAGGTTGATCAATTAAAAAATCCGGATTATGTGCTGCTAAGACTTGTTTAGAGTTAAATCCCCAAGTAACTGCGATCGCTTTGATTTGACTTCTTCTTGCTGCTTCAATATCTCTGGTTTCATCACCTACATAAATAACTTCTTCCGGACGGATATTTTCCCGTTCTAAAAAGCCATCGATTAATTGCGATTTGCCAAATAATGTTGATCCAGAATAAACAAAATCAAAGATATCTTCTAAATTATTTTGTTTGATAAAAAGCATAACATTAGCTTGGGAATTAGAAGTAATGATCCCCATTTGTTTAGTAGATTTTTTCAATTCTTGCAAAACTTCTGGGATTCCTGGAAAGGGATGAACTGTTTGAATTTCCTGATTTAACTCAGCTTTGGCTTTTTTAATGAAAAATGGCAATTTAAAAATTGAAACACCTGATTTTTTAATAATTTGTCTCGCTGTTAAATTTTTCCATTCAGCTAGCTCTGGTTGACTCACTGGTTGATATCCAAATTCTACCGCAACTCGATTAATAATTCTGATCACTGTATCCAGAGTATCGGCAATTGTGCCATCAAAATCAAAAATAATTACTTTGGACATTTCTACATAATTAACGTCTATTTGACGAAACTAAAATATCACAGATCAAGGTTTATCGGGTTTGAAAACTTCAAAAATAGGCACAAATGTAATAGAATTGATAATATCCATCCCCGTAGCTACGGGTTAGATAACTTGTTTTTGATTGTACCATGTGGTAAATTAAATTTTTAGATAGTCTACATCTATGATACTCTATCTAGAATGACAAGTATAGAATTAATGTAATAATTTCTTTACAATATATTGAACTTTAAATTAAATTATGACTGAAATACCAATTAAACAAGAGCAGGTTTTTTCCCAGAAACAAGCACTCGATCAGAGAATCTTGGTGATATTTTCTCTGATCGGAGTGCTAGGGTGTTTAGTTTTTGTCCCATTGATGACCAAGTGGGGAGAGCAAGAAATCGAACCTGGAACTCTGATCTTCAATCGTTATTGGATCTCCCTGATGTTGATCATGGTGTGGTCTGGAGTAAAAAGTATATTCCGTTTTGGTCAGAAGGAACCGATCCCCCTACCCAAAATTACTAAGCGATCGGCTGATCACAATCAGATGATATTTTTATTAGTGATGACTGCATTAATGTCTAATACTACAACAGTTTTGTGGACATGGTCGCTCACTCAAACCACGATCGCGAACTCAGCCCTGATGCACAACCTAACTCCCTTATTCACTATTGTGGTAGGATGGTTATTGTTTAATCAGCAGTTTGAACAAAGATTTTTACTAGGTACAGCGATCGCCATTAGCGGCACAATTATCATCGGTGTGGGCGATTTTGATGTTAATTTAAACAAAATCCAAGGAGATTTGATCGCTCTGGTTTCTGCTGGTGCATGGGCTGGTTATTTGATGAGTGCCGAGCAATTGAAGAAACATCTAAATACGGAAGTAATTCTAATTTTGTGTTTTGGAATGGGAACAATCATCACCGGTATTCTCAATTTATTGACCCATGAACCTCTGTTACTATTTTCATCAAAAAGTTGGTTAGCTTGTAGCAGTTTAGCTGTATTTGGTCAGTGCTTAAGTCAAATTTTTATGTTGTATACTTTGAAACACATACCATCTTATATATTAGCTGTTATTCTGTTACTTGAACCAGTGCTAAGTGGATTTTTAGCCTGGGTCATATTTGGAGAAGTATTAAACTTGGTGAACTTAATCGGATTTATCATCATTGTATTGGGATTGTATGTGGTTTTATCGACTCAATTAGCCCTAAAACCATTAGATGAAAACTCCTAACCAAGATGGGATTCAGGTTGAATCTGATGTAAATTAGCGATCGCATTACGACGAAGCATTTGTGGTTTAATCCGACGTAAAGCTGATGCTCGAAAACGTCGCTCCCATTCAGATTCGGAGATTTCAGCTAATTCCGTTAAAGTTGGTGCAATATTCTCAGGATAGGGGTGAAATTCAGCTAGATTAGTCTCTTGAGCAAACCGCTGATTCCAGGGACAAACATCTTGACAAATATCACAACCAGCGACCCAACCTTCCATCCGACTAGCGATCGCCGGTGGTAAAGTTTCCCCTCGATTTTCAATCGTGTGATAAGCAATACAACGATTAGCATCAACCACAAAGGGCTGAGTAATCGCTCCTGTGGGACAAGCATCCAAGCAACGACTACAAGTCCCACAGTGTTCTGCATGAGGTGGATCAGGTGTCAAATCCAAATTAGTTAACACCTCTCCCAAAAACACCCAAGAACCATATTTACGAGTAATCAAATTACTATTTTTGGCAATCCAACCAATTCCCGCTGCTTGTGCCCAAGCTTTGTCAAGAATTGGTCCAGTATCAGCATAATATTTAGCTTCTATAACCGAGCTAAAACTTTTTAACCAGATCGTCAAAGCTTTTAATTTTTTATGTATAACCCGATGATAATCCCTCCCCCAACCATAACGGGAAATTTTGGCATACTGTGGATCTTCAGGACGTGACACTGATGAGTAATAATTCAGAGCGACACAAATTAGCGATCGCACCGATGGCATCAACAAGCGAACATCCTGACGCTTAGGATTAGCCATCCATTCCAGATCAGCATGATCACCTTGAGCCAACCAATCCCGTAACTTTTGAGACTGAGGTGCCAGGGGAACATTCACAGCATCATCCCCAGGATCAGACTGGAGGGAGATTGCTGCTATGCCCACCTGGTGAAATCCCAGTTCAACAGCTTTTTCTTTAATCTGTGCGCTAGTAACTAAATCATCGGTCATGTGCTGGTCTTACCAATGGCCAAATCAATTGTCCACCAAATTCAGCTAGTTTTAGGTCTTAGCTTTTTCTGGTTCTGGCAAACTAGTTTCCAGCTTGAGACAATTGCGACCATCTATTTGTAAACGATATTCCACTCGATCCATCAGACGATTCATAATCAGCCAACCATAGCCACCATCTTGCATTTTTTCTGGGACGGGTGCGGCATAAGTAGACAAATCATATCCTGTCCCATGATCCCAAACTTCCAGGGCAATATCCCGTTCCTTGAGTTCTAGACGAATCAAGATTGGTAAATTCGGTTTATCTCGATGGGCATGACGTACTACATTTGAGTATGCTTCTGCTAACACCAAACGCAAGCGATTTGATTGACGCGGCCAATCAATATGGTTTTCTAGCTCGACTTCCAGACTTCCTAGTAGCCAGCTCTCCACAATATTCAAAAACTTTAAGTCGCTTGGTACATTAAGCTCCGTTCTCATTGACTATAGAACCTCCAGAGAGAGCATTGTTTGGTCATCTTCCTGAACTTTAACGTGTGCTTGGATGCGAGCTAACAGGCTAGGCAAGTCCAGGGAACTTTTTTCTTGAATCAGGAAATTCCACAGACCAGTTTGTTGCAACATGGCGCTAGCACTTTGCCCATCTTGATCGGGAACAGTTGCTTCTGTGATCCCATCACTAGTCAGTAGAAATACATCCCCTGGATTTAAATCAATACTCCCAGATTGGGCTTTCCAAATTGGTAAAATTCCCACCGGAATCCCACGCACTTTCAGATAATTTGGTTCAATTTCCAAGGTGGCATCTGGGTTATTATGGCTGGCTAACACTGCATCTTGAGACCAGACGATGGGATAAATATGACCAGCGTTGGCATAGAGCAGTTTTCTGGTGGTGGGATTGTAACGAGCCAAGACCATAGTAATAAAGCAATTATTGGTCATCAGATGCTCGGAGAGAATGCTGTTGAGGCTCCGCATCACCAGACTTGGCTCTGGGGGATTTTCTTGAGATAGTTCGCGACGCATCACGGAAATGGCACTAGCCATGAACAGAGCTGCTGGTACTCCTTTACCAGAAACATCACCAATTGCTAGCCACAGATCACCTTCTGGATGGACAAAGATTTCATAAAAATCACCTCCGACTTCCCTGGCTGGTTTACATTCAGCTTGAACTTTAAAATTTTCCAGTTGCAGGAAATTTGGGGGTAACAGATTACTTTGGATTTGACAAGCCACTGCCAAATCTTGGCGCATTTGTTCAGCTTGCTGCTGAGAGCGCTGATAAAGTTTAGCTTGGGAAATGGCTAAAGCCGCTTGTTCAGCCACACCTTCAATCAGTTGGATATCTTCTGGAGACAAAGGTCGAGCGCTATCGTATTGATAGACAAACAAAATCGCCAAAAGTTCTTGTTGATAGGTTAGTGGAACTGCGAGTTTTACATATTTATTTCCTTTTTCAGCGCTTTGAGCTAGTTGGGTTGTCCGACTACTAAGGACAGATTGAATCAAGTTGTCTTCGATGGGCAAAGGGGGAGGTTCTACCGCTGTTTCTGTTTCCGGCGTGAGTTGATAAGAAAAACAATCCTGGGTCAGACGATTGTCTTCTACCGGTCGGAGAATGCACCCACTCGCCCCAAAAGTACGTCCAACTGTTTCCACCACGGTTTGCAACATACTTCGATAATCTAACGATTCTCGAATTGCTCCCGTGACCGCATTAAACAGTAGTTCCCGCCGCAGCGATCGCCGCAGTTCATTGGTTCTCTGTTTGATGACTTTGTAGGTTTCCCCAGATTGTTGGACTACTCCTTTGAGTTCATCAGGTTGCCAAGGTTTGGTGATGTATTTAAAAACCTTACCTGAGTTAATTGCTTCTACCAGGTCTTCTACATCTGTATAGCCTGTTAATACAATCCGGATCGTATCGGGAAAACGGTCTACGGTTTTACTTAAAAATTCTGTTCCGTTCATCCCAGGCATCCGTTGGTCGGAAATTATGATGGCCATCTCCCCTTCCTGGTCTAGGATTTGGAGAGCAGCCAGACCACTGTCTGCCTTGAAAACTTGAAAATCTCTTCTAAATGTTCGGTATAGCAAATCCAGGTTGTCCGGTTCGTCGTCAACGACCATCATTCTGAGTTTGCTCCGATCTGCCTGACTCATGCGAGGCTCCACTCCCGGCTGAATTTGACGTTGATGGCAAAGGCCGCAATTCTAACTACTATCGCTTACTCTTGGTGATCGGGCAAGTACCGACACCAAAAGACGAAGTGCCAGAATTTTTGGGTGCTGTTCTGGCCATGATTTGGCCGGATCGAGTCCCGACACTGCTTTTACCCGTTCAACCTGTGTTGACAAACGGTATTTGTCACCATAATGATGACATCACACCGTTGCTTGCAACCTGATCTAATAAGACAGATAACCGATGGTCTAAAAACTCGGATTCTGGTCCTAGAATATTTTACTCATTGGTAATCCTAACCATAAGTGCTAATCAACTCTTTTCACTTAATTTTTAGGTAAACTTTCGGCCAGCCTGAGTTTGGCCGAACGTGAGCGGGGATTTTGGGCGATTTCTTCAGCTTCCGGTATGATTGGCTTTTTGGTAAGCACCCGCAATAAATTTGACTCTCGGAAAGAGTGTTTGACTAATCGATCTTCCAAACTATGGAAACTGATAATTCCAATTCTACCCCCTACTTTTAACCATCCCGCCACTTTTCCTAAAAAAGCTTCTAAGCTAGTCATTTCTTCATTCACTACTATCCGCAATGCTTGAAAAATGCGGGTAGCTGGATGAATTCGGCCATATCGATATTGACGGGGGACATGGGCGGCGATCGCCTGGGCTAGTTCGGTGGTAGTTTGAAATGGACGATATTCCACAATTTTTTTGGCCAAACGCCTAGATAGTCTTTCTTCTCCATATTTATAAAATATCTCAGCTAGTTGGGTTTCCCCCCATTTATTAATTATTTCACCTGCTGTCAAAGTTTGACATTGATCCATTCTCATATCTAAATCCGCAGTATGCCGAAAACTAAAACCGCGTGCGGCTGTGTCTAGTTGACCAGAGTTTACTCCTAAATCTGCGATTATGCCATTAAATAAAATGCCATCAGCCGGAAAATTAGCAAAATTCCCTTGCCAAAATTTGACCCGATCGCCATATTCAGCGAGTTCGGACTGGGCTACCGCTAAAGCTTGCTGATCCCGATCGATCGCCGTGACCCGCACATCTGGTGCTGCTGCTAAAATTAATCGGCTATGTCCACCAGCTCCGACGGTAGCATCCAAATAATGACCACCGGGACAGACCTCTAAGCCCGCAACTAACTCCCGACCTAAAACTGGAACATGGACAAACATCGGAGTTTCAGTTTTTTGTGACACACATTTTTGGTTGAGAACTAATAACAGAATATATAATACCCGTAAACCCAACTTCGCCAACTATTTTCAATTACCTAGGGGAGAATGCGACCCAATGCCCAAAATTGAAACCAGAACTGAACCCATGGTCCTCAACATGGGACCGCATCATCCCTCTATGCACGGGGTGCTGAGATTAATCGTTACTTTAGATGGGGAAAATGTGATCGATTGCGAACCAGTCCTGGGTTATTTGCACCGAGGAATGGAGAAAATCGCGGAAAACCGCACCAATATTATGTATGTTCCCTACGTGAGTCGCTGGGACTACGCCGCCGGAATGTTTAATGAAGCTGTTACTGTTAATGCTCCGGAAAAATTAGCTGATATCGCTGTACCTAAACGTGCTAGTTATATCCGGGTAATTATGTTAGAGCTAAATCGGATTGCTAATCATCTGCTGTGGTTAGGACCATTCTTAGCTGACGTTGGTGCCCAAACTCCCTTTTTCTATATTTTTCGAGAACGCGAGTTAATCTATGACCTCTGGGAAGCTGCGACTGGTTATCGCATGGTCAATAATAATTACTTCCGGATTGGTGGTGTAGCAGCTGATTTACCCTACGGTTGGGTAGATAAATGCGAAGATTTTTGTGACTATTTCTCGCCCAAAATTGATGAGTATGAACGTTTAATTACTGATAACCCGATTTTCCGTCGTCGGGTCGAAGGAATCGGTACGATTAGTCGTGAAGATGCGATTAATTGGGGTCTTTCTGGTCCAACTCTCCGCGCTTCGGGAGTGAAATGGGACTTGCGGAAAGTCGATCACTATGAATGTTACGACGATTTTGATTGGGAAGTGGAATGGGAAACGGCTGGAGATTGTTTTGCTCGTTATGTAGTTCGGATTCGAGAAATGCGTCAAGCGGTGAGTATTCTTCGTCAAGCTTTAACCGCTTTACCAGGTGGACCTTATGAAAACCTGGAAGCAAAACGGATGGCGGCTGGGCCAAAATCAGAATGGAATGATTTTGATTATCAATTCATTGGCAAAAAAATTGCACCTACTTTCAAAATTCCTAAAGGTGAACACTATGTCAGAATTGAAAGCGGCAAAGGAGAACTCGGAATTTATATCATTGGTGATGATAATATCTTCCCCTGGCGGTGGAAAATTCGAGCCGCAGACTTTAATAACCTCCAGGTATTACCACAATTATTGCGCGGGATGAAAGTAGCAGATATTGTGGCGATTCTCGGTAGTATTGATGTGATTATGGGTTCGGTCGATCGCTAAAAAGTCGTTTGTAGTAGGAACTTCAGTCCCCGTTTGTAGTAGGGGCTTCAGTCCCAATCATGCTCAATCATCAAGAGAAGACAACTGTCGGGTATTTGACTGTAGGGGCGTATTGCAATACGCCCCTACGGTTGTTGCTCTAATCTAACACAATTCTTTCGTAAATGAATCAGCATTCTCCTTTAGCTACATTAATTCAGCAAAAGATCATTTCTCATCCCTACAGCAGAATTACTTTTGCTGAATATATGGATTTAGCCTTATATCATCCCGAATATGGCTATTACACTAACAAGAGAGTTAATCTGGGACGCAAAGGAGATTTTTTCACTTCTCCCCATTTGGGACCTGATTTTGGAGAACTATTAGCCCTCCAATTTGTCCAAATGTGGGAGATTTTAGGTCAACCAAACCCATTTACCTTGGTGGAAATGGGTGCTGGACAAGGAATCTTAGCTACTGATATCCTGAAATATTTACTCACCCATCATGTTGATTTTTTTAATCATTTACAATACATAATTATTGAGCGATCGCCAACTTTAATCGCACAGCAACAACAACGTTTACAGCAAGAGATCGGTGTGAGCGATCGCTACCATTGGTATTCCTGGGAACAAATTCCCTCTCAATCAATTACAGGTTGTTTATTTTCTAACGAATTAGTAGATGCTTTCCCAGTGCATAAAATTATTATTAAAGCGGGAAAACTACAAGAAATTTACGTCACTACCACTAAAAGAACTCCCGCAGATCTACCACTTTTTACCGAAATCATTGACGAACCTTCGACCCAGAAATTAGCCGAATATTTAAACTTGGTAGAAATAGATTTAACCAATTATTCCGATATAGACGAATATCGTAGTGAAGTTAATTTAGCGGCTTTAGATTGGATGGATACAGTAAACCAGCGATTACAGAGGGGCTATGTATTAACTATTGATTATGGATATACTGCGAAACATTTTTATCATCCCAGTCGTCAACAAGGAACATTAAAGTGTTATTACCGTCATCAGCACCATGATCACCCTTATATATATGTGGGAGAACAGGATTTGACCAGTCACGTAAACTTTACAGCTTTAGAAAAAAAAGGAGAATTGTCTGGATTAGAACGATTGGGCTTTCAACCCCAGGAATATTTTTTGATGGCACTAGGATTAGGAGAGCGTCTTAGGACACTGACAACTCAACCGACAAATCTGCAAACCGTCCTCAACCGTCGTGATGCGTTACATCAGTTAATCAATCCCACCGGATTAGGTGGTTTTGGGGTTTTGGTGCAGGGGAAAGGCTTAAGTATAATGGAAAAGAGGCGATCGCTAACAGGCTTTAACATCCCCATGTTTTAGTAGTATGATTTGACTAGACTCTC
The DNA here is from genome assembly GCA_963744145.1 of uncultured cyanobacterium. Taxonomy (GTDB): domain Bacteria; phylum Cyanobacteriota; class Cyanobacteriia; order Cyanobacteriales; family CAWUOF01; genus CAVUSO01. The sequence continues at coordinate 4,515,083 of CAVUSO010000001.1, read as the reverse complement.
AAAGTGGGTGCAGATAAAATAAAAACATAGAGTCTAGATGGAGGACTAGCCATTGGAAATCGATGGCCGCAATTTTTTTTCTACTCAATTAAATTCGGCAACCTCTTTTACCAATAATCCGTCTCAAGTGCTGAAGAGTAGCGCAACCTAAATACAGGGTCTCGACCAGTTAAAAAAACTCGGTTAACGTTACAAGTTGTCACCGAGAAAGCCCACTCCTTTTAGGGATCGGGATGAATCGGATAGCTGTTGGCTTAGGAGCCGTGAAAATTAATTGAAAAATTAATTAATTAAGTTGGCTAATTAGCTAATTATCTGTTATACTGTTAATATTAACACCGAAAAAATTATGTTGGTATTAGAAGCAAAGTTAAGTGGAAAAGATTGGCAGTATGAGTTGCTAGACGAAGCAATCCGTACTGCCAACTTTATTCGTAATAAAGCTTTAAGGTACTGGATGGACAATCGCGGTGTTAGTAAAAACGATCTTCAGAAACTTTGCTCAACTTTAGCCAAAGAGTTTGAGTGGGCTAAGAAGCTAAATTCTCAAGCAAGACAAGCTTCGGCTGATAGAGCATGGAATGGAATTTCTAGATTCTACCAAAACTGTAAGGAGAAGGAACCGAAGAAAGGTTACCCAAAGTTCAAAAAACGTGGCAGATCAGTTGAATATAAACAAACTGGCTGGTCACTGTCGGAAGATCGAAAGAAGATCACATTCACGGATGGTTTTAAAGCAGGTACATTTAAGCTAATCGGTTTAAAAGATGGCGCTAAAGCCTTAGCTCAAGGAGCATATTGCAATACGCATCCTCCCGTCCATCGGATTAGTGATCTAAATTTCTATCAACTTGAGCAAATCAAACGGATTAGGGTTGTTAAAAGGGCCGATGGGTATTACTGCCAATTCTTAATTAAGGTAGAACGTTCTGAACCACAGATACCAACAGGTAAAGCAGTTGGGATTGATTTAGGTTTGGAATATTTCTATACTGATTCAGACGGTAATCAGGTAGAAAACCCTAGATTTTTAAGAAAGTCAGAAAAGTCCTTAAAGAGACTACAACGTAGAGTTTCTAAAAGGAAAAAGGGTTCTAAAAACCGTAAAAAAGCCATTAATAAAATGGCAAGAAAGCACTTAAAGGTCAGTAGGCAACGTCGAGAATTTGCTGTAAGAACCGCAAGGACGTTAGTAACATCTAACGATGTGATTGTCTACGAGGATCTGAAAGTGTGCAACATGGTCAAGAATCATAAACTTGCTAAATCTATATCTGATGCAGCATGGTCAATGTTCACTGATTGGGTAGATTATTTTGCCCAAATACGTGGCGTTCATGTATTTGCAGTAGCACCCCATTTCACATCTCAAGATTGCCATAAATGTGGGACAAGAGTACAGAAATCTTTGTCAACTCGTACTCATAAATGCCCTAATTGCGGATTAATTGAACATCGAGATTTGAACGCTGCCAAGAACATTTTAGCAAGAGGATTAGGATTAAAAAATACGGTGGGACACACCGGAATTTCTACGCTTGAGGAGACTGCGCCTCTGGCTGGTTCTGAGTGACTCGTGTTGAGCGTAGTCGAAACATTAGAATTGGTTAAGTGCGGTCGTTGATTCAAGAATCCCACTTCCCTTTAGGGGTGGGAGTGTCAAAGTAGAACCTTTTTGCTCATCTTAGATTTTGCCAGCAACTCCCGTTATGCAGAAAAATATGAGTCCGATCTTAAAAACCGTTCAACCCTCTGGCACTTTAGCCGGTGCCAAAGCAAGTGATTTGCGTCGAGAAATTAGCGAATTGGTTCAATCTGGAGCAGATATAATTTTAGTTGATTTCAAGGATGTAACATTCATAGATAGTTCGGGTCTAGGAGCTTTAGTGGCCGCCTTAAAACTTGTGCGTGGTCAAGGACGTAAAATTTTCATTTGTTCTCTGAGTCCCCAACTAAAAATGTTATTTGAACTTGCTAGTATGGATAAATTGTTTGAAATTTTTTCCAATCCTAATGAATTTGACAAAACCATTATTCAGTGCCACTGATTAAAGATTCTTGATGGTTAATTGTCAAAAAGCTTGGCCAAAAAATAATTAGTCGGACATAAATTTAGTGAGCTTAGTTGTCCGACTAATTTAATTAAAATTAATTTGGAGCAAAGATAAATCATCATTAAATGAATCTTTGGCACTTAAATCACGCAAATATTTAAGAATTTCATCTAAATTAAAACCATGGGGATGGCGATAATCTTTCAGGAGACGGATAAAAGAATCAAGACCCCAAATTGTCCCATCAGGTAGATGAATTTCATAAGCACCATCACTATATAAGTAAAGACTGCTATTTTTAGCGATCGTACATCGAGCAGTCATAAAATCAGCATTGAGAAACATCCCGATCGGTAATCCGCGAGTCCTCAAACGTCTAGCTTGAGTAATCGACTCGGAATTTTCCGATAATAAAATTGCTGGTGGATGTCCAGCACTAGCATAAGTAAGCTGACGTTGAGTCAGATTGTAAACCCCATACCAAATCGTGAAATACATATCACGTTGATTATCAATTTGGAAAGCTTGGTTCAGGGCAGTTAAAACTTCACTAGGTTGATTAAAATTAGTATTGGGAAGAGAACGCGATCGCAAGAGATTTAAGACCGAAACCGATAACAAAGCCGGTCCAGTGCCATGTCCAGAAACATCTAACAGATAAATAACCAAATTTTCATCATCGAGCCAATAATAATCAAAGCAATCTCCTCCTAACTGTTGAGAAGGAATAAACCGAGATTCAATTGCCACAGGTTCAGAGAATGGGGGAGGTAACAAACTGCGTACATATTCAGCTGCTTCAGCTAATTCTGCGAGCAGAGCTTCTTGCGCTTGTTTACGCTCAGTAATATCCATCCCCACAAAAACCGCAGCTTGGTCTTCCAGCCATTTTTTGGCAATTACTAAATAACTCCGAGTATTACCATCTACTTCTGTATCAATTTCTAAAGAAGCTTCGACCGTAGAATTAGCAAAAAACTCGCGCATAAATGTCCCAAATCCGGGTTGGAGAAAACCAACCTTACGACCAACAAAAGATTCTGGAGGTAACTGGTAATTAGCGGCTAAATGACGATTCACACCGAGATAGCGAAAATTAGAGCTAATTAAAGAAACCGTACCTGGGACAGCATCTAAGACCGCTTGGAGTTGGTCTTTCGCGAGTTGGAGAGTTGCTTCTGCTTGTTTATAACTCGTTAAATCTTGCACCGAGCCTTCAATCGCCGTAGGATAACCTTGAGCATCACGACGCAAGCGGATATTTTCTGCTACCCAGATGGTCGGACCATTGGGACGATAGACCTCAGCTTCTCGAGAGATTTCACCTTCTGTTGCTAATTGAGCAATACATTCAGACCAATAGGTGGGATTAACATAGAGTTGACCAATAGTCTCCACTTTGGCTAAAAATTCTGTTAGGGAATTATAGCCATAAATATGCGCCAAAGCGGGATTAACAATGCAATAACGTCCATCTAAAGTCGCTTGAAATAATCCTTCAGCAGCATTTTCAAAAATTTGTCGATAGGGTGATGATTCTGACTCAGGAGGAATAGGATGACGAAAAAAACCTCGTACAGCTAAGATTTGGCTCTTTTCCCACACCGGGAATAGATGTCCTTCTAAAGATATGGCTTCCCCTTGTTTAGTTAAAAACGATAATTTGGTGGTAGGAATAGATTCTCCCTGACCCAAATTTTTGAGGATGGTTTGAGCGCGATCGCTCTCGTCCGGATGAAGGAGAGCAGACCAAGATAGTTGGGAAATTTCAGCTTGATCATATCCAAGAGTTTGCAGCCAAGTTTGGTTGACATATAGTAAACGCTGATCTGACCAACGAAAAATCTGAATTAAATCGGAGGTTTGGTCTAAGATTGCTTGAAATTCAGCTTGTTGACTTTTAGCAATGGCAATTTGTTGATTTGCTGCTAAGAGCCGAATGACTTGACTTCCTAAACTCCAGAGCGCTTCTATTTGGGCAGATGTCAGTTCCCGAGGGATATAGTCCATCACACTGAGGACACCCATGACCAGATGATCAGTACCGATCAGAGGAATACCTGCGTAAAAACGAATTTGGGTTTCATGCTTAATCGACAGCTGATCAGCCCAAGCTTGGTCATTTAAGACATCTGGAATCATAAATAGCCCCAGCTGATCAACCGTCTGGGCAGCCAAAGCGATCGCGCCAGTGTGGATCGGTGAGTTCAAATCAACTGGGAAATTAAACCATTGCTGTTCTGGATTAATCAAACTAATTGAGGCAATTGGTGTTTGACAGATCAGAGCAGTTAACTGCGTTAGATCATCAAATGCTGGTTCAGCTTCGGGATCACAGAGCTGAGATCGCCGCAGTGCTTCTTTTGGGGCTTCATTATGAGGCAATGGTGCGTTCATCCTGTAGATAATGCTTTTATATGCTAATGGCGGCGCGAGTTCATGTTTAGCTAGCCAGCGATCGCCCTCAATCTGAACCAACAGCTAGATCCCGGCTAATTTGCTGGACTGATCATCTCTGGCTTTCTTTAGTTTTGATGGCGATTTTTTTTCCCCAATACTAAGCAATTGCGGTCTTCTTTTGTCCGAATGTAATACATCTCATTCGTCAGTTGATACATTAGGATCAGCCCTTTCCCATGATCAGTCAATACATAGTCAAGTTTTTCTTTGAGTTTTTCTTTGAGTTTTTCTTCCAGTTTTGCTTCGAGATTAAATGGTTGACCATAATCCCAAATCCGGATTTCCATATAGTGAGTAAAGACTTTTACTTCGATATCGATCGGGGTTTGGGGGGGCAAATTGCGGTGAGCATGACGCACCGCATTCGTAAAACCTTCGACTAAGGCTGTTTGATATTGCCACCAGAGGTTGGGGAGTACACAGGTTGGAAGATTGAATTGTTCAAACCATTGCAAGACTTCGTCTAAATCATTCAGGTTTGTTTTCACCTGAAGCTGAGATTGTTTAATTAGCTGACCGTTTTCCATTGCTGCAATGATTCGCAATATAAAATCTTTTAACCTTTTAATTAGGTTTGCCAATGCCATGAAGGTAAGCGATCACACGCACTTGATGGGTTAGCTTATCGCCTTTAGCCTGACTAATATGATGTTGAGAGAGTTTTTTTCTAAAACCGCACCGAGTTTTGATGTTTCAATTCTCTGCCAGATTTTTTCTGGCAATGGGTTGTTCTAGCTTAATTTTACTCCTCACCATCCTTACTTAAGCCCAAAGCTTTAGCGCGGTTTTTTCCTAAACAGCACCACTGTTTTTTTTAAACAGGATGACGAGAGTTTTCAGAATTAGTTTTATGTCATATATGAGGCTCCAATTCTTTTGGTACTTTAAATCTAAATGGATGACATCTTCAAAATTGCGAATTTGCGATCGCCCATTGACTTGCCATTCTCCGGTCATCCCTGGTTTTACATCTAAACGTTGCCACTCAGGAACTTCATAGCGTTCTACTTCATCAGGAGTGGGGGGTCTAGTTCCAACCAAACTCATTTCCCCCATTAATACATTCCAAAACTGGGGTAATTCATCTAAACTTGTCCGTCTTAACACTCGACCGACTCGAGTGATTCTTGGGTCATTATCGTTTTTGAAAATCGGTCCGTTGGCTTGATTTTCAATTTGGGCTTTCAGTTGTTCTGCATTATTGCACATGGAACGGAATTTCCAGAGTCGGAAACGTCTACCCATCCACCCACATCGGATTTGCCCGAAAAATATTGGCCCCCGACTATCCATTTTAATTGCCAAGGCGATCGGAATAAATAAAATCGCTGTAATTGACAATCCTACCAGGGCACCGATCGTATCTAATAAACGTTTTACCCAGGAGCGGATCGAAGGATGGGTGGTTGGGACATTTTTGACCGAGCTTTCTGGGAGAAAATCTGGATCTGGGGCTTTAGCTGCTGTACCGGGATCGATTTTTAACACTTGGTCTAGTCCCGTTAGCGATAACACCGCCATCACCTGGGGTTGGACGTTGCGGATCACTAATTGTGAGCCTTGAGCCCTGGTGGTTTTTAAATTACTAACTAACGCCCCAACTCCACTACTGTCCATAAAAATAGTTTCGTTAAAATCCAGAATGATTTTATTGGGGACTGAACTCTCTTGCAGAAGTTGCTGACAGGTTTGTTTAAAAGCAACACCTTCTAGAACGCTCAAACGAGAGGGGATATGTATAACAGCCATGTCATCCAAGACTGTAATCCGAAAATTTGCCTCTGAGGGTTGGCTAACCATGAAGACTTTCAACCAGCAGGGAGAATTTGTTTTGCTGACATCTTGCACCCATTTAAGGGTTTTGACAATGGGAAATATCACCCATTTAAAGATGAACAGGTTTTAGTCTATTATCACATTGTTTTGGCAAGAAAATGGGGATAGTAAGGATTTGTTACCAAACTCTTCTACTTAGTTAAGTATATTGATGCCACCTGGTTTTTTGGTTCATGGATTACACAGTTAATTTACTTTTGGATCTATGTTTCCGCTCACCTCAAATAATTTTCTCAATTTTTCATGGTAATTTCCAGAAAATCTTCAATTTTCTTAATATTTAAATCTCCTGCTAAGTAACCAATCCCTCGATGGAGATGAAGCCGAAATTGAGTAATCAAGACTTCGTTAGTAACTTCTAACCCATCGTTATGACAACGTTGTTTGAGTGCCATTAACAGCAAATCAGCCATTTCGCCCCCAAATACCCGCCAGGTCATCTCCACATTGCTATCTGCTAAAATTGTCGTTGAGGAAGGAATACTTGGTTCGGCCAAAGACCGACAAAATGCCCACCGACAGAGAATATTCCACTGATCAATTTTGGTGATCCGTTTGAGTCTAATCAGTTGTTCTTTGGCTACTTGGGAAAGACGAATTCGCTCAATTAGTATTTCCATATTTTTTTCTCCAAATGAAATTAAGGCCAGAAATAACCCGGTTGGACTAGAGTTTGACTGGCGATCGGATCATATTTAAGGAGATATTCCCGGGCGATCGTTTCTTGTTCCTGTAACCGAGCATATTCAACTTGAGTAATTTCTGTATCTGTAGACAGCAAAATCACTTGATGACTAGCAGCCGGAAAATAACGATCAACTAAATTCTGACGGTGTTCGGAATCTAGTCTTCCTAAAGGAGTATCAATGGCGATGGGTAATTTCTGACCAGAGACTAATGCTAATCCCCATAAAAATGCGATCGCGAGCAATTGTTTTTCTCCAGCGGAAAGACGATTTTTCGGTAAAAATGCGCCCTGGGGATCATAAAGAGCGAGACGATAAGAATTGCGATCGATAGTTACTTTATTGACTAAATCTGATTTATGTAACAGATAACGGAAACATTTAGTTACTTCATTTTCTAATTTGCTTAATTTTTTCAATGTCAATTTTTCTCGAAATACTTTTAAAGTTTCTTGAACTTTGCTAGATGCTTGAATAATATGTTGATTGCTTCTCTGTTTAATTTCTTCTTCTGCAAAGGTTGCTAATTCTTTTTTGATCTGTTTAATTGTCTGATCTAGTTCATCATAGTTACGTTTAACTAGCTGACGCTCTACCTCAATCTCATTCATTTTTGTTTGAGCATCTTTGAGATTTTTTTCGAGCTGTTGGTAAAGCTCTGGAGATGCAGATTTAACGATCTGGCGCTCTAAAAAATCTATTTCTTTTTCCAATTCCTTCAGCTCTTCATACTTTTCTTGACCTTGTTTTTGGACAGATTTTAATTGATAATTAAGTAAGCTATTTAACTGCTCAATTATTTCTGGTTCAGCTTTGAGCCAAATCTTTTCATCATCAAAAATTTGCTGTTCAAAAACTGCATTTTCTGTCTCAAGAAATTTTTGGATTTCTGCGATAATTTCCGGATTAAATAATGATGATTCTGTTAAATAGTTCAATAATTTTTGATCACGGTTTTTAATCACATCTATGGTAATTTTTACTGACTGTTGACTATGTTCTTTTTCAGCTTGAATTTTTGCTTGTTCTAAGAGGGGGTAAATTAAACTTAATGGTAAAACATCAGCAGCTAAATCACGCATAATTTCGCGAATTTTTTCGGACTGATTTAATAAATGTTTATTTTCTTGATCAAGTTGACTCCGTTCTTGAGCAATCTTACCACCTTCATAAATAAACTTATTTTGAGCATCTTCATACTTGCTTATAGCGACTTTAAATTCATCATTCAACCGGACTAACTCTTGACTAACAATGTCAAATTTATCTTTTTCAATCGCCAATTTTTCTTCAATCTGTTCAAGATTAGCCAAGTCTTTAGGACTAATAATTTCTTTGCATTTGCGATTTACCAAAATCTCTAAATCCTGAGAAAGTCTTTCCGATAGTTCTAATCCTAATAAAGATTGGATCGCTTCCACTACAGTCAGTGGTGGTGTTTCCATCTCAGCTAGTTCTTTAACTTGTTCTCCGTCAAAAAGAAATAAATTAGAAATTCCTAAAGGAATGAGATTTTCAATATAGTCATCCCAAGTATTAGCCAAAGCTTTATCGGGCCACCAGTCAGTTTGAAAATCATTACAGGTTAAAATACCCAAAATATCTTTACCATCTTTTGGTTCTTTTTTCCACTTTCTGACTACTTTAAATTTAGTTAATTGATCATCTTGAATTACTTCAAAATCTAATTCAATTTGAGTCATTTCCGTCGGGGGAGTTTGTCGATTGACGGATTGAGTCAAAAAATCGCTATAGCTTAAATTTCCGCGAGTTGAGCATTGAGCCCGCGGTCCATAAAGAGCGAGACGAATTGCGTCCATAAAAGTAGTTTTACCACCACCATTCATTCCCCCAATCAGGATAATCGGATAGGATTTACTATCTTTTTCAGGACGCAGATCGATGACCTGTCTGCCCAAATAAGGACCGAAATTTTCTAAAATCAGTTCGATAAATATCACGGTTAAAAGGTAGAGATTTAATCAGGAGTAGAGCGATCGCCGGCAAACTTCATATTAGCCCAGGATAATTGTTTAACTTTATCCACATCACCTTCAGTTGCGGCATTTTTTAAGTTCCGCTTATCATGAGCATTTTGAATTGCTTCATCACGAGAACGCGAGCTAGTTTCAAAGCATTTCTCCAAGCTTTCATAAATACCTACCCGTCGAGATTTAGCATAAAATTGGCGTTCGGTACTGAGTAATTTTTTCATTAATTCCAAGTGCATCTCATCACCTTGACAAATTTCGACTAAGGTTTCCCATTCATCACTACCCAATAATTGTTTTTCCGCACTTGGTCGAATATCTTGAAAATCTGTCCCGGTCGCTTCTTTGTATATTTTGGGTAAGCTATCATCAAATTCATGTTTTTCTTCTAACCAAATCCGGCGAATTTCACTTAATTCTGCTGGACTAATTAAAGTAATATGCCGCATTTCAATTGGAGCAGTTTGGCGCATGATAGTTTGCGCTTCTAACACTAACTTCAGCAAATGTTCCCGCCATGCTTTAATATAGGGACCCGGAATCGGTTCTACAGATACTTGACCATCAATATTGCGTTCAAATAATTGCACTTCTCCCCAGATCCGACGAAAATCTCGATTCTCCCGATTTTCTGTTTCCACATCTAATTGGGCTCGAATATTAACTAATGGTTTTAACCATTCTTTTTCATGATCATTGTGAATCATTGCTTCCATGGCATGATCTTTATCAACCAAGGTACAAACCCAACAACCAAACCGAGAATTACCACAACTGGGGGTAGAAGTATCCACCACTAAGGGACATTCATTATCTGCGGTTGATTCTCGATACATCGCAAATAAATCTTTGTTACTATGACCCCAAGGATTAGCCCACTGCATTAAATACAGCCAAACTTCATCATTGCGCCAATCTTCGATCGGACTATAAACTAAGGAGTTGGGAAGATTACCATTAGGACTAAGCCGATCGCGAACTCTTCTTTGTTCATGTTTTTTCATAGTCGCTGCTCGTCTAGCACTTTCGGCTTTGCGAATTCCCAAAACCAGAATAGTTTCCCCGGTTTTTTGCACGATATTCCGAATAAATCGGTTCGAGGGATCAATTTTCAATCGACCTGTACACCATCTAAACAGATGTCTTGGTGCTGGATATCCTTTACCAATTAATCCCACCCAATATCTTTGAGTAATTTCTGGTTCCAGGATATGGGGTTCAATGGGCATATTTTGCTCTTGAGCTGCTATTTTGATCCGTTCATGAGATTTTCTGACCCACAGAGATACATAAGGATTTTCCACTAAAGTATCTGTGGTGATCACATGAATGGTTTTCTTTCTCTGAGCTGGGGGTAGTTGGGCGATCGCATTCCAGATTAGCTGCAAAATAGCTGAACTATCTTTCCCACCACTATAACCAACAATCCAAGGAATATCATCTAAGCTGTATAATTCTTGGATTTCTAAGGTTAATTTTTCAATATCTGCGATCAGTTCGGTCACACTCCGAGGGGGAAATAGGGACATCTGCTGGATTTCTGTCATTAATAATTTGCTCCTTATCAATATCAATATTTCTAACAAAAAAAAATCTACCCCTGTTCATCACGGGTAGATTTTTTACCGATGGAGCTAAGCGGACTCGAACCGCTGGCCCCTTCAATGCCATTGAAGTGCTCTACCAACTGAGCTATAGCCCCATTCCAGTCTTTCATTATCTCTGGTTTACTAGGAATTAGTCAAGGGGTTTTTGAAAAAATTTTCCCACTATCTGCTTTTAATTAGTCGGTTAATTGACTCTTAAGCTGGGAGCCGACTGAAATTCTTGACTAACAGCTATTTCTTGATTATCCCAATTAGCCCAAGCTTCTATTTCTGCATCAGTTTGGGGTATCCAGACCAGTGCTCCGGTTTGGGAAGAGTTATAGATAAAATGGGGATTTTGGGCCATTTGCTGGACGTAGTTCATGTAATCTCCCATCAGAAAATATACAACTACCATTGCAGCTGCGGCTGTCGCGACTAAAGTGCCCGCTAACATTAAGGAAAACTCTCGACTTTCGAGAGCTTGGTGCATTAACTGTAGAGACCAGGCTACCAGTGGAACCACTATAATGAGAATGAAAAACATAAATTTACTTATATTAATGTGATCCGTTTACATATCGTAACAAGCTGTAAGGAAAAATCGGATAAATCTTAAGGAAAATTTCTTTATTTCAGATTAAGGAAATAGATTTCTGGCAAAAATAAATAGGACAGGCAAGATGCCTGTCCCACAAGAGTTTTTTGTAAGGAAAATTTCTTTATTTCAGATTAAGGAAATAGATTTCTGGCAAAAATAAATAGGACAGGCAAGATGCCTGTCCCACAAGAGTTTTTTGTAAGGAAAATTTCTTTATTTCAGATTAAGGAAATAGATTTCTGGCAAAAATAAATAGGACAGGCAAGATGCCTGTCCCACAAGAGTTTTTTGTATTGTAGGACAGGCATCTTGCCTGTCAGTCCCACAAGATCACCTAAAGGAGTCGGACGGGAATTTGGCGATCGCGTAAATAATGTTTAATTTCAGTAACGCTTAACTGTCCATAGTGTAAAAGGGATGCGAGGAGAGCAGCTTCAGCTTTACCATCGGTTAAAGCTTGGTAGATATGATCACAATTACCAGCTCCACCAGAAGCAATGACCGGAATTTCTACACTTTGGGCGATCGCTCTGGTCAGTTCTAAGTCATACCCAGCTTGAGTTCCATCTGCATCCATACTGGTAATTAACAGTTCTCCAGCCCCTCGTTGGGCGGCTTCTTTAGCCCAAGCGATCGCATCTTTACCAGTATTTTCCCTTCCTCCCCTCACATACAGATCCCAACCTGGGAGGAGTGGATCAAGACGACGACGAGCATCGATCGCGACCACAATACATTGATTTCCAAAGCGATCGCTAGCCCGATTAATTAAATCTGGGTCACGAACTGCGGAGGAATTAATGCTAATTTTATCAGCCCCAGCACGTAACAATCTTTTAATTGTTTCTAAGTTTTGAATTCCACCCCCCACAGTCATGGGAATAAACACCCGTTCGGCAGTCCGGTAAACCACATCAATAATAATATCTCGATCCTCGTGAGTAGCTGTAATATCGAGAAACACCAATTCATCAGCACCAGCATCATTATAAACTTGAGCCAATTCTACGGGATCACCAGCATCCTGAAGATTGACAAAATTTACCCCTTTCACCACCCGTCCAGCTTTCACATCTAGACAAGGTAAAATCCGTTTAGCTAACATTGTCAGTTTCCTACAAACAAAACCAAGATTCAATTCTTAATTTTTACCGCATTTAGTCTTTTTAATTAATAGATGGCGATCGCAAGTTGCCTAAATAGTCAAACTCAGCCCCAATCATGTATAATCAGAGAAATCCGAGCCAAAGGATAGATCTATGTCCACTAATCTGATCCCAGAGCAAATAAGTGAAGCAGCGTCGCAATGGACACCACCCTTACCTCCTACTGATTTAATTTTTGATGATGGAGAACCCTTGGAAAGTAATCGACATCGCATTGCTATGAATGCTTTGATTGAAGCTATCTATCAAGCTAATCAAGGTAGAAAAGATTTTTTTGCTGGTGGAAATATGTTTCTGTATTATAGCAGCAAACAAGTCCGCACCCAAGATTTTCGCGAACCAGATTTTTTTGCAGTTTTAGATGTGGATGGAGACAAACAACGTCAAGGATGGGTAGTGTGGGAAGAAGAAGGACGTTATCCCGATATCATTGTGGAATTAATGTCTCCGACTACTGCGAAAATAGACAAAGGAGAAAAGAAGAAAATCTACGAACAGACGTTTCGGACTCAGGATTATATTATCTATGATCCGTTTGATGAAAATTCCCTAAAAGGATGGACTTTAGGAGAAGATCGGAAATACCAAGACCTAGTTCCAGACAATCAAGGATGGTTATGGTGTAAAACTTTGGGATTATGGTTAGGAAAATGGACAGGAAGAATTTTGCAAGAAGAAGGAACTTGGATCAGATTTTATGATCGAGAAAAAAATTTAATCTTATTGGGTACAGAAAAAGCTGAACAAGAAAAACTCCGAGCTGAACAAGAAAAAATTCGCGCCGATCGCGCTGAAGCTAATTTCCAACAAGAACAACAAGAAAAAGAACGAGTTCTTACTCAATTAGCAGCAGAACGTAAACAAATAGAAATGTTACGCGATCGCGCTAAAGCATTAGGAATTGATTTAGAAACTTAGGATATTTTCGACAGATGGATGGGGTGAAAACATCCAGGACCGTTTGTAGTAGGGAATGAGAGTCCCAATCATGGTCAATACTTGAGGGAAGACACCCCTTACTACAAACAAATATTTTTGACTTTTGCTTTCTTGTCTATTGATAAGGATAGGCAGACCACTGATAAACTATTGATTGGTTAAATGAATTGGTGTAATGATGGAAATTGGTCAAAAAGTAAAAGTACGTGAACCTGGAGCAGGACAGATATCTGTTATTGTTCGTCAAAGAAAGGGTCAAACTGGCGTGATCCGCGACTTCAAAATGGTTGATGGTAGTGGAGTGGGCTTTGTTGTTCAATTTGATGACAAATTTGCCACCTGGTTTTTTGCTGAAGAACTAGAAGCAGTCCGCTAGGAACGCTATCACTGAGTGCTAATGGGACGAACTAACCACGGATATCCGGTCAACCGCTCTGGTAACGGAATTCTGATCCGTGAAGTTCACCCATTTCTACCAAACCGAATATTCACAATGGGAAAACAAGAGAAGTAGTGCATGGTCTTAAATATAACCTTTTTGGGTAAAGGCGGTACTGGCAAAACCACTGTGGCGATCGCGACCGCTAAATTGTTTGCTAGTCAAGGTCAGCGAGTTTTACTTGCTAGTCAAGATCCTAGTCCAGCTCTCGGGGTAATTCTGGGGACTACTGTTGGACCTGATCCACAAATGATTAGTCCAAATTTGACCACAGTCCAATTGCAGACAACGGTACTGTTGGAACGTGCTTGGGAAGAATTAAAAAAATTCGAGGCACAATACGTCAAAACCCCCTTTTTTAAAAAGGTTTTTGGTCAAGAATTGGGGATTTTACCCGGAATGGATAGTCTGGGAGCAATCAATGCGATTCGTCAATATGAAAATGATGGCAATTATGATGTAATTGTGTACGATGCTGCTCATAGTCAAGAAACCCTGCGGATGTTAGGTGGTGCAGAAATTCTCAGTTGGTATATCCGTCGCTTTAGTCAAGTTTTTGGTGAGTCTGAACTAGGAAAAAATCTCGCTCCCTTTGTTCAACCTGTGACCAGCGTAGTTCTAAATGTTGATTGGTCAAGTGATAATTTTACTCAACCACGTAATCAGTTTGATCAGTTACTAGAACAAGCAAAAACAGCGATCGCTGATCCTAAACGAGTTGCAGGTTATTTAGTCACCACTCCCGATCCGGTGGCGATCGCGACAGCACGCTATTTGTGGGGTAGTTCTCAACAGGTAGGATTAACGATTGCTGGTGTTATTGTTAATCAATCTGATTCCAGTACATCTTTAGAGTCTGAGTTTACTCCTCTTCAGGTTAGTGCTGTTCCCACTTGGAGAGACCAGAATTGGGAATCTTTAATAGCAGCTTTACCAGATTTTAGCAAAACGGAGCAAGCACCAAAACCGATTACTATTAATCTGGCTGAACGTGAGGTAATTTTATTTTTGCCAACTTTTGATAAAAAGCAGGTGAAATTAACTCAATATGGTCCAGAATTAACTGTGGAAGCTGGTGATCAGCGACGCAATATTTCTCTCCCAGCGTCACTTATGGGTCAACAAATTAAGGGAGCTAAATTTCAGAATAGTTATCTGATTATTTCACTTTAGTCATGGTTTTGATCAGGCAATTAGTAAATAAGTAATTCATCATTATGTCTAATCCTCTTCCTTCTTCCAATTCAACTCCTAATGAAGTCACTGATAATCGCAGTGCTAAAGCTAGACAATTGTTAGGTATGAAAGGTGCGGATGTTAAAGAAACATCGATTTGGAAAATTCGTCTACAATTGATGAAACCGATTACCTGGATTCCCTTAATTTGGGGTGTGGTTTGTGGTGCTGCTGCATCAGGTAATTTTACTTGGACTTTAGAAAATGTGTTAATGTCTGCTACCTGTATGTTGTTATCAGGACCATTATTAGCAGGTTATACTCAAACCTTAAATGATTTTTACGATCGCGAAATAGATGCTATTAATGAACCTTACCGTCCGATTCCATCTGGATTGATTACTGTTCCCCAAGTAGTGACGCAAATTTTAGTCTTATTAATCTCAGGATTGGGATTAGCTTATCTGTTAGATACTTGGGTAGGACATGAATTTCCGACGATTACCGCAGTGGCGATTTTTGGAGTGTTTATCGCTTACATTTATTCCGCACCACCACTCAAATTAAAGCGCAATGGTTGGTTAGGTAATTATGCGCTAGGTGCTAGTTATATTGCCTTACCTTGGTGGGCAGGTCAAGCCCTATTTGGTCAATTAGATCCGACCATAATTGTGTTAACTTTGTTCTATAGTTTAGCAGGTTTAGGGATTGCTATTGTTAATGATTTCAAAAGTGTAGAAGGCGATCGCCAACTCGGTTTAAATTCTTTACCAGTGATGTTTGGAATTGGTACTGCTGCTTGGATTTGTGTGGGAATGATTGATATTTTTCAATCTGGAATTGCGGCTTATTTAATCAGTATTCACCAAAATTTATATGGGGCAATTCTGATTTTGTTAATTATCCCCCAAATCATTTTTCAGGATATGTATTTCCTACGTGACCCTCTCAAAAATGATGTTAAATATCAAGCTAGCGCTCAACCTTTTTTAGTGTTAGGTATGTTAGTTGCAGCTTTAGCGATCGGTAATGCGGGTTAATTAGATCAATCAATCCGGTTCAGAAGACCTCTCCCCCAACCCCTCTCCTAAGAGGAAAGGGGAGTAGGATGACTCCCAATACAGTTCGGTTAATTGTAGGGGTGAAGCATGTTTAGCGATAATTGAACGTTCAAACTTTACCCTGAGTGTTCCCTGAGCGGAGTCGAAGGGCGGAGTCGAAGGGGGGTAACATTATACCCGAATGCTTCACCCTTTTTCGTCGATATCTCCCAAAATATCCTTAAACGAACCGTATTGGGATGACTCCGATTAGATTTCAAATAAATTTAATCATGTTAATTATCCCAATTTTATCAATTAGCACTACTGATGATATATACAGCAGATGACCTGTTGATGAAGTACAGTAAGATTTGGCATGAATGGTGGGACAGGCATCTTGCCTGTCCGAGATTGTGAGTGATCTGTGTTGGTTGGGCAGGTTTATGATAGTTATCTGTTGGGAGCAGAATTGATTGGTGAACCTGCCCCTACAAATCCCGGTTGATTGTGAGCATAAATTCATTCACCTGCCCCTACAAATCCTGTTAATCTTGTCATCCTCTAATCCTGATCGATTTTTTGGTGAATCTCTGTAGGGTTACCGTTGAATTTGCCACACACAAATAACCCTTGTGCCGAGCGCAGTCGAGGTATTAATGAACCCGCCCTGCCCCACAGATCACCTTGATGAACTTCATAAACCTGGAATAGGCTGTATAGACTATCTGTTTATAATTGCCAGAATTGGGATAACTAAATTTAGTTGAGCAATCTCTGAGGATTACTCAAATACTATCGTCTTATTCCCGTAAACTAATACACGGTTTTGCAAATGCGATCGCACCGCTCTAGCTAAGACAACTCTTTCTAAATCCTTACCTTTTCTGACCAAATCTTCCACTTTATCCCGATGGCTGACTCGAATTACATCCTGTTCAATAATCGGTCCACCATCTAAATCAGCAGTAGCATAATGTGCGGTTGCTCCAATGATTTTTACACCTCTATTAAAGGCTTGATGATAGGGATTAGCACCGATGAAAGCTGGTAAAAATGAATGATGTATATTGATAATTTGGGGGAATTGCTGAATCGACATGGGACTAATAATTTGCATATATTTTGCTAAAACTACCAGGTCTATTTGATATTCTTGTAGGATTTTTAATTGCTTGTCTTCCTGCTGGAGTTTATTTTCTTTCGTAATTGGGATATAGTGATAATCGATATTAAATTGCTCCGCCACAATTTTTAAATCGGGATGGTTGCTCATGATCAGAGGAATTTCGCATTTAAACTCCTGTGCTCGGTATCGCCAAATCAAATCAAACAGACAATGATCCTGACGACTTACCCAAATAGCTATGCGGGGAATACTATCAGAAAAATACAATTCCCATTTAGCTCCTAAAGGTTGACTAATAGCATTAAATGCTGGACTAATTAGATCGCGAGGTAAACTAAAACCATCTAGTTGCCATTCTATGCGCGTAAGAAACAATTTAGCTGTAAAATCTGTATGCTGGTCTGCATGAATAATGTTACCACCGTTAGTATAGATGAAGTTAGCAAATTTCGCTACCAATCCACGTTGGTCGGGACAAGAAATTAGTAAGGTCGCTGTGGAATTTGTCATAGATCAGGAGTCTCCAGTTATTTAAACTACTTTCAGCCATCCAAAAACATTCTCAACCGTCAAATTTAATGTTAAAAAATTGGGAACAGGTAGACGATCTTTGCCCAATAACTCAATTGGTTCTTGTCCAGGAATAAATCCTAAAATCAACCGCTCATCTGGATCAATCAACCATCCAAGCTGAGTTCCATACTTAAGACAGTGCAAGATATTACTAATAACTTTAGTTGCTTTCTGGTCAGGAGAGAGAATTTCTACTGTCCAGTCGGGATAAATTTCAAAAGTGTTAGGTACTTCACCATCTGCTTCAAAAGTGATTCTATCCCAAGCAAAGACTGTAGCATCAGGTACAATAGAACCTCCACCAAAAGTACAACGCAATTCGGGAAATGCTAGGGCAATTTTGTTAGTTTCTGCGATCAGATTGACAGCGTTACAAAACTTGAGTTGTAAACGCGAATGTTTCCCTTGGGGCATAGATTTTTGGCAAATCTGTCCGTTAATAAATTCACTAGCAGGTTGAGTCTCTGGCAATTTTAGGAATGCTTCTAGGGTAAGCGCGTGGGGAAGTACGTTTGTCATATATTTAAAATTCTTGGCTTTTCAATACCTAAACTAATTATTTCCATGCTATGTCCAACTACTTAATCTATGACCGATTACCTATAATTAACATCGCATCACCAAAAGAATAAAAACGATATTGTTCAGCGATCGCTATTTGATATAATTGCATTAATCTTTCTCTGCCAATTAAAGCACTAACTAACATCAAAAGACTTGACTTAGGGAGATGAAAATTAGTAATCATTCCCTCGACCACTTGCCATTGATAACCGGGATAAATAAACAAATTGGTTTGACCATAAAAAGGCTGTAATTCTCCACTAACCGCAGCACTTTCTAAAGAACGCACTACAGTTGTTCCTACTGCGATAATCCGACCTCCCTTAGCTTTAGTTTCTTGAATTTTTGTCACTGTTTCTTTTGGTACTTCGACCCATTCATGATGAATATGATGAGTAGTAATATCTGTAACTTCCACCGGTCGAAATGTACCTAACCCCACATTCAGAGTGACAAAAGCTTGATTAATCCCCTGTTCTTGCAATCGATGAAGTAATTCATTAGTAAAATGCAATCCCGCAGTTGGTGCTGCTACCGATCCCGGATTTATGCCATAAACAGTTTGATATTGTTCTGGATCAGCAACTGACTGAGTAATATAAGGGGGTAAGGGCAGGTAACCAAATTTTTCTAATAACTGATGTACAGATAATCCTTCGGGAGTGCTAAATTCCAGGATACGTCCACCAGTAGGTTCGTGATGAGCAATTACCTTAGCACGGAGAAAAATTTGGTTATTTGGGGTGGTTTGAATGAGGTTAGCTTCACAAGAGAGTGATTGGACTTCTGGAATTAGGTCAAAGATGATCTCTGCTCCTACTGGTAGACGTTTTCCTGGTTTGACCAAACTTAACCAGATATCTTGCTGTTGTTCTTCTAACAGCAAAACTTCGACAGTCGCACCACTGGTTTTGTGACCATACATTCTCGCTGGGATCACACGAGTATTATTTAAGACCAATAAATCTCCTGATGACAGGAAATCCGGAAGATGACGAAAAATTGAGTGCTGGTATTCTGATTGGGCTGAATTGACTACTAATAAACGGGAAGTATCCCTAGGTACAGCAGGATTTTGCGCGATTAATGCTGTGGGAAGTTCATAGTCATAACTACTCAAACAGTGATCTGGCTCTAGAGTAGAAATAGAAGATGATTGGACATCTGGATCAGCTGATGATAGTACCTGCATCATTAATTTAATAATTATTTGTTACAATCAATAATTGTGATCATTTAAGTGTATAAAAAGTTTATCCTAGATTTATGTATTTTCACGATTGTTAAGGCGATAATTTGCGAGAATCTAAAATCAGAAAATTTGCCTTAATCGGTGCGGAGTATAGGTTTAGTTCTATTAAAGAATGGGAACTATATACTTATAGGATCTGCTTGCCCTGAAGGAACTGATATGCAATACCTGTATTTTTTGTCTAATGCTAGCCTAACTTTAAGAATAGTTGAGTATCTGCGTGCTAATCGCCAGCTCCAAGTTTCTTTTGTGACTCTGATCCATCAAATTGATGGTTGGATCGTCAGAGTCAAATTGAGTCATTCCATTACTCCTCAACAAAAAGGAGATTTTCGCGCTTTTCTAAATGAGTTAGGAATTCCCTATCATCCAGAAGTCCGGGTCCAAATGGCTCTGTGGAGTCTGGAGATTGGACAATCCACCATTGAAGTTATGCGTCGCTATCAAGTTGCTGTTGTTTCTCATGGTATGCCCGATCGCACTGAAATTGAATCATTTCGACAACATTTTGTCAAAGGGTTAGGCTACTGTCCCGAAACTCTTACTTAACCCAATCTGCTCCTATAGCTATTCCGATCAGCTATATGTCAAGTTCCTGAAAATAGCAGGGGCATATGGGGATGACCCTACTGATGTAAAACAGCGATCGCATCTAAGTTCAACTATGCTCAAAAGCTGACGGAATATATTGTTTCAGCATGAGTCGATAGCCATAGATCGCGATCGCTTGACCCAATTTGATGGAGGAAGGTAGGTGTTCTGGTGACGGATGCTCGGTAGGAAGGTGTTTTTTTGGTAAGCTTTGAGAGCAAACTAAAGCAACATCAAAGCGACAAGATAAATTGGCTAAATGTGGGTGTTTAAGTAAAAAAAATTCCGCCGTTTTCCACAATTTTGCTTGTTTTTTTGCGGTAATTGCCAATAGACCATCTGCGTCCCAATTTCCCCGACTACGGGTTTTGACTTCGACAAAAATTAATTGATTAGTCAAAGAACGGGCAATTAGATCTAATTCACCCCAACGACAAGACCAACGACGATAGAGAATGACCCAACCTTCGGTCTGTAACCATTGGGCAACTAATTCTTCTCCTAATGTACCAAGATCGGGATAATGGGAAGTATTACTGAGCATGGAAGGTCAATCATGATGAATTGTAAACTTTGCCAGCGGCTGGCGACGGTTGCATTTAGTTTAATGTTAGGGTTAGTAGTTTTCAGTATGAGCTGGGGAGCGATCGCGACTGGAATTCTAGCAGCAGACTATAATCAGCAAACTCTGACCAATCAAGATTTTTCGGGTCGTGATTTAACTGATTCTAGCTTTACTAAAGCTAATCTACGCAATAGTAATTTCAGTAATGCAAATTTACAGGGAGTTAGTTTTTTTGGTGCTAATCTGAAATCTGCCAATTTTGAGGGGGCGAATTTGCGAGAAGCTACCCTAGATACAGCTAATTTTACCCAAGCTAATTTAACTAATGCTATTTTAGAAGGCGCTTTTGCCTTTAATACTAAATTTAAAGGGGTCGTGATTGATGGGGCTGATTTTACCGATATTTTATTGCGAGAGGATGCTCAAGCAATGCTGTGTCAAATTGCCCAAGGAACTAATCCCCAGACCAAACGAAAAACCCATGATACCTTAAACTGCCGCTAAATGATTGATTAGTTTTGTGCGTTGTCTTAGCGGGGCTTAGATAATTTTGGCTCCTCTAGACATCTAGCTAGATTTAGGTTGTAATATAGATATTTCCTACTAGCTAAGGAAATTAGTTTCTCTGATCCTACCCAAAAAATTTAACCAGGAGCTTTATGACCGAACAAATCTATACAGTCCAAGAAGGCGATTCCTTATGGTCGATTGCTGAAAATTTATATGGTGATGGTAATAAATGGAGCCAGATTTATGAAGCGAATCGTGAGGCGATCGGGACGAATCCAGACGAACTTTATCCAGGTACAGATTTGGCAATTCCTCCGGTAGATTGAGTTTCTGCTCATCATCAATCTGCCAACTCCCAGTAAACCCAAAAGCGCAGTAAACTGCGTTTTTGTCCTAGCGATATTTGGTATTCTTGACAACAGTGAATGGGATAAATATTGGCAATTAAATTCATTAATCCTCTAGAAATTATGGTCATTTTGACCCCTCATCCCCATCAATAATTAGCAATATGATTAAAATCTTATTAGTTGATGACCAAAGTTTAATTCGCCAAGGTTTAAAAGCTTTATTGGAACTAGAAACAGATTTGCAAATTATCGGTGAAGCGGATAATGGACAAATCGCCATTCAACTGGTAGAAACTTTACAACCAGATGTAGTTTTGATGGACATTCGGATGCCCATTATGGATGGGGTCGCAGCAACTCAGGAGATTTGTCAGCGTTTTCCCAATGTAAAAATTTTAGTTTTGACGACTTTTGATGATGATCAATATGTGGCTCAAGCACTACGCTTTGGAGCGATCGGATATTTACTTAAAGATACTCCCTCAGAAGAATTAGCAGCGGCAATTCGAGCTGTTGATAAAGGGTATACTCAATTAGGACCGGGATTAGTTGATAAGCTGATTGCTAAAGTGCCTTCTTCCAGTCCACCAGTAAGTTTACCCCCTAGTTGGGCTGAATTGACGCCACGGGAAAAGGAAGTTTTGCGCTTAATTGCTGCTGGTTCGAGTAACCGGGAAATTGCCCAAAAACTTTATATTTCCGAAGGAACTGTCAAAAATCATGTGACTAATATTTTGAATCGTTTGAATTTGCGCGATCGCACTCAAGTTGCGATTTTAGCTAATTCTTTTTTGCATCTACTTTGACATGACCTGCAAAATTTCATCATCTACAGAAAAATCGATCTTTGCTTGGTCTTGTTGGTTAGCTAAATAGTCATTTTCAAAAGAGTCTTTTAGTCCAGAAATCAGATCAAATTTTGGTTTCCAGTCGAGATCATCGATCGCTTTATGAATGGTGGCAAAAAAGTGCTGAACTCGGATGGGGAAACCTTTACGTTGACCGAAATCAAATTTTTTCGGATCATAATGGACGAGCTGAACATCATCTGGTGATTTACCCATTGCGATCGCACAAGCTCGGGCTAAACCATCAAAGGTCACATAGCGATCGCCTGATATATTATAGACCTGAGAGATCGCTTTTTGATTACCTAGCACTGCGGTCATTGCTTCCGCTAAATCTTGACAATGCCCTAGTTGGGTGATATGTAATCCATTACCAGGAATCGGGATGGGACGATTACGGATTAAGCGAGCGAAAAACCAAGCTTCCAATTCATTATAGTTTTGTGGACCATAAATATAAGTAGGACGGATTGATGTCCAAGGTAATCCCTGCTCAATCAGGTAACTTTCCGTATCATGTTTACCTTTATGACGACTTTTAGGGTCGATCGGATCACCTTCTTGATGGGGTAATTGATCGGATTTGAGATAAACACCAGCCGAACTCATATAAATGAAATGTTGCACCCGACCTTTAAATAGATCAGCAAGGGGTTTAGTATCGCTTAGTTCTCGACCATTATTGTCAAAGATCGCATCAAAGTGTTCTTGGTTGAGTTTTTCTTGCAGTTGGTCTGGGAGCGTGCGATCGCCATGAATTACTTTTACTCCCGGAACAGGAGCTGGTTTATTACCACGATTAAAAAGAACTACCTCATGACCTTTTGCCACTAAAATTTTAGTTAAGTAAACACCAATGAATCGCGTACCACCCATAATCAAAATTCGCATTTTCTTTAATCCTTGCTCTGGTTGAGATTGGCGGAGATTAGCCTTTATTATCAATGATTTTTGCACCACTAAGTTCATAGGCGATCGAAAATAGTTTTGTCTTTCTTAATTGGTGGGACAATACCGAGGGTTGAGTAAATCACAGCCAGAGCTAATACCAATTTCGTAAATTAGCACTACAGATAATTGTTCGATCGCTCATCTCAAGGAAACATCAACAGAATTTTGTCCGGATTTGTAGGGGCGAAGCATTCGGGCGATAATTTATTACTCAAATTTTACCCTGAGTGTTCCCTGAGCGCGTGCCCTGAGCGAAGTCGAAGGGTAGTCGAAGGGCGAAGTCGAAGGGCGGTTAATATTTATATCCGAATGCTTCGCCCAGTTCTTGGTCCAGAGCTCCCAAAAAATTCTTAACTGAACCGTATTGATATATAGTTGATCGATTGGCTGCATAGATGGTGAGGGCTCTCGCATTTCGGTAATATTATGCTTCCCTTCGACTCCGCTCAGGGTAAACGTTTGAGCCATCATTTATGCGCCGAAATGCTTTGCCCCTACGGTTAACTGAACCATATTGATTTGTAGTTATAATTTCAATAATTGGTATAAGACTTAGGGATTGACTTGTACGCCAAAAAGCCGTACAATTGAGAAAAATGAAGTTTTTACAAATTAAAAACGTTAAATTGCGATGAGTTCCCTAACTACCAAAAATGCAGGTCTAGAAGCACGAATCACTCAAGCACAAAAAGAATTATTGTTAGAAGCAGCTCAAATCAGTGGATTTTCACTAACAGAATTTGTGGTTGCCAGTGCGATAGAGGCTGCTAAACGCACAATTCAAGAACAAACGGTAATACAGTTAAGCAAGCAAGACCCTGAAGCCACCCCAGCCCTAAAGGGACGGGGGTTCAAAATGCAATAATGCCTCTTTTTGGCTCTCCCAATTTGGTACAACATCCAAGACCTTAGCATCAGAATTTTGAACTTTCGCTGCGACTCGCTCTGACTCTGGGAATTTCCCAAAGGAAGAAGAAACTCGTCCTTCTACTTGCAAGTTAGTTTGGGTGACCTGTCTCCAAGCCGCATACAGGATCGGTTCCGAACCTAACCAAGCATCAATAGCTTGATTCGCTTGAAGCAGTTCATTATCAACAAATTTGGCAAGAAACGCCGAATATAAATCTCTCTGACAAAAGATTCCACAATCACATTGATGGATTCTTTCGGAAAGCTGTTTTTTCTTGACGTTGCCACATTGACAAGTTTGCGACAGTTTAGTTGAATAAGTTGAGAATTCAATCACCTTAGCACCAGCACTTTCAGCCCTGCGCTTTAGATGCGATACAAATTCCCCTGGTGCGCGTTTTCCTACCGACTTGCCGAATAATTTCTGAAAAGCTTTGTAGGAAAGTTTTTCTAATTTAACAGTATTACCTTGACGAAGAATTTCATTAACTAATTTTCCATGTAACGACTTTCGATGAGCCGCTAATTCTCGTTCTAGATTAGCCTTAGATGTTCTGGTCTGAAGATAGGTTTTGGAATTATTCCACCCTCTACATCCTTTTTTAACAGTTCCTTTTTTCTGTTTTCCTTTTTTGTCAACAAAATCCGGGTTGTAGTTGTGGGGATTATTCGCTCTTCTAGACCGTTCCATCTTTCTTTGTAGTCGGCGAATTTCCTTATCCTTCGACTGCAATTCTGATGCGAACAGGGTTAATTTGGCTGAATCATCCCCGACAATGGCAATAGTCGAGGGTCCAATATCTAGACCAACAGAACCATTACCAATTTTGTTCTTAGGCTTCTGAAATGGTTTACCTTCAGCAACTAATTGAGCGTAGTAGAAAACCTTGCCATTAATCCGACGGCGCACCAATCTAACGTATTTTACTCGACTGTTTAGGCCATGAGTTATTACAGGGTCATAGGTTGTTAAGTATGGCTTGAGTTGGATGTTTCCCCAAACCAAGGTTTCTTTTACCCATCTAATCCCCGTCTTATTTGTCTTGCCTTCTAAGGAATCAAGTTGATTTTTTCCTTTAAACCTGACTTTCTTAGCTTTGCCAAAAGCTACTCGAATAGAGGCATTGAATGCACGGGTCGCTAATTTTTGAGCGGTGTTTGCGTCAATATGGTCGCTCAACCAAGAATTACGAACAGTCGTGCAATAAGAATGCAAATCATATTCACTATATTTATATGCCTGATTTGCTTCTTTAAATGCTGCTGTTCTGGCCTTACCCTTTTTAAGTTTTCTGGCTTCTTGATATTTCTTAGATTGTTTAACCAGCTTTAGTCGCCGCATTGCCTCCCCCAAGCAGGCGTTATAAAGTTGCCGACCCGCTTCAAATCTAGAATTTAAAACCCCAGCATCTTTGTCGGATACCACCAAGGGTATCTCAACAATAAATGATGGGGTCTTAGTAGGGCTAGATTGGCGAGCCATTGACTTATTAGTTAAACGATGTCACTATTATACAGTAGGCAAGTAAATACTAGCAATGGCAAATCACTTTAAATCAAATAACAATATCTTATATGTTTGTCAATATCACATTGTCTGGTGTCCCAAGTATCGACGCAAAGTGTTAGTCAACGGTGTTGATACTAGGCTGAAAGAAATTATTCACGAAGTAGCTAAGCGAGAAGAAATGCGAAATTATTGAGCTTGAAGTCATGCCAGATCATGTTCATTTATTGATTAGCATTGACCCTCAATTTGGCGTCCAACAAGTTGTTAAAATTATGAAAGGTAGATCATCTCGATATTTGAGGCAAGAGTTTCCTTGGCTCAAAAGTAGACTACCTACCTTGTGGACTAATTCTTATTTTGTGGCTACCGTTGGCGGTGCGCCGTTAGATGTGGTTAAGAAATATATTGAAAATCAGAAATGGAAACCAGGAACTTGACGGCGATTAAAATCGCCTGGTCCATTTCCTCCCCACGTCTAAAGCCGGGGGCTTCCATGTACGTTTTTCGGTGAAGTATTTGTCAATGCTTTACTCAATCCACCAGAACCAGGTGAAAAATTACGCTCCTATGCCAAACGATACAAACAGCTAATGGGTTTGTAATGCCAATGCTGAATGCTGTTAATTATATCATCGAACTGCTGAACGAACAGCACAACCGAATAACTACTGATGATCGCTTATTACGGAAAGCTAAAAAATGCAGTAATCTAATTACAATTCAAATAGAAAACCCCGTTACTTGGTTAATGAGTATTTTCCAGGAGGAAACCCCATGAAGCTAACTGAAATTAGACAGAAAGGATATCAATCTCTTATTACCTCGTTAGGAGTGGGAGGAATGCTACGATTTATTCAACAATTTGAAGCAGGGTATGGAGACTATACTAAAGAAAGATATCAATCTGATGAACCAACATTAGATGAATTTAAAGAGTTTGTTAGACAAAAAAACAAAAATGTATGACAGATTTTTAAGAGGTAATTAAAGACAACAAATGAAAGGTGAAATTAGCCAATACATCATGAATCACGCTTGACCATTATTGTATCGATTTGCCAACCTGATTGCAGCTTGGCGATGTTTTTCTGCTAAATCAGGAGGAGATATGATTTGGGCATTATCCATGTGACGATATACCCAAAGACTAAACTCAGGCAGAGAACGAGGAGGTAGTTTCACTGTATATTCCACATAGCGAGGCTTCCCATTTTTATCTTTCGGACCTGGATCGATTTTTTGATGAAGATGACGGCGATCGCCTTCTAAGATAAAGGGAATTACTTCTGGGAAAAAATGTACCTTGACCTTTTGGAAAGTTAATTTTCCCTGCAATTCTGCCTGTTGTTCTTCTAACTCACCGAGATATAAACCCCAGCCATTTTCTAATAATTGGTGGACATTAGTTAAACTTTGCTTTTGAGCTGCTAAACCACGACCTTGATATGGTAGGACTTCACAATGGCTTTTAAACCGATTAATTCGGCTAATTGCTAAATGTCCATTTGAGTAATATTCATAAATCAGATACCAGGCAATATCGTAGTAAACAAGTTGTAGAGGATAGACCTGCATCAGTCC
Source organism: uncultured cyanobacterium (assembly GCA_963744145.1). Lineage (GTDB taxonomy): Bacteria > Cyanobacteriota > Cyanobacteriia > Cyanobacteriales > CAWUOF01 > CAVUSO01. The sequence continues at coordinate 4,487,776 of CAVUSO010000001.1, read as the reverse complement.
TACTCGTTTTCTACCATAAGGATCGCTATGACGTGAAATTTCTATTACCTGGCCCTGATAAATAGCTTGTTCTACTATATCTAATTGATCGAATAAAGTATCTCGGTATTCTCCTAAATCTCTCATTTCGTCCGGATCGGTATGGACAATTGCCCGATTAAGTTGCTGTCGCACCGGATAGAAAAATTCACCATGAAGTTCTAAATCTAGTTTCCGTAAGCGTTTCGTTAGTATTTGATGAACTCGTTTAGCTTGGGAATTACCTTGATATTTAGCAACAGATGCCAAAGCATGAAAAGCCACTTGCAACTCTTTGCTACTCATCACACCTGTACCAAGATAATAGCCCCAACGATACATTCCCTGATCAAGAATGTGATAACGACGTAGGGTTTCTATATCTTTGCGAATGGTAGAAATCCCAGGATAGCCCTCTGGTAAATCTATTCTTACCTCTTGAGCAACTTCACGCAAGTAACTTTGAACTTCTTGCAGACGATTGTGATCTTCTAGTCCTCGCTCATCTGACTCAAGATAGCCCACCCCTGGATGCTTGACGAGGGTGGCAATTAGAAGCATGAGACGTTGAAATCTGAGTTCATCAGAATGAGGATGTATTACAGGTTTCTTGGGCATTTTGTCAAGTAAAAAATAATAGTAACATTGAATCTTTAGATTTACCTGTAAGCATTATACACAAAGCATTGTAAGTCTTTGTAAATTAAATTGATAGATATTGTTTAATCCGAGATTTTCTACATATTCTATTGCTAGACTGGAAAAAAGAAATATCAAGGGATCACAAAAGTGACTGAAGCATTCTGGCAAGCAAAAATTTGGGGACTGTTACATGATCCCGCGTTAAAACCCTTACATCCTAATTTGAGTGACGAGGGACAGTGGGAAATTTTGCAGTGTATGGAGGGGTGGAAATCTCCCAAAGATCGTGCTACTTATCCCCAAACTGAATTAAGTTCAAGTTGGCTAGAGTATGTGGGATTATGTGATTTACTTGCATCAGCAAGCGATCGCACTACAGTAGGCAGATTACCAGCAAATCACAGTGCTATTCACTACAACAAAGAAGGGTTGCAAATTCGGCACTTACTTTCGGGAAAGCCACAGACTTTAATTTTAGAACAATGGCATCAACAGATTTTACAATTTGGTAAAGATGACAGGATTATAAATGGTTGGGAACAATCTGTTATCCCAGATGAGATTAAAAATTGTACCGATCCACAAAAAGTATATTGGTGGTTATGGCGTTGTTATATTCCAGCACTTTCTAAAGCTTTAGGTGGGGAAGGAGATGAACCAAATATTTATCTTTTACCTGCGGAAACTCGCATTCCTGATGCTTCTTTATGGAGTCATGTAACAATGACTTCGGCTTTAGCTGGAAGTTTAGCAGGCTATTACGAAAAACCACAAGATTATCCCAAGAAAAGTGCCCATTTTAAACGATCGCGTCCTCATGTAGCAATTTTTAGTTTTACTCCTGTACAAGAGTTAATTAAAGCCAGTCGCAAGATGCGCGATTTTTGGTCAGGTTCTTGGTTGTTACATTATCTCTCAGCTAAGGTTTGTTGGGCGATCGCACAAAAATATGGTCCTGATAGTTTACTTTATCCTTGTCTATACGCACAGCCATTAATTGATCATTGGTTATTAACAAAATATCCTAGCTTTACCGAGTGGATTGAACAACCATCAAAACAACTATTACTTACCGCTGGGTTTCCCAATGTGATAGTAATGATTTTGCCCAATAACGGCAAAGATACTAATACAATTAGTGGTAATCCTGTTTATGCAGCAATGGCATACGCTGAAGAAACACTGAAGCAAGAATGGAAAAAGCTAGGAGATGAAGTTTTAGATTTTCTCCAACAACATGATCGCAGAGGTAGTCAACAGTGGCAAAACATTAATCTCCATACTTGGGATGGTTGGTTAAAATCCCAGTGGCAAACTTATTGGACAGCTTTACCCATTGGTGAAAGTACCGCTGATTTACATAAATCACCTCGAAATTCAGAATATCAAAAATGGGTTGATCAGCAAAATAAGTTTACCAATCCCGATCCTCTTTTATTTGTTAATCCAGATAATGATCCAGAATATAAATTCCTAGAAGCTGTATTTAAAGCTACATCTCCCTCAGATTTAGAAAATCCAGATGTACCAGAAAGTAAAGAAAAATATAAAACCAGACAACCAAATATGAATGTTGGTTCATGGTGGGCGAGTATTTTTGACCAAACGCGCTTTGCTTTGAATGCGATTAAAAATGCTAGAACTTGGCAATTACCTACTGCTTTTAGCCCTCGTTCTACTGTTTCTGGGATCGGTTCAGTTGTCCATCCTGTTTACAATGAGAGCAAACCAGACTGGGCTACAGAAGGTCAAACTGCTGATTTTTGGGCAGAAGATATGGGATTATTTGATGGGATTGAAGAGCTGAATGCTACAGAGGTTCTGAAACGAGGATTACACCAAGTTTTACTTAAGATACTTTTTCTAGAAGAAAGTGAAAATCAGCGTGGTAAAGTAGCAGTTCTTTACCCTGATTTAAGTTCTGGAGTAGCTGGTTGGTTACGAAAAATGGAAACGGAGGAAAATCAAGAAGCGATCGCTCATTTTAAAACCGCTTGCGAAGAAGTTATTGAGAGGTTTAGTTGGGCAGATGAAGCAGCTACATTACCTTGGGGTATTCCCTGGATCGCTAAACATCATTCTCAATGGTTTAATCCGCGTTTATTAAATGCAGGTTGGTTAATTGATGATTATCATCCACCTAGCTCTGATAGTCAACAGGTATTTACTCACCAGCAACAAAAAGAGAAAAAAAATCAAGAACTCAAATCATTGCGCGAACAGATTGGGCAACTATTTAAACCAGGGAATAATCCTACTGACTGGTATGTGTTGGCTGCTGGAGATGGTGACGGGATGGGAGATTGGCTTAAGGGGGTAAATTTACAACCTTACAGCGCATATATTTCTGATGCGCTACACCAGAAAATCCCCCAAATGTCTGATAATATTCGGGATTCTTTTCAAGAATTCCTTCATGTTACAAAACGCATGGGGCCATCAACTCATAGTGCTTTAAGTCGGGCATTGTTAGATTTTTCTAATCAGTTAGTCCCCTATTTAACGGAAGAACGTTATGCAGGACGGCTAATTTATGGTGGGGGCGATGATGTTTTAGCCTATACAAATCTCTGGGAATGGGATAATTGGTTATGGGATATTCGCCAATGTTTTCGAGGTGATGAAGATCCGGGTCAAGAGTTTACCAGCCAGGGAGATTATTGGCGATGGAATCAAGGGAAACCACCAGAAGGTTTAACGAGTCGTCCTTTATTTACGATGGGAAGTACAGCAACAATTAGTTTTGGTATTGTGATTGCCCATCATTCTGTACCTTTGGCGATCGCTTTAGAAAATCTCTGGGAAGCTGAAGAGAAAGCTAAGGAACACAAATCACCAAATGGCAATGTTAAAGATGCGGTACAGATCCGCATACTTTATGGCAATGGTAATATCTTAAAATGTACTGCTAAATTTGACATATTTAATCAGTGGAAAACCTTGTTAAATATCAGTACAGATTTGGAAAGTTCGATTTTTGAACAAGCGGCAGAAATTTGGGAGCAGCATCCTGCACCAGTAACAGACGCGATCGCTCCTTGGACTAAAGCTTTTTGCGATCGCCGCGATATCTTTAAGAAAGATGAAGAAGCTAAAAAACAGTTTCAAGCGTCTTTAGCTGAATTTTTGCAAGCTTTGATTATTACTACAGAGGAAAAAGAAAGCGATCGGCAAATTCAAAACTGGTTAAAACTGGCTGCTTTTATATTGCGTAACCGTAAGATTGAAATATGAGTGAAACAAAAATGTATTGGTACACAATCACACCCTTGGATGTGCTGTTATTCCGAGATGCTAAACCATTTACACCAGGAGAAAGGGCTTGGGCAGGTAGCGTATTTCCTCCTAATGGTCATACTATTGCTGGGGCTTTGAGGGTATTTTTAAACCGCAATAAAGACCCGAATCTGCAAATTAAAGGAGTGTTTTTCTGTCACAATAACCAAACGTTATATTTGCCTCGTCCGTTAGGATTTGTGAAGAAAACACCGCTAATTCCTTTAGATTGGGCTGAAGGTCATCCCCTGAAAAATCAAATACTATGGGATAAATTGCAACCTTGTCCTTTAGTTAAACTTCCTGGTAGTCCGCCTGATAATGAAGATGAAAAAAAATCGGACATTCATTGTTCTGCTAGTTCTGAGAAAAAATATCGCCAGTATTTTCCTTGGGATGTAGTAAAAGATTATCTGGAAGATGGACGAATTAATCCTGAAGCTTGGATTGTCCAAAATGAGGGGGAGGATAAACCCTGGAAAGTAGAAACTCGATCTCATAATGCAATTGAGACAGGAACACGCCAAGTTAAAGACGCTGATGGCTATTTTGTGGAAAATGCCATTAGATTACACCATGAATGGAGTTTGGCGATCGCTCTGAATCACGATATTGAAACGCCGATAACTTTAAGATTAGGAGGTGAGGGTCATCGAGCAATTTTACAACGCTGTAAACAATTAGATCCACAATGGGAAGATTTGCAAGAATTATCCAAGCAGAATCGCCATAAAGGAGGAAAATCTCTAGGATATTTGGTTACTCCTGGTGTATTTGAACGCAAACATGATCAAGGTAAATCAATTTGTAAAGCTTGGCCTTGGGAATGGAAGTTAGCCCATACTCTTAACGGTAATCAAAAACCTGGAAACTTGGTTAGCGTAGCAACAGACAAACCAATTCCGATTAGCTGTAGGATTCGAGGTAAAGTTAAAGATGAAGAGAATAAAAGCATTCCTGCACCTCAAGTATTTGCTGCTCCACCTGGAAGTATTTATTACTTGAACCAGCCGCAATATTTGTTTGCTGAAGAAGATTCAAACTCTAAGCAAAGTGAAGCTTTAGAAAAAGCTAAACGCTGGCGAAATTTAGGTTATTCAGAATTACTGTGGATTTCTTATAAGGAGGAATAATGACTGATTTTCGAGTTGGCTATTTATACAGTCTCGCCCCTATTCACTGTGGTGGTGAGGGAGATTTGGGCAATATTTTGGAAATTGCCCGTGAAGTTCATACAAATTTTCCTTACATTCCCGGTTCTTCTTTGCGGGGAAGTTTGCGGGATGAAGTGACACAGCTTGATGAAGTTGCTGCTAATGCTTTATTTGGCAAAGAGTTAGATCAGAATGGTCAAATGGGAGTGCATCAAGTTTGGTTTGGAGATGCCCGTTTGTTGTGGATTCCGATGCGAACAATGGCAAGTGGAAACCGAGATGTATTTACCTGGGTCAGCTGTCATTCGCTGATTCGCGATCGCGCTTTAATTGCTAACTTACCTGGTGCTGTTTTCCCCAATAATCCTGTAGGAACTCAACCAGGTAATTACATGGTGGCTGATGCTCAGATTCAAGTAAGTTCTTTATCTCCAGAGCAGAAAAAAGCGATCGAACTTTCTTGGCCAGCTTCCCTCAACAGTTCCGTCAAAACAGTTTGGGAAAAAAGCTGCATTGTTTTACCTGATGCTGATTTTCAAGTATTAATGGAACACTCTCTCTGGACCCAAGTTCGCAACAAAATTCAAGACGGGAATAGTGGGGCTACTTCTGAGGGTTCTGCTGAGATTTTTTGGACAGATATTTGCATTCCACGAGACACAATTTTTTATTACTCTTGGGGTTATAGCTTACTCAAAGATAATCCTATAACTACTGATCAACATGAGCTACTAATGACTACGATCAAGGGATTAATTCAAGTAGGCGGTCAAGCCAATGTTGGACGGGGTTGGGTGCAAAGTTGGGTAGCTGATGAAACTGCACCAAACGGTGCTAAAGCGTCTGAAAAATCTGAAAAAATTGCTGCTGTTGTAGGAGGTTAGTCATGAGTAAGAAAAACAAACCATCTCAGTTTCCTAAAGGACCAAAACCAGGAGCAAATTCGGAATCTATAGCTAAAGAGTCTAGCTCTGAAAATAATTCCAAGCCCAATTATATCTATGCTCCACTAACAACTAATTCACCAACTTCAAGCTCAGAGAAAAAATCAGCAATACTTCAACCAGAACAAATCACAACGACTTCACCAAATTCAGAGAAAAAATCAGCAATACTTCAACCAGAACAAATGAGTTTAACTGCTTACCAACACATTCAAAAATATCTGGAAATAGCAAAAAAAACTGACATGGAAAAAGAAGACTTAAATGCGGTTTTGCGACTGTCGCAACACTTGCGTTTATTTGGGTTACTATCTGCGGTTGGATATGTCAATCAGTCAAATGCTCAAGAAGGAAAAGTACGCGATCGCACCGTTCCTGTTTGGATCTCGCTACTCGGTCAAATGCTAGGACAACCAACTGATGCAAAAGACCCAAACCAACGGCGCAACTTGATGGAAAGTGTGGCGGAAATGGCAAGAAATCAACCCGCTCAATACATGGCAAATTGGCGCAAATCTATGATGCTATCGGAACAGTGGAATTTCTGGGCAAGAGCATATTCTAAGGGGGAATAATGTACGCAGGAACTCAATTGATTGAATTATTAGAAAGACAGCATCAAGCGCGTCAGCAGTCAAACCTATTTCGCAAAGGTACGTTTGCGATTCAGTGGCGTGCCAAAGTGGGTTCTTTTCCTCATCCAGATGTGGAAACTATTGTCTCAGCAGGTGAACCTTGCGGTGCATGGAAACCAACTTCTGGCTGTCCACAAAATTTAAGTCGCCCAGAAGAAAAACGAAATGTGGGAGAAAATTTCCAATATTTTCAGCAGTTACCTCTCAATGGTTATATTCCTGCTTCTGTCATTCGTGGGATAGTGCGATCGTGGGCAAAACAGCGATCAGATATTAAACCTAGAATGCTTCAATTGTTGGGTTATCAAGACGACGATCGCATCTCTTCTGGCAAAATTGAATTTTTCGATGCTTGACCAGAAAAAGCTACAAAACTCACCCTTGATATTGTCAACCCGCAAGAAGAATTTCAGGTTTATCACCAAGGGCAAAGCACTCCTCTATCTTTTTACACTTTAGGTACGGGTGAAGAAATTGTCGATGTTACTGTTGCTATTCGTGGTATTCCGAGGAAAGCAACCGCTGAGGAAGTAGCAGAAGTTTGGGGTTGGGTACAGCAAGCTTTAACGCTTTACGGTGTAGGAAGTCGTACTGCTTCCGGGTATGGCGCGATCGCATCTCCTGATGTTAAACCAAAACCTTACCCTGATGATGGCGTGAAAAACTTTGATTTTAGCCTTTACAGTCAAGGGTGTTATGGTGCAGATCCTCAAGAACCAGAATTACGTCCGTCTCACTGGAGAGGATGGTTGCGATCGTGGATATTGCGGTTTTTATTGGGAGTAATGTCAGAATCTGATGCCCAGCAAACCTTATGGGAACTGATGGGAACTTTGGAACCGAACAGTCGCAAAGGGTGTGTGCGCTTGCAAATGGTAAAGGGAAATATTTGGGGGAAACAATCTGGCAATAAACCTTACTTTTATGTTTGGAAAGGTAAGCTACAAATTAGCGCACCTAAAGATACCTTAAACAAGATTATTTTACCCATTATCCGCTTTGCCGTAATCGTTGGGGGTGTTGGGCGCGGATGGCGCAGACCCTTGCATATTTTCAACATGGAGATAAAAGATAAACAAACAGGAGAAAAAAGAGAAAAGCCATCATCACGAGGGACGCATTTAATTTTGACTCACAAAGTTAGAAACTCTAAAACTAATGAGTTAGAAAATAAAACATTTCGCTTACAGTTCGATACAAATAGCTGGAATACAGATTATCAAGAGTGGCTAGCTGCTGTCCAAAGCAAATGGTCAACTAGAGTAGCAGTAGGAATTAATCAACAGCAAGCTTGGGAAATTTTTTCTCCGACAACTTGTGCTGTTTATGCTGTTCCAGGCCCAGATGCCGATCCTGTGTCTACTGCAAATATTGCATGGAAAGAAACACGCGCTGAAGAAACACGCGGTGATGGAATGTATATTATTTATCAAGAAACTCCCCCGCGAAATTACAAGCGAAATCCTGATATTGGTGGTAATGCTGCCAGCGGTACAAATGCCCATTGTTCTTGGGCAAGTATTAAGAGAGTGAATATTCCCAATGAGGTAGAAGATACCGATTGTCAAGAGATTGTCTGTCTTTTTATGGGAGGACAAACACCAGATTCTAATCATGTGCGATCGCAATTTCTCCAGGACTTAAGTAATATGTCTGGGACTGTCCATTTATTTGGAGTGCAGCCACCCAATCCCTAAAAAAATATCTCTTTTTTACTAATTTAAAACAATTCGGAGGATTATCCTATGCAGATTGAAGACTACTTCAATTTTCTCGCTCCTGATGATATTCGCCTTCAAGGAACTCGGATTGGTATTGAAAGTATTCTCTATGAATACATCTATCGTTGTAAAACTCCTGAAGAAATTGCCACCCAATTTCACACTGTCACTTTAGAGCAAATTTATGCGACTATTTTGTACTATTTACACAACAAATCTGAGGTGAGTGCTTACCTTGCTGATTGGCTAGAATTTTCTCGCAAAATCCGCGCAGAGCAAGAGGAAAATCCCTCACCCGCTAGATTGAGATTCCGTCAAATTAAAGCAGAAACAGCAAACTTGCAACCATCATAGAGAGCATGACCATTAAGTATTTACTAGATGAACATATCTCTCCTATTTATCGGACTCAATTGGTGCGGCACAACCCAGAATTAATCGTCAGGATTATTGGCGATCTGGATGTTCCTGGTAAAGGAACATTAGACCCAGAGATTCTGATTTGGTGTGAAGTCAATCAATTTATTCTGGTGACTAACAATCGTAAATCAATGCCAAAACATCTCGCAGATCACTTATCACAAGGTCATCATATTCCAGGTATTTTAGTCATTGATTTTGGCCAAAGTATGGGTCAGATTATTGAGGAATTAATCACGATCGCTGGCGCATCTTTTGATGATGAATATCAAGACCGTATTGAATATTTACCTCTGATTTAGCTTAGATCACACTCTACACTTTTGATAATTAAAAACTATGGCTACACCAAAATCTATTTTAGTTGCTACCATTGGTACTCGGGATCTAGCTTTTGCTGTTACTTCTGAACAATGGTACAATTTAGGAAATGACCGCTCTCCCGATAGTAATAGTATCAGCGAACAAGCCTTAGTTCAAGCTGAATTAGGGTTTGAGAACAGTGATTTTCGATTTCTCACAAAATATTTACTGGAAAACTGGGAAGAGTACCAAAATGCTCTCAAGCCGATTATTTTAGGGAAATTGTTACAAGATCGGCATCAACAATTACAAAAAGTTTATTTAGTAGCAACAGATCAGTTAGAAACAGTTAAACAGCGAGATAAAGACACCCTCTACTCAGCCCAAATTATTCAGCGGTGGATTGAAAGTAACTATCACATTCCTACTCAGATTATTTTGCAAGGTGCTGAGGGGTATAATCCGTCTAATTTTGAAGAAATGTTTCGTTGGTGGAAACAAGTCTGGCGACAAATTGCTTCAGAAATTTCTGAAGATACTCCTATTTTGTTGTGTTTGAAAGGGGGTGTCGGACAGTCTTCAGAAGCATCGCGGGTAACGGCATTGAGTCGCTTTGGAGAAGATTCTCTGTTTTATGATTTTAAACAAGATGAGGTAACAAATAGTCAAGGTTTTCCCTCTGAATATTATCCTCCTTTCCAGGGAACAAATTATCTCTGGGATCGGAAACAGCAAGAGGCACTATCTTTATTACGACAGTATAATTATGAAGCAGTGAGTCGTCTGCTTAGGGGTTATTATAAGACGGCTAACTCTGATGATGAAAATGGTCAACTTATTAGACGAATTCAGTTACTCCTAGACGCGGCAATTCAGTGGAATATTGGCAACTTTCAGGATTTTGCTACTCTTTTAGATAATGAAGCAAAAGTGCGATCGCGTCAATGGTGGTGGACAGCTTATGAAGCTGCTTACTTAGCAGTCATCAGGTTTCAGCAAAGTAATACTGTTGAAGCTTTATTTCATAGTTTTCGCTCTGTGGAAGGATTAATTGCTGAGTGGGCAGAACATTATTACTCGAATCACATTGAAATTCATCGAGGTTCTCCTTGTCTAAAATTATCGATTAAAAATCAGTTTCCTAATTACTTAAGTAATTTATCAGAAGGAATGAGAAATCGGTTTCAGAAAGAGTCGAGATTGGGACTTTATAGTACCTCTCTTTATGAATTACTGCGACAAGCTCAACCTCATTGGCAATCAGATCCTCATATCGCGGTTGTTTGGGATGAGGCTGCCAAAATTCGCAATGAGCAATTTCATCGGTTGCGAGGATTGGAAAAAAAAGCGGTTTTTCAAGCTTGGAAAACTGAAAATCAAAAAAATTGGGAAGCCAGGGTTTTAGGCTGTCTTAATTTTGTATCTGAACAAGAGTTTACATCTCTTAAGGAAGCGAGTCTTATGTCGCGAGTACATGAAGAATTAAAAGAAGCGATAACTTCTTACCAACCCTAAACTCTGTCAAATACAAGCTCTCTGCTGTCAAGTTAATGTCCTTAATAGCACAATTAACATCATGTATATCTCATCTCGTGCTGCTTTTATTCGCAATGTTGCTCTTTCTATTGTCAATGGTGCGGTTACTTTGATCATTCTCTTAATCGCTCCTTTGGGATTAGCCGCAGTGATTATTAATACCTTGCTGATTACTGTGGCTACTTACATTACTGCTACTGCTTCAGATCGGATTATTGTTTATCTTACTCCTGCTGAACAGCAAGCGCAAATTTTACGCGGTCAATCTGATATTAATCGTCGCGATCGCCATGATTTAGACCAAAAATAATGCGGACTCTTTATGTTTCTCAACAAGGTTGTTATGTTTGCCAAGACCATGAATCTGTGGTGATTAAAAAAGGCGAAAATATTCTGGGAAAGATGCAGTTACCATTATTGGACCAAATTCTGATTTTTGGCAAGTCTCAAGTTACCACCCAGTTAATTAGAACTTGTTTATGGCGCAATATTGCGATCGCTTATTTGTCACGGATGGGATTCTGTTATGGTAGGATTATTCCAATTGAACGTGGCTATCGACAACTGGCTCGCTATCAACAGCAATTGTCAGAAATTGACCGTTTAATTGTTGCTAGAAAAATTGTCCAGGGAAAGCTCAAAAATAGTCGCGTTTTCCTGAAGCGTCAGCAACGTAGTCAGCATTCAGCAAGTCTGGATATGGCGATTCAGAGTTTAGCCCATTTACTTGAAAAAGCTGGAAATGCCGATAATATTCAGCAGTTAATGGGTTTTGAAGGTGCTGGTGCAGTTCAATATTTCTCAGGGTTGGGAGAATGTTTTGATCATGAAGATTTTGTCTTTGCGGGGCGATCGCGACAACCTCCGGGAAATCCAGTGAATGCGATGCTAAGTTTTGGTTATCAAATTCTCTGGAATCACTTACTTAGTTTAATCGAGATTCAGGGACTAGATCCTTATTTTGGCTGTCTTCATCAACCAAGTGAAAAACACGCATCCTTAGCTTCTGATTTGATCGAAGAATTTCGCACCCCCATAGTGGATTCTCTGGTATTATATTTAGCAAATCGTCGGATGCTATCGGTATTGGATGATTTTGTTTATCGGGATGGTGGATGTTATCTGAATGATACGGGACGTTCTAAATATCTGAAAGCTTTTGTGCAAAGGATGGAAGAAGAAGTACAGACTAATTCAGGAGATAAACAGCCAAAATGGGATTTGCTGACTCAGCAAGTGAAAGCTTTTAAGCAGTTTGTTTACAACCCTATTCAGGTTTATGAACCTTATCGGATTCGCTAATGCTATTTTATGTAGTGGTTTATGATATTCCTAGCGACAAGCGTCGTCAAAAAGTCTCTGATTTATTAGAGGGTTACGGGAAAAGAGTACAGTACAGTGTCTTTGAGTCTGTGCTGACACCAACTAAGTATAACGAAATGTGTCAGAGACTTAAGGAAAGAGTAAATTTAACGGAAGACAATCTGCGTTTTTACCCATTGTCCAGACATACCCTGGGACAAGTGGAAATCTGGGGAGTTGGGCTTCCTGTCACCCAGTTTCCTGGGTCTTTAGTCATTTAAGGTTTTTTGTAACATGGGAAATCTGCAAGATAGCGAAAATGGCTAGAACAACCTTTTTCCGTCGGGAGCTTCGATGTCTTACTGCATAAGGATTTGAGAGGTGTTGAGTAGCATGGTAGAAGCAAAATTTAGGAGCAAAAATGGTGAGCCTCGCAAACTGCCTCTAGACATTAGACGGGATATGGGTTTTAATAGAAGCTCTCCCTACTCGCTAGGGAAATTAGTTGAATGGAAACGATCTCAATCGTGGTACCTCTTAAACTTAGAACGATACTCCCTACTCGCTAGGGAAATTAGTTGAATGGAAACAAATAAATCTTCTTCTACATCATTACAATTTTCTACACTCCCTACTCGCTAGGGAAATTAGTTGAATGGAAACTACTTCTTTATAATTACTTTTATCACAATTATCTAAAAGACTCCCTACTCGCTAGGGAAATTAGTTGAATGGAAACTTAAAAGATGATGCTACTACTGATCCTTTTACTGTAGTACTCCCTACTCGCTAGGGAAATTAGTTGAATGGAAACATTGAGTACCAGTAGTAGTAGGTAATGTAGATTGAGTAACTCCCTACTCGCTAGGGAAATTAGTTGAATGGAAACGTAAACAAACTTAAAGATGTATAACCATATCCACTACTCCCTACTCGCTAGGGAAATTAGTTGAATGGAAACTTCTGTTCTTTCTTGCATGATCCAGTATTCTTTTCCTAGCTCCCTACTCGCTAGGGAAATTAGTTGAATGGAAACTATTCCATACTGTTTGAATATCAATATCTACTTCTACTCCCTACTCGCTAGGGAAATTAGTTGAATGGAAACTTGTCGATCCTTAGCCAGATCCCAGATGTCGAGTAAAATCTCCCTACTCGCTAGGGAAATTAGTTGAATGGAAACTATTCATGGTTTTTTCTATCGTTAGTAAAGTAATCTTCTCCCTACTCGCTAGGGAAATTAGTTGAATGGAAACATATAAATACCATTCATTTTCTGATAACTGTTGGAACTCCCTACTCGCTAGGGAAATTAGTTGAATGGAAACTCATCCGCTAAGAGGGATTGACTGTCCTTGTTGGCTTCTCCCTACTCGCTAGGGAAATTAGTTGAATGGAAACTTCGTAGTTCATTGGTTTCATGGTTCTAATCTCCGTCTCCCTACTCGCTAGGGAAATTAGTTGAATGGAAACTTATAATATTCAATTTTATCTACTGTGCCTTTCCATTCCTCCCTACTCGCTAGGGAAATTAGTTGAATGGAAACTAATTATATCCCTGGTTATTCCAATTATCCCAGCCTGTGCTCCCTACTCGCTAGGGAAATTAGTTGAATGGAAACGTGCTGGAGTTACAGCCGAGTTAGTCATGTCAAAATCTCTCCCTACTCGCTAGGGAAATTAGTTGAATGGAAACATCTTTTTCTACATCCCATTCCATTACTATCTTTTTACCTCCCTACTCGCTAGGGAAATTAGTTGAATGGAAACGAGAATAAGTATTATAGAAAACTGGATAGGCGGTAGGACTCCCTACTCGCTAGGGAAATTAGTTGAATGGAAACTTTTGCCAGTAAAATGTTTGGGACTACGGTATTCAACTCCCTACTCGCTAGGGAAATTAGTTGAATGGAAACCTGGTTGGATATGTATCAGACTAGAATCCACTCCATGCTCCCTACTCGCTAGGGAAATTAGTTGAATGGAAACGCTAGTAACATTGACTGTTGCAGATTCAGTAATAATCTCCCTACTCGCTAGGGAAATTAGTTGAATGGAAACAATTTTAAATATGCCGATCGCAATATGGCTTTAGAGTCTCCCTACTCGCTAGGGAAATTAGTTGAATGGAAACACATCTACAGTAAAATACCTAAAATTATCTTTTAGAATCTCCCTACTCGCTAGGGAAATTAGTTGAATGGAAACAAGTTATAGATTATCTACAACAATGTATTCCAACCTTAACTCCCTACTCGCTAGGGAAATTAGTTGAATGGAAACTCTTGATATCCTATCTCCCGTGGTTTTGAAGTTAAGCTCCCTACTCGCTAGGGAAATTAGTTGAATGGAAACTAATATCTAAAGAATCATATAATTTCTGTAATGATTCTCCCTACTCGCTAGGGAAATTAGTTGAATGGAAACTAAAGAAAGATAAGAAGAGGAAGTAATAATGAGTAAGACTCCCTACTCGCTAGGGAAATTAGTTGAATGGAAACATTTCTTCATCCCAATCAGGATTGGGCTTGCTGCGAACTCCCTACTCGCTAGGGAAATTAGTTGAATGGAAACACTGAATTATTAATTGAATCATTTAGCCATACCGAGCTCCCTACTCGCTAGGGAAATTAGTTGAATGGAAACAACTACAGATAGTAAACAGATATTACAACATAAGACTACTCCCTACTCGCTAGGGAAATTAGTTGAATGGAAACTTTGATTTGAGAAAGACTTAGATATAGACATAACAAACTCCCTACTCGCTAGGGAAATTAGTTGAATGGAAACGGTAGAATTACTATGTATCGTATAATCAATGCGGTTACAGCTCCCTACTCGCTAGGGAAATTAGTTGAATGGAAACGCATTTCTAGATAGGATACTTAATAACTGACTTAGACTCCCTACTCGCTAGGGAAATTAGTTGAATGGAAACTTGATTTATTCATAGAGAACATTGACGCACCTGTTAATGCACTCCCTACTCGCTAGGGAAATTAGTTGAATGGAAACTTAAATCCTAATTCATCTGCACCTTTGTATTTACCACTCCCTACTCGCTAGGGAAATTAGTTGAATGGAAACTACAAGTCTTAATATATTCTTCTAAAGTTTGTGTACTCCCTACTCGCTAGGGAAATTAGTTGAATGGAAACGATAGTTATCTTTATCTTTGAGGATAGGCATCTCTATTCTCCCTACTCGCTAGGGAAATTAGTTGAATGGAAACTCTCTAACTCCTGTAACTCTGCATCTAGGTTCAGTAATTTCCTCCCTACTCGCTAGGGAAATTAGTTGAATGGAAACTTCTTAATGATCCGATCAATATAATCCTTGAGATAACTCCCTACTCGCTAGGGAAATTAGTTGAATGGAAACCATCCCGAACGGAAACCGGATTAACAGTTTTTGCGATCCTCCCTACTCGCTAGGGAAATTAGTTGAATGGAAACCTGGGTGAGGGCCAATCTAGAATCGAAACTATAGCTGGACTCCCTACTCGCTAGGGAAATTAGTTGAATGGAAACGTCCGGATAAACGCCTGAGTCAGACCGCCATAAAGACGGCTCCCTACTCGCTAGGGAAATTAGTTGAATGGAAACGACTATTAATCTAGTCGGAGTTAAACCAAAATCACCAACTACTCCCTACTCGCTAGGGAAATTAGTTGAATGGAAACTTGGCTCATGGGGTAGTCCCAAAATTTTCTACACTCCCTACTCGCTAGGGAAATTAGTTGAATGGAAACTTTTAATTAAGGCTGACGCAAGCCTTTTGGACAGAAAAGTCTCCCTACTCGCTAGGGAAATTAGTTGAATGGAAACGGATAAATGCTCTGACGCTAATGCGACGTAACAAATTGACTCCCTACTCGCTAGGGAAATTAGTTGAATGGAAACCTCTTTGGCCAATTGTTTTCGAGCCGATTTAACCTTTTTAGCTCCCTACTCGCTAGGGAAATTAGTTGAATGGAAACAAGTTTTTACCGATTCCACTGTCAGTAATTGCAGACTCCCTACTCGCTAGGGAAATTAGTTGAATGGAAACTTTGAAACAAAACTGTTGTAATAAGCAGTTTTTAGACTCCCTACTCGCTAGGGAAATTAGTTGAATGGAAACAAGTTTAATCAACAACGATAAACTGGTCGTTTTTCAACTCCCTACTCGCTAGGGAAATTAGTTGAATGGAAACGTTGGTGCTGGTTGCACCTGTGCGGATTGTTGTTGCACCTCCCTACTCGCTAGGGAAATTAGTTGAATGGAAACTTTCTAAAAGCTCTTCGTCTACCGCCGTTGAATAATCCGTCTCCCTACTCGCTAGGGAAATTAGTTGAATGGAAACTTATCGCCGATTTCAATATTTTCGCGGTCGGTGATTCTGGCTCCCTACTCGCTAGGGAAATTAGTTGAATGGAAACCGGGAGAATTAAATCTCCCCCCTGACCGTAAGCAGTGCTCCCTACTCGCTAGGGAAATTAGTTGAATGGAAACAAGGAGAACCCTTCCGGATTCGTATTCTTTGGAAGTAGTCTCCCTACTCGCTAGGGAAATTAGTTGAATGGAAACTACTGCTGCACCGCCTTCTGTAAGATGCTTTCCAATCTCCCTACTCGCTAGGGAAATTAGTTGAATGGAAACAGCTTATTCTCAATATATTACTAATAAAAGTGGCTCTCCTCCCTACTCGCTAGGGAAATTAGTTGAATGGAAACGCGAGTGCGATCACCAGATAAATGACAATCACACAGAAGCTCCCTACTCGCTAGGGAAATTAGTTGAATGGAAACCATCCGGGTCTATGAATATTTTCTCTACATCCGATTTCTGCTCCCTACTCGCTAGGGAAATTAGTTGAATGGAAACTTGTTTTGTCCTGTTCGTAATGTTATTGGGTTATTCTCCCTACTCGCTAGGGAAATTAGTTGAATGGAAACTAGCACCACAAAAGGCGCTTGGTGCCAGGGGCACCTTTATACTCCCTACTCGCTAGGGAAATTAGTTGAATGGAAACAAGCATCATCTTAATCCGTTGTTCCAGATAGTCTTGCTCTCCCTACTCGCTAGGGAAATTAGTTGAATGGAAACGTTAAGACAAAATTAGTGGAAGTTTTCTATTAATGTGAGACGTGACTGTTGACAAAAGAGTAGATTTCGAGTAATCTAACTTTGGGGGGCACTTACTACCACCCGCCACCCGCAGTGTGTCCCTATCCTGACGCGCTAGGAATAAAAACATTCCCCCAGCCGAAGGGTTACAACAAAGTGCTTACTTAGAAATAAGTTAAGACAAACCTAGTCGAAGTTTTCTATTAATGGCGGAAATCGAGAAGGCTTCGACTCCCACTCGACTCCGCAAATAGAAACTAAAAAACCAGAGACTTCCGTAGCGACAAAAGCTCTAACTCTTCAACTTTTGGAAAACTCCAAAGACACCCTTTTAAAGCTCAAACTTGTACAACAGGCTTAACTTAATTGCCACCAATTAATAAGCATAAAAAAAGCCCAGTAGTAGGGGCTAAATAGCACAATTTTTCCAGAACTTATGATGCAGTTATTAATTTGAGTTCCGCCTTTACTATTTCAAATTGCCGCTCCCTACTCGCTAGGGAA
Organism: uncultured cyanobacterium; assembly: GCA_963744145.1. Lineage (GTDB taxonomy): Bacteria > Cyanobacteriota > Cyanobacteriia > Cyanobacteriales > CAWUOF01 > CAVUSO01. Next base: position 4,470,209 of record CAVUSO010000001.1, on the reverse strand, counting down.
ATTAGTTGAATAGAACCAATTTTGACAATGAATATGACATCAGGAATGGATAATAAAGAACTACAGAAAAGGCACTTTGCTGCTCTTAAAAAGAAATATCAAGTAGATCAGCATAGTCATGGCTCTGATAGTTTCCTATATCTGATCCTGAGAAAAGCAGACCTGGGTATTCAAGTCACAACTCCAGAATTTGAATGGTTAACAGAGAATCGTCTTTCTCGAACAGTTGAGATTATTTTTTTACAGCAATACCAAGCAGAAGACAAACAAAGGCTAGAAACTGAATTGCTGCAACTACGAACTAAATACCACATTCCACCAAAATTAGAGCTGCCCATCTCCAGCCCAGTCTATTCAATACTTGGGAAGCTAGATATTGGATGTACTCTTAAAGATTCAGAACTTGAACTGCTAAATAATTATGAGCTGATTGACACAATTACTTTAATTCAAAATATCTTAAATTTCTCAAAATTAAAAGTTAAATATAAAGCCACCAAACATTTAAACCAGTTTCCTGAAGAGCCTCTTTATTCAATTCTGAAAAAGCTTGATACAAGAACAGAATTATCGGACTCAGAAACTAAATGGCTTTTAGAATTCAATTTTGAAGAAACGCTGAAAATTCATTGGCAACAAGAGGATGAAAGGAAAAAAGAACTTGAATTCTCAGACCTAAAGTCGAAATATCAGGTTGATTCTACCTCCGCTACATCGATTTCTAGTCCCCTATATCCTATTTTGAAGAAACTCAACTTAGAAGAAGAACTAGATCGGAGGGAATGTGAATGGTTGGAACAGCAAAATTTTAGCAATTTAATTGAAATTAATCAAGAACATCAGGACAGAAAATTCTTTGCGAAACTTAAAGATAAATATAAAGCTACTCAATATCAAAGCTCAGATCCTGCCAGTCCTCTATACCTAATTCTGCTGAGGCTTACAATTTTTGAAATATCGGAGAACGATATGCAGTGGTTGTCAGAAGAGGGACTGATGGAAACAGTAGAGCTAGCCAAACAAATCCACTTCCGAGCATTAAAAACTAAATATCAGATTCTCGGTCAATTAGCGATCGACCCATTTTATGAAATTATGCTCAAACTTGAGCGAGAAGAACGACTCGACCCAAAACAAGTTATTCAATTAATGGAAGAAGGTCGTCTTTCTCGACATGGAAAGATCGCGATCGCTTACTACAGATTAGAAGCAATATTTTACGAAAAAGAATATCAACGAACTGGAAACAGATGGAATTTACCCAGTGCAAGTAGTAACTGGCGTAAGGCGGATCATCCTGAACAAGCTCTAAAAGTTACCGAAAATTTGAATTGGAACAAATTACAAGAACCTGATCTCAAATCAGCTCTTTGGGTAACTAGAGGTGCAGCATTTCGGGATCTTAATCACCTAGATCAAGCCGAGAAATGTGCAGCATCAGCAATGGAATGTCAACCTGATAATCATCAACCCTATACTCTAAGGGGAGCAATTTGTTACGATCGCAGTAAATATGAGGATGGTGATTATTGGTTTAAATTGGCGATCGAACGTGGAGCTGATGATACTGATGATGAAATTGAAAGAATTGTGAGAATGACCAAAGATAAAGATAAACGTAGAGAAGTGGTCGAGTATCTTCTCAATAAAGATCCAAATCAATATAGTTGGGCAAAATCCTATCTAAAGTAAGAGGAAATCTGGCCGCATTGATGGAAAAAATTGTGCGATCGCACCTCCAACTCATCTAACCAAAAAGCGATCGCACAGTGATATACTTCCCAGAGCAGAAAGGTTAAAAACCTGCTATAATTCAATATGGTTCAGTTAAGGATATTTTTGAGAATCTCGGCGCAGAAGAGGGTGAAGCATTCGGATCTAATATTACTGCCCTTCGACTACCCCTTCGACTACCCCTTCGACTACCCCTTCGACTACACTCAGGGCAAGGCTCAGGGCAAGGCTCAGGGTAAAGTTTGATTGTTCAACTGTCGCCCGAATGCTTCACCCCCAATACAGTTCAGTTAAGAATATTTTGGGGGATATCGGCGAAGAAGGGCGAAGCATTCGGGTCTAATATTACTCCCCTTCGACTACGCTCAGGGTAAAGTTTAAGCGTTCAATTATCGCCCGAATGCTATGCCTCCGGCACGCTTGCGCGAACGCCCCTACACTTAACCGAACCGTATTGCCAACAGATCAACTATATATATGCCAATTTCTGTAGGGGCAAAGCATTTCGGCGAACAAATGATAGGTTAAACTCAGAAGAATAGGACCGAAATGCTTTGCCCTCACTTTATGCAACCAACAGATCCAATACAGTTCAGTTAAGAATATTTTGGGGGATATCGGCGAAGAAGGGCGAAGCATTCGGGTCTAATATTACTCGTTTAAGCGTTCAATTATCGCCCGAATGCTTCGCCCCTACACTTAACCACTCTTTCAGATTCTTGGACCCTCTCTGCGGTTCGTTCTCAACCGCGATCGATTTGATTCATCAATGGCTGGGCAAAGCATTTCGGTTATAGTTCTCTCGCTCTCAGCAATTATTGATCTGCCGAAATGCTTTGCCCCTACAAATCTGGACAAAACTTGCTCTGAGCCTGTCGAAGGGTTCTGTTGATGTTTCCTTTCTGTTCGCGATCAAGGATTATCTTTTTTTGTCTTGAGATTTCTTACCTTTTTTTGGTGAATCAAATCCTTTGGTTTTGGGTTTAGTCTGCAACTTTTTCTGAGACGATTTACGACTTGACGAAGGAGGTTGTACTGCTGGGGAATTGTCTGGAATAATTTCTATCTGCTGAAACAAAGAACTATTGAAATTTGGTGAAATGAGTTTTTGATTATACTCTTTTTGAAAAGCATTTAGCCCTTCCCGAGTTGTCATGTCAAATCCAGCTTGTATCCCAATCATAAAAAAGTTTTTGGCTATACCACCTCTGGCCGGATCGAACATCCAGTCGGTGAACTTGTCTTTGATACTAGACAGATACTTGGCGATCGCGCCGGCACTACGAAATTTGTACTCCCGCTTTAAAAAATTCCAAAAAGCAACCAGTTCGGGAATAGCATCTTCCGCTTCCGATCGATCAAGCAATGTCAATTTGCGAGGCAAAAGATATTCCATGACCACTTGTGCATCAGCCTTAGTCATCTTTGGTAATGTGAATCCCTCATAGTTGTATGACATTTCTATGAAAGAGTTGATCCATCCACCAAATTCTGGATATTCTTGAGCATATGCCTTTCCTTCTGGTGATTGGGCAAATTCCTCAATTACATCATTTATATAATCTTCTAGTAAAGGTTCAGCATCATCATATTCCAAATTATTGAGTTGATTAATGTCAAATGTCATGGCTTTGCTCCCGGAAATTGGTTACTGTTCTGATTTTTTCGCCACTTGGCTCTGGCTTACGCAGCTACTTTTGAATAGAGGATATTTTATCCAATTCTTCTTCTATAGTAGATTTCTTGCAAAAATAACTAGGACAGGCAAGATGCCTGTCCCACAAGAGTTTTTTTGGTTGTGGGACAGGCATCTTGCCTGTCCAGTAAATTGATCAACATGACTTTTGCAAGAGGTCTAGTATAAAAACTGATCGCCAAAAGCAGTCCAGATTTTCTCATCGTAGTTCCGGGTTCTAAATGGTACTATTTTTAGCAAGATTAAATTTTGACAACTTCTGATCGTAATATGCCTATACCCCATCTAAGCGAAGCAATCATCCGCAGCTATGCTACCACTAAATCTTTCGAGCGGGGCGAAACCTACTATCGTCAGGGTGCTGTACTTAGTCTGACCCAGCGGAGCAATACCCTGTTCGCAGAAGTAGAAGGTAGTGAACCTCTTCCCTATTGGGTGAGTCTTAGTTTTGATGGGAAGGGGATCACAAACGCTACTTGTACCTGTGAATATAGCTATGAGGGATGGTGCAAACACGCGATCGCTACGCTGCTAGTTTGTTTGCATGAGCCAGAAAAAATTGAACAACGTCCCACCCTAGAAAATCTTTTAGATCGGCTCGATTTCCTTCAAACTCAAAGATTAGTACAAGAATTGGTATCAGACCAACCCGAACTAATTGATCTGATTGAGCGTCACATTATTCTAATTACTAACCCCCCTAAATCCCCAGAACGGCAATCTGCTAAATCTCAACGCCGTACTAATATAGATCCAACTCCGATTAAGCGACAGGTAAAACAGATTTTACGAGATGCTGTGCGTGAGCTTGAAGATGGGTCTGAAGATGATCCTGTGGTTGAGTATCTCATTGATGTGATTCAGCAAGCAGAAGATTTTACTGAACAGGGAGATGGTAATAGTGCGATCGCGATTCTCACAGCTATTACTGCTACCTGTGTGCAAGAGTGGGATGATGTTGATGACTATGGTTTAGATAATGACCAAGTAGTCGGACTTCTAAATGATGCTTGGACAGCAGCGATTTTGAGTGCTGAACTTACTCCCCAAGAAAAAACCCAGCTCCAGGAAAACTTAGAGCAATGGCAAGATGAATGGGATGCTAATTTTGAGATGAGTTTAGGAGCATTGCGACAAGGTTGGGATGATCCACAGCTCCAGCGCGTTTTACAGGGAGAAATTACCTCACAGGGAGCATGGACTGGGGAACCACCAGACTATGCTGATGATTTAGCCTTAATCAGATTACAAATCCTAGAGCGTCAAGAACGCAATGAGGAATACCTCTATTTAGCACAAGCAGAAGGGCAAACTGAACATTACCTGACAATGTTAGCTGGTTTAGGTCGAATCGAAGAAGCGATCGCTGCGGCTAAAACCCAAATGCAGTTAAGGGAAGAAGCGTTGGCTCTAGCTAAAACTTTACAAGAACAGAACGCATTGAGTCAAGCACTAGAGATTGCCCAAATGGGACTGACTTTAAAGGGTCATTGTGAGTACGAGTTAGCAATTTGGACCAGCAATCTCGCAGAAGGGTTAGACAATCTCCCCGTAGCACTAAAAGCTCGCATTCAAGCATTTAAAGCTCACCCTGAATTTGGAGACTATCGTTTAGCTGAACATCTAGCAGGAGAAAATTGGGAGGAGGTAAAAGCAGAACTATTAGCTAATCTTCGGACTCATTCTGGTTGGGGAACTCATGAGGTAAAGGTAGAGATTTTTCTCCATGAGGATTTAATTGATGACGCGATCGCTGCTGTTACTAATATTGGTTCTTATCACGAAGCTCTACTGCGACGGGTAATGAAAAAAGCTGTGGGTGTGCGTCCGGATTGGGTGATTACTCATGCGATCCGTCAAGCTGGTGCAATTATGGATCAAGGTAAATCAGAAGTATATGGTTTAGCGGTAGAGTACCTCACCCTAGCAAGAGATGCTTATAAACGAGCGGAACGCACATCGGAGTGGTCAGCTTACCGGACAAAAATGATGCAAACTCATGCTCGTAAACACAAGTTAATGGGGATGATCAAAGAGAAAGGTTTGTAGTAACTTCTAAATTATGTAGAACTGGGAAAGGAAGATAGATATGAAATTCAGTTCGTTGAAAAGCAGAACTCAAACATTCTATTTTCCCCCCATGTTTTTCAACAATAATCTGGTAAGATAATGCTAACCCCAGACCTGTACCCTTACCAACGGATTTAGTAGTGAAAAATGGATTAAAAATTTCGGCTTTGACTGATTCGGGAATTCCTGAACCATTATCAGCGATCGTGATCGTAACCCCCTGATCAGAAGCTTTAGTTTGAATCCAAATTGTTGGGGTAATACTCGGGGAGATGTCTGTACTCATTTTTTGCTCTAGAGCATCGATCGCATTGGCTAAGAGATTCATAAAAACTTGATTGAGTAAACCAGCATAACAAGTAATTAATGGCAGATCACCATATTGTTTAATTATTTTAATTTCACCATGACTAGAAAGATTTTGAAGCCGATGCTGTAATATTAATAATGTGCTATTTAATCCATCATGGATGTTCACCTGTTTCTTGTCTGATTCATCTAAACGCGAAAAATTTCGCAGGGAGATGACCAAATCACGAATCCGTTCAGAACCAATTTTCATTGAGGTAATCAAATGTAAAAAATCTTTTTTGACAAATTCTAGATCGATACTTTCCGTATAGGTTTGAATCTCTGGATGTAGAGTGGGATAGTGTTGTTGATATAGATTGATAATTTGAATTAATTCATGGATATAGGTTTCGGCTGGTAGAATATTAGCATGGATAAAATTAATTGGATTATTAACTTCATGGGCAATCCCTGCTACCAGTTGTCCTAGACTAGACATTTTCTCAGCTTGAATCAATTGTGCTTGCGATCGCTGTAAATCATAGAGGGTTTTTTGTAATATCCGAGTCCGCTCATTTACCTGTTGTTCTAACTGAATATTAGTTGTTTTGAGAATTTGGGTTTGCCAATAAATTCGCGAGCGAACAGTAATTAACAATAAACCGATCAACGCTAAATACAGAATTAGTCGATAGACATTTGATTCCTGCAATTGCTGTTTATGATGTGTTTCGTAATCCAAAGCTAGAGCATCTATAGTTTGGGGTGTAGGTATCGCTAATAGGTAGGATAAGTGTTCAGTCATTTCTGATTTCAGACTCAGCATTTTTCTACCATGAGCGATCAGATTATTTAGCTCTAGACGTGATTCTAATGGTAACTGTGGTGCCAATAATTGCAATCTATCTAAATCAGCTACAACAGAAGATTGTAAATCTTGTCTTGCATTCATTTGATAGATCAAAAAATCATGGATAAGTTGTTCTAATGTCGCTTTAACTGGAACATCCTGGGAATAATCTGACCATTTATTTAGTAGTTTATAGCTGATGGTGGGAAAGTAGTATTCAGAGTTTTGTAATACCGCATTTTGAGATTTAAATCGTTCAATGGCAGTTTCTTTTTCCTCGCTCACTTTCACAATTGCTTGCCAATATTGTTGCACAGTCGGCAATTTTCCCACGCTAGAAGTCTGCAAAAATATCGAGAGAATCTGCAAATTTTGCTGGAATATTTGCCAGTCTGCTACCAAATTATCATAGTTAGAGTCTAACATAAACCGACTTTTCAGTAGATCCGAATTCACGATCGCGTCTGCTTGTTTGATCTGACGAATTTGTACCAGTAGTTGATAATGATGATCAAGATTTAGCGCCTGAGTTTTAATAAATAATCCAGTCAATAGCAACGAGATGATGATGCTGATTAAAATAGTGCGGACTCGATTTGGGGTCATAAGCTTTCTCCTCGATACTCTCCAGTCAGGGTTTGAAGAAATTGCCAGATCAAAACTACATCTTGGGATGGAATATCAATTCCGAGTTGATATTTCCCCATCAGCTTCACTGCTTCTGGTAAAGTCTGGATTTGACCATCATGGAAATAGGGAGCAGTAAGCGCAATATTACGCAGACTGGGTACTTTGAAAACATAGCGATCGCGAGGGTCTTTAGTTAAGTTAAACCGACCATAATCAGCTTGATTAATATGTCCTCGATTGGCAAAGTAGTCAGCCATTACTCCCATACTTTGAAACATATTGCCACCCATATTCACACCTTGGTGACAAGCAACACAACCATAGGATTTAAACAGCGCATAACCGGCTTTTTCTGCTGCTGTAATTGCCAGCTTTTCACCTTTCAGCAAACGATCAAACCTCGAGTTAGGAGTATTCAAAGATCGTTCAAAAGTTGCGATCGCATCTTTGATCATTTCGGGCTGAATATCACTGTTATATATTTGTCGAAAAGACTGATTATATTGCTGATCTGTTCGTAATTTGGCGATCACCTCAGTCCAGGTTGAACCCATTTCTTGGGGATTTAACACTGGTCCGTCAATCTGTTTTTCTAGGGTGGCTGCTCTTCCATCCCAAAATTGTTTAAAATTCAATCCAGAATTAAATACCGTGGGAGAATTCATGAAGGATATCTGTCCATTGATTCCTACAGAATGGGGTAGTTGATCCGTACCACCTTGCTGTAAGTTGTGACAACTAGCACAGGATATCTGGTTGTTGTGTGACAGTTGAGTTTCGTGAAATAGTTTTTCTCCCAGAGCTACTTTGCGAGAATCAAGTCCAGGATAGGAAAATATGGGTGTGATTGGTTCTAGAGATTGAGAGCTGATTCGCACAACCGGAAGAAGCGGTTGAGGAAGGGAGGAAGCAGATGGAAACAATGCCTGAAACAATAATAAACTCAGAGAAATAATACTTAGGAAAATACCTAAAATCAAGATTGTGCCAACTCGACGCTGTTGAAAAGCTTGCCAGTTTATCCGCTTGAGGAAACGCAACCAAGAAGCCATATCGGAAGTTGATAAGACAAACCACCGCATATCTTAACTCTGCTTGACCTAATCAACTCAATCATATAAGTTCCTTGATTGAAAATGGATGTAATTTGAACCGATTGTACTCTTTTTTGATGGTTTTCTGAAAGAGCGAGCTGATGATAACCGAAGATGCAGCAATATGTCTAGAGCAGATTAGCTAGATTCTTTAATTTCCTAAAAACAATTTTAATATCGGAGTGTGGAAAACTGGAACCAATCCGATCGTCCCCAACTTGACCCACTTGTTCCTGCTGCTGATTCATGGCAAACTATTTGATTAGGTTATTCTTCGATTAAGATAATCTTTAGTCGATTGAGATTGAATTATTTTGTTTTATAACTGTTTACCGTTACCTTTTTTCCAACATTCTGACCCCCGGTTACAACTTTGGTGGTTCTTAATTTTGGTGGGTCTATCAATCTTCGTTTTAATTCCCTTACCGGGAGGAATGCTGATTGTCTTAGGAGTTTTAGGTACTTGGAAAGAATATCATCGTCAAATTATTCGTCGTCCCCTGATCTGGGGATTAGGGATTTTTAGTTTGTGGTTGCTCCTGATCTCTGCTTTTGCTCCTTACCCGGGAGATGCTTTATTAGGAACATTTAATTTCTTACCTTATTTTATTGTATTTGCTGGTCTGAGTACCTTGATTCAAATACCTAGTCAGTTACGGTTATTATCCTGGATAATTGTAATTACCTCAATTCCAGTCGTAATTTTGGGATTAGGACAGCTATGGTTTAGTTGGTCTAGTCCTCTTTTATTACAGGGAATTGTCGGTTGGGTGTTGGAATCAGGTGGAAATCCTCCGGGAAGAATAGCTTCAGTGTTTATGTATGCTAATACTTTAGCTAGTTATTTGATCATTACTTTGATCTTAAGCTTAGGATTGTGGGTGGAAACTGCTCAAAAGTTAAAACGGATTCAGCAGATTCAGAAAATAACCAGATTTAAAAGTAAAATTTGGTGGTGTTGGCTAATTCTCAGTCTAGTCGTTGTCGGTAATGCGATCGCACTAATTTTAACTGATTCTCGTAATGCTTGGGCGATCGCATTTTTAGGCAGTTTAGCTTTTGCGATCTATTATGGTTGGAGGTGGTTAATTACAGGAATTACTGCGATCGCAACAGTTATCCTTTGGTCTGCATTTGGTCCTGATCCGATCAGACAATGGTTAAGACAAATTGTTCCTGCTTATTTCTGGGCTCGACTTACCGATCAATTGAATCCAAATCGACCGATCGCAGATCTACGCACAACTCAATGGAAATTTGCTTGGGAGTTAACTCAACAACGTCCATTCACAGGTTGGGGATTAAGAAATTTTACTCCTCTTTATCAAGCCAAAATGCAATTCTGGTTAGGTCATCCTCATAATTTGCTCCTCATGTTAACTTCGGAAACCGGTATTCCTGCAACTATGCTATTTTTTGGTTTAATTGGTTGGGTTTTTGCTCAGGGAGTCTGGTTATGTCAAAATTGGTCTGGTCGGAAGCAAGATCAATTAATCTTATTTAGCTATTTGGTAGCTTTTGCTGGTTGTACTTTATTTAATACGGTTGATGTCAGCTTGTTTGATTTTCGAGTTAATACCCTAGGTTGGTTTTTATTATCAGGGATTTGTGGGATAACTGATCATGATCGAGCGATCGCATTTTCTGCTCCTGATTAAAGGTTAATCCCTGGACAGAGTTTTGCTGGGACTCTGGAGAGTCCCTCATGCAATTTTCGCACCAGTTAGTTAAATATAAAAATATTATTACATTTTCAATGGCTCAATCAAATTTGGTAATAAATTATACTGATTTCCTAACGTAATTATTAAAGAATAAGAGATTAACCTACCGCTAGTTAGGTCAAACAGCTAGGAAAAATTTGCCAAAATTTGCACCATTGGAGCGATCACCTGTGCTGGAATTAAGCGATTATTTTGACGTGAATAAACTTACTACTGTGAGAAAAATTAATGCTGCGGTAATTAATCTGAGTGGAAGACAGCGAATGTTGAGCCAACGGATTGCTTTGTTTTGTTTAAAATTAGTTACTACTTCTGAGCAAACTAAACAAAAACAATTACGTCAAAAATTGCTAGCAGCAGTCGATCTAATGGAAAAAACCCATTATGGATTAATTCGTGGTGATTTCGATCTCAATTTACCAGGAAATCCTTCTGGGAAAATTTGGAAAATTTATTTTGAACCACCGATTCAGCTAGACAAACAAGTCCGGAGTTATATTGCCCAAGTCAGAAACTTGATGACCAATATTGAGGGAAAATTCTCTCCAGATATTCCGGTACTAGAAGTAATTTTAGATGCAGCAGAAACAGACTTATTAGCTGGGTTAGATTTGCTGGTTACTCAATATCAGCAAGAAAGTGAAGCTGAAGAAATTGCGATCGCTCATCAACAAGAAAAATTATACCAGCAAAATTGTGAATCAATTGCTACTGCCCAATTAAAATCCCAACAACTGGAACAAGCATCACAGGATTTACAAGAAACTCAACTGCAATTAATACAAACAGAGAAAATGTCTAGTCTGGGTCGATTAGTAGCAGGAGTAGCTCACGAAATTAATAATCCAATTAACTTCATTTATGGTAATATTTGCCATAGCAATTCCTATATCAAAGACCTGTTGAAATTGTTAGCTCTTTACCAAAAATATTATCCAGAGCCAAGCACAGAAATTGCTGATTATATCGAAAATGTTGATTTAGAATTTATCATTGAAGATCTTAATAAAATTACTGATTCCATGCAATTGGGAACGGAACGGATTCGCCATATTGTTAAATCTCTGAAAAACTTTTCCAGACTGGAGCGATCAGAAATGCACTTAGTTGATCTCCATGAAGGAATTGAAAGTACCCTATTAATTTTACAGCATCAGTTAAAAATGCGTAGCACAGAAAAACCAGCGATCAAAATAGTTAAAGATTATAGCCCATTACCATTAGTAGAATGCTGTGCTGGTGAAATGAATCAAGTTTTTATGAATATTATTGCTAATGCGATCGATGCTTTAGAAGAGCAAAATAAAGGATTAATTAATTCTGAATCGGAGCATCCTCATCTCCTTAATCCTAATCCTCAAATTACTATTCCCACCATCTGGATTCGCACGGAAATATCCCATTCTCATGGGGTGATCGTGCGGATTGCTGATAATGGAGGTGGAATACCTGAAGAGATCAAAACACGGATATTTGATCCTTTCTTTACCACCAAACCAATTGGTAAAGGTACGGGATTGGGAATGTCGATTAGCTATAAAATAGTCGTTGAAAAACATGGAGGATCGCTCCGTTGTATATCCCAACCGGGACAGGGAACAGAGTTTTATATTGAAATTCCGATTCAGCAAAATAATCGGGTAAATACAGAGATCTGTCAACAATTATCGGTTAGTTAACCTGTTTTTTCGATCGCTCGTAGGGGCGGGTTCACCGATGAATTTGCTACACACAAATAACCTTAATGAACCCGCCCTGCCCCACAGATCACCTTGATGAACTGCATAAACAGGTCATAGGCTGTAACTGAGTATTGATATATAATTGATCGGTTGGCTGCATAGGTGTGAGAGCAAAGCATTTCAGTAATATTATTCTGCCCTTCGACTACGCCCTTCGACTACGCTCAGGGAACGCTCAGGGTAAACGCTTAAACAATCATTTATATGCCGAAATGCTTTGCCCTCTATTCAAGAAAAAAAAACCTCTCAGTTTCCCTGAGAGGTTAGAGGAGTATCCTTAACAATCAAACTATGTAACCATTGCCTAGCCAGCAATATTTTGATAGTATCAGAGAGGTTTGACAAACTTATGACTAGAGAATGAAGTTAAGATGAATATTAACCGAAGCGCGATCGCATTGCTTACCCCAATGATGCTATTCTAACATTTTCAATTTATTGATTTGTTTCAGAATCTTCTCAGTTTTGTCTATTAATCTGGTGGAATTTTGGACAAAAGGATCTAATCCTTGAATTAACTCATTTTGTTTAAATAATGATAAATTTTGGTCTTTTTGCGCTTGTTTTAAACTATCTTGATAATTATTGAGATAAGCACTTAAATCAGCAAAACAAATTTCGAGCTTTTGCTGAAAATCTGCATCTAAATATTCATTTAAACGTTGATTAATATGTTCGATATTCTTTTCAATTGATTGGTTAAATTGATTAATTAATTCCTGCATCGAAACTGTATAATAATTTTCCTCTTTATTAATTTTAACAGTCCGTTCAATTTCCAACAACCACAGTAACCAAAAAGGACGATTTTTAATCTTTTTATATTCCGTTACTTTTTTAGTATGACTTTTGACTCTAGGTTGGACAAAATCAACGTTAGTTCCGCTATCTAAAATCAGGGTAGGTAATTCGAGATTAACATTAAAAGATTTATTTAATCGATCTCTAGCTCCGACAATAATTGGTTCAGTTTCCCATTTTAAAACATCGATCGCATTTTGTCGTGCTTGTTCAATTTGCTTACAAGATTCTTCTCGGGTACTTTGCATTAATATATCCACACTACGTTTAGCATAAGTTAAAGCTAATTCAGCAAATTCTTCAGCAATATTAGCACTAGCAAATACTACTACTCCAGCACTTTTAAATTCTAACTGAGACTTGAGACGGAGGGAAATCCAATTCGGAAATAGGTCAAACTCGCTTAAGGGTTTTAGTAACATTTTTCTGGCTTTTATATCAGCTCGCTTAATTAAATCAGAGCGTTGATATTCCTCTTGAACAAAATAAGTTTCCAAGCTAACTTGAGCCATGTCTTTCAGGACTTTGAGATTAGTTTCAAGAGCTTGAGATAGTTGCTGTTTGATTTTAGTGATCGCTTTTTGAGAACGATGATGACAAGCTTCTAACCGGACTAAATCAGCTTCAATTGCTTGAATTTCAGCTTTTAATTTCTTCGCATCCTGAGCGATCGCACTACGTCGGAGGGTGACATCATCTCGTAATTCGATTAAACAATTACGACTCATATTCAACGCGGAGCGAATACAGTGGGGTACAACTTGTGCGATTAATACATCAATAGCACTTTCTAAAAAAGGTGCAAATTTGGATTTTTTCCATAGACGTTGAGCATGGTTATAGAGCTTCTCCGTAGTCACCGATTCTAGTGCTACTTCTAGCTCATCATCATCTAAAGTCACAAATACTTCTTGAGCTAGCGATCGCCCAGTTTTCATTTCCTTAACTGAGCAATTAGGATCATCTTGGATTTCCTGAATAAAATTCGATGCAGATAGAGCCCAACGGGCGGAAATTTCAAATACTCGGTCTTTACTATCTAATCCTAATTCAGATGCGACAAAATCACGTACCCCTTCTTCATTCATATCACCTTTGCGACGTTGATCAATTTTATTAATTAAAACATATAGATTATCCTTGCCACGTAAATTAATTACTTTTTCCACATCTTGCTTGACTTTTTCTGCTGCTTCAGTTTTTAACTGAGTAAAATCTAAGACAATTAAGACCATTGAACTTTTATTGAGCTGTTTAGATACCACATTAGCTAATTCTAAATCTGCCCGAGCTTCATTTGGTCCGGGAGTATCAACCAAGACCAAGTTTCCTAACATTGATTTCCCGGTTTGCGATCGCACTAAAGGAGTTTCGAGCCGAGGTAAATCCATCAAAAATTGTAAGGGATCTGATAGGGGTGCAAATAAATTACACAGTCTGACCATATCATTCAAATCGGTCAAAGTTTTCAAGACAGCTTCACGTCCAGATGTTTCTGACTTAATCGGTAAATCTTCGGAAGCTTGAATTCTTTTTAATAAATCCATCAAATGGGGATATTGCGACTTAGTTTCCCACACCCGACCGAGACTAGCACTACCAATTTTTGCTTTCAGGACTTCAAAAGTCAATTCAAACACTTCTAATACAGCTGGACTGAGTTTAAGAATCGGTTCAGCAATAGTATGATTAAAAACAATTTCTGTGGGAAGGGAAGTCATCGCTGCATTGCGACTAGGGAGAAGCTCTTGTCCTAAAATAGCATTAATAATTGTTGACTTTCCAGCTTTCATCGGTGCCACGATCGCCATGGTTAACTCTAACTGAGCTACCTTCCGACTCTCATTCATGATTTCCTGCTGAAAAACCTCATATTTAGTCCCATGATCTTCGGTTGCTAATTCTTGAGCAGCACGTTTCATCAGCGCGTTAATTGTACGGAGCAACTCGATGACACTTTTTTGTAGGACTTGCACATTAGGTTTGATCGTATCACTATTCATAGAGCAGATCCTCTAATAGTCAGGAAGCCGAGGTAAATTTTATTAATCACAAATGCTTAATTAGTGAAGCATTAGCAACGACGTAAACTTGTTAGTAAGATCACGATCTCGTCGATTGGTTGACGTAAAGTAGCAGCATTAGCTGCTGATTGATTAATTATCATACTAAAAACTAGCGGTTCCTGCTCAGGAGCATTGATATAACCGGACAGGGAAACAATCCCTTGGAGAGTCCCGGTTTTAGCACTGACAATATTTTGCGCTGGGGTATTCCGAAACCGATTCATCAGAGTTCCACTGACTCCAGCTACAGGTAGAGAAGCTTTCCACACTGAAGCTGCTGGAATATTGACCATTGCTCTGAGAATTTGAACTAAAGCTTCGGGACTGACTAGATTATGACGTGACAACCCCGATCCATCAGCTTGAACGTAGCTATCGGGATCAACTCCTAATTTGGTTAAAGTATCTCTGATTACCTCTAATCCTTTTGTGCTAGTATCGGTGTCCTGAGAACTTTGATTGGTAGTGGCACCGAGCAATCGCAGTAAGGTTTCAGCATAAAAATTATTACTAGGTAAATTTGTATCCATTAATAACTTGGCTAAAGGAGGAGAGTCAATCGCAGCTAATTCCTGCTCGTTTTCATGTCCTTTACTACTACCGATTTTTATTTTTCCAACATTAATTCCCGCTGTGGTTAAAATTTTCTGAAATCGTTGTAAAAAATGTTCCGTAGGTTTACTAACTGCGATCGATGCAGTGTCCGGTTCTGAACCAACATGGAGTTGTCCATTCACTCGAATTAAGTTTTGGTCAAAATCTCGACTGATATCCACAAATTCTGTTTCATTGGTGCTAACTGTCACAGATTTATTGTCAATTTTCCATCCTGTTCCTTCCGTCGGATCTGCCCAATTCACTTGTAGGGGTTGACCAATTCCTTGGGGTGATAGAGTTAAGCCTATGGTATTTTGATTAACAATGAGACTATTAACGGGAGCCCCATCACCAGATTGGATATCTTCCCATTCCCAAGTGGGGTTGACTAGATTACCAGTAAAGTAACCATCTTCTGCTACTAATTCTTTAATTTGGGTAATTCCTTTTTGTTTTAGTTGTTCTGCTAAATTAGTGAGACTACTGTCGGTCAGACTAGGATCTCCCCGACCCACAACTGATAAAGTGCCATCGCTACTACCATATATAGAAGTGCGAATCTGATATTGAGAACCTAATTTGGCTAAAGCACTAGCTGTGGTGAGAATTTTAGCATTAGAAGCCGGGATAAAGTAAGCTTTTTGGTTATGCTGGTAGAGAACTAGACCATTGGATAGGGTTTCGACTAGAATTCCCCAGTGAGCACGACGAAATTGGGAACGGTTGACGATCGCATTAATTGCTGGACCTAGTTGTGCTGGACAAATTGATGTGGGATCTTGAGCAATGGTGGTAGGATGGTTTTCATTTAATAAACTCGGTTTTGCTTGCACAGGTAATGGTGCTAACCCAAGATAAGTAAATGCACTCAATAGGAATAAGTTGATAAATTTATTTGGCATTGTGAATTAGATCAAATTGTGATAGGGTTTTTTGGTCCTGTTCAAAGGCGATCGGCTCAATCAGTTAAATTTTCTACTATAGTTACCTATTTAACCATAGACAATGGTGTTTTTACTCAGTTCGATTATTTCTAAGTAAAAATACTTAAAAAAAAGTGATTAGCTTAACAATGATTATCCTAATTGTCAATATTGGGTAAAATGTGGCTCTTCCTAGAAAAGGGCTCAAGATTTACAGTTCCATTCATATCGCTATCTAAAAAAATCAACTTGATAGTTGACTGGTATAGTTGGAATTTGATATAAGGACGGAATATACTGTTCTGTAGTGGCTAGAATCAAGCAATGCAAGCTGTAGCTCTAAAGGAAAAATGAAAATGCGACAAAATAATTGGTTTAGATTAGTTTTTCAACTTAAGGGATCAGTTATTGGTGCAATTTATCAAAGAGTAATTGGCATTTGTCTCTTTGCATTTTTTATTTCTGTTCTAAATGGGTTAGAATTTCCTGTAGCTCAACCGGTGGGACCATTACTCACCAGTATGTCAATTATTTTAGGATTATTATTAGTTTTCCGCACTAATACTGCTTATGATCGATATTGGGAAGGTCGCAAGTTATGGGGAAGTTTAGCTAACGATATCCTGAATTTAGCCATGTTGATTCGGGTAATTATTGAAGAAGTTGAACCAGAAGATCGGACTAAGAAAATTGCAGCACTACGACTCCTATCTGCTTTTGCGATCGCTACTAAATTATATCTAAGATCGGAATCTGTTAATAGTGAGTTGGAACAATTAATGACTCCAGAGCAATATTTACGTCTTCAGAATATCTCTAATCCTCCCCTAGAGATTGGGGTTTGGATTGAAGAATATTTACAACAGCAATTTAGACTTAATCGGATCAGTAATGCTCCTCAAATAGCAGCAGTTCAAAGTTTAATGAGAAGTATAGTTGATAGTCAAGGTAACTACGATCGCATTTTAAAAACTCCCCTACCTTTAGCTTATAATATCCACTTAAAACAATTACTATTACTTTACTGCTTAGTCTTACCGTTTCAGATAGTCAAAGATTTTGGATGGGGGACTGTTCCAGTGATCGCTTTAGTTAGTTTTACAATCCTAGGAATCGAAGAAATTGGTATTGAAATCGAAAACCCATTTGGTTACGATCCTAACGATTTACCCCTAGATGACATTTGTAATGGACTCAAAACCAATATTGAAAACTTGATTAATTGATATTTGGTAAAATTATCCGTTCTAAGTGAGAGTAAATATTGAACTTTTCCCCCCGCAGAAAACCAATGAGGGTAATCCCAAATTCCTGTGCTAAAGCTACTGCTAAACTACTAGGTGCAGAAATAGCACAGATAATTGGGACTCCAGCAATTAAACTTTTTTGTAAAAGTTCAAAGCTAGTTCTTCCACTCACGATCACAATCTGATTGTTGAATGGTAAACTGTCAGTTAATAAAGCAGCACCGATTAACTTGTCTAAAGCATTATGTCTCCCGACATCTTCCTGGAGAGCAATTAGTTCTCCATCTACATTAAATAAACCCGCAGCGTGTAAACCTCCGGTACTGGAAAATATGGACTGTCGCGATCGCAATTTTTCTGGTAATGTATATAAAATATCTGCTGCAACTTTTACATCTGACTGATTTACTAAATATCCTCGATGACGCAAACTTTCTAAGCTAGTTTTTCCACAAACTCCACAAGCACTGTTAGTGTAAAAATGACGCTCTAAGGTGGTTAATTCTGGGAAGATATCTGTCGTAAGTTCAACATTAACGATATTATAGCGATTGGTTGGTTCTACTCCAGGATCGATACAGTGATTCATCCGTCGGATATCTTCGCGACCATAAATTATACCTTCACTATAGAGAAATCCCGCAGCTAAATCAAAATCATTTCCAGGAGTTCGCATCGTAATCGCAATGGTGCGATATGCTCCACCCACAACTAGACGGATTTCTAAAGGTTCTTCCGTCACTAAGCGATCAGTTCGCGATCGCAAGATCCCTTTTTCTACTACCCAAACTTGAGTATTTATTTTACTACTAGGAGTGATTTTCATAGTTTTTCTAACTGTACTAAAGCATTATAATCCAATACAGTTCAGGAGATATCGGCAGAAGAAGGGTGAAGCATTCGGGTATAATGTTACTGGTTTAATCGCTCAATTGTCACCCGAATGCTTCACCCCTACACTTAACTGTACTAAAGCATTATAATCCCATACAGTTCAGTTAAGAATATTTTTGGGGAACTCAGCAGAAAAAGAAGGGTGAAGCATTCGGGGATAATATTACTGCCCTTCGACTACGCCCCCTTCGACTACGCTCAGGGCAAGCTTCGACTACGCTCAGGGTAAACTCAGGGTAAAGTTTAATTGCTCAATTGTCGCCCGAATGCTTCACCCCTACACTTAACTGTACTAAAGCATTATAGTCAGGAATACCAGCTTGATGCGATCGCTTATTTTTATCTAATAATACATTACCTTCGGGCCAATGTACTTGTAAATTGCCTGGTAAAATTTGTGCAATATATACCTTTCCTTTCAATTCTCCAAATTCATTTTTCAAAATCACTATTTCTCCTTCCTGTAAATTTAACTTCTCTGTATCCTGTCGATTCATAAAAATTGCTTCACGTTCTGCACCAGTAATAGTATCTTTTTGTTCCTGAACCATACTATTAAACTGCTTACCTCTCCTGGTTGTTACCCGAAAATATCCCTGGGGTAATTCAGGTTGACATGGTAAAGAAATTGCTGCAAAATGAGCTTTCCCATCCGCAGTGGGAAATTTCCAATCTTGACAAAGATGATCACCACCATACTGAAATTGATCTCCAGCTTGTTTTAAATGTTGAATTCCATCATAAAAAGAGACAACTTGAGCAATTTCTGTCCGAATCGCTGTGGTATCTTTAAATTTTAACCGATCGGCAATTTCTGGACGTACTTTTTGTCCTAACTCCATCATGACTTCCCATTCCGGACGTGCTTCTCCAATGCGACGACCAGGAATTTCTGGACTAAAAATAATCCGTCTTTCTGTGCTAGTAGAAGTGACTCCACCAGGAATTTCATAACGGGTAGTTACAGGTAATAAAACTACTGTATCTTCAGGTTCAACTAACATCTGACTAGACAGCACTATATCCAGATGTACTCTTAAAGATATCTGACTTAAAGCCATTTCTACATAATTCGGATCGGGCATAATTTCTAAGAAATTTCCTCCGATCGAAAATAGCACATCCAGATTTCCTTTTGCTGCATGATCGATCATTTCTGAAGCAATCAAACCAGTTGTGGTGGGAACATCAAAACCCCAAATCTGACTAAGTTGAGCCGCGTTTTCTGGAGTAATTGGTTTACCACCAGGAAATGCTGTAGCATAAGCTCCCATTTCCGCTCCACCTTGGACTCCAGAATGTCCACGAATGGGCATTAATCCGCATCCTGTCCGACCAATAAATCCCTGAGTTAATGCTAAATTAATAATAGATTGTACATTATTTTCACCACATTCATGCTGGGTAATTCCCATACTCCAAACAAATACAGCTTTTTCGGCTTTTCCTACTATTTCCGCAAAAGCATACATCTGTTCACGGGTACTACCTGAAACTTGTTCTAATGATTCCCATGATTGATTTGCTAAAGTAGCTTTTAATTCTGTAAACCCAGTAGTATAGTGATCAATAAAGGAATTATTTAACCAGTTATTGGCTATCAGATGTTTTAAAGTACCATTGAGAAAAGCAATATCTCCCCCAACATTTACCAGAAAGAAATCATCGGCAAATTTAGTACCAAATAAAGCACTTTCAGGAATTAATGGCACCCAATAGCGTTCCATTCCTGGTTCACGGTAACTATTAATTACTACCATTTTTGTGCCAGCTTTTTTAGCCCAGTGGAGATACTTAACTGTTACAGGTTGGTTATTTGCAACATTAGAACCAATAAAGACTAATAAATCAGTACCAATCCAATCCCGATAAGAGCAAGTAGTTGCTGCGACTCCCAAAGCTGCTTTTAATCCTGCGGTACTAGGAGAATGACAAACTCTTGCTGCATTATCGATGGAATTAGTACCTAGCGATCGCACAATTTTTTGAGTCACATAATAAGTCTCATTCGGAATTCCCCGACTGGTGAGATAAAAACTCAGACGATCGGGTGTAGTAGCACGAATCCGCGCACTAATTAATTCTAAAGCTTCATCCCAACTGACTCGATGAAAACCTTTTTCTCCACGTTGTCTGATCATGGGATAAGGAAGTCTTCCTAATTGACGCAATTCACTACTAGATTTAGTTTGTAATGAAGAAATATCATTTAATATGTGATGATCAAAAGCGGGCATAGTATTAAGACGTAAAAGTCTCATTCTGACATTGCACAGGTGTAACCCGTCCATTGTCCAATCTTTCATCCCCGTTGTTCCTAAAGCACATCCATCACAAACACCTTGGGTGAGAATACGCCAAGTATATGGTAATTCGTCTAAATTTTCCCAAAAAGCTCTCCAACCTTCATAATAATTATTGGGGTGTTGTTCTCCAATTCCAAAAGGTTTCCAACTAGCCCACAATTCCGGAGTTAAATTTTTGTTTGGTTTGCGTAACATGGTATGACTCGATCTTTTGGTAATGATTTTACTATATTAAACCAGAAATTCAACCGATCATAAAAAAGTTTGCGATCGCTAATTATATGGTGAGCGCGATCGCGAATTGTCTAAAAAGTCAAATTTCGGATATAATCAAAGAAATCTGAAAAAAGGATCTGTATATGTCCACCAATCTGATCCAAGCACAAGAGAGTGAAACCCAAGCAAGCTGGACACCACCGCTTCCCCCAACCGATTTAATCTTTGATGATGGAGAACCCTTGGAAAGTAATAGACATCGAATCGCTATGAATAGCTTGATTGATGCGATCTATCAAGCTTATCAAGGACGAAATGACTTTTTTGCTGCTGGAAATATGTTTTTGTACTATAGCAGCAAACAGGTTCGCAGCCAAGATTTTCGCGGACCAGATTTTTTTGTAGTCTTAAACGTCGATGGAAAAAAACAACGTCAAGGATGGGTAGTATGGGAAGAAGAA
This sequence comes from uncultured cyanobacterium, assembly GCA_963744145.1. Taxonomy (GTDB): domain Bacteria; phylum Cyanobacteriota; class Cyanobacteriia; order Cyanobacteriales; family CAWUOF01; genus CAVUSO01. Next base: position 4,448,867 of record CAVUSO010000001.1, on the reverse strand, counting down.
GGACGTTATCCCGATATCATTGTGGAATTACTGTCCCCAACTACAGCAAAAGTAGATAAAGAAGAAAAGAAGAATATCTATGAACAGACATTTCATACTCAGGATTACCTGATCTATGATCCCTTTGATGAAAATTCTTTACAAGGATGGAGTCTAGGTTCCAATGGAAAATACCAAGAGCTAGTTCCGGATCAAAGAGGATGGTTATGGTGTAACACTCTGGAATTATGGTTAGGAAAATGGAAAGGAACAATTTTGCAAGAAGAAGCAACTTGGATTAGATTTTACGATCGAGAAGGAAATTTAGTATTATTGGGTACGGAAAAAGCCGAGGAAGAAAAACTCCGGGCTGAACAAGAAAAATTCCGCGCTGAACAAGAAAAACTTCGCGCTGAACAAGAAAAACTTCGCGCTGAACAAGAAAAATTCCGCGCTGATCAGGCTGAGGCTAATTTACAGCAAGAACAACAAAAAAAAGAACAAGCTCTAGCTGAATTAGCTCAACAAAATGCAGTTTTAGAAGCAGAACGTCATCAGACTAAACTGTTACGCGATCGCGCTAAAGCTCTAGGAATTGAGCTAGAAACTTAGGATGGGCAAGATGCCCATCCCACAAATCACAAATCACTAGGATGGGCATCTTGCCCATCCCACAAATCACAAATCACTAGGATGGGCAAGATGCCCATCCCACAAGAGTCATTTTTTCTGGTGGAACGGGCATCTTGCCCGTTCAATAATACCAGTTTCATAAATTGGTACTACAGATGATTGGTTGATCGCGAACAGAAAGGAAACATCAACAGAACCCTTCGACTACGCTCAGGGCAAGTTTTGTCCAGATTTGTAGGGGCAAAGCATTTCGGCAGATCAATAATTGCTTAGAGCCAGAGAACTATAACCGAAATGCTTTGCCCAGCCATTGATGAATCAAATCGATTGACTATATAGATGATCTGTAGTCAGAATTTCCCTAATTACTATAAATTGATCAAAATGACTTTTGCAAGAGGTCTATTGGTAGGATCTAGTCATCCTTACCAAGACACAAAAGTAGTGATAGTCAACCCTGAAGTGAAAATTACGGAAATTCCTTTGGCTACTCCTAGGACAGAATTATTGCTGCCCAATCCACGACAGATATTGTCTAAAAACGGGACACTACCTTGTCATATCAGCTTTTGGCAACAAACTCAAAAGTTTCCAGACCAAATAGCGATCGTTGATGCACAAGTCAGATGGACTTACGCTGAACTAGAAGAACGTAGTAATTTACTGGCTAATTATTTGCTGGTAAATCAAATAAAATCTCAAGATATTGTAGCTATCTATGGCGATCGCAGTGCTGGTTTAGTTTGGGCAATACTAGGTATTCTCAAAGCTGGTGCAGCTTTTGTGATCCTCGATCCCGCTTATCCCTCATCCCGTTTGATTGATTGTCTAGAACTTGCTCAACCTCGCGCTTGGTTGCAAATCAGTACAGCCGGAGAAATTACAGATTCTTGGCGAGATTATCTAGAAACTTTAGCTTTAAATTGTAATTTACAACTTCCTCAAGGCTCAATCACAGAAATTCGCCACTTATTTTCAGATTATGCACCTAGCAATCCAGAAATAGTAGTGGAGCCAGATCAATTAGCATACATCGCTTTTACTTCTGGCTCCAGCGGAAAACCCAAAGGAATTCTCGGTACTCACAGACCTTTATCCCATTTTATCCAATGGCATTGTCAGACCTTTGGACTGAAGGATTCCGACCGATTTAGTATGCTCTCTGGACTATCTCACGATCCCTTACTACGGGATATATTCACACCATTATCGATCGGTGCAACTTTATATATTCCTCGGCAATTAGATATTGAAACACCTCATCAATTAGCTAATTGGTTCAAACAACAGCAAATAACTATTACTCATCTAACGCCAGCGATCGCCCAATTATTATTAATAGGAAATCCCATAGATCCGACGCCATATTTACGTTATATATTTTTTGGTGGCGATATTTTAAAAGTGCAGGATGTCCTAAACATCAAGGATTTTGCGACCCAGGCAACCTGTATTAATTTCTATGGAGCTACCGAAACTCCGCAAGCAATGGGTTATTTTATTATCCCCGACTCAAGTGAGCTGGTGGCTTTGAATAGTAAAATTATCCCTCTAGGACAAGGGATTGAAGATGTACAACTTTTAATACTAAATAATCACCAAAATTTAGCTGAGATTGGAGAATTAGGAGAAATTTATGTACGTACTCCTTATTTAAGTAAGGGTTATATTGGTAATGATGAACTTAACGAAGAAAGATTTATCATCAATCCATTCACTGCCATACCAAATGATAAACTGTACAAAACAGGTGACCTGGCTCGCTACTTAGCAGATGGAAATATCGAATACTTTGGTCGGATAGATAACCAAGTGAAGATTCGTGGTTTCCGCATTGAATTGGGAGAAATTGAAGCAGTCCTCAACACCCATACTCAAATTCAACAAGCTGTAGTAGTGCGACGAGAAGATATTCCTGGAGACCAACGTTTAGTTGGATATATAGTTACCTCGGATGAATCACTAAACAGTCATCAATTGCGCGAATTGCTGAAGCAAAAATTACCAGAATATATGATACCTACGGTCTTTGTCATGTTAGACAAATTACCGTTAACACCAAATGGAAAAATCGATCGCCAAGCACTACCAGCACCTGATGGGAAAATCACCAGAGGATATGAATATGTAGCACCAAGTACACCAAGCGAAGAAATCATCGCCAACAGCATCGCCAAAGTTCTAGAGTTGCAGAATGTAGGAATCCATGACAATTTCTTTGAATTGGGAGGACATTCTCTCTTAGCTACCCAATTAGTTTCCCGACTTAGACTTATCTTTGCTGTAGAAATACCTTTAAGAGCAGTCTTTGAATCACCGACAGTAACTCAATTAGATCAAACATTAACCCAGTTACGTCTGGCTGGAAGTAGATTAAGTCTTCCACCCATTCAACCAACAAAAGATCGGAAACAATTCCCCCTATCTTGGGCGCAAGAACGACTGTGGTTCCTGAATCAACTCGAAGGAGCAAGTGCTACTTATAATCTGCCAGAAGCAGTCCGAATCACTGGTATTCTAGATATTGATGTATTGCAACAAGCATTAGCAGAAATAGTACGTCGTCACGAGGTACTCCGTACCAGTTTCCCAACAGTAAATGGTACACCAGTTCAGGTAATCAATTCAGAAGCCACCATCAAGATCAAGGTGGTGGATTTACAACAACTACCAGAGCCAGAAATTGAACTGCAAATACAGCAGTTAGTAAAACAAGAAGCAAATACCCCCTTTAACTTAGAAATAGCACCATTAATCAGAAGCAGTTGGTTACAGTTATCAGCCACAGAATCGGTTTTATTATTCACAATGCACCACATTGTTTTTGATGGTTGGTCGCTCGGGATATTCATCTCGGAGCTATCTGCTTTATATCAAGCTTTTAAAATTGGAGAACCATCAACCTTACCAGATTTAGCAATTCAGTATACAGACTTTGCCCGGTGGCAAAAAGAATGGTTGAATGGGGAAGTTTTAGAAACTCAACTTAATTACTGGCGATCGCAATTACAATGTACACCACCTCTATTACAATTACCGACAGATCGCCCTCGTCCCAATGCACAAACTTACCGAGGAAATACTCAAAGTTTTAGTTTAAATTCTGATTTAACCAAAAAATTGCAAATTCTGTCGCGGGAATCAGGGACTACCTTATTTATGACTCTGTATGCAGCGTTTGCTACTTTACTATATCGTTATAGTGGTGAATCAGATATTTTAATTGGTACTCCTATTGCTAATCGCACCAAGGGTGAAATTGAAGCGCTGATTGGCTTTTTTGCGAATACATTGGTGTTGAGAACCCAATTTGCCGATCATCCCACTTTTGAGGAGCTACTAGCTCAGGTGAGGGAAACCACACTCCAAGCATATCAACATCAGGATGTGCCTTTTGCACAAGTAGTAGAAGCATTGCAACCAGAACGTTCCTTAAGTTATTCTCCTCTGTTCCAGGTGATGTTTGTCTTCCAAAATACACCCCTGAGTGCATTAGAATTACCTGGTGTAAGTTTGGCTCAGTTATCGACAGAAAGTGTAATTGCTAAGTTTGATTTAACAGTATCAATGTCTGAAACTAACCAGGGATTACTAAGTTCATGGGAGTACAATACGGACTTGTTTGATGGTTCAACAATTGAGCGGATGGCGACTCATTTTCAGAATTTATTGTTAGAAATTGTGAAAAATCCCCAACAAAAGGTAGGAGAAATCCCTCTGTTGAGTGTAGCCGAACGACATCAGTTGTTAGTGGAGTGGAATGATACTGCTACCGAATACCCCAGAGATAAATGTATTCATCAGTTGTTTGAGGAACAAGTAGAAAAAACCCCGCTAGGTGTAGCTGTAGTCTTTAAAAAACAGCAGTTAACCTATCAAGAATTAAATCAAAGGGCGAACCAATTAGCACATCACCTGCAAAGTTTAGGAGTAGGACCAGAGGTGTTGGTGGGGATTTGCGTAGAGCGATCGATCGAGATGGTGGTAGGACTATTAGGGATTCTCAAAGCTGGTGGAGCTTATGTACCTCTTGATCCGAATTATCCATCAGAACGGCTGAGTTATATGTTAGCAGATGCGGGGGTTAGGGTATTGTTAACCCAACAGTCTTTAATAGAGTCTTTACCATCACATCCAGCACAGGTAGTTGGTTTAGATACTGATGGGAAAGTGATTGAGCAACAGAGTCAGGAGAATCTTGATTCTGGGGTATGTGCAGATAATTTGGTTTATGTGATCTACACTTCTGGTTCTACTGGACTACCAAAGGGAGTGATGAATATCCATCAAGGGGTTCATAATCGTTTGCTATGGATGCAGCAGTCTTATCAATTAAATAGTAGCGATCGCATTATGCAAAAAACTCCCTTTAGTTTTGATGTATCAGTGTGGGAGTTTTTTCTGGCCATTACTAGCAGGAGCAAGAATTGTATTCGCCGAACCAGAAGGACATAAAGATAGCAATTATTTAGTTAACTTAATTCTCCAAGAGCAAATCACGACTATACATTTTGTTCCATCAATGCTGCAAATTTTTCTGCAAGAGGCTAATTTAGAAAATTGCCATTCCTTACAGCGAGTATTTTGTAGTGGAGAAGCACTAGGGTATGAACTGAATCAACGTTTCTTTGAGAAACTCAAATGCGAATTGCATAATCTTTATGGACCAACAGAAGCGGCAATTGATGTCACTTATTGGCAATGTCAACCGCAAGCAGATTTACAAATAGTACCTATTGGTCGTCCGATCAGCAATACCCAAATTTACATTCTAGATCAATATTTACAACCAGTACCGATCGGTGTTCTCGGAGAAATCTACATTGGAGGTGATGGATTAGCCAGAGGTTATCTAAATCGTCCAGAACTAACAGCAGAAAAATTTATTCAAAATCCCTTCTGTGATCACCAATCAGAACGCCTTTACCAAACAGGTGATCTAGCCCGGTACTTAAGTGATGGTAAGATCGAATACTTAGGGCGGATAGATCACCAAGTAAAAATTCGTGGTTTCCGAATTGAATTAGGAGAAATCGAAGCAGTCCTCAATAGCCATGCTCAAATTCAACAAGCTCTAGTCATGCTGCGAGAAGATGTTCCAGGACACAGACGCTTAGTTGCATATATAGTCACCTCGGATCAATTACTGACCAGTCATCAATTGCGGGAATTACTGAAACAAAAGCTACCAGAGTACATGATACCTGTGGCTTTTGTGATGTTAGATAAATTCCCATTAACACCCAACGGGAAAATCGATCGCCAATCCTTACCAGTCCCTGATAGAAAAATTACTAGAGCAGATGATTATGTAGCACCAAGTACAGCGATCGAAGAAATCTTAACCAACATTTGGCAAGAACTGCTGTTTAAAGAAAAAGTCAGCATCCACGATAACTTTTTTGAAATCGGTGGTGATTCCATTCTCAGCATTCAAGTAGTTGCTCGGGCGAAAAACTCAGGAGTAGAAATCACCCCTAAACAAATTTTCCAAAATCAAACGATCGCCGAATTAGCCAGAGTTGCCAATACCACAGTGAGGGTAATAGCTCAACAAGGTATCGTAACGGGAGTTGCACATCTGACACCAATTCAACATTGGTTTTTTGCCCAAAATCGTCAAGAGCCACAACACTATAACCAATCAGTTTTATTGCAAATTCCCCCTCATCTCCAAAGTGAACTAATTGAAATAGCTTGGAAAAAATTAATAGAACATCATGATGCGCTACGGTTACGATTTACATCAGCAGCATCTGAGTCCAAACAAATAAATCAAGACCAAGATAATCATGTCTCATTTAGCGTAGTAGATTTATCATCAACACCTAAACTCCTACAAGCACAAACCTTAGAAAAAATCGCCACAGAATACCAAGCGAGTTTAAATCTGTCCACAGGTCCAATCGTGCAAATGGTCATGTTTAACTTGGGAAGTGACTGTGATGCACGTTTGCTAATAATTATTCACCACCTAGCCGTAGATGGTGTGAGTTGGCGAATTTTATTATCAGACTTAGCCATGATTTATCAACAACTCAGCGCCCAAAAACCAATCCAATTAAGTGCGAAAACCACAGCATTCATTGATTGGGCAGAGAAATTAAACCAATATGCACAATCAGAAATTATTAAACAAGAGTTAGGCTATTGGCTCAACCAACCTTGGTCTGAAGTAACCTCATTACCCTTAGACTATCATGATACTCAAGCAGAAAATGTAGTTAGTAGTGCCGCCAATGTAGTAGTTAAATTAAGTAGAGAAGAAACCCATAATCTGCTCACATTAGTCAATCAAGCTTACCACACACAAATTAACGATCTACTTCTGAGTGCATTAGTCCAAATATTAGCAGATTGGACAGGAAATACCACAGTATTAATTGACTTGGAAGGACATGGGAGAGAAGAAATATTTGCAGAGGTAGACTTATCGCGGACGGTAGGTTGGTTTACCAGTTTGTTTCCGGTTTTATTGCAACTACCAAAATCAGACCAGCTTGGAGTAATACTCAAGTCAATTAAAGAGCAATTACGAGCAATTCCCCAGCGTGGGATGGGTTATGGGATTTTGCGTTACTTATGTGCAGATTCTGAAAGTTAATGCACAACTACAGACAATTCCGACTCCAGAAATTAGTTTTAACTACTTAGGACAATTTGACCAAATTCAAGCCCAAACCGAGTGGAAATTTGCCCCTGAATCCACTGGAGATAACTACAGTTTAAAGCAAAAACGTGACCATCTATTGGATCTAAATGCGCTGGTGCTAGCAGGAGAATTACAAATTAGTTGGACTTACACTAGGCAGGTTTATAATCATAGCACAGTCGAAAATTTGGCGCAGAGCTATATTCAAGCAATCCGGGGTTTAATTGAACATTGTCAGTCAAAAGATGCTTTTGGCTATACCCCATCTGATTTCCCTGATGCTGAGTTAAATCAAGGAGAAATTGATCAGTTATTAGCTACGAGTAAAACTAAAAATATTGAGTCAATTTATCCACTTTCTCCCCTGCAACAAGGGATGCTGTTCCATAGTCTTTATGCTCCTGAAAGTGGGGTGTATTACGAGCAAATAACTTTGAGTTTGCAGGGAAAGGTGAATGTTAGGGCTTTTCGATTAGCTTGGCAAAAAGTTGTAGATAGACATTCAGTTTTTCGGACATTTTTGGTTTGGGAAAATCGCCCAACTCCCTTACAAGTGGTGTTGAAACAGGTGGAGTTACCTTGGAGTGATCTGGATTGGATTTCCTTATCTGGGAGCGAGCAACAACAGCAATTATCAGAATTGTTGCAAACCCAAAGAAAGCAAGGTTTTGAATTTAGTCAAGCACCATTGATGAGATGTACTTTAATTCAACTAAGTGCTGACGTTTATAAATTGATCTGGAGCCACCACCATAGTTTGATCGATGGATGGTGTTTACCAATTATCTTTAAAGAAGTTTTAAGTCTCTATCAGGCTGAACTACAAGGTGAAACTTGTGATTTGCCCACCCCACATCCCTACCGTGATTATATTGCTTGGTTGCAGTCTCAAGACCAGGAAGCAGCAAAGGAGTTTTGGTCGACAAACGTTAGATGGGTTTATGGCTCCTACTCCTTTGGTAGTGGATCAAACACAAGCGCAAAATCAGCAGCAAGACTCACATTATCAAGAAATTGAACTACGGTTGTCTGTTGAGATTAGCTGTAAATTACAGAATGTAGCACAAAACCATCACGTAACTTTAGCAACCATATTCCAAGCTGCTTGGGCTTTACTGTTAAGTCGTTATAGTGGTGAACAAGATGTAGTATTTGGAGTTACTGTTTCTGGTCGGAGTAGTGGTTTTTCTGGGGTGGAAAATATGGTGGGATTGTTGATCAACACCTTACCATTACGTCTGCAAATATCCCCAGATGAACAACTTATATCTTGGCTCGGACAAATCCAACAGTTAATGTGGGAATTACAACATTATTCTTATACTCCCCTAGTGGATATTCAATCCTGGAGTGATCTACCTGGGGGAATACCCTTGTTTGAGAGTATTATGATATTTGAGAATTATCCAGTTAATCCTGCTTTATGGAATGAAGGTAGTTCACTCCAGATTAGCAAGATCGAGGGTTTTGAACAAACTAATTATCCCCTCACTGTATTTGTCATACCTGGGGATGAGTTGTTGATTAAGATTAGTTATGATCCAGTTCGTTTAGCCCAAGATCCGATTGAGCGGATGTTAGGACATCTGCAAACTATGTTATTGGCGATCGCTAAAAATCCTCAACAAAAGGTGGGGGAAATCCCCCTGTTGAGTGCAGCCGAACGACATCAGTTGTTGGTGGAGTGGAATGATACAGCCACAGAATATCCTAGTGATAAATGTATTCATCAGTTGTTTGAGGAACAAGTAGCAAAAACACCTCTAGCGGTAGCTGTAGTGTTTGAGAACCAGCAGTTAACCTATCAAGAATTAAATCAAAAAGCCAACCAACTCGCACATCACCTCCAGAGTTTAGGAGTAGGACCAGAGGTGTTAGTGGGGATTTGTGTAGAGCGATCGATCGAGATGGTAATAGGACTATTAGGGATTCTCAAAGCTGGTGGAGCTTATGTACCCATTGACCCTAGTTATCCCCAAGAACGGGTAAATTTCATGTTATCGGATACTCAAGTATCAGTATTGTTGACGCAACAGCAGTTTTTGTCAGATTTACTGTCACAGAACGCTACTGTGCTATATTTAGACAAGAATTGGCATGAGATCGCCCAGCATAGTAAACAAAACCCAATCACTGAGGTGAACTCTAGCAACCTAGCCTACACCATTTTCACTTCTGGGTCTACAGGTAAGCCTAAAGCTGTACAAATTTTACATAGTGCTGTGGTGAATTTATTATGTACTATGTGCCAGCACATCGGCATGACAGCAGATGATGTCCTGCTTGGGGTGACAACTTTTACCTTTGATATCGCGGGATTAGAAATTTTCTTACCAATGATTGTGGGTGCTTACGTGGTGATAGCTAATCGTGAAGTTACCGTTGATGGCAAACGGTTATTAGACTTAATCGTAAACTCTGGCATTACAGTTATGCAAGCTACTCCAGCAACCTGGCAATTACTGTTAGAAACTGGATGGCAAAATTCGGCTCAATTAAAAATCCTTTGTGGTGGTGAAGCCTTACCGAGAAAGCTAGCCAATCAATTACAAACTAGGAGTAGTTGTTTGTGGAACGTTTATGGACCGACAGAGACTACCATCTGGTCACTGATTGATCAGGTAGATGCTCAAGTCGGATTAATTTCCATCGGTAAACCAATTGCCAATACTAAAGTTTATATCCTCAACTGCCATCTCCAACCAGTGCCGATCGGTGTGTCTGGGGAATTATATATTGGTGGTGCAGGATTAGCCAGAGGCTACCTAAATCGTCCAGAATTAACAGCAGAAAAATTTATTCAAAATCCTTTCTGTGATCACAAATCAGAACGTCTTTACCAAACAGGTGATCTAGCCCGGTACTTAAGTGATGGTAAGATCGAATACTTAGGGCGGATAGATCACCAAGTGAAGATTCGTGGTTTCCGCATCGAATTAGGAGAAATCGAAGCAGTTCTCCATACCTATCCTCAAATTCAACAAGCTGTAGTAGTGCTGCGAGAAGATATTTCTGAAGACAAACGCTTAGTTGCATATATAGTCACCTCGGATGAATCACTAACCAGCCATCAACTGCGGGAATTTATCAAGGGAAAGCTACCAGAATACATGGTGCCAACCAACTTTGTGGTGTTAGATGCACTGCCACTGACACCGAACGGTAAAGTAGATCGAAAAGCACTACCTGCACCCGATCGCGATCGCTATGCAATTCAAAGTACCTTGGTTGCACCTCGTGACACCCTAGAACTTAAACTTGTCCAAATCTGGGAAAAGGTGCTTCATCCTACTCCAGTGGGTGTTCGCGATCATTTTTTCCATCTGGGTGGTCACTCCTTGTTGGCGGTCAGTCTGATGGCTCTGATCCAAAAGGAATTGGGACAAAATTTACCTCTCACTAGCCTATTTGAAAATGCCACCATTGAACAACAGGCTAGGATAATCCGATCGCACAGAGATTTAGTCCAAACCTGGTCTCCTGTGGTAGAAATTCAACCTGATGGTTCTAAACCACCTTTCTTTTGCGTCCATCCAGTGGGGGGTAACGTTCTGTGCTACTGGAGTTTAGCCCGTTACCTTGGGACTGAGCAACCCTTCTACGGACTACAAGCTAAAGGATTAGATGGGCAAACTCAACCTTTAAGTGAAATTGAAGAAATGGCTGCTTGTTATATCGAAGCGATGCGTGTGGTCCAACCCTCTGGTCCTTACCTGCTCGGAGGTTGGTCGATGGGTGGAGTGATCGCTTTGGAAATGGCACAACAACTCCAACAACAGCATCAGGAGGTAGCGCTGCTGGTCTTACTGGACAGTATGGTCTTTAATCATCGCGATCGCCAGATGATGAGCGACCTTGATGACACAACATTAATGAGCTACTTTGCTCAGGACTTCGGAGGTCGTTTCGACCAAAATCTCATTAAATCTGAAGAAGATATCTCTGCTCTGACCTTCGACCAGAAAATTGACTATGTTTTGGAAGAAGCAAAAAGCGCTGGACTGCTCCCAACAGATGTTAATAGTGAGTATCTTCGTCCGATTATAGATGTTTTCAAAGCGAATTTTCAAGCTTGGCAGAAGTATGTTCCACAGACTTATTCAAACCAAATTATCCTTTTCAAAGCCAGTGAAACCCGATCTGATGATTTAAGTGATCCTGCGAATGGTTGGGATGAAGTGATGGTTCAGTCTTTAGAAACCTACAGCATCCCAGGTAATCATTATACCATGATCGAGGAACCTAATGTTCAAGATTTGGCCAGACAATTAAAAGCTTATCTTGAGTGGGCATTACCCAGATCAAAATGATCACACCATTTTTAAAGTTTCCGCAATTCTTGTCAATACTTCCAACCAATCTCCTGGTTGTTTTTGACGAAATAATTGCATAGTTGAATACCAAGGAGTATCTTCTCGGTGCAATAACCAGCGCCAATCCCCACAAAAAGGTAAAATTACCCAGACTGGAATACCAATTGCTCCTGGAATATGGGCAACTGATGTATCTACAGTGATTACTAAATCAAGTTGGGAGATAATTGCAGCAGTGTCAGCAAAATCTTTGATCTGTTCATTTAAATCGTAAATTCGATTTTTATCTGCAAATTCGGTTAATTCTGCTCTATGTTCTCCCTTTTGAAGACTAAACCAAGTAATATCTGGAATTTTAAACAAAGGACTAAAATATTGAAGCGGACAACTCCGGTAACGATTGCGATCGCCCCTATATACAGAGGTATTTCCTCCCCAAGCTATCCCAATTTTTAAACGAGTTTTAGCTATGATCTTAACCCCAGATAATTTGGCTGGAAATAAATAAGGAATGGCACAAGGTATAGTCGCTAAAGTTGTTCCAAATAGATGGGGTAAACTCATTAAAGGTGCATGGAAATGAAAATCTGGTAAAGGATCACCGATCGCAATTACTGTTTGAATCTCAGCTATAGTCCGAAATAATCTCACTAAAGACTGATGACATTGAACGATTACCTTACCTCCTTTTTGTGCAACTAAAGGTGCATAACGAATAAACTGAATTGCATCTCCAAAACCTTGTTCTGTATGCAATAAAATTGTTTTTCCATCTAAAGGTAAACCATCCCAAAGCGGTTGTGGGAAGGATTGGGGATGAGGAGCGCACTTTACCCACCAACGACTTTCATATTCCGTAAATCCCTGAATTAAATCTCCAGCTAGAAGTGTGGTAAATGCTTTATCCCAGATTGCTTCATCATGGTTTGGTTCCAGGGTGAGAACTTTTTCATAATAAATAATCGCTTCCCACACACAACCTAATGCTTGGAGCGCATTTCCTAACGCAATTAAGGTTTTAATTTGATCAGGAGCTAGTGCTAAACTTTGGTGATAACTCGCGATCGCTGCTGTTAATTGACCATCGTTTTGGTAAGCATTTCCCAAATTATGATAAACCTCGGCATTTTTCAATCCTAAAGCGATCGCTTGTTGATAATGGGCGATCGCATTAGTTTGATCACCAGCATCTTTTAAAGCATTACCTAAATTCGCATGAATCAGCGCTTCTTCCGGTTGCAGCAGCAAAGCTTTTTGATAACAAGCGATCGCTGCTGTTAACTGACCATTAACTCTCAGAGTTGCTCCTAAATTAACTAGAGCTGGATAACAATCTGGTTGTTGGTGTAAAATATAACGATAAACCCGTTCCGCATCAGAGAAACCACCAGACTGATAATACCCAGAAGCAATCTGCAACGCATCAGCAACTGTAATCATGTTAGCCAAATTTACCATAAAAAGCTATTCTAATCCTACCATCCAGACCAAAAATCCCAAAATTTGCTCTACTGGTGGTAAAGGATAAATATTCAAGTCAATAGTTACTTTGGTTCCAGAAAGCTTGAGGAATTGCCATTGGAGACCATTACTAACAGAACCATAGAGGTCAGGTAATGGTTTTTGTTTGGCTTCATTAAATTTCTGTACAGCTACCATTTCTGCAACACATTGACCAATTCCTGTTTTCAAATCCGTTTGTTTTGCTTCTACAATAACAATAACTGGTGCCTCAATTGCTAATTGTTCAGTGGAACGACTGATAAGAAAATCGCAGCGTCCATTTAATCCTAGGGATTCATCTACATTGAAATCTTCCCCCGAAAACAGACTAATTTGACGATTGAGAATGCGCCGAACTTCTACAATAACTGGGCTAATAATTAGCTCGGATCTAGCTTTTTCGCTACCTGTAGCCACAGCTAGTGGGAGAGTTTCTTCAAGAGTTGCAGCAAGAGTATTACTGGGTTGAATAGGGGCAATTTCAGGGAGAAATCTAATTCCCTCGATCGTGGTTAAATTGAAAGCTTCTTTAACCTTAGTGATAGTGGTAAATTGACTGTAAGACATAATTGATTTAATGCAGTTCTAAGGTTCTCTTATTGCTTTATTAATAGAGTTGGGTTAAAGATATTATTTGTATTTTATAGTTAATCTATTTGATTCGTAAATGGCTGAGGGCAAAGCATTTCGGTCGTAGTTTTCTGTGTTGAGACCATGATTTTTCGCCGAAATGCTTTGCCCCTACAAAGACGGACAAAATTTTATTTACGTTTCATTTAGCTTGTCTATAATATCATAAAAATTGATCTTTGTCAAGAAAAACCTATTTTGTCAAAACTCACTGATGCCAAAATCTAGTTTTTTGTGTTATGCTATCTAATAAATATCTTTATGCGAATTAGCTAAATTGACTTGCAACCGATACTTAAATAAACAAGCTTATTGATCTGAATCTTAAATAAATTAATTGATTCAAAGGAATGTAAAAATATAATGGTGACATTACAATTCAGACAAATTAGCGTACCACCTGGACATCGGGTAATATTTCATGAGGTGAGTTGGTCAGAATTTGAAGCGATTTTAGAGGAATTGGGAGAGCATCGCTCTAGTCGAGTAGCTTATCTCGATCGCACCTTGGAGATTAGGATAACTTTACCAGAACATGAGAAAGCAAAAGTTATTATTGGCGATTTATTAAAAATTTTACTGGATGAGTTAGAAGTGAACTGGGAACCTTATGGATCAACGACATTTAAACGACAAGATATGACTGCTGGAATTGAACCAGATGATTGTTTTTATATCCAAAATTATGCTCGCATGATTGGGCGAGAAAGTTTAGATTTAACCATAGATCCGCCCCCCGATTTAGCTATTGAAATTGATGTGACTTCTAAAACTCAGTTAAGTGCTTATAAAGTGTTAGGAGTGCCGGAAATTTGGCGATATGAGAATCGGAAATTGCAGGTTTATGTATTGCGATCGGGAAAGTATGTAGAGTCTACAATAAGTCCAACATTTGGTAATTTTCCAGTTATTGAAGGGATTTCTCAGTTTTTGGAAATGGGACGACAATCAGGTACAAGTCAAGCATTAAGGGAATTTCGGCGATGGGTAAAAGAACGGATATTAGATCAAGGGTGTGGAGAAGCTGAATAAATATATATGCAGCGAGGTGTTGCTGATTTACGGTATGAATAAATAATTTGTAGGGGCGTATTGCCATACGCCCGGGGCACATGGTCTTAATATCAATTTTTATTCAATTATTAGAATATAATCCTCGATCGTGAGGAGTCATAAAGTTAATTTCCGGACCGATAGGCACAATCCTAGTGGGATTAATTTTTTCATGGCTTTGATAATAGTGTCGCTTAATATGCGTCAAGTCAGTGGTTTCAGCAACGCCAGGTGTTTGATATAAATCGCGTAGATAACCCCATAAATTGGGATAATCTACAATGCGACGAATATTACACTTAAAATGCCCTACATAAACAGCGTCAAACCTTACCAAGGTAGTAAAAAGTCGCCAATCCGCCTCCGTCACTCGATCTCCAGTTAGGTAGCATCTAGTCGAAAGACGATCTTCTAAAAAATCGAGAGTTTCAAACAAAGATTTGACTGCTTCTTCATAAGCATCTTGAGTCGTAGCAAAGCCGCTTTTGTATACACCATTATTAACGTTATGATAAATTTGCTCGTTTAAAGTATCTATTTCTTCTCGCAACTCTTCAGGATAATAGTCAATCTGTTTTGCACCCAATCCATTAAATGCGCTGTTGAACATCCGATTGATACTCTCAGGTCTAAAGACACTGAGATTCTTGAAGAGTCCAGATCCTGAACTTCAAAGGCGCGTACAAGACACCTCTACTGATTTCACTTAGGACTAGCCCAAGCTCCACCGCTACTTTTCTTAAAATGTTGGCTGCACCATTGCAATCGGCATTTATCTTAGTGCCTTTGGAACTGAGATAGGAACCACGGCTAACTCTTTTTCCTGATGCTGTCCATCCTGCGGGTTTTTCACCGTAAGTTGGGATGGGATCAGCATCTAAAAAACTAGCCTTGCTGGTATAACTTTCTTCAGTTTCGGCAAACTTAATGCCAAACAACTCACAAAGTTCTTGAATTCTTGCTTTAAGCCTAGCCGTAGGGATTTGGACAAAGTTTTGATTGTTCTTTTTGCCTAACTCTATCCCATCTTTTTGACTTTTATTCCAACCAAAAACTAAAGTTCCTATCCCATTATTTAAACAATGGTTTATCACTATCCGAGCCGCTTTGTTGATAGCGTCCCTCATTTGTCTATTACGTTTCTCCGTCATTGCAGCTAAACGATTAGACCAAAAACCTTCGGGTTTATTAGCTTTAAGTTTGGCGACCTGTTTGTTGTACCATTGATTGACTGACTTTAGGTGTTTGCCATCAATAATAAAACTTGTCCCTACATTACTAACGGCTGTCAACCAGTTATTCAAACCGTGGTCTATCCCCAAACATTTAGCTGGGTCTAGGACAGGTTTTTCGACTAGAACTGGGTAGATAAACTCAGCATAAAAGCAACCGTTTCTAGGGAGTATCCTGACCTCTCTAAGAGACTCAAAATCTAGGTTAGTTGGCATTGGTAGGAAAAATTCTTTGATGCCAAACCAAGCATTGACCTGTAATCCTAAAGGGAATCTAATCTTTCCATCAATTAACCTTAGTGACCGTTTAGGATAGGCAACTAATTGATACCCCGGTTTTCGATAATTGGGTAGTTTGGGTCTAGTTTCAAGTTGACCACTTAGCCACAACCCCCGTAACTTGGCAAAAGAGCTAATTGACTCTCCCACTGAGATACAAGTTTGCACTGCTGCATCTGAGGGTAGTGCAGAGAAATGCACATTTTCCGTAAGATTCCTTACTATGTCAAACTTGGTGACGTATTGGTGAGCTTTAAACCACATTTGACGCGCATAGTAGGTAGCACAATTGTGGAGTTTGTTCGACTCCGAGCAAATAAATTCAAGAATTGCTTTTAACTCTGGTTCAGCATTGATCAAATTTTGCTGAACACCTAACGGTACTTTGGTTTTTTTTGGCGTCTTACTTCTAGCTTTAGCCACTTTCTTTCCTTTTCTATCTTGTTATTAACAGCATAACGTAGTATAGTTGATTTGTCAACTTATATCTACAATCTTTTTATGCTAAATTTACCGGAATACAAAACCCACAATCACGTCAAGTTCCTGCTTAACTACCATTTTGTATTTATCCCTAAGCGTCGCCGTCCAGTTCTAGTCGGCGATATAGCAACTAGAATCCGTCAGATATTTTTAGCTTTGGCAATAGAGAAAGGTTGGGATATTTTAGCCTTAGAAGTTGCCCCAGATCATGTACATCTATTTGTGGCAGTTAAACCGACAGACACCCCCGCACTGGTGGTTAAAGCATTTAAAGGAAGGTCAAGTAATTATCTAAGAAAAGAGTTTCCACAATTATTAAAATTACCTAGTCTTTGGACAAGCAGTTATTTTGTAAGCACAGCAGGTAATATTAGTAGTGAAGTGGTTAAGAAATACATAGAAGACCCACACCACTCCGCTAATTGAAGAAATATTTACTGGCGGTTAAAACCGCACGAGCCGTTTCCCTCCCAGTTCTAAAGAACTGAGTTTCCCACTTACCGAGTTATTTCTATGATTTCTGAAGACTCATTGTTGACAATAGTTTGGGTATCTTTGTCCCATAGAATTGGCACAGTTACTCGCCCAGTATATTTGGCGTCTGCATGATTATAGATCTCATATAAGTATTTGGCATTAAAGATGGAATCAGCGACTACTCCCTCACCAGGCTCAAATGTCCAGCCGCGATCGCCCATAAACCAATGAACGATAGATACTGAAATCATATTTTCTAGTCCTTTGAGCAACCGAAAAATCATTGTCCGATGAGCCCAGGGACAGGCTTTAGACACATAGAGATGATAACGTCCCGTCTCAGCTTTAAAACCTCCATTCCCAGTAGGTCCGGGACTTCCATCCGGAGTCACCCAGTTACGAAACTGGGCAGATTCTCGGATAAAGCGTCCACCTGTGCTAGCTGTGTTATACCAACGATCTTGCCAAACTCCGTCGATTAAAAGACCCATAAAATTTTCCTCAACAATGAATAATTATAGCTCAATCTGTTCTACCTGTTGATTTGATCTGGGTGTATCTTTGACCTTTCCATTAAGTTTTGGATCTACTGGAATTTTTTCACCACGTAAAGTAGCAGCAAAAGCCGCTTCTTCATAGATTAATCTATCTTCCATTTCTTGTAAGTGATATTCTTCTGAGTAAATTTTAGCTTTACTGCGTTCTGAAGCTCTATTTCCTATTTGCAAATCAAATTTAAAATTATCGATCGCTTCACCAGTTTTTTCAACGTAATCGCGCAGGGTTTTTAAGTTTGGAAAATATCCGTTTTCATCAGGTTCACCGCTGAGACGACGTAGGGCAACTTGATGATATTTTGATTCAATTTCTGCTCCTAAAAAATGGCGTTTATAATTTCTAGCAACGACTGCTACAGTACCAGTACCCATATAAGGATCTAATACAATATCATTTTCCTCAGTTGTAGATAAGATAATTCTAGCGACTAAATCTTCTGGAAATTGACAGGGGTGTATAGTTTGTTCTTCATGGTTATGTTTAACATTCCGAAATAGCCAGATATCACCGGGATTTTTACCATCTGGATTACAGGAAAACTCTCCCTTCCGATTTCCTCGAAAGTGTTTCTTATTTTGATATTTTTGCGGAACCCTAATTGCATCTAAGTTAAATTTATAATTATCGGATTTAGTAAACCAGAGAATAGTTTCATGTCTACAAGAGAACTTTTTTCGAGCATGGAGACCATGTTGTCTAGCCCAGATAATTCGATTCCGAGGAAGTAACCCACAAGATTCAAGAATCGGAAAAAAACGAATATCTAGAGGAATCAGTATTCCTTGATCTGAAAAAGCTCCGATTTGCCAAAATAGGGAACCTGTATTTTTGAGAATCCGGCTACATTCCCGCAGTACGGCGGTTTGTTCTTGTAAATAAATATCAAGAGCTTTTTTAGATTCGTATTCTTTACCCAAATTATAAGGTGGTGAAGATACAATTAAATCAACGCTATCTTCTGGCAATTTCTGAAGCAGTTGTAAGCAATCTTCTAGGATAATTTGATCTACAGGTATATTCTGTTTTATTTTCACTTTCGCATTTACCACAACATCAATAAATCAATATAACCGATTTCTATAAATCAATATAACCTAATTTGGTTAATTCCGCAATTGTTAACTAAAAAAAAGAAATTAAGATGTCTATTAGAGAGATGCGATCATGCGATCGCCCCCAAGACTAGCAATAGGTGATCTGCGGTAGGTGAACGGTTGGGTTAGGTCACGAGGTTATTTGTTTGGGAATAACCGAGATCCTAGTGTGGTGCGATCGCCAAGGAGAAGCTCTATCGCTCGTGGTAAAATGCTTTCATATCATTTGTTCTGGTGTGACGATGACGAATCTACCCCATTTCATTCAGTATCAAGGTAGCAAGAGAAATTTGGCAAAGCACATCCTCCCGTTGCTTCCCCAAGAGATCGGTAGGTTGGTAGAGCCTTTTGCTGGAACTGCTGCGATTAGTGTGGCTACGTCTGCGAATCAGATTACCCGTAGATTCTGGCTAAATGATCTGAATAAACCTCTAATCGAGCTATTAGAACTAGCTATAGAAAGACCGAATGAGATAGCAGATTTCTACCTAGAACTATGGAATGAGCAACATGATGATTCCGTAGCCCATTATTTTGAGGTCAGGTCAAGATTTAATGAGACTAATGATCCAAAATTGTTCCTTTATTTACTAGCAAGATGCGTTAAAGGTTCAGTCCGTTATAATTCTGAGGGACTGTTTAATCAAAGCCCAGACAAAAGACGAAAAGGGACAAAACCTGAGACGATGAGAAAAAACATAGCAGGTGTGTCTAGTCTGCTTAAAGGTAAATGCAAGTTTACGAGCTGGGATTATCGAGAAGTATTAGAGCAAATCCAGGATGGTGATTTCATCTACATGGACCCTCCCTATCAAGGTGTATGCGGAAATAGAGATTCAAGGTATCTGTCTGGGATAGATTTCGATGATTTTGTATTAGCTCTTGAACAGTTAAATCGAAAAGGAGCCGCATTTGCTATCAGTTACGATGGTAAGTTGGGTGATAAGGTTTTTGGCAAGGTTCTTCCTAAGAACTTAAATCTTGAAAGAATCGAAATCGAAGTTGGCAAATCTTCACAGGCTACATTACTTGGAAAGGAAGAAACTACGATTGAGTCATTGTACTTATCGCCAAGTTTATTCAGCAGCTTAGTAACTACTCAAATCAGTGATTTCAGCTATATGGACAAGAAACCAAAGCAGCTAACCCTCTGGGAAAAACATGGAGAATTCGCAACAGTTACCAGATGACTTTTTGGAACTTTGCCGATCTGTAACAGCAAAGAGACCGAAGGCAGTCATTGATCACATCTTGCAACACGGATTTATTACAACTGAGGAGTTGAAAGAAACCTACGGCTATAACCATCCTCCAAGAGCAGCTAGAGATGTCAGAGAAAATGGTATCCCATTAGCAATACTCCGGACACTTTGGTGAGAGAAAATTATTTATAGGTATAATTGACTAACCAATAGTTTTCGGCCAATAGCCAAAAGACAGACTGGGACTAGCCGAAAACCTGATTTGGCAGATATTTTCGATTCTGAATCGTTTTCTACTTGAACAATTTTCTGGCCAAATCAGGCAACCGAACGGATTGGGCGCAATTTTTTCCTTACTGAGATCACCAAAAAAATATCGATCGTGAGAGAATTTACTATGTAAATTCGACCCGACCGATAATTATGAATTTTCTAGAAAACATCTTAACTCAACTTGCTGGGATTAGTAAAGCTCAAAAAAAATTTTTCTTAACCTTAATGACAACTATCTTGTTAGTCTATGGTAAAGTCAATTTTACTAATTTAAGTCGTTACTCGCAGTTAAACGAAAAAACTTATCGACGCCATTTTCAGCGCTCCTTCAATTTTTTGGAGTTAAATAAACAACTCCTGCAATTAGCCCTAGCGGTCACGAGTCGAAAAATTTTAGCAATGGACTGTTCATTTATTCAAAAAAGTGGTAAAAAAACCTATGGAAAAGATTATTTCTATAATAGTAGTAAGAGCCAAGCAGAACGGGGGTTAGAAATTTCTCTGCTCGCACTTATTGATTTAGATATCAACACGGCTTATGCTTTATCTGTTCAGCAAACATCACCATCTTTGCCCACAGAATCACCAAGAAAAACCACCAAAAAATCGCCAGGAAAAAATCAGAAAAAATCCCGAAAATCTAGTCCGAAAACATCGGACAATCAAGAGGATGAAGCTACAAGAGTAGATCAGTATTTAGAGCAACTAAAAAGAGCTCAAAGCTATATTCCATCGGATATACGCCACCTAGTAGCTGATGGGTACTATAGTAAAAAAAAGTTTGTTGATGGGGTGATATCTGTCAATTTTCATTACCTAGGTAAATTGCGGATTGATGCCAATATGCGTTATTTATATCAGGGTGAACAAAAAGAGCGTGGTCGCCCACGTCTCTATGCAGGAAAAGTCAATTTCACTAATTTAAGTCGTTTGACTTGGTGCCAGGAAGTTGAGAAATCAGTTAATATTTATAGTGCGATAGTTAATCATGTCTCCTTAGAGAGAAACATTAAAATTGTCGTGGTTGTTGATCAGCGTCAGCCTGACAAAACTGGTTATCTAATTTTGTTTTCAACAGATTTGTCGCTGACCGCCCTGGAAATTTACGAGTATTATCAGGCTCGTTTTCAGATTGAATTTATTTTTCGTGATGCTAAACAGTTTACAGGATTAGTGGATTGTCAAGCCCGTGATGCGGCCAAATTAGATTTTCATTTTAATGCTAGTCTGACAGCTTTGAATATTGCCAAATTATCAGCCAGATTAAACCATCAAGAAGATGAGCCCTTTATCTTTTCTATGGCTACTTATAAACGCCAAGCCTTCAACGCGCATCTTTTGGAACAATTTATTTTGAAGTTAGATTTGGAGCCGACTTTGATCAAAAGCCATCCCAATTACTCAGAACTACTTTCCTACGGTGCGATTGCAGTTTAATTTTGTCCGGAGTATTGATTAGAGACTTTTCGTGTTACTGGAAGCGACGGCAGAAAAATAGCTGCATATCGGTTTGGAGATATTAGTAAGGCAAGATTCACTCGTCTTTCTGGGAGAACAGGTTTATCCAAGCAGATTAAAAAGGCACTGATTAGCAGATACGGATGTAAGTGTTTTATTTATCTTGAGGAGGTTGATGAACGTGAGTTGCAAATTGATCATCGTGTTCCTTTTGAAGTTGATGGTGAGCCAGACCTAGCTCCAGAAAACTTCATGTTGCTTTGCGGCTCTGCTAATCGGGCTAAATCGTGGTCATGCGAACATTGCGAAAACTGGAAC
Source organism: uncultured cyanobacterium (assembly GCA_963744145.1). Lineage (GTDB taxonomy): Bacteria > Cyanobacteriota > Cyanobacteriia > Cyanobacteriales > CAWUOF01 > CAVUSO01. The sequence continues at coordinate 4,426,730 of CAVUSO010000001.1, read as the reverse complement.
AGCATTAAGGATCAGTCGATTTGCCTATCCTGCTACTGGGCATATCCAGAAAGCTATGAGCATATTGCAATGCGCCAAGTCAGAAGAATAGATCTGCTTTGGGAAGGTGAAGACATTGAGATTTATGAAAAGCTCAAGCAAAGGGCTGTCAGTGTAGAAAAGAAACTGCCTGAGTTTATCAAAGAGATTATTGAGCGCGAGATTGAACGTCTGGAATAGGCTGTAATCTTGAGGATAACGAAATTAAAATTTTTATTAGATAAATGCTGATCGCTCCCAAGACTAGAAATAAGCTATTAATGTTTTTAAATCGCGCATCTCCAGTTTTTAACTATTTAGACCGATCGCACTTTTAACCTTAATAATACGATCGGATTAAATTTCTTTCTGTTGCTCTATCAACTCTTCTAATATTGCCAGATTTTCTCTAACAGCGTTGGTGTCGGGATGAGTGGGGCCTAATTTCTGTTCCCTGATCGATAGGGCACGCTGGGACAAAGCTAAAGCCTCCGCATAGTGCCCCATTGAATTGTATAATAATGCCAGATTGTTCAGAGAAGTAGCAGTGTCGGGATGAGTGGGGCCAAAACGTTGCTCGCTTATCTCCAAACAATTTTCATACCATTGTTCTGCATCTAGCCAACGGTTTTGTCCTTGCGCCAATCGTCCCAAGGCAACAAAAGACCCTAATACATCGTCATCATCTAACAAAGCGGTTAATTTCTTTGCCACTACCTGCAAGTGAGGAATCACATTCTCCATCCGCGCCAAATCTGCCAATGTTACAGTTGGATAAACCGTCTTTGTCTCTGCAACCATTGTCATTGCCATATTTCGTTGAAGTATTTCAGCTTTATCCTTCAACTCCGTCTCTAACTTCTGGGCAAAGAACTCCCTAATCAGAGTGTGCAGTAGATATTTCTTTTCATTGAGATAAACCAGTGAAAACCTTAACAATTTTCCTAGTGCTTCCTCTAATTCCTCTTCATCCCATCCTGGCAATATCCAATCTTCTTTGATCGGAGCCAGAGCAAACACACTCAGCAAACAACCTAACTCCTTGGCTGGTTCATCTAATAACTTCCAACTCAACTCAAAAGCTGCTACTAAGTTATCTTGGTAAGGCATTTCCTCTGGCACCTTTTGTAATGCCTTTGTCTGCAATCGTTGTTTTTCCAGACGCTCTAACAATTTTGCCAGTTCTAAGGTGGGATTACCTGCCAAATACCTACCCACTAATTCAATTCCTAATGGTAATCTCCCCAACCATTCACATAATTTCTGGGCTGCTTCCTTTTCTGCCTCAATCCGATCGCGATCAACCAGTTTACACAACATTTCCAGAGCCGCTTCTGGTGTCAAAACTTCCAACTCCAACCGTTGCACTGGTGATGAACCTAATTTTACCCTGGTTGTGATCAATACTCGATATAAATCATTTTGAGGGAAGAACGATCGCACTTTGCCATAATCAGTCACATCATCCCAGATGAGTAAACGCTTTCCCTGGGGAATAGTTTTCACCCACTGCTCATAGTACCATTGCACTAACTCCACATCGGTTTTGATAGTATCTTTGATAGAATCTGGGGGAGATTTTAACTCCATCCTACCACTACAACTGAGTACATCATCAACCAGTCTTGTTCCAGATAACCACCAGATCCCACCAGGGTATTCCTGTTTATAGCGATCGCCATATTGCCAAGCTAACTGAGTTTTCCCGACACCACCCATTCCGCTAGTAGCAACAATTCCTACATGGGGAGAAGATTGGAACATTTCGTGTAATTGATTTAACTCCCGATCGCGTCCAACAAATATAGAAGAACCAAAGTCTCTGGGATAGAAATATTTTTGATTAAATTCTTCTTGTTTACCTTTCCACAACCGGATTCTCTCACCAAAGTTCTTACAGAGGGGAATTTGGCGTTTGAGTAAAGGATCTTTTTCTCGTCGTTGTTCAATTAAATCAGTGACTCTACCAGTATTAATCCATTCTTCTTCTGGGTACAATTCAGGACTGAGGGCTTTGATTAACTCTTGGGTCAATATTCCCCCTGCATTCGGAACCGAAAATGCCGATCGATCACTCTGACACGCAGCAATCAAACAGCGATCGCTCCCTAATTGAAATTCCTTTAGACATCTCCATAATATAATGAAAAACCAAAAATATGGTATAATGATCTAGAACATTAATGGAGTAATTACTAAAATGAGTAATTATACTTGGGAATACATCCAAAAAAACCAGAAGGAAACTAAACGATTATTGGGAATTAATTATAACCAATTAGAACAGTTGATAGAATATGCTTTAATTTTGCATGACCAAAAAGAACAAGAACAAGAAGAACAGAAAGTAAGAATAATTAAATCAGGAGGAGGGAGAGAATCAAAACTAGAAAAAAAAGAGCAAATCATTTTAACCTTAGTCTATCTTAGACATCATCTAAATTTTCAATTATTAGGATTGATGTTTCAAGTAAGTGAATCAACTGCTCATAAGATTTTTCACTATTGGCAACAAATATTAAGAGAAGCTTTGCCATGTTCTCTATTAGAACAAGTAAAAAAGTTTGAGGAAAATTCATCAGAAATCCTGGAAAAACTTACTGATTATGAACTAATAGTAGACAGCGAAGAACAGCCAATAGAAAGGGCTTTGTCTTATGAGGAGCAGAAAAAATATTACTCAGGTAAAAAGAAAAATCATACTTTTAAAAACCAAGTGATCAGTCTACCAAAAGCTAAAGATATTGTCGATGTAGTAGCAGGAGAACCAGGACCTACAAGTGACATAAAAATATGTAGAGAAACTTTAAGTAAATTTTCAAAAACCCAAAAATTTAGTGGAGATAAAGCTTACATAGGAGAAGAACAAATTAAAACACCAGCCAAAAAACCGAAAGGGGGTGAATTAACTCAATCACAAAAAGAAACAAATAAAGAGATCTCATCAGAGAGAATATTTGTCGAACATTTAATTAGAATTATCAAAATATTTAGGATAATGCAAGAGAGATTTAGATTAAGTAAAATCAAATATAAATCAATATTTTTAACGATTTGCGGGTTAGTAAGATTAAGAATAAATGCTTTACTTATTAAAGTAGTTAATCCGTCAGAAATAGATAAAGAAATCGAGATCATAGTGAGTCATAGTTTTAACCTGAAATTGGATCAATGAAGTAAAACTACGAAAAATATACGTTTCAGCGATGATAAATTTAAACAGGAAAAACGCTAAAATGCTTACCATAACTAGCTTATAAGTTTTAGGAGATGTCTTTTAATTCTGCTGCTGTAAAACTGAGTAAATCTCCACTATGACAGCAATCTAACCAAACTATCTGCTGCTTCACTTGGCTATTTAACAACTGCGATCGCAACCACTTAAAAGAAATACCCATTTTATCTTCAGTGTCAGCATCGATTCGCGTATCACTAGCTGCTAAAAAACCTTGTCCATCGCGACTAATTCCATGTCCCGCAAAAAATAGTAACGCCACTTCTGGTAAAGGTTCGTTATATAATAAATCATGAATAAGTTGAGAGAGTTTCTTTTGTGAGACAACATCTTTTTCTGCTACATTGATACAATCTGATGTAATCTTCTCTGGTAAGCGCCATACATCCCAGGATAGATCCCCAGATGCAGCATCGAGCAAAGAGCTAATTTTCTCAGCATCATTTGCTGGTGTTGACAAGTGTCCTAGAGATTGAAATTTTGGTGGACAAGTATATCGGTTAATCCCAATTACCAGAGCGCGACGCTTGAACGACATAATCAGTTTTTATTTGTTATGACTTGTAAAGAGTCTAGCATATTGAGACTAAATCATCTCTCCTACTTGAGCCGATCGCATTCCAGGAGCGATCGCCCCAATCATCGGACAAAATGCGATAATTAATTGGCAGAAATATTTTAATCTGATATAATTAAAGATAACTTGATCAATCAAATCAGGATAAAGCATGAAAACTCTTGATGAAGTAAAGCAAATTTTATCAACCCACAAAAAATCTTTGTGTGAAAAATATCAAATTACTGAACTGGGTGTTTTTGGATCTTATGCAAGAAGTGAACAAACAGAAGCAAGTGATATTGATATTTTGGTGGATTATCAAACAGCACCAACTTTTGTGATGTTGGTGGAACTGAGAGACTATTTAAGTGATCTTTTTGGCTTAAAGGTAGATATTGTCACCAAAAACGGTCTTAAAGCTCGGATTAGCGATCGCGTTTTGGCTGAGGTAGTTTATATATGAAGCGCAGTTATCCAGAATTTTTACAGGATATTTTGGAGGCAATTACAGAAATTGAAACTTTTGTCAGTGGTGTTAGTTTTGATACTTTTAGCTCCAATAGAGAGAAAATTTTAGCGGTGGTAAAACTATTAGAAATTATTGGTGAAGCTGTGAAAAAAATTCCTAGCGATCGCCGTGAGTATTATCCAGATATAGCTTGGAAATCAATCGCAGGGATGAAGGATGTCATGGTGCATGAATATTGGCAAATTGATGTTGCTGTAGTATGGGCAACGGTGCAGCATTCTTTACCATCATTGAAACAAGTAATAGTGATAGAATTGGGGGAGATGCTGGGGTAAAATTTGTTCATCTATACCCTTAAATATACTACCAAAACTCCCCTCTCCGAGAAATTCTATTGCCCGATAGCGATTAAGGAATGAAAATTAAATAATGTGATGGTTCCGGAAGCGATCGCGCTTGGCATCAGCAACAGTTATATATTTATTTTAGACTGTAATTTACTAGCAGTTCTCAGAATTTGTCCTGCTAAAATAGCTGCACCAAAACCATTATCGATATTTACCACACCGACACCCGCAGCACAAGAATTCAACATTGTCAACAGAGGAGCTATTCCACCAAAACTTGCTCCATAACCAATACTAGTAGGAACAGCAATCACTGGACAATCAGCTAAACCAGCAACTACACTGGGTAAAGCTCCTTCCATTCCAGCAACCACAATTAAGACATTAGCTTCAGCAATTATATGTCGATTACTCAATAACCGATGGATACCAGCAACTCCTACATCCCAGAGACGTTTTACCTCAAATCCTGATAATTCTGCGGTGACAGCAGCTTCTTCTGCTACAGGTAAATCCGCAGTACCAGCAGAGAGAATTCCAATTATCCCTGGATAAGTCGGTGCTAAAGCAGTGGGTACATTAGCACAAATCTTTGCCCCAGGATAATAATACAAATTAGTCTCTTGTTCCTGTATTTCCATATATACATCAGGTTCAATCCGAGTTGCCATTACCACAGGATAACGGTGACGCATAGTTCCCATAATTTGGGCAATCTGATCGGGGGTTTTTCCCTGTCCCCAAATTACTTCGGGAAAACCAGTTCTTAACCGACGATGATGATCAATTCGCGCAAAATCCCCAACTGGTTCAAAGTCAAAATGTTTCAGTTTTTCTAACGCATCGGTTGGGGTAATATTCCCCTCTGCAACAGATGCTAATAAAGCTGCTAGAGCTTGAGGTTCCATAATCGATTACTCCTGCTATTACTCGGAAACTTTTAGCTCATAAGTATTCCATAATGCTCCTCCGATCGCTGAAAATTTAACATTTTTAATGCGATCGCGCAAGGCTTCAAATGAGAGAGGATTGACTAAATGAATAAAAGGTAATTGCTCTTGAGCAATTTGTTGGAATTTAGCATAAATCTCCTTGCGCTTTGTCTCATCAAATTCTTGAGAACCCGCAATGAATAGACGGTCAATTTCTTTTTCCCAATCAGAAACTTTCCAACCTTGAATTGGTGGTTCCCCTGGTTCTGAACCTTGATTAAATTGGTGTAGTCTCCCAGTGGTTAACCAAATATTAGCACCATTATGGGGTTCAACTCCACCACCTCCACCAAACCGACCAACATAACATTCCCAATCTCGATTAGAGAGCTTTTCAATAATGGAATTAAAACTCAGTACCTGTAAATTCGCTTTGATCCCAATCTTGCTTAAGTCTTGCTGAATTTGAGTTGCCATATCTACCCGCGTTTTTTCTTCCGCTTTCACCAACAAGGTAAATTCAACCCGATTTCCTTCCCCATCTATTAGTTGTCCTTGTCTATTATATTTAAATCCAGCTCCTAATAGCAGTTGTTTGGCTTGATCGGGATTATAGTTATAAACCTTTAAACCTTTTTCGGGTGATAGATAATAGGGACTTTTCACATAGATAGGTGAATTTTGAATTTCTCCTAATCCCCGAAATATATTATTTTTCATGGTTTCTCGATCGAGTGCATAAGCAACTGCTTGTCGAAAAGCTAAAGTATGGAACCAACGTGATTTGAGGGGAGCTACAAATGGCTTACCTTGATCATTTTTGGCTTGATTCAGATTGAAACCAAGAAAAGTTGTACCTGAATCCGATCCACCATTATAGATTTTAAACTTACCTCTTGTTTCTTCTCGTTTTAGTAAGGGAAAATCCCCTGGAGTTACACCTAAATGATCCAGCGCACCAGACCGAAAGCTGATTAATTGATTCTCCGTCGATTCAATAATTTGGACTACGATCCGCTCAATATAGGGTTGTTGATTCCCTGCAAGATCTTTACGCCAATAATAAGGATTACGCTCGAAAATAATTCTTTGACCAGGAATATAGCGAGTCATCCGGTAAGGACCACTACTAATAATCTGCTTGGGATCGGTATCAGTTCCCCAGGTAGATAGATATTTAAGTTTACCTTTAGCATCAGTAGTATGAACTGACTCTTTTAATATATGTGCTGGCAAAACTACTAATCCACCAGCATAACGGATAAAGGGCACAAAAGGTTCTGGTACAGAAAATTCTACTCGGAGTGAATCAAGTTTTTTTACTGTCGGAAAAACATCATCCTTCCCAATTCGTAAAATATCTCTCATTCCACTCGCAATTTTCTCATTTAGATAAATATCTTGATAGGTAAAAATAATATCGTCTGTTGTCAGGGGTTCTCCATCTGACCATTTTAATCCTTCTCGCAGCGTAAAAATTACTCGCTTTTTATCTTCAGATACCTCCCAAGATTTGGCTAATCCTGGTTCTAGTTCTCCTGTTAAACCATTTTCATTCAGCAATCCTTCCTCTATATAGGAAAAAACTACACCACTAAAAGCTGAAGTATTGATGGGAGAATTAAAAGTAGAGGGATTACTAGGACTGGAAAAAACTAATTGGGAGACTTGATTGCTACTACTTTTAAATTGAGCTGGGTTACAACCACCGATCGCGATCGCCATTACCATCACTAATAATAATCCTAACCACCGCATAATAATTTTGATCATTTTTACCATCATCTGTTCAATTTTCAATAATTTTTAGTTCATAAATATTCCACAATGCCCCACCCAAAGCTGATAGTTTTATCCCTTGAACGCGATCGCTGACTGCGACTAATACGAGGGAATTAACTAAATAAATAGCCGGTAAATATGCTTGAGTGAGGAGCTGGGATTGAGCATATATTGCTTGACGCTTTTTTTGATCAAACTCTTGCGCTCCTTGCACATAAAGCTCGTCAATTTTACGCTCCCAATCGGATATTTCTCGATCAACTAACGATAGTTTTCCTGGTTCAGGTAACTGGTTAAAAAAATGAAATCGTCCATTCACTGACCAAATATCAGCACCTTCATTTGGCTCAATTCCGCCCGTAAAACCGATGAGATGACATTCCCAATCGAGCGTATTGCTGATCTTATTGATCAGGAGATTAAAAGCCAAGGGATTTAGATCAACTTGAATGCCAATTTCACTTAAATCTTGCTTAATCTGGGCTGCTAGAGCGATCCGGGTATTATTTTCAGCATTGGTAGCTAAACTAAACCGAACTCGATTTCCAGCTTGATCTAATAACTCCTTTTGCTCATTGTACCCAAATCCAGCCGCTAAAAGTAATTTTTTGGCTTGGTCTGGATTATGATTATATACGGTCAATCCTGCTTCTGGTGATAAATAATAAGGACTTTGGACAGAAATTGGAGAATTTTGGGGTTTCCCCAGACCCCGAAAAATGTTATTAATCATTGCTTGACGATCAATTGAGTAAGCGATCGCTTGTCGAAAAGCGATATTATTGAACCATTTAGACTTAATTGGATCGACAACAAATTTACCTTCAGGGGTATGACCTGTATTCAAGTTAAAACTAATTAATGATGTGCCCGAATCCGGACCACCGTTATAGATCTTAAACTTATTTCGCTTTTCTTCTCGTTTGAGTAAGGAAAAATTTTCTGGTGGAATATCCACTACATCTAATCCTCCTGAACGAAATTGCAGTAGTTGAGTATCGTGATTTTCCACAATTTGACAGATGATTCTCTCAATATAGGGTTGAGGATGATTTTGCCGATCGCGACGCCAATAATATGGATTACGTTGTAAGATAATCCTTTCACTGGTCGCATAACTTTTAATCTGGTAAGGACCATTCACAATGATTTCGGTCGGTGCTGTATCTAGACTCCAAATATTGGTAAATTTAATTTTTCCAGTTTTTGGATCGGGTATGGTTGATTCTTTCAGGATATGTGCTGGTAAAATGGGACTAACCACTGCACTTAAAAAAGGAGCAAATGGTTCTGGTAGAATGAATACAACCGTTAACCGATCTAACTTTTGTACTTGTGGTAATTGACCACTTTTGCCAATCCGAAAACCATCTTTGGTCGTGGTGGAAATAGCTGAGTTAAAATAGACATCTTGATAAGTAAATATTACATCATCAGCAGTCAGGGGTTGACCATCAGACCATTTTAATCCTGCCCGTAAAGTAAAAATGATCCGTCGTTTGTCAGAGGAAATTTGCCATGATGTGGCTAAATCTGGTTCAATTTTGCCGGTAATACCATTTTGATTAGTTAAACCCTCAAAAGTAAATCCAAACACATTGGATGCGGATTTACTCATCGCTGGGTTAAATGTATCCGGATTAGCTAGAAGAGCGGTTCTTAATTCCGATGTTACTTCCGGATGATTCCGCAAGCTAAGGGGATTGCAACTCGACAGCGCGATCGCACAATACCACGCTAAACAGATTAGGCTCGAAATCCGCACTAAAAACTTAGCAATCCTCATCAGCTTTTTAATTGGTAATCAACAAAGTAACTGCATAAGCAGCAATTCCTTCTTCCCGTCCCACTGGACCCAATTTTTCATTCGTGGTCGCTTTGATCCCGATTTGGTTAGGGTTTAATTTTAGAACATCTGCTAAACGTTGACGCATCGCCGAGATATGAGGTTTGAGTTTCGGACGTTCCGCGACCACTACCGAGTCAATATTACCAATTTGCCAACCTTGTTGTTTAACTAATTGATCAACTTGGGCTAACAACACCAAACTATCCGCACCACTCCATTGGGGATCATGAGGTGGGAAATAATGACCAATATCTCCTAAACTTAAAGCTCCCAACATTGCATCCATAATTGCATGGGTCAATACATCCGCATCACTATGACCCAATAATCCCAATTCGTGGGGAATATTGATCCCCCCTAAAATTAAAGGGCGATCGGTGACTAAGCGATGGATATCGTAACCATTACCAATTCGGATATTCATTATTATCTCCCCAGAGATCAGGACGGCGATCGCGCGTTCGGATTAACTGCTGTGCAAAACGCCACTTTTCAATTTCACCATGATTTCCTGACAATAAAACATCGGGCACCGCCAAATTGCGAAAAACTGGCGGACGGGTATAGTGGGGATAGTCTAATAAACCACACTCAAAACTTTCTACTGTCAGGGATTCTGCTTTACCCACAGTTCCTGGAAGCAAACGCACTACTCCATTAATTAAAGCCAAAGCCGGAATTTCACCACCAGTTAGCACAAAATCCCCTAAAGAGACTTCACGAGTGACTAGATGCAAAACCCGTTCATCCACACCTTCATAGTGACCACAAATTAACACCAATTGATCATAACTTGTGGCTAGATGCCGGAATAGCTTTTGGTCCATCCGTTCACCTTGAGGAGTGAGTAAAATCACTTCACGTCTGGGTAAAATTGGCAATGATTCGATCGCCGCAAAGATCGGTTCTGGTTTCATTACCATACCCACCCCACCTCCATAAGGTTCATCATCAACCCGCTTGTGCTTATCAGTCGTAAAATCTCTGGGGTTAGTCAGAGCCACCAACGCAATTTGTTTGACCAAAGCTTTACCTAATAACCCAGAAGCGAGGGCCGAAGTAAAAAAATCAGGAAATAGAGTAATCAGATCGAATCGCACTGGTTTATGGTAAAATCGTAAGTTCACAGTTTATATTTAAACTGGAAGGTTTAATTGGACTAAATTAAATCTTCTCAGTATTTTTACTGATTTTTGCTCAGGCAATTTTCCAGTAAAATAAAAAAGAAAGGAGGAAAAATTCGTCGGAAAGTTAAGTAAAAAGCACTGCTAGCCATCATTCTATGGGATGCCTAGATTGGGAAAACTACTCCTTTCCACCTAAGTACAGCAATTAACAAATAATTAGCCAGCTACTTGTGACCACAAAATATCAATGTTTTAAGTCAAAACTTAGTGACAATAGGCCGATCGGTCACAATTAAAGGTTAAATAATTAATGCTTCACTTAGGATTTATATTACAGCTCGGAAACATAAACAGCCTCGGGAAGCCAGTATATTGGCAGGCGATCGCGAAAGTTGCCTTTGTTTAGCGGGCTAGAAAAGTATTTGATTCATGTTCAGGCCCAAAAGCGATACCATGTTGCAGTTAGACTATCAATCTGTTCAACCGAAGATGCCCCAACCACTTAAAACCACTGTAATGGTGATTGGCGGAGCGGAAGATAAAGTTCATGGACGCGAGATCCTGCATACATTTTTTAGTAGAGCCGGAGCTAGCGAGGCCAAAATTGCCATAATTCCGTCTGCTTCCCGAGAGCCAGAAGCCATTGGGACTCGGTATCGTAGCATCTTTGAAGACATGGGCGCTCAAGCCATCAAGGTGCTAGACATTCGGGAACGGGCGCAAGGAGAAGACCCAGCCTTGCCAGATGCGCTCGAAGAATGTACAGGAGTATTCATGACAGGTGGTGACCAGTTAAGGCTGTGTGCGCTACTAGCAGATACACCATTGATGGAAAAAGTCCGCCTGCGAGTCCAACTAGGTCAAATTACCCTAGCCGGAACTAGTGCCGGAGCAGCGGTGATGGGACATCACATGATCGCTGGTGGTGGTAGTGGAGAGTCGCCCAATCGTTCTCTAGTAGATATGGCTACAGGATTAGGGATTATTCCCGAAGTGATCGTAGATCAACACTTTCACAACCGGAATCGGATGGCTCGTTTAATGAGCGCGATCTCTACCCATCCAGATCGACTGGGGATCGGAATTGATGAAGATACTTGTGCCATGTTTGAAAAAGATGGTTTAATTCAAGTTATGGGTAAAGGTACGGTGACGATTATTGACCCAGGGGAAATGTTATATACTAATCAGCCTTATATCGGAGCAGTAGATCCCTTGAGTCTATATAACCTTCGAGTTCACATCCTCAGTCATGGTGGTTGTTATGATCTCCGTCATCGCGCGATCGTACCTGCCGATCGTTATCTGACTCCTTAGTCAGACCCAGAGACGCTCAATCATAAGCGTATCTAGGTTTGGAGCCGCTGCTGTGTTTGGCTCATTAAGGTCATCCTAGCTTACCCAGCGTTTGATTCAAACAGCAGCGGCATCCCCAAATTAATTTTTAGATTACTCCAGTAATAACTGGCGTGATTTCAGCCTCCATCTAGATTGGCTTGACAATCACCTGGTATTTCCAGCAATCTGTTCACCATGAACAGTTTAGAGTTCTTTTTCCAGTCGAAACTAAATAAATATATTTTTCCATCCTTTTTAGCTCAACCCAGCATCAAACTCGGAAATTGTTATGAAAATCCTCAAAATCCTGACGTTACGTGGTCCCAATTATTGGAGTATTCGTCGCCACAAACTCATAGTGATGCGTCTAGATTTAGAGAATCTGGCAAACCGAGCGAGCGATCAGATTTCTGGTTTTTACGAAGGATTGACCAAGGTATTACCTAGTCTGGTAGAACACTTCTGTTCACCGGGATGTCGAGGAGGGTTCCTAGAACGAGTCCGGGAAGGAACAATGATGGGTCACATAATTGAACATGTGGCTTTAGAACTACAAGAACTGGCAGGAATGACAGTAGGGTTTGGTCGGACTAGAGAAACAGCTACGGCTGGGATTTATCAAGTAGTAATTGAATATCTTGATGAAGCCGCCGGTCGTTATGCTGCTCGTGCCGCAGTCAGGCTTTGTCAAAGCATAGTCGATACTGGTACATATTCTTCAGACGAACTAGAACAAGACCTCAAAGACCTCAAAGACTTGTGGAAAGATGCTTCCCTCGGACCAAGTACAGAAACCATTGTGAAGGAAGCAGAAGCAAGAGGTATTCCTTGGTTTTTACTGAGCGCTCGTTCTCTAGTCCAATTAGGACACGGAGCTTATCAAAAACGGATGCAAGCCACTTTGAGCGATCGCAGTGGGATCTTAGCCGTAGAACTAGCTTGTGATAAAGAAGGTACCAAACGCATCCTCAGAGATGCAGGAATTCCCGTCCCCCGTGGTACTCTGATTCATTACCTAGATGATCTCAGAAACGCGATCGAAGATGTGGGTGGTTATCCCATCGTGATCAAGCCATTAGACGGCAATCACGGCAGAGGAATTACCATTGATATCGACTCTTGGGAACAAGCCGAAGCCGCCTATGATATGGCTAGTGAAGCATCCAAAACGAAATCCGTGATTGTGGAACGCTATTATCAAGGTCGCGATCACCGTGTTCTGGTTGTTAATGGCAAATTAATTGCTGTCGCGGAACGAGTTCCCGCCCATGTGATTGGAGATGGTAGATCCACCATATCTGAACTAATTGACCAAACTAACGAAGATCCCAATCGTGGGGATGGACATACTAATGTTCTGACTCGGATTGAAATTGATCAGAATAGTGAAGAACTCCTCAAACGGCAAGGATATTATCTAGATAGCATTCTACCTTTAGGAAAAATTTGTTATTTACGAGCCACTGCTAACCTGAGTACCGGTGGGATCGCAATTGATCGGACTGAGGAAATCCATCCAGAAAATATCTGGTTAGCTCAACGAGTTGCGAAAATTATTGGTCTTGATATTGCTGGACTCGATATAGTTACTCCTGATATCTCTAAACCCCTCCGAGAAGTAGATGGGGTCGTGGTGGAAGTGAATGCTGCCCCAGGTTTTCGGATGCACGTTAGCCCCAGTCAAGGTTTACCCCGTAATGTGGCTGCACCAGTATTAGATATGTTGTTCCCTCCTGGAACTCCCTGTCGTGTACCGATCATTTCCATTACTGGGACAAATGGCAAAACTACCACCACTCGTTTGATTGCCCATATATTTAAACAAACTGGTCGGATTGTTGGTTATACAACCACAGATGGCACTTACATTGGTGAATATATGGTCGAACCAGGAGATAATACGGGTTCGCAAAGTGCCCAACTGATTTTGAAAGACCCGACAGTCGAAATCGCAGTGCTAGAAAGCGCTCGGGGGGGGATTTTGCGGGCTGGATTAGGGTTTGATTGTTGTGATGTTGGGGTGGTGTTAAATGTAGCGGCTGATCACTTAGGGTTAGGTGATATTGAGACGATCGAACAAATGGCTAATGTCAAAAGTGTGGTCGCGGAATCGGCTATGTCCAATGGCTATGTCGTACTAAATGCAGATGACCCCCTAGTCGCGGCTATGGCTAAGAAGGTAAAGGCCCAAGTTGCATACTTCTCGATGAATCCAGATAATCAACTGGTGCGATCGCATACTCAAAAAGGTGGTCTAGCCGCAGTCTATGAAAATGGTTATCTATCAATTTTGAAGGGAGATTGGACGCTTAGAATTGAACAAGCAGTAAATATTCCCTTGACTTTAGCGGGAAGAGCGCCTTTCCAGATTGCCAATGCTTTAGCAGCTAGTTTGGCGGCTTTTGCCCAAGGAGTGAGGATTGAACATATTCGTGCTGCTTTAGCGACCTTTACTGCTTCCGTCTTACAAACTCCTGGACGGATGAATTTGTTTAATATGGGTAACTATCATGCTTTAGTTGATTATGCCCATAATGCGGCTAGTTATGAAGCTGTAGGCGCTTTTGTGCAAAATTGGCCCGGAGAACGAACTGGTGTGATTGGTGGTCCTGGCGATCGCCGAGATGAGGATTTTGTAGCCTTGGGTAAACTCTCGGCAGAGATATTTAACCGAATCATCATCAAAGAAGACGATGACACCCGGGGACGACCAAGGGGTGAAGCTAGTAAGTTTATTCAGAAAGGAGTTGAGCAAGCCTTAGCAAGTAATCCGGACAACAAGGTGCAATATGAGTCCATTTTGGATGAAACTCAAGCAATCAATATGGCTTTAGATCGGGCAGCTAATGGCAGTTTGGTGGTGATCTTACCAGAATCTGTTAGTCGTGCTATTAGTTTGATTGAAGCTCGTAATCCCATCCGGGATTTAAATCTCAAAGTAAATACTGCTCAACCCTCAGTTCCTCAAGATGTATTGAAGTCTACAGTTCAATATATTCAGTCCACGACTTAATTTGGAGCTTGGCATCAAGAGCGATCGCATTTCAGCCACCTGGTCTTAGTCAATCAGTAATAGGTTTTGACGCGATCGCTCTCAATATCGATTGGTTGGAGAGCGATCGATGTCCAGAGCATTCTTAATGGACTATCAATCATCAGCCTGAAATAGTCGGTGCCGCAGGACATTCTGTGGACATACGATTCAGCCCTTCATGATCAAGTTGGAAGCTAACTTTTGCAGTGTTGCTAGCCCAATCAACTTTCACAATATAAATACTATCGTAATCATTTTTTTCCCAATGGGGGACACTTTTGGTATTGTTACCGTAATCTTTCACGATTTGGCTAACCATTTGCTCAAGCATTTTATGCTCCCAGACGACAAAGACCAATTTATTTTTCAAGGTTGGATCAATTAAAGTTTTTTCCATCTGGCTGATTTCCGAAAAGCCAAATGGTGTTTTGACATCCATCTGATTCTGAATCGCAGTTGGTTCAATCGTAGCCAGTGGACGCACATAGTAGTAACTATTTCCGTGATCGTTAACCTGTTCACTAGGTGTAGGTGCATAAATCAGATCAGGTTTACCAAATTTTCTTTTGAGTACGCTGGGTAATGCTAGGGCGCGATTCAATCCCTGACAAGTAAGCTGACCTAAACCTTCTTCCGGTTTTTCACCGTGACGGAAAAAGACCAATGTGGTTATGTCAGTTGCTTGGGCTAAACTAGGAGCGCAAATTACCCTCATGTCAGCCACCAGGAAAATCAATGTAACTAGCAGAAAATCAACAGGTTTCAGTTTGTTTAGTAATGAACGCATTTTCAATCCTTTGATTGGTGATTTGGTAAACAAATAACCGAAACTACCGCAGATAAATATATCAATAGTCTGGGCATTTTTTAGAGAAACTAGCAATTCCCGGCCAGAAGTATTGTTAATTAAAATGCCCAATATCTATTTTTTCCATTTATAAATCTGGACTGGTGGGAGAGCGATCGCTGAATATTAATAATAACTACTAGAGTGATCGCCTTCATCTTAAATTTTCCTAACAAACAAGCAATTAGAAACTCTCAGCTTGTTGAGCAGATTCGGCCTGAGCTGTCAAAATAGACCCAGCAAAAATCAGCAAACCACCTATCCAGATCCACAAATCTGGTATTTCTGCAAATAAGAGATACCCTAATATACTTGACCAGATCAGTTGGGTAAAGTTCACTGGGAGTACAGCAGTTAAATCTGCCGATTCAAATGCTTTAGCTACTGCCATATTGCCACTGACCATCAAAGCTCCTACCAAAACTAATCCTAACACCTCCAGAAGTGTTGGCAATTGCCATACCCATAAAGCTGGAATTAACATGAGTGGAGTCATCAATAGGAACGAATATGCTGTACTCGTTAAACTTGAATCGGTTCTAGTAAGTAATTTGAGGAACAACATCGAGCCTGCTAGTCCGACTGCCCCCATCAAAATGAATAGTGAACCTACTCCGATCACTTCTACACCAGGACGCAAAATTACTAGCATTCCGACTAGACCCAATAGGAGAGAAATGACATTGGGGGGCTTGATCTGCTCACCTAAAAACAGGGTGGCTCCTAACATAGCAAAGAGCGGAGCCGTAAATAGGAGTGCATTGGCTTGGGCTAAAGGAATCAGTGTCAGTCCAGTAAACATCAACATGGTTGCACTTGCTTCAATAATGGCTCTAAATCCATGCAAGTGAAATTTCTCGGTTTTGAGGACATGAGCATTGATGCTCCAGGGAGCGAGAATCACAATACTAAAGAAATGACTAACAAAAGCAACCTGCAAGGGGTTAAGATTTACGGCAGTCAACCGCACAATAGTTTGCATTCCCGCAAAAGATCCCGTTGCTAGTAGCATCCAACCAACACCACCCAAGTGAATAGACTGAGTAGGTGGATTTTCTACTGCTATCTCAGGAATCTGGGCTGTAACAGCGTTTTGAATTATGGCATTGAGCTGATCCCAGGCTTCGGCTGTATCCACAATCAGATGATGCACAATCAAGGAGCTAGCAGCAGCATTGATGCGAATATCTGTAACAAAATCAAGTGATGCAGCTAGCCGTTGAAGTTGGCGAGCATACTTAGCATCATAGAACAGTCTAGGAATGCGAATCCGAATCCGATGAGGAATAAGGTGGACGATTTGGCATGAAACTATTGTTACCATAGAAACCTCGATACTCGCTTACAGGCTGTCACCGAGAAAGCCCACCTATGCAAGGGGTCGGGATGAATCGGATTGCTGCTGGCTTAGGGGCAGTGAATATTAAATATTAATTTATATTGTAATAGGGTATTTTCAAGAGAAAATACCCTATCGTTCTGCGAGTGAGCGCGGTTGGATGGCTAAGATCGCGGCTTCGAGTTGAGGGTTACTTACCAGAAAGTTGAGAATATAGGGGTAGATCTGGGCTGAGAGTGCAGGTTGTTGGAGACTAAGAACTAATAACTCAGGGAGGCGATCGCCAAGCCAATTGGTCAGAAAGTTCTTCTGGTACTTCAATCCTAATTCGAGCCACAGTAGCACTCCGTCTTAATCAAATCGTTGGATGTATTACCAGTACACCTATTAAATTAATAGTTTATCGCTTCTATCGTCAATATTCCTACTGCCATATTCACTATTAACCGTCGAGTTTTTAACCACTGACGACCGATTAAAATTTCTGGTATTCCATCACCGACATGAACGGGAATATCAAACTCTCCTTCATCTAAGCGCACTTTTCCCAGGTAAAGATCGAACTCGGTATCACCTCTTTGAGCCATTTGCATAGCTTCCTTGCGAATGTAAAACCAATCCAGTCCTTCTATATCTTGAATATCAATGGCTAACCATCCTGAAAAACCCGTATCTAGCATCGCTTCTACGGGAAACTCCACACCATCATCAGTAATCAACTCAATTTCAAAAAATAATTCATCATTATCGCCAAATCGACCCTGAATCATATCGTGCCACAAGTTCCTGTTTCGTTAATCCGAAAGAGAAACGGAATCGTATTTGGATGTTGCTGAAGTGCTTTTTGTGTAGCTACTTCTATATTCGGATCGATCGCATAATCTGTGCTGACTGGATCTATGGCCAGATACCAGTTATAGTGATTTTTAATCAATTCAGGTTTGAGCTGCTCAAAAATAGCTTTGCAACGTTGATGAATTGATTCTTGTTCAGCTTTCCATTGGCTTCTTCGTTCTTCAGACCACTGAATTTCAGGAAATATCCGACCTCGACGAACAGGACGAATTGTTTGGTTTTTAGTCATAATTTTATCTCTTTTTTATGAGAATATAGCGGTAGATATGGGCTGAAAGTGCAGGTTGTTGGAGACTAAGAGCCAGCAACTCAGGGAGGCGATCGCCAACTTGAGCCAATTGGTCAGAAAGTTCTTCTGGTACTTCAATCGTAATTCGAGCCATAGTAGCACTTCACCTTAATCAAATTGTTGCAGGTTATTGATACTTTTTGTGGCTGCTAGTTTTTGGCGAATTGCTGCTTGAACTTTCTCATCAAAGTCAGAGTCATTAAGACTTGCAATGATCCGACGTGGATGCTGATTAATTCTATCTAAATATGTTTGGAAAGCAAGTTGATCTCCTCGATGCTTAAGAAAATAATGCTTCAGCTCAGAATCAGACATTAAATCGTAGTTAATTTGACTCATCAGATAACTCTCCGTTGGGCAATATTTGGAATTCAAGCTCTTCGTGATATCCAGCTAGAACATATACATTACGAGTTCGAGCATCAATACAGATCATGTGGATAGGCTGAAGCATGATGTATGTTAGTTGATAACCCACAAGATATAAGCTTTCTAATTGAGTAGTAGTAGGCATTTGGGTCCATCCACTCCACTTGCTGTTCAGTCTAGCATACGTGGCTCATCTCAAAGTACAAAAACTACCTAATGAGCAGCGCGATCGCCATTCTCTAGACATTACCTACCAGAATGAGCGCGATCGCCGAACGTCCGAACGAGTAAATCGAGCTACATTAGCACTCCTTGTTCATCATTGACGACAACAAACTGGATCAGATTTTCTACAGAATATCGTCAACACCGATCACTATGTCCGGAAACGCCAGGGGTGAAATAGTATCACCACGTCTGAATTGTTGGATACTTTCATAGCCGTTAGGACCAGGGTTGCGATACACCTCAACTAATTCGGCCCTAATGTCTACGATCCAAAGTTCAATAATCCCAGCTTGACTGTAGTGGACTGACTTCACATTACGGTCGTTGTTAATGGTAGTATCGGCTACTTCGATTAATAAATATACGTTTTGATGTTGTGGGAGCTGATGCCTGTAACAATCTTCACGCGGGTGCAAAATTGATAGATCCGGTTCTGGTTCTAATCCGTTGTTTAGCCTGACTGGAGTTTGGGACAAGATTGTGGCACGATCACCTAAAGCTTTAAAGAACATTTTCAGCAAACGACCAACACAGCTTACATGACCACTACCCATCGGTGCCATAAGCATAATATCCCCATCAATTAGTTCTGTCCGTTCATCAGGTCCAATTATCCCTACTTCACCTAGCTTGTGATATTCCTCTACTGTGAACTTTTTCCTTAGTTGTTTAGTTGCTAATAGAGACATAAGTTTTACCAACCTATTACAGAATCAAGCTTTTGATTTCAATACCGGATCTACTTCGATATCACCTTGTAGTGTTCCAATGATTATAACTTATATTGAAGGAGCGATCGCTCTTTGTGCTTAGAAATCTGGTAATTCAAACAAGTCTTTTAAGCGCGAGCCATGCACCACTCAGAGAGGCAAAATAATCTCTAATTTCGTTTAAATCGCGGCCAGCATGAATGATCATGTTATTTAATTTTCATTCCTTAGAAAGTCGGAGGTAATTGCTTCCAACCTTTCTTACCTTAGTGCCTTGGTGTCAGGCGTGGTTCATAGATATTATCTACCAAATTTGGCCTTACGTTGATCGCCCACTTGGACATCTTGAAGAGGGGCTATCGCCTCCTAACAATATTGATATGTATAGAAAATGCGGTTTTTCTCTATACTCCAAACCCCGTATACTCCCGGACATAGCGAGATTGAAGTCCCAAGACGATATCTTCTTTGGGAACACCCATTTCTACTAATTCTTCAGCGATACTTTTGTCTGTTTGATTGCGCTGAATCCAGATTTTCCCATCTAAGATATCCAAGTGAATAAAGCAGTTATAAACACGGTGATGTTCATTCCATCCCAAATCGATAATTAGATAGCGATCGCGTTCTTTATCGAAAACTACTTCCACTTCTATTTCACCATTAATAGGCGGTGACTTCCCGTATGCTAATAGCAACTTTTCAATGCACTGACGATAATGCTCTAGTGTATCCATCTGACGATTTCCTCCTTAATCGGATCGTATACAATCATTTTTACCTAATTCAATGATATTAGTGGAGAGTCATTATTCCCAAATAATCTTCGGTTACTTCTTTCAGCAGTTTTAACCCTAGCGTGGCGATCGCATCTGATGGTAAACACAAGGTAGTTACACCTTGATCTACTAAGACATTATTGAGCTTGATTGAGCGAATTTGGGTTAAGGGAATTATCCCATCTTCTGCCCGAATTTGGTCAGATCGATTAATAATTGTCAGAGTGGCAAAAACTTTTCCCATGACACTGTTGCTTTTAATTGGCATTTTTTGCCTCCTTCTGATAAGTAGGAGTTTTATCTGCTTTCATTATATTGTAATACGGTTCAGTTAATTGTAGGGGCGTTCGCGTAGCGTGCCGGAGGCATAGCATTCGGGCGACAATTGAACAATCAAACTTTACCCTGAGTTTACCCTGAGCGTAGTCGAAGCTTGCCCTGAGCGTAGTCGAAGCTTGCCCTGAGCGTAGTCGAAGGGGGCGTAGTCGAAGGGCAGTAATATTATATCCGAATGCTTCGCCCTTCTTCGTCGAGATATCCCAAAAAATCCTTAACTGAATGGATTGTAATATCTAGTTTATCTGTTGGCTGCATAGATGGTAAGGGCAAAGCATTTCGGTAATATTATTCTTCCCTTCGACTACGCTCAGGGTAAACGTTTAAGCAATCATTTATTCGCCGAAATGCTTTGCCCCTACGGTTAACTGAACTGTATTGTGTTATAATAATGTACTTCTATTCCTCATATTTGCCTAAGTTTAAAAATCAGTTGCCCATCCTATTGGAGGAAGAGTAACTTGAGTAACGGGTGTACTCCTATATACTCCGGATATTATTGAGGATGATAACCACTGAAATAACTCAATAAACGACAATCCTCTTAACTTAAGAGGCGGCGTATCGGTAGGAGCAATCTGTGAGAGAATACCAATATCCGCGTCCTGAACACCCACTGCAAAAAAGTTGATTTTTTGATTGGACCGCAAATTGTCGAATCTTTTTAGCAGCACTTTGCCAATTGTCAGTGGGTGAGCCATCTGTAATTAGCAATACCCAAGGACGATAATAACGAACACCATTATTTTTATAAGTCTCTTTCCGATATTCTAGCAGGGAGATCGCTGTTTCAATGGCTTCACCCATTGCCGTTACTCCTGATGCTGAGAGACAAGGGGGCTTAAATTGGTCAACTCTCACAAAATCTTGAACAATCGTTACAGAAGTGTTAAAGGTAATAATCGCAACTTCTACACGCATAGAACCCGAATCATCTTTGTTCAGTTCTTGCTGAAAAGTAACTAATCCTTGATTTAACTCATTAATAGGTTGACCCGACATTGAACCTGATGTATCAAGGATTAGAACAACTGGAATGCGAGGTTCAGGATTCGCTCGGAATAGTTCTGAAGGTTGCTGAACTTGATCTGTATCTTCTTCAGTAAATAAACTCTGTGCAATTTGATTAATTTTTGTAATGGTATTTTCGCTTTTATCTACAAAAATAATTTCTTCTATAGAATTAGATGATAAATTTTTTAAACTTTTATTAATTGCTGATAACATTTCAGTCGCTACTTTATCAACAGATAATCCAATATTTCCAGTTCCTAATAAAGGAACAATTATGTACTTTAATCCTTGTTTTACTGCTAGAGCAATGATAGAATTAATAGCATCAACGGCATTTAATACACTAGGTTCTGGAGATTCTACTGTTGTAATAATGACAAAATGGTTAATTTTATAACCATTGGTTAAAGAAAGTTGATGATTAATTTCAGAAGCTAGAGGGACAAGTAAAGGTTTATTAGGACTAACTTGTTTTTGATTATTTTTATCCTCTCCTAAAGCCATAGCAACTGATTGATCAAAAAGAACTATATTTTTACCTAAAAAATGTTGAAATCCCTTACTAAATCCTCCTCCAGATAGCAATTTGTTATGTAAGAATATGCTACATCCCATAGGAATTACTAAAGTATCAAAAGGTAAAACCCAAGGTTGATCTGTGCAAAAACTATAAATTTTAGTGTTTTTATGTTCCCATAAAAGATTATAATTTTTCTTAACTGTGGTTTGAACATTTATTTTATAATTTGGTTGATTATAACTCTCCAATTCTTCAGCAACCTTTACATACTCCCCACCTAAACGTCTCAAAATTTGAGCTGTAACTGTCGCAAAATATCCAACATCTTCAACAATCTCACTATTCCTAATGAGTTGCTCATTCTTCAAAACAGCCGCAAAATTATCTAAGGATAACTCCATCTTTTTCGCTACATATTTTGATACCTCATTAATGACAGTCAAAGTATAATTTGAAGGCACAGAATCAAGCAATAAATCACGTACTCCATCCATAAAATCATATTGAACATAATCAGGATTCGTTTCTGCATTAATTTCAGATAACGGTTTTAATAATCCTCCTAAAAAGACCTCAGCTACATTAACTTGTAGAGAATCTTTTAACAGTGCTTCCTGAATCAATCGAACAATTGGTAGAGTTATTACAGGTGCAGAAGCTAATAAACCTGCTAATTTCCGCGCCATTGGTGAAGCTGTTACCCGAAATGCTTGCACGCGATGCTCTGCACTTAAATCACCAGCAAAATTCAATAAGCTACTTTCCTTTTTAACAGGAACTATATCTAATTTAAACACATA
This sequence comes from uncultured cyanobacterium, assembly GCA_963744145.1. Taxonomy (GTDB): domain Bacteria; phylum Cyanobacteriota; class Cyanobacteriia; order Cyanobacteriales; family CAWUOF01; genus CAVUSO01. The sequence goes on along the minus strand of CAVUSO010000001.1, from coordinate 4,403,954 downwards.
TCCCGATACCCAAATACTCCCCTTTCCTGATAACATAAGTGCCCAAGTTACAGCATGATCCGCTTCTAAGGTAAATACAGGAACTTTAACCCCTCTTTCCTCATCCAGTTCATCCCACAAAGATACTTCTTTAGCGATTAAATTCTGATTGAATACCCCTGGAGTCAGTCCTCGCAACCGCACTTCAGATGCTCTCCCTAAAGCGGTTCTTTTCCACATCCATTTAGGTAGCATCTGGATAATTGCTATTGACCCTTGTTTTGCCCAGATTTCTAATACAGATGTAACCTTTCCATTACCGCCAGTAAGATGATACACAATCACTTACTACCAATACCAAATGCCGACCACTAGGGTCAATTAATTCTTTTGGACTACGGGGAGATTGATTCTTAGCAGTTGCACCGATACCCCAACGAATTTGCAGCAATTTCTTTAGCTGACAATTCCACTTCCTTGCTCAACGCATTAATTAAGCGATTAATCATCGATCCTCCGCACTGCTTAAGTATTTCATTAGCACTTCAATTAGGTCTTTTTCTTCTGCTGGTTCAGGTTTAAACTCACGAGTCACCATATAAATTGCATTCAGTAGTTGATCTGTGGCAATATCTCCTCCTTCTCGTAATTCTTTAAACTTATTGATTAAATTCTCGATTTTTGGCTGATCTTGAGTTAATTTATCTTTCTCTAAATGGGCTTTTACTATTTCCAGTAACGCTGTTGCATCAGGATTATAAGGCATATTTAACCTTAAACAACGTCTGAGAAATGCTGGCGGAAAATCTCGTTCACCGTTACTTGTCAAAATAATAAATGGAAAATTCAGACAACGCACTTTACCGTCTTTTATGGGGACATCTATGCCATCATAAGTACGAACTTCTACCTGATTCACGTCTTTAGAAATCCGGACTAATTCTGGGATTTTAAATTCTCCCTCCTCAAATAAGTTGAGTAAATCATTGGGTAAATTAATATCACTTTTGTCTACTTCATCAATCAATAATACACGAGGACGACGGGAAGGGAGTAATGCTGTTCCTAGTGAACCTAATGTAATATAGCGACCGATATCTTTACTTTTATCACCCATTTGCACATCTTGCAGACGCGCGATCGCATCATAGCGATATAATCCCTCTTGTAAAGTTGAACGGGCTGTAATATACCAAGGTAATACAGTCCCTAATTTTAATTCATAAGCGATCGCATAAGCTAAAGAGGTTTTACCTGTCCCTGGTTTTCCTGTAACTAATAAAGGTCGTCTTAAATATAAAGCAGCATTGACCATATTAATCACACTATTTCGGTCATTATCCTGATCACTATGGATACGGAAACTTTTACCCCGTTCCTCATCCCTTTTATTGTGATCTAAACTATCACCAAACTTTTCCCAGCGTTGTTCAATTTCTGTAATAATTTCCTCATCTGCACCCGTAAATTTACGCTAACTGGGGGGATCAGGAAGACGATTAATATCATCATGGGGTTCATACCAATTAACTATGAAATTGCACTTAATCTGAGGTTGATCTGTTAGGTCAGGGCAGGTTTATAATGGTGATCTGTTGGTGGCAAAATTGACTGGTGAACCTGCCCCTACCAATTTTATCCTCAATTTGCGGATTTCTGTAGTAGGGGCGGGTTCGCCCAGATTTTTGAAATTTACCAATTAATTAGAAAAACCCGCCCGGGTTCACCGAGATGTTTGACATTTACCTACTAATCATCAAAACCCACCCTCACCCACAGATCAATATACATCAATGTATCTTCATGGTGAATTGGTATCAGCTACTTGATCTACATTAGGAATATCACATCTTGTCCAAATAGCAATGGGAGTGGTTGCTGTTAAAATAGCTTTAAATAACTCCTTTCTTTTCCCTTGAGGATGAGCGCAAGTTAGCTTAAGACCAATTTTTTCCATTAAACTATTTTTCAACATTTTCCAATTAAAATTTTCCATTTTCTCAATAGTTTCAAATAATTCTGGAGTTGGTTCCTTATGGAAGATATTTTTTACCCGCTCCCACTGTTTATACCAATCAGACAAATACGCATCCAAATAATCAATCTGTAACCGTTCTACCGATCGCAATCGAATCGGATACCTAATACCCAAAGTAGCTTCATCATCGATTGGGTCAATAATTTTCCAGCGATCGACTTCTGTACACATTAAATCACTGGGTACAAACACCTCAATAGTTAAGTTATATTTTCTCCCTCGGAGATTTCTACGAGATTTTTTTAGAAATTCATTTAATTTTTCTGGGATTTGATTAAATTGACAAACTATTCCCTGTTGATGTTCATTCCCATCAATCAGAGATTCAAATCTAAATAGGTTATTTGCTGGGATTGAGTTATCCATAATTAACCAAGCATTTACTAAAAATTTGTCAGATCCCTCATCAGGTTCAATTTTAGCAATTAAATAGGATTCAAGTTCGCGATCGCTAGAATTAATCGGATCTGGATACTTTTTTGGCTCTAACCTTTCAGCCCAGTTTTTGAAGCGATCGCGAATTTCTTCAGGCAAATTTTCATCTTTACTAAGACGGTTAAAAAATTCAAATAATCTTCTAAATACTTTAAGCTCTTGTAAAATCTGGTGAAGATTATTTCCTTCTAAATCCCACAATCCTGCATCGGGAGGTAAAGAGTCTTGGTATGCTTTTCTAATCCGATCATAAACATTTGGATCTTCTCGAAGAGAACAAAACCAAGATAACTCGGAATTATTAAGAGATGGGGAATCATTCTGCAAGCTATCTGCTAACCAAAAAGGTTGATTTGCGGAAGAAATTTCAAACTTGCGATCGCTTTGCTTCCCTCTACCTTCCCAAAAATGAATTGGTCTACCACAATGGAAAAATAACGGACGCTGAGGATAAGTCCCAAATTTGGGATGAGCATGAAATTCTCGCTCTACTGCTGCTTGAATTTCTGAACTGTTAATAGCAAAACTAACATCATACTGTTCAGGGTGAAGCACTTTTTTCAAAAGATGTGTCAGCACCCCGTGACCATCTACACCTAGGGATATTTCTGAATCCCTACAAGACGCAATAATTGAGCGCTTTATATCATCTCGATTCCCAGGATTTGTCTGCTCAAAAATTTGCTGAGTCAAGTGTCCACTGTGACAACAATCTAACCAGATAATTTGCTCTGATACTTGACTGTTTCCAAGTTGTTCAGCTAACCAGCGAAACTCTACACCCCATTTTTCTTGGTCTTTATTTGTGTCACTTGTACAGAGATAGCCGATCGTTTTGCGATATTCCTCGATCGCTAAACCGTGACCAGCAAAAAATAGTAATGCAGTCTGGGGGATCTTACCATCTTTGGGATCAACAAACAAATCGTAAATGGCATTCTTTAGCTGCTTTGCTGTTACAATACCTTTTTCATCAACCTGATAAGCTCCATCAATCTCAGTTTTGGGGAGAACTTCCACCTCAAAGCGTCCGAACTTTCTCAAAAAATCGGCGATCGCTTTTGCATCCAGAGGATGGTTTTCCAGATCCTGTCTTTGTCCTCTTCCCCTGAAGTTGGGATAATTTTTAATCCCGATGACTAAGGCTTTGCGAGTCATTGCTATTGCCTAGATATCTGCTCAAGGTTATAATTGAGTATAGTCTAATATTACCGAAAAAATTGGGTAATACAAAAAATTATACCTCATTTTCTCCTATTCCCAAGTCAATCATGAACCAAATCAAAGATCAAGTGATCAATATCCAGTTCTGTGGCAACCATTATAGCCGATTTTACGTCTGGATTAAGGAAAACATTAATTTATGATCCCTTCACATATTCGGTTATATACATGGGTTGATGTTGAAGAAGTTTTCCTATATCTTCAAACCCTTGAAAATGGATGGGAGCAATCTGTCATTTGGATTCGAGCTTATTGGGATAATTTAACTTTAGGTATTCGTCCTCATAGCCAACCACAAGTAAAGCAATGGTTACAAGAAAACTTTGAGCCTAGATTTCAAGATAATTCAGAAGCTAAATATGATGCAATTATTTTAGAAGGTCTAAATGGTAGCGATCGCACCTTACCAATCATCTTTGAAGAAACAGATGAAAGCCCTTATGTACCAAAATTAATTTCTAGCTTAACTCGCCCCAGTGTAATCTGGCAGCCGAACCAATTACCAGAATTTCCCACCCCGTTAGAACCAAATTTGCCTCCTGTGGTTACTTTTCATTCATTTAAAGGGGGAGTAGGCAGAACAACTCACATTTTAGCTTTAGCTCAAGCACTATCCACTTCTTCAGAGAAATATCAAGTGCTATTAATTGATGCCGATCTAGAAGCTCCTGGGATTAGTTGGATATTTGAAAAACGCTTTCCAAATCCACTGATTGCTTTTGCCGATCTCCTCGCACTGGTACATGGAGATACTTCTCCTGATGGAGCGATCGCAATTCAATTAGTTGCCGATCGTTTGATTGATAGTATGGTAGATGGAATTTATGTATTACCAGCCTATCGTTCCAGTCAAGACTTTACATCTTTAGAGATTCGACCAGAGCATCTTATTCAAGGTTCGAGTAATCCGTTTATTCTCACAGAAATTTTGTCTAAGCTCGGCAAAAAATTAGGAGTAGATGCGGTGTTAGTAGATTTACGTGCTGGACTTTCCGAACTTGCTACAGGTTTACTACTTGATCCAAGAGTATACAGAACATTTGTCACAACATTAAGCGCTCAGTCTTTGGCAGGAACAGAAAAAATCCTGAAATTGATTGGTGCTAAATCTCCTGCCACAGATGATCGAGATCCTTTGCCCAGTATTATTATCAGCCAAGTTCCTAGCCGATATAAAGGTGACCAACTCGAGTTTGAATCATCTGAAAAATTAGGCTCTCTCGGCTCTGTGGTAAAAAAGTATCTTAAGCTACAAATCTTTTGGTTAATGAGGGCGGAAATGCTCGCTGTTCAGGCAATATAAGTCTTACTTATAACCATAAATCCGGGAGAGCCATATTCTAATTGATTTTCTCGATTGATTAAACCCAAAATATTAAGTCGTTTACTCAATACACTAGGGATAATAATAGATACCATAATAATATTAGATTATTAGAAAAATTTATGATTATTTACAATTTATTTTAACCAAATAAAATATTCTATGTAATCTTTTATAAATAAAATTTAAGTTTAATTGACAGATGTTAAAACCAAATTATATATCTAAAGAGGAACGCCAGCCGATTTCAATCCGAAATTGCTTGAGTCTGGTTAACCGTAACGATCTCAGACCGGAAAGTTATCATAGGAGTAAATTAACAAATGTTACCGAAAAAAACTTGGACAAGGGTTATTTCTGGTTTGGCGATCGCCAGCTTTTTTCTGGCTACAATCTTGGGTTTTTCACCTCCTGCTTGGTCAGTTTCAAATCAGAAAACCCTAACTGTTGCTTTATATCCTTGGGTTCCTAGACTAGAACAATTCAAACAGTCAATTCAAACTGCATGGCAGCAAATTGAACCAGAAGTCACGCTACAGATCCTGTCATCACAAGAGTGGGATGGTGGTTATCATAATGAACCTCCCCAAAACGCTGACGTTTACGTCTTTGATGCGATCTTTCTTAATTACTTTCGTTCTCATGGCTGGTTACTACCATTAAATAGTCAGGAAATCGAAGCAGCCGATGATTTTTTGCCCTATGCAATTAACGGAGTTAAAGATCACAAAGCCGAAAATACATACTATGCCATTCCCCAATTAGGTTGTACCAATATTCTTTTCTACTGGAATACAGATATAGCTTTGCAAAAGGCTAGCAAACTTGATGATATTTATCATACCATTGGTCAGTGTAGTTACACTAGCCAACAACCCCCTGATCAGCAAGGATTAATGGTAGATCTGGCTGGGAGCACTACTAATGCTTGTCTTTATATTGATGCTCTAGCTAGTATCACCGATAAATTTCCTGTACCCGAACCATGGAATCAACAGGAAGTTGATCAGAATGCGATCGCTAACTTACGCAAACTGTTGAAAATGTCCAGCTATTATAATGCTACCCAGGACACCAGTGATCCCTACATCAGAGCGAATTGGTTTAGCAATGGTAAAGGACGGGCTGTAGTTGGATTCACTGAATCAATGTCCGCCATGAATCCAGATTATTTGAAGAAGATTGATTTTAAATTGATGCCCCTTGCTGATGACGATCGCCAAGCTCTTTTTTATGCAGATGTAATTGGAATTCATCCTCAAGCAGTTGAGCGGGGCAATCGTGACTTAGCTGTCAAACTTGCCAATTTATTAGCGTCTTCCGACTATATGGTTAAAAGTATTAGTGCCGATGAATCTGGTATACCTCAATACTTAATGCCTACTCGGCATACGGTGTTTACTCAATTGTCTCAATCCTATCCCACTTACCAAAAAATGTATGATTTGATCAATACAGCTAACCCCATCTTGTTTACTCTAGACAATGACGCAAAAAACTGGTTAAATACCATGGCAAAGACTATAAAACAGGAAATTAGGGATAATTATACTTGCGGTTGCGATTTGAATGCCGGAGCAATTTGGAGTCAGCAGGATGCTCAGAACAAATGTCCTAATACTTGTGCGAATAGTGGTGGTTGGAATGGTCAATGGTTAACTACTGAACCGGGCGTAAATTCAGTTTGTGGCTGCAATACTTGCACGATCAAATAATTAAGGCGAAGAAAGGTGAAGCATTCGGATCTAATAGGAATGAGTTGAAGTGACAAATTATCGCCCGAATGCTTCACCTCTTGACAAATTATCGCCATTAAACTTTGTTAGGATCAACCGACTGTTGTTTTTTCTTCAACCAATCTTTACCTAACTGAACTGTAACATCAGAAGTAAGACTCCCAGTGCTTTCCACCCGGACTTCTCCAAAACCCAAAGACCTCCGTACAGCTTCAGCTTCTTTAATATCTCCATTTTGAGCAACAATTCGAGTCACAGCTAAAGGTTCACTCCATGGACGACTAACATAAACTTTACTATAACCAGATTTTACTAAAGTATCAATTAATTTATCTACTGCTTCGGGCTGATTTGTACTATCTTGAACCGCTATCTTCATATAAGTATTGTCTAACTCCGATGTTGAGGTATTATTAACTAAATTAGGATGGACATCAAAATATTGGGCTACCATTGTTTCGATTTCATTCTTATGAGGTAACCAGAAACTCAGCTCATATTCCTTCGGATCACTAAATTCACCCGGTACCATTAACATTTTCACATGGGTGCGATCGGTTTGGACGCCAAAACCCACTAAAGCCATTAATTCTTCCACACTCAAATTAGTATCAATATGCTCCTGAATTACCGACAGAATTTCCGGTAAACGAATCAGTATAGCTGGGTTGAGTGATTGTTCAATCAGTGTTCGCATCATCACTTGCTGACGCTGAATCCGACCAATATCTCCTAAATCGTCATAGCGAAAACGCAAATATTGTAATGCTTGATTACCATTCAGATGCTGCTTACCAGCTTTGAGATTAATGTATAAATGTTGACTATCATCTCGATATTTCATATCTTCGGGGACATAAATTGTCACACCACCCAAAGCTTCAACTAATTTTTCTACTCCACCGACATTAACTCGTACATAGCGATCGATGGGGACTCCAGCTAACAGTTGACTGACTGCTTTAGCAGCGATCGCTGGTCCACCATGATAATTAGCATCATTGATTTTGGTCATTCCCATCCCTTCCACTTCAGCTCGGGTATCTCTGGGAATGGAAAGCACGTTTAAGGTTTTGGTGTCAGGATTAAACCGGAGCAGGAGCATGACATCGGAAAGACCATCAAAGGAATTAACCTCGGGAAAGTATTCTCCTGGTGTAGTTTTATATTCTTTTAAGTCCGAAGTTAACACTGACATCCCCAAAACTAGAATATTGACTGGACGAGTCAAATTGGGTAACCGCAGATTCATGCTCGTCCAATCACCTTGAGCAAATACCGCAGCTTCTTCCGAGCTTAACTTTCTTTGCATCAAAGGGGTACTAGATAAAGATACAGCTAATAATGCTCCTGCTGTTGCTGATAACATCGCTACCCCAGTTAAACCACAACCCAACCAGAACCAACGTCTATGGTTAATTTGTGATGTTTTTCTCAGGAGAGATTTAGTTTTTTGTGGATTAGATATTTTCTGAGCAGACACTAGCTTCCTCACACATTTAAAAAGTTTGAAATTAAGATTATTTGGTTAGTTTTTGACTCGATCGGGTTTTTTCCACCTAGTCAGGATTCTGGACATGATCAGTCATCGGACAATCAACTAGATGAGTACAACTTCCTATTTGGACTCGATGATCGGGATGTCCTGACGAAAAACTCCAACCAATCGGTTTTAGCATTAGGGTAAACGATCGCTGATTTTGCTGATTCCGGGTAACCATAGGGGTTTACGTGCGACTAGACGAATCATCAGCCCTATGTTGAGCAAAAAGTAACTAGATGTCAATATGCTACTGGTTATTAACAAAGGCACCTGCAAAAATTCCGTACTTCTAGCTCCTGTTTCCAATAAAAAGTATCCCGACAGCCAAATTAAGGCTAAGGTAATAGCTAAACGACTTACAGCTTGTTCTTGCTTACTCCCCTGACGACGATATACAGTCCACACTGCCGGAAAAAAGCCTACCACAGGAAGCAAATAAATAAATAGCCCCAAACGCTTTAAATTTTTCTCTCCATCGGAGTCAAGCTTGCTCATGGTTGATCCAACCAGTTTTACTACCAAAAATCCCTATAGTAATATAAGCCCGTCTAGACGGGCTATACTTATTGATTAACTATATCTTGCCAGAACTAGAAGTGGATATGTGAACAAACCTGGACGCTGAAAGAAGTACGGGTCGATTGCTCTTGCGCCCGTACATGGGCGCTTTGCACCTTCTTCATACCCTGTGGGACTGCTCGCGATTTAGTTAAAATCAGCCAGCTTTTGTGAGACTAGAAATTATTGTTTGGATCTGAGCGATCGCCTGATGTTGAGTCCCACCGGACTCTTGCACTTGCTGTACTACTCCAGACATTGCTTCCAATTTTTGTCTAATTTCATTTACCCGATCTTGAGCTGGTTGTAACAAATCTTGATACAAATTCAACTTACTCCAAATTTCCCCTACAGCTACTTTTTGATTGTGCCAATTCTGTTCTAATTCCTTTAATTCATTGCGCTTTGCTTCCTGTTCTGTAGTTTGTTGTTCAATTTTTCTTTGTTCTTCCTCAAGACTTGGTTTTAACTGCTGAATTTGGTTTTCTAAATTCTGTAATTCCTCGGTTTGGTGCTGGAACTGTTTTTCGATTTCTCCTAAAACTGGACTAATATCAATACTGACACTTTGATTTCCACCAAAATTGCGACCTTGGCGTTTCCATAGTACACATTGATACTGATTTAGAATTTCTTCTTTTTCCCGTAAACTCCGACGCTGACCTTCTAGAGTACGATTGAGCATTTCGTAACTTTCAGGTTCATTCTTTAATTCTGCCAATTCTTCTTCCTGAGCATGGACAAAATTAAACATATTTTCCCATTCCCGCTCCAGTTCTTGCACTTTTCCCTGGAGCTGGTCTAGCGGCATTTTCTCAAAAGCTTCCACATCACCATGATTACCATTATTGCTATGAATAGTCGTGGCATTTGCTAGCTGAGAAACCGCTACCTGTAAACTTTTCTGAGTTTCAATTTCCTCTCTTAATTTCTGCGCTCTTGCTTCCATCAGATGGAACGTATTTTGCTGGACTTTCAACTCTAAACGAGCTTGCTCTAAAGATGCTTGAGTTTGATACCATTCTTGCCAACGCTGGGGAATCACTTGGGCTTGCTCATCTACTTCTTTTTGCATTTGTTCAGCTTGAGCGTGCTTTGGCTCCCATTCGTGCCAGTGCCGATCCATAATCCCTTGTTGGGCATTCAGAATTTCAAACACGATATTTAATTCTTCTCTCACCAAGTCACCAGGTGCGATCGCACCTAATAACTGATTAATTAATTCCTGAAGCTGCCCAGATTGTTCTTGATTAAGACTTGAGGATTGCTGTAACTGGGTTTGTTGTTGCTCTAAACGTTGCATTTCATTGCGTAGTTGTTGCCAAGCACCTTCTAGTTCTTGACTTTTGCGATCGCTCTCTTCCCGAAGTCGATTCACTTCATCCCGAGCATGATCAATTTCTTGACGTTGTTCAGGTAGTCTTTCGACTTCTTTTTTCAATTCTTCGAGCTGGTCTCGCTCCGCTTCCATTTCCATTTCACGACGATTGAGTTCTTGACTTTGATAAGTCAGGGATTGTTTCCACTGTTCAATTTCTTCTTCCTGAGTTTTGACTTTTTCTTGCTGTTTGGAAAAATTTTGCAAAATATTTACTAACTGACGGCTTTGCTCAATCCGCTGTACTTGCTTATTATTCCCGAGTTCCACTAATACTATTGCCCCATTACCTAAATTATTAGCTTCCTCAGGTGCTACCACCAGTTCTTCTCCAGGTACAGCACTCCAACTTTGGTCATTTCGTTGTAGTGCTAGCAGCTTTAATTCGGCCTTCGCACTGCTACCCAAAAATCCACTTGCTTTTTTTTGTACTTCCGCTAGATATAGCACAATACTTGTCCTCTTGATATGTCTATGCCTAATAATTTATTGATTTTTTCCCGCCACCCTGGGGGCAGATTGATTTAAGCCCTAATTAATCTAAACTAAATTTGAAGCTTACCGCTATTTTGCCACTTCCTGCGCGAGTAGCAACTAACATGGCTACTCACTCATTTTTTGGCCTTCCCTCCTTTTGGTCTGGTTGAGATTATATTTTATTGTGCTTGATACCGCTATTTATGACCATATATACTCTTTTTACCAGTTGCTCGGGCAACTTTTAGGATTATTTGAGCCGGATCTGACTCCGACGGGGGTGTGATCTGTGATAATTAGTCCAGCAGTTGATCAACTGCTTTAGCTCTCCTCAGCCTGAAAATTTGTTCGCGATCGTGTTAGTTTCCCGACCGTCAACCAAACTGGAAAATAGCTAATCAGTTGCACGGTAATTTATTCTCATTTATGTTGAACCGATGATATTTTAAGTCTTTGCCTAGCTCTAAAAATTAAGTCATAAAAACGTTATTTTTCTTTACAAAAGTTGGGTAAAAATAGATTTTCTGAACAAGCCGCACCAAATCCTGCGGCTCGGCTGAGGGCAGACAGCCAAGTCACCAGAAAGGGAAACATCAGATCGCGCGGAAATTTTTGCCCCAGTGTAGGTCTCCACCGAACAATTAGCAAAAGCCATAGGATGATCATGAACCAGAATCGTTATTTAGGAATAGGTAGTAAAGTATAAAATTATAACATAGCAATTTCTGCTCGGCCAGTTGCAATTGCTAAATTGCCGTCAAAATTAACGCGATTAAGTGTAATTTTTGTCATACTAGCAAGCATGAGACATTTATATATTCACATCAAACTATTCTGAGGAGAGTATTTTAGGTGCATGCAGGGAAATTTGAGTGAAATCGATATCCGCAGCATCCTGCAACTGATTGAATTAGGTCAGCGAACCGGTGAACTGTTTGTGGAAGCTTATAGTTCGCACTTAGGAATCGTTGGAAGTAGTGATTCTTTACCATTACGGGAAACGATGATCCGCAGTTCTGTCCGAGGATTGCCCCGCGAACCACGAATTCGACCTCAGGAACAATCATGGTTTGTGTTTTTTTTTAATGGTCAAATTGTTTATGCTGGTGATGGGGGTAACAGTTTATCGCGTCTGCGCGATTATTTACATCGGTACAAAGCTGAAGCCACCCTGGATCAGATTGAAAAACCAGCAATTGCTTCGACCAATGCACTAGAATATGGCTACCTTTGGACCCTACTAGAGAATTATATAATTACTCCAGCCCAAGGACGTACCATCATCAAAAGCATGGTCCATGAGACCCTATTTGATTTACTCAGTCTGCACCAAGGCACCTTTGTGTTTGAAATCGGTTCCCCTTTAGCACCACAACTAACTACCTTAGAGATTGGCCCATTAGTCGCCAAGATTATGACCCAGGTGCAAGAATGGAAACAATTTCATCCTCACATCCAGTCCCCGACCCAATGTCCAGTGATCTCAGATGCAGTCCAGTTGCGTTCAGCTTTACCAGAAAATACCTTTAAAACCTTGAAACATTGGGCTGATGGTAAAACTTCCCTCCGCCAGATGGCCCGCTATTTAAGCCGAGATATTTTAACTGTAGCGCGTGCGATTTATCCTTTTGTCCAGCTTGGATTAGTACAACTATTTTACCCAGAGGCAGAATTAGCGGCAGCAAATAAACGCGATTTTGGATTATGGAGAGAAACAAAGATTCCGAGAATTGTTTGCATTGATGATGACAGATCAATTGGCAAAACTGTTGAATATATTCTCAAAGAACATGGTTATGAAGTGACAGCATTGAGCAATCCACTGAAAGCATTGAGTTTAGTTTTTCAGCTCAAGCCAGATTTAATTTTGTGTGATATCGCAATGCGAGAACTTGATGGCTATGAAATTTGTGCGATGCTCAGACGCTCAACTGCATTTCGACAAACACCCATCATCATGCTCACTGGTAAAGATGGATTTATTGATCGGGTAAAAGCCCGGATGGTCGGCTCAACGAACTACCTGACTAAGCCATTTGGAGAAAATGAGTTATTGATGTTGGTAGAAAAATATGTTGGCCCAGGAAAAGCCCCCACTCCTTTATCAGCAACAGACAATGATGATAGCTTGGCAACAAAATTAGAGACAAATCTGAGTGATTAAGTTATTATTGATATCTTAGTGGCGCGAATAAGTAAATAGTTAGATCTAACTTCACGTTTTCAGGTCAAAATATAATATTAATATACTTATTCAATAAAAAACGGTTTGTCTGCCCCAGGAAAGTGGCCGCCAGAGAAGATCAGGGTGATCAGCATTAGCCGACGACTTGGTATTGAGCCAACGAGAGTCCCAACTTCTGCATCGCCACTGGCCAGAACCTAGCGATCGCCCCGTCAGACATCCACCAGTTTAATTTATTCCTTCCCTGCCCAACAGTAGCGATTTCAAGGAGATAATTATGTACATAATGGGGATCTTTACCGTTAGAGTTGCCAGCGAACTGTTCAGGTAGGGAGCGATGAATAGAGTGCTAGTGGTGGAAGACAGTGTGACGCAACGGGAGATGATCTCAAACCTCCTCCGTGGCTGTGGGCTAACAGTCACCGAAGCCAGTGATGGCGTCGAAGCCTTAGAACAAATCCAAGGTGATTGTCCTGACTTAGTGATTCTGGATATAGTGATGCCGAGAATGAACGGCTATGAAGTCTGTCGCCGACTGAAAGCCGATCCTAAGACCCAGGGTGTACCAGTGGTCATGTGTTCTTCCAAAGGGGAAGAATTCGATCGCTATTGGGGTATGAAGCAAGGGGCAGATGCTTATATTGCCAAACCTTTCCAGCCCCCGGAGCTAGTTGGCACAGTCAAACAACTTCTCAGAGGTTAAAGGTTTACTGGTAATGATAGGCAATCCAGATTTTCCCACCGGCCAAATCCCAGATTTAGCCTCAGAATTCCAGGAATTGGACAGCCCAGAAGGTGAATTACACTTGCGGTTTTATGTCCCATCGGGCACAGAATTTGCCCTGCCGGCCACAGGAATTCGCGAAGTAATTTCGCCAGCACCAGATCGAATTACCCCAATTCCCAATGTGTCTGGCTTACTCTTAGGCACCCTAAATGTCCGAGGTCGAGTCATCTGGGTAGCCGATTTGGGTCAATTTTTAGGCGATACAGCGGCATTAAGTACAGACCGTACCGAAATTCCGGTCATTGCCGTCGAAGATCAAGACAGATTATTAGGTTTAGCCGTGGACCGGATTGTGGGGATGGATTGGCTTGATAGCGAGCAAGTCCAAAGACCCACCAATGTCCCGGATAGTATGGAACCATTCCTCCGAGGTGAGTGGTTGTTAGACGAAAAAGAAGGCCGGTTTCTTAGATTATTAGATCAAACGGCGATTATTAGTTCGGCCCGCTGGGGAGCATAAACTCAGCGATCGCTTTTTTTTAGGGCAAAAACTGGGCAGAAGAATCAGGATGAGCCGTTAGGGACAAGCAGCCTGATCAGGAAGCTTGTCTACGGCCAACTGCTGAACTAACTGACAAAAATTAAATCCAGAATGAATGTTTACTATTACTCAGTATAAGTAGTGTACTACTCAGGAGCAGGCAAATGGCATCAAGCACAACTTATGAACAAGACTATCGGCGGGCGGAAACAGCTTATATCCAGCAAAATTATGAGGAAGCCGCAGAAATTGTAGATCAGTTAGTCACCGATAGCCCAAATGACCCATCAATTCATTTATTGCGAGGTCATATTTATTGCTATGGGCTACAACAATTTGATGTGGCTAGCAGTGAGTATCAAACTGTGCTAAAACTGACGGGCGAGCCAGAATTTGTTGATTATGCCAACAACGGTTTAGCCTACGCTGAACAATATCAGAACGGTGACTTGGCCGATCCAGAAGCATATATGCAATCAGAATATGATAGCGAACCGCTGATGGATGACCAAGACATTTCCTTATATCCACAAGCTGAGACTGACCAGGGAGAGTATTACAACCCAAATAGTGACTTTAACCTGGGAGAAGTGGATTTAGATGGTCCAACAGAAATGTTTAGCACCGCCAATTTGGCTAATCATCAAGAGGATAGTGGCTCTCAGGCATTTACTAACCCATTTGACCATCAGCATGATAGTACAGAAGAATATGATCTCAATTCAGATTCCGCCGATCATTTTGAAGATCCTTTTGCCGCAGGTCAATTTCAGCCCCAGGATGACGAGCAAACTCAGCAGATTTTTGCAGCTGAAGATATTACTTTCTCGAGTGTGAATCGACCAACAGGAAATGGTCATGCCCAGGTAGAATCATCACCCTTTAGCACCTCAACCGATGAGGAATATGATCTGTTATCAAACCCCATTGATGAGTTTGATGAAGAATCCTTTGCCCCGATGGACTGGCAAGATGAACCCGTGACAGCTACTCCCGAGCCGGATCTGC
The DNA here is from genome assembly GCA_963744145.1 of uncultured cyanobacterium. GTDB lineage: Bacteria > Cyanobacteriota > Cyanobacteriia > Cyanobacteriales > CAWUOF01 > CAVUSO01. The sequence goes on along the minus strand of CAVUSO010000001.1, from coordinate 4,388,801 downwards.
CACCAGAAAACTATGACAATTTAGAAGACTCTGATTTTAGTCTGAATGAATACCAAGAAAGTGCAGATGCAACTCTGTTTATGGGTGCAGAAGAACTAGAAGAAGCACCAACAGAAGCAATTAGGTCGAAAAGCCAAAATCCTAATACTTATCAGCCATCACGCCCCCAAAACCTGGTTGATCAATCTGACTTAACTTTGGTAGCTCCCTCAGCTCAAAACGGATTTAATCCTACAGATAGTTTTGATTTAGATGAATTTGATGATGCTAGTTTCAGTGATGATGCCTTTGGGAGCGGCGCTACTGGTAGTAATGCTAGCACGAGTGGATTTCCCGTTTCAGGTAATGCCGCCCATAGTGGATTTCTGGAAAACAACGAATTTGATGAATTTGACGATCTCGGCAATCTCCAAGATGTAGATTTGTACGATATATCTGGCGATATGCAAAGTGGCTCAAACCTAAGTTCTAGTTTGGGTAACAGTCACTCTGGTTTTGGTTTATCCACTGGTGCGACCAAAAGTGTCTATCAAGGGGGATCGGATTTCGGGGATATTAGCGATCGCTCGGCCATTCGTGATGAAGAAGTATTTAGTATTGCTGGGAGTAGCGAAAGTACCCCACTGCCGACTTTTACTCACCTAGATAGTGGGGATGCGGAACCAGCAACTACTGTGGAACAAGGTTTTTTTGCCTTTTTTGAAAATGCACCGCTGACCACTAAACAAATGATCTCGGCGGGGACAACTGGAGTAATCTCATTAATCAGTGTTGGTTTTGTCAGTTGGTTTGCCGCTAGTAATGCTTATCAACAAGGCAAAGCAGACATAATTTTACAGTTGCGCCAAACTGGCGGCATTATGGCTCTGGCAGCAGGGATCGCTAGTTTTGGCACGAGCCTAGGTTTGGGATATATGACTACCAAACAAATTAAACGCACGACGGATGATTTGCAAGCCCAATTTGATGCCGTATCTCAAGGTGATCTCAAAGCCCATTCTACCGTTTACGCGGAGGATGAATTCGGTCAACTCTCTCAGAAATTTAACAATATGTCTCGGGTGATGTTTACCACCATGAGCGAGTTACAACGCAAAGCTGCGGACCAAGAACAAGCTAAAGAAGACTTACAACGTCAGGTGATTCGTCTCCTAGATGACGTAGAAGGTGCAGCTAGAGGAGATTTGACCGTTCAAGCTGAAGTGACCGCAGACGTTTTAGGAGCTGTAGCTGATTCCTTTAACTTGACCATTCAAAACCTGCGAGAAATTGTCCAACAAGTGAAAACCGCTGCCCGTCAAGTAGCTAAAGGAGCCGCCGATAGTGAAACTTTTGCTCGCGGTTTGTCCTCAGACGCTTTACGACAAGCAGAAGAATTAGCTGCTACCCTCAATTCCGTGCAGGTGATGACCGACTTGATTCAACGGGTGGCTGATAATGCTCGGGAAACGGAAGAAGTAGCTCGTTCGGCTTCTTCAACGGCGATTAAAGGGGGTGAGGCAGTTGAACGCACGGTGGCTGGGATTTTAGAAATTCGAGAAACAGTAGCAGAAACGACTAGAAAAGTTAAACGGTTAGCCGAATCGACCCAAGAAATTGCCAAGATTGTGGCTTTAATCGCCGCGATCGCTTCTCGGACTAACTTGCTCGCTCTGAATGCTAGTATTGAAGCAGCTCGGGCTGGAGAAGCCGGTCGGGGGTTTGCAGTGGTTGCGGATGAAGTTCGACAATTGGCCGATCGTTCCGCCAAAGCTTTAAAAGAAATCGAACAAATAGTCATGCAAATCCAAAGTGAAACTGGCCAAGTAATGATGGCCATGGAAGAAGGGACCCAGCAGGTAATTGAAGGGACCAAACGGGCTGAACAAGCCAAACGCGCTCTGGAAGATATCATTAAAGTATCAAATCGGATTGACGTGCTGGTGCGATCGATTACTGCTGATACCGTGGAGCAAAGTGAAACCTCACGAGCAGTTGCTTCGGTAATGCAAGCTGTAGAATTAACAGCTCAAGAAACTTCTCAAGAAGCACAACGGGTGTCTGGTGCTTTACAAAACCTGGTAGGTGTGGCGCGAGATTTACTGACTTCGGTAGAACGGTTCCGGGTGGACATAGCTGACCGTCAATAATAATATAATATTGGTAGTAATCAAAATGTGTGGTGATCTCAAAACCTGAATCGGCTTGGGGTGCAGGTAGCGCTAAATCCCTACTTGTGGTTTCACTCCGAATGTTTTTGTTTTCGTTGCCTCACAACACAGCATAAATTCCAGCTAGGTGCCGGTTTAATATTTAACTAAGGATCATACCATGTTACCGGATGAGCAAGATAGAATTACTAAATATTTTATTGACGAAGCAAAAGATCATCTCAATACGATCGAACAAGGTCTACTCAACCTCCAAAGCATCTTAGAAGAGCCAGAAATGGCGAATGAGGTGTTTCGAGCGGCCCACTCAGTCAAAGGTGGAGCCGCGATGTTGGGAATTAAAAGTATTCAAGCTATTTCTCATAGTTTAGAAGATTGTTTTCGCATCCTCAAAGAAGAACCAGTTAAAGTAGACCAAAGACTAGAATCTCTATTTTTACAAGTTTTTGATACTCTGCAAGAATTAGTAGATCAACTAGCAAGTCAGTTTGGTCTGAGTGAAGAGTTAGCTAACCAAAAACTGACCGAAGTAGAACCAGTTTTACAAGAGCTAGTCAGTCATCTCCATTCGTTGGTCAAAACCCCATCGACTCAGAAATCGACCAAAAATGAAAAATCTAGCTCAACCAAACCAGCTCAGTTAGTTGCAGAAACTAACCTGAGTAAAAGAATAACGGAATATGGAGAAGAGAGTGCACTCCAATTGATCTTTCGCAGTGATGTCACCCAAGCATTACGAGAGATGTTGCAACTGTTTAAACAAACAGATAATACCGATACTAGAGAACACTTACAAGAAATATGTGATACTTTAAACCAATTTGGGGAGCAATTTGAAATTCCTCAATGGGTAAACTTAATGGAAACTGTGAAAAAAGCGATCGGGAATCAAGAAAAAACCTACCGGACGATCGCAGTAGCAGTGTTCCAAGATATTAAACAAGCTCAAGAGTTAGTGTTAGCTGGTCGCTGGACAGAAATATCAGAAAGCTCCCAACTACAAGAACTAGTTCCCCCAGAAATAAATAGGGAGCCGGAAGCAGAGGATCTAAATTTTGAGGACTTACTTGAATTTATGCCATCAAACGAAGAGTCATCTACATTAACATTTATGAATGAATCCCCAAATCAGGACTTTTTGGCACCAGATAGCCTTGATCTATTTGGAAATGAAATTGTCAATTATGAAGAAAATAAAATAAATTTAGATTTAGAACTAGCAAATGGAAAAGAGATGGAATTACTAGGTCAACCGTCAGAAAAAAGCCAGGTCAACCAAAGACACGAACATCCAGCAGTACCGGAAGTGGAAATGGATGTTCTCAATGCGTTAAGTAGTTTATTTGGGAGTGAAACAGAAGAACTAGATCACCGACAAACGACCGAAGAAAGTAGGGTGGAAACGGCTCAACAATTAGATTTAAAAGATGGAATCGAATTTGATGCTAATCATGAGTTTGCTGATTTATTATTTGATGAAAATAGTTTAAATCAATCCGCTGTATCTCCAGAACTAACCAGTGATGAATTAACCAGTTTGTTTGACGAGGATTTTATGCTTGAATCAGAAGAACAACAGCCAAACTTAAATTTAGAAAATCTCACCGACACCCAGTCGGAGTTATTAGATTTCGGAGATTTATCACTTTTAGATATCGAGACAGAGCCGGAAAATTCCCAGGAAGAAGAAAATATTTTATGGTCAGAATTAGAGAGTAATTCAGAGGATTTAAACACGGTAATTGACTCAGCTCCTTTAAATCAATTATTTGCTGATTTAGCAGAAGAGGAACCTTTGTTTGCTGATGAGGTAACAGCAAATAATGATAGCTTTGGTCAATTAGAGCTAGAAAATCAGGACAGTGCAAACGGTGAAAATAATTGGCAAGGTCTATGGACAGATGAACCAGAAATAAATGCTAATTCAACTGATGAAGAATTAGTAAATTCCTGGGAAACAGATGATTTATTTGGAGATAATTCTCTAAATGAAGCGATTGAAAGTATTCCGGATGATGATGATCAAGATTTTAGTGAACTGTTGGAAATCAGTGGTCCGGAAAAATCAGAAAAATCTGCCCTAAGTTCATTAGATTTAACGGAAGATAACCAAGATGAAATTGCTCTGGAAATTGACCAAATAGATGCTTCAGAAAATTGGTTAGAAGATACTCAAGAGCAAGAAAGTAAGGATTTAAGCTGGTTGGAATTAACAGAAGAAACCGAGGATAAATCAGAATTAAATGATTTATTTAGCTGGGAAATATCCGATTCAGCCCAAACCAATCCCACCCCAGAACCGGAAGCAGATTTTTCCTTTTTCCCAGAAACATCGCTAGAAAGTGAATCACCCTCAAGTTTGGAATTAATAGAGTTTGAGAATGAAAATAGTACAGAAATATCATCCGAACTAGCAGTCGATGATCTATTTGCTGTCGATTTGGGAGCTGATGAAAGTTTGACAGATAGCTTCTTTGATTTTGATGAACCGCAGGAAGAAAGTGATGAGTCCGAACCGGAGCTAACTCTGAATTTTGCTGATCAGATTGACGATTTATTTGCTGGACAAGAAACCAGTGAATTACCAGACAATTGGTTAACTGATACTCCCACAGAAATGGGAGCAGATTTATGGGAATTTCCCCACCAGGATGAGTTAGTTTTACCTGAGCAAACAGCAGAGATTTCCTTAGATGATCTGATTAGTAGCGAATTGGATATTGATCAACCTGTAGATGTTAGTTCCGAATCGCTCCATCTGACTATTGATTCTGAAAAAGAATTAAATGGGGCACAATTTGCCGAATTAGAAGCACTGTTAGCAAATCAACCTGTTGACAGCAATATATTTGCTGAATTAGAAAAATTATTAGGTGTGGAAAAATCCACCACCAGCAACCGAGAAACTACGAGAGCAAAAGAAACAGTTAAACCGAAAACTGAGCAAGCAACACCAGTAATCACCACCACAGCTAAACCAAAAGCTGATCAGAATGAATGGGGTGATATGGAAAAATTACTGGATGAACGGGGTGAAACGAAAGTACAAGGAAGACCGCGATCGGCTCAAGCACGTCCGAACAAACAGTTCAATGAACAGATTATGAAAGTCCCCGTGAAACAGTTGGATAATATGAGCAACTTAGTTGGGGAGTTAGTAGTCAACCGCAATAGTTTAGAACAAGATCAGGAACGTTTAAGGCAATTTTTAGATAACTTACTGGTTCAGGTCAGTCAGCTCAGTGATGTGTCCCAAAGAATGCAAGATTTATATGAGCGATCGCTATTAGAAATTTCCCTATTAGCAAGTCGGAAAGCTCCCCGTGGACCTGCATTTCGTGGAGAAAAAAGTAATAGTAATCAAGAAGCAGCAGGAAATCACGGTTCAGATTGGGACGTGCTAGAAATGGATCGGTTTACACCATTTCATAGTTTATCTCAAGAAATTATCGAATTAATGGTCAGAGTCCGGGAATCAGCAGCAGATATTGAATTTTTAGTGGATGAAGCAGATCAAGTAACTCGACAACTCCGACAGGTAACAACTCAACTCCAAGAAGGTTTAACCCGATCGCGGATGGAACCATTTATGCAAATCTCGAATATGTTAGAGCGGGGTTGTCGGAAAGTAGCTGGGGAAAATGGGAAACAAGCCGAGTTAAGAATTGAAGGGAAAGATACTTTAATTGATAAGATGATCCTGGAGAAACTGACCGATCCATTGACTCACTTAATGAATAATGCGATCGCTCACGGGATTGAACCCCCAGAAGCACGAGTTGCGAAAGGAAAACCCCCTATAGGTCGAATTACAATTCGAGCTTTCCACCAAGGTAACCAAACCGTAATCGCATTTTCTGATGATGGTGCTGGGATTGATATCGAGCGGGTAAAAGTTAAAGCTATGGAAAAGAGACTAATTACCCCCGAACAAGCAAAAACCATGTCTCGTTTAGATGTATATGACATTCTTTTCCATCCGGGATTTAGTACCAATGATGAGGTAAATTCTATTTCCGGTCGTGGGGTGGGGATGAATGTAGTCTTAGATAACGTGAATAAGATTCGTGGGGTAATTAATACTGACTCGACGATGGGTAAAGGTACTACGTTTACGATCCGTCTTCCTTTAACCCTAAGTATTTCTAAAGCTCTATGTTGTATCAGTGATAAAGCGCGGATTGCTTTCCCGATGGATGGGGTAGAAGATATCATCAAAATTAGCAAGGAACGGATTAAGGTGAATGCGGAAAATCAACCTTGTATTCCTTGGCGCGATCAACAAATGCCGTTCCAACCACTGAAAGAACTACTAGCTTATAATCGCTATATTGGTCGGGGTAGTATTTATGGGGGCGCTAGCAATGATGAAGAGACTATTGATGTGATTGTGTTGCGAAGTGCTGGCACCTTTCTGGCGGTCCAAGTGGATCAAGCGATGGGGGAACAAGAAATCGTAATTAAACAACTTGAAGGTCCCGTACCGAAACCAGTCGGAATTGCTGGTGCTACGGTGATGGGGGATGGTCGAATTGTACCGATCGCAGATGTATTGGAATTAATTGATTTAGCTCTCGGACGAATTCGTCGTGAAGATCGACGGATGTGGGAACAAGATCACATCCAAATGCAGAGCGAAGCCGCGGAAGATCACAAAGCTGAACCAACAGTATTAATTGTCGATGATTCGATTACCGTGCGTGAGCTACTGTCAATGACATTTAATAAAGCTGGATATCGAGTCGAACAAGCGCGTGATGGTCAAGAAGCTTGGGAAAAACTGCGCTCCGGACTACCTTGTGACATAGTATTCTGCGATATTGAAATGCCTCGGATGGATGGATTGGAATTATTATCTCGTCTCCAGAAAGATCCTCAACTCAGTGAATTACCGATCGCGATGTTAACTTCCCGTGGTGCAGACAAACATCGACAAATGGCAATTCAAATGGGAGCTAATGGCTACTTTACTAAACCTTATTTAGAAGAAGCTTTATTAGACGCAGCGAGTCGGATGCTTAAGGGTGAAGTATTAGTAGGTAGTGCTAGTGCAACTTAATCGGTGTCAGGTCTGGGGGATCTGATTGAAGGTGTAATTTCCCTGACATCTGATCCCTTTGTTCCAAAATAATCATCTACATAACCCAGAGATTTCAGGGATTGCATAACTATGACTAATAACCAAACTGATGAGAGTCAATGGGATGATCTGGAAAATTTGATTGATGAAGGTAACTTAAAAAATCAACTCTATCGACGCTGTTTATTACCAGCACCGAAAAAGAAAAAGCTGAATGACCAGATCATGAGAGTGCCAATTAAACAATTGGATAACATGAGCAACTTAGTTGGGGAGTTGGTAGTTAATCGTAATAGTTTAGAACAGGATCAGGAAAGGTTAAGACAGTTTTTAGATAATTTATTGATTCAGGTCAGTCAGCTCAGTGATGTTTCCCAAAGAATGCAAGATTTGTATGAGCGATCGCTGTTAGAAACTTCCTTATTGTCAAGTCGCAAAACCGGACGTCACCTCATATCTCAACCTGAAAAAAATCGTTGGAGTCAGAAAGAAGTTAGTCATCAATCTGACCAATGGGATGTGTTAGAAATGGATCGATTTACACCATTTCATAGTTTATCTCAGGAAATTATTGAATTAATGGTCAGAGTGCGAGAATCTGCTGCTGATATTGAGTTTTTAGTAGATGGTTCTGATCAGGTAAGTAAACAACTCCGACAAGTAACTACCCAACTCCAAGAAGGATTAACCCGATCGCGAATGCAACCTTTTTCCCAAATCTCGAGTAAATTAAAACTCGGTTGTCAGGAAATTGCGGAGCGAAAGGGAAAACAAATCGAATTGCAAATTGAAGGTGAAGATACCTTAATTGATAAGATGATCCTCGAAGAGCTTTCCGCTTCATTAACTCACTTAGTTAATAATGCGATCGCGCATGGGATTGAATTACCAGAGATTAGAAAGCAACAAGGAAAACCCCCTAAAGGTCGGATTACGATTCGCGCTGGTTATCAAGGGAACCAAACTGTAATTTCCTGTACTGATGATGGAGCGGGTATTGATCTAGAACGAGTAAAAGTAAAAGCAATTAAACAGGAATTAATTACACCTGAACAAGCACATATTATGTCTCGTTTGGATATTTATGAGCTGTTATTCTATCCAGAATTTAGTACCAATGATGAAGTAGATTTAATTTCTGGTCGTGGAATGGGGATGAATGTAGTCCGAGAAGATGTGCATGAATTACGTGGGGTAATTCATACAGATTCTACTCCTGGTCAAGGTACTACTTTTACGATTCGACTACCTCTTACCTTTAATATTTCTAAAGTGCTTTATTGTATCAGTGACAAAGCTCAGATTGCTTTTCCAATTGATGGGGTAGAAGATATGATGAAGATTCCCCCAACTCAGATTAAAGTTAATTCTGAAGGTAAAACCTGTATTTTTTGGCGCGATCGAGAACTCCCTTTTCGACCACTGAAAGAACTCCTGACTTATCATCGTCCTTTCGGTCGCGGTTATTGGAGTAGCAATAACGATGATAAAATATCGATCGTGATTTTACGCAATGCTGAAACTTTGCTCGCGGTTCAAGTTGATCAGTTTTTAGGAGAAAAAGAAATAGTTATTAAACAACTTGAAGGTCCAGTACCTAAACCCTTGGGAATTGTAGGTGCTACGGTAATGGGGGATGGTCAAATTGTGCCGATCGCAGATGTTTTAGAACTGATTGATTTAGCTCTAGGACGGATTCGTCGTGAAGATCGTTGGAGTTGGAATCAAGATCAGATAGTTTCTATGATTGATGAGAATCCGACTAATCCTACTGTTTTAGTTGTGGATGATTCTATTACAGTCCGGGAAATGTTATCGATGACTTTTAATAAAGCTGGGTATCGAGTGGAACAAGCTCGAAATGGTCAAGAAGCTTGGGAAAAACTGCGCTCAGGACTAAATTGTGATCTGGTATTCTGTGATATAGAAATGCCTCGAATGGATGGGTTAGAATTATTATCTCGTCTTCAGAATGATCCGGTATTAGGTAAATTACCGATCGCGATGTTAACTTCCCGGGGTGCTGATAAACATCGACAAATGGCAATAGAATTAGGAGCAAGTGGTTACTTTACTAAACCTTATTTAGAAGAGGTCTTGTTAGATGCGGCTGGTCGGATGCTACAAGAAAGTTTGAGTGAATAATTGAGCCAATAATTAATTATAACTCAATCCGATTCAGTTAACTTGTAGGGGCAAAGCATTTCGGCAAATAAATGATAGCTTAAGCGAAGAATAATATTACCGAAATGCTTTGCCCTCATATCTATGCAGCCAACAGATCAACTATACATTAAAATACATTCAGTTAAGAATGTTTTTGATATCTCGGCGCAGAAGAAGGGTGAAGCATTCGGATATAATGTTACTGGCTTGATTGTTCAATTATCGCCCGAATGCTTCACCCCTACAGTTAACTGAACCGGATTGAATTATTAGACGCGGTTAGTCGTATACTCCAAGATAATGTTTTGGTTGGTGGTAATGCTAGGGTAAAATATAGATCCATTCCCCGTTAACTTGGGCGATCGCTCCACCAGGAAAAGGGTCAGTGCGGGAACGATTAGGGGCAGAAATTAAAGCAGTTAGTTTTTCGATATGTTCATAGTTAGGTGCAGCAGGTAATATTTTCTGTAATATTTGCTGCATGACTCGACGTTGTAAAGCGAGATGAGCATTTTTGAGGATCATCCGATTCAATTTTAAGCTTCCATCCGACTCACTGATTACTTTTTGGCATAAATCTGTAGCCATTTGTTCTAAATATTCCAGATCTGCTCGCAAAAGTTCCCCCGTCTGGGCTAGATTATGTTCCACCTGGGGATTAAAATTAGTTTTTAAATAAGGTAATAATTCTAACCTGATCCGGTTACGTGCATACTGTAAGTTTTGATTAGTAGCATCTTCCCAGATGGTTAGTTGTTCAGCTTGACAAAATTGAGCAGTTTCAGCCCGAGTGATCTCTAACAGGGGACGTACTAACTCTAGATTTGGAGCTAAAGAACGTTTCCATGTCAGGGTGGAAAGTCCAGCAATCCCACTACCACGAATGAGATGATAGAGAATCGTTTCCGCTCGATCGCTTTTTGTATGACCGGTCACTACGTAATTATAACCATTTATTTCCGCAATTTCACGTAGAGTTTGATAACGCCATTGTCGGGCTGCTCCTTCGCTGGTAGTAAGAGCAGATGCTGTGGCTAAATAAAAGGGAATTTCCCAATTATTCGCTATTTCTCGCACTCTGTCCGCATTACCGACATCAGCGGGCCATCGATGATCGCAGTGGGCTATACCTAAATTCCATTCCCATTTAGCTTGTAAGTCTAACAACAATTTCATTAAACATAAAGAATCTTGTCCGCCAGATACGGCTACCAGTATAGGATGACGAGGCTTAAGTAATTGCCGCGATCGCAGAACTTTTTCTAGTCTTGCCTGCAAATGCCGACCAAAATCAGTATTTACCATGAAATTTAACAAATCTTAACTAAATATGCTTGAATATGTATGTGAATCTACTTAAGATAGTAATAATCCTTTAAGAAAGTTTTATGAAGACCCTCAATGAACTAGAAAGGTTAGAAGACAAAGTTGTGCAGGTAGATCGATCTGTCACAGATCCAGAAACCTCCTTTGTGCTAGACATTGATTTACAATGGACTTGGTACTGTCACGACTCATCTACAGGGTCGGTTGACTATGAATCAGGAACTTTGTCTCCAGCGGTGATTGGGATATTTGGTGCAGATTTGCGGTGTAAAGAGCTAATGGTGACAACTGATCGAAGTCCAACTAGCGTTGGTGAATCCTATCGTCAGAATATCACAGGTAACTCCTTTGCACGTTTACAAGGTGGTCCTTTTCCTTTAATCAGTTCAGATGAGTTAGATATAGTCGGTTTTATTGAATTAGATTCCCGTACTGATCTGAAAAAAAATACCAATATTCAAGAAGTAAAATTTGGGATTTACTATTCGGGATTAAATACTAATCATCATTTTGGTAAATTCTATACAGGTATGCAAGCTAGCAACCTGACCGATGAAGAGTTGCAGAGATTCCTAGAGTTACTTAAAGCCAATCAAATTGCTGATTTACTGACTCAATTACATAATCATCCCGAAGTTCATCAGTGGACAAGTTTATACTTACAACCAAGCGTAAACTCAGGAGAAGATTGGTTTTCGGGTTATTCTGGTGTAGTCAAAAGTTTTTCCGTGCAAGAAATTACTGCTCCTCCAGTCCGGAAATCAACACCAGTATTAAGTCTTGTCCCTAGTAATCCCAAATTGGAAATTTCCCAGCTAAAACGCAAACAATCACATAATTTGCTCGATTTACCCTTAGCCAAATAGAATTTGCTAGGGAGATATAGACTATATACCTCCCGTTAATTGCTTATTCAAGATTAATGGGTATTTGGGAATAAGCAGAATCACTCTGCTCAGGAGGAATATCTTTAGGTTCATCTGGATAAAACTCTAGGCGCATTTTCACTTTACCTTTTTGCCAGTTTTTACCAGGTCTGAGGATTTCACAGTCTACACCTTCGGTAAAAAAATTTTCTTCTTCTCCTAATTTTTCCTTAATTATTGCCATAAATTCGCCGATTTTAAAAGTGCATTGAAACATGATATTACTAGCACTTGTTGATAAAACATCATCGATATTTAGCAATTCAGGTTGATTTTCCATGTTAAGTGTCCCTAGTAAAATTGGCAAGAATCAGCCAGCCACCGATTTTAGATTTTAAATAGCGATCGACCAAAGATCAAATCTAAAATTGGTGAGCTGACCAGTAAAAGGTTAGAAAAACCAACCGTAAGAATGTAATCCTTTGCCTAAAAGATTAACTCCTAGATAGCAAACCCAAACCACAAAAAAGCCAGTAGTTGCTAAAATAGCTGGTTTTCGTCCTTGCCAACCACGGGTGATTCGAGCGTGAAGATAAGCGGCAAATACTAGCCAAGTAATTAAAGCCCAAGTCTCTTTTGGGTCCCAGCTCCAGTAAGATCCCCAAGCTTCGTTAGCCCACACCCCACCAGCAATAATCCCAATGGTTAAGAGGGGAAATCCCAATCCAATAATCCGATAGCTGATGTTATCTAGGGTTTCTGCTAAACTGAGACGTTGGGGAGAAAGGATCGATGGTTCGGAGTGCCCAGTAGTGAACAAATCTAAAACTGCGGTTTTCTGACTACCATTATTTTCAGCCAAACTAACACCGCTGGCTGTTGCACCATTGATGGTAGTTACTGGGAGAGAGGTTAAAGAAAATGTTGATGGGTTTTCTAACTTTGGCGATCGATTATGGTGATTACGATAAGCACCCGTCCCGATCGAACTACCCCTGAGTTCAATATTTTGACCACGGGTAACGATCAAAAAGGCGATCGCTAAGAGAGACCCGACGATTAAGGTAGCATAACTGAGCATCATCACACTGACGTGCATCATCAGCCAATTAGACTTCAAAGCTGGGACTAAGGGAGCCGATGACTGCATTTCTGTTGGTAGAGTCAAAGTTGCAAAAGCAGTAATTGCCATCGCGATCGGTGCAGTAGCTACTCCCACCAAGCGACTCCGACTCATATTTTCGGCAATGAGATGGATGGTAGTAATTCCCCAGGTGAGAAAAAAGAGGGATTCATAAAGATTACTCAAAGGAAAGTAACCTGCTTCGATCCACCTAGCACCTAATAAAGTAGCGATACAGAGATTTGCGATCGCCATTCCAGTCGAGCCAAGGGTCGAAAAATAAGGAATTTGGGGAAAAGCTGTCCCTGACCAATAAATCAACATGGTGAGGAACAGAACCGCAAACGAGCAATTATCCAGCCAGTTCTGGAGTGCCACCAGATCCATGAAAAGTATTCTCCAGTCATTTCTTTACAGATTATAATCAAATTAGGGCGTTTCTAGTTTTCCTGATGGGTAATTTAGATATCTATTTTCCTAAAAAGCGACTTTTCACATAATTTTTTATAACTAGGTCTAATTCAAACAAAAATTCTTTTCCTTTCTGTACTTCTTCCAATAAAAATCGACGCTTCAGAGATTGCATTGCCTTGAGAGTATCAGCACAATTTTAATTAACTTTTTGCATTAATTGTAATAAAGCGATCGCGCACTATATTGTTAACTGTGAAGGTTTAATTGGAATATTTCCATAGTTATGACAGGTTGATGATAGAGCAGACTAGGGCAACTTATTTTCATTCATTATTGCCAAATTGATTTTTTTCCAAAATTTGGTCTATTTTGGTCTCGATCGATGTTAAACGCTTGAGAATTGTAGGACGATCTTGATCAAGAGCCGCAAGCAGGTTAGCAATTCCTATGGTGGCTTGACGGAGTTCTTCTCGTTCTGCTTGTGCTTGCTCCGCTAATTGCAGCAAATGGTCTATTCTTTGGTCAAACTGTTCCATTCTTCCGGAAACTTGATGACTAAAAGAATTAACTGTATCGGTCAGTGCTTGAATAGCACGAGCATTACTTTCTACGAGTTTTTTTAACTCTTCATCTGTCATAGTTCTGTCTTCGATCGAGTGAATTTATCCTGATTATACCACGCTATAATTCTAAAACTGTTGGTTGATTTGGTCGATCGATTGGATGCAGATATGGGTTGATTTGGTCGATCGGTTGGATGCAGATATGGGTTGATTTGGTCGATCGGTTGGATGCAGATATGGGTTGATTTGGTCGATCGGTTGGATGCAGACCTGGCTGAGGGCAAAGCATTTCGGTCATAATTTTCGGCGTTAAAGTCATGATTTCTGCGCCGAAATGCTTTGCCCCTACAAAGACGGCTCAAATTCTGTTTTAGGTTGATGGAAAAGAAGGGCGATCGCCGTAGGGGCGAAGCATTCCCCACGATCACTGATCAGGTCATGGATAAATTTAATTGGGGAATGCTTCGCCCAGCCCCCGCGATAATTGTTAAGGAGGAAATAATTAGGCCAGCTCCCGCGACGATTTTCCAACTATTGGTTGATTTAGTTGATCGCTTGAATGCAGATATGGGTTGATTTGGTCGATCGATTGGATGCAGATATGGGTTGATTTGGTCGATCGGTTGGATGCAGACCTGGCTGAGGGCAAAGCATTTCGGTCATAATTTTCGGCGTTAAAGTCATGATTTTTTCGCCGAAATGCTTTGCCCCTACAAAGACGGCTCAAATTCTGTTTTAGGTTGATGGAAAAGAAGGGCGATCGCCGTAGGGGCGAAGCATTCCCCACGATCACTAATCAGGTCATGGATAAATTTAATTGGGGAATGCTTCGCCCAGCCCCCGCGATAATTGTTAAGGAGGAAATAATTAGGCCAGCTCCCGCGACGATTTTCCAACTATTGGTTGATTTAGTTGATCGCTTGAATGCAGATATGGGTTGATTTGGTCGATCGATTGGATGCAGATATGGGTTGATTTGGTCGATCGCTTGAATGCAGATATGGGTTGATTTGGTCGATCGGTTGGATGCAGATATGGGTTGATTTGGTCGATCGGTTGGATGCAGACCTGGCTGAGGGCAAAGCATTTCGGTCATAATTTTCGGGGTTAAAGTCATGATTTCTGCGCCGAAATGCTTTGCCCCTACAAAGACGGCTCAAATTCTGTTTTAGGTTGATGGAAAAGAAGGGCGATCGCCGTAGGGGCGAAGCATTCCCCACGATCACTGATCAGGTCATGGATAAATTTAATTGGGGAATGCTTCGCCCAGCCCCCGCGATAATTGTTAAGGAGGAAATAATTAGGCCAGCTCCCGCGACGATTTTCCAACTATTGGTTGATTTAGTTGATCGCTTGAATGCAGATATGGGTTGATTTGGTCGATCGGTTGGATGCAGGTATGGCTGAGGGCAAAGCATTTCGGTCATAGTTTTCGGTGTTAAGGCAATAATTTCTGCGCCGAAATGCTTTGCCCCTACGGAGGGGATAAAATTATGAAAAATTTAGGTTATGTTTTTTTATGTCTTATAATCCTGATGTTCATCACCGTCGCTCAATTCGTTTACCTCGTTATGATTATGCCAGCGCTGGTGCTTATTTTGTGACAATTTGTTCTGTTCAAAAAAATTGCTTATTTGGTGAGATTAAAGGAGGGATTATTTCCCTTAGTGTTATCGGTAAAATAGTGCAGGAAGTTTGGTTAAATTTACCGAATAATTTTACTAAAATTAGACTGGATGATTTCGTGGTTATGCCTAATCATTTACATGGCATAATTTGCTTGATTGATCATTCTGATTTAATTAATAGTCATACTGCTGATTTAACAAAAAATTCTATGCCTAATGGTACGAAAAAAGACTCATTAGGAGCGATCGTCCAAAATTTTAAATCAGTTTCGACGCGACGGGTAAATACTATTACTAGAAATTCCGGAACTATTTGGCAAAGGAATTATTATGAAACTATTATTCGGAGCGATCGCGCCTATGAAAATATTAAACTTTATATCCAAGAAAACCCATTAAAATGGGAAGAAGATCCAGAAAATCCCACCAAATTTCTTGATCATAAGAATCAACCAATGCAACAATAATCTATCAATTTCCTACGGATAATAATATTGCTACTCCTATCTATTCTGGTAGTTGCTCAATTATTACTAAAGCTTTTTTAGCATCTTCATTTATTCCTTGAGCTTGAAATAAATTAGCTGCTTTCTTATAAATCAGCGATCGCTCCTTCTCTATCCCTCAACAACCATTAGCTCAGGAATTTAATCCAATTCCCAATCAACGGGAAATAAAGTGTGCCCAGACATTGCCATCCGGACCAGCTACATCATTGAGATAACTATTAGGATATAGTAGTTTCGCACCTTCTGTATCGTCATAACCACTCAAAGCATCTCCCCAAGGATCATTAACGATTAAACCGTCCGGTGTAAACCCAACTACACAAATTATATGCCCACTGGGAGTAAAGTTACCCGCAAGAATTACCGGACGACGATTAATGATCTCTTCTGTGACATCTGACCAACGACGACCTGTACTAAAACTTGTCTTAAACCCATAAGCACAGATTAATTGATTTAAAACATCATGATCTGTTTGGGAACCTTCACCATATTTATCCAAACACCATTGTAATAATTCATCTTCTAAACGTCCATCTGATTGCGATCGCACTCCATAATAGTAAAATGCCATTGAGATTGATGTCACATTACAGGTACTCTCATAAAAACGTGGATTATCTCGTTGGGAAAAATAGGGTACATTTAACTCTACTTGACTGGGATAAGGATTGATCGTTGTACCACCGCGTCTCATTAACACATAACTGGGATAAACATAACCAGTATTACCAATTGGTGGTAATTGTTCAGTTAAAGCTACTTTAATATGTCCTTGTTCGATTCCATAGCTAGATAATCCATAAACTCTACCTAAGGGCATAGTTGCTTTTTCAT
Organism: uncultured cyanobacterium; assembly: GCA_963744145.1. GTDB lineage: Bacteria > Cyanobacteriota > Cyanobacteriia > Cyanobacteriales > CAWUOF01 > CAVUSO01. The sequence goes on along the minus strand of CAVUSO010000001.1, from coordinate 4,372,139 downwards.
TATCATTTAATTGACTACCATCTACTGGTTTTTTCTTTAAAATTGTTGGTTGTAAAATTGTGACTGTTAACGCATCAGGATCATAAGCGATTACCTGATTATCTTTCTTAATCCGGACGTGTAACCAATAAATATAACCCACATTACCAAAACCTGGTATTGGTTCAGCTAAAGTAACTCGAAAATGTCCTTGAGTACAAGCATAACCAGTAATTGCTAAAGTTTGTCCTTGGAGTAAATCAGCTTTTTGATTATCAGCTAGGTGGGTTGAATCGATCGGCTGAATTTTGATCCGAGTTTTTTCAGTCACTAACATCTGAGCGCTCAGATTAGAATTAGGTACATCTTCAATATCAAATCGTAAAATTTGATTTCCTTTGTTCAGTTGGACATCACCTTCATAAAAATAGCCAAAGTTTCCCAGAGGTGGAATTAAGCTAGTTAATGCGATTTTCAGATGTCCATCGATGTAACCATAGTTACTGACAGTATAGGTTTGACCAGCTTTGACAAAGACTTTTTGTTGGTCATTTAGTTTGCTAGAATCATTTGGTGAGATTTTAAAAAATGTATCTTTTAAAATATTTAAGGTAAAATTTTGACCAGCTATTTGATTGTCTGTAATTACGGTCAGTTTAATTACTTGATTACCCACAATTTTGCCAGCACTATTAGCTCCTTTTAAACGTAACCACCGCGCACCTGTAGCTTGAAAACCTTGCTTTATAATGGTTTGCCAAACCCCTGTTTTTTTATTTAAACTTACATTCAAAGGATATTTATCTTCAGCGACTAAGGAAATATTAGTTACTTGTTTGGGGTCAAAAGTTCCATTAAGAATTGTGAGCTGTTTGACAAAAAGTTCTTTCGGACCTCGATAGGTTAGGATTGGGGTGAGGTTGAAGATTTCACCACCTCGATTTAGTTGAACCACATCAGTCTGAAGATAACCTGTATTACCAAAATTTGGGATATTTTCGGTGAGGGAAACTTTTAGCTGTCCTGATTCAAAACTATATCCAGATACTCCATAAATCATCCCAACGGGGAAATTAGTTTTATCTCCATCGGTCAGATTTGCTTCGTCAACTGGTTGCTTTTTAAAGGTAGCATTTTTGAGGACGGTTAAAGTTACAGCATTAGGATCATAAGCGATCGCTTGACCATCTTTTTGAATTTGGACATGAGGTGCATAAACATAACCAATTTTGCCAAAATTGGGGATAGCTTCACTGAGAGTAACTCGAAAATGTCCAGCTACGGAAACATAACCGATAATTAAAAAATTCTGTCCTTGAGTTAGATCAGCTTTTTCATTATTAGCTAATAGAGATGAATCACTAGGTTTACTTTTAATTTTGGTATTTTGGAGAATAGTTAACTGGGAAAATCCTGGTGGAGGTGAGGGTAAATTGTTCATAGTACATCAACAAAAGATTAATTTTCTGCTATGCAACTTGTAGTTAGCTAGAGTAATATAACACAATCCGGTTCAGTTAACTGTAGGGGCAAAGCATTTCGGCGAATAAATAATTGATTAAACGTTTATCCTGAGCGTAGTCGAAGGGAAGAATAATATGACCGAAATGCTTTGCCCTCACATCTATGCAGCCAACAGATCAACTATATATTAATATGACCGAAATGCTTTGCCCTCACATCTATGCAGCCAACAGATCAACTATATACTACAATATATTCAGTTAAGAATTTTTTGGGAGCTTCTCCGCTTTAGAAGGGTGAAGCATTCGGATCTAATATTACTAGCTTGATTGTTCAATTATCGCCCGAATGCTTCACCCCTACACTTAACTGATCGTATTGCAATTAACATAACATTAAAATTCAAATACACCCAAAAATATTTTTTGGGTGTTGCTCAATCCTGCAAAAACAGCGATTAGAAAAAATTATTGTCTATGCTGAGAAATCATAAGCCCAGTTGAGCTAAGACATCATTAGCATGAGTAGCTGTATTCACGCTACCATCGACATGGGTGATCTTCCCATTACCATCAATCACATAAGTAACCCGTTTAGCATAACCTCCACCATCAACATCGTAAGCTTTAATCAACTGCTGCTCTGTATCTGCAAGCAATGGGAAATTCAAATTATACTTGTTGGTAAATGCTTGATGAGACGCTTCGTCATCTGCACTCACACCAAGTACCACCACATTGTTGCTTGTATAGGTATCAGCAGCGTCCCTAAAACTACAAGCTTGTTTGGTACAACCTGGGGTGTCATCTTTGGGGTAGAAGTATAAAACGACGGTTTTTCCCTTAAAATCAGAAAGACTAACCTCGTTACCGTTAGTATCTTTAACCGTAAACGCGGGAGCGTCTGAACCTACAGTTAGAGCCATGAGATATTTCCTTACAGTGATAGATTTCTGATCAACTTAGATTTTATCTGATTTTAGCAAAAAACACAATTCCGATTTTGCCAAATTGCTATCCTCTGCTAGAATCTATACTGAAATTGTCTTTAGTAATTACTAGACAAAAATTGTACCCCCATTGGTAAAGGAAGCAAAAAATGGATATAGATACCATTAAAGACCGCATTAAGGTGATTAAAGCTAAACGTGAGTCTTTAGTTCAACTGTTGGAGCAACCTCATCTGGGAAATTTGCGCTTAGATGTGAATCAAGCTCTAGAAGAAATTGATGATCTTCTGGAAGAATTTAAGCGGACTTTTCCAGAAGATCATAATTAGTGATCCCTGGTTCATGGGATGAATCACCATGAACCAGCCACTAATTATTGTAGTGCCATTTCCATTAAAATTACTTGACTGCTATTTTCAGGAGAGTTTTCATCCGGATGATTTTGGATGTAATGACCATCTGGTTGCAGTTCCCAGGATTGACGGTTATCTGCTAGCATAATTGCCAGAATTTCCATTAAATCTTTACCAATCTCTGGATCTTCGATCGGTGTAATTGCTTCCACTCGACGACTCAGATTCCGATTCATCCAGTCCGCACTCCCAATATAAAGCTCCTCTTGTCCTTGGTTATGAAAATAATAAATCCGTGAGTGTTCTAAGAAACGACCAACTATACTAACGACACGAATATTTTCACTCACACCAGGAATCCCTGGACGTAAACAACACATTCCTCGGACAATTAAATCAATTTTGACTCCAGCGATCGCTGCTTCATAGAGAGTAGCAATAATTTGCGGATCGACTAAAGCATTCATTTTAGCCACAATTCGACCCGAACCACCATTTTTACAATTCTCAGCTTCCCGGAGAATTAACTCAGTCATTCGCGATCGCATATTTACTGGAGCTATCAACAATTTCCGATAGGATTTTTGTCGGGAGTAACCAGTCAAATAATTAAATAAATCGGTCAAATCTGCACCCAATTCTTCCCGACAACTTAACAAACCTAAATCTGTATAAAGTCGGGCTGTCTTCGGATTATAGTTCCCTGTACCGATATGCACATAACGCCGAATATGACCTTCTTCTCGACGGACTACCATCACAACTTTTGTATGAGTTTTTAATCCCACTAACCCATACACTACATGAACCCCAACTTGTTCTAACTTCCTTGCCCAATTAATATTATTCTCCTCATCAAAACGTGCTTTCAATTCTACCAAAACTGCTACTTGTTTACCATTTTCAGCAGCAGCAATCAAAGCATTAACAATTGGTGAATCTCCCGAAGTCCGGTAAAGAGTCATTTTAATTGCTAATACAGCTGGATCGTGAGCAGCTTGAGTAATAAACATTTGCACAGTGGCGGCAAAAGAATGATAAGGATGGTGTAATAGTAAATCTTTATGCCTAATTAAAGTAAACAAATCTGGTCCCTCATCCCCATCGATTTGTTCACTAAATCGCCGAATTGGTCCGGGAACAACGGGTGTCCATACCGGATCTTTTAATTCTGGTACAGGTAGTCCCATCAATCCCATTAAATCTCCTAAACTCAACAACCCCTCAACTGCATAAACATCACTTTCTGTTAAGGATAATTCTTCCATTAACATCCTTAACACCGCTTCGGGCATAGTAGATTGAATTTCCATCCGTACTACTGAACCACCAATCCGACGTTTTCTTAATTCCTGTTCGATCGCAAGTAACAGATCCTCTGCTTCATCTTCTTCTACTTCTAAATCCGCATTCCTTGTAATCCGAAATGGGTGATATTCCAGAATATCCATCCCGGAAAACAATGCTTGAATATTATGAGCAATTACCTGCTCTAAAGGTACTCCAGTCCAAATTGCTAGTTGATCTTTTTGTTGAAAACGTAAATTCTCTGGTAAAGGTAAAAACCGGGGTAAAACTTTGGGAACTTTGACCCGGGCAAATTTTTCCTCTCCAGTATCTGGGTCTTTGACCACCACAGCTAAACTTAAACTAAGATTAGAAATATAAGGAAAAGGATGACCCGGATCGATCGCTAAAGGTGTCAGGACTGGAAAAATTTGTTCATCAAAATAACCCTTGAGGTAGCTCTTCTGTTCCTGATTTAATTGCACATAGTCGAGCAGATGGATACCTTCTAGGGCTAATTGCGATCGCAACACCTTTTCAAAATGCTGGTGTTGTTGAGTTACCATAGGGTGTAACCCTTGACTAATCGCATCGAGCTGTTCCTGTGGGGTACGACCATCAGGTGTTCGTTGAGTTACCTTTGCTTCCACCTGTTGTTTCAGAGCAGCTACCCGCACCATAAAATATTCATCTAAGTTAGAGCTAAAAATTGCCAAAAACTTGAGTCGCTCTAACAAAGGTGTCCGTGAGTCTAGTGCTTCGTGCAAAACTCGACTATTGAACTCTAGCCAGCTTAATTCTCGGTTAAAGTAATATTGGGGAGCTTGGAGATTAATTTCCGGAGCAGTCTTTTTTGGTCGTGACATGATTTTAGGTTAGTGGTATGGACAAAAAGCTGCATGAATGGAAATTTTTCCATTCCCATATATTTTGCTACTCATCTAAACTTTTTCAGATTTTGTTTGACAAACCAAATACTTCTGGTTCGATCCCGACCCACCATTCCCCTAAGTTCATCAGATGTTGGTGAATTTCTGCTAACTCGTGGGTATACTCTTCTACTGTAATCGTAGAAGAACGTTCTTTAAGTTTCTTTAAGCGTAGTTGCAATAATAGCCAAGGTTTGGTAATCCCATCAGTTGTTTCGATATATTGGGCTAATTGTTTGCTATCCATTTTGTCTCACCACTTTCCCAGACGAGGACTAATTTTAGCCATCCTAATCCAGCATTTCTCACCATGAGATCATAGGGAGAAATGCGGATTTGTCCAATTAAAAAAAATCAAACATCAGACTAGATTTAGCCCAAATTTGCGGTCGCAAAATCCCAGTTAGCTAAGTGATCGAGGAAATTAGCAATAAAATCGGGACGACGGTTTTGGAAATCTAGATAATAAGCGTGTTCCCAAACATCAAGAGTCAATAACGGAGTTTGTCCGTGAACCAATGGGTTTTCTGCATTGGGGGTTTTGGTTACTTTTAAAGTACCATGATCTAATACTAACCAAGCCCAACCACTGCCAAACTGAGTTGCTGCGGCTGTTTTGAACTCTTCTTTAAATTTATCAAAACTACCAAAATCTGCGTGGATTTTATCAGCCAACTTTCCAGATGGTGTACCACCACCACCTGGTTTAAGGGACTTCCAGAAAAAGTCATGGTTCCAAACTTGTGCAGCGTTATTGAATATACCGACTTTGGCGGCATCTTTAAAGGTAGCTTTGATGATATCTTCTAGGGAATGGTGTGCGAGTTCTGTATCTTTGATTAAATTGTTGAGGTTATTGACATAAGCTGCATGATGCTTATCATGGTGAAAGGAAAAAGTGTTCTTGGACATATGGGCTGATTCCAGGGCAGTATCAGCAAAAGGTAAATCAGCAAGTGTAAATGTCATGATCTTCTCTCCTCTCCTAAATATTTGTGAGTGCAAAAGCCTACTCCTACCAGTTTTGGACTAATCAGAGCTGGTGAGAGTGGGAACTTAATGATAGGATTTTATATCAAAAGTGTTCCGTTCTAGCAATCTGAGTTACTCCGATCTCCCAGAAATAGATCTAGTTCCAGCTCAATTTCATGTGGCAGACATATAATTGTCACTAGAACCTCAAGCAAAGCCACATCAGTTTGTTAAAACTAAATTAGCCTCATCTAGATTGTCCACTCAGTGAGTAGACGAGGTTTAACTCCTGGGATTGATCGCGAGGATCTTGAAAATGCTCAGTTTAACTATGCAGCATTTGAAATGCGGTGTTTTGTTGAGTACGCTTGCGGTTTTAAGTGCTTTACCTACTTTTGCAGCAGATCAGGTGGCTAATTTTGGCACTTTGAGCTTATCGAAAGGATTTAAATCTGCTGTAGGAGTACCATCTGGTCAGACAGGAGGGTCTTTTTCTCTCCCTTCCCTCGCTAACCGCGATCGCAACAACAACCTTTGTTTAGGCTTTGCTGAACAGAAACCTGACTATATCATGGATTTGAAAGATGACTTCGATCACCTCAAAATCCAAGTTGACAGTAGTGGTAAAGATACCACTTTAATGATCCAAGGACCCAAGAGGCACGACATTTCGTTGCGGTGATACAGATCCGACTAATAGAGGTGCTAGCGTGGATGATAAAAGCTGGGGAAAAGGCACCTATAAGATTTGGGTGGGATCTCCCTTAGAAAACATCAATCGGAAATATACTATTTCTGTCACCGAATTAAGCCCATAATTATTCTTTTTCTGGAGAGCCGCAATTTTTGCGGTTTTCTTAATTAGGCTTTCCCATTATAAACGATCTTCGTTAAAATAATCAATAGTCTGTTATTCAATCACTTGTTTTGCTCAACTGTCATAAGTATTTGTGCTAAATACCCTCAACGCTGATTTCCGGATAATTTTTGAGCGCGACCCTGCGGCTCGCAACTGGCTAGAAGTGTTATTCTGCTATCCAGGTTTACAAGCACTCTTGTTCCACCGATTTTCCCATTGGTTATACCAACTGGGACTCCCGTTTATTCCTCGGTTAATTTCCCACTTAGCTCGTTTTATCACTGGGATTGAAATTCACCCTGGTGCAGTAATTGGACATAGTGTATTTATTGACCACGGAATGGGTGTAGTGATTGGTGAAACTGCCATTATTGGCAATTATGCTTTAATTTACCAGGGTGTTACCTTGGGTGGTACTGGTAAGGAAAGTGGTAAACGTCATCCCACTTTGGGTGAAAATGTGGTAGTTGGTGCAGGTGCTAAGGTTCTGGGCAATATTCAGATTGGTGATAATGTCCGGATTGGTGCTGGTTCGGTGGTGTTACGAAGTGTCCCATCAGATTGTACTGTCGTTGGGATACCTGGACGGATTATCCATCGTTCTGGGGTCAAGGTTGCTCCCTTAGAACATGGTTCTTTACCTGACTCGGAAGCAGCAGTAATTCGGGTTTTAGTTGATCGTCTAGAATCTCTAGAACAGCAACTCCAAGAATTAAACAATTCTCACAGCAATGCTTTAGTTCCATTGGGAATTCGACGACAAAATTCAGCTGTATCTCTAGTTGAATTTACTCAAAAATGTCGAATTCAAGATAAGTTGATTGAAGAGTTTTTAGATGGTTCTGGAATTTGATAGATAGATTTATTCATCCCATTCTGCTCAAGGATGGGTTTTTTATTATGAGTAGGAGCGGATAGCTTTTGCGCCTTTAATTCCAATTTTTTGGTAACCTAAAACTAACTGCAATCTCACAACCAGCATTAGGTGCTGTTTTCAGATGAAATTGTCCTCCCAATGCTAAGGTGCGATCGCGCATACTTTGTAACCCAAAACCTGTGGTATTTTTATCTTGATTAAATCCTTGACCATTATCTTGAATGATTAAAGTTAGTTCTGTTGCTGATGATAATAACTGAATTTTCACTTCCGATGCTAAAGCATATTTACAGATATTTGTCAATGCTTCTTGCACAATCCGATAAATCGCAGTAGGAAATTCACTCGGAATCGAATTGGGTAGATGAAAATATAAATTTGGTAAAATTCCAGTAGTCCGATGAAATTCTTCAGCTAAAGACGCGATCGCTGTTTCTAAAGAACGACCTTGGAGGGGATCAAATCGAAGCGCAGAAACAGACCAACGTACATCTTGAAGTGCTTGAGAACCCAATCGTTTCGCTTCAGTTAGAAATGAATGTGCTTTGGTGGAATCTACTGACCATAATTTTACCGCAGTCTCAAGCTGCAAATTAAGTGCGGTCAGAGAGTGTCCTAAAGAATCGTGAATATCCCGAGCAATCCGATTACGTTCTTGGAGAGTAGCTTGGTCTTCAATTCTTAACGTATATTGACGCAATTGTTCGTTAGCATTTGCCAATTTTTCCCGACTTTTACGTTCAGCTAACAAAGCATTTACCAATAGTAAAACAAACAGCAAAACTAATCCAAATAAAAGCGTCGAATTAAGAATAAAAAATTTTTCTCGTTCTTCTAATAGTCGATTAGGAAAATCCGTAGTTTCAAATCGCAGGATTAAAGTCAACAAGAATAACAAGAAAACTACACCCGTAACGATCAAACGACCAGATAATTGGAAAATTAAACAACCACGGATTACCAAAATTAGATAAAGAAACAGAAAAAATCGGAGGTTTTCCGAGAGTCCTGCGATTAAAATTAAAATAATTTCTAAAGCTGTGTAAAGGATTTTACCAATTTGGCTGACTTTTGGTAATCGCAAACCCATCACTCCAAATCCGATAATAATCAGGATATTCAGCAGCGGAATTTTGGGTAAATGTTTGGTTGGTGTCGGTAAAAATTCGAGTAATACACAAAGGATTAATAACAACCATTCTAAATACAGCAGAAAAGGAAACGGATGAGTTGTAGTTGGGTTGATAGGTTTCATGTCAATAGATACCTGTTTAATTCAGAAGTTTTCAGTAATTTATCAGATCGAGATCTCCTCAGTATTTTTGTCACAGGTCGATCGCTCTGTCACTAACCTAGAGTCACTCCTGTGATATTTATCATGGGAGTTCTCATATAAAAACCAAATTTAATCAAAGATCAAGATTGGATTGGGGACAGTTGATCAACTGTATCCAAATTATGTCCTACTCGGGTTGAATATTATTAAAACTACCATTTTACCAATTAATCAACGATTCTAGAGAACAAGATCATTAAAGTCAATATTGATTCCTGAATTAATTTGAGCGATCGGGGTGGAATTTACCCAACTAACTTTTATCCCATTCAACCATACGGCTGCTTCTATTTCTAACGATCGAGTAAAAATTTTCCCTTAAATATTAGTTTGTCATTAAATTCGCTAGGAAATCAATCTATAGTTAAAGAGTAAAATGATGATAGCATTATCCCAAAAATCAGCTTCTAATTGCGATCGCACTATTCCCTCAAAACATCGCCCCCATCTCTAATTTCTCACCTTACAATAGTGGTATAGTATGGGAACTCAAAATCATGTCTACCGAACAGATGGGCAAAATTACCACCACATTGACTATTACAAACCGAGCTGACCAGATTCTAGCAAATCAGCAGGTCATTCCGACCGAGCAAGTCCGCTCGATTACCCTAAAGAATGTGCTAGTAGATACAGGAGCTACTACCCTTTGTTTACCCCCAGAAGCGATCGCACAACTGGGTTTAGAATTGCTGCGAGAAGTTGATGTTACTACAGCAACTGGAATTAGCAAAGCCCGAATTTTTCAAGATGCCAAAATATTTTTATGTGGGAGAGAAGGTACTTTTGAATGTTTAGAATTACCGGGTGGACGAGATGCTCTTTTAGGGGTGATTCCCTTAGAAGCATTGGGAATTGAATTAGATTTACAAAATCAGCAATTAAAAGTTTTACCCGAAACTTCAATTGATACCTATTTAACCATATTGTAAAAGCGATCATCCTTACCAAATCAAACGAGCGATCGCAGACGATCGCTCCCTCAAATAAATTCAACTCGTCCGCGCAGATCTTCTGGTTCTAGATACTTCCAAATCAAAATTAAACTTTGCACAATGTGGATCGCATTCTATTTTAACAAAAATAGAGGCGGTATAGATAGCGATCGCACTATTCCCTCAAAACATCGCCCCCATCTCTAATTTCTCACCTTACAATAGTGGTATAGTATGGGAACTCAAAATCATGTTTACAGAACAAATGGGCAAAATTACCACCACATTGACTATTACAAACCGATCCGATCAATCTGCTGCAACACGCGGTTATATTCCGACCGAGCAAGTCCGCTCGATTACCCTAAAGAATGTGCTAGTAGATCCAGGAGCTACTACCATGAGTTTACCCCCAGAAGCGATCGCACAACTAGGTTTAGAACTGCTGCGAGAAGTTGATGTTACTACAGCAACTGGAATTAGCAAAGCCCGAATTTTTCAAGATGCCAAAATATTTTTATGTGGGAGAGAAGGTACTTTTGAATGTTTAGAATTACCTGGTGGACGAGATGCTCTTTTAGGGGTGATTCCCTTAGAAGCATTGGGAATTGAATTAGATTTACAAAATCAGCAATTAAAAGTTTTACCCGAAACTTCAATTGATACTTATTTAACCATATTGTAAAAGCGATCGTCCTTACCAAATCAAACGAGCGATCGCAGACGATCGCTCCCTCAAATAAATTCAACCCGTCCGCGCAGATATTCTGGTTTTAGATACTCCCAAATCAAAATTAAACTTCGCACAATTTCACCGATCAATCGACTATTCTGCTGGCAATAAACTATACCATTATGAGTCAATCCATCTTGATTTAGCCGCAAGAAATCAGTATCCTGAGTAAAAATAACCCGATTTTGCTCCAAAGCAAAAGCAATTTGTTCTTCATCTGAGCAGCCCATTAATCCTGCTGATGGTGTAGTTGTCACATCAACCCCACGTCGTCGCAAACTTTCTGCGATCGCATTGCTAACATTTTCATCCAAATGAAAGCGAATAATTTCAGACATGACGATTTTTTAACTTTTCCTGAAGTAGAGAAGGAGTTTGCACCTGAATCTGGTGGGCAAAAACTTCATCTTCTCTAATTTGTTGTCGAATTTCCTGACGGTGATCATGATAATACGCTAACGCCGCATAGACATCTGCCAAAGTAATTGAGGGATAGTGATAAACAATTTCATCTGGGGAAAGTCCCAGATCTTCGTACCAGAGAACAATATTTTGTACTTTAATTCTATGTCCAGCAATGCGCGGTTTACCGCCACAAATACCTGGAGTAATTTCAATATGTTCTTGGATTACCGATGGTATAGGTATCTGAGTCATAATTTTTTTTCGCACCATGTGGATCGCATTCTATTTTAACAAAAATAGAGGCGGTCTAGATAGTAAAGTTCTTGTAAAAATAACTAGGACAGGCAAGATACCTGTCCAGTAAATTAATTAAAAGAACTTTTGCAAGAGGTCTAGCAGATCGCTTCCTCATCATAGCAAATCATCCAGCCTATTGCACCTTGATTTAGAGCCGCGATCACGCTCCAATTGCCAAATCACTCCACCCCTCTTACTTTTTAGTCAGAGAGGTTCCACCAGAAGTTTCTACGATAAGACAGTAGCTTTAGCAATATTTTCTTCCCACTTCCGGGGTACACTAGCACGACGAATATTTCGCCAAATTTGAGTTGCTGCTAAGGTTCCATCTGCAACGGCGATCGATACTTGATTTACTCCTTTTTTTAAATCTCCGATCGCAAAGATTCGCGGATGTTTAGTTTGAGTCATTTCATTGGTGACTAGATTCTCACCATCCCATTCTAATCCCTGAATTCCTTTTAAGTAATGATTATGGTAAGTTGAACCCATATTGATTAATCCAGTTGTTGCTTCTACAACTGTTCCATCGGCTAATTCTATCCCACTCATTTGATGTTTTTCACCTAAAAAACGAGTAATCGGTGCTTCATATAACGGATATCCATGTTCAGTTAGTTTTTGTTTCATTTCTGCACTGACTGTACATAATCCGTGGGTTAGAATAGACAGATAGGGTGTAAACCAGTTTAACACAAATGCAGCGTTAATTTGGGATTCAGTTCCAGCAATCAAAACTGCTTTCTGATCCCACATATCAAACCCATCACAAATCATACAGACATGGAGGGTATAACCTGCATAATCATAGAGATTTTGCATATTTTCAATTTCTGGTAAAATATCAATAATCCCGGATGCAGCAATTAAATACTTACTGTGAAATACCGGATATATACTATTTTTCTTACCAACCTTGACTTTAACTGCTAATTTTTCTCCCTGATCGGTTACTTCTTCCACGTAACCTAGTAAATAATCTGCTCCCCAGTCTAAAATTTGTTTAGTACCATGATTCAATAGTTCTCTACCAGGAGTGTGAGGATCAAGTCCCAAATAATTACGCAAATCTTGCATCCAAAAAGAGCGTCCTCTCCCTTTTTCCACCACGAGACATTTTAGTCCATAACGAGCTAAATAAATAGCTGCGGAAAGTCCTCCTGCTCCACCACCCACAATGATGGCATCATAAAGTGTATCAATGCGTTCATCAAGATTTTTGCTAGATAGTTTCATAAAAAACCTACAGAAATAACTATCAATTATTTATTTTAACTGAAAATCTGCGATCGCGCACAATAATCTCATTAAGCAATACTACCCCGTTTCCGAGCTTCCTTATAGGATGTCCCGACATTGGTGATCCCTGCTTTGATCATTTCTCTTTCTAATAGAGTAAAGAACCGAGTGCGATCGCTACCAGTTACTAATGCTTGATTATGTGCTTCTGCTAAGACTACCGGATAGCCATAGCCTTTTTGTACCTGTGCTATAGTTAATGATAGCACAGTATCCAACATGGTTGCATCGGTAATTACCCAAGCTGGTACTTCTATTCTAGCGATTTCGGCACCAACATTAATATAACAAAAATAAATCGTGTGTTCATTACCATAAAACTCTAAAATCCGAGCTGAACTCTTCCACCAGGGACTACGTTGTCCAGGTGCTAATAAATATCCCCATAGGGTGCTATCCCGTAAAGGTTCAAAAATTTGACAAGGAGCGCGATCGCTGTATTGTTCGTCTTTTTTGGGACAATTGGTAATACAATCTGGTTCTGGATAAGGACAAGCTTGTAACCGGAGAAATGAGAGACTTTCCACACTCCGAGAAGCACTAATATAACCAACTAGGGGAATTCGATCTAAACGCATTTGTTCCCAAGCTGCTAAAATTGGTGGTAAAATGCGCTCTCTTACTTCTGAACCTAAATTATCAAGAAACCAATAAATTAAGGAACCATCCACCATCGCGATCGTCGGTATTTTTAATTCTTCCTGGGCTAAACTATGACCTAATTCTGCTAAAATATTTGCTTCGGAAACTGTCCGACGATAACCCATCCATTCATCAGTCCTGATTCCCCATTGACGGGAAACATATAAATCTTCTGGTTGATAGAATACTTCGGGAATACTATCTAATAAAGGATGGATATTTTGACCATAATGTAAAATTACTCTCCCCACATTAATCAAATAACAATAGGCAATTTCATGGTGACTGGGTGCAATTTGGGAACCATCTGTCGCAATCACAGTATGAGTTACTGGAGCAACACTAATTACCCCACGAGTATTTAAAGGTTCGATCGGCTCTCCACAAGCAAAAATAATCCGATCGCGCCAATTTTGCTGTTTACTAACTAACTCAGTCTGTTGTAATTCAGCTTGTTTCATTAGCTTTTGAGCTAATTCTAATCTTTGCCGAGATTTTTCTGTTTCTTGGTTAAGATGACTACTCAAACCGGGAATTTGGGTAGCTAATTGATTGAGATTTAGCATAACAATACAATCGACAATAAGGATTTACAACCACTCCGCAAAATCTCCCGCAAATTGAGCCAGAGATAATAATTTAATCCTTGTTTGATCAGCAATAGTGGCTCGTTCTTTAGCAGTATTATAACCCCAATCAGCTAAAAACAGTTTGACCTGATCTAATTCTGGCACTTGAGCAACTGATTGTAAAGTTTTGAGTCGATCTTCCACAAACCAAACTGTTTCTCCCGGAGCTAAATCTCGCAGAATCGCAGACTTGGGACGACCTACCTCTTTACCATAGATCAATTCTGGTGCAATATAAATATCATATTCGGCTAGTAGTCGGCTGACAAAGCGTCCTTCTTTAGTGGTAATAATTGGCGATCGCGAGTTATCTTTAGTTAATGATTTTAATTTTTCTATCACCCCAGGATATAACCGATGACAACTTAACCACCCAGTTAAATCTTCACTAATCCAGTTATCCCGGATCTGATCTAGCGATCGGCCAATCTTGACAGAATCCAAATTTTCTGTAATCAATAAATCTTGTGCTATACTTTGCCATTCTTGCCAAATTCTGGCTTCAGAAATTCCCAAACATAGACAACGAATTAATACGGGCATTTCCCAACCTGTTTCAATTACTGGTCGTAATCGATAAAAAGTTTCCGCTAAATCAGGTGGAGGAGCAACAGGACTTTCCCCAGTCCAAATTTTACTATAAGTACGCCAAGCTGATTGGAAATATTCAATCAACCCATCACAAATAACACCATCAAAATCTAGAGCAATAATAGTGGGAGCATGATCAGAACTCATCGGCAATATTTCCCTTTTACTAAAAATCTCCTTAATCAAAGACTATCAGTAATTAGGTAAAATTGAAAACTGGGGCGCAAGGATTCGAACCTCGGAATGGCGGGACCAAAACCCGCTGCCTTACCACTTGGCGACGCCCCATTGGTTTAACCTTTGCTATCATAACAGCTAACCCTGGGAAGATGTCAAGTGTTTTTCGGAGCAAAATTGAAAAATTTTCTAATTTTGCCGATCGGCTCAGAAAAAATCAGAAAATCGCAACAATTGGTCTAGAAACCGATTAAAATTAGTCCCATGTTAATTTCCACCAGTGCCGAATTTATTACTTTGTGCCAATCTCAGGTAGCACTTTTAACTCAAGGACTAGGAGCGTCATTGAGTGTAGTCTACTTGACTGAAGAACTATTGGATACAGATGCCAAACTCATACCCATCGTCGTTTACCCGGAAACCACCAAGGGATGGGACAGGGAGCAAACTTGGGAAATTACTAGACCAGGATCAGCTAAACGAGTTGACCAACCGACCAACCTACCTCGATTATTATCAGCGGGAGTAACAAAGGATTTGTCCCGAACTGATACGAATCTAATTAGACAGTCTTCTAACTATGAAGTCTTATCAGAATTAAATCAGGAAAATCAAAAAAATACCCTGCGACCACAGTATCAATTGGTCTTACCAATGATCCATGAAGGAGTAATGATGGGATTATTGGTGACAGGAAGAGAAGATCGAGCTTGGAATGAGGGAGAAAGACCCCAAGTAGAACTAATTGCTCACACCTTAGCGATCGCTTGTTTATTAGATCGAAGGGCTCAATGGTCTTTTGCCCAATTAAATGAACAACAACTATTACAAGAACAACAGCAAAATCTCTTAAGCAATCTACTCCATCAATTTCGCAATCCGTTAACTGCTTTAAAAACTTTTGGGAAACTACTCCTCAAACGACTCTCACCCCCAGATCCGAACCGGGATATTGCTCAAAGTATAGTCAGAGAAAGCGATCGCTTGAACGAATTACTCCAAGATTTAGATCGAAGTATCGACTTAGAACAAGTTGAGTTAACTTTAACACCTGTCCAACCGAACCAGGAAATCCAGGCTGATGCAGATATTGTCATCTCAGCTAAGAATAACTTATCACTGCCGATGTTACCAGCTGAGAATTTACTCCTGGGACGAAATTTACCTCGTACAATTTGTGATCTGGCCAAGATTCTAGCACCATTGCTAGTTTCCGCACAAGCGATCGCTTCAGAAAGACAATTAAATCTAGAAGCGGAAATCTCCCCGAATTTACCACCAGTGCTAGGGAATGACAAAGCTTTATGTGAAGTATTCACGAATTTAATCGATAATGCTTTAAAATATACCCCCCAGGGAGGATATATATATATTCGGGCAATGCCCATGAACTGCTCCTGGGAAAATCAACTACAGCCGATCGCAATTAGTGACACAGGACCGGGAATTCCCCCCCAAGATCGAGAACATTTATTTGAACGACATTATCGTGGAGTCCAAGCTCAAACCAATATTCCTGGAACAGGGTTAGGTTTGGCGATCGCGAAAGATTTAGTAGAGCAAATGCAAGGTAAAATCGATATCTATTCCCCTGTGATCCCTGAGTGGTTACCTGATTATGATCCCGATTCCACCATCATTAATCCAGGACGAGGAACAACTTTTGTGCTTTGGTTACCAATTGCCATTTCTGAAGCAGCAAGGTAAACGACTCGTAGGATAATAACTAAAATTTAGGTTTATTTTTATGGTTTTTAATTGGTTCCGTCGTCAAATCGGAGTTAATCAAACTCCCAAACCAGAGGTTAGTCCCGAACCAGAAGCGACTCCCTCGGAACAGTCCGAAACTAAATCTCCAGAAACGGACGAAGTAGATTATTTAAGTTGGGCTAAAGCTGCTTATCAAAATATTCAAGCTAAACAAGGACTAGCAACTCAATCGGAAGAAGAGCTCTCATCTGTTATAGAAACAACAGTTCCTGATCTACCGACCGAAATAGAAACTCCCCCTGTAGCAACTGAGAAAGAGTCAGTAGAAAGTGAACCACCATTAGAATTAGAACCGATCGCACCATCAGAGACAGAAATCTCAGAGCCGATCGCACTCACGACCCCACCAGAGACAGAAATCTCAGAACCGATCGCACCACCAGAAACAGAAATTCCTTTCTGGGCTCGTTCCCAAACAGAAAGGGAAGCAAGAGTGGAACGGTTAAAATCCACAGCGATCGTTACACCGGAACCAGTAATTGCAGAAACCCCAGTTACCCCAGCACCAGAAGAACAACTCGAAGAAATCCCAGATTTAGCTTTTGATGAAGGTTTTTTATGGTCAGCAGAAGTATTAGCGGGTCAAGGACGACTTCCCCAGGATGTCGCGATCGAAGAAATTACTTGGCTCAAACGCTTACGACAAGGATTAGATAAAACCCGTCGAGGTTTAATTAACCAACTCAAAGCGATCGTCGGTCAAGGACCACTAAACCAAGATGGAGTCACTGAGATTGAATCCCTCCTCCTGCAAGCTGATGTGGGTGTCGAAGCTACAGATTACATCATTGAACAACTCCAGGAAAAATTAAGATCAGAAGTTTTACCTCCGGAAGCAGCGATCGCTTATCTCAAACAAATCTTGCGGGATATTCTTGATCAACCTCTAGACAAAAAAGCCAAAGGACATAAAACTTATCATGCTAGTTTTGCTCCAGAAAAAGAACACTTAAATATTTGGTTAATCACAGGTGTGAATGGAGCGGGAAAAACTACCACGATTGGGAAAATCGCTCATTTAGCCCATAAATCGGGGTATAAATGTTTAATCGCAGCATCAGATACATTCCGAGCAGCAGCAGTAGAACAGGTAAAAATTTGGGGCGATCGGAGTGGAACAGAAATTATCGCTAATCCAGGTAAGAATACCGATCCAGCTGCTGTAGTATTTGATGCGATCGCCGCAGCAAAATCGCGCCAAACCGAATTATTACTAGTAGATACAGCAGGACGTTTGCAAAACAAAAAAAATCTCATGGAAGAACTGAGTAAAATTCGGAAAATCATCGATAAAAAAGCTCCCGAAGCTCAAGTTGAATCCTTGCTAGTATTAGATGCTACCCTAGGTCAAAATGGCTTACGACAAGCACAAGTTTTTTCAGAAGCAGCACAATTAAGCGGTGTAGTATTAACTAAATTAGATGGCACTGCTAAAGGAGGTGTCGCGCTAGCAGTTGTACAGGAATTAGGATTACCAATCCGGTTTATTGGTGCTGGAGAAGGAATAGAAGATCTCAGACCTTTTTCCAGTTATGAATTTGTCGAAGCAATGCTGAGTAGCTAGGGAAAAAAGGTTTTTCCAGCAGATTAATAAAAATTTAGTAATGTGGTGAGAGGAAACATAGTATAGTAATGAGTGAAACAAAAACATTACCGATTGAAATTCCCAAGAAAGAAATAGCGCAATTTTGCCAGCACCACCATATTCAGAAATTATCTTTATTTGGTTCAGTATTGCGGGATGATTTTACATCAGAGAGTGATATTGATTTCTTAGTAGAATTTGAGCCAGGAAAAACTCCAGGATTTTTTCAGATAGTTAGAATGGAAATGGAACTTTCAGAATTAATGAAAGGGAGAAAAATAGACTTAAGAACCCCGAATGAGTTAAGTATTTATTTTCGAGATAGAGTCATGACTGAGGCTGTAGTGCAGTATGACTAACTAGAGGTTCAGGTGATCTTAAACTCATTCTTTGTCCCAAGGTGGGGTCATCTGCATAGTTTTGCGTAAACGTTCATTTGGTTGGGGTGGGGCATCTAGAAGCGCGATAAATTCTGCATAAGCTTCTGGACTAGTCTCCAAAATACTCCGTTCTAGCAAGGTTTCTTCTGCGGCATTCCTTGCAGCCTCCAAAATAAAATCAGTTCTATTCTTGCCTTGCACTTTGGCAGCCCGATCGATTAAATTGCGTTCTTCTGGCTTAATCCGCAAATTTAGCGTGTAAGGTCGAGTTGTACTATTTGTTTTAATGGCCATAGTTATTTGATCGGTATGTAATTCTTGATAAAATTATTTTCACATAATGTAGTGAGAACGAGCAAGGTGAACTTTATCATGCCCATATTCAGATTACAGGGGTTTCTGGGATATCCCGACAAATCAGAACTGTTTGGATTGTTCTATTTGATGAAGATATTGCTAGATTTGTAACAGCAGTACCAGAGCGATTAGGGCGATGATCATGACTAGATTTCAGCTATTTGATGGGGTTAAGCTAACTGAAGATATTCCCTTAACCTATGGGGGGTAGCACAGAAGGGAACAGTCGGAACGATTGTGGAAGTTCTGGGAAACGGAAAGGCGTATATTGTCGAATTATTTGGTGATTGGGTTAAGTACAATGAACAGGGAGATTTTGTCCCAGCAATTCAGGAGGAAGCTGACTCATTTATGGAGACAATTGGAATAGAAACCGCTTATCCTCATCAATTAATCCTAACTATTCCTGCTCGTGAAACTATGGGAATTCGGGAACATTTAACAGCAGTTTTAGATAATTTGTCAGATGATTTAGTTGCTGAAGTTCGCGATGAAAGCCGAGTTTTTGCAGCAAAGACAACAAAAGCAAGTAAGTTAAGAAAATGTTCATTGACTCTGAATTGCGAATCGGCACTTGTGCGATCGCATTGGTACATCAAAATAGCCGATCTGGTAAATCTTCTGTGCGATCGCCAGATTAAAGTAATTTTAAGTATTGTGAGTTCTTGAATAGTTTTAGACTTTTTTTCAGTTAACATTTTATCTTTAGCCATTGCTACTTTCACCATCTTCCATCAGTTCTTCTATCTGTAACCCAACCTCAATCTGCGGAGGTTCTAACGGTTCAGATGGTTGCATTTGAGCTACACCAATAGCAGTTGCTGGTTGAGATTATTAAGTATATCGCTCATAGAGCCTTTAATTATACAGAGAAACAACAGACTGATTGAACAAGCTTGTTACTTGTGTAGCAATGCGTTCATGGGCGTAAGTTAAATAACTTTCGTCTATTTCATAGCCAATGCTATTTCGACCACAGTTAGCTGCTGCCAATGTTGTTGTTCCTGTGCCAAAAAAAGGGTCAAGTACAGTATCGCCAACAAATGAGAACATCCGGATCAACCTTGAGGCAAGCTCTAAGGGGTAGGGCGCAGGATGATACCTGGTTGAGGCACCAGTAATACCACTCCAAATCTGCTGGAACCATTGACGATGATATCTTTCAGGAATAATGCTGAGAATTTTTGTGGTTAAATCTGGTGTTCGATAGCCTCCTGGCTTGCGTTGCATAAGTATAAACTCTATATCGTTTTTGACAACACCATTTGGCTCATAGGGCTTGCCCAGGAAAGACGCCCCATTTCCCTCGGACTCAAGTGATATATTAGCGATTTTGTGCCAAATGATTGGGGCAAGATTATCAAAACCGATCGAGCGACAATGCTCTTGGATCGAGGCATGGAGTGGCACTACAGTATGTCGTCCACCATTTTTTCTTCTAGAAAGACAGACATCCCCTACCACGCAAATCAACCGACCACCGGGTACTAAAACCTCAAAACATCTTTGCCAAACCTTATCAAGTTCATCAAGAAAGTTTTCGTAGCTGTCAATGTAGCCAAGTTGCCCATTCACCTTGTTGTATGCTTTGAGTGTCCAGTATGGTGGTGATGTCAATACTAAGTGAACGCTCTGAGGTCTAATCACTGACATTTCACGGGCATCACCCAGATAAAGAGCGTGTTTACTTGGAATCTGAGGGAGAGATTGCTCTATCTGGCTAGTAATCCTTTCATCTTTAGCAATACGAGGAATTGCTCTTTGAATATCACTCAAATCTCCAAGATCATTAGGAAGAAAACACGAGAGTTCATTGGTCGCTTTTGAACTTATCCCAGCAAAATTGCTCATTATTCTTTTTTCCTGCAAACGATTCGTAGAATAGCAATCTTTACATTTAACTTGAGGCGATCGCTTTGAGATTTGATTTTCACCACCAAATCCGGCACCAATTCGGCAAAGTAACGCACACTTTGTCGCAGACGGGACGCTCGCACGAAAGAAACATCTCGGGCTTTCAGGTTGGGATCGGGTATAATGAAACTTGCTCTAAGTCTTTAACTGTCATCTTCAGACATGATAAAAATTTCCTGTTATTGTATTTTTAGTTGGTTTTGGATAGTAGCAAAAAACCCGATCAGGAATTATTGGCTAGATCAATTTACGATCTCATGATCTCATTATATTAACTTTGTGGTATATGTAATGGCAATCCGCAGTAAGACCAATATTTTCCCCTGTTAAAAATGAGTGAGGATGAATTATGGACCCGATTTCTGTGATTATTGCGGCTTGATAGTGCTGGGGCGATCGCTGGTGCTAAGGGGATACAGCAGGAACAAAGGTTTAAATTTATTTGACAATGGCATGGTTGATCGCGTTTGGTCACTGCCATGATTATCGTGACGCAGCTCAGAAATTAATGATTATAAGAAACAAAGACAAGTATTATGAAGGTTATTGTTGATACTTCCGTGTGGTCACTTGCCTGGCGACGTAATAGTAACTTTCTCGTCAATCTGCATCAGTTGGTAGCGATCGCGTACTAACTCAAAAAAAGGTGCGCTGCCGATCTTTTTGTCAACCTGACCGCATTCTGTTAGAATATCCTCAACTATTTGTGTGACCTTACGCCTGAAGCAGTTCAAGATTTACGCGATTTCAAAAAATTTGAGCAAAGCATTATCATTGATGCAATCCAAACCCAATTACCGGATGCGTCAGCAACAGAAACCAGAAACCGATTCCGACGAAACCCACCAGATACAGCGGATTCCACGTTGATGAAGTTATCTCGTTTGGTTGGGCAGGTTTATGATCGTGATCTGTTTGAATCAGAATTGATTGGTGAACCTGCCCCTACAAATCCTGGTTGATTGTCATCATAAATTCGGCGTTGCTGATTTATGGTATGAATAAATTTGTAGGCGATACTGTACCTGGTCAACGCGACTACGCTATTCTGAGACTCTTATGGGATAACGGTTTGAGACGAAGTGAAGTAACTAAATTAAATGCGATTGAATCCGGTTGATTAGTAATCGAAACTATTGGTCTACAAAATATCGTCAACACTAATTACTAAATCTGGAAATGCCAGGGGTGAGATACTTTCGCCGCGTCTGAATTGTTGGATACTTTCATAACCGTTCGGACCAGGATTGCGATACACCTCTACTAATTCAGCATTTATATCTACAATCCAAAGCTCAATAATCCCAGCTCTGCCATATAGGACTGACTTCACATTGCGGTCATGGTTAATAGTGGTATCCGCTACTTCAATTAGTAAATAAATGTCTTGGATTTGGATATCTGATTCTATGTAATCATCTCCACAAGGTTTCAAAATTAATAGATCGGGTTCTGGTTGTAATTCTCCGTTTAGTCTGACTGGACCTTGTATCGCTACTAAAGCACGATCATTAAAAAGCTTGGAAAAAATTCTATTCAGTCGAATTAAAAAACCAAAATGACGACGTCCCATCGGTGACATAAGAATGATATCCCCATCAATTAATTCCGTCCGTTCATCAGGTCCAATTATCCCAACTTCACCCAGCTTGTAATATTCCTCTACCGTGAATTTCTTTCTTGTTGGTTCTGTTGCTATCGTTGCTGTTGCTACTGCGATCATTTTTCTTACCATCCTATTGCTTGAATGGGGTCTAACTAACCATTAGATTGTACTCTGACGGATGCGGTTCAGTCATTACTTTTCTGGGCATTGTGGGTATTTCAGAAAACTCGCGTATTCATTTTACTGTATAATCGGGCAAACTTCCAGTGTTTAGCGGATCGCGTAATGGGTTATCTAAATCCTGGTTAGTTTTGGAATAATAAAAATTAGTTAAATACACAGCCAAGTTATTTCTTTAAACTTCGTCTTCGGTAAAAACAGGGGGCCACAGTTCCTTAAGAGGTAATTCCCAACCAGGGAAAAGTTCTGGAACTGTTAAGATATCTTCATTTTCTAGCACAAGCGGTTCGCTGCGATCGCGATAAACAGTAACAGTTAACTCATCCGGATCGATGAGAATACCGACTGTAGCTCCCAATTCTAAAAATTTCCGAATTTTCTTTTCTATAGACTTGACGCGATCGCTTTGAGATTTGATTTCCACCACCAAATCCGGCACCAATTCGGCAAAGTAACGCACACTTTGGCGCAGACGGGATGCTCGCACGAAAGAAACATCGGGGGCTTTCAGATTGGTATCGGGCATCATAAAACCACCTGCGGAGTCAAATACTCGACCGAGACGGCGAGGATTGACCCAGGCAAACAGAAAAGCACTGAGACGAATCCCAATTTCGCTAGATACGATATCTGATGGCCCCACAATTTGAATTCTCCCATTTTCTAATTCTAATTGATAATCTAAACCCGCCTCAGAGAGTGTACTTTGAACTTGCTCTAAGTCTTTAACTGTCATCAGAGACATAATAAAAATCTCCTGTTATTGTATTTTTAATTGGTTTTTGATAGTAGCAAAAAATGCGATCGGGAATTATTGGCTAGATCAATTTACCTGTGAGAACATCGTTCATGAGGTTTTAAGCAACACCATATTTGGTATAAGGACGCTTGTAGGGAGGATGTAAACCCAGAATAATATCTTCTTTGGGAATACCCATTGCCAATAGTTCTTCACCTACATCGCTATCAGTGGTATTTTGCTGAAGCCAAATTTTGCCCTCTTTGATATCGAAATGTAGGATAGTGTAATAGATTCTCTTTAAGCCTTTCCAGCCGATCCGCATCAATTGGTAGTGATCGCGTATTGGATCAAAAAAAAGTGCGCTTTCGATATTTTCGTCATTGGATTTATATTGGCTATGCTGTTCTAAGATGGCTTGGATACAGATTCTATAATGCTCTAATTTATCCATTGCACAATCTCCTCAGTTAACGGTTCGTAAACAATTAGTTTGAGTTGATATCTCTTTTTGACCTTATGAGCAAATTGGGGCGTTGCTGATTTACGGTATGAATAAATAATTTGTAGGGGCGTATGGCTCTTGCTCCCAGGGCGCATGGCTCTTGCGCCCCTACAGGATTTTCATACCCTGATTAAGCAACGCCAAAAAATCAACGGTCATTTTTGCTGGAAGAGTGCGATTACATGATTCTGTTTCCTTGATTAGTAATAGTAGACAAATGGTCTTTAAGCACTAGCTTAAGCTCATTAGTAATAAACAAATAATCAATCTCTTTGCATAAATCTACCGCAGATTCGCCTTTTGCTAACCTTTCTACATATACGGCTTTCAGAAATTCTGTCAACCCATATTTAGTCAAAGTATCCGAAACTAATCCGATTATTCCCAGAAAAACAATACCGCCAATCATCCCACCAGGACCTAATAGATATAAGGCTTTGGTAATTGCAGCTGCTCCACCTAAACCTGTGGTGGCCATTGTGATTACAAAGATGATACCTGGTAGACCAATAGCGGCTATTTTTTTTACTACTTCATCCATAATAATGCTCCTTTTTTTTTGGATAAATAGAGACAAGTATTTAAGACATAAAATCTACCAAATATTAGCTTACGCTACATGGAACATCTTTCATTATAGGTTGATGGTATGGGTATTGACTAAGCTCCTGCTTTTTGCGTTGGATACCAACTGTCTGCGTTTGGACTCACAACCTTATTAATTTAGCGACAAATATTGGATAGTACACAAGAAGCGCGAAAACTTGCGGTCTTCAGCTCTTTGTGTACTTATACAATAGCCGTGAAAACGAGGGTTTTCTGAGCCAATTGCACCTAATTGAACCTGCTGAAGAGCGTAAATTCGCTGCCTTCAGAGTCTCTGTATGCAGCATATTTGCTCAAAAAAGTACACTAGATAGCACTAAAAATAGGTGATCTTCACTTCCAGAGTGTACTTCATCAATCAGGAATATGCTGTATTTGTGCAATGGCAATGAAAACTAGGGCTTTTTCAATCAATTGCCTAATGACAAATAAACATTGAACCTACTTTACAACCAACCGTCAAGATTGTCAATACCCTGATTTGATGCGCCGGATACCAACTATCTGTGTTTGGACTTGCAATCTTATTAATTTAGCCACAAAAGTTGAAAAATACACAAGAAGCGCGAAAATTTGCGGTCTTCAGCTCTTTGTGTATTTATCAACTTAATAATATGCTGAATCACAACTACTTGTCAATACCTTTGACAAAATCAATTTAGACAAAATTCAAAAGACTAATTAAGTAATCTTACTCAGTCCTTCAGTAACAATTAGTGCTAAATCATCAGTTAACTTACGAAATCCATGTTTTAATCCCCATTTACCAATCCTACTTGGTAGTAGAAATCCATGTGCAGAAGCATTTCTCATGGCTTTTGCTAGCTTGTATGCTTGTTCCCAGGAATCTACAGGTTTTGATTCAACTAACCATCGATCAATAGCTTTCTTATCTCCCGCCCCTATCCCCAAAAATTCTGCCAACGCTCCATCTTCTTTATCAAGCCATTTAGTAAGGCTTTTTTTCTCTGGCGCGGCTATTGGTTTGTAATCAGGCAGAGCGCATTTTTCAAGGAATTGCTCATACATTCCTGGTGGAACTGTCCGATTAAACTTATCCATCATTAATGTTTTGGATATAATCTCAAAGCCAACATAAACGATTACCAGTTTCCATTGAATACCTCGGTATTTATCAGTATCAGTTCGCCGAGACTTTTCTTTACCAGTTGTCGTATTTTCATCAACTATATTGCTTTCATCAAGGATACTACTTTTATTTCGGGGTCTAGGTTTTTCACCAATTGCGGGATTTTCCCATTCTATCCCTGCTTCAACTAGACCAACTCCTCTAGTTAACGCTTTATAAACTTGATCAATATGTTCTGAACTATTGCTATGGTTAGGATTAAAATAGGAAAGCTTATTTTGGATCTGATCACATTTATTAGGGTCTGTTAACCACGGCTTTTCATAACCTGGTTCAAATATTTTCAAAGCACATACAGTTTTGAATTTTTCCTGAATGCTCATATACTTACAATATTAATAATTTTCGATATGCGATCGCTACACTGAAAAGTTTACCAATTATTGAGAAAAACAGACCAAAAGACACCTAAAACATATCCGAGCCATCTAGCGATCGCGAGCCTAGATAATTCAGCCATACAGCAAAATTCTTGGAGTGGGACGGATATGCGGTTATTTGTGTGTAGCAAATTCAGCGGTAACCCTACAGGGATTCACCAAAAAATCGATCAGGATGAGAGGATTACAAGATTAACAGGATTTGTAAGGGCAGGTGAATGAATTTATGCTCACAATGAACCAGGATTTGTAGGGGCAGGTTCACCAATTAATTCTGATCCAAACAGATAACTATCATAAACCTGCCCAACCAACACAGATCACTCACAAGCGACTTTAACCGATCGCCATAAATTGTTATTATATCTGAACAGGTTATCCGATCAATGCGATTACAGCAAAATAGCTTATTTTATTTTTTTAGGATCAAAAATGAAAATCATTGTTAAAATCAGGCGATCGCCAGAGAATACTCCCCCCTTCGACTCCGCTCAGGGTACAACCTTCGACTCCGCTCAGGGTACAACCTTCGACTCCGCTCAGGGTACAACCTTCGACTCCGCTCAGGGTACAACCTTCGACTCCGCTCAGGGTACAACCTTCGACTCCGCTCAGGGTACAACCTTCGACTCCGCTCAGGGTACAACCTTCGACTCCGCTCAGGATACAGCTAGGGAACAAGCATACACTCTAGATGTCGATCCTGGAAATACCATCCTGGATTGTCTCAATCGAATTAAATGGGAACAAGATGGTACTTTAGCTTTTCGGAAAAATTGTCGCAATACCATTTGC
This sequence comes from uncultured cyanobacterium, assembly GCA_963744145.1. Classification (GTDB taxonomy): domain Bacteria; phylum Cyanobacteriota; class Cyanobacteriia; order Cyanobacteriales; family CAWUOF01; genus CAVUSO01. Next base: position 4,345,459 of record CAVUSO010000001.1, on the reverse strand, counting down.
GGTAGCTGTGCAATGGTAATAAATGGTCGTTCTGCTCTAGCTTGTAAGGAAAATGTGGGTAGTGAATTAGCACGTCTACAGCAGATCGCCACATCAGTAGTCAATTTGACCCCAACTTCAACCGCGATCGAGTCAATTCCAGAAATTATTATAGCACCGATGGGCAATATGCCCGTAATTAAGGATCTGGTGGTAGATATGACTGGTTTTTGGCAAAATCTGGAAGCAGTTGATCCTTATGTCTCAACAGGTGCTAGGAAAATTCCCGATCGCGAATTTTTACAAACCCCAAACGAGCGATCGGAGTTGGATCAGACTGGTAATTGTATATTATGTGGAGCTTGTTACTCTGAATGTAATGCAGTAAAGGTAAATCCAGGTTTTGTCGGTCCCCATGCTTTGGCTAAAGCTTATCGCATGGTAGCAGACTCGCGCGATCGGCAAACTGAAAATCGGTTAGAAAAATATAATCAAGATACCAGAGGTGTTTGGGGTTGTACTCGTTGTTTTTACTGTAATAGTGTTTGTCCAATGGAAGTAGCACCAATGGATCAAATTAGCAAAATTAAACAAGAAATCCTCACTCGTAAGGATGAATCTACCAGTCAACCGATTCGTCATCGTAAGTTATTGGTAGACTTGGTCAAAAAAGGAGGTTGGATTAATGAGCGTGAATTTGCTCTCCGCTTATTTAATCATTCCTTAGAAGGTTGGATGAAACTTGCTAAATTAGGACCATTGGGATTAAGAATGTTGATGCGGGGTAAATTACCTTTTCACTTTGAAAGTTCTGAAGGTACTGCTACAATCCGATCGCTGATTGAGTCGATCGAACAACTAGAATCAAGTCAATAAAAACCTGCAATTAAAAAGAGCAGCAAACTATTCTTGGTTTGCTGTTTAATTTTTATTTACCCCGAAGATCGATAATTTCAATGTGCCATTGACCAGAACGGTTCGATTCAAATGATACCAAATTTCCATCTCCTGTAATAGTCGGATGTCGGACTGAATTCCGAATATTATAAGTTAGTAATTGGGATGTTTTCGTAAACCGATCGTATCTAAATATATCAGTTTTACCACGTTCAGTGGAAACATAAGCAATAAACCGACCATCTGCACTAAGCGCAGGTTGATCTTGACTAGAATCAACGCGATTTAAGTTTGGTAAAGGGATCAGACTATGTTGTTGCAAATCATATAAATAAATACTCCGAGTCATATTGCGATCGGATGCAAAAGCTAAATAGCGACCATCCGCACTAAAAGAAGGATATTCATCTGGTGTCCGACTATTCAGACCACCACCTAATAAAGGTGGTTGATTCAAATATGAATTACAGCCACTTATAATTAATCCGATTATAATTAATAGATACGAATTTCTACTCACCACATCTTAGCTTCCATCAATCCTCGATTTTTCATCAACCATATCATCCGGTGCGATCGCTTTATAATTGAGCCCAATTTTCTAAATTTAAACCTTCAATTCTTACTAAATCTGTATCATTAGAAACCATAATTAAACCTTTAACTATAGCAGTAGCAGCAATTAAAATATCTTCAGTTTGGATCGGCAAACCTCTTAATCTCAGATTAGCATAAATTTCGGATGCTTTTTCTAAAATTTCTAAATCATCTAATAAAATAATCGGATAAATTTGACAAAATTCTTCAAATCTTGCCTTTTGTTTAGGAGCATCAACCGCTAAAAATCCTCGCTTAATTTCAAAATAGGTAATGCAACTAATGAAGATATTTTCTTCAGTTTCAACTTTTTTAATATTTTGAAGGACTTGAGAATTTCGCCGAATCGCAAAAGAAACAATATTAGTATCTAATAAATAACTCATAATCTCAGAATCTATTTACGTTTGATTGCTTCTTCAAAAATCGCCATTTGTTCAGGGGTAAAGTCTTCACTAATTTTTCCCAAAAGTTCGATCGCCATTATCCGACTACAACGTTTTTTCAAGTTTGTCTCTGACATCATACTAAATTCCTCAAAAGATAAGTTTTTTTGAAATACTTGAACTAAATGGTTTACGATTTCTGAATAATTCAGAATCTTCCTTGAACAAAGGGTGTTCTTCCATTAAAATGGAAACAGTATCCTCAATTCTTTTAACTATTGATTCTGGTCTAATATCGATTGATAACATAATGATTACCTCACTTTGTCAACATAGATAACTAACATTATATTATAGCAGGTTTTTAACCTTTCTATAATACTTAGCGATCGCCAGTCCAGTAGAAATGTATTATTCAGAACTTACGCAGGGATGTTTCCTCAACTAAAATCAGCGTGGATTGATCGGTACATTTAAGGGTTGACCAGCTCGATCGTAAACTAAAATATCCCAATGACCATTAGCACTAGATTCAAAAGCAATAATATTACCATCCGCACTAATAGTCGGATTTCTCACTTCAGCTTGGAGGTTTTCCGTGAGATTACGCAATTGACGAGTTTCTCGATCGTATAAATAAATCCCAGAACGTCCCTGACGAGTAGCAGCAAAAACGATATAACGTCCATCTCCAGAAATACCCGGATGGGAAGCGATCGCATCTAGTGAATTTAATCCTGGTAAATCGATTAATCTTTGATCAATCCCATCAAACAGATAAATATCTTGAGTCCCACTGCGATCGGACACAAATACAATATAGCGACCAGATATGTTCGGAGTTAATTGGGATGAAGGACTATTTAAACTTCTTCCCCCCGGATCAAAGGGAAAACTCAGTAAACGGGGATAACTACTACAACTGCTTAATAAAGAAGCGATCGCTACCATCCATAACCAACCCGATGATCTGACAAAATTTTTCACAGTGATCCGACCTAATTACAGTGAATTTTTGATCCCAGTTTCCGATGTATTCCCCTCAACTCGATCTAGTTCAATATTCGGACCGCGATCGAGTACCTCAATATCCCATTGTCCCCTGGTACTGGTTTCAAACACCACATAACGACCATCAGGACTAATACTGGGATTTCTGACCCAACCCCAATAACCTTGAGTGAGAATCTGTGCTTGCTTAATCGTCCGATCATACAGAACAATAATCGGTTTTCCTTGGTCGCTAGTCAGGTAAACAATATAACGACTACTATAACTAAGACTGGGATTTTCCGCGATCGCCCCATTCGGATTTAATCCTGGAACATCGACAAACTGCTGCTGTTGTAAGTCATACAACATAATATCGCGACGACCATTGCGATTAGAAACGAAAGCTAAAAACCGACCATTTCCACTTAAAGTCGGTTGTTCATCAGTATAGCGACTATTAATTGAAACTGGTCCTATTGAATTATTAGCGGTACAAGCCACCATCATACCAGCTAGACTTGCCCATAAACCTAATTTTGCCTTTTGCCAATAATATTTTTTTACAAGCATCGCGAACTTTCTCAATTTCCGCAATTAGCCGCGAACAGAATTTTTTTCCTCCCAACCTACTGGAAAATACCAGTAGATTGGTTAATATTGGCTAAAATTAGCACTCCACTGAACTTAGTAGTCGAAATTTTTGGAATTATCTCCCTCGTCATCACTTTCGTCTACCGGTTGGAAATCAACATAGTCAGTGGGTTTGACTCTTTCTGGTTTCGTTCTTCGAGTTGCAGTTTCTTCTGGTGGACGACTATTTTTTGGTCTTACCGCAGCTTCCGAATTGCGTATTACTGTTCGAGTTGAACTACTGCTAGAACGACGAGGTGGTTTAATTTCCTCCTCATCTTCTGTTTCCCACTGATCCGGTCTTTGGGCGATCGGGCTATTTTCTGGACGTGGACGACGTTTCCTGGTTTCTGCTGGTGGTACTTGCTTCTCTACAGAACTCCGACGATTATTAGGACGTTTCCGGACTTCTGTTTCATATTCCTCTCGATAACCACGAGGATCTTGAGTACCTCTGATTCTCCGTCTGACTGGTTGCTCATAAACTTCATCTAATTGATCAAGTTCTGCTTCTACTTCATAAACTTTACTAACACGTCGTTCCTGATCAACAGTGGGAGAGCTACGTTTAGCTTGAGCTACGGTTGTACCACGGAGTCGAAAGTTTTCAAAAGCAAAAAATACTGTTGATCCGGCTAATAAAACCTGACCAAATTGCATGATTGGGTCAAAACGCCAACCATAAAAAAATAAAATCCCACCGCATAATAAGGATACAGCGGCAAAAAAGATATCGTAATCTCGTGATAGCTCTGGTTTTACCGACCGCACTCCATAGAGTGCTGCCCCACCAACAGCCAGAACTATCCCGACTATACTCGCTAAGTTTAGCTGAAAATTTACCATAACCTCTCTCCTAAGACAGTCCTATGTTAGCGAGTTCCTATAAATATATCTACTATAGACGGCAAGATATCAGTCAATTTCAGGGCTTGTTTCATTCTAGCAGAAGACCTCTCCCCCAACCCCTCTCCTAAGAGGAAAGGGGAGCAAGAATAAATCTCCTATCAATTTAGTCATCTTAACTACTCCCCCTTCCCTGGTAGGGAAGGGGGTTGGGGGGTTAGGTCAGCATTTAGTGACCTAGCATAAAACAGCCCTGCTTTCTCCTGCTAATTACCCCACTAAAAATTTAGGACCGTTGAACTTTATCTTTTTGGCTGACAAAAATTAGTCCCACGGTCGTAGGGATAACGACAATAACGGCTCCCCAAAGTAGGCTGTAGAAAAGATTAGCTAAAGATGGTGTCATAAATTTCTCATCCTGTTTAAGTTTCTTCATAACAATCTTAACGATTTGTTGCATTTTTGAGAAATTATTGCCAGATTTATTTTTGGGCAACTAATCTCAAATGCTGATCGCTATTATTGATCATACGATGAAAATGGCAACAAGAATTATGAGTCCTGAATTAATTGCTAGTTGGATTTTAAGTCCAGTTTTGGGTGTGATGACCTTTTTGTTTATTTTCCGGATTGTGTTGACCTGGTATCCCCAAGTTGATTTAAACAAATTTCCGTTTCAGTTCATCTTTCGGCCCACTGAGCCTTTTTTAAACCCGACCAGAAAATTGGTTCCACCGATCGGTGGTGTTGATATTACTCCAATTATCTGGGTAGGTTTGGTTAGTCTTTTCCGAGAATTGCTTTTGGGTCAACAAGGATTATTAACCATGCTCCTCTGGAATTAATTTACTTGATTTCCATGACTACGGGGTTCGATCGCACTTGCTTGAACTGGTGTCACTTCTGGGTCAATGCTAGAAACTTGACCGCTAGTTTGAGCATGGGGAATGGGTAAACTAGATGCTAACGCGGTCAGGTTTTGAACCATAATTGCTGGTGGTACTTCACCAATGGTCTGGGCGATTTCTTGTCCCTGCTTGTCTAAAAACACAAAATGTGGTATACCATCAACTCGGTACTTGGTCATCTCTGGAAGCCATTTGGAATTATCCACATTTAACATCACAAAGTTGACCTGTTGATCATATTGGGGTTTGATCTGGCTCAAATCCTTAGCCATGGCCTGACAAGTGCCACACCAATTAGCATAAAATTCGATCAGAGTGGGTTTATGGTTAGCGATCGCTACTTCTAAAGGAATAGATTCCTGGGCTAAGGTGGTAAGATTTCCTGTATTAGCTTGCCCTTTGAATCCAATGACTAAAAATATACTCAGAGCGATCGCTGCTAATGCAATTAAAAAATTGCGTACTCGCTTTGCGACTAAGTTTTCTGGTGCTGTGGGTGATATCGGTAAATTGCTAGCCATGGTAATTTTACAAAATATGACAAACTGTCTTCAGTTTAGCTAAACTATCAGTCAGGTCGATCTGATCATCCTAGTTGTTTGCCGATCCCAGAGACCCATAATGAAAAAACGGGTAACGCTGACTTTTCCCAAACGTGCTGTCCAATCACCAGTCACCTACAGATTAGCAAAAGATTTTAATGTGGCTGCGAATATCATTCGAGCCCAGGTAGCACCAAATCAAATTGGTAAATTAGTGGTAGAGTTATTGGGAGATATTGATCAGCTTGATGCCGCCATTGAATGGATGCGATCGCAGGATATTAACGTTTCTCTAGCTAGTCGAGAAATTTTAATTGATGAAGATAGCTGTGTTCACTGTGGTTTATGTACAGGGGTTTGTCCCACTGAAGCTCTCAGTCTAGCACCAGAAACATTTCGGCTCACTTTTACGCGATCGCGTTGTATCGTTTGTGAACAGTGTATTCCCACTTGTCCTGTTGCAGCGGTTTCTACTAATCTTTAATGTTTCTCAATCAGATCAGCTAAACCAGATGACTGCTGTAAAAAAACTTCCCCGGTTTTCCCTGTTTCTACTGCTGCTCACCTATAGTAGCTTTGGTTGGATTGTAGCTACGATTAAACCTGCTGCTCTAGTTTTACCAGCTACAATAATCCTAGCTTTTCTGATTTCTGCTTCAGTAGCAGCACCATTAACAAATTTAGAAATTGTGATTGTCCGTTGGCTTCGCTCCGATATTTTTGCTTCTTTTGCGATCGCGCTCGCTGCTTTCTTAACTGTGATCATTCTCAACTGGATTCACTTTTTTTCCCATGTTTTAATTCTAGTTTCTGCGGCTAGTTTAGCTAGATTAGATTTTCAAATTTTTGGCTTAACTGATAAAACTGCTTTTTGGATTTTAAATATTATTTCTCTGTTCGGAATTGGACTGGGATGGGTAGCGAAAAACTTTTTGTGGACACTCCAGCTAGTTCCTTTACATTTTTAGGTGGATAAAGAAGCAGCCCCCGAGGCGGCTGCTTGCCAGGATGCATGAGAATATATTGATATACTATAGGTAACCATCTGATGTCTAGGTTTGGTTACAATTTTTGATACCAGCAATCTAATTTTAGATTTTTGATGGATCAATAACAAATCTTCCCATCATGCCACCAATGGACACTGAAGAAATTGTCACAAAGAGTGATCTAACTAAATTTAAAATTGTCGAAACTAGGGTTAGCATTTAACTGTCCTTACCTATATGCCCTACAACAAAATATGTTCTAGGGCAATTTTATTTGTTATAAACAAGAAGGCAAAAATATTTCTACATAATTTTGCCTTCCGGGTGGTTTTAGAGTAAACGTAAAATAACTGGATAACGGTAGATTTTTTCTGGTTCACCCAAAACCTGTAAAATAGCTAGAACTGGAAAAACCCAATGATAAAGAAGAAAGAAGGGTGCTAAGATCCAAGCGAAAGGAATACCAATAATGGTAAACACTAAAAACGCAATAATACTTTCATAAATCCAAACGTTAAAGTGAAAGTTAATTGCTTCTTTAGCGTTATCTTTGACTACTGGGTCATCAGATATGATCAAAACCGCGATCGGGATACCCACAGAAACTACCAAAGAACTGAAAAAAATTGAACTATGACTCAGTCCTGATAAGATTTTGCGTTTGTCTGGGTCGTACATAACAATCAACTCCCTCCAATTTAATCAGTTTTTGGTGTGAGGACAATTTTTGGCAGATTATCTTTAATTTATTCTATATTTTGCTAAATGACGACTAACAAAATGAATAAACTGAACCGGAGTTTTTTTCAGAGGTTTTGGGCGATCGCTAAACTCTACTGGTATAGCAAGGAAAAATGGGGTGCGATCGCTTTACTATTGACGCTGATTGCCAGTATTCTAGTTTCGGCCAATCTCACCGTACTCGCCAATACTAAACAGGGTAAAGTCCTTTCCGTCATCGCGGCTCAGGATGGGAATCAATTCTGGGCAATTACCTGGAAATTGACTGGGCTATACCTAATGATCTGGGCTATTTGGGCCGCACACAACTACATCCGCCAAAAACTCGGTCTATATTGGCGTAGGTGGTTAAGCAAGCATTTTTTCAGTCAATATTTCCGCAATCGGGCGTTTTATGAACTCAGTCAATCTCAGAGAGAAATTGATAACCTGCTGCCGAAATTGAGCGTTTAGATGAATTTTATAATTTTCTGCAACAACCAAAGAGAGAAATTACTAATGGGAGCATTCAGGATACAACTATTAATATCTTAGAAGATAGCTGTTTAACACTCCAAGACCTGACCTTGTATACACCAAACTATCAAAGAATCTTATTTCAGAATATTTCGGTAAAAGTGCCCTCAAAACAAGGAATGGTAATTATGGGTAAAAGTGGTTGTGGTAAAAGTTCTCTATTACGAGCGATCGCGGGTTTATGGAATTCTGGTAGTGGAACAATTATCCGACCCAAACTAGAGGAAATCTTATTTTTACCTCAACGTCCTTATATGGTTTTGGGAAATCTCCGCCAACAGTTAGGATATCCTCTGGTAAATGATCCTATCAGCGACCAAGAACTTTGCTCGTCTCTTAATTTATCAACCCCAGTATGTAATTTTAGATGAAGCTACTAGCGCTTTGCATATTAAAAATAACTAATCTGTTGAAATTGGGGTGTCAGACTCTGGACTTGCTGAATCACCTGGGCAATCTGACCACTGATGCGACCAACCTGTGACCCATAGTAGCTCACTTGTTGACTGAACTTATCCGTTGCTTTTGATTGAAGCGATCGCTATCCAGTTGTCGCTGTGACCTATATCATCAAAATGAGGACAACCTTTAGCCCAATAGAGGATCAGGTTTATGAACGTTGTCAATTAGCTAAGGTTCAGTTAGAGAAACTTATTCAAACTATGAGCGAGTTTGAAAATGCTGATCCTGAGAGCGATCGCATCATTCAAGAAAGTCTCTACCAACTGATTCAATACCTAACCAAAACTTATCAGTTGCTTGATTAATAAATGATTTGCGATCGCATTGAGTCGTAATAAGATATTGAGGTTAACGCGATCGCAATCTTTACCAGCAAGTTTAGGAGTAGGATATTGAGAGCGATCACATTGAGTTGTGATCGAGTAGCTGAATCAAAATTATTAAAAAATCAGCAAATGTTAGATGAATTAATTGATAGGCTTGCTTTACGAATTGCTAAAGCTGAAAGTGGGAGAACAAAGTCTGAAGAAGTTACCTTGCCGTCAGAGGAGCAGCCTGAGAAAAAACTTAATGAGGAGAAAGCAACAAATAGGACAAAAGCAGCACGATTAAAGAGATATAGGAAACTAGCTGAGTTATGTATTTTAGAGATTTACGATTTTTTGTATGACAAAAATATTAATTTTGATGAGTTGGGGATTGAGGAGAGATATATTTTTCCTGATGTTTTAGAGGATGAGCATCATTATTAGGTTTAGAGCGATCGCTATTAATCCGCTGCGGTATTTCTCTCCAAGTTTGCAGGACTGGTGGATTAGGGCGCGATCGCTACCAAATACCGATGGTTCAGAGAAATTATGGCCACATTGATTAAGAAGCGATCGCCGATGATTAATCCCAATTTTCAGCACCAGGACCACAGCAATAGCTGATTGCAATTTTCCCGTTGTGGTTTTTATTGGGAGCGATCGCCATATCTCCCAACTGGGACTATTGCTTGAATATATAAAGTTTTGTTGCAAAGTTGGTAGGTTTTGCATAAAAGTTAGGCTATCTTCCAGATGTAGATTTAGATGCTATGTCTGGGTAGGGTTATGGGAAAACAACCATTATTTGGGGCAATTACTACGGTAACGGTATTAGGTTCGGTATTTGCTTTTCCATTTAATCCAGTAAATGCTCAACAAGAGGATTGTGCTTACGTTTTTCAAACACCTGCATCAGAAAGTCGTGAAATTGAAATACCAGAGTTTGGGATTAAGTTTCAAATTCCTGCTAATTATCATACTGAAAAAAGAAAGAGTAAATCCGGTGGGTCGGTTAGTGTAACAATAATAGATCCAGGAACTTTCGCCGAAATTAAATGTTGTCAAGACCATCCCTCTCCAGGTTGTACTGAAGCAGTGTGGGTACACGAAGTTTCTATTGAAATAACTCCTATTCAATCAGGATATGTAAATTTAACAGATGGTATTTATCCTTCTTATTCTGAGTCAACGGCTACTATTGCTAATCAAGAAGCTATTATTTATAAGAGAAAGTATATGCGTGTACAACCACCAGATTGTTTTATTAATGCTAGATTTTTTACACCTGACAAACGTTATTTAGTTGACATTGGTAGGTATTACGGTGTATGTGAAAAGCCAGATTATGGTCAAGAAAATCTTATTTTTCAGCAAATACTTTCAACATTTCAGTTTACCTAAACTAGGAAAGTGCAAAATCTAATATTTTTGAATAAAGGAGACAGAAACCTGATGATACATACAGCCAAATACTTAGGATTAAGTTTAATGATACTTCCTTTTTGGTCTAGTATAGTTTTTGCTAATTATCCACAAAGGCTATTTAGTAATTCTGCTACTCTAATTGCACAGAGTCAACCACCTCAGAAAGCGATCGATTATTATACTCCCCAAGTAAATCTTGATGTAACGCAAACACCTCAGTCACCCCAAATAAATTTAGTTACTTCTAGAGCTGATTTCAGACAACTAGATAAATTATTAGCAGCCCAAGAATGGAAAGACGCAGATGAAGAAACTCGTCGAGTAATGTTAAAAATTATGAACAGGGAAGAAGGGGGATGGTTAACAGTGAAAAATTGTCGTAATTTTCCCAAAGAGGAACTACATATTATCGACCAGTTGTGGTTAAAACATTCTCACGGTAAATTTGGATTTTCAGTCCAGAAGGAAATCTGGCTCAACCTGGGTGGTAAGCTAGATGGTAGTTTTGATTCCCATACCTATGTTAAACTAGAATATCAAGTCGGCTGGATAAAAGGACGCCACAGGTTGAGCTACTCTGATCTCACTTTTAATATCTCGGCTCCTGAATGTCACCTCCCTTGGTTAGAGGGGCTTGCATGTAGGGATGATGTGTGTGCAGGAGGGAGAGGGGATGATGCGGACGGGGTGTGGGGGAGGGTGGTTCTCTTCTCTCTTCTTTAGAGGATTAATCCCAATTTTCAGCACTAAGACCACAGCAATAGCTGATTGCAATTTTCCCGTTGTGGTCTTTATTGGGGGCGATCGCTCCCACCAAGACCAAAGCTAAAATCACCGATGGCAAAATCCGACACCAGGTGAACTTCTGTGGGTTGCTTGTACTTACTAATTTGTCCAACTAATTTGCAAGAGCGATCGCATCAAATAAACTCATTACCAGAAAGACAAAAGCTTTAGCTAGTAAGTGATTGATAGTTTGCACAGCTTCAAGCCGCGACGGAACTGCTGCTGTAGAGATTAAATGTTTTGGAGCGATCGCTAGTTTTGTTCTGGTGTCTAGTTTGCCCCATTAGGTTTGGTAGCGATCGGCACAATTACTAAAACTTTAATACTCCTTGACAAATATTTTAAATTTCCTCACTTAAATATTACTTTCGTTAGATAAAATATATGTATAGATTTCTGCTAATAACTATGAAAAGTTTGCTATTCGGGATATTGGTTTCAACTATTGTTTGTCCCATCAGTCTAGTGAATGCCCAGGAGACTCAAGGTTGTTTTATTACTACCTCTAGCGGTAAAACAATTGATCTATCAAGTATGTGCAATGCCAAACCACCGACAGCGCCTGCTCGTTCCTATACTCCACCTTCAACCTATAACCCTAGTCAACATCAACCCCGTACAATTACTATCTATACTCCCTCTCGACCATCGATCGGCTATAGTCCGCAATATAATCCACCATACCAGCGCCCTGTTGCTTCGGGTCGCAGATAATCGCACCCAAATAAAAATTGTACTGGCGTATTGCAATACGCCCCTACAAAATTGTTCACGCCAAAATGAAGCTGTGCAGCCGGTGCGGTGAGATTAGCTCAAATGGTTACTGAGTATAGAGTTTAGCTTGATTGAGGTTTGGGAAGAATTTGAATATTTCTGGCAGTTTCAGGAAAATTAGATGTTTAGGGTGTTGGTGAGTTTGGATGGTGATTGGCGATCGCACACCAGAACCCAAAACAAAATTTTTCCCGGTGCAAAACTGGTAGTCATCTCAACCAGGAGCAAAAACACCGCTGGCAAAATTCAGTAGCAGCAGCAGACGACAAATTGGACAAATTCCCCAGTGTGAAATAGCGATCGCCCAACAAAAACTCAAGATTAGACCCCGGTGCAATCAACATCACTATTCTAATTTGGCCAATAAGAATAGAATGTGATCGTATTACCAAAATTAGTGTCAAACTACTCTCGACAGTGTACGCATTTATTGAAAGTTAAATTAGAGCAAAGTAGAGATTTCCGCACCAGTCAAAGCAACAGTATAGATGCGAAAATTAGCTAACTGTCCAGCAAACCAGTCATCATCCCCAGTGCCATCTTCCTTATGACCAATCAGATAAGCATTAGGACTAGGTTTAAGAGTGTAGGGATTATGTACTCGTGAGTCAGGAGATATTTTAGGTGAAACACTGCCTGCTTCTTTTCCATCAACATAAAGGGTAGCTATTGGGGTAGTATTATCTGCACCCCAGCTAAAGGTAACTGCTACATGATGCCATTCACCAGCCGTTACTGTGGTTGTTCCTACTAATGCGACTAAATCCTGAGTTGGATCTGACCCGTCAGTTGGTAAATCTTTGCGGAGATTGATCGCAGGAAGACCACCAGCATTGATTGCAAAGAGTAATTGCCAAGCATTTTGGTTGCTGCTCCAGTTACCTAGAATAATATTCCGATTTTCTGTAGAGTCAAGGTTAACTTTAGTAGCAATAGTGAAGCTAGTAGCATGAAGATCCAATTGTGGAATAGGAAAGTAATCTCCACGATGCAGAACGCTAGTGCCCAAATTAAATACCAAAGAGTTTTGGGAGTCGGCGAGACAAGCGTTGTAAGCTTGTGGTAAAGAAATCGCTACTGCACCAACACTTGTCCAACCTAAAAATTCACGACGATTCATAGTCTTTTTCCATTAGTTTTTTAGAGAACAAAGTAACAGTCGTATTAAATCCACGCTAATTTGCCGATTATTTTATCTTTAATTAGGGTCTCCCTGTGCAAAAGTTTGTATTTTTATCTCGGTTAGCTAGACGCATATACAAAATTACAAAATTAACCTTTATTAAAGGTACACCCAAAAACATTATTACCTGAAACAGTATTGGTTGTATTGATTTCGGATTCAATCCGATTAAAATACCTCCTATAAAAAATATAGGAGACAACAGTAAACTAGAGCGCCATATTAACCACCAATGTCCTTTTGTTAATTCCCAACTGCGACTCAATCCTTCTGTAGCTGCTGAACAGTTCTCAATTGCAATTATGTAATTTATAAATATTAAACGATTTACTACATAAATTCCAGGAAAAAATAGTAGAATTAAACTAGTAATACTAATTAGAATATATAAAATATGGTTATTAAACTGGCATAAGAATATGTAGCAACACATAACCTGGTCATGCAGTATAAAGATTATGGAAACGAAACAATTAAAACCTAACTTTCCAAAAGCTTTATACTGCATAAGCAGACTAGGTGGTACTACCTATTCTTAGGGCAGCCGAATAACTATAGAATTATCAAGGTACTGGTATAGTGTTTATGCGATGTAAACCCAAGCTTGTGCTTGCGTTTAGCTTAAACAGCTACCATTATCATCCTAAAACATCTATTAGGTTTTGTCAACTAATTTTTAGAATTAATTGTAAACATTTATTACTCATCAGTCCACAATGTTGCTAAAACGCTGAAAAGATTAGTAAGAAAGCGTTTAAGTAGTTTTATCCTCACTATAATAGAGGGCGGCAATACAAAATACTTATCGCTTTCAATCTGTCCCAGTAGTAACCTAATAGCGATCGCACTAAACCCCACAATCAAACTAAAAGCGATTGCGCTCAGTAGCAGCAGAGCTTAATTTACTGAGAATTGCGATCGCCCTCATTGTCCAGTATTATTTTCTTATGAAGGTTTGAAAAAATTCAAAACTTTTGCTGTGAGCTATAACAAATTCTTGCATCGCTTGCCTAATGATGGTAATCTAGCCTACGCTTTCCAGAACTTCGCACTGTCCAGTTATTTATTTTGGTGAAAAAAAGTATGCAAGAATTTAAAGAGTGTATATGGGAAAATGCTAACTTAGATTCTTTAAAAAAGTGGGATATTCAAGAGCTTAATTTAAGCCTTTTTAATAGCGAGCAAGTTTCTAGTGACTTAGTTGATATAATTAAAGCAACTTGTTTAATTGAGTCCCGTGCAGACCTTTACTCTTCCTACTTAATTTCAGTATTTTATAGTAAAAGCGATTGGCATAGATTGATTCATATTTGGAATTTAGAAGAAAGACAACATGGACAAGCTCTGCAAAAATGGAGTCAGCTAGTAGATCCTGATTTCAATTTTGAAGAGTTATACAAAAAGTATATAGAAACTGTTCAATATCATTCAGAAACTGGAGTTTCTGTTCGAGGTTCTATTGCCAATGAATTAATTGCTCGTTGTGTTATTGAAGCATTAGCAAGTGCTTACTATGCAGCGATTCGCGATCGCACACCAGAACCTCTTTTACGTGATATTTGTGATCGCTTGTCGAAGGACGAAGCCCGTCATTATGGAATGTTTTATAGATTTTTGCAAGAATGTCAAAAAACGGAGAAAATTAACATTTTTAACAAACTGCTAGTTTTAGTCAAACGAGTTTTTGAATTAGAAGATGACCAAATTATTTATGCTTCATTTTGCGTAGGTTCTTACCTGAAACAAGAAAAGTATATTAAAAGTAAAGAAACTAATACTTATATTAGCAAAATGTATCCGCTCTATGAAAGAAAACATATTTATTATATCTTCAACTTTCTAGTCCCTATTTTAGGGCTTTCTAAACGCGGGCAATTGCATCATTTATTAAGTTTTATTTTCTACTTTTTGATAAAAATCCGAATATTTCTAAGCCGGCTATCTTTAAGGAGAATAATAGATAACAAACATTCCGCAGAACTATTCTCTTAGTATCGATAATGAAACCTATCAGCGACCAAGAACTAGAGCAAGTATTGCCAAAGGTCAACCTCCCCAATTTAGTTGAAAGATGCGGTAGTTTTGATGTGGAAAAAGATGGGAGTGATGTGCTTTCCTTAGGAGAACAACAGCGCATTGCTTTTGCTCGTCTCTTAATTTCTCAACCCAAGTATGTAATTTTAGATGAAGCTCCTAGCGCTTTGGATGTTAAAAATGAGGAAAATCTCGATCAGCATCTGTTAGAAACCCACAGAACTTTTATCAGCGTCGGTCATCGTGCCACCATCTTTAAATACCACCGTCTAATCTGAGAATTATTAGATGTTGACAAGTGGTAAGTTAGAGAATTGAAGTAGGGTTAAACTAAAGATTGCCATGCCACAAAAGCTTTGACTTACTAACTGGATTTAACCAGATTTTGCAGCTCTTGTGCGGTATCATTTAATTCCTTCAGAGCCTGATTAGTTTCTTGTAAAGATAGCACAGTTTGTTGAGAAGCTTCACTTAATTGAGCGATCGCGAAACTAATTTGCTGAGCCCCTGCAAATTGCCCTTCCATACTATAACTAATCTGTTGAAATTGGGGTGTCAGACTCTGGACTTGCTGAATCACCTGGGCAATCTGCCCACTAATGCGACCTACCTGTAACCCATAGTAGCTCACTTGTTGACTGAACTTATCCATTTCGTTCACCCCCTGAGCCACAGAAGATTGCAAATCCTTAACAATATCCTCAATTTCACGAGAAGCCGCAGCCGAACGATCAGCTAATCGCTGCACTTCTCTAGCTACCACCACAAAACCGACCCCAGCTTCTCCAGCTTTTTCTGCTTCAATCGTAGCATTAAGAGAAATTAAATTAGTCTGGTCTGCTACTTTGGCAATGGTGAGTACCACACTACTGATGCTATTTGCTTTTTCATTCATCATTCCCAACTGAGAAGCAATCAAATTAGTAGACCTTACTAACTGTTCCATTACCTGAGCTATTTCCAATAGACCTTTTTGACCCTGACTAGCTGACAGTTCTGTGGTGGTAGCTTGTTCAACAATATTTTCCATCTTGTTGACTAATTGTCCGGAGGTAGAGGCAATTTGATGAGCTGTAGCTCTGACTTCATTGGTTGAAGTAGCTTGCTGGATCGCAGTAGCTTCTATTTGCTGATTAGCAGTTACAATTTGATTGGTCGATAAACTGATTTGATTCCCAACTTGTTCAGCCTGAAAAATTACAGAAGTAAGTTTGTCAAAGGATTCCTTAAGTTGTGCTGCCATGGTGTTGAATGAATTTTCTAATGTATCAATTTCTTCAATTTCGATTACATTAACCGTGGATACTTGTCGCTCTAAATTACCTTTAGCAATCTCTTGAGATGCTTGAATTAATCTGAACACAGAATGGGTAATCAAACGAGCGGTGAAAATACCAATCGCGATCGCCAATCCCAAAGCTGCCAAAGTTAGCCAAATTGTGTTGCGAGTATTGGCATTAATTTGTGCCATAAAATCAGTTTCCGGTACTACCACCACAATCAACCAATCGATCCCTTTCCCATCATTCAACGGTAAAACTTGGACATACTGTCGTTCACCCTGTAACTGATAATCCAATTGTTGCAATTGTTCAATTCGATCAAAACTGCCAAAGTGTTTTTGCAAATATCGAGCAGTTTCACGCACGGAAGGTTCAATGCTTTCTGCAGCAAGAACCAGCTTAGTATTTTCCCCCTCACCCACTGTTAGTGGTTCGTCCGTTGAACTCGAGAGCATAGCACCTGTCCGATCAATAATAAAAGCTCGTCCTGTCTTCCCAATCGAAAGGTTTGCCAAAAACTTCCTTAAATCGCTCAACAACACTACATCAGTCGCACAAACTCCCAAAACATTTTGCCCTGATTCATCATATATTGGTTCACTCGCTGTAATCGTGGGGAGACCACTAGCGAAATCTAAATATACTTCACTCCAAATTGCTCGTTTAGCAGTGACAGCAGAAATATACCAGGGGCGTTGACGGGGATCATAGGGTTTGAGTTTAGCCAAAATTTGTTGTTTATTTCCCTGTTTATCCATGGCATAAAAGAAAAAGTTGTAATTAGTTTCCTTATTACTTACAGACATAGCAATGGTTGAGGAACCATGATCAATGAAGCGATAAGCACCCAAAGATTGTCCTTGGGAATCACCACAGTAAGATGAATAAATAAAAGGAGAAATTTCAATTTGAGTAAGAAATTGTTTGGCATTGCTAGCATTCTTGAGATCAAACTTACCTTGAGCAAATGTCGCCGCATTGAGCCGATTAAAATTGTGAGAACTCTCAAGATATTTCCTCAATTCTCCATCAATCCGAGCTGTGATCTCATTCCGCAATTGGATGGCTAGATCGTTCACAGCTTTTTGACTACTACGGAAAGAGATATAACTAACTAAACCCACTGTCGCCGCAATTTGTAAAACAAAAGGAACCACAATGGCAACACGAAGTCGGAATTTAAACAGTTTAGGAACCGTAGTTTTTTTTGAGGTAACCATCATTAAAAACACTAATAAATAGTGGACTTCTTGCAAAAATATCGTTTGTAGTAGGGAATGTGAGTCCCAATCATGCTAAATTATCGAGAGAAGACAGCCCTTACTACAAACAAATACTTTTGACTTTTGCAAAGGTATGTTAAGATAGTTTTCCATAACTAGCTAGTATCCGACCCGCTACCGACCGACCTACTTGACTGGCAAGTTTGGTCATTATATTAATGATAGATTTATACATTGTGATAATTTCTACCTCAAACGATTACTAGAACGATGCCACATCTGTTGGTAAAGTTGAATCAATCAAGTAATTACCAAATCAGCCATTGTTAATTAAAGCTACTCCTATTTACCGATTTTTTATGACTACAGAAATTGAAACCGAATTACAAACAGCAGTCGAGCGTCGGCGGAATTTTGCCATTATCTCCCATCCGGACGCAGGGAAAACTACTTTAACTGAAAAACTCCTGCTTTATGGTGGAGCGATTCATGAAGCTGGTGCGGTCAAAGCCAGAAGAGCCCAGCGTCATGCTACCTCGGATTGGATGGCAATGGAGCAACAACGAGGAATTTCGATTACTTCTACTGTATTACAGTTTGCCTATCGCGACTGTCAGATTAATCTCCTCGATACCCCTGGACACCAAGATTTTAGTGAAGATACTTATCGCACTTTAGCTGCCGCTGATAATGCGGTAATGTTAGAAGATGCCGCCAAAGGTTTAGAACCTCAAACCCGTAAGCTCTTTGAAGTTTGTCGGATGCGTCAGATTCCGATCTTTACTTTTATTAATAAATTAGATCGACCCGCCCGCGAACCGTTAGAATTGTTAGATGAAATTGAAAAAGAATTAGGTCTGGCTACTTATGCGGTCAATTGGCCCATTGGCATGGGCGATCGCTTTAAAGGTGTCTTAGATCGAGCTACTAACCAAATTCACCTGTTTGAACGCAGTGCTCATGGTAGTAAAGAAGCTGTTGATACGGTCATGGATTTAGATGACCCAAGAGTAAAAACTCTCTTACCATCAGACCTTTATGATCAACTTACCGAAGAATTAGAAGTTTTGGCAGAATTAGGGGAAGAACTCGATCTAGCACAAATCCATGCTGGGAAAATGACCCCAGTTTTCTTCGGAAGTGCGATGACTAATTTTGGAGTCCAGCTATTTCTTGATTCTTTTTTAGAATATGCCCTTAAACCTGGCTCTCGTCACAGTAATGCGGGAGAAATTCCCCCTACCTATCCCGAATTTAGCGGTTTTGTGTTTAAATTACAAGCCAATATGGACCCGAAACACCGCGATCGCATTGCCTTTGTCCGGGTTTGTAGTGGTAAATTTGCTAAAGATATGACCGTTAATCATGCTCGAACTGGCAAAATTGTCCGTCTTTCCCGTCCCCAAAAACTATTTGCTCAAGATCGAGAATCAATTGAAGAAGCATATCCAGGAGATGTGATTGGTTTAAACAATCCTGGCGTATTTGCCATTGGTGATACTATATATAATGGACAAAGATTAGAATACGAAGGGATACCCTGTTTTTCTCCAGAAATTTTTGCCTATCTCCGTAATCCTAATCCTTCTAAATTCAAACAATTTCGCAAAGGTGTATCCGAATTGCGTGAAGAAGGTGCAGTCCAAATCATGTATTCTGCTGATGAAGCTAAACGTGATCCGATCCTAGCCGCAGTTGGTCAGCTACAATTTGAAGTAGTCCAGTTTCGTCTCCAAAATGAGTATGGGGTCGAAACTAATATCGAAATGTTACCTTACTCCGTTGCCCGTTGGGTGACAGGTGGTTGGGAAGCTTTAACCAAAGTCGGTCGCTTGTTTAATACAGTGACAGTTAAAGATAGTTGGGAGCGACCAGTGCTATTGTTTAAAAATGAATGGAATTTACAACAATTACAAGCAGATCATCCCGAATTAGAATTAAATTCAACCGCACCAGTGGTTTCTGGTTCCCAACCCTTAGCAGTTTTGTAGTTAATAAATTTTAATTATGCCTAGTTGAGAGATTAGATAAATCATCTAGAGTGAGGCTACGGTAATAACCGAGGGGATAAAAAGCTATGGATTCTCTTCCCAATTTTTTAACAAACGGTGATGCTGATCAAAATCCAAACCTCACTGCTGGGTTGGTAGCTTTGCAGCAACAAGATTATCACAAAGCAATCACTGAGTTCGATCGCGTCTACCAACTAGAATTAGACCCATCCTTACGCTTACGAGCCCAAATTGGTTTAGCGATCGCTTATCATCAGACTGAGCAAATTGACAAAGCGATGGAGATTTGTCAAAAATTGAGTAAAAATCCCAACCGACAAATCCGCAGTTGGGCTGCTCGTCACCTCGTCCTCTTGAGTCAAGGATCATCTCCACCTTCGGGTTCGATCTCCCCATCTATTCCCGACTCGGTTGATCCGCTTCCCTCGGTTACTGGTTTTGTACCCTTAGAAAATCAATCCCCTAAAAATCAACCAAATCCAGTTACACCTAATTCTCCTCCAGTCAATTCCACTGGATTTGTACCTTTAAATAATCTTTCCCCAACGAATAATTCCCATCCTCATTCTCCTAATACTTTCCCCAGTGCAGCAAAAAAGAATGTTGCTCCACCTCATCTAGACTTTTCCAGTCAGATCCCCAAATCGAAACAGTCCAATCCCACTCTACCAGTCTGGCAAAATCAAGGTCGGGCGAAAAAATGGCCATCATTAACTAAAGTCAAACTGACTCGTTTATGGTGGATTCAAGTCTTTAGTGCGATCGCGCTGTATGAAACGATCACCCTACTGATCCAATTTACAGCGATCACCATCAATATAATTTTAACTAAAATTCCCCATTTTCAACCAATTCAGTTTTTTTATTATCTTTATTATCAACCAACCTGGATCGTGATCACCCTCATGGGTCTATCCGCAGCAATTTCTCCTTGGTTAATCGATCTAATTCTAAAACTATTTTATGGTTGGCAACCCTTATCTTTAACTACTTTAAAAATTCATAGTCCGGAAACAGCGAAATTATTGCCAGATTTTTGTCGTCAACGCCAACTTCCTATTCCCACTTTAGGAATATTACCAACTACAGCACCAATTGCTTTTAGTTATGGAAATTTACCAACTACTGCAAGAATTGTCATCAGTCAGGGATTGTTGACACAACTCCAAGATGACGAAATTGCCGCAATTTATGCTGGAGAATTAGGTCACATTCTCAATTGGGATTTTTTCCTGATGTCGATGGGATTGGTAATGCTCCAAATTCCTTATACTATTTATTGGCAACTAGCAGAATGGGGAAATCAACTTCATCCCCTACTCCAACCACTATTCGGATTCACATCAGCCGTTAGTTATGGGATATATTGGTTAGTACGAATGCCGATGTTATGGATATCCCGAGCGCGGATCTATTGGAGCGATCGCATTGCTAGTGACGCAACAGGAAATCCGAATGGAATGACCCGTGCTTTATTAAAAATTTGTATCGGAATTGCGAATGAGATCCAAACCCAAGGGAAAACTAGCTGGTTACTAGAAGGGTTTGATCTAGTAACACCTGTTGGTAATCAACAAGCTATAACCATTGGTAGTCTACATAACTTGACTCCCTGGGAAACAGTTTTAGCCTGGGATTGTTTTAGTAATTATCAACGCTGGTTAGCTGTCAATCACTCCCATCCCCCCTTGGGCGATCGCTTGCAATTATTAGGAAGTTATGCTAAATATTGGAAACTAGGTACAGAACTAAATTTTGATTCCTCGACCGACAAATTACCGGCACTGACAGGAGAAAAGCCGCAAATTCAGGGGAAAACTAAAACCTCATCCCCGAAAAAACCGCGATCGTCAGCGAATTTATCCCAATTACCTCAACCCTTACAATCACAAGGGGCACCGTTTTTTGGGTTATGCTTGGGTTTAGCTTTTGGCGGTTTAGTGTGGCTGGTCGGTTGGCTTAGTATGCTATTCAGATTTCGGTTGTTAAATTGGCTGTTTCTGGATAGTTCGTGGTTGGTAGCAGGATTTATGCTAGTTGGTTTTAGCTTTGGCACGATCCTCAGAATTAATTCTTTTTTTCCAGATCTCAAACCAGCTAATTTGATAACTGATCCAAGTATACCAGATTTACTCAGCAGTACCACAGCCCTACCCATCAATAGTCAACCCTTGCGCTTGTCCGGAAAATTATTGGGGCGTACAGGAATTAGTAACTGGTTAGGACAAGACTTAATTTTAGCAACTCCTACAGGATTAGTAAAATTACATTGGCTCACTAATTTTGGTCCGATCGGGAACTTATGGTCCGCCAAAAACCGTCCTAGTCAGGTAGTGGGTCAATCAGTCACCGTAACTGGTTGGTGGCGTCGCGGGGTCAGTCCTTGGGTTGATCTAGAAACCTTGAAAACCACCACAGGCAAAAATTATCTAGGTGGACAACAATTTTGGTCAACCTTAATCGCGATCGGCACGGGATTAGGAGGAGCTTACCTGATCTGTCGAGGTGGACTCACATGAGCAGAAATTGAAACAGTTGTAAAAAAATATTGCACTATCAAACTTCTTGTGTTACATTTCTTTACAGAGATCAGATCCAACGAGAACAAGTATCAAGCAGCCATTGGCAACGATATCTAGTTCAACAGTGACAGGATCAGGTTTTATTTCTCCCAACACAGCCAGTTCAGCCAGCCGCTACCATCGGCTGGTTTTTATCAGTTATGAGAAAGTTGAGAAAACTGTGCAAAACTTGCCAGGAAGTAGAAGAAAAAAATGGGAAAAAAGTGTAAATAAAAAATTTTAACTAGCTCTATATACCAGGCTATGATACCTTATTGAAGAGCTTTAAATTAGCACTGCCAAAATAGCTGGACGATTGGGTCGTTTACAGCCTTTATTATTTTCCCAACTTCGTTTAAAATGGTGAGTTTGACAACGGTTTCTCTAAACATCCTGGCAAAGCAGTACCAACTTGCAGATTGGACTTGGATTACCTAGTGATGATCGAAAGCTTATGTAACACAGCCATATAGCTAAAATTTCTGTCGGTCGAGTCCAAAATGTTAGGTGAAGGTGAAGAAGCTTTTTTTAAACGATAAAAGATGTTTTCTAATTCGGTCGGTAGCTAATTCGAGCTGGCTGACTCTAGATCCGTCTGTCAATCCATCTATTTCCAGCCAAGCTAGCTGTGAAAGTTGAAGAGTCTGTTAATTTCCATTAAAGTCTGGAGGTTCTTCCATGTCTATTCGTTTATATGTAGGTAATTTACCAAAAGAGCTAGATCGTCAAGAGCTAGCTGCGGTATTTGCACAAGAAGGAGATTCCGTTTCCACCAAGGTGATCACCGATCGCAAAACCGGTAAATGTCGGGGGTTTGGATTTGTCACCGTGAAGACCGAAGAACAAGCCGACCAAATTATTGAAAAGTATAACGGCTATGCCTTCAAAGAAAGCGCCTTGAAAATTGAAAAAGCGTTACCTCGTTCTAAGGGTAAAAGCGAGGAGGAAGGAGGGACTCCTCGTCCTACTACAGTTAGCGCTCCGAGCCACACTGGTAATAGTGAAAAAAGTTCTGGTAGTGGTAATTCTAGTAGTAATCGCCGCAAGAACAATAACAAATCCAAGCGGTCTACCAGCACAGCTAATTCCGATAACGATGCAATTCAACCAGATCCCCGTTGGGCTCAAGAATTAGCAAAGCTAAAGCAAATGTTGGCCGCTCAAGCTACCAATACCTAATTATCTTATTGATTCCAGGTTATAGGCGATCGCCTGATTACCTATAACCTCTACCTACAGCACCTGGGCTCTCAGCCAAGCAATGGGTAAATAAATTAACTTGCGGAAACTGGGCACAAAGGCGCGACGACGGAATACATCATAGTGGTTTTGTTCAATCACATTTAAAATCTGACTATATAGCATCAGCGCCGACCAAACTGGCCAACGCGCATCTTGACTTAAAATGCTAATTCCTTTTTCGGCTTGAGCATAAAACTGACGCGCCCGTTGAATTTGAAAGCGCATGAATTCACACCAGCGCTGATCGACAACTCCATTCAATAAATCCTGTTCCGTATAATTAAATGCAGCTAACTCATCTAAGGGTAAATAAATTCGACCCCGATGAGCATCTTCGCCCACATCTCGTAAAATGTTAGTTAACTGACCCGCAATTCCTAAAGCGATCGCTTCTTGATTGGGAATATAAGGTAACTGATCATGATGCCAAGGAGCGATCGAGTGGGAAGTATTCACTCCCATCACCGCATTAGACATCAATCCCACCGTACCAGCCACACGATAACAGTAAAGATTTAAATCTTCAAAAGTTTGATAACGACTACGATATAAATCCATTCTTTGACCAGCAATCATATCTCGGAATGGCTGAATATCCAGTGGAAAGGATTTGACCGTATCAACTAAAGCCACATCATAATCATCGATCGGATTGCCAGCAAAGATAGATTCTAGCCGCTCTTCCCAGCGATCAAGAGTTTCTAAAGTGGTATTACTTGCTAATGGACCATCAACCAATTCATCAGTGCGACGACACCAAGCATAAATTGCCCAAATAGCCTTACGCTTTGGTGGCGACATTAAGAGAGTGCCTAAATAAAAGGTTTTCCCGTATTTGGCTGTGATTTGGCGACATAGTTCGTAAGCGTCTGACCGGGTGGTCAGGTTTCTGGTGGAAGAAGTCTTAGACAATTGCAGCATTTCCAGTTAGCTCAGGGATCAGCATTCCGCCTTGAGTAATTTCAAAACTTGGGTAAGGTGGGGTTAAGAAGTTTCTTCTGGTGGTTGGGTAAGTGCCCCGTTTTCTCGCTTGGCGATCGCTTGAGCGGCTAGCTTACCTGCAAGTACAGCCCCTTCCATACTTGCCAAATAACGCTGCATCGTATAGTCCCCAGTCAGATAAAAATTAGCGATCGGAGTGGTTTGGTCAGGACGATACTGCTGACGTCCCGGAGTTGCCTTATAGACAGAGCGGGGAGTCTTAACAACGTGATATTTTAACAATTGAGCTGGGTGATCTCCCCCAAAATGGCTGGGGAAAAGCTGTTCCAACTCATGGAGGGTGGCTGTGACAATCTCCTGGTCTGATTTACCAATCCAATCTTGAGCTGGTGCTAGAACTAATTCCAGCATTGAGCGGTTTGGATGAGCATATTCTTTACAGGTATTGCTCATATCAGCATATACGCTCAAGAGAGCAGATCGAGAAAATAATAAATGGTCAATTTGAGTTAGTTTACGGTCAAACCATAAATGTACATTAATCACAGGCACACCTTCCAAACCGTCCAGCTTTTGGAAAAATGGCATCTGTTTCCATAACTCTGGCAACATTAGCTTGAGCGGATCAACGGGTATGGCTGAAACATAGAGATCCGCAGTTAATACTTGATCACCAGTTTCCGACCCACCACGCACCAGAAACCCTCGGACTGTACCATCTGGATGCAGTAAAAATTCTTTGACAGGCGCATTTAATCTTACTTGCCCACCACGAGCCGTAATATAGTCTACCAGTGGTTGACATAACCGCTCCGTCGGTGAACCATCCAGAAAAGCCATTTTTGAGCCATTTTTTTCCCGGAGGAAGCGATTCAGGGCTGTTAATAGGATCGTGGCAGAAATTTCATCCGGGTTGATGAAATTGAGAGCTTTGGACATGGCAATAAAAACTTCCTGCTCAATCCTGGGAGGAATATTTTGTTTTTTCATCCACTCGGACCAGGAATATTGATCCATGTCCTCAACATACTTTTGCCCCTGAATCATCGCTGGAATCAACCCCAGCCCAAACCGAATTTTCTCCGGCCAGGTTAACATATCGTTATTCCCCAAAATCGCAGCCACTCCATTGAATGGAGCTGGGAGATCGGGAAAATCAAAGCGGGAATAGGTTCCTGGGTTGGCGGGTTGATTGAAAATCATTGTATGTTCTTTCCATTGCAATCGATCTTCAATCCCCAGCTCGCTGAACAGCTGCAACATATTTGGATAAGCACCAAAGAAAATATGTAGCCCCGTTTCATACCAGTCTCCATCCTCATCTTGCCAAGCGGCAACTTTACCACCCAGAACATCACGTCGCTCTAGGACAATCGGGGTATGACCAGCATCAGTCAGATATTTCGCGCAGGCAAGTCCTGCTAAACCAGCTCCAGCGATCGCAACTCGCATCAAATAATATTACCTTTCCCAAGCATTCAGTTTTTTTTCGTTCTCATTATAAGTTACATTCCGTTACATCACCGCAGGGAATGAGCTAAATTGAGAAATTTATAATTTGAGACAAGGATTTGGTGAGAGTGGATCTACATCAATTCACCCCCGACAACACTCCAGATTGCGCGATCGGAGCAAGAGAGAGTACAAAAAGAACATACGCTGCTAACACCAAATATGCTTATCAGCAGTAGCTAGGCTCTCGGGACGGTGGGAATGGAAAGGCGAACCCCAATACCCTCCGCCCTATTTTTTTTTAAAATTTTAATGTAATAGACCTCTTGCAAAAGTCCTTATTGATCTATGTTATTGACAGGCAAGATGCCTGTCCCACAAAAGTTATTGATTCTGGTGGGACAGGCATCTTGCCTGTCCTATTTATTTTTGCAAGAGGTCTAAAATCTTATTAAAGAAATTAAGATTATAGTTACCAAAAATCCCAAATTAAGGAATTTTGCTATCCAACTTCTAGATTGATCAAATTAAACCAGGGAAACAAAGAAAATATCCTCAATTATAGGAAACAAAGCCATAATTTCTGGTATAAGTACGGATTTCCCCCCTGTTAAGTCAACCCTGTGGCGATCGGTAATTGTGGATCTTTAGCAGCAAGATACAATAAATAAAGAAAATGTTCTCAAAATTAAGTGACAATAGACGCGAGGAGAACCGCAAAGCATGGGCAAAGTAGTCGGCATTGATCTGGGTACAACTAACTCAGTAGTAGCCGTCATGGAAGGCGGGAAACCAGTTGTGATCGCCAATGCAGAAGGAATGCGGACAACTCCCTCTGTAGTAGGCTTCAGTAAAGAAGGGGAACGTCTAGTCGGACAAATGGCGAGACGGCAAGCTGTACTCAATCCTCAAAATACCTTTTATGCAGTCAAACGGTTTATCGGTCGTAAATACGCTGAACTCAACCCGGAGTCGAAACGAATTCCCTACACCGTCGCTCGTGATGAAAACGCCAACATTAAAATCAAGTGTCCCCGGCTCAAAAAAGATTTCGCCCCAGAAGAAATATCCGCGATGGTGCTGCGAAAATTAGCTGAAGAAGCTAGTCGTTATCTGGGACAACCAATCACTGGTGCCGTAATTACCGTACCTGCCTATTTTAATGACTCACAGCGACAAGCGACTAGAGATGCAGGTAGTATTGCTGGGCTGGAAGTAAAGCGGATTCTCAATGAACCAACCGCAGCAGCATTAGCATATGGACTAGATCGGCAAGATCATCAAACAATTTTGGTGTTTGATTTAGGTGGTGGGACGTTTGATGTTTCCATCCTAGAAGTCGGTGATGGTGTATTTGAAGTTAAAGCCACCAGTGGTGATACCCAACTCGGTGGTAATGATTTTGATAAAAAAATCGTTGATTGGTTAGCAGATGCTTTTCTCGAAGCTGAAGGGGTAGATTTACGTCGCGATCGCCAAGCTTTACAAAGACTCATGGAAGCTGCGGAAAAGGCGAAAATTGAACTGTCCGGGGTAACTGTCACGGAAATTAATTTACCCTTTATTACGGCCACAGAAGATGGGCCAAAACATATCGAAACTCGTCTGACTCGAGCGCAGTTTGAAGGTTTATGTGGTGATTTGATTAGTCGTTTGCGATCGCCAGTCAAACGGGCCCTAAGTGATGCCAATCTCCGTTCATCCCAAATTGACGAAGTAGTTTTAGTGGGTGGTTCGACTCGGATTCCCCTAGTCAAACAGCTAGTCCGCAGTTTAATTGATAAAGAACCTAACGAAAATGTTAATCCTGATGAAGTAGTTGCGGTTGGTGCAGCCATTCAAGCGGGAATTTTAGGGGGTGAGGTAAAGGATATTTTGCTCTTAGATGTGACTCCCCTATCCTTGGGTTTAGAAACCATCGGTGGTGTCCTGAAAAAACTCATCCCTCGCAATACCACAATTCCCGTGCGTCGTTCCGATACCTTTTCCACCGCAGAAAATAACCAAACCTTGGTCGAAATTCACGTTCTCCAAGGTGAACGGGAAATGGCAACTGATAATAAGTCCCTCGGACGGTTTAAACTGACTGGTATTCCCCCAGCTCCACGCGGTATACCCCAAATTCAGGTATCGTTTGATATTGATGCTAACGGGATTTTACAGGTGACGGCTTTAGAAAGAACCACGGGAAGAGAACAGGGGATTACGATTCAAGGAGCTTCGACTCTTTCTCAAGGAGAAGTGAGTCGGATGATCCAAGATGCAGAAAAATTTGCCCAAACCGATCGGCTCCAACGAGAACAGATTGAAAAACGCAATCGCGCTGAAGCTTTAGCATATCAAGCTGAAAGACAACTGCGCGAAGTGGTACTAGATTATGGTATGCCTTTTGCTCAAGGGTTGCGATCGCGGATTGAAAACTTGGTTCGTGAGTTGCGAGATGCTCTAGCTACCAATGATGAACGCATCATTGACCGCACTGGAGCTGATCTGCAAGATGCAATTTATGAACTCAATCGTGAAATCTACCAATATTCCCGTGAAGATGATGATGATGATGACTTATTTGAGTCTTTTCGTCGGACCTTTAGCAGTATTCGAGAAGGGACTACTAATAAAGAAAATCGTTCTCCCAGAGAAAGACGTTCTTCTGACCGAATCAGTGCTAGTCGTTCCCGTCGAGTTGAGGGACGCAGATCAATGAATCAAAGTGATAATTGGGATGAGGAAGATGACGATGATTGGATTTAAACTCTAAACAATCTGCCCCGATTATCCCTGATCAATAGTGCAGAGTGAACAAATCATAAGTAGCAACTGCTCTTTTTTCTGACTCACTCTTCACTTTTATATACTTGAAAAAAAAACATCCATTCAGAATAAGTTATTACCAATAATTATGCAGAATTTTCGGAACTATTACGATATTCTCGGAGTATCTAAAGATGCAACTATTGAAGAAATCAAAAAAGTTTATCGCCGACTAGCGCGACAATATCACCCTGACTTAAATCCTGGTAATAAATCTGCTGAAGAAAAATTTAAAGATATTGGTGAAGCTTATGAAGTGCTTTCCGATCTAAATAAAAGAGCCCAATATGACGAATTTAGTAAATTTTGGAAGCAAAGAGGATTTCAAGGCAAAACTACGGTGAAAACATCAGGTGCCAGAACCTGGGATAATCGAAGTGCCAACAGTCGTACTAGTACAGAAGAAATTAAGTTTGATGATTATCCTGACTTTAATGCTTTTGTTGATACCCTGTTAGGAACGTTGTGAAGAAGCCCATGTTAGCACTGCTAATAGTACCACAAAAAGTGCCAGAACTAATTCCACTGATCCGTTTCGACCGGGTACGACAAAAACAGCTTATACTGTTACTTCTCGTTCTAATCGTAAAGACATAGAAGCAAGACTAACTTTACCTCTTGATAAAGCTTATCAAGGAGGATACGAACGGATTCGACTAGAAGATGGACGCACTTTAGAAGTAACCATGCCCCCAGCAATGATAACTGGTCAGCGCATCCGGTTGAAAGGTCAAGGTATTGATGGGGGAGATTTATATTTAAAAATTACCGTAGCTTCCCATCCCTTCTTTCGG
This sequence comes from uncultured cyanobacterium, assembly GCA_963744145.1. Lineage (GTDB taxonomy): Bacteria > Cyanobacteriota > Cyanobacteriia > Cyanobacteriales > CAWUOF01 > CAVUSO01. The sequence continues at coordinate 4,316,143 of CAVUSO010000001.1, read as the reverse complement.
GTCGAAGGTACAGATATTTATTGTGAATTACCCATTACTCCCAGTGAAGCAGTTTTAGGTGGGAAAATTTCCGTACCTACCCTTGATGGGTTAGTCAATATGAAAGTTCCTCCTGGAGTTACTTCTGGACAAAAATTGCGTTTAGCTGGTAAAGGTTATCCTAACGGAACTGGCGATCGGGGTGATCAGTTGGTAGAAATCCAAATCGTTGCTCCTCCTGACCCTAGTCCCGAGGAAAAAGAACTGTATGAAAAACTTCGTCAAATTGAAACCTTTAATCCCCGCTTAGATTTACTTAATTAGTTGGGGAAAATTACCTAGCCGATCGGAAATTTTCTGTCAATATTTAGGAAAAAAATCAGGTAATATAGGCAATATGTAATCGAAAAACCAGGCTACAATGGGAAATACCTTTGGGCCATTTATTTTTTGATAATTAAAATTAATACTCAGTAAGCTAGGTGTGCATTTGCTAGATTGATTAATTGATCTGAATGAATATGGGGCACAATCCCAGTAGGGGCGAAGCATTCGGGCGATAATTTATCACTTAAATCGTTAATCTTAGATCCGAATGCTTCGCCCGATTTTTCGCCCGGATATCTGAATAAATATGGGGCACAATCCCAGTAGGGGCGAAGCATTCGGGCGATAATTTATCACTTAAATCCATTAATCTTAGATCCGAATGCTTCGCCCGGTTTTTCGCCCGGATATCCAAAAAAAAATTCTTAACTGAACCTTATTGAACCATAATCAGGAAAAAATTTCTCCCATAGAGAAAAATTCAGCTAGACAATTTAGATGTGATCAGTCATGGAAAAATCACTGCTAGATCTACTTTGGGTTACAATTAGCGCCTGTGCTGTATTTATGATGCAAGCTGGGTTTGTCTGTCTAGAATCGGGGCTAACTCGCAGTAAAAATAATATCAATGTCGCGATTAAAAACCTGACTGATTTTGGTGTATCAATTATTTTATTTTGGATGTTTGGATTTGCCTTAATGTTTGGTAATTCCGCTAGTGGTTGGATTGGGACTAGTGGGTTTATGCCCAACCTTGGGTTTAGTCACGATCAAAATGGGAATAACTGGTTAGCAGTGTTTTTTTTATTTGAAGCGATGTTCTGTTCCACCACAGTCACCATTCTGTCCGGTGCTGTAGCCGAACGAATGCGTTTTCACAGTTATATTATTGTTACTGCGATAATTTCTGGTTTGATTTACCCGATTTTTGGTCATTGGGTTTGGCATGGTCATGATACAGGATTATTAACAGGTTGGTTAGGGTCAAAAGGATTTGTCGATTTTGCTGGTTCGAGTGTAGTTCACAGTGTGGGAGGATGGGTATCTTTAGCCGCAGTGCTGGTGATCGGTCCAAGGACTGGACGTTTTCTGGCTCATGGGTTATCCCAAAAAATTGCTGGTGGGAATTTACCTTTAGCGATATTAGGCACCATGTTATTGTGGTTTGGTTGGTTTGGATTTAATGGAGGTAGTACCTTAGCAGCTAATACAACTATTCCTCAAATAATTACTAATACTGTCTTAGCTGGGGTAGCTGGGTTAGTGACTATCTTAGTTTGGGGATGGGGTCGAAAGAAACAAGATCATATACATTTGCTGATTTGTGGTGTTTTAGCTAGTTTAGTAGCGATTACGGCTAATTGTCATGCAGTAACATCGAGTGGGGCGATATGTATCGGTGCGATCGCGAGTATAGTAATGCTATTAGTGGAAAAATGTCTAGAAAAATTCCAAATTGATGATGCTGTAGGAGCAATTCCAGTTCATTTAGGTGGAGGGATTTGGGGAACTTTAGCAGTTGCTATTTTTGGTCAATCAGAACAACTTGGTACAAATTTAACTCACTGGCAACAATTACAAGTACAATTGCTAGGAATATTGGTTTGTTTTTTATGGTCTTTTGGCGTTAGTTATTTAATTCTGAAAATTACTGATAGTTTCTCACCTTTGCGAGTGACTGCGGCTGACGAATTGATTGGTTTAAATATTACTGAACATGGTGCTACTAATGATCTATTTAATCTCTGTACCGCGATGGAAATGCAATCGGAAAAAGAAGACCTGAGTTTGCGAGTTCCGGTAGAATCTTTTACCGAAGTTGGGCTGATTGCGGCTCGTTATAATCAAGTGATGGATTCTTTAGAAAAAACTGTCACCAGAACTGATGCTATCATTAAGAATGTGATGGATGGCATTATTACTTTTTCTAAACCAGAATTGTTAATCGATACGTTTAATCCAGCCGCAACGAGAATTTTTGGCTATGGAGACTGGGAGATTATTGGTCAACCGATTACCTGTTTAATCGCGGAATCTGCAAATGAGAAAAATCAGGAATCTCCCAAGGATTTTTTCACCGCAATCAATCAAACAACGGAACTGGTGGGTAAACGTGCAGATGGTTCAACTTTCCCGATGGAAGTAAGTATAGCAGAAGCGAAATTAGGTAAAGAATCTTTTTATACGGGCACATTCCGTGATATTACGCTGAATAAGCGATCGCAGCAAGAATTACAACAAGCTAAAGAACTGGCTGAATCTGCTAATCGCGCTAAAAGCCAATTTTTGGCAAATATGAGCCATGAACTAAGAACACCTTTAAATGCGATTATTGGCTATAGTGAAATGCTACAAGAGGAAGTATTAGAATTTGGCTATGATGATATTGTCTCTGATTTAAGCAAAATTCAAGCCGCGGGAAAACATTTACTGACTTTAATTAATGATATCTTAGATATCTCGAAAATTGAAGCTGGACGGATGGAGCTTTATTTAGAAAAAATTGATCTATCAAAATTAATCTTTGAAGTCCAGAGTACAATCATGCCAATGATTGAAAAAAAAGACAATATTTTAGAAATTAATTGTCCTGACGATATTGGCATAATGTATGCAGATCAAACTAAAATTCGTCAAGCTTTACTAAATTTACTCAGCAACGCTGCCAAATTTACCGAAAAAGGTAAAATTAGTCTAGTAGTTAAGGCTGTTGCATCCGAAAAACTACCAAATCAAGCAAATCAAACTGACAGCGATCGCCAACTCAGTCAAAAAATCGATGATTTGATCATTTTTGAGGTTACCGATAATGGGATTGGGATGACCACGGGACAGATAGAAGGCATATTTGATGCTTTTATTCAAGCCGATCCTAGTACAACTCGCCAATATGGTGGGACTGGTTTGGGTCTAGCTATTACCAAGAAATTTTGCCTGATGATGGGTGGTGATATTAGCGTCACCAGTGCGATCGGGATTGGCTCTACTTTTACCATCAGTCTACCACGACAAGTCACTTTGGCCCCACCACCAGAGATTTTGACCCAAAATCCGCTTGATTTAGAAGAACCCGACCATATGGGCACTGGAATTTTGAAACCAGGTTTAATATTGGTAATAGATGACGATCCTGCAATTCACGATTTATTGAAGCGTCGTTTAGGGAAAACCGGGTTGGAAATTGCCCATGCGGACAATGGGGTGAGTGGGTTACAAATGGCCAAAGAGAGAAGTCCCGATGTGATTTTGCTAGATGTACTCTTACCAGGGATGAACGGTTGGGAAGTTTTATCAGCACTAAAAGGAGATCCCGAGCTAGCCGATGTGCCTGTAATCTTGCTAACTTTTATGGATGAGAAGAATACTGGTTTTGCCCTTGGTGCTTCTGACTACTTGGTGAAACCGATTGATACTAAACGGCTGACAGCATTATTAAATAAATATAGAATTGGTCGGGTTGGACAAATTCTGCTGGTCGAAGATGAGGTGATGTCAACCAAATCTTAGCCAAGGAACCACAAGTCAGGATATTTTGTTGCCAGAAGTTCATGATCTAGTATTGACCAGAATTCCTGGTCAAGCCAAGACAGGAATAGATCAGGGCAGGAATTAAAGCCGTCAACTCAAAGGCAACAAGATATATTTAAAGAGTGCTAAGTTTAGCAAACCACAGAATGATCTAAACAGTCGCTATCACCAATTAAACAGTCACCAATTACTAATGATGAATTTGATTCATTTTTTATTATTTATCTTTCATCCTTTATCTTGCTTAGAGTACCTTGGCCCAACTCCCTGGGCAGGCGTAATCCACGGTTACTAAGCGAAGGAAATTTATGCCTAAAATATTGTTGGTAGAAGATAACGAAATGAATCGGGATATGCTGTCACGGCGTCTTCAGCGCAAGGGATACCAAGTAATCATGGCCATAGATGGTAGCCAAGGAGTGGCGATCGCCCTGTCAGAAATCCCCGATTTAATTTTGATGGATATGGGACTACCAGTCCTAGATGGGTGGCAAGCTACAGAGCAGATTAAAGCATCACCGACGACCAAATTGATTCCGATTATTGCTCTGACAGCTCACGCGATCGCTGGCGATCGGGAAAAATGCTTGGCTGCTGGTTGTGACGATTACGATACTAAACCTGTGGAATTTACTCGACTATTGTCGAAAATCGAAGCTCTGCTGGACAAAGAGGTTAATCGATGACTCCCCCCCCGGCATCAGTGCTGGTTGTTGATGATAATGAGGTTAACCGTGACCTGCTCGGACGACGTTTACAACGGCAAGGTCATACAGTTGCTGTGGCGGTCGATGGTTGTGAAGCACTGGAGATGATTCGTGCTACATCCTTTGATTTAGTTTTTCTAGATATTATGATGCCACGGATGAATGGCTATCAGGTACTTGAACAGTTGAAAGCTGATCCGAGTTTGCGTCATATTCCGGTGATTGTAATTTCTGCCTTAGATGATATTGATAGTATTGTCAGATGTATTGAACTTGGTGCAGAAGACTACTTAACTAAACCCTTTAATCCGATATTACTCAAAGCTCGGATTGAAGCGAGTTTAGAAAAAAAGAGGCTGCGTGATTTGGAACAAGCATACTTAGAAAAATTGCAAATAGAACAAGAAAACTCTGAGCGTTTGCTGCTGAGTATCTTACCTAAGCAAATTGCTGAAAGACTTAAACAAAAACAAACCACAATTGCTGATAGCTTTGCGGAAGTGACAGTTTTGTTTGCTGATATTGTGGATTTTACTAAGTTGGCAACGCGAATGTCCCCAACGGAATTAGTAGAATGGCTCAATGAGATATTTTCGGCTTTTGATCGATTAGCGGAAAAACATGGTTTGGAAAAAATTAAAACCATTGGTGATGCTTATATGGTAGTCGGTGGTCTACCCACACCAAGTCAGGATCATGCAGAATCTGTCGCAAATATGGCAATTGATATGCAAAAAGAAATTTCTCAATTTAAATCCAAAACTGGAGAGTTATTTAAAATGCGGATGGGAATTCATACTGGACCAGTAGTTGCAGGAGTAATTGGTACGAATAAGTTTATCTATGATCTCTGGGGTGACACGGTTAATATTGCTAGTCGGATGGAATCTCACGGTATTGCTGGAGCTATTCAGGTGACCCAAACCACCTATGACCGATTATGTAATTCTTATTTGTTAGAACAACGCGGACCGATTCCCATTAAAGGTAAGGGGGAAATGACTACTTATCTGCTAATTGCTAAAAAAAATACGGAAACTCTAACACTTTAGTGGAAAAGTATAAAATACCTGCTCAATTATCATTTACGAGCAAACCACCAATCAGGGGCTGTCACTCAGAACGACTAAGTTTTTCTTCATCTACTCGAAAATTGCCATAACTGTTTAACTTTAATTTTAGGCACCAGAGAATAATTGTGCTAGATGTCAACTTACCACCTTTAAACCTTGATTCTAAATTAGGAGATTTCCCTTCTCATAATTTTCAAATTAGTTCGGCAACTTTAGGACGAATTGTTGTCACTGAATTTGAACGTCATTTAGGTTTACCAGGAGTAATTGTTGCTGAGGGCTCCCAAATGTTAGGCATGATTTCTCGGGCAAAATTCCTCACATGGATGAGTAGACCCTATAGTTTAGAACTTTATTTAAAACGCCCGATCCAAGTTTTATTAAATGTCATTAAAAATAACGCTTCTTTACCAATAGAACATCTGGTATTATCCGCATCTTGTCCCATCCATACTGCGGCGCAAATCGCGTTAAATCGTCCGCTCGAATTGGTTTATGAGCCGATTATTATTGAATTTGAGGATGGGCATTTTGAGTTATTGGATTTTCATATGCTCCAGTTAGGTCAAGCTCAACTGTTAGCGATCGCGAATAATTTAGTCCAAGAGCAAAAAGAAGCAGCAGAAACAGCAAATCGGGCTAAAAGTCAATTTTTGGCAAATATTAGCCATGAATTAAGGACACCATTAAATGCGATTATTGGTTATAGTGAATTACTCCAAGAAGATGCCCAAGCAACTGGTGCAGAAGACTTGGTTGGTGATCTGAAAAACATCTATGTAGCTGGTAAGCATCTGCTGTCTTTAATTAATGATATTCTGGATTTTTCTAAAATTGAAGCTGGTCGGATGGAATTAGACTTAACAACTTTTGATGTACCGAGTTTAATTGCGGAAGTCGTATCGACGATCCAGCCATTAATTGAAAATAAAGGTAATGAATTGCAGGTTATTTGTGCGGAAAATATTGGCCCAATGTATTCTGATCCGACTAAGATTAGACAATCTCTATTTAATCTGCTCAGTAATGCTGCTAAATTTACCCAAGCGGGAATAATTATTTTAGAAGTCAAACCTGAACAAGAGGAAGATGCAAGTAAAACTCTGGATAGTTCGATCTTAACTTTTCGAGTTACTGATTCGGGGATTGGGATGAATTCAGAACAGATCAAATCTGTATTTGAAGCTTTTACCCAAGCAGATGCTAGCACCACTCGCAAATATGGTGGTACTGGTTTGGGTTTAACGATCACCAAGAAATTTTGTCAGATGATGGGTGGGGATATTACGGTTAATAGCGAAGTAGGAGTAGGATCTACTTTTATTATTCGTCTCCCCGCGATCGTCAATCAGAAAAATATGCAAGAACCAGAAAATCATCAATTTCCAGATCAGCCATTAACTAGCAAAAATGATCATCTATCTGAGCAGATTATTGATCAAAAAGTGCTATTACTCATCGATGATGATCCAGCAGTTCACGCTTTAATTTCCCAGCATTTACAGCAGGAAGGATTTAAAATTGAAAGTGCGACAACTGCTCAGACTGGATTAGAGTTAGCGCAAACTTGTCATCCGGATGTAATTATTTTAGATGTGTTGATTCCGGAGATGAATAGTTGGGAAGTTTTATTAGCTTTGAAAGCTGATCCAAAATTGGCTGATGTACCAGTGATTTTGTTGACATTTGTTGATGATAAAAATACGGGTTTTACGATTGGGACTACCGATTATTTGGTCAAACCAATTGATCATCAGCAATTAGCTAATTTATTGCAAAAATATGAACAAGAAAAATCTAGTCAAATTCTGGTAGTTGAAGATGATATTATGACTCGCCAGATGTTAGGAAAAATTTTAGAAAAAGCTGGTTGGACAGTAATCATGGCGGAAAATGGTCGGATTGGACTTGAGCAAGTAGTCGCTCATCCCCCAGATTTGATTTTGTTAGATTTAATGTTACCAGAAGTAGATGGGTTTGAATTTATTAGACAATTACGACAAATGCCAATCGGGCGATCGCTACCAATTATTGTGATTACAGCGATCGATCTATCTCATGCGGAAAAAGAGTCTCTCAATGGTTATGTGCAGCAAATTCTCCAAAAAGGAGCTTATAGTCAGGAAACTTTATTACAGCTAGTGCGGGATTTAGCGATCGCTGCGGTCAAGTATCGGTCTGTGCCAATTGCAGAACTTACACAGACCTAACCTAATTCTGACTGAACAATCAAGCTTTCGCGTCGCACCCTAATGGCGTGACTGTGGCGTGAAAACCTAAAAATGTTATAATCATATAAGTAGTCGGACAAAAGTAATAGGTAATGTATTAACTTTTGTAAATGGGTTAAGCAATAAGCTGGACAATGCTATAGAAGCTAGTGTCAGTACGGCTTATCGTTTGCGAGGAATTAAGCTAAAACCTCCGGAAAAAGTAGGAGAATAACAACGATCGCGCTCAGGAAACAAGAACCAAATCTTGTCCGTATTTGTAATCTTTGTAGGGGCAAAGCATTTCGGCTCAGAAATTATCGCCTTGACCGAAATCTATGACCGAAATGCTTTGCCCTGGGTTCATGAATCACACAGATTGACTATCATAAATCAGCATTCAAACTAGAGGAGACAATTTTTGTAGGGTTCAGTTAAGAATATTTTGGGAACTCTCGGCAAAGAATGGTTCAGTTAAGAATGTTTTGGGAGCTCTCGGCAAAGAATGGGCGAAGCATTCGGATCTAAAATTATGCCCTTCGACTACGCTCAGGGTAAAGGCTTGAGTGATTAATTATCGCCCGAATGCTTCGCCCCTACAATTAACCAAACTGTATGATAATGCAGATTTTGTGGCTCTTCGCGATCGCGCTCAGGAAACAAGAACCAAATCTTGTCCATATTTGTAATATTTGTAGGGGCAAAGCATTTCGGCTCAGAAATTATCGCCTCGACCGAAATCTATGACCGAAATGCTTTGCCCTGGGTTCATGAATCACACAGATTGACTATCATAAATCAGCATTCAAACTAGAGGAGACAATTTTTGTAGGGTTCAGTTAAGAATATTTTGGGAGAGCTCGGCAAAGAATGGTTCAGTTAAGAATGTTTTGGGAACTCTCGGCAAAGAATGGGCGAAGCATTCGGATCTAAAATTATGCCCTTCGACTACGCTCAGGGTAAAGGCTTGAGTGATTAATTATCGCCCGAATGCTTCGCCCCTACAATTAACCAAACTGTATGATAATGCAGATTTTGTGGCTCTTCGCGATCGCGCTCAGGAAACAAGAACCAAATCTTGTCCATATTTGTAATATTTGTAGGGGCAAAGCATTTCGGCTCAGAAATTATCGCCTTGACCGAAATCTATGACCGAAATGCTTTGCCCTGGGTTCATGAATCACACAGATTGACTATCATAAATCAGCATTCAAACTAGAGGAGACAATTTTTGTAGGGTTCAGTTAAGAATATTTTGGGAGAGCTCGGCAAAGAATGGTTCAGTTAAGAATGTTTTGGGAGCTCTCGGCAAAGAATGGGCGAAGCATTCGGATCTAAAATTATGCCCTTCGACTACGCTCAGGGTAAAGGCTTGAGTGATTAATTATCGCCCGAATGCTTCGCCCCTACAATTAACCAAACTGTATGATAATGCAGATTTTGTGGCTCTTCGCGATCGCGCTCAGGAAACAAGAACCAAATCTTGTCCATATTTGTAATATTTGTAGGGGCAAAGCATTTCGGCTCAGAAATTATCGCCTCGACCGAAATCTATGACCGAAATGCTTTGCCCTGGGTTCATGAATCACACAGATTGACTATCATAAATCAGCATTCAAACTAGAGGAGACAATTTTTGTAGGGTTCAGTTAAGAATATTTTGGGAGAGCTCGGCAAAGAATGGTTCAGTCCCAATCATGCTCAATATTTGAGGGAAGACAGCCGTTACTACAAACAAATATTTTTGACTTTTGCTTTCTTGTCTATTGATTTTTCGTACCTGCACCATCTTGCAGAGACTACCTTAAGATCAAAAACCAGTTAAGCTAACAAAGTTTCTAACTGTCCTAATCTAGATGCTTCTGCGGTTTGATCAATCCCAAAAATTTTCGGATATTGACCATTATTAATTAAAACTTGCTTTACTTCCTGATTCGATATATCCGCTAAATTTTTTTTGCCCAGAATTGCTAAAGTTGCAGCAATTCCAACTCCTTGGGCAACACCACTATTAAATTCAACAATTCTACCTGCGGCTGGAGCTAAACCTTCAAATCCTGAACTAGGACTAACAACAGCGAGATTAGGAATATCTTGAATTAAACAGTGTTGAATCCCATAATTAAAAATCGGATTCCCAAAACTCAAACCAGAAACTCCCTTAGCACTAGCTTTATTACCAATTCCGGGAATTCCACCGCGAACATCAAAATGATAACTAAAAGTTCCTAAAGCTTCCTCTGCTGGTACTCCTCCTGCTAACATTTGAGTTCCAGTCAATGGTTTTACTACTCCGGTAACATTACCAGCGTGTCTAATATAAATTTCTGAAGCCGCAGTTACCCCAGTAGCACCAATACTCTTAAACCATTTTTCGACAAAAGACATTTCTTCGCACATAGCCGCATTTGGTTTGGCACCATTTCGAGCTAGTTCCTCTGCTTGAGTACCGGTCACAGTAAAGAGTAAGTTATTCCAAGATAACCTTTGATCAGGCAGAATCGCAATATTAGCTAAGTCAAAAATAAAACCTTTTTCTGGGAGAGAGATTTTTTTGCCGCGAAAAGCATGATAAGCTACGGAAAAAGCTGGAGAACGAATATCGATATAATCAGGACCAATCCAGAAATTTTTGAGTTTCCCGTTCTGATCAACCATATTTTGTCTTAGTCTTTCTGCTAACTTGGCATCTGAACCAGCGGCGTTGAGCAAGGACTTTTGGGCTTGAGCATCATTTAGATCTGTGAAACGTTTGAGATAATTAAGTTCGATGTCTTTGAGGGTTTGCGGACTAATCCCTTGAGTTTCAAAAATAAAGGTAACTGCTAATTCTGATTCTGGTAAACCAAAGGTTTCAAATCCCTTCAACTTTTTCACCCCAGCTGCTTGTGCCAATTCAGCATGAATAGTACAATCAATAAATTGTTTAGCTCCATAACTCTGACCATTAGATGTCACAATGCTTTTGATCACTTGATCTTCTTTGATCACATCTGTAATCTGAGCGTTACCCAGCAGACTAACTCCAGACTCTAACAGCATTTCCCGCAGCACTTGATTAGCTCGATGGGGATCAAGTGCTACACTCACTACTCCCGTTCTTTGTAAAAATTCTTTATATATTGATGCGGGAGCGCCAAAGTTCTCTAAACCTAATGATTGACGCATATTGCCATCAATTTGACTTCTATCTAAATAAGCCAAACCTCCTCTCACTAAAACTCCACCAATTCCGATCGCGAAATTTCCTTTTGAGATCAGCAGGTCCGGGGATACTTTTTAGTCTGACGAAAATACTCTCTTGCTGCAGATACGATCCCTAATACTCCTGGGACTTCGTCTCCAAAGGCAATAATATCGTAACCTGGATGATTATTGACGGTTGATACTTCACTATTCATGATTTTGAATTTAATCTCAATGCTAAAATATTGGCATATTTTGGCAAAAAAAAATAGTAGGGATAACTTAAAAAAGCTCGGCTGGTAAATCGGGTAAACCTAAATGATCCCAAACTTGATTAAAAGTTCTGAGATCCAGCGATCGCCAAGTAAATCCCGTGATGATCGTCAATCCCATGAAAGCTAAAATTCCAGAAATCAACAACGCTAATAGACTAGGTTGCCCAGAGGTAACTGGCGATTTCGATGATAAACTAGAAACAGGTTTTTTTAGTGGAGTTTTTCTAGGTTTTGTCCCTTGTAACTGGGTTGTTTGCCAAACAGTTTTCGGGTTTTTCTGAATATTACCCTTCTGCACAATTTGCGAAGACAGCGTGGATGAGATGGTCAGTGATGTTGATAACTGCATCATGTTCTGAAGTTTTTGAGTAATTAATAGGGGGCGAAATTTAGTGCGACACCATTCTCGCAAAGCAGTTAGGTTAATTCCGCTCAAATTAGTCACATTTAAAGCTTCGATACGTTCTAATAAAAGTTGATGATTAGTAATTAAAATAATTAACTTATTCTGGTGCTTTTGGGATAAACTATAGGCAGACTGAGCTACAGCAACTATTAATCGAGCTTCTTTGCTTTGATTCGCTAGAGCTGGTTGGAGCAAAGGATGATCAGCTAGAGTATTAGTTAACTTCCAACCACTGGTTGACCAAAAAAGCATAAACTCCTGTGCTAATTTGGTTGGAGCAGCTTGATTTTTATTGATAGTTAGTAATTTAAGTTCCTGATAAACACACCCAGGTAAATAACATAAACCAGTATTTGTGTAATGCTGCCATTCCTGGGTTTTACCGATCACTAAAGCACTAAAATCAAATACTAAAATCACTCCAGGAATAGCATTAACAGAGATCAGATCATTGTGATGATTGGTCATGGAGCATCATTGTGCAATAATGTTATATATCTAAGTAGTTATTAGCGATGAGAACACTCTCATCGCAACTAAAATCACCAGAAAAAAAATCTCCAATATTCTATTGTTTGAGCTAATTATTTTTTACCCACCAATTCCTAAACGACCTGCTAAACCTGGACTTAAAGGTAAAAGAGTAGCAATCATCAAAAATAATGCTAATAAACCTAAAGCAGCTCTAGCATCATCAGGTTCAGTGATTTCATTAAGACTAGGACGTTCTAAGTTTCTTTGTAAAAAGATAATAACAATCGCCCAATATAAAGCCAGAGGATTAGCTAGAGACGCGATCGCTAAAATAATTAAACTAGCAACTGTAGTTCGACCAGCAATTTTGCGTCCATAAATAGCTTGCACAATTCTTCCCCCATCTAATTGACCCGCAGGTAGTAAATTAATCGCTGTAATTACTAATCCTAACCAACCAATGATTGTGAGTGGATGAATATCAACGATGGTTTTTTGCAAATCTGTACCCAGGACAATTTTCGCCAAAGTTCCCACTAAAATTGAGCCTTTGAAAAATTCTGATGGTACTTGGAACAAACTACCAGGATGGGATAGAAGTAAACCAGTGATTAACATGACTAGAGAGAGAATTCCCCCTGCTGCTGGACCAGCTAAAGCGACATCAAATAAAGCAGTTCGAGTGGGGATTAAGGATTCAAAACGATTAATTGCTCCAAACGAGCCAATTTGTAATGTGGGAATAAAAAATGGCCAACTAAACCGCACTTGATGACGTTTAGCTAATACCTGATGTCCGATTTCATGCACAGCAAAAACCGCTAAAATTCCTGTACCAATAGGTAAAGCTTCCACCCATCTTTCTGGAGTAGAGAATAAATCAAACCCTTTTAATAGTCCGCTAGTTTCATAACAACTAATCACGGTGACTATTAATAACACTAAAGACAGGAGATTTTGACTTTTAGTTGCTGGTTGCGGATCATTGCTACTTGGTAAGATAATGACGATCGGTTTGTCATTTTGGCTCGGCACCAAAAATAACCGATAGCGATCGCCCAAACGTTCTTGTAAACTAGCAGATAGTCGGGAATATACGGATTCTACTTCCCCTCGCAAATTACCTTTAAAAATCGCTCCATCTTGATAGGGAATAGTTTCTGTGACAAAAAACGTATCAATTCCAAATATCCCTTGAATGATTTTTAAGTCTTCATCAGGTAGAGGACGCATTTGTGCTGGTACGGGTAATCCGACTGCTACAGATTTAGTCGTGTTTTCGATCGCGACCGGATCACTGACCTGTTCCGGATCAGTCTGATCTGAGTTTGATTTTAATATGGTTTCTAAACGCGATCGGACCTGAGCATCGTTACTAGCGGACCGGAGTTTGTACCCCAAAAATATGTATATTCCGGTCGAAACCACTAGCAACAATATTACACCCACTAACTCGATATAAATCCCAGCAGAGAACAAACTAAAGAAGACTAACCAAGGTAGCATCAGTACGACTGACTGTAACCAAGCTAAAATTCCTAATTTCCCGAAAGGTTTGGCCCGATAATATCCCCAACCCAAGATCCCCAATGCAACCAGTACAATGGCAATTGTGGCCATATTTTCAGATACATTCAACATTTTTAAACTTTCGCTCCACCAGACCAAGCCGAATTTACACTAAAACACTTAATCAATTTTATCTTGGATTTTTTTTTTGATAAGAATAGATTTAGCACAACCACTTATTTGGTTATTTTTCCTTTTGACGGCTATTTTTGGCTGTTATACCATATATTTAACCAAATGTCAAACATATTCATAAAAATATTGGTGAAATTTGACACTCTAATCTAACGGCTCTAACTAAATATATCAACAATTGTGTAGCCACTCACAAAAAATAAATAGCCCCTCATGTCTAAGGGGCTACCGAAATATTTATAGTGAAAAATTCTGATTTTGCGGTCAGACAAAATAAAAATTAAAATGTTCAAGTCTAGGAATTTAGACATCTGACTCTAACAAGGGATCTATCCACCAGGAACGATCAAGATGATCTAAAATAACTTTTAGCTGATCTTTTTCATCAAAGTGAGGATGATTAGAACTGTTTTGAGCAATTGTAGATGCCCAGATATTCTCATGCTCATCCATCCTGCCATATTCCATATTAATCTCTGCTTGAGCAATTTCTGGCATTAAGTCAATTAAGTCATTTAGAAATATTGGTGTCATCGATTTTTCCCTTGCAGTAAATATCTCATTGACTTAATCATCTATTTTTTTCTACTTGTAGGTCAATAGGTAATTGCAAGCATTGGGTAAAGTTTCGATGAGGATTTTATAAAGAAGGGACTTGGGAAAATATCCTCTTACCAAGATAAATATAACCGACAAGATCCCTAACCAACAATATACCTAAGCATACCCTCACCCGATCATGAGGAAATTCGGGACATCGCCCAGATCGATGAATTACATATACGGGGGCCAGAGTTCTTGCGCCCATTCAGTAGGAAAAAAAAACAAGTTTGGCTGTGGACAGTCGTAACTAGGGCCATCGTCGGGATTATTGCTTGGGTAAAAAGGAGATCGCAGTACAGAAACATTTAAACCATTAGGTCAAATAATTAAGGGCTAGATAGATTTGAGTTTGGGTGGGCGATCGCCAAGTAGTAGACAAATTTCTCCCAGTGAGTTAGTCTATGCTTAGTGCTGCTTGGGTGAAAGTTGCAGAGAGAGCAATCGCAAGTATCACTAAGGCAACCCAGTTAGTCGCAGAATTAGAAAAAATTATAAAGATCAGCAGCGATCGCATTTTTTAGGATTACCAATGAGTCATAAAGTAAAGGAAAAAGATATCGGATATGGAAGTTGTACAAGGAATAATTGATGGTTGCTCGGTTATGGCAGAGCAAGATGTACAAGCAATAATTCTTAGTTATTATTACTTAGATATAACAGAACTTAATTTCAGGTGTAAAGGGTTGATTACTTTACCAAAAGAGATAGGACTGCTATTAAATTTGAGCGAACTTTGTCTGTCTGATAACCAAATAAAAAGTCTACCAGCTGAGATCGGGCAACTTGATTCTTTAAAAGAATTAGACCTGAGTAAAAATGAACTAACACACCTACCAGCTGAAATATGGCAAATTCACAACTTAAGAGATTCTTCATTTAGAAGATAACCAAATAAAAAGCTTATCCATAGAGACAGGGCAATTACATTCTTTAGAATGGCTTTTTCTAGACAATAATCAACTAACAAATCTACCAGATGAAATCAGCCAACTACCTTATTTAACCGGACTTTCGTTAGCTGGAAACTATTTAACTAATATACCAGTTGTAATAGAAAAACTGCATTCTTTAAAATCGCTATCCCTAGACAATAACCAACTAACACACCTACCAGACGAAATCAGCCAACTCCCTTATTTAACCACACTTTCGTTAGCTGGAAACTATTTAGCTAATATACCAGTTGTAATAGAAAAACTGCATTCTTTAAAATCGCTATCCCTAGACAAGAACCAACTAACACACCTACCAACAGAAATAGGGCGACTCCATTCTTTGACCCATCTCAGCTTAAATAGCAACCAATTAACAAGTCTACCAGCAGAGATAGGGAAACTTTGTTCTTTGCAAACGCTACTTCTAGATGGGAATAAACTAACACACTTGCCAACAGAAATAGGACAACTCCAGTCATTGAACGAACTCTATCTGTGTGGTAACCAATTAACAAGCTTACCAACCGAGATAGGGGGACTTCATTCTTTGAGCCAGCTCTGTTTGGGGTATAACCAACTAACAAGTATACCAGCAGAGATAGGACAACTCCATTCTTTGACCAAGCTCTATCTGGGGGATAACCGACTAACAAGCATACCAGCAGAGATAGGACAACTCCAGTCTTTAAAGAGACTTAATTTGTCTAATAATCAACTAACCAGCTTACCGATTGAGATAGGACAACTCCAGTCTTTATACAGATTTAATTTGTCTAATAATCAACTAACCAGCTTACCAATTGAGGTAGGACAGCTCAAGTCTTTAGGATTGCTTGATCTCAATGGTAACCCCATTGAAGATTTATCTATTTTAGCTAACCATCCCAATCAATATTTGGAGGTTTACTGTTTTGGCTGTCAATCTTCCACGTCGCTACTGGACGCATTTAAACCAGTGGAAAGCCGAATGGTTACTTACAGAAGAAAATGTTGAAATTCGGAGAATATTGATTCGGCAGCTAGGGTATGATCGCATTATCCAAGAGCTAGGAGCAATCGAAATTGATCGCTATCGAGAATATACCCTTCTCAAGATTGATGCAAATATTGATATAGAACCCATACATTTACTAAAAATGACTTGTCCAAGTACAGCTCACATTCACGTTTTGCGTGTTCCACCCGATCTTGATTCTGCTAGAGCAGCAATTCGCTGGGTAAACTGGGATATTGACCCAGAAGATTTTGCTACGGAAACTTGAATTATTTATGGCGATCGCATTATTATTTTTGGGAGAACGATCGCGTTGTGAATGATGTTGTGGTTAGTGATGTTTGGGAGTTGGTTGGGGAGATGGCGATCGCATCAACTAAAATCAACCGTCTAGTGGGATTTAGGAATAGCGATCGCATTTCAATATTTGATTAGGTGCGATCGTATTAAAGTTATGAAATAATATTACTGTAAGAGTATTTGCGTTCAAATCAGTAGTCTTATGGGCTATTAGACAGTTATATTTTAAATATTAGATCGGCCAGCTTTTTATGATTAAAGAAAACCAGAATAAGACCAAAAGAGCAGGAATTGAATATTTTCTTGAGGATGCAAAAGAATGTTTAGCAATTGTTGAAAATAGTTTACGAAATCTACATAAAAGAGATGAAGAGCCAGAGATCATCAACGAACCTATGCGTATTTTATCTTCACCGATAAAGGGTGGAGCTATGATATTTGGTTTTGAAAGTATTTTAAAATCTGCCTCTAGTCTATATAACTGTTTTTTGTTATTCAGAATAGTACCACTGCCAATAGATAAAAATATAGAGTTACAGATTTTAGAGATTCTTAATAAAATAATAGAATTATTAAATTATGTTTTAGTTTCTTTAGATGTAGGTTTGAGTAAAAATAATGCTGAAGCTAATCAAAAAATAATTGAGATTGAAGCAGATTTAGATAATCTTAATAACCAGCTTGATTTGTTAATAACATCCAAGACCTTAGCATCAGCATTCTGTTCGCGTAGCGTGCCGTAGGCATTACTTTTGTTGCGAGATTAAAATCGCCTGGTCTCTGGAAAAATCAAAGGTTTGTGACTTGATTGAGGATGGACAAAAAAAGGGATCTGTAGATTTACAATTTCGTGGTATAAGTCGAGATCAGTCGCAGGCATCGCGACAAAATAGTAACATAAGCTTAACACTTGAAAAATGAAGATTAGGTTACGTTCAAGTGTAATTAACAAGACCGCTTTTGCACCGTAACGCACAGGAATCAGTTCCATGTCTATTTCTAAACCTGAAAAGCCACAGTCTTTAAAACCGATTAATTCCGCCGATCTGCAAATGCGAGCGATCGCCTATAGTTTAGATACTTTAATTCCAGGGCTCTACATTTGGCTAGGTGCTATCAAAATTCGGATTGGAGGTAGTGAACCCGAAGAAAGCTATCCGGGGAGAATTCATAGTCCAATTGGCATTGCTTTAGTATTCCCTGGATACCGGATTTATAGCACGTATCAAGGTAGTTATGACCCTTGATACGCATCAGCTTGATGGTATCCCTCAAATTACTGTAAAAACTTTGCCATCTACAGAATTTGAGTTACTTCTAGTAGGAGCCGGTTACGCTAAAATTGGTACGGCTCCCGCTCAGGGAAATCGCCTGAAAGTGTGGTGGAATCATTCTACTTTTAGACGCATTGAAGCTATTTACAGTCCTGATGGAACTGTTGCTATTACTGCTTATCATGTTTAGATTTGGGTACTCTCCTGGTCTCCAGCCACAGCATATCGTCAAGGTTTATTGAACCATATCGCGATAAATTATAGAATATGTTACACTTATGTGTAGAGAAGAGAAAGGGGGTCAAACAAAATGACAACTATCAAATCAATACCAACTGCAATAACATCCCTTTATGAACAGGATTTTTATCTGTGGTTAAAGACAACTATCAACTTATTAAAAGAGGGAAAATTTGCCGAAATAGATTTAGAAAACTTACTAGAGGAACTGGAAAGTATGGGGAGAAGCGATAAAAATACTTTAAAGAGTAATTTGAGGGTACTTCTCATGCACTTACTCAAGTATAAATATCAGCCGGGAAAACGAACAAATAGTTGGCATTACACCATTATAGAACATCGTAAACGCATCCGAGATACCTTCAAAACCAGTCCGAGTTTATATCGTTTTTTTGAAGAGATTTTTAATGAATCTTATCAAGATGCTAGGGAACTCGCCGCAGGTGAAACAGGTTTATCTATTGTGATATTTCCCCCAGAGTCTCCCTTTACTGGAGAAGAAGTTCTTAATCCTGATTTTTTACCGACTGACAGCGATCTGCCTGAAAATCCTGAAAATATTGAATAATTGAATCAGACATCCTTCTTTGTAATTGCTTTTTTCAATGTTTTAGGACTTACGCAAAGAAACCGGGTTTCTTGGCTATCGCCCCCACCTATCCAAAACCCAATCAGGAGAATAGCGATCATACCCCTCAAGATATAATAGAGTAAACAGGACATTAACCAAAATTTATCCATCAAAAATATTCTATGATATCTACTTTAGGCAATGATTTTGGCGATGATAATGACGCCCTCCTATCGAAGTCAGAAGCTTCTTCCACATTAATTATTGATGCAGTTAACAAAATATTAGCTAAAGCTTTAGTAGAAAAAGTTTCGGAAATTCATGTGGAACCACAAGAAGAATTTATGCGGATTCGGATGCGGAAAGATGGGGTACTGCAAGAATATTTTCAATTACCTAAAAAAGTAGTCCCAGCTATTACCGCCCGGTTTAAATTTATCTCCGACATGGATATTGCGGAACAACGACAACCGCAATTTAGTCGGATTCGTCGTACTTTTCAAGGACGTATAGTAGACTTTCTGGTTGATAGTTTACCTAGTCTTTATGGGGAAAGAATTTGTCTAAAAATTCTCGATAAATCGATTCCCCCAATAGGTTTAGATAATTTAATTACAGATCCTGATACTTTAGCCCTGGTAAGAGAAGCAGCTAGTCATCCCTCCGGATTAATTATAGTAACAGGACCAAGCGGATCAGGAAAATCAAGCACTTTGTATTCGATCCTAGCCGAACGCAATGAGCCAGGAATTAATATCATTACTATTGAAGACCCAATAGAATTGGCTTTACCAGGGATTAATCAATGTCAAGTGATACGTGATAAACACTTAACCTCCTATGTTCTTCTCCGGGCTGTTTTAGGACAAAGACCAGATATCATCCTAGTGGGAGAAACACGAGATCGGGAAACAGCTAAAACTGCATTAGAAGCAGCATTAAGGGGAAACTTAGTTTTAACTGCTTTCTATAATAATCATGCTGTCGGTGTGATCGCACGTTTAGACGAAATGGGGTGTGAACCCTTCATGGTGTCTGGGACTTTGCTGGGTATATTAGCCCAACGTCTAGTTCGTCGAGTTTGCGATCGCTGTCGAATTGCTTATAATCCCACTCTAGAAGAATTAGCCCGTTATGGTCTATCTGCTTCTCAGGAAGTAGATATAGTTTTCTATAAGGCTAATACTATCCATGGTAATCAGCGCCAGGAAATGGGAGATAAACTTTGTGAAAAATGTCATGGGAGCGGGTACGATGGTCGCGTGGGAGTCTATGAATTCCTCAAAGTAACAGAAAGAATAAAAGCCTTAATTGTCCAAGGCGCAAATACAGAGCGGATTAAAGAAGCGGCAGTAGAAGAAGGGATGGTTTCCTTACTGGCTTACAGTTTAAACCTAGTCCGCCAAGGTTATACTACCTTTGAAGAATTAGAACGAGTTGCATTTATGGATTCTGGATTAGAAGCAGAACTCAAAGCTAAACGAAAAAACTATCTTACCTGTCAAGGTTGTGATGCAGGATTGCAACTAGAATGGTTAGATTGTCCCTACTGCATGATGCCTCGTTTTCCTTCCTTGAGTATAAACTAGAGTGAAGATGCTATTGGTAATAGATTAATTCTTTACACTTCAGACATTCTGATTTATTCTAGCTCATGTCTTATCCTATATGTATGCTTTTTAATACCAAAATTAGGGTTAATGTGTGTGGGACAATAGCGATCGCCCCATCTCAAAACTACCGCTCACAACCAACACCATCTTTATCCCGATCGAACTTGTGTGGGTCAGGAGGTAAAACCTTAAAATTGCGATAACTTATGTCCTTACAATCCAAATCAGGAGGAGGTGAAGGAATACAGACATCTGGGTAAGACTTATTGCAATCTTGGGCGGCTTGTAATTGGCCAATATCAAAAAACAATAGAGTTGCCGTAATTGCTACCAGTACCAAAATTAAGGTCAAGATTTGTTTCAGCATAAATTTAAACGGGGTGAGGTGGCGATCGCCTTTAGAATAACCAGAGTCCCAATATCAAAAGTCTACGCTTGAGCAAGCGATCCCTCCCAATTTCCAATAAAACCAGCATAGCCGGCAAAAAGTTAGAAATATTTCAAACCTTCATCAGAGAATAATATAGGGACATCAGTAGAAAGAGCGATCGCGATGCCAAAATGCCCGCGGTCTTGGTTTTGTCTAGGATAGCGATCGCTAATCTAATTAATTTAAGTATCGGGCTTAACTAGGACAATTGCATTCGCTCTTTAGCAAATTGTAAAGCAATTCGGACTTGGTCAAACCCAGTTCCACCATAGCTATTTCGAGCAGAAACTACTTGACGAGGTGCGATCGCTGCATAGATATCTTCAGCAAAAGCTGGATGTAATGCTTGCCATTCTGCTAAAGTAAGGTCTTTGAGTAACTTCCCTTGTGCTAAACTGGTCTTAACTACTTTACCAACCAAATTATAAGCTTCCCGAAACGGAACTCCTTTAGTTGCTAAATAATCAGCCACATCGGTAGCATTAGAAAAGTCTTCATTCACCGCGTTGAGCAAGCGATCGCTGCGAAATTCTATCCC
Source organism: uncultured cyanobacterium (assembly GCA_963744145.1). Taxonomy (GTDB): domain Bacteria; phylum Cyanobacteriota; class Cyanobacteriia; order Cyanobacteriales; family CAWUOF01; genus CAVUSO01. The sequence continues at coordinate 4,294,776 of CAVUSO010000001.1, read as the reverse complement.
TTCTTCCATTAAAATTGTCATTGCTTCCAAACAAGCTTTGACTGTTTTTACACTATCAAACAAAGCTTCTTTGTCTTCTTGCAAGTCTTTGTTATAAGCTAATGGTAGACCTTTCATTAACACTAACATCCCTTGCAAATGACCAAACACACGACCAGTTTTTCCTCTCACTAACTCCGGTACGTCAGGATTTTTCTTTTGCGGCATAATACTTGAACCAGTCGCACAACTATCCGTGAGAGTCACAAAACCAAATTCGTGAGAACTCCACAGAATAATTTCCTCTGACAAGCGGCTCAAATGAACCATAATTAAACTAGCAGCACCGAGAAATTCAATGGCAAAATCCCGATCGCTGACCCCATCTAAACTATTAGGATAGGGAGCGGCAAAACCTAACTTTTCTGCTGTAAAATGTCTATCGATCGGGAAAGTAGTTCCTGCTAAAGCACCACAACCTAGAGGAGAAATATTCACGCGACGAGAAACATCTGCTAATCTTTCCCAATCCCGATTAGCCATTTCCCAATAAGCTAATAAATGATGTGCTAGACTTACTGGTTGTGCCCGTTGTAAGTGAGTATATCCAGGAATTAAAGTCTCCACATTTTGTTCAGCGAGTTGCAATAAAACACGTTGAAATTCTCGCAACCCAGCCCGAATTTGTTCAATTTGATCACGCAAATACAACCGGGTATCTGTTCCAACTTGATCATTGCGCGATCGAGCAGTATGGAGTTTTTTTCCAGCATCACCGACTATTTCGGTTAATCTCTTTTCTACCGCAAAATGGACATCTTCCGCATCTACTCCTGGCTGAAACTGTCCAGACCGATATTCTTGACGAATTTGTTCTAATCCTGCAACTAACTGATTTCCTTCTTCCGGGGAAATAATCCCTGTTTTGGCTAACATCTGAGCATGGGCGATTGAGCCAGTCAGATCATACTCAATTAATTCTAGATCAAAACTAATACTCGCATTGAAACGGGCGATCGCGGGATGTAGCACCGTTTCAAACCTTTGACTCCAAGTTTTTTTTTCAGTCACAGTTGCTATGTTTTAAGATTACCTGATCCCATCCTCAATGGTAATGGTTCTCATTACCTAATTAACCGATGGTATACATACCTCGGATAAAATATCCTAAAAAGAAACCAACTAGCATCGCCCAGATTTGGCCACTTTGGACAAAATTATTAAAGGAATTTTGGACATCTGCCCACAAATCGACATCAACATGTTGGGCTAACAACGAACCATTCAGGAATATCTTCCAGACTAACATTGGGACAGAGTCGCTCAGATGAATTATGCTGGTGCCCCCAGCTATTATGTTCCCAATTAAGTTACTGATTACCATTATTTTTTCCTCAAATAAAATATTGGTTCGGCCACAGCATAGATAAAATCATCTAACCTTCCAGGAGACCTTGTTTGGAACTACGCTCACCTGTAGAAAATTCTACGCTCACCTATAGAAAATTCTACGCTCACCTGTAGAAAATTCTACGGTCACCTATAGAAAATTCTACGCTCATCTATAAGGAATTGCATGTCCACCTGTAGAAAATTCTATGCTCACCTATAGAAAATTCTATGCTCACCTATAGAAAATTCTATGCTCACCTATAGAAAATTCTATGCTCACCTATAGAAAATTCTATATTTTCTCTAAAAAAATCATAGATTATACCTAGGGAAATTGAAAATTCTACAATTACTTCTAAGGAAGTAAAATCGCCGTCACGAATCTGAGGTGCAAGTTTTTGGGACAGGTTTTAGGTAGCGATCGCCATTCTGGGCCAAAAAATCACTATTTTTGGTATCCATAATTGTTTATGCTAACAACTACAACAATTTTTCAATTCTTCCTATTCACAGATTAAGTATTATGGCAGTTTATCAAGACCGCGAAGCTTTTATCCCCTATCGTCGCTCCGATCTGATCGAAATCTGTGTTCAAGATAACCAATTAGCTGACGCAGATGTCCAAAAGTTTCGGGATTTCTGCGAAATATTAGCCGCTTATTACCATTTTCAGTTACATCAGACTCTAGAAATTTTAAAGGACAACTTTTTTCCCTTTAATCCAGATTCTGATACCAAGTTAAGAGTTTTACCTACCCCAGAACAGCAAGCTCAGATGGAAGCAAAAGTAGTTTCCACTTTTGAAACCCTAATGGAAAGAGCAAATTATATCCGCTTACCTGAAGAAATGTTACAACGGGCCTTGGAAGAAAACTCGTTACTTGAACTCAAGACAAACATTGATTTTAATGACTATGACCGGATTATTTGCTACTATCAAGGAGATAGTCAGAAGAAAGCTGCTATCAAGAAACTTTTGAAACAAGTAGAAAAGACGATTGACACTTTTGAAAGAGTAGTATTGTTACTTAAGTTCAAAGATGCTACTTATTTTGAGTCAAAAAAGGCAAAAATCGAGAAGCTCAATTTTGTGCCAGGGAAAATATATATCTACTTCTACAAAAATATTCCCAAATTTGACTTGGAATTCTTGTTTCCCAATATCAAAATCAGCATGACATGGAAAGATCGTCTTTTTCTGTTCATTCCTGCTGTGGGGGCAGGTATTTCAGTAGTGGTGAAAATTTTACCACAACTTTTACTCATTCTCGGAGTGATCTTGTTTATATTTTTCGGAAATCTTAATTTCCTCAACACAAATATCAGCGAAGAAAATGTCCAGAATATTATGCCCATATTGGTAGCAGCATTGTCCTTGGTAGTCACATTGGGTGGAGTAGGTGTCAGACAATACACCAACTACAATTACAAGAAAATCAAATTTCAAAAAAAAGTGTCCGATACTCTTTTCTTCCGAAATTTAGCTAATAATGCTAGTGTTTTTGGTTCCTTAATTGATGCCGCAGAAGAGGAAGAATGTAAAGAAATTATCCTGGTTTATTATCACCTAATGACTAGCAAAACACCCTTGACTCCAGAACAATTAGATAACCAAATTGAAACATGGATGGAAAGCAAGTTAGGCACAAAAATTGACTTTGATATTAATGGTCCTTTGGGCAATTTACAAAGTATAACTGGTAAAATCATCAAGGATGGTACAGATGAAGCTAGTCCGGAAGAAGTATCTATGCTAACTTACGATCGTGATGGGCATTGCCTAGTTCCATCACTCGATGAAGCGAAAAAGATTATAGATTACGTTTGGGATAATACCTTTATCTATGCCCAATAGTTTTTTGTCATTTGATGGGACAGTCAAAATGACTGTCCTAGTTATTTTTGCCAGCGGTCTTTGGTCTGCAACATTTCTAATCGCTATTGTTAATTTTCATGACAATTAGGGTCATATCATCCCCATTACGGTTCCCCAGACCAATAAACTGTTGAACTTGGTCAAACAAATATTCTAAAATCTCTTGAGAGTCGCGACAATGATGACAAGCCCATAAAAAGGCTTTGGTCAAATTTTCCTCATCAAAGCGATCGCCAGTTTGACTAGCCGCTTCAGTAAATCCATCGGTATAATAAATAATTGTATCTCCTGGTTCAAGTTGAATTTGAGCATCTTGGTAGCGGGTATCTGAGTCTAAGCCAATCAACATTCCTAAAGTATCTAAACGTTTAATTGACTGGGAATGAGCTTGCCATAATAAAGGTGGATTATGAGCTGCATTACTATAGGACAAAATCCGACTAACCGGATCATATTCTGAATAAAACAAAGTTACAAACCGATGGGAATTCTCCAAATCAGCATACATTGCCCGATTCAAATGTTGCAAAATGCGAGCTGGTGGGTGACCATTTAATACTTCCGCTCGCAGCATTCCCCTAGTCATGGTCATAATTAAACCAGCAGGAACACCTTTACCCATCACATCTCCAATCACAACTCCCCAGCGATCGACCTGACTTTCTTCAGAATGTTTGTGACGGATCGATTGATGATTAGTAGGAATAAAATCGTAATAATCACCACCGACTCGATTAGCAGGTTGACACAAAGCTGCTAATTCAATCCCTTTAATTTGCGGACATTGACGAGGGAACAAGCGTAATTGAATTTCTGCCCCAATTTCTAACTCCCGATCTAAACGTTCTTTTTTCCGAAGTTCTACGGTCAATTCATCATTTTCGATCGCGACAGCAGTTTGGTCAGCGATTAAGCGAATTAATTTCTGACGAGTTTCTGTCCAGTTATATTCTGGAGCGCGACTAAATACATACAACCGACCTCTTTCGATATTTTTAATCAGAATCGGAGTCCCAAAAACCTGAATATCTGAGCCCAAATTCCAGGATATTTGTTGATCTAAAGCTCCTAGACAGGTCTCCTCAACTGAGCCAAGTTTTTGGGCTGAAATACTAGCACTTTTAGGATTTAGTTTAGTGATAGGCTGAGAACGAACAGATGACTTTAGTAAGGACAGTTTAATTTCACTGGTAGCCTTTTCTAACACTTGACGAATATCTTGACAGGAATGACCATTTTGGCAATGAACTTGTTCAAGTTTGACTTGACCATTTTTCAAAGACACCAAAGCACCACCATCAGCATCCGTAACGCGACTGGCAATTAAAGGAATCAGTTCTAAAAACTGATTCAAATTGTTAAAGCTCCGGAGAGCAAATCCCAAGGAACTAAGTAAATCTTGAATTTTGTGTTGTTCCCGCTGTAATCGAGCCACCAGTTCTTTGAGGGCAAAAACAGGTGTGGCATCAGCAGTGGGATTTCTACTGTTAGAATCAGCAGGTTGTGGGGTTGGTCTGGACAAGGGCACAGCAGTCATTGATCAGCCTCGAACTGTCTGAAAATTACCATAAGGCTAGAAGAATCTTGGCATTATGATGCTATTTTTCCTCAAAAATTTTTGAAGAATTTGCACCCGATCGCATATCCTTTCATAAAAATTAACAAAATGTTCGGGAAATTTGGTTTTTTTTTGACAAAACTAGGTTAAGGATCAATCTGCCCCCTAAGATATCAGTCTTTTCTAAGGTAGTCAGGTGTGTTTCTAGGTCTAATCATAATTAACCTCAATTTATTTTTTCTGCCAATGACGAACAGAGACGGTTTTCCTCACCTAAATCAATCAAACGGCTAAACAACATTAACCAGATCTGGTATGATTACAGAAAATAGTCCCTGAAAAATATCCCTCCCGAAAACAGCTATTAAGAATTTGGAAAATCTCTCGCTGCTTGGACCACTCGAATAGAAGTCTCATGGTCATATATATCAAGACCTCCAAACTACCGCAGTCGCAATGACACTGAATCCCTTTCAGGGATTGAAACTTGCAGCGATCGCGCTCCATTTATCTAAAATTCAAGATCAGGGAAATCCGGTTTCTATGATAACTTTTGTTAATATTTTAAATTAATTGTATCTGGAAAATTAATCAATAGGGGATTGACAAAAAAAAATTATTCTTTTAAATTCACCCCACTGTTTTTTAGGGTAGTGATTATGTCTGTTTCGATTAAAGATAAAATTCGCAAATTTATCATCACTGAACCAATTCCGGAGAGTGGTAAAAATTGTGAACAGAAGGTTTGGGATCTGGTCAAAAATGCTTTTAGCGATCGCGAGTGTATCGGTTATTGGCGTTACCCGCTTTTTTTTAAACTGGGAGAAGTCCGCAGAGAACCGGATGTGGTAATAGCTGATCAAGAATTAGGTTTAGTTATTCTCGAAATATCGCAGCTGACGATCGACCAAATTATCGCAATTAATGATGGACAATGGCAATTAGATCATGATCAACTCATCTTTGCTCATCCGGGAGAAAGTGGTAAATCTCAACTACAAGCATTGTTAGGATATTGCGATCGCGAAAAAAATATTTTCCGTAAAATTACGGGACGCGCTCTGATTGTACTTCCTTTGATCACCACAGAACAATGGCAACAAAGAGGTTTTGATCAAATTCCCAATTTGTTACCGATCATCTTCCAAAACCAGCTTCATCCTAGCACTTTATTACAGCAAATTCAACAATCAGTTCCTGCGGTGAGCGGAGAAGACTTAGATGAGGAACAATGGAAAATATTGCAAGCAGTAATCAGTGGGACTCCAGCTCTGCGTAAATTTACTCACACCACTACCACTAGTCAAAGAAAGACTCGTGGTAGCATTATTAGTAATTTACAAGAATGGCTATATGAGGTAGATTTACAGCAAGAAGAAATTGCTAAACAAATTCCTCCCGGTGCCCAACGAATTCGCGGTATTGCTGGTTCAGGAAAAACCATCTTGCTATGTCAAAAAGCCGCAATGATGTATTTAAAGCATCCTGATTGGGAGATCGCTTTTATCTTTTTTAGTCGATCGCTTTATCCTCAAATTGAAACATTAATTGATCGCTGGTTAAGACGTTTTAGTAATGGGGATGTTTCCTATGATCAGCAAGTAAAAAACCACCTCAAAATATTACACGCTTGGGGTGGAAAAGCGCGACCTGGTTTTTATCAAACTATTTGTCAAGTTAATGGAATTGCTCCTCTGGGTATTAACAGTGTGTCCCGGAGAAAACCAAGTGAAGAATTAGCCCAAATCTGCAATCAGTTATTGTCGGAAAATTACCTGCAACCGATTTTTGATGCTATTCTCGTTGATGAGGGACAAGATTTAGTCACCGACGATGAGTTTAAGTATGAAGATAATGGGGAATATAAGCAAGCAATCTATTGGATGATGTATGAATCTTTACGTCCGATCGATCCAGAAAATCCTGAACAAAGACGTTTAATTTGGGCTTATGATGAAGCCCAATCCTTAGATAGTACCAAAATTCCGATGGCTAAAGAATTGTTTGGCGATCGCTTAACTAAATTAGTGACAGGGAGACATAAAGGGAACATTAAAAAAAGTGAGATCATCCAACGCTGTTATCGTACTCCTGGGACAATCTTAACTGCGGCTCATGCGATCGGGATGGGATTATTACGTCCAAATGGAATGGTAGCTGGATTAACCAATCAAAAAAGTTGGGATGCAATTGGTTATAAAGTGATTAAAGGTAGTTTTTCTCCTCCTGGACAACAAATTATTTTGCAACGACCCCCAGAAAATTCTCCTAATCCAATTCCCAAATATTGGGATGAACCTTTATTAGAGTTTACCACTTATAACTCTCGAGCTGAGGAATTAGCTGCGGTGGTTGAGAAGATTAAATATAATCTTCAATATGATGAATTAAAACCAAGTCAAGATATTTTGGTAGTGGTTTTAGGAACTCGATTAGATGCACTCAACTTAGAAAATGAAGTGGGTAAGTTTTTAATGGAGTCAGGAATTAAAATCTATATTCCTAGTGCCATACGTTTGAATCAACTTAACCCTAAATATCCGGAAAATGATCCTGATCGTTTTTGGTATCAGGGAGGAGTAACTATATCCCGTCCTCCCCGCGCTAAAGGAAATGAAGCCAATATAGTTTATGTAATTGGGTGCGATCATGTAGCTAAAGATGAAGGTAATCCCAGTTTACGTAATCAGTTATTTATCGGATTGACGCGATCGCGCGGTTGGGCTTATTTAAGCGGGATTGGTAATTATCCTTTCTATGATGAAATCCGACGAGTAATTGCGAGTGGAGATACTTTTACCTTTACCTTCCAACGCTCACCATCCATTAATACTGGAGAAGAAGACGAAGATAGCTAATAATTATTCGCGATCGCTAATCTCGAAATTGATCGCGATCGCAATTTGCCTAGCTTGCTGAATTTTATAGGTCTTCTATATTAATGCCTTTTTCTTGCAATTTTCGCAACAAATCTTGATATTGTTGGTCTTGTTGTTCAGCCCTCAGACGCTCTTGTTGGGCTAATTGAGCCTGTTGTTCAGCTCTCAGATGCTCTTGTTGGGCTAATTGAGCCTGTTGTTCAGCTCTCAGACGCTCTTGTTGAGCTAATTGAGCCTGTTGTTCAGCTCTCAGACGCTCTTGTTGAGCTAATTGAGCCTGTTGTTCAGCTCTCAGATGCTCTTGTTGGGCTAATTGAGCCTGTTGTTCAGCGCGTTGACGTTCCTGTTCAGCTTCTGTTAGAATCCAATTACCTTCTTGATCATACCAACGTAACCATAATCGCTCTACTCCTTGATATTCGCCTTGCCATAAACCCAATCCTAAACCTAATTCTTCAATCCATCTCCCTTGCGATTCTAGTTCCCATGCTTGATACTTTCCTCCGACTAACTGAAATGCTTGCAGTTGATTAGTATAACGACTGAAGACAAAATAATAGGGAATTCTTAACACTTGCTCATATACTTCCCATTTGCTTGGGGGTTTCCCTTCTTTTCCATTCCCTGTTCCTGAAGCATCTTCTCCAGACCAAGTTTTTATATTTCTAGTACCTAAATCTTCCTTTTCCGTTCCTTGTGAGAGCAATTCTACTACGACCACTGGATTGACACCTTCTTGCCAAATCACATAGGAAAGACGTAAATCAACTTCATCATACAATCTCGATACCCCCACGACTCCAAACCAATCTGGTCGTTTGTACCACAAAGGATGACGCACATCATAGTAAAGATTCATGTCACTGGCACTAAATACTCGCGCGATCGGATATTTTCGGGGACGAAAAGTTGCACTCAAAAATTGAGGTTGCCAATCATGAAATTCATCGGGCAAACCAGGTTCCTCCGGGTTTTCACTGGGTAGATCATACATGGTGGGGAGAGTTTCTCGCGGGTGAGCCGGAGGATCTTTTTGGGGAACTGGATATTGAAAGGGAAACATATATTTTGATGACATTTCGATTAATCATAGTTATAAATATAGCCATTTTCTAATTGGCTAGCACTATAACTGTTGGTTAAGTTGCAAACATATTTTCACAAATCGGCTAGATGCAATATCGAGCCAATCCTAAAAGCTGGTGAAGGGACTTGAACCCACGACCGTTCGATTACAAATCGAATGCTCTACCAACTGAGCTACACCAGCAATAACCTTGATTATAACACAATATGGTTCAGTTAAGAATATTTTGGGAGATATCGGCGAAGAAGGGCGAAGCATTCGGATATAATATTAACTTGTTTAAGTGATAAGTTATCGCCCGAATGCTATGCCTCCGGCACGCTACGCGAACGCCCCTACAATTAACTGAACTGTACTAGATTATAACAAATTCTAATCTTGATTTGCAAGTCCCTAGGTCTAATTTTTTGGGAAATTTCTCACCAGGCACCTCGAAAATTAGGCACCTGGAGGATCAAGATTATTAATTTTTCGATTAACCGACTTTGGAAACGGCAAAAGCAACAGCGATTAAACCGCTTACCAAAGCTAATGAGGCAATTCCCATGAAAATATATCTGATTTGCTGGGCTTTGCTGGGATATTCAGCTTGGTAAATTTTTGGCTCAACGGCAAAATTATTTAAACGTCCACCACTTTCTTGGGTATAGCGCATGAAAAAACCTCTTGATTAATTAAGATTACTTTATCAAAAATTATGTATTAAATCTACATATTTTGCAACAAATCTTCAAAATTAATCAAAAAAACTTAACTGTTAATTGTCCCAGTCAGAGGCGAACTGGCGCTAGCATAAGATTTAACTGGAATTCTCCCTGCTAAATAAGCGAGACGACCAGCAATTGTAGCCATTCCCATAGCTTGGGCCATTAATGCCGGATTTTGAGCGTTAGCGATCGCTGTATTAATCAGAACAGCATCAGCTCCCATTTCCATTGCTTGAGCTGCTTCACTCGGAGTCCCAATCCCTGCATCAACTACGACGGGAATCCTAGCATTTTCAATAATAATCTGAATATTGGCTGCATTTTTAATCCCTTGACCGGAACCAATTGGTGAACCCAATGGCATAACTGTAGCACAGCCCACTTCTTCTAAACGTTTAGCCAGGATCGGATCAGCATTAATATAAGGTAATACCGCAAACCCTTCTTGCACTAATTTTTCCGCAGCTTCCAGGGTGCCGATCGGATCGGGTAGTAAATATTTTGGATCAGGAATCACCTCTAATTTGACAAAATTATTGTCCTCTTGCCCTAATAATTTCGCCATTTCCCGTCCTAACCTCGCTACTCGAATTGCTTCTTCAGACGTTTGACAACCCGCGGTATTCGGTAACATCCAAATCTTAGTCCAATCTAATGCTTCTGCTAATCCTTCATGTCCTGGTGCTTGAGTTTGCACTCTTCTGACTGCGACAGTGACAATTTCACATTCACTTTTCAGGATACTTTGCTGCATATCGGCAATACTGCGATATTTACCTGTACCTGTCATTAACCGAGACTTAAACTTACGACCGGCAATAATTAAGGGAGGATCAAGAGCTAGAACCGATGGAATGACTGGGGTTGGGTTGGGATAAGTTAGCATAGATGGGGAATATTGATCTGGTTTGGATGCACACAAAGCTGAATTAGTCAAGAAAAACCGTTCTAACTGAAAATTTGCTAATAAAGGATCAGATTTTTGTCCCTGAATAGATTCTGCTAACAAAACAGCTGTCACTGGTGCTAACAAAATTCCATTCCGATAATGACCGATCGCTAAACTTAAATTTTGACATAAACTTGGTCCTAAGATCGGCATCTCGTCAGGAGTATTGGGCCGAAATCCCCACCAGAATTCTTGAATAGGATAATGTTGCAATTCTGGATAAAGCCGAATTGCCCTGTTTAATAAAGCTTGAATTCCGACTGGAGTATTATGGGGAGTAAATCCCACCTCTTCAGTGGTAGCACCAATGATAATTTGTCCATCACGTCTAGGGACAATATAGGTTTCCGAACCAAATAAAACTCTGGCTAAATGATTTCCCTCTCCAGGGATTCGGACTGATAACATTTGTCCTTTTTTTGGAGAGACTGGGAGTGGTAATAACTGATTTGACCAAGCTCCAGTAGCTAAAATATAATGTCCTGCTGTGAATAAACCTGTGGTAGTTCTGACACCACTAACCTGACCATGTTGTTGTTCGATCGCTTCTACCGTAACACCTTCATCCAGATTCACTCCTAATTCCCGAGCTGATGTCCATAAGACCACCGCTAAAGCACGATTATCAACTTGTCCATCTTCTGGAAACCACCAACCACCAATAACATCTGGACCTAATCCCGATTGACATTGATGAATTGCCCGATGATCTAACCAAAAAGATGAATCAGTCGGAATTTTTTCGAGCTGATCTTCTGCATAAACTGGTGCTAAAATGCCAGAAGGCCAATATCCGGTCGATAAACCAGAAATATCCTCCAGTTTGCGAACCCATTCTGGATAGAGCGATCGCGATCGGATACATAAATCTAACATTGGTCCGGCAGGAATTCTTTCTGCTTGAGGTGCTAGCATTCCAGCAGCAGCATAAGTAGCACCTTCGGGAGCATTCCGACTGAGGACTCTTACTGATCCCCCTCGCAATTTCAGTTCAACTGCTAGTGATAGACCAATAATACCACCGCCAATAATTAAGAAGTCGCTAGATGATTTCATTCAATTTCAGACAAAACTTGCAAGTTTGTCTTACCACAAAAACAGCTTTTTAAGTGAGCGATGTTATTATATCAAGTTAGAAAAGCTCCGATCGTGATATATCGTTACATAAATATTAACATCTCAAGAGAAAAATTGGGGATATTGAGGTAGGTGAGGAGCTGACCCATCGATAGGTAAGGAAACTGTGGTTTTCTCCAACAGAGGAAGAAAGTTCGTAGGTTGAATCAGATTCAATCATCCATTAGGAAAAAATGAACTCTAAATCTAAAACAAACCCTGGTAAAACATCTTCACCCGATAAAGTCGTAGGAGATACCAAAACCTCTACCTCTTGATTCGGGCGATAAATTTCCACTTCTCTGAGTTTAGGATTAATCAACCATCCCAACCGCAATCCATTTTGTAAATATTCCTGCATTTTTGCTCGCGTTTCTTCCACATCATCTGTTTCTGAAACCAGTTCGATCGCAAAATCAGGACATAGCGGTAAAAATTTCTTTCTTTGTGTCGGGGTTAAAGCTTCCCATCTTTCAATTTTGATCCAAGCCACATCGGGAGAACGAGTTGCGCCATTTGGTAATCGAAACCCTGTAGAAGAATCAAAGGCTTTCCCCAGAAAATTTTGACGATTCCACAACCAAAGCTGTCCATCAATTTCAAAATTGCGATCGCCTGTTTCTCCTCCCGTCGGTGGCATAATAATTAGTTCTCCCTGCGCTGTCAATTCTAAACCTAAATCGCCATTAACAGCCGCCAATTGTTCAAACTGCTCATCTGTTAATTTGAAAACAGGCGGTAGGTTGAGAGTTAAACTGTTCATTTTAGCTGGTAATTAGGGTTAACAGGTATGTTTGAGGAATTATATCATGTCCGGTATCTTAACCTCAAACTCCAGATGTTCATCAGCAGTATAAATTTTTGACTTAGTTAGCGCTAATTAATCCCAATTTGTCCATAACACTCAACCCTTTAGCAGACAAGGATTCTGTCTTTCTGGTGAGGGGGTTGCTTTTTGGGCGATCGCAAATAAAATTAATCCATTTTTCCTTTAACTACTAGATAAACTGAGCCCGGTAGCCAGAAACAAATTGTCATAGGAAATTGAGAAAAGTCACCTTTTTTAAAACCAGTAATTAGATTAAAAACACAGCAAAATATCCCGTATGTTCCCAAAACTCGCAAAGTAAAAGGACGTACTTTAGGAAAAAAACAGGTGCTTGCAATTATACCTAGAAACCCAAAAATTAAAAAACCTATTGCGAAAAATTGAAAATACTGATCTGGAGGTACTGTGACAAATCTTTCTCGTTCTGTCAAGAACAATAAAATCCCTGCCAAAATGGTAAGGATACCGAGAATATTCCAAGCTGTTTGGCTCATAATCAATACCTCTTTCAAAAAAATCAACCTAAAAACCTTCACGTTCCAATCTAATCAACTTCTCCAGTTTCCGATTAAGTATTCTGAATCAGTTTCTCTATTCTCATTATCCCATTCATTCTCCAACCATTCCAAAATTTCAGGAGTTGGATAAAAATTAATCATAGAAACTTCCTTAGACTTAGATTGAAGTTCTGTATTATTTGCCAGTTCATTATTAAGCTCTAATGATATTTCTACTACTTCTATAGAATCCTATCTTGTCCGAATTCTATCGCCTTGGCGGTTCACCAATACATGAGTTTCTAAATATTTCTTAGCACCCTTTGATGTTTTCCATGTTTTTGCATCCTCTAAATTCCCTGAGTCTATCCCGTTATATTCTGGATCTCCTTGAGTGGCGATCGCATATCTAACTTGTTCCTCTTTCTTAAACTGAATTGCAAATATACTCATTGATAGTGGGAAATAAACAAGCCTAGGAATTATAGCATTGACTTTGACTAATAAGGTAACTTAATAATTAAGTTAGTTAGATATCTTGAAAAGAAAATTAGGTTTATAGTAAAATATTAGAGCATGAGATTTAGTGTTTTGAGAATTTCGGTCGGGTGATTCCTGTGGATAAGATGCCTAAGCTTGACACAGTAGAGGTTTTGGTATAGTATAATTTTTAGTGTGGGTCTTAACGGACTCACCTTAATTTTAGTTTTCGCCTAATTTTTAATCTAAGTATCTAAATATGTCCAGAAGAAAAAGATCAGACAATCCAGATCAATTACCTTTATTATTTCCTGACTTTGACGGTTCTTCTAAATCTCAAGAAGATCAGTCAAAAATTGATATTTTCAAATCAGATTCAGTAAATGAAAATGGTAATTTATCAGCCGAACAAATTGTTGTTGAAGAAAAATTAGTTTCCCCCCAAATAATAATTTCAAACTCTAAAACAAATAATAGAGAAAACTTAGATTTATTCTTGCCATTAACTTATGAAGAAATTTTAGAAGAAATTGGAGAAAAGAAATCTAGGCTTCCTGATTTAATTGTTCGAGTTACTAAATTTGAAGAACTAATTATACCTGTTTTAAAAGACATGAGAAATAATGGTTATCTATTGTTTTTATATGGTGTTTCCGGTGTTGGAAAATCTACATTCATTAGTTCATTAAAATTTCAACAATATATGATGATACAAGAAATAGTATCAATTGATGCTAGTGAGTTAATAAAAGAAGATAATTCTGGATTAAAACTTAAAGAATTAATCAAAACAATTAAACAAGAGGCTATCAAATTTTTTTCAGAGAATAAAAAAAATCATAATAAATTATGTATCGTAATTGAGTATTTAGAAAACTTAGGAGATGAGCAAGAAGAGGAAGTGAAAGGTTTTTTTAGAGATTTAAATAGTTTCCTTCGTAAATATGCAATTTTGATTATTTGGCCTGTAACAGTTCGTAAAGATTTAGAAAAAATGCAAAGTTTTGCAAAAAATTACTCTAGTACCATGTTTCATAGTAGACTTCCTTATATAGAATTTACGGGTCCACCTCTGGAAGAATATCCTAATATTGCCCGAAAAACCATTGAATTTTTTAATAGTGGAAAAAGTTGTCATGAGTTTCAATTAAATGATAATGATTTTGAACAATTGAAAGATGACTATCAGCAAAAACCTCAAGAAAAACATTTGATTAGAGATTATTTAAAAAATGTTAGAACTCTTTGGGAACAAAGAACTAATTATATTAAGCAAATTGAAAACTCGATTCCAAAATCTACAGAAGTTTGGTTTATATTTTCTTATCCAGAAGCGGAAGGAGTTGTAGCACGTTTTGCTAAACAAATTCCTGAAAATATCAATGAAATGTGGAATGCTGAATATAACCCTTTACAGCCTTATATTGAACATACACAAAGAAAAGCTGATTGACCTCCTCACCGTTTAACATTAGCTCTAAATAGCCGTATGTTAACCACAAAAATTATGTATTTACCAACAAACGCATTAATCAGTTGTATTGTTGCTTACGCTGATGATGCAAAAATTAAAATTTCAAGAGAAGATTTTAAAGATCCAAAAAAATATAATGTACCTAAGCATTGGTTTGGTAAAAAATTAGCAAATGAAACATTGAAAAGAACTCCTTTATATTTGCAATTATCTGGTAGTCAAAATCCTACTGGTAAACGTAAAAGTGGCACAGTTGGACAAGCATTAAATAGTTCAAGAGAAGCCTTTAAAAAAATTAATGAAGCTACATCTGCATCTAAACCAGGAAAAATAGGAGATCAACCATTTAATAAAGCTATCTGTTTAGCACTTGAAGAAGTATTATCTGGATTAAACTTTCACTTTAGATGTGAACAGTATCATCCACATTTAAGAATTAAACCAGATATAACAGTTGAAACAAGCAATAAAATTATTTGTTTAGAATTTTGTTACACAATTGATACTACACCCGGAAATCTTGCTGATTATGTTTTGAGAAAATTAAATACATATATGAAACAATTAGAACAAGCTTATGGAATACCTCAAGATTTACCTTGGTAATATATTAATCGCTTTTTAGGGTGTAGGGGAGTTGGCGATGCGATCGCGCCTTCATTGTTCAGTTCGGACAGGCGATCGCCGAGAAGAGTCCTTGTCTATACTAGACGATCACCGAAATCTCGCACCAAATTTTCCCTAGAATGAAAAATATTATTAGCTACAATGTAATGCACCATTGTGGCTTTTTTTATATTTAATTTATTAGCGATCACAACCAGGACTAATCACCAAAATCAGTCCCAGAGAACCATGACCCTGATTTTTTCTTCTCTAAAGAAAACATATAAAATGCTTTAAGCCTCATATAATTTCTATACTACCAGTAAAAATAATATAGAAAATTATATAGTCCCGCGTAGAAATTATATCTTGTGAGCGTAGAAAATTTTATAGGTGAGCATAGAAATTTCTACAGGTGAGCGTAGAAACATTACACGGTGTGGCGTGAAAACATTGGTATTACGTTGTTATAGCGTTTAGATGCTTTATAAAATATTTTTACAAAACCTATTGACAAGCATCAAATGAGCGTATAAAACCCCGCAACTTTATACGAAGGTTTATACAATGACCAAGGAACTGCTATCACGAAAGAACTACTCACATTAATAGCATTACGACTGACAATAATCACTGGACGATTTCCCCCTTGTTCAGATCCCTCAATTGGATCGAGACGAGCATTGTAAACATCACCCCTGTTCATATTCAGATTCTCCCATTTGCCAAGCTTCCCAGTCCGAAATAGCAAATTCCTCGGCAATTTGCAATGCTTCGGCTTGATACTCTGCATCATTCGCCATTTTAGCAAATGAAGCATCAATTTCTGCTCGCTTCAGCGCCGCTAATTCCTTGCGAATTGCCCGCATAATAAATTCATCGCGGCTATTTGCTTTTCCTTGTTGCACTGCTTTATTAGTCGCTTCTAATAAACTTACCGGAAGACTAATTTTTGCTTCAATTGTCGGATTAGACATCAATATTTATCCTAATTAAACTAAAGATAACCCAACTCGGGATTTCTGGGTGACAAACTGTAAATCTTGACGTACTAGCGATCGCTGACCGACACTGGAGTTGGTTGAGGATATCTAGTTAACCAACGATATCCTACTAATTCTAATACATACAACAATAATAAGGTGACTAAATTATAGGGTAACGCATGAACTGGTAACCCAGAAGCTGCCCAAAATACACTCACTGCTTCACTTAATACTGCAACTAATCCAATTGCTAAACCTGCGAGGTTGTAATCCAGCATAACGAAAAGCAGCTAGATGTACTACCCAACTGACGATGACCTGAATTAGCAAGATGGGCGAATAGTTGTTGTGCTTTCGCAGATCAGGAATCTGAGTTCGTTGATGGTTTGATTATTTTGGCTCGCCAGTTGTTGCAGTTGTGTCATTAAGTCATCGGAGTCCATTAGGAAAAAATGAACTCTAAATCTAAAACAAACCCTGGTAAAACATCCTCACCCGATAAAGTCGTAGGAGATGCCAAAACCTCTACCTCTTGATTCGGGCGATAAATTTCCACTTGTCTGAGTTTAGGATTAATCAACCATCCCAAACGTAACCCATTTTGTAAATATTCCTGCATTTTTGCCCGTGTTTCTTCCACATCATCTGTTTCTGAAACTAGTTCGATCGCAAAATCAGGACATAAAGGCAAAAATTTCTTGCGTTGCTCTTCAGTAAGATTATTCCAACGTCCTATCGTCACCCAAGAAATATCAGGGGAACGAGTACCACCTTGAGGTAATCGAAATCCTGTAGAAGAATCAAAAGCTTTTCCCAAAAGAGTTTGACGGTTCCAAATTCCCAAGTCAATGTAAGCCTCAAAATTTCGGTTTCCGGTTTCTCCTCCCGTCGGTGGCATAACAATTAGTTCTCCCTTCGGTGTCAATTCTAAACCTAAATCGCCATTAACAGCCGCCAATTGTTCAAACTGCTCATCTGTTAATTTGAGAACAGGCGGTAGGTTGAGAGTTAAACTGTTCATCTTAACAACTTTCCACTAAAATCCTAGTTGGATCGAACCCATACCATCAAGTGTCACATTATTGACCGCGAAGCTTAATTGCTTTAAAACCACTTCTTCCAAAGGGTTTAATTATTTTAGCTTGTAATTACAGTTAACAGTTAATCGTTTTTTATTTAATTTTGTTTAAGTCCCCTTAGGAAATTTACATTTAACTTCGATTTCCAAGTTGCTTTCAGCAGTTCCTTCTGTGATAAAAGGAATTCCGGCTTTACCACCAATCTTTAACCCAAATTTCAGGGTAATTTCTTCTATTTCTGCTACCCCAAAATCCTTAAAGGCACTCAGAGCATAAGCTGCATAACCGCGAATCATTTCACGAGCTTGCTGCATCTTTATTATTGTTTCACTGCGATCGCCTCGCGAACCACGTCCTTCATCAACATCAGCATCAGGAAGATTGACTGCTGATTTATTTTCTATCAGGATTTCGTACTCTTTACCATCTTCATCGGTATATAGCATTTTTTGAATCTCGGACATAGTACCCTCAAGAGAATGGTTTATCATAGGTTAACAGCAAAATGATTTTAGGTCAATTATCAGAATGACGCGATATGCACTGGTAATCGGTATTTCTCAATATGACTCTCCTAGTTTCCCTTCCTTAAAGAAAGCGGTTACTGATGCGGAGGAAATGGCTCAATTGCTAGAACGGTCTGGAGCTTTTCAAGAGGTTGTCCGGTTTCCTTGTAAATGGGTTAATGAGAAAAGTCGTTATGAGATTATCTCACAAAAAGTTCTAGCTGCCGATCTCTATCAAACTCTAAAAACTTTTCTGCTCGAAAAAGCTGCTCGGAAAGATGCTCTAGTTTATTATGCAGGACATGGTTTTCAAATAACTACTCTTTCTGGAGAAAAACAAGGTTTTCTCGCTGCTTCCAATTCTGCTAAAAAAGATATGGAAACGCTGATTCGATTAGAAGATTTGAATAAGTTGGTGAGCGATTCTGATCTCAGCAGTTTAGTAATTCTCTTAGATTGCTGTCATGCAGGAGCTTTACTTGAGACCTTCAGCAAAGATTTAGTACAGTCAACTTTAAAAAGCTTTAATCGTCAGCCTGACTATTGTTTAATTACAGCTTGTAGAGCCGAAGAAAAGGCTTATGAAGATCAAGAGCATGGTCTTTTTACTAAAGCGTTGCTGCAAGGACTCCAACCGGAACAAGCTGCTGATGATGGCAATATTTATGCTGGTATACTAACCGTTTTTATTTGTATTCAATTAAAGGGAAGTGGTCAAGAACCCGTTCACCTGCTCAGTGGACGACCTATTCCCATTCTCAATTATTCTACTCAAAGAAAACCTCAGAAATCTAAGTCGTTTCCCCATATTCCCTTACCAGAAAATTACGTGGAACGGTTAGATGCTCTCAAAGCAGTAAAAGAAAAACTTCTGGGCAGAAATGGACAAACTCTGGTAGTAACCGCGATCGCTGGATTAGGAGGTTTAGGAAAGTCAGTTTTAGCTGCGGCTCTAGTGCGAGATCCAGAAGTAAATGCTCGGTTTGAAGATGGAATTCTCTGGGTAACTTTAGGACAAAAACCGGATTTACAGAAGTTATTAGGGGATTGGATTCGAGAGCTTGATCGATCGCGGGAAGCATTTAGTGCAAATACTAAGGAATCAGCTACTCAGTATTTACAAACTTTGTTAGCAGAAAAACAAATGTTGCTGGTAGTAGATGATGTGTGGAATGCAGATCATGCTAAATGGTTTCAGGTGGGTGGTGAAGGTTGTCGGGTATTGGTGACAACTAGGGAAGCAAGAATTGCTCAGGCTGATTACTATTCTTTAGATTTGATGAGCGAAGATGAAGCGTTAGAACTGATTAAAGGAAAGTTAGGCAAAGATTGGAAAGATGCTGATCAAATAGAAGCAAAAGCCTTTGCTCAGGTATTGGGATATTTGCCATTAGCTCTGGATTTAGCGATTAACTTAATCAAAGATGGTTCAACTTGGGCGGAATTACGAGCTGAATTTAAGGCTGAGTTTTCTAGAGTATTTAAACTTTTACAGTCATCGGAAAGATGGGAAGATTTAGATGAGCAAGAACAGCGTAAACATAGTTTGGAAGTTTGTTTCAACTTAAGTTTAAAGCGGCTGAATCAGGAACAGTTAGAACAGTTTGCCTGGTTAGGTATTTTGCCAGAAGATGTTAATCTTACCCTAGAGGTTGCTTCGGTTCTGTGGAATTTGTCGTCTAATGTGCAAGTTAAACAAAGATTGTCATTATTGCGACACCGTTCTTTTCTGACTGATGGTGTTACTACATTAGAGGATGAGCCAACCTATCGTATCCACGACCTTATGCACGATATGGCTCGGAGTCTGATTGAAGAAGGTAAGCTTAATTCTCTAGGCTCTAGGGATAAAAATTGTTCTTGCTTATCTTTGGCTCATCAACAATTTCTAGAACGTTACCGAGAAAAAACTGAGGAAAAATCTTGGTATAATTTACCGAATGATGGATATATTCATCGTCAGTTGACTTGGCACTTAGAGCAAGCTGGTTGGATTGATGAAATTCATACTCTTCTAGGTAGTAGCGATCGCTTAGGACATAATGCTTGGTTTGAAACTTGCGATCGCCTTGGTCAACCAGCAATTTTTGTGGAAGATGTGGCTAGAGCTTGGGCGATCGCCGAACAACAATATGAGCAAGACAAAACCCGCTCTATTGTTCTGCAATATCGGTATGCCTTAATTACAGCAACATTAAACAGTTTATTGGAAAACCTACCGATTGACATGATCAAAGAATTTGTCAAAGGTAAATTTTGGACAATAGAGCAAGCTTGGGCTTATGTAGAGCAAATGCAAGATGAACATAAAATAGCCGAATGGATTAAGGGATTATGTTGTTATTTTTCCAAACCATTATTTAAGAAGGCTTTAACAAAAATAAGCGCTATTCAGGATGAATACCATCGGGCAGAGGCATTGAGTGCCCTGGCTCAGATTGATAGGGCCTATTTTGCCGAAGCATTGGATGCGACACGCGCTATTCAGAATGAATCCAATCGGGCAGAAGTATTGAGTGCCCTGGCTCAGATTGATAGGGCCTATTTTACCGAAGCATTGGATGCAGCACGCGCTATTCAGGATAAAAAAAATCGGGCAGAGGCATTGAGTGCCCTGGCTCAGATTGATAGGGCCTATTTTACCGAAGCATTAGATGCAGCACGCGCTATTCAGGATGAAAAAAATCGGGCATTAGTATTGAGTTCTCTTGCTCAGATTGATAATGCCTATTTTACAGAAGCATTGGATGCAGCACAAGCTAGTCAGGATCAATTCATTTGGGCATTAGTATTGAGTTCTCTTGCTCAGATTGATAGGGCCTATTTTGCCGAAGCATTGGATGCGACACGCGCTCTTCAGGATGAATCCTTTCGGGCATGGGTATTGAGTTCTCTTGCTCAGATTGATAGTGCCTGTTTTACAGAAGCATTGGATGCGGCACGCGCTATTCAGGATGAATCCCGTCGGGCACTTCGGGCAAAGGTATTGAGTTCCCTTGCTCAGATTGATAGTGCCTGTTTTACAGAAGCATTGGATGCGGCACGCGCTATTCAGGATGAATCTATTCGGGCAAAGGTATTAAGTTCCCTTGCTCAGATTGATAGGGCCTATTTTGCCGAAGCATTGGATGCAGTACGCGCTATTCAGTCTGAATCTATTCGGGCGGAGGTATTGAGTTCCCTTGCTCAGATTGATAGTGCGGATTTCTCAGTTTTATTGGATGCGGCACACACTATTCAGGATAAATTCTTGCGGGCATGGGTATTAAGATCCCTTGCTCAGATTGATAGTGCGGATTTCTCAGTTTTATTGAATGCGGCACGCGCTATTCAGGATAAATACAGTCGGGCAGAGGTATTGAGATTCCTTGCTCAAATTGATAGTGCTTATTTTGGAGAAGCATTAGATGCAGCACGCACTATTCAGTCTGAACCCCTTCGAGCATTAGTATTGAGATCTCTTGCTCAGATTGATAGTGCAGATTTCTCAGTTTTATTGGATACGGCACGCGCTATTCAGTCTGAATCCCTTCGGGCATTGGTATTGAGATCTCTTGCTCAGATTGATGGTGCAGATTTCTCAGTTTTATTGGATGCGGCACGTACTATTCAGGATAAATACAGTCGGGCAGAGGTATTGAGTTCCCTTGCTCAGATTGATAGGGCCTATTTTGCCGAAGCCTTGGATGCAGCACGCACTATTCAGGATGAATCCAGTCGGGCAGAGGTATTGAGTTCCCTTGCTCAGATTGATAGGGCCTATTTTGCCGAAGCCTTGGATGCGGCACGCACTATTCAGGATGAATCCAGTCGGGCAGAGGTATTGAATGGTCTAAGTAAATTCGTACCTGAACAATTATTATCTCAAGTGAAAAATGAGATTTTTAAGATAAATTCTAAACCAAATCAAGCAAAAGCAATCAATGGTTTTCTCCATAGTCTTGATTTATCTAATTTATCATTCTCTGATTGGAAGTTATATCTTCACATCCTAGCATCTACTAATAGACAAGACTTTATAAAAAACTTAGTAACTCTTTATCCTGCTATTATTTCATTAGGTGAAGAAACAGCTATGCGAGGTGTAGTTGATTCTATAAAAGAAGTTTGTAATCAATGGAAATGATCACAAAGATTTATAAACTGCCACGATTTATAGACTGGTGCAATTTACAGCATATTCCTAGTTAATGAGATATTCAGCAGCACTTAATATATACAAGACTTACGCATTTTATGTTAGCGAGCCTCGTTCTAGGAATAGCGTTCTGACAGTTAATTATACCGTATATGCGATCGCGTTGATATTTTGCGTAAATCTTGTTATTATAATACCAAGCGTTATGCAGATTTCATCGCAATTTCTACAATCAGCGATTGATATTGACTACTTGAGAAAGGACAAAAATTATCTCTACAATTGACACTCATTTTACATAACAGACGAAACTGAAGTGGGGTTGGAGATTTATTTACTTGCTCTACTCGCACTTTTAGACTGGAATTTTGCCGAAGCAATTCAAAAATTTCTGCCAGCAAATATCGCGGACAATAACCGACAATGTAATGGTCTTTAGTATTTAAAGTTAAAGCCTGATAATCGTAAGAATTTTGAAATTCGTGAGCTAACCATAATTCTTCTCTAGGTTCAAACTGATTAATCCGCTCAATTGCACTGGTTGGTAAGTGTCGCAACCCATGCGAGAAAAAATAGAGATTGTATTGTCCCTTTTCATCAACTTCTGGACAAGGAAAAACCGCAAGTGTATCTGTTTCTCGTTCTCCACCACTGCGGGCTAAAACTTCCATTGGTTCGTTATTATCAGGTAAAAGATTTAACGATTCAATAAAACTGGAATAATCAGGACGCGATCGCGACATTAACCGATTAGCAAAGACTGGAAATAGGTGAGTTGATGTATAGACTTGATCTAAATATGGAAAGGAAGATAAAGGATTAAAAGCACATTTTTCTTGAGCTTCTTTTACACCTTGCGTATAGACAAATTTATAAATATCTCCGTCAAATGTTAACCGACCTATGGTAAACCAAGCGCGACTAAAATAGTCTTGCCAAGCTAAAAATAGTGTTTTTGATGTCTTCATTTTTAGTGTTTTTAAGGTAGTGTTTCCCATAAGGTTAGTATCCTGTGTTTGTTAATTTCCAGAATTTTTTGAGCAAAATTACTGGCATTGGGAGAGATCCGTGAGCAATTAATGCGATTAAAAATATCTAATATATTGGCTTCTGATATATTTTCAAGTCGCGTCAACCACACACTAGCTGCTTGGGGATAACGATGAACAACTTGGGAGAATGTATCAAAAACTTTCAGGCTCTTTTTATCATCAACACTACCATAAAACGCTGAAAAACATTTGTCGGTATAATCCAGTATAGATCGTTTCTGCCTTTTTTCATCAGAGAGTTCACGTCCTAAACTTGAGGCATGATCGTAAGTAGGTGCTAAGTGTTCCATTTCTTCTGAAGTAGATGACGGTTTTATTCGGACAATCCCCCAGTTTTCATGGTGACGATCTCCGTTACCAATCCACGCATCTAACAAAAGATAGCCAACAAATACATCCACTGCTTTTTGGATACCAGAGGGCGGTGTCCAATTAATGGGTAAATTTACAGAACTGCCTGCAATAACTCTTAAAACTACATCAATTGTATGTTGTGATGCGCCGTAGGTGCTAAATGTTAGGTAATTTGGCACAATTGAAGTAAGCAGTTCGTTACCATGTACAAGCGTCCCCCCTTGTGGTAAAAAGTTGGGTGAAATTACACCGCGATCGCCTTTCCAAGTTGAAGCCAATTCATAAACAGCGTGAGGAAGTCCGATTAATTCACACAATTCTGATGCGACTTTCTCTGCCCAATCTTCTCCCAAGTTGACTCGGTTTTGTTTGTAAAGACAACGACCAAATTCTTCGTGATAGAACCAAAACTTATACTTGCTCCCTAAAATTTCATTCGAGGATTCTTCATAAGCTTTTTCCGTAACAAACAAGATGGGAAAATCATTGGTCATACATTTGGAGCGATCGCCTTCCTCGAATACCAATAAAAAAGCACTTAACAGTTAATCGTTTTTTATTTAATTTTTTTTAAGTCGCCTTAGAAAATTTATATTTAACTTCGATTTCTAAATTGCTTTCGGCAGTTCCTTCTGTGATAAAAGGAATTCCGGCTTTACCACCAATATTTAACCCAAATTTCAGGGTAATTTCTTCTATGTCTGCTGCACTAAAATTCTTAAAGGCACTCAGAGCATAAGCGGCATAACTGCGAATCAGCTCACGCGATTGTTGCATCTTTATTATTGTTTCACTGCGATCGCCTCGCTCTGGGAATAGCGTTCTGACAGTTAATCATACCGCAATACGGTTCAGTTAAGAATATTTTGGAGGACATCAGCGGAGAACTGGGCGAAATATTGAGATGGCGATCGCTGTCTATTTACCTTGCTTAAAGGCTTTAATCTTGTCACACAAACTATCTACGGTTTCATCGACAAACAGTTCGTCTTTGGTTTGGAGATAGTCTCCTTCGCCTAGCTGACAAGCGGTGATAAAGCGGGCGACTTTGAGTGGGGTCATGTGAGCATAGAGAATTTGCAGGGCTTCTTGGATCACTTGTTGTTCCTTGGGTAGATTAACTTTCATAGTCGATCTCCGTGATACAGCCTATTCCAGGTTTATGAAGTTCATCAAGTTGATCTGTGGGGCAGGGCGGGTTCATTAAGGTTATTTGTGTGTAGCAAGTTCATCGGTGAACCCGCCCCTACAGAGATTCACCAAAAAATATAACATTTAAGATCAAATTAGCTCATAAAAATGTCTGGTGAATGAATTTATGATCACAATCAACCGGGATTTGTAGGGGCAGGTTCACCAATCAATTCTGCTCCAAACAGATAACGATCATAAACCTGCCCAACCAACACAGATAACTCACAAGCGACTTTAACAGATCGCCATTCATGCTAAATCTTACTGTACTTCATCAACCACCGAATCCGCTGTAAAGGATGCGGGGTTCATAACGTTTAAGGCTAGCTCTTGGCAACGATTAATCAGACGCTGATCACAAGTGAGAAAGTAATCGCTGTTAGATGCTTCTGCGCTGGCGATGTGCAAGGCATCTACAGAGACGATCGCCCCAAAATCCCTGCATCTTGACCAACCCTTAACTGAACCATATTGAATTATACCGTATATGCGAGCGATCGCGACATTAACCGATTAGCACAGCTTTATGATGACGATTTCGACTATTAAAAAATGGCGCCATTTCGTCAAAAATATAAGATGTAGTTACTAATTTTGGTGGTTCTTTAATCAAATCCTGCCAATGTTTTAATGTCCGATAATAATTATCATCGGCTGTTTATAAAGCGATAATATAACTCGTATCTAAAAAAACTCTATTCATTCAATAGAACCGTAAATATAGTTATCTAAATTTTCAGACGCATCAGAAACTCCGCAGTTTACAGGATTTATTCCCATCTCAAAAATTGGATCTGTTTTATTAGTTACTATCACAAAGATAATATTATTTTCCTTACGGATTTCTACCTCTTCAACTCCCTCTAGAAAATCTTTGGGAATGACTACACCTTGTTCTGTTACTTTAACTTTCATCAGCTTTCCTCAATTCACTTACTTTAAGCATCTAATCGCTTTGCTGCTGTATCCCGTTCAGTTTCAATCTCACGCAACGTCACTCGATATTTATTCCACCAATTCTCGATCGCAGTAATAATTTGCTCTCGTCGCTCCTCAAATACAGAGGTTTATATTTTATCTGGAAGGAAAGTCATTTCCGCAAATTTTCTTGGCACCGACTCTCTCATTACATTTAACCACATATACAACCTACGCTGCGAACAAAAATAATATGGCAATTGTCGAGTGTCAAATTATTTGTCCGCTTGTTGTCCCTAACCAACGGTACTTCCATTCATCCCGACTCCTAAACAACGGTGGGATTTCTGGGTGACAACCTGTAAATCTTGACGTACTAGCGATCGCTGACCGACACCGACTCTGAGAATTTCTCCATTTTGAGCAAAAGTAGCAGATGTCAATACTTTATTCTTGATTCCTGGGATGGTGACTGCTCCTACTAAAGTTTCATTTGAAATCCATTCACCAGTATAGCGAGCTGAAGCTAACTCTGGTACAAAGGAACTAGCAAATAAGTAAACCATTTGTCGAATTCCAGTAATCATCATCCCGACGGGAAGATAATCAGACCATGTATTTCCGGGTTCACGTCTAGCTAGGGGTAATCGAGGAATTGCTGTTAATAATAAGGCTAAGTTAGGATCATTACCATCTAATCGATGAAAGATAAATCCGTACTCATCTCGACTAAAGTATAATTTGGCTTTACCCGAATCTAGATAAAACCAACCATCTCCTGTGATCCGGGTAGTTAAAGAGAGATGATCAACGATTTTTTCTTTTTGAGTAACAGTAAAATCGAAACTAGAATCAAGGGGGAAAGTTAAAGCTTTAGCGAGAGCGCGATCGCTTGCTACTGGTTCTAATATAGTATTTTCTGATGGGGTAGCTTCGGCTCTAAATTCACCATCTACCATCAGATTAGCAAAACTAAATAGTGCTGTTGCTGCACCTAATTCGGCGCTAAGTTGGACTTGAATATGAATATGTGGTTGGGAAGAATAACCAGAATTACCACAACGACCTAATAAAGTGCCAATTTCTACGCGATCGCCTGATTTTACGGTAATGCTATGTTGAGCAAAATGGGATATTTCGACATAAAAACCTCGTTCATCGTAAATAATTATATGATTACCCCAATTATGTTCCTGATCAATATTACCGATCGCACAATCTGGTAAATCACTAATGACTCGAACGATCCAACCTCGAACTGGAGAGAGGATTGGTTTACCATAAGCATAATAATCTTTCAGATTAAATCCATCATCACGATAAGTAGAACCAGACTCATCTTGAATCACAAAATCATAAGCATAACACCACAAACCTTGATGAGTCCATTGACCATGAAAACCTTGCCAAACTAACCAACGACCAGAAAAAGGTAAGGAAATTGTTTTTCCCGTACCTTGATATCTTAATCGAGCAGTTAATTCATAATCGAGAGTTTGTTCTGGAGTTGGTTGAGGATATCTAGTTAACCAACGATATCCTACTAATCCCAATACATACAACAATAATAAGGTGACTAAATTATAAGGTAACGCATGAACTGGTAACCCAGAAGCTGCCCAAAATACACTCACTGCTTCGCTTAATACTGCAACTAATCCAATTGCTAAACCTGCGATCGCATAACTTCGGATGGAGGGAAGGAGATAAAAACCACCGATCGCTAATGCAACTAATACAAAATTTAATGCTGCTGGATCATAATAGACATAAATAAATGTTCCTGTGAGAATACCGCGAATGGAAGTTCCTAACGCATAACCACCTATTGCTAATAAAAATTGGATGCGTGAGTTGACTAATAGTAATCCTGCGACGACAATTCCTACCCAGATATTAGGGAGGAAAAAAATCAACCCTAAAGTTCTCAAGAATCCTTCCATCCAGATTGGTAAACCAATGGAATAAACATGAGCAGGAATAATTGCTGGTTGTAATCCAGCATAACGAAATGCAGCTAGATGTACTACCCAACTGACGATGATAAAGGGTAAACTTAAGACAGGTAAAAATAAGAAAGTTCGGAAGATATGGGATAGAGTCCAGGTGAGAATAAAAGCTAATATTCCTGCTACTCCAGCGAGAAATAAAGAAGCTGCTCCTGGTTGAAATAGGTAACCGACACTTAAACCTGCTAGAAGTGGGTTAAAGAGAAATGGACCTCGATCGAGATAGTTCTGTCCAAGTTGAGCAATTTTAGCAAAGGTAACTGCTGCGATTACTCCGGTTATTCCCATTAATAAAACTGCTGGTTGGAGGAGCATCGCTGTTAGTAAAAGTGCCCCTGTCCCGACACCACGCAAAAAAAGAATTTCCGCAGTTGCAGCACATAATGCTAGAATTAAAGGTTGACAGAATTGGACTAATTTGGTAAAAATTTTGATGGGTAGAAAAGTAGAATTTTTACTTTTTTCGGTGGTGAAGGTAACCAGGTCTAGGATTGATTCGTAGCGCAAACCTAGCATATTTTTAACTCCGCTAATGATTGAGGTGATGAAAGTAGATGTACTTGGTAGTAAGCGTTTTGAACGCTTACTACACCAGATAGAAGAAATTAATGAGTCCGAGTAGATAAATTCGCGATCGGACTTAATCGAGCTGGTAAATGTTCCCGTCGTTCTAAATCACTGAGGTCTTCTGCTTCACGAATTAATTCAACATTACCGCTTTCACTGATGAGAACAATGTTAGGACGGTATTCAATAAATTGCATCCATTGAGTATTGTTATAAGCTCCAACTGTGGAAATTACCAGTCTTGTACCTCTTGGTAAAGGTGGTAAAGAGATTCCTTCATCGATCGCATCAATATTCATGCACATCGGTCCGTAAATGACTGAGTTTTGAGCAGAACCAGAAACATGGCGATCGAGTGCGATATCAAACCGATACCAAAAGCTAGTAAAGAGTAGGTTAATTCCCGCATCAATTACATACGCAGGAGTACCATCAGGTAAAGTTTTATTTGCCCAAACTGTTGAGATTAGTGTACCTGCTTCATCCACCATTGCTCGTCCGGATTCAATAATCAGTTTGGGGGTATGTCCGGGTTTGAGATTTGCCCATAAAGCGTCACAAATCGCATCAGCAAATTCATCAATTGATGGTAACATTACTTCAGCAGAATGATAGATACCTTTTAAACGACTCCGAGAGGGAAAACCACCACCGATATCGATATAATCCATTCTCCAATTAAACAGATTTTCGATTTCATAACCAAATTTCACCATTTTCTCAACTTGACGACCGTAAGCACTAGGTTCAAGGATAAATGTGCCAATATGGCTATGTAATCCATTCAAACGTAGCTTTCCACCCTTAGCAATTCGTCGCACTGCTTCTAATGCTTGACCTGACTCTAAATTAAATCCAAATCGTGACCATTTTGGTTGAATTCCTACATCCAGATTTAGTCTTAATCCGACGGTAATTGTGCGTCCTAGTTTAGTAGCGATCGTTTCTAAGTCGTCAATTTCATCTAAATGATCAATATTGATTGTCACTCCATCTAAAACTGCTGCTTCTAGGGTAGCTAAGGGTTTGTGGGGACCGTTGAGAATGATTTGATTTCCCGGAATACCTAATGCTTTAGCTTTGTCATATTCCATTTTGGAAACCAATTCAGCGATCGCACCTTCTTGGTGCATAATAGCGCAAATCGCTTTTAAGTAATTAGTTTTGTAAGACCAACCAAAAGTCACATCAGGATAACGGGTAGTGAAAGCACTTTTAATTGTCCGGAATTTCCGACGGAGCGATCGCTCAGAATAAACAAATAGAGGTGAACCAAACTCAGCAACTAAATCATCGATCGTAATTCCAGCTATTTCCGTTTTCACATTACGACGTGGTGAACTTGCTCCAGCAAACTTATTCATCAATCCACTTTGTAACTTTTTGATTGCGGGTTTTTCGTATTGAGCTAACATTTTATCTTTCTCCGATGGTTACTAAGGTTTGTAGAGGGGTTGCGTCCATGACCATTTCGTAGGTATAACGCATCAATAATTTACCGACGGGATAGGGTTCTAAGGGAGGTAAAGGTAATCCTAGAGCAGCTCGGACTAATCGAGCAGGTAAATTAACTCCCACTCCTGTAGCAAAATAAGTCCATGCTGGAAATCGAGGGTTAATTTCAATCAGATAGATAGTTCCATCCACATCCGCGATACATTCGAGTTCAAACGGACCTTTCCATTGGGTATGTTGAAGAAAGTTTTCCGCAACTTTTAATAACCCAGGATGATGAATCGTTAAACCACTCCAGATTTTCCCTAAATCTGTCACCCCCATCTTTTTAATTGCGACTAAACCGAGGTGACTCCCTTTACCATCCCCAACTGAGACTAAATTCAATTCAATTCCACTCACTATCTGTTGCACAATGATGGGATATCCCCATTCATTAGCTAAGTGATAAAAGCGATGTAATGCTTCTTGATTGCTAGAAACTTTGTAAGCTTTGTAATAGGGTCCTTTAATCATTAAGGGAAACCCTAATTCTTTGGTCGCTTCCTGCAATTCCTGTACTGAACTTACTACAATAGTCTTGGGTGTCTCTACTCCAAAATTTTTCGCAGCTTCAGTCAAATTCGCTTTATTACGGAGCGCAAATTGAGCTTTAGTAGGTAGATAAGTGTGAATTCCGAGTGCTTTTAGCTCCTGAGCATAACGAATGTAAAGGGGTAATTCGAGATCGAAATTAGGGATAATGCAATCAAGTCCAAATTGTGACTGAATTTGTTCTAATCGTTCTAAAGAAACTTCCGGTTCAGCCGCAGGATATGGCATAATATAACGGCGATCGAATAGCCAATCCATATATAACCCTGGTTCCATTGCGTCATAAGCTAGACCAACAATTTGCATTGATAATTCTTGATCTTCGCGTAAACTTCGGGCAACTCCTGTCCCAGGACCAGGATTATCTACCGCATTAATCCCCGTAACAGCTATGGTTGGATGTCTCATTGATTTCCTCCTCTGAATTATTCTGTTTATTTATTATTTCCAACCAACTTTTCCTCAGCTTAGTTAGTGAACATTCCTAAACTATTGAGTTGTCCAAAAAAGTCGGCAATATCTCGTTCAATTGTATTTTGAGTGACCCCAAATTCCCGTGCCAGATTGTGAATGATATCTTGACGATTTTCGCCTTTTTGTAAACCTTTAATCACCAATTGAGCGCAACTGTTTAAAATATAGCTTTCGCCAGTTTTTGAGTCGAAAGCAAATCCATCTTCCGTGATTGATAAAGTAGTAAAAGCTGACATCTTTTTTCTCCGATTTAGGTAATGACAAAGTTGTTTTTGAGCAAGATAAGGTGATAAAAGATAAATTACATTGGTGGTTGAGGAGGACGATGTTGCTGCATAAATTTGCTAATTTGACTACGTTGAGCGGGAGTTAAAAGCTTATTTTCAGCTACCATCATTTGGAAATGTTTATCATCAAGTTGTTGACGTAGGGTTTGAATTTGTTGATGTTGTTGCTGTAACTTATCCATCGGAGCATCACTTTCTAACAGCGATCGCATTTGGTCTTCAGCTTGATGGAGTTGTTGTCGTAAACTTTCCGTATCTTTTTGAGATTGTTCGTGGAGTGTTTTAATCTGTTCTATTTGTTGATTACTCAGATTAATATCTTTAGACCAAGGTGGTAAAGCATTACCTTCAGGTCCCTTTCCACCCATAGTTGGTGGAGGAGGACAAGGGGAATTCTGATTACTAGAATCAACAGGAGTTGAATTTGATTGAGTCTGACTTAATTCGGATTGAGCAAAAGCAAGATGACTACTAACAGGAATAAACAGTGAGACAATTCCTACACAAACTAAGTTCCGTAATTTCATCAGTATTCTCCTGAAATAGTTGCAGTTTATAGAGGGAAAGAAAGTGATTTTACTGAAGCAGAAGAAGATGACCTTTATTTGCGTTTTTGGCTTTCCTCTTCCCGATAATTTCATTAAGCAACCTAAAAATTACATCTCTATACATGGCTGAATTACATTTTTGTAATTTAAGTTGGTGTCAAATTGAGCTAGAATAGGGTATAATCGCAATCATTAATTCTGCAAATGAATGTTCTCTATTGTGAAGATGAAGCGAAAATTGCCAGCTTTGTCTGTGCTGGACTAAAAGAACAGGGATTCCTCGTTGATTATACGGATAATGGTGATGAAGGATATAATCGGGCGATGGAGAATCAGTATGATGTAATTGTGCTTGATATCATGCTTCCCGGTAAGGATGGATTATTCATCCTCAAAAGCTTACGTCGTAGTGGTCGGAATGTACCAGTAATTTTACTGACAGCTCGCAATGAATTAAACGATCGACTAGAAGGACTAAATTTTGGTGCTGATGACTATTTATCTAAACCTTTTTTTGTCGAAGAACTAATTGCTCGGATTCATGCAGTAATCCGAAGAGTGACGGGCGATCGGCAAAATATCTTAAGTGCTGGACCACTAAAACTCGATCGGATTACTCGTGAAGTTACCTATAATCAACAGTCCGTCGAATTAACTACCCGTGAGTTTAACCTCTTAGAATACCTGATGCGTTCCTCGGGTCGGGTCTTTACTCGCACCCAAATCCTTGAACATGTGTGGGGATATGATTTTAACCCAAATACTAATCTAGTTGATGTTTGTATTCAACGCATCAGAAAAAAGCTGGAGCAAGTGGGTGGAGTTGACTATCTAGAAAGTGTCCGTGGAGTAGGTTATCGGTTTCGGAAAATCGGAGGAGATTAAACCGTGAAGTTACGTTCTTTCCGTTTCCGGATTGCTTTCCTCTCCGTCTTATTAGCAGGTAGTACCCTAATCGGTTTTGGAATTGCGTCCTGGTTACTTATTTATAAAAGTAAAGTTGCTCGTCTTGACAGTGAAATTACCAGTCAGTTGTTACGAGAGTCCCATCCTCCTCGTCCCATCAGTCATTGGTCATTATACAAAGCCGATTTACCGTCTTTTTTTAATGTTAGTTCTGAACGTGGGGTAGCTTTGCTCGTGGTTGATAATGCTGAACAAGTATTATATCAATCCCAGAGTTGGCCCGTTGATCTGGATCAAACTAAATTATTTCCCCTATTATCTAGTCTCGAATTATCTTTATTTGCCGATCCCTTAAAAATTTTCTTCCCTCAAATCCAACCACATCCACCCCAAAACCCTCCAGGAGAAAGACAATTTCCTCCACCAGGAATTCCCGATCAACCTTTTTCTCCCTCTAATCCCCCAGGAGAAAGACAATTTCCTCCACCAGGAATTCCTGGTCAACCTTTTCCTCCCTCTAATCCTCCAGGAGAAAGACAATTTCCTCCATCAGGAATTCCCGATCAACCTTTTTCTCCCTCTAATCCCCCAGGAGAAAGACAATTTCCTCCACCAGGAATTCCCAGTCAACCCATTTCCCCATCTAATCCCCCAGGAGAAAGACAATTTCCTCCACCAGAAATCCCTGGAGAACAAACCCCAGCACCAAATTCAGAAAAACCAGAACCGATTTCCCCTCCTAGTATCCCGGAAAAACCAGAGCCAGTACCGAGTCCAGTTGAGAAAAAACCGTCTCCCTCTCCTAGTATCCCGGAAAACCCAAAGCCAGTACCGAGTCCAGTTGAGAAAAAACCGTCTCCCTCTCCTAGTATCCCGGAAAACCCAAAGCCAGTACCGAGTCCAGTTGAGAAAAAACCGTCTCCCTCTCCTAGTATCTCGGAAAAACCAAAGCCAGTACCAACCCCCATCCATAATAAACAATCTTCTGTTATTGAAATTCAAGAAAGAAGGGAATCAGCACCAAACTCAGTGGAGAAAAATCCATCTTCTTCTCACGGAATTGAAGAAAAATCCTATCCAACTTCAAATTTAGAAACAAATAAACAATTACCATCTGCTGAGATTCCGGAAAAACGAGATCCAACTTTAAATTCAACACCGAAAAAACCATCTTCCTCACCCACACCAGGAGATAGTTTTCGGCACCCATCCCAGTTACCAGTAAACCCACTTCCGGAAGAATTACCACCACCAGAAAATATTCCCCATCATATTAATTTTTTTACCAAAAAGACTCTGAGCGGTTATTGGCGAGTTGGAGCAGTGACAACTCCCGGAATACGCATTGCGATCGCGATTAATTTAATCTTGATCGATCGGGAAATGAATACGATTGGTAATATTTTTTTGATTTCCATTCCCGTCGCTCTAATTTTGGTAGCATTGGGAGCTTGGTGGTTATCGGGACGTGCGCTTAAACCCTTACATGAAGTTACGGGTAAGATTAAAAGAGTAACCGCTAAAGGATTAGATCAAAGGATTGCGATCGGTACAGCAGATTCTGGAATTTGTGGAATTACTGAAAGTATTTAATCAGATGATGGGACGATTAGAACGTAGTTTTAAACAAGCTTTACGTTTTAGTGCTGATGCAGCTCATGAACTAAAAACCCCCTTAGCAATTTTACAGGGAGAATTGGAATGCGCTCTCCAACAAGTTGATTCCGGTTCCGAACTTCAGCAAAAATTTAGTCATCTCCTCGATGAAGTATGTCGCTTAAGTACCATTGTTCGTAAGCTCTTACTCCTCTCCTTAGCTGATGCTGGACAAATGCGTTTACACGCAATTGAAATGGATTTATCTAAGATGTTAGTCGATTTAACTGATGATCTAGAAATTCTTGCTCCTGAACTAGAATTGCAAAGTGAGATTGGGCAAAATTTAAAAATTTGGGGCGATCGCGATTTAATAGTCCAGGTCTTACAGAATCTTTTGACTAATGCGATTAAATATAACTTACCCTCTGGTTGGGTCCGGATTGAAGCCAAACTTTATGGTTTTACGGTCTGTGTTACAGTCAGTAATAGTTCTGAGACTATTCCAATTAGTGAACACAAACAAATTTTTGAACGTTTTCATCGAGGTGGATCAGCACGTAACCGTCAAATTGAGGGTACTGGTTTAGGACTTAGTTTATCACGAGAAATTGCCCGGGCACATGGTGGTGATTTAAAGATTGATCGCACCCCACCAGGTCAGACTGCTTTTACTCTCACCTTACCGAGTCCTACCGGAATACGTGCAAAATAGGACAAGATGCAAAGATTTGTTAAGATACTTGCTTGAATCGGCAATTCCAAAGCCGAACTGGAACAAGCGATTACCTATGGTACACTAAGTGAATGTAACGCTAACGGATAGTGACAATAAAATTGAGCCAAATCAACTAAAGCAAAATGGAAACTAATTCACTACAAGAACAAATAACTAATTTAAGGGAACGAGTTAGTCAGAACGAGACAGAGTTTGGGAAAAGAACAAATATTATGCTTGATGAAATGCTCGTAGTTCAGCAAAATCTTTCATCTATTACAGAGAAGATAGAGCGATTAACTGAAAGGGTAGATTTAATGGCATATGGTCAGTTGCAACTACAAAATACGATTACAGACTTGTCCGGATTAATTATGGAATTAGTACGACGCGATATGGAAGCATCCCGACAACGTGAAGAAGATCGAGCAGAGATCAGACGCATCTGGGAATATTTACAACTGCAACAGAGAAACCAAGGCAACGGACAAGGTTAACAGAATTAATCACCCGGATTCAATCGCTGTAAATATTTATAGTTTTTTACTCTTACCTTACCGAGTCCTACCAGGATACGTGCAAAATAGGACAGGATGCAAAGATTTGTTAAGATACTTGCTTGAATCGGCAATTCCAAAGCAGAACTGGAACAAGCGATTACCTATGGTACACTACGTGAATGTAACGCTAACGGATAGTGACAATAAAATTGAGCCAAATCAACTAAAGCAAAATGGAAACTAATTCACTACAAGAACAAATAACTAATTTAAGGGAACGAGTTAGTCAGAACGAGACAGAGTTTGGGAAAAGAACAAATATTATGCTTGATGAAATGCTCGTAGTTCAGCAAAATCTTTCATCTATTACAGAGAAGATAGAGCGATTAACTGAAAAGGTAGATTTAATGGCATACGGTCAGTTGCAACTACAAAATACCGTTACAGACTTGTCGGGAATAATTACAGACTTGTCGGGATTAGTTACGGAATTGGTACGACACGATAGGTCAGCATCCCGACAACGTGAAGAAGATCGAGCCGAGATTAGACGCATCTGGGAATATTTACAACTGCAACAGAGAAACCAAGGCAACGGACAAGGTTAACAGAATTAATCACCCAGATTCAATCGCTGTAAATATTTATAGCTAACCGTTTCAAGCTTCATATCCGTTTGATTAGTAATCGAAGTGGATTTTAGGATCGGTTGGTCTACAAAATATCGCCAACACTGATCACTATGTCTGGGAATGACAGGGGTGAGATAGTTTCTCCGCGTCTGAATTGTTGGATACTTTCATAACCGTTCGGACCAGGATTACGATAAACATCGAGTATGGGCGTATTGCAATACGCCCCTTCTACATCTACAATCCAAAGTTCAATAATTCCTGCTTGACTGTAGAGGATTGATTTTTCATTACGGTCATATTCGTTGCTGCTGTCACTTCCACCATCTTTCTTACCATCCTATTGCTTGAATGGGGTCTACCTAACAATTAATTGTACCCTTAAACACAGCTTAATTGTGAGCAGTAATTTTGAGTTGAAGCTTTACTGATGGCTTGGCAGAATTTAAAGTGATATTCTAAATATAACAAAGCCTATCTAAACAATTTAGAATAAGAATTAGTGGATAGGATGGTGAGAAAGATGATCGCAGTAGCAACAGCAACAACACCAACAAGAAAGAAGTTCACGGTCGAGGAATATCACCAACTGGGTGAATTAGGGATAATCGGACCGGATGAACGGACAGAACTAATTGATGGGGATATTATGCTTATGGCACCGATGGGTAGTGGTCATGTAAGTTGTTTAATTGGGCTGATTGAAATTTTTCCCAAACTTTTAAATGATCGTGCATCAGTCGTAGCCCAGACCCCAGTCAGGCTAAACGGCAGATTAGAACCAGAACCGGATATATCAATTTTGAAACGGCGTGGTGATCGTTACAGGTATCAACTCCCACAACCCCAAGACGTATATCTATTAATTGAAGTATCGGTCACCACGGCGGGATATGACCGTAATGAAAAATCAGTCCTCTACAGTCAAGCAGGAATTATTGAACTTTGGATCGTAGATGTAAAAGCCGAATTGATAGAGGTCTACCGCAATCCTGGTCCGAACGGTTATGAAAGTATCCAACAATTTAGACGTGGTGAAAGTATCTCACCCCTGTCATTCCCAGACATAGAGATCAGCGTTGACGATATTTTGTAGGCCAATAGATCCGATTACTAATCAACCGGATTCAATCACGCTTACCGTTTAACTAGCAATCGTTTCAAGCTTTATATCCGTTTGATTAGTTATCAAAACCTATCCAATGTCTGTTAATTCTCTAGCCAGATAATAGACCACATTGGAACTAGACCACGATCGCGATCGCCAAAAAATCTAGATACTGGACAACGACCACGCGATTACCTACGGTACGCGATCGTGATTACCTACGGTACAAGCTAGTGAACGCAATTAGAATGGGAATAATCGGAGCTAGTCAGTAAATGGGATGGTGAAAAAGATGATCGCAGTAGCAACAGCAATAACACCAACAAGAAAGCAATTCACGGTAGAGGAATATTACAAGCTGAGTGAGTTGGGGATGCTTGGAGATGGCAGGACAGAACTAATTGATGGGGATATTATCTATATGGCAGCGATGGGTAGTCGTCATATAAGGGGTCTAATTAGATTGATTAAAATTTTCCCCAAACTTTTAGATGATCGCGCTTTAATCGCCGCACGAATCCCAGTCAGATTGAACGGAAAATTAGTGCCAGAACCGGATCTATTGGTTTTGAAACTACGTGATGATGATTACGGGGATCTACTCCCACAGCCCCAAGACGTATATTTATTAATTGAAGTAGCAGACACCACTATTGACCACGACCGTAATGTGAAGTCAGTTAGCTACAGTAAAGCAGGAATTATTGAACTTTGGATCGTAGACATAGAAGTCAAAATAATTGAGGTTTATCGCCAACCAAGTGCTAATGGCTATGAAAGTATCCAACAATTTAGATGCGGGGAAACTATCTCACCCCTGGCGTTTCCAGACATAGTAATTAGCGTTGACGATATTTTGTAGACCAATATTCGATTACTAATCACCCGGATTCAATTGCGCTTACCGTTTTATTAGCAATCGTTTCAAGCTTCAGATCCGTTTGATTAGTAATTGTTAGCGATCGCTAAACTACCCAATGTCTGTCTATTCTTTAGCCAGAAAATGAACAGACAGAGCGAGTAGGAGAAAAGCTTATGTAGTAAGTATTTGGAAATTCAATAAATTTTAATTATTACCATAAGAACGGGTGATCCGTAGTACGAGGGGACAATAATAACAGAAAGCCTGGCCAGAATTGCCGCCCGATCGCAACGATGATGCCTAAAAATCCGATTCTATAAAAATGTGCTTCATTCTCAAGAAGAGAGAATAGACAGACATTGGATCGCTGGGGATGGGATTGTGATCACAAGCAATTTAGAATAAGAATTAGTGGATAGGATGGTGAGAAAGATGATCGCAGTAGCAATAGCAACAACACCAACAAGAAAGAAGTTCACAGTAGAGGAATATTACAAGCTGGGTGAGTTGGGGATGCTTGGGGATGGTAAGACAGAATTAATTGATGGGGATATTATTTATATGGCAGCGATGGGTAATCGTCATGCAAATTGTATGGGTCGTTTGTATGAACTGT
This sequence comes from uncultured cyanobacterium, assembly GCA_963744145.1. GTDB lineage: Bacteria > Cyanobacteriota > Cyanobacteriia > Cyanobacteriales > CAWUOF01 > CAVUSO01. Next base: position 4,256,248 of record CAVUSO010000001.1, on the reverse strand, counting down.
TCTATGATGCTTTGGGTAAAAGTATTTCAATCTTGTCCCAAACTCCAGTAAGACTAAACGGGGGATTAGAACCCCAACCTGATCTATCAATCGTGAAACGTCGTCTTTCATACCTAGACCCACATCCACAACCCCAAGATATATATTTATTAATCGAAGGGGCGTATTGCAATACGCCCGTACATACGACCATCGACAATGACCGCAATGTGAAGTCAGTCCGCTACAGTCAAGCTGGGATTATTGAACTTTGGATCGTAGACGTAAATGCTGAATTAGTTGAGGTTTATCGCAATCCTGGTCTGAACGGTTATGAAAGTATCCAACAATTTAGACGCGGCGAAAGTATCTCACCTCTTTCATTTCCAGACATAGCGATCAGTGTTGATGAGATTTTATGGATTAATATATAACAAAATTAATCAACTGGATTCAATCGCGCTTATACCAATTAACTATGAAATTGCACTTAATCTGAGGTTGATCTGTTAGGCCAGGGCAGGTTTATAATGGTGATCTATTGGTGGCAAAATTGACTGGTGAACCTGCCCCTACCAATTTTATCCTCTATTTGCGGGTTTTTGTAGGGGTGGGTTCACCGAGATGTTTGACATTTACCTACTAATCATCAAAACCCACCCTCACCCACAGATCAATATACATCAATGTATCTTCATGGTGAATTGGTATTACTGTTTCTCTATGTAGGTATCACCGGAGCAAACCAGTAAAGCGATTACCTACGGTACAAGCTAGTGAACGCAATTAGAATGAGAATGATCGGAGCTAGTCAGTTTATGGGATGGTGAGAAAGATGATCGCAGTAGCAACAGCAACAACACCAACAAGAAAGAAGTTTACGGTAGAGGAATATTACAAACTGGGTGAAGTTGGGATAATTGGACCTGATGAACGGACGGAATTAATTGATGGGGATATCATTCTTATGGCACCGATGGGTAGTCGTCATGCAAATTGTATTGGGTTTTTACTCTCGATTTTCTCTAAGGCTTTGGGTGATCGTGCGTTTCTTACAGCTCAGACTCCAGTTAGACTAAACGGGGGATTAGAACCGCAGCCGGATATATCAATCTCGAAAAGTCGCGCATACCGAGACCCACATCCACAACCCCAAGACGTATATTTATTGATCGAAGTAGCAGACACCACAATTGAACACGACCGTAATGTTAAGTCATTTCGCTACAGTCTAGCTGGGATTATTGAACTTTGGATCGTAGATATAAATGCTGAATTAGTTGAGGTTTATCGCAATCCCGGTCCGAACGGTTATGAAAGTATACAACAGTTTAGACGCGGTGAAAGTATCTCACCCCTTGCGTTTCCGGACATAGTGATTAGTGTTGATGCGATTTTTGGGGATTGACAAAAAATTAATCAACCGGATTCAATCGCGCTTACCGTTTAACTAGCAATCATTTCAAGCTTTATGTCCGTTTGATTAGTCATCAAAACTTATCCAATGACTGTCTATTCTCTCTTCTTGAGAATGAACCACATTAGATCAAACCAAATCAGCAATTAAATCAGATATTTCAAGACGCGTGTTGTTGGCAGTTGTCATCATAAATCAGCAAGGCTAAAACTACACTGGTCAACAGCGATCGCCCCTAATTCGGATCACACATCAAAGCTATAGATTGGTTCAACTCTGGCATAAATAGGATGAGTCCACCAAGTTTGGACCATCAAATTTATGGTTTTTTGAGATCGTCACTTGGCAACCCATAAGGATCGATACCGTTTTGCTTTAGTAGTGTCTCAAAATAATCACGCTCGCGGCGGATTTCATCATCGATCGCAAACCCATCACCCAAATTAGCAAGGTCTCTTTCGAGAGCATTGATCCTTGCTGTAGTGATATCGTTGCGCTCTTGCTCAGTGCGAACCACACCAAAAGCATTATCAAACCTACGCTCTAGGGATTCAGTAGCAAGTGCAATCAACAGCGAGAAAGCTTGTTTATTACCGCGATGGCACTGGTATATCCAATAGATAACCACGACCTCTAAAGGTAAAGCTCTAAAACGACTTTGCCCCCTAACTTGAGTAGATTCTGACTCAATCTCGATAAATTTCCCGTCCGTATAACCTTCACCACTTAAGCGTTTGAAGGTCTTAGACGCTAAAAAATCCCGTGCGTTAAATTCTTCTTTTCCGACAGTTTCAGCCGCCTGTGTCTGAGACATACGGTAACTACCGTCAGGCAACATATAACCATCTACATTTAACGTCCCGATCGCCACAGTAGCGCGGGTTGCTTTGATTGATTCACTCATGTTTTTTCCATTTTGCGCGATCGCCCCTAAAATAACTGCTCTGAGATTAAAAAAAATACCATAATTAAAACAACAAACTTAACTTTTTGCCTGATCCTTATATTAATCCGAGTCAGATATGGAAACATTGCATTTGCGATTGAAAGGCATGGGTTGTGCATCTTGTGCAAATACAATTGAGCAAGCGATCAAATTTGTTCCCGGTGTTATTAATTGTAATGTCAATTTTGGCATTGAGCAAGCTGCCATCACATTCGATGCCAAGCAAACCAGTTCTGACCAGATAGTCCAAGCGGTAAGTGCCGCGGGTTACTCTGCTTATCCCATATCTGAGCCTGGAGAGGAAGAAGACGATGCAGAGAAAATCCTTCGCCAAGCCGAACAGCAAGACCTCAAGCTGAAGGTAATAGTTGGTGGTGTATTAAGCGTTCTATTGATAATTAGCACACTTGAGCATATAGGAATGTCATTGCCTTCATCTCTCCAATGGCTAGCTATTCCTTGGGTCCAGTTAATCATCGCTGCCCCTGTTCAGTTTTGGGTGAGTCAATCCTTTTATAGATCAGCGATTTCGGCATTTCGACATCGCACCGCAGATATGAATACTCTGATTGCTTTGGGAACGACGATTGCCTACTCCTATTCGGTCTGGACTACGGTAAATCCTGGATTCTTTCTATCCCAAGGACTAAAGCCAGAGGTTTACTTTGAAGCTTCAACTGTCATCATTACCTTAACGTTAGTAGGTCGCTTTTTGGAAAACCGGGCTAAGGGCGAAACCTCAGCAGCCATTCGTAAATTGATGGGGTTACAAGCAAAAACAGCAAGGGTAGTTCGCGATCAGAAAGAGATAGATATTCCTATTGCTGAAGTGGTGGTGGGAGATATCATCGTCGTGCGTCCTGGAGAAAAAATCCCGGTTGATGGTGAGGTAATTGCTGGCTCATCAGCAGTAGATGAGTCGATGATTACAGGTGAGAGCATCCCGGTTACTAAGCAATTGGGAGATCAGGTGATGGGAGCCACCATTAATAAAACTGGCAGTTTCCGGTTCCAGACAACCCGAGTGGGGAAAGATACCGCATTAGCTCAAATTGTCAAACTGGTCCAAGAGTCCCAGAACTCGAAAGCACCAATTCAAAAACTGGCTGACCAAGTAACGGGATGGTTTGTACCTGCGGTGATTGGGTTAGCGATCGCCACCTTTGTGATTTGGTTTGACTTGATGGGCAATATTACCCTGGCCATGATTACTACAGTGAGCGTCCTGATTATCGCTTGTCCCTGTGCCTTGGGTTTAGCGACTCCCACATCTGTGACAGTTGGTATGGGTAAAGGTGCGGAAAACGGTATTTTGATTAAAGGGGCAGATAGTTTAGAACTTGCCCATCAAATTCAAATTGTGGTTTTAGATAAAACTGGCACTATCACTCAAGGGAAACCCGGAGTTACAGATTTTGCGACGATGCTGGAGGTGGATCGACAAAATCACCAATCTTGGGCGATTGAGCCGCTCACCCTGTTGCAATTGGTGGGGGCAGTTGAGCGCAACTCAGAACACCCTCTAGCAGAAGCTGTGGTTAACTATGCCCAGACCCAGCAAAGCTCCTCCCCTGGTCAGCCAGAATTGTTACCAGAAACTGAAAATTTTGAAGCGATCGCAGGTAGTGGGGTGCAGGGAGTCGTTGCAGGTCAATTGGTACAAATCGGCACTCAACGCTGGATGGATGAATTGGGAATTGCAACTCTACCCCTCCAAGCTCAAAAAGTTGCTGGGGAAGACACAGGTAAAACCGCCGTATTTATCGCCGTTGACGGGCGCTTGCAGGGACTGATCACTATTGCAGACACCATCAAACCTGCTTCAGCTACTGCCATTAAAACTATGCAAAAAATGGGGTTAGAGGTGGTGATGCTGACTGGAGATAATCACCGTACCGCTACAGCGATCGCCCAACAAGTCGGAATTAAGCGCGTGTTAGCTGAAGTGCGCCCCGACCAAAAAGCGGACACCGTGAAAAAGCTGCAAGCTGAAGGCAAAATTGTGGCAATGGTGGGAGATGGGATCAACGACGCACCTGCTTTGGCTCAAGCAGACGTGGGTTTAGCCATTGGTACGGGGACAGATGTGGCGATCGCCGCTAGCGATATCACCCTGATTTCAGGTGATCTTCAAGGGATCATCACCGCCATTCGTCTCAGTCGCGCTACAATGCAGAACATTCGCCAGAATCTCTTCTTTGCTTTTGCCTACAACGTCGCTGGTCTTTTCCTCGCTACTGGCATTTTCTTCCCCTTCTTTGGCTGGTTACTCAACCCCATGATTGCTGGAGCAGCTATGGCATTTAGTTCTGTTTCCGTAGTCTCCAATGCTTTGCGCTTGCGTCATTTCCAGCCCGAACTGAGTTAATGGAAAAGGGCAAAACATGGCAGAAAATCAGGTAAATAATGAACAGCAAAAACCAAGTTTTAGGTAGTATAATTATATCTGTAGGATTATTGACGGGAATTGCTTTAGAGGCAACCGCTACTGGCATGAATATGCCAGCGCAGCAGACTAACCAATTCCGTCAGGTCGAGCAACCTTTTGCTTTGAAACTAGGAGTAACGCTGGGCGGTATAGCCCTAATTGGTGCAGAAGTTTGGTGGTTTCTCTTCAAAAAAAACAAGGTACAGCAAACTACCCTCCAACAGGGCTTGCAAGAACTCACTATTACTGTTGATGGTGGCTACCAACCCAATTACATAGTTGTGCAGGTTGGTCAACCTGTGCGGCTCAATTTCTGCCGCAAAGATGCCAATAGTTGTTTAGAAGAAGTTTTGTTTCCCGATTTTGGAATTGATACTCATTTGCCTTTAAATAAAACCACTCCGATCCAATTTACTCCTCAAAAAACAGGTGAATATCAATTTACCTGCGGTATGAGAATGTATCGGGGAGTTGTAGATGTGCAAACCTCTACTACAGGCAGTTCCAACCTGGTGCCAGTGCATCAAAAACCGTGAAATTGGCAACACTCATAACTGAAAGATAAAAATCAAATATAACAATTCAAATATAACAATGAACAAGATGGCACTACCCAAAATTCAGGGATCAAGTACCGATAACAACTCGGTGAGATTCTAAATCTTGAGGTACGGTAAAGTGCCAGACAACATCTACAGATTGACCTGGTAAAATACCAGTTTTATTACCACTGGCAAAAATCAATGTATTGGTCACAGGATCATAAGATATATTACCAAAAATATCGGATGTACTACCAGCTACATCTGATGGCTGAAAATCAGTTTGACCAAAAGCATTAATACCTCCAATTGTATGGAGAGAAATACCATTAAATGTTGATAAGGTAAAGTAAATGTTATGAAATCCTAATTGGGTAATAGTATTATTAGTATTATTGATAATGGTATAAGCTGAGTCCGTATAAGTAGAATTCCAAGCATTTATTCCAGCTAGATAAGTAACCCCGTTCACAAAAGATACACCATTAATACTGAGCGCACCAGGAAATGCTACGCTGGTTAAACCATTAGTTCCGATCGCGGTTGGTTTGGTACTATTTAAAATTTGTACTCCCATGATCACTTGATCATTGTTAGCTCCAGCCGCAACTATCCCAGGTCTAGCTACACGATCTTCTTTTAATCCATTAGTAGCATAGTGTTCAAATAATTGCTGATCAGTTAATTTAGCTGCTTTTAAATCGGGATTATTATTTAAGTAAAATTGCACATCAAATGCTAAGGATGCTCTACGTCCTTCCTGTTCTCCATTAAGTACAAAATGGTTAGCTAATTGTTGGTTATTCAAACCAGCAGCTTTTAAATCTGAGTTATTTTGTTGGTAGTAGATCGGATCAAACTCTAAAGAACCAGCCCGTCCTTCATTAAGACCATTTTGAATATAGTGTTGGATTCCCGTTAGCGGATCGATAGTATTAGCAGCGTTATTTACTGCTGTAGCTACATCAGCTTGATGAGCTAAATAGTAGTTGTTATCAAAGAGAACACTACCGTCACGACCTTCCTTTTGTCCGAAGGTAATATAATGGTCAAAAGCATTGGTAATCACACCATTTTTGATAGCATTGGCTACATCTGCATATTCAGTCAGGTAAAAATTTGGGTCAAAAAAAGGACTTGGGCTGCGACCTTCTGATTTGCCAAATTTGAGAAAATGATCATACCCACTACTAAAATATCCCTTAGCTATTGCCGTAGCTACATCTGGGTAGAGAGTATCATAATAACTCTCGTTAAATAAAGACTTGGCATCTAACATTAACTTATTTTCCCCTCCCCTTCACCTCCTATTATGGTATCAACATTTATTTTTGATTCAGCCAGAGGTTGCTCAGGTTTTTACAAAAGTTAATATTTGAGACTGGTTTGGGAAATAGCGATCGCGATTTATTTTCAAGACTTCCGCAGTTGACAGAAGAGACCCCCCCAATGGGCTACTCATGTCAGTGTTACATAGGTGCATTTCCAAACCATCTTGTTTTATAATATGTCGGTATCACTAAAATTAACTTGATGAAAGAGCCAACTTTGATAATTTTCAAGCAACTGCAACAAGCAACAAATGACTTATTATTAATGAGTGAATCAACATCCCCATTAACAGTTTTTTGTTGGGAATCTGTTGCTACACCTATCCCTGCTAGTCAAATTTTAGCAAAAACCAACCATTCCCCAGATACCCCAATTGAATTAGTTAATATTGATGCTTTTTTTCAGAATTTTGTCACTGCACAAGATTGGCATAATCAGACAGAACAAGAAACAGTTAAAAGGTTTAAAATTCTGGTAGCTACTATCAAAAATAATCTTAATAACTTACAAGTTTATCGCATCGGTCAGCGCCAAATAGAGGTTTATATCATTGGGACAACTGAATCTGGTGATTTAGTCGGGCTTTCCTCAACCATAGTAGAAACTTAAACAATAGTTAACTATGCTTAGGTTGTCCACACAGGTTGAAAACCTTGACCCCAAAATCCATCCATTTTCCTGACTATGACATCACCTGAAACTTGAGTTTGACAAGCTAAACGCAGATTAGATTTGAGAGAATGGGGAGGTAGCGATCGCCTGGTTTTTCCCATCTACCAGTTTCACTAACTTCTCCTATAATTAGAAGAATACCGATCAAAAAAGAGCCTAACTATGTCTATTATCAATCGTCAGCAAATATTTCAAGTTATCAATACTTTACCAGATAATTTAATTCTTGAAATTGCCGAATTTCTTGAATATTTACAATATAAATGGAGTAAAGAAAAGCAAAATAGAACAACTGAAGATCTGGAAACATTCGAGCAATTAGCAGATCAATTAGCAGATGAATATGAAAAAATATCAGGCAATAGAATTCCACAACTCTCAGAGTACGCAGTTAGTCGTGCTGGTATTTATGAGGAGCATCCTTAAATTATGTTCTATCTGATTGACACAAATATTTTATTACGATTTGTGATTCGCTCTCATCCTTTACATCTAACTATTAGAGCTGCTATTCGTCAGCTAAAACAGGAAAATTATACCCTGTATGTGACATCTCAAAACTGTGTTGAGTTTTGGAATGTTGTCACTCGACCTATTGATAGAAATGGGCTGGGGTTTACTCATATTGAAGCTGATAGACTTTTAGGATTAATTGAGCGAATTTTTCTAATTTTGCCTGATAATTCGACGGTTTATTCTAAATGGCGATCGCTTGTTGTCAGATTTAAAGTTTCTGGTGTTCAAGTTCATGATGCGCGACTTGTAGCAGCAATGCAAACCAATAATATCACGCATATTTTGACTTTAAATGCTCGTGACTTTATGCGGTATTCTAGTGATGGAATTATTGCCGTAGATCCCGCAAGTATCTAAAAATTCTTAGCACCATTCACCTTGCATCGTAAAAGCTGCCCAATAATAGGGAATAACTTTTTCTTGTGCAAAATCGCTATATAATAAATTTTGCCTCAACCCCCTTACCCATTAGGAGCCATCCCCAAATGTTAGGTCCAATAGAAACCATCAGTCTGTTTCAAAAACAACCCAAACCTTAGACATTTTTAGCCGGTCAAACAATCTTTGAGGAAGGGCAACCTGGAGATGAGATGTATGGTATTATTGCCGGAGAACTTAACCTAATCATTAATGGTAAAGTTGTAGAAACTTTGGCACCAGGTGCAATGTTTGGTGTGGGGGTACTGGTTGGTCAACAAAATCGAACCTATACCATTATTGCTAAAACTGATGTTACCTTAGCCTGCTTAGATCGGGAAAGATTTCTGTTTGCTGTACAAGAAACCCCGATGTTTGCCCTCTCCGTGATCCATAATTACTCAGAACGTCTGAATCGTTTAGAACATTTGGTGTAGGTGTCAGGTGTTAGGTGTCAGGTGTTAGGTGTGAGATGGTAAGTTTTAACTCCCACACCCGACACCTAGTTAACTATGTTTAGGGAGTCCACACAGGTTGAGAACCTTGACCCCAAAATCCATCCATTTTTGTTACTTTGACATCACCTAAAACTTGAGTTTGACAAGCTAAACGCAGATTAGATTTGAGAGAATGGGGAGGTAGCGATCGCCTGGTTTTTTCCCATCCACCAGTTTCACTAACTTCTCCTTCCACCTTGACCGCACAAGTCCCACAAGTACCCAGACCCCGACAATTCAGACCTTTGGCACCTCCATTATATAGATCAACCCCATTTTTTAACAAAACCTGACGTAAATTAGCGCCGCGATCGCACTCAAACGTTTTTCCTTGAGCTGTAACCTTAGGCATATTGACGCACCTAAATTATGTTTTATTAAGTTTGACTATTTTAGTATGACTGATATTTAAAATTTACTACTAAGTATTCACGCTCTAAGCAAACAGCCGAATAGAAATTACCGCTAATGTCATTAATCACTACAGATAACTCAAACATTTGGATTTATGATACTACCTTACGGGACGGAGCCCAACGGGAGGGACTATCCCTATCAATTGAAGACAAATTAAGAATTGCCCATCAATTAGACTTATTAGGTATACCCTTTATTGAGGGAGGATGGCCCGGGGCTAATCCCAAAGATGTCCAATTTTTTTGGCAACTAAAAGAAGAACCCCTCAAACAAGCCGAAATAGTCGCGTTCTGTTCCACTCGTCGTCCGGGAATTCCTGCTGATACTGATCTAATGTTACAACCCATCTTAGCCGCAGGCACGCGCTGGGTGACGATTTTTGGCAAATCCTGGGATCTCCATGTCACAGAAGGGCTAAAAACTACTCTAGAAGAAAACCTCTCGATGATTGGTGATACGATCAAGTATCTCCGGAGTCAGGGACGCAGAGTGATCTATGATGCTGAACATTGGTTTGATGGTTATAAGCAAAATCCCGCTTATGCTCTGACCACTTTAAAAACCGCGATCGCTGCTGGGGCTGAATGGTTAGTTTTCTGTGATACTAATGGTGGTACTCTTCCCCATGAAATTAGCCAAATTATCCGTCAGGTCGTTGTCGCGATCGGCTCGACTCATCCCTTACCAAAACTAGGTATTCACACTCATAATGATGGGGATACTGCGGTAGCTAATGCGTTAACTGCGGTGATCTCGGGTGTGAGAATGGTCCAAGGAACGATCAATGGTTATGGAGAACGCTGTGGGAATGCTAATTTATGTTCTGTGATTCCCAATTTACAAATTAAACTCGGCTTTTCCTGTATTGAAAACGAAAAGCTAACACAACTTACTCAAGTTAGTCGGTTTGTCAGCGAAGTGGTAAATTTGGCTCCAGACGAACATAGTCCCTTTGTCGGTCGTTCGGCTTTTGCTCATAAAGGAGGAATTCATGTTTCGGCTGTAGAAAAAAATCCTTTAACTTATGAACATATTCAACCAGAATTAATCGGTAATACCAGAAGAATTGTAATTTCTGATCAAGCTGGATTGAGTAATGTGTTAGCGAAAGCTCGCACTTTTGGGATCGAACTGAATAAACAAGACCCAACTTGTCGCGAAATCTTGCAGCAATTAAAAGATTTAGAAAGTGAAGGATATCAATTTGAAGCAGCTGAAGCAAGTTTTGATTTGTTAATGCGGTCTGCTATGGGTCAGCGTCAACATTTTTTTGAACTTAAAGGTTTTCAAATTCATTGTGATATTGGTGCTTATGGCTCTTCCTACGCTTTAGCTACCATTAAACTTGCGGTTAATGATCAAGATTTACTAGAAGCAGCAGAAGGTAATGGTCCAGTTTCAGCTCTTGATTCAGCTCTCCGTAAAGCTCTCGTTAAATTCTATCCAGCGATCGCTGATTTTCATTTGACCGACTATAAGGTCAGAATTCTGGATGGACATACGGGAACTGCTGCGAAAACCCGCGTTTTAGTGGAATCTAGTGATGGTCAACAACGTTGGACTACTGTCGGGGTGTCTACTAATATTCTAGATGCTTCCTATCGTGCGGTGGTCGAAGGACTTGAATATGGTTTGCTCTTGCAAAATCAAACCCTTGGTGGTCCTTTGTTAGTTGCTAAATAGATTAGACAGAGACGTTCCACCGGAACGTCTCTACATTTGTTATTTTTTAATAAAATAGTGGCATATTGAAATGAGAGAATCAAAGTTATCTTTGGTTTAGAGTCGCAAAATCTCTATGTCCAAAACAGGTTACCTTGATCCCTAGAAATCTGAGTTGGTCAAAAACTAAATTTCTCAAAAATTAAATTCACTAAAATATCATATTAAATCCAAAATATAAACAAAAGTTTTAGGAGGAATAGAAATTAATAATGCTCAATAAATATCAACTGATTAACCCTGATTCCTCTTGCGAAAATTCCTGTTGTGAAAAAAAAATGGGGTTCAATACCAATATAGTGCCAAATTTTCTGCAAATTGAGCTAGAGAATTATTTTGCTCCCTATAAAAATTTACCATTTTTCTGTTTAGCGATCGACCCAACGGGATTAATTCTTGCGATCAATCAGACTGGTGCGGAATCTTTAGGTTATCTAGTTGAAGAATTAATTGTTCACCCTCAAAATCAGCAGATCATCACGTCAACAGTTCAACCAAACATCTTCAAGCTAATTCAGGAAAAATATCACCAAAGTCTGCTAGAAAAAATCCGCTTACTTTGTCAAAAACATCGAACTTCAGTAGAAAAAAGCTCGGAAGAATGGGAAATTTGCTTAGTCGAAAAAACTGGTAAGAATTTATGGATTAAAGCAGCAATTAGCTTGTTATCGATCGCCAAAAAATATGATAAAAAAGAAGTTTTAAATGCGATCGCATCGGAAAAAAAAGCTCCCAATCTCGGTCAAATTATCTTGTTAATTGGTCAAAACATTACTGAATATAAAGAAATTGCTGCACCGACAAAAGTAGAAAATTCACTGCGGATTCAATCAGAGGAAATTTTGCAACAACTGTCTAGTGCTGTTGAGCAAACTGCTGATAGCGTAGTAATTACAGATCGAAATGGTATAATTGAATATGTTAACCCAGCTTTTGAACAAATAACTGGTTATACCGCAATAGAAGCTATTAGTCAAACACCAGCAATTCTCAAATCAGGTAAACATGACAAATCATTTTATCAAGAGCTATGGAGAACTCTTAAGACTGGGTTAGTTTTTCGCTCCATATTTATTAATCGTCATAAAAATGGCAAATTATTTTATGAAGAAAAAACTATTACTCCGATTCGTGATGTGAGTGGAGTGATTACTCACTTCGTATCTACAGCTAAAGATATTACCGAGCGAAAACGCTCAGAAGTATTGCTGAGACAGCAAACTGAGCGAGAACGTCTGATGAGTTCGATTACCCAACGGATTCGTCAATCATTAAATCTAGCAGAAATTCTGAATACTACAGTAGCAGAAGTTAGACAATTTTTAGAAACAGATCGAGTGCTGATTTATCAATTTGAACCGGATCTGTCTGGGACGGTTGTAGTCGAATCAGTTGCACCTAATTGGTTATCGATCCAAGGTACTTTAATTAAAGATATTTGTTTTAGTGAAAAATATATTTTCCTTTACCAACAAGGTCGAGTTCGAGCGATCGATGATATTTATCATAGTGGATTAAATCCCTGTCATACAGATTTATTAGCCCAGTTTCAAGTAAAAGCGAACTTAGTCGTTCCCATTTTACAAAGTACAGCAACATCAATCAACCGTGAAGCGATCGATGAATTAAATCATAAATTTACCAAAACTAATGAGAGTCCATCCCCAAATCGACTATGGGGATTATTAATCGCTCATCATTGTCAGACACCAAGAGCATGGGAATCCTTAGAAATCGATTTACTCAAACAATTAGCTAACCAACTAGCGATCGCGATTCAACAATCTTCCCTATTCCAACAACTATATCAAGCTCAAACCAATTTAGAAAAACAAGTTAATCAACGCACTACCCAATTACAACAAGCACTAAATTTTGCCGCTGGATTGCAAAAAATTACCGATAAAGTGCGCGATAGTCTCGATGAAAGCCAGATTTTACAAACAGCAGTACAACAAATTGCCAATGTTCTGAAAATCGATTATTGTGGTGCCATTTTATATAATCAAGAACGCACTACAGCCACAATCCGTTATGAATCAACTCAACCAGAATTAGGATCAGCAATTGGTCAAACCCTCGCGATCGTCGATTCTCCTTGGGTGCATCATCAACTCCAAGATGGAGAAGTTTTTACTGACTACAATCTTCGCAGCAAAGTTAACTTGAATTCGCGCTTAACTAACCGAAATAAACGTTTCTATCCCCAACTCCAAGTCGAAAGCGGGGATTTAGCTTGTCCATCAGTATTTTCTCATCTAGCCGCCAAACTATTATGCCCAATTTCTGATGATCGAGGCGCGATCGGCTACTTAGCTGCAATCCACCAAACCCACCGATATTTTGAAGAAACCGAAATTCAATTAGTCCAACAGGTAGCAAATCAATGTGCGATCGCGATTCGTCAAGCTCGACTGTTCCAATCTGCTCAAACCCAAGTAGAAGAATTGCGTAAACTCAGCTTGCTCAAAGATGACTTTTTGAGTACAGTATCTCACGAACTGCGAACACCGATGACCAATATTAAAATGGGGCTGCATTCCTTAACCAGGGCTCTCCAACTCCAACTAGCCAAAAAAGAACTAAACTTCTCCTTATCCGAACGATATCTGCAAATTTTACAAACCGAATGTGAACGAGAAATCAGCTTAATCAATGATTTACTCGATCTCCAATCTCTTGATGCTGGGGCCAGACCCATCACCATCAGTCAAATTAATTTATTAGAATGGATCTCGAAAATAGTACAGCCTTTCGTAGAACGTGCCCAAAAGCGATCGCAAATATTTCAAGTCGATATCGACTCAGATTTACCTTTATTATTTTGCGATCCCACTAGTCTGGATCGGATTCTCGTAGAATTACTCAATAATGCTTGTAAATATACTCCTCCCAATGAAAAAATTGACCTGAAGGTGATGGCTAAATCTGATCAGTTACGATTACAAGTAATTAATTCTGGGATCGAAATAGCCCAGAGTGAGCAATCACGAATTTTTGACAAGTTTTATCGGATTCCGAGTGCCGATCCCTGGAAACAAGGTGGGACAGGATTAGGTCTAGCACTAGTGCAAAAACTCACAGAACACCTAGGTGGGACAATCAATGTTTACAGCAAAAACTGTCAGACCTGTTTTACAGTTGAGTTACCATTAATGGCGAATGCCTAAGATGTAATAGATTAAACCCTGTTGCTAACTTCGATATTCTTGATGCTTACTGTTTGACCAATAACCGTTAATTTAATTAGCAATTAGCAATTAGCAATTAGCAATGCTTGTTTGCCCTCAATGTCATTTTGCCAACCCCAACATCAATAAATTTTGTCAGCAGTGCGGGATCTCCCTGACCCACAAAATCTGTTGCGAATGTGGCACTCAGGTGCCATTGGATTTAGAACAATGCCAAAATTGTGGCACAATCGCCGGCACGATCTGGTTAGGGATTATTTCCGAAGCCCCCAATGCTGTCAATCCGAGCCACTCGATTCAGGTAACGTCAAAGAGAGTTGAACCTTTGCCCTCTAGACCACGAGACCAACTAGACCCATTTACTCAACTAGCTTTAAATCACCCGGAACTGCTCACTCCGGAATCACCAGAAATTTGTGTCAATGAAACAGAAATCCCCGTCAATACAACTAATAAGGAGGTAACTCCCATCGATGCTGATGGGAAATCAGAAATATTACCAACCCAAGAAGATGTCCAGTCTCCAGCATTTGAGTATTTAGATTCCCAACAGCGTTATCGCTTGCTCGATCAGTTAACCACACCAAATCTCACTAGTCAGGAAATAGAAATAAAGGTACTTGACCTTCAGCCATTCCAGATGTCTCTGCTCCAAGCAATGCAAGAATCCTCAACCCGAGAATCTACCTTAGCTTTTCCCCCTTTGGCTAGAGCTTATTTAGAGTTAGGAGCAGAACTATTTCCCAGTTTGCCAGCCATTCATGACGCTTGGCAGCAAGGTAGTCAGACAGTGATATTGTTAGAAAATCGTGGGGATTTACCATTGTTAGTAGATCGATGGCGCGATCGAACGGTTTTGCTTGGGCAGAGTTTGTCCTGGTTAGCCGCCATGCTAAAACTGTGGATAGCTACCAGTGAATGGAATTGCACCCAAAGCTTGCTAGAAATTGATAATCTGCGTTTAGATGAAGACCAGGTTTTGTGTTTGCGCCGTTTGTATCCTAATCGAAACCCTACCACTCCCCCAACGCTAATAGAGTTGGGACAAGTGTGGCAACATTTATTTACTCAATCCCAACGTACTCAAATTGGACCGATTAAGGCACCTCCTCCGCGACCTAGAAACAGGAGAAATTACTACCACTGAAGAGCTGCGATCGCGTTTAGATGCAATCCGGATCGAACTTGACCAAGAAGAATCTAGTCCGGTGTCTCCTGTTTCTACAACGACTCTCGCTCCGACTTATCTACAACTTTCTCCTGCTGAGGAGGATATCAGTATGGGGGGTGATGATATGCCAACAATGGTGTTACCCATGCACCTAGTTGCATTTGAAGATGCGGGAGCGACGGATGTAGGTCGTCAACGCGATCATAATGAGGATTTGTTTGAGATTTGGCATGAAATTATTAAGGTAGAAACTCCCTCCCGTCGCACCCTCAAAGTTCGCGGTTTGTATATTCTGTGCGATGGGATGGGTGGACATGAAGGTGGTGAGGTCGCTAGTAAGATCGCGGTGGAACATCTCAAACAATATTTTCAAACCAATTGGCACTCAGGACAATTACCCAATGAAGCTAGCATCCGTGAAGCGGTACAAGTAGCTAATCAAGCGATCTATGACCTCAATCAAAAAGATGCGCGGATGGGTAGTAGTCGGATGGGGACTACTTTGGTCATGGTCTTAGTGCAAGATATGAGAATTGCAGTTGCTCATGTTGGTGATTCTCGTCTTTATCGTCTCCGCCGACGTGTAGATTTAGAGCAAGTCACTGTTGATCATGAAGTTGGACAAAGAGAAATTAAACGGGGAGTTGCGCCTGATATTGCTTATGGACGTCCAGATGCTTATCAACTGACCCAAGCATTAGGACCGCGCAATGACAGTTTTGTTCATCCGGATATTCAGTTTTTGGATCTTAGTGAAGATACCATCCTGATTCTGGCATCAGATGGTCTTACTGACCATAATTTGTTAGAAACCCATTGGCAAACCCATTTAAAACCTCTGTTTAATCCTCAAGTTAATTTGGAACAAAGTGTGATCGAATTAATTGCCTTAGCTAATCAACATAATGGTCATGATAATATTACGCTTTTGGTCATCCGAGCTTTGGTGCGACCTTACCAAGAGCGGTAAGGTAATTGCTCCCTATCTGATCCCTGAATTTTCTGGCTGATGTGGTCACTCTTACTCTTTTAGATCCCCAAAAAAAGACTCCTCTGCACCAGTGGAAATTTGACACCGATCCCGTCATTCGCATTGGTCGTTCTCCGGATAACCAAATTGTGTTGAACAATCCTTTGGTATCACGCTATCATTTGGAACTTCGACAAAGTGGGAATTTAGGACAACAGCATTTATGGCAACTAATTAACAAAGGGACAAATGGGACTTTTGTTAATGATGTCCTGATGTCTCAAGGATTAGTTACGGATGGTTGTTTAATTCAATTAGGCTGGGGTGGACCGCTATTGCAGTTTACCCAGCAACCTGCTGGATCATTAGGAATATCATCTCCTCTTCCACCCATCAATCAGGGGGGAATTGTCCCCAATCAGGGTCATCCTCCCCCCTCCCCGAAAATTCAGAACCCAGGACTATGTAACTATTGTGGCAATGTGAATTTGCCCCAAAATTTGTTTTGTCTCCAATGTGGTCAACCCCTGAATGTGCAACGCACGATCCGAAATTATCAAGTTTTGCGGATTCTCGGACAGGGAGGAATGGGTACTACTTATTTAGCCTGGGATCGGGAACGAGCGATCGCGAAAATTCCAGCGATCGTCGTTCTCAAAGAAATGAACGCGGATATGGCAAAAATTGCTAAAGCGCGTGAACTATTTGAGCGTGAAGCTCGAATTCTCCAAAACATCCGTCATCCTGGGATTCCCCAGTATTACGATTTTTTTGTCGAAGGTGGCAAAAAATATTTAGCAATGGAAATGGTTCACGGTCAGGATTTAGAAAAACGAGTAATTACTACCGGTCCGGTGATTTTAGCTCAAGCGATCGCCTGGATGTGTCAAACTTGTGAGGTTTTAGAGTATATCCATAGCCAAACACCACCGATTATCCATCGCGACATTAAACCAGCTAATTTGCTAGTCCGGAATTTGGATAACCGAGTGATCGTGTTAGATTTTGGAGCGGTCAAAGAAATTGGCACACCTTCCGGGACCAGGATTGGCGCTCCCGATTATAGTCCCGTGGAACAGGAACAGGGTCAACCCCTGACTCAATCTGATCTTTATGCTATTGGTCCGACATTAATTTTTCTGTTAACTGGGAAAAGCCCATCTAACTTTTATAAACCACGCGGTGCAGAGTATCGATTTAATGTGGAAAATGTGCCAACTATTACCCCAAAAGTGAGAGAGGTAATTGAGCGGGTGACGGAGCCACGACCACGGGATCGCTATCAAACCGCTCAGGAACTTGCTCAAGCATTAAGTGCTTGTTTGTAGGAACGGATTAACCTTCCCACTCTTCGACATCGAGGAGGTAGCTTACTGGATCTTGTAAAGTGAACTCATAAGCTAATAGTTCTTTTTTCCAGTAAGACCATTCATCTCCGTACAGAAAAGCGATTTTCCACAGGCTATCCGTTGGTTTGATGATTTTGGACTCTACTAGAGAGCGTACTTGACTCTGTAACTTCACCATCGGGTGAATAACCTGCTGGTTCATAAGATGTGTGGTCATAATTGAATTTTGCAAATACTGCCTAACCATTGCTTTCTGATGTGGATTTTTCACCTAATTCGCAGATTCCGCTGTTAGGAAAGCAACTACACTTAATTTCTACCTTATCATGCTTGTTTCTGGCAAGCCTTTTTTGAAAAAAAACACAAAAAAACCCGACAACTTTCCGCATCACCTGATGGTCATGGGTTTGAGTTGGCAAAACCCAGCGTGAGGAGGGTAGTCTTATACCAATTTTTGATGAAGCTGTATAGGATCGATCCCCCCAACCCCCTTAAAAAGGGGGAGCCAGAATTCAAAGTCCCCCTTGTTAATGGGGATGCGAGGGGGATCTAAATCTGTGCAACTTCACATTAAATTGGTATTAACCATGTAGATGGCATTAATATATTAGCTTATATTTTAGTAGATTATTTCTAACTATGCTATGGCTTTTTCTGCTCTAATTCGGTTGCTCAAGCGATCGCCCCTCACCACGGAGCTGGTGAATAAGCTGCATCGACAGCAAAATTTATACTTAAATGGGATATCCCGATTTCCCAAAGGTTTGATTGCTTCGACTTTAGCCCAAGCTCAAGAACATAATTTATTAGTAATCACAGCAACTTTAGAAGAAGCAGGTCGCTGGTTTGCCCAACTAGAAGCGATCGGCTGGGAAACAGTACATTTTTATCCAACCTCAGAAGCATCACCCTACGAGAGCTATCACCCAGAATCAGAAACTACCTGGGGTCAAATGCAAGTATTAGCTGAATTATTGCAAGGGTCGAAAAATCAAGCGATCGTCGTCACCGAACGAGCTTTACAGGAACATTTACCACCAGTAGAAACCTTAAAATCCTATTGTCTGACCCTGAAACGGGGAATGTCATTGGATTCTCAGGAGATTAACAACCAACTAGCTCGATTAGGTTACGAAAGAGTAGCCTTAGTAGAAACAGAAGGTCAATGGAGTCGGCGTGGGGATATAGTTGATGTATTCCCAGTATCAGCAGAACTACCAGTCCGGTTAGAGTGGTTTGGGGATAATTTGGAACAGTTACGAGAATTTGATCCCTCCACCCAGCGATCGCTCGATAAAATTAATCACCTTACCCTGACTCCGACAGATTTTCGGTCAATTGTTTTAGCTCAACTTGAGTCTGATCTCGATTCAGAACCAAGTCTGTCTGAGTTATTGGGAATGGTATTTACCCAACCTGCTAGTATACTTGACTATCTTCCTCCAGATACCCTGATTGCGATCGATGAAGTATCTCAATGTAGCGCTCACGGATTGCGTTGGGTGGAACATACTGAAGCACAATGGCAACAATTAACTATAGGTGCTGACTTATCAAACCACCAGTTTCTGAAAATGCACCGCAATTTTGCCGATTCTTTGGAAGCTACAGCTAAATGGGAGCGGATATTTCTATCGGAATTAGTAGAAGACCGCAGTCAACGGGGATCGCTAGAAAATTATCAACCAATGAATTTAGCGAGTCGTCCTTTACCGGTAATGCCCCACCAATTTGCTAAAATTGCTGAAACGATTCGGAGTGAAATTATTCAAGGGTTTTCGGTCTTTCTGATTTCTGCTCAACCTAGTCGGAGTGTGTCTTTATTACAAGAACATGATTGTCCTGCCCAATTTATTCCTAATCCCCACGACTATCCCGCGATCGATAAACTCCATACCCAACATATCCCGATCGCTCTGAAATATAGTGGTTTAGCGGAATTAGAAGGTTTTCTTCTCCCCACCTTCCGACTGATCATCGTCACCGATCGGGAATTTTATGGTCAGCACGTTTTAGCAAGTGTGGGCTATATTCGGAAACGTCGTCGTGCTGCTTCTCAACAAGTTGATCCCAATAAATTAAGTCAAGGAGATTATGTCGTTCACAAACGTCATGGGGTAGGGAAATTTCTCAAATTGGAAAGTCTCACCCTGAATAATGAAACTCGCGAATATTTAGTAGTGAAGTATGCTGATGGTTTACTCAGAGTCGCAGCTGATCAGTTGGGATCATTATCTCGCTATCGGACCGCAGGTGATAAAGCACCAGAATTAAGTAAATTAACCGGGAAAGCTTGGGAGAATACTAAAAGTAGGGCTAGAAAAGCCATTAAAAAATTAGCAGTTGATTTGCTGAAGCTTTATGCTAAAAGAGCGCAACAACAAGGTTATGCTTATCCACCTGATTTACCTTGGCAAGAGGAATTAGAAGATTCGTTTCATTATCAACCAACTCCCGATCAGTTGAAAGCAACCCAAGATGTCAAACGAGATATGGAATCAAACCAACCCATGGATCGTTTAGTCTGTGGGGATGTGGGTTTTGGCAAAACTGAGGTAGCGATTAGAAGTATTTTTAAAGCTATTACTGCTGGTAAACAGGTGGCTTTATTGGCTCCTACCACAATTCTAACTCAGCAGCACTATCACACTTTAAAAGAACGTTTTGCTCCTTACCCAATTAATGTGGGACTATTAAATCGTTTTCGGTCTGCTGATGAACGACGGGACATTCAACGACGTTTAGCGACTGGAGAGTTAGATGTAGTAGTGGGGACTCATGCAATTTTAGGTAAGGGAGTTAATTTTAAGGATTTGGGACTGTTGGTAGTAGATGAAGAACAACGGTTTGGAGTCACTCAAAAAGAAAAGATTAAAAGTCTCAAAGCTCAAGTAGATGTATTGACATTAACAGCTACACCGATCCCGCGCACATTATATATGGCATTGTCTGGAATTCGGGAGATGAGTTTGATTACTACTCCACCTCCCTCACGTCGTCCCATTCAAACTCATTTAGCTCCTTATCATCCTGATGCAGTTCGGACCGGAATTCGACAAGAATTAGATCGGGGAGGTCAGGTGTTTTATGTAGTCCCTCGGATTGAAGGGATTGAGGAAATTGCCGTTAAGTTACAATTAATGATCCCAGGAGCGCGAATTGCGATCGCTCATGGTCAATTGGCTGAATCAGAATTGGAAGCTACTATGCTCAGTTTTAGTAATGGTGAAGCCGATATTTTAATTTGTACGACAATTATTGAATCTGGGTTAGATATTCCCCGAGTAAATACTATTTTAATAGAAGATGCTCATCGGTTTGGATTAGCTCAACTTTATCAATTGCGCGGTAGAGTAGGAAGAGCTGGAATTCAAGCCCATGCTTGGTTATTTTATCCTGCTGGTGAACATGGTACAGGAGCTTTAAGTGATGATGCTAGAAAAAGATTGCGAGCGATTCAAGAATTTACCCAATTAGGTTCGGGATATCAGTTAGCAATGCGCGATATGGAAATTCGCGGGGTCGGAGATATTTTGGGAGCTGAACAATCAGGTCAATTGGATGCAATTGGATTTGATCTTTATACAGAAATGTTACAAGAAGCAATTCGAGAAATTAGAGGTCAGGAAATTCCCCAAGTTGATGATACCCAAATTGATTTGAGTTTAACTGCCTTTATTCCGGCTGATTATATTCCAGATTTAGATCAAAAAATGAGTGCTTATCGTGCGGTCGCTGCTGCTACATCAAAAGGTGAATTAACAGCGATCGCTTCGGAATGGTGCGATCGCTACGGTAATATTCCTCTTCCTGCTACTCAATTATTAAGAGTAATGGAACTAAAACAACTGGGTAAGAAAGTCGGTTTTTCGCGGATTAAACCGGAAGGAAAACAACATATAGTCTTAGAAACACCAATGGCAGAACCTGGATGGAAATTATTAATAGCAAATCTGCCAGAACATTTACATCCCAAATTTGTTTATACACCAGGGAAAGTAACTGTCAGAGGAATGGGAGTATTAAGTGCAGATAAACAACTTGATTATCTAATTGATTGGCTCGGCAAAATGCAAGGGGCACTAACGGAACCGAGTTGGATTGAAAAATAATATATAATTCAATCCAGTTCAGTTAACTTGTAGGGGCAAAGCATTTCGGTGCATAAATCATAACTGAAGGGTTTACCCTGAGCGTAGTCGAAGGGAAGAATAATAATACCGAAATGCTTTGCCCTCACCATCCATGCAGCCAACAGATCAACTATATATTAATAGGGTTCAGTTAAGAATATTTTTGGGGATCTCGGCGCAAAAGCAGGGTGAAGCATTCGGGTATAATATTACTGGTTTGAACGCTCAATTATCGCCCGAATGCTTCACCCCTACAGGATCTCGGACAAAAGGCAAGGGGCACTGACGGAACCTAGTTGGATTGAGAAATAATATATAATCCAATCCAGTTCAGTTAACTTGTAGGGGCAAAGCATTTCGGCGCATAAATCATAACTGAAGGGAAGAATAATAATACCGAAATGCTTTGCCCTCACCATCCATGCAGCCAACAGATCAACTATATATTAATAGGGTTCAGTTAAGAATATTTTTGGGGATCTCGGCGCAAAAGCAGGGTGAAGCATTCGGGTATAATATTACTGGTTTGAACGCTCAATTATCGCCCGAATGCTTCACCCCTACAGGATCTCGGACAAAAGGCAAGGGGCACCGACGGAACCTAGTTGGATTGAGAAATAATATATAATCCAATCCAGTTCAGTTAACTTGTAGGGGCAAAGCATTCCGGTGCATAAATCATAACTGAAGCGAAGAATAATAATACCGAAATGCTTTGCCCTCACCATCCATGCAGCCAACAGATCAACTATATATTAATAGGGTTCAGTTAAGAATATTTTTGGGGATCTCGGCGCAAAAGCAGGGTTTACCCTGAGCGTAGTCGAAGGGTGAAGCATTCGGGTATAATATTACTGGTTTGAACGCTCAATTATCGCCCGAATGCTTCACCCCTACAGGATCTCGGACAAAAGGCAAGGGGCACTGACGGAACCTAGTTGGATTGAGAAATAATATATAATCCAATCCAGTTCAGTTAACTTGTAGGGGCAAAGCATTTCGGTGCATAAATCATAACTGAAGCGAAGAATAATAATACCGAAATGCTTTGCCCTCACCATCCATGCAACCAACAGATCAACTATATATTAATAGGGTTTAGTGAAGAATATTTTTGGGGATCTCGGCGCAAAAGCAGGGTGAAGCATTCGGGTATAATATTACTGGTTTGAACGCTCAATTATCGCCCGAATGCTTCACCCCTACAGGATCTCGGACAAAAAGTAAGGGGCGCTGACTGAACCTAGTTGGCTTGAAAAATAATATATAATTCAATCCAGTTCAGTTAACTTGTAGGGGCAAAGCATTTCGGCGCATAAATCATAACTGAAGCGTTTACCCTGAGCGTAGTCGAAGGGAAGAATAATAATACCGAAATGCTTTGCCCTCACCATCTATGCAGCCAACAGATCAACTATATATTAATAGGGTTCAGTTAAGAATATTTTTGGGGATCTCGGCGCAAAAGCAGGGTGAAGCATTCGGGTATAATATTACTGGTTTGAACGCTCAATTATCGCCCGAATGCTTCACCCCTACAGGATCTCGGACAAAAGGCAAGGGGCACCGACGGAACCTAGTTGGATTGAGAAATAATATATAATCCAATCCAGTTCAGTTAACTTGTAGGGGCAAAGCATTTCGGTGCATAAATCATAACTGAAGCGAAGAATAATAATACCGAAATGCTTTGCCCTCACCATCCATGCAACCAACAGATCAACTATATATTAATAGGGTTCAGTTAAGAATATTTTTGGGGATCTCGGCGCAAAAGCAGGGTGAAGCATTCGGGTATAATATTACTGGTTTGAACGCTCAATTATCGCCCGAATGCTTCACCCCTACAGGATCTCGGACAAAAAGTAAGGGGCGCTGACTGAACCTAGTTGGCTTGAAAAATAATATATAATTCAATCCAGTTCAGTTAACTTGTAGGGGCAAAGCATTTCGGTGCATAAATCATAACTGAAGCGTTTACCCTGAGCGTAGTCGAAGGGAAGAATAATAATACCGAAATGCTTTGCCCTCACCATCTATGCAGCCAACAGATCAACTATATATTAATATGGTTCAGTGAAGAAATGCGCGTTTAAGTCATCACCAATTTCACTCTACCTGATTAAACAACCTTAAATTTGGGACTGTCTGATCTGATCCCCAACACCCTTAATTTATTCTTAGTTTACATTGAGATTATAATCGTGTAAATAGGCCAATTTAGGGAGGGGTGAAATGACTATTTCTCAATTAAGAAAATCATCAAAAGTTCTAATCTTAAGATATTGACCAGAAGACCAGAATAACCGATGCTTGCTGTGGGTAAATTAAAAATATTTTAGGGAACAGGGAAATCATCATGGTTAAAGCAGAAAACCAACTCCTGATCAAGCTAGAAGAAGTCAGTAAGTCTTATCAGCAACCAAACGGCCAGAAAATTACCATTTTGGAAAATATTAACCTCGAACTCCATATCGGAGAGATTGTGGCCTTATTAGGTCCTTCGGGTTCAGGTAAATCGACGATTATGCGGATGATTGCTGGGTTAAATCAGCCCACAAATGGTCAGGTAGTTTATCATAATCGTCCTCTGCTTGGGTTAAATTCTGGTGTGGCGATCGTTTTTCAAAATTTTGCTCTTTATCCTTGGTTAACGGTATTGGAAAATGTGGAACTAGGACTAAAAGCGAAGGGAGAACCACCAGAATCACGCCGACAAAAAGCCCTACGGATGATTGATATTATTGGGTTAGATGGATTTGAAAATGCTTACCCCAAAGAACTTTCTGGAGGAATGCGTCAAAGGGTTGGTTTTGCCCGAGCTTTAGCGGTAGAACCAGAATTATTGTGCATGGATGAACCATTTTCAGCTCTGGATGTGTTAACTGCGGAAAACTTACGTTTTGAGCTATTGGATTTATGGATCGAACGTCGGATTCCCACTCAAACGGTGTTAATCGTTACCCACAGTATTGAAGAAGCAGTAATTCTAGCCGATCGGATTATTGTGTTAGGACGAAATCCTGGACGAGTACGAGCAGAATTATCTGTCTCCTTACCCCATTATCGCGATCGCCAAAGCCCCAGTTTTCAAGCGTTAGTCGATCAAGTCTATAAAATCCTGACCAACCCCGATTTAATGCCCGAAACTCAAACATCTGTCGATCCTGTCACCGAACCAGATTCTCCAGTTCCGCAAAAATATCAATCTTTACCCCATGTCCGAGTTGGTTCGATCGCTGGTTTGTTGGAATTATTAGAAGATCGACAAAATGAGGATTTATATCGTCTAGCTCAAGAATTGCAATTAGAGGTAGATGAAATTTTGCCGATCGTTGAAGGTGCGAAATTGCTAGATTTTGTCAAATTAGCGGAGGGGGATATTAGTCTCACCTCCTTAGGATCTAAATTTATTGAAGGTAGCATTGACGATCGCAAACAAATTGTGCGCGAACAACTACTTACTCATATTCGTTTAGTGCAACAAATCAATCGTCTGCTCCAAGCTAAACGCAATCAACGGATTTCTGAAGAACTAATTTTAGACATTCTCGAAAGTCACTTTAGTCCCCAGGAAGCACAACGACAATTAAAAACTGCCACGGATTGGGGTCGTTATGCGGAACTCTATGGATATGATGATCCATCGGGAGAAATTTTTCTGGAACAACCTACTCCCGAAGCAGTAGTAGCATAATTTACTCGATCTGTGTGTTAGATAGATCAACCGAGTTGAAAATCTCTAAGGTCGTTTATAACTTGTTTGGGTCAATATTTTCCCAACCCTAAAAAACAAAAAAATGGAAGGCTCTGGCAGTAGTACCCGAACTTTTAATTCAGAACAGCTAAGTTCGGAAAAATCCGAAGACCCTGACCCTCAATGTCTCAATCTAGCGGTTAGTTTGATGAATCATTTTAGATTAATCATCTCTAACCGCTCCCACTTTTAAAGATTGATTAGATCGCTATCGATTACGGTATCCCAAAACCTCCTAGAGCGGTTTGATTAAATCCAACTGCACCTTGACTAGCTCTAACTGCGGACTGAGAAAATACCTGAAATGCTCGACGAATTTCTTTTTGATTATTGCCAGGAGTCAGAATCCATTCTGGTCGAATTCCCATCTCTTGGAAAATTTTGTGAAAATCAGTTTTACCGTCATAAATTCCCATCGCAGCAATAATATGTGTTTCTGTCATTAGCAGATCTTTGACTAAATTACTAACGGTTTTTGCACTAGCTCGGACGGAATGTTCATCGGCACCATCAGTAATAATTAAAGTTACAGTTCTGACTGGAACTCCATTATCAGCAAACTCTTGGGATTTAGCTAAAACTGTTCCCAATAAAACCACTGTTTGATCATATAGTGGTGTTCCTTTATTGGGATTATAATTAGTGTTATCCATTCTTACTGCTTGGTTTAACAGACAATAAGGATAGAGAATATGACCGTTTAAGTAACGAGTATGAACTAAAATGCTATCTTGGTGATTTGATGTTAAAAGTGCATCTAAAACCACATTATGCCCTTCTTGCACGACTAGCTGATTATTAGCATAACGAATCGAACCTGAATCATCTGGCATAATTGTCACTAGCACTACTTCACTAGCACTCACATCATCTACATTTACTCCCAAACCTGCTTGAATTTGGGCCCCAATGTCGATGATATTTAAGACTTCGATCGATGCAGTTGATAATAATCCTTCTGCGTGAGCGGATTGGAAAAGATGGTTGAGATTAGGTGTTTGACTCATAAGTTTATTTAGGGGTGATTAGTTCAGTCGATCGCGGTTGAAATTAAATCGGAATATTTGCCCAAGTTTGAATTGGTTGAGTCGATGTCACAATGTGCATTCCCGCTTGAGCAAATCGGTTAAAAGCTTCATTTGCTTGATTGGTAAAGTCGATTACTCCTGGGACAACTACAGGAGAAGTACAATCTTCTAATAGATAAACTTTTTTAGCTAACTGGGGATCAACTGCGAGAATTTCGGTTAATAAGTCGTCAATTGTCCAAGCAACACAATGACTTTTAGCTTGTCCAGCAATAATCACGACATCAAAGTTAAGTAGTTTCTGAATAAAACGAGTATTTTTCTGCGCGATCGGTCTTCCTTCTGCATCATCTAATACTTCTGGACGCAATACTGAATAATTTTCAGTTAAGGGATTACCACCTTTAATTTCAAATAAAGTTTGACTATTTCTACTAATATTATGAAAAAATATCGCTTCTTCCACTGCGGCAACTAGAGCATGACCAATCCCACCTAACATCGAATGATAGGGCCAAATTGTCAAGGGATATTTACCCTCATCACTTAATTTTTTCACATAGTGTAAAGCGTGTTTTTGCAAGGCTAAATAATTGCCACCTGCGATACTATAAGCAACTGCTGGGTTAACTTTCCAAACTCCAGTTTGCACATCATTTAAGGTAATATGAGTCGCAGCAGGAAGCGGATGTTCTCCTGCATCATTAATCCAGAACAAAGGATGGAAAATTTGCATCGCTGTATGGGTGTCCATCGTCGGAGCGATCGCCGTAATTACCCCCAGATTTCGATAAATAAACTCACATAGTCTTACATTATCATCTACTGCACCAGTCCCAGATTGACCAGCAACAAATAATTCAAATTTGGGAATACAAAAAGTATTCTGAGCATCAATGATCATTAAACAAATCCGAGTTTGATCTTTTGCTGCGGGTTGAATCCTATTTTGATTAGCCCAAGTTTTTGCATCGCGAGCCCGCTCTTGATATAAAACTTGCCAAACTTCTCCCACGATTTTCGGCTTAAAATGGGGGGGAATTGGTAATTGGTTGATTGTTGGTGTTGTCATAAATTTAACTCGTTATTTAATTTCCAAAAGCAAAATTTCTCGCTGATTTACCACATATAATCCGGTGGAACTAGAAAATAATTGACAACTAGAATCAACCAAAGGTTCTGTGTCAGTAAATGCTTTTGTTTGGATAATTTGGTCATGTTGGATCTCAACTCGGATAATCCCATCATCAGTAGCAACCAGTAAAAAATTGCCGACAGCACATGTACCATTGCTGGAAAGATGGAAATTACTATTTCCCAACCAAGAACCATCTCCTAATTCACTTTGACTGGTTGCCTCCACTATACCATCAAACCGAATCACTGCACATCGATGAATAGTTTTTCCTTGTTCTTGAGTTGACCAAAAAAACCAGCAACGTTCTGGGGTAAAGGTACAAGTTGAATTTAGTAGTTGTCCAGTCCAAGTTGGAAGTTTAACTTGATCATTAATACCCCGTTTTTTACTATTAAAGACAAAGAAAATATGCAAATATCCAGCATGATAAAATCCAAATCCAAAATGAGACCCTACCCAAAACTGAGTTTGATGAGCTAAAACATCACCAATATATTCAGGTCCTAGTTGACCATCCCGTAATAATTGACCACCATAGGTCCAGTAACGATAATCTTCATTCACATCAAAGCTTTCTACTACTAAACGTTGGGGAGTTTGATCTGGAATTAGGGTAATTAGTTGCTCTCGTTTACCGATGAGTGTGGTTTTATGTTTGATCCGAAATTTTAGTTGGGGATCTAATTCTCCGCTGAAAATTGTGAGATTGTCTTCCCGTTTAAATTCACCTTGATCATGATAGATCCATTGTAATTTTCCGGTTTGTACCACTGCATATAAAATAATTCCTGCTGTTTCAAAAATTCTGGTTGCTGTTACAGTACCGCGGACTTTTGTTACTATTAATGTTGGTACAGGTGTGGCTAAAGTACAGTTGGGACAAGTAGGACGAGCGTGTTCTAGATGACAGTTCACACATTTTGTCCAGATTAATTGCTCTAGGAGCGATCGCGGAAATTTTCCCCGGACATCTTGCACAAATACTTGATAAAAATAATGGATTAATTCATCAGGTAGTAATTGATATGGTAGAGCTGGTTTCGGATATTTTACTTCAGGATTAAAGATCGTAATTCGGTGTAAAAATCTAGCATCATGGAGAATTTTTTGACTGGGATTTTTGGGTCGATAAACTCCACCATAAGGATCGACAAATAGCAAACATTGCATTAACATTACTCCAAAAGCATACCAATCAGAATTAGCGGAGTAAGGTTGGTGTAAAACTGGTTTTGATTGTTGGGGATGGCAAAGCAGTGGGTCAACAAACCGAGCGGTAAATACTCGACATAAATAACCACCATATTGAAAAGAATCAGCATCAATTAAATAAGCTTGATTCTGGTTAATTAAAATGTTTAAATCATTAAAATCACCAAGGACAACTTGAACCTCATGAATTTGACTTATCGTAGTATGTAAATCTTGAAATATTTGGACAACAGTTTGATGGGAAATTCCCTGATTGCGAAAATTCCGATCGCTATATTTCATTAATACTACTGCATCTTTCACTAAAGGCATGGTATAACCTAAAATAGTTTGTCCTTTAGCATCAGTAGCTAAGGTGTCTGGTGGGATGACAAGGGGAGGTAAATTACGAGGAAATTGGGGTAATTTTTGCTGATGTTCACTTAAGCGATCGCGAGCTGCTTGTTGGGCAATCGGTGAATTTTGATAATCGGGATGGTTGGGTTGTTTAAAGACTTTCAGAACTTGATGATCATCGATCTGATATAATTCAGCTTCTCCACCCTTACCAATCGATTGGCTGGGATCGAGACGAATTTTTTTACCTTTGACATAAATATTCATCTGATTTTTTTCGCTTTCTCATGACGATTAATGTGGTATCATCAGCTAATAAACCTTTTTGCTGAATTAGTTGATGGTTATGCCAATCTGGTTGAGTGATTTGACGATTAATTAAAGCTAATTTACGTCGGAGGAGATCGGGGTTACGAAAATATCGATCCTCTTGCCAAAATTGACTAATAGAACCAACAGGTTCAGATTTTCCTGGTAACAATAAGTGGGCAGAATTAAGTAAAGCGATCGCTCCATCAGTACCAATCAAAATTGATTCCACCTCTTCAAGTGGTAACTGTTGATGGATCTGAAATAAGTGAGAGTTTTGGGGACAATCATCTGGAGGATGATGCAAAATCCCATAAGTCAAATAAGGTGGTGCATTATCAGGAAAAGGTCCAATTTCCATAACCTTCCCATTTACAATTATAATTCCATCTCCGACTGAAAAAATTGTTACTTTTGTGGGTGTAATTAATATCCCAACAATCGTAAATAGGAAATATTCGTTTAATATTTGGTGAAAATTTTCTCCCATTGACTGAGCCAGATTTTTCAAATGAGTGAGAATTACTTGTTGAATTTGTTGCCAATCTATCTGGGGAAATGGCTCAGATAATAGACTTCTAATTGTTTCTGCAACGAGAACTGCACCGATCTTAGCTCCTACTTCACTATGCTTACTACCACCACAACCATCACAGACAATCCCAATTGTAAATTGGGCTGAAGATATAGTATGATAGCTGTCCTGGTTATTTTTGCCAGCTAAAAAATGATCTCGACCAATCATAGAACCAGCGGCGATTTCAAATAAGTCTTGCATGGATATTCTAGGTAACCTAACATAAGAGCTACCTATCATTTATATCAGTATTAATTTTGATAATTGATCAGCTTTAAGTAACGATTGCTAGAAAAATATTTTAATTTGGATATATCCAGGGTAATATGACAAATTGATCTTAGCAATCAGAGTGTTTGCATGATTGGTTGCCCAATCGGATTGTCGGTTTTCCCAGAGCCGAGCTATGGCTAAACTGGGTAAAATTCAACTATTCTCTCATCATGGGTGGGCTCAAAGGACAGCTAACTTGATTCAACGCTGAAAATCACAGGGTAAATTCAAGCAAATTCCTTGGGGTGATCGATCCGGAGATCATCTGCTATGTTTTTTAGCTGATTGAGTTTGTCTATTCATGTTGCCATTAGACATCCGTTCTTCTTATCAATTAGGAGAAAGGACAAAGTGATTTTTGATGTGGACTATCTGACATGGTAAAAAATTTCCCTCGATCCATCCTGCTATTGTGGCATAAAGCGTTAGTCTTTCAAGAGACTGTGTTTTTCTATACTGACCTCGACTTAATCTCCCCCATCAAGCTTTTCTTTAATGACACCATATCCTGTGCTAGGCTTTTTTACTTTAAATTGTAAGTAAGGTATGAAGCAATGCAGGGGTACTACCCTCATTGACAGATAATAGAAAATAGGGAATGGGGTCGCCACCAAGGAAAGAAAATGTGAAACGAAGAATCCTAGCTACCGGAGCGCTATTGCTCACAATTTGCTCGGGCTGTTGGGCCAAGTCTGAAGATATTAGACGGTTGCTGGAAACAAGACAATGCCAACATTGTCACTTAGAGGGTGCAAGTCTAAGAAGTGCTATTCTTGGAGGTGCAAACCTAAAGGGTAGCAATTTGAATAAGGCAGATTTAAGTAATGCCAATTTATTCTTTGCTTATCTCAATGATGCTGATTTAACAGGAGCCGATCTACAAGCTACAAATTTACAAGGTGCTAATCTCAGAGGTGCGGATCTCAGGGGTGCGGATCTCCGAGCTGCGGATCTCAGTAGTGCTGACTTGACTGGTGCTAATTTGAGTGGTGCGGATCTAGGGAGTACAGACTTGTCTAATGCTAATCTGTCTAATGCTAATCTTTTAAACGCTCATTTGAGTCGGGCCAATCTGTCTGGTGCGAATTTGGTTAGTGCGAATTTGGAAGGCGCAATTGGGTTAGTGAAAAATGAATCAGATAGTAATATGAAAAAGGAGTGATTATCGGTTAATTTTTACCGGAAAGCGATCGCGTCGGGGATTTGGTTGTATGCGATCGCTATTTATTTTTAATTTTTTTTAAACCTCAGCAATAATTGGTTAAATAAATTGCTGTAACTACCGCAGTGGTTTAATTCCAGCTTGATCTAAAATTTGGGGAATTAAGTCTTCCCGCTTAATGACCATCAGGTGTATTCCTTGACAGAGTTGACGTGCTTCCTGGATTTGTTCAGCAGCGATCGCGATTCCTTCCTGCAAAGGGTGCGGAGCATTTGCTAGTCGATTAATAATTGATTCGGGAATTTTGATTCCGGGGACATTTTTATTTAAAAACTGAGCATTTTTCGCTGATTTAATCAGAAAAATTCCGGCTAATATTGGTTTATTACTACCAATGGCGATTTCATTCATAAACTTTTCTAATTTCTGAAAATCAGAAATTAATTGGCTTTGAAAGAATTGCGCTCCTGCGGCTAATTTCCGCTCAAACCGACGTTGTAAACCTGACCAACTGGAGGATTGGGGATCAACTGCGGCACCCACAAATAAATCAGTTGGTCCATCAGTCAGGGAGTTACCATTCCCATCGCACCCCAGATTGAGTTGTTTAATTAATTCTAATAATCGCACTGATTCAAGTTCAAACACACTTCTAGCTTTGGGATGGTCTCCGACTTTTACCGGGTCACCAGTTAAAGCGAGAATATTATGAATCCCCAAAGCATGGGCTCCCATTAGATCAGCTTGAAGTCCAATCGAATTGCGATCGCGACAAGCGACCTGACAAATCGGCTCAATGCCATGTTGCCATAAAATAATTGAAGCTGCTAAAGGGCACATCCGTAAAACAGCACGACTACCATCAGTAATATTGACAGCATGAACTCGATCTTTGATTAGTTGCCCCATTTTCACCATTTCCGCGACATTTCCACCTTTCGGAGGTGAAATTTCCGCAGTGATTAAAAATTCACCGGTTTGGACCGCAGTCCGAAACCGATGTCCAGGTAACAAAGATGGGGGGGAATCACTAAAAGTTGACATGAAATTTAATCCGCAAATTGGCTATTGCTAGAATTGATGTAGATCAAGGATAGTTTTGTTTCCTTTTGCTTTTAAAGTGGTACTGCATAACCCATCGCAGCTTTTACTTGAGCCAGGGTATCATTCGCGATCGCGGCTGCATTTTCTCTTCCTTGTCGTAGTACAGATGCTAGATACCCCGGATCATCCCTAATTTCCCGATATTTTTGTTGAATCGGAGTCAGAGCTGTAATAGTAGTTTCTGTCAGCAATGGTTTGAATTGTCCCCAACCCATGTCTTGACATTCAGCGATGACAGTTTCCTTAGTTTTACCCGACAGGAGCATATATAAGGTAAGTAAATTTTTACTTTCCGGACGTTCTGGATCATCAAAGGTTAAACCGCGAATCGGGTCAGTTTTGCAGCGTTTAATTTTTTTCTGGATTTCTTCTGGTGAATCAAGGAGATTAATCCGACTTAATTCAGAAGGGTCAGACTTAGACATTTTGCGAGTCCCATCGGTTAAACTCATGACTCGCGCTCCCTCCCTCCGAATTAAGGGCTCCGGGAGTTTTAATACTGGTTTATTCTGAGCAAATTGATGGTTAAATCGGGCTGCAATGTCCCTAGTTAGCTCTAAGTGTTGCTTTTGATCTTCTCCTACAGGCACTTTGTCAGCTTGGTAGAGTAATATATCTGCTGCCATCAAAACTGGATAATCAAGTAAACCAGTATTAACGTTTTCTCCTTGCTTGATGGCTTTTTCTTTAAACTGGATCATGTCGGTGAGCCAGTTGATGGGTGTGATGCAGTTAAATAACCAAGCTAGTTCACTATGGGCGGAGATATGGGATTGAATGAAAATATGGGAGTATGCTAAATCAATCCCACAAGCTAAATAGAGTGCAGCGATCGTGTGGGTGTCCGCAGCAAGAGTAGCTGGATTATGAGGAGCTGTGATCGCGTGTAAATCTACTACACAGAAGAAATTTTCATACTGATGTTGACCTTCAACCCAGTTCCGGATCGCTCCCAAATAGTTACCCAAGTGCAGATTACCAGTTGGTTGAACTCCAGAAAGAACTCTTTGCCTAGTCATTAATTTATTTTTATATTCGTAGGGAGACAGTAGACCTCTTGCAAAAGTCCTTATTGATCTATGTTATTGACAGGCAAGATGCCTGTCCCACAAATGTTCTTTATTCTGGTGGGACAGGCATCTTGCCTGTCCTATTTATTTTTGCAAGAGGTCTAGTCTCAAAATTATAAAGCTAGACAGTAGGCTAAACCTGCAAATAACCTTATTGATCTATGTTATTGACAGGCAAGATGCCTGTCCCACAAATGTTCTTTATTCTGGTGGGACAGGCATCTTGCCTGTCCTATTTATTTTTGCAAGAGGTCTAGTCTCAAAATTATAAAGCTAGACAGTAGGCTAAACCTGCAAATAACCTTATTGATCTATGTTATTGACAGGCAAGATGCCTGTCCCACAAATGTTCTTTATTCTGGTGGGACAGGCATCTTGCCTGTCCTATTTATTTTTGCAAGAGGTCTAGTCTCAAAATTATAAAGCTAGACAGTAGGCTAAACCTGCAAATAACCTTATTGATCTATGTTATTGACAGGCAAGATGCCTGTCCCACAAATGTTCTTTTCAGACTGTACTAGGTTAAATCTGGTTCGGATTGACCACAAAATTAAAAATTGTCCGGGTTCTCGTTCTGATAACCAGCATTGTTTTCGTTATCCCGTTTAGAACCTAATAGATCCAACTTTTCTACTTTAATGATTGGTGTTGAGCGTTGTTGTCCGGTGTTGCGATCGCTCCAACTCTCAATTTTTAAAGAACCTTTTACTCCGATCAAACTACCTTTGTGGACATAGTTAGCCGCGATTTCGGCGGTTTTGCCCCATATTTCCAGATTAAACCAGTCTGGTTGATCGCTATTGCGACTGATGCGGTTGACTGCCAAGGTTAATTTACACTTAACTGCACCAGACTCGAAGTATTTGACATCTGGTTCTCCACCGACACGACCGACTAAGGTGACTACATTCAGACTCATAAGTTTTTCAGGATAGCTGCAAATCGTTCTTCTTCTAGGATAAGATATTGGCAAACATAGATTTTTGGCCCTTGGGAATTTTTTTTAAATTAGGGGTAGCGATCGCCGATTAGATGTGTTATGCTGTGAAAGCATGAAAAAAAGGCTCAGTAGCTCAGTTGGTTAGAGCAGGGGACTCATAAGCCCAAGGTCGGCAGTTCAAATCTGCCTTGAGCCATTACGACTAAATATACCTCACTGATTTTTGCCAGGTATTTATAGTAAACTATGCTCAAAAATACTTAGAGGGAACAGCTAATGTCCGATTTGACCCGTCGGCAATTTATCATTGTAACTGCCTTAGCTACATCTTTTGCCCTAGCAGTTCGGCCAATTTCTGCCAAAACAATTGTCACCGATAGTAACGGTTTAATCGCTGGACAAGTAAAAATTCCGGTTTCAGATGGTGAAATCCCTGCTTATCGAGCTATGCCCGCAATTGGGGAGAATTTTCCCGTTATATTAGTAGTGCAGGAAATTTTTGGTGTTCATGCCCACATTCAGGATATTTGTCGTCGTTTGGCTAAATTGGGTTATTTTGCGATCGCGACCGAACTTTATGCTCGTCAAGGTGATGTTTCTAAAATTAGTAATCCTTCAGAAATTATTAGCAAAGTTGTTTCTAAAGTTCCTGATGCTCAAGTCATGTCCGATTTAGATGCTACTGTAAATTGGGCACAAAAAACGGGAAAAGCCAATATTGATAAGTTAGGAATTACTGGTTTTTGTTGGGGTGGAAGGATTGTCTGGTTATATGCAGCTTATAATCCAAACGTAAAAGCAGGTGTGGCTTGGTATGGACGTTTAGTTGGTAAACCTACAACTTTAACTCCGATCAATCCGATTGATATTGCTGCTACTTTAACAGTACCTGTATTAGGACTTTATGGCGATCAAGATACTAATATTCCAGTTGACTCAGTGGAAAAAATGGGTCAGGCACTTCAATCTAGTTCAAGCGGTTCAGAGATTATTTTATATCCTGATACTCCCCACGGTTTTAATGCTGATTATCGCTCATCCTATCGGCAAAAGCAAGCTGAAGATGGATGGGAACTTTTAAAAGCTTGGTTTAAAAAGTATGGAGTTATTTAGGGGTTGAACATATTAGCAAAATAATTGAAGAAAGTGCTTCAAATCATCTAAGATGGAATTCTCAAAATCCCAAATAGTTACTTTTTCTTTCATCACATATTCAAATCCTTTCATGCTACACTTACGCTCGGCTTGACGCTTTTCATCATCTGAACAGGTATCAAATCTAAGGTACATGGAAACCCAAAATTTATCAAACTCTTTAATCGTGATTGTTTTGTGTTGACTTTGCAAACAAGCTTTCCAACTTTCTAGACAATCAGCATAAATAGAAGTCCTATTCTTAATTACTTTTAAGACTGTCTCAAGTTCTCCTTGTCCATCAACATTAGTCAAATAACAGGCTAATTGAATATTAAATTCAGCAAAACTTAAATTGATCAACTCGTTGGTGTTACTAAGTAATGGTGAACCTGGAAATACTTTTTGAATATATTTATTTATAAAGGTAATCCGATCTTCTTTTGAATGATTATCAGCATCGATAATTATACCTATTTTTTCAATCTCACCCTTTTCGATATCAGCCTTTAAATCTTTAAGAGCTTTCTTTAAAGCTAAACCATTCATTGAGCGATAGTCTTCCTCTGAAAGTAGAATGGGCGGTGCAATTGCTATATCATAGTTAAGATAGTCAATGATGGCTTTAAAGAAATACTGATCATTTTTGCTTTCTACAATCAGAATATTACTACCCACCTCTCACCTCTTTTTTGTGTTTTATCCCATAATCTAAAGTATCTAAATCTCGTCTGATTGCAACAAGATTTCCTGTTTTAGCGTTTCTGGTTATCTCAAAATGAGCAGCTAAAATATCATGTTCTACGCCAGCTTCTATAAAAGCCTGGGTCATTTCTAAACTATGGGTTGTTGCAAAGATTTGAATATTAAATCGATCAGCTAGCTGATAAAGAAGATTCCAGAAGTAAACTTGATTAGAGTGATGAATACCATTTTCAATTTCATCAATTAATAAAATACTATTATCATTGTTAACAAGCTTTAATATAATATCAGCAATTCGACTAATACCATCACCAAACAATGATAAAGGTAATAGATCTTCTCCTGCTCTTGTTAAATAAATGTTAGGTTCACCAATACTAAAACTTTCGACCAGAATTATAGAAGAATCAATGGTTTGAAACGCTTTTAAAACCTCCTTATCCCTTTTGTTAAAACGAGCTTTATCAAATTCATTTGCCAATTCTCTATTAGAGATTCTCAAAAAAGCGGGAACAAAGAAAGTATCTTTAATATCTGGAAGCTTAATATCTTTCCCTATCAATGCTTTAGAGCTTGCCAGAATTTGAGTTTCAAATGAATTTTGATTGTCTATCTTTGTTTTAATGTGCATTACTGATACTACTGATTCACTTCCCGAAAAAAGACTGTTTATTTCTTTTTCTTCCTGTTCACTGTCATCTTCTAAAAAGTTTTTAATTGATTCATCAACACTAATTTCAATTACTTTTGAGGCTTCATTTTCTAAAGTAGCTTCAATTAAGATTTTATTATTTTTATTTTGCTGGAAGAAGAAATTATTCCAAGTTCTATCTGGTAGAGCTTTACTAAAATCTCTTGATTCTTTTCTGATCTGACGAAGTAAAAAAATTGTATCTGGTCTGGGAGAACTATTTAAAAATATTGCTTCCAAAAGTGCAGTTTTTCCAACATTATTTTTACCACTAATTAAATTGATTTTTCCAAATTCAGATACTTTTAAGCTATCGAAGCATCTAAAATTTTTGATGGTAATATTTTTGATCATTTAAAATTCCCCATTAATATATTCTATTCCCGATCTATATCACTATTGTGGGTAATTCTTACACCAAAAATTCCTGAACTTGCTGAAGATAAGTTCCAGGATCTTCTAACATCGGAAAATGACCAGTATCCTGCATCAGATAAAATTGAATTTTATCACTTAAATTAGCTGCTTTACGACCCATTGCTGCGGGAATAATCCGATCGAATTCCCCAGCAATCAATAAAGTTGGTATATTTAATCGGGCAAATTCTTCGGGCATAATTTCCGATGCTCTTTTACTTACAGCCGTAAAAATAGTACCTAATGCTGCTTCATAATCTGCACTCAGAAAATCTTCTAAAAAAGCCTGACTCATCGCACTCGGTAACGGACGGTGCAAAAACCTGGCAATAAACATTTTATCAGCAAAAGGAATATAGGCTAACCAAGCTGGACGAAACTGAACTACATAACGACCAAATTTATGAAAAGCTGTGAATGATTCCTCGTCATATTCAAAAATTCCGCTACAGGTCAAGATGGCTTTTTCTACCCGATCGGGATAACGATTTAAAAAGAAAGTCGCGATCGACCCCCCCATAGAATGAGCATTAATATAAACTTTCCCTAGACCTAATTCATCTAGTAAGATCGCTAAATCCTCAGCATATTCTTCTAATTTATAGTCGATTTCTACCGGGGTAATCCGGGGTAATTTCGACCGTCCAAACCCGCGTAAATCGTAGAGCAAACAATCAAATTGAGCTGTCAGCGATCGCGCGGTGCTTTCCCAATACCGACATGATCCTCCCCAACCATGCAAAAAAACTAGAACTGGTTTACCCGATCGCTTGCAGGTTTCTGATGCCGTTATCCATTCATAATAATGGTTAACACCACGAATTTTAATTTCCGCCATGATTCACTCAATCAAATTATTTAAGCCGATTCTGGTTTTGGTAACGAAGAAGGATGTAATAGTAATTCAGCAGTCGATCGCTTTTCTACCATTTCTCTTGTCACCGTACAACGAGTGACATC
The DNA here is from genome assembly GCA_963744145.1 of uncultured cyanobacterium. GTDB lineage: Bacteria > Cyanobacteriota > Cyanobacteriia > Cyanobacteriales > CAWUOF01 > CAVUSO01. Next base: position 4,217,736 of record CAVUSO010000001.1, on the reverse strand, counting down.
TTTGCGAGATGGTAACTCATACATTACATCCAGCATTAATTCTTCCACAATTCCGCGTAAAGCTCTTGCTCCCGTTTTGCGTCGATAAGCTTCTTGAGCGATCGCCCGAATTGCATCTTGCTTAAAGTCTAACTGGACATTATCCATCTTCAGCAGTTTTTGATATTGCTTAACCAACGCATTGCGAGGTTCGGTCAAAATTGCGGCTAAGGTATTTTCATCTAACGGCTCTACCACCGCTACCATTGGGACACGACCAATGAACTCAGGAATCATCCCAAACTTGACCAAATCATCTGGTTCTAATTGCTTCAGAATATCTGCTGCACGTTTTTCCTTGGGTTGAGCATCACCTGCTTGAATAAAACCAATGGATTTTTTACCAATGCGCTGCTCCACTGCTTTTTCCAGACCAACAAACGCACCACCACAGATAAACAAAATATTGCTGGTATCAATTTGGATACAATCTTGATAGGGGTGCTTGCGTCCTCCTTGGGGGGGTACATTTGCGACTGTACCTTCTAACATTTTCAGAAGTGCTTGCTGCACTCCTTCCCCAGATACATCTCGCGTAATGGAGGGATTTTCACTTTTGCGGGCAATTTTATCAATTTCGTCAATATAGATAATTCCTCGTTGAGCCTCTTCCACATCAAAATCAGCTACTTGTAAGAGACGTAACAAGATATTTTCTACATCTTCGCCCACATATCCGGCTTCTGTTAAAGTAGTTGCATCTGCGACCGCAAAGGGGACATCTAGCAGATTTGCCAAAGTTTGGGCTAACAAAGTTTTGCCACAACCGGTTGGACCAATCAGCAAAATATTGGATTTTTGCAGTTCCACTGTATCATCTAATACCGGTTTACTGCTCCCTTTGATTTGAACTACACTTAAACGTTTGTAGTGGTTGTAAACTGCCACTGACAACACTTTTTTGGCTTCTTCCTGACCAATTACATGTTCATCTAGAAACTTTTTAATCTCTCGAGGTTTAGGTATTTGACTCAGGTTTATATTGCTAGTACGAGCGCGACGTTTTTGTGGTGGTTCCGATGAACGAGGGGCTGGTTGTGGAGGGGTAGCATTGGAGTCAAATAACTCCTCATCTAAAATTTCGTTACATAAATCTACACATTCATCACAAATGTAGACTCCTGGACCAGCGATTAATTTGCGAACCTGTTCTTGAGACTTACCACAAAACGAACATTTTAGATGGGAGTCGTATTTCGGGGACATAATCGCCTCTTATTTGACTACGGTAACCACTTCTGAGGTGGGAAAATTTTGTTTAGAGATCACTTGATCGATGAGACCGTAATGTTGAGCTTCAACCGCAGACATAAAAAAGTCGCGTTCGGTATCTGCTTCAATTCTCTCTAAGGGCTGACCCGTATGATAAGCCAGTAATTCATTCAGCTTATGCTTATGATAAAGGATTTCTTTGGCTTGTATTTCGATGTCAACGGCTTGTCCTTGGGCACCTCCGAGGGGCTGATGAATCATAATTCTCGAACTGGGGAGAGACATCCGCTTTCCTGATGTCCCCGCAGTTAAAAGAAATGCTCCCATACTAGCAGCTAACCCATAACAGATGGTCATCACATTGGGGCGAATTTGTTGAATGGTGTCGTAAATAGCCATCCCCGCGGTGACTGACCCTCCTGGAGAGTTGATATATATCTGGATATCCTTTTCTGGGTCTTCCGCGTCTAAGAACAAAAGTTGAGCGACGATCGAGTCTGATACTGTATCATCGATCGCTGTGCCCAAAAAAATAATTCGTTCTCGCAGCAATCGTGAGTAGATGTCAAAAGCGCGTTCACCTACACCAGAATGTTCTACTACCATTGGGACAACATTCTTCGGGTCAACTGATTGGATCGTCAATTGGTTCAAGCTGCTAAACGGCTTATGGTGAGACTGAGATACAAACATAGAACTTATTTCATCAATACTATTGATTAATTTGCGGTAAATTTAACTGGTCAGGTTGGTTATACCTGTAGGTATTTTACTTTATTATATTATGCCGCTTCTAAAAATCTAGGCAAACTACTGCAAAACGAGCAAGGCGTTTATCTCGCTATTCTAGCATGGTTTTACCGAGAATTTACCTTTTCAAGCTCAGTATATCTACCGTATTTTGGCGATCGGATTAGGTATCAAGTAAAATTACTGACACCTAATCCTGTTCCGTTATTCGTTTTCTGGCTCCTGTACAGTTTGGGCTACAACTTCCACGGTGATTTCTGTTTCTTCTAAACTGGGAGAAGGTTCGGGTGGTGGTGCTACTTCCACCGATACTTCCAGATCAGTAAGTATTGACCCTGACTCAGATTCTGGGTCTACTATGGGAGAAGCTACTGTTTCCACTACAGGAGTAGTTTCTGCTTCTGGTTGGGCTGGAGTTAAAGAGCTAGGTGGCACCAGTTCAATCTGGGCATTTTCTAACAACCAATCGATGGTTTTTTCTTGAATTAGCTCTGCTTCGACAAATTTTCTTAAGCGGGAATTGTCGATTCTGGGATCATCCAGTTTTTCCTTAATTTCCCGCATCCTGCTAGCGATCGCCGACTGTTCTACCTGAATTGATTCGCGGGTACTAATCGCTTCAAGCCCCAGATTTTTTTTAATCCGATTAATCGCATCTGGACGCGATCGCTGTTTCATCTCCTGAACCATTTCCGCTGTCAACACTCTTTGGATGTCAACCCCAGCATTTTCTAACTGCATGACTGTTTGGTTCAACATCAATTTTAGTTCTTCTTCAATCATGGTTTCCGGTAGATCACCTTTTACCACTTGGACTAATTCCTCTATTAATGCTTCCTTTTTTTTCTTAGTGGTTTGGTCCTGGGCATCCTTTTGATATTTTGCTTCTAAGGATGCTCTTAATTCCGCCATGGTCTCAAATTCGCTAATTTCTTGGGCTAAATCATCATCTAATTCGGGTAACTCCTTCTCCTTAATATCCTTGAGCGTAATGGTAAAAATAGCTGCCCGTCCAGCATAATCTTCATGGGGATAATCCGCAGGAAATTGAACTGGCACTTCTTTACTTTCGTTCAAATTCATCCCCGCGATCGCGACGGTGAATTCTGGGAGCAACTGACCTTCGACCAGCTCAACTTCAAAGTCTTCCGATTCAACTCTGGGAATTTCGTTACCTTCCTCAGCTGATGAGGGAAATTCACCTTGATAATCTATGACCACCACATCTCCAATTTGGGCTGGTCTTCCTTCTACAGGAATCAAAGTCGCTCTCCCTTTCTGACGTTCTGCCAAAAAAAGATCAACTTTGCTCGGATCGTACAGAACTTCTTCTACTTTTAAGTTTAATCCAGTGTACTGACCCAGCTCAATTTCCGGTCGCACATCTACTGTGGCGGAAAATGTGAGGGTTTTTCCTGGTTCATACTGAGTGATCAAATCCTCGATCGCCGAGCGCAGTTCCACTTGACCAATTATTTCAATCTTTTCTTGCTCAACTGCTTTTTTGAGACTATCTTGAATCAATTCTTCTACTGCACTCGCTTTCAGCCGCTGGGTGCCAAACCTTTGCAGTAAAATTTGCCTTGGCACCTTACCTTTGCGAAACCCAGGAATATTAGCTGAGCGGGTTAAATTCCGAATTACCTGCTCGTAGGCTTGCTTAGACATTTCTGGTGTAATTTCGATTTCCAGCCCAATCTGGCTGGCGGGAAGCTTTTCCTGGGTTACTTTCATCAGACCTTTGCTTTACTGACAATATTTTTAACGAGCAATCGTAATTTTTGCCTGTATTAATTTACAAGCGCGGTATTCCGGGCTGCTTTCGGTTTCACCTGATCCAGGTGCTGCCAAAATTTGCTAAAATCTTCTGACCGCAATCAACCATCATAACTTATTTTGGACTAAAATAAAGATCTTAATTTTCATCCGATTTTATTTGCTCTAAATTGATTATAATATACTATATTAGTCCAATTAGCGTTATCTTTGCCTCTATTTAGGTGTAACTGTCCCTCAGTTACCAACCCAACCCATCTAGATAAATTTCGGAAAATATCTGTACTATTATCGATTTATCTGTATCTTTATTACACCCTAAATATCAAGAGACCATCTGGAGGAACCCAATTTGAGTCAATCTTATCGAGTCGCAATCTTAGGAGCAACCGGCGCAGTTGGCACCGAATTGCTAGAATTATTGGCAAGCCGTCAGTTTCCCCTCGCTGATTTGAAACTGTTAGCTTCTCCCCGTTCTGCTGGTCAGACACTGGTCTTTCAGGGTGAAAAATTGCCCGTTTCCCCAGTCAGCGATCGCTCTTTTGATCATATAGATCTAGTTCTAGCTTCGGCGGGCGGCTCGGTTTCTAAAGTTTGGGCTCCCAAAGCAGCTCAAGCAGGTGCAGTGGTAATTGATAACTCCAGTGCTTTTCGTCTTGATCCCCAAGTTCCGTTAATTGTGCCAGAAGTTAATCCCCAAGCGATCGCCACTCATCAAGGCATTATTGCTAATCCGAATTGCACTACAATTTTAATGAATGTCGCAGTTTGGCCATTACATCAAATCCAACCAGTGAAGCGTCTAGTAGTTTCTACTTATCAATCCGCTAGTGGTGCTGGTGCTAAAGCTATGGCAGAATTGAAAAATCAGGCGATCGCCATATTAAAAGGAGAACCAGTCGAACCAGAAGTATTTCCCTATCCCTTAGCATTTAATTTATTTCCCCACAATTCCCCGTTAAATGAGCTAGGATATTGTGAAGAAGAAATGAAAATGCTCAATGAGACTCGGAAAATATTTGCTGACCCAGAAATAAAAATTACTGCCACTTGTGTTCGGGTTCCCGTATTGCGAGCCCATTCAGAAGCAATTAATATAGAATTTGCTAAACCCTTCAGCGTAAATCTGGCGCGAGAAATATTAAGTCAAGCTCCAGGAGTACAATTAGTGGAAAACTGGCAAAAAAATTATTTCCCTATGCCCATGGAAGCGACTGGTCGTGATCAAGTATTAGTAGGTCGTATTCGCCAAGATATTTCTAACGCTTGTGGGTTAGAGTTATGGTTAAGTGGAGATCAAATTCGCAAGGGTGCAGCCTTAAATGCTGTGCAAATTGCTGAGTTATTGGTCGCAAAAAATTTGCTTAAACCAGCAGCATTAGCTAAATCTAGTTAGGAATTATTTTTTTTTTGCTATGATCTAAAGAACTAGCAGATGCAAAAAATAGTAACCAGGAATATTTTCTAGATGGCAACTAGCAAGCCAAATGCCAATAGATGCACAACCAGCAAAAAGATAGGTAGGATAGAGTGGTAAATTTCGGCAGAGTAATAACGGCAATGGTTACGCCGTTGCAGGAAGATGGTAGTGTAAATTATGCTGGAGCTGAAAAATTAGCAGCTCATTTAGCAGAACATGGTACAGATAGTTTGGTAATATGTGGAACTACTGGAGAATCACCAACCTTAACCTGGGATGAAGAATATGAATTATTTCAGGTAGTCCAAAAAGCCGTAGCTGGAAAAATAAAGGTAATTGCTGGTACAGGGTCAAATTCTACCAAAGAAGCGATCGCCGCAACTAAAAAAGCTGCGGATCTAGGATTAGATGGTAGTTTACAAGTAGTACCCTATTATAATAAACCACCCCAAGCAGGACTGTACCAACACTTTCAAGCGATCGCCCAAGCAGTTCCGGATTTACCAATAATGTTGTATAATATTCCCGGACGTACTGGACAGAACCTGCAACCAGAAACCGTAGCCAGATTAGCGGAAATTCCCAATATTGTAGCAATTAAAGAGGCAACAGGAAACATAGATCAAGCTAGTCAAATTCGCGCTTTAACACCAGCAGAATTTGCTATATATGCTGGAGATGACTCCCTCACCCTACCCTTATTAGCGATCGGGAGTAAAGGAATTGTTAGTGTAGCATCTCATTTAGTAGCAACAGAATTACAAGAAATGATCCAAGCTTTTGAAATGGGTAAAACTCAAATCGCTACACAAATCCATATCAAACTCTTTCCCTTGTTCAAAGTTTTATTTACTACTACTAATCCAATCCCCATCAAAATAGCATTAAACCTCCAAGGTTGGAACGTAGGTTCAACTCGTCTTCCGCTATACGATCTATCTAGTGAAGTCAAGCAAAATGTCGAAACAGTCATGAAACAACTTGCCCTACTTTAAAGCGTTATATTGTTCCAGAAAACTAGATAAATCTACCGGAAAAACCTTTGATTAGGAATAACTATCACTGTTAGCCTAACCAATTTTCTGTTAGCCAAAATCAAAGAAATATGTTCCTAAAAAAGCTACTTATGTCTAGCACTTAAGTTTCTGTTCGCATCTCCAAATTTTCCCAGTTCAAAATTTCACACCAACTCAAAATAAAGGATCGGAATGACTAACAACAAAATTGCATCTGGACTGAAAATAATTCCTCTCGGAGGACTACATGAAATCGGCAAAAATACCTGTGTATTTGAGTATGATAACGAAATCATCCTGTTAGATGCGGGACTAGCTTTTCCCACCGATGGAATGCACGGTGTCAATATCGTTTTGCCCGATATGACTTATCTGCGGGAAAACAGCCATAAAATTAAAGGGATGATTGTGACCCACGGTCACGAAGACCATATTGGTGGAATAGCGTTTCATCTACGTCAATTTGAAATTCCCATTATTCATGGTCCGCGATTAGCCATGGCTTTACTCCAAGGTAAATTAGAAGAAGCAGGAGTAGCCAATCGGACCCAACTGCGGACAGTGATGCCCCGTGATGTAGTCCGGATCGGTAAATCATTTGCGGTAGAATATATTCGTAACACCCACTCGATCGCGGATAGTTTCACCGTCGCGATCCATACTCCCGTGGGAATTGTCATTCATACAGGAGATTTCAAAATCGACCATACTCCCGTCGATGGAGAATTTTTTGACTTACAAAAACTAGCGGAGTATGGTGAAAAAGGAATTTTATGTTTAATTAGTGATTCAACTAACGCTGAAGTTCCCGGTTTTACACCTTCAGAACGCTCCGTTTATCCTAATCTTGATCGAATTTTTGCCCAAGCAAAAGGACGTTTGCTAGTTACTACTTTTGCTTCTTCCGTACATCGTCTAAATATCATCCTAGATTTAGCCAAAAAACATAACCGGGTCGTATCCGTACTGGGTCGCTCCATGTTAAACGTGATTGCCCATTCCCGAAATCTAGGATATATCACCTGTGACGACAATCTCTTACAACCATTACACGCAATCCGTCATCTGAGCGACGATCAGGTGGTGATTTTGACCACAGGTTCTCAAGGAGAACCCTTATCAGCAATGACGAGAATTGCCGAAGGTGATCATCGCCAAATTAAAATCCGTCAGGGTGATACAGTAGTATTTTCAGCTAATCCCATTCCTGGTAATACGATCGCGGTAGTTAATACCATCGATAAATTAATGATGCTAGGAGCTCAAGTAATTTACGGTCGGGAAAAGGGAATTCATGTTTCTGGACATGGTTGTCAGGAAGACCAAAAACTGATGATTGCATTAACTCGTCCGAAATTCTTTTTACCCGTGCATGGAGAGCATCGGATGTTAATTAAACATTCTGAAACTGCTCAAAGTATGGGAATTCCTGCCGAAAACATTGTCATTATCAATAATGGTGATGTGGTAGAACTATCAGAAAACGCGATGGAGATAGTCGGTAAAGTTCCAGCTGGAATTGAATTAGTCAATGGTTCGGGTATTGTCAAAGATACTGTCCTCAAAGAACGACAACAATTAGCAGAAGATGGGGTAGTTACCGTAGCCGCAGCGATTAGTGCGGATGGTAAATTAGCGGCTAAACCAGAAATTCATCTCCGGGGAGTAGTCACCAACTTAGAGCGATCGCTGTTACAAATCTGGGTTCAAGAAATTCTGCAAGAACAATTAAGCGATCGCTGGTCAGAATTTGCTAAATCAGGAGCAGATGGTCAAATGTCAGTTGACTGGACAGGATTGCAAGCTCATTTAGAACAAGCTTTAAGACGTTTATTAAGACGTGAACTCAATAGCAATCCATTGCTAGTATTTTTGATGCAAACTCCACCAGAATTATCAGTTCAATCTACTCCAACCGAACCGATGGTGAAATCAGCCCCGCGACGTTGTCCAACAGCTAAGGTAGCTTCCTAATTACTGGAGTTTCCCTCAAATTAAACAGCGCGGTTCTCAAGGAAATTAAAGGTAAGCAGAGAAAGGTTTTCCAAGTTAAAAGTTTACCTCACTCTCATTGAGAACCGCTATAAATTATTTTTCAGGGCTAAAATCGCTTTTTGATACCCCACAAACAGGACATACCCAGTCATCGGGGATATCTTCAAAGGGTGTACCTGGAGCTATATCTCCATCTGGGTCACCTTCCGCTGGATCATAAATATGACCACAGGTTTCACATACATATTTTTGCATTTTAGTTCAGTTGATGGTAGGGGCGAAGCATTCGGGCGATAATTTATCACTTAAACAAGTTAATATTATATCCGAATGCTTCGCCCTTCTTCTTCGCCGATATCTCCAAAAAAAATCTTAACTGAAGTCCTATATATAGTTGATCGGTTGGCTGCATAGATGGTAAGGGCAAAGCATTTCGGTAATATTATCCTTCGTTTGGCCAATTATTGATGCGCCGAAATGCTTTGCCCCTACAGTGAACTGCACCGGATTGCGTAATAATACAGAGGAATATTAGCAACAGGTTTCACATACATATTTTTGCATTTTAGTTCAGTTGATGGTAGGGGCGAAGCATTCGGGCGATAATTGATCACTTAAACCTGTTAATATTAGATCCGAATGCTTCGCCCTTCTTCGCCGATATCTCCCAAAAAAAATCTTAACTGAAGTCCTATATATAGTTGATCGGTTGGCTGCATAGATGGTAAGGGCAAAGCATTTCGGTAATATTATCCTTCGTTTGGCCAATTATTTATGCGCCGAAATGCTTTGCCCCTACAGTTAACTGCACCGGATTGCGTAATAATACAGAGGAATATTAGCAACAGGTTTCACATACATATTTTTGCATTTTAGTTCAGTTAATGGTAGGGGCGAAGCATTCGGGCGATAATTTATCACTTAAACAAGTTAATATTATATCCGAATGCTTCGCCCTTCTTCGCCGATATCTCCCAAAAAAAATCTTAACTGAAGTCCTATATATAGTTGATCGGTTGGCTGCATAGATGGTAAGGGCTCTCGCATTTCGGTAATATTATCCTTCGTTTGGCCAATTATTGATGCGCCGAAATGCTTTGCCCCTACAGTTAACGGCACCGGATTGCGTAATAATACAGAGGAATATTAGCAACAGGTTTCACATACATATTTTTGCATTTTAGTTCAGTTGATGGTAGGGGCGAAGCATTCGGGCGATAATTGATCACTTAAATTTTACCCTGAGCGTAGTCGAAGGGCCGTTAATATTAGATCCGAATGCTTCGCCCTTCTTCGCCGATATCTCCCAAAAAAAAATCTTAACTGAAGTCCTATATATAGTTGATCGGTTGGCTGCATAGATGGTAAGGGCAAAGCATTTCGGTAATATTATCCTTCGTTTGGCCAATTATTGATGCGCCGAAATGCTTTGCCCCTACAGTGAACTGCACCGGATTGTGTAATAATACAGAGGAATATTAGCAACAGGTTTCACATACATATTTTTGCATTTTAGTTCAGTTGATGGTAGGGGCGAAGCATTCGGGCGATAATTTATCACTTAAACAAGTTAATATTATATCCGAATGCTTCGCCCTTCTTCGCCGATATCTCCAAAAAAAATCTTAACTGAACCGTATTGTCCTATATATAGTTGATCGGTTGGCTGCATAGATGGTAAGGGCAAAGCATTTCGGTAATATTATCCTTCGTTTGGCCAATTATTGATGCGCCGAAATGCTTTGCCCCTACAGTTAACGGCACCGGATTGCGTAATAATACAGAGGAATATTAGCACTATGATCAGAAGAAGTGAAGAAAAAAAAATAATATTGGCGTCCAGACAATTACCAATAATTAATTGGAATGAGTAGATATCAATTTGAACTAAGGTTCAAGTATTAGGGATTTTTCCTAATACCTGAATCCAGATTATTTATTTTGAATCAATCTAGCGAAGATATCTTGAACTGTCGGGGGTAACTGACGGAGAATTTTACCTTTTTCCCGATCGACTGCAACTAAAGTAACTATACCACTAAGATATAACTCTTGCCGATCGGACGCTTCAATTTGATAATCCCAATTCAGCCGGACTCCATTAAGATTGGCCATCCGAGTTTTGACTAGGGCTGACATTCCCATTTTAATCGCACGATGGTAACGTAAAGATATTTCTACAACCAGTAAATCGCAGCCGATCGCGACCAAATTTGAGTATTCAATCCCAAGCGATCGCAAACATTCTACCCTTGCTTCCTCCATCCAGGTCAAATAAGCACCATGCCAAACTGCACCAGTATAGTCGGTATGGTGGGGTTGAGCGCGAACTGGGTATTCAAACCAACTGTCAGTCAGGGGAGACGAGGAGTTCTGAATTATACCAGTCGAGAACGAAAAAGGCTGTATTGGTTCTGACATTTTGACAATCTGTTTCAAAACTATAGATTATGCAAGGTTCTAAACATATATTCAGGTTTATGCTGATCTTAAGGGTATCTAAGTTTTAATCACTACTTAGTTTTAATTAAGTTAGTGATCTAAATATACCGACCTACCGTGATTTGGGAGAAAGAACTATGATCAAAAAAATTTTGGTAGCCGTTGCAGGGCGCGGTTTGTGTGAAGAAATGCTCAAATATTTAATGGAGATTCCTTCCATTCAACGAGCAACTGTTACGGTTTTGCACGTTGTTCCTGATCAAGCATCAGCTACAGCCATGTCGGCTAAGTTAGCAGAAGGGGGTCAAATTCTCGCTAAAGCGATCCAATTTTTTAATTTAGACCCAAATCAGGTGAGTGCCAGACTGAAACAGGGAGACCCCAAAGATATTGTTTGTCAAGTAGCAGATGAAGAACAAGCTGACCTGATTATTATGGGATCGAGAGCATTAGGACGACTCCAAGCGATCTTGGACAACTCCGTCAGTCAGTATGTGTTCCAGTTAACCACTCGTCCGATGCTATTGGTAAAAGACGATATCTATGTTAAACCGATCAACCGGATCATGGTAGCGATCGATGGGTCTGATGCTGCCCAACAAGCGTTAAAACTAGCGATCTTTCTGTTACGGGACATTAAAAACGGACAGTTAATTCCGGTTCATATTGTCCCACCGAGTTTAAAAGCCGTGTCAGCTGAACAAGACCCAATTTTAACACCAGTGATCAATCAAGCAAATCAGTTGGGAATTGCCTGTCGTCCGATTTCTGCCCAAGGTAAAGTTGGGGAAGAAATCTGTCGGATTGCTGATGAGTTGAATGTTGATTTATTAATGATTGGGTCTCCTGATCGTCGTCCTTCGATCGCGAGGGGAATCGTGGATTTGGATCGATTATTAGGGTCTTCTCAATCCGATTATGTGAGGGTCAAGGCTAATTGTCCAGTTTTATTAGCTCGGACTGGTACTTAATCAATCAAATTGTGATCCCCACCTCACAAAAACAGCGCCCTGGTCAGTTCGGGACGCTGTTTAATAATTGCAGCAGCAAGGGAGGAAAATCTGCTAATTTTTGGAATCTGTACGACTAGCTGTTTGAATGTACAAAATCAATAAGAACACACTTGGGACTAAGATAAACAGAATGGTCGCAACAAACCCTAGTTCGTTAACTTGCATGGCACTACTCCTGAATCTGGTGGGAAGATTGACAGCTTTAGAATATCATTTTCGGTGGTTCGTTAAGGCTTAGTTTTTACTTTGATCGGTCCATTAACTCGAGTTTGACAGGCTAAACGATAGTTATCTGGTTTCTTTTTTAATTTCCGCTGCTCAAAATCAGTTCGAGGTGATAAATTTTCGATCCCCTCCACAATTTCCACAATACAGGTGCCACATTGACCATAGCCCCCACAATTCATCATCTTTCCCACCAACGTATAAATATCAATCCCATTTTCCACAGCTTTCAGCCTTAAATTAGCTCCATCAGCCGCAATGACTTCGCGGTTTTCTCGGTCAAACGTGATATTAGCCATGAAAAATTTTCCTTTTTTCTCAAAAATTTAGGGTGTAGTGGTATTAGGGGGAAGTGGCAAATTACTAATATAACGTTGCAAAGAAGCAAGCGCTTGATTGTAGCCAATGATCGCCTGAACTAAATTACCTTCAGCCGTAGAGAGACTAGTTTCTGAGTTAATCACATCAGTTTGGGTGCCAACACCAGCTTTAAAACGTAACCTAGCTAAACGGAGAGCTTCTTTAGCTTGATCTAAACCCAGTCGGGCAGTTTGGATATTTTCAAAATTCGCTTGGAGGTTAAAAAAAGAACTTTCGACATTAACCCTTACTTGGTTACGTTCTTGAGCAAAATTCGCTTGGGCGATCGCCTGATCAACTTCTGATTGAGCAGCACTATAAGTCGCATTTCCACCATCAAATAAATTCCATTGTAATCTCGCCCCCAGACTATAACCATTGACTGGACGGAGAGAATCGTCAAAAGCATCACTGACGTTATAGTCAAAAAAGACACTGACTTGGGGGCTAATTGCCGAGATCGCGATGCGTCGATTTTGTTCAGCAATTTCTCCTTGGACTAATAGCTGTTCTAGTTCAGCCCGATTTTTATATGCTAAGACAATACTATCCTCAAGGGAAAGTTCCCAAATACCTGCAATTTGAACTGGATCTGCCGCAGTCACATTAGCAGACTGAGGCAAATTTAACAGTTGACCTAATAAACGCTGATTAGTGCGTTGATCTCGTTTAGCATTAGTCAGACTTTGGATTTGATTAGCTAATTGGACTTGAGCGCTCAGGACATCAAACTTAGTCCCAACACCAGCTCGCTCCAAGTTTTGGGCATCTCGCAAACTTTGTTGAGCGTTGATGACCGCAGCTTCATAAATCCGCGCTTGCTGATCGGAATTTTGGAGGGAGTAGTAAGCTGTAGTCACATCTAAACGGTTTTGTTCGTTTTGACGCTCTAAGTCTAGTTCATTATAGCGGGCTTGTCGTTCAGTCGGCACGAATTGTTGCCCGGCGGTGACCAGCAGTATAAACATTGTAACTGAGTTCAACTGTACCATTTAAAGTGCGGGAAAAGTTAGTGGGATTGTTAATTGTTGCCGTTTCCGTATTGTTCTCACTGCGAGCGATCGTTGAACTGAGATTAACTTGAGGATACTCAGCAGCTAGAGCTTGACGTAAAGCTTTGCGGGATTTGTCTAGGGTTAATTGCGCTACCTTTAAACTGGGGTTGTTACGTCTAGATAGTTCTAGGGCTTCTTGTAAGGTAATGGGACGATTGTTCTCAATCCTGACTTCATAAGGTTTAGTCGGAAACTGTAACTCGTTGGAATTGGGATCAAGTGGATTAGAAAAATATGTATTTTGGTTACTATTGGAAGATGGACTCACCACACCATTAGATTGAGCGATATTTTTGTCCGTGGGAGTGGTGGTCAGACTTGGGACTGGAACTACCACATTGGTAATTTCACTTCTATTGTAGTTGCTGGGCGTTAATTTTGGGTTTTGGACTGGAATAACTAGCTGCTGGGGTTGACTCCGATTTTTGTCCTGGGAAGTTGGAATTAAACTTTGGACCGGAACAAATGTATTGGTGGATTGACTCTCATTGTCTTCTGGAGCAGCTAGGGTTGAGTTTTGGACTGGAACCACCGGAGTTGGGGATTGTTCGACCCTAGGGTGATTAGAACTGATTTGATGGATGGTGGACGGATCTATTGCAGTTGGGGATGCTTCAGTTCCTGGTTTGGCTTGAGCGATACTGGGTTGAATATAACTGATCGCGATCGCTGTTCCCATACTCATCACGATGAAACCATTGATCCCAGAGCGAAAACGATAACGAAAAGTTGGCATATGTTCTTTATGGGAATCTGGACTTCCAGATCTATTTCTAGATTCAATTAAGCGACAGATATGCAGAATAACGGATTGCTAACCCCAATTTCCATAGCTCTTGAATCTTTCAGTACCTGACAGCTTAATCAAAAATCAGTGTACGCTATTACTTTACATCCCGACTATTGGTTACTGAGATTTGAACTTCTATCAGCTAACTAACCTAATTTTAGGTTCTGTCCCACTCTCTCCTCTCCTAGCTGGTCTTCTGATCCAGAATTGAATTGCCAGAGCTGCAATCGTATATACTGTAAATTTTTCTGTAATAAGTAGATTAAAGGGCAAATTTCCCCATTTCTGCTGACCATCAGGAATTCCTTGATTGTCACGCATTCGTCCCTAGTCAGGATCAATTTCTGGACGTGAGTTATGCCGCACTATAGCACTGGTGATCGGGTTCGAGCAAGGGTAAAGCGCTTATTAGCAGCATTGTTGGCTTATGCTAATGGCGAAATCGGTAAAATTGACCAACTAGAAGTAAGTTGGTTAACCGAAAGCATCGATAGTTATTTTTTAGTCGTTCAGACCGAAATTAGGTTTCTGGAAGAATTAACTGTTAAAGATAAATACCCAGGTAAGTTAAGTCGTGAGCAAATTAGACAGGTCCTGCAACTACTAAAAGATTTTTTGCATCTTTTAGAGGATCAAGGTCTTCACCCCAAGCGATCGCTAGAATGGAAATTTCAGCTCAAGTTATGGTCACTGGATCAGACCACCAATTTAAGTCGTTTCGATCAACATTGGCAAAACTGTAAAACTGGACAATGGGAAGAGAGTCCAACTCCAGAAATAACCTCAGTAAACCGAAATATAGCTATAGAAACAACATCCCAGAGCCAAGATCAAATATTATCAGTGGAGAATCACACCCAACCAGTTGTGGAAATGACATCAACATCTGAAAATCTAGAAATTCCAGCAGATTCACCACAACTAATCGCGGATATCCAATCAGAAGCTTCTCGGTGGTCTTATATGGTTGACAAGTCTTTACGAGCGAACTTATCCCAAAATATTCCTGACAGCAATGTGATCAAGTTGGTGGGACGAGAAAAAGAACTCCAGACTATACATGAACTATTACAACAATATGGCCTGGTCGCCATCGTCCCTGGGATAAATGTGGGTGGGGTTGGTAAAACGGAATTGGCGATCCAGTACGCAGTCCAGTTTTTAGAACATTACCAGGGAGGAGTATGCTGGTTAATGGCTAAAGGAGCGGATGTAGGAGTGCAAATTGTGGAATTTGTGCGATCGCAGTTTCCCGATTTTAATTTTCTGGAAAATCAAACCCTCAGCTCCAAAGTGTTATGGTGTTGGCATCATTGGCCCAAACCCGACTCCCTGTCCCAACCAGAAGATCCTAGTCCCGTCTTAGTGGTATTGGATGATTTAATTAACTATTCTCAGATTCGCTCTTATTTACCACCAGATACATCTCGTTTTAAAGTCTTGATCTCCACCCGATTACAGCAAGAACCATCATTACAACAGATTTCCTTGGGGATGCTCAACCCTTCAGCAGCACTAGAGTTATTGACACTCAGGTTAGGTGTAGAGTCATCCGAGTCTGATCTGACGGGAGCGGAACAGTTATGCGAATGGCTCGGCTATTTACCATTAAGTTTAAACTTAGTCGCTAGTTATATCAGCCTAGAGTCCCAAATTTCCCTAGAACAAATGCTACTAAGGTTACAAGCAAAACGCCTAGAGCATCAAGTCTCCCATGGGGATCATGGTGATACCCAGCATCAAGTCACTATTCCAGAAGCTTTAGCTGCTGCTTTTAATTTAACTTGGGAACGATTAGAACCCCAAGCTCAACAGTTTGGGATTTTATTAAGCTTATTTGCAGTTAATCCCATCCCTTGGTCTTTGATTGAACAAGTGGTCAGAGAATTTTCCCCCGATGGAGAAATTAATCGCGAAGCTTTGATCACAGCTCGTACTACTTTAATAAATCGCTGTCTCTTACAGTGTAGTGGCGAGGAAGTCTATCGTCTGCACTATTCCATTCGTCAATTTTTCCAGCATAAGCTAGCCCAGACTGAATATTCATCGAATTTTAAACGGATGTTTGCTCGTGCAATTGTGGCTGTAGCTCGGGAAACTTCTGAGTTACCCACTAGACCCGCGATCGCTAATCTCTTATTGCTTGTACCCCATATTGAGGAACTGACGACAAGTCTAAAAGATTACTTGAGTCATGATGATTTAATTTGGCCCTATACAGCTTTGGGCCGTTTTTATGCAGGAATAGCTCCGGATTTGGCTGAATCCTGGTTTGAGCAAGGTTTGGAAACAGTGAAGCAGCGTTTGGGAGCGGAACATATAGCTGTCGCTACCAGTATGAATAATTTAGCGGCAATTTATCAAGTTCAGGGTCGCTATCATGAGGCTGAATCCCTGTTTAAACAAGCTTTAGCACTGACTAAAGGTTTACTGGGAGAAACCCACCCAGAAGTAGCATCCAACTTGAATAATTTGGCGTATCTGTACCAAATTAAAGGTAATTATGAGCAAGCTGAATTAATCGAGCAAGAAGCTTTGACGATCTGGAGAAATTCCTTAGATCATCATCCCCATATTGCTTTTGGATTGAATAATTTAGCGTCTATTTATTATGCTCAAGGACGCTATCAGGAAGCAGAACCCTTGTATTTAGAAGCTTTAGAACTCAGAAAAAGATTTTTGGGTGAAGATGACCCCAGTGTTGGCTATAGTTTTAACAATTTGGCTGCTCTCTATTACGCTCAAGGACGGGATCAAGAAGCGCAATCTTTATATGTACAAGCTTTAGATATCTGCGATCGCAGTTTGGGTGTTGATCATCCTTACACTCGCACCACTCGGAAAAATTTAGCTTTACTTCTAACTAAGCTTAATTCTCATTTGTCCTAACACGAATTAGTGAGAAGTAAAATCTTTAAGGTTAAATAATCATTAAATTATCAACCCTTTCTTCAAGATTGGGTTAAAATTCCCTTTTAGTTAGAAAGTCTATCCGACTAATTTTAAAAACCCTCGACGTACACCATAAAGTAACCGATTGATAATCAATAGATGATCCTCGGGTAGAGAATCTTGTAAAAGAGCTTTTTTTAGTCGGAGTCGATCTTTAGGAGTTAATGCTCCAGAACGAAGGATATGTCCAAAGAGTTCATCAAGATCGACAGAGTAAATATCACTTTCTTCTATATGGTGATTAAAAAAACTACTGATTTGCATGGTAGTAAGCTCCACAAAGTTGGTAACCATATAACTGATCTTGTCTTGACTATCTTTAAATATCATCAGCATAACTGCTAATTTTTATAGCACTTTTCTCCGTATTATTACTATCAGTCATGCTACCGATGAACCAAGAGATTGAGCATAAATGGGGAAATTTTGCCCAAATGTTCCGATTAAATCAAGTAATCCCTCCGCAATTTAGCGAGCTGACATTAAGCAATATATGTAAAAATGCGGAGTTGAGAAAAAATTGCAATAATTGTATTTGTTAGTTAGAACATTTAAAATTAGAGTAATGTGTGATCGATCAGGACTGAGAGTGATCAAGATCACCAAAATAAAATCGATCAATGATCAAGGTGTGGAGTTGGGATCATTAGAGCCAGGTGAAAAACAGACTTTGTTGCTAAAAAAACTGCTAAATTATCTGATGAATCAGTAGGATTTGATCAATGCTAGATTAGATTAATTAATTAAGAAAAAAGTCAATAAGTTAAACAAATAGTTGCCACATTAATGAAAAAATTAATTAAATATCTGGTGGTTAGCTGAACAGCCGATCGAGAAATTAAAATATATTTTAATTCAGTTCAGTTAACTGTAGGGGCGTTCGCGAGAGCGTGCCGTAGGTAAACGCCCGGTTCTTCGCCGATATCTCCAAAAAAAATTCTTAACTGAATATATTTTAATGTATAGTTGATCTGTTGGTTGCATAGATGGTGAGGGCAAAGCATTTCGGTAATATTATTCTTCGTTTCAGCAATCTTTATGCGCCGAAATGCTTTGCCCCTACAGGTTACGGCACCAGATTAAAATTTATTTGGGAATATTTTTGAAAAAATGTGATTAGCATCACATCATCAGCCGATCGCGATCGCTCCCTTTATCTAAAGCAACAGTCAAACTAAAGAATAACTTAACTTTAACTACCGTGATTAACAGGGAACACACTAACAGCCGACAGACTTTGAGAAACACTGTCGGTTTTTTATGCTTAACAAGCTAACGGGTAACAGGTAAAAGTTAACAGATGCTCAAAAAAGATGCCCTCTCTCAAAAATTACCTTTTTACCCATTAGCAATCCTGCTGGACAATTGAAAAATTAGGCTAGAGCTTGAGCGAGATAATCAAAGTAAGGAGCTGCTTTTGCTGCATCATCAAGATTCAGCAAATCTACAGCCGCATCTTTTAAAGCACGAATCGCTTCAACCATTCCAGGTAAAGGTACGTTTAAAGCATTGTACATTTCTCGCGCCCCAATGACACCAATGGTTTCAATTGGCTCTTTATCACCAGCTAAAATTCCATAGGTAATTAGACGTAGATACCAACGGAAGTCCCGTAAGCATTGTGCCCGTTCCCTTTGTCCATAAGCATTTCCCCCCGGAGAAATATAATCCGGGCGTTTTTGCCATAGATTTTTACTGGCTTTTTCTACAATTTTTTTCTCATTGTCAGCCAGGATGGTGGCAATCCGTAGTAGCTGTTCACCAGTTTGAAAAAACGTTTCTATACTTCGGAGTTCTCCGGCACTAGGATACCGAAGTTCGTCGTCTGCTTTGAGAATAACTTGGCTAATTACGCTCATGAGTATTATGTTCTGCTCAGGATATCATGAAGTATTTTATCGATTATGAGGTACAAATTATAGATAATCTTGACAATTAGTTAACAATAGCTTCTTGCAAAAATAACTAGGACAGGCAAGATGCCTGTCCCACAATAAAAAAACTCTTGTGGGACAGGCATCTTGCCTGTCTAATTAAATTGATCAACATGACTTTTGCTTTCTTGTCTAATCAAGAAAAAGGATGATGGACTTAAGATCATGGCTTCAGAACTGATCCCTGGGACAAATCAATGGCACCAGGGACAACTAGTAGAAATCTCGATTACAGATTTGAGTGACAGTGGGGATGGGGTAGGACGTTTTCACGATCGCGTTGTCTTTGTACCTGATACGGTTCCTGGCGATCGCGTCCTAGTCCGGTTGTTACGAATTAAATCTTCCCATGCGATCGGGAAAGTACATCAAATATTAGAAGCTTCTCTCCACCGGATTCGACCCCATTGTATTGTGGCTGACAAATGTGGTGGTTGTCAGTGGCAACATATTGATTATAATTACCAGCTACAAGCTAAACAAACTATTGTGATCCAAGCCCTAGAAAGGATCGGTAATATTACTCAACCATCGGTCGAACCAGTTTTAGCTGATCCTAATAGGTTTGGATATCGTAATAAATCTACCTATCCTTTCGGGAGATCAGGGACGGGTCATGTCCAAGCTGGATATTATCAAAAAGGTAGTCACCAATTAATTAACCTCAATCAATGTCCAGTCCAAGATATTCGTTTAAATCCCTTATTAGCAGAAGTCAAACAAGATATTGAGCAGCGTCAATGGTCCATTTATGCTGAAAATCAACATCGAGGGGAACTGCGTCATCTCTCTTTACGAATTGGACGCTATACGGGCGAAATCCTGTTAACTTTAATTGTCAAACAGGGCAATTTACCTGGAATTGAAACTCAAGCTCAAACATGGTTAAATCGTTATCCGAATTTAGTCGGGGTTTGTTTGAACTATAACCCAGCTCAAAGTAATGTGATTTTTGGTGAAAAAACCAAGTGCATTATTGGTCAAGCTTACTTAAGAGAGAAATTTGCTGGGTTAGAATTTCAATTACGTCCAGATACATTCTTTCAAATTAATCCAGATAGTGCCCAGCGACTCTTACAAGAGATTGGTCAAGAATTAAATCTGCAAGGTCAGGAAATTGTATTAGATGCTTATTGTGGGATTGGGACTTTTAGTTTGCCCCTCGCTCAACAAGTAGCTCAAGTGATTGGGTTAGAATTACAAGCAGTAGCAGTCGCACAAGCCCAGTTAAATGCTCAAATCAATGGAATTAATAATGCCACTTTTCAGGTTGGTGCGGTAGAAAATTTGCTGCTGAGTCTTACAATTACCCCCGATATTGTCTTACTAGATCCACCCCGAAAAGGTTGCGATCGGGTAGTGCTAGAAACTCTCCTGCAAATCCAACCGCAGCGGATTGTCTATATTAGTTGTAACCCAGCTACTCTAGCTCGTGATTTGCAAATCTTGTGTCAGTCAAATATCTATCGATTAACTAGAGTCCAACCAGCAGATTTTTTCCCTCAAACCTCCCATATTGAATGTGCTGCATTTTTGGTCAAGCAAAATTAATCCTGTCTACCCAATAAAAACTTTTCTAATTTTTTCCCCACACTGAGAACTAACCAAGTTAAGAAGGTTGCTAGTAAACTTAATTGCCATAAACCACAACCTGCTACCATTCCTAGAGCAGCAGTGACCCATAAAGATGCTGCGGAAGTTAACCCCATGACGATGGTTTGTCCATTTTTCGCTGGATGCAAAATTTCCCCAGCTCCCAAAAAACCTACCCCTGTCGCAACTCCTTGAATAGTACGACTCACAGTGTCTAATGAGGTCGAAGGATTTCCCTGTAAAGGAATTAACACAAATAGTGCTGATCCTAAACTAACGAGTATATGTGTTCTGAAACCCGCCGGTTTACCGTTTACTTGACGGTTAAACCCGATCACTGCACCGACTAAAATTGCTAAACCTAATCGGTTGACTAACATTACCCAATCATTTGGATTAAGAAAAATAGAGTTCATCGATTTTAGCTCTCAAACAAAAAATTTGACCTACGCTGAGACTAGAAACCTATTTTCTCGGTCGATATCTGGTCATAAACCGGAGATTTTGCCAATCAACCGGTCACTTGACCTGAAGTTATCCTAAAAAAATATGATCACTAGGTTAAGAATAGGTTATATTAATTGTAAGACAATTTCTGGAGTCAAAAAATGACAAAAAATGTATTTGAGCGAATTGAAAAGTTTAATCAGGGTAGAAATCCGCAACGTTTGGGGCTAAAATATCAGGCGATGCGAAAGAATAGTTTTGTGTTTTTTCGCGGGACTTGTCACCTCTTCTATGAAGATTGGCCCGCCAAATCGCCCCTCAATGATGCCCCATCAACTTGGATCTGTGGTGATTTACACTTAG
The DNA here is from genome assembly GCA_963744145.1 of uncultured cyanobacterium. Lineage (GTDB taxonomy): Bacteria > Cyanobacteriota > Cyanobacteriia > Cyanobacteriales > CAWUOF01 > CAVUSO01. The sequence continues at coordinate 4,196,354 of CAVUSO010000001.1, read as the reverse complement.
AAAATTTTGGCAGTTACAAAGGTGATAATCGTTTAGTCTACTTTGACATGAATGATTTTGATGAAGCCATCCTGGCTCCTTGTACCTGGGAAATAGCTCGCTTACTTACCAGCGTCATTGTCGGTGCAGGTACTTTAGGTGTCAATCAACAAGAAGCATTAGCATTATGTCATTGTTTTTTAGATGCTTATATTAATGCTTTAGCTACGGGTAAAGCTCGGTATGTAGAAACCGAAACAGCCAAAGGAATGGTCAAAGATTTACTGGTGAGTTTAAAAGAAAGAAAACGGGCAGATTTTCTGAATAAAACCACAGAAGTGAAGAAAGGGAAGCGACAATTTGTAATTGACAATAAACATATTGCCGAAATTACGACCGAAGAGCGATCGCAAGTTGAATCTTTTTTAAGTAATTGGGCTACTACACAAACCAATCCTGAGTTTTTCAAACTACTAGATGTTGCAGTCAGAATTGCCGGAACTGGTAGCTTAGGGATCAGACGTTATGTATTGTTGGTGACAGGAAAAGGTTCTCCGGACCAAAATTATCTGATTGATGTCAAACAAGCTATTCCTTCTTCACTTCAACCTTATGTAAAAATAAGTCAACCTAAGTGGAATAGTGAAGCAGAGAGAGTAGTCTCGATCCAGCAACGGGTACAAGCAACACCAAAGGCAATGTTATCACCAGTCTTGATTGATTCAGTACCATTTGTATTAAGTGGTTTACAACCAAGTCAAGACCGAGTGAGCTTAGATTTATGGAATGGTAAACTGCGACGTTTGGAAAGAGTGCTCGAAACTATGGGAGAGATCACTGCTTGGGCACAATTACGGAGTGGAGGAAGACAAAAATCAGCGATCGCGGATGAATTAATTGCTTTTTCCCAAGATGCTGATTGGCGTAGTCCTTTGTTAGATTATGCTCAAAGCTATGCTCAACAAGTAACAGAAGATTACCAAGAATTCTGTGCTACATCGGCTCAGAAGATGCTAGTTTCTGCTCAGAGTTAAGTCTCTTGATCTCTAGCGAGATTTGAGATCAGCGATCGCACCCATAGCCATAGCAGCGATCGCTTGATCAGTAGCTTTAGGGAGATGATAATATTTACCACCAGAAGTTTTGGCTAACTCTTTAGCAAATCCGGTGGAAATAAACTTATTCTCAGTATCAATCATTAACAACTGAATTCCTAAACTACGAATTCGGGCAGCAATATTTAATAATTCTGCCTTAATATCAGGTTTTTCTTCAGTTAAAATCGGTTCACCTAGCGATCGAGCTAAGGGAATATTCCCTCTACCATCGGTAATTGCGACAATCACAATTTGACCAATATCTCCAGATTTTTGAGCATTAATTCCCACTCGAACCGCTTGAGTCAAACCATGTGCTAGGGGTGAACCACCACCACAGGGAAGAGTTTCTAAACGTCTTTTTGCTAAAGCGATCGAACGAGTTGGGGGTAATAAGATATCCGCTTGTTCTCCGCGAAAAGGAATCAAAGCAACTTGATCACGATTTTGATATGCTTCAGTTAATAGTCGCATCACTGCACCCTTAGCTGATTGCATCCGATTCAGAGCCATTGAACCAGAAGCATCAACTACAAATACTACTAAAGCTCCAGCTTTACGAACTAAGCGTTTACTCCGAATATCTGCTGATTCCACAATCACTCTTCGATCTGGTTGACGCTCACGTCTGGATTTCTGGTATGGAGCAGCAGCTCTTAAAGTCGCATCAACTGCAATCCGTTTGACCTTACCTTTCGGTAACATTGGTTTAACATAACGTCCGCGATCGTCAGAAAAAATCTTACTTCGACTACCTGACTTACCTTGTCGTTGAGCATTTTGAGCAAAAAATAACACACTCGGATCAAGAATTACTCCTTCGGGATCAAACAGAAACTCTTCCGGAATACTAGCTTCTTCTTCCTCTGGTGGATTGGGATTTTCTTCTTGTTCCTGTTCTTCTTGTTCTTGTTCCGATTGATCTTCTGGGGGAGGAGGAGGAGGTGGAGGTGCGGGTGGTTCTTCTGGGGGTGTTTGGACGATCGTCGCACGAGGGACAATCACCAATTCCACAGCACGACGTAAATCTTCAGCATTAACAGTAATTCTACCATCTAATGCTGCTGCGGCTTTAGCGACTCGCACTGCAAATAATTCGGCTCGATGTCCCTGGACTCCAGCGCGAATTGCTTCTTCAACTAAATAACTAATTTGCTCCTGGGTAATGACTACATCTTTGAGCCATTCCCGGGCTAGAATAATTTGAGTTTTCAGATTATCTAAATCTTCATGATAGGTTTCGAGAAAATCTGACGGAGATTTAGCATAAGCCAAAGCTTGTTCGACTGCTTGTACTCTTTCATCTAAACCTAAAACACCATCAGCGGAAAGAGTGATCGCAATGCGATCGAGGAGATGTTCTCGTAATGGTCCTTCTTCCGGATTATAAGTAGCAATAAATAAAGCTTGACAAGGATGTTCAATACTAATTCCTTCCCGTTCAATCCGATTATATCCTTCTGATAATACGGTTAATAACTGGTTACTAATTTGGTCATCTAGTAAATTAATTTCATCAACATATAACACTCCTCGATTTGCTTGAGCTAGGAGTCCGGGTTGAAATATAGTTTCTCCCTCCTTAACCGATTTTTCCACATCAACTGAACCGAGGAGTCGATCTTCAGTTATACCCAAGGGAATTTGAATAAATGGTGCAGGAATGATTTGGGTATTTTCTGGTGCTGTAGTTTCTCCACTAATTTCTAAATTTGGGACAGCATGATCGAAAGAACCCTTGACAATTTCAATCGGTGGTAGTAAAATCGCTATACCTCTAGCCATAACTGACTTAGCCGTACCTCTACGTCCAGCGATCGCTACTCCTCCTAAACCTGGATCAACCGCTGCTAATAACAACGCGAGTTTAATGGCATCTTGTCCCACTACCGCAGTGAGTGGAAATGCAGTGATCGGGCTAGTAATTTTGGACATTGACAAATTTTAGTTAATTTCAGCTCTGGGGTAATTCTCATATTACACTAATTGGTAACACTATCATTTAAAAATGAATTTTGGTTACTTTCAAATATTTAAAACTTATCGATCATATTTTTACCTTATTTATTTAGTTCTATTGAGAGAGTTAAATAATTGTACAAGACAACCCATTAATGTTATTATGCAGATGTCCCAACTCTAATATGAGCGCAAAACATTCATTAACTAACCTAGGATTAAACATCATGTTAAAAAATCTGTCATTGCAAAACCGTCTAATTTCTGGATTTCTCCTGATCGGCGTAATCGTTTTAATTGTCGGTATTATTGGTTGGAATGGTACAAATACTTTAAAAAAACATCTGAATAATCTGATTGGTAATTCGTTACCTAGTCTCCAAGGTTTGTGGCAAGTTAACCAAGGACAAACCAGCATTAATGGCTCGGAAAAAGAGTTGATAGCTAACGCATTAACCAGCGAGCAAAGACAAAAAGAGTTAACCAATATTCAGACGGGATTAAAAGTTATAGAAGCAGGATTTAAAGAGTATACTGATGCACCCCGTAACGATGAGGAAGATCAAATCTATCAAAAATTTTTGACCGAATGGGATAAGTGGAAAAGCAGCAGTGAAGATTATCTTCGGCTCCATGACAAGGTGATTAATTCTGGCATCACCAACCCAAGAAAAGTTCAGGTTGATTTATTGAAGCAAGGGAAAAGTAATACAACTGAATATGCTAATGCTGAAGTAGCAGTACAAACAATCAGTGATATGAATGATTACTTACAGACCAAGGTAGAACCGGCATTTGACTCAGCCGCAAAAGCGTTACAAGAACTGATATTATATAATGTTAAAATCGCAGAAAATTATAAAAAAATAGCAGAAAAAGATGAATCTCAAACTACATTATTCATCTTGATGGGATTAATCCTCGGTCCAGTAATAGCGGGAGTTTTTGGGGTGTATTTTAGTAATACGATCGTCAAACCCATGGGAGCCAAAATTGCTCAAGTTGTGGGAGTAGCAGAAAAAGTTTCCACAGGAGATTTAACTACTCAAGTGCAAGCTACCGAAGACCGAGATGAGGTCGGGAGATTAATGATGGCTTTCCGCGTGATGACGGAAAACTTAAATACTTTAATCCGTCAAGTGCAGCAATCAGGAATCCAAATTACTACTGCTAGTACGAACATCTCAGCTTCGGGTAAAGAATTAGAATCCACCATGGCCCAACAAGTAGCATCCACAAATCAGGTAGCAGCAACCGCGCGAGAAATTGCGGCTAATTCCAAACATTTAGTCAAAACCATTGATGAAGTAGAAGACACATCAAAAATCACTGGAATTGCGGCGGGAGATAGTCAAAAAGACCTGTTACAGATGGAAGCAACCATGCGGAAGTTAGTGGGTGCAACTAGTAGTATTGCCACTAAATTGGGCGTAATTAGTGATAAGGCAAATAGTATTAATACGATTGTAACTACCATCACTAAAGTGGCAGATCAAACCAATTTACTGTCCTTAAACGCAGCGATCGAAGCGGAAAAAGCGGGGGAATACGGGACAGGTTTTGCGGTAGTAGCGCGGGAAATCAGACGGTTAGCAGATCAGACAGCAGTAGCCACCTTAGATATTGAAAATATGGTAAGAGAGATGCAAGGGGCAGTATCCACAGGGGTAATGGAAATGGATAAATTCACCAAAGAAGTGGAACAAGGGGTGAATCAGGTGGAAAAGATTAGTAATAAATTAGAGTCAATTATTGAGCAAGTGCAAAACTTAACTCCCCGATTTGAAGAAGTGGGTAATAGTATGGAATCCCAATCTCAAGGAGCGAGTCAAATTAGTGAAGCCATGGTACAATTGAGTGAATCGTCGTCACAAACAGCACAGTCATTGCGGGAGATTAACCAGTCAATTAGCGAATTAAACCAAGCAGCACAAGGTTTACGTCAGGAAGTATCGCGCTTTAAAGTTATCGGGATCTAACTGGTCAAAATTAATTAAATTTTGCTTTGGATCATCATAGATGTAGGACTGATCCAAAAAATTGGGTTTGTAACTAGATTCAACAAGATCGGGCACAATTTAGTTGCCATTATTGACAATTTTATCTATTAGTGATATGGGTAAAGGTAAGTAAAGCTGTTGTGAAATTTAGCGATCGCCCTAATGCTGATCAATTTGATTTTTTTGTTTAATCATTATACTAGCAAATTTTTTGAATGTTAAATTAAACAATGTCTTTAATTTATATTTTTATTGTTAACAAGATAATTTTTAATTTGAGTCATAGCAATGATCTGGTCTGATTGAGAAAAAAAATCTGGATGTACTAGGTATTTCCCCTTTGGTCGAAGTAAGAAGATCAAAGATTGAATTAATTTGTTTAAATTAAGCTAGATCTGCTATAATATGAAAACGTTTTCCAGAGCGAGTTTTCAGCCAAAACTTCATCAACCAATCACAGTATCAAAAATCATGCTAAAAAATCTGTCATTGCAAACCCGTCTAATCGCTGGATTTCTAGCGATCGGAGTAATAGTTTTCATTGTCGGTATTATCGGCTGGAATGGCACAAATACTTTAAGTGGCCATCTGAATTCTCTCATTAATGGTTCCTTACCTAGTATCCAAGGTTTATGGCAAATTAAGGGAGGGGCGAGAACTGTTAATGGCTCAGAAAAGACTCTGATAGCTAATACATTAACTAGCGATCAAAGACAAGCAGAATTAACCAACATTGAAAATTCATTTAAAGATATAAAAACCGGATTTAAAATGTATGGTGATATTTCCCGAGGGCAGGATGAAGAAGCCCTCTACCAAAAACTTTTGACAGAATGGGATAAGTGGAAAAGTAACAGTAAAGATTATCTGGACATCCATGATAAGTTGATCAAAAATGGTGTTTTTGATTCCAAAAAAGTGCAAGAGTTATTAAAAGGCAAAGGTAATACCCCTGAATATACCAGTGCGGAAACAGGAGTGCAAATCCTGAACGAACTGAATGATTATGCCTATACAAAATTACAACCAGCATTTTCCTCAGCCGATAAAGCTTTAGACGACCTCATAGCATATAATCTGAAAATCACAGATACTTCTAACCAAATAGCCAAACAAGATCAGAGTCAAACTACATTTTTAATTTTGATGGGATTAATCATCGGTCCAGTAGTAGCTGGAGTTTTTGGGGTGTATTTTAGTAATACGATCGTTAAACCCATGGGAGCCAAAATTGCTCAAGTTGTGGGAGTAGCGGAAAAAGTTTCAATAGGAGACTTAACGACTCAAGTGGAACCTACCGAGGCAAAAGATGAGATTGGCAGATTAATGATGTCTTTCCGAGTGATGACGGAAAACTTAAATACCTTAATCCGTCAAGTGCAGCAATCAGGAATCCAAATTACTACTGCTAGTACCAATATCTCAGCTTCGGGCAAAGAATTAGAATCCACCATGGTTCAACAAGTAGCATCCACGAATCAGGTGGCAGCAACCGCGCGAGAAATTGCGGCTAATTCCAAACATTTAGTCAAAACTATTGATGAAGTAGAAGATACATCAAAAATCACTGGAATTGCGGCGGGAGATAGTCAAAAAGACCTGTTACAGATGGAAGCAACCATGCGGAAGTTAGTGGGTGCAACTAGTAGTATTGCCACTAAATTGGGCGTAATTAGTGATAAGGCAAATAGTATTAATACGATTGTAACTACCATCACTAAAGTGGCAGATCAAACCAATTTACTGTCCTTAAACGCAGCGATCGAAGCAGAAAAAGCGGGAGAATACGGGACAGGTTTTGCGGTAGTAGCGCGGGAAATCAGACGGTTAGCAGATCAGACAGCAGTAGCCACCTTAGATATTGAAAATATGGTAAGAGAGATGCAAGGGGCAGTATCCACAGGGGTAATGGAAATGGATAAATTCACCAAAGAAGTGGAACAAGGGGTGAGTCAGGTGGAAAAGATTAGTAATAAATTAGAGTCAATTATTGAGCAAGTGCAAAACTTAACTCCCCGATTTGAAGAAGTGGGTAATAGTATGGAATCCCAATCTCAAGGAGCGAGTCAAATTAGTGAAGCCATGGTACAATTAAGTGAATCGTCGTCACAAACAGCACAGTCATTGCGGGAGATTAACCAGTCAATTAGCGAATTAAACCAAGCAGCACAAGGTTTACGTCAGGAAGTATCGCGCTTTAAAGTTCTCCGCAATACCTAATTTTATTGTTACCAAAATGAGTAGAGGTCAGCCATGTTAATGCTACTGTTTTATGTAGGAGAAAACCTATATGCGCTGGATAGTTCCCATGTAGTTGAAGTAATTCCCAGGGTGATTCTCAGAAAAACTCCCCAGTCTCCAGATTATGTGGCTGGTGTGTTTAAATATCGTTCAGTAATTGTCCCAGTGATTGATCTTTGCTATTTAATCCAAGGTCAACCTAGTCGCTCCTACTTAAGTACAAGGATCATTATGGTGAACTATCTAGGCAAAGATAACACTAAACGCTGTGTGGGATTGATGGCAGAACGAATCACAGAAACTTTAAATAAGCCAGATAGTGATTTAGTAGATCTAGCAACACCAATTGAACAAGGACCTAGTTATTTAGGAGAAATGATTATGGACGATAAAGGGATGATCCAACGAATTAGGTTGGAATATTTGCTGTCCGACTCCCAAGACCAATCTTTACTAACAGACAAGCATCACCCTAACCTAGATAGTAATTTAGAATCTAGGGAAAAATAACATTAATTTAATGGTCAATATTTTTGGATTTCGGCTAATAACTAGAGTATACTTCTAGCTGGAAAAATTGCTAAAACAATCGAGCCTAGCAAGATCTACTTTAGTTAATTTTTTAGGGAGCTTTTAATTTTTGATTAATACCAACTATCATGCTAAAAAAACAATCATTGCAATCGCGGTTACTGGTCGGCTTTCTGATTATTGGGATTTTAGTTTTAATAGTGGGATTAATTGGCTGGGATGGTAATAACCGGCTCAAAAATCACATTGATGAGTTTGCTGGAGATGCTTTACCTAGTGTAGACAGTTTGTGGAAAATAAACAAAGAAAATACTAAGATTTATGGTTCAGAACAAGCACTAATTATTACAGCACTAACTAACCAGCAGAGACAAAAAATTACCACCGATATTCAGAATTCCTGGAAAGCGATCGGGGAAGGATTGGAGATTTACCAAAAGCTCCCTCAAGACTCGGATGAAGAGAAAATTTATAAAAACTTTTCGGAGGTATGGGATAAGTGGAAAATAGCTAGTCAAGACTACCTGAAACTCCATGACAAATTTCTCAGATATAACATTGTTGATCCGAGACAAGTACAGGCTGATTTATTGAAACAAGGAAAAAATAATACTCCTGAATATTTAAACGCCGAAGCAGCATTCCAGACACTCACGGATATGAATGATTACGTATTTGCCAAATTACAACCAGCATTTGAACCAGCTGATCAGACTTTGCAAGACTTACTATCACACAACAGAAATGTGGGGGAAATTGCTAAACAAGCAGCAGAAGTCGATGTATCGAAAACGAGCTTCTGGATCTGGATGGGATTAATTATTGGTCCATTATTAGCAGGAGTTTTTGGAGTTTATTTCAGTAATACGATCGCTAAACCCATAGGTGCGAAAATTGCGGGAGTGGTGGGAGTAGCGGAAAAAGTTTCTCTCGGGGATTTAACGACGAATGTAGAGACAACAGAAGACCGAGATGAGGTGGGTCGATTAATGGTAGCATTCCGAACCATGACTCAAAATCTGAATAATTTAGTCCGTCAAGTCCAACAATCAGTGCTGCAAATTACCATCTCTGGTACTCAAATCTCGGCTTCGGGTAAGGAATTAGAAGCGACCATGGCCCAGCAAGTAGCATCCACCAATCAAGTAGCAGCAACAGCTCGGGAAATCGCGACTAATTCCCAACATTTAACCAAGATCATTGGAGGAGTAGAACAAGCATCGAAAACCACAGGAACTGCGGCTGGGGATAGTCAAAAAGACCTATTGCATATGGAAGCAACCATGCAGAATTTAGTGGGTGCAACTAGTAGTATTGCCGCGAAATTAGGTGTGATTAGTGATAAAGCCAATAGTATTAATAGTATTGTAACTACGATTACTAAAGTCGCCGATCAAACTAACTTACTATCCTTGAACGCAGCGATCGAAGCGGAGAAAGCGGGGGAATATGGGACAGGTTTTGCCGTAGTAGCGCGGGAGATCAGACGGTTAGCGGATCAGACAGCAGTAGCCACCTTAGATATTGAAAATATGGTGAGAGAGATGCAAGGGGCAGTGTCCACGGGGGTGATGGAGATGGATAAATTTAGCAAAGAAGTGGAACAGGGGGTAGAGGATGTGGGGAAAATTAGCCATAAATTAGAATCAATTATTGAACAAGTGCAAAACCTCACTCCCCGATTTGCGGAAGTAAGCAATAGTATGGAATCCCAGTCCCAGGGAGCTGGTCAAATTAGTGAAGCGATGGTGCAATTGAGTGAATCATCAGCACAGACCGCGCAATCATTGCGGGAAATTAATAGTGCCATTAACCAATTAAATGATGCAGCCCAAGCGTTACGTCAGTCAGTTGCTCAGTTTAAAATTGGGAAGACTTGAGCAAAAAGACTAAATAATGATAGCTTCCCAATCAAACCAATGAGTTAAAAAATTGGAAATTGTTTGGGTTAAAATCTCTCAGCCTCTTAGCCCAGAGGCTTTTTATTATTCTACTAAGATGAGGAGAGGCATAGCTAGATATGATCAATAAAACTACGATAAACTACTAAAATTTTTAAATACGCTCTGATCTAGATTGATCACCAAAAAAATATGCTGAAAAACCAATCACTGCAATCACGGCTAATTTCGGGTTTCTTATTCATAGGTGTATTGGTCTTAATTGTGGCTTTGATGGGCTGGAATGGCAATGTTAACCTCCAAACCCATATTAATACTTTTGCAAATAACACTTTTCCTAGTCTAGATGCTTTATGGACAATTAAGGAAGGAAATACTCAAGTTTATGGTTCAGAACAAGCACTAATTATTACTGCTTTAACTAGGGAGCAGAGACAAAAACGTGCGAGCGACATTCTGACTGCTTGGAAAAAAATTGGGGAAGGATTTTATACCTATGAACAACTCCCAAGAGAACTAGATGAAGATAAAATTTACCAAAAATTTTTGCTGGTGTGGAGTAAGTGGAAAGCTGTCAGTCAAGAGTATACGGAGTTTCATAACAAATTTCTCAGGTACGATTTAGTTAATCCGAACCAAATTCAGGCTGATCTGTTAAAACAAGGAAAAAGTAATACACCTGAATATATAATTGCTGAAGCTGCATCACAGTTACTCAACGACATGAATGATTACGCATTTAAGAAATTAGAGCCGACTTATGAAACAGCAGCGATCGCATTAGATGAACTATTATCATACAACAAAAACTTATCAGAAACTGCTCAACAGGCTGCCCAAGCTCAAGGATCTCAAACTACATTTTTCATGCTGATGGGATTAATTCTTGGTCCAACGATCGCTGGCGTTTTTGGAGTTTATTTTAGTAATACGATCGCTAAACCAATGGGTAAGAAGATTTCCCGAGTGGTGGGAGTTGCTGAAAAAGTTTCGACGGGAGATCTGACGACTCAAGTAGAAATTACCGAAGCAGGAGATGAGATAGGAAGATTAATGGTAGCTTTCCGCACTATGACCGAAAACTTGAATACCTTAGTCCGTCAAGTGCAGCAATCAGCTAGGCAAATTACCACATCAACAATTCACATTTCGACTTCAGGTCAACAATTAGAAACCACCATGCTCCAACAGGTAGCATCGACGAATCAGGTCACAGCGACAGCCAGAGAAATTGCCACTAATTCCCAAAATTTAGTCAAAACTATTGATGAAGTAGAACAAACATCAAAAGTAACAGGAACCGCAGCAACCGATAGTCAAAAAGACTTATTACAGATGGAAATAACTATGCGGAATTTAGTTAGTGCCACCAATAGTATTGCGGCTAAACTGGAAGTGATTAGTGAAAAAGCTAATACTATTAATAGTATCATTATTACCATCACTAAAGTGGCAGATCAAACTAATTTACTGTCATTAAATGCAGCGATCGAAGCGGAAAAAGCGGGGGAATATGGGACAGGTTTTGCGGTAGTAGCGAGAGAAATTCGTCGTTTAGCCGATCAGACAGCAGTGACCACTTTAGATATTGAAAATATGGTAACAGCAATGCAAGGGGCAGTTTCCACAGGAGTGATCGAAATGGAGAAGTTTACTCAAGTAGTTGATCAGGGAGTTACGGATGTCGGTCAAATCAGGATCAAATTAGAGTCAATTATTGAACAGGTGCAAAACCTCACTCCCCGATTTACTGAGGTCAGTAATAGTATGGAATCCCAATCCCAGGGTGCTGGTCAAATTAGTGATGCCATGGTACAGTTGAGTGAATTGTCAGCCCAAACAGCTCAGTCATTACGTGCAATTAATGATGGAATTAACGAATTAAATGACACAGCGCAAGGGTTGCATCAGGAAATTTCTCGGTTTAAAGTTGCTAATCCCTAACTAGTACGCTGGTGATGACGATCGCCTAGTCTCATCATCAAAAATTTTTCAGATCAGTCCGGGTGCTCACCTAACCCGTTTATTTGTGATGATTTAATTTAGTTCATATAGGGTTACTAATATATGATAAAATCACCAGATACATCTGTACCATAAAATTATGGTCAATCATCATTCAATATTGACTCAAAAACAAGCTTAATTAGTCAGAGTGTTACTCATGAAAATTTTTAATTTTCCTGATGGAGATAATTCAAAAACTAGTAAATAAGGACATAATCATGCTAAAAAACCAGTCATTGCAAACCAAATTGATCTCAGGATTTCTAGTGATAGGTTTCATTGTTTTAATAGTGGGTTTAATCGGCTGGAATGGGAATAATAGTCTAAAAAATGATGTTGATACCTTTGCTGAAAATGCTTTGCCTAGCATAGATAATATCGGGCAAGTAAAGGAAGGAGTTACTAAACTTTATGGTTCAGAGCAATCCCTAGTAATTACAGCATTAACTAACGAACAAAGACAAAAAGTGATCACAAATACAGAAACTGCCCAGAAAAATATTAAAGAAGGATTTGCTATTTACGACAAGCTCCGACACGATGATGATGAAGATAAAATTTACAAAAAAGTTTTGAACGAATTGGATAAATGGCAATCAACCAACCAAGCTTATATGGAGATGCACAATAAATTCTTAAGATACGGTGTTGCTAATCCCAAAAAAGTTCAAGCTGACTTGTTAAAACAGGGAAAAAATAATACACCTGAATATATTGCCGCTGAATCAGCAGCTCAGGTTTTGACAGATATGAATGATTACGTCTTTAGCACATTAGAACCAGCTTATGAATCAGCATCAAATGCGATCCAAGACCTATTATCATATAACAGAAAATTAGCAGAAGGTGCTAAACAAGCAGCAGAAGTCGATGTATCGAGAACGAGCTTCTGGATCTGGATGGGATTAATTATTGGTCCATTATTAGCAGGAGTTTTTGGAGTTTATTTCAGTAATACGATCGCCAAACCCATGGGTGCGAAAATTGCGGGAGTGGTGGGAGTAGCGGAAAAAGTTTCTCTCGGGGATTTAACGACGAATGTAGAGACTACAGAAGACCGAGATGAGGTGGGTCGATTAATGGTAGCATTCCGAACCATGACTCAAAATCTGAATAATTTAGTCCGTCAAGTCCAACAATCAGCGCTGCAAATTACCACCTCTGGTACTCAAATCTCGGCTTCGGGTAAGGAATTAGAAGCGACCATGGCCCAACAAGTAGCATCCACCAATCAAGTAGCAGCAACAGCTCGGGAAATCGCGACTAATTCCCAACATTTAACCAAGATCATTGGAGGAGTAGAACAAGCATCAAAAACCACAGGAACTGCGGCTGGGGATAGTCAAAAAGACCTATTGCATATGGAATCAACCATGCAGAATTTAGTGGGTGCAACTAGTAGTATTGCCGCGAAATTAGGTGTGATTAGTGATAAAGCCAATAGTATTAATAGTATTGTAACTACGATTACTAAAGTCGCCGATCAAACTAACTTACTATCCTTGAACGCAGCGATCGAAGCGGAGAAAGCGGGGGAATATGGGACAGGTTTTGCGGTAGTAGCGCGGGAGATCAGACGGTTAGCGGATCAGACAGCAGTAGCCACCTTAGATATTGAAAATATGGTGAGAGAGATGCAAGGGGCAGTGTCCACGGGGGTGATGGAGATGGATAAATTTAGCAAAGAAGTGGAACAGGGGGTAGAGGATGTGGGGAAAATTAGCCATAAATTAGAATCAATTATTGAACAAGTGCAAAACCTCACTCCCCGATTTGCGGAGGTAAGTAATAGTATGGAATCCCAATCCCAGGGAGCAGGTCAAATTAGTGAAGCGATGGTGCAATTGAGTGAATCATCAGCACAGACCGCGCAATCATTGCGGGAAATTAATAGTGCCATTAACCAATTAAATGATGCAGCGCAAGCGCTACGTCAGTCCATTGCCCAATTTAAAATTGCTACTGCATAACTTCAAAAAGTTAATCGAAATTGAGATATTTTATCCCATTACGATGCCGAGAAAAATTATTATCTTTGACAAAATGAACAAAATGAACAAAATGAACATCCGCAAGCGCATCTTCTTGAATCATTTGATTCCGGCAATAATATTCCTATTATTGATTATGGGAAATGGAATAGTATATCTAAGTTCTTCCCACTCACTCCAACTTAATGAGAAAACCAGAATAACCCAGGATACGACTCTAGCAGCAAATAATATGCTTTTGAGAGTGGCATTCATGGGTAGGCAAGTTCGGGGCTATCTACTTGTGGGTAATGATGATGGGGATTTCCAACGTTATGAAAAGGAAAGAAATAATTATTTAGACGCTAAGAAAGAGTTAGAAACTCTGATTAAAAAAGATCCCGATTTTGCCGAAAAAGAAAAATTTAGTAATCTGGTAGACTTGGAAAATCAATTTGAAGAACTCGCGCAAAGAACTTTTCATTTGAGAGATGAAGGTAAACTAAAAGAGGCCATAAATACCTACCTAAAAGAATCCAAAAATAATTTAGGAAAATTCGAGATAACCAATCAAGAATTTAACCAAATTGAGCAAGGTTTATTGAGAACACTGAATGAGGAAACCCAAGGGTCAATTAGGTTAATAAATTTCAGCTCACTCGCGTTAACCGCGCTGGCATTAGTGGAGGCATATTTGCTATCCAACCTAGTAAAAAGCTTAAATTTATTTATCAACATAGCTGAGGCTGGCAAAGAACTTGAGGTGACGATGACCGAACAGGTATCCTCGACTAATGAGGTGGCTGTTACCTCGAAAGAGATTGCCGCAAATTCCAAATACTTAATGAACACAATCGAGGAGGTAAAACAAACATCCCAAGTCACTGCTAATGCAGCAGGAGATAGTCAAAATGACTTGATCCAAATGGAAAAGACCATGCAAATGTTAGCAATTGCTACTAGTAGCATTTCCGCAAAATTAGGAACGATTAGTGAAAAAGCTAGCCGAATTAGTAGTATTATAACTACGATTACTAAAGTCGCAGATCAAACAAATTTGCTATCACTTAATGCCGCTATTGAAGCTGAAAAAGCTGGACAATACGGCGCAGGTTTTGCAGTAGTTGCCCGGGAAATTCGCCGTCTTGCTGACCAAACAGCTGTGGCAACTTTAGATATTGAAAATATGGTAAAAGAAATGCAAGGTTCAGTTTCGACAGGGGTAATGGAAATGGATAAATTTACCAAAAATGTAGAAGTTGGAGTAGAGGATGTTCGCAAGATCGGGATGAAATTAGAGGCGATTATTGGGCAAGTACAAACTCTAACTCCTCGTTTTGAACAGGTGAGTAACAATATGGAAGGACAAGCTCAAGGAGCTGAACAAATCAGTGAGGCAATGGCTCAATTAACTGAAGTTTCATTGCAAACTTCCCAGTCTTTGCGAGAGATTAATTTATCCCTACGACAATTGGATAGTTAGGAGGTCTGATCGAACCTAGTAGCACATCTCTAGTTATACTGTTGCTGAAGACCTATATTCAAGTAATTGGCAATAAAAATTATGAGTAATGATTGTTGGAAACAGATCGGAGTAGAGGGCGATCGCTCCTGTCCAGAGCTGAAAAAAGTAACTCACTGTCGGAACTGTCCCGTTTATTCGACGGTGGGACGTAGTTTATTAGAAAGGGAACCACCAGTAGATTATTTAAAGCAGTGGACAGAGATTCTGGCGAAAAATACACCCGATGATGTGCAATCCCAAATTAGTGGGGCTTTAGTCGCTTCGGGAGAAACCATATCAGCTATGATATTTCTACTGGGTGGAGAATGGTTAGCGGTGCCAGTCGGGTTACTTCAGGAAGTCACCGATCCCTGTGTAATTCATACTCTACCCCATCGTAGTAACGACTTATTTATGGGTTTGGTCAACATTCGGGGAGAAATTCTGATGTGTATTTCTTTGGGTAATCTCCTCGATCTGGATCATGCACCTAGTGCGGATCGGACTAGTTTAGTGATATCGAAACGAATGGTAGTTTTGACTAACCAAGATAATCGCTGGGTGTTTACAGTGGATGAAATCTGCGGTATTCATCGTTTCCAACTACGCGAACTCCAAACTACCCCCGTGGTAATTGCTAAAGCGGCAGAAACTTATACAAAAGGTGTCTTTCGCTGGCAGGGACATAAAGTAAATTACTTAGACTCAGATCTACTATTTTACACCTTAAACCGAAGGATATTATGAGCGAACAAAAACAAGATCCGCCCGAATTCAGTCTGCTTGAGGTATTTCGTCAGGAAGTAGAAGCTCAAGTAACTATATTAAACCAGGGAATTAAGGCCCTAGAAGGTCAGCCCCAAACTACCCAAATGCTAGAGTCTTTAGCGAAATCGGCTAGGATGGTAGAAGGAGTAGCTCGGCTAGTAGAAGTTGATGCCGCAGTACAGCTAACTGTGGCTCTCCAGAAGTCCTTGGAAACTGCTCAAAAGCAAAAATTTAACCTCGATGGAAATCGCATTCAAGTGCTATTGCAAGGGGTGGATTTACTCCTGAGCATTAGTCGAGTAGAAGAAGAAAACTTAACCAACTGGCTCGGGGAAAATCAACAGCATATCGAAACTATTACAAACGCTATTAATAACTTACTGACATCTGAAACGGTGTCAACTGCTTTGCCAAGGGTAGAGGTGCCCAGTTTATCTTCAAAATCAGAAATATCAACACCACAGGTAATCACCCCAACTGTAGCCCCAACCCCACCAACCACAGAAATCACCCCGATTCCTACGATCGCACCATCTGAGCCTCAAATAAATATAACTACCAGTTCTGCTGCTTTAGAAACGGGGGATAGTGGGAACATGGGTGATAGCTCCATGTTAGATTTATTCCGGCTAGAAGTAGATGCTCAAGCAGTGGTTTTAAATGACGGACTTTTAGCTCTAGAAAGTGAACCGGGTTCTCCTAAAGTCCTAGAGTCATTAATGCGAGCAGCCCATTCAGTCAAAGGAGCAGCCCGGATTGTCTCCCTAGATGCGGCAGTGCATTTAGCCCATGTGATGGAGGATTGCTTTGTCGCAGCTCAAGCTGGAAAAATTACTCTCGAAGCTGATGGAGTTGATATTATTCTCCATGCAGTCGATCTGTTGTTGAATATTAGTCAGCATGGACAAAGCTGGGTAATGGCCAACCGAGATGATGTGGAAAGTACCAGAGACCAAGTTGCTGCCCTCCTCACCCCAGGATCGGCACCACCAGTGAGAAAAGCACCAAAACCAGAAATGGTAGTAGCGGGGCCAACAGCGATCCAAACTCAAACAGAGACAACTCAAGCGATCGCGACGGCCCAACCAGCTACTCAGTCCCTAACTAAATCAAAACCTGGTCAAATCGAAAAAGCTCAACCTGCAACCGAAGATGCAGCTAGCGCCGATCGGGTAGTCCGAGTGAGTGCGGAAAACTTAAATCGCATCATGGGATTAGCAGGTGAATCCTTAATAGAAGCCAATTGGCTTCAGCCCTTTGCTGATTCCTTAGCAGTGCTGAAAAAAACCCAACTGGAATTATCGAAAATTTTAGATAATTTTCAGCAAGTGATCGCACTTCACCCCAATCACGAATACGAGAACTATATTGAAAACGCTCGGGGGAAAGAACGGGAATGTCGGCAGATTTTAAGCGATCGACTGATTGCTCTCGAATTATATGCTCGTCGCACTGGTAGTCTTTCCGATCGATTGTACCGAGAAGTAATTGCCTCGAATATGCGACCTTTTGCCGATGGTGTGCAAGGATTTCCCCGCATGATCCGGGATTTAGCTCGGAAACTGAATAAGCAGGTGAAATTTGAAATCCTGGGTAAAGCTACACCAGTCGATCGAGATATTATCAAAAAACTCGAAGCGCCGCTCACCCACATTTTACGCAACTCAGTTGATCACGGGCTAGAACTACCCGAAGAACGTTTAGCCGCCGGTAAACCAGCTGAAGGACTGGTGCGATTAGAAGCAGCCCATCGTGGAGGGATGCTGACAATTACGGTTTCTGACAATGGTCGAGGAGTAAATCCTGAAGCTCTCCGGCAAAAAATCATTAACAAAAACTTAGCTACCCCGGAAATTGCCGCTCAGTTGAGCGAAAGCGAACTGCTCGAATTCCTGTTCTTACCAGGATTTTCCACAGCCAAACAAGTCACCGAAATTTCTGGTCGTGGTGTCGGTTTAGATATCGCCAAAAGCATGGCTCATGAAGTTGGGGGTACGGTCAGAGCTAATTCCCAGATGGGCAAAGGAATGTCATTTCACTTTCAATTGCCCTTAACCCTGTCTGTAGTAAGGACTCTGTTAGTGGAGATATCTGGCGAACCTTATGCCTTTCCTTTAGCACGGATTGAACAAATAGTCAATGTCCATCTGGAGGAGATCTATTCAGTAGAAAACCGACAATACTTCACAATGAACAATCGCAATATTGGTTTATTAGCGGCTCATCAAGTATTGGAATTAAAGCAAGCTCCACCGACTTCTGACTTTTTATCTGTGGTGGTAATCAGCGAACAATCAGACTTCTACGGACTAGTAGTAGATCGATTTTTAGGTGAACATGATTTAGTGGTAAGACCATTAGATCCAAAATTGGGGAAAGTCCAAGACATTAGTGCTGCTGCATTAATGGGAGACGGTTCACCAATTCTGATTGTGGATACCTCGGACTTAATCCGTTCAGTCGATAATATGCTGAATAACAAACAGCTAAGTTTAGTCACGACGAAAACGGAAATCAGGAATTTAGATCCACGCAAGAGTATTTTAGTAGTGGATGATTCGATTACTGTCCGCGAAATGGAACGGAAGTTACTAGAAAATAAAGGTTACAAAGTAGATGTAGCGGTAGATGGAATGGAAGGTTGGCACGCAATTTCCACTAATCACTATGATTTGGTAGTCAGTGATGTGGATATGCCCCGCATGAATGGGATTGAACTGACCAGCAATATTAAAACTAATCCCAAATTAAGCCAAATTCCGGTAATTATTGTTTCATACAAAGACCGTGAAGAAGATCGCTTACGCGGTTTAGAAGCTGGAGCTAATTATTATTTAACCAAATCTAGCTTTCAGGATGACACCTTAGTAAACGCCGTGTTTGATTTGATTGGTCATTAATGAATGAGTAATCTGTTTGCAAGGAGACTAAAATAGTGTTTCAAGATCCAATTACAGTTTTGCTTATCGACGATCAGCCCGTGATCGGTGAAGCTGTGCGTCGGATGTTACTAGCAGAAAAAGATATAACTTTCCATTACTGTAGCAATCCCACCCAAGCTCTCCAAATGGCTAAGTCCTGTGATCCAACTGTGATTTTACAAGACTTAGTTATGCCCGAAATAGAAGGACTAGTTTTAGTTCGGTTTCTGCGCTCCCACAATTCACCAACTAGATTTGTTCCTTTAATTGTGCTTTCGAGTAAAGAAGAGCCTTTGATTAAAGCAAAAGCCTTTGAATTAGGAGCTAATGATTATATAGTTAAACTGCCCGATAAAGCTGAATTAATTGCACGGATTCGCTATCACTCCAAAGCTTATGTAAATTTGCTCAAACGACAGGAAGCTGAAGCAATTCTGCAATCAGAAAATGTACGGATGGCTAAAGAATTGGATATGTTGCGCCAAATGCAACATATGATTTTGCCAACACCAGAAGAATTAGAGACGATCGCAGGTTTAGAAATTGCGGGATATATGGAACCTGCGGATGAAGTAGGTGGTGATTACTATGATATTTTGGAAATGGATGGCATTGTCACCATTGGGATTGGGGATGTAACTGGACATGGATTGGAAAGTGGGATTTTAATGGTCATGACCCAAACCGCAGTACGGACGCTCAAGGAAATTCGTGAATTAAACCCAAATAAATTTTTAGATGCTCTCAATCGCACGATTTATAAGAATGTCCGACGGATGAACTCGGAGAAGAATTTGACCTTAGTGATTCTGACTTATAAACGGGGTAAAGTGAGGATTAGTGGTCAACATGAAGAAACGATCGTGATCCGAAGTAACGGACAAGCGGAACGGATTAATACCATGAATTTAGGGTTTCCGATCGGACTAGATGAAGATATTAGTGATTTTATCAATCATACGACGATCGAATTAAATCCGGGTGATGGAATTGTCCTATATACGGATGGAATTCCGGAAGCTTATAACATGGATAATGAACAATATGGAATTCCGAGATTATGTCAAGTTGCTAGTGATAACTGGACGAAATCTGCTGAAGAAATTAAACAAGCAATCATTACTGATGTTAAAGGTTTTATTGGTGAGCAAAGAGTTTTTGATGATATTACTTTATTGGTAATTAAACAAAAGGAATTTGATGACTCAGAATTAGCTGAAGATACCGAGGAAATTGAAGATACTGAGGAGGAAATTGAGGAAGTTGAGGATACTGAGGAGGAGGAAGAGGTTGACGATACCGAGGAGGAAGAGGAAGTTGAGGAAGTTAAGGAACCTCCTAAAGAAAGAAGAAGATTTAGTTTTTTTGGGAAACGGTAAAGGTGAAATTTTCTAACTTTATAAATTAAAATGTGACTGATATGAGTGAAGTATTTGGACAATTTATTGAGGTATTTCCCCATCAATACGATGGAGTGGAACTGAGTTTTACCTTTAGTTCTACTCCCCAGGGAAAACTGTGGGGTAATAATCTGTTATCAGCTTATTTTCTAGCTGACTATTTTTCATCATTTTTGTCAATTAATGGTGATGATACGGAGCAAGAAGAGCGGATCAAGGAAAGTAAAAATACCATTAGCTATGTGGGAAACGAACTCTTAGAAAATGCAATCAAATTTAATGTAGATCCCGAACCAAATTCAGTTCAGATTGGTATTTATTTTGGGAGAGATATCAACAAAACTACGGCAGTAATTTTTACTAAGAATAGTATTAAACTTAGTCAAGTTGATAAATTTCAAAACTTGATTCAAGAACTGCTTTCTAATGATCCGAATGAGTTATATATCCAGCAAGTAGAAAAAGCTGCTGAAGATGAAAATGAGGAAGCTTCTGGTTTGGGTTTACTGACCATGATCAATGATTATTCGGCAAAATTAGGTTGGAAATTTGTGCCCAATCTAGATAATCCAAAAATCATGATGGTGATCACTATGGCTCAATTAGTTGTATAATTGTGATTCATTGCTCATTTTACATAACAACAGAGGAAAAAATTATGGCTAAACCAGAAGAAAAAGTTACAGCTAATCAAGAAGTAAAAGGTGATGGATATCAAGTTACCTACGAACCAGAAACTGTAACGGTTTATTTTCAGGGACAAATAACTCTTGGTGGTCCAAAAGATTATGCTCCGATCGTTGATCTGCTCAATAATGTAGCTAAAAAGCAATCAATAATCACATTAAATGTGAAAGAATTAGCATTTCTGAATAGTTCGGGAATTAGTATGTTGTCTAAATTTGTTTTGGGGATGCGAAAAAAAAAGGGGGCACAATTAACAGTGATCGGCTCGAAAAAAATGCCTTGGCAAAATAAATCATTGAAAAATTTAGAGCGATTACTACCAGGATTAAAATTACAGGTAGAATAAGCGAAAGCGAAGTTGGAGCCGATCGCCAAGATGGTCAACAAAATTTTAGTTAATGTTGATTAACTGCTCCAACTCATGAGATAAATTATGATTAAGTTTGGTGACAGGAAAAAACTATGTTAGAAACCTTATTGACCCAATTACCAGAAATATTAGCCCAACTAGAACAAATGAATAAGGGTAGTTTGTTTCTGATCGGATTACTATTTACTGGAGTTGGCACCCTGATCTTATATGTATTGTTTTATTATATATTGCGGCCAATTTTCCGCAAATTAGAAAAAGATATTGCCATTGTTACCGTCAACGTTTCTGCTAATCCAGCTATACTTGGCTTTGCTCTGTTTAGTCAGAAACTAATTTTAGAAAAAATATTACCGGAAAATATTGCGAACATTATCAGTCATATCTTGGTTGCCATGATGGCGATAATTTTTAGTTATTGGTTGAGCAAAATATTTAACGATGTATTTATTTATTATTTAAAACAATACACTAAACAAACGGAAGCGATGTGGGATGACGTATTGCTACCGATTTTATCAGCAATTGTCCCCTTCCTAATTTATACCTTCGCTGCGGTGTTAGTCATCAGTGCATTTGGCATAGATTTGAGCGGAATTTGGGTAGCACTAGGAGGTGCTACCTTTGTGCTTGGTTTTGCGCTGCAAGATATCTTAGCTAATTTTTTTAGTGGCATAGTTTTATTGATTGATAGCCCTTTTCGATTTGGGGATATTATGCGTCTGGAAGATGGTTCCATTGGGATGCTGCGGAAAATTGGGATTAGAGTAACTCAACTATATATATTTAGTGAACATTGTGAAATTTATGTTCCCAACAGCGTTTTGCAGGGTCAAAACATTGTTAATTTAAGTCGTCCTACCTCATTTTACCATTACTCAATTTCCCTGGAAATCCCTTCGGAGTGCAATATTGAAGAATCGCAAAAATTAATGGAAGAAATTATTTTAGCTCATCCAGATACCTTAGGAGATATTGACACTAAAATTGAAGTAATTGATAACTACTATAATGCGGAAAATTATGATGAAAATGTCCTCAAACAACAAGAAATTGGTAAAAATCGGCTTTTGTGTGAACAATCTGTTAATTACAAATTAGAGGAATTACAACAAGCTCTAGAAGCTTTAGCAGTGACGATGCAGTTTGCTGGAAAAGGAGGATTAACCGCAGAGGAAATCGAAAATGTCCAACAGGAATATCAAGGTGCGTTGGAAATTATGGGTTTCAAACTGATTGATGATCCCAATAAAAATCGAGTCGCGTTGAATTTTGAAGAAAGTAATGAATCAGAGGGATTAATTGAATTAATCCGAGACTGGTATCGAACTTGGCTACAAGATCCAAATTTATTAGATGATGATCAATATTTTATTTCCGACGAATGGGAGCGGAAGATTAATTTATTAACCCGAAGAGCACAACGCTTATCACAAAAAATTGCTAATCCGGAAGCTGAGGAAACTCGCTTAGATGATTATGTCCTCGAATTTATTCAGTGGTTGAAAGAGAATTTGAAAGCTCCCAGGAAAAAATGGCAAGAACCTAAGATTAGAATCATCGGGATGACTTATGAAGAGTCCAATGTGCGGATTGAATTTGTTTTAGACTTTTTTGTGGATGATATTAAACTAGAAGATGGGAAACGGGGCGATCGCGTCAGTAGCCAAATTTATCAAGAAATCTTCCGTCATTTTAAAGAGACCTATCTCAATTGGGAAGGTATCAAAGCAGCAGAATCTGAAGCTGATTAGCCAATGATTGGGGAAAACCCCATGCTCCAGTTGTATCTTTATAGTAAAGAACCAGATTTTCCAGATCAGGGGTCAGTTCCTTAGATTAATAAAATAATAATACATGATTCTGCCTTTGCTAGAAATGCAGATCACCTTCACCCATTGAATAACAAGATGTGGAAAATGGCAACTCAGATAGGAGATTCCCAAATCCCTAGTCATCCCCAAGTAACTATCAACCAAGCAGAAGTGAGAGATCGTTTTTTCCAGCTATCACCGGATCTGCTTGGGATCATCGATATTAATGGCCATTTCTTGGCCATTAACCCCATGTGGTCAAAAGTTCTGGGGTTTTCTCCAGAAAAATTATTGTATCAGTCCCAAATTGAATTTGTTCACCCGGAAGATCGGGAATTAACTTGTAAACAATGGCAAAAACTGACCACAGAACTTAATATTTGTACTTGGAAAAATCGTTATTGTACTGCGGATGGTGTCTATAAATGGCTGTTATGGAACGCTCAATTTTCGACAGAAGAACAAGTAATCTATGTTTGGGTACGTGATCTGAGTCCTAATGAGGAGCAGACCTTAGCAGTGGAAACAGCTCTGCGTAAAAGTGAAAAAGGGTTACAATTAGCCCTCAAAGCAGCCAAATTGGGGACTTGGGATTGGTATATTATCAACAACGAAATAACTTGCTCGAAAACCACAGAATCAATTTTGGGTATATCAGTTGCTGGTGTGATTACTGATTATGAAGCTTTTCTCAATCCCATTCATCCTGATGATCGGGCTCGGGTAATGTACGCGATCGCACGTACCCTAGAAGAAGGAGCTGAATACCAAATAGAATATCGCATTTATTGGCCTGATCATAGTCTGCATTGGATTGCGAGTACTGCTGAAGTAATTCGCGATCAACGATTAAAACCAATCCGGATGATTGGTACAGTTAAAGACATTACTAATCGCAAACGTACAGAAGAAGACCTCAAAATAGCGAAAGAGAGTTTGGAATTAAAAGTCGAAGCAAGGACAATGGCTTTTAAAAATGCGATTACCCATCTGCAAAACCAAATTTCCGAGCGCAAATCCATCGAAGAACAACTGCGTCAATCTCAAGCAATGTTGCAATTAGTGATCGATAATATCCCTCAACACATTTTCTGGAAAGATCAAAATTCTGTTTATTTGGGATGTAATCAAAATTTTGCTCGGATTGCTGGAATTAATATTCCGGAGCAGATCATTGGCAAAACTGATTGGGATTTACCTTTTAAAAAAGCCGAAGCAGAGCTAATTATTCAACGCGATCGCCAGGTGATGGAAAGTAACCAAGCTGAATATCATATTATTACTTGCAAACAGCAAGAAGATGGCACCCAAATCTGGTTAGATACCAATAAAATCCCGCTCCATGATAGTCAGGGGAAAGTAGTTGGTATTTTAGGTACGGTCGAAGATATTACTGAGCGAATTCTCAAAGAAGAAGCTCTGAGACAATCAGAAAGCAGAGCGCTAGAGCAAGCTACTAAACTGGAACAAACCCTGCTGGATTTGCAACATACTCAAAGTCAACTAATTCAAACCGAAAAGATGTCTAGTCTGGGACAATTAGTAGCAGGAGTAGCCCATGAAATTAACAATCCAGTTAATTTTATTTATGGCAATCTCCGGTATGCTAACCAATACGCTCATGACCTACTTAAACTACTCCAAATTTATACAATGAAGTATCCTGACCCGAGCCCTGAAATCCAGGAAGCCGCAGCAGGAATTGATTTAGATTTTATCCGGGAAGATTTGCCGAAATTAATAGATTCAATGAAATTAGGAGCAGATCGGATTCGTCAGATTGTGTTGAGTTTACGGAACTTTTCCCGTTTAGATGAATCCCAAATCAAAGCGGTTGATCTTCATGTTGGTATTGACAATACACTCCTGATTCTGCAACATCGTTTCAAAGCATCTCCTCATCATCCAGCGATTGAAATTATCAAACAATATGGAGATTTACCAAAAATACAATGTTATGCGGGACAACTCAATCAGGTATTTATGAATATTTTAACTAATGGGATTGATGCTTTAGAAGATTTGATGACAGAAAAGGGAAATTTGCCAAACTTCACACCCACAATTTTAATTAGGACAGAAGTATTAGCAACTGGTTATATTGCGATTCGGATTGCTGATAATGGTCCGGGGATGAGTGAGGAAGTCAGAATGCGACTTTTTGATCCATTTTTTACGACCAAACCTGTTGGTAAAGGTACAGGTTTAGGTTTATCGATTAGCTACCAAATAGTTGTTGAAAAACATCATGGTCAAATTGAATGTATTTCTACCCCGGAACAGGGTACGGAGTTTCTGATTAAAATTCCGATCAAATAATTGCCATAAAGTTATCTGAACAAATCCGATTAATTCCAGTTAAGAATTGAACGCATTTGTTGCACCAGTTCCGTAGCTTTGAAAGGTTTAGTGATCACTCCAGCGATCGCGAGTTGAGCAAATTGCTTTTGTTCACTCAATTGGGCTTTAGCTGTGAGAAAAATCACCGGAATTGACTGAACTACAGGATGAGCTTTCATTAGTAAAAGAGTAGTAACTCCATCCATTTCGGGCATCATTACATCCAGCAGAATGACATCGGGAACTTCAGCTTGTGCGATCGCTAATCCTGTTTCACCCGAACTTGCTTCTAAAACTTCCCAACCAGTGAGTGCTTTGAGAGAAATTTGGACAATCCGACGAATTGCTGTATCGTCATCAACAATTAGAATCAGTTTATTGGTCATCAGAATTCAACTCTTGGATAGGAATTGTAAAGTAAAAAGTGCTACCTTTGTCGATCATACTTTCTACCCAAATTTTTCCTCCATGTTGTTGGATAATATTACGACAGATTGCCAGTCCCAGTCCAGTACCACCTTTTTGACGAGAATCAGATGCGTCTACTTGCTGAAATCGCTCAAAAATACTTTCTAAACAGCTTGTCGGAATACCACGTCCCTGATCTTTGATGGTAAAGAGGAGGGAATTAGGACTGCGATCGGAGTGCAAATCTGGGAAACTCTGACATTGAGTAGATAACCAAATTGTTGAACCGTTAGGAGAAAATTTAATCGCATTACTCAGTAAATTAACTAAAACTTGCAACAGACGATCCGGATCGACATAGATCGACAAAGACTGGTACTTAACATCAAAAATAATTCCAGACTGATTCGCCAGATCTTGCATTTGAGCCACAGCAGTATTTAGCAAATCAGCTAGATTGCATAGACATTTTTCCAGACGGATTTTGCCAGATTCAAGACGTTCTAAATCTAGAATATCATTGACTAGACGAACCAAACGATCTACTCCCTGAGTCGCAATCTCAATCGTGAGTTCACCTTCAGCAGAATTAGGATCAATAATTTTCTCATTCAACAAACTTAAAGCAGCTTGCATCGAAGTTAAAGGAGTTCTTAATTCGTGACTAACCACCGCCACAAATTCACCCTTCATCCGCTCTAAATGATAGCGTTCCGTGATATCCTCACCAATACAAATCATGCCAATCGGTTCACCAGAAATATCTCGCAACACCGTATTATTCCAAGCAACCATCCGCTCTTCACCAGATTTAGTTAAAAAAGGATAGCGATAGTTTAAATTGTTTTCTTTTAAAATAGATTGTTCAAAATTAGCCTGAAAATTCAGGTGTAAATAACTCGGAACAAATAGATTAAAACCTGACTGACCAATCACTTCTGCTTGGGTATATTCGGTAAGTTGCTCACAAAATGGATTGAGATAATCGATATTACCTTGTCGATCTAAACCAATCACAATTAATTGCACATTATCAAGTAGCGATCGCCAGCGACGATGAGATTCTTGTAAAGTAGCTTCGATTTGTTTACGCTCAGTAATTTCGACAATAATCATCCCAATTCCTAGCTGAGATGGATGGCGATCGGTAGCAAAGGTGATGGGAAAATAGGAAGCAAGCCAAGTTCGATCAATACTAGAATATTTGCGAGTTTTGCCATGAATTTCTACATCGCAGATTGGTTGACCAGTTTGCAGAACTTCTGTAAATATTGGCTCAATTTGATTTTTTAAATCCGACAGAATTTCTCCAGGAGTTTTGCCAATATGTTCAGCTACAGAGATCCCATTCATTTCTGCTAAAGCTTCATTTACTAGCGAAAAACGAAGTTGATCATCTAAAAATGCCATTCCTACCGGAGCGCAATTAATAAAGGAATCAAGCAGTTTAGTTTTCTGTGCTAATTCTTGCGTGAGTTTTCTTTTTTCAGTAATATCAGAAAAAGAACAAACAACTCCTGATGCTTGGGATTCTCCTGGTTGAATCAGAGGTTGAGAATTAATCGAAATCCAGGTTAAACTACCATCAGGTTTATGCACTCCCATCACTACATTTGCTTGAGGTTGTCCGGTTCTTAATGTGACCATTGAGGGATGGTTTTCACCAAGGAATTGGGAACCATCTTCATGGATTGCTTTCCAAATGGAATCAATGGATGTTCGTCCCATAATTTGGTCTGCACTTAATCCCAAAATCCTCTGGGCACTTTCGTTACAATCTGTAATTTCTGAATCTGCTTGCTGAAAAACAATTCCTTCAGCTAATGCTGTAATTAAAGAGCGATAATATTCTTTACCCTGGTAGAGAGATTCTTCAGCTTGTTTGTGTACTGTAATATCCATAACCGTACCAAAATAGCTGATTATTTCTCCTAAATTATTGCGGAATGGTACAACTTGACCAGATACCCAGATTTCTTTGCCATTTGGTTTCAGGAAACGATATTCCATTGTCCAGTAAGAACCTTGTTTTGTGCCATTTTTACACTCATTAATGATTCGTTTTTGATCATCAGGATGAATAGCACGAACCCACCCCTTTCCTAATGCTTCTGATCTTGACAATCCAGTCATTTCTAACCACCGCGGATTCACATATAAGCAATTTCCTTGAGTATCAGTTTTAAATATACCAACGGGAGCATTTTGCACCAGGATTTTATAGTGTTCTTGACTTTCCCAAAGTTCCTGTTCTGCGAGGATACGTTCGGTGACATCTTGGATAGTTCCATAGATCCGAATCACTTGTTTATCGGTCGTCAATTCTGCCCGTCCAATTCCTTCGATATAACGCATATTTCCGGTGGGAGTAACGGTCCGGAGGGTGAGTTTGTAGGATTCTCCAGTGGAGATTGTGTAAGCGATCGCTTGCTGTAATTTATCTTGATCTTCGGGATGATATAATTGGATATATTCGGGAAAATTTGGCTCTAAAAGTGCTGGATCTCGGTTGAATAGACGAAATAATTCTTCAGTCCAGAAGATTTTACCATTGCTGGGATTATATTCCCAATTCCCAATATGTGCTACTTGTTGAGCTTCGATTAGTCTAGCTTGATTTTGACGCAGCTTTTCTTCAGTCTGTTTCAGATTAGTAATATCGAGTCGAATCCCATCCCAAACTACTCTTCCATCCTCTAAACGACGTGGTTTTGAAGTCAAATGTAACCAGCGAATTTTTCCGTTTGGCGATCGCTCACGTACTTGCACATCAAAGATGGACATATTTGCTAATGACTCTACCACTTTTTGATTCATATATTCCAAGTCTTCGGGCAGAATCTGACTATGTAATAAACCGGTATTTTGTAAAATATCTGCAATTTTTAAACCAGTTTCTCTTTCCACTCCAGCACTGAGATAGTAAAACCGATCGCTTCCATCTAATTCGCGAGAAACCTGATACAAAAATCCCCTAGGTAAATTATCACCAACTGAGCGTAAAAATGCTTCCCTTTCTTGGAGAACTGCTTCCACTCGTTTGCGATCGCTAATATCCCTTACTATGCAAAATTTAATAATTTCTCCTTCCCATTCTACCCAATTACCAGAAATTTCTACATGACAGAGAGAACCATCTTGACGATGGAAATAAGTTTCCTGTTGTTTGAGGGATTTATTTGCACACTTTTGACTATTTTCTCTCCATTGAGGGTCCCAGTCAGCTACATTCAGTTTTGTTGTTTCTGCTAAGGGATAACCAATCATTTGGGCAAAACTATGATTAGTTTCGATCACATTACCCTGATGATCGAGGATCACAATCCCATCAAAAGAGATATTAAAGAGAATTTTGTTGCGGAGGATTTCTTTAGCTAGTGCTTCTTCTGTTTGCTTCAAATGGGTTAAGTCTTGGAGACTAACAACCGCTCCAATCACATTCTCTTGCTGATCTAAACAGGGTGTATAAGTGCGACGAATATATCTTTTACCAATATGGGGAATTTCGATCCAGAGTTGATTGTCAACTAATTGACCATTTAAGCTTTGATCAAGATAGTTTTTTATATTCTGGCTAAAATTATCGGCTCCTAACACTTCACTAATTAAATGTCCAACCACTTCTGAATGAGTTTTTTTTAATAGTTTTAAGTAAGCTGGATTAGCGATTCGGTAAGTATAGTTACCATCAATTAAACACATACAATCTGCTGTTGTCGCTACAATCCGTTCATATTGACGTAAAGATAATTCTGTCGTACAGCGATCGCTAATATCACGACTGACAATAATTTTGCCAATCATCTGACCAGTTTCATCTTTAAAGACATTAATCGCTGATTCAAATATGATTTCTTCCCCAGTTAATTTACGCTGAATGTTTTCTCCTTTCCAGTAACCCAGAATCGCTAAAGATTCCTGAGCGATCGCTTCATCTTCAGGATTTAACCAGCAATATTGATAACATTCTTGCTCAGATTTGCCGATCGCTTGTTCAGCTTTAATCCCATAATATTCCTCAGCAGCTTGATTCCAATAAATTATCTGCTGTTCCAGATTAATTGCGACTATTACATCGCTGATTTGGGCTAAGATCCGGCTTAATAATTGATCCTTTTCTAATTGGTGCTGATGACCATTTGAATCGATAGTTTTAGTGCAAATATTCATAACGTCTTCTCTGGAGAGGTAGAAATCAATACAGTTCGGTTAAGTGTGTAATATTTTTGATTCCGTGCGAGTCAATAAAAGCATCGTTTCTAAACTCTATTCACCAACTTTTTTAAGAGCTTCTTGATAAATTAAATGACTTAACCGAAATTTACCAACCGATTGTAAAGTATTAAGTTGTTCTTTTAAATTAGGGATTAATCCATTTTGTTTAGCCCAAATTAAAATTCCTACTGTACCTAATACAGGTAAATTCATCAGTTTTGCGATTCGTCTAGCATTTTTTTCATCAAGTAAAATAGCTTGACTTGGTTGTTCAATAAAAAGCGCGATCGCTTCTGATTCTCCCTCATCTAATTCTAATCTTAATAAAGAGATTAAAGAAGTATTAGTAACCGAAGAAATAGTTAACCAGGAAGTTTTTGATACCTGTTCAGCACCGTTTCTTCCTCTACCTGTTTCCACAACTTCTTTCCACACAGATTGGGGAATAATTACACCATTTGGAAATCTTAATTTAATCAATTCTAATTGTCCAATACTGCTTAAAGCAATTAAAACTGATGAATTACTGACAGCTTTCATAGTAAGGTTTCTAATGTTTCTAAATCAGTTTCCAATTCTTCTAAGTCATATTGACGTTCAATGTTTTCTTGCCCTAATAATTCGTGAAATTCCCATTTACTTAATTGGGCTAATTCACGCGCTTTACCAAAGGAAAGAATACTTTTTTGATACAGTCTAATTGCTAGTTC
The DNA here is from genome assembly GCA_963744145.1 of uncultured cyanobacterium. Lineage (GTDB taxonomy): Bacteria > Cyanobacteriota > Cyanobacteriia > Cyanobacteriales > CAWUOF01 > CAVUSO01. The sequence goes on along the minus strand of CAVUSO010000001.1, from coordinate 4,165,532 downwards.
AATGCGTACTCGATGAAGACGTTCATCAGGAGGTAAGCGTAATCCTTCTGTTACTTGAGCAGGAATTTCTAAGATTAGTTTACTCATAATTATTGATTTGCTCTCGGTTTATTTACCCTAATCCTTAGTACAATAAGGGGCGCAATGCTCGAACTATTGAAGTGCATCACTTTCAACGATTATAGCATATTTTTAAGCATTCAAGCGCCCACTGAGTAATCAATACAGTTTGGTTCATTCATCTGATTAATCCATGTCTGCTAGAAAGATTTGATTTCTTCCTGAAGTTTTAGCTTGATAAAGTGCAATGTCGGCTGCTTGGTAAAGTTTATGTATATCTTGACCATGTTCTGGAAATTGAGCGATTCCAGCACTAAAGGTAACTTGGAATAATTTGTGATTTTTGCCAATAAATTGATGTTGTCTAAACTGATGAAGAAATTTAGTTAAGCGACTCATAGCATTTTCCTTAGTTGCTCCGTACATACCCAGGATAAACTCCTCACCCCCCCATCTTCCCACCACATCTTCTTGTCTAAATAGCTGAGATAATAATTTTCCTAGATAACTTAACACATAATCACCCATTTCATGTCCATGCTGATCATTAACCTGTTTAAATAAGTCTAAATCTAGCAGAGCTAAACTTAAGGGTTTATGTTGTCTTCTCGCTAAATTGAGTAATCGGGTTAAATTTTGTAAAGCTTTTTGTCTTAAACTGACTCCTGTCAAAGCATCTATTTCCGTTACTTTCCATAATTTTCGCTGTTCTAATCGGACTTTAATCCGGAGCAGTAATTCGTCTTGGACAATTGGTTTACTTAAAAAATCATCAGCACCAAAAGCAAAACAACGCTGAATTATTTCTGGATCTGTATGAGCAGATACAAAAAGAACTGGTAATCGATTCCAAAGCGGATCATGACGGATGACTTGACATAAATCAAACCCACTTAAAGGATAGATCAGATTTTTTTGATTTTCGATGATATCAGAAGAATCCCTAGCAAATTCTGTTTCCAAGATGACGAGATCGGGAGCAGTGATCTCTAAAGTTTCCCAGAATTTTTGGGGATTTTCGAGGTAGGTTATTTGATAATTATATGGTGCGAATAAGCTCTGGAAAAGTTCGATCTGAACTGGATCATTATCAACAATTAATAACCGTTGAGGAGATGCTTTAGTTTGTTGCAGAATTTGGGTAACAGTTTCTAAGATCTGATGAGAAGTGATCAGGTTTTTTTGCAAAAAGCATTGACTTCCCAATCGAGCGGTTTGGATTCTTTTACTTAAAGATTCTTCAGCAGTCAAAATAATGATCGGACTCTGGGGATAACCATAATGGATATTAGCCAGAAATTTTAATTCATTTTCCCAGACATCGGAAAAGTTTAAATCTAAAATAATGATATCAAAATTATGACGATTGAGCAATGTATATGCTTGGTGGTATTCGATCGCGATTTCTGTCTGAATTCCCCAGGTAATTGCTTCGATCGCAATTTTGTTGGCATAATTGACATCCCGATCGATGATCAACAGCAGTGCACTATAAGAGTAGGGTAAAGATGTCGAAAGCGATAATAATTCATCTGAATTGATTTCTTGATTATGGTCATTTGGATCTTGCAAATGTTGTTTTAATTCTGCGATCAGTTGTTCTAATTGAGCAATTTCTGCTGTTGCTAAGGTTTGTTCCTGTTGGAGAAGCTGCTGTATTTTTCGCGAAATCTGAGCTGCTTCAACTAACCCAAAGCTACCCAATGAGCCAATTAATGTATGAGCTTCCCGTTCTGCTTGATGTTTGTTTTCACTGATTAATTGACCATTTTTTAAAGCACTTATAGCTGCTTCAATCACCGTTAAGCGATCGCAATAGGATTGACGATATTCTAACCAGATATCTTGCAATTCTGGTGAGACTTTTAAGGATGAAAGAGCTGGCTGAATCGGATGATCAACAATTTGGTTTTCTGGTTGATTTTTCTGGTCTGGAAAAACTTCTAAATGTATTTTCTGTGGTTGTGCTTTTAATCGATATCCTAATTTATAAATAGTCTCAATCAGCTCTAATGCTCCCACCTGTCGGAATTTGTGACGCAAACTTTTGATATGTGTTCTAACAGTTCCTTCCGTCGGACTGTCATCTAAAGCCCATAAACGGTCGAGCAACCGACCGGAACTAAAAATTTGGTCTGGATTTTGCAAAAACAGTTCTAGGAGTCCATACTCCTTAGAAGTCAAGAAGACAGATTGTCCTCCGTAGGTCACTTCACAATTATTAGAATTGAGACATAATTCACCCCAGGTTAATATCGGTGTCCGGATTTGCTGGGGTCGTCTCGTTAATGCCCGAATTCTTGCTAATATTTCTTCTAAGTCAAAAGGTTTGACCACATAATCATCTGCTCCAGCATCCAATCCCATTACTTTATTAGTAATTGTATCTACGGCTGTCATCAGGAGAACGGGAGTATCTCGATTGGGATTGAGAGGAATAGACGGACTGGATCGGAGTTGTTTACAAAAACACATCCCATCTAACTTGGGTAAAACCAAATCTAGCAAAATTAGATCGAAGGTAAAGGATTCTGCTAAGTGCCATCCTATTAGACCATCTGCTGCTAGTTCCACCTGATAATTTTGTTTAATTAAGGTGTCTTGAAGCAGTTGTGCCAATAATTTATCGTCTTCTACACAAAAGACATCTCCAAAAATTAGGAAGTTCTTTGTGGGTAATAATTTGGTAGTTTTTGCTTACTTTTTTAATGCAAGGTTGAATTACGAGATTATAAGCATTTGAAGCATTTGTTGTTAAAAACTTGCCAAAATATAGAAAATTGAATTCACTTCATATTCAGACTATTTACTCAGTAGATAACCTCGACAGAACTAAGGCTTCAATTCGGAGTCTTACTAACCCACATACCAGCCGAATAACTTGCTCATAATTTTTCGCCCTCAGTCGAAATCTTTCTTGAGCGATGCGGAAGATTTTTACTAATCTAATTACATGTTCCACATAAATACGTTTCTGTGCAGATTTTTGATTTTCCTCATTTTGCTGTTCAGTTAATTGACGATTTTTCGGTTTTTTGTGGGGAGTAGATATTTGTTCAGCTCCTATATAAGCTTTATCTCCTCGGAATTTTTGCTCACTCCTAAATTCTTTTTGCCGTTCTCGAAATTGATTAATATCGCTTTTTGGACCAGGGTCACCTACTTTTAGATCGACAATATCTTTGGCTTTAGGCAAAACAATAAATTGAGTTTTTCTGGTATGCCTTTTCTTTTTTCCTGAAAAGAATTTTTTCTGCTCTTCGTAGTCAGATGGTCTTTCTATCGGCTGTTCAGCGCTATCTACGATTAATTCATACTGAGTCAATATTTCTTGCACTAATTCGTAATCTGTCTCTTTTTTTTTCAATTGTTCTAACAGAGTTGCTGGTAGTAACTCTCCCAAAGTAATCACCCACTCATGAAAAATGTTATGTGCGGTAGACTCGCTCACTTCAAATTGAATACCTAAGTATTGAAAAGTCGGAAATTGGGACAAATATACCAAGGTTAACAATACTTGTTCTTTGATTGAAAGTTTGGATTTACAACCAGCTCCTTGACGATTAATCCGAATTTTCTTAGTTTCAATTTTCTCTTGTTTTTGCTTGACCAAAATTTCTGCATGACCGCATAATTGCTGAAATTGTTCAGCCGTAATTCCAATTAGACGTTTGGCCTCTTTGGGATGCTTTTCCAGGTATTCTAATATCAGGCTCATTAGCTCTAACCTTTTGACCAACTTGACGATATTTTTTCTTATTTTAGCACGAAGTTTAAATTTTGGAGATGTCTAAAGAATTTTCACATTCGCTTACACATTGTACTATATTCACTTAGTATACAATTACTTAGGTGAAGTGAGCATCTTGCCGTTGCATCGGAATCATGCTCAGGCTAAAAGTCAAAATAAATATAAGGTAATCCACCCGCAGGAGCTAATAAGAAAACTGCATAAAGACTCAAGGGGACCAATAGTGCTTTGAGAGGTAAGGTTAACTCTACTTTCAAACCGCGAGTTACAGCATAATTTATGCTCATACAAGTTACCAAAGCTAAGATAAGTGAGATAACTTGAAATCGCGATAGACCCAGCGCTTCCAAATAAACTTTTTGGGCAAATTGAATGTCAGCTTGATGACCCCAAAAATGCTCCCATACCCAGCCCGAATCTTTAAAATTAGGCAATCGGAAGAAAATCCAAGAACCAAATACCATTCCTTGAGTTAATAACCAAGCGATGACGATTCCCGGTAAACTTTGCCAACCACTTTTCAGCCAAGACCAGTAATTACAAATACTTTCTGTTAATCGGTGAATTACTAAACCTAAACCGTGCAAGAACCCCCAAAAAATAAATCCCCAAGCTGCACCGTGCCAGATTCCCGCAATTACCATGACAATTAATAAATTAAAACAAGTGCGAATTAATCCTGCTCTTGAACCACCAAGCGGAAAATAAATGTAGTTTCTTAGCCAATCTCCTAGGGTAATATGCCACCGTCGCCAAAATTCGGCAATGCTAGTGCTAAAATAGGGAAAATCAAAATTTGGCGGGAGATGTAAACCTAGTAATAAGGCACTACCTCTGGCTAAATCTACATAACCACTAAAATCTAGATATAGTTGTAGTCCATAAGCACAGGTTGCTAACCATAAATCCCCACTACCAGCTCGCTGTAAATTGCCAAAGCATAAATCAACGAAAATTCCCAGGTTATCAGCAATTATACTTTTTTTCACCGCTCCAGATGCGATTAGCCATAATCCTTCTACCAGTTGGTTAGTGCGAGGAAATTCTAAGGTTTTAAATTGGTTGGCTAAGTAGTGATAGCGGGTAATTGGACCGGAAAGAAGTTTAGGAAAAAAGAATTTATAAGCAGCAAATTTGCTCAATTTAGTTGCAGCTGGTGCCCCACGATAAATATCTACTAAGTAAGCAATACACTCAAAGGTAAAAAAACTGATTCCGACCGGAGCGATCGCGTGTTTACTAAACCATTCTGCAATTTCTAAGCCATAAGGCCATGATAGATAGGTACTTAAGGATGTGAAAATAAAGGGCAGATATTTAAAACTTAGCAATAGCAAAATATTCAGGCTAATCGCGAAAATCAGTACAATTAACCTGCGCCAATTCCAATCTTGTTGGGCAAATTGCCACTCGGCGTTAGTCAGTTTCCAGTTTTTTCGATGACGTCCTGATCCGGTATTTTCCCCCAACCTGAGCCCCAGATAAAAATTAATCAGGACACTAGCCAGAAGCAGGGGAATATATTGTATTTGGAGAGAAGCGTAAAAGACTAGACTAGCAATGAACAGTGTCCACAGTCGCAACTTTTGTTCTTGTAAGCACCAGTAAACGATAAAGATACTTAACAGGAAGAGTCCATACAGAATTGAATTAAAGGTCATAAGCGCAGAGGATGGGCTGATTAATCGATCGTAAATTGATTTACGGGGCTTGCCAACCATCATATCTGGTTTCAGGCCAAAAGTAAATTTCTCCTGCGCCAAATTCAAAATTTCAGTTAGGCTGGGAATTAGTGAAAAGTTGTGATATATCAGGCATTTTCTGCTCTATTGATTATTGAATTGACTTAAATCTCAATCTATGTTATGTTGAGACCCGTTCCAATAAATCAATCACAATTAATCATCAAAAATGAATACTCATCTTCGACTTTTAGTAGAAGCTTGTCAACAATTAAATCTCGATTTTGAAATAATTCCTTCTCACCAAAGCTTAGTGAGAATTAAGATTAATAATAATTTTTACTATTTTACTAATTTATCTACACCTTTTATTTCTAAATCAGTTGCTGAAATCTTTAAGAACAAAGACTATGCTTACCATGTGATCAAGGATCTAGTTAATATTCCAAAAACTTTAGCTTTTTTATACCCTGACACCAAAAAAAAATATAAAAAATATGTAAAATTTGCAGATATTGGATGCAATTTTAGAAGAAATAAACAACAATTTTACCATGCCAGTAGTTGTTAAAAGTAATTCTGGCTCATGTGGAGTTAATGTATTTCTTTGTGATCATCTAGACCAAATCAAACTATCTTTGACCAAAATTTTTAATATCAATCATGAAAATTTTGACTATGTGGCACTGGTGCAGGAATATATTGATATTATCCAGGAATATCGGGCAATTGTTTTTAATAATAAATTAATGCTTCTGTATGAAAAGAATAAAGCTGAAGCTCAATTTATTGGTAATCTATCTCCTCTGCACTGGGAAGGTGCAAAAGCAATCCAGATCACTGACCAAAAGATAATTGCAGAAATTGAAAAATTTATAGAGCCAATTTTCTTCAAGCTTCCGATCCCTTATGCTGGTTTAGATATTGCCATCGATCGGGACCAAAAATATTGGTTAATTGAAATAAACTCCCATCCCAGTTATAAGTATTTCATTCTGAATAATCCTCAACAAATTATTGTGGATATGTTAAAAACCATGTTAAAAACTTTAGATTAATAGAACTTAATTATCAATCCGATCGGGAGCAAAGTACAGGACTGTTTTATGCGCTTGAACTAAATGCTTGACCTAACCCCCCAACCCCCTTTCCTCGGAGGAGAGGGGTTGGGGGAGAGGTCAATCTGCTACAGTAATTTAACTAGAGATTGAATTAATTTTCATCAACGATCTGGAAAAATCCTCAATAGATTAACCAGCTTTACTAATCGCAGTTATCTCCAAATGTCCATCAAGATCATCAAATTCTTCATATTTTTCATGTTCTACCACAAAGACATTAGCATAGAGATTAGCAATAATTTGTTTTCCCTGCTGTGTCAAAGATAGATAATAAAGTGCATCCTGAACAAAAGGATAGACACCATTCCAGTAAAACTTAGCGTAATTTTTCCGTAAATCACCTGGATGACGATATCCGACCCTTTGATTAAACCCGGTTTCTTCAAACTCATAAAACAGTGCAGCAATTTTCTTTAAGTATCTAGGATCACTTAATTGTCCAATCAAATCAGCAGCACGAACCATCCCGGGATAATTAATTGTATCTTGATGATCTTGATCTCCTGGTACAGGAAAACGAGTGAGTTCAATATTGCGTTTAATTACCGTCGCATCAATTAACTTATGACCACCAAAACGCTCCTCAATAAATAGTTTACCCCGATCGACATGATAAGGAGTCAAACTAGCATCAGTAGATCCGGGAGGTAAACCCACCATTTTACCATCTTTACCTGTAGCATACCAACCATCTTGATCGTGACGACACACTCCTTTAACATAGCCAATATCGTGACATAACAAAGAAATAATAAAATGTAACCAGTCATCACAGGACACTCCACCCTCACGAATGTGTCTGCCCCGTAACATTTCTTGTCCCACCAAAGTCACCAAGATCGTATGCTCAACGTTATGATATAAAGCATCGCTATTGGCAATATTCTCCAAAGCCATACCACCAGCCCAACCAATGATTTCTTCATAGTCAGACTTATATCCCCCATAGGTACGGTGATAACCTTCTTTCAATTTTTTGACAAAATCGTCAATTAGTAGTTCAGTAGCGTTAAATAACATCACAGGTTGTCTCTCTATACACTCATGTCAGATAACGGTAATCACACCCATGTCGGCCAGACTAAATTATTTAAGATCCGGATATACCTTTTTAAAATCATAATCATCCGGATTATGAAAGGCAATCAACACAGAACTTTATGCACCAAATGTTAAATAGAAGGAAAGGGTATTTTTTATATGCTAATACATTTTTACGCGGATCGGAAAGAGGCACTCGCCCCTCATCCGGTCAAAATTCCATCAATGGTTTGAAACTAAAAATTCTTGTCTGAATCAATAAATAATTGCTAATAGCTAATAACCAACTAAAAAAGAAAAACCCTGAATATTTTTAGTGATTAACTAACTATTAGCAATCAGCTTAGGGCTGTGGGACAGGCATCTTGCCTGTCCGATTAACCTTGCCTGTCCGATTAACCCGTATTACGCATTCCGGCGGCAATCCCATTAATTGTCAGCAAAGCACCACGGAGTAACTCGCCGCGACTATAACGAGAATTAATCCCACCAGGATTGGCATGGGCTCCATAATAGCGCAAACGTTTTAACAGAGAAACCTGCAACAATCCGAGGGGAACAATTGTCCCATTGCGTAACTGAACAGAACGCTGTAGATCTGGGTCTCCATCCAACAGCCGTTTATGCCCAGTAATATTTAAGACCAAACCACAGATCAGATGGTACTCTTGGGCAATTTGTTCAAACAGAGCTTGAAAACGGTTTTGGTCTTCGGCTGCGGACAATTCGCACACATAGTGGTGAGCAATTTGCAAATCTACCTTAGATAAAGTCATTTCTACCTTAGAAATGACCATTTTGAAAAATGGCCACTTTAAGTAAAAATAACGTAACAACTTCAAGTGTTCTTCCGGTTCCTGATCCAAAAAGTCTTGGAGAGCAGTACCGACACCATACCAAGCGGGTAGCAAAAAGCGAGTTTGGGTCCAGCTAAACACCCAGGGAATAGCACGTAGACTGGTTAAATCTTTTTTACCACCACGACGACGAGCCGGACGAGAAGAAATTTGCAATTGGCTAATTTCTTCAATGGGAGTAACTTGATGGAAAAAATCGATAAAATCAGACTGTTCGTAAATCAGGGCCCGATAGTGAACACGCGATCGGTTCGACAATTCCTCCATGATTTCATTCCAAGGTTGGATATCATCAAACCCACTACCCAGCAAACTTGCTTGAATGACTGCGGTAGTAATACTTTCCAGATTAAAGAGAGCTAGATCTGGCAAAGTATATTTAGAAGCCAACACCTCTCCCTGTTCAGTAATTTTGACTCGACCATTAATACTGCGACCTGGTTGAGCTAAAATCGCCTCATAGGCTGGGCCGCCACCTCGACCCACCGACCCACCACGTCCATGGAAGATGCGTAACGAGATCCCATAAGATTCAGCAATGACATGGAGAGCTTTTTGGGCTTTGTGAATTTCCCAATTACTACTGAGAAAACCAGAATCTTTATTGCTATCTGAATAACCTAACATCACCTCTTGTAAATTAGGAGTAAACAAAGAGGTTAATGGTTTAGATTCAGTCGAGTAGCTACCAGCTAATAAAGTCCGATACAAAGGTAACTTAAACAAAGCCTGCATGACTTCTGGGGCACGTTTTAAGTCTTCCACCGTTTCAAATAGAGGTACGACTTGGAGTGTACCAACTCCTGTCGCTGGATCATAAAGACCAGCTTCCTTAGCTAACAGCAATACTTCCAGCAAATCACTGACATCATGGCTCATGCTGATAATATAAGTTTGGCAGAGATCATGACCAAACTCTTGTTGCATCTGCCGCACGATCCGCAAGGTTTCAATCGTCTCGCAAGTTTTAGCCGAGAAAGGTAATTCAGCCGGAATTAAAGGACGTTCTGGTTTGGAGTTCCTGCACCAGCCACTCAACTCGCTCTGACTCGTTTAAATTACTGTAAGAACGAGGTAAAATTTGCAAGTATTCAGTAATTTCATTAAAAGCGTCCGAATGGTGGGAAGACTCTTGACGAATATCTAAATGAGCTAAGTTAAAACCATAGATTTGGACCTGACAAATCAGATTTTCTAAATCACTACAACTTAGACCAGTTTCGGTCAGAGTACGTTTAATTAGTTCTAACTCCGTTAAAAACTCAATGCCAGTCTGATAAATCGAAACTGGTTCTGTCTCTGTTAGTTCCCGTTGCTGAACTTCCCCCGTGTAAAAACGCCAATTGCGATCGCGAGTATTTTCCAACCGCTTCAGGATGTAAGCTAGCTTTAACCGATAGGGTTCTTGCCGATAACGAATTGCTAATTTTTCATAAATCTCAGGCATTTTGACCCGATCTTGTTCCAAGGAGTCGAGCAATTCCGGTAATACATCACTCCAGTGGAGGGATAGACTTAACAACTCAATCAGCGATCGCACCGACTGACAGTATTTTTCTAAGACCAAATTACGTTGATAACAAGCGGTTTGCCAGGTAACTTGGGGGGTAACCGAGGGATTACCATCGCGATCGGAGCCAACCCAAGAGCCAAACTTACAAAAATTATAGCGAGGGGGAGAGAGATAGGGAAAGGAATTGTAAAGAGACACTTTCAGACGCTGATAAAGCTTCGGTACAGCATCAAACAGCACCTCTTGGAAATAGTGGAGGGTATAATCTACCTCATCGAGTACCGTTGGTTTAAACTGATGGAGTTCATCAGTGCGCCACCAGAGCCGAATTTCTTCTGTCAACTGCTCAACCAGAGCGATCGATTCCCAGGAAGAGACCAAACCCACGGACTGAAGTTCTTCTTCGACCTGATCGAGCTGCTGTAAAATTTTCGCAATCCGACGCTGCTTATCACGAATAGTATGACGAACAATTTCGGTGGGGTGAGCTGTAAACACTAAGCGGACATCAAGATTTTTAATTAACCGCTCGATTTGTTGTGGTGGGACATTTAGATGACGTAAGTGGGGAAATAGCCATTGAAATGTACCCATCTGTCGCTTCGATGCGGGTTTAGATTGCAGAGTTTTTTCCAGCATATCCGCCCCAGGCACCACAGGTTGGGCCACTTCTCCTGGACTCGACAATTCTGGGTAAGTATTGTCTGAGGAGAAATTAAAATTAGCGCTATTGATATTGGTTTGGGCTTGGTGTTGATGACGCTGTTCGTAACGCTGTTCAATAATATTGATCAGCTGGAAATATAGAGCAAAAGCCCTCGAAGCGCGGATAGCCGCATTCAGGTCTAATTTTTCGACAATTAGACGGACCTCAGATTCTTTAAATTGAGCAGCTTGTCCTTCTGGTGACCCTAAATCACGCAATTGATTGAGCAGATCCACTAATTCCTGACCACACTCTTGTCTGAGAACCGATTCCCATAGGTCCTCCACAACTTTGAGTCGATGGCGCAAAAATAAATCTGATGTAGATGATGTGACGATTTCCCGATTTGACGATTGGAGTACCGAACTCATAGTTTTACATACTCGCGGCGATACTGAATAATTTTAGAGGGTAAATTTGATAGTTAGCTATTTAACTATCGATTCGATTTGCTTGGGGTTGAGAGTCTGGGGCTTGATTGGGAAAATTCAGAACCGGGAGACGATTGCCTCGAAACAATTCTTCACTTGTTTGACCAATTTCTTGCAACCAGTCTTTAATTGTATTACTTCCACACCAACAAATTAAGAAGGGTGCAGTACAGACACTGACCAAAATTTCCGCAGAGATGATGCCAAACAGCAATTGTTCTGACTCGGTTTCTGGTAATTTTTTCCTAGAAGGTGACATAGGCTCAGTTAAAAATTTCAATAGCTTAACTATGCCAAACTATTGTCAGGGTATGTTATCCATAAAAGACATAATTAGTTATCTCAGCAAGATCATTTAGCAGGACTGGAGATGTTAAAGGTAGAAAATGCCCCGCCAATCAATCGTTCCCGCTTGATTCAGTGGACTGAAAAAGCGATTGGACTTCCTCATACCCAGATCCAAGTCCGGTGGCGGGGCAATAACCTCCATATTCTCTGTGAAGGTGTTCAATGTCCCGATCGCAAGATTGTAGTGACTCGTCTGGTTAAAGCTCTTGAGGTGACCAATTTAATGCTGCTGCTCCCAGCAGATCACGCGGTGATTTATCAGATATTTATCTATGGTCGGCGGCTCGGACAAGAAAACCCAGATTGGTCTTTGGGAATTGACCTGAATCAATTACATCTGGTAGCAGAAAATCTGAAAGTTGCAGGTCCGGACTCGAAAATATTCTTGTCGATGAGTTCCCCGGAATTGTCACCAGCAAAACCAGATCAGTCCGCTCTATCACGGTTTGTTGCTCAGGAGTTATCTCGACTGGAAACAGATGTTGTTGTTGATCACTCTCAAGTTAATCCTCCAGATCTTCCCCAGATTGATCAGAGGAAATTAGCTCAAGCTGGTATACCCTCAGCGATCGCCTTATATTTAAGTGAAGTCCTCAGTGAACTCGGAGTCGCGGTTAAAGTCCGCACTGAGGTGAAAGGATTAGAAAATCACCAAAGTAAAACCATCCTCAATCGGCTTTGGGTCTTCTGTTCCTCCGCTTATAGTCCTGATCCCCTGTTAGTCGCTGAACCCATTGCCCAAAGGTTGCGGGATCTGAAACTAGAAGGTTTCTATGATGCAGCCATTTTATATCAGGTAACAGGAGAAACAGTCCCAGACTGGATTCTGCGCGTGGATCTGACTCCTCCTGATCAAATGTTGAACAATTGGGCAAGTTGGGGGGATGGTCAGGCGATCGCCCGTTTACTCAATCAAAAGTTGGCGGCTGAACAGGTAGAAGTCCGGGCAGTCATGAAAGAATCAACGCTACATTTATGTTGTAGTGCCCTACCATCCTTACCTCGGACTCCCGATCAGCAAAAAATTGTCGCCATTATTACCCCAATTTTGATGGCGATCGCGCCCCAAGGAATGCAAGCAGCTACTATTTATGGGATCTCAGGTAAAACTAACGCAACTCATAAAAAATTAAACTTCTCAATTCCTAATTCCGCTTTTCCAGAAGAAGTACCTGCTTGGATTGAATGGCTCAATCTCCCTGCTGCTGATCAACCGGAAAAAGCGATGTCTACCCGACAATTAGCAAAAACTGGTCATCAGGAAGCCCTCACATTTTTGCTAGATCGGTTACTTAATCCTAATATTGATCACAAATTAAATACTGGTGGGATTCGCATTTTAATCCTGCGGAAAGAAAACCTGTGGCACATCATGAGCGAAGCCCCAGTTTGTCCGGTCCGAAGATCAAGTTACTCTTCCGATTACGAAATTTCTTCAGAGTTTAGAAATTCCCGGAATTGCTGGTGTGCGGATCTATGGTCGTCGTGCTGGAGCCAAACAACCGCTCTGGAAATATGGTTTTGATTTTGGTGGAACCTCAACCAAAGTGACCGAACCAATTCCCGAATTTGCAGCGACACATACTAACGATTTAGAAGAATTTTTACATATCCGGACTGGGGAATTGGTGATGCACCCAGTATTAACTCCGGAGCGATCGCCCACAGACAAAAAAGGGAAAAAAAATCCTACTTCTACCCTGGTGCAAGCATTTCAGGTAATGTTACTGCGAACTCAATTGTTTGTTCCTGCTGACCAAAATATTATTCCACGTCATGTCAGCAAGTCTAAATTAGAAGGTCAGGGGATGGTTAATCATCCGCAAGTGGCAATTGTTTGGGCAATTGTCGGAGTATTGCTGACAGTCCAGGTTGATTGGTTGATCGCCCAAATGATCTTTAAAAATAATCAGACTCCCAAGGAAGCGCTGACTGCTTGTTTAGGAGCAGAGCATTGTGACCAAAATTTTGCTCAGAAAACAATAAACACTCCAAGTTTAGCTAATCAAGACCGAAACATTAAGCAAAATTTAGAATTGCCTCCGGGATCATTACAAAAATTCAAAGAAGATAATCACCGGATTTTCAATTCTTCGGAGTTTGCTAAACCAGGAAATGAATTAGTCATTACCCAGCGCCAAAATCCTGCTAAAAAAAGCCCAATTGCCACCACGAAGGAGTTAGCTAAACCGGAAGTATCGACATTGGTAGCTTCTCCTTTATTACCTAGTGCTACTCAAAGCGCAATTTTAGCCGCAGCTCGATCGCCTTATCGAACTTTTAAAAGTAGTCAATTAGATGAAAAATTAGCCTTGTATCAACAACGGATCGCTCAAAGTGGACCTCCCGATATTTTAATTGTTGGTAGTTCTCGGGCTATCCGTGGGATCGATCCAGTCGCTTTACAAACATCTTTAGCTAGAGCTGGATATCCAAATATGGATATCTTTAACTTTGGCATTAATGGCGCGACTGCACAAGTGGTAGATTTGCTAATTCGTCAAATTTTGCCACCAGAACAGTTACCAAAAATGATTATTTGGGCAGATGGAGCCAGAGCATTTAATAGTGGTCGGATTGATGTTACTTATAATGCGATCGCAGTTTCTGACGGTTATAAAGAATTGGCTTCAAGAACAGATCAAAAAATAGCGATCGAACCAAAACCAGCAAATTCCACCAATTTATTGAGTGAACCAGGTGCTAAACCAGCAGCAGAAGTTCCCTTAAGTTCAATGACGGCTAATTATCGGAATTGGAATGAGAAAATTAATAACCTAGCTGGTTCCGTTTCCCAAAGTTATCCTCAACGCGATCGCCTAAAAAATGCTTTGAGTGAAAATTTATCAAAGTGGAATCAGTCTGATCCAATCTTATTATCTCCAGAAAATGAGAAATCCGATTCGAGCATTTCTTCCTCATGGCAAGGAATACCAACTAATGATGAAACTGTCAATTGGCAAAATCAGCAGCAGGTATCAGATCAGAGTATAGATATAAATGGATTTTTACCAATATCCATCAGATTTGAACCAGCAACTTATTATCAGATGCACCCGCGCGTTTCGGGTGACTATGATGGAGATTATCAATTTTTCCGACTAGAAGGAAAACAAGAATCTGCTTTTATTTCTTTTCTAGATTTCACCCAAACCCATCGCATTCCAGTGCTTTTTATTAACCTCCCACTTACTCAAGATTACTTAGATTCTTCCCGCATGGAATATGAAAAAATGTTTACTAAATATATGTTTCAACTTGCCCTAGAAAAAGGATTTAGGTTTCGAGATTTATCTCAAATCTGGCTAAATCAAAACGACTTTTTTACTGATCCTAGTCACCTGAATCGTTATGGTGCTTATAGTATTTCTCAGTATTTAGCCCAAGACAATAGTATTTCTTGGCCCCTCAAAAAGTGAACTAATGATATTTTGGTAAGGTTGAGTGATGAGCAAAAAAACTTTCTGGCAATTCCGGTTTCAGATCATAATATTATTATTGATATTAATCCCTGGGACCATAGGGTCAATCGATCGGGCACAGGGTATGCTCAAGCATCCCCGAATAATTTTTAACGCTGTTGCAGCAGGAGATGCAACCGAAAATAGTGTGATTTTATGGACAAGGATGGTCAGGAGTAAAACTAATACAGGTATCAAGAGTAAAGCGATCGCCCAGGTTGCTACTGATCCTGAATTTAAGCATATTCAACAGTCAATTAATACTCAATCTCAACCGGCAAGAGACTATATTATCAAAATTGATGATACTGGTTTACAAAGTAATACCCGCTATTACTATCGCTTTGTCGCTCCTCGGGGAGAAATGAGCCAAGTCGGAACTTTTAAAACCGCTCCTCATGATACCGATAAAGTTCCTTTACATTTTGCTTTTAGCGGTGATACTGATGCAAGATGGAGACCTTATCCTTTAACTAAAGATATTAATCAACAGCAATTAGATTTTTTCATTTTTCTAGGTGATACAATTTATGAAACTGATGCTAAAATGTCTCCGGCTGCGAGCGATCCTTTCACTGATCCTAAACAAGCATTAATAGATTACCATCGGAAATATCGAGAAAATATACAGCCAGTTAATCCAGGTGGTTTCCCTAGTCTCCAAAGTTTCTTTGCTAGTCAAGGTAACTATACTTTGTTAGATAACCATGAATTAGGTAATAAACAATTTATTAATGGAGGTGCTGCCCCAGGTAATCCTCAAGGTGCAGGTGTAGATGCGGCTAATCAGAGCAATGATGTTAATAATACTGCTCAGTATATCAATAAAACACCTGGGTTTAAATTATTAGTTCAAGCATATAGCGACTATCAACCCATTCGGGAAAAAATCATTAAAGCCGATAATGATCCGCTCATTAATGGCACATTACAATTATATTTTGCTCAACCATGGGGAGCAAATGCGATATTAATTAATGTAGACGATCGCTCCTATCGAGATATTCGACTAAAAACAGCAAATCATAAAGATGATACTGGTATTCGCGCAGATAATCCGCAGCGCACTATGTTAGGGAAAACTCAACTAAACTGGTTAAAGCAAACCCTAACAAATGCTCAGACAAAAGGGGTAATTTGGAAATTTATTGCGATTTCATCACCAATTGATGAAACTGGTGATGATGGGGGTAAATCTTGGATGGGTGGTTATCGAGCAGAACGTAATGATTTACTCCAATATATTGCTGATCAGCGAATTGAAAATGTAGTTTTTCTGACCACTGATGATCATCAAAATCGAGTTAATGAGTTAACTTATTTAGATCACAATGGTACTAAAAGAGTTTTACCTAAAGCATTTACAATTGTAGATGGACCGATTGGTGCTGATGGACCTAATGTGTTCCTTGATCATAGTTTTAGTAATCTGAAACTGACAGTAGATAAATTAATTACTGCTCAAAAAAGTAAGGGGATTAATCCCTTTGGTTTAGATCCAGCACATCCTGGGTTAAAAAATGTCTTCCGAGAAGATGACCAGTATGCTGATCGATTACGACAACCAATCGATTTTTATTCTCCAGATACCTTTAACTATGTTACATTAGATGTAAGTGCTGATGGTCAGACTCTATCAGTAAAAACTTTTGGGATTAATTCCTATCCCCCTAATATTTTCCCTGAACCTAATCAGGTAGGTCCAGTTAGGCAAATTTTAGGTTTTGATATTCAGGTAAACTAGATCTTACCGATATGTTCTAAATCGAAGATGAAAAAGATCAAAAAATTCCTACTACTATTTTTGTTAGTTTTTATTCAGTGTACATCTTTTCAGCCAGAATATTTATCAGCTCAACCAAATAGCAATCAGACAACCGAACATAAACAGAGCGAATTCCTGCTGAAAAGGGATTTGAAATCTGCACCTCTATTATCACTATCAACCGATCCTAAAGATAAAACTGCTGATCCAACAGCACTACAAGCATTTGATGAAGTAATTAAAAATACTGAAAAAATAACCGGATTATTTACTCTATATCGTCAGCAAGAAACTGGGAAAGTTTACCTAGAAATTCAACCAGACCAACTTAATCAGAGTTACCTAAATATGGTGACAATGGAATCGGGTCTTGGGGGGGAAGGATTAATCAGAGGATTACCCGTAAACGAATTTTTGTTTTCTTTCCGTCGGGTAAATCAAACTGTCCAATTTGTCGTTTCTAATTTATATTTTCGGGCTCAGAATAGTGAAGTGCGATCGCGAGCAATCAATAGCTCATTTAGCGATTCAGTGTTATCCTCTCTACCGATTAAAAGCATTCATCCCCAACGGAAAAGTCTGCTCATCGATCTCGGAAACCTATTACTGACAGATTTACCTGGATTTGCATCTATACTTGGTTCATCCTATCATATCGATAGTGACAAAACCTATTTTCGGACGATCAAGTCTTTTCCTCTCAACCTAGAAATTGAATCTGTTTATGGTTTCTCAGGGGATAGTCCTCCTGTAGAAGTTCCCTTTCTCGCTGACTCTCGTTCTTTCAATATTTCTGTCCATTATAGCTTATCCAAACTTCCTCAAAATCCTGCTTATCGTCCGCGGATTGCTGATGAAAGAATTGGCTATTTTATTACAGCTTATCAAGATTTTTCGACGGACACTGCCACCGAGCCATTTGTCCGCTATATTAATCGTTGGGATTTAGAAAAGCAAGACCCTAATGCAGCACTATCTCCACCAAAAAAACCGATAGTCTTCTGGATTGAAAATACTGTACCACTAGAATATCGAGAGATTTTTCGTGAGGGTATATTAGCTTGGAATAAAGCTTTTGAAAAAGTGGGTTTTTTAAATGCAATTGAAGCCCGACAAATGCCCAATGATGCTAAATGGGATGCTGCTGATGTGCGTTATAATGTGATCAGGTGGTCTTACTCTTTAGCTCCGACTTTCCTGGGAATTGGTATATCTAGGGTTAATCCAGTCACTGGAGAAATTGTCGATGCAGATATTGTTATTGATGGTAATGTCGTCCGGTTAATGAAGCAGGGATATCACCAATTAATTGAACAAAAACGAGCGAATCAACACTCTTTCTTATTCCCTAACTTAGCTAATCGTTGTAATCTTTATGGGTTACCATCTTTAGAGCAAATTATATCCGGTGCAACTCCTGATTCCTTCCTAGATAAAACCAGAATTGGAAGTTCAGCAGCTAGTAGTAATTTAGATCCAAATTTTGCCTCCCAACTGGTAGAATCGGGTGATATTTGTTATACCATGAATGCAACTAATCAGTTCGCTTTTAGTGCGATCGCTTTAAATATTTTACAGAATGTGACGCATGATAGCAACGAGATGAAAACATATATAAATCAGTATTTGCGTCAATTAATTGCCCATGAAGTTGGTCATACCTTAGGATTAAGACATAATTTTCATGGAAGTACATTGTTAAAACCAGAGGAATTAAATAATCTAGAACTCACTCATGCTCAGGGTTTAGTTAGCTCAGTAATGGATTATAATGGAGTGAATTTAGCGCCGATCGGAGTGACCCAGGGAGACTATTTTACCAATCAGATTGGTATTTATGATCAATGGGCGATCGAGTATGGATATAAACCATTTCCTTCAGCTAATCCGATCGCCCAGTTAAGCTTATTGAAAGAGATCGCAGATCGGTCATCTCAACCAGAATTAGCTTATGCAACAGATGAGGATAGTGTTGATTTTCTTGATCCGATGGTGAATACCTTTGACTTGAGTAGTAATATATTACTTTATTCTCAATGGCAAATGGATAATGCTAAAGAAATTTGGTTACGTCTGGCTCAGTATTATCCCCAAACCGAAGAAAGTTATAGTGAGCTGCGCGAAATTTTTGACTTTGTATTGTTTTATTATTATAACCAAGCTATGCTAATTACTAAGTATGTTGGGGGAGAATTATTTAACCGCGATCGAGCTGGAAGTCCAAATGCAAGATTACCATTTCAGTTAGTGTCACTCTCCAAACAGAGAGAAGCATTAACAGTATTACAAAAATATATTTTTGATGAAAAAGCTTTTGTTTTTTCACCAGATCTGTTAAATAAATTAGCCCCATCACGTTGGTATCATTGGGGAGAATTTCCGACTATTAATCCGCTAGATTATCCAATTGGGGAGCGAATTTTTTTAGTCCAAAGGATAATATTGCGAGTATTGATGTTACCAGAACGTCTTAGTCGTTTACAGGATTTAGAATTAAAGAATGCTCCTGGTGAAGCATTGACTTTACCAGAGTTATTTGCAAATCTGCAACAGGGAATTTGGAGTGAGGTCTTGTCAGACAATCACCAAGTAATCCAAATCGCGAATTTTCGTCGATCAATTCAGCGTGAACATTTGGAAATTTTGATTGGTTTGGTATTAAGAAAAATCGATGCACCAGCTGATGCGGAAACTTTAGCTCGTTATCAGTTGGGAGAATTAAGCAAAGCAATTGACAAGAAATTACTCAAACATGGGAAAGGTGCAGATATTTATACCAAAGCGCATTTGGATGAAGTACGCGATCGGATTAATAAAGTTTTAAATGCTCAGGTTCAATCAGGTTAAGCTTTTTTTTAGTGTTATTATCCCTATTTTGAATCAAAACTGCCCAGTCAGAAAACAAAAATCAATGCTATCTTGATAAAAAGAGCTAGCACCAGCATCAATGAATCGATTTAATTTTCAGATATTTAAGCGTTTTTGGGCACTTGCTAAACCCTATTGGTCATCTGAAGAAAAATGGAAAGCGATCGGATTACTGAGCCTGATTTTAATCATATTATTAAGCTCCAGTGTTGTCAATGTCATTCGGAATTATCAAAGAGCGGATATTATTTCATCTTTAGTAGCAATGAATAGTGAAAAATTTATTTTGGCACTCACTGTTAATTTAGCGATGCTAATTATTGCCATTCCCTTATTTGCTGCTGACGATTACGTGCAAAGTAAATTATCTTTTTATTGGCGACAATGGATGACAGATTATTTTTTATATAAATATTTTCAAAAGCGTTCTTTTTATCAAATTAATTTTCTCGAAGATATTGATAATCCTGATCAGAGAATTGCCGAAGATATTAAAACATTTACTAGTAATTCTTTATATATTATGATTAAATTATTGCGCTCACTCATGCAGCTAATTGCTTTTAGTGGAGTGCTGTGGTTGCTTTCTAAAAAACTGGTAATTTTTCTGATTATTTATACCTGTGGTGGCACAATAATTACCAGTTTTGTCTTTGGTAAAGTATTTATTAAACTAAATCTTGAACAAATCAAACGAGAAGCTGACTTTCGCTTTGGGTTAGTCCGGATTCGGGAAAATGCCGAATCGATCGCATTTTATCAGGGAGAAGTAAGAGAAGCTGATCAGGTGAAACAACGATTCCAAAAAATCTTGGATAACTTTACTAAATTAATTAAAAGCGAACTAGATTTGAATATGTTTAAAAATGGTTTTGAGTTTGTAACTTTTATCGTCCCAGCCCTAATTATCGGGCCACAAATCCTAGCAGGACAAACCGGAATAGGTACACTTACACAAGCAAGAGAGGCTTTTTTAACAATTTTTCTTTCCTTACAAGTAATCATTACTCATTTTGAACTATTAACTAAATTTACAGCGGGAATTACTCGATTAGAAAATTTTGAAAAATATCTAGAATCTCCCAACGCAGAAATTGCCAAACTGGATCTGAATATAATTACCGTCGAAGCTAACTATTTAGCCTTCCGCAATGTCAGTTTAATGACCCCAAATTATCAAAGAACCTTAATCAAAAATCTAGTCGTGGAAGTTTCTCCAGGAGAAGGATTATTAATTGTCGGTCCGAGTGGTTGTGGGAAAAGTTCATTACTCCGAGCGATCGCGGGATTGTGGGATACAGGAACGGGAACCATTGTCCGACCAAAATTAACAGAGATCTTATTTTTACCGCAACGTCCTTATCTGGTGTTAGGAAGTCTACGTGACCAGCTTTTATATCCGCAACAAATCAGCCAAATCTCCGAAGCAGAACTCTTCCTGATTCTCAAACAAGTAAACCTACCAGAATTAACCGAACGATTTGGGAGTCTAGATACAGAAGAAGACTGGAGTAAAGTTCTTTCTTTAGGAGAACAACAACGACTAGCTTTTGCCAGATTACTCGTCACTAAACCAAAGTATGCCATTTTAGATGAATCAACCAGCGCCTTAGATGTCAAAAATGAAAAACAACTTTATCAATATCTCCAAACCACTACGACTACCTTTGTCAGTGTCGGACACCGTCCCAGTTTACTCCCATATCACAGTTTAGTTTTAGAAATCAAAGAACAGGGCAAATGGCAATTATGGCCCGCTGCCGAATATTCACTCATTAGTTAATCTTTGGGCACTAGAAACCAAAAAAGTCATCAAACCTTGTTAAATCGATCGGCTAAAAACTGCAATGATTAGGCGGAAAACCATTAAAATGGTCTGGGTTTAATAATTGTCTATCCTCATAAAAACTATGCCTCGTCGCAACGACCTCCACAAAATTCTGCTGCTGGGTGCTGGCCCGATAGTAATTGGCCAAGCTTGTGAGTTTGACTACTCTGGTACTCAAGCTTGTAAAGCACTCCGGAGTGAAGGTTATGAGGTGGTACTGGTTAATTCTAACCCAGCCACAATCATGACCGATCCGGAAACAGCTGAACGCACCTACATCGAGCCGTTAACACCGGAAATGGTCGAAAAAATCATTATTAAAGAGCGTCCTGATGCTCTGTTACCAACCATGGGTGGTCAAACTGCTTTAAATCTAGCCGTAGCCTTGGCCAAAAATGGTGTATTAGAAAAGTATGGTGTGGAATTAATCGGCGCGAAATTACCTGCGATCGAGAAAGCAGAAGACCGGGAATTATTTAAGCAAGCCATGAACCGGATTGGGGTGAGTGTTTGTCCAGGAGGAACCGCAGAAACTCTCGATCAAGCTAAAGTAATCGCGAAAAAAATTGGTGCTTACCCCCTCATTATTCGTCCCGCATTTACTCTTGGTGGTACAGGTGGAGGAATTGCCTATAACCAAGAAGAATATGAAGAAATGGCACAATTTGGTCTAGATGCTTCCCCAGTTAGTCAAATTCTGATTGAAAAATCCCTACTTGGTTGGAAAGAATACGAACTAGAAGTGATGCGCGATTTAGCAGATAACGTGGTGATTATCTGCTCAATTGAAAATATTGATCCTATGGGTATCCATACGGGAGACTCGATTACGGTTGCTCCCGCTCAAACCCTGACAGATAAAGAATATCAACGCTTGCGTGATGCTTCCATTAAAATTATCCGGGAAATCGGAGTAGAAACAGGTGGCTCAAACATTCAGTTTGCGATTAACCCAGTGACTGGTGAATTAATCGTGATTGAAATGAATCCTCGGGTGAGTCGTTCTAGTGCGCTTGCTTCTAAAGCAACAGGTTTTCCGATCGCGAAATTTGCCGCTAAATTAGCAGTAGGCTACACCTTAAATGAAATTTCCAACGATATTACTAAGAAAACTCCCGCATCTTTTGAACCAACGATCGATTATGTGGTGACCAAAGTGCCCCGATTTGCTTTTGAAAAATTCCCTGGAGCGGAAACAACTCTGACGACCCAGATGAAATCAGTGGGAGAAGCAATGGCGATTGGACGGACATTTAATGAGTCATTCCAGAAAGCTTTAAGAAGTTTAGAAACTGGTCGAGCTGGTTGGGGTTGTGATAAGTCGGAAAAATTACCCAGTTTAGAACAAATTCGTGCTGGACTCAGAACTCCCAATCCGGAACGGATTTTTACAGTACGTCATGCTTTTCAAATGGGAATGACGGGGGAAGAAATCTACGAGTTGACTGGGATTGACCCCTGGTTTTTAGATAAGTTTCAAGAATTGCTGGAAACCGAGAAATTGCTCAAACGTACACCTTTAGAAAGTTTGACCAAAGAGAAATTATATGCAATCAAGCAACAGGGATTTAGCGATCGGCAAATTGCTTATGCGAGCAAAAAGACAGAAGATCAAGTCCGGAGTTACCGACAGCAACTAGGAGTTTTACCAGTTTATAAACTGGTAGATACTTGCGCGGCTGAATTTGAAGCAATGACACCTTATTATTATTCCACTTATGAAAGTGAAAGTGAAGTATTTGCCTCAACTAAGCGCAAAGTCATGATTTTGGGAGGTGGTCCGAACCGAATTGGTCAGGGAATTGAATTTGACTATTGTTGTTGTCATGCTGCTTACGCTCTGAAAGCTGCGGGATTTGAAACAATTATGGTTAATTCCAACCCAGAAACAGTTTCCACCGACTATGATACCAGCGATCGCCTCTACTTTGAACCTCTGACTAAAGAAGATGTTCTGAATATCATTGAAGCTGAAAATCCGGAAGGGATTATTATTCAATTTGGTGGACAAACTCCCCTGAAATTAGCAGTACCCCTCCAAGAATATCTGAATCAACAAATTAGCTCTCCTACAGAATGTTCTCGAATTACGAGCAAAATTTGGGGGACATCTCCCGATTCGATTGATATTGCTGAAGATCGGGAAAGGTTTGAGAAAATTCTCCGTGAGCTGGATATCCGTCAACCACCCAATGGAATAGCGAGAAGCTATTCTGAAGCACTCCAAATAGCTAAGAAAATTGGTTATCCAGTGGTAGTTCGTCCTTCCTATGTATTAGGAGGGAGAGCAATGGAAATTGTTTACTCGGATCAACAACTTGATCGGTATATGACCTATGCTGTGCAAGTAGAACCAGAAAAACCAATTTTGATTGATAAGTTCCTAGAAAACGCGATCGAAGTTGATGTGGATGCGATCGCGGATACGACAGGTCAAGTCGTGATTGGTGGGATCATGGAACATATTGAAGAAGCAGGAATTCACTCAGGAGACTCCGCTTGTTCTCTCCCCTCTACTTCCTTGAATGCTGATCTGTTAGCAGTCATCCGTACTTGGACGGTTAAACTAGCTAAAGCTCTCCATGTCGTCGGATTGATGAATATTCAGTATGCGATTAAACCTGATAGCAATGGTGGAGAAGCACAAGTTTATATTCTCGAAGCTAATCCCCGAGCTTCTCGGACTGTACCTTTTGTGTCTAAAGCGATCGGTTTTCCTTTAGCTAAAATAGCTTCTTTAGTAATGGCTGGCAATAGTTTAGAATCTTTGCAATTTACTAAAGAAATAATTCCTACCCATATTTCTGTTAAAGAAGCAGTGCTTCCCTTTGAAAAATTCCCTGGAGTTGATACAATTCTTGGTCCGGAAATGCGATCGACAGGAGAAGTAATGGGGATTGATACCGACTTTGGAAGTGCTTATGCAAAAGCAGAATTAGCAGCAGGTGCTCGTTTACCTTTATCAGGAACTGTATTTGTTTCAGTAGGTGATAAAGATAAAAAAGCAGTTGTTCCGATTGTGGAAGAATTGAGAGATTTAGGTTTTCGGATCTTAGCTACTACTGGTACTCGTCGGGTATTACGAGAACATGGTGTGGATGTGGAACTGGTATTAAAATTAAGTGAAGGTCGTCCTCACGTCCTGGATTGGATCAAAAATGGGTGGATTAATTTAATTATTAATACTCCCTTTGGTGAAGAAGCGCGTGCTGAAGGAAGACTAATTCGTCGCACAGCTTTATCCTACAAAATTCCAATTATTACTACTATAGCCGCAGCCAAAGCTACGACAGCAGCAATTCACTCTCTGAAATTAAAACCTTTGGATGTAAAAGCTTTGCAAGATTATTTTGTCCACTAGGTTGTAGTCAGTGCTAAGAACAGCGATCGCTCTATAATCTTCCTAGTAGCGATCGCTTTTGGAGCAACCCAAATATTTATGCTGAAAAAAAATTGGGATTCCTTGAAGAAATTAGGTTGTACTGGATTATTGCTTTTCTGGTTAATCTCTGGCGAAAAAGTATCAAGTTTAGAAAGTATTGATAACTTATCTAAACCTTATTTAGCGGATAGTTTTCCATCTGAAAATTTAGAATCAGAGGTAGGAATAGACTATACAAACCTACTGAATTTTCTTAAAGCTGGGAAATGGAAAGAAGCAGATAACGAAACAAAAGAAGTAATGTTAAAAGCAGCTCATGAAGGACAAGATGCAAACCTTGATGAAAATGCAATTAATAAATTTCCCTGTACCGATCTTCGTACCATTGATCAATTATGGGTAAAATATAGTAATGGTCACTTTGGATTTAGTGTTCAAAAGAAAATCTGGTTACAACTAGGTGGAAAAAATGATGCTTCAACCGAGGTATACTTAGGTGAGCGTTTGGGATGGCATAAAGATTTATACTGGAATGATTATTCAGACCGTCCATTTAATATCAATTTTCCTGAAGGATTTCTGCCTTACTCTCAAAAAATAGTATATAGTGAACATGGAGAATATATCGATAATCATTATGAAGTAGAAAACTCAGAATGGTTCAAATGGGACCCTCAATTACTTATACAACGATTAGTAACTTGTAAAATCTAGATGTTTTCATAGCGATCGCATAGGAGCGTATTGCTCTTGCGCCCGTACTTGCTGGTGCGATCGGATCACCTCTAATCGCCGAATATGTGGACAAATGTGGATTACACGGCATAATTGTATCCATCAACTCGATGCAGGATTTTGCAGTATTTAGCTCTGACAGGGCTAACTTTCCCCTTTACCGTCACCATTTCAAACACACCTGTGGCGCGAACAGTTAAGCGTCCGATATGTGTTCCAGCGTATTTTCCAGTCGGTAGGATAGCGCGGACTATATCCCCAGTTTGAAACCCAAAAAAAGCTTTCTGTCTGGTGCGGTGTTTGATGGGAAAACCATATTGGTTGGTAGTAGACATTTGGCGCATTCCCCAACCCTTAGCAGTAATCAGTAAGGGCTTAGTAGTTTTCAAAGTTAATTTTTCAACCACACCCACACAGGCTGCATCTAGATAGTGACGCTTTTCAATCCCAAACTTAACGCGGTTAAATTTGGTTCTGCCACCAGTTCCGGTTTCAACTGGTAATCCGGTTTCCTTGAGTCGGTTGAATAATGCCCATCGGGTAGAGTTGACCGCCGCAGCGTCTTTTAATGGTGCTTTTGCTTGCGCTAGAACCCGTCTCAAAACATCTGGTTTGTTGTGGAGAAATTTCTCAACTGACTGATTACCTTTTTTCTGATTACAAGTATGACAAGCTAGGGTAAGATTGTTAACTCTATCTGTTCCACCTTTACTTTTAGCTAAGATATGTTCAATCTCTAAAGGCGTGTTTTCAGCACCACAATAAACACATCTTCTGCCCCATTTGTTCAGTAAGTATTCGCGAATTTCGTAGCCTTGTAGCTCTCCTTGTTGGTACTCAATGCCCGATATTTCAGGATCTTCCAACCGTTGCAGATCAAACCTGACCAGTTCTTGGGAAATAGAACTAATTGGTGCAAATTTCTTTAATTTATTTACCCAGGTTAGGGTAGTTTGTACTCGGTGTTCAAGACTGGGGGCTAACCAGCCTTTGGGATGAGTTCTATTCAAAAACCGTGGTTGGCGCGTAACGAGTTTTGCGGTTCCGTCGAGTACGACGCAGTGAACGTCGAGACTCAAGACTAGCTTTAATTGCCTGACCACGATGGGTTAATTCAGCACCCCAAATAACTGCATCCTCGGATACTAATGCGATCCCCGTAGTTTTGGAGCCAGGATCTATTTTTAACTGAACTGGTTTAGTTATTTCATACCAATTCTCTAAATACCGACTACAGATAGTGCCTCTAATATATAGGCTCGTCCCGTAATTGAGGCAATTACTTTTGAATTCATCTTTTCTAGTTCTTTACTAATTAAAAGTCTTAATTCATCTAAGTTTCTTGGTAATTCCCATCTCAATCCCTTTTTGAGATACTGCCATACCTGTTCGATTGGATTTGATTCAGGACAATGGGATGGTTGAAACATTAAAATAACGTTTTTAGGAATTACCAACTTTTTAGCTTTATGAAAACCACCATTGTCTAACTGAATGATCAAAATACTATCCGAAAAATGCGCGGCTACTAAGTCTAAAAATATCTGAAAGCATTGACTATTGAGATGAGTAAACTCGTAAAAGAAATGTTCCCCTGTCTTTGGCTCTACTACGCCATAAATATAAGTCGCTTGAAATTTCCACTGCACTTTACCAATTGGTTTTACCCCACGAATGGTAATTTTTCTCCCACTAATCGTTTTCATGCCGATCCGCGTTTCATCTTGACATAAAAATCTGACTTTATCTCCTAAACTCATTACTGTTATGGCAAACCAACTCAGCATAGCTAGGTCCTCTGCCAAGTGATTTCTAAAATTATCTAACTTTTTTTTTGACTGTTCTGTACTTTTCGGCCTGGCGATTTTTGGTGAGGCTTTTAGTTTATAATGCACTAATTGATGAACGGTTTTATATTTAGCTTCTATCCCAAGGGTGGATGATAGCCATTGACAAATTTCCCCATAACTATTAAATCCTTCCTCTTCATTTAGTCGTTT
Source organism: uncultured cyanobacterium (assembly GCA_963744145.1). Taxonomy (GTDB): domain Bacteria; phylum Cyanobacteriota; class Cyanobacteriia; order Cyanobacteriales; family CAWUOF01; genus CAVUSO01. The sequence continues at coordinate 4,137,983 of CAVUSO010000001.1, read as the reverse complement.
TTCTAAACTTTTTACCGCCCAGTCAGGAATTTTTCTCGGTCGGCCTGTACCCACTTTTTTCCCCAGATATTTGGCCAATCCTCCTTGACGGTATTTGGCTAACCAATCTTGAACGGTAACTCGATTTCTGCCCAAGATTTCAGCAACTTCTGTGACTGTTTTAGCTTTGTTTATCTTGAGTAGATATAATGCTTGTAATCGTTCTTTTCCTGGACCAGTTTTTTCCACTGCGAGCAATTTCTTCAGCTCGGCTTCACTTTCCTTAATGTCTAGGTGATAAACTCCTGCCATATTTTTCCTTCAACTCTACTCAAATTATACTCTACACTATCTGTAGTCAAAGTTGCAAGAATTGGTATCAGTTGATCCAGTTTTCAAGATGATCGTAAAAGGAAACCGACGAAAAACAGCAGCTTTCCCCTGAGTTAACCACAGCCGTGCTTGTGCTGGATGAACAGGATTAATTGGGCGCTTGTTGGTGTCGATCACGAAAACTTGCATTAGACATAATTAAAACTCTGATTGCTCAGGCTCGCCGTGAGCGTAGTCGAATGGTAATTGTTTCCTCGTCAATGTTACTTAGGCTTGTTCGGCTCAGTTCACTTTCTTGAGCTTTATAGGAATGTTTAAAACTGAACGGCAGAGCTACAAGCTGGAAAGCACTCGTAGGTGCCATGACCCAAGTAACGTAGTCTTTCGCTTGACGATTGACTGAGACTGGCCATCTCTACACTTTATGTACTGGTTGTCCAGATATGTCCAGTGTTTAGCGGATAGCATTTACTTAGGTGTTTTGATTACTAATTTTATCGGTTGTTTGCTATTAGGTGGGTGCGATCGCCGAAGAGTAAATAGGAAGTTTTGTTAGTAGAAATTGAAACCAGATAGGCTCAATAGTTTGAGATAATATCCAGTTTCTAACTAATCCGATTTCAACTCATTCTTATTTTTGCCAGGAAATTCCCGTTCCCAAAGCTTTTAACTCCTGCACACGGCGAATGGTCATTACGGCTTCACAAGAAGATTCCCACTTATCGCTGAAGCGTGCATCACGATAATAATATTGAGTCAAACCACATTGTGATTCCTTGAGCTTAATCCACGCCGATTGCATCTCCTGTAAATACTCCTGTTCCTTTGCATCTGCTTGTTTCATCAACTGTTGATAAACCGCATTCAACTCGATATCGGCCTTTTGAAAGGCCACTTCGTTACACTGCGTAACGTTTGATTCGCCTCTCGGTATACCAGGACATTGAATCTCGGTTCCATCAAAATATCCCCCTGTTGGGTCGTCTGCTTGAGCGATGGGCGCGATCGCCATATTCGCTCCCAGCAGTAAGGCAATGATTAAACTCTGTCTCATTTTACTTGACAATTGTGATATTACAGCCAGCTCTAACCAGTTTTTATCATTATTACCTACTGTTGATTTCTGCGCTCACTTGTATTGATTACTTTTGGAAAAATAAAATAAACTGATGTTAGTCTAAAAATCCAAGTTTAGTAAAACAGATAAGTATCCAAACCATGAAAGTCAAATCTTTATTCTTTTGGTCGGGAACCGTTGCTTTAATAGTTGGTACTAGCTTACTAATTCCTTCCATCACCAGACCATCTGTAGCTGATAATTTTGGGTTACAAAGACAAAAAATCATATCAATAGCGCAAACCCCAGACCAAAGCGACTACGATACCGTGCAGCAGTTGTTGAAAGCAGGTAAAGTGGAGGACGCTGGTCTGAAAACTCGTCAAATGCTCATCAATGCTGTTGACCGAGAGAATGAAGGAAAACTTAATGCCGAAGATTGGCAGAAAGTTGATTGCGGTATCATTCAAAAGATAGACAAGACATGGAGTGTAAGTGAAACAAGGGATGATATAAGGTTATCCTTCAGGAAGGACTACTGGAGAGAACTTGGGTGGGGAGCCATGTTACCTCTCAGGAATGGACAGCTAATAGCTTTAGAAGGCATAGCGCCTGGATATCCAGAGCGGAGGGAGGAGTGTAACCTGAGAACATTGGGTAGGGGGGAAGGGTTTTGTGAGCAGTATGGTGTGGGGGGGCAGCCATATCATATCTGTTGCAAGGATTTATTAGAGAAATATCCGATCACGGCTAGGCAGGCTGGTTGTTTGAATGGGGAGAAGGGTGGTAGTTGAACTTGTTAGTGGGGCAGTTCAGATTTGTAACCTTTAGCATATAGACACTTCAGGCTTTTATCAACTTCTTTTTTCACCGTTCTTTTCTACGATTTCAACCAAAACAGCATCAAGTAACTTCCAATCAGTATCAACCCAAAACGTACCATCACTGAGGATTAACACATCATTCGGGGTTATGCCATCAAGTATAGAGTTGGGTGTAGGTAGACTAGGTACATTTTTAGTTTCACACATTAATAACATGGCTTTTATTATTTCTTCCACAGTATTTTTATTAGCCAATCTTCCTCTTTTATCCCAATTAATTCGATCAACTTTTCCATTTTCATCTTCTTCCATGTAGGAGGGAACTGGTATTTGGGAAACGGTAATATTTTTATCAGGAATATTAAAAATAGGAGTTGGAGGTACTTTAATTTTAGCTAGTGTTCCAAACCCTTTGGTAGATTTATTGAAAATATACGAAATAGGTACTGTAAATATTGCGAGTTCTTGTTGTGCAATATACCAGTCAAAATCTGTAATTTCAAGAGTATAGTTTGTGTTCTTGCCTTTAAGCTTATTATCCTCGTTAACCTCATTTATTAAATCTTTTAATTTTTGATTTTCTAATAAGTATTGGTATTTCTGCGGGTCGAAATCAATACAGGAAATATCTATCTGTATTTTTATCGCTATATCTAATGGATCGTATCCATCTCCGACATGGATAAGTTCTGAGTTAATATAGGCTTTTTTCCCAAAATATGGATGGTTACGATCTGTAATAGTAATTTGGTCTCCAATCTCTGGAACTTTAAAAGGTATCTTGGTTATATTTTTATTTTTAGATTTGCGGTTCTTCCCCATTGTTTTGCTCCTAATCTTTAGACTCAATATTCTATTTTACCAGAATTTGACTGATTAGCGATCGCAACTTTATTCAAGATTTGATTTAGGGGATACCGTTCTGCAATTAAGATAGAGTTTCGGAGTAGGTAGGAACAAAAAGTCGAAGGACATATTGATTAGAGGAAAGTTGACAGCATAATTATACCTATTGCTTACAGTTAAAAAATATTATCTGGCTGATTTTTCAAGGAGTGGCCAGGTATTTCTAGATTTCTGGTGGCCGATCGCATTGAAGGATTATTTTCTGTTCAGAGTTTGAAGTTTTTCAAAGGTCGCTGTCATCAATCGCCATCAATAGATAAATGGAATTAACCGCCAAGTTCTCTGTTGATAATCGGAATAGGCTGTACCAAATGTCTCAATCAACATCTGCTCTTCAGTCTTAATCCGATATATATAGGCAATGTTGAGCAACATTAATACTAAAACAGTCCCGCTTACAGAACCAGATGCCACCGTCGCACCGACCCAAATTAGTAGCGCAGAAAGATAACCAGGATGACGGATATAGCGATAGGGACCATTCTGCACGACTGTTTGCTCTGTAGTTGTGACTAGAGTACGGGTATAGTAACGTCCTAAAGTGGTCATTGACCAAATCCTGAGCAATGTGCCTAGTGCAGAACAGCCAACCCCTAGCCAACACAATTCTTTAATCCAGACAATTCCTGGAATATGGATACTCAGAACGAATATTGTCAGAGTGTAAGATCCAAAGATGAGTAGCGTTGTCCCCCGATCGGCAGAGCCTGCTTTGACAGATTTGGCAGTTGCTCCACGACGTAGAAAGAACTCCATCAAGCCAAATAGAATTAAGAAAATTGAGGCAATTATTCCAGGGTACATATTGCCATTGCCTTCTATTTTGTGGATACTTTTAAGAATCTGAGTGTGCTTTTAGCCTAACAGATGTTTCTGATTCTGAATGTTTTCTAAAAAACAACCCGACAACATACTTCATCATAGAGTAGCCAGATATTGAGAGAGTTTGGGAGGACGATCGCATTTATGCTGTAATAAATTAAAATGCCCTAGTAGTCCTCGCTTTATTAGATAGAAATGTCAGACTCCAACTATCCGAGCGCGATCGCATCCCCCTGAAAAAGGGGGATTTTTCGGACATGGTGATTGCCTGAAAAATATCGCTCAAAAACTCACAAAGTCAACAGCCTACCCGCCCACTAAAGCAGCGATATCTTTCTCATCAAGTCCATCAGATAGCGATCGCCCCCAAAACTACCGCTCACTCCTAATCTGTCAATTCAAGGAATAGTAAGATGAGAAGAATTGGGTTTCAGCTATGACTGATATTCTATCACGCCGAACTATCATCCAAATAGCTTGCGATCTGGACGATTTCTCACCTTAACTAAACTATTTGCTGCGATCGCAGAATCGGCTCAATAAATTTTATAATCCCAGTATCATCAAACTCATTGGCTAAATCAATCAAGCGAGTAACAAAAGGTTTATAGTCAGAATTCAACTGTTCTAATCGATTAGCTTCATTTAGGATTATATCCAGATCACCAATTCGACTAGCTTGATAGATTTGTTTTAGTTCCGCTGCTGGTGGGAATATCATTTCTTGCTCGTTTACCGCTTCTACTCCTTCATAATTCCATGTCAGTTGTAAATGATGGGCTAAGAGATTAAATAAGTCTGGGGCATTCACTGGTTTAGCGAGAAAATCATCACCACCCGCGTCTAGACTCATTTGTTGATCTATTTGTGCTACTGAAGCTGAAGAAACAAGAATTTTTAAATGTTTCAATTTTTCATCATTTCGTAACTGTTTAAGAAACTCAAACCCATCCATAACGGGCATAGCTAAATCTGTAATTACTAAATCTGGTAAATTTTCTCTGATTTTATCTAAGCCTATTTGTCCATTTTCAGCGACCATAACCACAAAACCAATCGGTTCTAATAGATTGACAATTACCGCTCTATTTTCCCAGCGATCATCTACAATTAATATCCGTTTCTTATCCCCATCATAATTAATAATATTACCTGCATTATTTTTTTGCTGCTGCACCCATTCTTCATTCAGTGGTAATTCTATTTCAAAAAAGAATTTACTGCCTGTTCCCAATTCACTTTCAACTTTAATCTGTCCTCCCATCAGTTGCACTATTTGCTGACTGATAGCTAATCCTAGTCCCGTACCTTCAGCTTGACGAGCGCGATCGCCTACTTGTTGAAAAGCTTGGAATAATTTATTAATATTTTCTTCACTAATACCAACTCCCGTATCTATAACAGAAAAACGTAGGTAAACAAAGGAATTTGGGTCAATATTTGAGTTTAATTGTTCAACCCGCAGGGTAACACTACCTTGATCAGTAAATTTGATGGCGTTACCTAAGAGATTAATTAATACCTGTCTTAACCGTTTTTCATCAACGATAACCCCATTAGGTATATTAGTGTCAGGTGTATAGTAAAAATCAATACCCTTTTGTTGAGCGCGGATTTGAGAAATTTCTACTACACCTTGCACTAAGGAAGGTAAATGAACAGCACTAGGGGCAAGTTCTAGCTTACGGAAGCTCTCAATTTTGGAGATATCTAGAACATCATTGATTAGAGTTAGTAAATGAGAACCACATTGATGAATAACGTTAACTCCATGTTTTTCCTTATTTGGAATAGCTTTAGAACGTCCGATAATTTGGGCATAACCTAAAATACCATTTAGAGGTGTGCGGAGTTCATGACTCATATTAGCAAGAAATTCACTTTTAGCTTGATTAGCATTATCTGCTATTTGTTTAGCTTGTTTCAGTTCTGCGGTGCGTTCTTCTACTCGTTTTTCTAATTCAGTATTAGCTTGGGATAAGGCATAGAAAGATGCTTGCAGTTGACTACTCATTTCATTAAATGTTTCACCTAAACGAAATTTAGGCGATCGCTTAGTGGAGTCCTGGTTTTTAACCTTAACCAGGTTTGGTGTACTATCTGCGTCTGATTGTTTAGTTTCCATAGTAATTTAGGTTAGGGTATTTTCTGGCTAGAATACACTAAGACTTGGTTTTTTGTTTTGAGACGCGATCGCTCCCAATCTTCCAAATTAAACCCAAATTAATCAAAGCATTAACTAAGCTTAAATTCTCTAAAGTTCGGAAATATTTCCAAAGTTAGTAAAATTTAGGTATCGGGCTCTGGTATTCTAGGTTGATGTAACCAGGTCCCAGAAATGGTCAAAAAGTCTATAGTTTTTTAGGTATGGCCAAACATACAGAGGTTTTGGGAGTGGCGATCGCTATTCCAGTATGTCCGCTGTTTTAGTTTTTCTAGGATGGCGATCACCACTGCCAACATTGACAGTAAATTTTTTTTAAGCACTGCCAGAAATCAATTTAGATACCGATATTATTGTCCTAGTTTTAAAACCACATCCAAATCTTCAACTTAGCTGAGGTAAATCAAAAATGAAGAAAATCTCACTATTGCTAAAAGTTGCTTTCACATTTTTGTTTGCTGGCATTATTTCCCTTAACTTGATCGTCGATCAAGCAATGGCAAAAGGAAATTTTAGCCAAACTTGTTACGATGTAGAAATTAATGGAGCTATTCTTTCCGCTCAGTGCGAAAAAATTAATGGTTCCTATCAGCCAACTTCTATTAACTTAGATCCTTACATCGGCAATATAAATGGAGTATTATCTTGGGGAGATCGGAAATTTTCTCTCACCTGTGCAAATGCTGGTGTCGCCCAATCTCTTAGCACCAGACAATTAGAACTTGCAGCTAAGTGTGAAAAATCTGATGGCCATACTCTCAACCAATCAGAGATCTCTCTGGATACGCACATTGCCAACATTGATGGTACGCTCAAATACGAGTAATTGGAGTTAAAGTTAGGAGCGAATGGTTTTCGCTCCTAGTGATTTCGTTAATTCTGCCTCACTGAGATATGACAACTGCTTCACCTGATAGGATAAAGCGGAATCTTTACTCTTAATCGATAATCTCATTAACTGGGAATCGATCCATGAGTTGAATTGCACGTAAAGCATTCCGACGTAATTCGGTCGAAAGATGTGGAACATGGGGTACTTGAGATAAGAAATCCAATGTTCGACGTAAAATCCTAACTACATCTCCTTCATCTAAACTGGTATTTTCACATAATTTTGTCCATTCTAATCCGAGTGCCCATTGTTCCACCAGAGCGAAAATTGCACTCTGTTCTTCTTTTTCGGGCCATACGGGCATGACCACACCATGAAGTTTTTGATTCTTAATTAGTCGTTTTCTCAGCCCCCATAATCGACCTAAAGCTTGTTTCACTTGTTCTGATAGTTTATAGCTAGTCCAACAATCGGGACGAGAAACTTCTGTTGCTATCGCAGCACAAGCTGCGGCAAAATGGTGAGGATCGAGTTCATCTAATTCTCTCGACATTAAGACTAAACCTAACCATAATTCATTATCACCACGGATTGCGGCTGCGGCTTCACCGATCGGAGTCGGTTGTAATCCTTCTAAACCACCCACATCTTGTAAAATAGCAATTAAAGCTAAAAATTCTTGCCAATGACGAGCTAGTTCCTGGTCTAATTCGGTTTGACGTTCCTCGATTTCTGCGTGTAATTCTTCAATCCGTCTGAGTCGTTTCAGGATACTTTTCGGATTCCCATATTCATGGATAGGATGATTTTCTAATTGTTTTTGCAACGCGATCGCCCGTTCTTGTTGAGCCTTTACTTCTGGAGCAATATCTAATTCGCTACTCTGGGGAATTTGATTGACAATTATCAGGGTAGCTTCCGTACTCCTCATATAAGGTCCGGGTCTGAGTGGCAATTCTTCTGGTAAAGTTAAATAATCAACGGCACTCAGTCGCGGAATTTCCCCATGTAATCCTACCACATCCATATTAGTAGCTACATACCAGCGGTTATCCTGTCCTAAACAAACTAAATAGGGATATTGCCCAGATCCTGGTACTTTTTTGACTAATACTGCTCTTAAAGGTAAAGGTACAGCAATATGTCTGCCCTTCAAACTCAGAATTGTGCCAGCGATCGCAAAAGGTAAAGCTGCGGCTAAATCACTAGCTTTAATAATTGCATATTCTTTTTGTAAATCTTTCAATTCACGTTTAGCTGTTTTATAACGTTCGTATAGTTCTTCATAATTTCTGAGTTGGAACCAATCTATCCCAGCAATTTGGGCTTCTAAATGTCCGACATCGGTTTTTAGCTTATTAATTTTAGCTTGTTCTGGCTTCAAATACAGCGTGGCTAAGTATTGACCAAAACTTCTTTCTACTAAATTTTTGGCATCTTCAATACTATGGGTTTGGAGTAAATTCAATACCATTCCATAGCTTGGGGTAAATTGACTCACTAAACGATTAGCTTCAGAAGTTGCTAAATAAGCAGCTTCTTTGGCACCTTCAAAGGGTGTTTGGACTGTGACTACATGACCAATTTTATCCATCCCACGACGACCTGCTCTTCCAGCCATTTGTAAAAATTCCGAAGCATTTAACAGACGATGACCGTCATCAGTACGCTTAGACAGACTGGAAATTACTGTGGTTCTAGCTGGCATATTAATGCCTGCGGCTAAAGTTTCTGTCGCAAAAACTACTTTAATTAATCCCGCTTGAAATAATTCTTCGACCAAAGACTTCCATGCGGGTAAAATTCCCGCATGATGGGCAGCAATTCCCCGATAAAGTGGTTCAATTTGATTAGCACGTCCTGCTTCTGGATTGCGCTCTAAGAATTCATCAATGAGCAATTTTAGTTGGCTGATTTCTGTTTGATTAACTAGCGAAAAAAGACCTAACTCTTTCACGGCGCGATCGCATTCAGCTACAGCTAAATCACAATTATTTCTACTAAATATAAAATATATTGCTGGCAACATATCCCGTTGCTGCAAATGTTTAACAGCATAAACTGTTTCTACTACAAATAAAGCTTTTACTAATCCTTGCTGGAATAGACGGGCAACTAAACTTCTCCATTCTGGAATCAGATGTCCATGATAGGTCGTAACTCCTCTTATTAGTGGTTCGAGGAGGAGCTTAATTTGTTTATCTGGCTCCCGCGGTAATTGGCTGATAAATTTGTGAATCTCTGCTTTAATTTGGGCTTCTTCTGCCTGATTAACTAACACAATGTTATCTAATTCTAGCACAGCACGTTCACAGCTTTGGCGACTAAAATTAAAATATATAGTTGGGTGATAGTCTTTTTGGCGTAATTGATTGCGGATCTCAGCTAAATTTTTGTTTTCTGGTCTTTTATCTTTTTCACTATGTTTTTTACTTTTTGCTAAAATTGGATTAATCTTAGTTTGGGTGCTATCTAATAACGGAAACAATCCTTTAGGAGTACAGAAGTGATATTCTAGAGGTACAGGTCGATAATTAGACCAAATTAATTCCGTGTCTCCGTGAACTTTACTGATCCAATCTGTCAGTTGGTCACTATTAGCTACTGTAGCGGAGAGTGCGACCAATTGAATTTCTCGGGGGCAATAAATAATTGATTCTTCCCACACCGTACCCCTCTGTCGATCATTCATGTAGTGACATTCATCTAACACTACAGCTTCTACATCTACTAAAGACGTGCCAATTTCGCCAATGGGAGTACCATATAGCATATTACGGAAAATCTCGGTTGTCATCACTAGAATCGGTGCTTCTCGGTTAATCGAGACATCCCCCGTCACTAACCCAACTTTTTCAGCTCCAAAACGTTCCCGAAAATCACGTAGTTTTTGATTAGAAAGTGCTTTTAAAGGAGTTGTATAAAATATTCGACGACCTCTTGACAAAGCACGATAAATAGTGTACTCCCCAATTAAAGTTTTGCCCGCACCAGTGGGGGCACAGACAACTACTGATTTACCAGCATCTAACGCAGCGATCGCTTCGAGCTGAAAATCATCTAGCGGAAAGGGAAAGAATTTCTCCGGGTTAGAACTATCCGCGTCGTTTAACAAATGTTCAAGCACAATGATTCCAAAAATATTACTAATAATAGGGCGCGAGAAAAATCGTTTTTAATTAAAACCAGATTTAATGGTTTTTCCCTGAATTAGCTGTCGTTTGCCAAACACCCATCTAACTCAAAGCGTGAAACCTCATCTACTATTTTACTCTTTTTCTCCTGAAAATTATGAAATCTGATCATTTTATTTCGCTCGCTAGTCTGATCGTTATGTTGCCAATGACTGAGAACATTATCACCCAAATCGCTTGTGCCCAGATTATCCCTGATGCTACTCTACCCATTAATTCAATTGTTACTCAACAAAATAATATCCATATAATTTCTGGTGGTAGTCAAGCGGGTAGTAATCTTTTTCATAGTTTTAGTCAATTTTCTGTCCCGACCGGTGACACAGCTTTTTTTAATAATTCCCTAAATATTCAAAATATCATTACTCGTGTTACTGGTAGCTCTCTTTCTAATCTAGATGGTGTGCTAAAAGCTAATGGTACTGCTAACCTCTTTTTACTCAATCCGAATGGAATTATTTTTGGTCCTAATGCGGCTTTAAATATTGGTGGTTCTTTTCTTGGTACTACTGCTAATAGCATCAAATTTGCTGATGGCAGCGAATTTAATACCCTCAATCCTAGCACAACTCCCTTATTATCGATCAATGTACCGATCGGCTTGCAATTTGGGTCTAATCCAGGTAGTATCCTCCTCCAGGGAGCGGGACATAACCTCAGTGTAGATCCCCAAACCAATTTACTGAATGAAGATCATCGACCTGCTGGTTTAATGGTAGCACCAGGGAAAACTTTAACTCTGGCTGGAGGTGATATTACTCTGACGGGTGCTAATCTCACCGCACCATCAGGGAGAATTGAACTTTGGTCAGTCAGCAATAGTCAGTTATCTCTATCGTTAAATAATAACGGCGAAATTATTCTTAATCCCCAGGATACAACTACTACTTATGGCAATATTACCCTGAATAGTGCTGCGTCTCTTGAGGTTAGTGGTAATGGTAGTGGTAATATTCATTTGCAAGGTAACCAAGTCGCTCTTAATGATGGCTCAATTTTGATTGCTAATACCTTGGGATCTGTTTCTGGGGGTAATATTTCTATCTCGGCTCCGCAAAGTTTCACGGTCACAGGTACAACTACAGATAGTAACGCAATTTCTAGTGGTTTAATTGCTGATGTTTATCCTAATGCTACAGGTAATGGTGCTAATATAATAGTTCAGACTGCTAACTTACAAATTGCTGATGGAGGTGGAATTATCACTAATACTTTAGGTCTAGGTAATGCTGGTGATTTAACGATTAATTCTCCAACTATAAAAATAAGTAGTACTGAAACAATTAATGATGCTTTTCCTAGTCTCATCTCTTCCGTAACCGCATCAGGAGCAACCGGAAATGCAGGTAATTTAACCATTAATACTCAAAATTTACAAATTATTGATGGAGGAGCGATCTCAGATACCACTAATAGTGCAGGAAATGCAGGTAATTTAACAGTTACAGCTAATAATATTCAATTAAGTGGTGAATCAAGTAATGGGAATTATCGCAGTGGAATCTATTCTTTAGTCGATCTAGATGCTACGGGAAACGGTGGGAATGTTACGATCAATACAGGAAATACAGGAAGCTTACAGATTGCAGGTGGAGCAAAAATATCCGCATCAGTTAATGGTAGTGGTAATGGTTCTAACATTATTATTAACTCAGGTACAATCGACTTAACTGGTAGATTTGTTGATCTGAGTTCAGCAAGTGGATTGGATACAGAAATAGGTTCACTAGCAACAGGTCAAGGTGGTAATATAACGATTAATACTCAAACTTTACGACTGGAAGATGGAGCCGAAATATCTGCTAGTAATATAGGAAATAGCGTTGGAGGAACGATCGCAATCAATGCTAATGAAATCGATTTGATTGGTAAATCTACTGAAGCAATCACTTCCACCAGTGTTACCGAGACTGTCAATGGACCATCCCCCACTAATCCTGTTCAAGTAACTACCATGTCTTATCCGAGTGGATTATTTAGTCAGATTGGTCAAGATGGTACTGGTCAAGGTGGAAATATTATGGTAGAAACTAATCTATTACGAATTGAAGGTGGTGCAGAAGTTTCAGCTAGCACGATCAGTTCAGGAAATGCAGGTAATATAAATGTCAAAGCTCATGATATCGAACTAACCGGGATTTCACCTAATGGTATTTTTCCAGGTGGTTTGACTACTCAAGTTAATCCTAATGCGACTGGTAAGGGTGGTAATTTAACTATTGTCACCGATCTTTTGCACCTCACTGATGGAGCTGCTATATCTGTCGGTACATTTGGGATGGGAGATGGTGGTAGTTTAATAGTAAATGCTAAAGATGTAGAATTATCTGGTGTTTCTCCCGATGGAAAGTCTTCTAGTACCCTATTTGCACAAGTTGCTTCTACAGGTACAGGTAAAGGTGGTAATTTAACTATTGTTAGCGATCGCGTAGCAGTACAAGCTGGTGCTGATCTAACTGCTGGTACTTCTGGTGCTGGAAATGCTGGTACTGTTACTATCACTTCACCATACTTGGAAGTCAGTGGTATTTCTAGTAATGGAAATTTAAACAGTCGTTTATCTGTTGCTTCTACTGGTGCAGGTATGGCTGGTAATTTAATCTTAAATGTTGGTAAATTGATTGTTCAAAATGGTGGAATTGTCAATGTTAGTGCTGGTGCAAATTCCCCAGGTGCGGGTAATTTACAAGTAAATGCTAATCAGATTAATTTAGATGATAATGGGAGTTTGAACGCTAATACTGCAACCGGATCTCAAGGTAATATTACCTTGGATGCTGCTAATATATTTTTACGTCATGCAAGTAATATTACTACTAATGCTACTGGGACAGCTACTGGTGGTAATATTGGGATTAATTCTGATAATTTAGTGCTGTTAGAAAATAGTAATATTACCGCTAACGCGGTTAAAGGACAGGGTGGTAATATTGCAATTGCTACTCAAGGTATTTTTCAATCTCCTGAAACTAATATTACTGCTAGTTCTGAATTTGGTATTAATGGGACAGTCGCAATTAAAACTCCTGATCTTGATCCGAGTAAAGGTTTAGTTGCTCTCACCCAAAAGGTAGTTGATGTCAATTCTTTAATTACTAATAGTTGTCAAAAAGCGCGAGTCAGTCAATTTTATTTTACTGGTAAAGGAGGATTACCATCAAATCCTCATCAGACTTTGAATGACCCAGCAATATTAGTAGATTTAGCAGCGATCGCTGTATCTTCAGCAACATCTCAACTACAGCACAATTCCCAAAAAGTTGTTCATGCTCACATCCCCACTCAAATTATCGAAGCTCAAGGTTGGATGGTCGATGAGCGAGGTAGAATAGTTCTGACTACTAATCCGGAAGGAATAGTTCCCCATAGTTTCCAATTACAGTTATTTAACTGTCATGGAAGCTAAAAAAATCACAATTTTGGGAGGATTTCTGGTAATAATTGAGCCGGAATTTTAGAAAGAGCTAGATTTTGTCCTGGTAAACTAAAGAGTTGATAAAAAGCTCGAATTGTTTGCACTAAATATTTCAGAGCATTTTCATGGAATTCTGGTTTTTGTTTCCAACCCATATAAGCTTGTACATGTTGGAATAGTGCTGCTTCTAAATGGCTAGATTTAGTCGCATCTGCTAAAGTAGAATTAGCTTCGGTTGCAATTTGATAATGGGCAATTCCTAAGTTACTATGGGTAGTAAATAAATCAAAAGTCAGTAAAATATGATTAGGCAAATTACTGGCAATATTCAAGGTTTTTTCATAAGCCTCGATCGCTTTTTCTAAAAACTTCAGTCGGATTTCCATCTGACTTTTATAATGATTAGCTAGATGCCAAAAAGCAATACCTAAATTATTAAAAGTTGCCGCACTCGCACTAGGAACTACTTCAGGAGTACGATATTTTAGAGCTAGGGAATAATGATCAATTGCTTGCCATAATAATTCTTCAGTTTCCTCATATTGAGCTAAATTCCAGTAAGCAGTACCTAAATTATTTTGCACCATTGCGTAATTAAGATAATCTGGTTCTTGCTGATATAATTCGAGTGCTTGTTGATAAGCAGCGATCGCCTGTTTCAGATGTTCACTCGGTGTTTGATATTGAGCTAAATGCCAATAAGCAGTACCTAAATTATTGTGAATAGCTGCATCCTGGGTGCGATCGTCTTCATGCTCCACTGGACGATATAAAAGTGCTTGTTCAAAACTATGGATAGATTTCCGAAAATTTTCAGTCGGATTGCGATAGTGGGCTAAATCGACCGCTGCTGATCCTAAATTACTTTGTAACCGCACATAAGCAGCAGCAGCAGTTTGCGGATCAAGATTTCTTAAAGCACTTTGATAAGCTTGAATTCCTTGATCTAAATAAGCAATAATTTGGTCAGAATTACCAGCAATCCGAGATAACATCCAGTAAAGATTACCCAGATCATTTAAAATATCTGCCCAGAGAGTAGAATCTGGCTCTAGAAATACTAACACCTGTTCATAAGCACGGATTGCATGGAGTAAATTATCAATAGAGTCTTCCCCAGCTTCAATGCGATCGCGCCAGAAATCACCCAGAGTGCGATAAGCTGTTAATAGCGCTGTTGGTGGACTTGATTCCCGATGTAAGCGATCGATATATTCCTTAATTCCTGTCAGTGAAGTTGCTGGACAGGGAGAAACTATTGGTGAGTCAGGTAATAAAACCTGAGAAATTACTGGTAAAGTTTCTGTCGGTGCTTCTGTGCTAGTCTTAGAAGTTAAATTAGCTAGATTAGCCTGAGTTCTATTGCTCAAATTTTCAGCCAAGAATTTGGTAGAATTAAACTGTCTAGTGATATTTGATGAAACCACCGGAATTTGATCAGCATCAAGTGCAGCTACACTCTTAAGTTGCAGAGGAGAAATGCCCCAAATAGAGCTAGATTCTTGCTGATCAGGTTGATTTTTTGGAAAAGTTAACCGAATTGAGTTTGACGGTCGAATTTCTTGATTTAATGAAAAAGGGATAGCAGATGCTATGCCATTCCAAACCAAAGGACTAGAGTCTGAACCAGTGAGTAGTTGATTTTCCAACACTTTCTTACTAACCTTAGTTTCTGAGTTTTCTGGGACAAAATTTTCCGGTTCCACCGCTAGGTTTTCTTGAAACGGAAATATACCAGTACAACAACGCCAAAAATTTGGTGCAGATTGCTGAATTGTATGTACCCAAGGACGCGAGAGCCAAATTAAAAAGCTAAACTCTACCATTTCTAGTTCCAGAGGAATAGCTTGGAGATATTTGAGAAATAAATACTGCACCTGAGCAGGTTGATGGGTTAATAGTTCCACACCTAAAATCTCAAAGGAGGGTAAAGATTTGCGACGTTTAGATGGAACAGACCCAGTATGAATTAGAGGTGGAGGATGGACTGTAATCCAACCCAAGATTTGGTTAATCAGATGAGGATGACTGAGATTCAAGTCTAAACTGACGAAATGGGGATATAAGTTTGGTTGTTCCTCCGATGGAGCGATCGGATGGCGATCGCGCTTGGGTACAACTAAATCTCTGTGTAAACAAGTAGAAAAACGATTTCTTTCCCCGATCTCATCACAAATAGCCACAAAAATTTGCCGACGTAAACCTAGACTCAGAGCCACTTTCAGACGCTGATAGATTTTTTGATTCCAAGCGGAAAAATCTGGAACAGCAAGCTCGGTCACGGTAATCCAAAAATAAAAGGGCTTTTTAGGGAGATGCAGTTGTTATGGGTGGAAAGCAGCAAAATCAATCCCAACCGCAGATATTGTTTTTTTCAGCCCATTAATCACTAAGTCAGGATATTCTTGAAATTAGGACAGACAAGATGTCTGTCCCACCATGGTGGGACAGAGCAAAATAAATATAGTGGATTGTTTAAAAGCAACAGATAATGAGACACTAGCTTCCATGCGATCGGGAATTCCCGAACATTTTTGCTAACTTCCTGGACTTTCGCCATGCAATTGCCACATTCTCTGCGTCGGACAAAGATTGTAGCCACTATTGGCCCAGCTACGGCTAAACCTGAAGTGCTGAGTGCTTTAATTTTGGCAGGAGCTACCACCCTGCGTCTCAATTTTTCCCACGGGACCCATGAAGATCATCAACGGACAATCCGCTTAATCCGACAGATATCGTTTGAACTCAATCAACCAGTCGGTATTTTGCAGGATTTACAAGGTCCAAAAATTCGCCTTGGAAAATTTGAGACTGGTTCAATTGTATTACAAAAAGGTGATCCCTTCATCTTAACTAGCCGATCAGTTCCAGGAACCGAGAAAATCTCTTGTGTTACTTATGAACCTTTAGCAGATGAAGTTCCAGAAAATGCGAACATTCTGTTGGACGATGGTAAAGTCGAAATGCGGGTCGAAAAAATCGATCGCGTTGCCAAAGAATTATATTGTCGGACAGTTGTGGGAGGAACTCTTTCTAATAATAAAGGAGTTAATTTTCCTGGTGTTTACCTATCGATTAAAGCCTTGACAGATAAAGACCGTCAAGATTTGTTATTTGGTTTAGATCAAGGGGTAGACTGGGTAGCGTTAAGTTTTGTCCGTAATCCCCAAGATATATTGGAGATTAAAGAACTAATTTCTAGTGCTGGTAAACAAGTACCAGTGATTGCCAAGATTGAAAAACATGAAGCAATCGAACAGATGGATGAGGTTCTTTCCCTGTGTGATGGGGTCATGGTAGCTCGCGGTGATTTAGGAGTAGAATTACCAGCTGAAGATGTTCCTGTTCTGCAAAAACGTTTAATTGCTAAAGCTAATCATTTGGGGATTCCGGTCATTACTGCTACCCAAATGTTAGATAGTATGCTGAATAATCCTCGACCCACCAGAGCCGAAATTTCGGATGTGGCTAATGCGATCTTAGATGGTACTGATGCAGTGATGCTCTCGAATGAAACTGCTGTAGGTAAATATCCAGTGGAAGCAGTAGAAATGATGGCAAAAATTGCGACGAGAATTGAAAGGGAAAAAATTACTCGTAATGTAGACAATCTAGATCACTCCCCACGTTCGATCACTAATGCGATTAGTCAAGCTGTCGGTGCAATTGCTGAACAGTTAGATGCTGCGGCAATTATGACCTTGACGAAAAGCGGAGCGACAGCTAGAAATGTGTCTAAATTTCGACCGAGTACACCTATTTTAGCAATTACACCCCATGTTGATGTCGCACGACAGTTGCAATTAGTCTGGGGTGTAAAACCACTCTTAGTGTTAGATTTGCATTCTACCGGTCAGACTTTCCAAGCGGCGATGAATGTGGCCCAGGAAACCGGCATGGTCGCGGAGGGTGATTTGGTCGTGATGACTGCGGGTGCACTTCAGGGAGTTTCTGGTTCAACGGATTTAATTAAAGTTGAAGTAGTAACTTCGATCCTGGGTAAAGGTGTAGCTCTAGGACAAAGTACGGTCGTGAGTGGTCGAGCTCGGGTAGCTCAGAGTGCGACAGAAATTGGTAACTTTAGCCCTGGTGAAATTTTAGTTGTACCTAGTACCAGTGTGGATTATGTGGAAGCGATGCGGAAAGCTGCGGGAGTAATTACCGAGGAGGAAAGTTTGACAGGTCATGCGGCAATTATTGGTTTACGCTTGGGTGTACCAGTGATGGTCGGTGTCAAAAATGCGACTAATAATATTCGTGAAGGGACAATCCTGACCATGGATATGCAGCGAGGTTTGATTTACTCCGGGACGGTCGCTGGTCAAAATGAGCCCCTTTTGCCAGTTTAATTTTGATCGATCGTCCAAAATTCGGCTAATTTTTGCAGGTTGCTAGATCGTTTTTCTAGCTAACCTGCTATAATTGAAGATTGTCTAGTGCCGGTGTAGCTCAGGGGTAGAGTAGCTGATTCGTAATCAGTTGGTCGTGGGTTCAAATCCCACCATCGGCTTTAATCATTTCCAGATATTAATCATCTCGCTACCGCAGCTTCAGGCCGTTTAATTCACAAAACTTTATCGTATACTACCGAAAAGTAGTTCTTAGGAGTAAAAATATCATGTCGGAGGCCAGCAAGCCACTGACAGTGCCCAAAGAGTATCTGAGTCCTCCTGGTGACTTCAACCCGACCATGCTCATGTTCATTGCCGCAGTAGGAATTTTTACGATCTCTACCTGTGGTTATTGGTGGTGGAATTGGCCCCATTGGTGTTCCTTTGTCCTGAATGTGATTTCCTTACATATGGCTGGAACAGTAATTCACGATGCTTCCCATCATGCTGCACATCGTAACCGAATTGTCAATGCTTTACTTGGACATGGCAGTGCTTTGATTTTAGGCTTTGCTTTCCCAGTTTTTACCAGGGTTCATATCCAACATCATGCCCATGTTAATGATCCCGATAATGATCCAGACCACTTTGTCTCTACAGGTGGCCCACTCTGGTTGATTGCCGCACGGTTCTTTTACCATGAAATCTTCTTTTTTAAACGCCAACTGTGGCGCAAGTATGAGCTATGGGAATGGTTTTTTAGTCGGTTAGTGGTCGGTTTAATCGTCTATTTTTCCATTCAATATGGATTTTTTCACTATCTAGTGAATTACTGGTTTACCTCCGCTTTGGTGGTAGGACTAGCATTGGGATTGTTTTTTGACTATTTACCCCATCGACCATTTACAGAACGCGATCGCTGGAAAAATGCCCGAGTTTATCCCAGCCCGATTCTCAATATATTGATTATGGGACAAAACTATCATCTGATCCATCATTTATGGCCATCAATTCCCTGGTATAAATACCAACCAGCTTATTTAGCCACTAAGCATCTTTTAGATGAAAAAGGATCACCCCAAACGCTGGGACTACTACAAGGCAAAAGTTTTTTAAGCTTTGTCTACGATATATTTCTAGGAATACGTTGGCATCGCTCTACACCGTCTGGTAATTAATCGCGGCTGACGGTGTGACGCTGGACAACTCTGGAGCAATAGAGCTGTCTTGCGGTAGTTCGGAAAATTATCATCCGCGCGTCACCTCAGTCACGATGATCAGAATTAGCAAAATCTAACTCTCAAGCTGCTACTGAAGCGTGAGGACGGGCAAAAATCATCCGTCCTGCTGAAGTTTGCAAAGCCGAAGTGACGGTTACCCGTAATTGGACACCAACATAGTTACTACCTTCTTCCACTACTACCATTGTCCCATCATCAAGGTAACCAATCCCTTGGGCTGGTTCCTTACCTTCCTTGAGAATTTTCAAATCAATACTATCTCCAGGAAGATAACTGGGACGCACCGCTTGGGTCAGGTCATTAATATTTAGCACTGGAACTCGTTGTAATTGGGCGACTTTACTTAAGTTGTAATCATTAGTTAGCAAAGTGCCGTTAATTTCTTGAGTTAAATGTACTAATTTTGCGTCAACGGTCGTAATATCATCGTAGTCAGCCGAATTAATCACGATCCTTTCTGGATAAGCTTCTTTCATCCGATTCAGGATGTCTAATCCCCAACGTCCCCTGACTCTTTTTTGATCATTGGCTGCATCTGCGACTAACTGCAATTCTTGGAGAATAAACTGGGGAATGAGAATTTGTCCTTCCAGAAATCCAGTTCCCAGCAATTCTTCAATTCGACCATCGATAATACAGCTAGTATCTAATACTTTTGTCGCGGCTGGTTTGAGAGTACCTTCAGCGACTAACATGGTTTCCACTGAATGGGGATTAATTAACCGCAGAAATGCCCGACCATGGGTATCTGCTAAAGTGATCCCCAAAAACGAGAACATGACGCTACCCACGATCGCGACTAGGGGTTTAATGAAAGCAAATTCCCAGGGGAATGGCAATAAGAAAACTGGTGCTAACATTAAATTGGCGATCAGTAACCCAATAACTAAGCCAATTGAGCGCGTGAGGATGACTTCGACGGGCATTTGCCGAACTTGGATTTCTAATCGACGATATCCGGTCTGGACGATTAACCCAATTGCCCCACCAATGAGAGCAGCGAAACCTGCGGTGACTAGACCCAATCCTTCCGGATTGTTAACTTGTTTCAAGACATCATTAGGTAGTAAGTCAACGCTGTAGAAACCTATGCCTGCGGCTGATAAGATGAATGAAAGGATAATAATTGCATCAATCATGGTGCTAAACCAGTTGAATTTATATTTGACTTCCAGATGTAAATCCCTGGAAATATGTCCGGAAATTCGCCAGAATGAGCCAAATTGCTCCTCATAGCTACTACTCTGAATTATACTGTCTAGTTTTTCCCCCTTTTTTTTAGCTGTATGGTAAACATCAGTTTATGGGGAGCAATTGAGTGGGAATTGTGCTGGAAATTACTTAAAATCGGATGAAAAAGTGATCTCGCGTGATTCCTAGTTCAGCTTATTTACATATTCCTTTCTGTCGTCGTCGTTGTTATTATTGCGATTTTGCCGTCTCCGTAGTCGGCGATCGCCAACATGGCGATAATTCGGGGACAATTCAGCAATATGTGGAAATTTTGATTGAGGAAATTAACACAACTGAATCATTTTGTCAACCGTTAGAGACTATTTTTTTTGGGGGAGGTACACCTTCCTTACTATCAGTAGAGCAAGTCAATCGGATTTTAACAGCATTAGCTCGACAATTGCCGATCGCCGCTGAGGCGGAAATCTCCCTAGAAGTTGATCCAGGAACATTTACGAGCCAAAAGTTACAAGGATACCAATTAGCTGGTGTGAATCGGTTCAGTTTAGGAATACAAGCTTTTCAAGATGACTTGTTAGCTAGTTGTGGGCGATCGCACAATGTTAATGATATTTTTGCCGCGATCGCAGCGATGCGCGAAGTCGGGGTGAGTGAATGGAGTATCGATTTAATTTCTGGATTACCACATCAAACCATCACACAGTGGGAAGCATCTTTAGTCGCAGCGATCGAGATTAGACCTACCCATATTTCTAGTTATGATTTAATTATAGAGCCAAAAACGGTCTTTGCTCGTTATTATCAACCGAATCGGGAACCACTACCAACAGAAGAAACCACAGCTCAAATGTATCGGTTAGCCCAACAAATGCTCACCGATGTAGGTTATCAGCATTATGAAATTTCTAACTATGCTCTACCCGGACATCAATGTCGTCATAATCGAGTTTATTGGGAAAATCGTCCCTATTATGCTTTTGGAATGGGAGCAACCAGTTATGTAAATGGATATCGTTTTACCAGACCTCGGCAAACTAAAGAGTATTACAATTGGGTCAGAAATCGGCGACAATTTACCGAAAATGAACCTAACTTATCTAGTAATCTGTCTAGTCAAAAAAACGATATTTTATTAGAAAAGCTGATGTTAGGATTGCGTTTAAGTGATGGAATTAAATTATCTACCTTAGCTGAAGAATTTGGGGAGCAAACATTGCTCCAAGTTTGGAATTGTTTGCAACCTTATTATGATCAAGGGTGGGTAGACCTGGTTGGATTAAATAGCGAAGCTATCAGATTAGTACCTCATGGTCAATTGCCAAAAGCAGGACAAATTAGGTTAACTGATCCAGAGGGTTTTTTATTTTCTAATACTGTGCTAGCTGCTTTATTTAGTAAATTTAGCGACTAATGAGAGTAGGCTCTGATTGGCAGATCCCATGTAATAGCAATTCTGGTAATTATGACTACAGATGGTCTAGATCAGTTATCTGTAGTGCTAATTTATGAAATTGGGATTACGTCGGAATGCTTTACGTGCAATTCAACTCATCAGGGTTTCTTAACTTCACAGGATGTTAGCCCACTAGCTTTTTTGATTAGTTTTTCATCAAAGGTATAAAAGTAATTATATGGCTGGCTCTGAGCTAAATGAAAAGCATCTGCAAAATCTAGTCCAGCTTCGTGCCATTGTAATGCTTGAGAAACTAGGTTTGAATTAGTAAGGTAAACATTTGACAAGCCAAAGAGTTTATGTAAAGCCAAACATATTTCAGTTGGTTTAAATTTGTAGGCAAATCTGAGTACCCATTCGGTTTCAAGTATTACTGTATCAGGAACAAAAACATCCTGAGTCTGAAAAATTTCTCGACTCTTTTCAGTACTGTAACTCATCATCTTGAGTCAATAGCCGGACTACAATATTAGTATCAACTGCGACCACACCACTCGTCCTCCATTCCTTGACGAAGAGCATAATCCATCTCTTCGATCGTTTTTGCTTTACTAGCGAAATTTTAAACAACCTGCAACATCATTTAAGGTTGTTTCAACAAAAGGTTTTTTCGGTTTGATCAAAATTCCATCACCAGTGTCAATTAAGAGTAATTCCTGACCAGCTTCCCAACCGTAAGCTTTCCCCAGAGATGGAGGAATAATCATTTGTCCTTGGTCTGATACTCTGATCGTTTCCATGTCAAAATAAACTGGGATAAATTATGGGAGACTCAAGTTCAGTTTAACTTGGTTGGTGGTGAAATTGCTAGACTACACCACTCAAGGTGCGGGGACGGAGTAACATCCTCGGCTAAAAAACATATTAGGGACCAACTTCGCTCCTTATAAGGATCGGAGTTGAAAACCCCGGTTTAAAAACCGGGGATGAAAACAAATTGCAGGATTTATCCTGCCGTAAGCAAGAGCATATTTCATGTAAATATAATAGACTAAAAACTAAGTAGTCGGACATAAATAAAGTTAACTATGTTAACTTTATTTAAGAGTAAATTTGACCCACAAATTTACCAGAGAAAAGCATATAAAAGTATTCCCTCCGTCCAACTGAATAGGTTTCACTAGAGAGTAAGAAAACTGCATTTCCAGATTTTCTATTAACTATAAATATGGTCAGTTTTGCCTCAGCCTCTCATTAAACAATTAATGGAATTTTTCCGGTTGACTAGAACTAGAATAAACCCGATTAGGATTTTTGTTCATCCTGGCTAGGCTGACCACCAAATCTAAATCTTTTTACTTCTAAGCCCTTACTAGTTTGACGAGCTTCGATTGCTGCTCTTACCGCGATGGTTAATTCATATTCATTCTCAAACATTTGACCAGCTAATTCATCTTCTTTGATTCTTTCCCACTCCGTTTCAATCAGATTTAATTCGGGAGAGTAACTGGATAATAGGAATATATATAATCCTTGTTTTTCCCATTGATCATAGTTGCTCTTCGTCAATTTACTTACGTGAACGGAATATTGGTCTTGGACAATTACAGTTATTTTGCCCGTTTCTTTCAATCTAGTTTCCGCTTGCGCGGCTTGCCAATCCATTAATTTGATATAATTCTTACTGTCAAAACTCTTAAAACTTAATCCATATTCAAAGCTTTCTCCCACGGCCAAAAATCCACATATATTTAATCTTTTCCCTTTCTTTTTAGGCTGTTTGATCTGTTTCTGTTGGCCGATTTTCCCCCAGGTATATACAGGTTCAGCCCACAGGCTAAATCCTGATTCATCCAAATATTTTAAACATATTTCACCCGCGGCTGCCGCGAATTCCAACATCTCTAAATCATTTCTTTTAGTTGCTCTTTTTTCCTGGTCTTGCTTTCCTTTTAGAGATGTTCTCGTTCTTTTCCACCGATAGTTTTTTTTGAGGATTCGACGCAACTGTCTTTGGCTCAGTTTTACTTGCCTTTCCTGGGCTAGATATTTCACTAACTGACGACTATTATAAGCTCGTTCCTCTGTCTCTAGTTTTTTTTCAATTTCTGCCAAATCTGCCTGACTCCATTTTCTTTTCCTGCCCGGACGAGGCGCATCCCATAATCCTGCTAATCCCTGTTTTTCCCAACGATGTATTGTGGCTCTCACTGTCTTAATTGACCAGTTCAGATACTTGCCGATCTGTTCCACTTTCCATCCCATTGATGATAATCTCAAGGCCGCAGCCCGATCTCTTGTTCTTAGTGGAACTCCCTCGGCTCTATTTAATTCCCATAAGGTTTGATTTTCCGCAGATGTTAAAAATATTCTCAAAGGAGGAGATGACATTTTCTTCAAACTTTTAAGTTAGCTCTATAATTATTTCACAATCAGGGTGTTTTTTTTGAAGCTAAAATCGACCTCACTTATCCCCTTAATTACCAAAATAAGTCTAATTTTTTGCTCCCATTGTCCAGCCACTTCTTTGGCCAATCTTCCCCAGATTGGACTAATTTTTCGATGACTTTGTCCAGCTTATTGCTTGACCCATACGTTTTACAAAAGTTAATACAGTACCTATTACTTTTGTCCGACTACTTAGTAGTTAACAAAAATCTTATGTACGCAGTCCAAAAAGACAAACGGTACTTTAAAGATCAAAAAGTAATTAAGTATCTTGAGCTGTACAAGATGGCAAAAACTAACGAAAATTACGGTTTTCTTTACTCTCAAGTGGCACAACAAACTCTTAAGTCTGTAGCAGAATCCTTTAGTTCTTTTCTAGCCCTGGAAAAGTTAGCCAAGACAGGAAAACTTAACCAAAAGCCAAGACTACCTAAATACAGAGTTAAGGGCGGCAAATATCAAATTTCCTATCCAGGACAAGCTCTAAAAATAGTTGACAATCGGGTGAGATTACCTCTAGGGACTAAAGGCAAAGAACATTTCGGAACTGATGCCCTGTGGTTGACATGGCCGGAAAGATTGAGAGATTGCCAAATTAAAGAACTCAGGCTAATCCCCAGAAATGGTGATGTCTGGGTTGAATATGTCCATGAATCTCTGACCAAACAAGCACTTAGTTGTAGCTTAGGAGTAACAGGAATTCTAGGAATAGATCATGGGATAAACAACTGGTTAACTTGTGTTTCTAGTAATGGCAAACCATTCATCATTGATGGTCGCAAAATCAAGTCTTGGAATCAACTGTTTAACCAAGAAAAAGCCCGAATCCAAACCAGGCACTCTCAAGCTAAATTACCCAAAGGTTTTTCATCAAAACGGCTACAACAGTTGTCAGAAACTCGCGCTAGAAGGATGAGAGATGCAGTGAATAAAGCGGTGAGAACTATCATAAAATACTGCGAAAATCATCAAATCAATGTGATCGTCTTTGGTTGGAATAAAGGACAGAAACAAGAAGTTAATATGGGAAGAGTAACCAATCAGTACGGGCGTATTGCAATACGCCCCTACCAAATCCCCACAGCCAAAGTCAAGGAGAGACTACAGCAAGAATGCGATCTAAGGGGATGGCGATTCATAGAACAAGACGAATCTTACACATCAAAATCCAGTTTCTTAGACCGAGATTTATTGCCAGTGACAGTCGGCGAAAAACCTGACAATTGGCAACCATCTGGAAAAAGGATAAAAAGAGGTTTGTATCGTTCTGCTCAAGGATTAATTCTGAATGCAGATGTTAACGGTGCGGCTAATATCATTAGAAAATCAAAAGTAGCCACAGACTCTATTGTTGAGCGAGTGGGTAGTGGGTTGCTGACGAACCCTTTAAGAAAAAAGCTTTGGCGCGATTCATCCCCTGAAGGGGCGTATAGCAATACGCCCTTACCTTAAGAATCCCCGTGTATGAAAGACCGGGGAGTGTCAAAAACTTCTAAATTCATCAATTAAAGCTGGCAAACGACGATGATTTTCTCTAATTGTACTCAGATAACGGTGCCAACCATCTGGATCATTTAACACCTGCAAATAAATGGCTTTAATTTTATTAGCATAAGTCGCAGATTGACGATAGCGATCGCGTTTTCTTTGGTCAATATTATATTCAACTATTTTTTCGTAAATTGCGATCGCCTCAAAGGGACGATTTTGTTTAACTCCCTCCGCAATTACCACTTGAATTCCTTCATGAATATTACTTTTTTGGGTAATTTCCAGAGCTTTGTCCCAATTTTCTTCATATAGATATATTTTGGCTAAAATTTCGTCATGTTTTTCTGCATATTTAATTAAACTTACCTGCATTTCTGGCCATTTACCTAACTTATTACCAAGTTCTTTCACCTCTTTATACAAATCCAAAGTAACATAACGATGTTCGGCTATTTTTAACAAAATTCGACTTAAATTATCATCATCTTTTTGTTGACGATAATATTCTGTTAGTTCATCAAACACTTTTTTTTCAACGAAATGATAGCTATCAATCGAAAACCTTCTCAATCCATAATTAGATGATTTTGGATCTAAGTCTAGATTGATAATCCATTGTTCTAGAGTCGCTAAATATTTTTCTGAATTTCCTTTTTGTTGCCAATATTTTGCTAATTCGAGATAATCAGATTCTTGCTCAAGATGAGCTGATCGGACTCGCAGATAGTTTTCATGATCAGCTAATTTCAGATAATAACCAGTAATCCAATCAATAGCTTCAGCTTCTTTTGGCTCCATTTGGGAAATTAAATAGTAGTAATCTTCCGGAACATCACAAATCAGTTCCATCGCGTTCTTAATCGCTTTTCTGATATCCCGATCGCTAAATATAATCCGATCAAAAAGAGCAACCAGTGCCCGCAAATAAGGTTGTTTTTCTAGAGGTGATAACTCCAAATTTTGAATAGTTTCCGCAAAAAATTGGAAAGCTTTTTCAATTTGGGTAGTACCAATAGTAAAGTCTTCAATGCGATCAAATAAATCAGTTCCTGTGCTGATAATCTCCCAATATATTTGCACTTGATCTGCCAGATTTAAAAATCTAGCAGTCTCAAACACACTATCTAGTTTAGGCTCTAGTATTTCCTCATCTTCATCTTCATAATCATAATCATATCGATACTCATCTTCATCTTCCTCCATCATTAGCTCTTCAAGTTCATCAAAAATTTGCTTAATTTCTTCTTTGAGCTGTTCAACTTGATCATCATTACTAGGTTGATTATTAATAATTTCTCTGGGCACATTAATATGATTGAGCAAAAATGTTCTTACTTCTTTAGATTCATCACATAATTGCCAAATCAAATCCAATAGCTGTGCTTGAGACAGGGATGCTAAATATTGTTCTAAAACGGGTATATTTTCCATATTTCTTAGTGCCATTTTGTCATCCTCTGGGTTAATTATAAGTAAATATGCTTATTTTGATCTTGATTGACCGTTTTTGATAGTAAGTGAGATTCATCAACCAAAAGCACAGTCAAGATAAAGGAATTATACTATCTATTGGGCAAGCGATCGCGGTTGATGAATACCCTTGTCCACTTATTGGTTGCGGGACAATTTTCCTTTGTGATCCTCAGAGAAAATCACACTTATAGTGTGTAGATTTTAGCGCACTGTTATGAGTATCTTGCTTATGTGGCAGAAAATCCAGAGTTAAAAAAATTTGGAGAGCAAGTTCGCAGACTAAGAAAAATTAGGGATCTTTCTCAAGAAGAGTTAGCTGAACTAGCTGGTATACACCGGAACTATCTTGGTGGTATTGGGCGGGGTGAGAGAAACATAGCCCTGTTAAATATTTTGCGGTTAGCCAAAGCGTTAGGAGTGTCACCTAGCGAGCTATTGAGAGGAATGGAGTAAATGGAATCACCTTATACAGGACTTCCTATTCAAGATTGGCAAGCAAAGACATTGGAACTCATCGAGAGACACCCTCTTGAGTCGCAGGAAATTTATCAAATAGTTATGCAAGTTTGGGATCAAATCTTTCAGTCCAGTATAACCAATAGAGGCTACAAAATAGGAGTAGATTTATTTCCAGTTCCCCAAATTATGGGCTTTTTTTTGCATGAATTAATTCCATTAGAATTAGCCAACCGATACCCGGAAATTTGGCGACGCCATCATAGCAATACTGACAAAGATATTGTTTATATTGAGAACGATTACTTCTCAATTGAAATTAAAACTTCTTCAAGTTATCACAACACTTACGGTAATCGCAGTTATGCTCAACAGAGTACCACAGGATCAAAGTCAAAAAAAGACAAGTCTGGCTATTATCTTGTAGTTAATTTCCAGAAATTTGATCCAAAAATTAAATGCAGACAAACTCCAAAAATTAGTTTAGTTCGATTTGGATGGATTGATCTAGAAGATTGGCAAGGACAAAAAGCAGCTACTGGCCAACAGGCTAGATTAAGTCCTGGTGTAGAAAAATATAAGTTACTGTCATTACCAATTTAAGAAATTTATTTTCTCTAAAATAAAGATAATTGAGCTTCACTAAGCTGTTTTTGTCTGAGAAAATCATCAATTCTATTAGCAGCTATATCACAGTAGCTTTTACAAATCTCAAATCCAATGATAGTACGCTGCAAATCTAAAGCAACAACCGCAGTAGTTCCTGAACCCAGAAAAGGGTCTAAAATAATTTCATTTCGATGGGATGAAGCCTTGATAATACGTTCTATAACAGCCCTAGGAAATTGAGCAGGGTGATCAGTACGCTCTTTCGACGATCTGTTTTGACCAGATGTTACTTTGGGAAAATCCCAAACATCTGTCGGATTTTTGCCTTGGGGGTTGACTTTAATTTTGCCATTCTTTTTTTGATGAGGATATTTGACATTAGGATCGCGCACATCATCTAAGTTAAAGGTATAACTTTCTTGGTTTTTGACATACCAAAGAAACTTTTCATTACGTGGTGAAAAAAACTTACTGGCAGCAACTCCAGCACCATAGTGCCAGATTACTTCCTGAATGAGGTAAAAAGAAATTTTGTCCCACAGTAGGTAAGGAATAGGAATTGCTTTAGCTCTATTAGGAATTGATAAATAACCCAAGTTTAGCCAAAAAGCTCCTTGAGAAGAGGTAATTCGGTAAATCTCACTTATCCACTTTTCACACCATTTTAAATATTGATCTAGTAGCATTATTTTTTCGTATTCTTTGCCAATATTATACGGAGGACTGGTGACAGTAAGATTAATACATTCATTTGGTAGCTTTAACATTGCCTCTAAGCAATCCATCTGATAAATCAAGCAATTGGGTGCTTGAAAGTAGGGTTTACCTAAAAAATTTATCATGTCAGTTACAAGCATTTTTAAATTAGAATTATCCTATCTATTGGGTAAGCGATCGCAATTATTTGGATCAAAAACTGGAACTTGAGTTTATAGTAGGGGTTTCACCATCAGGGAAAAAATTTACTAGCTAGCGATCGCGCTTTTGGCCCTCACTCTGAAGCCCATAACTTAACCAGTCTCTTAAAAGACATCTTTCCATAGTCAAACAGATTTAGCAAGATGCTTAAATAGGAGTAATATTTGAATTATTTATAAGTTTCAAGTAAAAGCTTTAAAGTAGTTAACCATTGTTGACAAGGTTCGTCAATAGGAGCAATATCTCGACGTTTTTGGGCTAATGATTCTGTGTAAGCAATTAACCATTTCTGTGCTAATTGTTGCTCGTTGACTAACTCAGATTTAATTGCTCGTTGAAATTGCTGTTGTATCCATTCTCTAAAAGTAACTATTTCTATTGTAATCCCAAAAAAATCTGCTATTTCTTGACAGCGAGGGATTAGCTCTTCACGTCGTTCAGGTTCAACACTCGTAACAAAACCAGCTAATAAAACACTTGGGTGAGAACCAAGTTTATCGTTTAACTCTTCTAGTTCATCTCTTAAATAACTTTTGCCATATTTTGCATCCCATACTTCAACAATTTGTCCATTTTCTAAGATTTCGATATCTCCAATATTACCATGTTTTTTATTAGCCGATCGCATTTGAGATAAAGATTGTAATTCTCCCGGTAAAAAAATCATATATTCTTGCATAGTTTGCATCAGACTGTGCATAGCAATTTCCATAATTCGCGCTGCATAATTGGATTCATTAATATGTGTTGTGATCAATTGAGTAGCATATTCTCTATTTAAACAAGATTTAGTTAGCTCTAAAAATGTTTGTAGAGATAAGATAGTTTGTTCAGATAAAATTTTAAACACATTTGCTCGATTCAGTAATTGAGATAAAATGTAATGTAAAGCTAATTTAGGATCAATTTCATTAACTTCTATATATTCTACAAGATTTAGCCACTCTTGACGCGCACCTTTAATATTAGCTTTATACACTGGTGAATAAGGATAGTTTTCTGCTAAACTGCGAGTCATCATAAAACCATCCGCATTCAGTCTAAGTAAGTCATATTTTCGTAAAATAGGAGTGATATATTGCTTATCTAAAGAACGCATTGATATTCCATCACACCATGAAAAAGCTGTTACGCTAGAACTACCTTTGTGCAACCTAATACTTTGCATAGGTTCAATTGATTTCACCGATAATTGCAAAATAGTTAACCCAACTATGGCTCTACCAACTTCACTTGTAACTGAATTTACCAGTCTAGTCAAAATATTTATATGATTCTCTTTTAATTGAGAAAAAACTAGATCAGCAGGATGCTCATAACAAATCATGATTTGCTTTTCGAGATAACTATTTGATAATTCATTAGCTATTTTTTGATATCTAGCTTTTGCTGCTTCATTCATGCTACCCTCTAAGAAAACCTGTGTTGTTCCATCAGATCGCACTAACTCACTTCGATTTTTAAATACACGCAAATGTATTTCACTCATCATCATTTTCTCCCAAGGTTTTTCGTAATTGCACACTTTTGGGTGTTAGCGTCGGAAAAGCATAAGGAATTAAATATTCTCCCGGATTAATCTGAGGATTTGTCTGATGATTCCTAATTTCGTAACCCATAATTCTTAATCTTTTTAAATAGGAAAATATTTCATTATTATTAACTCCCCAAAGAAAAGCAAGCTGCTGTTTAGATAATTGATTTGCTACTCCTATTCCATTAATTAGACATTGAATGATTTGCCAAAATTTGTCATTCTTTAATTGATCATTAATTGTCATTTTGCTATTTAGATGCGGTTTATATTGGTAATAACCAGATAATTGTACTAAATCAGCTTTGCGAGTCAATTCAGTTAATTTTTCCTCGAATGCTTTCCATAAAGCTGTAAAAATTCGCCCATCTAAATCCCTAGCTATTAATTTTACTTGGGTTGTATCTAAACCCCAATTTTCACAACCATTAGCTGATGAAATATCAATTATATATTTACCTTCAATCTCCCAAATATCATTAAGATTAGCTTCAATTATCCAGCTTTCTGGTTGAAAATCATACTTCAGAAAAATTTTGGTACTCAGGCAAGTTTCATTTTTACTCCAAGCAAAATTTTCAGATAAAAACCGTACAGATTTTTCTGATAATCTCGGATGAGGGGAAGCGGATGAACTGAATTTACCATTACTTTTCAAGAAGGCGATCGCAGCTTGAGCTTTTTGAGCATATCTCTGAGTTAATTGACGTTTGCGTTGTCGAAATCCTAACTGTTT
The DNA here is from genome assembly GCA_963744145.1 of uncultured cyanobacterium. GTDB lineage: Bacteria > Cyanobacteriota > Cyanobacteriia > Cyanobacteriales > CAWUOF01 > CAVUSO01. Next base: position 4,106,633 of record CAVUSO010000001.1, on the reverse strand, counting down.
TGTTGGTGGTAAATAGTGCATGGAAAATGGGAGAGATATATTCATGACTTGCTCCAAAATACTCAGAGCTAAAATCCTCCCTAATTGTGGTGGAACTGAATTACCAATTTGTTCGATACAGCTAGAACGATTACCAACAATTTCATAAGCATCAGGAAACGTTTGTAGACGCTTTAATTCCGCAATTGTAAAACGACGATTTTCCCAACTAAAAGGACCAGTGTATTGTCCACCTTGGGCTTTAATTGTCCGAACTGGAAGCTCTGGATCAGCTTTATAAAGAAAATCAGAAAATTTAGAACGCCAACTAAATACAGGCTGAGGGTGCCCCATCTCTGCTGTGTAAAAGCTATAATTAAGTCCTGGTGGTATATCATTGAGCAAATATCCATACCTCCCACTAATTCCTAATTCTGCGTCCGATGGATCAGCACCAATAACTGCTGCTCCAGCTGAATAAAAAGGTATTTGTCCTGGTGAATCAGGACCATGAGTAGGAGAGGGAAATAAATAATTACCTTCTTTAATTCCGACAATAAATAAACGTTCTCGATGTTGTGGTACTCCGTAATCTGCTGCATCTAAAACGCGAAAATTAATTTGGTATCCTGCTTGTTTAAAAGCATTTTGGATTTTTTTCCAGGCTTCGCCATTTTCAGCACCAGTTATACCATAAACATTTTCAAAAAGAAATCCTTTTGGTTGCAGTATTTTGATTAAGCGAACATATTCTGCAAATAGCATTCCTCTAGTATCACTAAGTCCAGCAACACCTGACGCTCTTCTGCCCGCAGCGGAAAAAGTTTGACATGGTGGTCCGCCAATGATAAAGTCTATTGCTAGTTCAGAATTGGGAAAATACTCTCTAATATCAATGCAAATAGGCTGAGAATTTTCTAACAATCTTCCTGGCTGAGAATTTTTTAAAAGAGTTTGAATATATTTAGCTTCTAACTCTACCATTTGCACAATATCAAAACCAGCATCATGGAAAGCGATATCAAGTCCCCCTCCTCCTGTAAATAAACTTAAAGTTTTAATGGGTGTATAGTTACTTTTAGTAAAGTAGTTACGCAACGATAATCCAAAAGCATCGGGCCAATTAAGATTAGGATTAATATTCAGAAAGGCTAATATTTCCTTGAACCATATTAATTGCTCTGGTAATGTATTGGCAAAAACTAAAGGTAAAGATAATTGTTCCATAATTTAACTGATCATCAATTGCTGCACTAACTTAGCTAACTGTGTGGCACTATCGGGGACTGCTAAAGATGCTGCTTTTTCAGCCATTTGGGAGAGAATTTCAGGTTGAGAAAATAAATCTAATACCTTACTGGTTAATAATTCGGGAGTTAATTCTGCTTGACGGAATACTAAAGCTGCTCCAATATCACTAAAAACTGCTCCATTAAAAGCTTGATGATCTTCAGCTGCATAAGGATAAGGAATTAGAATTGACGGTGTTTTAGTGATTGCTAATTCAGTTAGAGTCCCAGCACCAGCACGACTAATCACTAAATTTGCTCGCTTAAATAGTCCTGCCATATTATTAGAAAAAGGCAGCGCAAAATATTGGGGATGTTGTAGATTATCTGCTTCTGGATCATGATCTCCCGTTTGATGGACAATCCAAATTCCTGCGGTAAACCATTGAGGAGCGCACTGACGTATTAACTTATTAATTGCTACTGCTCCCTGAGATCCCCCTGCAACTACAATTAGAGGCACATTGTCCGGAATTGGTAAGTCAATTTTGGCATCTTGGAGAAAATCAGTCCGGACGGGAGTACCAACATAAATTGTTTTAGCTCGGGGTAGATACTTAGCCGCACTAGCAAATCCTAAAGCCACAGTAGTACATAAAGGACTTAACCAGCGAGTTACTTTACCTGGTAAAGCGTTAGATTCATGGAGAATAACTGGTAATCCTAAAGACCGAGCTGCAATAATTGCTGGTGCTGCAATATAACCCCCTGTGGTGAAAACTCCAGAAAATTCTTTTTGTTTGAGTAATTGTCGAGTAGTCTGAATTGAGGTGAGCAGACGCAAGAGGATTTTGAGGGTGTTTAAGCCAAAACGCTGCTGAAATCCACTAGCTGAGATAGTATGAAGAGGATAGGGATATTGAGTGAGTAACTGGGTTTCCAGTCGATCGGGGACACCTAACCATTCGATCTGATCATTATTTAGTTGTTGAGCTAGCGCGATCGCGGGAAATATATGTCCCCCTGTCCCACTCGCAGCAATTAGTAATCTGACCACTCCTGTTATCTCTCCTATTTCTTCTGGACGAGTTCAGCTAGCAGACTTGAAATTCCGGTTCCTCGACAGCTATCTGGTGTTCAATTCTCTCAGCTATCATTGTATAGATATTGGCAAACATTTTTCTTCTATGTCTAAGTATCAGCGATTTTGCTCATCCATTTTTTCCCGATTCCAGACCAAGGTTTTCACACCGTTGGTCTTAGGTTTAGCACTTTGGGGAATAATGGCACTCCCTCGATTAGATGTCTGGGCACAAAGTGCTAATGATGCACCTCCCGAATTAACAAGTCTCTTGTCTAGTATTGATTCGGCAGCAAATCACCAAGATATTCAGGGAATTATCCAGTTTTATAGTCCCAATTTTACTAATTCTGATGGTTTAAACCGTCCAAATTTGCAACAAGCTTTGACCCAACTCTGGCAAGGTTATCCCCAGCTAAAATACACCACAGCAATTACATCTTGGCAAACTGATGGTCAGGGAATTACCGCTGAGACTGTTACCAATATTAATGGCAACAAAACTGTAGATAGTAAAAACTTTCGTCTTGAATCAACCATCCGCTCTCGTCAAAGGATCGAAAATCAGCAGATTGTGCATCAGGATATTCTCGCAGAACGTACTCAATTAACTGCGGGTGAAAAACCACCAACTGTTGATTTTCGTTTACCAGACCAGGTTAAACCTGGACAGACTTATGAGTTTGATGCAATTGTGCAAGAACCTTTAGGAAATGATTTGTTGATTGGCACTACTCTTGAGGAACCAATTAATTTAAGTACCTATTTGAAGCCAACTTCCTTTGACCTCCAAACCTTACCAGCAGGGGGCATTTTCAAGGTTGGTCATGCTCCTAATCAAGCCAATAATCAATGGCTTTCTGCGATTATAGTTCGTAATGGTGGGATGATTGCCGTTACTCAACGGCTACGGGTTGTGAGTGGTACTAATTAAATCAATTAATAGGGGCGTAGGTGATACGCCCTTTAATCAAGAAAATGATGATTTCTCAACAAATAGTTTTAATTACTGGTGCTAGTAGCGGAATTGGTGCAGCTTGTGCCCAAGTTTTTGCTCAAGCTGGGGCGAAATTAATTTTGACAGCAAGACGTTTAGATCGACTCGAACAACTTGCAGATCAATTAACTAAAGAGTTTGCTAGTCAAATTCGTTTATTATCCTTTGATGTAGGCGATCGCCATCAAGTAGAATCTGTTTTATCTAATTTACCAACTGATTGGGCTGCGATCGATATTTTAATTAATAATGCTGGATTAAGTCGAGGTTTAGATCAACTCCAGACAGGTAATATTCAAGATTGGGAAGAAATGATTGATACCAATCTCAAAGGTTTATTATATGTAACTAGAACTCTCCTACCCGGAATGATTCAACGTGGGAGAGGACATATCGTTAATCTTGGTTCGATCGCTGGTCGTCAAACTTATCCAGGTGGTAATGTTTATTGTGCATCTAAAGCAGCGGTTAGGGCAATTTCTGAAGGTTTGAAACAAGATTTGTTAGGAACTCCGGTCCGAGTAACAGAAGTACAACCAGGTTTAGTAGAAACTGAATTTAGTCTGGTTCGGTTTCATGGAGATCGCGATCGCGCTGATCGAGTTTATCAAAATCTCACTCCGCTCACCCCAGCTGATGTTGCTGATGTGGTGTTTTTCTGTGTGACTCGCCCAGCTCATGTTAATATCAGTGAAGTTATGCTGGTTCCAGTCGATCAAGCTAATGCTACTCTAGTTCACCGTCGTCCTTAGTCATTAACTATTACTTTTACTTTGTTGGAAAAACTTATAACCAACAAAACCCAAACCACCTAACACCAATAAGGTCATCAATAGAGATACTAACTGGACTACTGCTTGTAAAACAGCAAGAGCCACAATTCCGACTCCAACTATGGTGACAATTTTGCCAACTTGAGCCAGTCCATTAAACCAGTGTAAGGCTTGATAAACTAACATTTGGAACAGTTGCGATATATTCACTGTAATCGGTCTTTCTTCCGGATTAAAAGCAGTCTGACTTTTACTTAATTCTGCTTCTAATTCTTGGAGTTTGCGTTCCCAGTTTGGAGGTTCTTGAGAATTCATATTACCTTGATCTCTCTAGTAATTGATCGACAAAATCGGATTTGATTCCTATTATATGTATTGATAGCATTAATATTTTTGAGTTACTCCGGAACCTCCCCAGACTATGATCGTCTAAATATATATAGATCTAATTGTTTAGTCCTGCAACTTCCAGGACAGGAATAACCAATATGCAACTAGGTATTCATTGGATCAGTGTGCCTACAGTTTTCGGGATAATTTTAGCTACTTCTAGTTTAGCTCTTAGTGACACGCTGACCATTGCCCCCAATTTTCAGCCCGACCCAATTACTATTACAGGTAATTCTGGGGGAACTGTCCCCACTGATGACTGTGGATTTATTGCTAAAACACCCAATCAAGTTTTAGAAGTCACCAAGAATATCTCCTTTTTGCGGTTTACTGTTCAAAGTAAAGCCAATGTTACCCTGTTAATTGAAGGGCCAAAAGGTCGCTTCTGTATTCTTGAAGATGGTTCTGGGGGAAAAATCGAATTTCCTGGTTATGGAGATCAAGGTACTTATTCCATATATATTGGCGATCGCCAAGGTCAACATCCTTTTACCCTTTCGATTTCCCAAAAGTCCAACTAATCGTGAATTTGTTTAGTGGATACGTCAATTGCTTGGACATCGATCGTTCCAGGTGGGGTTAAGCGTTGAAATTGACCATTTTCAATTTGAATTGGTTCCCCACAATTGGGACATTGGGATTGAGTATGGTTGAAAGCTCTAAATTCGTAAGCACAGACGGGACACTGTGATTCAATCAGATTACGACTTAACCACCACCGGAACCCCCACCAAATTAGCACTGGGGCAATAATTGATAGTCCCATCAGGATTAAGAACGAATTAATAATTCCGTTTAACCCAATCGACCACACCAACCAAATCACTACTATTAGGGTGAGCAAACTACCGACACTAGGAAGTTGGAAACGAAAAATTTTCGAGCTATGCTGGTTCATAATAGTAGGGTTTTGGTGCAAGTGTGTTACTATTCTAATTTTAGATCAAAAATTTAGCATTTTTGCATAAAAACTTAAACTTTTAACAATTATATATTAGACCAACATTGGACTGTTACTACCTAGTCTATTTAGTTGGTTTGACAATATTGAGTGCTTGTCACTCTTCGGAAGCTGTAATCAGCAGCAAATAGTCTGTGATCTATTCCAGACTTTTTTCACATAATGATTTGCCGATTATTTTCTGGGGATAGCAATTATGATTGGGAAAATTTTTCTGACTGGTGCATATTATTCCAGATTTTTCCTAATAGTTAATTAAGAAGGCTAAAAATTGATTTACTAACTAGGAAATAACTTATGAAATTGATTCTGATAATATCCCCAATCCTTTCGCTTTTTATGGGTATAATTGTGTTGATGAATGCCAATTCAGCTTCAGCGATCGCACTTCAAAAAGACTCAAATGTGAAATTAAATATATCACTGAATGAAAATACATGTCATGATGATCAAGGGAATGTATATAACTGCGACCCGAAGAATCATGATAGCTCAAATTTAGCTCCGTTCCATCAGCAATGAAATTAGTCATCCTCCCAAATATTTTTTGAGCTAGGTTTCGGCGATCGCGCTCACCTCTGACCAACATTAATTAGAGTAGGGGATTAAGGGCGATCGCATTTCATTCTCAAAATCTAGAAGCGATCGCCCTTCACTTCCCGAAACAAAACACAACCAAAAGAATCATAATAATTGGGACTCTAACTCAGCTAATTTAATATTAATCAAATCTAGATCGGGCGATCGCTCTTGATTATTATTTGATAACTGAGACTCTAGCTCACTTAATTTTTTATTAATGGGACTATTCTCATTCGATCACTCAGTTTCTAACTCAATTAACCGTTGTTCAATATCTGTTACTTGCTTTTCGGAATTTTCTAAACCTAAACTATTTAATCTAGTTACTGGTTCATCCAAATAAAAATCATTAACGAAGGTATCAACTAGCTCTTTTTCATATTTATATTTAGAGTGAGATTGAGCGATCGCTAATAAAAGAGAACTTTTCTGTGTCTTAGCTTCCCTTAATTTTCCTTCTAAAATACCTAATTTTGCCTTTAAATCTGCCAATATTGGATTGGCTGGTTGATTCATTAAAGGCGTTAACCTGGAAACAATCGCGTCATAACGTCTCCATTGAAACTCTGCTTCACTGGCTAATTCTTGATTACCAGATTGTAAAGCCAGTTTAGTCCTATTTTTCCATTTTTCTAATTCAGAACAAGCATGATTATAATCTTTTTGAGCTATCTTTTCAGCTCCTGATTGAGCGGCAAAAGCATTCTTAACCGCTTTCTGTAAAAGTAATACCTGCTCTTCCATATCTGCAATTGCTAATTCCAGGGTTGTTTCTAAAGTTTCCCCCTCAAATAACAATCGATTTAAACCCGCTAAACCTAATCCAGTGATCGCACCTGCTACAGCTAAATGAGGTAAACCTGCTCCAAAAGTAGTACCCGCAAGACTAACACCTATTTTCCCAATACTGGCTGATATTCCTACTCCTACTGTAGCACCTGCTATACCCGCTGGTAATGAGGAAGTATCATTTTGAGTGATCATTAATATTGCTTCATAAATAGCTAAACCAGTTAAAGCACCTGCACCTGCTAAACCAAAACTACCGACACTAAAACCTTTACCTGCTGCTAGAATTCCAGCTTTACCCAGATTGCCCCCAACTATAGCGCCAGTTGTTGTTAACCCAAGTCCCACAAATTTCTGGTGATCGTAATTAAGTTTTTGACTGTTTACTTCTGCTCTAACAATTTGAGCAACCCTATCAAAGATTCCCATAAACTTTACCAGTAGTTGATTACTCAACCATTATATAGCTGGTCTTTTGTTAAAATAAGCGATCGCACTCACAAGACCTAGTTATGATACCAAAGACCCAAAGGTATTCCCAGATGGTTCCTGGTTTGGGTTGGACTTTCACAAACTTGGCCAAATAATGGCTACTAGACGTTTGCCCGGTTATACATTAGAATGAGTACGCGAGTTTTGTGAAATACCCACAATGCCCAAAAAAGTCATGACTGAGCCCGTAAAACCGTTGAATAATAAAAAGGGCAATTAGATATGAATCAATGTTTATGTCTAACTCCTGAATGCAATAATATTAACAATCCACCTGATTGGAAATTCTGTCAATCTTGTGGAAATAAGTTATTACTCTCGCATCGCTATCGAGCAGTAGAATTTCTTGGAGAGGGCGGTTTTGGTAAAACATTCAAAGCAATAGATGAACAACGATTAGATACATTCTGTGTGATTAAGCAATTTTTACCTCAGTTACAAGGTAGTGGAGCATTACAAAAAGCTACAGAATTATTTAAACAAGAAGCTATCCGATTAAGAGACTTAGGTAAACATCCTCAAATACCTGACTTATTAGCATTCCTTGAACAAGATGGACGGCTATATTTAGTTCAAGAATTTATTGATGGAAAAGATTTATTAGAAGAACTAAAACAGAACGGAAAATTTAATGAGGAAAAGATTAGAGATTTATTAAATCAACTTTTACCTGTTTTAGAGTTTGTGCATCAAAAGAATGTAATCCATAGAGATATTAAACCAGAGAACATTATTAGAGATGTTAATAATCGTTTGATGCTGATTGACTTTGGAGTATCGAAACAATTAAGCGGTACTGTAATGACCAAAATAGGTACAACGGTTGGTACTCCTGGTTATGCAGCTCCAGAACAATTACAGGGACAGACTTTTCCTGCTAGTGATTTATATGGTTTAGGTGTTACTTGTATTCGGCTTTTAACGGGTTGTTTATTAGAAGAAGAAAATGGTAATAATATAGACAAGTTGTTTGATTTTTATAAGATGAAATGGGTATGGCAGCAATATGCTAATGTGAGCAGTGATTTGAGTATTATTTTAGATAAAATGATATCGATTCCTTTAGACGATCGCTATCAGTCTACTAGTGAAGTATTGCAAGAACTTAATCCTAAGTCATTACCTAAAACACCTCAAATTATTCTTGAAAGTGAAAGAAAAATAGATTACACTCCTCTGCTTAATTTATTAGCTGCTGGGATATGGAAAGAGGCTGATAAGAAAACTTACCGTCTTGTACTTGAAGCTGCTAATCGTGAAAAAGAAGGATATCTCACTGGTGATGATTGGTTAAAGTTTCCTTGTAAAGACCTTCAGACTATAGATAACTTATGGGTAAAATATTCTAATGGTCATTTTGGGATCAGCGTTCAAAAACAGATATGGGAAAGTAAAGATGTTGGTGGTTATCCCAATGCTGTAATAGAGATTGAACACAAATTTGGTGAAAAAGTAGGATGGAAAAAAGGAGGCAAGTGGTTGAACTATAGTGATCTAACTTTTAACACCACCGCTGCTCTAGGTCATCTCCCTGTTTTGAAGGAATTTGTGATTGGGTTTCACCGAGTTTTCTCTCGCGCCAAGACTTGTAACCTGTAAGCTCTAAAAGCTCTAATCTATTACTAATAGCGATCGCACTCCCCAAACCCAACAAGCCAGCGATCGCACTCAATCCTAGACAGTACCAATTCCCCGCCCATTTTTCGCAAATTCATCAATAGTTTGCTCCGATAGTTCATGGAATCCCATTGCTTGCAATACCTCAAAATTGAGTGTCAAATGATTTGCACCCGCTTGTAAACTTGCCACCGCTTCCATTGGAGATTTCAAACTTGCTGCTAAAATTTCCGTATTACTTCCCTTCAAAACACTTGCCAGATCCCGTACCAAAGCCATACCATCTCCTAAAATTCTAGTAGCCCGATTCACATAAACTGCTGCATATTTTGCCCCCGCTGCTGCTGCTACCACTGCTTGTGCTGGACTATAGATCGCAGTTACCGCACAAGGAATATCCGGTGACAAATGTGCCACTGCTTGAAAACCCACCGCTGTTGCTGGTAGTTTCAATACAGTTTGTTGTCCAATTAATTGAAATGCAGCTTTTCCTTCTGCTACCATTCCCTCAAAATTAGGGGCGATAATCTGATAGTATACCTCCCCAGCAGTTAGTTGTGCAAGTTTCTTTAGGGTCGCATCTGGCGGTAAATTACTTTTGGCTAAAAGTGTGGGATTAGTAGTAATTCCCGATACCCAACCGAATTTACTTACCGCTTCAGCTTCAGATATAATCGCCGAATCAAGATAAATTGCCATAATTTATTGCCCCGGTAAATGATAGATAGCCGATCAGCACTCAATAGTAGACAGAATATTAGCCATATAATATAGTATCTAGTAAACTTTACAGAATATATTATGAATTTGATAGTTATAGATAAAATTCGTGGGGTGTTATTTGGTCAAGCTGTAGGAGATGCACTTGGTATTGGTACTGAATTCTTATCTCGTGCTGAGGTTGATTTCACCTTTCCGAATGGATTACACAATTATTCTGACTTAAGATTTTTTTCTAAAATTACCAACGAATTTGAACAACTTGATGATCCACGTTGGTCTCCAGGAGATTGGACAGATGATACAGACCAAATGCTTTGTATTCTTGACAGTATAATTACTCATCAATCTATCAATATTTATGATATTGCTGCAAGGTTTCATCATTGGGCTCAAACCGATGGTTTTGGGATTGGTGGAACAATCTATAATGTTATTCATCATTCAGAATTTCTCAAAAATCCCCATTTAGCATCTGAAGAATATTGGGAATCTAAGGGAAGAAAATCAGCCCCAAATGGCGGAGTTATGAGAACTTCACCCCTTGGTATTTGGCAATATTTAGAACCAGAAAAAGTTCGTTTTAATGCTGAAACAGTATGTCGAATAACTCATGCAGATCCCCGTTGTATTGGATCTTGTGTCGCTGTTTGTTTAGCAATTAGTCAGCTATTACAAGGAGAACAAGATCTAGATAAGTTAGTTGATGCGATCGCTAAAGAAGTTGAAGAATACCATCCAGAAATGAACACCTATTTCCAAAAAACACAAGCTGATTCAATAGCAGTATTAGATTTAGATGAAGGACTAAATAGTCACGAGAAGGTTACTTATGGCTACACTCTCAAAACCTTAGCAGCAGGTTTTTGGGCATTGCGTCATGCAAAAACATTTACAGAAGGTATTCTCACCATCATTCATGAAGGTGGAGATGCAGACACTAATGCAGCAGTTGCTGGTGCATTGTTAGGAGCAAGATTTGGTTATCAAGAAATAAAATCTGCTTGGATCGAAGGTTTAATTTACAGACAACAATTAGAGCAAAGAGCTGAAAATTTAATTCAGCTTTGTCTTGTTGATAGAAGAATATGATCGCACTCAGGTATTTTTAGCTCAGGCAGCTATGACTACTATAGCAAAAATATTGCGGTTTGTCTCTGGCTCTGATAAAATTAAAATACTTGCAGATGATCGCTTTTTTGATTTTCTTAATTTTAACGTTGATTTCTATGAAATTTCCTCCTGAACTACAAAAAAATATCGAAAAATGGGCAACCATTCAGGGAATCTCACCAGAACAGCTAATCAGTCAAGCTGTTGCCGAAAAAATTGAAGCATTGAGTCAGAAAGCGGCTAAAAAATACCCTGAACAAACCTCAGAATTACACCATATCCTGGCATCTAACCAAGCAAAAATCTATCGAAAAGAAGGTGTTTTAGTGTTAGATGCACAATTACCAGAAAGTTTTAATTTGAATACTTTCATAGATGATTTAAGAGAAGAACGTATTCAAGATATAATGGCTTTATGAAAGTCTTATTTGATACTTCTGTTTTGGTGTCTGCATTAATTGTCAATCATCCAAAGCATTCTGTTTGTTTCCCAATGCTTCAAGCAGCAGAATCTAAACAAATTCAAGGATTTATTTCAACTCACACTCTAGCAGAAACCTATTCTGTCATCACACGCTTACCAATTCAACCACGTATTTCCTCCCCACAAGCTCATAGTATTATTGTAGATGTTTTACAGTACATTGAAGCCATTCCACTGCTAGCCAATGATTATCAATTAGTGATCGCTCAAATGGCAACCTTAAATATTCCAGGTGGCGGTATTTTTGATGCTTTAATCGCCCAATCTGCACTGAAAGCAGAGGTTGCTGTTATCCTGACACTCAATCCTAATCACTTTACTCGTTTAGGAACTCCAATTATTCATCTTGTCCAAGTTCCTGAGTAAATTTTCATAATTTTCTCGCCCTGAGCCATTTATTACTCAACAAATGCAGCAATCAAATATTATCCACTTTTTGCGATTTCAATCTTCCAAAAACTTCCATGTAGGAAAGGTAGCAGCCTGCCCGATGCGATGTTGATTTTCATCTAGTACATCATAGAGAATTACATTTTGAATGTAAAAGCGACGACCCGTAGCGGAGATGCGAATTCCAGTGTAGTTAGTAATGTAGCCCAAGGAGCGGGCTTGAGCCAAGAGTTTTTCCCGATCGGTTTGCTCATCAGGAGCGACGCTGTGACGGGAGGGTAAAGAGGTAAAACGTTCCCAGGTCATTTCCCAAAGATCTAAGGCTGTTTGATTACCATAGTTAAAAATGGGGTCGGTTTCTACACCATGAGACACAATCACGAAAGGGGACTCAAAAAGCTGCTGGGCTTGAACTTGGGGCGTTCCTTCTTCCAGCAAGGTTTGACCAGTCCAATCACGAAAACTGTTCAAGAGATATTGGGTATGGCGAATAATCGCCGGATCGTGCCAGATTAAATTTACCATCAAAGCCTCCCAGGAGACCCGCACCATAACTGTACCCAGTTTGGTGTCGGGAGGAATGGAAGGCAAATTATGAAACGTCTCCTAAACAAATTTTTGCATAGCAAAAACCTTGTGTTGAGCGTAGTCGAAACAAGAGCGGGAGACGATTGAACAATTTGTAAATTAAAACCCATAATTGTACCCATCCTTATGGTGGACGATCTGGCAGTATTTATGATTAATATCAGTCACTAATTTGGAAGCTGAAATGTTGAATGAACCTCTTGTCCTAATTGCTACCCGACCGACATATTTGCCGATTTTTTTCCCTTTGGTGACAATTGCTTTGACGATATCGCCTGTTTGAAACCCTTTAACAAATTTGAATCTAGGGATGTATTTAGTCGGAAATCCAAACTCATTAGTCCGGCACATTTGTCTAGTTCCGTGACCAGTGGCTTTAATCAACAATGGTTTAGCTGTTAGTAACTTCAGTGATTCAATCTTGCCTACACAAGCAGCGTCAATCCAATGCGCTTTTGAGAAATTTAACCGAATCCGATGTACGGGCGTATTGCAATACGCCCCTACTGTTAATCCACCAGAACCAGTCACAACAGGTAATCCAGTTTCTTTAAGCCTATTGAACAATGCCCATCGAGTTGAATTAACTGCCGTTGCATCTTTTAATGGCCGTTTGGCTTGAGCTAATATGCGTTTTAAAATTTCTGGTTTCTTGGCCAGAAACTTCTCAATCGATTGAGTACCTTTCTTTTGATTACATTTTTCGCAAGCTAAACAAAGGTTTGAGATTCGGTCGCTACCGCCCTTAGCCTTGGGTTGAATATGTTCTACTTGTAGTTGCAGATTTTCTGCTCCACAATAGGCGCATTTTCTCTCCCATTTTTCTAGTAGGTATTCGCGCACTTCGTAGCCTCGTAGCTCTCCTTGCTGGTACTCTATTCCTGTTATTTCTGGATTTTCTTCTTGCTGTAAATCAAACTTTACCAACTCCATCGCAATTGAGCTAATTGGTGCTAATTTGATTAATTTTTTTACCCGTAGGGGCGTATTGCAATACGCCCGTACAGTCGTTTCAACTCGGTGTTGTAAACTAGGTGCTAGCCATCCTTTAGGACGGGTTCTATTTGAGAACCTTGCTTGACGGTAACGAGTATGGCGATTTCTTCGATTTCGACGTAGTGAACGCCGAGATTCTAGACTAGCCTTAATCATTTGTCCCCGATGAATTAGTTCTGCACCAAAAATTACTTTCTCACCTTGAACAATCGCAATTCCAGTAGTTTTTGAGCCTGGATCGATCTTAATTTCTAATTCTTGAATGGCCTCAGTGGAAACCTCTTTCAAGATAATCGTGAAGGGATAACGTCTGAATACAGCCGCTTTTCCTTGACTGAGTAATAAACGTGCTTTAGCCGGATGAACCGGATCTAGCGGTCGTTTATTCGTATCCAAAACAAATGCGAAATTTGACATTTGAAAACTCCATTGCTGGGTAATGTTAGCTTCGTCAATGTTTAAGGTCGGTACTATCCTGAAAGCACTGGCTTAACCTTGGGGCCTGTTTAACCTTCAAGTTCTAGAGCAGAAGACTAGCTACGCATCCGCTGGTAGGTTCTTTAACGCTTGCCTTAAACGTAGTGGCACTGCTAACAGCACCACGGAGACTGGTCAACTAGGCTTTTGCAAGCCTACGCTATATCGGTACTCCGATTAGCGTGGGTAGTTGACTTCGCATTCGGATATCAGATTAAAAGCCTAAAAAACGAGCCTGCGATACCAGCATAATTTACGCTAAGACAATTGACCATTACTATATTTTACCCATAACTGATCAATGGTACGAAGATCGGTACAGGGAAATTTATTAATTGCATTTTCATAAGTTTGTTGGTTTTTAGGTAGATTGAGAGAATTAGATCACATGACTAACTGGTTTGCTTGGTCTATAGTAGCGATCGCTATTTCCCCAACCAACTTCCAAGCAGCAGTCACCACCGCTGCACTCACCAGGGGGATTTTTTCTGTGGGTCTGACTAGCAACTCGGTTAATTGGCGATCGCTCTCAATCTCTGAAATCATTACAGTTACCAGGTATTGGGGAATAGCTGCTTGCAACAAAAGTTAATGATGTTGAAGTTTTCAGCAATACTGACATCTGGTTAATTGTGGGTTATTTTGATGCAAATACTAACTGGTTACTCATTTATATGAAAGCTCAAGAGTTACTAAAACTTTACACAGAAGGCAGGAGGAACTTTCGCGGTGAAAACCTCCGAGGTTTATCTTTTAAAGGTAAAGACTTATCAGATGCAGATTTCTCTAAAGCTGATATTAGAGGAACTAACTTTAGTCGCGCTAATCTTACCAGAACTAAGTTTGTAGGAGCTAAAGCTGGATTACAGAACCAGTGGATAATTGGTTTGTTAATTATTTGTTTTTTGTTGTCTGTATTTTCAGGATTTCTGATCACCCTTTTGAGTTATTCCGCTATACCTAGATTTAGTGATAATCTTGCCAATCAAGAAATTATTGAAGCATGGGCTGGTGTATTTGTAATTTTTGGTTTTAATTTTATGCTTATTTGCCGAGGGTTTTATGCAGCGATGGCTGCTATTGTCGCTGGGGCTTTTGCTTTTGGCATCGCTGGGGCTTTCAATCCTGCCTTCACCCTTGCTCTAGCTGTTGTTGCCCTTACCCTTGCTGTCTTCCCTGGAACTGTTACTGTAGTTTTTGTCCTAGTTGGAGCCATCGGTGGTGCATTTGTCCTCGCCGTCGCCCTCGCCGTCGCGATCAGTATGGCATTCATTGGAGATGAACCAAACGTCGTTATTATCGTCGCCTCTATTCTATTAATATTATTTTACACTTATATCAGCAGGTGTACTATTAATGGAGATTCTAAATATATCTGGATTCGCACAATTGCAGTTGCTTTTGCTGCTACAGGCGGAACTACTTTTTACAATGCAACTCTAACTGATGCTGATTTTACCAATACTACGCTTAAAAATACAGATTTCCGAAAAGCTACTTTAATTCGGACTTGCTTTAGAAAAACTAAACAACTAGATTTAGCTCGTCCGGGCGATACCTATTTGAAAACCAGACAAATACAAGAGCTAGTTCAAACAGGACAGGGACAGAATAAGAACTTTGATCGCCAGAATTTAAAAGGAGTCTATTTAAAAGAAGCTAATTTAATTGAAACCAGTTTTATTGAAACAAATCTACAAGAAGCTTGCTTACAAAATGCTAATCTTTCTAATAGTAAATTAGTATATACTTTACTAGACCGAACAGATTTAACAGGTGCAAATTTAACAGGTGCTTATATTGAAGGATGGAATATTACTTCTAAAACAATATTGAATGATGTAAAATGTAATTTTGTGTTTATGTGCTTGCCTCCTGATAAGCGTCCTAGCTGTATCGCTTTACCGCCTGAAGAAACTCGGGATTGCAACCCCTGTCGCCAACCTGCTAACCGGAATGACTATTTTAAAAAGGGAGACTTCGCTGATTTTATCGCTCCGATGAAACATCCACTTAATCTTTATCATAAGAAATCGACTGACCTTGGATTAATAGTCCTAGCTTTTGAGCAGCTAGTTGAAAATAATCCAGAGGCAAATATTGAATTAGTTTCATTTGAAAGAAAAGGTAAAGATAAAGATAAAATATTACTCCGTGCTGAAACTACCCGCGAATCTGATCACGCAGTATTAAATGCTAAATATTCAGAGAGTTTAGTTTACTTTCAATCTTTAACATTAGAAAATATTAGAAAATTACTGACAGAAAGAGAGCCAATTATTAGGTTACTTAGTGGATTGATAGATCCGAAACATAAAACGTCTGATTCTTATATAAATATTTTACAAAGCATTGATGGTGATCTGGGCGGCGTTGCTAGTCAAAACATAACTGCTGTAGCTGAAGATGATATTAGTGGGACTGTAACCGCTACTATTAGTCAACTTGCCAAGTCTGAAGCTCTAGAAGCTCCTAAACTGGCAGAGTTATTGAAACAATTACAATCAGCGATCGCATCTGACACTCATTTATCAGACAAGGACAAGACCAAAGCATTAAAACAAGTACAAGCCCTAGCTGAAGCTGGTCAAAATCCGAAGGATGAAGATAAAAAAGACTTGGCCGATACAGCAATCACCATGCTCAAAGGCATAGTTACGGGACTGCCCGTTATTGCAGCCTCTGCTAAAGCTTGTCAAGAATTACTCCCATTAATTACATCGGTATTTGGGTTGTAAGACAAGATTTAACTGCACTAGTTTAGCTCAAAACTTGGCTGGGACTGATAATGCGATCGCGCCTTCACTAACCAATCAAAAAGAGACACCAATAATCTATGTCCCTCAAAATTGGTTGATGCGATCGCCATTCCTCCAACCAACTCCCAATCAGCACTAAGCACAGACCAAATCACCAAGATTGCTGACAGGTTCTATGCCAAAAGTTTTGGATATTTTCTTGATAATTTGCTACTAATTGTATCTGACCATTTTGATTAAATCTCCAACTATTTGCTTCCACAATAGGAGCAGATTTTTTTGTCAATATCTCCGGAGCATTTTTATTAATATTACCAGATTGTATATGTATTTTTTCGTTCGTTCCTAAATCAGACAGAACTGAACGATGAAATAATAAATCGTAGGGTGCTGAAGGTTCCCCACCTCTACCTGTGAGAATAAAATTATTATCTTTCACTCGGGCACAAGTATTATTAATTTGATTACTCAAATCAGCAAAATTTACTGGTAAATGATCTAACCCAGTAGCCGGATTAATATCAGGTGTATTAATTGTGACGATACCGCTAAATTTTGCGCCTAAACTGGAAGTGGCTGTAATATCACTAAGGGGAGTTAAATATGGTCGATATTCTGTGCCAAAAATCCCTTGACTATAGATGCTGATACTCCCACCAAAACCGATTTGAGCATTCGCCGTAATATCACTATTTTCTAAAGCGACTAAATTATTAGTTTGGATGGTAATATTACCCCCATTAGCAGCACCGGCATCAGTGTTAATTCGACTATTATGACGCAGTTGTAAATTCTGGATTTGGAGATTAATACTACCGCCTAATCCAGAGGCTGTATCTGCATTAATACTGCTTTGATTATCCAGGGAAGTTAAATTACCAACAACATTAATATTACCAGCTTTTCCTGTTCCTAATGTTTGCACATTCAGACTTGTCCCATCCTGGAGTAACAATTGATTAACAGTTAAATTCAAGGAACCTGCATTTCCTGTAGCGTTGAGATTAATTTGGTTATCCAAAATCCCATTACTAGCTGAAATTTGACTGTTAAATTGATGCGGATCTGTCGTAGCTATAAGTTTGAGCTGTTGTGCATTGATAAAAATATTTCCTGCATCTCCTGAGCCTAAAGATGAAGTAGAAATCCCTCCTCCATTTTGCAGAGTTAGTACAGGTGTGAAAATCCGGATATCACCTCCGGAGTTTTGGCTATTTGTTTCCGCATTAATACTACTATATCGGCGAGTACCATCTACTAAAAGTCCGGAATTGCCTATGATATCTATAGACTTAGTCGCATTGATGATTATATTCCCTCCGGGTCCAGCTTTTTGACCGATTATTTGTTGATCTAAAACATAACCACTTCCAGACTCAATCGTACCACCATCAGAGATAGTTAATTGCTTAGTATTGATATTAATATCATCAGCTTTTCCCCCTACCCCCAGGCTAGTATTAGCAATAAAAGTTTGCACAAAACTTCCATCAGTAAAACCTCGAATTTCTACGGATTCGGAAGCTTGGATATTAATCTTACCTGATGTCGTATTACTAAAGGTAGTGCTAGCGACAAATGCGTTATTTTGTAGGATTAATTTTTCTACTTCAAACGTAATATTTCCCGCTGTAGTTGCCGTACTAAGCTGATCAGTACCACTCTGAATGAAAGAACCATCCAGAGTAGCAATTTTAGCCTGAATAGTGATATTTCCAGAATTTCCTGCTCCGCCCAGTCGAGCTAGATATACCACCGCCATTTTTTACAAGTAAATTCCCAGTATCAATCTTAATTTCTCCTGCATGTCCACTGCCAGTAGTCCCACTAAATACAACAAATGTTGAGTCAAAAGGATTAGCAATTCCTTCTAATAGATAAGTAGCCAGGGTTTGTTGATATTTATTAGCTCCAATTCCACTCAATTCTACTGCGTTATTAGTGCTGATATTGATATCACCTCCCTGTCCTGCTCCCAGGGTTAAACTATGTATTTGTGTTCCTGCTTCTGCCTGAAAATTGTTACCGTTAATATCGATACCTCTACCATCGGCATTTCCTAGATTTAACGCATATATTTTACTCCCATTTAGGAGAATATTTCCCCCCTTTATATCTACTTTTCCTCCTCCGATTCCGCTAGTATTGATAGTGGAATTATTAGCTGTTATATTCCCAAAATTGAGAATGTTGCTATAATCAAAACTTAGGCCGACTGGAGTGGTTTGCAAGTTGACTAATCCGGCATTAGCCACACTACCTAGATGTATTTCTCCTGATGATACCGTCAAATTACCATTGTTTAAAATAATATCCCCACCGATGAGCGCTAAAGTTTGACCAGGAATCACTTCTAACCCGACATTTTTGGGTAAGGGAATACTCGGATCTACAGATGGTAGTGGTAATAAACTGGTGACTTGAGATTGATTCGTAATACTTTGAGGATTGGTGCCAAATTGTAATCCTACGGGTACATTAATTGCTAATAGGGATGGTGGATTAGGATTAACTGCACTAAATTCGCTCCCATCGGCAAATTTGATACTATTCGCAGTAGTTCCAATCAAGGAACCGCCAATTCCTAACTGGGCGTTTGGTCCGAAGATAATCCCCTTCGGATTAATCAGAAATAAATTAGCATTACCGTTGGCTTTAATTAATCCATCTATATTAGAAATATTATTACCAGTAACGCGGCTGATGATATTTTGAATATCGACTGGATTATCAAAAACAGCCACATTGCCCGTCGGGAGCGAAAAGTTTTGGAAACTGTGAAATAAATTAGCACCGACTCTGGTTCCAGCGGAAATATAATTAATATTATTATTCACATTGACAATCGTATTGTTCGGTAGAGTACGATCGGGAATGATTTGTCCCCATCCTAGAGGGGCAATAATGAGATTGCTACTAAAAACAATCACACCAATATTGGCTAAATCTTTCGCTTTAAAAAGATTCATAAATTACCCCACTTTAAACCCATCCGTGAATGTGATCTTTTTTCTCTCTTCTGACAGCGACCAACCAGTTTGTTTATATTCAACTGATCTGTCAGTGATCATCCCTTCGACGACCCTCATGGTAAAACTTGAGCGATCAATTATCGTGGGGATTTAATCGCGATCGCCCAAATTTGGCTAAACTTTAGATTTCACTAACTGTTAATTGCACCACTGTTTCTAGATCTGCTCCAGGTTCAAGGTAAATTAAACGTTCTTTTGTATTTAAAGCATTCCGACCAGCAGTCCAAGGTTCGATACAGTAGAAATCTTTACCCTTAACCGTCCAAAACACAAAAGTAGAATAAGATTTATCCCAGCTCATGGTTAATTTTAATTTCCGACTCCGATCAGCTACAGTTGCTTCACTACCGGTTAAATCTTTAAATGCAGCATCAATTTCCTCAAGATTAAAATCAAACTTACCCTCAAAAGTCTCAGTAACTAAATTTTTTTGATCCCAGTATTCAAGAGATGGAATCTTTATTTCGAGTTGACTTTTATCTGGTGCTGCAAAATAAGGATGTAGTCCTGTAGAAAAAGGCATTTTTTCCTGAGACTTATTGCTATATTTCTGACTAATTTTTAAAGTATTCCCTTGGAGTTGATAGGTAAAAGCGACTTCAAAATCAAAGGGATAACCTACACGAGTTTGATCATTGCTAGTTAAAACCACGGTAATACTAGCACCATTTGTCGTACTTTGATGACTAACTTGCCAAGGTAAATCGCGAGCAAAACCGTGTTGTTTTAAGTTGTATGTTTGACCATTGTGACTGTAAATATTATCAATTAAATTGCCACAGATTGGAAATAAAATCGGAATTCCGCCCCGGACACTTAAATCTGGATGAGTAAATCGTTCTGTATCGAGATAGAAGATCTCTTTACCTGCAACTTTCCAGCTAGTGACAATCCCTCCTCGTTCTGGTACTACTTCGACTTGAGAATTAGCGGTTTGGTCGGAAAGAATATAGGTTTGGTATTGTTTATTTTCGACAGCGATCGCAAACATAGTTTTTCGGGGGGTAAAGTTTTAAAAGATTAGCTGTTTATGGTGAGGGAGTAGCAATAAATGGATGGGGATTAAACGGTCCACTAATGTTATTGACTTTGGGAGAGACCCCCGGATTACTAAGACCTTGACCAGTTGGTAAAACTTTCTTGGTCACCGCATCAATAATCATGGGAGACTTCATTGGTTCGTCAAACATACTCGACATTCGTTCAATATTTTTCAGTATGGCATTACCGCGATCGCCTGTGATCACTTTGGGCTGATTATTTCTCACCTCCACGGGGATAAATTCAACTTTCATCTGCTGATCTTTTACCGCTACCTTCAAGACTGCCGTGTCATAATTTTGGTAAGACTTACCACCAAAAATAAAATTCCCTAAAGAATACGCGATCGGACGTCCTTTGTAAATTTCTGCTCCTTGTAAGACCTGAGCATGATGTCCAATCACTACATCTGCTCCTTGATCAACTGCAAAACGAGCTAGATCAATTTGCCATTGTTCTGGATGGTTCGCTAGGTCATTACCCCAATGGAAATTGACCACAATCCAATCAACTTGATTGCGAAGGGCTTTAATATCGGCTTCAATGCGCTCATTATAGCCATAATTAGTACCCGTTGTTTGCTGATCTGCGGCTTGGATATCCGCACAGTAATAACCTAAATAAGCGATCCTTTGACCTTTAACCTCAAGAATTTCTGGACGTTCGGTTTCTTTCTGATCACGACCTGCACCAATATGGTGAATTCCTGCTTGTTCTAGAGTTTTGATCGTTTCATCAAGTCCTGGTACTTCATAGTCCATCATATGGTTATTAGCCAGGGTAACCATCCCCACACCACCTTCTTTTAAGATTTTGACTGATTCTGGTGGTGCTTTAAAATTAAATTCTTGATTAGGCTGCATGGTAGTAGCTTTAGTGAGTGGATGTTCCAAATTCACCATCGCGACATCAGCATTGCGGTATTCTTCCATCTGGGAAAAAGCTTTACTATAATCTTTAACCAGAGCATCTTCAAAAGCATAAGCCAAAGAAACATCTCCACCAAACATCATGGTGACTGAGGGATCTTTGGGATTAAGCACTGGTTGACTCACCACTGGAACAGTTTCTAATGCTGCTTGGACGGTTTTGGGACGATTAGCAGCTAAGGGTGGGGTAATTTTGGCCGAAAAATGAGATGTGGGAGAAACAAATTGCGGGTGGTTGAGGGAAACAGTGGCTTTCCGACTGCGCGATCGCTGAATTTCTGTGTAACTAAACCAACAGCCAAATATAAATGCGGCGATCGCGACACCGCTAACTAACAGAGAACGGATAATCCTAAATTGCAGTTCCGATTTTTGCCGAAGATGGTGAGTGCGACTCCGACTCCGACTACGTTTTTGTCGATAAGCTGGAGTGAGAATTCGGACTGACTGTTCCCAGACAATTTTCGACTCACCCGCCAGTTGACCAATAATTCTGGCACCTTCGATCATGTCTGAATTTAATTTCCACAGACAGTGACAGATAAAGCGCACCAGATGTTCACGGGGGGGGATACGTTCAAACTCTACTGTAATTTTTAGACATTTAGCTCGCCGAGATTCTATTTTTACTTCAATTCCCTGGGGGAGTAGATAGCTATTAATCCAATCAGCGATCGCTCGAAAGTTCCCTTGCCTTGCCAGTTCAATTATAGATAGTCGCTCTACGCTAAAAGTGGTCATTCTCTTCTTTCCTCACCATCAACAACAACCAATCGACATAAAGTTATCCCAGCTCAGATGATCCTGTGCCTATTTTCTCATGGGCGTGCGCTTTTTTATCTATTGATTGGCCTTGGTCATCTGAGCTGGGTAGATCACCGATCAATCTGTACTTATATTACCTGATCTTCATTGTCAGTGATTTTCATCACTTTATTGACCTGATCAGAATCACAGGATTGTTCAGATCTTTATCAATTACGAAAAGAAATAAGCGTTTAAGATAGAAAATAACAATTAATGCGTTAAGGATGCTGAAATTGTTATGATTCGCACACTGGTACAATCTGCTTTTCAAACTGGGTGTCTTAGTGTGGAATCTGAAGGTCTGATTCGTCAAGTCTTGGCGATGAAAGTCTGTCAGTCCTGTGATCTAGATGCCCTAGCCCATCTCTTTCAAGCTGTGAATACAGGTGAAATTGAACGCGAAGCTCATGGAACCATTAACATGATCGTTGCGGAACTTACCTAAATTTAGGCCAATCCATCGGTGATTTTTTGCCCCAAGTTGGTCGATCTCAACTTACTCTCAGTATTACTAAATTAAAATTTACCCTATTGGTTTTGAGAGTTGCTATTTTTTCCCCGATCGCACTGCTGTCAAAAGCCCTGAACTAGATAGCTTTGTTACTGTAACGCATCCTTAACCCCTAAACAGGGGTGCATCTACACTCTGCCACGTCAACTCCATCCCATTCCCATCCAAAACCTGAAAAATTTTGGAGACAAAAAAGTGAAAACCATTGCTGTCGTTGGCAAACTTAGCTATCCGTGGGAAACATCAATTAGGTAGAAAGTCCGTCCATCATGGGCGGACTTTTTCCTTAGACCTTTGGTCAAGGTTCTCAGAAATTTTCTGATTTTAAAGTTATGATATAATTAAGACTATGCAGTCTTGCCGGGACACCGACTACCTACCGAATCATATGCCAAAACAAATCAGTAACAAAAATAAAATAACTAATGGTGGCATTTCCAGTTAAACTGTCAAATTAAAGTAGCAGCATCAAACTATCTGCGGGCAGTAAGCATTTATGATCACATTGCCCATTTTTCACCTCAATTGTTCAAAATAACCGTGAAATGGCAACTGTGGCATGGGATAATTGAGCTATACATTAACATCCCAGCTCAAACCCAGCTATGTCCGCAACACCGGATCATGTATCTGGGACTAGGAAGAACTGCTGTTCACCCCGTCGGCTAATGAGACATTAAATAAAGCAATTGATAAATTTATCTGCTCAGGAGAAGCAACCCATGCTACACCGCAAGATTTATCAACTCTGTTGTGAGGGTCGTGAGGTATGTATTTTCTTGCGGGACCAGCAACGCTGGATCGAACAAGCTCGGATCATTGATATTGAGGGAGATTTAGTAACCTTACGGTATGAAACAGACGAAGAAGACGAAATCGCTTCGTGGGAAGAATTGGTTCGCTTAGAAAGCATTGGTGCAGTAAGTCAGAAACTTGCTTCTGTGACCAGAGGTAATATTGAACCCTTAGTTTCTGATGATTGTCCCGAAGCTGAACAAATTCGCAACCATTTCCCCGAATCTAATCCAGACTAATTAAAGTTGATGGCTAATGGTTAATGGTCATTAGCCATTAGCTACCTATTAGATTTCTCGGAGAATATTAGGAATGAACTGTCTGAGTTCGACCAAAAATGGCTCTGTTAAACCTCAGCCAAAGCCAGCCATTAATCATCACAACCAAGTTAGAAAAAATCTTCTTTCTTGGTGTTTTTTTCTATTACCAATTTCTTTAATAAGCCCAGCGATCGCTGCGGAACGGATATATATTAATTATTCAGCTTTTGAACGTTCCATTTCTGTGGAGGCTTTAGAAAAATATGCCAAAACTGGAGAGATGGATGAAAATTTGGCTGCTTATGCTCCCTATTTAACCCCAGCCCAACTCCAACAGGTCCGCCAGATTTTAGTATCTCGTGCCGATCTAAATGCGGTAGCTATATCTCAGTTCCTTTATACCGCACAGGGAGAAATTTTACTCAAAAGATTGGGTCAAGTAATTCAGTCCCAAGCTCGTCAACCTGGTTCCCATGCAATTCGTGCAGCTTTGATTTTAGCAGCTGCTTCTCCCGAAGGTCTAACTCCTCTCAATACTCTCCGCAAATTTCCGACCCAGGGGATGAGGATTGATGTGGGAAAAGCGTTAGCTTTAGTAGGAGACCTTAGTAATCTGATCAATCAAACCAATCGGGCGATCGCTGGATTGGAAAAAATTGCTGCAACTGAAGTTGCTCTTGCTCCAGGATTAGCTAATTTGCCCGATCCAGGTGAAAATGGTCCTTATCTATGGAAAAAAGAAACTCTGACTCTTACTGATCATAATCGCCAGATGCCTGGGACGTCATCAGGAGCCAGAGTTTTTCCGGTTGATATTTATATGCCCCAATTAAATGCCCAGGAAACAGCCCCGATCTTGGTAATTTCCCATGGGTTAGGTTCCAGTCGCATTACTTTTAGCTATTTAGCCCAACATTTAGCTTCCTATGGGTTTGCGGTAGCTGTACCTCAACATCCTGGAAGCGATGCTAAACAAATTGAAGCATTAGCAGCAGGTCGGGCGAGCGAACTTACCCAACCGTCAGAATTTATTGATCGACCTTTAGATATTAAATATTTAATTGATGAATTAACTCGTTGGAATCAATCTAATCCCTTATTTCAAAATAAGTTGAATTTAGATAAAATTGGGGTAATTGGTCAGTCATTCGGTGGCTATACAGCCTTAGCTTTAGCAGGAGCAAAACTAAATTTTGATTACTTACAAAAAGTATGTTTGCTCGAAGACCAATCTTGGAATTTATCGTTATTACTTCAATGTCGCGCTCTGGAGTTACCACCAGAACAATATAATTTGCAAGATGAAAGAGTTAAAGCGATATTTGTGATTAATCCCATGAATGGGAGCCTATTTTGACCAGAGCAACTGGGAAAAATTAATATTCCAGTGATGATGATTGCAGGAGGAGCCGATACGATCGCACCAGCTTTACTAGAACAAATTGAACCTTTCACCACGATAACGACACCAGAAAAGTATCTCTTGATCATGAAAAATGGTACGCATTTTTCTACTCTGATTGAATCTGATCCGAATGAACCAGCATCAGCATCCGGGAGTTGGCCCGTCCCTGATTCTGCCCTTGGTGAATCACCAGAATTAGCGCGTTACTATATGGATGTTTTGGCTGTACCTTTTTTTGAAAAATATATTGCCGATCGCCCGGAATACCAACGTTACTTACAAGAATCTTATGTGAAAACTGTCAGTCGCGAACCCCTACCAGTCACCTTAATCCGATCGCTGACTTCTACTCAATTGAAACAAGCAATTAACAGCTCCAATTGAATTTAATTGAACCCATTAATCAGAGATAATGGTAGTTTTTAATGGCTAATAATCGGCTAATTACTTTTTTAAGTGATTTTGGGTTGAGTGATAGCTATGTGGGGATAATGAAAGGTGTCATTGCTCAAATTAATCCCACCTTAAAAGTAATTGATTTAACTCATCAAATTCCTGCCCAGAATATGGCAGCAGCTAGGTTTAATTTGATGAATAGCTATCCTTATTTTCCAGCAGGAACTGTACATTTAGCAGTAGTTGATCCCGGAGTTGGTAGTCAGAGAAGAGCGATCGCAATTCAGACAAATACTGGTTTTCTAGTTGGACCGGATAATGGTTTATTTAGTGGGATATTAACAACAGTACCAATCATTACAGCAGTAGAACTAACTAATTCTAATTATTGGCGATCGGCTCAACCGAGTGCAACTTTTCACGGAAGAGATATTTTTGCTCCGATCGCAGCACATTTAGCTAGTGGTATTTTGTTAACAGAATTAGGAACAGCGATCGATGACCAAACTTTAGTAAAATTACCGATTCCTGAATATAGTCAAACCGAAAACTTGATTGAGGGTTCGATTCAGTATATCGATCATTTTGGTAACTTAGTTACTAACATTCCTGGGGATCTAGTTCAACCACAAACCTGGTGGGTGGTGATCGCAGGAATAACTATCCCAAGAGCTGATACCTATAGCGATCATCCCCAAGGACATCTTTTAGCTTTAATTGGTAGTCATGGTTGGGTAGAAATAGCTGTCAATGGAGGTAATGCTCAATTACAACTAAAATTAGAGTTAGGAATGTCAGTGCAAGTAATCATTGCTCAGTAATTGAAAAACCAAACTGAATAATCATCAATTAATTCATAATTGGCTGAATTTTCGTCTGTTACTTCCAGAGGTGCTAAAGGAATGGTAAATTTTTTCTGATCTGATTCTCGTTCAACTTCAATCATAATTCCTTCATCTATATTTCCCGCTTTCAAGATGAGCAGTTTAAAAATATCTGTGTAAGATGGACGATTTTTCTTCAGTTTTTCATATTCTTTTTTAGTCCCAGAACCAAAGATATAATATTCTTCCCATTCAAACTCATCAATACCCGTTAAGTAACAAGGATGGTGAATTTTTTGGTGGAGATAATTGAGATAAGTTTTCAGAGTGTCTTCAGTAACTTCCAAATCTTCAGAACCAATAATAGTTTGGATTCTATTTTCTTGAGCTTCTAGTTCTTTTAACTCTTCCTCATCCATTTCTTGTTCATCTTCATCATCTTCTTCTAGAAATTGAATCTTTTCTAACCAATCGATTAAATGAAGTTTTAAATTTCTATTTCCTGTTCTTTCTACTCGTCCTTCGACAATTTCATCAATAATCATTACTTGTTCGGTCTTAGGGATTACCTTGTTATTTTTTGAGCGTTGATCGGATTTAGACATAAAATTCCTCTCTTGTCCAAAATTATGGGCTAAAGTATATTGTGAAAGTAGTATTCGTTTAGGGATGAAAACAGAATATGACGCAATCGCAGCATTTGGAACCAGAGGTTTACCAAGGTCAGTTTGGTGAATTTACCATTACGACAAGCGATCGCACTGGTGTAATAATTTACCGGGCTAGTTTGATCATAGCGGCATTTAGCTTTGCCATCGGTACAATTTTAGTATTTTGGGATGGTGATAATCAAACAATTTTATCTCTGCTGACGCCTCTGTATGCTAGTTTTTGGTTGTCCATTGGGGTAAGTTTGCTCACCATCCATATTTATTTGGCTATTTTACACCGACTACTCCAAGTTTTTTGGATCATTGGGGGAATCGCAGCGATCGCTCTAGTTGGGGTCAGTAGTGACCCCCTAATATTAGAGGTTTATCAGCACCCGATGACCCTATTTGGGATTGGGTTTACTTTTGTTGCTTTGACGGGAATTTATTTTAAAGAAGCTTTTTGCTTCAATCACTTAGAAACAAAAATTCTCACTCCCTTAGTGCCAATTTTACTACTGGGTCATTTAACCGGATTTTTGTCAGCAGAAATGGAACAGATTCTTTTAGCACTATGGGCAATTTTGTTTTTAGTTTTTGCTCTGCGGAAAGTTTTTATGGCAATTCCACTTGATATTGGAGATAAATCAGTTTTTGCTTATCTCCAAACCAAGGGTTCATTAAGTGTGTAATGGGATGTTTCGGTAGGATTGCTCAATTACTGGTATATCAGTCTGGGCGTATATGGATACGCCCATTCTCATTTAGATGGTATTTTTGGTGAAAATTAACTGTAGGGGCTTTCGCATTTCGGCAAATAAATGATGGCTTAAATGTTTACCCTGAGTGTTCCCTGAGTTTACCCTGAGCGAAGTCGAAGGGCGAAGTCGAAGCTTGCCCTGAGTTTACCCTGAGCGTAGTCGAAGGGCGAAGTCGAAGGGGGCGAAGTCGAAGGGAAGAATAATATTACCGAAATGCTTTGCCCTCACCATCTATGCAACCAACAGATCAACTATAATATTAAAATCCATTCAGTTAAGAATATTTTTGGGGAGCTCGGCGCAAAAGCAGGGTGAAGCATTCGGATCTAATATTGCTGCCCTTCGACTACGCTCAGGGTAAACTCAGGGTAAACCTGGATTGTTCAATTGTCGCCCGAATGCTTCACCCCTACATGCAAAAACATGTTGTTGATTTTTAGATCTCTAAAAGCCAACAACATATTTTTAATAATACCCCCAGGGGAATTCGAATCCCCGTCGCCTCCGTGAAAGGGAGGTGTCCTAGGCCTCTAGACGATGGGGGCTTAGTTATTTGCAACTTTATTAATGTAACTAATCTATTCTGAGTTGTCAATACTTAAATCAAAAAAATTTCAAAATTTTTTAGCTGGATCTGGGGTCAAGGATTGACAATAAGCAGAGAGAATCCGGGCACAGTTCGCGATCGCTCCTAAATGGGCAATTTCATAACCATGGGTATTTTGAGTCGGAAAACCCAAACAAGCAGCTCGAGCTACATGACCAAATTTCATCGCGAGCGACCCATCACTCCCAAAACTACTAATTACAGCCATTTGGATTGGAACGTTAGCTTGCTGGGCTGCTTGTTGTAATTCCTGATTTAATCCCTCATCATAGATTCCATAACCATCCTGGGAGAGTAAAACTGGAATTGAGCCATCTTGAATCGGGTACTCGGGTGCTAAGGGAGAAATTTCTAAAGCAATTAAGGCTTCAAGTTGCTGTCTGGCGGTAAAATAGAGAGCGCCAATCGCACCTACTTCTTCTTTAGCAGAAGCGACTAAATAAATATCAACTTCTGGTGCTTTGACCATTTGGGCTAAAGCCAGCAAAATTGCCACAGCAGCTTTATTATCTAAAGTATAGCTGGCAATAAAATCTTTTAAGCGCAGGGGTCGCTTGCGATGTTTACCGACTACCATCCTTGTTCCTGGACGAATCCCTGCTTCCTCTAGTTCTTTCTGGGTTAATTTAGTTTCGACCCAGACATTTTCCCAGGTTAAGGGAGCATCTTCCTGTTGCACTTTTTGGGGAGATTCATGGGAAACGTGACGAGAACCAAAACTGAGTATTCCCGAAATAGTCTGGTGATCTCCTAATAAATCAACTACTCCTTCTCCATATACCCAAGGAAAGGAACCCCCTAACTTCCGCACTTGAACCTTTCCGTGACTACCGATGGTTTTGACAATTCCACCAATTTCATCTTTATGTCCAGTAATCGCGATCGCTCGATTTGGATCTTTTCCAGGAATTTTCGCGATCGCATTTCCAGCTCCATCCAGCCAAACTTTAACTCCTAATGCTGTAAATTTAGTGATCAATAGTTGATCAATCTCTGTTTCCACACCACTAGGAGAATGGTGTAGCACTAATTCTTCAATCGTTGCAAAAAGATGGTCAAAATCTAATAAAGACATTTAAGGACTGACCGAAGGTGTTGGTGTTGTTGTTGGTGTTGGTGTTGGTGTTGGTGTTGCTGAGGGTTGACTAGATTGACGCTTTGCTTGTAAAGCATCTTGAGCAGATAGTCCGTCACCCTGCATTCCAAAATACCATAAAGTAGCTGCCGCTTCTGCTCGACTGACGAATTTTTTGGGTTGAAACAGTGCTGTAAACCCAAAAGCACGACGGATATTGGCTAAGTCTCCATTTTGATAATCTGCTAATATACTTCGTAATGCTTTCGGGCTAATTTTTGCGGTGTCTTGAAAACCCCAGGTTTGTTGGACCGCATCTACTGTTGCACTAGGTAAGGATTTACGATTATCTAGAGGTATTTTCCATGTAATTAATTCTTCCCTCGTTAAATTAGCATCGGGAGAAAAATTAACTATAGTTGAGTCACCACTTAAAGCACTAGGAATAATTCCTGCTTCTGCTAAACCTTGAATTACTGGAAAATCTGGGTGCGATCGCGGTACATCTTTAAATACTGGTTCTGAATTTTCTCCACCCAACCGAATTTGTTGGGATGGACGATTAGCATAGATTAAATTATTAGCAGTAATTAACCATCTTGCATATTCTTGATGAGTAATATTTTTATTTGGTTCGGTTAATCTACTCTGGTCACTTTCTTGACTTTTTGATTCAGCTGAAGTGGTACTAAAAACTCCCAATTGTTCTAAATCTTCGATATACTTAGCCAATTCTTGGGGGATTTTATTGCTATTGATTGATTTACTAGGATTTGGTGATTCTTTGATGATTGGTGCTGGTGTTCCACTAGAAGATGTTTTTACCTCTGGTTTAGCTAAAGACTGAGTAGTTGTTGTTTGATTTTGATCTCGACTATATTCCAGACTGAATTCTGTTGTTACTGAACTTGGACTTGAGTTATTCGTCTGCGATCGCGGTTCGATCTCTACTTTCACTTCTAAATTATCCCGATGAGCTATTAAATTTACTACCTGTTGCTTACTTGACTTACTGACGATATTCCAATTATTATCTTGGAACTGTTTTTCAAAAAAATTCTCGATTAAATTGCTCGGATCATCACTGCTCCAACGAGTATAACCACCTTTGGGTAAATTAGCACGGCTTTCTAATAATTTAGCATTAGCATACTGGGGGATTTCAGTGGGAAAATCTTCTGGTATTTTTACTGCTACTTCTGTGGGAGTAACTTTCACATTTGCTGGATCGTCAACTGGTTTTTTCGCAGCTACTGGATTATTCTCTTCTTTTAATCGCGGATCTGCTGCTAAAGATTGCTCCAACGATTTCCCGATCGGTGTATTTGCACATCCAGTTAGGGTAACTACCAACCCAACCGTTAAACTAATTCCTACCACAAAATTTGGCTTTTTCATATTTTTTTAGTAAAACTTGACATATTTATATAAATCTTGGATCTGGGGATCAGGGAATTTACCCAAAATCCGCCAAATTACAGTATAACTCCCATCGACACGTTGGTTAACAGGTCGAAAGGCCAGGAGCAGATCACTACTTGGAGTGGTGAGTAAGACACTTAAATAGCGACGATCGGCACTTAATAAAGGTTGACCAGTGACAATAAAATCAGGAAGCTTAAATTGCAGAGTTCGCATTAAATAGGTATGATTGAGAAATGCGGGTACTTGATTTAATAAGATTTCTCCCTGGGGTAAAAATTGTTGTTTTCCAGTTATAAACCGATTCCGGTCTTCTTCTAGTGCATATAGTTGTTGAGGAGGTTGATAATTTAAAAAAAATTCTAAGGTAGAAGAGGAAATTTTGGTAACTTTTTGGAAATGATCTGGTAAAATTCCAAAGATCGAGGTTGGACTTTTTCCTGACGCTCCTTGAGTTTGAAAATTTTCTAATGGTACATCACCCAAATCAATCATAAAACCATAGTCGATATTATTGGGCACCATTTGGAATTGCTGATCGGTGATTTGGAGAGCAAGACGGGGAATAAATTCTGAAGTAGAAGATGTAGTTGATGTTGAAGTTAATAATGGTGCAAAGGGAAAGCGTTGTGCGACAGTAGGGGATAAGCGATTAGGGACAGTATCCGTAGGGGTCTGGTAAATTTCTGCGGGTAAAATCCGCACGATCCCAGTATTGGGAATTTGTAAAAATTTAGCATAAAGATTAGGTTCATTACTCAATAGTCCATAGTTTTGTCGATAATTTAACTGCTCGATTTCTTCGGGATAAATAAATTTAGCAGTAGTCGGAAAAGCTGGGATAGTTTGCGCGATCGTTTGTTTCACTGTTTGCAAGATCGGAGCGACGGTTTTAGGAGGAGCAATTGCTGGTTGAATTACAGGTTGATCATTAGATCGAGGTGTTTTAGCAATTCTCCCAATTACCGGATGATTCGAGGTAGATTGAGCCGAACTTTGGGAAACTTGTGCGATCGATGCAAGTCGTTGTAATTGTTTACTTAATAATGGTTTAAGTTTAGTTAAATCCTGATTGGATGTTTCTAGACTACAGTAAACTTGTTGTTGTTGGGGGGAAAATTGGGAAAGTTTACCCTGAGCGGAGTCGAAGGGGGTTGAGGATTGACAGACCTGCTGAGGACGGTTAGAGTATTGTTTGAGAAAGCGATCGGTTGCTAAGAGATGTAAGGTTAATTGTCCATCAGCGACGAGTAGAGCATGGGAATCAGCACCAGTAATCACTTTTTCAATTTGATCAACGATCGTCATCCGATCCTGGATTAATTGTTGAGCTTGATTCCAAAAGTCCTGTGTGGTTTCACTTTCAGAATTGTCACTGATTAATTTTGGTTGTGCAGTGCTAATTTGTTGTCCAAAAATAATTCCCGCTAAAACAAGTATAATAATTCGCCAGTAAATATAGTTCATAATCGACTCGATTTTTTGTTTGATAGACAAGAAAGCAAAAGTCCTTATTGATCTATGTTATTGACAGGCAAGATGCCTGTCCCACAAAAGTTATTGATTCTGGTGGGACAGGCATCTTGCCTGTCCTATTTATTTTTGCAAGAGGTCTGATCTATACTTCTATCATATTTAACTTTTGAGCTAAGTATTGAATTTGTTCAGGTTGATGGGTGGTCATGAGAGATATTCTAATTCTACTAGTAGGTACGGTAGGAGGTCGGATTGCTGGGACAAATATTCCAGATTGTTTGAGTTCCGTTCCCACTTGAAGCGCAGTAGCAGCATTTTTAAGCTGAATACAAATAATTGGCGATCCAGAAGGTAAAATTTGTGATGTGGGGAGAGAAAGGTTTTGTTTAAGATTAGTTACATTTTGCCACAAGCGATCGCGTCTTTCTGGTTCCTGTTGGATAATTTTAATTCCAGCGATCGCTGCTGCGGTATCTGCTGGAGTCAAACTGGTACTATAAATCCAGGTAGGAGCCCGGTTACGCAGATAGTCGATTAATTCCGCTGATCCAGCTACATATCCCCCTAAACTCCCGATCGCTTTACTTAAGGTGCCAATTTGGATCATTTCCCTCCCAGTACAGTGAAAATGTTCTACTGCTCCTGCACCATTTTTTCCTAAAACTCCAGTTGCATGTGCTTCATCAATTAAAAGCATACAACTAAACTTAGTCGCTACATCTAATAGTTCTGGGAGTTGACATAAGTCTCCATCCATGCTAAAAATACTATCAGTAATAATCAGACAGCGACGATAGCGATCGCGTACTATTTCTAATTGATTCTTTAAAGCTTCTATCTGTTGATGAGGGAATTCTAACACAGTAGCACCACTCATAATCGCGCCGTTTTTTAAGCTAGAATGATTATATTGATCTGATAAAATTAAATCTCGTTTCCCAACTATAGCCGTAATTGTACCTAAATTAGCTAAATATCCAGAACTAAAAACTAAAGCATCTTCTGTCTGTTTTAAACTAGCGATCGCGCTTTCTAAGTCTTGATGAAGTTGTCTATGTCCACTCAATAACCGTGAACCTGTACTACCTGTACCAAATTCCCTGATAGCATCGATCGCAGCTTGAATCAAACGCGCATCCTCTGCTAAACCAAGATAATCATTACTAGCAAAATTAATCACTGGTTTTCCATCTAAGCTGACGATCGCACCAGTCATTCCCTCAATAGTTTGCACGGAACGATACCAATCAGCTCGATGAATAGTATCTAAAGATTTTTTTAACCAAGTATAGGACATAATTTTTGATTAAATTAATTATAAAAAAACCTGCCAAATCTGGCAGGTTTTATTTAGTGAGAAACTACATTAATCACCGATTAGAAGGTGAAGGTAGTCCGCAAAGTTCCTACCCAGATATTGCCGTTGACATTATTATCTTCTGGATCGAGAATGACAAATGCACCAGGAGTAATGGAGATATTATCTGTCACTTGATAACGATAGAAAGCCTCTAGATGGTAAGAAGTAGCCTTACTATCATTACGGAAAGGCTTTTGACCTACGAGAACACCGTTAGAAGCGAAGACATTTTGACCGCGGAGAGTAGTATCTGTAATTTTCGGTGGCATTCCAAATACAAAACCGAGCAGATTACCTTTACCACCAAAATTGGGCAAGCCTAAAGTTACAGCCCAGTTAATACTATCGGCTGTGTCTCCTTTTTTGATCGTTCTGGTCGTGAGACCATTCTTGGTGATACTCTGATTCACTTCCGCAGTCGATATGGTATAACCACCCCAAGCGGAAATCACAAAGGCTGAACTAGGACGTAAACTTCCTTCAATCCCAAAGTTATCTCCCGAAGTAGCGATCGAGCCAAAGGGAGCTGAAGCGTAGGTACTTCCGGTACTTCCGGTCATATTCACCGAAGCACCAGGAAAGTAGTTATGAACGTAGGTTAAACCCAAATTCACTGCGTCGTTAGGTTTGAACGCTAACTGAGCAAGTGCAGCATAAGCACCATTAAATAGACCAGCTTTTTGGCTAGGATCGTTGGAGCTAAAGGCTTGATAACCTAAAGATAGCTCAGCTTGTTTGCTGAAATATTGTCTGATGGTTAAGGCAGCTCCACCTGTGCTGACTCCACTCGTGCTAGAAGCACCAACTTGACGGTAAATGGGGTTAAATCGACCAAAACGGGAGATGGAACCAGTCCCACTAGCTTGAAATAATGGGTTGAAGTTATTTACGTTATCGTTAAACTCAGCATTAGTAGCATCAACCTGGATTGTGGTCGCTTTCCCCAGTGGGAAACGATAGAAGAGTTTATCTAGAGTAAATTGGTTTTGATTATCTCCGTCAAAACCTAACCGGGTCATCCGAGTGCCTGAGCGAGTGCTATCATACTGAATGTCATTTCTCGCTTGCAGACGAGTTCTCAATAAGTCCTGACCGGTAAAACTGGTATCAAAGTTGAGCCGGACCCGATCTGCTAAAACTGCATTGTCTTGTAATGAGTTTAGAGCTGCTTTTTTCTGTCGGGAAGATACCGCTAGACGACCATTATTACCAACCAAATCTTCTACGGCGAAAATTGCTTCACCTCTGAGTTTGGTGGTGGTGGAAAACTGCTTTGCTTCTAACTCAGCAGTACGAGCTTCTAAAGAATCTACCCTGCCCCGCAGGGTGGCTAACTCAGCCGAAAATTGCTCTTGCAGTTTTTGCAGGACGGCTAAATCGCTTTTAGTGACACTACCACCACTAGAACCACTAATGAGCTGAGTCACTTTCTCCATACAAGCATTTAACCCTGCGGCAAATTCAAATCGGGTCATGGGTTTATTACCCCGAAATGTGCCATCTGGATATCCCGCGATACATCCATAACGCTCTACCAAGCTTTGCAATGCTTGGAATGCCCAGTCGGTCGGCTGTACGTCCCGCAGTTGGGAAACGGAAGTTATTTGGTCCATTCCTTCGGAGGCTTGGCCATATTGTTGGGTTTGCTCTAGAGAATTTCCCTCACCCAAGACACCAGATTCACTGGTCTCGGCGGCGATCGCGCTATTAGCTACTAATAAGCTGGTCGCTACGATTAAGGAGCTATTTAAAAGAGTGTCCGAACCTATTTTTAACATCACCCTATACCTCACACCTAAATCAACTATTCTTAACATCCTGCCGATTATATAATATTTTATTGTTACTTTTTACGGTTTTGTTAATTTTTTTTTGATTTTAATGTAGTATAGATTACCAGATACTGATTATATATATTTATTAGTCCAATTATTCCACTTTTGGTGCCAAATTACCAAAATATTTCCCAGTACTGCATTTTTTAGTCATTAAACCAGGCAATAAGTTAGGCAAATGAAATTAGTGCAGATTTGTTTTTTGATCTGAGTTTTTTAGGGTCGAACAATTATTAATCGACGTCGTTGTCGTTTGATGATTCCTTCATCCTGAAACTGTTTGAGTAAGCGGGTCACAGTTACTCTTGTTGTCCCAATTACATCAGCCATATCTTGATGTGTTAGAGGTAAATCCAACGACCAGCCCTGTTCCATTTTGCTACCAAATTTTTCTCCTAACCATAACAATAATTGCAGTAAGCAAAAATAAACCCGTTCTCGACGAATAATTCCCAATAGTTCTTGTGCTTGCTGAATATGTTTGAGCATTGCTCCTGATGTTTCGTTAGTTAAATGGGAGGGGATGATCGTGACCTCAGTGTTACCTAAACATTCGATTTGATAAGGATCGATTCCCGATAGAGCTTTCCCCACAATATCCCCCGGACCCCAAATCCCCAAGGTAATAATGGTTCCTTCTTCACTCCAAGTTAAAGTCCGCACCATTCCTTTGTCAATTTTCCATAATATCCCATGCCACAGTGGGATGACTTCACGACGACTGAATTTTTGTGCAGATTCAGAAGCCAAAAGTTCGCCCCGATTTGCTAAGATTTGCTCTTCCAGATGACGGATTTGTGGTGGTAAGTCAAAAGTAGCGATCGTCATAAAATTTTTATCTACTAAAGTTGGGACCAATTCGGCAAGGCCATCGGGTTTTGTTTACCGGCTAAGTTGGGGTATAAATAACAACTTTCGCCAAAAAAGCCAATAACCTCCGATCCTCCCTCATCCATATTATTGGCTCAAATCTAGGAATAGGTGAGGATCTGGTAATCAAAAGGTTAAGTTATTGATAACCTAGGGAGTTGGAGCTTGATCTACTTGTTGAATTTGTTTGGAAAAGTAATCTTCGCGATAGCCTAACTGTTTAGCTAATTTTAAGCCATTTTCAAAAGCTGCTCTTGCTTGGGGGTATGCTTGACGAGCTTGATATATTTGTCCAATTTGATCGTAGGTATTCATTAAGCCATAAACATCATAAGCTCGTTGGTCTACATCTAAAAGCACTCGATATACTTGTAAAGCAGCATTAATTTGATTATGCGATCGGTATAAAATAGCTAATTTTAATAAAGCTTCTCCAGCATAGTTAAACTGTTGCGTTGACCAAGCTAAAGAATAGGCATCTTGATAGGTTTTTGCGGATTGATTGAGTTGGTTGAGAGTTTCATATTCACCAGCGATCTCTAATTGTAAGGCTGGAATTAGCTGAAACTGTTTTTGGTCTAAATATATACTTGCTAGGGCAAGATTAGCTTCTAAAGCTTGCTGTGGTTGTCGAGCTTGGGTGTGAATATAAGCAAGTTGTTTTAAATAATTTATCTGTTTTAACTGATCGCCATTTTTTTGTGCTAAAGCTAATAACTGCTGATAGGTATCAACGGCTTGAGGATAATCAAACCAATTCAAATCAATTTCGGCAATAGTATTTAATGTATCTTCTTCTGTTTTGGCATCTTGCTGTGCCCGAGCGTCAGTAAGAATTTCTCCATATACCATTAAGGCAGCATCCCGATCTCTAACTAGTTTAAATGATGTGCCTAATGCTGTCAACAAAACCGTGCGATCGGGATCTTGGGGGTTACTCTCAACCTGTTTGTGAAGTGTTTCTAATCTTTCAGTAATATATCTAACTTCGGTAGGCTGATTTTTTTCCCAAGCGATCGACCCAACTTTTCCCAACTCTGCTATTTCTGCTTGAGGACCTAAAGCTCTGTTTAAACGAATCACACGATTCCAAATATCAAAAGCTTGAATCCCATTACCTAATTGCAGGTTATGATTTGCCTCAAGATTTAATCGGTCTAAATCACTTACCAATTGATCGCGATCGGCTTGACTCAGAGGTTGTTTTGGATCGGGTAATAAGGGATCAGGGACATTAATTTCTAAAGGATTAGCGGGAAACTCATCTGGTCCAAGGGGATTAATCGGTACTAAATCGGTCGCTGGATTTTCTTCACCTCCTAAAGCATCCACATGATGTTGCCAGCGCGATCGCTCGGCACTCGGACCTGGGGATGTCATTCCATTCCCACCCATCAAAACAATAGCACTAGCTACAATCAAGCTAAAGCACTGAATGATGGGGAGAGAATATAAGCGATCATCCTTCGGGATCATTATCATTCCTGTTGATACTAATCTGTGATCAGCATACACTCGATCGCCAGGAAAAACAGGAATAATGGACAATTTATAAATTGTCCCTACCTGGTAGATGATCAGGATGCAGATTTCAGGATGGTTTTTTTCCCAGCTCAATTCAATAATGTATGGTAATTTTAAACATACTCAAAACCATTACTTTTTTGGATTTAGCCGAACCAATGACTCATTCTCAGGATATTGCCACCCTAGCTAGATGGATGGCAGCGGATTTTAGTAATCAAGAGCAAGCTTTTGAAAATCCTCCATTTTTTGCCCATATTCGTGTTTGTATGCGTCCCTTACCAGGAGAATTTTTATCAGGGGTAAGTTTGTATGTAGAGCAAGCTTATGATTATCTGCTGAGTCAACCCTATCGCATCCGAGTATTGAAGTTAGTTCCCTATAGCGATCGCATTGAAATTGAAAATTATGCGGTGAAGGATGAACATCTTTTTTACGGAGCTGCGCGTGATCTAAAACTTCTGCAAGGATTGAAAGTGGAGCAGTTGCAAAAACTACCACATTGCAATTTTATTGTCAAATGGACAGGACATAGTTTTCACGGAGAAGTAGAAGCAGGTAAAGGTTGTATAGTCGTGCGTAACGGTCATACTACTTATCTAGATAGTACCTTTGAAATTGACGATAAATTATTTATCAGTCACGATCGAGGCAGAGATGTGGAAAGCCACGAACATATTTGGGGAGCGGTAGCTGGACCATTTCATTTTGTGCGTAAAGTTAGCTTTGCTGATGAAATCCAGATTTGAGCTAGAATGTAGTTGGGAGCAAAGCCTGGTTATGTTTAGACTTAATCCCAACTATAAACTTGCAGATTCACCATTAGGATCATTGGTACTTTTCGATTGGGATAAACTAATATAAATGCTAGCTGAAAATTTGAGGAAATCCAATGACAGCAGTTATTGCAGAACATATTGAAATTACGCCCGGAGTATGCGGTGGTAAACCGCGCATTGCTGGACATCGGATTAGAGTTCAAGATATTGTCTTATGGCATGAACAGATGGGAATGTCTCCTGATGAAATTGTGTCGCGCTATCCCACCATCACTTTAGCAGATGTGTATACAGCTTTGGCCTATTATCACGACCATCTTGAGGAAATTCGCCAACAAATACGAGAGAGTGAAGCTTTTGTGCAGGAATTGCAAACAAAAATTCCTTCCAAGGTGCAGCAGAAATTAAGAGGGCAGAAGCTTGGAAAAGATCCGGTTTCATTTGGATGAACAAGTTGAATTGGCGATCGCCGAAGCTTTAAGAAGACGGAATATTGATGTCACGACTACATCAGAAGCACAACTTTTAGGTGCAACAGATGAAGAACAATTAGTTTTTGCGATTTCTCAAAAGCGAGTAATTTTTTACCAAGGATGATGATTTTTTAGCACTTCATCAACGCGGATTAGAACATTATGGTATTGCTTACTGTCATCAAAATAGTCGTTCACTTGGTGAAGTTGTGCGTGGCTTAATTTTGATTTGGGAAGTTCTTGAACCGTCAGATATGCAGAATCATATAGAGTTTCTTTGAAAAAAAGATATTAACTATAAACCAATATGGTTCAGTTTTTGAGCAAATTGAACCATTTCTGGGTCTTAGCGGCAATTGGCAAGTTTTTTAAAGAGTTCCTAAATTACCTATAATAAGATTTGTTCTCTAAATTTTATTTTTCTACTGTGACTGCTATACCCCTCTCATCTATTTCTCAATTACCTAACCATAGTTCTGTGCAGCGACCAGATGCGTTCGGGCGCTTTGGTCAATTTGGGGGCAAATATGTCCCAGAAACTTTAATGCCCGCACTATTTGAGCTAGAAGCAGCTTATCAGGAATGTCGTACTGATGCAGCATTTCAAACAGAACTTCAGCAATTATTACGGGATTATGTGGGACGTCCTAGTCCTCTTTATTTTGCAGAACGTCTGACAAGCCATTATACCAGTAGCGATGGTACTAGTCCACAAATATATTTAAAAAGAGAAGACTTAAATCATACTGGGGCACATAAAATTAATAATGCCCTGGCTCAAGCACTGTTAGCCAAACGGATGGGCAAAAAGCGGATTATTGCTGAAACTGGTGCGGGTCAACATGGTGTCGCTACAGCTACTGTATGCGCTCGGTTTGGGATTGATTGTGTAATTTATATGGACGTTCATGATATGGAACGTCAAGCTTTAAATGTATTTCGGATGCGGTTAATGGGAGCCCAAGTGCGTCCAGTAGCAGCGGGCACAGGGACATTAAAGGATGCGACTTCAGAAGCAATTCGTGATTGGGTAACTAATGTGGAGAATACCCATTATATTTTGGGATCGGTTGCTGGTCCTCATCCTTATCCCATGATAGTACGCGATTTTCAGGCAATTATTGGTCGGGAAACTCGAGATCAATGTCTAGAAAAATG
Organism: uncultured cyanobacterium; assembly: GCA_963744145.1. GTDB lineage: Bacteria > Cyanobacteriota > Cyanobacteriia > Cyanobacteriales > CAWUOF01 > CAVUSO01. The sequence continues at coordinate 4,066,226 of CAVUSO010000001.1, read as the reverse complement.
GGGAGGAACACCGGATATTTTGCTTGCTTGTGTTGGTGGTGGATCGAACGCGATGGGTTTATTTCACGAATTTGTTGATGATCCCTGTGTCAGACTGATTGGGGTTGAAGCCGCAGGAGAAGGAGTTAATACTAATAAGCACGCTGCAACTTTAACTGAAGGAAGGATTGGTGTTTTGCATGGTGCCATGAGTTATTTGCTGCAAGATGAAGATGGTCAGGTGATTGAACCCCATTCGATTAGTGCTGGTTTAGATTATCCTGGTGTTGGTCCGGAACATAGCTATTTGAAAGATAGCAGTCGGGCTGAATATTATAGTGTCACGGATCAGGAAGCTTTGAAAGCGTTTGAACGTTTGTCTAAGTTGGAAGGAATTATTCCAGCTCTGGAAACAGCTCACGCGATCGCCTATTTAGAAACTCTTTGTCCTCAAGTTAGTGGTAATCTGCGGATTGTGATTAATTGTTCCGGACGGGGAGATAAGGATGTGCAAACAGTCGCTAAGTTTCTCAATATTAATGGCTCTGCCCAAATTTAAGATTTAGGGGCGTCGGACCTAACCCCCCAACCCCCTTCCCTACTAGGGAAGGGGGGGTAATTAGTGTTTTGCTATCTCTACTCAAGATTATGGTATTTGATGACTTTCAGGTCTGCGATCGCGATCTTGATCCGCAGCAATTGGTCAATTATTTAGCTCAGTCGGCGATCGCGGTGGATACTGAAACAATGGGCTTATTACCGCTGCGCGATCGCTTGTGTTTAGTGCAATTGTGCGATCCCCATGGTCGAGTTACAGTAGTCCGGATTGCTCAGGGACAGACTGAAGCCCCCAATTTAAAACAACTGATGGAAACGCCAACTATAAATAAGGTATTTCATTTTGCTCGGTTTGATTTGGCGACTTTACGCTATTATCTGGACATTCATGTTGCCCCAGTTTTTTGTACCAAAATCGCTAGTAAATTAGCTCGTACTTACACGAATAAACATGGACTGAAGGAATTAGTCCAAGAACTAGAGCAGGTAGAACTTGATAAAACCGCTCAGAGCTCCGATTGGGGTAATCCCACGAATCTATCTGAGGAACAACTACGCTATGCAGCTAATGATGTCCGTTATTTGATTAGTCTCCATCACCAATTAACTATCATGCTAAAACGCGAAAACCGCTGGGAATTGGCGCAACAATGCTTCCAGACCTTATCAGTGCTAGTTTCTCTTGATTTACTGCAATTTCAGGGGATTTTTGAGCATTAAAACCTCTGCTCCCTGTCTGGTCACACCCCTCAACTGCCTTATATCAATTTTTTATGAAGCTACATATAATCCGATCCCCCCAACCCCCTTAAAAAGGGGGAGCATGAATTTAAAGTCCCCCTTGTTAAGGGGGATGCGAGGGGGATCTAGCTCTATGCAACTTCACATTAAATTGGTATTACCCCTATTTAGGTCTTAAATAATCTTGTAAATTCTTCGGTTTTCAGAAGATATTAATCGGCTTAAACGTGCTAGAATCAAATTGGGAAAAGAAATCATAGGTCTTAACTTATGTAACTTTTATAGCTAAAGAAGATAATAAGTCATCCCTAGCGTTATGAAAAAAGTTGTTGACTGACTTAAGTTTGGGTGCAACCTTGGTGGTTCAGCGATCAGGGTGCTTAACCCGCTCCAACTGATGTCTATCTACCCGAAAGCTAAGGGGTTTTTTTCTGTGATTGCTATCTCACTTTGTCCAAGTGGACGTAATTGGAGTACAATTAGCTTCGCCTCTACGCTCTATCTTTGTCCAATCTTGGATTTGCTATTGGCAGATATCCCTCACCAATGGCAAGCAGAGCTAAGGTTAGGTTTACAGGAAGCTCTAGTCAATGCAGCCAAACATGGCAATAAACTAGATCCCAGTAAAAAAGTTTTGGTTCAGTTCTCTGTAGTCCAAAACGAATATTGGTGGGTAATTTCCGATCAAGGAGGTGGGTTTAGTCCTCCTTCTTGTTGTGATGATGATGATTCTAACCAAATTCCTGATCTAGATGGGGAATGTGGTCGAGGAGTATTTATTCTCTACCAAATCTTCGATCAAGTTGATTGGAATTCTCAGGGGACGGAATTGAGACTCTGTAAACGGGTCAAAAATTCCCGGCGCTTCCCCCTGGTTAGATAACCAGGTAAGTATAGTTTAAGCATTGAAAATAGATATTGTAGATTGTCGGTTGTCTAATGTCAATTTTTTTTACCAAAATTGTGCGATCGGGACAATCAACAATCTGATTAATTCTCTATCATCACCAGGATGGGGCCTATTTGGCGTCCCGATGTCCGTGGGTAGGACAGGGAGGTGCGCTGACAGAACGATCTAGCCAACCAGATGCCTGTTGTAATCTAATTAAAGCTTCTGCGGGTTGATCTTGAATTAACAAAATTAACGCAGCAGTGACTTGTTCACCAGCCCGGGCTGGACGATTAGATTTTAAACGATGCCAATCTTGATCATTAATGGCCATTCGTTCGGCTAAAGCTTGGGCTAATTCTAGGGTACTGAATTGGGTTAACTTTTCCTGGAGCGGACTAAGTAATCCGGTCTGATTGGTGGTGTTAATTGGAGTAAGATTGGTCATGGTCTAATTCAATAAAATGATTTGCACCGATCTTAACTTTATTTATTTTAAAAATTTTGCGATGAATTCGCCAGAAGAACCATCTCCGAATTCGACTAATGGGGTCAATGAGCCAGAGTTTGAGCAAGAATTACAAACTACTGAGGAGTCTTTGGCCCAAATTAAAGCCCGTTATGAACAAGTAAAACGCGATCGCTTACGACAGCAGGAACTTGGTCATCGACGGGAGGAAATCCACCAGCAATCGCGTCAAAATTTATTGCCAGAATTAAAGCAAGAGTTAAAACAGATTAAGGCAGAATTAGAAGCTTTAGAACTCAATCTCGAAAGTAATCTGTTGAATTGGAGAAGCTTAAGAGAACCTTTTTGGCAAGCAATTCGTTTTGGTGGATTAGGGATTGTGATTGGCTGGATCTTAAAATCTTGTACAGGTTAGATGTTTAAGGACTCTTGTGGGACAGTCATCTTGACTGTCCTAGTTACTTTTGCTTTCTGGTCTAATACACTTGGTAAAAAGGATAAAGAAATGACAACAAGACGGATTGCTGATTTATTAAAAAATGGCCAACCTGGTGAGTTAGTTTCGATCCAAGGATGGATCAGGACTAAGCGCGAATTAAAAGAATTTACTTTTTTAGAAGTTAACGATGGCTCATCAATGGCCAATATTCAAGCTGTAGTTAATGTGGATTTGCCCGATTACGAGAATATCCTGAAACGATTAAATACTGGGGCTTCTGTCGAAATTCATGGTGTTTTAGTGACATCTCCAGCTAAAGGACAAAGGATTGAATTAAAGGTTTCAGAATTAATCGTTTATGGTGAAGCTGATCCAGAAAGTTATCCCTTACAGAAAAAACGTCATAGTTTTGAATTTTTACGGGAAATTGGACATTTGCGATCGCGGACTAATACTTTAGGTGCGGTATTTCGAGTTCGCAATGCTTGTGCTAGTGCGATTCACCAATTTTTTCAAGAACGGGGTTTTTTGTGGGTGCATACCCCCATTATCACAGCTAGTGATTGTGAAGGTGCAGGGGAAATGTTTGCAGTTACCAGTTTAAACTTGCAGAATTTGCCGCGTACAGCAGCTCAAGAGGTAGATTACAGTAAGGATTTTTTTGGTAAACCAGCTTTTCTGACCGTGAGTGGACAGCTCGAAGCGGAAATTATGGCTATGTCCTTTAGTAATGTTTATACTTTTGGACCAACATTTCGAGCTGAAAATTCTCATACCTCTCGACATTTAGCAGAATTTTGGATGATCGAACCAGAAATGGCTTTTTGTGACTTAAAAGGGGATATGGATTTAGCTGAAGCTTTTTTAAAGCATATTTTTAAATCAGTGTTGGAAAAATGTGCTGATGATCTGGAATTTTTTAATCAAAGGATTGATAACTCAGTTCTAGCTACAGCGGAGAATATTATTAATAATGAATTCGCTCGATTAACTTATACAGAAGCAATTGCAATTTTAGAAAAAGCCGATAAACAATTTGAATATCCCGTCAATTGGGGATTAGATTTGCAATCAGAACATGAACGTTATCTCGCTGAAGAAGTATTTAAAAAGCCAGTTATTCTGACTGATTATCCAGTAGAAATTAAAGCTTTTTATATGCGGTTGAATGATGACGAAAAAACTGTAGCTGCGATGGATATTTTAGCACCGAAAATTGGAGAAATTATTGGTGGATCTCAACGGGAAGAGCGTTTGGAAGTCTTGGAAAAAAGAATCACCAATCAGGGTTTAAATGTAAAAGATTATTGGTGGTATTTAGATTTGCGTCGTTATGGTACAGTTCCTCATGCTGGATTTGGTTTAGGATTTGAGCGTTTAGTCCAGTTTATGACGGGAATGGCTAATATTCGAGATGTGATTCCTTTTCCTCGCGCTCCTCTGAATATCGATTTTTAAGGTAAATATTTTTGCACTACTGTCCATCCAGTTAACGTCACCCAAAGTAATCCTCCTAAGAGCAGGAGATTAGTACCGATATGAACAGGACGAGCCCAGGTTTTTTTAATGCTAATCTGGGTAGAACTCCACGCGGAGATAATTACTAATATTACTACTGTTAAACCAGCAGCTAGGTGAATGGAATGACCCAAGTTACCATAATAACCGATCGTACCGACTAAACCGACCCCCAGCAAGATCAGCACTAATCCAATCATTACTCCACCAGTGATATAGTGAAGAGGTCGCAACCACCGAGGTCTTTGGTGTTTGCTATAACGAAGGTAAAATAGCGAAGTACCCGTTATTGCTAGTAATAAATACGCAATCAAGGTAAAACCCATTGACCAAGCAGCTATTTTCCATAACCAAAGAAAAGAAGGTAAGTTCATAAAGTTAATGATCCGATCGCATCGATAAAATTATCGAGCAAAATCTTGTTAAGATCAATTTATCTGTGCCAAAGCATCTTTGTCAATACCAGAATATTTCTATGGTAAAGAAACTTTTTCTTAGTTTACGATTTCGCATTACTGTGGTAGTATTATTAGGCATTGTGCCCCCAATTATTGGGGCGATATTTTTGGCTAGTTTTTATGCAGTTAGAATTATTAGTAATCAAACTAAAAAGAATCTAGAATTAAAGGTAAATACCTTAACAGAAAATGTGTCTAAATGGGAAGAAAATAATGTTTTGATTTTAAAAAGTGTCAGTGAAATTCCTGAGATAGCAAGCATGGATGAAAAAAAACAGTTAGCGATTATGACTATAGTTAAACAGACTTATCCCTATCTATATACGGCAGATATTTATAACTTAAATGGATATAATACTGTGCGTAGCAATGGGAGATTACCAGACCATATCTATCGAGGCGATCGCCAGTGGTTTCAAGATATCATTAACGGTAAGGAATATAGTACAGAAACATTAATTTCTCGGGTTAGTGGCAAACCAGCAGTTATTTTTGCCGCACCAATTCACGAATTAATTAGTTTAAAAGTAGGTGATCATGGTAATTTAGTCAAAGCCCTACAGCAAAAATTAAGCCAACTTAACTATTACCAAGGTAATTTTAGTGGAGTTTATGATCATGCTACCACTGAGGCAGTATCATTATTTCAAAAAAACTATCCTGGTTTATCAGTTACGGGACAAGCAGAACCGACTACTTACCGATTGATTAATTTAGCATATCAACAGTATAAAAATGCCCGATATATGCCCGATATAAGTAATAAAAATCAACCCATGAAAGGCATTTTTTTATGTTCTACCATTTTAACTGATTTAGTAGAAATAGTGGGAGCAGTTCGGGTAGAAAAAACCGGATTTGCTTTTTTAGTAGATGAAAAAGGACAGCTTTTAGCTCATCCTGACCGTAGTTTAATTTCAGGAAACAAACTTACAAATTGGCAAGACTATGAACCAGTAAAAGCCATCTTAGCTGGAAAAACAGGTTTATTTTCTTTTATTGATCAACAAGGAATTAAATGGTTAGCGCAGGGAAATAAACTTAAAAATGACTGGGGAGTAGTGATTTTACAACAAGAAACAGAAGTTTTAGAAAAGGAAGTATTTTTTGTCCAAATAGCATTTTTTTTAGCTCTACTTACGGTGATCATCATTGGCACTTTAACCTGGTTATTAACTGGAAGAATGATGAAACCAATTTCCCGTTTGACTTTAGCAGCAAAAAATATTTCTCAGGGTGATTTTCATCAGCAAGTAAATATTGAGCGAAACGATGAACTAGGAACTTTAGGGAATGCTTTTAATCGCATGAGTAGCGAATTACAAAAATCTTTTGCTGATTTAGAAACCAGAAGTCAAGAAGCACAAAAATGTCGTGCTGAAGCAGAAGAAGCTTCCCAAGCTAAAAGTTTATTTCTTGCGAATATGAGTCATGAGCTGCGTACTCCCTTAAATGCAATTATCGGTTATAGTGAAATTTTACAAGAAGAAATTGGAGAAGTTGACCCGGAAGAGATAATTGCCGACTTACAAAGAATTAATAGTGCTGGGAAACATCTGTTAGAGATTATTAACGATATTTTAGACTTATCAAAAATTGAAGCTGGGAAAATGAATCTCTATTTAGAAACTTTTGAGATTATTTCAATTCTCAAAGAAGTAGAGATGATTTTTGCACCTTTATTAGACAAAAATTCTAATACTTTAAACGTTAACTGTCCTGAAGATATTGGGACAATGTATGGAGATATAGTAAAATTACGTCAGGGTTTATTTAATTTGTTAAGTAATGCTAATAAATTTACCCAAAATGGCACAATTTCTCTCAATGTGGTCAGGTTTTGGGAGCATGAGCAAGAGTGGGTTAGTTTTTCGGTTCAGGATACAGGGATTGGGATGAATTTGGAACAACAAGAAAAACTGTTTCAAGCTTTTACTCAAGCAGATGAATCTTTTACTCGTAAATATGGGGGTACGGGGTTAGGACTGACAATTACTAGGAAATTTTGCCAAATGATGAGCGGAAATATTCAGGTTGCAAGTGAGTTAGGAAAAGGTTCAATTTTTACGATTACTTTACCAGCCCATTATCGCGATCGGCATGATCATGATTCTATCGTAGCAGGAACTGATAAATTTATATTGTGATTCCCTTAAGTTGATAAGTGTAGGGGTGAAGCATTCGGGCGATAATTGAACAATCAAAGCAGTAATATTATACCCGAATGCTTCACCCTCTTCTGCGCCGAGATGCTCAAAAATATCCTTAACTGAACCATATTGCAATATATATAGTATGTAGTTGATCTGTTGGTTGCTTAAATATGGGGGCAAAGCATTTCGGTCTTATTATTCTTCCCTTCGACTACGCTCAGGGTAAACGTTTAATTATTTATTTATGCGCCGAAATGCTTTGCCCCTACGGGAAAATAAAATACAATTAGGTTCAGTTCAGGCTATTTTGGGGTATATCCTCATCTAATATTTCTACAGTTCCCCGATATCCATCTACTCTGACTTTTTGACCATCTTGTAAAAGTGTAGTTACATGAGGAATATTCATCACTGCGGGGATACCATATTCACGCGCAATTATAGCTCCGTGAGATAATTGTCCCCCAACTTCAGCGATAATTGCTTTTGCTCCTAATAATAATGGTGCCCAACCCGCATCGGTATAGGGTACTAACATGACTGGTTTTTCCCCATCGGTTAAATCCAGGGTGAAATTGCGATAGATTTTAATATATCCTTCTACACAACCAGCACTAGCAGGGATTCCTTGGAAAAAATGATCTTTGCTCCCTAGCTGATTTTCTGGTAGTTGCGACACTTCTGGTAATAAATTTCCATAAACTACTTCCGGTACTACCCGATCGCGATCGCGTTTTACTTGTTCTCTTCTGGGTTTAATCCGCTCTGTTAAAATTATCTTTTCTGTTCTTTCAATCCATGCTTTAATTTCGCGAAACTCTAAATAAAAAATATCTCCAGGTTCTGCTAATTCTTGTCTGGTTAATCCGTGAGCTTCTATGGCTAAAAAAGTCCAACGTAAATGAGCTAAGAAACGTGCATAAATTTCACTAATTTGACTTTTAACTAGATTTCTGCGATCGCATTGAGCTAATCGCCAATTTTGCCACCAGTTTAATTGTGATGATAATAGCTCTGGTTTAGCAGTAACTGGATTTTGAGCCATATTGATTAAGATCTGACGCAAATGATCGGGATTTTCACACCAGGTAGATACCGCAATATCCGTACCAACTTCGCTTAAATATCCATAGGTATTAATCCAACGTTGAAATTCAATTTCTACTCCCGTGGGAAATTTTGGCAAATCTGCTGATTTTAATTTGGTTGCTAGTTGTTGTAATTGTCTCAGGGAAGCTATTTCGGGAGCAGTAGGACTATTTAACCATTCTTGGGGAATTTTAAATAGCGATCGCCTGATTGCTAATCCAATCGGTCCTAAGATATTATAATAGGTGATTTTTTTTAACCAAACCTGAATTTTTATAGCTCTAGCTAGTAACCCAGTCAAAGATAAATCAGCCGCAGGAATTTGAGCTAAACTTTGGAGAGCTGGTAAAAAGATTTGCTGGAGATCGCGGTGAAATTCCTGATCTAAAATTCGTTCTTTTTGGAGCAATCTCCACCAACCTGGTAAACCAGATAAAACTTTTCTTAAGGGTGGTTTGCTAATTTTTTGTCCTCGTAATAGAAATTCCAACCCTTGTTCGGGTAATCCCATCATTCTAAATATTTCTCCCAAGAGAGTCGCATTAAAATAAGCATGGGAACCGAGCAAAGTTGCAGTTTGATTAAAGTCTAATCCCGCTGATTTTTCACCCAAAATCATCTGAAATATTTCTCCCCACACTCCACAAGTTAAAGGACGATTAATTGACCAAGTTAAAGGATGGATGACTCCAGGAATTACTTCAGCAGCAATAGTTCTAGTCCAAATCGGATCTAAATTAGTAATTGAGCGACTTTGCAAAATCCAAACTTTTTCACCATCCCAACTCCATTCAATATCTTGAGGTAAACCATGAAAAAATGCTTCAATTGCTTGAGCTTGTTTCACCAGTTCACGGATGATATCAAGTTGTGTTTGAGCTAACTGTAAACTTTGTTCTAAGCGAGTAGTTGTACTAAAATCTATTTCTAAATGTAAGGGAGTAGATTGTCCTTTCACTACCCCTTCTGCACCTCCCGGTAATGCTTCAATAATTACTTGGGAACCCCCATCTAAAGGATGACGGGTAAACATTACTCCTGCAACTTGACCAGGAATATAAGGTTGAATTAATATAGCGATATTTTGATCAGGTAAAGTTCGGTGACGACGGTACGCGATCGCTCTTTCTTCCCAATAGGACTGACGACAACGATTGACCGCTTCAGTTAATTCTGTTACTGTAGTTACTGGTCCAATACTTAAATATTGTCCCGCTCCTGAATGGCGATCGCTATCTTCTCCTAGAGCTGACGATCTCACGATCCAGGATGGATAAGAGTTAACAGGAATCTGGTCGAGACTTTCGATTTTATTAGCAGGTAATAAAATCCAACCAACGGGAACAGGAAAACCAGCTTGTTTTAATTGGGCTAAACGAGTTGCTTTTTCACCGCAAACTTGGGGATCTAATTGATCAGTCAATGTTAATAATCGTGTTATTTTAGGAAAAATCATCACTTTGACGAATATTTATGCTTACTAGCAATAAAGCTAATCCTACTGCTACTAAGAATTCTAAAACAGATTGACGCCAAATTAATACCCAAATTGGTCCACTCAGACATCCCCATCGGGCACTTCTTAATCTAACTTGGTGCGGTTGGGAGGGAAAAAACTTTCGTCCCACAATTAATACTAATAACCCTATTATTCCTGATGATAATGCTACTACAGGTGAATACAAGAGAACTCCCCAAGTAGCATTGGTAACTCCTCCACCTTTAGCGATCGCATATCTACCCATCACTAAAAAACATAAGCCCACAATTTGCCAAGCTGGTGTTGCTGGAAACCAAATTTGTGCTATATAAACGGGAATCATTCCTTTAGTAACTTCACCGATGACCGAGATAATCCCACTAATTTTTCCTCCATAACGAAAAGCCGCAGTTACACTAATATTTCCAGTACCCACTTGGGTTAAATCTTGACCTGTGAGTAATTTTACTACCCAGTAAGTGATGGGGATAGCACCAATTCCATAACTAATCAGCATAAACAATACTTCTGGGAAGAATGACAAATAATTACTCATCAAGTTGACTCCCATCGCGATCGGCGAAATTTGATTAATTAAATATGAGCATCGGCGCGATTTCTTAGATATCGGCGCAGAAGGGCGAAGCATTCGGATATAATATTAACGGCCCTTCGACTTCGCTCAGGGTAAAACTTGAGCAATAAATGATCGCCCGAATGCTTCGCCCCTACAGATATCGGCGCAGCAGAACTGGGCGAAGCATTCGGATATAATATTAACGGCCCTTCGACTTCGCTCAGGGTAAAACTTGAGCAATAAATGATCGCCCGAATGCTATGCCCCTACAGATATCGGCGCAGAAGGGCGAAGCATTCGGATATAATATTAACGAACTTGAGCAATAAATGATCGCCCGAATGCTTCGCCCCTACAGATAACTGAACCGTATTGCTCTATAGCGAACCTAAATAAAACATGAACAGAATTTTGTCCGGGTCTGTAGGGGCAAAGCATTCCGGCAGATCAGTGATTGCCTAAATGAAGAAAACTATGACCGGAATGCTTTGCCCTCGGCTATTTATGAATCAAACAGATTAACTATAGCTAATGGTTAGATCGGATCAGTTAATTTAGATTAACTCAAGTATTGAGACTTTATTTTCTATCTAAAAATAATCATTATTAGGAATTGCCAAAAGTCAGACTTGGGTTTTACCACCTGATCCACATAAGTTCGATCGAGATCAGGATAGTTTTGGTTGTGAGCAGTAGTTTTGGGTTGGGTTGGGAGTGATCGCTATAGTCATCAACTTAAGACAAAACTTGACGAGTACGACCAACGGCAGTTGAAAGAATATCAGCAGCTTGTTCTATATCTTCAGATGTCGTAAATTTACCAATCCCAATCCGTAATGCACCTTCAATTATATGAGAAGGAAGACCCATAGCTCGAAGTACATGAGAAGGAGCTTCAACACCTGATGAACAAGCTGAACCAGTTGAAATAGCTAATTTAGAGCGTACTCTAGCAATAATGGCGCTATTAGGAACATCTGGGATTGAAATATGAAGATTGCCCGGTAGACGATTTGATCTATCTCCGTTAATTACTAAACCAGGAATTTTATCTATTAGTAAGTTTTGCAATCTATCTCTAAGATTTGCGATCGCTTTTTCATCTGTATCCATTTCCTCTAAACGAAGGTGACAAGCTTCTCCTAATCCAACTATACCAGGGACATTAAGAGTTCCAGACCTCATCCCTCTTTGATGTCCTCCTCCAAATATCAGAGGGGTTAAGTTATGACCTTTTCTTACAATTAAAGCCCCTGAGCCTTTTGGTCCATAAAGTTTATGAGCTGAAATTGCTAAATATGTAATTCCCCAGTCTTCAAAGTTAATCGGAATTTTTCCAACTGCTTGGGAAGCATCACACAAGAAAGGAATATCATAATTCTGAGCAATTTTGCCAATTTCTTTAATCGGGTAAATATTACCTACCTCATTATTAGCTGCCATTATACAAAGCAGAGATAAACCTGATCTACAAATTTGCTCTAGATATTCGAGGTCAAGTCTACCCATTGAATCAACTTGGAGTTCAATTAGTTGAACAAGTCTCTTTTTCGCTAAAGTATAACAGGTATCTAAAACTGCTTTATGTTCAACTGATAGTAAACCAATCTTTTGAGGTTTTTCAGAATTAACTAAACTCCCTTGGATTACTAAATTAATGCTTTCAGTTGCTCCTGAAGTAAATATAACTTCTCGCGGTTTAGCTCCTATTAATTCAGCAACGTTACGACAAGTTTGTAATATTGCTTCTGCTGCTTCATCGCCATAAGTATGATCTGTACTGCTAGCGTTGCCAAAATTTACTGTTAGGTGATACAGCATTATCTCTGCCACTCTTGGATCGACAGGTGTTGTAGAGTGGTAGTCAAGATATATTGCACGAGTTTGAGAGGTTTGAATATTCATACTTTGCCTATGTTACTTAAATAAACTACTTGTTAGTTTTGAGTCGGTAAAATACTTCAGAGTAATTAGGAACTGATAAAGCATAACGATTAGGAAGAAAATGATCACCCAGATGAGCATTATGACGAGATACCTAGTAACTTATTTGAAGTCGAGGACATAACTCTAGAAGGTTATACCGTCGTAGACCAGGATCACCCTGATGATGATGAGGACTAACCTGATGATTTACCTCACCCCATAGAAATGAACGCTGAGTTTTAGACCTTCCTGATGAGTCTAGTTAGCCACTAGACGAAACCTCTCCCCTGGGGAGGTAGCAGGAAGCTTCCAAACCTTCTTGCAGTTGGATAAGAGTAACTTAGGGTTTTAAGGAAGAAACAAACTCTTTAGGGTTTTTCTATTTTCATAAACTCGGCTACTCATAACTCAACTTAATCTCTCTCTAATTAATGGTTTTAAGGGTGAATCAAACTCGTGTTTAACATTGGGTTTTTGGGTGATTCGTAAACCGCAGAGATGAGATTTTGGCAATATCACCTAAGCGAAAAATGAATAATAAACGTTACCTTGGATTGGACGTATCAAAGGCAACTGTGACCGTGTGCTTATTGTTAGAAAAACCTGCTGACATTATAGCATACGCTAGGTCTAAGAAGCACTTTGAAATTTTCCATGCAGATTCACATGGACTGAAACTGTTGTTGGAATTTATTGGTGATCGCTCTGATGTTATCGCCGTAGCAGAACCAACGGGGGTGAACTACCTAAAGCTTTGGTCAACTCATCTTGCTCGTGCTGGGATAGAACTTAGGTTAGTTGATCACAAGAAGTTAAAAGAACACCGGAAAGCTTTAAGACTTCCTGATAAGAAAGATACTAACGACGCTCTTGCATTAGCACTTTACGGGATGCAGTACGGAGATAATAATCGAGAATTCTTGCAAGTTAGAGATTTCACAATTGTGCGAATTCGAGAGCTAGTGCTGCAACTTGCACACCTCAATAGGGTGCAAAGTCCAATTATCAATTACGCTAGACAAAAGCTAGCATGGCAATTTCCTGAAGCAGCATTGATCAATTCACGCCGATTACCAGAAGGAGAAAATTTACCTTTGCTTTGGGCGTGGATAGCAGGCAAGAAGAAATCAGCCAAATATGATCGCCTTTACGCTGCAACTGGTGGATCTGGATTGAAAGACGATGTGCGACGGCACGCTGAACGGATCTGCGGGATTCAGGAAGAGGAGATTGTAATCGAACGAGAACTGCGATCGCTGCTACTGGAAGATGTCAGGTTTGACAAATATCGGAAAGTTTTTAAAGAATTTGGCTTTGGCTTGAGGATTCAGTCAATCTTGATCAGTCAGGTTTTTCCGATCGAGAACTATTTGGTAGACGGTAAACCAGATGTTAAGTTCTACCCAGGAGAAAAGAGAAATACTAAGCGCCATCTGTCTTTGGCACGTTTCCTGAAAGGCTTAGGCTGCGCTCCTAGAGAAGAAAGCTCAGGAGATTTAGAAAATAAAGTGAGTAGCGGTGGTTCTGATATTTGTAAAACCGCGTTGTTTCAATGGTGCTTCACTAGGATTGAAATCAAGCACGCTAGGGTAAAGCACTGCAATATCCAAGTAGAGAAAGGTTATCAGTTCAGGGAGAACGGTAAACCTGATGGTAAGTGGATTACAGTGATGGAGACGTTACCTCTGAACATTGCATTGCATAAGAAATTTGATGAGATGAAAATTAACAAAACACCAATAAGATTAGCTCGATCACAACTAATTAATTACGCCATGCGATTGCTGTTTAGGATTTTGTGTAGAATGTAACTGTATTGTTTGGCACCACCTACCTAGGTGGTTTTTTAATGCCTGAATACTGTGCATTGATTAAGTGTTTTGATTAGGGTGAAAATATAGTAACCAACGCATTAATGTTTGCCAAGCGCGATCAGCTTGAAAATTTGGTAACTTTGCACAAGAAAGAGATGCTAATAAATCTCTTACAGCACCAAATGTCTGCGGTGTTATAACAAAGGAATCTATTTTTTGAATGATAGGTTTTTGGAGTAAAATAACTCCTACATAAGATATAAAAGCTATTTTCGTTAGATTAGGAAGAATAGATAGCGATCGCAAATCTTGAGCAGCTGCATCCCGTGATATTAAAGTCAATCTATCCTCTTGTCCCGAATAGGCTAAATACAAATTTTCTGGATTTCGCAAACTAGGGAGCCAAATTTCTGTAATATCTGAATCTTCTGCTAAACTATCAGAAATGATACTAATAATAGACAAATTTTTGAGAAATTGTGCAGTTAATAGCTGCACTGTTGTTGACATTTGCTCAAACAAATTCTCATCAACCTGAATACAACCTTGGAAAAGTTCGGTTTCAAAAGTCTGGAAATTTCCTTGAGTAGCAGGTAATTGAATCATTAGTTCAAGATTAGATAGCTTTGACCAACCCAAAGCTTTCGCTGTTAAATTAGCTGAACCCACTAAGCATTGTTCATCAGCACGGTAATATTTAGCGTGTAAGTTGGGTCTTAACCAAAGAAAAGATTGAGGACGTTGTTTAAGCAAAGACCATACCTCTAAATCGCTCACACCTGCAATAATCTCTTCAGGTTGCCAGCGGGTAACACATTTTATGGTGACTTCAGAAGATATTTGTGTAAGTAATTTTTTAAGAACAGAAGCCTTAATAAAAGGAGCAACAAGAAGAATTTCCTTATAGGCTTCTGTACAAATCTTTTCTAATTGAATTCCCGGTATAATCACAATTTTTTTGGCTATTCTTCAGTTTCTAGGAATTGTCGCGCGATTCTTCCCCAGTCAACTCGGGCATCTTGAGCGGCTTGTTTTCTTTTTCCATCTGGTTGTTCGTCTTCATAACGCGCCCATGCCATCAAAAGTAATTTCAATCCTTCCAGGGAGTTAGTTAAACGCCCGCGTAAGATTTCTACGTCAACTCCTTCTACCTCTTCTGCTAAAATTTCCATAAGATTTTTGTAAGCTGGATGGTTAGTATTAAGCATGATAATAATACTACCACCTCTTGGTGTGACGGAAAAGAAAGCAGCAGTTTCTATGTCAGTTTCAGCAAAAGTGTACTTGAGTCCATTATCGACAGTAGTTGCCGCGAGTTCCTTAGCTCTAATTTCAGCTACGCCCTGCTTGACTAAAGCATCCTTAATGACTTCTTCACGCTTTTCTTTGGGTAGTGATTCATCTTTATCGCTTCCGCCTTTATGGCCTTCTTGTTTGCGAGTTCCTGTTTTATAAGTTCCTTTTTCTTCAGAAACTTCTTTATAGCGCTTCTCATCAGTGCCGCGAGTACCTTTAGTCTGTGCTTTCAGTAAACGACGGATAATTTTAAGTTGTGCATCTACTTTCATTACAAGTTCTAGTAGAGGACCTTTTGGATCTTCGTCTTCTTTTAGTTCGTCTTTAAGTTCAATGATAGTTTTATCATTTCCTAAAAGGGATTCTATATCTAACTTAGCAATTTCAGTGAAGTTCCGTGCTGTTTGTTTGTTATTAGTTACGCCGAACAAATCGTCTAGTCCTGGTGGAAACTCAATTTCGACTCCCCACCAGCGTTCTACTGGATCATATTTAATGACTAACTCTTGATCTAGTTCTAATTCTCGATCTGCTCGTACAAGGGAAATACCAATGTTTTTAGCAGCGTGTTTGCCGTGCGGTTGTTCACCTGGATTACTACCACGCTTACCAGTTAGTCTAGCTTCTTCTTTAGCATAGGAGTAGCGAACTTTGACTTCATGGGACTTACCCCGAAAATCAATTGTGACGATGGCTTCATACTGATCCTCATCTCCCCAAGGTTGGAACATTGAGATTTCGTTAAAGGGTTTAGGGCAAGAGGTTTTTGCCATCAGATAACCAGGGTCATTGGGTCGAGCTTTTTTCTCATTAACGATGGGGATTAGATCATCTATCTCAAATGCAAACATCCGAATCTCAACTTGACCGCTATTTAAGAATTTTCGGTACATCCTGCCAATAAGCAGTTCAGAATTATCAATAATTGAGTTACTTGTTTTCCAAATACAACGATCAATATTCGACCAAACGACTAGGGTGCCACTGCTCTCAAAATATTTACCTACTTTCAACCAGAGATGAGGAACTGCTTTTAGCTGTGGTTCAGGTACTTCAGTCATCCGCCTTTGACGAATTTCATTGAGGTCAAGGTAACTATAAAGGGCATTTTCTGGGCTTTCTTGCCAAGACCAAACTTCGACACGCTGGCATTGAGAAATTGATGAAGAAGGTAGTCCCATCCCAAAACGTCCAATTCCACGATTTTCATCAGCTTCGTTAAGATGAGTACCGTTTCCAAACTGCAATGCCATCCGCAATACGCTAGCATCCATACCACAACCGTTGTCCAAGACAGCGACTTGATGGATGCGCGAGCGTTGTCTAGAATTGACTAATTCTTTTTTCTCTGCACAGAGTAACTCGACATGAGTAGCACCTGCTTGGATTGAGTTGTCCATCAGTTCAGCGATCGCGTAAGCGGCATTCCTGTAGCCATTATCACGCATTGCTTGTACTGCTAGATGGGCTGGAACGATGTCATGAGGATTTGCTGTCATTTGTGTGAAGTGTCCAACATAATCTAAAAACGCTCTATTTTATATTTACCCAAAATTTAACTAAAATAACAATTGTAGCTAAATGAGAAAATTTCTAATAATTTAGACAAATCATTCAGTTTTATTTTTGGTTAAATTCCACACATCTTCCCAGTTACTAAAAGCTTCTGCTACCGAACCAAATCCTGGCAAGTTACTGTCAACAACAGTGATTATTTCTGCGGTTTCATTGCCTCCTGCCTTCAGTCCTCGAATCGCACGCCCTACCATTTGACTATAAAGAACCAGAGATTTTATAGGACGGGTAATTACAGCGGCGCTGGTGCGTGGTGCGTCAAATCCTGTAGTGAGGACACCAAAGTTACAAAGTATTTTGGGATCTGTTGAATTATCTTTAAAGCTAGTGATTAAATGCTCTCGCTGTTGGGGAGGCGTATTAGCTGTTATAGCACTTGCTTTTAGACCCCTGATTTGGAGTACACAGGCTAAGAGTCGAGCGTGTTCTACAGAAATAGCAAACACTAAAATTCGCTGATGTCGATAAGTGAGTTTTTCAATTTCTAAAATAATTCTTAGGTTGCGTTGTTCATCTTCAGCTAATTGATTAAGAATATATGATGGAATTTCTAAATCTGTTTCAATCTGCGCTAAGTCTCTTTCAGTTAACTTTAAGCCGCTTTCATAAAATAGGGAGCGATACTGTGCTTTTGCTAAATATTTCTCTGCCACCAAATACTCTATAGGATTTTCATAACCAGGAATTTCCAAAGTAACTTTATGGTTGGCAAAAAATTGAGCTAATTTAGCATCTGTACTAATATCAGCCCAGGTGCGCCCTGGGGTTGCTGTTAATCCTAGCAGTGCTGTGTTTTTATAGGGAATCACTAAAGCATCGAGAATTAATTGATAAGTTTCGGCGATCGCTTGGTGTGCTTCATCAATAATAACTAAGGAAGCACGCGCACCAAGTTGGTTAATAAATCTAATGCTACGTCTGACTGCGTTATAGACTTTAGAAAGTCCAGCGACGACAATACCATCACGCACTTGCTCTAAGTTTATTTCGTGAGTTCCCCAGAAACGGTAGACTACGAGTTGGCGATCGCCAAGATATTCCCATGCGCGTTTAAATTCTGCCACAGCTTGTTCGCAGAGTTCTTCACTATAGGCTAACCAGATTACAATGGTCGGTTCATGCGATCGTAGGTGATCTGCAATAACATTCATAGCGGTGCGCGTCTTTCCCGCTCCAGTAGGTAAATGTAGTAGAACGCGCCGGGGGTCTTGGGTAAGGTACTGTTTGACCTGCTGTGCGGCGCGGCGTTGATGTGCGAATAATGGGTATTTAGGTGTTGTTAACTCTACTGATGCGGCTTCTATAGCTACTTCAATTTCGGGTACACTCAGTTCAAAGAAGTCAAAAAGAGCGCGTTCCCGATCGGAACCACGACGAATTTTGACTTTTTTTAAAGATTGGTAGATATCTTGATGATTTGGAGCATCTAGAATTAAAGCAAGGATTTTAGCTTCTTGTGGTCGTAAAAGTTCAAAAAGACACAAACGAGAGTTTTTGGATAGCAATAAACTCTCGCGTGAGTGCAGGCTGAGTAAAATTTCTCGCAGGCGAGTTGGGGTAGCAAGACTAGGGTCGAGAAGTCTGATTAGGCGTACTGCGGCGCTACCAAGTAAGCTTTGTAGCGTCTTGTCGTCTGCTCGTGATAGTAGGTCGTCGAATCTCAATTAGGCTACTCTTATATATTCTTAAGTCTAATTAAAAATTAATTTTATCCTGAGTTATTTGTGTTTTTATGCCTATCTTAGAATAATTGTCTTGAAAATTTTTAACAATTTCGTCTGCGTACTTTTCTAGAGTACAATTTGGGACTCTATCTGAAGACCTAATATTAGAAATTAAATTAAATTTAGGATTCTAATTTTCCTCGAATATCTCTTAGTTTTATCTGAACTAGATATTCGATAGCCTCACGATATGAGGATTCTATGCTCATATATTCTTGCTGCTGAGGAAGAGGATAAGATACAAGAACTAAATCATCTGCTTCTTCTAGCTTGATACCAACTTTTTCTTCAAACTGTAATCGAAGAGTACCGCCATCTTGGATGTGACTAAAAGCTCTACCAAAAGAGCCTCGTTTTCCGTTTGTCTGACCTACATATATAACTTTATATTTTTTTGATATCCATAAATATATGTAAGCTATATCAGAACCATTAAAGCAAGTAGATATTAAGCTCCAAATAGGCTGTCCTAAAATATTCATATCTATGATTCTCTAATAGGAGGAAGTTTTCCTTCGCGATTTCGACACAAAGCTGCCAAATATTCTGAAGTAATACGCCTATATTCAGAAGTTAATTTCTCAATTTCAGAGCGTGGAGAAGAAGTAATTGATTTTTGAATATAAGTTTCTGCTGTTGCTAATTGCAATAACAATAAATCAAAAATCACCTGTAAATCAGTATTGTCAATATTATCTTCAAAAACTAATCTGGCAAACCTATGACCTTTGTTAATTCTTACACAACCTCCATGATCGGTATCATAGTAAGGCTCCCAAAGAGCATTATCTTCAACTGATTCTACTCTATAAATTTTGCTGGCTTCTGGGTTTGACTTCCCTTTAAGTGCTATTTCAAGATCGCTTTTCTCTAATTCATCCTCAGTAATTTTCCGTCCTTCAGATTCACCTTTATCTCGCGCAGCAATTCTCCGGATTCTAGAGAGCATTTCAGTCTCTATCTCTTTTTCTCTTTTATTTTTTTCATTCTCTATTTGTACAGTAGGGAGTTGTTCCCCAGGAAGAAAATCTGGAGGTTCAAATTCAGACGCAATACTATTAGAGGTAGAATTTGGATCTCTCCCTAACATTTGTTTTCTTAGGGAGTTAGCTCGTCTCCAAGCTTTTCTACTTTTGCGTTTATATTCATCAGAACGGTCACTAATTTCGTTAAGTGCTTCATCAGATAAAGTTATGGTTGACTTTTTAACATCGATATTAAAGCTATCGTCGGCTGATTCATCAATCAATATACGACCTCTAAAGGCGTATAATTCTTGGTCTGGAGGAATAATTCCGTTAAAAGATTCTGCCCACGAAATTAAGCGTTTGTTTCTGTAAACATAAAATCCATAATTACCAGCATCAATCTTGTATTTATCCCTGATTTTCTTTTGCTCTCCAGGTTTTTCTAATTCAAAAAGTGGTGGATAAGGAAGTTGAGTTATTTCTATTTTTGCTTTAACATTAGCATCGGCATCAAGAGTTATTTCTTTTTCTTTTTCTATCCATTTAACTGTTTTGCCATCCCATTCGTTTTCATCTAAATTGCCATTAGAGTTAGCTTCTTCAACACAAAGTACATCAAATGGCTCTATTGATTCATCGTCAATTTTAATATCTAAACCATCCTTCATAAAGTAGTAATATATAGTTCCTACTTTGGTTTTTAATTCTTCAATTGTATTTTTTACACTAGGATGATTAATCATCCTAATTTGTGTCACTCTAATGATTGTTCCTTGTTTTGATGATAGATACTTATGGATCAATTCTTGATCAAATTCATCTAAATCTAATCGAGAAGCAAAATATTTTTGTTTATCTGCAATTGCTGGAAGAGATATTATATATTTATTAAATCCTTCACCTGTTGAAGATATAACCTGAAGTTCTTCCCCTTGAGAAAACGCAGCAGACTTCAAGCCTAGACCAAATTTTGATAGAGAGTTATATTCATAGTTATCCGCAGAAGCCCCTAATTTTAGAGAATTTTGAATACCTTCATTACTCATTCCCTTACCATCATCAACAACAATGTATTCTTTGACATTGTTCTTGCGATTATCACCTAAATCATCTCTATTTTTTCTAATCAATATATTAATAATTCTAGCTCCAGCTTGAACTGAGTTATCTATTATGTCACATAAAGCACTGGCAGGAGTGTATCCAATCCGACTCAATCCAAAACATACTCTACTTGCATCTATAGCTAGGTCAACATCAACTAAAGAATTCTTATTCTGTTCAGTCATTATCAAATAACCTCAAAAAATTTTACCTTTTTTTTGTTACTATTTACTACCTAAAGATGACAAGCTAAACATGGCAAAGCATTATCTTCATCATCTAAAGCTGAAGCTAGTACTTCAGCTAATGGACGATTTAGATCTGTCTTTTTCTCCTTAGCAATTGACTTTTCATGTTGAGCAATAATCACATCTTTACGCTCTAGCAATTTCAACAAAGTCTCACCTTGAATCCATGTATAAGTTCGCCCATCTTTATGTCCTTGCTCGTATTTAACCGCTTCAGCAAATAGCTCTGGATGTTCTTGTGCTAACATAACCCACTCATACTTACGTTGGAAAAAGCAGAAAAAACAACCAGAACGACTACGCCAACGATAATAATCTGGCAGTCCTATCCCAGTTTCTTCAAGAATACGGAAGATATCAGCTTTAACTAATCCACGTTCTTTAAATGGAAAGACAGGCTTAATATTTGGCTTAGTAGAAATATACCCCTCGCGGTTTTCATCTGCTCTAATACCTATGTAACTAATGGTTTCATCATTACCGACAAAATCCTCAAGAGGTTTAATTTTCATCATGACGGTACACCAGCGCATTTGGGGCGATGGTAACAATCCATCATGAATATCTAGCCAATGGTCAAACCCCCTATTAGCACTTAAGTAATGGATCTTAATACCCAGACGGGCTTTAATCCGCTCCAGATATTCGTAAGTTTCTGGCAATTCTTTATGAGTGTCACAGAAAAAATATTCCATCTGCGGGATCTCCTTGTACAGCAAAACTGCTAAGGCTGTACTGTCTTTTCCACCAGATAACCCAAGAATATGCCTAACTGGTTTTTTGCTCATCCTTCCCTTTTTGACGTTTTTCCCGCTGTTGGGCTACACCATCAGAGGGCGTTACCCTCATAACTTGTTCAGTTAACTCAGTTACCACAGCTTGCCATAGCCGTGGCTCATACTCATTTAATATTCCCAACAGTTTCTTAGTTATATCTTGAATTTTAGTTTTATTTTCATGATCAAACCAAACTAGAGAATGGGTTTCCTGTCCATCCGGACGAGTTACCGTGATTTTTCTTGCCTCAAATCCTTCTTTAGTATGGGTTTGCGCGTCTTTCTGAATCGCCTCTAAATTTTTGAACCGTCTGGCCAAATCCGAAAGCTTAACTTCAAAATTTGTAACATCTTCATCAGTCCACGACTCTGCTGGCCTATCAGCCACAATCATGACCAAAGCCTCTAACCATTCTGAGTCTACTGAAGTTTCATTGGTTGCTGCGTTCACAAAACTCTTAATTCGAGGTTCTATACATTGGCCAGATAGATAGCTTGCTCTCACCCGTAAGTCTTCCCGCAGTCTATGCTCATCACTCCTCACCGCAAAGGCACTATGTAATAAAGATTGACACTCAGCTAATAAACGATCATAGGCGGTTTGAATTTCATGTAGTGCTGTGACTAATTTCTTGCGTAAAGTTTTGGCAATAGTACCATCACCCTCATTATTTACCTCATCTACCTCAGCATTTACCATGATTGGAGGTAAGCCGCAGGCTTTTGGCAAGGAATTAAATAACAATTCATCTGGTTCCTGGGCTTTCTGTAAAGTTTGCAATACGGCTAAACCTTCAGGACTAAAACGTTTGGTTTTCTTAGTATAGGCAGGTAGTTTTTTCACAAACTGAAATAATGGCCGCACTACAGCTAACAAGGTAGTATTTCTAATCCCTACTAACTTTTGGGCATTAGGCGATCGCAAGATCATCTCCAGTTCCTTAAAAACCTGCGATCGCAATCCCACTATTTCAAAATATTTAACACTAAAACGAGAATGGTCTTTGAGCAGCAGTTCAAAATGTTCTATTCCCAAAACAGGAATAAATGTACCTTCTTTATAAACTCCCACATCATCAACATGATAGAGCAAAACTGCTGCGAGTAATACTGGAATAACCCCTTGTTTAATTCCATAGGGTGGTGCTGCCAGTTGGGTGTAGAGATGATCTAATGTTTTTTGTTTGTCCTTAGCAGAAAAACAAAACTCCTCAATTACTTGCCAAATTGTACTAACACCAGAATTTTCATTGGGTGGGTAAAATCCCCAGACATCATCTTGTTGGCGATGAATACCTGTTTCATTTAACACTGAATAATACATACTTACTTCCGGACCATACCCTGAAAGTCCAAGTATTTCTTCTTCAGGATGTTCCAGCATAGCCTCAATTAATTCTCTTCTTGCTTTTGACCCTTGGGAAGTTAACTCTCGACGATTAATTAACTCATTCCACAGGGTTAGACTGAAACTATAAACCTGGTCGCAAACATCAGATAATTTAGCATTAAAATCTTTGATATGACTAATCGTTTCCGATTTTCCCAGCACCCAACAAGGATTTTTATAAGTAGCTACATCAAATGATATTGCCAGCATCTCATCCAATAATTCTTCAGCCTGGATCAGCCGATAACGCACTTCTTGCCTTGCTACTCCATCGGTTTGTAATTCGATCGCATTTGTTTGAATTTTTTTTAAGGCTGCAAATTCCTTTGCTCTAATCTGCAATAAATCTAGTTTAACCGCTGCTAAAATAATTAACGGTTTGCCATCTGCTGTTTCACTTGGAACTGCATCAGGTAGTTTATTGTCTACCCAGTACCCTACTAAACCATCACAATCAGAATTAGTACATTGAAGCCCATTTAGTTTTTCTCTTCCATCTAAATACCTACGTTCAAAATAACGCAATGTTCCCTTTGTATAACTGTGACGTTGTACAACTAAAGGACTTAAAGGACGAAGATCAGACAAAAGATTAACTAAATGTGAACGCTCTTGTTCAAGGTATTTAGATAATTCAATATCAACATTAAAATCAGACCCTTGCCAAATTCTTAACTCATCTAATTGTCGCCGATAAGTAAGAATACCTTTTTGTAAAAGATTATCAATCTCTTGCTCCCATAGTGCCTTGTTATCATCTGTAGCAAAATCACACATAGCTAGTGTAACTAAAGTTCGAGTAGCTCTCAAAGGACTTGTGGTAGTAACTAAGTTTAAAATACCAATTGTCTTTAATACTCGTAAACTATCTTCCTCTAAACTTTTAGCATCATTGATTAATGTTTGAATTTCTACCCAACGTTGTAAATTAGGTCTAGATGCTAACCCTAACCCTACAGCTTCTATAAAGTAATCATAAACTCGATCTAGTTTTAGAGTTGGTAAAATACTTCCTGAAAGTGCATTAATTTCCTCTACAGTAATTTCTTCTACAGTAGCTTCCTCTAAATAGTTTTGAAACGAATAAGGTTCAGCACTGGTAAGAAAGGTAAAAAGAGAACGATCATTTTGGGCATAACGAGTGCATAATTTGGGTAAAACTAACGTTGCGATCGGATGTAATGGATAAGCATTAGTAAAAATTGACTTAGCAATATCATTAGTAATCTCACTAGGTAAATATTCAAACCAGTCTGATACTTGATCTTGAATCTTATCAAAGAATGGTTCAGCCTTTGATGAGTCAATAGCTTGACCGATTAAACTCATCATTTGTGTATCTGAGTCTTTAAAAGGAATATCCTCAAATCTTCCCTGAATTTTAGCCCATTCATTCCGCTGGACAGATGCTAATCTCTCTCCATAATCAGCAAAAGATTGGTGTAATAAGCCAAGAATATAAATCTGACAATTTTTGTTTTTAGGCAGTTCAGCCAACTGCTGAAACAAATATAAATCCTCAAACCCTTGATTTTGGACAGCAAATTCTAAGTTTTTTCCTAACTCATCAACAATTAATAAGATACCAGTTTTAGCTTTGATAGCTAATTCTTGTACTAATTTTAAAACGCGACGACTATCTATAATAGCACCATTGTTTATCTCAGCATTTAAATCTACAAGTTCTCTACAAATACTCATCTTAGAACATTCTTGTGGCGTCCAAAATAGATTAGTTCCGCGATAAATTGCCCTAATAATTGTGTTACTTAATGGTTCTCTTTGGGCAGTAGCCACAGCTCGAAATAACCCTTGGGTTGGAATAGTTTCATTTAGGGTTTGATATTCTAGACTATCAATTTCAAATGCAGTAGCAGCTATTTTCAATGCTTCTTGTCGCATCTGACTATTGTTAGGGGCACACAAAGAAGTCAGAAAATGAGCAAAGGCTGATTTACCAGTACCATATACTCCGGTTACTGTCCATGCTAGATGATTAGAAGTCCCATTTAATCCTGCTACAATACGCTTAATTACTTCAAGTGCCCTTTCTGTTGGAATATAGCCTTCTAAGGCATCCACTTTATCTAAATCCCGTTCTAAGTTAATAGAACGAAAATAACGACGTTTAAGACTAAAATATTGGGATAACTGCTTATTCATTATTGATTCCTTGTGGTTGACTGGTTGATTGAATGGTTTTATCTACTAAGATAGTACCTATCTAGAATACTATTTGCTAACTCTTCTGGATCGGAATTGTAGGAAAATTGAATTAAACCAGCAGATTCTGAGAGCGCAATTAAGTTTGAGTGTCTTGCTACTCGTTCAATAGCATCACAAATAGCATTTTCTGTCAATTTAAAAATTACTCCAGGACTACCAATAGTATAGAGAAGACGAGAAATAGAAATAGTTCTTTGTTCGCGTGCTACCCAACTAGCATACTCCAAACAAGCAGCAACAATTAGAGCTGGTGGTAAAGTAGGCTTAGAGCCAACTCGAAAAGTATAATGTCTAGAGTCTCCAGCAGTATGGATAATACCTAATTCAGTAAAGGGACAATCTAAAGTATCTTCGCTAACACCTATTTTGGAAACTACTTGTTTAACATACATTCTGAAAATACAACTAACGTCTTTTTTAACCGAAGATTCAACTATTCGAGCAGCAACTGTGTCTTTATAGTTACATAGAGCATTAAAAAATTCATCTTGAGAAAATTGAACTTGGTGGAAAATATTAAATGCAAAATACCAAGTGGTTGCATTACATGGTGGTTTGAGAAGATTCCAATGTAGTAACCATAATGAAGCTGGATCTTCTAAAAACGGGTCCCAACCATTAGTAGCCAAAAGACTTTCACCAAACTTTGTTGGCATATCATCCTCCAAAACTTTAAAAGTATTACACCAATAACGAATTGCATTGACCATATTTTTTCCAACGCCTAATCGCACTGGAGCATTATCAACATTAAAAATACTTGGATCTTCCATCGCTGCATCAAAACCTTTTTTAATCCAGCCAAACCGAGGATGAAATGTTTCATGGCGGGCAAATACTGCATTCACATTTACTTGACTTGCAGCACCATCTAAATAAAAACTAAGTTGTTTAGTCATTAAAATTTATTTACATACAGTTACATACAGCTAAACCATTATACTATAAAAGTTTTCAAATCACAAGGAAATAGATTAACTATTTTTATTACCCTTAATTATCAAATATTTTTCATCAAGCTTTCATCTGAGACATTTTTATTTTCTTACTTTTCGATTTCTTTACTTTTTTGACATTGAATCCTTTCAAAATGCCTTCTAAATAAATATTCAAATTAGTACAAATCCATTCTGCTGTTTCAGGAAAATTTAAAGCAATAGCGTAATGCTTAACCATATCTGTATCAAAAAAATTTATCATCTTTGTCTCTTTAATTGCTAGAAGCCCTTCAAATATGTGGTCTGGAATATCTAGGTTATTCTCAGATTGTTTTAATAAATTTATTCCAGACTCTAAATTATTACAAAAATCCAAAATCCCTGGAATATTAAACGAACATAATTCATCAAATTTTTCTTTATTCTCATCATATCCACCAATTTTAAAAGGACAATTATATAATGATTGCAGCATTATTTTTTCCATATATGCTTGTTCTAAAGTTTGAAATTTACGAATAAAATATGGTAGAGAATTACGACCAACAAGAATGGTTCTATCTTTATCTATACCCACATAAGCCCATACATTGTAAACTTTTTCTATTAAGATGGGGTAAAACCATTGTATTTGTGTTTGTAAGGTTATATCTTCTTTTTTAAGCGAGTTGCGTAACACATAATTAACCATAAATTTACCTCAAATTGATTGAATATTTACCTAAATAGATTTTATTACAAAACTAGGCTTCTAAAACTTAATATTTTGTAGACTTCTGGTAATTTTAGAACCAAAATTGAGACGATAATATTTAATTTATTCAAGGAGTATGCCGCGATCGCCCCTAATCCCCAAGCAACCTGTCCCACCACTACGTTCCGGTGCAGCGACTTGTTAGACTGTCGCAACCCGACTATTTAGCCATCGTTGAAACGATTGTTGACTTTCCCCTTTACTGGGAAAAGTAGAAATTGATTTTGGCTGTAATGGCCGCTGCGGGACTCGTAAGCAGCCTAATGCCGAGCAGTTGACAGCACCCTAGTCCGGTTTATCAAGCTGGCCAAAAGAAATCGTTGGCTCGCGATCGCCATACAAGGTTGTCCTCATTTTGGTGATATTGGTCACAAAGAGAACTGGGATGCGATCGCCTAAAACGAAAATAACAATCACTCTAAGTATGGATACGGATCATCGCTTAGACTAGATTTTAGCGGGATGATAGGAATATAAAGTTAAAGGAAAAAGAAACATGAACTCTGCCCAATTCAACACTCTGATGGATATCGCTAATCAAAATATAGACTTAGAATCTGAACGAGTGATCAATAGATTAGTTTATAGTATTGGTCGCGGAGAAATTACTATTATTTGTTAGATATCAAATTTTCCCCAACAACTCCAGAAACTCTTCAACAATATTCTGGGGATTTGCCGTACATTCACCTGCATCAAACCGACTGCACAGAATTATTTGGCCATAATTAATATTCAATTTTATTACCACAATAAATAATAGAATCATATCTTACTAAATTATTAAACTCAACATGATAAGCTAATGGTAACTTAGGTACTAATATCCATGATTGATGTCTTGAATTACCTGCACATTTTGCACTTTCACTCCCTACTACAATTGTATGATTATAAATATGCTGTTGTTTATCTTGGGTAACAGTGACCATAAAAGTAGTACCTACACCGCATCCTCCAACAATTGTAAATTGTTTACCAATTAATGTCCATTTTGTAAAATCTACTAAATAGAAATCTAAAGATATCTTAGAATCTTTACATTTTGGCGAATTATTAATCAGAGTTTTAAGAGTTTCTAGATCATCAATTACAACTTCGTAATCCTCACCAGATTCTTTATATAGCGGAGGTGCTGAAAGACAATAACCAAAATTATAATCTTGAATACCAAGTGATTCTGCTTTTGACTCACTTGGATTAATTTTATCTATAATACTAACTGAGCTATTAGATGGATTACTAAGACCAATAAAACTAAACCCAAGAATGAAACAAAGACTCAAAATAAATATGGCTATTACAGTTATTATTCTCATAATTTTCCTCTACTCAACAACTCCAGAAACTCTTCAACAATATTCTGGGGATTTACCATACATTCACCCGCATCAAACCGACTGCACATAATTCCTTGGCGCATGAATAGCCGATCGCGTTTATGGTCTGTAGCAGCGGACTTGTGATAAGTTGCCCCATCAACCTCTAATATCCCGATTTTTCCCTGATGGATAATCAAAAAATCTACCTCGATCGTGTTTCTCTGGTTATCCCGATCGCTCACTCTACAGCGACTATTGGGGAAAAATAACACATTGGCTTGATCCAAGGCTTCGGCAATTTTCAACTCTGCTCGCGATCGTAAAAATAACCCATTCCATTCTAGTGGTGCATTTTCGGCCTTGGTTGTCTTGGGGGGGTGCTGGAACAATTGAGACTGACTTTCGTTGATACTCGCTGAAAATTTTCTTTAATCTCTGGGATGCGTTAGTGACATCAACTTTCCAATGGTGCTGTCTGCCATTCCCCCCAGGTTGCCCCGCATAGGTGACGATCATTCCTTTGATATCTAAGGATTTGTTATACTCCCGATAGTTTTTATAGAGATATGCACGGATTTTCTCGCGTGTATATTGGGGAAAAATGATCAGCAGTAGGTCTAATAGCTGACTGGTTTGCAAAATTATGCTTTTGGACGTTGCTTGAATATCTGTACTCATTTCTGGGAAATCGTTGCGTTAACCTAAAATACCAGAGTCCGATACCTAAATTTTACTGACTTTTGAAATATTTCCGAACTTTAGAGAATTTAAGCTTAGTTAATGCTTTGATTAATTTGGGTTTAATTTGGAAAATTGGGAGTGATCGCATTCAAGGCTAAAAATCAAGTCTTAGTGTATTCTAGCCATAAAACCTCCTAACCAAAACTACTATGGAAACTAAACAATCAGATCCAGCTAGTGTATCTGAGCTAGTTAAAACCCAGGATTCTACTAAGCGATCGCCTAAATTTGCTTCAATACCATTAAGACTCATCTTAATTGCCCCGTTTATATTACAGATTTCTGTAGCTGTTGGATTAACCGCATATATTTCACTAAGAAATGGAGAAAAAGCTGTAAATGAACTAGCCACTAAATTACGTGGCGAAGTTACAAGTCGTGTTAATCAACGTCTAGATAACTATATGGCAATTACTCGCCAACTGACTCAAGCAAACTGGGACGTAATTAATAGAGGTCTAATAGATCGAAATAATTCAGAACAACTAGCACGTTATTTTTGGCAACAGGTTAAACTATTTAATATTACTTATTTAACCTATGGAACTAATACAGTTGACTTTATTGCTACTGGGATTTTTCCAGGGGATAATTCAATTACTGTTGATGAAATTAATCGTCAAAAATATGGTGATGATCGTTATCATGTATTAAAGTTTGACGATCAGGGTAACAATCTTACACAAGTCAGAGATACTCCTGGATTCGATATTCGTGATGAAGACTGGTATAAATCAGCTATTAAGGAAAGACGTTTAGTATGGAGTCCAATTTATAACTGGGTTGTAACGCCTCCTTTTCCTTTATGTATTGCTGCTTCTCGCGCTATTTATGATGATAAGGGTGTTTTACAAGGAGTGATCGCGATCGAACAACACCTTTGGAAGATAAGTGAATTTCTACGTCAAGCTAAAGTTAGTTCATCTGGACAAACTTTTATATTAGAACGAAATGGATTAATGATTGCCAGTTCTAGTAATGAAGAGCCATTTACAGTTATTAACAATAAACCTAAACGATTACTAGGTAATAAGAGCCAAGACCCACTTATTCAGTCCACGTCTGAATATTTGAATAAAAGATTTAATAATCTTAGCAACATTAAAGAAATTCAAAGCTTAGATATGTTTGTTGATGGTAAACGTCAATTTATCCAAGTAACTCCTTGGCACGATGAATTAGGATTAGATTGGCTGATAATTGTAGTAATGCCTGAATCAGATTTTATGGAACAAATTAATGTTAATACTCGTACTACAATTTTCCTATGTATTTTGGCTTTAATTATAGCAACTATCTCCGGTTTCTACACATCCCGATGGATTCTACAACCAATTAATCGTCTAAACAAAGCATCTAAAGAAATCGCTAGAGGTAATCTTAACCAACAAATTCAACCTGAAAATATTAAAGAACTAAATCAACTAGGAGAAACATTTAATGAAATGAGTAGTCAATTGCAAGCATCTTTTTATACCTTATCCCAAACTAATGCTGAACTAGAACGACGAGTAGAAGAACGCACCGCCGAACTGAAACAAGCTAAACAAATAGCAGATAATGCTAATCAAGCTAAAAGTGAATTTCTTGCTAATATGAGTCATGAACTACGAACACCATTAAACGGTATTTTAGGTTATGCTCAAATTTTAGGGCGCATGAAAGAGCTTCATCAAAAAGCGCGTCATGGTGCTAATATTATTCATCAGTGTGGTTCTCATTTGCTAACTCTAATTAACGACGTTCTAGATATCTCTAAAATTGAGGCTCGTAAACTCGAACTAGTGCCTAGTGCTGTTCATTTACCTTCCCTAGTGCAAGGTGTAGTAGAAATCTCCCAAATCCGGGCTCAACAAAAAAGTATTGATTTTTACTATACACCAGATCCTAACTTACCTAATGGGGTTATTGCTGATGAGAAACGATTGCGTCAGGTGCTAATTAATCTCTTAGGTAATGCGATTAAATTTACTGATAAAGATAATGTTACCTTGAAAGTTGAGAGATTAACCTCAAATATTGATCCAAATTCCTTTGTTTACCTACGTTTTTCTGTTATAGATACTGGAGTTGGGATTAGTCAAGAAAATATTAATAAACTATTCCAAGCATTTCAACAAGTAGGCGATCGCTCTCGTCAAGCTGAAGGGACAGGACTAGGATTAGCCATTAGTCAGCAAATTGTCCAGTTAATGGGTGGACAGATTAAAGTAGAGAGTGAATTGGGAGTAGGTAGTAAATTCTTTTTTGAAATAGAATTACCATTGAATGAAGAATGGGTACAAGAGCAACAAAATCAGGTAAGTAATATTATCAGTTACAATGGCGATCGCAAACAAATATTAATAATAGATGACCGTTGGGAAAATCGAGCAGTAATTGTCAATCTATTAGAACCAATTGGTTTTGTAGTTAGTGAGGCTGAGAATGGAAAGGTCGGTTTAGACAAAATCAGAGAAAATCATCCAGACTTAGTAATTACAGATTTATCAATGCCCGTAATGGATGGATTTGAGTTTCTTAAACAATTACGCAATGATGAAAAATTGAAACATTTAAAAGTATTAGTTTCATCTGCATCTGTAGCACAACTAGACCAGCAAATGAGCTTAGACGCGGGTGGTGATGATTTTCTAGCTAAACCAGTGAACGCCCCAGATTTATTTAATCTCTTAGCCCATCATTTGCAAATGACTTGGAATTATGAAGAAGCAGAAATAGTAAACAAACAAGAAATGATATTCCCACCAGCAGCGGAACTTGAGCAAATCTATCAAGCTAGTCGAATTGGGGATATGGATATGGTGATAAATGAAGCTAACCGATTAGAACAGTTAAATTCTGAATATAATCCTTTTGTTGCTCGTTTAATTGAATTTACTGATAATTTTGATGATGCTGGTATTATGGAGTTTATTGAACCGATTCTGCGATCGCCATAATTTAATCTGATAATTAAGATGCGATCGCGTTCTTTAGTGAACCGTACTCGTTAAGCGATCGCCTATAGCAAAATACCAAAATTATTAGGAAGGACAAAATGAAGGTACTAACGAAATATTTATCCCCAGTAATTATCAGCGGGCTCTACCTGGGGATGCAAATAGACAATCTAAGTTTATTGAGTCTGTACTTTTCAATCCTTTAGGAGAGAATAATATCTGGGTTGGAGATGCGATCGCCACTTGAAGCCTTGCATTTTGTCTCAGTAACGCCAACCGATATTAATTTGGACTCAAGAATTAAGACGTTAGCATTAGGAAATCTGAGCTTTAGCTTCTAAAAAATTTAATTTTATGATAAATTGATATTAGAAATTGTCAAATATCAAGCTAATTAATCTAAAAAAGGAAAAAAATGAAATTCGGATATACAATTATTTATGTCAATGATGTATTAAAATCACTAACTTTTTTTGAAACAGCTTTTGGTTTCAGGAGGAAGTTTTTAGATCCCACAGGAAATTATGGAGAGTTGGATACTGGAGAAACAATTTTATCTTTTGCTTCCCATTCTCTTGGATCGTCAAATCTCCCTGATGGTTATATTTCCGCTGAGTCTTCAATTAAACCATTGGGTATTGAAATTGCTCTTATTACTAACTCTGTGGCAATAGCGCATCAAAAAGCGATCGCAGCAGGTGCATTAGAGATTAATGCTCCTTTGGAAAAACCTTGGGGTCAAATTGTTTCTTATATTAGATGTCCCGATGGAACCTTAATTGAATTATGTTCACCTATTAATTAAAGAAAACATCTTTAGATGATTTTAAAATGATTTTAATTGCAGACTTCGGATTGAATGCGATCGCCACTCTCCAACTCCATTAGAATTCTAGAATTGCGAATTGAATGCGATCGCTCCCAACCACTAAACAGCGAATCCTACCAAAATTACAGTGACTATAAGCGATCGCTAATTATTCAACTTATGGTAAAATAGAATATTGAGTGTAAAAATAGGAGCAAAACAATGGGGAAAAATCGCAAATCAAAAAATAAACCTATTACCAAAATATCTTTAAAAATCCCGAATATTGGAGACGAAATTACCATTGTCGATCGTCACCATCGATATTTTGGGAAAAAAGCCTATATTAGCTCAGAACCTATTCATGTGGGAGATGGATATGGTCCGCTAGATATGGCAATAAAAGTACAGATAGATATTTCTTATATTGACTTTGATGTCCAAAAATACCAATATTTGTTAGAGAAGCAAAAATTAAAAGATTTGATGAATGAGATTAATGAATATCATAAAAATCATGGGAATAACGAAACTGTCAATTTGGAAATTATGGATTTTGACTGGTATATTGCCCAACAAGAACTAGCAATATTTACAGTACCGCTTTCATCTATTTTCAATAAATTTAATAAAGGTTTTGATCCTCTATCCAAAATTATCATACCTCCTACTCCTGTTTTTAATATTCCTGATCAAAATATGACAGTTTCGCAAATACCAATTCCCTTGTATATGGAAGAAGATGAAAATCGAGAAGTTGATCGAATCAATTGGAAGAAAATCGGAAGATTAGCTAATAAAAATACCCTCGAAGAATTAATAGAGGTAATGCTATTAATATGTAAAAAGAAAGATTTACCTGCTATAGCTACACCTAATCCTATGCTTTCTGGAATAACTCCAAATGATGTGTTAATTCTTAGTGATGGTACGTTTTGGATTGATACTAATTGGAAGTTACTTGATGCTGTTTTGGTTGAGAATTGATTTGCTCGATCGCGATCGCTACTCTTAAACCCGATTAACTGAACCCTATTGCTCGATCGCTATTCTTACTAATGGTTAGATCGGATCAGTTAATTTAGATTAACTCAAGTATTGAGACTTGATTTTCTCTCTAAAAATAATCATTGACAATTAGGAATTGCTATGTAACAATAAATTAGCGTTAAATCTAGCAACTTCCGATCAATTTTAGTGCACTAGCTGTAAGCCCGATTAAATCTCCAGCAAGAGCAGAACACCTGTAAAATTTATAGCCAAAAGAGTTTTTAAAATGAGCAAACGCACTGAAGCTGAAGCAATTATTCGTTCCCATGTGATGTGGGCAATGGGTGGTGGATTAATCCCCATTCCCTTAGTTGATTTCGCTGCGGTGACCGCAATCCAACTAGAAATGCTCCAACAAATTGCCCATGTCTACGGGGTCAGCTATTCTCGGAGTCTAGGAAAAACCTTTGTCTCAGCACTGACAGGTACAACCATTGCTCGTCTGGGAGCAAGTTTGATCAAAGCAATTCCTGGAATTGGCACCATGATTGGTGGAGCTTCCATGGCGATCGCTTCTGGAGCTTCGACCTATGCAGTGGGACAAGTTGCGATCACTCATTTTTCCAGCGGTGGTGGTCTGGATAATTTTGTCGAAGAACAAGTCAAACAGGTTTATGATGCAGAATTTGAGCAGGGTAAAAACTATGTTTCCAACTTAGAAAATGAAAAGGGGAATGATGCAGCTAATATTTATCAAGCTCTAGAGAAACTCGGTAAATTAAAAGAGCAAGGGATTCTGACGGAAGAAGAGTTTCAAAACAAAAAACAAGAACTACTAGCTCGACTGTAGAAAATACCCGAAAAATTTATAACTTGGTTTTTAACCAGGTAATCACACTATTGACATCTGGTACTTGTTCACCTTCAGGAAAAGGTGGACGTTTAATCATGACTACAGGTAATCTTAACTCTCGTGCAGCCATAATTTTTGAGTAGGTAGCATCACCCCCACTATTTTTACTAACGATCGCTCCAATTTGATATTCTTGCAAAAGCGATCGCTCATGTTCTAAAGAAAAACATCCCCGTTGTAACAGGATTTTTCCTGATGGAATAGGAATATTTGGTAAGGGTAACTCAATCATCCGCATCAAAAACCAGAGTTCCTGGAGATCAGCATAAACCAAAAGTTCTTGTCTACCAATAGTCAGAAATATGCGTTGTGCTAAATCCGGTAAAACATCCCGAGCTGCTTGATGATTTTTAACTTCAATCCAAATATCTCCTGCGATCGCATCCCAAGCAGGACGAACTAACATTAATCGAGGAATACCACAGTAATCCGCAGCTTGAGCAGCATGGAAAGAAATTTGTGCAGCAAAAGGATGTGTAGCATCAATTAAATAATCAATTCTTTCGGTTTGGAGATAGTCTACTAACCCAGTTATACCACCAAACCCACCCACACGCAAAGTTTTTGTTAGTGTAACAGACAACTCAGTTCTACCAGCAAAAGACGCGATCGCACTTACACCGGGAATTTGATTAATTTGAGTTATTAATGCTGAAGTTTCCCCAGTTCCACCTAAAATCAATACTTTCTGATCATTAATCATTTAAAATTAATTTTTCAGCCTAATGTTCAGTTAAGTGTAGGGGTGAAGCATGAGGGTGAAAATTGAACAATCGAACGAGAATATTATCCCCTCATGCTTCACCCATCTTCTGCTAGGAAAGATCAATAACGAACCATAATACCAGCGATCGCGCGGATCGACCTCTCCCCCAACCCCTCTCCTAAGAGGAAAGGGGAGCAAGGATCATCATCGCTCCCTATCCCTAGTAGGGAAGGGGGTTGGGGGTTAGGTGTCCCGTGAGTTTACCCTGAGTTTACCCTGAGTTTACCCTGAGTTTACCCTGAGCGTAGTCGAAGGGGGCGTAGTCGAACGGTTTTTCCCTAGATTAGGTCATTTTGGGCAACTTCATCAAAAATTGGGATGAATCACCATCTATTGATTACCACCTATTTGAGCAGCTACTTCTTCAGCAAAATTGCTTTCTTTTTTCTCCAGACCTTCACCTAAAATAAAGCGAGTGAAACGACGCACCTGAATATTTTCACCTAACTGAGCTATATTTTGTTTAATTAGCTCTGCCACGGTAATATTTTGGTCGCGGATATAAGCTTGATCCATTAAAGAAAGTTCACCCAGGCGTTTTTCAATTCTACCCGCAACAATTTTTTCCTTAATATTATCTGGCTTATTACCCAGGTCATCCCTTCCCATCTCAATTGCTTTTTCTTTCGCAGCAACTTCCGGTGGAATATCATCTATCTTCACATATTCAACATTAGGACAAGCTGCTATTTGCATAGCAATATTACGAACCAGAGCTTTGAAAGCTTCATTTCGAGCGACAAAATCTGTTTGACAATTAACTTCCACCAGCACGCCAACTCGACCGCCCGTATGGATATAGCTATCGACTAAACCCTCACTAGCAGCTTTTCCTTCCAGTTTACCTGCGGAAACTAGACCTTTTTGACGCAACCATTCAATGGCTTTTTCAATATCACCATTGCTTTCTTTGAGGGCTTTTTTACAGTCCATCATTCCTGCACTAGTTTTATTGCGAAGTTCTTTTACTAGTTGAGCAGATACCTCCTTTTCCTGAGCTGGTGGAGATATCTCCTGAACGCTTGGTACAGATATATCATTGTCCTTGTCCGGAGCGTTACTTGGTGGAGATATCTCCTGAACGCTTGGTACAGATATATCATTGTCCTTGTCCGGAGCGTTACTTGGTGCAGATATCTCCAGAGCGTTACTTGGTACAGATATATCATCGTTACTTGGTACAGATATATCATTGTCCTTGTCCTGAGCGTTACTTGGTGCAGATATATTCTTGTCCTTGTTTTTGTCCTTGTCCTTATGCTTGTCTTTTTTGTCCTTATCTTTAGGCATAATGTCTTCTTCCTTGTTTGAATGACACACTTAAGACTAAATTACTCATCAGCATCCTCATCATCATCAGGAATCAACGAGTCAGTGTAGTCGCTATCGCTGTAATCAAATTCCTCATCAACAACTTCATCTTCATATTCTTCCTCTATTTCCGCATCCGGTTGACCATGACGACCTTCATACAGAGCATCAGCTAACTTACCAACAATCAGCTTAATCGACCGAATCGCGTCATCATTAGCAGGAATCGGAATATCAACCAAATCGGGATCGCAGTTAGTATCCACTAAGGACACGATCGTAATTCCTAACTTCTGGCACTCTTGAACTGCATTATATTCCCGCCGCTGGTCTACAATCACTACCATATCGGGAATTTTCCGCATCGATTTAATTCCACCCAGATATTTTTGGAGCTTGGTCATCTCGCGACGTAACACCGAAGCTTCTTTTTTCGGAAGTAAATCTAGCGCACCATTATCTTCACGACGCTCGAGTTCTTTGAGACGTTCGACACGAGTTTTAATCGTCGTCCAGTTGGTGAGCATTCCACCCAACCAACGTTGGTTAACATAGTAAGCACCACAGCGCACTGCTTCTTGAGCAATAATTCCCGCAGCTTGACGCTTAGTTCCTACAAACAGACATTTTTTCCCTTGCTCGGAAGCAGAACGCATATATGAATATGCTTCTTCCATTAACTGAGCTGTCTGGACCAAATCAATAATGTGAACACCATTCCGCTCAGTAAATATATAAGGGTTCATTTTTGGATTCCACCGTCTAGTTTGGTGACCAAAGTGAACTCCTGACTCGAGCAGTTGAGCCAAAGAAACAACAGACATAATTTTTAACTCCTAATTCGGGTTAATCCTCCACCCAGGCGGATCTCAAACCAACACAATGGAGATTTGAAACACCCGAAATCCTGGATGTGCGAAATTAGACAACTTTATTAGGATAGCATAAAAAATGTAGTTTGCGATTTTAGCGGAGTTAATCAGTTAAAGTGAAACGAGTTGGTGTAATTGGTGGTGGACAGCTAGCTTGGATGATGGGAAGTGCTGCTCGGTCTTTGGGGATCGAATTGGTGATTCAGACTCCCCAGTCAACCGATCCAGCAGTAGAAATAGCAACGGAAACAATTTTTGCTCCCATTGATGATGCGATCGCAACTGCTCAATTAGCCACTTGCTGTGATGTCATTACTTTTGAAAATGAGTTTGTTAACCTGGAATCTTTATCACCACTAGCTGCTCAAGGAATTATCTTTGTCCCTAATCTCACCGTATTGTCCCATTTATTAGATAAATATACTCAACGCT
Organism: uncultured cyanobacterium; assembly: GCA_963744145.1. Taxonomy (GTDB): domain Bacteria; phylum Cyanobacteriota; class Cyanobacteriia; order Cyanobacteriales; family CAWUOF01; genus CAVUSO01. The sequence continues at coordinate 4,028,040 of CAVUSO010000001.1, read as the reverse complement.
GTTATCTGCGGGATCATGGTTTACCTGTACCCCAATTTACTACTCTGGTTGATCAAGGTGATTTATCCTCATTAGGATTAAATTGGGGATTTCCCCTAGTTGTCAAAGCCCGTCGTTACGGCTATGATGGTCAGGGCACTTTTATCATCCATAATCAGACTGAACTGGTCAATATTTGCCAAAAATTAGGATTTAATCAGGTATTAATCGAAGAATTTATCCCCTTTGAGCGAGAATTAGCCATAATTGCCGCTCGCTCGTTTACAGGAGAGGTGGTTTTGTATCCAGTGGTAGAAACTCAGCAAGAAAATCAGGTTTGTCACAGAGTGATCATTCCTGCTGAACTGGAAACCTCGGTGGTGGAAAAGATCGAAGCGATCGCTCACCATTTATTAACAAGTTTACAAGCTGTAGGCATTTTTGGGATTGAGCTATTTTTGAGCCAAGATGGACAAGTATTAGTCAACGAAATTGCCCCTCGGACTCATAATTCTGGTCATTTTACCTTAGATGCTTGTGAAACTTCCCAATTTGAACAGCATTTGCGAACTGTGGGTCATTTACCTTTAGGGAATCCCCGATTAAAGTGTGGGGGCGCAGTCATGGTAAATTTACTGGGTTATGAGTATGCTCACCATAATTATCAGGGTAAACGAGACCAAATTAGCCAGATCCGGGGAGCATATATTCATTGGTATGGCAAAACTGAAGCTCGTCCGGGACGGAAATTAGGTCATGTCACTGTATTATTAGATCAGCCAGAGCGAGAAAAAGCCATCGCGATCGCAAATCTTGTAGAATCGATTTGGTATAGATAACATTTTAAATTTTTTTGTGTTATCATCTAAATACAGGCTACTGCTGGGACGTTGGTGACTGCCAATAATGTTTTATGATCTATGTTTTCTTATTAAAGGGAACCGCAAGATTTCTAGCAGCAGTAAACCGGGCTTGTACCCGGAAACTTTAAGCTAGACGCATGGTGCCCACCTGGATTTTCCAGGTCAAAAACTGAGGTAAAACGGCGTCTCGGTCAGCCTCAATATTGTTAATCCCCTTGTTTTCACAACAAGGGGATTTTACATGGCAAAAAAACTGCTACGATCAGATTTCAGATGTGATGAATCGTAATATGACCCTTGGCAATCTCCGCGATCTTTATCAGCAAGTAATTTTAGAAAGATATAAAACCCCCCGTCATCGAGGGAAAACTGACCCGGTGGACAGACATCAGCTTGGTCATAATCCTTCTTGTGGGGATACAATTGAACTGACCTTAAAGCTCAATCCCACAGCCGATCGCATTGAAGATGTGAAATTTGAAGGTTCAGGATGCGCGATCGCCATAGCATCAGCAGATTTAATGGCAGAAGCAATGCAAGGTAAATCGATCGCAGAAGCATTAGCTCTAGTAGAACAATTTCAACTGATGATGAAAGGTAAAGCCCAGTTTCCCCATGAGTTACGAAAATTAAACGTCATGCAAGGGGTGTCTCAATTCCCAGTTAGAATCAAATGTGCTACTCTAACTTGGCATACCTTAAAAGCTGCCATAGAATCTGCTGATCAGAGTATTGTATCGAATGAAACTGAATCCTGAAATTTGGAAATAATTATGTTAACCCCTGAACTGCTGATCTCGATTGGTAAATGGTCGGGAATATTGACTTTAGTTTGTGCGGCGATCGCAATATTAGCTTTTGGATTAAAATGGAGTTTCCGGTTTCGTCTAGTCGGAGCAACCGGGTTTATGGGAGTATTAACAGCAGGAATTTTTGCCCTAAGTTTAGGTTTATTTACCAGAGAAGTTATTCCTGGTGCAGTCAAATTTACCCGAGTTTATGATAATGGTGGTGCCCAAACAGTAATTGCCGTAGCACCAACAATTTCTGAGTCAGAATTAAATGCAACTTTGCTCCAAGCAGCTAGTGATTTATTCTCTCCAGGTCGGATGGGAACGAGTAAACTGGTAATTCGGGCTAGGACAATTATCCATCCTGAACCAGGTGTTTCCCAACCATTATTTTTAGGTGAAATCAGACGATCGCTAACAGTTCAGAATGATGAAGAAATGGCGATCGAAATCTATCCAGAAAAATTAGCTTTATTACCAAAACCAACCTCGTCTAGTTGATGCAAATAGGTGCAAAAAGTAATAATAGCAAATCTCTGATTGGAGACCGGACATCTCCAGAGAAGTCAATATAAATCTGTCTAAAAAAATGTCATATCAACCAGGTTCTAGCTTATCAGTCCAAAACAACATCGCCATATTACCTTTAAGTATTGCCCCAGGAAAAGTGCTACGAGGTTGTCAAATTCTAGCCCAATCCGGAGCAGCGATCGGGGAACTAGGGAACCGTCCCTTAGTAATTGGAGGAAATCATACCCTTCCCCTGATCCAAAACCAACTCGAACAACTGCAAACCCAACAGCAGCTCCAAATCAGCCAAGCTTCCTATAGTCCAGATTGTAGCGAAAGTAGTCTGGGATCTCTACAAACCGCAGTAACTACACATCAAGCAGATTTAATTATCGGGATTGGTGGTGGAAAAGCACTAGATACAGCTAAACTCATTGCCCACAAAAATAATTTACCAATTATTACTATTCCCACTTCCGCCGCAACTTGTGCAGCTTGGACAGCACTATCTAATGTTTATTCTGATCAAGGTGCATTTCTTTATGATGTTAGCCTAGCTAAATGTCCAGACTTGTTAGTGCTAGACTATGATCTGATCAAAACAGCGCCATTAAGAACTCTGGTAGCAGGAATCGGAGATGCTCTAGCTAAATGGTATGAAGCTTCCGTCAGTAGTGGTCATTCCGAACAGACTCTGATGATCTCAGCTGTTCAACAAGCGAGAATTTTGCGAGATATTTTATTGCAAAAATCAGTAGCAGCGATCGAAACACCAGGTGGAGAAACTTGGCAACAAGTAGTAGATGCTACAGTTTTACTAGCTGGAATAATTGGTGGGATGGGTGGGGCTCAATGTCGCACCGTTGCAGCTCATGCGGTACATAATGGTTTAACTCATCTGATCGCCAGTCATGGTACTTTACATGGAGAAAAAGTTGCTTTTGGCATTCTGGTCCAACTGCGTTTAGAAGAAATGATCGCAGGTAATCAATTAGCCGCTACTGCCAGACAACAACTGTTAAAATTTTATAGTGAAATTGGTCTACCCCAAAATTTAGCAGCTTTAGGATTAGAAAATATTACGATCCAAGACTTACGTCAAGCTGCTGAAATTTCCTGTCAGACCAATTCAGACATCCATCGCTTACCATTTCAGGTAGTACCAGAACAGTTAATGGCAGCAATGGTTTCCACTACTATATCGCTAGAAACTACACGTAACTATCAAAATATGTGACTATGTAGTTATTGACCTACCTCGGTTAAGTTTTTTTGTTAATTATAAGAGCGTTACATTATAATGACTTTAAATTGGATTAGTCCAGCGGAACGTCTGCAAAAACTACCTCCCTATGTATTTGCTCGTCTGGACGAACTGAAAGCAAAAGCTCGCGAACAGGGACTTGATTTAATTGATTTGGGGATGGGTAATCCCGATCGTCCAACACCCCAACCCGTCATCGAAGCAGCGATCGCAGCGTTACAAGATCCCGATAATCATCGTTATCCCGCGTTTGAAGGAAAGTCGAGTTTTCGTCGCGCTATTACAAATTGGTATATGCGACGCTATCAAGTTAACCTCGATCCAGATAGTGAAGCGTTACCGATTTTGGGATCTAAAGAAGGTTTAACTCACCTAGCTTTAGCTTATATCAATCCAGGAGACTTGATTTTAGTGCCTAGTCCTGCTTATCCAGCGCATTTTCGTGGACCAGTGATCGCAGGTGGGACAATTTATAATTTGATGCTCAAACCAGAAAACAAATGGTTAATTGATTTAACTACAATTCCGGATCATATAGCTCAACAAGCGAAAATGCTTTATTTCAACTACCCCAGTAATCCAACTGGAGCTGTTGCACCGCGCGAGTTTTTTGAAGAAATAGTTGCTTTTGCTCGTAAATATGAGATCTTGCTGATTCATGATTTGTGCTATGCAGAATTAAGTTTTGATGGTTTTGAACCTACCAGTTTATTAGAAATTCCTGGAGCTAAAGATATTGGGGTAGAATTCCATACTCTATCAAAAACCTACAATATGGCTGGGTGGAGAGTGGGATTTGTGGTGGGGAATCGTCATGTGATCCAAAATTTGCGAACTTTAAAAACTAATCTGGATTATGGGATATTTGGTGTAGTTCAAACTGCGGCAGAAAAAGCATTACAATTACCAGATATTTATGTTAATGCAGTACAAGCGCGTTATCAAGAACGTCGAGATTTTCTGATTCAAGGATTAACTCAATTGGGTTGGAAAATGGAAAAATCTCTAGCAACTATGTATCTGTGGGTTAAATGTCCTCCTGGATATAGTTCGACAGATTTTGCTTTATTAGTGTTGCAACAAACTGGTGTAGTAGTAACACCTGGTAATGCTTTTGGGATTGGTGGTGAAGGTTATGTTCGGATCAGTTTGATTGAAAATATAGCGCGTCTATCTGAAGCTTTATCTCGGTTGAAACAAGCAAATATTCATTATGATATGGTAGCAACAGGGCAAAGTTTTGGCTAACTTTTTTTATTAATTAAGTTAGGCAAAGTGCGATCGCGATCAATTTGGAGATTAGCGATCGCGAAGTGATCCAGTCGCGCTATAATAGAGGATCAGCTAACTAAGCTAAAAGCTAAATACCTATGTCCTACAGTGAATTTACCACAATTGGAAAAGTTAAACAAGCATTTGGCTTAACAACTATTGAAGATCGGCGATTTTTGCCCCAAGTAGAGCCGATCGCTCCCAGTGCAACCTTGACAGATTTTTTAGCAGAAAGCTTACCTCTAGCAGTTGCTACTGGTAGTGAAAAAGCCCGATCTGAATTAATTATTAGCCCAGTTCTGCTAGAGGTGAGGAAAATTTTGCATCGGCAAATTAGTCTTTTCTCTGGAGAAGAATTTACCGTCGATCCAACTGCTGGACTTAATGGGATTTGCGATTTTATCATCAGTCGCTCTCCGGAACTTTTGGAAATTGAATCTCCGGTAGTTGTGATTGTAGAAGCTAAAAAAGCGGATCTGAAAACCGGAATCGGACAGTGTGTGGTTGAAATGGTTGCTGCTCAGAAATTTAATCAAGCCAAAGACAATCAAATTCCAGTAATTTATGGTAGCATTACCAGCGGAACCCAGTGGCGTTTTATGAAGTTAGAAGGGCAAAATGTGACGATCGATTTAACCGATTATCCCCTGACTCCGGTCGAACAAATCCTGGGATTTCTGGTGTGGATGGTTCAACAAGGTTAGTCGGTAGTTTTCAATAACAAAATGATCAGGTGTTGAAACCTAAGTTTTGTATTTCGTTATTTTAGCGATCACGATATTCCCTCACAGTTTCCAGAGCTCAATTGTAGAGCTGAAAATTTATTAATCCCGTAGCTTAGGATTAATGCGATCGCTTTCAAAGATTAAGGATTCACTAATTCAAAAGAATCTAGAAACCCTTGGGTACTACCAGTAAGACTGGTAGCAATATCACTAGAAGTGTCAGCTAGGATTTCATATAGCCTATTATTAATAATAAAAATATTTCCTTTAGCAATAAATTTTACACCATACTTAGTATATTGCATTTCAAAGCTACGTCCATTATATCCATTCATATTTAGATCATTTTGGCTGATTAGAGTAGCATCTGAAATCTTATTTAGCATTGCTGTTATGCTTTCATATATATAAGATTTTTTATCTTCAGAAATTTCTCCAAGAGTATCACTAACTAATACTGCATAAGAGGCTCTATCGTTATGTTGAGAAGCTGAAAATATATGAAAAGCAATTGATTTACCTTTGACATTTATAGTTTGATTTAGAAAAATAGGTTTTCCAGGCATTAATATACTAAATCCATATTCTTTAGATGTGAATTTACCCCACACGGATTGAGCTATCTGGTATGGTTTTTCTGCCATAACGGGTTTAATCGAATATCCAGTTAATAGTAAACTAATGGTTAAGATTGATGGTATTATTTTCTGCATATCTTTACCCTCTTTTTTGCCTATATGCTATCATTTGGACTTTCTAGCTGTCTGTGTTTTAGATCACTATCACTTGAAAATTACCATGATTTAATTGAGGAGCGATCGCCAATCTTCTCTGTGTTGGGTTCGGTGTGAGAGTTGTGCGATCTCCAAGTCCCCAACAAGAAAATGCCCCACCATTACAGTGAGGCAAATTAGCGAGGATGAAAATAGGAGACCCTAAATATTTACTGGTTTAGTTAGATTGACCTGAACGAGCGTTAGGATGATTTTGACTCCATTGAGCGCGATTAGCTTGTAGTTGTTGTAGTTGTGTAGGTGTTAAGATTGCCGCAAATTCAGATTTAGCACTTGCGCGAATTGCTTTAAGTTGTGCTTTTTGGTCAGCACTAAGAGTTACATTAGGCTTGGTATGGTTAGCTCTTGCTGCTTTAAATTGAGCTTTTTGATCAGCAGTAAAAACAGCATCTCTTTGAGTACGACTAAATTCACGAATTTGTTTTGCTTGAGCTTTTTGAGCATCAGTCAAGTTGAGATTTTTAAATCTTTCGCCCCGTTTGCCATGTTTGCCATGTTCTGTTGTTTGAGCAGGAGCTGCCGATGCTGGACTAAAGGAAGCGATTACGGTCGAAGTAGCAAGAGTTAAAGCGATTAGACCAGGTAATAAGAAAGATGCGTTGAGTTTCATAATTGAGAAATTTCTGATCAAGTTTTGATAGTGTTTTAAAGTTAGAGTAATAACGTTTTGAGTTAGCTCTTTTTCTTCATGTTTACAGAATAGCTATTTAAAACTTGTTCTCATAGTCTCTAAAGTAATAAGTTAAGAGATGATCAAAGTTACAGTTATTTATACTAATCTCTGTGATTAAATCTAGAGCATTATTTAACTCCCAATACGGTTCGTTTAAGAATATTTTGGGAGATATCGACGGAAGTTGGGCGAAGCATTCGGGTCTAGTATTACTCGTTTGAGCATTCAATTATCACCCGAATGCTTCGCCCCTACACTTAACCGAACCGTATTGATTTAACTCCAACAAAAAGCCCCACCATTATGGTGAGGCATATAACCCCAGGGACAACAAAACTAATTACAAATAATATAAACTCAAGGAACTTTGGTTAATGTGAGTTGTTTGCATATTATAAATGCAAACCTACAGATAAAACTGGTGCAGGTTGGATTATTTCAGCATGACGCAGTTCTTCAGCGCGACGTATTTCTTCGGCACGGCGTACTTCTTCAGCATGACGTTGTGCTTCTATTCTGCGTTGCTCTGCTTGGCGCTCTGCTTCTATTCTCCGTTGCTCTGCTTGACGTTCTGCTTGAATACGTTGTTGATTATAGCTATTATTATTTGGATAGTAGCTATCTGCACGAGCGGGGATGGCAATTCCACCTAACATTAAGCTAACAATTCCAACTAGGGCTAAAGATTTAGTAAGACGCATACTTTTGACTTCCTTTTTTGTTTGTGTTTTGGTTTGCTGTTTTCTATCTGTTAACAGCATAGGTTTTTAATTCTCTCAGCAATAGTCTAGAAAGTAATGAGTTGCAGGATGCTGATAGTTACTGTCTTTACCATGACTAATTGCACAGACCAGAGTCCAAAAGTTGTAACGCTTTAATCGGTCGCGAGTGCCTATGTGTATGTGCGATCGCCCTAATCCTATAGGCTAAATCTTATACTTGACCAAACATAGTAGGGGCGCAAGAACTCTTGCGCCCCTAATGAGACTGGCTATTTTGACCCTTTATGTACTGGTTGTCCAGATTTGAAAGCGTGTTTAGCAGATAGCGTTATATTTTGCTGATCGGGACGGTGGGAAGATCAGCATTGAGGGCTACCATCAAAGCACGTACTGCACCACATCCTGGTTTGAGTAGCGCACTTTGGGCAGAGCAGCATACTTATCATCTGCCGCACGATAGCCAGCAGGACAAAGCACTACTGCCGAATATCCTGCTTCTGTCAGCCCCAGCAATTCATTGTACAAGGCAGGATTAAATCCTTCCATCGGACAAGTGTCTATTCCCAACATGGCAGCAACTGTCATAAACTGTCCCAACGCGATGTAAACTTGTCGGGCTGCCCACTCATTGAGAGGGATTGGCGGGTTACTCAGGAAGCCCTTAATTGTTTTGGCTAATCCCTGCAAAGCATCCACTCCCACCTGACGGACAACAGACATATGTTGGATGTAGCGGTCTACGTCCGTCGCAGAAATCTCCTTTTGGATTGCTAAAACTACTAGATGGGACGCATCCGCCACCTGTGTTTGTCCCCAAGAATGTTGTACTAACTGCTGACGGATTTCTGGATTGCTCACCACGATAAATTTCCATGGCTGCAACCCAAATGATGAAGGAGCAAGCACTAAGCTGTCTTCCAGGGTCTTCCAAATTTCTGGAGGAATCTTTTTTGTGGGGTCGAATTTTTTGGTGGCATATCGCCAATTTAAGTGTTCGAGTACCTGTGAGGGCGTTCCTATTGCATTGCTCATAGTGTATCGTTTTGTAAAATTACCCTGATTATAGTTGACATTGTGTATTTTTATATACTACGAGCAAAGAAAATATATAAATATTTTATAGGTGAGCGGATAAAATTTTATAGGTGAGCGGATAAAAATTATACGATACGAGCTGAAAAAATTGGTATTGCGTTGTTCTAGCGTTTATATGGTTTATACAATATTTTTATACAACCTATTGCTACCTATCAAATGAGCGTGTAAAATCCCGCAACTTTATACGGGGTTTTATACAATGACTATGGCAGAGATTCAGAAGAAATACCAAATTAAATCACCCATAGGTAATTATTCAATTCGACGACGTTCTTGTGCCAGACGTAGTTCTTCAAATCTACGGATTTCTTCAGTGAGACGACGTTTTTCAGCTCTAGGTAATTCTGCTTCTTTGCTATGATGATATGGTGAGTAAACTGGAGCAGCATTAGCAGGAGAAATAAAAAATAATGTTCCCCCAGTTAAACCAGCTAAACGAATAATTAAAAATCCAATTTTAATAATTTTCATAATCCTTATTCCTGCTTAATATTTTTTATACTTAAACTATATTCAATTAACCTTGTCTGTAGTAGTAGAGAAAGTAATGACTTCCAGCATGAGTATAGTTAATTATCTTTGTATGCAAAAAGTCATGGGTTGGCTAAAATTAATCAGGTCATAAATTTCTCAATAACCCAGTTGATCGCACCTTTTGATATGCTGACGAGAGCAATTGTTTTTGCTCGTGGTTTGGGTCTTGTTTAGCTCAACACGAGAGAAAACCATATTTTTACTATACTCATCATGTCAGAAACCCTAAAACCCTCTCTCCGTGAAGAACAACATCCCCTGATTCGTGATTTAGCTAATTTGATGGAAAAAATCTGGCATCATTACTTAAATCTATCCCCCTATGAACTACCAAAGGACTTAGGTTATGTAGAAGGACGTTTAGAAGGGGAAAAGCTGGTCATTGAAAACCGCTGTTATCAAACCCCCCAGTTTCGGAAAATTCATCTAGAATTAGCCAAAGTAGGGACTGGACTTGATATTTTGCATTGTGTCATGTTTCCTCGTACTAACTTTAATCTCCCGATGTTTGGGACAGATTTAGTCGGAGGAAAAGGTATTATTAGTGCTGCGATCGCTGATCTTTCTCCCACTAACCCAGAACTAACCTTACCTGCGGCGTATAATTCTGCTTTAAGTAGCTTACCTAAGCTACAATTTTCTCAACCTCGCGATTTACCCGAATGGGGAGATATTTTTTCCGAATTTTGTCTCTTTGTTCGACCCAGTGCGGGACAGGAAGAATCATGGTTTCTGGGACAAGTGGAGGAATATCTCAAAATTCATTGTACCCAAGCGATCGCTGCTGAACCAGTTGATCTGGTTGAACAGGATCGGATTTTAGCTGGTCAACGTTATTACTGTACTAAACAACAGCAAAATGATAAAACTCGACGAGTTTTGGAAAAAGCTTTTGGACCTGAATGGGCAAATTATTATATGACTAATGTTTTGTTTGACTTTGTTGGTTAGGTTTAGCAAAAAATGGCGATTGGTCATAATATGGAAAAACCGTCAGATGGGAAACAAAAACCATTTTTAAAACCAGTCGGTCGTTGGACTGTAGGGTTAACCGTTGCTTTAGCTTTAGCGATCGGGGGTATAGCTTTATCCAAAGTATTTCAGGTGACAGCTCTCTCTTCAACCAACAAGATCCCTACACCTACTCCACTTCCTGATCCTGCGGTTAGTGCTTTAGGACGTTTGGAACCAGAAGGGGAAGTAATCCAACTCTCTGCTGCTAATTCTTTGGATGGTAGCAGAGTTTTGACTCTTAATGTTAAAGAAGGAGATCGAGTTCGTCAAGGAGATGTAGTTGCAGTTTTAGATAGTTTAGCATCCAAAAAAGCAGCATTAGAACAAGCTAAACAACAAGTAAAAGTTGCTGAGTCCCGTTTAGAACAAGTCAAAGCTGGTGCTAAGTCTGGGGAAATTATCGCTCAACAAGCAACGATCGCTCGTTTACAAGCTCAATTACATGGCGATCGCAAAACTCAAATCTCAACAATTACTCGTCTAGAATCTCAGTTACAAGGAGAAATTAGTACCCAACAAGCAACTATTGATCGCTTAGAAGCAGAAGTAAATAATGCTCAAGTAGAAGCTCAGAGATATGAGCAGTTATCAGCTGATGGTGCTACTTCTGATTCAATCCGAGATACTAAACGGTTAACTTGGGAAACTAGTGTTAAACAATTAGCTGAAGCTAAAGCTAATCTGAAGAAAACGGTGGATACTTTACAAGAACAAATTAATGAAGCTAAAGCAACTCTTCAGCGTAGTGTTGATACTGGATTAGAACAGATTAGTGAAGCTAAAGCGAATTTGAATCGAATTGCTGAGGTACGTCCAGTTGATCTTCAAGCAGCTCAAGCTGATGTTGATAGTGCGATCGCTTCAGTGGAAAAAGCTAATGCTGATCTTGATTTAGCTTATATTAAATCGCCAATTAATGGACAGATTTTAAAAATTAATACTCGACCTGGAGAAAAAGTAAACGATAAAGGTATTGCTGATATCGGTCAAACTAATCAAATGTATGCAGTTGCAGAAATCTATGAAAGTGATATTAAAAAGATCTGTCTTAATCAACCAGCATTGATTACCAGTGATGCAATTAAACAGGAATTGTCAGAAACTGAAAATCCTCCTCAATCTTTAGAATTACATGGTAAAGTTGCTCAAATTGGTTTGCAAATTGGCAAAAAAGATATCCTAGATACTGATCCAGCTGCGGATATTGATGCGAGAGTGGTCGAAGTAAAAATTCGTCTTAATCCAGAGGATAGTCAAAAAGTTGCTGGACTAACTAATTTAAAAATCGAGGTGAAAATTAATACTTCTAAATGTGAGCAATCGTAAGATTTTATTTAGTTATTAATCGAGATGATCAAGATGATTTTAAAAATCCCTCTCGCTTGGTTACAACTTTCTAAAGAAAAGATTCGTCTACTCGTTGCTTTAGCAGGAATTGGTTTTGCTACTATTTTAATGTTTATGCAATTGGGATTTCGAGATGCACTTTATGATAGTGCGATCCGCATTCATCAGAAATTAAAAGCAGACTTAATTTTAATCAGTCCTAAGACTCGTGCTTTGATTAATATTACTAATTTCTCTCAACGTCAATTGTATAAAACTCGGGAATTAGATAGTGTTGAATCTGTTGATTCTTTGTATATTGGTACAGCAGATTGGTTTTATTTAACCGACCAAGATCGAAAAAATCTAAATGAGCAAATTTCTAACCGTCGCATTTTAGTAATCGGGTATGACCCCAAAAGATCGATTTTTGATTTACCAGAAATAAATCAAAAACAAAATCAAATAAAACTCCCAGATGTAGCACTGATTGATCGACTATCTCGACCAGAATTTTTACCAGTAGTGAAAGAAGTTGAACAAGGAAAAATTGTTTATCCTGAACTGGAAAAACGAAAAATTAAAATTATCGGATTATTTAGTGTAGGAGCTTCTTTTGGTGCAGATGGTTCTTTAATTACTAGCGATTTGAATTTTTTAAGAATTTTTCCTAATCGCAAAATTGGTCAAATAAATGTAGGGTTGATTAACCTAAAACCAGGTACAGATGTTAAAAAAGTCCAGTTGGAATTAGCAGCAAAATTATCAAAGGATGTGAGAGTTCTTACCCGTGATGAATTTGTAGAATTTGAAAAAAACTATTGGCAAAAAAATACCTCGATCGGGTTTATTTTTACTGTCGGTACTATTATGGGTTTTATTGTCGGAATTGTGATTGTCTATCAAGTTCTTTATACTGATGTCGCTGATCACTTACCAGAATATGCAACACTCAAAGCTATGGGTTATACTGATATGTACTTACTAGGTGTAGTTTTTCAAGAAGCGTTAATCTTATCGTTTTTAGGTTATATTCCTGGTTTTACTGTCTGTTTAAAACTCTACGATTTTGTCAAAAATGCTACCAGTTTACCGATCGCAATGACAGGTGATAGAGCTATATTTGTCCTAATTATGTCCATTGTCATGTGTACTATTTCCGGAGCGATCGCAGTCGGTAAATTACGTTCAGCTGATCCCGCAGATATTTTCTAATTTTTTGTAATATAGCCATTAGCAAAGTCAGGTTCTTGACGTTGGAGCTATCATCCTATACAATTGGTGTTAAAAGTGAGTTTCCCAATTAGACCTTCTGGATTTGCTTAAAAAGTATAATGTATGGGCTAATTCTACCAATTGGCTATGGTGGAACGCTCGTGACGACCAGGAAAGATTTGGGCTATACTTCTTGATTGGCAGCCGATCGCAAGCAGTAGTTCAATACCAAGCACAAAAAGGATGGAAAATTAAATTAATCTGGTAGTTTTTGGTTCGCTCCAGGGAATTCTAGAAAGAGGCAGTGTTTAGGTCCGGAACTATGATTGAACTTGGTTCGTTGGTGCGATCGCATTCTTGTAGTGGTACGGATACCCTCAGCATCTCTCCAGGAAAATCGCCAAACGACGACTTAGGTATAGGAAAAGTTACCGAGCTATCTAACTCTAAAGCAACGGTTGAATACTTCTGCTCAATTGGACAACGCCTTCAAATAACCTTACCTTTAAGTTTACTCGATCGAGTTCGACTCTCATTTCAGACCCGATGCTACATTAAGCCAGAAAACCAGGATACATGGATAATTGGCAGAATTTTTGACTGGGATGAACAAAAAGGTCTGTATCGAATTGATCTACCCGATAAAAAGATCGCGTTAGTTAAGGAGCAGGAAATTTATGTTCGTTGTCACCTACCTATTGACGACCCGATTGAAACACTAGCAATGAAGGGTCAGGAAACGCCCTATTTCCATGATCGACGTTTAGCTTTTGTCATAAGTCTCATCCAGCAACGCGCTGTCAGTCGTGGGATGACAGGGCTGATTTCTGCCAAGATTGACCTTTATCCTCATCAAGTTGAAGTTGTTCGGCGCGTACTGGAAGACCCAATTCAACGTTACCTGTTAGCGGATGAAGTTGGATTAGGAAAGACGATCGAAGCTGCTATTATTCTTTACCAATATCTCCTCGATGAACCCCAAGGACTTGCAGTGGTGATATTAGTACCGCAATACCTGCGGGAACAATGGTTTCAAGAATTAAAAAATAAATTCTATCTCTCTGAGTTTCTGAATCGCGTGCAGATACTGGCATTAGAGGATGTCGATCAGATCAGTCCAAATGCTAATTTAGGCTTTTTAATTTTAGATGAAGCGCATCATATTGCGGCAATGGCGACTTCTCCAGATTCGATCCAGCGCCGACGTTTTGAGACTTATAGAGATCTTGCTCATCAAAGCGATCGCCTACTCCTATTATCTGCAACTCCAGTTCTCAATCACGAGCAAGATTTTCTCACCATGTTGCACCTGCTCGATCCAATTACTTATCAACTGAATGATTTAGAGGGTTTTCGGACTAGGGTAAAAAATCGTCAACAAATTGGTCGGATTTTACTTTCCTTTAAAGAAGGAGCAAATCCCTTTGTTCTTAAAACTAACTTGAACCAACTGCGAAACCTTTTTGCTGAAGATAATTATTTACTTAATCTAGCAGAAGATTTACAAAATTGTTTGGTTGCCAAAGAAACAATTCCCACAGAGCGAGATAAAATTGTCCGAGCAATTCGTACTCACATCAGCGACACTTATCGGTTACACCGTCGGATGCTTCGTAACCGTCGCGCTTCGGTGGAAGATGTAATTTTTGACCGCAGTATTACGCCAACAGTAGAGTATGAATTAGATGAGCGTTCCCAAGAAATTCACGAGCTGATTGATGAGTGGCGAACTATTGCTCCTCACGAACAACAAGAATATCAACGAATTTTTCTGCTTTTCTTTCGGGCTTCAGGAACTTGGCTAAGAATTTTAGAACAGCTAGTTGCAGCCCGTTTAAAGTCTATTTTTCCCTCTAACCTGATGCAAGAATTTGGCTCTGACGACATCCGTATTTTGACTCAGACTACTAAATTTCCAGGGGAAGAAGAGATTTTGGCAGGTTTGCTAAAAGTTATTCAGCAGCCTTCTGAAGATGGCGATCGCATTGAGCTACTAAAAATAGTGCTACTTTATCATTTTTCAGAACGTTTTCATCTTCAATCTTATCGCAGCAACCTGAGCAAATTGACCGAACAAGTACAAAAGCAAATTCGTAAACCGATATCAGGGGACTCGTTACCTAAAGTTGTCATTTTCACCAGTTTTGTGCAAACTGCTGCTGAAATTTTCCGATGCTTATCAGATATTTTTGGTCATGGAACTGTTGCAAGTCATCAATTAGGACAATCTCGTTCCGATGTTGAAAAAAACCTTAATCAATTTAAAAATGACCCAAATTGTTTCATTCTTGTTTGTGATTCCTCTGGTGAAGAAGGTCGCAATTTTCAGTTTGTGGATTGGATGATTCATTTCGATCTGCCCTGGTCACCAAATCGATTAGAACAAAGAATTGGTAGGATCGATCGCATTGGTCGTCCAATAAATGTTAAGTTTACAGTATTTGCAGGTGCAGACTTACAGGATAGCCCTCACAATGCTTGGTATGAATTATTAAAAGACGGTTTCGGTATCTTTCGTCAATCAATAGCTAGTCTTCAGTTTTATGTAGATAAAAAATTACCAGAACTGGAAGCAGCACTGTTTCAACTAGGTGCGATTGGACTATTAGAAATGATCCCAGCTATCCAACAGGAAATCGCTGAAGAACAGGTAAAAATCAGTGAACAAAATGCTTTAGATGAAATTGATGCTCAGAATGAAATTGCCACTCAATATTTTGAAGCTTTAGATGAATATGATGCTCAACATCAGGAAATTAAACGAGCAACTGAAAATTGGATTTGTCAAACACTAAAATTCAAGCCAATTCAAGATCCAAATTTAGTAAAAGTGCGCTACCAACCTACTATGCAAACTTTAATTCCCATTAACGATCTAAAAACTCACTTTGCTGCTTATGCAGAGCAATCTGGTACTTATAACCGGAGAATATCAACTCAAAATCCTGGTGTCAATCTCTACCGAATTGGAGAAGGATTTGTAGAAGCACTAGCATCTTATATTAATTGGGATGATCGGGGTAAAGCATTTGCCATGTGGCGATGTGATGAATCTTGGGATACTGGGGAAGGGATGGAATGGTTTGGTTTTCGCTTTAATTATATAGCCGAAGCCAATTTAGAAATAGCCCAAAAAGTTTTAACAGATTTTGGGATAGATCATCACAAATACAAAGCTCTAAAGCGACGCATAGATGCCCTATTTTCTCCAATTATAGAGACTGTTTTCATTGATATTCGCTATGAACCAATGAGCATTGTTGAAGATGAATTACTGTTGAATATTCTGCAACGTTCCTACAGGGTTAAAGGTAGTGATTCACAGAGAGATTACAACTTAGCAAAAGATCGATTACCGATTATCAATGAGTTTATTGATGCTAGCAAGTGGGAAGATTTATGCCATCAGGTGCGTCGGACTTCTGAAATATTATTGCGCGATCGCACTGCTTTTATTTCAGTCTGCGAACAACGGGCTAAAATAGCCGAACAAAAACTAGGAAATAGAGTAGATCAGCTACGCTTACGTCTTAATCGATTAGCTGAACGCCAAGGAGATTCGCCTTCATTATTAGCCAAGGAAGTTAGCATGGAAACTGCCTTAAGTCAAGCCATTTTACCAGGAATTCGCTATCCCCAAATCAAGCTTGATTCTGTAGGATTTATCATCATTTCTGGGCGACATCCAGCTCAATTTCGGGTAGAGGGAGATGAGTAATGGCTGATTCATTCCAAGCACTCAGAGAAGTTCTCCAAACAGGTAAGATTCCTGCTGATACAAGTCAATTTTCAGAAGCTTGTCAGAG
This sequence comes from uncultured cyanobacterium, assembly GCA_963744145.1. Classification (GTDB taxonomy): domain Bacteria; phylum Cyanobacteriota; class Cyanobacteriia; order Cyanobacteriales; family CAWUOF01; genus CAVUSO01. The sequence continues at coordinate 4,011,454 of CAVUSO010000001.1, read as the reverse complement.
GCGTTTACTCGAAGCCTTGGCTGCGGTGGGAACTCCTCACGCACCAGGGGTGGGGGACATTGCGGCTTTGGTGCGTCATGTTCTGCGTCGGGAAGATGAACTACAGGGGAGTTCTACTTTCCTTAAAGTGCCTAAAACTTTTCCTTACCCTTCTAAACGAGACATCTGGCAGCGAAGTGGGATGAAGATTTTGCGTGAGGAATCAGACTACTTTTTAATTAATGCTCATGCTTGGCAACCAGAATGGCTTGACCATACTAACGACTATCCCCCAGATCAACCTGTATTTAAGGAAGAAGTCCGCCGAAATTATGAACCAGAACTAGGAGATCCTTTTCTTGATTTAGTCGGCTTAAACAGCTACCGTAGTAGTGGGCAGCGTGAAGCAATTCGCGCTATTTTGACTATGCCTGAAGGTGCGACCCTAACTATTAATTTACCAACTGGTTCGGGAAAAAGCCTCTGCGCTCAATTGCCTGCTTTGGTCAAATCTCGCATTTCTGGGGTGAGTGTGGTAGTTGTTCCGACAACCGCACTAGCACTCGACCAAGAACGTGCTTTGCAACCTTTTATTAATCACTCTACTGCTTATTATGGGGATGAGTCGGAGGAAGGAAAAGAGAGGCGAGAAGCCATCCGGGAAAGAATTCGCCAAGGAACTCAGCGAATTGTTTTTACTTCTCCTGAAAGCCTGATGGATTCTCTAGCTCCCTCCCTTTATGAAGTTGCTAAACTGGGAATGTTGCGTTATTTTGTCATTGACGAAGCACACATGGTTGAACAGTGGGGAGATGAATTTCGCCCTGCTTTTCAAGAGCTTCCGGGTTTACGTCGAGACTTATTGCGTCTTTCTACTTTTAATACCCTATTGCTGACTGCTACTTTAACAGAATCATGCTTGGATACTTTGGAAACACTGTTTGGACAATCAGGACAATTTGAAGTTATTTCTGCGGTGCAGTTGCGCCCAGAACCTGCTTACTGGTTTGCTTGGTGTCAAAGTGAAGAGATTAGAACAGAACGCTTGTTAGAAGTGATTTATCACTTACCCCGTCCACTGATTATTTATGCGACCAAGGTTGATGACGTAAAGCGCTGGGCAAAAGAGTTATCTACCGCAGGATTTAAAAGATATGCAGTAATGACTGGGAAATCAACTACTAAAGCGCGATCGCAGCTAATTCAATATTGGCGAGAGAGAAAGATTGATCTAGTTATTGCTACTTCCGCTTTTGGCTTAGGTGTGGATCAAGCGGACGTGCGTGCAGTTCTTCATGTTTGTATTCCAGAAACCATTGACCGTTTCTATCAAGAAGTAGGACGAGGGGGAAGGGACGGTAAAGCCGCAATCTCTTTAACATTGTATACAAATGAAGACCAAAAAATTGCCAAAGAGCTTAATGAAAAAGCAATGATCACCATCGAACGAGGTCTGCAACGATGGCAGAGTATGTTCGATCGCCAGAAAATGACCCCCGATGGTAAGTTTTTAGTTCCTATCAATATTCCTCCTTCATTACGAGAGGGCGATATTGATATGGATAGCGAAAAAAATCGCGCTTGGAATATCCGCACCTTAACTTTAATAAGTCGGACTGGGTTAATTAAATTAGATTCTCAAAAACCTCCTCAAAGAAAAGACTTTGAATCAGATCATGCTTACATTCAATCTTTAGATAAACACCGAAACAGCCGTCTGATTGAAATCATAAATGAGTATCATTTAAAACCAGAAGTCTGGCAATCAGAAGTTGAGCCAATACGTTCGCAAAGGCAAAACTTAAGCTACCATAATCTCCAATTGATGAAAGAAGCTTTGGAGAAAAAACCTAAGCGATGTATCTCGAAGATTTTTGAAGAAGCTTATACTATTGCTCGAAGAGAAAACCCAACATTTAGGAAAGCAGTTAGAGTTTTTACTGCTTGTGGTGGGTGTGCTTTTTGTAGAAAACAACATGATGAACCTTTCTCAGAAAGGATAATTGCATCTCCATTAATATGGCAACAGCCTTACTTTTGTATAGGAGAGGAATTAAATCGCTTACTAAGAGGAGAAAAATTATTACTAATTTTTTATAATGCAGTGGAACAAAAACACTGGGAAAGAAGACGCAATAACTTAATAAGATGGTTGATTGGACAAGGCATTCACAACATTGTTGCTCCTAAAGAACTACATAACATTTTTACTAAAGAAGCTAATAAATTAGATGGTGCTTTCATATTCCTTTTTGAACCTGAAAGCTATCAACCAATAAAAACGCCCCGCATTCCTACTTTAATTTTTCATTCTCAAGAGAGAATGTTACCTGATGTTTACCTATCAACCTCTACAGCACACCGCGTAATATTGCTGCCTATCAATACTGTCGATCCTAGCAGAGATGATCGACTTCTGATAGATATTTTTCCCGGACGTAATTTTAAATTTGAATCTTTTTATATGGAGATCGGAATATGAGTATATTAAAACAGCCTCTAGCAAGTCCTAGTCGAATTCGCGGTATTTTTAGATATTTACTGCAAACACCTGGTCAGCGGGAGAAAAGAGAGGTGTTAGAAAGAGTTATTTCTCCCGACGAATTGGTGAAAAACAAATCTTCACCGCGTCCAATGTTCAATAATTCAATACTTGAGAGTATTAAATGTGGTCTTTTGGTGGAAGAGGAAAAAGAAGATCATAAAGAAATTGCGATTAATCCTAACCTACCAGAGCAAGCGCGAAATCCCCAACTAGGCGATCGCTTATTACCCAATACCCTCGCTGAATTATTTTTTGCTTCAGATAACGAAGACGAATACGATTGGGGTCTTGTTTGTGCTTGGTATTTAGCACAAGATATTTATCATGCTCCCAGTAATTGGGAAGAGGTGGAACAAGCAGTAAGTAAGCAAAGAGTTGGTGAGTTATTAAAAATGTCCAATAGCGCACTTTATAGTCAGATGGATGATTGGATGTGCTACATGGGTTTAGCTTGGGGTCACGCATTAGGAGAGAAAAGAGTAACTGTTCCAGATCCTACAGTTTATCTGAGACGGAATCTCAATGATTTATTTCAAGAACAAGCAGGGAGAAAAATATTGTTAATTGAATTTATAGAAAAATTAGCTCAGAAATGTCCTTTGTTTGAAACGGGTAAGTTTCGTGAAATTGTGGAAACACACTTCAATGTCCGTCAAAGTAATTACTTATCAACTAGCACTGCTTTTGGTTTACTTCGACTTCAAGATGAAGGTTATATTCAGCTTAAGTTAGAGTCAGATGCAGAATTAATGATTTTACCAAAAGCTGATTCTCAAGTTGATGATCAAGAGCGATATTCTCACATTATTTACATAGGTCAATAATTATGATATTTCAAAAGTTTGTTTGCTGGCGATCGGAACAAGTTCAACGCATTATGAATGTGGAAGCTACCCAACCTCCAGATCATATCTTTTTAGCAACTCATCATCCCCTGGCTATGTATCAGCAAGCATTGATAGAAGCATCGTCGCCAGTAGCATACAATGAACAAAAGTTTCTCAAAGATTTTTTAACACCTGAAAGCTTTGCTTTTGTGCCAGTAATAGGAGATTCTGGAACGGGAAAATCTCATTTAATTCGCTGGTTAGCAGCAAATATAGAATCAACCGAAAAGCGCAAGGTTTTATTAATTCCTAAAATTGGCACTAATTTAAAAGATATTATCGATAAAATTTTGGATATAGAAGGAATAGAAGGTCAAAAGTTTGACGAATATCGACAAAGACTGAATCAAGCTACAAGCACTTTAACTATGCCGCAAGCAAGAGAACAACTTTTGAATAACCTTGCCGCAGCAGTAGGACGAAATGGTCGTCATGATCGATCGCAATTAGATGAAGAACAAAACTATTTGGTTGACGAACTTGATTCTCTACTTTACGACCCTTATTTTCGTCGAGAATACTGGCTGAAAGATGGCAGTATTATCCATCGCTTAGTCATCCATGCACTGATTGGTCAAAATACCATCGAAGATATTGAAGAAAAAACAGAATTTTCAACTAGTGACTTACCTTCAAGTATTTTAGAATTACAAAAAGCTGGTCAACAAGCGCAAAGGTTTTATAGCTTTCTTATCGATCATGAAAATATTCAAAAAGCAACAACAGAATGGTTAAATCAGCACCTTGATGAAGCGATTACCAGAGTATTAAGTTTGGGTCGTGAAGACTTGCAGAGATTGATGCGCGAAGTACGGGAAGCTTTAGCAGAAAAAGGGATAGAATTGGTAATCTTAATTGAAGATTTTGCTAAGTTACAGGGCATTGATCGAGAAGTATTAGCGGCGGTTTTAGAACAACCACAACAATCAGGTAGAAAACCTCTATGCACTATCCGTACAGCACTCGCTTGTACAGAAGGTTACTTTAATAGTTATGTATTAGAGACTGTTCGCCAGCGAATTACTTTTCAGGTTAATTTGAATATTGGTGCAGTTAGCAACCAATCCTTAGTGACGGATGCAGATATCCAACAATTTGTAGTTCGCTATCTAAATGCAGTACGCTTAGAAGATGAGGAAATTCTCAGTTGGGCAAATGCTCGTAACGAACCTGGAGTTAAGAAAGCAGAACCACCGAATTTTTGTGATATGTGTGAACACCGCGAACCTTGCCATCAGGGATTTGGTCAAGTCAATGGAATGGGTCTTTATCCGTTTACTTCTACAGCTTTAAAACAGATGCTCTGGAGAGTGAACCCAGGAAATTTTAAGCCGAGGGTTTTAATTAAAGATGTCCTCAAATATACTTTAGAAAATTCTGTTGATGATATTCAACAAGGAAAGTTTCCTTCGGCTGCTCTGCGGGAACACTTTGGCAAGCGCAGATTGGATGTTATTGTTCAAGATGAGATTAGAGCTAAAGATTTAGTGAACGGCGATCGCCGCGAAATATTAATCGACTTCTGGAGTGATAGTGATCAACTTTGCGATCTACCTCAACAAGTGCATACAGCTTTTAATATCCCAGTTTTAGGAATAATAATTGAACAGAAACCAGTTTCAGGCCCTAAAGAACTGCCAGAACCTTACAAAATTGAACCGGAAATTTCACCCAAAAAATCTGATGAAATTTCTGAAAAAGTAGTTAAACAACTGATAATTCTTAACAATTGGAATAATCAGGAGATTCTATCAGACGAAATTTCTAAGGAATTACGAGAGTTTATTTATCCAGCAATAATTGAGAGAATTGAATGGGATACAGAAATTTTACTGCGAGGAAGTTTTGCAGGTAGTAATCAACTTTTCAAGCAAAGAAACCTTATTTTTGAAAGTCGAAAAGTCACCAGAGGAACTTATTCAGGTATTGTATTATCACTTCCCCTCAATCCAGAGGACGAGAAAGACTTTCGGGAAACTGTTATTGCCTTTCAAGGTATCTTACAGTACAAGCACTACAAAAATTGGAAGTTTCCGAAGGGCGATCGCTATTTCCGCGCTTATGCTAAACAACTAGAACGTTGGAGTCAGTATATTGTCGAGGAGATTCGTTGCCGTCCCAGAGAATGTCGTGAAGCTTGGAACCCTATACCCGCAACAGCCGAGCTACTAGCGATCGCTGCGAGAATGTCAGGACACTCTACTAATTCTGTAGAAGATTTGATTAATTCCTTATTTCTTGAACTTGAAGATCAGGACGAATTAAGCCGTTCAAAAACTTGGAAAGAGCTTTTTCAAGTTTTCAAGAAAAATCGGAAAAAACTTTTTGAAATTTTTGAAAGTAGAATTGCTTGTACCAGAGGTAGTCGATCGCAGTTCCAGATCATTGATTCTGCACAAATAATTGAAACCTTAAGACAGCTTCGGAAAAGCTGGCAACCTCAAGGTCAAATTCCTAACGATTTACGAGATGAATATCAAGTTATACAGAAAGTACGTGAAAAAGTAGATGAACTGCTGCTTAAGGCAATTGAGGAAGAACGCGATCGCCAACTTAAAGTTTATCAATTATTAATATCAGAGTTTGGTGAAGATGTCAAAAAGAAAGAGGTCATAGATGGGGTTAAACTAGCAATAGATCAGGCAAGAGAAGCAGGTGTATTTGGTCAAAAAAGTGCAGAAAAACTAACAATAGTAATTGATGAGTTTTCCCGCACTCGTTTTGGTGGTTATGTAGAAAATATGAAGCGAGTGCAAACAGAAACTAATCCTCATAAACTTCTTCAGTATCTGAGCGAAGAGTACCAAAAAGCGATGACAGATGCTGATGGGTTTCTCAAGGAAACTAATAATTTCCTCGATACTTCCTTAAATCGCGTACAAAATGAAATTTCTCAACTAAAATCTGGTGAAGGTGGAGCAGTGGAAGATAGCCATCAAGCTATCAAAAATGGTTTGTCTAAGTTAAGTAGTCTATTAAATGAGATTAAAGGATAAATATTATGCTCATCAAAAAATCTCAACAACTGATTCAATTATCTCAACAAAAAATTAAGTTGGAACAAGATGCGACTAAATTAGAGGGCTTTCAAACAAGACAGCAGCAAATTAGTCAAGCTGTTGCTGCTATTGAACAGCTAATTGGAACTTTGAGAACCTTCCGGCAAAAAGGTATCGCCAATTTTGATTTATCCCAAAAAGCTAAAAATTTATTGGATTATGTAGCAGTTATTGAAGTAAATTTCCAAGAAAATTCTGATTGGATTCTCAATCCTAAAAATTTCAAAGGTAATATTTTAAAATCCAGTGTAGAGACATTAACTAATCTTCTTAAACAGGAATTAATCCAAGCTTGGAAAAATTACTTGCTTAGACAAATACCTAGCACAAATCAAGAAATTCTCAATTTGTTAGGTAGAGTCGAAGAATTTAAAATAACAGTACAGAAAGTTAGGAATATAAATGCTCTAATTCCTCGTGAAGAATTTCCTAAAAACAATGAAGAATTTGAAAATATCGAACGATTGATTGGTCAATTACAAGAATCTTGGGATAGTTTAAGTTCAGAAAAAGTGCCCGATTCTGTGCTGCAATTTCTTAGGGCTGCTACTAACCAAGGAGCATCATTACATCTTCTGACTCCCGAAGTTAAAGAGTGGGTACATAAGCACGGAATTGCTGATTCTTTACGGATTCGTTTAATGTAATAAATCATTCTGATCGGTCAAAGGAAAAAGTGAGTAAATGATAAAGCAATTAATTCAAGAATTTCTTAATCTTCTGGAAAGTAAGGAAGCCAAACTGTTGAGTTGGGGAGTAGTTGATGGTGGTTTCTCAGAAGGTGAAATTGAAGAGCTAGCTGAAGAGTTTCTAGCTAATCAGGAGAGTGATATAAATGTTTGGAATTTTTTAGATGATTTAATTGAAGAAAGCCATTTACTGTTCGATCTTAATCTTAGAGGTCGCCGTGTTTTTCGCACTCGGATGGCAGAATCGGTGAGATTATTTGCTCGTCTACGTCAACTTTTTCCGAGTAATAATTGGCAAACTGCGCCAACTCTTGTTGCTGATTATCGTTTTCAAATTCGTCCTAGAGTTTATCCCGATCGCAATATCTCACTAGAAAGCGCAATCGCACAACTGGAAACAGAAAAATTACTCACTCCCATTCGCCAAAAAGCGATCGCGGCAATTCTCTGTTCTCCACAACGTGGTCAACTCTTACTAGCAGATTTTCAGTTACGCGCTACGATCCGGATGCTGCGGGATTTAAACAGCACCAAAAGTCGGGGGATGATTGTTTGTGCGGGAACGGGAACGGGGAAAACTTTGGCATTTTATTTGCCAGCATTAGCGCATATTTCAGGATTGGTTAAAAACCCAGAGTATTGGAGTAAAGTGCTAGCAATTTATCCACGCAATGAACTCCTAAAAGACCAATTTTCAGAAACTTACATCGAAGCGCGTCGTTTAGATGCTGTTCTCCAAGCTGAGGGTAAGTGTAAAGTTTTGATCGGCGCTTTTTTTGGTCAGACTCCCAGAAAAGCAAGTGTGGAAGAATTACAAAAGAAATGGGAATCTAAAGTAGAGGGATTTATCTGTTCTTATTTGCGATGTCCTCGCTGTGGGGGTGAATTGTTGTGGCGAAGGAAAGATGTAGAAGGAGGTAAAGAACGGCTTTTTTGTATTAATCAATCTTGCGGTTGTGCAGTTGCGGAAGATGAGGTCATCTTAACACGCGATCGCATGGCAAAAACTCCCCCTGATTTAGTATTTACCACTACAGAAATGCTGAATCGATCAATAGGAGATTCTAAATATAATCATGTTTTTGGTATTAATACATCTAAACCTCCCCACATGGTATTGCTGGATGAAGTGCATACTTATACGGGAATACATGGGGCACAAGTTGCTTATTTACTACGAAGATGGCAGAAGTTAATTGATAAAAAAGTGCAATTTACTGGACTTTCCGCAACGCTAGAAAATGCGGAAGAGTTTTTTACTCAACTTACAGGTTTATCTCCAGGTTCTATAGAGGAAATTTCGCCTGGTGACAACCAAATTGCTGAGGGGATGGAGTATCAATTAGTGTTGAGGGGCGATCCCGTTTCAGGAACTAGTTTATTATCTACAACTATTCAAGCTTCAATGTTATTGAGACGCATATTAGACCCAGCAAATTACCCTCCTAGTAACGGGTTGTATGGTTCTCGTCTGTTTGTTTTTACTGATGATTTAGATGTTACTAACCGCTTATTTCATAACCTTTTAGATGCAGAAGGAAGAGATAGTTGGAATCGTCCGTTACCCAAAAAACAACCATTAGCTGTTTTGCGAAAACATGGTGCTGCTAATAGTAGCGATCGCCTCATTGCTGGACAATCTTGGTTATTATGTGAAGAAATTGGTCACTCGTTGCAAACTCCCCTGAAGATTGGGCGCACCAGTTCTCAAGATTTAGGAGTTGAGCAAAATTCAGATATTATTGTTGCTACTGCTTCTTTGGAAGTTGGATACAATGATGCTGAAGTTGGAGCGGTAATTCAACATAAAGCACCGCGAGATATGGCATCTTTTCTTCAGCGGAAAGGACGGGCAGGACGGCGGAGAATTATGCGTCCTTGGACGGTGGTTGTACTTTCAGATTATGGGCGCGATCGCCTTGCTTATCAAGCTTATGATATGTTGTTTAATCCGATTTTGGAAAAGCGATCGCTACCGATTGCTAACCGCTATGTTCTTCGCATTCAAGGGGTTTTCGCCTTGATGGACTGGGTTGCTCAACAATTAGCTACTGGTGCGCCTAAAGGTAGTGTATGGAACGATTTTGCTAGTCCGCCTTACTTTCGCGATCGCCAACATAAAATCATTAATTTAATCGAAAATATTCTAGAAAATAAAGAAGAGCAGCGCAATTTAGAAGCTTTTTTACGATCAGCATTGCATATTAATCAAGATGAAGTTGATTCTATTTTATGGGAACCGCCGAGAGCATTAATGATGGCAGTTCTTCCTACGTTATTGCGGCGATTGAAATCTGGATGGAAGCGAATTCCCAGTTATACAGGTGAATCAGAACAGGATTATCAAGTACCATTTTCACCGTTGCCCGATTTTGTTCCCCAAAATTTATTTAGCGATTTGCTGTTACCAGAAGTCACAATTACTACGCCTGCCCAAACTCGCTATAGTGAGGAAGATATTAATCAAATGCCAATCGTGCAAGCGTTGAAGACTTTTACTCCAGGCAGAGTATCACGGCGGTTTGGGGTACAACATATTTATGCAAGTCATTGGATTGCACCACCAAATTTACAGGAAAAAGAACAACAGTTTCCGGTTGAAAATTATTGTGCTGAATTAGAAGAATTAGGATATTTTCAACTTTGGCGAGATGGGCAGGTTGTTGATATTCGTTGTGTGCGTCCTTGGGAGTTTAAACCTGTTCAAATTCCCCAAAATATTTCTAATACTTCTAATGCTCAATTAGAATGGTGCAGCCAAATTGTGCCTTATGATCCGGGAATAAAATTGGAATTGCCTCAAGGTTCGTCTTGGTGTGAAATTATGGAGGAAGTTCGCTGTTTTACTCATAGTCAACAATGTCCGGTGGAGGTGAGAAGATTTGCGATCGCATCTCGTGCTAACCTCCGGATTCAACAAGTTAAGCAATACCGAGAACTAGATACAATTATTCGTTTTACTCAGCGTCAAGATGGTAGTCCCGCAAGTGTGGGGTTTTCTCAATTTGTGGATGGTTTAGTATTTCGCTTTCGCATTTCTAGGAATTTCAGGATAAGTTCAAGTGACCCGAATCGGGAAAAAATTCAATCATTTCGCACTGCATATTTTCGTAATTTGGTATTGACAGATACCCGATTATGTGAATTTACAAATGTCTTTCATCGCGATTGGCTTTATCAAATTTATTTATCCATGCTGACTGCTTGTGCTTTGCAAGAGCAAATCCCGCTTGCTGAAGCTTTTGAAAATTTGAGCAATAAAAATATTGGTGAAGAAATGGCGATCGTTCTAGAGAATATCTTTCAAACATTGAACGTGGACGAGACATTATTAGAAGCAGAGGAAAATTCTGAACCCGATTCAACACAGCGGCAGAGGGTACATGATCGCTTATTAACACTTTGCAATAAAGATACCGTGCAAACTATTTTAAATGATCTTGCCCCAGTGCTTTGGTCAGAACCGAATCGCGAGTGGGATGAGTGGGCGATATTGCGGTTTAAGGCAACTTTGGGGGGTGCTTTGTTAGATGCTTGTCAGCACTTGTGTCCCCAGTTTGATGCTGTTGATTTGCTTTTAGATATTGACTCTGGCCCCCGTCCGTCTGATGCTGTTGGTATTCCAGAGGAAATCGCGGAAATCTGGATTACTGAGTCTACTATTGGTGGTGGGGGGACGATCGAGGAAATCGTGCGACGCTATGCTGCTGATCCGGCGAATTTCTTCCGTTTGGCGATGACTGCGCTAGAACCTTCAGATTTTGAGATTATAGATGGGGAATTGACGCGGTTGCTGGAGTTGACGCAAACGAATGTTGCGGTAGTGGATGCAGTGGGAGGTTTTCGATCGGCACGGGGTTACGCGGAACTGAAACAAGCAAGTGACAGACTGCGGAAAGTTCTATCTTTTGAGGGGATACTGGTAACGCATTCGGTGATGACAGCTATCAATGCACGGATTTTGCGTCCTGGGAGTAACCAAGAAACCGATAAACTGCTACTGGATTTGATTCAGTTATGGCATAAGGAGGAAGAACGGTTAGGAATTGAGATTGATGCGCGAGTTTTTGCCTATATTGCCAGCAGTAAGGACGATTTAGAGCGGGCATTGGTTCATTTGGGGTTGATTCAGCCGAATCCCTATTGGCGGTTTCAGGTGATTTATGGCTTGTTGTGGGCAAGGGGGAATGTGGTGCGATCGCGTGCTTTGTCTTCCTACAATCCCTTTGTAGTGCTTCCCGATGCAGATAGAGAACTTCTGGTGGATGTGTTACAGGTGGATGAACGCCAAGTTTGGGTACATGACCCCGATTGGCGAGAACAGGTGGAAGAGGCGTTTAGGCAAGGTGGGTCGGTTTCCCTGATGGCTCGACCCACGGGCAGACGTGAGCTAAAATCAGCCATACTTAGTTTAGCTGCGGAACCCTTGGAACTAGGCTTTTTACAGGTTTATCCACAGATTGAGGGAGTGCAACGGCATCCACAAGGATTTGCAGTGAGGTTGAGGGTTAGGGAGGCAATTCAATAATCTACAGCTAATACCTCAAATCCCTACATAGGCTCTTTTTAAGATAAGCTAAGTACCTGGACAAAAATAAACAGTGCCATACGAGGGTTGCGGAACTACCTCAAAACCTTGCGATTGCTTCGCTTCGCTCGCAATGACATACTTACGTTTATTTATGTCCGACTACTTAATAGTTTTATTTTTATCTCGTTTAGACTCATCAATGTTACCTTCTAGATCAGCTTCTCCAATATGAGACCCAGCTTGATTAAACACTTCTAAGTGAGCAGCTTTCCCATAATGTAAATTATCTACATACCAATATCTGACTGTAGCTACTTCGCAGTATATAGCTCTGCCATCATACCTTAATGAAGTTTTTTGAAATCTTTCTTTTTCTCTTAGTATAGTTTGCTCATCTCTAGGAGGGTCACTAGAAAGTTCATCATATACTGAACAGCTTAAATTAAAAGTATGCTCTAGCCAATGCTCAAGGGCATATTTATTATCAAGACCATCTAATTCTATCCAGTTTACTTCATCATTATTTTTAATGATCGTAACTAAGCAACAATTATTAATATGTGGATGAATAAGGTTAAAACTAGAATTTATAAAATTAATCAATAAATAGATTGAACTCCTATTTTGCAATTTTCTCTCAGCTATTTCGGCTAATGATGTATTATTTACAACCTTATACTGTTCATTACTCATCAAACAATCAAACGAGTCTGTTACAGAATGTACTTGTTCTTTACGCCATTCTTTAGAATTTAATTTGTTAAAAATAAGATTTATCAAAGCTTGTTTTAGTGACTTATCTTTGATGTTATTTAAACTTACATTAAAATTAGAACCTTTGACCGCTTCATAGTTGACATATAATCCACTATCCTCCTTATATATTTGTTGATCTTTGACTGTTTTGTTAAGCAGATCGAAAATAGCTTTGAAAGCTATTACTGCATCCTTGAACTCGGCATCATTAATATACTGTCCCTCAAGGGAGACTTCATTAATAAAAATTTCCATTTTAGATTCCAAAAAGACGTTCAAAATCTTTATCTATTTGATCAAAAAATCCTTGAGGTCATTCTTCAATTCCTCCATTAGGTTGAACAGGAATTTGTACAACAGGTTCCTTTGAGTTTAATTGTAAGTATAATATGTTCAAATCTTTAGGGCGAATAATTTCATCAAGCACAGCTATTCGCAAGGCATTCAAAATGTGATCGCTATGTGACTCAATAAAAACTTGTACACCACAACTACTAACCTTAGCAAGAAAGCGAGTTAATCGTGATTGCGCTTTTGGATGTAAATGCGCTTCTGGATTTTCTACAATTAATATTTCACCTTTTTTAGCAATTAATCCTGAAACAATAATTGGCAAAATGCAATGGTATCCGAAACCAACATTAGCTGGTTTATAACGGTCTTTTGAGGCGCTGGTATTAAATAAAGGTTCTAAAATATTACTGATTGGTTGAGGTATTTCTACTTTAGCCCCATCAAAAATATAACTTAACCATTCTTCTGTTTGATTAGATAATGTCTTTGCATTGTCTCCTAAGCACAGATATTCATTAACTAAATCATTTCCTTTTTTATAAAGCAAATTTATGGTGAATTCGCCTTTTGCACCCACATTAGGAAAGTTTTTTAAAGTAGATTTGGAATAAAATTCCTGTGGGCCAATGCGATCAGCAGAAATATAGTGGATATTACTAAAATTGAAGGATTGATCTACTAAGGTGGTGCTATTATCATTAGGCATTAAATTTTTTAATGAATAGTCAACTTTATCAGTTTTACTCCAATAAATATCGTCTACTTTTAAATATTCTTTCTGATTACATAAGTTAATTTTGCTGATTTCTGCCACCAGATCATCATCTAGATTTTCCCTGAGTAAATATTCAATACATCTATCATCGTTGTTATCGAAATAAAATATAAGCACAATGGGTTCATCTCTTGAGATATTACTATTCCTAACATCCACAAAATTACCTAATCTTACACAACTTCCATTCAACAGAATTTGAGTTGTCACTTCACTATGCTCAATGGATTGTCGCATTAAAAGCAAAGCTTGTAAAAGAGTAGACTTGCCTCGCCCATTTATGCCTGTTAATAGGTTGATCTGTTTTAAAGGAAAATGTATTTTTTCTTTAAAACACTTAAAGTTTTTTAACTCTATTTTAGTTAGCATTTTCTACCTGTCCTAAAATATCTTGTGCCAGTTTAAAGCGAGTGATAACTTTAGACTTGCTACCTGTAGAATATCTGATAGCGTCTAAATATTCTGCATTCTCAAGCAATTTACTAAAATTGTTTTCAATAGAACTTTTGTTGTTTTGTAAAAAATCATCAGTTTTACCAGAGAAAAAGTAGCACACAGACTCAAAAATGGCAATATTTACTCTTCCCCTGTTTTTATCAGAAGGTAACCGAAAATTTTTAGTGCCAAAAACCTCAAAAGTTACATTCATCACTCTCTCAAAATTTTCTTTTAGTAACTTTATTTTATCATTATTCATTAAATTAATAGTTCTCATTGCTTTATCTAAGAAATCACTGAGATTACCTTCATAATCCTTTTGATAATCAAAGATATTAAAAGCTAAGTAACGCAAAATCATTTCTCTATCTTTCATTCTTTTGGATGAAACACCACGATCTATAGCATTTCTAAAATATTCGCTTTCTGATAACTCTTTTAGCAGTTTAGTTGATTTTCCTGAAAAAATACAGTTTCTAACTTCTTGACGTTCAAGCTTAGTTCCTCCTGTATTAATTCTATTAAAAATATCATAGACCACTTTAACTGGAACAGATGGCTTAATAAAATATATATAAAGTTTTTTATCTTCAATCCTTGTTTGATAGTCACCTGGTAATTCTTTAAGTTCTGAAAAATTGTAGCCATTTAATTTAGTCAAAGCTTGTAAACCACTTAATTTAAATTCATCTTTAACAAATCGATGCAAAGCTGTAATCCGCTGTAGACCGTCTACAATAATAAATTTTCCCTCTCTTGTTTGATTTAAGTACAAGGGAGGAAGTGGAAAATTTAGTATAACAGATTCAATAAATCGGCTTTGCTTTTCTAAGTCCCAAACTACATTGCGTTGAAAATCTGGATCGGTAATAAGCTTGCCATTGTCATATTTCCTTAATAACTCGAAAACAGTTTGAGGATCTTCTCTAATATCGATATCTTCTTTTGTCGGATCGTAAGGATACAATCCACCACTATCATAACTGTCTTCTTCAGCAGTATCCTCATCGGTTTCGATGATATCGTTATCCTGGAGTTCTCTATCCGTCATTACTTGCTTCTCCTACTATATCTACCTCTGATAGTTATTCAACCCCCTAGTCTGCCGTTTCCTAGCCTCTTTAATTTCGCGCATTCGTTTTTGATATTTGAAAGCGATCGCCGCCAAATCGCTCATTTCCCTGGCTTTTATTTCAGCGTCTTTAAAGACTTCAAGCATTTCAAGTAATGTTTTCTCATCAGGCAATTCTTTCATGGTAATCCCTCAGTGGTTTCCTGTTCAATTTCATCTAACTCCTAGTTTAGTCGGTCAATTAGGGCTTGAATTTCTGATGGAATAGGCATTTACACTTAATTTATGGGCAAAATAGCATTAAGCTCAAAGCTTCATCAGCATATCACCCGAAATGCCCTCCCGATATATTCACTCTCGTCTCAGTTCCCGACAAGTCCCTGACTTACTCCAGTCTATCTTTGTCGCTGAACTCCTCACTCCCAGCCAATGCTTGTGGCTCGTTTCCCCCTGGATTTCTGATATTCCCATTATTGATAATACTGCCAACACTTTTCTCTGCTTAGAACCTTCCTGGACTCGCACCCATGTTCGCCTCTCCCAAGTCCTTGCTACCCTCGTCGAACAGGGAACCACTATCCACATCGCCACTCGTCCCGATACCCACAACCGCAGTTTCATCGAACAACTGAAAACCAGAACCTCCAACACCGATGTTGCTGTACGTTTCCACATTGCCGAAGAACTCCACACTAAAGGTATTCTGGGAGACAGTTATTATCTGGCAGGCTCGATGAACTTTACCCACAACGGCATTACTCTGAATGAGGAAGCGTTAAACTACGTGATCTCCCTGGAAGTCATTGCCGAACAACAGGTGATTTTCCAAAGCCGTTGGGGAGGTGTATAAGAATGCAAGTTGATGTCCGTCATTTCCTAGAGCAGTTTTTCGGCACAGGTAACAAATTCGACCTGGAAAAAATTGAACGTGGCGAAGGACAACAGGCGAAGATTCGTCCTTGGGTAGAACGCCTCACCCAGACAGAACCCTTACCTACCATTCTCCCCTGCTGGCGCGATCGCGATATCGTTGATTGGTACGGTATTGCTCTGTCAGAACGCCAATTACGCAGCCTCAGCGAAGCATTGATGGCATTTGTTGGCCCCACCTATTCTACATTCCGGGGACAACGTGCCAAGCTAAACCTACAAGATCCTGTAGAAGCTGCGGTTTACGCATTTACCAAAGGTGCTGCGATCAAATTGTCTGGTGGTGGCGCACCTGGAGTCTGGGAAGCACTGGAACGAATGCGCCGAGTCAGCGATCGCACTTCCAAACGCATTGCCGAAATTCCCCGTCCCACTGGTCGAGTTTTGCGCGACTTCTACATGGCATTGCAAGCAAGCGATCGCATTTCTGCTGAAAAAGAACTGCAATATTTAATAGATCAACATCGCCTCGACGCACTCAATCTGCTGTTTCTGCGTGTCCAACTCCTAGCAGAATTACAATTTTGGGACGTATTGCTGACACTCCCTCAACTCGGCAACCTGCTACAAGTTCGCCGACCTTTCGCTGTCACCCAGGCGCTGTTAGTAGCAGTGTACCGCTCTGAACTCCAGCATTTCGAGGAAAATAACTCCCCCAGAAGTGCTGTTACCTATTTCCAAGAAGCAATTTTTCCCCGCTACAGCACCTTATTTACTGTTCGCGCTGGCAGTAAAACCCCAGAAATCCTAAAATTATTCATGTTGTTAGCAGTAGGTGGCGCACCTCCTCAACCCAACCTCCGCGACGAACTGCTGATAATTCCGGGGATCGAAACATCTGACTTACATTACTTACAAAAACTTGCTGCACTACTACCAGATACCGCACCACCATTAGTGGGCGACCCTTTACAACAAGCAGAACATTTATTGAGAAAGGGAGATTGCGATCGCGCTTTCTCCCTTGTCTGCAATGCACAGTCATCTCCAGAAAAGGTGCGCTTACTTCTCCAATGTGCCTACGAACTGCAAACCTTATCCGCCCAAAAATCTGCCTTACAAGCATTTGACGAATTGAGTGCAGCAGATCGAATTGCTTTGCAGTCCGTCCGTTGGAACCGAGATTATCTGGATAAACTGAGGGGAACTCAAGAGGAGGAAACTGACAATACATCTGCTGCTGAATCAGTTCCAGCTAATTGGATCGAATGGCTATCTAAACTAGACAATGATCCTACTTGGGAACGTGCTATTTATGTTGCCAGTCTAGGTGCTTCCGAGTGGGATATTGACAGTTTACTAACCGTGCCAAATGCGGTAGAAAATTTCGCCCAATTGCAACAAAAGGTGTTTTCTAAAGCTGAGTTTATCCTGCACAATGCTTTACCTTACTTGCTGGCTTTCTTCCAAAAAGATCAACTATTTCCGCGCCCAGAATTTTTCACGCTTTATGGGTTGATGCTCGATTTATTGATTTTTAGTACGGAGGGAGGAGATGCAGATTTAGTGTTGTTTAATGAGTTAGCGATCGCACTTTTCACCCTTGGCACACACCAAGCCAAATATATTGAAATTGTAGACTATGCACTTGAACTTTGGCATCAATTAGCGTCTCCTAAAAAAGTTGATTGGATTCTAGATTTTCTCGATCTGCTAATTTTATATCCCTGTCCATCTCCAGAAAAGCGAGCCCAACTTCTGATTACTATAGCTAACCAATTTACTCATTTTTCTAGGCGAATTGAAGCAGAACAGTGGCAAATTTTGCGCTTTCTAGTTCAAGATTATGGTCAACAACAAACCCTTGAGCATCTTTTTTCTAACGATATAATTTCAGTAGAAAATGTTAATAAAACTGATAATATTTTCCAAAAGCTTAAGAACAAATCTATTCTAATTTACACCCTGACAGAATCAGTAGCACTGAGATTAAAAATTATCCTAGAGTCTTTTTGCAATGGAGTTACAGTTCATTTAAGTCATGATAAAGCAGGTAATGATAGACTGCGGCAACTTGCCAAAACTGCTGATATTGTTGTAATAGCAACCGCTAGTGCCAAACACGCTGCAACAGGTTTTATTGAAGGAAATAGACCCAAAAATTTACCTATTTTGCGCCCTAGTGGTAAAGGAAGTGCTAGTATGCTACGGGTTATTTGTTCGTTTTTAGCTGAGTGAGGATTTAAGAGGTTGATGTTGTTTGTATGCCTAAGATCGAATAAATTAGGGTAGGTGTTTGCTTACCTCGCAGTTGGATTTCCCCAACTTGTAACCCTCGGTAGCGATCGCGCACATACTCATAAGTATCACCACTACAAAGTAAATTATAGGGATTATTTTCCCCAAACTGTTTGTTCATTGGCTCCAAGCGTGCTGCGACATTAACTGTATCTCCAATCACCGAATAATTAGCTCGACGACTTCCTCCCAAACTACCAGCTACTAAAGGTCCTGTGTGCATCCCAGTCCCAATCCGAATTTGGGGTTTATTCTCAGTTTTGAGACGTTCATTGAGAGGTTTTAGACGTTCGTGTATAGCTAAACAAGCAGCGATCGCATTAGCTACATCTTGTTTAATATCTTCTGGTTTAGTATGAGGGAAAGGAATCCCAAAAACTGCCATGATCGCATCTCCAATATATTTATCGATCACACCACCATGATCCATAATACAAGCAGCCATTTCCTCGAAATACTCATTCAGCCAGATCAGCAAATCTCGAGGACGCATACCTTCAGAAATAGTGGTAAAACTGCGAATATCCATAAACAGCACTGTAGCAACCAGTTCTTGTGGGGGCAATTCTCCGTTTTGAAAAATTTCTGTTTTTCTTGCCCACATTAATTCAGCCATTTCTGGAGCTACCTGTTTAGCAAATAATCGCATCAACTGTTGTTTCTCATACTGTTCGATCAACAGAAAACCACTACCTACTAACAGCATCGTTCCAATTGGAGCGGCGATCGGTAACCACCACCCAGCCCAGGTAAAAGCACCTAGCGCGATCGCAAACCAACCCAAAGGTAATAATAAAGCTAATATTAGTCTCCCTTTAATCCCTTGCTTGAGATGGAAACTGCTAGTCAACAGAGCGATCGCTACTAATAATAGAACCGAGATCAGGGAAGATGGACGTTCCAGAAATCGGTTATTCAGCAAATTATCAATTAAAGCTGCATGAAGATATAATCCACCAATCTGTTGAAAAGGTGATTTGAGTTCATCGAGTCCTGGAGCTAGGAATCCCACTAACACCAACTTATCTCGAAAAGCTTCCACCGGAAATTTACCTGCTACTATATCTGCAAATCTATAAGTGGGTACAGATTGCATTTTTCCGGGCCAATTAATCCACAGATTTTGTCGCTGTAGAGCTGGTGTTGACGAGCCAGAATGTAATGGTAAATTGGCGATCGGGATGGGAAGTGAGATTTTGGCAGTCTGAATCATGCTCAGAGCTAGAGCTGGTTCCTGATTAACCAACAAAGTAGCTTCTCTGCTAATCCCATCAGAATCCTTGTCATGGATAACTTGACCGGTATTAGCAGCAGCTTTTTTCAAGATTTCTAATGGTTGTTTTCCATCTCCTGGACTAGCTAACACTACTTGACCAGATTGGGCGATCGCTGCTGCGAATTCCTGATCTTTTGGATTAGGAGCCAGAAAAAGAATATCAAACCCGATCGCTGCGGGGGGAGAATTTTTCAGAGCTTGTAACAGTTGTGCATATCGATCGCGTGGTAAGGGAAATCCATACTTTTGCAAACTAGTTTGATCGATCGCAATCACAGAAATTCTTTGATCCCACCGGATGGGGGGACGACTGGTAAATAAACTTCTGTAGCCAAACTGTTCTAAGGGTTCCCAAGCACCTGCTAACCACAAAGCCACCGATATACTACTAGCTGCTAAAGACACCCAAACATATTCTCTATTTTGCATTGTTTCTAGTTTATTCTTTAACGGATAGTAAGGACATAAATTCTTTCCGTTACCGCAGGTCCACGGACGATCATCCTCAGACGATGAGAAGCAGGAATATCTACTAACACCCTAAAGTTACCTGAGCTATCGGTCTCGATCGCTTCACCATTGAGATAGACTATATTCATTCTACCAACTTGACCAAACACTAAAACCTGATCGCTCTCTTGCTTGGAGATATTAATCGATCGCAGTTGCGCTAGTGGGGGATTTCCATCTGGTGGGGTTGGAGGGGAGTCTGGACTAATAAGAGTATATTGTCCACCACCGACTAAAATCCTTTGGTGGTGAGCTTCCACAGCTACACTACCTTTCAGAGTCGAAATACCTGTTTGACCGTTTTTTCCTACATCCAAACCGAAAGCGGTTCCCTGGACTCCTGCTACTCCTACAGGGGTCTCAACTTGAAAATCAGCATTATCGCTGCTATCTTGAGCAATTTTTCCTTTCACCCTCCCATCACTTAAGTTAGAATTAGAATAGTAGTTTGGCACCTTCTTCATACTGGTAGAGTGTCCAGGAAGGGGTGTCACAGAAAACCTCACTCGTCCCTTATTTACAAACAGTCCTACTTGAGTATCTGACAATTTATCGATTTTAAAACTGCTGAACTCTGAGACTTCTATAATGCCGCGATTAACACCTACTTGTAAACGCGCTCTAGCTAATTCCCCTGTCGTAAAATCTCCTTTACCTGCAACTAAACAATCACCCAATTTGACTCGCAGACCATTGTAGGTAACTTTATTGGTAAACAGCTCGACTACTTTGATCCCCTGACACTCAGGTTGTTGAACCACCAGAGTGTTCTCTGCAAACTGCTTTTGAGTACCCCGAACTGGTTCTATATTGGCTGGTAATGGATGAGTAATAGCTACCGTGTCAGGCTGTGTCGCTAGTGTAGTCTGGACTCCGTAACCAAACTCGAAAGCTGCGATCGCGGTTAAAGATAAGCCCAATCTGCTGATCCCAGGCCACTGCCAAAAGTAAGTTATAGAGTTCATTGTTATTGTAAGATCAATTGTAATTGAAGATATATTATTTCCTCAGTTCCTGGCAATATGTCTCCGGTTAAAAACTCCAAAAATTAACTAGAAATGGTTAATTTATTGCTGACAAATTTTATCTTTATCGGGATAAAAACAACGATCGCCCCGTTGTTTTTTTAGCTAATGGCTAATTATAATTAAACTAGATCACTGATGATCCCTGACTTATCTAGATAGAACATGACTAAAACACCAGTTATTAGGATTAAAAATCTCGATCACTTCTTTGGTAAAGGTAATCTCCGCAAACAGGTTTTAGATAATATTAACTTGGAAATTAATGCTGGAGATATTGTGATTATGACTGGGCCATCAGGTTCAGGTAAAACCACTTTGCTCACTTTATTAGGTGCTTTGCGATCGGCACAGTATGGCAGTTTACAAGTATTGGGTCAAGAACTGAGTAGTGCGACCAAGAGCCAGATGGTATCAGTTAGACGCTACATTGGTTATATTTTCCAAGCCCATAATCTACTCAAAAGCCTAACCGCAACCCAAAATGTGCAGATGTCCCTAGAACTCCACCCAGAGATTAGCCCGGCAATGGCCCGAACTAAAGCGATCAAAATGTTAGAAGCAGTAGGATTAGGTACTCACGTTAATTATTATCCGGAAAATCTGTCCGGTGGACAAAAACAAAGAGTCGCGATCGCCAGAGCCCTAGTCAGTCATCCCAAATTAGTCTTAGCTGATGAGCCCACCGCCGCTTTAGACAAAAAATCGGGTCGAGATGTGGTCGAACTAATGCAGAAACTAGCTAAAGAGCAAGGTTGTACGATCTTAATTGTTACCCATGACAACCGTATTCTTGATATTGCTGATTACATCATTAATATGGAAGATGGTCGCTTAACCAAAGATGGGATTATTCCTGTCCCAACTTCAGCTTAATTCGATCAGCTACTTAGTTTTACTAGGTTTTTTACCAGGAGGATTAGCTTTGGGACCACCACCAGGAGGTTTTTTCTTTTGGGCATCAGTTGATTTTGCTTTAGTTTGCGCCGGAGATTGAGGTTCTGTAAACCCAGTATTACCAGCAGCAGCACCCTGTCTAGTAGTACGAAACGTCACATTTACCCCTTCATTACCTTGTTCTAGGACTAATAAAGGTGTAGGTTTAGCTTTTTGATCCCACTCAATATGGACCACACGACCTTGAATCGTCGGTTGCCAGGTATCATGTTCGTCGGATGGACTTAAATAAGTTTCAATACAATCAATAATTTGCCCAATGGTCACCGATGTTGCTTGAGTAGGTAATTTCATTAATTTAATTTGAATCCGGAACAGCACTCGCTTTGGCCCGCGGGGAGTATCACCAGTGGTATATTCAACATCAAATGTTTCATCCACTTGTCGTCCGGAACTGCTCGCAATTCCTACCGTTCCTTCTTCTGCTTGTTTAGGACGTAAAGCTACAGAAATTTTATCTTTAACTTTCACCTTAATTTGATTGACCACCGCAAAATGGAAAACTTCTTCTGACATCCGCATTCTGAGATAATCTAAGTTAAAATCTCGTGAGTGAATCAGGTCAGGATTTTTCTCCATCTTGGTAAGCGTTTCCAGAGAAAGTTTGAGCTTCTTCTGAAGTTCCTGATTTTTAAAAGTCTCAAATTTAATCTTATCGGCCAACTGTTTAGTTTTCAGATAAGCCAAAATTACCACCACTACCAGTACCAAAAACATTCCTCCAGTGGCCACCATCCAGATAATTGGTAGGGGTTGGGAATCTCCTGGTTTAACGACAGCTTTTACCTTAGGAGTGGCTTGAGCCAACCGGGGTTCTACAAGAATGATAGAGGTTGACATGGCGCTCGTTTTTCTCGGTTAAGTTGACATTATATTTCCCAAATGCCTTTAATCAAGGCACAGGCATTTGTTAGTAACTAAAATTAATTTATGGGCAAGTTCACTTTGAACCTGATTGGCATAGTAATATACTGCTCACATAGAACAAGCACACCATGACTTCAGTAAGCTCTAAACTTGAGATATATAGTACCCTACCCATAAATTTTGATCACAAGGAAATTTGATGATCCCAGCTTGCTGCAGCTGGAATCCTCGCTCATCCTTCATCCACACCCTTGGAGCTAGTTTAGCAATTTGAACAACTGCTGTGACAGGAAAAATCTGGGGAATCGGTGTGATGCGCGATCGCGTGCTATTTGGCTTTAACAGTAAATTTCTTTAGTAATCAGGATATTTTCCTGGTCATCATTCCTTACCTAAACCAGCACAATTGATGAACCCCAGAAGAATAGCCATCTTCTGGGTCTCGTTTGCCCTAGAGTAAATTTGTATTATTTATGTAGCATATAATATTTTTCCGGAATTGTCTAGTATGGTCTGGGACAAATTTTATGTATTTTGTCTTGATGAGGAAATTGCGATCGACCTGATGGAACTGATATGATGCTGAAGTTAGTTAAATGTACCTAAAATTAGCATCGGCTAATGATAGGAAGACTTGATTGAGGAAAAGTGTAGTTAATTTCAACAAAATTTGCCAAAATTGGCGATCGGTAAGTGTAATCTTGATTCGTGATGAAATAACAAAAATGATGATTGGGAAGCATTGGGCACAAGACCAAATTCAAAAAAGCTGGAAACCAAAAGTAGTTTTGGGATTCCTCTTATTTTTCTTAACCAGTCCAGTCCTTTCGGTCGGTAAAAGTATTGCGGCTAGTCCAGCACCTAAGTATACGACTTTTGAAGTTGCTTTAGCTTTTACTCTCTATTGGGAAGGAGGATATAGCAATAATCCCGCTGATGTGGGAGGTCGGACTTATCGGGGCATTTTGCAAAGTGAATACAATAATTATCGTGCTAGCTATGGACTACCTGCTCAGGATGTCAGATTAATCTCTAATTCAGAATTAATTGAAGTTTATCAAACTTATTGGGATGCTAGTGGTGCGGGCAAAATGTACCCAGCATTGGCTGTGGTGATGTTTGATACAGCAGTTAATTTTGGTAAATCTGGTTCGATCCGCTTTCTCCAAGAAGCTCTCGGATTACCTGCTAGTGGTGAGTTTGATGCTCCCACGATCGAAGCGCTCCGAGCTAATAATAATAAAACTACAGCGCTGAAAATAATTAATGGGAGACTTCAGTATCGTTATAAGCGAGTGCTGCAAGATCCTAGTCAAGTCGTGTTTTATCAAGGTTGGTTAAATCGTGATTATAGTTTGTGGGCTTATATTTCCCAAATGAAAGTATGAACCCTGGGCGCGATCGCGAGGAGATTTAGTAGTAATAGTTTTTATTTGTCTGGGATGAGACAGTATAAATTCTATCACTACTATTGAAATCTCGCCTAGTTCTGTTAACGACTAACAGCTTTCCATGCTACCCAAGCTTGCCAAAAAAATATACCTGTCATTAATACTGTTAAACTTCCTACTACATAATCGGTGATTGTCAAATTATCTAAGGAAGATAAATACAGAGCCAGATAGGGAGACTTGAGGATTACCGAGTTAGTTAGGATCATTTCTATCATCTTTTTACTTTAGTTGCTTTTCATGGCAAGCAGGTCAGAACTTACCAATGGTTATACCCGATCATAGTTTAATCTGGCAGCGAGCGATCGCCAACTGCTATTTTATAATCTTTTTAGATTTTCTGTCAATCCCTAATTTTGCCCCCAACAATTCCCATTAAAATTGGGACATTGGACACTTAATCAAGTAGCGTTGGCTAGCTCTTAAATGCAATTTTACCGTAAATTTACATCAGTTTAAAAAAATGACTAAAAATAGTCAAACTAAAGACTACACTTGGTACGAACTCAACCAACAGTATTTGATGCGTGAGATCAAAAGATTACGTCAGATTTTAGCAACAAAAGTTAACGGAGAAGATTTCGATTTGGGAGATTTTAGGGAAGAAAACCCGAATCCCAATTTAGTACCAGCATTAAAACAATTATGTCACGTATTTGATTTGTCAAACTTCGAGCGAGATCTATTATTATTGTGTGCTGCGATCGAATTAGATGGAAGTTGGTCATCTTTATGTGCAACGGTCACAGGTGATGCACAGCGGAATTATCCTACTTTTAGTTTAGCTTTAGCGATATTACCGGGAGCAAATTGGGGAGCATTAACCCCGGATGCACCTTTGCGAAAATGGCGTTTAATTGAAGTTGGATCAGGTCATACCCTGACCAATAGTCCTTTGCGGATCGATGAGCGAATTTTACACTATTTAGCTGGAGTTTCTCATTTAGATGAGCGAATGTTAGGGATAGTGCAACCGGTGGTTGGACAGAAATATATGGTGCCGTCCCATTTACAATTAGCCGAACAAATAGCTCAGATCTGGATGGAGTCATCAAGTGATAATTTATTGCCGACAGTGAATTTATGTGGAGAAGATATTATTAGTAAAAGACATATTGCTGCTGCTGTTTGCACCAGTTTTGATTTGAATTTATACGGGATCTCTGCCGATGATATCCCGATCGTCAGTAGCGAATTAAATCAATTAATTCGCTTGTGGGAACGGGAGTATAATTTGAATAGTTGCGCTCTGTTATTGGAATGTGATGAAATAGAAATAGCTGAACCAAATCGAGAAAGTGCGATCGCCCGTTTTACGGAACGGGTTAACTGTCCTTTAATCATTAGTAGTTACGAAAGACGGAGACAACGACAACGTTTATTACTTAGTTTTGATGTTCATAAACCAACCACAAATGAACAACGTCAGCTCTGGGAAAATGCTTTAGGTAAAGACCGATCTAGTTTAAATGGACAAGTAGAACTATTAGTATCTCAATTTAATCTTAACACACCTGCTATTTATGCTGTGGCTAAGTCGGCGATCGGATATTGGGGGGCTAATTATGATCAAGACTCAGAAATAGACGCACCGATCCTGGGTAAAATTCTCTGGGAGAGTTGTCGCGATCAAGCTCGTCAACGTCTCCATGATTTAGCTCAACATATTCCTCCTACTGCGAGTTGGGATGATTTAGTTTTACCCCAAACCCAACGGGATACTTTACAAGATATAGTTGCTCATGTTCGTCAACGTGCTAAAGTATATGAAAGTTGGGGATTTGCGGGTAAAAGTGGCAGGGGTTTAGGGATTAGTGCTTTATTTTCAGGAGCTAGTGGTACGGGTAAAACTACCGCAGCAGAAGTCATAGCAGGGGAATTGCATCTTGATTTATATCGGATTGATTTAAGTTCAGTAGTTAGTAAATATATTGGAGAAACTGAGAAAAATCTCAGAAGGGTTTTTGATGCAGCTGAAGCGGGAGGAGCGATTCTATTATTTGATGAAGCGGATGCTTTATTTGGGAAACGTAGCGAAGTTAAAGACTCCCACGATCGACACGCAAATATAGAAGTCAGCTATCTATTACAGCGAATGGAATCTTATCGAGGATTAGCTATACTCACGACTAATTTAAAAAATGCTCTTGATCAAGCTTTTTTACGTCGTTTGCGTTTTGTGGTACAATTTCCTTTTCCTGATGCTACTCAAAGAGCTGAAATTTGGCGACGGGTATTTCCGAAAGATACACCTACCCAGGGATTAGATGTGAATAAATTAGCCAAGTTAAGTGTAGCTGGTGGTAATATTCGGAATATTGCTTTAAGTGCTGCTTTTATTGCAGCTGACGCGGGGGAAGTAGTGCAAATGAAGCATTTATTAGAAGCAGCTAAAACTGAATATGTTAAGTTAGAAAAACCTCTCACTGATACAGAAGTGAAAGGTTGGGCTTAGGTATTTTAGAGCTGATTAGGATCAGCAGCAGACCTCTTGCATACATTCAAAAATGTCTGTTTGTATTGGTGATCTTAGCCCCTATTGTCAGTTTGACGTTCAGCTTCGATCGGCTTGATGTTCAGCTTCTACTGCGGACATTTTGCCAGTAGCTACGGACTCTAACAAATTGCCAAATAAGATCGAGGTATAGTTAAACAGCGTGATTGCATCGAAAACTATATTTTCATTAATGATCTCATCACTAGGTAGTGTTTGAACATAACGGTGGTTTAGCTTATTTTGGCCTTGGGCAATGCCAAAATTACCGACTACTAATTTATTATTCAAAAAAATTAGCAATCTCGTGACTTCATCAAGTGTTTCCGGTTGGATTTGAACAGGTAACTCGGTAAAATATTGCAAAAACAATGTATTGGGAAATTGCTCTGCATCAAGAGGATAAAAGGTGAGAGTCATTTGTCGGGGTCTACCCTGAGCATCTGGCTCTAGATTAATTAGCAATGTATGATAGGGGACATTTTTTGATGCTTCAATTAATTCGGATGAATATCCCTTCTGATTAATCAGATTTTCTAGGAATCCTAACTCCACTAGATGTCTAGCATATATTTCAGACTGAGTATCTTTCAAAGTCATATTTAAAATTCTCGCTGGTAAAGTGCTTGTAGTAAAGTCTTAGCTTGTTCTTCTGGTTTGCCATTGTTTTTATATAGAGTTTTAGGACTGCAACCAGCAGCTTTGATGTAATTTTCGACTCTTGCCGCTTGTCTCTTTAAATTTTCCTCCATCTTTACTTTAGCCATTCTTTCTCCGGGACGAGGATTTTGAGGAATCTGAGCTAACAAGACATTAAGACCATTTACCATATTGAATATAGTAATGACATTCTTTTTGCGAGCCTCTAGCTTGGCTTTAGTTGATTTATTAGCATCAAAGATGTAATTAGAAATTCCTGACTCACCCTTAGCTTGATTTTTTGCGGCTAGATTTCTGCCATAATTCTTTAGCGCTCTAAAGAAAGGCAAACTTGTTTCTACTCCAGCTGCTGTTGCTTGGAGAGTGATTCCGGCAACAGATCCTGCCCCTGATAGAGTAGCAATATTTCCAGCTATTTTCACCGCATTTGTACTAATATGAATAGATTGTCTAATTACTCGTTTTTTACTACCAGAACTGAGTTCTTCAGATAAATCTAATTCTTCTAGCTCGCTCTCACTAATTTTTAGTCCTGCTTTGGCGTGCTTAACTTCGTTGATCTTAGTATCCGCTTGTGTGATTTTGGGTGCTGTAATATCTATAGCTTTTTGTAATTCCTCAATATTCTTTTGCTTGCGTTTAATTAGGTCATTAATTCCAGAGGTAAATAATCCCCCTTCTATGCGATCTTTGATCTCTGTTAAACGGCTATCTATTTCTTTTATGCGTTTTTTATTGTCTGGATTTTTTGACAGCTTTGCTTTTTCTTTTTCTAATTTTATTTGTTCATTATTTAATCTGAGTTTTTCAGCTTCTAGCTCCTTTTTCTGTTGTTCCAGGACATCTCGCTCTGCTGTTCGGACTTGATTTTTTCCGGTTTTTTCTTCCTTACGAACTTCTAAATTAGTGATTTGAGCATTATATTCCCGATACTGATCTTTGACTTCATTAGCTTTTAAACTGCTTTTTTGAGTTATATCTTGATTAATCGTTTCTGACTCTTTCCGCATTTGACTCCAATAGTATGCTGAAACAGCCAGGTAGTATCCTTGCACGATAGTTTGAGTAGCACTAATAGCGATACCAAGAGCAGGAACCGCTGTTGCTAAACTGGCTGTAGTAGCATTAAAAATTTCTAAGAAACTCTTAATACTTTCCACTACTCCTTTGGCAGTTTCTAATGCACCTCCGACTATTTCTGAGCCAGCTTTAATATATTCATCTTTATCATATTTCTCATCACCGGCAATCATCCCGATTAGATCAACTACAGATTTAATGGTTTTAATACCACTAGCTAAGGTACTCATGGCACTACCAAAACTTCCACTCCAATCACTCACTGACTGAGCCTGGTCAGATTCCTTTGCTGATGAAACTATTTGACTAATCCCTGAAGTTAAGTTAGTGATATTAGTAAGATTATCCCAAATAGCTGATAACCAATCAGTTATCTTGCGATCTTTATTAGTCACTAATTCTTTAATTGATATTGCCATACTGAGGATACCACCGATAGTACCAAAAACCCCTTTAGTAAGATCTATCCCGCCGGTATTAGCATTTTCATCTTCTTCTTTTAATGACTTACTATACTCATCTAAGCTATCACCAGTAGTACCGATTACACCTTCGTTAAAGCTATCTAACAGCTCTTCTCCTTCTGGCCCTTCTAAATTTTGAGTAGATGGAGCTACACTTACATTATATATTTTAGTAGCTCGAATATATTGAGGATTACTACTTTTGATTTTGTACCATACTATTTCGTTAGTCTCATCCTTTATATGATCTGTATCAGCATCACTAATTTCCACAATATCGCCTCGGTTATATACCTTGGTTTTTGCACCACCTTCTATTGCTTGTAACTTCTGTGGAAGTGGAGCTGGCAGAATTGATACTTGCCGATTCTGAGCCTTTTCATTGACAATTACTCTTTTCATTTGTAACATGGTCGAATTGACTAGACTTGGCACAGCTCTTTGAATCGAACTTCCTCCCTGCTGGACTACATGGGTCAATTCATGGGCAATTAATTCCTGTCCTTCATGAGCATGAGGACGATATTCTCCTTTTTTAAAAAAGATATGATTCCCAGTAGTAAAAGCACGGGAACTCAAAGAACGGTTAAGAGTGTCTGAAGTGCTATCTGTATGAACTTTTACTCCGCTAAAATCAGAACCAAATGCGTTTTCCATTTTCATACGCAGCGGTTTGGGGAGGGATTGTCCCCCACTTTGGGCTTGGTTAATCTCTCTGGTAATTTCTTCGCTCGCTTCTCCTCCTTGAATAGCTTGTCTTTGTATGACCAATTTCCGATGTAACCCAGAGGGATAAGAGAGTTTAGGTTGAATAACTGTTTCTTCTTCTCCCTCAAGCGATTCGCGTTGAATTTTATTAACTACTTGACGAGCAACGAGATCTGCTTCTTGCTCATATTGATCATTAGGCTCACCAACTTTTAATCCCCTCCTCTGTAGCGGTGGTAATTTGGGGGGTTTGGGTGGGGTAGGCTCACTGACAGCGATATGGGCAAAGTTATGTCCTATGATTGGACCTGGTTCCAGTTTGGTCTGTACTTGGGATGCTTCCGGTTCAGTGAAGGAGCGAGACTGGAATTGAGCTGACACAGCGGGAGTTGGAGCAGTGCTTGGTTTTTGGCTTTGAGTTGAGCGTTCCATAGGAATTTATCAATTTTTATAAATTTATTGCAAACAATTGTTAATGATGAATGAGTTATCATATATTACAAGTTTTATTATATATCTATAAAACGATAATAAATTCGACTTTAGTCTAATTTCATAGAAAAACGGGAGTTACGCAGTTGAACTGGGGATGTGGTAAAAAAAGAGGATGAATCCACTGAAATACAATGCCCTCGATGACCATTTTCGCGCCATGTTGACCAATGCTGATGTCAGAGGTTTCCACCCCAATGCGTAGCCCGATCGCTTTCATGGTGGAAGATGAAAGTCTAAGTAGAAACTGATTTAAGCTCCGAACGCATAACTCTTCACAACTTCAACGATTAAAGATTGACCATGAGGATTCTGGAACTTGGGCGATGCGGCTTAAGAGAATAGGGGATGGATGAGGTGGATGGTGCTTTTGGGTATAAAATCGAGAGTATTCCTCTTTTTTGCTTTGATTCACGCTCCTATGAATGATGTGTCGTTATGTCAATTAATTCAAGAAGCCTTGCATGATCCTAAAAAGGCAGAGGTCCTAGCACACGCGATCGATCATTTGCCAAAAATCAAGAATTATCTCGGTAAAGGTTGGCTACCCTATTATGATGAAGCGCTCCCAGTGACAATGAGGGACATTCAGCGAAATATTAATGAGTTTCCTCAAAGGTATTCTTTGAACTTGGAAAGCGTTAACTGTCAAAACTCTTCTGAGGCTGCTAATGTCCGGGAATGCTTTATTAAGTGGGTAAATATGATTCTTAAGTGCGATTGCAAAGATGTGAAACGTCGGCGAGACAGGCAACCTAGAACTGTTAGTATAAATAGAGGAGAAGACGGCTTAACAATCGAAGAAACGATAGCAGATGATTTAACTATCACTGGCATTGAGCGTCTTTTGATAGAAGAACTTCATTTCCTTGCTAGGAAAATGAGGCGCTATATTGAAGAAGATCCAGAAATTAAATTGAGAAATTGTCACCCGCGTAATAATTCCCATCTTAATTGCCAAATTTTAAGTCAAAAAATACTGCTTGAAGAACCTCCTCTTAACCCCAGACAAATTGCCAGAGAGTTAACCACTTCCGAAACAGTTATTTCCGAACAAACATTGTACGATCGCTGGCGAAACTACTGTCTTCCTTTACTTAGAACAATTGCTAGAGAATTAGGATACGAGAAATAAAAGGAGAATCTTATGGATACCACAAAAACCAACTTTTTGACGATGCCTTTAAGCAGAGAAAACCATGAAACTGCACGGAAATTCTCTGTGCAACAAGATACAGTTGAAAAAGGTAAGCAAGTTTACTTAAATACTCTGGCTATTTTAGGCGTTCGCAGTTTTTTAGACTGGCTAGGAATTGAAACTGATTTAAACGCAGGGGACAGTTGGCATTCTGTTGTCCGATGTTTCCAAGACGTAGCGGATTTAGTAATTCCCAATTTAGGTAAACTCGAATGTCGTCCGGTTTTACCTGGACAAACAGTTATTTCTCTACCTCCAAAGGTAACTGAGGATAGAATTGCCTATATTGGGGTACAATTCCAAGAACATTTGAATGAGGTGCAATTGTTAGGATTTTATCCAACAATAGACCCACAAGCACCGCCGGACGAAATAGAAATTGCCAGTCTTCAACCAATAGAAACATTGATTGATTATATCGATCGCTTGGAATCAGCACATGATTTTTTACAAAGCGATGAAGAGGTAGCAATTAAGGTTAGGGAAAGATTAGCAGATCAATCAATTTTCGAGATTGCTGCTCAACTAGAACGCATCTATCGCACTTATAACAAATATGAGCGACGCTATGCTGGCGGGGAGTTTTTAGCTAGTTATTTGCCAACAGTAAAAGATGTTGCTTTCCGAGGTGGCACAACTGTTGTGAATCGAGAAGAGTTTGATGATTTACAACAAACTGAACTCCAAAATTTAGCTGAAGAATTGCTAGAAAAATTAGATGAGATCTGGGGAGATGATGACGCAGATGAATCGGTTGATTCCGAGTCTTCAACTAATAAAAGTAGTTCACCAATACCGCAACTTAAACAACCTGCGATCGCTCCGATATCCCAATATACAGCCGGGGTAATCAATCTAAGTGAATGGTTGCAAAACCCTGAAGGTTCTCAATCCAATTGGCAGCCTCTTGAATCATTTTTAAGTAACCAAGAAGGGAATCTAATTTTTAGATTTGCTAGCGCCCCCCGTTCCCGCAGTGCTGACACTGAAACATCTAATTTAAGTGTGAGTAGGGTGAGAGAAATCGCCTTGCCAGATCATCCTGTTGCGCTGATTATCAATTGTCAGCTAGAAAGTGATGGAAGACGGGATATACTTGTCAGATTGTATCCGAGTAAGGAAGAACAAACTTATTTACCACAGGGAGCGCAATTGATTATCCTTGATGAATCTGGAGAAGTGTTTTTAGAAGCGCAATCTCGAAGTGCGGATAATTGGATTCAATTGGAGTTTAGAGGGGAAGCGGGAGAGCATTTTAGCGTTAAAGTAGTGTTGGAGGATGTCAATATTACTGAGGATTTTGCGATCTAATTTCAACTCAAAATTCCTAGGGATACCAATGGGTAAGATAGTTGTAAGTAGGTAGGCACAAAAAAAACAAACTATGTAACAATAAATGAAGAAGAAAAAATCTACCAGGGTCACCAAAAGATGGGCGCTCGTTTAAGGGTATTTCTGAGTCATGAAGAAGACATCACCCTGTTCAACCTGAGAACAGCAGATGTCCCACAGAAAGTCAAAGACCGAGCCGAAGTGATCAGGTTAAGCGCACAGGGTTGGTACGTGGAAAAAATCGCCACTTATTTCCATTGGACGGCACAGACCGTGAGAGAAGTGTTGCACAAATGGCAACAGCTTGGTCTAGAAGGGTTGTGGGAAAAAGCCGGCAGAGGCAGAAAGGCCAAATGGCAAGAAGAGGATCTAGTATTTTTAGAACAATGCCTCAGACAAGAACCACGCACTTATAATAGTGGGCAATTAGCGAGAAAATTAGCCCAAGAGCGCTCGATTCAACTGAGTCCCGACCGACTAAGACGGGTGCTCAAAAAAAGGGGGTCAATTGGAAGCGGGCTAGGAAGAGTCACCAAGGAAAACAAGACCCAAGCAGTAGAGCCCAAAAACAAGCCGACTTAGATCTGCTGGAATTATCTGCGGCAACGGGAGAAATCGACCTCAAATATCTCGATGAATCAGGATTTTGTTTATGGGCTGAGCCCAGCTATACTTATTACTTTCGTGGTGAGCAAAAACGCTTAGAACAAACCAAGCGTCGGGGTCGAAGACTAAGTATCATCGGATTGTTTCAACCGTTAATTAGTTTTGATTACGGTTTGGTAATTGGAGGTGTAAGCCGCGAGTCTTACATCCACATGATGGAAATTGAAGCCCAAGCAGCCCAAGCCACGGGACGGATGAGAGTAATCGTCCAAGATAATGGACCAATACATCGCTGTCTAGAGGTCCAACAACTCTGGCCCAAATGGGAGAGCATGGGTTTGTACATCTTCTTTTTACCCAAATATTGCTCGGAAATGAATCCGATTGAATTGGAATGGCAACATCTGAAAAAAGATGAACTATCCGGACCAATCCTTTGATGATGAATTAGACCTGGCTTATGCCGTAATTGATGCTGTTCAAGCGCGAGGAGACCGAGGAAATTATCAGACCAAACGAGTTAAATTTAACTCTCCGCCCACTGGTTAACTTTTCGTTACATACTTATAAATTTTTCCACCCACTTACTTATTGAGTTTCATCACTGGTAATTGCCAGCAGGGTTTTCAGCAAGTCTGGCTGGAAATTCAGGAAGATAATCAGCGTTAAACCATACTACCCCAGCGAGTTCGACCGCTCGCACTGACATTGGGTTCACGATTTTGGAATAGGTAATTTAGATGCAGAACAGCTTATAATAGATACAAAATTGAGGACAACCAAATGAAAGCCGTTGAAGTCACAGGAACCCTGGATGAAAAAGGTCAATTGTCCCTCGACTATCCCATTGAAAATTTCTCTCCTAGTCGAGTGCGAGTAATCGTACTTTTTCCCGAAGTAACTGAGGAAGTTGAAACCGATCCTGATGATACTCCCATTGAAGAAGTAAAAGCGAGTCTCCGACGAGCATTAAAGCAAGCTAAATCAGGACAAACCAGACCAATTTCTGAAATGTGGGAGGGAATAGATGTCGAATGACACGCCTTTTGTCCAGATTAATTTAACACCTGAGTATAATATGAACTATCACGAACTGATTACAATCAAACCAGGTATGCGAAGTGGTAAACCTTGCATTCGCGGAATGCGGATTACAGTTTACGATGTGTTGTCTTATCTGGCATCAGGAATGACTTACCAAGAGATTCTTGATGATTTTCCTTACCTGACTCAAGAGGATATTTTAGCTTGCTTGAGCTATGCAGCCGATCGCGAGAGACAAACATTATTAATCCAGGCATGAAACTACTGTTCGATCATAATTTATCTCCTCGATTGGTTAACCGACTTGCAGATATTTTTCCTGAATCAAATCATGTGGATAACTTAGAATTGGCGCAAACAGATGATAGTGACGTATGGGTTTATGCACAAAATAATGGTTTTATCATTGCCACCAAAGATAGCGACTACAATGAGCTTCTGATGTTACATGGTTTTCCGCCTAAAATTATTTGGATCAGACGCGGGAACTGCTCAACTTCAGAAATCGAAGCGATGCTGAGAACACACATTAATGATATTCAAACATTGTTTGATGATTCATCGTTAGGAATATTAACCCTGTACTGAGGTATTATGGAATTAATTGCGGTAGATGATACTGGTGGGTTTTGGAGAGCGCGATCGCTTTTCTTGGTTGCCTTGCCTTTTGGCTATACTGGGGTGGACTAACCTAATTTACATCTTGCACCTGCTTATAAAGCCTATCAGTGATTCACATCTTACAATAACTGCGATATAACCGCTAGTCAAATAAAATGTAAGTGTACTAATCTCAAATGCTCAAATTTCCGCAAACATTTATCTGAATCCGAAGTAATATGTCCTGTCTGTGGTATTGCTCCTGTTAAAAATATAAAAAATGGTAAAGATTCAGGTCAGGAGATAAGTAGTCATGAGTAAAAAAATAAAGCCCCTGAGAGTCGGATATTTATGGCAAAAGTTAGCTTTATCATGGTTAACGACAATAATCATTTTATTTTCTATGATATTTTACTTTTTTCAAAACGGATTAAATACTGATATGGATACTATACCTATTATAGAACCTACGGTGGTTCTTCCTGGATGTGAAACCAAGGGTTTATTTGACTCTTGCTCTTCTAATCCTAAACTACAATCATCGGAATTATTGAAAATCTCAGAAAGCATTGAACAAGAAATCCAAAATCAGCTACCAGGAGAAATTTTAATTAATATACCTAACGAAATGACTTTATCGGCCAACGAAAAAGTAGAAATTCGTATTGCAAAAAGGATAAAAAATTTGAAAAAAGGTTTACGAGGGAAAGGAATACCTGAAATAGAAACAATTAAAATTAGTCCAATAATGAAAATCCGGCTAATTGGATATAACTTTGATATTAAGGCTCTTAGCGATGAAGTACAGCCAATTACAAATTTTGATTTTACCCAATGGGAATGGGAAATAATACCTAGAGAAGTGGGAAATCAATCATTAGAAGTTAGTGTTAGCTTAATAATAAAAATACCCCAAATTAATGAAACTCTAACAAAAGACTACCCTGTATATGAAAAGAGAATCAAAGTCAAAGTTAGCCAATTTGAAATAATGAAACTTTTAATTTTAGGTCTAATAGTATTGCTTTTTTTATGGATTATTATCAACAATAGAAGCAAATTAACTACTTGGATAAAGCGAAAAAAATTCAACAATAGCCATGAAAACTTCAATAAAGTTAAGTCTCAATTTTTTAAATCAGTTAGAATTGTCCTCGGAAATGGTAACTTAGGAATAGGATTTCCATCTATCACCGTTCAAATTTTGTCTGAGAGGAACATACTGCCAATCCAATATCTAGGTGAATTGCCACCAGCACCAGAGATTATTGAAGTTTATCATGATTGGCAGTCACAATATAACCGTTTTATGGAACCTCTAAAATCTAGCCGGATGGAGAGAAAGCAAGGTAATATAAACAATTTTTCTAAAGTAGATATTGATAAATTAGCTGAAGAGTTAGAGAAAAAACTAAATAACTGGCTCAAGAGTTCGAGCAATTTCTAGCAATTGATAGAATCTTGCGCGAGAGATTCAACCGTTCTGATGAAATCCAGGTAATCATCCAATCAGAAAATATTGATGTGCGCCGACTTCCTTGGCATCTGTGGGATTTTCTCAAGCCTTACCGCAAAGCTGAAATTGCCTTAAGTTCACCTTCTTACGACCGAACTTTAAAAACTTCTGTCACCCGAAACCAAATCAGAATTTTATCAATTTTAGGCGATGATAAAGGAATTGATATCAATAAAGACAAGCAGTTACTAGCCAAAATTGATGCAGAAACCGCCTTTATTGTCAAGCCTAATCCCCAAGAATTAAATGAACAATTGTGGTCAGAACAAGGGTGGGATATTCTCTGTTTTTCCGGTCACAGTTCCAGCGAAATGGATGGTAGCAAAGGTTGGATTTATATCAATGATACCGATAAACTAACCATTTCTGAATTAAAAAATGCTCTCAGCACAGCCATTGAAAGGGGTTTGCAAATAGCAATCTTCAATTCTTGCGATGGTTTAGGATTAGCCAAGCAACTCGCATCTTTGCACATTCCCCAAATTATTGTCATGCGGGAACCAGTACCCGATGCAGTTGCACAAGATTTTTTAAAGAACTTTCTCACTGGTTTTGCAAGTGGTAAATCTTTCTATTTAGCAGTACGAGAAGCGCGGGAGAAATTGCAATCTTGGGAACAACATTATCCCTGTGCCAGTTGGTTGCCGATTATTTGTCAAAACCCGGCTGAAATTCCGCCAACTTGGGATTCATTACGCCATACCTCTTAATTAACGATTAAATCAGACTCATTTTTACTTAATCCCACTTTGTAGATTGGCTCTACATTTTCATCCAGCAAATATTTTAAAGGCATTATACTTTCTCAACAAGCTCTCTTTCCGATCTCAGTTTTCTCAGGCGAATAGCAGAGGGAGACGGGTTAAGTTCTTGTGCTTTAAGTTGCTGATGACTCCACTCCAACCAATCAGCAATGTAGTTACTAACGGCTTCTTTATTGTGCAGATAATAAAGGATAGTAGCATAAACTTGTTCCAAGTTAAGAGATGGATAAGTTTGAGCAATTTGTTCGAGAGCGCGATCGCGATGAATGAAATCATAGAGGATGGTTTCAATGCCGATTCGCGTTCCTTTGACCCGAATATCATCGGGTCGTTGAAAATCAAAATACTCTTCCAGTTGCATCGGTGAATACTCCTAATTTTCAAGTGGGTGGAAATTGACTGGCTAATATTATACCATGTCAAAAGGAGAATAGCTGAATTGAAATAGTATTGATTTCTGGATCAGGGGTTACATTTTTTAATGGCAACTCTCTGGTATGAATTGTATCGTAACCAGCCTTTTGTAGAAAACGAGCTAAACGCACTACTAATTGAGCATCTACAAGAAACTTCATTGGGCAATTTTATAAATACTTTTCACCTGAGTTAACCGATTAGCAAATAGTAACGCTGCCAAAATTGCATAATCGTTCCCACTCTTCACGAAGAAAGGTTAGTTAAGCAGGCGCAGATAATATGAAAACTAACCTCATTAATCAGGAATTGACCGGAACGATCGCCACTTTCCCTCAGCATCAATACCAGCCTAATACTTGGGAAACAGAAAGGCTATTCCTCCGCCCCTTTACCGATGAAGATTTTACGGATCTTTACCGATTTTACAGCCATCCAGAAGTGATGCGTTTTATCGGCAAAGGTGCGAGAACCGAATCAGAAACTCGTGCTGAATTATTCAGTTTCATCACCCATTGGGAACAGCACAATTTCGGCAATTTTGCGATCATTCACCAAGCCTCTGGGAAATTGATGGGTCGCACTGGACTTTATCTTAGCGATCGATGCAAAGAGGCTCAGTTTGGCTACGTTTTGGATAAATCTTATTGGGGTAAAGGTCTTGGTTTGGAGGCTGCGAAAGCCAGTTTAGACTATGGTTTTAAGGTACTAAAATTTGAGCAGATTGTCGCCTTTGCGATGCCAGAAAATGTTGGATCTCGGAAGATTTTATCTCAGAAATTGGGGATGCACTGCATCAAAGATAATTTCATCTATTCTGGCATCCAATATGCTTATTATAGCATTGGGCGAGTCGAATACTTGACAAGTTCTTCTTGGCGTGTTAGGGCTTACCAACCTTCCTAAGCAGTCAGGAAAGGTAGAGTGGCGATCGCGTCATTTCTGGGCCCCATAGCAGCGCGATCGCACCATCCCCAACTTCCCCAAAACAATTTTCCAGCTAAACTGCATAAACTCCCTAACTCCCCACGAGAAAGATATATAGGACTTACACAAGGGTTACAAACTATCGGAGGTAGGTTGTATGTTGTATAAATTAGTTCACTGCGATCGATATAACTTTAGTTACTCAAATATGACTTGGGAGTAGTCACTAGAATGGCAGACCTAATTGAGCGATTTTCGACTTTTCAAGAAGTCAATCCCCATCGTCGCCAAG
The DNA here is from genome assembly GCA_963744145.1 of uncultured cyanobacterium. Classification (GTDB taxonomy): domain Bacteria; phylum Cyanobacteriota; class Cyanobacteriia; order Cyanobacteriales; family CAWUOF01; genus CAVUSO01. The sequence continues at coordinate 3,972,584 of CAVUSO010000001.1, read as the reverse complement.
TGCAGGATTCTAAGCTAACACAAAATTTACATCGCTTGCTAAAACAGTATCCTGAACTCAATGATGAAACAGCGTTGCTGAAATATTTCTGCAATGCTGCTGAGAATAACTCCGATTCATTAGCACGTTGTCATCTACTTGCTTATGTAGATTCTGCTTGCTATTCAGCAGCGATCGCAACTTACCAAATCTTCCGCACACCGGATCTCACTTTGGAAGACTATCTGCAAATTGCCAGAGATAAAATTGCTCCCTGTGTGATTAAATTATGCGCTAAGTACGATCCCAGTCAAAGCCAAATCACAACTTATGCTTCTCCGTTCCTCCGCAGTGCTATTATGAGCGCAGTGCGTTGCCACCAAGAAATAGAAAGGCGGAGTGATTGGTCGCTGTTGCGAAATTTCTCGAAGACTAAGCGGAAAAAAGTTTTAGATAAATTTGGAATCAAAGAGCCAAAATTATCTAATTGTTTGCTAATTTGGCAAGGCTTTTCAGAAGTTTATGCCCCAGTTAAAGCACGGAGAAATCAGAAATTACCACCAACTGAGAAACAATGGCAGGCGATCGCCAAATTTGGCAACGAACAGCGATTACCGCACTCAGTTAAAACCTTCACAGTGCAGGACATCCAATCATTGTTAAAAATTTGCGTTAATGCGCTGCGAGAACCTAGTAGAATTAAGTTGTATTCACTCAATGAAGACAACCGAGATTTAGAACTAGAGACGACTAAAACATCCGAGCAGCAATTATGGTACAGAGAGCAACAAACGGCTGAATCTGAGCAATACCAACAGGTGAAAACAGAATTAGCAAGCGCGATCGCCTCCCTCCCTGCTGATGCCCGAAAAATGTTAATCTTAGAACATGGCTTCATCGGATTTAACCAAAGTTACATCGGTCAAGAGTTCGGCATCCAGCAATATCAGGTTTCTCGAAATTTAACTAGCGACAAACGCCGTCTCTTAGAAGTTTTGGTGCAGTGGAGTCAAAGAGAACTAGGTGTTAATTTGAGTTTAGAAACTGTCAAACGCCTATCAATTTATCTCGATGAGTGGCTGATTTGGTATTGCCAAAATACTATTCTTTACAGGTTTTTGGAAACCGTTTTGAGGCTGCATCCTGCCCTTAAGTTGGAAATTAAGTTGTTGTATCGCTATTATGGGATGAGTTTACCAGGAAGAGCAGATGAAAGAGCGATCGCCCGGGAATTTAACCTGGCACAAACTGAGTTGCAGGAAAAGTTAATGCAAGTTAAAACAACTTTGCAAGAACAGTTACACCAATGGCTACAGCAAATTCTTGCACTCAAACCCTGTTCTCTAGAAGTGATGAATAATTCCTCAGCATTGTTAGTAGAACAGTTTTTAGCCAACGCGCCTTATGCCCTTTTAATCAGCGAACGGAGGTAATGAAAATGGTATTCAATTTAGAACAATTAAGCCTAGCCTGTCCCCATCATCTCTGGCTAGAGTTTTCGGAAAAAGAACAGGAAGAAGCTGTTCCTGTAAGACTGAATTACTCCCATGATGCAGCAAGTCATCGCGCTTTCTTAAATCGGCTGACTCTGGCAGTTTTGTTACCTGTATTGCAAGCAGAATCTGAAGCATTTACCCAAATTACATCCCCGGAAAATATTTGGGAATTTGTCACAGGTTTTGCCATCAGTTTGGGTAAAAATCGCTTGGTGATTATTGCAAGTGAAACCATTGATACTGATGAGTTTTCTGTGCCTCAAGAATGGGTAGATATTCCTGAATGGGCGGCTGATTATTATTTGGCTGTGCAGGTGAATTTAGAGGATGGATGGTTGCGGGTGTGGGGGTTTACAACCCATCGAAAACTGAAAAATGAAGGTAGGTATGATGCAGGCGATCGCACCTATTCTCTCAATGGAGAAGATCTGTTTGAGGATCTCAATACTTTGTGGGTTTCTCTGAAACTTTGTCAAGGAGAAAAAGCGTTGATTGAACCTTTACCCGTCTTATCTTCTAACCAAATAGAGATGCTATTGGTAGAATTAGGTAAACCTTCTCTTTATTCCCCACGTTTGAAAATACCTTTTGCACAGTGGGGGGCGCTATTAGCTGCTGATAATTCAAGGCAAGAATTGTATCAGCGACGGTTGGAAAATGTGCCTAATATTGTGCAATTGGGTAAAAATATTTTCCCTGATTGGTGGCTAATGTTTGATGAGTTAGTGCAAGCGTGTAACCTCAATCTTTCCTTTGCTAGAAGTGGAGCGCGATCGGGGGATAATGAAGAGCGTACTCCGGGAATTAGTCGGGGACGAGTGATTGATTTGGGGATTCAATTGGCGGGTAATTCTATGGCGCTAATTGTGCATTTCACTAAGGAATCAGAGAATAAACATAACATTTTGTTACAGGTAAATCCGGGTGGGGGTCAAACTTATTTACCGCCAGATGTGGAATTGATTGTGTTGGATGATACGGGTGATGTGTTTTTGGAAGCGCGATCGCGCAGTGCTGATAATTGGATTCAATTGGAGTTTTGGGGTGTGCCTAGGGAGCGGTTTAGTGTTAAAGTGGCTTTAGGGGATGCTAGTATTGTGGAAGATTTTGCGATCTAAACTATTCGGAAGGTTTACTATGAACTATCAGGAAGAGATTACGATTGAACCAGGTAAGCGAAGTGGTAAACCTTGCATTTGCTGAATGCGGATTATAGTTTACGATTCTACGGTTATTCGTTTGGTTTATATCCAAAATCTATGGCCAGTTTTTGCAGTAGTGGTATACATTTTCTCTTCCAGTGTGCTAGTAAAGTTTGATAGGGAATATTTAGTTCTTTAGCAATTTTTATAATTTCATGAGGAGAATTAGCTAGAAGAATTTTTTGAGAAAGTGTCTGACAATTACAATTTGGTCTACCGCGAGGCTGACAATTTCGTAATTTTTTTTCAGGATCTTGCTCAATGTAACGTTTTAATTCTTCTACTACTAGGAGTTGTTCTTGTTGGATTAATCTATCAATTGCAGCAGGAGATGCTTCAATACCTAGAACGTTGTCTACCAATAAACCATCTTCCACTCCCACCAAAGCCATTATACCAAAAGTTTGGGGTCGCTTATCTCGCAAACGCATTACGTCAAAGCAATCCCGTTTGAGAATCATTACTACCCACCTGACAAAGCATTTTCGGATGTGCCCGGCTTCAGATGGGTCTTGGCAATTTACAGATGCCATGTCCAGCTCGAACCTTGCTGGAAATTTGCTAATGTTCCGATAAATGTCTCTCATTGTCATCGGGAGAGCTTCATCGTAATAGGGTAGCCAACCTTTACCTAGAGATGCCTTAACTTCTGGAAGTTGATCTATAACCAAGGCTAATACTTCCACAGCATTATGGGGATATTGATCTCCTTCTGAATCCTGTAAAGCTTGCTTAATTATTCTACACAATGAACTATCGTCTATCATAAATAACTCCACTTAGTGAAGTGTTTGGTGAATTTTTGTAAAGAGTGCCAAGCCATGCACTCTGTGCCACACAAAATAAAGTTTCGTTTTAGCATTCATTTTTACCGATATATATATAGAGGGGAAAGAACACTAGCTCTGACCCCATAGCCCAAAGCCCCCAACGTCGGTATCCTTCGATCTGCTTTAGAAGAACGAGGTTGGTTAACGAGTGTCGGTGTCCTTCGATCTGCTTGACGGCAACGGCACTTAGCATCAGAACAAGTGGCTAGGGCTACTATCCAACATAATATTTGACCGCATTAATGCGGCTTAGTCTTGTTGTAAATCTTTACAATAAGACTAAGCTGCCATTCTCTTATGTAAATTTTTAATAAGACTAATACTACATAAATGCCTGGTGTGCTACGTTCTGACATAAGCAGATCGAAGTACACCTTCACCCAGATATCGATATGGGAAAAATTGAAGAAACCGTCCCTTTAGCAGAGCGACGATCAAGTAAATTGGCAGTTCTGACTCTGGGAGATCGGAACTGCCGAGGTATTCCAGTAACATTACGGATTGGGGAAGAGGGCAGACTTCCTTCAACCGAAATCTCAGGCAGATTACCGAACCCTCGGAAAATTATCGAGCATCTCCTTCTCTATCAATCCGCCTATCGTAGTGGAACTGTAGGGCGACTGGAAGCGGTAGCAGGTCAAGTGACCAATGTTTCGATAATTGACATATCCGAAACATTGAATATCTTGATGAATAACTGGCTTAAGTCAGAGGTATTCCGTCCCATCCGCGAGACACTTTTGGCAAAGTTAACGCCAGAAGACGAAGTGCGACTGATAATTCAAATACGAGACCCTCAGTTATCGCGATTACACTGGTATGGCTGGGACTTTTTTGAACGTTACCCCAAAGCACAACTTGCCTTGAGCGCTTCGATGTACGATCGCATTACATCGATCAAAACGTCAAAAGAGCGGATTAAAATCTTGGCAATTTTAGGGAGCGATGCAGGGATCGAGCTTGAAAAAGACAGAAAAATCCTTGAGAAATTGCCAAATGCCGAAACCTGTTTTGTGGTAAAGCCTAAGCGAGAAGAGCTAATGGAGAAATTATGGGAACAGCAGCCCTATCACATCCTCTATCTTGGTGGGCATAGCTGCACTGAGGGAGAAAAAGGACGGTTTTATATCAACGAAACCGATAGCGTTACCATAGGCGACTTAAAGCATCCGCTGCGGAAGGCAATTTCACAAGGGCTACAATTAGGAATTTTCAACTCTTGTGACGGCTTGGGTTTAGCGCAAGAGTTAGCCTCTTTGCAGATCCCCCAAATCATTTTCATGCAAGAGCTAATACCTGATCGTGTAGCTCAAGAATTCTTGAAGTATTTTCTTCAAGCTTTTGCGACTGGCAAACCCTTATATTTGTCAGTCAGGGAAGCACGAGAAAGGTTGACTGGTTTTGAGTATCAATTTTCCCGCGCTAGCTGGTTGCCAATGATCTATCAAAATCTGGCAGAATCGCCCCCGAATTGGAATCAACTATGCAGTAGCTAGAAACCAAGTGTGATCGCTTTCTAACCTATTGGTGTAGAAAGCGATCGCTATCAATACCTACGTAAATTCCCTCGCTTGTTGCCCAACAATGACTATTATTGAATGAGGCTTAACCATGTCAACAGCACAACTAACAGATTATTTCAACTTTCTCACCCCTGATGATATTCGACTGAAAGGCACAAGAATCGGCATCGAAACCATCCTTTATGAATACATCGATCGCAGTCGCACTCCAGAGGAAATTGCCCAAACCTACCCCTCGCTAACCTTAGAACAAGTCTATGCGACAATTCTATATTACCTACAGAACAAAGAAACCATCAACAATTACATAAAAAATTGGATAGAACACGGTCACAAAATGAGAGAACAACAGCGACTCAACCCTCCACCAGTATCGGAAAAACTTCGTCAATTGAGAGCAGATAGACAAGCCAAAACATAAGCCGATGACTCTAAAATACCTAATTGATGAAAATGTAAATCCTCTGTATCCCAATCAAATTAGACAGCGAGAACCTGGTATCGTAATCCAAGTAGTAGGAGAACCGGAAACACCACCAAAAGGAACACTCGATCCAGACATTCTCTATTGGTGCGAAGATCATCAATTTGTGCTTGTGACTAATAACCGTACTTCAATGCCAGTTCACTTGGCAGATCATATCGCGCTAGATCATCATATACCAGGGATTTTTATCCTCAATCCTAATTTAAGTATTGGCGAAAACCTTGAAGAATTGATTTTAGTTGCCCTGACCTCTGAGGAGTATGAATATCAAGACCGAATAGTTTATTTACCTTTGCCATAAAGTGTGTTGCTTGTATCTCCTGCAAACTCATTAAATAGACGTAAATTAAGTTAAGTTAGTCCTTTGTACTGGAGCAGCAAAATTATGATTCAAGTAGTGATTAGCCCACACTCTTTACTAGAAACAGGCATTAAAGTTGAGAAGGTTGATAGCCTTCGACTCTTCAAATTTACCGACGAGTTACAATCTAACCTTGAAGACCTGCTAGAAAAAAACAAGACAGGTTTGCTGACCCTAGAAGAAGAGGCAGAACTCAATGCCATAGGGGAACTTGACCGCATCTTTACCTACCTCAATTCCCTCGCTTGTTGCCCAACAATGACTATTTACCCCACTGCAAATTCAGTGAATTGACGCACATAAGGAGCTTTAAAAGCTAAAACAATATCCTCTTTAGGAACTCCGGCGGCTACTAATTCATTCCCTATTCCTGCTTCCGTTCTATCCCTCTGAATCCAGATTTTACCATTTTTTATATCGACGTGAATCACGCAACCATAAACCCTTTTTTGACCCTCCCAGCCTAAATGAACTACTTGATAATGCTCCCTTTCCGTATCAAAAAGTAATTGTACTTCTGTCTCAGTATCCAAGTCATTTCTTGAGTGTTGAGACAGAATTGTTTGGACTAATTCTCTGTATTCTACTCTTTCCATAAAAGTATTTCCTCTTGAATAGCATCAAAAATGAAAGATATCTTTAGCTGACATATCATAGCCACGAAAATGCTTAACCAGGTAGTGTTGATTACCATTCCGTCATCATATCATCAAAGCGAGTAGCGATCGCACCCAAAAAATGGTAGTCCGGAGGAAAACAGTGGAGGTGATCAAAAATCGGGATATTTCCCAGGCCATTGCCAGGGTCAAGATTAGTGGTACCATGTGGAAACGGCAAAATGTCCCTCGGATGCTCCGACTTCGTTGTGCTTATCTTAACAATTCATCCTGCTTGAGTATTTCTGCTTAGTTCCAAACTGGAATGCTCCCGAGGATTCTGGAACTTGGGCGATGCAGCTTAAGAGAATAGGGGATGGATGAGGTGGATGGTGCTTTTGGGTATAAAATCCAGAGTATCCCTCTTTTTTGCTTTGATTCACGCTCCTATGAATGATGCGTCGTTATGTAAATTAATTCAAGAAGCCTTGCATGATCCTAACAAGGCAGAGGTACTAGCATACGCGATCGATCATTTGCCAAAAATCAAGAATTATCTCGGTAACGGTTGGCTACCCTATTATGATGAAGCGCTCCCAGTGACAATGAGGGACATTCAGCAAAATATTAATGAGTTTCCTCAAAGGTATTCTTTGAACTTGGAAAGCGTTAACTGTCAAAACTCTTCTGAGGCTGCTAATGTCCGGGAATGCTTTATTAAGTGGGTAAATATGATTCTTAAGTGCGATTGCAAAGATGTGAAACGTCGGCGAGACAGGCAACCTAGAACTGTTAGTATAAATAGAGGAGAAGACGGCTTAACAATCGAAGAAACGATAGCAGATGATTTAACTATCACTGGCATTGAGTGTCTTTTGATAGAAGAACTTCATTTACTTGCTAGGACAATGAGGCGCTATATTGAAGAAGATCCAGAAATTAGATTGAGAAATTGTCACCCGCGTAATAATTCCCATCTTAATTGCCAAATTTTAAGTCAAAAAATACTGCTTAAAGAACCTCCTCTTAACCCCAGACAAATTGCCAGAGAGTTAACCACTGCCGAAACAGTTATTTCCGAACAAACATTGTACGATCGCTGGCGAAACTACTGTCTTCCTTTACTTAGAACAATTGCTAGAGAATTAGGATACGAGAAATAAAAGGAGAATCTTATGGATACCACAAAAACCAACTTTTTGACGATGCCTTTAAGCAGAGAAAACCATGAAACTGCGCGGAAATTCTCTGTGCAACAAGATACAGTTGAAAAAGGTAAGCAAGTTTACTTAAACACTCTGGCTATTTTAGGCGTTCGCAGTTTTTTAGACTGGCTAGGAATTGAAACTAATTTAAACGCAGGGGACAGTTGGCATTCTGTTGTCCGATGTTTCCAAGACGTAGCGGATTTAGTAATTCCCAATTTAGGTAAACTCGAATGTCGTCCGGTTTTATCTGGACAAACAGTTATTTCTCTACCTCCAAAGGTAACTGAGGATAGAATTGCCTATATTGGGGTACAATTCCAAGAACATTTGAATGAGGTGCAACTGTTAGGATTTCATCCAACAATAGACCCACAAGCACCGCCGGACGAAATAGAAATTGCCAGTCTTCAACCGATAGAAACATTGATTGATTATATCGATCGCTTGGAATCAGCACATGATTTTTTACAAAGCGATGAAGAGGTAGCAATTAAGGTTAGGGAAAGATTAGCAGACCAATCAATTTTAGAGATTGCTGCTCAACTAGAACGCATCTATCGCACCTATAACAAATACGAGCGACGCTATGCTGGCGGGGAGTTTTTAGCTAGTTATTTGCCAAAAGTAAAAGATGTTGCTTTCCGAGGTGGCACAACTGTTATGAATCGAGAAGAGTTTGATGATTTACAACAAACTGAACTCCAAAATTTAGCTGAAGAATTGCTAGAAAAGTTAGATGAGATATGGGGAGATGATGACGCAGATAAATCGGTTGATTCCGAGTCTTTAACTAATGAAAGTAGTTCACCAATACCGCAACTTAAACAACCTGCGATCGCTCCGATATCCCAATCTACAGCCGGGGTAATCAATCTAAGTGAATGGTTGCAAAATCTTGAAGGTTCTCAATACAATTGGCAGCCTCTTGAATCATTTTTAAGTAATCAAGAAGGGAATCTAATTTTTAGATTTGCCGGCGCCCCCCGTTCCCGCAGTGCTGACACTGAAACACCTAATTTAAGTGTGAGTAGGGTGAGAGAAATCGCCTTGCCAGATCATCCTGTTGCGCTAATTATCAATTGTCAGCTAGAAAGTGATGGAAGACGGGATATACTTGTCAGATTGTATCCGAGTAAGGAAGAACAAACTTATTTACCACAGGGAGCGCAATTGATTATCCTTGGTGAATCTGGAGAAGTGTTTTTAGAATCGCAATCTCGAAGTGCGGATAATTGGATTCAATTGGAGTTTAGAGGGGAAGCGGGAGAACATTTTAGTGTTAAAGTAGTGTTGGAGGATGTCAATATTACTGAGGATTTTGCGATCTAATTTCAACTCAAAATTTATAGGGAATGCCAATGGGTAAGATAGCTGTATTGAGTTTCATCACTGGTAATTGCCAGCAGGGTTTTCAGCAAGTCAGGCTGGAAATTAAGGAAGATAATCAGTATTTGTTAGGAGCATTTATTGGCAAATTGCCACCTGCACCGCACATTCCACAGCTATATACTACTTGGCAATCCAGATATCGTCTAATGGGGTCGAGGTTTCGAGAATTGGAAAAGATATCAGGGGTACAAAATTTTTCTAGTCGCGATTTAGAAGTAGACAGTGATGCTTTAAAACAGCAGCTTAATGATTGGCTTAAATCACCTGATTTTTTCCCTGTCATGCAGGGTTTACTAATGAACGTTAGGCAAAATGAAGAAGTGCGCGTAATCGTTCAAACTGAAGACTCCCACTTGCGGCGCTTACCTTGGCATTTGTGGGAGTTTTTTAATCATTACCTAAATGCAGAAGTAGCTTTGAGTTCTCCTGTCTGTCAGCAATCAAACTCACTGAAAAATAGAAAAAAGGTGAGGATTTTGGCGATTATTGGTGACAGTACGGGAATTAATTCAGAGAGGGATCAGCGTGAATTAGAAGAAAAGTTACCAGAGGCAGAAATTGTTTTTGTTAGGGAACCGGAAAAAGAAAAGGTTTTTGAGGTGATTTGGGATTCGCAGGGATGGGATATTTTGTTTTTTGCTGGTCACAGTATTAGTGAACCTGATGCTACTATGGGAAAGCTTTTTATTAAAAATGGTAAAAGTTTAGAAATTGGGGATTTAAAGTTAACTCTGAGAAGGGCAATAGCGAGAGGGTTAAAGTTGGCAATTTTTAACTCTTGTGATGGGTTGGGAATTGCCAAGCAGTTAGCTGATTTGAATATGCCGCAAGTTATTGTGATGCGAGAGCCGGTGCCGGATATGGTGGCTCAAGAGTTTTTGAAGTATTTTCTTGAGGCGTTTGCTCGCGGTGAATCTTTGTATTTGGCGGTGCGGGAAGCGCGAGAAAGATTGGAAAGCGTGCAGCGTGAATTTCCTTGTGCGACTTGGTTGCCGGTTATTTGTCAGAATCCTGCTGAGGAGCCGGTGAGTTGGCGGGAGTTGTGTGGACTAAAATCGGCGGTTGCGCCATCTTCTTCAAGAATGATAATTTGTAGTAGTTGCAGCCATGAAAATGTGGCAGGTGTTATGTTTTGTGAAGCCTGCGGCTCTCAACTTAGGAAATGATTTCAATAACTTTGAATGTAATATAATAATAGATTTCAATAACTTTGAATGTAATATAATAATAGATGCAAATTTGAGGACAACTAGATGAAAGCCGTTGAAGTCACAGGAACCCTGGATGAAAAAGGTCAATTGTCCCTCGACTATCCCATTGAAAAATTCCCCTCTAGTCGAGTGCGAGTGATCGTACTTTTTCCCGAAGTAACTGAGGAAGTTGAAACCGATCCTGATGATACTCCCATTGAAGAAGTAAAAGCGAGTCTCCGACGAGCATTAAAGCAAGCTAAATCAGGACAACGCATCCCTCTTGCGGAAATGTGGGAGGGAATAGATATCGAATGACACGCCTTTTGTCCAGATTGATTTAACACCTGAGTATAAACGGAATTTACGGGAATTATCCAAAAAATATCGCAATATCCGGTTAGATACTCAGTCAATTATTGAGCAATTACAAGGTGGGAACTTTATAGGCGATCGCCTTGCCGGGATGGGTGAAAATTATGTCATCTTTAAGGTGAGAGTTAAAAATAGCGATATCCAAAAAGGGAAAAGTGCTGGTTATCGACTTATCTATCAAGTTGAATCACCAATTAGCGTACTTCTCCTCACTATTTACTCTAAATCAGACCGAGAAGATATTAGTCCTAATCAGGTTTTTAGCATTTTAGCCGAGTGCGATCGAGATGATTCTTAATAACTGTGCGAACTGCTTATATTACATACCAATTGGTAACTAAATATGCCTCAAGACTTCTCTGATCAAAATCTCCAAGGTCAAGACTTCTCTGATCAAAATCTCCAAGGTCGCAATTTTAAAGGTAAAGACCTCACAGGTGCAAACTTCTCCCACGCAGATATCCGAGGGGCTAATTTCAGTAATTCGTTAATATGATCTATCAAGTGGACCGGCATAGATTTACGGTTATTAGTCACCAATATCATCGGGTCGTTGAAAATCAAAATAGTCTTCCAGTTGCATCGGTGAATATTCCTAATTTTCAAGTGGGTAGAAATTCAGGGTAAGAGCATCTCAATTAGGCTTGACACAAGGATTAAGAAGGATCTAATGTAGACTCAGAGAAACAAGAAAGGAGGATTTGGAGCATATAATTATTATCCATAGCAGCGCGTTTACTTTTCTGGCGTAAACTGCGTTTGTAAGTTGACTCGCGATTAAGAGCGTTGAGAGCTAATCGTCTGAGCAGAGAAAAGTTACGAGGACTGTGAAAAGAACGAATGCGACAGCTATCTTCAAAAAAAGTACAATCTAAAGTCCAGTGTGCAGAATTTTCGATTTCCCAATGTTGACGAATAGCTCGACCTATGAATTCAGCATTGTTGTCTAAAGAAGTAAGATAGTATTGAGTCTCGCAAGTAGTTTTGTTCCAAAGATGACGGATACGATGAATGATGACAATACTTTTTAAACCTGCCCATAATTTGGGTTGGTAAAGGTCAGGAATGGCCGTAATAGGGAGCACCCAAACTTCACGAATTTCCACCCGATGATGCCCTTTCTCAATCCGTTTGTCATGAGTGAAATCAATTCCTGAAAAATTATTTTTCTGTGCAGTTTGGAAGAATTGTTGTACCTGATTATGTAAAGTTGGATGATTGGCTTTAAGTGTCAGAATATAATCAGCTTTTTTATCAATAATCTTTTGAGCAATTTCGGTTTGGGTCCCCATCGCATCAATAGTAATAATTGAGCCAGCGATATCAAGTAACTCTAGTAATGCTGGAATAGCTGTAATTTCATTGGATTTATCTTGGACTTTCATTTGTGCTAAAACTAATCGTTGTTCACTAGCCCACGCACTAATCAAATGTAATGCTGATTGTCCTTGATTTCGGTCATAGGAACCTCTGACAGTCTTCCCATCTATGGCAATTACTTCTCCTCCCATTTGAGTAACTAAGGTGTTTACCCAAGCTTGAAAACATTGCTCCAATTGGTTGGGGTTAATACTTTCAAATACTCGACGAAAGGTATCATCTGAGGGAATACCATTGGGTAATTCTAAAAACTCTTCTAGCCAAATTTGTTTACTAATCCCATAATTCTCAATGTCTTCCCAGCCTTGTGCTCCAGCTATTATGGCCAGAATTGCCATCACTAAAATGTCTATCAATAAGTGTTTTTTTGTTCGGTTTACTCTCGGGTCTTCAACATCTTCAAAATGCTTGACTAAACTCTGTTGTATTTCCATCAAGTCAGCTACTACTTGGTTTTTCCTAGCAGAATGGGAGTTTTGTTTAGCATTAGCTATATTGATATCGAACCCTTGAGACATTTGAATATTCCTGGAGATTATGAGTTGGACGGTATAGTTTTTCACCTACCACTCTCTATGCTCTTTTGTCAACTATTTTCTCTACCAGATTTGTGATGTTCTGATCTCGATGGCTATATTTCATATTTGATGAAAATATTCTGTATCCTCGGTGACAAAATTAGATGCGCTAACCCTGGGTAGAAATTGATTTTTCCTCCAAGGCTTTCTGCTGCAATTATATAGTATGGTAGAGGTGGGAAGGAAATTCTCGGAATATGGGGTAAAAAGGGCGATCGCTCTTGAACAGAACCGTCTTTAACAAAATATGGGCATAGGAAAGTTAATTGTTATCAATTTTGGAGCGGGAAACCTCAATATAGGTTTTGACAGCATAATATTGCGGATAGAAGATGATAATAAGTCTTATCAAAGGGAACGAAGGGAACTGCGTACTAGGCTGCCACAAAAACCAGAGATTGTTCGCGATTATAGCAAATGGCTGGATAAATGCTTTCCAGTCCCCTCAATGTCTTGGAATAAAGTCTCTGAAGCTTTCAAGAACACTCTTAATGATTGGTTGAAATCAGAACCCTTTTGTTCAGATTGGAACAGACTGTTATCCTCCTGTACTCACCAAGATAAAATCCGCGTAATTTTTCAGACTGAATTGAGGGATCTGGAACGGATACCTTGGCAGTTTTGGGATTTTTTTGAAATTTACCCACAAACAGAAATGGCTTTAAGTTTACCAGAATATGGATTTATCAAAAGTGTTCTGAATGACAAAATTAGGATTTTAGCCATTATCGGCGATAGTACAGGGATTAATCTCGAACCAGACATAGTATTAATTAAGCAACTCCCTAATGTAGAAGAACCTAAAATTTTATGTCAACGCCCTCGTTCAGAAATTAGTGCTCAGATTTGGCAGCAAAATTGGGATATTCTTTTTTTTGCGGGACATAGTAGAACTGAGCAAGGAACCGGACGTATTTACATAAACGAACATGAATTTTTAAGCCTGGAAGAGTTACAGGAAGGACTCAGAAATGCTATTGAGCGAGGACTGAAGTTAGCAATTTTCAATTCTTGTGATGGCTTAGGATTAGGTAGGAGTTTAGCAGCTTTAAATCTTCCACAAGCGATCGTAATGCGTCAACCGATCGCAGATAAATTAGCTCAAGAGTTTTTGAAACATTTTTTAACAGCTTTTTCCCATAACGGTCAAACTTTATATTTAGCAGTCAAAGAAGCTAAAAACAAACTGCAAGAAGAACTAGGTAGAGAGTTTCCTTGTGCCAAATGGTTGCCTGTTATCTACCAAAATCCTGCTATTATACCCCCCACTTGGGAAGAGTTACGGAGCATTCCACCAGAACAAAAAATGCTACCCACTACTGAATCACCTTCACCTATCCCTCAACAATCTCACGATAAACTTCACCAAGCTTTACAGGGGTTAAATTATACTGATCAAGTTGGATTGTTCCGAACATTTTTTGAACAGTACCCCATTAGTGCTTATTTGATTCATGGGGAAGAGAACAGCGGTCAACAATGGTTGACGACGCGGCTGATAAAAATTATCAAAGAGAATTATAAAAATGTTAAGAAAATTGTAGTCGATTTCAGTCGAAAAACTCGCCCTACCGATATAAAAGGTTGCTGGCAAGAACTAGGTGGTCGCGTTGGTTTAATTAATGACCCTTCACAGACAGAAATCATAGATAAAGTTTCTCAATGGTGTCAAACTCAAACCGTCATTTTAATATTTGATAAACTCAATTGTATCAAAGAGCAATTGCTGGATGAATATCTGGATAAATTGCTGGTCGAACTTTGGTTGCCTTTGATGCAAGGAGTGCGCGATCGCATTTCTCAATCTGAGTACCGCTTGTTAATGTTTTTAATTGACCATGATGGTTCTGCTGTGGAGAAGTGTAATATTGTTTTCGCTATGGAGGTAAACCCTGATTGGGAACCACACATACCCATTAAGCTTCCCAAAATTGATCCTATAGAACCAAGTGATTTAATTAATTGGGCTAAATCGTTTGGTGATAACTTACCGCTTAAGTTTACTAATCAGAGGGAGGAAACAGTTCAAAAAATTTTCACAAACGGTGAAACACTTTTACCAGAAAAAGCACTTATCAAAATTTGTGCTGAATGTGATTGTGATTGGTATGATCGGGAGGAACAATGGCTGAAATACTAAACAGAGAAGGATTGAAATACACGGGTAAGGTACAACCCCAACCAAGAGAACGGGATGAAAACGGTCAACTGCTTTATCCTTATCTCCCTGAAGATGATTTAATTGAAGCTGTTAACTTAGCAATTCAATTAGAACGTCCCCTGCTAATTAAAGGAGAACCAGGGTGTGGCAAAACTAAGTTAGCTCGTGCTGTTGCTTATGAGTTGGGACTGCCTTATGAACCTTGGAATATTAAGTCTACAACCAGGGCAAAAGATGGACTTTATACTTATGATGTTGTCGGGCGTTTGCGGGATGCTCAATTAGCGGCTGCTGGTCGTCTTAATGAGGAGAAAATTCAGAAAATTGACAAAGATGAAACTTATATTAAATGGGGACCCTTGGGGCAAGCTTTTCTGAACGAACAAAGGACAGTGCTGCTGATTGATGAAATCGACAAGGCTGATATTGATTTTCCTAATGATTTGCTCTTGGAACTTGACGAACAACGATTTACGATTGAGGAGACGGGAGATAAAATTCAAGCTAAGGCAGCACCGATAGTTTTTATTACTAGCAATGATGAGAAAGATTTGCCCGATGCTTTCTTGCGGCGGTGCTTATTTCACTATGTTGAGTTTCCCCAACGCTCGAAATTAATTGAAATTGTCAAAGCTCATTTTCCCGATTCACCGGAAACAGTGACCGAAATCATTGATAGGTTTTTACAGTTACGGGAAGAGATGCGTAAAGATAAGGGAGAATCTGGTAAAAAAGTTAGTACCAGTGAATTAAGGGATTGGTTGCGGATACTTCTCCAATATCCTGAAGATCAGGTGCTTGATGATTTAAGGAAAAAACTTTTGTATCCCGGCGTGTTGTTGAAAAGTTGGGATGATTATAATCGCTATGGTAAACCAAAGCGTTCTGGGGGTGAATTGTGATCGTCGATGAACTGCCCCTGATTGAGCTTTTTAGTCAACTGCGAGAGGCAGGGTTTCCGCTTGGGATTGGTGAATATAAGCTTTTATTAGAAGCTTTGCAAAAGGGATTTGGGGCAAGCGATCGCGATTCCTTATACCGCTTGTGCAAAACTTTATGGGTAAAATCTACTGAGGATAAACGTCTGTTAGACTATCACTTCAATCTTGTGGTTAAAGAAAGTCAGGAGGAAGTACCAGCAATTCCAGAACAACCAGAGATTTCTGAGCCGGCAACAGAAAATCCGGCGTTGCATAATGGCAGGATGATTTCCCAATTTTTCAGAGGAATTTTCACCGCTTTCAGCCGTCGATTCATTCCCTGGATCAGCAACGCCGAAAATCCTAGTATAATTAAAACAGAACCAGAAGTAATTGAGCCAATAAGAGAACCTATTGTATCTCCTCCACCTCCTGAATTAACAGAGATAATGGCAGATGAAGTGCAAGCTGCAAAAGCAGTGATGCAAGCTACCAGTAAATATGAGGAAATTTCCGAGCGTAATTTTATCCTGACATCCGAATATTTTCCGGTGACGCAGCGACAGATGAAGCAAAGTTGGCGTTATTTGCGCCGTTTCGTGCGGGAAGGGCCGCCTATAGAATTGGATGTAGAAGCGACAGTTAATCAGATTGGGCAACAGGGGATTTTATTAAATCCGGTGTTGATGCCGCGCCGGGTGAATCGGTCGGAATTGCTATTATTAATAGATCGCGACGGTTCGATGGTTCCGTTTCACGATTTATCACAGCGGTTAGCAGAAACAGCGGTGCGAGGTGGGCGTTTGGGTAATGCTGGCATTTATTATTTTCACAATTGTCCGGTGGATTATTTATACCATGACCCCTATCATTTGGAAGCCGAGAAAATTGAGGACTTACTGGCTAAATTGCGGCATCAGATGTCTGTTATGTTAATTTTTAGCGATGCTGGGGCGGCTCGCGGGGGTTACAGTAAGGAAAGGGTGGAATTGACGGCGGCGTTTCTCCAGCAGATTAAGGCGAAAGTGCGGTATGTAGCTTGGCTAAATCCGATGCCAGAGTCCCGCTGGCAGGGGACTGCGGGTGAGGTGGCGCGTTTAGTGCCGATGTTTGAGATGGCGCGGCGGGGGTTGCAGGATGCGATCGCAGTGTTGCGGGGCAAGAGTCAGAATTCGGTTTTTGTTGGAACTGAGTTGAGGGGGATGAAATGAAACCTGAAGTGGTCCGCAAACGGATTGAAGCTTTTGAGAGGCGTTTTGGAAGAACGCACTTAATTTTTGCGTGTCACGGTGCGTTTCCTTTGGCGTTAACGCCGGATTTGTTATACAAATTGTGGGCGAATTTCCAGCGGGATATTCACGGGAAAGTATTGGGAATTCCTTGGGTTGCTGTGGCAGATTTGCTGCTTTCGAGTTTGTGCGATGAGGTGGGACGAGAACTTTATGAGATGGATACGGCGGTGCGAAATTCGCTATTGAATCGGTTGAAAGAGGATGAGAATTTTGGGCAGCTTCGGATTAATGAATTGTCGGATTTTTTGTTAGTTTATGTGCGGCAGCAACTTCAGAGTAATGACCAGGAAGTGCGAGATTTTGCTCAGGCGCAGCGGTGGACTGCTTTGGCTTATCTAAGACCGAATGAGGCTGCACAGGAGTTACGATCGGCGCTCGAACGGACTTATAAAGATAAGTCAGAACAAATGCGGTTAGTGTCATTGATAGAAACTTTTGTAGAACCTCTGGCTGAATTTAAGCCGCTATTGGTTTATGCGCGTAAGATAGGGGATATTCAACCGAGTGGCCCAGCGATTGCTGATCCTGAAGTTAGCCCGGAATTAGGAGAGAGGGATATCAGCGATTACAAAATACCAGCTATGGGAAAGTTAGTAGTTATCAAAATTGGGGAAGGTAGCTTTGAACTAGGGTTTCCGGTGACATTGTACATTGGGAAAGAGGGCCATCACTACCACACAGCCCGTGATGGTAGACTACCTCCCTCTCAGATTGATTCATTTTATGAAAAATGGCAGTCAACATATCGCATAAATGTGTCAGGAAGACTGACCGCAGCACCAGAACAAGTCAAGAGCGTTTCAGGAAGACTGACCGCAGCACGAGAACAAGTCAAAAACGTTTCATATCGTGATTTAATAGAAAGCAGTAATCTTTTACAACAAGAGTTAAATAAATGGCTCAATTCGGAGACATTTCGCCCAATTACAGATAAGTTTAAGCACTATTTAAACACAAA
Organism: uncultured cyanobacterium; assembly: GCA_963744145.1. Lineage (GTDB taxonomy): Bacteria > Cyanobacteriota > Cyanobacteriia > Cyanobacteriales > CAWUOF01 > CAVUSO01. The sequence goes on along the minus strand of CAVUSO010000001.1, from coordinate 3,954,659 downwards.
TGAAACGGTAAGGGTGATTATTCAGACGGAAGATCCAAGATTGCAGCGACTACCTTGGCATTTGTGGGATTTATTTGACATTTACCGTAAGGCAGAAGTAGCTCTTTCTTTGCCTGAATTTAACAGGGTTGAGCCGCTAGTGCAACCCAGAGCGAAGGTGAGGATATTGATTTTACGCGCTCTATCTTACCCTCAGACTGGTATCCTGATTGACATTGACGCATACATGCGGATTTTGGAGAGTTTACGCGATGCTGAAACGGTTTTTCTGGTGGAACCAAACCGAGATGAATTTATCGATAAACTTCGGGATAACAACGGATGGGATATTTTATTGTTTGACGGACATAATATTAGTAGTCAATCGGATGCGACTACTGGGAAAATGTATATCAATGCTAGGGAAAGTTTGACGATTCCTGAATTAAAATATGCTCTACAAAATGCGATTGAACGAGGATTGCAATTAGCGATTTTTAATTCCTGCGATGGGTTAGAAATTGCGAGATATTTAGCCGAGTCACAAATTCCTCAGCTTATTGTCATGCGGGAAACAGTACCGGATTTAGTTGCTCAAGACTTCTTAGAATATTTCTTGAATTCCTTTTCTAGTGGTGAATCTTTATATCTTGCTGTTAGAAAAGCGCGGGAAAGGTTACAGGTAATAGAAAACAATTTTCCCTGTGCGTCTTGGTTGCCTGTTATCTACCAAAATCCTGCTATTATACCCCCCACTTGGCAAGAATTTCTTAATAAAGCTCGAAGGGTAGGTTATATTCAACTCGCAAAATCGCTACAAGAAGGTAAATGGAAACAGGCATGGGAAGGTCTAAAAAGAATCTTAAGTTAATAGCATCTCTTAAATGGTTAGAAGTAGACCGATAACTAGAGAAGGTCAAACATGTAAGCCCAACTTTACGACACCATTCAAACTTTAGTTGATATTAATGCTGATTTCGATCGCCGCGATCGCATTATTCCCAAAGGTACGTCAGGCTCAATCGTCGAATGCTACGAAAATCCAGAATTATATGCAGTGAATCTAGATATTCCTAACGACAAATTGGTAGGGGGATTTGAGGATGAAAATTTCATTCTTAATCCCACACAATTTACAACATTAGTAAATTCTGTAGAGTTAGCCAAAGCGAGTCCAAAAACAGTTGTAATTAATTGAAGTCAAATGTAAAAAAATGTCGTTAGCAAAGCGGTGGAAGTAGCGATCGCCGATGCTAAAATGGGTTTGCACATCCTCTGGATCACCGACGAACCCCTCGAAGCGCCTCTGCGCGGGTTTCCCCCCAGTCAGGATAATTTGTTAAGGACGAGGCAAAGTTGGATTGACCCAACTTAAACACGATCGAGTGCTAAAAATTAACAGGAGTTAGCTCTCATGCAACTAGAAGACTACTTCAACTTTTTACGCCCAGATGACATTCGGGTAAAAGGGACACGGATTGGCATTGAAACCATCCTTTATGATTTTATCCATCGCGCCCGCACTCCCGAGCAAATTCTCCAATCTTATCCTTCTTTAACTTTGGAACAAATTTATGCAACTATCACTTATTATTTACATAACAAAGAAGCCGTTAGCGCCTATCTAGCTGATTGGTTAGAATGGAGTCACCAACAATGGAAAGCTCAAGAACTAAATCCCCCACCAGGAATTATTCGACTCAGAAAGCTTAAAGCTGAATTAGAATCTCAACAGAAAGCCAATGAGTCTAAAATACTTGCTTGATGAAAATTTAGACCCGATTTATAAAAGACAATTAATCGAAAACAATCCTAATTTTGTTGTCTGGAAAATAGGCGAACCTAATGTACCTCCTTTAAGCACTTTAGACCCAGAGATTTTGTGCTGGTGTGAAGAACACAATTTTGTCTTAGTGACAAACAATCGTAAATCAATGCCAGTTTACTTGGCTGAACATATTGAATGTGGGGGTCATGTCCCAGGAATTTTTATTTTGGGTCCTAAACTTAGTATTGGTGAAAATATCAATCAACTAATTTTTATTGCTGAAGCCTCTTTTGACAATGAGTATCAAGATCAGATCGTTTATTTACCAAAAATTTAATCAAGTAAATGAGGACTTTATGATTAGCAAAGTGTCAACAGGAAAAATATCTTCGTCAATTCCCCTGAAGTTTCATATTTTGCTCGATCGCTCTAATGAAACAAAAATAAGCGCATCTTTTCTGGAACTTCCTAACTACCAAGTAGAAGCTTCAACACAAGAAGAAGCGATCGAAAAATTGAACGAAATCTTACATATTTCTTTGGAAAAACTAGAGATTATTCCAGTAGAAATTGAATGGCAAACCGCTCAAAAACCGGAGAATCCTTGGGTAAAATTTGCAGGCGTTTTTCAAGACGATCCCGACTTCAATGAGATTGCAGAAAGTCTTAGAAAAGAGCGTTTAGCTAACGATGATGAAATTACAGAAGTTTAGTTAGAGAACTATTGATAATCAGAGAAATAATGACAATTTGGATACTTGATACAGATCATGTTTCACACCTACTCCAAGGAAACAAGGTTGTAAGTTCTCGGGTAGATCGAGTCTTGCCAAATTTAGCTATTACAGTTGTTACAGTTCAGGAAATTTTTAACGGATGGATTGTTAAAATTAACAGTGCTTCTGAATCCACAGATTTATTGAGACTTTACACCAAATTATGGACAAATTTGGAATATTTTAAGGAGGTTAGGGTAATTAATTTTGATGCTGAAGCTTACAATTGTTATGAGCCTCTATTGAAAGAAAATAAGCAACTTAATAAAACCTGAGTTCGGGTTAAGCCGAAGGGAGGAAAAAGGCATTGATATTGAGAGAAGGCTTCTTCGGCTGATGGCAATAGGCAATCAGCCCACCGACCAAATTCACCAAAAAGTTCACTGGAATGCGATTCCTGGAATGCTCAATCTGAGAGATGTTTTTCAGTTGGTCAATAATTGTCTCAATGATTGAGCGTTGGCGTGTCAGTAGCTGATCCATCAGTGGCATCAGCTTATTTTTCATATTCCGTTTCGGCTTGGTAATCAGTTGAATCCCCATCTGGGTTAACAGTTGCTCAAACAACTTTTGGGAGATTTAGCCTCGGTCAGCTATCACCTTACCAGACAAGCCTTGGAGCAGATTCAGCACAGGTTTCCGGTCATCTGTATTCCCCGGAGTCACAGCGATATTCAGCAGTTCCCCAAGCTCATTACAAACCAGATGGAGCTTAAACCCGAAAAACCAATCCACAGAAGTCTTGCCTCGTTGTCCGATATCCTTGAAGACCTTGTGCTTTTTAATCCTTCGGTTGTGACACACCTGAATCTTGGTGGAGTCCATGACCGACACCCCTGTACATTTGCCAAAACAACTGTGCCGATAGATGCTCAAAGGCTTGTCTGGTGGAGGGCATCCATTCGATGGTGTGATGACTTCTAGCTTACTTGCTTGTCCCTTCCTTATCCCGAACTCAGGTTAAACTTAATCAAAGAAATCAGAATCATTTGCTTGAGCTGAAGATAGGTTTGGATATCAATTTGGTCAGATAAAAGCAGTTCACGATAATTTTCTTGAGCTGCCTGAATTTTTTCCAAAGCTGCTTCTGGTTGAGAATATAATATGTTTTGCCATTCATCAATTAGAAGCAACATTTTTTGAAGCAATTCTTGGTGTTGTTGCTGTTGCAAAATTCGACACTGATCTGCCAAAGCTTGAGTCATCCGTCCTGCACGATCATAAATTTCAGGAGTAATAGCACCATCCAGAAGCATCATGCGATGTTGCTGACGCAATTGTTCAATATTTGTTAAAACTTGTCCTGCATCTTGTTGGATTAGCGATCGCCACTCACTAACAGCTTTGCGAGTTGCTTTGAGTAGCTTTTCTGACTGTTGTTTTTGCCAACGATGAATTAAATATCCAATTAAACTCGTCAGAGTCAATATAATTACCCCTCCTTGTAAGGGCTGATTTTCCTGTTGTAAATAGTATATCCAAGGAGATCGCGGATCTCCTTGATTAAAAACCGTCTGAGTGCTAGGATGTACATAAAACAAACCCCGCTCTAACAAAACTTTTGCATCTCCCGTTGCTAATTCTGGATAAAATTGAGAATACTGACGAGCAGTTGATAGAACTGACCAAGTAAGCAAAGCTACTTTTTGAGAATTAGTATTATCATGAGATCGAGTTACTAAAACCGTTGCTGTCGATAAGGTAGACATATCTTCAGCAGGAATTGTTGGATTATTTTTATAGCTCCCAACGGGAATAACAGCAGGTTGATAATCACCAGGATTTACAGTAACAAGATAGTTAACCAAATTAGGTGGTATTGCTAATAACTGCCATCCAGGAATTGTGTCAAATTTATCTTTTATTTTTTTTCCCAAAATACCAACATAAACTACCGCATCAACTAGTCCTTTCTTCAATTTTTTTAAAGCATCATCAAACTCAGCCTTATCACGAATAATATTTAACTGAGCTGCTTCAAATAAATTATTAGCTGTAAAAGAAATACCACTATTATCAGGACCTACTGCAACTCGTTTACCCTCTAAATCTGTGAAGGTTTTAATACCTGAATTGTTCTGAACAATTACATAGACGTATTCTTTTGCTAAAACTACCATTGCTTGGACTTTATTGTCTTTCATTGCTTTACTAGCAACATCCAACTGGACTAATGCAAATTCAGCTTGATTATTATTTAACCGTTGCAGATTGTCTTGCGATCCCTGTGATTTGTCAATATTGACTGTCATATTAACGACTTCTTTCCCAGAATCACGTACTTGTTCGCTCAGAAGACTGTAGAACCCATCTTGAAAACCCCCTGAAAGCGTTACTGAATTGGATTGAGAGGAACAGCTAAATAGGATCAGTGCTAGTAACCCTAATACAGCAAATATGAAAACATCTCGTCGGAAAACTGGTAATCGCAAATTTCCAAGTTTTGTCACCGTTAACCTCCTTTATTTGGTAACGTACACCATCTGGTTTACCCGCGAGCGCCCAGCGCCCAGGGGAAGTTTTTCTTTCCGCTGGAGCTTTCTACTATAATTATATTCTATGGTAGAAATCTAGGAGAAATTCTCGGAATATGGAATAATACTATTTCCGAGTATATGGGAATTATGTATTTTGTGGTGCGGGCTGGAAATGCCGCGATTCTGTAGGGATAGCGGGCTTTCCGGATCGCCCCACGCTATAATTATGATGCCACCGGATTTTATCTAACCGCCCTTTTTTGGGTATCAGCGATTACAAAATACCAGCTATGGGAAAGTTAGTAGTTATCAAAATTGGGCAAGGTAGCTTTGAACTAGGGTTTCCGGTGACATTGTACATTTCGGAAGAGGGCTATTCCTCCCACATATCCCGTAGTGGTGAACTATCTCCCCATCTGATTGATTCATTTTATGAAAAATGGCAATCAGAATATCGCACATTTGTGCGAGGAAGACTGACAGCACCACCAGAGCAAGTCACAAACGTTTCAGATGAGAATTTAAGAGATAGCAGTGATCGTTTAAAAAAAGAGTTAAATGACTGGCTCGATTCGGGGACATTTCGCCGAATTACAAATGCGTTTCAGCAAAATTTAAACATAAATGAAACGGTCAGGGTGATTATTCAGACGGAAGATACCAAATTGCGGCGACTACCTTGGTGTTTGTGGAATTTATTTGACAGTTACGGTAACGCAGAAGTAGCTCTTTCTTTGCCTGAATTTGGGCAGATTGATTATCAAGTGCAACCCAGAGCGAAGGTGAGGATATTGGCTATTTTAGGCGATCGATCTGACCCTCAAACTGGTATCCCGATTGACATTGAGGCAGACAGGCAGATTTTGGAGAAGTTACCCGATGCTGAAACGGTTTTTCGGGTGGAACCAACCCCAGATGAATTTATCGATCAACTTCGGGATAACAACGGATGGGATATTTTATTTTTTGCCGGACATAGTAGTAGTCAATCGGATGCGACTACTGGGGAAATTCATATCAATCCTACAGAAAGATTGCTAATATCACGTTTAAGGTTCGCTTTACAAAAGGCGATTGAACGAGGGTTGCAACTGGCGATTTTCAATTCCTGCGATGGGTTGGGACTTGCGAGATATTTAGCCGGGTTACAGATTCCTCAGATTATTGTCATGCGGGAACCAGTTCCCGATTTAGTTGCTAAAACATTCTTGAAATCTTTTTTAAGTTCGTTTTCTAATGGTGAATCTTTATATCTTGCTTTTAGAGAAGCGCGACAAATGTTACATGATAGAATAGAAAACGATTTTCCCTGTGCGTCTTGGTTGCCTGTTATCCACCAAAATCCTGCTATTATACCCCCCACTTGGGAAAATTTACGGCGAATTGAAGCAAAAATACCAGGACCCCCAATCGCTCCAGGGGGAGATCCACCCCCAATTCCCGAACCTGAAGTTCCTGACCCACCTCCTCGCCAAACACTTATTTGTGAGAGGATTAAAACTCTATTTCGACGTATTAACAAGTTTCGGAGAAAGATAATTAAAATTCCAGTAATCTTATTTTTATTAATTCTAGCAGTGTTAGGATTCGCTTACTGGTGGTGGCATATGCCGCCTGATACTTTTCAGAAAGTGCGCAATGTTCCCTCCGCAACATTTTATTATGCAGGAAGTGCCGATTGGGTACGAATTAATTACGTTGTAAATACTGAAATTAAAAAGGTATGGCCTCAGTTTGGATTGTTGCCTTTTCCATCAGCTAAAACTCCCCCTCCTGAATCAACTGATGGGATTCAAATGCTTTTAGATAATAAGGATTTAGCATTTTTTCAGTCTTCTTACCCTGTGGATGATGACGACAAAAAACCTGCTGAAAAAAAGAGACTTTCCCTCAAAGAAATCCCGATAGCTATTGAGGGAATAGCGTTTATAGTTAACCCGAATTTAAATATTACTGGTTTAACTTTAGCTCAGATTAAAGATATTTATACTGGCAAAATTACCAACTGGAAAAAATTAGGCGGTCAGGACCAAAAAATTACCGCTTACTCTCTTCCTGGTCCAAGTTCGACAAAGTTTTTGCTGTCAAAGATAAACGAGAATACTCTGGGCTTGCAGATTAAGTTTGTTAATAGTGCTACTGAAGCTGTGAGAAAAGTGGCGGAAGATAATGGTGGTATATATTATGATTCTGCTTCTGAAATAGTGACCCAATGTAGAGTTAAATCTTTAAAAGTTGAAACGGTTGCTCCTTATAAAGAACCGTTCATACCTCCTTCCGAATGTTCTGAGCAACACCATAATGAAATTAATGTGACGGCATTTGAAAATGGTAAATACCCACTTACCCGGAACTTATTTGTAATTGTTAAACAAAATGGTGAGGTTCAGCAACAAGCAGGAGAAGCTTATGCTAATTTATTGTTAACAGCTCAGGGACAAAAGTTAATTGAAAAAGCTGGTTTTGTGAGAATACGCTAAAATCATTGGACTTTCCCTGACTCCTATCAAAGGTAAGGGTTAGGATTAGTGCATCCGCTAAATTTTTCTAAGTTTACCTGTTTAATTAGCTGAAATATTGCAATCGGTGGAGTTAGAAGTAAATATTTAGGGCCATTTTCTTGACGTTTAAGATAGAAATGAATAAGTGATACTATTTAGTATAAAATATCACATTTTTACCCGACCATATAAATACTTACAAATCTTCCCCGCATAAATATCTACAAATCTGCCTGACCACATCGATCGCAACTTTCCGCTGTGCATCGTATGTACCCGAACCCAAATGCGGACTCAAATACAATTTATTACTCCTCCTAGCAAACTCTCTCAAAGGCGAATTATCTGGCAGAGGTTCCTGCTCAAAAACATCCAAAGCAGCACCCGCAATTCGATTAGACTCCAACGCCTTCAACAAATCTGCCTCATTCACAATTCCACCGCGAGCACAATTGATAATAAAAGCAGTTGGTTTCATCCTATCTATAGCTGCTGCATTAATTAAATTCCTCGTTTCCTCTGTCAAAGGAATGTGTAAAGTAATAATATCAGATTTTTCCAACAGTTCATCTAAACTCGATAAAATATAACCCCTTTCGCTAGCTAAATTCGCCACATTTTCACGATTACGATTATATGCCATAATCTTCATTTCAATACCTCCTTTCGCTCTTTTTGCCACCTTTTGACCGATATTGCCTAACCCAATAATTCCCAGTGTTTTTCCAGAAAGTTCTATTCCCAATAAACTGCCATTACGGTCCTCCCAGTCTCCATTTAATAGTGCTTGTTGTGCCGCGATAATATGTCGAGCTAAATTGAACATCAGACCTAAAACTAATTCAGCCGTAGAAATATCATTAGCATTAGAATTAAGCACCCTAATCCCTAACCGTTCGGCAGTTTCAAGATCAACATTATCTGTCCCTGTCTGCGCCAATCCTACAACTCGCAATTTTCCCCTCTTTCCCGCCTCCAACACGGTTGCATGCTTTAAATGATCTGTCCCCGATCGCAAAACCACAGCATCATATTGATCAATAATTTCTGAAATTTTGTCAAAGGACAAACCAATTTTTTCATCTACTAAGGCAAACTTTTCTAACTCGGTAATCCCCTCTGGGTGGATTTTGCTGATGACCAAAACTTTTTTCTGCATAACCTGATTAAAAATTCTGAGAACAGGTAAAGACACTAAACACTATTATCTATCTATCGTCAAAATCCAAGTATTTTATGCTAAACTTAAAGAGCAGCTAGAAAAAGCTACAAATTCGTTGACAAACCTGCAAATCCGCACAGCTTAAGTGTGGGCACAAATGCCTACGAATTTGATTGAAACTACCACTTCTGTAACTATGCCAAAGCCCATCCTGCAAAAAGCCAACCCCTCAACCACATCGACAGCCGAATACGTCATCGGTCTGTTATTGTCCCTATCCTACCAACTCCCAGAAGCCCACCAATCCATATTAAACGGTCAATGGCAGCCAGAGAAATTCACTGGTGGGACAATTTCCGGTCAAACCCTCGGTATTATTGGTTTTGGCGAAGTAGGTTCCCATGTGGCAAATGTGGCACAAGCATTTGGACATGGAAGTGCTAGTTTACTCTCCCGATGAAGAAGAGCAAATACTAGGCGATCGCGCCGTTAGTTTAGACTCCCTCCTCACACAATCCGACTATATCACCCTCCACTTGCCCCTCACCCCAGAGCGAGTAAACTTCATCAATGCAGAAGCATTTGCCAAGATGAAAAACACTGCTCGCTTAATCAATTGTACAGACAAAAAACTGGTAGATGAAGCGGCATTAATTGACGCCTTAGAAACAGGTAAAATTGCTGGTGCAGCCCTCGATGTTTACGATACCGAGTCCCTGCGTAACTCCCCACGGCTGCGAAACCTGGGCAACAAAGTCATCCTCACCCCTCAGATTGCAAATCATGTTCAGCAATTTGTCAATATCAATAAATTATTTCAGGACGTTTTAGAGTTCGGAAAAAAGACCTTAGATGCTGGTCGGCAAACCGTTGAATCCTTCTTGCAAGAAATTGAATCAACCTTAAATTCGCCCCAGTATGCTCAAGCTTTCAGCCCTAATTTAAGGTACAGATTTGCATCAACAACCCGCGGTCGTGGCGCTGATGCTGAAAGCCCAAAAGCCAAAATAAGAGTAGTAAAACTTGTTGAATTAGGCGATCAAGAAGCACCACTGGCTTTGATTAACGATATTGAATTAGAAGCAGATGAAAAGCGCGATATTCTTTTACAGATTTATCCGACTGGTGAATCAACTTACCTCCCGCCAGATTTGCAACTGATTGTACTCGATCACTCAGGAGAGGTTTTTCTCGAAGCTAAATCGAGAACTGCTGATAATTGGATTCAACTAAATTTCCAGGGGGAACCCGGAGAGACTTTTACTGTTAAAACAGTTCTAGGAGATGACTGTTTCACAGAAGATTATGTCATCTATAGGGATTGAAATTAAATAACTAGCTTGCTTGCAGTAAGGAATAGAAATTAAATAATTTGCTTGCTTGTAGTAAGCGCTTTAGCGCTAAAGCGCTTACTACGAACCAAACTGTCAAGTTATTTATTTGTCATTACTAAGTTGCTCTAAATAACAAACCGGGTAAATTATAAATACCCGGTTTCTTTAGTGTATTTAGTCCGCGTAGGATCGAACATTATTTGTGTAGCTGCGATTTCATCTGCTGAATCGGATTAGAATCTCTGGGCCCATTTTCTTTAGACGATTGAGAGGAAAAAATATTCACAAATAGTAAGAAAATAATCGCCAAAACAATCCATGAATGTACTCCTTGAAAAGAATTAATCAGTTTATCAACTTCGTAATATTTCTGGCACACATCGCAAATACGAATATTAGGATCTTGAGGGTGCGGATTCCAACTACAGGGCAATTTTTTGAGGTTGTTATTATTTTGATATGGACACATAATAAATCTCCTAATCGGATGAATAATGAGGAATATCTAGCTTAGACATCACCTATCAAACTCAATTCGCGAGTCTCAAAAATTGCTTCAGAGTGACAATAATATTTAAACTCTAGGAAATTTTTAAAGGGGTCTTCTAGGAAAAAAGTGCGATGTTCAATCAAAGAACCAGAAAATCGACAACGGGGTTCTTGATAAAACTTTAATCGTTGCGATCGCACCTTATTTAACAAGCACTCCCAATCAGATTCCGCAGTAAATAATAAGCCAAAATGTCTAGGATAAATACCTTTTTGCTCTGGGATTGGTTCAGAAACAACGTGAGCTACAATCTGATGATCGTATAGGTTTAATATGAGAGCCTTAGCCATTTCTCGACCTTCTTGACAGCCTAAACCATCAACATAGAAAGTTTTAGTTTCGTGAATGTTGGTAACAGGAAAAGCGATGTGAAATAAAACTGGATTCATGGTAAACTAAGATTAGATATTGATTGAAGTCAAAAGGGTTAAACGAGCAGCGTAATTCCTTGTACTCCCACTACCTTTACGTTTTTTTCAGGTGATAAGATAATAGGAGAATTAGATGGGAATAACTTCGCAGGCCAATAACTAGAGTGAGACCTAATGCGTTCTGGTTGTTGGGGGGCGATCGCTTCATCGACAATACCAATCAGAGGTTCTGAAAATATCTCTGGTTTGTCAACAGTAAATGAGTTGTTCATAGGCGTTTTCCCTGGGAGTTCTATAATTTCAATAAATCACAAACTTTTGGGGAACAGTGAAGGTGCGAAAGAAAGACTCACAGGCTTATAATTTGTGTATGCAGAGTACACAAATATGACCAATAACAGCGACAAAGGCATGAATTTAGAAAAATTCCAGGCAACATTTTATGGCTTGACAGTTCGCAGGAGAGAGGTACTCACACACCTGTTAGCTGGCAAAACAGATGCGGCGATCGCCTCCGAACTCTGCATCACCCCCTCAACAGTACGGAAACACATTGAGGAGATATGCAGCGCCTTTGGCTTGAAAAACTTACAGGGGGAACGTTTCTCGCAGCGAGAGAAATTAATGCACCTGATCGCTGAATATAAGCCGGAATTAGTAGGCGATCGCACCACTAATACCATCAATGCAGAGTTGGTACAGATGGCGATCGCCTCCACTTCCCAACTAACAAGAACACCATTAGACAAAGCTGTAGCAAAAAACCATCTTTACCACAACCTGCCATCTCGTTACCACACCACTTTTTTGGGTCAACAACAATATCTATCGCGACTCTTAGAATTACTTTCCTTTAAACATCCCACCCCTATTATCAGCATTGAAGGTGTAGGAGGTGTTGGCAAAACAGCTTTAGTTTTAGAAGCAGCTTACTATTGTTTAAATTCGAGTCAAATTTCTATAACTACAACGGATTCACCCGCTTTTAATGCCATAATTTTCACCTGTGCCAAAACTCAACATTTTATCGGTATCAACATCTCACGGCGACTTCAAAGAGAGCGAACTTTGCGCGATATCTTCAAAACAATTTTTCGTACTTTAGATTACCTTGACAGTATTCCTCCAGATTTTGAGGCGCAGTTAGAGTGGATTAGAACCTGTTTAAACCAGCAGCAAACTTTATTAATTATCGACAATTTAGAAACAATTGAAGATCAAGAGGATGTTCTTTCTTTTATCGGAGAACTCCCACCGTCAGTAAAAGTGGTACTCACAAGTCGCGTCCGCATCGGGGTAGGAGTTCCCATTCATTTAGATTGCTTACCGGAAGAAGAAGGAAAGAATCTGATTCAATTACACGCTGAAGAAAAAGGAGTTAATTTAAGCTTAGAACAGTTACAAACTCTCTACTTAAAAACAGGAGGACTACCCCTTGCTGCTGTTTACGCAATTGGTCAAGTATCCGTTTACGGTTTTTCACCGGAGGTGATCTCAGCACGATTAGCTGATACAGTCGGCGATTTTTCTCGCTATTGTTTTGAAGATTCAGTGCGGCTACTACGGGGAACTTTAGCTTATCAATTGCTGATGGCACTAGCTATATTTTCTCATTCAGTCGTGCCAGAGGCAATATACGCGGTAGCTTTTTCGGAAATAGAAACTAAGTCGAATAATGGCTTAGAACAACTCTATAAATTGTGTTTAGTTACCCAGCGAGAGGGACGTTATAGTATGCTACCTCTAACTCGCGAATATGTAGTAAATGAACTGAAAGAATTACCAGAATTTGAACACAAGGCGCGATCGCGTTGGGTGAATTGGTATCTAAAATTTACTGAAGTTGATGCTCAATTAGATTGGAAACAGTGGAACGAATATGGAAATTTAGAGCAAGAGTGGGAGAACTTAACTACTGCGATCGAATATTGTATGGCTCACCACTTATATGAACCTTTTAAGAAATTTTGGCAGCGAGTAAAGGGTTACACTTATGTTTGCGGATATTGGCACGAGCGTTTAACTTGGAGTGATTGGTTATTAATGGCAGCAACAGAGCAAAATGATTTGCCTGTACAAGCAGAAGCTTTGGGCGATAAAGGTTGGACACTAACATTAATGGAACAGCCAGAACATTTAGTAGATGCTGAGGTTTTGTTGGAAAAATCTTGGCAATTAAAAGATGAGAATAATCTAATTTTTCAATTGGAATTAGCGATTAATCGAGCGGTGCTTGCTATCCATCAGCAACAATTTGAAAGAGCGCGTTATTGGCTAAATGTAGAGAAAGAGTTGTTAAAACAAGGGCAGATTGAAGAGGGAAAGTATTATTGTCAGTTGGTAAGAATTTTATATTATGAGGCTCAGGTACTATTGAAAACGGGGGATTTGGCAGATGCTAAATTGGTTTATCAGGAGGCATTGAAACAGGCGGGTTTTATTCAATGGCAACAGATGGAAGTTTATATTTTGAATTGGTTAGCAGAAGTCGCGATCGCTCAAAATGATCCTGATGAAGCGGAGCGGTTATTAAAGATTAGTTTGCCTATTGCTGAAAGGAAAAACGATCGGCGTTCTATTGCTTTGCATCAGCGGTCTTTTGCTAGGCTAGAAAGGTTAAAGGGAAATTTTACTCAATTTCAGAAGTGGGCAGCAGAAGCTTCTGAAGCGTTTGAGCGTTTAGGGATGCGCTTGGATGCTCACATCTATTCTAACACAGGTGATAATTGGTCGGACTAGCACCAATAGGGTTCGGTGGCGTTGCTTAATCGGGGTATGAAAATCCTGTAGGGGCGTATGGCAATACGCCCCTACAAATTATTTATTCATACCGTAAATCAACAACGCCGGTTCGGTTAAGTGTAGGGGCGAAGCATTCGGGCGACAATTTATTACTCAAATTTTACCCTGAGCGAAGTCGAAGGGCGGTTAATATTTATATCCGAATGCTTCGCCCTTCTTTTGTTGTCCAGGGACTACCTATCTTTTAGCTTCGTCAAACCGATGTTAAATTTAAGCCGCAACCTTCACTGGTTTGTCTCGTTGAGCTAGCTCGATTACTTGTTCTAGGGACATTCCTCGGATTTTTAGTTCCCAACGCATTCCCTTAACTTTCATCCGATCAGCTTTACGCATATCTACATCATCAACTAAACCCGATTTGAGTAGATGTTTCATTGCGTTTGTAGCTGCTACTTTATTGGGATAAGCAATATAAGTAAGAAAGCCATATTTCCAGTGGTTTGGATTTGAGGCACTTGATAGAGTTGCTACCCGTGGGCTAAAACGATTGAAGTGGTAATCAGCGTATCCAAGCCAACCAGTCTGGATGCAAATTTTGTTCGTTAGCATTATTTTCATCCCCTGTTTAGATAGGGTTTATCGATAGTGCCTTGTGATTTTTTCTCACAATTATATTGTAGCATACAGGTTGAGATTTGGGAGGATTTAGAGATTTTTTTTCTTATATTCGCTTGCCGCCAATGGGAATAAAAATGACAAGTAATGATAAAATATTTTTCAGTGTAAAAAATCTAAACAAATGGAAACAAATAAAGATTTGTCAATAGAACACCAAAATGTCCCGATCGCCCATCAAGGACTACATGGTTTTTTATATAGTTCTGATGATGAACATAGTGCTACTGTGACTGTTCTCGATGGAGAAAATAATGGTGGCACAGAAGTATTACCGATTGATGTTTGGCGCGATCGCAGTACCAATGCAAAGGTGGCTGGGGTTTATGCGGTTTTAGATAGTAAGCGCCATACTCAGTATATAAACTATTCCAGAAACGTTCTCTTGTCTCTCAATGGACATCTAGCTGAAAATGGGGTAGAAAAATGTGCTTTTGTGCAAGTACAGACCTTCAAATTTCCCAAACGAGAGGAAATGGAAAAAGTGCGCGATCGCTGGTTAGCAGAATTAGATTATATTCCCCCAGGTAATGCTGATGTAAACGGAACATGGGTTAGTACAATTGGTGAAATTGCTAAAGCAGCAATGACCGAAGCGGAACGCCAAGTTTATGAAGAGAAAAAACTCAAATTGCGTAAAGCAATGGCTGATACTACTCTAACTAAAGAAACGGAAGCGATCGTACTTAATGAAGATGAACAGCGTCGTAATTTAGAAGCAGCAGTAAAAAATGATGACTGGAGTTCAGTTATTGCTGTTCAAACACAAGAAACAAAACCTAATCACTAACATAGTAGGGGCGCAAAAGCTCTTGCGCCCCTACATTATTATCGTGGCTATAATCTAACTATAAACTTTTAAACCTTTGCTCAAAAAAAACCTTGTCCTAAATTTAAGTAGGATAGGCAAATAAACAGGTTTTTCTGCAACAAAAGTTTACAAATATGAAGAAAAAACTTTAAATTGGCAGTAAAGGCATTTTTACATCATCGACAGTTGTTTAACAAATTGGTTATAATTCTGGAAACAGCCTCTAAAAGTTTAGGGGCATTGCTAGATTGACCAACAAACAACTTTTTTTGATGATCAAAAATATGAAAAGTTTAACAAAGTTTTTACCAAAGATTAAACATTATTCTGACAGCAAAAATCACGGTCAACCACAGCTAGTAGCATCTTTAGTATTAACCTTAACTATTTGTGCTATTGGTGTCAAACCGACTTCAGCTCAAATACCTAGCCCAAACCAACCAAATCCAATTACCCAAACAGCGGATCTAGTTAGTAGCGATCGCCCCCAAACCAACACAACCGAACCACAAAATAACCAGATTCAATACCAAGCAATGGATATGGGAGGATTGATTTGGCTCATATTCCCGATTATTTTAATCGGTGGTGTTGGGATTGTTGCTTTTGGTTCGGGACTGGTAATAATTAGTGAACGAGAAGTGGGAATAGTAGCCAAAAAATTTGCAAAAAACAGTCTACCTCCCGGTCGCTTAATTGCTCTTAATGGTGAAGCTGGTTATCAAGCAGATACCCTCGCACCAGGATGGCATTGGGGCCTTTGGCATTGGCAATATGAGATCCGCAAAGAATCGATGATCGTCATACCCCAAGGTGAAATTGCTCTGCTCGTAGCCGCAGATGGGGCACCCATTCCACCAGAAAGAATTCTCGGTAAATTAATAGTAGACTGTGATGATTTTCAAAATGCTCGCAAATTTCTACTTAACGGTGGTGAAAGAGGTCGTCAACTAGGCTTTCTTACCGCCGGAACTTATCGCATTAACACAGCTTTATTCAGCGTTATTACGACAGCTAATAGCACTAAGAATGGCATTAGTCCAGAGCGGCTACAAGTATACTCACTTACTCCCGATAAAGTTGGTATTGTTACTGCTTTAGATGGTATTCCCATTGCACCAGGAGAACTTGCGGGTGCCCAAGTTCCCGATCATGATAACTTTCAAAATGGTCAAAAATTTATCGAAAATCGCGGTAGACGGGGTTTACAAGAGCAAATTCTTTTATCTGGTTCTTGGAACTTAAATCCTTGGTTTGTACAAGTTGAACAAGTACCGATGACCGAAATTCCGATTGGCTATGTGGGAGTAGTCATTTCTTTTGTGGGTAGCTCTCAAGAAGATGTTAGTGGTGCTGCTTTTACCCACGGTAATTTGGTTAAACCAGGGAATAAGGGTGTATGGGTTGAGCCTCTTTATCCTGGTAAACATCCACTCAATACAAGGGTAATGAAAGTCGAATTAGTACCAACTATCAACATTGTTCTAAATTGGTCAGCACGGATAGAACGACACAAATATGATGCTAATTTAGCCGCTTTAACGGTACGTTCTAGTGATGGTTTTGCCTTCGATTTGGAAGTCTCTCAAATTATTCATGTTGGTGCTTTGGATGCACCTAAAGTAATCTCACGAGTTGGCGCAATGCAAAATTTGGTAGATAATGTATTAGAGCCAAGTATTGGTAATTATTTCCGCAACTCTGCTCAAGATTATTCAGTGTTAGATTTTCTCAATGCTCGTAGTGAACGTCAAGCAGAAGCAGCAGAATATATTAAAATAGCGTTGCGGAGTTATGATGTTCAAGCGATTGATACTCTGATTGGTGATATTCAACCACCAGAGTCTCTGATGCAAACCCAAACTGAACGTAAATTAGCTGAGGAACAACGGAAAACTTATGAGGTTCAGCAACAAGCACAAACTCAGCGTCAGCAATTAGTCAGGGAAACTTCTTTAGCTGATATTCAGCAAGAAATGGTTAAATCTGAGCAGGGTGTAACTATTGCTCAATTAAAAGCTAAAGCGCAAATTCAACAAGCGACGGGTGAAGCAGAATCTACTAAGTTACGCGCAGTTGGGGAAGCGGAAGGAATTCGCGCTACAGGTAATGCAAAAGCAGAAAGCTATCGCGCTGGGGTGGAAGCTTTGGGAACGCAAGGTTATACCGCGATGCAGTTGATGCAAATTATTGGCGATCGCGAAGTTCGGTTAATTCCAGATATTCTAGTCAATGGTGGTGCTAATGGTAGTGGTAATAGTTTAGTTGATGGATTGTTAACGATGATTTTGTGGAATCAAACAGATAAAAAGGATAAAAAAGTTACTCTTCCCCAGGAAGAAAATGTCAAGCTAACTTCATCCGATAATGGTCAATAGGGCGTTGCTTAATCAGGGTATGATACAGCAGATTCTATATTGATGAAGTACAGGAAGATTGTGGGACAGGCATCTTGCCTGTCCGATCAATTTGTCAGTTAAAGTTGATTGTGATTGATCTGTGTTGGTTGGGCGGGTTTTTGATAGTGATCGATTTGGTGCAAAATTAATTGGTGAACCCGCCCCTACAAATCCTGGTTAATTGTGATCATAAATTGATCGACCATCGATTTTGATGATCTAATTTAATCTTGATTGTCTAGGTTTAGTCACCGCCAAACCGAGCAAATTTGATGAATCTGACGGGCAGAAAATCTGTTTAAACATCGGCAATTAGATCACTTGTAGGGGCGGGTTCACCGATGAATTTGCCACACACAAATAACTTTAATGAACCCGCCCAACCCCACAGATCACATGGATGAACTCATCCCATCTGACATCACAGATAACACTGCTATACTTTATAAACCTGGAATAGGCTGTATAATTGGAAAACCCCGTAGGGACGTATGGCTCTTGCGCCCTCTATATGGCAATATGCTCTACAAATTTATTCATACCGTAAATCAGCAACGCCGTCAATAATTTAGTTATTAGCGATGATCTATTGTCCTAGTCCAGATTGTAAAAACCCGCAAAACCCTGATGATCATAAATATTGTCAGAATTGCGGTTCTATTTTACATTTGCAAGAGCGTTTTCATCTGATCAAGTTAATTGCTCGCGGGGGATTTAGTAGAACTTTTTTAGCTGTGGATGAAAGTCAATCTCCCTCTTTTTTTTGTGCGATTAAACAATTTTGTCCTGTTACTTCCGATCGCCAGATATTAGACAAAGCGATCGCTTTATTTCATCAAGAATCCCTCCAACTTGAACTATTAGGTAAACATCCCCAAATTCCCACCTTAATAGCACATTTTACTCAAGAACAATACTTTTATTCAGTCCGGGAATATATTGATGGGATGAATTTAGCTAAGGTGATCGAAGCAGAAGGGATATTTAACGAAGCTCAAATTTGGCAAGTTTTAGAAAGTTTATTACCAGTTTTAAAATTTATTCATGCTCAACAAATTATTCACCGCGACATCAAACCAGCAAATATTATTCGTCAATTGGTTATTGATCCAAAGGGAGAGCAAAAAAGTAATCTGATCTTAGTTGACTTCGCTGCTGCTAAATTGGGGACAGAAATTAACCAGTTACAAACAGTAACTTCTATCGGTAGTGCGGAATATGTTGCTCCGGAACAAGCAAAAGGTCAAGCAGTTTTTGCTAGTGATCTTTATAGTTTAGGTGTTACTTGTATTTATTTGCTTACGGGGATTTCTCCCTTTGATTTGTTTGATGTTGTCAATGATACTTGGGTTTGGCGCGATTATCTAATTAATAAACCTAGCGATCGCTTGAGTCAAATTTTAGACAAACTGCTCCAAAATTCCCTTAGTCTTCGCTTTAAATCTGCGGATGAAGTCATCCAAGCTATCAAAAAAGCCGGAGTCAAATTCAACTATACTGAGGATATATCTCCTTCAGTTAATATCATAAATCCTTGTCCTTGGCAATGTTTTGCTACTCTAGGTGAACCGGAAAGTTTATTGGCTCATGTTAATTCAGTTGCAATTCATCCTGAAGGTAATATGATCGCTAGTGGTAGTGATGACAAAACTGTTCGGTTGTGGGATTTAACTAGTGGCAAAGTTATTTATATTTTAACTGGACATTCTCATTTTGTCAAGACAGTTGCTTGGAATTTTGATGGGACAATTTTAGCTAGTGGTAGTGATGATAAAACTATCAAACTGTGGAAGTTAAATCAGGAAATATGTACTCTTTCCGGACATTTACAAGGAGTGAAATCCGTTGCTTTTAGTCCTGATGGTAAAATTTTAGCTAGTAGTAGCTGGGATAAAACTATTAAATTGTGGGAGGTAAGTACAGGTAAAGAAATCGTCGCGATCGCTGGTCATTTATTACAAGTAACTTCCGTTGCATTTAGTCCCTGTGGTAATTTCTTAGCAAGTGCTAGTTTTGATCGAACTGTACGTTTATGGGATATATCTTCTTGCTTAAACAATGAATTTTGTCCTCAATTATGTTATATTTTTTCTGGACATTTATGGCCCGTTCTTACTGTTGCTTTTAGCCCCGATGGAAAATTTTTAGCGACGGGAAGTAATGATAAAACAATTAAATTATGGGATCTAAATAGTAAGCGATCGCTCTTCACTTTTTTGGGTCATTCCTGGTCAGTGGTAGCAGTAGCTTTTACTCCTAATGGAGAAACTTTAGTAAGTGGTAGTTGGGATAAAACAATCAAACTATGGCAAATTAAAACTGGACAAGAAATCACTACTTTGTGTGGACATTCAGACTCTGTTTCCGCAGTCTGTATTAGTTCTAATGGTGAAGTTATCGCTAGTGGTAGTAAAGATCAGACAATAAAATTATGGCATTTAACGAGCGGTTTTAGTTGCTAAAAAATTGAGCCAATTGACTCGACTGTAATGCTTCCTGAGCCGTTAATTTTTGCTCAACAACAGCTAGGATAGAATCAGCAAAATTATTAAGGATTCCGCTCAATAAGGTACATTGATGGTGAATCATGCTTAAATATAAGCCAATATTTTCTTCAAAATTTGTAGGTATCATGTAGTTGTGTTTGAAATAGCAAACTTGCCGATCGGGTAAATAACCAAATGCCCCAATCGGAATTTTCTCACTAATTGCATTGATTAAAATATATAATTCCTGGGCTGCTTCAGGGACAATGTGATCACTGACAATCAGGAAGAATTGTAAGAGGTAGAAGGGAGAAAGCTCATCTAAGGGGATGAAATTAATATTCAAATCCAAACAAATATCTTTCCCACCAATAGAATCAAAACGTACAGCCAGAATATCGATCGCTGGATGATCACTAGGATGTCCTAAGAGGGTTTCCTGTCCTGACTCTTGAAAAAGAGATTGCAGATGCTCCAGAATTTTTTGTTGAGATGGAATTGCGTCTATCATAGATTTTAACCAAAGTTATTTTAAATGCCATACTTACTAGCAATTACTGTTGCTAGTGGTGTGGGTGGTTGCTTAGTGTGATCGCTCTTGTCAGATCGTTCAATTTAAACCAGAGCCATACTAAATTACTTTTTCTTCCGGTTTTTCTTGCGAGATTGAGCCGCTTGTTTTCGTTTGGCTTTAGTTTTTTGTTTCGCTGAACGACGTGAGACAGGTTCTCTAGAGATTTCTTCTATGGAAGGAGTGCTTGATAGTTCTGTGAAAAGTTCAGATAGATAAGATTTTCTTGGAGGTAATTCTGAAATCGACTTCAATCCTAATTCTACTTGAATATTATCCCAATCTCCGGTGAGCAGGGTGGCGATGCGATCGCTGGCAAAAACACGCTCCATCAGTGGTGCAGCTTCTACTACTTTTAAATCAGTTAATGTAGAGACTAAAAAAGCATTCAATTCTGGATCATTTTCGTTAAATTTTTCTAATTCCTGGGTGATAATGGCAATACACTCGGAACGGTGATCGGGATAAAGTTGTGCTATGTGTTGCAAGCAATCCAGCGCAGTTACTCGAGCAACCATTTCGTTGTCAGTTTTCGTAAAATAATCGCTCAAAGCTGGAATCGCATTCACACCAATCATCGCGTAGATTTTTGGTAAGTCTTCACCGAACCAATCATTATCGCTTTCGTCAAATAGTTTTAGGAGTGGTTCAATTGCTTCTTGAGCTTGAAGTTGTCCTAATGTACGACAAGCATGAATTGGTGCCCAGATATCCAAACTGTCTTCATCATCTTTGTGCAACAAGGCTTCATCTGTAGCCATTAAAATTAAATCAGGAATAAATTCTGATGTAATACCCAGTTCTTCGGAATAATTGGGCCAATCATCATAATCCATTTCCTGACAGCTACCGTAATTGAGGAGCTGATCTACTGGTGGCTGATAATTTCTTTTTTCCATATCAATTTCCTTCAGCTAAGTTTTGTCATTCTCTTTAAGAGTATAGTATCATTTTGAGGCACAGGGTGATCGCGATTTTCTCAGTTAATTAGCGATCCACAATTAAGCAATTTTAAATTCTTTTAAAGCTGGTAAGAAATTGCTGTTTTCATGTCCAGATTGACTCAGTTTAATTAAAGCAAATCTTTGTAAAGGAGTTAAAGATTGCCACTGTTCTAAGGTCAAATTAATCCCCAATTCTGTAGCTTTTTGGTGAATCATTTCCGGGATAATTGTTTCATCTAACCAAGGGGGATTTAAAGCGATCGCTAGCTCAGTTGCGATCGCTCCAGTTCGTTGTAAAATTAATGCTTGTAACCAATCCCGATAGGATTTAACTTCTTCAGGAGTAGCACAAGGACGATCTACTAATTCTTGACGTTCTGCTTGATTAAATTTAGACCATTGAGTTAGCTTTAACTTCACTCCACAAGTATCTAGCTTTAATCTTACTTGCATAGGTATACAGCGTAATGAATCGACGAATTCTAATTCAAATTCAAAGAATGGAGACATTTTACTCATGAGTTTGACTGTTCAAGTGACGAATAATCCAATAGCTAATTGACAAAGAGAGAACAGCTACCCCTAAACCAATTATTTCTTGACCATCAATTTTTTTTAAATCTAAAATAATAATCTTCCGAGACACCGCAATTAAAGAAGTTACAATCACCAATTCCACCTGAATGACGTGCTTCTTTAAATAAGCTGTGATATTCTCTAAAATTTCTAGGGCAATCAAAACGTTTAAAAATAGTCCGAATACTTTGAATAAAGTTTCCGGAAAGGAATCTAAAGGTGTAGTCAATAAGGTTTCAAACAGAAAATATGCTAGATTCCAAATCGAAACTAGAATCACTACAATCATCAGCAAAGAGAGAATTTTAGAAACTATTCCCTCTAACTTTTTGATATAATGGAGAAAGGCATGATCACTCAAGGCAGTATTTATTTCCCTGGATATTTTCTTCCATAACGACATAAATTTGACTGATGTTCAGTAAGTAATTTATTCCTTCACCTCTGGCTAAGGTAAGGGAATGATTACCATGTACGGATCACAGTTTAACATCAATAGACAAGAAAGCAAAAGTCCTTATTGATCTATTTATTGACAGGCAAGATGCCTGTCCCACCAGAAAAAATCACTTTTGTGGGACAGGCATCTTGCCTGTCCTATTTATTTTTGCTTTCTTGTCTAATGTGTCTGAAGCATATAATCCTTAACCTGAGTTTTAATAGTTACAGGAATTAATTGGACAGCACAAGCTTTTAATTCCGGTTGGAGGGAATCGGGACAAGATTCAGGATGGGTCAGATTATTACATTCAGCCTGATCAGCCCATAATGACCCCCAGTGCATCGGGACAAATACAGTACCAGGAGCGATCGCTTGAGTGATTTTGGCTGGAAAACGGGCAATTCCTCGACGCGATCGCACTTCGACTAAAGTTTCTTCCCCAATTTCTAATTTTTCAGCATCACGGGGGTGAATCTCAATAAAAGGATGGGGGTGCATCTGACGAATTTTGTCAATTCTACCGGTGCGGGTTTGAGTGTGCCAATGTCCGTAAACTCTACCATTAGTTAAGATAAACGGATAATTTGGATCAGGTGGTTCCATTAATCCGTGGGAATGATATGGGGCAAAATAAGCACATTGATCAGCTGTATGGAATTTTAAATCGGTATACAGACGCGCTGGTTGTCCTGGTTTATTGATCCCAGAATCGGGACAAGGCCATTGTAACGGACCTTCTTGTTGGAAACGCTCATAGCTCATCCCGGACATATCACAAGGACGCCCTTTTGTCAACTTGACAAATTCAGCATGAACTGCTCGAGCATCAGCAAAATTAAATTGTTCAGAAAAACCTAATCTCACTCCTACTTCAGCAAAGATTTCCCAGTCTGCTTTTGCTACTCCTGGAGCTGGTCGAAACGCGGGACATAGAGTCACTCGACGTTCAGAATTAGTCATTGTGCCAGTTTTTTCACTCCATTGAGCTGCGGGTAATAAAACATGAGCATAAGCAGCAGTTTCAGTTGGATAATAAGCATCTTGATAAACAGTAAATGGCGATCGCAATAAAGCTTTTTTAGTTCTTTCTAGATCGGGTAAACTGACAGCTGGATTAGTAGCAGCAATCCAGAATAATCCAACATTTCCAGTTTCTAAACTGCGGATCATTTCCCAAACAGACATACCCCTTTCTGGAGAAATTCTTCCTGGTGGTAATCCCCACAATTGTTCTAATTCGGCTCGATGTTCAGGATTTTTTACCAAACGATAACCAGGTAGAATATGAGCTAAACCCCCAGCTTCTCTTCCCCCCATTGCGTTTGGTTGACCTGTTAAAGAAAATGGTCCCGCACCCGGTTTACCAATTTGACCTGTCAGTAAATGTAAATTAATAATACTTCTTACCTTAGCAGTTCCTTCGGAAGATTGATTTACTCCCATCGACCACATCGATAAGACAGCGTTAGATTGAGCCCAATATTTTGCTGCTTGTTCTAAGTCATCTAAACGAATCCCACACCGTCTAGCTACTAATTCGGGAGGATAGGATTGAATTACTTCAGTAAAAGCTGGAAAATTCTTAGTACATTCATCAATAAATAAATGATCAATATGATCCCAACGCATTAATAAATGAGCAATTCCATTCATTAAATCAATATCAGTACCAGGACGAATTGCTAAATGTAAATCTGCATCTGCTGCGGTCAGAGTTCGACGGGGATCGACTACGATCATTTTGACATTTTTATTCTTTTTATGATATTTACGGAAACGATTATAAATAATTGGATGACATTCAGCCGCATTTGTACCAATTAAAAAAGCACAATCTGTTAACTCTAAGTCATCATAACAACAGGGAGGACCATCAGACCCAAAACTTTGGAGATAACCGGAGACAGCACTCGACATACATAAACGAGAATTAGCATCAAAATTATTAGTACCTAAACATCCTTTGAGGAGTTTTTGAGCGACATAATAATCTTCAGTTTGAAATTGACCAGAACCATACATACAAATAGCATCTGGACCTTGATTAAATCTGACAGTTTGAATGCGATTAACAATCAGATTAAATGCTTCATCCCAAGTAGTCTGACGAAATGGTTGATCTAAACTATCGCGTACCATAGGATATTTCAGACGATCTTGATCGAGAGATTCTGTTACAGTTGCTCCTTTAACACAAACCAATCCTTGACTAGAAGGATGTTCCCGATCGCCCTTTACTTTCCAAATCGGAGTTCCTTGATGATCGCGATTAGTTGGTTTACCTAATTGAGCTGGTGGAGAGACTTCTAATCCACAACCAACCCCACAATAAGGACATAAAGTTCGAGTTGAATCAGTCATATTTAGTCGTTAATAAATGATGATAGTGGGGGTATATTGCTATACCCCTGGTGGATTTTTATTCTTCTACCAATTCCGAATTTCCTGCTAAAACTGTCACGGGATTAATTAGTGGAGTATCGGTAATTTCTTCTTCTATATGATGTTCAGCAAAGGAACCTTTTGGTTCTTTGAGGAAGAAAGCACACATACAAGCACAAATTAAAGCACCTATTCCCATTGTTTCAAATAAAGTTGGTGCATCAGTAAAACTAAATACAGTGAGATAAATCACACCACCAAAATTGCCGTAAGCACCAACATTTCCAGAGATTTGTCCAGTTATTTCCTTTTTAATTAAAGGTACAATTCCGTAAGTAGCACCACAACCAGCTTGAGCAAAATAAGCAGCTAACATAGTCACAGCGATCGCTGCTGGTAAAGCCCAAGTTCCCTTAATTCCGTAAGCTAATAAATAACCAATTCCCACCCCAGCAGCAATAATTGTCAGCGTCCATTTCCGACTACCAAATTTATCAGAAATTAAGCCACCACTAGGACGAGAAACTAGATTAAAAAATGGATAACAAGCTGCAATCATGGAAGCGAAATGATGATCAAGACCAAAAGTTTTCTCAAAAAATCCAGGTAACATGGAAACTGCGGCAATTTCCGAGCCAAAAGTAACAGCGTAAGTGAGTTGTAAGATCGCAACTTGACGAAATTGATAGCGTTGAGAGGGAGAATAGGTTTTTGTTCCTTCGAGAAGTTCTCGATTTACTTCCCAAGCTTTATAAGTTTGATAACCGTACAACCAACCTAACAGTAACCAAACTATTAACATTTGATCTATGCTGAAGAAATGTATTTGGGGTTGCGCTAATCTCCATGCTAATAAACCTAGAGCAAAAATTAACCCAAAGTTCATGATGCTCATAGCATAAAAACTCCGCACACTGGTTACTTCCATTCCCCCACTCCGCTGAGGTTTTTTGTAGGTTTTACCAGGAGGAGTATCTTCAGCATTGCGGTAGTAAATAAATCCGTAGATAGCGGAAATAATTCCCGTAAACGCGATCGCAAAACGCCAATTACTTGTTCCTCCTGCTAAGAAAGCAGTGGATAAACCAATAATTGGTAAGGTAAATTCAGCTCCAAAAGCACCGAAATTACCCCAACCTCCATAGATTCCTTCTGCTATTCCAATTTCTTTCGGTGGAAACCATTCTGATACCATCCGAATTCCGACTACAAATCCTGCACCAACAATTCCCATTAATAAACGAGCAATGACTAAATCATTAAAGCTTTGAGACATTGCTGTTGCTAAACAAGGGATCAGTGAAAAGATTAATAAAGCGGAATAGGTAATCCGCGGACCAAAACGATCTAACACCATCCCAATAATAATCCGGGCTGGAATTGTCAGTGCTAGATTACAAATCAACAAAGTTTTAATTTGGGGATCGACTAAATTTAACTCTTTCCCGATCGTACTAGCAAATGGTGAAAAATTAAACCAATCAGCAAAAGTTAGAAAAAATGCTAACCAACTCAGGTGTAATATCTGGTATCTTCTCTGGAAAGAAAACAATCCCTTTAACATCTACTCTTCTCCTTTATGAAATACAGTACAGTCAGTTATCTCGTTTGGTTGGGCAGTTTTATAAGTGGGACAGGCATCTTGCCTGTCCATGATCTGTTTGGATCAGAATTGATTGGTGAACCTGCCCCTACAAATCCTGGTTGATTGTCACCATAAATTCATCGACTTTTTAGCAAACAATCCCAGCTCCTGGTTGATCACCTGTAGGGTTACCGATGAATTTGCTACACACAAATAACCCTTGTGCCGAGCGCTTGCCCTGAGCGAAGTCGAAGGGTAGTCGAGGTATTAAAACCCGCCTCGCAGATCACCTATTTTTCGGGAAAGCTTTTAATTCGGAAACGACAATAATTACAACAGCAAATATATTTTCTCTACCTAATTATTTACTGTTGATCAGATTAAATATCCCTAGCAATTTAGAGAGAACCTAATTAACCAAAACTTCTGACCGTAACTTAGCCCCAAATTTTTCCACCAATAAATCCTGTAAAAATGGTTTCAGATCATCACAGGGAATACCTTTTTGTACACAAGTACCTAAATGAGCATCTTTACCAACTTTTCCCCCAAGATAAAGGTCTACCCCTTCCACAGTTTTGCCATTTTTGCGAGTTTTAGTACCCATTAAACCAATATCAGCAACTTGAGGTTGTCCACAGGAATTAGGACAACCAGTCCAGTGAATTCGGACTGGTTGAGAAAAGCATAATTCTGCTTCTAATTCTTTCACTAAAGTCAAAGCACGATTCTTAGTTTCAATCAAAGCAAAATTGCAAAATTGGGCACCCGTACAAGAAACTAGCGATCGCGTTAAGATCGCTGGATCAGGAGAAAACCGTTCTAACAGAGGTTCTTGTAAAAAAGCAGTTAAACGGGAATCGGGGATATTAGCAATAATCACATTTTGCTCGACAGTTAACCGAATTTCTCCATCCCCATAAACTTCAGCTAGATTAGCTAAATCAAACATATCCCCGGAATATAAACGACCGATCGGGATATTTAACCCCACATAGTTTAACCCAGACTGTTTTTGAGGATAGACTCCAATATGATCACGTTTATCCCAAATAATTTCATCTTTTGGTGCTGCTCCTAGAAGGGAATGACCAAATTGTTTTTCCACTTCAGCTCGGAATTTTTCCATCCCCCATTCATCAATTAACCACATCAATCGAGATTTTTGTCGATTAGCTCGTAACCCATGATCGCGATAAACAAGTAGAATTGCTTCACACAAACCCACCACATCTTCAGGTGTCACCCAAACATTTAAAGGAATTGCTGCTTCACAACGTTTAGCGGAGAAAAAACCACCGACAATTACATTAAACCCAATTTTCTCCTGTTGATAAGCAGGTATAAAAGCAATATCATTGATTTCTGCATGGACTGAGTTATCCCGACAACCAGCGATCGCAATATTAAATTTGCGGGGTAAATTACTAAAAGCACGGTTACCTTCACCTTGGTTAGTAATTTTATCTTGGACTTGACGAACTAATTCTCTAGTATCAATTAACTCATCCCGATCAATTCCGGTAACGGGGGAACAAGTGATATTGCGAACATTATCCATCCCGGATTGAATACTAGTTAAATCAACTTGTTTAAGCTGATTGAATATATTCGGTATATCTTCAATCCGGATACCCCGTAGTTGCAGATTTTGTCTAGTCGTAATATCTGCATTACCATCATCTCCATAGCGTTGGACGATTTCTGCTAATACCCGCATTTGCTTACTGGTAAGGATACCACCAGGAATTCGCATCCGCATCATAAACTTACCTGGAGTTACGGGTCGAAAAAATATCCCCATCCATTTTAACCGATGATCTCGATCCGTTTCGTCGATCGCTTCCCAACCAATCCGAGCAAAATCTTCTAGTTGGGTTTTTACTTCTAATCCATCTTTTTCCTGTTTGAATTTTTCAAACTTATTTAAGGTAGTTCTTGATACCTCTACTGTTGTCATCAGTTTGTCCACTGTATGTATTAAACCTTGACTCTGATGCACATACTTTAAGAAGATAAATCGAATTAGTTCGTATCGGTTGTTACCAAAAATTTCAAGCAATGATATTAACGCATAGAAAAGATGCAGTTTGTGCATAATCAAGGTATGATGATGGGAAGATGAGTTAAACTTGGTTAATAAATAAGTAGAATTAATCTAAAAGCGAAAAATAGGGTAATGGGAAAGATAATCATGTCAAATTTTTTTGAAAAAGCAGAAGAATATTCCGGGTCCCATTTTGATTTCAGTGATGAAGCGATCGCGACCACCGAGGTAGATTTAGCATCAGTCTTAAAATTAGCATTGGAAGTATTGGAGTCAGGAGAATTTCAAGAAAAATGGGAAATTGCCAAAATATTTCGGAGTTTAGGAAAAACAGCGATCGCACCATTAATTGAAGTTTTACAAAATCAAGATGCAGATTTAGATACTCGTTGGTTTGCTGTACGGATTTTAGGGGACTTTGGTGATCCAGCAGTAATTACCGCTTTAGTAGAGGTGTTAAAAAATAATGATAATGAAGAGTTAGCGACGATGGTAGGTACGACATTAACCAATTTTGGGATCACTGCTCTTTCTCCTCTAGTTAATTTCTTAAAATCTGAAGATACTCGATTAATTGCTACCCAAGCGATCGCACATATTCGTCATCCAGAAACGATTGAACCCTTATTAACAATTATTAAAGATCAACATCATTTAGTTCGAGCAACTGCAATTGAAGCTCTATCTAGTTTTCCAGATCAGCGGATTCCCCCCAGATTATTAGAAGCATTAAAAGATCCTGCGGCAATAGTGAGAAAAGAAGCTATTATTGGTTTAAGTGTCAGAAAAGACTTATTATTAGAATTAGATTTAGTGAATCAGATTGCACCGTTATTAAAAGACCTAAATTTAGAAGTTTGTCAACAAGCTGCGATCGCACTGGGAAGATTCGGAACAAATTCCAGTGTTACAGAATTATTTGACGTATTAATCGCAACTTCTACCCCGGATTCTTTACGAATCGATACTATCCGTACATTAGGTTGGATGGGAACAACAACAGCAATTGAGTATTTAGAAAAAGCTTTATTTTTAGATATTGCTTTAGATCCTAACTTATGTGAGGAAATAATTGCGGTTTTAGGAAGAGTGACCGAACCAGATTTACAACCAAAAATAGTCGATATTTTGCTAAATTTTATCAATTCAGGATCTATTCTCCTTCCAGATGTCAAGATCCAGCTAGCGATCGCGTTAGGATTAGGACAGTTGGGAGATCCCAGAGGAATAGAATCATTAATTGAGTTATTGGGAGCATCAGATGCTCGGGTCAGATTACACACGATCGCAGCTTTGAAAAAAATTGATGTTTCCTTAGCATATCAGCAATTGCAAGATTTACTCAAGACTGAAAATTTGCCAGCAAATTTAAGCAGGGGGATTGCGATCGCCTTGCAAGAGTGGTAAGATACTAATAATTAGATATTTTTCCGGGCAAATACATAAAAAATAGTCACATCATTCCAAACTCCCTGTTCGGTTTCCAACTGATCTACTTGAGCATCAAATTCTATTTTTGCTTGTGCTAACTGTTCTGGTGTCATCTGTAATAATGGATTGGGAAATTGTCCAGGGAATGGATAAGAATTTGTGTTAGCACACCACATATCTTTGACGTTTTCTAACTTCTGATAAGTACCTTCTTGCTCGGTTTTAATTTCAATTTGGCTATATCCAGCAGTTTGAAGTAAATTATGACATTTTTCTATTGTCCCTGTTGGTTGATTCAATAGCAAAGATATTCCATATTTTTTGAAGATATTTTGTGCTACTGTTCCACTCACAAAAGAAGTTTCAGCAAAAGCATGAAATCCTAGTAAACCACCTGGTTTCAGAAATCTATACCAGTGTTTTAATACCCCCACTAAATCAAACATCCAAATAAAAGCAGAGGAACATAAAATACAGTCAAAGCTGTTTTCGGGAAAAGGTAAATTTTCAGCATCAGCAAAGTGAAATTCAATATTAGTTAATCCTAATTTGTCAACTTTTTGTTGAGCTTGTTCTAGCATTCCCTGAGATATATCTATCCCGATCACTTTACCTTCATTTCCGATAATTTGAGCTGCTGCGATCGCGACTATTCCTGTTCCTGTTGCAATATCTAATAGCTGCTGTTGCGGTTGAACTTGAGCATATTCAACTAGACGATGAGCGATCGAATGGTGCCAATCTGACTGATCATAAGTAGCACTCCGACGCGTATACATATCGGCTATTTGTTGTTTATATTCATTTATTTCTACCTGATGTTGCATTTTATTTTAACCTAACGAGCGTGTTTTTTCACTTTCCAACTAGTGTAACTTAATAACAAAGTTGCCCCCATTGCATAAGCTAATCCGCTGGGAATACCTGCAAAAGCTAGTGCTAAACTACCAACCCACAGAGTTAAAGAATAAATAAACAAAACTGTCAATCGATGAGAAAGTCCTGCTTCTAATAATCGGTGATGTAAGTGACGTTTATCAGAAATAAACGGAGACTTACCGTGACGTAGACGAGCTAAAATCACTGCTGACATATCGACGATCGGCACAGCTAAAATTAAATAGGGTAATAAAACGGAAGTCACTGCGGTGGTTTTGACTAAACCAATCACACCAACTCCAGCTAAAGTAAACCCCATAAAATAAGCACCACCATCACCCATAAATATCTGAGCTGGATTAAAGTTATAGCGCAGAAATCCTAAAGCACCTCCCGCCATTGCTGCGGCAATTAGAGCTGCGGAGGGTTGGTGCATAAACAAGCTCACAATCAGCATGACTACCGCAGCGATCCCCGATACTCCTGCGGCTAACCCATCTAAACCATCAATCCAGTTAATCGCATTAGCCATCCCGACTAACCAAATGACAGTGATGGGCATTCCAATCCAGTCTGGTAAAGTCACCAAACCAGCCAAAGGAATACTCAAGAAATCGATTTGAACACCAACTTTCCAGGCAATACTGGCCACAATTGCCTGCATAATTAATCTGGTGGTAGCCGAAAGACTAAAGAGGTCATCTGCTAAACCAATCAGAAAAAAGGCAATACCACCAATAGTAACGCCCCAGACTTCATATTCTTTATCCGGACCCAGGGGATGGCCACTAGCATCCAGAAACCCGCCCAACGCCCAAACTAGCAACAGCGCAATTAAAGTGCCGGCAAAAATAGACACACCTCCCAGGCGCACCATAGGCTGTTGGTGAACCTTTCGTCCACCGGGAAGATCCACGCGTCCACTTTTGAGGCCGATTTTTTTAACGATGGGGGTACTCCAGAGGACAACTCCTGCGGAGACGAAAAAGGCAACCAGATGGTACATCTGTGGGTAAAACATCTGAAAGGATGTAGGGTGCGAACTTAAAGCAAGGTCAAGCAAAGTCTACCTACTTTTACTACATTTCAGACGGTTCTCCGCCAAGAAATCTAAATCTGGGGTGGGAATTAGTTATTGGTCTTGAGCCGATTGGCCCAAAAACCCAGTCCCCAGTTTTTTTAAGCAAAAGCTGGTAGAGAACTGCCCAGATGTGGATAAAGCGGAAAGCGATCGCAAAGTTTGGCTACTCGCAGACGACAATTTTGGGCGATCGCTTCATCTTCCGGATGGAGTAGTCGATCGGCAATAATATCACCAATTTCCATAAACTCAGCAATTCCCATGCCGCGAGTTGTCATCGCTGGTGTACCTAAGCGTATACCACTAGTGACAAAGGGCGATTCTGGATCAAAGGGAACTGTATTTTTATTCGCGGTGATCTTAACTTCACCCAACAGTAAATCGCCTCGTTTGCCCGTCATCTTGATCGATCGCAAATCAACCAACATTAAGTGATTATCTGTACCCCCAGAAACGATCTTAAAACCTCTTTTTTGTAACTGATCTGCTAAAGCACGGGCATTTTCAATCACTTGGGCAGAATAAGTTTTAAATTCTGGCTTCAGTGCTTCTCCAAATGCTACCGCTTTTCCAGCAATGACATGTTCAAGTGGCCCACCTTGAGTACCAGGAAAAACCGCTTTGTCGATTTTTTTTCCTAGTTCAGCATCACAAGTCATAATTAAGCCACCTCGCGGTCCACGCAAGGTTTTATGGGTAGTTGTAGTGACTACATCACAATAGGCGATCGGATTGGGGTGATGTCCGGTGACTACTAATCCAGCAATATGAGCGATATCTGCAAGTAAATAGGCTCCAACTTCATCAGCGATCGCCCGAAATTTATCAAATGCAATCACACGAGGATAAGCGGAATAACCGCAAATTAACAATTTCGGTCGGTGCTGCTTGGCTAAGTCTCTAATTAAGTCATAGTCAAGTTGTTCGGTTTCTGGACTAACACCATAATGACAAACTTTAAACCACTTGCCCGAAACATTTACTGGTGAACCATGGGTCAGATGTCCACCGTGGGATAAATCCATCCCCATGATGGTATCTCCTGGTGCGAGCAGGGTAAGAAAAACCGCAAAATTAGCTTGGGCTCCCGAATGGGGTTGGACGTTAGCATGGGCAGCCCCAAATAGTTCTTTAGCTCGATCGATCGCTAACTGTTCAATTTCATCTATATATTGACAGCCACCATAGTAGCGTTTACCGGGCAATCCTTCGGCATACTTATTCGTTAAAACTGATCCTTGAGCAGCTAGAACTGCTGCTGAGGTAAAGTTTTCGCTGGCAATTAGTTCAATGTGATCCCGTTGACGTTTGAGTTCCTGTCCGATTAACTCTGCGATCGCTGGATCATTATTAATGAGGAAGTCCAAGTTAGTTTTATTCATCAACCACACCTCGGTAAAAATATTTGAGTCAGATATTGCTCAGATTAACTGCTTGATCGAACCAGCAGACTTTTTTGGCCAGCTTGTCCTGAATAAATGATTTTAACTCTGTTTTTCCTGAATTGAATTGTGGCCATAACTAACTCGCTTGTCTGGATCGAGCTGGGTTGATGATCTCAAAGTGCCTAAATTCTGTAATGGTTTGGTAGTTTTGAGCCATAAGCTACTGATTTTTCGAGCAGATATCATTAAGCTAAATGTTAATTTTCTTTCTTTTTGTAAATCGGTAACTAAAATAGAAATAAAGGGGATAGGCCAAGTAATTGGAGGTAGAAAATGTTAGTCGTAATTATGGAAAACCAAGTTATTGCCCCTCAGACAGTTTGTCAAACTTGTTTACTGGCTGATCATAGTGGTCAACCTCGCTGGCGTCAGGGCCATTTATGCTGTGGTCAAGCACTTCCCAAAGCTGTTAACCAACAACCAGAACAATACCAGTGTCAGATGGGCTTCCGGATCGCTAATATTGAATAATTAGAAATCCGGCTCTGAAGTATTAGTTATCCTTAACTGATTAGATTTAGGTAAAAATTTCATCATAGCCCCGTCTCTGCGCTATCCTGAGATCAGATTGCCATTGTTATGTATTTTCCCTAATCTCAGGAGTCTTACTTATGAGTTGGAATCGCTCAACTACAGTTTTAGATCGAGTTTTTGCTTGTTTACCTTACATAATTCCCTTAATATCTGTGCTGGGATTCGGAATATTTTTGTTTAAACAGTTACCAATCCTCCAAATCCTTTTTTTACCTTTAGCTCCTTTTGTGTTAATTATAGGACAATTAAACTCATTGTTAGCCGGATTTGGAGATTTGTTAATTTTATTAGCTTTGTTACTCTTAGTTGTCAGAAATCCGGATATTTCTCGTTTTATTCGGTTTAATACAATGCAGGCTATTTTGTTAGATATTGTAGTATCAATAGCCGGCTTAATTGCACAATATCTAATTACTCCTGTTTTTGGAACTAGCGGATTAATCATGGAAACACTTTCTAATATGGTATTTTTAGGTATTGTCGCAGCCTGCGGATATTCAATTTTTCAATCAGCATTAGGAAATTATGCTACAATCCCCACAATTTCCGATGCGGCTAATACCCAAGTACCTTAATTTAGAGTTAAGTTTTAATTGGCTCCTGTCGAGCAACAACCGGATTATCTAAAGAACCAATTCCCTCAATTTCTACCCGCACCCGATCGCCAATTTGCATTGGTCCGATTCCTGCTGGTGTTCCGGTTAAAATTACATCTCCTGGTAATAAGGTCATGACCTGACTAATATAGGAGACTAAAAAATCTGGTGCAAATACCATTTCCTCAATAGTTGCGGATTGCACTGGTTCAGAGTGATCATTTAAAAATGTCTGTAAACGGGCTCCTGGACTTAATTCACGGACAATCCAGGGACCCAGAGGACAAAATGTATCAAAACCTTTACCTCTAGTCCATTGTCCATCGCGCTGTTGTAAATCCCGAGCCGTGACATCATTAGCGATCGTATAACCCCAAATTTTGGTTTGGGCTTGTTCGGGAGTACAATCAGTACAACGATCACCAATCACGATCGCGAGTTCTCCTTCATAATCTACTCGTTGGGATTGGGGTGGATACTTAATTGGACTTCCCACCGCAATTACTGATGTGGGTGGTTTGAGAAATAGCAGTGGTTCAGTGGGTACAGGTGTCCCCATTTCGGCAGCGTGATTAGTATAATTTTTGCCAACAGCGATAATTTTAGAAGGAGAACAGGGAGCTAAGAGTTGATAGCTATCAGGTTCTAATTGGAGATCCGTGGGTTGTCCTTTTAACCAAGGGGGAGCATCAAAAACTTGAACTCCTCGACTTAGTTGCAAAAACCCATAATAAATCTGTCCTTGGGCTGTTTGAATGCGGACGTAGCGATGTGCCATAGCCTTCAATTGTGCCATAAATGGGTGAAATGTGGGAGATTGGGGTCAGAAATCAGATCCGATTGTTACCCAGGTTTCCTAGTAGTCGAAAATAACATTTTGTTATAAGATAGCGATCGCCAGTTTTTCACCAGGCATTTGCGATTTTACCAAAGATTTTGCTTGTGGGTCGAAGTTTGAGTGATGAATGTTTACCCCTCTGATCGCGTTAAACTAAAGACTAAGTTAGATCTACCGTAAATCCTTGCTACTCAAGCAATGGGTCAGAGTTAGTTTGACAACTGTCCAGAGCAACTGAGCGGTCTAGTCCAAAAGGAGATTTTATTGATGAACTACGTTTACGAAACGATGTACATTTTGCGTCCTGATCTCGGAGAAGAAACCGCAGATAAGGCAATCCAGAAATATCAAACGCTCTTACGTGAGCAAGGTGTCGAAGAAATAGAAATCCAACATCGCGGTAAAAGACGGCTCGCTTATGAAATTAAACGTCAGCGAGACGGTATTTATATTCAGATGAACTATCAAACCAGCAATGGTGGGGCGATCGCGATCTTAGAACGGGCCATGCGCTTGAGTGATGAAGTGATTCGTTATCTCACGGTGAAGCAAGAAATACCTAAAGCTAAACCAGTAGCTGAGGTAGTAGAAGCTTAGATTGATGATGGGTAATAGCAAATTAGCTGTTACCCATTATAGTAAAATGTTAAATTAGCGCCTATATCCCCTGAAAGTTAGGAGAGCCAAAGTGAATCCAAGCAATTCTTTTAGCCTACAATCCCAGCAAGCAGAAGTTTCTCGTCTCCAGGAAGCGTTACAAACAAGAGATCAGCTAGTCCAGCAACTGTCTCAAGAACTGTTTCGATTGGTTAAGGGTAATACAACTTTTATTCCTAATTCCGAAAATAGTGAAAATTATGAAGCCCAGCTCAAAGCTTTGCGCGAACAACTAGAAGCAGTCGAGCAACAGGTGAAATTTTACCAAGAACAGATTGCCGAACGGGATCAGGAAATTTATCAACTCCGTCAATCTGTGCAAGAATTAACTGAGCGATCGCGGATGTTAGAACAAGCGGTGCAAGAGCTACCAAATGTTTATCGCGAGAAGTTTGCAGAAAGAATTGAGCCAGTTAAAGAAAAAGTAGCCATGTTACAACGGGAAAATCGTCAACTTCATGCAGAATTACAAAGTGTGAGTTATCGATTAGCAATCAGAAACCGTCGTGCTACTAAACTAGATTTGCCCAGTTTCCCAGCAGCTGATGGTGATTCTTTAAATTTACCTAATTTTGGTAATGCTTGATCTATGGATTGTGGTAGAAGCTCAGGCAGAACTTTCTACTACGGTAAGTTCTATGCTCTCTGCTTTCCAAGCAGCAATTATTAATAGTCCTGGCTCTGAATCTACCTCAGTAACGGTATTATCTCCCCAAACAGCTCGCGATCGCTTAGAAAAAAGTGCCAATCATCAGGGTGCTGACCAAAATTTGCTGATTTGCCCGTTCACCTTAAATTTGCCAGAAAATATCTCTTTTCAGGGAAAAGATATTTATCAAGCTTGTCAAGATGTGATCGGTCTACGCACCAAAGTAGTGCAGATGGGATACCAGACCGGAAATGGTCAGCTTTGGTTACCTGTGGTCTTAACAGCTAAAGGTCCACTCTATGGAGAAGCGATCGCTTTAGGAGAGGGAAGTTTACCGACCCAAATAGAGCTGGATTTAGGCTCATCGGAATGGAAGTATACTCAACCCTGGCATTTATCCGATGCGACTCGTCAGGATTTATATAAATTAGCTTATCGATTGTTGCGATCGCTAAATGCCCCACCCGCCACCTATTTGCTCCAGTTTGGTGTAGCTGATCAGATCTATTTTGACCGATTATGGCCTTTTCCTGCTCCTCCTGCGATCGCTAGCATTGGTGTCCAGCAGCCTAATTTATTTGTCTGTCATTGGTACTGTTTACAAGCATTACCTTTGGTGGATCTCCAGATAATTCCCTAATTGACCAGATTGACATTTTGCTCTCGATCGCCGCAAGATGAAAGAAGTAATTAAATTTTGTAAAGGTTCTCGGCAATGTCTTTGGAATTCATTTCACTGGAGAATATCCAGGAAATTGCCCACCAATATGGCTATTGGGCAATTTTTTTGGGAATTATGTTAGAGAATCTTGGGTTACCCCTACCTGGTGAAACTATTACCATCGTGGGTGGGTTTTTAGCAGGGAGCAAAGAACTAAATTACTGGATTGTACTTGGTTGTGCGATCGCTGGAGCCGTTCTAGGAGGTAATTTTGGTTATTGGATTGGTAGAGCTGGTGGATGGAAATTACTAGTAACAGCAGGAAGTTTTTTTCGCATTAAAGAAGAAAAACTAGA
Source organism: uncultured cyanobacterium (assembly GCA_963744145.1). Taxonomy (GTDB): domain Bacteria; phylum Cyanobacteriota; class Cyanobacteriia; order Cyanobacteriales; family CAWUOF01; genus CAVUSO01. Next base: position 3,916,954 of record CAVUSO010000001.1, on the reverse strand, counting down.
GAGTTTAAAGACACAATTCAGTGAAAACGCTGGTAAAACTGTATTTCTTGGTCGTTTTCTGGCTTTATTACGAGTTTTTGCTAGTCCATTAGCAGGAATTGTGGAAATGCCCTATCTCAAATTTAGCATTTATAACTTGGCTGGAGCTGTATCTTGGGCAACAGTCATGGTAACATTATCATTCTTTGTTGGGCAAATTATCCCCTTAGAGCAATTAATTAATTTAGCTGCTAAATTTGCTCTAGTTGCTTTGGTTATAGTAGTTGCGTGGATTGCGATCCCAATTTGGTTAGAATCTCGTCAAGTTGAAAGCTCTAAGGAATAGATTCGGTTTCAAACTCTGCTCAGTGATTAGACCTAACCTCCCAACCCCCTTCCCTAGGAGGGCTATCCATTAGTCACATCTTTCTTAACAATCCTGAAACTATTACCCCGTAACGGTTTCAGGATTAATAGTAATTAAGCTACTTGACAAAATGATCCAGAATATGATCTGGTAACGAGTTGGAGAGTAATAACTATACACCAGCCAATTTAAGTACATAATTTCCAGGTAGCTGCAATATCATGTAATCTTCTTAATCCTCTCCAAATCGTTTTTACTCCCGGTTCACCATCACCTTTTCGACCTAAAAATCCCCCCAACATCGCGATCATACGGACGGCTTCTTGTAAAGAAGGTGGAGTTTTTGGAGGGATAGGATTTTTAGTAATAGTCGCACATAAAGATTGCCATTCATGAGTTTCTAAAACCTCAGCACTCGATGCCATTGGATTCGTTCTAGCCGAATATGTAAGCCATAATAAACGCCAACTTACAATCGTATAAGTCGCTAAGGCCATTTCGATTCTTCGCACGGTTTCTAGTTGTAATTTCTCAATTCCACACCCACTTTTTAGAGTGTAATGATAGCGTTCTATTAACCAACGGTATGTATACCATTCTACACATTGGACTGCCGCTGCTAAGTCATTAACTTCCAGACTGGTAATTAACAACCAACTAATCGGTTTAACTCCGGGTTCTGGGTTTTCTTCTAATGCTAGAATTACTTGTAATTTGACTGGTTGGAGTTGCTTTCGCCCGATATGGTGTGCTGGAACTTGAATCTCTAAAGTGGCGAATCGTACTGTCAGAACGGCAGTTCTAGCTTGATGTGTCGGATTTCTTTTGACTTCTATACTTAATTCTCCTGCTGCGGGAGTTTGACGGATCGCTTGATGTAAATATTGGGCAGAATGGTCTACTTTCCGATTATGAGTACCGCGAATTAGTAAATGGGAATTGGCGGCACGAGGCTGGCTAAATAGCTCAAATATGTCAGCTTCTGAATCCGCCACGGTTACTACTTGAATATCACTTGGGATTAAATTTTCTGTAACTTTTAATCCTGCCAACCAGCGGTGGCTTTCCTTTTCTTTAATTTCTCTTTCCCGCCGTTTTTTGGCTATCCCCAAATTCGCCAGCTCTCTAGTCCATACCTGTTGCTCAATTATCCCTAATGGTACTCCTGAAGTGGTTACAGCTAGCGTTGAATGTACTTTTATTCCGGCTGATTTTCGGTGATCTAAATAACCAATCCCTCTCGTGCTAGGATGATTGGTTAAATCGATATTTGTGGTATCTTGTATTGCTAATACTGTCTGATGCGCTTTAATTCTTTCGATCGTGCTGGCTGTATGTGCCTGTCGGATATCTGATGGCTGAAAATAGGGCGACTTCCACAAGTCATAAGCCGCACTAGTAGCTGCACTATTGCCACAAGCTTGTGGGACGCTGCTGGTTGGTTGTGCGGCTAAATCTTCCACCAACCGAATTAATCGCTTGTTTCTCCTCGCATCTCCCAAGTCTACTGTGGCTAATTCTTGCTCTGCCCACTTTTCCATTTTTTCCTTCCACCTTACTTCTTCTTTTCCTCTCTATACTATACTCATCAAGACTTTTCTTCTGAGCGACCACTGCTGTATAGCTCACTCCTAGTCCGCCCGCAGCTCTCAATTGCATATTCTGTGCAATTAGTCAACTCCACCTGCGGCCATGAATCCTGAAACCGTTACTAGGTAATAGTTTCAGGATTGTTAAGAAAGATGTGACTAATGGATAGCCTAGGAGGGAAGGGGGAGTAATTAAGATAATTAAATTTATTTGAGATTTAATCGGATTAATTCTGCTCCCCTTTCCTCTGAGGAGAGGGGTTGGGGGAAAGGTCAAATGGGAGAGTTGATTCTGCTCAACCAAAATTACTCTTTTGGTAACCAGGATTCAAGTAAGTCTAAAATTTTTTGATCTTCAAAAATTTCCACCAGAATTAATATTTGCTGAACAAAAGACTTATATTGAGGATCAAGTTTTTGTAAACGTTTAGCTTCAGTTTCGATCGCGGTAATATCACCAATTTTAGCTGCTGCATAAATTTGAGTTAATTCAGCAGCAGGTGGAATAATAATCGGTTTATTTTCAACTAAATCTAAACTTGTTATAATATTTTTAGGTGGGGATTCTGCTTCATAAATCCATTCTAACTTTAGATATTTCTGGAGACAAATTAATAGTTTTTCGATTTCAATTGGTTTCGGGAGGAAGTCATTACATCCAGCTTCAATACTAGTAACTTGATTTTCCGCTAATACGCTAGCACTAGAAGCAATGATAATGAATCTTTTCCTTCAGATAATTGACGTAAGCGACGGGTAAAATCAAATCCATCTAAAATGGGCATTACTAAGTCAGTTATAATCAAATGTGGCTGAAATTCTTGGGTTTTAATTAATCCTTCTTCTCCATTAGTAGCTTCCAGACAATCAAAACCCAAAGGATTAAGAATTCCTAGCAAGATGGAACGATTGACAAGTAGATCATCAACGATTAAAATTTTTCGGTGTTGACCGGTATAGCCAATAATTTTACCTTTATGATCAATCGTAACCTCATTTTTGGATTTACTACCTATAGGTAAGTTTAAATCAAACCAAAAAATGCTTCCTTCTCCCAGAATACTTTTAACTTCAATATTGCTATCCATTAAGTTGACAATTTTTTGACTAATTGCTAATCCTAATCCTGTCCCTTCGGTATGATGAAATGTTGTACCAACTTGTTCAAAGGGAGAAAATAGTTTTTGGATTTGTGCTAAGGTCATTCCGATTCCTGTATCTTGAATCAAAAACCGGATCGTAACAATTGACTCTGTTGTCGATATTGGTGATGTTACTGCTAATGTGATTACCTGAAAAGTTACACTACCAAAATCTGTAAATTTAATCGCGTTACCCAACAGATTAATTAATACTTGACGTAGACGTTTATCGTCAGCTTTAACTATTTTGGGGAGATTTGAGTCAGGTCGATAATGAAAGTTAATTCCCTTTTGTTGGGCACGAATTCGAGATATTTCGGTAATACTATTCAGAAAATAAGCAAAGTCAAAATCTTTGACTACTAATTCCATTTTCCTAGCTTCAATTTTAGACAGGTCTAGGATATCATTAATTAAATCTAGTAAGTGACTCCCACATTGGTGAATAATATTAATATTATTTTTATGCTCGTTTAAGTCGGAACTGCGTTGCATGATTTGGGTATATCCGAGAATCCCATTCAAGGGAGTTCTTAATTCGTGACTCATATTCGCTAAAAATTCGCTTTTAGCTTTGTTCGCTGTTTCGGCAATTTCTTTAGCTTTTTTAAGTTCTAATGTGCGCTCTTCCACTCGTTTTTCGAGTTCTTCATTGTTCTTTTTTAGATTTTTTTGAGCTTCCTTGTTTTCCGCGATTACCGCAGATAAAATTAATGTAGTTAGCGCAATCACACCCATAAATGATTGTAATAATAAAAGAGATTCATTCCGAGAAGGACGCACAAATGGACCGAAGTCGCGAGCTGTTCCTACCATGGAAATAATCGAGATGATGACAATTAATAATGTTGCTCCTTTATGACCAAATCGAAAAGCTGACCATACTAGAAGGGGAATCAACATATAGATAATTGGATAACCACCACCAAAACTAATTTCGCTGATAGTAATTACTAACAATAATAAGAGAATTGCTTCTAAAGCTTTGGGTTGAAAACGTAACTTCAGTTGTCTTAGACCTCGACTCCAAGCTAAGATAATTGGTGCAAATACTAGTCCACCGATTGCGACCCCCGTCCACCAAGTCCACCAAACTACTGCATATTCAGTCCAGGGAGCTTGGTTAAATAAACAAATAGTTATTGCTCCAATGGTGGAACTAATTATTGGTGTTAGTATAACTACAAATAGAATAAAATAAAATATATCCTGAACATAATTCAGGAAATATCGACCTTTGGCATATTTATTCATGAGATACATCGCTAAAAGTCGATCGATTGTATCTGCAATCCCAAAACCCATCCCCACAAGTATATGTGTTGGTGTTAATCCTTGGGTCAAAATATAATGGATTAATTCACCAAAAAAAATACTGGGCCAAAGACGATATCCTAATAATACAGCCGCAAAATCTGTCCCCGAAGCAATCCAAATTGGAGTTGCAGCTCCAGGGATATAGGATAAAGAAAGTGAAATCTCGGAAACCCAAATATGAAGAATTGTGAATAATACTATTTGCCCGATTGTTTGCCGATCGCCAATAAAATTCCAGTTCTTGGTCATAATTATGTTATGACTAATTTTTAGTTAAGAAATCTTTAACTTAGATCCGGTTTGCCAGTATTTCTATTTAATTATTTCCTAGATAGGTAAGATTATACTACAACTCCGATCGCTGAAGTAGGATTTTAGTTTAAATAAATATATAGTTGAATACAGGTCATTTCCTTGTAGGGGTGAAGCATTCGGGCGACAATTGAGCGCTCAAACGAGTAACATCAGATCCGAATGCTTCACCCTTCTTAGATCCGGTTTGCCAGTATTTCTATTTAATTATTTCCTAGATAGGTAAGATTATACTACAACTCCGATCGCTGAAGTAGGATTTTAGTTTAAATAAATATATAGTTGAATACAGGTCATTTCCTTGTAGGGGTGAAGCATTCGGGCGACAATTGAGCGCTCAAACGAGTAACATCAGATCCGAATGCTTCACCCTTCGACTACGCTCAGGGTAAACCCTTCTTCTCAAGCCGAGAATCTCAAAAATATCTAAAATTTTTGATAAAAAGTAGAATTAATTATTTCAAATTGCCGATCGCAATTTAATCGGACTGTATCAACTTTGACTTGATCGGTCATGGGTTGAACTTGAAAATCAATAGTAAACTCTGGAATTGACTGGGGAGAACATAAAATGGCACTAATTTGGTGTTCTTCAATTAAAAATCGATAACAAATTGAACTGAGCAAATTATTTTTAACCCGCAAATCTTTATATCCATAGACAATAGTAGCATCAGCACCTAGGGGAGCAAATCGAGTTTCTTCAGTATAGATATCTTGGGAATGAGAATGTCGTTCTAAAATAGTTAGTCCAGCTTTTAAACTTAAGAGATAAATCAGCCCTGATAATTGACATAAACCACCCCCAACTTCTGGTTTGAGTTGGTTATTAACTAGCGATCGCCCCTCTAAATAACCATTTTCTCGGCTGGGTTTCCCGACTAAATACCAAAAAGAAAAAATTGCCTCTGGTTTAATTTCTACATCTTGAATCTGCCCAATTGCTAAGGCTAAATTATGTTTTTTATTGGCTGAAAACGCAGTAGGTAATAAAGCTTGAGTAATGGTAATTTGGGGATAAAAAAGCAGCTTTTGCTCTGGATTAAGCTGATGATTGATACTGGTAAATTTACTGATTTGACCACTTGACCAATCTTTTAAATATCTTTGCCCAACTTTTAAACTTACTTTCAGATTAGAGGGGATTAGTGCTTTCATAAAATCCATTCAGAAGCTTTTTCACCTAAATCTAAAGGGATACTCACCACTTTACCAAGACGGGGGCGATCGCGAGTCTGTTCAATATAGGTTTGCACCTGAGTTGTACTCCCCCAAGCTACCAAATAATTGGCCACTTGATCAAGATGGGCCATGTATTCTCCCTGGGAGAGAGGAAAAGAAGCTTGTTCCAAATATTTCCACATTACCTGAACAAAAATTTTGTCCTGAAAGCGACGTAATTGGACATCATAGGAACGACCCCACTTCCAGAGCAGGAGTTGATGTAAGTCTTTTCCCGTCATACATTTTAAATGTTCAAGACCAAGGGGAAAAATCGGAACGGAAATTAAATAAAGTGGAATAATGCGCTGTAAAAAACGGTAAAGTTTGGATACCGATAGTCTTAGCTTAACAGTTGAACTGGCGAAAATCACGGAAATAATCCGCGATCGTCCCCGTTCCACCTAAACTAGCTAAGAGAAATAACTTCTTCACACATAACAAGCATAGGTCATGGCTCAACTTTCTGGATCGGCAGATGTGCCCAATATGGGGACGTCGCCAATTTCTGAACTTTCTCGCGTTTGGTTCAGCTACAGGTGTAGCACTGGGATCGCTATATCCTGTCATCAAATATTTTATCCCCCCCATCAAAGCTGGTGCTGGTGGTGCTACAACTGCTAAGGATGCTCTAGGAAACGATATTGTCATCAGCGACTTTTTAACCAATCATAATGTGGGCGATCATGTATTGGCCCAAGGTTTAAAAGGTGACCCTACTTACATTGTGGTCGAAACCAAAGAAGCGATCGCTGACTATGGGATCAATGCAGTTTGCACCCATTTAGGTTGTGTCGTACCTTGGAATACCGCTGAGAATAAATTTAAGTGTCCCTGTCACGGATCTCAGTATGACAACACCGGAAAAGTAATCCGCGGACCAGCTCCTTTATCCTTAGCACTAGCACACGTTAAGGTCGAAGACACTAAAATTAGCTTGACTCCCTGGACAGAAACTGACTTCCGCACTGGTGAAAAACCTTGGTGGAGTTAAGTTTTTCAACATATTAGTTTAGGTCAGAGATTCCCAGACCACCCCAACCTAATTTGAGCTTTGTTACTGAAATAGTCTCGTTTACAGATGAAAAAAAAATTATTGTCGGCAATTTGGCATCATAGTAAGCTAAAAATTGCCAGGGTAACGTTAATCGCGATCGCAACTGTGCTAGTATTCTTTGCTAGTGATATCGCCCTACCTCAATCAGCAGCAGCATATCCATTCTGGGCCCAAGCAAGCTTCGCAAATCCCCGTGAAGCTACCGGTCGGATTGTCTGTGCTAACTGTCATTTAGGTTCTAAAACCACCGAAATTGAAGTTCCGCAGTCGGTTCTTCCTGATACAGTATTTGAAGCTGTAGTCAAAATTCCCTATGACACTAGCACCGAGCAAGTATTAGGAGATGGTAGTAAAGGTGGTTTAAATGTAGGTGCTGTATTAATTTTGCCAGAAGGCTTTAAAATTGCACCTCCTGAACGAATTTCCGAAGAACTTGAGGAAAAAATCAGCGATTTATATTACCAACCCTACAGTGATGATCAAGAAAATATTGTCATCATCGGACCTTTACCTGGTGAGCAATATCAAGAAATTGTCTTTCCCGTCCTCTCTCCGAATCCAGAAACTGACAAATCCATCCATTATGGTAAATATGCGATTCATGTCGGTGGTAATCGGGGACGTGGACAAGTTTTACCCACTGGTGAAAAAAGTAATAATACTAGCTATACCGCATCTGTAGCTGGGCAAATTACGAAAATCACCAAAACTGAAGATGGTGGTTATGAAGTAACTATTCAACCCGCATCTGGTGATAGTGTGGTTAATACTATTCCTCCCGGACCGGAATTAATTGTTGCTGAAGGTGATGAAGTAAAAGCTGCTGCTCCTTTAACCTCTGACCCCAATGTTGGTGGTTTTGGTCAGCGCGATACAGAAATCGTCTTACAAAGTTCTACTCGAATTCAATGGTTGTTAGCATTTTTTGCTGCTTGTATGCTGACCCAAATCTTCCTAGTTCTCAAGAAGAAACAGGTAGAAAAAATTCAAGCTGTAGAAATGAATTTCTAAGCTCCTAGTTCATGGTTCATGGTTCATGGTTAGAACTTTAAAACTATGAATAATGAACCATGCAATTCAACTCAATTTTCTCTAGTTTATTTGGATGCTGATCGGGTGTGAGGAATTTAAGTGAGATTCAATTCTTGGCTGGAGCAGGAGGAAATAAATTTAACTGGGACTGAGAAAATTGATACCAACCTCCAAAAACAACAACAGCGATAATTAATAGAGCAACTAGCCAAAATATAGGTGAAGATTTTTTTGAGATTTTTTTATCTTTCGGTATTCTATCAATATTTTCTTGAGACTGAACTAACTGTTGATTAGATTTTAATAATAAACTATCAATCTTCAAAATTAACTTAGAAATTTCCTGTAAAACAGACTTAATCGATGACTGTTTACCCTGATAATTAATAAAAGAAACCTCATTAAGTTCATTAAATCCTATCCCACTAATATATTCTCCTAACAAAGCAACCAAATTAATAATAGCATAAATATTAGCAGAGGAAATATTAGTAATATTCATAAAGATATCAGTCTGATTAATATCTAATTTAATCCATTTTAGTTCCTCTTTAGCTTGAACAATTTGAGTCATTTGGTCTGAGATTAAATTACTATCTTGTTGATCTAAGCTAGTCGTGATTATCTTTTCTAGATGATGAACATAAGCAAATAAATTACCAAAACGAACACCTTGACGAGTGAGAGAATAGCATTTATGTTTATCAGTTAATTCTTGGAGCAAATTAGGATGATTAATTAAAAATGTTGCCATTAATTTTAATTGTTCGCATTGAATAATCATCTGATAAATTCGTTCAGTTAGTTCGATCGCTAATTTTCGTTTAGCTTGAGATTGATAACCAAGACCAATAAACTCTAAGATCCGATTAAAGGTATTAGGTTTATAGATAGCTTTTAGATGCAAATCATCCAGTTTAGCTTGAACATTATTGATTTGCTCAATTTGTTGTTTAATTAATTTAGGTTCCCTCAAGAGGAGCTTTTGGGATTTCGCTAGAGTTGCTAATTCTGTCCGCAGCTTTTGATAATTATCCATAACTTTATGTTGAAGTTTTAATGCGATCGCGATCATCAATTAATGCCAGTATTCAACCAATTTACTAAATCTGTTTCTTCAGAAAAATCTAGTAGTGCTTCCCCTAAGTTCTCTAATTGTTCTAACGATAAAGTCTGAATTTGCTCTTGTAATGGGGGAGCGATCGCACCAAGGCGTCGAGTCAACAGGCGAGTAACAAACGACCGCGCCTCCAATTGCTTTCCTTCTTGAATGCCTTCTTGAAGACCCTCTTGCACACCATCTTCGTGAATTTCTTGGTAAATAACTGACTCGCGCATAGTTTCTTTCCTAAATATTTGTCTGATTAGGTCTTTTTCAAATCTCAAACCTGCCAACACTTGGGTGCAAGCAAGTACATCTGCTTGTTGATTTGGTTCTTCAATAGTAGCAATCTGAGTAGCTATTTGTTCTAGTAACCTTTCCGGTGTGTTAGTTTGAGATAATGTCGCCAGTGGTAGCAAACCGGGAATAGACAACAATAAAGTAGGGTCTTGTTCCCAGAGACGAATGACCTGATAGCTGTGTCGGGTATTGATATCTTCGTACTCGGAGATCCAAGCTTGTTCTGAACTTGTCTCCTGTAAAAAGATTACTACTTGGTGGATCGGACATACTCAAGAAATAGAGGAGCTAATTTTGAAGCAAAAAAATATAATTCTTCAATCATAAAAGTGAATTATACCCGGATTATAGCAAATACATCTAAAAAGTCAATCCCAATTTACCAGAAAATTACACGCTTATTAACTAGACGGGACGGGTTTATGATGCTCATCTGTGAGTAACGAAATTGATCGGTGAACCCGCCCCTCCAGTTTAATCATATATCTGAGAATGAATTCTATGGCTGATTGTCCAAACTTAAACTAATTAGTTATGCTTTCATCTCAACTATACCCATCATCCCCAGATCCTCATGATCAAGAACATGACAATGATAGACAGTTTTTCCGACAAAATCCCGGAAAGGAATCCGAATCACAACTGTTTCCTTAGCACGAATTCTGAGGGTATCTTCCCATGCTTGATAGGGATCGGGTTTACCATTGCGACTGATGACTTGAAATCGGTTAGTATGTATATGAAAGGAGTGTTCCATTCCATCCGGATCAACATTTACCAATTCCCAATCTTCAATACTCCCTAATTTAACATTCGCATCAACTCGATTCATATCAAAGGATTTTTGATTAAACAAAAATTCCATTTGCATTCCCATTCCTGGTTTCATTCCCATAAACATTGACATCTCAATCCGACGGGTTTGACTAGGTTCAGGGAGAGTTTCAACGGTAATCAGTTTTTCTGGTATAGGAATTTGTTTAGAGACAGAATCTTTATAGGTTAAAGTTGCTAACACTTCTGGTGGACTAGAAATTGCAGTTGAATTTCCCATCGCTCCGTGACCCATTTTCCCTCCCATCATTCCCATGTCACCTCCACGATCATAGGGTAGATTCAGTAAACGATAATTTCCCGGTGGACGATTTCCTTGAACCAATACTTCTGCTCGTTCACCAGGGGATAATAATAGTTCTGTTAATTCGATCGGTTTTGCGATCACACCTCCAGAGGTAGCAATTAAGTAAAACGGATGTTCTTCCAGATTCAGACGATAAAACCGAGAGGAAGAAGCATTCACAATCCGAAGTCGCAATAATCCTTGGGAGGGGATGTTAATGGTAGGATTGATCTGTCCGTTTACAGATAAAATTGACCCTTCTCTTCCGCGCATCAAATCCATATGTCCAGGTTCGGGAATCTGTCCATTAGCATCTAGAGCAAAGTCTTTCAAAAATAGAAATTCTTCTTGAGCTGCTTTAATTTCAGGAATTTCATCTAATTCACCTCGGACTACAAAAATACCACCTAATCCACCAAAAACCTGTTCAGCTACAAACTCATGCAAATGAGGGTGATAGAAAAATGTGCCCCCAGGATGGTTTTTTGGTAGAGTAAATTCGTAGACTTGAGTTTGACCTGGAGCAACACTCAGAAAAATGTTATCAGCGTTTTCCGTTGGGGAGATATGCAACCCATGATAATGAAGATTTGTTGGTTGGGAAAGTTGATTGGTAAAGTTAATTTTAACTGTGTCTCCAGGTTTTGCTTCCAGACGAGGACCAGGAATTTGCCCATTGTAGGACATTAATGTACCCTTTTGTTGTCCCAGTTGAAGCAGACTAGAACGCGCTACTAATGTTGTTTCTAGTAATCCATTGCTTTTGCTTGTTAATACATTACCATTCGCTGGTTTAACTAATGGAGTAGAAGTATTATTTCGACTACATTGGCTTAATAATACAGATCCAGCAGTACCAGCACTAAAAAAGATAAATTTGCGACGATTAATTAGAAACATAATATTCAGATAATTAAAGGAGGTAAGACTTACCAAAAAAAACCAGGTTTTTAGTCCTATGTCTAATTTGGCTCAAGAGCATGAAACCAAGATGAAATTTCTGCTCTAATCATTAATTAGAGATGATCTGATCAAGCCTATCAAAAAATCTCCCCATATGGTCAAAACAATTTGATCAAAAATTTCTATTTTGGTTACCCCAGCATGGTAAGCTAACAAGGACATAAAAAAAAATCTATTTGGATCACGTTTAGATGGCTGGGTCAACCGAACTTCCTTATCTCTTGAGAGCAACTCGTGGTGAAGTGCTAAAGCGTCCACCGGTCTGGATGATGCGACAAGCAGGTCGCTATATGAAGTCTTATCGAGAGTTACGAAATAAATATCCTTCGTTTCGCGATCGCTCAGAAAATCCAGAACTAGCAATTGAAATATCTTTACAACCTTTCCGAGCTTTTGCACCAGATGGGGTGATCTTATTTTCTGATATTCTCACCCCCTTACCAGGGATCGGTATTCCTTTTGAGATTGTGGAAAGTAAAGGACCGATCATCGATCCACCAATCCGCAGTTTAGAGCAAGTCAAAGCACTTTTCCCCCTCGAACCAGAAGCAAGTCTACCCTTTATTGCCCAAATTTTGCAAACTTTAAGACAAGAAGTAGGTAATAAAGCGACGGTATTAGGGTTTGTTGGTGCCCCATGGACTTTAGCAGCTTATGCGATCGAAGGTAAGTCCTCTAAAGACTACGCTCTCATTAAGAGTATGGCATTCAGTCATCCAGAAATATTACATGAATTTTTAGGCAAACTGGCCGATGCGATCGCGACCTATGTGCGTTATCAAATCAATTCAGGAGCTCAAGTAGTGCAAATGTTCGATTCTTGGGCTGGTCAATTAAGCCCCCAAGATTATGAAACCTTTGCAATGCCATATCAGCAGCTAGTATTCAAGCAGGTGAAAGCTACTCACCCCGATACACCATTAATACTTTATATTAATGGCAGTGCTGGTATTCTTGAGCGCATGGCTTTAAGCGGTGCAGACCTAATTAGTGTAGACTGGACAGTAGATCTAGCCGAAGCGCGAACCAGACTAGGACCCAATCTCGGAGTCCAAGGGAATATGGACCCCTGTGTCTTATTTGGTCCCCAACCATTCATCCGCGATCGCATTCTCGACACGATTCGGAAAGCTGGTAATCGCGGTCATATTCTGAACTTGGGTCACGGTGTTTTACCCTCTACTCCTGAAGAAAATGTGGCTTTCTTCTTTGAAACTGCAAAACAAGCTGATCAATTATTAGCTGTTCATGCCTAAATCAACGGGATAGAGGAAAATTGGGAGTATGGGTAAGGAAAAAAGAATATCCTGATTATTCATTATTCCCAACTCCCGCTCTAGCCAAGCTTAGTGATGGGCGATTTTATGGAATCCAAGCGAGTTTTTCTGACAGGTGCTAGTGGATGTATCGGTCATTACCTAGCCGAACTATTAATTCAACAGACTGATTATGAGCTTTATCTCCTAGTGAGAAATCCAGACAAATTAAAATTCAACTACCAAGCGAGAACTGGAATCAACCTATTAAAAGGAGATTTGCGTTATATTGAACGATATACTAGCCTCCTGAAAAACATGGATGCTGCTGTGCTGATTGCTACAGCTTGGGGTGGAGTTCAGGAAACTTTTGATGTTAATGTTAGTAAAACTGTTCGGTTAGTTCAGCTACTCAATCCCGAAATTTGTGAACAGGTAATCTATTTTTCTACCGCTAGTATTCTTGATCACAAAAACAAATTACTTAAAGAAGCTACTCAGTTAGGAACTGAATATATTCGTTCTAAATATGATGCTAAACAACGGCTAAATAAATTAAAGCAATCACCCCCAATTACCACCCTCTATCCAACTTTAGTTTTAGGTGGAGATCCGGACAAACCTTACTCCCATCTTTCTTCCGGTTTACCAGAAATAGTAAAATGGCTAAATGTAATTCGCTGGTTTAAAGCTGATGGTAGTTTCCACTTCATTCACGCTTATGATATTGCTCAAATAGTGTTTTGTTTATTAAAAAATACCCCAGAACCAGGGCAAAATCGCGAATTTGTTTTAGGAAATTCTCCATTAACTGCTAATCAAGCAGTAGCTGAAGCTTGTCAGTATTTCCAGAAAAAAATTGGTTTCCAAATTTCCCTATCACCAGATTTAGCAGAGCTGATCATTAATTTACTTGGGTTAATCGGAGTAAAAATTCAACTAGCACCTTGGGACAGGTTTTGCATGACCTATCGTCATTTCACCTACGAAAGTGCTGTCAATCCGACTACATTTGGCTTAGATCCTTACTGTTCTACCCTGACAGATGCTTTGAGAATTGCAGGAATAACTAGCGATCGGGCTAAATGAACCGAAAAGATATTTAGCCGTCATAATTAATATAGTTAATCATACCTAGTAAAAGGACTGACATTCAATGCGTGTGTTATTGATTTACCCCTTATTTCCTAAAAGCTTTTGGTCCTATGAAAAAATTTTGGAATTAGTCAATCGGAAAGTATTACTTCCCCCTTTAGGTTTAATTACAGTAGCAGCAATATTACCCCAAACCTGGGAATTTCAGCTAGTTGATCGGAATATTAGACCAGTCAGTGAAAGGGAATGGGAATGGGCAGAAATAGTAATTCTATCAGCAATGATTGTCCAAAAAGAAGATTTGCTAACTCAAATTCAGGAAGCAAAACGACGTGGTAAAAAAGTAGCAGTCGGTGGTCCCTATCCAACTGCTTTACCCCATGAATGTCAAGAAGTAGGTGTGGATTTTCTGATTTTAGATGAAGGAGAAATCACCTTACCCATGTTTGTCGAAGCGATCGCAAGAGGTGAATCAACCGGAATTTTTCGCTCTAATGGAGAAAAACCTGATGTCACTTATACTCCAGTACCTCGGTTTGATTTATTAGAATTAGATGCTTATGATTCGATGTCAATCCAATTTTCCCGAGGTTGTCCATTCCAGTGTGAATTCTGCGATATTATTGTTCTTTATGGACGCAAACCACGTACCAAAACCCCCACACAACTTTTAGCAGAATTAGAATCACTCTACCAAAAAGGCTGGAGACGCACTGTTTTTATGGTAGATGATAACTTTATTGGCAATAAACGGAATGTGAAATTATTGTTAAAAGAGTTAAAAGTTTGGCAAGCTGAACGTCAATATCCTTTTGTTTTTAATACCGAAGCATCGGTGGATCTAGCTGAAGATTTAGAACTGATGCAATTGATGGTAGAATGTAATTTTAACGCCGTATTTCTAGGAATAGAAACTCCTGATGAAGAGAGTTTACAAGTAACGAAAAAATTTCAAAACAACCGTAATCCCTTAAAAGATGCAGTCGAAAAAATTACGCGGACAGGATTACGAGTAATGGCTGGATTTATTATTGGTTTTGATGGTGAAAAAATCGGTGCAGGCGATCGGATTGTAGAATTTGTTGAACAAACTGCTATTCCAACTGCTTTATTTGGGATATTGCAAGCTCTCCCTAATACAGCACTTTGGCATCGGTTAGAAAAAGAAGGGCGTTTACTACGGAAAGATGCTAAAATTGATCAAGGTTCCTTAATGAACTTTCTCCCCACTCGTCCTCTAGCAGATATTGGTCGGGAATACAGTCGATCATTTTGGACTTTATATGAGCCTGAAAAATATTTAGATCGAGTCTATCGTCATTTTCTCATTTTAGGCGCACCCGTATGTAAAGCACCATCCAAATGGCCAAGCTGGATAGATCTACGCGCACTACTATTGATCTGTTGGCGTCAAGGTGTTAAACGTAGTACCAGATGGAAATTTTGGCATCACCTATATAGTATCATCAAAAATAATCCTGGCGTATGGGATCATTACCTAACGGTTTGTGCCCATAACGAGCATTTTCTCGAATATCGCCAGATTATTCATGATCAAATTGAAGCTCAGATCGCTGAGTTTGAAGCATCACAAGCAAAAGAACAGCTCTCCATCCCAGCAGTAGTAAATGTCGCAAGTAGGTAGTAACTAGACATCTGGCCAAAATAATTGGGACAGACAAGATGTCTGTCCCACAAGAGTCTTTTTTGCTGTAGGACGGGCATCTTGCCTGTCCTTGCCTGTCCTTGCCTGTCCGCTCAATTGATTTAAATCAATTTGATCGCTCGGAAACTAAACATCAGCGCTGCGGCTAAGATGATAAAGCTACCCAAAATGACAAAATAAGCGATGAGTCCAGCCATTCCCAAAATCTCCTACTAGAAAGCACTTCAATAATTATTAAACCATTCGAGTGGTTAAAATACAGTCCAATAGGTCTTCAAGATGAAATCAGTAATTCGAGTTGAACTGCCCCTACAATCTTATGATATTATGATCGCCGCTGGTAGTCTAAACCAGTTGGGTGAGTTGATGCAACCGTTAAATTTAGGGAAAAAAGTCTTAGTTGTTTCTAATCCGACCATTTTTCGTCATTATGGAGAAACTGCGATCGCGTCTCTCAAAGCAGCTGGTTTTGAAGTTAGTAATCTCAATTTAGCCGCAGGAGAACAATATAAAACTCTGAGAGCTGTCCAAAAAATTTACGATCTAGCTCTGGAAAAACGCTTGGAGCGATCCTCCACTATGGTAGCATTAGGGGGGGGTGTAATTGGTGATATGACTGGTTTTGCTGCGGCAACTTGGTTACGCGGGATTAATGTCGTCCAAGTTCCTACCTCCCTCTTAGCGATGGTAGATGCGGCAATTGGTGGGAAAACTGGTGTTAATCATCCTCAAGGTAAAAATTTAATCGGTGCTTTTCATCAACCTAAGTTGGTATTAATTGATCCCCAAGTATTGCAAACTCTACCGATGCGAGAGTTTCGGGCAGCGATCGCGGAAGTGATTAAATATGGGATAATTTGGGATCAGGAATTATTTGCTCAAATGGAAGCAGTTCCCCAGCTTGATCAATTGCGTTATCTCAGTCTCGACTTTTTGCATACAATTATTACCAAGTCTTGTCAAGTTAAAGCAGTTGTAGTAGGTAAAGATGAAAAAGAAGCTGGATTAAGAGCTTTACTGAATTATGGTCATACTATTGGTCATGCTGTCGAAAGTGTCAGTGGTTATAAATTAGTAAATCACGGTGAAGCAGTCGCGATCGGAATGGTTGGAGCTGCAAATTTAGCGGTGAAGTTGAATTTTTGTCCGCAAGAATTACCAAATCGTCAACTCAATTTACTCCAAAAAGCTGGATTACCTACTAAGTTACCTCCTGGGTTAAATATTGAAAAAATTATTGATACCTTAGAAACAGATAAAAAAGTGAAAAGTGGTAAAATTCGGTTTGTTTTACCAACCCAGATTGGTGCTGCAACGGTTACTGATCAAGTACCACCCCATGCAATTTGGGAAGTTTTAAAGCAAATGTAATTCCCCTCGATATTAATCATCAATAGTATATCCTAAATCTGCTAACCGCATCCGGGATTGTCTCCATTGAGGTTGAACTTTGACAAATAGTTCTAAATAGACTTTACCGTCAATTAACTTTTGAATTTGTTCCCGCGCTGCTGTCCCGATCGCTTTTAACATATTACCTCCCTTACCAATCAAAATTCCTTTTTGGGAGTCCCTTTCCACATTAATAGTCGCTAAAATTCTAGTGATTTTGATATCTTCATCAACACGATCAATCACTACTGCTACGGAATGAGGAATTTCTTCACGAGTTAAATGTAAAATCTGCTCGCGAATTAGTTCTCCCATAATAAAACGTTCTGGTTGATCAGTAACTAAATCAGGAGGATAATAATAAGGACCTACTTCTAAGCGATCGCACAAGGTTTGTTGAAGTTGGTCTAATCCTGCTCCTGTCACTGCTGAAAATTTGATAATTTGCCAATTATAAGGTAAAGCTAACTGGTGATAACTAATATCAATAACTTGAGCAGCATAATGAGGATCTTCTTCTAGTTGAGCGCGAAGATCAATCTTATTGACACCTAAAATTACTGGAGTTTCGGTGTGACTAAGGAGATCGACAATATAGCGATCGCCCCCACCTGATTCGACTGTACCATCAACCACAAATAAGACGACATCTACCGATTCAATTGCTCTTTGAGCATTATGCACCAACAATTTCCCTAATTGATGGTGAGGTTTATGGATTCCAGGAGTATCAACAAAAATCACCTGTGCTGTTGGTGTGGTCAAAATTCCTCGTAGTCGATTTCGGGTAGTTTGTGCGACAGGTGAGGTAATGGCAATTTTTTGTCCCACCAATTGATTCATTAAAGTTGATTTACCGACATTGGGACGACCAATAATTCCCACAAATCCCGATCTAAAGTCGGGTGGGGCAACTGGAATAATTGTTGGTTCTAATTCATTCATATTTGCTAAAATTTTTATTCTAACCTAGATTGTTGATCAATCCTATGGAAAGAATTAACCTGTGGACCTATGGACAGGCAAGATGCCTGTCCCACCAAGAAATTACTCTGGTGGGACAGACATCTTGTCTGTCCTAGTTATTTTAGATAGCTAGCAATTAATAAGGATATGACCGCAATCTCATGATGACAATTTCACCAGAATTACAACAACGATTAGCAACTCCCCTGAAAATTGGCAATTTTGAGGTAAAAAGTCGCGTATTACAATCACCTTTATCCGGTGTAACTGATCTAGTATTTCGTCGTCTGGTACGTCGTTATGCACCAGAATCAATGATGTATACCGAAATGGTAAACGCAACGGGATTGCATTATGCCCGGGAATTACCCCAAATTATGGAAGTAGATCCTCAAGAAAGACCGATTAGTATTCAACTGTTTGACTGTCGTCCAGAATTTTTAGCAGAAGCAGCTATTATGGCAGTTAAGGAAGGTGCAGATACAGTTGATATTAATATGGGTTGTCCAGTTAATAAAATTACTAAAAATGGGGGTGGTTCTTCTTTATTAAGAGAACCAGAAACAGCAGAAGCAATTGTGAGAGCTGTAGTCAAAGCAGTGGATGTTCCTGTGACAGTAAAAACCAGGATTGGTTGGTCAGATCAAGAAATTACAATTCTGGAATTTGCGAAAAGAATGGAAGATGCGGGAGCGCAAATGATCACAGTTCATGGTCGGACTCGCGCTCAAGGTTATCATGGTAATGCTAAATGGGAATGGATTAAAAAAGTTAAGGAGATTTTGACTATTCCAGTAATTGGGAATGGCGATATTTTTTCAGTTGCAGCAGCGATCCGTTGTTTAGCAGAAACTGGTGCTGATGGAGTTATGTGTTCCCGTGGTACTTTAGGTTATCCGTTTTTAGTCGGAGAAGTAGATTATTTTTTGAAAACTGGAATAGAAAAAACACCACCCACGGCGATCGAAAGATTAGAATGTGCTAAGGAACATTTGCAAGCACTCCATTTATATAAAGGCGATCGCGGAGTTAAACAAGCTCGGAAACACATGACTTGGTATGCGAAAGGTTTTCCCAATGCAGGAGATTTACGAGATCAATTAGCCAGAATGGAAACAGTCACAGAAGGTTGTCAATTAATAGATCTGGCGATCGCTAATCTAGCTAATCTCCCAGCAGACAATCTTGCTGATTTTTGTCCGTCATATTTAAGTCTGGTTTAACCACCAATTTTGACGGAGATTTTGTGCGATTGTACACAGAAAATTGGTTAAATGTATTTCTACAGTAGTAGGCTGAATTAAAAGTAGTAAATTAGTTAACAGAAAGGAGACTCATGGGGGCATTAAAAGGACGAGATCTTTTAAGTCTAGCAGACCTCAGTAACCAGGAAATTAGCGATCTCCTGGATTTATCGATCGAGATGAAAGCAGGGAAAATTAACCCCCAATGTCGGAAAGTTCTAGGACTACTATTTTCTAAAGCTTCCACCAGAACTCGGGTCAGTTTTACGGTCGCGATGTACCAATTAGGAGGACAAGTTATTGATCTTAATCCTAATGTTACTCAAGTCAGTCGTGGTGAACCAGTAGCAGATACAGCTAGAGTTTTAGATCGCTATCTTGATGTGATGGCAATTCGCACTTTTAAGCAGCAAGAGCTAGAAAATTTTGCTCAATATGCGAAAATTCCAGTCATCAATGCTTTAACAGATTTAGAACATCCCTGTCAAGTATTAGCAGATTTACAAACAATTCAAGAATGCTTTGGTAAGTTGAAAGGTTTAACTTTAACTTATTTTGGTGATGGCAATAATATGGCTAATTCCCTCATGTTAGGCTGTGCTATGGTGGGAATGAATGTGAGAATTGCCACACCAAAAGAATTTGAACCAAATCTAGAGATTACTACCCAAGCTCGGGCGATCGCTAATCAGCAAACTGAAGTTACGATTACCAATGATCCAGCGATCGGCGCTAAAGGTGCTCATATTCTCTATACTAACGTCTGGGCTAGTATGGGACAAGAAGACGAATCCTCTACTCGAATACCGATCTTTCAACCTTATCAGCTCAATGAACAGTTACTAGCTCAAGCTGAACCTGATGTGATCGTACTACATTGTTTACCAGCACACCGTGGTGAGGAGATTACCGATAGTGTGATTGAAGGTGCCCAGTCCCGAGTTTGGGATCAAGCAGAAAACCGGATGCACGCTCAAAAAGCTTTGTTAGCAAGTGTGTTAGGGGCTGTGTAAACATGGGGTGGGCTATGCCCACCTAATTACAAGTAGTCACCGAGAGGAACTTACCGATCGCATTTTGTGGGATAGCTGAAGTGCGATCGCAACAGAAAAAATATTAATCAGGTATTTATTATATTTCAATCCGGTTCAGTTAACCGTAGGGGCAAAGCATTTCGGCGAATAAATGATGGCTTAAACGTTTACCCTGAGTTTACCCTGAGCGGAGTCGAAGGGCGTAGTCGAAGGGAAGGATAATATGACCGAAATGCTTTGCCCTTACCATCTATGCAGCCAACAGATCAACTACAATACAGTTCAGTTAAGGATATTTTGAGGGATATCGGCAAATAAGGGCGAAGCATTCGGATATAATATTACTCGTTTGATCGCTCAATTGTCGCCCGAATGCTATGCCTCCGGCACGCTACGCGAACGCCCCTACAAGTAACTGAACCGGATTGAATTATAGCTATGATCGAATCATATTCAAACTCTCAATCCCGCGATCGCCCACAATTTTAACATAAATTTTCTAATCTGATCCGATCGTAATGCCAATATTGTTTGGGACATTTTTAGGGAGAATCGATCGTAAGTTAATTAATAGTTGATGATAGCATAATTCTCTTTTTTGGTCAAGTTTCCCAAGTTGGTTGAAAATTTATAAGTGCATTCATAGCTCGTTCTAAACTGGGGGAATTGGTCTGTGCTGATGCAACTTGCCAACTTTGATTGACAAAATTGATGGGAATATCTGTCATTTGAATGAAATGAGTTGTTCGATATCGGGTGGAACTGTATGAGGTAATGCAGCATCAGCTATGCTTAAACCTCCTTCTAATAGCCTTTTGAGTTGTTCATTACTTGAAGCAAGTTTTACCTCAGTTCCTTCAGGAGAGGGTGTCATTAGCAGCACTTCTTCACCACCAATACCTTTGTCTGAGAGCAAATCAGCACTATGGGTACTCAGAATAACCTGTCGCTTTTTCGGACGCTGAAGACGATAAATCAGAGATGGTAGATTACTAACTATGGTCGCATTTAAGGAAAGTTCTGGTTCTTCTAGTAATAATAATGAATCAGTTTCTAACAGTGCCCACAGTAAACCAATTAACCGTAATGTTCCGTCAGAAAATTGGTCTTCCCGTTGTTTTCCCGCTCCTGGTCGCCAATGTTCGTAAATAGCTTCCAAATGGGGAACTCCCATTTCATCTTTGGTATCTGTTAGGGTTTTAAATTGTGGAATAGCCAACTTTAAAGCATCTTCAATTTTTTTTAATCGCGCTCTTCTAGTTTTTTCAGGAGTTTTAGCAACTCGTTCTAAAAAAGTTCTCCCAAAAGGATCTTCCGAAATTCCAGGGATAGCAAAAGCTTCGGGATGGCGAACTAACTGAGGAATTAAATGTAAATATAAAATCGACTCTAAAAATTTAGCAATTTCTCTAAATTCTGCATTGGCATTAATTTGCTCTAAATAAGTCTGGGTGAGACGTAGCTCATCATTTTTATCTTCTAGAGTAGGGCGATCGACAATTTGCCGATCGCCCTGCCAAACTTCTTCAGATGCAACAATCGGCTCATTTTTTCCACCTTTTCTCTGTTTAATTCCCAGCTTATATGTCCATAATGGCTGTTTATCATTAGCTTCTGAAAGCTGAATTTCTATTTCTACATCTGAATATTGCCTTGCATAAAGACTGCGAATTTTTGATACACCACCTCGATCGCTCACAGCTTTCTGCAATCCACCTCCTACCTTGGCTAGATCCCGCAAAAAGCGCAATGAATCGAGAAAGTTTGACTTACCGCAAGCATTAGAACCAATTAAAAAGACGCGATCGCGTAAATCAACATTTACTGACTGAAAATTGCGCCAATTTTTCAGAGCTATATGGGAGATCATCATGGCATTAACCGAATAAATTTTAAGGATTCAAACCCGCGATCGCCCACAATTTTAACAGTAACTCCCTCATCTAATCCGATGCTAGGTAACGAAACAGTCCCAACATCAGCGAAATTTCGGGCAGTCCCGACCCAATAGTGCAGATGATGATAAAATAGATCTTATTCTATAATAGCTTCATGATCAAAACAAAATGTCAACCAAAACACTTAACCAGCCAGTCTTGGAAATACTACCCTTAGAAAGTGGGGACAGATTAACGTGCCATGAATTTGAACGACGTTATGAAGCTATGTCCCAGCTTAAAAAAGCAGAATTAATTGAAGGAGTGGTATATATGGCATCAGCAGTAAGAGCTAAACGTCATGGTCAACCTCATGCTGCGATTATGGCTTGGTTAGGAGCTTACTGGATCGAAACCCCTGGAGTTGATTTACTAGATAATACCACCGTTCGTCTGGATGAAGATAACGAACCACAACCAGATGCAATGCTGCGAATAGATGTAGGTGGACAGTCTAGAATTAGCGATGATGACTATGTAGAAGGTGCGCCAGAATTAATTGTTGAAATAGCAGCTAGTAGTGCCTCTTATGATTTACATGATAAGTTAAAAGTTTACCGTCGCCACCGGGTACAAGAATATTTGGTATGGCGAGTTTATAACCAAAAATTTGACTGGTTTAGATTAAACCAAGGCGAATATATACTGGTAGAACCGAATGCAGATGGAGTGATTTGTAGTGAAATTTTCCCTGGTTTATGGTTAGCGGTATCAGCTTTATTAGAGGGGAAATTAGCTGAAGTGATAGCTGGATTGCAACAGGGATTGAAGACAAGAAAACATCAAGAATTTGTCCAGCGATTATCAGAGTTGGCAATTTAACCAAAAAAAGAGGTGGGATATATGATAAAAAAGGAATCAATAAAAATTTTGTCGGAAAATAATCTCTAATTATGGCCATTTTTCGAGAATACATTGCACCATTGTTGGTAGTTTTAGTATTTTTATTCGCTCTGGTCGTCGTCAGTGCCCGGATTTTTCTACCGACAGATATGGCTCAACCAGCACCGATCGAAGAGGTTAGTCCTCCAGGTAAGCAAGCACAAGTCCCCTGGACTGAAACTAGAATAGCTGATCAGTTATCCTGATTTTGGACGGAAAAATAGGTTGCTTTTGTGTCTCAATTGCTGATACCGGGTTATAAATTACGTGCTGGATCAGGGATAGATCGAGCTTTGCTGGTGAAATTCTTGCATCAAACTTATCGATGTTTGGCTCCAGAACAAGATTTTTCCCATCTGACCAATACAGTTGAGCAGTATTTTTCTAATCAAACTCCTTTGTGGTGGGTTGATTTAGTAGACTTAAAAGCAGAGCCAAATCCTGAATTCCCCTTTGCTGCTAGTCCTGCTGGTCATCCAGTAGCTTGTTTGTGGTTGGGAAATGCGATTGATCAGATCTCTGGCGATCGCCATGCACATATTTTTTTGCTCTATGTTGCTCCAGCACATCGCAGAAGAGGAATAGCTTCCGCTTTATTAACTTATGCTCAAAATTGGGCTAAAGCTCGGGGCGATCGCCAACTCGGATTACAAGTTTTTCTAAACAATCCACCCGCATTGGCTCTTTATCAGAAAATGGGTTTTTGCTCTGTCTCCCTGTTAATGAGCAAATCTTTGTAAATAATAGTGTTAAAATTACGACTTATGGATGAAGAAGACGATCTATTTGCTGTTGATCCAGAAGAGATCAATTCCCTGGACGAATTTGAGTCGGTTGATCCTGATTTAGAGGTGGTTCCACCCGATCCAGAAGAAATGTTAGCATTGTTGACATCACCAATAGTTCAACAACGGATGTTAGCAGCGCGAGCTTTCTGTGACCTGCAAGACGAACGAGCCATTCCCCATTTAATCAATTTATTGACCGACCCTTGTCCCTTACTCCGCGTCAGTGCTGCTTATGGGTTGGGACGCAATCCTAGTCCGACAGCTATAGATCGATTAATTACCCAATTAAATTCGGACTGGAATGGTTATGTCCGTAAAGGAGTAGTTTGGGCTTTAGGAAACTGTCGCGATCGCCGAGTTCTGACTCCTTTAATTGATACACTAAAAACAGACATTGGGGCTGTACGTTTATGGGCTGCGAGCGCTCTGGGACAGATATCCGTAGTTGGTTACGAAGCGATTATTGCCACTGTTCCGGCTTTAATTGAAGGATTACGTCGAGATGCACTAGCAGCTGTGCGTAGTAACTGCGCTTGGTCTTTAGGACAATTATGTCGCGAATTGCCATCGAATGTAGTCTATGCTACCGCAGTTGATGCACTGATTGAAGCTTTAGTGGAAGATGAAGATCTAGGTGTGCGTGAAGATGCTAAATCCTCTCTATTGCGATTAGGTGATCCCCGGGCTCTCCAGATGATTGAAGATTTAGAACAAGAAGGCTTGTGGAATTGCTAGTGCTATATTGGGATTGTCTAAGATGATCTGAATTAAGAGTATCAGAGAGGATTTTGTGAAAGTTTTGGTTGTTGGTAATGGGGGACGCGAACATACCCTAGCATGGAAACTGCTCCAATCTCAGTCAATTGAAAAGGTATATGTCACTCCAGGAAATGGAGGTACTGCAACTTTAGAACGTTGTGAAAATCTGCCCTTCACGGTGTATGATTTCCAAGCAATTGGCGAATTTGCCCAGCAAAATCAGATTGCTTTCGTGGTAATTGGTCCAGAAGTACCCCTAGCAATGGGTATGACTGATTATCTTCAGCACTTAAACCTGAAGGTGTTTGGACCTAATCAAGCGGGCGCTCAGATTGAAGCTAGTAAATCTTGGGCTAAATCTTTAATGAAAGAAATGGGAATTCCCACCGCGAAAAGTGCGGTGTTTATGGAGGAAGAATTAACCTCCGCTTTGGATTATTTAGCAACACAACCTACACCTGTTGTGATTAAAGCTGATGGATTAGCTGCTGGTAAAGGAGTTACAATTGCAGCTGATTATGGGGAAGCTCAAGCAGCGATCGAAGCTTCTTTTAATGGTTTATTTGGTCCTTCGGGTGAATGTATTGTCATTGAAGAATTTTTAACTGGTCAAGAAGTTTCTCTCTTAGCTTTAACTGATGGGAAGACCATTATTCCTTTATTACCAGCTCAAGATCATAAAGCGATCGGAGCAGGAGATACAGGACCAAATACCGGAGGGATGGGAGCTTATGCTCCAGCACCAATCATTACTCCGGAATTAAGTGAAAAGATTAATCAAGAAATCTTGCAACCTACACTTCAGGGTTTGCAAAATATCGGGATTGATTATCGGGGTGTAATCTATGCTGGATTGATGATTTTATCCACAGGAGAAATTAAAGTTTTAGAGTTTAACTGTCGTTTTGGTGATCCAGAAACTCAAGCAATTCTCCCTTTATTAGAAACACCTTTAGAAGAGTTGATGTTAGCTTGTATCGAACAAAGATTAGGAGAATTACCTCCCCTGCAATGGAAATCAGGTGCATCGGTATGTGTGGTGATCGCTGCGGATGGTTATCCTGGTTCTTATCAAAAAGGTGATGTGATTACTGGAATTGAACAAGCTCAGACACAAGGAGCGATCGTCTTTCACGCTGGTACTAAACTAGCAGGTGAATCTGTCCTCACTGATGGGGGACGGGTTTTGGGAGTAACCGGGTTTGGAGATAGTTTTGATGAAGCGATCGTCAATACCTATAATGCTGTTCAATTTATTCACTTTGACGGTGCATATTATCGCCATGATATTGGTTATCGTCTGAATCTTTATCAAAAAATCTAATCTCGAAAAATAGCTAAATAACTAAGCATAGTTACTTAGCTTAACCCTGCTAGTAAATTGATCAGATTTATTAATTAATCAAGCAACTGCTTGGGATTAGTGAAAATATGATGAGCATTCATCCGAATAATCGTAAAAAGCCTCTCTTAGAGATATCAAAAAAACCAAGAATTAGACTGCGTATTTTATTACCTTTAATCCTAGCAATTAGCATTATTCAAAGTATATTTATTTTGGCTTTTTTTAAAAATGAGAAAGAAAGAATTTTTCAAGATAAACAAGAGACAAATCAAAAAGTTAATTTTTTAGTAAAGCATGAGATTGAAGATAGTATTGATACTATGAATACTGCTATGGATATCATTATCCGTGATCCAATATTAACCAATGCTTTAAAATCAAAAGATGTAAAAACCTTAATAACCAGAGCAAAACCTTTATATAAAAGATTAAAGCAACAGAAAAAAATTAGTCACTTTTCTTTTTACCAACCTAATCTAATCAACTTAATTAGATTACATACTGATCAGAAATCAAATTTAATTAACAGAGCAACTTTGAAACAAGCAGAACAAACTGGAAAACCCAGTGCTGGTTTAGAACTAAGACAAAATGGAAGTCTAGTAATTCGCACTATTTATCCTTGGCGTAGTGACTACGCTCAAAGAGCAGATAGTGATTTATTTGTCGGTCCTTGGAAAAGTAAATTAATTGGCTATTTAGAGTTTGGAATTGATTTTGCAGATTTAATCAATACTATTAATCAAATTCTTGATCTGGATTTAGTTGTTGTAGTCGATCGGCAATTACTCGATCGCCAAAAATGGAACAAATCTGTTTGGGATGAGTTTGCTAATTTTGTGGTTATTGATAAAACTATATCTGTAATTCCTGAAAATTTACGACAGCTCTTTGTTCGCAATCAAGATAAAATGATTGATGAAATTGATATTAATGGTAAAATCAATCAAGTAATTATTTTACCTTTAATGGATATTAATAATCATCAAATTGGTAATGTGATTGCGTTAAAAGATATTACTAACACAATCAAATCTAGCCAGCAATATATCTTAATCGTATCTATAGCTTCTCTAGTTATTGGGTTAATTTTAGTGATTTTATTTTACTTATTTTTAGGTCGAATCGAACGAAATCTTCATGAACAAAATAACAACTTAGCTGAAGCTAAGGAAAAATTACAAGATTATAATGAGGAATTACAAAAATCTTTTCACGAACTTCAGCAAACCCAAATGCAACTAATGCAAAGTGAAAAAATGGCAAGTATCGGTCAATTGTTAGCAGGAATTGCCCATGAAATTAATAATCCAGTAAATTTCATTGTGATTAATATTGACCATGCTCAAGAATATGTTAATCAACTAATTAACCACTTACAAATTTATCAAAAAAAGTTTGGCAATACCGATGCAGAAATTGAAGCAAATGCAGAAAATATCGATGTAGATTTTTTAATGATAGATTTACCGAATATCATTAATTCATTAAAAATTGGCACAGACCGAATTCGTGATATTAGTAAGAGTCTCCGGACTTTTTTTAGAGCAGATTTAGATGAGAAAATCCCTTTTGATATTCATGAAGGACTCGAAAGTACAATGATGATTTTAAAACATCGATTAAAAGCTAATGAAAATCGCCCAGCGATCGCAATTATTAAAAATTATGGTCTTCTGCCAAAAGTTAAATGTTTTCCCGGACAATTAAATCAAGTATTTATTAATATTATTGCTAATGGTATCGATGCTTTAGATGACTCAAACAATGCTAAAAGTTTTGAAGAAATCGAAAAAGAACCTAATCAAATTATAATTGAGACTAAGTTATTAACCGATGAGAATTGGGTAGAAATTAGGATTAAGGATAATGGGATGGGGATTTCCAAAGAATTACAGGGAAAAATATTTGATTATTTATT
The DNA here is from genome assembly GCA_963744145.1 of uncultured cyanobacterium. Taxonomy (GTDB): domain Bacteria; phylum Cyanobacteriota; class Cyanobacteriia; order Cyanobacteriales; family CAWUOF01; genus CAVUSO01. The sequence continues at coordinate 3,889,168 of CAVUSO010000001.1, read as the reverse complement.
TACCACCAAAGAAGTAGGTAAAGGAACGGGATTAGGATTATCGATTTCACGACAAATCATCGAAGATAAACATCAAGGAAAGCTAACCTGTATTTCTTCACCAGGGGAAGGATGTGAGTTTGTGATTCAAATCCCCGTTTAGCAAATTGGTAATGGACTAACTACTTAAGAGACATATATGTCACAATAGAATAATAAAAATTAGCGGATATAAAACCTTGTTAACCATTCTCACCACTCTTAAAGAAATAATTGCCCGTTGGTGGTCTGAGTTTACCCTGCAAACCAGACTGATGGCGGCAGCAACTCTGGTAGTATCTTTAGTAATGAGCGGACTGACATTTTGGGCAGTAAATACGATCCAGCAGGATGCTCGTTTAAGTGATACTCGCTTTGGTCGTGACCTGGGACTTTTACTGGCGGCTAATGTTGCCCCCTTAATTGCCCAAGGAAATCGGACTGAGGTTGCTCGTTTTTCTCATCAGTTTTACAGTACCACTTCCAGCGTGCGTTATATCCTTTATGCTGATGAAGATGGAAATATTTTTTTAGGAATACCTTTTTCGGAATCAGAAGTGCAAAACTCTCTGACCATTCGACGCAGAATTCAAGTACCTGAAAATTTTGGGATCTATTCAGAATTGCCAATGGTACGACAACATCTCACACCAGATGGAGAAGTTACAGATGTTTTTATCCCCCTTGTACATGAAAGTAAATATCTAGGTATTCTGGCGATCGGAATTAACCCTAATCCGACCGTAGTAACCTCATCTCATTTAACTCGAGATGTGACTATTGCCGTTTTTGTTTCGATTTGGGTAATGGTAATTTTAGGTGCGGTTTCTAATGCTTTAATGATTACTCAACCAATTAAAGAATTACTCGTTGGTGTCAAAAATATCGCTACTGGTAACTTTAAACAACGCATAGACTTACCTTTAGGAGGAGAACTGGGGGAATTAATTTTTAGTTTTAATGAAATGGCCCAAAGATTAGAAAGTTACGAAGAACAAAATATTGAAGAATTAACAGCAGAAAAAGCTAAATTGGAAACCTTAGTTTCGACTATTGCTGATGGTGCAGTCTTGCTTGATACCAATATGCACATAGTTTTAGTTAATCCCACAGCCAGACGACTTTTTAATTGGGAAGGGAAAGAAGTAGTAGGGGAGAATGTATTATATCATTTGCCCCAAACAGTACAAGTAGAATTGACAAGACCCCTATATAAAATGGCATCAGGAGATGTACTCCGGGATAGTCTTGCACCTCGAGAAGGAGGAGAATACAGAATTACGCTTTCTGCACCGATAAACCGGACAGTTAGGATTCTTTTAACCACTGTATTTGATCAATATCGAGAAAATGTGAAAGGAATTGGAATGACCGTCCAAGATATTACCCGTGAGGTGGAACTAAATGAGGCAAAAAGTCAGTTTATTAGCAATGTATCCCATGAATTAAGGACACCTTTATTTAATATTAAATCTTTTATAGAAACTTTGCATGAATATGGTGAAGAACTCAGTGAAAATGAACGTAAAGAGTTTTTAGAAACTGCAAATCGCGAAACCGATCGTCTGACTCGCTTAGTGAATGATGTTTTAGATTTATCCCGTCTAGAATCCTGTCGAGTTTATTATTTTGATGCGGTCGATTTGGTTCAACCAATTGAGCAAACATTGCGGACTTATCAATTAAATGCTAAAGATAAGGGAATTGAATTAAGCCAAGAAATTTCTCCAAATTTACCTACGGTTTGGGGTCATTATGATTTATTGTTGCAAGTGTTAATGAATTTAGTCGGTAATGCACTTAAATTTACTCCCCCAGGTGGAAAGGTAACAATCCGAGCTTATTTGTTAGAATCCCCACCAATCTCAGATGGACAGGAAAGTAATTCTACTGATTCTTTATCAGCACCAGCGATCGCGCAACCGAACTTAGTCCGAATTGAAGTTGCAGATACGGGGATTGGAATTGCACCAGAAGATCAAGAAGCTATTTTCGATCGCTTTTTCCGAGTCGAAAACCGAGTGCATACTTTAGAAGGAACAGGATTGGGTTTATCGATCGTGAAAAATATTGTCGAAAAACATCACAGTTCAGTCCATATTATCAGTGAAATCGGTGTGGGGACAACCTTCTGGTTTAATCTTGCTGTTTATCAGGAAAAAGCGATCAGCTTAACTGAACAACGTCAGTTTGACGAAGCTAAAAGATAGCAACAGGTAGAGCTGGTAAATAGAGTGGCTAATATCTATTTAATGTTCATGGGTAATTAATATTACCCATGAACATTACCACCAAAGAAACAAATATTATTGTAGGTCGCGTTAGCTCAAATTAAATCCGGATCGATTCCTTGCGATCGCAAATAAGCAGCTAATCGTTCTTTCTGTTGCTGTTCTCGATCAGCCCGTACTGTTTCAGCATCAGCCCGTTGACGTTCCTGTTCAGTATGAAGACGTTCCAGTTTAGCCTGTTCACTACCAGTGAGCAACAGATTACCTTGACTATCCCACCAACGTAACCAGTGATTAGTCTGATTTTGATAGCTACCTTCCCACACACCTAATTCTACTCCCATCCGATCAATCGGGTAATGTCCGCGCTCATTTGGTTGCAAACGGTGATAGTGAATATTCACCCAGTTATAAACTTCTAATTCCCTGGTTTTGATGATATATATGGCATAGTAAGGAATCCGAATAATCTGCTCATATACCCAAAACTTACCGGGTTTCTGATTGCTCCTTTCAGAAGAACGAGATAGGGGAGTATTGTCTCGTTCTTCTGCACCATTTCCACTCGCTAATTCGATCGCAATTAAGGGCACACTATATTCGCGCCATAATACATAAGAACGACGAACTTGACCGTCTAATAGGGGTGGAACGTTAGGAACATAGAACCAATCCGGTGCTTCCGCTCCCCGTTCCGGAGGATCTGTTTCTCTCCAATAAATCCCACTATCTTGTCCGATCGCATATTGACCATCTGGATGAAGATTTTGCAGTGTAGTTTCCAAAGAGTCAGTCAGCAAGATACATTGGGGATGTTCTTGAAAGTTTTTCACGAAGGTGCCGTCGGATTCAGGTAATTGGGTATGATCGGGAAAAGGAGGGGGTAATATAGTAGGGTCAAGACTTTGGACCATAGTTCTTAGCGATCCACAACAGGAATGACGAGATGCTTAATTTAAGTATAGCAATTTGAGATTGATCAGCTTGATGTTTAATAAGTTTGTAGTAGGGAATGCGAGTCCCCTAATCCTCAATCATCCAATGGCTTCAGATGCAATGCTCCCACCATCGGCACCCATTACCAATTTTTTGATCAATGGGTAATATTAATTACCCATGATCAATCATTTACCTATCGCAATAGGTTAACAATTAAACTAGCAGGTTGTCCTAAATCACCCGTTAAAATCACACTGCGTTTATTAGCAGATAAATGTCGCAAGATTTTGTAAATAACCTCAATTTGTTCAGGAGCTCCTGCTTGTTCAGCCAATTCCTTTATAGTCAGAGGTTTTCCTGCTTGTTGCAGAACTTGAAGAATGCGTTTTTGCCATTCTAAAACTGCTGCTGCTGCTTTTTTACCTGCTTCTACCCCAGGTTGATGATAAGCATTAATATTAACTAGAAAACCGTATAAACCAACTGCTCGTTCATAAAGAGCAATTAAAGCACCTATTGTCCGTGGATTAACTTGGGGAATAGTAACTGTGATGGAATCCCGTTGATTTTCATAAAGTGCTGCTCTTGTACCTTGTAATAATCCCGATAGATAATCTCCGGAGGTAATCCCTGGTTCTACTTCGGTTGAAGGACCTTGACGATCTTCTAAAACTTCAATAAAAGTCATAAAGAAATTGGGAACACCCTCACGCAATTGTTGGACATAAGCGTGTTGATCCGTTGAACCTTTATTCCCATAAACAGCAATACCTTGATGTACGATCTTGCCATCTAAATCTTTTTCTTTGCCCAGGGATTCCATTACTAATTGTTGGAGATAGCGACTAAAAAGGAGTAAACTATCTTTGTAAGGTAAAATTACCATATCCTTGTCGCCACGTCCGTTACATCCTGAATACCAAGCTAAAGCTAACAGAGCGGCTGGATTACCTTTAATTTGCTGTAAGCGAGTCACATCATCCATTTCCTTCGCACCTGCTAACATGGCCCGAATATCAATTCCTTGCAATGCAGCTGGTAATAATCCCACCGCAGAAAGTTCGGATGTTCTACCCCCAACCCAGTCGTGCATCGGAAAAGTAGCAATCCACCCATTAGATTTAGCTAGTTGATCTAAATTGCTGTTAATCCCTGTAATTGCTACTGCGTGTTTGGCAAAATCTAAGTGGCGATCGCGATAAGCAGTTTGCACTTCAATCATGCCATTGCGAGTTTCTGGAGTCCCTCCTGATTTAGAAATTACTAATACAATGGTGCTAGACAATCGATCTTGAATCTGATGTAAAACTCGGTCAATCCCAGCCGGATCAGTATTATCCAAAAAATGAATCGCTAAAGGTGGATTTTCCGGGGCGATCGCTTCAGCGACAAATTCTGGTCCTAAAGCTGAACCACCAATCCCAATTGACAGGATATCAGTAAACTTGGTTGCATGAGGTGGACGAATTACTCCCTGATGAACTTTCTGGGCAAAATCTTCAATTTGATGGAGAGTTTCCACAATCTCTTGTTTATATTCGGAATTGGGAGCTAAATCAGGGTTGCGTAACCAATAATGACCAACCATCCGATTTTCATCTGGATTAGCGATCGCACCTGCTTCCAAAGCTGACATATTCCGAAAAGCCTGGGCAAATTTTACTGACAGAGCCGAAAAATAATTATCGTCAAAACGCATCCGACTAATATCTACATAAAATCCTAGCCCTTGGTGATAGTACAGCCAATCTTGATAGCGTTCCCAGAGCGCAGTAGCATTCATAAAAAATCTCTAATCATTGTGTTTACCAACACCAGTTTACCGACAGCCGCTTAACCAATCTCTGGTATTTTTCTGTCGGGCTGTTTCTATGATCTCATGTTGGCGATCGCTGGTTGAATTTTTGGGCGTAACTCAGCCACATATTCTGGCCACCCAATCACAATTGATTGCTCATGAGCTAAAGTTACAGGATTAATCGCATCATTTTCAAAACTAAGTGGTTTACCATCTAAATCACAACAAGTTAAACCAGCCGCTAGGGCTAGGGCTAATGGTCCCACCGTATCCCACAGTTTTACCCGACCATTGAGATATAGATACAGACCAACCCGACCCATAATCACTTCAATTACTTTTAATCCAAAGCTCCCAATACTATAAAACTGGGCTCCAGGAATCACCTCAGCGATCGCTGAGCCAAAATTTTGTTGATCTTTATATCCCAACATCACCGGACAAAAAGACCGAGAAGGTGAAATTGGTTGTACTGGTACTAAAACTGTTGATGGTTCATCGGCTTGAGTTTGGAACAATCCCCAGTCACGACCACCATAATAAAGCTGATTTTGGACAGGAGCATAGAGCCAACCTGCTACTGGTTGACGCCCACAAAGTAAACCAACCATCACGGAATAATCAGGTTTACCCTGAATAAAATCATCTGTGCCATCTAGCGGATCAATACACCATAATCGGTCATAACCAGCATGGAAAGCCAAACGCGATGATTCATTTTCTTCCGTAATTGTCCCATCTTCAGGAAACAAATCTGCAAATCCCGCAGTGAGTTGACGATCTAACAAGCGATCTACACTAGTCACAAAATCATCAGGACCCTTGGTGTAAATCTGAAATTTTTGACTAGCAAACTGCTCGGCTTGTTGGCCACAATCTCTGAGCAAGGCGCGAATTTTTTGCTCTTGTGTCGGTGTAAAATTCTTCATAATAATTAATTAATACACAATCAATCATAAATGGAGTTCTGCTCCAAAATCTCAATAAAAAACGGGTTAACCCGTATTTGGTTAACCCGCGAGCTTGGGAACGCGCAGAAAGATTAATTTTGGAGAACCAATTTGACGTTGGCATTTTGTAAACCAGGACGACGGACTTCTGCCAAAGTCTTGTTGACTGCGTATTTTTGATTGATGGAATTAATTAGTTCAGTTTGATTGTGTTTTTTGGCAACACCCCAGAGGTCAGCAATTAGATCGAAGGAACCATCGCTATTGCGAGACCAGCCTAAATCATATTCGCCATCTAAGATCGCAACGATATCGGAACGAACACGCTGACCATTGTAGCCACGAACATCTGCTTCTGTTTTCACGTTGATACCCAGGTCGCGGAGAGAAGCTTTGAGGATTTCGGCGTCGGTGATTTTGGTGCGTAAAGTGCTAAAGTGAGACATGGGGATTTACTCCTGTAGAAAATAGAGAGAAACAACAACGTTTTGGTTTTTTCAGCAAGCCGCTTGATTTAAGGGAAGAGAGCGGCTTTTTTCATTCTGCTAGCAATTTTGACTTGCTAGCCTTTCCTCCTGTTGGGAGCAGGAGAAAGCTTTTAGAACTCCATTCGCTGATATTCAGCGATCGCGGAGGCTGCGGGTCTGGCCCTTTGCCGCGCCCAATCTCGCAGGGCGGTTACTTGTTCTGTCATTGTCTTTGACAGCGGCAGGGTTGACTTAATCGCGGCAATAATATCTAATTGGGTAAATTCCCGATCTTGGGCAAAAGCGTCATACATCGCGGCGATTAACGCTTGCTCGATTTCTGCCCCAGAAAAACCTTCGGAAACTATAGCTAATTGCTCGATATCGAAACGTTCTATCTCTCTTCTTCTCTTGGAGAGGTGAATCTTAAAGATTTCCTGACGTTCTTCCTTAGTGGGTAAATCTACAAAAAACAGTTCATCAAAACGACCTTTCCGTAAAAATTCTCCTGGTAACCGTTCCACCCGATTAGCTGTAGCCATCACAAATACAGGAGAGGTTTTTTCTTGCATCCAGGTGAGAAATGAACCAAAGATCCGGCTGGATGTTCCACCATCCGAGTCTGCTGAACCGCTAGTTCCCGCAAAGGCTTTATCTAATTCATCGATGAATAAAATCGCTGGTGAGATCGATTCGGCGGTTTTCAGAGCGTTGCGTAAGTTAGCTTCAGAGCGACCTACCATCGACCCATCATAGACGCGCCCCATGTCTAACCTTAATAGTGGTAGACCCCAGAGACGGGCTGTTGTTTTGGCAATTAAGGACTTACCACAGCCTGGCACACCTAAGATTAACATTCCTTTCGGTTGCGGTAAACCATATTCTCGCGCTCTTTCAGTAAAAGCATTGGAACGTTGTTTCAGCCAGCGTTTTAACTCTTCCAATCCCCCAATTGAATCGATGGTTTCATCTTCCTCGATATATTCTAAAATCCCATTCCGCCGGATTAGTTGTTTTTTCTCCGATAGCACTATATCTACTTCGGCTTCGGTTAAACGTCCAGCACTACATTGGGCTTTACGATAAACTTTTTCCGCTTCATCTCTGGTTAACCCTAATGCGGCTTTGAGCAGTTTTTCCCGCGTCTCTGTGTTTATTCTTCGGGTTTTGATGCTTTCTAACTGCTGGTTGAGCACTTGATTTAGTTCTGCCATCGTGGGGAGCGGAAAATCGAGAACGATTACTTCTTTTTCCAATTCGATCGGAATTTGTTGTAAGGGGGACATCAGCAAAATTGCTTTCTGCATCCCTTTAAAACTGGCGATCGCATCTCTTAACCATCTGGTGGTGGCTGGTGAATCAATAAAGGGATGTAAATCCTTAAATATAAATATTCCTGGTTCGCGCTGTCTGATCACCCACTCGATCGCTGCTTCTGGCGATACGGTGTTATGTTGGGTCACATTCCGCGGTTGACCAAACTCCACAATCCCATGGGTGACTGTCCATATAAAAACTCTTCGCTGGGGCTTGATCTGAGCAATTATTGCAATTGCCTGCTCGGCTCGCTCTTCTTCGGAGGTTACCAGGTAGATCATTGGATATTGAGCTTGAATTAAGATGTTGAGCTCTTCTTTCATGACCATTAACCTAATTAGAACGGGTGCAAACTTTGCCTGATCTTTATGCCCCCAGCCTTTAGTGCTGAACACATAAGCGCGATCGCTTTTTTACAAGGGTCGAAACTTTAGCAAGGAACTAAGGCTTCCTCTCCCTGTTGATCCGTACTCGAATGTACTTTTTCTACAGGAAGCCCCTCTGTCTGGGCTAAAACACTAGGCTGATGTCTTAGAGAAACTATTTCTCCGTCTCGCATTACCACTGCACTTTCGCATTCCGGACAATTGTAAACCCGATGGGTTCTACCGTACTCGGTGTTCGCTTCATCTACTATTTCTGGATGTTCCATATAGAAGTTCAGCGCACGTTCGGCAATGACAGACATTGGTTCTGAGTCAACCGCAGCTCGGATTTTGAGTCGGCGATGCAGTTCTGGCGGCAGATATAACGTAACTTTTTGCTTATCTTGCATATGACTCTGAATTGGCTTACCCGGGTATGACTTTTACCATAGAGTCTTTTCTTCTGGATGTCAAGATGCTAAACCTCTTTGATGGCAATATTGTTACATTACTTAACATAGTGCGGTAAACTTACCAATTGACGGTAAAGTTAGGTAGATCAGTTTAAACCCTCGGTTCGACTATCGCGTCTCCCTATGCCAAGAACTCAACGTAACGATAACTTTATTGACAAAAGCTTTACCGTAATGGCAGATATTCTGCTCAAAATTCTGCCTGCTAACAAAAAAGCCAAAGAAGCTTTTGTCTACTATAGAGATGGAATGTCTGCTCAAGCAGAGGGTGAATATGCTGAAGCCCTAGAAAACTATTATGAAGCTTTAACCCTAGAGGAAGATCCTAATGATCGGAGCTATATCCTTTATAATATTGGGTTAATCCATACCAGTAATGGTGACCATGCTCAAGCCCTCGAATACTATCACCAAGCGATCGAGCTTAATCCGCGAATGCCCCAAGCTCTCAATAATATTGCTGTAATCTATCACTTTCAAGGTGATAAATTCACAGCCGAAGGGCAAGCCGAAGAAGCAGAATCGATGTATGGTCAAGCTGCGGATTACTGGATGCGAGCGATCCGGTTAGCACCCAACAATTACATTGAAGCTCAAAATTGGCTCAAAACTACTGGACGCTCAACGGCAGATGTGTTTTTCTAATTAGATAGGGGCAAAATTTTCAGCCCCTCATCCTTGGCAACAATTAATCAACTTTACTGAAAATTCTGATGTTGGAAATTGATCAAGTTCGTAAAGTCGCTCATCTGGCCCGGTTACATTTGACTTCGGAAGAAGAAAAACAATTTACTGACCAACTGGGTAGTATTTTGGAATATTTTACTCAGTTAAGTGAATTAGATACAGAAAATGTCGAACCCACTACTAGAGCGATCGATCTGAGTAATATCACTAGACCAGATTTGCTGCAACCTTATCCTGATCGAGCAGGGATTCTGAATAATGCACCAGCACCTGACGGTGATTATTTCCAAGTTCCGAAAATTTTAAATGAAGAATAAATATGTCCATGTAGGGGCGTATGGCCATACGCCCCTACAGTCACGTTCGCTAGTAAGGCACTTACAAGTAGTTACCGAGAAAGCCCACCCCTTTCAGGGGTCGGGATGAATCGGACAGCTGTTGGCTTAGGAGCCGTAAAAATTATTAAATTCTATTAATAAGCGCGTATTTTCCTAAGAAAATACGCGCTTATTAATATCAATCGATGGCAACGCTGAAAATTGCGGCAAGCGTCGCACGGCGTAATTTTAGGATCTAACGATCCGATTGCCCATTGATAATCTACAACTAATCAAAATGTTGTTAGTAAAAAATACGCCGGGGCACGGCGGAATTTCTACGCTTGATGAGATTGCACCTCTGGCTAATTCTAAGCAATTGGGGTTGGTTAAGTGCGGTCGTTGATTCAAGAATCCCACTGCCTTTGGGCGTGGGAGTGTCAATATGCTAATCCAAGAGCTTGACGTACATCTCATGCAGCTTTCACTCACCCAAAAGCTGCATATTATCCAAGTGCTTGCTCAAAGTCTGACTACAGCTAATAACAACCTATACTCTATCTCAATTTATATCTTTGCCCTTTAATGATTCGGCAACAATGGCATTTGGAACAATTCGCTCTCAATTAGAAAAACTAGGCACTCCCATGTTCTAACAATTGAGGTAAAATTATGATTAGCTTTTACGAATTGATTGATAAAATTAAACAAAGACCAGCTTTATATTTAGGGAAAGCTGCTCTTAGTCAATTTCAGACCTTTTTAGATGGTTATACTTTTGCTTTACGTCAAGTTAATATTCCTGTTAGTCAAGAAGAACAAGAATTTGAGCAGTTTCAGGAGTGGATTGAAAGCAAATTTAATCAATCTTCTACTCAACATTGGAGTCGAATAATTCTATTTTATTCCGAAGATGAAAGAGATGCACTGGATAGATTTTTTGAACTATTTAATGAATTTATTAATGAGAAAGATTTATCTCCATCTCAGTTAAAGTCTGAAGTTATGAGCCAGATTTAATTTTGTAGAAAAGTGCGCGGGCATCGTCTCTACAAAATTATAGATCAACCCGAACAAGACGCAACTTTAAGCTTCAGCTAAAGATTTGTTTTCTTGCTGAGTAGGTTTGACGATCGGCGTGAAAATAATTTACAATTTATTGGTCGTGAAAATCTCCTAGATTAATTCCTAAAGCAATGAGCTGTTCAGGAGATAGGGTACTTAATTTTTGTAATAATTCTTGCCGTTTTTGTCGTTCTTGTTTAACCTCAGAGTGAGCTCGTTCAATTTCAATTTTAGCTTGGTTCACTTCGATGCTAATTTGTTCAATCCGAATTTCAGCTTGATGGGCTAATTCTGTTGCTGTCGGTAACCAATTCCCAGTTTCATCATACCAGCGTAACCAGGGTCGATTTATTCCTTCATATTCCCCTAACCAGATCCCGATCCCAATTTTTAAATCTGTCAGCCAAAATCCTTGTTGTGTTGGGTTTAATGCTTGTTCTTGATATCTACCTTTCTCTAACTTAAATAGACGTAGCCGATCGCGACGACGACTATATACTAGATAATAAGGTATTTGTAAAATCTGTTCATAAACTTCCCACTTGGTCGGTGGAATTTCAGCTTTTTGGGGTAGATTTTCTCTCCGTATTTCTTGACCATTTTCACCCTCTTCTTCCTCCCTTTCTGCTCTTTCTCCTAGGTCTTCTTTTTCCGTTCCAGGAGATAGTAATTCAATCACCACTACCGGATTGACTTTTTCTTGCCAGATTACATAACTATCACGTAAATCTCTACCTTCATAGAGTCTGGGTACATCAATTACCAGAAACCAGTCGGGACGTTTGTGCCAAAGAGTGTGATTGACATCGTAATAGATGTTTAAATCAGAGCCGGTAAAAATTCGCTCTTTGGGATAATCCTGTAAACGAATTGTATGACTCAGTAATGGGGGTTGTAACGAATGAAATTCATCGGGCAAACCAGGTTCCTCCGGGTCCTCACTAGGGAGATCATACATGGTTGGTAGTAGTGGTTGTAGTGGTAGTTCAGTTGGGGAAATAGTGGAAGACGGTGGTTGGATTGGCATAGATTTTATTTAAGTTTGATTTAATATTAGATATTTTATTCTAACTCAATCCAGTTCATCCCAATAGCCTATGAAATTGCACTTAATCTGAGTTGAGCTGTTATCCCAATTCTTGTAATTCCGACTACAGATAGTGTAGAGTATAATTTGAGTAGAGTTGAAGGAAAAATATGGCAGGAGTTTATCACCTAGACATCAAGGAAAGTGATGCCGAGCTGAAGAAATTGCTCGTAGTGGAAAAAACTGGTTCAGGAAAAGACGGGACGAGCCTATATATTAGAGGCCCTATCTGTAGTCGGCATTTAGAGAATTGGTATTAGTCCTAGTGTTAAGAAATATTTCGCCAACAGTATCGAGATCCGGATCAATCTCATATTAGATTAACCTATCAACCTAAATTCTGGCTACAGGTTAATCTTTTAATATCTTCTTCAGGGTAATAAATAGGGACTTCAATCACCCAAGGTCCACCCTTATCAAAAGCATCTTTAATAGCACAATCGAGTTCATAGGAACAACAAACTCTTGCACCTTCACATCCATATCCTTTTGCAATTGCTACAAAATCGGCATTAGAGTGATCTACTGCATCTTTATTAATTTTACCATTGTGCCCCTTTTGCTGGTAGATATTGATTAAACCATTCTTATTGTTATTCAGAACAATAATCACTATATCCGTATTATACTTTTTCAGTGTTCTTAAATCTCCTATGCTAGAATTAAATCCACCATCCCCAGCCAAGACAATAATCTTCTCATTTTTATGAGCAAGAGCCGCCCCGAATCCGAAAGGTAATCCTGTACCAAAAGATGAACTACCAGCAGATGTTAGGAAGTAATTTGGTTTTAAAATCTCGCTGAATAACACAGCGTAATGTCTGAAAGTACCAACATCAGAAACCAAAACGGCTGAATGCTTATTAATGCTTTTGATTACCTCAACAATATTGATTTTTCCTGGTGGTGTCTCTAAATTAGTAGATTTTATCTTCTGGCTCATAGCCTCTCTCAATGGGCTAATATTATAAGGAGGATTAAACTTAGCTGGTTTTTGCTTTAAACATTTCAAAAGCTCCCTTAAGTTAGTGTTTATATTTCCATTGATATGAAAGTCAAATTCTGTAACAATTTTATCGGGCATAAAACCAGATAAATTAATTAGTAATCTATGGTTTCCCCCTTCTCCATATCTAAAATGCTTTTCGGGAAATACATCATCTTTGTAATCATAACCAAGTGATACTATACAATCTACTTCTTTTGGAAAAATATATCTATTAGGATTAAGTCCTAATATTCCTTCAGCGTAGCTACTACAAGTAAAGTAATTAAGTTCGTGATTACTCGGTAAAACTCCCTTAGTATCGTATGCAAATATTGCCGGAATATTATACTCATTACAAAGCTCTTGTACTTCATCGACAGAATTTGAGCGAATTATTTCATTGGCTACATATAACAAAGGTTGTTGACAACTAGATATTAGTTTGGCTGCTTTGTTGATATCAATTAATTTTTGAGCAGTGTAATTAGAGCTTTGGATGTATTCTGGAATACCTTTTACATTTTGAATTTTTTTTATATCCATATTTGGCATAGATGACGGGCGATTATTGCCTTGAATTGGTCTTATTAATACTACTTTTTTCTGCGCTTTTAAAAGGTCTATTTTAGCTTTGAGCATATCAATAGGAACACTAATGAGTGCAGGTCCTTTAGGTTCTTCTTGCGTTTTCTCAAAAGCAGTTTCCAAACAATTTTTTATCTCCTCAACATTTGCGATTTCATGAGCATACTTAGTAATAGGACGATACATTGCTACAGCGTCTATACACTGATGTGTATGGTTATGGAAAATTCTATCTGTTTCTACCTGTACACAAATAAAGATCACAGGAATACGATCGCTACAAGTTGAGTAGATGACATTAGCCATATTTGCTACACCAGGTCCAATAGTAGTAAATACTACCTGAGTTTTCCCTGTAACTTGAGTGTAAGCATAAGCCGCAAATCCAGCAGTATTTTCGACAGCTGTTAAAACTAGGTTGATATCTTGATATTCGTTAAATAAAATTCCTTCTGACTCTCTACCCGGAACGCCAAAAATATGCTTAATACCTTTTTGCCCCAAAATATTCAAAATTATTTGTGCACCTGAAACAATAATTTCCTTTTTGTAACTCTCCGACTTACGGTTAATCTTTACCATATAATTGTTCATATTTAGTCCAATAAATTATGACTGATTGCGTACAAAAAATATTTCCCAATACCTTTATAGCATATTTTTTGCTTTTGGAAAAATCCATTTCGCTGAAAGTTATCTCGAAAATTGTTGAAAATAATAAAAGTTTATAAAATTGAAAAATATGCAGTAAAATTTTTCAGTTTTATAAAAAAGATAAAACTCTCTTTTGTTATTTGTTGCAGCCCTGAAAAAAATCAATGTTTCCATCCAAAATTATAAAAGAGAGCTAAGTAGTCAGACAGACATAAACTGCACTATGTCATTACCATCAAAGTAAAGCAATATCAAGAGTGTCCGGCGCTTAACATTTCGTCACATAGCACCGTTTATTTTTATTTCAGGTACTTATCAGCTTTAAATATTATGTTGCCTCACCATAGCGATGGCGAAGTTCATCTTCACTGGGATTGGGGTTCACGATCTGTTCTTGTTCGTCTAAATACCTGTAAACTTCTTCATTATTTGGGATTAATACCATCTCTTTAGGTGTTCTGCCATGATTATTTCTAGCGAATACATTTGCTCCGTTTTCAACTAAAAGTTTAACCAAGTCTTGATTGCCATTTTGGGCGGCAATAGATAATAATGTTCGCTGATAAGGGTGTTTCACTTGATTAACCATTTGCTCTTTTTTGTTTTGATCAGTTTCTCCTTCAATAAGTTGCTTGGCTGTCCTAAAATCATCTCTTTCCACAGCTTCAAAAAATGAAGTTTTTTGAGGATTTACATTAGTGATAGATCGGGATGATAAAAGTCTAGGACGATGGAACTCTGCACCTTTTTCGTGAAGAATTTGAGCCAAATCAAAACATCCTTGTGAAATAGCTTTATAAAGAGCATTCTCATCTCTAATATCTCTGACATTAATGCTTGTTAGTCTATCTGATTCAATTAAATATTTAGCAATTTGATAATTTTGTCGCCAGATAGCTGTAGTCAGAGGTGTAAATTGATCTATGGTAGATATATTGATATCTAATCCCTGTTTTTCTACAAGATATTTAACTACATTTATGTCATCACAACCGTAAGCCGCTTCATAAACAGCATTTGCATTCATTCGAGTAAGTCTATCTATCATCGTTCCAGATTCTACCAATATTTGAGCTATTTCTAGAGAACCGATATTCGCCGCTTTATGAAATGGTGTCCATCCGTAATAATTAGATATATCTATTTTAATATTTTCTTGTCCTACTAAAAAATCGACAATTTCTGGTTGATTCATTGCCACAGCAGTAAAGAGTGGCGTGCATCCGTCCTCATCGGTTTGATTAATAATCTCTGGATTTGTCTCAATTAGTCTGCTTAGAAAACTAATTTTCTCTACAATTGTCAACGTAGATTTAATGATTATATGTAGTTCGTATGTGATAGATGGAGTTAGACAACCAGGATCTCCTTCTCTAAGAGCATTAAACACTGATTGATACTTACCAATAAACCCAAGTAGCTCTGTTGGTGTGTTCAGGATTAAATTTGTTCTTCTTCTGTTTTTTCTAACTTCACTTTTTACTTGTTCTACTTCTGACCTTTCTTCTTCGGTCAGCAAATATTTTTTAATGTAATCATTGAGTTTTTCTTTAATTGTTGTCTTGTGCTGGTTGATAGTTTCCTCTTTCATATTTTTCTTTACCTTTTCTGATACCCGTTCCCTCAAGTCATCCATATTTCTTGCTTGGCTCCACTCATTCAATACTATTTTGGGCATACCTTTCAAGGTTATATAAAAGGCTTTAATATGCGACTCATTAAATTTTTCGACCCAAGACATAATAATTTCCTTCCATACAAGCATTTACGTTCCTTATTATAGCATCGCATTACTCAAGAAGATCATTTTCAGTTTTCTAAATATTCGTTAAAAAAATTCAGTAAACTGAATTTTCAGTAAACTGAATAAAAAATGAGCAATTCAAACCAAATCTAATGCGTTATCATTTTCTTATCAAATGTGGTTCAGTTTTAAATTCTTAACTTAAAGGGAGATTTCAATGTTAAGCAAAACAAAAGCAGCCTACATCGTTTATTCTATTATCTTAGAGGCTCAAATCATTAGACAAAAACTTGAACTCCAGGGGAACCGTATGGAAGATGACGAGCTTAATGATTTTCAGTCTATGTTTATCGAAATCTATCACTGTTTAGCAGACTACAATCGAACACACCATGAACCCTTGTCTTTTGAACGGGATTAGGAGTTTGAGTCAAGGTATGAATTCAACTCACGCGCAAACACAAACTCTCACAGGGTAAGAGTTTGAAATTCTGTATCTATCTACTTTTCTGGTTTTTAACTTAAAAAACTAGGATTAATCGCTCACAGAAAAATCAAACGAAAAATCCCTTTTCATAGAAGGAAGGTGGTAGGTAGTAAATGGTAGGCAGAAGTTAATTAAAAAATACCAAGTTTTTGGATATTTTTTTTCGAGTTCTTGTACCTAATGGCAGTCAAAACCTTCTTAAAACCCTAATTATCTACCGCCTCAAAAAAAGTAATTAGTGTTTAGTACAAAAAACCTCAACAGCAAATTAGGAAAATATCAACTTATGTCAAAATCATCAGAATGTCCCAATTTTGGTAAAAAAAGCCTAGTCCAACACAGCCAAGATGTTTATCAATGTTTGTCCTGCGATTTTAGAAAAGATTTCTCTCAACCTCAGCTAGGATTATTTGCCATCTTTATTATCGTTGCTATTGCTGTATTTATGGCAAAACTAACTCAACCGACAGAACGTAAAATCGACCTTTCCCCATCCAATAGCAACCAATCTGTTATCCAACCAAAACCAAAATTAAAAGAAAAACAGTGTCATGAAAATTAGAGGCATTGTCAAAACATCTCAAAACGCATTACTTCAGTTTCAAAATCATCTTGGAAGCAATTAATGCTATAATCAGTCCCAGCCTCTTAAGCGAGTTTTATCTAATAGTGTTTAGTGTCTTTACCTATTCTCAGAATTTTTAATCAGGTTATGCAGAAAAAAGTTTTGGTCATCAGCGAAATCCACCCAGAGGGGATTACCGAGTTAGAAAAGTTTGCCGTAGTAGAGATAAGGATTGGTTTGTCCTTGGAAGAACTTTTAGAAGAAATTCCTCAATGTGATGCTGTGGTTTTGCGATCGGGGATAGATCATTTAAACAATGCAACCGTGTTGGAGAGGGGAAGGAGCGGAAGATTGCGAGTTATAGGATTGGCGCAGACAGGGACAGATAATGTTGATCTTGAAACTGCCGAACGGTTAGGGATTAGGGTGTTTAATTCTAATGCTAATGGTATTGCTACGGCTGAATTAGTTTTCTGTCTGATGTTAGATTTAGCTCGACCTATTATCGCGCCACAAGAAGAACTATTAAATGGAAACTGGAATGGTCCTCGCAGTTCATGGGGAACAGAACTTTATGGAAAAACCCTGGGAATTATTGGGTTAGGCAATATCGGTCAAAAGGTGGCAGAAAGAGCGCAAGCGTTTGGAATGGAGATTATCGCTTACAATCGTAATCCTGAAAAGGTAGCGAATTTAGCTAGCGAAAGGGGTTATACTTTATCGAGTTTAGATGAACTGCTGAAAAAATCTGATATTATTACTTTACACATTCCTTTGACAGAGGAAACGAGGAATTTAATTAATGCAGCAGCTATAGATACGATGAAACCAACTGCTTTTATTATCAATTGTGCTCGCGGTGGAATTGTGAATGAGGCAGATTTGTTGAAGGCGTTGGAATCTAATCGAATTGCGGGTGCTGCTTTGGATGTTTTTGTTAATGAACCTTTACCAAAGGATTCACCTTTGATAGAGTTTGCTAGGAGGAGTAATAAGTTGCATTTGAGTCCGCATTTGGGTTCGGGTACACGCGAGGCACAGCGGGCGGTTGCGATCGATGTGGCGAGGCAGATTTGCCAATTTTTGCGTTCTCTTGAACTTTTGTCAATTTAATTCATTTCCTTATATTATTTGGGCGTGAAAGTGGCGATCGCTAATTGCATCATCGTTAGCTAAACGCTCTTTTCTAAGACTTTCTGCAATCTCAGTGAAGTCGGGATTGTCTTGAAAAACGCCTGCAAATTTTACCCAAGGATTCTCCGGTTTTTGAGCGGGTTGCCATTCAATTTCTACTGGAATAATCTCTAGTTTTTCCAAACGAATATGTAAGATTTCGTTCAATTTTTCGATAGCTTCTTATTGTGTTGAAGCTTCTACTTGGTAGTTAGAAAGTTCCAGAAAAGATGCGCTTATTTTTGTTTCATGTTAAGCGATCAAACCTGCTCGCCCAGCTTCTCGTTTTTTAAAATGTTTTCTATCAAAAAATCTATGGTTTCACTTCCACTATGAAGAGAGTAAGGGATAATTGTTTGGTTCGGACCGCCGACTTGACTCCAGTTGGTAATTTTGCCAGTATAAATATCTTTAATCTGAGCTAAATTTAAACCAGTAATATTTAAATTCGGTTTAACTATAAACGCTATTCCATCAATAGTGATCGTTACTTCTTTGAGGGTAAATACCTTGTGTTTAGCAGCTTTATATTCTTCATCTTTCACAGGGCGAGAAGACTGAGAAAATGCTAACTGATTATCTAAAAGCATTTTAATCCCAGTACTTGATTCAGGAGCGTCAGTATTAGGTTGTTTATAACTCAATTTAAACTGAGGCCATATATTTTCAATCACAGAATTTACAACGTGACTAATTGGTGCCCAAGCGGTACTTCCTCCATAAAAAAAAGATCCGGAGGGAACATTGGACACTTTCGCAAAACTATCAGGCGACATAAACCACCAACTATCAGGCGGCATAAACCACCAGATGCAAAACCCTGCTGGAATTAATAAAGATAAGATTAAAACTGTAGTTTTATTTTGCTGAGACAGAGAATTGTAAATACGTCGAAATAGGGCGTTGCATAATGGCAGTATGATTTTCCAATTTTTCGGACTAATTTTTATCGCATTCAACCGTCGATTTATCCTCTGGATCAGGAACGTCCAACCGTACAAAACCATATTCTGTCTTGGGGTTTGAGGGGTCTTTCTGTTTCACTTGGAGTAATAAAATAGGAAGATCGCAGCTGCGGCCACCTTTGCTATCAAATTTCACTGGTCGAGCTGTCCCTTCTGCTCCTTCTACTGAAAAGTCTTTTTTTAATAGAGTCTCTTTGATATCGGATCGAATGTCTTTGATATCGGATCTAGATGGGATTTGCAGTAAAGCTGTAATGATTGCTTCGGCTGCATCATAACTCATGGCGGTACGCCAATTGATAGAGGATGTTCCCCATAGGTTTGTGGCCTCCTCAACAAACTTAGTCTTTGTATAAAAATCTGGATACCATGCGACTGGAATGACAAGGTTTTCGATTGCTGCTCCCATACTTAAGGTCTTAAAGGTATTGAATGTGGACGACCCATACAGATGCAAGGGAGGATCGTTATTGGTGTTGGCATTAAATAGCTTTGCGGTTTTATCAATCTCGTCTATAAAAGGATTGACGATCAAGGCTTGTGCATTTCTATCATTAGCTTCCTGAATTGCATCATCCGCATTGAATGATTGTGACCTAACATCGCATTCACTTGTGTTAGCAAGTTCGATTAAGGATTTAGAGAGCGCCTTTTTGAAATCGTTATTATCTTGCGCGTTAGAGTCAAAACAAAATACGGCTTTCTTAATATTATCAGTTTTGACAATATAATTGACTAATCTTTTGGTATATTTCTCAGCTGTAGGAGTAGTTTGAAAAATATAAGGCCAGTCGCTATTAGTTACTGCGCTTGCAAAGCTTGTGGGAGTGATCATCACCAGGTGATTCCTGTTATAGATGGGAGCAGCCGCCTGAGAAGCGTTACTTGCATTGTGTCCAATAACGGCAAGAACCTGGGGATCATGAACAAAAGTATGCGCGATACTTGCTGCAAGGGCGCGATTGTTGCGATCGTCAGCAAGTTTGATTTCTAACTTGGCACCATTAATGCCGTTTGCATCATTATTAATTTGAGCCTGAGCCTGAGCAACACCTCGTAAAATCTCAGCAGCAACGTCCGGGTTACTGCCAATGGGAACGCTGACGGCAATGCGAAGAGGTGGACGACCAGAAAGACGGGCGATCGCATTATTCTTATAAATTAAAGCCTCTGGGTCATTTGGATTTTGCTTTAGATAATTGTCGAAGGCATCCCTAGCACATTCATAATGTCCCAGGCCATTTCCCAGCAGGGCAAACTCCCAGATACCTAGCAGCTTTTTTGCTGTCACATCCGTGCCATTATAAACAAACACCCCGGTATCTAGCAGCTTTTTTGCTGTCACATCCGTGCCATTATAAAAAAGGGGTTTGTCACCCAAACTAAAGTGAAGATTAAAGGGAGGATTACTATCCAACATTGCGATGCCCAAGCTCAGCAATACTAAAACCTGTAATCTAACTCCAAACCGCAAGGCGTTGCTAATCCAGGGGATGAATCGACGGCTGAAAGCGATGAAAATTCGTCTGAAAAATGGGGAAATCATCCTGACATTATGCAATGCCATCGCGATCACACCTAATCCAGCTAAAGCTGCTATACCGATCACAATTTCCAAACCAAAACCACCTTGCAAACTCCGCCATAAAAAAATAATTGGTAAAGTAATTACAGCAATAATTAGTAAATTTTTGCCTTTGATCGCAGGAGGAGATTGGGCAAAGATTAATCCACCTAAAACTAAGATCAGAATGTGATTAGTATTCACAGGAGATGGGACAAGACTTACCGATACCAGAAAAGCTGCCGCTGCCTCTGCCAAACATAACGCGCTCAGACAAAAAGCTGATTTTTTATCTATTCTCCGTAACTCTTTCCAAGTAGGGGGTATCTTAGTAGGATTTTTTTGGTAGATAACAGGCAACCAAGAAGCACAGGGAAACTGATTTTCCAAACTCTGCAATTTTTCCCGTGCTTTCTTAACCGCTAAATAAAATGACTGACCCTGTGAAAAAAAACCCAGAAAATATTTCAAAAATTCCTGTGCCACTTTATCAGGAACCTGTTCTCGCATGATAATCATGTGAGGGAGATTCAAATCAGCTAAATCTTTAGCTAACCCTAAACTATCACAAGAGTTAAAAATTGCTATTTGTAAACCGTTTCTAATTGCCTCTTCTAACGCATAATTTAAGTTACCGATAGTTAAACTCTCAGTCGAATTAATATATATGATTCCTTTTTCTCCCTCCGTGCGGCTATGTCCCGCAAAAAATAGAATATCCCAAGACTTTTCCCTGAGTTCATTGTCGATGTCTCGTTGCTCGGGTTTAACTAAAAACTTAACTTTAGCACCCGGAATAGAATTTAATATTCTTCGATCTTCTTCAACATTAATTTCCTTATCATTGCCCAAAATTGCCAAAATATTAACTTGATTATTAGCAAATTTGGCTGATGTTCTTTTTCTAACACTGGGCCGCGGACTGAAATTGTGCGGACTGACACTAATTTCAGCTTTAGGGCAACCTCTCAATATATCCCAAAGATGCCAGGGAAGTTTCTGTAGCTGTGTATTTGAAGTTTGGATAATCAACCGCACTTCATCATTTTCTTGTAAATTGGCAACTAGGGCAACTAATTCTTGCCTAACATTATTCAATTGCTGCGATTGTAACCAGTCATTAAATTGTTGCCTCAAATTCTCAGATTTTATCTCAACCTCTGGAATTGAGAAGTTAGTTATTTGTTTTGCTGGCTGTTCTAATCTACTACCATTTACCCTAATAAAGCAGCCATCATAAGTTTCTTTCCAACTGTTGTAAGACTCAACCAGTTCCGGGTTTGACGGTAAAGATCCAGTTTGCTGAGTAGGCAAAGTTTGCCCCTCGTCCCCTAGTCGTAACGTTACCGAAAAACCTACTCTTTCCAAGTCTCCCTTTTCTTCAAAAATCAGCATCACTAACTTTCTCATTGTTTTCTCCTGGTTAGGTTAGATTGCAAAATATTCCATAATACTAGCATCCCCTAAAGCCACCTTAACACTAAACCGCTCCCCAGGCTCACCCCGAAACTCCAATTGAATCCAATTATCAGCACTGCGCGATCGCGCTTCCAAAAACACATCACCCGTATCATCTAATACAATCAATTCCACATCTGGCGGTAAATAAGTTTGACCCCCACCCGGATTTACCTGTAACAAAATGTTATGTTTATTCTCTGATTCCTTAGTGAAATGCACAATTAGCGCCATAGAATTACCCGCCAATTGAATCCCCAAATCAATCACTCGTCCCCGACTAATTCCCGGAGTACGCTCTTCATTATCCCCCGATCGCGCTCCACTTCTAGCAAAGGAAAGATTGAGGTTACACGCTTGCACTAACTCATCAAACATTAGCCACCAATCAGGGAAAATATTTTTACCCAATTGCACAATATTAGGCACATTTTCCAACCGTCGCTGATACAATTCTTGCCTTGAATTATCAGCAGCTAATAGCGCACCCCACTGTGCAAAAGGTATTTTCAAACGT
Organism: uncultured cyanobacterium; assembly: GCA_963744145.1. Classification (GTDB taxonomy): domain Bacteria; phylum Cyanobacteriota; class Cyanobacteriia; order Cyanobacteriales; family CAWUOF01; genus CAVUSO01. Next base: position 3,866,754 of record CAVUSO010000001.1, on the reverse strand, counting down.
GGGGAATAAAGAGAAGGTTTACCTAATTCTACCAATAGCATCTCTATTTGGTTAGAAGATAAGACGGGTAAAGGTTCAATCAACGCTTTTTCTCCTTGACAAAGTTTCAGAGAAACCCACAAAGTATTGAGATGCTCAAACAGATCTTCTCCATTGAGAGAATAGGTGCGATCGCCCCGATCATACCTACCTTCATTTTTCAGTTTTCGATGGGTTGTAAACCCCCACACCCGCAACCATCCATCCTCTAAATTCACCTGCACAGCCAAATAATAATCAGCCGCCCATTCAGGAATATCTACCCATTCTTGAGGCACAGAAAATTCATCAGTATCAATGGTTTCACTTGCAATAATTACCAAGCGATTTTTACCCAAACTGATGGCAAAACCTGTCACAAATTCCCAAATATTTTCCGGGGATGTAATTTGGGTAAATGCTTCAGATTCTGCTTGCAATACAGGTAACAAAACTGCCAGAGTCAGCCGATTTAAGAAAGCGCGATGACTTGCTGCATCATGGGAGTAATCCAGTCTTACAGAAACAGCTTTTTCCTGTTCTTTTTCCGAAAACTCTAGCCAGAGATGATGGGGACAGGCTAGGCTTAATTGTTCTAAATTGAATACCATTTTCATTACCTCCGTTCGCTGATTAAAAGGGCATAAGGCGCGTTGGCTAAAAACTGTTCTACTAACAATGCTGAGGAATTATTCATCACTCTTAGAGAACAGGGTTTGAGTGCAAGAGTTTGCTGTAGCCATTGGTGTAACTGTTCTTGCAAAGTTGTTTTAACTTGCATTAACTTTTCCTGCAACTCAGTTTGTGCCAGGTTAAATTCCCAGGCGATCTCGATCGCTCTTTCATCTGCTTTTCCTGGTAAACTCATCCCATAATAGCGATACAACAACTTAATTTCCAACTTAAGGGCAGGATGCAGCCTCAAAACGGCTTCCAAAAACCTGTACAGAATAGTATTTTGGCAATACCAAATCAGCCACTCATCGAGATAAATTGATAGGCGTTTGACAGTTTCTAAACTCAAATTAACACCTAGTTGTCTTTGACTCCACTGCACCAAAACTTCTAAGAGACGGCGTTTGTAGCCAGTTAAATTTCGAGAAACCTGATATTGCTGGATGCCGAACTCTTGACCGATGTAACTTTGGTTAAATCCGATGAAGCCATGTTCTAAGATTAACATTTTTCGGGCATCAGCAGGGAGGGAGGCGATCGCGCTGGCTAATTCTATTTTCACCTGTTGGTATTGCTCAGATTCAGCCGTTTGTTGTTCTCTGTACCATACTTGCTGCTGGGATTTTTTAGTGATCTCTAGTTCTAAATCTCGGTTGTCTTCATTGAGTGAATACAAATTAATTCTACTAGGTTCTCGCAGCGCATTAACGCAAATTCCTAACAATTCTTGGCTGTCCTGCACGGTGAAGGGTTTAACTGAGTGCGGTAATTGCTGTTCGTTGCCAAATTGGGCGATCGCCTGCCATTGTTTCTCAGTTGGCGGTGGTAATTTCGGATTTCTCCGTGCTTTAACTGGGGCATAAACTTCTGAAAAGCCTTGCCAAATTAGCAAACAATTAGATAATTTTGGCTCTTTGATTCCAAATTTATCTAAAACTTTTTTCCGCTTAGTCTTCGAGAAATTTCGCAACAGCGACCAATCACTCCGCCTTTCTATTTCTTGGTGGCAACGCAGTTCGCTCATAATAGCACTGCGGAGGAACGGAGAAGCATAAGTTGTGATTTGGCTTTGACTGGGATCGTACTGAGCGCATAATTGAATAAGACAGGGAGCAATTTTATCTCTGGCAATTTGCAGATAGTCTTCCAAAGTGAGATCCGGTGTGCGGAAGATTTGGTAAGTTGCGATCGCTGCTGAATAGCAAGCAGAATCTACATAAGCAAGTAGATGACAACGTGCTAATGAATCCGAGTTATTCTCAGCAGCATTGCAGAAATATCTCAGCAACGCTGTTTCATCATTGAGTTCTGGATACTGTTCTAGCAAGCAATGCAAATTTTGTCTTAGCTTAGAATCCTGCACTTGGCGACGATGGGGATTGACTTCTTGAAAAGTCGAAAATCGCTCAATTAGGTCTGCCATTCCTTGAAAAGTCGAAAATCGCTCAATTAGGTCTGCCATTCTAGTGACTACTCCCAAGTCATCTTTGAGTAACTAAAGTTATATCGATCGCAGTGAACTAATTTATACAACCTACCTCCGATAGTTTGTAATCCTTGTGTAACTCCTATATATCTTTCTCGTGGGGAGTTAGGGAGTTTATGCAGTTTAGCTGGAAAATTGTTTTGGGGAAGTTGGGGATGGTGCGATCGCGCTGCTATGAGGCCCAGAAATGAGGCGATCGCCACTCCACCTTTCCTGACTGCTTAGGAAGGTTGGTAAGCCCTAACACGCCAAGAAGAACTTGTCAAGTATTCGACTCGCCCAATGCTATAATAAGCATATTGGATGCCAGAATAGATGAAATTATCTGTGATGCAGTGCATCCCCAATTTCTGAGATAAAATCTTCCGAGATACAAAATTTTCTGGCATCGCAAAGGCGACAATCTGCTCAAACTCTAGTACCTTAAAACCATAGTCTAAACTGGCTTTCGCGGCCTCCAAACCAAGACCTTTACCCCAATAAGATTTATCCAAAACGTAGCCAAACTGAGCCTCTTTGCATCGATCACTAAGATAAAGTCCAGTGCGACCCATCAATTTCCCAGAGGCTTTGTGAATGATCGCAAAATTGCCGAAATAGTGCTGTTCCCAATGGGTGATGAAACTGATTAATTCAGCAAGAGTTTCTGATTCGGTTCTCGCACCTTTGCCGATAAAACGCATCACTTCTCGATGGCTGTAAAATCGGTAAAGATCGGCAAAATCTTTGGCGGTAAAGGGTCGGAGGAATAGCCTTTCTGTTTCCCAAGTGTTAGGCTGGTATTGATGCTGAGGGAAAGTGGCGATCGTTCCGGTCAATTCCTGATTAATGAGGTTAGTTTTCATATTATCTGCGCCTGCTTAACTAACCTTTCTTCGTGAAGAGTGGGAACGATTATGCAATTTTGGCAGCGTTACTATTTGCTACTCGGTTAACTCAGGTGAAAAGATTTATAAAATTGCCCAATGAAGTTTCTTGTAGATGCTCAATTAGTAGTGCGTTTAGCTCGTTTTCTACAAGGGGCAGGTTCACCAATCAATTCTGATCCAAACAGATAACTATCATAAACCTGCCCAACCAACACAGATCACTCACAATCTCGGACAGGCAAGATGCCTGTCCCACCATTCATACCAAATCTTACTGTACTTCATCAGCCACCGAATCCGCTGTATAATACCAGCAAAGAAAATATAGAAAATTCTATAGCCCCGCGTATAAATTTATATAGGTGAGCATATAAATTTATATAGGTGAGCGTATAAATTTATATGATGCAGCATGAAAATATTGATATGGCGTTGTTCTAGCGGATCAACTTTTTTATAAAAACCCGATTGACAACTATCAAATGAGCGGATAAAATCTTGTGACTTGCGATCGAGAGATTTAGACAATGACTAATCCTCAAAGGAGAAATTGGCGATCGCTCTTCCCAAAGAAAAACTAAAACTACTACCCTTGTGTTTGATGACAAGAGTAGTGATTAGCAATAATTTTAGAGAACCCGCAATACACTGGGAATACTATCAACAGTTTCTAGTGTCTGAATTTCTGCTAATGCTTGTCGGAAATTAGATTCAAGAACGTCGTGAGTTACTACCACGATTTCAGCAAAATTACCCCGAATTCCAGTTTGGACTAAGGATTCCAAACTAACACCCCGATCGCCAAAACAGGTGCCTAATTTACCAATTACCCCTGGAGTATCCTGAGTGAGAAAACGGACATAAAATCGACTGACCTGTTCAGAAATTGGAGCGATCGCACAGTAGTGTTGATGACTACAAGATAGGAGAGGGTGACGTTTTTCTAGTTGTGGTTCACTCGTGCTAGTTTTTAAAACTGCGGTAATACTTAAAATATCTGATACGATCGCACTAGCTGTTGGACCAGCACCAGCACCACGACCATAGAACATGACATCTCCAATTGGTTCTCCTGAGACTAAAATAGCATTATAAACACCATTGATACTGGCGAGGGGATGATTTTTTGGTACTAAAGTGGGATGAACTCTTAACTGTAACCTGTCTAAATTTTCACCTGTTGTAGTAGGTTCCCGTTTAGCGATCGCGAGCAGTTTAATCACAAAATCTAATTTATCAGCATAAGCAATATCAGCGGCACTAACTTGACGAATTCCTTCACAGTAAACCTCCTCTAGTTTGATCCGACCATTAAAAGCTAAACTAGCGAGAATCGCTAATTTATCAGCTGCATCTAAACCATCGACATCTGCGGTGGGGTCAGCTTCTGCATAACCTAATTTTTGAGCATCTGCGAGAACGACATCAAAATCAGCACCTTCAGTTTGCATCCGCGTCAGGATATAATTAGTTGTACCGTTAACAATTCCAGTCACTGATTGAATCCGATTCACACCTAAAGACTGTTTCAGGGGTTGAATGATGGGAATTCCACCACCAACTGCGGCTTCTAGAAGTACATAAACCCCCACTTGATTAGCCATTGTAAAGATTTCTGCACCATAACGAGCGATCACTGCTTTATTTGCTGTTACGATATGTTTTCCATTCGCAATTGCTTTCAAGATTAGCGATCGAGCTGGTTCCAATCCACCGATTACTTCCACCACAATATCCACATTTGGATCAGTGACAATTGCTTCTAGATCTGTTGTGATGATTTGCTCAGGTAATTTGACAGTGCGAGGTTTATCTAGCGATCGCACTCCTACCCGGTAGATTTCTAATTCTGACAAGAGGGGATGACGTCCAACTAAGTCTAGCAAAATTTCTGCCGTTCCTGTCCCTACTGTTCCTAATCCCAGCAAACCAATTTTGAAAGTCACTCTTTTAATCCGTACTAACTAAGTATTGATCATAATTATAAATTATAACTGTCCTTTTCAGTTAAATAGTTTCTGAGCAAAATAATACCTGCGTGACTGACTCACTCCGAGGATTGTTTGTGATATATCTAGATAACCAACTGATAATTTTTTCCCGAAACCAGTTTTTTGATTAATTTATGTAAATCTGAAAATCTCTGTTTGTAGTAATGGCTATCTTCCCTCTGCTGGTTGAACGTTAAGGGACTGAAGTCCCTACTACTAACAAGTGACAATCGAGTCAGAATAAGTTAATATTTGACTTTGGCCATTTCCCACGCTAAGTGCTGTGCTAAAATAGTAGACGGAATTTGTCAAAATAAGTAAAACTGAAAGATATCGTCGATCAAGTTCTTCAGCAAATAATTATATTGTGTCAATTGAAATCAAGAAATGGCTCCAACAATGGGGAGGTGTTTTTGTTATTGCTGTAACTGTGGGAGCAGCAACAATTTTGAGTAACCTCACAGGAGTGCTGCAATTATTAGAATGGAATACCATTGACCAATTTTTTAGCCTACGTCCCACAGAACCGATCGATCCACGGATTGTGATTGTGACGATCGGAGAAGCTGATGTGAAAGGAGTGGGACAATGGCCAATGTCCGATCAAATTTTAACCCAGTTAATTAAAAAAATTAAAGTACAACAACCAATCGCAATTGGGTTAGATTTATACCGCGACTTACCCGTAGAACCTGGATATCAAGAGCTAGTCCAACTTTATCAGTCCACCCCAAATCTAATTGGGATTGAAAAAGTCACACCAGAAGCGATCGCACCAGCACCGATTTTAGCCAAACAAAAACAAGTGGGAATGATTGATCTTCTGCTTGATCCTGATACTAAAGTCCGTCGAGCTTTAATCTCGCTAGGAGCATCTTCTCCCAAACAAGGATTAGGGGTAAAACTGTCCTTAATGTATCTAAAAACTAAAGGAATAGAAGGCAAATTAGTCGATCGGGTGCAGCAAAAAATTAGTTTGGGTCGGGCGATTTTTTTCCCATTAAAAGGAGATGAAGGTGGTTATGTAGCTAAAGATCGGGGAGGATACCAAATCTTGTTGAACTATCGCGGTGATCTCAATAATTTTCTTAATTTATCCATGACCGATGTTTTAAATAACCGCATTCCCCCCAATTTCCTACGCGATCGGATAGTTTTAATTGGGGTAACAGCACCTAGTCTCAATGATCTTTTCTATATCCCCTATCAGAACATTTTGACTTCTGGTGTAATTATTCATGCTAATCTGACCAGTCAGATTCTCAGTGCGGCTTTAGATGGTCGTCATCAGCTCCAACCCTGGTCTAAATGGAATAATCAAGGTTGGATTTTATGGTGGTCAATCAGCAGTACAGTGGTAACTTGGAGTATATTAAAACGGAAATTTTTCCCCACTAGTACGTTGTTAATCAGTCCAATTATCAGTATTGTTGTCACCAGCATCTTAGTTTGGCTAATTAGTTACATTTTCTTTCTTACAGGTTGGGTTATTCCAGTTTTTTCTCCGATCATCGCGATTAATCTTTCGGCTATTTTAACCAGTAATTACTATAATCAATTCCAACTTAAAAAAGCCAATCAACAATTAGAGAGAGCCAATCAAGAATTAGCAGAATATTCCCAAAATCTAGAAATTAAAGTTAGGGAACGCACCGCAGAATTAGAAATAGCCAAAAAAGCAGCAGATACAGCTAACCAAGCTAAAAGTGATTTTCTCGCATTAATGAGTCATGAATTGAGAACACCGCTCAATGGAATTTTAGGCTATGCTCAAATCCTGGAACGCTCTCAAACTATCAGTCAAACAGATAAAAAAGGCATCAATATTATTTATCAAAGTGGGACACATTTGTTAAATATCATTAACGATCTTTTAGATATTGCGAAAATAGAAGCCCAAAAATTAGAACTTTGTCAAACTGACTTATACTTGGCTAATTTCCTGGTGAGTGTTGCGGAGATTTGTCGCATTAAAGCAGAGCAAAAAGATATTTTATTACACTATAAATTTTCTTCTTCTTTACCAGAATATGTCCGAACTGATGAAAAGCGATTACGACAAGTATTAATCAACTTATTAGGTAATGCGATTAAATTTACCGATGTGGGATCAGTAACTTTCAAAGTGATCTTAGTAGGAGTACATCAGAAAAATGAACTTGGACAAATCATGGCAAAAATTAGGTTTCAAATTGAAGACACTGGGGTAGGTATGACTACCGAACAGATCGAAAAAATCTTTTTACCATTTGAACAGGTAGGAGATAACAAACGGAAAATGGAAGGAACCGGATTAGGACTTTCTATTAGTCAGAGAATTGTGCAAATGATGGGATCTAAATTGGAAGTTTATTCCCAGGTGAATGTGGGCAGTATTTTTGCATTTGAGTTAAATTTGGAACTACCCAAATCAGAGTTAGAAGCGATTAAAATTCTCAAACCAGAAGCAATTATTGGTTTTACTGGTAAAGAAGAAGTGAAAATATTAGTCGTAGATGATCAAGAAGAAACTCTGGTTCTTTTATCACAAATGCTCAAACCAATCGGATTTGAATTAATCGAAGCTAAGAATGGAAATGAGGGATTAGCACAAGCAGCGATCGCCAATCCAGATTTAATTATCACCGATTTAGCGATGCCATCAATGAATGGGTTAGAAATGATCCGACAAATCAGACTGACACCAAAATTAAAAGAAATCCCCATAATTGCTTTATCTGCACGGGTATTTTCCCATTACCAAGAACAATCGCTTTTAACAGGTAGTAATGAATTTATTGCCAAACCAATTAACCTATTACAGCTATTAGAGAAAGTCAAAGATTTACTGGGATTAGAATGGATTGTGGCGATGGATTGGATCGAAAACCAACAGCCATCAAAAGCTAACAAAAAAATTATCGCTCCTGCTTATGAAGAGCTAAAGATTTTACAAGAAGCAGCAAGTTTGGGTGATATTGAGCAAGTGGAGCAGGAAGCCAATCGCATCAAATTACTTGATCCAAAATATAGTGAATTTTGCCATCTAATTTTAGAGCTATCCCAAGAGTTTGAAGATAAAGCCATTCTCAGACTAATTGATAATTTTATTCATCAATAAATTCTCAATCCCATTACAATTGACTGGTCATGACCATTCCTCCATCTGGTTGCCAAGGTGCGGGAGAAACTTCGACTGTAAAAACTAATTGAGCTGCATCGGTTACAGGGGGAATGGAAAGTTTAATTAAAACCGTTCCTTGAGAACTGGTATTAAATTGACCCCAAGAGATTTTTTCACCATTAACTACCGCCCAAAGCTGATAAAACTGACCTTCCGGCAAAACTGGTAGATTTTGCACCACTAAAACCGCTTCTTGTTCCCCAGGTGTAATTACAATACTACCAGAAGCCGCAGATGCCATATCCATCCCTTTGAGAGAGATTAAATGAGTATTGGCATTTTTGAGCATGGAAATCACATCTTTCTGGGGCAAAGTTTGCACCTGCATGATTCGCAGTTGTCGGCGCAGAAAATAATTATCTAAACTAAGCGCTAGCACCAAAATTGCGGCAATACTTGCAGTAATTCTCTTCCAGGGCCAACGACGACGAAGAGGTGAATAGTTTTCGCCCACAACATCATCAACCGCTTCGAGAACAGCAACACGGATATGCTGGGGAGGAGCTACTTGGGGTAAAGCATAAGGCATAAGTCCCAGCACTTCCTGCAAGAGAGTTATCTCTGTACTGAGTTCAGGATGTGCTGCAAGTAGTTGCCTGAATTCCTCAGCTTCTTCAGAACTGAGATTACCGAGGACATAACCTGCAATTAATTCTTCTAATCCTTGAGGAAGTTCTGACCCAGACATAATGAACTATTCAATAAAGTCCTGTAAGTGTTTTCTGAGCTTTAATAAACCTTGGCGAGCCCAGGTTTTAATTGTTCCCAGAGGTGTATTTAATCGCTTAGAAATTTCTGATTGGCTCAGGCCCTCATAGTAGGCCATTTCTAATACCTGTCTTTGATGTTCGGGCAACTGGGCTAGAGCGGCGCGAACATAATGGGAGCGTTGGCTTAAAGAAGCCTCCTCAAATGGAGTTGGTGGGGGAGTTTCTACGTTCATATCCCGCCAACGCTGGATGAATTTTCGGTTAGTACCACGAGAACGTAGTTTATCGATCGCCCGAGAACGAGTTAGCGTGGTTAAAAAGCTGCCCAGAGATCCACGATCTGGATTGTAGGTATTACTACGCCACAGAGTTAAGAAAATCTCTTGGGTCAGGTCTTCTGCTTCTTGATGATTAGTCAAGACCCTCAAAGCTAATCGATACACGAGACTGGCATAGCGATCGTACAAAATTCCCAAGGCCGCCGATTGGCCAGCCTTTAAGGCACAGAATAACTCTGCATCAGTCTGGAGTAAGAGATCGGCTGGCCTATCATTGAGAGATTCAATGTTCATAGGTAGAGAGAGAATAGACCCACTCCCATTAAGTAGAAATCAATTCCAGTCATGGTACAAGAGATCAGCTTTGGCAAAAAAGCATTTCATATTCAATACGGTTGAGTTAACTAATTGGATGTTTGCCCTGGTGGTAGTGGTCGTGGTGGAAAATTTCCCTAACTCTCTCTGGGTTAAGCTTTTGACCACTAATGGCAAAAATTTTTTTGGGCAAGTGAATCCAAAATATCAACCTATTCGTACTAAATGAAGAAACACCATGAAAGAATTACTCTGACATGGTGATACAATCCTTAACAAAGTAGAAATACTCAAAAAAACGGGTGAGGAATGATATGAACTGGAAACCACTTTTATTGATTACTGGTCTAGCTCTGACTTTAGGTTTGGCTTCTTGCGGTGGTGGTGGTGATAAACCAGCAGCTGACACTAAGCCCCCAGCTCCTCCTGTTGCTCCTGCAGGGGCTCCTCCTAAACCAGATGCCATGGGTAAACCCGATGCGATGGGTAAACCCGATGCCATGAAAAAAGATGATAAAGAACTCAAGAAGGACGAGGGCAAGATAAAGAAGGATGAGAAAGAACTCAAGAAGGACGAGGGCAAGATGAAGAAGGATGAGGGCATGAAGGGCACTCCTAGTGGTGCGATGTCCCCTGGCGCTATGTCCAGTCCTAGTGCTACACCTACTAAACCCTAGTTAATGTACCCAATAAAAACTAAGAAGCATTAATCAAGATTTTGTCTGAGCATAATTGATCAATCGGGCACGATGCTTGATGATGCCAGCAAAAACAATTAGTTGCCTCAATTTTGAGAAATAATCATCTCACTGCCAACCCATCCCGATTTAGGGGTGGGTTTAGTGCTATAATTTTAGTCAAAATTCTAGTTTCTAGTTTGGCTTAATCCTCTAAATTTCTGCGGGTTACTAATTGTGACTGTATCTGACTCTGCGCCAAAACCCCAGTCTGGACGTAAACCAACTCAGACTCTGCCAGCAAAAATATTTCACTGGCTGAATATTATTAGTCTCTTGTTAATGATTACCAGTGGACTGCAAATTTACAACGCTAATCCAGTTTTTGGTGGACGTGGAGGTTGGCATTTTCCACCGATATTTTTACTAGGTGGTTGGTTGGGTGGTGGTAGACATTGGCATTTTGCGGCGATGTGGCTATTTGCTCTCAATCTGATCTGGTATGGATTATATGTGTTGATTACTCGTCGTTGGAAAAATCGATTTGTGAGTGGAGGTGATTTAAAAGCTTTAAAAGCTAGCCAAAACCCCAAACGCAAAAATTATTCCCTACATAGATTAATTTATACAGCGATTCTGCCAGTTTTGCTCCTAGCTTTACTCACTGGGATTGGGATGTATAAACCAGCTCAATTTCCTTGGATTGTCGGGATATTTGGTAGTTGGCAAGCATTGAGAGTTGTGCATTTTATTACTGTCCCAACTGTAATAATTTTTGCTGTATTTCACTCCCGATTTGGCTTTAATGTCGGGGGAATGCGGATGATTAAGTCGATTTTTTGGTAACCAGGATAATATGAGTTTAATTGAAGTTCCTCCCCGTTATTTGCTACGTCGTCGATTTCTCCAGTTATCTGGACTGACTAGCATGGGGCTGATTTTGGGTGCTTGTCGCTCTGCTCCCCTTGATAATTTGGTAAGTAAAACATTTGAACCGATTAATGAAAAGGTAGAATCTTTAATATTTAATCCGCAAAAACCTGTACCGGAATTTCCCGTTACTGCGATCGAACCAAATGCTTTGATTATCAATAGTTTTAATGATAGTCCGATTATTGATCCACTCACATTTAAGTTAAAAGTTTATGGGGAAGTTGATCATGAGGTGAATTTGAGTTTGTCTGACCTGCAAAAAATGCCCTTAACTTCGATGGTGATTCGTCATATTTGTGTAGAAGGTTGGTCAGCGATCGTCCAATGGGGAGGAGTGCGCTTGCGAGATATCATCAGCTTAGTTCAACCCAAACCAGCAGCGCGTTACGTTTATTTTTATTCGGCTGATGGTTATTATGAAAGCTGGGATATTGATTCGGCTTTACATCCTCAAACTTTAATGGTTTATCAAAAAAATGGCGCTCCTTTACCAATTGAAAATGGCGCTCCTTTGCGTTTAGCTGCTCCGATCAAGTTAGGATATAAACAAAGTAAATGGGTAACTAAAATTAAGTTAGTTAGTAAATTAACTAAGAAAAAAGGTTATTGGGAAGATCGGGGTTATGAATGGTTTGGAGGACTGTAAACGTACTTCCATATGGCTTTCAGTAATTACAAAACTATTAGTGCAGTTTTGAAAGAGTTTCAGATTGTCTATACTGAAGCTAATTTCATGAAGGAAACTCAGTTTAGGATTCCAGATTATTTCCGAGAAGATTTAGCAACAGTAATGCAAGATGGGGTAGTTGATAACTCAGAATTTGCCATTTGCGAAAACTTGATTTATCCCGTTCTGAAAGAAGTTTGGAAGTGCTATCGCAGCAATTTTGTGTTGTGGAGTCATCAATCCTTAACTTATGACCAGAATCTTTCCGGTTTTCCTGAGTATATCTTAGCCAAGCGATCGCCTTTGGGAAAAATTGTCTTTGAACAGCCTTATTTTTTATTAGTTGAAGCCAAGCAAGACAAATTTGACGAAGGATGGGCACAGTGTCTAGCGGAAATGGTCGCAGCACAGCGACTTAATGATCAGTTACAGATTGTCATATTTGGAATCGTTTCTAATGGTAAAGATTGGGAGTTTGGCAAACTGGAAAAAGCGGTTTTTATGAGAAACAATAACCGCTTCTTGATCCAGGAAATAGATAAGTTGTTTGCGGCTGTCAACTATATTTTCCAGCAATGTGAAGTGCAGCTCAATCAGCTAGTGGCTACTTAATTTTACCAGTTACTGAACACCCAACTGTTGCAAATATTCAGCTACAGTATTAGCGGGTTGCTTTCTGCCTTGTTTAGTAAAGATATCATAGGCTTTTTTGAGATCAGCGATCGCTTCATCTCTGATTGTATGATCATGCTTCGATGGATCTTGCTGTTCTTCTTGTTGTAACAAACCATGTCCCAAATTGCTCAAAGCTTCTGCATAGTCACTATTAATTTTAATCGCTTCACGCCAAAGAGTAATTGCGTCACCAAGATTACCTTGATTGGCCATCACCACAGCTAAATCATTCCGAGCTTTAGCATGCTCTGGGTTAAGCTGAATGGTTTCCTGATACTGCTTAATTGCTTCGTCAGCTTGACCCAAACGGTAATAAATCGTTGCTAATTTATAGCGAGCTTCAGATTCTTTCGGATATTGTTTAACTAATTCGTAAAAAATTTCTCCTGCATTCTCAACTTTGCCGCGACTATAGAGTTCATTACCAATTCTTAACCCCATTTTATAGCCACTGCCGATCTCTCTACATTCTCTTGTCGTGGTATTTCCTGTCTGTCTGCACTGATTAATTTTATGTCCCTTCATTTCAAAAAATACTTCTTGACTGTCAGATTTTTGACTAGGTTCAGCAGTTGAATCTTGAGCAATCTTGATTTCCTTTAACTCGGTTATTTGCGGTAAAGCTAGCGTCAATTGTGACCATCCAAGGATTATTCCGAGACTAATCCAAATTGGAAGTTGAATTGATAACAGATGATTTGGGGATTTGATTTGCATGGCCAAACCTGACAAAGGGAGAAAATTAATCTTTACCCTATCACTTTTTCTTTCAACGAACGCAAGATGTAGGGATAGATTTACTGATTAGACTGGTTTTTTCTCCATTAGGGTCTAGATCATAGACAGTTTTGCTATTGTCCATAATCTGATTTGATTTGGTGTAGTTAATTGATTGCTCCCCCTTAGTCCCCCTGATGAAAGAGGGGGACTGGGATCAATTGATCTGAGATTAAACCTCTTCCCGCAGTTTGTCTAATACAGTTCGGTCTTCTAAGGTAGAGGTATCCCCGGCAATTTCTTGACCAGCAGCAAGCGATCGCAATAAACGTCTCATTATTTTACCTGAGCGGGTTTTCGGTAAAGCATCAGTAAACCGAATTTCTCCGGGACGTGCGATCGCCCCGATTTCGTTGACTACGTGTTTTTTCAGTTCTTTTTGCAATTCTTCACTGGCATGATATTTTTCTTCTAAAATCACAAAAGCAAAAATATCTTCCCCTTTCACGTCATCTGGTTTACCGACCACAGCCGCTTCAGCTACCGCAGGGTGAGATACTAAAGCTGATTCAATTTCCATTGAACCTAAACGATGACCAGCGACATTAATTACATCATCAACACGTCCCATCACCCAAAAATAACCATCTTCATCCCGTCGAGCGCCATCTCCAGCAAAATAGGTATATTGCCCATCTTTGGGGGGAATATGTTCCCAATAGGTAGTCCGGAAACGTTCTGGATCGCCATAGACAGTTCGCATCATCCCTGATCCAAGGAGATTTTACCGCTAAATAACCGCCTTCATTATCTTTAACCGGATCGCCATCTAAATCAACCACATCAACTAAAATACCTGGGAATGGTAGAGTAGCAGAACCAGGTTTAGTCGCAATCGCTCCTGGTAAAGGTGTTACCATAATCCCACCAGTTTCAGTTTGCCACCAAGTATCAACAATCGGACATTTTTCACCACCAATTACTCGATAATACCACATCCAAGTTTCTGGATTAATTGGTTCACCAACAGTTCCCAATAAGCGCAAAGATGAGAGATTGCGCGATTTGGGATGGTGTTCCCCCATTTTAATAAATGAGCGAATTGCAGTTGGTGCAGTATAAAAGACGTTAACGCCATATTTTTCAATTACATCCCACATACAACCGGGATTAGAATTACGGGGGGCACCTTCATACATCACGGTGGTAGCACCGTTGGAAAGCGGACCATAAACGATGTAACTATGTCCTGTAATCCAACCGACATCAGCAGTACACCAATAAACATCAGTATCTTGAAGATCAAAAATCCATTTAGTGGTGATATGGCTATAAAGATTGTAGCCACCAGTAGTATGGACTACACCTTTGGGTCTACCGGTACTACCAGAGGTATAGAGAATAAATAATAGGTCTTCACTATCCATCGGTTCCGGGGGACAATCAGCGGATACACCTTGACGTAAATCATCCCACCAATGATCACGTCCTGGTTCCATGTGAATTGTCTGTTTAGTCCGACGTACCACTAGGACATCTTTTACGGTGGTGACGGTACTGTGAGCTAAAGCTTTGTCTACTTGCTCTTTCAGAGGAACGATCGCATCCTTACGGTATCCACCATCTGCGGTGATGACCAGCTTTACTTGTCCATCAACTAAGCGATCGCTAAGTGCTTCAGCGCTGAATCCCCCAAAAACTACTGTATGAGTAGCACCAATCCGGGCACAAGCCAGCATCGCGATCGCGGCTTCAGGTATCATCGGCATATATATACCCACGCGATCGCCTTTTTGAACTCCTAATTGTTTTAAAACATTAGCAAATTGACAAACTTCCCGATGTAATTGAGCGTAGGTGAGAGTCTGGGAATCTCCTGGTTCTCCTTCCCAAATTAAAGCAGCTTTATTTCTGCGCCAAGTTTTTAGATGTCGATCCAGGCAATTATAAGAAATATTCAGTTTACCACCAACAAACCATTTCGCATGAGGTGGTTGCCAGTCGAGGACTTGATCCCATTTTTGAAACCAATCTAACTCTTGGGTAGCGAGTTCAGCCCAAAATGCTTGGGGATCTGCTTTAGCGCGATCGCATAGTTGGTGGTATTGCTCCAAACTTTTGATGTGGGCTGATTGGGAAAATTCAGCCGAGGGAGGGAATAGACGTTTTTCTTGCAGGATCGATTCAATGGTGGACTCTGACATAAATTTTTACTGTCATCACTGTTACTCTTTCAAACCATTCTGAACGCAGATTGACCCAAAAATATTTTGAGTTTCATTAAGTTTAAGGATCAGGGAAGTGGATCTTTCCCATTAACTGGCGATCGCGCTAGTTTATTGATGTCCAACTACTTAATAATTGATAATGGTAGTTTCATCAAAAGTTTTCAAGTGTTAAGTTAAGTCATAATAAATCTAAAAAAGGCGATCAATATGACCCAAATTAAAATAGAGGTATCTAAAACTTCTGAACTATACGAAACTGATTTCTATGTTTGGACTATTGAACAAGCTAGATTTTTACAAAATGGCACATGGAATAGTTTAGATATTCCTAATTTAGTGGAGGAGATTAATTCTTTGGGTAAGCAAGAGCGCCAAAAATTAAGAAGTCGTTTAGGAATTTTATTAGGACATTTGCTCAAATGGGAATTTCAGGTTTCGCACCGTTCTAACAGTTGGATTGGTACAATCCGAGAACAGCGACGCAGGATTCTTGAAATACTTGAAGAAAATCCTAGTTTGAAACCTTATTTATCTGAAACTAAAGAAAAAGCTTTTGAAGATGGAGTAGACTTGGCTGTGCAAGAAACATCCTTAAGTTATGAGATTTTTCCAACTAAATGTCCTTATGAATTAGAGCAGATATTAGATTTTAAGTTTTTTCCGGGTCAGCATCTTGAGCATGACTAAAGCTTGTTGGTAGATTGGTGCGATCGCCATAATAAAATACAGTTCAGTTAGAGAAGAAAATATATTATTTTTAGGTATGTAGTTGCGCTTCAGCGCCCTTATCGCAACAATAAACATGACTAAATCAGATCCAAATCAAATTCTCCGACTGCTCCCCATAGTAGTTGGTGGGTTAGCAGGGGTGCTATTACTGATCAATCGCACCTTCACACCTCAGCTAACCAACTCCCAATCTCGCTCCGATGTACTAGGGGTGATTTTAAGTGCTGTATTAATTTTAGTTGGGTTATTATGGCAACGAGTCCAACCCCGATCGCCCGATATAGTAAATTTAATTGGAGCAGAAGGATTTGAACTAGCATCAGAATTACCCGATAATCTGAAAACCGAACTAGCTTGGGCTTCCCATTTATTACTAACTAATACAGTCACCCGATCGCTGGTCATATATTATCAAGGAAAAGTCCTCTTAAGACGGGGCATTTTGGGACCTAACGCCCATGTCCAACCAGGTCAAATTTTACAGCGAGTATTAGATCAACAAAAACCAGTCTATCTAGTTGATCTCAAAATTTATCCTGGCAAAATCGAATTTAACTATTTACCCGAAAATACTCAAGGTGTGATCTGTCAACCTATTGGTCATCAAGGAGCAATGATTTTAGGTGCTAATGCTCCCCGCAGTTATACTCAGCAAGATGAAAACTGGATCGCAGGAATTGCGAATAAACTGGAAGTATCTCTCTTGTCTCTTACCGACTAACCATTTTTAAACATTATACTGATCACCTAAAAAAAGGTGGTATACTAATACTACGCACCCTAAGTAAATTTGTATGATTTCTAATTCAGTTGTTTCTAACCATTTGGCCACATGGGATACGATTCTAGCACCCTATAGCTTAGGCTATCGGATCAAATTATTATCCCAGCTTTCGAGTCGTAAATTCTCTGAGCGGTTAGAGCCTTATGGTCTGACCCCATTTCATTGGATCGTGCTATGCTGTCTCTGGGAAGAAGATGGGTTAGCGACTTGTAGTATTGGTGAAAAACTCCAACAAGTAGGTGGAACCTTAACTGGAGTTTTAGATCGAATGGAAGAACGTGGACTGATCTACAGAGAAAGGGACGGACGCGATCGCCGGATCTGGCGCATTTGGCTCACTGAATCTGGTAAAGAGCTGCAAAATATTTTGCCCCCGATCGCGATTGAATTGCGAGAACAAGCGATGCAAGGTATTCCTCTGGCTGAACGTGAGCGACTTTCACAACTTATTGACCTAATGATCGCTAATTTAGCCTAATTGCTACCTTACTATATTTCAGTTCATCCCATCGGGTGAAGTAGTCAGATCATTTCCTGGCATACCATGATATTACGGATACGAAATAAACGAATCCTTAATTTACATGAACTAAGCCCCTAAATAAATTTTTAATTAGCCAGGAGATCAAGGTAATGGAAAACCACAAGGTATCACTAAACGGACACAGAGCGATCGCTCTAGAGGAAAAACCGATTGACCAAGCAGTGGTCTTCACGGTGGAACCACAAAGTGCATCCAAGAACATCACTGAAGTTAATCTGGAAGCAGAAGAACTGCTAGTCAGACAATCACCAGTACCACCGAAAAAAGAGCCAAAGCGTTTAATTTTAGGATTGTTAGGAGCAGGTGTACTAGCAACTCTGGGATATTACGGATACAACTATTGGCAATATAGTTCTAGGCACCAAGAAACTGACAACGCTACTGTAGTCGGACATATTCATCAGATCAGCACCCGAATTAATGGCACAGTGAGCGATGTATTAGTCAAGGATAACCAGATAGTTAAACCAGGAGACTTGTTGGTTAAACTTGATCCGCGAGACTATCAAGTAAAATTACAGCAATCCCAAGCAGCACTAGAAGCTGCAAGTAGACAAGCAAATGCAGCCCAATCTAACATTGCCCTAGCTTCAGAAACTGCCCAAGCTAGTAATACTCAAGCTCAAGGGGATGTAGGTGCGGCCCAAGCGGCGATTTCTACAGCAATTGCCACAGTTCAGGAAGCGGAATCAGGTATTCCTGCGGCCCAAGCTGTGGTGGCGCAAGCAGAATCAGGAGTACCAGCGGCCCAAGCGGCGCTGCAAGAAGCAGAATCGGGGGTTCCGGCGGCCGAAGCTCAGTTAGCCCAAGTAGAAGCGAATTTAGAAAATACTAAAGCTAATTACGATCGCTATAACAGTTTATATGAGTCTGGTGCAATTTCTCGTCAACAACTTGATGGGGCTAAAGCTAGCTACGAAGTAAGTGAAGCGCAAAAAAATGCTGCTCTCCAAGGTATTCAACAAGCAAAAGCGCGGGTATCAGCAGCTCAAGAAAATGTCACTAAAGCCATCGCTGAAGTTGCTCAAGCCAAACAAGGAGTTGCTTCAGCTCAAGCTAAACTAGCTCAAGCGCAAGAAGGAGTTGCTTCAGCTCAAGCTAAACTAGCTTCAGCCAAAGGAGGAGTGGAACAAGCGACTGCTAAAGGACAACAAACTCAAGTTAATCGTGCTAATTACCAAGCAGCTAATTCAGCGATCGCCCAAGCGGAAGCTGCACTGAAAGATGCCCAACTGCAATTATCTTATACTAATATTGTGGCTCCGATCGCTGGGCGCATTGGTCGCAAAACTGTAGAAGTCGGACAACAAGTCCAAACGGGGACTCCATTAATGGCACTTGTTGGTAATGATGATTGGGTGGTGGCTAATTTTAAAGAAACCCAATTAGCCAAAATGAAAGTAGGACAACCAGTAGAAATTAAGATTGATGCTTTCCCCCAGCAAACTTTCTTAGGACATATTGATAGTTTATCTCCTGCATCTGGGGCTCAGTTTGCTTTATTACCTCCAGATAATGCTACTGGTAATTTTACTAAAGTCGTGCAACGCATTCCAGTCAAAATTGTTTTTGATGCTGCCAGTATTAAAGGATACGAAGAACGTATTACCCCAGGGATGTCAGCCATTGTGAATGTAGAGCTTAAATAGCAATGTACCAATTAGGTAATAAAATAAAAAGGAAACTTTAATTTTAGATCTGATTGGGAAAATGCGAATTATGCTCACTAAAACCATGCCTAATAATACCAGGGAACTTTACAGCGTTTATTATCTCACCTATGGTTCTCTGTCCGGAACAGATACCCTAATTAAAGAATATTTCTGGTCCGGTCCATATCCAGATCCCAAATCTGCATTTCAAGCAGCTCAAGCTTTGAAAATTTCCCATGATCATGATGATTCATTCATTGTGAGAAGGGATAGAATATAACTACCGACCCATGGCTACATATATCTTTAAATTACAGCCAATTCTCAGAACATTTGATTCCCGAAATTTACGTCTTTTCTTTATCGGACAAGGAATTTCGGTCATTGGTACTTGGATGACTAACATCGCTACGGTTTGGCTAGTTTATCATTTGACTAATTCCCCGTTATGGTTAGGTTTAGTCGGATTTTCTGGACAAATCCCCAGTTTTCTGTTATCTCCTATGGGTGGGATCTTAGCCGATCGCGTCAATCGTCATCATATTATTGTCATTACTCAAGTTCTGTCCATGCTCCAATCCTTAGCATTGGCAGTTTTGGCATTAACAGGTACAATCCAAATTTGGCAGATTATTTGCTTGAGTATCTTTCAAGGAGTAGTTAGTGCTTTTGATATCCCAGCACGTCAGTCATTTCTAACCCAAATGGTAGAGAAAAAAGAATACTTGGGTAATGCGATCGCTTTGAATTCTTCAATGTTTAACGGAGCTAGATTAATCGGACCGGCGATCGGTGGTGTTTTAATTGCTGCGGTAGGAACAGGGATGTGTTTTTTGATTGACGGGATTAGCTATATTGCGGTGATCATTGCGCTTTTAATGATGAATATTAAACCCAGCAAAATAACTATTACCAATACTAATCCCTGGGAAAAATTAAAAGAAGGATTTGTTTATGCTTTTAGTTTTCCCCCCATTCGCTCTATTTTAATGCTGTTGGCTTTTGTCAGTTTTGTGGGAATGCCTTATACTACTTTAATACCTATTTTTGCCAAAGATATTCTTCATGGTGGTGCGGATACTCTTGGGTTTTTAATGTCAGCATCAGGAATCGGAGCATTAATCGGTGGAATTTATTTAAGTTTGAGACCGAGTGTATTAGGATTAGTTAAGATTATTACTTTTGCCCCAGCTATTTTGGGCACTGGTCTAATTATTTTTTCACTTTCTCAAACTTTTTGGTTATCGGAGTTAGTATTGTTGCTAGTTGGGTTTGGCTCAATCATGCAAATAGCATCCAGTAATACGGTTTTACAAACTTTGGTAGATGAGGATAAACGAGGACGTTTAATGAGTTTGTTTACCATGTCCTTTATGGGAATGATGCCGATCGGAAGTTTATTTTTTGGGAGTTTAGCTAATCATATCGGTGCCCCCAATACCCTCAGAATAGGGGGATTATTCTGTCTATTAGGCTCTTTCCTGTTTTACCAACAGCTACCACAATTAAGACATTTTATTCGTCCGGTTTATACCAAGCTTGGTTTATATGAACAATAAAGTTCAGTTTGCCCCGATCAACAATCAAAATACTATTTGTCTACTAAGAATTAGGACTATTCTTTTCTCTGCTCACATCAGGTATAATCGTATGCTCATTTTCTATCCGTAAACTTTCTTCCCGATCGCTATAAAGAAATGATGTAAGTGCAAAACGTCTACCCGATGTAATATCAGTAACTTCATGTAAGAGAGAGCAAGAAAAGATTACTGCACTACCTGTTTCTGGTTTATATAAATGGGGTCCATATTCAGGAAATCTTAAATATCCTCCTTCGTATTCTCCCACATTCAAATTAATAGTCATAGCAAACTTTCGATGAGCAGTTCCGGGGGTAGTATTGTCCCGATGAGGTCGAAAATAACCACCGCGATCGCTATCGTAGCAAACCACTTTATAATCTTCGCATCGATTCATATTATAGTTAAATGCTTTCCATATTTCTCGGGAAACTCGCTCAGAAATACAGTTTCTTACATGTTGACTTTCTTCGATCTCCTCAAGAACATGATCATTTCTAATTTTATGACTGTAGTCATACATTCCGACAGTTTTATCACCGATTTGCATCATAAAACCAGAATCAGAGTTACCGTTATGTTCCCAAATGTTAATTAGCTTGCGACAAAAGTCTTCATCTAAAACATGGGGAATTAACAAGACCGGTGCTTGTAACAAAATTTGACGTGGTGGTTCGATCGAAACTAACTTTTTCAGCTCCGCAATTATTTGTAAAGCATCAGATTGGGGATCTACTTGATCATAAATTTTTAGAATTCTCCAGTTATAATCAATCAGAAATATTTCCCGATGAAATATGAGTCCTTTTTGTCCATTGATAGTAGTAGGTTCACAAACACCAAAAGCTCCACTTACTTCTGCTTGACTATCTGTCATTAAAAAAAACGGAATATTGTGCTTTTTCGCGATTTCGCATCGAGACTCTACCGAATCCATCGTAATACTAGCAACATTACCACCTAATGCTTCGATTTCAGCATATAAATCTCTCCATAAGCAAAGTTGCTCAATGGTTGCGTCACGTTGATCTGTTCCAGAGAAAAGCAATACTAAAGGTTTACCCGTAAAGTATGTATACTTAACATTTTGCTCATGATGATTAGTCACAATAAACTTAGGTGCGATCGCACCTGTCGATAGGGGTAATCTAGATAAGGTTTGCATATTGTTGTAAAAGGACAGCGAATTTTGGCAGAAAATTTGTTGAGGAGATTGAACTAATTAAAGAAAGTTTGGATTCAGGACTTTAGTGCTATTAAAATCAGCACGGAGTTTTTTTTTTGTGCCAAGCCGAGTTATTTTAGCGCAGTTTTTAGGTAGATTAAAGATATTTTAGGTAAATTTTTGTAAATAGTCGCGATCGATTAGCTTGGGACGATCGCCAAAATTGGACTCTGCTCTAGTTTCTCCCTGTCATCTCATGAAAAGGATAATAGTATTAACATTTTTGGCACGTAAACTGTCTTCCTGATCGCTATAAATAAACGCTGTCAGCGCAAAACTTCTACCCGATGTAATATCAGTAACTTCATGTAAGAGAGAGCAAGAAAAGATTACTGCACTACCTGTTTCTGGTTTATATAAATGGAGTCCATATTCAGGAAATCTTAAATATCCTCCTTCGTATTCTCCCACATTCAAATTAATACTCATGGCAAATTTTCGATGAGCAGTTCCAGGAGTAGTATTGTCCCGATGAGGTCGAAAATAACCACCGCGATCGCTATCATAGCAAATCACTTTTAAATCTTCGTATCGATTCATAATTTCGCATCAAGACTCTATCGAATCAATAGTAATACTAGCGACATTACCACCTAATGCTTCAATTTCAGAATATAAATCTCTCCATAAGCAAATTTGTTCAATAGCTGCATCATATTGATCTGTTCCGGAGAAAAGCAACACTAAAGGTTTACCCGTAAAATATGTATACTTAACATCTTGAAAATGATGATGAGGTAAAATAAACTTAGGCGCGATCGCACCTACAGATAGAGGTAATCTAGACATTTTTCTGAGGATTGCCAAAGGACAATTAAGATTTTACCGCAGTTTAACAAAAGAGGGATTAGGTTTGGCTTAATTAGGCAAATAGTATCTAAAAATACAGTTTTTTCAACTTGGGTAGATAATCATGATCAACAAGGACAGTTGATGAGCTTATTTGCCATGTCATTTATGGAAATATTACCGCTAGAAAATTTATTTGCTGGTAGTTTAATAGCAAACCTAGGTACCAGGATTACCTTCAAGATAGGAAGATTTTTTTTATTTGTTAGAAGCATTTCTATTTTATTAGCAACTTCCAGGATTAAGACGTTAAATTTGTCCAATTTATCCAAAACTTGGTTGATATTATTAATAAACTTAATCAACCAGCTATTTTTCATCAAAATATCATAATTATGCTACCGTAGTCAATGCCTTTGAACAATAGCTGATCGGTGTAATTCATATCGGTATTCCGAGTGATCTGGATCATAGTCAATTAAATTGTCTTCTACATCACAAAAATATTGTACTAAATAAGGTTGTATAAGATATATATGTGGGTAAACTTTCCTATAAGTACAGGCTTAGTGCTATAATTTCCGAGTCTTGATATGAAAGAACCGGAACTGCTCAGTAACGGTTTTAACCTTTGATTGTTATAAAAACTACATTTATCGCCATCTTAAAATCACAAAATTATGAAATCCCAAAGCAATGTAGTTAGTAGCGTTGTTAAATCAGTAGTTAAAGAACGACGGGAGTATAATACATGGGTAGCAAATGAAACCTTAGAAGATTATTCGCTCCGCTATGCACCAAAGTCCTTTCGCAAATGGTCAGAATTCTTTGTGGTCAATACTGCCTTGGGGGGGATCTCGTTCCTAGCATTGGAAGCGATCGGTGGTTCGTTAGTAATCAATTATGGTTTTACTAACTCCTTTTGGGCGATTATTTTGGTGGGGATAATTATATTTATTACTGGGCTACCGATTGTTTACTACGCGGCCAAGTACAACATTGATATAGACTTACTCACCAGAGGAGCAGGATTTGGTTATATTGGTTCGACCATCACATCTTTAATCTATGCGTCATTTACCTTCATTTTCTTTGCCCTAGAAGCGGCAATTATGGCGCAAGCACTACAATTATATTTCCATTTGCCCTTAGTTTGGGGTTATTTGCTCTGTTCTTTGCTGATTATTCCCTTGGTATTCTACGGGATTACTCTGATTAGTAAATTGCAATTGTGGAGTCAGGGAATTTGGCTACTCTTAATGATTGCTCCCTATATAAGTATTGTCTACAAAGAACCAGATGCAATTAGTAATTGGGTTCATTTTGCGGGAACAGTGAGTGGAAGTTCGGGCTTTAATCCCCTACTGTTTGGCACCGCAGCAACAGTCTCATTTTCCTTAATTGCTCAGTTGGGAGAACAGGTAGACTACCTCAGATTTTTACCAGAAAAACGTCAGGATAATCATTGGCAATGGTGGTTAGCAGTAATTTTGGCTGGCCCAGGTTGGATCATCATTGGTGGAGCCAAGCAGCTCGGTGGGGCATTTTTGGCTACTTTGGCAATTCATCACGGTTTGACGATCGCCAACGCTAAACAACCGATCATGATGTATTTGGGGGGATTTGCTGATCTGTTTAGCAACCATGAATTAGTGCTAACGATCGGGACCCTATTTGTAATTATTTCCCAAATTAAAATCAATGTCACCAATGCTTATGCGGGTTCCCTAGCTTGGTCTAACTTTTTCTCTCGTCTCACCCATAGTCATCCAGGACGGGTAGTATATTTAGTATTTAATGTCGCGATCGCCCTGCTCTTGATGGAAATGGGAGTATTTGAAACCCTAGAAACCGTATTGGGGCTGTATTCTAACGTCGCGATCGCTTGGGTGGGAGCATTAGTAGCTGATTTAGTAATTAATAAACCTCTTGGTTTGAGTCCCAGTTATATCGAGTTTAAGCGGGCATACCTGTATAATTTTAATCCTGTGGGTTTTGGGTCAATGGTGATTGCTTCAATCATTTCGATCCTGGCTTTTGTAGGGATTTTTGGACCTTATCCTCAAGCTTACGCCCCCTTTTTGGCTCTAGGAATTGCCTTTGTCCTCTCCCCAATCATAGCGATCGCGACTAAAGGTAAATATTATATTGCTAGAAAAAATCATCAAGCCACTACCTTTGATGGCAAAGATTTAATCACTTGTTGCGTATGTGAACAAGATTATGAGATCCCAGATACTGCTTACTGTCCGATGTATGTAGGTCCGATCTGTTCCCTCTGTTGCAGTCTGGATGCTCGCTGCCACGATCGCTGTAAACCTGATCATCAGACTTTAGATCAACTCTTACAAGAGCTAATCCAGAGAAATTTTTCAGATAAGATCCATCCCTTATTGGGATCGAGGTTGACTAAGTTTGCAGAGTTTTTCTTGCTGTTGTCTAGTGTTACTGCCATAGTATTTGGTTTAAGTTACTACCACAAATCCTTTAGTGGTTCCCCCGTCTCGATTTTTTTCTTACTCGAGTTGTATGTCCCACTGGTGGTATTGATGGGTATTGGTTGTTGGTTGTTTGTACTAAGTGAAGAAAGTAGACAACTAGCAGAAGCAGAACTCGATCGCCAAAATAGTCAACTTCAAGATGAAATCACAGAACGCAAAAGAGCAGAAATTGAACTAGAAGAAGCCAAGAAAAAAGCTGATAATGCTAATCAAGCAAAAAGTGAGTTTCTGGCTAATATGAGCCATGAATTACGTACACCCCTGAATGGGATCTTGGGCTATGCTCAAATTCTCGGACGCTCTAAAATTCTCCCCGAGAAACAACTTCAGGAAATTAACGTCATTCACCAGTGCGGCTCTCACCTACTCACCTTAATTAATGATATTCTCGACATCTCCAAAATTGAAGCTCGTAAACTTGAACTCGCTTACAATAATATCCATTTACCTTCTCTATTACAGGGAGTTGTAGAAATCTCCCAAATCCGCGCTCAACAGAAAAATATTGATTTCAGCTACGAACCAGATCCCAATTTACCTAGGGGTATTATTGCTGATGAAAAACGTTTGCGACAAGTATTAATTAATCTGTTGGGTAATGCCATTAAATTTACTGATCGAGGTAGTGTTATCCTAAAAGTTGAACAATTAGACTCAAATAATCATCAACTCTTTGACCCCTTTGACCCCTTTGACCACTTCGACTCCGCTCTACGACTCCACCCTTCCACTCCACTCTGTCCAGAGGTTCCACCGGAACTTCTCTACCATCAGGGTAAACTTAGGGTACAGTCCGTAAACCATCAAGGTAAGTCTCAGAGACTATTGTCTTCTACTCGTTTGCGTTTTTCAGTTATCGATACAGGAGTCGGGATTAGTAACCAAGATCTCCAAAAATTATTCCGAGCATTTGAGCAAGTAGGCGATCGCCAGCGTCAAGCAGAAGGGACAGGATTAGGACTAGCGATTAGTCAGCAAATTGTGAAGTTAATGGGAGGACAAATTCAAGTTGAAAGTAAACTGGGAATAGGTAGTAAATTCTTTTTTGAAGTGGAATTACCATTGCATGATGAATGGGTACAAGAAAAAACCATTGGAGCGGGTAATATTATTAGCTATAAGGGGGAGAAAAAACAGATTTTAGTGGTAGACGATCGCTGGGAAAATCGAGCGGTAATTGTCAATCTATTAGAACCGCTTGGGTTTACAGTTGCGGAAGCAGAAAATGGTGTCGAAGGATTAGCCAGAATCTCATCTTTTTCACCAGATTTTATCATTACTGATATCGGTATGCCCGTGATGGATGGTTATGAATTTGCCCGAAAAATTCGTCAATCCTATTCAGAAAAGATTCCGATGATTGCTTGTTCAGCTAGCGTTTCTTTAGCTGACCAAAACCTAGCAATCAAAGCAGGTTGTAATGATTTTTTATCTAAACCTGTAGAAATCAAACAATTATTCCTAACTTTACAAAAATATCTGGAATTGGAATGGGTATATGAGCAATCAGAAAACTCAACTGAGGTGCAAACATTCAACCAACTAGAAATGATCTTTCCCCCAGCCGCAGAACTCACTCAAATCTACCAATCCAGTCGGATTGGTGATATAGCTAAGGTTAAAAGTGAAGCTAGTCGCTTAGAACAGTTGAATCAAGAATATCAACCGTTTATTGCTCATATTATGGAGCTGGCTAACCAATTTGATGATCATGCTATTACTCTCTTGCTTGAACCAATTTTGCAATCGCGCTAAATTGGAATAGAGAAGTGAAGCGTTACCGATGAATACTCCAACAATTAACAACCTAGAACAGAAACCTTCAGCAGATCATGTTTCTCTGAGAACCTGGATCGGGATCATGGGCACCATGATTGGTGCGTTTATGGCTGTACTTGATATCCAGATTACTAACTCGTCTCTCAAAGATATCCAAGCTGCTTTGGGAGCTACCTTAGAAGAAGGGTCTTGGATCTCAACTGCTTATTTAGTCGCTGAAATTGTGGTAATTCCCCTCAGTGGATGGTTATCACAAGTTTTCTCTAAGCGTCTGTATCTGCTAGTGAATGCAACCTTTTTTATCCTATTTTCCATCTGTTGCGCTTGGTCATGGGATTTGAATTCCATGATTCTATTTCGTGCTTTACAAGGATTTACTGGTGGAATATTAATCCCCATGTCTTTTACCGTAGTGATCACCTCCTTACCTCCAGCCAAACAACCGATCGGTTTAGCGATGTTTGGGATTACTGCTACTTTTGCTCCTTCGATCGGACCGACTTTAGGAGGATGGTTGACGGACAACTATGGTTGGCAATATATTTTCTATCTAAATTTCTTACCAGGATTACTCATGCTCGCTTTTGTGTTCTACGGTATTAAAGTTGAACAACCACAATTGCATCTCCTTAAACAAGGTGACTGGGGTGGGATTATTACCATGGCGATCGGCTTGAGTTCTTTACAGGTAGTTTTAGAAGAAGGTAGTCGCAAGGATTGGTTTAGTTCGGATTTAATTTGTTGGTTAACTGTAACTGCTGTAATTTTTCTCTCGATCTTTTTAGTAATTGAATTTACTCGCAAACATCCGTTTATTAATTTACGGATCTTAGGGCATCGGAATTTTGGATTAGCTAGTATTGTTAATATCTCTGTGGGAGTGGGGTTATATGGTTCCGTATATATTTTGCCCCTCTATTTATCTCAGATTCAGGGATATAATGCCATGCAAATTGGGGAAGTGTTAGTTTGGGCTGGAATGCCACAATTATTTATTATTCCCTTAGTGCCAAAAATGATGCAGCGTTTTGATATCCGCATCATGATTGCTGTTGGTGTCAGCTTGTTTGCTTTAAGTGCTTTTATGAATTCGGGGATGAGTCCCGATAGTGGGTTAGATCAACTCCGATTTTCCCAAATTGTGCGAGCGATGGGACAACCTTTAATTATGGTTCCCTTAACTTCGATCGCGACTGCGGATTTAAGTCCAGCCGTAGCTGGTTCTGCTTCTGGTTTGTTTAATATGATGCGTAATATGGGAGGATCAATGGGGATCGCGGCTCTAGCTACTTTACTAACCCAAAGACAACAATTTCATTCTAATCGTTTGGGTGAAGCGATTTCTCTGTATAATCCGATCGCCCAGCAGCAAATTCAGCAAATGACTCAGTTTTTTATCAGTAAAGGTACGGATCTAGCGACAGCGCAAAATCAAGCGATCGCTGCGATTAGTAATCAAGTCCGTCTTCAATCTTATTTGATGGCATTTAACGATTGTTTTTATTTTGTCGCTTGGGCTTTATTACTCAGTGGGTTAGCTATTTTATTTTTCAAAAAGGTAAAACCAGCCGGAGGTACTGTTGCTCATTAATCCGATCACAATCCGGCTTGAAAAATCTGTTCTGCTGTTAAATTTAGTTCTGGGAAGGCGATCGACTCAATCCGCTCATTACCACGAAATTGATTAATTTGATACTCACCATCAACCAATTGATAAACTGAAATAGTTGGTTGTTTGGGATTACCAATGAACCTTCTACCACCTAAACCAAGATAGTCAACAATCCAGTATTCAGGAATACCCATTGCTTCATAACTAGCAGCTTTCGTTAAATAGTCATCTCGCCAATTAGTGCTAACTATTTCCACAATTATAATTACAGATGAACCCATTTCGATCGTAGAACCTTTTGACCAGCGAGGTTCATTATTGATCGCTCTGGTATCAAGTACAATCACATCAGGTTCATAGCCTGTATCATCCGCAGTTTTAACAATACAGTCTCTAGGAACAAAATAAGGTAGTTTTGTTCGTCTGATTTCTAAAATTGATTCAGCTATTAAAAAACCCCCTACCTGTGAATGAAAACCAGTTGCATTAGGCATTTGAACAATAACTCCTCGGTGTAATTCGTATCGGTATTCTGAGTGATCTGGATACCAGTCGAGAAAATTGTCAAATGTGATCGGTTTGGTTAATGCTTGGATCATCGAAAAATCTCCTGAAGAAAAAAGCATCAAAAAATAAAACCTATTGAGGGTCTAATCTACCACTATTTTAGTGCGAGATTTTTTCAGATTCTGCCTGAATATACTGTAATAATCCTGCACAGGCATCTTCGAGTAAATCAAGCACTTGATTAAAGCCTTCTGGACCGCCATAATAGGGATCGGGTACTTCTTTAAGAGTGTGATGAGTACAAAATTCACACATCATTTTTACTTTATCTTTGTATTTACCATCTGGATCAAGCCTCAGAATATCCCGATAATTCTCTCGATCCATCGCCAAAATTAAATCAAAATCTGAAAAATCAGCTCTGGTAAACTGACGTGCTTTACCCTGAAAAGTTATTCCACGTCGCAACCCAGCCGCACTCATCCTGGCATCAGGTGGACTACCAATATGATAACCAGCCGTACCAGCAGAATCGCAACTTAAGCGATCGCCTAAGTTAGCCTTTTTAATTAGATCATTCATAATATTCTCAGCCGCTGGACTGCGACAGATATTACCAAGACAAACAAACAGTATTTTCATCGCATCTTAGATCAATAGTTAGTCAAGAAAAAATTGACCGATACATAAATTATGATCGGTCTAATTTCAGGATATTAACATCCAGTGGTAATTTAATCGATGTTAGTTACAAACCAGGCAGATTAAGTCCACCAGTTAATTCTTCCATTTTGTTCCGCATAGTTTCTGTGGACTTATGATAGGCATCTTTCATAGCAGCAGTAACTAGATCAGAAACCACCTCTGCTCCTTCTCCTAAGACATCTGGAGAAATTGTCACGCTGCGGGGTTCTTGGTTGCCACTAAGAACAACCTTAACTAAACCACCACCAGCTTGCCCTTCAATTTCCATCTGTTCCAATTCTTCTTGGAGTTTTTTGGCACCTTCTTGCACTTGCTGGGCTTTTTTGAAAGCTTCAGTCAGTTCTTTCATCTTGCCCAGGCCGAAGCCAAATCCTTGTCCTTGTCCTTTGGTCATAATCTAATTAGCGTGGGATGAACTAGGCGCAAATCTCAAGAGCAATAATATATTTCCTTAAGACAAGCGGCCTAGAGTGATTATCTACGTTTTGATCTCTATCTCTTAGTTTGACACAGGCTGGTCTAAACTATGGTAATTCTCTGGTAACTTGCCACCATCTTTAATTGAGTGAGTTTTTTCAGTTCCTGGTTTTTAGATCATCCTATCGCTAAAAAAAGACACCCCAAGTTGCGATCGGCTGCTATTGGCCAAAATAATTTAATCCTAGAACTCTCCAATTATTTTAACTTCCGGTTCTAATATCAGATCCCAACGTGCTTGAACTTGCTGCTGTACATGATGAATCAGTTGAAAAATATCGCTAGCTTTTGCTCCTCCGCAGTTGAGAATAAAATTGGCATGACGTTGAGCGACTTCAGCTGCACCAATCCGATAACCTTTTAAACCCGTTTGTTCAATTAACCAGCCAGCTTTGTAAGCGTGAGGATTGCGAAAGACACTACCACAACTGGGTAAGTGGTAAGGTTGGGTCGTGCGTCGTTGTTCCCAATGCTGGGTGGTTGTGGCCATAACCAAGGCGGGATCAGCTCCAGGTTTAAGCTGAAATGTGGCCTGAGTGACCAACCGCGGGATTTTTATGCCTAATTCACCATTGCCATCTTGGAGCATCGAGGTGCGATAGCGATAGCCCAGCTCTTGGGGAGTCAGAATTTCTGTTCGGTTATGGGGAGAAAGTATATGAGCGTTAACCAGGATATCAGCAATACAGTCACCATGAGCGCCCGCATTCATGACGACAGCGCCCCCAACTGTACCGGGAATCCCTACAGCCCATTCCATTCCTTGCCATCCTCGCTCTGCTGCTTGCCGAGCTAACTGGGGAATTGGTTCACCCGCAGCTGCTGTTACTTGACCGGTTTCAGGATCAAAATGAGTTTGACGTAGATGACGGGTACAGATCACTAAACCGGGAATCCCCTGATCGCTGATCAACAAATTCGAGCCAGCACCTAACAAGGTAATCGGTACACCTTCAGCTTTAGCCCAAGCAAAACTTGCTTGTAAGTCTTCTAAACGACGGGGATCAATATACCATTCTGCTGGTCCACCGACTCGAAAGGATGTCAGTTTATGTAAGGGAACTTGGGGTTTAATTAGACAACTGCTATCTGGCAATTGAATCGGCTGTTGTTTACGGTAATTATGAGGGGAATGACTGGGGTCGGTTGAAACAAACAAACTAGCAGGATGTAGTAAGTTTGGAGATTCATAGGAAAGAGTCATGACTATAGAATTATTTCACTTCCCTGGGTGATAAACTGTTTTCAAGTTTCATTGTCAAAAGCTAGGCGATTACGCTACTAATACCAACGATCTCGCGCTAAACCTACCAACTGAGTAGGAATTACAGCTAGTTGATCGCATTACTAATACCAACGATCTCGCGCTTACCCTCCCACCTGAATAGGGACAGCCTTTTCATAAAAAGCGATCACTTCGGGAATAATTTGATTGATATTCCCAGCTCCTAAAAATAAGGCTAGATCCCCAGGAAGTAGGGTGGTCTTGAGCAATGTCGCAACCGATTGGAGGGACGGTTGATAGGACACCCTGGGATGAAACCGATCGGCAATTAAATTAGCAATTGTTTGACCACTAATTTGTTGCAAATTCTGTTCACCTGCACCGTAAATATCCGTAAGAATGACGACATCAGCATCGTTAAAGGACTCAGCAAATTCTGCTAAAAATGCCAGAGTGCGACTATAACGATGGGGTTGGAAAATGGCAACAACCCGACGCTTACCAGCTTGTAAGCGAGCCGCAGCTAGAGTAGCACGAATTTCACTCGGATGGTGAGCATAATCATCAATAAACAAAATACCGTTAGCTTCACCACGATATTCAAACCGACGACGAGCACCTGGAAAAGTGGCGATCGCCTTCGTGATGGTTGCAAACTCTAACTCTAACAATCGTCCTACCGCGACCACAGCCAAGGCATTATTGAGATTATGTTTTCCCAACAATTTTAATTTGAGCTGACCTAATTTTTTTCCCCTTTCCCAAATATCTGCGGTTGTACCATCGGACTGATAGACAACATGATCAACCGTATAGTCAGCACCCAGCGACCAATCAAGACTATAAGTAACTGTAGCTGGCAAGCGATCGCGAACTGTCGCACAATCAATGCAAGCCACCACTTTTTTACACCTTTTGGCAAACACCTGAAAAGTAGCAATTACTTCTTCGAGGTTATCATAGTGGTCAGGATGATCCAGTTCAATATTGGTGATTACGCCTATTTCTGCGGCTAGTTTAACCAGAGAACCATCAGATTCATCGGCTTCTGCGACCAAATAGGAACTATGTCCCAATCGAGCATTCCCTTCCCAAGCATTTACCTCTCCACCGACTACAATCGTTGGGTCTAAATTTGCCTGTAACAGCAGGTAGCCCATCAAACTACTAGTGGTAGTTTTTCCATGAGTACCAGCGACCAAAATACTGTGATGGTAGTCCTGACTCAAAGCTGCTAATAGCTCTGCCCGATGAAAAATCGGACATCCTAAATCTTGAGCTGCTTGATACTCAGCATTAGCTGTTTGAATCGCTGTCGAACAAATCACTTGGGGTAATCCAAACCATGTCTGTTGACGATTAACTCGATTAGTTTCCTTCCGAGTCGAGCTTGTTGCTCCTTGTCCCCCAGTCGATAACAGACAAGATGATTTCTCTAAAACTGTCTCATTTGGGAAATTTGACTGAGATTGAAAAAAATCAAAATTGGTTGGATCTTGACTACCAAAAATATGAGCACCACTCTCCTGCAAACGCTGAGTAATGTGGCTTGAGCGAATATCTGAACCAGATACAGGCAACTGACGTTTGGCTAAAATGTAGGCAAGGGCCGACATCCCAATTCCACCAATGCCGATGAAATGAAACGGTCTGCCACTGAAATCAACAGAATTCAGCATCCAACGCTCCTTACACACCACACGGCACCAATAATACGCGATATCATAGCAGTAATTGTTTTTTCACGATACAGCATTATCACGAGATTTCCGATTACTCGTTTTCCATATCTTTTCCACCGATTTGGAGAGGTGGTAGAGTGATGTTTTGATCATCACATCCTTAACTGCTGGCTTCTGGTCACTTCATCTATTATCCGGCTATTTTCCGAAAAATCATCAACCAAAACCCAGATTAACTGGTGAAAATTTTTAATTTTATCTACCTGTTAAGCTGCCGATTTACTTTACCAGTAAATCCGGGACTAAAGAAAAAAAAATGCTGATCGTGCTGGAGACGGTCGGGAATTGATGGGCAAAATCAGTAAATCAGGTCGAGAAACGAAAAAAAAAGAATCTGACACCCTTTGCGATATGATGTGGGGATTACTAAGCACCTAATTTAAGTATACAGAGGGCAAGACGCAGTGATTAGAGTCGCGATCAACGGGTTTGGACGCATCGGACGTAACTTCATGCGATGCTGGCTGGGTCGAGAAAATAGCCAATTAGAAGTAGTCGGTATTAACGACACTTCTGACCCAAAAACCAACGCCCACCTGCTGAAATACGATTCCATGCTGGGGACGTTTAAAGCTGACATTAGTGCAGATGAGAACTCCATCACAGTTAATGGCAAAACCGCTAAATGCGTATCAGATCGTAATCCAGAAAACTTGCCCTGGGCAGAGTGGGGAATTGATCTGATTATCGAATCGACTGGGGTGTTTATCGACAAAGCAGGAGCTTCTAAGCATTTAAAAGCTGGTGCTAAAAAGGTGCTGATTACGGCTCCTGGTAAAGATGAGGACGGAACTTTTGTGGTGGGGGTCAATCATGAAACCTATGAACATCAAAAGCACGTCATTATTAGCAATGCTAGTTGCACTACCAATTGTTTAGCCCCAGTCGCTAAGGTATTGCATGAGCATTTCGGGATCATTAAAGGCACTATGACTACCACCCATAGTTATACTGGTGACCAGCGGTTACTTGACTCAAGTCACCGCGATCCTCGACGAGCTAGAGCGGCGGCAATGAATATTGTGCCGACCTCTACTGGAGCTGCCAAAGCTGTGGCTCTGGTCATTCCAGACCTGAAAGGCAAATTAAATGGAATCGCTATGCGGGTGCCAACTCCTAACGTTTCGGTGGTGGATTTGGTAGTTCAGGTGGAAAAACATACCTTTGCTGAACAGGTGAATGAAGTTCTGAAAGAAACCGCAGAAGGTTCCATGAAAGGAATCCTCGAATACAATGACTTACCTTTGGTTTCATCTGACTATCGAGGACATGATGCTTCTTCGATTGTTGATGCTAGTCTGACGATGGTCATGGGTGGCGACATGGTGAAAGTTGTGTCTTGGTATGATAATGAGTGGGGCTACAGTCAACGAGTAGTTGATTTAGCAGAATTGGTGGCTCAAAAATGGCAGTCTTAGCTCTCAAAAATGCTGAAACCCTAACTTGAGATTAATCATCTGCTTCTGGTCGGTTGATTGCGAGTCTACTAAGAAAATATCTGGGCATTTAGTGATGTGGCCAATAATAGCGGCCCCTTTTCCCAGCTTTTGTACTAAAAGCTGGGCTTTTTCCGATGGTAAACACAGAACAAGTTCAAAATCTTCTCCACCATATAGGACATAATTCAGGGATACTTCGGCGCTAGTAAATAAATTAAGTGCTGTGGGAATCGGGATTAACTGCCGATCGATTTTGGCCCCAACTCCACTACTGATGGCAATTTGACTGATCGCATCAGCTAAACCGTCACTACTATCCATCCCGGCAATCTGATATGGTGCATCGGTCGCCAAAATTTCGGTCAAGATCGGTAATATGTCTAATCTGGGGACGGGTCTTTGGTGTGCTTGAATTAAAAATTGTCGATCGCTAGCTGAGAGATGCTGACCGATATTTGGGTCAAGTAGTAATTCTAACCCAGCTCGCGCTGCACCATGCGCTCCGGTAACTACAATCTCATCTCCCGGTTGAGCTACCCCACGATGAATTACCCGATCGGGTTGAACTTGTCCAATTGCTGTAATTGATATGGTATTGATTGGCGATCGCACTACATCTCCACCCACAATTTGGGTCTGATATTGCTCAAGACAGTTAGTCATTCCTTGATATAGTCGCTCGACCCAATCAACTGGGGTATCTCCTCTCAAACCCAATCCCACGGTAATTGCGATCGGACTAGCTCCCATCGCCGCTAAATCTGATAAATTAGCAGTAGCCGCACGCCAGCCTGCATCTTCTGGAGCAGTCGTGCGATCGCTAAAATGTACTCCATCAACTAACATATCTGTTGTTATTACCAGCGATCGCCCAGATTCAGTTGCTAGGATTGCCGCATCATCACCGACAATTTCTGGGGGACAGAAACTCTGTAATAACTTTAAAAGTCCTTTTTCTCCAATTTCTCTAACTAGCAGAAAAAACCTTCCTTATTAATTGCGGGCAATTTTACTTAAATATAATTTAATCTAAGTTTAATCATTAAATCGACAAAATTATCATTTTTTCAGTTAGATCAATCAGCCTTTCTCTGGTAAGCGTAACTTCGGAAAGCGATAAAAAGTATCCCCATCAGCATCAACTTCTAGGCTAGCACTAAAAAATTGGATTTGACGCTCTAAATATTGTTGTGCTAATTCCGCATTAACGCGAGCAGCAACCGTTAACTGAATCAGAGAAATCTGACCATTTTGAATTTCAAGTAATCGATAAAAAGCATCTTCTAACTGTCGTTGCTGTTGTTGATTATTCAGAGCATTTAACAGCAATAATCCTAGTAAAATCCCCAAAGCAACAACAAAAATAACTTCTAGAATTGCCATATGAAAACCTCATCAATATAGTTTCCAGCTACCGGAGCAGATAACTATCTGCTCCGGTTAATTTTAGGAAACAGGTTCAGTTGTGCTTAAGGGTGGGGATAAATATTCAGCTCCTTGAACAACTTGAGCAGATTTAATTTTGTCCCCAGCTTTAAGCTGACCGAGAACTTCCTGACCTTCAACCACATAACCAAAAACCGCATAACGACCATCTAACAAATTGCGTCCAGCTGGAGTCAACTCAGCTTCAAACAGGAAAAAGAAAAATTGAGAAGAAGCACCATTAGCATCAGTTTCGGGACGAGCCATTGCCACAGTACCATAAGCAGAAAAAGGTAAAACAGGTTCATCCCGATAACGACCAGCATCTTCGAGAGTAATTCCATAGAAAGGAGCAGAATCACCTTTCACCAGAACTTCTAAAGGAATAGCACGGTATTTACCAGTAGTAGGATCAATAAACCCATTATCTGGACCAGGAGGGTCACCAGCTTGTAAAACATAAGAATCTTCAGCACGGGTAAACTCAAGACCATTATAAAAACCGCGCTGAACTAAATCCACAAAATTGCCAGCAGTAATTGGCGCACTATAACCATCAACGATCAGAGTAATATTTCCTTTATCCGTAGTCATTTCTACCGTAGCACGACCTTTTAAGTAGGGTAGATGACGGTATTCTGGAGGACTTTGAAAGGGAAATTGTGCTACCATCGCTTCTTCTAGCTGACCAACTATTTCCAGCAGTTGAGAACGTTGAAGAGTAGTTGCTTGCTTATCCTTAGATTTAACAGCATCACGGATATTTGCTATCCCAGTTTGCAACTTCTGGAACAGTAATTCAGCTTCCGGTTTTTTCGAGTCCGGTACGCTGGCAATTAGATCAGATGCGTGAAAACTCAAAATTTTTTCAGTTTGACTGATTTTCTGAGATATATTATTCCAGCGTTTCCCCCGTAATTCATTGTATATATCTTCCAAATTAATTTGAATTTCACGGATTGACTGATTATCAATTGGTAAAGAATACCGTAAGAGGGCTTTACCATCAGTAATTGCATTTCCCGATGGTAAACCACCATTTCGCCCAAATAAAGCCGCATCAGCTGGGTTAATTCCCAAAAACAGAAAAACCAACAGGAATGAGAGGATAAAGGTCTTTACCCAACGGTTAGATCTGCGAATCAGATTGTTAAAATTCAGCATAAATTCACAATTGCGGCAAAATCAGATTTTAGGCTTGTGCTTTTCTCATCTTGCCATAGGGGTGTTACTGATCGGCTAAATGGGTCAAAGATTAAAATCCTCATTAACTTTTTTGTGACTCTCCGTCAGAAATGATAGGTAAGTGCCACCAGAGAGTTAAAATAGATTGCCGATTGATCTGCCCAAACATCAAATTTCATGATCTCCAGTAACGACTTTCGACCAGGTGTCACCATCGTACTAGACGGAGGAGTATGGCGAGTTGTGGAATTTCTCCACGTCAAGCCAGGAAAAGGTTCTGCTTTTGTCAGAACCAAACTCAAAAATGCACAGAACGGTAATGTAGTAGAGCGAACCTTCCGGGCAGGGGAAACCGTGCCCCAAGCTAATCTGGAAAAGAACACCATGCAACATACCTATAAAGAAGGTGATGACTATGTCTTTATGGATATGGAAAATTACGAAGAAGGTAGATTAAATGCCTCCCAAATTGGCGATCGCGTCAAGTATTTGATTGAAGGGATGGAGGTGAATGTGATCCGCTGGGGAGAACAAGTTCTCGATGTGGAACTGCCTAATTCCGTAGTTTTAGAGGTAATTGAAACTGATCCAGGAGTCAAAGGAGATACTGCGACTGGCGGGACTAAACCTGCCATTGTTACAACTGGTGCCCAAGTCATGGTTCCTCTCTTTATTTCTGTGGGAGAGCGCATTCGCATTGATACTCGCTCAGATACTTATTTGGGACGGGAATAAATTGTTGTCAGGAATGATTGGTTATTGGTCAATTGATCCTGAGTCTGAGCTGATGGAGCATTGACCAATAATTACTGATGGGCGTTTTGCCCATCTGAACAGATATTAAGGATACAAAGCTGTGCAATTGGATTTTAAGCAACTTTGCGAACTGCTAGCGGCTTTTGATCGCACCGAAATCGCTGAACTAAGTTTAAAAAGTGCTGATTTTGAATTGATGGTGCGTAAGAATCTGTCCGGGACTGCATCTAGGTCTTTAGATAGCAGCACTGTACCTGAATTAGCACCTGTGGTTACACCTTCATCAACCCTAGTAATAAAAACACCTGAAGTTGAGAGTTCTCATCCTAGTGGTGTAACCACCGGACTAGCACCAACCTTAACACCACCAGTTGATAAACGGTGGGTAGAAGTGAAATCACCAATGGTAGGGACTTTTTATCGGGCCCCCGCGCCAGGTGAAGCCCCTTTTGTGGAAATTGGCGATCGCATTTCTGTGGGTCAAACGATTTGTACGATTGAAGCGATGAAACTTATGAATGAAATTGAAGCGGAAATCTCAGGACAGGTGATGGAAATTTTGGTCAAAAATGGGGAACCGGTGGAATATGACCAACTACTAATGCGAATTAATCCTAGCTAAAGGTTAAAGATTCTTCTATCGTTATAGATATGTAGATTGCTACAATTTGGGGATCAGTTATTTCTGGTTAAAGCCGATGAAAGCAGCGCCTAATGTACCACAGGAAGTTGTACAACAAGTTGCTGAGTATTTCAGTATTTTAGGTGAGCCGATGCGGCTGCGAATTTTAAATTTGCTCCGCGACGGTGAGAAATGTGTCCAAGATTTGGTTGAAGCTACCCAAACTAGTCAAGCAAATGTCTCAAAACACCTAAAAGTTATGCTTCAAGCTGGTATTCTCAGCCGCCGAACTGAAGGAACTTCCGCCTATTATCGAGTAGAAGATGATTTAATTTTTGAGTTATGTAACTTAGTTTGCGATCGTCTGGCTACTCGGATTGAAGAACAAGCCCGTCAGTTTCGTGATTTTAGTTTAACGGCAAAACGCTAATGGCTGTTTAAAGCTGAAAACTGGTGTCAAAACTGTGACGATCGATGGGTTGAGAAATCTCTAAACCTTCCCCACCCAAGGTAGTTAATGGTTTTCCTTCTACGGAAATCCATACCATGGCTCTTGGTTCTAAACTCGTAGCAGTATAAAGAATTTGTCCCAATCTACCGATCATGGACGCACTACCTCCGCCCTTGGTAAATTCTTGGGATAAATTAATATGAACCCCGTCTACCTCTATGTTGACCTTGAGGATTTTTGTCCCTTGAGGGATAGCGCTGAAGAGATTAGTATCTTTTGGTTGATCTAATAATCGATGGAAAGCAATCTCTAGGGTGCTAGCTCGGTCTACAGCTTTTTGCTGGATTCGACTGGGAACAAGTTCGACATGATTACCTGTATCCTGGAGCCAGTAAACTTCTGGAACATTTTCTTTCGCTAAATCTTTAGCTTTTAGTTCTGGAAGTTTTTGTGCTACTGGTTGATCTAGTTGTGCTACTGGTAATGATTTAATGGTATTAGTATGGGTGGAAATTGACAGATTGGTTTTCTCGTACCAAGTCCACCAAGCGAGACCCACACTGACGATCAGAACTGAGAAACCCGTAATTATACGGAGCCAAAGGTGATGATGAGGTTGTTGCTTTTGCATATATTTAATTCTCCGGAAAGATTGGGTAGGGTTTAAATTAGTTAGATTAAGGGTATAAATATGGCACTCCCTTCGCTAACTACATCAAAATTGGTGATTTTCCAGAAATCGGGGCTCGATTTTGATAAATGTGGCCATGTCTAGTCTGGTAGGTGTTATTTTTAATTGTAGTAATCTGGCAGTAATTCCACGGGATTCTAAACGACTCAGGTCTAATTTGGTATTAAATCCCGTCGCGATCGCGTTTACCAGTTTGGTCGGTGCTGCTTGACCATTAATCAAAATGATGGGTTGGATTAATTGTAATTGATGTCCGCGAATTACTGCTAGTCCAGTTTCAGCCGATATGGTTAATAAATCAGGGAATTCTCTTTCTTTGATCTCTATTTGGATCAGGATTCGATTGTTCTGTAAAAATTCTAGATGTGGATTGATAAATTCTAACTGTTGTCCTGGTTGCAATTGTGGATATTTGAGAAAATTACCACTAATTTTAGCTAATTTTTCCTTGATTTGTGGCGATCGCAGAGCTTGATTAATGTCTTCTTGTTTTAAGACTAAATGAATTCCTGCTTGGAAGGGTTGTTTTAATTTGGGTTTTCTTTTTTTGAAGCTATTCGGATCAATTTTAATTGGATCTGTTTCGATTTCTAGTAGATCAATTCGGAAATCTTGACTAGGAAACAATCCGCTTCCAGCAATTAATAATCGCTCAATTTTACCTTGTAATATTTGATAAGCAGGAGGATTATCTACTCGAACTTTTAGGTGTTCAACTTTTTTAAATCTAGCCCGAATTATATTTTCACCAGCTCGATCTACTATTAACCCGGTTGGTGAGACTAAAGTTAGTAGTGTTGATAGTAATATGGTCAAAAATTCCATGATATTAATTTAGGAAATATTTAAGGAATACAGCGGATGACCTGTTGATAAAGTACAGTAAGATTGTGATGGGAAAGGCATCTTGCCTGTCCGAACAGTTAAAGTCAATTGTGATTGATCTGTGTTGGTTGGGCGGGTTGATGATGTTGATCTATTTATGTCAGAATTAACTGGTGAACCCGCCCCTACAAATCCTGCTTTATAAATTCATTGACAATACATTTTTATGATCTCGTAGGGGCGGGTTCACCGCTGAATTTGCTACACACAAATAACCTTCATGAACCCGCCCTGCCCCACAGATCACCTTGCGGATAACCTGTTGATGAAGTACAGTAAGATTGTGAGATAGGCATCTTGTCTGTCCGATCAGTTAAAGTCAATTGTGATTGATCTGTGTTGGTTGGGCGGGTTGATGATGTTGATCTATTTATGTCAGAATTAACTGGTGAACCCGCCCCTACAAATCCTGCTTTATAAATTCATTGACAATACATTTTTATGATCTCGTAGGGGCGGGTTCACCGCTGAATTTGCCACACACAAATAACCTTCATGAACCCGCCCTGCCCCACAGATCACCTTGATGAACTACCCCATCTTCCATTCACAGACAACACTATCTCGACTATGCCTTGTGTTGAGTGTAGTCGAAACATCGACACAAGTGCTATACTTCACAAACCTGGAATACGCTATAGAAATTAAATAATTCGTTTGTAGTAAGCGCTTACTACAAACCAAGTATTATTCCTAACTCTTAAGCATCTGATCATTAACAAAATTAGAGTGTTTGTGAGGGTTAAATTTAGTGATAGAAATCAGCTAAGAGCAAGCAGATTCAATCCATTGTTTCAGCGTGGATTTAACGTCAGCAATGGGAATTTCTTGAGATTTTTGAGTAGCGCGTTCAACTACTTCTACCTTACCTGATTTCAGAGATCGACCCGGAACAATTCGATAGGGAATTCCGATTAAATCCGCATCTTTAAATTTTACCCCAGCTCGTTCATCTCGATCGTCTAACAGAGTTTCAATTCCAGCTTGGTTTAACTCATTATAGAGTTTTTCTGCAATTTCAACTTGTTGAGGATCAGTGATATTAGGAATCGTGACAATTGCATGATAGGGAGCGATCGCGACGGGCCAAATTATCCCATTTTGATCATAAGATTGTTCTACTGCTGATTGTGCTAACCGGGAAACTCCTACTCCATAACAACCCATAATTAAAGGAATTTCTTCACCTTGTTCATTAGTATAGGTTGCGTTCATTGCTTGGGAATATTTGCTTCCTAATTGAAAAATATGACCAACTTCAATTCCTCTAGCACTTTGGAGAATTTGTTCTGGATCGTGAATCGCTCGATCGCCTGGTTTGGCTTTCTGAATATCAACTACTTGGGGTAAGGGAAATTGCTGATTCCAATTAGCACCAACAACATGATAACCAGATTCATTACTACCAGTGACGAAATTGGTTAAATCTACCGCTGTTCGATCTACTAAACGCAAAAACTGCGGTGCGATATCTTTAACCTTACTAATATAATCATCACCTAGATTAGGAGCAATGTAACCTAAAGGAAGAGACCGAGCAGCCCATTTTTGCTGTTCCTCAGCATCCGGAACTTTAAGAGTTAGTAAAGTTTGAGACTTATATTGAGATGCTAGTTTAGTTAATTCATTTTGCAATTTTACTTCATTCACATCGCGATCGCCACGGATACTGACCAATACTAAAACGGTTGTTCCTTGATCGTAAAGAGCCTGATAAAGGATATTTTTGACTATTTGAGTAGCAGAACACTTGAGAAATTTGCAGAGTTTGGGAATGGTATCGGTTTCTGGAGTTGAGCGTTTTTCATAACTGGTAAAAGGAGATGGTTCGGGATCAGGAGGTAAAGCAACAGCTTTTTCTACATTAGCTGCATATTTGCCATCTTCAGTGTAGATCACTTCATCTTCGCCAGCTTCTGCTAATACCATAAATTCTTGAGAACCCGATCCACCAATTGCTCCAGAATCAGCTTCAACTGCACGAAAAGCTAACCCAGACCGACGGAGCATATTACTATAAGCACGGTTCATATCTTGGTAAGTTTTTTTTAGGCTTTCTTCATCGGTGTGAAAAGAGTAGCCATCTTTCATAATAAATTCTCTTCCTCGCATTAACCCAAAACGAGGACGAATTTCATCCCGAAATTTAGTTTGGATTTGGTAAAGATGTAAAGGTAATTGTCGATAGGAGCGGATCAGTTCTTTCGCGATCGTGGTAATTACTTCTTCGTGAGTTGGTCCAAGTCCCAGTTTTCGTTCTTGTCGATCGGTTAGGGAAAACATAATCCCCTCAGCTTTAGTATAGGTATCCCAACGACCCGATTCTTGCCATAATTCTGCTGGTTGAATTTGGGGTAACAAACATTCTTCGGCCCCAGTTGCGTCCATTTCTTCCCGGACAATTTGGGATACTTTTTTTAAAACGCGCCACATCAGAGGTAAATAAGCATAAATACCACTACCAATTCGACGGATGTAACCTGCTCGGAGTAAGAGTTTATGACTAGGTATCTCTGCTTCAGCTGGGTCTTCCCGCAGAGTGACGAATAGCATTTGGGACAGTCGCATAGTAGTTTTTCTCTAGTTCGGACAATCATTATCTCAGTTTCCGGATTCAGATATCCAAGTTGAACCAGGGAAAATTGCCGAGATAAATTGAGATCAGCTTGCAAGTATCCTAAAATAGACAATCAACCTCAAAATATCCTTATGACTTTTGACTCATACATAGAAGAACCCGCTCAACCTTTGGCTCAGGGTCGAAATTATGAACCTGGGATGGAAGCAGTTGATAATTTTTATGTGCTGCTCAATACTTTACAAGTCCTGCGACAATATCTTAAAGGTCATCAAGCAAGTGTTTTGGCTAATCAGTTTCTTTATTATGCTCAAGGTTTTCCGAAATTGCGAACTGCTCCTGATGTGATGGTGATTTTTGATGTGCAACCCAGGTTAAGGGATGGTTATAAAATTTGGGAAGAAGGTCAGATTCCGGTAGTGATTTTTGAAATCACTGGTAAAGAAACTGAAGACTATGATAAAAGCTTTAAGAGAATTCTGTATGAACAGTTGGGGGTAAGAGAATATTGGTTGTTTGATCCCAAAGGAGAGTGGATTCCCGAAAGGTTGCGGGGTTATCGTTTACGAGGAGAGGTGTTTGAGGAAATTTTTGATGGTCGGAGTGATCCTTTACAATTGAGTTTAGCTGTGGAAGGTGATTTGATTAGTTTTTATCGCGAAGATAATGGCAAAAAATTGTTAACTCCCGATGAGTTGTTAGATGCTCTAGAACAGGAAAATTTAGCCAGAATTCAAGCAGAGCAAAGAGCTGAACAAGAACATCTTCGACTTGAACAGTTGGAAATGTTATTAGCTCGTTATCAGCAGCATTTTGGCAATTTACCTGACTAAATCATAATAACTTGATCAGGCGATCGCTCTATCACTGAAAAATCTGCAATCGGAGATTTATGAGACCTCTTC
This sequence comes from uncultured cyanobacterium, assembly GCA_963744145.1. Classification (GTDB taxonomy): domain Bacteria; phylum Cyanobacteriota; class Cyanobacteriia; order Cyanobacteriales; family CAWUOF01; genus CAVUSO01. The sequence continues at coordinate 3,822,564 of CAVUSO010000001.1, read as the reverse complement.
CTATTCCACCAAAACCCGGTCAAGAATCTGTTTGGGATTATCCACGTCCGGCAATTTTACAAGATACCAATAAACATCTAAAAGTGATTTGTAAGGGGATTGTTTTGGCTGAAACTACCCGAGGTAAAAGGGTGTTAGAAACCAGTCATCCCCCTAGCTATTATTTTCCACCTGAAGACATTAAACTAGAATATCTGATTGCTACAGAGAAAAAAAACTTGTGTGAATGGAAAGGTCGCTATCAATATTATGATGTTAAGATTGGTGATCAGTATATTAACTATGCGGTTTGGCAATATATTGCGACTACTCCTAATTTTTTGTCCCTGCAAGAATACTATGGTTTTAATGCTAGTTTAATGGATGCTTGTTATGTCAATGATGAGTTGGTGACACCCCAATCTGGTAATTTCTATGGAGGATGGATTACCACTGATGTTGTTGGACCATTTAAAGGTGAACCGGGAACAATGGGATGGTAATTGAAGGGCGATCGCTAGTCGATTAAACTAACTACCACCCAGGGTCGATTAATTTTACCTCAAGATAGAATCCTCACCTTAACCAACTATTTCCCAATCAGCGGTTGGAAAAGATGGGATATTAGCTTGACCAGAAACCTTACCTTGATTCATAAACCAGACGAGAGTTTGTCTAGTCTGGGAGTTGTACCAGAGAATATCTGCGGTTCCTGCACCGTTAAAATCAGCTACTTTTTTAATACTCCAATTCGGATCGGGCATAGAAGGTAATGGAATTAAACCAGTCACTGTAGTACCGTTCATCGTCCAGATAAAAGGTTGCCCGGTCGGTGCATAATATAAGAGAATATCTTGGTTTCCATTTCCCGTGAAATCTCCTACTCCTTTAATACTCCAGTTACTGTTGGCTAGTGGCGGTAATGGGACTAATCCGGTAGGGTATGGAACGGAAGAGATAGAATTACTGCCCATAATCCAGATAAAAGGTTGATTCGTCGGTGCATACTTCAATACAATATCTGCATTACCATCACCATTAAAATCACCTACTCCTTGAATACTCCAATTTGCGTCCGGAAGTGTAGCGGCGAAGTAATTTGTATTTGATTGTGGTCCAGGTGAGCTAATGGTTCCTCTAGTCATCTGCCACATCGCAATGAATGGTTGAGGATTTGATGTATTATAAAACAAAATATCAGGATTTCCATTTCTGAGAAAATCACCCACTCCTACTACACTGGAGTTCGGATCGGTAACTATCGGATCGCCAGCTGATATAGGTACAGGGACTAAGTTAGTAGGAGTTGTCCCATTCATAATCCAGACAAATAGTTGGTTAGTGGGCTTATATCTGAGAATAATGTCGTTATTACCATCTCGATTAAAATCACTAGAATTAGCTGGAATATTTCTGGGGATTATTTTTGTTACAAAAGCAGAGTTCGAGGTACTTTGAACTCCGCCATTAATGATAGGAAAATTTGATGAGAGGTTAGAACCAGGGGTAGAACCGGTTAAATAAGCATTACCTTGACTATCTACCGCGATCGCTGCACTAACAGCGTCATCCAATAAGGTAGAGTAAACTATATGATCAGCAGGATTGATTTTCGTGACAAAAAGAGCATCTCCACCATATGTTGATGGACCTTGAATCGAATTTAGGATGGGAAAATCAGTAGGATCTCGTGTCACCCCAGTGATATAAGCATTACCTAGGTTATCAACCGCGATTCCCGTAGGTGTACCCCCTCCGCTACCACCGAGATAGGTAGAATAGTAGATCCCTGAACCATTGGAATTGTATTTAGTTACAAACATATTACTAGGGTTGGTTTGAACCGCATTGATAATCGGAAAGCTGGTAGAATTTATTTGTCCTGTTATATAAGCGTTACCAACATTATCGACCGCGATCGCACTAGCTGCATTTGTATAGGTAGAAAAGATTAATCCGTTTCCAGTTGCATTCAGTTTAGTAATAAAACCACCTGATGGCTGGATTTGCAAAGCATTAAAAAGAGGAAAATCAGTTGAACCCGTTATTCCTGTCACATAAGCTTCACCAGCATTATCGACAGCGATCGCATTTCCTTGATTTTCAGGGCTATTGTCATTGCCACCTAAATAAGTTGAGTAGTTGATCTTTCCTCCACTAATTTTAGTGACAAAAGCAACAGTACCACCACCAGATCCAGAGAATCTAGGAAATAGGGCATTTACTGTGGGAAAATCAGCTGAATTTGTTGCTCCTGTCACATAGATATTATGCAATTGGGGGTTAGACGGATTCTGCACGACATTATCAATGGCAATCCCATTAATTTCATCGAAACCACCTGTTCCTCCTAAATAACTTGAAAAAATTACACCAGCACCGCTAGAATTCAACTCTGCTACAAATCCATTCGAGCCATTATTACTGGGCTTAGTTAACAAGGTTTTTTGAAATCCACCCACAATGGGAATATCACCTGAATAGATATCTGATGTTGCGAAAGCAGTTCCTCCTATATAAGCATTACCATTAGCATCAACCGTAATACAAGTACCAACAACTCCAGGTCCACCAAAGAAAGTAGAATATACCACTCCTGTCCCTTGAGGATTTAATTTGGTGATAAAAGCACCATTACTAAGAGAATAATAAGAGTTTGGACTTGAGACCTGTCTGAGATTAAAATAAGACAAATCAATATCACTAATAACACCAGTTACATAAGCAGCACCACTATTATCCACAGCAATTCCCAATCCACTAGAGTTACTGGGTTGACCTAAATAAGTTGAATAACCCAATACTGGATCGATTACTAATGGTTTACTTCGATCGTAATCACCGATATTAAACCCTACTTTGCCATCATTTGACAGATAATAGTTTCCGGTTACTTGCACCTGTTTCCCGTTAATATCTTGGTAAATAAACGGTGCTTTTTCTCGCATCTCTCCTAACTCAGTTTGTAATACTAAGTCTCCATTACTGGCGATACTTATTCCTTTTTCTCCTTGATAATTTAATAAGATTTGATTCGGATTTGCTCCCGGTGCTACGATAAACTCACTCTTGAGTTGTCCCGTATTCCCCAGATAAACTAAATCAATTCCTTGATAGATTTGTTGATAGATAACATCCCCATAGGTCGGAACGTTTGTTTTCCATTGACTGGAATCATTACTGGTAAGGAAGTTAGCTACTCCTGCTAGTTTAGCATCTCCCACAATGTTAGGCTGCTGATTAGCACCTACAAAAGTTAAGTTCACTTCAGAATTGAGTTTTTGCCCTCCACTCTGGCTTTGACTATTAAATATCACCCCATCTGGTCTAAAGGAAATTGTCTCATTTGCTCCCTTCACTTCAAATTTTACTGGTTCATCAAATTGTCCTTCATTGGCAATAAAACTTAAGGGTAAGTTGCCATAATTGTTACTCACTTGTGCTTGATTACTATTATTTGTTAATGGGTCTATTTCGGAATTCACTGGAGAATTTTGTCCGAGTGTTTGTCCAGTAATCGGATCAATTTGAGCGGGATTATTGACCGATTGAACTTGGCGATCGCTTGATGTCTGAAGAGAATTATTAAAGAGATTATTAGGAGGAGAAATATTTCCGCTCCCAATATTACCTGGGTTATTCAATTGACTGAAATTTCCCATTTCTGTTGGTAAGATACCGCCATAATTAAGGGAGTTAAATGCTCCGGATGATTGTAGCTGAGATTGATTCTGCATCGAAAAAACTTGCTCTTGATTAATCAGCATTTTTCCATTCCTTAAGTAAGAATTTTATCTGCTAGGAAAACGACTTTTTAACCTGTCTAATTATTCGATTGGCTTGCACTTAATTTTTGTCTATGCAAAGTCACGAACAAAAATTGTCTAGTTGTTAAAATGCTAACTCTTGCTCAAATTTTAAGCAATAAAAAAATATTAATTTTATGTAGGTATAGTTGCTGATCGTTAGAGTTCTATTAGCTTTTAGATTGATTTGCCATACTAAATCTTAAATGAGCGGTTCTAAATAGGCAAAATAAATTTCACGTAGTCAGTAGCTGAAAGCTTTATTTTATCGAACAATTAACTAATATCTAACCTAATCAACCATTAGGTAAAGATTTCTGCTAATCGTTGCTGTAATAATTGCGGAAATTGTGCGTAGTATTGTTGATTAAGTGGTGATGGGTGGGGGAGTGGGAGTAAAGTTACTTCTCTCGAAATGAGGTTCCATTGGTCATCTTTAGCATCTAGGGTGACTTTGATACTTTTAGTGTAGCGATCGCTGTTGGTGAAAAACTCTTTTAAGGCACCTTTAGCACCGTAGGGAGTAAACCAATTAAAAGCTTCATTTCCTAAAGTGATAATTTTATTTCCTTGCCAATGTAATACTAAAAATTGTTCAATAAATGGACGAAATCTTTTTTTAACTGCTTCGATATAAGCTTTATTTCCGGGTGGTTTATAAGGAACAGTATTAGTTAATAAAACTCGGTCTAATACTTGTTCTAGTTCCCCATTATTTTTGGCTTCCTGACCATAAAAAGCCTGATAAAGTCCACCACGTACCATTCTCCCAGCAGCTCCATAAAGTGGTTGACGATTATATACTTCATCTTTACCCAAATCCCGCGCAAAAAAACATAACTCACTGGCCAGATTACCAGCATAAAGGATTGGTAAGGTCGGTTCGAGTCCAGCTTGGTGATAAACTGGTTCATCGATCGGAAACTCGGCTCTTTGTGCTTCTTTTTGGATATCTGCGATTAATTCTTCAATAGTGGCCATAATAGTTAATATTACTGATTAGCTATTCTTAGCTATCATTCTCCCACAATACTCCGGACACTTTGGTGAGAGAAAATTATTTATAGGTATAATTGACTAACCAATAGTTTTCGGTCCAATAGCCAAAAGACAGACTGGGACTAGCCGAAAACCTGATTTGGCAGATATTTTCGATTCTGAATCGTTTTCTACTTGAACAATTTTCTGGCCAAATCAGGCAACCGAACGGATTGGGCGCAATTTTTTCCTTACTGAGATCACCAAAAAAATATCGATCGTGAGAGAATTTACATAGTAAATTCCACCCGACCGATAATTATGAATTTTCTAGAAAACATCTTAACTCAACTTGCTGGGATTAGTAAAGCTCAAAAAAAATTTTTCTTAACCTTAATGACAACTATCTTGTTAGTCTATGGTAAAGTCAATTTTACTAATTTAAGTCGTTACTCGCAGTTAAACGAAAAAACTTATCGACGCCATTTTCAGCGCTCCTTCAATTTTTTGGAGTTAAATAAACAACTCCTGCAATTAGCCCTAGCGGTCACGAGTCGAAAAATTTTAGCAATGGACTGTTCATTTATTCAAAAAAGTGGTAAAAAAACCTATGGAAAAGATTATTTCTATAATAGTAGTAAGAGCCAAGCAGAACGGGGGTTAGAAATTTCTCTGCTCGCACTTATTGATTTAGATATCAACACGGCTTATGCTTTATCTGTTCAGCAAACATCACCATCTTTGCCCACAGAATCACCAAGAAAAACCACCAAAAAATCGCCAGGAAAAAATCAGAAAAAATCCCGAAAATCTAGTCCGAAAACATCGGACAATCAAGAGGATGAAGCTACAAGAGTAGATCAGTATTTAGAGCAACTAAAAAGAGCTCAAAGCTATATTCCATCGGATATACGCCACCTAGTAGCTGATGGGTACTATAGTAAAAAAAAGTTTGTTGATGGGGTGATATCTGTCAATTTTCATTACCTAGGTAAATTGCGGATTGATGCCAATATGCGTTATTTATATCAGGGTGAACAAAAAGAGCGTGGTCGCCCACGTCTCTATGCAGGAAAAGTCAATTTCACTAATTTAAGTCGTTTGACTTGGGGCCAGGAAGTTGAGAAATCAGTTAATATTTATAGTGCGATAGTTAATCATGTCTCCTTAGAGAGAAACATTAAAATTGTCGTGGTTGTTGATCAGCGTCAGCCTGACAAAACTGGTTATCTAATTTTGTTTTCAACAGATTTGTCGCTGACCGCCCTGGAAATTTACGAGTATTATCAGGCTCGTTTTCAGATTGAATTTATTTTTCGTGATGCTAAACAGTTTACAGGATTAGTGGATTGTCAAGCCCGTGATGCGGCCAAATTAGATTTTCATTTTAATGCTAGTCTGACAGCTTTGAATATTGCCAAATTATCAGCCAGATTAAACCATCAAGAAGATGAGCCCTTTATCTTTTCTATGGCTACTTATAAACGCCAAGCCTTCAACGCGCATCTTTTGGAACAATTTATTTTGAAGTTAGATTTGGAGCCGACTTTGATCAAAAGCCATCCCAATTACTCAGAACTACTTTCCTACGGTGCGATTGCAGTTTAATTTTGTCCGGAGTATTGCTCCCAGATAGTAGACAAATTTTCATTTCTCTCTTACCTTTAATATACATCATTTCACTACCATGTTGAAGATTAAATTATAGCTATCCGCTAAACACTGGACATATCTGGACAACCAGTACATAAAGTGTAGAGATGGCCAGTCTCAGTTCTAAGCAAAGCGAGGGACTACGTTACTTGGGTCATGGCACCTGCGAGTGCTTTCCAGCTTTTAGCTCTGCCGTTCAGTTTTAAACATTCCTATTTAGCTCAAGAAAGTGAACTGAACATGACAAGCCTAAGTAACATTGACGAGGAAAAAATTACCTGAGCAATCAGAGTTTCAACTATGTCTAACTTGGTTTTTGTGATCGATACCAACAAGCGCCCAATTAATCCTGTTCATCCAGCACAAGCTCGATTGTTGTTGAATCGGGGGAAAGCCGCAGTTTGGCGGAGATTTCCATTTACAATCATCTTAAAAACTGTGTCAACTGAAATAACTAAACCAGTTCAGTTAAAAATAGATCCAGGTTCTCAAACAACTGGTCTGGCATTAGTATCTAATGATGCGGTTATTTGGGGTGCAGAATTAACCCATCGTGGTCAAGCAATTAAAGCTAATCTTGAGTCTCGGTCGAGCGTTGCGTCGGACTCGACGGAACCGTAAAACTCGTTATCGCCAAGCAAGATTTCTAAATAGAACCCGTCCTAAAGGTTGGTTAGCACCCAGTCTTGAACACCGAGTCCAAACCACTCTAACTTGGGTAAACAGACTCAGGAAATTTGCCCCAATTACAGGCATTTCTCAAGAGTTAGTAAGGTTTGATCCTCAAGCCCTAGTTAATCCTGAAATTAGCGGTACTGAGTATCAACAAGGGGAACTACAAGGGTACGAAGTTCGCGAATACTTACTGGCAAAATGGGGCAGAAAATGTGTTTATTGTGGTGCTAAAAAAACGCCCCTAGAGATTGAACACATTTTAGCTAAAAGTAAAGGTGGAACAGACAGAGTCAGCAATCTTACCCTAGCTTGTCATGCTTGTAATCAGAAAAAAGGTAATGAGCAGATTGAGAAATTTTTGAAAAATCAACCAGAAATTTTAAAGCGAGTTTTAACGCAAGCTAAGGCACCATTAAAAGACGCTGCGGCTGTCAATTCAACCCGATGGGAATTATATCATCGGTTACGAGAAACAGGTCTAGCTGTTGAGGTGTGGACTGGTGGTAGAACTAAATTCAATCGCGTCAAATTAGGCATTGAAAAACGTCACTATCTTGATGCAGCTTGTGTAGGAGTAGTTGAGAAATTAGCCTTAAAAACTACTAAGCCATTACTGATTACGGCTAAGGGATGGGGTACTCGCCAAATGTCTACTAAGTAGTCGGACAAAAGTAATAGGTACTGTATTAACTTTTGTAAAACGTATGGGTCAAGCAATAAGCTGGACAAAGTCATCGAAAAATTAGTCCAATCTGGAGAAGATTGGCCAAAGAAGTGGCTGGACAATGGGAGCAAAAAATTAGACTTATTTTGGTAATTAAGGGGATAAGTGAGGTCGATTTTAGCTTCAAAAAAAACACCCTGATTGTGAAATAATTATAGAGCTAACTTAAAAGTTTGAAGAAAATGTCATCTCCTCCTTTGAGAATATTTTTAACATCTGCGGAAAATCAAACCTTATGGGAATTAAATAGAGCCGAGGGAGTTCCACTAAGAACAAGAGATCGGGCTGCGAACTTGAGATTATCATCAATGGGATGGAAAGTGGAACAGATCGGCAAGTATCTGAACTGGTCAATTAAGACAGTGAGAGCCACAATACATCGTTGGGAAAAACAGGGATTAGCAGGATTATGGGATGCGCCTCGTCCGGGCAGGAAAAGAAAATGGAGTCAGGCAGATTTGGCAGAAATTGAAAAAAAACTAGAGACAGAGGAACGAGCTTATAATAGTCGTCAGTTAGTGAAATATCTAGCCCAGGAAAGGCAAGTAAAACTGAGCCAAAGACAGTTGCGTCGAATCCTCAAAAAAAACTATCGGTGGAAAAGAACGAGAACATCTCTAAAAGGAAAGCAAGACCAGGAAAAAAGAGCAACTAAAAGAAATGATTTAGAGATGTTGGAATTCGCGGCAGCCGCGGGTGAAATATGTTTAAAATATTTGGATGAATCAGGATTTAGCCTGTGGGCTGAACCTGTATATACCTGGGGGAAAATCGGCCAACAGAAACAGATCAAACAGCCTAAAAAGAAAGGGAAAAGATTAAATATATGTGGATTTTTGGCCGTGGGAGAAAGCTTTGAATATGGATTAAGTTTTAAGAGTTTTGACAGTAAGAATTATATCAAATTAATGGATTGGCAAGCCGCGCAAGCGGAAACTAGATTGAAAGAAACGGGCAAAATAACTGTAATTGTCCAAGACCAATATTCCGTTCACGTAAGTAAATTGACGAAGAGCAACTATGATCAATGGGAAAAACAAGGATTATATATATTCCTATTATCCAGTTACTCTCCCGAATTAAATCTGATTGAAACGGAGTGGGAAAGAATCAAAGAAGATGAATTAGCTGGTCAAATGTTTGAGAATGAATATGAATTAACCATCGCGGTAAGAGCAGCAATCGAAGCTCGTCAAACTAGTAAGGGCTTAGAAGTAAAAAGATTTAGATTTGGTGGTCAGCCTAGCCAGGATGAACAAAAATCCTAATCGGGTTTATTCTAGTTCTAGTCAACCGGAAAAATTCCATTAATTGTTTAATGAGAGGCTGAGGCAAAACTGACCATATTTATAGTTAATAGAAAATCTGGAAATGCAGTTTTCTTACTCTCTAGTGAAACCTATTCAGTTGGACGGAGGGAATACTTTTATATGCTTTTCTCTGGTAAATTTGTGGGTCAAATTTACTCTTAAATAAAGTTAACATAGTTAACTTTATTTATGTCCGACTACTTACCAACCAATATGGTTTTCCGATCAGACATCGAACTAGACAGAAAGCTTTTTTCGGGTTTCAAACTGGGGATATAGTCCGCGCTACTCTGCCAAAAGGAAAATTCGCAGGAACTCATATTGGGCGCTTAACTGTTCGTGCCACAGGTGTGTTTGAAATGGTGACTGCCAAGGGCAAGATTAGCCCTGTGAGAGCTAAATACTGCCAAATAGTTCACCGGGTCGATGGATACAATTATGCCGTATAGTCCACTTTTGTCCACATATTCGGCGATTAGAGGTGATCCGATCGCATAATCGGTTCAATAAATTTCCTAATACCAGTGTCATCAAAATTGTCAGTAAATTCCCTTAAACGATCAACAAAAGGTTTATACTCAGGGTTTAACTGTTCTAACCGATTAGCTTCATTTATCACCGTATCCATATCACCAATTCTACCAGCTTGATAGATTTGCTCTAGTTCAGAGGCTGGGGGAAATATTATTTCTTGCTCGCTTACTACTACTTCTACTTCTTCATAATTCCAAGTCAGTTGTAAATGATGGGCTAAGAGATTAAATAAGTCTGGAGCGTTCACTGGTTTAGCGAGAAAGTCATCCCCACCCGCGTCTAAGCTCATTTGTTGGTCTAGTTGTGCTACAGATGCCGATGAAACCAGAACTTTTAAATCTTTTAATTTCTGATCATTTCGCAATTGTTTGAGCATTTCAAAACCATCCATTACGGGCATTACTAGGTCTGTAATGATTAAATCTGGTAGATTTTCCCGCATTTTGTCTAAACCAATCTGTCCATTTTCTGCTTCCCTAACTACAAAACCAATAGGTTCTAATAAATTTACAATTACAGCCCGATTTTCCCAACGATCATCTATAACTAAAATTTGTTGTTTCCTGCCATTATAGCTGCTAATATTACCCGCTTCAATGGTTTGTTGCTCTACCCATTCCTGATGCAAGGATAAATCTAGTTCAAAAAAGAATTTACTGCCCACTCCCAGTTGACTTTCAACTTGAATTTTACTCCCCATTAATTGGAGAATTTGTTGACTAATTGCTAATCCTAAACCTGTTCCTTCTGCGTGACGACTGCGATCGCCTACTTGTTGAAAAACTTGAAATAATTTTTGGAGATTTTCCTGGGCGATACCAATCCCAGTATCAGTGACAGAAAAATACAGAAGGATCTGGTTTTGATTAATCACATCTTGATTAATATTTCGCGGCTCAACTTTCAAAGTAACCCGACCTTGATCAGTAAATTTAATCGCATTACTTAAAAGATTAATCAATACTTGTCTCAACCGTTTTTTATCAATAACAATACCATTAGGTAAGTTAGGATCAGGTTCGTAATGTAACTCAATACCTTTTTGTTGAGCGCGGATTTGAGAGATTTCGACAACACCTTGTATCAGTGATGGTAAATGAACAGCACTAGGCACTAGTTCGAGTTTACGAGCCTCAATTTTAGAGATATCTAGAACATCATTGATTAGGGTTAATAAATGAGAACCACATTGATGGATAACATTAGCTCCATGACGAGCTTTTTCAGGAAGTTCTTTCATCCGCCCGAGAATTTGGGCATAACCTAAAATACCATTTAAGGGAGTGCGAAGTTCATGACTCATATTAGCCAGAAATTCACTTTTAGCTTGATTAGCACTATATGCTGCTTGTTTGGCTAGTTCTGCTTCTTCTTTGGATTGTTTTAGGTCGGCGGTGCGTTCTTCTACTCGTTGTTCGAGTTCTCGATTAGTTTGGGCTAGAGCGTGGAAAAAAGACTGAAGTTGATGGCTCATTGTATTAAATGTCTGACCAAGCTGATCCAGTTCTTTAATATTTTCTGGTTGGATTTCTTGGTCTAGGTTTCCTCTAGTAATTTCTTGAGATGCTTTGTTCAACCGGGCAATGGGTTGAGAAATCCAACGAGAGGTGTAAATTCCTAACACAATTGCTACTGCTAAGGCTCCTAAACATAATATAATTGTTGTATTGGTGTTGGCATCGATTTGCTCCATAAAATCTGATTCGGGAATAGTAATCACAATCAGCCAGTCTAGGTTCAAGTCCTTAAATGGCACTACTTGGATATAATCCTTCTTACCTGACGCCTTTAAAGTCAATTTGTTGTACGGATTGAATCTGGTTGAGGTCTTGGAAGCGATCGCTCAAAAGCTGCGCTGTAGCTTTAATGGTGAGATTGGTACTATCGACTGCTGCTAAACGGGTAACATTCTCTCCCTGACCATCGAGCATAGGTTCTTTAGTAGAAGTTGCCACCAGTCGTCCAGAGCGTTCCATCATAAACACTGTACCTGTTTTCCCAATCTTTAAACCTTGCAGAAACTTTGACATTTCCTGGGGTAAATAGAAGGCTGTCGCACAAACGCCCATAAAAGATTTATCCGTTGGGCTATAGACAGGCACATTACCATTTAGTGTCGGATATAAGGTAGAAAAATCAAGATAAATTTCACTCCAAACGCTTTTCCCTGCTGTCTTGGCTGCTTTGTACCAAGGTCGAACTCGGGGATCGTAGGGCTTATTAATAGTGTATTCCACCTTTTGAGTACGATTACCTTGAGAATCTAAGGCAAAGTATTGAAGGATAAAATTGGTCGATGGATTGCTAAATACTAAATTCACCTTAGAACGATCTTGGGCTGAAACCCTAACAATACCAATATATCCACCATTTTCATCCCCACAGTGAACATCGCTGAGGTCAGGATAAATCTGCATTTGGTCCCACATTTGCGCTTCACCTTTGACACCACTAACATCAATTACACCTCTGGCAAAATTGGCAGTATTAAAATGGTTGATAGCGTGGGTAATTTCTGTATAGGTTTTTAGTTTTTCCTCAATCCGCTGGGATAATTCTGAGCGCAACTGTTGAGCTACATCATTAACAGCTTTTTGCCCATTGCGTAAAGCTAACCATCCTGTTAATCCAACAGCAGCAAAGATTTGAATAATAAATGGGGCTATGAGGATTAGTCTGAGTGGAATTAAACTAAATTTAGGCGATCGCTTAATAGAATTAAGTATTGAGTCTGAATTTTTTACTTTAACCATGTCTGATGTACTAGCTGCGTCTGATTATTTAGTTCCCATCTCGAAGCTGTGCAACCATCACGGATAATTGAGACCAACTTACTTATAAAATATTCGCTTTAAATTCAACACAAAACCAGGTAATATATCCTCACCAGATAGTTCAGTCGGATTTTCCAAGACTTCCACATCTGAGTTCGATCGATAAATCTCTACTCGTCGATTCTGGGGGTCAATTAACCAACCTAATTTTGTGCCATTATCAATATATTCTTTCATCTTGGTTTGTAATGTCACCAGACTATCTGAATCAGAACGTAGCTCAATTACAAAATCTGGACATAAGGGTAAAAAGCTTTTTCGCTGTTGAGGAGTAAGTGTTTGGTAACGTTCCCGACTAACCCAAGCAGCATCTGGGGAACGAATCGCTTCATTCGGCAGTCTAAACCCAGTAGATGAGTCAAACGCTTCTCCTAAGTTTTCGTTTTTTTCGTACCAGCGATCTAGTTGTCCAGTAATACTGCAATTTTTTGCACCCGTTTCTCCTCCAGTTGGTGGATTCACAATTAATTCTCCTGTTGCTGTCAGTTCTAATCTTAAATCTCGATTTGCGATCGCGAGGGTCTGAAATTGTTCCGGAGTAACAGAAAGACCGATCGCGATCGGTAATTCGATCGAAATAGTTTGTACCATAGTTGAACTATCCTCTTAACACTCGTTGACGGAAAAGTTCTTCAAATATCCCATACAGATCATGAGCAAACTTTTGAGGATTCCACAAAGGTGATAAATTTTCTGGTTGTTTAGATTGGATTAACTGTTCTTTAACCGAATTCCGGAAATCTGCATCTAACCCAAAGCGAATTCCACGCTTAATATATTCTTCCCAACTTCTAGTAATACCTGCTTCCACACCAAGAGTTTTCAATAAACAATAAGCTAACCGAGAAGCAGACTGTTGTCCAGTCAGAGTAACGATCGGCAAATTAAACCAAAGTGCTTCTAAGGTATGAGTCATCCCATTATAAGGATAAGCATCTAATAATACATCTGCCATTTGATAGGAAATGCGATGTTCTTCTTCAAACTTAGTGCGTAGTAAAAACTTAATCCGATGGTGACTCACTCCCTGAGCTTGACAAGCACTTCGGTACAGAGAAGAAACTACTTCTGGATCTCCTTGCCGACCTTTATAAAATAACACGCTATTCGGGACATATTTGAGAATCGCTACCTGAGCTTTTGCCAGATTGTAGTTAAATTTCTGTCCAGGAGCAACACAGAGATAAATAATCTGATCTTTACTAATCCGAAAAGTTTTCCGGAGGATGTCTAAATCTGCTGGGTTACTTTTAAACCCCCCAACTGCGACATGACAATCTGGCATCCGGATGAGCTTTTCCTGATAATATTGATCAACCCCTTCCGGATGTGTATGTCGATCGCACAAATAATAATTATCTTCCCTCATAAAGGGTGCATCAAAACCTAACCATGATACACAAACAGGTGCTGGTTGAGCCCGCATAATCTCTACTTGAGTCAGTAGGGTGACTGAATCGAGATCAACCAAGATATCTAACTGATCTTGCTGGATTTGTCCAATTACTTCTTTAGCTGCGGCTGTTCCATCCTCTGCTGTAGCACGATAAAATTTTTCAGCTAGATTTTCAAATATTTGAGTCCGATCATCTGTGGGCATACTCCCAGTTACATATAAATATATGTGAGGAGTAATTTTTTTCAATTCTCGCAAAATATCGGCACTACACCAACCCACTGAATGACGACGGAAAAATTTAGATAAAAAGCCAATTCTTAAGGGTTTCCCTAGGCGATCGCGTTGAGCTAAAGGTTTTTTGGGCGGTTTTTCATAGGCTTGAATTTGCTCATCTAACTGACTTGCATAGAGTTGGGCTAGCAATTTAATTAACTTAGTATTTGCTTCTAAATCATCGCGTAAGTGTGCTAAACTAAAAATTAAATTCCCATAAAATCTTTCTCTTTCAAAACTATTCCACTCTTGTTGATCATGATAAATCTTTGTTTCCAGTTCTAAAAACTTATCATAGGCACTTAAACCTAATCCTGATTCTTGATAAACTTTAATGAAACTGGTTAAAGCCATGCAATATTTATCACCTTTAGCTTGTTTGAGATACCGATCGGCAGCTGCTCTAGCTTCAACAAACTTATCTCTGCCCAAATTAAAATCACATAAGCTTTGATAAGCAGGAATATAATCAGGATCTATTTCCAGCGCTTTGTGAAAATATCTAATTCCTTCATCAAATTTTCCTTGTCGGTGTAAGACAACACCGATTCGATAAGGTGGTTCTGGAATAGTAGGGTTTAATTCGGCTGCTCGTTGATAACATTGCAATGCTTCCTCAAGTTTACCTTGATGTAAAAAAACACTCCCTATATTATAATGATTTTCCGCCGACACTAAATCTGGCTGTAATTGGAGTGCTTTGTGTTGATTAAAGATGGCTTCTTCAAATTTTTCTTGTCGTTGTAATACTTTGCCTAAATTCCAATAAAATCCAGCTATATCTGGTTTGATTTCGATCGCTTTTTGATAGTATTTTTTTGCTTCTTCCCAATTTTGATTCCGATAATGAATATTCCCGATATTTCCATAAGCTTCAGCAAAATCTGGCTTGAGTTGGATGGCTTTTGTATAAGCATTTATTGCGTCTGAGTTTTGACCCTGATGGAGATAAATATTGCCCAAAACTTTATAAGCAATCCCATCATAAGGAGCGATCGCAATGACTTGTTCAATTGTACTAAGTGCAGCAATTAAATTACCTTGTGCTAGATATTTCTCAGCTACTTCAATTGAGACCGGATCAGATTTTAACCTAAATTCCCCCGGCTGATTAAAGTTGGGCTTTTGAGTTTGTTCTGCGATCGCCAAACTAGCATTAATCGGAATTTGACGAGCCATCTCTTGAAAAGTTAAAGATTCATAATGACGACCTTGTTCTTCTAATACCTTAGCCATATTCGAGTAAAAACCAGCGATATTCGGATTAATATTTATGGCTTTTTGATAATAATTAATCGCTTGATCTAATTGCCCCTTTTTATAATAAACACTACCAATATTTGCCAATCCTTCAGCAAAATTAGGATCAAGTTCTACTGACTTTTGATAAGCATCTAAAGCCAAATTTTCTTGACCTTGCTTGAGGTAAATATTGCCTAAAGTTTTATAAGCAACAGCATAATCTGGATATAATTGCAGAGTGCGATGTACAGTCGCGATCGCTAGGTCAATTTTCCCAGATTTCAGATAAGCTTCAGCTAACTGATTTTCCTCTTCTCCAGCAATCATCCCTAACCCACGCAGTGCATCTGGATGATTGGGAATTTGTTGGAGGATTTGCTGATAAATTTCTTTAGCTTCTATGCGCTTTCCAGAGCGCAAATTTGAAAGTGCGATCGCGATATTGTCAGAAACCGTTACCATGGGCGTCAAATTTGATAAAATGGATAATTAACAGCGGGCAAAAAACTCCAACCTATAATCCTGGAGCTTTACAGATCCAAACACAATCACGGGGAACATTTTGGGTGTCTTTAAGGATCACCTCATAATCAAGATAAGAGAGAAATTTTTCCATAATTCCATCAGTCATCACGCTAAACGCTGTTCCCGAACGCTTTCCCAATAAATTTTGATCCCATTCGCTCAGGAACTTGCGCCAACCCCAGGTACTCAAAATATTGGTATGATGAAAAATGCAAATCCCCCGACCGCGCATCAACCGAGGAATCAAGGTTAAATAGTTAAAAATATCCCTTGGTTCAAGATGCACCATGGTATCATAACAAAAACAGACATCTACTGATTGAGATGGAATCTGTTCCAGTGTTAGCCCATTTAATTTTACATAGCTTACCCTTTCTTCTCCCAAACGTTGACGAGTAGCTTCCAGCATTTGGGTCGCAATATCAGCACAAATTAAATTGTGACATCGTTGCAGCAATAAAGCGGCTGTCCTTCCACCACCTATCCCAATTTCCAGGACTGTATCTTCAGCACTAATATAAGGTTGGATAAACAAACGGTCAATCAATGCTTCATATTCTGCCAGAGAATTAGCAGCTCCAGCCATTTTTCCAATCCATTCATCCCCGATATAGCGTAATTCAGGATGTTGCTGTTGCCAGATTTGGGCATAATTATCCCAAGCACCTTCGTAATCAATCCCGTCTTTAGTATCCATAAGCCGATTAGAAAATAAAATTGAGGGCTGGTTTTAGTGGTAAGTTAAGATCTACCTTGGGTGGTAAAGAACGATTGGCAACTTCATTCATTAACTGAATATGTTTAGGTAAAACTACCTGGTGAGAATAACGCTCTAAAACGGTTTGACGAGCGCGATCGCGGATTTGGGCCATCCGGTTGGGATGATCAAGCACTTCTTCAATCCGATCGGCAATTTGTTTAGGAGCAAAGAAATCCACTAGCAATCCATTCTCACCATCTTTAATAACTTCGCTGACAGGTTCAGTGTTTGATCCAATCACCAAGCATCCAGTGGACATTGACTCAATCATCGACCAAGACAAAACAAAAGGTCGAGTTAAATATACATGAACTGATGACGCTTGGATCACTTGCAGATAAAGAATGTATGGTAAAGAACCCACAAAATGTACCCGCGACGGATCTAAGGGGACTTTTTCTAACATTAATTGCTTATAAGTTTTACCATTAGGTAAAGATTTGCCATAGCAGACCCGATCTGTAGCCACAATTACGACATGACAATTAGCTCTTCGTTCGAGCAAATAAGCGATCGATTCGATAAATTCGGGAAACCCTCGATAAGGTTCCATTCCGCGGGCTACATAAGTAACGATTTCATCAACACCTGATAAATCCAAATTTGGTAAGACTAATTTTGCTCCTGGTTTGGGCTTAAAAAAATCTGTATCTACTCCATCATGGAGAACAGAAATTTTGCTTTGAAATTCTTTGGGAAACTGAGCTTGTTGCCAATAGGTGGGAGATAAACCCCAATCGCAGGTATATAGGTCAATTAAAATAGGTGCGTTTTTCATGCGAATCCGGGCCACGTCATCCATGGTCAAGGGTTCTGTGGGATCAAAGTCCGCGTCAGACCCGAACGCTTGATAAAACCATTCAAAATAACATAGTAATGGTGTGTTGGGATAACTATCTTTCATAAACATTGTCGGTCCCCAACCGGAATGTCCGTAAATTAAATCCGGGACAAATCCTTCAGCTTTTAGCTGTTCTGCCATTCTCACTACTGCTTGTCCATAGATTACAGCACTTTCAAAATTACGGACATAGTGATGGGTGTTCTGATGAGGATCACGGTTAGGATTAAATAATACTCTCCGAACTCCTGGTATTTGCCACTCCGGATTTTCGTGTTTGACACCAAAGACCACCTGGTTGTTTGGATCTCTGCCCAAAATTGCTGCTACATGACGAAATTGTGCTGGAAAGTTAGGGTGGAGGAATAAGACTTTCATGGAATGGGTATGGGAAAAATTCAAACTGTTGTTTGCAGTATATAACTGGATGGTAAAAATTACCATCCAAAATCTCGCTCTAAATATTCCGCAAGTTGACGGTTATAAGGCTGAAAATATTCTGTTAACTGTTGTTTGATTGATGCTGGAATGAGTGGGTACTCTCCCACGTTATAGCGATCGCTCTGGGTGATTTTTAGTTCCGGTATTTCTAAAAATTGCCAAACTTGACTGAGAATTGAGTCCCGTTGCTGATCTAATTCTTCACTTTTGATCAGCAAAAATTGTTCTGGGGGAAAATCCGATCGCCAATGTTGAATTTGTTCTATGTACCGGCTCCGAGATAAGTAGCTATAATGTTGATGGTTAAAACTATAATAATCTGGATTAGTCAGAATTTTCTCTCTTTCTTGAGCTAATCTTTCTGGTTCTTGCGCGATCGCGTCGGTCAGGGATAATTTTTCCCATCCTAGTCTAACTTCATGATAGTAATGAGACAAGGTTCTTGCGACTGGATTTCGCAATAGCAAAATTAATTTCACCTGGGGAAACAACTGATATACTCGTTGAGGAACAAGGGGGTGAAAGATATAGTAAGGACTTGCTTCTCCAAAGAGAAAATTTGACTGCTCTCCGGTTTGATTTAATTGACTCTGATACCATTCTAGTCCTTTACTAAAATTTAAGTCAAAAAAATGAACTTCTTTTTGACTTGCTGGGATAATTTGGGGATGTTGACTGAGGTAGTGATAAAGAGAAGTAGTTCCTCCCTTTTGTACACCAATGATTAAAAAATCTAATTTCATTTTTTGACTTATGTTCCCTGCGATCAACTAACTTTAACTGGATTAAATCTTAATCCGATAATCTTCATAGTCTTGAGTTAGGTTAATACTATAACAAGGATCATTAAAGAATACCGTATTCCATTTATCTTTCATATATTCAATTTCTTTAGCAAAGCGAGCTACTTTTTCTGGAGTGTCTTCATAACCGCGACTCTTTGATTCAAAATGATATAATTTCACATGGGGAAGACAAACATTTCGATATCCTTTTTGAGTCAGCTTTAAACAAAAATCCACATCATTAAATGCTACCTGCAATTCTTCTTCAAATCCACCTACTTCCCTAAATACCTCCGTTCTACACATTAAACAAGCTGCGGTCACTGCTGAATAATTATTGATGGTTTGGAGTTGATTATAATAACCAAGGGATTCAGCGGGAAAATATTTGTGACTATGTCCTGCAACTCCTCCCAATCCGACGATGACACCAGCGTGTTGAATCGTATTATCTGGATATAAAAGCAAAGCACCTACAGCACCAATCGATGGTCGTTGTGCTTGTTCAACCATCGCAGTCATCCAGTCTGGTGTAATTACTTCTGTGTCATTATTTAATAAGAGTACATATTTACCTTTTGCTTGGCTAACTGCATAATTATTAATGATGGAAAAATTAAAAGGAATATCTAATTTTTCACATCGAAATCGGTCAGGTTCTTTAATACTCCATTTATTAATTATTTCTAAAGTTTCTGGTTCATCGCTACCATTATCAATTAAGAGAATTTCATAATTGGGATAGGTAGTTTTTTCAAAAATTGAGGTTAAACAACCATTTAATATTTTACCTAAGTTTCTAGTAGGAATGATAATTGTGACCAGACTAAATTCTTTCAGTTCGTAGCGAATGACTGTATATCCACAATCAACCATCTCAATTTTTCCCGGTTCACCTCTTCTAATCAGTGCTTCTTGTAGAGCTCTTACCGCAGCATTAGTAGTATAATTTTTATTACCTAAATTTTCTGAAGTTGACTGGGGATGTATGCGCCAATGGTATAATATTTTGGGAATATGGAAAATTTTGTCAGTCTTTTCTGTTAATCTTAAAACTAAATCATAATCTTGACTCCCTTCCCAACCAACCCGGAAACCACCAATTTCATCCACTAGCGATCGACGATAAACTCCCAAATGACAAGTATACATCCGCGACAGAAAAGAATCGGGACACCAATCGGGCTTAAAAAAGGGAGAGCTGAGGGTATTTTCCTCATTAATCTTATCTTCGTCTGAATAAATAAAATCCGCTTCACGGTGTTGATTTAGCAATAGCACGATTTCATATAAAGCATCTAAAGTTAATAAATCATCATGGTCTAATAAAGCAATAAATTCACCTGTTGCGATCGCTAATGCTGAATTTGATGCTTGAGAAATGTGCCCATTTTCAGTTCTAAAAATTAGCTTAATTCGGGGATCAAGTTCGGCAAATTCCTTTAAGACGGTTTCTACATGAGGTAAGGTAGAACAATCATCTGCTATACAGAGTTCCCAGTGAGGATAGACTTGATTACGCACCGATGTAATCGCTTCTCGTAAAAAACGTTCTGGTGGATTATAAACGGGCATAATTATACTAATTAATGGCTGATAAGTAAAAACAGCTAGTGTTTTTGACATTTGGCGAAATTCAGCCGATCGCGGAGAATTATGATGTAACCAGATCTGATAAGCTTCATCAATAGAATAATGAGCTGTGATTGCTGTTGTTTCTACTAAGGGTACGAAGGGTACGGGTTCAACTTCTAATTTGAGATAAATCTTTTTAAAAATTTTAGCTAATACATAGCGAAGTCCCCTTGCTTTGAAAGCAGCATAGACTTGCTGGGCCCGGGTTAATAGGTAACTTGCCCGAAAATATCTTAGCATGAGATTTCTACCTTCATAAATTTGCTCTATTATACAATAACTACGTGTCTTTCCTAATTAAACCTAAACACTTTTTTATTTTGAACCAACCCCGACGTAATTTAGAAAATTTACTACTTTCAATTGCGCTTAAGGTCGCTGCTATGCTCTCTAATTGATTGTGGTACATTTCTACCTGAAGTTGGCAGTTTTTTAAATGGATTTCTGTCTCCTGTTTTTGCTGTTGACTAGAGTTTAATTCTGTTTGGAGATGTTGATTATAATCTTCACATTGCCCTAAATTACCTTGGATTTCTTCTAACTGAGTTTGCAGTACCTGTCTTGCTATTTCTAAATTGTGAGCATGAGTTTGGTAATTAGTTAATTCATTCTGAGTATTAGTTAATTGAGTCTGGGTATAAGTTAATTCATTCTGAGTATTAGTTAATTGAGTCCGGGTATGATTTAATTCATGCTGGGTATGAGTTAATTGAGTTTGGGTATGAGTTAATTCATTCTGAGTATTAGTTAATTCATTCTGAGTATGAGTTAATTGAGTTTGGGTATGAGTTAATTCATGCTGGGTATGAGCTAATTGGGTATGGCAATTAGTTAATTCAGCCTGAGTATTTTCTAACTGCACCTTGGTCGGATGGAGTAGTGCTTCCAAATTTCGAGCATGGGCTTGATATTGTTCTAATTGTTCTTGTTTTTCTTGCAATAAATTGTGAGCTTTATCTAGGATTTTTGGATGTTCTTGTACTTGCTCTTGTAATTGATCCAATTCGTTTTGCAAATCTTGAACTTTTTGTTCTTCTTCTAAAAACTTGGCATCTTTTTCAGCAATCACATTGGCAAAATTGGTATGATATATCCCCAAATGTTTGGTACATATATATTGCATTAATCGACGACGATTTTCCGGAATATTACAACGACTCACCATGGAATGAGCCCGGACTCGATAGTCAAATAAAACTTCATCGATATGATAAAATTGCCACCCTTGTTCAACCGTAGAGAGCCAAAAGTCCCAATCTTCATAGCCAAATTTTTCCGGAATCTTGGAATCGTACCCACCACAATCTTTCCAGACTACTTTCCGAAAAACTGCACAAGCATCAATATAGTTACCGATCGCGATGCGATTGAGATCAAAATCGGGAACTTGGGAAATACCGGTTTTATCACCAAAAAATTCAGCATTCCCATAAACTACACCTATAGCTGGATTTTCATCCAGAATTGCGATGCTTTTAGTAATATAGTCAGCTCGAATTTTATTGTCAGAATCTAGGGTTAATATATATCTCCCTTTAGCAATTTCAATTCCTGCGTTTCTCGCTTGTGCTAACCCTTGGTTTTTTTGGTCTAAAATGCCATAATTTTTGGCTTTCAAATAATCCAAAACTTTCTCAGTTAATGGTTCGGTTGAGCCATCATTAATGATAATGATTTCATAAACTGGATCGAGACAGTTTTCGACACTTGCGATCGCTTCTAAAATAAATTCTCCATGATTAAAACAAGGAATTACGACCGATAAAACTATATCTGATTTTTTGGTTTCAATGATCCTAGACATTTTCTGATGGTTTTACTGTTCCTATTGATTGGGTATTGGTGTTAGGTGTCAACAGCTTAATTTCTCACACCTAACAACTTAGATATATTTGCTTGAAGTTGCCAAAATTTAGACTTTTGCATGGTTTCAATCTTGGTTTGCAATTCGGCAATTTTTAAATTTTGTTCAGTCTGAATTTTTTCCTTTTCCTCCTCAAGATGATGACTGCGTAGTTTCGAGATGCAACTTTCACGATAAAGCGTCAATAGTAAATTTTCTCCCAGCTCTTCTCCAGTCCCAGCAGGACATAAGAATTTACTTGGTAAATCCGCAGCTTGATCTAACTCTGTCAATAGGGAGAGATATTGGGGAGCCAGACGTTGTAAGAGTAAAATCAGGGGATGATTCCATTCTAACTGATTAAACAGCCCCTGATCATAAATTTTCTCCCAATTATTTTGTTCCAGATTAGGGTTAACCTGAAGACCCAATTTATTTTTTAACAGTTCAACCAAGGTCAGGGGATTGGCAATAAAACTATTAATGTTAAACAGAATACATTGCTGTGGATGTTTGTGATAAAATTTTAATAAGTGCCGATTATAAAAAGCCCAGATTTTCAGAGGATAATCAGGATGGGTGACAAAAATTGGATCATTAGTTCGTAAAACTGAGTCTAATACGTCCCAGGGAAAACGGTAGACCAATAAATATTGTGCTGTAGGAAGTAAATTGTGCCAAAAATCAAGCAGGAGGGAAGTTCTTGGATCTTTCCATCCCCAAACCGGAGCATTGCGATCGCGGTTAGTGATTAAATTTTGTGCATCTGACTGTAGTGTTAATAATTTACTCCGATCTAAAAATTCACTTTCTGTCCATCCCCAATCACTCCATCCGGGTTCGTCAGGATGACAGCAATTTTGCAAAGCTCTACGTTGAAACTCAAGAAAATCTACATCTTCAAAGTACCCCCTCCGATTAAAAATACCTCCAGCTAATAAATTCTGACCTAAATTTATCCCTGCATTTTGTAAAAATGAAGCTAACAAAGAAGTCCCTGAACGGTGCATTCCGGTGATAATGAGAGTCAATGACATGGGTTTAACTATATAGATCGAACAAGATTATAACTCCGTCCATTCATCGGTCGGAATTTGATTAATTGCAGCAGATGACAGGATGGTGGTTTTTTGTCCTTTGATTCCCACAAAAGTTGCCCGATCTGCTTCCTTTCGCGATCGCATCATTTCATATTTCATCACTGGGGGATTATAACATTCATAAACTGAAGTAAACCCAACATTTGACATTAAATTATATAAAGAAGCACGAGTTAACCAAAAACTCTGGGGATTATCCAAAGAAGACCATAAAGAATCAATTTTTTCCTGTGGGGTAGCGGAATCACTATGTTCTCGATGCGATCGACCCGTATATTTTTTACCTTGATAAACATAAGAAACTTCCGCTGATCGACTAACGTGAGTATCAACGATCGCCAAATATTCACAAACATCAGCAATATTCTCCATAAACTGTAACACATCTGGCACATCTAAATGATAAAATATTCCCAAACATAACACCACATCAAATTTACCATATTTCTGAACACTCAAATTTCGGACATCATCCTGACACAGCTCCAACCTGTTTAAACCCATAACTTTTTTTGCAAAGCGAGCTTTTTCCAAATTAGCTTCTCTTCCTTCAATTCCTACCACCCTAGCACCTTGGAGTGCTAACTCAATTCCATACAATCCCTCTAAACAAGCTAAATCTAACACCCGTAAACTCGAAAAAGGTTTACTCGTAATATCAGCAATAATTTGCAAATATCGCTTTACCTTAACTTCAGCTCCCGTCATTTTTGCTGGATCGATCGTATAAACATCTCCAGGAAGACGAATATTATGGTTAGTCCATTCACCAAATTTTTCAATAATCTCACGACGTTGTTGTTCAATATCCATGTTTCCAGCTCGACCACAATTCAAATTAATTCAATTTCTTGTTTTTGTTCAACAGAGAAGTAATCCTCTTTCACAATCATACTCGGTTCAATCAATAAATCCACCGTTCCACTCTTCAAAGAACTACTATCCGGTTGGACTCTAAACATTGCTACATCAATACAGCGATCGAGATAGGTAAAGTGATCATCAACAATCCCTGACACTCCCGCATTCAAAAAGTATACTCCTGGATGGAGAATACACTTAAACTGAAATTTGATAATTACAGTTGTACCAGGTTCTGCATATTTAAGGGTATGATCGGGAAAAGAATAAGAAGCACCTCCCAATTCTAAACCACTAATCGTTTTAATCAACATCCCAAAGCGAATTTGATAAGCAGTCTTAGAAAAAGTCACTGAGTAAGTATAAATATAATGTCTGCGTCCAATCAGATGATTAACTTTTTTCCCACTTACTGTAGTAATGTAGGGATTGTTAATTTTCGCTCCTCGCGATACATAAGTAGTTGTATGTACTGGTAAAAAATTAGGGTCATAAAACTCCTCCAAAGTTAAAGTATCCCCATTCGATGAACCATTAGAGTAACTTTCTAACCAACTCAGACTTTGATGATGACTAACATCATGAACTACCGCATTATTTAAACTGCGAATTGTTTCCCTGACGGACTGAGTTTGATCCGCAGGAGAATAAAGTAATTTGTGATATTTATCAACCACAAACTTAGGATTATGGGAAAGTAACAATTCTCCCTTATCCAATAAAACTGCTGCATTACAAAGTTCTACTATCGTCGATGCTGCATGGGAAACAAACAAAATTGTTCCTCCATTTTCTTGAATTTGTTGAATCCGCGCAAAACATTTCCTTTGAAAAGCAGCATCACCAACAGCTAAAGCTTCATCTACTACCAAAATATCCGGATCAACACTCACAGCAACAGCAAAAGCTAACCGAACAAACATCCCACTCGAATAGGTTTTTACTGGTTGATCAAGAAAATCACCAATATCAGCAAAAGCTGCAATGTCATCAAATCTATCTTCTATATCACGTTGAGTTAATCCAATTAATTGACCATTTAAAAACACATTTTGACGACCAGTAAATTCCGGATTAAAACCACAACCAAGTTCTAGTAAAGCCGAAATTCTACCCTTGACCGTTACTGTACCCGTAGTCGGTGTCAGGGTGCCAACAATAATTTGCAAAAGAGTGCTTTTCCCAGAGCCATTACGTCCTACAATTCCCAGACTATGACCGCGAGGAACTTCTAAACTAATATCACGAAGAGACCAAAATTCTTCTACTTTCGCTCGACCTGGTAGTAAAAGTTCTTTTAACCGTTCTACTGGATGTAAATAACGCTTAAAACACTTAGAGACATTGTTCAGGGAAATTGCTATTTCTATCATCGATCTGCTACTATGAAAAAATTAACCTACCGCGATTGGAGCTTTTAACCAGTTACTAAAGAACATCAGCAAATGCTGGACGTAACCGCTTATAAGCCCAGAAGCCGAAACTAAAGATGGAAATAGAGATTAAAGTAGCAGTTCCCAGTTCTGCCCAGTGTTCCATATGTCCTTTTAAAATTAAATCCCGATAAGCTTCAACGATCGGAGCTAGTGGATTTAACCAAAAGATCCAATCACGCCATTCTTCAGGAATAATATTTGCTGGATAAACTATTGGTGTCAAATAAAACCAGAAACTCGTCAGCACTCCCAAACTTTGGGGAATATCTCGCAAAAATACCGTCAAACCAGCACTTAAGTAACCTAATCCAGCAGTTAATAAAAACTGGGGAATCCACACTAAAGGTAACAACCACAAGGTGGTATGAATCGTATGGGCAGAAAATCCGATTAAAACGATCAGCACAATTAATCCTAATGTGCTTTCAATAAACGCCGAAATAACTGGCACCAAAGGTAACAATGCTAAGGGAAAAACTACCTTTTTGACTAAATTGGGTTGACCTAACACTGCCGATGAAGCTGGGATAAATCCACCCAGAAAAGCCGTCCATGGTAGTAACCCAGCAAATAACCACAAGCCAAAGGTGATATTATCATTGGTTGGTAGTCCAGGCAAGTTTAATTTCACCTTCATGACGATCGAAAAAACATAGGTGTAAATCAATAATTGGGACAATTGGGTTAACAATGGCCACCAATTACCTAAAACTGAACCTTTGTAGCGAGCTTCTAGATCTCGCTGGACTAAGCTTTTGAGCAAATTTAACTTTACCCAAAGTTGGGGATTGAATGGCAAAGTTTGTGTAACTCGGCCAACTTTATTTACCACTCCTTTCATTTACCTGGTCTCACTTCCTCGTTCACAACCTGCACACCAAGGGGAAAATTTACCCCGTCTGATCTGTCATGCTAACTGATGATTGAACTACTTGCACGGATCTCAACTAGATAGAACCTAATCGCGAACCTCAACCCTAGGGGTTGTTAAGATAAAGATTCTATAAAAAATCCCTAATTGTCAATTAAATTTAAACAGCTTCCTGGTTTTTAGCTCGGAAATTATGGCCATTATCTCCTCGAACAAAAACTTATCAGGAGCTGATGGGCGATCGCCCCAATCTCCTCCACCTCCTGAATCTCCATCTTTATTAACACCTCAAGCCCTTGAGTCAGAATCGACGATCTTAGTTCCAGAAGAAACCATTAGACCTCAACGCTTATCTGACTATATTGGCCAACAAGACCTCAAACATCTATTGGACATTGCCATGAAAGCGGCCAAATCCCGGGGCGAAACTTGCGATCACCTCTTACTTTATGGTCCACCAGGATTGGGTAAGACGACCATGGCCTTAATTTTGGCCACGGAAATGCAGGTGGGCTGTAAGATTACCACAGCTCCCGCTCTGGAGCGACCAAGGGATATTGTCGGGTTACTGGTGAATTTGCAACCAGGAGATATTTTATTTATTGATGAAATCCATCGTCTTTCCAAAATGACCGAGGAAATTCTCTATCCAGCGATGGAGGATTTTCGGCTGGATATTACGATCGGTAAGGGTAACAGCGCTCGGACTCGCAGTCTCACCCTACCCCGTTTTACTTTGATTGGGGCGACAACTCGCGTCGGCGCTCTGACTTCTCCTCTGCGCGATCGCTTTGGGCTAATTCATCGTCTCCGCTTTTACGAAGTCGCCGAACTGGCCCAAATTATTCAGCGCAGTGCTACTATTCTCAATACAGCGATCGACCAAGCTGGTGCTGAAGAAATCGCACGTCGGTCCCGTGGTACTCCAAGGATTGCCAATCGTCTCCTGAAACGAGTCCGGGACTATGCTGAAGTCGCGCATACCTGGCCCATTACTGCGGAAGTCGCGGTGACTGCGTTAGAACTTTATCAAGTAGACCCCTGTGGTTTGGATTGGACAGATCGCCGGTTATTAAGCGTGATGATCGAAAATTTCCAAGGTGGACCAGTAGGACTAGAGACGATCGCTGCTGCAACAGGAGAAGATCCCCAAACTATTGAAGAAGTCTATGAACCATATTTGATGCAAATTGGCTTTATGCAGCGCACTCCTAGAGGTCGAGTTGCAGCTGCTGCGGCTTGGCAACATCTAGGATATAATCCACCACCAAACCAATTATCGCTTCTGCTCTGATAGAAAATTACTGATCTGTGCTGGGGTTAACTGTTGAACATTACTAAAAACTACCACTGCACCAGCTTCCTGGAGCATAGCAGTGTAAGCCGCACTACGTGGAAGCGTTTCTTGCACATGGGGTGGTTGAATCCCGATCGCGATCCAGGTTCTTTCTGGCTGAATTTGCTTGGCTTTTTCTAAGGTATAGATATCACCAACCGTATCCCCGACATAAATAACTGGTGCTAAGGGTGGGAAAGAATGCTGCTGTTCCAATTGATGAACTACTTTTAGCAATCCTGTCGGATCAGGTTTACCGGGAGCATCTTCCATTGCGATTAGTACAGGGGATTTTAAACCCAGACGTTTTTCTAAAACATAAGTAGCTGAACCACGGGTCGCTCCACTAAAAAAGCCCCAGAAAATTCCTGCTGCATTTAGTTGTTCTAAATAGGTAGGATGGACCAGTAAGGGTTCATTGCAAATGTAACCATTCCAATTATCTGGGTCTGTACCCCGGTAGCGAGATTGGAAAAAACTGACCATGATATCGTAATTCAGATTTAGTTGCGATCGCCCCTGTCCCTGTTGTTCAAAATAACGATTAATTAACTCTTGAGAAGCTTCCCAGTCATTATTCCAAATCCCTTCTCCCTTGAGTTTATCTATATCTAACAGGCTCGGACGATAAGCACCTTCGGTAAAATGCTCTACGGTATCAGCGATCGCACGACGATAGGACCCACACACATCTCGCAATACTCCATCAATATCAAAAACTACCATCGCCAGGGGCGACTTTAAGTCCGAGTTAAGTTCCTGATTCAATCTGTCCCACCTTTGGCAAAAATATTTTTGTAAATATTTTAACTATTTTTGCCAAAAGTGCTGTAATATAGAAAGGTTGTAGAGTTTTTATAAGACAGCCTGGGTTTTTCCTGGAGGTTTGATTGTCAAAGTTTATTTTAAAGGTTCTCTGGCTAGAAGAGAACGTAGCGCTTGCGGTTGATCAAGTAGTAGGCAAAGGAACTAGCCCTTTGACATCTTACTTTTTCTGGCCTAGGAATGATGCCTGGGAACAGCTAAAAAATGAGCTAGAAGCTAAACATTGGATTGCCGACGCAGATCGGGTAGCATTGCTCAACAAGGCTACAGAAGTCATTAACTATTGGCAAGAAGAAGGTCGTCGTCGTCCTTTAGCAGAGGCTCAATCAAAATTTCCGGAAGTCACTTTTACTGGTAGTAGCTGAAGGATATATTCAGAGAAATTTGCCTACGCGGATACCCATTTCAGTCCAGAAACGCGGGCATCCGCTTCTTGCTGTGTAGATTGTTGATGGGCAAACCAAAATTTTATGTCCTCCCCAAATATCCAGTTCCAGCGTGACTGCCTAACCACCATAACTGATCCTGACCAATTAAAGCAAGCCGTTCTCACCGGTCTGAATTCCTGGGTTTATACTCGTGGTGAAATTGCGTTTCCTTGTGTTCCCACATTATTAGACCATTACACTGAGCGGCTAAAGTTACTGTTTGTTACATTAGGAAAACCCTTTTTACCTACAGAACTAGAACAATTGCGTCAGGTATTAGCCCAAAAATTAGCAGAAGGTTTTGCCACATCACCTTATGCCAAAGTAATATTTCGGTATGAGTCAGCTCAACCCCCAGGTAAAGGGATGACTTGCCAAATTACGACCCAGATCATTACGATCGCCGAAAGATGTGATTATTTAGCCGAAATTTATCCAGCATCGATGTTCGGCACTAATCCTGATGCTAAGGTCATGGCAGTGGCTCAAACTATTTCTCACCCTGAGAATGCACGAATTTTAGAAATAGGGGCTGGTACTGGTCGGAATGCGATCCCCTTAGCTCGGCTCGGTTATCCAGTAGATGCTTTAGATTTATCTCCAGCTTTTGTTGAACAATTACAAACCGTTGCAAAAACAGAAAATTTACCGATAACTGTTAAAATAGGAGACTTTTTTGCACCGGAAGTAATGCTGAGACCAACCTATTATCAACTAGCAATTTTAGCCTCGGTTGTGCCTCATTTTCGAGAAGTTAGTCAAGTGCGTCTATTGATGGCGAAAATTTCTGATCTGCTTTGTCCTGGGGGAATTTTGTTATTTAATGCTTTTCTGACTCAAGCAGAATATCAACCAGACCAAACAGCGAGGGAACTGGCATATACAATTGATTCTTTTTTCTTAACTAGAAACGAATTAGCAATGGCAATGGCAAAATTACCACTCCAACTAATTTCAGATGAATCAATGTGGGAATACGAAGAAAAACATTTACCAATCGGGTCATGGCCACCATCAGCACCGATTGGTGAGTGGGCAACTGGTAAACGTTTATTTCCCCTCGAAAACGGTAAAACACCGATAGAATTACGCTGGATTGTATGTCAGCGATTGTAAAAGAAACTAAAGAAATCGGAAATTTTGTTGCTTGCTAATGTATTTTCCTATATCGGTGGTTCTTTGTAATCTATATCACAGTTTTTTTTTGACAGAGTTCCAGTTACGATCAAGAGGCGAGTACATCCACTCAATAGGTTTAATTTCCATGACTAGCGTGGTGAAATTTCCCTACAAGGACGAAGAGATGTCAGTCTGGCTCCGTGGATTGTTAACGATCGCTTGGGCAGATGGTAATTTCGATCCACAGGAACAACAACTAATTGCTTGTATTACGGAAAGTCAACTAACAGCTCAAGCAGTTGATTTCTCCTTAGCAGTACAACCAATTTCACCGTCAGAATTAGCAGCGGTTTTAGGAAAAGATGCGGCGATCGCAGAAAACTTCTTACGCACCGCTGTAATGGTAGCTTTAGCTGATGGGGTCTACTCTGCTCCGGAAGATGACATCCTGCATCAATTCTATGCAGCTTTGGGACAGAAAGTAGAAGCATTGGAGATCTTACGACAAACTCTTTACCAAGAAAAAACTCCCGAAATTGATCCCCAATCATCTCAATCAGATTCGGGAGTAAATTCAATTACCACAAACTCTATGAATCTTTTTCATTCCTCTTCAGAACATCCTGCTCATTTTGATGTTTTACATCCAGTCCGGGATTGGCTTGACCACTTAGATATTCATGATCCCAGACTAGCAAGATTTCTCTGTAAAATGATTCCACCCCAGTGCCCATTTGAGCGTGATATTAAGCTCTTTGGTCACAAAATTGTCCGGATTCCTCCTCTTTGTAAACTCAACCCACTCTACGAACAATTGGTTTATCTTCGCTTTCGGGCTTTATCCTATTTAGCGGATGATTGTCATGAAGATATATCAGCCTATTGTTAGTAATTAGCTGGTTCATTAATGACCCCTAACTACTGATCCCTCATCCCTAACCCTCTAAGGATCTATGCAATTTATTGATCAAGTCGAAATAGAAGTTGAAGCTGGTAAAGGTGGTGATGGAATTATTGCCTTTCGGAGAGAAAAATATGTCCCTGCGGGAGGTCCATCTGGTGGTAATGGTGGTAAAGGGGGATCGGTAATTTTACAGACAGTAGAAAATCTTCAAACTTTGTTAGATTTTCAATATGCTCACAGGTTTCAAGCTGAAAATGGCGATCGCGGTGGTCCTAATAATCGTACCGGTGCTAATGGTAGCGATCGCCTGATTCAGGTTCCTTGTGGTACAGTGGTTTACGATGCCGAAACCGAAGAAGTGCTGGGAGATTTAGTGGAGCCTAATCAGATTCTTTGTGTGGCTCAAGGTGGTAAAGGGGGACTTGGTAATAAACATTTTCTGAGTAATTCTAACCGCGCTCCTGAATATGCTTTACCAGGATTAGCAGGAGAAAAACGTTTACTCCGTCTAGAACTAAAACTGTTAGCAGAAGTGGGAATTATTGGTTTACCTAATGCGGGTAAGTCTACCCTAATTTCAGCATTATCCGCAGCGCGACCGAAAATTGCCGACTATCCTTTTACCACTTTAATTCCTAATTTAGGAGTAGTCCGTAAACCCACTGGAGATGGTACAGTTTTTGCAGATATTCCCGGATTAATTGCCGGGGCCCATTTGGGAACTGGATTAGGACATGATTTTTTACGTCATATTGAACGGACTCGTTTGTTATTACATCTAATAGACGCTACTGATCCTGATCCTTTAGCTAACTATCAGATTATCCAACAAGAGTTAATTGCTTACGGACGTGGTTTAGCAGAACGTCCTCAAATTATTGCTATTAATAAGATTGACGCGATCGATCGTGATTTAGAAGAGTTTAAAACCTTTTTAGGTCATTTAAGCAATATTAGTCATTTACCAATATTCCAAATTTCCGCAGTTACTCGAATTGGTTTAGATGATTTGTTACAACAAGTATGGCAACTACTCGATGCCAAAGCTATAGTCTAATACAGTTCAGTTAGAGAGGAAAAATATATTATTTCTTAGATATGTAGTAGTCCTCAAAAATCGCATCGACACTAATCACGCTAGTCTGGAAATGAAAGAGGTGAGATACTTTCACCGCGTCTAAATTGCTGGATACTTTCATAACCGTTCGGACCAGGATTGCGATAAACCTCTAGTACGGGCGTATTGCAATACGCCCCTTCGATATCTACGATCCAAAGTTCAATAATCCCAGCTCTCGCATAGAGGACTGACTTCACATTGCGGTCATAGTCAATAGTGGTATCCGATATTTCAATTAGTAAATAAATGTCTTGGATTTGAATATCTGATTTTATGTAATCATCACCACAAGGTTTCAAAATTGATAGATCGGGTTCCGGTTGTAATCCGACCTTTAATCTGACCGGGATTTGGTCTATGACTAAAGCACGGTCGTTTAAAAGTTTAGAAAATATTCTATGCAGCCGAATTATGTACCCTCTATGACGACGACCCATTGGTGCCATAAGCATAATATCCCCATCAATTAGCTCGGTTCGCTCATCCGGTCCAATTATCCCGACTTCACCCAGCTTGTAATATTCCTCTACAGTAAACTTCTTTCTTGTTGGTTTCGTTGCTACTGTGGTCATCTTTCTCACTATCCCATTTACTGACTAGCTCAGATAATTCTCATTCTAATTGCGTTCACGCAGTATACCGTAGGTAATCGCTTTACTGGCTTGCTCTGGTGATACCTATATAGAATATGGGACGATTTGTCACAACAGCAAAAAATCATTCTGGGGATATACTACTGTTTAGATTCCTTAATGCAACGCAGTAGAATGGGGGACTTTTTAAAGGGCTTTAATGAAGCCCCGACATCTACAGCTATTGCCAAGATGATCGGTATTACTCGTCAAGCTGTGGACCAGCAAAAAAGGAAAGTGTTGATCTGTTTGATTCGTTAGCCAAAACTACTAGAAAAAATGCCAAACCCCAGATACGACGAGGAAACAAATAAATCTCGTCATGCAGCAGCAGATAAAGAATGCTGCGAAGAAATGTCTGATAAATACGGTTGGAGATTGGTTGAGATAGAAGAAACAGAAACCCCGATCCTATCTGTAGATTGTGTTTTTGAGGGTAAAACTGAATTTCCCAAGTCCTATTATGATAATGAGGAGTAAAATTATGCGTAAGTGGATTGTTTTTCGTGCCGATAAACGGCAGCCAGGTGGATTAGATAGAAAATATGCTCACACTGGTTCATTGACGAGTACATTGGCTGAACATTACGATTGCTCAGATAGCGAGTTACCCGAACCTGGATATCGTCCCCCAGCATTTATCCAAGTCCCTGACGCGGTTGATCCGACAGCACCAGGTGCCAAGACTCACTATCGAAAGAGCGATTGGGAAGTCACCCGTGTCGAAACTTATACCCCAGATATCCCAGTCGGAATGGGCTACGACATGATCGTAATTTGCTATTGTCAATATTCACCTATCGACTCACCTCTTCACCCATTGCCCCCACGTCAAATTTCACTAGATTCTTTTGGTGGAGATAAAGAGGCTTATAGCCGCTGGCAAAAAGAAGCTAAACAACCAACAAACGTTTAGTTTATTACAAACGAAAAAGTCCCGATCTAATACTAGATCGGGACTTTTTTATATATGATTGCACCTTAATTCAAAACCTCATAAGATGTCAAATGGGCTCTATAAATAATATCCCCATCAATTAATTCTGTCTTACCATCCCCAACTCACTTAGCTTGTAATATTCCTCTACAGTAAATTTCTTTCTTGTTGGTTTTGTTGCTACTGCGGTCATCTTTCTCACCATCCCATTTACTGACTAGCTCAGATAATTCTTATTCTAATTGCATTCGCAAACGATAAGCGCGATTTAATCCGGTTGATTAGTTTTGTTAACCTTGTCCGTTGCCTTGGTTTCTTTGTTGTAGTTGTAAATATTCCCAGATGCGTCTAATCTCGGCTCGATCTTCGGCACTACGTTCTGCTAATTCCCGATCGCGTTGTGCTAATTCCAGCATAAATCCGGATAAGTTGGTAACAGTAGCCGTCAATTGCCGTTGGCTCTCGAAGAGAGAATCTAACTTATTAGTAATAGCCGAAAATTCTTCCTGAAGTGCGAGGATTTCATCAAGCAAGATATTCGTTCTTTTCCCAAATTCTGTCTCATCCTGGCTAACTCGTTCTCTTAACGCTGTTATTTGTTCTTGTAGTGAATTATTTTCCATCTTGCTTTTGTTGATTTGATTCAATTTTATAGCCCTGAGTTCCTGACCCTGATGAGCGGTTATTCGCCGAATTACGACAATGTCAATTGACCTCGATCGGGTGGACTCAACGCCAGAAAAGGAGTAGCTGTAGAATATAGTTTATCACATTTTTGCGGAAATACAATTACCGGATTAATGTCCTCAATATTTCTACTTATAATCTATTACTGAATCGGAGTCCGGGTATGTAGTTGCGCTGAAAGCGGCGCTGAAGCGCTACTACTTACCTAATATGGACTTAACGGGTTCTGGTACTTATTCCATTTGCTGATGTTGATTCAGTTTCAGGAGCTTCTAACTCGAATACTCGACAAAAAACCTTTTGAACTTTATAGCCAGAATCAATTGATTCTAAAGGATCTTTGCGAAGACGATGACGTAAACAAAGAGTCACAACACGACGAATGAGATCGACAGTAACTATTTGGCTACCTTCAAATGCGGCTAAAGCTTTAGCTGCTCGATTAGTAACTAAATCTCCTCGTAAACCATCCACATCTAATTCAGCACAAACTTGGGAAATTTTTACTCGTAAATCATAATCAATTTCCACTGAGGGGAGAAGTTTTTGCGCTGCGACAATGCGTTTTTGTAATTCTTCCTGTTGTGTTTGGAGTTTTTCTAAAAAGACCTGGGGATTTTGATCAAAAGCTGATCTTTCTTCGACAATTTGCACTCGCAGAATCGGATCTTTAACGGTACGAATTTCTGCGTGCATCCCAAATCGATCGAGTAATTGAGGACGTAATTCTCCTTCTTCAGGGTTTCCGGAACCGACTAACACAAATCTAGCTGGATGTCGGATGGAAATACCTTCTCTTTCTACTGTATTCCAACCACTTGCGGCTGAATCTAATAACACATCAACTAGATGATCGTCTAGGAGATTGACTTCATCTACATATAAAATTCCCCGATTAGCTTTAGCGAGTAAACCCGGTTCAAATGCTTTGACACCTTCTGATAAAGCTTTTTCAATATCGATCGTGCCACATACGCGGTCTTCTGTAGCACCCAAGGGTAAATCGACCATCTGCACTTTTTTCTTGACAATTGGCAGATTTTCTTGTGTAAGCACCCGATCGCGTACACTATCACTCATTAATTCTGGATCATAGGGATCGCTCTGAAAAGGGTCATCAGCTACTACTTCAATTTCTGGAAGCAAATCAGCCAGGGCTCGGATTGTAGTAGATTTACCAGTACCGCGATCGCCCATAATCATCACCCCACCAATTTTGGGGTCAATGACATTTAAAAGTAAGGCAAGTTTCATTTCTTCCTGCCCAACGATAGCAGTAAAGGGAAACACAGCACGGCGCGATCGCGCTGTCAGAGGGGAACTAACTTGGGCGGTCACAGTCACAGGATTACCTAAAAATCTAACATTATTTTTAATTACCATTTATAATTGTAAAACCAGTAGTTGACCATTAATTTAAAAAATGATCATTTCTGGTGGGACAGGCATCTTGCCTGTCATCAGGATAGGGGATAATTTACCATTGGGGATCTTTAATTAGCAAGGCTTCAGCAGTTTTGCTATCTACAGGTTTAGAGAAAAAATATCCTTGTCCATACTCACAGCCAAGCGATCGCAACTGGGCCAATTGGGACGCGGTTTCCACTCCCTCAGCAATTACTTGCATCCCCAAATTATGTGCTAAAGCAACGATTGTCCGCACAATTGCCAGATTTTCTCCTTCATCACCCATCCGATTCACAAATGAGCGGTCAATCTTTAACATATCAGTGGGAAAGCGATGCAAATAACTTAAAGAAGAATAACCTGTCCCAAAATCATCCATGCCTAACTGTACATCCAATGCACGCAATTCTGCTAACATTGCGATCGCTTTTTCCACATCATCCATGACCACACTTTCCGTAATTTCTAATTTCAAACAGCGTGGATTAAAACCTGTTTTGATTAAAATTTGTTTAATTTCTGAAATTAAATTCTCTTGAGTAAACTGTTTTCCCGACAAATTTACACTAATGATTAAGGGTTTAGGTGAAGGGAATAAATCGTGCCAGATCTTCATTTGCCGACAAGCTGCGGCTAACACCCATGCACCCAAAGGAATAATCAATCCAGTTTCTTCAGTAACGGGAATAAACTCCCCCGGAAACACCAGACCTCGGTGGGGATGTTGCCAACGAACTAGAGCTTCAAAACCCTTAATTTTCCCGGTTTTTAAACAAACTAACGGCTGATAATATACCAGAAACTCCTCTGCTTCTAACCCTCTACGCAAATCACTTTCCAACTGCAATCGTGCGACAATATTGAGCTGCATTGATTGTTCAAAAATCTGATAACTTGATTTACTCAGTATTTTCGCCCGATCTAGAGCAGTATGAGCATTTTGCAACAAATCTAGCTGCTCATTGGCAGAAATTTTTTCACTCTCACCGATCGCAATCCCAATCGTGGCGCTAGTAAATAACTCTTGTCCACTAATTTTAAACGGCAGACATAATTCTTGCTGAATCAGTTCAGCTACTTTTTTCACTTCCTCAATATCAGGGACATTTTCCACCAGAACTACAAACTCATCTCCACCAAATCGGGCTAAGATATGGGGAATTTTTAGACATTTATTTAATCGTTGAGATAGGAGGAGCAATAATTGATCACTAATCTCATGACCACAACTATTATTAATGACTTTGAAATTATCTAAATCGATTAATAGCACTGCACATAAATAATCTTCTTGACCTTTAGCTACTTGAATAATTTTTTCCAAGTAGTCAATAAATAAAGCTCGATTAGGCAAACCAGTCAGGGGATCATGATAGGTATCGTAGCGCAATTTATAGACTAAAACGCTAGTAATTGCGATCGCCAAGCCAATTGTGGGTGCAATCACAGGGAGCCATCCGTTTTCCAGAAAACAGGTCACGGTAATTCCTGCTAAGGTCAGGAAAAGCACTCCTCCACCTAAAGCTAAATTGAGGGGAAGTTTAGTTTTCCAAACTAGGAAACCACCAGCAAAAGTCCAGAACCCAATCCATAATAATTGTCCCCATTCGGGCCAGAACCAAAATAAGCGAGTTTCACCCAAAGCCGCACTCACAATTTGACTGGTCATCTGGGCATGGAGCAAGATCCCAGGCATTTTATCATTATCTTTTTCACTCCCAGAATAGGGGGTAAAAAATAGGTCTTTCAGACTTGGGGCGCTAGTCCCAATTAAAACAATTTTGTTTTTGATGAAATTGGGATCAATGCGATCGCGAAACACATCAGTCAGAGAAACTTGTCGAGCCACCTGGTTCCGGTTGCGGTAATTGAGTAAAATTTGGTAGCCACGCTGATCGACATTAATATAGCCTCCAGAATGACTTGTTAATGGGATAAAAACAGCTTGGCCAATTTGCATATACTGAGGATCAATTGGACTAGGCTGAGGTTCAATGCCTAAAGTTTGCAAATAGGTGAGGGATAATCGGAGCGAAAAAGAATACAACTTGGAGGAAGCAAACAATAAATTCCGCCGTACTGGCCCATCAGCATCAAGCAGTAAATCATTAAATCCCACCTGATGAGGAGGGGCACTAGGAGGTTGAGGAACTCCTTTAGTATCGTAAACATTACGAATCGTAATTACATTAGGTTTTTGTAATTGAACAACTAGTTTTTCATAACCAGGAGGTTTGGGCAAATTGCGATATAGATCCACACCGATAACTGTTGGTTGATATCGTTGTAATTTTTCCAGGAGAGTGGCCAACCGTAGATCGGATAAGGGCCATTCCTGTTGAAATTTGAGGTCATCTTCATCGATCGCCACAATTAGTAATCGATCATCGGTCGGAAGATCGCTACGCCAACACATCATCAGGTCAAACGTCTTCAATTCCAGTAATTCGATCGCACCTGTAGCGCGTAATCCTAAAACTATCGTAGTCGCGATCGTACTAATCAGAATTACTGATTGCCATAGGTGCCATTTAGCTCGGCGTAAACGATGCCGAGTAGCAACTAGCAAAGGTATTTTGTCAGTTAACTTAAACATCACTGGAGTTGATCACTATTCTAAAACTTCTGATCTTAATCACAACAATATTGGTGAGGTAACACTGATGGTAAAGTAGGGTTAATTAATCATGAGTTCTAGGTAAAACCCTAGCTTCTCGTCCAATTTATCCCAAAAATTAAAATTAGTTAGGAGGGCGTGTTTTCTCGCTTGCCAAAAATCGGCCAGAGGAGCAAGCACGTAGTGAGCGATGATCCAAAATCTTCCCATTCCCGTAATTGTTAATGGTGCTGTCGGCAAAATGGGCCGCGAGGTAGTTAAGGCTGTAGCTGGAGCTACGGATCTGACTCTGGTAGGAGCAATAGATCGTAATCCAGAACATCTTGGTCAAGATATTGGCGAATTAGTAGGATGTGGCCAATTAGAAATTCCCGTTACTAATGAATTAGAATCAACCTTAGCCTTTGCAGCTCAAGCAAAGCAGCTAAGTGTCATGGTTGATTTTACTCATCCTGAATCGGTATACAATAATGTACGTGCA
This sequence comes from uncultured cyanobacterium, assembly GCA_963744145.1. Taxonomy (GTDB): domain Bacteria; phylum Cyanobacteriota; class Cyanobacteriia; order Cyanobacteriales; family CAWUOF01; genus CAVUSO01. The sequence continues at coordinate 3,783,566 of CAVUSO010000001.1, read as the reverse complement.
GCGATCGCTTACGGGATTAGACCAGTAATTGGTACTACTGGACTGAGCCAAGCACAAATTGAAGAACTGGCTGAATTTGCGGATAAAGCTAGCACTGGTTGCTTGCTAATTCCTAATTTTTCCATTGGTATGGTTTTGTTGCAACAAGCAGCCATCCAAGCCTCGCGCTACTTTGACCATGTGGAAATTATTGAACTCCACCACAATCAAAAAGCAGATGCTCCTAGCGGGACAGCAATCAAAACTGCCCAACTGTTGGCAGAAATCGGTAAAACCTATAATCTACCGTTGGTAGCAGAAACAGAAAAACTCCCTGGTGCTAGAGGTAGTTTAGCAGATGATGGCATTCGGATTCATAGTGTGCGCTTACCTGGGTTGATTGCCCACCAAGAAGTGATTTTTGGGGCACCTGGAGAAATTTATACTTTGCGACATGATACCTCCGATCGTTCTTGCTATATGCCAGGAGTGCTATTAGCGATTCGTAAAGTGCTTGAACTCAAAACTTTCATTTATGGATTAGAAAAAATCCTGTAGTTGATTAATTACTAGATGGTGATGACCAATCCTCATCTAGGAACTTGACAAATAAAACATCTTATGCTAATTCCCTTAAATCGGAAAAAATTTGAAGAACTTATCCCCAGATTTGCGACCGGTCCACAATACATATATTGCTGGGGTAAATTTGCTGATTTCTTATATCGGTTACTAATTTCGATCGTTAGCGTCATCGTGCTTTATTTTGGAGGTTTATTTATATTCCAAAGTGACGAAACTGGACCAATCAGATTTTTATTAGAACTGATTGTGGCTCTCTATTGGCTGTGGGGTCCAGTTTACTTAGCGAGTCGTCGCAATGCTAAATATCGCCAATATCCTTATAGCGGTTTTTGGCAAGGAAAGATTTTAGATGCTTTTATTACCGAAGAACTCATTAGTACAGAAGAAACCGTGAACACTGAAGGAGAATTAGTAATTGTCGAAAATCGAGAACGAAAACTCAATTTAGAAATCGGAGATAAAACCGGATTTTCCAGTGAGTTTCAAGTACCTTTACGTCGTGAACACCAGTTAGTTGCTCCCGGACAAATTGCCCAAATGATCGTGATGTCAAATCAGCCTGATTTAGGTCGTTTTGCCAAAATATCAGATATTTATATTCCCAGTCGTAATCTCTGGATCAGTGACTATCCTTATTTAGCGAGAAATGTGTTTATCCAAGTCAGTCGTGAGTTGCAATCTGCTCAAGGTGAACAAAAAAGAAAACCGATGCGGAAAAAAAAAGTGCGCTAAACTAACCGATACCAGTGCGTTCTTGTCCGTATGCTTGCCATGCTAAGTCTACCAAACCATTGACGATCGCTACTGCTACCACCGGACTACCTTTGCGACCTTCGATCCGAATATGGGGAACCAAGGAGTCCGCCAACCGAGTTTTAGCCACATCTACATCGACAAAACCTGATGGTGTACCAATGACGAGTGCTGGTCTAATTTCGTCAGCTTCGATTAAATCGACTAAAGCTGTTAATGCAGTATGGTTTTGACCTACCACAAAAATCCCTTCTGGATAGCGTTTCGCTAGAGTTTCAATCCCCCAAGCAGCCCGACTTTTTTCTTTTTGAGGTCTAGTCAGTGCTTCCATGCTGCAATATACAGGATTAGCAAAGGAGATTTGGATATTAGGGGCAATCCCAACTTGAACCATTGGTACATCAACTACAATAGTAGTCCTTGCGGCTAAAGCTGCGGCTCCAGCTTGTAGTGCTTGCTCAGAAAAGCGAATGAGAGATTTGAATTCATAATCAGCAGTAGTATATATAACTCGACGCACCAGTTCATATTCTGCTGGTGAAAATGCGTGTTCGCCAATTTCACTATCGATAATTGCCAGACTTTGGGCATCGGTTATGTGCCATTCCATAAAATGTAGAGCTTTAAGCAATTGGATTTTAGGTATCAGCTTATCAGGATCGGAGTGGAAAACTGCATCTTCAGACTAGGGATATCTTTTTTTGGTTGTGGGACAGACTGTTAGCCAGGACTAACCATCTATGACACAATATAGTTCAGTTAATTGTAGGGGCGAAGCATTCGGGCGATAATTTATCACTTAAACCAGTTAATTTTAGATCCGAATGCTTCGCCCGGTTCTTCGCCGAGATCTCCAAAAAAAAATTCTTAACTGAACCGTATTGCTTTATGACTCAGTTAGGAAACTGAGCCCCAAATATACCGATCGCGCTTGGCATTAAAGCTAGTTAAAATCACCGAATATAGTTTATTGATCAGAGGTAGAAATGGCTTTCACTCAGGAACAGTTGCAAACTGTAATGCAAAATCAGGATGAAAATAGCTATATTGAAGCATTACGACAACTGTTGGGATATGCAGTGAAAGAACGTGATCCGGTCGGGTCAAGGTTTTGGTATTTGCGTCCAGGATCTAATGCAGATGAAGCTAGAGAAACTTGTCCAATTGCAGTGGGTTTTTATGATGAACTTGCTGATTTAACACCCACAGAAGCTAAAAGTTTTTTGAGCGCAAAAGAACAGCAACAGGAAATATATGGACATTGGACAAATCGGATCTTAGAAGATCAACCAGTAATATATTTGCTGTTACCAAATCAAGCAGTGACTGGAACAGTACCTTTAATTCTTCCTAGTGAGGGAGGATTACGAGCAAAGCAAATTCAAACTTTTGCTAGAAATGATGCCCAATTGGTAGCACGTTTAAACCGTCTTAGACAAGATGAGTTACCGATCGCGACGATGGGGTTAACTTCTGTTCCTTTGGTCGAGTGGGTATTTTACGAACCAATTAAAACTGCTCAGGAATTAGCACAATTGTTAGCAAAAGCAGCTCGTAATATTGAGCAAGTTATTCCTGTTGTCTATAAACAAGAGCAAGAAGATGGATATTTGCACCATTTACTTAAGAGTTTTCAAAGGGAATTATTACCTGCTTTAAAGTTAAGTGCAGATAATGAGAAAGATTACAGTTTTGCTGATATTTATGCCCAAACTATTGCCTATGCTTTATTTACAGCTAGGGTATTTAGTTATGTCAAGGATAAACGAGAAGGACGGATTAGTAAACCTACTCATTTTAATCGAGAAAAAGCTTGGGAACAGTTACCAGAAACTAACCCTTTTTTGCGGAAGTTGTTTAAGGATGTCTCGGAACGTAAAGCTGAGGAATTGGGGGATGATTTGATTGGTGCGATCGCGGAGATTTTTAGAATTCTCCGTGTTGCTAAGATGGATGCAATTTTGTCAGATTTTGAGATGAAAATGAACCGGGAAGATATTGTGATTCGGTTCTATGAAGATTTTCTAGCAGCATATAAACCACAGATGCGAGAACGTCGGGGGGTTTATTATACACCGGAACCAGTTGTTTCTTATATGGTTCGTTCTGTAGATATTTTAGTCAAGGAGAAGTTTAATAAACCTTTGGGTTTAGCAGATCCAGAGGTGATGATTCTTGATCCTGCTTGTGGGACAGGGACGTTTTTATTATGGATTTGTCAATTAATTTATCAACGTTTTCAAGAGTCATCAGATGCTCTGACTGAAGGTTTAGAGGATAAGTCTTGGTCTGGATATGTGAAGGAGAGGTTATTACCGAGGATTTTTGGGTTTGAGTTGTTGATGGCTCCCTATGCGATCGCTCATCTTAAATTAGGATTATTTTTGGAAGAGACAGGATATCTGTTTGATAGTGGTCAAAGGTTGGGCGTTTATTTAACTAATACACTAGATGATGCCAAACGGCGATCGGAAACATTATTTAAGGAATTTATTGCTGAGGAATCTGACGCAGCAGTAAGTGTAAAGTTAGATATACCTGTAATGGTAGTAATTGGTAATCCTCCTTATTCGGTAAATTCAGCAAACAATAGTGAATGGGCTACAAATTTAGTGCGAAATAGCTATTATCCTAAAGATGAGATAAAAGAGCAGAATCCTAAGCTTTTATTAGATGACTATGTTAAGTTTATTCGCTTTTCACAGTGGCGTATTGATAAAACAGGTAAAGGAATCCTTTCTTTTGTAACCAATCACGGTTATCTAGATAATCCTACATTTCGGGGAATGCGACAGAGTTTAGCCAAAAGTTTTAACTGCATTCATGTACTTGATTTACATGGAAATTCTAAGAAAAAAGAAACAGCATTAGATAGAGCAAAGGATGAGAATGTATTTGATATTCAGCAGGGTGTAGCGGTTTGTATTATGGTAAAGGATGAAAATCCAATAGCATCTGAAATCAACCACGCGCATTTATACGGTACAAGAGGCTCTAAATATGAGTGGCTACTAAACCATAATGTTTTACCTACATCTACAGACTGGACAAACCTTTTACCACAAAAACCTTTTTCTCTTTTTATTCCTCAAAACAATGAGCTTTTACCAGAGTATTCAAAAGGATGGAAAATAACTAATTTAATGCCAGTCAATGCAACAGGAATTAAAACTCATCGTGATCATTTTGCCTACGATTTTGACTATACTTCTCTTTTTAAAAGAATTGAGGAATTTAGAGATACAAATATCTCGGATGAAGTTATACGAGAAAAATATGGATTGGAAGATACCCGCGATTGGAAATTAAGTCAAAAGAGAAAAGAACTAAGTTCTCGTACTGAATGGATAGATTATCTTATTAAATCTTCTTATCGTCCATTTGATTCTAGATCATATTATCATCATGAAGATATTGCAGAATATCCAAGAAAAGAAGTGATGCGTCATATGGAAATAGAAACTAATATTGGTTTTCATATTTGTAGACAAGTTATTAGCGATTCATGGCAACATACGTTAGTGACAAATTACGTTGCAGATGATTGTTATGTTTCAAATAAAACTCGTGAACGTGGTTTTACAATTCCTCTTTATATTTATCCCGATATAGATAAACCTCAAGAATTACAAGAACAACGCCGCTCTAACTTCTCTGAAGAATTTCTCATAGCAATAACTAACAAGCTAGGCTATTTACCCACAGCAGAAGCAATTTTTTACTATATCTATGCTGTTTTTCATTCTCCAACCTATCGTACTCGCTATGCCGAATTTCTAAAAATAGACTTTCCTCGTGTTCCTCTTACCAGCAACAATAAACTATTTTGTCAGCTTTCCACCTATGGTGAAGAACTAGTTGCTCTACACTTAATGAAATCTCCTAAACTTGACACACTGATTACCAATTTTATCGAAACTGGGGGCGATCGCGTAGTTGACCCAGGACATCCAAAATATGAGCAAAACAGCGTCAAAATTAACAAAAAAGGAGACAAATTTACTGGAGTACCTGAAGAAGTATGGAACTTTTATGTCGGGGGTTATCAAGTTTGTCAAAAATGGCTGAAGGATCGTAAAGGACGCACTCTTACCCCTGAAGATATCCAACATTATCAGCGTATAGTTGTTGCACTCAAAGAGACGATAAAATTAATGCAGTTAATTGATGAAGCTATTCCAGAGTGATCCATTCAATAAAAAACTTTCAATATCAGCCAGTGAAAAGGATGCGATCCAATACGGTTCGGTTAATTGTAGGGGTGAAGCATTCGGGCGATAATTGAACGTTCAAACGGGTAATATTATACCCGAATGCTTCACCCTTTTTCGTCGATATCTCCCAAAATATCCTTAAACGAACCGTATTAGGACGCGATCGGCAAAGCATTTCGGTCAGAATTTTCTTCGTTAAGCCGATCGCGCTTTACTGCCGAAATACTTGGGCAAAGCATTTCGGTCAGAATTTTTTTCGTTAAGCCGATCGCGCTTTACTGCCGAAATACTTGGGCAAAGCATTTCGGTCAGAATTTTCTTCGTTAAGCCGATCGCGCTTTACTGCCGAAATACTTGGGCAAAGCATTTCGGTCAGAATTTTTTTCGTTAAGCCGATCGCGGATCTGCCGAAATGCTTTGCCCCTACAAATCCGGACAATCTTCTGTAGTGCTAATTTATGAAATTGGTATAACTGAACTGTATTGTGCTATAACCAACTTAACCAACGACCTTATGGCTAACGTTTCTTGGCCTAAAACCATTGATGATCAACCTGTTGGTGTGTTGATTTTTCAATCCAACAAAAACGAGATGTACAATTGAATTAACCCCATCTGTATAAAACCCTAGCTAGTATGACTCAATTCCAAATTTCCTTACCCGAATCCTTACACCAATTCATTCACCAACAAGTTACGCGAGGTGGTTACAGCAACACCGAAGAATACATCTACCACCTAATTTTAGAAGACCAAAAACACCATGCTCAACAGCGTCTAGAAGAAATGTTAATTGCAGGTTTAGACAGTGGCAATCCCATTGAAATAACTGACGATTGGTGGCAAAATAAACGCACCGAATTAAGCCAAAAACTGCCCCAATCTTAAACATGACCAGACGCATTTTTATTACCCCCAAAGCCAACCAGGATTTAGACGACATCTTTAACTACCTTACCCAAAATAATCCTGATGCTGCCTTGCGTTTTTTTGATGCTACCCGCCAAACTATTCCTTAACCGCTAGTATTGATATGACCCAACTATACAGTAAGCCCCAAGTCCATCGAGGAAGAATATTTCCCGAATCCACTATTCCAGCAGAAGAACTAGCAAGACGCAAAGCTAAAAGAACCGAACTTGGTAAACGTTGTCGAAAAATTTTTGAACGAGTTCGCTCCGAATTAATGGCACAGTATAAAGATTGGTTTATTGCGATTGAACCAGATAGTGAAAACTATTTGATTGACCCTAAGCTAGAAGAGTTACTAAAAAAAATTCGCTATCAATATCCTAATCAAGATGTTAAGCTAACCATATTTAGGCTTAATCAAACAGGAACCTGCGGACGAATATGATTATAGGTAAGTTTGGCAATAAGGTCGAGTTATTTTTTGAAATTGAATTGATAAATCCTCAAGATGATTAATCTCAAATAAATAAGCTAATCATGCTAGAAAACTTTATCCAAGATTTAGTTCGTAAACAACGCCCTTATTACCTACTAGAAGGTAGCGCCATTAAAGGTGTTGATAATCAATATTGGCTAGTTTTCAAACATCGTGATGCTGACAATTTACTCCATAATGTTGTTAAATTCTTAGGAATTGGTAACCAACAAGCAACATATAAACTGCTGCGGATTGATCCAAGAACTGGCAAATTATTTCAATATATCCCCATTAAAGAAGGAGATATCCCTAGTGCTACTTTGCTCCGCAACAGCAAATTACCCACTATAGAAAAATTTCTACATAAAGAAAGTTCTACCAAAGACAAAACCTTATTAGCAGGTAGTTTTTTAGAAATAAAAAGTTTCCAACGTCGATTTAATTTACCTAAAGAAATAGATAAATATAATACATTTTTCCGCAAAATATTAGAACGTACTAAAATTTATCGCCGTTCCACAGCTTATTTTGATAGTGGTGTTCTCAAATTATATGAAGAACCCCTAGCGTCAATCATTCAAACTGAAGGAAAAATTCGTTTATTAATGGATTGGCAAGGTTTTACAAAAATAGCGGATATTGAAGAATTAGAAAAATTATATGATCCTCATTATCGCGCCCAATTTATTCAACGGAGCTTAAAAGAATTTCTCCAAGGTTTAAAAGATGGAGAGTTTAACAGTACAGAAATCCTAGCAGAATTAGTCAGACTGGAATTCTTAGAACTTAAACTCATTAAGATGGATACAGGAAAAGCCATCTATCATAAAAAAACTGGTATTCTCAGCGACAAACTAGAAAATCATATCCAACATGATGGTTCTGATAACTTCACCCGTGCAGCTCATTCCCGCAATGCTGAAAGTGTCACTTTCCTTTATTCCTGGGATGATTTAGATAAAGAATCAATCTTAGATACTATTAATCAATTTGATACAGAATGGCAAGATCACAATTTAACCTTTGAACTTAGTCAAGAATTTTTACAACAGGTATTAACAGAAAAAGAACGTCGCAGTCAATTAAAAGCACCAGTATTTGATTCTATTACACCGGATGAATTCCCACCAGGGGAAACTACTACGATCAAAATAACTGGTCAAAACCTAGATCAAGTAGAAACTATAGAAGTTATTGATAATGAACTGGTGACAGTCACAATTGATAGTCAAAAACCCGAACAGATTATTGGTCAAATTGCAGTACATCCCCATCATCCACCGATTCCCCTCGGTGAGTTAAAAACTAAAACCCCTAGTGGAGTTTATCATACCTCCATCCAAAAACCACCCATAGTTACCCAGTCGGAAGAAATTCCTGATTTTGCAGAAATTGAAGGTTTTAAATCAGCAGTAGAAATGATTTTAGCTGGTAATAATGGTACACCGAATGATTTTCTTTACTGGTTAGCACAACAACGTCCCCAACAGTTCCGAGTAGAACGTAGTAATTTACTGGATGAACTATTAAATCAAAGCGTCTTATTTGAACATCAAAAATCTGGAGCGCAACATTGTCTCAGAGTGATGGAGGATTTTGGTGTCGCGGTTTGTGCTGATGCTGTAGGTTTAGGAAAAACTCGTTTAGCTGCTACTGTTGCAAGATTATATCGTCAACAAAATGGTCAAACCAAAATAGCAATTATTGCTGCTAAAAAACTGCACTCCAACTGGGAAAGAGAATTAGCTGAATTAGGATTTCAACCCAAAGACTATGAACTATATAATAAAAACCTCATGAGTCGTAAAGGAAGTAACTTTTTAGCAGACTTCAATCGTTATGGTGGACCAGATTTAGTAATTATTGATGAAGCTCATGAAGGTATTCGCAACTATCAAAACCGCATCCATAAGACTTGCTTACAGATCCAAACAAGCGATCGCGAATCTAAGCGACAGCGTTATTTTCTTCTGTTAACTGCTACTCCTTGGAATAACCGTCGAGAAGATATTTATAACATTCTCACTCCATTCTTAAGTCGTCCCCAAGGGTTTAACCAGTTAAAATTTCCCCCAGAAGTAACCCAATGGTTTCAAAATCGAGAAATTGGGGTAGAAAACTTTACCGATAATACAGAACTATTTCGTCGTACCTACAAAGAACTATTTCTCCAACGAACCAGACAAATGCTCCGAGAAGCAACCCCAGATTTAAACCTATATGCTAAACGAATTGCAGAATGGTTACCAGTCCAATTTGAACCCAGTACGGAGGAAGCATTAGACCAAATTTTCACCCAATTTGAAACTAATCTTTATATTCCCTTTGCTGATCCTATTCGTTATTTAACCAGTAATGTAGAACAACGCAGTTTACTAGCTAACCAACGTCGTTTTTTCCTCCAAAGAGCTGAATCTAGTATGTATGCTCTCAGTCGAACTATTAAAAATTTCGGATATCGGATTCAACAAATGCAATCCCGTTTAGAATTAGTTTCTCCTGACGCTGATGGACTCAAAGAATTTTTACTCATCCATTACAAATTTGAATCAGATCAAAAAGATCCCTCAGAAAAATTCTTAGATGATGACGATCGGGAAAGCTGGGATGAAGACTATGAAGAAGAAGAGGAAGAAGAAAACGAAGCAGACAACCAACAAAAACGTCAACAGCTCAAACGTTCGATCGAAATAACTACCAATGCTTTACAGAATAATCCTCACCAAGCTCAAGAAATTTACGATCGAATGTTAGCTGATTGTGAAAGTGACTTACAACAACTAAAAGAAATTCAAATTCTGCTGAGGGAAGAGTTTATCATTGACCACAAAAGACAACAGGTAACTAAAAAAGTCCGCGAATTAGTTAATCTTGGTCATAAGGTACTACTCATTTCCACATTCAGCGATACAGTCATAGATTATTATCGTTATATGACTCGTGATCGTGCGATCGCAGCTAAAGGAATGGGGATGCTAATCGGATCAACAAAACTCTATTATCCCAACAATGCAGATCAACCAGAAAAAGTCAATCCTGGTCAGATTCTACCACCTAAAAGCAATCCTACAACTGCAAATCGTCAAAACATCTTTAGACTATTTGCACCCAGTGCTAGTTGTAAAAATCCGACAGAACGTCCCAAACCCGAAGCAGAAATTAACGTCTTAATTGGTTCAGAAACCTTATCAGTCGGACAAAATCTCCAGGATGCAGACTACTTAATTAATATTGACTTACCTTGGAATCCCATGACTTTAGAGCAAAGAATTGGACGAATTGACCGACCTAAACAGCATCAAACTGAACATATTTATATTTATTATGCTAACAGCGAAAGTCAACTATTAAGACAAGCATCTCGACTAGCAAATTTGCATAAAAAATTAGTCGGAGCATTAGTTCCCCAGGATACTAAAACAGATATTAACCTAAAAGCCAAGATTCCGACTATTGCTAGCATTAATAATTTAGGTGCTTCTATCTATGGTGATACTCTATTCGATGAGGAAATTTTACCAGGGTATGTAGATTTTATCCAAAGCTTAGTCAAAGCTAGAAAAATAGAACAAGGTAATTTACAAGAAGACGCTTATCAAAAACAAGAAACCCATCGTGATCTTTATACTCAAAATGAGATTTTACATAGTGAAGAACTAAGCGAATTGGTAAAAAAATTAGGTGAAAACTACCAAGCAAACCCCATCACCGTGGGTCGTCGGACCGGAGAACCCCAGGAACCAACTGGATTAGTAGCATTAACTGTAAAATATTTCGGTCCTAATGGTGAACCAATTACCAACCAACAGCAAACCCTATATTGGAATAACCAAACAGGAGAAAAAGATGGTTATGGAATTGCGATCGCGACCAGTTTCAAAACTCCAGTTACTAGCAATATATTTTCCATCAAATATTTACTAACAGAATTGCAATCAATTTACCAAGAACTGGTGAAATTAAAACAACAACGTAGTGCAGAATTAGCCCAACCAGAAACATTAGAAAATATTAACATTACCTCGGAACGAATTAGCAAAATCCAACGTCGGGTCAATATGTCTGTATTTCCAGATGGTTTAGATCGAGGGATAGTTAAGGGGACGATTAAAAAACTCAATTCTTGGAAAGAAAGCAAACTAGTCCAGAAACTTTTAAAAGATTATACTGACGGAGATAAGTCAAATTTAGATGATGAAAAATTTGTGATTGAATTAGTGCAAGATACAAATAACTTAAATCTAATTCTGCATGAAACAACGAAACCTAGCAGTATCAAAATTTATTTAGCTGCACTTTTATTAAGAGCGTAAATCTAAGATAATGTTTAAAAAGTTGTTGAATATTTGCGTCTATTTGCTCATTTTTGGTAGTCATATTTAGAACCTAGTAATCTTAGACGATCTAGCTCTAGTTGAGATCACTTTTTTAAATTAATTTTCTATTGCTGCTAAGACATCTTTCGGTAAGAGTTTATCCTTAAACCAAATTAATTTAGCGGGAATGTCTTTCAGGTTGATTCCAGCTTTTTCTAGGTTGAGTCTTTCAGAAATTGCTAAAATTAAATTGTCACATTCAGCTTTTCTAACTTGAGCAAATTTTTTCTGCAAATACTCGGGTCGCCAATACCCGACTATTTCTAACAGAAAAATACGTCCATTAGGATGTACCAGTCGAAAATCGGGAATCATGACACTTCCTGGGATGGGAATTAAATCAACTTCTCGTTCTAAGATCCATGCGGTTTTTAAAGTTTCCCAGCGATCGGCAAATGATGCTTCTAACATACTATCATAGGGTTTTCCCGGTGGATAATGACTAACTAATCCACATTCAGAGTCAATACTAAAACGACCAGTTTTCCAATTCCCACTATAGGTGTCCCGTTGTTGTAAAGTTGCGTGGAGACTCCATTTGGTAACGTGCAATAATGCAGGTAGTAATTTAGCTATAGCTAAACCATAACGAGTGCTAGGTTTAAATAAACTGGTTGGTCCATCAATCGTAATAGTAAATCCACAATCAGCATCTCCTTCTATATATGCCATAAGTTGAAATAGTTTTAAATAACGAAATAATAGTTTATATTGACCAGGAACATTCCGATGTGCATTGATTTTAATTTGACTAGCTCGATAGAATATTCCTTGTACTTGTGATAAATTATAGCGATGGATTAATGCTTCAGTTGGAGGTGCTTCAAATTGGGTGAGGATTTTATTTTCGGTGAGATCAGCATATAATCCAGCTTTGATTTCGATGGGGAGAACTTCTCGATTTAATTCTTCACTTAATTGGATTGCTAGTTGATTAAGGGTATTCTGGGTTGATTGAACACTGGGTATATGGGGAGCAGCTTCAGTAAAAACTCGCTGACGTAATATTTGGGGTTCAAGGGGACTGATGACTTCAAATGTACTGAAAGATTCACTTTTGAGTAAATGTGCAAATCCCCGTTTGACCCGATAATCGGTACTTTCTCCTTCAAGTTCAAGGAGTTGACGATCTAGTTCTGCTTGGGTAGCACCGATACTATTTTGAAAACAAGTGATGATATCATGAGCTAAAGCTAAATTTTGACGATCGAGCTGGAGACGTTTAGGTGCGATCGCTTCTCCATTTTGACGGTGCATGAGCAAATCTGTGGGTAGCATAGTTACAATTAGTCATGGGAAAAAGGGACGATTAGAAAGACGGTCTTCATCGAGTGCTTGACGTAGGTATTCCCAAGTTTCGGTTTGCTCCTGTTCATCTCCCTCCTCTTCCCACGATCGCAGTAATTCAATTGCTCCTTGGTTTTTTGGATTCTTTCATCTATTGATATTTTCTGCTCCACTGTTTTCCCTGGATCATTCGATAATCGAGTTTTCATGGTCACAGTTTCTCGAAATAGTGTTATCATCTGAAGTAAATTTGGCCAATATTCTTCTGGTGTTTGTTCAATCTCGCGCAATATATCTGCGATCGCTTCCTTGAGGGGATGCTGATCAATTAAATTCTGTTCAGACATAATTATCTCTTTTTTCTTATTTTAGCACTAGCGATCGCCGGAATATATAAAAACATTGATCTGCTTCTACTCCAATTTTTTTGGTTTTTTCCTTAAAGGTAGTTGAACCAAAACATTCACAATCAATTTCTAGTTCCTCTAGCAAAATTTTCACCATATCACCAATGAGTTCTTGATCAACCTCATGTTCTGGTAATGGCATTGCCATCTCCAGTGTTCCTTGAAAATATGCTAATCTGGTAGAGCGGCGATCGCCAAATTCTTCAAGAATGGCTTCAAATTTTTGCCAGCTAATATCGTGCAACAATAATTGTTGTCCAGCGGGAATATCGAGTTGTCTGATTTCAATTGTTACCATAAAAGGGTATAGGGAATAAGTTGAAACTGACGATAGGAGTGCGACAGATACAACGATAGGATGTTTCGATGCTTCTAGTATAGCAATATACTTGCCAAGATTACTCCTATTAAGCTATAATGCGATCGCATGCATAAATCTTTTCGAGTTATCCTGACTATGAAAATACATTTTGATGAACAATCAGATGCTCTTTATCTACGGCTCTATGACTCAAAAATTGTTGACTCTGAAGAAGTAAAGCCTGGGATTATCTTAGATTTTAATGACCAAAATCAGGTTGTAGGTATTGAAATTTTAAAAGTTAAAAGTAGAGTTACTTTTGCTGATTTAAAAAAAGTAGAATTAGAAATTTCCTAGGTAATGATATGGCGATCGCCAGCAAATAATTTCAACACATTGGGGTATATTTGGTTGAGCGCGATCGCAGTAATATCCACAGCGATCGCCCGAAGCTAATTTCTACCCATTACAACGGATTTTATTGATACCCTACAACAGGTTATATGGTAATCGCATCATAAGCTAAAAATTCAGCATTCGCGCTAGATATTCGATCATTAATAAGCGCAAATAATTCAATGTTCCCACATAGCGTTTTATTTGTGGATAATTCAATTCAGAAGAAAAGTACCACTGAGCAAAATAGGGGATATCAAATATTTTTAATCCGTCTAAATTATCTAAAATTTTTTGGTTATTGTCTAAATTATTACTAGCGATGACTTGATAGGTGTATCCGCGAATATCGGTGGTGAAAATTTCGATCACACCTAGTATTGTAAACTCTTGTGATTCTTCCCATAATGCTAGTTCATCTCTTTCTATTTTAGTTGCTTGAAAATCAGTTAGCAATTGTTGTAAAACTTGCTCGATATATTCTTTGGCGGTTTTCACTTGTTCCGATTTATTGGTTAGTTCTAATTCCTTCATACTTTTTAGTTTTCTCCGTAAGATATTATCTTTCCATTTCTTTCTATGATAAATTCAGTGCCTTTATTCCATCGAGATGCTCCATCAGGTAAGAGTTTCTTTCGTGCCCCTTTTTTGCTAAAATTATCTGCTTTTCTTAAATATTTTAAATAATTATCAGCAAATCCGTGTCTATCAGCATGATCAACAATACTATTGGCTAAAGTGGGATAGGTAGCTTGATCCCATTTTACCATGAGGCTTTTAATTTCTTCTATTTCTAGCTCTGTGTATCCCTTAAATAATATTTGTTCATACCGATCTATTGTATAATTGAGTTTATCATGGTTGTTAGGATTCATTTAAAGATACATAACCTGATTTTAAAAGGAATTTATTGCTTCAGGTAATCAGAACACATCTGTTTATCTTCTTCTGTCGCTTTAGGATTTGTTATAAGATAATAACTGATCCACTTGCAACCTGATGCCATTAGTTTATCAAAATCCCAAGTCCACAGTTTGATGGTATTGTCTGAACTGCCAGAAGCCAAAGTCTGGTCATCGGGGCTAAACCTCACGCTCACGACATCGTTAGTATGCCCAGTGAGGGTGCGGATTTCCTTTCCCGTCTCGAGATTCCACAGTTTGATGGTCTTGTCTGATGAACTGCCAGAAGCCGGTAGTGCCAAAGATGTAGTGATGAGCAAATTTTCCTGTTCAAATTTACTTGTTATTACTTAATTATGAATCTTCCTATTAATAATTATTATTAATTTAGATTAAGTAGATAGAATTTCCTCATCCTAATTTGGAGAAAAATCTGCTAATACCAATTAACTATGAAATTGCACTTAATCTGAGGTTGATCTGTTAGGCCAGGGCAGGTTTATAATGGTGATCTGTTGGTGGCAAAATTGACTGGTGAACCTGCCCCTACCAGTTTTATCCTCAATTTGCGGATTTCTGTAGGGGTGGGTTCACCGAGATGTTTGACATTTACCTACTAATCATCAAAACCCACCCTCACCCACAGATCAATATACATCAATGTATCTTCATGGTGAATTGGTATAATCTGAAAATAATCTAATTAATTTTCTCGGTTTATTACAGGATGTCAAACGAAAAACCTAGTTGTCCTAATTGTGGTTCTAGCCATGTGGTCAAAAATGGTAGAATTCATAATAAAAAGCAGAAATACCAGTGCCAAAACTGTAAAAGACAGTTTATTGAAAATCCCACTAAGAAGGTAATTTCTACTGAAATTAAAGAATTAATTGATCGACTTTTGCTAGAAAAAATTCCGCTCTTCTGGAATTGCTCGTGCTGTTGGGGTGTCAGAAACTTGGTTACAAAAATACGTTAATGACAAATATGCAAAAATTCCTCAACAGGTGTAGATGCGTATTGCAATACGCCCGTACTTCCGGAAAAAAAAGGGGGAAATTAACGATTGAATGTGATGAAGCTTGGTCATTTGTTCAAAATAAAAATAATAAACAGTGGATTTGGTTGGCATTAGATAAAGACCCTCGCGAAATTGTTGGTGTTCATATTGGTGATCGGAGTGAAGAAGGCGCAAAAAAATTGTGGCAATCTTTGCCACCAGTTTATCGTCAATGTGCTGTTTGTTATCCTGATTTTTGGGCAGCTTATGGGAAAATTTGTCCCCAAAAACGTCATAAACCTGTTGGTAAAGAAACGGGAAAAACTAATCATATTGAACGTTTTAATAACACGATGCGTCAAAGAATTTCTCGATTAGTTAGAGAAAGTCTTTCTTTTTCAAAAAAACTGGAAAACCAGATCGCACCGATCTGGTATTTCATTCATCACTATAATATGTCTTTATCTGTTTAAAAATTTTTCACTACATCTTTGGCACTACCAATTTTGTAACCTTCCTGAAAAATTATTATTGCTCTTTGATCACATAACCCACACCTCGCATCGTATGAATTAAGCGTTTTTCGTGATTTTCTTCTAATTTTAGGCGCAAGTAACGAATATATACTTCGACGCTATTTGTATCTCCCATAAAATCATAACCCCAAACCCGCTCTAAAATTTGGTTTTTTGTCAATACTTGTCGGGAATTGGTCATTAAATAATCGAGTAATTCAAATTCTTTTGCGGTTAACTCGATCGCCCGTTCACCTCGAAAAACTTCCCGAGTTCGACGATTCAGGGTTAAGTCAGCAAAAGATAATAGATCTAAATTGGGTTCTTGGGTACGACGGAGATGAGCGCGAATTCTCGCTAAAAGTTCTTCGATACTGAAGGGTTTGACCACATAATCATCAGCTCCAGCATCTAATCCAGTCACGCGATCGCTTACTTCATCTTTTGCTGTTAATAGAATTATGGGGACTTTATCACCAGTAGCTCGGAGACGACGACATACTTCTACCCCAGATAACCCAGGTAACATCCAGTCCAAAATCACTAATTCGGGGGATAACTCTCGTGCTAAAGTCAACCCAGCGATCCCATCATGAGCGATACTCAATCGATAACCTTCACTGAGTAATTCTAGCTCGACAAATCGGGCCAATTTTACTTCATCCTCAATCAAAAGAATATGTGCTGTCATGCGGATAGTCCAGAAAATCTAGGACAAATATATACCCGCTCTGATCTTATCTGAGAAAACGCTGAGTTAAACCTGATATTTTTACCAGGCTAAACTTAGGTAATTTCTAGGTTGATTTCAGATCAGGTTCAAGTCTGGGTGAAATTATAGGGATAGTCAAGCACAGGAAAAAACTTCCTCCCTATTACACAGGACCTAGAATATGAAACTCAGCTCTGTATTAGCCGCGATCGCTTTAACTGGTTTAGTGACAGTTTGGGATGCTCCTTTCAAATTAATTAATCCTCAACTTGTCCAAGCATCTGCTCACGAAATGAAAGATGCTACAGGTTTAACTGATCAACAAAAAATTGATCTAATTACCAAAAATAAAGGTGTGTTTGGTGGTGGAGATCAACTACGTCGTTTCTTTTTTGGAGACTTAGAGCCGATTGGTATTCAACCTGGGGGTGCTGGGCATGTAGTCAATCTATATAACAAAGAAAATAATGTTACCTTTTCTTATTGTACAACTTACGATGTTGTTGTTGCTGTTAAAAAAGGAAGAATCGACCAATTTGACCCATCGGAAGTGAAATAGTTTTAATAGTGATTAGGTGTCAGGGAGCAGGAATCTCCTCCAACTTAACACCTTATACCAATTTTTGATGAAGTTGCATATAATCCGATCCCCCCAACCCCCTTAAAAAGGGGGAGTAAGAATTGAAAGTCCCCCTTTTTAAGGGGGATGCGAGGGGGATCGAGAGCTGTGCAACTTTACATTAAATTGGTATTAAACACCCAACAGATTTTTTGAACGAGGTTTTTTATGGAACTTAAAGATATTATTTTACTCATCCATCCGGTAATTGCAGTTAGTGTGGTTTTTCCGCTAATTGGGATTGTAGCTAATCGTGCTTTACAAGTTCGTGAACGTCGTTTACAAACCCTAACTGAAGGTAAAAGTAAAATCCCTCCTGCTGGACCTGAACATGTACAGATTGGTCGTTGGTTAACCAGCTCTGTAGTTGGGATTGTCTTAGTAGCTTTAGCCAATGATATCTTTAGTAATGTTTTTGCTCAACATCTTTGGGAAAAAAAATTATTTCAAGTGCTATTCATTGAGCTAACATTTATAGTAGCGATCGCATGTTTTGTTCTTCTCTATCGAGCAAAAAAACGTTTGTGGCGTTGGATATTTGCTAGTTTAGCAGGAATATCTTTAATTGGACTAGGTTGTCAAGATGGGGTTTATCGTAACACCGAAGAATGGTATTTTTCCCACTATTACTATGGTATTATTGTCGCATTACTTATGATTTTTTCCTTAGCAATTTTACCAGAAATATACCAAGATAAAACCAACCGATGGCGCAATGTTCATATTATTCTTAATTCCCTGGCACTACTAATATTTTTCGGAGTGGGAATGACCGGCGCAAAGTCCCTATTAGAAATACCTTTAAGTTGGCAAGAACCTTATCTTGACAAACTTTCTGAACAAAAATGTGATCAACTCCCTTGCACTATCCAAGCACCATCTATTCCTCAACAACCTTAATCAAGCTGAATTTAGTTGATTTTTCAGCTAAATTCAGACTATATATTACCAATGGAACTAATTAGTAGACTTTGGCAAAGAATCCATCAATTTCAAACTAGATATCTAGATTTATCTTCTCTTCAGTTCCGTCTCACGATCGAGGTAGTAGCTTTATCTATCCTCAGCTTAGGAAGTGTAGCAATCTGGACAAGCTGGAAAATGCAACAAATTCTGATTGTCACTCATACTCAAAGTGTCGAATATATTGCTAATCGTTTTCCTCATGATGTTGAACTTTATAGTGAAATGTTATCTCTAGAAACTGGGTTACAAAAAACTATTAATAATGTTTCTGTTCCTGGTTTATTAATATGGGTAAAGGATCTCAATGGCAAATTATTAGCTGAATCTCTCGATTTTAATAATTCAAGTATTGCTACAGCCGAATTAATGTCCCTTGCTGAAATGCCGATCAGTCCCCAAGTATATCAAGTTAGTAATCACTATCTAATTTTATGTCAAAGTTCCCTAATTATCAAAGGTAAATTGCTAGGCAAAGTTTATATGTCTCAAGATGTTACTGATGAACAGCATCAGTTAATTGCAGCTCTTGAAGGTTTAACTATTGTTTGTATTTTAGTGATCGTAGTGATGATGGGAGCAATTACTTTAAGAATTCAAAAATCTCTCCAACCTTTACAGGATATGAGTCACCTTGCTGGAACTATCTCCGCTGAAGAATTAAGGGAAGCGAAATTACAATTAAGTCATGCACCAAAGGAGGTTAAAGAATTAGCCCAAACTTTTAATATGATGTTATCGCGACTGTCTGATTCTTGGGAAAATCAACGTCAATTTGTTAGTAATGTTTCCCATGAGCTCCGCACACCATTAACCGTAGTTTCTGGTTATTTACAAAGTCTATTGCGCCGTAGCAATAATTTGAATAACTATCAAATAGAAGCTTTAGAAACTGCCGCATCAGAAGCAGAGCGAACTATTCGTCTACTTCAAGATTTATTGGAATTAGCACGAGCTGATAGTGGCTATATTCATTTCTATAGTGAACCAATAATTCTGAATGATTTGCTGATGGAATTAGGCGGAATGGCAGAAAGATTTAGTAACCGAACAATAATCATAGAAGCCAACAATAAAATTGTCGCAATTGCCGATCGCGATCGCTTAAAACAAGTATTGATTAATCTGATGGATAATGCTATTAAATATTCAGAATCTGATCAGTCAATTATCCTGAAATTAGACCAAAATCATACCAAAGCAAAAATTCAAGTATGCGATCGCGGGATCGGAATTCCGTTACAAGATCAATCCCGGATTTTCGAGCGATTTTACCGGGTTGATGAAGCTCGTTCTCGTTCTCAGGGAGGTTATGGTTTAGGATTAGCGATCGTCAAAACTTTAGTTGAAGCAATGGGAGGTAATGTGATGGTATCATCTCAGCTTGGTGTAGGTAGTGTATTTAGTATTACTTTACCTCGACAAATTTAACTTTTTTTATTAAGGGAGAATCAACTCATGAATACATCTTTATGGACGAGAAGAAAACTAATGATTTATTTCGGTTTAGGAATTGCTGGTGCTACAGCGATCGGAATTAACTCTCACCAGAAAGACTCAAATAAATCAATAGTTAATGCTCCTACTTCTTCTGGAACTACTCCGATCGCTAAATCAGATAATTCACCAGCTCCTCCTCCTGATGCTGCTGGAGAAAAATTACCGGAATTGGTAGGAATTACCGATTGGCTCAATTCTGATCCTTTGACGATCGCGAGTCTTAAAGGTAATGTGGTTTTATTACAATTTTGGACTTTTGCTTGTATCAATTGTCAACATACCCTCCCTTATATTACCCGTTGGTATCGTGACTATGCACCTCACGGACTTAAGGTAATTGGTGTACATACACCAGAATTTGGTTATGAACGAGATTTGAATAATATCAAAAATGCTTTAGCGCAACATCAAATTACTTATCCCGTTCCTGTTGATAATGGATATAAAACCTGGAATGCTTACAATAATCAGTATTGGCCCCATCTATTTTTGGCCGATCGTCAAGGGATTTTACGTTACGATCATATTGGGGAACACGCTTATGCAGAAACTGAACAGATGATTCGCAAATTTTTAGGTTAAGATGAACATTTCTAATATATCAGTTTGGTTAGCCCTATTAGCCGGAATTTTGACAGTTTTTTCCCCTTGTATTTTACCAATTTTACCCATTATCATTGGTCGTTCCCTCAATTCTCATCCCTGGGGACCGATCGCTTTAGTGAGTGGATTAATTACAGGTTTTGCAGTCACAGGTAGTCTATTAGGAATAACAGCTAGTTGGTTTATTGGATTGTCGAGTAGCTTACATAAATTTGCGATCGTCTTACTGTTGTGTCTGGGAATACTGTCAATTTTTCCGAAATTGAGCTATCGTCTCTTTAGTTATATTCAAATCGATCATCGACTAGAAAAAATTATTCCGATCGGACTAATGGGTGAATTCTGCTTAGGTACTCAATTAGGTTTAGTTTGGACTCCTTGTGCTGGACCAATTTTAGCTAGTATTCTCGTTTTAGCTGCATCTAATCAAGCAATGATCTCCGCATTTATCCTCTTGATCATTTATGGGATTGGAGCTGCATTACCAATGTTAGCGATCGCTTATGGAAGTCGTTTTTTTAGCCAACAAATTCTTAATCTTCGCTCCCATACAGTGATGTTACAACGCATTGGAGGGGTCATGGTATCATTAACAGCGATCGCGATTCTTTCCGGTTGGGATGTTCAGCTCCAATTATGGCTACTTTCGATTTTATCAAACTAACTAATTAAAAAGGGCTGTTCAATCCAGCCCTTTTTTTCCAAGAAAGAAAATAATTTACTCCCATTACTGGTGCTGATATTTTGCTTTCTGAATCCGACGGTGAGCCATTTCTGCGCTAATCGGAAAACCGACTACAGGAATTACTTGGTGTTTACGCTCTTGTTCAAGATGTTTAAGTTCAGTGTAATCTACCCAATGAATACAATCCACTGGACAAGTGTCGATCGCTTCTTGAATTAGATCTTCCCGATCGCCATCTTGACGAACCACCCGCGAACGACCATAGTCTGGTTCAATGTAAAAAGTATTACGGGCTACGTGGGAACAATGCTTACAACCAATGCAAGTTAGTTCATCCACATAGACACCCTTTTGACGGAACGCACCACCTAATTCCGGTTCCAACCCAGAACGATCAGGGGAATTTCTCCAGATCCCTCCGAGTTCAGGTTCTAAACCCGTGGGTTGCTTGGGCGATCGCTCTGGATTCTGCTCCTGATTAGTTACAGATCCAGGAACATCAGACATTATGCGCTCCAACGTTGTAGAACTAAACGAATAGAACCATCTTCATTTTTTTGTTGTTCAGCAACTTGGAATCCTTGTTTAGTGGTTTCATTGACCACTGTATGATAGGCATAGCTTTGGGTGATCCGATTCAGAAAGCGGTCTACCGAGCCATTTTGCTGCCAGTATTGTAAATCAGAAACGAATTCGTATTCTTGACCATTCCAACTAAAGCCGATATCATAGCCATTTTCTTGTTCAATGACTACTTCTGCGGTTTGAGTTTGACCGCGATAACCCCGGACTGGGTGAGGACCAGATTTCCAGTTAATTCCTAAATCTGTCAAAGCAGCTTCTAAGGAAGACAAGTTACGAATTTGGGTTTTGATGTTGCTGAAATGAGACATAGTGACCTTTGGAGAACTGTTTACACTAAATGGACAAAATTTACCACTCGCTCCAAGTTGCTTGGGTAACTGTAGCCACAGAGGGGTTAATTTCTGCGGCAAAAAATTCGGATGTTATTTCCTGACTCAGCACTTGACCAAGCTGGGCTTCAATTGCAGCTGTCACTTCAGCACAGGAAGCACCGGAAATACCAGTTACTTTTTCCTGTACTCTGCCATCTGGATAAATCACAAACTCTAGGGTTTCCATGCTTTTCTTTGAAAGTTGGCTAATCCTAACTAGATAGCGATCAGGTCAATGTCCCTGATCACGAGGTCGAAAGTTCTTTATCGACTGGCTTAGATGCTGGCCAATAAATTTATTGTGATATAAAACGTAACAAAACTTATTTTATGCTGAAGTGTAATATCAGCATAGAGTTAGTTTTGCTTAACTTTACCTTCTCGTCAAGATGGACAATGTCCCATTAATGAGGCGAAAACCTTGCTAAAAAGCCGAAAAGTTGCACTTGGTGACTTTTTGTCCTGAAAATAACAGAAATTCTTAAGAAATTGATTCTCTTGTTTAGCGATCAGGCTATCTACCTGAGCAAATTACACCAATTCTTGTAATTATGACTACAGATGGTCTATCGGTTCTTGTGCTTCATGACCTCCTGGTCGGTATCTGTCCATCACCTCATCCAACTTATTGTTCGTGATATCCGGGTTTGCTTTTTGTAGACAGCTTAGTAACACCATCTTGTTACTATGTACCCGCTCAGATGTTGGTCTTGTACCTGGTTCTGCTGGGTGAACATTTTCAAAACATTGGACGAACTGTCGCGACTCTATATTGAGATCGTGACTAATTTTATCAACTGGACGTTTGGGATCGTTCGGTAGAAATTCTGGTTGGCTGAAAGCATTTTCGGAAACCAGCAGGAGACTTGTAAGCAAGGACAATTTCAACAAAATTTTCATCTTTGCTAATAGTAAATAAGGAATATATAAGTTAGTATATATCAATGGTAAGCTAACTCAAAATGTAATTACACTACGGATGGTCTTACCTCTACCCATTAAATCGAAAGCTTGGTTAATCTCATCAATCGGGATAATTTCACTAACTAGCTCGTCTAGGATAATCTTACCATTGAGATACCAATCAACAATTTTCGGCACATCTCTCCTTCCTTTTGCACCTCCAAAAGCACTTCCTTTCCAAGTACGTCCAGTTACTAATTGGAAGGGACGAGTAGCAATCTCTTCCCCAGCACCTGCTACACCAATTATGATACAAGTTCCCCAACCTTTATGACAACACTCTAAAGCTTGACGCATGACTTTGACATTACCAATTGATTCAAAAGCAAAATCTGCACCACCATCGGTTAGGTTTACTAAATAGGGAACTAGATCACCTTGGATTTCCTGGGGATTAACGAAATGTGTCATCCCAAATTTCTCGGCGATCGCTTTTTTTTCTAAGTTAATATCTACCCCAATAATCATATTAGCACCAACTAATCGGGCACCTTGAATTACATTTAAACCCACTCCACCTAAACCAAATACTACCACATTATCCCCAGCTTGGACTTTGGCTGTATTAATAACAGCACCAATTCCTGTAGTTACACCACACCCAATTAGACAAACTTTTTCAAAAGGTGCTGCTTTGGCAATCTTGGCTAAGGCAATTTCTGGCACTACTGTATAATTAGCGAAAGTAGAAGTTCCCATATAATGATATAGCATTTTGCCATTTAAACTAAAACGGCTAGTGCCATCGGGCATTACTCCCCTTCCTTGGGTTTCGCGAATTGCTTGACATAAATTGGTTTTACCAGAAAGACAGAATTTACATTGACGACACTCTGGTATATATAGAGGAATTACATGGTCTCCGACTTGCAGAGTTTTTACTTCTGCTCCAACTTCTACTACTATTCCTGCACCTTCATGTCCTAAAATTACTGGAAATAGTCCTTCTGGATCAGCTCCAGACAGAGTATAAGCATCGGTATGACATACTCCTGTCGCTTTAATTTCTACTAAAACTTCACCTGCTTTTGGTCCTGCTAAATCTACCATTTCTATGGTTAAGGGTTGTTTAGCACTATGGGCAACTGCTGCTTTTACTTTCATAGCTACCTGGTCTCTTTTAGGTTTAATTATTTTAGCTCATCTTAGCGAGTTTTTTTGCTAAATAATCCTGGAAAAATGTTCCTACCTTTATTGATCTAATTTTTTAATCGGGTTCATCAATTTTTCCCAAAAGCTAAATACTTGGGAAGCTACAATCGTCAAGCATAAATAAATTAAGGCTACCGTTGTATAAATTTCAAAAGAGCGATAGTTATCAGCAACAATCAATTGTCCATGTCGAAATAATTCCTCAAATCCAATCACTGCAACTAAGCTAGTATCTTTTAGGACTGTAATAAATTGATTTCCTAAAGGTGGGAGCATTCGTCGAAATGCTTGAGGAAAGATGATATGATATACAGTCTGGACTGGATTTAAACCTAAAGATTTTGCTGCTTCGGTTTGTCCTCGATCGATTGATTGAATCCCACCCCGGACAATTTCGGCAATATAAGCAGCGCAATTCAGACTAAGTGCCATAATTGCTGATGGTAATCTTGCTAAAGTAATTGGTAAATCAAAACTTTGGGCTAATGCAGGTAAGCCAAAGTAAATCATAAAAATTTGGACTAATAAAGGTGTCCCCCGAAAAAAATCTATGTAGCTCCGGGCAATAAAACTTAAAAACCCATACGGGGATAGACGAAGTATTCCAATCAGCGAACCACTAATTGTACCGATAATAATGGAACTAATGGTGAGGAAAAGCGTGACTAAAACTCCTTGAAATAGGAGTGGTAAAGCAGGGAGAATAATTTGAAGAGGCGAAATTTCTGGAGTTAAATTGCTGGACTTAGCGATCGCGTCAATCGGTAGTTTTGGCGGTTCACCATCAAACCATTTATGATAGAGCTCAGTATAAATGCCATTTTCAATAATTTCATTCAGAGCTTGATTAATTTTCGCTAAATAGATTGAATTTTTGGGAGTGGCAATTCCATAATAATAGCCTTTATTTAGTGGTTTATCAATTACTTTTATCTCTTGGATATTCGCACGTTTGATCGCATAACGAAGTACAGGATCATCATGGATTGTCGCGGCTACATTACCATTAAGTAGTGCTTGGATAGTCAGATAAAATGAATCAAATGTAGTAATAATCGCCCCAGGTATCTGTTTAGCAAAAACCGCACCTACTGTGCCAAGTGCCACAGCAACTTTTTGATTTTTGAGATCGTCTATATTAGTAATACTGTTATTATTACTAGCCACAGCCATAGCTAATCTAGAGGGAAAATAAGGCTGGGAAAAATCAACAGTTTTTTGTCGTTCAGAAGTAATCGCTATATTACTAATGGCAAGATCAATTTTTCCTGCTTGTAAAGCTGGAATTAGCCCCTCAAATGGTAAATTTGCAATCTTAAATTGAAAATTAGCTTCCCTCGCGATCGCTTGGATCAAGTCAAGATCGAATCCCTGAACTTTTCCATCTGATGACTCAAACTCAAAGGGAGGAAAAACTGGGTCAGTTGCAATGGTTAGGGTTTTATTCAAAGAGAAAGGAGGGGCAAGTAAGGTACAACTACATAAAAGGAGCAAACAAATTAACCCCAGGCAGAATCGACGCATAAATTTAACCTAAGACTCAAATAAACTTAACCAATACTATAGTACGTATTCTGACTTTACAGTAATATTTGCAAGTCTAGACTGCTAATTTAATTGTGGATGAGTTTCAGGTTGGCATAATATCGTCGAGTCGCAATTGTAAATTTGGAAACAGGAAAGAAGAAATCGGTTCTCCCAAGCGATATTGTTGCTGTTGGTACACCCCATTAACTAACTGACAGATGGTGAAAGTAGGTTGCTTGGGATTGCCGATAAATTGCCAACCACCCAAGCCCCGAAAGTCCACAATCCAATATTCTGGGATATTCAAAAAAGCGTATTCTTCCACTTTTCTGGCATAATCATCTTGCCAATTAGTGCTGACCACTTCAGCCACAAGCTTAATGGTATTACCTTTACAAATCACTGGTTCTTTTTGCCAAAGAGTTTCATTACCAAGTTCGGTTTGATCTAAAACAATTACGTCAGGACGTAGTGCTGTAGCTTCAGCGTATATGGGCTTGATCAAACAAGTTTTTGGCACCAACCAATTGCAATTAGTACGAAAAATTTCCACATAAATTCTACCAGCAATACTCCCTGCCACCGCTTCATGAGGACCAGTAGGTTCCATCTCTCTGAGTTCTCCGTCCATGAGTTCATACTTTGTATTATCCCCGTATTGGGCGATAAACTCGCTGAAACTAAGTAGTTTGGATGGGGTGTAGGTCATAGGTTATTTCTTAACGAGACGTAGCTTAATTATAAGTTTAGTAGGGTATGTCAAACCTGACTCTTTTCAATAGATTTTAATACTGCTTGTGTCTGTTGCAGTTCCACTTGGAGTAAGTCAAGTTCGTCTTGGGTTTCTAGTGCTGTTTGTATCCAAGCTTGGGATTGAGATGCTAAAGCTTGGTAGCGCTTTTTATCTTGCTCCGATTGCCAAAGTTGCTCCACACAAGTGAGGAGAAGATTAAGTTGGCGTTGAGTCCATCGAGCAGCCTCGATTTGAGATAAGTATTGACGCAAATAATACCGCTCTTTGGGGAATTTTGTCGGGTTAATCGCGAAAGCTGAATAGGGGTCGGAGAGATACAGGGGATAGGGATAGTAGGCAATCTCTTGACCAGTGGCGATCGCAGCGGCTAAAATCTGCCAATTTAAAGCTAGTAAATCTCTGACCTCACAATAGGGAAACTCTCGCAACCAATCCAGGGCAAATAGAGCGCACAAATCCTGGGTTTGATTAAATTCCAAGATCTGGAGTAAAGAACCATCAGTCAAGTTGATTACTGTCAAGTCTTGGTCTAATTTCATGTCTGGACATACCACCGCTACAGGATCAGATGCACAAGCTGCTGTCACTAATTTTTCCACCATCACAGGTAGGGCGATGTGATCGGAGGTAAATTGCAAAAAATATTTTCCCTTTGCCATTGCTACTAACTGATTATAAGCCGCTCCTAAACTTTTAGTAAGATTGAGTTCGATAAACTGATAGATCGGAAATTGCTCCTTCGCCAGAGCGATCGCTGCTTGGATAGATTCACTAGCGGATGTTTCAGACAGAATAATAACTTCTAAATTTTGATAAGTTTGAACGGCTAGACTTTCGAGGCAATGTAAAAATTTTTTCGGATCGATAAAACAAGTCACACCAATCGTGATCAAGGGATTTTGGGTGTCTTTTGGTGCGGATTGGATAAATGCTTTACTCATATATTCAAGCCTTTGGTTAAGTAATTTTTGATTCACTTGTTCTAAGCAATTGCGCTCAGGAACGACTGGCGTTTCAGGATAAGCTAAGATCGCTTCCTTGATAGCATCAACCAGAGAGTATTTGTCTTCTGGCTCAAACCAGTGTACCCCATCGGTTCTGGCAATTAAATTTAAGGTTTCTTGAAATCCTCCCGTATTAGAAACTACTAAACTCACGGCTAACTGTCCCATCTCTAAAGCCGTATAGGGAAAGTTTTCTTGTAAGCTGCAAAGACAGACAATTGGAGCCGAGAGTTGACTGACTAAATCGATGGCTTCTCGGCTGGATAAATCCGACAAAATCTGGTAAGAAAATTTACCTGACAAACTGCTATCAATATATTGCTGACTATCCAAACCTTGCAACTGAGTTGACTCTAATTGAATAATTCTACCCAGAAAAAGAATGTAAATTTTCTCAGCTATGTCGGGGTTAAGCTGCTCGAGGGCTTCTACAAATGTACAGAGTCCTTTTCTCTCCTGTAACCGACCAAAAAATACCAGTGGGATTAATTTGGCATCAATCGGAACTGACATTCTGATTGCTGGTTTTTTTTCTGCTGTTGGCAAATCTAAGGAAGGGATAAAAGAAGGTAGATGAATAGCATGAGAAGTTTTCCAGCCATAGCTTTCTACTTTTGATTTCAAAAAGTAAGAAGGAAAGTAGGCTAAATCAGCATGATCATAAGAATATTGTTCGTAGTGATAAGCCCGCCAAAACCATTTAGGGTTATCTATTATATATTTACTATTGACTTCCCGCAACCATTCAAACCCACCGTGATCGGTAACACCAATCAGACAACTATTACCTAAAATACCTGATTTTTTGGCTTGAATTGTGCGATAACCATAACCCCAAATTGTCGGAAATTCAAGATAAATAACTGCTTCAGGAAAAGTAGCAACAATGGCTTGAGTAAAGAACAAATAGCAGAAATTTTCATAATCAAACCATTTCATCAGCCAGTCGGCTTGGCATTTTGATAAAATTGCTTGGTGGATGGGTTGAAGATTGAGGACTTTTTCAACTTCGCTAGTAGAAAAAATGTGATGGAGATTTGGTAGTTGTGCTTTCCCTTGAAAGTTATCCTGGTTCTGACAAAGTAAGAGGATAACATACCAACCTGCTGCTGCTAATTTTTGGCTCAATGTGGTATAATAAGTGCCGATACCACCGTTTTTAGAAAATCCCTCAAATTCGTTACTGGCAAGGACGGCGACTTTTTGATGAGTGAGATCAAAACCCTCTAAAAAATCGGGAAGAAAACGCAATTCTGAATTCTCAGGAGAGAGAATATAGGAGATTAAATTTTCGGCTGGCATTTTCATAAAAATATCAATCAAATATCCCAGATAATATTTTTGCTACGTTATTAATTTGGTCAATATTACCAAAATTATCCATGGCTTTACTTAGTTCTTGTTTAGCTTGTATTAAATCTCCCCAATGAAAAAAAGCCATTACTTTTGCAGCCGCAATATTAGGACGAAATGTCTCGGTGACGATGGCTGATGAGTATTCAAAAGCTTGCTCAATATCTGCATGGGAAAATATCTTAAAAGAAGTGTCATGGTAGATTTGTAATGTGTCAAATGGGACGGGATTGACATATTGAAATACAGCGGCTTGGTCGAGATTACAATGGTGTTTGAAGTAGGGTCTCAGTTTGTAAATCAATAGATGAATCCAGGCTGTGTAAAAATGGGCAAAATCATTATAGTGGATTAGGGAAGTCATGGGAATTAGATGGGGATAAAAATTTAGGAAAATACTTTTTGTTAGTTCCCAAGTTTTCATAGCATCAATAAATAAGTATTCGATTGGGCGTTTTGACCAGCCAATTTTTAACACATCTCCTGGGTAAACTTCAATCAATTGACTCCAGGGATGACTTCTGTGCAAAAACTCATCCAAAAAACTATCTCCTTGTTTGTATTTGCCTTCTAGAGTAGTCCCTTTGACACACCTATCCATATAAGATGGTTCCCAAATGAATAGATCATAGGCATGAATCCGTTTGTTCTTGGCAGTTACTTGCAGATTTTTTTCTAATCCTTTGGCGATCGAAATTGTAGCCGAACCCAGCCAACAACCTAAATCGATGATTTCACCTTGACCAGAATACTCATTTTGGCCATAATCATGGAGAAAAACTTGCTCTTGGTAAGATGTCATTCCTAATAAAAAACTGTGACTGGAAGATGTTTGAAAAAATGCTAGTTTTATATAGTCTAGCCGCTGATTTAATAAGCATTGATTAAGTTGTTCTAAAAACGCCAATTGAGGGAGAGGTGGGTTTTCAGGATAATTCCCAATCGCGTTGGCAATTTCCTCTGCTAGAGATTGGGAGTTTCCAGGTTCAAACCATCTCACACCTTGCGATCGCTCAATCATCTTTAAGGTTTCCCGAAATCCCCCCGTATTTGCAACTACTAAACTCACGGGTAACTGTCCCATTTCCAACGCACTATTGGGAAAGTTGTCTTGATAACTGGTCAGACAAACAATCGCTGGTGCTAGTTCCTGGACTAGAGTAGTGGCTTCTTGGCTAAACAAGTCTGATAATATTGTGTAAGAAAATTTGTTTCCCAATTCTTGCTGAATATATTCCTGACTATTCTGCGGCTGATTTTTGGTATTATGAAGTGGCACAATTTTACCTAAAAATATCAGGTGAATTGACTGGCTAATTTTCTTTTCTAGTTGCCCAATAGCGGTAATAAAAGTCAGGAGTCCTTTTCTTTCTTCTAACCGACCAAAAAAGACTATTGGGATCTGTTCTCGCTTGAGGTTTAGGGAAAGTTTGGTTAAGATGGATCGATTTTTGTCGAGGAGAGGGAGAATTGGAACACAGTAGGGTAAATGAAGTGCATGGGAAGTTTTCCAGCCATAACTTTTGACTTTTGTTTCTATAAAAGCAGATGGGAAAAATGCTAAGTCGGCATTCTCAAAAGAATACTGTTCATAATTATAAACATTTCTAAACCATTGTCCGTTCTCAATAATATATTTCTCATTTGCTTCATTTAACCACTCTTGACCACTGTGTATTGTTACGGCTGTGAGACAATTTTTTCCTAACAAACCTGAACGTTTTGCTTGAATTGTGCAATATCCCAGTCCAGATAAATCGGGAAATTCTATATAAATTATAGACTTAGTAAAATGAGCGGCGATCGCTTGGATCAAAAAGAGAATTTTATAGCTTTCTGATTCTATCCAGTCCGATTTAAACTGGGATAAAATTGCTCGATGAAGTGGCTGTAGTTTTAAAACTTCCTCGGTTTCGTTAGTAGAAAATATGTGACGGATATGGGGAATATTCGATTCTCCGTGAAATTTTGCTTGAGTTTGACAGAGAATTAATATAATATATGCACCTGCTGCTGCTAATTTTTGGCTCAAGGTCGCGTAGTAAGTGCCAATTCCACCGTTTTTAGAAATCCCTTCATATTCAGAAGTAACCAGAATTCCTAATGACTCATTTGATTGAGGTAATTTTTTCAGAAAATCGGCAATAAAGGGCGCTGTAAAATTATTTTTAGAGATTTCGTTGAGTAATGCTAGTTGATTCATATGGTGGATAATTTCGCTGATTTGAATAAGAAAATTGAGGCAATTTATTAGATTTGTGATTCTTATTTTGAGGTGCTAAATAATCGCTCCCGAATGATCTCAGTTAGTCTTGTGTAACGTTGTTGAGCTTTAAGTTTGTCCAATTCGGCTGTTTTTTGTTGCAGTTGCTCTTTAGACTTTCTCAACTCGGCTTGAGTCTGTGTAAGTTCATCTTGAAGTTGTTGTGCTGTTAGTATCCAACTTTGAGATTGGGGAGAGAGGATCTGGTTGTTTGTTAAGGAAATTTGACTATTTTTTCCGAGCTTTTTCATAAGATTTTCTGGTGTTATAGGTCATAGATGATATTTTACCATAGTCCGGACAGTTTTTATAATCAGGTGATGGGTAAATGTTCAAGTTATTACCAATCCAATTATCTCCAGTTAAATTGCATATCCAAATATTCTTCAAGTTGCTGGTTATAAAGACGGAAAAATTCTAATAACTGACTGCGTATGTTGTCAGAAATTGGAGGATAGGAGTTAGGATTATAATTGTGATATTCAGGTATATGGTAATCTGATAAGTTCAGAAAACTGTAAACTTGTTTCATCGTCGCTGACGGATTATTGAACAGATTCTCACTTTTCAGAATTAAAATCTGCTCTCTTGGAAAAATATTTATCCATTGTTTGAGATAATAGATATATAAACTAAATAGCAAATGAGGTAATAGGACATCGTTCATAAAGTATTCTGGGTGATTTTTTAGGAATAATGTTGGCTGAAATAGTAAGGAATTATTGAACCATTTATTAATTAAATTAGGAGCTTTTTCTAGAGTTTTGGTTATGCTACTCTGTGTTAGCTTACATTCATATTTTCTCGGATATTGATGATAATAGGAAGAAATAGCTCGATCAATTGGGTTTCTTAAGAGAACTATAAACTTCATTTTGGGAAACAGAGAAAATATATTTTTACCGATCCTAGGAAAATTAATATATATAGGAGTTGCTTCTCCAGTAATATAACCTAGGTCATTAGAGATTGCCGGAAAATGAGCGAGATAGTAATCGATATCTTGCTCGAAAAAATTACAGAAAAACCAAAGTTCTTTATCAACCGCAGGAATAACTTGAGGATGAGTGCTTAGATAGGAATAAAGAGAGGTTGTCCCGCACTTGAAAAATCCGGGAATCATAAAACTTGGTTGAAGTTTGTGTTGGATATCCCAATGCTTTTCAACTATTTGAGGATGGGATAGCAGGATTTTTTGATAGCTAGATAGTTGGTAGGAATCAATTGCTTCTTTATTTTTACCTTGTAAATTTAATAAAATACCTAAGACAACATAAGCAACATAAAAATTTGGATTGTTCTTAATGATCTGACGGATCAGGATAATCCCTTCCTCTAGTAAATCAAAATCAATTTTCTCCTTAGCCCAAGTTAATCCTAGTAGAGCAACCTTTAAATTAAAGTAATTCTTCAAGTTATTGGGAGCAAATCTGAGAGATTTTAGATAATGATAGGATGCTCGCTCATATTTTAATTGCCAGTGATAGATCTTTGCTAGTTGGTCGTGGATCTGAGGATTGTCATATTTAATAATTAAAGCTTTTTGATAGTGAGCAATTAATTTTTCTTCTTGGTCTTTCATATTATGATTAAGTGGAAACTATAATTTGATGGCCCCTAGTTTTAGTGAGAGTTTTGGAGTATATTGCCCTACCTATACCACAAGCTCATACCCGATCGCAACTGATTTACAATCTCAACTTCTGATTAAGGTTTAGAGTCCATAAGCGATCGCCAAATGGTAAATTTTTGATAAAATACTGCTATTTGGGAGAAACCTATGGACAAAAAGGATGTTCTGCAAATTTATGACGAAAATTATGCCCAAGAGTATAACCATAGATTCCTTCTCGATCCGGAATTTGAATTTAGGAAAAATTCTGATTTTGAACAGGAAACTATTGGTAAACTTCTAGATGAGATCGGTGCAGGTGCGAAGTGGTTAGATGTTGCCTGTGGGACTGGATATTTTTTGAGCCTATTACCCCATATAGAACGAACAGGACTAGACATTTCGCCGGCTATGCTTAATGTTGCCAAGCAAGCAAATCCAAATGCTGTATTTGTTCAAGGTGATTATAGAGATCAGCGTCTACATTGGGAAGGAAAATGGGATTTAGTATCCTGTATGTGGTGGGCTTATTGTTATGTAGATTCATTATCAGAGTTAGAAATCGTCATTGAAAATTTTGCGAATTGGACATCTACAAGAGGTATTTGCTTTTTGCCACTCTGTGATCCTCTCATGATATATGAGGGGGAAGTAAAATTTCCGTACACCACCAAATATATTGATGGATATAGTGGATTTCTTCAGCTTGAAGGCATAATTTGGAGTTGGAAAGATGAAAAGTCTGGAAAACAGCATCTAAATTTGCTAGGACCACAAGTAGAATATATGGTCAACCTCTTTAAAAAACACTTTGAGCAAGTAGAGATCCTTGAATATCCCTCCTTGAATCAAGGAGGGAAAAGAAAGGCGATCGTGGCTCGTTCTAAAAAACAGAAACATCCCCTGGAAACAAAAACAATAGATGAAGTTAAATCAGTCGGATTGTTTTCCTCTTTTTTCCAGCTGGTTCGCGGAGCTAACTGGTGGTTATACAAGATTCCTCCACTGTTAGCTATTGCCTATGCCACAATCCTGCTACAAGCTACTCCACCCCAAACAGCAATAGTAACACTATTGGCTCTCTTGATCTCCATGTTTTTCGTTGCTGCCTATGGTCATGTTACTAATGACATTTTTGATATTGAAATAGACAAAAGAGCAAGCAAGCCAAATCAAATGGCTTCTCTTTCAGTTTTAGAGCGGATTTTAGTTTGTACAAGTTTGGCATTTGCAGGGCTAGTTCCCTGGCTTTTTATTGACTTTAGTATCCGTTGTGCACTCTTACTAGCTGGGATCTATACGTTGCTGACTGTTTATTCTGCTCCTCCCATCAGATTGAAGGAACGGGGACTCTGGGGAGTGATTGCAGATGCTGCTGCTGTCCATGCAGTACCCACCTTATTTGTTGCTACCGTATTTTCCCAATTAGGAAATTTTTCTCAGTCAGAAAGCGTTTCTTTAGCCATAGTCGCTACCCTATGGGCGTTTTTAGTTGGAATTAGAGGTATTGTTTTACATCAAATATGGGATTGGGAAAATGATTTAGTTGCTGGTGTAAATACACTCGTAACGAAGATTGGTGTAGAGTCAGCGCGATCGTGGCTATCTTTCGTCATCTTTCCCGGCGAAATTGTGATGTTGAGTCTCCTAGTATTTGTCATCTCTCAATTTGCTCCCTTGTTGAATGGATTTTTTATCATTTATGTTGTTTTAAGAGGTGTTAATATTAACCTCACCTCTTCACCTAGCTTCGATCCTGCTCCTGCTGTGCAAAAATATATCCCAGCCCACGATTTCTATGAAGCCTGGTTACCCTTAGCATTGCTAGTTCTTTTGTCTGTTCGCGAAGCATTATTTATCCCTTTACTGGTATTCCATATTGTTGTTTTCTTCCCAAATATAAGGAACAGACTCCTTGAATTTAACCCACTTTTACTGGCGGGATGGAACGGAATTACAAAACTGATCAGCTCCAGGCAAAATCAGTCTGCTAAAAAAACCACTAAAATATCGATAAAATCCAATTCTGATGATATCCAAATTGACGATCAAGCACTAGAATTTAAGCCCGATGATGCTCAAATTCATTGGCAGCTAGGTAAGGCGTTAGTTCAACAAAATCGCTATGGTGAGGCGATCGCTGCTTACCAAACTGCTCTTCAATTTCACCCAGATAACTTTGAAATCTACTTGGAGTTAGGAAAAGCTTTAGAGCAAGAGCAGAAATGGGATGAGGCGATCGCTGCTTACCGACTTGCGATTGAACTTAATCCCGACTACTCTTGGTCACACAAACACTTAGGAGATCTTCTAGCAGAACAAGGTCAGATTGAAGAAGCAAGTCTATATTACCGTCGTGCGTTGCAACTTCAACCAAGGATTTTCTGAATTTTTGCAGCATTGTGTTTAGGTCTCAAAAATTAGGAGATTCTAGGTTTTAGTTTAATCGCACGACGATAACAAGCAGTAGCTAGAGCGGTTTTACCTTGAGCTGCTAAGATATCTCCTAAATTTCTGTGCGACCAAGAATAGTTTGGGTTTAACTCAATCGCACGCTGATATGCTAATATAGCTTCATCATTACGCCACAGGGATCTGAGTGCATCACCTAAATTATGATAAAACCAGGCATTTTGGGGATTTAATTCAATCGCTTTTTGATAATAGTTGACAGCTTCATAAAAATTACCTTTTTTACTAAGAGTATAGCCCCAAGAATGATAAGCTCTTGCCCAAGAGGGATTTAGATCAAGAATACGTCGATAGCAAGAAATTGATTCATTCCATTGTTCTAATTCTCCCAAAATTAATCCAAGTATTAACAGCGCATCTAGATTTTCTGGATCGATTTCTAAGACCTTTTTATAGGCAAAAATTGCTTTTGACCACCACTTATTATTCTGCCATATTTCACCCAAATTATACCAAGCTGGCAGATTTTTTGGATCAGATTCTACGACTCGCTGATAACATTTTTCAGCCTCCGCGAGTTTGCCAAAACTAACTAAACGATTTCCTAGTGTGAAATGTTCTTCAACTGTTGCCAATTCTGGCTCTAAACTTAATGCCTGATGCCAACATTCTACAGCCTTTAATGGCTCCTTTACCATCTCCCAAATCTTAGCTAAATTGCGATGAAATTCAGCAACATTTGGGTTAATTTTAATGGCATTTTGATAATTTACTAACGCTGGTTGCCACTGGTGTATTTGAGCATACAAACTTCCTAAATTAGCGTGAGCTTCAGCCAAATTTGGCTGCAACCTGATCGCTTCCTGATAAGCTGTTATAGATTCTTCAATCTTTCCAGTAGCTTGCCAAGCATTTCCCAATAGCTTATACATCTGAGCATCAGGTTTTAATTGGAGAAACTGCTGACAGGATAAAATCACCTTCTCCCAATTTCCTCGCTGAGAATAAGCTTGAGCCAGAACTTGATAATTTTCCAAATCTCCTGGATTTATCCCTATTTTTATCCCCCTATTTGGCTGGGCTAATTTGTCCTGTTGTTGCAGTATATTTGGCATCTTTTGATTAACTATACTTGCTAATTCAGGTTTCATTTGTACACTCCGCTGATAGCACTCTATCCCTTGAGTAACTTGACCATATTTTAACAAAGTATGACCCAAGTTTAAATGTTCTTCTGCTGCTACTTTGGTAGGTTCTAACCTTAGAGCTTCATACCAACAGCTAACCGCTTCTTCCTCCTTACCTAACTGCTGCCATGCTTTGGCTAAATTCCGATAAAATCCCGCAAATCTAGGTTTTAATGTTAACGCTTTTTGATAAAATAATATTGCTTGCTGCCACTGGTGCTGCTGGGCATATATACTGCCAATATTAGCATAGACTTCAGCAAAATTTGGGTCAATTAAGAGAGCTTTTTCATAGCATTCCTGCGCTGACTCTAAATTGCCGATCGCTTGTAAGGCATTTCCTAAATTTTTATAAGCTAGCACAAAATTTGGTTCTATTTTTAAGGCTTGTTGACAACAATCGATCGCCTCTGCTAATTTTCCTTGAACTAAACAATTTTCTGCTTGCTGGTTTAATTGAGCCGCTGTTGTTTCGATCTTTTCTTTCATGTATACTAGGCGGTTATCTATTAATTTCTTCAAAAATAGCACTCAAACTGAGTTACTGTCAAGTAGTAATCTTCGCGGGACAGGAAAAACTATTGTCATCGACTGAATCATGTTTTTTCGCTAGATGCTCCGACTGATATTTGCATCATTTTTGACAAAGCATCAATATTTACCATAATATCTTCAGTCAGCGGACTTTGATACATTAAGTTTCTCAGATAATCTCCCTCAAATTTATCTCCCATCAAGTAGTAATGTTCTAGTTGAAGTTGCTGACTAATCAGCCAGAAATAATGTCTAATATAGTGAGGAGAAAATAGTTCAATTATCTGTGTACCCGGAGAGCAAAATATCATATTTGTTAGCCCGCTCCCATGGGGTGCAACTATGATCTTAGCCCGAGCAAATAAAGTAACTTGTTCCTCAAAAGACATTGATTCTAATAAAATTGAAACAAAACCAAATTTCCTTAATACTAGCATTACATCTTCTTCATTCAAAACTCTCCGATATCTAGCTTTTCCCCGACTGATATAAATTCGCTCTGGATAGTTTAATTTTTCTAAAAATGACTCTGGTAGAAATTCCCGTCTCAAAAAATGTAGTGCCCAATTAGATAACCAACCTAAATATCCTGGAAATGATGGCACAATTAATTGTTTAGCTTGCAGGTGAGGATAATGATCGCTTGCTAAAATTTTTTCTGCTGGAATTCCCAAAATCCTCAATGTCTCTCGCTGAAATTTTTCTTGACAACTGTTAATCAAAAACCAATCAATTTTATCAAAATTTAACCCCGCTTTTCGCATAATTTCAATCCGGGGTAAAATATCTACCATCCAGTGAAAATAAACGTTTCCTGATAGCCCAGAAAATACTGCTACTGTGCCATCAATTTGTTGTAAAGGTGGTAATTCTAAAGTGGTAAAAATTTTATGTTGGAGCGGGTTATATCCATAACATCCCGGTAGATTCCCTGGATAGTCGCGAGACAAATCTGCTAATAAATAATGATCGGGAGTAATAGTGGCGATCGCATTGCAAACCTGGGCAGAATTTTGATAGGGTGCAATCCAAGTACGTCCGGCTGGAATTACCGCTACAAAAGTAGTTTGTGGTTGCACATAAATAGATTTTTTAGAGTTAAACCTATAAATTCTTTTGCCCATATTAATAGGTGCAAACCAATTCAAGATTCTCTGTAAACAAGGTCTACAATTTAGTCCTTCACAGGGTTGTTTAGAAGTGGGAGATTGCACAGTGTGCCGACTGATATCACTTGCTTCTAAACCTGGTTCTAAATTCACCTGTAGATAATCGCGATCGCTTAAATTAACAGCCCCAATCCAATCTAAAACCGAAGCATAAACACCTTTAACATTTTCGATATTTTTCAATTGCTGCTGTTGATAAATGCAACTGCCAAATTTCTCATAAGCATCCGAATTATTTGGTTGAATTTTCAACACATATTGATAATAATATTTGGCATCTTTATACCTACCATAACCTAATAATACATTTCCTAAATAAAGGTGAATTTGCGCCAAATAATCGTCAACCTGATCCCCAGCTATTTCTCCCTGTAAAGCTTTGAGAAAATGAACACAAGCAGTTCTCGCTCTATCTAAATCATCCTGTGGTAATTGCTGGTTAACCCAATTGCAAAAACTCTCAACAAAATTATTTTGTAAACCAATAGCTTTCTGAAAATAATTGATTGCCTCCGTAATTTTTGACTGCGCGATTAAAGAAAATCCACAGTCACTATAAGCCGCAATATGATGAGAATCAAGTTCAATTACTCGCTCGAAACAGGTAAAAGCAGCAGCGTGTAAATCTTGGTATTGTAAGACTTTACCCAAGTTATAATGAGCTAACCCAAAATCAGGTTGTAACTGAATAGCGCGAAGATAGGAAGCAGTAGCTTGATCTACTTTTTCTTGTGCTATAAATACTTGACCAAGATTATTATGTAAAGTTGCCCAATTAGGTTGAATCTGAAGTGCTTTTTGATAGATTTTAATGGCTTCTGCAAAATTACCTAATTTAACTAAAGCTGCTCCCATATTACTATAGGCTAGAGCGTAATCTGGTTGTAACCCGATCGCTGTTTGATAACTATGAATCGCTAGTTCTAGCTGACCTGATTCATCAAAAATAACTCCCATATTGTAGTAAGCATCAACATAACTTGGGTTATATCCGATCGCTTGTTGGTAATTGTTTAATGCACTGGGTAAATCTCCCAAACGATAGAAAACATTACCTAAGTTGTAATGCAACTCTGACCATTCCGGTTTTTGGTTCAAAGCTTGTTGGTAGTGAAAGACAGCTTTCTCTAACAATCCTTGCTGACTGTACAATTGACCAAGGTAAACATGAGCTTCGATCGCATCTGGCTGAATTTCTAAAGCTTGAGAATAAGCTAATATTGCTGCTGTTAAATTCCCTAGTTGCTTGTGAATTTCTCCAATGATTTGATAATTATCAGCCAAATTCGGGTTTAGTTTGATCACTCCTTGGATCACAGCGAGTGCTGCGTTCAAATTTCCTTCAGCTAAATATCTTTTCGCCAATTCTGTACTTTCTTTCTCTTTCATCCTCACCAAACATTACAGGTCACTACTTTAAGACCCCCTATGTAGTTAAACACCAGGGGTCTCAATTTTATTCACCTTGATCTAAAACAGACTTTAGAAAAGCTCGAAGTTCGTACTATTCAAAGTCAGCCCTGGACTAAGTTGGATAATGGGTAAGGCATCATTTTTGGCACTAGTAGGGGTGTAATATAGCAACCCGCTGCTAGAATCGTAAATAAGTTGAGGATTGGTAGTACCTACCACCGAAGAATTAAAATTGTTAACTTCAGCAAATACTCCAGCTTGTGTGCTAGTTATTGCTGTGAAAATTCGATGGTCTAGCAAAATTTGATCTTGCTGTGAATTAAAATTGAGGATTACGTCTGATCCAAACGGACTCCCATTAGTGGTGCCAGCGATCGGCACTGCCCCACTAGTTGACCAGACAAAGCTAAAAGTATCCTTACCTTGACCACCCACGAGAGTATTGTTACCTTGATCGCCTGATAGGAAGTCATTACCAGCACCAGCAATTAAATAATTGTTGCCTTGACCACCCATGAGAGTATCGTTCCCTGGGCCGCCATAGAGCGTATCATTACCCAGACCGCCGTCGAGGTACTGATTGCCATTACCAGCAACTAAATAGTCGTTACCTTGCCCTCCCAACAGGGTCGTGTTGCCCTTGCCACCGACGAGGGTATCGTCACCTTGATCGCCCGATAGGAAGTTATTACCACTACCAGCAATTAAATAATCATTGCCTTGACCACCATAGAGCGTATCGTTTCCTGGGCCGCCATAGAGCACATCATTACCTTGGTTACCGTAGAGGCACTGATTGCCATTGCCAGCAACTAAATAGTCGTCACCTTGACCCCCCATCAGTGTAGCGTTACCCGGACCGCCGATGAGAGTATCGTTCCCTTGATCGCCTGATAGGAAGTTATTACCAATTCCACCAATTAAACAATCGTTGCCTTGACCGCCATAAAGGGTATCATTACCTCGGCCAGCTAGTAAAGTATCATTACCCTGATTGCCATAGAGGAGGTCATTACCTTTGCCACCAATTAAATAATCGTCACCTTGACCCCCCACCAGCGTACTGTTCCCTGGACCACCAACGATCGTATCGTTCCCTTGATCGCCTGATAGGAAGTTATTACCAACTCCAGCAATTAAATAATCGTTGCCTTGACCGCCATAGAGAGTATCATTACCTGGACCACCGATCAGAGTATCATTACCCTGGTTACCATATAAGAGCTTACCATAGCGGAGCTGCTCGCCCGTGCTAGCAATTAAATAGTCGTTACCTTGTCCACCTATGAGCGTATCTTTATATTCGCTACCTATGAGCGTATCGTTTCCTTGATCGCCTGATAGCAGGTTAGTACCACCATTGGCATATAAATAGTCGTTACCTTGACCGCCATAGAGAGTAGAATTGCCTGGGTCGCTGTATAAAGTATCATCACCCTGGTTGCCATAGAGGACATCATTGCCCCCACATGCTGAGATCAGATCATTACCTGATCCGGCAATTACAGTGTTAAAGCCCTTAAAATCTTCAAGTGAGTCATTTCCTGCTTGCAGTAAAACCAGGTTGTTAGTAGTGTTGATATTGAGTTGGTTGTCACCTGCAATACCTATGATATTCATTCCCCCCTGGGCGTTGGGAATCATGCTCTCGGGCGTAGTAGGATTGGTAAGGTTTAAGCATGACATAGTTTTTGTTATCTTCTATATGTTCAATTGGACTACCAGATAGAGGTCTAGGTTGATGATTTATTTGTTGGATAAATTTAAATCTGCAACCAACGAAAAGTAGAGGCGCAAAAATAATACGCCCCCTAATCCAGCAAAGGATCTCGGCGCAGAAGAAGGGTGAAGCATTCGGGGATAATATTACCCCCCTTCGACTACGCCCCTTTCGACTACGCCCTTCGACTACACTCAGGGAACACTCTGGGTAAAGTTTTATCGCTCAATTATTGCCCGAATGCTTCACCCTATGGTGATCTAAACCATACTTATTTATATTCTATCAATTAAAATATCACCCTGTCAATATGTCAGTTCGGCGTTGCTGATTTACGGTCTGAATAAATAATTTGTAGGGACGCATGGCCCGCCCCTACAGGATTTTCATACCCTGATTAAGCAACGCCGTCAGTTCTAACTATAATGGGAAATGGAAATGTAAATTTTTGTAACAACTAATTTAATCCCATGAATTCTTTGACCCTAGAGCAAATTTCGGCCCAACTAGATAGTAAAAATTCCCGCGATCGGCTGTTAGGACTTGCGTCCTTACGAGATGTCCCCGCAGCAGCGGCTGTCCCCTTAATTAAAAAAGTTTTGGATGATGATAATCTGCAAGTACGTTCAATGGCAGTATTTGCGCTGGGGTTAAAACCCACCGTAGAATGCTATCCCATTCTAGTCCAACTACTAACCACAGATCCTGATTATGGCATTCGCGCAGGTGCCGCAGGTGCGTTAGGATATTTGGAAGATCCCCGTTCCCTTGAGCCTTTAACCAGAGCTTTTTATGAAGATTCTCACTGGTTAGTTCGCTTTAGTGCCGCAGTCGCGTTAGGTAATCTCAAAGATGCTCGTGCTTATGAGGTCTTAATTGTAGCTTTAGATAGCCAGGAAACAGTTATTCAACAAGCAGCGATCGCTGCTTTAGGAGAAATTAAAGCGGTAGAATCCGTTGATCAGATTTTGCGATTTGCTCAATCGGATGATTGGTTAGTCAGACAACGTTTAGCTGAGTCTTTAGGAAATCTGCTTAGTCCCAAGAGCATTTCTGCTTTAAAATACCTGGAAAAAGATCCAAATCCTCAAGTGGCTACCAGCGCCACCTTATCACTAAAACGCCTGTCTGAATTGTAGAGCCAAAATTTTTAAAAAATCTTTTGCAATGCAATTAAACCAGCACCATAAGCTGGTTCGTTTATGGGCCAAATTACCTGGGCTAAAGGTGCGATCGCTCTGATGGAAGTAATAAAGCGATCGCGCAAATTAGCTAAACTATACCACACCCTACCACTCGTGACAATGGTCAAAGTCTCCGATCGCTCAAATAAATCAGTGATGACAACTTTAACAGCTAAAACTAACTCAGCGACTGCACTATTAATAATCTCGATCGCGACCGGATCACCCTGAGCTGCAACTTGATCAACGAACGGTGCTAAAGCAGCAATTTCCTTGACACCCCAACCACTACGATAAACTAAGGGGATTAAATCTGCTAAAGTATTTAAACCTAATTTCTGCTGTAAACATTGGCTTAACTGGGTTGGTGATAAACGTCCATCATCAGATCTCAAAACCGCTTGTAAACCACGGATAGCAATATAATAAGCACTCCCTTCATCCCCTAAAAGATAACCCCAACCACCAGTACGCTTAGTTTTTCCCAGAGGATTACGTCCAAATACTTGAGAACCAGTACCAGCGATCGCGACTATTCCTGCTCCATGACCCAATCCACCTACCAATGCGATCGCACTATCACTACAAATCCTGACGGAATCTGCGCCTAAGTACCAATTTCCAGCTATGGTGCTAGGTAAAGATTGCCACAATTTCTCAATCACTTGCACATCTTCTGAACGACCTACACCTGCTAATCCTAAACAGACTCCCGTAATGGGGACATGAGGATAATTTTCCAGACAAGTAGCGATCGCGATCTGAATCGAGGTAGAAACCACTTCCACACCAACAGACTGATAATTACCTGGTCCACCTTCCCCACGACTTAGAACTGTACCGAATTGATCCATCAGGACACAAATAGTTTTTGTTCCTCCTCCATCAATCCCCAAAACATGAGCCATGATTAATCACAAAGATTGATTTGCCAACTTCAGATTAGTATTATAATTATGCAAAAAAACAGTGACCCGGAATTTCCCAATTAATGGACATAGTTGAATTTTTCAAACAGAATGCTGGTAAATGGTTGTCACAACGCACCAGTCACGATCTCAATTCCCAGCAAATGGAAGCAGGTAAATCAGAGCTACAGATAGAATTTCTCGACCACAACGATCCGGATGTAACTCAACTTTGCCAACAATATCAAATTGATCCAGCTTTATCATCTGGTGGTTGGCGTGTCAAGTGGGATGGGACTTTAGGTCAGTCCGAAAAAAAACAAACTGGTGCCACTATTCTAGTGACAATTCCCGATCAAGAACAAGCCAACCAAGGAAAAATGTTACAAAAAACTGGTGAGATCAGTCGTTATAGTTTGAGTCATGATCAAGTTCTCACCTTAATTACCGAAACAGACAGTATGTATACTGAAGAATGTCTGTGGTTTGCTAGTCCCAATTTACGCCAACGGACTAGCGTGATCAAAGATCAAAATGGTTTTAGCATTGCTTCTTTTTACTCAGAAATTCGCATGGGTGTCAAAAAATAATTAAGTTTCATGCTTAGGAGTTTTTTGGTCAATCCCATCAACTTGATTATGGTCCGCGACAGATTTGAGTTTGTCATAAAAGGGAGAAGTATTGGCAGTAGGAGTAAACTGAGGGATAGATTTGCGATCGCGCACTTCCCCAGTTTCCGACAATGGTGGTACAGGTTCTTGGTTTAGTTGAGGGATCGATCGAGATGGGATTTTCATGACAGGTGTTGGTTCAACAGAGGGTAAGGGAAGTTCCATCTCGGTTAATGGTGCAGTTGGTTGAGATGCGCTGGGAATAATTTGATCCGAAACTTGTTCAGGTGCAGAGATCTGGGAAATCAACTCAGTCACATCACGATGGGACTCTAATGAAGTTTCGATCACAGATCTAAT
This sequence comes from uncultured cyanobacterium, assembly GCA_963744145.1. Taxonomy (GTDB): domain Bacteria; phylum Cyanobacteriota; class Cyanobacteriia; order Cyanobacteriales; family CAWUOF01; genus CAVUSO01. The sequence goes on along the minus strand of CAVUSO010000001.1, from coordinate 3,739,297 downwards.
TTCTGGAACTGCAAGACTAGGATTATTTACCAGGGGGGATATTTGGGCTAAATCAAGCGGAGCGATCGGGACTGAATTAGATAAACTCGAAACCTCTGGAGTAAGTTCTGGTTTAGCAACTAGATTTTGAGGAAGTTTACTGCTGACCAAACGCTCAAATTCATGATTGAAATGATATAAAGGTTGTCCCCGTCGGTGCCAAAAAGCCAATATTTGTTCAACAGAGACAGCTTTATAACGTCCTTGATATAGTGCCTCAATTACGGCTAGACGTACCCAATTAGCCTGATGTTGTCTCAACCACCCGGAGATCAATAGATCAGCAGAAAGACCACTTAGGTCAAAACTGTAGTGGATGAGTAAATTTGCTGCGCTATTCGCTGCATCATCTTTTGCCAGTTCGGTCGATCCCTTTGCCAATTCGGTCATGGGTCATAGGTAAAAGCGTCATCAAGCAGATAAAATTAGCCAGTTTGATGACAAACTGACGATCACATAATTACAACAATCCCAGGGTAAACGATTTTAGATTTTAAATCTTTAATTATTGAGAACGGATGACACCACCTTCTATTGAGCGAAAATTCTGATCAAAGGGATCAGTACCCCCTGTCCAGTTAAAATCACTGATCCGTAGGTTTAAAGAGCCAATTTGCTGATTGGGGTTATAGCGCAAGATAATTCCGTAGGTTCTGCGACTATATTCGATGATGTAATCACTATTAATTTGTTTATTGGTATCTAAGTTGATGGCTGTTTGATATCCGAACCGAAATGGACCATAAATTTGCTGGGTGATTCCTACAGAGAGAACTCGAACATCAGCAATCCGATCAAACAAAAAGGGAGATTGACCTTGGGTAAAGTATTGGGAATAAATAGCGCTAAATCCGGTAGAGTCTAAATATTTGCGCGAAAAGTGACCAAATTGACCAACAATCCCCACTGTTCCTAGCACTGCATTTTGCTTTTCTCCATCACTATAATCACTGGTAATCCCGGTTAGTCCAGTTACTAAAGTGATATAGGGTAAAACTGGATTAGCTGTATATCGCAGTCCTTGGGTAGGAGTAGCTGGTAATTTTTTTCCTTTCCACAGTGTAAATCCACGGGAAAGCGCTACACTTGCTTGAAAACGACTCAAACTGACACGATTGTTGACAGCAGGAGGTTGTTGTAACAGCAAAGCTGGACGATCTGTTTCCGAATTGATTCCTTGAATTGATCCCTGAAAACTAAGGTTAACCCCGGTTTTCCACAAAGGAATAATCGGTGAGGTGACATAAGCACCGATGCTGCTTTGAATCGTTCGATATCCTAAAGAGCCATTATAGACCCGATCGCGAAAGGAGTATTCAGCAGCAATTATATAGCCCGATGATAGTAAATGACGCCAATGTATATTAGCTCGTAGAGTATTTTGCAGAGACTGATTGCCCAAATTTGAGAAAATGGCGATCCCACCGATGCGGTTATTATCACCTAAGTTAATGTCTAAATTACCTTTGAGACCGTAATTGCCAGTGTCAAAAAGATTAAAATTACTTGACAGTGCTTTTTGTAGCAAAAATTGCGGTGTGAGGGAAAGAGTAATATTTTGAGTCGGTGGTTGAGTCAGTAGTTGAGTTGTGGTTTGAGTGGGTGGTTGAGTTGTTGCTGCGGTTGTTGGTTGAGTGGGTGATTGAGTTGTTGCTGCGGTTGTTGGTTGAGTTAATCGTTGAGTTGTTACTGGGGTAGTTGTTGGATTATTGAGGGGAACCGAAAATATCTCAAAGGTTTTTTGGAAATATAACCCACCTCGCTCAGAACCGTCATAACCAAATAGATAACCCGTACCACTCCTTCCGCGTCGATCGATCACAGTTCTACTTAATAATAAAGGTAAGGAAAACCCTTGATCGAATACTAAACGGGCATTTTTAGCACTAACCTCGTCTTGAAATGGTGTCAAACGTTTGAATGTCGCTACATCTGCTTGTGCTTCTACTTCTGGGGGTGAAAAAGGGTCATTCGTAATCCGCACGTTTCTACCAATCGAAAATCTTGGTGTAAATTCCACTTTTTCCGCTTCATACCGTAAACGTCTCACTTCTGTGACTTGACCCGGTAGACGCATCGGACGAGCTTCACTACCACCACCAATTTGAATTCCACCAGGACTATTGACTCCCTGGAGCGGTTCATTTTCCCGGATGCGATCGCTTAAAGGACGACTAGAAAATACATTAGCATTGACATCTGTCGGTAAAATATAGGGCGAAAAATCTCCCCCACTCGAAGGAATAAACAGTTCTCCCCTAGCTTTCTCAACGACACCACCACCTTGAACAAAGTTAAATTCTACTCTCTCTCCTTGCAGGAGTTGATCCCCACGCGCTAAAGAGACGTTTCCTTCGGCGATCGCTTGACGGCTCACTAAATTTATCTGTAAGCGGTCCGCATCGATCACTCCCCCTTGAAAGCGCATTAAAACTTTTCCTTCAGCTGTCACAACTTGATGGAATGAGTCAAAAGTTTGATGATCTGCGGTTATTTCTATTGTACCTTCTGGACTTACGAGTACAGGTACAGGAATTTGGGTGTTGGTGGGTTGAGTAACTTTATTGGTGGTTGCAGATGGGGTAATATTTTCACTTAACTGAGATGGTGCTGGGGGCAAATTCGGAAATTTGATCTGATATACTACACGCTCCGACCCTGTTACCAATAATGGTTCGGTTTTATTGTCTACTTCTGGAGTTTTTTCTGACCAAATCGGTGCTAATTTCCAGTTATTAGCTGGTTTGAACACTGGATCTGGGACTTTTTCCTCTAAAGAGGGAGTTGATTCTGAATTTTTGAAGATTGGTAAGGGTGGAAGTGGAGCTGTGCTATTTACTTCTGACTTACCTAGAGCTGAGTCTTCTGGTGGTGAAGTTGAATATTGTAATTCGATCGGCGACCCTAAGATTGCCGCAGATTTTTTCCCAGTTGTTTTAGTGACAGATCCTGGAATGAAAGATAAGGGCTTCGACGACACCTGCGGTGCCGCGATCGCCCCTGGTATAATTGAATGGGTTGCATCCTCAGGTAATACGGTCTGGACTAGAGCAGACGGTTCAGACGATGGGACCAGATATGGCATATTTCAGCAAAAAGGTTTTAATAGAAAACCAAAACGACCTGACATTAGGTTACAGGACGCAGGACCAATCGCTCTGAGCATAACCTGAAGGATAAGTATATGGGATTATTCTAAGTCTTGACGTTTTGGGTTCCGTGCTGGGTCGTTGTTTAAAAATCCAAATATGAATATGAGGACAAAGAAAGCGACCACGATATTTACAACTATCTTGAGGGTAAGCATGGTATGGATCTCTCCCGAAATATGAGAATTTGGGTATTTGACGATGAAGACAAATTAACTTTTTTATCATACCGATAATGTTGCTCGTTTTTGCTGATTATTTTCTAGCAATACTTAGGACCTGGTGAAAATTGACCACCAGCTTGATTTCTTGTTTGTCTTCTCGTTATCCATAACTAAAAGTCCCACTGTTCAAAAATAAACAGGTAATTATGGTGAAGCGAAGATATCTTTAAGCTGATCAAAATTTTCTGGTTCGAGGTGGTTGGTTGAACCTAATCAAGCTACTCTGTTAATAGACTATGATCTGAGGAAATGACCCATAAGTAAAAATATCAAGGACTAGGTTTTGGTCTTGTGATCAAAATAATAGAACAGCGATCGTCCAGTTCAAAAAAAATCAATAATTTCTCTCAAAATCTGATCAATCTAATGAAAATAGGAAAAAGGAGAACAAATGAAATCTACAATTGCTTTTTTATTAATGATCTTAATGATTTTCAGCCTGACCATGACATTGACGGTTTTTCCTGCTCATGCAGCTTCCACTGCTAAACAATTAGATAGATCTAGTCTAGTCAAATTGCAAATGCAAAAAGAACGAAAACAAAAAGCTCAAAATGATTCCTCCCTCAATTCTAAATCTCAAAATCAGAATAATCAATCTTCTCAACCTAAGAAACGTAAAAAGCATTAACCTGATTTTAAACGATCGTCTTTTGCTTCTTTTCAATTGGCGATCGCGAAATTAATCAGATATTCTTTTATTTCTTAATCCAATTAGTTTTAATCCATTGCCAAAGTTTTAAAGAGAGTTTTTCTAAAAATAATATCCCCTGATCTAGCCATTCTAGGATTTGTTCAAGCAGATGTTTCTCATAACCGATGGGAGTTGCTGGAGTTTCGATCGAATCTAATTTTGGTGTTTGGGTAATGATTTGGTTGTTGGTTGTTTGGGATATCTTCTGATTTGCTTGTTCATGCTGGGAATTTGACTGATTTTGTCTGCTCTGTGGTTGAGCAATTATTTCCGGTTGAATGAATTGAGGTAAAGCTGCTATTGGAGGGGGATTATTTGTCCCAGTTAGATAGTTGGTAATGATCAGAGAATTGGGTAATTTTCCATCACTTTTGGTTTCTTCCTTCTCTGCTGTTACTGATTCTCCAAATAAATCTGTCTCGGTTAACCAAGGATCTTCATCGACTGGATTATTAATTGACTGACTACTATTGATTAAGGGTTGATTGCGATCGCTAAAAAAATAGTCGATCGCTGCTTTAATTAAAGCTTGGTTTTTCATTTCTAAAAATTCTTCTGATTCATTAGAGTGAGATGTTGATAATGTTCTAGTTGTTGACGAAATTGACAAATTATGATATGCACTCTTAACTAATGCTGATTGGTCGGTGATGGTTAAACTTGATTCTCCAAACAGATTTAATAATTTTGCGATTTGACTATTTTGTTCCCAAGACATGGTTTCTTGGAAGATTTCTGCTGGTAATGAGATGGGTTTGGTTAATTCTGCTGGACTGAGGAGCGGTTGATCAGCAGTTTGGTCAGGAGATGGGGATGATTCTGGGACTGATGAGGACTGGATCTGTTTTCTCACTAGACGACTAGTTTGAAATAAGGCATAAATGGGGTAAATTAGCAACTGTACTCCCCAAACCACAGCGACTTTTAATTGTCGGGTAGCAAGTTGAACTTTTTCAGCTAATTTTCGGGATTGCTGTGATAGAAAATTAAATAGTTTGCTTTGATAGGAACCAGGTAGAGAAGACATGATCGGGTTAATGGTATAGATCAAATAATTCTAAAACTTTCTGTTACTGAAATATGAGTACCTCGATTTCCGACCTAAGTATCCAAATTGGTGAAACGATTGAGCAATTACACAGGTTAAGTCAAGTTGATGTTTTGGCTCACTGGTTTTATTGCTCCGAAGACTTACCGATTACCTGGACTCTTACGTCAGAACCTTGGCAAATTTTGCCGATCGCTACGCTTAATGATCAAGGTCATATCACATGGCAGTCCGGTTGTCAAGAATTATGGTTATTTCAGAAATTAGTTGTTCCCCAGGATTTACAAGGTTATTCCCCAGCAGGATTAAGTTTACGTTTAATCTTGACTTGGTGGGCAGAAGATGCTCAAATTTTTGTGAATGGTAAGTTAGTACATCGGGGAGATCTATTTGATGCTTCGATCCGATTGTTGCTGAGTGAATCAGTGACGATCACAGATGAGTTTCTGGTGGGAATTCGCTTAGTCAGTCCCTCCCATGATCGGGGAGCATTAACCCGATCGCTCTGTTTATTTAGTCGTGATGATGGAGATTTTCTGACTCCTGCTCCCAGTTTAGTCGCGGATGAGTTAGCAGTTTTGCAAACATATTTTACGACTTTGGCACCAGCAAAACTAGATTTATTAGCGGTCGCAATTACTCAGATTGATTGGACGGCTTTACCCGATCGCGTGTTATTTGAGCGATCGCTAGTTTTATTGCGTCAAAAGTTACTAGAATTAGTTCAAGAATTCCCCCTCAAACAACGGGAAATTTTTCTCTTAGGTCATGCTCATTTAGATTTAGCTTGGTTATGGCCAGTCAGTGAAACTTGGTCAGCTGCTCAACGAACTTTTACATCGGTTTTACAACTTCAACAAGATTTTTCTGATCTAATATTTTGTCATACTACTCCTGCACTTTATGCCTGGATTGAAGCCAATCGTCCTGATTTATTTGCCGCAATTAAAGAAAGTGTTACTAATGGTCGGTGGGAATTAGTCGGAGGAATGTGGGTAGAACCAGATTTGAATTTAATTGATGGTGAATCAATCTGTCGGCAAATTCTCTATGGACAACGTTATATTCAAGCCAAATTTGGTCAGTTAATGACTGTAGCTTGGTTACCAGATAGTTTTGGATTTTGTTGGCAGTTACCTCAGTTACTTAGTCAAGGTGGAATTGAATATTTTGTCACTCAAAAATTATGTTGGAATGATACTAATAAATTTCCTCATGGTGCTTTTTGGTGGCGATCGCCTGATGGGAGTCAGATTTTTAGTTTGATGTCGGCTTTAATTGGTACTGATACCGATCCGGTGAAAATGGCTAATTATGCTTGTGAGTGGGAACAGCAAACTAATTTATTATCTGCACTTTGGTTACCAGGAGTTGGTGATTGTGGTGGCGGTCCGTCGCGGGATATGTTAGAAGTGGCTAGAGTTTGGCAACATTCCCCATTTTTTCCCCAGGTTAGTTATAGTACGGCTGCTGCTTATTTACAAAAAATTAAAACTACTTTGACTTGCGATCGCGATCCGCAAGATGTTCCGGTGTGGGATAGTGAACTATATTTGGAATTTCATCGCGGTTGTTATACTACTCACGCTGAACAAAAACGCTGGAATCGTTATAGTGAGGGATTACTATATCAAGCTGAGTTATTTGCTTCTTTAGTAACTTTGCTCACAGGTGACTCCTATCCCCATCAGGAATTAGAGACTGCTTGGCAAAAAATGCTGTTTAATCAGTTTCACGATATCCTCCCTGGTTCAGCAATTCCCCAAGTTTATCGGGATGCGGATCAGGATTGGTTCATTGTTAAACAAATTGGCTTACAGATCTTAAATCAGAGTTTACTCGCGATCGCTAATTTAGTTACTCTCCCATCTCCTCCCACTCTTGCTGCTATCCCCATTGTTGTCTTTAATCCTCTCAACTGGGAACGATCGGCTGTAGTAACTATTCAATTACCTCCTGCGATTCCATCTCAACACTGGATCGTGAGTGATGCTACTGGGACAATCCTTTTATCCCAATTATTTAACGAAAATACCCTATTATTTCGAGCAATTGGTGTGCCGTCGATCGGTTATCGGGTGTTTTGGATTTATCCTCAACCGTCGGAAACCCTTGGAATTTCGTTAGATCAAGGGGAGTTTACTGAAAAAAGGACAGAAATAAGGCAGTATAACATTTCTTCTCCCTTAGATTACCAGACCTTAGCTAAAAAGTCAATATTACCAACCAAAGATTGGATTTTGGAAAATGAGTTACTCCGGGTAATTGTAGATGGGGAGACAGGAAATATAAGTAGTATGTTTGATCAGATAGAGGAACGAGAAATATGTGGTGAGGGAGGATGTAATCAATTACAAGTATTTGCAGATAGTGGTCAATATTGGGATGCTTGGAATATAGATCCTAATTATGAACAACATCCGTTACCAGCACCAAGAGTAACAGACATTTTTTGGGTAGAAACAGGTCCAATTCAATGGCGATTACGAATTATTCGACAATTAGCAGAATCAGAATTTTGTCAAGATTATATACTAGAGTCTGGTTCACCAATTTTAAAGATTGCCACCACCGTTGATTGGCGATCGCGTCATCAATTAGTTAAAGCCGCGTTTAATTTTACTGTAAAATCTGATATTGCTACTTATGAGATTCCCGTAGGAGCGATCGCTCGTTCCACATCACCAACTACAACTGCTGACCAAGCAAAATGGGAAGTTCCCGCTTTACGTTGGGCAGATCTTAGTGACGAGCATTATGGGGTGAGTATCTTAAATGATTGTAAATATGGCTATGATGCTAAACCAAATCAATTACGATTAACCTTGTTAAGAAGTCCAATTTGGCCCGACCCGGAAGCAGATCAAGGTAAACATGAATTTGCTTATGGAATTTATCCCCATGGTGGTAATTGGAAAAAAGCTAAAACAGTTCACAGAGGATATGAATTTAACTTTCCCCTCCAGCCGATCGCGTTACCTGAAAATTTACCAACCAAAACATCTCCAAATTTACCTTTACTGGGGAAATTATTAGATTTACAGGGAGAAAATTTGATTTTAATGGCATTAAAACAAGCAGAAACAGATCCCCAGCGTTGGGTTTTACGTTGTTATGAATGGGTCGGAGAAGCAACCCAATTAAAATTAGGAGGAGAAGTGGGGTTAGTGATTGACGAAGCCATTGATATTTTAGAGCGATCGGTAACAGCGGTGACTTTACCTAATTCTGAATTTTGGCCGATCGCCCCTTGGAAAATTAGCAGTTTTGCCGTATTATCACCGATAGCAATTTCCACCTAATCGGTAAACTCTGTTTGTCTTTGTAGTATAAAAAGCACCAACCATGAAAACTAAAACTTTTTTTTCCATGAGCTTACTGTGTATTGCTACCTGTCATCCCTTATTCACCAACGTATCATCAGTCAAAGCACAAGCAAACAATCCCAATAATGTAAACCATACAGAATCAGGATGGATGGGATGGGAGCATTGGAATCAGAAAGATCCTGATTTGAACTACGGGTTCAACCCTCAAGACGCGGAAGCATTTCTCAACCTTGAAAAAGTTTGTTTTGGAGAAGTGAACACCCCCAGAGTTCAAAAACAGATGGCAGATAACTATTGGTACAGGAAGAATAATAGCTTACAATATAGCAGTTATGGGGAAATTCAAATCGGTTGTTGGAACAATGGACGGTTTAAATCTCACATTACGATCGCAGTTAATCGCAATAATCCACAGTCACTTCCTTACCAACCACCTGATCCTGCAAATCCTTACCCGGTAAATCCGAATCTTTGTCGTCAAGTCCAAACACCTGTAAAAGATGGTTTAGTTATTCGTTCTGGACCGAGTCTGAGTAGTCCTCAAATTGGAGGTGTCACTAATGGAGACACAATTACTTTAACGAATTATCCACCCAATAGCGTTTTTGTCGATGGTTATAATTGGATTCAAATCCAAGCACCAGTACGTGGATGGATTTCTCATGGTCGTCGGGGTGATAAAGGTAATTTGATTTTATGTCGCTAATTAGCAGGGTGTATTGCGATCGGCAATCTTAAAGATCGAGCAATACACAGAGAAAACCATGATTAATTAGTCTTCATGTTCATCAAAGGGATCTGCTAATTGTTTAGCAGGGGGTCCAAAAGCCGTATAGATCGAAAATCCGGTAATAATTACCAGAAAGACAGCGATCCCAATTCCCACAATAGCTCCAAGTTCCATAGCGAATCTAAATTGTTGTGATTTTGACTATAATACCGTGATTTTATCCCAATTTTTGATGAAGCATGGAATTGATCCCCCCAATCCCCTTAATCAGGAATACCTCTCCCCCAACCCCTCTCCTAACAGGAAAGGGGAGTAAGATTGACCTCTCCCCCAACCCCTCTCCTAACAGGAAAGGGGAGTAATACCAATTTACTATGAAATTGCACTTAATCTGAGGTTGATCTGTTAGGCCAGGGTAGGTTTATAATAATGATCTATTGGTAACAGAATTGATTGGTGAACCTGTCCCTACCAATTTTATCCTCAATTTGCGGATTTCTGTAGGGGTGGGAGGGAAGTTTGGGAATTTAATGGCCTGTGCTACAATCAAAAAAGACTCTTGTAGAATAGACATCTTATCTGTCCGTTTACTCGGTCTGGTCTGCTTCTTGGTTGGTGATATCTCAAGCAACAGGGTTCTAGATCAGCCCCTGTATCATTGATATATAATCGAACGATCAAACCAGTTAAGAACACTGGGACAATTAGAAAACCGTCTGTGGCTAGACAAAATTAAATTTTTTATTTATAATATTAGGATTAACATCTATTTTAGATCGCCAAATGTCGGGAACTTTACTGACAACAAAGCGTCTTAAATGATGGAATGTTCACTCGATAGCTACTTCCATCCATGAGTCATTCTATTCCCGTAACCTGGTCAACGATTGAGGGGACGGTTGCTCAAGTAGCCGTTCCTGCGGAGAAACTTGCTAATTACGATCTCATCTTGCGCTGTCAAGAAGGACTACGTCCTGATCGATTAGCTTTTGCTGAATTGTTACGTCGCTATCAGTCTCATGTGGAAAAGGTTTTATATCATTTAGCCCCGGATTGGCAAGATCGAGCTGACTTAGCTCAAGAAGTATGGATTCGGGTGTATCGTAATGTTGGTCGTTTAAATGACCCAGTAAAATTTCGAGGTTGGTTAAGTCGAATTGCCACTAACCTATTCTACGATGAACTGCGTAAACGCAAGCGAGTCCGAGATCCATTATCTCTGGATGCTCCCCGCACAGTAGAAGATGGAGAAATGGATTGGGAAATTGCTGCTAATGAGCCTGAACATGAAGAAAACCTGACCACTACTGAATTTTATGATCAATTGCGACAAGCGATCGCCGACCTCCCAGAAGTTTTTCGGACGACCATCGTACTCCGGGAAATTGAAGGGATGGCTTATGAAGAAATCGCCGAAATTACCGGGGTTTCTTTAGGTACAGTCAAGTCGCGGATTGCTAGAGCGCGTCAACGATTACAATTTCAGTTGCAAAATTATTTAGATGGAGAGTAAAATAAGGTTTGATCAGAAAAGTACGGTGATCATCGTTTGGGAAAATTGACTGGAACCAAAAAAGTGCATTTATAATCCGATAATTTAGACTAGCTAAAAGTGTTTTTGTTAAAGTGTGATTCCCTAGTGTCATTAGGTAATGGTGGAAAAATGGCTCCTGACTATGAGTACCACAACGATTTAAATGTGGAAAAAAAAGATCAACATAAGGGTGCGCTGGATATGTTACAACGCGATCGCTTTGAATTGCTAAGTGCTTACCTGGATGGTGAGGTAACCGCTCAAGAACGTAGACAAGTTCAACAATGGCTGACAGAAGATCCCGTAGTCCAAGATTTGTACGCTCGTCTGTTGGAAGTACGTCAAGGTTTACAGACCATGACTGTACCAGTCACAGCTCAATCGGTAGATGTGACAGTAAAACAAATATTTGCGAAAATTAACCAGAGACGTACATTATGGGGATGTGGCTCGGCGATCGCGGCTTTGTTTATTGGTTGTATTACCGGGGTAATTCCCGGAACTCAATCGCTCAAGCTGGAATTAGCTAACCTAACCTCTAAACCAGCGATCGGGGAAGTGCAAGAGCCCTTGATGGTGGCTTTAAACCGTCCCGTGATTGAAATTCCCAAAGCAGCAGTAGCAAATCCCATCAAACCAATGATGAAGATTCAAGTCCATGTCAACTCAGCCCATTAAATTGGTGGTAAACAAAAATTTGCTGGTGGGGCACCACTACCCCACCAACCATGGGCAATTAAAGTGCCGCCAAGTGCCTCAATCCGTTCTGGTAGCATGAGATATACCCAAACTTGACCTAAGGATTGTCCATTCAGGTCGAAAACTGTGATTTTTTCTCGTTGATATTCATTTTCCGCTGGTGGGCGATCGGGTTGATAAGTTTCCAGCCAATCCATCTGCTCAAAAATATTGGGATCAGTAAAGGAAATCACTACACCGTGAACAGGAGTATTACCAATAGTCATACCTGGATAACCTCGTTGGCTGAGATGGTATAGTTGACCAAAAGCGATCGCTTGTTGCCATTGCTCAACCCTACCCTCACAATAAGGTTTATAGTTGATTTCTCCTGGTTTCAAAGTTCCATAAACAAATACTCTAATCAAATTTACCATCGGCTTAGTTAAAAAACATCATCATCATTATTATTATTTTTCATGTTTACAGATTAAATCTCAAGCCTAACCAGAAATATGCCAAAATATCCCTACAGAAAAGATTATTAGTCCAGTATCGGAGCATAACAGTGGAGTCGAGATATAATCCTGCATCCATTGAATCAAAATGGCAAAAAACTTGGGAAGAACAAGGTTTCAACCAAACTCCCACAGATAAAAATCAGCCAAAATTTTACACCCTGTCCATGTTTCCCTATCCATCGGGCAACCTGCACATGGGTCACGTTCGCGTCTATACTATTGTAGATGTAATTGCCCGATTAAAACGGATGCAAGGGTATCGTGTTCTCAATCCAATGGGGTGGGACGCATTTGGACTACCAGCAGAAAATGCAGCGATCGCGAGAGGAATCCACCCAGCGAAGTGGACCTATGAAAACATTGCCCAAATGAAAGGGCAATTACAACATTTGGGTATATCTTTTGATTGGAACCGAGAAGTAACTACCTGTTCCCCTGACTATTATAAATGGACTCAGTGGATTTTTCTACAATTCTTCCAAGCAGAACTCGCTTATCAAAAAGAAGCTACAGTTAATTGGGACCCAGTTGATCAAACCGTACTCGCGAACGAACAAGTAGACAACGAAGGCAAATCTTGGCGTTCTGGTGCTAAAGTTGAACGCAAACTTCTGAAGCAGTGGTTTCTGAAAATTACCAATTATGCAGAACAACTACTAAATGATCTAGAGCAGTTGACAGGATGGCCGGAAAAAGTCAAACTAATGCAGGCTAACTGGATTGGTAAATCGACCGGAGCTTATTTAGAATTTCCCATTGTCGGGCTAGATGAAAAAATTGGTGTTTATACGACTAGACCTGATACTGTATATGGTGTTACCTATGTGGTTTTGGCACCAGAACATCCTCTCACTCCTCTAGTTACTACTCCAGAGCGAAAATTAGCTGTAGAAAGCTTTATTAAAGAAGTAGCTAATCAAAGCGAATTAGATCGAACTGCTGAAGATAAACCGAAACAGGGTATTCCTACTGGTGGTAAAGCACTTAATCCCTTCACTGGATTAGAAATTCCGATCTGGATTGCTGATTATGTTCTTTATGAATATGGTACAGGAGCAGTGATGGGTGTTCCTGCTCATGATGTCAGAGATTTTCAATTTGCTAAACAACAAAATTTGCCAATTCAGGTGGTAATCTTACCTCCAGGAGGAGACGCAAATCAAAGTCTCACATCAGCTTATACTGATGCGGGAATTATGGTTAATTCGGCTCAATTTAATAATCTACCCTCAAGTGAAGGGAAGCAAGCAGTCATTGAATATGCAGAAAAACAAGGTTTTGGTAAAGCGAGAATTCAATATCGTCTTCGGGATTGGCTCATTTCTCGACAACGTTATTGGGGAGCACCAATTCCCATTATTCATTGTCCGAATTGTGGTGCTGTAGCAGTTCCAGAAGAACAATTACCAGTTAAATTACCAGAAAATGTCGAGTTTACTGGTCGCGGTCTTTCACCTTTAGCACAACTAGAAAGCTGGGTGAATGTGTCTTGTCCAAGTTGTGGTACTCCTGCGAAACGGGAAACCGATACTATGGATACTTTTATTGATTCCTCCTGGTATTATCTCCGCTATACTGACGCGAATAATGAACACAAAGCTTTTGACGAAGTTAAAGTTAATGATTTTATGCCGGTGGATCAATATGTAGGAGGAATTGAACACGCGATTTTACACCTACTTTATTCTCGCTTCTTTACGAAAGTATTGCGCGATCGCGGTTTATTAAATTTTGACGAACCTTTTCAACGTTTACTCACCCAAGGGATGGTGCAAGGTTTAACCTATAAAAATCCGGTTACTGGTAAATATTTTCCTTCCCATGAGGTTGATCCAAATAGTCCTAAAGATCCCGAAAGTGGAGAACCCTTAGAAGTCTTTTATGAAAAGATGTCTAAGTCGAAATATAATGGAATTGATCCGCTCCAAGTGTTGGCTAAATATGGTGCAGATACAGCTCGGATGTTTATTTTGTTTAAAGCACCACCAGAAAAGGATTTAGAGTGGGAAGATGCTGATGTGGAAGGACAATTTCGGTTTTTAAATCGGGTGTGGAGATTGGTAACTGAGTTTGTGGATCAGCAACATAAGTTGGTTTCTCATTCAGATTTAAGTAAACCTGAAAAGGATTTACGACGTGCAATTAATATCGCAATTAAGGAAATTACCGAAGATTTAGAAGGAGAATATCAGTTTAATACTGCAATTTCTGAGTTAATGAAACTGAGTAATGCTTTAGCTGATAGTGCTTGTAAAAATTCAGTAATTTATGGAGAGGGAATTAAAACTTTAATTTTGTTATTAACTCCTTTTGCACCTCATATTGCGGCAGAATTATGGGAGTTAAGTGGTAATAAAGGTGCAGTTTTATCGCAAAATTGGCCAAAATTCGCCCCAGATGCGTTAGTGGTCGATGAAATTACCTTAGTCATTCAAATTAATGGGAAAACTCGTGGAGCAATTCAAGTACCAGTAACTAATGATCGACAAATTTTGGAGCAATATGCTAGAGAATCAGAAGCTGCTCAACGACATATTGGGGATAAGCAAATTAAAAAGGTGATTGTTGTCCCCGGAAAATTAGTCAATTTTGTGGTTGCTGAATAAATCTTCAGAATACCCGGTTATATCAATAATCGGGTTTGTTAATCATTCACATAGAACCAAATTAGATTATAGCAGGAATTAAACTAATGAATCCAACTACTAGCACAATTACCATTAATGTTCAAACTAATGAGCAAGGACATTTTATTGCTCAGATATCATCTGATCTTGATCTACCAGAAGAAGAAGTAATCTGTTATGGTCAATCGAGAGAACACGCGATCGCGATCGCACTAGAAAGACTAGCAATTACCTATCGAAATATAATTGATGAGCAACAAAATACGGATTGGAATGCTGTAGAACTTTCCGAAACAGGGGAACCAATTAAGAAAAGATACCATGTAGTTTTACATTACGAAACTGTGTGGGAAACCGCAGCTAAATTTGAGGCTTTTGAAAACACAATTATGGAAAATCTCGTGGTGGAAAATGCGATCATTAACGTGATTGATATTGATAATAATTTACCTGTAAACTCTGTAGAGCGAGGATAGATGTAAGAGCGATCGCTACTAAAACAAGATTAACCAAAATTGAAAATTGCTCCTAGCTCGCTATAGATAAAGGAATTTAACCTACTCCCCTTTCTCATTAAGTAAAACTGATTGCCTAATTGACATAATTGGGTTTATAGATCTGCTATGATGAAATAGCTACAGATTAACTTTTAAACTAACCTAAAAATGAATACAATTACTAGTACAATTACGATGAATGTTCACACTAACGATCAAGGACAGTTCGTTTGTCAAATGTCATCTGTTCTTGACCCACCGAGAGCGGACACCACCTGTTACGGGCAAACTGCCGAACACGCGATCGCTATCACCCTAGAACAATTAGCAAGTTCATATCGGGAGATGGTTGAGCTAGAACAAAACCGGGATTTGGATGCTGTAGAATTTTCCGAGACAGGAAAACCAATTAAAAAAAGATACCATATTGTCTTACATTACGAAAATATTCGCGAAACCAAATCTAAATTTCATGCTTTAGAAGAAACGATACTAGGAAATTCTGTCATAGAAGATGGTACAATTAGCTTGATTGAAATTAATAAAAATTTGCCTGTAAAGCTTATATAGGTGTGATGAATTCTAGTTTTTGTGATCGGCATCACTGGTCTAATCTTGTGCTGATCACGCCAAACCCAGGGAGGTATCACACATTTATATAGATGCTGATCATATCAGGAATAGGATTTTACCCCGATGATTAAGATGTAGAGTTTAGGGTTAAAGACTGATGTATTCCATCAACGAAGTCCTCACCGATATCTTTGCCACAGCTAACCATCGTGGTGTTCTTAATACAGACGAATTTAAAATCCTACTGACTGCGGCTAATGCCATGATGGATTCAGAATCACAGCAAATCATTACTCGACTACTCTATAGTATCCGTCGTGGTTGGATCAGTATTGCTTAAAACCCATCATTTGACTTGACAGAATTTACGGTCATTATCAAAATCAGGTTCTTGCCAAGAATAGGCAAAATGGCTAACTCCATTAACTTGGGGAGCCGCGCGATGAATATCTTGCATTTGAGTTTCTAGAGAGGGACGGTTTTTCAGAGATTGACCCCAAACTCCTGCTAAAGCTGGCATCACATTAGTGCCAGGTGGTGCATAATTCAAAACCCGCTGTAACTCGGAAATTATACAACTGCTGTCCCCGCAAATCCCATAAACCATGGGATGCCATTCGATCGAACTGGGAAAACGTTCCCATGGTTGCAACCGCGAGTCAAAACCTTGTCTAATTACTTGATTTCCTTCCGGAAAAAACACTGCTCCGGCAGGAATTCCTTGCTGTTCGACGGGTTGGATTGCTTGGTTGAGAAAGTCGATTACCCCTTGCATTGCATGGGCAACACTGAGTTCCCATAGTTCCAGTTGAATTTGAGGTTGACGCTGGATTGCGGGTGCTAAAGAAGCAGTCAG
This sequence comes from uncultured cyanobacterium, assembly GCA_963744145.1. GTDB lineage: Bacteria > Cyanobacteriota > Cyanobacteriia > Cyanobacteriales > CAWUOF01 > CAVUSO01. The sequence continues at coordinate 3,722,798 of CAVUSO010000001.1, read as the reverse complement.
AGTAGGATTACGTCCTTGCCAGAGTGGTTCTCCTTCCTTCGGAAATAGCTTATCTACCCTAGTAATATCATCAATTGTCACAAATCCCTGTTTCAAAAAGCGGCGGATCAACTCTAAACCTTTATGATTTAGCGCTCTTTGGTATAAAGTATTTTGAGCTGCTTCACCGTAAACCCATAAATCTTTCACATTGGTGGCAACTGAAGCTCCCCCTACCTGTCGCGGAAAACGAATATAGTCAAATAAAACTCCATCCGGTCGGCGTTGCAGAATCGCATTAATCATGTTATTGTAGTCTGCTCGAGCTTGAGGATGGTAAGGATCGACAAAGGCGTTATCAGATTGATTAGCTCCACCTTTAATATCTAATTCTACATCGGTAGATATATCCAAACTGGTTTGATTTTGGGCATTACGAGCTAACACATTTTGGCGATCGGGACGTTGAGCGTAGGAGTAGCCAAAATTCAAGCTATATAACCAAGCATAAACTTTCAGACCGCGATCGTGCCCTTTTTGAATTGCTGTAGCTAAGAGATCGGTTTTTTCTTCCCCTGGAATCCGGAGCACTGAGATCCAATTAGTCGGGTTATCTGCGGCGGGTAACAGCACTTGGCTATCGTAAAATGACTCAACATAAACTTGGTTATAGCCGCGATTTACAATGTCATCAAAAATTTTATCAATGACTCCTGGTCTAATATCACAAGGATAAAGCCGTAACCAGATGGCTTGAGTTTGGGGCCAAGTTTGACGACGACACAATTGTAAGGCGTCTGCTTGTTGAGCGAGAATAGTGCGATAGGCACTTTCACTCTGGCGATCGCCGGTTAATGCAGCTTGACGGAGTTGATTTTTTTGGGCGATCGCGGTGGATGACTGTTGACAGTAAGCTGAGGGTTCTGCTTGTACTGGTTGGTTACCGAAATTAAAACTAAGGAAACTACTGGTTAAAAGTGTTACTACTACACTGTGCCCAAACCAATTTAGGCTGATTTTCCACTGACAATTTAACATACCAACTGAACCAGAGGAGAGGAATAACAACTTATTCAGTATTCTCGATCCAGGCAATGATTCAGGACAATGGGATAAGGCTATGATTCTTTTCAGAGTAGGATTATAGATGCTACCAAGTTATGGATCGATGCTTATCAGAGAGCCTGAATCAGAACCTAGCCTTTGACCTGAGCTTTATTTATTTACCACACTTCGACTTCCAGTAGCAATTTCTTGCTTTAAAACTTCTAGTGCTTTGGCATATTGAGGATCATTAGGTGTGCCAATTTTAGTGTGATCCTTCCTTAACATTTGACGTTGAGAGTCCGTGAGTTCAATTTTATAATTTGGCTCAATTCCGGCATGATTAATATCGCGACCACTAGGAGTATAGTATTTAGCGATCGTCACTGCTAAACCAGAGCCATCAGACAAACCACGGACCGACTGTACTAAACCCTTACCAAAAGTTTTTGCTCCAACTAAAACTGCACGCTTATTATCCTGTAACGCTCCTGAGAGAATTTCACTAGCACTAGCCGATCCTCCATCTACCAAAATTACCAAGGGTTTATTGGTCAAAGCCTGATGATTGGCCACCTGACGATCTCTTTCACCTTGACGGTAAACTGTGGAAACAATTGTACTGTCATTCAGCCACATCTGAGCAATTTCGACGCTAGCGTAGAGCAACCCACCAGGATTAGAACGCAAATCAAGAATATATCCTGTTACATTATTTTTTTCTAAATCCTGGATTGCTTTGCGCATTTCCGAGACTGCATTAGCACTGAACTGATTTAAACGAATATAACCGACACCATTTAATTGATCAGGGTGATAAGCAAAATGGACTGGATGAATTTCAATCCGAGTTCTTTTCAGCGTAAAATCCATGGTCTTAATTTGATTTTGCTGAGTAGTTCGCCCAATCGTGAGGGTGACGGTCGAGTTGGCTGGACAGACGAATCAGACTAACTGCCTGATTAGTATCCATACCTTCGGTAGTTTTATCATTAATTTTGAGGATAACATCTTTAGCTTGAATTCCGGCCTTAAAAGCGGGGGTATCTTCGATCGGAGCAATTACCACCAGCTTTTTGGTTTCTTCATCTTGGGCCAATTGCAAACCAACACCAGTCAATTCTCCAGAAGTATCAATTTGCATATTCTTGAACTCTTCTGGGTCCATAAACCGAGTATAGGGATCACCAAGCTTTTTCAGCATTTCGCGGATGTTTTTATAAGCATCCTGCTGATCAGGATAATCCTTTACATAATCTTGGCGTACTTGTTTCCAATCAACTTGATTGAAGGTGCCATCTACATAATTGTTGTTAATAATATGCCAAACTTCATCAACCAAATCTTTGGGACTTTCTTTTAATAAAGCCAATCCCTTAGAAAGATGAATCCCAGTACCTGTAAGAGTAACCGCAGCCACCATTACTGCTGTTGCCCCAATTACGAGCTTACTTTTTGTAATGACCATAAGTCTGCTGAGCCGGAGAAGAAAGACTGAAAGCGATTTACGCCCACTGTAGCACAGTTTCATGTCAGCAATGGGTCAGCAAATAATGTTATTAAGTCTTTCTCCCATTCGGTTGCCACCAAGTCCGGAAAAATCTCAAAAGTTTGCTTGGGTTAGGATTTGGGATCTAGCCAGCTCTAATGCTCAACTGGGATCTACCCACCTACCATCAGCCTTGATCAAACTAATTAACTCGTTAACACCTTCAGTTTCAGGAACTTTTTTAATTTCTTCACGCCCACGATACAGAGAGATGTAACCAGGTTGCTTACCTACATAACCATAATCAGCATCTGCCATTTCTCCTGGACCATTAACAATACAACCCATAACTGCGATATCTAACCCGGTTAAATGCTTAGTTGCTTCCCGGACTTGATGGAGAACTTCTTCTAAATTAAATAACGTCCGACCACAGGAAGGACAAGCTACATACTCCACCATGGTTTTCCGCAATCCCAAAGCTTGGAGAATGCTGTAACAGACTGGAATTTCTTTTTCTGGTGCTTCTGTCAGGGACACTCTAATGGTATCACCAATCCCATCAGCTAATAGAGTCGCTATTCCTGCGGTTGATTTGATCCGACCATATTCTCCATCCCCTGCTTCGGTAACTCCTAAGTGCAGAGGATAGTTCATTCCCAGTTCATCCATTCTCTGGACCATTAGACGGTAAGCTGCTAGCATGACTGGTACTCGGGCAGCTTTGAGAGAGATGACGAGATTGTAAAAGTCTAGAGATTCGCAGATTTGGATGAATTCTATGGCTGACTCTACCATTCCGGCGGGAGTGTCACCATAGGAAAATAACATTCTTTCGGCTAGAGAACCGTGATTTACCCCGATTCGCATGGCTTTATGGCGATCGCGGAGGGAAATGACTAGGGGTGCTAAGGTTTCGCGAATTTTTTCCCCAATTTCGGCAAATTCTGCTTGAGTATATTCCACCCGATCGGCTTTTGGTTTTTCAAATACATATAAACCCGGATTAATCCGGACTTTATCTACATGTTTAGCTACCTCTAGGGCAATTTTCATGCCATTGTGGTGGACATCAGCGACTAGAGGAACTGCTTGGTAAGTAGCTAATAATTTTTCCTTAATTTGTGCTAAGGCGATCGCGTGAGCTAGACTGGGAACAGTCACCCGAACAATTTCACAACCAATTTCATGTAAACGTCGAATTGCCGCCACAGATCCATCTAGATCTAAGGTATCTTCATTAATCATCGACTGTACTACCACCGGATGTCCACCACCGATGATCACATTCCCGACTGGTACAGCACGAGTTTGGCGGCGATGGATGGTAGTATCAGTAGTCAGTTGACGGGTTTTAGTTGGATTGGGTAAGGTTTGCATAAGGTTTACATCAGGTTTCCAGTTGGTGATGTTTTTTCTCTGTTTTTCATGTTCTCACAGATTGGTCTTAGTGCGAGAAATATCAGCTTATGCTTGGGAATATGGCAGATATAACTGGATCTAGTTGAATAAAAATTCGAGCAATGACTCAAACAAGATCAAATCGTCCTCACCGTCGATGTAGGTTATTTCCTGAATTTAGGAGATCACCAGAAGACTTAGCTAGGCTTAAAGCTGAAAAAGATGCCTGGTGTCAGCGTTATCGGGAAGTTTTTACGCTTGGTGAGTCCTGAACTAATAGATCATCATTACAACTGGTTGATCGTGATTGAGGACAAATATGGGATATAATAGTTAAGAAGCATGATTTAAAAAAAAACTGATGAAACACCATGAAATTATCACAATTGAACCAGGAAAACGTAGCGGTAAGCCTTGTATTCGAGGAATGCGAATTACTGTGTACGATATCCTAGATTATCTAGCTGGTGGGATGACTGAGGCAGAAATTCTCGAAGATTTTTCGGAACTTACTTCGGAAGACATCAAAGCCTGTCTTACCTTTGCTGCTGAACGAGAGAAAAAATTATTCGTAGCATCTTGGTGAAACTACTACTGGACGAAAACTTGTCAGACAGGATCATTCATCGGATCATCGATTTATATCCTGATTCGGCTCATGTCAAAACTTTGGCACTAATAAATACCGATGATTCAATTATTTGGGAATATGCAAAGTTGAATGATTTTATGATTGTTTCCAAAGATGCTGATTTTCATCAACGTAGTTTGCTTTATGGTCATCCGCCCAAATTTATCTATCTCCGGATTGGCAATAGTCCAACCTTCAAGATTGTGCAGATATTGAGAGATCATTTTAACACAATAATTGAATTTTGGCATCGGGAAACAGAAAGCATATTGGTATTAACATCATGCGATCGCCTAATTTAAGTATACTTGTATAGTTAGAGACTATTAAAAGTTTCATTCTAAAACCTACCAGATTCAGCTACAGGTTGTTATACAGTTATTTGCTTCTTGAACAGTTAAGACATCATGTCCTAAAATTTGCAGTAATTCTACCACAGGATAAGGATATTGTTTATCGGCATAGAGACGCGCCATCGATTATGAATCCTCGTACATCTCTTGAGTATTTTCCCGAATTTCTGTTTCAATTTCCTGGGGAAAAGCTTCAGCATAAGCCCAAGCATTTGCCAGATCAGTTGCAGATAGAGATGGATAGCTAATGAGTAAATCAGCTTCGCTATATCCAATCTGACGAGCTTCTACCAACCCCCAAACGATACTGCGAGTTCCCACAATACAGGCACTACCACCACAAACACCAGGCTTTTTTTCAATCCCACGTCCGAGAGTGATTTTGCCTTGAGATAGAAGTTGTACAACTTGAGCTTTTTCATGATCAGATAGTGCTAGCAGTTGAGGCTCTAATTCTTTTAGTGTCATAGTAAATAAAGAAAAAGGCTAATTTCTAGTTTAACATACATTTTGATTTACCATGCTTAAATCCTGGGAAAATTTATGAGTGATCGCACTGCTGTTGGCAGTCCCAATTAGCATTGGTCGTCAAGTAAATAGCTCTGATGATTATCCAGGACAAGATGCTATCCCAACCAGAATTATTTTACAGCAAATTCAGTGAATTGTCGAATATAAGGTGAACGAAATCCTAAAATTATATCGGTTTTGGGTACGCCCATCTCTGTCAATTGATAAGCAATTCCTTCCTCTGTAAAATCTCGCTGAATCCAAATTTTTCCATCTTGAATATCGATATGAATTGGACATCCATGTAGTCGTTCTTCATCTCGCCATCCAACATATAGCAATAAATAGCGATCGCGTTCCTCATCAAAAACAATCTGAGATTGATTCGGGTCTTCCTTCGATCGCTCGTTGGCGTGTTGTTGGATAATTTTTTTTACCAATTCGCGATAATCTAATCTATCCATAGCACTATCTCCTGTTTCTGAATATGAAAAACCAGCAACTTAATTTGAAATCGTTTAACCACCTCTTGCACAAATGAATCTGTAAAAAAATCTTGATAAATATCCGTGGGTATAGCTAAATACAGTATCCATTCTAGGTCTAATTTATCTAAGGCTACCTGATAATTCAGAAATTGACCAACGGCTATATGAAATTCAGAGATTGCTGATAGACCAATAAAACTCTTGACCTCTACAGCAATTTTTTGATTCCCCTTTTGTGCCGATAATAACTTCTGTGCTGCCAAATCTACCTTCATTCTAACTTCCTGACTAGGTTGTAAAAACAGTGGATCATGGGTAATTATCCATCCATCCTTCTCCAAAGCTGATCGGACTATATTGTGAAATATATCTTTAGCAGACATAATTAAATATTGTAACGGGTGAAGTTTGCCTAACTGAGTGTTTGTAAGGCTGAATTACCTGCAATGTTAGCATCAACCGTAGCTAATTTTAACCCTATCCGTCTTTTTTCTGCAAGGATGAGTGTCTCCCAAATGCTAATTGGACTCAGCCAAATTTCAGTGTTAGGATCGGCAATCGCCGTTTGCAATGGTTGCGATAAGCGTTGGTCACCGAGTAAATACCAAAGCCAAATATGGGTATCGAGTAAAAGTTTCATTCTAAAACCTCCCAGACTTCCGCTACAGGAGCGATTAAATCCCCTAATATTTCACCACTTCCTTTCATTGCACCAAATGTGGGGCGTGAGGTGGTGGTAGCAGGATAGATAATTACTAATGGTTTTCCTTCATGGATGACGGTTAGGGGAGTTTTAGTCCGTTCGACCTCTATCAATAGAGTCTGGAGCGTTTGGGGTAATTCAGTCGTGGTGATTTGGGTCATTTTTTGAGATTAAAGAGTTTTTGATATTTGATAGTTGAATCTTTCTGAAACATCAGATATTTTTTATTCTATGATAGTACAGTGCGATCGCCTGTCTATAATCAATTACCTATATATTGTTGTAACAATCAGCAAATAAAGCATATTTTCTTAACTATTTGGAGAACTAATGTGAGGTGATAATAATTTTATATACTGCATCAGCACAGGTGGAAGAGTATAAAGATTTGTTGATTTTTCGATTAAGGAACGTCGCAATAAAGATTGCAATGCGGTTAGTAAATCTGACGATGGGATTCTAGCATTTTCTAGTAATTTTGCCAGATTAACTGGTTCATGTTCTTGAGCTAATAAAGAGAGAACTTGTTTTTCTAATTCGGATAAGCGATCGCACTGCTGCTGCAAAACATCTTTCAAATCTTCTGGTAACAATATGGGATCATCGGGTAATAACTCAGTCCCGCATCCTCCCAATTCTTGAATCAGAGTCGCGATACTTTTTAAGTATAACGGATTACCTTGGTAGCGGTGAATGAGTATTGAGTAGTCATCGATTTCTGCTAACCCGTAATCTTTTAGTATTTCCTGTCCCGCTGTGATGTCTAAACCAGTGAGCTGTAAAGTCTGAATAGGGATATTTTGATTTTTGACTTGAGTAACTTCTCTCAGTTGCTCCCAACCGATTAACAGAAAGCAACTTTGATGAGATAATTTTTCTATCTGTTTGAAAAAAGAACGATATTCTTCAGATCCTGGTTGATATTTACCTGCTAATTCACCGCTACTGAAAAGGTTGTGAATATCATCTAAAATTACTAAACAGCGATGTTTTTGCAAATACTTAATTAGCGGTAAGGTTTTTTGGTTACTTGCAGATGAATCTAGCTTTTCTGATTGGGAGAAAAATTGGATCAGTTGATCTTGAAATTCAGTTAAGGTGGGGGATGCGTCTAGACTACACCAAATTACATATTCAAACTCATTTTTTATTTGTTGAACGAGTTGTACCGCTAATGAGGTTTTGCCGATACCACTCACACCTGTGAGTAAGATGAGGCGACAGCTTTGTTGTAAAATCCAGGTTTTGAGAGTTTCGAGTTCGGGAGTGCGATCGTAAAAAGCACCCAAATCTGGCATTACGCTTAAATCTTGATGTAGATTTTGAGGTTGTTTTGTGTTAGATGTTTCCTCATTATATGGATGTGACTTTGATATATCTGCTAGGTGTCTACTTTCACCACAAATAATTTGCACCGATTCTTCTTGTGCAATATTTGAATATATGGAAAATTGCACTCTCTCCATAGCCGATCTAAAATTTGATTTACTGACCTCTTCTCTTAACTCTTCTGAAAGTATCTGCCATAATTCTGATCCTACTTCTCTAACACGACTTTCTGAACAATCAAAATCCTTAGCTATTTCCTTATATGTCTCTCGTTGCAGAGTACCTCGCAGTACCGCTGCTTGTAAATCGTCAAGGTGCTGACCCGTTTTGGCAAATACTATCTCATCAGCAAATTTTAACATTTCTTTAAGATTCATCGGTGCTAGGATATAGGAGCATTTCGCACATTATACATCACATTTTTGGACTTTTTATTACATTCTCGTACATTTTCGTACAAAACTAGATTAATAGAAAGTAAAAGCAGAAGAAATTTGTCGGCAAAATAATACCTTTTGAGACTATACAAACCTTCGATTTCTAAGGAATAATAGGAAGACAATAAAGTCGTTTATGGTTTTTATATCAGTGAAAACACAATGTCAAAATCATCTATCTGCTCTTGAATTTATGTTGCTCCAGTGTTGTGATGTTTTTTTTATATGAGGATTCACAATGTTGATTGACATTATTGGTAAGGAGGACTACGCATCGAAAGTTACCTCGTTTATGAAAGAGCAGGGTATTCACAAAGTTATTGGATTTTCTGGCGGTGCTGATGATAAATTGCAGGGAATTCCAGATGATGATGATTTGCAGTTAAAGTATATCGCATTCCGAAATACATTGCATGACAGATTGATATCCGATGCCCTAAAACTTTTTCGAGGCTATAGAATAGCAATTTTAACAGGCGGAACCGAGGGCGGTATTCCAGAATTAGCGACTAAAAAAGCAAAGGAATATGGTTTCAAAACTATTGGAGTATTTCCTAGGAAGGGCAGAAAGTATGCTCTCGATTCCTCGCTGCTTGATTTATCAATTTGTGTACATCCTATGATTGGAGAATCACGATGGGGCGATGAAGGTGCTACTTGGACGTCTTTGATTGATGGAATGATAGTTATTGGTGGGAGTGCAGGCACACTAACAGAATGCGCTCACATTCAAAAAATAAATGAATCACTAATTAAAAATAACGACACACCTAAATATGTCGTAGCTATATACGGAACTGGTGGTGTAGCAGACCAGCTACCACACTTGTGGGCAAAACCGCGTATCAGAAATGTATGTATGCCAATGAACAGAATATACACGGGTCAGGAAGCTGCCCAATTCTTGGTGGAAAAATTGGGTTTAGAAGACTACTTTGACCCAAGAATGTAATTACATAACTTAATCAAAAGAGAGTTTTAAATGTCTGGATTTAATGTTCAACCTATTTCTGGTTTTCCCGAATTTTTGCCAGGAGAACAAATCACGTTCAATCGAGTTATTGACATAATCCGAAAAGGATTTGAGAGGTCTGGTGCTGTACCAATTGAAACTCCAGCCGTTGAACGCATAGAGACGTTATCGACTGCGAAAGGAAACATTAGTAAGGAAGTCTACGGTTTAAGAAGACTGCGGGCTGAAGAAGGAGATGATGGAAAAGATTTAGCCTTGCATTTTGACCTCACTGTGCCTCTAGCCCGATATGTAGCACAACACTCTAATGATTTGGCATTTCCATTTCGTCGTTACCAGATTCAACCAGTATGGCGTGGTGAACGCGCTCAGTCAGGTCGTTACAGACAGTTTTATCAATGTGATATTGATGTCATTGGAGAGGGTGAGCTATCTTTACTCAACGATGCAGAAATGCCGTTTGTCATTTATCAGATATTCAAAGAACTCAACATTGGGCATTTTTACATCAGGATAAACAACAGGAAGATTCTCCAAGGGTTTCTTGTAAATTCTGGGGTTGAGCAAGAAGAAATACAGAATGTGATTGGGATTGTAGATGCTATAGATAAAATAGGAGTTTCTCAGGTTAGAGAACAGTTAAGTCAAGCAAATTTAACCAATCATGCGATCGATTCAATATTAGAATTTTTCTCAAAAAAAGCATCTAGTGATGAATTGATAAACTATCTCAGTTCACTAAATATAGAAGGAGAATTTGCAACTGGGTTAGATGAACTTACCACAGTTCTGAAAGGAATAGATATGTTGGGTGTTCCTTCTGATTACTATGGTGTTGACTTGTCTATGGTACGAGGATTGGATTACTACACTGGAACAATATATGAAACACGCCTTACTGGTCATGCTGGGATTGGTAGTATATGTAGCGGAGGAAGATATGAGGACTTAGCAAGCAATTTTGCTGGGAAGAAATACCCAGGTGTAGGAATTTCTATTGGTCTTACAAGATTACTGCCAAAGTTGTTTGAAATGGGAGTAATCAAACCATCAAAACCTACTGTAACGTCTGTGCTAGTAATGTCTCTAGAAAAAGATAGACAACAAGAATATTTGAGAATAGGTGGACTTCTTCGGAAGGCTGGAATCAATACTGAAGTATATCTAGAAGACAAAAAGCTTGCAGTACAAATGAAATATGCAAACAAGAAAGGAATCCCTTTTGTTGTCATTATTGGGCAGGAAGAATTTGAAAATAATGTAGCTCTGATCAGAAGGATGGCAGATGGAGAGCAACAAAGGGTTGAGATCAATGAGCTAATTCAAAAATTACAGATTTTCTTGGAAAACGAAGTCTTGTAAGACATTGTTAGTAGCATATATGCACAAAGACTTACCCTGTTCATTTTATGAATTTGGGTGTAGATAAATGTTTACCAATCTCTATTCTCTATTTGAACCAATTGGAGGCAAACCGTATGCAAAATTTAAAATTTTATGACCTGAATCCCAATGTTAGCAACTTCCATGAAGAAGTTTTAACAGGACTGAGTATGAAGCAGAAAAAAATTCCTCCAAAATTTTTCTATGATGATAATGGGTCTAAGATTTTTGATCAGATATGTGAAGTAGAGGAATATTACCCTACTAGAATTGAATCCGAGCTGTTGAGGAATCATTGTTTAGAAATCGCAGATTTAATAGGAGAATCTTGTTTACTGATAGAGTATGGTAGTGGCAGCAGTCAAAAAATCTGTATTTTTCTGGATAAAATAAAAAAGCCTTTAACATATATGCCAATTGATATTTCAAAACAGCATATGATTACTGCTTCTAATAGAATTGCAGAAACCTATCCAGAGCTAGATGTTATAGCGGTTTGTGCTGATTATACGGCTCAACTTGTCTTACCTGAATACGATCAGAAAACAGTTAAGAAAAGAGTTATTTTTTTTCCAGGCACTACAATAGCTAATTTAGAATACATTGAAGCAGTAAAGCTTTTGAAACAATCAGCAAATATTGTGGGCTTAGGTGGAGGAATGTTTATTGGAGTTGATATGAAGAAAGATCCTCAAATTCTTCATGCTGCGTATAATGATGCTAAAGGTGTTACTGCCGCATTTAACTTGAACCTGCTGGGTCGGATGAACAGAGAATTAGAAGCGGATTTTAACCTAAATAGTTTTAATCACTATGCTTTTTTTAACTTGAAAGAGAGCAGAATTGAGATGCACTTAGTGAGTTTAAAAGATCAGATTGTTACTGTAGCAGGTCAAAAATTCAAATTTATAGAGGGTGAAAGTATTCATACAGAAAATTCTTACAAGTTTAATATGGAGGAAATAAGAAATTTGTCTGAAGAGTGCGGATTTAAGCTAGCAAAAGCTTGGAGTGATAATAATAATTATTTCAGTATTTGTTATTTAGCGGTAGTTTAAGCTAATGAAAACGTAAGCGTTCACGGTGTACTTTAAACGAACCGAAGGAGATTTTGTTATTGTTTTAGCTCAACGCAATCCTATATCTTGCTCTTAGACAACTGCTATGAACTTAAGAGACAAAAACTCAATTAATCAAAACTACAATAGTGCTTTTCCTAACTACTTTTCTTTTAGCACACTCTTAGTAGAAGAAGAATGGTATGGTTTCACATTCTCTCCTCAACAAAATGTTTGGATAGCCTGTCATCGAGTTGGAGATGTAACAAACCTTTACAAGCTGAATTTCTCAGACGGCTTACCAGAAACAATTCTTCCAGGGAATTTTTTTGGATACTCAGGTTCTAGCTATCAGTTGAGTGCGCCTATCTGGTCACCAGACGGGCAATATATTGCTTTTGCCGTCAATAGTTCGCAAGACGCTGAATCAGGACTTTGGATAGTTGATTACATGGATGGTTCGCTTGATCAGATATTTCAAGGATCAATCAACTTTGCTACAGGTAGCTTCAATCAGTTTACACAGACTCACCTTAACCGAAATACCCCCGATTTATTATTTACTGATGATGGGAAATCATTAATTTTTCGTAGCATTTATAAAGATACCTCGAAAATGAATGATTGCCTAGCTGAACCGATACGTTACTCAGTTCTCTTACAAGTATCAATTGATAAAAGCACCATTAAAACAAGATGTAGAGTTAAAAATGGGCGAGTTCAAAGTTTTACTGCCCTTGATATATCAGCAGAAACTGTTGCCGTTGGCATTAATTGGGGGCAATACTCAGAAGTTTACATAATAAATGAAGCGCCACTTTACATTAACTCACCTAGTAACACTCCTTTAGATCCTGATGGTATTTATGCAGGTATCTGTGTTACTTGGGACAAACATGATAGTGATTTGCCATTATTAGTCCGTTGTAACAACACTGGTTTTGCTAAATGGCATCGTTTTGCACTAAAAGTTGGACAGCTTGTATATAGTTCTACTCAAACAATTTGTTCGGGAAATTTCGATGATGGTCAATTACTGGTACAACCTGATGGGTGGTTATTGACTACAAGTGAAGTGGGTTTGGGAAGAGAGACAATTTGGCTTTGTGATCGCACTGGAAACAAGAAGGCAATCACAGAAGCACAGAATGCTGTAGAAACTATTGCTGCTAGAATCGGATCTGAAATTTACTTTTATGAGCAAAAAGCTTTTCAGCCTCCTATTCTTTTGAAAGTAGGTACTCAACAAAGCAGAACTGAGGTAGCTGTTTGTAGTCACCGTCGAGGGAAAGTACAACTAGAGTTGACAGAGTTCTCAACTAAAGACGGGCAACATCCTTACGTGCAAATTTATCTGCCCGATACTGAACCACCTATAGGAGGGTTTCCTGGGATTGTTTGGATTAAAGGTGGACCAATAACCAACTTAAGTCGTTACTCTAATTTCATTTCGATAGAGCTTCTAGTAAAACAGGGATTTGCTGTTGCCTCCGTAAATTATCGAGGAAGCAATGGTCAAGGTGTTGTTCATATGTCAGCAGGACTAGCAGAAAATTTAGGAATCGCTGATCGTGATGATGTTCTTCGGACTGCTGACATATTTGCGAATCATCCTCATGTAAACGCTTCTCTGTTAGGTGTTTGGGGGTATAGCTGGGGTGGATATCTTGTCCTGCAAACAATTACCGCACCACAACATCCTTTTGTCTGTGCGTGTGGATCAGGGTTCATAAGTGACTGGGAGATTCAGCAGACTCAAACCGAAGTTCGTTATTATGACCATCGTTTAGTGGGTGGCTATGTAAATGAACTTGTAGAAAGAGCAAAGGAGCGATCGCCTATCCATAAATTTAGTCCAGAAATAGTAAGAACTCCCGTGCTTCTATTTCAGGGGGAAAATGATGTTGATACTCCTATTGATCAAGCTTACGAGTTAGAGAAGATTTTCAGTTCTCATACTTGGAGAAAATCAGTTACTCTCAAAATCATTCCCGAAGAGGGTCATTCTTTCAGTAAACCAGCAGAGTTACAATATTGGAAGGAGTCAGTTCAGTTTTTTACCCGATACTTGAAACCTTGGAACTTGATTGATAATCCATCTGGCTCACAATCTCTTTATTAGGCTCCAAATAAAGAACGCTCTGAAAAATAACCATATAGCTCGCTATAGGATTGAACATGAACTATACAGTAATTCGATTAACTAAATCAGAAGAGTTGCCAAAAGCATTTAAATGTGGATTAATACAACTCTACCAAAGTGTATTTTCTGAGCCTCCATATCAAGAATACTTCAGTGACAACGGGTTTAGCAAAGCACCTAGTCAAAACTTGCCTAGATACTTTAGGCTCTGCTGCTATAAATATACTTTTGAATACAAAAGAGGAGAACCTTGTAGCACAATCACTTTACCAGAATCTTGGATTTCATGTCGTGGAAGGTAAAGCTGTAAATGTCTCTCATATGCGTCAGGATGGCAGCGTCAAAAAAGATCGGCGAATTTTCATGTTCAGAATTATAAATAAGGATAAATTATCGCAATGACAGACAATAAAAAAGACTACACCACAGAATGGCAACTAGCTACATATCTCGAAGTAGAGTGGTCAGACTTCTTGTTGGGTACTGTGCTACCTGATTCCCATGAAAAACTACTTAATCCTAAAACTGATCGTATTTATCCAAATTTCTATCGACAGATTGGTGAACTAGCACAAGAATGGTTGCCAAAGAGTTATGTTCCGTCAAAATATCTCGATGTTGGTGGCTCAACTGGGCGTACTGTATATGAAATATACAATTTATTCCCTAGTTTAACTGAGTTGGTTTTAGTGGAACCATCTTCAAAGTTTTGTAAGTGGGCTAAAAAATTGCTAATTGACTCAGAAGAACTAGGCTATTTTCCTATTGTTACTAACTGTGAAAAGCCTTCTTATGGAAAAGCTTTAAGTCGCCCTAATCCTATTAAATTAAAAGAACTTTACATATATGAGGCATTTGCAGAAAGCGTTCCGCGACCTGCGAACTATTTTGATTTGATTACGTGTCTTAATGTTGCAGATCGTCATCCGAGTCCTAAAACACTCATTGAGACTTTATATGACTTACTATCTCCTAATGGTTATCTAATTTTTGCGAGTCCAATGGACTTTAATGAAATTTATACACCAGACAAAGATCGATGGATAAGCAATCTAAATATCCTCTTTCCGGATAACCTATGGAAATCAATTGGACAAAATGATGTGTTCTATAATTTTCGTCCTCATTGTCGAAAGTGGATACGTTTTAGCTCTCAAGTAATTGCAAAGCAAAAACGTTAACTTGTTCAGTAAATTACGCTCTGAGCTAACCTAAATTTCATACCCAACCCAACTAAAATTGACATGATTCCAACCATTGAAACTATTACCCTCCTACAACTTGCCTCCGGCGATTATCTATCGATCAAAGTCTATAAGTTCTTTGGTGCTAAACCGGGTAAGAAAGCTTACCTCCAAGCTAACTTACATGGCAATGAAATTGTAGGTAATGCTGTAATTCATCAATTAATTGAGTTTTTGATGACTCTTGAACCAGAAGTCTTAACGGGAGAAATTTGGCTGGTTCCAGTTTGTAATCCATTAGCGACAAACCAGCGTTCCCATCAGTTTGCAACAGGACGATTCAATACCTATGATGGCAAGGATTGGAATCGAATCTACTGGGACTATGAAAAAGTTTGTCAGGATTTAGAAGAATTTGCTCAGTCTCAAATTAATGTTGAGCCAGATATCATTAAGCAGAACTATAAACAGAAAATTAAAACTAGCTTTGAGCAAATTCAAGCCAAAATTGATGCCCCTAGTAGCGTACAACTAACCGATAAATATCGATACAAGGTGCAATCTCTCTGTTTAGACGCTGACTACTTGATTGATTTGCACAGTAATACTAATTATGGGTTGGAATATTTGTATTACTTCCGCGATCGCGAAGAAAGTGCAAAGTTATTCTTGCTCGAACATGGGATTATGTTTGATGATTATGATGGGGATGCTTTTGACGAAGCGTTTATGAAGCCTTGGCTAGCACTAGAGAATACCCTATCTAAATTAGGGAAACAAATCAAATTTGATGTAGAGGCATACACGCTAGAACTAGGTACTGGAATGGCAATGAATCCAAATTCAGTTTCTAAGGGAGTTTGTGGAGTTAAGAACTACTTGGTTCAAAAAGGTATTATCAATATAGAAAGTCTGCCCCCAGAAAAATTCATGGAACTCAACATGAGTTTCAGACCCTTAAGCCAAGTCAAAAAATACTGGTCACCTGTAGGTGGTATGGTTCAATCTAGAGTAGGACTTGGTACTTCGGTTCAGCAGGGGGATCTTCTCTACCAGGTTTTGAGTTTTGATAAATTAAAAGAATTTCCTAATGTTAAAGATGTTTATTCTGACAGGTCCGGATTGGTTTTTCATGTTTCGATTAACCAGTCTGTCAACGAGGGTGAATTTGTTCTAGCAATTATGTAAGTAGAAGAAACTTGGCACATGGTTAAGATGCTGGTGGCTTACTCTCTCAACCCAACATTCATTGATATTTAGCACAACTTTGACTAAAAGCGATCACGTCACCAATCATCAGCGATCACTCGCCATTCTCAGATCGTTTAGATTTACTCCCTCAACCCAAAATTCATTAAGATTTAGCACAACTTTGAGCAAAAGCGATCGTACCACCAATTATCAGCTCCGCGATCGCCTATTTATAGTTCAATAGGGTTCAGTTAAGAATATTTTTGGATATCTCGGCTTTAGAAGAAGGGTGAAGCATTCGGATATAATATTATTGGTTCGATCGCTCAATTGTCGCCCGAATACTATGCCTACGGCACGCTACGCGAACACCCCTACAATTAACTGAACCCTATGCCCAAATTCAGAAAAAGCTATCACAAATTAGTGCTAGCTTAGGTTACGAGTTACCAGTTATCTGTACACCATATCAGTTGCTCGGATATTAATTTACAGGAGAATCGGCCATGTCGAAAGACAAAGTTATCGAAGAAATTCACAAATACAGAGAAGAATATGCCAGATCCTTTGACTACGACATGGATGCAATATTTAACGATTTGCGAAATAAGCAGAATGCTCATCAGCAAAATGTTGTGACACTGCCAATCAAGCGGAGGTCTAACAAATCGTTGGAGCAAATCGGACAAGATCATCGTTAATCGCACCACTAACCATAAAGGGTAATCGCAACCCCAGACCAATACCAAGCAGTACGATGAGCGATCGCTGTTTCTTGTTTCTGAGCAGCGATCGCCTAAAATGAAAGAGCGATTCCCCAGAAATTAAGAACCCTGCTACAAAATAAAAGGCGATGACACTCGTTATAATCAAAGTATCAATCCTCCCCCAGATGCCGCGATGACCATCAAAGAACTCCTGATCCAAGAAATCGATAGCACCCCTGACGAACAGCTCGTCCGATCTTCTTAGCTTGGTGCGATCGCTCAAATCGTCTCCCTACCACCAACTCAATACCTACGAACAACTGCTAGAACGAATCGACTACCTCGAAGCCATCATCGGTATCCGCAAAGGACTAGAAAGCTTTGATCGAGGTGAAGGTATTCCAGCAGATCAAGCCATGACCGCACTACAGCAACAGTTCAACATTCCTCTGTAACTCAACTAACTCAGCAGCTACTTCTACCTCTGTATCTTTAGCACACCTAGCATTTAGTGATTAATTCCAGTCACCTTGTATCGTAAAAGTAGCCCAGTAGTAGGGTGATTTCCATTTGCCCTCTTGCCACATCTCTAATTGGGCTGCCCTTAATGCTGCGGATACAGTTAACTTATCTTTCAGTATTTTCCTGTAAAAGTTTACCATGAATTCCGCAGTTGATTTGTCATTTATACTCCATAAAGATACTAATACTTGTTGAGCACCAGCATAGATAAAACCCCTTGTTAATCCCACTATCCCTTCCCCCTTAATCTCCTTTCCTAATCCCGTTTCGCAAGCACTTAAAACTATTAATTTGGCATTCAAATTTAAGTTAAATATATCATTTAATCTTAAATAACCATTTTGATAATTCTTTTTTTGATCCACTAAAGATAAAATAATTGCTGATAACTCAGGATGTTCTGTATCAATAAATCCATGAGTGGCAAAGTGAATAATTTGGTATTGATTCAAATTAGGATTATTTACTGCATCACGATTAACATCAAAATCTAAATACTCTTGACTCTGCTCTCTAGAAGTTAAAGTTATTATCCCATTCGCTTCTTTTCTAGTAAAAGGTAATCTCCCCCATTTAATTCCTAATAATAATGATGCTATTTCTAATCCTTTTGTTTCCCTTGACAGACTGCGATCGCGAGAATCATAATTTTTACTAACTATAGCTTTCCCAAAACGCTCATCATCAACACTAAAAACCGGATCAGCAAAAATAGCTAACTGCTGAGTAGCAATACTTTTATTGCTATACTTCCTAATCATCCCTATAGTAGATACGGATGGGGACATAATTATTTCATGTTCAGCTATCAAAGGAAGAAAAGGTTTTCCTGGTACAGTTAAAGCACTAAAAGGAATATATTGCAATGCTCCATCTGGAACAATTAATAAACGCTTTTTACCTAATTTTTCTGCAACTGGTTTAAGAATTACATTACTGAGAGCATTACTATTATTCATCACCAATTTTAATAAATCTCTTTGACTAGCTATAGTTAATACATTTCTAAAATTTTCAGCCAATTTTTCTATATCTTTTTGTTTCGGTAACTCATAACTATTAACTTCTGTTTTAGTCACTAACCAAAGATAACTAACCTCTGTATCTAAAGAATATTGCAATGAAATTGTCTGATCATCCAAATATTGTTGAATTTCTGATAACATCAGCGGTTGATGATATTTTAAATCAGCATAACGAGGACTAGTGATCCGAATCTTATTACGAATCCTATTATATTCCTGAATAAGATTTATTTCTTGTTGTTTTAATTCTGCTTCTTTTTCAGGAGTATGATGATTAATTAGAATTTCTTGACTATTTTTCTCAAAGTTATCTATCTGAGCTTGAATATTTTGTTCTTCCTCTAATAATTTCGGATCTATTCCTGTATGGATCTTAGCCTTAGATTCTGCTAGTAATTCAATTAAAGATCGGGCACGAGAGCGATCGCTAACTTCCAAAGCTTTAATATTAAAACCCTGATTTGGTTTTTGTTTATGTAACTTCATCAATAAATTAATATAAAATTTATAATAGTCTTGCACTGTAGCAAAATAAGAAATCCGGAGGTCTTGACTAATAATTTTAGTGCGAAGATTCTCAATAATTTTTAAAGCACTTTCAATATCAGATAAACTTTCTTGAAGATTCCCTTCCTTTTCCTTTAAAATAGACAAATTTAAAAGAGTATTAGCTTCATCAAAATAATCTCCTCCAGCACGGGCAATAACTAGGGACTGATTGTAATAATTTAAAGCTTTCTGTATTTCTCCTAAATCCGCATAGACAAATCCCAGATTATTCAGAATTTTAGCCTCACCTTGCGGATCGGATACAATTCGTTTCAGAGGTAAAGCCCGATTATAATACGCTAAAGCAGTTTTCTGTTCTCCTAATTTATTATAAACGTTACCAATTCCAATCAGAGTATTAGCTTCACCATTAGGATCGCTAACAGCTTGTTTAAGAACTAAAGCCTGATTATAATATAATAACGCTTCCTGATTCTTACCTAAATCTTTATAAAC
The DNA here is from genome assembly GCA_963744145.1 of uncultured cyanobacterium. Taxonomy (GTDB): domain Bacteria; phylum Cyanobacteriota; class Cyanobacteriia; order Cyanobacteriales; family CAWUOF01; genus CAVUSO01. The sequence goes on along the minus strand of CAVUSO010000001.1, from coordinate 3,703,243 downwards.
ATTACCAATCCCAATCAAAGTATTAGCTTCACCTGAGCGATCGCTAACAGCACGTTTAATCGGTAAAGCTTGATTATAATATTCCAAAGCTTTTTGACTTTCCCCCAAATTACTATAGACACTACCAATACTAATCAGAGCAGAAGATTGTCTAGGGCGATCGCCTATTTGCACAGAAATGTCTAAAGATTGGTGAAAGTAATCTAAAGCTTTTTCTTGTTCTCCCAAATCTAAATAAACTAACCCAATACCATTCAAAGTAGTAGTTTGACCGGGGAGATCGCCAACGGTACGTTTGAGAGTTAAAGACCGCTGATAATAATCTAAAGCCTTTTTTTGATTACCTAAAGAATAGTAAGTATTAGCAATATTATTGAGAGTATTAGCTTCACCCCTAAAATCGTGAATGGTCTGTTTCAAAAACAAAGACTGATGATAATAATCTAAAGCTTTCTGTTGCTCTCCCAAATCCGCATAAACCGTCCCAATGTCACTAAACAAATTAGACTCACCCTCGCGATCGCCCACAGTCCGATAGAGGGGCAAAGATAGATTATAGTATTCCAGGGCTTTTTTCTTTTCTCCTAAAGCGGAATAAATCAACCCAATATTATTAAAACTGATCGCTTCACCAAGGCGATCGGCAATAGCTTGATTAATTACCAAAGACTGATGAAAATATTCTAGTCCCTTCTGTCTTTCTCCCCAATACTTATAAACCAAACCAATATTATTAAGATTAATCGATTCAAGAGATTTATCCCCTATCCTACGAGCCAGACTTAAAGATAAATTATAATAATCTAAAGCCTTTTGTTTTTCCCCTAAATATGAATAAATATTACCAATATTTTTAGTAATAGTAGCTTCACTTTTACCCTCACCCAACCGATGATAAATTTCTTTGGCTTCATTAAACTTTTCCAGAGCTTCTTTTTGGGATTCTCTAGTTTGTTTTTTATAGGTTTCTTCTGCTTCCTTGTATAAACGATCCGCAATTACTTTTTCTGGTTCCTGTGCGATCGCCACTTTTATAATAGGTCTATCAACCAATAATAAACTTATCCCGATATAAACCCATAACCAAAAGGAAAAAATTAAATTTGCCCTATAAAATCTTACCCTAAATTTTTTAATTATCTTAGTAATCATAACTCTATTCCGAAATAAAATTTATTTTTTTAACACCTCTACAAAAGGCTCTTTAGCGATCGCCTTAAATCCTAGTGAATCCAACAAAACCTCCCAATCTTGAGTAACTTTAGGATCATTAGAAGCAGAACGATGTAGACGAGCAGTTTCTAATAAAGCATCGTACCAGAGCTGATTTTTACTTAGATCCTGGGAAATTTCTTTTCTTTCAATCACTCCTTCTATAAATGGATTTCCACTAGGGTCATTTTCATTACAAACTATTTGAAACACCCATTTATACTGTTTTCCAATTTGCAAATTTTTCTCCGGAACACTCGCAAGCTCAACACTAATTATTCCCGCTTGATTAGGAGTATCAAAAGTAGTTTGATAAACCACTCCTTCATCCTCGTTTGATAGAGAAAACTTAATATTTTTACTCATTCCTTCAGGAACATAAAAGAAAACCTTTGGATTTCCCAAAATAGTATATACAACCTTTGCTTTTGGAACTAAAGGAATAATTTCTTTTTCCTCTTTACTACAAGCTCCTCTGGGACTATCCTTACTATCATGATCCGGCTGAGAGGTTGTAGGATTTGTAGTATCATTAGGATCATTATTAAGTTGTTTTGGGCTAGTATTTGAAATACTGTCGTTTGCAAATGCTACAGGTACAAAATTGGGAATTATCAATATCTGTAAGAGTAAAATAATAGATATTTTCCTTTTCATAAACCATAATCAAATTTTTTCTTAAATAATTTTACCATTGATTGACTAGATATAGTAAGCTTTTTAGTCTATATAGTGGGTTTCGACTGGGCGATCGCCCACCGGATAGACCAGGGGCAATGTTCGATTAATAGGCTAATTCTTTCAAACTATCCTTCCCATAGCTACCTTAATATTTTAGATAAAGATTTGATCTGATAGCTAGAAAATAGCACAACATTTATCCAATGTGATTTAATATTGTAATAAATCTTTATATTTTTACATGATGCGATCGCCTGCTCAATCATCCTGATTTGATTAACGCGATCGCAATTCTAACTACTAATCTCAATTAATTTTCCCAACAATAAATGCAAAATATTGATCGGATTAATTCCAATCACCTTGCATAGTAAAAGCAGCCCAGTAATAGGGTGATTTCCATTTCTTCCAATCTCCTTGTTGCCACATTTCTAATTGAGCTGCTCTTAATGCTGCTACGGGTGTTAACTTTTCCTTCAGCGTCTTCTGATAAAATTTCACCATTAACTCCGATGTAGATTGATCATTAATGCTCCATAACGATACTAACACTCGCGGAGTACCAGCATACATAAACCCCCTAGTTAATCCTACTAATCCCTCTCCTTTAATTAATTTTCCTACTCCAGTTTGACAGGCACTTAATACTACTAAATTTGCTTGTAAGTCCAGATTAAATATATCATTTAATGTTAAGTAACCGTTTTCATAGTTTCCTTCTTGATCTAATAAAGATAAAAGGATTCCAGAGAATTCTGGATGTTCGGTATCAACAAAACCGTGGGTGGCTAAATGAATAATTTGGTATTGATTAAGATGAGAATTACTATTAAGTGCTTGACGATTAGCACGAAAATCTAATAATTCTTGAGGTTGACTATTGGGGATGATTCTCACAATCCCATCAGCTTCATCTCTGGTAAAAGGTAATCTTTTCCATTTAATTCCTTCTGTTAATGCGGCTTTTTCTAATTGTTGTGCCTCGATTGGTAAACCGCGATCGCTGATATTATGACTAGCTTGAGGAGCAACAGTTTTAGCAAAGCGTTCATCATTGGGAGTAAATACCGGATCAGCAAATACTACTAATGGTTTTGGAGCGGTTTTATTCCGTTTCGGGTCGGATTTAATAATCCCGATAGTAGAGACAGATGGAGAGTTAATTACTTCATGTTCAGTAATGAGGGGAGTATATTCATTAGTGGATTTCCCCGGAATATTTAAGGCACTAAATGGGATATATTGTAAGGCTCCATCGGCGACTATTAATAATCGTTTATTCCCAATCTTTTCTAAGACTGGTTTGATAATAATATCACTAAGTTGTTGAGAACTTCTCCTGATTTCTATGGGTAATTTTCTGGTAGCAGGGTCGGTTAGTTTATACCTAAACTCCTTAGCTAATTTTTCAATTTCACTTTGTTTAGGTAATTTATAACTACTAATTTCTGTTTGCGTGACTGCCCAGAGATAACTGCGATCGCTACCAAGAGAATATTGAAGTAAAACCGTATGCTCATCAAGTAATTTTTTTTGAACATCAGCAAGAGTAAGAGGGTCAGGATATTTTAACTGAGCATAAGCAGGACTACTAACCCGAATTTGGTCGCGAATATTATTATATTGTTGTGAGAGATTAATTTTCTCTTGTTGGAGTTTAGCTTTTTGTTCTGGTGTGGGATTACCATTCAGAATTTTTTGACTATTCTTTTCAAAAGCATCAATTTGATTCTGAATATCTTGTTCTTGTTCTAATAGTTTAGGGTCAATGCCAGTAGTAATCTTAGCTCTAGATTCTGTTAGGAGTTCGATTAATGAACGGGCACGGGAGCGATCGCTAGCTTCAAAGGCTTTGATGTTATATCCTTGGGTAGGTTGTTGTTTATGCAATTCCATTAGTAAGTCAATATAAAATTCATAATAATCTTGTTTGGTAGCAAAGTAAGAAGTACGAAGGTCTTGACTAGCAATTTTAGTGCGAAGGTCTTCGATAATGTGTAGAGAGTCTTCCATAAGAATCAGGCTTTCTTGGAGATTACCCTGACTCCGTTTTACATAAGCTAGATTAAAAAGAGTATTAGCTTCATCAGCGCGATCTCCCACCGCCCGTCTGAGGGGCAAGGACTGGTTTAAGTATTTGATTGCTTCCTGCTTTTCCCCCAAAGAAGAGTAAACAACACCGAGATTGTTGAGGGTAACAGCTTCACCAGCGCGATCGCCCACCGCCCGACTGAGGGGCAAGGACTGATGATAGTATTTGATTGCTTCCTGCTTTTCCCCCAAATCATTGTAAACAACACCGAGATTGGTGAGGGTAACAGCTTCACCAGCGCGATCGCCCACCGCCCGACTGAGGGGCAAGGACTGATGATAGTATTTGATTGCTTCCTGCTTTTCCCCCAAATCATTGTAAACAACACCGAGATTGGTGAGGGTAACAGCTTCACCAGCGCGATCGCCCACCGCCCGAAAGAGGGGCAAGGACTGATTGTAGTATTTGATGGCTTCCTGCTTTTCCCCCAAATCTGAGTAAACACCACCAAGATTGTTGAAGGTAGATGCTTCACCAGCGCGATCGCCCACGGCACGAAAGAGGGGCAATGACTGATTGTAGGATTCGATTGCTTTCTGCTTTTCCCCCAAATCTGAGTAAACTTTACCGAGATTGTTGAGGGTAACAGCTTCACCAGCGCGATCGCCCACGGCACGAAAGAGGGGCAATGACTGATTTAAGTATTTGATGGCTTCCTGCTTTTCCCCCAAATCTGAGTAAACTTCACCGAGATTGTTGAGGGTACGGGCTTCACCATCGCGATTGCCCACCGCCCGTCTGAGGGGCAAGGACTGATTGTAGGATTTGATTGCTTCCTGCTTTTCCCCCAAATCATCGTAAATAGCACCAAGATTGTTGAGGGTAACAGCTTCACCAGCGCGATCGCCCACGGCACGAAAGAGGGGCAATGACTGATTTAAGTATTTGATGGCTTCCTGCTTTTCCCCCAAATCTGAGTAAACTTCACCGAGATTGTTGAGGGTACGGGCTTCACCATCGCGATTGCCCACCGCCCGTCTGAGGGGCAAGGACTGATTGTAGGATTTGATTGCTTCCTGCTTTTCCCCCAAATCATCGTAAATAGCACCAAGATTGTTGAGGGTAACAGCTTCACCAGCGCGATCGCCCACAGCACGAAAGAGGGGCAAGGACTGATTGTAGGATTTGATTGCTTCCTGCTTTTCTCCCAAATTTGAGTAAACAGCACCAAGATTGTTGAGGGTAGTGGCTTCACCAGCGCGATCGCCCACCGCCCGAAAGAGGGGTAATGACTGATTGTAGGATTTTATTGCTTCCTGCTTTTCCCCCAAATCATCGTAAACTTTACCGAGATTGTTGAGGGTAACAGCTTCACCTTTGCGATCGCCCACAGTCCGAAAAAGGGGCAAGGACTGATTGTAGGATTTGATTGCTTCCTGCTTTTCCCCCAAATCTGAGTAAACTTTACCGAGATTGTTGAGGGTAACAGCTTCACCTTTGCGATCACCCACAGCCCGAAAGAGGGGCAAGGACTGATTGTAGGATTTGATTGCTTCCTGCTTTTCCCCCAAATCTGAGTAAACACTACCGAGATTGTTGAGAGTAGATGCTTCACCATCGCGATCGCCCACTACCCGATAGAGGGGCAAGGACTGATTATAGTATTTGATTGCTTCCTGCTTTTCCCCCAAATCATCGTAAACTTTACCAATATTGTTGAGGGTAGTGGCTTCACTTTTACGATTGCCTATACGATGATACAAGTCTCCTGCTGCTTTCAATTTGGCCAGAGCTGCTTTTAAAGATTCTACTGAATGCTGTTTATATAGCTGTTCTCCTTCTTGAAAAAGGCGATCAGCATTAGCTTTATCGGTGGAATCATTTTCGGTTTGTTGTGCAATTAGACTGGGTGCACCATTAGCGGCGATCGCCCTCTGTGTCCCTAATCCATTGCCACACAAAACTATCCCACCGAGAACTAATACCCACCAGTCTAAGTTGACCCTTTTATTCTGATCTTGTAGAACTAGCCTTGCCATAATTACCCTGATATTTTATATAAACAAGATTTGATGGCTAGAAAATAACCCAACATTTATCCAATTTCAACCGATATTGTAATAAATCTTTATATATTGTTTTAGATAATAATGCGATCGCTCAAATCGTCTCCATCCCACCAACTCAATACCAGTTCAATTATTTGGGAATATGCAAAGTTGAATTTTGGCATCGGGAAACAGAAAGCATATTGGTATTAACATCATGCGATCGCCATTCTCCCATCGGTTATGTTTACTCCAACATTCATGAAAATTGAGTAGGATTTTTAGCAAAAGCGATCGCACCACCAATTATCAGCTCTGCGATCGCCTATTTATAATTACCTAACTCCGGCTATCTGGGAGGTAATTACATCAACAATTATCCCAAGCGATCGCCAATTTTTCTAGTAATTATTTTCCAAATTTCTTCAAATTTTAAAACCGATCAACCTATTCATTTGCTGCCTTTAAAACATCTGCATATAGTTGACTGCTTACCCGAAAATTTGCCTGAGAGATCAAATCATCTATAATCGGTTTAACGATGGCAATTAAACCCTGTTGCTTGGCACTGAGCAGAATCCCAAATACACCATTAATTTTTAATCCCTGCTCTACGGCTACTTGTCTGCCCAAACGCTCATCGATCAACAGTCGGGTTGCATTTACCTCCACCGCAAGCGCGATCGCCTCAGCTTCTCCCAAATTTACAATATTTCGTAACACGCTGACTAATTCTTGCTGCTGCACTGGCTGTATTTTTAGCCAAACCGCTGATTGAACTGCTGTAATGACATTCTCTCCAGCTCTCTCATCCAGTAATTCAGCATAGACCGCAGTTGGAATTAAAACTGTTTGATAAAGCTGTTGCAGTAGGTTAATCTGTCCAACGTGAGCTAAATTAGAGATTGGCGAAGTGTTACTCACTACAATCATCGCCAACCCCCTGATTGTAATGTTTTGATATCTTCCTGGAATTCCAATACATCATAATGAACACAAATACCTCGCTCGGCTAGCAATTTCTGAAATTCCATTCGATGTATTCCGAGCAACTCACTAGCCTTTCCTAAGCTGATCTTGTCTCTTTGGAAAAGCATAATTACAATTTCCCACAAAAGTTCCCTTTCTGATAAGCCACTGGCTTGGATGATCTCATCTGAGACTAATAAAGTCATAACTATTTTAGCGAGATAGAGTTTCTTACATCTTAGCAGCTATGCTCCAAAAGACATCGGAGAGAATTGGAACACCAATCATTACCGAGCGATCTCTATTCTCCCATATTCATTGATATTCAGTACGACTTCGGTAAAAAACGATCGCACCATTAATTATCAGTAATCGATTGTCAAGTTGCTGGACTCCTGAGAGAAGATTTGACACGGTAGTCAGGGACAAGCTATAATTTGCTTAGAGTTAAATTGATTAAACTCCCTATGCTAACACTTAAGCAAATTGAGTCTGCCATTCTTCAGCTACCGCCAGATGAGTATCGAAAACTCTTAGAGTGGTTTGCAGATCTAGACTATCAACGCTGGGATAAACAATTAGAGAAAGACATTGCTGATGGTAAGCTAGAAGCCCTAGCACAAGAAGCTATTGCTGAATTTTAGAGACGCGCCATCGACTATGAATCCTCGTACATCTCTTGGGCATTTTCCCGAATTTCTGTTTCAATTTCCTGGGAAAAAGCTTCAGCATAAGCCCAAGCATTTGCCAAATCAGTTGCAGATAGAGATGGATAGCTAATGAGTAAATCAGCTTCGCTATATCCAATCTGACGAGCTTCTACCAACCCCCAAACGGTACTGCGAGTTCCCGCAATACAGGCACTACCGCCACAAATACCAGGCGTTTTTTCGATACCACGTCCGAGAGTGATTTTGCCTTGAGATAGAAGTTGTACAACTTGAGCTTTTTCATGATCAGATAAGGCTAGCAGTTGATGCTCTAATTCTTTCAGTATCATAGTAAATAAAGAAAAAGGCTAATTTTTAGTTTAACATACATTTTGATTTACCATGCTTAAATCCTGGGAAAATTTATGAGCGATCGCACTGCTGTTGGCAGTCCCAATTAGCATTGGTCGTCAAGTAAATAGCTCTGATGATTATCCAGGGCAAGATGCTATCTCAACCAGAATTATTTTACAGCAAATTCAGTGAATTGTCGAATATAAGGTGAACGAAATCCTAAAATTATATCGGTTTTGGGTACGCCCATCTCTGTCAATTGATCAGCAATTCCTTCCTCTGTAAAATCTCGCTGAATCCAAATTTTGCCATCTTGAATATCGATATGAATTGGACATCCATGTAGTCGTTCTTCATCTCGCCATCCGACATATAGCAATAAATAGCGATCGCGTTCCTCATCAAAAACAATCTGAGATTGATTCGGGTCTTCCTTTGATCGTTCGTTGGCATGTTGTTGGATAATTTTTTTTACCAATTCGCGATAATCTAATCTATCCATAGCACTATCTCCTGTTTCTGAATATGAAAAACCAGCAACTTAATTTGAAATCGTTTAACCACCTCTTGCACAAATGAATCTGTAAAAAAATCTTGATAAATATCCGTGGGTATAGCTAAATACAGTATCCATTCTAGGTCTAATTTATCTAAGGCTACCTGATAATTCAGAAATTGACCAACGGCTATATGAAATTCAGAGATTGCTGATAGTTGTGAAATATATCTTTAGCATTTAGTGATTAATTCCAGTCACCTTGCATAGTAAAAGCAGCCCAGTAATAGGGTGATTTCCATTTCTGCCAATCTCCTTGTTGCCACATTTCTAATTGAGCTGCTCTTAATGCTGCTACGGGTGTTAACTTTTCCTTCAGCATCTTCTGATAAAATTTCACCATTAACTCCGATGTAGATTGATCATTAATGCTCCATAACGATACTAACACTCGCGGAGTACCAGCATACATAAACCCCCTAGTTAATCCTACTAATCCCTCTCCTTTAATTAATTTTCCTACTCCAGTTTGACAGGCACTTAATACTACTAAATTTGCTTGTAAGTCCAGGTTAAATATATCATTTAATGTTAAGTAACCGTTTTCATAGTTTCCTTCTTGATCTACTAAAGATAAAAGTATAAAAGAGGATTCTGGATGTTCAGTATCAGCAAAACCGTGGGTGGCTAAATGAATAATTTGATATTGATTAAGATGAGAATTACTATTAAGTGCTTGACGATTAGCACGAAAATCTAATAATTCTTGAGGTTGACTATTGGGGATGATTCTCACAATCCCATCAGCTTCATTTCTGGTAAAAGGTAATCTTTTCCATTTAATTCCTGCGGCTCTTTCTAATTGTTGTGCCTCGATTGGTAAACCGCGATCGCGCTGATGACTAGGTTGAGGAGCAACAGTTTTACCAAAGCGTTCATCATCGGGAGTAAATACCGGATCGGCAAATACTACTAATGGTTTTGGAGCGGTTTTATTCCGTTTGTGGTCGGATTTAATAATCCCGATAGTGGAGACAGATGGAGAGTTAATTATTTCATGTTCAGTAAGGAGAGGAACATATTCATGAGTGGATTTCCCCGGAATAGTTAAGGCACTAAATGGAATATATTGTAAAGCTCCATCTGCGACTATTAATAATCGTTTATTCCCAATCTTTTCTAAGACTGGTTTGATAATAATATCACTAAGTTCTTTAGAACTTCTCTTAAGTTCTATGGGTAATTCTCTGGTAGCTGGATCGGTTAGTTTATACTTAAACTCATTAGCTAATTTTTCAATTTCACTTTGTTTAGGTAATTCATAACTACTAATTTCTGTTTGCGTGACTGCCCAGAAATAACTGCGATCGCTACCAAGAGAATATTGAAGTAAAACCGTATGCTCATCAAGTAATTTTTGTTGAACATCAGCAAGAGTAAGAGGGTCAGGATATTTTAACTGAGCATAAGCAGGACTACTAACCCGAATTTGGTCGCGAATATTATTATATTGCTGTGAGAGATTAATTTTCTCTTGTTGGAGTTTGGCTTTTTGTTCTGATGTGGGATTACCATTAAGAATTTTTTGACTATTCTTTTCAAAAGCATCAATTTGATTCTGAATATCTTGCTCTTGTCCTAATAGTTTAGGGTCAATGCCAGTAGTAATCTTAGCTCTAGATTCTGTTAGGAGTTCGATTAATGAACGGGCACGGGAGCGATCGCTAGCTTCAAAGGCTTTGATGTTATATCCTTGGGTAGGTTGTTGTTTATGCAATTCCATTAGTAAGTCAATATAAAATTCATAATAATTTTGTTTGGTAGCAAAGTAAGAAGTACGGAGGTCTTGACTAGTAATTTTAGTCCGGAGGTTGTCTATGATTTTGATAGCATCTTCAATCAAAGAGAGACTTTCTGGTAAATTACCTTGACTACGTTTTAACCCAGCTAAATTAAATAGGGTATTAGCTTCACCATCGCGATCGCCCACGGCACGATATAGGGGTAAGGCTTGATTGTAGGAGGTTAAGGCTTGCTGTTTTTCCCCTAAACTATCGTAAACTAAACCAATATTATTGAGGGTATAGGCTTCACCATCGCGATCGCCCACCGCACGGCGAAGAGGCAAGGCTTGATTGTAGGAGGTTAAAGCTTGCTGTTTTTCCCCTAAGCTATCGTAAACTAAACCAATATTATTGAGGGTAGTAGCTTCACCAGCGCGATCGCCCACCGTCCGATGAAGGGACAAGGCTTGATTGTAGTAGGTTAAGGCTTGCTGTTTTTCCCCTAAACTATCGTAAACTTTACCAATACCAGTGAGGGTTCTAGCTTCATCAGCGCGATCACCCACCGCACGACTAAGGAGCAAGGCTTGATTGTAAGAGGTTAAGGCTTGCTGTTTTTCCCCTAAACTATCGTAAACAACACCAATATTAGAGAGGGTAGTAGCTTCACCAGTGCGATCGCCCACCGCCCGAAACAGGGGCAATGCTTGATTGTAGTAGGTTAAGGCTTGCTGTTTTTCTCCAAAGCTATGATAAAGGCTACCAATGCCAAGAAAAGTAACAGCTTCATCAGCACGATCGCCTATATGATGATACAACTCTCCTGCTACTTTCCATTTGGCCAGAGCTTCTTTTAAAGATTCTACTGAATGCTGTTTATATAATTGTAGCCCTTCTTGCAAAAGGCGATCAGCATTAGCTTTATCTGTGGAATCATTTTCTGTTTGTTGTGCAATTACCCTGGGAACACCATTAGCGGCGATCACCCTCTGTGTTCCTAATCCATTGCCACACAAAACCATCCCACTGAGAACTAATACCCACCAGTCTAAGTTGACCCTTTTATTCTGATCTTGTAGAACTAGCCTTGCCATAATTACCCTGATATTTTATATAAACAAGATTTGATGGCTAGAAAATAACCCAACATTTATCCAATTTCAACCGATATTGTAATAAATCTTTATATATTGTTTTAGATAATAATGCGATCGCTCAAATCGTCTCCATACCACCAACTCAATACCAGTTCAATTATTTGGGAATATGCAAAGTTGAATTTTGGCATCGGGAAACAGAAAGCATATTGGTATTAACATCATGCGATCGCCATTCTCCCATCGGTTATGTTTACTCCAACATTCATGAAAATTGAGTAGGATTTTTAGCAAAAGTGATCGCACCACCAATTATCAGCTCCGCGATCGCCTATTTATAATTACCTAACTCCGGCTATCTGGGAGGTAATTACATCACCAATTATCCCAAGCGATCGCCTCAAATCAAAGAGCGATCGCCCCCGCTCTAATTGACAGCCAACAAACCAGACATATTCAGCACTTTTTCTGACCAAATTTTTGTTGCTTCTGCCATTTTCATTCGTCGTTCTAAATCCTCCCAAATCTTTACCAAACCATATTGCCAGCAAGCTAACTGAACTTGTAACTCAACTAACTCAGCAGCTACTTCTACCTCTGCATCTTTAGCAGTCCATTCAATAAATATTTTACTTTCTTGCAGCAGACTTTCCACCAGTTCACGATTAGTTGAATTTTGACATCGAGATTTAATTCGGGCTAAATTTGATGCCAAATTTTCCAAACGAACAGGTAGCTCATCTTGTAAATAGCGGGACTTTAAAACATTCCAATCTCTCATAAAACGCCTCCATACCTGCAAGTAAAAACATCCACCTTAGTTTTAACTCACTGCAAATTCCGTAAACTGACGCATATAAGGTGGATGAAATCCAACCACAATATCCGACTTCGGCACACCTATATTAGCTAGCTCTTGTCCTAAATCGATTTCCGTTAAATTCTGCTGAATCCAGATTTTGCCATCCTTAATATCAAGATGTATAGGACAACCGTAAACTCGCTGTTTCTTTTGATCCCAACCCACTTGAACTACTTGATAATGATCGTGTTCTGTGTCAAAAACAACTTGCACATCTACTTCTCCATAGGAAGGCTTATATGCCGCATATTGGGTGAGAACTTGTTTGATCCAATCTCTATATTTTTCTACTTTTTCCATAAAGCTATCACCTCTTCTTCTATGTCATAAACCAATAATTTCAACTGGTAGTCTTCCACAACAGTAATCGTAAATTCACGCTTGAAAAAATCGTTATACACCGTCAAAGGAATTGCCAAAAATAGCTGACGCTGTGGATCTTGAAACTTGAGTGCTGTACGGTAGTTAATAAATTGTCCAACTGCTAAATGAAAATCTGTTATGGCGGAGGTATTCAAAAAGCTCTTGATTTCTATCGCAATTTTTTCGCCCTGCCGTTCGGCTGCGAGCAGACGTTCCGCCCCCAAATCGATTAACATATCAACTCCACCCACACTTAGGAAAAGTGGGTCATCTGTAATCTGCCAACCATCCTTTTGCAAGGCAATCTTCACAACATCATGAAATTTATCCTTTGCTGACATAAAGCCCTGATGACAAACAATTATAATTATACTGGCATTAATTGGGATGCAGGATCAGATCTGCTCCCAACATCTTTTTCAATGTATTGTATGGTATATCTTAGAGGATCTAGCAGATGGGATGACATCCAGATTAGAATAGAACTATTAATTATCATCCTGTAGGAAGGCGATGACACTCGTTATAATCAAAGTATCAATACTCCCCCAGATGCAGTGCTGACCATCAAAGAACTCCTGATCCAAGAAATCGATAGCACCCCTGACGAACAGCTCGCCGATCTTCTTAGCTTGGTGCGATCGCTCAAATCGTCTCCATACCACCAACTCAATACCAGTTCAATTATTTGGGAATATGCAAAATTGAATTTTGGCATCGGGAAACAGAAAGCATATTGGTATTAACATCATGCGATCGCCATTCTTCCATCAGTTATGTTTATTCCAACATTCATGATAATATACAACACTTTATTGCTCAAATCCTACCTTATAAATCAGGAGGAAAATCTCCCGAGTTAGCAGCCAAAAGAATGGAAATATCGCTGTATTCTTTGAATATTGAATCAGCACTCATCAGCGTCATTTCCTCTATCTGAGCCTGGGCAAACCACCATAAACAACAATGAGTATCGAGCAAAAGTTTCACTTTTCATCCCCCTCAAATCTAGCCAAAATCTCTTTTGGTAAAGGATCATTAAAGTTCTCTGGTACAATAAATCTCCCTCGATCTTGCCCTAAACTAGCGCGTCGATTGGATGATCTACGAAACGGAACCAACTTCGCGATCGGAATACCAATTTTTGAAATAATGATTTCTTCTCCAAGCTCTACCCGCGATAATAGTGCTGAGAGATTCGTTTTAGCTTCATCAATATTTACAGTTTCCATATTCCTTAAAAAACAACTTAGTAAGTTAATTTTATCGCACTTTGCCGCAAATATAAAACAATTTCTCATAAGTTTTTATTCTCTGATCTGAGCGGGCGATCGCCTGTCTATAATCAATTACCTATATATTTTTGTAATAATCAGCAAAGAAAACCTATTTTTTAATGAACACAAATATCTCGCTCGGCTAGCAATTTCTGAAATTCCATTCGATGTATTCCGATCAATTCACTAGCCTTTCCTAAGCTGATCTTGTCTCTTTGGAAAAGCATAATTGTAATCGATCGCCCCCTAAATCTAAGTAAGCACTACCAATGCCAAGAAAAGTATCAGCTTCACCAGTGCGATCGCCGATACGATGATACAACTCTCCTGCTGCTTTCCATTTGGCCAGAGCTTCTTCTAAAGATTCTACTGAATGCTCTTTATATAGCTGTAATTCTTCCTGCCAAAGGCGATCAGCATTAGATTTATCTGTGGAATCATTTTCGGTTTGTTGTGCAATTACCCTGGAACACTATTAGCGGCGATCACCTTCTGTGTCCCTAATCCACTGCCACACAAAATCATCCCACCCAGAACCAATACCCACCAGCCTAAGTTGACCATTCTATTCTGATCCTGTAGAACTAGCCTTGCCATCATTACCCTAATAGTTTATGGTATTAATATCATGCGATCGCCTAATTTAAGGATACTTGTATGCTTGGAAAATTGGCAGATATAATTGGATCTAGTTGAATACAAATTCGAGCAATGACTCAAACCACGTCAAATCGCCCTCATCGTCGAGGTAGGTTATTTCCTGAATTTAGGAGATCACCAGAAGACTTAGCTAGGCTTAAAGCTGAAAAAGATGCCCGCTGTCAGCGTTATCGGGAAGTTTTTACGCTTGGTTAGTCCTGAACTAATAGATCATCATTACAACTGGTTTATCGTGATTGAGCCAAACAGTGGAGACTATTTCATCGATCGCGATGAGGAAATTGCTGTTCAAAAAGCTCGTGAGAAGTATCCCCGTGGGATGATTGGGATTCACCGTCTCAATGAAACTGGAGCTTGCGGTACTCTATGATTAATGGGTGCTTTGGCGAGATGGGAGAGCTATTTTTTGAAATTGATTTAGTTGCCGCTGATGGAGAAATGTTCTCGATTGAAGTGTTATTAGATACTGGGTTTACAACAGGTTGGTTAGCACTGGATACTCAAGATGCTTTCAGTTTGGGTTGGTTGATGCTTGAAAGCGAACGAGTTATGCAAACAGCACGGGGTGAGGAGTATTTTGATATTTTTGAGGGAAAAGTTGTATTGAATGAACAAGAGGATGTAATCCCTGTGTTAGTAGGAGCGGGAATTCCTGAGTCGATTTTAGGTTTGCAGTGGTTGAAAATGCTGCCGTTAGCTGTGAATTTTACAGCCGGAGTGTTGACTTTGGGATAAAGATTAAAGGGCGATCTGCTTTGACAGTCACGATGATCACAGAAAAGCTATAATATGCTCAGAATTAAATTGATTAAATTCCAATGCTAACACTTAAGCAAATTGAATCTGCCATTCTCCAGCTACCGCCAGATGAGTATCGAAAACTCTTAGAGTGGTTTGCCGATCTAGATTATCAACGCTGGGATAAATAATTAGAGAAAGATATTGCTGATGGTAAGCTAGAAGCCCTAGCACAAGAAGCTATTGCTGAATTTGAGACAGGGGATCGAGTAAAAGTTTCATTCTAAAACCTACCAGATTCAGCTACAGGTTGTTATACAGTTATTTGCTTCTTGAACAGTTAAGACATCATGCCCTAAAATTCGCAGTAATTCTACCACAGGATAAGGATATTGTTCATCGGCATAGAGACGCGCCATCGACTATGAATCCTCGTACATCTCTTGGGCATTTTCCCGAATTTCCGTTTCAATTTCCTGGGGAAAAGCTTCAGCATAAGCCCAAGCATTTGCCAAATCAGTTGCAGATAGAGATGGATAGCTAATGAGTAAATCAGCTTCGCTATATCCAATCTGACGAGCTTCTACCAACCCCCAAACGGTACTGCGAGTTCCCGCAATACAGGCACTACCGCCACAAACACCAGGCGTTTTTTCAATACCATGTCCGAGAGTGATTTTGCCTTGAGATAGAAGTTGTACAACTTGGGCTTTTTCATGATCAGATAAGGCTAGCAGTTGATGCTCTAATTCTTTCAGTATCATAGTAAATAAAGAAAAAGGCTAATTTTTAGTTTAACATACATTTTGATTTACCATGCTTAAATCCTGGGAAAATTTATGAGCGATCGCACTGCTGTTGGCATAAGTAGCGATCGCGTTCCTCATCAAAAACAATCTGAGTTTGATTTGGGTCTTCTTTTGATCGCTCCTTGGCGTGTTGTTGGATAATTTTTTTTACCAATTCGCGATAATCTAATCTATCCATAGCACTATCTCCTGTTTCTGAATATGAAAAACCAGCAACTTAATTTGAAATCGTTTAACCACCTCTTGCACAAATGAATCTGTAAAAAAATCTTGATAAATATCCGTGGGTATAGCTAAATACAGTATCCATTCTAGGTCTAATTTATCTAAGGCTACCTGATAATTCAGAAATTGACCAACGGCTATATGAAATTCAGAGATTGCTGATAGTTGTGAAATATATCTTTAGCAGACATAATTAAATATTGTAACGGGTGAAGTTTGCCTAACTGAGTGTTTGTAGGGCTGAATTACCTGTAATGTTGGCATCAACCGTAGCTAATTTTAACCCTATCCGTCTTTTTTCTGCAAGGATGAGTGTCTCCCAAATGCTAGTTGGACTCAGCCAAATTTCAGTGTTAGGATCGGCGATCGCCGTTTGCAATGGTTGCGATAAGCGTTGGTCACCTAGTAAATACCTAAGCCAAATATGGGTATCGAGTAAAAGTTTCATTCTAAAACCTCCCAGACTTCCGCTACAGGAGCGATTAAATCCCCTAATATTTCACCACTTCCTTTCATTGCACCAAATGTGGGGCGTGAGGTGGTGGTAGCAGGATAAATAATTACTAATGGTTTTCCTTCATGGATAACGGTTAGGGAAGTTTTGGTCCGTTCGACCTCTATCAGTAGAGTCTGGAGCATTTGGGGTAATTCAGTCGTAGTAATTTGGGTCATTATTTAGCTGAAAGAGTTTTTAATAATTGAGTCTTTCTCAAACATCATAAATCTTTTATTCTTTGATCCTACAGATACCAATTTTTGAAATAATGATTTCTTCTCCAATCTCTACCCGCGATAATAGTGCTGAGAGATTCGTTTTAGCCTCATCAATATTTACAGTTTCCATATTCCTTAAAAACCAAGTTAGTAAGTTAAGTTTATCGCACTTTGCCGCAAATATCAAACAATTTCTCATAAGTTTTTATTCTCTGAGCTGAGTGGGCGATCGCTTTAGATAAAAATACCTGAGTGCGATCGCGATCATAAACCTAAATTGAGATGAACTGAGAGTGATCGCCCACCGCCCGACTGAGGGGCAAGGACTGATTGTAGGATTTGATTGCTTCCTGCTTTTCCCCCAAATCATCGTAAACACCACCGAGATTGTTGAGGATAATAGCTTCACCAGCACGATCGCCTATACGATGATACAACTCTCCTGCTGCTTTCAATTTGGCTAGAGCTGCTTTTAAAGATTCTACTGAATGCTGTTTATATAGCTGTCCTCCTTCCTGCGAAAGGCGATCAGCATTAGCTTTATCGGTGGAATCATTTTCTGTTTGTTGTGCAATTAGACTGGGTGCACCATTAGCAGCGATCGCCCTCTGTGTCCCTAATCCATTGCCACACAAAACCATCCCACCGAGAACTAATACCCACCAGTCTAAGTTGACCCTTTTATTCTGATCTTGTAGAACTAGCCTGGCCATAATTACCCTAATATTTTATATAAACAAGATTTGATTTCATGGCTAGAAAATAACCCAACATTTATCCAATTTCACCCGATATTGTCATAAAGCTTCATCTATTGTTTTAGATAATGCGATCGCTCAAATCGTCTCCATACCACCAACTCAATCCCAGTTCAATTATTTGGGAATATGCAAAGTTGAATTTTGGCATCGGGAAACAGAAAGCATATTGGTATTAACATCATGCGATCGCCATTCTCCCATCGGTTATGTTTACTCCAACATTCATGAAAATTGAGTAGGATTTTTAGCAAAAGCGATCGTACCACCAATTATCAGCTCCGCGATCGCCTATTTATAGTTCAATAGGGCTCAGTTAAGAATATTTTTGGATATCTCGGCTTTAGAAGAAGGGTGAAGCATTCGGATCTAATATTATTGGTTCGATCGCTCAATTGTCGCCCGAATACTTCACCCCTACAATTAACTGAACCCTATGCCCAAATTCAGAAAAAGCTATCACAAATTAGTGCTAGCTTAGGTTACGAGTTACCAGTTATCTATACACCATATCAGTTGCTCGGATATTAATTTACAGGAGAATCGCCCATGTGGAAAGACAAAATTATCGAAGAAATTCACAAATACAGAGAAGAATATGCCAGATCCTTTGACTACGATATGGATGCAATATTTAACGATTTGCGAAATAAGCAGAATGCTCATCAGCAAAGTGTTGTGACACTACCAATCAAGCGGAGGTCTAATAAATCGTTGGAGCAAATCGGACAAGATCATCGGTAATCGCACCACTAATCATAAAGGGTAATCGCAACTCCGGACAAATACCAAGCAGTATGATGAGCGATCGCTGTTTCTTGTTTCTGGGTAGCGATCGCCTCAAATCAAAGAGCGATTCCCCAGAAATTAAGAACTCCGGTACAAAATAAAAGGCGATGACGCTCGTTATAATCAAAGTATCAATCCGACCACCGATGCTGCAATGACCATCAAAGAACTCCTGATCCAAGAAATCGATAGCACCCCTAACGAACAGCTCGTCGATCTTCTTAGCTTGATGCGATCGCTCAAATCGTCTCCATACCACCAACTCAATACCTACGAACAACTGCTAGAAAGAATCGACTACCTTGAAGCCATCATCGGTATCCGCAAAGGACTAGAAAGCTTTGATCGAGGTGAAGGTATTCCAGCAGATCCAGCCATGACCGCGCTACAGCAGCAGTTCAACATTCCTCCCCGTCGATGAGTTATCAAATTCTGATCCAACCACCCGCATTTCAAGAAATTGAAACCATCTACCGTTGAATGTGCGATTCTTGTTGATCCGTAAGATATGATAAAGAAGTTAATAAAAGTCAGCATAGCGAGCGGAGGTTAGACGATGCAAGCAATTCTTTTAAGTCGCGAAGAAGTTGGAAAACGAGCCAAGAAATTGTATGAAAGCACCATCCGCCAACAAGTAGAAATTGACGAAAATATCGGTAAAATGGTCATTATTGACTTTGAATCAGGAGACTACGAAATAGATGAAACTGGGTTAAAAGCAGCCCGATCACTCAGCGCCAAACATCCAAATGCCCGTCTCTTCGGTATCCGAATTGGGTACAATGTAGCTGTGTCATTCGGTGGCATCATGGAGCGTGTCTACCAGTGATTTCCGGAATTGTGACTGATAGACACGCAATCGTCACGTTGACATTTCTGCTCTTCAACGGCTCAAGCATACCGATTGAATTCGTCATTGATACTGGATTTACTGGACATCTTTGTTTGCCTTCAGAAACTGTTTCATTATTGAGACTACCTTTCCTATACGATCTCCCAGCAAACTTGGCAGACAACCGCGAGGTTTTATTACCAGTCCATGAAGCAGTTGTCATCTGGGACGGGGAAGAGAGAGAAGTTTATGTAATTGCTACAGGAAGACGACCCTTAGTGGGAACTGCTCTGCTAAACGATCAAGAACTTATCATTCAGTTCACCGAAGGTGGTGTAGTGACCATCAATGAGTTGTAATGCGTAGGTATAGTCAGCCTTTAGTATCGTAATCATTTAAGGTATATGCTGACGAGGTGTATAGACTTTGCCAACTGCTGAACAAGGCGTCAGATGTGTTATAATAGAGTTCTTTAATAGTTTATGGTATTAATATCATGCGATCGCCGAATTTAAGGATACTTGTATGCTTAGGAATATGGCAGATATAATTGGATCTAGTTGAATACAAATTCGAGCAATGACTCAAACCACATCAAATCGCCCTCATCGTCGAGGTAGGTTATTTCCTGAATTTAGGAGATCACCAGAAGACTTAGCTAGGCTTAAATCTGAAAAAGATGCCCGCTGTCAGCGTTATCGGGAAGTTTTTACGCTTGGTTAGTCCTGAACTAATAGATCATCATTACAACTGGTTGATCGTGATTGAGCCAAACAGTGGAGACTATTTCATCGATCGCGATGAGGAAATTGCTGTTCAAAAAGCTCGTGAGAAGTATCCCCGTGGGATGATCGGGATTCACCGTCTCAATGAAACTGGAGCTTGCGGTACTCTATGATTAATGGGTGCTTTGGCGAGATGGGAGAGCTATTTTTTGAAATTGATTTAGTTGCGGCTGATGGAGAAATGTCATTTGCCAGATCAGTTGCAGATAGAGCTGGATAACTAATGAGTAAATCAGCTTCGCTATATCCAATCTGACGAGCTTCTACCAACCCCAAACGGTACTGCGAGTTCCCGCAATACAGGCACTACCACCACAAACATCAGGCGTTTTTTCAATCCCACGTCCGAGAGTGATTTTGCCTTGAGATAGAAGTTGTACAACTTGAGCTTGTTCATGATCAGATAAGGCTAGCAGTTGAGGCTCTAATTCTTTCAGTGTCATAGTAAATAAAGAAAAAGGCTAATTTTTAGTTTAACATACATTTTGATTTACCATGCTTAAATCCTGGGAAAATTTATGAGCGATCGCACTGCTGTTGGCAGTCCCAATTAGCATTGGTCGTCAAATAAATAGCTCTAATGATTATCCATGACAAGATGCTATCCTAACCAGAATTGCAGTGGTTGCGATAAGCGTTGGTCACCGAGTAACCGTTTTCATAGTTTTCTTCTTGATCTACTAAAGATAAAAGTATTCCAGAGAGTTCTGGATGTTCGGTATCAACAAAACCGTGGGTGGCTAAATGAATAATTTGGTATTGATTAAGATGAGAATTACTATTAAGTGCTTGACGATTAGCACTAAAATCTAATAATTCTTGAGGTTTCTATGTCCTATAATAGGATGAGTCTTTATATATTTATCGATGCTTAGATTTTAAACCTTATTTCCTCTTGAGCAACCAGGGCAAAAATATCTAATTACTATCTTTTTCACAGCGATCGCTCCCAGCTATCCTATAATTAACTTAATCTTTTTCGTGGCGATCGGGCGATCGGAATAATCGTAAAAGAGCTAGGAAAATCAACTGTTAATATCTCCAAGCATCCAAATATCTAACCTTACATCGGGGTGACGAAGAGCCGCATCATTAGTCAGAAAAACCGTACATCCAAATTCTACAGCAGTCGCCAAATGCAAAGCATCAATCAAACCCAGATTACTATTACCACGCAGACGAGCTGCCCCAATAACAATCTTCTGAGTTATAGAGCAAAACTTTAGATTAGGAAAAGATGGCAAATCTCTAGCATATTCTTCGGCAATTTCGGGATATCCTTGACGCAATGGCTTAACCATTAATTCAGCTATTACCAAGTCACAGGCAAACCCTTGGCATTTCCGCTGTTCTATCATCTCCAACATTTGTCGTGCTAGTTGACCAAATTCTAGATTTCCTTCTAGGGCATAAATAAAAATCACACTGTCCAAGGCAACATTAACACCCTCCAGGTCTTCTAATCGCGCCATGACTCACGTTCCTGACGAATATAGGCAACAGCATCCACTCCCTGCCAGAGGTGCTTATGCTTTCCAAACAAGTTGGAAGTGTGGCTGGGAATTGGCACCATCACCACATGGCCATCCACTACTTTTACTTGTAGAGAATCACCCGGTTTCAGATTCAATAGTTCTCGCACTGCTATCGGAATCTCGATTTCATAGTTTCCACTCAATTGAGCTACCGTCATAAGCTAAATCTGAATAATTTTAGATCCATTATACCTACTTCTAGTCATTTCTGCCAATTATCTAGATGCTCATCTTTGTTCTTCTATTATAGTCTCTCACCGTGATCGCTATCATCAAAATAATTGACGATGATCGCTTAAACTAAAAATACCTGAGTGCGATCGCGATCATAAACCTAAATTGAGATGAGTTGAGGGCGATCACCCACAGCCTGACTGAGGGGCAAGGACTGATTGTAGTATTTTATGGTTTTCTGCTTTTCCCCCCAATTCTGAGTAAACTAAACCGAGATGAGTGAGGGGATCGGTTTCACCAGCGCGATCGCCTATACGATGATACAACTCTCCTGCTGCTTTCCATTTGGCCAGAGCTTCTTTTAAAGATTCTACTGAATGCTGTTTATATAGCTGTTCTCCTTCTTGCAAAAGGCGATCCGCATTAGTTTTATCTGTGGAATCATTTTCTGTTTGTTGTGCAATTACACTAGGAACACCATTAGCGGCGATCGCCCTCTGTGTCCCTAATCCATTGCCACACAAAACCATCCCACCGAGAACTAATACCCACCAGTCTAAGTTGACCCTTTTATTCTGATCTTGTAGAACTAGCCTTGCCATAATTACCCTGATATTTTATATAAACAAGATTTGATGGCTAGAAAATAACCCAACATTTATCCAATTTCAACCGATATTGTCATAAATCTTTATATATTGTTTTAGATAATAATGCGATCGCTCAAATCGTCTCTATACCAATATATTCTAGTCTTGGGCATTTTCCCGAATTTCTGTTTCAATTTCCTGGGAAAAAGCTTCAGCATAAGCCCAAGCATTTGCCAAATCAGTTGCAGATAGAGATGGATAGCTAATTAGTAAATCAGCTTCACTATATCCAATCTGACGAGCTTCTACCAACCCCCAAACGGTACTGCGAGTTCCCGCAATACAGGCACTACCACCACAAACACCAGTCGTTTTTTCAATCCCACGTCCGAGAGTGATTTTGCCTTGAGATAGAAGTTGTACAACTTGAGCTTGTTCATGATCAGATAAGGCTAGCAGTTGATGCTCTAATTCTTTCAGTATCATATTAAATAAAGAAAAAGACTAATTTTTAGTTTAACATACATTTTGATTTACCATGCTTAAATCCTGGGAAAATTTATGAGCGATCGCACTGCTGTTGATAGTCACAATTAGCATTAGTCATCAAATAAATAGCTCTAATGATTATCCATGACAAGATGCTATCCTAACCAGAATTGCAATGGTTGCGATAAGCGTTGGTCACCGAGTAATACCAATTCTCTAAATGCCGACTACAGATAGTGCCTCTAATATATAGGCTCGTCCCGTAATTGAGGCAATTACTTTTGAATTCATCTTTTCTAGTTCTTTACTAATTAAAAGTCTTAATTCATCTAAGTTTCTTGGTAATTCCCATCTCAATCCCTTTTTGAGATACTGCCATACCTGTTCGATTGGATTTGATTCAGGACAATGGGATGGTTGAAACATTAAAATAACGTTTTTAGGAATTACCAACTTTTTAGCTTTATGAAAACCACCATTGTCTAACTGAATGATCAAAATACTATCCGAAAAATGCGCGGCTACTAAGTCTAAAAATATCTGAAAGCATTGACTATTGAGATGAGTAAACTCGTAAAAGAAATGTTCCCCTGTCTTTGGCTCTACTACGCCATAAATATAAGTCGCTTGAAATTTCCATTGCACTTTACCAATTGGTTTTACCCCACGAATGGTAATTTTTCTCCCACTAATCGTTTTCATGCCGATCCGTGTTTCATCTTGACATAAAAATCTGACTTTATCTCCTAAACTCATTACTGTTATGGCAAACCAACTCAGCATAGCTAAGTCCTCCGCCAAGTGATTTCTAAAATTATCTAACTTTTTTTTTGACTGTTCTGTACTTTTCGGCCTGGCGATTTTTGGTGAGGCTTTTAGTCTATAATGCACTAATTGATGAACGGTTTTATATTTAGCTTCTATCCCAAGGGTTGATGATAGCCATTGACAAATTTCCCCATAACTATTAAATCCTTCCTCTTCATTTAGTCGTTTTTCTAAACTTTTTACCGCCCATTCAGGAATTTTTCTCGGTCGGACCTGTACCCACTTTTTTCCCCAGATATTTGGCCAATCCTCCTTGACGGTATTTGGCTAACCAATCTTGAACGGTAACTCGATTTCTGCCCAAGATTTCAGCAACTTCTGTGACTGTTTTAGCTTTGTTTATCTTGAGTAGATATAATGCTTGTAATCGTTCTTTTCCTGGACCAGTTTTTTCCACTGCGAGCAATTTCTTCAGCTCGGCTTCACTTTCCTTAATGTCTAGGTGATAAACTCCTGCCATATTTTTCCTTCAACTCTACTCAAATTATACTCTACACTATCTGTAGTCAAAGTTGCAAGAATTGGTATAACCGTTTTCATAGTTTTCTTCTTGATCTACTAAAGATAAAAGTATTCCAGAGAGTTCTGGATGTTCGGTATCAACAAAACCGTGGGTGGCTAAATGAATAATTTGGTATTGATTAAGATGAGAATTACTATTAAGTGCTTGACGATTAGCACTAAAATCTAATAATTCTTGAGGTTTCTATGTCCTATAATAGGATGAGTCTTTATATATTTATCGATGCTTAGATTTTAAACCTTATTTCCTCTTGAGCAACCAGGGCAAAAATATCTAATTACTATCTTTTTCACAGCGATCGCTCCCAGCTATCCTATAATTAACTTAATCTTTTTCGTGGCGATCGGGCGATCGGAATAATCGTAAAAGAGCTAGGAAAATCAACTGTTAATATCTCCAAGCATCCAAATATCTAACCTTACATCGGGGTGACGAAGAGCCGCATCATTAGTCAGAAAAACCGTACATCCAAATTCTACAGCAGTCGCCAAATGCAAAGCATCAATCAAACCCAGATTACTATTACCACGCAGACGAGCTGCCCCAATAACAATCTTCTGAGTTATGGAGCAAAACTTTAGATTAGGAAAAGATGGCAAATCTCTAGCATATTCTTCGGCAATTTCGGGATATCCTTGACGCAATGGCTTAATCATTAATTCAGCTATTACCAAGTCACAGGCAAACCCTCGGCATTTCCGCTGTTCTATCATCTCAAACATTTGTCGTGCTAGTTGACCAAATTCTAGATTTCCTTTTAGTAGACGGTCAAGTCTGAATTGATGGGTATAGACGCTTAAGCTTAATGCGGGCATCAGCATTAGTAAATTGCCAATCAATTTTCCGAGTATCTAAATTTCGTTGTTCTTCCCAAGCCGCAATTTCTGAGATCAAAGATTCTTGGTCAGGGATACGACGGTCAAGACATTGATTCGCTAAAACGCTTAGTTCAATTTCCAACCTATTTAACCAACTGCCATGTTTAGGAGTATATCGAAAATCGATTTTGTCAATGATACGTTTAGCTTCATCTGATACAAACGCCTGATAAAGTGATGCCGGACTATGGGTATTAAGATTGTCTTGAATTATCGTAATTTTTTCAACATCATTATACTTGATATCCACCAAATATTTGAGCTGTTGAGCATAGTCGATGGCCGTTCTTTGGTCGGGTAGGGGCGTATTGCAATACGCCCCTACATGTCGCCATCCATTTAAAGGTTCAGAAAACATAAATAGATTGCAGACACCATGACGCTCATATTGATAATCATAACGTTGTGGTTGTCCAGGTTCTAGGGGCAGAGGTTCGACAATTTCTCCTACTAATTGTTTATTACTTTCATCAAAACCAACTACTGGGTGCGTCTGATCATAAGGTTTAGTATATATATCAAGAATATCTTCCATCCGATCGACAAATTCTGCATTCGCGAGTGGTGGAATTACCCATGAAACTTTTAAGCCAAGGTTTAATTTCGTTTTTTTTAGTGTTTGCCTAACTGTTTCATGGGAAATAGTATCCACTATTTCTAATTCTACTAAGCGATCAGCTAACACTTGTGTCGAGCGTAGTCGAGACATCCGTAATGTCCAACGAGTTCGTCCAGCTGGGGGTTGACTACAGGCGATGGCAATTAAATGTGCTTCTTGTGAGCCATCAAGTTTATGATATTTCCGTTTCTGGGAGACTTGTCTATGTTTCGACTACCCTTCGACTACGCTCAGGGCAGGCGCTCAACACAAGGTTAATGATGCTTCTATTCCTTGTTCAACAAATAATCGACGTACAAGCTCAATTGTGGCAATGCTAATATCTAATGCCTGACTAATTTCGCTGGTCTGACCAACCTCTATCTACCGTACTAGGATCAGCTTTCAATAGAATTCGTGCATGATTCATTTGATCAGCTGGCGATTTACCCTTCTTAGTCAACTGTTCCAACTTCTCTCTTTCTGCTGGTGTGAGCTTCACTATATACTTCTTACTCATGGTATGCCTTGGGGTCTTTTCTCTGAAGTTATTGTTCCTTTCCCATTTTCAGATTTAACCCAAACTAAACGCAGACCTGCTCTAATTATTACAACTTTAGCAGGAGATGATCTAATTCTTTGTCAGATTACTTGATAATTTCACACTTTAACTATAACTATTCATGCGATCGCCCTTTTAATCCACCAACACTAACCCAGGATCGGACAAAGACTGAGAGTGGAACAATCAACTTTAATTCTCGGACGCAGTTCAACTTGAACCAAAGTCTTTAACTCTTCATTTTGTGGTGCTACAAGAAATTCTAACTTGCCGTTAATATAGTCAGTAATTTCAATCATCTTCACCGATTCAAAACACATAATTCCTATCGTTGCATCGGCTATTTTTAATTCAACTTGAACTGATCCTTGAATAATATTTATGCCAAATCGCTTGCTACTGACCACGACCTGGTTTACAGTCTGCAAAACCCAGTGCTTCCGAATCTAGAAAACTGGCGATCGCCATTTCCACAACAGCTTCAATTGGATACTCAATCGCAGTAGCGTGGGCAACGAGGGCGATGCGGATACGTTCAGGTAGACAAGTGAGAATCAACTGAGCGTCAGCAGGTGATAGTTGTTCAGTATTAGTAGTCTGCATTGATCTATCTCTCGGTCGGAATTTGGGCGTTATAAGGTGGTTCGGTCGAGCGTAGGATAATTGCTTCTAGCTCTAATAGTAGCGTAGGAGTTTTCCAAGGTGAGAGTATATATAGAGCAATCCGAACATCTTGATCAGAATATTGATCAAGCCATGCCCACAGAAAGGCTCTATGATCACCACTGAAGCGTCCTCGTAAACTCTTGGTTTTTCCTATGTAAAGAACTCCTTCGGTGCGATG
Source organism: uncultured cyanobacterium (assembly GCA_963744145.1). Taxonomy (GTDB): domain Bacteria; phylum Cyanobacteriota; class Cyanobacteriia; order Cyanobacteriales; family CAWUOF01; genus CAVUSO01. The sequence goes on along the minus strand of CAVUSO010000001.1, from coordinate 3,676,087 downwards.
TATAACTGCATAAAGTCCAGGACGAGGTGGAATGCTGGCGAAGTTTCGCTCAATTGGTTGGCATTGCTCAAACGGAATCGATGTTAGGATATTGAGAATTTGGCGGGCTTCTTGCTGAAAATCATCGGTCATAAAAATTGATATTGAGTTTAAGTTCAATATGATATTTCACACTTTAACTATGGATGATATTTAATGTTTGACTTTCTCGATTGATTTAGTTAGGATTTTGATTGGATCTTACTTAATGATGATCGCTCTCTATTTTAGATAGTCTTTATAGGTGATTGTTGAAAAAGTCCGCAAAGACGTGACCAGACCAATTGTAATTAGATTAATGGCTAGTCTGATTAGGATTTTTGGTGCGATCGCCCATAATCCAAATATCCAAGTATGAGCAAACGGGAAAATTGCGAATTTTGGAGATTATCTGTGATATACTTAATTAGTCCGCTATCCTATGGGAGGATTTTAATCACGAAATAGTGTAAGTTCACTTACCCATTAGATTTTGCAACAGCGTTGTTTGATGACTTAATTTTAGAGTTTTTATAGGTAATACCAATTCACTATGAAGATACATTGATGTATATTGATCTGTGGGTGAGGGTGGGTTTTGATGATTAGTAGGTAAATGTCAAACATCTCGGTGAACCCGGGCGGGTTTTTCTAATTAATTGGTAAATTTCAAAAATCTGGGCGAACCCGCCCCTACTACAGAAATCCGCAAATTGAGGATAAAATTGGTAGATACTGTCTTGATTTGTCAAGGGGTAGCGATCGCCAAATTGCCTAATTAGGGTCAAAGAGTTTAGCAGATTTGAAAATCGCCAAAATATGGTTAGGGATTTTACCATTAAAGCACTAATCTCCTGGATTTTTACCTGACCCACGCAGCCATCATCTCTCACTCATTAATGGGAGTAATGAGTGGTGAAGCATCGTGACTGTGGGCAGAAAGGCGAGCATTTTTGGCACTGGAAACCCGACGGATTGACCCTAACTATAGAGCCACCGTTTGTTCACCCATACTGGGAATAGAAGTCAACCAGTTCCGTAGTTGTTTAAGCGAGATCCTCTCGATGCACAGTCGTCAGTTTCGTCTGTTCATCTTGGTTGAGGGATGAACATGTTCTGGTGGCGAGATTTCGCCCGCCAGATCCCATCTAGACGGGTAAAGGGGTAGCGCTCGCATAATTGGGGTCAAAAGGTGTTTGGGATTTTAAAATCCCAAACGCCAAATGTAGGAGTTTTCGCATCAGGGCTCCAACCACCTGCATTTTCACCTTGCCACGCTCCAATAATCGCTCACTCATTGCCTTGAGTAATGGGTTATGACTCATCGCTACTACGGCGGGCATATAAGCGCGCTTTTCGCAGTCGAGTATTGCCTATACAAGACAAGCGAGTTTTACCATGAACTGAAGTTCCTGAACTCCGCTCGCAGGGATTTAACCCAACATAAGCAACTAATTGGCGGGCATTTTTATAATCGGTAATCCGACCAATTTCAGCTAACAATACAGCCGCAGTTTGTTCGCCAATTCCCGGAATTGAAGTCAACAGCTCACGTTGTTTTTTCAAATGGGGATGTTGGTCAAAATGGTCGCGAATTAATTGTTTGATCTCAGCTTGTTGTTGGGCGAGATATTCTAGATGCTTTCTCGTTATCAGCGCGACAGATTCGCTCTCGGTTTCGAGCCGATTCTGCTCCTGTTGCGCGATTTCGATGAAGGATTCTAGTCGTCTGAGTAGGGCTTGTAATTCCTTAACTTCCGGTGCTGTTGGTTTCCAAAATGACGGCTTCATCGCCACACAAAAACGCGCAATTAAGCCTGCATCTACCGCGTCGGTTTTCGTTCGCAGGAGTTCACTTTTGGCAAATCCTTTGATCCGCGCTGGATTAACGATACTTACCTGATAACCAGCCTGGTAGAGGAATTCAGCTAATGCTTCCCCATAAATACTGGTCGCTTCTAAGCAAGCATGAAGTTCTACCACACCTTGACATTTGAGCCATTGTGCTAAACTTTCAAACCCTTCTAGATCATTAGTAAACTTTTTTGGTTTTGGCTTTTTCCCACAGTCCAGTTTCAATAAAACGACATGAAAGTCTTTTTTACTGATGTCTATTCCTAAGACTGTAGATGTCATAAGTTTCTCCTGATGTCGAGTTGATGGGTGAGAACTTGACAGACATTAAACTAACCTTGTTAATACAGGCTATCTCGTGACCACGAGTGCCTTAGATACTGTCGAGTTTTCTGTGCGTCTGTCATCAGCGACTGGGAGCTTATCTACAAAACAGACTTATGAGGTCTGAGGGGCGGGCCAACTTCACCACTTGCTGATGTTCTTCAGCACACTTTCTCATCTCTACTGAGCTGAGGTCGAAAACTTTTCTAGTTTCTTTAGATTTCTCACTAATCCTTGATGTACCTGCATCTTGGTAGTCCAATTATCTGTATCCTTTAAAGATACAAGGGGCAGGTTCACCAGTCAATTTTGCCACCAACAGATCACCATTATAAACCTGCCCTGATCTAACAGATCAACCTCAGATTAAGTGCAATTTCATAGTTAATTGGTATAAATAGCATGAATGGGAAAGACTTGTTTCTTAAAGAAATAGATAATATACCTGAATTTATGTTAGAAGAAGTTTGGGATTTTCTGCAATTTCTCAAGGCAAAATACCGGAAAGAGCATTTAGAAACCAGCCTGCTAAGTGAGTCTTCTTTGCAAAAAGATTGGTTAAAAGCAGAGGAAGATGAAGCATGGCAGAATTTATAAAAGGTGATGTAGTTATTGTTCCTTTCCCATTTTCAGATTTAACCCAAACTAAACGCAGACCAGTTCTAATCATTGCAACTTTAGCAGGAGATGATCTAATTCTTTGTCAGATTACTAGCCAACTGATCACAGATCGCTATGCTATTACCCTTGAAAGTAATGATTTTCGCGAGGGTGGACTTAATCAAATTAGCAATATTAGACCGAATCGTTTGTTTACAGCCGACCGAGAAATTATACTTTATAAAGCTGGTCAAATTCACCCAGAGAAGTTAAATGAGGTGATCACTAAGATAATTAAAATTATTGGCGAGTAACCTAGATAACAATGCTTTAATTGTGACTTAAGTAAAAGATGATCGCATCTCTTCGCTATGATAATTTCACACTTTAACTATTCATGCGATCGCCCTTTTAATCCACCAACACTAACCCAGGATCGGACAAAGGCTGAGAGTGTAATATTTATTCCCAACTTGAGAGTAACACCTAACGAATCTGTCACTTCATTTCAGGATAGCTCAGGGGCAATGCCCCTGAACATTAGTAGAAATTACTTAGACCCACTAGGTCCTAAACCTACCTTAGCCGCATAAACTGCCCGATCGCCCAATTCATCTTCAATCCGTAATAATCGGTTATATTTAGCTACCCGTTCACTACGACAGAGAGAACCAGTTTTAATTTGACCAGCACGAGTAGCGACAGCTAAATCAGCAATCGTGGTATCTTCAGTTTCTCCAGAACGGTGGCTGATGACTGAGCGATAATTATTGCTGTTAGCTAGAATAATTGCGTCTTGGGTTTCACTCAGAGTGCCAATTTGATTGAGCTTAATCAAAATCGAATTAGCAGCTTTAAGTTCTATCCCTTTTTGGAGACGAACTCGATTAGTCACAAATAGGTCATCTCCCACTAATTGGATGCGATCGCCCAATTTTTGGGTCAAAATCTGCCAATTACTCCAATCTTCTTCCTGTAAACCATCCTCAATCGAAACAATGGGATATTGGTCTACTAACCGGGCTAAATAGTCAATTAACTCACTCGGAGCATGAGGAGTTCCCTCATAAGTATACTGACCATCTCGATAAAACTCACTAGCTGCTACATCCAATGCTAGAGCAATTTCCTCACCTGGTTTATAACCAGCTTGTTCGATCGCACTAATCAAAAACTCCAAAGCTGCTTGATTGGATTCTAAATTAGGAGCAAAACCACCTTCATCTCCCACACCAGTGAGCAAACCTTTGTCTTTTAAAACACTACTAAGGGAGTGAAATACCTCTGCACCCCAACGGAGAGCTTCTCGGAATGTGGGAGCCCCCACGGGCACAATCATAAACTCCTGAAAATCCACATTATTCGACGCATGGGCACCGCCATTAATTACATTCATCAATGGCACCGGTAACAAATTAGCTTCCGGACCACCTAGATAACGATAGAGAGGTAATCCTACCGCATCGGCACCAGCTTTTGCTACTGCTAGGGAAACCGCTAGAATCGCATTGGCTCCCAAATTTGACTTATTCGGAGTACCATCCAATTCTAATAGTTGCCGATCGATGGAAACTTGATCGACCGCATCGAGATTCAACAACGCAGGTGCAATTTTTTCCTTGACATTTTGCACTGCTTGGAGTACACCCTTACCGTTATAACGGCTTTTGTCTCCATCACGAAGTTCATGAGCTTCAAAAGTACCAGTAGAAGCACCACTAGGTACTTGGGCTAAACCGATAGCACCATTGACAAGACGCACTTCCGCTTCAACGGTAGGACGACCACGAGAGTCAAGAATTTCTCGCGCTTGAATCGATGCGATCTCTGTCTCTGAATTGTTAACCATAGCTTTTCCTTATCTGATATGATGGTAAGCCTTACCGTTAGAATACGATATAAGTAGACTTAAGCTGTTCATGTTAAAGATGTCTACCGATTTGGTGGGACAATAGCAAAAAAGCCGATCGCCACCGGAACAGTATCTTTAAAATATAAAAGTCCAGTAATTTTGGAACTACTAATGCGACTTCTACATACCATGCTCCGTGTGGGCAATTTACAAGCATCCCTTGATTTTTACTGTCAAGTTCTGGGGATGAAACTATTGCGACAAAAAGATTACCCAAGTGGACAATTTACTCTCGCATTTGTCGGTTATGGGGATGAGTCAGAAACCTCGGTGTTGGAATTAACCTACAACTGGGGTGTCGAAAAATATGATCTGGGGAATGCTTATGGTCACATTGCTCTGGGTGTAGATGATATTTATGCTACTTGTGAACAAATTAAAGCTAACGGTGGTAAAGTAGTTCGCGAACCTGGTCCGATGAAGCACGGTTCTACCGTAATCGCATTCATTGAAGATCCCGATGGATATAAAGTTGAACTAATTCAGGTCGGAACTTCGAGTGTGTCATCTGTTCAGTCAGAATCCCATTGATGATAAATATACACTCAATTAGCGAGCTAGGGGCATGGTTCAAGTGCCCCAATTAGACCTGCTTTTGCTCAATGACCAAAAATCTGTGAGGAGTGGAACGTGAAACAAGCTGATTTGCTGGTAGGGAGTATTCTCTCTTTGGGAATGCTGATCCATCCTCTACCCGCAGGAGCGCAGGGAAAACCGGAAATAACTAATGATTCCCCAGTAGTAATACTAGATGACCCGGAGCCAGATCCAGAAGATCCGATGGCTCAAGTGACATCGGTGTCTCAGCTATCTGATGTTAAACCTACAGATTGGGCATTTCAAGCCCTTCAGTCTTTGGTGGAACATTATGGAGTCATTCAAGGTTATCCTGATGGCACATTTCGGGGCGATCGCCCTCTCACCCGTTATGAATTTGTGGCTACATTAAAGTTGGTCATGGAAAAAATTGCTGCAACTCCTCAAACAAATATCAATTCCGAAGATTTACGGTCATTACGAAGACTGGAAACTGACTATGCTTCAGATTTAGCTGATTTGGACGATCGCTTAAATCTGGTTAATTCCCGTCTAACTCAAAATCAAGCCAGACAATTTTCCCCTACGACTAAACTCGATGGTCAAGTGATCAGTACGGTTACTGATGGCTCTAATGCTCACACCACCATTGTTTCTCGGGTCAGACTCAATTTATTAACTAGCTTCAGACCAGAGGATCTTTTTTATACCAGGCTAGAAATGGGAAATAATGGTGATGATGCCATTAATCGCTTTCACCGTAAAGGAGGAGTAAACTTACTTGGTACGGCTGGTTTATTAGCGGATGGTGGTAGTTTGGATTATACCCAAATTGATCAGACCGTAAAATTAGCTAGATTACAATATACTTTTCGTCCCCAATCTAACTTAGCCGTCACCATCGGCGCTCGGATGGCACCGAGGGATTTCATTGACTCTAATCGTTATGCTAATAACGAAGCAGTCGATTTCGGTTCTAGCTTTTTTACCCATAATCCTTTGATTGTCCAAAGTCAGATTGATCGACCTGCTGGAGCTGGGGCTGCGGTAACTTGGCACATCAGTCAGAAACTTAACTTGAAAGCACTCTATATTGCCGCAGATGCTAATCTTCCTAATCAGGCAGGATTGTTTAAAGATCGCTATCAAGACAGTTATGAGTTAGAATTTTCGCCTAATTCTCAATGGGCACTTCGGCTCCAATATACCAATGCTCAGATTAATCACACGGATATTAATGCTTTTGGGGTGAATGGAGAATATTCCTTAAACTCTCAATTTGGATTTTTTGGGCGTTTTGGTACTGCTAGTTATGAGGGATTTAATACAGCTCTGTCGAAAAATTTAGATTTACACCCTTGGACATGGGCGGTTGGAGTCACTACTCGTAATTTTCTGGTACCCGGGACTAGTGCTGGACTTGCGATCGGTCAACCTTTTATTACTGGTGGTTTAGGTAATGCAACTCAAACTAATTTTGAAGGTTTTGCCAATATTAAAGTCAGTGATAATCTGAGTATAACTCCGGCTGTGATGTTAGTAAATAACCCTAATAATAGTAGTTCGGCTGGCACTGTCTGGGAGGAAACACTCCGCACCACGTTTTCATTTTAAAATATCTTTCTGCCAAAGTGAATTGTTAAAAAAATCAGCTCTGGATCAAAAACTACCATCACCCCCCTGATACTGTAATTAATTTTTGTCAAAATGCAGCCGACTGACCCATCAAAATTTAGTGATCAAGCTTGGGAAGTAATTGTTATGTCCCAAGATGTAGCTCGTCGTTGTCAAAATCAACAACTTGAAGTTGAGCATTTAGCGATCGCGTTACTTGAAAATCAAGATTTAGCTCATCAAATTCTCACTCGTACCGGAATTGACCCAGTTAGATTTGGACAACAATTAGAAGCTTTTGCCAAGCGTCAAGCTAGAGTTGCTAATGTGGAACAGCTTTATCTTGGACGGGGCTTAGATTTAATGTTAGATAAAGCTGAAGCCTTGCGTCAAGCTCGTGCAGATAGTTTGATTGATCTTGAACATTTACTTTTAGCATTAGCTGAAGATGACCGTGTTGGTCGTCGTGGGATTAAAGCTGCTTTGGTTGACCCTCGTACTCCTTTTAATCCCCAACAGCTTGATGCTGCAATTAAAATTATTCGTGCTACTGTTAAACCTCAATCTCCCCCTCCTACTGCTAAACCAGAGTCTGGGACTTCCCCCTATGAAGCTTTAGAAAAATATGGCAGAGACTTGACAGAACAAGCAAAAGCTGGTAAACTTGACCCAGTTATCGGCAGAGATGCAGAAATTCGCCGTGTGATCCAGGTTTTATCCAGAAGGATGAAAAATAATCCGGTGTTGATTGGAGAGCCGGGAGTAGGAAAAACAGCGATCGCGGAAGGTTTAGCCCAACGGATTGTGAATGGGGATGTCCCAGAGTCTTTAAAAAATCGTCAGCTCATCGCTCTCGATATGGGTAGTTTAATCGCAGGTGCTAAATATCGAGGGGACTTTGAAGAACGTTTAAGGTCAGTCTTACGAGAAGTTACTCAATCTGCTGGTCAAATTGTCTTGTTTATTGATGAATTGCATACAGTTGTTGGTACGGGTGCGAATCAGGGCACAATGGATGCAGGCAATTTATTAAAACCCATGTTAGCCAGAGGAGAATTGCGCTGTATTGGTGCTTCCACTGTAGATGAATATCGCAAATATATTGAAAAAGATGCAGCCCTAGAGCGTCGGTTTCAACAAGTTTATGTAGATCAACCAACTGTTGATGATACTATTTCCATTCTGCGCGGTTTGAAAGAGCGTTACGAAGTTCATCATGGTGTAAAAATTCGTGATTCAGCTCTGGTCGCTGCTGCAACTCTTTCGAGTCGTTATATTGCCGATCGCTTTTTACCAGATAAAGCCATTGATTTAGTTGATGAAGCTGCGGCAAAATTGAAAATGGAAATTACTTCTAAACCAGCAGAATTAGAAGCAGTCGATCGCCGTTTGATGCAGTTAGAGATGGAAAAGTTATCTCTAGAAGGTGAAGAAAAAGGTGGGGTGATTGGTACAGATAAATCTTCCCAGGAAAGATTGAATAGAATCGAGCAAGAAATTGTGGGTTTGCGAGTCCGTCAGCAAGATTTACAAGGACAATGGCAAGAAGAAAAACAATTATTAGATGCAATTAATGGTTTGAAGGAAGAAGAAGATCAATTACGGGTGAAAATTGAACGAGCTGAAAGAAATTATGATTTGAATACCGCCGCACAATTGAAGTATGGTAGGTTAGAAGGTTTACAACGCGATCGGGAAGTGAAGGAAGCATTATTATTAGAAATTCAATCTCGTGGTTCGACTTTATTGCGTCAAGAAGTGCGGGAAGCAGATATTGCTGAAATTGTGGCAAAATGGACGGGAATACCGATTAATCGTTTATTAGAATCAGAACGACAAAAATTATTGCAACTCGAAAGTCATCTCCATCAACGAGTAATCGGACAATCAGAAGCAGTAGCAGCAACTGCTGCTGCAATTCGTCGCGCTCGAGCTGGAATGAAAGATCCCAGTCGTCCGATCGGTTCATTTTTGTTTATGGGACCGACAGGTGTAGGAAAAACAGAACTAGCTAGAGCTTTAGCACAATTTTTATTTGATGCTGATGATGCTTTAGTCCGGATTGATATGTCAGAATATATGGAGAAACACTCCGTTTCTCGATTAGTTGGTGCTCCTCCTGGATATGTAGGATATGATGAAGGAGGACAACTTTCCGAAGCAATTCGTCGTCATCCTTATTCGGTGGTATTGTTGGATGAAGTAGAAAAAGCTCACCCCGATGTTTTTAATATTTTGCTTCAGGTCTTAGATGATGGGAGAATTACAGATTCCCAAGGGAGAACAGTTGATTTCCGCAATACTGTAATTGTCATGACTAGCAATATTGGGAGCGAATATATTTTAGATGTTGCTGGTGATGATAGTCGTTATGAGGAGATGCAAAAACGAGTAACTGACGCTCTCAGAAAACATTTTCGTCCCGAATTTCTGAATCGGGTTGATGATATTATTTTGTTTCATACTCTCAGTCGGAATGAATTACGTCAAATTGTCGGATTGCAAATTCAACGAATTCATAAGTTATTGAGTGAACAAAAAATTGGCTTAACCTTATCAACTCAAGCTCAAGATTATATTGTCGAAGTTGGTTATGATCCAGTTTATGGAGCGCGTCCTTTAAAACGGGCAATTCAAAAAGAATTAGAAAATCCGATCGCGACTAAAATCTTAGAAAATGCTTTTACTGAGGGGGATACTATTGTGATTGATTATGAAAATAATCATCTTATTTTTACCAAAAAGGAAAAGATGTTGCTCTTACCTCCGGCTGAATCCGTCGAATAATCTAATTCTCTGACTTGTGTTCTTGATGCTCAATTATTTCTATTTCAATATCCCAGACCCGACAACCTGCACCCCGGTCGAGGGTGATCGGATATCGTTCGTAGGTTGACATGATATAATGGTCAAATTCGGTTGGGTTAAATTTATCAGAGTTGGGTGATGATGGATCTGGGATCGGCGAAGATGGGACTAAAGTTTCTGGACTCACTGTGTAATTTTCTGTTGTAGTGTATTTTTCTGATTTTAGATTAGCCCACTTCTGATTTATTTGGGCTACAGGTAATCCTCAGTAAATTTATGATCTACTGGTCAAATCTTACTAATATTCAATCTGGCGATAATTAGTTTAAAATTTCTGTATAATATAATTACCTAAAATATTCAAAGATTGTGGAAAACATCATATTTTTAGGAGCTAATTACTAAGGTAAAAATCGTTAGGTTCCTCTCTTTTATCAGCCTAATATCATTTACGAAACCACTACATAATCCGAAAAAAAGATCGATTAATTAAACTAGGTATAAATTCCATGCAACAAAGAAACGACAAATCCTTATCTTGGACTTTCCCAACTCAGAAAAAAAGCTCTCAATTTGAGTCGCGTCCCTTTGGTGTACAAGCAAAACAGGATTCCCAAACCCTCTCCATCCAAGAGGAAATAGAGAAACAGGAAAAATCCTCGGGGTTAAGTCACAACTTTGCTAATATCCCTGTTTATCATCCTGACCAAAAGATATCACCAGTTCAGCCTAAGCTAGTGATGCAGTCAAATAGAGAAGTTCCCTATTTGTCAAGAGCAGTAAATAATGGGGGGATAGATTTAGCCCAGAGGATGTTACAGAGAAGAAATACCCAAAGTAATCTGGTGTCCCCAATTCAAGCAAAATTGCAGATCGGAAAACCAAATGATAAATACGAACAGGAAGCAGATCGAGTAGCATCCCAGGTAGTCCAACAGCTCAATTCTACCTCAGCTCAGGTAAATCAAACGCGATCGGTACAGCGTCAGGAAGAAACAGCAGAAAAACTACCAGCAGAACCACAGATTTCACAACTACAGCGATCGCCATTATCCCGAGGAATACAACGAAAAGCGATCGGTCATGGTGAAGCATCAATAGATTTAGAATCTGCGATTAACCAAGCGAGAGGAAGTGGACAGCATTTAGATGTCGGTCTACAACGGTCCATGGGACAGGTAATGGGTGCAGATTTTAGTGGTGTAAGAGTGCATACAGATTCCCAATCTGATCAGTTAAATCAATCAATTCATGCTAAAGCATTTACTACAGGTCAGGATTTGTTCTTTAAGTCAGGGGAATATAACCCAAGCAGTCGCAGCAGTCAGGAGTTGATTGCTCATGAGTTGACCCATGTGGTGCAGCAGAATGGTGCTGCTATTCAACGTCATCCAGAGAAAGAGGAAGTTCAGCGCAAACCCGATCTACAACTTCATCAAGAAGAAGAGGAAGTTCAACCCAAACCCGATCTACAACGTCATCCAGAGAAAGAGGAAGTTCAGCGCAAACCCGATCTACAACTCCATCAAGAAGAAGAGGAAGTTCAGCGCAAACCCGATCTACAACGTCAGGAATTATCGAATACTTGCACCACAGGATGTCAATGTACTAACTGCACCCCAACAGTTCAAAGACAGATGAATTTCAGTAATTTGTCTGGACAGAATTTACTAAACCGTAAATTAATGGATCTGGTGCAACCACAAGATGCACAGATTCAACGTGATGCAGATTCAAATGTGCATAGTGAGAGTTGCTCCTGTCCTAATTGTGGAAATGTTAGGACTCAGATTCAGCCCAAGTCAGAGACGAAACATGGATCGGGTTGCTCTTGTTCAATGTGTAGTAACAAACGTGAACCAATTCAAACCAAACTTATGGTTCAACGTCATCAAGAGGAAGAAATAGCACAAACCAAACCTCTAGGAAATTCGATTACCCCCACAATTCAGCAATCTGCAAATCCAGATGTGATTCAACGTCACTCTTCATGGGAACATCAATTATTAGGTGATGCCAAGCCTAATGATTTAGCTAAAATTGGAGTCTGGCAAGAATTAATTGAAGAAACAAAAAAGGTCGGAATGTTGGGATTTAGAAAACCTGCAAAAGAGAAAGCAGAAATCACGATTGAAGGAGTGGGAACAATTAATAAGGGCAATGTTATGCACGTTATTGCTCAAGAATTAGACCGACTCGACGCTTGGCAAGCAAAGCCCCCTCAAGAGGGTACTTCTGGTGAGATAGATTCTAAATATCAGACTGTACTTGTTTCAATTCCAGGAGGTGGTAAGGATGGAAAATCTCCCCTGATTATTACCTATGGAGAGATGAATACTTTAGCGGACTATTATGGCAGCCTTGATGTCATGAAAAGTGCAGATCCAAAAGTACGTTGGGAAGTTATTCAAAGTGTTCGGAAAGAAACTTTCTTGCGATTAAGTGGTATTTATGAAAAATTAAAAGATAGTCTGACAGATACAGAAAAAGAAGATGATGATGTGAAAATCTCTGAAGAGATGATGAGACTTAATAAAACTGAGCAAACGCGGCTTAACAGAAACAAATTTGCTGATGCAAATGAACCGGATTTTATCAGTGCTAAAGCTGGACAAATTGATTTATTACTCACTGGTGCAGGGGCAACGAGAGAAAATGAATATAAAGCGACCTTAGCACGCAATGCTTGTCACTTTGTACCTGAAAGTTGGCACGCTTGGTCGAGTTATCATCAGAAAGCTAGAGATGAGGCTCAAAAGTCTTGGGATTTACAAAAACAAGCACAAAGTGATCTAGACGAGGTTAAAAGTATTCAGTCAGAGATGGAATTTGGAAGTTTTGAAGGAGAAGACAGTTCTGAAGAAATACAAAGTCAGATTGAAGAACTGAATACTCAAGCGCAAGAGAAAAAAGAACAAGCAAAAGAACCTGCTAACGAAGCAATCCTCAATAATGGCTTTGGAGATCATTATCTGCAAGATTCCTATGCGGCAGGTCACATGATCAATAAAACTAGAATTATGCAATGGTTCGTTCAGTGGCTTGATCAGCAAAAATGGAAAATGGATTTTGCCTCAGAAGATAATTGGCGTAAAGTTCAAGCGATCGCCTATAATCAGCCAGAATTAGCTTCAGCGATGCAATATGACAAGAGCCAAATTGAGGGATATGATGAGGATCAAACAACAACTAAAGCCAAAAATCCTCAAGCGATTGAAGATATTGAAGGAGACGATTGGCAAGTTCGATTTAATGCTCTAGGGTTGCGAGTACCAGCATCGTTACAAACTCCTGGCACACCGTCTCGGACTCTCATAGAATGGTGGCAAAGTCAGACACTTGATGATGAAAAGAAGCGAGAACTGTCTGGTGAAACTTTATTTAGTAACAACGGTCAATTAGATTTTAATTCGGTGAAATTAGCCCTCAAAGGCTTAATTAAAGATGGGATTGTCTATCCCACCTCTAGCGGATTTATGGACACCACAAAAAATTTACTAGTTGATGATTACTCTGCGGCTAAGTCAGGAGTAAAATACTTGGGTAAAGATGATGGTTTTGATACTAGCATAAAAGAGGAGAGTTTTAAATCATTGAAATTTGAGCTAAAGGCAGAATACGTTCCGAAAAATTTAGGCCACTTTCTTGAGGCAAGAAGAAAGAGCCAAAAAGGTGATGATAGCGCCTATCAAAAAATGGCAGCAGCAGTGACTTATCAAGACTATATGGCATTTATGAATAATGCTTATGTTCAAAAGTCAACAAACGCTTTACATGATGTATTTTGTCTAAATGGACTAGAAGTAAGTTCAGGATCAGGAGCAGCACTATTCAAGGTCTATGGTGATGATTCTATGTTTAATAAAGAGAGTGCTAAAGGAGTTAAACATTCAGGTGAAACTGCCAAAATGTCACGAGATGCAATTCGCAATATTATTAAAACTGGTGCTGATGGTGGGATTACAACCGCAAGCATATTAAGTCGTCTCCCTAGTCAAGTGAAACTAAAAGATAATCCTTCAATGAGCATTGAGGACTGGCACGATCCATCACGAGTAGACGGTTTGAAAAAATATTGTGACGGGATATTTGCGAACATGGGGGCTTTAGATAAAGGGGCTGGAGCAACAGGTGATCTGACTAAGTTCATTAGTAAAGATAAAGCAAAAGTACATGGTGCGGATGCTTTTTAAAATAAAAGCAATGATCTGATGGGGTAGGGATAATAAATGAATACCTACCCTAATATTGTCTGATTTTTTCAAAAAAATTAAAATGACTAAACTAGCTACTGACAAAACTAAAACACCACAGCTAATCTCAACATTGGAGTTGGTGATCAACTTTTTTAAAGAAAATAATTGGTCATTTTCTCAACATGAAAGCGAACCAATTCTAAAAATAGCATATCAAGGAGAAAATGGAGAATGGAGTTGTATTGCTAGAACCAGGGAAGATCCATCTCAATTGGTGTTTTACTCAATTTTTCCGATGAATATACCTGAGAAAAAACGGGTGGCGATCGCGGAATTTTTAACGAGAATCAACTACGGATTGATTGTCGGTAACTTTGAGATGGACTTTCAAGATGGAGAAGTGCGTTATAAGACCTATAGCATTGATCTAGAAAATAATCCCCTAGCTTTAGAATCAATTAGGAAGTTGATTTTTGTCAATGTGATGACAATGGATAAATATTTACCTGGAATTATGTCAGTTATTTATGCTAATATTCCCCTAGCGCAAGCAATTAAACAAATCGAAGAGCAAGCTGATTTAAAAGATGACTAAACTGGACCCGATCGATGACAGTTGCTGTTTTTGCGATCGCCGAGGATGGGACTAAGGTTTCTGGACTTACTTCTAACAAAAAGAATTAGAAAATCCGATCGCAACCAAAATCTTAGAAAATGCTTTTACCGAGGGAGATAATATTGTGATCGATTACGAAAACAATCATCTTGCTTTCTCTAAAAAGGAAAAGATGCTGCTCTTACCTCCATCCGAATCCGTCGAATAATCTAATGATTAGAATGATGTTCTTGGTGTTCTTGGTGTTTTTCATGTTTTTGATGTTCTTGATGCTCTTGATGCTCAATCATTTCTACGAATTCTTCTCCCAATTCTGCACCAACTGCTGCTCCTATTTCTGCACCAATTACCATCCCGATTGGTCCTAATAACACTTCCCCAACAATTTCTCCTATAGTTTCACCAATTACTTGACCCATTTCGGCTCCAGCAACTTCTTCTATTTTATGGGGTAACTCCTGTTCTACTTCAGCTACAATTTCACCAAAATCTTTTGGTGCAGGATGTTTTTCATGTCCGGAATCAGATCCGCTAGCGTGAGCGATCGCCCGACCAGCTTCTTCTCCCAAATTTTCCCCAATTAATTCTCCCAGTTCTGAGCCAATCTTGAGTCCTTCTTCTCCTAGTAAAAAAGCTCCAACCGTACCTCCAACTACTTCTCCAAATTTTTCTCCCACGGAAGCACCAATTTCTTCATCTACTTTTTCAACGATTTCCTCTTCCCAATTTACCTCACCAGATTGATCTACCGATGAAGATTCTTGTGACCGACCAGATGGTTGGGGACTACGGGAAATTAATTGACCCAGACCAGCAACCAGATAATCTTCAATTCCCTCAGAACTAATGACATTAATCTTATAATTAATAATCATCGAAGCTGCGGCTGGATTAATTCTCACATTAGTAATCCCATCCAGAGCAGAAACCAACTGTAAACATTGAGCTGCATAACCTGAATCATACCTAAGTTTAGGAATTGAGATGCGGATACGTCCCAAGGTTTGATGCACAACTTGGTAGGTATTTTGCTTGGATGGGTTTGGCATAAAATTACCTATGATGAGGACAAATTTAAGTTCCTAACATAGCAAAACAGAGACTTGATATAATCAGAAAAGGTGTCCCAGGAATTAGAGGTGCAATCACACCAATCACACCGATCGTTAAACTGACAACCCCAACGGTAAATAGAGTTAATTTACCAATCAATTTCAGAATATTATCCATTGCTTTTCTCCATGATGAGTCTAAGCCAAATTAGGAACTGAACCGTTTTCTAATTCCCGATTTGGTGATTTTTGTTCTGGGTCTGGTTTTTCCTGGTGGGAAGAATGCAAACGCAGATCTTCTTCTAGTAAAGCTTCCCCACTCAAAGAAGAACTTAGCGAAGTTACCCCACCTGGTCCCATGAGTGGTCGCAGTCCATTTAACTCAGCCAGAATTGCCGAACCATTATTAATAATAATGGCTAAAATCGGATCGAGAGTAAATAAAATTCCAGCCGCTAATGCACCAACGTTAGGAATTGCTACCATTGCGGTGTTTTCCCAGACAATTTGCATGGCTTGTTTAGCAATTTTAATTGCATGAGTTAACCCGCGCAGATCATTTTCCATTAAGACCACATCCGCAGTTTCTCTCGCAATGTCTGTCGCTCCAGCAAAAGAAATCGATACATCAGCATAAGCTAAAGCAGCCGAATCATTAATCCCATCTCCACAAAAAGCTACAGTTTTACCAGTATCATGTAGCTCTTTTACTACTTCCACTTTCCGTTCTGGAAATGCTTCAGCATAAATATTTTGCTGAGGGATTCCTAATTCCTTCGCGATCGCTTTTGCTACTCTGGTCACATCCCCACTCAGCATATAGGTTTGGATTCCTTCTCTTTGTAATTCCCGCATCACACTTTTACTTTCTGCTCGGGGTGGATCACTATAGAGAATTACGCCGATTAAGGTGCCATTGCTGGCAACATAAACTAGAGAATTGCTACCTGATTTCAAATCTGGATAACGCTGATTCAAGATATCTAAACTAATGCCTGATTTATTCATCAAGCGATGACTACCGACTAAGATATTTTTTCCGTTGATCGTTGCTGATACTCCTAATCCTACCTGATATTCCCAGGACTCACAGGAGTAAATGGGTACTTGTAAGTTGCGAGCATGACGGACAATTGCATCAGCTACAGGATGGGTTAAACCTTGTTCAGCAGTCGCAGCTAGTGCTAATAATTCATTGGCACTAACACTTTCATCCATCAGTTTAATGTCATTAATGCCCGCGTGTCCTTGGGTGAGAGTTCCGGTTTTATC
This sequence comes from uncultured cyanobacterium, assembly GCA_963744145.1. GTDB lineage: Bacteria > Cyanobacteriota > Cyanobacteriia > Cyanobacteriales > CAWUOF01 > CAVUSO01. Next base: position 3,659,284 of record CAVUSO010000001.1, on the reverse strand, counting down.
AAATACCACGGTATCAATTTTGGCCAAAATTTCCATGGCCCGACCACTCCGAATAAAGACACCATTTCGAGCTGCGTAGGTAAGAGCTGAAAGGATAGTGGTTGGTACAGACATCCGAATCCCCGTACCCAAATCTAGGGTTAGTAGGGCGATCGCCCGATTCAGATCAAAATTGGCAACTCCCACTCCAGCAGCAATAAATAAGGTAGGTACTACCATCTGGTTAGCAATCATTGCCGCATAGTTTTCCATCCGAGTATCATGGACTGGAGCTGATTCAACTAGGGCTAAAATTACACCAGCACGGGTATTATTACCAATCCTTTCTGCCAAAATACAGATATTTCCATCTACTACTAAAGTAGAAGCAAATACCTCATCTCCTTGAGTCCGGGTAACCGGAACAGATTCACCCGTTAGTTTACATTGGTCAATTAAAGCAGTACCACGCAAAATATAACCGTCTACCGGTATTTGATCACCGGGATAGACAATTACATGATCACCTTCAATAATTTCTTTAGCTAGGATCTGTACTTCTTGCCCATCTCTTTCTACCAGAGCGTATGTATTGAGACAATCTAGTAAATTGAATGATGCTCGCTCACTTCCACGAGCAGTCATATCACGGATCACTTCACCCCCCTCAATTAAACCTAGCATTAGGGATGGGGCGAAATAGCTACCTTGGGCTGTGTGTAAACCAATTGCTAGTCCATCAAGGAAGTCAATGGTTAACTGACGATCTTTTTCAATTGCATCCCAAGCACGTTGAAAAACTGGTAGTGATGCTGTCAAAATCAAAGCACCAGTAAGAATACCTGGCAATGGTAGTCCTAATAAGACTGCGGTGCTAATAATTAGACTTGCTACTGGTAATCCTAATCGTTCCCAGTAGTCAATTTCTTTGCTTTGGGACTTTTTGACTGGCTCATTAACTAATTTCTGGTCAAGAGAAACGTAAGGAGCTTGTTCAATTGTCTCAAACAGCTGATGTTGTTGTTCAATGAGTCGAGCGGGGGTATCAAATTCAACACTAATACAACGAGCAGCTAAATTAATCCGAAACTCTACCACACCCGCAATCGATCGCATTAAGTAATTTAATCTTCCTCCATAGTCAGGATCATTACCTAGTCGAGGAATGCGTACCCGCAAACGTTGCGGGTTACGGTGGATGACTTCATACCCAACAGTATGAACCGTTTGGTTCAGTCCTAATGGTTCAACGGTAGAATTCAGAAATATTTCTGATAAGTCAACTTGCTCAATACAACTCAAAATCTTTTCTTCAATCAGGTTGAGATCAATCCCATCAGCGTTATATTCAATCGCGATCGATTTTGCTACTGGATTGATCCGCACATTAGATACAAACTGAAGTAACTCAATTTTCTGCTTTAGCTGATTGCCATATTCAATATTTTCCAAATGAGGAACTACATTGATTCGCAGTCTATGATTACTTCTGTAAATAACCTGACCAGTTGATTTTTTAAGTTGATAATTTGAAGTAACTTCTGTTCCTTCAGCAGTCAACATCCCACCTTATCCTCATAATTATGTAACTAGAGCAAATTAGTTTGCTCAATTAACTATCGTAACTAGCTTATTCAGAAACAATTTCTACTTCGCGAGGATCACCTAGTTCAGTTCCAGATTTTTTAGCAGAATATTCATTTTTGGCATCTGCTACTAGATCACGGAATGATTCTTCTGCTTCAGCAAAAACAGCTTGAGCATTTTCTAAAGTTTCAAATCCCCAAACTATTGTTCCTTTAACTGCATTTCTCGCTGTATCGGATACATTTTTGCTCGCATCCTGTAAAGATTCACTTAATTTTTGATCTTTACCAATCGCATTAGTTACTACATGAGCTGTTCCTGCGACTACTGGTGCTAAAATAACTGCACTAACTCCTACCGCTAAAGCGGTGAGTGGTTCAAGACCTAGCAACAAAGCTTCAAATTCCATACAGGCTCAACCTCTTGGGTAAAATTGATGATTAAATTTTCTAACACGAAGAAAAAGAAAGACTTTTCAGAAGCTTGTTCGATCTTCTGATTAGATTGGTTCACCAGCTAAAAGCCTGTTTAGAAATCGATCAACTCCCTGTTACTACAATTTTTATGTATTTTAACCTAAAGTATTGCAGATTTTTTTGATTTGTCAAGATTTAATAATTTAACCCTAAGTTAATATCTGGGGTCAATTTGATGACTCTAGTAATTGAACTGGTGAATTTTCTAAATCTTGAGTTTGAACTGATTGACTTTCTAGTGCTGGGGATAGAACTGGTGGACTTTCTAAAATACCATTCCAATCGAGTTTTCTGCCCACAAATGTCCCCAATTTCCGTCCCAAATTACTTCCTGGTATACCCAAAACTGCTCCACCGACGATTCCTCCGACCGTAGTAGTTACGGATTCACCTACAAAACTTTTACTGGTGGAATCAAACCAGGTAGCGATCGATTCAGATTTATCTGGATCTGGGGTTGGTGATGTTTGATTTCCTAAGTAATCAAGAGCTAGTGCTGCATCTTCTCCAATTCGACCACCAAAAGCACCACCAATGGATGAACCAATAACAACTCCAACTGGACCTAATACTGTACCACCAATTACTCCTCCTGTAATCGCACCAACTGCATCACCAACTTTGTCACCACCGCGTTTTCGCAAACCCAGTTTTAAGCGTTCTTCAAAGGAATTAATTTTTTCTACCGCACCAATTTTTACCGGACGAGATTGCAGGACTACTTCTTCTCCGACTTGAGCACCAATGATGAATCCGATGAAGCTACCCAATTGGTTTCCTAGGATTGTACCAGTGACTGGACCTAATACTACTGTGCCCGCAATCCCGCCGATTGTACCACCAATCACTTCTCCTGCTATAGCACCAGCAAATCCACCACCAATTTCTTCAGCTTTAGTCCGAATTTCAGCGTGATCGGGTGTGATTTGGGCGATCGCACTGTTAATTCCGCTCGTCATCTGATTGATCGAGGACTCCACATTGGTGGTGGTATCAGCGATCGCTTTTCCCGCTTGATTAATCACTGACTCCACATTGGTGGTGGTATCAGCGATCGCTTTTCCCGCTTCAGCAGTAGTACGATCTATGACATCACTAACATTATCTATTACTGATTGAGTTAGACTCTCCCAAAATGATGGTTCTGGGGATTTATTTACTTGGTCTGGATTAGTTTCTGGCATCGGGATCACCTACCTTTTGCTTCCAAATGCTGTTTAGCATCATGATAACTGATTTTGTTGGCTTTTTGGGGCTTGGGGAGTTTCGATTACCTCTAACAGTGGTCGCAGTCCATTTAATTCAGCTAAGGTCATAAAACCACTATTAACCATGACAGCCATAATTGGATCTAACCCGAGCATCAGACCTGCTAGAGCTACACTAACATTCGGAAAAGAAATCAAACCGATATTTTGATAAACTGCTGACATAGCCTGTTTAGCGATCGTAATAGCAATCATTAATCCTTGCAAATTATTATTAATCAATACCACTTGGGCAGTTTGACGAGCTGTATGACTTCCTTCCGCAAAAGAAACAGAAACATCAGCATAAGCTAATCCAGCTCCATCATTTAATCCATCCCCAATATAAGCTACTATCCTTCCTTCTTCATCTAGTTGCTTTAACACTTCTACCTTCTGATCTGGAAAAACATCTGAATATATATTGCTCGCTTCAATATTGACCTGTTGAGCGATCTTTAGTGCTGCTTTGGGATGATCTCCGGTTAAAATATAGGATTCAATTCCCTTGGTTTTGAGTTGAGAAATCACCTCAATACTTTCCGGACGGATGGGATTATTTAAACAAATTACACCTAATAATTGGTGATTTTTAGCCACATAAACATGGGTGTGACCACTATGTTTTAAACTGTGATGTTTATGACGTAGTGCTTTGACTTTAATCCCTGCTTTCCGGAAAAACTTTTTACTTCCTACTAAGATTTGCTCCCCATTAATTTGGGCAATTATCCCCTGACCAATTTTATATTCCCAGGATTCACATTCTACGTGATTAAGAACATTTTTTTGTTCAGCAAAATGAACAATTGCTTGAGAATAAGGATGATTTAATTTACCTTCTACTGCTGCTGCTAAACTTAAAACTTCTAAAGGACTAATATGATCATCAATAGTATGAATATCAACTACTTCACTATGAATCTGAGTTAATGTTCCGGTTTTATCGAATACGACTGTATCAACCCGAGCTAACATTTCTAAGGTGTGCCCATTACGAATATATACCCCATACTTAACAGCACGAGCGATCGCAGTTAATACCGCAGTTGCAGAAGAGAGTCGAATTCCTGTCGCAAAGTCTAATTGGAGTAACGCTAATGCTTGGTTAATATTTCCCGTCGTCGCAAATAAAGTCCAACTGAGGAATAAGATGGGTAAGATCGTGATATTACCCACATCTTCGGCAAAATCAGCGATTCTGGTATCATGAACTGGTGCGTGTTTAATCAAGTGAATAATCTTACCTAATTGGGTATCACTTCCAGTTTTTTCAGCGAGAATAGTTAATTTTCCTTCCATTACTAAAGTAGCAGCATAAACTTTTTGTCCTGGATGTCTTACTACTACATCCGGACAACCAGTTAATTTATGCTGATCAATCGTTGCTTTTCCTTTTAAAATCTCACCATCAACGGGGATTCTATCTCCTGGATAAACAACTACCTGTTCCCCAATTTGCACTTCTTTGATCAAAACTTGCTCTTCTTTTCCACCTCTTTTGACATGAGTATACACTCCTTCTAATCTCAGATTAATTGCATGATAATCAACCGGACTAGCTGTTTGATCTCGCAATACCGTCCAGGTTCCTTCAAAACTTAATGCTAATGCTGGTGCAATTAAATGTCCTTCTAGAGTATGGAGGATTGTCCATAAAGATTCCATCACATCAAGAGTTAATTTTTGTTCTTTTTGAATTTGCTTCAGGGTAGATATAAATAGGGGAATGGCCGCAATGATAATTATAGTTCCGCCGAAAAATAATGGAGGAAATTCGATGATTGCGGTAGGGATAGCGATCGCTAAACCCAGAAAGGGTAAAACTAATTTTTCGAGATGATTAATTTCTCGACGCGGTTCTAATTCATGCGATCGCACAGGTAAAGGTAAATCCTTTTTCAGCGACTGGTGCATGAGATCAAATAATTGAGCTTCGATCGTAGCTAAACTAATCTGGTGGGATGAATAATGAATAATCAGATTACTAATTGGCAAATTGAGTCGGACTTCTAAAACTTGGGGCGAAGTTTTGAGCAACCAACATAGTTTATGAGTAAAATCTTCGTCGCTCTTGAGTCGGGGAATGCGAACCCGCAATCTTCCTGGTACTGCATGAATTATTTGATAATCTATTTCGACCATTAGCCCAACTTGGGCAGGTTCTAACTGTAACATAGTTTGATGAGTTAGGAGGACTTATAAATGATATATTAAAAATTAAATTTAGGTGTAATCAAACTGTGATTGAACTTCAATCAAATCACCAATAGATCAGAAAGCAAAAATAACTAGGATAGTCAAGAACAGTGTCCCACCAGAGTCAAAAGTAGGGAAAACCGAATCCCCTGCGGGGGGCAATCCCTGATTCAGATTAGCATCCGATCGCGTCACAATTAATTCATAAAGATCCCTAAAAATAATTAGAAAACCTATGACCATGCTGGAACAAGGCACCATCAGCATCCATACCGAGAATATTTTCCCCATCATCAAGAAATCTCTCTACTCAGACCATGAGATTTTCTTGCGGGAACTGGTCTCAAACGCCGTAGATGCCATCCAGAAACTGAAAATGGTATCCTACGCTGGCGAATTTAGTGGCCAGGTCGATGCCCCGGAAGTAATTATCACCATTGATAAAGAGCAAAAAACCCTAGCAATTTCTGATAATGGCATTGGGATGACCGCCGACGAGGTAAAAAAATATATTAACCAAGTCGCATTCTCCAGTGCTGAAGAATTTATTCAAAAATATCAAGGCGATCGCCAGATTATTGGTCACTTTGGACTAGGGTTCTATTCCTCTTTTATGGTGGCTCAAAAAGTCCAAATTGATACTTTATCCTATCAATCGGGCGCTCAAGCAGTCCGATGGACTTGTGATGGCTCACCAAATTTCCAATTAGAAGACTCCGATCGCACGGAAAGAGGTACGACAATTACTCTGACTCTGCAAGAAGAAGAAGTCGAATATGTCGAACCAAGTCGCATTCGTCAATTAGTGAAAACCTATTGCGACTTTATGCCCGTGCCGATTAAATTGGATGGGGAAGCAATTAATAAGCAAAAAGCTCCTTGGCGTGAATCTCCTAATACTCTGACTAAAGAAGATTATCTGGAATTTTATCGCTATCTTTATCCCTTCCAAGAAGAACCTTTACTTTGGGTTCACTTAAATACAGATTATCCCTTTCTGTTGAACGGTATTCTCTATTTTCCGAAATTGAAACCGGATGTAGACCTCACCAAAGGTCAAATTAAGTTATTTTGCAATCAAGTGTTTGTCAGTGAACACTGTGAAGAAATTATTCCCAATTTCCTATTACCAATGCGCGGGGTAATTGATAGTCCGGATATTCCCCTGAATGTCTCTCGGAGCGCATTACAGATGGATCGGACTGTCCGGAAAATTGCAGACTTCGTTGCTAAAAAAGTTGGCGATCGACTGAAGGAACTTTACCGAGATAATCGGGATGAATATGTCAGTTGTTGGCAAGATTTAGGGACTTTTGTCAAATTTGGTTGTCTCAACGATGATAAATTTAAAAAACAAGTTGAAGACATCCTGATTTATCGAACTACAGCTCATCTGAAACCCGCTCAAGCTGATACTCCAGAAGTCCAAGTGCAATCAGAGGAAGGAGATGTCTGGAAAGATGTTACTACTACGAAAAAAAGCGGTAATGAACCAGACTATACCACTCTCAAAGAATACCTAGAGCGGAACAAAGAAAAACAAGAAAACCGAGTTTTTTATTCCACCGATTCAGTCGCTCAATCAACTTATGTGGAACTGCATAAAAACCAGGGTTTAGAAGTTCTATTTATGGACTCATTTATCGACACCCATTTTATCAGTTTCCTAGAACGAGAACATACAGATGTGAAATTCTCGCGAGTTGATTCTGATTTAGACAAAAATATTCTCGATCAAGATAAAGCGAGTGAAATAGTTGATCCGAAAACTAATAAAACTCGCAGTGAAGTGATTAAAGACTTATTCCAAAATGCTCTGAATAAACCGAAAGTAACAATTCGGACTGAAGCATTAAAGTCTGATGATCCTCAAGGTACACCTCCGGCTGTAGTATTATTACCAGAAGCGTTAAGACGGTTACGGGATATGACGGCTTTAATGCAACAACAAACAGCCCAATTTCCTGATGAACATATTCTCCTCGTTAATACTGCTCATCCCCTGATTCAGAATTTGATTGAGATTAGTCAGGGTAGTATTATTCAGGGTAGTGGGAAATCACCTTCTGCTGATTTAGCTAATTTGATTTGTCATCACGTCTATGATTTAGCACTGATGGCTCAAAAAGCTTTTGATGCTGAAGGAATGAAAACTTTTGTCGAGCGATCGAATCAGGTTTTAACTCAGTTAACACAGCGTAATTAATTTAGCACATTGACCTCTCCCCCAACCTCTCTCCTAAGAGGAAAGGGGAGCAAGATTAACCTCTCCCCCAATCCCTCTCCTAAGAGGCTACGGTGTACACACAAGTTGAGGTAGAGTAAGGAGAGAAGGGAAGTAAGGAGAAAAAAAGTAGTGGAAAATCCAATCTTAATTCATAGCAATAGCGTGATAGTAGTGAAATTAACTTACAGTCTCACAAAGGGAGATTGAAATCCGAGGGAATTGGAGTCGTAGGAACAATCAAGATATCGGATTTTATATTCATCCCACACTGGTATTAGATACAGAAAATGGATGCCCACTGGGATTGCCGTACAGTGCAATTGTGGACAAGAGAACCTGACCATCAGGATCAGCATGAAAGAAAATATAAAAACTTACCGATTGAAGAAAAAGAATCCTATAAAGGGCTACTGTCAGCCGCTCAAACCCGCACCTGTTTCAGCTGGTCTAATGTGAAAATGGTGACTCATATAGGCGATCGGGAAAGCGATATATTTGAGGAATTTGTCAGAGTACCTAATCAACAGCATCATCTCTTAATTAGAGTCGGACAGAACCGTCGGCTCAAAGAGCAGTCCGAGTCTCTGTATACCTATTTAAGTCAGCAACATTGTGAAGGAACTTATACTATTGAAATCCAGGCTGACTCACGGGTTGGACGAACAGCGAGAGAAGCTGAACAACTGTTTGCTACGCTCAAATCCGTTGGCTTAGATCTAGAAGCAACTCAATTAGAGTCAATTAAATCTATTCAAAAATTGTGTGTTTTAGCTTTATCGGTAGCTGTCAGAATTTTGCAGTTAATTGTCGGGACGTGACCAGCCTGAATTACCTGCAACATGCTCTAGGTATGCTTGTGTGTACACCGTAGCTTCTAACAGGAAAGGAGAGCAAGCAGAAAGGGTTGTTTCATTTGAGCAGAATACCTTTCCCCCAACCCCTCTCTATCAGGGTCAAGGGGAGCAGAATAAATCCAATAAATCTCCCATCAATTTAACCATCTGAATTACTCCCCCTGCCCTTGTAGGGAAGGGGGTTGGGGGTTTAGGTTGCTCATGCGAGAATAGAGCATAAAACAGCCCTGCCGATCGCATAGGTAAACCGACCCTCTACCAAAAATGCTCACACTAATGCACGTCATAAATCTGGCATATGCTGTATAACTTTTTTCAAAGTATCTGTAAGTAAAAACTAGTAATCAATAGAAAGATTTACTTCGGTTTTTACTATTACTTATTAATTTCTATAAGTTGATTTACGGATAAATTCAGTCAGTAAAAAATAAAAAAAAATCAGTAATTATCCCGATGCTATAATCGCTTAAAAAGATGATAAAATATGAGACATAAAGGTAATTAAGATATCTTAAATCCCCAAATTTGAAACACTATTACACCTCTGAAGGAGGACTCTGATTATGTTACGCAAGAGTTCATTAGGATTGGCAATTACTTTAGCATTTGTGGCAATAAGTAACAGTTCTTTGGCATCAGTTAGTTCAAATTCTCTAGGACAACAAAGATCAATTCAGCAGATAAATCCATCTGCGGCACATAAGGTGCATCCATTATGCGATCCAATTCCTTGGTGGCCCTACTGCGGATAAGGATAAGTGGGATGAATGCTGGTAAGATATAGAGCGAAAGGATTTACATCACTCTCGCTCTATCCAAAGCAATTAATGCTGGAAAATTACTGCTTGACTCTACCCATAACTGAATTTATCATTTATATAGTATCAATCAATATCAGCTATGAATGCTTTAAGGTTTCGACTCTTATGGCTAGCTGGGAATTTGGCAATGATTTGTCTAATTTCAGTTAAACCTTTACAAGCGCAGATTGCCACCGATAGTACCTTGTCTACTCAGGTAACAACGGTGAATAAAATTAATTTTACGATCGAGGGTGGCAGTCGAGTAGGCAATAACCTGTTTCATAGCTTTAGTGAATTTTCAGTCCCCACAGGAGGATCGGCTTTTTTTAATAATGCCCTAGATGTAACTAATATTATTAACCGTGTGACAGGTGGAAATATTTCTAAGATTGATGGCATTCTGAAAGCAAACGGTACAGCCAATCTATTTTTACTTAATCCCAATGGCATTATATTTGGTAATAATGCTAGCCTGAATATTGGCGGGTCGTTGGTTGCTGCTAGTGCCAATAGTTTAAAATTTGCCGATGGAAGCGAACTTAACACCACTATTTCCTCTACTCCTCCACTACTAACGATCAGTGTTCCGGTGGGACTACAATTTGGTGCTAATCCAGGAGCTATTGTCAATAGTGCTAGAGGAACCGTAATCAATCCCAGTTCAGGACAGCCGATCGGTCTTCAGGTAAAGTCAGGTCAGACTTTAGCTTTAGTAGGAGGTGAAGTAGATTTAGTAAGTGGCAATCTTACTGTTCCTGGAGGAAGAATTGAGTTAGGTAGTGTAGCAGGTAACAGTTTAGTTAACTTAACTCCTAGCAATCAAGGTTTGGCGTTGAGCTATGGTCAGACCCAAAATTTTCAAGATCTACATATCTCAGGAGGGAGTATAATTGATGTTACCAATTTCAACCCGACCGCAGGTAGCGGGGATGTCAATTTACAAGGTAGACAGATCATCCTGACCGAAGGTTCCCAAATATCTTCTTTTACTATAGGTTCAATTTCATCGGGATCGATTTCGCTCACAGCTTCAGATTTAGTTGAGTTAAATGGTACAGGAATTAGAATAGATCCCCGAGGAAATGTCCAAGTTACCACTAACTTAACTACTACCACAGTTGGGAATGGCAATGCAGGAGACTTGAACATCAATACCCAACGTTTAATTGTTCAAGATGGAGCAGGAATCTTTACTAATTCTCTATCTATGGGAAACAAGGTTTCTCTAGGTAGGGCGGGAAATTTAAAAATTGTTGCCCCTGATTCGGTCGAAATTAGTGGAATTTCTCCACAATTAGGAGAAAGTCAATTATCGGTTGAAAGTAAAACTAATGGCAATGCTGGTACTTTAGCAATTACTACTGGTCAATTGATGCTCTTAAATGGTGGTGTGATCACCGCTTCTACTTCTGGAGTCGGTCAGGGTGGAACTGTCACAATTGTAGCTACTAATTTGCTAGATGTAGCTGGTGCTAGTTTTGATAGTAAAAATAAATTGCTGAACAGCCGGATCACCGCAACCAGTCAAGGAATAGGCGATGCGGGCAACTTAATCATTGCTACAGGTATCCTCAAGGTTCGCGATCGCGGTGAGATTGCGGTCAGTGGAACACAAGCGGGAGGGGCTGGTAATTTAGATATCCAAGCACAAGAGCTTGAACTGAATAATCTTGGCACTATTAGCGCCGAAACCGCAGCGGGAAACCGAGGGAGTATTAATCTGAATGTTGACCATATTCAATTACGTCACAACAGTTCCATCACCACATCAGCGACCAATACAGCATCGGGTGGCAATATTAATATTAATACCGAAACTTTAGCAGCTTTAGAAAATAGCAAAATAATTGCCAATGCGATCGCTGGTAGTGGTGGAAATATCCAAATTTCTACGCAAGGAATATTTTTATCTCCTGATAGTAATATTACCGCCAGTTCCCAGTTTGGAGTTTCTGGCACGATCACGATCAATAGTCCAGAAGTAAACCCTAGTTCTGGATTAATTGTATTACCCGATACAGTTCAAGATCCCACCCATCAAATAGTGGTAGGATGTGCTGCTAATCAAGGTAACTCCTTAACCGTGACTGGACTTGGTGGTTTACCAGAAGATGCAACTGCAATGATCCGAGGTCAGACAATTTGGCGAGATTGGCAAGATTTTTCCGCATCAGAAAACGCCCGTCCCCAAAAATTTAGTCAAAATTCGCGTTTTTTGGTGCCGCAACAGCCCCATCAATTAGTGGAAGCAACAGGTTGGGTAATCGCTCCAGGGGGAAAAATCCAATTAACTACTTATACAGCAAATTTAACCGGGGATTCAGCTTGGCTTAAATCCTTACAATGTAAAGGTATATAAATTTTTGTCATAAATTTATCTTTTTTTGCTAATTGTATTTTCTAGTTACAGCCTGGTTGCTAGGCGATCGCCAAATATCTAAATGCAGGAAATAGAAAATCAAGCATCAATGAGCTAGATAGTATAAATACTAATTATCAGTGTAGATCCGGGTGAGCCAAATACCAAATTTTACCAAATATTCGGTCAATAAAGAGATTTGATAATGCTTATCAGTTCCATTAACAAGCGTAATTTTTTAGGTCAGTGTCACCTGGTCTGTTCCCAATTATCCTGGGTTATCCTCCTTGCTATACCTTTACTGTCTAGTCGAGTCACAGCACAAATTAGCCCCGATCAAACCCTCCCTCATAATTCTATTGTTGTCCCCAATGGTCAGGATTTAACAATCACTGGTGGTAGTAGAGTAGGTGGTAACTTATTTCATAGTTTAGCGAGTTTTTCTGTCCCAACTGGGAGTACAGCATTTTTTAATAATGCTTTAGATATCCAAAATATTATTACTCGTGTTACGGGGAATTCCAGTTCTAATATTGATGGTACCCTCAAAGCTAATGGGACAGCTAACTTATTTTTCCTCAATCCGAATGGGATTAATTTTGGTACTCATGCAGCATTAAATATTGGTGGGTCATTTTTAGGAAGTACCGCAAATAGGATTAGTTTTGCAGATGGAACTGGATTTAGTGCCAGTAATCCTCAAACCGCACCATTACTAACAATGAGTGTGCCAGTTGGTTTACAGATTGGTCAAAATGTGGGAGCAATTAATGTGACTGGTTTAGGTTCTGCTATAACTATTGATTCATCATCACCAGTTCAACAATTGATCAGAGGGAATAATCCGAGCAGCTTGCAAGTATCACAGGGTCAATCATTAGCTTTAATTGGAGGTGCAATTAACTTGCAAGGAGGTGTATTAGTAGCACTAGGAGGACGAATTGAGCTAGGTAGTGTTGGGGCGGGGAATGTGAGTTTTAATTCCACAGCAACCGGATGGATTTTTAACTATCAAGATGCCCAAAATTTGACTGATATAAATTTATCGCAAAAGTCATTACTTGATGCTAGTAGTAGTCAAGGAGGTGGACTGATTGCAGTGCAAGGTAGAAACATAATGATCAATAACGGCTCAGTTATATTGATTGAAAATGATGGAATTAAACCAACAGGAAATATTGCGATTAATGGCTCAGAATCTGTCCAAATAAGTGGATTTTCCGCAGATGGAATACTTCCAACTACCATATATACCCCAGCATTAACAACTGGAAATAGTGGAAATATCCAGATTTCAACTAAAAGCTTATTGATCGAAAATGGCGCTCAAATAGCTACTATAGATTTTGCTACTGGCCAAAGTGGAGATGTGAATATAAATGCTTCTAAATCGGTGGTATTAAATACTTATCCTTCGGCCATTATTTCAACTACTTACGGTCTGGCACCAGCGGGAAATTTAACTCTATCAACCAGTCAATTGAATATTTTAAATGGAGCATTTATATTTAATGGTACATTAAGTTCTGGGGCAGGCGGCAAATTCACTATTTCGGCAGATAGCATAAATATTATTGGTACGGGAACAGGCCGATCTACTAAAATTGCTAGTAGTTTCGATGGATCAGCCTATAGCATAGGAAATGGTGGTAGTTTAACAATTAATACCTCAACCTTAAACATCGCTGATGGCGGAGAAATTGCTAGTGCAACTTATGCTAATGGTAATGCTGGTAATGTGACTATCAATGCTCTCAAATCCGTGGAAGTAAGTGGTCTAGCAGTAGAAACTCTAAATCCATCTCAGATCACAGCATCTGCCCAGATGCCTACTCAAGCGATACAACAATTACTAGGATTACCTCCCGTACCAAGTGGCAAAACAGGAAATATCACCATCAACACTCCTAAATTGAACGTCCTCAATGGTGGTTTAATCAATGTCACCAATCAAGGACTAGGTAATGCTGGTACACTGAATATCAATGCTGGTTCAATTTTTCTGAACAATGCGGGAGGTATTACTGCCACTACTGCTAATGGTGAAGGTGGTAATATTATCTTGCAAGGACAGAATATCCAACTAAAGCATAACAGCACTATTACTGCTACTGCTGGGGGTAATGGTAATGGTGGCAACCTCCATATTGATACAAATACCCTAGCTCTGCTCGAAAATAGTAACCTTATTGCTAATGCAGTTAAAGGTCAAGGTGGTAATATTAATATCATCACCCAAGGACTATTTCGTTCTCCCGATAGTGATATTACTGCTAGTTCCCAGTTTGGAGTTTCTGGCACGATCGATATTAACAATCCCACAGTAAACCCTACTTCTGGATTAGTAATATTACCAGATACAGTCCAAGATCCCACTCACCAAGTCGTGGTAGGATGTGCTGCTAATCAAGGTAACTCCTTAACCGTAACTGGACTTGGTGGTTTACCAGAAGATGCAACTGCAACAATCAGAGGTCAAACAATTTGGCGAGATTGGCAAGATTTTTCCGCATCAGAAAACGCCCGTCCCCAAAAATTTAGTCAAAATTCGCGTTGGGTGCCACAACAGCCCCATCAATTGGTGGAAGCAACAGGTTGGGTAATCGCTCCAGGGGGAAAAATCCAATTAACTACTTATACAGCAAATTTAACCGGGGATTCAGCTTGGCTTAAACCCTTACAATGTAAAGGTATATAAAATTATCACAAAAATCCAAACTTTACCTCATCACTACGGAGAAATGCTCAATCGTTTGGTCAATAAATAGGTTTGATCATGCTTATTAGTTCCATTAACAAGCACATTTTTTTATGTCAGTGTCAATTATTCTGGGCTATCTTCATCGCGCTAGCTGTACTTTCCAGTCGAGTCACAGCACAAATTATCCCCGATCGCACTCTTCCTAATAATTCCATTGTTATTCCCAATGGTAAGGATTTAATGATCACAGGTGGTAGTAGAGCAGGTGGCAACTTATTTCATAGTTTCGCAAATTTTTCGATCCCGACTGGTGATACAGCATTTTTTAATAATGCTTTAGATATCCAAAATATTATTACTCGTGTTACAGGTAGTTCCAGTTCTAATATTGATGGATTCTTACAAACCAATGGTACAGCTAATCTGTTTCTGCTCAATCCCAAGGGAATTATTTTTGGTCCAAATGCTAGATTAAATATAGGGGGTTCGTTTTTAGCGACAACCGCAGAGACCATACTATTTAGCGATCGCTCATCCTTTAGTGCTAGCAATCCCCAACCTAATTCCCTATTAACCATTAGCGTTCCCATGGGATTACAATTTGGACAACATCCTGGTGACATTAATGTGAATGGTTTAGGTCACACATTTACCCATCCTAATCCGAATCTGGGAGAAATAACCGGAGGAGATCAAATCACCGGATTACAGGTAGCACCAGGAAATACCTTAGCATTGATTGGTGGCAATATATCCTTAACTGGTGGCACTATTGCTGCACCATCAGGACATATAGAATTAGGTAGTGTGGATGGAACTTCAGGTGTACTACCCAATGTCACCATCAATGCTGCTCCCAATGGTTGGAGCTTTGACTATTCAAAAGTGTCATCCTTCGGAAATATTACGCTATCACAACTAGCCGCAGCATACGCTAAAAGTGATGGTGGTGGTTCGATTACAGTTCAAGGGGGGTTGATTACAGTGACCGATGGTTCCCAAATTATCATCCTGAATACAGGGTTAAAACCATCAGGTCAGATAAATATCAATGCTTCCCAGGAATTCGATCTAATCGGAACTGCACCTGATTTACGCATTCGTAGCAATATCGGTAGTTCAACTACAGAAGGATTTATAGGTGACTTAAATATCAATACCAAAAAGTTGTTAGTTCAGGATGGTGCGTCAATCAATATTAACACATTCGGTCCGGCGATCGGAGGTAATGTGAATGTCAACGCTTCTGAATCCGTAGTAGTAAGCGGAGTTTCTCCACTCAATCCAGTATTTTTTAGTTTTCTGGGAAGTCCCACCTTTGGTCCTGGTCATGGGGGAAATGTCACGATCTCCACCCCTCAGTTGCAAGTTTTGGGTGGAGGAGCGCTGACATCTTTAACATTAGGACAAGGTGACGCAGGAGATGTGAAAGTGAATGCTACCCAGATCCAAGTCAGTGGAATTGAACCGACCTTACTTCAACCTAGTGTGATCTCTAGTAGTACCTTTAATAGTGGTAATGCAGGTAACTTGAGCATTAATACCGCCCAGTTAATTATCCAAGATGGAGGTAATATTACTGCTACCACTTTGGGGAGTGGTAATGCCGGAACTGTTACTATTAATGCTACTGAGTCAATCAAAATTAGCGACAATATTCCTGGAGCATTCTTGACTTCGATTACATCTTCGGCTGAAGCACCCCTTACTATATACCAGCAAGAATTTAACCTGCTCCCCTTACCTAGTGGAGCATCGAAAGACTTGATTGTGAACACAGATCAATTAACCATCCAAAATGGGGGACTGCTTAGTGTGAGGAATGTCGGTTCTGGAAACGCGGGAACACTGAGAATAAATGCGAAGAATATTTCTGTCACTAATGGTGGTCTGATCACAGCAACAACTGCATCTGGTGCAGGTGGTAATATTATTGTGCAAAACCAAAATTTGCAATTGCGTTTGGGTGGTAAAATTACTACTACCGCAGGTGATACAGGAAATGGTGGTAATATTAATATCAAAACTGATACCTTAGTTGCCTTAGAAAGTAGTGATATTATTGCTAATGCCTTTAAAGGAAGAGGTGGTAATATTAATATCATCACCCAAGGACTATTTATTTCTCCCGATAGCAATATTACTGCTAGTTCCCAGTTTGGAGTTTCTGGCACAATCAATATTAACAATCCAGCCGTAAACTCTAGTTCTGGATTAGTAGTATTACCAGATGGAGTCCAAGATCCCACCCAGCAAGTAGCTGTGAGATGTGCAGCTAATCAAGGTAACTCCTTAACGATAACTGGACTTGGTGGTTTACCAGAAGATCCAACTACGACGATTAGAGGTCAAACAATTTGGCGAGATTGGCAAGATTTTTCAGCACCAGAAAACTCTCATGATCAAAAATTTAGTCAAAATTTGTCTTTGGAGATTTCAAAGCAGTCAGATCAACTGGTGGAAGCAACAGCTTGGATAAGAGATGCGATCGGTCAAATCAAATTAGTTGCTGATCCAACAAATTTAACTGGTGATTCACCTTGGTTTAAACCTTTTAAATGTAAAGGTATATAAATTTATCACAAAAATTTATCTTTTTTTGCTAATTGTATTTTATATTTACCTGAACCGTATTGGTCAATAAATAGGTTTGATAATGCTTATTAGTTCCATTAAAAAGCGTATTTTTTTATGTCGTTGTCACCTAGTCTCTTCCCAATTATTCTGGACTATCTTCATCGCGCTAGCTGTACCTTCTAGTCGAGTCACAGCACAAATTATCCCCGATCGCACTCTTCCTAATAATTCTATTGTTGTTCCCAATGGTAAGGATTTAATGATCCTAGGTGGTAGTAGAGCAGGTGGCAACTTATTTCATAGTTTCACAAATTTTTCGATCCCGACTGGTAATACAGCATTTTTTAATAATGCTTTAGATATCCAAAATATTATCACTCGCGTTACAGGGAATACTAGTTCTAATCTTGATGGGACTCTCAAAGCTAATGGGACAGCTAACTTATTTTTCCTCAATCCTTATGGAATTAATTTTGGTACTCATGCAGCCTTAAATATTGGTGGGTCTTTTTTAGGAAGTACAGCGAATAGAATTAGTTTTGCTGATGGCACTCTATTTAGTGCGACTAATCCTCAAAACTCCCCATTACTAACTATTAGTACACCAATAGGATTACAATTTAGTCAAAATTCTGGAGCTATTAATGTTGCTGGGATGGGACATAATTTAACTATTCCTAACCCAGCTTCTCCCCGATTTTTAAGGGGAAATAACTCTCCAGGTTTACAAGTAGCACCAGGTCAATCTTTAGCCTTAATTGGGAATAATATTAATCTCCAAGGAGCGGTATTAATGGCACCAGGAGGAAGAATTGAATTAGGTAGCGTTAGTGCTGGTAATGTTAATTTTAATTCTGCGGCAACTGGTTGGAGCTTTGACTATCCAGATGGGCAAATATTTGCTGATATAAATTTATCTCAACAAGCTTTACTTGATGCTAGTAATAATCAAGGAGGCGGGTTTATTTCTGTCCAAGGTAGAAATGTAACTCTTAATGATGGTTCAGTTATTTTAATTGAAAATCAAGGAATTAAACCAACTGGAAATATCAGTATTAACGCATCTGAGTCCGTCCAATTAAGTGGAATATCCTCAACTCAAGACGTTCCTAGTAGCTTGCTCACTCAATCGGTAGCAGCAGGAAACGGAGGAGATATAAATATTGTAACTAAACGCTTATTCGTCCAATCTGGAGCAATTATAGATACTACAAGTTTTAATACGGGGAAAAGTGGAGATATTAATATAAATGCTGCTCAATCTGTAGAAGTAAGTAAATCTTCTGTTAGTAATATCGGTAGTGCTACCTACGGCTCAGGGAATGCGGGAGATTTAACCATACTCACAAATCAGCTAAGTATTTTACAGGGAGCAAGGATAACGGATAGTACATTTAGTTCTGGAAGCGGTGGTAAATTTACTGTTTCTGCAACTACTCTAGACATTATCGGTACAGGAGCAGACACATATACTAGGACTTTTAGCTTTTTGGGAGTGATAAATTTCGGTCCAGGAAATAGTGGTAATTTAATAATTAATACCTCAAAGTTAACCATAGATCAGGGAGGACAAGTTTCTAGCGCAACTTATGCAAGTGGTAATGCTGGTGATATTACTATCAATGCTCTCAAATCTGTCGAAGTGAATGGTCAAGCAGTCGCAGATCTGAATCCATCCCAGATTAGTGCATCTGCTCAGATTGCTGATTTAGAAGCCCAAAAATTCCTGGGATTACCGACCGTACCAAGCGGGAAATCGGGAACTGTGACAATTAACACTCCTCAATTGAGCGTCCTTAATGGTGGTTTAGTCAATGTCACCAATCAGGGACTTGGTAGTGCAGGAACACTTAATATTAATGCTGCTTCTATTTTTCTAGACAATGCTGGTGAGATTACTGCTACTACTACTAATGGTAAAGGTGGTAATATTATGTTGCAAGGACAGAATATCCAACTACAAGGAGACAGTAGTATTACTGCTACTGCTGGTGGTAATGGTAATGGGGGTAACCTCTATATTGATACAAATACGGTAGAGCTACTCGAAAATAGTAACATTATTGCTAATGCGGTTCAAGGTCGAGGTGGTAATATTAATATCACTACCCAAGGACTATTTCTTTCTCCCAATAGTAATATTACCGCTAGTTCCCAGTTTGGAGTTTCTGGTACGATCAATATTAACAATCCCGCCGTAAACCCTAGTTCTGGATTAGTAATATTACCAGATACAGTCCAAGATCCCACTCACCAAGTAGTGGTAGGATGTGCTGTTAATCAAGGTAACTCCTTAACTGTGACTGGACTTGGTGGTTTACCAGAAGATCCCACCACAACAATTAGAGGTCAAACAATTTGGCAAGATTGGCAAGATTTTTCCGCACCGGAAAACCCCCGTCCCCAAAGATTTAGCCAAAATTCGCGTTTTTTGGTGCCACAGCAGTCCCATCAATTGGTGGAAGCAACAGGTTGGGTAAAAGATGCGATCGGCAAAATCAAATTAGTCGCTGATCCAACAAATTTAACTGGTGATTCACCTTGGCTTAAACCTTTTAAATGTAACGGTATATAAATTCATGACCAATAGTTATCCCTTTTTGCTCACTGGATTTTATTGCTACAGCCAGGTTGTCAGCGATCGCTCAATATCTAAATTGGCAAATAGAAGATAGATCTAGCTCAATTATGGGAATAATGAAATTAACTATATGCAGCGGAGGAAAAAGTATCTTCAGTTACAAATTTTCTGATTAACGATGGTAAAAATACTCATTGAACAGAAAATATCAGCCCTACTGATAACCATAAACATTTTAAATGTAACGGTATATAAAATTATGGTCAACATTTATCTGCAACGCATAAGATCTATAGGTAAGAAAAAAATTAGTTCTTTTTCATCTTTCCTGTTTATAGGTTGCTTTTTGCTAACTTTAGTTATAGTTACAGTCGGGTTACCAGCGATCGCCCAACATTCCCATGGGGAAAGAGAAAATCAAGTATCCTTATCGGTGACTCAAACTTTAGAAGATCCACATCAATTATTGCAGCAGGGAAAAGAACTATATACAGCAGGACGTTTTGCCGATGCTGCTAAAATCTGGCAACAAGCAGCCCAGAAATATGCCGAAAAAGGTGCTATTCTTAACCAAGCTCAAGCCTTAAATTACCTAGCATCTGTAACTCAAGATTTAGGTCAATGGGATTTGGCTAAAAAGACCATCGAAACGAGTATAAATTTATTACAAAATCAAAGTAATTTAGAGCGCCGAGGTGTTGATATCTTAGCGCAAGCATTCAATATTCAAGGCAATATTCAACTAGCAACTGGACAAACTGAACCAGCATTAGAAACTTGGAAAATTGCCACAGCTACCTATGATCGAGCTGATAATCAAACTGGCAAATTGGGTAGTCAGATTAATCAAGCTCAAGCTTGGCAATCTTTAGGACAGTATCGACGGTCAAGATCACTTTTAGACGAGTTGGTCGGGCAACTGCAATCTCAACCAGATACTCTTTTGAAAGCAGATGGCTTACGCAGTTTAGGTGTAGCTTTGCAAACCGCAGGTGATTTAGTTAAATCCAAGAAAATATTAGAACAAAGTTGGGAAATTAGCAAGCGGATTGACCCTAGTAAAGACACAAGTTCTACCTTATTTAGCATCGGTAATGTAGCCAGAGATTTAGGGCAAAATGATGTGGCTTTAGCCTACTATCAACAAGCCACAAAAGTAGCCAAAAATGATCTGGTTCGTCTCCAATCTCAACTCAATGAACTAAGTTTATTGACAGAAAGCAAAAACTGGAAACCCGCGATCGCTCTGCTCCCCCAAATAGAATCTAATTTAGCTGGATTACCAGCTTCCCATTATTCGATCTACGGCAAAGTTAACTTAGCTGAAAGTTTAATGAAACTATCGGTCGGAACGGGCGATCGCCAAATCCCTGATCTTGCTAAAATATTAGCAACAGCGATCGAAGAAGCTAGACAAATCGGAGATCAAAGAGCCGAAGCATCAGCCCTCAATGAACTAGGAAAAATTTATGAACAAAATCAACAATGGGCAGATGCCCAAAATCTCACTCAACATTCTCTCCAAATTGCCCAAACAACTAATGACCCGATAACAGTCGCCCGTGCTGCTTGGCAACTAGGTCGAATTTTCAAGCAAAAAGGAGATGTAAATCAATCCATTACCGCTTATACTGAAGCCGTTAATACCTTACAATCACTTCGCAATGACTTAGTTGCAATTAATTCCGAAGTGCAATTTAACTTTAAAGAAAGCGTAGAACCCGTTTATCGACAACTGGTCAGCTTATTATTACAGCCTAATGCCAGCCAAGCTAATATTACTCAAGCTCGTCAAGTCATCGAAGCTCTCCAATTGGCAGAATTAGATAACTTTTTCCGGGATGCTTGCTTAACAACCCATCCCCAAAAAATTGATAGTATTGATCCCCAATCGGCTGTAATTTATCCAATTATTCTGGACGATCGCTTAGAAGTAATCTTATCTCAACCTAATCAACCGCTCCGTCACTACACCACCCCACTAGCTAAAGAACAAATCGAAGCAGTACTGCAAAATTTATACTCTTCTTTTTATATAGGTTATTCTTATGATAAGAATCAGCACTTTTCCGAGCAAGTTTATGACTGGCTGATTCGACCCGCTGAGACAGACCTAGCTAGTCATGGGGTCAAAACCCTAGTATTTGTCCTAGATGGGTTCTTCCGTTCTTTACCCATGGCTACCCTCTATGATGGTCAACAGTATCTCATCGAAAAATATAGTATCGCTCTGAGCCCAGGGTTACAACTATTTCCCCAAGGACTGGAACGAAATCAACTCAAAGTCTTAGCGGTGGGACTTACAGAAGCTCGTCAAGGTTTTTCTGATTTACCAGGAGTTGCCGAAGAAGTCAAACAAATTGCTGCTACAATAGATGCTAAGGTACTGTTAAATGAGAATTTTACTCGTGCTGCTTTTAAAACCCAAGTAGAGACTAACGTCTTTCCAGTAGTTCATCTGGCTACCCACTGGCCAATTCAGCTCTAATCCAGCCGAAACCTTTTTACTTACTTGGGATCAAAAAATCGCAGTCAAAGATTTCGATCAATTACTTCAACCCCAAGGACAAGTAAACCTAAATCCCATTCAGTTATTAGTTTTAAGTGCTTGTCAAACTGCATCGGGAGATCAAAGGGCTGTATTGGGTCTAGCAGGATTAGCATTACGCTCAGGAGCACTCAGTACCTTAGCGAGCTTGTGGTCAGTCAGTGACAGATTTACGGCAGATTTGATGATAAAATTTTATCATAACTTAAGTCGGACAGACTTAAAAATGAGCAAAGCCGAAGCTTTACGTCAAGCTCAAATCGGTTTGTTAAAAAATCCTGAATACAACCATCCCTATTTCTGGGCACCATTTGTCTTAGTCGGAAATTGGCTGTAATTTTTTCATTCAATTAAATAAGGAGCTATTATGACTACTTCTCACAACTCTATTACTAAAACAGCTCTCTTTTTCTCTCTAGCTGGAATCATGGTAGTGGGCACTAACTTGAGCAGTTTAAAACCAGCGATCGCGATCCAATTCCAATCACCAGGAGATTCGGCTCCCCATGATACTACCGGAGGAGGTAGTCGGGGAGATATTCAATTTCAAGCACCAGGAGATAGTACACCTAATAATTCTACGGGTGGAGGAATAAGAGGAAATATCAACTTCCAAGCTCCGGGAGATTCTACACCTCAAAATACTACAGGAGGAGCTACTCGCGGTAATGTGAGTTTCCAAGCTCCGGGAGAATCCACACCTCAAAATACTACAGGAGGAGCTACTCGCGGTAATGTGAGTTTCCAAGCTCCGGGAGAATCCACACCTCAAAATACTACAGGAGGAGCTACTCGTGGTGATGTGAATTTCCAAGCTCCGGGAGAATCCACACCTCAAAATACTACAGGAGGAGCTACTCGTGGTAATGTGAGTTTCCAAGCTCCGGGAGAATCTACACCTCAAAATACCACTGGGGCAGCCACTCGTAGTGAAAAAATTTCTAATCTGGTGGCTTTAATTCCCCAAACTAAAATTGGACGTACCATCGCAGCTCACCCGACATTTTTTGTTTATCTACCTCCAACTTCTGCCACAAACATCTTGTTTACCATGCAAGATGAAAACAAAAATCAATTTTATCAAACCAATCTCCAAGTTTCTGGTCAAGGAGGAATAGTTAAAATTACTCTTCCTGATGATGCTCCCGAATTAGCCCTAGGTAAAAACTATGCTTGGTTTTTTACAGCGAGCGTACCTGGAGCGATCATCCGTCCAGATAATCATTTTGTGAGTGGATGGGTAAAACGAGTAGAAGCACCAACAATTAGCAATAACCTGTCTAAATTAAATGCGGTAGAAGTGGCCACATTATATGCCAAATCAGGAATTTGGTACGATACGATCGCCGTTTTAAATGCAGCTAAACAAGCCCAGCCTAATAATACCACCCTAAAAAGTGAATGGAGAGACTTGTTAGCCCAGGTGGGATTAGATGCGATCGCCAATCAGTCTGTGCTTGAACCTTTGTAAGGGGTATTAATGGATAGCTGAAAGTAAATGTGGCAAAAGCTCAGACAGAGAATAGGTGAGGGTCTAGGAGTATTAACTATCGCTCCCAGCGTAGCAGGATTAGTTATGGCTGGGAGCATAGCTGGAATTTTTCAACTCCTCGAATGGACGATCATCGATCAATTTTTTCACCTACGTCCAGTTGAGCCAATTGATCAGCGTATTGTGATTGTGAAGATTGAAGAATCAGATATCACGAACATCGGGCATTGGCCCATGTCTGATCAGGTAATGGCTAATTTACTGCGAAACATCAAAAAACAACAACCGAGAGTGATTGGTTTAGATATTTATCGAGATTTACCAATTGCACCAGGTCATCAAGAATTAGTGCAGGAATTTGAGTCTGCACCAAAATCTATTGGGATTGAAAAGGTAGGAGTACCACCCATCAATCCTCCACCAAGTTTGGATAAAATCGATCAAGTAGCCGCTTCAGATTTGATCTTAGATGCTGATGGTAAAGTGCGGCGAGGTTTAATATTAATTGGTAATAAAAGTGGTAAATTTCGAGAGAGTCTCGCCGCTAAACTGGCGTTAATATATTTGGAACAGGAAAATATATCTTTAAAACTTATAGATCCGCAAAAAAAAATCTATGGCTTAGGTCAAGCAGTATTTATACCATTAACCGGAAAAGAAGGTGGATATGTTGGTGCTGATACTGGGGGATATCAGATTTTAATGAATTTTCGGGGAGAATTGGATCGGTTTGTGAGTATATCGATGAAAGATGTATTAGACAATCATATACCTCCCAATTTAATGCGCGATCGCCTAGTTTTAATTGGTTCAACAGCAGACAGTCTTAAAGACACCTTCCAAACACCTTATAGTAGTGTCGCATTCTCCAATTCTAAACTAACACCAGGAATTGTAATTCATGCTAATTTAGCCAGTCAAATTTTAAGTGCTGCTTTAGAAGGAACGTCCCATGCTGAGAGCTTGGGATCGAACCATAAATTCTCTCTGGATTTTAGTTTGGTCTTGTCTTGGAGCAATTGGGTCTTGGAAATTATTGCAAATCAAAATTTTGAAAAAGCAAATATTTTTAGGAGGCACAATATTTACCATATTAACAGGAAGTGTGTATTTAATTGGTGGGAGTTATCTGGCTTTTCTATCTGGTTGGATTATTCCGGTATTTTCACCTTTACTCGCTTTGAGTTGTTCAGCAATTTTAATGGCAAATTATTTGAATCGATCGCATTTAAAAATCAGTCATGAACAATTAGCCGAAGCTAATGAAAAATTAGCCGAATATTCTCGCAATTTAGAAGTTACAGTAGACCAGCGGACTCAGGAGCTAAAAAATACTCTTTATGATCTGAAAATTACTCAAACTCATTTAATTCAATCGGAAAAAATGGCTGCATTAGGTCAATTAGTAGCAGGAATTGCTCACGAAATTAATAATCCAACTAGTTTTATACATGGGAATATTACCCATGTTGAAGAATCGGCTAATAATTTATTTCGGCTAATTGAGTTATATGGAAAAACCTGTCCAGAATCAAGCGAAGAAATTCAAGAATTTATAGAAGATATTGATTTAGAATACATAAAAAAAGATTTTCCGAAAATGGTTGATTCGATCAAAACAGGAGCTGTTCGGATTCGAGAAATTGTTAAATCTCTGAGAATTTTTTCTAGACTTGATGAATCTGAACTCAAACATGTTGATATCCATGAAGGGATTGATAGTACCTTAATGATTTTGCAAAATCGCTTAAGAGTACGTCCAGGTTATCCAGAGATTGAAGTGATCAAAGCTTATGGTAAATTACCTCATATTCCTTGTTACGCAGGACAGCTTAATCAAGTATTTATGAATTTGTTAGTTAATGCAATTGATGCGATCGAAGAACGACAAGAACAGTTAAAAGTTGCCGAATCCAAGATTCATTGTGGGCTGATTAAAATTGCTACTACCATAGAAGATAATGCTAAAATAACCATTACTATTTCTGATAATGGGAACGGGATTAGTGAGTCGATCCAACACCAATTATTTAATCCATTTTTCACGACTAAAGCAGTTGGTAAAGGGACTGGATTAGGTTTATCGATCGCTCATTCAATTGTCGTGGAAAAACATGGTGGAAAATTACAAGTTTTCTCAACTCCTGGTGCAGGAGCTGAGTTTAAGATTGAAATTCCGATCAAACTATATTCAGATTATCAAGCGCATTAAAAAATCAAGTTTTTAGCTATGGTCTAGCTGGCTTTTTAGTTGCAGCGATCGGGATTGAAGATCAGCGATCGAAAACACCGACTTAAACTTCATCCCTTGGTCTTGATAAAATTCTGCACCACCCTGTTGTCGATCTACCAATGCAATCACCATCTCGACATCATAACCTGCGGCTCGCAATCGCTCAACTGCTTTCATGGCGGAAGCACCAGTAGTGACCACATCTTCTAAAACTACTATTTTTGTACCAGGAGGTAATTTCGGACCTTCAATATAAGCCATTGTGCCATGTCCTTTTGACTCCTTGCGAATAATCAACCCTGGGATTGGTTGATTTTCATAAGCAGAAACCACACTAACTGAAGTCACAATGGGATCTGCACCCAAAGTCAACCCAGCGACGGCTTGAGTATCAGATGGTAACATTGATAATAATAAACGACCAATGAGCAAAGCTCCTTGGGGGTGAAGTGTCACTTCTTTACCATTAATGTAATAGGAACTACGCTGACCCGAAGACAGGACAAAATCCCCTGATTGATAAGCCCGTTCACAGAATAAATCTAAAAGCTGTTGACGCATTGTTGTCAAATTGGCAGTTGCGATATCCGCTAGTGGCAACTTATCCTGATCTAATTCCATTGTTGATTCCTATGCAAAAGAAATTTAAAAATTTGGCCGATTTCGCCCAAACAGATGTTAAAATAATGACAATTCCATTGAGATAGTTTTGGCCGATTTATATATTAGCAAAAAAAAATCTCAAATTTTGCCAATATCCCTATTACTCAAAAGGACTAAGTTGTGAATATGAGACTTCCAAACCTAGTGGGTATTTTCTGTCTAGTTGCGGTTGCTAGTGTTTTTGGTATCCAAAAAGCCAACGCTGATACTTCTAGTGATGGTAGACTGCATTATGAAAGTATCCCAGATGCTTTTGAGCGACAGTTTTTTGATAAAGATCGCATCTTTTCCCAAAACCGGACTTTGGGCAGAACTTCTGCTTGGCTGTTCTTCTCTTTTCCCGAAAATGAGATCACCCAGGATGGTCGGGGGATCTACAATCTCTATCGTGAGGTTCTCAACCAACAAGTATCTAATGCTCCGATCATACGCACCCCTGATTTGCCAAATCCCTATGATAACTC
The DNA here is from genome assembly GCA_963744145.1 of uncultured cyanobacterium. GTDB lineage: Bacteria > Cyanobacteriota > Cyanobacteriia > Cyanobacteriales > CAWUOF01 > CAVUSO01. Next base: position 3,632,294 of record CAVUSO010000001.1, on the reverse strand, counting down.
ACTGTTATCCCTACCGCCAGTTAATCAAAGTATCCCGTCAAGGTAGGAGGAATTTAGCCATAATCGCTATCAGGGGGCAGAGCAATTTTCGCCCCCTGGTAGGACTAGCATAATCCAGAGTGCTGGAGTCGAACCAGCCTTGGGTTTCCCCACGGATTATGAGTCCGTTGCCTGAACCGCTCGGCCAACCCTGGATGAAACTATATATTATATTGACACTCCCACGCCTAAAGGCAGTGGGATTCTTGAATCAACGACCGCGCTTAACCAACCTAATTGCTTAGAATTAGCCAGAGGCACAATCTCCTCAAGCGTAGAAATTCCAGCGTGCCCCGCCGTATTTTTAACAACCTTGATTATTTGGCTGTAGATGTCCGTGAGCAGTCGTATCGCTAGATACTAAAATTACGCCGTGCGACGCTTGCCGCCATTTTCAGCGTTGCCACAGATTTATATTAGTATAGCGTATTTTCTTTGGAAAATACGCTATTAACAATATAATTTAATAATTAATTTTCACGGCTCCTCTTATGAGCTGTCCGATTCATCCCGACCCCTGAAAGGGGTGGGCTTTCTCGGTGAGTATTTGTAAATTGACTGATTTAGGCAACTATGTTCAGAAAAAGTGATTGTGTTAGATCAATTCCTAGAACTAGCTGATTGACCCAAGGTTGATCTGTTGGTCAGAATAGGCTAGAGTGATCAGTTATTTGTGAGTAAAATTTGCACCGCTATGAGATTTAATTTAACAGTGGCATTGACGTTTATTCTACTAATTATGATGGTTGCTACAGGTTGCATCAGTGCATCCTGGGGTTTTGCTTTGGGTCGTGAAGCATTGACGGGGATTACTCAACCCGATACTCGTCCCACTAAGAATATCCCTGGTCATCAAGGAAATCAAATTCGGCCCCAAGAGGTGGTAATTTTGCGCGAAGACGATATCTTGAAGAAGGTAAAAGCACAAATCGAGGGCAAAGGTAAGAAATCTGAAGGTGATAACAATAAAAATGACAAGGATAGTTCTAAGTCAAGTAAAGAAGACCAATCTCTGAAAAAAGATAGTTCCCAAACAACTAAGTCTCAGATAGATTTTTAGGTAGTTAGAATAAATTGATAAATTATACAGCAGGAGTTTTCGGCCAGGATAAGATTATTAATTTGATGATCTATGACGGTCATTCTCCCCTGTAGCATAACGGATGGTTGATCCTGACTGGTTAGTTTTAAAGGTAAGTAGTGGCTTGATGCTTCAAGTCATCCATCCGACTGTGGTGACTTGGTCAGAAATTTGGTTACGTTTGCTTCTGGTATTATTGCTAATTGCGATTAATGCTTTTTTCGTGACTGCTGAATTTGCTATGGTTTCAGTCAGACGATCGCGGATTAACCAGTTAGTTGAAGAAGGGGATATTCCCGCTAAAACTGTCCAAGAATTACAGAATCGGCTCGATCGACTGTTATCGACTACTCAGATTGGGATTACTCTCTCTAGTCTAGCCCTCGGTTGGATTGGCGAAAATACCATGGCTATTTTAGTGAAAATTTGGCTCGATAATTGGCCCATATCTGTGGTCTTAAGTGAAGCCACGGCCCATTCCGTCGCCATTCCGGTGTTTTTTTTGGCGATCGCATATTTACAAATTGTGCTAGGTGAATTATGTCCCAAGTCGGTAGCTTTGTTATATTCAGAAGAACTAGCCCGATTTTTAGGTCCACCAAGTTTAGCGATCGCCCGTTTTTTCACTCCCTTTATTTGGATTTTAAATCAATCTACTTATTTTTTGCTGCAACTGATGGGGATTCGCGATCCAAGTCAGGGCTTGTATAATCGGGTAACTTCGGAAGAGTTACAATTAATTATAGCGACTGAAGATCAATCCAGTGGCTTAGAAACAGAAGCAAGAGAATTATTAAATAATGTTTTTGAATTTAGCTCGATTTTAGCCTTAGAAGTAATGATCCCGAGAACTCGGATTGATGCGATTCCTGATGATGCTACTTTCCAAATGTTGTGTCAACAAGTAGCGACCAGTGGTCACTCCCGTTATCCAGTCAAAGGGGAATCTTTAGATGATATTAAAGGAATTATTTATTTTAAAGAACTAGCTGAACCTTTAGCCCAAGGTCAAATATCCCTAGAGACTCCGATTCAAGATTGGATTCACCCTGCTTTATTTGTGCCCGAATATACTCCCTTAAATGAACTATTATCGTTAATGCAGCGATCGCATCAAGAAATTGTGATGGTTGTTGATGAATTTGGGGGGACAGCAGGATTAGTCACAATTCAAGATTTAGTATCTGAAATTATTGGCTATAGTGATTATCCCAATTGTATCGAAGATTTAATTATATCAACTTTAGATGAACGTACTGTGTTAGTTCAAGCTCAGACAGATATCGAAGAAATCAACGATTTATTAAACCTAGATTTACCTCTCATTGATGAATATCAAACCCTGGGAGGGTTTTTAATTTACCAATTGCAAAAGATTCCTACGGTGGGAGAAATATTGCTTTATAATAGCCTCGAATTTACCATTGTTTCTACCGAGGGTCCAAGGTTACATCAAATTCAGATTCACCGACTCGAAAATGAGGATAAAAGTTTTTGATCAGAAATCAGGTAAAATAGTAGGGATAGTGCGCTTGGCGAAATCCGCAATTGGAAAAGTGTTATTCTGTTCTATTTGGGGAGCCAAACCGAGATAATAATTCTGCACGAGATAATTGGAGGATAGCAGGAGCCAACTCATCGAGGGGTACAGCCAACAAAGGTGAGATGATCGTGGTTAGTTCCTCATCTAAGTCACCAAAACGTGACATGAGGAGATTTTCGATCAGACGACGCTGTCCCGCTTGGATGTCTTGCTGGATGCCTTGCTGGATGCCTTGCTGGATGCCCTGCTGGAGACCTTGCTGGATGCCTTGCTGGATGCCTTGCTGGAGACCCTGCTGAAGACCCTGCTGGAGACCCTGCTGTTCGGCTGTTTGTTTGGCTTGTTCTAATTGTTGATCGAACAGGGGTGATAATCGCATAACTAACTCCTGATCTTCTACATCTTGATTGGCGAACACTTGTAAATCTGCTCTTAACCGATTGAGCATGGTTAAAGCATTAGTGCGGAAAGGATGGGAATCTGGCAGTGCTGCTATTTCCTCAATTGCCTGTTGTTGAACTTTACCTTTACCCAGAATCCTCAACCATAATGTTTCTGGGGTTCGGGGCAATTGGTGAATCACGATAATTGCCGTCGGCGAGTTCCGGTGCCATTAAATGAACTCCCGGTAACCATTCTGGTTCTACTATAGCACGAAATCCTGACAATATTGCTGGCGATGCGGTGGGTGTAAGTATCCACAATCTGGGTAAGTCAGCTAGTTCTTGAGCATGACGAATCGTTTCTCGGTAGAATCTGCGTCTAATTTCTAATTCTTTGCAGAGACAATCACAAATTTCTTGGGGTGTGACGGGATTACGAAATGGTTCTAAAATACAGGGTGTTGCTGCTAATCTGCCTAATAATCCTAACAGTTGGGGATTGCCGGTGCTATTTGATGTTGGCTCAAACCAAACATCGATTTCCCTCACTTCGGTGGTAACGCTACGGGGTGCTTGGACTCGGCCCAAGGTTCTTAATAATTCTTCGAGATAATCCGCAAGCGAATTGGTCATGAATAAATCGCGTCATGGGGAAATTGATGTTTACTGGAAACTGCTCTAGGTTGAAAGTGTCTAATTCTACTCTATTCGGTGATGGCGATCGTATTTAATATAAAAAGCCCTGGCAAAAAGGGAAATAAGAAGCCCTGAGCGTAGCCGAAGGGAAACCTGCTATTGTATTGGTTTCCTTTGAGTATCAGGCAGATTTTATCAATCTGCTCAAAGCACTGACTGTATTCTCGTAGATCTGGGAGTTTAAATCATGTCTCTCGCCGAGTTAATTCCTTTGGTGAACAATCTGAGCCATTCAGACAAATTATCACTATTCAAACTCTTAGCCGCGCAGATCCCAAACGCTGAACTACAAGTCATCTTTTCTGCATCAGAGTATCCGATTTGGTCGCCCTACGACGCAACGGAAGCCGCCAACATTCTGATCCAAATGATTCAGGATGACCGAGGGGTTGTGAGCAGTAGCCGAAATACCTAGGTTTACATAGAATTTATTTGGTAATTCTATATAAATGAGGTAATAAAATCTATCAGCATTACTAAACTAGCCAAACTTAAATAACAGATTAATTATGTTGGTTCGAGAACTTGTTTTGCCTAAATTGAAAATTAGATACTAATGTGGTTATTTTCAACAAATTTATTGCAGAAGTTGATTTTTTTTACGACTTAGATGTTATAATAGAATCAAGATTCAATACTCATTGGATGTCGAACTATTGACTTCGCTCACATATTGCAAAGGACTACCAACACCACTAGAAGAGTTAAACGCCATTGGCAAAACTCAGCTAGAGATGTTTTTGAGTGCTTATGCGCCAATATTCCGTCAGGCTGTATGTGAAACCGTTAATCATTTATTATCAGAACAAGCATTCAATAAGTCCAAATGGAATACACATTTACAACAGACTTATCAAATCAATAAACGCCATGCTGCTGGTGTGATTGCATCAGCTTATGGGGCGGTTAATAGTGCTAAGGAATGTCGGATTTTACATATCAAAAACTTAGAGGGTAAGGCGAAGTCTTGTGAGCAATGGTTAAGAAAAGCTGAAAAGAAACTAAAGGATGCCCGGAAGTTTTATCGTCAAAAGAATTGGGTCAATAGTAAGACTGGGTGTAGATTTCCGCTCTCCAGTTCATTAAAATATCGTCAAACTAACTGGCAACACTTACGGTTTCAAATCCACAATAAGAAACGCAAGCTGTTTCAGTATCAACAAAAGATTGCTAGACTAAAATGTATTCCTATTCGGGCATCAGTTCCTAAAAACCAAGTCTTTGTAGTTGGCTCTAAGGGTGAATCTTTTGGTAATTCAGTATGTCAATGGGATGGGAATAATTTAAAGTTTAGAGTCCCTGCTTGTTTAGAGTCAAAGTTTGGTAAATATGTAGAGTCCAAAATTGGAGATTTCCCTAGAAATATTAATCGATTACCAGCGATAGGTGCTAAGACTTGGCACTTTTATTACAAGGCTGGTAAATGGTGTGCGGCAATTCAATTTACTCCAAAACCAGTTAAGCAAATATCGCGTTCTGTAAACTATGGATGTATCGGCATTGACCTAAATCCTGGTTCAATTGGATGGGCATACCTTGACCCTGAAGGTAATCTCAAAGCACATGGTCAGATTTCGTTACAAACTGGATTACCCAACGGCCAACAACAAGCTCAAATTGTTGAAGCTTGTCTACAACTGGCCATTTTAGCAATCAGATATCAATGCCCCATCGTTTGCGAACAGCTAGACTTTTCTACTAAGAAAGAACAATTGAGAGAACGTGGTCGGAAATATGCCAGGATGCTTTCTGGATGGGCATATTCTGAGTTTTTTAAACAACTAAGTTCAATTTTGGCCAACCGAGGCATTGAACTAATCCTGGTCAATCCTGCTTATACAAGCATAATTGGCCTAGTCAAATACCTGCGGATGTATGCTCTAGCCAGTGATGAAGCCGCAGCGTTAGTCATTGGCAGACGTGCCATGAGGCTATCGGAAAAATTACCTGACTCCTTAACCGCCTTTGTTGAGGTGAACTCAACTAAGCACGTTTGGAGTCAGTGGCATCAACTAAATAACCTTTTCAAGCATTCCAGTGTAATCAATCGCAGACACGATTATTATACTGCCTCTAACTGGGATTTCTTGGCCAACCTCAATACTGGGGAAGCACAAGCACTAAGAAAGGATGCTTCAGAAACTTAAACCGCGGAGTCTTGTCTATTCATTTCTGCCCTTGCGTAGATTTGCATAGATTTTTAAAAGCGGATGAACAAACTGTTTCCTTGCCATTGGCTGGAAATCTTGCCAATGTTCAAGCACGGGGTTTATTTGTGTATGTTCAAATTGGAAATTTGGAACCAGTTCGCCTAGCATTTGCTTGGGCACAAGCATCTCAGGTGCCCTTGATCCTTGGGCAAACAAACTTCTTTCGAGAATTTGATGTCTGTTTTCAGCGATCACGATGCGAGATCGAAATTACTCGCTTCTAATACCAATTCACTATGAAGCTGCACTTAATATAGCCTCAAGGATATAGTCCCAACCACAAATGGATAAAACCTCTTCGACGGTGAGAGATTGGAGTATTAGATCTACTTTTTGTTTGAGTTCATCTACAGTAGAATAGTTTTCCCATTTGAGGTCTCGCTTGACATATTCCCATAATCTTTCAATGGGATTTAATTCGGGACTATAGGCGGGCAAATATATCGGGAGGACATGATCTGGCCAGGTTAAATCCAGCGCTTTATGAAAACTCCCATTATCCATAATAATTAAATTAAAACTATCTGGATATTTTTGGGCAAATCCATCTAAAAATTCTTGAAAATAGTTACAGTTTACATGAGGCAAATCTTGAAAATATTGTTCACCAGTAGCCGGTTCTACCACGCCATAGACCTAAAAATTTCCGCGTTTCCACTGTTTTTTCCCTAGCGGCTTTATGCCCTTCAAGGTAATCATTCTACCCAGCATAGTAATTAATCCAAATCTACTCTCATCTTGACACCAGATCCTTACTGGCTGACCAGTTCCGAAATATTTAATCATTAATTTTATGATCGACCACAGTTTTTTTGTAGGGGCGTATCGCAATACGCCCGTACTGCTCCTGTGCAATTTCATCCACTTTATTACTTTGGGGTCTGGGGACTTTTAGGTGAGCTTTTAATTTATAATGAACTAGATCATGTACCACTTTATAGCTGACTTTAATTCCACACTCTTTTTCTAACCAGAGTCGCAATTTGCCATAACTGGTTTCCCCCGTTGGTTCTTGCAGTTTCTTGATTAATTTTTCTCGGACTTCGGGGGGGACATGAGGAGCTTTTCCGGGGGCTTTTTTGACTGTTAGTAATGCCGTAATTCCACCTTGTTTGTAAGTTTTTAACCAGCGATATATGGTTGATTCATCGCGCTTTAACATGGCAGCTAATTCTTGTCTTGTCCTGATTTTTTTGGTAGCAATCCAGTATAATAAGTAGTCGGACATAAATAAAGTTAACTATGTTAACTTTATTTAAGAGTAAATTTGACCCACAAATTTACCAGAGAAAAGCATATAAAAGTATTCCCTCCGTCCAACTGAATAGGTTTCACTAGAGAGTAAGAAAACTGCATTTCCAGATTTTCTATTAACTATAAATATGGTCAGTTTTGCCTCAGCCTCTCATTAAACAATTAATGGAATTTTTCCGGTTGACTAGAACTAGAATAAACCCGATTAGGATTTTTGTTCATCCTGGCTAGGCTGACCACCAAATCTAAATCTTTTTACTTCTAAGCCCTTACTAGTTTGACGAGCTTCGATTGCTGCTCTTACCGCGATGGTTAATTCATATTCATTCTCAAACATTTGACCAGCTAATTCATCTTCTTTGATTCTTTCCCACTCCGTTTCAATCAGATTTAATTCGGGAGAGTAACTGGATAATAGGAATATATATAATCCTTGTTTTTCCCATTGATCATAGTTGCTCTTCGTCAATTTACTTACGTGAACGGAATATTGGTCTTGGACAATTACAGTTATTTTGCCCGTTTCTTTCAATCTAGTTTCCGCTTGCGCGGCTTGCCAATCCATTAATTTGATATAATTCTTACTGTCAAAACTCTTAAAACTTAATCCATATTCAAAGCTTTCTCCCACGGCCAAAAATCCACATATATTTAATCTTTTCCCTTTCTTTTTAGGCTGTTTGATCTGTTTCTGTTGGCCGATTTTCCCCCAGGTATATACAGGTTCAGCCCACAGGCTAAATCCTGATTCATCCAAATATTTTAAACATATTTCACCCGCGGCTGCCGCGAATTCCAACATCTCTAAATCATTTCTTTTAGTTGCTCTTTTTTCCTGGTCTTGCTTTCCTTTTAGAGATGTTCTCGTTCTTTTCCACCGATAGTTTTTTTTGAGGATTCGACGCAACTGTCTTTGGCTCAGTTTTACTTGCCTTTCCTGGGCTAGATATTTCACTAACTGACGACTATTATAAGCTCGTTCCTCTGTCTCTAGTTTTTTTTCAATTTCTGCCAAATCTGCCTGACTCCATTTTCTTTTCCTGCCCGGACGAGGCGCATCCCATAATCCTGCTAATCCCTGTTTTTCCCAACGATGTATTGTGGCTCTCACTGTCTTAATTGACCAGTTCAGATACTTGCCGATCTGTTCCACTTTCCATCCCATTGATGATAATCTCAATGTCGCAGCCCGATCTCTTGTTCTTAGTGGAACTCCCTCGGCTCTATTTAATTCCCATAAGGTTTGATTTTCCGCAGATGTTAAAAATATTCTCAAAGGAGGAGATGACATTTTCTTCAAACTTTTAAGTTAGCTCTATAATTATTTCACAATCAGGGTGTTTTTTTTGAAGCTAAAATCGACCTCACTTATCCCCTTAATTACCAAAATAAGTCTAATTTTTTGCTCCCATTGTCCAGCCACTTCTTTGGCCAATCTTCTCCAGATTGGACTAATTTTTCGATGACTTTGTCCAGCTTATTGCTTGACCCATACGTTTTACAAAAGTTAATACAGTACCTATTACTTTTGTCCGACTACTTAACAGCAATTTTTCTTTACTCGTTCCTGTGCTAGCTCGTTCGAGCCGATGCGCTAGTTCCTCAACGGTTTCCTGGATTTCTACCTGAAATTTGTTGGCCATATTTGCTCTCCTCTGCTTTTAGCCCATATTTAGTATACTATATTAAGTGTACCTTCATAGTGAATTGGTATGAACTGGTGTGCCATTTACTGTGGCAAAGCTTGTGCGTAGTACCTCGTGACGGCGGACGATCTCTGCTAATGCTTGTTGCAGTGCCTTAATATCTAAATCACCAGTGATGCGAAACGCTCCTGCTAGGTTATAAGTCGCACTTGCCCCTTCTAATTGATTCAGGAACCACAGTCGTTCTTGCGCCCATGATAGGGGTAATTCTTCTCCCTCTGGTCTGGGTTGAATTGGAGGTAGACTTAATCCACTTCCCGTATTACATAACTGGGTTAATGTTCAGGGTAAGAGCATCTCAATTAGGCTTGACACAAGGATTAAGAAGGATCTAATGTAGACTCAGAGAAACAAGAAAGGAGGATTTGGAGCATATAATTATTATCCATAGCAGCGCGTTTACTTTTCTGGCGTAAACTGCGTTTGTAAGTTGACTCGCGATTAAGAGCGTTGAGAGCTAATCGTCTGAGCAGAGAAAAGTTACGAGGACTGTGAAAAGAACGAATGCGACAGCTATCTTCAAAAAAAGTACAATCTAAAGTCCAGTGTGCAGAATTTTCGATTTCCCAATGTTGACGAATAGCTCGACCTATGAATTCAGCATTGTTGTCTAAAGAAGTAAGATAGTATTGAGTCTCGCAAGTAGTTTTGTTCCAAAGATGACGGATACGATGAATGATGACAATACTTTTTAAACCTGCCCATAATTTGGGTTGGTAAAGGTCAGGAATGGCCGTAATAGGGAGCACCCAAACTTCACGAATTTCCACCCGATGATGCCCTTTCTCAATCCGTTTGTCATGAGTGAAATCAATTCCTGAAAAATTATTTTTCTGTGCAGTTTGGAAGAATTGTTGTACCTGATTATGTAAAGTTGGATGATTGGCTTTAAGTGTCAGAATATAATCAGCTTTTTTATCAATAATCTTTTGAGCAATTTCGGTTTGGGTCCCCATCGCATCAATAGTAATAATTGAGCCAGCGATATCAAGTAACTCTAGTAATGCTGGAATAGCTGTAATTTCATTGGATTTATCTTGGACTTTCATTTGTGCTAAAACTAATCGTTGTTCACTAGCCCACGCACTAATCAAATGTAATGCTGATTGTCCTTGATTTCGGTCATAGGAACCTCTGACAGTCTTCCCATCTATGGCAATTACTTCTCCTCCCATTTGAGTAACTAAGGTGTTTACCCAAGCTTGAAAACATTGCTCCAATTGGTTGGGGTTAATACTTTCAAATACTCGACGAAAGGTATCATCTGAGGGAATACCATTGGGTAATTCTAAAAACTCTTCTAGCCAAATTTGTTTACTAATCCCATAATTCTCAATGTCTTCCCAGCCTTGTGCTCCAGCTATTATGGCCAGAATTGCCATCACTAAAATGTCTATCAATAAGTGTTTTTTTGTTCGGTTTACTCTCGGGTCTTCAACATCTTCAAAATGCTTGACTAAACTCTGTTGTATTTCCATCAAGTCAGCTACTACTTGGTTTTTCCTAGCAGAATGGGAGTTTTGTTTAGCATTAGCTATATTGATATCGAACCCTTGAGACATTTGAATATTCCTGGAGATTATGAGTTGGACGGTATAGTTTTTCACCTACCACTCTCTATGCTCTTTTGTCAACTATTTTCTCTACCAGATTTGTGATGTTCTGATCTCGATGGCTATATTTCATATTTGATGAAAATATTCTGTATCCTCGGTGACAAAATTAGATGCGCTAACCCTGGGTTAATGTTTGCTCTAATTGAACTACTGTGGGTGATGCAAAGATTGTTCTTAGGGGTATTTCTACGCCAAAGGTAAGTTGGAGTCGGGAAATTAATTGGGTGGCTAAGAGAGACTGTCCTCCCAAGCTAAAGAAGTTGTCATGAATTCCTACTGCTTCTATTCCTAGGACTTGGGCGAAAATGTTAGCGATGAGTTCTTCATTAGCTGTTCTTGGTGCTACATATATTTCCCGTTCATTTGAGAGAGGTTTTTCCCATCTGCCTACACTCTCTAAACTATTCTCTAAAAATCCTAATTGACAAGCTCGACGTTGAATTTTTCCACTCGAAGTTTTCGGAATACTTCCAGTCTTCAACAAAACAACTCCATCAACTTCTAACTCATGTTCTGTGGCTACTGCAATTTGGATTTCTCTGACAATCTCATCTAGCTTCAGTTTCCTGAGTTCAGTTCTTTCTACCTCACAAGCAACTATCAGTCTTTCCTCTCCTTGCCTTTCTACTGAAAATGCTGCACTACAATTCTCTCGGAGGGCACGATGGCTTTTTTCTACTGTTACTTCTAGGTCTTGCGGATAATGATTTCTGCCTTTAATAATAATTAAATCTTTTCTTCTCCCTGTTACAAACAACTCTCCATTCAGGAAAAACCCTAAGTCTCCTGTGCGAAGAAAAGGACCTGCACCGTTATCCCTTAGAGCTGCTTGAAATGTTTCTGCTGTTGCTTCAGGACTCTGCCAATATCCCGCTGCTACACTCCCACCTGATACCCAAATTTTTCCGACTTGTCTTTCTGCACAGGGAGTTAATAACTCCGGGTTAACTATTACTACTGTGGTGTCTTGGTAGGGATGACCACATCCTATAAATGTTCGATTTTCGGCTGTTTCGCTCTCACTCTCTACTACTAAATTTTGCTCTAGTTCCTCAGCCTTAACTCTTTGAACTACTGGACTTTGAGTCTTCTCCCCACCTGTTGTTAATAGCGTTGTCTCCGCCATGCCATAACAAGGATAAAAGGCATGATCATGAAAACCACATTTGGCAAATTTTTGACTAAACTGCTCCAGGGTTTCTGCTCTGACTGGTTCAGATCCATTAAAAGCTACATCCCAACTCCTCAAGTCTAGTTCCGCTAATTGTTCGTCTGGAATTTTTTTGACACATAAATCATAAGCGAAATTCGGTCCACCACTGGTAGTCGCTTGATATTTAGAAATCATCTGCAACCAACGAATCGGCTTTTGGAGAAATGCGACTGGGGGCATCATAATACAGGGAGTGCCCAGATACATTGGATGCAACATCTGCCAAATCAGTCCCATATCATGAAACAATGGCAACCAACCCGCAGATATGGTCTTCTCACTATGACCAAAAGCTTCCTGAATTAACTGCTGGTTATGAATGATATTGCCATGTGTTACCATCACTCCTTTGGGTGTTCCTGTTGAACCAGAAGTATATTGCAAAAACGCTAAAGTTTCTGGTGTGATCGATCGCATGATCAATTCTTCACTATGAGCCGCGATCGCATCGGTAGCAACGAATGTTAACTGAGCTAATTCTGTTTGCTCTTCCGACTTCTGCTCCAAGTCAGACAATATTCCTGTTGTCGTCAATGCTAACTTGGCTTGGGCATCATTGATGATTGACAGTAAACGAGACAATTTCTGATTACGTCTGGGAGGATATACTGGTACTGCCACCACTCCCGCATATAAACAGCCAAAAAACGCTGTGATAAACTCTAATCCAGAATGGTATAATAGTAATGCCCGTTCTCCTCAGTAAGATTCGAGATGGAACGCGATCGATCTAGCTCGTCGATCTAATTCTCTATAGGTCAGGCTCCCTGACTCGGTTTCCCCACTGCTTAGAAAAGTATAGCAGCGCTGCTCTGACTGAGTTTGCGCTCTTAGCTCCAGAATTTCTAATATAGATGTAATTACTTGCTGATTTGGTCGCATTACCATAAAATACTCTCAGGGCCAAAAAATTTCTAAAAAAAAAAGCCGAATCTGTAGCCGATGCGTAGCATCGGCTACAGATTCGGCTCTTGTTATTTATTTACTTTCCTGATTTAATCTATCAACTCATGCTGCGTTCTGTCAAGTGATATTTTATTTCCTGGCGCGATGATCGGATTGTTGCTTTTGGCCATAGATGTGAGAAAACTGAACCTAACTAGGACTGGCTCACCTCATACTCTGTCCAGTCTGAAATTTACTGGGGGTTATTCTCAGACTAGGATTAGTAGGATATAATAGGATTTTATGCTATTAGTTCAGGAAAGCATTTGAGTAGCAGAGGGTAAATGCTATGCAATCTACGGAAAAGCTCTCGATTACTTTGCCAACCCAAATGGCCAACTTTATCCGTCAGAAGGTAGATTCCGGTTTATATAGCTCCAACAGCGAAATTATCCGCGAAGCATTGCGTGCTCTGATGGAACGCAAACAGCGGTTTGAATCGCTCGATACCGCCATGGCGCGGGGTGTTGCCGATGTCGAAGCGGGGCTGGTACAACCCATTGATGAGGTACGAACAGAACTGCGCGGCCACTTCGCCCCAGGTTCTGAAAGTTCGAGGATTTGTTCTCACTCCCAAGTTATTTAATAATTCGCCCTCGGTTTAATTAATTATCAATCAATGTAAGCAGCATTATTATTATCAATTCAAGCGATCGCATCTTCATCAAAGTTGCTTGCTCTAACTCAGAAAGCGCGATCGCGAGCAACGAGAAAAAATTTAATCTCTAATAATTGGGAGAGATTTCTTAGGAATTTAATTTCTCTGCCTAAGTTTCTAGATTAATTCCTAGTGGCTTAGCGCGATCGCGTAACAGTTTGGTCTGTTGACGTTCTGCTTCTAAAGCTGCATTTTGTTGAGCTAATTCAGCTAGAACCATTCGCGATCGCGATCGCCACTTAATTAGCGATCGCAAACTTTTATGTCTTTCATCCTGTAAATCAGCAATGCCGAATAATAGATTACTGTGAAATAGCTGTGTGATCGGCTAAATGATCTTTGATTTCCTGACGCGATGTTCCGTTTGGAGAGCGAAACCGAGAATCTTTTTTTTTCAAATAACCTCTATATGATTCTGCATATCTGATGGTTCAAGGACTTCCCAAATTAAAATTAAGCTCCGCACAACTTCACCAAGGGAACGACTATTTTGATGACAGTAAGCGATACCATAATGTTCTAACCCGCGCTGATGAAATACTAAAAAATCATCATCATTGGTAAAAATTACCCGCTTTTGAAAAGTCGCAAAAGCTAATTGTTCTTCATCAGTTGCACCTAAAAGTTGTACTTCTGGTGTAGTCGTAACATCAATATTCCGTCTTCTTAAAGCTTCGGCGATCGCCAATTCAACTTGTTCATCCAAATGAAACCACGCTCTCTAAGGAATAGAAATTAAATAACATGAGCATTCGGGTATGTAGTAGTGTTCTTGGCGCTGAAGCGCTACTACGTACCTCATCAAATTATTTAGTTTTTATTCCTAATTTCAATACCTAGTTGAATACAATTACTTTCTCAACCGAAAGCGCACTGGCATTTTATCCGTCGGATAAATTAACAGGTTTTGTTGTAATTGTTCCAGAGAAGAGCGCCCGTTAACTAACTCCCAGTCGAAGTAGCGAAGCAATAAGGCTAGCATCATAGTTGATTCCAACATTGATAGATGCTCTCCCAAGCAACGATGAGACCCGGAGCCAAAGTCGATCATTGGTAGTGAAATATTTTCCTTATTGTTGTCTAACCAACGTTCTGGCAGAAATTCGACCGGATTAGCGTAGATTTGTGGATCTCTTCCCGCAGCAAGCATTGACCAGGATACTCTTGTCCCGCGAGGAATCCCTTTACCCTCAATTACCATATCGCGTTGAGCCTCTAATGGAGTTGAGCCTGAAGCAACTGAATAAAGGCGCAATGTCTCTTTGATAATGGCACGAATATAAGCCAACTCCTTGAAGCTTTCTAGGTTAATCTCACCTTGATTTTGCCAAGCTTGGTCAACGATATCCTGTGCTTGTTGAAACACTCTTTGATTTAAGCTTAACTCCCCTACAGCAAAGGATAAAGTATGGGCTGTGGTATCAGTACCAGCTATTAATAGTTCAACAGATTCTGCGATTAAGGTTTCTCGATCATATTTTGGTTCTTTAGCCGCAATTTTGACTAACATTGATTCCCGGAACAAAGGACTTATTTGAGGTAAATCGGTCTGGTTTTGTTCTCTCATCTGTAAAGCTAAGTCTACCAGGGGAGTGAGAAATTGGGTTAAATATTGCTTTGCTGCCCAATAATCTCGTGAATTCTGAGTTGGCAAATATTTCATCCACATCTTTTCACCAGCAGCTTGTCGGAGGAAACGATAGCTGAGAATAGAGGTCGCTTCGTACACCTTGCCAACTTCCAGAGATGGGCCTTCACAACTCCCACTTTTTCTATCCACAGGAATGCCGATTACCAGACAGGAAATCACCCTCATTGTTAGTTCGACAAACAGAGGATCAACCTCAAGTTCTTTTGGTGGTGCAGTTTCTTTGATTGTCTCAATTACTTGTTCACAAGCTTGGGTAATAATTTTTAGATATTTGGAGAGACTGCTAGAACTGAATTCCGGGTTCCAAGCCTTACGTCGCCACTGCCACTCAGTCCCAGTTTCTCCGATCATAATGGGACCACTGATATCGTTCCAAGCTTGGCGTAATCGCTTAGATCTAATTAAGCTACCATCCCTCATGCCATTGACGATAGTATCTTCGATTACTTTTGGGTTACTTAAAATCACAACTGGAGAACTACCATTCCAGAACACGTACATCGGGCCTAACTGCTGACTCCAATCAAAGAATTGCCGAAATAATTTCTTCTGTTTTACTGCTACTAACACTTGCGGCAGATTTCCTAACAGCCAGTGTTTGGGAGGAGAAGGGAGTGATTCTAGTGATTTGTATGCCCTCTTATATTTCCACCATCGCCAACTAAGTATTCCTGCTATGCTAGTAATTCCTGAGACTGTCACTAAATATGGAAATAAAGAAAAATCATTAATCTGAGCAGTAATGTCTTGAAACATGAATCCACCTTGATCCAGCAAAAATTTTCAATTACCCATTTCTTACTTTTCTTGAAAAGTTGGTAACTCTCTTACAGCTTCGATCAAATCTACATCTGTCAATTGTCCTGTTAGCAAACGAGTACCATCTAAATTAGCATTAGTTAAATCAGCACCATCCAAATTAGCATCTCGCAAATTAGCACCATTTAACTCAGCTCTAGTTAAATCAGCATCGCGCAAATCTGCTTGGGTTAGATTAACTTGATGTAAAGTAGCTCCGGTTAAATCAGCGTTTCTTAAGTCAGCCCCTCTTAAATTAGCACCATTTAAACTAGCTCTAGTTAAATCTACCCCGCGCAAATCTGCTTCTATCAAATTAACCTGATTTAAACAAGCTCCACTTAAATCAGTGGCTCGTAAATCAGCTCCTTCTAAATTAGCATTGTCTAAAACAGCTTTTCTTAAATTAGCTTTACTCAAATCTACCCCACGTAGATCAGCCCCTGCCAGATTAGCTCCACTTAAATTAGCGTTATTTAAGTTAGTATCTTTCAGGTCTACACCACTTAAATTGACTTCAGGTAGAGAGATACTAGGAGCAACCAAAAAAGCTCCAGACAAAGATGGGTTTAGACCTTCAGAAAATAGGGTACTGCGAGTATAAACAGCTCTACGCAGGATTGCCCCTTTCAAGTCAGCTCCTTTGAAGTTAGCTCCATCAAGAGTAGCTCTTGTTAAGTTGGCATTTTCTAAATTAGCACCAGCTAAATTAGCTTTTCGCAAATTAGCACGTCGGAGATCAGCACGTCGGAGATCAGCTTCGCTCAAATTAACACCAGTGAGGTTAATTCCTGCTAGAGAAACCCCATGACCAATTAAATAAGCTTCTGCGGCTACTGGATCGAACCCTTCGGAAAATTTAGTCCCAATCGTGTAAACAGCTCTTTTAAAAATTGCTCTGTTCAGATCAGCTTCACTTAAATCTGCACCGCGAAGATTAGCCCCATTCAAATTGGCTCCATTCAAATTGGCTCCAATTAAATTAGTATTTCTCAGGTTAGCTCCTCTCAAATCCGTGTTACTGAGATCTGCACCAACCAGACTGGTTTCGCTCAGATTCGCACCACTAAGATTAGCCCCACTCAGATTGGCCAAATTCAAGCAAGCTTCTCCTAGATTAGCCCCACTCAAATTGCTGTCGCTTAAATCAGCTTCAATCAGGTCAGAATAACTCAAGTTAGCTTCACTCAAGTCTTCTCCTCTCAAGGAAACACCTCGCAGATAGGTGCCTTTTAAGTAAGCACCTCTGAGGTCTTGTCCCTTTAAATCTACTGCCGCGAAGTTAGTCCGGCTTAGTTCATAACCAGTTGGCTCTTTTTTATTCAAGGACTGCCCCAACTAGAATCCTCGATGTACATGGTAATGCAAGGTTTATTGCCCCTAGATCACTCCAAATTTGTCGCCATTAAAATACTGTTTCCTTTAAGTAAATATTGGCTTACAGACAAAACTAAGTCTACCCTGAGCCTGAATTGATTCGGAACTTAGATGCAATCTGATGGATTTGATGAATTTTCTGTTATGAGTAATTATAGATGACGACATTATAGACGTAACATTTTTTATGAATAGTAGCGTCAATTTTAAAATTTGTTAAAAATTTTTAGCTGATTTCCGGATTTTACCCAATCTATTATTTGATTAATTAAGAATGGAAAGCTTCATATACATAGCTTTCAGGGTTTGAAGGCGGTTTGTATCAAAAAATTAAAAAACCTTGAAATTTTGATATTAAGAGGATATACTTGCGACGGTTTTTGTAACGATCACTACACCTGACTGCCACAAAGAGGAGGTAATGAATTTGGCTAGGAGACGCAAGCGGAAAAGCCGTCGTCGTCAAGAAGGACGCAGAATTCTCGAACACGTCCCTCAATATAGCATCGAAAGCGGCGAAGATAAACCAGTCACAGCAGCTCGAAAATTCATCAAATCTGAGGGCATTGTGCCACCAGCTCTATTGCTGGTGAAACGGAACGAGCATACTACGGATCGGTACTTCTGGGCAGAAAAAGGCTTATTTGGCGCTCAATATGTCGAAGAAAACCATTTTCTTTTCCCCAGCTTAAAAATCCTCGAAACTCCCTCAGATAATTCTGCCGTTGCTATACAGACCCGCTAAATGTGGTGTGGCTTACCGCCCTCTGGAAACTCCCATTCAGCGGGGCTTCAAGCAGGGCGGCCAATCTACTCCCATCCGGCCCGATTAGTACCTAGATTTAGTATTATAAACTTTTTGCTTAGATTTGCTGCAAATAACAGCAAATCTAATTGTTTTTCTTGAAGAGATGATTATTTCTAATTAGGGAACTCTTAAACCTAAATTCTCTGGTAAAGCTGCTAATTCATCACGATGTGCTGTAACTGTAATTAGGCTTTGTGGTTGTGGTTTACCCGTTGGTTCGATCGAGGCTAAGGTAGATAAGGGTTGAACTTGAAGTAAGACTTGTTCGATTCTACCAGCTTTTTGCCAATAAAAAATTCCCGCTAAGGGGGCTAAAAATACCAACCCTAAAAATAACTGGGCTAGCTTGGGCACCAGCATGGTGAAAACTAGGGCTAGACAAAGGGTGCCAGCGATCGCTAGGATGGTTAAAAATATCGCCAGAAATCGGCTCGGTCGGACAAACCCAGCAAAGGTAACTTGGGATTGAGCAGGATCAACTGCGGCGATCTGATAACCTCTTTGGGTAAAATACTGCTCTAGGTGGGGCAAAAGCTGCTCTTGGGTTTGTTCAGAATAAAGTTGAGTTTGTTGAGTGCGATCTTTAGATGCAGCCCGAATAAAGAAAACCAGACCAACTGCCAATAAAACAGTTAGGAGTAAAGTAGAGGAGATAATAGCCGAATTCATCAATGATAATAGAAGATTGGTAGACTAGGATTGGCCAGCAAAAGCACCCTGAATTCAAGCTGGCATTTTTAAGAACAACAAGGGAAATCAAGCTGGGCTACCGAGCGATCGAATCAAGTCCGAGTCCAGTTGCTTGAGGTTGGCTGTGGGTATACTGATGCCATAAAGTCGCTAGGTCTTGTGCTTGCGATCGCCAATCAGGACGAAGTTGATACATCCGACGTGGACGACCACGACCTTCAACTTTTTTCCAGTAACCGATAATTGCTCTTTCTGACTCCAAGAATTTTAGGGCACTATAAAGTACCGTATCAGAAAGACGATAAGTAGGAAATTCACTTTCTAATCGCCCAATTAATTCCGTGCCATAGGAATCTCCACCCACCAAAACAGAAAGAATATAACACACGGCTAATTCCTTGTTGAGATAAAGGGGAGGGGGATCACGGAAAAATTGATAAATATCCTCAAATTTCATCTGGCTCACCGTGCAGGATAGACTATCCATAAGAAAAAATCACATATCGGGTAAAAAAATGACTGATCACAAGTTCTTGATTTTAAAACATCTGATCAGAGACTACTGAATAATACGATTCAATTCTTAATACCCAAATCCGGAGATACTTGTAAAAATTCATGGATTATTTTTCCAACCTAGTAATTGGTCTTTGATGATGATCCTATGATCAGTCAGGATATTTGGCCATTTATTGGTCATCGGTCATTAAAATTGGGAAATGTTTTGGGATTAAGTTGACTGAAGACAATTGTCTGTCTTCAGCGGAAAACCTAGTATAGCAATAGAAATGTTAAGTATAAAATGTTTCTGACTTGCTGGGCAAAATTACTGATTTATACCAAATCGTGCCAACTGGAAATCAATATGTCAAACGAATTCAACTCCTCACCAATTCCTGTCAAACTTCAACGAATCGCCCGGATGTTTCGCTGGACTGGTCGG
This sequence comes from uncultured cyanobacterium, assembly GCA_963744145.1. GTDB lineage: Bacteria > Cyanobacteriota > Cyanobacteriia > Cyanobacteriales > CAWUOF01 > CAVUSO01. The sequence goes on along the minus strand of CAVUSO010000001.1, from coordinate 3,612,683 downwards.
ATTAGCTTTTGGGGTCAGCTAGTGCTAGCTGTAGTTGCTAGTTTGATTTTATTATTTGCTGCTTCTACTCTCAACGCTAGTAGCGATCCTAATAACCCGGGCACAGGAGGTGGGTTGCTTTTTGCTGTACTCGGTTTACTGATACTTTATTTTAACATTTATCGCGCTTTCTTCTACCTGGGTAGAGCCAAGCGACTAGGATCAAGCAATCCCGAAGAACGTCCCAAAAAAGCCGATACCATTCAAATGGTTCAGATCGCGCTGATCGGCAATTTAGCAGGAATGTTACTAACTTTGCTGGGTGCAGAGACCATCACGGGCTCACTTTTGGGTAAAGCTTTGCGATCGCAACAGGGTGTAGCATTTAATCCCAGTCAACTCAATCAATTTATTCAACCAGTAGATTTGTTTATTGTCCTGGGTAATACTCATACGATCTTTGCTCATTTTCTGGGGATTGTCGGTGCGCTGTGGCTAATTTACTGTTTGACTCGTCCCAGCTAGGAGTTCAGTGCCCAAGTTAACACTTTTCAGTCTAAATTACTGCTAGATTTTCTAGCTCCAGATTGACTTCCTTCTCCGGAATTAGTTGGTAAAAGCCGAATAAGTCATCAACTAGCTCAAATATTATTTGCATTAACACCCTCAAGGAATAAATCTCTCGGACTAAATCCCAGAGGTAGAAATTTATTTTCATTTCTGTTTGGGCTAATAGTCGAGTTAATTTTTGCTGCACACTTTTGACGGAGAAAATAGCAATCATGGTAATCAAATCTGCACCCTGCTTAAGTTTTGCGGGTAACACAACCGTTGAATTTTCACAGGAAGGATGGCAAATCCTCTTGGGTCAGATCGAAACTGAACTTTATCGTAGTGAAAGTTATAATTATGCTGTGGTCAGTTTTCACAATCTCCTCCCAGAAGCAGTTCAAGAAGCCCAACTCTTACTACAATCAGTAGCTAGACAAGCAATTAAACTCGCATTAACCAGGTTTACCGATCCTACTCAAACATCAATTACTCCACCAGCAATTCCCGATCGACATCAGGTTGGGGAAGAATCTCCACCCAGACCGACCTATCCCCTAGCTCATCATCCCAGTGAACTAGACCATTCCCACTCCTTCGTCTGGGGAAATCACCATATTCAGACTACTTCTCTTCCCCATCGGGTTACTGATGCTCCCACTGAGCCGGTTGTTCCCGCTGACCATCCAAATACTTGGTCAGCCATACTGAATAATCTAGTTCAGGAACATAAAAAACCAGTTGATTTGGTTACTCAAGAAAAAGAAAAAGAAAAAGAAAGGGAACAATGTTTACGTCACCTCGGTGAAGAAATTCGGATTAACCGTCAAGCTCGATCGCTCTCTATTTACGAACTAACTAGACAAACTCTTGTACCTGCTAATATGATCGATGCTCTGGAAACAGGACGCACGGATCTTTTACCAGAAGACATCTATGTGCGCGGTTTTATCCGTCACTTAGGAGATGCGTTAGAATTAAATGGTGCTAAGATGGCGGCTTCTGTACCAGCAACTGATTCATTGAAAAATATCATCCCCTCTTGGTATAAACCCGTACCTCCCAAAAATTTTCAAATTAAACCAGTTCATTTATATGTTGGATATGCTGCACTAGTTGCTGGAGCATTAAGTAGTATTACTTGGTTATCTCAGCAACCCAAATCAGAACCCATATTTAAACCTGAACCCTCTTTACCCTATAGTCCTTCTTCCCATTTATTTAAAAGTGCTGCACCAATTTCGACCCCAGGATTAAAATTTAGCTCGATCGGTTTAGTTGCTGGTAATGATCTTGTTCCACCAGAGATGATCTTTAATATTTTCTAATCCTGCTAAATTGGCTTAATTACTTAAAACCAAATTATCCCGATGAATCACAGTTTCCACTCCGAGATAACCCAGAATCCCAGGTATTTCCTCGGAGTGATGTCCACGAATTTGGGCTAACTCCACACTGCTATAATTCACAATTCCCCTAGCAATTTCCTCACCATGAGGGTTACATAGCTGTACTGCATCTTCGCTCTGAAACTCTCCTTCTACTTGGGTAATTCCTACGGCTAAAAGAGATTTTCCCGCATCACAAATTGCTTTTACCGCACCGGAATCTAAGTAAAGTTTTCCCATGGGAATCAAACCATAAGCAATCCAGCGCTGACGAGCATTGAAAGAGCGAGACTGGGGTTCAAATTGAGTCCCTAGAGGTTCTCCTTGGAGAATTTTTTCGATATTGCGGGGTATTCTTCCTTCTGCAATGACGGTTTTTACTCCGGTACTGGTCGCAATTCTCGCTGCGGTAATTTTAGTAGTCATTCCTCCCGTACCCCAACCACTCCGAGAATCTCCCGTTTGCACCTGTAATGTGGCTAAATCAGCGATGTTGTTGACTAAGCTAATGGGTTTAGCGTCGGGATGATAACGGGGATCAGCAGAATAAAGACGATCGACATCGGTTAATAAAAATAGCCAGTCAGCTTCTACTAAACTAGCTACTAATGCTGACAGGGTGTCATTATCGCCAAATTTTAATTCTTCGATCGCGACGGTATCATTTTCATTGACTATGGGAATAACTCCTAAACGTAATAGTTCTCCGAAAGTATTTGCGACATTAACGTAACGATTGCGCTCTACTAAATCGCTTCTGGTTAATAAAACTTGGGCAATTGGTTGTTGGAGGGTGGTAAATAAGTCATCATAAACCCGAATTAATCGACCTTGACCCACAGCCGCGATCGCTTGTTTTAGGGTAATACTGCGGGGTCTTTCTGCTAGTCCCAAACGAGCGCAACCTACTCCCACCGCACCAGAGGAAACTAAAATGATCTGATGTCCCTGTTGACGTAAGGTGGTCAGGGTTTCCACTAAGGACGCAATGGTGGACAGAGCTAAACAACCTGTTTCTGGTTGGGTCAGACTGGAAGTACCGATTTTGACAACTATAGTTTGGCTTTGGGACATGGATGGAATGGATCATCAATAGCCAAACACCAGTTTCCTATATAGGGGAAACTGGTGTTTAGTGTTTTATTTATTTTATATGTTTAGGGTCTTTATATTGGCTGACCCCATTTGAACTATTATTAGTATTGCAAACATATTTCGTAACAAATAAATCCTTAATATTTTTTTTATATTTACTCAACTTAACAATGAGACAGTTTTATTCTGGTGGAGTGAGGGAAGCACCTAAAGCTTGAGAGAGCCAGATTTCCAAAGAACGGATGGGAGATGGAGAGAGGGATTGTCCATTATTAATGACGGGATCAACCAGAATGGTAAACATCCCCAAACGATTACCCGCAAGGACATCAGTGAACAAGCGATCGCCAACCATAGCTACTTGGGCTACTGGTAAATTCATCTGACTCACAGCTTGACTTAACTTCCGTCGAGAAGGTTTACGGGCACCACTAAGATAAGGCAAATTCAAAGAATCAGCAATCCGACCAATCCGATTGTGACTGATATTATTACTGACCAACCAGATGGTGGTCACTTGACGCATCTGGTCAATCCATTCTCGTAGTTGGGGGGAAACTTCTCTAGCACTCAGAGGTACAAGAGTCTCATCCACATCTAATACCAATCCTTGGAGATGATATTGGTGAATAATCTCCGGTGTCAGATTGAGGATCGAACCTCCTAGAACTAAATCAGGCTGTAATAATTTACCCCAAGACATAAAAATTCAAGTGTAAAAGAGTGGAGATGGTTGAGCAAAATGACCATTATCTACTTTGATAACTGGATAGTGCTTTTTTAAGGTTACCTTGGGATTGAGATAATAGGGTTAATGCTGCTGATTGATTTAGACCAGTCCAATGCTTTAATAAAGCTAACTTAACCGAGCGATCGCTTTGTTCAAGGATTTGGGACGCAGCTTCGCGAGTTAAGTTGGTCAAATCTTGGATGATCCGGACTGCGCGATCGTGTAATTTTTGATTGGTGACAGCCACATCAATCATGCGATTACCATAGACTTTGCCCAGGTGGACCATCACCCCAGTAGAGATGATATTTAGGGCCATTTTAGTTACTGTTCCAGCTTTCAGTCTAGTCGAACCAGCGAGGATTTCTGGTCCAACTAATAGCCGAATATCAATATCAACATTACTGCTAACTTGTTCGCTGGGAACACAAGCCATAAAAATAGTCGTTGCTCCACGTTGACGAGCTGCTTGTAAAGCACCATGAACATAGGGTGTAGTACCACCAGCAGTAATCCCCAAGACCACATCCAACTGGGTAATCTGATGGTGAGCGATCGCGACCGCACCATCAGCAAATTTATCTTCTAATTCTTCAGAACTGCGGACTAAAGCACCAGCACCACCAGCAATAATTCCTTGGATCATTTCCGGAGGACTACAAAAAGTTGGTGGACATTCAGCCGCGTCTAAAACTCCTAAACGACCGCTAGTGCCAGCACCGATATAAAATAAGCGTCCATTATGCTTTAATGCGTAGGCAGTACGATCGATAGCTTGGGCTAATTGGGTTCGAGCTGCCCCGATCGCGCTCAGGACTTGGGCATCTTCTTGATTAAACAGATCTACCAACTCCAGGGAACTTAACTGATCTAAATTCTGACTGTTGAGGTTAATCTGCTCAGTGAGAAGATACCCGCGCTCCTGAATATTGTTCATACTTGGATCATTCACAGTAGTCCTTCAAGCTTACGCTTAATTCGATCTAGTTCAGACTCAGAGAATTCGGATGCTTTTTTTTCCGGTGTCCAGTCGGTCGAATCCACATTAGTTTCTGGAGGTATAGTTAATTCTCCAAGACCGATCAAGCGACAGTCGTAATCTGCACTCTGACAAAATTCTTTGATTTCCTCCTCGTCTAATGCTTCCACGCTAGCACTGGGGAAGTCTTGAGCTTCTAGCATCAGACCAAAGCGAATCGCGTCGTCTTCTGATTCAAACATCAGTACCTGATTGCGATTACCAATCCGAATCGTATGAATTCCCTCGTTATCAGTTCGAGAATTAAATATGAGGACAAACACTCGCATGGGTTAGATATTTTTTTCGTTTCACCAATCCTATTTTACAGGGACTCAGAACGTTTCGCGATCGGTACTAACCGCAATCCCCTAAAATTCGGTTAATTACCCTAATTACCAGAATCGTCCCAAAGTTAACACCTAAAATCTAAAATTGATGTGATGGAGTGAGTATGGTATGACCAATTCCCCCAATAGCGGTGGTGATTCCCCTCAGACAAATCGACGGTTATGGCTGATTCTCTTTAACCGTACTAGCATTACCCTTGGGTTAATTTTAGTCGGAGCGATCGCTGGGGGTGCTTGGTGGTTAAAGACATTTCTGGATGAACAATTAGTCCCTTTACTGGACAAAACTCTCACGGATAGTCTGAAACGACCTGTGCAAGTTGGACGATTAGAAAGATTTTCCTTGACCAGTTTACGTTTTGGTCCTTCTGCTTTACCCTCAACGACTCTGGACTTAAATAGTGCTAAGACTAAAGCGGTCGAAGTAGAGTTTGACCCGACCCAAGTGATTCTGAATCGACATCTAGAGTTAAAACTCAATTTTATCGATCCTACCGTCTATGCTGAACAATACCCAGATAATACTTGGTTTAAATCTCGGAGTTCTGGTAAGAATCAAGTTAGTGGAATTAAGACAGAAGTATCTGAGATTAAATTTAGTAATGCAACGGTCGCATTACTACCCAGAGCTAGAACCATCGTTCAGAATCCCCCTGCTCAAGTCCAAAAGTTAGCACATCAAAATCCAATTGTCTTTAACCAAGTAACTGGTCAAATTAGTCATTTAGAAGACAAAGATCAAATTCTGGAATTTGCTGCTAAAGGAAAATCTTTACAAAGTGGCACATTTAATCTGACAGGGGAAAGTCTTCGTGATCCTGGACAACCTTTATGGCCCCCAAAGACTATTAAATTACTAGCTCTAGCTAATAATCTTAAAGCTGAAGATATTAGTAGATTGATTCCACTACCATTGGAATTACAAGCAGGTAGAATCGATGCTAATCTCAATGTCGAGATTAGTCCCATTCATCCCCAAGAATTACCAAATTTAATGGGAACTGCTACTTTTCGAGATGTAACTGCCCAAATTACTCCTTTACCACAAAAATTTACCCAAGCTAATGGTGGTTTACGAGCAAAAGGAAAACAAATTACCCTCGAAAATGCTAGTGCTTTTTATGGCAAAGTATTCGGATTAGCTCAAGGTACTATTAATATTGATGATAGTTTTAATCTTACTGCTCAGGTAAAATCTGCGCCAATTCCTGATCTGTTAGATACTTTAAAAGTCACTCTACCTGTCTCTGTGCTGGGAAAAGTCGGAGCAAGTGTGAAGGTGATTGGTAAACTTGCTGCACCAGTTGTACAAGGAACTTTAGTTAATGTTAGTCCGCTCCAAGTAGATAAAATTGATGTGGCTAATCTCAAAGCTGATTTTCAACTTAAGGGAACTTCTTTTTCGATTATTAATGCTTTAGTTAATCCTAGTGCTGGGGGAGAAATTACTGCTAATGGTCAAATTAAACTTGATCAGAAACCTTCCCTAGTTGCAGATTTTATCGCTCGAAATCTCCCCGGAGAAAGTCTCGCTCTAAGTTATGGGATTAAGTCACCAGTTCCCCTCGGAAAAATTCAAGCTAAAGGTACTATTCTTGGTCCTGCTGATAATGTTCAAACTGTAGTTAATTTCCAAGCTAATGAAGCTCTTTTCCCAACTACAGGAGAATTAATTGTTGATAAAACAGTTGTTCGTCTGCGTAATGCTAAAATTAATTTGGGTAGTGGAACTACGATCGCTCAAGGTTTATTGACACCTAATCAAGTTCAAATTTTAGCATCTGGAGATGGGATTAATCTTGCTACTTTAAAACCAATTCCCGGATTATCACCGTTACCTTTAAATCAAGGTATTGTTAGTGGTAGAGTTAATGTTTCTGCTCCTTTAGTTGCACCATCTTTACAAAATATTCAAGCGATCGCGGAAGGAACTTTAGCTTTAGCTGGTGGAAAGGTAAATGCTTCTGGTACTATTAAACAGGGAATTTGGCAAACATTTTTGACTGGTGATAATTTACCTTTAGCTAGTTTTAATTTAGCTGCGATCGCACCGAATCTTCCCAAAATTAATCTAATTAATATCCCTGCTCTTTTACAACAAGGACAGCTTTTAGCTTTTGCATTAAATGTGAGCGGTACGACTGCATCTTTTCAAGTACCGGATTTACAAGTTACTGGTTCTGTAGCAGCAAATATAGCTGGTGCTAATCTAGCACTTTCCCAAATTAATCTCAAAAATGGATTGTTCCGAACCGAGGTTAATACCGCTCCGATCCAATTAAGTCAGTTATTGTCAGATCAAACAATTCCCGGAATTCAACCGCAAATTATCGCTGCAATCCGTCAAGGGTCAGCTACTGCTAATTTAAACTTATCTGCTCAAATTAATAAGAGTTTTAATGTTTCCCAACTTGGTGCTACTGGAGACTTAAGAGTCCGAGTGCAAAATGGATTAATTAATGTTAGTGCTTTTAGTTTACAAGATAATCGTATTGTTGCTCAAGTTGCGACTAATGACCTCCAAACTGGTCAATTTTTCCCAGAGTTTGCTGGTAATTTGAATAGTAATATTAAAATTGGAGCTTCCCTCACTGCTCTCCAACCTTCCGCAATCCAAGCATCTGGAAATTTGAGTTTTGTTCCTGCTATTCCTACGGGAACACCAACTCATCTTCAACTGGATTCACCTAATATTAGCACTGCACTGAATTTATTTGCAGGATCGACTTTAACAGCACAATTTCAATGGAATGGAGAAAGGTTAGATATCCAAGAAGCTACTGCTCCTAATTTAAAAGTGAATGGGGTTGTGTTAGCTGCTTTTACCGGAATGGTCCCAACAATTAATAATTTCGATCTTAATGTTAAAGCGAGTAATTTTAATTTACAAACAATTGCATCTTTACCAGTTAATATTGCTGGAGTTCCTAATATTGCTGGATTGGTAGATTATAACGGTCGTGTATCTGGTAATTTAACATCACCTGCAATTGATGGAAATTTGGATATTTATGGTTTAGCTGTTAATAATATTGTGTTTGATCCGGTTTTAAGTGGACAAATAGCAGCAGACCTTAATCGAGTTAATTTCCAAGTAACGGGAAGACAAGATAAAATTGCCATTAATTTAGATTTATCAAGAGGGGTGAATTTACAAGCACTAAATAGTTTTGCACTTCAAAGGGGAGATGCGATCGCATCCGGTAAAGTTCAGGGAAATAATTTAGCAGTAAATATCGAACAATTCCCCATTCAATTAGCAAATATTGTCCCCCCAGCAATTCCGGGAATTACTCCTGCTCAGAATGGAGTTAATGATATTGTCGCGGGAAACTTGACTGGAAATTTTGATATTAATTTAGCTGATTTAGCGATTGGAGGAAATGCAAATATCGCTAATTTACAAGTAGGAAATGCAGCGATCGAACAAGTACAAACAGCATTTAATTGGAATGGACAAAAGTTACAAGTTGCTTCCTTTAATGCTAATAATATTACTATTTCCCAAAATCAAATTTTACCACAAGTTACTGCAAATGGGTTTATTAATGCTAATTTAGGAGCTAATTATCTTCCTCAAATTGGTGAATTTGATTTTAATATCCAAGCAAATCACTTAAACCTCAAACAAGTTGGAGATGTAGGATTACATCTAGCTCCTCCTAATCCCTATCTAGCAGCTAATCCCTTATCAGGAGAAGCAGATTTCCAAGGACATATTGGAGGAACCTTAACAGCACCAAGTATTCAGGGAAATTTAGCTTTTGCTAATTTAGCAATTAATCAAATCGCTTTTGATCCGCAATTAAGTGGTAAAATCAACGCAAGTTCACAAGGTATAGATTTACAAATTGCTGGAAAACAAGACCAACTTGTCGCAAATATAGATTTAAGTAGAGGATTAAATGTAGCAGCAATTAATGGATTTAAGATTCAACATGGAGATGCGATCGCGACCGGAATTGTGCAAGGAGATTATCTTCAAGTCAGTCTAAATAATTTTGCATTAGCTACTGCTAATATCGCTTTACCCTCTCCCGTCGGACCGGGATTATTGAGTGGTAATCTAACTGGTAATGTCAGTATTAAGAGAATTCAAAGCTTTGATCTAGCTCAATTAGGAGCAACAGGTAATATCGCGATCGCTAATTTTCGAGCAGGTCGCTTTATCATGGACAATTTAGGAGCCCAATTTAATATCGTCAATGGGATTGCTAGTTTAGCTAATGCTCAAATTCAGCAAGGAGAAAGTAAATATAGTCTGGAAAATTTCCGGTTATCTTTAGCAGGTTCAAATCCCCAATTTCAAGGTACAGCAAAAGTAGAAGCAGGACAAATTCAAACAGTTCTTACAGCTCTACAATGGTTTGATATTAGCGATATCTCTAGAGGATTAACTCCCCCAGTTTATAGTAATGCTCAACAAATCCCAATTGTCGAAGAAAGTTTAGAAAATTTACCACTCCTTTCCCAATTAAGAAGATTTTCAGAAATTGAAACCTTAATTCAAGAACGAAACCTAGCTGAACAAAACAATTTACCTCCTTTAGCAGATTTTAAGGGAACTTTTGGTGGTACAGTTAATTTTACAGGTTCTTTAAATGGAGGAATTGCTGCTAATTTTGATCTCACTGGTTCTAAATGGAACTGGGGTAAACTTAATGCAGAAAAGGTCATTGCTAAAGGATCTTTAGACAATGGATCTCTGACGTTAATTCCAGTCAGGTTAGAAGATGGTAAGACCTTAATCAGTTTTTCCGGAAAAGTTGGAGTCGGAAATCAATCAGGACAATTACGAGTCGAAAATTTCCCGATCGAGACTTTACGACAATTTGTTGATTTCCGCTTTATTGATATTACCGGAAATGTTAATGTTACTGCTGCTCTAGCTGGTAATCAAGATAATCCTTTAGCTCGGGGAGTGATTAGTTTTCCAGAAGGAAGGTTAAATGGTAAACCTTTACAGAAAGCATCGGGAAGTTTTTCCTATGCAAATGCTAGATTAAATTTTGGTGCTGATTTAGAAACTGGAGGAAAAGACCCGATTGAAGTAAATGGAAGTTTTCCCTATCGGTTGTCTTTTATGAAAGTATTTCCAGATAGTGACAAGATTAGTTTAAATGTAAATGTGAAAAATGAAGGTTTATCTCTGTTGAACTTACTCAATAATGAGGTGAGTTGGTTAGGAGGAAAAGGACAAGTACAATTAATGGTAGGAGGTACAGTTTTGCGTCCTACTGTTACAGGTGGAGCGGTATTTGAAGATGCAATAGTCAAAGCATCAGTGTTACCAGATCCGATCACTGGAATTAAGGGTAAGGTGAATTTTACTCGCGATCGCTTAAATGTGGAACTATTGAAAGGACAATTTAGTAAAGGGGAAGTTACGGTCAAAGGAGTATTACCTTTAATCTTAGATTTAACTGCACAAGATCCAGATTATGACAATCCCTTGACAGTGAACTTAAATCGGTTAGCGATGAATTTGCGTGGACTGTATCAAGGGGATGTAAATGGTAAGATTTTACTCAAAGGAAATGCTTTAGTACCAAAACTTAGTGGTCAAATTATTTTAAGCGATGGACAGGTATTATTATCTGATCCCAAGATGACTGCTTTTGCAGTTCAATCTAGTGATAATAACGGACCATCTATTCAACCAGAGTTCAATAATTTAAAGTTGATTTTGGGAGATAGGGTGAGAATTACTCGCGCTCCTATATTAGAATTTTTAGCAGCAGGTGATTTGAGCATAAATGGTCCTTTGACTGATCTGCAACCCGAAGGAACAATTCGCTTGAAAAGTGGACAGGTCAACTTATTTACGACTCAGTTTAGTCTTGATAAAGACCATAAGCAAACAGCTCAATTTTTCCCAAATATAGGACTAGATCCAGTATTAAATGTGAGTCTAGTTGCGACAGTACAGGACAGTCAAGGAGGTTCAAGATTACCGAATCCAGCTTCTAATGAAGTGCAGGAAGATGTGATTAAAGCGAGTGGTACTGGTTCGGAAACAGTGATTATTACTGCTCGGGTAAAAGGTCAAGCTAGTCAATTACTTGATCAGTTACGATTAACCAGTTCTCCTACCCGATCTCCAGCAGAGATCGTTGCTTTGATTGGTGGTGGTTTTATCAATACTTTAGGACGAGGAAATAGTACCCTGGGGATTGCAAATTTAGCTGGATCAGCAATATTCGGAAATTTTCAGAATCTTATTACTAATGCTACGGGGTTAAGTGAGTTTCGACTTTTTCCCACTTTAATTCCCCAAAATCAAGCCCGTAGCTCATCAAATTCATCGACGTTAGGATTAGCTGCAGAAGCAGGTTTAGATCTCTCCCGAAAATTATCTACTTCCGTCTTAAAGATTTTGACAGCACCTACTCCTTTACAGTTTAATTTGCGCTATCGACTCACTAATAAACTTCGGATTCGTGGTGGTACAGATTTTTCCGGGGATAGTCAAGCAGTGATTGAATATGAAACTAGATTTTAATCTTATAATACCAATTTAATGTGAAGTTGCACAGAGCTAGATCCCCCTAAATCCCCCTTATTAAGGGGGACTTTTAATTCTAGCAGAACACCTCCCCCTCCCCCCCAACCCCTTTCCTCTTAGGAGCTACGGTGTACACACAACCATACCTAGAGCGAGTTTCCAACCATAAAAAAAGGATTGAAATTGGCTCGCGTCCGCGCACTAAGGTAGTAATTCCCGGCGGTTTTTGAGACCGATAGCCAGACCAACCACCCAGTCGAGCAATAATCGGTAGGGGCGTATTGCTTTTGCGCCCGTACTGCCCAAGGTAAAGAATGAGGTGGATCAGGATTTTGCTGTGCCAAAGTTTGCCCGGAAACCGTCGGAGCAATCTGGGATAAACATTGCTGTTGTTCATCATTGAATGCGTAGGTTGCAGGTAATTCAGGCTGGTCACGCCCGACAATTAACTGCAAAATTCTGACAGCTACCGATAAAGCTAAAACACACAATTTTTGAATAGATTTAATTGACTCTAATTGAGTTGCTTCGAGATCTAAGCCAACGGATTTGAGCGTAGCAAACAATTGTTCAATCCGCCAGCGCCATTTGTACCATTCAATTACTTGTAGCGCTTGTTCAATACAAACTACTGTATGTGTGGTGAGTAATCGCCAGTGAATCGGTTGTTGACCTTTTGGTGGATTGATTTCTACAGCTTCCACTGCGTTGTAGGGGCGTATTGCAATACGCCCGTACTGACACTTTCCGGATCATCTGCGGCAGATAAATGCTCAGGACGCTGAATTTGAACGAGGGCAAGTACGGGCGTATTGCAATACGCCCCTGCACATGAATGCTTCTCTCGCTGTTCGTTCAACCTGTGAGTCAGCCTGGACTTCAATGGGATAAGTTCCTTCACAATGTTGCTGACTTAAATAGGTATACAGAGACTCGGACTGCTCTTTGAGCCGACGGTTCTGTCCGACTCTAATTAAGAGATGATGCTGTTGATTAGGTACTCTGACAAATTCCTCAAATATATCGCTTTCCCGATCGCCTATATGAGTCACCATTTTCACATTAGACCAGCTGAAACAGGTGCGGGTTTGAGCGGCTGACAGTAGCCCTTTATAGGATTCTTTTTCTTCAATCGGTAAGTTTTTATATTTTCTTTCATGCTGATCCTGATGAGCAGGTGATCTTGTCCATAATTGCACTGTACGGGCGTATTGCAATACGCCCCTTCTCCAAGTGGGAATCCATTTTCTGCATCTAGTACCAGTGTGGGATGAATATAAAATCCGACATCTTTATTGTTTCCTACTACTCCAATTCCCTCGGATTTCAATCTCCCGATAGTGAGACTCTAAGTTAATTTCACTACTATCACGCTATCGCTAAGACATGGTGTTTTCCATCTACCTGTAAGGCGCAATGCTCTCCTAAACTTACAACTAATTCTCCAGTTTTTACATTCTCATTCCCTAAAAATCGGTAATATCCAACTTGCTCGGCTCGATTTTTACTGATTTTCCGAATATTTACTGATTGATGTTGTGCCATCGCTGTATACAATGAAGCCCCTCTTTTTCCCAGTCTTGGGTCTACCGTAGCTTTTTAAGGGGGATGCGAGGGGGATCTGGATCTGTAGCAGTGCTTGGTGAATCTGGTATAAAGGAAAATGGAAGCGATCGCCCCCACTCCACCAGTAATCAAAGTAGTGTATTTGGCTCAATACCCAATTATCGCAGTTTGGCCGCTAGTTTTTCAGCTTGTTGTTGGGTTTGGGCGATTTGTTGTTGAGCGGCGATCGCGTTCTAAGTGCTGTGACTAATCCCTTACTAGAAAAGACTGTTGGGGGTAATACTGAACAACAAGGGAATGCGATCGCGAGTTATGGCACTTTTTCTAATTTATCCATTACATTTACTTGCTTGGCTATAGCATTATACTTGGAGCGGTATTCCGCTAGATATTGTTGAGCTTGCTGAAAAACAAATGTTTCCTCGGGAATTGAATCTAATAGGGCGATGATCTTTCGCCATTTAGTTTTTGATTCCCGTAAGTTAGATATTTGGGTGTCTAGTTTATTCGTATTGTTGCTTAATTCTGTTGCTAATTCTACGGCTGTTTGCAGGGTAGTTAATGCTTCTTCTTCTACTTTTATTTTTTCCTCTACTGTTTGTAACCGCAGCAAAATATTATCTATATCTGCTCGCGCTTGCTGATAGCTTGACCAAGGCATAGAGGGAATACTTTCTAAAAGTGCGATCGCTTCTTTTAATTGCTGCTGTTGAATTTTTAAGTCATTTATATTTGTCGCTGCGATCGCTGATCCTGTTGGCGCTACTAACGAATTAGCTTTATATCGGGTATATTCTTGAAATCCTCTATTTCCACCGAACCAACCTACAGGAATTAACACTACCAATAGGGAAAATGCTACAAGTAGGTTTAAAGCTAGCTGATTTTTTCGCTGTTGCGCGATTAATTTTTTGCGAAATGCGACATCTTTAAGACATTTTTCTCCCAGTTGAATTAGTTGCTCAATTTTAGCTAGCTGAGGTTTGATTTTTTGCTGTAATTTCGAGCAAAATTCAACGATTGCTTTAGCTTCTAGGGGTTTCTCGTTTTCTGGTTGATAAATGAGGAGTTGACCGTGATCGCTCAATTCTATGGCAGAAATAGATCCTAAGATAGCCATTAAAACACTAATGGTTAAAGAACCGAGAAACAGCCCTGTTTTTTGATCAGCTACTCGAATAACTTTTTCTAATTTTAGCTTAATTTGCGTCAGGTGATCGGCGATCTTTTGCAGGTATTTAACCTGTAGCCGCATCTTTTTAACATCTTCAAAAGCTAGGTTAATAGTTTTTACTTCTTTGGTTGCTTCTTTGACTTTCTGTTGCCAATATGTCAAAGCAATTGGCTGTTTATTTGCTTCTAATTCTTGCATTAAATTAGCACTCTTTAGACATTGTTCTGCTAATCTTCTTAAATTAATGCTGGTAATAACTGATTGTTTTAGACTTTGTTCGATCCTAACACAAGTCTGGATCATATTAGTAACTGTTTCTGTACCTTCGGTGTGGTAAAAAACTAAAATTCCTTCCCGATCGCATCCTACTCCTACCAGAAACAGACCTAATAAATTTAATAAAGCTGCGATCGCTTCACAATTTAAAGGAAATGCTGCTTTAGGATCAAACTTTTGCACTGCTATTCTTAAATTAGTCTGAATAAATTTAATCTGTTCTTGAAAATTGATGATTTTTTGTAATTGTTGATTAATCGATCTAGAATTGAGCAAATAAAACTTAGAATTAATACTATTAACCTGCATAATAATTTCTGCTTGCAAGTTATCCAAACTTCTAGATGGGAGTGTAACTGTGGTCAGTTTATCTATACTGGGATGATTAAAATACTGTTTAACAAACTTTACCAAAGCACTGGATAAAGGTAATAAATAATTAATACTCTCCTCCCAACTCTGACAATAATTCCCGATATCCGCTACAGCCCACTGTTTTTCTTCAATGGTAAAAACTAATTCTCCATTACCGTTATATTCAATATTAGCAACACCACTTCCCAGAAACCCTAATAAAGTCTCAATAAAACCAATAGTTACCGTTAAATCGCTATTTTCTCGATACCACTGGGTAAATTTCTCTAATTTGTCTTTAAAATGCTGTAACTCTTGAATAGTTTCTTCTATTGATAACGCTTGTTTTTTAACTAATTCAGGTTTACCAATCACAAAATCAAACTTTAACCGAACAGCTAGATCGCTTAAATTTGCCGATAATTGAGATAAACTAGCGGATGAATAGGTAGAATCAAGATACTCTCTACAAGCGAAATTACTTGAACATTCTTCAGCCACATAAATCAGAGTTTCTATTCTCTGAAGCATTACTACAATGCCCTGATCAGTTGTAGTTAAAACCTGATATAATTCTCGTAAACTGTTTTCGGTATGGATCGCTTCATCTAAAAGATTATTACCAACTTGTGAAGCGATTTGTGAACCAATTTCACTCAGAAAATCGCTGTTATTATTATCGTTGTTTTCACTGACCAAGAGCAAAACTATTCCCGCAGCTGCTTTAGCTAATCTAATCGCATCAATTTTAGCAATTTCTCCTTGCAGTATTTCCCGATAAGCATTTATTTCCGTTTGAATTTTTAACAGTTGCGAGTAATTTTCTTGAAATTCTGCTAACTGTTCCTGCATTACATCTGGTGGACCAAAGGTTAATCTTAACCCTTGATTTAGTCTCGATATTTCTGCAAAAATGGTTTCCAGATAGCTCATAAATTGACATAATATGTTAAACTAAAACTAGAAAGCTAATTTTATTTCTTACCTAAAGCGCGTGGGGGTGATGAAGGAGGAGTCTGTGGTGGTGATGGGATAGTCTGTGGGGGTTTGGGAATATTAGCAGTTTTGGCTGTAGCAGTTTTAGAACAAATAAATTCTAAAAGAGCAGTCTTAAAAGGAGCGATTTTTTCAGTCTTTTTATAAAATAAAATCAAATCTATTTTACTGGTATAAATAATAATTCGTCGTTGTTTGACTACAAATGCTAGAACAATAAAAATAATACCAATTAAAAAATATCCTGAAAAACCTCCTAAGATTAATGGAACACTTCCTAAGATTAATGGAACACTTCCTAAGTAAAACAGCCACCAAGTACAGCCTTCCCCTGTTTCAATTGCTTTAACCTCTTCAATCGGGATAATAGTTTCTTCTGTTTCCAAACCATAAAATGTTTCTTTTTGGACTTGTAACATATTACCAACTATTTTGATAGTTATACTTCCCCTAGTTTGTACGGGAATTGTACCAATGATTTTGCCTGCAATACCGCTAATTTGAGCGACTTGAATAGTTTGCATTTTTGGGGATATCCTTTATATAAGTAACTTTGATCGAGATGGCGATCTTTAGCTCAGGGAGCAGTGCTGTTTCATTCGACCTGCGATATTCTAAATCTTAAAACCTAACCCCCCAACCCCCTTCCCTACAAGGGAAGGGGGAGTAATTAATACTATTAAATCTTGCTCACCTTTCCTCTTAGGAGAGGGGTTGGGGGAGAGGTCAAAGGGGATAATAAAACAGCCCGGGCTCGGATATTGATGCTAGTGAGCGATCGCCCTATTATAGTTTGGCTGACTTAATTTAAAGTTGGCTTAAGATCAGGATAATGTTTGTGTAGCCATTTTTTAGCTATTGGAAATCAATCAAAATGCCAGGATAACCCTACCCGACTTTTGCCAGGGGTCTGCTAACGAGTAGGGAGTGATTGTTAAGATTATTTACGTGCTAATTGTACTCCTTTGTAAATCCCGTAACCGACAAGACCTGCTGCTGCGACAAGACCTGCTGCTGGAAGAGCTACGACAGTTGTAGCAGTTGTAGTCAAGCCCAAAAAACCTGCGATTCCTGTTGCGGGAACAGTAGAAGTAATAGTGGCTACAGTTATAGCTTCTGCACCAACTGCTCCTGCCGTACTTGCAATAGCACCTAAAACTTTTAAATCATTCATTGTTTTAACACTCTAGTAGAAAATACTTGGACAGTGAACTACTTAAATACAACAGTGAACCAGTGAACGTAGATATGATCACCTTTTGACATAAGTTGAATTTCCCCAGTTTTTGTTCAGTGTTTGACTATTAACCAGACCAAAATCAGAAAATTATGCAAATCAGCCAAAATCAGTAAAGTTACTTATGTACCAACCTCAGATCATTTCTCTGTTGATCTGCTACAGACATAAATCTCCCTTACCCCTGCGATCGAAACCAGGGGACTAAGAAATTTGGTTGAGAGTAGCCCCATCTGAAAAGGCGATCGGGTCAGCCAAGTAAATCTTTCACTGACTTAAATGAGATAATACCTGTTCTTTATTAATAAGTCAAGAAAAAAATGAGAAATATAGTATTTTCTCAGAAGTTACGCAGTTGAAGTGAGAATGTGGTAAAAAAGAGAACATGAATCCACTAAGTACACAGCCCTCGACTCCGCTCTGTACATTTCCGTCTGAACGTCTCTACGCTCGCTCATGGCAAGCGAGCAAGCAAAATTTTAAGCGATCAATCGTCGCCCGAGTGCTGATGCTTTGAACTGGTAACCTAACTAATTAAAAGTTTCTAATTTCTTTTCCAACACATCAATGTCAATGGGTAAAGTCACTTCAGCTTTACTATCAGAGTTCGGCAAACCCCGGTGGACTACTGCTTTAGCAAACATTTCCGGTGTAACTTCAGGACAATCAGAGAAATCAATATCTTCATCAGTCATAGCATCTAGACGTTGCCAATCAGTTTGAGATTTGCTCAAAGTAAATTCGTTGTTCATATTTGGTTGCTTTCCTAGCAGAAATAATCCGGGTAACTTTCTCTCGTTCTGTATGGACAATCGCGACTACTATCCCTTGCAACAAACCAAAAGTCACAAACCTCTGCTCCCCATAACTGAACCGATCATCCTCAACCGTCACGATGTCTCCATCAAAAACTACTGAAACGTCGATAAAGTCAATGCCATGTTTGTGAAGGTTAGCAAGACGTTTAGTCTCATCCCACTCAAATTCCATATCTTGATTGTTACTACATATTGTAACTAAATATTTCTCTTCCTACAATGTTAGGTATAACACGATTATTATACTCCATATTTAGCCTTCATTGACCATAAGCAATTTTTTCTATTTTCTGCTAGTCAAATAAATTCATTTGACCACGATATCCGGTCACAATCCGACTACCATCTTTCAGAATATGAATTTCCATCTGGTCACTTGCCCAAGTTAATCGATCGCTCAAGTTAGGATTAAAAATATGGACTCGTTGATTACTAGAGGAAACTAGAGAATTGGGTTGATTAATTGCTAAGGATTCTATATAAGGACCGTCAATTAATAGATCAAGTTGGGCTAATAAATCTTCAGATCCTGGTGGGGCAGAGGGCGATCGCAATTTTGCTAAAGTAAATCCTGTAAAAGACATTACATTCAATCCCACTGCTTTAACTTGACGCGCTACTTCTGCTAAACTAGATGCTTGCCAAAAAGGTTCTCCACCAGAAAAAGTTACACCTTCATTTTGGGAATTGCTCAGAATCTTTTTGACTAGATCATCGATCGCAATCAGTTGATTAATTGAAAAAGACCAGGATGTGGGATTAAAACATCCGGGACATTCTCTCGCACATCCTTGAACCCAGACTACCGCACGACTTCCCGGACCATTTACTTCCGACTCATCGACATATCCCATAATATTGATATATCCAGCGGGAATCTGAACGGGTTGGAGATTAAAATTAGCTTCTGATTGGGTCATTTTAACCTGATTAATAAATAATTGCAAATTTCCAGTTTTTATTAAACAGTTGCAGTAGCAAGAAAATCTTGAATTGCTTTCATTCCTGATGCTGACGGGTGGGAACGTGGATGAATTTCCTTGAGCCAATTTGTTGCTTCCCAAATTTCTAAATTATGATAGCGACATAAATACGCAATACAAACTGTGGGAGAGCGCTCAATTCCAGCTAAACAATGCACGTATATTGGTTGATGATTTTCTAAATGATGTCTAATTATTTCTACTACTTGGTGAATTTGCTCACCGGTAATTTCTGTTTCATAATAACTATCAGGTAAAACGTATCTAATACAGTGAAAATTTTGAGCAACTTGATCTGGTAGGTTTCCTTCGGAAGGATGACATAAAGAGAGAATTACTTGAATATTGGCTTCACCTAATGGGATATCTGCACCAGAACGTGGTAAACTACCTACTGCTAGCTGTCCGGGAATTACCCAATTAATCGATTACTGGGTAGGAGGTGAACCAGATTGAGATTGTTGAGGAAATAGTTTTTTGATTAGATGTAACACCTGATGTTTACTTGCTCCTGGAGCTAATTTAAGTTAACACTTATATTGTCGCAATTAATTGCTCAATAGTTCCACATACTTAGAGAGAAAATTCCGCGATCGCTGGGGTATGGTCACTCGGTTTACTCAGTTGACGAGGGGATTTATCAATGGTGCAGCTAATACATTTTTCATATAGATTAGCACTCAGATAGTGATGATCGATCCGCCATCCTTTGTTACGCTCAAAAGCACGAGCCCGATAATCCCACCAACTAAAATATCCTCCCTCGGTGGTAAATTTCCGAAAAGCATCCTGTAAACCTAAGTTTAGCAGTTCTTGTAAGGCTTGACGTTCTGGTTCTGAAGCCATAACTGAGTTTTTAGCAATAGTTGGGTTATGAATATCCCGATCGTCTGGAGCAATATTAAAATCTCCGCATATACATAAATCTGGATTTTTGTCAAGGCTAATTTTTAAATATTCACCCAGATGGTTTAACCAGTTTAATTTATAAATATATTTATCACTACCGACTTCGGCACCATTGGGAACATAAACATTAATAATGCGAATCCCATTACAAGTACCAGCGATTAACCGTTTTTGTTCTTCATAATCATTATCACCGATAATTGGCGCAAATCCCAGGCTGAGATTAGTTAAGGGTATCTGACTGAGAATAGCGACATCGTTATAAGATTTTTGCCCAAATATATAGACATGATAACCTAAATCTTGGAGAGGTGACATGGGAAAATCAGCATCTACGACTTTGGTTTCTTGGAGACAGAGGACATCAACTGGATTTGTTTGTAACCATTGACTGACTTGTTCTAAACGAGTACGGATTGAATTAACATTCCAGGTAGCAATTTTCATTGGGATGATTAATTAAATAAGAGTGAGATATACCTTTAATATATACAGGACTGTTTCATGCTACAAATTGTTTGACCTCTCCCCCAACCCCTCTCCTAAGAGGAAAGGGGATTAGAATTAATCTGCTTAAACATCCCATAAATTTAATGATCTTAATTACTCCCCCTTCCCTTGTAGGGAAGGGGGTTGGGGGGTTAGGTCTGAATTTAGGATCGAGGATGAAATAGTCCTGCTAATATATGTCAGGACTCTATAGAGTTACATCGCACAACTCAATTCACCCGCTTTTTGCGTAAAACGGAGATTTTCTCGGTAATCAACTCGACAGTCAATGACAGAAGGGACTTCTTGCTCAAGTGCGGTTTTCAGCATCGGGACAAAATCAGCAGTAGATTCAATTCGATACCCTTTTAAACCCATACTTTCAGCAAATTTGACAAAATCTGGATTACCAAATTTGATAAAAGCCGAATTACCCATCTGATTTTGTTGTTTCCATTCGATTAAACCATAACCACCATCATTAAAAATAATGGTAACGAAAGGAGTTCCAATCCGCAGTGCTGTTTCTAATTCTTGACAATTCATCATAAATCCACCATCCCCGGTCACAGCAACTACTCGCTGTTTGGGTGCAACTAATTTAGCTGCGATCGCACCCGGGATAGCAATACCCATGGCAGCAAATCCATTAGAAATGATACAAGTATTTGGGCGATCGCAATGATAATGACGAGCCATCCACATTTTATGAGCTCCGACATCAGAAATGACGATGTCTTCGGGTCCCATGACTTGACGCAAATCATAAATTAATTTTTGAGGTTTAATGGGGAAACCATCATCATTCGCATAGCGTTCGTAATCAGCACGGATATCATCGCGCAATTGTGAAGCATAAGAATTTGGTTTACCAGTCCGATCGGCTCTGAGTAAAATTTCGGACAGAGAATCAGAAATATCTCCAACTACTTCGACTTGAGGAATATAGCTACTATCTATTTCTGCGGGGAGAGAGTCAATATGGATAATTGGAATTTTCCCCGCAGCATTCCATTTTTTGGGGGAATATTCGATTAAATCATAGCCGATCGCAATCACTAAGTCCGTATTATCAAATCCACAGCTAATATAATCCCTTAGTTGTAAACCAACTGACCACAAAGCTAGGGGATGGGTATAAGGAATCGCACCTTTACCCATAAATGTATTAGCGACAGGAATATTCAATTTACTGGCAAATTCGGTCACTGCGACACTCGCACTAGCACGAATTGCACCATTGCCAACTAAAATTATGGGATCATGAGCAGCAGAAATTTGGGCTGCGGCTTTTTCGATACTCCGGAAAGATGCGAAGGTTTTTTCTAAAACTCCTATGCTTAAAGGTTCCCCACTAGCGGGCATAGCTGCAATATTTTCGGGGACATCAATATGGACTGCTCCTGGTTTTTCGGTTTGTGCGAATTTAAAAGCGCGACGGACTACTTCGGGAGCAATACTGGGTCGGACTATTTGGGTATTCCATTTGGTGACTGGAGAAAACATTGCGACCAAATCTAGATATTGGTGGGATTCAATGTGCATCCGATCGGTTCCTACTTGTCCCGTAATTGCCACTAATGGGGCACGATCCAGATTAGCATCAGCTACTCCAGTCATTAAGTTAGTCGCACCAGGACCGAGAGTAGATAGACATACTCCCGCACGACCCGTTAATCGACCATAGACATCTGCCATAAAAGCAGCTCCTTGTTCGTGACGGGTGGTGATAAACTGAATGGAAGAATTTCTCAATGCTTCCAAAACGTGCATATTTTCTTCCCCAGGAAGTCCGAAGATGTATCGGACTCCTTCATTTTCCAGACAACGTACTAATAATTCTGCGGTATTCATTGGTCCTATTTAACCCACACGGTTTTGATATTGACAAATTCGTGAATTCCTTGGATACTTAATTCGCGTCCGTATCCGGAACGTTTAATCCCTCCAAAGGGTAGTCTGGGATCGGATTTGACTAACCCATTAATAAATACTGCACCCGCTTCCAGTTCTTCGATTAAGCGATCGCGTTCTGCTGGGATATTTGTCCAAGCACTTGCTCCTAATCCAAAAGAAGTGCTATTAGCTAGTTCGATGGCTTCATCAATGTTAGTTACTCGAAATACTAAGGCAACTGGTCCAAAAAATTCTTCTTGATAGGCTGGTGATCCAGGGGAAAAGTCGGTGAGAATGGTCGGAGGATAGTAGTGACCAGGACGATCGCTCAGAGGAGATCCTCCCGTTAAAGCACGAGCTCCTTTTGCTAGGCAAATTTGGACCAGATCATCAAGTTCCTTGAGGATGGGACCAGTTGCCAAAGGTCCGAACGTCGGTGCTATCATCCATGGGATCGCCAATGCGTAAGGCTTTAAACTTGGCGACAAATTTTTCCTCAAATTGATCGGCGATCGCATTGGTCAGAATAAACCGTTTGGCTGCAATACATGATTGTCCATTGTTAATCATGCGGGCTGTAACTCCTGTAGTTACAGCTGCTTCCAGGTCGGCACTATCTAATACAATAAAAGGATCACTACCTCCTAATTCTAAAACAGTTTTTTTAATTTGTTTACCAGCATTGCTAGCTAGACTAATCCCTGCTCCCTCGCTACCCGTAAGTGTAGCAGCCATGACCCGGGGATCGGCAATTATCCCTGCTACTTGATTAGCTCCAACTAACAAGGTTTGAAAGGTGTCTTCCGGAAATCCTGCTTGCTGAAAGATTTTTTCGATCGCTAAGGCGCATTGGGGTACATTAGAAGCGTGTTTGAGTAATCCGACATTTCCTGCCATTAATGCTGGAGCTGCAAACCGAAATACTTGCCAAAATGGAAAATTCCAGGGCATTACTGCTAGAATTGGACCAAGGGGTTGATAGCGGACAAAGCTTTGACTAGCATCTGTAGTAGCAGGGAGATCGGCTAAAAATTGCCCTGCGTTTTCGGCATAATAACGACAGACGAGAGCGCATTTTTCCACTTCTGCGATCGCGGATTTAAGCGTTTTGCCCATTTCCAGGGTCATGGTTTTGGCAAATTCTGTTTTGTTTTCTTCTAAAATCTGTGCAGTTGCATTTAACCACTGTCCTCTTTGGCTGATCGAGGTTTTCCGATACTGTTTAAATGCTTGTTGAGCTTTTTCCAGCTTGGATTCAATCTCTGTATCGGTCAGTGCTACAAAACTTTGCAGAATTTCTCCCGTAGCTGGATTAATACTCGCGATACCCATTTTTTGCTCTCCACTTCACCAATTACCGGATTATTTGCGTTTCGGCCAATATCCCGTGATTTACTGTTAATCTTTCTTCTTTTATTGTGGCAATTTCTCTCAGGTTTGAATCTTAAATTTTCTAAATTTTTCTGACATTTTTCTCTCTACCACATTTAATATCAATGATTGACGATTAGGTATAATGACTATATACTTTTGTGAATCTGACTCAGTGGAGGTAGCCTTTGAATATTGCGAAAATGCAACAACAAGCTGCTGAATATTTAGCGCAATTTCAATATAAGGAAGCGATCGCTATCTGGGAGCGATCGCTTGCTGCTGATCCTGGGTTAATTTCTCATTATTGGTATTTAGGTCTTGGTTGGTTTCTGCTCGGTGAAACTGTGCAAGCTGAAACGATTTGGTTATCTGCTCTTGCTCAAATTAATCCAGCCGAACTCGATGATCAAATGGTGGATTTATTGGGTATACTAAGAGCTGAAGCCAAACGACATCTGGAGCAGCGCAAGTTTAAATTAGCACAACAGCTTTATGAGCAAATTATAGATTTTGATTTTGATCAGGTTGAAGCTCATTATTATTTAGGTTGTGCTTTATCTCAGCAAGGTGATTTTTACCAAGCGATCGCTTGTTGGGAAACAACGATTAATCTTAATCCTAGTTTAGTTGAAGTTTATCTCGATTTGGCTGAATTATTGCAAAAGTTAACAGATTTTGAGGGAGCGATCACTTATTATTTGAAAATTTTAGAGTTGCCGTTCCAGAGTCCAGATATTTATTATAATCTGGGTTGGTGTTTTTGGCAAGTAAGAAATGCGGAACGGGCGATCGCTTGTTGGGAAACAGCCATTACCATCAAGTCAGATTATGCGACCGCTTATGCAGATTTAGGCTATATTTGGTTAACTCAAGGTAAAATCGATGAGGCAATTGATTATTGGCAAAAATCTCTGCAAATTGCTGAAGTTAATCAGAATTTAGTCTTCCCTAAGCAAATCAATGATATAATGCCGATTGGCTTTAGTTTGATTAACCTTTTAAATTCGCCCGATAAGCAATTGAATATCTATTTATACTTAGGCAAGATTTTAGCAAGAGAACATCATTTTGATCTGGCGATCGCTAGTTTTCAGAAAGCTTTACAGTTACAATGTGAATCGGCTGAATTGTATTTGGAAATGGGGAAAGCTTTCGCAAAACAAGAAGATTTTGAGTCAGCGATCGCAGTTTATCAAAAAGCCATCCAACTTGAGCCTAATGGAGAGGAAAACTATTTAGAGTTAGGGAAGATTTATGCTCATCTGGGAAATCATCTCGGTGCGATCGCTCTGTATGAAAAAGCGTTACAGATTAATCCAAATATAGCTGAAGTTTACTTTTGTTTAGGATTGGTTTTAGCTACCAGTGGGAGATGGGAGGAAGCAATTAGTTATTACCAGAAGGTTTTACATATTCAACCTAATTATGTCGATGCTTATTGTAATTTAGGGATTGCTTTAGCAGAATTAGGGAGAATCACAGAAGCGATCGCTAGTTTCCGAACTTTAATCGAAATTAATCCAGATTTAGCTCAAGCACTAGATCAGCTAATGATCTTGCTTTGTGAACAAGGTAAATTAGATCGTCAAACTTTAGTAATTCATAATATTTTACCAATTGAACCTCCTAATAGTTTTTATGAAACTACTAAAGAATGGGCAATTTCTGGGAATTTAGAGACAACTAATTATCTACCGATTTACCCGGAAAATATCATAGATTTAACTCCACCTCATACCCCCGAAGAAACTATCCATTTTAGTTTTAGATTTGGAGATCAGATGAAGTTACCAGCTAGCTTTGTCACCATTATCCCCAATGGACGTTTTTGGTTAAATAAAACTCAGTCTAGTACAGCGATCATCACGACCGATCAGAAAATTTTAGGAGATCTATCTCTAGAATTTCCAGTCTTAAGTCCAGGACATCCCGATCAACATCCTAGCAAACATTCGATTTTTTCTTTAGGAAAATTACCACCAATTCAAAAGATCGACGGAACAGTAGTAGTTTTAGCTGGATTATTAAATAATGTCTATTTTCATTGGATGCTTGATATTTTGCCCCGGCTGCAATTACTATATAATAGTGAGATAGAGTTAGGGAAAATTGATCAATTTTTAGTCAGCAATCAGCTTTCCTTTCAAACAGAAACATTGAACAATTTGGGTATTCCTGAATCCAAAATAATCGCAGTAGATCAATATCATCATATCCAAGCAAACCGATTAATAGTACCATCTTTTCCTGGAACGATCGCTTGGATGCCAAAATGGACTTGTGAGTTTCTCCGTCATCACTTTTTAGACCAACAAGCGATCGACAACTCAGAGAAAATTGAGCATTTATATATCAGTCGTAAATTAGCAGCTAATCGTCGGATTATCAATGAAGATGAGGTGATCAAGTTATTAGAGAATTATGGGTTTAAAAGTGTAAATTTAGAATCAATGTCAGTCAAAAAACAAGCTGCATTGCTAGCTAATGCTAAAGTAATAGTAGCTGCTCATGGTAGTGGGTTAACCAATACCATATTTTGTCAAGAGAGGACGAAATTAATCGAAATTTTTTCCCCAAATTATGTTTATCATTGTTACTGGTGGTTAAGTAATCTAGTAGATTTAGAATATTATTATTTATTAGGAGAGATTCCGACAGGAGTATACCTACACAAGTTAATCTATCCTAGTCCCATTAATGAAGATATTTTTGTGAATTTGGAAAAATTGTTAAAAATTATGAAATTTGCTCAAGTTTTTTAAAAGGAAATAGACTGATGGTTTTGGAGAAAAATTTGGGTATGCTCAAATTAAGCAATCAAGAAGAGGTTAACACAATGGCCATTAGTGAGCAAGATTATTACACATCCCGTCGCGAACGTCAACAGCTAATCCAACGGATTTTCGCGCTCGTCTCCATTATATCATTTGGAGGAACAGGGGTATTTGGAGCATTCCAGTTTATCAGCACCGCTTTTGCTAACTCAAAGGTGGAAAGAAAGGTAGGAGATACCTCTCCTACCTCCAAATTGGAACTTGAAGTAAGAGGATATGAAGCAGTTTTAAAACGGGAACCAGATAACCAGACAGCGTTGGAAGGTTTAGCAAACACGAAAATTCAGATGAAAGATATTAAGGGGGCGATCGCACCTGTAGAGAAACTGGTAAAATTATATCCTGAACGGACAGATTATCAGCAGCAATTAGCTACTCTCAAACAGCAAATTAATCAGAATTGAAAAGGATTACATTCGATATGAAAGATTCAGAAATTAATCGAATTATTCCCCCTGAGATCAAAAATGATGAGTTTTATTATGAGTTGAAAAAAATCGCCAGAGAAAAAGATATTAAGACAATTTTGGAAATAGGTTCTTCATCAGGAACAGGAAGCACAGCTGCGTTTGTAACGGGAATTCTGGAAAATAAAAATCAGCCGAATTTGTATTGCATAGAAGTTTCAAAACCGAGATTTGCAGAATTACAAAATCGGTATGAGCAAAATAATTTTGTCAAATGTTATAATATCTCATCTGTGTCTATTGCAGATTTTCCGACTGAAATAGAAGTAGCTGAATTTTATTATCGCAATCAAAATAATTTCGGTATTTGTCCGTTAGAGGTTATTTTAGGATGGTTACGTCAAGATATTGAATATCTTACCAACTCTGGAATTGAAGATCATGGGATTAGGAAAATTAAACAAGAAAATAATATCGATAATTTTGATATTGTTTTAATCGATGGTTCCGAGTTTACAGGGATAGCTGAACTGGAGGAAGTTTATGGAGCTAAATATATTTGTCTGGATGATGTCAATACTTTTAAAAATTATCAAAATCGACAACGACTGGATAGAGATAGTAATTATACCCTCATTGCTCAGAACTTAAAACTTCGTAATGGTTATGCAATTTTCAAAAAGACCAGTGAGATCCAAAGCATTGACAAAATTATTGAGTCCGGGGTTGAATATTTTCCTAGGGTGATTGATAATAAGGTCGATCGCACAATTACTCAACCAGAAGAGTTATCGCAAATTCAGATCGGATCTCCAAAAATATTGATTGATGGGATATTATTTCAGTTTGAGAAAACCGGAATGATTCGGATCTGGAAATCCTTGTTAGAAGAATGGGCAAAAAATGGTTTTGCTCAGTATCTCATCATTTTGGATCGAGGAGGTAATGTTCCGAAAATTAGCGGGGTTAAATATAGATTTGTGCCATCTTATGATTATACTACGATCGAGCGCGATCGCGAAATGCTACAACAAGTATGTGATCAAGAATGTGCTGATTTATTTATCTCTACTTATTATACCACACCAATTAAAACTCAGTCTGTCTGTATCACCTATGATCTAATTCCCGAAATTATGGGTGCGGATCTTAAAGCACCAAAGGAACAAGCAAAACATGATGCGATCAGTTATGCTTCTACCTATATCTCGATTTCTGAAAATACAGCTCACGACTTAGTCAGGGTTTTTTCAGGAATTTCTTTAGAATCTATTCAGGTTGCTCATTGTGGGATCAGCAGTAAATTTTATCCAGCAAACCAAGCTGAAATTAGTTCTTTTAAAAATAAGTATGGGATCGCCAAACCTTACTTTATTTTAGTAGATAGAGACGAGGATTATCAAAATAATATTTTATTTTTTAAAGCTTTTTCTCAGCTTTGGACTAAAGAGGGATTTGAAATTGTTTGGATCGGTACTAAATCGAGATTAAAATCTGAATTTAGGTCTTATACCGCAGGTAGTGCTATCCACCTACTAGAACTAAATGAGGAGGAGTTAAGATTAGTTTATACTGGTGCTGTAGCATTGGTTTATCCATCTAAATATGATGGATTTGCTTTACCAGTATTAGAAGCGATCGCTTGTGGATGTCCAGTGATCACCTGTGCTAATACTGCTATTCCGGAAGTAGCTGGTCAAGCAGTTTTATATGTTAATGATGCAGATGTAAATGGGTTAACAAATGCTTTATGTGAAGTACAAAAACCGGATATTCGCAACTTATTAATCGTTGCTGGATTGACTCAAGCACAAAAGTTTTCTTTGGCAAAAATGGCTCAGACTATTGCGTCAGCTTTGATTAATGCGACTCTTTTATATTTAAAATTAAGAGAAGTCAATTTAATTATTTTTCTTGATTGGTGTCAACCAGAAGAGTCCCTAGAATTGGATTTAAAAACATTGTTCAGAGCGATCGCATCCTATCCTGATCAAGATCGCTTGACTTTACTAATAGACACTAGCAATATTAATGAAGCAGATGCAGACCTGATTTTATCTAGTATCGCAATGAACTTGTTAATGGAAGAAGAGCTAGATGTTACAACAGGAATAGAAATTTCGTTAATTGGTAAATTAAGTCAAATTCAATGGAAAGCATTAATCCCACAGATTAAAGCTCGAATTGTGGGGGAAAATGAAAATTCATCAGCGATCGCTGATGTGGGAGCAGAAATAATTCCTACCTGCGAATTAAATTCAATCATGAACATATTTTGATGAATTTGGGCAAATTGTTAAAAATTATCAAATTTGCTTAAGGTTTTTTTAATAGACTGATATTTTTTGGGAAAATTGGGTAAGCTAGGGTTAAAAATATTGACCTAACCCCCCAACCCCCTTCCCTAAGAGGGAAGGGGGAGCAATTAAGATGATTAAATTAATCAGAAATGGAATGCGGAATCATTCTTGCTCCCCTTTCCTTTTAGGAGAGGGGTTGGGGGAGAGGTCAATTTTTAACAACAGAGGGATTACAACCAAAGATGAAAAAAAATCAAGAAGTATCTCCAAAAATATTGATTGATGGTGTATTTTTCCAATCTTATCGAACCGGGATTACTCGAGTCTGGCAATCATTGCTGGAAGAGTGGGTAGAAACTGGTTTTGCCAAGTATATAATTGTCCTAGATCGAGCAGATACTATGCCAAAAATGAGTGGGATAAAATATAAATTGGTGCCCCCTTATAATATTAATACAAGAGATATCGATCGGGAAATGCTCCAGGAAGTATGTGATGAAGAATCTGCTGATTTATTTATTTCTACTTATTTTACTACCCCACTCACAACGCCATCTGTGTTGCTAGTTTATGATATGATTCCTGAAGTATTGGGGGATGATCTTAGAGCACCAGAATGGCAAGAAAAGCATCATGCAATTAATTATGCTTCTGCCTATATCTCAATTTCACAAAATACAGCTAACGACTTAGTAAAATTTTTTCCAACCATTAAGTTAGATTCGATTCAGGTCGCTTATTGTGGTGTTTCTCATAAATTTTCTCCCGCCAAACAGGAAGAAATTAA
Organism: uncultured cyanobacterium; assembly: GCA_963744145.1. GTDB lineage: Bacteria > Cyanobacteriota > Cyanobacteriia > Cyanobacteriales > CAWUOF01 > CAVUSO01. The sequence continues at coordinate 3,582,669 of CAVUSO010000001.1, read as the reverse complement.
TTGGTTTAAAAATAAATATGGGATTACCAAACCCTACTTTATTTCTGTGGGTGGAGGAGCAGGTTATAAAAATAATATGTTATTTTTTAAAGCTTTCTCGCAACTCTTGACTAAACAAGGATTTGAGATTCTTTGTGTCGGCACTGGATTTGTATTAGAAAATGAATTTAGGGTTTATACTCAAGGTAGTGTTGTCCATCCATTACGGCCTAGTGATGAGGAGTTAAGATTAGCTTATGCTGGTGCGGTTGCTTTGGTCTATCCATCTAAATATGAAGGATTTGGTTTACCAGTGTTAGAAGCACTAGCTTGTGGATGTCCTGTGATCACTTGTGCTAATGCTTCGATTCCGGAAGTAGCTGGGACAGCAGCTTTATATGTGAATGATGAAGATATCAATGGGTTTACCAATGCTCTCTGTGAAGTCCAAAAAAATGATATTCGTAACTCCTTAATTGCGGATGGATTAACCCAAGCTCAAAAATTTTCATGGTCAAAGATGGCGCAGACGGTTGCAACAGTTTTGATTAATACTACTCTTTTACCTTTAAAATTAAGAGATATTAATTTCATTATTTTTCCAGATTGGAATCAACCTGAAATCGAACTGGGATCAGATTTAGCAATAGTATTGAAAACCCTGGCAGTGCATCCTCATAAAAACCGTCTGACCTTGCTGATTGATGCTAGTAATATTAGTCAAGAAGATGCTAATTTGCTTCTATCTAGTGTAATAATGAACTTGTGTATAGAAGAGGATTTAGATGTCACGGTCGAAATAGAAATTTCGTTAATGGGTAACTTAAGTAAAATTCAATGGGACGCTTTGATGCCCCAAATTCAGGCTCGAATTATTTTAGCCCATGAAAATCAACAGGCGATCGCCCAGGTGGGGGCAGATAGAATTTCTACCGATCAGCTAATTGATTTTAGTAAATTATCAAGATATGATCTCAGTTAAGGTCTGACTAGAAAACTTAGTTGATTACAAATATGGAAAACTCAGAACTGAATCAAATTATCCCTCCGGAAATCAAAAATGATGAATTATTCTATCATCTGAACAAGATCGCAAAAGAAGCAGATATTAAAACAATTTTAGAAATAGGTTCTTCATCAGGTGAAGGAAGCACATTAGCATTTGTAACCGGAATTCTCGAAAATCAAAATCAACCAAATCTGTATTGTCTAGAAGTCTCAAAACCAAGATTTTTTGAATTGCAAAACAGGTATGCTCAATATGATTTTGTCAAATGTTATAATATCTCTTCTGTATCTCTAGCAGAGTTTCCTGATGAATCAGAAATTAGTGATTTTTATAAAAGCAATAGCACTAATCTAAATCTTTATCCTTTGGAAATGGTTTTAGGGTGGTTACGTCAAGATATTGAATATATAAAAAGCTATAGCATTGAAAGTGAGGGGATTGAAAAAATTAAAAAAGAAAACAATATCGATAATTTTGATCTGGTTTTAATCGATGGTTCAGAGTTTACAGGTTTAGCTGAACTCGAAGAAGTTTATGGTGCTAAATATATTTGTCTGGATGATGTCAATACTTTTAAAAATTATCAAAATCGCCAACGTCTTTCTCAGGATAATAGTTACACTCTCATTGCCCAAAACTTAAATCTTCGTAATGGTTATGCGATCTTCAAAAAAACTAGCAGCGATCGCCTGATCACTTACAAAAGTATCCAACCAATAGTTGAAGCAATCGAAGGTTTTATGGTTCCTGGACAAGAAAAGTATCTTTTTAATAAAGTAAAAGCTCTGCCCGATCGGGCTGTAATTGTGGAAATAGGTTCCTATAAAGGACGTTCTACTGTGGCAATGGCTTATGCTTGTATAGGAAGTAACCGCAAAATTTATTGCATTGATACCTGGGACGGAAATGATAGTGACTTTCCTGACCGAAAATTTTTCGATATTTGGCAGAACAATATAGAAAAAAATGGATTATCTCCCTATGTAATCCCTTTACAGGGTTATTCCCACCAAGTATTAAGTCAATGGCAAGAATTAGCAGGTGAACAGGAAATTGATTTTATTTTTATTGATGGTTCTCATCAATTTTTAGATGTTTTAAAAGATTTTGAACTTTCCTACAATCTGATCAAAGAAGGTGGGTGGATCGCATTTCATGATGTTGTACCTACTTGGCCCGGTTCTGAACGAGTTTGGCATAAAATTGCCAAAAATCGTCTGATCAATCACGAATATTCATCAACTCTTGCCTGTGGTCAAAAACAATCTGTTGCTATTCCATCTCATATAAATCTAAATTTACCAATTCATTTCTTTACGATCGTTCTGAATGGTAAACCATTTATTGACTATCACATAGAAGTTTTCAGACAACTACCCTATCCATGGCATTGGCATATTATTGAAGGTGTAGCAGACTTGAAACATGATACAGCCTGGTCTTTACCTAATAATGCCTACATATCTAATGAAATCCATCATCAGGGACGAAGCAAAGATGGTACATCTGAGTATTTAGATGAATTAGTACAACTATATCCAGAAAATGTCACAGTTTATCGGAAACCCGAAGGAATTTTCTGGGATGGAAAACGGGAAATGGTAAATGCACCATTAGTGAATAATATTCGTACAGAATGTTTACTGTGGCAAGTAGATGTCGATGAATTATGGACAGCTGAACAGATTTGTATAGCGCGACAAATGTTTATTGAAAATCCCACCAAAACAGCCGCATTTTACTGGTGTTGGTATTTTGTTGGAGAAAAATTAATTATTAGCACTCGCAACTGTTATGCTCAAAATCCTGACTGGGAATGGTTGCGGACATGGAGATATCAACCGGGAGCATTCTGGGCTAGACATGAACCACCCAGATTATGTCAAGCTTTACCAAGTGGGGAATGGCAAGATCTGGCAGAATTAAATCCTTTTTTGCATGAAGAAACAGAAAAAGAAGGTTTGATCTTTCAACACTTTGCCTATGTTACCCCAGAGCAATTGCAATTTAAAGAACAATATTATGGTTATCAAAATGCAGTTTCTCAATGGGAAGAATTACAGAAACAAACAAAATTACCAATCTTATTGCGGGAACATTTCCAATGGGTGTTCGATGATACCATGGTTGATACGATCGATTCCTATAGAATAGTACCGATCGCTCAAAAAGAGGAAAATACTAAGATCTGGCGCTTTTTACCACCAGAAAAATTATCAGCAAAAATCGATCCTGTTCAGAAAGTATCTCCAAAAATATTGATTGATGGTGTATTTTTCCAACTTCATCAAACAGGGATTGCCCGGGTCTGGAAATCATTGCTAGCAGAATGGACAGACAATGGTTTTGCTAAGTACATTATCGTCCTAGATCGGGGGGGTACTGCTCCGAAAATGAGTGGGGTAAAATATAAATGGGTGCCACCATATAATTATGCTAACATCGAGACCGATCGGGAAATGCTGCAAGAAATATGTGATGAAGAATCTGCTGATCTATTTATCTCTACTTATTACACAACACCAATCACGACACCTTCTGTATTTATGGTTTATGACATGATTCCTGAAGTGATGGGTAGTGATCTCAGAGAACCAGTATGGCAAGAAAAACATCATGCGATTAATCGTGCTTCAGCATATATCTCGATTTCAAAAAACACAGCCAACGACTTAGCAAGATTTTTTCCAGCAATTTCTTTAGACTCTATTAAAGTCGCTTATTGTGGTGTTAGTCGCAAATTTTATCCAGCCCTGCTAGAAGAAATTAATTCTTTTAAAATCAAGTATGGCATGACAAAACCATATTTTCTTTCCGTGGGAGGAGGAACTAGTCATAAAAATAATATGTTATTTTTTAAAGCTTTCTCGCAACTTTGTACTAAACAAGGATTTGAGATTGTTTGTACCGGAACGGGATTTGTATTAGAAAGTCAATTTCGAGCTTATACTGAAGGTGTTATTGTTCATCTATTACAACTTAGTGATGAAGAGTTAAGATTAGCTTATGCTGGTGCTGTAGCATTAGTTTATCCCTCCAAATATGAAGGATTTGGTTTACCAGTATTGGAAGCGATGTCCTGTGGATGTCCTGTGATCACTTGTGCTAATGCTTCGATTCCAGAAGTAGCTGGGACAGCAGCTTTATATGTTAATGATGAAGATATCAATGGGTTGACAAATGCTCTATGTGAAGTGCAAAAAAATGATATTCGCAACTCCTTAAGAACGGCTGGATTTGCCCAAGCTCAAAATTTTTCATGGTCAAAAATGGCTAATACAGTGGCAGCTATTTTGATTAATACAACCCTGTTACATTTAAAATTAAGAGAGATTAATTTAATTGTTTTCCCAGATTGGCGTCAACCTGAAGCAGAGCTGGGATTAGATTTAGCAACAGTATTAAAAGCGATCGCATCTCATCCTGATAAAAATCGCCTGACTTTGCTGATTGATATCAGTAATATTGAACAAGAAGATGCAGATTTGCTTTTATCCAGTATCGTGATGAATTTACTCATGGAAGAGGATTTGGATGTCACCGCAGAAATAGAAATTTCCTTAATGGGTAATTTAAGTAAAATTCAATGGGAAGCTTTAATGGAGCGACTTCATGCTCGCATTATCTTGACCCATGAAAATCAAGAAGCGATCGCCCAGGTGGGGGCAGACAGAATTTCTACCTATCAGCTAGTTGATTTTAGCAGCAATTTGTTTCAGACAGAGACTGAGGCATAAATGTGTAGAATAATAACTAGAAATCGGATCTACAAAAAGGAGAGTAAAAACGATGGAACCTACCGGATTACCTGCTAGAGATTATATTTCGCCTGATTTTTTGATGATTCAACCTGATCAATGTTTTCCGAATATGATTGCGGGAGATACAAATAATTGTATTTGGCCTTATTTGCGACGAGAGATTCCCCATAACTGGTATGTGGATCAGCGCGTGCCAAGTGTGGGGTTTGTCAGTCGCGATGAAGCTCATATTCTTTATAATACAGCCCTCAAATTTAAAGGAAAAAAAGCTCTAGAAATTGGCTGTTGGTTTGGTTGGTCAGCCTGTCATTTAGCACTAGCAGGGGTAGAGTTAGATGTAGTTGATCCGATTTTAGGAAGACCTGATTTTTATGAAAGTGTCAGTAATTCCTTAAAAATGGCTGAGGTGTGGGAGAGAGTTAATCTAGTTGCTGGCTCTAGTCCCCAAACAGTAGTAGAATTAGCCGCTCAATCTCAACGGAAATGGTCACTGATTTTTATAGATGGGAATCATGAAACACCAGGACCGTTGAATGATGCGATCGCTTGTGAACAATTAGCCGAATCAGATGCTTTAATTTTATTCCATGATCTAGCAGCTCCAGCAGTAGCCGAAGGTTTGGACTACTTGAAAGCAAAAGGGTGGCAAACAATGGTTTATCAAACCATGCAAATTATGGGAGTTGCCTGGAGAGGAAATGTAGAACCAGTTACCCATCAACCTGACCCAAAAATTACCTGGATTTTGCCTACTCATTTGCAAAATTATCAGATCAGTGGTCTGGTAGATGATCCATCTAAAAATCAGGAAATGCTAGTCCAGCAAGTGCAAGAAATGATGAAACTAGCAATTAATTCATTATCTAGTGGTAAACCAGTTGATGCTATGCGGATCGCTGAAAAAGCATCATTAATGGGTGTAAATGTGCCAGAAATGCACTATATCAGGTCTATTTGTCTATCTAATGTGGGACGACATAAGGAAGCTTTAGCAGCAGCCAAAGCGGAATTATTGATCAACCCAACCCATGTTAAAGCACAAGCTCAAGTTGAAAATGTAACCAGATTGTTTCGGCAATCAGAACCAAATATTCCTGCTCAACAGCGAACTTGGAATACAACACTTCCACGCGATACCCTTCTGTCTATTCAAAAAGGTAGCATGAGCTATTCCTATCGTGGTGTGCCCATGATCAAAAATCCCTTTGACTTAGCACTTTACCCGATTTTAATTTGGAATTTAAAGCCGCGCACAATTATTGAAATTGGTTCTAAGGATGGTGGTAGTGCATTGTGGCTCGGGGATATGATGAATAATTTTGGTATTGACGGACATATTTATTCAATCGATATCGTCAAAATAACTTCCTTAGAACATCCTCGTGTAACTTTTATAGAGGGTGATGGGAGAGCATTGTCAGCCACGTTGACTCCAGAATTTATGAACACAATTGTGCGCCCATTACTGGTAATTGAAGACGCAGATCATGCTTATGAAACCAGTAAATATGTTTTAGAATTTTTTCATCCTTATTTAAAATCAGAAGAATATATTGTCATTGAAGATGGAATTATTTCTGATTTACGCCAAGATGTTTCCTATAATAATGGTCCCCATAAGGCATTAAAAGAATTTTTAGCAAACCATCCAGATGAATATGAAATTGATAGTCACTATTGTGACTATTTTGGATATAATCTTACCTGGTGTACAAATGGGTTTCTCAAAAAATTAATTGATTCCCCGAGCCAAGAATTTGATTCAACTGATTCATTCTTAATTCAGTTATTTGGCTATGTCCAAAAGTTTGCTAATGATTTTAATCCAAAAGTTACTCATAATTTCGATCAGAAAAAAATAGCTGAATCCTATCAACAAGGTAAAGAATTTTTGGTGAAAGGGGTAATTAAACAAGCAAGTGATATTTTTACAGAAATCGTAAAAGCTAATCCCGAATTGAAAATAGTTCATCACGATCTCAGCTTTCTTTATTGGCAGATAGGAAATGTTGAAAAAAGTATACAACATCATATTTTGGCACAATATAGAAATCCAGTTATTCGCGATCGCGAGCAGGAGTTTCAAGAAATTCTGAGGGAGATTCGACCCTATACTCTATTGAGTGAAGAACGTTTATTCTCTCTTTACTCTCTAGCTAAACAAATTTGTATAGACGATCTCCCTGGTAACTTTGTTGAATGCGGTACTTACAAAGGAGGAGCATCAGCATTGCTAGCATTAGTAATCAAAAGATATAGTTTGCGTCCGCGATCGCTATATGCTTTTGATACCTTTACAGGGATGCCAGCTCCTACTGAAGCTGATAAAAGTAACGGAATTCCTGCGAATATGACCCAATTTGGCATCGGCACTCTTGCTGCTCCAATCGTGGAAAATTTAGATGTAATCTGTCAATCTTTAAATGTTAAAGATCTTGTGATCCCAGTCCCAGGATTATTTGCTGATACCTTACCGCAATACCAAGCAGAGATAGGTAATATTGCCTTACTCCATGCGGATGGGGATTGGTACGAGTCAACCATGGATATATTTAACACACTCTATGACAGTATTGTTCCCTATGGAATTATTCAGATCGATGACTATGGTCATTGGGAAGGTTGTCGAAAAGCGATCGACGAATTTGAATGTCGGCGGGGTGAGGTTTATGGTTTGCGTGTAATTGATTATACTGGAGTATGGTTTCAAAAAGAAGACCCAGTTACCCAAAATTATAGTTATTGGCGTACTTTTTGGCATTTGGCACAAACGGCAGAAAAGATGGGTAATATCCAATTAGCTAAACAAGCTGCACAAACAGTATTAAAAATTTTACCAAAATTCGCTAGAGCTGAACAGTTGCTACAGCGTTATCAGTTAGAGCCAGAAGTAGCGATCGGACCCTCAAAATCTGCTTTAGAAAGATCCGACACATTTATCCATACCTTAAATCTGAGAACGATTAACTTAATTGCTTTTCCAGATTGGCAGCAACCTGAAGATGTGCTTTATCTTGAGTTAGAAAATTTAATTAGCACCATCTTAACTCATCCTCAGAAAAATCAAATAACTGTACTACTTGATACCAGCAATATCTCAGCAGAAGATGCAAATCTGGTTTTATCTGGTGTAATTATGAATCTACTCATGCAAAAAGAGTTAGATGAAACCGAAGTGCCAGAAATTACTTTGCTGGACAAGATGAACCCAAACCAATGGTCAGCACTTTTGTCTAAGATTCACAGTCGGATTAGTTTAGAACATGAAAATAAATCAGCATTACTACAGGCTAATGCAGAAAATCTCTCTGTCTGGAAATTAGATCACTAAGGGATAAAAATTCAATAATTTGCTTGTTTGTAGTAAGCGCTAAAGCACTTACTACGAACCGAATCATCAAGTTATTTATTTTTTATTCCTAATCAATTAATTTGACTTTCCTGAGCAGATTTTTTGATCCAGGATGAGTTGATATAAAACTGATTCTAGTTGATCCATGGTAATGGTTCTCGTGAATTTAGATAATGCTCTTTGCTGTCCTTGTCTCGCGATCGCTTCCCATTGTTCCGGATGGAGCGGGAGATAACACAAATTATCAACTAAATCAAGAGGATCTTCTGATGCAAAAATTAAGCCACTTTCACCATGTTCGATCGCTTCTGGGGAACCACCCATATTGCTAGCAATTATGGTTAAACCAGATAGCATAGCTTCAATTAAGCCAATGCTAAAAGGTTCTTGAAAGCGAGAAGGTAAGATCCAGACATTATGGGTCCGATACAGTTGTTTAAGTTCTGCTTGGGAAAGAACACCTGTAAAAGTTACCGCATCCTGGAAACCTTCTCTCTCAATAAACATCTTCAATATATCAATCAGGTCAGGAGTAAGAGATCCTCCCGCGATGGTTGCACTAAATTCAATTCCATTAGCATGGAGTAAGTAAAGAGCCTCGATAAGAATATCTATACCTTTATAGAGCATCACTAAACTAGCATAGACAATCCGAAGTTTGTCTTGAGGTGGTAGTTCAGGGTGATAAAATATATCCGCATCGGCTCCCGGATAAATAGTCACAGCATTTTCTACTGGATAACCATCTTTTTCTAAAATATCTCGAATCTTATTACTAACAGTAATGTATTGATATAAAGAATGTTTAGGTGCAACCTCAGCCACATATCCTGGTTCAGGATTCATCACATAATGGGCAACTGGTACACCAAATTCTAACACCTGTGTCACAATTTCTACTCCCAAGAAATCCATGTTACCTGCTAGACAAATATCAGGTTGAAAAGATGGCAACTCCTGGGCTAGATTTTCACGGTTCTTTTGAATAACTACTTGTATTTCTTCCCAGGACAAAGACCGCGTACCTTCCTTCGTCCAAGCTCCGCGCAGAGATAAACAACGATTAACAACGATCGGATTTACATCAATATCTTTATAAGCAGTTGGTAGTTCTGGGGTGTCAGTTGTTAATACTAGAACCTGGTGACCACGATCGGATAAACGTCTTGCATAGTCAGCGATCGCCCGTTCATATCCCCCAATTACCTGAGGAGGATAGAGATTATTAATCACTAAAATTTTCAGTTTTTCCAAGACATTAACTCCTGACTACTAAAATTAAGTATACTTTGACAGACAATCAACCAGACTAAGTTACACGATCTTTTTCTAACTGATTCTCATTAGATGTTTTTTGGAGTGCTAGCTCAAACAAAACAGATTCTAGTTGCTCGATCGTCCTGGTTCTAGTGAATTTAGATAATGCTCGTTGTTGTCCTTGTCGAGCAATTACTTCCCACCGTTCAGGATGCAGTGCTAAATAGGATAGCTGATCCGCCAAATCTAGGGGATTTTCTGATGCAAAAATTAAGCCACTTTCACCATCTTCGATTGCTTCCGGGGAACCACCCATATTGCTAGCAATGATGGTTAAACCAGCTACCATAGCTTCAATTAAGCCAATACTGAAAGGTTCGTGAAAGCGAGAAGCTAAGATCCAGACATTGTGGGTACGGTATAGTTGCTTAAGTTCTTGCTGGGAGAGAAGACCAGTAAAAGTTATTACATCCTGTAAACCTTCTGACTCAACAAATTCATGCAGTTTCTGGACAAATTCAGGAGTGAGGGAGCTACCAGCAATTGTAGCAGTAAATTCAATGCCAGAAGTATAAAGTAAGTAAAGAGCTTCGAGCAGGATATCTACTCCTTTATGGTACATCACTAAACTAGCATAGGCAATCCGGAGTTGATCTCGGGGTGGTAGTTCAGCTTGATAAAATATATCAACATCTGCTCCTGGATAAATAGTCAGAGCTGTCTTGACTGGACAACCATATTCCTGTAATGCGTTGCGAATAAAATCACTAACACTAATGTATCGATACCAAGAAGTTCGCGGCGCAAATTCAGGTTGATATCCTGGATAAGGATTCATTACATAATGGGCAATTGGTACACCACTTGCCAACACTTGCTCCAAAATTTGTATACTCAAGAAATCCATATTACCAGCTAAACAAACATCCGGTTGAAATGATAGCAACTCCGGCGCTATATTCTCGCGGTTCTTGAGAATTATGGCTGCTACTTCATTAAAGGTGAACGGCTTCGGACCTTGATTAGTCCAAGCACCACACAGGGACAAACAGCGTCGAATGGGAAACGGTTCTGGATCGGTATCTATGTAAGCAGTAGGAAGATCTGGTGTATTAGTTGTTAATACCAGAATTGAATGACCACGCTCGTGCAACCTTCTTGCATAGTCAGCGATCGCCCGTTCATATCCCCCAATTACCTGAGGAGGATAGACATTATTAATCACCAAAATTTTCAATTTTTCCAAGAAATTACCTCCTGACTAACTAAATTTGCTATCTTACTGACCTAGATTTAAAGATTATCTGTTTTTTAGATAATTTTCCCACATTTGCTGGTAAGCTTTTTCCATCTCACGGGTAAATTGCTGGGCATTCCACAAAGGAGATGTTTGCTTGGCTTGGCGCAGACGCCATGATATATTTTGCCGTAAAAGCGGCTCTTTTCCTAACCTAACTCCCCATTCTACATATTCCTCATCTGTCCAAGCAATTCCTTCGGTTATTCCCACATTCATCATCATGGTATAGCTATTGCGACTAGCAAATTGTTCTCCTACTCTGGTCACTAAAGGAATCTCCATCCACAATGTTTCTAAAGTTGTTGAGGCTCCATTATAGGGATAGGTATCTAGCACTATGTCGGCAATTCCTAAGTTAGCTCGATGAACTTCTTCTAAAGGAATCTCTGGTAAAAATATCAAGCGATCGCGCTCTACACCTTCTTCCTCTCCAATTTGGAAAAATAGATTTTTGATCGATTCTTGATCAGCTAAACACTTAATTAAAAAGTAACTATTTGGGACATTTTTCAGAATCTTAATTTGCAGTCTTGCGGCTTGGGGATGTTGTTTAAAACCTCTCTGGGCACTAAAATAAATTACTGCATCTGCGGGTAAATTTAACTGTTCCCGTCGTAAGCTGGGTACATCTAGTTCAAATCCATCAACAGCAATATAAGTTTGGGGTAATCGCCAGATTTTTTCTTGGTAGTAATCCTCTGCATAATCTGGTAATACATAAGGATCAGCAATAAAGTAATCGATCGCTGGTATTCCCGCTGCATCCCAACCCAACCAGGTTACTTGAATCGGTGCTGGTTTTAGAGCCATAATCCCACAAGTAATATCGAGGGTAATACTATCTAAATCCACCAATATATCAATTTCATCTTCACAAATTTGCTCGACCACTTCTGTTAACTCTAACCCAAATTTGTAAGCCTTAAAAGCTTGTTTTATATACCATTCTTGCAGTAAATCATCTCGCTGAGTAGCATTAAGTAAATAAGCAAAAATTTGAAAGCGATCGCGATCATGATGTTGAAAAATCCACCGAGCCAACCAGCCGACAGAATGTCTTTTTAGACAATGAGATAAATAACCAATTTTTAAAGGTCTACCAGGATTTATTTGAGGAATAGAAGATATTCTTTGACGACATTTTTCGGTTAAAACTTGATTACTCAGTCGGAGATTAGACTGACCAACTCGAGCTAGCTGATTTTGAATTTGGCGATGATTTTTTAGATCATCTCGAAAATAGGGTAAAAAGTAGTTACTGTTAAACATCCGCAGACTCATAGTCTGATCAAGTAAGGGTTCTACGGCAATTAATTCCTGACAGAGTAAATCTTGTCGTTGGGCAATTTCATCAAATTCTTGCCAATGACCACCAGCTTTCATCAAACCCCGCATGATCAGGTAATTACTATAAATTCTCGCAGGTAATGCGGGGGAAAGTGCATAGCAAGATTTAGCAGTATCGATACCTTTAGTATAATCAAGAGCATCTTGATAAAAAGCAGCTAACTGATATAAAACTTCGGGATTTCCAGGAGTTAATTGCCAACATAGCTCCATTAACATTGCTGCCAATCCGGCGACATTGGAGGAGTAAGCAATTTTAATCGCTGCGGGAAAGATGATTGCTAAAAAAGATGTCGGTTCCTCAACAACATAAGGTAAACAAGTTTCAGCTAGTTCTAGAGATGAAGGATGCAAAGGTAGGTAAGCTAACATCTGACGTAGAACTTGCAATAAAAGATGGGAGTTGACCTCTGGTTTTGGGACTGATTTAAGTAGGGCGATCGCTTCACCCAATTCCTCCCCAGTTAAAATTTCCAGTTTGATGGCCAGTAGAACTAGAGCCAAAAGATTATTAAGATCAGTAGGTACAATTTCGCGAATATGCTGTCGAATCGCCCAAACAATTTGATCTTCTGCTAAATTTTCGCGTCGTTGGGCTTCGGTTTGCAATACTTGGATCAACTCAGCTGTCCATAGTTCAATTTCTGCCTCTGTCCCATCTGCCATGGCTAGCAACCAAGTAGATTGAGCTTCTGCTTCTTGACCTTGCAAAAGTAATCCTAACCCCAAATGCCAATAGTGAGACATGACAGTAGAGTCAGCCGCAATAGCTTGTTCATACCAACTAACAGCTTCAGCATATTCATTTTGAATTAAGCATTGGTATGCTTGCTGTCCTAGATCAGCAGGAGGTTCCGGATGCGGGGCTAATAAACTCAAGGATGGTGTTACGCGACTTTTAGCACAAAAATCAGTCAACCATTCCACCCATTCCCTAGCCCGAACTGACCAGATATAGGAGCTATTCACATAGTCTACCTGTTGTCTTAACAGAGTTTCGAGCTTAGTAGTATCTGTCGCTGTAAATTCTTGTAAGATCTGAATCATCTCATCGACAAAATGATTTTTGTAGATTTCCCAATCCGGCTCCATCGAGATTAAACGGGCAAACCCAGCCGTAGTTTCTGGTAAAGCTCCTAAATCACTGGTGACGATCCGACAACCACTGGCCATTGCTTCCATCACGGCAATACATGAAGTTTCGGCAAAAGAATTGGGATATGCTAAGACATTGACGGATTTAAGCTCGCGAGCCAAGTCAGGTTGTGGTATAGAACCAATATATTCAACTCCCTCCGTGTCGCGACATTGACGATACAGGGCACTATATTCAGAATTTTCCTCAGTTTCTGCACATTGATAAACCTTCATGCTAGAAAATACTTTGAGCCTAGTCCCAGGTATGGCTTGGCGAATTCTGGGGAAAACATCGAGGAGGATATTCAGACCTCGAAAAGGTGTACTAGTGTAGGCAAGAACGGGAGGTTGGGATTTTTGGGCCAGGATGCTAGTATCGGCGGGAAAAATATTGGCAAAAGCTGGTCCGATCGCATTACGAAGCACCCAAGTCTGGCTAGGATTAATGCCCAGATATTGATGGAAACAATCCCTTTGCCAATCACTGATCAGGACAATCGCATCATAAATATCGCGTTCTTGGGGATCTTGCAAAGGGTATGTCGCTGGTTGATTGTAACTATGTTGGGTCCACAGAATCAGGGGAATCTGATCTCCTAGAATTGATCTGATTTGCACCCCATGTCCGGGGCTATTCTGAATAATCAAGACATCCAAGGACTGTGTCAGTTCCGGTGACATTGATGATAGATGTAAACAGACGACACCGCAGGATATGCCAGAGCGTAAGGTATGATTAAAAAGAAATACTTCATGCCCTTGCTGGGCTAGGGCTTCAGCTAGATAGCAAAGAGCGGACTGGGAACCTCCCAGGGGCATTTGATAAGCGCTTTCAACTTTGTAATCCCAAGTTAGTAAGTCTACAAATGCAATTCTCATTAGCTTCCTCTCAATGCTAGTTAAATTTTTTTAAGGGGTAGTTATCGATCAGAAATAAAATTTGGGTATTATAGCCTTAAATACCTGCTCTTGTTACTTTTTTGCTAGAATGGACTAACTGAGCTGCTGGCAAAATAGCGATCGCTATTTTTGGGCAAACCATTGTTATAGATGATTATAACTTTATAGGAGTTAACTTAATTCATGGGCCATTTATTAGAATTTGCTGGTTCCAAGTTTGGTCTGGGGATAACTCTTTTTCTCTAGCCGTCACAATTAAATTTTTTGTCAGATTAGCGAGTGCCCAATCCTCCCACAGACTAATAATCATTAATATTGGCTATTTCTGCTCAACATATGACTGAAGAACTAAAAATAACCCAGCCTTATTGGAGTCCATACCCAGCCATACAGCAAGTTGTTCAATCCCTTGCGTCTCAACAGAAATTGATTGTAGAAATTGGTCCTGGACGCCAACCTTTTTCCTTAGCAACTGAATTTGTTGATTGGCAGAATTCGTCAATTTTAGCTAATCAAACTGTTCATTGTTTGGATATTAATAAAGATCCGTTACCTTATGCAAATAAAAGCGTAGATTTTATCTACTGTCGCCATACCCTAGAGGATATATATAATCCTTTATGGTTATGCCAAGAAATGTCACGGATCGCTAAATCTGGATATATTGAAACTCCTGCACCTATAGCTGAATGTTGTAGAGGTGTAGATGCTAGTTCACCTCCTTGGCGGGGTTATCATCATCACAGATACTTGGTTTGGAACGATGGAAATATCTTAATTTTCTTACCCAAATATCCGATTATTGAATATCTGAATTTTGGCGAAGAAGAGGAAAATATGATCAGAATTTTGAATGGGGGAATGCTGTATTGGAATACTTATTTTTTCTGGAATGATCAAATTGAATATAAACTTTTACAACATGATCAAGACTTCCGAATTTCATTTCAATATCAAGAAATTATCACTAAAGCATTACAAAAATCAGCCGAAAATAGTTTACAAATAGCTTTAAAGTATGGATTAAATTTGTAGGGATAAAAATTAATTACATCGAACTATATATGAATTACCAAAAATTGATTGAGCAATTACCTAAATTATCTGAAAATTGGGAACAGGAATCAGGTCATCCCAAGTCTAACAAATTTCAAGTAGTGCTAGAAGAAATTCCAGATCAAGCTACAGCTAATCTCCTGCAATTATGTGATTTGGCTGCTGATTGTCTAGCACCTGGTGAAGTTTATTGTCAAATCGGATATTTGCAAAATATAGCTTTAATCGGAATACTCCTCAACCATCCTGAGCAGCTCTGCTATGTAGTCGATGATTTTTTGGCATTTGACTTAGAAAATGAAAAATTAGAAAAATGGTCAAATCAGCTAATTAAACTCGGAGTAGCAGAAAAAGTTTTTTTATGCAATCAAAATTTTGAACAATTTTTTCAGGAATGGGATGAGTTGAAAGTAACCGAAAAAATTGGACTTTATTTTTATGATGGGGACTCAGATTACCACTCAGTGTTATTAGGGTTATTGCTAGTTAAACCTTTTTTGACTGACCAAGCGTTACTGCTGATTAATAATCGAGGACCATCAGTGAAACAAGCAATTACTGATTTTATGATCGATCATTCAACTGCACTGAGAATATCTCCAGAAATTCCGAGTATTTCTATTTTGAAATGGGACATAGAAAAATCTCAAACATCCTCTTTAAATTTGGGAGCCGATCGCCATTATATTGATGCGTATCATCACCTCGGTAATATTTTGTGTCAAAAAGGTGATTTTCCCTCAGCCGAAAAAATTTATCGTCAAGCGATCGCTGTTCAACCCGAAAACATTGACAATTACTTGAATTTAGGTAATGTGTTAAGTATCCAGGGAATAGCTGATGAATCACTAATTACCTATGAAAAAGCTCTCTTAATCGAACCAGATCATCCTGAGATCTTGTCTAAATTAGAAAAAGTTAGAAATCACATCTTAGCATCAAGAGATAATTGGAAAAAACTTGATCTGAGCTGGACATTATTATCTGGACTAACTATAAAAATAGAAAATCGCTCTGAATGGTTTATTTACAATGAAATTTTCGTCGAGGGAGAATATGATTTTGCCATTAAACAAGCTTTAAACTCTGTCAAACCAGACCAAGTTTTTCGTTGCTTGGATTTAGGTGCTAATGTCGGATTTTTTACCATGAGATTAGCGGACTTAATTATGCGAGAAAAACCGCAAATTAATTTTGAAGTAACTCTAATCGAAGGAAGTCCACAAGTTTTTTCTAATCTTCAATCCCGGATGAGTAAAATAAATATTCTCCAAGATAAAATCAAACTGATCTGGGGATTAGCTGGACATTCTCAAGGAAGCGAAAAAATATTTGAATCGGATTTTTTTCCAGCAGCTAACTCAATTTTTAGTGAAAGTGCTAAAATAAAAGGTATTGATGTTCAATATATTGATCTAATGACCTTATCTAGTCCAGCTCAGAAAATCGATCTATTAAAATGTGATATTGAAGGAAGCGAACTAATTTTGCTAGAAAATTATCCAGCTTTATTTAACAGAGTTAATTATGCCATATTCGAGCTGCATGAAAATTATTGTGACCCCAATAAATGTATTCAACTTTTAAAGAATTATGGGTTGATCAATCATATCAGGTTAAGAGAAGAATATGCTATTGTAGAATTTTTCTGGAAATAACATTAGGACTTATCTATGAATTACCAAAAATTTATTGAGCAACTATCTGAATTATACGAAAACTGGGGAGAGGAGTCAGTACATCCTAAATCGGATCAGTTTCAATTATTACTAGGAGAACTGCAAAATCGGACTACCGCTAATCTAATGCAGTTATGTAATTTTGCTGCTGATTGTCTAGAACCCGGTGAAGTTTATTGTCAGTTAGGATGTTTCCAGAACACAGCTTTAATCGGAACACTCCTCAATCATCCTGAACAGATGGGTTATGTAGTAGATGATTTTGCTGACTTTGATTCAGAAGATGAAAAATTAGAAAAATGGACAGAAAAATTAGTTAAACTTGGACTAGCAGAACAAGGTTTTTTATACAATCAAAATTTTGAACAGTTTTTCTTAGAATTGAATGAGTTAGAAGTAACAGAAGAAATCGGACTTTATTTTTATGATGCGGACTCAGATTACCACTCAGTGTTATTAGGGTTATTGCTAGTCAAACCTTTTTTGACTGAGCAAGCATTGCTGATTATTAATAATCGAAATCCAACTGTTAGACAAGCAATTGATGATTTTATAAATGATTATCCTGCTGCACAAATTTTACTACATTTGCCTCAATTTGGTACTAAGATAGGTGAAGAAACCCCGAATATTTATATTTTGAGATGGGATGTAGAAAAATCACAAATATCCTCTTTAAATTTGTTATCTGACCAACATCCAAAAAAAGTTATTTCGGAAATTTACGATTTAGAAAATCAACCAGAGCCGCAACGTTTAGAATCTCTTTGTCAAGCAGCATTTATTCTACATCAACAAGGAAATCTAGCAGAAGCTGAACAAAAATATCAACAATTTTTGTTATGGGAAAAACATAATTTTGATGCTTGGTTCAATCTGGGGATGCTTTATTATACTACGGAACGATATCAAAAAGCTTGGCAAGCACTTGCTAAATGTTTAGCAATTGATTCATCTAAAGCGATCGGATATTACGGATTGGGGTTGGTATGGGAAAAAATAGATAATATTCCTGAAGCAATCGCAGCATATCAACAAGCTATTGTTCTCGACCCAAATTATATTCATGCGTATAATAATCTCGGTAATATTTTGTATCGAAAAGGTGATTTTCCCACAGCAGAAAAATTTTATCGTCAAGCGATCGCAGTTAACCCTGAACATATTGATAGTTACTTAAATTTAGGGAATATCATCAGGGTACAAGGTTTTATAACCGATGAATTACTGACGATCTATGAAAAAGCTCTCTCAATCGAGCCAAATAATTCTGAGATCTTGGCAAAATTAAAAAAGATCAGAAATGAATTCTTAGAGTACAGTGCTAATTGGAAAAAACTTTATCTGAGCTGGACTTTATTATCTGGACTAACTATAAAAATCGAAAACGCATCTGAATGGATTGTTTACAATGAAATTTTTGTCGATGGAGAATATGATTTAGCAATTAAACAAGTTTTAAACTCGCTCAAACCAGACCAAGTTTTTCGTTGCTTGGATTTAGGTGCTAATGTTGGATTTTTTACAATTAGATTAGCAGACTTAATTATGCGAGAAAAACCGCAAATTAATTTTGAAGTAACTCTAGTTGAAGGAAGTCCACAAGTTTTTTCTAATCTTCAATCCCGAATGAGTAAAATAGATATTCTCCAAGATAAAATCAAACTGATCTGGGGATTAGCTGGATATTCCCAAGGAAGCGAAAAAATATTGGAATCGGATCTTTTTCCAGCAGTTAACTCAACTTTTAGTGAAAGTGCGAAAAAAAAAGGTATTGATGTCCAATATATTGATCTAATGACCTTATATAGCCAAGCTCAGGAAATCGATCTATTAAAATGTGATATTGAAGGAAGCGAACTAATTTTGCTAGAAAATTATCCAGCTTTATTTAGTAGAGTTAATTATGCCATATTCGAGCTGCATGAAAGTTATTGTGATCCCAATAAATGTTTTCAGCTTTTAAGGGAGTATGGATTTATTAATCATACCAGGTTACGAGAAGGAAGTGCTTTTGTAGAGTTTTTTTGGAAGTAATTAAAAAAATGGACTATCAAAGATTTATTGGGCAACTACCAGAATTATCCTCAACCGAGGAAAAAGATTTAGCTGATCCTAAATCTACTCAAATTGAAGGGATAAATATCACCAACCTCATCCCATTACTCAATTTTGCAGTAGCGTGTTTAGAATCCAGTGAAGTTTATTGTGAAATTGGCTGTTCTGATGGGACTACTTTAATTGGGGCTCTTTTAAATCATCCTGAAAAAATGGGTTATGCGGTAGATAATTTTTCTGAATTTGATCCAGAGAATAAAAGATTAGAAAGATTGACAGAAAATTTAGCTAAGTTTGGTTTGGAAGAACAAGTGCTTTTCTGTAATCAAACTGTAGAAGAATTTTTCTTTCAATTGCGAGAAATAGGATTAGAAGATAAAATTGGTGTATATTTTTACAATAGTAAGCATGATTACAGATCCCAATTATTGGGATTATTGCTAGTTAGACCTTTCCTTGCTGATCAATCAGTAATTATGATCAATAATAGTAATTGGGGTAGTGTGCAACAAGCAACCTGGGACTTCATCGCAGCTAATCCTCAATGTCAGCTAGTGGTAGATTTATCTAATATTCAAGATGCTGATCCCCTTTTTGGTCATGAGATCCAAATTTTGAGTTGGGATCAAACCAGAATTTCTAACTATGAATGGACAATTTTTTGCCAAATTCGTAACCAATCAGTTGTTCGAGCAATTTATAGCTTATCCTGTCAGCAAAATAAAAAAGCATTAGCATCTCTTTATCAAGCAGCAATCGAACTACATCAACAAGGACATTTAACTGGAGCAGAGGAAAAATATCACCAATTTATCCAATGGGATGAAAATAATTTTGATATTTGGTATAATTTAGGAATGCTTTATTATACGACAAATCGATATTCAGAAGCGATAAATGCCTTATATAAAGCTTTAGAAATTGATGCTTCAAAAGCACTGGTTTACTACGGGATTGGGATGGTATTACAAAAGATGGAACAGAATCTAGAAGCGATCGCTGCTTATGAAAAAGCGATAGAAATCGATCCTAATTATATTGATGCTTATAATAATCTGGGCAATATTTGGTATCGACAAGGTGATGCTAAACAAGCGGAAAAAATTTATCGTCAAGCACTCACAGTTAATCCAGAACACTTTGGTAGTTATCTAAATTTAGGTAATGCTTTGAAAACACAATATCGTTTAGATGAAGCGATCGCTACTTATAAAAAAGCCCGTGATATTATTCCAGATGATCCCGATCTTTTGCATAATATAGCAACAATTTCAATTTTCACCAAGCAAACACTAAGTTTGCATTTACGCTCTGGGTTAATTGTCGAAATTGAAAACCAAGGTGAATGGGACTGTTATGATGAAATTTTTCTAAAAGGAGAATATGATTTACCGATTAAACAAGCTTTATCAACCAAGCATCAAGGAACCTTTAAATGTGTAGACTTAGGTGCTAATGTGGGATTTTTTAGTATGAGAGTAACTGACCTAATATTACAAAATAAAAACCTAGAAATTTCTTTACAAATAAATCTGATTGAAGGAAGTCCAACAGTTTATTCCCAACTTCTATCCAGATTGGCAAAAATTAATCTACCCGATCGCTATCATTGGCAAATTTTTCATGGATTAGTTGGTGTTCGGGAAGGAAAAGAAAAGATATTTGAATCTGATAAATATCCAGTAGCTAACTCAATTTTTAAGAGAACAAGTAAATATGATGACCTACCTGTTAGATCTATTGAAGTGCCATATATTGATCTCACATTCCTGGAAAATGAAAATTCAGAAATAGATTTATTAAAGTGTGATGTCGAAGGTGCAGAGCTACTTTTTATTGAAAATTATCCAAACCTACTCAGTCAAGTAAAATATGCGGTATTTGAGCTACATTATGATGATTGTGATGTGCAGCGATGCTTAGATGTTTTAAAAGAAATAGGATTTATTAATCAGATCAAATTGCGTGATGGTGCGATCACTTGTTTATATCTTTTCTCAAAATAAATGTAAAAAGTTAAATTTCTGTAAAATCAATATGAAAGATCAAAAATTTATCGCTCAACTATCTCTATTGTACGAAAATTGGAACCAAGATTCAGTTCAACCTAAAGCTAACTACTACAATGGATTGGGTGAAAATTCTTCTGAACTGAGTACCATTAACTTGATGCAGTTGCTCAATTTTGCGGTAGAATGCTTAACACCAGAAGAAATTTATTGTCAGGTTGGTTGTGGAAAAGGAGATACTTTAATTGGAGCACTGCTAAACCATCCTGAACAGATGGTTTATGCTATAGATCAGTTTTCAGAATTTGACCAAAGATTAGAAAAATTAATAGAAAACCTAGTTAAATTTGGTCTGGAAGAACAAGTTTTTTTCTGCAATCAAGAAGTTGAAGAATTTTTCTTTCAACTTCGAGAAATGAGGTTACCAGATAAAATAGGAGTGTATTTTTATAATGGTAATCACGGTTATCGATCGCAGTTGTTAGGATTACTGTTAGTGACACCGTTTCTAGCTGATCAAGCGTTAATTATTATCAATGATAGTAATTGGGGAACAGTGCAACAAGCTACTTGGGACTTCATTGCTGCTTATCCTCAATGTCAGTTAGCACTAGACTTATCTACCACCCAAGATAGCGATCGCGGATTTGGTAATGGTATCCAAGTTTTAAGTTGGGATATAGAAAGAATTAATCACCATGATTGGACAAATTTTTGCCAAATTCGTAACCAATCAGTTGTTCGAGCAATTTATAGCTTACCCTGTCAGCAAAATAAAAAAGCATTAGCATCTCTTTATCAAGA
The DNA here is from genome assembly GCA_963744145.1 of uncultured cyanobacterium. Classification (GTDB taxonomy): domain Bacteria; phylum Cyanobacteriota; class Cyanobacteriia; order Cyanobacteriales; family CAWUOF01; genus CAVUSO01. The sequence continues at coordinate 3,561,021 of CAVUSO010000001.1, read as the reverse complement.
AGCAATTGAGCTACATCAACAAGGACATTTAACTGGAGCAGAGGAAAAATATCAACAGTTTATCCGATGGGATGAAAGGAATTTTGATATTTGGTATAATTTGGGAATGCTTTATTATACAACAGAGCGATACCCCGAAGCAATAAATGCACTATGTAAAGCTTTAGAAATTGATGCTGCAAAAGCACTGGTTTATTACGGAATTGGGATGGTATTACAAAAGGTAGATAATCATCCAGAAGCGATCGCTGCTTATGAAAGAGCAATTGAAATCGATCCTAACTATATTGATGCTTATAATAACTTGGGGAATATTTTATTGTGGAATGGAAACTACAAACAAGCAGAAGAACTATACCGTCAAGCGATCGCAATTAATCCCAACCATATTGGTAGTCATATCAATTTAGGTAATGCACTATTAATGCAAGGACAACCAGAGGAAGCGATCGAACTTTATGAACAATTACAGCACAGGGAACCGTCAAATCCAGACATTCTGCATAACTTAGCAATTTCCAGGTTGAGAAAACAATTAAAATTACCTACTCTTTATAGCACAGAAGCAGAAGTCAATTATTACCGTCAGCAGTTTACCCAGGGATTGCACAATTTGATTCAGCAAACAGCTCTTTTCACTCCTGAAAATGTTAACAATGCGTTGATTGGGATAGGTGCAAACACCAACTTTTTTCTAGCATACCAAGGTCTTAATGACCGAGAATTACAGAGTTACTATGGAGAATTTGTTGAGCGAGTTGTAACTGCTAGTTATCCCGCATTTATCCAACCGCGATCGCTACCACCTCGGACGGAAAATGATCAAATTAGGATTGGTTATATTTCGGTGAATATGCGACAACATGTGGTTGCTAATTTATCCCTTGGTTGGTTGCGTTATTGCGATCGACAAAGGTTTGAAATTTATGCTTATTATCTTGATCAAAAAATCGACTCCGTGAGTGAAGAGTTTCAACTTTATAGCGATATTTTTCATCATATTGTTTATAGTAGTGTGGAAATAGTTGCTCAACAAATCATAGCTGACCAATTAGATATTCTCGTATTTATTGATATTGGAATGTATCCTAAATCAACCCTACTAGCAGCATTACGTCTTGCACCAATTCAATGCACAACCTGGTGTCATCCAGTTACATCAGGGTTACCAAACATAGATTACTTTCTATCTAGTGACTTAATGGAACCAGAAAATGGTCAAGACCATTATTCGGAGACCTTAATCCGCTTACCTAATCTGGGAGTTTCTTATTCTAAACCACCTATTCCTCCCCTAACTAAAAGTCGTTCAGATTTTAATTTACCTGAAGATAATATTATCTATTTATCTTGTCAGTCTCTGTATAAATATTTACCTCAGTATGACTATATTTTTGCAGAAATTGCCGCTCAAGTATCCCAATCAAAGTTTGCATTTTTAGCTCATGATACCGAATCAGTTACTAACTTATTTCGTCAGCGTTTGCAACGTGCTTTTGAAACATTAGGGTTAAATAGTGAAAAATACTGTATCATTTTACCTCGAATGTCTACAGTGGATTATTTGCAGCTAAATTTACTTTCAGATATTTTTCTGGATACCTTTAGTTGGTCTGGTGGAAAAACTACACTAGAAGCGATCGCTTGTAATTTACCAGTAGTAACTTGTCCTGGTGAATTTATGCGTGGACGTCACTCCTATGGGATTCTCCGAATGCTAGGAGTTACAGAAACCATTGCAGACACAGAAGCAGAGTATATTAAAATTGCTGTCAAATTAGGTTTAAACTCAGATTGGCGACATGATATCATCAAACGCATCAAGGAACGGCACGACTATCTTTATAATGATCAAGAGTGCGTAAAAGGTCTAGAAGCATTTTATCAGCAGGCTGTTCAATCAAGAAGAGAGAATTTTTAACTTTTCAGCAGGATCTGCCAGAGCGTAAGGTATGATTAAAAAGAAATACTTCATGCCCTTGCTGGGCTAGTTAAGGATATTTTGATATCTTCGGGCAAACCATTCTTATAGATCATGATAACTTTGGAGAGTTAACTTATGCAGTCTAGCCGTGAATATAACGCCGTAACTGAATTACTGCACCAAAATCAGGAAGAAATTCCTCCTTATTTTGGCAGGTTCTTCCAATTTATGCGCTCTTCATTAGAATCTGCTGGTTCCGAGTTTGGTCTGGGGATGACTCTTTTTTCTCTAGCCGTCACAATTCGAGCATCTAGAATAATTGAAATCGGACGATTTAAGGGTTTTTCTACTCTTTGTTTAGCTAGTGCTTTAAAGTTTCTAGAAATTGATTGGCAAGAACCCATGATGCACAAGCAACGCCCAGATATAAATTATGAGGACTTTGAAAAACCGCAAGTACGTAAATTTTACTCAATTGACCCATTTCCTACCTCAGAAGCAACTAAATTAATCGCCCAAGCTGGTTTGATTGAATATGTTGAGTTTATTGATAAACGCTCCTCAGAAGTAACCTTTACTGAAAAAGTAGATTTGATTTTTATGGATGGAGATCACCGTTATGATGGATGTGCAGCAGATGTTTTACAATACGTGCCCTATTTGCGACCGGGAGGATATTTTATTTTGCATGATTATTTTGGTTGGTATGATGAACAAAATCGTAATAACTCACCAATAAAAAGGGTAGCTGATGATCTCATTAAAGATACCAAATTTCAGCATACTTTGATAGATACAGGTTATCAATCTTTTGTAATATTCAGAGTGCCCAATCCTTCGACAGACTTATAATAAAAAATGGATGATCAAAGATTTTTTAACTTTTCAGCATCACCATTTGCTCATAAGCTTGTTCAAGTTCATAAGTAAACTGTTTAGCATTCCATAAGGGAGCGGTTTGTCTAGATTCCCGGAGTTTCCAAGATATCTGCTGACGTAATTGAGCATCTTTACCCAAGCGAATTCCCCAATCAACATACTCAGCATCTGTCCAAGCAATTCCTGCTGTTACACCTACATTCATCAACATAGTATAGCTATTACGACTGGCAAATTGTTCCCCCACTCTTGTTACTAAAGGTACTCCCATCCAGAGAGTTTCTAAAGTAGTGGTCGCACCATTATAAGGATAAGTATCTAACACTACATCAGCAATAGCTAAATTAGCTCTATGCGTCAAAGAAGATTCTGTGCGAGATAAAAAACGCAGTTGTGCAAATGATACCCCTACATCAGCAGCTATTTGAGCAAATAAATTTTTAACTGATTCTAAATCTGTATCCAGTCCTTTGATCAGAAAGTAACTATTAGGTACTTCCTTCAAAATTTGCATTTGGAGTTGAATATTATGAGGATGACGTTTATATCCAGTCTGAGAACTAAAATATATAATTGCTTCCCGCGGAATATCAAGTTGTTCCCGATGTAAAGTTGGTATACCCACTTCAAATCCATCAACGCAGATATAACTTTGAGGCAATCGCCAAATTTTTTCTGTATAGTAATCTTGGGCTGAGTCTGGTAAGACGTAAGGATCAGCAAAGAAATAATCAATTGCAGGTAGTCCGGAAGCATCAAATCCTAACCAAGTAACTTGAATTGGAGCTGGTTTCAGTGCCAGAATAGTACAAGCATAGTTAGAGGTGAGACTATCTAGATCAACTAGCACATTGATTCCATCTTGATAAATTTGATCTGCACTTTCCTCTACCGAACCGGATAATTCGTGAAAATTAGTGCAATATTCCGAAGCAAACCGCTGTTGTAACACATCTCCTGTATGACGCAAGGAGTAAGCATGAATTTCAAATCGATTAGAGTTATGATACTTAAAAATCCACCGCACTAACCAACCAACTGAGTGTTGACGAAAGCATTCAGATAAATAGCCAATTTTTAAAACTGGAGAATTAACTCTAGTTACAGCAAGAGAATGTTGCTGATATCTGCTTACCTGCTCTGGAAAATAATTTCGCAAATTATCTTGACAAACCCTAGCAAACTGATTGCGAATTGGACGATTGATAGCTGGCTGATCTTTAAGATAAGGGAAAAAACCACCAGCTAAAATTATTCTAGTCAGATAATCTAAAGGAGTTTTATTTTTGACTTGGACAAAATCTAATAATAAATTTTTATAATTTTCATGGACATTATTAGTATTTTCCCATTCTCCACCTGCTTGCATTAAACCTCTGAGCATGGAGTGAGTAATGACAATTTTTTCAGCTATATGCTGTGCTTGTTGGAGACGCTGTTTAGCTAAAGGAATACTTTCTAAACTTTTACCTAAGTCTTGTAAAAATGTGATCATACATTCCAAAACATAAGCATTGTTAGGACTAATTTGTAGACAAATTTTCCCTAACGGTAAAGCCAAATCAGGACGACAAGTTTGCTCAAATTTCCTGGCTCTTTCTAATAATATTTTCAGTAAATTTTGCTGATCAGTATGATATAATCTACAAGCTTCTGCTAATTCAATGACAACTGATGGATAGGGATCAAAATTTAAAACTTGTTGTAGAACTGTTAGTAATAAATCAGAGTTAATTGTTAAATTAGCTTCATGAAGAATTTTAATGACTTGAGATAAAGCTGGCTCATCATTGGTTAAAGTTTCAGTAGCGATCGCTAGTTGAACAATCCGCAATAAATTGTCCAGGTTTTCCGGAAAAATTTGTTGAATATGTTGTCTGATTAACCATGCTGTCTGATCTTGGCATCTAGCTTCTTGCTGTTGGGCTTCTTCTTGTAAGATCTGCAATAATTCACCTAGCCATTCTTGTTCTTGCTCCGAGTCAGCATCCAGTAAAGTAGACATCCAAGTTAGCTGTGCTTCCGCTTCTTGTCCATCTAGAAGTAGTGCTAATCCTAACTGCCAGTAATTCGATATTTTTGTGGGATTAGCGGCGATCGCTTGCTGATAAATTAATATTCTTCGATTGGACTTAATTTCCATTTATGGTATTTAGATAATACAAAAACTATCAGCCAAACTCTTTTGACTGATAGCCTTGATTAAAATTTTGATCAGCTCAACAAAGTAAAAAACGCTCTTACTATTGCATTTGTTCCGCAGGAGCAGTACAAGTAACGGAAGTACCATCACTAGTGATACCGGAACTAATGCTAGCGGCAGTACCAGCAGCAGTTGTTTCGCAAGCACCTGCAACAGAGTTACCAGTGGCGCTAATTGTTACTAGACCGATAAAGGATTTAGTAGAAGTCGGGTCTACAGCATCAGCAGTGATGAATGCTGTGGTTGTATTGTTAGTCGTACCAAGTGTATAAGAATAGTTAGAACTTTGGCTAGGTAGACCAATCTTTAAGGCGGTAAATTGGCTAGCAAATTGAGGGTTTTCTAGACGATAGGCTTGTTGAGCGCGGTTAGTAGCACCAACATAGCTTTTACCTTCAGATTGTCTCGCTTTAGCTGCTTGGCTGAGGAATGAAGGTAGAGCGATCGCAGCAAGAATACCGATAATGATGATAACAACTAGTAGTTCAATTAGAGTAAAACCTTTATCGCCTTTTTTGCTATTTAAGTGATATAGGTATTTGGCTTTAAATTCGGTCTTCATAACAGGGTCTCCTTGAGGTATGGGATGTTTGATTTCTTTCTCTTGATTCTAACTTACCCATCTCAACTTACTTTCATATCAGGTGCGGAAATTTTTTTTTTTCAACTTTTCTTTCCTGCTGGTGGCGATCGCTCTAAAAGCTTATCAATAAAGGATTACCAGCTATTGAGGAATTTGCTTAAACCGGACAAGCGGCATCCAACCGCGCCGCAGGGATTATCCTACATATCATACATCACCCACATTGACAACCTTTGGAGCTTTTTTTCTTCTTCCTGATTAAATCAGGTATCCTAAGCGTAGTCGTTATGAGTTTGAAGAAATTATATGACCAAGCTGGTGGGGCAACGGGCACACTCACAATTCAATTTAATCCCAATTAGGGAAATTCTGACTATAGATCATCTATAATACGGTTCAGATCAGCCCAAGCTTGTCCGTTCGTTTATCTGCTTGTTTAACCTGAGCGAAGTCGAAGCGTGCCCTGAGCGAAGTCGAAGCGTGCCCTGAGCGAAGTCGAAGCGTGCCCTGAGCGAAGTCGAAGCGTGCCCTGAGCGTAGTCGAAGGGGGCGAAGTTGAAGGGCGTAGAAGAGTATGTAGTTGCGATGAAAGCGGCGCTCTGATCGCAACTACGGACCTGGATAAAATTTTGTTGATGTTTCCTTGAGATTAGCGATCGAGCAATTTGTAGTGCTAATCTATGAAATTGGGATGAGATTATGCTAGTTTTTGAGGTAATTTGAACAGCACATGGAAATTATTGCCCGACCGCAACAGGCTGGTGAATATTTAGCTCAATGTAAATATCCCGAAGCGATCGCTATTTACCAACAATGTATTACCGAGCAGCCTACAGACCAATCTAATTATTGGAATTTAGGATTAGCCTGGTTACTCCAAGGAGAAGAATTAGAAGCTCAAGGAGTATGGTTATCAGCAATTAGCTTAGGAAATCCTGAACAAATTGAAATCTGGACAACTGAATTAATTGAGTTTTTGCAAGCAGTAGCAACCGATTACCTGGAATCAGGAAAATTGCAATTAGCAGAAACCATCTATTGGCAAATTTTAGAATTACAGCCAGAAGCACTTGAAATATATAACATATTAGGCAATATCTTAATTAGCCAAAATCAGCTTGAGTCAGCTATATATTGCTATGAACAAGCGATAAATTTAGCTCCAAATTCTCCAATTAATTATCATAATTTAGGATTAATTTTTGAGAGACAAGGTCGAATTGATCAGGCAATAACTTGTTACCAAAAAGCCCTTGCGATCGAGCCAAAATTCGCGATGACTTACTACAATTTAGGGATTATTTTTCAAAAACAAGACCAACTAGATCAAGCGATTAGTTATTATCAGCAATCCCTTCAACTTGATCCCAACAATGCTTTACTACATAACAACTTAGGATTAGCTCTTGAAGATCGAGGAGAGTTTAAAGAAGCCCTAGAATGCTACAGTCGGGCAATTGAACTGAATCCAAACTTTGGTAATGCCCACTTAAATCGAGGGCTAATTTTAATCAGATGTGGAGACTTTGAACATGGATTTGCTGAAGCGGAATGGCGGATGGGGTTAGGAGGAGAGAATCCACCACTTTCTTTTCCTCAACCGCTTTGGGATGGTTCAGATTTAGCAGGAAGTACAATTTTACTTCATGCTGAATATGGTTTTGGTGATACAATTCAGTTTATCCGTTATGCAGAAAAAGTTCAAGCCTGTGGTGGAAAAGTAGTAGTTTTATGTCCACCACCACTGGCTAGATTACTGTCTACTTGTGCTGGAATCAATCAACTAGTTGTTACTGAAACTGAGTTACCCAGGTTTGATGTTCATTTACCCTTAATGAGTCTTCCCTATATATTTAAAACTACTTTAGAAACAATCCCTTGCTCAATTCCCTATCTAAGTCCTCCAACATCGGTCAATTGTCAACTCGAACCAAAAACTAACCAGCTCAAAATTGGGATCGTTTGGGCAGGTAATCCTCATCATCCTAAAGATCGTAGTCGTTCCTGTTCTTTAACTCAATTTCAAGACCTTTTGCAGATATCTGGGATTACTTTTTACAGTCTCCAAAAAGGACCAAGAGCATTAGATTTAGCTCAATTACCATCAGAAATAGTGATCCAAGATTTAAACTCTGAGTTAGGTGACTTTGCTGATACTGCGGCAATTATATCCCAGCTTGATCTAGTCATTACTGTCGATACTGCTGTTGCACATTTAACTGGAGCGATCGGCAAACCAGTCTGGGTGCTAATATCTTATGTACCAGATAATCGATGGCTCTTAGAGCGTTCTGATACTCCTTGGTATCCCAGTATGCGTTTATTTCGTCAGCCAAACCTGGGAGATTGGGCTGGAGTATTTACACAAGTAACACAACAACTCCAAAATTTAGCAAAATCCTATTAAATATCATTATGAATGTTCCCGCTCTAAACCACCAAGCAGCAGAGTATTTGGCTCAAGAAAAATATGAGGAAGCGATCGCTATATATCAACAATATATTGAAAATTATCCTACCGATCGAGCTAATTATTGGCGATTAGGATTAGTATATCTGCTCCAAAGAAAAGAATCCCTAGCGCAAGAATTGTGGTGGTCAATTATGCTCCAAGGAACGAGCATGGAACTGGAAACATGGACAGTCGAATTGATTGATTTATTGGATACAGAAGCCACCCATCTCCAAGAAATAAGTAAGTTTCCCCAAGCGGAAATCATCTATCGGCAAATTCTCGAATTCAACCCAGAACTACCGAAAATACATAATAAGCTCGGCAATACATTATTAGCACAAAACCAACTTGAAGCTGCGCTTAGTTGTTATGAGCAAGCGATTAATCTCGACCCAAATTTCTTCATGGCTTATAATAATCAAGGAACAGTTTTTGAGAAACAAAATAAATTTGAAGCTGCTGTAATTTGCTACCAAAGAGCGATCGATATTAATCCCAATATTGTTCAACCTTACTATAATATGGGTCTAGCCTTAGAAAATCAGGGAGAATTTGCCAAAGGTATAAATTATTGTCATCAAGCGATTGCACTTAATCCAAATAAGGGGGAAACACATTTAAGTCTGGGAATGATGTTACTCAGAATGGGGGAATTTGAACTTGGATTTGCTGAATATGAATGGCGCACTCAAGTGAAAAAAAATCAAACCCGCTCATTTCCCCAACCTGTTTGGAATGGTTCAGACCTGGAGGGAAAGAGGATCTTGCTGCATCACGAGCAGGGGTTTGGTGATACAATCCAAGCGATCCGCTATGCTACCAAAGTACAAGCGCATGGAGGAAAAGTAATTGTTTTGTGTCCACAATCACTGGTCAGATTACTGACTACCTGTGCTGGAATTAATCAGCTAGTCATAACTGAAGCGGAATTACCCCCATTTGATGTTCATGCACCATTAATGAGTCTCCCGCGGATTTTTGGCACAACTTTGGCAACAATCCCCTGCTCAATTCCCTATCTTAGTCCGCCAAAATCACTCCATTTGCAGCTCGAACAATCAACAACTAATCAGCTCAAAATCGGGATTGTCTGGGCTGGTAATCCTAATAATATTAGAGATCGGAGTCGTTCATGTTCATTAACTGATTTTCAAGAACTTTTGCAGATATCGGGTATTAGTTTTTACAGTCTCCAAAAAGGACCAAGAGCATTAGATTTAGCTCAGTTACCATCAGAAATAGTCATCCAAGATTTAAGCTCAGATTTAGGTGACTTTGCTGATACTGCGGCAATTATATCCCAACTTGACTTAGTGATTACAGTTGATACTGCTGTTGCTCATTTAACCGGAGCATTGGGAAAACCAGTCTGGGTAATTTTATCCTTTGTAAGTGACTGGAGATGGTTGCTGGAACGTGAGGACAGTCCCTGGTATCCGACGATGCGTTTATTCCGTCAAAATCGGCTGGGAGATTGGACAGGAGTATTTAAACGCATCGCACAGCAACTCCAAAATTTAGTCCATCATCAATATCGATCACACCAATTTTTTCAAAAACATCATGATCAGTAAAGAAGCAGCCCAATATTTGGCTGAAGAAAAATACGATGAAGCGATCGCTATATATCAACAATGTATTGAAAATTATCCCATCGAGCGAGATAATTATTGGCGATTAGGATTAGTATATTTGCTCCAAGGAAAAGAATCCCTAGCGCAAGAATTGTGGTGGTCAATTATGCTCCAAGGGACGGGAAAGGAACTGGAAACCTGGACAGTCGAATTGATTGATTTATTGGATACAGAAGCCACCAATTTGCAAGCAATAAGTAAGTTTCCCCAAGCGGAAATCATCTATCGGCAAATTCTTGAATTCAACCCAGAACTACCGAAAATATATAATAAGCTCGGCAATATTTTATTAGCACAAAACCAATTTGAAGCTGCGCTTAGTTCTTATGAGCAAGCGATTAATCTCGACCCGGATTTTTTCATGGCTTATAATAATCAAGGAATAGTTTTTGAGAAACAAAATCAATTTGAATCCGCCCTAATTTGCTATCAAAAAGCGACGGAGATTGATCCAAATATTGTTCAACCTTATTATAATATGGGTGTGGTTTTTGAGCAGCAAGGTAAATTAGAAGAGGCGATCGAATTCTATCAAAAAGCTATTAAAATTGATCCAAATCATGCTAAATCTTACCATAATATGGGCATGATCGTCGCTGCTCAGGGGGAATTAGTAAAAGGTATAGATTTTTGCAATCAAGCAATTAAAATTAATCCAAATTGGGCGCAAGCTCATCGAAATTTGGGAATGATATTATTAAAGATGGGGGAATTTGAACGGGGATTTACTGAATATGAATGGCGCATTTATATGAAAGAAAATCAACCCCGTTCTTTTCCTCAACCACTCTGGGATGGTTCAAACCTTGCCGATCGCACCATATTACTTCATGCTGAACAAGGTTTTGGTGATACAATTCAATTTATTCGCTATGCACCGATGGTAAAAGCTGGTGGAGGTATGGTAGTTTTTGAGTGTCAACAACCACTATTTCGATTACTCATAAATTGTCCTGGAATTGATCAGGTAGTTCCGAGAGGAGCTGATTTACCTCAGTTTGATGTTCATGTCCCACTAATGAGTTTACCAAGAATATTTGGAACGACCCTCACAACAGTACCGCAAGCAATTCCCTACCTAAGTGTAAAAGAACCTCTAAATTTAAAACTAGAAATGCCTAAAAATGCTAAACTTAAAGTAGGAATTGTTTGGGCTGGTAGTCCGACTAATAAAAGCGATCGCTATCGTTCCTGTTCCCTGCAAGATTTTCAAGCACTCTTCCACATCCCAAATATTGCCTTTTTTTCCTTGCAAAAAGGACCTCCTGTAACAGAATTAGCTCAATTTTCCTCAGACATAATCCAAGATTTAAGTCCTGTTCTAGGTGACTTTGCTGATACAGCTGAAATTATCTCCCAACTTGACTTAGTCATTACTGTTGATACCGCTGTTGCTCATTTAACTGGGGCTCTGGGAAAACCAGTATGGTTATTACTATGTTTTGCTGCTGATTGGCGATGGCTACTTGAGCGTGAAGACAGTCCGTGGTATCCTAGTATGCGTTTATTTCGTCAGGAACATCTAGGTGATTGGGTTGGGGTCTTTGCACAAGTAATCATAGCTCTTCAAAAAATAACAACTTAAGGAAAATGAAGCAAAAATTAGCAGAACGATCTCAGCCTTTTTTATCTCTCTGTATGATTGTCAAAAATGAAAAAAAGAATTTAGCTCGCTGTCTAACTAGTGCTAAACCCTACGTTGATGAAATCATAGTGGTAGATACAGGATCTGAAGATGGAACACCGAAGATTGCGGCTGAATATGGGGCAAAAGTTGATACATTTCAATGGTGTGATGATTTTGCTGCTGCTCGGAACTATTCTCTTTCCCTCGCATCGGGAAAGTGGATTTTAGTATTAGATGCAGATGAAACAATAGTAATTGATTCATCTAACCTGGGGGAGCAATTAAATTCTCATCCAGAAATTCTAGCTTATTCTCTGCTGAGGTTAGAAGCTGATTTACCAAATGCGACTTCTTTTTATACAGTCAAATTATTTCGCAATTTACCCGAAATTAAATATGTCAATTGTCTCCACGAAGAAATCAGATATTACGGTCAAAGTTTTCCAGCAAATTGTTGGAGGTACCTAGAGGAAATTAAAATTGTTGGTTATGGTAAATTTACAGAGCAACAGAGATTACAAAAACTGCTCAACCGAGATATCCCGATTCTGGAAAAGATGAGACAACAGGGTAATCTCAGTTTAAAACTGCTTTACGGTCTAGCGGGAAGTTATCGGGATATTGAGCAACCAGAAAAATCACAACAATGCTACAATGAAGCATACGATCGCTTATTTCCCAATTTGATGGAGGGAACACCACCGACAGAATTTGTATTTGTACCCTCCTTACTGTTTAGTTTGGGAATGGAAGCAAAACAACAAAAAGATTATGAAACAGTAATTTTACTCAGTCAGCGGGGTTTAGAATGGTGTGGAGAATTTCCACCCCTAGTTTATTTAGCAGGTTGTCTGTTATTAGATTTAGGGTTTCCCCTGGGTGCGATCGCTTATTTTGAGCAATGTATTCAATTAGGTAGAACTATGAGTTATTATCAAGGGGAACCTTTTGAAAAGAGTTTTATGACCACATCTCCAGCTTGTGGTTTAGGATTGGCTTATCTCAAATTAAATCGGATTACCGAAGCATTAGCAGCATTTCAATTAGCTTTGTCCTTTGATGCTAATTGTGCAGATGCTCAATCTAATCTAGAGGTAATTAAAGAATATTTAAGAGCGCAAAAATCACCAATTTAACAAACTCAAATCAATCACTATGGAGGGATTATGGAATCTATCGACTTAGAAAAACAAGCCGCTGAATATTTCCAAGAAGAAAAATATCTAGATGCGATCGCTCTCTATGAACAGGGAATTGAATCCGATCCTACGGTTAGAGCTAATTATTGGTATTTGGGGTTAGCACTTTTACTAGAAGGGAGAGAAGTAGAAGCACAAGCTACTTGGTTATCAGTGATAGCTACAGGTAGTTCAACCCAAATAGAAACCTGGAGTAATGAACTAATAGAATTTTTATATACAAACGCTCAAAGTTACCAAAATATCGGCAAATTTATCCAAGCAGAGCAGATTTTTTGGCAAATTTTAGACCAGAATCTTTGCCACGAAGCAACCTATGAAAGTTTGACAAAAATGTTCATTCAACAAGAGAGAGTAGATGACGTAATTAACCTCTGGAAAAGAACATTTGAAATTCAAGCAGAATGCCCTCAATTAAATTCAAAAGTAGGCTCTCTTCTCAATTCTGAAATCCTGGCTTCTATGTATAGACCAGAGGTATTTTATGTAAATAACATCGCCGATGCAAAGAGCATTATTTTAACCCCAGAACGAGGTACATCTACTGAAGAAAGGTGGGAAAAGGAAACACCTTATTTAGTTGATCAATTAGGCAAAGAACTAAAACTTAAATCGACCGATATTGTTCTAGATTATGGCTGTGGAATCGGTCGTTTAGCTAAGGAAATTATTGCTATTTATGATTGTACAGTTTTGGGAGTTGATATCAGTAATCAGATGTTGCAATTAGCGATCAGCTATATCAACTCTCCCAAATTTATAGCCTGTTCGCCGACCTCTTTAGATAGAATGATTACCAATGGCTTAAAAGTAAACCACGCCTATAGTATTTGGGTAATTCAACATTGTTTAGATCCTCATCTTGAAATAAATCGCATTAATTATGCTTTAAAAACTGGAGGATATTTTTACATTGTCAATTCCCATCATCGATGTTTTCCATCAGATCGAGTATGGATTAATGATAAAATTGATATTGCTAAAATTTTGAAAAATAAATTTAAAGAAATCAATAATTCGACTCTACCTGAAAGTATCACTACTCAGGTAATTGCCCAACATGCTTTTTGTATGACTTTACAAAAATTAGACGATTAAGTGAAAATTGTCAGATTTGGAGATCAGCAGAAAAAGCAGGGCGATCGCGCTACAGTTAACTAAACCGTATTGGGTTATAAATGACATTGACTAAACCAAGATTATCCGGATTATTGAATTTTGCCGATCGCGCGAATATTTCCATTCAGATGATGCGAATCGGATTAGTCATCACCATCATCTTCTTACTAATCGCGCTCTTGACCCCTAATTTTCAAAGTTGGGGATGGGTGCAAAATCCCACCGAATTTCTCGATAACCCCATCCATCAACCCCCCTCATCCCAACATTGGTTCGGCACCACTAACCTGGGTTATGATGTATTTGCTCGGACTATGTTTGGGACTCAAGCAGCTTTTAAAGTAGTCATCCTCGCTACCGCCTTTAGTATATTATTTGGTGTTCCCCTGGGATTAACCAGTGGTTATTTGGGTGGTAAATTAGATCGATTTTTACTATTCTTAATGGACACTACCTATACTCTCCCAGGACTATTACTGTCCATTACCCTCGCTTTTGTAGTGGGTCGCGGAGTATTAAATGCAGCGATCGCGCTGAGTATTTCCTATATCCCCCAATATTATCGAGTAGTCAGAAATCATACGGTCAGTATCAAAACCGAACTATTTATTGAAGCAGCTCGAGCGATGGGAGCATCGACTTGGACTGTCCTATCTCGGTATTTATTTCTGAATGTGATTCAAAGTGTACCAGTTTTATTCACCCTGAACGCCGCAGATGCAATTCTTACCCTGGGAGGATTAGGATTTCTGGGATTAGGACTTCCCGAAGAAAGTCCAGAATGGGGACATGATTTACGTCTAGCACTAGAAGCTCTACCGACCGGAATTTGGTGGACAGCTCTCTTTCCAGGTTTAGCAATGACTTTAATGGTAGTCGGATTGTCTTTTGTGGGAGAAGGATTGAATGAGTTTGTTAATCCTAAACTTCGGCAACGGGATTAGCAATATAATTTTCTGGTGGATTTAAACAAGAATTTAATATGGAAGCGGAAGTAATCGGGATTGATTTAGGGGGAACAGCGATCAAACTGGGTCGATTTAACCAGGATGGTAACTGTCTGGGAGATTTAACTGTACCCACTCCTCAACCAGCGACACCAAATGCAGTTCTCACAACGATTGTAGATGCGATCGCTCAACTTGATCCAGACAAAAAAAGCAGTGCGATCGGGGTAGGTACTCCCGGTCCCGTTGATGCTAGTGGTAGAATCGCTCAAGTTGCGATTAATTTGGCCCAATGGCATGATGTCCCTTTAGCTGAATGGTTGGAAACAAAAACCGAACGTCGCACGACTTTAGGAAATGATGGTAATTGTGCGGGATTAGGAGAAGTTTGGTTAGGAGCAGGTCGTCAGTTTCGCAATTTGATCTTACTGACATTAGGAACTGGAGTTGGTGGTGCAATTATTCTGGATGGTAAATTATTTGTTGGTCATCATGGTGCAGCAGGAGAACTGGGATTAATTACCTTAGACCTTTACGGTCCAGAATGTCATAGTGGTAATCGCGGGTCATTAGAGCAATTTGTTTCAGCTCCAGCGATCCGTCGTCGGACCGGAATGGGTCCAGAGGAACTTGGTCATTTAGCCAAAATTGGTAATCCCACCGCGTTAGAATTTTGGGAAATCTATGGACATCATCTTGGTGCTGGTTTAGCTAGTCTCCTCTATGTCCTCACCCCAGAAGCAATCATCATTGGTGGTGGAATCGGTGCTAGTGCAGAGTTTTTCTTACCCGCAGTTCAGTCTACCATTGAGCAAAGGGTACTGCCTACTTCTCGGGTGGGATTGCAAATATTACCCGCACAATTAGGTAACCAAGCAGGAATAGTTGGTGCTGCTAAATTAGCATGGCAATTAATTAGTAGTAACAGTTAAAGCAGAGAATATCCAGTTGTTTTTTCGACATAATCGATGATTTTTTGATAAGCTTCCGCATTACCCTGGGGATGAATAATGATGGGATTACCACTATCAGATATCCAAAAAGTTAGTTTACCGCTTGGTGCTAGGGAAAATGCACCAATCCGATTCAAATCAATCATATATTCATCCCGATCGTAAGTCAATTTGAGCCAATAATTACCAAGAGTATAATTAGTAATCTTATTGATATACTCTTGGATCTGTTGATAAGCTTGGGGGTTACTATGTGCAGTAATGACGATCGAAGTTTTACTATCTGGTAACCAAAAAGTAATCTTACCACTAGGGGAAGCAGAAAAAGCACCGATCCGGTCTAGATCGATGGCATAAATATTCCGATCATAAATTATTTTCACCCAATAGGACACAAAATCTATTCACCTCCCCTGACTTTAGCTAATTAAGCGATGCCAGAATATTGTTAAGATATTACAGGAGAAACCAAAGTTGACACTGGACGAGAAAGCGCGATCGCTGCGGTTACCAAACCTTTAAATAAAGGATGAGGAGAACTCGGTCGCGATTGAAATTCCGGATGAAATTGAGTCGCAATGAAAAACGGATGAGTCTTCAATTCAATCATTTCGACTAAACGTCCATCGGGAGAAGTCCCGCTAATTGTATATCCATTTTCTAAAAACAAGTTACGATAAGCATTATTAAATTCATAGCGATGACGATGACGCTCATAAATGACTTCTTGTTCATAGAGCCTAAAAGCTAAGGTATGGGGAGCTAGACGACAAGGATATAAACCTAAACGCATTGTTCCACCTAAATCCACCACATCTTCTTGCTCTGGTAATAGGTGAATCACAGGGTTTTGGCTGTCTGGGTTAAATTCTGCACTATTTGCATCGGGTAAGTGAGCGATATGACGAGCCCATTCAATCACCGAACATTGCATCCCTAAACATAAGCCTAAGAAAGGTAATTGATGTTCACGAGCATACTTAATTGCCGCAATTTTACCATCTATTCCGCGCGGACCGAAGCCTCCGGGGACGACGAGCCCATTAGCACCATTCAAATAACGCTCCGGACCATCGGTTTCAATATCTTCCGAGTTGACCCAACGTAAGTGTAAATCGCAATTCATGGCGATCGCTGCATGACGTAATGCTTCTACTACAGATAGATAAGCATCACTTAAGCGCACATATTTTCCCACCAAGGCAATTTCCACATCTTGGGTAGATCCATAGAGACGATTTACCAAAGTTTGCCATTGACTTAATTCTGGGACTCGCTGCTCTAATTGCATCAAGTCTAAAGCTTGATGTGCTAATCCTTCCCGTTCTAACATCAAAGGGACTTCATAGATACTATTAGCATCTTTGGACGCAATGACGCATTCAATCGGTACATCACAGAATTCTGATAATTTATTTTTCAGTCCTTGAGGAATGGGGCGATCGCACCGACAAACTAAAATATCGGGCTGAATCCCAATGGAACGTAACTCTTTTACCGAATGCTGAGTGGGCTTAGTTTTCATTTCTCCCGCGGAGGAAATCCAGGGTAAAAGGGTGACATGAATATAAAGGACATTATTGCGCCCCACATCCTTGCGAAATTGGCGAATTGCTTCCAAAAATGGCTGGGATTCAATATCTCCTACTGTACCGCCGATTTCCGTAATTACCACATCAGGGTTAGTATTTTTTGCTACCCTTTGAATCCGTTCTTTAATTTCATTAGTAATATGGGGAATGACTTGTACCGTACCTCCATGATAATCACCACGACGTTCTTTATTAATTACAGCCTGATAAATTGCCCCAGTAGTAACACTATTGAGTCGAGACATGGAAGTATCAGTAAAACGTTCATAATGTCCCAAATCTAAGTCTGTTTCCGCCCCATCTTGGGTCACAAAGACCTCTCCATGTTGAAACGGACTCATCGTCCCTGGATCGACATTAATATAAGGGTCAAGTTTTAAAATTGATACTGAATAATCGCGGGACTTCAGTAATCGACCTAAACTTGCTGCTACAATGCCCTTGCCGATGCTAGAAACGACTCCACCAGTCACAAATACGAATTTAGTCATACTATTTTTCAGGCTAGGCAAATTTTTAGCAAACACACTCCGTTAATTGTGACATATCAGTTAACAATCAACCTTTGTCACTGATCACATCTTTAGAGTTAAATTTGCCAGACCCATTCTGAATCTGATGACAAGATCGACCTAACCCCCCAATCTCCTTTCCTTTTAGGCTATCCATTAGTCACATCTTTCTTAACAATCCTGAACCTATTGCCCAGTAACAGTTTCAGGATTAACAGTAGTTAAGCTACTTGACTGTCCGGACACAGAATATGATGTGGTGACGAGCTGGAGAGCAATAACTATACACCAGTGGGCGCAAGAGATCTTGCGCCCCTTCACGCTTAATCAGGGTATGATCTAATTGGAAAATCCCGTAGGGGCGTATGGCTCTTGCGCCCTCTATATGGCTCTTGCGCTCCTACAAATTTATTCATACCGTAAATCAGCAACGCTATTAAAGGTATATCGCACTCCCTAGTTAACTAATAACCTCAATGAAAATTGCTACCTGGAATGTTAATTCAATCCGTACTCGTTTAGAACAAGTCAGTCAATGGTTACAAACAAATCCAGTTGATGTCCTCTGTCTCCAAGAAACCAAAGTCGTAGATGCTGATTTTCCCATGTCACCTCTCCAAGATTTAGGTTATCATGTCTATGTATTTGGACAAAAATCTTATAATGGTGTCGCTATTCTCAGTCAGACACCATTAACTAATCTAAGTCTGGGATTTGCATCAATTATCGGTGATAATGATTATGAAGAACAAAAACGGTTAATCGCTGGTACTTGTAATGGGATTCGCATTATTAATGTTTATGTTCCCAATGGTGCCGAAGTCGGTAGTGATAAATATATTTATAAATTAAACTGGTTAAACCATCTGGGTGAATATTTAAAAATTAGCCTTGACAAAAATCCAGATTTATGTATATGCGGAGATTTTAATATTGCTCCAGATGATCGGGATATTCATAACCCAACTATTGCTAAAAACTCAGTTATGGCTTCAGAACCAGAACGTCAAGCCTTACAAGAACTGCTAAACTTAGGGTTACAGGATGCTTTTCGGAAATTTACCACCGAGGGAGGATATTTTAGTTGGTGGGATTATCGGGCTCGTGCTTTTGAGCGTAACAAAGGATGGCGGATCGATCATCACTATCTGAGTGCTAATCTATATGAAAAATGTATTAGCTGCACCATTGATAAATCCCCTCGTCAACTGAGTAAACCGAGTGACCATACCCCAGCGATCGCGGAATTTTCTCTCTAAGTATGTGGAACTATTGAGCAATTAATTGCGACAATATAAGTGTTAACTCAAATTAGCTCCAGGAGCAAGTAAACATCAGGTGTTACATCTAATCAAAAAACTATTTCCTCCCCAAGGACAATCTGCTTCACCTCCTACTCAACAATCGATTAATTGGGTAATTCCCGGACAACTAGCAGTAGGTAGTTTACCACGTTCTGGTGCAGATATCCCATTAGGTGAAGCCAATATTCAAGTAATTCTCTCTTTGTGTCATCCTTCCGAAGGAAACCTACCAGATCAAGTTGCTCAAAATTTTCACTGTATTAGATACGTTTTACCTGATAGTTATTATGAAACAGAAATTACCGGTGAGCAAATTAATCAAGTAGTAGAAATAATTAGACATCATTTAGAAAATCATCAACCAATATACGTGCATTGTTTAGCTGGAATTGAGCGCTCTCCCACAGTTTGTATTGCATATTTATGTCGCTATCATAATTTAGAAATTTGGGAAGCAACAAATTGGCTCAAGGAAATTCATCCACGTTCCCACCCGTCAGCATCAGGAATGAAAGCAATCCAAGATTTTCTTGCTACTGCAACTGTTTAATATTAATAAAAACTGGAAATTTGCAATTATTTATTAATCAGGTTAAAATGACCCAATCAGAAGCTAATTTTAATCTCCAACCCGTTCAGATTCCCCCTGGATATATCAATGAACTGATTGGAGTTGTATTTTTAGGGGTGTTTCATCTTGAATAGTTAACCCTGGGTAATCACCAGTCAGGATCTTTGCTGGTGGTAAGGTGCTGATTTCTTTGGGCCAAAGTACCCAGCGACTACCTTTGGGTAAAGAACTAATAGTATCGGAATTTTGAGTTAGCCAGATTAAAGGTTGTCTTGGGGGTAGTCTATCTTTGTTGATTTCTTCTGCTTGATTAACACCTGCTAAGGTTTCTAGGACGACTTG
The DNA here is from genome assembly GCA_963744145.1 of uncultured cyanobacterium. Classification (GTDB taxonomy): domain Bacteria; phylum Cyanobacteriota; class Cyanobacteriia; order Cyanobacteriales; family CAWUOF01; genus CAVUSO01. Next base: position 3,541,178 of record CAVUSO010000001.1, on the reverse strand, counting down.
ATGACCATATACTAAGCCAGTGCTAGCTGTCCATAAGTTGGGTTGGAGTTGATTTCGACTAGCATAAAAATATAGAGAAGCAGCAGCGATTACTGCTTGTTCAAAATCTTCTGGTTCCCATAGATTGCTACTATCAAGACAAATAGTTATTTCTTGACCACCTGTAAATATTTCTAACTCCCTAACTCTTAATTCACCATAACGGGCACTGGTTTTCCAATGAATTAATCGAAATGGATCACCCCACCGATAGGGACGCAATGTGCGAGTTATTCCTTCTGTTTCTGTCTGGGATTGTCGATCTCGCTGAAAAAATTGTGGACTATGTTCTCCCCCGATATCATCAATTAAAGGACATTGGGCTAGCGGTAAAACCGTAGGATAGACGATCGCGATCGCTGGCACATTTCGAGAACGACGACACCAGAATAATCCTAAGGGAGTAGCTGTTTTTAGTTCAACTTGTTGCCAGCGATAAATACCTCGCTGTTGGGTAGGTTGATAGTAAGTCCATTGGTAATGGTTGACCGGGGGAATAGTTTCGATCGCGGTTTGTTGAACTGATGGGGTATGACTATTTTTAGTTAATACATAGGGAAGAATATCTTCAATTTGCAGTAGAGTTTTAAGTTGATTACTCGGATTTTCAATTTTGATCTCTATCGTCAGTTGGTCTCCCACACTTACCGGTGCGATCGGCGCTCTTTTCACTCGGAGTTCTCGGAGCGATCGGGGTGGTAAAATTGCAGCGATCGCCAAAATTGCTAAACTGATCCCACTGATAGTATAAAGCCAACCAGCCATAGTATTAGTAGCGGCTCCAAAAAAGAAGATGGCCAATATTAACAGCAACCATCCTGAGTAAGCTGGATTCACCCAATGAGTTTCTAGCCAGTCGGCAATTTGCTTAGGAATGTTAAACATATTTTATCAACCAGAATTTAATCCCAAGAGCTATACTAACTGTTTAGGTAAGCATTAGGTTTTATTAAGATATTGTAATCAAGGAGGTAAGTTTAATGCTATCCTGCTTTGACATAGCAGACTACTTTATTTGGCTAGCGAATGAAACTGGCTCATTCATAAGTAACTTAAAGCTTCAGAAACTGGTTTACTATGCTCAAGCTTGGTATCTCGCACTCCACGAAGAGCCTCTCTTTCAAGAAGATTTTCATGCTTGGGTGCATGGGCCAATAATTCCGCCTTTATACCAAAAATATAAATCTTTTGGATGGCAGCCAATTCTCGAAAAAGCTACCCCTCAATTACCTGAAAATGTTTCTCAATTTCTTGAGGAAGTTGCCAAAGAGTATTTTGCTTGTGACGCTTATGAACTAGAGCAGATGACTCACGCTGAGGCTCCTTGGAATATGGCTAGAGGGGATATCCCTCCGGATGCACCTTCTGAAGAAGTTATCAAGAAAGAGTGGATGAAGGAGTATTACAGAGCAAGTGTCGAAGAAGATTAAAAAGTCTCAAGTCCTGAAAACTGGTAAATCTGGGATTAAACCAACAAAACTGAAGCCTCAAAACATTAGCTTTTCGTTTAAGTATTATCAGGATAGTCATAATAAGTTCTGCTGCAATGAAAAAGCAACTACATACTGGCTAGCCCTACTTAATCGTTTAAAGGCTCTATCAGGTTGGTCTACTCAAGAATTACTGGTGAATCGCAGTAGTGCTATTAGAGTTCATCCAATCAAATGGGAAGATACAAGTGAAAATGGGTTTGGATTGCCAGGTGAGGAACAGCTAGTAGACACTCCCTACCAGTTTTCTCTCTCATCAAACGAACATGGTAGAGTTCATGGATTTTTTATTGATGAAGTTTTCTATATTGTTTGGTTAGATCCCGATCATCTACTTTATCCCGGAACAAATTAGTAGCGATCAGATAACCCAATATAATTAGAAAACGATCATTCCTCCAAGTCTTCTTCTGCATCTGTCGCCTCATCTTCAATTACAAATTCACTGATATAGTCTCGAATAACACGTTCAAAAAAGAGCGGAGCTGGTAAACTAGACCAATCACTATAGTGAACAAAACCATAGCGTAGAGATTCCACAAATAAAGCAAGACAATCGGGATTATCATTTGGTTGTCGCAAAGTAACAACTATTTCAATGGGATTGGGAGTTGGATATTGTCCTGTAAATGGCTCACGGATTCCGATCTGGCAAACTTCTAATCCTGCTTTATTGAAAACTTTCTCCTTGGAACTATCAGGATTATTAACAGAAATCGATTTTTCTGTCCGGCGATAGCAACTTTGTCCGCGCGATTCATGGTGTAGTGGTTTATGCCCTACAGATATGTAAGCTACACAACCTATTTGATTGGGTTCATTTTTTTCATTAGTTTCATTCTTTAGTTTAAATAACTTCATTGTACTGGAAGCTGAAGGAATTTCATAGTCTGAACTTAGTTCTTTGTTAGTTCGTGCGTCATCCAGAGATGTTTCTGCAAACTGTCGTACTTTCTTTTCAATAATTCCCGGTGCATGGTCTTGACGAATCCGAATCAGCCGCGCACCTTTCCATTCTTGCTCCATGTGTTCGGATAAAGGTGTACCTGTTTGCTGTGCTAAGTTAATTATGTTAGCATCAATTCTAACATCAGCAAGCCAAGGCCAAAGGTATACACAGTTAGAAGAATCAATCATCACCAAGGGGTAATTACCTTCACTAACAGAAGTAGAAATAACCTTCTGAACAAATTTCATAAAACGAGATTGACGTGCTGTTTTGTCCTTAGCTAGTTTTACTGGGGAAATTTGGGAAATGAAGGCGATCGCATCTGAAAATTTACTCCAAGAACTAATTTGTAAGCTCTTACCCCTTTCATAAGCGCAACACATTTCGCACTTACCTGTCTCTACATTTAAACGCATAGCTACAGGCAAAAATGTACTCTCAATATTACCACGAGCGCGACCTTTTTGTTTACGGACGATAGTAATACTGATAATTTCTTTGGGTCGGGATTTTTCAGGAATATCTTTTAGCCATTTGTCAACCTTTGTCTTCACATCTTCAATATAACCTGAATGAGCAAAAAGCAAATCTTTCAAAGCAGATTGCACTCGATAAAAAAGTCATCAAGTTTAAGAAGATTTTTATCTTGAGTCTTTTCAATTGGTAAGACAAATTGGTATTGTGGTTACCAAATTCTGCTAAATCGCGGCTATAAAGTTCTACTGCACGGTCAAATAATCGATAATTTTCTCCGCGAGCAAAACGGTTGTGAATTTGTTCTTGAAACACTAAATGAAGCGAATTTTCTGCACCGGAAAGCCTCAAAGTTGCGGCTCCGTAATTATCGAGATTTGACTGTACCATGTCAGCTTCATCAAAAACGACGACATCGAATGTCCGAGCAATCAATTCAAAATAGCGGATTTGTTCACGAATAGCATGGGGTGGCACTTGAGTATCCATTGAAAGAACATGACCGACCCAAATATTAGTATCCAGTAAATCTCGAAGAGCTTTGTTCCGACCGCACATTGTCCAAACAGGACAAAGGCACTTTTTCATTTGCCCTTTTTACCCCCACTTTGTAAGATTTTCTGGCATTGTGCATCACCAAAACCCCACATGGAAGTATCCGCATTGGAAAACGCAGGCAGAACGCAATTCATGCTAAACATTTCTGCTTGTTCTAGAGTATAAGCAAAGCCACCATTACCTCCAGAAGCAGCGATCGCTTCAGCAATCTTGTTCGTGTGTTGCCGACGAGTTTGATCGCTTTGACCAACTAGCATCCCTACTTTAATTTCGTGGAATGTCAATTCTGCCATATATTGTCTGGAAACTTCAATAGAAGGAAATACAAACATCGCCTGATAACCCCGTTGTCCTAGCCAAATAGCTAGCAATATTAGCAATGTTGTTTTTCCTGATCCTGGCAATCCAATTAAGTGCTTGATATCTGCTAGTTCGATCACACTTTCTTCTCGCAATCCCTGGCCAATTTCTGGCACCATCAGAGCAAAATTTTTAAATCTTTTGCTCCAATTACCTTGTCTTTTTTCGGGATGATTAGCTTCTCGCCGATCCATCTCAATAGCTATTTCGTCAAGTTCTGAAAGGAGAATGCTAATTTTCTCTTTTGGTATGCTTTCTAATGAATGGGTTCGACGTGGGGCAAGGGGCGCAGTAATCGGTCAGATCGGAATTCTTACAGCGGTGTTTTCTTCCCCTAAAGCCACTGTCATTGGCTGACGAGGATCGGCAATTGTTGCGCTATAATATTGATGCTCTAGTACAGCCGTATAAGCTTTGTGCTGACGACTTCCTAACCGCTCAGTTGCCTCGCGTAATCTTTGGTGTAAGCGATGTTCAATTACATTGTCTTCGCCAAAAGCTCCTCTCATGTTGGCAATTTCGGCACAATCTGAAGTTGGTACTCTTAAGTCTGGATCGATGAGGGTTGCTTGACTAAAGCGAAAGTTTGATTGGCAAAAAATATCTAATTTCCACTGATCAAAGGGATGATCACTGTTGCCAAAATACCTAGGTTTACCTATAATTGAGAGGATAAATTCTAGGCAAAACGGTGGATAGATTAATTAGTATTGGGGAACTGGCCGAGCTTAAGGCTGTCAGCGTAGACACCATCAGACGATGGGAGAATGACGGGAAAATTAAATCAGTCAGGACTGATGGAGGACATAGATTGATCGTTTATCAGACTTTGTAGAACAAAAACCAGGCAAAACCCTCGCCTATGCCCGTGTTTCTACCCTAGACCAAAAAGCAGACCTTGATAGACAAGATGCCGTGCTGTCTGGTTATTGCCAGTCCAAGGGATGGGAATATGAGGTAATTAGGGATCTAGGTAGTGGAATGAACTATCGGAAAAAAGGTTTAGCCAAACTACTGACAGCGATTTTAGATGGGGATATCGCCCGTTTGGTAGTAACACATAAGGATAGATTACTACGATTTGGGGCGGAGCTGATCTTTGCTGTTTGCGAGTATCACGACATTGAGATTGTCATTCTGAACAAAAAAGAAGATGCCACCTTTGAAGAAGATCTAGCTTCCGATGTTTTAGAGATTATCACTGTATTTTCGGCTCGACTCTATGGCTCTCGCTCAAACAAAAATAAAAAACTTTTGGAAAAGCTTGCAGAATCTCAGCAATGATGCTAAGATCCAGATATAAAAAAAGATTTAAAAGTCTAAATGACAAGGCTAACGTACTGCAAAGGACTACCAACACCACTAGAAGAGTTAAACGCCATTGGCAAAACTCAGCTAGAGATGTTTTTGAATGCTTATGCGCCAATATTCCGTCAGGCAGTATGTGAAACTGTTAATCATTTGTTATCAGGACAAACGTTCAATAAATCCGATTGGAATACACATCTACAGCATATTTATCAAATAAACAAACGTCATGCTGCTGGTGTAATTGCGTCTGCTAAAGGGGCGGTTGATAGTGCTAAGGAATGTAGGGATTTACATATCAAAACCTTAGAAGGTAAGGCGAAGTCTTGTGAGCAATGGTTAAAGAAAGCTGAAAAGAAACTGAAAGATGCCCGGAAGTTTTATCGTCAAAAGAATTGGGTCAATAGTAAGACTGGCTGTGGTTTTCCACTCTCCAGTTCATTAAAATATCGCCAAACTAATTGGCAACATTTACGGTTTCAAATCCACAATAAGAAACGAAAACTGTTCCGATATCAACAAAGGATTGCCAAACTAAAAACTATCCCCATTCGGGTTTTCGTACCAAGGAATCAAGTCTTTGTAGTTGGCTCTAAGAGTGAATCTTTTGGAAATCAATCTTGCCAATGGGACGGCAATAATTTAAAGTTTAGAGTCCCTGCTTGTTTAGAGTCCCAATTTGGTAAATATGTTGAGTCCAACATTGGTGATTTCCCCAGAAATATTGACCGATTACCAGCAACAGGTGCTAAGACTTGGCACTTTTATTACAAAGAGGGAAAATGGTGTACTGCCGTCCAATTTACCCCAAAACCAGTTAAGCAAATATCGCGTTCTGTAAACTATGGATCTATCGGCATTGACCTAAATCCTGGCTCAATTGGATGGGCATACCTTGACCATGAAGGTAATCTCAAAGCACATGGTCAGATCTCGTTACAAACTGGATTACCCAACGGCCAACAACAAGCTCAAATTGTTGAGGCTTGTTTGCAACTAGCTATTTTAGCAATCAGATATCAATGCCCCATTGTTTGCGAACAGTTAGACTTTTCTACTAAGAAAGAACAGCTGAGAGAACTTGGTCAGAAATATGCCAGGATGCTTTCTGGCTGGGCATATTCTGAGTTTTTTAAACAACTAAGTTCAATCTTGGCCAACCGAGGCATTGAACTAATCACGGTCAATCCTGCTTATTCGAGCGTGATTGGCCTGGTCAAATATCTGCGGATGTATGCCCTAGCCAGTGATGAAGCCGCAGCCTTTGTGATTGGCAGACGTGCCATGAAACTATCGGAAAAATTACCTGACTCCTTAACCGCCTTTGTTGAGGTGAACTTAACTAAGCACGTTTGCAGTCAGTGGCATCAACTAAATAACCAAATCAAGCATTCCGGTGTAATCAAACGTAGACAGGATTATTATACCGTTTCTAACTGGGATTTCTTGGCCAACCTCAATACTGGGGAAGCGCAAGCACTAAGAAATAATGCTTCAGAAACTTAAACCGCTGAGTCTTGTCTATTCATTTCTGCCTTTGCGTAGGTTTACATAGATTTTTAGAAGCGGATATCTAGCACGTTCAAGCACATTATGTACACAAGCAGCGCGATCGGGTAATCCTGCTTCAATGTCTAGACGACCCAATTTACACATTGCTCGATAAAGTTCCGATGGCATACTATCGTCTTGACGCACAATTTCTCGGTTGAGAACTCCGCTGTATTGCCGGAGAATTCCCTGTGCTAGTAAGACAACAGCATCTTCTGCTAGATCCAGCGTGCTAGCCTGTCCTGGAGTTAATGGTAATGTTACTGTTTGCATTGGTGGTGACCAAGTTGGGTCTTGGCCATCAGCCTCAGCGATAATTTGTTGTTCCAATAATAAATCAGGGAATGATGGCAAAATTTGAGCGATCGCGGCCAGAAAATCAGCAGTACCTTGCCACTGGCGAATGTCCTCAAAATACATAAATGTATCAAGCAAATGTAAATTACGCTGTAATTTCCTTACATTAAACGATGTAAATGTCAATAGACTTCTGGAAAAAGTCCTCAGTAGGACGGAAAAGTAGGTTAGAGCCATCTGCCCCTGCCTGATGGCCAAAGAATATCTATAAATTTGCATCAATAACGATTTATGTGATAAAGTCATAGACTGCGGTATTTTTATTCAAAAAATCGATAGCATTCATGGCTCTAACTCAAAATCGCAAACAAGAAATATTGGCCGATTACCAAATCCACGAAACCGATACTGGTTCGGCAGATGTACAAATAGCTATGCTCACTGAACGGATCAACCGACTCAGCGAACACCTGAAAGTCAATAAAAGCGATCATTCTTCGCGCCGAGGATTGTTAAAATTGATCGGTCAGCGCAAGCGGCTATTAAACTATGTCCAACGGGAAAACCCAACCCGCTATCGCACTCTGCTGACTCGTTTGGGTATTCGCGGTTAGTCCAGTAACTAAAATCTATGTCTTCAGAACCAGAACGCAACCGCTTACCCTTTGAACCTGGAAAAAAGCGTAAGAAACCGACGAAAAATAGCCCAACACTAACGAAAGAGGATCAAACCTCTCCTGTCACTAGAGCCGAAATGGCCATCCCCCCCGCAGTCAGCCGACGGATGGGGCTAAGAATGGCATTTTTTAGCGGTATTCCCACTGCTTTAGGAATGTGTACCTTTATTGCTAGTTACATCATCATTAGCAATAAATGGCTAGAATTGCCTAATATTGCGGTGGTGTTGACCAGTATGGGCTTTTTTGGCTTAGGCGTATTAGGACTAAGCTATGGGGTAATCTCCACATCATGGGATGAAGAGATTTCTGGGACTAAATTAGGTTGGAATGAATTTACTACCAATTTTGGTCGTCTGAGAACAGCCTGGAAATCTAAACAGGATCTGAAGACGGAAGACTGAAAAGTTATTAGTCATTGGTCAAACTTGTTGATTGGCTAATGACTAATCAAAATAAGCGATCGCCAATAATTAGCAACTGAGTAGGTAATTTAATATGATTGTAGTGATGAAGGTTGGTTCTCCGGAAGTAGAAGTTGAGCGTGTCATCGGAGAACTTCAGCAATGGGGTCTCTCACCAGAAAAAATTGTCGGACGCTATAAGGTGGTTCTAGGACTGGTGGGGGAAACAGCTGATCTTGATCCGTTACAAATTCAGGAAATTAGCCCCTCGATTGAAACCGTCTTACGAGTAGAACAACCCTTTAAGCGTGCTAGTAGAGAATTTCGTGACGGAGAAGCTAGCGAGATTGTTGTCTCTACTCCTAATGGCCCAATTACTTTTGGCGAACATCATCCCCTGGTCATCGTTGCTGGACCATGTTCCGTCGAAAATGAAGAAATGATTATTGAAACGGCAAAACAGGTCAAAGCAGCCGGAGCCCATTTTTTACGAGGAGGAGCCTATAAACCACGCACCTCTCCCTATGCTTTCCAAGGACATGGAGAAAGTGCCCTCAATTTACTCAGTGCTGCTCGAGCAGCTTCTGGACTAGGAATAATTACTGAAGTAATGGACACAGCCGATCTAGAAAAAATCGGTGAAGTAGCAGATGTGATCCAAATTGGAGCGAGAAATATGCAGAATTTCTCCCTCTTGAAAAAAGTAGGGGCACAGGAAAAACCAGTGTTACTCAAAAGAGGAATGGCTGCAACAATTGAAGATTGGTTGATGGCAGCTGAGTATATTTTAGCCGCAGGTAATCAAAATGTGATTCTGTGCGAACGGGGAATTCGGACTTTTGACAGACAGTATACTCGCAATACCTTAGATTTATCAGTAGTTCCAGTTCTCAGACGGTTGACTCACTTACCAATTATGATTGATCCGAGTCATGGCACCGGTTGGGCAACTTATGTCCCAGATATGGCTAAAGCCGCGATCGCCGCAGGTGCAGATTCCCTGATGATTGAAGTTCACCCCAATCCAGCCAAAGCTTTGTCAGACGGTCCCCAATCTCTCACCTTTAAGCAATTTGAGCAGCTCATGGTAAACTTGTCCGTGATTGGCAAAGCGGTAGAGCGTTGGCCTAAACCAGCCCCAGTTTTAGTCTAAATAATTATTTTGGGTTGGTTTTCTCGTTAGTAGGTAAGCTCTGTAGCATTTCCATTTGGTGATTGATACTGGTGAGAATTTGTTCAAGGGCTGGCAAAGCTTCTAATTGTCCAATATTCAAAGCTGGATTCATCTCAGTGCGATCGCAAATTTCTTTGAGTTTCCGATGCAATTGTTGGGCGTGTCTTAGAGCCTCCCGGCTAAAGTTTTCCAATTGTTGCTGTTGATAAAATTTTAAAGCTGCCCCCCGCAAAACTTGGAGGGTAGCTTCTTCCCCATGATTGCCAGGTTTAAGCCGCAAACGTAACAATAAATGACTTTGTTGATAGCACCTTTCAATCTCCACCTGTTTCGGATTTTGAATGGGAATCAAAGGGAGTTGGGTCAACAGTTTTAATTCATTAATCACACCTTGAAACAAATCAATCGGTAGTGCTTCTAAAACCGATTGCAAAACACCATTTTGACTCCACAGAATTCGACCTTGGACTTCTTGTCGTTCAAAATAAAGCCGTCCAATTCCACCCACTAAGATCCGACCAAGCAATTCTCGCAGTAATTGTTGGGGTGGTAAGGTAGCCAAAACTTCCACTGGACTTGATAAATGGTAGGTATGAACTTCTAAAGTAGGTAGGGACATTCCGGTTGCTTTCGAGCTTGATGAACCCTTAGTTTTGGGATTTGACTCAACCTTCTCCTCTAGTTCTAGTTGCGGTGCTGATTCAGGTTTAACCTGATGAGGAGTTTTTTTCTGGAGCTGTGATTTTTGTGAAGTCCCCACATAACTCAAATAAGCAGACAGCACAGATTTGTGCATTTCTGCTGAAATTGCCTGAGGTACTAGGGAACAATTCAAATAAGCAAAAATCCGCCTTGCGTAATTCAAAGCAGACGAATCCTCAAGATCAACCATACCTAGATTGAGGCGACTACCTTCTAAGGATAATGGTAGGACCTGATAATAAAGGCAGGCTTCAAAGGGTAAAATCCCATCTATAAGCCGAAATATCTGATCAGAATTCATCGTGAGCATTCAAATTATCAATAAAATTTGGATCGCTGTTCAGATCAGGCTGATCTGAGAAATCTGATCAGAATGGGAAACTCCCAACTGTTGTTCAGATCAGCCTTACTCCTTTTCTTGTAGTAAAACTGCGACGATTCAACGCCAAACTAACAAGTTACTTTCCAAGTCTGGGCTAAATAGTCGGCAATTCTCTAACTGGATGCACCCGATCTCAATAACTGATCCTATTAGTCTAACTCCCATCTGATTGCCCTGGTGATATGGGAGTTAATTATATCGGTTTAAAAAAAAAACACCTGCGGGCAATAAATCCCTTCAATATTGCTATGCGTAGCTAGAATTTGGTAAATTTACCAGGATGTATTTTTGGTATATCACAGATAACGAAGTTTCAGTTTCATCAGAACTTTTTTCCCTGACATAATGTTACAAAATTTAAAAAAAAGCTGATTGCTGGATTAAATAGTAGGGTAATTGCTAGGATGCACTCCGAATTGCTTGAGCCGCTAAATAAAGCTTACTCCACTCACCCATGACTTGGCTGGTTTTCAGCTTTAACTCTCGAGCTAGCTGTTCGATACTTTTACCAGCTTTAAGCCCCTCAATCAGTTGACGTTGATCGCTGGTTAGACTATTCCAATAATTTTGCCACTCTCCGGGAGTTAACCCTAGTTGATGTTCCTGTACAGATGTTTCTAACCAATTAGCGACGATTTCGGGTTGAGTTTTTAAAGCAAATACCCGAATTGCATGGTAGCTAACTTTTTCCCGCAGTCGATATACTTGTTTGACCGGTAAGTTTAAATCTTGGGCGATCGCTTCCTGGGAGCGACCTTGCAAATATAATTGGAGCCATCGGACGGCTTGGGGATCAACTTTTTCGGCTAAATAATTTTCAAATTCTCGTTGGACATTCTGTCGCAACGCTTGCTGTTCTTCCCAATTTTGAGACTCCTGATATTGAATGCTAGCTTGAGCATCTAACAAACTTAAGGGATTGTCTGCATCATCGGGGGTAATCTCATCAGAAACTAACCTGACCAGTTCTTTAGCAGGAACTTGGGTCATCCCACCCCGTTGACTCCGACGCAGATAGTTGACAAATCGATACACCAGTAATGGTTGATTGCGGATTGGTCGGAGACAATATTCTTCTGTATTAGCGAGTAAAAGTGCATTCCGCATTTGCTTTTCTGCACTACATTGGGCAATCCAGGCGATTTGTTGCTGCATATAGCGATCGCTATGTAACATTTCCTGGACTACTTCGGTTAACACATCGACTACTGTCCGTTGCCGATCGCGACTTAGAGCTACCCAAGTCCTAATTTTATTCCGTAGTAACACCAAGGAGCCTAATCTTTGAATCAAATTCCGATAAGCTCTTTCTGGTGTTGTCATTAAATAGCGTTGTTTTAAAATTCGCCATCGATAATCCATTGCTTGTTTAGCAATGGACACTTGATCGGTGGGAAGAGTTTCTAACCGTTCTGGTTCTTCTCCCAACAACCAGCTAATGATGCTTTCCCGATTTTTGTAGCCCAGAGTCGGATACTCTGTACTTAGTCGGTTTTCCCATTCTTGTTTCAGTTCTTCTACCAATGTCATGCGGTTTTTTCTCCTCTGATCCGCATTAACCGAAGTTTCCTGACATTTCTGCTCTTCACTCAGCACTTTCTCCATCATGGTTTTGCTATTGCTAGCTAGTTGGTCTGATTGCTTCTTTCCGGGTGATGATCTCCTGGTGATTGCCAGATCTATTCTCTCTCGCCAAAATTAGCTGCGATCGCATTATATTCCCTGACGCACAATAACCAGATCATCTGCCCCCAACTCCCTGCCCTCAATTCCGCTCACCCATCTGACTTTTCTCCAGGTAATAGTTGATCAATCTCTGATTTTTACTTTTCTTTATTGTTTTTTTCCGAGTTTTTACCAATCTGATTTTTTGGCTGAGTATCTATGATGTAAATAGAGTGAACAAAAAGCATCCTTCTAGTTTGTTCAACCTTTTTTTTTGATCCCCATCTAGTTGAAGACTCGATCGCCATCGGAATTTTTCTAAAAGTATATTTTGATTCAGGAGAAAAAGCAAATGTTACATTCCTTATTTGTTGATGCCAGTAAAAGATTGGAAAAAGCCTTAAAATATGTGCAAATATCTGATGATGCCATTGAACACTTAAAATTTCCCAAAGCAAGTTTAAGTGTTTCCATTCCAGTCCGGATGGACAATGGTTCCTTAAGAGTTTTTCCAGGATACCGGGTTCGCTACGATGATACTAGAGGTCCAGGTAAGGGTGGAGTCCGTTATCATCCTGATGTGTCCCTAGATGAAGTCCAATCTTTAGCATTTTGGATGACCTTTAAATGTGCAGTTTTAAATTTACCTTTTGGTGGTGCTAAAGGTGGTGTGACGGTTAATCCCAAAGAGCTGTCTAAACTCGAGTTGGAACGTCTTAGTCGTGGTTATGTTGATGCGATCGCTGATTTTATTGGTCCGGATGTAGATATTTTAGCCCCAGATGTTTATACCAATCCGATGATTATGGGTTGGATGATGGATCAATATAGTATCATTCAACGTAAACTTAGTCTTGGGGTTGTCACTGGTAAACCCCTAGCTTTAGGTGGTAGTCAAGGACGTGATACAGCTACTGCTACTGGTGCTTTTTTTACCATTGAAACTATCATGTCCAAATTTGGGCAAATTCCTGAACAGACAACGGTTGCTGTTCAAGGTTTTGGTAATGCTGGTGCTGAAATTGCTTCTTTACTCTTCCACGCAGGGTATAAAGTGGTAGCTGTGAGTGACTCGAAAGGAGGAATTTATGCCAAAAGTGGTCTAGATATTCCTTCAATCCGTTACTTTAAAGAAGCGAATAAAGGTCTACAAGCCTTTTATTGCAAAGATACCGTTTGCAATATAGTCGAACATGAAGTCATCAGTAATGATCAACTCTTAACTCTAGATGTAGATATATTAGTACCTGCGGCTCTAGAAAACCAAATTCATGCTGGCAATGTGGCAAATATCAAAGCTAAGTTTATTTTTGAACTAGCTAATGGTCCCATTACTTCTGAAGCTGATCTCTGCTTGGAAGAAAAAGGTATTTATGTTTATCCCGATATTTTAGTCAATGCTGGTGGTGTTACAGTTAGCTATTTTGAATGGGTCCAAAATCGCAATGGTCTCTATTGGACTTTAAATGAAGTTAATCAGCGTTTAAAACAAAAAATGATTGAAGAAACTGAGCAAATTTGGCGTTTGTCTCAAGAATTAGCAATTTCCATGCGTACCGCTGCTTATGTTCATGCGCTTAATCGTCTGGGAGAAGCTCTGAGTATGAAAGGTACTAGAGATTATTACATCAACGCTTAAGATCATCAAAGATGATCTAAATGTAGTCAAGCAAATTTAGTAGTCCGGACAATTCTGCTCTCGATCGCACTAAATTTCTTGGCTCTCAATTGGGAGCTTTTTTTTCTTACCAACAAAAATATCTCTAGTCCTTTGGTAGAGCAGAAATATCTTAAAATTTGGTAAAAATTTGATTGACAAAATTTATTCAAGATGTTAAAATTAGATTGACAAGGAAGAATTAAAAACAGGAACTTAGCTAAACTGAAAAAAAGACAAATTGACTGGGACAAATAACCTCGGAGGGCAAGATCCATAATTAATTTTTGGATATAAAATAAAAAAGTATTGAAATAAGAGTTTAGAATTAGAACAATGCCAGAAAACTTGTTCGATGATCACTTAACAGTTATTCACGATCTAGATTCGCCAAGCTAATGTTAAGAAAAATCAAGATGATCAGCAAAGGAGGCTGGAATTGAAAGCCTAATTTGTTCGTAAAAAACCTTTCCTGAGCAAAAATTAGTCGTACCAAAGTAAGCTGACTAGCTAAGGGATTGGGCGATAGGCTTTGCGCAATATCACGGAGTGCAAGTAAATGGAGCAGGCGCTACGCAGAGCTACTGATGAGTTAGAAAAGCGGATCGAAAAGCTCATCAAAGCCAACCAGGAATTGCAGAAGGAAATCAAAAACTTAAAGCAGGAAAATCACCAGCTACTGGATCTAAATCAAGTGCTCGAAAGCAACCATGAGGCGATCGCGATTGGGAAAACCTTACCTGTAGGGATATTTCATGCTAATGCCCAAGGGGAATTGATCTATGTCAATCAGCGATGGTGCGAACAGACAGGACTCAGCCAAATGACCGCTTTGAAAAATGGGTGGGAGCAAGCATTACATCCAGAGGATCGGCAAAAAGTAATCGCCCAATGGCAACACTGTATCCAAGCTAAATTACCCTATAAATCAGAATATCGATTGCAGCGTCCAGATGGGACAAGTATCTGGGTCGTAGCTCAAGCAGAACCGACGAGGGAAGATAATGGTACAAGCAATAGCTATGTTGGATTCATTTTTGATATCACTGAATACAAAGAAATCGATGAACAATTGGTGCGGAATGCGTTCTATGATCCCCTGACCGAACTACCCAATCGAGCTTTATTCATGGATCGACTCCGCTGTGCGTTTCGACGCGCAAAAAACGAAAAATATTTATTTGCTGTACTATTTTTAGACTTAGATCGCTTTAAACTGGTCAATGATAGTTTGGGTCATCTCGTCGGTGATCAACTACTGATGGCGATCGCGACTCGTCTCCAGCGTTGTATTCGACCAATTGATACGGTAGCTCGCTTGGCTGGAGATGAATTTGCGATTTTATTAGAAGATATTAAATCGACCGATGAAGCCACTCAGGTAGCTGAACAAATCCACTTGAGTTTAACTTCCTCATTCAATCTCGATCAACATGAAGTTTTCACCAGTTCGAGTATTGGGATTGCGATCGGTGGTGCACAGGAAAACGCCCAGGCTAAAATCTACGATCAACCAGAAAATCTGCTGCGGGATGCGGACATTGCCATGTATCGGGCTAAATCTCAGGGTCGATCTCGACATGAAGTCTTCAACCCAGAAATGCACATCCACACCATAACTAGGCTACAATTAGAAACAGATTTGCGGCGGGCGCTCGAGCGGGAAAGCTTAAAAGTTTACTACCAGCCGATTGTTTATCTCGATACAGGAAGATTAGCTGGATTCGAGGCCCTAGTGCGCTGGCCCCATGCTGAACGTGGTTTCATTTCACCAGGAGAATTCATTCCCGTAGCAGAAGAAACTGGATTAATCCTACCCCTAGGGCGTTGGGTTTTAAAACAAGCTTGTCTACAGATGCGTCAATGGCAAGACCAATTTCCAGCGGTGCAAGAATTAACCATGAGTGTCAATCTTTCTGGTAAACAACTTAGCACTCCGGATTTAATTAACCAAATTGACCAAATTTTAGCAGAAACTGGATTAGAACCAAGCACTCTAAAACTGGAAATTACCGAAAGTGTACTCGTGGATAACCCTGATGTAGCGGCGGGTGTCCTCGAAGAAATTAGATCGAGACATATTCAATTATGCCTAGATGATTTTGGGACTGGCTATTCTTCCCTGAGCTATTTGCATCGATTTCCCATTAATACCTTAAAAATCGATCGTTCTTTTGTCAGTCGGATGGGGGGTGAGGATGAAAATTCTGAACTCGTGCGATCGATTGTGATGTTAGCTAATAATCTGGGTATGTATGTAGTAGCAGAAGGGGTAGAAACTCAAGAGCAATTGGTTCAGCTTTGGGCGTTAGAATGCGAGTATGGTCAAGGATATTTTTTCTCTAAACCTTTAGATAGCGAAGCCGCAGGAGCTTTGATTGCTACTGCTCCTCAATGGTGAAAAGAATCTTGGTGGTAATGATTTCTTAGGGCGATCGCCGAGCAATAATGGCGATCGCCTGCTAGTGCTAATAATTAATCCAAAGAGCCTTTATTTTTGACATCATCAAGACCGACCCGCAAATAAACTTTGACCAATAAATTCACCTTGTCGTACACCAGGTGGGATGGCAAACAAACCACTACCTGTGTGAGTTACAAATTGATTGAGGGTATCAAGCTTGGCCATTTTGTCAAAGATCTTGATAAAGCCAGTGCGAGGATCTTGCTGATAGGCAATAAATAGGAGTCCAGCATCATATTCCATTCCTTGTCGCCATGGCGGCCAACGCTCGGCGGTAAAATTCACGCCATCATTATAGGAATAGCCACGTCGCAAAATCTGGGTATCATCATTCTGAGCCGCAGCAGCGAGACGCACATGGGCATTTTCAGGAATAATCAGATTACCATCTTTGTCCTTAGCATCAAGATCGAGGGCATCAAATTCATTCTTCCTACCTAAGGGCGCACCAGACATTTTATATCGACCGATGACCTGCTCCTGAAAATCAACATCTGTATTATCCCAATGTTCTAAAGCGATCCTAATCCGACGCACGACCATATAGCTGCCACCCCTCATCCAGGCTGGACCTTCCTTGCCCACCCAGACAAATTTCTCCATATCCTGCTGTTTCGTCGGATTCTGTGTACCATCCTTAAAACCTTGGAGGTTACGCGGGGTTTCCTGACCATCACCAGATACAAAACCAGTTTGTGCCCAGCGCAGTTTGACTGCTTTTCCAGCTAATCGCGTCAATTGACGGATCGCATGAAAAGCGACCTGGGGATCATCAGCACAAGCTTGAACAGAAATATCACCACCAGTCTTCTCTGGCACTAATTGGTCACCGTTAAATTTCGGCAGATCCACCAGGGCTTCGGGACGCAATGCAGCCAATCCGTAGCGATCTTTACCTTCTTTCACAAACAGACCGCTACCAAAACCAAAAGTAAGAGTTAGTCTTGCTGGAGAAAGCCCTAAAGCTTCACCACCATCTTTCGTCGTGGGATGACCGCTGGTCATCTTCGCCGCAGCTTCTGTCCAGACTTTGAGCATTGTAATCAGCTCGTCACGCTGATCTGTTACCAAGTCAAAAGCCGCAAAATAGGTATGTGCTTGCTGAGGTGTAACAATTCCTAATTGATGCTCACTCCAAAATGGCAAGATCACGTTTTTATCTTCAGCAGCCATGACTTTACCCAAGATGTTAGGACCTGAAGCTATCAATCCAGCCCCAACAGCTAATAGTCCTAACCCACCAGTGGCTTTGAGAAAATCACGACGACTTAGCCTAGGTATCGGGTATTTCTTAGTCATTGTTTTTGTGATGTGCCAAAACCAAATTGTTCGATTCGTCTTCGACATAGTACAATCCATCGCCAGAGGGAGTCAAGGCAATGCCGAACAAATCTCCATTACCAGGTGGATCTTGCGCTTTGTTGCAATCAAGACAGTAGGAAGCAACCCATTTACCACTCACTGGATCTATTTCTACTGCCTTACCGTTCTTACCATTAGTCACCAATAGATTGCCGTTAGGCACTGTAATCATGGCAAGTGGCTGACTCAGGGAATCACCATTAGGATCACCATCACTCTTAACAATTACCTTGAAATCAGCTTCTTTAGCACTATCCATGCGTGTGGTCGCATTCTCGATCGCAATAATCCGGTTATTTAGTGCATCAGAAACATAGAGTGTGGATTGGTCTTTGCCCAGGGCTAAACCAGTTGGCCCAATGATAAAGGCGTCTTTGTCCGCACGTTCAGGAAGACCCTCAGCGATGACAGTTTCGCTTTTTACTGTGGGAAGTTGGCTTTGGTCTTCCGGGATCGAAAGTTCGAGCCGCAGTACAGTAGCTTGCTTGACGATAGTGTTTTTTGAAGCATCTACTGCTGGCGCACCGACGCCGAATCCTGTATTACTGATGAAAAGCGTAGCAGTGCTGCCGTTATCGAGCACAGCCATATTTCCCCATGGATCATTGATATATTGGTCAGAAATTGTTCCTTTTACTTCACCATTAGCATTTAAGATCATCAGGCAACCCACATCCTTGGTGGCTGTAGTCCCATCTGTGCTTGGTGTTGAGCCGACAATTACCCAACCATTTTTCAGGACTGCCATAGCTGTGGAGAGTCCCACACCTCCAGGGCATTTTAATTTATCAGAGTTCTTAGGCACCTGTACCTGGGCGAACAGTGACTTTTGCTTGGTGACAGGATCGTAGTCAATAATTGTTGTGCCCGTACCTTGGAGATTCTTACCGTTATTGAAATTATCAACCAATACATGATCTTTCTGGATCTTTCCGATCGTTACGGTCGGGACGACAACGGCGTATGGATTCTGGTCATCGCCATGGTCAGGGACTGTAGAAGTCAACGTCGTGGGCTTATCACTTGGCTTGAACTGTCCTAGAAAGCTGTTTGTCTCCTGAGCATAAGCTGTGTTTACCGAAAATGCCATCAATATGGCCAGCCAGGTATGTTTTTTCATGGTCTTAATCCTTGAAAAATTTAGGATTTTGGGTCAAGCTTATTGAGAGTTTTACTCATTAAGCTCCCGACACTACCTTAGATTAAATAGAAATTTATTGCAATAAGTATTTATTAATAAAACTAGATTGACCTCTCAACATCATGTTTAATGATCTTGGGGCTGAGGTGAGATCAGAGTTTACGCTAGATTAATATGGGTCTTTGGTAGTTTATCGGTATAATTTCAGCATGACAAAAGATCAACACCTAGCTCTTCTCAAAGATGGAATTGATGTCTGGAATCATTGGCGCGAAGAAAATCCAGAAATATGGCCAATATTAATTGGGGCAGACCTACAGGGTTGTGATCTGAATGGGATAAACTTGATGGGAGCCGATCTTCGTCGAGCTAATTTGACTGGTGCAAATTTAAGTGGAGCATACTTGAGTGAAGCTGATCTATTTGAAGCGGATTTGAGTGAAGCTAACCTGAGCGAAGCTTATGTATTTGAAGCTAACTTAAATCGGGTCAATTTGAGTGGTGCGGATCTCCGGGGTGCTTATTTAGGTAAAACTGATTTACGGGGAGCGTACTTAATTGGTGCGAATCTGAGGGAAGCTGATTTACGAGGTGCCTCTTTAATTGGTGCGAATTTGAGTGAAGCTAATCTCCAAAAAGCTAATCTCAATCAAGTCGATTTGCAAGGTGCAGAATTACGTTATGCTGATCTTGGTGGAGCCAATTTAATTGGTGCTAGACTATTAAAAACAAATTTTGAAAATGCTAATTTAACTGGTTGTTCGATCTATGGGATCTCAGCTTGGGGATTAAATCTAGAAGGTGCCCAGCAGTTAAATTTGTTGATTACTCTTCCAAATCAACCGGCGATCGCGGTGGATAGTTTAGAAGTTGCTCAGTTTATTCATCTGGTGCTTGATCATCATAAGCTCCGTGAAGTGATTGAGAGTATCAATTCTAAAATCGTGTTAATTCTGGGACGTTTTACTCTATTAGAACGTCAGTTTTTATTAGAAAAATTGCGAACTGAATTGCGTGAACTAGATTATTTACCAGTCGTATTTGACTTGAAGAAATTAGCTAGTCGAGATGTTTCTGAAACACTTTTTACTTTAGCTAATATTGCTCGGTTTACGATCGCAGATATTACGAATGCGAAAAACATTTTGTGGGAGTTGCAACATATAGTTCCTAAATTACCCTGGGTGCCAATCCAACCAATTTTGCAAGTATCATTAAAAAATTCTCTTCTGTTTGATCAGTTCCGCAAATATTCTTCTGTATTAGAAACCTATATTTATGAAGACTTCCAGGAAATAGCTACTTCCCTCAAAGAAAAAGTTATTTATCCAGCTGAAGCTAAAGCACGGGAATTGCAAAGAGAATTTTTTTAATTTATTGAGTCGGGATTTCTGCATTTAACCAGTTGAGAAAACCTTCATTCACAGAGACTGGGGAAATTTCCGCAATCAAATTGTTGTAGGTGATAGATTGTTTGATAATTTGTTCGATCGCTTCCCGATACCCAGACTGGGTTTTAACAATCAGAACTACTTCGGGTTCCTCGACAATTTTTTCTTCCCAACGATAAGCACAGGTAATGGGAAACCAGTTGACGCAAACTGCTAACTTTTGGGTGAGTAATTTCATCCCAATTTGACGAGCTTCTTCATCAGTATTCAGGGTAATGTAATACAGTTTCATAAACACCTCGGTAAAGCTAGTTGAATTTAATCTTATTCAAGCATAAACTAATTTCTCTATTCCGACAGCATGAACAATAATTGTTAAATTTTTTTTTTGGTGTTAGTCCTGTCTGAGTGTGATCTTAAATAACCGATTAAAAAATTTCTCGAATCGCTACTTGAGCATCTCGACGTAAGTTAGCCGCAATTCTAAATAATTCTTGACCAGTGTGGAGGTAGTGTTCATCGTAATTAAGGGTAAAAAATTCTAAATCATCAATCCCATCTCCAACTTGATTGAGACAGTAGTAAAGATGAGCTGCGACTCCTGCAACTGAGGAGGGGTTGGGGAGAGAATGAAAAGCAATCTGGGCTTGATTTAGAAAGTCCCGACAATGATTCAGGTAAGTTTGAAAGTCTTCAATCAGTTCGTCATCAAAGGGATCAGCAGAAAGGTCTTCTACTTTTCGGTCGATCGGATCGAGAATTCGATAAAGAAGTTGATTGACCGGTCGATAGACAATTTGCAACCATTGTTGCAGATGTTGGTCAGCATTGTGGCTGTTTTGTCTTTGTTGACGATATTGTTGATGGACATTAACGGTGTGTTCTTGTCTGGAGGTTTTTCTAGTGGATTCGTAGGAGGTTTTTGGGGAAACCCCTCGGTGCAAATGTAGCCCCTGGTCATAGGATTGTCGCTTTTGGGGATCGCTCAGGATTTCATAAGCACCATTCAAGCGGACAATTTCCTCATGACTTGCTGTTTTCTGATTACTATCAGGGTGAAGCAACTTGACTAAGCGTCGATAAGCTTGTTTAATCTCTGCTTGAGTTGCAGTTGGGCTTACTTTTAAGGTATCATAGTGATTATGGTTAGCCATAAAAGGAATTTTACTGGTATTGCCCTCTTAGCGTCAAGTAGTTCCAAAATAATTCCGGATTTTATTGGTTTATTTGGCAATAAATCACAAGGATTTTAAAATCGCAGTTAATGACAGTAATTTTAGATTTTTAGATAGTTTTGTTATAGTTATTCGGCTGGTGTAGTAGATAATTTACTTCACTATTCAGCCATTCTTTAAACCGCTGATTGATTAACTCTTCTCGGATTATTTATTTGTCCGATCGCTGTATTAAAAGCCACTGCTGCTATTTCTGGTTTTAAAGCCCAGCGATATAGTTTACCTTCATAGCCACATTGATGTCTACGTCTTTCGTCAAGATCATAAAGGTGTGCTGCTTCATAAAAACTGATTTCCTCTTCTTCGATTTCATAAAATAGTTCTTGAGCGAGTTTTTCATAGGGAACGACAATTTGATAGAGTAATACTTGTTCAAAATCCAGCTTATTTTGAGCAAATATTTTTTCAATATCTTGACCGAACAAAAACTCAGCTAAGTGATGGGCTAATAGGCGATCGCGAATCCCATCTGCCCACTCTTCCACCGAAATCATCTGATCGGTCAGCCAAGCGATGGTATCTGAAGACTTTTCCAAGCGATGGGTATGACGCCGCCATCGCCCTCAGCCTGGATTTCATCTGGAGTTACGGTTATCCCTCTTTCAATTGCTGCTCGTTCAATAACTTTTTTAGATAAGATTTTCTGACATAGGTCTTTAAATTGGATGTCTCTTTTCAGAAATTCCAGAATTTCATCGGGCTGAACAGATGTTTTTGCAATATCCATCATTTTCATTACTTACGCCATTATTGAAATTATTATAAAGCAATAAGTTTCCCATAAAATCAATTTA
Source organism: uncultured cyanobacterium (assembly GCA_963744145.1). GTDB lineage: Bacteria > Cyanobacteriota > Cyanobacteriia > Cyanobacteriales > CAWUOF01 > CAVUSO01. The sequence goes on along the minus strand of CAVUSO010000001.1, from coordinate 3,519,104 downwards.
TTAGTTAGAGCTAAAGGCGTTCAATTGTCAGAAAATAATCTAGTCAAAAGCCCGCTTACTTATTTTTAACCATAGACTTGAAAATAAATCTGCCAAATTGGCAACCAATCTATAATTAATTGGTTTAGATTGGCAAAAACGCCAATCTATAATTGGTAATAAAAAACTACAGGCTGTTATGAAGTTAAAACAAAGTTTAGTTTTGTGTTGGCTCGCGATCGGCACTCCTTTAGCCAGTTTTAGTGTTACGGCTGCACCAACTCTAGCCGCTTGGTTGAACAACTTCACCGATATGGTGAACCTTTAAAGATGATACTATTCCGTCAATTGGTGCAGAGATAGATTTATGTTTAAGTTTGGCATTAGCACCATCATTCAGGTTTTTAGTTTCAGCTAGTTTAGCTTTCAGTTGAGTTATTTCTGTTTCTATCTGTTTAATTTGCTGCTGAGATTCTAGCTGAATTTTTTGTTTTTCAGCTTCTTTTTGCACTAGTCCAGCTTGTAAGGGTTGGACCTCTGCTCTAGCTTGCTGAAGATCTCCTTGAGTTTGAGTAATAGCACGTTGTCGATCGCGCCCACTTTGTTCCGCTTGAAAAACTTGTTCTTTAGTATTGGTATTTTCCTGCAACTCAGTTTGAGTAATAGAACGCTCGCGATCGCGCAAATTTTGCTCGGCTTGAAAAACCTGGTCTCCAGCAAGTGCTCCTTCTGCTACCAAAGGTTTTAACTTCTCGATGCGAAGACCAATAATGAGGACCTGTCGGTTTAACTCTAGGGGTATCAGTCGGTAAAGTAGATGTACCCCCATAGATTAACTCTGCTTGGTCAGATGAAACTGTATCGATCATCTCTCCCTCACCGTGAGTAGAAGCATAACCTAGATATTTGTGGTTAGACTCAGAAGACTGATCTGGAACTTTTGGAAGTGAAGTTGTTGAGCTGAATGTCCGTTGAGAATTTGCTTGCATCTTAAGCATCCCTAATGATTATGCCCCTGGTTAGTGAGAATTAGCCATTCATAAGTAAGCTACTCATCCCCAGTCCGATCTGGTGCTACGGGAAGTTGCCATGCACCTAATGAAATACCGCTCACAATAACGTGACAGCTAATCAGTTAAATTTAACGACCATTCTATTCACACTCGCTCTTGGGTATTCAAACATAACTCTCGCAAAAACTTCTAGTTTTATGCAAAATCACTGAATATTAAGTTATGTAACAATCCGCATAATTTCTGGGTACTTAGCCTGAGTAAGGATTAAATCCGTCCAATCCTTAGGGATTTTGCTCGACTAATTTAGTTTTTGCAGGAACCCAGTTAAAATAATGGATCAACGACTACAAGAATTAGCGCTAGCAGTGCTAAAGTATCCGAATCAGACCAAAGAACGAGAAGAAGCGATCGCTTATTTAGCTGATGAAATAATGCGATCACGTTCTCTCTGTCGTCCATTTAAAGGTCAAACTTTATCTGATATTTGTCAGCAGATTTATCACCAAGTACGGGAACAACTCATAACTGATCTTGATTTACATATAGACCAATACAATTCCCAAAATATTTCCATCCGAGAATGGGCAAAATTGTGGCGAAATCATGCTTTTCAACAGGTACTTGACGACAATAATCTCAAAAACTTGGCTCTAGAAGCTCAACAACATAGTCATCGTAGTCCCGCTCGACAATATGCTTTAAAAGAGCTAGTTGAAGCGCCTACTTGGTCAGAAATAGTGAGAGAATATCTTGAAAAAGATCCTAAAAATATGCTAAAAAAGAAGCATATTCGAGGATGCCCACAAGCCAGTTTCCAAGCTATTGCCTTAGCAAAACTTTCTGGTAAACGCTGGGAAGGTATTGCCCAGGAATTGGGAGTTAAAGTATCAACGTTAAGTAGTTTTTATCAGCGGTGCTGTCAAAATTTTTTAGCTGAACTAAAAGAGCATTTGTGCGAATAAATAAAAGAGGTATTTGGGATGATGAGAGACAACAACGAAGATTTTAATTTTACGGTTTCCCTAGCTTTAGCAGCTCATTCTCTAGCTGAAAAATTTCGGCATCATCAAGCTAATCTCCAAAAAGCCAAGCAGGTTTATTTGAATACATTGGCGGTATATGCAGTAAATTATTATTTAGAGTGCATGGGGTTTGAAACGGATTTGTCTGCTAGTTATAGTTGGAATCCGGTGATGCAGACTTTGATGGATGTGGCTGATTTAGAAGTAAAAGATTATGGCAGAATCGAGTGTAGGGTAGTGCTACCAAATTCCCATATATGTCAAATACCACCAGAGGTTTGGTCAGATCGAATTGCTTATGTGATAGTGCAACTCGATGAATCTCTCCGGGAAGCAACTCTGTTGGGATTTGTGGAAAAGGTAGAAGTACAAGAATTACCCCTCAGTGAATTACGATCGCTGGAAGATTTTCTTAAGAAAATGGAATTACTTGGTAAAAATCCTGTAAACTTAAGTCAGTGGTTTGCCCGTATCTTTGATGATAGCTGGCGAACCCGGCCAAAGTTAAAATAATCATGGGGGGAATTAATGCTAAGACTAAAAAAGTCAATTTGGCGTTATAATAGAACATTAACCCCAAATAAATAACTCCCATCAATATATCTAACCAAGACAGGATTACTTGACTGACTAAAAACCGCTGAATTTTTTGGTTTTCCTGAACACGGGTAGTGATATCTCCTACTCGTCGCGATTCAAAAAATTTTAAGGGCAATGACAAAGCGTGCCTAATAAAGCCGCTGATCAGAGTTAGAACTAGCCGATTGGAAAAATATCCTAGCAGATATTGGCGACTAGCCGTTAACCCTAAACTCCAAAGGGCAGATAGTATAGTTTTTATTAGGTCTGCTAGAGCCGGTAATTGTTTTAAGTAATATTCCAATTTGCAATAAGAAATCTCGGCGATCGCGACCGCACTAGCCGCGATCGCTCGATCAGGCAAATTATGATTGGAAAAGTGCTGATCTAAGCCAAATATTTCCCCAGTTTCTAGCACTCCTAATGACACTTCTCGTTGTTTTTCTTCAGAAAAACCTAGTAAGCGCACCCGCCCTTCGCAGATTAAGTAAAGATTATCAACATTTTGTTCATCCAGAACAGTATTACTTGATAAGATTGGTACTCTATAATTAGATAAGGGATTGCCTAACTGAAAAACCTGTAGTTGAAACTCTTGACTTAAATCTGAAGCCAAATCAGGGTAAGTCTCAATTGGGTTAAGAAATTTTAAAATAGATCCAATAATCATTTTACCACTAGAATCACCATCTCCAGGTAGAGGATGTGCGATCATTTTTAAATTCCAATTCATATTTATTTATGGGACTGACCTTTGCATAGACCATAGTCAATTTATTTATCAAGTGTCAAGATTAAATAAATATCTTCAGAGAATATTTTTGGAAATATTTTAGTTGAACAGATTGAACTTTCATCGTAAAATCCCATCTTGTTGGAAAATTAAAAATTAAAAACCTTGACTACCAAGCAAAGCCGCATTATCAGCAAAATTTTGTCTCCTGCTGTGAGATTATGGTTGCGATCGCAAGTATCAAAAATTGCCGACCTCCAATTTAAACTCGAAGGTAGTGATCAACAAATCCTCACGGGGACTATTCCGGCAATTTCCCTCTCTGCTACTGGTGCGATATATAAAGGATTACATCTCACCCAAGTAAATCTTACTGGGACAGGGATACGGATCAATATTGGTCAAGTAGTTAAAGGTAAACCCTTACGTCTGCTAGATCCGGTGCAAATTTTTGGAGAACTACGGATGACCCAAACAGATTTTAATGCTTCTCTCCAAGCACCCTTATTTGCAAACGCAGTGAGTGAATTTCTACTTCCCTTAGTCCAAATTGAAAACCAACGACCTGTTAGATTTGCAAATCTCCAGGTAATAATTACTGACGATCGGCTGATTTTAAACACTACTTTAGTGTCTGAGGATGGTCAACCACATCCTTGGCAACTGGACACCGGTCTAGGTTTGACCAGTAACCATGAATTAGGTTTTGAGCAACCGGAAATAAAAACATCCTCAGCTATTACCAGTAACTTATTAGATGGCTTCAAAGTAGATTTAGGTTCAGAAGTAGATCTAGAAGAATTAACCTTAACAACTGGTCTACTGGTTTGTCGCGGTCGGATTAATGTCTTACCCGACCCAGAGATTAATGCTTAACTAAATGCGTGATAATAGGGGCAAGAGAAGGGTGATAAAATAGTAAACTAGGGGGGCAGTAAAGACATAACTATCAGTACGATCTAAAATCCCCCCATGACCTGGAATTAATTGACCAGAATCTTTGACCCCAGCATCACGTTTCATCATTGACTCGGTTAAGTCTCCTAATAAACTGGCAATCCCAATCAGTAAACCAAACGCAATTCCCGTAAAAGTCCAACTGGGCCAATGGAGCAACCAAGCTCCCAATATCCCTACACTCACACTACCAGCCATTCCAAAAGCGGCACCTTCCACAGTTTTTTTCGGACTGATATCAGAAAGACGAGTCTTACCAAAATATTTCCCAAAAAAATAAGCACCGATATCCGCAGCCCAAATACAGCTAAATGCTAGGAGAGTGAGCATCAAACCGGAGGGAAAAGCATCTGGTTGCCAAGAATTGGGCCAATAACCAGCCAAAGGTAAATTACTACTGACCGAACCAAGCGATCGCAAGCGGACCCAGTAAGTTGGGAGCCATCCACCATAAAATAGCACCATCAGAGAAGCAGAAATATCAGCAATAGTGGCAAATTTAGGTTGAAAAACTAAATAGAAACAGATAAAAGTTCCCGCAATGGGAAAGAACGCATCCGCTAAATTGGGATCAATTGTGGCTGTAATTAAGAGAATTTGACTAGCCACCAAAGTAGTTTTGGCTGCGGGTAGAATACCTTTAGCGTGGATTAAATTGAAAAGTTCTAATTGACCTAAATAGACAATCAGGCTAAATCCCAGGGTGAAATACCACCCTCCCAAAATAATCATCCCTAATGCTAGGGCGATCGCGACAATTCCGCTCACAATCCGAGACCAAGACATAACCCAAATTTCTCCAGATATATAGCTCTCCCTCTCGATCTACTTGATCAATAGCCAATTGGGTATACAGCCTCAGTTTTTGGGTCACACATGACTTTTCTGGGGCAGTTCCAGGCAGAAACAGGGAGATAAATTAAAAGTTTAACTAAATGTTAACTAAGATTTAAAAGTAACTTTTATATATTGTGACAGATTGAGGGAATATCCAGATGTGATTTATGTTAATTTTTCGCCACTAAGCAGAAAAAAGGGATCAACTGCGGCAAAAACTTGATGTAAACCTCTGGTTTCTAAACGGTTAAAGGCAGATTGGACGATTTCGATATTGCGAACTTGTAATTCCGCAAAACATTCAGAAATAGCATAAAGACTTTCCAAACTTGCAGCTGTAGCAACAATTCGACCTTGATCGGGTAGATATTGCCAAACTTCTTTCAGAATCGCTTTAATCGGATGTCCACCTTCGAGACAGACAGTTTGGGGTGGAGCAGGAAGATTAGGAAAACATTCCGGAGCAATAGCTTCAATCACTTCGATATTTTTAATTTCAAAGCGATCGCAGTTCCGACGAATTAAACTAGCGACTTCTTCATCCCTTTCCACCGCAATAATCCGACAGGTTGGACATAATAGTCCAATTTCCACCGGAATCGTCCCTGTTCCTGCACCAATATCCCACAAAACATCATGAGGTTTGAGTCGCAGCATGGAAATTAGGAGCAATCGTACTTCTCGTTTACTGAGGGGAATACCAGGTAAACGCTCAAATAGTTCATCAGGAATACCTGGGGTAATATAGGGCCAAAGCTTGGTAGTCATAATTGTTAATTGATAATTTTTCTGTTGATTTTGAATATCTATAACTAAGGTAGAAATTAAATAATTACGCTGGTTAGTAGTAAACGCTTTAGCACTTTAGCACTTACTACAAGCCAGTTATTTAATTCTTATTCCTAACTAATTTAAGCAGATTGTTTAACTTTGCACAACCTTTAAAGTGGCCAAGGTAGGATTACTACACCCAATGATTTTCCCACCTAAAGCGCGAATTTGTTGTAAATATTCCCAAGCCACAGTAGTAATGATTTCACCCGGTACGAGGATCGGAATTCCTGGTGGATAGGGACAGATTAGTTCTGCACTAATGCGATCGCTAGTATTTTCAATGGGTAAGGTGGTAGTTGGGGCAAAAAAAGCTGCCCGGGGTGAAAGTTGGGCTTTGGGACAAGGTAGGAGGTGAATTGGTAAGAAATTTGGTGGGTTGGTTTTAGTTTGGGCTAACCAGGTGAATGCTTGGACTAGACGATCGATGTCTGTTTGGGTATTACCTAAGCTAATTATAAAGGTGAGTTGACGTAAGGAGGGTAATTCGGCGATTACTCCTTGTTGAGTGAGAATTTCATCTGCGGTAAATCCATTTATACCTAGGTCTGATACTTTTACAGTTAATCTGGTGCGATCGAATTCCATTACACCAGGAGTTGGGGTAGTTGGTTCTAGGACGGAAAGTCCAGGAATTTGTTTAAGTCGATTTCTAGCTTGATCTGCTAATTGTAAGGTTTGAGTGATTAATTCTGGACCTGCGATCGCCATTTGGTGTCGAGCTGCATCTAAGGAAGCGAGGAGGAGATAGTTCGGACTGCTAGATTGTAAGAGTTGTAAGGTTTGGCTCAGTTTTTGTCTATCGATCCGCTCACCTTGGACCTGCAACATGGAGGATTGGGTCATGGCACTAAGGGTTTTGTGGATCGATTGTACGGTTAAATCAGCCCCAGCCGCAAGAGCAGCAGTTGGTAATTGGGAATGAAAGGTAAAATGGGCACCGTGAGCTTCATCTACTAATAAAGGTATTCCGTATTTATGAGTGAGAGTTGCGATCGCTTTTACATCTCCACATACTCCTTGATAGGTAGGATAAACCATCATTACTGCTTTGGCTTGGGGATGTGCCGCTAGGGCAGCAGCAACGGCGGAGGGTGTGATACTATGGGCTAAATCCCAGTTTGGGTCATATTCTGGATTAATAAAAACTGGTATAGCCCCAGATAAAATCAGTCCAGAGATTACTGACTGATGGATATTACGAGGTAAAATAATTTTTTCACCTGGATTACATACAGTTAAAATTGAGGCAATTATGCCTACAGTCGAACCATTGACAAGAAACCAAGTTTGTGATGCACCAAATGCTTGAGCTGCTAGTGCTTGAGCTTCTTGGATCACACCTTCTGGAGCAAATAGGTTATCTAGTTCGGGTAATTCTGGTAAATCTGCTTGAAATATCTTTGCACCAAAAGATTCCCTCATTTGGGCCAAAATTCCTTTACCCTGTTTATGTCCGGGGGTGTAAAATGGCGCATGGGGTTTACCTGTAACAGTTAAAAGCGCATTTAGTATTGGGATGTTGGTTTGCAATTTGGAAAAATTAGATCACTAAATCAATAAGATTCAGTTTAATGTCACAGTATTACTAAGAAAAGATGTTTGTTACTGATTATGCTAAGAGCCGGGATTGTCGGATTACCTAATGTCGGAAAGTCTACTCTATTTAATGCCTTAGTGGCAAGTGCTAAAGCCCAAGCTGCTAATTTTCCTTTTTGTACCATTGAACCCAATCGGGGTGTGGTCGCAGTCCCAGATGAGCGTTTGGATGTATTAGCCAAAATTTCGTCATCCGTGCAAATTATTCCTACCCAGATTGAGTTTGTAGATATTGCTGGTTTAGTTAAAGGTGCTAGTCAAGGGGAAGGGTTAGGTAATCAGTTTTTGTCCCATATTCGGGAAGTTGATGCGATCGTCCATGTAGTCCGCTGTTTTGAAAATGATGATATTATCCATGTGGCTGGAGTTGTTGATCCCTTACAGGATATTGAAGTCATTAATTTAGAGTTAGCTTTAGCAGATTTAGCTCAGGTAGAAAAACGCTGCGATCGCACCCGTAAACAAGCTCGGACGAGTAAGGAAGCTCAGATCGAAGTGGGAGCATTGGAAAAGATTATTACAGCTTTGAATGCTGGTAAACCAGTTCGTCAGGTCAGCTTAAATGAAGAAGAAGCGATCGCAGTACAACAATTGGATTTGCTCACTAATAAGCCGATTATTTATGCAGCAAATGTATCTGAAGATGATTTAGCGACAGGGAATGATTGGGTAGAACAAGTCCGGAAACTTGCAGCAGTAGAAAATGCTCAGGTAGTGGTTGTTTCCGCTCAAGTTGAGTCAGAATTAGTAGAGTTATCAGCGACGGAACGAGATGATTTTCTAGCTAGTCTAGGGGTGCAAGAAGGTGGTTTAAAATCTTTGGTGAAAGCTACCTACGAGCTTTTAGGGTTACGGACTTTTTTAACTACTGGTCCGAAAGAGACTCGTGCTTGGACGATTAAAGCAGGAATGTTTGCTCCTCAAGCTGCTGGAGTTATTCACTCTGATTTTGAACGGGGTTTTATTCGTGCTGAAACTGTTGCTTATCATGATTTGGTAGCAACTGGTTCGATGAATGCTGCTAAAGAAAAGGGGTTAGTTCGGAGTGAAGGGAAAGAGTATATTGTTCAGGAAGGTGATGTCATGTTGTTCCGGTTTAATGTATAAGTTAGTAAGGTTTAGTCCGGAATTGAGTGTTAATTGTTAAGTAGGAAAAGGAGTTACCAATGGAAAATCAGATTAATTGTGCTGAAGTTTGTAAAAATGGCTGCATTTTAGGTGATCAATGTCCTAATAAAGAATATGTAGCAGAAATATCAAAGTTTATTGAGGAAACTTCTTTGGATCAGATGCTGATTATAGCTGAAGAAGCTTTAAGAAAAAAGCGCAATCAACCACCTCAATGGGTTTTTCCCGATTTACCTAGTCAGGAATAATGAAAAGTTATGGGTGTTAAATGTGTTAGATGTCAGACTGATAATAACTTGAGCGATCGCACCAACAATCAGGGACGGTGTAAAAATTGTGGACATCCCTTTGTGTTTGACCCGGTAACAGTCACTGATCCAAAATTAAAATTTACTGATGTATTTTTTGCTCAAGCGATCGCGGATCTTTCTAATAATAATTCTCTCTACTTTACCCCGAAACAGTTTTTTTATTATCTGGGTAAACGATTAAATAGGAAAAAATCTATAGCTGGGAATCCTTGGATTATCCTCCTACCAGTATATATTTTGATCGGCTTTATTCTGATCGATAAATCTCTCAAATCAAGTTCGATCAATTTTTTAACACTCCTACTTGTTTTGATTCCAGCTTTAGTGATTTCTATTAGTTATTTTCAAAGCATTTCTGGGAGTTTAACTCCCAAAATTCGTCGTCAAAATGCTGAACGTCTATCAACTAGTGGTCTCATCATTTTAATTGGTGGAATTCTGTTGGGAATTATTGCTCATTTACCTTTTATTTATTTGAGCAGTTTGATTTTGGGGATAATAGCTATTTATATGGGTAGGAGAGAATTAGAACGGCAAAATTACATTCCCCAAGATTTATTAATTAATCAATCACAATTTCAAACATGGGTAAATCGTTGGGAAGAAATTAATCAACCGATCGAGAAAATGCTTCCTCCTCTCCGTGAAGAAGGTTTATCGAGAAATATTAATTCTGATCTAACTAATTATAGTTTCGATCGAGCAGTTATTTGTGATAGTGCAGCAATTGCTCAAATGTTAATTGCGAATAATTTCCATTTTGAAAACAACTGTGCAATTCTGAGCATTAATAGATATCCTCAAAGTATTTTTGAGACAGTTTTAGAGATGTTAAAGCGAAATTCTAATTTGAAAGTTTATGCTTTACATGATGCTAGTCCCCAGGGGATAACTTTAGTTCATAATTTGCGAACTCAACCCCAATGGTTTCAAAATACAGAGATCATGATTTATGATTTAGGGTTAACACCTCGTCAAATTTTAGCTAGCAAAAATATATCGATTAGTAATTCAGCTACCTCTGCTAATGAAGCAAAACAATTGTCAGTTGAAATCAGGCAAAGTTTGGAAAAATCAGAATTAGATTGGTTAGAAGCTGGTAATTTTGTCGAATTAGAATCTTTTAGTCCACAAAGAATTTTGCAAGTTCTGAGTCAGGGAATTTCTCGTAGTCAATTAACTGGAAGTGATAGTTTAGTAGTAGTAGAAGAAGGTTATGGTGGAGGATATGTGTATGGTTATGAAAGTTTTGGTTAAGTGTGAAGTTTTTTATTATCTCTCTCTAATCTACCAATTATATAGCAAACCTAAATGAAACGTGAAAATAATTTTGTCCGGGTATGTAGGGGCAAAGCATTTCGGCAAATCAATGATTGCTTCAACGAAGAATAATATTACCGAAATGCTTTGCCCTCACATCTATGCAGCCAACAGATCAACTAAAGCTATGAAAATCCAATTTATAGCAATTAGGGAAATTCTGACTACAGATCATCTATATAGTCAATCGATTTGATTCATCAATGGCTGGGCAAAGCATTTCGTTTATAGTTCTCTCGCTCTAAACAATTATTGATCTGCCGAAATGCTTTGCCCCTACAAATCTGGACAAAACTTGCCCTGAGCGTAGTCGAAGGGTTCTGTTGATGTTTCCTTAGTATTTTTTTTTAAATTAACCACTAATGCTCTCACATCCTAATCAGCAGATTTTTGGGTTTGAAGCCAGATTTCTAAGGTGACTAATAGCCATAATAATACACCGTAACGTTGCCAGATTTGACCGCGATATTCTAGCCATTCCTTGAGCAGAGTTTGATTTAAGTACGGTGCGATCGCAGCGTTTTTATTTAATAGTAAATGTCTCGCTTCTTGGTGCCATTTTTGCATAAACCATTGTTGCATACTCATCACCATTCCGCTTTTAGGTCGCTGAAGAATTATTTCTGGTAATAAATCCCTAACTGCTTGTTTAAGCACTGCTTTTTCTTCAGCTCCTGATAGTTTATATTCTGGTGGTATTTGTAAGCTTAATTCTACAATTCGTCGATCGAATAATGGCGATCGCCCAGATAATCCTGCTGCTTGAGTATAATTATTTACTTTAGTCAGGATATAATCAGCACCTTTAATTTTGATATTGATTAACATTAATCGATGTAAATAAGCAATATTGCTATTATTTAAGTCTTGAGTAAATTGCCAAGGTTCATCCTTGACTTTTGCCCAAATTTCTGGTTTTAATAAAGTTGGTAAATATGGATAGCATTTTTTGAAAGATGTCAAATAAGCTGATAATTGATCTGTATCCTGACGATTAGTCACAGAACTATATAAACTATTTAAGAGCATAGGTTGATTTTTGGGTCCACCAAAACAAGGATCTCCTCCTTCACCATTGAACACAATATCAACAAATTGTTTAGCAAATTGTCCAACTAGCAAATTAGGAACAGTTAATCCTTCCCCGATCGGATCATCTAATTGAGCTATTGCTGATGGTAGTTGTTCCCAGAGTTGCTCAGGTTTAATTTCTAAGATATGATGTTCAGTTTGACAGTGTTGTGCAACTAAATTAGCAAATTCTAACTCATGAGGATATTGGGAACCAAAATGAATTGAGAAAGTATGGACTGGATAATTATGGAATTTTTTAACTAGAGCAGTAATACAACTTGAGTCAATTCCTCCGGATAGGAAAACACCTACAGGTTGATTTGATGGTAAATATTCTTGAATAATATTTTCTAAGCGCGATCGCAATAATTGGGAGTACCATTCCATCGTTTGATCGGCATTTTGAATATTTTCTTTTGGTTCCCAATAGGTTTCTATTTTTACTTCAGGTAATTTTAGATAAGTTCCTGGACGTAATTCCCGAATATTATCCCATAAAGTTTGTTCTCCTGGGACAAAAGCACAACAGAGATAATCTCGTAAAGCAACTAAATTTAAAGAGGATGGAGATAGTGGTACAAGCGATCGCAATCGAGGAGCAATATAGCGAGGAAAACCATTAATATTATAATATAAAGTGCGACTCCCAACATAATCGCGGATCAGAATTAATTTTCCCTGTTCCCGATCCCAAATCGCGATCGCAAACATTCCTTCTAAATATTTGAGGGTATCTAGACCCCAACGTTCCCACAAACAAGCAATTATCTCCCCATCATTTTTAGTAGGATTAATTTTTTCTTGCTCTAACAGTTGGAGACGGTTAGATAACCAAATATCACCAACAATCACAAAACGTTCTTGAGGACTAAAGCTAGGTTGAATACCAGCGATCGCGATTTCTCCTTCTCGCCAAGTCACATTTATATGATTAGGTACATTACCTTGCCAAATAATAATCCAATCGGGAAATATCTCCCATTTTTGCTGTTTGTACCGAGAATAACCAGAAAAAAATTGAGAAAATTGATTTAAACACCAAGACATTTTTTCTTTTGATCAGCTCCAAATATTAGGTATTATACAGGGAAATTAGCCAGGATTTTAGAGATATTGTGTGATTAATTTAGCGATCGGATCAAGCGATATTTTGAGGATCAACTGCGATCGCTAAGTATAGATAGTGAGACTAATACCAATTGACGATGAAGATACATTGATCAGATTGATCTGTGGGTGGGGGTGGGTTTTTATGATTAGTAGGTAAATAGCAAAAATCTCGGTGAACCCACCCCTACAGAAACCCGCAAATTGAGGATAAAATTGGTAGAGGCAGGTTCACCAATAAATTCTGTCACCAACAGATCACCATGATAAACCTGCCCTGAGCCTAACAGATTAACGTCAGATTAAGTGCAATTTCATGGGTTTATTGGTATAAAAAGAGTTACTCAACTTAGTTATAAGTTATTTTTGTGATTTTGTCTACCGCCATAAAGATAAAGAATGTGTAAAATCTAATTTAGATCAGGTCAAATAACCTATACTTAAAAATACGGGTTAAAAATAGCTATCCTATGAATGTACTTAGAACCGAGCAAATCAATAGCATTATTGATAAACGCAAACCGTTAGCAAAAAAAATTGCATCGGTGAAGACAAATTTGATATCGCTGGACTCCGCACTGGAGAATTTGGCCCAACATCGCGATCGCTTGATGGACAAGGTTGAAGACCCCGACGCCAACATCAACTCCAATACCTGGAACTGGAACCAATTTATTGCAAAAGTAAAAAATGAATTTAAACAAGGAATTGACAAAGTGAATACTCAATTTGAATTTATTTATATGGGAAACCAAATCCTCCAAAACTTACCAGAAAATCAACAGGAAGAGTTGATCCGTATTGCTGGTTTACTACTACGCAAACAGAAAGGAATTTTATCTGCTGAAGAATCAAAGCTTATGGACAAATATTCCGCTCTGGTTAAAGAAATTAAAAACCTGGATGAAAATAAGTCAGAAATATAGCAGTTTATTTTGCCATACACCGATCGCGATCGCCCCTGTTTATTTTCTGTCTAAATGGGTAGCGATCGCATCATAAAATTAATCGAAGGAACTATCCGCTAATGAACAGAAAAAAGTACCAGCTCAAATATCACCATCAAATAATTTAGAACGCGCAGGAAATATGGAGTATATTTATGCCTCTTGCTCAACTCCCCAACCAGGTTAAGAAAAATATCGACTTGCCGATCGCTGAAATTGCCCTATTGTGCGATCGCTGGCAAATTGATGAACTGGCTCTTTTTGGTTCTGTTTTGCGGGAAGAATTTCGTCCTGATAGTGATATTGACATTCTTTACCTATTCGCTAAAGATGCTCGTCGTACATTATTTGATTTGGTCGATATTAAAGATGAGTTAGAGGTGATTTTTAGGCGTAAAGTCGATCTAATTAGTCGGAAAGGAATTGAAGGGAGTCGCAATTACTTGCGGAAACAAGAAATTTTATCTACAGCTATCACTATCTATGAACTAAAGACACGCATTATCTACTTGATATGCTTAATGCTGCTAAGTTACTGATTTCTTATGTATCAGGAAGAACGATCGAGGAGTTTTTTGAGGATGTGTTTTTCCAAGACGCTGTTACTAGACGGATGGAAGTTTTGGGTGAAGCAGCACGTCGAGTATCCAACCCCACAGGTTTAGAAATAACTGATATTGCTTGGCATCAGATTATTGGGATGAGAAATGTTCTCGCTCATAAGTACGATGATATTGATTTGGAAGTAGTTTGGCGAGTTATTCAAGTAGAACTGCCGCGACTTATTCCAGTTCTTGAAAACGCGATCGCTGAGAGAAATTAAAAAGTTTCTCCTCCGCAATATCCGATATTCAATTATATCAATAGTCTGGACAGTTTTTAGGTCATAGCCTGAAACCCTTGATTTTTCATTGACAGAGCGAGAGTAATAGGTTGAGGAAACCTTTATTCTACCGTTGGCAATCAAAAACTGTCCGAAGTATTGTATTTTGATACCCTAATTAAGCAACGCCAGAGAGAATTCAGATGGGGGGGCTATCAGATCGCCATATCGCCATTATTTGCGTAAAACTGAGGTGATAATCACCGTAATGGTGGCGCTAGCAATTAAAGTAAAAGCAAGTTGTACCACCCACTGAGTTGCCTGCTGGTAATTAGCAAAGCGATCGTTAAACTTCTCTGAATCAGTCGATAGCTGATCCACATCGATCGATAGCTGATCCACATTTGTCGATAGTTTATCCAATTTTTCAATTACATCAACCAATGTTGGTTCATTTTTGGACGTACTCATGATTTAATTTTTTAAACTCAATAATTTTATTGTACCATATTGATCGCCGGAACACTCGCCGTTTGCTCAATTCCCATGTAGGTACTTTCTGGCAATTCGCCTTATACCCATAATCACAACATTGATCGATCATATTCACAAAGCGATCGAAGAAGCGCGAAATGGTTTTCCCGTACTTGTGGTGATCAGTAAAAATTATTGAATTTCCTGATGCTTACTACATCAGCTTTCCCCCTGCTCTCTGCCCCCCTCCCCCTGCCGAAAAACGGGATGGTTAAGAAAAATATCGACTTGCCCATTGCTGAGATTGCCGCATTGTGTGATCGCTGGCAAATTGATGAACTGGCTCTTTTTGGCTCTCAATCTGAAGGAGACTAAACATGATGACACCCTTTGAACTTCGGGAAAAAGGCTATCAAGTCTTATTTGACAACTTAGGTCAAGTCGCTACTATTCGATTTTTGAAAGAAATGGGATGGGGAACAGGGAACTACACCCAATACACCCAAGAACGTCAGCAAATCTTAAATTCCGTCACCAGAGAGGAATTTTGGGCGAATATTGCAAAACTCCGCCAAGATCAAAAGTAATGTTGAGGAAATTAAGGTCATATCTGTTGCAACAATACTAAACCTATACTTACAGCGATCGCTCTTGTTTCTTTTCTGTCTAAATGGGTAAAGAAGAAACTGCTTATTGGTTGGGTACGGCCATGCCCCGCCAGAATCCTCGACGGGTCTTGACTGCGTTACGATATTGATTAACTGAACGGTAAAAATATGGAGAAAAAACAAGATGTCTTTAGAATTTAAGATTACTTATCCAGATACATTTCCTGATGCTACAGGAAAGACAAGAGCAGAATTTGAACAAGAGGCGAAATGGGCAATGGCAGTTAAGCTATTTGAAATGAATCAGCTATCTTCAGGGATGGCAGCGACTTTGATTGGTGTGAGTCGGGTTACTTTTTTACTTAAGTTAGTTGATACTCTCAGGTCTAAAGACACTGAGATTCTTGAAGAGTCCAGATCCTGAACTTCAAAGGCGCGTACAAGACACCTCTACTGATTTCACTTAGGACTAGCCCAAGCTCCACCGCTACTTTTCTTAAAATGTTGGCTGCACCATTGCAATCGGCATTTATCTTAGTGCCTTTGGAACTGAGATAGGAACCACGGCTAACTCTTTTTCCTGATGCTGTCCATCCTGCGGGTTTTTCACCGTAAGTTGGGATGGGATCAGCATCTAAAAAACTAGCCTTGCTGGTATAACTTTCTTCAGTTTCGGCAAACTTAATGCCAAACAACTCACAAAGTTCTTGAATTCTTGCTTTAAGCCTAGCCGTAGGGATTTGGACAAAGTTTTGATTGTTCTTTTTGCCTAACTCTATCCCATCTTTTTGACTTTTATTCCAACCAAAAACTAAAGTTCCTATCCCATTATTTAAACAATGGTTTATCACTATCCGAGCCGCTTTGTTGATAGCGTCCCTCATTTGTCTATTACGTTTCTCCGTCATTGCAGCTAAACGATTAGACCAAAAACCTTCGGGTTTATTAGCTTTAAGTTTGGCGACCTGTTTGTTGTACCATTGATTGACTGACTTTAGGTGTTTGCCATCAATAATAAAACTTGTCCCTACATTACTAACGGCTGTCAACCAGTTATTCAAACCGTGGTCTATCCCCAAACATTTAGCTGGGTCTAGGACAGGTTTTTCGACTAGAACTGGGTAGATAAACTCAGCATAAAAGCAACCGTTTCTAGGGAGTATCCTGACCTCTCTAAGAGACTCAAAATCTAGGTTAGTTGGCATTGGTAGGAAAAATTCTTTGATGCCAAACCAAGCATTGACCTGTAATCCTAAAGGGAATCTAATCTTTCCATCAATTAACCTTAGTGACCGTTTAGGATAGGCAACTAATTGATACCCCGGTTTTCGATAATTGGGTAGTTTGGGTCTAGTTTCAAGTTGACCACTTAGCCACAACCCCCGTAACTTGGCAAAAGAGCTAATTGACTCTCCCACTGAGATACAAGTTTGCACTGCTGCATCTGAGGGTAGTGCAGAGAAATGCACATTTTCCGTAAGATTCCTTACTATGTCAAACTTGGTGACGTATTGGTGAGCTTTAAACCACATTTGACGCGCATAGTAGGTAGCACAATTGTGGAGTTTGTTCGACTCCGAGCAAATAAATTCAAGAATTGCTTTTAACTCTGGTTCAGCATTGATCAAATTTTGCTGAACACCTAACGGTACTTTGGTTTTTTTTGGCGTCTTACTTCTAGCTTTAGCCACTTTCTTTCCTTTTCTATCTTGTTATTAACAGCATAACGTAGTATAGTTGATTTGTCAACTTATATCTACAATCTTTTTATGCTAAATTTACCGGAATACAAAACCCACAATCACGTCAAGTTCCTGCTTAACTACCATTTTGTATTTATCCCTAAGCGTCGCCGTCCAGTTCTAGTCGGCGATATAGCAACTAGAATCCGTCAGATATTTTTAGCTTTGGCAATAGAGAAAGGTTGGGATATTTTAGCCTTAGAAGTTGCCCCAGATCATGTACATCTATTTGTGGCAGTTAAACCGACAGACACCCCCGCACTGGTGGTTAAAGCATTTAAAGGAAGGTCAAGTAATTATCTAAGAAAAGAGTTTCCACAATTATTAAAATTACCTAGTCTTTGGACAAGCAGTTATTTTGTAAGCACAGCAGGTAATATTAGTAGTGAAGTGGTTAAGAAATACATAGAAGACCCACACCACTCCGCTAATTGAAGAAATATTTACTGGCGGTTAAAACCGCACGAGCCGTTTCCCTCCCAGTTCTAAAGAACTGAGTTTCCCACTTACCGAGTTATTTCTATGAAACTGCCCCCTGTCGCAATCATGCCGTAACAGGGTTGGTTTGGGTCGGGATTTGCTAACATATAAGCTAAGATTTGTGCCAGTCCCGCTTCGATGGAAAAGGAAATTCGCTTAGACTCAATCACCATCAGCCACAATTGCTCTTTTAATACTAAAGTGTCGAGGCTACCTTTAATAATAACACCTTCATCTTCCTCAACAATTTCAATGGATTTTTCTGGCTTGATGTAAAAAGGTTGCAGGTAAAACTCCCCAATAAATAGAAGTGGAGAGACGATCGCCATATTGACAGTTTTTTCCAGCATTGGTGGATGTTCTAATAAATTGAAAAAACCCGCTTTGATCTGGTCTAGTTGTTGTTTTTGAAAGTCCGTGAGTTCGGGGAGGTTTTCTTGCCATTCTCTGAAGAATTGGTCATCTTGTACTAACTGAAGATTAAAAAGGTTTTTTAATTCTTCTAGGGTAATGTCTTTGGCTTGGATTATTTGTACCATATCGCACTTTATTTATGTGGTATTAGGCTAAACCCTGTGATATAAATCCCGCCCAATGATAGGGACTTACAAAAGGCAATTCTTGCCGGCAAAGGAAATCTAAAAGCAACCGCGCATCTTTGATAATTTCTTCTGCATTTTTCCCCGTTTTTTTATATTTAAAATAATCTTCTAATTGTCCTTTATACTTAGCAGATAATTCATCTCCTGTCAAGTTACGGAGCTTAAATTGTGCTTGACGCAGCGCTTCCGAAC
Organism: uncultured cyanobacterium; assembly: GCA_963744145.1. GTDB lineage: Bacteria > Cyanobacteriota > Cyanobacteriia > Cyanobacteriales > CAWUOF01 > CAVUSO01. Next base: position 3,500,743 of record CAVUSO010000001.1, on the reverse strand, counting down.
GACTATGATCTTGCTTTTCTTGATAGTACAAAATGCAAAACAAAGCTGTTGCTAAGTCATCAACTGCCCACAAGGTACTAACTACATTTCTCGCCCCCGCACAGAGAAAACCACTGGCAATACTGAGGGGATCGTCGGTAATTTGGGTAGAGGTTAAATTTGTTTCGCAGCAGGAGAGGAACACTTCAGCTAAGTGCTTAAATCTCCAGGTAAAAATACGACCGACGTTGATTTCACCGTCGAATAAATACAGTTTTGATTCGAGGGAATTATTCAGATCGGAACTCGCGTGATGGCTAGAATGGAGAACTTGCACTTGGTTCAGTAATTTTTGATAGTTGCCGATAGTTGCTTCTTGGTATTGGATGCGATAATTTTTATCAACTTGGTGCATAGTTGCCAGAGTTTCGCACTCGTAGCCAGTGAAAATGAGGTCACCAGTGGTATTTTCTACGATTCCCATTGTCGCAGGTTTGAGGTTGCCTCGCTGGTGGCAAAAGTTGAGTATTTGGCAACTGGGAATGATGCGGAGGCGGAATTTATCGCCGAGGTATTCGGGTTGTTGGGGTGGGGTTTTGGTAGGGGTAATGGTGGGTTTGCTGGGAGGCTTTAAGCCGCGTGTTTGGCCAGAATTTGGATCGCTGTGGAGAATAGAAATGTTGTTTAAAGGTAAGGCAGCAAAGGGGATTTGATGCAGGTACAGGTGAGGAATGATAATCAGTTCTTTGATGCCGTTAAGATGTTCGGAAATTAGGTTTTTAATTTGCAAACGGTTAGCGAGTTCTAAGAGAACTTTACCAATCTGATTTTGCCATGCGGGTTGGTTTTCTGTATAAAGTTTTAACCAGTTATTGAATAGCCAAATTTGCAAAGTTTCAATTCCTTGACCTTCGCAGGTGTAGAGTTGGGTTGGTTGATTTTGCCGCAAGACGAAAATGTGGGTATGTTCGCTAGTGGTGTAGAAATTGAGGATCGCGGTTTCAGCATCAGGAATTAAGGCTTGCATCTGGTCGAAACTGAGGGGATCTGGTTGCAATTGACCCGCCAAAACTTCATCTTTACTGCGGATTTTCAGCCAAGCTTTTTGTTTTTCTGCTTCAATCTTTTCGATGATTACGTCATTGTTGGGGGTTGGTTGGCGAGTAGTGCCAAGTGCTTTTGTGCCGTCATTTTCAGAGAAACGCAAACGGTTACTTTGTTGTTGCAAGCGATAGTATTCTTTGACTTCGGGGGGAATTTCACCTTGGGGGTAGAGGTCTTTGCTAGCGAATAAGTCAGCGAGGTGGCGCGATCGGGAACGATCTGCGGTTTCGACGGCTTTATCGTATTGTTTGAGGTTGATGTAGCATTGGACAGCGTTGGCGTAAACGGAGATGGCTTCTTTAATAATTTCTTGGCGATGTTTGTCGGTAGTTGAACCTTGGCGCAGTTGTTCGATTGCTTGTATGGCAGGTTCGTATCCTTCTAAAGCGAGATTCCAGTTACCTTGGGTAAAAGCAACGTGACCAAAGTTTTTACCAGCTTGAAAGCATTCGGATGGCATAGTTTTGGGAGTGGCAATTTTCAGGCTGTCTCGATAATTTTTGATAGCTTTCTCTGGTTGCTGCAATTGGTAGTAAGCATTGCCTAAATTTATCAGAGAAACCGCTTCTCCTTGGCGGTCTTTTATTTTATGAAAAATGGCTAATTGCTGCTTGTAAAAACTAGCAGCAGTAATTAAATTTGGAGGAAAATAAATTTCTTCTCCTTGAATATCTTTTATTTCTGACGATATGACCCAATACTTATTAAAAGAAATGATCTTTTCTTTAATTTGTCCCAGCAACAGGTAGATATTGCCTAAATTTCCCAGAGCATTTGCTTCTCCTTTAGAATATTTGATTTCTCGACTAATGGCTAAAGACTTTTCGTTGAAATCTATCGCTTTTTGATATTCTTGCAGAACTAAATAATAATTGCCTAAATTTCCCAGAGCATTTATTTCCCCTTGGCGATATTTAATTTCTTGACTAATCGCTAATTGCTGTTCGGTGAAAGAGATCGCTCGTCCGTATTCTTTTAGTGAGTAGTAAGCACTGCCTAAATTTCCCAGTGCTGTAGCCTCATCTCTAGGATCTTTAATTTCTTGACTAATAGCTAATTGCTGTTCGTGGAAAATGATAGCTAGTTCAAATTGTCCTAGAGAGTAATAAGCAATGCCTAAATTTCCTAGAGCAGAAGCTTGCCCATTAGGATCTTTGATTTCCTGACTAATAACTAAAGACTTTTTGTGCAAAATGATCGCTAATTCAAATTGTCCCATAGAACAGTAAGCACTGCCTAAACTTGTCAGACATGAAGCTTCCCCTCGGGGGTCTTTAATTTCCTGAACAATGGCTAAAGAATCTTTAATTAAAGAGATTCCTTGTTCAACTTGCCCCAGAGAGTCGTAAGCATCAGCTAGACTTTTCAGAGAAATCGCTACTCCTTGGTAGTTTTTGATTTTCTGACTAAGTGCTAAAGACTGTTTGTGGTAAGTTATGGCTTGTTTGTAGGCTCCTAAGAAGTAGTAAGCACTCCCTAAACCTTCCAGAGAAATTGCTTCCCCCATGAAATCTTTAATTTTCTGGCTAATGGTTAAAGATTTTTTAAAACAATCAATTGCTTGTTTAACCTGTCCTAGATAGAGGTAAGTATTCCCTAAATTTCTTAAACAATTCTCTTCTCCTTCGCAGTCTTTGATTTGCTGACTAATCTTTAAAGACTTTTTATAGAGCGAGATGGCTTGTTTATATTCTCCCAGAGTAGCATAAGCAAGACCTAAGTTTCCTAGACAAATTGCTTTACCTTGAATATCTTTGACTTTTCGATAAATGGCTAAAGATTTTTTGTGGCAAGTGATCGCTTGTTCATATTCTCCCAGAGACAGGTAAGCCAAACCTAAATTGCCTAGAGCAGCCGTTTCCCCTTGGCGATCTTGAATGGCTTGATAAATGATGATACACTGTTGGAAACACTGAAAAGCGATGAGAAACTGGCTAACGTAATATTGCTCAAGTCCCCAATCCAATAAAATATCGGCTGACTGTTTTCTGATTGCTGTTGCTTGCTGGTCACTACCGATAAATTCTCCCAGTTGTAAGCTAATCTTAGTTAAAAATTTGACCTCTTTTTGGTTGCCATCATCATCGAATTGTTTAGCGACTGCAATTATGGTTTGTAAAAGTCTGGGATCAAGTAACTCGAAGTTGTCGTTTAAGATTTGCGCTTCTTCTCGATTGGGACATTCGAGTAGTTTTTGGATGAGTTGGTAATAGGCGGCTATGCGTTGTTCGTCCATTGTTGTTTTTCTTTCTTATCACTTAACAATCTATAATGAAGAACAGAGTAAACTCCAAAGAGGCAATTATGAAATCAGAGTATGACTTTTCCCAAGCAGAGCAAGGCAAGTTTTACCATCCAGATGCTACGTTTCATTATCCCATTTATCTCGAACCAGATGTCGAGAAATTTATTACAAAAATTGCTGAACATAAACAGATTGAGGTTCAGGTTTTGGTCAATGAATGGCTGAGAAATAACATTAAGTTAATTCAAAGCATTGAGTAGGTGAGAAACTAGGTTTATGGCTTTTCATTGGCTACACCTATGCTGTCCTTAAACCCAACTCACTAGCTATAATAAGCCGTCAATGGGTTAAGGGGGAAGACAGCCCTTACTACAAACGATTGCGATCGCTATTACAATGAGAAGATAAAATCATCATAGCAAGTTGAAAGCAGATTTAGAAACCCGGTTTCTAGGCTTCTTTTTTTTGTTCCACAACCTCAAAATTTTGATAAAAAACGTGCCATTTTTCCTGTTTTTCCAACTGTTCAAATAACTCCTTAATCCGTTCCGCATTCCATTCTGGTAACGCTTCCTCTTCACGGGGAGTCAACCAGGCTAAATTCACAGGATTCTCCAACGCAATTGCTAAAAATTCCTCCTTTCCTGCTTCTCCAAAGATAAATTTTTCCTCCGTCTTACCCGCCCAAGCATCTTTTTGAGGTAACAAAATCGGCGATTTTTCGATCAGAGAATTCGGCGCATAAGCGGCAGATGGACAGAGCAAAGCTTGCCCCTGTTGGCTGCAATTTAATAACAGCAATTGATACTTCTTGAATGCCAAATTAATTACTATCCAAAGCGACTCATTTGCAGGAATACTGGGCGTGATTTTATGTACCGAAGGTGGTGGCGGTGGGATAATTAAGGCTCTAGTGCCTCTTTGTACCGATGCCATTTCTTCTTTTGTTAAAAATTGTAGCCAATTGGGAGGTGATTTAGCATTTTCCTGCAATATTTTCCAGCTATTCACCTCAAGCCACCGCAGATATTTGTGATTCCAAAGCCAGCTATAAACCTTTTGCCAAGGACTAAACTTTTTGTGACTTTCTTCATCCTCTTTTACTTTAAGTGTCCCCCCTGGTTGGAGATTTAACAACGCCTCAGTATTTACGCGATCCGCTTTCATTTCTTCTTCGTAGGCTTTATGAACTACCTCAATCACCTTCCGAATAGTTTGATTTATTTTCTCTTCACAATAAACTGTTAAAACTTTTTTCATCAGTTTAGCAATTTCTTTATGAGTGCGTTTTCTGTTATTCGGGTGATTCTCCGGGGCAAATCGCTCAAGGAAACAAACTTTCTCCTCACTCAGATTGTTACCAAACAGTAATTCAGCGATTTGGTTTTGAAAATTTTGCTTGATCTTCATCTATCAACTACCTAATCTTAGCTTTATATACTTATCTTAGCAAGCTTATATCTAGCTGACAACTCCTTAATGCTAAGTCATTATTTAAAATTATTTACTATAATTTGGGATCATTTAAAATCATTTAATTAGTCAAAATCATCATTTATTTTTACAAATAATTATATGAAATTAACTAGACATCATTTGGGAGTGGGTGTCATGGTAAATACATCCTAAACACATCTCTAAAAAATATGCCTACACAAGCGCAAAAAAGACGAAATCTTTACGCCACTGTAACAGGGATTGCCCAACTTCTAGCAAACGAAAAAGATTGCCTACACGCATTATGGAAACTAACACACTATCAATTTGAAAAACAACCGAGTACCTTTGACCCCTCAGAACATGAGGAAATGCTGATTCAACGAGCATTACAATTACAAAATGAAGATTTCACTGTCTATGTCGAAAATCAAAACTCCTTCAAATATCAAGGTCAAACCTTTGACATCTGTGTTGCTGGCAGACCTGATATTATTGCGATCAAAGATGATTGGGTCGTTGTCGAAGATATCAAAACAGGGAAACTCAAAGATTCCCATAAAATGCAAATGCTTCTCTATATGTCAATATTGCCCTTTGCACCCGAAACCAAACATTTGTTTAAAGGTCACATTCCGCATGGCCGCTTAGTTTATCCAAATCACATTTTAGATATTCCCAAATGGTCTGTTAATGAGCAATTTAGACAGCGTTTGCAGCAGTTAATTGCCATGCTTTGCAATTCTCAACCTCCCAACCCAAAACCTAGCGATTGGGAATGTCGCTATTGCAAGGTTCCCTCTATTTGCTGTTCCGCAAAAATTGGTCGAGGAAGGGATGTATCGGCATAAAAATTTCAACCCGCGTAGGTGGGTTTTGTTTTCGATCGCGATCGCGGATAACGTAAACCCAAAAACGCGATCGCTGCATCTCTATCCCTCACCATCCTATCCAAAGTAGCCACCAATAAATCACCTAGCATCCACTTAAACAGCAGTCCCGGTCGATCAGCCAAAACCTTCTAATTCTTACCAACTTAGTCAAATATTCCCAAATCTTGCGAAGGGTTAGCTTAGGGATGTTAATAATCTTAACATTGCGATCGCCAACCCTGTTACTTGGCTCATGTCTGTTTTTTAACAATACTCAACCTCCGCTTATAGCGATCGCGCTGTCTTCTCTGTCTAAATGAGTAGTGATCGCTATCAAATCTTAATCCTAAACATGGTGAAGTATTAAACCTGACAGGACAACCAGGGGTGGATGTTCTAATAAATTGAAAAAACCCGCTTTGATCTGGTCTAGTTGTTGTTTTTGAAAGTCCGTGAGTTCGGGGAGGTTTTCTTGCCATTCTCTGAAGAATTGGTCAATTATTGCTGGCAAAGCCAAGCTAAACGCAACCGTACATTTTTGATAATTTCTTCTGTCTTTTGGCCTGTTTTTATATTCAAAATAACTTTCTAAGTTTACTTTATACTGGGCAGATAATTCATCTCCTGTCAAGTTATGGAGTTTTTACCATTCAGATGTTACGTTTCATTATCCCAACATTATAGAAACATTGCAAAATTCTCTTGACAGCCCAATGACGGGTAATTTTGGTAGAGTTCGCTGTTTAGTGGGAGCGATCGCATTTAACCCTGCACTTGTGTCTTGTAGCCAATATTTGGATGTCTTGGGGGGCGATCGCCTTCACTCCTGTAACTCTCTGGATCATTTCTCTATGTGTGGCCCTATATTGAATCATCTCAATCTAAATACACAACAGCTTAGTATAAATTTAAAAAAAACTGATATACTTATAGATTGCTATAATATGTAAATCCCTTTTTAATCCAATAACCATGTCAATAACCAGGTCAATAAAAATTAAAAAAATGATCGAAATAAAAGCTAAACCTTTTATCAAGTGGGCAGGAGGAAAAAACCAATTATTAGAACAATTGGAAAATTACTATCCAAAGGAACTTCAGGAAGGAGTAATTAAGAATTATGTTGAACCTTTTTTAGGTGGAGGTGCTTTATTTTTTGCTTTGAGTGATAAAATTGAAACTGCTTATTTATCAGATTTGAATAAAGATTTAATTTTGACTTATCAGGTAATTAAAAAAAAACCTCATCATCTCCTGAATTTTTTAGAACAATATCAAGAAGAATATAACCAAACAGTACCAGAAAACCGCAATAATTTATTTTTAGCAGTTCGGCAACATTTTAATCTCCAAAGATTTGAAATAAATTATAAAAAATTATCGGATAATTGGGTTACTAGAGCTGCACAATTTATTTTTCTGAATAAAACTTGTTTTAATGGGTTATTCCGTTTAAACTCAAAAGGTGAGTTTAATGTACCTTTTGGCAAATATAAAACAGCTAAGATTTTTGATGAAGCTAACATTTTAGCTGTTCACAGAGTTTTACAAAAGGCAGAGATTGTTTATGCTGATTATTCTGCTTGTTTTGATCAAGTTTCAGAAAATACTTTTGTCTATCTTGACCCACCTTACAGACCCATTAGTCAAACCGCAAGTTTTACAACTTATATAGGAGCAGGATTTACGGATAAACAACAACTTCAATTAGCTATTTTTTTTCAAAAATTAGATCGAGAAAAAAAAGCCAAGTTAATGCTTTCTAATTCAGACCCTACTAATGAAAATTCTGATGATATTTTTTTTGAAAAGGCATATATAGGTTACAATATTTTCAAAGTTTCGGCAAGTAGAGCAATTAATTGTGATGGACAAAAAAGAGGAAAAATTACGGAACTGTTAATTACTAATTACGGCGTTGCTGATTTACGGTATGAATAAATAATTTGTAGGGGCGTATGGCCATACGCCCCGATTGATTTTTATACCCTGATTAAGCAACGCCCGACTCTCAATGGGACAAAACTACATAAAACTTTACATTAAGCGCGATCGCATGAGTATTTTCGGTTATGTCCCCTAATCAGCCTCAACAATCGGGGCTATATGACGCAAATCACAAAAAATCATCAGTATTCTCACGTACCAAATCGAGAAAAATAGGTAATAATAAAAATATCGAGTTCAGGTAACCTCCCATGCTTCTAGCTAATCTTTTCCCCGGTATTGTTAACGACCCCCTTACTGCCATCTGCGATATAGAAGTTTTTGATACTGATTATGAGGAGCTATTAGCGAACCTCGTGACAACCAGTGAGCAACTGGCACAATCTAGTAATTCTTATAGTGATCTGGGTATTGAAGATTTGGAAATTTTTTCTCCTGAATATGCAGAGCTGTTAGCAAACTTTGATGAAGTAGTGGAAGAATTTTCCGATGCTGATGACAATTTCTGTACAGCATCCTGGGAATATGAATGGACAAATTTTCAAAATAGTGGGTTCAACTTGCAATTTGCATAAGGATTGACTACTGAAAATAAATTATTGCTATTGCTCCTCACCCTGGCTTGACGAAAAATTGTCCTGAGTGTGAGTATAAATTTGACTAAAATCACTTGTGCGATCGCATTTCTTAGTTAGGGGTTTTAACTTGATCCACCCCAATTTGATCTTGGTTATGATTAACATTAAGAGCGAACAGATTTAACTGATCTAGATTCAATCCTGAATTCGGGTATTTCCTCAAGTTCTTCAGGAGTAAGACTATATTGTTCGCAAACCAAGCTAAGACGATTTCCCTGACTGGTGACTTGATTAACGGAATGAGTTAAATCACCTTGAAAGCAAATTAGGGTGTTAATTTTTGGACGAATTTGTCCAACTTGACGTTTACCATTTTTTAAGATTAACTCTCCTCCTTCTAGTTGTGGGGGAACTTGAACATATAAGACACTAACCCATAAGGGTGGATCGATATTTTTGCAATAGGATCTCAAACTGCGATCGATGTGAGGATCAACACGAGAACCTGTTTTTAACCACAAAGGATTGAGATAAAAAGCATTACAGTTTGGTTGTAGTGCAACTGTTAGGTAAGGTTTAAAAAAAGGAAAGCGTTGTTCGACTTGACTGATAGCACCACGGTGAAATACAATAGAAAAACCTTTTGTACCAACAAAATCCCGATTAAGGTTGTTGACCGTAAAATAAGGACAAGACAGTATTTCCCCTTGGAGATCAGCAAGGTAGGAAGCAGGAAAAACCTGATGTTGTTGTCGGTAGTAACTCAATCTTATATCCTCGATCGCTATCCGCTAAACACTGGACATATCTGGACAACCAGTACATAAAGTGTAGAGATGGCCAGTCTTAGTTCTTAACCGGACTACATTATTTAGGTCATGGCACCTGCCTTGTGCTTTCCAGCTTGTAGCTCTGCCGTTCAACTTTAAACATCCCTATTTAGCTAAGGAAGTGAGTTGAGCCGAACAAGCCTAAGTAACATTGACGAGGAAAAAATTACCTGAGTAATCAGAGTTTTAAACGCCATATCGAGGCGGGTCTGAAAAGAACAATATCGTAGCTTCTATCTGTAATGCCAGCAGATATGCCAGAGAGAATCACCACTTTTGAAGCGCAAAGGTGTTCTTTTTTTTGATTAAGGTCGTTTAGTCCATATTTGTCCACATATTCGGCGATTAGAGGTGATCCGATCAAAATTATAGCATATCGCGATGATCGATGTGGAGCTGTTATCTTATTTAAGGTAGCTGTGATGTCCTGAAAGCTTCTTACCACGTTACTAGCACAAAACAGCCATCTTAATTACTCCCCCTTCCCTAGTAGGGAAGGGGGTTGGGGGGTTAGGTCTAATAATGCGAGTATCGAACAGGAAAAAACCCTGCTTTTTACCTAGGGGGGAATTTATTAAACCTTAAAAAGTACCTCCATTCCAACCCCACATCGCACCTGTTGCATCAGCAAACTCGATATAAATACGATTAGATGGTACGCCCAATTTTTCCGTAATTTCTGCACAAAAGTCTTGACTCATTGACTTAGTTTGAGTCGGACTCATAGTGCCAATACTTTTGATTTCTATGTAACAAACAGGGTCTAATGTACCAGCAAAAGTCATAGCTACATCAGGGTCAAAAGCAGTCATCACATAAGATTCTGGCTTTCCTAAATGTTTAGCTAATTTCGCCGAAAGATTTTTCAAAAGTGCTTCAACCGTGGATTTTTCCGGTGCAGTAATAGAAGTTTGAATTTTGATTAGAGGCATAATTTAGTTCTTGATTATTGTTGATTAACCACCATATTGCCAACCAGTGCTTTCTAGAATCAATGGATTAGCATCTCGATGAACTCCAGCAGCAATTACTTCACCCACATAAACAGTGTGATCACCTTGTTCAACTACTCCGACTACTTTACATTCTATGTATCCGAGCGCTTCTGAAATAATCGGACAACCTGTTTCTCCCAGATAAAATTCTACATCTTCAAATCTATTCCCAACTCTACGACGTGGTTGGAAGAATTTTTGCGCTAATTCTTTTTGACTATCATCCAAAAAGCTAATCGCAAATAAACCACTAGCTTTGATCATACCATGCGATCGCGAGTCTTGTTTCACACAATTGACGACCAAGGGAGGTTTAAAGGAAGCTTGCATGACCCAAGTCGCAGTAAATCCATTGACTTCATCACCTTCCTTAACACCACAAATATATACTCCGTGGGGAATTTTGCGGAGCAAGGTTTTCTTCGCTTGTTCGTCTAGCACTAATTTACCTCCTGTTGTCTTTGATTTGGTTAGTGTATCAAGATTCTGATGCAGTTTTCCTCGCTAGACGAAATAGATGACTATATTCTGGATCATAAAGACGCGATCGCGCGGTGGTGTTTGTCTCAATGGTCGCTAAAGCGGGACTAATGACATAGAGGGTAGTTCTGATTAAATTTTCCGATTGTGTAACCGTGGCAATTTTGTCAAGGGGGACAACTAAAATTCTTTCATCTGACCAACCAAGTCGAAAACAAATTGCTACTGGGGTATTAGCTGGGTAATGTTGGAGTAATTTAGCTTGTGCATCTTCAATATGACGAGCGCTCAGATAAAGACAAAGACTAGCTTGATGAGCTGCTAAACTAGCTAATTCTTCAGTTTCGGGAACTGATGAAGCCCGACCACTAATCCGAGTTAGGATAATAGTTTGGACTAATCCTGGTACAGTCAATTCTACTTTCAGTTTAGCGGCTGCGGCTTGAAAAGCACTAATCCCAGGAATAATTTCAAAAGGAATTTCCGCTGTTACTAGAGCTTGGATTTGTTCATATACAGCACCATACAGACAGGGATCTCCCGAGTGGAGACGAACAACTGATTTACCCGATCGCACTTGAGCGATCATCATCGGTAAAATCTCTTCGAGGGTTTTATTCCCGGTCGGAATAATTTCGACATCAGCACGAACTTCCTGTAAAATTTCTTTTGGTACTAAGGAGTCAGCAAATAAAATTAGATCTGCTTGGGCTAAAATTTTCTGAGCTTTCACCGTGAGTAATTCTGGATCACCCGGACCCGCACCGACGATATAAACTGCTGGGAGGAGAGGAGAGGTTTGAGTTTTCAATGGATTTTTTCAGGAGATTTTTTCGACAATTGAACAAGTTTTTGCTACCAGCTTTTGGACATTAATTTGCCAGTCGCTATCTGATGATTTTAGCAGAATTTCTGGCTTTTTTGTACCTCTATAACCGGAAAATTTTCAGTTTGCTTGTCTGAGATGCCAAATTTTTTCTAAATGATTAGCGATCGCGATCGCAATATTTTGTTTACCTACCAATGGCTGTGATATTTCCTCAGCCGTAATTAAATAAGCAATCTGTTCACCATTTACACCAGTTTCTTCACCACGATTAGCGACAATTGTCGGATAACCACGTTGAATTTTGGCTAAAGCGATCGCTAACAATTCATCGTGACTAACTCCTTCTTCATACTTAAATGTTACCATATACAGGTCAGGAAAATTATCCTTTACCTCATCAATTACCTTGACAGTTGGCACCAATTTTATGGTTTGGAGTACCCCACCACTAGGAATTTTGCCAGGAAAAACTATTTCTGGTTTATAGTCAGCTACGGCTGCGGAAAATATGCCAAAATGATAGGGTTTTTGGGATAATTCTGCTTTAACAAATGCGCGATATTCATCATAAGTGCTAGCAATTTTAACGGGTAAATAAGCTGGGACTGAATAACCACTATCACCTTGAATTAGTTTGACCTGGGCACCTCTTAAAAACAGCTCAGAACTTATATTCATCCCTAATTTCCCAGTAAAGCGATTAGTAATTCTACGCATCCCATCAATCGGAACAGGAGTAGGTCGCTCCCGTCACCAATATAGCAACATCCCGGAGGAGAGACAGACTCACAGATCGACAAACTTCAGTTACAATTACTTCTTCACTGGGAAGATTATGTTTACCATAATCTTCCCTTGGGGGGATAATTTTAATTCCCAAGCGGTGTAATTTTTGCAAAGACTCGGTGAGAATTGAATTATGTAAACTACCGTGCATCGTCGGTGCAATAATAATTTTGGTTTTTCCTTGTTCCATCCGTCCGATTGCCGATGCTAGAGTAGAAGTAATTACACCATCAGCAATACCCAAAGCCATTTTATTAATTGTATTATAAGTTGCTGGTGCTAGCAGATAAACATGAAAAGGATCGCGATCGCTCAAATGTTCAGCAGCAGCAGTAAGTTGAGTGACAACTTGATTAGTGGTACTCCATTCTAAAGCATCAATCGTCGTATAACGGAGTGCTGCTTCAGAAGTAAAAGCTACTACATCTGCACCTTGTTTACGCAGTGCGCGAGCTAAAAGTGGGACTTTCATCGCTGCAATCCCACCAGTAATTAACAGAGCAACCCGTTTTCCCCGTAAATGTTCACCCACTAGAGGAACCTCGCGATCGCCCAAATCCGAAATAGGGGGGGGAGTAAAATGCCAATCTTCCATATTTTCAGAGGAAATTCAATAGATTTTTGACTTAATTGAGCATCGGCTGTATCAAAATGTACCAAAACAAATTTGTAGATCAGCTAGGTTGAAACTAAATCAAAAGTGTCATTTAGGCCACATAATCATGCGGTTAGAGCAATTGCAAGCATTTCTAGCAGTCGCGGAAACAGGTAGTTTTCAACAAGCAGCGAAAAAATGTGGCTTTACCCAATCAACCATCAGTCGTCAGGTGCAAGCATTAGAAGCTGCGTTGGGGTTACCCCTGTTTCATCGAAATGTCCAGGCTAAACTAACCTTAGCAGGAGAGCGTTTTTTACCCAATGCTCGGAAAATTTGTCAGCACTGGTACAATGCTACCCAGGAATTAGCCGATTTATTAGCTGGGAAACAGCCAGAATTATGTGTAGCTGCGATTCATTCGGTCTGCGCTCATTATTTACCCCCAGTATTGCAGAAGTTCTGTCAAAATTACCCAGAGGTACAGTTACGAGTTACTTCCCTCGGGAGCGATCGTGCGTTAAAAGTCTTGAAAGATGGTCTAGTAGATTTAGCGATCGTGATGAACAATCGACAATTAACGGTTAGTCAGGATATGGTAGTAGAAGTCCTTTATGATGAACCAATCGAAATCTTAATGGCTGTTCATCATCCCCTAGCCCAATATGAACAAGTACCCTGGTCAGAATTAAGTCATTATTCTCAAATAGTATTTAAAGACGGTTATGGAATGCAACGTCTGATCCAAGAAGAATTTTCGCGACATGGACAAAATCTCCAAGTAGCTTTAGAACTAAATAGTCCAGATGCTTTTCGCGGAGTAGTCCGACAAGGAGAAATGATCGCAATGTTACCCCAGTCAGCTTTATTAGATGCTCGTTGCGATCCCACTGTCACTATTCGTCCGATCGCGAGTGGTTCAACATCATCAGTTCTGACTAAGAATACCTGGACCGAACCAGCTTTAACCCGTCAAGTAGCACTTGTCACCACCCGCGATCGATTGTCAATTCCACCAATTGGATATTTTTGGCATCTTGTGCAAGAATTAGTGCCACCAATAGTTCAGAATCATCAAAAATCTATTTCACCTATTTCCTATCAAGTCGCTTGACTAAGGGATAAAAATTAAATAACTATCTTGTAGTAAGCGTTTTAGTGCGCTCTTTGCGCTTACTACGAACCAAATCATCATTTTTTAGAATTGCTGTGGAGCCACAACGATGAGTAATGAATTCCGGGAATTATTGCGGAAAATAGGTAGTGGTCCGCATACAGGTACAGATTTAACTCGTGCAGAAGCAAATGAAGCTACAAAAATGATGTTGCGACAAGAAGCAACACCAGCACAAATTGGCGCTTTTCTGATTGCTCACCGGATGAAAAGACCGACTGGGGCTGAATTAGCTGGAATGTTAGATGCTTATGAGGAATTGGGGCAAAAATTAACACCTCTTGATCCTCCCTCACCAGTCACAGTTTTTAGTTGTCCCTATGATGGGCGATCGCGCACAGCTCCAATTACACCCTTAACTGCATTAATCCTAACCGCAGCAGGACATTCGGTCATTATGCACGGTGGCGATCGGATGCCTACTAAAGAAGGTATACCCTTCATGGAAATTTGGCAAGGATTAGGAATTAGCTGGGGAGGTTTATCTTTAGCACAAGTTCAGCAAGTTTTCCAAACAACTAAGCTGGGGTTTATCTATCTACCCCAACATTTTCCTGATGCTGATAGATTAGTCCCTTATCGGTCCCAAATTGGTAAACGTCCACCCCTATCAACCTTAGAGTTAATTTGGTGTCCTTATACAGGTAATGCTCATCTAGTGTCTGGTTTTGTCCATCCACCAACCGAAGATCTATTTCGAGTAGCTTTTGCTCTGCGGGGAAAACCCCAACGTTTTACTACTGTCAAAGGATTAGAAGGAAGTTGTGACTTACCACGCGATCGGACTGCGATTATTGGGATGGGTGAAATAAATGCTGATGCAAACATTACCTTTGAAAGATTATTACTTCATCCTCATGAATATGGTTTTGATGGTAAAGAAGTAGCATTAGAGCCTACTAATCAGTTAGTAGAACAGATCCAGACAGTGTTACAAGGTAAATCTGGTGAACTACAAGCAGCAACTATTTGGAATGCTGGGTTTTATCTATGGTGTTGTGGTGTTTGTGCTGACCTTCCTTCTGGTTTCACTCAAGCCAAAACTATGTTAACTAATGGACAAGTAGCTAGTAAACTGGAAGAAATTAAACAAGTAATCCGATCGCTATTTATTTAACTCCCCGAATCATATCAATTGCATTACTTAAACCATCTTCATCCATTGCTGACATCGGTACTAGATTAGCAATAATTTCTGCTGAACTGCCCATCCAGCGGGATTTGGGCATCGGATTTAACCAAGCAATTAGTTTTGTATGTTGTTTTAGTTGAAATAGAAAGCTATTAGTTGCTCGAATTCGGTCTAGTTTACGATAACCTCTTGCTGCACCTGCATCACTAACGATTAAAATACTGGTTTGCCGATCGCAGCTATTTAACACAGTTTTAAGTTTGATTGGTTCGGTGAGGTAAATATCTTGATAAAGAGTAGCTGAAAGGATATTTTGAAAATAAAAAACATCCACTTTTTCCGGATTTAAACCTCCTTCATTACTAGCAGTTTCCACTAAATCACGACTGAAGCGGTGAAAAGGAGTCATCGAACCATTTTGATCTACTAACATTAATAAATGGACATGGTTTTGTTCCCGTCTCTGATAATTAGGAGCTAAGTAAAATCCCTGGTGAGCAGTTTGCTCTATTGTCCCATCGATATCTAATAGATCTAGCAGTCCATTAGCAATAGGACATCGTAGATATCGCCATTGATAAGCCATTTTCCGGCGAGTAATGGGATAATAGGTTTCAAAGGGAAATTTTTCTTGATCTGCTTTCTGGATTGAAGGTGCTCGAACTGCTAAAGATGCTAATGCTGGTTGGGGTTGTATTTCTGTTACCGTTTCTTGCCAAGGTTTGGGATATAATACTTCTTGGTGTTCAGGTACTATCTCTCGATCAGAGGAAATGGGAGATTCTGGTAATGAAGATTCTTCAGATGGTTTAGTTATGCGATCGGATAAAGATTTGAAAATCGGATCAAACCGACTTTGGTCTGCTAGAGAATGACACCATAAAATTTTTAATGTTTCTGCTAATGTTTCTGGAGTATCACCAAATCCTCCTTTAATTGCTGCTCTTGCTGCTAAAAGTTCCTCTACACCTAGTTTAAATCCACTTTGGCGCAAATTCACAAAAGTTTGAGTAATTAATTCGTAGGAGTTAAAGGAATTCATAAAACCTTGGCATATTTTTTCCAATCTGCTTGGATCTTAAATAATAATTCTCGATAGGGAAGTAATTGTTCTGCTATTAATTGTTCTGCATCATAAGGATTTGGTTCAAAGGTATGGAGTGCTTTTAACCAATCCAGAAATTCACTGGTTCCAGGTCTTTTAAATAGTCCACCTTCATTCCAGATATTTAAAAAGCGGTTAATCGCAGTAACAACTAAATTATTTGGTGGAGGTGATATTTCAGCAATTTCATAATGTTTTTCAACTATTTCCTGTAACTTTTCCAAATCATTGGGAAATTCTACATAATAATATAAACAACGTCGGAGAAAGGCGATCGGCAAATTCCCTTTTTCCTTATTACTGGTAATAAAAACAATCGGTCTACAATCAATTGGAGTAGTAGTAGCTTTAATTAATTCTCCTGTTTCTTTAATTTTGAATTCCCAAGGAGCATCTAAAACGGTTAACAAATCATTAGGGAAATCTAAATCAGCTTTATCAATTTCATCAATTAAAACAATCCCTGGACAATCCTGGAGTCGAAAAGCTTTTCCTAACGGTCCGAATCGACGATAATGTTTAGGATTAGCGGGATTGCGATTAACTATTTCACCATCTTCTTCAATTTCTATTTTATCAACAGATGGTATTTTCTGAATTTGAACATCATGTAAACGGAGAATTGCATCATATTCATAAAGTCCATCTTGAGCTTTAGTAGTCGATCGCACATCCCACCGATAGAGAGGAAGTCCCAATTCATAAGCAACTGCTGAAGCAAGACGAGTTTTACCACATCCTGGATCTCCTTCTAATAGTAAAGGTCTACGGAGATAGATAGCTAAATTTACAGCTTTCTGAAGTTCTGGATCAACTATATAGGGTTCTGGTGTACTAGGAGAATCCCGATGTGGTTCTTTGGGTCGTTTTTCTAGATTTCCCGTAAATTCTAATCTTTCCGGAGTGGACATAAATGATTTTCCTCTAGTAATCTTGAATAGCTCATATCACAATACAGTTCAGTTAAATGTAGGGGCGAAGCATTCGGGCGACAATTTAGCAATCAAAGTTTACCCTGAGCGTAGCCGAAGGGCAGCAATATTATATCCGAATGCTTCGCCCTTCTTTTTTCTGCGCCGAGTTCTCCCAAAAAATGATGGTAACTGAATGTATTTTAATATATAGTTGATCGGTTGGCTGCATAGATTGAGGGCAAAGCATTTCGGTAATATTATCCTTCGCTTCAGTAATGATTTATTCGCCGAAATGCTTTGCCCCTACGGTTAACTGAACTGGATTGGATTATATCAGGTAAGTTATCACTTTCTCAAGTAATTATATAAATCTGATATTCATATATTCTCAAAAAAACTACTTTAATTTATTTTTTAGAGCTTCACAAATCAATTTAGGAATACCTCCACGACTTGATTTATAAATACTCTTACTCATTGGCTCGATTTTATCTTTAGATAATCCTGAATGTTTGATTAACCAAGTTTTAATTTCTTGCTCGCTCCAGTCTGGAAGAGTAATTTTTACAGCTTTACACATATCAAAGTCATTTTCCTCACAGAAAAAAGGTAAGATTGAACATTCTTCTTCTAGGTCACAATCTGATAAGATAATATTAATAAATCTGACTTGTTCAATATCTTTTGCTTTACAAACTAAAGGTATTTGTTCAACTACTTTTTTCCAAAAAACCTCAATGAGCCAAGATAAAAACCCTCCTTTATCATTAATTAAATCAACTTTTCTAGTTTCCACAAAAACTATAGTACCATTTTCTAAAGAATCAATAATCTTGTCAATCACATTGACATCATTTGCTTGAGTTTCTATTTGTCCCATTCCTAAATAATTAGCTATTCCTTGCAAGAATCCAATCTCATCTAACCGATCGCTTACTGAAAATTCTATTTCATAATGTTTTAAATCGGTGGTTTCACGTTTGAGTAAATCTTTAAGCTCTAAAATAAATAAATCTCCAGCCATACTTAAGCTATCATTAACCAGAAAAAAAGCTGCTCCATATTCATCGAAGTCCTTCAAAATATTTTGCACTATCTTTAGTGGTTCTTTAAAGTCAATTTTAGGTAATTTTTCTTCTAAAGCAAGAAAACGACGATTAACATCCCCGCTAATATCATTTTTGTGAAGCTGACTATTTACTTCCTCTATTTGCTTTTGGATTTCTCCTATTTGTTTATTCAAATTATCTAGATTTCTTGATAAAACCATTTTCTGAGCATCATCAATAGTGCCACGAATTTGATTTTTACAAGTGTCTTTTTTTGCTAAAAGTTGAGTTTCCTCCTCTAATAAATCTGTCAATGTTAATTCTAGGTATTTATTGTTAGTGTTAATTACCATATCTCTCAAATTTCCCAGGTTAAAAATTATAATTGGCTTTCTAGTTCAGCTATTTGTCGATTTAATTTGTCCAGTTTCCTTTTCAATACTGTCTTTTGAGCATCATCTATAGTGGAACGAATTTGATTTTTACAAGCTTCTTTTTCTTCTAACAAATCTGTCAGTTCTTCTTCAAGATCAAGTTTTCGACTTGCTGATTGATTCATATTTGATAATTTACTCCGATCGGATGCAATTCTATCTCTAACTGGTTCAGCTATAGGTAAATTAAATAACTGTCCCCCTTGATTATCCTCCCATCTCAGATATAAAATCGGACGATACCACTGATTTCCTTCAATCCCCATTGCACTTTGTCCATGACGTAAAGCGATCGCAAGTGGATCTTTTTTTCCTAGTGATCGATAAAAAGTCTCCACAAAAGCTTGAGCAGCAGATACTTCAATAGTATATGTCATTGCTACTACTGCGGGAATCCCTTGACCAATTAAATTTTGTGCTACTCCATTAAAGACCGACTCACTCAATCGGGACATTCCACTACGACAACTACTTAACACTACTAATCCAATGGGTTGATTACCTACTAACTCTCCGATTTCCTTAGCACTTATATAATCAGCAGCTCCATGACTATTCTCTAGTAACAAATAACCTTGAGGTTCTCCTAAAAGAGTACCACATTTTTCACACTGATTTGCCTTTTGTTTGTGAGCTGTTCTACATTCCTGTTGATGACAGCGTTTTCCAAAAAAACCATGACAATCAAAGTGCAAAACTTGGGGAAGTGGATTTGCTAATAAATGCTGACGTAGTGCTAGAAAAGTTGGATTAGCTAAAGTTTTCAATTGAATTGATTCTTGAGCATTTTGTAATCCTAATGCGATCGCTTCTTGTTCTGAACTAGATAAGGGTGGAAATCCCATCCTTTGATCACCAACTTTAGCAGAAATCAATAAAACCTCAACACGATCATGACTAGGTAAATTTGGACAAAGACGAGGATAAGCAAGATAACGGGAAAAAGCTACACCTTGATGAGCGAGAAATCCATAATTATTACAGAATAATTCCCAAGGATAATCAGTTAAATGGACATATTTATGATCATCTACTGGAAATTCTAACTGAATATGTAACCAATTGCGATCGCGTTTAGTCACAGCTATTTTAGTTTCCACTATTTGCTGGATATTTTGACCTAATGTTGCATAAAGTTTACTCCCAATTTGCTGTAAATAGTCTGGGAGAAAAGCATCATTATTGCTGAGTTTTTCCCTCACCATCCAAGCTATTTCTGCTTCCGAAAAATTGTTGCGATTAAACTTGATTGAGTCTAAGATTCTGACTAGAGTGGAGCGGGGATTGATCTCATTTTCTGGAAAAGGTAACAATGGTTCTTGATGAGCTGCTCCTTCCGCAATTACTTTAAAACGGTCTTGACTATTTTCTATGGGATAGAACATTAATTTCAAGGTTTCCATTGATTACCTCTTTTGCTAGAAAATTACTCACCCAGTTCTTCGATTAAGTTCCCTTCTTCATTACCTTTGAATAATGCAGTTAAACTATTCCGAATAGCTGTAGGAATCTGATCAGAATGTAAGGTCTCATAAAATTCTTGTAAACGAGATTGATCGAATAGGGGAGATAATTTCACGGTTACCTTATGAACTCGATCATTACTGATATCACCACCAACTTCACCACCAAACTCACCTCCAGTTCCTAAGACATTAATCTTGACACTTCCCTTAGTACCCACTTTACCAGTCCGTTTCGCTGTAACTTGTAACTCTAATTCTACAGACTCAACAAACAAAATGGGAACATCCTTATCTTTACCAGGTGCTACGGTTAGAAGATCCTGTTTAACCTGTTGAATGAATTCAGCTAACCCAATGGAGTTTTGATCGTTGTCAGACATGAGTTGTTCGATGGTAGATTGTAAGGGAATTTTAGCAGATTTACGGTCTAGGTGTTTAGCGGATAGCTAAATCGATTAAAATATTAACATCTAACCAGATTTACAGAGCTGTTTTATTCTACCAGAATGACCTCTCCCCCTATGGCGATCGCACTCTTACCAATTGACCTACATCAATTAGTGATCGCCACCACCAGGAATCACTACTAGGCTCTGCACTAAATAGCCATCAACATCATCCGGCCATCCAAAGATAGGACATATATACAGGCGATCGCGCCCCACTAAAGCATTACGGCAATCTGGGCTCAGGTCTGTGCAATTAGTCATGGTAGAGACAGTAACTATCAGCATCCTGCAACTCATTACTTTCGAGACTATTGCTGAGAAAATAAAAGACATAAGCTGTTAACAGATAGAAAACAGCAAACCAAAACACCAGCAAAAAAGGAAGTCAAAAATATGCGTCTCAACAAATCTTTAGCTTTAGTCGGAATCGTTAGTTTAATGTTAGGTGGAATTGCAATTCCCGCTCGTGCCGATAGCTACTATCCAAATAATAATAGTTATACTCAACAACGCATTCAAGCAGAACGCCAAGCAGAACAACGCAGAATAGAAGCACAACGTCAAGCAGAACAACGCAGAATAGAAGCACAACGTCAAGCAGAACAACGCAGAATAGAAGCACAACGTCAAGCAGCTAACCGCTACTAATATTATTCACAAGCACATCACAATATTATGCGCGAACATCAATTAGACGGCTAGAATCAACTTGCAGTAACTCTTTTTCTCTTAGGTTTTTTAACTCAATCTCATGCACCCTGATTAAATACCTCACCATAATGGTGGGGTTTTTTGTTGGAATTCAATCATGCTCTAGATTTAATCACAGAGATTGAGATAAATAATACCAGACTCACCAAGCACTGCTACAGATCCAGAATCCCCCTAAATCCCCCTTAAAAAGGGGGACTTTAAGAAATATTAATCCGGTTCCCCCCTTTTTAAGCTACGGTGTACACACAAGTTGAGATAGAGTAAGGAGAGAAGGGAAGTAAGGAGAAAAAAGTAGTGGAAAATCCAATTTTAATTCATGTGCAACAATGTGAGAGAACAGCATTCGGAGATCCAAGACTGGGAAAAAGAGGGGCTTCATTGTATGCAGCAATGGCACAACATCAATCAGTAAATATTCGGAAAATCAGTAAAAATCGAGCCGAGCAAGTTGGATATTACCGATTTTTAGGGAATGAGAATGTAAAAACTGGAGAATTAGTCGTAAGTTTAGGAGAGCATTGCGCCTTACAGGTAGATGGAAAACACCACGTCTTAGCGATAAGTGATAGTAGTGAAATTAACTTAGAGTCTCACAAAGGGAGATTGAAATCCGAGGGAATTGGAGTAGTAGGAAACAATCAAGATATCGGATTTTATATTCATCCCACACTGGTATTAGATGCAGAAAATGGATTCCCACTTGGATTAAGTACAGTGCAATTGTGGACAAGAGAACCTGACCATCAGGATCAGCATGAAAGAAAATATAAAAACTTACCGATTGAAGAAAAAGAATCCTATAAATGGCTCAAGTCAGCCGCTCAAACCCGCACCTGTTTCAGCTGGTCTAATGTGAAAATGGTGACTCATATAGGCGATCGGGAAAGCGATATATTTGAAGAATTTGTCAGAGTACCTAATCAACAGCATCATCTCTTAATTAGAGTCGGACAGAACCGTCGGCTCAAAGAGCAGTCTGAGTCTCTGTATACCTATTTAAGTCAGCAACATTGTGAAGGAACTTATGCCATTGAAGTCCAGGCTGACTCACGGGTTGGACGAACAGCGAGAGAAGCATTCATGTTAGTACGTTGTGCCCTCGTTCAAATTCAGCGTCCTGAGCATTTATCTGCCGCAGATTATCCAGAAAGTGTCAATCTTTACGCAGTGGAAGCTGTAGAAGTCAATCCACCAAAAGGTCAACAACCGATTCACTGGCGATTACTCACTACACATAGAGTAGTTTGTATTGAACAAGCATTACAAGTAATTGAATGGTACAAATGGCGCTGGCGGATTGAACAACTGTTTGCTACCCTCAAATCCGTTGGCTTAGATCTCGAAGCAACTCAATTAGAGTCAATTAAATCTATTCAAAAATTGTGTGTTTTAGCTTTATCGGTAGCTGTCAGAATTTTGCAGTTAATTGTCGGGCGTGACCAGCCTGAATTACCTGCAACCTACGCATTCAATGATGAACAACAGCAATGTTTATCCCAGATTGCTCCCACTGTTTCCGGACCAACTTTAGCACAACAAAATCCTTATCCACCTCATTCTTTACCTTGGGCAACTTGGATTATTGCTCGACTGGGTGGTTGGTCTGGCTATCGGTCTCAAAAACCGCCAGGAATTACTACTTTAGTGCGCGGACTAAGCCAATTTCAATCCTTTTTTGATGGCTGGAAACTCGCTCTAGGTATGGTTGTGTGTACACCGTAGCCTTTTTAAGGGGGGTTAGGGGGGATTGAACTGTAGCTAGAATAAATGAAATTGATATAACTATAACTTTTATCATCTGTTAACTCATTACTTTAGAGACTATTAGAACAAGTTTTAAATAGCTATTCTGTAAACATGAAGAAAAAGAGCTAACTCAAAAAGGTTACAACTCTTACTCAAAAAAACACTATCAAAACTTTCTCAACTATGAAACTCAAAGCATCTTTCTTATTACCTGGTCTAATCGCTCTAACTCTTGCTGTATCTCCTGTAATCGCTTCCTTCAGTCCAGCTCTTGCTGATTCTGCTCAAACAGGTGGATATGGTGGAAGACATGGAATGGAAGATAGATTTGAAAATTTAAACTTAACTGATGCCCAAAAAACACAAATGAAACAAATTTTTGAATCTAGTCGTCAACAAGAATCTGCTGTTTTCACGGCTGATCAACAAGCTCAATTAGCGGCAGCCAGAGCCAACCATACTAGACCTAATATAACTCTTAGTGCTGACCAAAAAGCACAACTTAAACAAATTCACGAAAGTGTAAGAAGCCAATTTGAGGCGATCTTAACGCCAGACCAACTACAACAACTTAAAAATCACGCTGAATCTCATCAACATCATTTTGATGATAACTCCAATCAATCTAACTAAACCTATCAAATCTAACGTCTCCGACCTTTAAAGAACCCTGATTGATTGCCCTACTGTAATGGTGGGGCATTTTTATTGGGGATATTGGGGTTTGGCGATCGCTAATTATGGTGTTTGGACTATGGAAAATTGGGTAGGGTTAGGTTGATTGTGCGAGAATAGAGCATGAAACAGCCCTGCCCAGATTTTGGTTTCATTAAAAATATAATATGACACAAGAAATAGATTTAGCAGAATGGGAGCAAGAAACCGCAGTTGCAACAGTTAACCGATTTGTAGGACGTTTTCAGCCCTCCTATCTATTGTTAGCATATCATGCAGCACTACCTTTAGTATTGACACCGGAATTAGTTAACTATTTGCGTAATCAATTTTTAAAAAGTGACAATGTTCCTTGGGTAGCAGAAGTAGATTTATTGCTATCAGAATTATGTAGTCAAGTAGGTTATGAATTATATGCAATGGACACTCATATCAGATCCTATCTGATTCAAGAAATGAAGGAACATTATGGCCCAAAACGCATGAGAGAAGTTGCCCAGGATTTAATTAGCTATGTTAATTATTTGAGTAGGATTAATCCAGGGAGAAGGGAAAAAGAATTAGAAGTACAACGTTGGGCAGCAATGGTATTTTTAGGGGATGATTACTGTAACCAAGTTGCTGAAGAAATAGCAAGACGTTTCCTAGAAGCTAATGCTCAACTGACGGAATCAGAAATTAGGGTAGAATTTGAACGGTTAGCACAAATTACTAAAGATTTATCACCTCAATTGCAAGGGGAACCTAGTTTATTAGAATTTGCTCAATTGGTGCAAAGATTATTGAAAAGATCAGAAGAAGTAGATCCGAGTGATTTAACCCGCTCCTATCCGGTAGGTAATCTAGAACTAAAATTATCAGATGAAGTTTTGCCAGAGAATTTGAGAGAATTTCCGGGTACTATTTTTGAGGATGAAGGTATTCAGACTTCCCAAACTTTTCAAGAAGAAGTAGCTGTTGGTGTTGAAAGTCAGGGTATAGATTCAACTATTGACCTACAATCTTTTGAATTTGAAGTTGCAGAAATAAAATTTGATCCATCTAGTGAATCCTATAAAATTGAACGTTATTTAGACCAAGCTAGAGGTTATAGGGAAGACTTAGGAAATAATGTTCATCTAGAAATGGTTTATATTCCTGAAGGTGTCTTTATGATGGGTTCACCAGAAGATGAAGAAGGACATGAATACAATGAAAGTCCTTTACATGAAGTATCAGTTAAACCATTTTTTATGGGTAAATATCCTATAACCCAAGCACAGTGGAAGGAGATAGCAAGTTTACCTCAAGTTAATCGAGAGCTTAAGTTAGATCCATCTAGATTTAAAGGAAGCGATCGCCCAGTAGAAAGGGTTACCTGGAATGAAGCAGTAGAATTTTGCGATCGGTTGTCAAGGAAGACAGGAAGAGAATATAGATTACCAAGTGAAGCAGAATGGGAATATGCTTGTCGAGCGGGAACGACTACACCATTTCATTTTGGGGAAACAATCACGACAGATTTAGCTAACTATGATGGTAATTATATCTATGGTTTTGGTTCAACAGGGATTTATCGAAAAGAAACAAGCTCAGTAGGAAGTTTTAAGGCAGCAAATAGATTTGGCTTATATGATATGCACGGGAACGTCTGGGAATTGTGTCTAGACCATTGGCACTATAATTATGAAGGGGCACCTAATGATGGAAGTGCCCGGATCAATGAAGAGCAAAATGATAATGAGAATAATTCTTACAGGCGACTGGGGCGCGGTGGGTCGTGGGGCAATAACCCGCAGGATTGTCGTTCTGCGTATCGCTTCTATTATTGGCCGGATGACAGCAACCTCGTCATCGTCATCGGCTTTCGGGTTGTCTGCTCGGTTGGATGGACTTCTTAGCCCTTGGCTATAATAGCTATGATAGCTCTTTACACTTCTTTACTTTGCTCTTTGGCGACTCAATTTTTTTAGCAAATTAATTGGGTTATAATTAGTTAACAAATAAACTCAAGGTGGTATTGATGGTAACTGTACTCAATCCAACTAAATTACCCACAGGAATGGCGATCGCATGGGAACCATTACCTGATAATTTTCACTTAGAGGATGAACCAGTGGACAATACCGGACAACCCCTGTTAGCTGGAGCTTTATGGGAAAGTTTAGAAATCGCTGGATTCATTCAACCCCAAATGTTAATTGCTTCTAACTTTGGTTTGTGTGCAACGATCAATGGGGAATTTATCGCCAAAGCTCCGGATTGGGTCTACATTCCCTCCGTCAAAGACATCATCATGAAACGTCCCAGTTATACTCCTCATTTAGAAGGAGATATTCCTTTGATCGTGATGGAATTCATCTCAAACCAAGACGGTGAGGAATATAACGAGGAAAAGACCTATCCACCGGGAAAATGGTTTTTTTATGAACAAATATTGCAAGTGCCCATCTATGTGATCTTTGACCCGGATGGCGGTTTATTAGAATATTATCAACTAGAACATGAACGATACGAATTAAAACTACCCGATGAAAATGGCCGTCATTGGATTCCCGAAATGGGATTATTTTTAGGAACTTGGCGCGGTCAAAAAGCCACAACAACTGGATATTGGTTAAGATGGTGGGATCAAGAAGGGAACTTATTACCCTGGGGAGTAGAAAAGCTGGAATTAGAACGACAACGGATTCAACTAGAACGACAACGGGCTGAACAAGAGTACCAACGGGCCGAACAGGAACGTCAACGGGCTGAACAGGAACAACAACGGGCTGAACAGGAACGTCAACGGGCTGAACAGGAGCGACAGGAAAAAGAAAGGTTGATTGCTTATTTAAAAGCTCAGGGTATTGATCCTGATAATTTGCCAAATTTTTAAGATTTACCAGCGATCGCAGTTTCTTTAAATTGTTCTCTTTATAATAGAATAAAGTTAGCGATCGCTACACTTTAATTAAACCAGAGCATATTTATGACAGACAAACCAATTCCAACTTCAAGATTCGTAGAATTTATTATGACCTGGGAACCCTTACCAAAGGATTTTAAATTAGAAAATGAATTCATCGAAAATACAGCACAAACCCTTTTATCTGGAGCATTATGTGAAAGTCTAGAAATCGCTGGATTAATTCAGCCCCAGATATTAATTGGCTCTCATATCGGTCTATGTGCTACGATTAACGGTCAATTTCTAGCCAAGGCACCAGATTGGTTTTATGTACCATCAGTGAAAGAAATATTAGCAGAAAGACCAGCTTATACGCCCTATTTAGACGGAGAACTTCCTATTATAGTAATAGAATTCTTATCAAATAAAAACGGTGACAAATTTTCTGGTAAACAGACCTATCCCCAAGGAAAATATTTTTTTTATGAATGTTTATTGAAAATTCCTATTTATGTGACATTTAACCCTTATAAAGGTTTCATCGAATATCGTGACCTAGAAAATGGGCGTTATATCTCAAAACAACCTGATGAAAATGGTCGTTATTGGATTCCCGGAATAGACTTGTTTTTGGGGGTTTGGCAAGGTCTAAAAGAAGGTAGAGATGGATATTGGTTAAGATGGTGGGATTACGAGGGGAACTTATTACTTTGGGCAGTAGAAAAAATTGCACAGGAACATCAGGAAAAAGAAAAGTTGATCGCTTATTTAAAAGCTCAGGGTATTGATCCTGATAATTTGCCAAATTTTTAAGATTTACCAGCGATCGCACTGGTTTAAACCTGCTAATGTAATTAGCGATCGCTAACTACATCATCCCTAAGACATTTCGCAATAACATTTGATCTTCTTCCTTAAGTCGGAAACGACCATTTTCAATATCTCTAATCCAACTTTGGCTTTTTCCGGTTAATGATGCTAATTCTCTTTGGCTCAAAAGTTTTATTTTTCTAGCCTCAATAATTTGTTGTGGTGAAATTTCAATGGATGATTTAACTTTTGTTTTCTTTTTAGTTTTCTCAGACTGAGTTGCTTTCGTTTTTGTGGGAGATTCCCATTCAGGAGGAATTTCAAAATATAATATTCTTGCATTGATCAGACGGTTCCACTTACCACGAGGTGCCACATCAGTCAAGCGATGATTTTTACTACCGTCAGCAATCCAAAAATCTAAAGCTGCTTCTGCGTCTTCGGGAATATTTCTCAATTTCACCCACAGGGGTTGAATTTCTAATGGATAAGTAACGGGATCGAATACTGGGTTTAATCCATAGCTACTAATCACTTCTAAATCATTCTCAAAGATTTTTATTAATCGTTTACGTTCATCTTTTTGGGCTGATGCACTATTGACTTTCTTTTCACCATAAGCAACTCGCATTAAGGTGGGTACGGTGATGCGCTGTTCTTTACCCATTTTGGTTTTAAATAATAACCAAAGTAACATCCTGGCTGCACCTGGATGTTGTTGCCAAATACTCATTACTGCATTTAATAATGCTTTTGGTAGGGTGCCATATTGATAAAAGCTATTTCGTTCTTTACAACCTTGTCGATTGAGAAAAATTTTCGTCCATTCTCCTGCTTTGATCCGGAAAGTTAATCCTACTAAATGTTTACATCCATGCTCATCTTCTTGAAAATGATGTTGAATTTCTAATAGGTGCCAGAGCGGACTATTTTTGAGCGAAACTCCTTTGATCTTTCCTTGAGATGGCAAATCAATACTAGCAATTAGTCTACAGGGTTGTTGGGCTAATTCTTTGATCAAAGCTAATTTAGCAGATTTACTTAAGTCTTTACGTTTATCTAATCCTAAGTATTCTTCGATTTGCAGATCATTGATCATGAATTCTTGTTCCCAAGGACGCGCCAGGGCTGTAATCTGGGCAGCATAGATTAAATTCAGACAAGCAGCTTTAATATCAAAGGATTTAATTACTAAAAATGCTTCGGAATGTTGCAGTGCTACAGGTAGATCAACTCCTAAAGAATTGGTAATTCGATAGACAATCTTACCTTTTCCATTTAAAATTTGCCGTTGATAGCATAGTTCTCCAGTATCTTCTATGTCCCAAGATAGAGATTCTCCCTGGACGAGAATATTAGATAATTCCCAGATCGCTATAGCTGAAGCAAAAGGATTGGTTTTACCATTAGTAAAAATATTTGCACTCGGAATAGTTCGAGTTGTATCAGTTTTATACCTCCCTTTTTTTGCTTGAACCGGAACTGGAGCGTTCACTGGACAAGAAATTACACATTGAGGGACAGGATGACTTTCACAGTTATCACATAAATCAGGATCGATCCAATAGGAATCGTCTTTTGGCTTGATTGCTCCTGTTGGACAAAGAGGTTCACAAGTATCACACTGCAAACAACGATTGGTGATAGAATAAGACATGATGGATACCAATCACATAATAACTTATTGGCAGTATTCTCAATTAGAGATGGATGTTATTTTGTTCACGCTAAACAATTAAACATTACTTAATATTTTCTTTATTTTTCAAAAATATTGATCAAATTTTTGTATCTTGAGATACATTAATTATTCTCAATTTAGTTTATGTGCGAGAAAATTGATTGTGCTGAACAAGGCGATCGCCCAAATTCCTGTGAAAAATCAAAAAGTTGTTTAGCTATTCGCCAATAGCCGAATTAACAGCACTCTTGTCAATATATATTTTAACACAGCCTAGACAATCCTTACTATTAATATGCAATTACAAAATTTGCCCTTGTTTACAGAATTAGAACAGTCAGAAACGATCCTGTTAGCTGGTGCAGGAGGAGGATTTGACATTTTTTGTGGATTACCGCTGTATTTCAGTTTGAAATCTCAGGGTAAGACAGTCTATCTCGCTAATTTATCATTTTCATTTCTTCCTCCTAGTCAGCAGGAAAAACTATCTCCTCATCTCCTAAAAGTAACCGCAGATACGCCATGTTTTAATCGTTACTTTCCTGAACAATATCTAGCAACTTGGTTTCGGCAAAAGGGACAAGAAACTCCCATTTATTGTTTTGAGCGGACTGGGTTTAAGCCACTGCTAGTCAGTTACCAAGCTTTGGTAGAAGCGTTATTACTCGATACCGTTATTCTCATCGATGGTGGCACAGATAGCTTAATGTGTGGTAATGAAATTGGACTGGGAACACCACATGCAATACGGTTCGGTTAAGCTTTAAGCAGTATTGAGGATAGAAAAATTGAGGGTTTCATGTTTAACTCCCTGACCTCTATGAATTGGTTTCTTGGATGGAAATTTGGCGCGAGTTTTTTTAATAACACGAGGGTTACTTCTACCTTCACGTTTGGGAATTGGTTCATCCAAAATTTCCCTGATCAACCAACTAAAAAAAAGGGGAAATTCTTCTGGTTGAAGGCGCTGAAATTTGGGAATAGCACGACGGACAACATTGAGAGTACCAGTAAAACTCAATCGTAAAGGGGAGATGTGAGCAGAGGTGGCCGTCGGTCAACATGAGAGAACGAACCGCCCAATGTCCGAGGAGCCAACCATAAATTTCCTGAACCACTTCACGGGGATGAAGAGAACGAATCAGAGTTTTACGTCCCAATTGATGAACCTTCAATTCATCGATAGTATTTTCAACTTCCCAACGACGATGATATTCTGTGGCTAATAATAAAGCTGGAAATAAAGCGATGTCCGTCAAACTGGTAATCAGACGGTAAGTTTGTGCTTCGCCATTATCAATAGTGTATTCAATGACTCGAACCATAATTTTGGTCATGCCCTGTTTTTTCGACT
This sequence comes from uncultured cyanobacterium, assembly GCA_963744145.1. Classification (GTDB taxonomy): domain Bacteria; phylum Cyanobacteriota; class Cyanobacteriia; order Cyanobacteriales; family CAWUOF01; genus CAVUSO01. Next base: position 3,470,491 of record CAVUSO010000001.1, on the reverse strand, counting down.
TGCCGTCGGGAGCAATCCAGGAGAGATAGGAACCATCATCCAATACCTGCTCCACAGGAAATTTAACATTTTTGGGGATGCGTCCCAAATAATCACATTTTTGGGACAAGGTGGCTTGCACCATTGCATAAGAATGCAATCCACGATCCCACATTAATAACATTCCAGTGGTGACTGACCGTAGTAACCTTTTCACTCTGACTCGCTCACCGATTCGGTAAGGGCAGATCAAGGCATCTACAATTAAATGTGTTCCTGCTTCAATCAATAGAACCAAACGCACCTTGGGAAACGCGGCTCTAGTTCCAGGACGACTAGCTGGATATCCAAATACTCTGGCATTTGTGTCGCTATCTGGCACATCAAACACTGTTCCATCTACAGCCATAATTCGCTTTTCACCTAAAAAAGCCCCTGGGGTTTCCCTAGTAGCCTGTGGTCTAACTACTATGTGAAACAGATGCCGCATTACCCCTGCACCTACTCGCTGTCTAGCTTCTGTAATTGATGATTTACATGGTATTCGCCAATAATAACTAACTCTGACCCATGCTTCATTTAAGCCATCAACCAGATTTTTCAACACTGTCCTCATTGACCCCCTAGACCATAGACTCATCCCAATGATTAGACAGATAACCAGATGCGTTGGTAATGCTCTTTGTCGTTCCTCTTTTCTATTGGTATCTTCAATGGCTTTTTCAATTGCTGTCGATGGAATCGCTGTTTCTAACGCTTTGAGGATCATCCCTGATTCGACCACAGGTGATATTACAGTGAATTCTTTGAGCTGCATTCCTACTCATTCCATTTAGGTGACACTTTCATTTTACCTGATTTTTAGCTTAACCGAACCGTATTGACACCACATGAAGATGTTACCAGTATTGCCGTAGTTGATGAACTTTCAGTTAAAAAAAAGCTTCTGGTTTGTCTGGGATTTGGAATTGATCGTTATCATGGTGTTTGTCATGCCCATGTCCTAGAAAATATCGCAGGACTAATTACAAGTGGTGGATTTCTAGGCACATTCTCTTTACTTCAGGAGATGTCTGAGGTCGAGCAATATCGACAAGCAAGTGAGTATGTTTTTCAGACAATGCCAGAAGATATTAGTATTGTTAATAGCTCTATTCTTTCCGCATTAGCTGGTCATTACGGAGATTATCATGTCACCCCTAGAACTCGAGGAAGCAAGCTTTGGATCAATCCATTAATGAGTTTGTATTGGTGTTTTCAACTTCCCCAGGTAGCCCAACAGATTATCTATCTTAACGCGATTAAGCAAACAGATACCTATCGGGATGTCCATCATTTGTTAAAACAACTATACTCTTCCCGTCATTCTGTGCGTAAATGGGAAGATATCCCCGTATAGCTATAAATGGATTTACTGGTTAGCGATCGCTCCGAACATAACATGGAGACGATCGCTTACCTTTTCTCTGTTAGAATTACCTTCGTTGGCATTGCTAGCATCAAACTATAATTACCAGCAAAAGATTAAGCGGATAACTTCAACAGATTATGACGGATCGCATACAGTAATCGATTCACGATGATTAAATCGTCTTGAATCAGCTCATCATCAAGTAGCGTTTCTTGTAATTGTTTCCGTCCTGTTGTAGTTAAAAAACCAGATAGAATCGCGTCACTGAATAGCTCGGTAAGAGTATTATAAATCGAGCGATCATAGTTACAGGCTGTGTAATTAGTCATTTCATTTATCCTTCTTTTTTAACTTTAATTCCATCTTATCATCACTTTCACTAATTAGCTACAAGTATTAGTACGGTTTTCCTTAAAGTTTACTTAATCTTAATAATCTTTGGGATTAAAGCTGATCAAACGCGATCGCGACAACCATAAAACCTAGTCGAGTACCATTAAGTTTAAGTAAACTTTATAATCAACTTTGTCCACCAATTAGCATTAAACAGCAATGGCCAATTTTTGGACAATCCCAAATTGTGGCCACTGATCTCAAGGTCACTATCTTTGCTGATAAATGGTTAAAACTTATTGAATCTTGTGCCTAAGTCTTAATCTGGTAGAGAAATTCAAGGTGATCTTAAAGATTTACTAGAATCAACTCAGATAGTCTAATATCAAGTTGTTCAAAACTGTGTACACAGCATTCTTTCCGGATTAATCGCGATCGTAATTACGAATTAATAGCCAAACCAAATGTCTCGGGAACGGACAGTCCAAGCCTTACGCGGATAATTTCAGCATATTGCGACGGATAGCATACAGCAATCGGTTGACGATCGCGAGATCATCATCTAGGAGTGAATCATCTAAGAGAGTGTCTTTTAATTGCAGCCGTTCTGTGGTTGTTAAAAATCCAGATAGAATTGCGTTAGTAAATATCTGGGCTAGAGTATTGTAGCTAGATCGATCATAGTTAGAAATTGTGTAATTGGTCATTTCATTTCTCCTTCTTTTTTTGTTTTAAATCTATGCTATCGCAAATTTCACTAATTAGATACAAGCATTATGGCTTATTTTACTGAATTTTAACTTAATTTTAATCTTTGGAGGTGCCGAAACAGGTAGAGAGGAATTGCTCTCAGGGGTAAAAACTAGGGTTGATCAGCGATCGGGCTAATTGTAAAGAAATACTAAATATGTAGTCTCAACTTCAACCCAAGCGGTTTCTGTAGGTATGACAAAAATAACTAGGACAGACAAGATGTCTGTCCCACATCTGATCTGTCCCATAAATTGCTCAATATAACCGTTGAGCTTTTTCTAACTGAACTGAGATGATCAGTCGGATCAGTCAAAAATCTTTAAGCACTGAAATATTTGGCTTCTGGGTGATAGGTAATAATCGCAGTAGTAGACTGTTCTGGATAAAGTTGTTCACTTTCATCCATATATAGATTAATCCGATCGCATCCTAATAATTCTAACTGCTGATATTGATCGGCAATATTAGGACAAGCTGGATAGCCAAAACTATAACGCGAACCACGATACCGTTGTGCTAATATATCCCGAATCTGATCCGGTTCTTCCTGAGCAAAACCTAACTCCCGACGGATACGAGCGTGCAACCATTCAGCTATTGCTTCAGCAGTTTGTACAGCTAATCCATGGAAGTATAGATAATCAGTGTACTGATCATTAGCAAATAGACCTTGTGCATATTCCGTCGCTATATTTCCTACTGTCACAGCTTGCATCGGAAACACATCAATTTTACCAGATTTTTTCGGTGCAAAGAAATCAGCAATACACAAACGTCGCAGGGACTTTTGTCGAGGAAAATTAAAGGTAGCGATCGGATTTACTCCAGAAATATCTTGTCCATTTTTGACGATTTCCGGATCATAAATAAGGAGAGAATTTCCTTCAGATTGACAGGGAAAATATCCATAAATTGCTTGGGGATGCAACAAATTTTCTTGGATAATTAACTGTTTCCAATTTGCCAAAATGGGATGGACTGTTGCTGCAAGAAAAGCATCATATTCTTCCCGTGATTGCTCTTTTGGTTTGCGAAATTGCCATTGACCGACAATTAATGCTTGCAAATCTAGATATTCAAATACTTCAGTTAAGGGAATATCAGTTGGTTGCAATATTTGAGTACCCCAAAAAGGTGGAGTAGGACGATCTATATCGATCGCGATCGCTTCTGAGCGACGGGTATCAATTTCTTTGGGAGATTCCTTTGATGTGACCGATGATGGTACTGTTTTACCATTATCTGTTTCACTCTTGGTTTTATTATCTACTGCTAATTCATCCAAAAATCCTTGGAAATCATCCCATTTACCAGCTATTTTAGCAGGCATTAACTTATCCATAAAATGCAAGTCAGAAAAAGCATCTTTGCCATAAATAACTTTACCATTATAAGTATTTTGGCAATCTTCATAGACAAACTTAGGTGTTAATGCGGCACCCCCTAAAATTACTGGAACTGTAATCCCTCGGTGATTAAAAGTTTCCAGATTTTCTTTCATAAACGCTGTCGATTTAACCAACAAACCACTCATAGCAATACAGTCAGCTTGATGTTTTTCGTAAGCGTCAATGATCTGATCAACTGGTTGCTTAATCCCCAGGTTAATTACTCGGTAACCATTATTAGAAAGAATGATATCAACCAAATTTTTACCAATATCGTGAACATCACCTTTAACGGTAGCAATGATCATTGTTCCTTTCGCATTATTTCCAGATTCTGATTTTTCCATGAATGGCTCTAAATAAGCTACTGCTGCTTTCATGGTTTCAGCAGATTGTAACACAAAAGGTAATTGCATTTGTCCGGAGCCGAATAATTCTCCTACTACTTTCATCCCATCGAGGAGAAAGGTGTTAATAATCTCTAGAGGAGGATGTTTTTCTAAAGCTTTAGTGAGTTGCTCTTCTAAACCGATCCGTTCTCCATCAATAATATGACGTTTTAGACGTTCTTCGACGGGCAGATTTACATCTTCAGAGCGATCGCGTTTAGTAGTTTTCCCCTCAAATAGTTTGGTGAGTTCCGTTAAGGGATCATAAACACAAATACTATCAGAAAACTTCCGTTCATCATAAATCAATTGCCGACAAATTTCTTGATGTTCTGGTTCAATCTTTGCTAAGGGTAAAATTTTACTAGCACTAACAATTGCAGCATCCATTCCTACTTGCATTGCTTCGTGCAGAAAAGTTGAATTTAAAACTTGTCTAGCTGCGGGATTTAAACCAAATGAAATATTAGAAACTCCTAAAATAATATGACATTCTGGTAATTCTTGACGGATTTGTCCGATCGCGGTAATTGTCGCTTTACCATTGCTACGATCTTCTTCAATTCCAGTAGAAATCGGTAAAGCAAGTGGATCAAAAAAGATTTCTCGAGCCGGAATACCATACTCAATTGCCGCATGATAAGCACGAGATGCGATCGCAAATTTCCGATCAGCCGATCGCGCCATCCCTTCTTCATCAATTGTACCAACTACTATCCCAGCACCGTATTTTTTCGCTAATTCTAATACTTTATAAAAACGTTCTTCCCCATCTTCATAGTTAGTAGAATTCAGCAAACATTTACCACCAGCAACTTTTAATCCAGCCTCCATTTTTTCCCATTCGGTCGAGTCTAGCATTAATGGTAATGTGACTTGATTAACAATTCGGGATACTAATTCGCGCATATCCCGAATCCCATCTCGTCCCACATAATCAACGTTAACATCAAGAATATGGGCACCTTCGCGCACCTGTTCACGCGCGATCGCTACTAACCCATCCCAATCTTCTACATTTAACAAATCTCGACATTTTTTGGAACCACTAGCATTTAATCGTTCACCAATAATTAAAAAAGAATTATCTTGATCATAAGGTTGAGCGCTGTAAATAGATGCTGCTGATGGAGTATAGTTAAATGCTTCCCGTTTAATTTGGGTATTCTCAATTCGGACAGGTCGAGATTTGGGCTTTAAAGTTTTACCAAGTTCTGCTAATTGTTGAATATGATCTGGTCGAGTTCCACAACAACCTCCAATTACCTGTACTCCTAAATCTTCCACAAAATGCAATAGAGCCATGCGTAATTCCATTGGTGTCAGTTTATAATGAGCATGACCACCAACATTTTCTGGTAAACCAGCATTAGGAACACAGGAAACTACAAAAGGTGAATTTTGACATAAATAGCGAATATGATCCGCCATCCGATCAGGTCCGGTAGCACAATTTAATCCTAAAATATCAATCGGATAAGGTTCTAAAATTGCTAGTACAGCACTGATATCACTACCGACTAACATAGTGCCAGTAGTTTCCATGGTAACAGATACCATGATCGGTAAGCGATCGCCTTTTTGGGCAAATACTTGTTCGATCGCATTTAGAGCTGCTTTAATTTGCAGTACATCTTGACAAGTTTCGACAATAAATAAATCTACACCACCATCATATAATCCTGATGCTTGTTCGGTAAAAGCTGATTGCAGAGTATCAAAGTCAATATGTCCCAAAGTCGGTAACTTGGTTCCCGGACCAATAGAACCAGCGACAAATCGGGGTTTTTCTGGAGTAGAATATTCTCCAGCAACTCGTTTAGCAAGTTCAGCCGCAGTTTTATTCAGGTAATATGCTTGGTCTGCTAAGTCATACTCAGCTAAGACGATCGAAGTAGCACCAAAAGTATCAGTTTCAATAACATCAGCACCAACTTCTAAAAAACCGCGATGGACTTGTTCGACTGCTACTGGTTTAGTGTGAACCAGATATTCGTTACAACCTTCGTATTCTTTACCACCAAAGTCCTCTGCTGTCAAGTTTTGGACTTGTAAATTAGTTCCCATGGCTCCGTCAAAGACAATAACAGGGCGATCGGGACTGTGGAGTCGTTCGAGGAAAGGGCTTTTCATAGGCTCAGATGGGGCATTATCGACTCTATTACTATTTAATCTATTTTGCAAGATTAACGATATTTAACTCTTGATCATAGCTCGATCGCCTATCTTCCTGGTTTTTATTCAGATTTAATAAAGTACAGCAAGTTGATAGACTTAAAGTAGATTTACATATAATATACAGGTAAAGTCTTATTCTGCCCTTAACCCAATGATGTGTCTATGTCCTTGAGCAACAACTTTTTGAAGCTGATCAAACGAACTTCTTGGCTGGATCTGACTGCGATCGCGGCGGTTTTTCTGGCTATTATTCTAGTCGTGGGCAAAAATGTGCAAGCAAAGATGTCACATCAATTGCTGAACGTATCCTACGATCCAACCCGGGAACTGTATCTCAGTTTAAATGAGCAATTTATCGCCAAATACGAGAAAGAAACTGGAAAACATCTAACAATTAAACAGTCCCATGCTGGGTCTTCTCATCAGAGTCGCTCGGTAATAGACGGTAGTGAACCAGCAGATGTAGTTACATTAGGACTCTATTCAGACGTGGACGCGCTCCATAAACAGGGTCTCATCCCAGAAGGTTGGTCTAAGCGACTACCAAATGATTCCCAACCTTATTTCTCGACCATTGTCTTTGTTGTGCGTAAAGGTAATCCGAAAAATATTCGTGATTGGTCTGATCTAATTAATTCTGGTGTGGAAATCATTACACCTGATCCGAAAAGCTCTGGTAACGGTAAGTTAAGTGCTTTAGCTGCTTGGGGTTCAGTGATCAAAGGTGGTGGTAGCGAATCTGATGCAATCACGTTTCTCAAGGCATTTTATGAACATACAACAGTTCTTGCTGCTGGCGCACGCGCTTCAGCCATAAACTTTGCTGTCGAAAAAATTGGTGATGTGCATCTCACTTGGGAAAACGAAGCAATTCGGGAAGTTTCTGAATCAAAGGGTGAACTGGAAATCGTCTATCCACCAGTGAGTATTCTGGCGCAACCTTATGTAGCATGGGTAGATGCTAATACCACTACTCACAAGACTGATGCTGAAGCGAAAGCCTATTTGCAATTTCTGTTTACCGATCAAGCACAGGAAACCATCGCTCAACTTGGCTATCGTCCAATTAACCCAGATATTTTGAATAAATATAGTAATCAGTTTCCTAAAATTGACCTTTTTCCGATCACCCTCATCGCTCAAGATTGGGACGATGCTAAACAGAAATTTTTCGCTGAAAACGGCATTATTGATCAGGTGTATAAACCAAAAACTAAGTGAAGTAAACCGTTCTGAGTTTGACTCAATTACCAACAATTAACAACGATCATCTAAGGAACACTAATGTATTATCTGAAGCATTATTTGAACTATAGCTGGAGCAAGGGTCGCGCCGACTTGCTCGCAGCTCTAACTGTGGCAGCGATCGCATTACCGCAAGGGATTGCTTATGCACTCATCGCTGGTGTAGATCCCCGTTTTGGTCTCTATTCGGCAATTTTTGTGACCGCAGTTGGCTCGATTTTTGGTTCATCATCCCATCTGATTAACGGACCGACTAGTGCAATTTCCCTGGTGGTTTTTAGTACATTAGGGTTCTTTGAACCTGATGCTCGACTTGATGCTTATGAAGCCATGTTTCTTCTGGGAATTATGATCGGTTGTATCCAAATTGCGATCGCGGTTTTCAAGTTAGGAGACTTGACTCGTTACATTTCCGAGTCAGTGATTCTTGGCTTTATGACTGGTGCTGCGGTACTATTAGGAGTCGGTCAAATTGGTAATGCACTCGGTATTCGCGATCGTGGTACTGCTCACGATCCAGTCTTCTATCGTCTTTGGTTAACAATAACTGGAGATTATCCCAACTATAAAGCACTTTTGATCACTCTGGTGACAATTGTGATGGCGCTGGCTTTACGAAAATGGGTGCGGAAGTACCAGCTGCCGCAAATGGATATGATTAGTGTTCTAATCATTGTCTCCATAGGTGCTTATTTGTTAGGCTGGACTATACCTGGTGATGGTGGGAAGACCGCAGTAGCCGTATCTAACTCTATACCTGCGAGTTTACCATTACCCCATATTCCGGAGATTAAATTTGCTTGGATTTCACAACTATCGAGTGGTGCATTAGCGATCGCGTTTCTGGGATTGCTCGAAGCACTGGCGATCGGGAAAGCGATCGCGAACCAAAGTGGACAAATCCTTGATTACAACCGTCAATGTTTGGCTGAAGGGTTAGCTAATCTGAGTGGTGGATTCTTGCAATGTTTACCTGGTTCTGGCTCCTTGAGTCGATCGGCGATCAATTACCAATCAGGAGCAAAGACTCGATTTTCAGGCATTTTAGCAGCATTTTTCATCGCTTTGGCGGTGCTAGCACTGGCTCCTTTGACGAAATATATCCCAAAAGCATCACTGGCTGCTTTGCTCATGATCACTGCCGCTCGGTTAATTGATCTCAAACGGTTGCGCTATACCTTTCAGGGTTCAGGGTTTGATACTGTTCTGGTCTTGATCACCACATTTACCGCGATCTTTATTGATATTGAATACTCAATTTTGACGGGTGTTGCGTTGTCTATTATCCTATTTGTGCCAAGAGCAGCCAAACTGAAATCAGCAGAACTGGTGGTTAGTGAGCAAGGTATTGTGCGTGAAATAGTACCTAGCGACCCACCTTGCACATCTGTCATAATTTTTGATCTTGAAGGTGAGATATTCTTTGGTGCAGCACCGGAATTAGATCATTATCTCCACGAACTCAATCAGCGGGCGATTAGTTCAAATATTCGCTCAATTGTGTTGCGACTCAAGCGGGTACGCGATCCAGATATCGTTTGTATAGAGCTAATTGAACACTTCCTGCGTCAGAGCCAAAGAGACGGGATCGTGGTACTGCTAGCTGGTATCCGTCCAGATTTAGCTCGAGCGTTCCATAAACTCGGTTTTAGCGAGTGGTTCCCAAAAGACCGCATTTTCCGGGAAAAAGAAGATGATGATACAGATTCTGCTACCCTTAAAGCGGTTCGCTACGCTTATAAACTTTTGGGTGACGATGCTAACAATTGCGAACATTGTGCGGCGATCGACAGGCAGAATGCTCGCCAAGCATCACTTTATTATATGATTTGATGCTTATCCTGATCTAAAATCCTGGCCAGTGTGGTGGTCGATCAATTTACTGGACAGGCAAGATGCCTGTCCCACAACCAAAAAATCTCTTGTGGGACAGGCATCTTGCCTGTCCTAGTTATTTTTGCAAAAAGTCTATTTAAAAAATGTTGGCTAGAAGCGAACAACTACTGGCAAGATAGATTGGGACTAGTTTACAATGATCTCCATGACTCAAACTGCTAACCCATTTTTGACCATTAACTACGAGCCAGCGTTAGAAAGACTAGGAAACGATTATTATGATCTAGTAGCTGCGGCTGAGTTTCCCCAACATATTTTGCGGTGGCGCAATGATCGATTACTCTTGAAAATAGGACTAGACCCCCAAACTGTTACTGATGAGCATTTCATTGCAGCTTTTGGTCAATTTCAGGGTGTACGTCCATTCCTAGCATTACGTTACCATGGCTATCAATTTGGAGAATATAATTCACGTCTAGGAGACGGGAGAGGATTTCTTTATGGTCAAGTCAGAGGTATAGATGGAGAACTCTACGACTTCGGGACTAAAGGATCTGGTACTACCCCCTATTCCCGTAGTGCTGATGGTAGACTAACTCTGAAAGGCGGAGTTCGGGAAGTCTTAGCTGCAGAAGCATTAGAACAAATGGGTGTCCGGACTTCTAGTTGTTTAAGTATGATTGAAACCGGAGAATCACTTTGGAGGGGAGATGAACCTTCACCAACCCGATCATCTGTAATGGTTCGGTTTAGTCGATCGCACATTCGTTTTGGCACTTTTGAACGGTTATCCTACTTTAAGCGTCAAGACTTAATTCAAAAACTTTTAGATCATGTCATCGCCTATTATTATCCGACCTTAACCAAAAATCAGTCCCCAGAAAATTTTCAAGGCGATCGGGAAATCTACGCCCAATTTTACTCGGAATTAGTGCAAAAAATCGCCGAATTAGTTGCCCAGTGGATGGCAGCAGGGTTTTGTCATGCTGTATTAAATACAGATAATATGTCAATTACTGGGGAAAGCTTTGATTATGGACCTTATGCTTTTATTCCCACCTATAATCTGCAATTTACCGCCGCCTATTTTGATTATTATGGGCGTTATTGTTACGGAAATCAACCAGAAATCTGTAAATTAAATTTAGAAATGTTGCAGCGTCCATTAGCCGGAATAATTGACCAAACTGAGATGAATCATGCTCTCAATAGGTTTGACGATTATTATCATGCTGCTTACCGTCAACAAATGCTGAAAAAATTAGGTTTTGGTGATTTACCGATCGCGGAAGCGGAAAAATTACTAAATTTAACCATTAGAATATTAAGTAATACCCAAATCGGTTATCACGATTTCTTTTATGCGATTAGAGAACAGTTTAATCACCATTGGCGTGATGATCCTAGTAAAATATTGAGTGAAGCTGAACCAAGAGAATTAATTGTTCCTTGGTGTGAATTTTATTATCATCTTTTACAAACTGTATCTACAGATGAATTGACAGAAATAGCCAAAAGATTACGAACACATAATCCCAAAACTGTCTTACTCAGACCGCAAATTGAAGCAATTTGGGAACCGATCGTGAAAGAGGATAATTGGCAACCTTTTTATGATTTAATTAACCAAATTCAGTCTGGTAATTAAGACTCGATCTTCCATGATTTAGGGTGTGTGAATTGTCTATGTTTTTAACCTACCTACTGGTCACAACATTATTGGTTCAACAACCCCTTAATATTACGGAAGTAACAAAATTACGCAAAATGATGGATCAGGATGTCGATACGATCAGAAATCTAGTTGGTCTAGATAAAATTCAGTCCCCTCCTGTTCCTTCCAAAGAATTAATTTTATATCGAGCTAAGTGGAGGGATGCTAACCCAGATATAACTCCTTATTTAGGACTCTGGACTAACGAATGGGAAATGTTTCCACCCTTTTTTTCCCTGTCCATTTTTCCCTCCACAATTAAGAATAAACTTTGTATAATCGAATATCAAGATAATCAATATCAATCTTACGGTCCTTTTCCGGGAGAAACTATACCTCCCAATCCTCCACCGATATTTTCTACTGTGACTATGGTAAATGGGGAATTCGTCGGGGATCGGTTACATCTACATCCTGATTTGCTCATCAAAACTCAGTTTGAGGGAATGGATCAGTCGATCGAGTTTTTAGATCCTATAATTACAGGTAATTCTCTCCGATTATATGCAGCTAAAACAGTTCCCTCATTAGCTAAAAATATCCCAACCGAGATCATGCAGAAGTTTACAGATCACCAATGTCGTATCTCTGGGTCAAATAGTTAAATAAAACCATGAAAATCTTGCAATATTTACTATTATCTTTGTTGATGTTATTGCTTTGTGTACAGGTATCTGGGGGATCAATAGGAATTGCTGAATGGCAAGAATCCACCCCTGGAGGTAATAAAATTGGTCATAATGATAGTTTACCTTCAAATGTTGGTACAGCAATTTATAGTGACCATCACGGTAATTATGATGATATTGATGATTGGGTTTATGTGAAATATGTCCACCAATATGGATTTTATGATGGTGCGATCGCTGGATCATCACAAGATCGGTTTTTCTTATTTAATGAACAAACAAAGAAAGTAGTTTATTTTGCTGATCAACAACAGCTTTGTGCTAATATTAAACAACAAGGATTAAATTATAATGATAATCTTTATTTTATAAAAACTAGCAATCATACTGATTACTTTGTGGTCAAAAACTCCCTGTATTTTTTGTTTCCCTTTACCCTATTATTTGGTATTTATTTTGTCCGCAAAGATCATATGTCTTTTAGTCAAAGAATTGATGCAATTCTCAAGGATAAAACCTTTTTATTATCCCTTTTTGGTACAGTTTTATTAACCGACTGGATTTTCATGAGTACCAGAAGCAGTGAACCTATATTTGATTTAATTATCATTACAATTTCATTAAGTATTATTTATATACCTTTATGGCTAATTACTAAACTTAGTTGGCTCATGCTCGACCGAATAATAATTGGGAATGAAAAGTTTAATTTTAGTTCTAGAGATAAAATCACCTCATCCAGCAACTTAGTCCTATTTATGATCATATTTATGTTAGGTCTATCTTGGACAATAAGCAGTTGGCAAGCATCCTGGAAAATCGTAAAATATTTTTCCTGTTTTTGACCTTAATTGCTCTGGGAGCGAGTCACAAAAATAGCTTCTCTTTTGCCAACTTTTACTTTACACAAGTTCATGAGGATACTTCACCCAGCAAAATACCTTGTTGTCCGATTTGAGGAAATTGATGCCCAAAATTACTTATTTGAAAGGAATTCAGCATCTAAATTCTCCCAATATCCAATTGTCCTATTTTTGTCTTATTCAATAACAATGTTACCTCTTTGACAGATCATCTGGATCAATGCTCTTAATTGTGTAGCTAGTTCCGGTGCCTATTATTAAGCTTCAATTCGGGCTGTTCTCTATCTAACTCTTCTGGTTGGCGATCGATGTTTAGTTTGATCATACCAATATTCAGTATTCTCTTCTGATCCCATGATTATTACCAATCTCTGTGCGATCGAGAGCTAAACAGAGTTGAGCTGGATCAACAGACTTTTGATTTCCGCTTCAAGGTGTATCGATAGATGCTGGTCTTTTATTGGGCCTTTGATTGGAGATTAATTGACTTGTGCTGTTGAAACTGTTAAGGTAGCTGAAAGCATTGAATTGACTGAACATTGACAACTTAATCATCTAAGTTTCCCCTCAGTATTTTTTCCAAATCATGACCCAAATGGGAGCAATATTACTGATCGACGGACTTCCAGTACCTATTTAGAATACTGATTTTCCGGTTTACTTGCGTCGCTTCCTGATCAGGTAAATTAAGAATTAAAGTCAAAAGCTATAGCTGTAATAGGATGGTGAGAATTATGACTGTAGTGACAGCCAAACAATTAAGAAAGAAATTTACGGTAGAGGAATATTACCAACTAGGTGAGGTGGGAATACTTAGACCAGATGATCGGGTAGAGCTAATTGATGGGGATATTGTTCTTATGGCACCGATTGGTACTCGTCATGCAAGCTGTGTTAATCGTGTAGCAATGATTTTCGCTGAACTTTTTGCTAAAAAGATTATTTCCTTATCAGTACAAAATCCTGTCCATATAGATGGTTATTCTGACTTGCAGCCTGATGTAGTGGTAGCAAAACCAGACCAATATGGTTATGACGACAGACACCCTGAGTCTGAAGATGTTCTTTTACTAATTGAGGTAGCAGATACCACAATTAGAAGAGACCGTGAAAAAGCACTTATCTATAGTAGAGCCGGGATTGTTGAACTTTGGATCATAAATTTAGAAGCACAATTAGTTGAGGTTTATCGAGATCCAAGTGCTAATGGTTATCAAAGTATCCAGCGATTTAGACGAGGTGAAAGTATCTCACCCCTTGCATTTCCGGATTTAGTAGTTAGCGTTGATGAGATATTGGGAAGATTACCAGTTTGATCGGAAAATATGTCAGAACGTTGGATTGTCCGGTGTTTCGACCCATTCATTGAGGAGAACAGCTTTGCAGAGGCGGCGATATTTTTCTTTTTTAACGGTAAAATTATCCTTTAAGATGTGGTTACGCTGGAAGAAGGGTCTTCTATAGCGATGTTAAAATACAGGAAAGAGTTTGGGAATCTTGGTATTACCCAGATTGGCCATGTAAAGAATTATTACAAAAAGCCAGCATTTGCGTAAAACCAAGAAATTAATCCCGATAGCTCAGTTAAGTGTTCACTCAGAATAAATACAGTTGGTGAATATGACAGCCCATCCAAGTCCGATTTTATGCCAAAAGACAGACATGAAAAATGATGAAAAGTCGATAAATATTGCTATTGCGTGGTGTCTTGCTTGGGGAGATCAACGTGAACCTCAGTTTGATCTATTAGTATTACAGCAAATGCGGAAAGCATTAAAGTCAGGGGGAGAAGTTCCAGAAGTAGTGCGATCGCTTGTAAATCAAGTAGAGCAACTTCAAGCTATTCGACCAGATTGGTTTCCAGCTAGTATGAAAGAATTATCTGAGCAATATGCTGACTTGTGGAAGCAAAACACCCGGATTGGATTAGTTTATGGTGGTGCTACTAAAATCAAGCAATATGTTTTTGAAGCTGCTAAACTTCAAGATATTCGAGGAGCGTCTGCAATTTTAGATCGGATCAACCTCGTTGATTTACCAGCATTTTTTAAAAAGCCAAAGAAAAATTTATCAATTTCTCGATGGTTAGCTAATCATTTTCCTGATTTAGAAGCAGCACTAATTCCAGAGTTAATTATTTATTCTACTGGTGGTAATATTCTGGCTTTCTGTCCAGCAGCTTTTGTTGATGATCTAGCTAATGCTATAGAAAAACGCTATACCGAAGAAACTCTCACTGCTAATAGCTGTGCTGTAGGTGATACCTTTAGGCTGTTAGAAATTCGGTTTGGTTTATTACATGAATCCCTAGAGAAAACCAAATGGCTTGACTGGTATCTAGAGCAAAAAACGCATCCTTTGGTAGATGCTTATTTTGGTAAGCCAGATTTAGAAACCGATTGGAAAAAACTGTTTGAAAATCGTAAAAGCTTTAACGAATTAGCGGGTAAATTGGCAGCTTTATTTAACAAACGACGTAATGGTAATGCTTTAAACAATAGTCAACGTCCGAGTAGATGTTATCCCCCGATGTTTGAAACACATCCTTATTTAGTCAGGGATGAAAGCGATCGCCGTTCTGCTGTTATTCAAGCAGACCTCCCTAAAAAACCTTGGTTTTCAGAAGCTTTAGCTCGTAAACGTATTGTTGGACAACAAACCAAAGGAGAAGACAGCCAAAATCAGCAGTGGTATCAATTGAACTGGCAATCAGAATCGGTAGATGGTTGGGTAAAGAAATTCAAATTATTTCTGAACAAGACAAACCAGGATCAGACTTACTATCAAAATCTTCCATCTGATGTGCAGTGCAATAACGTGAGGGAATCACAGAGAATGCAAGATATTGCTAAATCCCGTCCTATACCATCAATTAGTGGTTTTACAGAAGGATTTGTTGCTTATATTTACGCTGATGGGAACAATATGGGAGGTTATATTCAAAAAATTCGGACTCCCCAAGAGTACAAGCAATTCAGCATTGATATTTTCCAGGCAACAACAGAATCAGTTTATACGGCGATCGCTAAACATCTCCATCCTCGAAAAATCGAAAATATCACTGATACTGAATCCCAAACAAAGTTATTTCCTTGGGTGCATCCCTTTGAGATTATCGCTATTGGTGGTGATGATGTGATGTTGATTGTTCCCGCAGACAAAGCTTTAGAAATTGCCCAAACTATTGGTGAAGAATTTGAGAGACAGTTAGCTAAGTTAAAAGCTTATCAGTTTCAACCAGATTTTGAGGTGGCGGAGGTAGTGCTTTCTGCATTTTCTCTTCTGATCGAGAGCAAATTACATCTAATTGCATTACTACTTATAGAGAACTATCAGTCTGGTCAGTGTCATCGTTATCAATATGAGCAGGCAGATATTTCGCGATCTAAGCTAAGTATGTCAATTGGGGTATTAATTACCTCCGATACTACTCCTATTTACTATGCTCAGGAGCTGACTGAGCAGTTACTTAAATCTGCCAAATCTCGCGCTAAAGAATTGAAAGCTAAGTATCAATACTATGGTGGTACTATAGACTTTTTAGTAATGAAGTCAGTGACAATGATTTCTTCAAATGTTAAAGCATTTCGGGAGCAAGGGTTAACGGAGACTGGGAAAAATGGTCAAAAACTTAAGCTTTACGGTGCGCCCTATACTTTGCACGAAATAAAAGGAATTTTGAATACTGCTAAAGCTTTAAAAAAAGCGAAATTTCCGCGATCGCAACTTTATCAAATTCGGGGTCTATTAAAACAAGGAAAAAATACTGCTATCCTTAACTATCGATACTTTCGAGTCCGCTTGAAGGATCAGGAAGCACAAAAACTATTAAAGGAGCAATTTGAGGAATCTTGGTGTAGTGCTAAGACAAATGATGGCAATATAGCCCCCTGGATGTTTGACAAAAAAAAGCGGACTTATGAAACTATCTGGCGAGAGTTAGTTGATCTCTATCCTTTTATCGAAGCATCAGAAGATGAAGTATCTACCCAAGAACTTACTACTGTGGAGGAAACCTAATGATTCAATTACAAAATTTGCTAGAAAATCAAGTCGAAACTATTTCGATCGCCGCTATAATTGATACAGCTTTGTGTGTGGGTGCAGGTGGTTCATCTGGCTCACTTGCTGATAAAACTATCGTTCGCACTGCTAACGAAAAATTATTAATTCCTGCTTCTCAACTTAAAGGTCGTGTACGTCATGAGTGTGAAAAATTACTAAGAGGTTTGAAATTGCCAGTTTGTCAGTCTCCTAATCCGCAAAGAATGTGCCCTCAAAGAGCAGGTTTAGTAGAAATAGAAGCGATAAAGTTTCAGCGTGAAACCTATCAGGTGTCTGGTGATCAACGCTATCACTGTTTTGTTTGTCAGATGTTTGGTAATCCTGCGTTATCTTCTCGTTTATTGTTTGACGATCTCATCTGTACAACAGATCCCAATGATATTCCTGAAGTGGTGCGTTCTAGGGTGACTATTAACCGTCGTCGTCGCACCGCAGAAGACCAAAAGTTATTCCTACTAGAAACTTCTCCAGCTAATGCTCAATTGAGATTTGAGGGTGCAATTCATCTCCAATCTGGTTGTCCTCCCTATACGAAAGCATTACTTTTAGCAGCATTTCATCATATCCACGCTTTAGGTGGTAGTAAATCAGGAGGTTTGGGATGGCTCCATTGGGAATTACCAAAAGAAAATCTAGAAACTACTGTTTGGGATATGTTATTATTGGAGAAAGTTAATGTATAAAATTGACCTCAAAATTGAAACCCTCTCTCCCTTAGCGATTGGGCGGCAAAAACCTGGAGGTTCGATTAGTGAAGTAAAGAATTATATTCCTGGTTCCGTGATTCGAGGTGCGATCGCGGCTAAGATTCTCAAACAATCAAATCAACCTGAACCGGATGATGATTTTTATGATTTATTTTTGAGCGATCGCCCAGCAATTTTTCAAAACGCTTATCCCGCGATCGCTAAACTAGATCAGCAAGCATTTCCTGAAGATGTTTTAGTTTTACCAGCTACAGCAGTTAGTTCTAAAACTAATCCTGGATTTAATCCTATTTGTAGTAAAAACAATGGTGTTTTTGATACTTTAATTGACCGTTTCTGTGCTGAATGCTATGATCATCCTTATGATCCAAATTGTCCGAAAGATGGAGGAAGAGTAGAACCATATACAGGTTTTTATTCCCGGATTGATGAAAATTACCATCAACATTACCGTCAACCTTCAATTAGCACTCGTTTGTTGACAAGAGTAGGAATTAACCGCGATCGCGCTACTGCTGAAGACCAGGTACTTTACAGCATTGAGGTATTAAATGAATTTGAAAGTAACAAAGAAAAATCTGCTACATATCGCGGGAGAATTTTAGTAGAAGATGAGGAATTAGCCAATCATCTGACTAGCTTCATAGATTCTCATTCTTTCCGATTAGGTGGATCAACATCAAGAGGATTAGGTAAAGTTAAAATTACAACAAATAAAAACCTTGTTGCTGACACAGTTGAGAATCGAATCAATAAATTCAATGAAAAACTAAAAGAACGATGGCAAAAGTGGGAGAATATTTTTGATAAACCTGATCAAGATATACGTCAAGAACGTACTTATTTTACCCTCGATTTACAGTCTGATGCTATCTTAACAGAACAATGGCGACGTACTACCGTTATTTCTGAAGCAATGTTAAAGCAGTTTGCTAATCTAGACGACTCGTCTTTAAAATTACATATTGCTTATAGCAGTTACGATTATCTTTCTGGCTGGAATTCTGCATGGGGATTAATGAAAGATAGCGAATTAATTACTAATCAAGGTGCTGTATATTTCTTCAGTACCACCCAGAAAGAATCTTGGATTAAAGCTTTAGATAATTTGGAAATCTGGGGAGTGGGAGAACGAAATGCAGAAGGATTTGGGCAGGTTCAAGTTTGTAATGACTTTCATTTAGTATTTAGGGAGAGTGCGGTATGAATATGACAGATCAATTGAAAATTCAAAAAGGAATTCGCCAAGCAGAAGATGATCTAGTTGTATGGATTCAAGCAGCATTGGACAACAAAAAATCCTATGGTAAATTAGAAGAATCTCAATTTCGTAATCTGCTGCGAGTTTCGGAAACAACAGATAGTCCTGAAGTAATTAAAAATTTTCTATGTTATCAAGTAGGTAGAGATGATAAATGGGGCAGAGGAAAAGACTCGTTAGCGCAGAAAATTATCGATGATATTGATAGGAAAATTAAAGAAAAAGCTGGAGAAATCGTCGATCCTAATCAAAAAAGTGAACTAAAGCGAATCTGGGTAGAACTAATTCGTCGTTATCTTGGTTATGGCGCTCGTTATCTAAAGTATTTGAATCCCTCAGAGAAAAAAGTGAATTAAAAACCCTACTAATTTTATTGATTGAGATGATTAATCATGTTTGATACTTTTAAAAATCGGCTAGAAATAAGCGGTACTCTCTTGACTGTAACCGCACTAAGAATTAGCGCAGGTCGTTCTAGTGAACCAATTGGATCAGATTTACCAGTAATTAAAGATGCTTTGGGACGACCTTTGATTCCAGGATCTAGTTTTAAGGGAGCATTGCGATCGCGTTTGGAAAGTTTTTTGCGTGGTATCGATATCAGACTTGCAGAAGATCCGGCTAATTTCATAGAAAGGATGAATGAAATCAATAAATTGAAGGAAGAGACAGATAATGACGATGATTTCACTAAAGCTCTGATTGAGCATACAGATATAGTTTCCCTCTTATTTGGTACTCCCTGGTTAGCTAGTAAATTTCAAGTCCGAGACTTAACAGTTTTACCAGAAGATTGGTTTGGTCAATATCAAGAACGAGATGGTGTAGCGATCGAACGGGATACAGAAACTGCTGGTGATGGAAAACTCTATGATTTCCAAGTTGTTCCAGCAGGAATACGTTTTCAGTTTCGAGCTGTGGTAGAAAATGCAGAAGAACGGGAATTAGGTTTATTGATGATTGGGTTATATCAATTTGAAACTGAACAAATTCCGCTAGGAGGTGGGCGATCGCGCGGTTTAGGTGTAGTGAAATTAGAAATTAATCAAATGCAGTGGTTTGACACTGAAGATAACCCAAAACGATTGTTGACATATCTACAGGATTTAATTAATGGAGAAATAAAATCCTATCAGTGTGATTCTGAACAGCAAGATATTTTGCGAAAGAAATGGACAGAAACGCTTATTACCTATTTAAGACAAGAAATCCTTCCCCATTCTGCTACTGAAACCTCTGTTAGTTAAAGCTATAGCAAATCTAACTGAGATATAAAACAATACGGTTCAGTTAAGAATGTTTTTGGGGATCTGGGCCGAAGAAGGGTGAAGCATTCGGATATAATATTACTGGTTTTATCGCTCAATTGTCGCCCGAATGCTTCACCCCTACACTTAACTCAACTTCTGCACCTCTGTAGTTCGTTCAAAAAAACCTGTTCACGAACAATCCGAGACTCGCTATATGCACAAAAGATTTGTTAATCACTGTACGATCGACTTAAGCATCATACCTTGCGGCCCGATTTTAATTAAATCTGGCAAAGAAGGAGCTGATCCTACTAAACCAGATATGGAATTTGTCGAAACATACCATGCAGGAGGACGCTCAATTTATTTACCTGGTAGTTCTCTTAAAGGTGCCATTCGCGCTCATGCTGAGAGAATTGTGAGAACTGTAGGTAAAGACAAGCGTCCCACTAACCCTGATGTTGTTTGGGCTAGTAATCCTCTCAATCTAGATGATTATAAATACCTGGATGCGATCGCTGATTCTTCTGACATCTACCGACTTTCTTCTTTTACTGACCAAATGTTTGGTAATACCTCAATTGCTAGTCGAGTGAGAATTCAAGATGCTTATCCGGTTGACTCAAAGCAACTTAAAATAGAAGAACGGAACGGTGTAGCAATTGACCGAGTATTTGGTTCGGTAGCAGTAGGACCATTTAACTATCAAGTTTGTACCGCTGGCGAATTTAACACCAAAATCCATCTAAAAAACTTCTCCCTGGCTCAATTAGGACTGATTGGGTTAGTGTTGCGAGACTTAAATGATGGTTGGTTTAGTTTAGGTTTTGCCAAGTCTCGCGGGATGGGTTTAGTGGAAATAAAATTAAACTCAGGGGTTGTTCAATATCCAGGTTGCATTCTGGAAAATCAGCAAATTTGTCAACTAGGAAGTGAAAAAAAATGGTCTCATACTATGTTAATAGGTGCGGGAGCTTTTCTAGAAGAAGATGAACGTAAAAAATATGGTTTTCCTGCTAATGATATCGAAGAAACACCTGTTGGTGGTGAATTAATGGATTTGGGTTTTGGGGTACGATTATCTTGGCAAGGAACTGAACGGGTAAAAGATTTGTTTATGCGAGCAGTGGCAGCTTGGCGCAAAAAATTGGAGGAAAAGGTAGCATGAATCCTTTTGTTGGAGTAAGACAAGTTTCTTCATCAGATGAACTTAAACAGTTACTAGAAACAGGATCTCAATCCAGTTATTATTTTCTCCGATGGCCTCACAAAGTTAGCGGTATTGTTCATCAAATAACTGAGTTTCCTAGTCCGGAAGGACAGATGTTTAATTACCAATTTGAGCTACGCTGGAAACAAAGAAAATCTGGCTATGATGTTTTACTTCTTAGCACAATTAACCCTGAATCTGAATGGGGATTTGCACAACTTGGTAGTAGTTGGACAACTATTGATCGTTCAGCTCATTTGTATCGTTCTAATGAAACCAGATTTCCTCAAGAATTTTCTTATCAAGATGTTAAAATCGGTCAAAGATACTTTATTGATGAACAGACTGCAACTACCCATTTTATCGCGCTTACTATACAACCATGACTACACCTCTACCACCTCGACGAGTTGAATCACCAAAACGACCGAATCAAATAGTTTCAGTCGAGCAGGATTCTGTGGATAAACCCTATAAGTTGATTTCCTTACCTCAAACTGCACCAAATCGAGATAAACCAGCGGGACAGGAGAAGTTTAAGAGCGATCGCTACAGTGGCAAAATTAATCTAAATTTAAAGGTTAAAACTACTGCTTTTATTGGGTCTGGAACAGTAGCAATGGGTAGCGATTTATCTAGCGAAAAAAGAAATATACCTTTGATTAAAACCTCTGTTCAGCAAAACCAAAAGCTAATTATTCCTGGTAGTTCTTTAAAAGGAGTAGTGCGTTCAATTTACGAAGCAATCACCCAAAGTTGCTTGTGTAAAACTAAGGCGGATAGAAATAGCATCCCTGCTGGATATAATGAATGTAAAGATCAAAATAAACTCTGTCCTGCTTGTCAAGTATTTGGGGCAATGAATTGGCAAGGATTGATTCATTTTGCTGATGCTGTTGCAACTGA
Organism: uncultured cyanobacterium; assembly: GCA_963744145.1. Classification (GTDB taxonomy): domain Bacteria; phylum Cyanobacteriota; class Cyanobacteriia; order Cyanobacteriales; family CAWUOF01; genus CAVUSO01. The sequence continues at coordinate 3,448,374 of CAVUSO010000001.1, read as the reverse complement.
GGCTAAATCAAATGTGGGGTTTATTCCTTCTTTGTATATGCCGGAAAAGCAACGTCCTGGTTACTATATAAATGGCAAAGTCGCTGGACGGAAATTTTATTATCATACGATTCGCTCAGTTGACAAAGGGCAACAGAAAGGAATTGCAGTCCAGCAAGCAGGTAGAGAATTTATTTTTACCACTCAGATCCGTTTTATGAATTTAACTAAAGCTGAGTTGGGAACTCTATTAATTGCGCTAGGACAAGATAAACCAAATAATTCGATCGCTTTAAAGATAGGAGGTGGTAAACCGATTGGAATGGGAACTGTAGAAGTAGAAATAAAGGAAATTCAACAGCCAGTCAGTTGGCGCGATCGCTATACTTCTTACCAATCCGAACTTGATGCTCTGACTGATATTAAATTACAACAATTTATGCAAGAATCAATTCAATCGGCACATCGTCAACTGGTGCGATCGCTACAAATGGAAGAATTAAAAGAAGTGCTAAAATGGCCAACTGATCGAGAACCTCCAGAAGGAATGTACTAAATGCAAACAACAGAATCTCTCAACGAAAAGCAGTGGCAAACTATTTATGCGATGGCTCAGATGTTAGCTAATGAGGGTACAGATGCTAACGAATTAGGAAAAATTCTGGGTTATCTGCGAAGTTATGGTCATCAAGAAAAGGCAGGAACAAAATTTTTTGATTATCTAAAAAATTTGGTAAAATATGGTAAATCTATTGGGCATAGTAGCAGGACTTTTGAATATTATCAAAGTATAGAAAAAGCTTGCAAGCAACACTTGCAAATCTATCAGAATGACGTACCTACTATGCTGCAAATTTTGGGTTGGGTAGTAAGGATGATGCGTTATTATAAATCAGGTGGTGCTGTCGGTGGGATGACAGAATCAAATATTGCATCATCTACTCCACCCATCTCAGCACGTCAGTCAGAAATTAATGAGGTTGTTCAGACTCAGCAATTTCAGTTAGAACAAATCCTAGATGCAAAAGTGACCAATATTCAAGGAAATAAAGTCACCTATACCATGCTGGAAACGATTAAGCTAACTCAGAAAGAGCCAAAAAAATCCAAAGATTTATCCGTGGAACAGATAGTTAAAGTCAAGGTAACGGAACTCAAAGAAGATGGCAGTATTAAAAAAATTCAGTGTCAAACTTAAACTCAATAACTGCTAAGATTAAGTGATCTAATTGTCTGTTTTGAGGTAGAGTATGGATCTTCAACTGACCAACAAAGTAGCACTAGTAAGCGGTTCAACAGCAGGAATTGGGTTAGCGATCGCCACAACTCTTGCTCAAGAAGGAGCAAATGTGATCGTCAATGGACGTACTCAAGCACGAGTCAATACAGCAATTGACCAGATCAAACAAACTGTCCCAACTGCTCAACTGCAAGGAATAGCTGCTGATTTAGGTACTCAAACGGGAGCTAAGGAACTATTCCAACAGCTTCCAGAGGTTGACATTTTAGTGAACAACCTGGGTATTTATGGGACCAAAGCTTTTACAGATATTTCAGATGAAGAATGGATAAATTTCTGGGAAGTTAATGTTCTGAGCGGTGTCAGACTCTCTCGTCACTATTTACCACTGATGTTGAGAAAAAATTGGGGACGCATCGTCTTTATTTCTAGTGAATCAGCATTAAATATTCCATCGGAAATGATTCATTATGGTGTGACAAAAACAGCTCAATTATCCCTCGCTCGTGGTTTAGCTGAAACCACAATCAGAACCAATGTTACAGTTAATTCAGTCTTACCTGGTCCGACCCGTTCTGAAGGAGTAGAAGACTTTATCCAAGGATTAGCTAAGGAGCAGAATATTTCAGTCCAACAAATTGAAAAAGAGTTTTTTGAAAAAACCCGTCCCTCTTCACTAATTCAGCGATTTGCATCAACATCTGAAGTTGCAGATTTAGTTGCATTTGTGGTCAGTCCTTTAGCATCTGCTATCAATGGGGCTGCACTACGAGTTGAAGGTGGGATTGTGCGATCTATTGTTTAAAAGAATTATTGTCGCGAATAAATTCCCATTAGGGGATGGAAATGGGTTATAATAGCCATTAATTTTACCTAATTAGGGCTATGGCTATAACTAGCTCCTCCAAAAATCAACCTTCTGCTCCATCTGAACTTACCTGGTCTCCTGACACTGAGATCATTGGGTTAGTTTTTGAACTATCACCTTGCGGACCTGACTATCTTTATGCTCAGTACACAATTGGTTTGCACGCTTGGTTTTTAGCTCAAGTACGTTCTTCCGACCCAGAATTATCTGCTTATTTGCACGACAGTCAATCGGAAAAACCTTTTACTATCTCCAGTTTAGAAGGGGATTTGCTTTCATCTGGAAAAGATTTTCAACTGCAACCTAATTGCATTTATCGCTGGTATGTTACTGCTTTTTCTTTACGATTAGTACAATGGTTAACCCAATGGGTAAAAAATTTACCCTCACAAATAGACTTGCGGAATGCACCTTTACTAATTCGCTCCTGTCAAATTGCGTTGAGACCTATCACCTATAATCATTTATTTACAGCTCAACTCCCTCAGCGTATTTCTGTTCAACTCAGTTTTCAAACCCCGACTAGCTTTCGTCGCAAAAAACATCATTTTCCCTTACCTGTACCCAATAATGTTTTTCACAGTTATTTGCGACGCTGGAATGATTTTTCTGGTATTCCCTTTGACCAAGAAAAATTTTTAACATGGGTAGAGGAAGAAGTATTAATTTCTCGTTATCGCTTAGAGTCGGTGAAGGTTGCAGCAGGAAAAGTCGGAATGGTGACAGGATTTACAGGTGCGATCGAATTAAACTTAACTCGTGCAGCTTTTAAACAAGTAGAATTTGTCCAGCTTTTCTATGCTTTGGTGAATTTTGCTCCCTATTGCGGTACAGGACATAAAACCACTTTTGGATTAGGACAAACTCGTTTGGGATGGTTAAATGAAGAACCTGTTTCGACCTCTTCAAATTTACAGGATATTTTAGCAACCAGAATTGCTTATTTAACTGAAATGTTTATAGCACAGAGAAAACGAACGGGGGGAAATCGCGCTAGTGAGATTGCCGAAATTTGGGCAACGATCACAGCAAGACGAGAGTTAGGAGAGTCTTTACAAGCGATCGCCATTGACTTAGAAATACCCTATGAAACGGTAAAAACTTATGCTAAATTAGCCAGGCGATCGCTAAAAACCAATTCTACCGTCCCGGTTGCACAGCTTGAATTTGGTGTGAACAATCTTGCAAATTAAATATTTATTTGAGAGCGATCGCCACCTCAACTAATCGGGTAAACTAGAATAATCAACAGGGTCTTCCCGACCTATGCCCAACTCTTTAAACTTAGCTCTGAGATCATCTCTCTCTAGTCCACAGTAATAATATTTCTGATCTCGCAGGTTGGCTAAATAAAAACCGTCTCTACCACAATTAATCCGAAAAAATTCAACCATTAAATTATGTTTTGTCGTTCCAAATAAAGTTTCTCGACTCTTTTCAGGAACTATCTTGCCAGTACGATTATAAAAAACGTCACCATATTTAAAATGCCAAGCATTACCTTTTTTCTCAACAATCTGAAAGTAAAGAGGGTGAATAATTGTAGGTTCCATATATTTTTCTAAGTAGAAGTGATACCATCCAAGAAGACCCCTAGCTTACAACTACAGCCTATTCCAGGTTTATGAAGTTCATCAAGGTGATCTGTGGGGCAGGGCGGGTTCATTAATACCTCGACTGCGCTCGGCACAAGGGTTATTTGTGTGTGGCAAATTCAACGGTGAACCCGCCCCTACAGGGATTCACCGAAAAATCGATCAGGATTAGAGGATGACAAGATTAACAGGATTTGTAGGGGCAGGTGAATGAATTTATGATCACAATCAACCAGGATTTGTAGGGGCAGGTTCACCAATCAATTCTGCTCCAAACAGATAACTATCATAAACCTGCCCAACCAACACAGATCACTCACAAGTGACTTTAACTGATCGCCATTCATGCCAAATCTTACTGTACTTTATCAACAGGTCATCCGCTGTAAGGGCGGAAATTTGTTTCAACGTTCGATTCTAATTTTCGGGGCTTTTCTCTGATCCTCCTAATGAATCTACGAGTTCTTCCTCGTAGACAACTTCCTCGGTTCCATCGCTATTTTCCTTGATATAAACATCAGAGTCTAAATAGCGGAATACAACTTCAGGGTCATATTCTTTTTTACCGTTCCCGTTGCCATCTTTTGATTGGGTTATTTTTATCACCTCCTTGGATTGTACATATTTACATCATACCTAGTTAACCAAGAATTAGCAATACTTTCAGCTATTATTTTAGTTGATAATAATTAATACTTGGTTAACAAAGTTATTATTTTACTTATACTTGGTTAACTAGGGATTAGTATGATATAATCGGGAAAACCTTAGAAGTAAAAAAAATGGCAGGGAAACCACGGGATAAGATATCAGGTCAATGGGTGTCCTGAAGGTGACGAACCGTTAGATCGGCGCGTCATTGGAATTAAGTTGCCTGTATCACTTTATCAGGTAGTGGCCGCACTCCCCAATCGAAATCAATGGTTGAAACGGGTTATTGCTGAAGCTGCTCAGAAAGAGTTAATGGCACCAGACAAGGAACAAAGCTCAAACTAAAGTTTCCGTTAAGCTAGAGAAGTTAATTTTATTTCTGCTGCTTTTGAGTTTTAGAAGTGCGATCGCATTCTCCTAGATATTTTCTTCTTGGGAGTGCGATCAGATCCCTCGCATCTTGCAAGTTAAATGTCTGATTAGGCGCGATCGCTCTGGCTGCTGGTGGCGATATTTTTGCTGCTGGTGGCGATCGCTAATCCTGAAACTTTATTAGCTATTTCGTCCCCTCGCGGGGAATTAATTAAACGGAATATGAATCAACTTAATCAACTTGTGGGTTGGTAAGAGTTTCCGTCCCCTCGCGGGGAATTGTTTAACCAGAGGCTCCATTCTGTAAGGGCAACTTGACCGTGTCGGAGGTTTCCGTCCCCTCGCGGGGAATTGTTTAACCAGAGGGAGGAGGCTGCGGGACGGCTTCCCTGCGTCGCGAGTAGTTTCCGTCCCCTCGTGGGGAATTGTTTAACCAGAGGGGACCGTAACATACGGCCCTGACTACGGAAAAGGGTTTCCGTCCCCTCGCGGGGAATTGTTTAACCAGAGCTCTGCCCAATCCCGATTTGGCAGCCGTCCATGAAATGGTTTCCGTCCCCTCGCGGGGAATTGTTTAACCAGAGTGTTGGTATTGTTGGTATTGTTGGCGATGCAAAGTTTCCGTCCCCTCGCGGGGAATTGTTTAACCAGAGCGGAGACATTGGATTGCGATCGCATGGGTGCTCATGTTTCCGTCCCCTCGCGGGGAATTGTTTAACCAGAGTTGGGCTTGTTTCTCCTTTAGCTTTCTTGTTTCCTAGCGTTTCCGTCCCCTCGCGGGGAATTGTTTAACCAGAGTTGTACAAAAGAGGTAAACATGGCTAACGTAACAAGCTAGTTTCCGTCCCCTCGCGGGGAATTGTTTAACCAGAGCTGTTACCACACCTGTTACACCAGTGGTGGTGGTTAATGGTTTCCGTCCCCTCGCGGGGAATTGTTTAACCAGAGTTTTGATTTAGTCGTTTATTGGAAAAAAGATGTTGTTTCCGTCCCCTCGCGGGGAATTGTTTAACCAGAGCCGGCGCATGTGGTGCAAGTTGCAGAGACCGAATGCACTGAGTTTCCGTCCCCTCGCGGGGAATTGTTTAACCAGAGGAGTCCACGTCCGCGCTGCGGACGCTGGGGCCGTGGGTCGAAATAATATATGTTTCCGTCCCCTCGCGGGGAATTGTTTAACCAGAGCATTGTGACTGCTGCGACTCAATCCACCAACACCTCAGGAGTTTCCGTCCCCTCGCGGGGAATTGTTTAACCAGAGGCACGTTCCGCGCTGGCGACGCGCAAGCGGTTGGGCGGGGTTTCCGTCCCCTCGCGGGGAATTGTTTAACCAGAGAATGTTTATTCCGTTGCTTATGCAGGCACCGCCTGTTTCCGTCCCCTCGCGGGGAATTGTTTAACCAGAGGTGTTGCTGTTGGTATCGGCGACAAGGCGAACGCGCAGTTTCCGTCCCCTCGCGGGGAATTGTTTAACCAGAGTCTTTTCTGCTCCCCCCGAGCGGCAGCAGGAAGTTTTGGAGTTTCCGTCCCCTCGCGGGGAATTGTTTAACCAGAGTTGGGGCCAGACGGTCGGCCTATCCTGCCCAAAAAGGTTTCCGTCCCCTCGCGGGGAATTGTTTAACCAGAGCTGCGACCAAGACCAGCGGTCTGGCGCGCACAGCGTCGTTTCCGTCCCCTCGCGGGGAATTGTTTAACCAGAGTTTTCCGGTCTCCACAAGACCGGGGACCGGAAGTACAAAGTTTCCGTCCCCTCGCGGGGAATTGTTTAACCAGAGGCGACACTTCTAACAAAGGTGTATAGCAATTAATGGTTTCCGTCCCCTCGCGGGGAATTGTTTAACCAGAGAGTTCGTTCAGGGAGCCTTACAGCGAAAGGGTTTCAGCCTTCAAATCGACGTAGGTATTTTTCCTTTGTCAATAAGAGGCATTTTTGAACAATAAGCCCGATCGCAAAACCTTAAAACCCTTGCACAATAAGCAACCGACGCAGTAAAACCGCAGAAAGCCGATAAAATCAGCATTTTCAATCGGAGCTAAAAGTGTGTCGATCGGGTAACATCTCTAGTATTTGGCCATCAGCCAGTAAGGAAACTAAGACTATTAAATTGTCAAGGTTCAATTAAATCAATGCTTTCAGCTACCTTAACAGATGCAACACCACAAGTCAATTTATCTACGGCCAAATCTGAATTCACCTCTATTATTACCAGCACACCTAAAAGGCAACTTTCCCATTTTCTCGTACTAATCGCCATCCCACCAGCAAGACCATCCCCATCAAAAAATCAATCAAACATCCAGTCTGTATAGAGTTTAGGTGTTTTTGGCTGGTCGCGATCGCAATTCTGAGACCGATCGCAATTCTGAGACCTGGGCGATCGCTGCTAAATAGTGTCCCAATATAATTCTCTACTCAACTATCTAAATCCGAATGGGATGTTGAGAATTTTCCATTTTTAATTGGTCGTGGTTAGCAATTAAAAAATCGATCGCTTGTTTAAAACTATTTTTACTAGCGGCACTAAAAATTGTACTATTTAGGTCTACTAGCTGTAATTTTTTCTCAATTCCCTCTCGATAGAAGTCATCCTGGATTAGTCTTAATACTAAAGCAATATATTCGTGATCGTTGCGAGCAATTAAATCTGATAATCCTACCGATCGCAACATCTGAGCACCAATCCGATTATACCATTTATTTCCCTCAAAAGCTACTGTAGCTTTGCGTAAATATAAACTATCAGCAACGGTATTAGAACCACCAAAATGATAAGCTTCTAGACAAATATTTCCTGCTTCCATCAAAGTCATATAGTCATCATAAGGTTTAGCAGGTATCACCTCAACTCTTTCTTTACCTAAAATTGATTCTACCTCTTTTACAAAAGGTAAGAAATCATTTTTTCGGGTTAAAGCTGGTCCGGAAAAAAATCTAAATCTAATTTCTTTTTTACATTGACGCACAATTCTTTGTAATTTTTCCAATAAATGATAATTGACTTTTTGAGCGTACCAGGAACAATTGATAATAAATTGTGAGGGATCTTTTGGAATATTTTTAATTTCATAAATGGGGGGTTTATGAATCGCACCAAATCCTGGTAGTAAAATTAATCTTTCCGAATAATTATTTTCTGCACCGATCGATATTTCTACATCATCACCAGTGATAAAATAATCAATTTCTGAACCAGAGGTGCTGACGGGATGTCCTGTCCCGCAAATCTGAATTGGTGCTATTCTTAAATTCGATAGCAAAATACTCTCTAGACTCATCCCAATATCGGGATAATAAACTACTAAAAAGTCATTGTCTAAAATTGCATCTAGATTGAGTTTTCCATCTTGAAAGTAAATATATCTAATTGCTTTAAAAGCACCAATATCTAAATTATTTTTGATTCCACCTAGGTAAATTAAGGTTAAATCGTAATCAGCTTGAAGAGATTCAACATATTCAGATAAAGTCCGGTAAACGGAATGTTGGGAAAACCAGAGAGAGGTGATAACTGCAATTTTTTTCGGGTTAGGTTTATTGGCAATTTTGATATTAGTAATCAACGGACTTTTTTGAATTGCTTGATTGATTTTTCGCTTTAGATTCTTATCTCGATCACTATCTATATAAGTAGATCCAAAATAAACATCTTCAATATTATAGAAATCGGTTAACCTTTCATCCTCATAAGCAAGATGTTCCTGGAGATTATAATAAGCTTCTTGATTAACTAAACCACTCCGATAAATTTCACAGAAACAGGAATACCACAGACAAGCTAACTGAGGATTTGCGGTAAATATAGCTTCCCGATCGCTTTTGACACTATTTCGAGCTGAATATAAAGTTAAAAACTTCGCAAAATTACGTTGTTGCATTTTTAAGATTTCTAAATAAGCATCTGTTGTTTTAAAACTAGACATTGCTACTAAATTAGAAATGGTGAGATTTAATTGAATAAACCTGGTCACATAGCGATCGCCAATAGTATAATCAGGATCAGTAAAAAAATACAAAAATATCTTCACAAACACATTCACAAAATACTGAGCATTATCATCTAAGAGTAGGTAAGTTTGCTGTTCAAAATGCTCTAAAACTTGAATAAATCGCTCTGACAAAAGATCATACTCTTTATCCACATAAAGCTGACCTAATTCTCGCGGATTAATTTGAGGATCATTCATACCATTCATTTCACTGATCTGCATTGCGGTTATTTGGTCTCCATCCAATTTTGACCCACATGGATATCTACTACCAAAGGAATACTTAACTCTACCGCATTTTCCATCACTGACCTAATTTTCGGTTGCAAATTATCCCATTCATTAGGTGGAATTTCAAAAATTAACTCATCATGTACTTGTAACAACAACCTCGCTCGATAATTTGGCAAAATTTCCTGTAATTTTACCATCGCTAACTTAATAATATCAGCACTTGAGCCTTGAATCGGTGCATTAGCAGCAGCTCGTAATAATTGTGCATCATTTTGACCCAAATGGGGTAAATTGTTGAGATTAATATCTTCAGGTTGATGATTTTTAAGTCTCCTTAGAGTCGAACTCTCAAAATTAAAATAACGACGACGACCTAAAATAGTCTCTACATAACCTTGTGCGATCGCTTCTTTTTTCACCCGCTCTAAATAAGCAAATACTTGAGCATAACGCTGATAAAATTTATCAATAAACTCCTTTCCTTCTTTCTGATTAGTCCCGACCGAACGAGCAAATTTTGCTGCACCCATTCCATAGATGACCCCAAAATTAATGGTCTTACCAAAACGTCTTTCGTCCGGAGTAATTGTATCCTTTTCAAACAACAATTTAGCTGTCACGGTATGGACATCCTGATTCTGATTATAAGCATCAATTAATACTGGTTCTTGACTCAAATGTGCTAAAATACGCAATTCAATTTGAGAATAGTCAACCGAGACTAATAACCAATTGGACTCAGGTAAAAACGCTTTCCGAATCCGACGGGAAAAATCAGTCCGAATGGGAATATTTTGCAAATTTGGATTAGAAGAAGATAATCTTCCTGTCCCTGTAACTGTCTGATTAAAATCCGTATGTACTCTTCCTGTATCTGGGTGTACCATCTCTGGTAAAGCATCCACATAAGTAGATTTTAACTTCGAGTAAGTCCGATGTTTTAAAATTACATCAATAATTGGATGTTCTCCTTGTAATTTTTCTAAAACTACCACATCAGTAGACCAACCAGTTTTAATCTTGCGAGATTTGCTAGTTGGTAACTTAAGTTGATCAAATAAAATTCGACTTAACTGTTTGGGGGAACCTAAATTAAACTTTTCTCCTGCAATTTGATGAGCTTCTTGTTCTAGCTGTTGTAATTCTGCTGACCAAGATTGGGACAATTCTTGTAAATAAGCAACATCAATCCTTATCCCAGTATATTCCATCTCAGCTAACACAGGTTCTAATGCTATTTCTAATTTTAACACTTCTGTCAGTTGATCACTATGTTCTATTTCTGCTCGTAATTTAGACACTAAGAGAAAAGTCGGATAAACATCCATCCCACAATAATTTGCTACCGTCGCAATATCGACATCAGCAATATTTCTCCCCTTCGGTATATTTAACGATTCATAACTTTGTGATTCAACCCCTGAAAGATAACGCTGAGATAAGTCAGCGAGATTATGAGTTTGTTCTGGATTGATCACATAACTTGCTAACATGGTATCAAATACCACTCCATCTAACTTAATTCCCTGACAGCGAAATATCAACCGATCGAATTTAGCATTTTGCAACACCTTGGGATACCTGGGACTTTCTAAAATTCCCCGTAATCTTGCTAATACAATTTGTTCCTCTAAATTTCCTTCTCCCTTGTGATTCATGGGAATATAAGCAACATCCTCAATTCCTGCTCCCCAACAACAACCAATCCCAACTAATTTTGCATCACGGGGTTTTAAATTAGTTGTTTCTGTATCCCAAGCTACCGGAGTATTAGGATCAGTACAAGTCTCTAAAATTTTCACTAATTTAATTAACTTTTCTTCTGTATCAATTATTTGCGGTTTAATTGGTACATTCCCTGGAATATTTACCATTTCTAGTGGTAATGATTCGATTTCCTGTTGAGTTTCAACGGAAAATAACTCCAGTTGAATGTTATTAGATGAGTCTAGATTTTTTACCTGACTACTACTATTTTCTCCAGTAGAAACTGGATTTTCTGCACTATTGTCTAGAGCAGCTAGAGATTTTCCCTGATCTTTTACTGGAACAACTGGATTATCCTCCCCTGGAGGAACAGATACATTTCCACCAAATTTCTGCTGTAGCTGGTTAATTTGTTTTAAAAAGTGTTTAAACTCTAACTTTTCCAAAACCGGAATTAAAGCAGCACTATCGAAACCCTGAAGGTAACAATCTGCTAACTCAATATCTAAGGGTATATCTACCACAATTTTGGCTAAATATTGAGAATGATAAGCACTATCTTTTCCGTTAATCAACTTCTGTTTTACAGCTCCCTTAATCTGATCGATCGCTCCATAAATTCCATCTAGGGAAGAGTAGGTGGTTAATAATTGTACTGCGGTTTTTTCACCAATTCCCTTCACTCCCGGAATCTGATCAGATGGGTCACCACAAAGTGCTTTATAATCAACTACTTGGGTGGGTGCTATTCCCAATTTTTCCTTAACTTCTTCTGGTCCATATTCTTGAGCAATTCCTGTCCCAGAACGTCCAAATGCGTCTCTACCCAAACGTAAAACTATAATATTTTTTTCCCGATCGACCAGTTGGAATAAATCTTGATCACCTGTCAGGATTTTGACAATATACCCAGCACTACTTGCTCTTTGTGCTAATGTTCCCAAAATATCATCTGCTTCGTAACCTGGAGCAGTAAAAATCGGTAAATTCAAACCACTCAGTAATTCCTGGAGGTTTTCTAAATCAATAATAAAGTCTTCCGGAGTATCAACTCGATCGGCTTTATAGGTATCATCAGCTTCATGACGAAATGTTGGTAACCCCAAATCAAACGCGATCGCTAAATATTGCGGATGATAAGCTGTCATTACTTCCAGAAGTGATTTGAGAAACCCAAAACAAACACTGGTGGGTATTCCCGTTTTAGTCCGTAAACCTCCCTTTCCACTTTTAGCAAAAGCGTAATAGGAGCGAAAAGCTAACGAATGACCATCAATTAAGATAATTGTTGGTCGCTCGACCAGTAAGGACTGGTCGGTTAATGACTGAGAATGTGGATTGATTTGGGACATATAGCTATTTTAGCTACTTCTGATTCCTAACTTTGATCGACCGATGGTTTATTTTTCTGAGATCTTTTCCCCTCGGGTGAGCGATCACTCGTTCGCTCTAACCATTTACCAATAAATTTACCAAAAAATCCACTTCTGCATTATGATTCAGATATTTTACTATAGTCTTTGGTCGGAAACTGGTTTCTGTCATACCTCCTTTGGCAAAATAAAGTCATAACGACTATGATTTACCTAGTAATCATCTGCTCAAAGTTTATCCAAAGACAAACATGAAAGTTAACATCGGAATTGATCAGAAAGATCGAGCGGAAATAGCGGAAGGTTTGTCCCGACTTCTTGCTGACACCTACAGTCTATACCTCAAAACTCACAACTTCCATTGGAATGTAACTGGACCGATGTTCCAAACATTGCACTTAATGTTTGAAACCCAATATACAGAATTAGCTTTAGGTGTAGACTTAATTGCAGAACGTATTCGTGCTTTAGGATTTCCTGCACCTGGTACTTACACGGACTTTGTACAACTGAGTTCAATTCCAGAAACCACAGGAGTTCCCAAAGCTGAAGAAATGATTCGTCTGCTCGTCGAAGGACAAGAAGCGGTAGTACGGACTGCACGTTCGCTCTTCCCTGCGGTTGAAAAAGTTAATGATGAACCCACAGCAGATTTACTCACTCAACGGATGCAATTACATGAGAAAAATGCCTGGATGCTGAGAAGCTTACTAGAATCTTAATCTCAATTCATCATCACAATCTACTTAAGGTAAACTAAAATTTAAGGTAGGGATAATTTATAAATTGTCCCTACCTTTGCTGATTAATTTCTTCTCCTAGATTAAAAAAATATTGATAACATCGAAAATACTTCCAGCAATGATGAACTTTTCTAATCAAGATCCCCGGTATAAGTTAGAAGATTTGATGCAAGAAGTCGGTATTTCCAGCTTAGAAGAATTGAGCAAAAAAGCTGGTGTTTCTGAATTACAGCTTTGGCGACTTCAACAAGGATTGGTATTACAAACTAGGGTAGATATATTACTAAAAGTTAGTGCCGCTTTACAAATTACTCTGAATAAGCTATTGAATTCCTTAACGTCAGTTCCTGATTTAAAAGATGAGGCAGAACTAGAATTATTATCAGTAAAACTAGCACAAGAATATTCTCGTCTCCAAGAACAGATGGTACAGCAAAAAGTATCTTTGCAACAAGAATTTCAACAATCTACTTTACAAATCTTAGAATCTTGGCTTTTGCAATGGCCCACAGCAGTAAATAAAGCACAAGCAAATCCAGATTTACCTGCGCTCCGATTAATTCCCTTAGTCAAACCATTAGAAAGACTTTTGCAAACATGGGGAGTACAGACGATCGCGGAAATTGGGTCAGAAGTTCCCTACCATCCCCAAATTCATCAGCTCATGGAAGGAAATGTGGCACCGGGAGAATTGGTAAAAATACGTTATGCTGGATATAAACAAGGTGAAAAACTGCTGTGGCGTGCTAAAGTTAGTCCTGTAGAGAAATTAATCAATTAGAAATAAATCATGGGATTGTTGATTGCTGGGGATATTGGGGGAACAAAGACTATTTTGCGCTTAGTCGAAACTAACGATGGGAAAACATTGTCAACACAATATGAAAATCAATATATAAGTAATGAATTTCCAGACCTAGTGCCAATAGTGCAGCAATTTTTACAAACAGCAACAACTGTTTTAGGATATAATACCCAACCCACGAAAGCTTGTTTGGCGATCGCTGGTCCGGTCATCAATCATAGTAGCATCTTGACTAACTTGAATTGGCCCCAGCTTACGACCTCACGTCTAAAACAAGAACTGGGAATTGCCCAAGTTAGCTTAATCAATGACTTTGTAGCGATCGGGTATGGAGTCGGAATTTTACCTGAGACTGATTTATTTACCTTACAATCAGGAGAACTCAACCCAGATGCACCAATTGCGATTTTGGGTGCTGGGACAGGTTTAGGAGAAGGATTTGCGATTTCCCAAGGAAATAGTTATCGCGTCTATGGGACAGAAGGGGGACACGCAGATTTTGCTCCACGTTCGGAAATCGAATTTCAATTATTGCAATATTTACGCCATCAATATAAACTACAACGTGTTTCGGTGGAAAGAATTGTTTGTGGTCAAGGGATTATCTGGATTTATCAATTTTTGCGAGATATTAATTTTGCCGTGGAATCACCAGAAATCCAAGCGATCGTCAAGACTTGGGAAATGGAAAGTCGAGAGACAAATAAAAGTGTAGATCCTGCCGCCGCAATTTCTGCTGCCGCACTAGCAAAAAGCGATCGGTTATCTGAACAAGCTATGCAAATCTTTATTGAAGCTTATGGAGCAGAAGCGGGAAATTTAGCACTTAAACTCTTACCTTATGGAGGTTTATATGTAGCTGGAGGAATTGTTACTAAAATCCTTCCCTTAATCCAAGAAGGTAGTTTTCTCAAAGCATTTACCCAAAAAGGGAGAATGTCTAATCTCTTAAAAAATATCCCTGTACATATTGTGCGTAATCCTCAAGTTGGACTGATCGGAGCCGCAGCTCATGCAGCTAAATTAAATTAGACGCGGCTGTTCTTACTAACAATACCAGACCATTGCACTTTTTTCAAACCATCACGACGGTAGGAAAAGAAATGTTCTGGATTTTGATAAGTACAATAGGGAGCGATCGCAATTTGGGCTAATTCAATACCTAACTGTTCTAATTGCAAAGCGATCGCTCGTCGCACATCTAAACGGACTTTTCCTGGTTCTGGATCGGGTAAAATTGGGGGATGAGGAATGTGATTTAAAGCCTCTAAAATTGATGATGTTGTCTGTGCTGAATCTGGGGGAATAATCGTCGCACCTACTTGAGCTGCTACATCTACAGAGACTTGATAAACTTCTCCAGAAATTGCTGGTCCGATCGCGATCCGCAGATGTTCTAATTGAGAACCTTGTGCTAATAATCTGGCGATCGCGATCGGCACAATTTTCGCCGCAGTTCCCCTCCAACCAGCATGAATTGCAGCTACCTGTCCAGTTTGAGCATCCGCAATTAATACAGGTCCACAGTCCGCACTACAAACCCATGCTGCTTGATTGGGAATCTCAGTTACAATCGCGTCAGCTTCAGCCAAAGTTTCCGATGCTACTTCTAGCTGCAATATAGGGGTAACTTCGCTAGGATTAATTACCCGATTACCATGTACTTGCTTAACGCGGTAAACTTCAGCAGTAGGTTGCAATATTTCCACCAATTTTTGGGGAGGTTGGGGCCAAAATTGTTGGGTAAAAAAGGCGTGGGCCAAGGTTCTAACCAACTACAAGTGAGATAAGGAAGTTCTTGCCAAAAATGCCAGTGCCAAGTGTGCATTAGAAATTTTTTGTTAGCGATGCTCCCAAGAGCGTTAATATGTTAATTATAGCTAACTTTTTTGACATAATGGCAAAAAGTCAAGTACCAAATTTTAATGGTTCCCCGCGAGTAGGAATGCTTGCCACTGTTCGTCACCGACGTGCTTTAATAGCAGCAGTAGAACCATTTGATGGCAGCATAGAAGGTAGACTTCACTTAGTTCGTCTGGAATATACGGATTATGATGGAGTAGCAGAAGATACCGTTATTTGGGAAAGGGAAATAGGTGCAACACTTTTAGAACCTACAGCTTTACCACAAGTAGCAATAGAACCAACCATGAGTAGTCCTGATTTTGATGCGCTACAACGCGCTACTCGTTGGACAGCACTGGCAAATTTTCTTAATCCCGATCGTTCTGTTAGTGTTAATTTAGCGATCGCTGCTCCTTTTTTTGGTGCTTTACAGGTAGAAGATTTCCAATTAGTGCCGCTCGTAAAAGCATTAAAGATGCCCCGGATTTCGTTATTATTGGCTGATGATGTGGGATTGGGAAAAACGGTTGAAGCTGGATTAATTTTAACTGAATTACTTTTAAGACGACGAATTCGACGGGTATTAATTATTTCTCCTGCGGCACTTCGTAAACAATGGCAACAGGAAATGAAGGGTAAGTTTTCTTTAAGTTTTGATATAATTGATCGGGCAGAAACTCATACTTTGCAAAAAAGATTGGGTTTAGATGCTAATCCTTGGTGTACTTATCCGGGATTATTACATCTTATCATTATTTACGACAACCAGATATTTTAGAACAGTTTCGAGCAGCTTGTGGACAACCAGAAGGTTCGGCTCAATTACCTTGGGATTTATTAATTGTAGATGAAGCGCATAATTTAATGCCTGCTAATTTTGGTGAAGATAGTGATTTAGCGAAAATGTTGCGATCGCTTTCTCCTTGGTTTGAGCATAAATTATTTCTGACTGCTACTCCTCACAATGGACATACTCGGTGTTTTTCTGGGTTACTGGAACAACTTGATCCGGTCAGATTTAATCAAACCAGTGATTTTAATGAGGTGGTGAAACAGCGGATCGGTGAGGTAGTGGTACGTCGGTTAAAACGGGAGATTAATGAATTAGATGAAAGCGCAGGAAATATCCGTCGATTTTGCGATCGCATTCCTGAACCTGTTCCTCTTTATTTTGGAATTTTGGAAAAAAGACTGTCCAGGGCATTTTCTGAATTTCGGATTGCGGTAAAAACTCTGATCGCTGCTACTAAGAAAACTGAACAATTAGCAGGATCTTTTGCGATTGAAGTTTTAAATAAACGTTTACTTTCCTGTCCTTATACTTTCGCCCATTCTTGGTATCGATTTAAGGATGGAATCGCGCAAACAGAATCAGCAGAATTAGCCGAAGTTCAAGCAGCGAAAAAAGCAACTTTAGCAGATTTAGATGATGACCGTGAAACCGAAGGTCGTTTACAACACGCTGCTAAAACTACAGGTGCTTGGTTAAAACCTTTTGTACCTCATCTAACCGAAGAAATCACTCATATTGATACAGCTTTAGTAAATTTAGGGTTAGTACGAAAAGAGGATAATTTTCTTCTCAATCCAGCAGCAGATGAACGTTGGGAAAGATTATTAAAGGTAATTAAAAAACAATTGTGGAATGGCAATGAGTGGGAATCTAATCAACGCTTGGTGATTTTTACTGAATATAAAACTACCCTAGATTATTTAGAATACCGACTAAAAGCAACTTTTCCAAAAGATGGGTTAGCAGTGCAAATATTATATGGTGGTTTACCAGATCAAGAACGAGAAAAGATTAAGCAAGCATTTAATGATCCAGATGATCCAATCCGGATTTTAATTGCTACAGATGCAGCATCAGAAGGATTGAATTTACAAGAAACTGCTCATCTGATTCTCCATTATGATATTCCTTGGAATCCGGCTCGACTTGACCAAAGAAATGGACGTTTAGATCGGCACGGACAAGCAAGAGATGTGATTGTTTTTCACTTTACCAGTGAAGATGATGCTGATCTGAAATTCTTAGCAAATGTCGTAGAAAAAGTCAATACTATTCGAGAAGAATTGGGTTCAATGGGAGAAGTCTTCGATGCTGCTTTTCAACGAAGATTTATTAATTTAGAAGATACTAATACCGTTTTGGTTAGTTTAGATGAAGCGGTACAAAAACGACGGGGACGCACCGAAATTCCTCGCTATGAACAAGTGGAAATGGGAAGGGAAGAAGCAAACCTATTAAAACAGTTAGAGCGAGAGATTGATTTAAGTCCTGAAACCTTGAAAAGTACCTTAGAAATTGCTTTAGGGTTGGGGATAGGATTACCCAGATTTGACGGACCAGATCCACAAGGTAAACTCCGATTGCGAATACCAATTCCACCGAAATGGGAACCTTTAATTAATGATTATTTACGTCAAGAAGCAGCCAATGGTCAACCAGGAGCATTACCTGCTTTGGTATTTGATTATAAACATTTTATCCAAATTATTAACCACAGACCTGTTTTTCGTCCAGCCAAAGATACCGTATTATTACATTTAGGTCATCCCCTATTTCATCAAGCATTAGCGATGTTCGCTAGAGCGAGATTTCCTGGTGGAATTGAAAGTCAAACCCTATCCCGTTGGACGGTAAGATATGGAGAAGTACCAGAAGGTGCAGATGCTTTACTATTGTTAACTGTGGAAGAGTTAGCAGTAAATGAATTGCGGGAACCTTTCCATCATTGGGTCAGAACTGTTAGGTTGATCATTAAAAATAGAGAATTAGGAGAAAGATTACCTCATCTTGCTGCTGGAGATGATTATGTATCTAAACGTTCGGTTACTTCGGTTGATGTGGAGAAAGCACGGGATTTTTGGGATGAAATTTCTGTAGAAGTTAAAGATATTTTAAAACTTTTGGGACAAGAGTTAACCCAGCTTTTAGAAACTCAATTACAAGAAACGGGAAAAGTTGCACTCAAAGCAGAAAAAGAACGGTTTAAGTCTCGTTTTAAAGAAGTAGAGCGGGCAATGAATGAGACAACTATTCAGAAATTAGAAAAGGAAAGAGATGAACTTTTTCATGATATGCAGCAATTGTCTTTATTTGTTGAGGATACGCGACAAAAAGAAGAAAAGTTACGAAATTTGAATGAAGAATTGGAATTGCGTCGTAGACATTATCAAGATTTGCTAGATTTCCTCAAAATCGAAGAATCTCGTGTGATCGAACAAATGTTACCAAAACGTTATAAATTACGAGGGAAAGCTCAAAATTTTCCCGTGACTGTTGAAATTCGTTTACCGGAGATGGATCAATGATGACAACTTCTTTACCAATGGTTGATCGGTATGCTTGGTGGACATCTTTGAAGCATGGAGGATTGTTAATTGCACCAGCAAAGTTAGGAGAGTTTTTTGTTGAGAAAATTCCTCCTTTACCTCGTTATATTGAAGATCGATTACGACGAGATGTCAATCGGGTGCGAGATGGAGAGCAAGGACATATTAATATCCTGTTGGATACGGTTTTAGAAGATGTTTTGGGATTAGGAAAAGATGGATGGATTAAGGGGAATTATGTTGATAGAAGTTGGGCACAAAAAGCAATTACTGGAGAATTAATTAAACCTCGTCGGGTCTGGTTAGAACCACAGGGAGGAGTATTACCTGTATTTGTCGCAGATTCAGACAGCGGGATATTAACACGGTTGGGAATTGGTAAAGGACGACGTACTATTTCTCGTGTAATTGAATGGTTAAGAAAAGCCAATCAAAAGATGGCTTTATTAACAAATGGTAGACAATTTCGATTGATTCATGCTGGAGTAGATTATGATGCTTGGTGTGAGTGGGATATTGACCTATGGTTTACGATCGGTCAACCAGGGTTACAGGTAGAAGCATTAAGAATATTGTTAGGAAAAACGGCAATTTGTCCAGAAAAAAACAATATTCTCAGCCCTTTAATTGCCGCAATACAAGCATCTCGTCAAGGTCAAGCAGAATTATCAAATATTCTCGGAGAACGAGTAAGATTAGCCGTTGAATTATTAATCAAAGAATCGTTCGTAGTAGGTACTTTAGAGACTATTAGTAACAGGGATATTTATATTGCTGCAACGCGGATGATTATGCGTTGTGTCGTGATTTTGTTTGCTGAAGCAAGAGATTTGTTACCCCGAAATAATCCCATTTATTATAGTTCTTATGGTATTCAAGGATTGCGGGAACAACTCGATCGCTTTGCGGGAGGAAATGCAACAGAAAGATTACGAAATTGTTATAGTGCTTGGCCCCGATTATTAGGATTATTTCGCTTAGTTTATCAAGGATGCTATCACGAAGCACTGCCAATTCCCCGTTATGGTGGTGGTTTGTTTACCCCTGGTAATCCTGATGCTAAAGACCCTCTATTACGTGCGATCGCAGTTTTTGAAAATCTCGTCCATACTCCCTCAGATGCAGTAATTTATCGAATTTTAGAATTATTAACTCGTAGTAAAGTAAAAGTAAGTCAAGGACGTAGTACTATTTGGGTAGAAGCACCAGTAGATTTTTCCGATTTATCTTCAGAATATATCGGTATTTTATACGAAAGTTTACTTGATTATGAATTACGCTGTGCTGGAAAAGATGATGCAATTATTTTCCTAAATTTAGGTAAGCAACCCGCTTTACCTTTAGCAAGGTTAGAAGCAATGGATAATCATGCTTTAGCGAATTTAGTAGAAAAACTGAAGCAACCTGTTAAAGCTGAGACGGAAACAACAGAGGAAATTGAAGCAGAAATTGAAGATATTGATGAAGACCTAGAAAATGTGGAAGTACTGACTCCCAAAGATGAGGTATTAGAATTAGATATTGATGCAGTTCAGCAGGTAAGAGAACGAGCTTTAAATTGGGCAATGCGAACAGTAGAAGTCGGTAAATTAGTGGCTAAACCGAGAAGTAAAAAAGCAGAAGCTTTGACCGTATACCAAGAAGAAGTTAGGAAAACTGCCAATAATTTAATTGTCCGAGTTGTGTTACCTGGAGAGTGGTTTTTAGTTCGTTGGGGTGGTACTCGCAAAGGTTCCGGTACTTTTTATACTCGTCCACAATTAGCAATTCCAACTACTAGAAGAACTTTACAACCTTTAGTTTATGATGGCGAATTTCCGAAAAAACCAGCCGAAATATTAGCCCTCAAAATTTGTGATCCTGCAATGGGTTCCGGTTCCTTTCCTGTAGCAGCATTAAGGTTTTTAACAGATGCACTTTATGAAAGTTTGCACTATCATCATTGCATCGAAGCACATGGAGATAAAACCCTTTGTCGATTAGCAGATGGGGTGGGTACTAATTCCATGTTAGCGGAAACTTTACCATTGTTACCAGATGCAGATGATTTTGAGGAAAAACTGAAAGGACGACTTAAACGTTATATTGTAGAACGCTGTATTTATGGAGTGGATATTGACCCCTTAGCAGTAGAATTAGCGCGGTTATCTTTGTGGGTAGAAACAATGGATCAGACCCTACCTTTTAGTTTTATTGATCATAAATTAAAATGTGGTAATTCTTTAGTTGGATGTTGGTTCGATCGCTTTCAAGATTATCCGGTAATGGCTTGGGAAAGGAAGGGAGGTGATATTAAGCACGAGAAATTTATTCACCATTTCCGGGAGTTTGTATTAAAGCAGGGCAAAAAACCAGGGGAATTTCAGCAAAAAGGGGATAAATGGCATCAAGCGATTAAAGATACTAAAAACGAGAAGGTTAAAAATGAGTTAAAAACCTTATTAGAATCTCTAGATCCCAGTAAACCGCAATTGGAGTATCCTAATTTTAATTTGCCTTCTCCACCAGCAGCAATTCACGATCAAGCCCAGAGTATTTTTGAGGATTTACACCGTTTACCGATTGATTATTTATCAGAGGAACAGAAGGAAAATCGCTATCAGCAGCAATTTCAAGAAAATGAAGCGATTAAGTTATTAAAATTGGCGTTTGATAGTTGGTGTGCAGTGTGGTTTTGGTCTGGTGAAGATATGGAAAATGCGCCAACTCCGGTAAGTTTTTTTAATCCGTCTGATGTGACAAGAGAGTTGATTGAGAAGTTAGCAGAATCTTATAGATTTTTTCATTGGGAGTTAGAGTTTCCTGATGTTTTTGCTAGTAGTGAAAGACCTCTCCCCCAGCCCCTCTCCTACGAGGAGAGGGGAGTAAATTCTCCCTCTTTTATTACTTCTCCTTCCTCTTTTCTTGCTCCCCCTTCCCTTGTAGGGAAGGGGGTTGGGGGGTTAGGTCATTTTCAGGGATCGGGTTTTGATGCGATCATTGGTAATCCTCCTTGGGAAATTCAGAAACCAAATTCGATGGAATTTTTCTCTAATGTTGATCCGCTTTATCGCACCTATGGGAAGCAGGAAGCGTTAAATAAACAGTTGGAATATTTTACAAATGATCCGCAAATAGAAACTGCTTGGTTGTCCTATTGCGATCGCATGAAAGCTCTTTCCAACTGGACTAAGAATGTGGGGTTTCCTTTTGGTGATCCGGTCGAGGGGAAAGAAAAGTTTAGTTTGTCGCGATCGGCTAAGGAAACGGAATATTTATATGAGTTATGGCGCAATAAGCGACACAAACAAAAGGGTTATGCTGAACCCCGTCATCCGTTTTTATATCAAGGTTCGGCAGATATTAATACTTATAAGATGTTTTTAGAATTGTCTATTGTCTTACTACATCAAGACGGACAGATGGGGATGATTGTGCCATCTGGAATTTATACTGATAAAGGTTCAACTAACCTCAGAACTTTGTTTTTATCAGAGTGTCAGTGGCAATGGTTATTTGGATTTGAAAATAGAGATGGAATTTTTAATATTCATCGTTCATTTAAGTTTTGTCCAATTATCGTGAAAAAAGGTGGAGAAACTGAAGTAATCCAAGCCACCTTTATGCAGCGCGATTTAACTACTTGGGAAGAAGCAGAAAAATACGTTTTAGCTTATCCTGGTGTCCGAGTTGAACAATTTAGCCCGAAATCTAAGGCAATTTTAGAGATTAAATCTGAACGCGATTTGCAGATTTTAGAAAAAATGTATGCTAACGGTGTACTACTCGGTGATGACAGTCCTCAAGGTTGGGGGATACAGTACGCTAGAGAGTTTGACATGACAAATGATTCTAAGTTATTTCCTCCCCGTCCCCAGTGGGAAGCTAAGGGTTATTGTCCTGATGAGTACGGACACTGGTTAAAGGGAAATTGGCAAGTTTATGAGGGTACGCGATCGATTTTACACCGTTCTGAAGGTTTGATTTTATCTGCTGATGGTAGTAGCGCGATTAATATTGATGAAGTTGAAGATGTCGCATTACCTTTATATGAAGGACGGATGATTGGGCAATTTGATTTTAGTCAAAAGGGATGGGTAAGCGGTAAAGGTAGAACTGCTGTATGGCGAGATATTCCTTGGGATAATAAAGTTATTGAACCTCAATATCTTATGTCAATCAAAGAAATAGATGCTGTTGGTTTTCTCCCTAAAGCTGGAATTATGGATATTGCGTCTTCAACTAATTCTAGAACAATGTATGCTACTTTTTTAAGTAGTGTTCCTTGCGGTCACTCAGCACCTATTATAGGTCTAGGAGATCCTAATTTAATAAAAATTTTAAATTTAGTTTCAATTTATAATTCTTATTCTTTTGATTACCTAATTCGTGTTAGAATGGGTGGACTACACCTAACTTGGCATTATTTAGAAGAAACAACAATTCCTAAAAAAATAACAAATTTTAATTATAATTTTGTATTGGCATCAGCAAAACTATCTATTGCGGCTAGTAAATACGCAAGAGAATGGAGTCATATCTATCAAAAATTTATTTCAAATATATCTTCTGTGCATTGGTATCAACTCTGGGCAATTACCCCCTACGATCGCCTACGTTTACGCTGTATATTAGATGCAATAGTAGCCGAACTCTACGGATTAGAAATCGAAGATTTTGCCTCGATATTGCAAGACTGCGACTATCCAATTACCCAAGTTTGTGATAAAAAATTTGCCCGCACCCTCGACCCCAAAGGATTTTGGCGAGTAGACAAAGAAAAAGACCCAGAACTGCGTCACACCGTCTTATCCCTCGTCGCATTCCACGAACTCAAACATCTGGGACTAGAAAACTTCCTCAATCTCAACAACTCTGAAGGGTGGATGCTACCCCAAACCTTAAGATTAGCAGATTATAACTTAGGACAGGATGATAGAGCCAAAGAACCCCAACCCGTTGCCCAAAGATTAGGCGATCGCTTTTTACCTTGGCAATTAGAGAGTGCGATCGAGGAATCATGGCAAGAATGCGAAAGACACGCTGATAATTTGCAACGACTTTTAGGCACACCAAAACTACCAGAGCCACCATCAAAATTATTACCAACTGACCCAAATTATCAACCACCTACAGACTCATTTGGTAATCCCTTAGAAATTGATTTATTCGGAAATATTGTCCCAGTGAAACCCAAACGTAAAAAACGCTAAATTATCCCCCTTCGACTACGCTCAGGGCACATAAGGACTTTTGCAAGAGGTCTAATGTTAACGAAAAAGTTACCATCATGTTTCAAGATTAAATCTAGCCAACAATTCCGCCCGAGATAAATTCGACAACTGTAATAATAACGCGGTTAAATCTGTTGATGGTAATGCCAATAAAGGCTCAATAATTGTGGTCAATTCCTGATCCAACTCTCCAAATCTCGCCCTCAACAAATTTTCCACAAAAATCCGCTGTGTTTGCTGAATCCCTTGCTGAATCCCTTGCTGAATCCCTTGCTGAATTCCTTGCTGAATCCCTTGTCCAATCCCTTGTTCAATCCCTTTTTGGGTAGCTTCAGCTAACTGTTGCTCGTACAGTGGTGACAAACGCATAAGTAAATTCCGCTCCTCTGGCTCTAAATTTTGGCTTATTTCTAATATACTCTTCAGGTTACTTAACAGCCCCAACACCACACCCCGGTAAGGGTCATTTTCTGGAAGTATGGTCAATTCATCAATTGCCCGTTGCTGAACTTTTCCCTTTCCTAAAAGTCTTAACCACAAAGTTTCTGGAATTGCTGGTAACTGATGAATCACCACAATTCCCGTTTTCAAATGTCCAGGCAACACATAAACTCCCCCACCCCATTGATGTTCATCAATCCTAGCACCAAAACCTGTTAATAGGGCTACCGATGCTGTGGACGAGATAATCCATAGATGAGGTAAATCTGTCTCCTCCCCCTGGGTCTTATTTCGTTTTCCTTGACGTTCTAAAAAAGCAAAAACATCAAACAGCTTACCCATGCACCTTCGTACTTCCCTAATACTTACACCATTGTGAAATGGTTCAAAGATTGCCGACCTAGCTGCCAAACGTCCTAATAATCCCAATCCAGTTGTATCGGTAGCTGGTAAGGTTGGGACAAACCAAACATCGATTTCCCGTACTTCACCAGCAATATTACGGCTGGTTTCTACCTCTCCCAAGGGCAATAATAGCTCCTTCAGGTAGTCTTTGGCAAATTGGTCATAACGAAATACAGTCATTCCAGTTAAGCTTTTGGATGCAATGATTAACCCCACAACTAAATTTAGACAGCACGCTTATCCGTTTTGGGGGATTGAGCAATTATAATAGATATCAGATTTTATTTTTAACCTATGCTTAATCCGATCATCTATACTGAAAAAATTGTCAGTGACTTTCTCAAATATCAAGTCACAGCCTATCCCTTCGCTGATAAAAATCTTTATGATCAAATGCGTCAACTTCTCAATTTAGAGGAAACTCGACGTACTCCTTTATTTAAAGGACCATATATTAGTTTAAGTCGTAGTTTTCGCCAAGGTGCAAGTATTACGGATCTAATTTCTCAACATATTCTTCATCCTCATTTCACTCAAATTGCTACTTATCCTTATGTTTACGGACACCAAGAAACAGCAATTAGAGAAATTGTTAATGGCAAAACTACAATTATTTCTACCGGAACCGGATCAGGTAAAACTGAATGTTTTCTCTATCCGATTATTAGTCGTTGTTTGCAATTACGCGATCAAGCAATATCCCCAGGTATTGTCGCGGTGATTGTCTATCCCATGAATGCTTTAGCAGAAGACCAATTGGGACGTTTACGAGAATTACTAGCGGGTAGTGGGATTACTTTTGGAATGTATGTTGGTAAAACTCCTGAAAAAGCAGAAGAAGTAACGGGAAAACATCTTAAATCAGGTTCTTCTAAGTTAGATTATCAAAAAGCGATTGAAAAAGTTGCTAAAAATCAAGAAACTTACAATATTTATCCTCCTGAAGAACGAGCATCACGAGAAGAGATGCGGAAAGAACCTCCTCGGATTCTCTTAACTAATGTCAAACAATTAGAATTACTCCTTACTCGTCAACGAGATGTAGAACTATTTAACCAAGGACTATTGGAATTTTTAGTGTTTGACGAAGCACATACTTTTACAGGTGCAGCAGGTGCAGAAACTGCCTGTTTAATTCGTCGTCTGCGGGCTTTTTGTGGTAAAAATAGTACCGAAGTTACCTGTATTGCTACTTCTGCTACTATTGCTGATCCCCGTCAAGAAAAAGATGCAGGACGAGATTTTGCATCTCGATTTTTTGCTGTGGAAAAGGAGCAAGTCGTGTTAGTTACAGAAGAATATGAACCCGATCGCTGGGTAACTTCTAAAACCGTACCTCCGACCTTAGCAGGAAATCCTAACGTACATTTAAAGAATGTTTTAGAAGCATTAGAAACAGCAGAACAAGCAGGAGATATAATTAGAGCAGTTTTTCAAGGGATGACAGGACAAGCGATCGCTTCTAAAAATTGGCAAGAAAGTCTTTATCAACATCTAGCAGCAAACGAATTGGTTTATCAACTCAGTGAAGCATTAAAAATACCTCGTTTATTAACAGAGTTACTAGCAGATTTAGCCAGAAGAATTAATCGACCTGTTTCCGAAGCAGAAGTATTATTATGGTTAGCATTGGGCGCAGCTTCTCGTCAAGAACAACGCCCTTTATTACGTCCTGTAATTCATGGTTTTATTCGTGGTGTTGGGGGTGCAGTAGTAACTTTTCCGACTGAGCAAGAATCCAATAATCCTCAACTTTGGTTATCTGCGGAAGATGCAACTAATGATCCAAAAAGTAGCGACTTATTCCGATTACCTATCATTACCTGTACTACCTGTGGACAACATTATTTTACCCATGAAGTTGCTGATTTCAAGTTTTTTGAAAAAGATCAACTCCCCACAGGTGGTCAATTAGTTAAAAATCGGGTAATTTGGCCACCATTAAGTACAGAAAGAGGAGGAAATCGAGTGATCCTGCTTGATCGATTAATTACTAATGATGAAGATTATCCTCATTCTACTAGCCAAATTTATTTTTGTAGATATTGTGGGACTCTGCATTCAATTTCAAGTCATAATTGTGATGGTTGCGGTCGAAAAGGTGATTTTGTTACTCTTTTAGTTGTTCGTCAAAAAAGTAAAACTCCTGGTAAACTTACATCTTGTGTCACTTGTCAAGCACTTGGTCGTTTAGGTGTAGGTGGATTTAGAGAACCGACTCGTGATGTTCGGGCTGTAACAGTTTCTGATGTTCATGTTTTGGCACAAAATATGATTCATCATGCTAAACGTCGTCGTCTATTAGTATTTGCTGATAACCGTCAAGATGCAGCATTTCAAGCTGGTTGGATGCAAGATCACGCTAGACGTTATCGACTCAGAAGTTTGATGTGCGATCGCATTAAAGATGGTGCTATTTCCATTGGTGATTTAACAGCTTATTTAGATAATTTATTAAATCAAGACGACGAACTAAGCCGTAGTTTAATTTCTGAAGTTTGGCAAGTTCACCGTAAAGAAGCAGAAGGGGTCAAACACAACGAAGAACGCAAACGTTTTTTAAGAATTCAGGTACTCAGAGAAATTACTACCGGAGTAAAACAACGTATTGGATTAGAACCTTGGGGAAGAATCCAAATTCAATATGCTGGACTTTCCCTAGACTTACCATTTATCAATAAATGGTCAAACTTAACCGGAATACCTGCCCAAGATTTAGTCAACGGGATTACTGTACTTTTAGATATTAACCGCCGAGGTAACATTTTACTAGATCGAGAAGGACATATTTTTTCCAAATATTGGCAAGAAGGAGACTTTGAAATTCAGCGTGGTTATTTACCTCTACTTCCAGGTATTCCCAAAGCTTTAAAACTGCAACGTACTGGATCTGATGATGAAAACCGGGTGCAACAATGGTTGAGTAATAAAGGTGATACCTTGGCACGTCAAGCAGCATCTCGTTGGGGTATCTCCAAAGAAATTATCCCCGAATTCTATGATGAACTTTGGCAACTTCTCAATGAAGACCTAAAATTACTTGTTCCTGTCACTCTCACTGGTTGGCGTAACCGTGCTATTCCTAAGTGTACAGATGTCCGCCAAATTGATGCCGATAAATTACGCATTGCTCCCCATCAAGGTGTTTATCGCTGTCAAATTTGCCGTCGTCCTTACACTCATGCTACTCCGAAAATGGTCTGCATGACTTGGCGTTGTCATGGTAATCTTCAGTTTCAAATCGAAAATCCTGATGATTATAATTTAATGGTATTAGATCAGCAATTTGCGATGATTCGTCCTCGGGAACATTCTGCTCAAGTACCCGCCAAAGATCGAGAGTTTTTAGAAAATATATTCAAGGGTAATAACGAACTAATTAATACTTTGGTTTGTACTCCAACCTTAGAAATGGGCATAAATATTGGTTCCCTTGATGCAATTTTAATGCGAAATGTGCCACCCTTACCTGCTAATTATTGGCAACGTGCAGGTCGTGCAGGTCGTCAACATCAGATGGCAGTAAATTTAACATATTGTCGCCAAGCAAGTCACGATCGCGCCTATTTTAATGATCCATTAAAACTCCTACAAGGTGTCATCTTACCACCTCGATTTAATCTCCGTAATAGTCTAATGGTAAGAAAACACGTTCATGCTGCTATCCTGACAATTTTACATCAATTGTCGCGGGTTGGTAGTAATTTGAATGAAATAGAACGTCAAGAAATTAAACAAATATTAGATGACTGTTTCCCTCATCAAGTCAAAAAATACTTTTTTGATGAGCAAAATCATCTCCGTTCACTTCCTTTATCAGTAGATCACCTTAATACCTTAATAACTAAACATGAAACTGCTATTTTCAATCATGTTTATACCTGTTTCTCACCAGGTTGGCCATCGGAATTTAAAAATATTATATCAAACTCAATATTACATGAATATATTCAAAATATAAGTGCCCAACTTACAGACATAATCAAAAGGATTTGGCGCAGACTTCAATGGGCATTAGAGCAAATGGAAAGACTGGAAAATGTTCGCAAAAAAAAGGGTACTTTAGATCCAGATGAAGAAGCTTTGCGATCGCGTTGTAACCGATTAGTTAAAAAACTTAAAGGTATTCAAACTCGGAGTAAATTAGAAGCAGCAGGATATGATGATAGTAATACTTATAGTGTCTTAGGAACAGAAGGTTTTCTCCCTGGTTATGGCTTAGAAGTTGGTTCAGTGTTAGGGGCTGCACAAGTACCAAGACATTTAGTAGATATCTCCGATTTCGAGTTACCGCGGGTCGCTGCAATGGCACTGCGTGAATATGTTCCCGGTAACTTTATTTATGCTAATGGTAATCGCTTTATCCCGCGTTTTTTCCATTTAGAACCGCAACAACAGATTACCCAATTTCAAATTGACCTAGCCAATCAAGCCATAACAGAAATAGGAGTAAATGTCAATGAAACTAGGTTAGGGTTAGGGACAACAACTCTTTGTGCAGTTCCCATCTGCGACGTAGATTTACCCCATCAGTCTCACATCACCGATGAAGAAAATTACCGTTTTCAACTACCAGTCTCGGTGATTGGTTACGAACAAAACCGTCATAGTGGAGGTAAAGCTTATCATTGGCAAAATCGAACTATCCAACTACGTCAAGGAGTACATCTGCGCTTAGTAAATATGGGAGCAGCAAGTTTAGTTAATAGCGGAAATTTAGGCTATCCCGTTTGTTTAGTATGTGGTCAAAGTCGCTCACCTTTAGCAGCTCAAGCTGATCGGGAACAATTTGCTAAAGACCACCAAGAAAGATGCAGTAAACCTGTAGAATCAGTAGGTTTCTTTGCGGATGTTATTGCCGATGCTTTAAGTATCCAAGATTGTGAAAATCGAGAAGAAGCTTATAGTATTGCCGAAGCAATTCGCTTTGGTGCTGCCCAGGTTTTAGACATGGAAATGGAGGATTTACAATTACTAGCGATCGCCTATCCTGGTCAACAAAAGGTAGATGTGTTACTATACGATCCTATGCCAGGTGGTTCAGGATTATTAGAGCAAATTATAGAACGATGGATAGATGTTACTTCTGCGGCTTTAGCTGTGGTAGTGCGTTGTCCTTCGGCTTGTCATACAGCTTGTATTGATTGCTTATTTACTTATCGTAACTCTTATTATCATCATTACTTAAACCGCCATCGAGCCAGGGAAAAAATCAATGAATGGGGACATGAATTAAGCTTCAGTCACGATATTCCTCCCCAATTACCTAATCCTGAAGTAAGTTCAGCCGCGCAACCAGTGAATAATCAAGAAACAATTCTGCGGGATATGTTAATCAGAGCTGGTTTCCCAACTCCGATTTGTCAAAAAACTATTGATTTGGGGAAACCATTAGGAATTACTACCCCTGATTTCTTTTATGAAGACCCAAATGAACGGAGTGAAGGGATCTGTATTTACCTAGATGGGATGAGTAAACACTTACATGGAGATCCAGATCGACAACAGCGCGATCGCGTGATGCGGGAGGAACTGGAAAATAAGGGATTTGAAGTAATGGAAATCAGCGTGGGAAAATTGAGCGATCGCCCAGCAATGACCACATATTTCTTTCGTTTAGGACGGATTTTACTGGGTAAACAGCAAGCTACAGCTATTCGTGATGATCCTGATTGGTTTGAATCCCCGGTTCAGTAGTTGGACATAAATAAATCCAGTATTTAGTTCTCACTACTTCTTTCAAGATTTGTGTTATCTTAACAAGCGGTTTATTTTTTAATCTTGTGGAATTCGATCGCCAAAAATTAGAAAATGCCCTAGCAGGGATGCTCAGGGATAATCCCAAAATTCTTCATCCCGCAATACTTTCGGCTGATGGTCAACTTTCGCTCCACCTGTTCGAGAGACTTAACTCCACCAACGAGACTCTCTGGGACTTGCTAGAACAAGGTGCTGGACCAGGAACAGTAGTAATTGCGCTTCAGCAAAACGCTGGTAAAGGACAATGGGGACGTCAATGGCTTTCTGCTCCTGGAGGATTATACTTATCAATGGCGATCGCACCGCAAATTGGGATCGACCAGGCTATGCTATTAACTATTAGCAGTGCCTGGGGCATTGCCCAAGCTTATCGCGATCGACTATTACCAGTGGAGATTAAATGGCCCAATGATCTCATCCTCGCTGGACGTAAATTAGGGGGAATCCTTACTGAAACCAAAATCTATCAGGAAAGAATTACTAAAGCTGTGATCGGAGTAGGGATTAACTGGACTAATCCTGTTCCAGAAACAGGAATTAATCTACAATCTTATTTCACTGAGACGGTCGAGATCAATCATCACCTAAACTCCATCGAAATGTTAGCAGCTTGCACATTACAAGGCTTGATTTGTGGATACCAACAAGCTTTTCAAGACCACCTAGATCCCCTGTTAAAATCTTACCAAGAACTCCTAACTAGCATCGGTCGCTTAGTTAGAGTGGAAGGAAATCAGGGAGTAGTCTTGGGAATTACACCGACGGGAGAATTAAGAGTGCAACTTCTTTCCTCACCCAATCCAAATTGCTCAGAAATTTATCTAAAACCAGGTACAATTAGTCTCGGCTATGACTCTGACGATCTGGGTGCTTGATCAAACCTACTTTGTGCAAATTAAAAGTTTGAGGATATTGATATTTATGAACCAGCAACCCGACTCTGCTCGTACTCCTGAAAAGGTTTTTTGGCAATGTTCCCGAATTGTGCAGGGAGTGAGTTGGCTCGGCTGTTTAGGTATTTTTAGTAGTGGGGTGGTTTGGGCAAAAACACCAACCTCACCCGATGTAGTTGTCCATCCTAACCAAGATTCCGGACCAGCACTTGATTTTCACTCTCGGGAACCAGCTCCAACTGCGACCGCACCCCAAACTGCGATCGCTCCCCCACCACCTCAGTGGTCTTCTCCAGAATCTCCCCGCGAATCCTGCTGTTCAAGAAGAACCAATTCCTGAACATCACTCAGCTTATGTAGCACCTGAGCCATCTGCCATTCCTGAACCTTCAATTGGTGGCAATCAGGTAGATTATAATAATAATGCCTATATTGATCCTACTGATTATAGCACTGGGGCTACCAAAAACGATGATGCCCCCTCTAGTGTAGTATTCGATGAACGCTCAACGGGCTGTCAAACAGTTGTCCAAGGTGGACAAGATGTTTCTAATTCTTGCAATGGGGCACCACCCTCACCCCCACCCCCAGAGGAAACCACTCCTTGGACACCACCAGTTGCAGTTGATCATCAACCAGATGATCCTAGTCCTGGAGCAGAAGTAGTCCCAGAACCCCCACCAGTCATTCAGGAGCATGATGTAGTCCCAGAACCACCACCTGCTTGGACACCACCACCAGTCCATCAGAAGCGTTATGTAGCAGCAGAACCAGTACCAACGGAAACGACTCCTTGGAAAGCGCCGATCGCAATGAATAATCAACCAGGTGATGCTGAAACGGAAACCAACGACCCTCCAGCAGAGTATTCAGAAACTAATGATTCAGCGTCAGCAGTTTCCGAAACACCAGAGACTATATCTGAACCAAGTTCGGAGATCGCGATCGAACCAATTAATGTCGGTCCATTAAATGTGAGTCCGAATGGAATTAATCTGAATGCCCAAAATACTTATTTGAATAGTCTACCTGATTGGGGAGCATCTTCTAATTTAACCCCGCATCTGAATGGTCAACTAGGTAATGGCAATAATATCATTTTCCCGCTCTCAATTCCGGCAGCAATTACTTCAGCTTTTGGTTGGAGAACTGATCCTATTTCTGGTCAACAACAGTTTCATTCTGGTACAGATTTAGGAGCACCTGCGGGTACACCAGTATTAGCAGCTTATTCAGGTAAAGTAGAGACTGCTGACTGGTTAGGAGGTTATGGATTAGCAGTAGTGATCCAACATAAGCAAGGAAGTTTAGAAACTCTCTATGGTCATATGTCAGAAATATTTGTGAAACCAGGAGATGAAATTCAACAAGGAAAAGTAATTGGTCGAGTGGGAAGTACGGGTTATTCTACTGGTCCCCATCTCCACTTTGAAATCCGACAAATGACCTCACAAGGTTGGTTAACAATTGATCCTGGTAATCAATTAGAATATGCTTTAGGTCACTTTGTCAAAAACTTCCAAGTTGCTCAATTGACTAAAGAATTAAAGCCACCAGCGAGTAAAGTTGAAGTCAAGCAAAATCAAAAAGAAGAAATAATTATACCCCCGTTTCAATTTCCCGCAATTGTCAATGGAATTCCCATTCCACCCCAGTTAGTTCCCTTGGAAGAACCAAAGAAACTAGCAACAACCATACCAAAGCTAGCTGAACCAATCAAATTGCCAGAGTCAAATCAAACAACAGCAGCAAAAGTACAAAAACCAACTGATGTTGTGAAAGAAGTTCCCAAAATTTCTCTATCAAAAAACGATAAATCTAGCAAATAAGCTAGATTGCTATTTTACCTTCTGGCAAATTGGTGGGAACCCATATTGATAAACTCAACATCTTGGTATTATCTCGATCCGGTCTGGGAAGCAGGAGAAGAAACATTTCAACAAGGGTTACCCCATCATCAGTTAGCACCTGCTTGGCAAATATTAATGCTAGGTGATGGTTCTCCTACCCGTCATTTGCAATTGTTAACTGGTGAACCAACGGAAGTAGATGTGATTGATATGTCTTTAGTGGGGATGGATGAAGATCATGCTCCGAAATTAATTCAAGTAGTTCCAGGACCAAGATTAAGAAGACAAGTTTGGTTACGCACTACTTCTGGTCAAAGGTTAGCTTATGCTACTTCTTGGTGGGAAGCAAGTCATGTGGATGAATATTTACAGAATCGTTCCTTACCGATTTGGGCTAGTTTAGCTCGTCTTCGCACCGAGTTGTATCGAGATGTGCAAGGTATTTATTATGGTAACTCAGTTGTCTTAGAAGTTGGTTTTGGCTACAAAGGACCTTTTTGGGGTCGTCACTATTTATTTTGGCATCATGGCAAACCGTTAACTCTAATTTATGAAGTTTTTTCTCCTTATTTAACTAAATATTTGGGACCGACAGCCAAATAGCGCGGGGCAGATCAGGATCTGCCCCTGGAGTTACGTTTAGGATTTACCTGCTTTTTCTAACATTAGCTTAGAGCGTTTCACCATTTCTGGAATGGCGATCGGATAATCACCAGTAAAACAAGCAGAACAAAAATTATGAGGATTTTCCCCAGTAGCTTTGAGCATTCCTTCCCAACTCAAGAAAGCTAGAGAATCTACACCAATTTGAGCAGCGATCGCTTCGATTGATTTAGTTGCTGCGATTAATTGATCTTGGGAATCAGTATCAATTCCATAAAAGCAGGGATGGGTAACTGGAGGGGAAGAAACGCGCATATGGACTTCAGTAGCACCAGCATCTCGTAAAGCTTTGACAATTTTGCGACTAGTTGTACCGCGCACAATTGAGTCATCAACAATCAGAACTCGTTTTCCTTCTAATACATCTTTCAGTGGGTTAAGTTTCATCTTAATTCCCGATTCGCGCATAGCTTGGGTCGGTTCAATAAAAGTTCTCCCTACATAGCGATTTTTGATTAATCCCTCTGCATAAGGAATACCTGAACCTTGGGAATAACCGATCGCTGCGGGAATACCCGAATCAGGAACTCCAATCACTACATCCACATCTGCTGGAGATTCTGCTGCTAATAAACGTCCGATGCGGAGTCGATAGCTATATAAACTTTCATCATTCATAATACTATCAGGTCGGGCAAAATAAATCATTTCAAAAATACAAAGCTTCTGTTTGGGTTTTTCTGCCCAGAAAAACGAAGCCAAACCTTCTTCATTAATCCAAACTAATTCCCCTGGTTCGACATCGCGGATATATTGTGCGCCAATAATATCTAATCCACAAGTTTCTGAAGCAAGCACATAATGTTTAGGGTTGGTAGTTAATTTGCCAATTACTAGAGGACGAATTCCATGGGGATCACGGGCTCCCATCAATCCTAATGGGGTCGCGATCGCTAAACTAAAGGCTCCATGACATCGATGAAAAGCCGCGATCGCTGCATCTAACCAATCTTTACCTTCATCTACTTCTTGTCCGATCGCGATCGCGATCATTTCTGAATCTGTGGTGCTGACAAAATTACAATTTCGGCTTAATAACTCTGTCCGTAGTTCGCTAGTATTGACAATATTACCATTATGTGCTAAAGCTAATGGACCTAAGCGAGTGGAAACTACCGCAGGTTGGGCATTGACTACTCGGCTCGAGCCTGTAGTAGAATAACGGGTATGACCGATCGCGAGGTTACCTGTAAGTTCATTAAGAATAGATTCATTAAAGACCTGGGATACTAGACCCATATCCTTATGGAGGTGCATCTGATCTGCGGTAAAGGTAGCAATTCCTGCTGATTCCTGACCTCGATGCTGTAAAGCATATAATCCAAAGTAAGTCATTTTGGCAACATCTTCACCTGGTGCATAGATCCCAAAAACACCACAAGCTTCCTCGGGTTTATCGACTCGCTCTTCAAGATACTCGGTAAAATCCGATCTAACCTGATCTGAGTCCAATGGGTGATTATTATTCATTATGAAAATTTAGCTCCTGACATTAGCGGTAAATCTGGGGAATTGACACTTAAGCTGAGAGACTCCCTTAATATAACTCAACTTAATAATTTCTTAACATAAAGACAATTGGGCACAAAAATGGACTAAATCGCTAAACGACGTTCGATCGCGTAGTACCAGCGATCGCGTATATTTTCTATAGTAACGTCGATTAAGGGTAGGTTATCAACCGTAAGAACCCTTAAAGATCCATTGATCGTTCCCACTAAACCAATTTTCTGCCAATTTTCACCCAAAACTGTTGCTAGATCAGATTCCCAGCTAGCAATTTTTTCTGGTTTTACGGAAACTAAAATTCTGGCTCCACCTTCAGCAAACAAAAGTGTATCAGTCCGGATTGATAGTTGGGATGGGAGATGAATTTCTGCACCTAAATTACCACTAATACAGGATTCAGCTAGTGCGATCGCGACTCCTCCCTCAGCACAATCGTGAGCAGAATTAATCCAACCTTGACGAATTCCGGTCCGACAAGCAGTTTGGACTTGTCGTTCTAACTCAAAATCTACAATGGGGGGTTTTCCTGCAACTACACCATGAATCGTTGCTAAATACTCAGAAGCACCTAAACTCAGTTCAGTTCCCCAAGGTAATCCTAATAAATAAATAATATCTCCTGGGGTTGTCCAACCTTGACCACAAATTTTCGTCAAATCGGGAATTAACCCCACCATTCCGATCACTGGAGTGGGATAAATTGAGGTTGGTTGACCATGAGCATCTAAAGTCTCATTATAAAGAGATACATTGCCACCAGTAACAGGAGTACCCAATTCTTGACAAGCTACTGCAATTCCTCGACAAGCAGAAGCTAATTGCCAATAACCAATTGGTTTTTCCGGAGAACCAAAATTAAGATTATCAGTTACAGCTAAAGGTTCAGCACCAACACAACTCAGATTTCGAGCTGCTTCAGCTACTACAGCTTTTGCTCCTTCATAAGGATCAAGATAAACATAACGTCCATTACAATCAACCGTAGCTGCAACTCCAGGATAAGATTTAGATTTTGGCTCTAAAGTTTCTAACGGACGCAATCTGATTACTGCCGCATCCGCATCACCTGGTAGAATTACAGTATTATTTTGGACTTGATGGTCATATTGACGATAAACCCAATTCTTAGAAGCGATCGTTGGTGTCTCTAATAACTGAAGTAAAATCTCATTAGCAGTTTTCATACTGCCAGCAATTTTAATCCCATATTTAGTCCAATTTGGTAAAGAATTTATTTGCCATTCCCAAGCTTTAGTTGCATATTCTGGGGGATTTGGCAATAATTCCCGCTCATAAATGGGAGTATTATCAGCTAAAGCAGTAGCGGGAATTTGGGCAGCAATTTTACCTTCAAACCAAATCCGCACGATCGGTTCAGCAATAACTGTTCCTGCTACTACTGCTTGTAATCCCCAGCGATGAAAAATATCAATTAATTCTTGTTCTCTTCCTTGATGAGCAACAAATAACATCCGTTCTTGGGATTCAGACAGCAAATATTCATAGGGAACCATTCCCATTTCCCGAACTGGAATTTTATCTAAATCAAAATCAATTCCTACACCACCTTTTGCAGCCATTTCTGAAGTGGAACAGGTAATTCCAGCAGCTCCCATATCCTGTGCTGCAACTACTGCACCTGTTTTAAATGCTTCTAAACAAGCTTCAATTAAGGATTTTTCTAAGAACGGATCACCTACTTGCACAGCAGGACGCTCATCTTTAGCAGCACTACTCAATTCTACACTGGCAAAAGCTGCTCCTCCCATGCCATCTCGACCCGTAGTCGAACCCACATAAAGGACAGGATTACCAATTCCGGATGCACCAGATTTGACAATTTCCGGAGTTTCCATTAATCCTAAAGCCATTACATTGACGAGGGGATTACCACTATATGCTGGATCAAAATAAATTTCACCTCCAACTGTGGGCACACCTACACAATTACCATAGTGAGAGATTCCTGATATTACTCCACTAAATAGTCTGCGGGTGCGAGGATCTTCTAGGGAACCAAAACGAAGGGAATTGAGAACAGCGATCGGACGTGCTCCCATCGTAAAGATATCACGGAGAATACCACCAACACCAGTTGCTGCTCCTTGAAACGGTTCAACTGCGGAAGGGTGATTGTGGGATTCAATTTTAAAAGCTAATCGGAGTCCATCACCTAAGTCTACTACTCCTGCATTTTCTCCTGGTCCAACCAGAATGCGATCGCCCTGGGTGGGAAATTGTTTTAATAGAGGTCGAGAATTCTTATAACAACAATGCTCCGACCACATCACCCCAAACATTCCCAATTCAGCGCGATTGGGATGACGTCCAAGACGCTTGACAATTTCGTCATATTCAGCTAGAGTTAGCCGCTCGGCAGCAATTTGTTTAGGAGAGAAAGGAGATGTGGTAGACATAGAACCTTTGCAGCAGTTAGCACAAAGTTTATTGTATCGGTTATGGTGCAATTTAGGGTGTATATAGTTGATTTTTCACCAATTGGCAAAATTGACTTCTGTTTTGGGATAGAGTACAAGCCCAATCTATTCATTAATTAACCATCCACGCTGTACACCAAACTCAATACCACCAGTCCAGTCCATTGTTAAATGGTTTCGGACCTTCGTAAAAAGATGTTGTATAACAATTGGGTTAATAGGATTTTTAATATATTTCTCTTCATATCTAAATTCTCTGTCAGTATTTTTCTGTTGACGTAGTACATAAATTTGGTCAACTTTATATTTTCGCAAATTTACATCACTAGTTAATTTGATCCACTCCATTATTACAATGTATAAGCTATTAGGATTTCTAGCTTTTAAGTCTTCTGCTGCGCGGGAAGAACCCTCAAGCATAGTTTTATCTAGATATGTTTTACACTCAATTACAATAACTGGAATATCAAAAATATGCGTTTCAGTATTACCATTAACTGTTATTTCAGAATCTTTATCTAGTTCTTCTTTTGAAAGGGTAATTATTTCACCAGAGTTTTCATCCTGTCCTGGGAGACAAAATGCTTCAAATGATGCTTGAATAGTTACACCAATCACAAAATCATGATCTTTTTTCTCAATTCGTGCATAGGGTCGCTTGAGCATTTCCGAATATTTTGGTGGGACAAAGAAGATATCTTTAAAAGTATGTGACTTACCAATAAGAGTGGTTTCTCCAAAATCTCGCACTAAGTCTTTAAATAAATAATAAAGAAATTCTTCCAAAATACTAGAATGAAGGTTTGAACGTGAATCAAATTTTTCAGCATAATGCTGTTGATCTAAAAAATCTTTATATTTTGTCAGAAGTTCTACTCTTCTAGCAATAATTACATCATCCTGCTCAGTAGACTTCGATGTTGGTCCAATCAAATCCATGTTAGCTGTATGCCATTTATCATACTCGATTCTGATTTCTCTGAGATATTTGATACTATCAGGATCTCGATATTTAGTACGATGATTTTCTTTTTGCTCAAGATTAGATCCATGAACTAGTGGGTTTCGATCATTTGTTGACATAGATTTAATTGTTTTTGAAGATGAATAGCGATCGCTTGAGCCAGAAGAGGTGGGACAGCATTACCAATTTGATTATACTGACAAAGAAACTTCTCATCCAATCTTCCTTCTCTCTGTAATAATTTATGAGACACAACAGTTTTCTTTCCTAAAAAACGATAATTGTCAGGAAAAGATTGAATTCTCGCTCCTTCACGGGCGGTTAAATTTCGATGTTGGAAAGGATGAATAAAATTAGCATAAAATGAAGCTGCAATTGTATGTGATGGTTGATAAGGATTTAAGCGCCGATTATTTTGATCATAGCTTTTATGCGATAATTCACCATTACTATTACGTCGTCTAGCTCCATGTTCTTTCGGTACATCGGAACTTGATTCCCCCCAATTAATATGTCTGAAACGTTCGACAATCCGCTCTGAATGTTCCATTGCGACATGATTATAAAGTATATTGCTACTATTTCTAACCCACTTTTGATAATTATTATGAGGTGATCCAGAATAAGATTGCTCCTCATTTCCTTCCCTTGGATTCAGTTCTGGTAAATCTGATATTGCATCCCATAAGTTTAAAGCAGGAAGTATATGATTATCATCTAAAACTGATAGTTGATATCTACTTAAATGTAATAGGTCTAGTGAATGTGTTTTGCTCGGAATATTTAATTCTTTACCGATTTTGTTACCAACAATAAAAATCCGCTCTCTCAGCTGCGGTACACCATATTCAGCAGCATTTAAAATCCACACTTCCACGAAATAACCAATATCTTGGAAAGTTCTTTTAATAATATCTATAACCTTTATACCTTCAGGATTTTTTCGTGATAATAATCCCTTAACATTCTCCATCACAAATGCTTTGGGTTCCAGAAAACTGATCCATTGAGCAAAGTTAATAAACAAACTGTTTCGAGGGTCTTGAAAATCCTTTTGGGCTGGTCCAGCAACACTAAATCCTTGGCACGGAGGTCCACCAATAATAATATCGGGTTTAAAAATACAAATTTCTTTCACACTTATTTCTGTATTAAAATCACGGATATCACCTTGAACAACTGTCATGTTAGGACGGTTATAACGTAGTGTATCAGCAGCCCAGGCATCAATTTCAACAGATAGAGGTACAGAGAAACCTGCCATTTCAAAGCCTAACCCAAAACCTCCTGCCCCAGCAAACAAATCGATCGCGATCGGTTTTTCTGCCTGTACCATAAGTTCTAACTATATACTTAAAACGTCATCAAGCCTAAACAGATAATTATCATCCACTTGTAACTTTTTGTCAACTCTGCTGAGTCATCGAAACATAGAACCTTTGCACAAACTGACATAAGCTTTATTTTATCGGTTGTTGGACAGATTGGTGTGGATGTTGATTTTTCCCATTGGCAAAATTGACTAAAATAGGTAGGAAAACACATTACTCTGGCAAGACAAATGGGCAAGCTCATCGCTTTTGGATGGTATGGTGGCAAATTTAATCATTTAAACTGGCTTCTTCCTTTATTACCGAAAGCAACCCATTACTGTGAACCATTTGCGGGATCTGCTGCGGTTCTCCTCAATCGTGAACCTGCCCCAATTGAAACTTACAACGATATTGACGGAGAAGTGGTAAACTTTTTTCGCGTTCTTCGCACTCAACAGGAAGAACTCATCCGTGCGCTCGGACTCACACCATTTTCGAGAGAAGAACTGAGAATTGCAGCTACAGAATCAATTGAAGGTCTTTCGGAATTAGAAAGGGCACGTCGTTTTTTTGTGCGTGCGCGACAAGTGCGAACAGGTCTAGCGCAAACAGCTAGTGCGGGAAGATGGGCACATTGCAAACTAACCAGTAGAGCTGGAATGGCTGGTGCAGTTTCGCGTTGGTTGGGAAGCGTTGAGGGATTGTCAGAAATTGTGCAAAGGCTTTTGCGGGTTCAGATCGAAAATGCACCAGCGATCGAGACTATTCAAAGATATGATAGTGCAGAAACTCTATTCTATTGCGATCCTCCTTACCCCCATGATTCTCGTGGTGATGCTCATGCTTATGGGTACGAAATGACGGATAATCATCATCGAGAATTAGCTGAAATATTGACTAATGTTAAAGGTAAAGTTGCCTTATCGGGTTATCGTTGCGAATTATTAGATCAGCTCTATAAAGATTGGCATTGGCTCGAAGCCCCATCAAAGCAATGTAGTTCAGTTAAGCAGCCCAGAACTGAAATACTTTGGGTTAATTATGATGTGACTAAGGAGATAAATGAAATACTTTAAGATAATATCGGTTTGTCATTAGCTGAAAAAGAATGTCTAGAAATATCTACCATATCACTCATATAGACAATTTAAAATCTATTCTAGAACATGGTGGATTAATTTCTAACAACAAACTTATAGAGGAACAAATTAATTATCTAGATATTGCTCATGAACGCATTCAAGGAAGACGTTCTAAAATTTCTATTCCTTGTGGTAATGGTGGTTTATTACACGATTATATTCCATTTTATTTTGCCCCCCGTTCTCCTATGTTATATGCTATTCATAAAGGAAAAGTTAAAGGTTATAGTGATGGTCAGAAATCAATTATCTATTTAGTGGTTACAATTCAAGCAATCCAAAACTCAGGGTTAGCTTTTGTATTCACTGACGGTCATGCAATAATGATCAATACAGAATTCTTTGATAATCTTAATAATCTTGATGATGTAATTGATTGGGAATTAATGAAGTCCAAATATTGGCATAACAACATAGATAATCCTAACCGGAAATGGAGAAGACAAGCAGAGTTTTTGATTCATGAATTCTGTCCTTGGAAGTTAATTAGGGGAATAGGGGTGATTGATGATATAATGAAATCACAGGTTGAGGAAATATTAAAAACCTTTAATTCCCAAACCCCTGTTAAAGTTAAATCTGAGTGGTATTACAGAGATGATTGAATTTAAACAAGGTAATCTGATTAAAGAAAAAACGGAGGTA
Organism: uncultured cyanobacterium; assembly: GCA_963744145.1. Classification (GTDB taxonomy): domain Bacteria; phylum Cyanobacteriota; class Cyanobacteriia; order Cyanobacteriales; family CAWUOF01; genus CAVUSO01. The sequence goes on along the minus strand of CAVUSO010000001.1, from coordinate 3,406,403 downwards.
TTAGTTAATACCGTTAACTGTGTGGGTGTAATGGGTAAAGGTATTGCACTACAATTCAAACTAGCATTTCCTGAAAATTTCATCTTCTATAAACAAGCCTGTAATCGAGGCATGGTACAACCAGGGAAAATGTTAATTTTTCCTACTAATAATATTATTAATCCTAAATATATTATTAACTTTCCTACTAAACGTCATTGGAAGAATAAATCAAACATAGAGGATATTAAAACTGGATTAAAGTCTTTAGTTGCTGATGTAAAAAGGTTAGGTGTTAGTTCAATTGCTATTCCTCCATTGGGTTGTGGTAATGGTTGTTTAGATTGGCAGGAAGTTAAACCATTAATTGTGTCAGCTTTTGCAGAATTACCAGAGGTAAATGTGGTTCTATTTGAAACAGAAACAACAATAAAACCAGTAATGAATCGTGCCCGTACTTTATTCCTTAATTCGTTAGATATCTATACAATAGCTGGGTATGAATTAAGTAGTTTGGAATGCCAGAAATTAGCTTATTTTCTCCAAGAAGCAGGGGAGCCATTAAACTTAGAGTATGTTAAACATCAATATGGTCCATATTCAAATAATCTAAACTATGTCATGCAGCTTCTAGAAGGTCATTATATTAAGGGATATAAGAAAGGAAATCTTGATGGTGAAATTGAAATATTACCTAGAGCTTTGGAGGTTACCAATATCTATTTAGATTCAGTCGCTAAGAAGCGTTTAGAACAAGTTAGTGAACTCATCAATGGTTTTGAAGATCCTTATGGTATGGAATCTTTGTCGAGTATTCATTGGGTAACTAAAGAAAATCTCCAGGCAGCAGAAGATCCAAAAGTAGCGATCGCATTAGTACATGATTGGAGCGACCGCAAACGGCAAATATTCAAACCTCATCATCTCCGTAACGCTTGGCAAAGGTTAAAAGAGCAAGGATGGTTTAATCAACCAGTAAAAGAATTAATTGTAGTTTAGGTTGATTGAAAAGCACAACGGATTGATCTTATCAAATGAACGCGATCGCACCCCAATTATCAAACCTCGCACTCTCGGAAATTAACCCGATCGCACTTGATGATCGAACCGGGGCAGGTTTATGATACTGATCTGTATGTAAAAAATTAATTGGTGAACCTGCCCCTACCAATTTAATCACATATTTTTCTATCAATTTTATCCTCAATTTGCCAATTTCTGTAGGGGTGGGTTCACCCAGATTTTGGCAATCTACCCACTAATCATAAAAACCCACCCCCACCCACAGATCAATCTTATTAATGTATCTTTATCGTCTATTGGTATGATCAAATTAACGCGATCGCACCCTAATTATCAAACGCGATCGCACTCTAATTACTCAAGCATCGCACTCTCTGAAATTAACGTGATCGCACCCCAATTATCAAACCGATCGCAGACATATATGATTGATCATTCATTATAATAAACTATCAAGCTCTTGCTTAGTAAAAGGATTCTGACCAGATTGGAGAGCCTTAACCCAACCTTGTCGCTGTTCTTTCTTGATTTGATCATTAGTCTTATCAATATATACTTGAAAATCCTCAATAGCTCCTTCAATATTACCAGTTAATGCCCTCGCTAAACCGCGACTATCTCGAAACCCTTCATTATCAGGTTCAAGTTCCACAGCTTTTTCACAAGCTAACATAACATCCTTAGCAAAACCTTTAATGCTGGAATACCAGCAAAGACTATTCCATACTTTGTCTTTGTTAATAGTTAAACTTGGCACTAGCTTTTGTGCTTCTGTAATGGCTGGCTTTTGCGCCTCTGTAATGGCAAAAATAGAGTCATGTATATTATCTTTAATAAAGTCTTTTATCGGATCTTTTTTTAAAATATTATTTGCCGATTTAATCAACAGTAAAGCAACATTTAGTCTTTGATTAACATCTAAATCTGGGTCTATTTTTAATGCCTTTTCTATATCAGCGATCGCATCTTGCAGATTACCATTCTCCTTACTTAACTTTTCTCCTCCACGTTGCAAATAAAATGCAGCATTTACTAATTGCTGGGCTTTGCGTTGGGCATCAAAATTTAATTGGGGATTCCATTTGAGGGCGTTCTGAAAATTCTTAATAGCATTATTCCGATCCTGTTGCCTAGCTAATTTTTCCCCTTGTAAAACAAAAACTTTAGCTGCTTCAGTGCGAAGAGTAGGTGTTTGACATGCCTCCACCTCTGACAGTATATCAGGATGAATAACTAGGAAATTATCTATAAATTGGCAACCTTTACCTAATAAATCCTTTAAATCTAAATCCTTTAAATCTAAATTCCATAAAATAATTGTCTTGTCATAACTCCCAGAGGCCAGGGTCTTGCCATCACTACTCCAGGCCACGCTATAGACCCTACTGCTGTGGCCGGAGAGAGTTTGCAGGAGTTTGCCCGTCGCCACATCCCAGAGTTTGATGGTCTTGTCTTCACTCCCAGAGGCCAGGGTCTTGCCATCACTACTCCAGGCCACGCTATAGACACTACTGCTGTGGCCGGAGAGAGTTTGCAGGAGTTTGCCCGTCGCCACATCCCAGAGTTTGATGGTCTTGTCATCACTCCCAGAGGCCAGGGTCTTGCCATCACTACTCCAGGCCACACTCAAGACCCAACTGCTGTGGCCGGAGAGAGTTTGCAGGAGTTTGCCCGTCGCCACATCCCAGAGTTTGATAGTATTGTCATAACTCCCAGAGGCCAGGGTCTTGCCATCACTACTCCAGGCCACACTCAAGACCCAACTGCTGTGACCGGAGAGAGTTTGCAGGAGTTTGCCCGTCGCCACATCCCAGAGTTTGATGGTATTGTCATAACTCCCAGAGGCCAGGGTCTTGCCATCACTACTCCAGGCCACACTCAAGACACTACTGCTGTGGCCGGAGAGAGTTTGCAGGAGTTTGCCCGTCGCCACATCCCAGAGTTTGATGGTCTTGTCATCACTCCCAGAGGCCAGGGTCTTGCCATCACTACTCCAGGCCACACTCAAGACCCTACTGCTGTGGCCGGAGAGAGTTTGCAGGAGTTTGCCCGTCGCCACATCCCAGAGTTTGATGGTCTTGTCATCACTCCCAGAGGCCAGGGTCTTGCCATCACTACTCCAGGCCACACTCAAGACCCTACTGCTGTGGCCGGAGAGAGTTTGCAGGAGTTTGCCCGTCGCCACATCCCAGAGTTTGATGGTCTTGTCATAACTCCCAGAGGCCAGGGTCTTGCCATCACTACTCCAGGCCACACTCAAGACACTACTGCTGTGACCGGAGAGAGTTTGCAGGAGTTTGCCCGTCGCCACATCCCAGAGTTTGATAGTATTGTCATAACTTCCAGAGGCCAGGGTCTTGCCATCACTACTCCAGGCCACGCTATAGACACTACTGCTGTGGCCGGAGAGAGTTTGCAGGAGTTTGCCCGTCGCCACATCCCAGAGTTTGATGGTCTTGTCATCACTCCCAGAGGCCAGGGTCTTGCCATCACTACTCCAGGCCACACTCAAGACCCAACTGCTGTGGCCGGAGAGAGTTTGCAGGAGTTTGCCCGTCGCCACATCCCAGAGTTTGATAGTATTGTCATAACTCCCAGAGGCCAGGGTCTTGCCATCACTACTCCAGGCCACACTCAAGACCCAACTGCTGTGACCGGAGAGAGTTTGCAGGAGTTTGCCCGTCGCCACATCCCAGAGTTTGATGGTATTGTCATAACTCCCAGAGGCCAGGGTCTTGCCATCACTACTCCAGGCCACGCTATAGACACTACTGCTGTGGCCGGAGAGAGTTTGCAGGAGTTTGCCCGTCGCCACATCCCAGAGTTTGATAGTATTGTCATCACTCCCAGAGGCCAGGGTCTTGCCATCACTACTCCAGGCCACACTCAAGACCCAACTGCTGTGACCGGAGAGAGTTTGCAGGAGTTTGCCCGTCGCCACATCCCAGAGTTTGATGGTATTGTCATAACTCCCAGAGGCCAGGGTCTTGCCATCACTACTCAATGCAACACTGCTAACTGCTCCGGTATGATCTTCTAAGCGGTTACGTTCTCTAGCGATGTATTGTGGTTGCAAGTATAATGCCTGTTGTAAAGCAGTAATTGCTAATATTTCAGTATCTAGGGGGGAATTTTGAGTGAATTGTAATTTTCCTCCTGCTTTTAGAGCTTCTTTTAAAGCATCTAAAGTTTGTCCAGAGCTATACAGTAATTCACTGGAATTACTGAGTGCGTTAATTTCCTGTATTTGTGCTTTTTTTTGCTGTATTTGTGCTTCTTGGGCAAAATTCCAGCCAAATAATCCTGAAATACCTAAAGCAACACCAATAGTAATAGAACCCATTAAAGCTAGTTGCAGTAGTTTATTTAGTTGGGTAGTTTTCCTGATAGTGTCTTCTCTTTCCTGTTCCAACTTACCTATAGAACCCATTAAAGCTAGTTGCAGTAGTTTATTTAGTTGGGTAGTTTTCCTGATAGTGTCTTCTCTTTCCTGTTCCAACTTACCTTCAGCAGCTATTCTTTTTTGGGTTTCCCTATCTAACTTTTCTTGCAACTGTTTTAAATGTGGTTCCTGTTGCTGACGAATGAATTCAGCTAAATAATCATGGACTAATTGATAGCGTTGTTCTGGATTGTCTGGTAATAACAAAACTAACCCTGATTTCACAAATATCTGCAATACTAAATCTAATTTTACTAGGTCTAATTTTTCCTTAACTAAATCTGGCAAATCCCTTTCTAATTCAGTCCGAGTTTTTAAAGGTCGAGTTCCTTTATCATCAGTGAGAAAATAGAGAACTAATTCAGCAATTTGGCGATTTTCTTCACCACAATCATCAACGATCGCATCTAAATAACGCTTAACTAATTCTTCTTTTGTACCTTTTTCCTGATATTGTTTGAGAGTAGTAATTTTTTCCGTTTGCATTTGTGCCCCAACTATTTGCAATTCAATGGGACGCACTTCTCCTAAATCTTCCGCTAAATCTGCTACCAGTTGCTTAATTAAATCCTCTTCTAAATTAAACTGAGCGCGTTGGGTTAAATTTTTGATAATTGCTTCAGCACTAGCTACAGAAAAATTACCCAGGGGATAACGAATATTTTTCCCCAGAATATCATGATGGATACTTTTGATGACCTGATTCCCTTCTAATAAATAATGTAAATAGTCTTGTCGCAATGATAAAACTACTTTCACATTAGAGGTATTTAAACATTGTTCGAGAAACACAAAAAAGTCTCGTCTTTGTTTAGCATGGGCACAAAAGAAAAAGAATTCTTCAAACTGATCAAAAATTAATACTATCCACAAATTTCGGTCTGAAGTTTTCTGTAATTCTTCGATGATTGCAGCTAAAGAAGTTAAATTTTCCTGATGAGATTTGCCTTTTTCTAAAAGTGCTTGATAGAGCAACCTTCCTAACTCTTCAATCCAATTATTATAAGCTCGGATTGAGATTGGTAAAATATCACAACTACCTCTAGTTTCCTGGTGTAATTGTGGTAACAATCCCCCATTCACTAGGGAACTTTTCCCCACTCCTGAATAACCATGAATAATAATTAATTTAGCATTATTATCCGTAATCCGTTCTTTTAATTCCTTTAGATCATCTAATCGACCAGAACTAACTATTTCTGGAGCGATGTTTTCGGTGGTTTTATTGTGATTTAAGGTTTCTTTGATCTCTCGTTGGGGTTTAATCCAACCTGCACCGACAAAAGCACGTAACCCATACTGTTGTTCAATTGATAACCGCTCTAATTTAACTTCAAATGCTAATAAATATTCTTGTTTTTGAAAATAAATATCATGTAACTTATTTAAAATCTCAATATAAATCTGAGGAGAATTATTCCCCACACCATGCTTCCGCGCTGTTTCTAAATACGCGATCGCCACTTGAGGTTTATCCAAATTCTCGACAGAACGCGCTAATAACAACAAATATAAATTTTGCTGATATTCCTCCCCATGTTCTTTGACAATATCCAAAGCTTGTTGAGCGTATTCTTGACATTTTTCCCACTGTGATCGCGCCAAATAAACTTGAGCTAAAAACCCTAATGCTTGAGCTAACTTTAGTGGATACTCATAATTTTTCTGTAATTCTAAAGACTTTTGAGCAACCAATTCTAACTCATCCCAAACCTCAAGTTTTTCCAGCAAAGCACCTAAATAATTAATAAATATAGCTACCAAATCTTGGCGATCTCCTTCAGTAAATACCTCGATACCCCGGTCAAAATAACTCTGTACTGTTGCTCGATATTTTTCTCCAGCTATTTCCCCTTGACGCTGATAACACAGTCCCAAAGAAAATAGAGTAACTCCCAATCTTTCCGAATTTCCTTGCCAAAAACTTTCACAATCTTGATAATGTTTTAACGCCTGCCCAAACTGATCTTTTTTATGAGCTTTTCTCCCCTGTAAAAATTTTAAACTAGCTTGTAAATGCGGTTCTAAATCTTCTCCCTGTTTTTGTAAATCTTGCCAAGCTAATTCTAATTCTTTGTAATCACTATTGCTGATAATAGCTTTATTTATATCAAACTTCCAAATTTGGCAAAAAAAAGTATCCGTAATCTCTCTAATTTTTTGGCGCAAATAATTAGGAGAACCCGCAAAATTTATGGTAATTGCCCAACTTTCAAAATCCGGTGCAATCCGCAATATTTGCTTGAGAATTTCATCATCAATCCACAACACCAGCGAAAACTTTAACTTCCGAAATTCTTCTCTGACTTGATTAGTTGTGATCAACAAATTTTCCAGATCTTCTACCAACTCCAACCCCGTCACCATTAAAGCATCAGGAGAACTACCATTCAATTCTTGTTGAATTTTACTCAACAAAGTTGGATCAGTTGGTTTCAATTCCATTACCCGGATCTTCAAACTGGTTAGCTCTTGCAACTTACTAATGAACCGCGATCGCAATTCCGGATAATTACAACGAGCTAAAAACAGTTTAAAATTTCCGACTGAAGCATCAATCCCCCAAGCTAATTGCTGTAAAGATTTTTCATTATAAAAAATAATATCTGAAGAATTTTGCTGCTCTGGTGGGGGTGAATTATTCATAATGGGATTACCAATTTATGATAAAATTGTATTTCATTAGCGATCGGAGTGGGTTTATGATAGTTATCTGGATGGATCAGAATTGATCGATTAACGCACCCCCTACAAATTTAATTGTTTATGTTCGGATCAATTTAATTTAGTTCTCTTGCTTCTGCTAAAATCGGATTAATATCAAACCAAGACTCACCTCTTTCATCTCGATATTCAAATACTAACCTACTCCGAATTAGGATTTGATACCCAAGATCATCACTAACTTTTTTTCTTTCACGAACCTGACGTAACAATTCCCATTCATGATCAGATATTGGCATAGTCATTTCATTACGTCTAGCCCGAATGATATCATGAAGAGTTGCCAAAGAGAGGGGAAGACTTAATTCTTCACCAATCCAAGTATTTAATAATCTTAATAAATCTCGAACATGACCACCACTCGCATAGCAGAGATGATTTAAAGTAGTTTCATTCTCAAATATTTCCAAAATTTTACCAAGACGTTCCTGTTCATCTAATTCAGGAAAAGCTCTAGCTAAAACTAATTGTTTTAATAAAACTATCCCAGGTTGATACTCTTGACCATCCCGTGATTTCACAGGAACCATTGGTAATACTTTAGGATCATCCGGAAAACGTTGACTTAATAACCCATAATCATTAGAAAATTTTAATGATAAGGGCATTGTATATACTAAATGACACTGAAGTTTAGTGAGGAATTCAGCTTGATCTACAAATAAATATTCCTGTTGTGGACGACCCCAGGCTTTTTGTCTACTATCAATCCGATCCAAGTTATCTACAATTACTACTAATCCTTTTTTACCATGTTGTTTCAGCTTCGCGATCGCAGGTACAATCAACTCACGATTAATCTCTGTAATCAAATGACTTTTTTGTGGTCCCAGATACTGGTTCAATTTTTCCCGCAATTTAGCATCACTTTTAACCTTAGTAGTAATTTCCCCAATTCCAAAGGAAAGAGACATTTTTGCTTTTTCTGTATCCACCCCTATTCCCACTTTCCCAATTGCAGGGACATTACCTTCCACTTTTAACTCTAAAATATCAACTGTTTGTTTGAGCAAATCCCATAACCGTTTCGGTTCTGCTATCACTATATTCTCTAGACTTTGACTAATTCTTTTCGCGATCGCGAGTAAAATATCAGGTATATCCACATCAGTCATTTCCAAGTCTTCACTGGACTCAAAATAAACAACATGAAAACCTTCCTGTTCCAACTCAGCTTTAAGTCGCAATAATTCCGTTGATTTCCCACAACCAATATGACCTGTAAACAAAGCACAGGTAGGTTGATCTGGGGATAAAAAGGAAATTTTCTTTTTCAATTTCTCAATAATCTTACCACCCCGGACTGAGGCAAAATCGATATAATATTTCCTATCCTCTGGATCTTGCACAAATAGCGTCTTATTTGGGTCAGTAACTTCGTAAAATTTCCTGATGTCTAATCCCATCTTACTCTGTTATTTTTCTAAACTATAGTAGTATTATGCCATAATATAGTCCAATTGCATAAATTTACTACCCCTCTATTTTTCTGATCCGACCAGAATGCGATGCGAAACTATTAATTTTTCGTACCTGTACTATCTTGCAGGGACTACCGAAAATTTGGCCACTTGAAAAATATGCAAAAAGTGAATCATCTCAAGAAAATCTTGAAGAAATTCATGGTTACGGTAGTTGGGTTGGTCAAATATTTATGTCTGATGATTTCAATCAACCACTCGAAGATTTAAAGGAATATATGTGATACCAATTAACTATGAAATTGCACTTAATCTGAGGTTGATCTGTTAGGTCAGGGCAGGTTTATAATGGTGATCTGTTGGTGGCAAAATTGACTGGTGAACCTGCCCCTACCAATTTTATCCTCAATTTGCGGATTTCTGTAGTAGGGGCGGGTTCGCCCAGATTTTTGAAATTTACCAATTAATTAGAAAAACCCGCCCGGGTTCACCGAGATGTTTGACATTTACCTACTAATCATCAAAACCCACCCTCACCCACAGATCAATATACATCAATGTATCTTCATGGTGAATTGGTATGAGATGAAATTCCTTTTAGATACTCTTGAGTAACCAGCACTTTTCGCAATACTAACCATTGGTCTAGGGATAGACCATCTAGAACTAACAAGGCAATTTTGGATTTTTTAGACCCTGCATATTGTCTTGCTAAAAAGTGTTAAATTTTCTAACGCTGTAAACTCCGAGGATCGAGAGCATCGCGCAATCCATCTCCTAACAGATTAAATGCTAATACGGTTAAAATAATTAAGATGGCTGGTGGCCAAATTAACCAAGGTTGTAATACTAAAATCGAAGCATTTGTTGCTAGTGATAATAGATTACCCCAGGAAGGATCAGGCTGTTGAATTCCTAAACCTAATAAACTCAAAACTGATTCAGAGATAATAAAATCAGGAATTGATAAAGTTGCTGAGATAATTATGTAACTAGCTGTTTGGGGTAAAACATGACGCACAATAATATATAAAGGTGAACCCCCCATCGCTTTTCCTGCTTGCACGAATTCTCTTTCTTTAATTGAAAGTACCTGTCCCCGAATTACTCTGGCTAAACCTGCCCATCTGATAAAGGAAGTAATAATGACAATTAGTAAAAACTTTTGCACGCTACTTAATCCGGGAGGTAATACAGCAGCAAGAGCAACTAATAGATATAAACTAGGGATTGTCATTAGCACTTCGACTAAGCGCATTAAAATTGCATCGGTTATGCCACCAAAATAACCAGAAATTCCCCCGACTAATAAACCCAAAGGAAAGGAAATTAATATTCCCACTAAACCGATACTGAGACTGATTCGACCTCCATATAAAATACGACTAAATTGATCTCTAGCTTGTTCATCTGTACCCAGAATATTCAATTTCGCTTCCCCATCTGCACCAAAAAGATGTCGATCGACAGGAATAATTCCCAAAATTTTATAAGGTATTCCCTTGACAAATAAGCGTAAAGGTGCAGGTTTTTGTTTATTTTCTTTCAGTTCTCGATCGCCCGTGTCTAAATTAACTGGTCCTTGAGTGGTCGGATAGATATGTGGTCCGATAAATTTTTGATTTTGATTAAACCAATAAATATGAGTAGGTGGTAAGAGGGAACCATTAGGTTGAGAAACGTAAGGATCGTAAGGTGCCACAAAATCCGCGGCAATTACGACTACATAAAAAGTGATCAGTAAAAAAATGCCTAACTGAGAGAGAGGATTTTTTTTAAGCTTTTGCCACCAATTCATATATGTTATAGGTAAGGGGTAATGGTAATTAAATTTTATTCTGACTGGTTAGTTTCCTGATTAGATTCCAGTAATTGTGTCGGTGGATCGGGGATGAGCGGATTATGGAAAAAAGATCCTGTTTGGGGGGGAAGATTGGGATCGAAGACGATTTCGGCAATACTTTTTACCACACCAGTTAGAGGAATAGCTAAGATTACACCTAATAACCCACCTACTTTTGCTCCTAATAACAAAGCTATGAAAATAACTACCGGAGATAACCCAGTCAAATTGCCCATAATTCTCGGGGTGACTAAATTATCTTTCACTTGCTGAATCGCGATCGCTACTCCTAAAACTTCTAAAGCTAACCACCAGTCAATAAATACGACAATAATTGTTACAGCAGCAATTCCTAACGTTGCCCCCACAAAAGGAATTATTTCTAACAACCCAATAAAAACTGCAAATAGTAAGAAAAATGGCACTTTCAACCAGAAAAAAGCTAAGGTTAAAGTAATTGCCATAAACAGTCCTAATAATAGCTGTCCAGAAATAAATCTCTGGAGGTTATATTGTAAAGACTCCGTCAAACATTCCCGAATTGTGGGGGACAAAATAATGGTCATACTGCGCCAGATGCGGTTGCTATCTAGTAGCATATAAAAGGAAATAACTAACACAATGATTAAATCCAGGACACCATTAAAAGTACCAAGTACCAACCCAAAACCTTGAGCAGCGATTGATTGGACTTGGGTTTGGACTTGCACTAATAATTGCTGCTGTAAAATTTCAACGTCAAAGGGTAAATTACGGGCTCGACTCCAAATTTGAAACTCTGCTAATTGTTGCTGTCCAGATTCTAATAATTCTGGGATTCTGACTGTAAATTGTTGTGCTTGGTTCAAAACTGGTGGGACAATAGTTAATCCAATCACAGCGATCGCAATCCCCGCTAGTAAATATACCAAAGCCGCTGCGAACCCACGGGATAAAAATGGTTCCAGTTTCACCACTGCATAGTTCAGCAAATAGGCGATTAGACCAGCACTGACTAAAATGCTAATTAATTTACCAAAATAGTCCAGGACGATCAAGGTCAGCCAACCTGCTAGTAATATTAGCAGCCAAGTAAGTAACAATTGTTGTAAGGGTGAAAAAAAACGATTATTGGTCTTTTTTTTCATTAGATGCTGTCCTTTTACCAAAATATTCAGGTAATTTGTCCAATTTTACTCAATTTACATCATAAAGCTGGATGGATTGTTCCTTTGCATAATTTATGGGATAGGGAAGATACCTATCCCACAATGGATCTGTCCTAATTATTTTTGCCAGAGGTCTAATTTACAAAGTTTTTTTGCAAAATATAAAGTTATAATAAAAATGTAGGTGAAAAGAGCTTGAGCAGTTGAAGAGGTGGAATCGGTGAAATTCACAAAAATCGATGTTGATCAAGAGACTGACATCAGGGGAGAAGAGTTGCTAGATCGTCCCACTGAAGACCAGGAATTAAAATCAACTAATCCCCCACCACTACTCAAGCATCATCAACCAACTCGAAAGCTAGGGATAACGGGTGCGATCGCGATTGGGGTAGGTATAGGAATGGTGATCGGGATGGTCGGAATGTCCTTAATTGGACTGACCGTGACCAAACCAGAAGTAAAATCAACCGCAGATTCTAGTAAGACACCTACATCTGGCTCGACTCAAACAGTTACAGTTGCTAAGGTGGAAACAGCTACAATTGATATTACCCTGGATGCTACTGGTACAGTTGCAGCTTATGATCTTTTACCAGTATTACCTCAAGCCAGTGGATTGCAAATAAAACAAGTTTTAGTCGATGACGGAGATGTAGTAGAGACTGGTCAAATTATGGCCATTCTTGATGATGCAGTTTTGCGATCGCAAATTGACCAAGCTAAAGCTACTGTAGAATCAAATCGGGCGATTGTCAAACAAAAAGAAGCAGCCCTAAGTCAAGCTCAAGCAACTTTAGAGCAAAGTTTGGCAAATAAAGCAGAAACAGAAGCTAACCTAGAACAAGCTCAAGCAACTTTAGCTCAAAGTCAGACTAAATTAGCTCAAGCTGAAGTGGAACGAAAACGCTATCAAGATTTATCTGACCAAGGTGCAATTAGTCGTCAAGAAGGAGAAAATCGCACGACTGATGCAGCTACAGCCCAAGAAACAGTTCATGTGGCTCAAGCTAATATTAGCAGTGCTAAAGCAAAAATTAGTAGTGCCCAAGCTAATATTACCAATGCTCAAGCGAATATCGATAGTGCCCAAGCCAACTTAAATAGTGCCCAAGCTGATGTCCGGAGTAGTCAAGCAAGAGTTCAACAGTTAGAAACTCAGCAAGAACAAACCTTAGTACGATCGCCCAGTCAAGGTATAATAGCAGAAAGAATCGCTCGGATTGGTGATGTGAGTAGCAATACACAAAAACTTTTTTCGATTATTAAAGATGGTCGGTTAGAATTACAAGCAAAAATTCCGGAAACTCAATTAGCTCAAATCAAAATCGGAGCAGGAGTCCGAATTAGTTCTGATGCTGATAGTCGGATCAAAATCCAGGGAACGGTTAGAGAAATTGCGGCTTTAGTTGATGCTCAAAATCGATTAGCAACGGTAAAGATTGATCTTCCTGCTAGTAATATATTACGTCCAGGGATGTTTTTACGTGCGGCAATTAAGACAAATTCTACTCTTGGGATTGCTATTCCAGTAAAATCTGTTTTACCACAAAACGATGGAAGTGGAATAGTTTATCGATTAGTTGGTGAAGATAAAGTCCAAGCTCAAAAAGTCCAAGTTGGAGAAATTATCAGTTCCGGAATAGGTGATCTAGCTAATGCTAAAGTAGCGATTAAATCTGGTTTAGAGTTAAAAGATCAAGTTGTAGTTTCTGGAGCAGGATATCTCAAAGATGGCGATCGCGTCAAAATCGTATCTGAATAATCTATCAAAATTATCATATATTACCTATGTCTTTTAATCTTTCTGCTTGGGCAATCAAAAAACCTCTACCTACTATTGTAATGTTTTTAATATTGACTATGGTAGGTTGGATGTCTTTTACTCAATTAGGGATTGACTCTAATCCAAATATAGATGTTCCAGCAGTTTCCGTTACTGTAACTCAAACAGGAGCTGGACCAGCTGAATTAGAATCTCAAGTAACTAAAAAAGTTGAAGATGCTGTTGCTAGTTTAGGAAATATCGATTTCCTCACCTCAACAGTTAAAGATGGGATATCTACCACAGTGATAAATTTTGTGCTGGGAACTAATAGCGATCGCGCTACTAATGATGTGCGGAATGCGATCGCTCAAATTAGACAAAATCTCCCCCAAGATATTAACGATCCAGTCATCAAAAGACTAGAATTTGCTGGTGGTTCTATTATGACCTACGCGGTCGTATCAGAACAGCGATCGGTTGAAGAATTAAGTGATTTAGTAGATCGAAGAATTACCCGCGCTCTCTTAGCAGTTTCCGGAGTTGCTCAGATTCAGCGCGTCGGAGGGATCGATCGAGAAATCAGGATCGAACTCAATCCCGATCGCTTACAAGCTTTAGGAATTACTGCTACTCAAGTTAATGATCAAATTCGCGCTTTTAATACTAACTTACCTGGAGGAAGATCAACTTTAAGTGGTAGTGAACAGAGTATCCGAACTTTGGGTAGTGCGGATAGTATAGAAAAATTACGAAAATATCAGATTACCCTTCCTAGTGGTGCAGCAGTATCCTTAGAAAGTTTAGCAAAAGTTACAGATGGACAAGCAGAAACTCGTCAAATAGCTCGTTTTGCTGTTGGTAAAGGAGCTAAAGAAAAATCCTCGCTCCTTAATTCTGAATTAGACATAGGTAAACCAGTAGTTGCTTTTTCCATCCTCAGAAGTACAGGTAGTACCCTGGTTAGTGTCGAACATGGAGTACGCACCGCAATCCAGGACTTAGAAAAAACTCTCCCATCAGATATTAAATTTCAACTTATTTTCACTAAAGCTACTGAGATCATAGATGCTTATGAAGCTTCGATTCACTCTTTAATCGAAGCTTCGATTCTCGCAGTAATAGCAATTTTAATATTTTTGCGCGATTGGAGACCAACTTTAATTACAGCAGTTTCTTTACCCCTATCAATTATTCCCACTTATGCGGTCATGAACCTACTAGGTTACACTCTCAATGGAATGACTTTGTTAGCATTAGCACTGACAGTGGGTAACTTGGTAGATGATACAGTAGTAGAAGTAGAAAATATTGATCAACATCTGGAAATGGGAAAAAGTCCAGAACAAGCATCCTTAGATTCCTCAGCTGAAATTGGGTTTGCTGTATTAGCATCAAGTGCAACAATTATTGCAGTATTCTTACCCGTAGCTTTTATGGGGGGAATTCCTGGTCAATTTTTTGGACCGTTTGGAGTAACAGTAGCGGTATCTACTTCATTTTCTGTTTTAGTAGCTCGAACCATGACCCCGATGTTAGGAGCATTTGTAATGAGGGGTACGAAACATCAACATCACCAAAAAGATAAGTTAGGTAAAAAATTTGGGATTTTCCCAACACAATTTCATCCTTATCGTAGTTTACTGAGTTGGTCATTAAGACATAGATTAACAACTTTAGCGATCGCGATAGTTTTCTTTATTGGTAGCTTGATGCTAGTTCCATTAATTCCTAAAGGTTTATTTAATAGTGGCGATATTGGGTTAAGTACAGTGACAATTGAACTACCTCCAGGTTCTACTGTTAATGACACGGAAAAAGTCATGAACAGACTCACTAAATTATTACGGGAAAATCCGATTGTTACAGGTGTTTTAGCTACAGCAGGGAATAATGAAAATGGTAATATCAATGTCAATTCAGGTACGCTTTATGTTAATCTGACACCGCGAGAAGAAAGAAAGATTTCTCAGCAGCAATTTGAGCAGGAAATGCGATCGCAATTTCAAGAAATACCTGGGGCTCATATTGGTTTTTTAAGTGGTGGTGGAGCGGGTAATAATAAAGATGTAACAATTCTACTGAAAAGCGAAAATGCAACTGCTCTGAATCAAACTGCTGAAAATTTAGAACGACAAATGCGAGAAATTTCCGGTCTAGTGGAAGTATATTCTAGTGCTAGTTTAGTTCAACCAGAGATTTTAATCAAACCAGACCCAGCAAGAGCAGCAGATCTAGGGGTTTCTGTATCTGCGATCGCTCATACAGCTTCTTTAGCAACATTAGGAGATATTGACGCTAATTTAGCTAAGTTTGATTTACCCGATCGACAAATTCCCATTCGGGTTTTATTAGCTGAGGAATTTCGCAACAATTTGGATATTTTGAAAAATATTCAGATTCCTAGTCAAACGAGACAAATGGTTCCTTTATCGGCTGTCGCAAATATTACCTTGGGCAGCGGTCCAGCTAAAATCGACCGTTACGATCGCGCTCGTCAGGTATCAGTTGAAGCCAATTTACAAGGGATATCATTAGGAGATGCTCTAGATAAAATAAAAGTTTTACCAGCTTTAAATCCTCTCCCGACCGATGTTTCTCAGCAGTCAGCAGGGGATGCGAAAATCATGCAAGACATTTTTGGGCGCTTTTTGGGGGCACTCGGTATGGCAATATTATGTATTTATGCAATTTTAGTGCTATTATATAACGGATTTTTGATTCCGTTAACTATTTTAGTAGCTTTACCTTTATCTGTCGGTGGTGCTTTAATGGGATTGATGGTAATGCAAAAAGAATTAGGGCTATTTGCGCTAATTGGAATTGTGTTACTAATGGGATTGGTGACCAAAAATGCGATCTTATTAGTAGATTGTGCATTAAGTAATCAAGCGGAAGGAATGTCGCGATCGCAAGCGGTACTAGAATCTGGAGTATCACGTTTACGTCCAATTATGATGACTTCAGTTTCCACCATATCGGGAATGATGCCGATCGCGTTAGGGATTGGTGCTGGTTCCCAGATCCGGGCTCCGATGGCGATCGCCGTAATTGGGGGTTTTACTACTTCGACACTGCTGACTTTAGTAGTAGTTCCAGTATTATTTACCTATATTGATAGTTTCCAACAGGGATTGGAACAATTTTTGCGCGGTGGTTGGAAAGAAAAAATATTCAGAGCGAACAGCCAATTGGGGCAGAAAAAATTACTACAACCCTCAGCGGAACATCAAAATGGTAAAATTAAAATCAGAAAATAGGGCTATAAGACAATACGGTTCAGTTAAGCGTAGGGGCGAAGCATTTGGGCGACAATTGAGCGATCAAACTTTACCCTGAGTTTACCCTGAGTTTACCCTGAGTTTACCCTGAGTTTACCCTGAGCGTAGTCGAAGGGCGTAGTCGAAGGGCGGAGTCGAAGGGGGCGGAGTCGAAGCTTGCCCTGAGCAGAGTCGAAGGGGGCAGTAATATTATACCCGAAGTGCGATTCGTTTAACCTAAATGAGTAGAAATACTTAGGGACGGTTAGCCTGGTTCCACAGAACCTTGACAACTGATTACATATCCTTGTGCGGGGTTCCTCCCCAAGTCAGGGCCTCCAAGTGCAGGAGTGAAAGCATATCCCATATTGTGTTGGGTAGCAACCAGCAGGATAAAGCGGGGATAAAAGGCAGAAATACTCTTAGCCAACTGGGGTAGCTGTCAAGCAAGAACTGATGTGTAACGCAAGTGAAGATGCGTCTGAACCATCGTTATAATAGATGGTCAAATGGCTGATTGACCAAGCCAAAAGGCAAGGATTAGGCATCAGCAATTTTCGGATTGACTGATTAGCACTGCCAATAAACCCGGTGGAAAGCATCACGCTAAAAGTTCAAACAATGTGTAATCGGAACGAAGTAAAGCACTCACAGCTCTTGTCACACAAGTAGGTAGCTAACCGGAAGTTGTGAGTGTGAGGGATGGTTGCAGAAGCCAAAGCTCTGCCGTAATGACAGAGATCTGCTGACAGCACCGGGTGAGGTAAACGGCACAGTTTTTAGTCACCCTAGATAAGCCTAATACCAAGGTGCAAACTGAAGGTGGGGATACAGGGGTAAACCAGAATGTGTCAAGCGGTATCGTAGGAGCACTCCACAATATCGTATCTATGACAAGGATTACTTTACTCAGGAGCCGTGTGCGGTGAAAGTCGCAAGCACGGTTTTGAAGGAGAGATGGTAGGGGACACCCTACCATCGACTCTCTAACTGCTTCACCCTTCTTCTGCCGAGATCCCCAAAAATATTCTTAACTGAACCGGATTGTATTATAGTTGATCTGTTGGCTGCATAGATTGAGGGCAAAGCATTTCGGTAATATTCTTCTTCCCTTCGACTACGCCCTTCGGCTACCCCTTCGACTACGCTCAGGGCAAGGCTCAGGGTAAACTCAGGGCAAGCGTTTGGGCAATTATTGATTTGCCGAAATGCTTTGCCCCTACGGTTAACTGAACCGGATTGTGTTATAATTAGTTTTTACGAAAAACTATAACCATTTTACTTGACGCGGGCGTAATTCAGTGGTAGAATGTTAGCTTCCCAAGCTAAACGTCGTGGGTTCGAGTCCCATCGCCCGCTTGATTTGCTAAAAATATTTAGGTTCTAGCCATTTTGCAAGTATTTAGTATAATTAGGATAAAATCATCAACTTGAGTTAAAATTAAGTAAATAAAACCATGCGTAAGCAAATTATTGAATACACATCACCATTAGATGCACTGGTTGGCACTGTCAAACAGCTAAATATCTATGAAATAAAATATCAAATGGATTCAGAAGAGTTTTTTACTAAATATAGTCAAGGGAAAACAACTGATGATGAAGAGTTGATTGAATGGGCAGGAAATTATCAACATTATTTAGCTTTACATCAATACCTAGAGAGTAAACTCAGAAATGTCGCCTAAAGTTTTCTCTGCCTATTTTGATAAAATTGAGCAACTTTTTCTTAACTGTTATAATGCCTACGTTGAGGAATACAATGCAGTCATTTTAACGACAGAGAGAGCTAATTTTCGCATGAGAATACGCTTTGCCATTAAATATTTATTAGCAATTAGTGAAATTCTAGTCCTTGCAAATAACCAGATTATCTACATAGATTATCGATATCATTTCCAAGACGAACAAAATAATTTGATTTTTCGCTATGATAGCACACCGCATTTTCCTAACTTGCCCAGTTTTCCACACCATAAACATCTTCCTGATCAAGTAATTGCTTGCAAAAAACCAGATATTGCTGAGGTTATATTAGAAGTAATGGAGTTTTTAGAGCGGTAATATAGAATTATTGATCCGATCACAAAGCTAATTTTAGTAAGCGATCGCCTAAATCAAACTTACCTAATTATTGTCATACTTGGTTAGGTAATCTTGATCATGATATAATTTATAATGGAAACTTAGCCCATACCCTGTTCAGTTATTAATTCCCAATTCCCTCTATGACAACCGCTAGTAGTTATCGATTCCAAAAACTGATTGGTTATCTACGTCCCCATAAATGGAAATTGGGACTTGGTATTTTCTCACTCTTAGTGGTAAATGGACTTGGTGTTTATATTCCGCTCCTGATTCGTCAAACTATTGACGATCTGCAAATAACTTTTAGTTTTAACAAAGTTTTGAATTATGCGGTGCTAATTTTTATCTTAGCTAGCATCATGTGGGTGATTAGAATTGTCTCACGATTATTATTATTTGGACTAGGAAGACAGGTAGAATTTGATTTAAAGCAAAGGATTTTTGAACATCTATTAACTCTGGAACCATCTTATTTTGCTACTAATACTGCTGGAGATTTAATTAATCGTGCCACTAGCGATGTTGATAATATTCGACGTTTGGTAGGATTTGCACTGCTGAGTCTTGCTAACACAACATTTGCTTATGCTTTGACTTTACCAGTAATGTTATGGATTAACGTGAGATTAACCCTATTAGCGATCACAGTTTATCCATTAATGCTACTGTTAGTCCACTTATTTAGCGATCGGTTAAGGAATCAACAACTAGAAGTCCAAGAAAAACTATCTAACTTAAGCGATCTGATTCAAGAAGATATTAGTGGTATTGCTTCGATTAAAATCTACACCCAAGAAGAAAACGAACGTCGTGCTTTTGGGTTAATGAATCAGGAGCTATTAGAAGCTAATATTAGCCTCGCGCAAACTCGATCTATATTATTTCCCATTTTGATCGGGTTAGCAAGTACAAGTTTCTTAATCTTACTAGTTTTTGGAGGGAGAACGATCGCGAGCGGTGAGATTACTGTCGGTAACTTTTTAGCGCTCATCTTATATGTAGAACGTTTAGTTTTTCCCACCGCGTTACTAGGTTTTACGATTACTGCTTACCAACGAGGGGAAGTAAGTATTGATCGGGTAGAATCAATTATGACCGTGGAGCCAAAAATTAAAAATAGTCCTCATGCGATCGCATTACCAAAACCAGTAAAAGGACTGTTAAAAGCCAATAATTTGACTTTTACCTATCCAGGAGCAAAAGCACCTATATTAAAAAATATCAGCTTTGAAATTGTACCAGGAGAAACAGTTGCAATTGTTGGGCCAATTGGGGCAGGAAAAACCACTTTAGCGAACATAATTCCACGTTTATTAGAGTTAGAGTCAGGACAACTATTCTTGGATGGATATGATATAACCGAATTGCAACTAGAAGATTTACGAAGTGCGATCGCTTATGTACCCCAAGATAGTTTTCTGTTTAGCACTACGATCCAAAATAACATCCGTTATGGTAATCCCCTAGTTGAACTAGCCGAAGTAGAAAATGTCGCTAAACAAGCACAAATTTATACAGAAATTATCAACTTTCCCCAACAATATGATACGATCGTTGGCGAACGAGGTATAACTCTGTCGGGAGGACAAAGACAAAGAACAGCATTAGCAAGAGCATTACTGATCGATGCACCAATCTTAATTTTAGATGATGCTCTTTCAAGCGTGGATAATCAGACAGCCACAGATATTTTGAAGAATTTGAGTTTTAAACGCGATCGCCAAACGGTTATTTTTATTTCTCACCAAATGTCAGCTGCGGCAACTGCTGATCGAATTTTTGTCATGGATCGTGGTGAAATTATTCAAATTGGTAGTCATGCAGAACTATTGCAAGAACATGGTTTATATCAGTCCCTCTGGAATGAGCAAAAATTAGAGGAGTTATTATGTTAAATATGAGCAAAACAACGCAACATATTTTATTCGTTTGTACCACTTGCGCTTCAGTTTGGCAAGAGGGAAAACGCATCGGTAAAAGTGGTGGTCAGCAATTATTAGAGCAATTAACGATACTGCACCAAAACTGGGAATTAAAAGAACAATTTCCCATTCAAGCAGTAGAATGTATGAGTGCTTGTAGTCATGCTTGTGCAATTTCCTTTGCTGCTCAGGGAAAATATACTTATCTATTTGGTAATTTACCTGTTACCGCAGAAAAATTACCAGAAACAGCAGATGCAGTATTACAATGTGCTAGTCAATACATGGGTAAACAGGATGGTTTATTACCTTGGTCAGAACGACCAGAACCTTTAAAGAAAGGGATTTTGGCAAAAATCCCACCGCTAGAATAAAAAGTCAGGAGATTTATGAGTGCTAAAATACCAGTGACCATAATTACCGGATTTCTCGGTGCCGGTAAAACTACCTTAATTCGACAACAATTGCAAAATAATCAAGGACGCAGAATCGCAGTTTTAGTTAATGAATTTGGTGAAATAGGGATTGATGGAGATTTGTTGCGATCTTGCAACATTTGCGAAGATGAAGAAGAACTCGCTAATAATATCGTCGAACTTACTAATGGTTGTTTATGCTGTACCGTCCAGGAAGAATTTTTGCCCACAATGCAAGAAATTCTCAAAAAGCGATCGAGCATCGATTGTATTTTAATTGAAACATCAGGATTAGCATTACCAAAACCCTTAATTCAAGCTTTCCGCTGGCCAGAAATTCGCACAGGTGCTACAGTTGATGGTGTAGTTACCGTAGTAGATTGCGAAGCAGTAGCATCAGGAAGAATAGTTAGCGATCTAAACGCATTAAATGCTCAACGACAAGCAGATGATAGTTTAGATCACGAAACACCAATCGAAGAACTATTTGAGGATCAATTAGGATGTGCTGATTTAGTGCTACTAACTAAAGTAGACTTAGTTGATTCCCAAACCCGTACCAAAGTAGAGCAATGGTTACAAACACAATTACAACCTGGTGTAAAAATCGTAGCTTGTCAAGATGGTCAGATTAATCCAGACTTACTACTAGGATTTAATGCTACAGTTGAAGATAATTTAGACCTTCGTCCTAGTCACCATGATCATGAGGAAGAACATGATCATGATGAGGAAATTAATTCGGTTCATTTTGTCGTCGAGCAAACGTTTGAACCAAAGACACTGGTAGAAAAATTGCAAAATTTAGTCCAACATCAGGAAATTTATCGCATTAAAGGGTTTGTTGCAGTCAATCATAAACCAATGCGTTTGGTGTTGCAAGGAGTGGGATCTCGTTTTGAATATTTTTATGATCGTCCTTGGAAAGCTGATGAATTACGAAAAACTAGTTTAGTGATGATTGGTCGTGCTTTGGATGTAGCTAAAATTAAAGAAGTCTT
The DNA here is from genome assembly GCA_963744145.1 of uncultured cyanobacterium. Taxonomy (GTDB): domain Bacteria; phylum Cyanobacteriota; class Cyanobacteriia; order Cyanobacteriales; family CAWUOF01; genus CAVUSO01. The sequence goes on along the minus strand of CAVUSO010000001.1, from coordinate 3,384,374 downwards.
AGAATAGACCCATTCCCAAGTTTCTTTTGTTCTTACTAAAAATTGCTGTTAATATGGTTTAGATCAGCCCAGTGTAGTTTCGATGAGAGCGACGCTCTTATCGCTACTACATACCTATTTTGTTTGACCGTGACCCAGGAATTCGACGATTCCAGGTTCATCAAATTCTGCGGCTAAAGTACAGATGCGATCGCAAAATCTTTGATATTGGGAATTGATGGTCGCTAGTCTTTTGGCTTCTGTTTCGATCGTCATAATATCACCAATCTTAATCGCTTGATAAAGTATGGTTAACTCAGCTAGCGTGGGGAAAATTATTTCTGATAATGGTGATTCAATTTCAACTTGAGGTTCAGCATAGATCCATTCTAAGTTTAAATATTTTTGCATCACTTTGAGTAATTTTTCAATATCGATCGGTTTTTCGATAAAATCATTACAGCCCGATGCGATCGCTGAACTTTTATCGGCTAAAGATACACTAGCACTAGAAGCAATAATCGGTAATTCTGGATCGTAAGATTCACGAATAGCACGAACAAATTCGTAACCATCCATTTCCGGCATGACAATATCTGTAATAATTAAATCTGGGATAAATTTGGCAACTTTACTTAACCCTTTCAGTCCATTTTCCGCTTCGGTAATCAAGAATCCGAGCGGTTTCAATACTTCCATTATCAGCGTGCGATTGACAGATTTATCATCAACTATTAAAATTTTCTTTGGGGGATTAACATAACCAATAATTCTGCCTTTTTCCGATATAGTAGCAGCATTAATCCATTGATTAGAGTGAGTTAATTCAATTTCAAACCAGAAGGTACTTCCTGTTCCTAAATTACTACTGACTTGGATTTCACTACCCATCATAGTGACTATTTGACGACAAATTGTTAATCCTAAACCAGTACCTTCTAACCGACGGGATTTAGAACCAACTTGTTCAAAAGGCAAAAATATTTTTGCTAATTGTTCGGGGCTCATCCCAATACCTGTATCTTGGATATTAAATCGAACTTTACTGCTATAATCACTTTGCGATAAGACTTCAATTTTAAATGTAACGCTACCGCGATTGGTAAACTTAATTGCATTGCCTAATAAGTTAAGTAACACTTGACGTAAACGTTTTTCATCTACAACTACCCACTTGGGGAGATTAACTGGTTCAATAAAATGGAAAACGATATCTTTGCTTTCTGCTCCGACTTTGGCGATTTCCAATATCCCTACTAAAAAGGAAGGAAAATGTAAGTCTTTTGGTAATAACTCCATTTTCCTTGCTTCAATTTTTGCCAAATCTAAAATATCATTAATGAGAGTCAGTAAGTAAGAACCTGCTTGAGCAATTACTTCAACACCTTGACGACATTGGTTGAGGTCAGGGGTACGTTGCATAATTTGAGCATAACCAAGAATTCCATTTAGAGGAGTGCGTAATTCATGGCTCATATTCGCTAAAAATTCACTCTTTGCTTGATTAGCAATTTCCGCAGTTTCCTTAGCTTGTTGCAATTCTAAATCAATTTGTTTGCGATCGGTAATATCGGTATGAGATCCGACCATTCGGATCGCTCTTCCTTTCGGATCTCTTACTACAACTTTAGCCCGAGACAAAATCCAGGGATAATGACCCATTTTATGACGCATCCGAAATTCAATATGGAAGTTTTCAGTTCTCCCTTCGAGATGATCTACAACCAATCTTTTTGCTTCTGGTAAATCATCAGGATGGAGTAAATTTTCCCAACTTGAAAATTGGTGAGGAATTTCATTTTCCTCATACCCCAACATTTTTTTCCATTGGGGTGAAAAATATACTTCATTGGAGGATATTTTCCAATCCCAAATTCCATCATTGACACTCTCATTTACTAATTGTAACCGTTCTTGGCTAATGAGGAGCGCTTCAGTGCGTTCTTGTACTCGCTGTTCGAGAGTAAAAAAAGATTCTTGCAATTGAATTGCCATCTGGTTAAATACGCTAGCTAAAGTATTTAGCTCCGCGATCGCACCTCCCGATACCTGTTGATATAAATTACCTTCAGCGATCGCCTGAGCTGACTCAATCAGACGTAAAATTGTGTGCTTAATCCACCGTGAAGTATAAATTCCCATTACTGTGGCGATACTTAAAGCCCCTAAACAGAGCCAAATAGTAGTATTTATATTAGCATTAATTTCAGCTATAAAATCACTTTGAGGTACAACAATCACGATCAACCAATTTAAGCCAAATTGATCTTGATAGGGTAATATTTGTAAAAATTGTTGCTCACCATTCATTTGAAAGCTGAGTTGTTCTGGTCTGACAATTTGGTGTAAGTCTTGAAAGTGTTGCTGTAAGAATTTAGCTGCTAATTGGGTTAACTGATTGTGACTATTAATTGCTGGAAGTCGTTGAAATTTTTGCTCTTTTTCACTGAAATAAAAAGGGTTTTCTGGGGTCGAAGTAGCTACTAATAGTCCAGAGCGTTCTAAAATAAAAGTTTGACCTGACTTACTCAGTTGCAAATGACTGAGAAATTTATTAATATCTAATAAAACCAAATCTGTAGCAATCACTCCCAGCAATTTTTTGGTTTCATTGTAAACAGGAACTCCTAGAGTAATAGCTAGTCGCGAATGATTGGGATAAGTATAAATATTAGTCCAACTTGATTTCTTCTGGGTCGCAGGAGCAATATACCACGGACGAAGACGAGGATTATAGTTAGGAACAATATGTAATAACTTGTTAGTCAGATGATCTTGCTTATCCGTTGCGTAGGTGTATAAATTATAATTAGTGTTGCGATCGCAAATTTCTACATTAAAACTGCCATCATCTAGACGCTCAAGCCCATAAAATTCTTTTTTCTCGTTACCAATTTGAATATAACTAACTTGTGAGAAGAGTTTTATTTCTTTTAAAAAATAAGACTGTACACTGCGAGGTTTTTTCAGATCAATATATCCTAGATCAACAGCATCGAGAATATTTTGATTAACAATATAAGGTTTTTCTAAAAAATTATTCAAACGTTGTTCGATCCGATTACCGATCTCCTTCTGCAATTCAGTAACAAGGTTTTCCAATGTCTTTTGTCCGTTCCGTAGGGACAACCATCCGGTTAATCCTACTGCTGCAAAGATTTGTAATACAAACGGAACTATCAAGACCAAGTGTAGATGTAATTTCATATTTTTGTTGATCTAATCTTTGCCGAATACCTCTATAATATCATTGGTTTGCAAAGGCGTCTAAATTATTTAATTAGTAAATCACCAATAGGTAGATATATATTTGGTCAATTGAGAAAATTTCCTAAAAAGTTTTGCCAGAACCAAGAAGAGGTGTTAATTATTTTGTTTGACCCCCTGCTAGAAATTCGACCATCCCATTTTCATTAAATTCTGCAACTAAAGTACAGATGCGATCGCGAAATCCTTGATATTGGTTATTGATGCTTGCTAGTCTTTTTGCTACTAGCACTAGCGACGATCACTGGTAAATCCTGAGTGTAATCTGGACGAACCTGACGAACAAATTCATAACTATTCATCTCGGACATCGCCATATCAGTAATAATTAAATCTGCTTGAAATAGAGCCATTTTTTTTTAATCCTTCCTGCCCATTTTCCGACTCAGCAATCAGAAACCCTAGGGGTTTTAAGACCTCTGCAATCACGATCCGATTAACTAGTTTATCATCGACGATCATAATTTTCTTCCGCTCACCAGCATAACCAATAATTTTGCCTTGTTTAGACATAGTTGCGATATTCATCCAATTATTGGAGAGTGGTAAATCAACTTCAAACCAAAAAATATTTCCTACTCCTAAACTACTACTGACTTGAATTGCACTCCCCATCATGCTCACCAGTTGACAGCAAATTGCTAGCTTGTTCAATCACATTCACACCTTTACGATGTTGATTAAGATCAGTTGCCCGTTGCATAATTTGAGCATAACCCAAAATCCCATTCAGAGGTATGCGTAATTCATGGCTCATATTTGCTAGAAATTCGCTTTTAGCTTGATTGGCGACTTCAGCATATTCTTTAGCTTCGGCAAGTTCGGCAGTTCGTGCTTGGACTTTTTGTTCTAAACTAGTAAAAGCAGTTTTCAACTGATTTGCCATTTGATTAAATGCCAGACCTAGAGTATTCAATTCCGCGATCGCTCCTGTAGATACTAGTTGATTAGATGGGCTTGTTCAAGAGCTACTGTCATACTCAATTAATAAAACTATACTTCTGGGGATTTAATGTTACTCTGTTGAAATAAATGCGAGCAAGCCAATCTTAACCGCTGGATAAATAATCATTAACTCTGAGCAGAAAAATAATTGCTTAAATTGCTGTTCGTTCTCCTCCAAAAGAAATCCACTGATCAGCTAACTAATCAGTGGACTAAGTTGAATTTGATCTTAAGTACAGTTTTTCACAGGAAAATTGAGGAATTATGATTCCTTAGAAAAACTGAAACCCGAAGTAAATTCTTCACCATAACCTTCTTCACCATGCTCATTGATATCTAACCCTTGGTCTTCAGCCTCAGATTTGACACGCAAATCCATAAATGCTGCTAAGACCTTAAGGATAATAAAAGTGCCAATTGCAGCAATGATATAGGTTGCTACCACACCAGCTAGTTGGATACCTACTTGACCAGGATTACCAGCAATCAAACCATCAGCACCAGCGCTATTAACTGCTTTGGTGGCAAAAACACCTGTAAGGATTGCCCCGACTGTACCACCAACACCGTGAACCGGGTAGGTATCAAGCGAGTCATCAAACTGTAATTTGGCTCTGATACTAACGGCAAAGAAGCAAGCAACAGAGGTCAGAGAACCTACCAGAATTGCCCCAATCGGATTGACAAAACCTGCGGCTGGAGTAATACCAACTAATCCAGCCAGAAATCCGCTCGCGATCCCAACTGCGGTTGGTTTACCTCTGAGTACCCATTCAATAATTACCCAGGTTAAACCAGCCGAAGCAGTAGCAATCATTGTCGCCACAAAAGCAACGGTCGCTAAAGCACCTGATGCTAAAGCACTACCACCATTAAACCCGAACCAACCAAACCACAGTAGTCCGATTCCTAGTAAAACATAGGGCACGTTATGGGGTGCTGCGGGTTTGACCATAAAGCTTTTCCGCGAACCAATTACCCAAGCGGCGACTAACGCAGAAACACCGGAACTAATATGCACAACGGTTCCACCCGCAAAGTCCAAAGCTCCCATCGCGTTCAGCCAACCTTTACCCCAAACCCAGTGGGCTAAGGGGCAGTAGATAAAGGTAGACCAAAGAATGATAAACCAGAAATATGCTTTAAAGCTGACCCGCTCGACGATCGCCCCGGAAATTAACGCTGGGGTGATGATCGCAAACATCATCTGGTAGACCATGTAAACCTGATGAGGAATCGTCGGTGCGTAACCCACAATATCTGGTTTATCCGCAGTTACGCTGTTTAAAAATATCCAGTTCAAGTTACCTATGAATTTTTCTATTCCTTCCCCAAACCACGAATCAGGGGGGTTCGCTGGAACTGTAACTGCAAAGGATAGGCTATAACCCCATAGTACCCAAGTAACTCCTACTAAGGCCATGAGGATTAAACTCATCATCATGGTGTTGAGCACATTGCGCGATCGCACCAGTCCTCCGTAGAAAAATGCCAGACCAGGGGTCATTAATAGCACCAGGGCTGAGGAAACTAGCATCCAAGCTGTATCACCTGTATCGATTTTGGGAGGTGCTGGTGTTCCTGGTGGTGCCGCAGGGGTTTCTCCTGCTGCTGGTGCTGCTCCTGGTGTCGCTGTTGCTCCTGGTGTTGGTACGATCGGAGCATTAGGTAAAGCTCCTGGTGTTGGTGTTGCTCCTGTCGGTGAAGGGCTAACTACTGCGGGACTGGGAGTCGCTGTCGCCGGTTGGTCTTGAGCCATCGCTTGACCCATCAGTGGGCATACTACTAGCCATAGTGCCAGGACCCCGGTCATCAGAATTTTTTTCAACAATCGTTTTTGTTCTTCCATCGTTGCATACAAATTTTTACATATGTGACATTGAATTGCAGCAATTCTATTCAAGGTAATTCTGTATCAGAAGTTACATAAACCCATTTAAACTATAGGGGGTGAAACCCCTCACCCCTAATAAATTGATTTTTGTTGATCAAGTTCAGGTCGCTTTACTGAAGTGGTTTGCTAACCTTATTGTTCACTTTTTACACAATTCTAAATTTTGCTTAAAGATGCTTAAAGATGCTTAAAGATGCTTAAAGGTTCTCGAAATTCAAAAATTGGCATTTTAGCAACTGTCAAAAATATCAAATTATCACCGATAAATTTGTTATTAGTTTCTGCTCAACCAAAAAAATTTCCCCAAATGTAAAGCTATATAAATATTTGTTTATTTTTGTTAAGTTTAGTCCGGCGATCGCCCAAGCAAATTTTGGTCAGCGATCAGCAAATGATTGACTGGCTTGACAAACCTGAAAATTATATTTATCATTAATGTAGTAAAATATATATGCCAATTTACCAATAGGAGTATTCACAAAAACCGTAAAACCAGTAAGTCAAAACACCTGGATGAGCATAGTCCAATCCTTACCTAGCAATCATGTCCCGCCTTAACTGGTTATACTGAAAATTTAATATTAAGAAAATCTAGAAAATTTTGGTCAGGAAAACATATGTGATTTACTCAAAAATAAGTGATTGGTTTTCCAAATATCACCGTTTAAAGGCTCTTATTAATTACGCCAAATAATTATCATCTACTCAATTAACTATGAAAATCAAACTGCTAAATTGTTTAAATGTTTGCTTGGCAACGGTAGGATTGTTATCCATCGGAACACCCGCGATCGCTACTAATGTAGAAAACCAAAGCAATTCCCTGGAAGCGCAGAATTGGGTAAATGAATTAAGCAGCAATAATAATGCTAATAGTAAACAATGTACTCAACCGCAATTATTACTACCCCAAAAACTACCTCAGAGCAATATCCAACCTAGTCAAGAAAACCAGCTCGGACAGATTAATCAAATTTTGATCACCATTGTGATTGGTGCCACAGTGATGGGCTATATGTTCAGTCGATCGCGAGCCAAAAAAAATCGCTATCCACAAACAGCTAGTCTCCAAGAACAAATTGAAATGTTAGAAAGGATCTGGAATAAGAGTCCCCATTGTTAAATCTGATGGTAGTCTTGATAACCTAAGTTTTCCAGACGGGTTTGTTTATCAAGCACAGATTGGGCTAAATCCCGTCGATATTGCTGTACGCGCTCCAATAATTCTGGCCGATAAGTTGCTAAGATTTGGATCGCTAGTAAACCAGCATTCTGAGCATTACCGATCGCCACAGTCGCAACTGGGATACCTGCGGGCATTTGGACAATGGAATAGAGAGAATCCATTCCTTGTAAATAACGACTAGGTACGGGAACTCCAATCACTGGTAAAGGCGTCAAAGCAGCTACCATCCCTGGTAAATGTGCTGCACCTCCAGCTCCAGCAATAATTACTTTTAAGCCCCGCTCACAAGCTTGTTCAGCATATTCTACCATGCGTTGAGGAGTTCGATGGGCAGAAACAATGGCAACTTCCCAAGGTACCTGAAAATTTTCAGCTACCGCGATCGCTTCTTTCATGGTTGGCAAATCGGAATCGCTTCCCATAATAATACCAATTAATGCTTGAACCATCTGTAGTAATTAATTATCAAGGCAGACTTTAAATTTTAGGTGATCTTCATCCACAATATTCATGTTGACAGAAAAATTAAAAATGATGACAGAGCCAAGTATTCCCACTCCAACTGCACCGCTAAATATTATCAACGCTCGCTTACCTACTGTGCCAGGTTTACACCAGATTTTGATTTGTCAGGGCATAATTCAAGCTATTGAGCCCATAACTCAGTTAGTCTCCACCGATGTTGAGGTGATCGATGTGGAAGGAGACTGGATTTCTTTAGGTGGTGTTGATTTACAAATTAATGGAGCCTTGGGTCTAGCTTTTACAGATCTCAATTCCGCCAATTTTTCTCGGTTACAGGAAATCTGTCAATTGTTATGGAACCAAGGAGTGGATGGATTTTTGCCAACTTTGGTCACAACTTCTGTCGAGAATATTCACCGATCCCTCAGTATCCTCGCTAATTTTATCCATACTTCAGCTCACCGACTCCAACCAACCCCAACCGCAAATATTCTGGGAGTTCATCTTGAAGGTCCTTTTATTAATTTTGATAAACGTGGCGCTCATCCAGAAAGATATCTTTTACCACTGACGCTAGAAAATGTCAAGCGAGTTTGTGGAGATTATCTCAAGATTATTAAAATTATTACCTTAGCACCAGAGTTAGCTCCCCACTCAGAAGTAATTCCTTATTTGCGATCGCAGGGAATTATTGTTAGTTTAGGACATTCTCTGGCGACCGAATTGCAAGCACAGCAAGCATTTGATCTGGGTGCGACGATGGTAACCCATGCTTTTAATGCGATGCCCCCATTACATCATCGTGAACCAGGTTTATTAGCAGCAGCAATGCTCAATCCCGGAGTGCAATGTGGCTTAATTGCCGATGGACAGCACGTTAATCCCATGATGATTAATTTACTCTTACGTGCTAGTTCGGATCAGCAAGGAGTCTTTCTCGTCAGTGATGCACTGGCACCTTTAGGACTACCTGATGGGACCTATCCTTGGGACACCCGACAGATTGAAGTGAAAGACGGCACAGCGTGGATTAGACTAGACTATCATACCAAGTTACAAAATGGGATCTTAGCTGGGACAGCCTTACCACTATTAATGGGGATACAGAATTTAGTCAAATGGGGAATTTGTGAAGTAGGAAGAGCGATCGCGCTTGGGACAGAAGTACCAAGACGAGCCATCGGTCTTCCTGGGCTCTCGAAGGGACAACCAGCTACACAACTATTACGTTGGGAGTTAAAGTCATCCCCACGAACTCTCAACTGGCAAAGATTATTTTCTTGCCCACTAATTAGCTAATTATGCTCCTAATTCATGCTTTGATCTTAGACGACTAAGATCAAAACTATTCTACTCCAATTTTTGGTCTAATTTCATTCAAGATTTCGTAACAATTGATCACGGGTGCCTTCAGAAATAAGGGATTCATTTCCTTTAAGATTGCGTCATACATTTCGCTTTTATTAGCTTCCATATCTTCTTTACTATCCCATATAATTATGGCAATTCCTTTGTCTGTTCCTGGTTCTTGCAGTAGATAAGCCCTTTTAAAACCTTGGGTAAAAGTTGATACAGCTTTTTCAAAAAGTTTTTCTGCATCCGAAAATTTACCTTCCTTAAATTCGCCAATTGCAACGTATGCAAATTGATACTTCAAAAAATCGTGAAATTCAGACATGAGTTTTTCCTGCTAGGATGAATTTTTTTTCTTTCTGAATTATATATCACAACTTAATCGTAATTGACATACCGATCTTTTTTTTTAATATCTGAGCATTAGTGACAACAAGAACAGACAGTTAGGGAATATGATGAAAATATCGGGAATTGGAAATTGAGAGAAATTAATGAACGGATTCGACGATAAAACCATTGTCAAAGATTACTTTAACGCCACGGGGTTCGAGCGTTGGCGACGAATTTATGGTGATGGAGAGGTAAGTAAAGTCCAACGAGATATCCGCAAAGGACATCAGCAGACAGTGGATACAGTGGTCAGATGGTTAACCGCGGATGGAAATTTACCGGGACTGACTATTTGTGATGCAGGGTGTGGAGTGGGTAGTCTGAGTATTCCTTTAGCAGAATTAGGGGCGATCGTCTACGGTAGTGATATTTCCGAGAAAATGGTAGCAGAAGCTTACCTTAGATCCCAGACAAATTTAGGCAAGTTTAATTATAACCTGACTTTCATGGCACAGGATTTAGAAGCTTTGAGTGGTCGTTATCATACAGTTATTTGTTTAGATGTCCTGATCCACTATCCAGACCAGCAAATGGCCCAGATGATTAGTCATCTTAGTTCCCGATCCCAATCTCGTTTGATTTTAAGCTTTGCACCAAAAACTTTCGCTTTAAGCATACTCAAGAAAATTGGTGAGTTGTTTCCAGGACCAAGTAAAACCACTCGTGCTTACCAGCACCGCGAAGCTGAGATCGTGAAGATTCTGGAAAATAATGGTTTTTCAGTTCAGCGTCAAGCAATGACCAGCACTAAGTTTTATTTCTCTCGGATCTTAGAAGCAATCCGCAGATCGGACTAATACAATAGTAATGTAGTTGGGCAGACTTCGGTCTGCCACTTTGATTGGCCAAAATCGATGATCTGGATCACTTACCGGACTCGATTGTGTCATCCCAGCTCCGAGCTGAAAATCACCTGATCGGGATCGCTCAGTCACATAAATTCAGAGTTTTCCATCAATCAGATCACAGATAAGCATCACCTGTCAGCCAGTTTGAAATCATTGCTTTCCCATCAAAAATAATGGATATTGGGATCAGCGAGTTGAGTGATTTCCATGCAAGCCCAGATGACACAAGAACAAGAATCTACCAAACTTAAAGCTCATTTTTATAACTTAATGTCCTACGAATTTCGGACTTGTCTCAATACGATTTTGCTATCGGTTGAGTTTCTCGAAGCTATTAACTCAGAAAGTGCAGAAGATGAGGAACAAGGAGAATATATTCAGCATATTCGAGTGGCAGCTGAACATATGCGGGCTCTGCTAAACGAAGCGACCAACAATTTCCCGGCTGAATAAAAATCCGAGGATTAATATAGGAAAATCTCCCGAGAGCTAAATATTGGTGTAAATATCAGAAGATTGACATTGAGCAGCATCTCTAACAGTCTGGATCACCAAATGGCTCAATGTCTTAGATCCAATCGTCGTCATCATGATCAGTTTTTTTCGGTTTCTGTTCCCAATCGTCCTCAGATTCAGCAATTGGTTTAACTGGGGGTTTAATCACCTTATAATCTGCATCATAAACAGACTCGGTTTTGCCCACTGCTGAATCAGTGGGTTGTTTGTAACTAAAAGAATAAACTGACCCAGACCAAGAACTAGCTTGTGGTGCTTGAGTAACTTCGTAGTTGGTAGGTTCTTGATGAAATTCTGCTGATTGACGATGAGGATGTTCTGACTCAAGCTCCTCCTCAAAATCATCATCATCATCTTGGGGATGATTAGGTAAATCTACTTGGACTCGATTTGGTGGTGAAAATGGGGGAGGATCATTGCTAGACCGATCGCGAGGAGTGGATGAAGGAGTTTTCCCACCCCGATTTCCAGAAAAAATAGTGGACCGGGGGGTCGATGGTAGCGGTTCTTCTAAGCGCGATCGCCCACGAGCAGACAAATAATTGGAGAGTTGGAACAAACCAGAGAACAGCAAGGAAGTACATCCACCAGCAATCATCGAAATTAAAATTAACAATCCTAGGGGTAATGGCACCGTTTGCATCCCCAAAAACACTAATGTGATGGATTCTTGCCAATTCTGGGCACAAAAAACCGCGATCGCTACCACTGTAATGATTAACACAATCCGCATACTAGACATGAGAATCTCCTTTCTCAACTTGAGTAGTTAAATCTGATGGTTTGCTCACCGGAAAAGAATCAAACATTAATCAGCATCAGGAGCAAGTCCTTCCCACCGACGCAGGGGAACACAATCAATATTGAGCTGATCTAAAGCGCGAGCAACCACAAAATCGACCAAATCCTCAATAGTCTGGGGTTGATGATACCAAGCAGGAATTGCTGGGACAATTCGGGCACCAGCTTCGGCTAAAGCAGTCAAATTCCGGAGATGAATCAGACTCAAGGGAGTTTCGCGCGGTACAATCACCAAGGGACGACCTTCTTTGAGTTGGACATCAGCAGCTCGTTCCAATAAATCAGAACTCATCCCTACTGCTAGTTTAGCTACTGTACTCATACTGCAAGGAATCACTATCATCCCCAGTGTGCGAAAGGAACCACTAGCAATATTAGCGCCCACATTATGCCAAAAATGACAGGTCAGCTTACCACTATTTTCTACACCCGCTTGTTGACGCCAAAATTCCTCCTGTTTAGGCATTTGGGCGGGCATTTTTAGCCCATACTCACTTTGCCAGAGCAAATAACTTGCTTTCGAGGCGACTAACTCAATTGGATAATTTGCCTGCAATAAAAATTTCAGGGAACGGACAGCATAGATCAGACCAGATGCTCCAGAAATTCCCAAAATTAAAGGATGATGTTGCAATTTGTAAGTTTTTATTGGTAAGAGTTGATCATTGATACTCTCAGGTCTAAAGACACGGAGATTCTTGAATAGTCCAGAGTCTGTACGGGCGTATTGCAATACGCCCCTTCAAAGGCGCGTACAAGACACCTCTACTGATTTCACTTAGGACTAGCCCAAGATTCACCGCTACTTTTCTCAAAATATTAGCTGCACCGTTGCAATCGGCATTAACTTGAATGCCTTTAGAACTGACATACAAGCCTCGTTTAACTCTTTTTCCTGATGCTGTCCATTATAAAAGGTTTTTCACCATCGTAGGGGCGTATTGCAATACGCCCGTACATGGGGTCAGCGTCTAAAAAACTAGCTTTACTTGTGTAGCTTTCTTCAGTTTCTTCAAACTTAATGCCGAACAATTTACCAAGTTGTTCAAGTCTTGCTTTGAGTCTAGCCGTAGGTATTTGGTAGGGGCGTATTGCAATACGCCCGTACTGATTAGTTTTCTTACCTAACTCAATGCTATCTTTTTGTCCTTTATTCCAACCAAATACTAAAGTTCCTATCCCATTATTCAAACAATGGTTTATCACTAACCGAGCCGCTTTGTTGATAGCATCCCTCATCTGTCTGTTTCGTTTTTCAGTCATTGCTGCCAGACGATTAGACCAAAACCCCTCTGGTTTACCAGCTTTGAGTTTGGCTATTTGTTTGTTGTACCATTGGTTAACAGATTTTAAGTGTTTGCCATCAATAATAAAACTTGTGCCCACATTACTAACGGCTGTTAGCCAGTTGTTTAAACCGTGATCTAACCCTAAGCATTTAGCTGGGTCTAGAACAGGTTTTTCGACTAAGTTTGGGTAGACAAACTCTGCATAAAAACATCCATTTCTTGGGAGGATTCTGACTTCTCTAACAGACTCAAAATCTAGGGGCGTATTGCAATACGCCCGTACTGGCTTTGGTAGGAAAAACTCTTTGATGCCAAACCAAGCGTTGATTTGCAACCCTAAAGGAAATCTAATCTTTCCATCAATTAACCTTAGCGATCGTTTCGGATAGGCAATTAATTGATAGCCACCTGTTTTCCGATAATTGGGCAAGTTGGGTTTAGTTTCGAGTTGACCACTCAGCCAAAGTTCTCGTAATTTGGCGAAGGAACTAATTGACTCACCTACGGCATTACAAGTTTGTGTTGCGGCATCGGATGGTAGGGCAGAAAAATGTCTATTTTTAGTTTGTATTAGGTGTGCCCCGATCTCAAACTTCGTTACAAATCTGCGAGTTTTGAACCAGATTTGACGAGCGTAATAGGTAGCACAATTGTGTAGTTTATTGGACTCTGAACAAATAAATTCAAGAATTGCTTTTAACTCTGAACCAGCATTAATTAAATTTTGCTGAACACCTAAGTACGGGCGTATTGCAATACGCCCCCTACGGGGCTTCTTTTCTGTTTTCTTTTTTTTGACCATTTGATTACTTTCCTTTCTCTATATACATCATAGCTTAATGTCGAGAAAAAAGTAAGTCTTTTCTACAAAAGCAATGGTAAGATTAAGAAATATTCTCTGGTGGTTAAAACCACTTGGGTCGTTTCCCTCTCAGGCTCTAAGTGAGCGTAGTCGAACGGTCTAAAGAACCTGAGCTTCCCACAAACCCATGTTTTTTGTGAGCAGATAGACATTAGCAGCAAAAAAATAACTACTAAAGTCTAACTACTAACGATTAAAAATCATAGGGATCGTTGTCAAAAGACAAATCGGAATTAGGCGCATCATCATAATCATCCGCATCTTGACTACCACCACTGACGACAGCTAAGTCTATTTGCTGACGATAGTAATCTACGCTTTTAACTTGAACTTCTACTCGATCGCCCAATCGATAGGAAGCACGATTTTTCCGACCAACCAGAGTCATTTGTCGAGAACGATATTCATACCAGTCATCTTTGAGCGAGGAAACATGAACCAGTCCTTCGACTCTCAGGGGTTCATTTTTCGGACCAGGGAGTTCAATTTCGACAAAGAAACCATAAGACTGAACACCTGTAATTAATCCTGGAAAAGTTTCCCCTGTACGTTCTTTCATCAACCCAGCTTTTTGTAATCCACTTAGATCTGCTTGAGCTTCAAAAGCGACTTTTTCTCGATCAGTAAGATGGACAATCTGAGCAGACAAACGTGATTCTAATTCATGATGAACTTCTGGAGGTAATACATTCCAGTTAATTTTACCGTGACAAGAACTATGACGCAAATTAACCCTTTCTTTAGCCCGAGTAGTACGGCGATCGCGACCTAATTCAAACACTGCTTGTAAGGAGCGTTGCACCAACAAATCTGGATAACGTTGAATGGGTGAAGTAAAATGAGTATATCCCGAATGCAACGCTAGTCCAAAATGAGGTTTGGGAGTTGTGCTGTAAAGTGCTGGTCTAAGGAGGGATTGTAACTGATAAGTTAACACTCTGTCTGCTTGAGATTTAGCAAACTCTTCGGTAAAAAATTTTATATCTTGAGTATTAACTGTATCTTCACTTTCCAATTGCAAATTAATCCCGAGAGTGCTAGCCAATTTAATTAACTCTTGCACATCATCCGGATCAGGAGCAGGTTGAACTCGATAAATTGTTGGTACTCCTAGCGCATTTAAATGTTCTCCGACAAGCTGATTAGTTAGAATCATTAACTCTGTAATCATTGCCCTGATTGAAGGAGAGGGATAGACGATCGTCGCACCAATCAGCCCTTCATCTTCATAGGGATTTTTACTATCTGGCAAATTTAGGGCAAAAGCACCACGTTGATGTCGCTGTTCTTGTAAACGAATACTGAGTGCTAAAAGTTGCTCCAAAAGCGGACTCAGAATGCGATTAGTCTCACGACGTTCTAAAATTGCTGTGGCTTTTTCATAGGTGATTAATTCATCTAAATGGATGACCGTTGGTTGAATTTCAAATTCTAACACCTGTCCCTTCGCATTTAAAGTGATCAACACCGAAATTGCCAATCGATCTTGTTCTGGTAATAAAGAACAAACTTCACTACTGACATATTTAGGTAACATCGGTAAGATGGTTTCTCCTAGATGTACAGAAGTGCCACGTTTTAAGCTTTCTCGATCTAATTTTTCTTCAGGTTGAACAAAATGAGAAACATCCGTAACATGAATACCTAAACGCCATTGACCAGTTTGGTGAGTAGTTTCCAGAGTGATCGCGTGTTCGATCGGATAACTAGCAGCAGTAATTTCCGTCGCTGACTCTTGGGTTTTGATTTCTTTTTCAGCTACAAAAGCGATCGTAAACACATCACGTAGATCTAATCTATTTTTAAAATTCACCTTCCGGACTGTTTTTGATAACTCATTACCAGTCGCAATCACCAGGGGAGGAAAACTGCGGGGTAAATCATGTTTACAGCAAACGATATCTAGATCATTAGCTGCTTCAGCATCAATTCCGAGAATCTTAGCGATGCGACCTAGGGGCAGATTTTGTCCTAAAGGGTAGCGCAGAACTTCGACATGTACTAAATGATCGATCGCTTCTTCTAAGTTATTGCCATTGGCTTTCAGTTGGAGTTCAAATAACAGGCGATCATCTAAAGGAACCGCTCGATAGCCGACTTCAGTTTGTTTCACCCGTGCTAAAACTGAAGGATTACCGCGTTCTAAAATTAACCGGACCTCTCCTTCCGGAGAGCGACGACGACTACCTTCTTTGATAATTTTCACCAACACCCGATCGCCATTCCAAGCATTACTCAGATGACATTCACGAATATATATATCTTCGGCACCTTCCGTATCTTGAATCGCAAAGCAAAAACCTTTGCTCGAACAGCGGAGTTTAGCTTCAACGATCCCTTCTTCACCTACTCGTCGATAACGGCCTTTTTCTTTAATTAATAAGCCGATTTTCTCGAGTACATCTAAAGCAATTTGCAACTTATCAAGACTAGTTTCATCTTGACATCCTAATTTCTTCTCCAAGATTTTAGGGGCAACCAATTTATCATCTGCAAAATTGGAAAGCAGTGTCGCGATCGAAAATTCCATGTAGCGAATAGTCCTTGTTCTCTTAACTCGGTTACCTAGGCGATAATTTGGGTTTTTTAGACCTGCTTGCTCGCCCAAAATGATCAAAAGTGGGATTAAACACACTCACACGCTCAATCTTGCCAGATTAGAGTGATTACTCTTGATCTAATTTTAGTTTTAGTGCGTACTTTAGGAAACATTCCGGGAGTTTTATGTTTGCACAATTCCGAAACCATTATCCTACGGGCAGTTTAATTTCTGAGTTAGTGAAAATTAACCAAGGAATTTATGTAGTGCGAGCTTCAGTGATCGTAGATGGCGTTACTTTAGCCACAGGTCTAGCTGCTGATGACGCGATCGAAATAGCAGAAAACCGAGCTCGCATTAGGGCTTTGGAGGTTTTAAGTATTCAGCCCATTGCCCCGGGACGATCCGCTTCCTCAGAAATATCAAGAACGGCACCTTCTACAAACAATACTTCTTTTTCTCCAGATTTGTTTACTTCAACTTCAGAAACAAAAGAAATTCCCGAGGGAGTTTGGCCAGCTCCCCTCACGAGTACAACGGCAAAAGATTGGTCTTCTCCTACTTGGTCGAGTATTTCTGCTCAATCAGATCCGCAACTAGAAGTTAACCAACCATTGGAGTCAGACATCAATTTACCTGCTGATCATGGGGAAACTGAACCAATTGAGACAATTATTCCTGAATATACTGTGGTGAGCGAAATCAGCAGTCCATCAACAGAAATCCTGAGCCAGATTAGTGATCCGCTAATTAATCAAAATCCCGTGATCAGTGAAATTAATACTGTTCCGGGTGAAACTATGACTGATCTTAGTGATGCGATCGCGAAAATCAATGGGCTACTAAAACAATTCGGTTGGAGTGATAAACAAAAACGTAGTTACTTAGAAAAAACTTATCGCAAGCACTCTCTCCATGAACTTAATGATGCTGAAGTGATCAATTTCTTAAATTGTATGGAGGCGATCGGCGCTACTGATATCGAGCTGAAGCGTCTGGGTTGGACTCCTGAAGAAGGAAAAAATTACCTAGAACGCACCTATGGTAAGGGTAAGACCTTGCGAGCACTGCTAAGTCACGCCGAGTTATTGCAATTTCTCCACCATTTGGAATCTTTACCCACACCTTAAATTCAGGAGTTGGAAATGGTAAGGGGCGCAACCTTGGTTACGCCCCTACTGGAAAATTACTCCGGACTGATTTTTGCTCGCTAGCTGACGGCAGCTACAGGACGGGTAGCAGAAGGACGACGGTCAATTACTTGATCAACCAGACCATATTCCATTGCTTCCTTGGCTGACATATAGAAATCTCTGTCCGTATCCTCTTCGATTTTAACTAGGGGCTGATTCGTATTAGCCGCTAGTAATTCATTCAAGCGTCGTTTGTGGTACAAAATTTCTTTGGCTTGGATTTCAATATCTGTTGCTTGTCCTTGAGCGCCACCGAGGGGTTGATGGATCATAATCCGGGAATGGGGCAAACTCATGCGCTTACCTTTGGCACCAGCACTCAACAGAAATGCTCCCATACTAGCAGCCAAACCAATACAGATCGTGGAAACCTCCGGGCGAATATGATTCATGGTATCAAAAATGCCCATGCCAGCCGTCACCGACCCTCCGGGTGAATTGATATAAAGGTAAATATCTTTTTCCGGATCTTCGGCATCTAAAAACAGCAACTGAGCCACGATCAAGTTAGCCAGATCGGCATCTATCTGTTGTCCCAAAAAGACAATCCGCTCTCGGAGGAGTCGCGAATAGATATCAAAGGCGCGTTCACCACGGCCAGACTGTTCAATAACTGTGGGAATCATGGATCTAGCTTTATATTAGTTTTCTTGATTATTTTCTAGCGTATCGCACCACGCACTAAAATGATGGTGCTGTTAACACCACGGGCGATCGCTTCGGGAATATTCCCTTTAATTACCTGTTGTAATAACCCTTCGCGACTTGCTCCTAAGACTATTACATCGCATTGGTCTTTCTGGGTCATATCAATTATTGCTTCCGGAACTGAAGTGGAACAAACGGATAAAGAAAAAATTGGACAGCTGAGTTGACCCTGGAGTAACTGGGTAGCTTGATCTAGTTCTGTGGTGTCAGGATGTTCGTTACTACGTTCAAATACCTGACACAACCGAATTTCTGGGGTATCGCTAATCGCGATTAATGCAGGTAAAAGCTCTAAAGTTCGGGCGACATTTGGACCACCGCGAATTGGCACTAACCAACGGTTTAAACCCAATTGGGAGTAATCGTGTTGATCCAAATTAATCAATTTTTCGCTAAATTTTACCAAAAGTACGTCGCAATCTGCTTGGCGAATTATTGTATCGACAATGTTACCGAAGATCCGACCGGGGGTAGGTGTAGTGCCGCTCCAGCCCATTAAGATTAAGTCTATATGTCGATCTTTGATGGTTTCTAAAATTGCTTGGGCGCGATCATGTGCTACCCGTATTTGAGTATGTACAGGTATATCCCATTCCTTTCCTACTCGTTCCCCTTGTTGTAGCAGACGACGGGAAGTAGTGGTTCTAACTGGGGTAAGAGTTGGGGAATTATGTCGAGGAATGGAGATGATTTGCAAGCATTCTAGTTCGTAATTGCGATCGCGTGCTATAGCTGCGGCTAATCGTAGTAATACTGGTGCGGTTTGGCTATTACTCAAGGGAACTAATAATCGTCCTTGTCCCACAGATGCTGCCCTTGTTTGATAAACACAGTAAGAAGGTTCTGGATGGGGACCGACTTGACCAATTTCACCAGTTAGTCGATCGGATTGTGCCCGAATTATATCGGTACGAGTAATAATTCCGACTAATTTTTTCCCATCTGTAACTGGTAATCGACTTAGTTTGTAACGATTGAGTAAATATAATACTTGGCTGAGGGTATCGGTTGAGTTCACCGTTACGGGATGAGGAGTCATAATCTGACTGACTGGTGTATCTGGTAGTAAATGAAGTTTCTCCGCATTAGCTAAATCGGTTTGAGTGACAATCCCGACCAGTTGGTCATCATTGACTATGGGAAAACCGCGATGATGCGATCGAGAAAAAGCTTGAATAACTTCTTGGATTGATAAACTACTGCTTAAAGTTTCTACTCGACTTTGCATTACATCATTGGCTGTGAGTTCAATTAAAATGTCATTAGCTATTTTTTCTTTTTTTAAGTTAATTCCATTCAATTCTAACAGGTGATCATAAAGTGATCCACTATGAACTTTCTCAGCGACTAGATATGCAACTATAGAGACAATCATTAGGGGCAAAACTAAATTAAAATTTGTCGTAATTTCAAAAACCATAACAATCGCGGTAATTGGCGCTCTTGATACAGCGGTAAAAAAAGCTCCCATTCCAACTAAAGCATAGGTAGTTGGCCACCCTATTCCTAACAAATTTACTTGGGCAAATCCCACTAGATATCCTAGGGCAGATCCCAAAATTAAAGAAGGAGTCAATAAGCCTCCTGGCGCTCCTGAACCAGCAGCAACTAAAGTAAGAACAAAATGAACAATAAAGGCAATGCTGGTAATCGTCCAATTAGCTTCACCATTAATTAGAAATTCTCTTAATCCAGCGTTATCTCGGAAGACTTCTGGGAGCATTGCTAATACTAAACCAGAGATCAAACCAGCTAACCCAACACGAATACTAGTAGTCAACCCTAGACGTTTATTTAATGCAAAACTTGCTAATATCCCTTGATTGAATAGTCCCCCTAACAATCCAGCCAGTACTCCCAAAATTATGTAACAGGGGATTTCGTGAGCAGAAAAACTGGTATTATGGATGGTTAAATTTAAAGCTAAGTTGAGATTTTTTCCACCTAAAATACGGGAAATTACTGCACCAATAAAAGACGCAATAATTGCTGGACCAAGAGTTAATCCGGAGACATCATGTAATAGTTCTTCAACCACAAATATTACACCACCCATCGGGGTATTAAATTCAGCGGCTAACCCAGCACTTGCACCAGCAGCAATTAATTGGCGTCTGTAATCTGGAGAAGTGGGAAAAATACGACTTAATTGAGCAGCTAAGGCGGAACCAATTTGGATGATGGGAGCTTCAGATCCTAAGGTAAATCCTGAACCTAGTGCCAGGATAGAGCTTACAGCTTTAATCAGAGCAATCCTCATATTTAAGGGCATTGGCACATTAGCAAGGACAGCTTTGACTTGGATAATCCCTCCACCTGATGCTTCTGGTGCGAATATTTCTACCAACCAGCCAGAAAGTAAGCCCCCAATTAATCCAACTATAGGGAACCACAACAAAGATGATAGCGCAAAAGGAGGGGTAACTCGCCATGTGCCTAGCCATCCTACTCCTTGTCTAAAAAATACACCTGCTAATCCAGAAACAATCCCGATTAGACAAGCTTCTATAATTGCCAACCGTTTAGGATGTAGTAACAAATATGCGATAATCTTCTGTTGTTCCCGAAATCCTTTACTCGTAGACATAGGTAACAAGGGATTTTGTTTGAGTAGAGTTCTGATCAAATTTTATCATTATTACTGGTTTATTCACACCAAAAGTCTAAATTAGACAAAACTATACCCATCCCAACATAAAAAGCTTGCATTTTCAGTAAAATAATGATAAAAGTTGAAGATTTACAATATGACTTGGAAACTCTGAAAAAATTGGGCGATTTGTGATTATTGTTAGTGACACTTCACCGATAACTAATTTAGCAGCAATAGGACAATTAGACCAAATTAATTGATCACCAGTATATTTCTGTTTGATGAACTATATATTTTATAATTATTAATGGATGCGATCGCATCAAAAAGAAAATTAAACAATCAACCCTATTGTAGGGGCAGGTTCACCGATCAATTCTGTCACAAATGAGTAATCATCATCAACCTGCCCTCACCCCACAGATCAATCCCAAACTACAGATCATCTTAGCAAACGCGATCGCACAGTTCAAACTTCAGGCGATCGCACTGTACGATCATTAAGATGATCAAACTGATCAGAGTCAAGTTTTATGACCCCGATTATTTATATAAGTATTAATTACTATTTGAAAATTAGTTGGAAAAACTAGTTGAGCTTGTCTATTCTGGATGAAGGAACAGCAAAAGTAAAGATGGCATGAATAGTCAGACCAATTTAGATCGCCCAATTAAAATAGCAGTAGTTGGGGATGTCCATGATCAGTGGGAAGAGGAAGATGGTATTGCTCTTCAGCACTTGGGTGTTGATTTAGTGTTATTTGTGGGCGATTTTGGCAATGAAGCAGTGTCAGTAGTCCAAGCGATCGCCGCGCTAGACATACCCAAAGCTGTAATCTTGGGAAACCACGACGCATGGTATACAGCGACAGACTGGGGCAGAAGTAAATGTCCCTATAATCGGCAAACTGAAGACTGGTTAAAACAACAACTAGAATTATTGGGCCATACCCATGTCGGTTATAGTCACCTAGATTTTCCCGAACTAGGTTTATCAGTAGTAGGTGGTCGTCCCTTTACTTGGGGGGGACAAGAATGGAAATATGGACAGTTTTATCAAGAATGGTTAGGAATAAATAGTTTCGTTGAATCGACGGAACGGATTATGGATGCAGTTCAGAAGACAACTTATGCAAAAGTGATTTTCTTAGGACATAATGGCCCACTAGGTTTAGGCGATCGCCCCGAAGATCCCTGTGGGAGAGATTGGCAACCTATGGGTGGGGATTTTGGTGATCCAGATTTGGCTGAAGCGATCGCCATTACCCGTGACTATGGTAAAGTGATTCCCCTGGTTGCTTTTGGACATATGCACCATCGTTTACGTCATAGTAAAACCCAACAGCGCAAAGCAGTTCATCTGAGTCCAGAACGGACAATTTACTTAAATGCTGCTAGTGTCCCGCGCATTATCAACAGTGGAGCTGCCAAACAACGTAATTTTTCCCTCGTCTGGTTGGAAGGGGAAACTGTTGCACGGATCTCCTTGGTCTGGGTGGGGTCAGACTTGACAATTAAATCCGAGCAAACTCTGTATCGGCGATCGCCGACTATCGTGCCACTAGCCTAGAATATTTTAAAAAAACTCAGGAATAAATTTTCTTGCCAATTTGAGAGAAAGTACCAACTAGATGTGATATAGTCGGATCGCATATTTCAGTTTGGAGAGGTGGCAGAGTGGTCGATTGCGCTCGACTTGAAATCGAGTGAACCGAAAGGTTCCGGGAGTTCGAATCTCCCCTTCTCCGTTGATTATTAGTTGCAAGCAAAAAGCGTGAAATTATTTATATATCATACACCAGAACTAACCCCAACGGATAGCGTACCCGAATGCGCGATCGCTGTTGATGTCCTCCGAGCCACAAGTACCATTGCTACTGCTTTAAATGCTGGTGCTGAAGCTGTGCAAGTCTTTAGCGACTTGCAAGAATTAATGGAGCAGAGCGCCAAGTGGCCCGCTGATAAACGGATTCGTGCTGGTGAAAGAGGTGGAGCAAAAGTTGCTGATTGCGATTTCGGTAATTCACCGCTAGACTGTACCCCCGAACGAGTTCAAGGTTGTCGATTATTTATTAGTACCACTAACGGCACTCGTGCGCTCCAGTGTATCCAAAAAGCACCAATAGTTTTAGCTGGAGCATTGATTAATCGTGAGGCAGTTGTAAATTATATCATTGAGCAAAAACCAGCCACAGTTTGGATTGTGGGTTCGGGTTGGGAAGGAAGTTTTTCCCTCGAAGATACAGCTTGTGCTGGTGCGATCGCTGACCAGTTAATCACAGAAATTGGATATCCATTAAGTGATTTTGCTGGTAACGATGAAGTAATCGAAGCGATCGCCCTGTTTCGTCAGTGGCAAGACAATCTCTTAAATATGTTCTATCATGCTAGTCACGGTAAACGTCTGCAACGTTTAAATATTATTGAAGACCTAAAATATTGTGCGGAACTGGATATTTTAGATATAGTACCCATCCAAACCGAGCCAGGAGTCTTAATGAAATTAGGCAGGTAGTTGGACTTCAGCCCACACTTCATTCTTGAGGAGTAGGAAAAGGTGAGAGAGTGATATGTCTTTTGTGTTTGAGAAATCAACTAAAGAACGCCCTAAGAATGAAAATCAGTCTATTTTAATCATGATTCCAGTGTTTAATGACTGGAAAGCGGTAGAGTTATTGCTAATTGGCTTAGATGAGCATTTGTACCATAAAAGCATCCAAGCTGATGTTTTAATTGTAGATGATGCTTCTAATATTCCCATTTATCAGGATTTTATCTGCAATCGATTAAGGGCTATTCAAAGGATCGACATTTTAGAGTTACGGAGAAATATTGGTCATCAAAGAGCGATCGCCATTGGTTTAGCTTATATTGAAGCAAATTTATATTACCAAGCTGTGGTGGTGATGGATGGCGATGGGGAAGATGAACCAAGAGATGTGATTCGCCTAATTCAAAAATGCCAAAGGGAAGAATATAAAAAGGCAGTTTTTGCTCGAAGGAGTAAGCGATCAGAAATTTTGTTGTTTAAGCTATTTTATATCTTTTACAAACAATTATATAAGTTACTTACTGGACATAATATTCAGGTGGGCAATTTTAGCATAATTCCCTACAAAATTCTTTGCAGATTGGTAGTTGTTTCGGAATTGTGGAATCATTATGCTGTCGGTTTGTTGAAAGCGAAAGTTCCTTATACAGAAATTGCTAGTAGTAGGGGAATGCGCTTGGCTGGCAAACCAAAAATGAATTTTGTCTCCTTAGTAACTCATGGTTTAAGCGCAATTTCTGTTAATGGAGATGTGGTTGGAGTTAGGCTATTAATGGTAACTGTTATGCTAATTGGATTCGCTTTCACAGCAATAAGTATAGTAATAATTATTAGGTTGGCAACTAATTTAGCAATTCCTGGTTGGGCATCTTATATGGTCTTGCTATTATTTATAGTTTTGATGCAAGCGATAATGCTGTCGCTGTTTTTTAGTTTTATAGTCTTGAATGGTAGAGAAAATTTAAACTTTCTACCTAAACGAGATTATCATTATTTTATCATGGGAATTCAACAAGTTTTTCCTAAATTATGACCAAAACAAACTACTCTTACCTGGGAAATGAACCAATATTACAATATTTCTTAGGAAAATCGATTTTCGGAATTTGGCAAAAAATTGGCTAAACGGTGAGATTAACAGGAACAACTATGAATAAGCATCATAAAATCTGGCTTTTTACAGGGCTTATATTGACAATCATCCCGGCATTTTTAATTGGAATATTAATTTATCAAAATGGCGTGAATATCCCTTTTATGGATGATTGGGAGATTGGCTCATTTTTAAATCAAGCCTATCCTGAATATAGATTAACTTTAGAAAATTGGCTAGCCCAAGCAAATGAAACTAGATATCTATTCCCCAAATTTATTTTCGTTGGTTTGGCTGCTCTGAACAATTGGAAATGGGATGTACGATATCAAATGTGGGTTAGTCTAGCTTTAGCTTGTCTAGTTTCAATTAATGTATTTCAATTAATTAAATGGACAATAAACGATAGTTTAATCAAGGTAATATTTATAGCAATTATCTGTAATTCATTAATTTTTTCCCCAATCCAATATGACAACTGGTTATGGGGAGTTCAATTAATCGTCTTTATGCCAATTGCTTGTATTACAACTTGTTTGATGGTTATTTATTCCGAAATTAATATAATAATTAAGGTGATTTTATGCTTGATTTTATGTACTATTAGTACCTTTTCTTATGCTAATGGAATGTTAAGTTGGCTAATCATTTTCCCCCTGTTAGCTATATCAAAAACTTGGCGATGGCAAGATCTTAAAGAAAAATGGTTGTATATACCTTGGATTGCTACATTTACAGCTAACATGGCTGTATACTTTTATAATTACCAAAAACCTCCCCATCATCCAAGTTTTTTAGTGGCATTATTAAATCCAATTGACACAATTCGCTACTTCCTTTCTTTCTTGGGTTCACCTTTGGCTGGGGGAATAAATAGTTTTGATGGGCAAGTCGATATAATAATTAATATTATAATTGGGACAGTATTAATAATTGTATTTTGTGTATCTTACTTTTATTTACTGAAACACATTAAGGAATCCAGCTTAATTTATCGCATGAGTGGTTGGTTGGTAATTGGCTCTTATACAGTCATTAGTGGGATAATTACTTCCTTAGGAAGGGTAGGTTTTGGTGTGGAAACTTCTATTGTATCAAGATACATGACTTTTTCTGTATATTTGCCTTTAGCTTTAGTTGGATTGATAGCAATTATTTTTGATGATGCAAAAAATAGAGGTTATTTAGTCAAAAATAAAAAAGTAATTACTCAAACTATGGTGGGGGTGTTATTAGTAAGCTTTTTAATTTTACATATCCTCACAAGTGTATTTGCAATTAACCAAATGTATTGGACAAAACTGGAACGTTTAAACGCAAAAACCTGTCTCGCATTTGTCAATGTAATGGTAGATGAAAAATGTTTGACAGAGAAGGTATATCCTAGACTTATAACTGTGAAAAAACGAGCTAAATTATTTCATAACAAAAACTTAATCAATGCTAAGTTTATCTATTCTAATAAAGTCCAAGATATCCAGGGAACAAATACTGTTATTAATGATGGTTTAGGTTATGGTTGGTTTGATCAAGTTAGTCAAGTCAAAGATTTATATGTGGCTGGAGGATGGGCGAGATTACCAGAAAAAAAACAACCAGCAGACGCAGTGTTGTTAACTTATGAAAAAGAGAAAGGTTATGATATAATCTTCGCTATTTCTGATGCCAGAGTGGAAAGGCCAGATGTTGTCAATGCAACGAAAAACCAAGTATACTTGATGGCTGGATGGCAAAAGTCTTTTTCTGCTAGTAAATTACCAAAAGGATTGGTAAATATCAAAGCTTGGGCTTTTGATACTGAAACAGGAACAGCTTTTCCACTAAGGGGCAGTCAACAAATCAAGAATTGATGAAAGCTTTAGCTACGGAAATTCCTGAAGTATTAGACAAGAAAGCAAAAGTCCTTATTGATCTATGTTATTGACAGGCAAGATGCCTGTCCCACAAAAGTTATTTATTCTGGTGGGACAGGCATCTTGCCTGTCCTATTTATTTTTGCTTTCTTGTCTATTACTGATTGAATCGCAGCATCGAGCGTGTCTTTAGACCTGAGAGTGTCAACAAACCATCTCACCTAATTTTTCCATAATACTTTTAGCAATCCGCACCGATGCTCCCGGTGTTCCCATCCGTCGATAGCCATTTTCAGCGATTAAATATAACCAATCAGGATCACTAAATAATCTTTGCACGACTTGACCAACTTGGGTAGGTCGCTCCACTAGAATTAAAGATGGTCCGAGCAGACGACTTTGAGCTTCAGCAAATGCAGGAGTAAATTGAGGTCCCATACCCGGTAAAGCGATCGCTGGTTTACCCAAACCCACAAATTGTTCTGTCGCTGTCCCAGCCATCGCGATCGCGACATCTCCGCGCTGTAAATATTCACTAAAATGATTTTGGCTAAGAATTAAAGTAGCATTTTTATAAGTAAAGATTAAATCGTCAGGATTTTCTAATTTTCGCCAATCATAGAGTTCTAATTGTTGACAGAGAGGCTCAAAACTTAAACCTGGGGCGATCGCGCCTAAAAACAATAGTCTAGGATTGACCTGATAATTTGGGGAAGTATAATTTTCAATTAAATTAGATACTGCGCGGATAATTTGTTGCCAATTTTGATAAGCTTCCGGTGCCCGGGAACCAGGAATTAAGGTGACAGTTAGCGGTCGCACATTTTCTTTCTTTTCGATGTCTTTGTCAACGAACAGAGACTTTTCTATTCCCAGATCATCCATCATGGGATTGCCCAGATCAAATGCTCGAATCGAGAATTTTTGTAAAGTTTCCGTGGTTAAGCGATCTCTGGGAAAAACAGCTTGACAGCGGTTACTACCCATTAAACAACGCTCCCAGGGTAAATAAACCGATCCAGACCATCCTTCAAAATTTTCTCTTTCTGATTTACGTGGAAGTTTACCAGCTTCATCTCGTAAATAATATTCTGATTTAGCTGTACCCACAAAAACATAACGGGCACCGCTCAACCAAGCAAACAATAAGGGGACAATATCACCTACTGCTAAAATCACTCCACCATTTTTGACCCAGTTGCGTGTGACTCGAAATTGCGCTAAGGTGAGTTGTAATAAACCTCCTTGCACATCTCGGAGCAACTGACTTGTATCCATATAAATAAATCCACCAGAAGGCATTTTTCTGACTGGACCAATAATCGGTACATTGGTTAATTGTGCATAAGCTCTTCCTTCCCCTACAATAGGTAAAGCTGCTAGTTCTGGTGGATTTGGTTGTTGCTGGAGTGCCCGCAAAATCCGAATCGCGATCGCATCTTCTCCATGACCATTACTAATACAAAGTAATTTCAAGTTTTTCTCCCCTATTTAGATTTAATGTTATTCCTATTTTGGCATGATTGCTATTGAGTTTGACTTCTAAAGTTTGAGAGTATTGATTAATACAGGACTCCACTAAAGAACCCGGTTGTCTAGAACCACCGGGTTGGTGAATGGAGGGGCGATCGCGCCTGTCAGAATAAAAAACAATTATTAATCAAATCACTTCTGATGCTATCTGCTAAATCTAGCTAATAGTTCATCCCGGGATAATTGCAACAGCAATCGAGTGAATTCCTCTGGTGTTAATTTTAGCAATGGTTCCATAATTCCCTCTAATTCATCATCCAAGTTACCAAAGCGAATCCTCAATAAGTTTTCCACCACAAGCCGTTCTCCTTGTTGAATTCCTTGTTGAATTCCTTGTTGAACTCCTTGTTGAATTCCTTGTTGAATTCCTGATTGTAAAGCTGTATCAAGTCTTTCTAAATAAAGTGGTGATAATTCCATAATTAACTCCCTGTCTTCTGGCTCTAAATTTTGATTGGCTTCTAGAATGATTCGCAGATTGTATAATAACTCTAGCGCATTTACTCGCCATTGGTTATCTGCTGGCAGTGCCGTCAACTCCTCAATCGCTTGTTTTTGCACTGTTCCCTTGCCCAGAATTCTCAGCCATAGGGTTTCAGGAGTACGTGGTAACTGATGGATGGCGACGATCGCCGTTTTTAAACCCTCTGCTAACAAGTAAACTCCAGCTAGCCAGTTTTCCGGAGCGGCAATGGCTCTGAACTGCTCCAATAACAGTGGTGAGGCGGTGGGGGTGAAAATCCATAATTTGGGTAATGCCGATTCGTTAAAAGTAGTAATTTCTCGTTTCGCCTGACGTTCTAGTTCGGCTTCCACCGCAAACAGTTTACCCATACAGCTGCGAATTTGCCGACTGGTGACTGCATGGCGAAATGGTTCAAATATGGCGGGAGTGGTAGCAATTTTTGCTAGTAATCCCAAGGTTTGGGCTTCCTGGTTTGTTGTTGATGATGGAGTAAACCATACATCGATTTCCCTGACTTCTCCAGCTACTTTACGGCTGGTTTCTACTTGTCCTAATGAGGTTAATAATTCTTTCAGGTATTCTTTCGCAAATTGGTCATGGGGAAACCGGGTCATAAGATTTGAGATTTTCTCTTGTCGGGTATAAAGGATAGCAAATATTTTGATCATTTAACTATCTGATCTCCATCATAGCCTAGAGCGATCGCATGAATGAAGAGATTTACCCCACACTCAGTAATTCATCAAGCTTGCTCTTTAGCTCGGGTGATGCAATTAGTGGTCGATCAACTTCACCTTGATATGGTTTCCAAACATATCCAAGACTAAATGAGTGAAAAACTGAAGATGATCCAGTTGCTTGCCAAACATTTTCACTCAAAACTAATCCTGGGAAAACCAAAGTAGAGTCTTCAATCAATTCGCTGTAGGTTCTAAACTCATCTACTTCTATACCAACTAAAGCATACCGAAACCGTGGAGCCAAACGCAAAGCCTGATATAAAAAGATACCTATTTCTGTCATTAAATCAGCACTTTCGGTCTGGTCAATCCCAATCTCACTAATGCCACTTGGACAAACTCGACACCACCAATTTTCTTCTAGATCCTGGAAAATTGCAGCCCGACATTGGGAGTGTATACCATTTGAAAGAACCCAGGAAATTTCATTGAAATATTGAGCAAATTGTTCTGCTTCAAATAGCTTTGTCCCACATTCTGCCGATAAGCTAAACACCCATGCCATTGCGGTTCTCCAGTTAACTAAATTAAACTATCAAACTTTCTCCCATTCCTGCTGTGTTTTTGCTAGTGCTGCTTCATATTTCTCTAAAAGCATTGTAGCACTTGGCAAAATACTGACATGAGTTGGACTATCCTGCACAGCTTCAATATCTCCGACGATCTTTATGGCGTCAATCTGCCAAAGAGGATCTTTCCCTATACCACCAAATTTTGTGGGTTTGCGGAATA
This sequence comes from uncultured cyanobacterium, assembly GCA_963744145.1. Lineage (GTDB taxonomy): Bacteria > Cyanobacteriota > Cyanobacteriia > Cyanobacteriales > CAWUOF01 > CAVUSO01. The sequence goes on along the minus strand of CAVUSO010000001.1, from coordinate 3,354,575 downwards.
CTGGCAAGGCTTCGATCGAAAGAGACACCGACATTCCTTTCTTGTTTCTAATGACTAAAGTAACAGACTCCTCCGAAGATTTCCGTTCTGCTTCGGGTCGTAGATAACCTTGTTCATCCAACCAGTCTTTAGGTACTTGCTCAACATCAATGTCAATACCAGGTCTGACTCCCAGTAGCCTCGCGCTGCGTCCCATTTTAGGTTTACCGTTTTCTTCTACCATGCCTCGATAATAGAGTTTTACCATCAGTCTTTCATCAGCCTAACACGATTACCAGACCAATCATAAGGTAATTGCTGTAACGATTTCAGGCGATCGCTCTTTCTGATCGGATACACAGGGATGAAAAGTTCGATCGCACCTGAGATAATTGCTTGCTCAGGATGAGCGCACTCACTAAAGAACCCGGTTGTCTAGAACCACCGGGTTGGTGAATGGAGGGGCGATCGCGCTGGTCAGAATAAAACAATTATTAATCAAATCACTTCTGATGCTATCTCCTCAACCTAGCTAATAGTTCATCGCGGGATAATTGCAACAGTAATCGAGTGAATTCTTCTGGTGTTAATTTTAGCAATGGTTCCATAATTCCCTGTAATTCATCATCCAAGTTACCAAAGCGAATCCTCAATAAGTTTTCCACCACAATCCGTTCTCCTTGTTGAATCCCTTGTTTAATTCCTTGTTGAATTCCTTGTTGAATTCCTGATTGTAAAGCTGTATCAAGTCTTTCTAAATAAAGTGGTGATAATTCCATGATTAACTCCCTGTCTTCTGGCTCTAAATTTTGATTGGCCTCTAGAATAACTCGCAGATTGTATAATAATTCTAGCGTATTTACTCGCCATCGGTTATCTGCTGGCAGTGCCGTCAATTCCTCAATCGCTTGTTTTTGCACTGTTCCCTTGCCCAGAATTCTCAGCCATAGGGTTTCAGGAGTACGTGGTAACTGATGGATGGCGACGATCGCCGTTTTTAAACCCTCTGCTAACAAATAAACTCCAGCTAGCCAGTTTTCCGGAGCGGCAATGGCTCTGAACTGCTCCAATAACAGTGGTGAGGCGGTGGGGGTGAAAATCCATAATTTGGGTAATGCCGATTCGTTAAAAGTAGTAATTTCTCGTTTCGCCTGACGTTCTAGTTCGGCTTCCACCGCAAACAGTTTACCCATACAACTGCGAATTTGCCGACTGGTGACTGCATGGCGAAATGGTTCAAATATGGCGGGAGTGGTAGCAATTTTTGCTAGTAATCCCAAGGTTTGGGCTTCCTGGTTCGTTGTTGATGATGGAGTAAACCATACATCGATTTCCCTGACTTCTCCAGCTACTTTACGGCTGGTTTCTACTTGTCCTAATGAGGTTAATAATTCTTTCAGGTATTCTTTCGCAAATTGGTCGTGGGGAAACCGGGTCATAAGATTTGAGATTTTCTCCTGTCGGGGATAAAGGATAGCAAATATTTTGATCATTTAACTATCTGATTTCCATCATAAATGATTCTAAAGCTGATTAAGATTAAAGAACTTTTTTCTAAGACTGGACTTAAACGAGTTTTTTTCTTTAATTTCAGTCTTTGTGCTTGTGAGAGTTGATAATGAGATTTCCCCTACACAACTTTTAATGGTTCTTAAACGTCCGGCTTTCTTCCCTCCTGCTGCGTTTAAAAAAAAGGCTCTCCTAGACTTGGTATGGTAAACTAGCCCTAAAAATAGCTGAAAGACTTACACGTAAAAGATTGACGCAAAACATTTGATAAATTTATCAAATTCTATTCTTTTTGCCGTGAATCTTACGCTATATATAGGTTTCAGCCATTATTTTTCATACTCAGTCTAGGAGAGCCAAAAAAATTACCAATTTGAGGTGCTATTTGTTCCAATATTTGTTTGATCACACTCAATTCTACTTGTTCAAAGTCACTTAATTCCTCAGCTAGTGTATAGCTATATAGAATCGCGGCTACTTCTACTAAATTTTTTTCAATAATCATTTGTTCTTCTGGTGTCATTTTTTGGTGTCAATTAATTGGTTGTTGTACTTTTCTATTGTCCTGTATTTAATTATTCATTACAATAAGTAAAAATACTTATTGTAAAAGTGGGATGCTCCCGTTAAACTTTAAACTTGATGATAAAAAGTTTTGGGATAATAGCAATGAGTATGTATGATGGCAGTTACTACCAACTAATGGCTGAGTACAATTGCTGGATGAACCAGAATCTATACTTGGTTTGTTCAAAAATTCCTAACGAAAAACGTAAGCAAGATATTGGTGCCTTCTTTAAGTCTATTCATGAAACATTGAATCACATACTTTATGGCGATAAAGCATGGATGGGACGTTTTACCAACAACCCATTCTCCGTTGCAGCGATCGGGCAGGAGCTATATACGAATTTTGAAGAGCTAAGAGTAGAGCGAGAGAAGATAGATCAGCAAATTTTAGAATGGTCTCTGAAGCTCGATCCTGTGTGGCTCAGACAACCATTTGAGTACACAAGCAATGTAGATGGAAAACGCCGAGTCCTACCTACTTGGATTTTGGTGACACATATGTTCAATCATCAAACCCATCATCGAGGACAGATCACAACACTGATCAAACAACTTGGCTATGAACCAGGTGTTACAGATATTCCCTGGCTACCTGCTCTAAATACAATGGTCTAACAATCCTGTTGCATGCCCGCCGACTGTTTTGAGATGCTTGATAGGATTGCAGAGATTATAAATAGCTTGAGCAAGAATTTGAGAAGAAAGCTTGATATTTGGAGAAAATCTAATGGCAGCGCAAATAGAAAAGATTGATTTGTTAGATACAGAATATGTGGAAATTATGGCTAATAGTAAGAATGCTCCTCTAGAACTATATTTCATCAGAACAGGATTAAGCTTAGAAGAAGCAAGAGCCGAGACCAATTCTATGCAAGTGATAGAAAAGAAACCAGAAACGGACGAATAAAAAGCTTGATTTGTGGTATTGTTAAGTGCGATCGCACAGAACTAAATTAATATAATAGCATTGTCTAGCAATTATATCATTTTCCCTAAACACCCATGTTGATACAAAAAGATATTATTATAAACTAAAGTTTGCACGGGTCTTATGGTTTAATGGTGATAAAATTATGTAATACCAAACAAAACTAACTATTTAAAAAATCTCCAAGCTCCTGAATATTTTACTAATTGAAACTTTTTTTAATCAATAAAACCAGCTAAAAGTCGGAGACGAAAATTATCAAAATTAGTAAATCCGTAGGCTTGACGTTTTATTTGTTTGATTTTGTTATTGATTCCTGACCTCACTCCACTACTACTACGGCTCAGAAAATAATTGCAAATTGTATCTAAATAATTTTGAATTGTTTGGATTACTTGTCCATAGATACAAGATGCTTTTTCTAACCATTTAGTAAATAACTCTTTCCCCTTTTCCACCGTTTTAGTATCGACCTATTTTTGACGAAATTCCTCTTTATAATCATAAGCTATTCTCAGAGGTTTTGATTTCTTTAATAGTTTCTCTAATTCTTCTAGTTCTCTTGCGTTTAATTGCTCGTTATTTTTGAGAATTAATGCTAGCTCTTTCCAGGTTTTAATTCCCACCTGATTAGCAATTCTTTTGAGTTCATTAATTAATGGTTTCATGACATGAAATCTATCAGTAACTATTCGAGCATTTGGGCAGATTTGTGGGATAATTTTTGCAAATCCTCCCCACATATCTATGTACGGGCGTATTGCAATACGCCCCTTCACCATTTCTCTAATCTCTAATGATTGCTGCATCAGCTTTTCAACAATTGATTCTTGATTATGACCATCAGTAGGGGCGTATTGCAATACGCCCCTACGGCTCAGTTTTCCTCTTTCTAAATTACTGACTACTGTTTGAAAACTTTTCTGCCCTTTCCGCATGGCAATTTCATCTATGCTGATTCGGTTTACTGGTTCCCAGTCTGGTTTTATTTTCGCTTTACTGACCTGTTTAAATATCCCTTCAATTTCATCAAAACTTAGTCCTTCTTCCGACGCTACTCTAGAAATACTTGCTCCTTTAACTCTCTCAAAAATATTAGCTTCATATCTTTGAGTATGTCGGCGTCCCCAATCTAACCAATCCAGCTTTTCGGTTGAATAACGTTGACATTTACGACAATAGAATCGACGCCGTGGTACTTTCAAATATACTGGTTTACCAAAAACTGATAAATCTCTAATTAGAATTGGTCGGTTTTGATGTAGTTCGGTTATAATCTTATTACAGTGTGGGCATTTAATTTCTCTATTATCTAAGCTAATCGATTACAGGAGCGCGATCGCGCTCCGAATGACCAGAATAAAAAACAGATTAATTCTGATCGAGTCTGGCAATATTTCTCTCCCTTAAAGTAACGAATATAATACAGACTACCAGGATTGATAAAAGAACTATTGATGAGCCAATCGTTCCAAAACCTAGACCACCTTGTTGATGTGCTTTGGTCAGAACATCTCCCAAAGTTGCACCAAATGGTCGGGTTAAAACAAAGGCAATCCAAAACAACATCACAGTCGAAATTGGAGTAAAATAATATGCTGCTAATACTAGAGCGAGTAAACCAGAAATTAGCAGCGCTCCTCCGACAAATCCAAGTCCAGAAGAATCAGCGAGAAAGTCTCCTAAAGCAGTACCCAAAGTATTAGAAACTAGGATGGTAATCCAATAAAGTAGTTCCACTTTTGGTGTTTCCACTCGATTAACAGATAGAGACCCAACGCTGAATCGCCAGAATGCTAAAATCCCTAAGAGTAAGCTGAGTAAAATTGTTGATCCCGTAGCGTAGCCCAGTCCTAAAGTCCGATCCATAAAATCTGACATTGTTGTCCCAGCTGTGCTAGTGGAAAGGATCACAGTCCAATAAAGTAATGGGTTATAGCTTTTCCAAATTAATTGAGTTACCAGGGTAGCTAAAAATATGCTAATTAAGATCAGCGAACTAAACTCATAGCCTATATTTAACGTCATCGATAAAAGATCTTCCCCAGTTTCTCCCAAGGTAGTAGCACAGATTTTCATCACCCAAAATAATACTGTGATTTGTGGCAGCTTATTCATTTTGCTATTTTCCTGTATAGATCAGAACTTACGCACTCCAGACTAGAAACTGGGTTTCTTGATGATAGGATAAAGAAATATTAACAGAAATTTGAATAAGCTACTGTTCATCACCCATTCATACTGGGATTAAAAAAACTTGGCTTTAACTATTCCCTTGAGAGACAAGCGATCGCCATTTCTCCGGGTGATTAATATCTGGGATAGTAATTTCTGGGATAGGCATCACGGGGATAATTATGATTACTATCGTAATTATTGTCTCGATTATTAAGAACTTGTGCAATCCAATTCATGGCTCGATCAATATGAGATTCAGCTCGGTTACGCCAAGCTCTAGCATCGGGATTATCCTCTTCTTGTCTGATATCTCCTTTAGCACTCTGGAGCAGTCGAGAAATTTCGTGGAGTCGATTGGTCCCTCTGAGAGAAACATCTACATTTGGATGATCATCTAAATTTTTCTGATCAAGAAATGCAGCGTGATCGATTTCTCTAATTGCAGCTCTGACCTCATTATCTGCTCCTCCTTGATCCCTAAATCTAGAGTCTTCTTCCCTTATATGTAATAAAATACTTGCTTTCTGTAAGTCACTGCGAGCATGAATATAACGGGGATGATTACCTGGAGCATCAGCTAAAGCGATCGAGCCGATTCCTAGTGTCAGCAAAGCTGTCAGAATACCTCTAGAAGCAAATTTATAGCCGTTCAGAGACATAATGTCTATTCCTTTTTTCTTGATTTGCAAGTTTAGACAAGATGTTCTCTGAAAAAGTTCCATGTTTTAATTAGAGTTGCTCTAGAAATAATCGTGTTATTTCGGGTTTTTGCTATCTACCGAGATCATCTTTCTGGTTTTTTGTCAAGTTAATCTAACAATTTGGCCAATTCGATTAATCGCCAATGAGCAAAACAATTTTACCAGTCATTGAACCAGTTTCTTGTAAACGATGAGCAGCGATCGCTTCGGTGAGGGGGAAAGTTTGACCAACATGAATTTTCAGATTACCCTGTTCAATTAAACGGGCACATTGCTGTAAGATTTTCGCTTGTTGTTGCTGTTCTGTTACCATTTTTTGCAGTATTGGTGTTAACATTAACTCCATACTAATACGTTGATTGCGATTGCGAGCTACTTTCCAATTAGTATTTTGGTCAGGTTCGAGAATGGTTACTAGATCTCCATAAACTTTCACAGCCGGAAATGTTTGGGTTAATAAATATCCTCCAATGGTATCAAAAGCCAGATCAACTCCTTCACCATTAGTCCATTCTAAAACAGCTTTGACAAAATCATTTTGTTTATATAAAATCGGATAATCAGCGCCTAATTGACGTACAAAGTCAGCTTTTTCTGGGGAGCTAACAGTAGTACAAACAGTAGCACCTTGAAGTTTAGCCAGTTGAATTGCCACATGACCAACACCACCAGCACCAGCATGAATTAAAGCTGTTTGTCCAGCTTGTAAACGACCGCGATCGTATAGTGCTTCCCAAGCAGTAATTAAAACTAGAGGTGCAGCTGCGGCTTCAGTAAAGCTCAAATTAGCAGGTTTTTTCGCCACAAAACGGGCATCAACTACGGCAAATTCAGCATAATTTCCCTGGGGACCACCTAATCCCCCTTGACAATAATAGACTTCATCTCCAACTTGAAAATTTTCAACTTTTGTTCCTACTGCTGCTACAATACCAGCACCATCACATCCTAAAATTCCGGGAATTTCCTGGGGGTAAAAATTACCTCGTTTACGGAGTTTAGTATCAATGGGGTTAACTCCTGCGGCACGAAGTCTAACTAAAATTTCTGTATCGGTTTTAATGGTAGGTGTTGGTACTTCTTGAACTTGCAGAACCTCGGGATGACCTGGTGTAATCATTACTACTGCTTTCATTATTGTCTCCTTGATGACTGAAAAACCCATGCTAAAATCATAAATTGATTTTCCGAAAATCTAAAAAAAATCGTAAAATTATTCAGTCATATAAGATTTGCGTCGCAAAGCACTACGATGCAAAACTCGCAGTAGTTCGGGGATAGTGGTGATCCCGCTTGTCACTTTCTCGATCGCTGCGACTCGAAAAGAAGCAAAACCAGTTTGACTCAAATAGCGGTGCATTTGCATCATTGTCCCTTCATAAATTAGCTCTTGGACTCTTTCATCGACATCCAAAATTTCCACAATGGCTTCCCGTCCTTTATAGCCAGAATTTAAACAATGAGAACAACCTCGTCCCCGACGCCACGCATCAGGATTAGCTGCGTCTCTGGTAATTCCTAATACTCTTAAATCCTCATCTGTTGGTGTATAAGGTTCGGCACAAGCATCACAAACTTTGCGGACTAAACGCTGGGCTAGAATTCCTAATAACGCATCACTAATTAAACCAGGATCAGGACCAATATCTTTTAACCGGGGAATGGCACCGACGGCGTCGTTAGTGTGTAAAGTAGTAAATACTAAATGTCCTGTTAAAGCTGCTCGGACTGCGGTTTCTGCGGTTTCACTATCCCGAATTTCCCCGACCATGACAATATCTGGATCTTGACGTAAAATTGCTCTTAATCCAGCCGCAAAAGTCATTCCAGCACGTTCATGAACTTGGGTTTGAGTGATATTAGATAAAACATATTCCACCGGATCTTCTACGGTTACAACGTTAACTTGTTCTGTGGCAACTGCTTGTAAACTGGTGTAAAGAGTGCTGGTTTTTCCTGAACCAGTCGGTCCGGTGAGAATGATCATTCCTTGGGGTTGGCTCAACCAAGTTTTGTAAGTTTCTAAGGTTTTGGGTGAAAATCCTAAACTGTTGAGATCGGAAAAAGGATTTTCCTGGGGTAGTAAACGAATCACTGCTTTTTCCCCAACTACACAAGGGAGGGTACTCACTCTCATATCTAAGGAAGCTTGAGTAGTTTGATCGATCGCATAGTTATCTCCAATCCGTCCATCTTGGGGACGACGACTTTCGGAAATATCCATTTTTGACATCACTTTCAGAGCAACAACTACTCGACGACTAATGTCAACGGGTAGAGTAGTTATCTCTCGTAGTACCCCGTCAATCCGATAGCGAACTCTTAATCCTTCTATGGTTGGTTCTAAATGGATATCACTAGCTCGATTACGCAAAGCACCAGAAATTAGGGTTTTAATCCGTCCAATTTGATCAACTGCTTTCGCGAGATATAGTTCCGTAGTTTCGCTAATATCTTCTTTGCTTGTTAGTCCAGTGAGTGGATCTAATAATGGTGCGGAACTGATCCGGTTTGGATCAAGCTTTTCTGAGTGATACCAAGCACGATAGCTTTTATCCGCAATAGGGATAATTTTGATTTCGGTGAAAGTGCGATCGCTGAGTTTGCGGATATCTTCAGGGGATATTTCTACTGGACAACCTAAATAGTAGCAGTTTCGCCATAATAGTAAAGGAATAATTGGTGGTAAAGAATTCTGATCTGGAAATTCGCGATAAAAGCGATAACTTACTTCTTTGTCAACTAGTTTTAGATTCACAATTCCTTTGGCATCTATTAATAAAGCTAGTGCTTCTTCACAGGTAATTTCCCGGTTTCTGAGTTTTTGCCAAGCCGATGAACTAGAGGAAATGGTTTGCATATTAAATTACTCCTGATTCAGATTATTAATGTCGATCGCTTGATCATCTAGCTGATTATATTAGCGGGAGGAATTCGGATTGGCAACTAATCACTCTAGGTGATTTGAGGACAATCAGGATGAATATCAGCAAGTTACGCCTATAATTATAATGTATAATGAATATGCTGATCTAGTTAAACGCGATCAAAACTAGATTAAGGGTTTAATTGGAAAGAGTCTAGAAAATTTCGACTATTAACAGCAATATCACTCGGCAAATTATCAGCTGCTATAACACCAATTATATAAGCACGTTGATTGATAAAATATAATCGATGGATAGCTAAAACTTTCTTATTGTTAATCAGGAGATTAACTTTAAATTCTTTACCTGGATAGTTATTAATGGTAATGTCTTTTTGATAAATTAAAGTTGCTGTATAATTTTGATCGGATAAAATACTATTTAAAAATGTCGTGAAGAAACTTAATTGCCCTTGCCGATCTTTCAGTTGATTATCAACGTCAGTAATTGAGATTCCATATACAGCTTGAAGATGATTTTGATAACTAGAAAATGTTTGAAAATTAATCTTTTTCCCATCCTTAAAGGAAAAATCATTAGCTTTTGAACTATGAGGCTCTCCGAGCATTAATATATTAAATCCATATTCTTGAGAAACAAATTTTTTCCAAGTTGATTGAGTAGCTTGATTTGGTGTTTCTGCGATCGCTGGTTGAATATAGCATTCAGTTAAAAGTAAACTAATGGTTAAAATTGATGGTATTACTCTGTGCATATTGTTAATGCTCCTGATCAGTTTTTTAATAGAGTAACACTTAGATTTTAGCTTTGCCTGTGTTTTGGATCACTGCTGGGAAGATGGTGATGCGATCGAGTCCCCCTTGAGTAGAGTCAAAGGGTACTTAGGGTACAGAAATATCTTAGCTGACCCGGTTATATTGCAATAGGGTTCAGTTAATGCTCTGAGTTGATCCGCTCACAGATGGGAATTAATATTAGGGTTAAATGCTTCTTCGTCCTTGTTCTCCGAGATATTCCAAAATATTCCTAACTGAACCGGATTGAGTTATAATTCATTTAGCTCTTCTTAAAGCTTTGTATTATGCTAAATTAGGTTTTATCGCTTATTGAGGATAAATGTTTATGAAAATATTTTCATACATTATACTATTAGTTACCACATTTGCTCTCTGTCTCTGGATAAAAAGTTTTTCTCCACAAGCATCCGAATCAATCGCGTTAAATGTGGGAGCAGCGGGGATGGTCAGAAGTCCCTTAGAGGAAATTAATAGTATTTATCAACAGGAAAAACCAAACATTGTTGTCAGCTACACATTTGCAGGCGATCGGGTGTTACAGAATGCTGTCAAACGGGGAGAATCATTTGATCTTTTACTATCTGCTTCAGCTCTACCGATTGATCAGTTGCAATTAGATGGACTAATTGTGCCAAAAAGCCGCAGAAATTTACTGACTACAGATGTCGTTATTATTGTACCAGCAACTTCCACTTTATCAATTTCTGATTTTAAAGATTTAACTAGTGGTCGTATCCGAAAGATTGCGATCGGTACTAACCGTCTTGGGATTGGGAATTATACAAAAGAAATTCTGACTAATTTGGGAATTTATGAACAAATTCAGCCTAAAGCAATCTGGGCAAATTTCGATGTCCGAGAGATTTTAATAGCTGTTGAAAATGGTGAGGTAGATGCAGGAATTACCTTTTTGTCAGAAGCCAAGTTATCCTCTGCCGTTAAAATAGCTGCGATCGCAAGTTTAGACTTGTATCAACCGATCACTGGTGTAGCAGCAATTCGTCAGGGATCTACCCACGTTAAGGAAGCAACCGCATTCCTAAATTTTTTAACTACCCCTCAATCCGTAACGGTTTTTAAACAGTTTGGAATTAAGCTACTGTAATCACAAAATATCAATTTAACTATCCTTCACGGTTGGGAAAATACTGATGAAACAATCCACAAAATTTTTACAACGGATAGCTAGAGGATTAGGATTAGCAATAGTCCTGTCACTACTCGTTAATGGAATAGCATTTTGGAGCGCACAAGAAACTCTGGAAACAAATCACAAAATTGCCCAGCATTTGGAAATTATGGAAAGTCTTGGATTGTTGGTAAATAGTTTAAAAGATGCAGAGGTAGGACAACAGAGTTATTTGTTAATTCAGAATAATAATGTAGCTTTAGATCGCTATGGTATTGCTTTATTAAACGTTGATCAGGAATTGCGACGGTTACAAAAACTGGTTGCTAGTAACTTGATACAAACAGCAAGTTTACAACAATTAAAATCCTTGATTAAGGATTGCTTAAAGTTATTTAAGCAAGGAATTGAATCCCATCAAGATAATCATCTTAATATAGCGGCAATTATTAGCACACAGGAAATTAATCTTAATTATATCCAGGGAATTGTGCGAGAGATGAAAGCTAGAGAACAGGGAGGAATACTTCTGAAAGAGCAAGCAGTTAAAATTACTGTAATTCAGTGTATAGTCACGTTTTTAGCTGGAATTATTCTTAATATAACTATTGTTTTATGGCTCTACAAGCTAATTCGTAGTGAAGTAATAGAAAGAAATTATGCGGAAAATAAGCTGCAACAATTGAATGAAGAATTAGAAATCAAACTGACCGAACTAAATATTGCTAAAGAAGCTGCTGAAGTTGCTAACAGAACCAAAACCGAGTTTCTAGCAAATATGAACCACGAGCTAAGAACTCCTCTTAATGGTGTTCTGGGTTATACCCAAATTCTCGAGCGCGATCCAGAAATCACACCAAAACAACTCCAAGGTTTAAATATTATTCATCAATGTGGCTCTCATTTGCTAACCATGATCAACGATGTGCTAGATCTAGCTAAACTGGAGTCGCGCAAAATGGAACTCTATCCTCAAGATTTCCATTTCTCGAATTTCCTTAGTAATACGGCTGAAATGTGTCGGATTAAAGCAGACCAAAAAGGCATAGCATTTCAATATCAACCATCCGATCAATTGCCTGTAGCAATTTATGCTGATGACAAACGCTTACGGCAAGTATTGCTCAATTTACTCAGCAATGCAGTAAAGTTTACTGATTTTGGCAGTGTTACTTTTAAAATTGATCTACTTGAACAGAAAGAAGGTACAAAAGATGATATTTCTTTGAGAGAATCAAATTCAAAGCTTACAATTCCCACCTATAAAATTCGCTTTCAAATTGAAGATACAGGAATTGGTATTCCGGCTAATAAATTAGACTCGATTTTTCTACCATTTGAACAAGCTGGAAAGCGCGATCGCAATTCGGAAGGAACTGGATTAGGTTTGGCAATCAGTCAGGAAATTATTCAAAAGATGGGCAGTAAAATTCGCGTCAATAGTGTTGTTGGTAAAGGAACTCTATTTTGGTTTGATCTGGATTTAATGACGCGCCTCCGATTGGATTGGACAGGCACAAAATTCAACATTAAAGGTGATCGGCTATCAAGGAGAACGCTGTAAAATTCTAGTTATAGATGACCATCCTGAAAATCGTTCAATCATAGTAAATTTGTTAGAACCTCTAGGATTTAAAGTTTTGGAAGCAAAAAATGGACAGGAAGGTTTTGATTATATCATTCAGATGCACCCACACTTGATTATTACTGATATATTGATGCCTGTGATGGATGGTTTAGAAATGACTCGTCAGTTACGTCAGATCCCACAATTTGCCACAGTCCCCATTATTGCGTCTCCAGCTAGTCTATCCCATGTCGATCGCCAGGAAAGCATTGATGCAGGATGCGACAGTTTCTTTCCCAAACCGATTGAATTTGAAGGTTTATTAGGACAGTTGCAGCGATTTTTGAATATAACTTGGGTTTATGAAACAAAAGAAACTGTGCAGCAAGTGTCTACTTTGGAGTCACCACAGGAATTGATTGCACCACCCGCAGCCGAACTAGATGCTTTATATAAAGCAGCCCAAGTTGGTTTTATTAGTGATATTCAGCAGGAAGCAAATCGTCTGAAACTTCTTGATCCTAAATATGTTCCATTTGCCAATAAACTTTTGGAATTCAGTCGGCAATTTGATGATATCGCCATTTTAAATTTATTGCAGCAGTACCTCTAGTAACTCAAATTATGAAAATTGAAACAACCATACAACAAGGCACGATTTTAGTAGTTGACGATAATCCTACTAATATTCAGGTACTATTCGATCTTTTGAATGAGACCGGTTATCGGGTAGCGATCGCCAAAAGCGGTGAAAATGCTCTGCAAAGGCTACAATCCTATACACCAGACCTAATTTTATTGGATGTAATGATGCCAGGAATTGATGGATTTGAAACCTGTCGTCAACTGAAAGCTTCTGAGCAGACTCAAGGAATTCCAGTGATATTTATGACTGCTCTGGCTGATCCTGTTGATAAAGTTAAAGGGCTAAATTTAGGAGCAGTGGATTACATTACTAAGCCAATTCAACATGAAGAAGTGTTGTCACGGATTCGAGTACAATTAGAACTTCAAGCGATGAGAAAGACATTAGAACAAAAGGTAGTTGAAAGAACCAATGAACTAACCGAAGCGCTCAATCATTTGAAGTCCACTCAAGTAAAGCTTGTCAAAAATGAAAAAATGTCATCACTAGGACAGCTAGTAGCAGGTGTTGCCCATGAAATTAATAACCCAGTTAGTTTTATTTATGGCAATCTCTCCCATTTGAAAAGCTATACTCAAAATTTACTTGAGTTTCTCCAACTATATCAAAAACACTATCCTAATCCCATACCTGAAATTCAAGCAAAAGCAGAGGAAATCGAGCTAGAATTCCTACAGGAAGACTTAATTAAAATTTTGGAGTCGATGCAAATCGGCACTGATCGTATTCGTGATATTGTGCTGTCACTGCGTAATTTTACCCGTACAGATGAAACTGGATTACAAACAGTTGATCTCCAGACAGGAATTGAAACTACTCTGTTAATCTTGCAACATCGTCTTAAACCTAATTCTGATTCTCTTGGCATTCAAGTTATTAAGAATTACGGAAAAATTCCAGTTGTGGAATGTTATCCTAGTCACTTAAACCAGGTATTTATGAATATTTTTAGTAATGCTATTGATGCTTTAGAAGAACGCAGTAAAAACTCCAATGGTATTAATAGTCAAAATTCACCTTCTCTCCTTAAGATTTCCACCGATGTAATATCTGATAGCTGGGTTAAGATTTGCATTGCAGATAACGGAATAGGCTTTGATCAAGCGATCGCCATTAGACTATTTGAACCATTTTTCACAACTAAACCTATTGGTAAAGGAACTGGGTTAGGACTTTCTATTAGTCACCAAATCATAGTTGAAAAACACCATGGTAAGATTTATTGTCATTCTACTCCAGGTCAAGGAACAGAATTTATCATTGAAATTCCTCTTCGGCAGCACCATTCTTCTTCAGTAAAGAATTAATTATAACTCAATACTGAACCGTATTGAGTTATATTGGTATTTACTAATTACACAGCTTTAGAAAATTTTTCAACCTGGTGTTTTTTCAAATATGTATCAAAAGCTGCGGCAATATTTCTAATCAGTAATCGTCCCGTGGGTGTGACTTGAATATGGTTAGGAGAAAGCTGGATTAAACCATCGATTTCGAGTAATCTCAATTCATATTTTTCTTGAGCAAAATATTCTTCAAAATCCTGATCGAAGCTAAGATGATATTTTTCTTCAATCTCATCTTTGTCCAGTTGAAACTCACACATTAACTCCATAATTATCGTGCGTCTGATGATATCATCTTTGCTCAGTTTAACACCTCGTTCTATTGGTAATTCTCTCCGATCGATAGATTTATAGTAAGTTTTTAGCCGTTTATGGTTTTGCACATAAACATCATGTAACATACTAATAGAAGTCATTCCAAAACTTAGCAAATCAGATTCCGGTTGGGTGGTATATCCTTGGAAATTTCGGTGCAATTCTCCTTCCCTTTGGGCGATCGCTAGTTCATCATTAGGTTTAGCAAAATGATCCATCCCAATAAATACATAACCATTGCTACTTAATTCCTCAATCGTCATTTGCATGATCCTAAGTTTTTCTGAAGCTGGTGGTAGTGCTGATTGAGGAATGCGTTTTTGAATTGGTTTTAACCAAGGAACATAAGCAAAATTGAACACAGCAATGCGATCGGGATTTAGTTTAATAGTTTTCTGAATTGTCCGTTTGAAAGTATCTAAATCTTGATAGGGTAATCCATAAATTAAATCAACATTAACACTTTCAAATCCTGCGTCTCGAATCCACTCTATTGCCGAAAATAACATTGATTCGGGCTGAATACGATTCACAGCTTCTTGGACTTTTGGATCGAAATCCTGAATTCCGAAACTAATCCGTTTAAATCCTAAATCGCGCAAAAAGAAAATGTAATTCTTATCCAAAAATCTGGGATTTACTTCGATAGAAATTTCCGCTTCAGGAGCAAAGTGAAAATGATGGTTAATCTTATTCCACAGTCTTTCTACCTGTGCTGGAGATAAATAATTAGGTGTACCACCTCCCCAATGAAGTTGATGGACTTGACGATCGCGATCGATTAATTCAGCCATCTGCTCAAGATCACGTTCAAGATAATCCAAATAAGGAGCAGCTAAGTCTTTCCTTGGGGTAATAATTGTATTACAACCACAGAAATAGCAGGGAGTTTCGCAAAAGGGAATATGACAATAAAGCGATAAAGGAGTTTTCTTATAATTACTGACTGCGATCGCTGTCTGAAAATCGATGAGATCAAATTCTTCCTTCAGTTCCGTTGCGGGTGGATAACTGGTATATCGTGGTACGGGACGATCATATTTTCTGAGCAAATTTAAGTCAAATTCAACGGTTTGGGATACTAATTTCATAGTCTCTGCTAAGTTCTAATTCTGAATTAATGGACTGGTGCTTAATGAGAAATTTCTAGTTTTGGTAATTGGTAATTGATGTAGTTCGATCGCTGATTAACCAATTACCAGCTCTCCCTCAAACTATTGAGCGCTAATTAGTTCAACTGATGTATTACCAGGATCACGTTCTGTGCTACCAGGTTTATCTTGACGAGTAAGTAAATCAAAAACATGGTCACCAACGGCTATTTTGACATCTGCTTCTAATTCATGTAACACATTACGGTTGAGTTCAAAAGCATAGTTAGCTTCAGCGACAATTTGGGTAGCTAATTCCTGATCAACTGGTAAAGCATTCAAGACATCCCGATATTTTTCTTTAAATGCTCGTTTCTCAACTGGAGTTGGAATTTGGTCAAATTCATGCAATCCAGTACCGCGATCGTCTGGTAATTTCAAAGCAGAACGAATAATATTTTTCAAGCTTTGACCCCCGGAAAGATCGCCCATATAACGCACATAAGAATGAGCTACTAGCAGAGCTGGATTACGATTAGATATTTCCTGGATATGCTCTACATACTTAACTCCTTCAGGAGAAGCACTAATCTGATCGCGCCAGTTTTCACCATAATAAAATTCTAAGTCTTGCTCTAATTTCTGTTCGCGTTCTAATTCTGGAAAATAGATTAAACCCACTACAGGATGATCTCGGTGATCACGAATTGCTGCTTCTAGAGTATGGTATACATAATATAAATCAGCGATCAGTTTGCGAAAGGGTTCCCATTCCACTATTCCCTTGAGGAAACACTTCATAAAAGCTGTATTTTCTGCTGCTGTATGGGAATGTTTGGTTCCTTCCCGTAACAAGGTTGCTAGCTCTAAAGTCATACAGAATACCTCATCAAATATTTGGGTCTAACTGTTAGTAAGAATTACTCAGCCTGGGTGATGGACAGGATACTTGCTGATCTTCAGCCCATCGCTGCTTGAGCAATTTTTTTAATCTTGCATCACTCTATAGCGATGCAGCACTAAAAGATTAATTGATTACAAAATTTAATAAACAACTTACAAGTTTTTTTTATCCCAGATGAACCCGTAATTCAGCTAAAGCATAACTATAAATCTACATTAAATCAAGGATACTAGCAGCAATTGGTTCAAGCGGATGGAAAAAAATAAGTTTACATAAATTAATAAAAGTCAGATTAGGTAAATCTTTATTACCTTTTTGGCAATCAATCTTTTCAACCAGCAAAAAATACTATAACTTAAAAGCCATTGAGTTATAGTTGACGACCTAAACACTATGGTTACTTCACTTCCACGGCCATCTCTAAATGGATCTGCGACCAAAATCAAGGGAATTAAAGAAAATATCCTGACGCCCCGATTTTACACAACCGACTTTGAAACAGCAGCAAAGATGGACTTATCGGCACAGGAAGAAGAATTAGAAGCAATGTTAGCAGAAATGCGGGCCGACTATAACCGTCACCATTTTGTCCGGGATGAAGCGTTTAATCAATCCTGGGACAATGTCACTGGTAAAGCGCGACAAGCATTTATCGATTATTTAGAAAGGTCTTGTGTTTCGGAATTTTCTGGCTTTTTGCTATTTAAGGAACTATCCCGCAAACTCAAAGACCGTAGTCCCCTCCTCTCGGAAATGTTTAGTTTAATGGCAAGAGATGAAGCTCGTCATGCCGGATTTTTGAATAAAGCGATGGCAGATTTTGGTTGTACCTTAGATTTAGGTCAACTGACCCAGAATCGGGTTTATACCTTCTTCCCGATCGAATGGGTAATTTATACAGTCTATCTATCAGAAAAAATTGGCTATTGGCGTTATATTATCATATATAACCATTTAAAAGAACATCCGGAAAATCAGTTTTATCCTTTGTTCCGCTACTTTGAAAGCTGGTGTCAGGATGAAAATCGTCACGGGGATATTTTTAAAGCCCTATTGCGATCGCAGCCCAAGTTATGGAAAACTTGGCAATCTAGTTTATGGAGTCGCTTTTTCTTACTGACTGTTTTTGCTACCCATACCCTCACTGTTCACGAACGTACTGGTTTTTATGATGTACTAGGTATCGATGCAAGTGAATTCGATCGAGAAGTAATTCGCAAAACTAATGAAACCGCAGCTCGTGCTTTTCCTTCAGTTCTTGATACGGAACATCCCGAATTTTACGATCGCTTGCATCAGTGCTCCGATCTGAATTTGGCTATGTCTCAGATTGATCAGACTGATCAACCTAAATGGGTAAAAGCATTGCGGAAATTACCACTCCAGCTATCAATTGTCGGTCATTTAGCGCGGATTTATCTAACTAAAGGGATTGATGCTGAAGCACTCAGAGGAACTGTACGCTAGATTGCTAATTAGGGGGTCAATATCTGTTGACCCCTACATTGATTGTTGATTTTTCACGAAGTATAAATAAATAATATATAATCAATTAGTGGTTCTCATCACAAATTTACGAGAAATCCGATATATTGCTACTAGATCAGAAAATTTACTAAAGTCATAACAATATGCCAAAATACGTCCTTTGGGGAACCTACTGCGATGATGTTTTAGAAAAACGTACACCCTACCGACAAGCACATCTGGATAGACTGACGAAACAAAAAGAAGATGGGGTTTTAATTACCATCGGTCCAACTAAAGACGTAACTAAAGTATTTGGGATCTACGAAGCAGAAAACGAAACTATTGTTCGTCAGCTCATTGAAAACGATCCTTATTGGCAAAATGGGATTTGGACTGAATACGAAATTAAGGAATGGATTCAAGCAATTTGAATTTTTGGGTATTTTCGTGGGTCTTAGGATTTCCAACATAAATTTTTGCTCTGTTCTAATCTAGGGATTGAAAAGTTATAATTCAGTACAGTTCAGTTAACCGTATAGCTCTTGCGCCTCTACTTAAACGCATCCGAGAACTGCTGGGCCGCTCGCCGGAAAAAGCGGTCAGTTCGGGCTGTGTTTGCCAATAGCGCTCAAAATATGTACAAAAATCGTCCAGATCACCAAATATTTGGGTGATAGTTCGGCGTGATAATCATGTGAAGCATGGCTGAGACCAAATTCTTCAAATCTAGTCTCAGCCTTTTTTTCAGCTTTGTCTAGTCCGTCAAACTGACGTTGTCCCATAATTTTACTGTACTTGCTCAATGGGTCATCTGCTGTATTGATCAGTCGAAATGCTCCCATCCCCTACGGTTAACTGAATTGTATTGGGTGTTGGATAAAGGTATGGCGATCGCGCGATCGCCACAGCAAAACTTATCCACTTTTAACGGAAATCAAAAGTTTGAGTTTTATCTATCAAAAAGCTTAGGCGTTAAATTGACTAAAAGTTTAGCCAAAGCTTTTACTATTGGGCGATTAGAAACATCTTCTCCCCGTTCCAAATGATGAACTTTACCTGTCAACATAGGATATTCACTGGTAATTTCGTCATTTTTACCGTTGAAATCACTATAAATAATTGCAATGATTTGTACAGGTTGAGCAAGATTTTTTTCACAAAGTTCTTTCCATGCAGCTACATCAGCTTCAGTTTTCGCTAAAATAACTGCATGAGTAGCTTGAGACATAATGTCTTTATCCTCATAGATGGGAATTTTACCACCCACATCAAACAGTAACAGAGAGTTTTTAATTACCTTAAGCTCTCGGGTTTTTGCTTTAGCGAATTCGGGGGTAAATTTTGCCTTATATTCATCTTTTAGTTTTCGAGCTAAATTAGGATAATTAGCAACTGTTTCTGAGTACCAAGATCCATCACCATCGGGACAACCAGAGACAGTATAAAAATCATCAGGAGCATTGTCTAAATTTAAAATTGCTGTCTTTAATCCGTCTCTCATTACAGTTTTTCCGGTATTCGGTGGTCCACATAAGACGACTTTAACTGTAGGTTGTGGATCATAATTAATATCAAAAGTTTCCCCAACTTGATAGTCTTTACCATGACTCATTACTACCACATATCGATCTGATCCTTTATCTCCCTGTTTAGGATCAAAAACTGCTACACTGCTATACAGATGCGCCACTTTATTAGCGATCACAAAACTAGCCAGAACTGTTGACCTGCCATTAATTTTTAGCAGTCCTTTACCCCCAGGTAGTTGTCCTGAATTAATTAATTGATCTAATTCTGCTTCTGCATCTCGGAGGATTTGGTCACCATCAACTTTAATCCCATTGTTAATTTTGGCAATTAGAACATCCTCTTCCCAATAGATGACAAAAGAGGGGAAATCCCTAGAAATAGAAGGAACTTGTTTAACTTCGTCGGTAATCATGTCAATCCGACTACCAACAGGATACTCGGTAGCAGTACCTGATCACAACCACGTATGCACCTAAACGAGTATCTGAAACAGCGATCGCACGATACAAATGAGCCAACTCATGAGCGAAGGTATAACCACCTAGCACCGAAATTCTGCCATTAATTTTCAGTAAATTTCCACCTTTAATTTCCTCAGCAGCAATCATGTCCCGCAGTTGCGTTGCTAGATCCCGCACAATTTGGTCTCCATCAGCGGGAATTGGTTCTCCCTTTGCATTTTTAGCAAAATCTACTTTTAAGGTATCCCCTTCTAACCGAATTTGATAGCTAGTCTTGGTTATTCCGGTATTCATAGCTCTGATGTCCTGTGCATAAGTGATGAGGTTTATTCTCTCATCCCTATGGAAATGGAGGTTTCCAAAGCCTGTTAATTTGGAAAAGGAACTGAGAGAGATTAACATGATGTTTGGTAAAACCTTTGATTTGTGTCCCAGTGTGGACCTGTTACAAGTGCTAGCAAGAGGTTCTTTGAGACAAAATTTACCAAAAGCAGTGCGGGTATGGGTCTTATTGCGATCGCTGTACGGGGATGAATCCGATCCCATGCGGTTGGATCTGGGTGGAAATTTTACTTACAGTGAGTGGAACAAACTATTTTTTAATCTAACCAATCATGAACATAAAGATTACAAGATTCCGACTGATCACGATCCTAATTGTCCCTGCGCTAAAACAATTAGTGATTGGTTATTCGATTCTAATATGGGTTGTGAAGCTACAACATGGCAACATTCATTCTTACAACTTTATTCTATGTCTCAATCTGAATTAGATAGCTTGCTGTTATCGGGAATCATCAATAAAAATGGAGAAAATTCCAACAAGCAAACACCCCTACCAGGTGGTCGTTTATTTGCGATCACGAGTAAAAATATTCAATATGATTTTGGAGCATTGGTGGAAATGGGATGGCTAAAAATTCAGAAAATAACAAGTTGTAATAGTAAAAGATGTAAAACTCTCTATTGTCGCGTAGAAGATTTTCCTAATCTTGGTATTTATCCCAATCCTCCTATTGCTCAATCGGAAATTAAAGTCAGTAATGTTATTCAAAATGACCTGGCTGATTTTTTTAATGATTTCGGAGGTGAAATTAATGGTAAACAGCGCTTCTTTTTAGATATTGAGTATATTGTTCCTGCAAATTTTTCAGAGCAAATTAACACCATCAGACAACAACTGAAGGAAGTTTGGCAGCAATCAATAGTGCCACCAATAAAAATAACCTATATCAGTGCTAGAAATTATCAAAGCTATCAAGATGAAGGAGAAGAATATATTGTTTATCCAGTTTGCATCTATTATTCCCATCGCGCACCTTATTTATTTAGCTTTGGTCAAGATCCTGTAAATAAAGGTAAAATTGGCTGGTATGATTATCGATTAGACCGGATACAGAAATTAGAACAACTAACCTGGGATCAAGTTAAAATTGCCGATTTCTCTGAACAGATTTGTCATTGAGAGCGTGGGGTGCTATGGTAGAAGTATTTTTACCTTGGGAATTGCGATCGCTGATGGCTAAAGAAATTGAAGATAATTACCATCTTTATCATAATTGAAAAACAATCAAGAAAAACCTTATGGCTAAAACTACTGAAAATCCAAAACTTTCCATTCGCTTTGAACAAGCTTTAGTCTATGCTGCACAATTACACGCTAAACAAGTGAGAAAAAGTGGCAATATTCCTTATATTAGTCATCTCTTGAGTGTGACCGCATTAGTATTAGAAAATGATGGGGATGAAGATGAAGCGATCGCAGCTCTTTTACATGATGCAGTGGAAGATCAAGGAGGAGCAGAAACACGAGCAGCAATTCTGAAGCAATTTGGTGAGCGAGTTGTGGAAATTGTCGATGGTTGTACAGAACCATTCACTGTACCTAGATTACCTTGGCGCGATCGCAAGTTACAATATATTGAACAAATGCGTCATGCTTCCCCCTCGGTGTTACGAGTATCCATTGCAGATAAACTACATAATGCTCGTTCCATCTTAGCGGATTGCGATCGAGAAGGTGATGCAGTTTGGCAGAAATTTAATGGTGGAAAAGAAGACACTTTATGGTTTTATCATAAATTACTGGAAGTTTATCAACAACGCGGTTCTGATTTCCTTAATCTAGAACTTGAAAGAGTAATTTCCCGGTTGGAAGAATTTTAATTTGGGTGTTTTTGCTATAAAATAACTAGGACAAGCAAGATGTCTGTCCCACAAAAGTATTTTTTTTGGTGGGACAGGTATCTTACCTGTCCTCTGCACTGTTCGATCGAATACAATAAATTTTGCCAAACTAATGAAACTGCAAACTACTACTTTTGAGATCAAAACGCTGAAAGCTTACTATACCCCAGAAGAATATTTAGAACTGGAAGAAAAAACCGATCATAAAAACGAGTATCACGATGGAGAAATTATCCCCATGACTGGGGGTACTACCAATCATAATAAACTGGCTTTGAATTTAGCAACTTGTTTAAACATAGCATTAAACGATCAAGACTATGAAGTTTATATTGGGGATGTGAAATTGTGGATACCTCACTATCGGGAATTTACTTATCCTGATGTCATGGTAATTCAACATCAACCGATTTATTACGGGACAAATACCACAACAGTTACCAATCCTGTGTTTATTGCAGAAGTTTTATCGAAATCTACTAAAGATTACGATCGAGGTGATAAATTTCTCTATTATCGCTCAATTCCAGAATTTAAAGAATATCTTCTGATTGACCAAACTAAATATTATATAATGCAATATGTCAAAACTTCTGAAAATCAATGGATTTTGACCGAATATGAGTTAAAAGATCAAGTGTTAATTCTCCCATCAATTAATCTAGAAGTTTCTTTAAGCCAACTGTATAAAAAAGTTAATTTTGCCGAAAATGGGGAATAAAATTAATGACAATATCAATTGTCAATGATCAATTATGATTAATACTGCGATCGCTTTACCAATGGAAAAAATTGCTGAATTCTGTCACAAATGGCAAATTACCGAATTGGCGCTATTCGGCTCTATTCTCAGAGATGATTTTAATCCTGATAGCGATATTGATGTATTGCTAACTTTTGCCCCAACTGCCCAACGTGGTTTAACTGAAACACTACAAATGCGTGATGAACTTCAAGCTATCTTTGAGCGAAAAGTAGACCTCATTGTTAAAGCAGCGATCGAACGAAGTCAAAACTGGTTGAGACGTAAAAACATTTTGGAATCAGCACAAATTATCTATGTCCTAAACTTTACAATAATTCAATGGGGCTAAAGCCCTGACTACGAACGATGCGACCTTACCTGGAATGATGATAAAATAAATAACGTTAATTTACTATCTCTACACAAAACATCATGTTAGCTACCACCCCCACTTACACGGTTACCTGGGAAAAGTTACCCGATGATTTTGTATTACCTGATGATCCTGTGGATAATATTAATCAACCGGCACTGGCTGCGGCATTAACTGAAAGCTTACTATTGGCTGGTAAACTACCAGAAAATGCCCTTACTCCCACCAACTATGGTATTTGTGCCACTATTAATGGGAAGACAGTGGTGAAAGCTCCTGATTGGGCGTACATTTATCCGATCGCTGTAGACCGTTCAGAAGTTGTTCGTAGTTATACCCCTCGACTTCAAGGCGAAATTCCGGCTTTAGTATTAGAGTTTTTATCAGATACAGGAGGAGGAGAGTATTCGATCAAAGAAACTTACCCTCCAGGAAAATTCTTCTACTACGAACAGATTTTGCAAGTGCCCAATTATGGCATTTTTGAGCCAAGAACAGGCACATTAGAACTATATCGTTTTAGTGAGGCAAAACAGTATCGATTAGAGACAGCATCAGAACAAAAACGGTTTTGGATACCGGAAATGCAACTTTTTTTAGGGGTATGGGAGGGAAATCGAGAAAACCGTCAGGGTTATTGGCTACGCTGGTGGGATGAGTTGGGGAATTTATTGTTGTGGGCTACCGAGCAAATGGCCCAAGAACGTCAACGAACTGAACAGGAACGGATTCGCGCTGAACAGGAACGGATTCGCACTGAAAAATTAGCAGCCCAACTTCGCGCTGCTGGAATTGAGCCAGAAGTTTAGGAACAGATTGTGAGGAAGAAGACAATTAATCCGAGTTCGGGTTATACCAATTAACTATGAAATTGCACTTAATCTGAGGTTGATCTGTTAGGTCAGGGCAGGTTTATAATGGTGATCTGTTGGTGGCAAAATTGACTGGTGAACCTGCCCCTTGTATCTTTAAAGGATACAGATAATTGGACTACCAAGATGCAGGTACATCAAGGATTAGTGAGAAATCTAAAGAAACTAGAAAAGTTTTCGACCTCAGCTCAGTAGAGATGAGAAAGTGTGCTGAAGAACATCAGCAAGTGGTGAAGTTGGCCCGCCCCTCAGACCTCATAAGTCTGTTTTGTAGATAAGCTCCCAGTCGCTGATGACAGACGCACAGAAAACTCGACAGTATCTAAGGCACTCGTGGTCACGAGATAGCCTGTATTAACAAGGTTAGTTTAATGTCTGTCAAGTTCTCACCCATCAACTCGACATCGGTCGAAACTTATGACATCTACAGTCTTAGGAATAGACATCAGTAAAAAAGACTTTCATGTCGTTTTATTGAAACTGGACTGTGGGAAAAAGCCAAAACCAAAAAAGTTTACTAATGATCTAGAAGGGTTTGAAAGTTTAGCACAATGGCTCAAATGTCAAGGTGTGGTAGAACTTCATGCTTGCTTAGAAGCGACCAGTATTTATGGGGAAGCATTAGCTGAATTCCTCTACCAAGCTGGTTATCAGGTAAGTATCGTTAATCCAGCGCGGATCAAAGGATTTGCCAAAAGTGAACTCCTGCGAACGAAAACCGACGCGGTAGATGCAGGCTTAATTGCGCGTTTTTGTGTGGCGATGAAGCCGTCATTTTGGAAACCAACAGCACCGGAAGTTAAGGAATTACAAGCCCTACTCAGACGACTAGAATCCTTCATCGAAATCGCGCAACAGGAGCAGAATCGGCTCGAAACCGAGAGCGAATCTGTCGCGCTGATAACGAGAAAGCATCTAGAATATCTCGCCCAACAACAAGCCGAGATCAAACAATTAATTCGCGACCATTTTGACCAACATCCCCATTTGAAAAAACAACGTGAGCTGTTGACTTCAATTCCGGGAATTGGCGAACAAACTGCGGCTGTATTGTTAGCTGAAATTGGTCGGATTACCGATTATAAAAATGCCCGCCAATTAGTTGCTTATGTTGGGTTAAATCCCTGCGAGCGGAGTTCAGGAACTTCAGTTCATGGTAAAACTCGCTTGTCTTGTATAGGCAATACTCGACTGCGAAAAGCGCTGTATATGCCCGCCGTAGTAGCGATGAGTCATAACCCATTACTCAAGGCAATGAGTGAGCGATTATTGGAGCGTGGGAAGGTAAAAATGCAGGTGGTTGGAGCCCTGATGCGAAAACTCCTACATTTGGCGTTTGGGATTTTAAAATCCCAAACACCTTTTGACCCCAATTACGCGAGCGCTACCCCTTTACCCGTCTAGACGGGATCTGGCGGGCGAAATCTCGCCACCAGAACATGTTCATCCCTCAACCAAGATGAACAGACGAAACTGACGACTGTGCATCGAGAGGATCTCGCTTAAACAACTACGGAACTGGTTGACTTCTATTCCCAGTCTGGGTGAACAAACGGTGGCTCTATAGTTAGGGTCAATCCGTCGGGTTTCCAGTGCCAAAAATGCTCGCCTTTCTGCCCACAGTCACGATGCTTCACCACTCATTACTCCCATTAATGAGTGAGAGATGATGGCTGCGTGGGTCAGGTAAAAATCCAGGAGATTAGTGCTTTAATGGTAAAATCCCTAACCATATTTTGGCGATTTTCAAATCTGCTAAACTCTTTGACCCTAATTAGGCAATTTGGCGATCGCTACCCATTGACAAATCAAGACAGTATCTACCAATTTTATCCTCAATTTGCGGATTTCTGTAGTAGGGGCGGGTTCGCCCAGATTTTTGAAATTTACCAATTAATTAGAAAAACCCGCCCGGGTTCACCGAGATGTTTGACATTTACCTACTAATCATCAAAACCCACCCTCACCCACAGATCAATATACATCAATGTATCTTCATGGTGAATTGGTATTAATTGTCAATTATCAATTATGATCAATACTGCGATCGCTTTACCTTGCTTTCATGGGCAAATTAAAAAAATTAGTCGAGCAATTCCTCAATCAACCACCAGAAGTGCGCTTTGAGGATGTAGTGTATATTTTGTTAGCTTTTGGATTTCAAGAAAAAAGGTCTAAGGGTAGTCATCACAGTTTCCGAGACTCCCAGGGAAGAAAGATTACTATCCCCAAAAAAGGTGGACAGAAAGTTAAGGGAGTTTACGTACAGCAAATAGTTGAACTATTGAAATTGGAAGAATGGAATGATGAAAACATTGAATCAGAAGAATCCGGAACTTGAAAAACCGCCATTGGAATACTATTTGAATCTTCAATATCCAGTGATACTTTACTCTGATCCAGCAGGGGGATATGTAGCCCAAATTAAAGAATTACCCGGATGTCTAACTCAAGGTGAAACCCTGGATGAAACAGTAATCAATATCAATGAAGCAAGAGAGTTGTGGATTGAAACTGCTTATGAATCTGGGGATGATATTCCTTTACCCATTATTCAAGACAGCTACACTGGTAAAGTGCTTTTGCAGATGCCAAAATCACTACATCGTCGTTTAGTTGAAGAAGCTGAAAGAGAAAACGTTAGTTTGAATCAGTACATTGTGTTTCTGTTGAATCGGGTTAGCTAAGGAAGAAGGTTTGGGGATTGAGTGAGGGAAGAAGCGATCGCTGTTGTCCATTGAGTGACCTTATAGAAAAATATCTTAGCTGATAAAATGTCTATTTCTATTGATTAAGAAACTTCCTCCAAATTGATTCTGCTACTACCCCATCTAACTTCATTTCTAAAGCTTTTTCTTGAGCTGCTGAAATAAAAGTATTTTGTGAACCCCCCCAATTTGATTATCTACTGAAAGTCCTTGAAGTCTGTCTCGTTCAGCTTTCACCCTTTGCCCTCGCCATGTTTGGTAAGATTGACGGAGCTGGTTAATACCCAATATACACCGTAGAGAGAATCCCCCAACTTCGTGGATAGCCAGAATTTTGTGCCTTTCCCGCTCAGTTAAGGGTGCGATCGCGTCCTCTTTAGTAAAGTATTTCTTCAAAATTACTACTTGTCGTTGCGCTGCTGGATCTGTCGTATCATTTCCACCGATCAATCCCGCTTGAGAAACATCAATGTAACTAAATCTGGAACTTAGTGGTGGGACTGGATCGAGACGAACCAATGGTTTTGACCTGTTAAATAGCAGTTCAATCCGAGATTGACGATCCCGTTCGTTTGGATATAGCCTCATAAAGCGAGTGCAAGCATCTAGATCCAAGACTAGCTTACTGCCAGAAGGAGCTGCGTTAATCGATTTGTCGGACATTTTTAATACAATTTTCTCAAAATCATGATACTGGATTGAGGGAATTTTTCCGATATCCAACAGACGGAATCTAGCCCTATCACTTAGAACATCTCTCCATGCAGTATTACTCTGCTCTAATACTTGTTCTGTTAATTGTTGGCAGAGAGAACTAATCCCTTGCTTATGAGCTAAAAAGTCTTCATAAAGATCGTTAAATTCCTCTCGATTGAATAGCTTAACACCAACAATTTTCAAAGCATCTGCCTTGTTTATCTCTTCTTTTGCGGAGTAGCGAAATTGTACCTCAGATTGAGCAACCCGCTGTTTCCATTCTTGAAGTTGTCTCTTCAGTTGACCAATAAAGAGTTTAATCCGACGCAGCCCCTCAGCTGCAATAACTCGTGATTTCTGTTCTAAAATTGCTTGAAAAGCCTGTCCCGCTAATCCTAAAGCAGAATCACAGTCTTGATTAATTTGGTCTTGTTTTGTGGGTCTCCACTGCTTCCTCAACTCATTGATCCGTGAAATTGCCGAATCATATTCTTTGAAACTATCATCTCTCGCACGTTGCCATGTTCCTTGGGCTTCACGATCAAGTCGCTCAATTTGTGTATTAAAGATTCGTTCCACCAGATCGAGCATGGTTTCCAAAAATTTCGGTCCTCGATCGCGATCAACCAGATCTATGTACACCTGATCCAGAAGTTGATTAGTAGCCTGATTTACCAATTGATCCTGGTTATCGTACATTCTGAGCAAAAAATCACCATGTGCTCTTCGATCAGGACTATCATCTCGAAAATGCTCAGTTCTATATTTTTTAACTTCAGGTTCGAGAAAACTATCAACAAAAGTTAGGATTTTTCCGGTTTCTTTAGTGAAAGGAAGATTCGGCATCTGAGCAGTACACTGAAGAAGGTTTTTATCAACAATTTCCTGTTGAGTATGCTTCTTCCAGGAAAAAATAACATCTTTGTAGGGGCGATCGCCTGCATTGGAAATAGCCTTCAGCAGCTCTACATCTAGCAGTTTCATTTCCCTCAAGTCATTTTCAACCACCTTTTGAGGATCATGAGGTAATTGGATATCAGAATTTTGCCACCACTTCAACAAGTCCGCAGCTACTCGGAATGAAAGTGATGTACATATATAATGAATGGGAATTTCTATAGTTGCTAACCCAAAACTCATAAATTTACGGGGATAGCTGCGATCCCCTTGAAGAGGTCAGTCATTTGTTCCTGCGATTTCTCTTTTAGTATTATCCCGAATAGAACGTTTGTAAGGAGCATATTCAGATACTAAGTCCAGGAAAATATTTTGAGCGATCATCTCTCGAAGATCATTTAGTTCTATTGCTACTCCTTGGTCATTCTGAGTGCCAACAATGTAGATATAGTCATAGGGCTCTCTTTTTGATTCGACCCGGTCTTTTTCCTCAGAACTGTAACGAACACTAAAGGTATTTTTTGTATCTGAAAAATAGTTCAATTCCATTAAAGCAGCGTAACCATTTTCCTTAACCCTTGAATTAGCATTTACTCCACTAAAGGCATCAGGCAAAGGAATTATAGCCGTAGTTTTTAATCCCGGTTCTCCGTCAAACCAATGATGCAACGAGTATCCCAAATCAATCAGCATTCCACTCCCAGTACCACCCGAGATAGAACCAATTACAAAAATATTGATTTGGTCGCCTACAACTTTAAGTCTATATTCGATGATTTATAAATTTTTTAATGCCATACGGAAAAAGACGGAAAAAGTCTGCTATAATTCTCTCATTTATCCTAACTATCTCCCTCAATGATGAACACTAACGAAGTCCTGCAATTGGTAGATGAGGTCATCTATACCAAAACTGGTAAACATCTCAATGACTTGCAGCATGGCATAATTGAAGGAATACTAAATCGATAAAAATATGCTGATATTGCAGCAACATATGGTTGTAGTGCTGGTCATGCTAAAGATGTCGGTTATGAACTTTTGCAGATATTATCTAATGTTTTTGGTGAATCAGTTGATAAAAATAATCTTAAATCTGTTATAGAACGACAATGTGAACTGAATATTTCTTTTGATACAAGTAGGATTAATACTATCAACAATAATATCATTGGTTGCATTCAATTTGTTCCTGAACAATCCAATACTATTTCAGATCAAGATCCGCCCAAAAATCCTCATCCTCAGCCCAGCAAGAATCAAGCTAAAATTGAAAGATTGCGATCGCTTGGATTAACTAATGAAGAAATAGCAGAAATGCTAGAAATACCCTTGGATACAGTTTAAAAAATCACCATCTAGATTCAATACTTCGATCGACACAATAATTCAATGGGGAAGACAGCCCCTACTACGAACAATGCGACCTTGCCTGGAATGATGATAAAATAAATAACGTTAATTTACTATCTCTACACAAAACATCATGTTAGCTACCACCCCCACTTACAAGATTACCTGGGAAAAGTTACCCGAATGCCCTTACTCCCACCAACTATGGTATTTGTGCCACTATTAATGGGAAGACAGTGGTGAAAGCTCCTGATTGGGCGTACATTTATCCGATCGCTGTAGACCGTTCAGAAGTTGTTCGTAGTTACACCCCTCGACTTCAGGGCGAAATTCCGGCTTTAGTATTAGAGTTTTTGTCAGATCCTAAAAGATCATGATTAAACCAAAATTATTAGATCTCGTATAAATCCTTGTTAATCTACCAGAACATAACCAGTTTATTGGCGCTCAAGGAACCATTGTTGAATGCTATGACAGCGACCATTTTGAAGTTGAATTTAGCAACGAAGATGGTGAAACTACCGCATTATGCACCCTCTCTTCCCAGCAATTTATAGTCGTTTGGAAAGTCGCAACAAAACAATGGCTCACCTCCGTCGATAAAATCACCGCTATTTTTAATCATCTATCCGAACATTCCAAATGATGAACGATGATTAATTCGACATTTTCACTTCATCTTTTGGCACATTGGGTGGACACCAAAATAGATTTTTACTGGATACTCCCAAAGATTCGAGAATTTCTTGCATGGTATCTGTACAATAAAGCCAATAACCTATATCGTCATACATTCGATCGGGATTGAACTCTAAGTCATAATGTAAGACATGGGGGATCTCTGCGAATTCACTAGAAGGTTGTCGGGAAATGATCAAGACAAGGAAGGGTTTTTCTTGACATTTGACTTTTAGTTTTTCTACCAGATCAATGACATAACCTCTCTCTGTAATACCTGTACGCACAAAAATTGCTTCATTACAATTTTTGACAGTGTAAGCAAACCTTTTAGCTCTAGCTGAGTAACGAGTACGCATCCGCTCATATATAGCACCCATATTTTGCAGAGGATTGTCTGTATCTTCTACTTCATGGGCAAAAGACAAACCTGTCCACTTAGTATGATAGATTCTTTTTTCAGAATGGTTGTAGTGTAATAAATTAGGGTTCCACATATCAGAAAAATCATTGGCAATCATATCAGCCACATCCCCTAGATTACTACTTCTAGTTAGATCAAAGGGAAAAGCTGGTCCATCATATTGCATTTTGTAGAGCAACATTCGCATCGCACAGCGATCGCCGATCGGAATAATCGCAATCCGTTTAATTTCTGATAATTTACATTTATATTGGAACAGTACAGATGATTTTGGTGGCACTTTCACACGACTTTCTAAACCATCTTTACCAATCATCATTGTCCGAAACGGTACATCATTATAAAGCAAATCTTCATAAACACCAGGTAACATTCCTTTCAATGCTACACGAATTTCCTTCCACATCGGATGGATATTATATTCGTGATCAGTTTCATTAATGACACGAATAAAATATTCACTTTCTTTCAAGATTCCCAGGGAGCCATCATAAAATAAAATTTGGGAGATTTTGGGTGAAAAAAAGTGAAACGCTGCACTATATTCTAGGTCAGTTCCTGGGGGAACATCTACCGTAGTTTCGATCGTACCATCTTCTCTTACTGCCAAAAATGGTAGTGTTCCTTTTTGAGCATTTTTAGCTATATAAATTCCGGGCATCAACCCAGCTTTTGTCTGAATTGCGGTTTGTAATTCCAGCCAATAATTAGCGATCGTATAAGTATATTTCGACCGATTCATTACACGCAAACTTTTATCATTTTTACAGGCAAATACCTGAAAACCTGGCGGATCGCGATAGATTAATATATCATTTTTCTGTTGAGCTTGGAGTTTAGCTTTGGCGATCGCGTCATAGGTAGTTTGGAACAGACGAATATCGATCGCTTCATACATCAGACGATGACCAAAACCATTAGGGTGCCCTGGATCAAAAGATGTTCCTGCTTTCCACTGTCCAGCTCCGTTATCAAGAACATCAAGCCAATTTAAGATGGGAATATCCCAATTTAACATTCGGTAATGAGTATCTTTGAGTAACCAATTATGTTCTGGTGAGTAATTACCATTCGGATATAATCCCCCAAGAATAGGAAGCGCTCCTAATTCTTTAGTCATTTTTACCAGTTGCTGTAATCCACTTTCAAAACGTCTTTGTACCGCTCGTCGTTGGTAAGGTGGACAGTTTGCTAATCCCTCATTACCTAAAGAAAGGGCAATGATCACCATATCTGGTCGGATGGGAGCAACTACTGAAGGAAACCGATTAATTGTGGAGCTGACGTTAGCACCAAGTTCAGATACATTGATCACTTGATGCCCATATTTTTCATGTAATTCTTTAGCTAAATGCCAAGTCCAACCTTTTAACAACCAAGAACTACATCCTAAAGCGACAGAACTACCAATAACTACAATTTTTAAACCTTGAGACCCTTTTTCTCGGGGTGGATTTGGAATAGGAGTTTTAAAATATCCGTAGGGAAAAGGTTGCACATCACCGAAAGCAAGATCCTCAACAATAATAGTTGATTGTGGCGGTTGAGATTCCATGGGTATCCAACGATTTGGTCCTTGCGATTCCCACTTTATCTCTTGATCTATACCAATTCGTAAATATTTGTATTCGATTTTTTGTTGATTTGATGAGTCCCAAGATTGAGGAATTTTAATATCGATATCTACCCACCATAAAGGGTAGGAATCAGCATTAGTATGGAGATGGATACATTTACTTAGGTCCCACTGTCCTAACTCAGGAGTTGAACCCAGGATTACTATAGATTCTCCGCTCTGCGTATAAGCACTTATTTGGAACCGATACATATATGTTTGATCCTAGTAGTTTTGGGAAAGTTGTTTTGACACTATCATGTTTGATCTTAAAATGTTGTCTCAGAAAAGACTTTAAATTTTGATTATCTAGGTGAGGATGAATTTTTTTGGGGGTCAAATTTTAGATTAATCCCATCCTAAATCTGGAATTAATGACCCAAGCTTACTCCTACTTGGTCGCGACAATTAAGGAATTACCCCAACTGCTGCATAAAATAGCGGGCAAAATGCCCGCTACTAATTCAGATAATTGTCTAGATCAGACAAAGGGTGAAAACTAACTAAATATTGTTGATACTATCAGGTCTAAAGACCCTGAGATTCTTGAATAGTTCAGAGAATTTGTACGGGCGTATTGCAATACGCCCCTTCAAAGGCGTGTACAAGCCACCTCTACTGATTTCACTTAGGACAAGCCTAAGATCCACCGCTACTTAGTTTTTTAACAACTGTCGGGTATTTCACTGTACGGGCGTATTGCAATACGCCCCTACGGTTGTTAATTCAATCTAACACAATTCTTTCGTAATTAACGAAAGAATAAAAATATTTACAGGCGGTTAAAACCGCTCTCTGCGTTTCCCTCCCAGGCTCGCTGTGAGCGGAGTCGAACGGTTAACAAGAACCTAGCTTCGACTTACCGGGTTATTTTTATGAGAATCTTTCGCCCAAAACCATCATCAAATGATGGGTGATCGGTAAACTATCAACTACCAGACCGGCACAGAGTAACATCAGATACAGAATCGAATATTTAAAGAGCGATCGCGCCACTTGCCGATCGCTAGATAATTGCAACAATTGCCAAGCTTTCCTGATGAACAAAATTCCCAAAAAAACCGCGATCGCTAAATAAACAGCACCGCTAACATGAAGGGGATAAACTAACAACAATGTCACGGGAAACAGGAGCAAAGTATATAAGAAAATCTGACGTGCGGTAACTTGATCTCCCTCAATCACGGGCAACATGGGTACACCAACTGCGGCATAATCATCACGAATCATCATAGCCAAAGCCCAGAAATGGGGAGGAGTCCACAAAAAGATAATCAGAAACATCACCCAAGGTGCCCAGGTTAAATTCCCTGTACAAGCAGCCCATCCCACTAGAGGAGGAATGGCTCCCGCAGCACCACCAATCACAATATTTTGGACACTATGACGCTTGAGCCAATGGGTGTATACCCCCACATAAAAAACAATTCCAGCCATGGAGAGCAGTGCTGCTAACAAATTAGCGCACAGAGTTAATAAGATGAAAGAAAGACTAGCAAGAATGATCGCAAATAATAAAGCATCACGAGGTTTAACACGACCAGAAGGAATCGGACGCCAGCGAGTTCGCTCCATAATATAATCAATGTCTTGATCGTAAAGACAATTAATCGTATTTGCAGCACCAGAAGCTAAAGCCCCGCCAGTGAGTGTGATCAAAAGCAAACTCGGATCAACCTCTCCTTGCGCTGCTACCCACATTCCCGCAGCTGTGGTAATTAGTAACAACAGGATAATGCGAGGTTTAGTGAGCTGATAGTAGCTTTGAATGACTTGTAAAAAATTTTGGTGGCGACGTAAATCAGTTCCAATCAGTTCTTGCATGAATTTTATTTTTCCTTTCTTAACTGCTAATCAGTAATTACCAATTGGGTAGCACACTTTAGTTAGTCACGATCGGTTGGGAAACTGTTTGTAAAGATTCCTTGACATCGCGAATTGCTAAAACAGTAAAAGCGACTAAACTTCCTAGCAAAGCCGCACCGATCGACTGGTGAGCAACCGTTAGAGGTTCTACTTGGAGATGTAAGCGAAAAGTTGCCACACCTAAAATTATTTGCAATATCAGTAAGCTCCCTGCCCAGTTTGCTAATCGACGGAGGATAGGAGCAAGTGTAGCAGTGCGCCAGACTAGAATTACCAGAGTCAGAATCGCCATACTAGCGGGAAGAACTCCCCAGATATGTGTATTCATAATTACGCACAGTTGCTCATAGCCAAAGCATTGGTGTAGTGCCCATTGGGAAGCAACCAGTCCGCCGAGAAGACTTTGGCAGTAGGTGAGAAGTGCAGCTATTAGTCCGATCCAGCCTAACTGACCAGTAGTACCTGTAGCTTGATAGGGCATCAAGGTAAATCCGATCACCAGTAAAGTGATAAAAAATAGCAAAGCTGCTCCCAGGTGAGCTGTGACTATATCAAAACGAAGCAGTTCTGTAACGGTTAGCCCACCTAAAACTGCTTGGAAAATAATCAGAGTCAACGCCAAAATCGATGCTTTGGGCAGCCAGGTGGGGAGATTGTGTCGATGCCACCAAGATAAGACTACCAGAGCGATCGCACCGCAACCAATTAAGCCTGCATCTAGACGATGAAACCATTCTAGAAACACCTGAAAATTCATTTGCCGCCAGGGCACCAAGGCACCGTAACACAGTGGCCAGTCGGGGCAGGCTAATCCAGCATTCATTACTCTAGTAGCACTACCGATCGCCATCAATAGGAGCGTCGCGATCGCTAATTTCCATACTAGCCGACGGATGTGATCTTGCGAGGATGATTTTCTCTCCTCTGTGCCTGTAGACCGATCCAGAACTACATTGGCCATTGGCTGTACCTCAGCTTGGTTCTCAACAAAAATTCAGCAAAATCTGATTATTTGTCTATTGGATCTTTAATTGCAGATTTTGTCAATTTTTTTTTACTAGCTTCTAGAATAATCAGCTCAGACTAATGCTGGGAAAGTTTTATGATTTTTTCCAATTGTCTTTCTGTCTTGAGGCAAAATTGATTAAATTTGGCAAAAATTAAAAAAATCTAGTATTTTTGGAGCAGATAGACCAGCAATGGGAATATTAATCATTTGCATCGCTGCGATCCCAATAAATATATAAAGATTTGCCAAAATCCGATCGCAGACAGAGAGCCTGATTTACCGTGGTAAAAACGACAATCAGGAAAATAATTAATAAAAAAGGAGGTCTTCAGTGGAGAAAATCCCAAATTCTATCCTCACTATGCTAGCTGGTATTGGACTGACAGTCATCAGTCTTTGGTATGGTCAAAACCATGGTCTTCTACCCATAGCGGCATCAGATGAAGCTCTCATGGTTGATGGTCTATTTAACACCATGATGACGATTGCCATGGGGTTATTTCTCTTGGTGCAAGGAATTCTCATTTTTGCTGCGGTTAAGTATCGCCAACGTCCAGGGGATGAGACTGACGGTCCCCCGATTCGCGGCAATATTCCCCTAGAAATTCTCTGGACAGGTATTCCCGCTATTTTAGTTTTGGTAATTGCTGTCTATAGTTTCGAGGTTTACAACAGCATGGGTGGTCTTGATCCGATGACAGCCCAGGAAATGAGCCATCACCAGATGACGAAAACACCTGGAACAGCGATCGCCGCGACCATCCCGACTACAGCAGAAACAACCCTAGTCAACAATTCGGAAACGAAAATTGCCTTGGGACTAGGTGCAGCTCCCGCTTTAGTAGGTAAAACACCAGACGTAGTGGTAAATGTCACAGGTTTACAATATGCCTGGATTTTTAACTATCCAGACAAAGATATTACATCGGGGGAATTACATATTCCCGTAGGTGGAGATATCCAGCTGAAAATTTCAGCGACCGATGTGATCCACTCGTTCTGGATGCCAGAATTTCGGTTAAAACAAGATGCCATTCCCGGTACTCCGGCAGAAATACGCTTCACTCCCAAACGGGTCGGTACATACCCAGTAGTTTGTGCTGAACTTTGTGGTGCTTATCATGGTGGGATGAGAACACAAGTGATTGTCCATACCCCAGCAGATTTTGAGGCTTGGGTCGCAAGTCAAGTCGCGGAGGCAAATGCTGAGGCAAACAATCAAAATATTGATCAGGCGATCGCCCTCAACCAAAGCCACAATTAGCTTATGACAACCTTAGAAAATCCAGCCGATGTCAATCAGTCAGCCCATTCAGATCAGGGTGACAACAATTGGCGCAAATACTTTAGTTTTAGCACTGACCATAAGGTAATTGGGATTCAATACCTGGTCACCACTTTTATTTTCTATCTGATTGGTGGACTTTTAGCTGAAGCTGTACGAACTGAACTAGCTACCCCAGATCCAGATGTGTTTAGTGGGGAGGTTTATAACGGCTTATTTACCATCCATGCCACAGTAATGATTTTTCTGTGGATTGTTCCTGCGGGCACAGGGGCATTTGGCAATTATCTCATCCCACTGATGATTGGGGCAAGGGATATGGCCTTTCCCCGGTTGAACGCAGTCGCATTTTGGATGATTATCCCTGGTGGAATTTTACTGTTAAGCAGTTTCTTTGTCGGTGCGGCTGGAGCTGGATGGACTTCTTATCCACCTCTGAGTTTAAACATTGGTCAAGCTGGGGAAATGATTTGGATTATCAGCGTCTTATTGCTGGGAACTTCCTCAATTTTGGGTGCGGTTAACTTTATGACCACCATCCTGAAAATGCGGATGCCCGGAATGAGTCTGAATCAAATGCCCCTCTTTTGCTGGGCCATGCTATCTGCGTCTGGGCTAATTTTGATTTCCACCCCAGTATTAGCAGGAGCACTGATTTTACTAGCTTTTGACTTGATTGCTGGCACTGCCTTTTTTAATCCAATGGGTGGTGGCGATCCGGTGGTTTATCAACATATGTTTTGGTTTTATTCCCATCCGGCAGTTTACATTATGATTCTGCCGATTTTTGGAATGATTTCCGAAATTTTGCCCACTCATGCTCGGAAACCAATTTTTGGCTATTTAGCGATCGCTTATTCGAGTTTAGCGATTAGCTTCTTAGGCTTAATTGTTTGGGCACACCATATGTTTACTAGCGGCACTCCTGCCTGGTTGCGGATGTTCTTTATGATCGCAACGATGATTATTGCTGTACCGACGGGGATCAAGGTTTTCAGTTGGTTAGCGACGATCTGGGGTGGCAAACTGCGTTTAAACAGTGCCATGCTCTTTGCGATGGGTTTTGTGGGTATGTTCGTGATTGGTGGACTAAGTGGCATTATGGTCGCTGCGGTGCCTTTTGATATTCACGTTCACGATACCTATTTTGTAGTTGCCCATCTCCACTATGTCTTGTTTGGGGGTAGTGTATTTGGCTTATTTGCAGGCATTTATCACTGGTTCCCCAAAATGACAGGAAGGATGATGAATGAAAATTTAGGTCGAATTCATTTTGCCCTGACTTTAATTGGCTTTAATATCTGCTTTATGCCCATGCACAAATTGGGGATGGAAGGTATGCCCCGTCGGGTGGCTCAGTATGACCCCCAATTTACGGATTTGAATGTGGTCGCGACAGTCGGAGCCTATCTACTAGCTGTTTCTACCATTCCTTTCATCATCAATGCAGTTTGGAGTTGGATTGCTGGACCGAAAGCAGTCAACAATCCTTGGAAAAGTTTGACTTTGGAATGGCAAACTACATCACCACCACCTGTCGAAAATTTCTTTGGTGAACCGGTCTTGACTAGTGGACCTTATGATTATGGTCTGGGTGAAGCTACTGAGGACTTACCAAGAACTGGTCAAGGACGTTCCGTAGCTGGGGTCAATAATCCTGTGTGATGATTCATTTTTGCTCACCTTTAGAGGTGAGCAAATCAACTTATTATTTGGTAATGATGGGAGAACTATGCAAGGTTCCACAATTGACGAGTCTCAGTCTGTCCTAAGTTACCATGCTGAAACTGGAGCGACAGCAGGTCATCATGTCGAACATCCCGATCACCGTATTTTTGGTATTGTTTTGTTTCTGATTGCGGAAGGGATGATTTTCCTAGGTTTGTTCGCTGCTTATTTGACTTTTCGGGCGGTAAATCCAGTTTGGCCACCTGAAGGAACACCTGAACGAGAGCTATTGTTACCAGGAATTAATACCCTCATTCTAATTTCTAGTAGTTTTGTCATCCATAACGCAGATACTGCGATCAAAAAAAATGATGTATCTGGTCTGCGGTTATGGTTCGCCATCACTGCTATCATGGGAGTAATTTTCCTTGGTGGTCAGTTGTATGAGTACGCTCATCTCGAATTTGGCCTAAAAACTAACCTGTTTGCTAGCACATTTTATGTGCTAACTGGGTTCCACGGGATGCACGTTTGCTTTGGTTTGGTGCTAATCTTGGCTGTTTTGTGGCGATCGCTCAAAAGTAGCCATTACTCAAATCACCATCATTTCGGGGTAGAAGCAGCAGAACTTTACTGGCATTTTGTCGATGTTGTCTGGATTGTTCTGTTTTTGCTACTCTATATCCTCTAATCAGTTTGTTCTCCGCTTAATGAACAAATTTACCCTCCACCAGGAGGGTTTTTTATTTGGTAAAGTTGGCGATCGCTATTTGATCTCCATGCTAGTATCGCTCATGGGAGAGAGCTAAAAACTTAATCACTAATTTAATATTGTTAATCTCAGACAGTTAGTAAAATTGCTGCTAGTCATAAAGAATCATAATTATTACCATCTTACCTTAATTATCGGTTAATAGTAGATACGAATGCTGATGCCTATGCAATAACAAGGCTATTGATTAAATCAATTGTAGGTGGATAAATAAAAAAGATAATTTAGGTTAACCTGTATGATTGTACCTTTTCAAGAACAGCAAAATGAGTAAAAAAACATCCGCCAGGATATAGCCACATTCGCAAATTGAGGGTGATTTTCCGAGGTCTTTATGTTGCTGTAATCTCTGATTTTAGTGTTGCTTACAAACTTGTTCTGTCCGTTGTAGTTATGGTCTTGTCGTTTATTTTTCGACAATGGATTGATGTGACTTTGATTTTGCTAGCGACAGGAATCATGTTGTCTGCTGAACTATTTAATAGTGCGATCGAAATCTTATGTGATTTTATCGAACCAAGAGAAGATGTTCAGATTGGGGTGATTAAAGATATTGCCGCAGCAGCAACGGGGATCAGTATCTTTGTGTGGGCTGTAACTCTGATGCTTGAAAGTAGTCATCTCTGGCAATTATGGAAAAGTTAAAATAATTGAGTAGTAAAATGGGAAGACTTTAAACCTATTCCAGATGAGTGAAACTGTCTACATCGAAACCAGCATCGTGGGCTATCTCACAGCTAGATCAACCAAGAATCTGATCCTGGCTGCAAATATGGAGATCACAAAAGACTGGTGGGAATTCCGTCGGAATGCCTTCATTCTCTACACTTCAGAGGTCGTAATAGACGAAGTAGCGCAAGGGGACGCGGAAATTGCCGCTCAACGACTGGAGATTCTGCGTGATTTTCCCTTGCTAGCATTGAACCAAGCGGTACAAGGTTTAGCTGCACAATTTCTAGCCCGAAGTAGCATGCCTCCAAAGGCGAAGGTGGACGCGGTTCACATTGCCGCCGCAACCGTACACAGCATGGATTATCTGCTAACCTGGAATTGCAAACATATCGCCAATGCTCAAATCCAGGGAAAGTTGGCGGAGATTAGTCTAGATTTCGGCTATGTACTGCCTATCCTTTGCACACCCAACGAACTCATGGGAGATTAGGTCATGTGGACAGATGAAATTGTTGAAGAGATCCACCGAATCCGTGAAAAGTATGCCAAGTCTTTCAACTACGATTTGGACGCAATATTCGCAGACCTACGCAAAAAGGAAGCAGAAAGCGGCAGACAAGTTGTGAATTTGTCGCGAAAGCCTGGTCTAACAACACGTTGGAGCGGACGGGCTAAAAAAAATCTGGGCGAGGATGTAAAGGATACTAGCCGCCGCTCAACTTAGCTGTTATGGGGCCTCACGTTTATTGATAGAGATGCCGATGAAATGACCAATAGTAGCTCAACTATGTTCAAAACTGATAGGTTTTCTTAATTCCTGCCGACCCGATGAAGTAGTTTGACGTTCGCGCCGATTGCTGCAATAAAGACTCATCTGGGTTAATAGAAATACTCCGACCTTGATTAAGTGTAGGGGTGAAGCATGTTTAGCGACAATTAAACAATCAAACTAGTAATATTAGATCCGAATGCTTCACCCTTCTTCTGCCGAGATCCCCAAAAATATCCTTAACTGAACGGTATTGGATTATAGTATGCAGAATTTACATCAAGACAATCCTAAAGAACTGAAGCGCGATTTTCAGGTTGTCAATCGGGCACTACGAGTATTAAGTGCCTGTACCCAGGCTGTAATTCGAGCAACCGATGAACAGATATTGCTCCAAACCCTATGTCAACTGATTACAGAAGAAGCAGCTTACCAGATGACATGGGTTGGTTATCTGTGTCACGATGCAGACAAAACTGTTAAACCCATGGCTTGGGCAGGATATGAAGCTGGATATTTACAGACAGTACAGATCACTTGGGCAGATACAGAACGAGGAAGAGGACCGACGGGGAGGGTAATTCGTTCGGGTCAACCAATAGCTTGTCAAAATATGCTGCAAGACCCTAGTTTTGCTCCCTGGCTGTGAAGCTGCACAGCAAAGGGGCTATCAATCATATATGGTGTTACCTTTAAAGGACGGGGAAGAAGTTTTTGGGACTCTAAATATTTACTCAGTGGAAGTTGATGCGTTTAATCCAAGAGAATTTGCTTTGTTCACCGAACTAACTGATAGCTTAAGTTTTGGAATTATAGCATTACGGGTGAAAAAAGAACGTCAGCAGGCAGAATCCGCGCTGAAATTGTCAGAAGATAAGTTTTCTAAAGCTTTTTATCATAGCCCGATCGCGAAAAGTATTATTACCTTGGCTGAAGCAGACTATGTGGATGTAAACCATAGTTTTCAGCAGTTATTTGGATATAGTCGTGAGGAATTGTTAAAGTCAAGGGAATTAAAAAGTAAGATTTGGCAGAACATAGCCGATTTTCAGCAGATGCTGGAACAGTTGCAATCCCAGGGGCATCTTAAGGACTATGAAGTGCAGTTGCAAAACTATGATCATGAAAAAATTATTGGTTGTATTTCTGCCCAAATAATCCAAGTTGAAGACCAGCTCTGTGTTCTATCTGTGATTGATAATATTACAGAACGGAGAAGGGCAGAATTGATAATTTTACGACTTAACGAAGAATTAGAAAAACGGGTACTAGCACGAACTGGTGAACTGACTCAAGCAACTGAACAGTTACAAATGTTGAATCAGGAGTTACAACGATCAAATCAGTCTTTGGAGCAGTTTGCTTATGTGGCATCCCATGATTTACAGGAACCATTACGGGCAATTACGGGTTACACTCAGTTATTAATGAGTGAGTATGGCGATCGCTTTGATCAAACTGCCCAGTCCTATGCAGATTTTATTATTGATGGTGCCCAGCGGATGCAGCAATTAATCCAGGATTTGCTGAGGTATTCGCGGGTGGGTACTCGTGGGAAGGAATTTACCCTGATTGATGGTAATATTGTGATCAAAGAGGTCCTCCGGAATTTACATATGGCGATCGCTCAAAGTCAAGCCTTGATTAAGGTTGAGCCACTCCCAACTCTGAAAGCAGATCAAAGTCAATTAGTCCAACTGTTTCAAAATCTGATTGGTAATGCGATCAAATTTTGTCACCAGGATTATCCCCATATTTCAATTCGTGTCACTCAACGAGAAACAGATTTTCTTTTTCAAGTAGAAGATAATGGAATTGGGATTAAACCTCAATATTTAGATCGGATCTTTGATTTATTTAAACGACTTCACACTCGTCGAGAATATCCCGGTACTGGAATTGGATTGGCAATTTGTAAGAAAATTGTAGCTCGACATGGGGGAGAAATTTGGGCAGAATCCACTCCTAGTATTGGTACTACTTTCTTTTTTACTATTTCCCGTCATCTATGAATAATAATTTCCCCTTTCGCCCAATTGAAATTCTCTTAGTTGAAGATTCTCCCAGTGATGCAAATTTGACGATTCGTGAGTTTAGTAAAGCCAAAATTGCGAATAATTTGCATTGGGTTGAGGATGGAGAAGCAGCAATGGACTATCTCCGTTGTCAGGGAGAGTTTGCGGATGCGACCCGTCCTGACTTAATTTTGCTGGATCTGAATTTACCGGGTATGGACGGACACGAAGTTTTAGCAGAAGTTAAAACTGATCAGGAATTAAAACGGATTCCGGTTGTTATTTTCACGACTTCAACCAATGAAGAAGATATTTTACATTCTTACAATCTCTATGCCAATTGCTATCTAAATAAACCAATTGATATTCATCAATTCATTTATTTAGTCCAATTAATTAATGAATTCTGGTTAGCATCTGTTAAATTACCTGGGGAATAAATTTGTCCCAAATATTTAATCAAAAATTAAAAAATTTTAGGGAACTAATCAATTGCCTTTAATCTCAAATATTCCTATTGGAAGTAGGTAATTTCCGATGAATCAAGAATCTCTGCGAGTTTTATTGGTGGAAGATAGTCCAACTGATGCTCAGTTATTTGAGCATGTATTTTTGCGGGCATCAAGTGGAAATTGGCACCTAGTTCATGCTGAAAGATTGAGTGACGCGATCGATTTTTGTCGAGTTCAATCCTTTAATCTGGCTTTACTTGATCTACGTCTACCCGACTCGGATGGAGTAGAGACTATCGCTCAGTTTAATCAAGCAGTTCCTGATGTTCCGGTGATTATTCTGACAGTTTTTGATGATGAGGAATTAGCCCTCCAAGCAATGGCACAAGGGGCCCAGGATTATCTAGTTAAGGATCAAGTAACGGTTCAATTACTCAGACGTAGCATTCGATATACGATTGAGCGATCGCAAATTTTGCAACAACTCAGAAATAGTGAACGTGCTACTTTAGTAGCTTTGCAGAAAGAACAGGAATTAAATCAGCTCAAATCCTATTTTGTTTCCATGGTTTCCCATGAATTTCGCAATCCCTTGACTGTGTTGCAAGCTATGAGTGATATTGTTTTGAATTTTGAGAATAAGTTAACCTTAGAAAAAAAAGCAACTTATGTTGAAAAAATTAAAGAAACCATCGCTCATATGTGTCAAATTTTGGATGAAGTAATTCTATTAGGAAAAGTTGATACTGGTAATTTTGAGATTGAATTAATATCTCTGCAATTACCAGAGTTTTGTGATGAATTAATCGCTTCATTAGCCTTGAGTGACAATCATCAACATCCCATAATGACTCAATATCAGTCAGATTTCGATTACTTGGAACTAGATCCTCATCGATTAAAACATATTCTAGTTAATCTGATTTCCAACGCCCTTAAATATTCTCCATCTGGTCATGAAGTTCGCTTAGAAGTCAGTTACCAAAATCATACTGTAAAATTTTGCATTGTCGATCGCGGGATTGGGATTCCTGAAGCGGATCAGCATCGTTTATTTGAAACCTTTAGTCGTTGC
The DNA here is from genome assembly GCA_963744145.1 of uncultured cyanobacterium. Lineage (GTDB taxonomy): Bacteria > Cyanobacteriota > Cyanobacteriia > Cyanobacteriales > CAWUOF01 > CAVUSO01. The sequence continues at coordinate 3,310,435 of CAVUSO010000001.1, read as the reverse complement.
AGTAATGTTGGCAAAATTCAAGGTACTGGACTAGGTTTAGCGATCGTGAAGCGTTGTGTTGATTTATGTGGAGGAAATATTTATATAGAAAGTCAGGTAGGAGTTGGTACGAAAGTTACAGTTCTATTACCAGTAGGTAATTCATCTCATCAGAATCTCAATCCTGTTTCTCAGCACTAGGCAAATTACTCCATCTACCAAGTAAATCAGAGAAATAAGTATCAAAATTATGCTTAACAAATAGCCTAAAATTCTTAATATCTTATAGGTTACAAGTCTTTGCACTAGAAAATAACCCCAACACGGATATATAACATCCCCCTAACCAAATATCACAAACTGGAAGATGACCTATTGGTGCATTGATATTAAAGGTTAAGTCGCTATAAGCTAACCAGTTTCCTTCTTTTCTCCATCCTACAGTATTAGCAAATTTATATCTTATCTCATAATTTGCCTCGGGATGACCTCCCACATCTTTACTCTCCCAGATTTCTTTTTGGACACTAAACCCAAAACGACCATAAGAGTATTGCACCCATAACTGATCTATAGTGTGAAGGTCTTTACAGGGAAAGTTTAACCAATTATCAACTGTGAGATATTCTTCTTTTTCACGATTAGCAACTTTGAGCACAAGTCGATAAGTTTCCTGATCCGCTTCTTGCCATTTTCTAGCAGCTAATAGTTCCTGGAGATGACTGTAATCGATTCCTTTTTCACTTGTCAGAGTAATTTGAATTTGTGTAGGTATTGATTGAGGATTAAGTGCTGACAATACTTCACAAGTAGACTGATCGCGATCGCCTAGTAACCACTCATTCTCACATGGCTGACAAAACTTGGTGCTAGACGGATTAATATTCTGACCATCAGGGTTTAGACATAGATTCATAAATATTCTACCGAACTCATGGAATTATCCTGATCTATAAATCAGGATATATATATAGTAGTAAATAACTGCTCTTTTGCCAACTCCCAGAAATTCTCATCCCAACCAGTAAATATTTGATGGAATCCCCCATTTATTCAAAAACATCATCAACTGTGTTGCTTTTGTTGAGCTATTTGGGCTTTAGCTTTTGTCCAAAGTACATCTAACTCTTCTAAGGAGTAATCTGTGAGTGGTCGATCAGCATAAACTTCTACTTGAGCTAATCGCTGGATAAATTTAGAATTGGTTTCTTGCAAAGCAGTCGCGGGATCTAAATTATACCAACGTGCCAGACTAATTAGCACAAAAAATAAATCCCCTAACTCAGCTTGTTGAGCATTTTTATCTTCATATGCAAGAGCTTGTTTAAATTCGGCTAATTCTTCATCAAACTTAGCCCAAACTCCAGCCACATTATCCCATTCAAATCCTGCTGAAGCTGCTTTTTCAGATATTTTCATTCCTGCCATTAATGGAGGTAATGTGCGAGCATAGCGACTAAGTTTCGAGCTAAGTTGGGCAGATTTTTGGTGACTTTCTCCTTTTTCAGTAGCTTTAATTCGTTCCCAGTTAGCCCGGACTTCTTCAACATTTTCAACCGTCACACTACCAAAAACATGAGGATGACGTTGAATTAGTTTTTCACTGATTCCTGTAGCTACTTCCGTCAGAGTAAATTTGTCGTTGTCCCTAGCAACTTGAGATTGTAAAATCACTTGTAATAGTAGATCACCTAGCTCTTCAATAATGGCGTTTTGATCTCCAGATTGAATCGCATTTACTACTTCATAAGCTTCTTCAATGATATAAGGAATCAAGGTTTCCGAAGTTTGCGCTAAATCCCAGGGACAACCACCCTCAGGCGATCGCAATTTAGCCACAACCGTAATTAATTGTTGTAATGCCACTAAAGTCGGGGATAGAGAAGTTGTGGGATCTGACATCATGAGAGCTAGACCTAAATAGTAACAACAATCTAATTATAGTAAAATATAGCCGATATTCATATAACAATCTCAGAACCAATAAATGCTCCTCTTTCCGCCATTGTGTATAAACCGATATGATGGGAAATTTTCTGGGGATGAAGAGCTGTTTTTGGTAGCCCTAATTTGGTTGCTATTTCTGGAGTTAAGTTATATGTAGCACAACCTTTGGTATATACGACAAGATCTTTTAAGATCGATAACATATCATGGTTACGTGCCGATAGCATGGTGATTACCAAGTCCATCACACAGATATCGGTGCAAATTCCTACTACCACCAAAGCTTCTAGTTGGTGTTGGTGAATCCATTGCAGGAGAGCATTATTGCCTGTTTTTAAATTAATAGCACCAATAAAACCGTTAATACAGTCTTTTTCAATTAAGGTAGCTTGGGAATAAGTTTCTAACCATTCCAGTTCTGGAACGAGTTTTTCTTCTCCAGAACCTTTCTCGCAATGGGTAGGATAGCTTCCTTCTAGTTTACCAGGTTGGTGAGCATCAAGAAATACTAACACAGGTCGATCTTGAGTAGCGAAAGCTTTGGCTAAACGGTTACTTTCAGCAAGCATAGTGGCAATTTGTTCGTCGGGTTCTGCTGGGGCTAAGGGACTATACCCAACGCTACAAGACCCGTTGACTACATCTACGACGATTAATCCAGTGGATGGATTTTCTACCTTATATGGTTGTGGATCGATTCGGTAAAGCAGCTTCGATCATGGCTAAAGCAGGATCTGATCTTGTTAAAGTATTTGACATAAATACCTCCTAGCTATACTTGGCAATACTTCGGACAGTTTTTGATGGCTAACAATAGAATAAGGTTTCATCAACTATGGCTCTGACTCTGTTAATAAAAAATTAAGGGTTTCAGGCTATGAGCTCAAAACTGTTCGGATTATGGTTAAGTTTAATTACAAGTAAATCGATCGCAATTGATTTTAGATATTGCCTATCCCCAAAATCTTTAATAAAATTTCTATAGTCTTTTCGCCATAGCTAAATCTAATTATGACAATTTATTTTTTTAGCGCAGAGGAAAAACCCTACGGTTGTTTTTGTAATTTTTCGCCCCATGGTTTTGAACTAAATACCGTCTGGTGATCGACCTCAGAACACTATTATCAAGCGATGAAATTTGCTGGCACTGTCCATGCTGAAAAAATTCGTTTGGCTCAATCTCCCGACGAAGCAGCTAAACTGGGTCACGTTCTTCCTCACCGCCACGACTGGAAACAAATCAAATATGATGTGATGCGACAAGCTGTACTCCATAAATTTAAAACTCATGCCAGTATTCGCCAAATTCTCCTCGCGACAGAGGAGGAAAAGATCGTGCAAAAAGATCTTCATGACTACTATTGGGGCTATGGTAAAGATGGTAGTGGCAAGAATTATTTAGGAGAGATTTTAATGGAAGTTCGCTCCAGCTTACGCCATTATAAAAGCGAAATTTGGCAAGAGCGGCTTCTGTTTTGAATTGGGTAACCCTAGATTGGACTAAAGTTAGTTGAACTATAGTCTGGAATGAGCAAGTTCATTAGTTATTTTGACCATCGGCACTATGGGGTTAACAACCAGAAATTTTTCAACGCTGACGACTATTGCGCTGAGAAGATTTTCGTTTATGCTTAACAGTTTTCTTAGTCGGCAGAAAAAAAGCTTTGATTCCTTTTTTTTTCCAACGTTTATAAGCTGAACTACTCCAATCACTGACAGAATGACTCATCGCTCCTATCTCTAGACCAATATATAGAGCCAAATATTCCGGATAATGTTGAACCAGCGATCGCCCAATTATTTGTCCAATGTTTAGCCAAGTCCAATGGATATCCCCAAACAGTTTGCTCAGAACTAACCCCAAACTGACAAAAATGCCGATCCACATCACCAAATAAATCACTCGTAACCCAGTCCCAATTAATGGCCCATGAGATAAATAGGAGCGATGACGTAGACTTTTTTGATAAGGTAACCAGAGCCAACGCAACCAACCCCAACGTTGATATTGACGGGAGTAAATATCCAAGTCCGGTCCAAACATCAGCCCACCAAATAAAAAACCACCGGACACCAATAAAGTCAGATTACCATTGTGGGTTTGTCCAAAAGTTAAGCCCGCGACCAGGGGCAAAGTCCAGAGGGTGATGCGATCGTGGGTGTGACCAGCAGGCATTAAAAAATTTTGAATTTCTACTTGTGTATTTTTGAGAGTTGTGTTAGAGTATAACTCTATGGAAAAAAACCAAGGGCGGTTAGCTCAGTTGGTAGAGCGCTTGCCTTACAAGCAAGATGTCATCGGTTCGAGTCCGGTACTGCCCATATTACGTGATCGATTAATACATTCTTTAGTCATGGCTCAACCATAATAATAGAAACTTATACCCATCAAAGGATACCATATATGGTCACACTCACGTATCCATCCCGTTGCAATGTCTGGTAAACCCAGGTAAATACCCGAAATAATCCGCTTGGTGGGAATTTGCGTCAAGTCAAACAAGCTTTGGGCGTTATCTTGTCCACAACGGCTTGGCTTACCTGGGGTCTTTAATTTCCGCGATCGCGAGTGTTGATTGGTTTTTAAATAATCATTTTCGATGGGAGGTAGTTTGAGAAGCACAGAACTAGACCAAGAATAATTGAGATTTGATTGGCAGAATTAAAAACATCTGATATAATTGGTGATACTTCTGCCAGTTAATTGAAAATAAACTATGAGAACTCTTCCTGAAATTAAGCAAACTTTAGCAGTTCAAAAAAAAAACTTTGTGTGAAAAATATCAAATTACTGAACTGGGTATATTTGGCTCTTATGCAAGAGGTGAGCAGACAGAAGCAAGTGATATTGATATTTTGGTTGATTACGAAATAGCGCCGACTTTGATTATGTTGATAGAACTTAGGGATTATTTAAGTGACCTGTTTGGATTGAAAGTAGATGTTGTTACTAAAAATGGCCTGAAGAGTCGAATTCGCGATCGCGTTTTAGCTGAGGCAATTTATATATGAAAAGAAGTTACAAGGAATTTTTGCAAGATATCCTTGATGCTATTACAGAAATTGAACTTTTTGTTATTGGTGTTAGTTTTGATGCCTTTGTATCAAATAGAGAGAAAACTTTAGCAGTAGTGAAATTATTAGAAATTATTGGTGAAGCCGCTAAAAAAATTCCTAGCGATCGGCGTGAATGTTATCCTGATCTACCTTGGAAATCAATTGCAGGAATCAAGGATATTTTGGTGCATGAATATGACTGAGAAACGGAATAGACAGATGAGGGACGCTATCAACAAAGCGGCTCGAATAGTGATAAATCACTGTTTAAATTCTTAGCCTTTTACCTGAATTTCTTTAACTGACTTGAATCGATCCTTAACAAAATCCATACATCTGATCGCCTATAATAGGGAAAGATTTTTATAATTTTCTTGAAAATTAATGTCACCCATTCGAGTTTGTATCATATTAGGAACCCGTCCCGAGGCAATTAAATTAGCCCCGGTGATTCAAATCTTCAAGCAATCTCCATCTTTTGATACCCAAGTTGTCTTAACTGGTCAACATCGAGAGATGGTAGATCAAGTAATGAAACTGTTCAATTTAACTGCGGATCACGATTTAGCGATTATGCAGGCTAACCAAACTTTAACAGATATTACCTGCCGTAGTTTAGCAGGACTAGAACAATTATTTAAACAATTACAACCACAAATTGTCTTAGTCCAAGGAGATACAACTACAGCATTTGCTGCTGCTTTAGCTGCATTTTACCAAAAAATTCCCATTGGTCACGTTGAAGCTGGTTTACGAACGGATGATTTATTTAATCCCTATCCAGAGGAAGCTAATCGACGTTTAGTTACCCAACTAGCGCAATTAAATTTTGCCCCAACCGCTTTAGCTGTCGAACATTTACAACGGTTTGGAGCTACTGGGAAAATTCATCAGACTGGGAATACAGTGATTGATGCTTTATTATCAGTCGCTAAAAACAAACCTGAATGTCATATACCAGGACTAGATTGGACTAAATATCGGACAATTTTAGCAACTGTCCATCGTCGAGAAAATTGGGGAGAACCAATTCAAGGAATTATCCAAGGTTTTCAGCAAATTTTAGATGCTTTTCCCGATACAGCTTTACTCTTACCTCTCCATCGTAATCCCACCGTCAGAAATCCTTTACAGGAATCTTTATTGAAACATCCGCGAGTATTTTTAACAGAACCCCTTGATTATGGTGAATTAGTCGGAGCGATCGATCGATGTTATTTAATTTTAACTGATTCCGGGGGATTGCAAGAAGAAGCACCCAGTTTAGGTAAACCAGTTTTAGTGTTACGTGACACCACCGAACGACAAGAAGCGATCGCGGCAGGAACTGCTAAACTAGTAGGCACTAATCCCGCTCAAATTTTGGCAACTGCGTCAGAATTATTAAGTAATGCTGCTGCATATAATACAATGGCAACTATTGCCAATCCCTTTGGAGATGGACACGCTTCCGAACGAATTTTAGAAATTGTCAAAAATTATTGCCAGTAACCTGTAGGGGTGAAGCATTCGGGCGACAATTGAGCGATCAAACGAGTAATATTATATCCGAATGCTTCACCCTTCTTCTGCTTTTGCACCGAGATCTCTAGATTTCTATCTGCACATCGTTAGCAGTAAAAATCACATTCTTAATATTGTAAATGGGATGATTTAAGAGGGTCTCCCGCATAGATTCAATTAAAGCAAGTTGATTAGCACTACTTAAAGTGTGAAAAGCATCTGCTCCCTGGGGATTATCAAGCTTAAAGTTAATAATTGCTTCCTGAGTATTTGGATTGACTTTCACTTCACAATCTTTGATCCCAATATCTTGTCCATGATAAGCTGCCATAATCTGTTTGACAGCACTAGTAACAGGACTATCTGCGGGTAAACTGACTAAACGAGGTACAAGTTCCAGAGTTTGTGGATCTAGTAAATAGATCGTGGCTGATATTTGTTTATCTGTAACTGAACTCTCTGCTAGAGCTAGATTTGGTACACCGATCGCAGGTTTAGCAATAGAAATTAATCCCCCTAATGTGAGGGTCAATGTGGTAATCCAAGTAGCTTTAGCGAGTGTGGCAATTAATTGGGCAAAATTAGGACGGCTGTGCATAAACACCCCCAGTCTGGGATGTAATAATTTACCAGACTTTCTATCTTTAATTATAACTGAACAAGCTGTTAATGATGATCGCCAAAATTACGCCAATAAAATTGCCTAGCTGCACATTGTTTACTTTTATGTTTATTTGTTTAAATAACTACAAATTTTTGATCAAATTAATCGCAATTTGGGGACTTTCAGCAATCAAAATATTTGTTGGGGCTAGATTTTGAAAGAAAACTTTACTTTCTTTATGATTACTTAACAAAATTACTTTTTTCTCAGCTTTCAGTGCTAGAGCAATTTCAGAAGCAGTCCCAGTTCCCATTCCACAAGCAATCACCACATCAGAAGATAACACATTAATCTGATTACGAGCATTACCCATATTAGTTATAATAGGGATATCGATAGCCATCGAAATAGTATTGGGGTCATCAGTTGGTAAAATGCCAATCGTCAAACCATTTTCTTGTTTGGCACCTTGAGCAGCAGCATCCATCACACCGACATTTCTACCCCCAGTTAATAATACCCAACCAGCTAGAGCAATCAGTTGTCCAAGTTGATAAGCATTTTCACAGTCTTGAGCAGTAGCACCGACACCAGGACCCATAATGCCAATAATTTTTGTTCTCATCTTCTACTGCTTACCAAATACTACCAAAAATCATTCCGGCTAACAAAACAAAGCCAATCCAAACATTTTCCGCAAAAATTTGATGGTAAAATGGTCTAGGTAAATCGATTTGACGGAGTTTTAAATATTGCCAAAACCAAGCAATTACTGCAATTAATAAAGATAACCAAAACCACAGATGTAAATTTAAAAGATTACCTAATATCCCTAGAAAACCAGCAGTAATCCCAAAGAAAATCCCTACAAATTCAGCCGCGCGATCGCCAAAAAATAAAGCACTAGAATTAATTCCCAGACGGTGATCATCTTCCCGATCGCTCATTGCATAAACCGTATCAAATCCCAAAGTCCAAAAAACTGTTGCTCCCCAAAGTAACCAGGTTGCTAATCCTAAATTAGCTGTTACCGCACTCCAACTAATTAATACACCAAAACCCCAAGCGATCGCTAGTACCAATTGGGGGATCGGAAACACTCTTTTAGCTAAAGGATAAAGAATAATTACAGGTACAGCTGCAACACAGAGGGTAAAAGTCAGGGGATTTAGATATAAAGCTAAAATCCCAGCACACAAACAAGCAACCACAGCCACCACAATTCCAGTCCGAATAGACAAAGTTCTTGCTGCTAGGGGTCGGGAGCGAGTTCGTTCCACTTCAGGATCAATATCCCGATCCCATAAGTCATTCACCACACAACCTAAAGCACTAGTAGCGAGAGTCCCAACAATAATGACTCCAACTAAAGGTAAAGGAGGTATTCCCCGAGCTGCTAAAAAAACTGCCCACAGAGCTGGGATCATCAAAATCAGACGACCAGCAGGTTTATTCCAGCGCAACAGACGGATAATCTTTAACCAAATTGGTTCGGGCTGTGCTTGAGACTCAGTTAACATCAAATAACTCCCTACTTAGCAACAAATTATATTTTTAAGATATCCTGATCCTTGAGGTTTTCACTGGGAGTTTTATCCTAGATAAATGGAATGATCAATACAGTGCCTTTAACAAAAATTTCTGTGGCATCAGATGAAAAAAACCGTATTCTCGCAGCCATTGATATGGGGACAAACTCTATTCACATGGTAATAGTACGGATTGAGCCGAAACTACCTTCCTTTACAATTATTTCTAGAGAAAAAGAAACCGTCAGATTGGGCGATCGCTGTCCGCAAACTGGAGAATTAAAACCAGAGGTGATGAAACGTGCGATCGGGACGATGCGACGTTTCCAAGAAATTGCCAAAAGTCTCAATGTGGAACAAATTGTCGCAGTCGCGACCAGTGCGGTGCGGGAAGCTCCCAATGGACGAGATTTTTTACAAGAAATTGCCACCGAATTAGAGCTTCATGTTAACTTAATTTCTGGTCAAGAAGAAGCTAGACGGATCTATTTGGGTGTACTATCGGGGATGGAATTTAACAACCAACCCCATATCATCATTGATATCGGTGGTGGTTCCACCGAATTAATTTTGGGGGATGGTCGTGATCCACGTTCTTTGAGTAGCACCAAAATTGGAGCAGTTCGTCTCACTTCTGACTTTATTCGCACTGATCCAATTAGCAACACCGAATTTCAATATGTCCAAGCATATATCCGGGGGATGCTGGAAAGACCCGTAGAGGAATTACGCAGTAAACTCAATCCGGGAGAAAAACCACGTTTAATCGGTACTTCCGGGACGATCGAAACTTTAGCTACAATTCAAGCTCGCGAAAAATTTGGGATTGTACCCAATCCTTTCACGGGATATCAATTGACACTGAAAGAATTAAAAGAATTAGTCAATCGTCTGCGGAAACTTTCCTACTCAGAACGAGCGATGATTCCCGGAATGACCGACAAGCGATCGGAAATTATTATTCCTGGGGCTTTAATTTTACAAGAAGCCATGATCTTGCTTGGTGCGGATTCTTTAACTTTGTGTGAGCGCAGTTTACGAGAAGGTATAGTCGTTGACTGGATGCTCTTTCACGGTTTAATTGAAGATCGACTCCGATATCAAAGTTCGGTGCGCGAACGTAGTACCTTAAAAATTGCCCAGAAATATCAGGTTAATCTTCCCTATTCTCAACGAGTAGCAAATTTTGCCTTAAGTTTATTTGATCAACTCCAGGGAATTTTACATAATTGGGGTTCAGCAGAAAGAGAACTTTTATGGGCTGCGACAATTTTACACAATTGTGGTCATCATATTAGCCATTCCTGTCACCATAAACATTCTTATTACCTAATTCGTAATGGTGAATTACTTGGTTACACAGAAACGGAAATTGAAATTATTGCTAATTTAGCCCGTTATCATCGCAAAAGTCCCCCGAAAAAGAAACATGAAAACTACCGCAACTTAACTAATAAAACCGATCGACAAATGGTTTCTCAGTTGAGTGCAATCTTACGATTAGCAGTAGCATTGGATCGCAGACAAATAGGTGTTATTGCCAAATTTCAATGTGATTATCGCCCCAATACAAGAGAACTTTATTTAAAATTGCAACCAGTTCGTTTAGGTGATGAATGTACTTTAGAACGGTGGAGCTTGGATTACAAAAAAGGGGTATTTGAAGCAGAATTTGATGTTAAAGTAATGGCAATTTTAGAGCCAAATTAAATTAAAATATAAGCCATAAAATTGCTATTTATTAGGGTGCATTTCATATTTGCTTTCCCGATCGCTCAGATAGCGAAAAAATAGGTGTTTCATGCTCCAGTTGAGCGTGTTTTTGCCATTGTCATATAATGACTACATGATTACATAAGGTACAAGCTAGTGAACGCAATTAAAATGAGAATTATCCGAGCTAGTCAGTAAAGGGGATGGTGAGAAAGATGACCGCAGTAGTAACAAAACCAACAAGAAAGCAATTCACGGTAGAGGAATATTACAAGCTGGGTGAATTGGGGATGCTTGGGGATGGTAAGACAGAACTAATTGATGGGGATATTATTCTTATGGCACCGATTGGGACTCGTCATGCAAGTTGTGTTGATGGCTTGGCAGAAATTTTCTCTGATGCTTTGGGTAAGCGGATCAAAATCCGATCGCAAGCCCCAATTAGGCTAAATGGAAAATTAGAGCCACAGCCAGATCTATCAATTTTGAAACGTCGCAAGGGTTCCTATCGAGGAGCCCATCCACAACCCCAAGACGTATATTTATTGATTGAAGTAGCAGACACCACTATTGACGATGACCGTAATGTGAAGTCAGTCCTCTACAGTCAAGCAGGAATTATTGAACTTTGGATTGTAGATCTAAATGCTGAATTAGTTGAGGTGTATCGCGACCCAGGGGCTAATGGGTATAAAAGTATCAAACAATTTAGACGTGGTGAAAGTATCTCACCTCTTTCATTTCCGGACATAGCGATTAGAGTCGATGCGCTTTTTGAGGACTTATAGATAGCAGAAACTTTTATTTGCGTTCACTAGCGTGTACCTTATGTAATCGCGTAGCGTGGAACTCGGACAATCGGCTAAAATAAAAAAACTAACCAAACGGATTCAATCGCTGTAATTATTTATAGCTAACGTTTTCAAGCTTTGCATCCGTTTGATTAAAATACACTACATGAACGCAATTAAAATAAGAATTATCGGAGCTAGCACCTATTCAGCTAAAATGAAATTTTAATCAACGACCTTTGTTTATGAAATTTCTAATTTCATAAACAGCTAGCAAGAGTAACGAAATTATCAGTGGAAGGAAATAATAGATTGTTCGGTATAATAACAGTACTTCTATGAGCAGATCCGATGCAATGCGAGGCGAAAGCAAAAAAAGCAACACGGTTTCAAATACTCCTAATCCGCTTGGGACGTTGCTAACTATTCCTAGAAACTGAGCTAACAGGTAGCTGCCACACAAGATGAAATAGTTGAAATCGGAAGTTGTGGGTAGCAAAACATAAAGTACTGCTGCTGCCAATGCCCAATCGCATGAAGAGACAAAAATTTGAGCTAATGTCATTCTTAGTGGCAACCGAGGTATCACCAAACTTCCAACCTTTACAGAACGACTTTTAATGCTACTGAGCATAAGATATACAATAATAACTGCGAGGCAAATCAAGCCTAGTAAATGTACGTTAACAAATGGAAGATCGAGAGGGGCAATCGCAAACATGATTCCACTCATCGTTAATAAGCCAATCCAAAAACTGAAGTTAGTAAAAACGATTATTTGAGCAATTTTGCCAGATGGCAAGCCCCAATTACTGTAGAAACGGAAGCGAATGGCACTACTGCTGAGCAAGGAACAGCCAACACTATTGCCGATAGCATGACTAATTACAGCAACTAAAGCAGCCTTTTGATAGGGTAGTGGATAGGGGATCAACTTAATTGCCAGAACATCATACCCTGTGAGAAAAACATAGTTCAGTATAGTTAAAACAACTGCCAATAACAACTTCCAGCTAGGGATAGTTGCAATGCCGATGAGAATATCTTGAAGCTTGTACTTGTGCAACTCGCTAGTAATTGTCCAAATTGACAAACCAAATAGCCCAATGCTAAACAAACTTGGGAGAAATCGAGAGATTTGCTTGATTCCATTCCTCAGTAAAGTACCTAAAAATTGAGTAATGAATTTGTTTTGCCTGAGATTATCAGTGTCAGCATGAGCAAATGCCATTGTCGCAATCACATGAGGCAATACCGCTATTTGGGAATAAACGAAATAGCGAGGTTCCCAATCGGGATGAAATTTTTTCTTGTAGGCTCGCAATCCTTCAAAATTGTAAAATTGGATTAGGAACTTGTTATAATAGTGAATTATTCCCTTGTTCAATCTAGGATCATTAGGATTTTCATCAATGTTTGATATCACTAAACCTAGGTTAAAGCCATTATAATGGCGGTCTTTGAATTCCTGAATCATTGAGACCCAAAAAAAGTCCATCATTCCACTTTCAATGTTTCTACGGTGGCGGATCAAGTCAATCGTAGCTTCGTTGTTCTGGTATTCAGGGATGATATTGGCAAAAGCAACCGCGTTTCCGACAGCATCCTCCATTACTGCAATCTCACAGTCACGCAAGTAGTCTCGGTCAAACCAGCCCATGGAAAACTTTTTTTCTGCTCCCTCGACTAAATCTAGCCATTCGTCACTAATGGACTTCAACTCAGCTATTAAGTCATCACAAATCGGGGGAGCATAGTACTCTATGCGGTAGCCTTGCTTGTTGAACTTATTAAGGGCAGGACGGAGATTACGCCCAGATTTTCCCTTCAGAGTGAACTGAGGCAAATCTGCGATCGCGTCTTCGCCAATTTTGATGGTGTGAAAACCCAGAGATTGGTATAGTGTCAGATAGTCGGGAAGTGTTTGGTAAAAGGCAGGAAACCAACCGTTCTTAGCACAAAATTCCTGAAAGCCGATCAGGGATTCTCTTTGATCGGGGAGAGGGCCAATGGGATCTCCCAAGGCGATTACCCCACGACCTGCTTGGACGTAGGCAATTACTGTCTGTCCTGAAGGACTGAAATAGTAAGACTTATCCTCTAATAGTGTTATCCGCGCTAGAGCAGAATGCCCATACTCTTTCACAATATTTTGCGCTCTTTGTCGGTCTGTTGCACTCACCGTTTTTGGAGAAATCACTGGGCGAAAAATTACCAAGCGAAAGAGTATCCAAGCTGCATACAGAAGCATCACTGCACTGACGATGTAAATAGAATCCCAAAAATGCTGCTTGAAGAACATCAGCTTATTACCCTACATATTCCCTAACTATCTCAGAATATATGTAAAAAACTACAAGATCCCGATCAAATACTTATGCTGTCGTTAGCTTTTTCGCCAAAAAACTAAGGCTCTCCCGTACTTGTGGTGATAAATAAAAATTATTGAATTTCCTTATGCTTACTATCACAGAACCTATGACAATGCTTACTGACTTACTGACTATATAATCGCAGTAGAAACCCTAATTTTTGCTGTCTTGTTATTTCGTGTTCATCAAGATCGGAAACAAATTTCTATTTGCTTTTGGGCAGCAGCATTTCTTACTATCGCAATAGCGGCAATTTTTGGAGGAACTTGTCATGGATTTACTCTTTATTTTGATGAAAACACTAACATAATTCTGTGGATGCCTGTAGTTTATTTCCTCAGTTTATCCAGCTTATTAATGCTCCAAGCAACTGTCATTAATTCCTTAAATGATCGGTGGCATAAATTGTTATTTATTATCATCAGCATAAAATCACTAATCTATCTTTATTTATCAGCAAACAAAGATGATTTCAAATATGTTATTGCAGATTATCTCTCGGCAATGGTTGTGATACTTATATTTCAATGCTGGAATTTCTATCGTCGTCAAGACAAGTCAGCCATTTGGATTATATTAGGAGTTCTAGTTTCTTTTATTGGTGCTGGTGTTCAGCAAAGTGACTTTATATTTGCTGAAAATTTTAACTATAATGATTTGTCCCACATTATTTTTATGGCAGCTTTCTACTTACTTTACAAAGGTTCTCTCTTGCTCAAAGATTGGTAAATTTATATGAATATTTCTCCTGATTCTAAAACAGAGTTAATTATACCAAATTCAAAAAACAATGCTAGAATAAAAAAAAGATGTTATGAGCGATCGCTTTTTAACGATGGGATGTAAACGAATGTAACCGCATCCATCTCCGCTATTTCTCCGACATTTACTAGGGGGCTGAACCATATTTTTATGTATTTTAATCGTTCTTCAAAGTTGAATTTTTCAAAATTTGTTTTCATTTAAAATACTTATATTCCATTGGTATCAACTTAGTTCTTTAAACTCCTTAAATTTTGACGGTTTTTGATAAAGTTAAAAACAGCTTGGCGATAGATTGATCCTCCTTTTTCTAAGGCATTAGAATGTGTTGCACCAGAGATTATGAGAAGAGACTTAGGACCAGAAGATGCCATAAATAATTTGTTACTCATATAAGGGGGAATAAATTCATCAGCGCTTCCATGTATAAAAAGAATGGGAATATGAAGAGATTTAACTTTAGTTATCGAATCAAAATATTGCACTGAATTAGTATTTGGCAAAGGAATTTGATAATAATCGATCAATTCTTTAATGGAAGTAAAAGAACTTTCAATAATAAGTCCCGCATTGTTTTGGTGTTGTTTGGCTAACTCTATAGCAATTGCACTACCAAGAGAATAACCATAGATAAAGATATTTTTAGCAGAAATTTTTCTCTCTTCTACTAAATACTTCCAAGCCACTTCAGCATCTTCATAGACACTCTTTTCAGTAGGAAAATCCCCAGTACTATGACCATAACCTCGATAATCAATAAATAACACAGATATTCCTAGATCATGAAAAAATTTACTATCTATTGAATAGTCTCCTATATTACCACCATTACCATGCAAATATAATAGGACAGGACTGTTGAGATTATGAGATTCAATCCACCAAGCATTTAGCTTTTGTTTACCAATAGGAATATAAACCTCTTTATAAGTAAGATTAATATTTCTAGGTGTTTCTTTGATAACTGAAGAAGGAAAAAACATTAGTCGATTTGGCCAAAACATGAAGACAATGACTAGTCCTAGATAAACACTAACAACAAGTCCTATTATAAGAAAGGACGATTTAACTATAAGGCTTATTATCCGAAAGGATGATTTAACTATTTTTTTCATCTAAATAACAGGTTTGATTGTCGTGATGTCGTGAGCCTTTAAATGTCTAAGCAGTTTAGTCCACAGAAATTGATGGTCCAGCAGGTGAAACACCATTGTCTTGAACGCTTCTAACTACAGAAGTTGTAGACTCAATAGAAATGGCTCTCACCATTCTTAAATGGTATATTTGATGACCACTTAAATACTTCATTATATCTTAGACTATTTGAGAAATGCACAATGAGACATAAATTGAGACATATCTAAGGCATGACTCAAAAGGTAAGGTTTACAGCATTAACAACTTATCCCCTAGTAATTTTTCAGAAGGACTCAAATCAGCAAGGTATCGCAGAGGAATCACCTCACCCTGTGACATGAACGTTTGAATCGCCAACGACATATCCACCGTATTCTGCAAAATCACCGCACTAGTAACCAAATCCAAATACTTTAACCGCTTTTCCTGCTCAATCAACGCCTGTGTTTGCTTGGTCACGTATGTTGGGGATTAAGTTAATGCCCCGGATTCAGAATTGGAAGGATTTAAATTTCTTTCGTCCAAGTAATGATAGGGTTTACAAGCATATTGATTCTTTGTTTAAGGATGCGATTGATTGGGTCAAAATAGAAAACCATTGGCAAGATATTTTGCAGGTTGTCTTGTCGATTCAAACTGGTAAGGTTTCCAGTGCGGTGTTGTTACGAAAGCTGGAAAATTATAGTCACAAAAATAGCTTATATCAAGCTTTTCAGGAGTTGGGACGGGTGATTAGGACGGTATTTTTGTTGCAATCTGTTTCGGATCTGAAGTTGCGACAACAGATTACTACAGCTACGAATATTGTTGAGGCTTATAACGATTTTTATAAGTGGTTTTTCTTTGGTGGTTTTGGGATTATTGCTAATAATGATCCGGTTGAGCAGGAGAAGATTATTAAATATAATGATTTGGTGGATAATGCTGTTATTTTCCAAAATGTTGTGGATTTAACTGATGTTTTGCGGGATTTACTGAAGGCTGGTCGTTTGATCAATCGTGAAGATATGGCAGCATTAAGTCCTTATATGACGAGTCATATTAAGCGTTTCGGCGATTATTTGATTGATATGGAGGCTGTGCCGAATTTGTTGGATGATGATGGGCTTTTGATTTTGGCTTGATAATTTGTGAAGATATTTCTGGTAAGGGTTGTAGGTTTTTGTTTACGAAAATTTACAACGTGGCCTTATTTTGTAGGTATCCCGGCTTTACCCAGATAATGAACAGACATCGGATTGCCATATAATGACGATGCGATTACCTACGGTACACGCTAGTGAACGCAATTAGAATGAGAATTATCAGAGTTCTTCAGTAAATAGGATCGTGAGAATGATGATCGCAGTAGCAATAAAACCAACAAGAAAGCAATTCACGGTAGAGGAATATTACCAACTGAGTGAGTTGGGGATGCTTGGGGATGGTAAGACAGAACTAATTGATGGGGATATTATTTATATGGCACCAATGGGGACTCGTCATGCAGGGTATATTGGTCGTTTGCTGAAAATTTTCTTTAAGGCTTTAGGCGATCGTGTTTTGATCACAGCACAAACTCCAGTCAGATTAAACGGAAGATTACAACCGGAACCCGATCTATCAATTTTGAAACCTCGTAGGGATGATTACATAAAATCACCACCCCAAACCCAAGACATATATTTATTGATTGAAGTATCAGATACCACTATTGACAATGACCGTAATGTCAAGTCAGTTGTCTATGCTAGAGCAGGAATTATTGAACTTTGGATCATAGACATAGAAGCACAATTAGTTGAAGTTTATCGCAATCCTAACACTAATGGCTATGAAAGTATCCAACAATTTAGATCCGGTGAAAGTATCTCACCTCTTTCATTTCCGGACATAGTGATTAGTGTTGATGCGATTTTTGAGGACTAATAGATAGCAAAACTAATCAACCGCTTTTTTATATTTTTGCCAAACTGAGATGCACCCCTATTTATGTGGAAAATTGTCTGAGTTAGGAATATCAAAAAAGGGCTACAGATGATCAATTATTTAACCTGAATTGAATCAATCAGTAGCCCAGTTTCACTAACTATTTCTCGGCTAACTTGACCTTATCCGCTAAACCTAGTATTTGCAGTAGCTGAATTGTCATCCAAGTGAAATCAACTTCCCACCATGTCAAACCGTGACGGGCTGAGTATTGATATTTATGATGATTGTTATGCCAACCTTCACCATAAGTAACTAAGGCTACCCACCAGCAATTAGTCGAACTATCATTAGTGTCATAAGTCCGATAACCAAATTTATGGGTAGCACTATTGACAAACCAAGTGCAGTGATATACAACCACTAGACGCACGAAAATTACCCAAACGACAAAGGGCCAGCCGCAGAAGATCCAGAGCAGAACACCAAATACTACTTGCATCGGCAGAAAATAGTTTTGTAAAAACTGATATACCGGATCGCTGGAGATATCTTGAGTGCATCGGTCAATCTCAGCATTTACAGGACCTTTGAAGAACATCCAGCCCATGTGGCTCCACCAAAAACCACGAGTCGCATCATGGGGATCAAGCTTGCCATTATCAGAGTGAAGATGATGTAAACGGTGTAGACCCACCCAATGGATTACTCCACCTTGACAAGCGAGGGAGCCACAGAAAACGAAGAAATATTCGAGCCACTTGGGAGTTTGAAAACTCCGATGAGTAACTAGGCGATGCCATCCTAAAGTAATCCCTAGACCACCTGTGATCCAGTGTAGAAATACAGCTATACCCAGTGCGGTCGAGTTGAAATTACTCGGAATCAGAGCAAACAAAGCACCAGTATGAACCACAACCAGACTAATGGTATGGGGCCAATTTATATCGACTTTTGTAGAGGTTGCGATCGTCATACATTAACCTAAAGAGGATTTTTCAAGCTAAATTTGCGTAACGATTAAAATGGGTTACGACTTAAACTGGATTTGCTCAATCAAGCTAAAAATTCCAGATGGACATGGGTCTATTTTTACGATTAAGTAAGAAATAGAGCTGAACTACTTGCCTAAAACAAGTTTGCCAGTCCATTTCTGGGATAATCAGCCTGTTAAGCCCAAAGTTTTGCTAAGGAGGTGAAAATGGATTCATAACTAGCAGACCTATTTTCATGCTAAACGACGGAGCTGAAGTAAACTAATCATACGCAGATGTCGTGACCTTAATAAATTGAGCTTGGTTGGTTTTCTTCCTAGCTCAGAGTAATTATCTTCCAGCATTGTCACCGATAATTTCAACTTTTTTTAGTTTTGTGGGCTGAAATAAAGAGGTGGAAGGTAGATAGCCTATCTAAATCGCGAAGCGAGGGATTGATGAACAGCGAGCTCATACTGGTACAAGCAGAAAAAGCACTATTTCAGATTTTTTCTGGAATTGACACCCAGGTCAAGCAAAATCTCCAAAGAGTATTAGCTGCATTTCGCCGCCATCGAGTGGGAGGACATCATTTTGCTAGTGTTAGTGGTTATGGCCATGATGATTTGGGGCGCCAGACTCTAGATCGAGTGTTTGCAGAAATTGTCGGGGCAGAAGCCGCGGCGGTCCGAGTCCAGTTTGTGTCTGGCACCCATGCGATCGCTTCAGCTTTATTTGGGGTTTTGCGTCCGGGAGATGAAATGCTAGCAGTAGCTGGTCATCCCTACGATACTTTGGAAGAAGTCATCGGTTTGCGCGGCTCTGGTCAAGGTTCCCTTCAGGAGTTTGGCATTACTTATCGAGAATTGTCACTCACCCCATCAGGTAAAATTGACTGGGGCAAATTAGCGGTTGCAGTCTCAGAAAAAACTCGTTTGGTGTTTATTCAACGGTCTTGTGGCTATTCGTGGCGAACTAGTTTATCGATCGCGGATATTGAAAAAATTGTCACTTTGGTAAAACAGCAAAATCCGCAAACAATTTGTTTTGTGGATAATTGCTATGGTGAATTTGTCGAGGAGCGGGAACCGACTGCGGTTGGTGCTGATTTGATTGCTGGCTCGTTAATTAAAAATCCTGGTGGTACGATCGTGACGGCTGGTGGTTACGTTGCTGGTCGAGCTGATTTGGTTGAAGCTGCGGCTTGTCGTCTGACTTCCCCAGGAATTGGCAGTAGCGGTGGTGCTACCTTTGAGCAAAATCGACTTTTGTTTCAAGGATTGTTTTTAGCCCCGCAAATGGTGGGAGAAGCAATGAAGGGTAACCATCTGGCTGGATATGTATTTTATCAGCTTGGTTATCCGGTTAATCCAGCTCCCAATATGCCCCGTCGCGATGTAATTCAGGCGATTAAGCTAGGATCTGCCCAAAAATTAATTGCTTTTTGTCGTTCTATTCAACAATATTCCCCTGTCGGTTCTTATCTTGACCCAGTTCCTGCCCCGATGCCCGGTTATGATAGCCATCTCGTCATGGCTGGTGGTACTTTTATTGATGGTAGTACCTCGGAGTTTTCGGCTGATGGCCCATTGCGGGATGATTATATTGTCTTCTGTCAGGGCGGTACTCACTGGACTCATGTCGCGATCGCCCTGCAAGCTGCGATTGAAGCAGTTGGCCCGGCTGAAAGCCTGGACCAGTAGGCAATCTCAAGCCATTTCTACCATTTCTACTGGTTGAAATGAAGATTCTAATAAAGCCCGATGACAAGCAAATATCGTATAGCCGTTTACACGCATCAGAGAAATCACATTTTCTCTGCATTCTACTACCCGGTAATACTTGCCATTGCTAGAAAGTAAAAACTCGCCCTTTTGAATTCTCATCATCAATGCCTGAAAAAAATGTTTATATTGAATTTTTCTTTTAATCATATAATCTATTATTTCTAGCAATTTTTTACCTTGATTGACTTATTTCTTAATAAAAATATTATTTTTTTTAAGAAATTTTTCTGATCTAAAGATAATAGGGTAGTGATCATTGAATGTGCTGTCATTGGTTACTCATGTGGGTCATTGACTGGTGCGATCGCACCCCAATTCCCAGAGCAAATTATATTTCAACAGGGTTTATTTAAGCGTAGGAGCGTGCTACGCGAACGCCCTTCTTCTTTTCAATCGAGTCAGTGGATCTAATTTTCTAGTTGTGATAAAAAATTCGGTTAATTTTATGTTTTTCAGGTAATTAATTGGCTAATATCAGTTAAAATCCATATTTTCTTTATAATTATTACCTATTTTATTGAGCAATGTTAGAAATAAATTCGTTGAAATTTATTAATATTATGTATATACCTTGTATGAGAGGTTAATATCTGTATTAAATGACAGAAATGAAAATAAACAAGATAACTGATAACTAAAAACTCCAAATTCTGTAAATATTTAGTAAAGCAGGGGAGATGATGAAGAAAAAATCTTCAAAAACTAGAAAATTTTGGCGTCCCACAGCAATGTTGCTCACACCATATTTAATCACATTATCCTTTTTGGGTGGGTGTGGAGGTTCTGGTGGTAGTGTACCGCCTCCTGTGGTTGATGATGCCCGTGGTGGAGCAGCACCTTATCCTAACTCTGGTCAACAACCACAGGCAAAAAAGGGTTTATCAACAGGGCAAAAAGTAGCCATTTTGGCTGGTGCTGCAGCTCTTTACTATATGTATAACCAGCATCAGAAAGCGCAAGGGCAAGGGGCGCAAGGACAATATTACCTTTCTAAAAATGGGCAAGTATATTATCGCGATAGTGAACACCGGGCTCATTGGGTAAAGCCACCGTCAGGAGGAATTCAAGTGCCTGAGGGGGAGGCGCAAAAATATCGGGAATTTCAGGGCTATAACAATAGTTCGACTGGGCGCAATTTAAATGGTTTGGGGACAGATTCAGTTCCAGCACAGTAACACTAGGACGATGCTAATAACTTACTCGCCAATTCACAAATAAACAGGAGATCTAATCATGGCAATAGATGGGTTTTTTCAAAAGGTAAAGGATGTCGTGTTGGGTTCGGATAATCAAGGAAATCAACAAACTCGCCCAGCTAGTGAAGATCCTGATGGTGACCCAGCAGATCAGAATCAACATGGTAATGTCCGTCCAGCTAGCGAAGATTCCTATGGCGACCCAGCGGATCAGAATCGGTTTGGGAATGTTCGTCCAGCTAGTGAAGATTCCTATGGCGACCCAGCAGATCAGTAAAACTGTAGCATAGTTTTCTGATCGGCTCAGATTTTTAGGTTAAGAAGATCCCAAAAATTAGTCCGCAAAAGCGGGCTAGTTTTTTATGGCTAATCTACTGAGCAGGCAAGGTAAACTTTGCTACCTTTGGTAGAACATGAAAATCAATAGACAAATGGGGATGAGGTAGGCGTCAAGGGGTTTGCAATGCTGAACTAAGCCGCACGAGTGCTGAGTGCAGGGCAGTAGCCCGACGTAAAATTTGGTCGAGTTCCATCTCCACTGCACTGTAGTCATTCACCGTCTGACAGCTAAGAGCCTGTTGGTGATCTGTAGTTGCAAGCTGCTCTAAGCAATCTACACGTAATACTTGGAGATGAGAATGAATTTTCTGTAGCGTTCCTTCAAGGTCAGGTAAAGATGATGGTGGGGATATTTCTTCCTGTAGCGCATCAGCTATTTGTTCTAGTAGTACGGAGATTTGGCGGACGAAGGTTTCCAATTCCGGCAGTGGCTGAGTTCCGCAGAAATGGTCAAGGTATACAGCGAGAATAGTCACCGCATTGTTAAAACGTCCTACATACACCAGCAGTGCTATCAGCGGTTCTACTAATTCTGAGGGCGTTTGCGGTTCGCCCAGTAAACCTTGGCAAGAAGCTTGGGCATTGATAATGGCCAAGCCAGTTCGCCGTTTTTGGCAGGCGATGGTAGCCCTACTTTCTTCGTCACCCAGGTAAACTGCCATCACAGTTTGGAAGTAATTGCGGCACTCGCGCACAGCAACTGAGAGTTGATTGGAGAAGCGTTGGCGTTCCCAATTGGGCCACATTAGATAGTGTCCCCCGATCGCCAACCCTGCACCAATCAATGTATTCACTACTCGAACACCAGCAAATTGCCAACCAACCGGATGAGCAATGTCGCTGAGCAGTAAAACAAATATGGAAAAGAAAATAACTGCGTATCCATAGTGGACTTTGAGTAGGGAAACGCCAAAGAACACTGCCAGCAAAGTGATCATGTTTAATACAGACTCGTTGGCGATCGTGGCAATCAAGATAGCAGCTACTATTGCTCCCAGGATTGTCCCACCTACGCGGTGAGCAAAGCGCTTGAACGTTTCTCCAAAGTCGGGTTTGAGAACGAATAAGATCGTCAGTGTACTCCAATACCCCATTGGCAGTTTGGCAACGGTGTAGATGATCACGCCGATCGCCAGGGTAATACCAAGACGTAGAGAATGGCGAAAGATGGCTGAGTCTAAAGTTAGGTTATCCCATAGTGTCATTAAGGGTGTAAGCGTTGCGCTGCTTTTGGCAGTTTGCTGGTTTTCTAGTGTTAAAAGGAGCGGATCAACACCTCGGCGAGCATTTTTGATATCATTATTCAAGGATCTGGCACTATCAGCCGTGTAACGAAATTGCCGAATCAGCTTCTCTATCAACTGCACAAGGTTAGTGAGACTAACTAGGGCTGGGTAGTCCTGCTCAAGTCCGGAAAAGGCTTTTCTTTGCAGGCGTTCTTGCTCCTGCAATGCCTCATGAATACGGCTAAGATGCTCTAATGAGATGATCGCAGGCTGACTAGAAATGACTTGAGCTATGGATTGGATAATGCTTGCTATCTGTTCAAGCATATTGCCAACTAATAGCTCAACGGCTAGAAAAGGCTGATATCCTACGTTAACCTCTACTAACTCAATCAAAGCTGTAACTGAGCCAAACATCCGCTCTGCATCTTGGATCAGCACTAGTAACTGCTCGTCCATCCAACTCTGAGCTTGTTGTCCCATGCGTTGTGTACCCAAAGCTGTTCTAGCTCTTTCTAATGCTTGTCTAATTTTTAGAATATATTCCAATTTCTTGCTGTCAACTTCAGTCTGAATCGCGCTCTCCTGGAATTCCCAAACGTAATCAGCGAGAGCTTTGTAGCAAGATGCTACTGCTGCTCGTAGGGGTTTGTAAGGTGTAAATGGCCACATAACTAGGGACAGGAGCATCGCCCATCCACCCGCAATCAGGCACAAAATAAATCGTGTTAGAGCAATCTCAACCCCCCCCGGATTTGTGATCGCGAAAATAAATGATATCCCGATCACCAGACCAATAATCGAACCAGCATCACCGTATAGCCATAGCAAACCTGCAACTATTCCCCAAAGTAATGTCAGCAACACTGTCAGTTTTGGCATTCCAGCCACTAAAGTTCCCACAAATACAGAAACAGCGATTCCGAAAGTGGCAACTGTCATTCCTGTAGCCTTAATTCGATAAGGGCCACCGACATTTGCTAAGTTGACAAAGTAAGCTATCAACGCAACCAATAAGCTACTTTCTCTGTTGTTGGTGAGTTGCCCGATCAGCATCGGCACTCCTAATGCTAAAGTACCTCGCAAACCATTAGCGATCGCAGGTTTTCCTGCTTCTGGTTGGAGAATAAACTTCAGAAAATTACTTCGATGCAATTGCATGGTTTTTGGTTGGTGTTATTAAGAAAAAATTATAAATAATTTCCTATTCCTCTACAGCGCCTTTGGGTGAATCAACGATAGGATCAGTGGTAGTGGCCAATTTGGATAAAAGTCTTTAATGTTCTTCAGAGTACAATTAATTGTTAGGTGGAACCCATTTAATCAATAGGATGTAAAAATTATGTCTGTAGTGGTAACAGAGCGAAAGCAATTCACTGTAGAGGAATATTACCAACTAGGTGAAGTCGGGATACTTAGTTATGATGATCGGGTAGAGCTAATTGATGGGGATATTGTTTATATGGCACCAATAGGGACTCTTCACTCAGGGTGCGTTACTCGTTTAGTAACAATTTTTTCTGAACTTGTTTTCAGAAAGATTATTTCTTTACCAGTACAGAATCCAGTCCATATAGATGGCTATTCTGAGTTACAGCCAGATGTAGTGATAGCTAAATCAGCTAAAAATGCACAACAACTTGGCAATGTCTTTCTAGGGCTTTAGGAATAGCAGCTTTAACCCTACTTATTGCTTCTTTTTTCGACGCCGAACTGCTCCCGATTTATCAGTTGAGAAAAGCAATCTTATTCTACCTTCTACTTTTCCGTGTTCTATACCAAGAAGATGAAGGGTTGATGGTAGATGTCCCTCAAATGCACTAAGATCAAAAGTAAGTTCTTCATACTTAAGCCATACATTATTATTACGCCACCCAACCCGATCGCCTAAAGTCTTCTCTACTTCAAAATCATTGTTGCTAGCTACCTCTATGTTTTCCCATATTTGCTTTTGAACACTAAACCCAAATTTGCTATTGCTGTATTCTAACCAAAGTCTATTAATTATCCGAAAATCTTGCCAGGGAAATTGTTCGATGTTCCCTCGATCTAACCATCCATTCTCGTCTCTCTTAGAAATTTTCAGCATTATTTCTCTAGTTTCTTCATCAGCTTTTTTCCATTCTTTGTTTGCTAATAAATCTCGCAAACTAGAGTAGTCTGTTCCGGTTACAGGAGAAACAAGCATTAGTTCATCTGATAATTTCGATACTTGCGATCGCAAGTCTGAAATATCTACCATAATCCGATCTGGCAAATTCTCTGTTTTCGGTATAGATGACAGTTGTTCTAATTGCTCTTGTAGTTTTTTAACCATTTCAATAAGCTCAGTATTACTGCTTTGATTATTATTCATAACTTTAGTTAATTTTTCTAATTCTTTCTGAGCATAATCAGCTTGTTTTTCCGCATTAGCAACTTGCTCTTGAGCAGCACTGGCGATTTTTTGAGTATTGACAAGTTCGGTTTTAGTTTGTTCCAAATCTGCGGTAAGAGCTTCGATTTTTAGGTGAGATTTTTTTAGTTCTGCTTTCAATTCTGAAAATTCATTTATAGGAATTGGCATCTGTCTGAAAGTTTGGATTTCTGTCTGAATTTGTTCCCGAGTTCTCCGTAATTCAGCGATCGCTTTTTCATATACCCCTAGAGGTGTTTTCCAATCATCAGTATTGGGTTTGGTCATGATCTTTTTTCCTGTTAATTCCTGTTGTAAATATTTTACTAATTTTCCATACCTTTGATTAATTGCTCATTATTTTTATCTTCTAACATGGGAAACTTAAACTCATAGAATTCTTTTGTATCACTCCAAAACTGCGCCAGTATACCATATTTTATCCAGTCGGCTACGGCGATTTTTTTCAAAGCAGGAGCAGTTTTCACTAAAACTGCCATTCGCGCTGCGTTCAGTTGTAATTGACCATAAATTTCTTCTATTTTGTGAATAGGGGTATTTTCATTTAACTTACTCAATTCATAGCATTCTGCTAGACGATAAAGTTCTATATCAGAAATTTTATGAGCTGACTTCCATTGTAAATTTAGCCGTCGTTTGCATTGATCAAAAACTCCAGGTAAGCTATTACCTAAATACCGCTTTAATTCCATCCTAACTTGTTCGAGTGTTTTATCGATAACTTCTTCCACTCGATCGATTAAATCATTACCATCTTGAAATATCTGATCTTCCAATTGATTAATTTGGCTCAACATTTGACTTGTACTTAATTGGGTATATTGGAGAGCTTCCATTACCGCTAAAGACATTTGGTTAATTCGATTTTCTAAATAGGTATCTATTTCACCAGAGGTTTTTTGGACACTTTTAATTGTTTCTTGTCTAATCAAATCAATTTCTCGAAGATTCTCCCTAATCTTGTCACTTGCTGTATTTAGAATTATTTCTATATCTGCTTTTGTTTTTATCTCTAAAGCTTCTATTTCTTGGGCAGACTCCTCCAGCCGTTTTTGAGCTATATAATCTAATTTATCTGCCAATGGATATAGTTTTTCATCAAATAATCGCTCTATTTCTTGTCCAGAAGATTTGACAAAATCCTGCGAAACTTTCATCGTACTATTTTGCATTTTTTTGATTAAATTACCAAATATTAATCCCAACATTTTTTTCAGCCTTGGTTTAATAAATTTAAGGTAAGTTCAACGGACTAGAAAAAAGTCAAAGAACAACCCTTCGATGGTGTTCCCGGTCACACTCATGCCCACCAGATTTTCCCACGGATAGTGAATTGGGGCGAAAACTCTTTGGCATTGTTTATCGCAATCCCGGTACTAATGGTTATGAAAGTATCCAACAGTTTAGACGCGGTGAAAGGATCTCACCTCTTTCATTTCCGGACAAGCGTGATTAGTATTGATGCGATTTTTGAGGACTAATCACTAACAAAAACAGTAGGGGCGTATTGCCATACGCCCGTACTTCACGTAGTGTACCTTATGTAATCGCGTAGCGGGCTACTTTTCCTCTGTGGGTAGCAGCGATCGCAGGGAAACTGGGGAAACCTACTGATGATGGGTTCGTGCCCGAAGAGGCAAATGTCCAAGTCTTCGAGAAGAAGCCCAAAGAATCAAAGGTTCTGATCCATAACAAATCTGCCGGAATGCTTCGCCCCTACTTTTCTGGCGCTCTAGTAGATTTTAGGAAACGGATAGATGAAAATCTTGTAATATGATAGTTATATAAATATCCTGTCTAAATATATTGAAAATGGACATACTTAACAAGATTAGGCTTAAGAACCCGTTAGTAAATAAATTAATGTGGCAAGTTAAGCAATGTGCTTTTGAAGCATATTGTGTGGGAGAGATTAGTTTGGCCAAATTGGCTGAAATACTAGCAATTTCGATTGAAGAAGCCCGTTTTCAGCTTATGGTTCATAAGATTCCATTAAATTTGGGGATAAACGATGAATTAGAGCTATTGGATGATATCAGAAACGCATGAAGTAGATGTAGTACCAATTATTTTTGATACTACTGTTCTGAGGAATTTTGCACTGGCAGAAGTTTTTTATATTCTAGAAAGTAGTTACAAAGGTAGAGCGTTTATTTGCAATGCAGTTTTACAGGAAGTTCAAGCGGGCATAGAGTGTGGGCAAAGAGAGCCATTGTTGCAGAGTAGAACCAAACTACAAATAATCAAGCAAGCAGTAGATGATGGATGGCTTCAATTTCCTAGTATTGGAGTAAATCCAGCACTGGATATTGTAGAACTTCAACTTATGAATGAGTATCAACAACGTTTTGGGAAGGGAGAGTCAGAATCAATGGCAGTGGCTGGCACTCGTTCTTGGGTATTTGCCACTGATGACAAAGCAGCGAGAAATTTTGCTAAAGAATGTGGTATAGAAATCACCGGAACTTTGGGGATTTTAGTCAAAGCTGTTTCATCCAACATCCTGAGTTTATCCGATGCTGATGTAATTCATACATTTATGAAAAACGAAGGATATCGCTCTCCACTACCAGATGAATATGGGATCTCTGATTATCTAAACCGCCAAAATCAGAGATAGATATAGGGGTCTAGCCGGGGTATGTTCAAAATAAGATACGATGCAAAGATTTATTAAGATACTTGCTTTAATGGCAATTCCAAAGCAGACTTGGAGCAAGCGATTACCTACGGTACTACGTGAACGCAGTTATCCCCAACATCCAGATCACCACTTTTCAAGAAATCAAGCAATCCCAAATATGCG
Source organism: uncultured cyanobacterium (assembly GCA_963744145.1). Taxonomy (GTDB): domain Bacteria; phylum Cyanobacteriota; class Cyanobacteriia; order Cyanobacteriales; family CAWUOF01; genus CAVUSO01. Next base: position 3,282,389 of record CAVUSO010000001.1, on the reverse strand, counting down.
AGGGAGAATTGGATCGCCTACGGGACTATCAGCCTGTAGGACTGCGATCGCAACAGACACTATAATAAATTTCAACCTAAGCACCTAATCAGTATGGAAACTTCAATACAAGAACAAGTATCAGCTTTGAGAGAAAGAGTCACCCAGGACGAGACAGAGTTTGGAAAAAGAACGAATATTTTGCTTGATGAAATTCTCGTACTTCAGGAAGAAAATTCAGTTTTTGACAAGAAGTTAGTGAGCCTAACTGAAAAAATAGATTCCCTGACTGAACGAGTAAATTCTCTAACATATAGCCAGCAGCAATTGACAACTACCGTTACAAACTTGTCTGGGTTAATGCTGGAATTGGCTCAACGTGGCGCAGAAGATCGAACCGAGATTAGACGCATCTGGGAATATTTACAACTGCAACAACGAAACCAAGGCAACGGACAAGGTTAACAAAACTAATTAACCGGATAGACGCTCTGAAAGATTTACTGAGCAAACAACAATTTAGACGCGGTGAAAGTATCTCGCCTCTTTCATTTCCGGACAAGCGTGATTAGTGTTGATGCGATTTTTGGGGACTAATCACTAACAAAAACTTGTGGTTATTTCACAAAACTCGCGTACTCATTCTACTGTATGAGCCAGGGTTAGCGCATCTAATTTTGTCACCGAGGATACAGAATATTTTCATCAAATATGAAATATAGCCATCGAGATCAGAACATCACAAATCTGGTAGAGAAAATAGTTGACAAAAGAGCATAGAGAGTGGTAGGTGAAAAACTATACCGTCCAACTCATAATCTCCAGGAATATTCAAATGTCTCAAGGGTTCGATATCAATATAGCTAATGCTAAACAAAACTCCCATTCTGCTAGGAAAAACCAAGTAGTAGCTGACTTGATGGAAATACAACAGAGTTTAGTCAAGCATTTTGAAGATGTTGAAGACCCGAGAGTAAACCGAACAAAAAAACACTTATTGATAGACATTTTAGTGATGGCAATTCTGGTCATAATAGCTGGAGCACAAGGCTGGGAAGACATTGAGAATTATGGGATTAGTAAACAAATTTGGCTAGAAGAGTTTTTAGAATTACCCAATGGTATTCCCTCAGATGATACCTTTCGTCGAGTATTTGAAAGTATTAACCCCAACCAATTGGAGCAATGTTTTCAAGCTTGGGTAAACACCTTAGTTACTCAAATGGGAGGAGAAGTAATTGCCATAGATGGGAAGACTGTCAGAGGTTCCTATGACCGAAATCAAGGACAATCAGCATTACATTTGATTAGTGCGTGGGCTAGTGAACAACGATTAGTTTTAGCACAAATGAAAGTCCAAGATAAATCCAATGAAATTACAGCTATTCCAGCATTACTAGAGTTACTTGATATCGCTGGCTCAATTATTACTATTGATGCGATGGGGACCCAAACCGAAATTGCTCAAAAGATTATTGATAAAAAAGCTGATTATATTCTGACACTTAAAGCCAATCATCCAACTTTACATAATCAGGTACAACAATTCTTCCAAACTGCACAGAAAAATAATTTTTCAGGAATTGATTTCACTCATGACAAACGGATTGAGAAAGGGCATCATCGGGTGGAAATTCGTGAAGTTTGGGTGCTCCCTATTACGGCCATTCCTGACCTTTACCAACCCAAATTATGGGCAGGTTTAAAAAGTATTGTCATCATTCATCGTATCCGTCATCTTTGGAACAAAACTACTTGCGAGACTCAATACTATCTTACTTCTTTAGACAACAATGCTGAATTCATAGGTCGAGCTATTCGTCAACATTGGGAAATCGAAAATTCTGCACACTGGACTTTAGATTGTACTTTTTTTGAAGATAGCTGTCGCATTCGTTCTTTTCACAGTCCTCGTAACTTTTCTCTGCTCAGACGATTAGCTCTCAACGCTCTTAATCGCGAGTCAACTTACAAACGCAGTTTACGCCAGAAAAGTAAACGCGCTGCTATGGATAATAATTATATGCTCCAAATCCTCCTTTCTTGTTTCTCTGAGTCTACATTAGATCCTTCTTAATCCTTGTGTCAAGCCTAATTGAGATGCTCTTACCCTGCTGTATGAGCGGGGAAGCGTCCAGTAGCAAGTTGATGAGCTGATGTTTAAAGTACAGGCGATCGCGGGATTGAGAGTTTGAATATGATTCGATGGTAACTATAATTCAATCCGGTTCAGTTAATTGTAGGGGCAAAGCATTTCGGCGAATAAATGATTGCTTAAACGTTTACCCTGAGTTTACCCTGAGCGGAGTCGAAGGGCGTAGTCGAAGGGAAGTATAATATTACCGAAATGCTTTGCCCTTACCATCTATGCAGCCAACAGATCAAATATATATTAAAATACATTCAGTTCAGAATTTTTTGGGAGATATCGGCGCAGACTGGGCGAAGCATTCGGGTATAATATTACTGCCCTTCGACTACGCCCTTCGGCTACGCTCAGGGTAAACTCAGGGTACAGTTTGATTGTTCAATTGTCGCCCGAATGCGAAAGCCCCTACTGAGATACTTCGTTCTTTTTGTCAATTTTTTCTTGACTGACACTTGTGGGCGATCGCGGGTTTGAATCTTTAAAAAATTATTCGGTTAACACCAGGATGATCTCCCATATAGCTCTGAAAAATTGGCGCAATTTTCAGTCAGTGAATGTTGACTTACGCGATCGCACCTCAGCTATCCCACCAAATGCGATCGACTACATCATCTGGCTGAAAAGTTTGTGATGGCTAATTGCTATGACCCCAAGGTCGCTGCACAGTTTTTTAATGATTCTTAGTTTGTGTTGTTCTGGTCACCTGGCCATTCTGTCTTTCTTCTGTCCATATTCCAAAAACAGACAAACGACGGACGGACGGAACAGTGCCAGGTATTGAGTTAGGAAAAAGCCGATGTTTTCGTAAAAATTAGTAGCAAAAATAAGCTTGACAAATGGCCTGAAATTGTTATCTCTTAAAGTTTACAAGTCTTTGCGCGAGAAAAGATAACTCAAAAACCACCACATTCCTAGTAATACCCCATCCCACGCATACACCAGGAAAAGGGAGGTGGCCGGGAGGTGGCTAAAAGGAGTAGTGGTGTTATTATTAAAAGTAAGCTCTGACAACCAGAAGCCATCTTTTCTCCATCCTACTTTATCACCAAATTTTTCAAATATTTTTTCAAAATCTGCATGTGGATGTCCGCCCACACTTTCCCAGATTCGCTTTTGAATGCTGAATCCAAAACGTCCTTGACTGTTATTAACCCAAAGCTGATCGATCTGGTTGAGGGTTTCGCTGGGAATGTTCTTGCATACCACCATCCTACCTTCATCGTCATGCTGCACCATCATTTGATAAAAAATCCAGGCAGTTTCCTCGTCAGCTTTTCTCCATTCTTGTTGACTTAAATAATTCTCTAATTGACTGCAAAGATTCTCTGTTGATAATTCATCTTTCCGTTGTATCAGTTCTGACTCTAAGGCAATATTTGCGTTTTCATCTGCTTGATAATTACCTTGAACTGCCAACATCTCATAGAATCCCTGTCTGAATCGTTCTGGATTTTCTCGATCGGCAAACAATAACCGAAAAATCTCCTGCCACTTTTCCTGACTTCTATTTTGTTGATTTCCCCATAACTGATGTAATATTTCATAAGCTTTCTTGTATAAAGAATAAACTTCAGGTGCTTCAGGAAGTCGGATATTAGGAATGATATGAGGTAAAATTCGAGAGACACGAAAGACTTGATTTTCTGCTTGAACGTCAGGACTGATTTCAATGAGTCCCAGCTCTTGCCCTCGATGTAATTGCTGTTGGTAATTAGGAAGAGCAGCACAAACTACTTCTAAAGCTCCCATTGGTACAGGAATTTCATAAATTAAGCAATGGCTAAGAACCCGTTGTAATGGCTCATCAATAAGCTTATACAGGTCTGACCAAATAATTTTGTTTTTCCACAGTTCGGGACTTTGTTCTAGTTCTGTTAATTTAGCTGCTGCATCTGGTTCACCTAAAACTTCATCATTGAGATATTCCAGTAAACGAGGATTGCCATCGGCTAAACTTAGCGCCCGATCGCGTATATCTTCAGAGAGCCGCTCCGAACTAAAATGTTCTAAGCGGGTAAGCTTTTTAGTTAATTCAGATTTTCTAAAAGATTCTAGACCTTGTGAGAAGAAAAACTCCAATAACTCAGAATCAAACTCATAGCGACAGGTAATTAAAATCCGATGTTTAGTTCCCGTTTCTTGGATAGCCCAGACTAAGGCTGACAAAACTGTTTTCACTTCAGGATTGAGAATGAATCGACCTTGATTGTCTTCGAGATTCCATTCAAAATCATCAAGAATCAGGAGAAATGGTTTTTCTCTCTGTCCTACTAATTGATTGAACAAATTAGCGAGTTTAATGTCTAAACTGTCATCGCTAGCGTTTAAATCATTACGAATATCCCGTAACTCTGGTTTAATTAATTTAGACGATAGCTTTTTGATTAAGTTTGAGTTATCAATTTGTCGCCACCATAGAACTTTTTCATGTTCAGATAGTCTATCCCACAATCGAGAGGCAATGCTACTTTTTCCTAATCCCCCCATCCCGTGAATTAATACACCTACTTTTTCCTGATCTCCCTTCAGAGTTCGCAAACAGTTTTGTAACTGACGACGACGACCAACAAAATCTTTTCTACTCGCTACTCTTAACTTCTGCTCATCATCCCTAAATTGGCTTGTTGTCGTCGGTTTGGGCAATTGTTTTCGTCCCTTTGTTCTTAAAGGAGTTACTAACGCCTGGGGGATGATATTTGACACATATAACCGTAATTGATGCCAATCGCGTGACTGTTGTTTAATCAGTGTTTGATAGGTAGAAGATAGTGCATCTGTAATCGCTTCTCCCTGAGACAAAAGACGATAAAATATACTAGCAGCCGCTGTTGCATCGGTATCCCGGACTCTTTCTCCCCATCCTAAAACTGCTGTTCCTCCTATCCTTAATAATTCTTCTGCCATTGAGGGAACTGTGTCTTTAGAAGAATAACCAGTTCGACAACCAGATAGGAAAATTAAAGGCGGTAATGAGGATGTCAGTGCATCATAAATGTCAGCGGTACTACTATTAACTCGGTTGCCGTATTCATCTTCAGTCAAAAAGCAAGGTTTTTTCTCCTCAGTAGTCGTATGACCTGTTAAATGAAAAATATCAAAATAGCCTTTTTCATATTCCCGAACCACATAACTCAATTCATCTAAACAGCCACTTTCTTCTACTATTAAGTCCACTGAAGCACGCTGGGTTGCCTCTAAAATTTGCCCTTCTTCTGCTTCATAATCTAATTCGGGTTCAACTCCCAAAGGAGAAGTCGCCATAAATAATAAATTAAGAGGTCGATTTTGCGGAGAATTAGCGATCGCGATCGGTTGACCATTAGACACCCACCGCACCGGAATAATAGCAGGTCTTTTCTCTACTAAGAAACAATTCCCATCATGCAACAATTCCCAAGGCAATTTTGCTAGTTTTTGATCAGTCGCGATCGCAATGATTAACTCTTTCCGATCGGACTGATTTAAGGCATTAGTTAGGAAGCGATCGCTCTGATCTAACCAATTGTAGAGTAATTGTCCAGTAGTAGCATAATCCACAGGGCTACGAGTTAAATCAGCTTCTGCTTGATTACCTAAATCTTTAATTTCAGCCAGAGACAATTTATGTTCTTTGCCATCAGCCGAATTCTCCCAAAAGTAGCGCACAGAAGCATAATCTTCGTCCTGTTCACTTAAACTGACGTGAAGGATTTTCCTTGTTCCTATATTAATATTCGAGCATCCGGGTTGATTTACCAAAGAATTTTCAACTAGATTTTGCTGACTTTTTCCTCCTTTAATGAGTTGAATTTCCCCGCCCGAATTGTTAAAGACTGGACGCTGATCAAAGTTTCGCCAGTCTTCATTATCGTTAACAAACGCTGCTAAAGAAAGGTTATTTATCCACTCATTAACTTCACACCCCTGCGGATCGAGTCCTTGTAAAAGAATGCTAGTTAGTAACCCATGTTCGCCAGTTCCATAAGCAGTTTCTGAAGCACTACAAGCAGCAATAAAACAGCGATCGCGTACTTTACCTGCATTTCTTGGATCAGCTTTATCTAATACATCAATAAATTTACCACTATGACAACAATCTAACCAAATTACTTGCTGTTTAACTTCACTTGCTTCTAAAATATCTCGTAAGGAATTTAAAGCAAAACCATATACTTCTTTTCTAGGACAAGCCTCGCTAGTAGCTAAAAATCCTTCTTTTAATCCTCGTGGTTTTCGCAAACCGTGTCCAGCAAAAAACAGCAAGGCTAGATCAGGGCAATCTGTTTCTCCGATCGCGAACAATTTGATAATTTCTTCTTCTAATATCGTGATGTTAACATTTTCTTCTCCATTACCAGGTTTAGGATTGACGTTAAATCTATCATCTCCTATCCCAGCAGGCAACCGACGCACTTGAAAGCCACCATGATTTTCTAGGAGATGAGCGATCGCCTCTGCATCAGAAGCTGGTCTTTCCAAATTTTTGATAAAAGGGTATCGGTTAATCCCGACTACTAAAGCTCTCCGGTTCATTTATTTTTACCTATATTCCGTCTAGTAATGCTGAATCTCAATCATTTAGGCGATCGACTGGTAGAGATTATACCGACATAACTGAAAAATAGGACACGATGTAAAGTTTTGTAACAAGACCTCTTCAAGCGATCGCTTCACTACCAATATGGTTCGTTTAAGGATATTTTGGGAGATATCGACGGAAGTTGGGCGAAGCATTCGGGTCTAATATTACTCATTTGAGCGTTCAATTGTCGCCCCCAAAACCTCAAAAAGCGAAGAAAAAACCATGATTCAAACCATAGCTAAAACAGTCACTTTTGATGAGTTCGTTGCATGGTATCCAGAAAATTCGCCGTACTACTACGAACTACACAACGGAATAATTATTGAAATGCCTTTAGGAACTGGCGATCATTCCGATGTTACAGGTTTGATCAGCTTAAAACTAGCAGTTGAAATTGACCGTCGCGAATTGCCTTACTCTATTCCCGGTGATTGTCTACTTAAACCCGCCCGTAACGAATCAGGTTATCAGCCCGATATAATTGTTCTAGACCGAACTGCGCTCTTAAACGAACCACGTTGGCAGAAAGAATCTGTCATCACGATGGGCGCTTCGATACGACTGGCTGTAGAGGTAGTCAGTACCAACTGGCAAGATGATTATCTGATGAAAATGGGGGAATATGAACTTTTTGGCATACCCGAATATTGGATCGTTGACTATCGGGGTTTGGGTGGTAGACGGTTTATTGGCAATCCCAAACAACCCACCATCTCAGTTTGCCAACTGATAGATGGGGAGTATCAGGTCAAACAGTTTCGGGGAAGTGATCGCATTGAATCGCCTGCATTTCCAGAATTGCAACTAACAGCAGAACAGATTTTTCAAGCCGGTTTGCCCCAAACGAATGAGGCATGAATAAAGATCAAAAAATCAAAGCCGCTCTAGTGCGCGAATTAGATCAAATGTAACAATTTGCAAGCTTTTAGTACAAAAAATACAACTTATACGCTAGTCAAACGCTTGATTAAACATCATTTCTCATCGAAGTGTGTCAGACTAAGTATTGTTAATACATTCTGGTACAATATATGGCTAACAAAGCTTTATTCCTGGCTTTCAATCATTGCCTTTGCTTGTAAAAGTTCTTGGTGTTTTTCTTCGCTGACCTCTGGATATTTGAGATTGAGTTTCTTTAACTGATTGTAAATTATGCCAGCTACTGCAAGGCGAGTAAACCATTTGTGATCAGCAGGGATAATATACCAGGGTGCCCAGGTGGTGCTGGTATGATTGAACATATCTTCATAGGCAGTCATATAGTCATTCCAAAAAGTACGCTCCTGAGCATCATTAATAGAAAACTTCCAGTTCTTATCAGGGAGGTTAATTCGTTCTAAAAAGCGTTTTTTCTGTTCTTCTTTAGATACATTTAGGAAAAATTTGAGGATAATAATCCCATTTTGAACCAGATATTTCTCGAAGCTGTTTATTTCGTCAAAGCGGTTTTTCCAAATATTTTTGTCTATTAAACTAGACGGGAGGTTTTGTCGCTTGAGAGCTTCTGGATGGACTCGGGTTACTAGCACTTCTTCATAATATGAGCGATTAAAAATCCCAATTTGTCCTTGTGCTGGTAAAGCTTTGCAGCATCTCCATAAATAAGTATGATCCAATTCTTCTGTAGAGGGAATTTTGAAGCTATATACCTGACATCCTTGGGGATTGATACCAGACATGACATGTTTGATGGTACTGTCTTTACCAGCAGCATCCATTGCTTGAAAAATAATTAGCAAAGCATAGGTATTTTGAGCATAGAGAATATCCTGATATTTGGCTAAACCCTCAATACCTTCCTGCAATTCACTTTGAGCTTCTGATTTCTTCAGATAATGGGCTTTGTAAGCTGGGTTGTAGTCTTTGACAAGGGAAATTTTCTGTCCTGATGAAACAATAAAGGGATGAATAAAATCTTCAAATTTTTTGATGGTAAATAGGTGCGACGATGAATCAGACTGGTGATGTTTATCAGTCATATTTTTACCGATCCAATAGATCAGCTTGAAATCAGGAGAAAGAAAATAATTTAGATGTGAACTATTTTTCTTATTCCAACAGTATAACATAAGTAGATTGGGCATAATGTATATGCAAATGTTTGAAATATAAGAGTTGTATGAAAATGTATTAAAAATTTTAATATCAACGTCTTCGCCAGAGAATCAAGAGGTTAATAATGCCAACTGCAACAGATTTTAAAGACTACTATGCTATTTTAGGAGTAAGCAAAACTGCAACTCCTGAAGAAATCAAACGGGCTTACCGCAAGCTTGCTCGCAAGTATCATCCTGATCTCAATCCTAAAGACAAAAACGCCGAGGCAAAGTTTAAAGACCTAAACGAAGCAAATGAGGTACTCTCTGATGCAGAAAAACGACAGAAGTATGATCAGTTTGGTCAGCATTGGAATCAGCCTGGTTATAGTGAAGCGTCACCACCCAGAGGAACTAATGTAGCGACAGACCAGTTTGATCAGTACGATAGTTTTGATTCCTTTATCAATGATCTACTCAGAAGAAGTGGATCAAGACAAAGAAACTACACCGATCAGAATGCAACCGATGGTTTTAATGGTTCTGGTAACGGATTTCGTTCTCAAGCTCCTGCACCAGATACAGTTGCTGCGATCGCTCTCACATTTTCTGAAGCGTTTCATGGTGTTCAAAAGCGACTCCAACTTGACGATCAAACGATCAACGTTCGCATTCCCGCAGGTGCAAAACCGGGTAGTCAAATTCGGATCAAAGGTAAAGGTCGTCCTAGTCCATTCTCTCAACAGCCCGGTGATTTGTATCTAACCATCCAAATGTTACCCCATCCCTTCTTTCGATTTGAAGGAGATCACCTCGTTGGTGATGTTCCAATTCGCCCTGATGAAGCGGTTTTAGGGGCTGAAATTAGTGTACCGACTCCTGATGACAGCGTGATGCTGAAAATTCCTAAAGGGGTGCGATCGGGACAATCTCTCCGACTGCAAGGTAAAGGCTGGACATTGCCAAAAGGGGGACGAGGTGACTTATTGATCAAACTTCAGATTGTTACACCAAAAGACCTTAGTCCGATTGAACAAGAATACTACGAAAAAATCCAGGCAAATACAAGTTTTAACCCGCGTATCCAGTTAAAGGAGATTAAGTTATGACCTTCAGTCTTTCAACTACCGTGCTTTCTCTCGAAGGAGAGCAACTCTATACCTTTGAATATGCTGCATTAATGACTGAGACTTCAACTACACTAGTGCAGTCTTATGTTGAGTTAGGTGTGATTGAGCCAATCGGATCAATGCTACATTCACGCCAAATTGCTCGAATTGCTCAGATTAGGCGATTGCGTCAAGACTTGGGGTTGAACTTAGTGGGAGCCTCAATGGTGCTAGATCTGGCGACGGAAATTGCCCAATTGCGGTCACAACTTCAGGCGTATAAGTCTCATTAGAGATAACTGATTGTGATTTATTCCTGGCAAAAGCCAGTTGACTACGAGAAGACAATAGGTATTATTTGTTAACAAAGGAGATATCAATGAAGACAAAAATAGGGCTATGGGTTGACCATAGAAAGACTATTATCGTGGCTCTTACGGAGAAAGGAGAAGAGATAAAAGAGATAATATCGGAAGTAGAAAAACAACTTCGGCGTTCTGGTGATTCACCTCTTAATGGTCGTCCTTATGAATCACTTCAGATCCCGGAGGATAATAGCCGTCAGAGAGCTTTTACAGAACATCTCAATATTTACTATGATGCGGTAATTATGTGTATTCGTGATGCAGAGTCTATTCTGATATTTGGTCCGGGTGAGGCAAAGGATGAACTTCAAAAACGGATTGAAGGAAATAACCTTGGTAACCGCATTGTGGGGATTGAAACAGTTGACAAGATGACCGATCGTCAGATCGCAGCGAAGGTTAGACAGCACTTTGCCCTAATTTAACCATCCAACGGAAAATACTTTATGAAATTATTAAGTCAGACTGTAAATTCATCCAAGCAGTCTAAACCAAAATCGAATTCATCTGTAGATTCATCCAACGCACTCATCGATATCGCTCAACGTGATGTGGATGGAGTTTTGCACTTATTCGACACTTCTCGGTCGGGTCTGAGTGAGACTGAAGCTAACCGGAGGTTAGGGAAATCCGGGCTGAATGAGATTGCCCGCGAAAAACCGATCAAATGGTATGTTCAACTGTTCAAAGCGATGACTAATCCCCTCTCGCTTTTACTTATTGTTCTGGGGACAGTTTCACTTTTAACTGGAAGTCCAACAGCTGCCTTGATCATTTTTATGATGGTAGTTTTTGGTGGGTTGCTGCGTTTTTCTCAGGAATTTCAGTCTAACAAAGCCGCTGAAAAACTGCGGGAAATGGTAAGTACAACAGCAACAGTAATTCGCCAGGATACCATTAAAGATGATGCACCGAAAAAAGAGAAGGGAATAACACCAGGAAAAGAAATTGCAGTAAAACTGTTGGTGCCTGGTGATATCATCTTTCTTTCAGCCGGAGATATGATTCCCGCTGATATCAGGTTGATTGATACGAAGGATTTATTCCTCAGTCAGTCAACTCTCACTGGGGAGTCTTTACCTGCTGAAAAACACGCAGAACTGCCCGATGATAAGGAGAAAAATCCCCTGGAGCTAGTCAATCTCTGTTTTATGGGTACTGCTGTAGTCAGTGGTTCTGGAACAGCTGTTGTTGCACAAACTGGTAGTCATACTTATCTAGCATCACTGGCTAAAACTGTCAGTGGACGCAGAGTAAGAACAAGCTTTAATAAAGGTGTGAATGGCGTGACTATGCTGCTAGTACGCTTTATGATGATTATGGCTCCACTGGTATTTCTGATCAATGGATTGGCTAAAGGTAATTGGATTGAAGCATTTACATTTTCTTTATCTGTTGCTGTAGGACTAGCTCCAGAAATGTTACCTGTGATTGTCACCGCAAATTTAGCAAAGGGGGCGATCGCTATGTCTAATAAAAAGGTGATTGTCAAGAATATTGATGCGATTCAAGATTTTGGCTCCATGAATATTCTTTGCACTGATAAAACCGGTACTCTCACCCAAGATAAAATTGTTTTGCAAAGGCACTTAGATCCCTATGGTGAAGATAGTAAAGATGTCCTAAAATACGCCTATCTTAATAGTTTTTACCAGACTGGCTTAAAAAATTTATTGGATATCGCTGTTCTTGAAAAAAATCAAGAACTTAAATCTTTAGACGTGGAGAAAACCTACCATAAATTTGATGAAATTCCCTTTGACTTTGTACGTCGTCGTATGTCTGTTGTCATCGAAGAAATAGGAAAACAGCACGTCCTAATTTGCAAAGGTGCAGTTGAAGAAGTTCTCAAAGTCTGTACCCAGCTCAAAGTCAATGACCAGGTTATAGCAATGGATGAGTCAGCCCGTACTAAAGTTGCTGATTTACAACAAAAACTCAACTCTGACGGTTTACGAGTAATTGCAGTAGCATACAAAGTGATGCCACCAGATCAATCACATTACGCTATTGCCGATGAGAGTGATTTGGTTCTGTTGGGCAACATTGCGTTTCTCGATCCACCCAAAGATTCTGCGGCTGAAGCGATTAAAGCTCTCAAGCGCAATGGAGTCGATATAAAAATTTTAACTGGGGATAATGAAATCATCACTCGGAAAATCTGTAAAGATGTTGGCTTACCTGTTCACCAAGTTTTATTAGGTAGTGATATTGAGTCTTTATCGGATGATGAATTAGCCAAATCTGCGGTAACTACAACCATTTTTGCTAAATTTTCTCCCACCCAAAAAGCCAAAGTTATTCAGGTGCTGCGAAAAAAAGGTAATATTGTGGGATATATGGGAGATGGGATCAATGATGCAGCAGCTTTACGGGAAGCAGATGTGGGGATCTCTGTTGATACAGCAGTTGATATTGCTAAAGAGTCGGCAGATATTATTTTGTTAGAAAAAAACTTGTTGGTTCTGGAATCTGGAGTAATTGAAGGTCGCCAAACTTTTGCCAACATAATCAAATATATCAGAATGGGAACCAGCTCTAATTTTGGCAATATGTTTAGTGTCTTGGGTGCCAGTGCAATTCTGCCTTTTTTACCCATGCAACCAGTGCAGATATTAATCAATAATCTTCTCTACGACTTTTCCCAAACAGGTATCCCTTTTGATCATGTAGATCAAGAAGCTCTGGTTAAACCACCAAAGTGGGAAATTGATAATATCCAGCGATTTATGATATTCATCGGTCCGATTAGCTCCATTTTCGACTATGCTACTTATGCCCTAATGTGGTTTGTCTTTGGCGCAACTTCTGTCCACAATCAAGCTTTGTTCCAAACGGGTTGGTTTGTCGAAAGTCTGATGACTCAAACATTAATTGTTCATGTAATTCGCACAACTAAGGTTCCTTTTTTCCAAAGTTTGGCTTCTTTACCTATGTTGCTGATTACTGCTACTGTTATGGGGATCGGAATATATATACCATTTTCTCCGATCGCTACCAGTCTAGGGTTCGTTTCCTTACCAGCTGTTTATTTTCTCTGGTTAGCTTTAATCCTAACTTGTTATTGCGGATTGACTCAATTTGTGAAAATTTGGTTTATCAAAAAATATGGATATGCCTAATTTGACAATCCCACCCCTCGCATCAGAGCTGTTTTATGCCTAAAGTTCAATGATTAAGTGCGATCGCAGTGCAATCCAATTTGAAGAATAAAGGTTTTTCTGCTAGCATATTGAAAGCGATTGCCCAAAAATTCTAAGTAGCAACTTTCAATAGTTATCTAGTGATGTAAATCTTTATGAAAATGCAAAATATTAGATTGACTGTAATTTCGGCATTATTAGTAGGGTTAAATCTAAGTGCTTTTTCAATTAGCTTTAATACCAAATTAAAGATATATTCTTTATCCGCAGTAGCTCAGACAACTGCGGATCGGAAAGAAGAGGCTGATGGATTACTAGAGCAATGTAAAAAGCAAGATGATACCAGCCAATTTCAAGCAGCATTACAATCATGTCAACAATCGCTAATTATTTATCAGGAAATTAAAGACCGCAAATATGAGGGAGTAACTATACGCAATTTAGGTAATGCTTACTATGATCTCGGTCAATATGCCAAAGCAATTGATTACTATCAGCAATATTTGGCGATCACCCGCGAAATTAAAGACCGTCAAGGTGAGGGTAACGCTTTGTTGAATCTGGGACTTGCTTACCTTGATCTGAGTGACTATCCCAAAGCAATTAATTATACACAGCAAAGCTTGACAATCGCTAGGGAAATTAAAGACCGTCAAACTGAGGGTTGGGATCTTAACAATCTCGGATGGGCTTACCAGTCTCTCGGTGACTATGCTAAAGCAATTAATTACTATCAACAAAGTTTGGCGATCGCACAGGAAATTAAAGACGATCAAATTGAGTTTAAAGTTCTCACCAATCTTGGAAATTCTTACAATGCTCTCGGTCAATATACGAAAGTGATCGATTACTATCAGCAATATTTGGCGATCGCCCGCGAAATTAAAGACCGTCAAGGTGAGGGTAACGCTTTGTTGAATCTGGGACTTGCTTACCTTGATCTGAGTGACTATCCCAAAGCAATTAATTATACACAGCAAAGCTTGACAATCGCTAGGGAAATTAAAGACTGTCAAACTGAGGGTTGGGATCTGAACAATCTCGGATGGGCTTACCAGTCTCTCGGTGACTATACTAAAGCAATTAATTACTATCAACAAAGTTTGGCGATCGCACAAGAAATTAAAAATCGTCAAATTGAGTTTAAAGTTCTAGTCAATCTGAGAAATGCTTACGATGCACTTGGCCAATACACTACAGCAATTGATTATGATAAACAGACCTTAGCGATCGCTAGGGAAATAAAAGACCGTCAAACTGAGGGTCTTACTCTGAACAATCTGGGAGCTAATTACGATCATCTTGGCCAATTTACCACAGCCATTGATTACTATCAACAGGCATTAGCGATCGCCAGGGAAATAAAAGACCGTCAAACTGAGGGTCTTGCTCTGGGCAATCTGGGAATTGCTTACGATGATCTTGGCCAATTCACTACAGCCATTGATTACTATCAACAGGCATTAGCGATCGCACGCGAAATCAAAGATCGTCGAACTGAGGGTCTTGCTTTGGGCAATCTGGGAATTGCTTACAATGATCTTGGCCAATTCACTACAGCCATTGATTACCTTAAACAGCAATTAGCGATCGCCAGGGAAATTAAAGACCGTCAAACCGAGGGTTATGCTCTCGGCGGTCTGGGAATTGCTTACAATTATCTTGGCCAATCCACCACAGCTATTGATTACCTTAAACAGGATTTGGTGATTGTACGAGAAATAAAAAGCCGTCATGATGAGGGAGCTGCTCTGGGCAATCTAGGAATTGCTTACCGTTTTCTCGGTCAATATACCAAAGCTATTGATTACTTTCAGCAGTCATTGGCAATCACACAGAAAATTAAAGACCGTTATAATGAGGGTAATGTTCTAAACCATTTGGGATTATCTTTGTACAAACAAGGCAATTTCAATGATGCTGAAAAGCCACTATTGGATAGTATCAATGTTTCAGAATCGCTACGAAATGGATTAAATGATCCTAACAAAATATCAATATTTGAAACCCAAACAAATCCATATATCAATTTACAAAGAGCATTAGTTGCTGAGAGTAAAACTAAAGAAGCCTTAGAAATATCCGAACGTGGTAGAGCAAGAGCATTTGTTGAATTATTAGCATCTCATTTATCTTCATCAGTTGAGCGTACTATAAATTCCCCTAATATTCAGGAAATTCAACGAATTGCATCTGAACAAAACTCAACACTTGTTGAATATTCAGTTATTGATGGTGAATTTTTATATATTTGGGTAATTAAGCCTAATGGTGAAATTATTTTTCGATCTGTTGACTTAAAACCTCTTAATACCAATCTCACAAAATTTACTGAAAATCATATAGATATAACTGCTACTAGAGGATTACCATCATCTGATTCTGGATTAGCAAACTTTGTAAATAATACTCGTTCAGTAGTTGGGATAACAGATAATAATTCGACTAATCAACAAATAATTACTACTAAACCTCAACTCTGCGTTTTACCACGTCTATGTAACCAGAAAATGTATAAAATACTAATAAAACCAATCGTTGATTTATTACCCACAAATCCTAATGATAAAGTTATCTTTATTCCTCATCAGTCTTTATTCCTAGTTCCTTTTGCAGCATTGCAAGACGAAGAAGGTAAATATCTGATTGAAAAACATACCATTTTAACTGCTCCATCTATTCAGATTTTACAACTCACGCATACACAACACCAAAACATCAAGCAATCACCCTTATCGAACATAACCGTAATGGGAAATCCCATTATGCCTAAAGTTAATATTTCGGGTGATATCCGACAATTAGAGCCGCTTCCCCATTCAGAAGCAGAAGCCAAAACTGTATCTCAAATACTCAATACTAAACCCATCATTGGCGCTCAAGCAACTAAAGCATTTATTACTCAACAGATGCAAAAATCAAATATTATTCATCTCGCAACACATGGATTACTTTATGAAATCCAAAAACAAGGTTTGCCAGGCGCGATCGCCCTAACTCCAACCGACAAGGATGATGGTCTACTCAGCTCTAGCGAAATCTTAGACCTAAAACTCAAAGCGCAATTAGTAGTATTAAGTGCCTGCAACACGGGACGGGGTAAATTAACTAGTGACGGAGTGATTGGATTATCGCGATCGCTCATCAGTGCGGGAGCTGCTAGCATAATTGTTTCTCTATGGTCTGTGAGTGATGAATCCACCAGTTATTTAATGTCAGACTTTTACAACCAACTTAAACAAAACCCCGATCAAGCCCAAGCGTTAAGACAAGCGATGTTAAACACTATGAAAAAATATCCTCAACCTAAATATTGGGCGGGATTTACTTTAATGGGTGAGGCACTTTAATCTTTTTGAAATATAGCGATCGCATTGATCAAAAAAGCAATCTTGGTCAATCTTTGCATAGGTATTGAGAGATTTTGCTTGACATAATCCTGAAAAGCACCTATCCTATCTTTAATAGCATATTTCGTCATTTTAGTCAACGAGAAATCAAGGTTTCATCCCAGTTTGACAAAAGAGGCTAGAGTGATGTATGAGTTAACTCCTAATGAAATATTGAAGTTATTTTCAAATACTATATGGTTAGTGAACCAAAATCGCTAGGAAATGTCCATGAAACCGTTAAACTCTACAGCCATACCGACTTTCATCGGAACACTTTTGGTCGGGGTATTTGCCTCTCAGTTATTAGCTTCTGAACAGCCTGCTGAAATTTTCAGCTCAATTCTTCCCAGTCTTGAAAGACAAACTGAAGTACCAATTCGATTACCAAGTCATTTGCCTGAGTTTAGGTTCAAAATTTATGTAACCAGTAGTGGCGATCAGAATAGTTATCAAGTTGATATAGGAACAGTACCAAACTGTCATGGTGCTACTGTCTGTTTTATTGGATATTTTACAGCTAAACGCGGGGATCAACCTCATAGAAATAACTCGGTAAGTGGGAAACTCAGTTCTTTAGAACTGGGAGGGAAACGGCTCGTGCGGTTTTAACCGCCAGTAAATATTTCTTCAATTAGCGGAGTGGTGTGGGTCTTCTATGTATTTCTTAACCACTTCACTACTAATATTACCTGCTGTGCTTACAAAATAACTGCTTGTCCAAAGACTAGGTAATTTTAATAATTGTGGAAACTCTTTTCTTAGATAATTACTTGACCTTCCTTTAAATGCTTTAACCACCAGTGCGGGGGTGTCTGTCGGTTTAACTGCCACAAATAGATGTACATGATCTGGGGCAACTTCTAAGGCTAAAATATCCCAACCTTTCTCTATTGCCAAAGCTAAAAATATCTGACGGATTCTAGTTGCTATATCGCCGACTAGAACTGGACGGCGACGCTTAGGGATAAATACAAAATGGTAGTTAAGCAGGAACTTGACGTGATTGTGGGTTTTGTATTCCGGTAAATTTAGCATAAAAAGATTGTAGATATAAGTTGACAAATCAACTATACTACGTTATGCTGTTAATAACAAGATAGAAAAGGAAAGAAAGTGGCTAAAGCTAGAAGTAAGACGCCAAAAAAAACCAAAGTACCGTTAGGTGTTCAGCAAAATTTGATCAATGCTGAACCAGAGTTAAAAGCAATTCTTGAATTTATTTGCTCGGAGTCGAACAAACTCCACAATTGTGCTACCTACTATGCGCGTCAAATGTGGTTTAAAGCTCACCAATACGTCACCAAGTTTGACATAGTAAGGAATCTTACGGAAAATGTGCATTTCTCTGCACTACCCTCAGATGCAGCAGTGCAAACTTGTATCTCAGTGGGAGAGTCAATTAGCTCTTTTGCCAAGTTACGGGGGTTGTGGCTAAGTGGTCAACTTGAAACTAGACCCAAACTACCCAATTATCGAAAACCGGGGTATCAATTAGTTGCCTATCCTAAACGGTCACTAAGGTTAATTGATGGAAAGATTAGATTCCCTTTAGGATTACAGGTCAATGCTTGGTTTGGCATCAAAGAATTTTTCCTACCAATGCCAACTAACCTAGATTTTGAGTCTCTTAGAGAGGTCAGGATACTCCCTAGAAACGGTTGCTTTTATGCTGAGTTTATCTACCCAGTTCTAGTCGAAAAACCTGTCCTAGACCCAGCTAAATGTTTGGGGATAGACCACGGTTTGAATAACTGGTTGACAGCCGTTAGTAATGTAGGGACAAGTTTTATTATTGATGGCAAACACCTAAAGTCAGTCAATCAATGGTACAACAAACAGGTCGCCAAACTTAAAGCTAATAAACCCGAAGGTTTTTGGTCTAATCGTTTAGCTGCAATGACGGAGAAACGTAATAGACAAATGAGGGACGCTATCAACAAAGCGGCTCGGATAGTGATAAACCATTGTTTAAATAATGGGATAGGAACTTTAGTTTTTGGTTGGAATAAAAGTCAAAAAGATGGGATAGAGTTAGGCAAAAAGAACAATCAAAACTTTGTCCAAATCCCTACGGCTAGGCTTAAAGCAAGAATTCAAGAACTTTGTGAGTTGTTTGGCATTAAGTTTGCCGAAACTGAAGAAAGTTATACCAGCAAGGCTAGTTTTTTAGATGCTGATCCCATCCCAACTTACGGTGAAAAACCCGCAGGATGGACAGCATCAGGAAAAAGAGTTAGCCGTGGTTCCTATCTCAGTTCCAAAGGCACTAAGATAAATGCCGATTGCAATGGTGCAGCCAACATTTTAAGAAAAGTAGCGGTGGAGCTTGGGCTAGTCCTAAGTGAAATCAGTAGAGGTGTCTTGTACGCGCCTTTGAAGTTCAGGATCTGGACTCTTCAAGAATCTCAGTGTCTTTAGACCTGAGAGTATCAATTCGATCAAGCTGTTCAACTATCTCAAAACATTACAGGCTATTACAAATCTTTAAGCTGTGGTGGATCTTGCTCTCCTCCAGCAATTGAATGGGTACAAGATGATGTGCTGTATAGTATACAAATGAATGTTTCTCGAAATCCAAATGAAGCATTACAGACTATGACAGACCTTGCTAACTCATCAATAAATAGTGACCCGCAGAAGCCGAATTAAATATAGCGATCGCCTAAAAATATTTACTATTTCTACTTTCGGGAATATGGCGAGCTAATTTAGCACTAAAATTAGAACATTGAAATATAAGTCTTTAAAAAGTCCCCAATAGAGGCAATACCTTTTTCTTCAACAACTCCACCAAAGCAGATTCCATGTATTCATAATCATCAGGTATATTCAGACATACCACTCGTTTTTGTTTAAGCCAAGACTGAAAATTTCTTGAGAGTTTCCGCTGATGAGACTTTTCCATCACAAAAATAATATCAGCCCACCGGATCGCTTCACTACTTAAAGGTGTTTCTGCTTCTGGATCTAATCCTGCTGAATCTACTTCTAATCCTTCATACTCAGCAAATACAATTTCAGCGGTTGGACTTCGTAATCGGTTCTTACTGCAAATAAACAACAATTTCATCAAGTTACCTTTAGGATTGCCCTCTACTAAGTCTATATTTCCGGGATAAGTGATCGCTCCAACTATGTAACTGTTACCCAACCACGCCGAATTCTATGTTGCAACCTTTTCAACAATGTTTGTAATTCAGGATTGAGGTCGGATGTGATAGTCTTTAGCACAAACTCATACTGTGCTGAGGTCATAATCTTTTCATGGCTTGAGTTAAGCAAGATGTAGTTTAGAGTATCGATGCAATTAGTAGTCATTTCTTTAACCTGAACTTTACTCTTCTATCATCTAATCAAAACCTAAGAATTAATATGATTTGTATCTGTTAAGGGAGTGATTTTTTTACCTGTGTTCTGTGATCGCTGATCCTGAATGGGTGTGATTAAAATCACTTAAAGATGAAAACGCATTTATTAGCAAAGTCATTAATATTTGTATCCCTTTTGATCGTTACTCCAAACTGTTGCTCATCATCAGCAATTTTTGGGAATTCTTCAGGTGCGATCGCCATTTTCAGATTTAGATTTAGCAACTTAAAATCGAGTCTTCCTGATAGAAAAGTTCTCAAAAAAGGGTAAGCTCTTAAAAAAGCTGAGAGCCAGATAAAAATACGCTGCCCTAAGACTGACAAAGGAGAAGGTAAAATTATGAGCAAATTAAAACTCAATGTCCAGAATTAATAGTTCTGGATGTTGAGATGCCCAGGGTAAGAGCATCTCAATTAGGCTTGACACAAGGATTAAGAAGGATCTAATGTAGACTCAGAGAAACAAGAAAGGAGGATTTGGAGCATATAATTATTATCCATAGCAGCGCGTTTACTTTTCTGGCGTAAACTGCGTTTGTAAGTTGACTCGCGATTAAGAGCGTTGAGAGCTAATCGTCTGAGCAGAGAAAAGTTACGAGGACTGTGAAAAGAACGAATGCGACAGCTATCTTCAAAAAAAGTACAATCTAAAGTCCAGTGTGCAGAATTTTCGATTTCCCAATGTTGACGAATAGCTCGACCTATGAATTCAGCATTGTTGTCTAAAGAAGTAAGATAGTATTGAGTCTCGCAAGTAGTTTTGTTCCAAAGATGACGGATACGATGAATGATGACAATACTTTTTAAACCTGCCCATAATTTGGGTTGGTAAAGGTCAGGAATGGCCGTAATAGGGAGCACCCAAACTTCACGAATTTCCACCCGATGATGCCCTTTCTCAATCCGTTTGTCATGAGTGAAATCAATTCCTGAAAAATTATTTTTCTGTGCAGTTTGGAAGAATTGTTGTACCTGATTATGTAAAGTTGGATGATTGGCTTTAAGTGTCAGAATATAATCAGCTTTTTTATCAATAATCTTTTGAGCAATTTCGGTTTGGGTCCCCATCGCATCAATAGTAATAATTGAGCCAGCGATATCAAGTAACTCTAGTAATGCTGGAATAGCTGTAATTTCATTGGATTTATCTTGGACTTTCATTTGTGCTAAAACTAATCGTTGTTCACTAGCCCACGCACTAATCAAATGTAATGCTGATTGTCCTTGATTTCGGTCATAGGAACCTCTGACAGTCTTCCCATCTATGGCAATTACTTCTCCTCCCATTTGAGTAACTAAGGTGTTTACCCAAGCTTGAAAACATTGCTCCAATTGGTTGGGGTTAATACTTTCAAATACTCGACGAAAGGTATCATCTGAGGGAATACCATTGGGTAATTCTAAAAACTCTTCTAGCCAAATTTGTTTACTAATCCCATAATTCTCAATGTCTTCCCAGCCTTGTGCTCCAGCTATTATGGCCAGAATTGCCATCACTAAAATGTCTATCAATAAGTGTTTTTTTGTTCGGTTTACTCTCGGGTCTTCAACATCTTCAAAATGCTTGACTAAACTCTGTTGTATTTCCATCAAGTCAGCTACTACTTGGTTTTTCCTAGCAGAATGGGAGTTTTGTTTAGCATTAGCTATATTGATATCGAACCCTTGAGACATTTGAATATTCCTGGAGATTATGAGTTGGACGGTATAGTTTTTCACCTACCACTCTCTATGCTCTTTTGTCAACTATTTTCTCTACCAGATTTGTGATGTTCTGATCTCGATGGCTATATTTCATATTTGATGAAAATATTCTGTATCCTCGGTGACAAAATTAGATGCGCTAACCCTGGAGATGCCCCATATGAATGGATATGAAGTCTCTCGTAAAATTAAATTTGACCCAAAAACTAAAAATGTCGCTGTAATTATGTGTTCAGTTAAAAGAGAGGACTGGGATCGGTACTGGGAGTATTGCGATCGCAGACTTTTGAGCAAAACACTTACAATGCCCCCAGTTAATCGAAGGCAAGAGCTAGATATCTAAACTGCCTTCGATCTACTATTGGTACGATTAGCTGGCAATATATGCAATCAGCACAAGCAGGGCAACAAAAAAGAGCGCTCCTATTCCTAAGAAAATATAACGCTGCTGCTGTTTTGGCGAGGGATACTTTGTGAATGACATATCAGGCTCAATTGCATAGTTATTTTCGATTCCCTCATCATCTATGGTGTAGCCAGGGGGGAGAGAGCCATCAGGCAATTTACTGCCATCAGGATGGGAATTGGATTGGACTTCAGCGGGGATTAGCTCACTGCCATCACTAGGATGATGTTTATCCAGATTGAGGGTTTTCTTTTCTTGATCGGTGTAGGGCATAGATGGATGTCCTCTCATAAATTTTCTACTTATATTATAAGTCATTTAAACAAATATTTACTAGCTAAAAATTCAGCTAATCATGATAAATTTTTCTCCATGTTTTATCACCTTATTAATATCAAAAATAACCAGGTTTACCGTCCCATATAGTTCTATTTTTAGATGATCAAATGTCAGTTTTTGTAACGAATTAAATCTATTCAGTACAACCTATACAAATTATACATAAATTAAACCCTTGATTAAACATAATTTTTACCAACAGGATGTCATACTAAACCTTATTAGCAGGTTTAATAAATTCCATAAGGAGCGCATCATGAGTTTACAAGATAGAGCTAAAGCCACCGCCAAAAATATCGAGGGTAAAGTTCAAGAAGCAATAGGTGATCTAACTGGTGATCCTAAGGATCAGATAGAGGGCAAGCAAAAACAGGCACAGGCAAAAGTTCATCATACTATTGAAGATATGAAAGAGGAAGTCAAAAAAAATATTGACTAGTAGGTTATTTGTTGCGGCGATCACTATTTAGACCAATAGTTGTAACCCTACTTTCGTAGAAACTTTTGCTCAAGGAATAGCTTCTTTGGTGACAAAGTTTCATCAATTGGATCTGAATCAAAAAGGAAAATATGTTTGATCTGGTTTGGACTGCTGTCATTGTGCTTCTCTTTCTCTGGGCATTAGGATTCTCAATTCACCTTGGTGGTAGCTTAATCCACCTCCTTTTAATTTTGGTCCTGATTGGCATTGTTTACAACTTATTTATCAGGCGACGTGTCCTCTGATATCTCTAATATCAGCAGCAGATTCGTTAGCTCAAGTAAGCAGTTCTCAAATTCAACAAATTCAACAAATTCAACAAGGAACATATCATGAGTTTACAAAATAAAGCTAAGGCAACCGCCAAAAATATCGAAGGTAAAGCTCAAGAAACAGTAGGTAATGTGACTGGTGATCCTCAAGATCAGATAGAGGGCAAGGAAAAACAAGCAGAGGCAAAAGTTAGCCACGCTGTCGAAGATGTGAAAGATGAAGTCAAAAAAACTATTGACTAGTAGGTTATTTGTATGAATAGCGATCGCCATTCATACAAATAATTGAAACCCTGTTTTCTGATGAACTACTCTTCCAGGAATAGCTTCTTTTGAGATCAATAAAACCTGAGTACAAAGCGGTGTATTCTTCGATAAGAATACACCGTAAGGTACTTAAAAATGTTTTTCTCAAGAGGGATTAGACCCTAGTAGTTGATCATCCATATCTGATTGATCTATCAAATTATTTTTTGGAGTTAAGGATGAGTTTAATTCAACAGTTTCGGCGCTTTTTTTTCACCATGAGTTTAGCTGTAGTGCTTGGAACTATAATAGCTTTTGGTTTTGGCTATGCAAATAGTTGGGCTGCTGATTCACTCACAGAACTCATCAGTCAACCACAGACTCAATTGGCAACAATGAATAATAAAATCGTAGCAATTACCAAGAATATTGAAGGCAAAGTTCAAGAAGCGATCGGCGACATCACCGGTGATCCCAAAGATCAGCTAATGGGACAAGCCAAGCAAGTCCAAAGTCAGGCTATTAATGCAACAGAAGATATTAAAGATAGCATCCAGTTAACAGGAAGAGCAAAAGCAGTAACAAAAAACCTTGAAGGCAAATTTCAAGAAGCAAGCGGTGAGGCTACTGGTAACCGCAAAGATCAAGTTGTTGGCAAAGCTAAACAAGTTGAAAGCGGAACTCGCAATTTCGTAGAAGATATCAAAGATAAGGTTCGAGATATCTTTAATTAAAGAGCGATTAAATAACGTCTCAATAATTTGAGTCAAGGATGATTTTTGCTCCATATCAAAATATTCACTTTTGTGAGTATAATCATCCTTTAGTCTGACTGAGTTTTCAATCAATTTCATCTGAATAAAAGAGAAAAAATATGTCAAATCTAATTTGGACTGCTGTTGGTGTGCTTTTACTCCTCTGGTTGTTAGGATTTTCAATTCACGTTGGTGGTAGCTTAATCCATGTACTTTTGATTTTAGCGTTGATTGGGCTAATCTACAACATATTTGTAGGGCGACGTTTTGTTTAATAAACGTTGTAGTTTAGCTGTTTAACGATTTGCCAATAATCTTCTTAAGCGATCGCTCAGTTTGACAAATGGGCGATCGCGCTCCCTAATTTTCAGTCTGATCCTAATGGGGGCGTTTAACCCCACCTTTCCGGCTAACATTAAATCCATACAAATATATTTCAGGCATATTAATTCGTCCATCAGAGCGACTTTCTACAATTCCAAGTTGAAGTAAATATTTCAAAATTTCTTCAGGAGTAGTGACAGGTGGTTGTTTTTCAGAACTCCATTGGGTAGATTTTACCGCATCAAAAAATATTTCTTTTTGCATGGGAGCGTTCAGACCATCTAAACTCGTCTTGAGAGATTCTAACCAAGGATATTCTTCCTGTAATTCCCTGATTCTATCATTTGAAGTTTCCATTAAAGCCCCTTGTAAGTCAGAGGGTAGCAAAAGTACAGTGTTTTCTTCAACAAGAGAGTGCTGTTGGATTCGACTTTGTGCAGCTAATGCAAATAACTTGAGAAAAGAACGTGGTGCAATTCGACCACCAGCATCCTGAAGATGATTGGGAATCCAGCGATAGGTAATTCCTTTTTTAGGACTAGCCCCCATATACTTACCAATCATCCTTTCGATTAGTTCTTCAAGCAACTTTTCATTTGATGTTGCAGTCCAGCCTAAATCAGGTTTGTTTTCAATAATTAACCCTGGGATATTTTGCAACCCATATTCCGCACTTCAAAATGTAGTATAAAAGTTACATAAAGGCCAAGAGCATTAATGAGTATAATTACTTAAATAACCACAGGGCAAAAAAATGAGATGATCAGAAAGTCAGCCAAAATCTAAAAACTTCAAAAAAATGATTACTTCATCAGAAATACAAATCAAAAATCTAGACCACTTAGGAATAGTGGCAGGGATAATTGATGAAATAGGAATAGTCGAAATAATCAATGATAAATTAGGAATGGATAGCCGCTCAAATATCGATAATGGTCAAGTAGTAAAAGCGATGCTCTTGAATGGACTAGGGATGGTATCAAAACCCTTATATTTATTTAGTCAATTCTTTGCAGATAAAGCGATAGAAAAATTGCTAGGACCAAATATTAAAAGTGAATATTTAAACGACGATAAACTTGGTAGAGTGATGGATAAACTCTATAAATACGGATTAACTAGGCTATTTGTAGAAATCGTATTAGTAACTATAAACAAGTTTAAAATTGAATCAAAGTATGCCCATTTAGATGCGACATCATTTCATTTACATGGGGAATATAATTATGAAAAAGTCAACCAAGAAAATGAAGATATCATCAAAGAAAGACCGATATTTATAACTAAAGGATATTCTCGTGATCATCGTTCAGACTTGAAGCAATGTATATTAGACTTGGTGGTAAGTAGCGATGGGGATATCCCATTATTTATCCGAATCGCCGATGGCAATGAAGCAGATAAGGCTGTCTTTGGCCAGGTTTTTAGCTCATTTAAAAATCAACTAAATTTAGACAGTATTTTGGTAGCTGATAGTGCTTTATATAGTGAGGAAAATCTAAAAATAATGAAGGATTTTAACTGGATAACTAGAGTCCCAAGCACTATTTCCCAAGCCAAAAATTTAATCCAAGTTAAAGAGATAGAACCGGAAAAATATGAGAATTTAGAAAAATTACCTCAACCCGAAAAAGACTTGATTAAAGGTTTACAAGCCAAAGGATATAAGTGGCAAGAAAAAACAGTAAATTACGGAGATATAGAGCAAAGATGGTTAATAGTAGAAAGTGAAAAAAGAAAAAAAAGTGATCGAGAAAAGTTCGAGAAACAACTCCAGCAATCACAACAGAAAGCCGAAAAAATTCTCAAAAAACTCCAAAATGAAAAATTTGAAAGTATCGCTCAAGCTCGAACTAAACTAACGGAAATAAATCAATCACTAAAATTTTTTGAGCTCCAGGAAATCAATGTGATTATAACTGGATATAAATCATTAAAAAGCTGGCAGATAGCTGGAAAAGTCGTGCCAAAACTATCAGAAATAGACCCGAAAAAATCAGAAGCAGGTCGATTTATTTTAGCGACAAATGTTCTGGAACCAGAAAAAATTAAATCTCCAGAAATTCTCAGAAGTTATAAAAATCAACAGGGATGTGAGCGGGGATTTGGTTTTCTCAAAGACCCCTTATTTTTTGCCGATAGTTTTTTTGTCAAAAAACCACAAAGAGTTGAGACAATTTTATTTTTAATGTCTATGTGTTTATTAGTTTATAATCTTGGTCAAAGAGAACTAAGAAAGAATTTACTTAGAACTCAGACTGGAGTAAAAAATCAAGTCGGTAAATTAACAAGCCGACCGACATTAAGATGGATATTTCAATGTTTTCAAGGAATTCATTTTGTGATTCTAAATGGAGTTGAAAGAATTATTAACTTGACCGAAGAACGTAATTTTATGTTAGAATTTTTACCCACTTCTTGTCAAAGATATTATCAATAATTCCCTAGTTTTCTGGGCAAAATCGCTGAGATAATGAAGCACTTCATTATGGGGAGAAATAAATTTTCTTCCTTGACTTTTTGATGGCTATATTCACTAATTTTCATCAAAAAAATACCTTGATTGACTTTTTTACTTGCTCTTTCAGATTTTTTTAATAATTCTTCTTTTTATCTTTGTATTCTTGTGTTTTACATAATGAAGGATCAATCTGACCAGCTAGCAATGCCAAAAGCAACACTTGGTAAGGCAATATCTGTCACTTTAATCAGCATAAGTACTTATTATTTCTAGGATGATTTCCGACCAATTAGTGCTGTGGTGAGCGGAAAATTTCGGTCATTCATGAGTATAAATGCTCAGATAAATATGTTACAAAGTATATTACAAATTGACGTGCGGAATGTGGGTTGCAAATATTCTGTCATTTCCGAACCAGAATTTGCCAGTCGTTTAACCAAAAGTTGGTAAAGCCATGAATGCGTCCATTCCAATTTAGTTTGATGGGCTTGCAGTTTAGAAGCATCAGGAAAGCTCAAAAATTCCTCTCGAAATAGATCGGTACGCAAAAATATTTTGGGTCGAATTCTGTCCCAACGTCGCCATCGATCAAGCCAAAAAGCTAAAAGTTCACGAATTGGACTTGCTAAGGCAGTATAGGATGCAACTAATCGATCTAATTCATCATAAGTGACAAATAGCCAATTATCGGTTTCAATGAGTTTTTGATCTAATTTATCTAAAACAGAATTGAATTTTTCCAGATGTTGAGTGACGATCGGATGCCAACTTGATAAAACAGATAAGTCCTCTCTAAGAATGTTGACTATCTTTGTGTCTATTTGTTCAATTTGTTCAATTTGTTCAATCAGAAAATCTTTGAACTTAAAATCGCCTTCATGTAATAGACCTCCTAAAATTAAACCAATCCAAAAACTACGCCATTCAATATTTGTAGCTTTTTCCATTTGGGTTTCAACAATCTCTGGTGCTGGAAATCTTTTTTCTGCTCTGCGAACCCGCCCAAAACCAGCTATCCATGTCGTTTTAATTAAGTCAGGTAAGGATCGAATCCCCAAACTTTCAACCAAAGCTTTTCTACCTGAAGGGATTGCCAGCAAACGGAATAGTTCGGTTTTTCCTACTCCCCGTCCTCCTAATATTAACAAAATACTAGGATCTAAAGCATAGCGATAGTTTGCTATGGGCAAGAAATTTTTCAAGAATTCATCATCATTATCACTTTCATGTTCAGCCGTTGCCCTTCCAGGAGCAATTTTGATGAGTAATTCGAGCAATCTTTGTTTATTAATTTTATTCATAAGCTTAATTTAATTAATTTTTTATTTGAAAATCACGTCCAAAAAGTGTGCATAACTTTTTGGCAATCTGCATATAAGGAGAAGTAGGATCGGTCATTATCATTACAAGTTCTGACAGTCGATCTAATTCTTCTGGTTCTGGGTTTGAGTTGCGAGTAAATAGAGCTATATCTCCGCGTAGCCTTTCCTGATATGGCACAACAAAAGGGGTAAATGGCTCATCGGAATCATTTGAGTTAGGAACGTTTTCATCTTTAGAGTAATAGTTGTCTTTAAAAACGATGTAAGCTTGTTCTCTAAATTTTGTTAACTCTTGTTCCCTGCCCGGTATTCCTAACGCTGGAGCCATCGATTGTACAAGAATCAACCGCAGATCCTCAGCTCCATGACCTCCTAAATGTTTAATAACCTGAGTTATTCCAGCCCAACTTTGGCGTGATTGAGTGCCAAAGATCACTACTCCGTGGGAAAGATTCGCGATCGCTAGCCCACCAATATCGTGAAAACCAGCCCGCGCATCCATTAAAATGAAATCTAAAGATTTTGCAGCACTTACTAATTCTTTTAACATACCTTGAATTGTGCTTTGTAGTTCACCATTTACCAGGTTCTGAAAATCTAATCTCGCTAATTTTTCTAAATAATTATCATCTACATTTCCCGCAGGAAGTAATGTTATAGGTTGGCTATCATCGACCTAGAAACTCCTGTAACTTCTCATCATTAATAGTTTGAGTGCGAAGTTTCCAATCATTTTTGGGAATCTGTTTTTCCAATAAATAATCAATGACACCAAGATTATTAGAGTTATCTGGTGAAAAAATTGTAGCTAGACCTGGTGCTTCTAAATCCAGATCAACAATAGCAACTCGATGACCGTTACGAGCTAACGTCAATGCAGTCGCTGCTAGGGTACTAGTTCGTCCCACACCGCCTTTAAAGGAGAAAAAAGAGACGATCGCAGGTTTATGCTTTTGATAGACTACATCCTCTGACCAAGGTGGTTTACCTAATTTCTTATCTGTCCAAGCTTGTTTAGCAAGGTGACGCTCAAGAATATACCAGCGAGGTGCCGAGCCATTGTCCTAAGATGCAAAAACCCTTTCATCCTCGATAGTTTTAATTAAAGCTTTTTGACACTCCCACGCCTAAAGGCAGTGGGATTCTTGAATCAACGACCGCACTTAACCAACCCCAATTGCTTAAAATTAGCCAGAGGTGCAATCTCATCAAGCGTAGAAATTCCGCCGTGCCCCGGCGTATTTTTTACTAACAACATTTTGATTAGTTGTAGATCATCAATGGGCAATCGGATCGTTAGATCCTAAAATTACGCCGTGCGACGCTTGCCGCAATTTTCAGCGTTGCCATCGATTGATATTAATATAGCGTATTTTCTTAGGAAATACGCTATATTAATATAATTTAATAATTTTTACGGCTCCTTGCAGTAGCTCTCCGATTCATCCCGACCCATGAAAGGGGTGGGCTTTCTCGGTGACTACTTGTAAATGCCTGCCTGCTGAGTTGGAAAAGGATTCTTGCATTGTCTACTTGATCTTAAAATAATTCAAAGTAAAATGTCGGAAGTTTGCAAAGGTTTCGCTTTCGCTACCTCAACAATCACTCCATCCTGCATATGAATGACCCGTTTTGTTTGAGCTGCTACTGTTGCATCATGGGTAACAAGTGCGATCGTAGTGCCCTGTTGATTTAATTCTGTCAACAGATTCATAATCTCCTGAGAAGTTTTAGAATCTAACGCTCCCGTTGGTTCATCCGCTAACACTAAAGCAGGATGATTTACCAAAGCACGAGCGATCGCTACTCGCTGTTGCTGTCCTCCTGAAAGTTGGCTAGGACGGTTTTTTAAGCGATCGCCCAACCCAATCTTTTCCAAAGCAGTGGTCGCAGCTTTCACTCGTTTCGATTTAGATACATCAGCATAAATCATCGGCAACATGACATTTTCTAGTGCTGTCAATCGTGGCAACAAATTAAATTGTTGAAATACAAAACCAATATACTGATTGCGAATATCTGCGAGTCCATCATCATTCAGTGTAGTCAGGTTTCTACCATCCAATGTATATAGTCCGCTTGTCGCGCGATCGAGACAGCCAATAATATTCATCAGCGTCGATTTACCTGAACCCGAAGCCCCCATAATCGCCACATATTCCCCATCTTCGATCGATAGATCAATATTCTTGAGAATAGGTACATCCAATTCTCCCAAATGATAGGTCTTCGTAATCCCCTCCATCCAGATCATAATTGCCATAGTTATTGCTCACTGTGTAGGGCTGTGATCGGATCTAATTTGGCAGCATTACGAGCAGGGATGCCGCCTGCCAGAATGCCAACGATGAACGAGGAGCCAAACCCCGCTCCAATCGACCACAATGGCACAATGAATGGAAATTGAAATATAGTGGCAGCAGCAAACGCAAACCCAATTCCCAATCCCACCCCAATCGCACCACCGATCATTGATAAAACGACTGCTTCGGTCAAAAACTGGCTCAAAATATCGGTGCTGGTTGCGCCCACGGCTTTGCGAATGCCGATTTCTCGCGTTCGTTCCATTACTGAAACCAACATAATGTTAGCAATACCAATTCCTCCGACAACTAGGGAAATGCCCGCGATCGCCCCCACCATCAAGGTAAATGACCCCATCACATTGGTAAAGGTGTTGATGATATCGACTTGATTCGTAATCCGAAAATCATCGGGGTCTAATGGATGAATTCCATGTCGCAAACGCAGAATATTCGTGACTTGAAATTGAGCCGCTTCTAGCTGATCTCCATTGCTCGATTCTAACCAGAAGCCATTAATTGCTACACCCGCGACAGCGTTGTTGCCTACAATTTGGGCAGACATATTGGTTAGTGGAATATAAATTATATCGTCCAGATCCTGTCCGCCCGCTGTTCCCTTCGCCTGGGCTACCCCTACTACTATGTAGCTTTTACTCTGAATCCGCACATTAGCTCCGAGGGCAGATTCCCCTGTGTTAAACAATTCATCCCGCACCTTAGAACCAAGAAACGCCACTGGTCGTCCCGCATCTAAATCCCCTTGACTAAAAAAGAGTCCCTCTTGGGGAGAAATATTTTTCATGGTTGGGTAATTCAAATCTGTACCTAAAAGGGTAGTGGAAATATTGGTATTACCCCGGACTACCTGAATTGAACCCCGTTGTAAGAATGCTGTAACCGATTTAGCAGCAGGGACTTGCTTGGCGATCGCCTGAGCATCTTCCCAAGTTAGCGAACTAGCTGAATCTGGTCCTTGTCTGATCCCGTTGATTACTGCTCCCTGGGCTCTGACCATCATCACGTTTGTTCCCAATGCTTCGATTTGTGACTGTGTTGACTTTTGCACGCCCTGCCCCACGGAGGTAATCGTAATCACTGAGGAGATGCCAATAATCACCCCCAACATGGTTAAGAATGTCCGCAGTTTGTTGCTCCACAGAGTTTCCACTGACATGATCAGAACTTGTTCAAGAGAAACCTTGCGTTTTCGCGGACGGCGCGATGTTGCTCCGCAACGCTGACGCGAACGCTCTGTTGGCGGTGGTAATTCAAGTTTTTTCATGAAAAATCAAGGCTCCTTACGGTCTGCCATTAGATGTAGAAACCTTACGAGTTCCAGGTGGAAAGCTGAGTAAGACCTTTTCGTTTCCGGTCAAACCAGACTTCACTTCGGTTTTGTCATTCACCGTTGTCCCGACGATAATGGGTACGAAGACTGGATTACCTTGGTCTTTTGCTACAAACACACCCTGAGAATTGTTTTGTTGAACGATCGTTGCAGTTGGCACTACTAACACATTTTTCAATTCTCCAGCCTTGAACTGCACATTCACATTCATTCCCGATCGCAACAGGTTTTGGGGATCTGGTAGCGATGTCTTTACCTCAAAGGTGGTCACGTTTTGCACTACATCCGACTGGGTGGCAATTTGTGTCACCTTTCCAGTAAAGGTTTTCCCTGGATAGGCATCTGCCTGAATGGTTGCGACTAGAGCCATGTGAATTTGGGAAATGTTCGCTTCTGCTACCTGGGCAATGACCTCGTTCGCCGATGCAAGGGACAAAATGGAAGAGGAGGTCGCTGAGGTTACTGAACTCCCTGCGGTGGTAGGGGTTACAAATGAGCCTGGATCAGCAAATTTACGGGCGATAATTCCACTAAATGGTGCCCGGAGTACGGTATCGTTGATGTTTGTCTGGATAATTTGTACCGCTCCTTGAGCTGCCGCTACTTGGGCACGGGCTTGTGCAATGTCTTCCGGTCTTGACCCAGCTTGAGAAAGATTCAGA
Source organism: uncultured cyanobacterium (assembly GCA_963744145.1). Taxonomy (GTDB): domain Bacteria; phylum Cyanobacteriota; class Cyanobacteriia; order Cyanobacteriales; family CAWUOF01; genus CAVUSO01. The sequence goes on along the minus strand of CAVUSO010000001.1, from coordinate 3,249,661 downwards.
GCGTCCTGTTTTTGGTTGAAGACTGCTTGGGCTTGAGCGATATCTTCTGGACGATTTCCTACTCGCATCTCTGAGGGAGCTTGCGCTGCTTGCTTGACTTGAGTTTGGGCGCGATCGCGGGTAGTCTGGAAGGTATTTAGACTCTGAAGAGAGATGGCACCTGCTTTATAGAGTTCTTGATTCCGCCCGAAGTCATCCTGCGCTTGTCGCAAGGCATATTGGGAATCTTTCAGATGAGCTTGGGCTTGGGAGATATCTTCTGATCGGTTGCCATTGACTGATTTTTCTAAATTTGCTTGTTGTTCATCTAGTTGCGCCTTTGCTGTAGCAATATCTTCAGAACGATTCCCATTGATTAATTTTTGCAAATTTGCTTGAGCTGCAGTGAGGTTACCCTGAGCCTGAAGTAGTTGCCCTTGAAGATTTGAGTCGTCCATATAGGCAAGTATTTGTCCTTGTTTGACAGAATCGCCTTCTTTAACTAGCAGTTGTTTGAGAATTCCTGCGGTTTTGGGACTCATGTTCACTGATTGGATGGGTTGCACTGTCCCATTTGCAGAAACTGTGATCGTAAGGTTGCTTCGCTGAACCACTGCTGTTTGAATTTTATTTTTTGCCTGCTCTTGAGGTACGGTTACGAATTGGTGATAAGCGAAATAGCTAAGGCTAATTATGGGGATTAATATTAGTAGGCTTAGTAGCCATTTATTTAGCTTTAGATTACTAAGTTCTTTAAAGTTTAGCGAGATGCTCATGGCTAATATTTCTCATTTTTATGGAGTTATATGTCAATATGGTTCAGTTATACGGTTCAGTTAATTGTATGGGCGTTTAGCTCTCGCGATCGCGCAACGTGCCGTAGGCAAACGCCCTTCTTCTACTTTCTTTGATCTAGTTTGATTAATATATGGGTGAAGGAAGCGCGATCGATGCTGAGGCAGGAGGAAAAAGAAAGATGATGAGAAGAAAGGAGATTTTTAATCTGGATTTGTTATGATTCGTTTTTTTGTTGGTTTAATATAAATTTGGAAAGTTAGTAGGAGATTTGTCGGTTATTTTGGTTGTTGATCATAGTATGACATTGGGATTTTAAGATGATGTATATGCTGATGGTTGAGTTATATAAGTTGGATGAAAATGTCTTAAGATTTAATGATCTTGTTAAAAGTCTCAAAATCACGTCAAAATAAAAAATAGCCTAAAAAGAATTCTGGCCATGACTATTAGTAAAGAATCCTATCAAAATACCTTAGACCATCTCCGTCAACTTAGTTATCTCTTAGACAATGCTTTTGCTATTCCTGGGACACCATTCCGGGTTGGGCTAGATGCAATTATGGGACTGTTACCTTTTGGGGGTGATGTATTAATTGGTATTTTGGGTGTTTACATTGTGTTCCGAGCCGCTAAATTGGGCTTACCACAGGCTACTCTGATCCGAATGGTCTTAAATATCCTGATCGATGTGGTAGTTGGTACTGTACCCATTTTTGGAGATTTGTTTGATGCTACTTGGAAATGTCACACCAAAAATGTTTCCTTATTAGAAAAACACTTAAATGCTCCCACTCAAGGGAAAAAGGCTGATGGACGGTTTATTTTCCTCTTATTACTGGGGGTAGCGATCGCCGCCATCATTCTAATTATCTTTGTGGTCTGTCTGATTTTTTTATTAATAAAACTTATACATAAGTAATCAGGCAAGATTAGGTGTGGCCAAAATGAACAGCGATCGGACTAAGCGTGTAATAATAGTTTGGCTGTTGTCTGACAAGCTCCGATGGTGCAAACATCCTCTTCTGCTCAAGACCTAATTGCCGCTTTTGACGGTGTGAATACTCATTTAGACTTCGATCTACCCGATCCCGAAGATCAGCAGATCCCAGATGAGGAATTTGAACAACAGCTAGATACAGCTTGGCAAGTTTGCGATCGCTTTGATTTGCAAACCGATATTTGGCGCGGTCGGATTCTCAAAGTGATTCGCGATCGGGAAAAACGAAGTGGAGAAGGACGCGGTAGTGGTTTTAGTAACTGGCTCAAAGATCGAGAAATCAGTAAAAGTCAAGCCTATTCACTGATTGAACTCGCTAATAGTGCTGATACCCTCTTATCCCAAGGGAACCTAGAACCATCAAGTATTAAGCGTTTTAGTAAAAGAGCCTTTGTGGAGACCGCCAAATCATCTCCTGAAGTGCAAAAATTGGTAACTGAAGCCGCTAATGAAGGCGATCGCATTACCAGAAGGGAAGTTCGTCAGCTATCGGATGAATGGACAGCGATGTCTTCGGAGTTAATTCCGGCTGAAGTTAAAGAAAAAGCTACTTCTGGCTCCGTACCCACTCGTTACCTGGCACCCTTAGTTAAAGAACTCGGAAAGTTACCAGAATCCCACATTAGTGCTATTCAAGAAGAATTAGTCCAAAATCCTGATGTTGAAACCCTTAAACAGGCTACCTCAGATGCTCGTAATTTGTCACGTTATCTAGACGCAGCCGGACGAGTACAAGCACTCAGCCACAGTCGAATTGATCTGGAAATGGCATTAGAAGAAGCTCTCAGACTGGGATGTCTCAATACTGCTGCTGATATTCTCAAACAGGCGGCTGTATTAGAAGAAGCGATGGTCAAACTATACAATACTTGGAAACGGGTCGCTAATTTAGCCGATCGCTTGTATGTAGATACAGGAGCAAGTACCCCCAATTTACGTCATCTCTTAAGTTGCTTAGAACGGCTGTCAGGGGAAATTATTGAAATTGACCTGGGAGAACGCGATCGCCACATTCGCTTGCAAATTCTCAACCAGAACGAACCATAACCGAGCTGCCAATTTGACCAATTTAGAAGTTATTGGTAAATTTTTGGTTGAACTAAGCTAACGTAAACTATAAGCTAAGTTAAGTTCCATTAACTTATATCTTTTCCCTAGAATCATTAAGATCAGTTTAAAATCGGCTTACTTGTGATGAGGAGAACCAAAAACTATGCCCCAGCTTGAGGCCAGCCCAGCCCTAGATTTTCACAGCGAAATCTACAAAGATGCCTACAGTCGGATCAATGCGATTGTGATCGAAGGTGAACAAGATGCCAATGACAATTATATTCAACTGGCTGAATTGCTGCCGGAGCATAAAGATGACTTAATTAATTTAGCGAAGATGGAAAGTCGTCATAAAAAAGGCTTTGAAGCTTGTGGAAAGAACCTCAGTGTGACGCCAGATCTAAAATTTGCCCGTGAATTCTTCGCGGGTCTACATAAAAACTTTCAAACAGCAGCAGCTCAAGGTCAAGTAGTGACTTGCTTACTCATTCAAGCTTTAATTATCGAATGTTTTGCGATCGCTGCCTATAACATTTACATCCCTGTTGCTGACCCATTTGCCAAAAAAATTACCGAAGGTGTGATCAAAGACGAATACAGTCATCTGAAATTTGGCGAAAAATGGCTCACCGAGCATTTTACCGCAGCCAAAGCCGAACTAGAAACAGCCAACCGTCATAATCTTCCCTTAGTTTGGCAGATGCTCAACCAAGTAGCCAAGGATGCTCGGGTACTGGGAATGGAAAGAGAAGCCCTGGTCGAGGACTTTATGATTCAATATGGAGAAGCCTTAAGTAATATTGGCTTTAATACCCGGGAAATTATGAAATTGTCCGCTTACGGACTAGCTTCTGTTTAAACTCGCCACGATCACCAGCGATTAGGGGTACTAATTAATGTACCCCTAACTTGTTGAGCGAGAATATTGTTTAATATATTTAATAGCGATCAACTATAATTTAAATTTAATCCAATTTTTGCCTGAATTACAGGTATACGCAAGAGCTGTCGATGTTTGGTTTAATCGGTCACCTTACCAGTTTGGAACACGCCCAGTCTGTTGCTAGAGAACTGGGTTATCCAGAATATGCAGATCAGGGTCTAGATTTTTGGTGTTCTGCCCCACCACAAATTGTGGATCATATTACCGTGACTAGCATCACAGGTCAGAAAATTGAAGGCAAATATGTGGAATCCTGCTTTTTGCCAGAAATGCTAGCCAATAGTCGAGTCAAAGCAGCAATGCGGAAAATTCTTAACGCTATGGCCCATGCCCAAAAACATGGAATTAATATCACAGCATTAGGTGGTTTTTCTTCAATCATTTTTGAAGAGTTCAGTTTACATGAAAGCAAACAGGTTCGCAATATTAAGTTAGAGTTTGAGCGTTTTACTACTGGTAACACTCACACCGCATATATTATTTGTCGTCAATTAGAACAAATGGCCCCCAAACTGGGGATCGATCTCTCCCGAGCCACAGTAGCTATTTGTGGAGCAACAGGTGATATTGGTAGCGCAGTTTGTCGATGGCTTGATGCTCGCACCCAGGTGGGAGAAATGTTACTCATCGCTCGCAAACAAGAGCGATTAAAGTCCTTACAAGCCGAATTGGGTCGAGGTCAAATTATGGATCTCGAAACAGCATTGCCCCTCGCAGATATTGTGGTCTGGGTCGCTAGTATGGCTAAGGGGATAGAAATTAATCCCGCGAGCTTAAAGCAACCTTGTTTATTGATTGATGGTGGCTATCCCAAAAACTTAGATACCCAGATCCAACATCCAGGAGTATATGTACTCAAAGGCGGTATTGTCGAGCATTCTTTAGACATTGAGTGGAAAATCATGAAAATTGTCAACATGAATACTCCGGCTCGTCAATTATTTGCCTGTTTTGCCGAATCGATGTTGCTGGAATTTGAAAAAATATACACTAATTTTTCTTGGGGGCGAAATCAAATCACGATCGAAAAAATGGAAGAAATCGGCAAAATATCTCTTAAACATGGATTTCAACCATTGTTATCATTTTAAGAATTGTTATATATAGTAGGCATTTGGCTTGCTATATATAACCATAATTACCTGCTCTATTCAGAAGAACATCCTGCCATAATAGTCTTATCCTCAAGTGCCTAACCCCGATCGCAAACCCTTACTATTAGATTTTGAAAAGCCGCTGGCTGAACTAGAAGCCCGAATTGAGCAAATTCGAGAACTAGCAGCAGAAAATAGCGTTGATGTATCGGCGGAAATTCGTCAGCTCGAAACCCGCTCACTGCAACTCCGTCAGGAAATTTTTAGTAATTTGTCTCCAGCCCAACGGCTCCAACTAGCTCGTCATCCCCGTCGTCCTAGTACCCTTGATTATATTCAAGCTATTAGCGATGAATGGCTGGAACTACATGGCGATCGCGGTGGTTTTGATGATCCAGCCTTGGTCGGTGGGATAGCTCGTTTGGCTGGAAGTCCAGTGGTGATGCTCGGTCATCAAAAAGGTCGGGACACCAAAGACAATGTCGCTCGCAACTTTGGGATGGCTGCCCCAGGGGGATACCGCAAAGCGATCCGGTTGATGAATCATGGGAATCGATTTGGGATGCCAATTTTGACATTTATTGATACCCCCGGTGCTTATCCAGGTGTAGAAGCGGAAAAATTAGGACAGGGAGAAGCGATCGCCTATAACCTCAGAGAAATGTTTCACCTGGATGTACCGATTATCTGTACCGTCATTGGTGAAGGTGGTTCTGGTGGTGCTTTAGGAATTGGTGTGGGCGATCGATTATTAATGTTCGAGCATTCCGTTTATACTGTAGCTACCCCTGAAGCTTGTGCTTCTATTCTCTGGCGAGATGCCAGTAAAGCACCTCAAGCGGCTGAAGCCCTAAAAATTACGGCGCTAGATTTGAAAAATCTCGGGATTCTCGATAGTCTCTTACCAGAACCATTAGGTGGCGCTCACGCCGATCCCCTTCAAGCCGCAGCGATTCTCAAACAAGCACTCAGCGACAATTTAGCCGAACTGAGCCAACTGACGAGCCAACAGCGTCGCGATTTGCGGTATCAAAAATTTCGCCGGATTGGTGTTTTTACAGAAATTTCTGCTTAAAATCTGGTTAAATCCCTCAGATTTTTTAAGATCAGGAGCGACAAATTTCGATAATTATAGGTGCAAGTAGTGGAATTGATCAGGCAATTACTAGAAACACCTTAGCCGACTGGCAATAAATTATTTATCTAAATCTAACGAGTGTATGCCAATGTATTCAGGCTGATCTTATTTCCGCTCTATCCACCACACTCTCACCTAAACCGATCATGACTATTGCTCCTTTCAATGGTTCCAATGGTTCAAAAGTACCTGCAACTGATGATGTTGCTACCGCTGAACCTACCGAAGCTCCAACTAGATTAGTAACTCGACCCGATCGCAATACTTTAAATGGTCGTGAAGCCAAGTTGCCATCTAAGACCGAAATCGGCAACGAGGAGATGATGATGGCAGTACGTCAGCTTTTACTAGGAGTAGGAGAAGATCCGGAGCGTGAAGGACTGCTAAAAACACCCAAACGGGTAGCAGAAGCAATGAGGTTTCTGACTAGTGGCTATGCTCAATCCTTAGAAAAAATTGTGAACGGGGCAATTTTTGATGAAGGTCATAATGAAATGGTGTTGCTCAGAGATATCCACTTTTTTAGTCTGTGTGAACACCATATGCTTCCGTTTATGGGTAAAGCTCATGTTGCCTATATTCCTAACCAAAAAGTGGTAGGACTAAGTAAATTAGCCCGCATTGTGGAAATGTATGCCCGTCGTTTGCAAGTCCAAGAGCGATTAACACGTCAAATTGCTGAAGCAGTTCAGACTGTTTTAGAGCCTCAAGGTGTAGCTGTAGTGTTAGAAGCAACCCATATGTGTATGGTGATGCGGGGGGTACAAAAGCCTGGTTCTTGGACAGTTACTAGCGCGATGATGGGGACTTTTCAATCAGAGCAAAAAAGTCGCGAAGAGTTTCTGAATTTGATTCGTCATCAACCGTCATTTATTTAATAGCAATTAGCAATCTCATTAACTGGGCTACTTGGTCGAGATTCTTATCTCCTGGACTCGCTTCAACACCACTAGAAATATCAATCCCATTCGGCTTAACTTGACTTATAGCTTCTATAACGTTATCTGGATTTAAACCTCCAGCTAGAAACCACGGACAACTGGGGTGAAAATCTTGAAGAATTGACCAATCGATAGTTTTTCCTGTGCCACCTAATTTTTGGGGATGATAAGCATCAAGCAGTATTGTATCAATATTATCTGGATCAGCTTCTACTTGACTTAAATCTTCTATTGTCTTGATTCTAAACGCTTTGATTATTTCTATTTCCGTGAGAGATTGGCGTAATTTTTGACAAAATTCAGGAGTTTCATTGCCATGGAGTTGTACCCCATTCAAATTACTCTGCTCAATTACTTGACAAATTTCCTCGATCTTGGCATTGGCAAATACACCAATTCGATCTATATGCTTTGGTAATTGTTCCACAATGACCCGAATTTGAGCTGCTGTGACGTAACGTGGTGATGTGGGTACACAAATAAAACCTAAAGCTGTAACTCCGAGAGTGGCGATCGCTTTTCCTTGTTCTGCTTTTGTGATCCCACAAATTTTAATCCGCATGGTGAGAAATTTGTATCAAAATATTAAGTAATTTTAATTATTCAAACAAATCGTAGTTATTTATTGAGAATTTTTTATAATCCACAACATAAATGTGGGACATACATCTTGTCTGTCCTTTGTCAAATTCATTCTCCTAGGAGATAAAAACTTGTTTAACCCACTGTTAATCGCTGTAGCCGCAGGTACATTGCCCACCACCCCAGCTTGGTCTTTCAATGTGGCTTTAGTCATGATTCTTTCTAATCTTTTAGCTGTAGTGATCGGTCGTTATGGGATTCAACAACCTGGTGTCGGTCCAGGATTACCAGGATTACCAGCTCTATTTACAGGATTTGGTATACCACAATTAATTGCTACAGCTTGTTTAGGCCATATTTTGGGATTTGGCTTTATCTTAGGGTTAGCCAGTTCTGGTGCTCTTTAAAAATTATCCTGATCAATAGCAACTCTGATCTGATGCAGTAGGGGCAATTTATCAATCGCCCCTACCATCAATTACTATTATTCAGAAACCAGAATAGTTAATATTACTGGTCATCACCACCATCATCCCCAGCATCCCCAGCATCATCACCACCATCATCCATAGTATCATCCGAACCACTATCATCCATAGTATCATCCTCAGCGATAATGGTTTGTTGATAAGTATTACCACTAACTGGGATTTGTGCAGCTGAACTAGCTTTGGCTCCGATCACGGGAGAAACAGAAACCAATAACCCAAAAACAGCTAGACGTGATCCCAGAATAGCAGCGCGGAAAATTTGTGATAGTTTCATGGTCGAAAAGCTCCGTCGGTCAGGATAGGTCAAGTTTTCTCAAGGTTTAACTGGCTTCTCAAAGACTAAGTAACCAGTTGCGTTATTATACCATATTTATAGAATAGCAACCATTGTTAAATAATTTTTAATTATGACTAGATTCTTATTCATCGATATCAGCAAACTCATCTGATTCAATCAATTCTGTCAAAAATTATCAAACCTTAACTTTTCTTAGATTTACGCTCTTTAAGAATATGAATAACTGAAGGTAAACCTGAAATAATCACCACCAAGGCAATTAGTGGTAAGAGGTAATGATCAATCTGGTCAGGTGGAATTTTTTTGCCAATGAAGTATCCGAACAAAAGCATCCCAAAAGTCCAGAGAGAGCCGCCGCAAATATTGTAAAACATAAAAGTGCGATAACGCATGGCACTAATGCCCGCCACAATTGGGGCAAAAGTCCGCACCACTGGGACAAAGCGGGCGATCACAATTGCCATTTTGCCATGCTTTTCATAAAAATCTTGGGCAGCAATTAAATATTCTTTTTTAAAGAACCGAGCATCTTTGTTTTCAAATAACTTACGTCCCCAGCGATAACCCGTAAAATAGCCAACATTGTCACCTAAGATTGCACCAGCAACACAGCCAAACAACAGAACCCGAATATCCAGAAAATTTTGAGATGCTAAAATACCGGCTGTCATTAATAAGCTATCTCCAGGTAAAAATAATCCGATTACCAATCCAGATTCAGAAAAAACAATCAGCCAAATCAGCAGATATCCTAAGGTTGGGCCAGCAGAAATAATTAAGTCTTTAATATTCATCCCATCGGTTTAGTTAGAAATTGATGACAATCAGCAACAAGTGCTCTCTAGCAAAAAGCTGATTTGGGCAAATGGTAGAGACAAATATTTAAATCTCTACCACTAGCCAGTTTATTTCTTAAGTACCGGAAGTCCAGGAGTTGATATATTCAATTTGTTCTGGGGTAAGCTTGTCAATGGCAATTCCCATTGCTTGCAACTTCAGACTAGCAATTTGTTGGTCAACTTCTACTGGGAGCGAATGAATTCCAGGTGCTAATTTACCTTTATTCAGAGCTAAATACTCACAAGCTAAAGCCTGGTTAGCAAAACTCATGTCCATCACCGCACTGGGATGTCCTTCGGCAGCGGCGAGGTTAATTAGTCGTCCTTCTCCCAACACCACAATCGATTTACCATTGGGTAGGCGATATTCCTCTGTAAAATTCCGCACAATTTGGCTGCTTGTAGCTTTGGCACCAAGAGTTTTAAGATCAATTTCAATATCAAAGTGACCCGAATTGCAGACGATCGCGCCATCTTTCATCACATCAAAATGTTCGGCGCGAATGACGTGCTTATTACCTGTAACTGTAATAAAAATATCACCTTGACTGGCTGCTGCGGCCATGGGCATAACCCGAAAACCATCCATTACTGCTTCTAAAGCCCGAATCGGATCAATTTCTGTGACAATCACATTAGCGCCCATACCCCTGGCTCTTAAGGCTGTACCTTTACCACACCAGCCATAACCAGCCACTACAATATTTTTACCAGCTAAAAGAATATTGGTAGCCCGAATAATACCATCTAAAGTAGATTGACCAGTGCCGTAGCGATTATCAAAGAAGTGTTTAGTATCAGCATCGTTGACATTGACCGCAGGAAAAGTCAGGACACCTGCTTTGAGCATGGCATTAAGACGAACGATTCCTGTGGTTGTTTCTTCAGTGGTGCCAATAATATCAGCGATTTGGGGTTGTCTTTCCTGGATCAGGGCAGCAACTACATCACTACCATCATCAATAATGATATTCGGACGATGATCTAGGGCTATTTGCACATGACGTTTGTAGGTGTCACTATCTTCACCTTTGATCGCAAAGACTGGAATCTCATAATCAGCGACTAAGCAAGCTGCTACATCATCTTGGGTACTTAATGGGTTACTAGCAATTAGTAGTGCATCAGCACCTGCGGCTTTCAGGGCGATCGCCAGGTGGGCAGTTTCGGTCGTGACATGACAACAAGCAACTAGACGTAGATTAGCCAGAGGTTTTTCTTGGGCAAATCGATCGCGAATTTGGGCCAAAACTGGCATTTCCCGCCCAGCCCATTCAATACGTTGCCGTCCAATTGGGGCTAGGGAAATATCTTTGATTTCGTACTTTAGCTTTACGGGAGTAGCGGGCATGCAGTAATTTCCTCAACAAAATTTAATTGTGATCAGTATCGATTTAGATACTATACTTTCTATCCTAGCGTTTAGTATGGTAATTGTCGATTTAGACTCTGAATATTTTAATTTTTTCGGCTGGATAACCTGATCAAGATAACTCCTAACAGTATAGAGAATATTGAAAATCTTTTAATTGCCTAACTATGAATTGTAATGATCAGGTTTTGCTCAAACAAAATCTCGAAAAAGTTTGTCAATTTATCCAGAGTATAGAATCGCAAAATCCGGAGGATTCCCCTTATCAGATTGCCAATCTTCTGCATCAATATACCCAAATATCGGTCAGGGAAGAGTTATATGAATGGGAAATACTCTCTGGAAAAAATTTCCTAGTTAATGGTCTGAATCTGTTGGTGTTAATGAGCGATCGCGTAGTTAATTTTGGTCATTTTATTACTGCACTGTCTAATGCTATCTCTCTGGCGGGGTTATCTTCGGTAGTAGATTTTACCACTTTCTGGAATAGTAAATATAACTGCTGGGCAGCAGAGCTAGCTCAGGCTTGTCAAGAATATCGTGATCAGAAATTTACTAATATAGAAGATGCCATCACAGCCAACTGCTGTTTAGCTAATTTAACTGCTAATGTGGCCGCAGTTCGCGTGGGTGATCTGATTAATTCAGGTTTATTATTTGACTCCCGTGACCTCAGTCAACCAAAATATAGGATGAACATATCGACGGCAATATTCGAGTATAATCAAACTTCATACATTACCCATCTACAAGAGTTTATCAAAACTGAACTCGGGGGAATTTTAGTTGATCATACCCTAATTAATCCTGATCAAGTGGAAACGAGTATTCGCCTAGCGATCGCTGAAGCTTTAAATTTTCGCCAGCTCCGCGAGCATAAATATAAGTTTAACCAAAATCAGTATTTTCTGGGCAATTCCAGGGCGATCGCTATGGCATCTTTGGGGATAAGTGAGATTTTTTTTAATGGCTCGGAAGCTGAGGTGAAAGCAGTTTCCCTAGATTTTTTCCAATATTTATTGGGAGAAGCTCAACTGAAGAACTTACAATTTCAGAAGGTTAACTATGCTGGGGATCAAACTTATTGATCGAACCGAACTAGTGGAAGTTAAAGTGACAATTCTGATCTAGACTAGACAAGAAAGCAAAAATAAATAGGACAGGCAAGATGCCCGTCCCACAAAAGTGATTTTTCCTGGTGGGACAGGCATCTTGCCTGTCAATAAGCACCAAATATTTTTTTACAGACTTAATCTTAATCTAGTCTGTTTTAGCAATGTTTTTATCAGCTTCTGTTAAGTAAAACGTCTCTTACGTCTTGCTGCACTAGCTTTCCGTTTTCGCTTTTCAATGGGTGTTTCAAAGTGACGACGACTCTTGACATCAGCCAAAATCCCGGATCTAGAGACTTGGCGCTTGAATCGACGTAATGCTGAGTCAATTCCTTCATTTTCCCCGAGAACCACTTGGGTCATTTCTACTCCTTTTTTGCTAAACGTTATTGATTTACCGCTACCCAAAACCTAGCTAAACTGATGGAAGCTTAACTATTCAAACACAAATGAATAAGTTAAGCTAGAGGTTACGTCTGGCGTTTTTTCAGGGAGTCGGTGAGTAACCATAGCCGCCTGAATCTATCTGTAATATAGATCAAGAGGCAAAACTTGGTTAATTAAAACGTCTTTTACGCCGAGCTGCAACTGCTTTCCGTTTCCGCTTCTCGATCGGTGTTTCAAAGTGACGACGACTTTTAACATCAGCCAAAATCCCGGCTCTCGAAACTTGACGTTTGAACCGACGTAGAGCGGAATCAATTCCTTCGTTTTCCCCTAATACTACTTGAGTCATACTTGCTCCTTTTTTTTAATAAAACTGAGTTGTTGGAGATATTCGCGGTCACTAAAATAGTGCATCAAGCTAATCCACTTTAGACATGATGAACTAGGGAGAGCAATCTGAACTGAACATCCCAAGTTTGGGCTTGATCAGAATCATCAGCACGCTTGACAGATCACTTTTCGGTTAAGTTTAATAACGTCTTTGGGAGGATTTCCCACCACCATAACCACCAGTACCGCTATAACCACCTCGGTTACCGCCACCACCACTACGACCACCACGATCTTCCCGAGGTTTGGCCTTATTCACTTTCAGATCCCGGCCCATCCATTCAGCTCCATCAAGAGCATCGATCGCTGCTGTTTCTTCTGCTTCTGTGTTCATTTCCACGAATCCAAAACCCCGTAAGCGTCCTGTTTCGCGGTCAGTGGGCAGATTTACCCTTTTAACTGTTCCGTATTCGGCAAAAACGGCTGTAATGTCTTCTTGGGTAACTTCATAGGATAAGTTACCTACATAAATCGACATGAAATACCTCCTTTAATCAACGAGCGACTCAGGTTCGGAGATATGTCTGTCGATACAGACGGATACGTGATCTGGGAATCTGTAACACTCAACAAAATCTACAACCGAATCTAATTCACACCTGTTACTTTAACATAAATCTGTCGGTTGTGGAGTATACATATCTTAATAATCGTCACTTTTGGCCAAATTTTAGATATAATAGTGTAACTTTTGTCATAGAGCATATCATGTCTGTAGTAGATTGTCAATGACTGATGTTACATAAATCGAAGACACCACTCACTGTTTTTAAGTGTTTAAAATCAGTCATCAGGCACAATTTTGTCATATTACTTCGTGAATTTTAATCACCCGGAAACCTAGACAGATGTCTGATAATAATAGATATAGTGTGATGTGAGGAAGGGGAAGATGAAGTCGGGGATATTAGGGGCTATTGTATTAATGCTGATGATTGGTCTAACAACTCCAGTGAAAGCCGAAAATCCTGCTGACCTTAAACAATTGTTACAAACTAAACTCTGTCGAGGTTGCGATCTCAGTGGTGCACAGTTGAATGGAATCGATCTAACTGGTGCAGATTTAAAAGGAGCGGATCTCCGGGGCACTAACTTCAATCAGTCCAACCTCAATCAAGCAAATCTAGTTAATGCTAATCTAGATGGAGCTAGTCTTCAGAATACTAATCTGATGGGCGCTAAACTACACGGTGCTATACTTAATAATGCAGATTTGAGTGGCGCTAATCTTAGTTTGGCAGGTTTGGTTTTGGCTAATCTCAATAATGCTAATCTGAGTGAAGCTAATCTAGTTGGGGCTAACCTGGAAAGTGCTAATCTCATCGGTGCTAACCTCAAAAATGCTCGTCAGACTTTAGCGAGTATGCGTACAGTTAATATTGAAGGTAGTGCTTATCCCTTAGATGTGAATGGGGTTAACCTCAGAGATGCGGATCTAACTGGTGCTAATTTAGCTGGTGCTGATTTGAATGGTGCTGATTTAGCTGGTGCTAATTTAGCTGGTGCTAATTTAGCTGATGCTAAGTTGAATAATACTTTGCTATCCACTACAAATATGCCTAATCAAGGATCAACTGCTGCAATCACTTGGCCACAATAGCCGTTGATGAAGTAGTTTTTGCTTTGCGATCAGCAAGGGGTGATCCGATCGCCCCTTGTTTAGTAGCGCCGTTTTATGTCTAAGTATCTATTTGGATAGTATGTTACTAAAAAGTACATACTTTACAACCAAAAATATACTGATTAAAATCAAACCAGTCAATTAAGTTATTAGTGTAACAAAAAATTTATGAGCAACCCCACAATTGTCGATCGCAAACCCGTGGTGCTAGATTTAGAACCCAAGACTTATTACTGGTGTAGTTGTGGTCAATCACAAAACCAACCCTATTGTGATGGTAAGCACCAAGGAACCGAATTTACACCCACTGCTTTTGAAATTACAGAACCTAAGAAAGTAGCTCTGTGTTTATGTAAGCATACTGGTAATCCTCCCTATTGTGATGGTGCTCATAGCAAGTTATAATTGATCTAGTTTGGGTGGTAGAAATACCACCTGAAATAGCTAATTATTTTTTGATTTAGAAGTTATTAATGAATACCAACTTATTTACATTCGGGTTTCGAGTTATTACCACCACGTTAACCCTATTAATATTGTCCTCATTTCTAAATTCTGCAAATTTGCCAACCGTTCAAGCACAGGAGCTAATTGTCCAAAATTTTGATGCGGTTAACGGATGGAGAAATTTACAGATGGGAATGTCAATTGATGACGCTGCTCAGGTACTACATCAAGATAATATTGATTTTAAAGATAGTAGAAAGACTATCACAAAACCTGGTCCGCTCTATTTTAGTTTTTCCCAAAATAGTTCAGATATAACCGTTTATTTTGATGAAAAGCGATTCCAGATTAACCAAATTCTCCTGATTACTGAGAATTTATCACAGTCAGAAACTCAGGAAGTGGTAAAAGAGATGCAAACTCAGTATGGAAAAGCTCAGAAAGTAAAACCAGGATATAGTGATCAAACTCGTCAGGATACTGACTATATCTGGAATAACCAATTTACTAAGCTAACTCTGACTACAACTCATGATTTACCAGGCGATCGCTGGACGGTATTTACCTGTTACTCCTTACCAGATTCGTAGATATAATCCTTGTATCAGATAAAATTGCATGAACAACCTAAGGACAAGTACACTATGAAAAAAGACAGCAATTCTCATTTTGAAATAAATAGAGTATTAACCCCCATTTTTAAATTCAAAATGTAGTACAAAATCACTAGTTTTTCAGAGAGATGCTATGCTTGCAGCGATCGCTTCGATCGCTAAAAAAACAATTGACCCGATTGATTGAAGCAGCATATCCTAGTCTTTGCACTCCGCACGGAGCATGAACAGAAGGTTCCCAGGATTTAGCTGGGAACCGGAAAGTTTAAACTAGAAGAGAAAAACTCTTTTAGAGATCATCTAGAGCAGCAACACCCGGGAGTACCTTACCTTCGAGTAACTCCAAAGAAGCACCACCACCAGTGGAAATATGACTCATTTGGTCAGCAACCCCTACTTTTTCAACAGCAGCCACTGAGTCGCCACCACCGATAATAGTAGAAGTGCCAGTTTTAGTCAAATTGGCGAGAGTATGTGCGATCGCATCTGTTCCGACAGCAAACTTATCGAACTCAAACACACCCATCGGACCGTTCCATAGGACAGATTTGCAATCTGCTAACGCACCTTGAAATACTTTCACTGATTCAGGTCCAATATCCAAACCCATCCAACCATCAGGAATGTTTTCAATGCTAACAGTTTGGGAATTAGCATCGGGGGCGAATTTATCTGCAACTACTACATCAGTAGGTAAAAGTAGTGTAACACCCTTCTCCTTCGCTTTAGCTTCGAGAGACTTAGCCAATTCTAGCTTATCATCTTCCACCAAAGACTTACCAACTTTCAAACCACGAGCTTGATAGAAGGTAAAAATCATTCCACCACCAATCAGCAGTTTATCTACCTTCTCCAATAAAGTTTCAATCACACCAATTTTGCTCGAAACCTTAGAACCACCAATAATAGCTGCTAAAGGACGTTGCGGATTTTCGATCGCAGCTTGGAGATACTGCAATTCTTTTTCCATCAAGTACCCACCCACTGAAGGACTGAGATAATGAGTTACCCCTTCCGTGGAAGCATGAGCGCGGTGAGCAGTCCCAAAAGCATCATTGACATACAAATCAGCTATGGAAGCTAGCTTTTTGGCAAATTCAGGGTCATTTTGCTCTTCTTCTTTATGAAAACGGACATTTTCGAGCAAAGCAACTTCACCATTTTGTAATTTCCCAATTTGTTCAGTTACTTTTTCCCCAATACAGTCATCGCACTTAACTACTGGTTTACCCAATAATTCCGACAAGCGTTTAGCAACTGGGGTCAAACGTAACTTCTCATCAACGCCCTTGGGACGTCCAAAATGGCTGCATAAAATGACCTTAGCCCCATGAGAGGTGAGGTATTGAATGGTTGGTAATGCGGCACGAATCCGAGTATCATCAGTAATCTGACCAGCATCATCCAGAGGGACATTAAAATCAGCACGGACAAGAACCCGCTTACCAGTTAAATCGGATGCTGACAAATTTGCTACAGTTTTTTTGGGCACAGAATCAATCTCCTAAATACGTTCTGTGACACATTTTCCCTTAAATTGGAGTGCAACCTGTAGCTGTTAAGTAGTGTTATGAAGCAAAACCCGCAGATTATAGAGAGATAAAACGAAAGTGACCGGGTGGGTCACAAGTTCGCGTTTAATAAAAATAAGGGTTTTAATGGTGCCTGATATGTTCAAAACAGTTCTTTTTCCCATTGATCAAAGCCGAGAATCCCGCGAAGCTGCTGAGACAGTTGTCAATATTGTCAAAACTTACAGCAGTCGCTTAATCATTCTGTCTGTAGTTGAATCCCAGTCAGCCCCAGGCGAAGAAGTCCCATCTACTTCTGGTGAAAAAAGTGCGACTGATGTGACTTCCCTGACTGCACAATTGCTCACCACAGCCCAAGGAATGTTTAGTCAACAAGGGATCAAAGCGGAGACGATTGAACGTCAAGGTAAACCTGCGTTTACTATTTGTGATGTTGCTGACGAAATTGGGGCAGAGTTAATTATTATGGGCTGTCGGGGTATGGGTTTAACTGAAGAAGGTGTTGCGGAAAGCGTCACTAATCGAGTGATTAACCTATCTCCCTGTCCTGTGTTGATTGTGCCTTAATCATTGTTTGGTTCATTGTTCATTGGTCAAAACCATGAACAATGGCCATATTCACCATTCTCGCAGTATATAATTGATTCTTATTATGGAAAATCTTATTCATGAATAGTCCTGCGATTCAATGGTATCCCGGTCATATTGCTAAAGCTGAAAAGAAACTCAAGGAACAGTTAAAGCTGGTTGATGTAATTTTGGAAGTGCGTGATGCTCGGATTCCTCTTGCTACCCAACATCCTTTAGTGTCTGAGTGGATCGGTAATAAAGCTAGGGTGTTGGTGGTTAATCGTTTAGATATGATTTCCTCAGCAACTCGCAAGGTATGGCAATCTTGGTTTCACACTCAAGGAGATCTGCCTTTTTTTACTGATGGTCAACATGGGGCTGGTATAGAAGCGATCGCTAAAGCAGCCCAGGAAGCTGGGATTGAGGTCAATCGTCGTCGTCGCGATCGCGGGATGTTAAATCGTCCTGTTCGAGCTGTGGTGATTGGGTTTCCTAATGTGGGTAAATCGGCTTTAATTAATCGGTTAGTCAAACGACGTGCGGTCGAAAGTGCAGCCCGTCCAGGAGTAACTAAGCAATTGCGGTGGGTGCGAATTTCTGAAGAAATTGAACTACTGGATACTCCTGGAATTATTCCGGTGAAAATTAATGACCAAGAAAATGCCGTGAAATTAGCGATCTGTGATGATATTGGTGCTGCGGCTTATGATTATCAATTAGTAGCGATCGCGCTGGTGGATTTACTCACTTATTTGGATGCAACTAGCAATGGATTAATATCGGTAGCAGGTTTGCGATCGCGTTATGAGGTTGAGCCCATGACGATCACTGGGGCAGAATATCTGGATTATTTAGCCCGTAATTGCTTTCAAGGAGATGTAGAACGTACAGCTAGACAATTATTAACAGATTTTCGCAAAGGTTTACTTGGCCCAATTCCCCTGGAATTACCGCCCAATTTCTCCCATTAAATGATGACCTCTAATTATAGATGATTAGCCCGTGAATTTGCGTTCCCTGATTCCTTTTTTCGATCCTGCTATTCAGTTATGGGCTCTAGAAGCTCGATGGTTACGGTGGATGACCCTACTGTGGTTATTTGTCGGTTTAGTTACGATGTTTTCAGCTTCTTATCCCATTGCTGATGCGGAGTTTGGTGATGGTTTATATTACTTTAAACGTCAACTCATCTGGATCTTATTTGGTTGGCTGGGATTTAACTTAGTCGTGCATTTTCCCCTACGTTATATTCTGGGAATGGCACATTGGTTTTTGGTGTTATTCTTAGGGTTAATCTTGTTTACCTTAATTCCCGGACTGGGTACATCAATTAATGGTGCAACTCGCTGGATTGCAATTGGTCCTGTACCAGTTCTGCAACCATCGGAGTTAATTAAACCTTTTCTGGTTCTCCAAAGCGCTCGGATTTTTGCTCAATGGGATCGATTAAAGTGGAGCATTCGTTGTCGATGGTTGGTAATTTTTGGCACAGTGTTAATGGGAATTTTAATCCAACCGAACTTAAGCACAACTGCTTTATGTGGGATGACGATTTGGTTAATTGCTCTAGCAGCTGGGTTACCTTTTACTTATTTAGGAGGAACAGCAGCATTAGGCTTAATTTTAGCAACTTTAAGTATTAGTATTAAAGAATATCAGCGCCGACGCATCATGTCTTTTCTGAATCCTTGGGCTGATCCGCTCCGAGATGGTTATCAGCTAATTCAAAGTTTACTAGCAGTCGGATCTGGTGGTACTTTTGGAACTGGGTTAGGGTTATCTCAACAAAAACTATATTATTTACCAATTCAATTTACAGATTTTATCTTTGCTGTATTTGCTGAAGAGTTTGGGTTTTTAGGTAGTTTATTATTATTGCTGTTTCTAGTGGCTTATGGTACTTTAGGAATGTTTGTGGCGATTAAAGCTAGGAATCAGATTCATCGCTTAGTTGCGGTGGGAGCGATCATTTTAATGGTAGGACAGTCATTATTAAATATTGGTGTAGCTACGGGAGTTTTACCCACAACTGGTTTACCACTACCGTTATTTAGTTATGGTGGTAGTTCGATGGTTGCTAGTATGTTAAGTGCTGGGTTGCTGATTCGTGTTGCTCGAGAAAGTAGTGAAGCTGAAGTAGTATCTCTCCGACGAGAACCAATTCCCAATCCTCCCACAGAATTGTCTACCAGAAAAAGAAAAAGAGAAAAAATTTAGCTCATAGTTTGGGATAAACCAATCACACCATTTTCTAATAATTGTAAGATTCCTTCCTCATTAAATTCTAACGCTAAAGCCAAAACGCGATCGCAAAATTCCTGATACTGGGGATTGAGTTTAGCTAATCGTTTTGCTTCGGTTTCTACTACTGCAATATCCCCAATTTTATTAGCTTGGTAGAGGACTTTTAACTCAGCTAAAGTGGGAAAAATTAGTTCCTGTGGTTCAGGACGAGATCCAGTTTGATAGTCTTCATATATCCATTCCACATTCAGATATTTTTGCACAGTGATCAGTAACTTTTCTAAATCTAGGGGTTTTTCCAGAAAATCATTACAACCGACCGCGATCGCTAAACTTTGATCAGCTAAAGACACACTAGCACTAATGGCAATTACTGGTAAATCTTGAGAGTAGGAATAACGAATATTGCGAGTAAGTTCATAACCATTCATTTCGGACATAGCAATATCAGTAATGACTAAATCAGCGGTAAATTCAGCCAATTTGTTTAATCCTGTTCTACCATTTTCTGCTTCAGTAGTTATAAATCCCAAGGGGTTTAAAACTGCTGATATTACAAATCTATGTACTTGTTTATCATCAACAATTAAAATTTTCTTACGTTCACCTAAATAACCAATAATTTTCCCTTGGACTGATGAAATTGCCGGATTAATCCATTCATTAGTTAGGAGTAAATCAACTTCAAACCAAAAGGTGCTTCCCTCTCCCAAACTACTACTAATTTGAATTTCACTACCCATCATGGTAGCAATCTTACGACTAATTGCTAATCCTAATCCAGTTCCTTCTCCACGTCTTGACCTAATCCCAGCTTGTTCAAAGGGGATAAAGATTTTTTCTAATTTTTCGGGAGGAATTCCTATCCCTGTATCTTGAATGGTAAAGCGAATTTTATTAATATTGAGTGGGAGAGAATTGCTGGTCATAACTTCAATTTTAAAAGTAACACTACCTCGCTCAGTAAATTTAATCGCATTATCGAGTAAATTTAGTAAAATTTGCCGTAAGCGTTTTTCATCGACAATGACTCCTATTGGTAAATTGTCTGGAATCAGAAAATGGAAAATAATACCTTTACTATCAGCTCGGATTTTCGCAATTTCTGCTACTCCAGCTAAAAAGGATGGTAAATGTAATTCTTTTGGTAGCAATTCCAGTTTTTCAGCTTCAATTTTTGAGAGGTCAAGGATGTCATTAATTAGCGTGAGGAGATGGAACCCTGATTCTTCAATGATCTTTATACCTTGTCGATATTGATTCAGGTCACTAGCACGCTTCATAATTTGAGTATAGCCTAAAATCCCGTTAAGAGGTGTGCGTAATTCATGACTCATATTAGCAATAAAATCGCTTTTAGCTTGACTAGCACTATCTGCTGCTTCTTTTGCTTGGAGCAGTTCATTAGTGCGTTCTCGGACTTTTTTTTCTAGATCACGGTTGGTTTCTTGGAGTGCTTGGGTAAGTTCATTTTGATAACGGATCGCTTCCATTTGAGCTTCAGTACGTTCTTTTCTGATCTGGTTAATATAATCTGCTAGAGCAAAAGCAAGGAGAAGAACTAGAGGGAACCAATTTAAACCACCTAAGTCTTGAATCGGTATTTGGAGCGGGAGAATTTCTGAAAAAATCCGCAATAATAGACCGATAAATGCGATAATTTGAGCTAGGCAAAAGTAGGGAGCAACTCGGTGTTTGTTTAACCAAAAAATTACGGTAATTAGTAAAATAATTGTCTGGATAATCAGGGCAGAAAATACGAAAGTGAAAAGGGCACAGGGAATTGATACAAATAAACTAATTAACGAAATTATACTAAGGAAAATTTGCAAATATTTGAAGTTTAAATGCCATTGGAGAGCGCAGGATTTTAAATTGAAAAAACTCAAAGTGAATTGGAAATATATCAATAAAGATAGATTGCAGCTAATTAATAAAAATGGCCAAGTTAATTGAGGAAAATTTGCCCATAAAAATTGTGCCCCTATTCCATCTAAAATGCTACGAACGAAGATAATAGTGATTAAAAATAGAGCATAGTAGCCATAAATGCGATCGCGTAAAATTACCCAGAGAAAAAAGTTATAGCTAATCATAATCGACATAAATCCATAAAAAAAACCCCACAGTAAATGAGTAGTTAAACGTTGTTGTGTCACTACTTCCATCGTGGCTAAAGATAGGGGAACTTTCAATTGATTTTTGGTTTTTACTCGCAGATAAAATGTTTGGGTTGTGTGAGAGGGAAGATGGAGTTGAAAAATAAAATCTCCATTAGGAATATTTCGACTGTTAGAGGGATAATCGATACCGGTCGGTGTATGTTCATATTTGCCGATCGACGAGTTTGGTGATAAGGAGGGAAAATAGAGATCGATGCTGCTCGTCAAGCGATCGCTAAAGATTAACCCCCAGTTATTAATATTAGACTGATTATTAATTCGCCAACGGACCCAATAGGCTGAGTTAGTATAGCCCAATTTGAGAACTTTGGTTTGACTCGGGATAAATTGATGATTAAAGGTAGATTGAGTGATTTGTTCGATGGTTAACTTGGACGTTGGGTCTTCTAGGTACTCTAGATAAGTACCTAGATCATATTCGCTTTGCTGTGTAGTTAAAACTACATCATGGTCAAACGCATTAACATGAGGAGAGTGCAGGGTGAAGATGAACCAGTTGAGTACAGTCAGGGCTAATATTGAAAAAAGTAAGAAAAAAGCTTTTTTGTATTTCATAGAAAAATGTAACTGAAGACATATAGCAATTATGCCTGATAACTCGACTGAATCAGAATCATAATTAATGATTTTCTGCGGATCAGACTTAGACCAAAAAATTTATGGTGAACAGGTAATTTGATTTTCTGCCAACAATTTGATGATCCCAAGTTGATTAAACTCTGACAATAAACTTAAAATGCGATCGCTAAACTTTCAGCGGACTGTCGTATACTTGTACTTGCTAGGATTAGGGTAATTTCTTCGGCACACCCATCAGATCACCAATTATTTTACCTGGAGGAGATCAAACGGCATTATTTATCCATTTATGAGAAACAGGTAAATCTACTGACTTGAATTTCACTGCTCGTCACTGTCATAATTTAGTTAAATATTTTTTCTGCAAATTAAATACTGCTTTTGGCAGTTCTGCTGTCAATCCTTGACTTTTTATCCAGATTGAACTAAACTTTACATATTTTTAATTAGACAACAAAAAATTAGGAATAACTACTGATTATTTCCCTGATTTAAACCTAACAGAAAACTTAGCAGCTTTTTACTATGATTACTATTCCTGGCTACGAGATTAACAACCAAATTTACGAAAGTATTAATTCCGAAGTTTATCGCGGTATTCGTCACTTAGATCAGCAACCAGTTATTATCAAAGTTCTCAAACAAAACTATCCAACACCACAAGAAATTACCCGCTACAAACAGGAATATGAAATTACCCACAACCTTAATATCAATGGGGTAATCAAAGCTTACGGGTTGGAATTATCTGATCAGACTGTAGCAATTATCCTGGAGGATTTTGGTGGTGAATCTTTGAAAGTATTGATTAATGAAAAAATCCCTAAGCTAGATTTAAAGCCGAAACTTAACTTAAATAAATTTCTGCAAATAGCCATTAAAATTGCTGACAATTTAGGACATATTCATGAGGCTAATATAATTCACAAAGACCTGAACCCGGCTAACATTGTTTTTAACACAGAAACAGGAGTTATCAAAATCATTGACTTTGGAATTTCTACTTTATTAAATCGCGAAAATCACACCCTAAAAAATCCCAATGTGCTAGAAGGTACACTAGCATATATATCGCCAGAGCAAACAGGAAGAATGAACCGTTGTCTAGACTACCGTACAGATTTCTACTCTCTGGGTGCTACCTTTTATGAATTACTGACAGGACAACTACCATTTAATACAAATGATGCCATGGAATTAGTCCATTGTCATATTGCAAAAAAAACAATTCCACCAGATCAAATCAATTCAGAAATTCCCAAAACTGTTTCTGATCTAGTCATGAAACTAATGGCAAAAACTGCTGAGGAGCGATATCAAAGTGCCTGGGGATTAAAAGCTGATTTAGAAAAATGTCTGACTCAGTTAGAATCTGATGGCAATATATTAGATTTCTCTCTCGCAGAGCAAGATATTTCTGACAAGTTTCAAATCCCCCAAAAACTATACGGACGTGAGGTGGAAGTTAAAACTTTATTAGCAGCATTTGAGCGTGTAGCAGGAAAAAGATCCTCCCAACCCTCCTTCACTAGGGGGGTTTTAGTTCAGGGTGATCAAAGTAGGGAGGGGATTGAAATGATGTTGGTAACGGGTTATTCTGGGATTGGTAAATCAGCTTTGGTTCAAGAAATTTATAAACCGATTACTGAAAAACGTGGCTATTTTATCTCTGGTAAATTTGACCAGTTTCAACGGAATATTCCCTACTCAGCTATTGTGAGAGCTTTCAGTATATTAGTACAACAACTGTTAACAGAAAGTGAAATAGAACTTTATCAATGGCAAATAAAACTTTTAACTGCACTTGGTCAGAATGCTCAGGTGATTATTGATGTAATTCCAGAAATAGAACTGATTATCGGTAAACAACCAGATTTATTAGAGCTAGGTTCACAAGAGTCACAAAATCGTTTTAATTTGGTTTTTCAAAACTTTATCCGAGTATTTTGTTCACCAGAACATCCTTTAGTTATCTTTCTTGATGATTTACAATGGGCAGATTCCGCTACTTTGAAGTTAATTGAACTGATGATGACTGATCCAGATATGCAATATCTGTTTCTGATTGGAGCTTATCGGGATAATGAAGTTAGTCCTACTCATCCATTAATGATCACTCTGGATGGATTAGAAAAAGCAGGTGCAAGGATTAATTCGATTCATTTAGATCCCTTAGAATTAGAGCCAATTTGTCATCTGATTGCGGAAACACTAAAAAGTACGCCAGACGCAGTCAAATCCCTAGCTGAATTAGTGGTACAGAAAACAGAAGGTAATCCTTTTTTTGTCAATGAATTTCTCAAAAATCTGCACTCGGAAAACTTACTGATTTTTGATTTTCCATCGCGCTCATGGCAATGGGATGTGGAGCAAATTGCCGCAACAAATATCACTGATAATGTGGTAGAGTTAATGATTAGTAAGGTGAAGAAATTGCCAGAAGCAACCCAGCAAGTATTGCATTTAGCTGCTTGTATCGGCACTGAATTTAACTTAAATACTCTTGTGATCGTCAGTGAAAAGTCACATACTACTTTATTTGCTGATTTATTATTAGCACTTAAAGGTGGGTTAATTTTAGCGACATCAGAGTTAGATTTTGAATTGTTAATCCAGAATTATAAATTTCTCCACGATCGCGTTCAACAAGCAGCTTATACTCTGATTGATGACGACTCTCAACAAGCAGTACATTTGAAGATTGGACGCTTATTAATTCAGAATATTCCCCCAGATCAACGGGAGCAAAGAATATTTGAAATTGTTGATCATTTGAATTTGGGAAAAGATTTGATTGGCTCAGATACCGAAAGAATAGAATTAGCAAAATTGAATTTAACCGCAGGTCACAAAGCTAAAGCAGCAACAGCTTATGGAGTAGCGATCGCCTATTTACATACAGGTATTCAACTTTTGGGTGATGATAGTTGGCAAAATTTTTATCAACTGAGTTTAGCTCTATATGAAGAAGCAGTAGAAGTTGCTTATATTTGTAGTGATTTTGAGCGGATGGAACAATGGTCTAAAATTGTTCTGTTAAAAGCCAAAAATTTATTAGACAGATTGAAAGTTTATCAAACCAAAATTCAAACTTGTATGGCTCAATCCCAATTAATCGCAGGAGTCAAAATTGGGATACAGGTGCTAGAATTATTAGGAGTCAACTTACCAGAGTCACCGACTTCTTTAGATATTCAGTCTGGACTGGAAGAAACAAAAGCTTTATTGACCGGGAAAAAGATGGAGGAATTGCTGAATCTACCTCCAATGATAGATGTCTATAAACTAGCAGCAATGAGGATGCTATCGAGTTTATTTTCTCCTGTTTATATAGCTGTACCTGAATTATTACCACTGATTCCTTGTGAACAGGTAAATTTATCGCTCCAGTATGGTAATTCTGATTTTTCTGCTTATGGTTATGCTAATTATGCAGCTATTTTAAATGGTGTTTTTCAGGATATTGAGCAAGCTTATCAATTTGGTAATTTGGCTTTAAATTTAGCAGAAAAGTTAAATACTAAAGCTCTAAAAGCTAAAATTATCAATCAGGTTGCAGTATTTATTATTCATGGAAAAGAACACATCCGCAAAACTTTACCTCTTTTTCAGCAAGCATATCAAAGTGGGATCGAAAATGGAGATTTGGAATTTGCTGGTTATGCAGCAATGAATCAAAGTCAATATGCTTACTTTAGCGGTCTAGAATTGACAGAACTTACAACAGAAATAGCGAATTACAGTAAAGCTCTATCTCATTTTAAGCAGGAGATTTCTTTTAATTATAATCAACTATTTCAGCAGGTAGTTTTGAACTTACTTGGTCAGACTAAAAATCCTTGTCTCTTAAGTGATGAAGCTTACAACGAGGAGAAATTTATACCGCTGCATTTAGCGGCAAATGATCAAGTAGCACTTCATTTTTTCTATTTACACAAAATTATTCTTTGCTATCTGTTTGGAGAGATCAGTCAAGCACAAGAAAATGTGGAAAAATTTACCCAATATATAAATGTATGTACTGGTTTTATTACTGTGCCTATATTTTACTTTTATGATTCCTTAGTCAGATTGGTAGCACAGACATCAGAGCCAAAATCTGCCCTAGAAAATAATCTAGTGCAAGTGAAAAGTAATCAGGAAAAGATGGAAAAATTAGCCCATCATGCACCGATGAATTATAGCCATAAATTGGATCTAGTGAAAGCAGAAATTTATCGGTTGCAAGGGTCTTATGTGGAAGCAATAGAATATTATGATCGAGCGATCGCTGGAGCTAGAGCCAACCAATATATCCAAGAAGAAGCTCTTGCTTATGAACTCGCAGCTAAATTTTACTTGCAATGGGGAAAAAATACTATTGCCCAAATTTATCTGACTGAAGCCTACTATAATTATATGCGCTGGGGAGCTAAGGCTAAAGTCAAGCATTTGGAAAGCAAATATCCCCAATTACTCATCCATGTAACCACGACAGTTCGGCTCACACAATCCCACAGACAAGCTAGCACTTTAACTAGGACTCAATCAGGAGAAGCGTTAGATTTAGCCACAGTGATGAAAGCATCCCAAGCGATTTCTGGTGAAATTGTCTTAGAGAAGTTACTCAGTGCTTTGATGAAAATTCTCCTAGAAAATGCTGGAGCTGAGTTGGGTAGTCTCATTTTTAATACAGCAGGTGAATTACTAATTGCGGCTCAAGGAAAAGTAGATGTGGAACAGATTATAGTTGGTCAATTAATCCCGATTGACCATCATCTACCAGCATCAATCTTAAATTATGTAGTCCGGACCCGTGAAAGTGTAGTGTTAAATGATGCTAGTCGTGAGGGAAATTTTCAGAATGATTCTTATATTAAAGCAAATCAACCGAAATCTATTTTATGTGTTCCTTTGATTAGTCAAGGTCAACTGGTGAGTCTGGTTTATTTGGAAAATAATCTGATGACAGGAGCGTTTACTCCCGACAGATTGGAACTTTTAAAAATGTTATCATCCCAAGCAGCGATCGCGATCGAAAATGCTCAACTTTATGCTAATTTAGCCGAGTCAAATCGAACTTTGGAAATGAAAGTAGCGGCTCGAACCCAAGAATTATCACAAGCTCTTGATGACCTCCGAACGACGCAAACAGAATTAATTCAATCGGAAAAAATGGCCGCATTAGGACAATTAATTGCCGGGATTGCCCATGAAATCAATACCCCATTAGGGGCAATTCGTTCATCTACAGGTAATATCTCTAAGTTCTTAACTCAAACCTTAGAACAGTTACCGATCTTGTGTCAATCTCTTGCTGCTGATCAAGTCCAGGATTTCTTAGCTTTATTGCAGCGATCGCTAAATCACCACTCCCATTTATCAGCCAAAGAAGAACGAAAAATCAAGCGAGGTTTAGTCGCACAAATCTCAGCTCAACAGCTCAAAGATGCGGATGTGCTAGCAGATACTTTAGTTGATATGGGGATTTATGAAGACATTGAACCCTTTACCTCATTACTCCAGCGACCCGATGCTACGCAGATCTTAGAAATTGCCTATAAACTATCAGGATTACAACGGGGAACTCAAACAATTGCTACGGCAACAGAACGAGCATCAAAAGTTGTGTTTGCCCTCAAAAGTTATGCGCGTTATGATCATTCAGGTGAATTAATTTCTACCCAAATTCATGATAGCATAGATAATGTATTAACCCTCTATCAAAACCAAATTAAGCAGGGGGTTGAGGTGATCAAAAACTATGGAGATTTACCCGCGATCGCCTGTTATCCAGATGAATTGAATCAGGTCTGGACGAATATCATTCATAATGCGTTACAAGCCATGGATAATCGTGGGACTTTAATCATTCAAACTACCCACTCAGAAGCACAAGTACAAATCAGCATCAGCGATACCGGTCCAGGAATACCAACGGAAATTCAAGCTAAAATCTTTGAGCCATTTTTTACCACCAAACCCCCAGGAGAGGGGAGTGGGTTGGGACTAGATATCGTCAAAAAAATCATTAGTAAACATTCTGGTAAGATTACCGTAAACAGCGAACCAGGACGGACAACCTTTCACATCCTTCTCCCCATTCAACCTGATCAGGAGCTTAATCATGTCTAAACCAAGCATTGAGTGGGTAGTTCTAGCAAAATCTCACAGCCAATAATTTTCTTGATCTCTACTATCCAACTCCGATCACTCGTTTGCTAGCTTGTCATCGGGTTAACAATTTTGGTATAGATTTAATATCTATATTTGACCGCTTGGGTGCATAAATCCTGTAGAAGGATTGAAGTAATACCAATTTTTGATGAAGTTGCATATAATCCGATCCCCCCAACCCCCTTAACAAGGGGGAGCAAGAATTGAAAGTCCCCCTTAAAAAAGGGGGATGCGAGGGGGATCGAGATCTGTGCAACTTTACATTAAATTGGTATAACAGAAAATTATCAATTAAACCAGCAAAAATTCAGAAATTTTTTACCATGATTAATCTTCCTGGTTATCAGATCAACAGCAAAATTTACGAAAGCATTAATTCCGAAGTTTATCGTGGTATACGTCAGTCAGATCAGCAAATAGTTATTATTAAAGTTCTCAAACAAGACTATCCAACACCACAAGAAATTACTCGCTACAAACAAGAATATGAAATCATTCGCAACCTAAATCTAGATGGCGTAGTCAAAGCTTACTGTTTAGAATCATATAATCAGATCATAGTGATTATCTTTGAGGATTTCGGTGGTGATTCTTTAAAAATATTGCTCAATAACTATATCGCTCAATCCGATGCAGAATTTAAGTTTAATTTAGCTGAATTTCTGCAAATAGCTCTGAAGACTGCTGATATTTTAGGCCAAATTCATTTGGCTAATATTATTCACAAAGATATTAACCCTGCCAATATCGTCTTTAACCCCAAAACTGGAATTATCAAAATCATCGACTTTGGTATTTCTACTGTATTAAACCGCGAAAATCCCACTCTCAAAAATCCGAATGTTTTAGAGGGTACATTAGCCTATATGTCCCCAGAGCAAACTGGTAGGATGAATCGCGCACTAGATTACCGTACAGATTTTTACTCCCTCGGTATTACCTTCTATGAAATGCTGGCTGGTCAACTTCCTTTTCCGACCACTGATGCTTTAGAATTAGTTCATTGTCATATTGCTAAACAACCAGTACCTCTGGAGCAAATTAATCATAATATTCCCAAAGCAGTTGCCGATATTGTGATGAAATTGATGGCAAAAACTGCTGAGGAAAGATATCAAAGTGCTTGGGGAATTAAAGCAGATTTAGAAAATTGCTTAACTCAATTACAAAATGATGGGCAGATATTTTCCTTTCCCCTCGCCAAGCAAGATATTTCTGACAAGTTTCAAATTCCCCAAAAACTCTATGGACGTGAGATGGAAGTTGCCACCTTATTAGCAGCATTTGAGCGTGTAGCAGGAGAAAGATCCACCCCTAATCAGGAGAGCGAGAGGGGGATTGAAATGATGTTGGTGACGGGTTATTCTGGGATTGGTAAATCAGCATTAGTACAAGAAATTTATAAACCGATTACCAAAAAACGTGGCTATTTTATCTCTGGTAAATTTGACCAATTTCAGCAGAATATTCCCTATTTAGCTATAGTTAACTCTTTCACCGGATTAGTACGACAACTTTTAACCGAAAGTGAAGTACAGCTTAATCAATGGCAAACAAAACTTTTAACTGTACTTAATCCGAACGGTCAGGTGATTATTGATGTGATTCCAGAAATGGAACTGATTATAGGTAAACAGCCAGGGGTGTTAGAACTAGGCCCACAAGAGTCTCAAAATCGCTTTAATTTAGTTTTTCAAAACTTCATTCGGGTATTTTGTTCAGCCGAACATCCCTTAGTCATTTTTCTAGATGATTTACAATGGGCAGATTCGGCGACGCTGAAGTTAATTGAAGTAATGATGACGGATACAAATTTGCAATATCTGTTTCTGATTGGAGCATATCGGGATAACGAAGTCAACCCCACCCATCCGTTAATGATGACTCTAAATGGATTACAAAAAGAAGGGGCAATTATCAATTCTATTCACTTAGCACCTTTAGCATTAGAGCCAATTAGTCATCTGATTGCTGAGACTGCAAAAAGTACACCAGATGCAGTAAAATTCTTAGCGGAATTGGTAGTACAGAAAACCGAAGGCAATCCTTTTTTTGTGAATGAATTTCTCAAAACTCTTTATTCAGAAGACTTGCTCACTTTTGATTTTCCTTCTCGTTCCTGGCAATGGGATGTGGAACAAATTGCCGCAAAAGATATCACTGATAATGTGGTAGAGTTGATGATTGGCAAAATCAAGAAATTGCCAGAATCTACACAAGAAGTATTAACTTTAGCAGCTTGTATCGGGGCTGATTTTAATTTGAATACTCTTTCTATTGTCAGGGAAAAATCACCTGCTGAAATATTTGCTAATTTGGTAGTAGCAGTACAGTTTGGATTAATTTTAACTAGATCAGAATTAGATGCTCAACTTTTAATTCAAGATTATAAATTCCTCCATGACCGGGTACAACAGGCGGCTTATGCTTTGATTGATGATGACTCCCAAAGGGTAATTCATCTCAAAATTGGGCGGTTATTGATGCAAAATATCCCTCCAGATGAACGAGAATTACGAATTTTTGAAATAGTAGATCATCTGAATTTAGGTAAGGATTTGATTACTAATGATTCCGAAAGAATTGAATTAGCAAAATGGAATTTAGAAGCAGGTAAGAAAGCCCAAGATGCGGCAGCTTTTGCAGCAGCATTGCAATATTTGAGAGTGGGCTTAGATTGTTTAAGAGGAGATGATTGGACAGAGCATTATGAATTAGCTTTAACCTTGCATAAGCAACTGGCAGAGGTTGAATATTTGAATGGAAATTTTCGAGAATCAGAAGCATTAATTGACCTGAGTTTGCAAAGAGTAAAATCAGATATAGAGAAGGCTGAAGTTTATAATCTGTTACTGATCCAATACACTCTAAGTGCTAAATATGAAGAGGCAATAAAAATTGGTCGGAAGGCGCTTTCTTTGTTAGGTATTTTCTTACCCGATGCTGACTTTAAAAAAGCGTTCACAATTGAAGTTGCCCGGGCTAAAGAAAATTTGGGCGATCGCGAAATTTCTTCGTTGATCGATGCACCAGAAATAACAGATCCCCATAAAATACTGGCTATCCAATTGCTAGTAAATACTGATCCACCTGCCTATTTTGCTAATCAAGAAATGTATGGTATTATTGTTTTAAATAATGCTAATATTTCTTTACAATACGGCAATATCGCTGAATCGTCAAAAGGGTTTGTTACCTACGGGATGATCCTTGGTTCTATTTTAGGTGATTATCAATCTGGCTATGAATTTGGTAAACTATCGGTGCAACTAAGTGAAAAATTTAATAATTCGAGTCAGAAATGCAGTGCTTGTTTAGTTTTGGGTGGTCATTTGAATCATTGGGTGAAACCAATCAAATGGGCTGAGGCTATTTTAAATGAGTCTTATCAAGCTGGTTTAGAATCTGGAGAGTTACGACATTCTGGATATGCTCTCGAACACCAATTGCGTTATTTATTCTATCAGGGAAACAATTTAGAAACGCTGATTCCCAATGTGGCTAATTTCTTACAGTTTAGCCAAAAAACTAAAAATCAATGGGCAACTGATGGGATGATCGGGTTCCAACTAATCCTCTTGAATTTAACTGGTAGAACCCCGGGGAAATTAATCTTTTGTAATGATAAAATTAATGATGAACAATTTCTAGAAACTTGTGCTTTACATAAAAGTTTTGCTTGGATTTGTACTTATAATATTTTTAAATCTCAGATTCTCTATTTCTATGGTCAGCTAACTGAAGCATTAAAATGTACAGTAGTAGCGTCAAAATTCATCAGTTATATTTTGGGACATTTCCAACTTGCTGAGTATAATTTTTATTCCTCACTTATTCTCGTTGGATTATATCCACAGGTTTCAATATCAGAGCAAAAACAATATTGGGACCAGTTAGAATCTCAGCAAAACCAGATGAAAATTTGGGCAGATAACTGTCCAGAGAATTTTTTGCATAAGTATCTTTTGGTAGCAGCAGAAATGGCTCGAATTTCTGGAAAAAGGGAAGAAGCAATGGATTTATATGATCGAGCGATCGCTTCTGCTCAAGCAAATGATTTTATCCAGGATGAAGCTTTAGGTAATGAGCTAGCAGCAAAATTTTGGTTAAATAAAGGTAAGCAGGAATTTGCCCAAATTTACCTAAAAAAAGCTCACTATTGCTACCAGCTTTGGGGTGCTAAATGCAAAGTGGAAGATTTGGAGGAAAAATATCCCCATTTACTTACTAAAGTATCAACGGTTAGTCATAGTATAGACCCGCGCACAACTATTACTAATATTTCCAATAGCGATCGCTCATCAGGAGAAGTGTTAGATTTAGCGACAGTGATGAAAGCATCCCAAGCGATTTCTGGTGAAATTGTCTTAGAGAAGTTACTCAGTGCTTTGATGAAAATTCTCCTAGAAAATGCTGGAGCTGAGTTGGGTAGTCTCATTTTTATTAATACAGCAGGTGAATTACTAATTGCGGCTCAAGGAAAAGTAGATGTGGAACAGATTATAGTTGGTCAATTAATCCCAATTGACCATCATCTACCAGCATCAATCTTAAATTATGTAGTCCGGACCCGTGAAAGTGTAGTGTTAAATGATGCTAGTCGTGAGGGAAATTTTCAGAATGATCCTTACATTAAAGCAAATCAACCGAAATCTATTTTATGTGTTCCTTTGATTAGCCAAGGTCAACTGGTGAGTCTGGTTTATTTGGAAAATAATCTGATGACAGGAGCATTTACTCCCGACAGATTGGAACTTTTAAAAATGTTATCATCCCAAGCAGCGATCGCGATCGAAAATGCTCAACTTTATGCTAATTTAGCCGAGTCAAATCGAACTTTGGAAATGAAAGTAGCGGCTCGAACACAAGAATTATCACAAGCTCTTGATGACCTCCGAGCGACGCAAACAGAATTAATTCAATCGGAAAAAATGGCCGCATTAGGACAATTAATTGCCGGGATTGCCCATGAAATCAATACCCCTTTAGGAGCAATTCATTCATCCGCAGGTAATATCTCTAAGTTCTTAACTCAAACCTTAGAACAGCTACCGATCTTGTGTCAATCTCTTACTGCTGATCAAGTCCAGGATTTCTTAGCTTTATTGCAGCGATCGCTAAATCACCACTCCCATTTATCAGCCAAAGAAGAACGAAAAATCAAGCGAGGTTTAGTCGCACAACTCTCATCTCAACAGCTTAAAGATGCGGATGTGCTAGCAGATACTTTAGTTGATATGGGGATTTATGAAGATATCGAACCTTTTACCGTGCTACTCCACCGACCCGATGCTACGCAGATCTTAGAAATTGCCTATAAACTATCAGGATTACAACGCGGAACCCAAACAATTACTATGGCCACAGAACGAGCATCAAAAGTTGTGTTTGCCCTCAAAAGTTATGCTCGTTATGATCATTCAGGTGAATTGATTTCTACCCAGATCCATGATAGCATAGACAACGTCCTAACCCTCTATCAAAACCAAATTAAGCAGGGGGTTGAGGTGATCAAAAACTATGGAGATTTACCCGCGATCGCCTGTTATCCAGATGAATTGAATCAGGTCTGGACGAATATCATTCATAATGCGTTACAAGCCATGGATAATCGTGGGACTTTAATCATTCAAACTACCCACTCAGAAGCACAAGTACAAATCAGCATCAGCGATACTGGTCCAGGAATACCAACGGAAATTCAAGCTAAAATCTTTGAGCCATTTTTTACCACTAAGCCCCCAGGAGAGGGGAGTGGGTTGGGACTAGA
This sequence comes from uncultured cyanobacterium, assembly GCA_963744145.1. GTDB lineage: Bacteria > Cyanobacteriota > Cyanobacteriia > Cyanobacteriales > CAWUOF01 > CAVUSO01. The sequence goes on along the minus strand of CAVUSO010000001.1, from coordinate 3,215,534 downwards.
TATCGTCAAAAAAATCATTAGTAAACATTCTGGTAAGATTACCGTAAACAGCGAACCAGGACGGACAACCTTTCACATCCTTCTCCCTATTCAACCTGATCAGGAGCTTGTATCATGTCTAAACCCGTAATTTTGTGTGTCGATGACGAAAAAGTAATTTTGCATAGTCTGAAAACGCAACTCAAAGCAGCATTTGGTGATACCTATATCTATGAAATTGCTGAAGACGGGAATGATGCTTTAGAATTAATCAATGAACTTAATCAGGATGAAACCACCATAATTTTAATTGTCTCTGACTGGTTAATGCCTGGAATGAAAGGAGATGAGCTACTTATTCGTGTCCACGAACAGTTTCCGAGGGTAATTAAAATTCTGCTGACGGGTCAAGCTGATCCACAAGCAATTATTCGGGCTCAAGAGCAGGCAAATCTGCATTGTTGTTTATCTAAACCTTGGTCAGAAGCAGAATTATTAGCAACGATTAAATCTGGTTTAGAAAAAATATGACCAAACAGGTAATTATCTGTGTTGATGATGAAGCAACTATACTCAGAAGTCTTAAAGCTGAACTGAAAGAAGCTTTCGGCAATGAATACCTGATTGAAAGTGCAGACTCCGGAGTTGACGCTTTAGAATTATTGCAAGAATTATTAGATGATGAATATGAAGTTCCTTTGATTATTTCTGATTATATTATGCCTGATCTTAGGGGAGATGAATTATTAAAAAGAGTCCATCAAATATCCCCAAAAACTGTTAAAGTTATGTTAACAGGTCAGGCAACAATTGAAGCAGTAAGTAATGCAATTAATTATGCTAAACTTTATCGTTATCTGGCCAAACCTTGGCAAGCTGAAGACTTAAAATTGACAGTAACAGAAGCAATATATAGCTATCTTCAGGATAAAAAGCTGGCCGAACAAAATCTCCAACTTCAGCGATTAAACCAGGAACAATCACTCTTGATTGCCCAGCTACATAAGAAAGAACATCGCTGGACGCAATTTTTAGAAGCTATGCCCGTAGGAGTAGTAGTGTTTGATGCTCAGAGGAATCCATATTATATTAATCAAAGGGCGCAGGAGTTACTTGCTCACGAGATTATACCAGAAATAAAACCCGAGCAAATTGCCGAAATATATCAAAATTATATTGCCGGAACTAATAATATATATCCAACGGAAAATTTACCAATTTTCAGAGCATTAAATGGGGAACGTACTAATGCTGATGATATTGAAATCCACCGAGGAGACCAAATTATTCCGATTGAAACTTGGGGAACACCAATTTATGATGAATTTGGTCAAGTTGCTTATGCTATAGCTGCTTTTCAAGATATTACCGATCGACGTAAATCTGAAGCAGAACGAGCAGAATTTATTAATCAATTATCGAAAGTTAATTGTGAATTAGAGCAATCATTAGAAGCCGAATTTAACCTAACTGATGCCTACGGTCGTTTTGTCCCTCATCAATTTTTATCTTTGTTAAATTATGAAAGTATCCTTGATGTCAAATTAGGTGATGCAGTTCAGCTCGAAATGTCAATTCTTTTTTCCGATATTCGGGAATTTACTGCTCTATCGGAAAGTATGACACCAGAAGATAATTTTAAATTTATTAATGCTTATCTCAGCCGCATGGAACCGGCAATTTTGGAAAATAAGGGTTTTATTGATAAGTATATTGGTGATGGGATTATGGCTTTATTTAATGGGATAGCTGATGATGCGCTCAAAGCCGGACTTTCGATGTTAAATATCCTGCATCAATATAATCACCATCGACTCAATTCTGGTTATCTACCGATTAAGATTGGGATTGGGATTAATACAGGTTCTTTGATGTTAGGAACTGTTGGGGGAACTAATCGAATGGATAGTACAGTAATTAGCGATGACGTTAATTTAGCTGCTCGTTTAGAAGAACTAACAAAACAGTATGGAGTATCCTTATTAATTTCTCACCAAACTTTAGCACGTTTGCAAAATCCCACAGTATATAATATCCGTTTTATTGAGCAAGCTATTGTCAAGGGAAAATCAAAAGCTGTGGGTGTTTTTGAAGTGTTTGATGGAGATGCAACGGAAATAAGACAGGGAAAATTAGTAACGAAAACCTGTTTTGAAGAAGGGTTATTTATGTTCTATCAGCAATTTTTTCGGGAAGCAGCAAAACGATTTGCTTATGTTTTAAGTGTGAATCCCAGAGATTCAGTTGCTCAAATATATCTCAAACGTTGTCAGTTACAAGAAACCTCGCGATCGCTACCACTAATCTAATCAGATTGCACTCAAAAAATCTAGCTCGGATCTGCTAAACTTACCTGAACCAATGATGGAGGAGAGTTAAATCACCTCCTCAATTCTAGCCAGGTGGGAAAATGTACGATAATATTTGCAAATTGATTGCGGAAACTTTTAGTGATGATATTGCCAGTTGGTTATTGGGCACTCCGGTCAAGTTAACCGAACTACAACCAGGAGAACTATTACTAGAGCCGATTCGGACTGATGCTCTAATTTTAAGACAATCAGAAAATTTGATCTTACATACGGAATTTCAAACTGAACCCGATGAAACCATTCCCTTCCGGATGCTCGATTATCGAGTCAGGGGTTATCGTCGCTTTCCCCATAAAGAAATGCGTCAAATTGTGGTATACTTAAAACGGACAAATTCGGACTTAGTTCGACAAACTACATTTAGATTAACTCGAACTCAACATGAATTTGATGTAATTAGACTCTGGGAACAACCAACAGAGCTATTTTTATCAACACCAGGACTATTACCTTTTGCGGTGTTGAGTGATACAACTGAACCAGAACAAGTATTAAGCCAGGTAGCTCGGAACATTGACCAAATCCCAGAGCGGAATGTGAAAAGTAACATCTACGCTTTTACAGCAATTATCGCTGGCTTAAGATTACACAAAGAAGTCATCAACAGATTATTAAGGAGTGATATTATGAAAGAATCAGTGTTCTATCAAGCGATCGTGGAAGAAGGTTTGCAACAAGGTTTGCAACAAGGTATCCAACAAGGTATCCAACAAGGTATCCAACAAGGTATCCAACAAGCAACTGAAAGAATAGCGGTTAATCTGCTCAAAGCTGGTATGACCATAGAGCAAGTAATTGCTTTGACAGGGTTATCTCTAGAGCAAGTCCAGAAATTACAGACTCAACTTGCTTAATTGCCTCATAGAAGGGCTGTCAGCAGGCGTCGATCGCTCCCATTATACTGTAGGGGCGTATTACAATACGCCCCTACCAGGAAAATATTAACCAGCTTGAGAAACTACTCCCGGAAGATTTGCGATCGCTAGATCCCGATAACTTCCGATTTGATAGACAGTTCGGATGGCATCTGCTAATTTTTCAATTGGTGCATCCTTTAAACAAACTCCATCCGCTCCCGCACTCAGAGCATCGGCTAAAAGAGTTTGCTGTTCTGGTGGTGCTAAAACCAAAATTCGCGATGAAGTCACATAAGAACCTGCTTGGACTTTCCGGGCCATGCGAATAAATTTGGCTATATCCAGATCTGGTAGAGTAGCATCAACCACTGCGACATCGACATCAATCGATTCGAGCAAGACTAAACCAGTTTCCCCATTAGTAGCTTCACTCGCAACCTCAATCCGCTGATGGGTAGAAACTTTTTGAGCTTCATCACGCAAATTCACTCGTAAATTAATGCGAATTTGTTCATCATCTTCCACGATCGCCACCTGAATCACTTCATGGAGTTGTTGAGTTAGACTCGTATGAGTCTGGTAATCAGGCAGATCATTTGGACCACCACAAGCCGAAATTGTGCCAACAAAATCAATATCTACCGGACGATCGCGTTTCAATTGAGCCATCTGCTCGGTACTTAAAATTCTCGATTCATCAAACCCAAACTCAATTTCTGTTCGCAGTCCTTTCTGTTTTACCCGTTTCAGGTTATAAAAACGTTTATTCAGTGTTGTCTTCACAAATGCCCAGAGACATCCCAGTAAATAACGACGCTTAAACGCATCTGGTTCAAACCAATACTCTAAAAATTTCCATGAATAAAAACGAGCATAGTTACGCAGTACCCCTTTCAGGACTTCTTCCCGCGTCATCTGCTGTGGTTTGATAATGGGTGTAACAAAGTTATAGTGAGAATAATCCCGAATTTCCACTTGATCAGCTAAATCCTGGAACAGTTCGGAGAAGGGCCAGGGCGTATACATATTCCAATTGGTCATGTCTGCTTGCCAATCTCGGGCCATCCGATAACTTTCTTCAATTGTTTCTGGCAATTCATTGGGCAGTCCCATAATAAACTGCACTTCTGCCAGAATCCCATTTTGACGCAATAGTTGTACAGCTCGCTTATTATCCGCGATCGTTGTCTCTTTCCGAAATAAATTCAGATTTAATTGGGCTGCTGCTTCCGTTCCTAAAGATACATGAACCAATCCCGCTTGACGATAGAGTGGTAATTCTTTTTCATCCCGCAGAATATCGGTAACTCTAGTATTAATTCCCCAATGCACTCCAAGATTACGATCAACCAGCTCACGACACAAAGCCACAAAGCGAGATTTGTTAATCGTCGGTTCTTCATCAGCTAAAATGAAAAAGCCTACTTGATGCTCTTTCACCAACTGTTCAATTTCATCAACAAAATGTTTTGGGGTTCGGGAACGATATTTGCGCCAGAATTTCCATTGGGAACAGAAACGACAACGGAATGGACATCCCCGAGAATAATTAGGCACAGCCACTCTTGTATTGAGCGGGGTATAAATATATTTCTCCCACTCTAACAGACTCCAATCGGGAGTAAGAGTATTTAGATCCTTAATCGGTGGATGAGCTGGTGTCGCAACCACTCTACCCTCTTCCAAAAACGCAATTCCCAAAATATCCCTTCGATCGCTTTGATCCTTACCATTAGCGATCGCTCGGAGCAAATTGACCGTAATTTCTTCTCCTTCTCCCCGAATAATATAGTCAACCCAGGGGGCTTCATGCAGCACTTCTCGATACATATAGGTGGGATGCACTCCCCCCATAATTGTTTTTGCCTGGGGTGCAATTTCTTTGACTAACTTTAAGGTACTCTGAGACTTATAGATCATCGGGGTGATGGCTGTCGCTAGCACCACATCTGGCTGATAGGCTTTAATCTGTTCCCCTAATTCACCATCCTCTATATGATTAGTCATCGCATCAATAAAGCGAATTTCGGTAAAACCAGCCGTTTTTAAAGCTCCACCGACATAAGGCACCCAACTAGGGGGCCAATTTCCGGCAATTTCTGCCCCTCCAGAATGATAGTTAGGTTGAATCATCAGGATACGCATAATTAATACTCCTGAATTGAGTAAATTATTTATGATTAAATGGCTGCACCAGATCCCTCAACTATGACTAGTTGCGATCGGCCTGCTCCTATTTGAAAAAAACTTTATAGCTATTCAGTTATAATAGTCAAGTATGATTATCTTCAAAATAAGTGCGGCGATCGATTTAACCAAACCGATCGCCGCTTCATCACCACTAAACAATAATTAAACCAACTTCAGGATCATCCCTTCTCGAGCTAGTAACCCATTGGGAAAGATCGCTTGGACCTGGGCTTCGACCTGATCTAAAAAGTCATCATTATGAGCGGGATCATGATGAAAAATCAGTAGACGTTTAACTCCTGCGGCTTTAGCTAATTCTACTCCTACTTCCCAAGTAGAGTGTCCCCAGCCCATTTTCGGAGTTTTGAGATGATAATATTCTTCGTTTGTGTAAGTTGCATCATAGATAAAAACATCGGCATTCCGGGCTAAATGTACAATGTTCTGATCTAAACCTTCCTGGGGATGTTCTGTATCTGTACAGTATACGGCTGTGTGTCCCTGCCAAGTCACACGATAGCCGATCGCATCACTGGGATGGTTGAGGTGGGCTGTTTCAATTTCAATATCATCTAGATGAATAATATCACCTGGGTGAAGATCATAAAAGTTTAATTCAGACTGCATAATCCGAAGCGGGACAGGGAAGTTGGGATGGAGCATCTGATCAGATAGACGTTGTTTCAGGGTTGCACCATTGGGAGCAACTGCACCATAAATATTAAAACGATTACCTGGGATAAATGCTGGTACAAAAAAAGGAAACCCTTGAATATGATCCCAGTGGGAATGGGTAAAAAACATATATGCTTCGACGGGCATCTGCTGGAGCAGAGTTGTCCCCAATACCCGCAATCCCGTCCCACCATCAAAAATTAAGCGTTTACCTCCTGCCCGCATTTCCACACAAGAGGTATTGCCCCCATAACGAACTGTTTCGATTCCAGGAGTAGCAATGCTGCCCCTTACTCCCCAAAAATAGACGCTGAATTCAGCACTTGGGCTAGTTTGGCTGATGGCTTTCCCCTCAGCAGGTTCTGAAGGATTTACAGTCTGATGTTTATCTGGCATCTTTTAAGATTCAGGATGGCCTAATGTTAGCAAGTCAGTGTAGGTCCGAACTTCTACAACAGGGTTCTGTTCGTCTACTAAAATGACCCTGGGCGAATAATTTTTTAGTTCTTCCCCAGCTAGTTGACAATATGACATGATGATTAAGCGATCGCCCTTCATGCCCATCCGGGCGGCTGCACCATTAAGTTTAATCGCACCCGAATTCGCTGGAGCAGAAAGTGCATAAGTAATCAGACGCTCGACCTTGGTGATATTCACTACTTGTACTTGCTCGTATACTAAAATACCAGCAGCGTCCAATAGTGTTTGAGCAATACTGATGCTATCCCTGTAATCCAAATTAACAGCCGTTAATGTACAACTGGGAATCTTGGCCAACAGGAGGGGTCGTTGCATAGTAATTTGAAAATAACTCCAAGGGAGATCGTGGGAAAGTTAACTAACCTTTAGCCAAAATGTATTGATTGGCAAGTGCAATAATGAAAATTATATCTAATTTTCCCCATTAATGCTAGTCTATGCCATTTTGGCCAGAATTAATAATTTTGCTCGGTTGATTTATTTATATGAGCGACTTTTTTGATCCGCTCGGGCTGATCTCAATCCAAGATCAGCCAGAACCTAAACTTATGAACTGAGATGGTCTAAACCAAAATTGACTGGTTTTACTTACTTGGGCTGAGCATTGTGTGCTTTAATGGACTTGTCGATTAATTCCAGCACTTTTCCTACTTCTTGCCACCCCAGAATTTCTGTGGTTTTCTTTTCTAAATTTTTGTAAGTTCGGAAAAATTCGGCAATTTCTTCTAAGCGATGGGGGGTGAGATCATGAATACTTTTGATTTGGGTATAACGCGGATCTTTGTCGGGCACACAAAGAATCTTCTCGTCCCGATCGCCCCCATCAATCATTTCCAGCATTCCAATCGGACGGGCAGCAATTACACAACCAGGAAAGGTGGGTTGACCAATAATTACCATTCCATCTAGAGGATCACCGTCATCTGCGAGGGTATTGGGGACAAATCCATAGTCATAAGGATATTGAACTGAGGAATACAAAACCCGATCCAGGGCAAAAGCTTGCAAATCTTTATCAAATTCGTATTTATTTTTACTACCTGCGGGAATTTCAATCACAACATTGATTAGACCCGGTTTAGGTTGGGGGGGAATACGCGATAAATCCAAAACCATTCTCCATCTGAAATATTTTTGCGCGACTGTCACCGCCTTTGTCTAGAGGAAAAGGCGATCACAGGAAAGCTCCGAATAGCATTTTAAAACAGATTCGGTTCACCACCAACTAGATTTTCTTGGTAATTTTAGCTATCACCAATTGTCCATGAGCCATCCCATTCCTCCGTCGGAGGTGATTTCAGCCAATGTTGACAACGGGCTAATTGAATTGCCGCAGCTTTATCACTGCTATCAATTTCCATGACTGTGGCAAATTCTCCCATGGCGATCGCAAATTTTTTATTTAAGTAATATTCCCTACCTTTATCGTAGTGTTCAATCACTTGCTGTTTTTGGTCAGAAATTGGTTCATTGCGGAAACCAAGAAATTCATAAATAGCGATCGCGGGTCGATTATTTCCTTGGAGCCGAATCGAGTCTAGTTTTCTAATCCAGATCCGATCTTGACAAAGTTTATAAGTATTTTCACTCAAAACAACTTTACAGCCATATTGCTTACAAACACCTTCCAAACGATAGCTCAGATGGACGCCAGCACCAATGGCCATAAATTCCATCCCCTGAGTAGCACCAACAGCATGAGGGTTGACCCGATCTGAATTAATCCCAATTCCAATTTTAATCTCTGGTTTTTGGGTTTTCAGACGATTTTCATTAAAACTGGCCAACCGATCGCACATTTCCCGAGCTGTTTTGAGGGCGATCCAAGCATGGTCTGGCAAAGGTAAGGGGGAACCAAACAGAGTAATAATCCGATTAGCAATACAAGCCGATTCTAATTGTTGATTGAGAGTTTGTTTATATTTAGAAACGACTTGCACCATCGCATCGAAGTAGTCAGAGAGCAGATCGGCTAGCTCTTCTGATTCTAAAGTTTTGATTAATTTGGTGTAGCCGCTAATATCCGAAAACAAAACCGAAACGTCTTTATCATCGCCGGTTGCCCGTGCTTGGTCAAGAGACGTTAAGCTTTTTGCAGCACCAATGTCAGAAAAGTTGGTTTCCTGGCTACCTAATTGCATATTCTATCCGGTCTTCGGCGAGGGTAAGGCGACTCCATCACAAGGGAGTTGCAGGATGGGAATGCTTCTAGGGAAAGCTTTCCAGTAATTTGTCATCCGTTTTTAGCTTTTTGGCGAGGAACGGATCAGAAACCTCTTTTCACCTAACTCAACGATTCGAGGTAGACAAACTGACATCAGAATACTACTTTTCGGTCAGTCTCCAGACCCCATCCCAATTTTCGTCAGGTGGATGTTCGATGAAGTAGTTGCAACGATCTATATGTAAATCGGCTGCTTTATTCTTCGTATCAATTGCCAAAACTTGACCAAATTCAGTTAAAGCACGGATAAAGTTGCGGTTGCGATAATATTGTCGTCCTTTTTCGTAATGTTCCATGATTTCTAACTTTTCCGGTGCTACTGGTTCAGAACGAAGTCCCACCAGTTCATAAATTTTTACTGGTTCATTTTTACCTTTAACTGTAATAAAATCTAGTTCTCTGACATATATTTTGTCCTTACAAGGTAGAAAGGTTTTTTCGCTAATCACAATATCCGTACCATACATCTTACTGGTTCCTTCTAACCGCGATCCCAGGTTAACACCATCCCCAATCGAAGTTAATTCCATCCGTTTGCTCGAACCAATATTACCACTCACTACTTCATCAGAGTGAACACCAATCCCGATACTAATTGTTTGCTTACTTTCAAACACCCGTTTTTTATTAAAATCCTCTAAACGATGACGCATTTCTACCGCAGTTTGCACTGCCATCCAAGCATGGTCTGCTAAGGGTAAGGGTGACCCAAATACGGCCATAATTGCATCACCGATATACTTATCGAGAGTGCCTTTATATTGAAATACCGCATCTACCATTGACTCGAAATATTCATTGAGCATCGCTACCACTGCTTCCGCTTCCATTCCTTCGGTCAAAGTGGTATAACTACGAATATCGGAAAACAATACAGTAACTTCTTTGCGTTTACCTCCTAATCCCGTATCTCCACTAGCTAGTAACTGTTCTGCTACTTCCTGGGTCATGTAACGATACATGGTACTCTTGAGTCGCTTCTCGTTACTGATGTCTTCCATTACTACTAATGCACCATAGACATTATTAGAGTCAGCCGCATCAGCGATCGAGTTGATCGACAAATTAATACTATGTTGTTCTTCTCCCTGGGATAATAAAGTTTGTTCGGGATAATATTGCTGTCTGGATTTTTCCGATTCAGCGGCTAAAGCATCTGTAAACCATTTGGAGAAATCACCTTTTTCGAGTCGGACTAATTCCTGAACTGATTTACCCTCAATCCGCTCTTCTTCACTACGTCCTAATAATTTTTTCGCACTTTCATTAGCTGCTATAACATTGCCAGCTTTATCGGTGGAAATCACACCGTTGCTCAAACTGCGGAGAATATCCCGCTGCATTTGTTCTTGCTGTTTGACGGTGGCAAATAGTTTGGCATTTTGCAGGGCTACTCCTGCTTGGATATTAAATGCCTGCATAAATTCTAGATCGCTGCGATTAAAACTCGATCGCCAACATTCGGGAGCATTTGGCCAATCTGCTGGATCGTAAGCCGGAAAATCACCTTGTTTTTTCTTATTAATTAACTGCGTGACGCCGATTAATTCTTTATCAGCATTAAATACTGGCATACACAACAGACTACAGGTGCGATAGCCAGTTCTTTGGTCTGTTTGTTTAGATGTTTCTGAACCAGGATGATCGTAGATATCAAATCCAATAATTAGGGGTTCACCAGATGTCGCAACTTGACCAGCAAAACCTGCCTTCCGGGGAATCCGGATTTCTTTTAAACTACCATTAATTGGGATTTTCGTCCATAATTGCTCGTGATCGTTATCTAACAACCACAGGGTACTGCGATCGGCGTTCATTAATTTTTTCGCTTCATCCATCACCTTGGTCAAAGTATCTTCTAAATCTAAACTACTTTGACTCAGAGATTGGGTTGCGGTCATCAATGCTGCGGCTGCTCGCTGACGTTGAGTTGCCTTATAAAACGATTTAGACGATTCTAAAATCAGCCGAATTGAAGGAGCAAATTGAGCAAAAACTTCTTCATCAATGGCGGTAAAACCGTTAATATCTATTCGTTCTGATAAAATTGCGATCGGATCATTAACAGGTTTTAATTTGTTGATCAATTGAATAACTGCTACTAAATTTCCCTCGTCATTTAACAGCGGTAATGCTAGCATTGTATAGGTGCGATATCCGGTCTTTTTCTCTTGCGTTTGGGCAAAAGCTGAACGTGGATCGCTATAAAAATCATAGGGAATGTTAACTAGTCTTTTTTCAGTAGCTACTTCACCCGCAATCCCTTTATCAGCCGGAATTCTTAATTCTAAAGGCAGCCCATTTTCTCCCTTAGCGACAATTGACCATAATTCATTTCTTTCTTCATCTAATAAAAAAATGGTCGTGCGATCGGCGTTTAATAATTCTCCGGTTTTGAGGGTAATCGAGCGCAACATTTCATCTAAAATCGCATCAAACCCCTGGGAGTCAATCATATCGAGCATTGACAGGGTTTGATTCACTACCTGAAGTTTACTTTCAACGTCAGTAACGACTTGTTTGAAAGTATCTTTACTTAAGGGAGCGAGAAAATCCGAAAAACTGCCTTTTGTGGTAGTTAAAGCACTACCTGGATTACTATTGGCAAAGTTATTCGGAGGTTGGGATGGTTGACTCTCTTGCGGTTGCGGTGTAATTTCATCTAGGGTAGGAATACTCTCCACTGTTAGAGGAGGTGTTTCCGTTACTCTTTGGGCGACAACCTCAATGACGGTGTCCGAGTGGTTCCATGCTGTTCGCGGATAGGAGGTAGATGCGGCTGTCATAGGCGAGTCCAAGCAGTATTATAAAAGTTTTACTCTAAGCAAGGGTTTAGTTGATTGTTTAATTCTCGGGAAATGAGTTAAGCCAAATGGGAATTTGGTTTTTGCCGCAAATGTTCTGCTTGAGTTAACAGAGATTCGGCAAAAGCGATCGCTTCTAAGTCTGACTGTCCGCTAGCTAATTGGGCCAGTTCGACCCGGCGTTGCTGATGATCTAAAGTTACCACTCGCACAACGGTTCGTAAATCATTTGGCCCAGAAACCGGGAGAAAATTTTCTGTTCCGATCTGTGAGGGTTCGATGACTTGTTTGTTGACCCGAAAATGGCAATCAGCCATAGCAGCGACAATTGGTTGATGAGTAACACAGAGAACTTGATGGTGATCACTGAGTTGATAAAGTTTTTGGGCGATCGTCTGAGCAACTTTACCAGACACACCCACATCAATTTCATCAAAGACTAAAGTAGGTACTTGATCAACCTGGGAAAAACAAGCTTTCAGTGCTAAGAGAAAGCGACTCATTTCTCCTCCCGAAGCGATCGCACCTAGAGGTTGCATGGGTTCACCAGGATTAGGACTAAAACTAAAAGTAATTTGGTCTGCTCCTGCTGCGGTGGGGGTACAGGGCATAATATCTACTTGAAACTGAACTTTTGCCATAGCTAGAGGTTTCAGTTCTGCAATTAAATGGGATTCTAGTTGATTGGCACTAGCACAACGTAACTTAGTCAGTTTTTCACTAGCTGCAATTAATTGAGCAGTGCAAATTTGTTCCGCTTGTTCTAAGGTATCCAGGGACTGACCATCTGACCAGAGTTCGGTCAATTCGACTTGAATCCGATCGCGGTATGCGATCGCTTCGGTCAATGTCGGTCCATATTTACGGCAAATTTGTTTTAATTCCCGAATTCTCTCGTCTACTTCGCTCAATCTTTCTGGGTCAGCTTCTAGACTAGCACCATAACTAGCTAGCTGTCTTCCTGCTTGGGTTACTTGAGCTAAAGCATCTCGCACCATTTCGAGAATGGGTTGTAATTGACTATCATAAATCACCATATCGCTTAAAGTGGCTTCTGCTTGACCAATCAAGTCTGCGGCAGCTCGATCGCCGTTCTCTTGTTCATATAAATTTGCATAGACTTGATAGCTTTCTTTTTGCAAATCAACTACATGACTTAAACGATTACGTTCTTGCTCAAGTTGTTCTAATTCATCGATATCCGTGAGATTAGCGGTACTCAGTTCTTGACTTTGATAAGTCAACAAATCTAGACGTTGGAGACGTTGCTGTTCTGATTGTCTTCTCTTTTCTAAAGCTAATCGAGCCGAAGTCCAAGCAGCAAAAGCCGCAGCGACAGTTTGACGTTGCTGAAGGATGATCTGACCACCATATAAATCTAACCAGTCTCGTTGTAAAGCCGCTTTTCCTAAACCACTGGTTTGACCTTGAGCGGTAATTTCCACTAAGCGATCGCGCAATTGATCCATCAATTGACGATTCACCAATACACCATTGAGACGGGAGCGACTTCTGACTCCCCCTACACTTAAAACCAGTTCCCGACTTGCGACGACTAATGTCTCTTCTAACAGCTCAATTTCCTGATTCCGCAACCATTGGGCTACATCTGGTTTCAATTCAAAAGTTGCTTCTACCAAGGAGCGATTTGCACCAGTCCGAACTGCTCTTGAGGTGAGTTTCCCTCCTAATGCTGCATCTAATGCGTCCAGGATAATTGACTTACCAGCTCCAGTTTCACCAGTAAGAACATTTAACCCATGACCAAATTCTAACTCCAGATGGTCAATCAGAGCAAAATTTTCAATCCGCAGGGATAGTAACATTACCCTATCAATTTTGAAACAACATTTTGATCACTTGATCCCCTGTCAGTGAGCGGTCAAACCATTTTTGGCTAGTTTAAAGCAATATGCGAAGATTTTTGTGAATACTATTTAAAAATTAAGTCTGATCAATTTGTGACTAAATGGTAAAAAAAGGTTAAGATTAACTTAAATAATCTGGTGAGAAGATATAATGAGTGATCCCAATTAAAACATAGATCAGTCCTCCGAGTGGCCAATATCCTCAGTCTCAATCAAGTGATGAGTAAATTATGCAATGTTAAGACTGAATCCAAGTTTAAACTAAATTCAGGGTAAATACCTTTGCCACTGTGAATTTCCCGCCAGAAAATTACTATTAACCTTACTTATTTTGAATTGTCGATGAATATTACGCTTTGCGACCCAATTCCTACTCTTGAGTTTGATACGCTAGTTGAACTCTTACGTTCTAGAGCAATTACTCAGCCCACAGAAATTGCTTTTATCTTTCTCGAAGACGGAGAAAACCAAGAAACTAGTCTAACTTATCAAGAATTGGATCAACAAGCCCAGACGATCGCGGGACTACTACAAAGTCTGAACGCAACTGGGAAAAGGGCATTGATGCTCTATCCTCCAGGATTAGAATTTATTGTGGCATTTTTTGGTTGCTTATATGCTGGGGTGGTGGCGGTTCCTGCTTATCCACCGCGACTGAACCAGTCGCTCAAGCGTTTACAAGCAATTGTGGCTGATGCTCAAGCAACGATTAGTCTGACCACGAGTAGCATCTTAGCTCAGATTGAACGACAGTTTACTCAGTATTCTGATCTGCAAGCCATGTCCTGGTTCGCTACAGATCAAATTAATTTCACGGGAGTATGGGAAGAACCAGCAATTGATGCACAAACCCTAGCGTTTCTCCAATATACATCTGGTTCAACTTCAGCTCCGAAAGGGGTAATGATTAGTCATGGTAATTTAATCCACAATCAACGCATTATTCAGACAGCTTGTCAGCATAATCAGACATCTAGCTATGTTAGTTGGTTGCCCCTATACCATGATATGGGTTTAGGCAATACAATTCAAGCTTTATTTATTGGCTCCCAAGCAATTCTGATGTCCCCTGTGGTTTTTCTCCAGCGTCCGGTTCGATGGTTACAAGCAATTTCTCGTTATCGAGCCCATACTAGTGGTGGGCCAAATTTTGCCTATGAACTTTGTATTCAAAAAATTACTGCTCAACAAAGAATCAATCTTGATTTAAGTAGTTGGAAGGTTGCTTTTAATGGAGCTGAACCAATTCGTTCGGAAACCTTAGAGAAGTTTACCTCAATCTTTGCTGAATGTGGTTTCAGTCCGACAGCTTTTTCTCCCTGTTATGGGTTAGCTGAGTCAACTGTAGCAGTATGTGGTAGTGCTAAAGGAGTTACTCCAGTTATATATCAGGTTAAGGGGACGGAATTAAGTCAAGATCGGGCGATCGCCGCCACTGAAATGGATAATGATACCAGAACTTTAGTGGGATGTGGTCAAAATTGGCTGGATCAAAAAACGATCATTGTTGATCCCCATACCCAGATGCAATGTTCAGCAGAGCGCGTAGGTGAGATTTGGGTTGCTGGTCCAAGTGTCGCTCTGGGTTACTGGAATGCACCGATCGCTACTAAAAATACCTTCCAAGCTTATGAAGTAGAAACGGGAGCAGGTCCATTTCTGCGAACTGGTGATTTAGGTTTTATCAAAGATGGTGAATTATTTGTTACTGGTCGGATTAAAGATTTAATTATTATCAGAGGTCGTAACCATTATCCTCAAGAATTTAGAAGCAACTGTAGAAAAAAGTTCACCAGCCATTAGAACTGGTTTGGTAGCAGCGTTTGCGGTAGACTTAGATGAACAGGAACGTTTAATTATTGTCGCTGAGGTTGAACGGAAGTATCTAGAACGTCGTCGTTCTAATCAGTCGGAAACTAATCCGAACGAGCCCAGTAAATCTCAGACAGAGTTAGAATCAATTGCATCAATAATTAGACAAGCAGTAGTTGAACATCATCAATTACAAGTTGATCAGATTTTATTAATTAAACCTGGGAGTATTCCTAAGACTTCTAGTGGTAAGATTCAGCGTCATGCTTGTCGAACTGGATTTTTGCAACAAAGTTTAGATGTGGTTTTTACTAGTGGTCTAGCGCGGGCGATCGAGAGGGGAGAAACATCTGTTTTACCAGCGATCGCGACGACGGATAAAAATCAAGATGAAATTGCGATCGGTGTAATCACAATCTTGAATGAAGCAATGCAGGAGATCGGAGGATGTTCTCAGATTAATCTCAATTCAACTTTGCAATCTAATCTCGGACTTGATTCCCTGGGAGTAGTGGAATTAGCTGCTAAGTTAGAAAGGGCATTTGGGATTAAAATAGATGAACAAAATCTCCCAATTTTTCACAGTGTTGGTGATTTGGTCGCAGCAGTCCGTCAAGCATTAACAAGTAAAAATACTCCGATCGTAAAATCATCCTTAGCAGAGGATCTTTTAGGTGGTGATCGGATGGAAAAAGTCCCCCCACCACGGGGTTTTTTGACTCGTTTAACTTTATCTTATTTTCGTCTAATTTCTCAGATGGTATGGGGATTAGAAGTAAGTGGATTAGAACATTTACCAGCAACAGGACCATTTATTCTTTGTCCTAACCATGAATCTCATCTAGATGTTTTTTGGATTGCTGCTTGTTTACATCCTTCTGTCCGACGTAATTTATGCAGTTTTGCTAAACGGGAACATTTCGATCACCTTTCTACCCGTTTATTTGCTAGTATTGCTGGTGGTATTCCCATCGATCGTCAGGGGGATGTTTTACCAGCGATTCGTGCTGGACATAAAGCTTTATGTGCTGGTCGTCCTCTCTTAATTCATCCAGAAGGAACACGTACTCGGACAGGAGAACTTTTACCGTTTCGTCGTGGTCCAGCTAAACTAGCTTTAGCGACAGGTGCTCCCTTAATTCCAGTCCGAATTATTGGTGCTTACTCAATTTTTCCTGCTCATCGACGTATCCCCAACCTATTTAGTCAGATTAAATTTCAACGTCAAAAGTTGCGGATTGTCTTTGGTGTACCAATTTTACCTCCTTCGGGAGTAGAAGGTTGGGCTGCTGAAAATCAACTCACTCAATGTCTAAGAGAAGCAGTGGAAAATTTAGGAAATTGAGCAAAGAGGTTAACGGTAAATAGTTTTTTTAGTCAATCAGGAGATGAAATTGTGAATATTGCGAATATGTATGATGAATTAATTGCCGAGTCTTACGATTATGACCAATTTGAGTTATTAAGTAAATCTCGTCATCTAGTTGTGAGCCAATTAAAAAATCAATCTGTGACTGGATCGATTCATAGCATTTTAGACATGGCTCTAGGTACGGGAGAAATACTTTTAGAAATAAAAGAATTATATCCTGATGCGGATTTATATGGGATTGATATCTCCAAAAATATGATTGAAATTGCCAAAAAGAAAATGGCAATTACTACCTTTCATGATGATGTGAATAATGTCCTTAATTACATCGAACCAAATCGGATTGATTTAGTATTGATTCATTTTATCTTGAGTTATGTCGAGCCAGAAAAAATTCTTACTGATGCTGCTAAAATTTTGCACCCAGGTGGATTATGTTCTATTGCTACATCTACCTATGAAAGCTTTCAAGTCATGCAATCTTTAGCCCAAAATTTTATGTCGATCGAAGATATTAAGAAAATGGCTCAAGTTCCAGCAACTCCCACAGCTTTAAAAAATCTTTTAAAAATGGTAGGTTTGGAAATTCTTGATCATGTAACTCTTCAGGAAAAAGTGCGATTTGCTGATTTCTCAGAATTATATAATTGGGGACTTAAATCAGGATGGTTAACTCAATATTTCTCAGTTCTTACCCAAGCACAAATTGATACTATTTCTCAGACTCCAGGAATTTTCCCCTTAGAAGATGAGTTTAGGGGTACTATCCTATTGACGAAAAAAATCTAGATAGGTCGTTATTTTTCCTTGACAATTAAATTTCCTTCAAGCTGTTACCAAAACAGACAGATCGTCATCAGTCCAAAATTATTAACAAATCATTAACAATGTTAACTCTTTTTTATTGTTTATCCCTAGCTCTAATTTTGACAGTCTTAGGAATTTCTATTTTCCAGAAAAAGAAAGAAACTATAATTAGATCAATAACATTAGTAATGTTATTACATATTATTTGTTTCGCGATCGTCAATGGTACTATGTCCTTTACAATCTTAGCGTCTTTTATTTTTTTATTCGCGTTATATGAAGTAGCTAAGAATTATGCGATTAATCAAACTTTATTAAGTTTATTTGGAATTTCGCAAATCATGTTTTTTGTCTATTTACTTTTGAATAGTCAATTGATCATCTTTACAATTCCCCTATTTACTTGTATTTGTTTAGTCACTTTCCTCGGTAATTCTAAATTAATCAGGCAACCCGGATATTTATTAGCATTTTCCTTATTTTTTCTGATTCCTTCCGCAAATTTTTTGGTGGAATTAATGGAAATCCAACCAGAAACAATCGTAATGCTACTATTACTTTTACAACTGAATGATGCTTTTGGCTATTTATTTGGGAAAGCTTTTGGGAAAATCCATTTATTTAAAAAAATTAGTCCGTCGAAAACCCTGGAAGGTTATTTATTTGGAGGAGTAGGGATTATTTTAGGGATCATGATTTTACATACATATCTTCCAGTTTTAAGTGCAAATAATATCTATCAAGACTTTCTGCTATTTAGCGCGATTTTGTTTTTTGGTAATGCTGGAGATTTGTTACTGTCTTCATTAAAAAGAAAGTTAGGAATTAAGGACTTTAGTAATTTATTACCTGGTCATGGGGGTATATTAGATCGATTTGATAATTTTCTCTTTACTTCCCCGATTATCTACTTACTTTTCATCCATAATTTAATTAATATTAGTTAAATGTTAGCACCATGAAACTAGGAAATTTAGTTACAGCTTGGACAAAAAACTTCGCGATCGCCGTAATATCTAGTGGATTTAGCATATTGGGTGGCAATTGTGGTAAAATTGATCCAAGTGGGACCAGTATTAACTGGGAAGAAATCAAAACCAGTGATGGACCAATAGTTTTTTTAGTCAATGGATTCGGTGGTTGTGCTCCTTGTATGACCCCTGAACTTAAAAAAAAGTTAAGGGAAAAAAAGATAGCGGTTTATGATTTAGACTGGAATAATATTTATATCAGACGGAGATCAGCATATTCAGATTTAGACGATCGGAAATTTATTCGTCAAATGGTAGAGGAAGTGATCCCCGCGATCGCACCCAGTAGACCAATAATTTTAATCGGACATAGTTTTGGAGGAAATGCTCTGCTCAAACTAGCTCACCAAATCGGTTCACGTCAAATTACTTTTTTAGCAGTATTAGATGGAGTTAACCAAAAATACCGCAGAACTACTGAAGCAGTTGCGGAAAATATCGGCTATTTTTATAATCGTTGGACAAAATATTCATCTCTTCCGGGAGGAATTCCAGCATTACCCATACCTGGAACTGGGTATTATATTGGAGCTCCAATGAACCCCCAAGATAGTGGAGAAATAACAGCAGTTTATCCTGCTAGCTATTCTAATCAAAAAGAGCAATCCTATAGATACAATGCTGATGGATCACCGATTTTAAAATATCCTAATCAACCCCAAATTATCACCCACGCGGGTAAAAATGCTATTTACCAAGATGCTTATATTCAACAAGAGATGTTTGATATAATTCTGCAAATTTTATCGAAAAATCCCATCGTAATCACTCAACATAGCACTAATTTAGCTATCCCCTAAAATAACTATGCTCAGTCCTATTATTCGTCAACTTGATTTCCCGAATGCTCTGACTTTAACTGGATTAATATTAAGTTTTTTGAGTGTAATATTTGCGATCGAACAAAATTTTTATGCGGCAATGATTTGTCTGATTTATGCAGGTATAATTGATTTATTTGATGGATTTATTGCTCGCAAAATGCAACGGACTGAATTGCAAGCTGAGGTCGGGAAACATCTTGACAGTTTAGCCGATATATGCTCTTTTGGTTTCAGTCCAGCGATCGTTGCTTATTGTTATGGATTACAAGATCTATTCTCGATCGCTTTATTGATGATCTATATTAGTGCGAATGTATTGCGGTTAGCTTATTTTAATAGTACAGGTTTAACTACAACTGGCAATAATGAGTATTTTACGGGATTACCTGTAACTTATGCAGCTTTATTCATCCCCTTGACATTTACAGCAAGTTTTGTGTTACCAGTGGAAATAATGAAATGGGTTTTAGCTGGGATATATTTCATCTTAGCTATAGCGATGGTAGCTAATTTTCAAATGGTGAAAATCCGGGGGATCTGGTACGGGTTATTTGGATTGGGAGCATTAGGGCTGACAGGTATTTATATTTGGGCTATACTTGGTAGAGTAGAGATTTTTTAGTCTAAATCAGTTGGAGGAGAGAGGATTGAATGACTCTTATTGCTAATCCCCAGACAGCAGTTATTTATCGCGATCGCCAAACTCGTAAACTGATTACTGAAAATATTTTTGCTGAAAATACTTTACGCTGGTTGTATGAAGATTCTCTCGGGTTTCAAGTTTTTCAGTATTTCCTCAATCACCAAGTGTTTTGCTGGTTATATGGAAAATTACAAGAACTACCCAGTAGTCGCAAAAAAATCCCCGATTTTGTGGCTAAATATCAAATTAAGATGGAAGAAGCAGAATTAGCGATCGCTGACTATCCCCATTATAATGCTTTTTTCTATCGCCAACTCAAACCCGAAGCTAGACCAATTCCCCAAGACTCATCTATATTTTGCGCTCCAGCAGAAGGGAAAGTATTAGTTTATCCAAGATTAACCACCGCCACCCATTTACCAGTAAAAACAGCTACAATTACCATTGAATCATTATTAGCATCAACCGAATTAGCCAAACCCTATCATCATGGATCAGCATTGATAGTTCGTCTTGCTCCTTATGATTATCATCGGTTTCATTTTCCTGATGATGGGTTAGCTCAACCCACTCAAAATATTAAAGGAGAATATCATTCAGTCAATCCGATCGCTTTAACTAAGATCCCGGATGTATTTTGTCGCAATAAACGTAGTGTGACTGAGTTTGATTCTCAAAATTTCGGAAAAATTGCTTATATAGAAGTAGGTGCTATTTGCGTTGGTAGCATTATCCAAACATTTACTCCTGGTCAGGTGAAAAAAGGACAAGAAAAAGGTTATTTTAAATTTGGAGGGTCTACCGTAGTATTACTATTTGAACCAGGTGCGATCGTTTTTGATGAAGATTTAATTACAGATTCAGCAGATCAGATCGAAGTTCATGTTCAAGCACTCAGTAAAATTGGGAAAGTTTCATAGTTTAGGAAAAAGGAAAATATGCAACGCCCCATAGCCAAAGGGATGGAAATGTTTGCTTTGGTTTGGTTGGGTCAAGTAGTTTCCTTACTTGGCTCTGGTCTAACTGGTTTTGCGATGGGGATCTGGATCTATCAAACTACTGGAGTTGTTACCGAATTTACCCTGATTTATGTATTCAGTGAATTACCAGGAATATTAATATCGCCCTTTGCAGGAGCATTGGCTGATCGTGCTAACCGTCGTACTATTATGATTGTCAGTGAAATTGGCGCAGCTTTTGGCTCTTTGCTAATTATTGCCCTAATTTTAGGCGATCGCCATGAAATATGGCCCATCTATATTGCTGCTGCTACCACTTCTATTTTTAAAGGGTTCCAATGGCCCGCATATTGTGCCGCGATCACCCAAATGGTGCCAAAAAAACATTTTGGTCGAGTGAGTGGAATGATTCAAGTTCCCTACGCAGCAGAAAAATTAATAGCACCAATTTTAGCCAGTCTCTTAGTTGCACAAATTAAAATTAAAGGAATTTTAGTGCTGGATTTAGCCAGCTTTATGTTTTCTGTGGTGACTTTATTACTAGCGAGATTTAGCAAACATGAAAAAACTTCTTCAGGTCAACATGAGCAGAGTTCGATCTTAAAAGATGCAGTTTATGGTTGGACTTATATTGCCAAATACCCTGGTTTATTAGCATTAGTAATTTTATTAGCCTTAACTAATTTTATGGTTAGCATTTCTCAAGTATTAATGGTGCCCATGATCTTAAGTTTTGCTACTACTAAAGAACTTAGTATAGTTTTTACAGCAGCAGGAATTGCCATGATGAGCGGACTAATCATTATGAGTACCTGGGGCGGGCCAAAAAAACGAGTCTATGGGATTCTGGGGTTTGAATTATTATTAGGATTATCAATTATTGCTGTGGGTTTAAGTCGTTCCGTGGGTTGGATTGCCTTTTTTTGCTTTGTCGGATTATTTAGTGCTCCCTTTATTATTGGCTCCAATAATGCCATTTGGCAAAGTAAAATTCCTGCTGATGTCCAGGGAAGAGTCTTTTCGGTCCGTTGGATGGTAACTTGGATACCTGTACCGATCGCTTATTTTCTTGCTGGTCCATTAGCCGATTTAATTTTTGAACCCCTATTAGCCCAAAATGGTTGGTTAGCTGGTACGATTGGACATCTAGTCGGAGTCGGTCCAGGACGAGGAATTGCCTTTCTTTTGATCTTAATGGGGATGGGAACAGTTGCGATCGCCATCAAAGGTTTTCAAAACCCACGTTTACAACTGATTGAACAAGAGTTACCAGATGCGATCCACTAAAAAAAGATGATCCCCATTAATAAGGGCGAACGACGGGACTCGAACCCGCGAGTGGTGGAACCACAATCCACTGCCTTAACCACTTGGCTACGCTCGCCATCGCGTTATCCATTATAACAATATCAAAAATTATTTGTCTAGTGGTTTTGGAAAAAATTTTCAGATTCTCAACCTTGTTGATTGATAAGTGATCCCATTAATTACAATTTATACCTATCAAATGTGCTATGAGAATCATCAACTAATTTTTACTGCGATCCGCTAAACACGCTTTCATATCTGGACAACCAGTACATAAAGTGTAGAGATGGCCAGTCTATGTAGGGGCGTATTGCTATACGCCCCTGCTACGTTATTTAGGTCATGGCACCCTTCGACTCCGCTCAGGGTAAACCTGCGAGTGCTTTCCAGCTTGTAGCTCTGCCGTTCAGTTTTAAACATTCCTATAAAGCTCAAGAAAGTGAACTGAACCGAACAAGCCTAAGTAACATTGACGAGGAAACAATTACCATTCGACTACGCTCACGGTCAGCCTGAGCAATCAGAGTTTTAAACGCCACGTCGAGGCGGGTCTGAAAAGAACAATATCGTAGCTTCTATCTGTAATGCCAGCAGATCTGCCAGAGAGAATCACCACTTTTGAGGCGCAAAGGTGTTCTTTTTTTTTGATTAAGATCGCAAGAGTCCACATTTGTCCATATATTCGGCGATTAGAGGTGATCCGATCGCCAGTGAGAAAGTAGAGCGTTACCGAGATCCGACTGGCATTGATGTTGAACGTTTCAAGAAAGTGCTTGGATGGTGTGATCGCGATCGAGTTGTAGGTAAACAGAACTATGCGATCCTGATCCTACTTTGGGCTAGAACATTAGCGTTAGGACTAGGATGTGATTGCTAGGGTGAATTGCTGCCTCGATTAGCTTCATTGGCTCAATTTCTGAAAGCTCAAAATTATCGAGCTCGGAATTAATGGCCTTGAGATATCTGGGTTAATTGCTGGGTTGGTTTAGCTCGCATACTACATCACAGTCTACAAAATATTCATAGGATTGCAGATCAAAGGTTTGGTTTAGCCTTTCCTGAAGATAATTCACTTGCTCGTCTGTCACCAAATAACACTCATACATCAAATTATCTAATGGTTGATCAAATAGTTGTTGAAGTTCGGACAATTCTATGTTACTCAACACTTTTTCGCCAACTAGCGCGTCACCCTGTTTTTCATACCAACGCAACACCCGTTCTACTTGATAATTGCGGGCTAGTCGCTGTGTTTCAATACCAGAGACTAATTGCGCTACTTTTAATTTTATACCACTAATATATCGAGTCCCTCTAATAAATAGATCACGAACCGAATCTATAGTATTTTTATTGATTTTAGTCATGGCTCAATTTTATCCGGTTGATAAGTGTTCAGAGTAGGCTGATGGTGACCTATGCTATCCAGTTTTGGTCTGGATATTTGGAATTACTTGATTTCTTGAAAAGTGGTTATCTGGATGTTGGGGATAGTTGTGATCGCACGAGTCCGCAGACGGGTAGAAAGTGGTGACCCCAGGAGTGAAGCGATCGCTCGGTTCTGAGCCTTGAATCAACACTGCCGCGATCGCGGCAGTGTTGCAATATAAAAATAGTTTGATTGCTGAGTCGGTTTAGGAGAATAACAAATATTGCTATTTCTGGTTATTCAATGTAAAATAAAAGTAGATGCACAGGAGCAAGAATCTATGAATGTTTCACTCAACCAGAATTAGAAAAGTATATAGCCGACAAGGTAGCAAGCGGATATTATAACTCCGCTAGTGAAGTCATCCGAGAAGGGCTAAGGCTTCTGAAAGATCACGATGCTTTAAAGCAGATCCGCCTGAATGAATTACGAGTGCAGGTCCAAGCTGGTATTGACAGCGGTGAACCTCAGCCTTTTGATGTTGAAGATTTTATTGAGCGAGGCAGACAACGCTATACTCAACAGACAAAGGCTAATTAAATGGTCAAGGTAATTATTAGACCACAGGCTTTTACCGACCTGACTGATATTTTTGACTACATCGCTGTGGATAATTTTGAGCGAGCGATCACATTGATCAGAAATTTACATGGGTGTATGGAAAAACTAGCTATCAATCCCAAGATTGGTCGTAGTCGTGCTTATTTAGTACCAAACTTGCGTAGTTTTCCCTATGCAGTGTTTTTGCAAAACTGAGATGCTGCCTAGCCAGTTCCTCAAGGACAACAGATTTTACTTTTATATTCTGAAACATGAACAACTATACAAGTATTCAGTATATTATAGACGACTATCCTAAAACTCTATTTCCACTCTCAACTACAAAAGTGATTGCAGAGAATCATGGAAAAGAAACTCTTCAATATGTCTATGAAAAAGTGCTAGATATAAAAAATACTCAACACTCTTTTTTATCACAAACTAGGTGTTATGCTTCAAAGCAGGGCTTTCATTTGCGTCGAACAGTAAAACTTGATCCTATTGCTGAGTTATTTATTTACGATATTATTTATAGAAATCGAAACCTCTTTAGAAAAGATTTTCAAAAGACTCGGCGTAGCTTTGGTTATCAATTTGAGAAGGGAAAACCCATACCTTCATCTAGAAGCTATGAAGATTTCAAAAAACATATTGCTTCTGCAAAAAAAAGATATAAATTTGCTCTTAAATTTGATATAGCTACCTATTTCAACTCATTATATCATCATGATATTGTTAGTTGGTTCAGTGACATTGATGCACCGGAAAATGATGTTAGCTATCTTGGACAATTTCTTAGACAAGCAAATGCAGGAATTTCAATAGATTGTTTACCTCAAGGTATTCATTCTTGTAAGATGATCGGTGCAGAATTTTTGAAATTTATTGATAACTCTATGAAACTACGATGTAGCTTACTGCTTCGATTTATGGATGATTTCTATCTCTTTTCCGATGAAGAAAGTGTGCTAATTGATGATTTTCTTACTATTCAACGGTTACTTGGTGACAAAGGACTTTCATTAAACCCTACAAAGACCATCATTGGTAAGGTGAATGAAATTGATGTAGCAAAGGAAGTTGTCAAAATAAAGGCTGATTTACTGAGGATTCGGCGAACAATTGTTGAAACCTATGGAGAAATTAACTTTCCGCAAGAAGAATATTACGATAATCTGACTCCTGAACAAATTGAGTACTTACTAAATCTACTCAAAGACCCTGATATTGATGAATCGGATGCAGAATTGATTCTGGTACTACTTCGAGACAATGGAACTCAGGTTCTCGAGCAAATGCAGATTTTTCTGAACCGATTTCCAAGTTTAAGTAAGAACATATACCATTTTTCCCGATATGTGGATGATAAAGAATCCCTTGCATTTCTAATTCTCGATTTTATTAAAAATGGTCAGAATATCACTGAATATCAGCTTTTCTGGATGGCTAAACTTGCAGAAGATTATCTCTCTGATATCCATTATTACCCAAATATTTTGCTCGAGCTTTATGAGCATTCAAATGCAACTTTAATATCTCGTGCCAAAATTTTAGAGATACCTGAAAAAAGATTTGGCATGATTGAATTACGAGATGAACATCTTCGTAATGGTAAATCAGATTGGCTGGCGTGGGCAGCGGCAGTAGGGACTCGTGGAGCAACTAAAATTAGTCGAAATCATAGATTGGAATACTTCTCAAAGGCTAGTCAGATGAACAAGATCATTGGTGACTGCATTAAGATACTACCTTGAATAATCATGACGCCTAACAATCTTAATATCCCAGAATGTATCCAACTTGTAATCGATTTGTAAAAGGTTATTTGAGTCCAGTGTATTGGGGAAGTTATACCTCAACGTTGTTGATTGATAAGTGATCCCATTAATTACAATTTATATCTATAAAATGTGCTATGAGAATCATCAACTAATTTTTACTGCGATCGCCAGTGAGAAAGTAGAGCGTTACCGAGATCCGACTGGCATCGATGTTGAACGTTTCAAGAAAGTTCTTGCTGGTTGTTGCGATTTGCGATTGCGATACTCTAGCAGGTAAACGCGACCATGCAACCCTGAGATTACGGTGAGTCTATGATTAATTATGTTGAAATGCTGTGGGAAAGCTGGGATTAAGAAACTGATGAGTCCACACAGAATCAGACACTCATCTATCGCCGCTGCACTCGATTCTACTAATGGTGATATTCGCAGAGTCCAGAAATTTTTCACGACATAAACAGACAGACACATTGCTAATTTATGATGACAATCGGCAACAGCACCAGCTTGAGATATCTGGGTTAATTGCTGGTTTGGTTTAGGTGATCGCGTAGTCGTTATCTGGACAGTGCAAAAACTAAGCTGGACTAATTGGTCATGTGATCGCCAGCAAATCATTTTTCTTGACTGTAGTATGTTGATCGTGCGGCTGTATTATATAATAAATTATTCATTTATTTGAGAATGCCTCAAATGCAACCAAAATTCGCTGAATATAGCCTGATATCCTATATCGACGCTACTGATCCAGATAAAAAACTACAATATGGGAAAATAGTCCACCACATCCCTAATGGCAATGGCTATACCTATTTATTACTTTCTGATGATGGTAGAGGGCAAATTTCAGTCCCCGAAGATTGGATTGTTTCTGAGGTTAATACCTAGTCATAAGCTGATTATCCTATCAACCTGGGCAATTAGCTAAATGGAAACTTCTTGTCTGGTATCCAGAGTAGGGAAATATTTTGCATTCTCCCTACTTGCTAGACTTGCTGATTTAGTCTGAAGAGTCTTACAAAACTAATCAACCGGATAAGTATCTTAAAAGCCCTTAGAGCTACTAACCGTTATACTGACGTGTGAAAATCCTATCTAGCCGCAAAATAACGCGAGTATAGAGCTAGAAAAAGGGCTGAAAAACAGTCATAACCAGATACTTAAGATTTGAGCTATAATGCTTTTGTTTTTGATTTCATTTTTCTAGTCGCAAATTGGTTATATCTATGGTTGATATACAGCAAGCATTTGATAATCTCCGTTCCAAAATTGTTATGATTATTTCAAATTTAGAAACTTGGAATACTCTTGATAATGTCAAAAATGCTCTTGGATTACCAGATGTCGAAAAAGGCAATTTGGGCAAACAGAAATACCTTACTAAAATAACAAATAATGCTAGTAATGAAGTTATCATTAATGCTGCTAAAAAAATGATTGAATCTTATCCAAGCATCAAGAGTAATAAATTATCAGACAATGATATCCAAGATATTCAAGATAATCTTTGGTGGATAGAAAATAAGGGTGTTCGGCATATTGACAATGTTACGCGAATCAGGATTGTGGAAAATTTAAAAGGAGTTAAATTTTGGGGAAGATCAACACTTAGAGATATTTTTAATTTGGTTATTCCTAATACAAGTTTATATTACAATATGAAGACTGATTCTGATGGAAATATATATCAAGAATCATATACCTCAAGGAAAATACTATCAGTTACAGAACTTTTTAATCTACTAAATTTATCTGAATGGCCAGACCAACGCTTTTGCTTATTAATTGAGCGTATCGTCCATCCAGAAATTCAAACATCATCAGACCAACAACATCTTATAACACTAATTAATGCGTTGCTTAAACAGAATGACTTTGAATTATGTGAAGAAGGTAAACAAGGAGGACTTCCTATATATAAAGTCCGGAAAAGATCAACAGGAGTATCGGGGACACCCAAATACATAATTTTTGCATCCACTGGACTTAAACCTGATATTTTAATTACTGATACAGTGAATATGGATATTAGTTTTGCCGATAATAATAATAGGGATAGTCTAGTTTATGATCAGCCTCCGACTAATGATGATCTTACTTGGGGAATGCTTTTAGAGTGGTGAGCGTAGACTTAAAGGACTAAACTCCATAGATCAGGAGATGAGGAATGAGCTTGGAATGCGATTGTATGATTCTCTCGCAAAACAAGATTCTGAACAAGAAGACAAAAAAACCCCTGAACAATTGTTTTTTTCTACCTATTTTCATAATTTTTTTCGACGTTTGCACGATAACCTCCCAGCATTATTGCCACAGATTTACCTACATTATGATCCCATTAATCAGAAGGATCGCACAGAACCAATACTTTTTAGACAACGGCTGGATTTTCTCATACTTCTTCGCAATAGAAGTCGAGTTATTATAGAAATTGATGGCATTCATCATTATTCTAAAAACAAATTTGCTTCACCAGAACTCTATGCTAAAATGGTTGCTGAGGATCGAAGAATTAGACTTCTCGGTTATGAAATATATCGTTTTGGAGGTGAAGAGTTTACAAAAGATACTATTAGTACAACTATTGTCGATTTCTTTGAAAAACTATTTGCACGTCATGGTATTCTCTAAAATGTTAAAAATACACAAATTACCTATTGTTTAGCTTATACTGCTAGATAATAATTATACTGGTGGATAAAATATCAAATAGCACCAATATATTTTTCTAATCTTTTTTGGAGAAAAATATCAGTTTCATAAATTGGCACTACACCTCATATATAGACTATCTGTCGTAATAATTACAAGTATTAGCATAATTCTCTTTTTTGATGACATATTTTCGGATGAATTTGATCTTCATGGTAGGGACGGGGTCATCAGTAACTCGCGGCTTTACCAACTAATTAGAAAAGCCCGCCCCCACCCACATATCAATCGTCAACAGTTCCATCTTATATTTAACGATATAATGAGGATTGATGGCGATCGGCCAATAGATTTACCGAGGTAAAATTAAGGTGTAAAGTAGGGACATGGCATTGCCCTGTCCTGGGGAATGGGTGTACTTTACTATTGATTATTGATGCTCCCTATTTTCAAACCTAGCTAACAAATCTGCGTGAGATAGATTTGATAAGTTAAGCATGATTCGAGTTAATTCTTGTGGCGGTAATTCAATTATTGGTTGAATCACTTCTGACAGTCGCTCATCAATAGAGCCGAATTTGGCTATTAACAAATTTTCTACAAGAATCCGCCGTTCTTCAAAGCGTCCTTCCTGCCGTCCTTCCTGCCGTCCTTGTAGCAGAGTTTCTTCTCGCCATTGGATATATGCTGGTGTTAAATTCATAATTAACTCCCGATCTTCTTCGGTTAAATCTTGTTTGGTTTGTAGATTAACTCGCCAGGTAGAAACCAGGGCCAAAATATTAGTGCGTAAGGGATTTGTTTCTGGGAGTGCAATAATTTCTTCAATCGCTTGCTGCTGAGTTGTCCCTTTGCCAAGCATTCTCAGCCATAGGGTATCTGGTGTAGTTGGCAATTGGTTAATCGCCACAATTGCGGTTTTCATTGCCTCCCCTAGAAAGTAAACTCCTGAACACCAATTATCTGACTCTAGTTTAAATCGAAAACTATCGAGTAGGGTAGTTGAAGCCGAAGTTGCCAAAATCCACAATTGAGGTAACTCATTTTCCATCACCGGATCTTCCACTCGTCTAGCTTGCCGACTGCAATTCGCTTTGTAGGGAAAATAGTTTGAGGATACAGTTGCGAATCTCTGTTTTGCTGGGTTGATTGCGAAAAGGTTCCAACAAACAGGGCGTTGTGACTATTCTACCTAGTAATCCTAAGATTTTTTGATCAGCAGTAGGTGGGGATGCGGGGGCAAACCAGACATCGATTTGGCGAACTTCGCCACTGACTTCGCGGCTGATGTTAACCTCCCCTAATGGTGCAAGTAGTTCGGCTAAATACTGTTTGGCAAATTGGTCGTGAGGCTGTCGTGTCATTGAGATTTTAGCACCTGATATTTCATCGAATTTTATCATCAAGTTGAGCATCAGGATGCGATCGCCTACTCATGACAAGACTAATTTATAAAAATGACTACTTCTTAATAGTTGGAGATTCAGAGGAATCATTGGGTGGTTGAGCTTTTGCCATGCGTTGCTGTTCCTGCGATACCCATTCCCATGCAATCAAACAACCAATGGTTAAACCTGCCAGAATTAGAGCTAATGTCCATGAGAACTGACTGGGAAATTGGGAATCGATCCAGATCCCTAGTGCCATTCCTAACAAAGTAGGTACGACAACTGACCAACCGATTAAACCTGCAAAACCCAAACCAAACCAAACACCACCATAAGGTTTTGCTTGACGAGCATAAAGTTTGCGACGTTCTTTATTAGCGATCGCCAATTGAAAGCGATCCGTTTGTAATCGCGACTTACGGGAGGGAGAGAGTGGAGTTTTCATCAGTATTCACCTAACTCAATAAAGTGCCGAAGCGTGTTTACCTCTAACTTTGCTAAAACGGAACGTGCTGTTTTTTCCCGTTCATCAATTAAGCCCAACTGTTGCTCAAGGGTTTGTTTCAACATTCCCAAATCGCCACCTTGAACAGCATATTGGGTAGCGACAGTAATCTGATTACCATACTTGATCAAAACTCCTTGAGCGATCGCGAGGAATTGTTCTTTTCCTTGAGTTGAGACAAAGGATAGTAAACTCGGTATTAGTGTCGCGACAAAATCTATATGATGAGGTAGCAAACAAAACATCCCATACTCCGCTTCGGCAATTACTTTAATCGCGTCTGTTTCGAGCAGTATTTTGGTAGGTAACACAACTTTGAGCCTCATTTCTGATGGTGTGGAGGTCATGATTTTTTACTTTCCTTTGGAGCTTTTCCAGCTTCATCAATAGAGCCGATCATATAGAGCGATCGCTCTGGTGCATCAGAAAACTCATCATTGAGAATACGCTCGCATCCTGCTAGAACATCATCTAATTCTACTAATTTCCCTGTCAAACCTGTAAACTGGGCAGTCGAAAAGAAAGGTTGAGTGAGAAAACGTTCTAAACGTCGCGCTCTCGAAACCACTTGGCGATCGCCAGGGGATAATTCTTCTAAACCCAACATCGCAATAATATCTTTTAATTCCTCATAGGTAGTAATAGTTTTGCGTACTGATTGAGCAACCTGATAATGGCGATCGCCAACAATATGAGGCATCAGCATTTTAGAATTTGATTGCATCAAATCCACCGCCGGATATAACCCTTCACTTGCTCGTTTACGGGACAATACAATTGCTGCTGATAAATGGGAAAACACAGCGACCGCAGAGGGATCGGTGAAGTCATCCGCAGGTACATAAACCGCTTGAATAGAAGTAATTGCTCCTGCTGATGTATTGCAAATGCGCTCCTCTAGTTGAGCCAATTCAGATGCGAGAGTTGGTTGATAACCCACCCGCGAAGGGATTATTCCCATCAGTCCTGATACTTCTGAACCTGCTTGGATAAAGCGAAAAATATTATCGATCAAAAGCAGTACATCTTTTTGAGAGCGATCGCGAAAATATTCTGCCATTGTCAGAGCTGCGTGTCCTACCCAAAACCTAGCTCCCGGAGGTTCATTCATCTGTCCAAACATCAAAACAGCATTTTGGAGAACACCAGTTGCTTCCATTTCTTGATATAAATCAAGACCTTCGCGACACCGTTCACCAATCCCACAAAATAAACTTACACCTTGGTGCTGCTTGACCATGTTATGGATCATTTCTGTAATTAGCACCGTTTTACCAACACCCGCACCACCAAGCAAACCTGTTTTACCACCCCGTTCCAATGGTGTGAGCAGATCGATCACTTTGATTCCAGTTTTGAGGATTTCAGATTTGGTAACTCGCTCTGACATCGCGATCGGTGTAGCATGGATTGATCGCCATTCCCCACCTGCGATCGCTTCTTTCTCATCGATCACTTCACCAAATAGGTTTAACATTCTACCTAAAAGGCGATCGCCCACTGGAACTTGTAACGGGTGCTGCGTATCAATGACAATCTCACCGCGTGTTATACCTGCGGTCGGGACAAGTGCTACACCCCGCACCACTTGAGCGTTTAGATGGGAAACTACCTCGATCGCAATCTTACCGTCTTTCCCTGCTTGTAACTGGGTATGTATATCTGGTAACCGTTTAGGAAAATGGATATCGATGATGCTGCTGTGTACAGAGAGAACAGAACCGAGATTTTGCTCTTGAGAATGATTTGAGCGGGGAGATGATTTAATAGTTAGTTCCATTTAAAGTTGACCTATGTATAGCGAGTATATTTTGTTTGTGAACAGGATTTTTTGAACGAACCGCAGAAGCACAGAGTTATATATAAATTATCGATTTTTATATCTCAGTTATCCCAATTAACTATGAAATTGCAGTTAATTTGAGTCTGATCTGTGAGGCCGGGGCAGGTTTATAATAGTTATCTGTTGGTAACCAAATTTATCGGTGAACCTGCCCCTACAAATTTGATCAACTATGTGAGGATTAATTTGATCTTCAATTTGGCCATCATGGTAGGGACGGGTTCACCAGTAACTTGCAGCTCTAGCAACTAATTCTAAAAACCCGCCCCCACCCACAGATCAATCATCTACAGCTCAAATGCTGAAATAATTTCTAACAATTCATCTGTAATTGCAGTTTGGCGTTGTTGCTGAAATTGACCAGTAAACTCTGTGATCCGATCTTCGATGTTTTTTTCGGCTACTTGCATAGAAGCAAGACGACTAGCATTTTCACTAGCAAGGGACTCACCAAAAGCGCGATAGAGCGAGATAAAGAAATATTGTTGTAATAGAGACG
Organism: uncultured cyanobacterium; assembly: GCA_963744145.1. Lineage (GTDB taxonomy): Bacteria > Cyanobacteriota > Cyanobacteriia > Cyanobacteriales > CAWUOF01 > CAVUSO01. The sequence goes on along the minus strand of CAVUSO010000001.1, from coordinate 3,182,692 downwards.
CAACTAAAACATCCCTCGGCGTTGTAAAAGTGGGTAGAGTCCGCGATTTCAATGCTAGATTTTCAATATGTTCTAACCATATGTGATCAAGTGGCAACAGTTGCAGTTTGTACGGATCAGATAACGTATTGGAATGTAATTGGTTGTAAAACAAAAGAATTTGGGTAATTTGCTGGCGATCGGTGAGCGGAGTCGAACCGTGGTCGGTGAGCGGAGTCGAACCGTGGTCGGTGAGCGGAGTCGAACCGCGGTCGGTGAGCGGAGTCGAACCGCGATCGCGCCAGGTGTCAATGTGCAGTAAAATCTCTTGAACCATTGACGTGATTCCAGTTAATGAACTAGGCATATTGAAAGTTTGCTCGATCGCATAGCCTGTGGTTTCTAAATGGGGGATAAGTCTCGCTCCGATGGCGAAAATCGCTAGATTTTCGGGTGATATCTTCAATTTTTCTAATTCAGCGATCGCATAGTGGCTAATCTGTTCATTAAATTGACCACACATCCCTTGCTCAGAGCCAAAGATAATTACACCGCAACGACCAAGATCCGTTGCAAGGGATTGTGGATAGGTTGTGAAGCGATTATTGTTAACATCTTGAGTAGAAGCATCATAATTATGTGCTGCTTTTAGGACAACGTGCAAACCCATTTCGATAGTATGATTATACTCAGCAAGAGATGTAACTGCTTGTTCATATTGGTGGATATTTAACGCCGCTAATACTTTCATCATTTTCACCACAGATTGGAGGTCTTGGGCAGTATGGATTTGATGTTGGAGAAGCTCAATGGATGACATAGCTACTCCTTGATCACGGTAGCGATCGCTGTTTTGGCAATTTTCAGTAAGGTATCGCGATCGGCATCATTCAATACAACTCCACTTTCGATTTGCAAACAAAGATCGGCTAACTGAGTAGATATGGCTTTGGCGATCGCTTGTTCAGCTAGGGAAATTTTAGCGATCGGCACGGGATCGAGTAACCCTGTTGTCACCGAAAGCAACACAGCTATTTGTACAGCAGCCGACATGGGTACATATTGCTTTTGTTTGAGAATCTCGCGCACCCTTCGTCCGCGTTCTAAAGTAATCCGAGTTGATTCTTCTAAGCGCGTACCAAAGCGAGAGAAAGACTCTAGCTCTTCAAATTGAGAATAGGAAAGACGTAAATCCCCTGAAACACTGCGATAGGAAGGGAGTTGGGTTTTGCCACCCACCCGCGAAACCGACTTACCAACATCAATTGCAGGTAATACTCCCTTTTGAAACAGACTGGGTGAAAGATAAATCTGTCCATCGGTAATTGAAATTAGATTAGTTGGGATATATGCAGCAATATTTTGTGCTTCTGTTTCGATAATTGGTAGCGCAGTTAAGGAACCACCACCTCGTTTTGCGTTGAAATGGGTAGAGCGTTCAAGTAAGCGCGAGTGAATATAAAAAATATCCCCTGGATAGGCTTCCCGTCCAGGTGGACGACGCATTAAGAGAGAGATTTCTCGGTAGGTGCGAGCATGGTTGGTGAGGTCATCGTAAACTATTAGTACATCGCGCCCTTGATCTGTAAAATATTCTGCCATTGCCGTAGCAGCATAAGGAGCAATATACTGTAATCCTGGTGCCTCTTCTCCTGCTGCCATCACAACTGTTGTGTATGCCATTGCTTCATGTTCCTTGAGGTCGGCAATTAGCTTGGCAACAGCTGCACTACGCTGTCCGATCGCGCAATAGATACAGAGAATATTTTTACCTTTTTGATTGATGATTGTATCAAGAGCAAGACCGCTTTTACCCGTTTGGCGATCGCCTAAAATTAATTCTCTTTGTCCGCGTCCAATTGGAATTAAGGCATCGATCGCTTTAATTCCAGTTTGCAATGGTACATTTACGGATGCACGATCCATGATCGCAGGAGCATTACGTTCAGCGGGATAGCGTTGTGAGGTTCGCACTATGCCTTTGCCGTCAAGGGGACGACCGAGAGGATCGATCACCCTTCCTAACAGTGCATCACCTACAGGTACATCAAGAATTTTACCCGTGCGTTGCACTTCCGTACCTGATTGGAGGTGCTGGCTAGAATCGAGCAAAACTACCCCAACTTCTTCAGGATCGAGGTTAAACACTAATCCTAGGCTACCACCAGTAAAACGGACAATTTCCTCTGACTGTACATGGGGCAAACCGATAATTTGAGCAATTCCTTGCCCAATCGATTGGACAATCCCGATCTCCTGCGATCGCAATTTCGCTTTATACTGATCGAGAACTCGATCATAAATTTCAAAAGTATCTTGTAAAACTGTTTGTAAAGCTTCTTCTTTTTCCACCTCATGCTTCCTCTAATTTCTGATTCGTTTCTTGAGCAAAAACTGTAACTAAATTTTCGGTGATGGTATTTAAGTAAGTGTCTATACTCCACGCTAATTTGTATCCTGTACCGCGTATTTCGATCCCACAAATTAGACTAGATTGGATTTCATAAGTTAGCTCGATTTTGGCTGAACCTACTGCGTTGAAGTAATCTTGCAAAACAGGAGCGATCGCTGCACCAATATCCGTTGGTAGGGTAAATGTACTAACTAATATCAACGGAATGCTGTCTTTTGTCGAAGTAGTTAAAGCCGTCGTCAGATCGGCACGTTCTGTTTCCGTCAGATCGCGCAACTTCTGCAAAAATACCCTAGCAATCTGTGTTTCTAGGTCTGACTCTGCTAAGTCTGTTAATACTCGTCGCACAGTTGTCTGTAATTCCTGCATCGTGCGATCGCCCACCTCGCGCAAAAAAGCATCTTTTTGCTGTTGTAAATTGGTTTGCCATTGCGATCGCTCTTTAGCTACTGACTCGTGCATTTCTTTCAACAAATTTTGGCGGGTTTTCTCCACTTCTGATTTTGCTTGAGTTAGCAATTCGGTCTTTTGATCTGCGAATTTCTGTTGTATTTCCTGATTATGCTTGACCTCTTTTTCAGCTTCTTCTTGTTGTTGAGCTGCTGATGACAAGCGATCGCGAATGGTCTTCTCGCGGCGTGCCATTGCCTGGGTAATCGGTTTATATAGGAAACGTTGCAGCACAAAGATCAACACAAAAAAGTTGAGGATTTGCGCGAAGAAGGTAAACCAGTTAATCTCCACTTGCTCACGCTCCTGCTTTAGCGATCGCTGCGACCACATAGCTCCAGAATGGATTAGCAAACAGAATAATTAACGCGATGACAAAGCAATAAATCGCGACGGATTCGATAAAAGCTAATCCCACAAATAAGGTGCGGGTAATGGTATTTACTTCGTCGGGTTGTTGAGCGATCGAACTGAGGGCTTGAGCAACGGATTTACCTTCACCGAGAGCTGGACCGATTGATCCGATCGCCATAGTCAGTCCTGCGGTTAAGATTGATACGGGGCCAATAATTCCCAATATCAGAGATAGTGATTCACTTTGAGCCATCTTCTTCACTCCTGGCAGAACCAATATAAACAACTGCTAAAATTGCGAAAATATATGCTTGAACTAAACCTGTCAATAAGCCTAAAGCCTTCATAATGACTGGAAAGAAGAATGGCGCTATTGATAGTAAAATCGCTCCAATCATCCCTTCACTCATCACATTCCCAAACAACCGTACTGCTAAAGCTAAGGTCCGTGAGAGTTCACTAATTAGATAAAAGGGAAATAAGATGGGGATTGGCTCTATATAGTGGTGCAGATATTTCCAGATTCCTTGCTGACTAATTCCAAAAACAGGAACGGAAAAAAATACACAGATTGCGAGAGCAGCAGTGGTGGAGAGTGAAGCAGTAGGTGCCTGATAACCAGGAACGATCGCTAATAGATTGGAGGTAGCAATAAAAACAAACAGGGTTCCGACAAAGGGCAAATAGCGATCGGGATTTTGTCCACTGGTTTGCTGAATTTGATCGCGTAAGTTGATCACTAAGACTTCCAGGAGGTTTTGCCAGTGGGATATCTGTGTGTCTGTCGAGAGTTTGCGCGTCACTAACCAAGCACCAACACCTAACAGCAGCATGATCATCCATGTAAAAACCAGAGTGGCATTAATCGACACAAATCCCTGCTGGTAAAATACGATCTGATCCGGACTAATCTGCATTGAGTCTCCTTGACCATTTCCGCTGCAACTTTTCAATAGTGTGATTGCGTACCCAAATGAACGCACCTAAACAAACGAGAAGATGCCAAAGTGCGTTTTCTTGAGCGATCACTAGCACTAAAATAAATCCAGCGATCGCGATCGCTAACCGTCCAAAAAAGCTGCCTAATGTTAATAAAATTGGGCTTTGGGTTGTAGGTAATTTCTGGATGGTCATCCACAAACTACGAAAGAAAAAATTTCCTATTAAAATTCCTAATCCTAAAGTAACTGGTAAAAAAAAGAGACTGTTCATGTTAAAACTCTTAAGATGGCTGTTTGAGCAAGGATATTTTTGCACTGCTACAAACAAAATAGGTCTGATCAATTTATTAATAGAATATCAGTCTAACACACTTCTGTTATAAATAATGTTTAACAAAACGTTTGATGAGTGTATAATTTGTATACTTAGTATTAAAAGCTTACAAATCGTTACAAACTTGATCAATGAATTACAATTGTGTAATCCATTGATGGGCTAGAATATTGTAGCCAGAGAATCTGCCCTCTTCCTCCGATTATTTTAATCCCAATAACTAAACTCTTTCTTGACATTGTTAGAATGTAAACCCGCTATATATTTAGTACAAAATATTGCATTATTACTATTAGATATGACCTTTCTACTTATTGAAGTAATTACTTTTTAATCTGTTGCTTAAAGATTTAAACAACTATCATATAAAGTAGGTTAAAGATATTAGGATTTTTACCATGCAACTTGAAACTTATTTTCTATTACCCAGTGTAATTGATTTAAATATTACTGCTGTACCTGTGATTTTTTCTTTCACTGAGTTTGCTATTGTAGAATCAGCTCATATAGATGAACAAGCTGATGAATTCAAAAATCTGAATCTGAGCGACGATCAAAAATCACAAATCAAATCAATTTATCAGTCTACTCGGCAACAAATGGATGCTGTTCTCACTGCTGAACAAAAAGCACAGCTTGAACCTATAGTAGAACCAGAACAAAAATTTGACCTCAACTTGAGTGATGATCAGAAATCACAAGTAAAATCAATTCATGAGTCTATTCACGAAAAAATAGCAGTTGTTCTTACTGCTGAACAAAAAACACAGCTTCAGATTGCTAGAAAACAACATCGCAAGGCTAATCTAACTCTTACGAGTGCCCAAAAATCAGAACTCAAAACAATTTACGAAAATGAAAAAAGCCAACTTAATGCAATCTTAACACCTGAACAAAAACAAGAACATGAACAACAGCCTAAAACTCATTCTCAACCATCAAATTAAAACGGTAAATATCGGTGGTGCCCCTCAACTACCTTGATGAAGCCATTAAGATAACTTATCAATCAATCCTACAGTACTCTCTGTTGCATAGTTTATATTCAGTCAGGGAGTACCTTAGAAAATTATTCAACGCAATCACGATTAAAGCGCTCATAGCGATCGCTATAAGCGGTGTTCCACACGGCTTGCCAACCAAAAGGGAATGCTGATGCCCACAAATTGAGCCATAATCATGCTGATATTTGCCTGGACAACAAAAATATCGATCGGCTCAATCAGTTGCCCTGTGCGATAGACAGCCGCACCTTGTGGCAACGATAGCGTTTTGAGCAGCAGGCTGCCAACAATCGTTTCAATACTGACTAACGTCAATAACATCGCTATCAAGTTGACTAAAACACCGAGCTGCAACACTTGAATGGTTTCCTTGCGACCAGGATGTAAAGCAGGCTCTGTTGCATCCAATTGCCGCCCAAGGCGAACATAGCGAAAGCACCAGTAGAGGCTGAAGCCTAACGCCGCTATGCCCCCAAGCACGGACAGCAAACCGATGCCCGATTTGAGGTTGAGGTTGAGATTTGGATCTAGCACCGCAAACCCTAAAATCAGTCCAGAAACAACGGTTAAAACAAGCTGTAGCCAAAAACCAGCCCAGCCCAGCCATCGCAGTAACTTAGCGGCTTGCTGTTGGTCTGAAGGATGAGCATTTGCTTCCAGGTAGTGAGACATAAAGTATTGCGCTCCAAAGTGGTGATAGTGAAAGCATTGTCAGCAGGGCTTTGTTCTAGCGGGACTCGAAGATGATGTTCTACTTGTCTGGAAGGGCTTTTCAGTGCCTTGCTCCCGTTCACAGTCCAATATCGAAGACTGAAGTTGCTTTTAGAGAACGCTGGCGTCTTGATCGTGACGCACTCAAAAGCCAATAAGCGAGCAGTTTCACGCGGTCAGTCACCAGAAACCAAACCACGGCATAGCCCCAGACGAACAGCGCCCAGCCCCAACCAAGCGGTGTCATAAAAAGCCCATAAACCGCAATTAATGTCGCTAGCATCTGCGTGCCAATTACCGCAACCCACAGAATCCGTGCCGGACAGACAGACCAGAAAGGGCCGCGTGTACGTGCCTGAAAGATCGTCAGATGTCCTGCCACGGACAGCATGAGATACATCAGTGTCTGAATATGGGGACGATCAAGGTGGAAAACCTGGTCACCGAGATAGAAGAGGCCAAATGCAGCGATGGGACCGACGACGCCCAGCACCGTAGCGATCCCCAGCACCAAGCGCATATTCCATGTCTCGGGCTTATCCCGGTAATGAACATTGTCATAGGCGATGGACAGGATGGCAGCGTCGTTGAGCAACGCCAGCATGACAATCATCACTGCCGTCAAGGGATAAAAATTGAAGACCAGAATCGCCAGCGTCATGAAGAACAGCACGCGCAGTGTCTCGGCGATGCGGTAGATCGCATAGCTGTTCATGCGTTGGAAAATGCGGCGGCTCTCCTTGATCGCGTCAATAATCACCGACAGTCCCGGTGTCATCAAGACGATGTCTGCCGCTGCCCGCGCTGCATCGGTCGCGTCTGAAACGGCAATGCCGCAATCGGCTTGCTTCAGCGCCGGAGCATCATTCACACCATCACCCGTCATGCCGACAATGTGTCCTTGCTTTTGCAGGACGTCTACAATGTGGAACTTGTGTTCGGGGAACACCTGGGCGAAACCATCTGCTTTCTCGATCAACTCCGTAGACTCAGCCGTCTCCTGTTGCTTAACGTCACCTAGGCTGCTAGCATCCAGGATGTTTGCACCCATCCCCAGTTTTGTAGCCGTTTCATGCGCGATCGCGAGGGCATCCCCCGTTACCATCTTGATCTGAACGCCTATCTTGTCGGCGGTGGCAATGGTTGACTTGGCATCGTCCCGGGGCGGATCAAACAATGGCAATACACCCACAAACTGCCATGAACCGTCACCCTCAGCTCGCGCCACGCCCAACGACCGAAAGCCACGCGCAGCGAAGTCGTTGACCGCCTTTTCGACAACGGACTTCACCTGCCCTGCATTATCGTCCAGAGCCAGAATCACCTGCGGCGCACCCTTCGTCACTTTGAATTCTTTGCCATCCTTGCTCTTGATGGTGGCCTCAGTGCGTTTATGCACCGGATCGAAGGGCTGAAAATGTTCAATCTGATAGCCCTGCAACGCGTCTTTACTCTTTAGTCCACCGATAACTGCCAGATCAATGGTGTCGTTGTTGGCACTGCGCGATGCCAACGCGCCATTGAGAATTACTTGCTCGGCGGAAATATTGTTCACGCAAAACGGATCGCCCAGGGTCAGCTTATTTTGGGTCAGCGTGCCCGTCTTGTCCGCGCATAGCATATCCACGCCTGCCAATTCTTCGATCGCCACTAACTTGCTCACTATCGCTTGTTTCTTTGCGAGTAGTCGCGCACCCACTGCCATCGTCACCGATAGCACCGTTGGCATTGCCACCGGAATCGCAGCCACGGTCAACACCAGAGCGAACTGCAAGGTGGTGAGGATCGGATCTCCTCGGGAAATCGCGACAGTCATAATTAACGTCACCAGCGCCAGAGCTAGGAGAATCAGGTAATTACCAATCTTCAAAACCGCCTTTTGAAAATGGCTGACGGTGTGTGCCGTCTGCACCAGTTGTGCCGTCTTACCGAAGTAGGTATGCGTGCCCGTAGCATAGACGAGCGCATCAATTTCACCCTGACGAATGATTGAACCAGAAAAGACAGCCTCGCCTGGTTTACGAGTGGCAGGCAGGGATTCGCCCGTAAGTGCCGACTGATCTACCTCTACCGAGTCACCCTCCAACAGGCGGGCATCTGCCGGCACAATGTCACCCAAGCGCAAGCGGATCACGTCGCCCGGTACCAATTCACGGGATGGCGGGGTGATCCACTTACCATCCCGTTTCACCCGCGCCTTGACGGACAGCTTGGCCTTCAGTGCGGCGATCGCATTCCCTGCTTCGTGTTCTTCCCAGAAGCCGACCACGGCATTGGAAACCAGCAACACCAGAATGATGAAAAAATCCGGCCAGTGCCGAACCACACCTGACAGAATCACCGCTACCTCGATCATCCATGGAATGGGTCCCCAAAAATAGCTGAGGAATTTCAGGTATGGATTGGTTTTCTCTTCTTTTATCTCGTTGGGGCTATAGTGCTTCAGCCGTTTACTCGCCTCGTCTTGACTGAGTCCCTCTGGCGACGATTCCAGTTTTGCCTTTAGTTGTTCTATAGGCAGGGTTTTCAGATCGTCCTTCGGATCAGGACTTGCTTTGGTAGCTTTGGGTCGATCGGCAACGGGTTTCATAATGGGTATTCCTTTGGCATTTTTTTAATAGAACGGTTAGGGGGAATAGATTTTAGTCACTGTGGTTCAAGGCTGCTTTTTCATCCCAAGCCGAGGGTTCCCAATTGTTTTAGAGGATTGTCTTTATTGCGTCTCTTGTTTTTTCGGTATTGTCATCTTGGAGAGGCGATCGCGCCCTTGTACTCGCCCTGAAGCGCGTGATCGCAATCCCATCGGCGCATCCGTTTCTTCGCTGGCGGTTGTAGGTTAGGATCGGATGGGGAATCACTGGGGTTGGGGTTGTTTGCATAACCCCTCGAAAAGGGGGATTAAGAGTTTTATGGCTAAAAAGTGGTGGATTCATGTCTCATAATTCCTTAGACTTTGAGAGAATTCTATTTTGAGATATGAAAAGAGACATGATTTGGGTGAGTCTCAGAAAGTAAACTTTTTGAGACTGGTTATGTGGATGCTATTATCTGTCTGTTTACCAAGGCATGAGCCTACATTTTCCCTATTCCCCCTTTTCGAGGGTTTATCTAAAAACCCACTTTCTTCTACTTTTCGCTCAACTACAAAGTTTTGCCAATCATGCCAACCACTTTTATTTATTGTTTCCATTCAACGTAAAACTTCCGTTATATCTAATAACTACTTGTTAAAGTAATAACATGCTTCGATTAGAAGTCGTGTTTAACTAATAGTTTGTTCAGCGTATAATTTGTATATTTAGTTCTAAAAACTTGCAAATCGTTACAAACTTTTTTTTGTCGATTATCCACATCAAAGTATTGATATAGCGGTTAATTTTGTCATAGCTAATATTTTCTAAGTGTTCAGCTAGGTCAGTTAAGGTATAGTTGATTTGGCTACTGATTAAATATTGGCGGCAGTAATCTAATTTGCTAAATTTCATTTCCGTTTCAACCTGGATGGATAGTTTTTTTTCTAAATAGGCCGGCTACTTTACTATACTTTCATTTTAATGTCAATTCCACCTTCACTTTCCTTTTATTAACCGATTTGATTTGTGCCAGTTGCGTAAGTCCTGGACTAATGTTTAATGGACTTTCTGCCTAGAGTGTGAATCCTTGATTTCTAATATCAATAAAAATCAAGATATTAAGCAAATCAAACAAATCAAACAATGGAAATGAGAAATAAATGTCAGGATAATTCCTATTCACCCAGCATCTTTTAAGTAGATAGCAGCAAGCATTTTCACGGGAGCATATCACTTTCGTAAGTTGCTAACTTTGCTCTCATCCCCAGCATTTCTCCCCCAAGGAGAAGGGAGCAAGCGGCGTTTAATTGTGAAGGATAGCGGGTGGGGGATGACATCGAATCCATCCACCTTCGAGTAGGCGATCGCCGATAGCCACGCCGACACCCAGGATATGAGCGGTCATCACGGACTTTGAGGAAAGCATCATGAAAATCAGTTCCCTGGCCGGAAAGCCTGCGCCACTGGAAATATTAGTCGATGTGCCACGGCTCATCACCGCCTACTACACTGAAGTCCCTGACCCATCCCTACCAGAACAACGAGTGGCGTTTGGCACATCAGGACATCGTGGCTCATCGTTCCAGCAGACTTTCAACGAATGGCACATTCTCGCGATTACCCAGGCGATTTGTCTCTATCGTATGCGACAAAAAATCACTGGACCGCTGTATCTCGGCATTGATACGCACGCACTTTCCGTTCCGGCTTGTGCCACTGCCCTTGAGGTACTGGCGGCAAATGGCGTCGAAGTGATGCTTGCTGAAGGCGATGAATACACCCCAACTCCAGTGATTTCCCATGCGATCCTGACCTACAACCGCCAGCGAAGAAGCGGATGCGCCGATGGGATTGTGATCACCCCCTCCCACAATCCGCCCCATGACGGTGGCTTCAAATACAACCCACCCAGTGGCGGACCAGCCGACACTAGCATCACTGGTTGGATTGAAGCGACGGCAAATGTGCTGCTCGAAGCCCGACTCCAGGGAGTGAAACGTATTCCCTACGAGCGGGCTCTGCGTAATGCCACGACGCATCGACACGACTATGTGACCGCCTACGTCAACGACCTGGGCAATGTGATCGACATGGACAGTATTCGCAGTGCAAAGATCCATCTCGGCGTTGATCCACTTGGCGGTGCTGGTGTCCACTACTGGGCGCGAATCGCGGAGCGCTATGGTTTGAACCTAACGGTTGTCAATGAAACGATCGATCCCACCTTTCGTTTTATGACGGTGGATTGGGATGGTCAGATTCGGATCGACCCTCTTCGCCCGATGCGATGCAACGACTGCTTGGGATGAAGGATCGTTTTGATCTGTCCTTCGCCTGCGATACCGACCACGATCGGCATGGGATTGTGACCAAAAGCGAGGGCTTGCTGCCGCCTAATCACGACCTCTGTGCGGCGATTTTCTATCTTTTTCAAAACAGACCGCAGTGGCACGAATCAGTGGCGATCGGCAAAACGATCGTGAGCAGCCAGATGATTGACCGACTTGTAGTCAAGCTTGGCAGGAAGCTCTTTGAGGTGCCAGTTGGCTTTAAGTGGTTCGTGGAAGGCTTGCTGGATGGCTCGCTGGGCTTTGCGGGCGAAGAGAGTGCGGGTTCGGTGTTTATTCGTCTGGATGGCAGCGTCTGGACAACGGACAAGGATGGCTTTGTTCCCTGTTTGCTGGCAGCGGAAATCACAGCGCGGACGGATCACGATCTCGGCGAAAGTTACCGCAAACTCACGCAGGAGTTTGGCGAGCCTGCCTATGATCGCGTTCAGGCACCTGCTACGCCAGAGGAAAAGAAACGGTTGGCAAACCTCTCACCACACCAGGTGACGATCACCGAACTAGCGGGCGAAAAAATCCAGACGATACTCACCCATGCACCAGGTAATGGTGCTCCCATTGGTGGATTGAAAGTAGTGACCGAAAGCGGCTGGTTCGCAGCGCGTCCGTCAGGCACCGAGCCGATTTACAAAATCTATGCGGAGAGCTTCCAGGGAGCAGAGCATCTGCGCCAAATCCTTGAGGCAGCACAAACGATCGTCATGGCTACGTTAGCAGCACCACATAAGGCAGGGATCGCCTCCGAGCCAAACCGCAAGGAGAAAGAAGGTGCCAACAGGCAACCAGCCTGAAACATTGGAGCAGCATCCGGTCACAGGCAATGAGCCACTAATGGGCTTGATATATCCGCAGTAGCTGGAGATTCTGTCCAATCGCTAACCCAAGGAGAAAACATGAGCAGTCATCATCGTGGGAGCCACCCCATTGACAATCTTCTACCTACAGAAAGCGAGGGGTTCGATGCCCTGGCTGAACTGGCATTGGATCTGCGCTGGGCGTGGAATCATGCCACCGATGAAGTATGGCGGCAGCTTGATGCTGTGCTTTGGGAGTACACTAAAAACCCTTGGGCAGTCTTACAGACTGTCTCAAGGGCTAAACTCCAGCGTCTGTTAGCCAATCCAGCCTTCCGTAAGCAGGTAGATGATCTGTTACTTATCAGGCATCAGAAGGGCAGCGGCACCTGCCTGGTTTCAGCTGCGATATCCGCAGTCTCCCTTGAAATGTGTCGCGTATTTCAGTATGGAATTCATGCTGAGTGAAGCGTTACCCATTTACTCAGGCGGACTCGGCAATGTTGCTGGCGATCAGCTCAAAGCCGCTAGTGACCTGGGCGTGCCAGTGGTTGGTGTAGGGTTGCTCTACCAGCAGGGCTATTTTCGTCAGGTGATTGACAAGGACGGCGCACAGCAAGCCCTCTATCCCTACAATGACCCAGGACAGTTGCCAATTTCACCGTTACGCCACCCAAACGGCGAGTGGTTGCGGTTGGAGATCGTCTTGCCCGGTTACTCGGTTTGGCTACGCACCTGGCAGGTTCAGGTCGGCAGAGTCAAACTTTATCTGCTAGACAGCAATGACGCGGCCAACTTTCCCGCCCATCGAGGCATTACCAGCGAGCTGTATGGTGGCGGATCAGAGTTACGCCTCAAGCAGGAAATGCTGCTTGGCATTGGTGGCTGGCGATTGCTCGCCGCACTCGACATCCAGCCAGAAGTCTGCCATCTCAATGAAGGACACGCGGCTTTCGCCATTTTGGAACGTGCCCATTGCTTCATGCAAGCAAACGCGCAGCCGTTTGACGTGGCACTGTCTGCCACGAGATCGGGGAACCTGTTCACCACCCACACGGCAGTGGCAGCTGGCTTTGACCGCTTCGATCCAGCCATCATCAAACAATACCTCGGTAGTTATGCCCAAGACAAGCTAGGCATTACAGTCCACAACTTGCTGGCTCTGGGTCGCCAGAATCCGCATGATTCGTCGGAGCCTTTCAACATGGCTTATCTGGCAATCCGTGGCAGCGGGGCAGTGAATGGCGTGAGTCGCTTGCATGGAAAAGTCAGTCGGCAACTTTTTGAGCCGCTTTTTCCCCGCTGGCCGGAGTCCGAAGTGCCCATTGGTTATGTGACCAACGGAGTCCACATGCCGACGTGGGACTCGTCTGCGTCCGATGATCTCTGGACTCAGTTCTGTGGCAAAGACCGCTGGCTGGGCATGACGGAAACCCTCGAACAGGATATGCGTTGCGTTTCCGACAACACCCTTTGGCAATTTCGCCTTGCTGCTAGCAAGTCTCTAGTAGTATATGCGCGCCAGCGTTTAGCCCAGCACTATGCTGCTGCGGGTGAGTTGCCTGAGACGATTGAGCAGGCGAGGCATCTCTTTGATCCCAATGCCTTAACACTGGGCTTTGCCCGCCGCTTTGCGACCTACAAAAGACCAAACCTGCTGCTGCACGATCGCGATCGCCTGTTGCGTCTCTTGAGCAATCCGGAGCGCCCAGTACAATTGATCATCGCTGGCAAGGCGCACCCGGCAGACCAGGCGGGGCAAGCCCTAATTCAGGAGTGGGTACAGTTCATCCGGCAGCCCAGGATGCGCCCCCATGCAATCTTTCTCAGTGATTATGACATGCTTTTGACCGAGCATCTGGTGCAGGGGGTAGATGTCTGGATTAACACGCCACGACGACCCTGGGAAGCTTGCGGTACGAGTGGTATGAAGGTGCTCGTCAATGGCGGCATCAATATCTCTGAGTTGGATGGCTGGTGGGCGGAAGCCTACAGTTCTGATGTGGGCTGGGCGTTGGGTGACGGTCAGGAACATGGCGACGATCCTGCCTGGGACGCGGTGGAAGCCAATGCGCTCTACGACTTGCTAGAGCAGGAAGTGATTCCGGAGTTTTATACCCGTGACGATAGTGGTATCCCCATTGCCTGGGTCAAGCGGATGCGAGCCAGCATGGCGCAATTGACACCCCGCTTCTCCGCCAATCGCACGGTGCAGGCATATACGGAGCAATACTACCTTCCAGCGGCAACGACCTACCGCGATCGCGCGGCGAACAACGGCGCAGTGGGCAAGCAAATCGCCACCTGGCAGCACAAGCTGGAACAGCAATGGAATACACTGCGTTTCGGCGCCATGACGGTGGTGAGCGACGCAGAGATGCACACATTCACAGTCGAGGTCTCTTGCGGCAGCCTTGACCCCACGAGTGTACGGGTAGAACTATACGCCAATGGAGTAAACAACAGCGAGACGGAACTGCGGGCGATGAAACGCGATCAGCCATTGGACAAGGTCAACGGTTGGGTAAACGGTTACAGCTTTAGCGCACAGGTGCCCACCACACGCCCAGCCACGGACTATACGGCACGCATCCTACCGCACTATAACGGCATGACGCTCCCGTTGGAAGACACACGCATCCTTTGGCAGCGATGATTAATTTTTGAATAGAGGATTGCAAATTGAAAAGCTAGTTCAGAAAAAAATCATGGTTATCAAATTCAAGCGTCTAGCTCATTGAGGTAATTAAAATGAAAACAATCAACTCTTATCCATCATTTAGCTATCAAATTCAATCGGGAAAGCCTATAGCGATTACGTCCCAAAGCACAGGAGATTCGTCCTTGCCTGTGGAAAACTCCGTCCCGCCTGACACTGCTAGCCCATTACTTCTTTTAATCATAATTTTTGGCGTTGTAGGTGTGTTAGCTGTAACTCTTTCCAAAGCCATTAAAGTGGCAAATGAGTGGGAGAGATTGGTGGTATTGCGGTTAGGAAAATTCCTCGCTCTCAAGGGACCGGGACTCGTTTTCATTATTCCGATCATCGATACGATTCCTTACTGGATTGATACCCGCGTGATCACGTCTGCGTTTAAGGCAGAGAAGACCCTGACCAAAGATACGGTGCCAGTGGATGTTGATGCCGTCCTCTTTTGGCAGGTTTTAGACCCCCAAAAGGCAGCTCTGAAAGTCGCCGACTATAAAAGTGCTATTAGTTGGGCATCCCAAACGGCGCTGCGGGATGTGATTGGCAAAACCATGCTGTCGGATCTGCTGGAAGGCAGGGAGAAGATCAGCAAGGAATTGCAGAAGATCATTGATGAGCGCACCGAGCCGTGGGGCATTAATGTGATTTCGGTGGAAGTAAAGGATGTCCTGATTCCTGCTGCCTTAGAAGATGCGATGTCAATGCAGGCTCAAGCGGAAAGAGAACGTCAAGCACGGGTGATTCTGGGTGATTCCGAGCGACAGGTAGCGGAAAAGTTTGGGGAAGCAGCCAAGACTTATATCAACAATCCTGTCGCACTCCATTTGAGAGCAATGAATATGCTTTACGAGGGGTTGAAGGAGAACGCCACGATCGTCATTGTACCTAGCACGGCAGTGGAAAGCATGGAGCTAGGGGGTCTTGCCGGGATGACAGCCTTGACGATGGGGTTGGGACAGGAGCATAAGCAGAAAGACCTGGAAAGCGTGATCGGAAGCAATCAAACAGTTAATGGCGGCGTGGCTGTAGAGCCTTGATAGTATGGCACATTCAACCACTAGCAGGTGCTTTTGAGCAAATGTGCATCGCTTGCTGATCCCCCTTTTTTCAGCTAAGTCCAAGTGTGTGGCACACCAAACGTGCAATCATCAGTGCTTCATCTGTGTGAATCACATGGACGGGAACTCTGCTAGTCTCCGCAGAAATCACCCCATCATTCGCCGCATTTCGCTTTTCTTCGAGTTCGATGCCAAGAAAACCCAGCCCATCGCAAATCCGGGCGCGGACTATAGGGGCGTTCTCTCCAATGCCACCCGCGAAGACTAACGTATCCACTCCGCCCAATGCTGCTGCAAATGCGCCGATCCATTTCTTGATCTGGTAGCAAAACAACGCGATCGCGATCGCTGCCCGCTCGTCCTGTGTCTCAATCTTCAGCAAGTCACGCATATCAGAACTGGTTTCCGATATTCCGAGCAACCCAGACTGAAAATTAACCATCTCGTTGAATTGCTTCGCGCTCATTTTTTCAGTGCGAGCTAGATACCAAAGCAGTCCCGGGTCGAGATCACCGGAGCGCGTACTCATCGGCACCCCTGCTGTCGGAGTAAAACTCATGCTAGTATCCACGGGCTTGCCGTTATGCACCGCGGATAGGCTCGCACCATTCCCGATGTGAGCAAGGATAGTCCGACCTTGTGCTGCTTCTGTTCCGTACAGGCGGGACAGTTCTCCCATCAGGAACGAATATGACAACCCGTGAAAACCATATCGTCGCACGCCCTGCGCTTCGTAGCGGCGCGGAATCGGCAACAACCGAGCTACCTGTGGCAGGTCATGGTGAAAAGCTGTGTCGAAACAAGCCACTTGGGGCAAATCCGGAAAGCGGTGATGAAATGCCTCGGTTAACAGGATCTCTTCCGGGAGATGCTCAGGATCAAATGGACTAATCTGGTGTAGTTCCTCAATCATTTCTGGAGTGATTCGCTGCGGATTGCTATACTTCGGTCCGCCATGCACCACCCGATGCCCCACCGCAGTTAATGCCTCCCGACTGCTGCGTTCCTCGATCCAATCCATCAGATTGCCCACCGCCACGGTGTGATCTGGTGCCAACAATAACCGCGAAAAATTGTCCGCCTGGTTCAATCCTTTTACCCGCAAGGTGGATTCTGGCATTCCAATCCGCTCAATCTCGCCCTCCAGTATCCGTCTGAGAGAGTCACCAGACTCGAATAGTGCGAATTTGATGCTCGATGAGCCGCCATTAATCGTCAAGATGCGTGGATTAGCTTTTTTCAATTGTCCTCCGTTAAAACTGTCTGCTACTTTTCCTCATCTGTACATCGAGCTAGAAGGATGACGCTTGATCGGGATCTCAAATGGTAAGTGTGTGGATCTTCGCAAAGCGGCTCCTCAGTTACAGCAAACAGATATTCTGGTGCTTCGCGAGAGGTATCGACCGCTAGATGCCACTGAAATCCGGGTAAAGGAGGCAACCTGAAATCGACTGCATCGTTACCAGCATTGAACATCAGGCAAAGTACGTGCCGCTCATTTTCATAGATTAGACAGGCAAACTGTTTTGCTTTCGGGTCAGCCCAGTTAGGCAATCCTCCTTGCGGACTAAACCACTGGATCTCACTATCCCTGTAGAATTGTTCCTTACTCAGAACGGGATGGGCACACCGAAAGGCGATCATGCCACAGGTGAAGCGAAAAATCTCCCTGTGCTGTTCCAGACAGTTCCAGTCATACCAGCTCGTTGCGTTGTCCTGGCAGTAGGGGTTGTTATTACCGATTTGTGTGCGACGAAATTCGTCCCCACCGAGGAGCATCGGCACGCCCCGTGAGATTAGGAGAGTGAGCAGGAAATTCTTAATCTGGCGTTTCCTAATGGATGCGATCGCGGGATCTGTTGTTTCACCTTCAACTCCGTAGTGATCGCTAAAATTGGCGTTACTCCCGTCCTGGTTGTTCTCTCCGTTTGCTTCATTGTGCTTGTAGCGATAGCTCACCAGATCGTTCAGAGTAAAACCATCGTGGCATGTGACAAAATTGATGCTGCTTTCGGGACCTTTGCCGGACTTAGTATAGATGTCGGCACTGCCACAGATCCGGCTAGCAAACAAACCGAGCATCCCCTCATCACCACGCCAAAAACGCCGGACATCATCTCTATACCTGCCGTTCCATTCCGCCCACCGCCGCTCGGAAAAACTACCCACCTCATAGGCCCCAGCAGCGTCCCACGCCTCGGCAATGATTTTCACGTCCCTCAAGATCGGGTCTTCAGCAATCCGTTCAAGCAGCGGTGCATTAGCTAGCAAATTACCATCACCATCCCGGCTGAGAACCGATGCCAAGTCAAACCGGAATCCATCTACATGCATCTCAACCATCCAATAACGAAGGGCGGCCAAGATGTAGTCACGCACCACAGGATGGTTGGCGTTGATGGTGTTGCCTGTACCAGTATAGTTTTTGTAGTAACGTTTATCACCTTCCAGGGTATAGATAATCGTGTTATCTATCCCGCGAAAACAGAGCGTTGGACCCAGTTCGTTACCCTCCGCCGTGTGATTGAACACTACATCCAGGATCACTTCGATATCGGCATTGTGAAGAGCCATGACCATTTCCTTGAACTCTAGCTTCTGCTGTCCTAAACCACCTGAACTGCTGTAGGAAGCTTTGGGTGCAAAGAAAGCCACCGGATCGTATCCCCAATAATTCTTGAGTGGTTGATTGGTTTGCGGATTCCTGTATGACATTGGAGTGTCATTGAACTCTTGCACGGGCATCAGTTCCACGGCGGTCACGCCCAGGGTTTTGAGATAGGGAATTTTTTCTATCAGACCTCGGTAGGTGCCCGGATGATCCACACCTGACTTGGGATGAATAGTAAAGCCACGAATATGCACTTCGTAAATAATGGTCTTCGACCACGGATGTCGGAGTGGCTGATCTCCATTCCACTCGAAGGAATCGTTGACAAATAAGCATTTTGGCATCGACCTGGCATTGTCCTTCTTCGAGAAAGATAAGTCTTGCTCTGGTGCCAATGGGTCATATCCGCGTGCTGATCCGAAATCCCAGGGGGGCAGTTGCGAAATCGCAGTCGCACAGGGATCGAGGAGAAGACGGTTAAAATTAAAACGATGTCCTTTGCTGGGTTCGTAAGGACCGTCCACGCGGTAAGCATAGAATTGACCGGAACCTATTCCCTTCACCCAAACATGCCATACATCGCCAGTCCGATGGCACGCTGAATCCAGATCGATAGACCGGGCAGGTATTGCATCTTCGGGATGGTCGAATAACTCTAGTCGAATGCGGCTGGCATCACGGCTGAAAATGGCGAAATTCACCCCTCCTCCAGTTTCCTGGGTCCCAAAAGGCAAAGGAGATCCTACCCACACATCAGAATGTGCGGAAATATTCGAGATATAATGGTGGAGATCATCTAGGGACTTTTTCATCTTCTTTTTCTGTATGCGCGTTTTCCTGTCCCATTCCCTTGATTGTTTAAGAAAGCTTTTGGCTGTTGAATATTTCGTGAGAGCTAGCATTCCACAAAGCGATGACGGACACTGTGGGGTGGTGGGTGTCGAAGGCGAAAATGCTCAAGGACGCCGTACTAAGCGGGAAATGCTGCGCTTTAACCACCGCTAATCCGATCCAGCGCACAGCTAGAACACCGCCGAACTGACCGTGGGAAAAAAGCGCGATATTTCCGTGCAGTGTATGAAGACGATTAATAAGTCGATCAGCACGATCAGAAATTTGTGCAGGCGTTTCACCGTGCGGACAACCATCTCGAAAAATATTCCAGTCTGGGCGCACCTTGCGAATATCAACGGATCGCTGCCCTTCGTAATCGCCATAGTCCCGTTCCATCAGGTCTGTTTCAATTTCCGGGACCTGATCCAGCCCGACGAAGGCACAGGTTTGTCGGGCACGTTGGAGCGGGCTGGTTAGCACATGGGCAAACTGGATGTCCCGGAGATGTTTACCAAGTTCCCGTCCCTCATCCTCACCATTCGCAGTTAAGGGAATGTCCGTGCGACCAGTGTGCTGGCCAGAGAGCGACCACTCAGTTTCCCCATGCCGAATGAAGTAAATGCGTAGGGGAGTGGGTATGCTTGTGCTCATGCTCCCGTCCCTTCCATAGCGGCATTGTATTCGCCCCGACGCGCTGCCCAATTGCATTTCGCTCGATGTAGTAGAGCTTTTTGGGCCTCTAGTACATTAGTCTCTTTGCCTTGCCAAAGCTCTAAAGCTGTTTGCTGGATGGCGCGG
Source organism: uncultured cyanobacterium (assembly GCA_963744145.1). Lineage (GTDB taxonomy): Bacteria > Cyanobacteriota > Cyanobacteriia > Cyanobacteriales > CAWUOF01 > CAVUSO01. The sequence continues at coordinate 3,162,780 of CAVUSO010000001.1, read as the reverse complement.
GCAAAGGAAAACGCCAAGGCCCAAGGCAAACGCGATTTGAATCTAACATTCATGGCATTCAAACGGGCTGAGGCCAGTTCACCAGATTGTCCGCCCGACAAGAATGCAATCCCCGGAACGGCAGCAGGGACTGCTCGCAAGAAACAGTTCACCGTGGCGTCGGCCACCTCATCCACAGTTCCTTGCTGGGGGCAGGTCAATCCGGGAAGTACCATGTTGGGTTTCAAGATCAAACCCTCCAGGATTACCCGTTGTGTGTAGAGTTGGTTGAAGACGGTTCGTAGGACTTCTTCGGTTACCTCACCGCACCGCACCCCGGTATGCTCGCCGTCCATGAGTACTTCTGGCTCGACAATAGGAACCAGTCCGGCTTCCTGACACAATGCAGCATAGCGAGCCAAGGTCTGGGCGTTGGCCTCGATACAACCCCGGCTGGGAATGTCCTTGCCGATCGTAATCACGGCGCGCCACTTGGCGAAACGAGCGCCCATTTGAAAATATTCCTTGAGGCGATCGCGCAATCCGTCCAGACCAACTGTGATTTTTTCGACCGGATGACCCGCCATGTCCTTAGCCCCAGTATCAACTTTGATACCGGGAATAATCCCCGCATTGCTAAGAACTTGAAGAAAGGAAGTACCATCTTTTTGCTGCTGACGGATTGTCTCGTCATAGAGGATCACGCCACTAATATATTCATCAAGACCGGACGTGGTTATAATCAACTCCCGATAGGCACGTCGGGCTTCCTGGGTTTGGGGAATCCCTAGCTTGGCAAATCGTTTGTTGCAAGTTGGGTTACTTTCATCCATTGCCAACAGACCTTTGTCCCTGGCGACTATTGCCTTAGCAGTGGCTATAAGCTGATCTGAACTCATGTCATCTCTCCGTTTTGTGCCTTTAGACCTCTTGCAAAAGTCAAAAATATTTGTTTGTAGTAAGGGCTTTAGCCCTCGATTATTGAGCATTAGGGGACTAAAGTTCCTACTACAAACATATTTTTGCAAGAAGCCCTTTCACTCACCGCTCCACCTCGGCGAACGTATTATCTGAATACAGCTCGTAGCGCTTCCCATCTATAACTGTGATCACCGGGAATTCAGACTCCTGCTGCTCCTTTAAAGATTGCCAACGCCACTCTTCCCAATCCAGCGTAAACGGAGTTTTTTGACCTTCAACTTCAACTTCAATCTGGGTAGTCATGTTCGATCTCCTTAAAAAAGTCCAAAAAATTTAGAAAGCTTAGTTTCAGCTCAGTACAAACGTTTTTTCCACCAACGGTTTCCCTTTCTGCGTTGCATCTGAACTCCACTTCCAGTTGCGGATTTCTGGCAAATCTTCGCCGTGCTGGTCAATGTATTGCTTGTGTTCAATCAGCTTGTCCTGCATCATCTGCTTTAGGTAAGCTCCCTTAGCACCCAAATGGGGTAGGCGATCAACTACATCTTGCACCAGATGAAAGCGATCTAGGTCATTTTGCACCCTAATGTCAAAGGCTGTCGTGATCGTGCCTTCTTCCTTGTAGCCCCGCACGTGGAGGTTGCGATTAATGCGACGGTAAGTCAGTCGGTGGACTAGCCAGGGATAGCCATGAAAGCCAAAGATGATCGGCTTGTCTGTCGTAAACAGTGAGTCGTAGTCCGTTTCGTTCAAACCGTGCGGGTGTTCACTGGCGGACTGCAATTTCATCAGATCAACGACATTAATCACTCGAATTTTTAGATCAGGTAGATGCTGGCGCAGAATAGAAACGGCAGCCAAAATCTCTAGGGTCGGTGTATCGCCACAGCAAGCCATCACCACATCCGGTTCAGAGTCCTGGTCATTGCTCGCCCATTGCCAGATGCCGATTCCTTCTGTGCAATGCGCGATCGCTGCATCGATAGTCAGCCATTGCGGAAGTGCGTGTTTGCCAGCCACCACTACATTCACGTAGTGTCGGCTACGCAGACAGTGATCAAAGACCGACAGCAGACAGTTCGCGTCAGGTGGCAGATAAACACGCACAATATCGGCTTTCTTATTGATAACGTGGTCAATGAAACCAGGGTCTTGGTGGGTGAAACCGTTGTGATCTTGTTGCCAGACGTGGGAAGCGAGCAGATAGTTCAGTGATGCGATCGGCTGTCGCCAGGGTAGTTCTGATGTGACTTTCAGCCATTTGGCGTGCTGGCTGAACATGGAATCAACGATGCGAATAAATGCTTCATAGCTGTTGAACAGTCCGTGTCGCCCAGTTAGTAAATAGCCTTCTAACCACCCCTCACACTGGTGTTCACTAAGCATCGAGTCCACCACTCGTCCACCGGGCGCGAGGAACTCATCATTGTTTTCCTCCCGTGCTTCCCACTGACGATTCGTAACTTCAAATACTGCGCCCAAAAGATTAGAGAGTGTTTCATCGGGACCGAAGATGCGGAAATTCCGTTGCTCCTGATTTAGCTTGACTACATCACGCAGGAACTTGCCCAATACAAGTGTGTCCTGACCGTCAACGGCACCAGGGGTTGGCACAGATACCGCATGGTCGCTGAAGTCCGGTATCCGCAAATCACGTAGCAACAGACCGCCATTAGCGTGGGGGTTCGCGCCCATCCGTCGATCGCCTTTCGGTGCCAGCTCTGCTAATTCGGGTAGAAGTCGGCCATTTTCATCGAAAAGTTCTTCGGCTTTGTAGCTCTTCATCCAGCTTTCTAACTGCTGGAGATGATCGGGATGTTCGGCATCCACAATGAGAGGTACTTGGTGCGATCGCGATGTACCTTCGTTGGGCAGACCATCGACAAATTTCGGTCCTGTCCAGCCCTTGGGCGACTTAAGAACGATCATCGGCCAACGCGGTCGCATGGTGTTATGGTTGTTCCTAGCATTGCTGCGGATTTGCTGAATGTCCTCGATCGCCTGGTCTAGAGTGCTAGCCATGAGTTCGTGCATCTTTTCTGGCTCATCGCCTGCCACAAAGTAAGGTGTCCAGCCGCAGCCTTGGAGAAATTGCTCTAGCTCCTCATGCTCAATCCGAGCCAGGATCGTCGGATTATTGATCTTGTAGCCATTCAGGTGCAGGATTGGGAGAACTGTACCGTCGGTAATTGGGTTGAGCAGCTTGTTGGACTGCCATGCGGTCGCCAATGGACCCGTCTCCGCTTCACCGTCGCCAATAATGCAGGCAACGATCAGATTGGGATTGTCGAACGCAGCTCCGAAAGCATGGCTGAGGGAGTATCCCAACTCACCTCCTTCGTGAATTGACCCTGGTGTTGTCGGCGCAACATGGCTGGAAATTCCGCCAGGAAATGAGAACTGCTTGAACAGCTTTTTCATTCCGGCTTCGTCCTGGCTGATGTTCGGATAAATCTCACTGTAGGAACCTTCGAGGTAAGTATTACCTACTAGCGCCGGACCACCATGACCGGGACCGGAGATGTAGAACATATCCAGGTCATACTTTCTGATCACCTGGTTCAAGTGGACATAGATGAAGTTCTGACCCGGTGTCGTGCCCCAGTGTCCGACTACTAGAGGTTTGATGTGGGAGAGTTTTAGTGGCTCCTTCAGTAATGGATTGTCGTAGAGATAAATCTGCCCAACTGACAGATAGTTGGCAGCACGCCAGTAGGCATCTATTTTGTGGAGCAGTTCTGGGGAAAGTGTCGTTGTCTTCATGGGTTCAATTCTCCTTAGTTCGGCTAAGTCCAAGTGCTGTTTTCTGTTTGCTACTAGCCGTTATTTATGGTTTCGATTTATAGATTGAGACAGGAATAGCGATCGCGGACTGCTCAAAAAAGCTGCCTAATGTTAATAGAATTGGGGTTTGGATTGTAGTTAATTTCTGTACCGTCATCCACAAGCCATGCAAGTAGAGATTTCTCAGCAAAATTCCTAACACTAAAGAAGCAGATAAAAAGGAGAGGCTGTTCATGTTAAATCTCTTAAGATAGCTGGTTGAGAAAGTGTCCTTATTTCACTGCTGCAAGCAAAATTTAAAGCGGTCAATTTAGTCTGAATTTATTAATAATATTAGTCTGACACACTTCGGTTAGAAATAATGTTTAACCAAAGGTTTAATTAGTGTATAATTTGTATATTTAGTACTAAAAGTTTTCAAATCTTTACAAATTTTATCGATAGATTGCACTATTAATTGGATCTCGGAAGGAAAGATGACAAACTAGAAAACAATACCTGATGTAATCTTGGAGGGAACTACAACATTAGACCAGTTTTTTAATTTGGGTTAAATACTTCGGAAACCTTTAAATTTAGTTCTCTAAATTCGGGAGATTGCAGTAAATCGTCATTACTAAAACTACCTACTTCTTTATAAGCATCTCCCATAAGTTTTAAGACTAGGATAGTTTTAGTTTGGGGGTCAACAATCCAGTATTCAGGAATACCACAATCCTGATATTGCATTTTCTTTGCGATGTAGTCTCGATCTCTTTGTATTTCTCCGGGACTAACTACTTCAATCACTAAGATCGGAGGTGACATTGAAAGGCGAATAGTATTACGCTTTGATAATTGTTGAATATGTTCTTCTCGAATAATAGTTAGATCGGGATAACGGTTTTTGGGTTCACCTCTGACTTCTAGTTCTAATCCTTGTCCTCTGACTCGATCAGTTCCCAGCATCAAAGCAAAAATCAAAAAAAGACGATTGGTGATTTGGATATTTAACCCTGACTCGGTCGGCACTTCAATCAATTCTCCATTAAATAATTCACAGATCCGATCAGAATTGTCATTGTATGTTAGGTATTCTTCAAAGGTTGTAAATCGAGGTTTAACTGTTAACATTTATAAAGCTCGTAATAGAATTATTTAATATATCATCGCAGCATGAGTGGTCAATTTTGATGCTAATGAGTCAATGAGCGAAGACGAGGTAAAGCCATTGCAGTTAGAAAGATTGCTAATTGCGTCGCCACAATACTAGGACCGGATGGTAAATTAAACCAAGCTGAAATCACCATTCCGAACACAGCACTTAATGCTCCTAATCCTACTGCTAACGATAGGTAATGTGTGAATGTGCGACTAAGCAGTTCGGCTGCACAAGCTGGAATCACTATAAATGCACTAACTAATAACACACCGATCGACTTAATGGAAATTCCCACCACTAACGACAGTAGCACAATAAATATCATGCGATGAGTTGATACTGATACCCCACGAGAAAGAGCCAAGGATTCATCTACGGTCAGTAACATTTGGGTTCGCAAGGTTAGCCCAATAAACATAATGCAGACAATTAATAGCAAACCGCTGAAGACTAAATCTACTTCTTGGACTGCCAAAATATCTCCAAACAAAAGGTTATTTATTCCACCTTTGTACTGCCCGACAAAACTGAGAGTAATAATGGCGATCGCCATTGATGAGGAAGAGATAATATTGAGTAACGCATCAGTCCATAAACGGGTATGTTCCAACAAATAAGACACTGCTAAAGCAAAGACAACTGCGAAGGGAAGTAACACCAGAGAGGGATTAAGTTGTAATAAAAATCCGATACTAAGACCTAATAAAGCTGAATGTCCTAGGGCATCACTGAAGAAAGACAACTGCCTTAAAATAGTAAAACTTCCCAAAATCCCACCTAGTAACCCAGTCAGGATACCGCCGATCAATGCCCGTTGCATAAAGGGTAGTTGAAATAGTTCAACAATTTGAGTGAGTTCTGTTTGAAGAAACATGAGGAATAATGTTAATGGGAATGGTGGTATTGAACAAAGTCTTTTCCGTAGGTAGCAGAAAGATTATCGGGAGAGAGAGTCACTCCTGGGGGTCCTTGACAGCGTAAGGTGCGATTTATACAGAGGACGCGATCGCAATGTTGTCGTACCATATCCAGATCGTGGGAAATCTGCAAAATTGTCCAACCCTGTTCTTGCTTGAGTTGATATAACAGTTGATAAAACTCTGACTCAGCAAGCATATCTAACCCAGCAGGAGCTTCATCAAGAATCAGTAATCGACGCGGGTAAACTAAACAATATGCCAGTAACATCCGCTTAGTTTCACCCCCTGAAAGCCCACCAATTAGTTGATGTCGGAGACGGATTGCATTAACCCTTGTCAAAGCATCTTGAACAGCATGATTCCGTTTTTTGTGATTAACCCAGGGTAGCTGAAACCCCAACTTATCCCAACCTAAACCTACCAGTTCTTCTACCGTGATAGGAATGCGACGATCAACCAGAAAGTTCTGTGGTAAATAAGCGATTTGCTGACGGATATGTGATGGGAGAAATCCTTTAGGAGTGAGGGTTTGACCCAGGATGGATATTTTACCTGAATGTCTAGGCAAAATTCCCAAAATGGCTTGAACCAATGTCGTTTTACCACCCCCGTTGGGACCGACGATTGATGTATCTGTTCCTGATTCTAGGGAGAAAGAAACATCTTGCACCGCTGCGTAGCTTTCCCGATAAACGGTTAGTTGATCAACTGATAGTACAATTTCCTTCAAGTAAACATCCTCAACCTTCGCTCTAACTCCTTCGGAAACCGCAGGAAAGATTGAGTCGATTGACCAGTGAATGCTATTACTAGAGTTTTAATATTCTGTCGCATAGTAGTCATGTAGTAATCTGGTTGCAGAGCTTCAGATCCACCAGTTTCCATCGAGTAAAACGTAGTGACTTGAACGTGCAAATCCTTTGCTATTGCTGCAAATGCGTCTTTTCCCATCTCAGGTTCCGCTAGGAGCGTTTTGAGCTTGCTTACCTTAACCATATCCATGATTCGCTTAACATCTTTGGGAGATGGATTACCTTCTGGTACATCCACCAGAAAAATGGCTTTCAAGTTGTAGCTCTGAGCAAAGTAGGGTGCAAAGTCGTGGAAAACAACAAAGGTTTTACCCGCAAAGGGCTGAAGCATTTTTGTGGCTTCCTGATCGAGTTCTCGCAACCTTTGAATATAGGTAGCAGCATTATTGCTGTAAACATCTTTTCCTCCGGAATCAGCAGCAATTAACCCATCCCGAATGTTTTCTACTTGACGAATGGCTCGCTTGGGATCAAGCCAGATGTGCGGGTTGAACTCTTCTTGATTGTTTCCAGTTTCTTGCTGCTGTTTACCTATTCCAACGGATGCGGTTGTAATCCTCTGCACTCCTTGACTCGAATCAATCACTTTCAGGTTGGCATTTCCTACATTTTTGACCATGTTCCCCAGAAATGTCTCCATCCCCAGTCCGTTTTCAACTAACACATCAGCTTTAGCTAGTTTCTGATCGTCGATCGGTTTTGCCTGAAAGTCATGGGGGTCAGCATTGGTGGGAAGTAGTTGTGTTACTTGGGCGCGATCGCCTGCGACTGCTTTGGTAAAATCTGTAATTGGAATAAAGGTTGTCACAATCTGCAATTCTTTTCGATTCGCAGCAGATTGAATTTGAGGAGAACCTGAATTAGTTGAAGGTGCATTTGACGAACAACTTCCTAAGCTAATAGCAGTTGCAGAAACAACGACTACAGACAACCGATACAAAATTACTCTGGATTGTTGTAACTCCTTTTTTAAACGAATCATTTTAAATATTCTAATCTGAAAAAATACATTGCCAAAAAGTTTAGTCAAAATCAATTCTTCTAGTTTGCTGATGATCATGGTGTTGTGCCACTGATAGCATGGCTTTAATGTCAGGATTTGCCCATTCTGCTACTATTTTTAGAAAATCAGGATCGTCATTGACACAACCGAACCGAGTATAAGTCACCGTTGGATATTGACGCTGCAAAGATTTAATTGCATCCTCCACATCAAGAATAGTTTCATAATTATCTGTTACCCAACCAAGAGGTTTAAATACAATGATTTGGGCACCTGCTGCAATTAAGCTTTTTCCTGCTTGTTTGAGATTGGGTTGCGACCATTTGATCAAAGGCATATCATGATTTACCCAGCCGATCGAGATGAGGGGATATTCATGTTGCAACTGTACTTGCACGCGATCGTAAAGAATTTGTCCATCAATTACCCCTGTTAACAATCCTTGGGCTTTTTCTGGACCACCATGAACCGTTAATACAATCCCAATCCGAGACTCAAAGAAACGATTTGCAAAGGACTGATTCAGAGTTTTCTTAATCTGACGTACCATCAAATCAATATAAGCAGGCTCAGTCGCAAAAGCTGGAATGTATCGAATTGTCTTGAAGATCGAATAGTTCGGCTCATCGGTCGATGTATTTGCGGCAATAACTTCATTGACTTGCTCTACAGCTATTTTGCCTGTGAATGCAGAATCAACCACTAGCAAAGGATAAATCAGCAAATTCTGAAAACCTTGCTCAATAATATCAGCTACAACTTCTTGCACAAATGGCTGACAGAAATAAAAGCCTTTGAATACTTCTACACGATTTCCCCATCGCTCTTGCAACTGTTCTTTAATACCAAGACGTTGCTTTTCAAAAATCTCATTTTCAGGTGAAATGAAATTATTATGCTTGACTCCAAAACTATACAAATCTTGTAGTGTGAGCAGCCAACCAGCCAGAGGGTATAGCCAGTCTGGGATCGGTAAGAACTGAGACGCGATGTACTTAGTTGCAGCTTGGTTATAAAGACTCAGATCGCGGAAAGATTGTACTTCACCATAACCTGCAAGCAAAACTGCAACGCGATCGCTGTTAGGTAGTGCGACGGGCTGCGTTGATTGAGATTGATGACTAATCATAATATTCCTTTTGGGATAGTTGGCATTGCCAGTAAAAAGAATTACCACAGATGAAGTGCCCGCAATTGGGGAGTTTTTTTCAATTGATGGGTTTCCATGCGTGTAAGAACGTCATCCAGAATGGTAATTGCTTCGGCAATAAACGGTCCTTTGTTTAACATCACACACTCAGCGCGTTCAGCCATTGCTGCATCGGTCATCTCTCCCCGCGAAGGTGTTCCGTTTTTTACTAAACTTTCCAATACTTGAGTTGCCCAAATAACAGGAATATGAGCAGCTTCACATAGCCAGAGAATTTCTTCTTGGATCTCTGCTAAACGTTGGTATCCAATTTCAACCGCTAAGTCACCTCTAGCAATCATGACGCCAAAGGATTGTTTACCTGCTGCATAGATGATTAATTCTGGTAGATTGGAAACTGCGATCGCGGTTTCAATCTTGGCAACGATCGCTGGTTGGAAATTCTGTTTAACTAAGCGCTTATTCAATTCTTTTTGAAGTAATTCAATATCGTTAGAACATTGCACAAAAGAATAGCCAATAATATCTGCATGGATAGCTACAAAATCCAAATCAGATAAATCTTTTTCAGTCAGTGGACTGAGTGGCAAAACCGTGTCTGGAAAGTTCAAACCCTTTTCAGGTAATAGTTTGACTCCTTTGGGGCTCGCATGAGTTACTTGGAGTAAAAGTCCAGGTTTTCCATCACCTACTGGGTAATGGGTATCAACTACGCGAGTCCGAATCTTGCCATCGTCGATATACACAGGAGTGTCAACCCCTAACAAATCGAGGATTTCGGGAGCTGTACAGCAAGTTTGGAAATGGTCTACCTGTGATGGTGTAGACTTATCTGTTTTTGCTTCACTTTCAAGTTTAGGTACACACCGCAACAGCAGGATCTGATCTCCTTTAAATAACCGTTTTTGATCAAGTGGTGCAAATACTGGTCCCGTGCGGATTTTCAGACCAGCTAAGTCCATCATGATTTTACAAGGTGTTCCTGTTTCCTGTTCTGCTTGACGGATATGCTCGATCATGCTTTTCCAGGATTCAGTTGAATCATGGGCACAGTTAATTCGCAGACAGGTTGCCCCTCGTTGAATCATTTCTCGCACCATTTCATAGTTAGTAGCAGCTTCACTGGGTAGGGTGACCATAATCCTGACCCGACGCTGGGGTGGGGACTGACCAAATAATTCTTCCGTGTGCTGTTGGAGTAAGCGATCGCCCTCAAAAAAGGACTCAATTGGTGGACGCTTGATGTGCCCAACAGATTTAGAGCCACATAAGACTGCCAAAGTGGCAATGACAGCATCAAGATTGGGCATCACCCTTGCTTCAATCCGTCCTAAGGAAGATAATCCCCAAGGGATTAGTGCCGTTTGGAGGGAGCGTAGATCATGGCGACGTAAAGCTAGATATTCAGCTAAATTCAAAGCACTGGAAAGAAACTCAGGACGCTGAATGTGCGATCGCCACTGATTAAAAGTAGCTTGTCCTTCGCTGGCAACGGTCTGGCGAAGTTCTTGCAAAGTTGATAGTAAATCCTGTGGACTAGATAGATTTTTAGAAGCGGTATGGAGAGAAATTTGTTTAGTCATCATTAGACCTCTTCCAAAAGTACTTTTGAGCAATTTATTGGACAGGCAGGATGCCCGTCCCACAAGAGTCTTTTTTTGTTGTGGGACAGGCATCTTGCCTGTCCTAATTATTTTTGCAAGAAGTTTATTATCCAAGTGCGTGGCACACCAAGCGTGCAATCATCAGTGCTTCATCTGTGCGAATGACGCGGACAGGAACACTGCTGGTTTGGGCAGAAATTATACCCTCATTCCCTGCATTGCGCTTTTCTTCAAGTTCGATCCCAAGAAACCCCAGTCCATCACAAATTCGGGCGCGGATTATGGGTGCATTCTCCCCGATTCCACCCGCGAACACTAGCGTATCCAGTCCGCCCAATGCTGCGGTGAATGCGCCGATCCATTTCTTGATCTGGTAGCAAAACACCGCGATCGCGATCGCCGCCCGCTCGTCCTGTTTCTCCCGATCAAGCAAGTCACGCATATCAGAACTAGTTTCGGATATGCCGAGCAATCCGGACTGGAAATTAACCATCTCATTCAATTGCTTCACGCTCATTTTTTCAGTGCGAGCCAGATAGCAAAGCAATCCCGGATCAAGATCACCCGATCGCGTACTCATCGGCACTCCAGCTGTCGGGGTGAAACTCATGCTAGTATCTACTGGTTTACCATGATGCACCGCAGTCAAGCTCGTGCCATTCCCGATGTGAGCGAGAATTGCCCGACATTGTGTTGCTTCTGTTCCATACAGACGAGATAATTCTTCCATAAGGAACGAATATGACAACCCATGAAACCCGTATCGTCGCACACCTTGCGCTTCATAGCGACGCGGAATTGGCAACAACCGGGCTACTTGTGGCAGGTCATGGTGAAAAGCCGTGTCGAAACAGGCTATTTGGGGCAGATCCGGAAAGCGGCGATGAAATGCCTCGGTCAACAGGATCTCTTCCGGCAGATGCTCAGGGTCAAATGGACTAATCTGGTGCAGTTCCTCAATCATTTCCGGAGTAATCCACTGCGGATTGCTATACTTCGGCCCGCCATGCACCACACGATGCCCCACCGCCGTCAAGGGATCACGACTATTGCGTTCCTCGATCCAATCCATCAGAGTGCCCACCGCCACTTGGTAATCCGGTGCGGACACTAATTGCGAAAAGTTGTCTGCTTGGTTTAAGCTTTTTACCCACCAGGTAGTTTCTGGTAGTCCAATCCGTTCAATCTGGCCCTCCAGTATCCGTTGCAGGGAGTCACCAGACTCGAATAGGGCGAACTTGATACTCGACGAGCCACCATTGATCGTCAGGATGCGTGGATTAGCTCTTTTCATTGAGTTGTTTACCAAAGCTTTTGACCGTTGAATATGGCGTGAGAAGCCACATTATTCCACAAGGCAATGACTGACACTGTGGGGTGGTGGTTGTCAAAGGCCAAAATGCTCAACGACGCCGTACTAAGGGGAAAATGCTGCGCTTTGACCACCGCTAATCCAATCCAGCGCACAGCTAAAACACCACCGAACTGACCGTGGGAAAAAAGTGCAATATTTCCGTCCATTGTGCGAAGACGATTGATGAGCCGATCAGCACGATCGGAAATTTGTGTAGGCATTTCACCTTGCGGACAACCGTCATGAAAAATATTCCAACCTGGACGCACCTGGCGAATATCCACAGATCGCTGTCCTTCGTAATCGCCATAGTCCCATTCGGTCAAATCCGCCTCAATTTCTGGGAATTGCTCCAGCCCGACCAACGCACAAGTCTGTCGGGCGCGATGGAGCGGGCTAGTCAGCACATGGGCAAATTGGATGTCCCGGAGGTACTGACCCAGTTTCCGTCCCTCGTCCTCACCGTTCGCAGTCAAAGGAATGTCTGTGCGACCAGTGTGCTGGCCGGAGAGCGACCATTCGGTTTCACCATGCCGAATGAAGTAAATGTGTAGGGGGGTGGGTATACTTGCGTTCATGCTCCCTGCCCTGCCATTATGGCATTGTATTTGCTCCGATGCTCACAGTAATCATCTGGGGTTACTTGGCCAAGCAAGCGACCATTTGAAAATATTCTTTGAGGCATTCTTTGTAGCGATCGCGCAAGCCATCCAGACCGACTGTGATTTTTTCGACCGGATGACCTGCCATGTCCTTTGCACCACTACCTTTGATCCTGGTAATGATTCCCCATTCCTGGTGAACGGAGTGTTCCGACCTACAACTTCAACTTCAATCTGGGTAGTCATGTTCGATGTCCTGAAAAATTCCAAAAAATTTACCAACAGTACGCGAAAGCTATTGTTTCAGTTCAGTACAGGCATTTTTTCCACCAACGGTTTTCCTTTCTGCATTGCTTCCGAACTCCACTTCCAGTTGCGGATTTCTGGTAAGTCTTCGCCGTGCTGGTTAATGTATTGTTTGTGTTCAATCAGCTTGTCCTGCATCATTTGCTTGAGATAAGCCCCCTTAGTACCCAAATTGGGCAGACGATCGACCACATCTTGGACCAGATGAAAGCGATCCAGGTCATTTTGCACCCTGATATCAAAGGCTGTTGTGATCGTGCCTTCTTCCTTGTAGCCCCGAACATGAAGGTTGTTGTTGAGTCGGCGATAGGTCAGTCGGTGTACCAGCCAGGGATAGCCATGAAAGCCAAAGATAATGGGTTTGTCTGTTGTAAACAGTGAGTCGTAGTCCTTTTCACTCAGACCATGCGGGTGTTCACTAGCGGACTGTAACTTCATCAGATCGACGACATTGATCACCCGAATTTTCAGATCGGGCAGATGCAGACGCAGGATAGAAACAGCAGCCAAAATCTCAAGGGTCGGTGTATCACCACAGCAAGCCATCACTACGTCTGGTTCAGCGTCCTGATCATTACTAGCCCATTGCCAGATCCCGATTCCTTCTGTGCAATGTGTAATCGCTGCATCCATAGTTAGCCATTGCGGGAGCGCGTGTTTACCAGCCACGACTACATTCACGTAGTGTCGGCTCCGCAAGCAGTGATCAAAGACCGACAGCAGACAGTTCGCATCAGGTGGTAGATATACACGCACGATATCGGCTTTTTTATTGATAACGTGATCAAGGAAGCCCGGGTCTTGGTGGGTAAAGCCGTTGTGATCCTGTTGCCAGACGTGGGAAGCCAGCAGATAGTTCAGCGAGGCGATCGGCTGTCGCCAAGGTAGTTCTGATGTGACTTTCAGCCATTTGGCATGTTGACTGAACATCGAATCAACGATCCGAATAAAGGCTTCATAGCTGTTGAATAGTCCGTGTCGCCCAGTTAGCAAATAGCCTTCCAACCAACCCTCACACTGGTGTTCACTGAGCATTGAATCCACCACCCGTCCGGCAGGCGCGAGAAACTCATCGTTCTTTTCCTCCCGTCCTTCCCACTGACGATTCGTGACTTCAAACACCGCGCCCAAAAGATTCGAGAGTGTTTCATCGGGCCGAAGATGCGGAAATTCCTCTGCTGTTGATTCAGCTTGATCACATCACGCAGGAATTTGCCTAGGATCATTGTGTCCTGACCATCAACAGCACCGGGAGAAGGTACAGACACCGCATAGTCATAGAAGTTTGGCAGACACAGATCACGCAGCAACAGACCGCCATTGGTGTGGGGGTTCGCGCCCATCCGTCGATCGCCCTGGGGTGCTAACTCTGCCAATTCCGGCAACAACCGTCCATCCTGATCGAATAGTTCTTCTGCTTTGTAGCTCTTCATCCAGCTTTCTAACTGTTGGACATGATCTGGATGTTGGGCATCCACAATCAGCGGCACCTGGTGCGATCGCGATGTACCTTCGTTGGGCAGACCATCGACAAATTTCGGTCCTGTCCAGCCCTTGGGCGACTTAAGAACGATCATCGGCCAACGCGGTCGCATGGTGTTATGGTTGTTCCTGGCATTGCTGCGGATTTGCTGAATGTCCTCGATCGCCTGGTCTAGAGTGCTAGCCATGAGTTCGTGCATCTTTTCTGGCTCATCGCCTGCTACAAAGTAAGGTGTCCAGCCGCAGCCTCGGAGAAATTGCTCTAACTCCTCATGCTCAATGCGAGCCAGGATCGTCGGATTGTTGATTTTGTAGCCATTCAGATGTAGGATGGGTAGAACGGCACCGTCGGTAATCGGGTTGAGCAGCTTGTTGGACTGCCATGCGGTCGCCAATGGACCCGTCTCCGCTTCACCATCACCAATGATGCAGCTAACGATCAGATCGGGATTGTCAAATGCAGCTCCGAAAGCATGGCTGAGGGAGTATCCCAACTCGCCTCCTTCGTGAATTGACCCTGGTGTTGTTGGCGCAACATGACTGGAAATTCCGCCGGGAAATGAGAATTGCTTGAACAGCTTTTTCAGTCCGGCTTCGTCTTGGCTGATGTTTGGATAAATCTCACTGTAGGAACCTTCGAGGTAAGTATTACCTACCAGCGCCGGACCACCATGACCAGGACCAGAGATATAGAACATATCCAGGTCATACTTTCTGATCACCCGATTCAAGTGGACATAGATGAAGTTCTGACCCGGCGTTGTGCCCCAATGTCCGACCACTAAAGGTTTGACATGGGAGAGTTTTAGCGGCTCCTTCAGCAACGGATTGTCGTAGAGATAAATTTGCCCAACCGACAGATAGTTAGCAGCACGCCAGTATGCGTCTATTTTGTGGAGCAGTTCTGGGGAAAGTGTATTTTTCTTCATTTGGTTCTATTTTCCTTTTTGAAGCCAAGTTCAAGGCACACCGATATTGAGGTCTAAGGTAAATTTGCTGCAAACAGAAGATGAGCGCGATCGCCCTAAATTGTGTTGTTAGACTACAGATAGGAACCGCGATCGCTAACTGCCTAAAAAAGCTACCTCATGTTAATAGAATTGGAATTTACAAGTAGGGATTTACACCAAAATTTCTCCCTCGAAAGTAACTAGTGAAAAGAAAAATCTGTTCATGTTAAATATATGCAAATAGCTGTTTAAAAAGTGTTCCAGACTCGAAAAAAAAGGAAACTTAGCGGTGTGAATGACATGAACAATTAGCATTTGAGCCATCAGATTTTCTACCAAATAATCCGTTTGGAACATAACTTGATTGTCGCGTCATTCACACATTAAACAATGCCCACCAACCAAGTTTAATCTTTTACCATTGGTAAAGCACTAGACAGGAATCGAAAGGCTGACTTTATGACTGATTTTGTCTAGACTTTGCTTTGCCTGAGAGACATCCTCGTCAGTACCTGTTACCAGAATGATGAACTCACCTGCTTGGATTTTAGTATCATACTTGAGTACCTCATCCTTCGGGATTCCTAACCCTCCCAAGGCACCTGCTAGTCCTCCTACAGCAGCAGCACCAACACCACCAACAACCGTTCCTTCTAGCCAACCTGCTAATATTCCAGCAATGGGACCAGCAATAATGATCGGAGCCATTCCGGGAATAAACAGCACTCCAGCTCCTGCTAAAATGCCAAATAAACCTCCGACGAAGCTACCCCAATATCCACCTCCGATCGCACCAGCTTTGGCTGTATCTTTCCAGGTGAGAAATCCACGCACCTGTTCAGTGGAATGGTAGTCTTTGCCAATGATCGAGAGCTTTTGTAGATCGAAGCCTTCTTTTTGCAGTTCCAATACAACTCTTTCTGCTTCTGTATGGGAGGGGAAATGAGCAACAATGGTATGTGTATATGCCATGAATTTGTTTCCTTTTGAGAAAATGGAATGGGTATCGATGTCAACTAACTGCCCGACCAGCTTGGTTTAATCGTTGGTTACTTCTGAGTAGTTCCTGCCACCAATTCTGCCTCTTCCTTCTGAGTAGTTCCTACCGCTAATTCTGCCTCTTCCTTCTGAGTAGTTCCTACCGCCAATTCTGCCTCTTCCTTCTGAGTAGTTCCCGCTGCTGCTTCTGCATCGAATCTGGTAGAAATTGCTTCTAAAGTTGCTTTTTCAGCTTCTTCTAGAACTGCTATTGCGAATAAGATCGCTGTCGCTGCATAGTTTTCAGCTTTATCAGCCCGATGTTCAAGTTTCTTGACTTCACGACTCGCTTTCCATTCTTCGACATTTGACTTCAACTCAGCTTCTTTTTCCTCGAATTGAGTTTTTATACTTACCAAATAATGCTCAAATTCTTGTTTATTTGTGGTTAGTTTGTTTTTCACTTCGTTTAGTTTTGATTGAACTTCATCTTGAGTTTTTTTCGTCGCACAGTGAAGGCTTTCCTTCAGCGATATTGCCCGATCTTCAACTGCTTTTACATTGTCAAGAAGTTGTTTGTTAAAGTTATCAATTGCTGTACTCATGATGCTTCCTCTAGTAGGTTAAGTTTGGAGTAATTAGTAGTGATTCTAGATACCCAGTTGACAGCGTCTTTAAAAAAGCTTTATTAGCTATGATATTTCGCTGATTTGGTTAATTTGTTAACAATAGCTAGTCTGACATACTTCGATTATAAATGATGTTTAACTAAGTGTTTAATTAGTGTATAAATTGTCTAAATTGTTCTAAAACTTTGCAAAATGTTACACTAAACAGTTTTAATATTTTGCGCTAAATTTAAAGGAATACCTGCTTTGATTAAAGGTCTCAATATATCTGGGTTATAAATAGGAGCGGATTATTATTACTAAACTAGCTTAATGGTGCCTAAACTAATCTAGCAATTAACCTAGATATTTTCAACTGATTTATTGGTAGTTGTCATCATAAATCAAAAGTGGATCGGGTTGTTGGTCATGGGAAAATTTCTGTAATCGTCGAATATGACTGTTAGTAGTGTTAAGCACCTCTGTGACTGCTGAGGGTCTGATCGGATGGGGTAAAACTTTGACCTGCAATCGGAAAGACTTTTTCCCAAACTGGTACAAAAGTAACGCTGGATATGTTTTGAGTAGGTATATCCTCATTCGTAGTAGGTGACAATCCCCAACTTCTTGCGGTAGAAGTATTAGAGAAAGTTGTAGTAACTTATCCTAATATTGTGTACTTAGCCTAATCAAATGACCATTAAATACACGATTAATTAATGCCCACCCATTCAAGCTTAATTCTGGTAGCCAATTATCTATGTGGCCCAAACTGAAAAAGAGAATTTGGCAATGGCGAGGGGTATTGATTACGGCCCCTAGTGTAGCTGCATTAGTCATGGCTGCCAGTTATGCTGGTTTATTTCAACTGTTAGAGTTAAATACTCTAGATTTATTTTTTCGTCTGCGTCCATTGGAAACACCTGATCCCCGGATTGTGATTGTGACGATTGGGGAATCTGATATTAGTCATGCGAATAAATGGCCACTAGCAGATGGAAGTCTAGCCAAATTAATCGAAAAAATCAAAGTCAAGCAACCAAAAGCGATCGGTTTGGATCTGTATCGGAATTTGCCAGTCGAGCCAGGACATCAAGAATTAGAGGAAGTATTTAAGTCTACACCCAATCTGATCGGAGTAGAAAAAGTAGCAGGAGAGCGAGTTGAGCCTCCACCGATATTAAGTAAATTAGATCAAGTTGCCTTATCCGATTTGGTGATTGATCCGGATGGCAAAATTCGGCGCGGGTTAATATCGGTTAAAGATAATAAGTCAACCAGGTTAAGTTTAGGCGCTAATTTAGCCATGATGTATCTGGAATCTGAGGGGATTACTCTGAGAATGATCGATCCTGTCAAAAAAAAGTTCGGGTTGGGAAAAGCAGTTATTACTCCCTTTACGGGCAATGAGGGAGGTTATGTGCGGACTAATGCGGGTGGATATCAGATTATTTTAAACTTTCGCGGTCCAGAAAGTAATTTTGAGACGATATCGATGACAGACCTTTTAGAAGATCGAGTTCCAATCGCAGCAATTCGCGATCGCTTAGTTTTTATTGGTGCGACCGGACAAAGTCTGAATGATCTTTTTTTTACTTCTTATAGTACCAAACTATTTGGCAGTCCCAAACGCACACCAGGAGTATTAATTCATGCTAATTTAGCTAGTCAAATTTTAAGTAGTGCTTTAGAAGGAAGACCCCAAATCCAATTTTGGCCTGCATATTTGGAAAATTTGTGGATTGTGGGTTGGTCTTTTATTGGTGGGATAGTTACTTTAACTTTATTCCAAGCAAATTATTTAAAAAAGCATTTTTTTTTACGTTGGATTGTTCACGGTATTTGGATTGTAATCACAGGAGGAATAGCATTTGGAACTTGCTATTTAGCATTTCTCGGAAGCTGGTGGATTCCGGTAGTCAGACCGTTAATGGGTTTTGCGGTGTCCATGATTGCGATCGCGGGTTATTATAGTCGAGGATTACAGCGTCAAAGTGAAAAAACCTTAATTCAATTGTTAGAAGCAATGCCCGTAGGAGTATGGGTGATGGATAGTAATGGTAATACTTACTATGCTAATCGGACAGCAATATCTTTACTGGGTAAAGAGATATTAACTAGCACTAAAAGTCAATTAGCTAATCAACATAAATTATATATTGCGGGTACTAATCAACTTTATCCAAACCAAAATTTACCGATTATTCGGGCTTTAAATGGAGAATATTATAGTGCTGACGATCTAGAAATCCGCCAAGCAGATAAAATTATCCCGATCGAAGGAAGTGGTACTCCAATTTTTGATGAAAATGGTAATGTTTCCTATGCTTTAGTAGCTTTTCAAGATATTACCCAGCGGAAAAAAGCCCAAGTCGAAAGAGAAAGATTAATTAAAGAATTATTTGAACTTAATCAGAACTTAGAAAAATCTCTAGATGCAGAATTAGAATTAACCGATGCTTACCAAAGATTCGTACCCCATGCTTTTCTCCATTTTTTGGGATGTGAAAGTATTCTGGATGTGCAGTTAGGTGATAACGTGCAACTAGATATGTCAATTTTATTTTCAGATATTCGTGATTTTACGAAACTATCGGAACAAATGACTCCCGCTGATAATTTTAAATTTATTAATGCTTATCTCCAGCGGATGGAACCAGCGATCGCCGAAAATAATGGCTTTATTGACAAATATATTGGTGATGCAATTATGGCTTTATTTAGTGGTGGTGCTGATGATGCAGTCAAAGCAGGAATTGCGATGTTAAAATCTCTGAATGAATATAATGAAACGAGAGGTAGACCCGGACGTCCCAAAATTAGGATTGGAATTGGGATTAATACAGGTTCTTTGATGTTGGGTACGGTAGGGAGTCCATCCCGGATGAATGGAACAGTAATTAGTGATGCGGTAAATTTAGCTTCTCGAATTGAAGGTTTAACTAAAAATTATGGAGTAGCTTTATTAATTAGTCATCATACTTTTTTACTTCTGCAAGATCCCAATGATTATAATATTCGTCTAATTGATCGAGTTCAGGTTAAAGGTAAATCAGGTTATGTCTCTATTTTTGAGGTTTTTGATGCTGACTTACCAGAAATTAGAACAGGTAAATTAAAGACTAAAGTAACTTTTGAACAAGCAGTATTATTAGCTAGTCAAAAACAGCTAACTGAAGCAGCAAAATTGTTTCAAGAATGTCTAGTTATTAATCCCCATGATCACGTAGCTAAAATATATTGGGAACGTTGTCAGCAGGAAGATGGGCACCTATTTAACGATGAATAGATTCAAATTTTAGTTAATTTTTTCTAAGTGCTGAAAAAGCAGGGATAAATATAATAATATCTACTGGTTTGCCAGCGATCGCTATATATTTATCCCGACTCTGAACTATTTGCTAGCTTTTTGCAATAAACTAATTACCTCTGCTAATTGTTTTTTATCAAAAGCTTTAATTAATGCTTCTGCTGCTGCTTTTGGTTCCGCTACGGTGCTAAGATATTTTTGCACAGTAGTTCCTTTGGATTGGAGTAGTTGTAAACTTCTACTCGCAACTATTTCGCTAGCTTTTCCGGCTGTAATTAAATCGCTGGCTTGTTTGATTTCTTTAATCACAAATGGAGCTAAGGTGAGATAAGAATTACTTGAGTTAGCGATCGCACCTTTAGCAGTTTTAACTAAACGTTGCCAACTGTCAGTGTGAACATCCATTTGCTCTAAGCGATTACATAGTTCTTGGAGCTGTTGACGATTATTTGTAGATTCTTTTTCTTTAAATAATTGTAACATTTCGCGGAGAACTATTAGTACCTGATCAGCAAAAGCTGCGGTAGAAGTAGCACCACCCTGATGTGCTAAATTATTCAAGTACGATTGGAGTTCCATAAACACTGGTTCGGCTTTTTTGACCATCTGGTCACCTTCTTCATCCCTCAGACCAAAAGGTCCTTGGAGACGTTCGAGTAAATCCCGGAGTGTATCAAAGCTCTGTAAAAATAGGGATTCCAGCTTTTGATCGACATTTACTGGTTCTTCTTTGAGAATTTTAAAACAATCTTCCAATTGGTGAGCTGTTTTTTGAATACTACCAAATCCCAACATCGCTGCACCCCCCTTAACTGAGTGAGCAGCTCTAAATAGTTCGTTGGTCTTCTCTTGATCACTGACTACCGACTGGAGATTCAATAACCCTTGTTCAATGGTTTCTAGGTGTTCTTTAGCTTCTTCGATAAAATAAACTAGAATTTGCTGTTTACCTGCATCCATAAGTTTGCCTGCATCATAGCTCTCTTTTCCTCAAGATAACATTTGTTAGGCGCGATCCGATCGCGAGAGAGTAATTCTTGGGGATATTCATCCTAGTTGAGGTCAGACCAATCGGTTGGAGATGGACTGAGGGTCAAAAGCAAGTTAGTCCAGTGAGACTTGATGGGATCTTTGACCAGGAGAGGAGAGCGATCGGCTACAATAGAATTTTACAATTTTTCCGTGATTTGGCTGAATTTTAATCTAAAGTTATCTAGGGATTTTTAATGAAACTGTTGAATCCCAAAATCTGCTAAGGTAATAGTAAAACTCTCTTGTTTACCAGTAGCAATAAACTTAATAATTACTTCAGCTGCGATCGCAACGGTAAGCATGACTAAATTTCTCGCTAATGGATAATCACAAATATCATCATTAGCTCCAGAAGGAACGCGATAAGAATTGTTCCAGATAATTTCCCCATAGTCACTAGCTAATCCGATGTGCAAACAAGGAAGATTTGCTGCTAAACAATAATCTTTAACTATTTGACGTCCGATACTATTATCAAAGGAATCAATAACTAAGTCACTATTTTTTAATAATTCTTTGACATTTTTAGGAGTTAATTCTTGAGATTGACCCTCAATTTTTACTCCTAAAGCACGATAAAGATGATGAGCTAATATTTTGGCTTTGCAAGCACCAACATCAGCTCGATAATAAGGTTGAGTTGACAAATTACGTTCTTCAATGCGATCGCGATCAATTACTTTTAATTTTGCTAAACCCGATCGAGCTAAACTTTCGGTCAGGTTAGCTCCGATCGCACCAGCACCACAAACAGTCACAGCAAAATTTGTTAATTGCACCATGACTGGTTGAGTTCGATAGAGTTGTTCATGGAAGAATATAGACATTTACTTTAATTATTGAGGGAACAAAACCAGATGATCACCCAATATAGTTAAGTTAACTGTAGGGGTGAAGCATTCGGGCGATAATTTATCACTTAAACGAATAATATTATATCCGAATGCTTCACCCTTCTTCTCACCAGATCTCCCAAAATATCCTTAACTGAACCGTATTGGATGATCACCAGCTATCGAGATTCCACGACACCCACTAAAGATGATAAATCAAAATCTCGATCTAGTCCACTTAGACAAATTCCTGCACTGATTACAGTTAGGTCACTTTTAGCGATCGCACTGGTATGATGTTCTCCATATCCAGTAGTCCACTCTACGACCCAGTAATCATCGCGATCGCGAAATTTTTGTAATTCTCCTCCACCTAATTTTAATGCTTGAGCAAGTTTTTCTGCATCAGTTTGTAACTCCATTTTGGCTTTAAATTCTGCTTGTTGCTGGGTTACCAACTGATAAACTATTTTCATTTCTGGTGTCATTCCTTTAAACCGAAGTTTAGCTGGTAGAGTAATTTCTTTTAAAGCGGTTGTCAGGTTTTCTGATAAAAAAGGATCAGCTCGACGATCATAATCTTCAAACCACCAATTACCTCCATCCCATCGGGCAATAATTTGTTCAAAAACTGCACCATTACTGACTAAATGGATCGGAACTGGTTTAGTAATACCAAAACGTTGTTGAGCATCAGATTCATTAATTGGATATGCGAGCCAAGTGTTTTTTTGTAAAGCATAAGCTAACCAAAAACGCATGGGTGACATATATTGCATATATTCAGCAATCTGGGGTAAATCTGCTTCAGTAACCAACTCAGCTACGGTAGAATTCAGAGGTTGAAATATTCCCCAACCAGTAAATTGCTGGGGTTTAATTGTAAAAGTATAGATCAGACCTGATACTCGCGATCGCACCTTTCCTCCGACCACTGATGGAGCTAGAAATTGGGTAGCACAAAATTCTTTTTCTTGGGTAGCAATTTGGTGAAGTAACTGCTCAATCTTAAGCATAATGCTTACCTACAATCTTAACTAGATAAACTTTTCGGTAAATTCATACATCAAATCAACCCGTCCCTTGCGTAAAACTGCTGGATCTAACCTTTCTGTAGTATTACAAGTCATCAATACTACTAATCTTTGCTCTGATTGTAACCCATTTTCATCAACTACACTCTGATATAAAGTTCCATCTAGCAAACTCAAAATATGTTCAGTTTTACTACTACGTTGAGCAACTTCAGTAGATCGATCTTGAGCTAAATTATCTGCTTCATTAATAATCAGACAAACCCGTTGCAAATAATTTTGGGGGACAAAATTTTCGACCGCATCATGATCTAAGATAAAAATAACATATCCTAAGGGCATCAAAATTTCTTTTGCTACTGCTTGAGTCCATGCAGTTTTTCCTGTTCCTGGATCTCCATGTACTAACACAGCTAACTGATTTTGATCAATAATAGCTTGTTGAACAATATCAGTAAAATTTTGAATATCTTTAGGAAAAGTCCGAATCGGAAACTGACTTTGCACCTGACCAACCCGACTTTGATAACCACTCAACATGACTGCTAGATTATAGGTTGATTTATTCACTAAAGGTGCAATATCCTTAGCGATGAGAGTATAACGTCTTCTTCCTCTTCCAGAACTATTAATTTGCAACCAAACTTGATGCTGTGACCAATAAGCGTAAACTGTACCGATCGCTTCCATTCTTTCCCAATTGAGAAATCGTTCGACGGGATAATAGAAATGTCGTTCTAGATAGTCTTGGGTAATTAATTCTGGACGTCCTAATAAATCTAGAACTTTCATGACAATAATTTCCCGGAGACGATTCAAAACATAATCAATCGGAATACTATCACGACTAACGATTTGCACAGTAGGAGTTTCAATACTTAAAACATCTTTAAATTGTTCATCAGGTGCAGGTGGTTCGGGAGTAATATAATTCCAAAATTCATCTATTTCATAGCGAGTATTTTCGGAAAATATATTTAAAATGTTAGCCCACCAAGTATAATCTCGAACGTCCGATCGCATCTGCAATATCACTCGCTAAATCTAGAGTTTTTTGTGTTAATTCCCAGGTATCGTTAGTAGCTAAATGCAACAGGAATGATAAATCAATCTGTCGTGATAATGGTCTCCAACCTGATGCGAGTAAACCTCGACTTTGGACATTATTTTGTCCGGTAGAATCATCGTTCCAAAAAGATCCTGAACCCATAATTATATCCTTTTTGTTGCGAAAAAAGTTTTAAAATTTATTGCTAAATTAGATCAATCTTTTGTAAATATTCAGCAGGTACGTGATCAACTAACCAAACTCCATTGTCAGAACAATAAAATATATAACCATCTTGGTGCATTTTGGCTGTATCTACCGCGAAAACAACCGGACGACCGTGTCTTGCACCTACATTTCGTGCGATCGAAATTTCTGTAGATAAATGTACATGATGGCGCGACATTTTGCCAATACCTTGGTCTAAAATTGATGGTACGACCTGATCACTTGTACCATGATACAATATAGCTGGAGGTATAGCTGGCTCTAATTGTAAATCAATTTCGATACTATGACCTTGGTTAGCGCGAATCTGAGTGTTAGTAGCATCAAAAGAAAACCGTTTTTTATCATTATTTACAACTACTTCATCTAATTCTAAACGGGTAATAGGAAAGGAGTGTTTTTCACAAGCACTCAGAAGTTCTTCGACAGAAACCCAACCACCTACTCCTAGGACCAGTCCAATTTGCTCAGGTTGATGTCGGAGATGTTTGCTCAGATATTTGCTAATTTTTACTAACCGAGGATTGTCCATAATTATGATTATAGCACCCCCAAGGGAGATAACTAGCACTAATCATAAAATAATGTTGGGTGAAATTAATTTCACCCAAACATCTATTTATCATCTCGTACAGGTAATGGTAGAGCCATAATTTCCATTAACAAGTCTAGTCGAGAAGGACGAGTGATTAAAGGAACTAGATTGGGGAGCGAGTAGTAGTCTCCGGTAAAGGTGAAAGTTTCATAAGGGATTTGTTTTTGCTTAAGTTGATTTTCCAACCAATTAGTGATTGACCCAACTTTGACAATGATCACATCAGCTATGGTGGTCAAATCATGGGAATAGGTATGATAAGCTTCCGCAAAATAAGGTTGAGTATTTTCACCTTCATCTGTGACTAAGATAATCTGTTCCACCAACTGCTTTTTCCGTCGCATTATTTCTAAGGTACAACCACAACTTGTCCCTCCATCTGCTTTGATATGTTGGAAAGCTTTTTCCCAATCACTCACTTCCTTACCATTAGCTTGCACTACATAAGGCATTGTATCAAAAGCATAGACAAATAGTTCAGCGATCGTGATCCCCGAAATTAATGCAGCCAGATGTTTACCAACTTCGATCGCTTGTTCCATTGAACCAGATTTGTCGATCAATAAAGCAGTAGCTTTTCTAATTGTTCCTCGTTTCTTGACTTGTTCGTTAGTTACCTGTTCTAACTTCGCTGTGGTTTCTGGATCTAATTGAACTTGATTTCCAGCAACTTGAGCTTTATACGCAGATACCCGATCGCTTTTTGCTGCTAGTTCTAATTTGCTATCGATCAGTTTTTTGACTTCGGGATGATCCATTGCTCCCCGTTCTTTTAAGGATTTGAGATTATTAATTACCTCCTGGGGTGACATGGAATTAATTAATGCTACTAAGACTACTGGTGTCAATAGCTTAATTGTACCGATCGCAATGGGATAAGGGATATTATGAGCAACAATTATTTCTGCTTGTTGCTGGGGAGTTGGAGCTTTTACCAGTTGCTTGACTACATAAGCAAGACTATTTTCCGGAGGATTATCCTTAAATAGGATTGCATCAGCACGCTCATTTGGTTTAATATGCAAACTCGCATAAAGATGCTTCATTGCTTTCCGTCCCCGGAGTGCAGCGCGATCGAAAAACTCTGGATTTTTTTCCCGAGTTTTGAGATAGCGGATCACCGCAGTGCGAGCAGAACGGGGAAATTTTTGACGTTGCTGTTTCATCAAGTCTACAATGCGAGCTACCTGATAAGGTGGCAATTCTTGTAGCATCATAAACCCAGCATCACGATGTTCAGATAGAGAACTGGTTAGTAAATGTGCTAAAAATACTTCTTGATGATCCCGTACATCACCATGACGCTGATACCAAACTGCTAAATGTCCATAGAACAGCGGATCAAGTTCGATGATCAATTTATGAATTTCTGTGACTTTACCTAATTCTCGATGTGGTGTAGTCAACAGACTATTGAGCATTTCGATCCGTAAATCGCGTTCAAGTATATTCATTTTTGACTACCTCCCCTTGATTGTGGAGTTTTCAGGAGGCAGTTTTCGCACACAAATGATAGATCTCCGCACAAGTTGGTGATCAAGCTAGATTAGCTTTACCGATGAGGGTGCGACTTAACTGCCATTATTGACACTTTACCCCAAAAAAAATCACTTCACGCAAGTTAAAAAAGCTGTTTGCTTATACGCAGGATTTGAACCTGCAATCGCTTGATTTAGAATTCAAGTGCCTGTACCAATTCGGCTAGTATGTAAGCTTTTTTTGTCAGGGCGCGAAGTGAAAAATCTGGTCAATATCTGTAAGCTTTATCTCTGGGTATAGAGGATAATTATATTACCCATAAACTGCTTCAGGACGGATAATTAAATCACCACTAGGACGTCGATCCAAAACGTATTTTGATAAGCGATCGCGATTCACATCAAGATGTTGAGCGAGACTTTCTTTAATGGTAGTTTCGTTCATGTTGACTGTAATTCCTAGTTCCGCTTCTGTCAAATCGTAGGAATGTCCTTCAAAGCGAATATGCACCATCGTCCTCACCTCCAAGTTTTAACTTATTATTTTATATTTCTAGTTGCTGATTAAGTTGTCCAGGTCTAGGTGTCCTTTCCATAACTAATATATTACACACATACTACAACTTTGTCAAGGGGGTGATAAAAAATTTTGACCGATGGAGCATTTCGACTTCAATCAAGTCTGAAATCTATGGTAGTGATAGGTTATAGCACTTGAGGAGGATAGGAGATCAAGCAATATAGTACAGCTAAGAGGTGATCAATTTCAGCCTAAACTTTAACCTGATCACCTCCTGGATTAGTCCCAGACCAGTTACTTACACTTCATCTCACCATAGAAAAACTCATCTGGCTCAAACAGCATACCCCATTCTCGATCAACCTGCTGAGGATACATTTTTTTCAATCCACATCCAGGAGTAAATGTTAATTCACCAAAGAATATTTGGTTTTTCACACAATATAAATCAACCCGGATATAATTAAATTGCTCCGAAAGGATCGCGGCAATTTCCGACATTTTGTTTAACAAGGTGGGACGAGCAGGGGGCACAGATGATGTAGGATAGTGCAATTTAATATTCAATCTATTCCATTGCAAATCAAAAAAATCCAGAGTATGGTTAGCAAAGCGATTACTATTTACCTGAATAAATTGATTTAACACCCCATTTTTTCGGAAACAATGGAACTTGTAGTCGGTGGGCACCTTACCATTTTCATCAAGCAGCAATTCTTCAAATAAAATTTTTCTCTGGATATCCTTATAATGTTGTTCCCGCGTTGCTTTATAAAAATCATACTTCAGCCAATCACTGGCAATTTTTCGCAAACCTTCTACCTCGATTTTAGATTTATCAAACACCAGCTCGATTCTTTGAGTAGCATGATTTGATTTCATCACAAATTGATTCGGGAGTGCGGCAAAATTTATTTTCTCTGCATCATCGGTGATTGCGAGTAAAGGAATTAGATACTCGCTCCCAATTCTTTGGGTTACATAATTTCTCACCTCATATTTATCTGTCAGTATGCAAAAATCAGCACATAATGGGTAAAGTCGTCTGAAGGTGATCCGATCGCTAAATGTATCACCTTTTAAATTCAGCTGACGCCGATGTGATATAAAAAAACTAATGTGGGCTACTGTAACATCTGACAGCATATCAAAAATTTGGTAGTAGAAAAATCTCAGCAATTTTTTCATAACAATGGAGGTAGTTGTCAAATAAACGAGTATTAGACTTGAGAAAATATGACCGAGGTAGTAGGAAAAGCACCTTGATGTTTTTTAGCATATTAATTGTAAATCTTTACTAGGTCATGTCTCAAAATCTCACATCACTCTGAGTTTAGTATACTACATTTTTTTTACCAGAGCATTGATCTGACCCGATATTACCCAATTATCTATGCCACTTTATATACAGCTTTATTTTTTTAGTTGGTCAGTAAATATAATGCTTATAATGAGTCCGAGCAGTTGGTTTAGATCAACTTGACTTTCCTTGATTTCTAAGTGATTAACTCCTGCTATTTTTTATTCAATTCGACTCAAATTATATTTCTATAGGCGATCGCGCGATCGCGACCTTGATGTTTGGCACGGTAAAGAGCTTGATCAGCTTGGGCAATTAACTCTTCTGGTTGTTGATCAAGAGTGGGAATAATAGCCGCTACACCTAAACTTAAGGTAACATATTCTTTCACCTCCGATTGAGCGTGGGGAATAGCAAGAGCAGCGATCGCTTGTCGGATAGACTCAGCGACAATTAAGGCACCATTGATATTAGTATTAGGCAAAATTGCAGCAAATTCTTCACCACCATAACGGGCAACTAAATCGTGAGGATATTGGGGGACTTGAGCAAGAGTCTGAGCTACTCGAATTAAACATTCATCACCACCCTGATGTCCATAGTGATCATTATAACGTTTGAAATAATCGATATCAATTAAAATTAAAGCTAGAGATTGTTGTTCCTGAAGATGTCGTTCCCACTCTCTCATCAAATAGTCATCAAAGCGACGACGATTAGCAATTTTAGTTAAACCATCTAATATTGCTAGTCGAGCTAATTCTTGATTAGCGCGTTGTAATGCTGCGGTACGTTCTGCTACTTGCTGCTCTAAAGTGCGATTGTAATTGCTCAGAATTTTTTCACTATTTCTAACTTTGGCATAAAGTTGAGCATTAGTAATCGCGATCGCCGCTTGTCCGCTCAATAATTGCAATAACTCCACCTGAGTGCTAGTAAAAGCTCCTGTAGTAACTTGATGTTCTAAATAAATTATCCCCACTAATTCACCTTGATTGAGTAACGGATAGCATAAAATCGAAAGTGGTTGTACTGATTGAATATAAGGATCACGGCTGAAGTTACCCGAATTTACCGGATTATCAAGAATTACACTTTTATGGGTACGCGCTACATAATGAAGCAACGATTCTGGCAAAATTAGATTGATTGCTTGGGTCGGATAAGAGTTAGTACCATTAGCATGGTGATAAATCGCGATCGAAAACTTAGTCGATGTTCCTAAAGTTGTTGATGTTGGTAACAACAAACACCCCATCTGTGCCCCCGCATTTTCTAGCAGAATTTTCATCAAAGTCTGCAAGAGATTTTCTAACACAATTTCACTCGCGATCGCCTGAGAAGATTTCATCACCGTAGACAAATCGAGAGCTGCACTACTACTATTACTACTGCTATTAAGAGAAGTCCGAGAAATAGGTAAACAAGACGATCGTTCACTTACAAAAAACTGGGGATAGCGAGTTTCTAGATGATGAACTTTCGCAGTTGCACCCCAACAGAGGTAGTAGTAATGAGCCTCTTGTAGATAAGCTTGAGCAATTTTTTCCATTCCCCAACTTAGGTAAAATTTAGCCGCGAGTTCGTTAGCTAAAGCTGCTTCTTGAATATAACCATGTTCTTTAGCTCCAGCGATCGAACTCTCATACAGAGCGATCGCTGCTAGCTTTTCTCCTAATAGTCTTTGGCGTTCGGCTGCAACTAAATCGAACTTGTGACGATAATTCATGGGAGCTGAAACACTCCAATATTCCATCAAATGCTGATTCGCTTCTACCTGTTGCCAAAGTAAATCCGACTCTGGAATTGATTTTTCTGACATCAGTGCTAGACAACAGAGAGAATCGTAAAAATAGAGAATCGGTACAGCAACTCCAGCCATACCACTACCAATACATTGCTTCGCAAGTTCACTAATTTGATGAGCGAGGACAAATTCTTCAAACAGATAGCATAAAGGCAGTTTTACCGTATATAAATGCCATAGTCCTGCTTGATTCTGTTGTAACTTCAACAGCTCAATCACTTCTTGTTCATCAAATATTTCTCCGGCAAAGTTGTAAGTTTGGGAGGATGAATCCATCAGATTTACCACTGCCTGATGGTATCCTTGGAGATAGAATAGGGCAGATTGCTGACCCATCCGCTTCAGAGCTGCACTGTAATGTTGCATTTCTTGCTGTACCTCCGAGAGGGGTTTACCGATTAGATAGGCATGAGTACAATAGTCAAACGCGGTATAGCCAGCATAAGCAAAATTTCCGACAGCTAAACCAACATTATGGGCGGATTGTAGGGGTTCTAAAGTCTCTTTTAAATGAATTTTCCAGTGACTGATAAAGGAATGTACGATCATCTTGACAGTAGTTTCAAATTCCTTACTATCAGACTGTGAGATGAGGGTCAGCGCCAATTCACCAAAAGCATATCCTCTGTCTATATTATTTCTACCATGACTACAGAGAAATAGTCCATAGGCGGAGTAAGCTATTGCAGAAAGCGGTGCATTGCCATAAAAGATAGAAAGCTCTATTTCTTTGAGAGTGATTAACAAATTTAAGCAGGCTAGGGAGCTAGTAAAAACCACAGGTCTTAATTTAACTAGAAGATGCAACGCTGCTAAGGCGATCGGATCTTGCATTTCGGCTAGATTAATTAGTTCACCTGGTTGTTTATCAGCCAGAAGTCTTTCGATCTTTTCTAAAGATTGGGCACAATCAGCATCTTGTGGTGTTTTCGGAAATATAATCCCTAGTTGGGCTAAGATATCTAAGCCAATATCAATTGCTTTTAAGAGTTTGCCCTGATTGCCATAGGCTTCAATTAGAATCGTACTTACTTTTACCTGTTCTAAAGCAGTGTGGGCTTTGGTCATCACGATCGCGCTCAGATGTTCCATTAACTCCAGTTCACCACTGAGGAAAGCTGCTTTGACTGCTTCTTCATGCAACAATAAGCTCAAACCATACTGACATTCCCAAGAATTTGGACTCAAAAGAAAAATTCCCTGTTGTAGGTAAGTGATCGCTACTTGATAAGCAGAAGCACCGATCGCCTTTTGTCCTGCTCTGAGATTTAAACGAGCAAAATCCTCCCTTTCATGAGGATCACTCACCTGCGCTAGACCTTGATTGAGGTGATCGACAATATCAAACAAGTTATCATCTAGATCGGTATGGGTAATTTTCTCTAATAAGATACGTCCGATTTGTAAATGCTTGGCTACCTGTTCATCTGCGGGAATCAGGACATAAGCAGCTTGTTGAATCTGATCATGTCCGAACTGGTAATTTTGAATTAGCAAGTTTTCATCTAGATGCGATCGCGCTACCACAAATCCCGCTTCCATTGCTAGTTTGAGGTCTGCAAAGATCACTGTTGGTGTTTGATTCTCGATCAAGGATAGGGTTTTGAGATCAAATTCTGTCCCCAAATATGCCGCAGTGGATAGTACCCCTTGCACCGATTTGGGCAACTTTTGCAATTGTCCGATCATCAGTTCCACCACATTATCGGTAAAACCTATCCCCTCAATTCGGGCTAAATCCCATTGCCAACAGGCTAAAATGTGATTGAATACCAGTAAGCCTTCGCTATAAAGAGTTTTGAGAAATTGATTGGTAAAAAATGGATTTCCCTGGGTTTTGTGCTTCACTAATTCAGCTAACCCATAGACTGATTGGGTTTCACATTGTAGAGTTTCTGCTATTAGTAGTGCAATTTGGTCTAAAGGTAGTGGTGTTAAGGTAATTTGTTCGAGATTGACTTCCTTGCGTTGCAGTTGGGCGATCGCTAAATCGAGGGGATGACCACTCCCTAATTCATTGTCTCGATAGGCAATAATTAGTAATAAATTATGGATTTGACTGTCTCCCAAAAGTTGTTCCAATAGACTTAATGTGGCTAAATCTGTCCATTGCATATCATCCAGAAACATGACCAGGGGATGATCTGGTTGACATAATGCTTGGATCAACTGTTGAAAAACTAAGTTAAATCGATTTTGGGATTCGATCGGTCCCAATTCTGGTACGGGTGGTTGTTTACCAATAATTAATTCCAGATCAGGAATCACCTCGATCGCGATTTGCCCGTTGTTTCCCAATGCTTGTAATAATTGTTTTTGCCATTGCTGAAGAACTGTTTCTGGCTCTCCTAATAGTTGCTTCACTAAGTTGGTCAAAGCATCTACTAGAGCTGAATAGGGAATATTTCGCTGAAACTGGTCAAACTTCCCAGAAATGAAATATCCTCTTTTTGCTGTCATCGGTTGGTAGAGCGATCGCACTAGAGCTGATTTGCCAATTCCAGAGTAACCTGTGACCAGAACAATCTCTGCCCCATGATTGCTAATTTCTAATGTTGATTTACCTCTTGCGATCCGTTCAAAAGCTGTTAATAATGCTGCTATTTCTCGCTCTCGACCATAGAGCTTCTGCGGAATTTGAAACTGATCGGCAATATCATTCCTACCTATAGGAAAAACTGCGATCGTTCCGGTTTTTTCCCAATTAATTAAACACTCTTCTCAATCTGCTTTCAGTCCCCAAGCACTTTGGTAACGCTCTTCAGCATTTTTTGCCATCAATTTGCTGACTATTTCTACCAGCATCTGGGGAATCTCTCCACCTTTAATTTCTACCAAGGAAACAGGCTGTTTAGCAATTTGGCAATGGACTAATTCCATTGGATCATTGCTGATAAATGGTAATCTACCTGTCAATAACTCATAGAAAGTAACTCCTAAAGAATAAAAATCGGTACGGTAGTCTACTACTCGATTCATCCTTCCGGTTTGTTCTGGGGAAATATACAATAAGGTTCCTTCTAGAAAAAGTGGGGATTGCAATACCGGATTTTCCCGACTGAGTTGAGTCGAAATACCTAGATCGATCAGTTTGATTACCATTGTCTCTGGGTTAAGGACAATATTCGCTGGATTGATATCTTTATGAATAATAGCTTGACTATGGAGTTGACCCAAAGCATTAGCAATTTCCAATGCTATGAGCAGAAATAAATTAAGCGGTAATCCCTGGGGGTATTGTTTCAACCACTCTTTCAACGCAACCCCACCAAAATCTTCAAAAATAATTACTAGGGTTTTTTGCCATTCTTCTAACCCATAAGCTTTAATTACATTGGGTAACTCTAGCGATCGCGTTAAGTAATACTCTTGTCGATAACGTCTGAGTTGGTCGGGAGTTGGATATTCTGCTTTGAGGATTTTCAGGATCGTGGGTTGCTGATCTTCAATCCGTTGAGCGCGATAGACCCGCGAGTTTTCACCGTCGTAAATTTGCCGTAAATGCTGATACCCTGGAAAATTTTTCATCATGATTGTGGTTTTGCCAATTTCTGGAAGTGGGACTAATGCTGAAAGATATATATTAATTAAATTTTCTTAGATTAAGTAGATCAATACCCTAGGATCTTCCGGATTTTAGCTGGTTTGGGCGATCTCTTCCCTCATTCTCCCAGTTTCCATGGCTTAAATTTTGCTATTTTTAGCTTGATTCCTGCAACAGGTTATGATATAATGATAAAATGAGAATTATCTTGATTAATTTTTAACTTTACTCTATTAAAATTATGAATTATCAAAATAATCAAGTAAATTTACCAGAAAAATACCAAGGACTTCAAGATAATGATTTAAAAGTTGAGTTTATTTTTCAAGAAGCAGATATTAATATACGTTGTCTTTTAATCGATCGGATAGGTTATTCACGCATTTCCCAAGAATTAAGATTAAGAGAAGTAGACCATTGGCGAGAATATCAACTATTAAAAGTAAAGCCGAAAAAAACAATAAAAAAATCTGAATACCTATATGCAGAAACAATTTATTTATTAAAAGTTATTTGTGTTAAAAACAATCGTATTTATCTTTTCCATCCTCCATATAATGATCAT
Source organism: uncultured cyanobacterium (assembly GCA_963744145.1). Classification (GTDB taxonomy): domain Bacteria; phylum Cyanobacteriota; class Cyanobacteriia; order Cyanobacteriales; family CAWUOF01; genus CAVUSO01. The sequence continues at coordinate 3,128,892 of CAVUSO010000001.1, read as the reverse complement.
CATTTACAATCAGATTTCTTCCTTAATAAATCAGCTCGTCAAGCTGTAATAGATTTACTTAGTAGTCATAATCAAGATTTTATTTTGGTATTTAAAAATATCTCGAAGTTTAACAATTTTACCCCCAATCTTTTTTATGATAATAAGAAAAAATTGCATGGAATTCCAGCAATTCAATTTGTAGATAATTACTATATGTATGCTTATCATGGAAGATTTTTACCAGAAAGATATGATAAAATTTCCCCTGAAAAGTTACAATCAAAATTGATTTTAGAAGAGCAAGACCAATATGTAAATGATATTTTAATTCAGCTAATAGGTTTGTCACGAGTTTATCAAGAATTAGAAGTAGTAGAAATAGACCATTGGCAAGAGTTTATTTTATTAAAATTAAAAAATGTAGAACATTATGCACTAAAAATTACTTGTTCAATGACCAATCATAGTCATCTCTTTAATATTTTCGGTTATTTTGATAAATCAGATATTCGTCTTGCTGTCACAAATTTACTTAGTAATAATAATCAATATTTTCTTTTAATATTTGGGCATCTCTGTAAGCCTAATAATTTGCCTCGTCAGGTTTTCTATGATGAAAATAAAAGATTGCATGGAATGCCCGCGACCCAAATAGGAGATGATTATATATATGCTCATCATGGAATAATTTTTCCAGAAAAATATGATAAAATTCATCCTGAAAAGTTGCGACCAGCATTAATTTTAGAAGAACAAAATGTTGAAATATGTCGAGCTTTAATTCAATTCTTTGGTTTGTCACGAGTTTATCAAGAATTAGAAGTAGTAGAAATAGACCATTGGCAAGAATTTATTTTATTAAAATTAAAAAATGTAGAACATTATGCACTGAAAATTACTTGTTCAATGACCAATCATATTCATCTCTTTAATATTGATTTTAATTATAGTATCATTAATAAATCAGCTATTAATGCTGTAAGGCGTTTACTTAGGGATAATAATCAAGATTTTCTTTTAATAACGTCGAGCTTTAATTCAATTATTTGGTTATGAAAGAATTTGCCAAGAATTAACAGCAAGAGAATTAAATTGTTGGAGAGAATATACTCTATTAAGAATAGATAATATCGATAGAGAACCTATGTATTTATTAAAGATGACTTGTCCTAGCACAGCTCATATTCATGTTTTACGAGTACCTCCGACTATCCAATCTGCTCGTGAAGCTGTGACTTGGGTAAACTGGGATATTGACCCAGAGCAATTCTCGATCGAAACTTAAGTTATCCCTCTTTATGGTAACAAAGAAGATGCGATCGCACTTTGAGGATAGGTGAGCAATTGCTGTAAAAATTGATGGCAATTTAAGCGATACCTACGGTAAGCTACGCTAACGCAAACTCCGTAAACTTTCTGATCTCTGGAGAATGAAAAGCTAAAACAATATCACAGTGAGGGACTCCCTCCCTTAATAATTCAGTAGCAATACCTGCTTCTGTCCAATCTTCCTCAATCCAGATTTTCTCATTTTTAATCCGCACATAAACGGTAATACCTCTAACTTTTTTACTTTCATGCCAACCTATTTGAACCCAAAGGTATTGATCCCTTTCGTCATCAAAAGCTAATACACTGTCAACCCCAGTAGGATTAGGAGTTTGTGAAGCTAATTGTTCGTATTCTGTCAGAATTTTTTTGATCAAATTGCGATAATGACTTAACTTATCCATTGTACAATCTCCTCCTGATTAAGATTAATAACAATTAAAAGAATATTATTCTCTTGAATTACAAGTTGAATCGCTTTTTGGGTGAAAAATGATTGATAAATCTCTTGGCCAATTCCTAAATATATTTTAGACTCAGGAAGAATAGTTTTTAATAAAGTACGATAGACAATATACTGGCCTAATGTCAATTCAAAGTCGTACATAGCCGAGCGACTGATAAAACTTTTAATTTCAACAATAATTTGTTGTCCATCTCGTTGAGCTTCTACTACTCTTTCCGCAAACAAATCGGCAAATAACTGTAGTTCCTCATATTTTATCGTATAAGGATCAGCTACAATAGTCCAGCCATCCTTAATTAAAGCATTTTTAACTGTTTCATGGTAAGTATCTTTTGCTGGCATGAGAATTAAAGTCTTAACTAAGAAGTCGCGATCTACAGAACCTCCACTCTAATATTATAACTGTTTTAAGTCAATACTTCGGACAGTTTTTGATTGCCAACGGTAGAATAAGTGTTTTATCCACCTATTATTCTTGCTCTGTCAATGAAAAATCAGAGATTTCAGGCTATGGCATAAAAAACGTCCGGACTATTGAGGTAGGTATTCCGAAAAAAAAATCCTCAATTCTATTTATACCCATTTATATCGAAAGTCATTTTAGGCTATAATGATTTATTATAAGTTTCTGGTTATCTAAAATTTTCAATAAGAGAAAAAAATGTTGCCTGTGGAAAGATGACTATCCAGGGTAAACTAATCTTAACGATCAGGGATCAGAAGATAGCAGAAATTTAAAAAGCCTGATATAATATAAACCAATGTTGTTTATACCAGAGGCAATCATCATGTTATCAACTGATATGAGACCAGAATCAATGCTGAAGAGAATTGAGCAAGTAGTTTCTGTTTTAATGGAAGAACGTCCTTTGTTTAAAAAAGAACTTAATCACGCAGAAATGATTAAGCACTTATTTCAAATATTTCAGGAAAATTTACTTATTGAACAATTCAATGCGCTGTCAGAGCAGGAATTAAAAAAACGTTGTAGCTCAATTATGGTGACAGAAGCAGTAGCAGGAACTTTGAATGAATTAACACCTGAGCAAATAGCTATTTTTGATGAGGTCATTAAACGAAAATAAACCCATGACTTATTTATTAGATACCAATATACGTTTTTGGGTTTTGATAACATTATATTGATTCATGATGAGGTTAAATTGATTGTCGTTTGATGAATTAGACTCGATCGAAATTGTTGAAGCTGATATTATTAATTCAACGGTTGAGGTAGGTAGTGGTTGTGAATGGAAAGGGACTGGAAAAGAGCCTCAATGGGATAATCCTAAATGTGCTAAAGTTTATGATCATATTTTACGGCATCATGGTTCACATCTTAAACCTGCTCAAATTCAGGGAAGGATAGCAAGTAGTAATCGAGATCAAGGACAATGGTTAAATGATGATGATATAATTTTAGCTGAAAGAGTAACACCCAAATATTCGGGTAGATATATCATTGATTTTAAGCGTCCTGTGGGTAGAGTTTATCATAGAGATGGAACAATTACGGAAAATGTAACTCGCATTAATATTAAAAGAAAACCTGATGGTACTTTAAGATATGCTTATCCAGTAGAAGATACTTACAATTTAAGGAGAGAAATATGAATAGTAATGATCAGTTTGAAATTCAATTAAAAGAGCGTAATTTAGAAAACTTCGCCCCTCCTCCTGATGATCCTTTAGGAGAATTATCAGCTTTTGAATTAGGGATAAGAAAGTTTTGTTATGAATACGATTGTCAGGTTTTAGTTAGAGTTGCTAATGAGGAATATTTTGTTTTTCTAGATCCTGATATTTGCATGATATTAGAGGATAATTTACCTGAATTAATTGCTCAGTTAGAAACAGGTAACGCGATTGAGTTAGAGTTTGCTGAAAGCTGTTGGTTAATTATTAAGTTTGTGCCTATTGGTGATGAGATTAAATGTTATTTGAGGGAATTTGGTTATTCAACAGAGGAAAAATTAGTGATATTAAATAAGCAACAAGTGTTAGAAGAGTTAAAGCGGTTTTTAACTGAATTAATGGAACTTGCAATGATTCAGAGTTATATTAGTTTAGAGGATAAAAATGAGTTTATTAAACCTGCTTTTAGTGTTTCAAGGGTGTTAATTTGAACTTTATCTTGAGGATAATCTCAGTAATGCGATCGCCAAACCAGGAGAAATATGAGTGAATATTTTAATGTAATTATTGAAAAAGATGCGGATGGGTATTTAGTAGCTTCTGTACCTACATTAAAAGGATGTCACACTCAAGCCCGAACTTTTGATGAATTAATAGAGAGAATAAAAGAGGCTATTGAACTCTGTTTAGAAATAGAAAATGAGGTTTATTTGCTAAAATCCTTCAAGATTGTGATTTAACAATCGAGGATTTTTTAGAATTAATATAATACATAATGAGAGTAATTTATTGAGAAATGAGGTTTTAAATTTAGAGAATTGGTTAGAAATATAAACTATTCTGCATTTTCCGAAATCGCACTAGATAGTTTATGCAACAAAAAATAAACCCCAAATTATTATTCTTAAAAAGTTTATAAAATAGAGAATAGTTAAAATGGCCACTTTTCAAAAAAATTTTCAATTAACTGTTTTGCTTGACTTGTAGTTGCTCCCAATAACTTTCCGATTTCATAACTAATACTATCAATCCATTCTTTAAAAGAACTTTGAGATTTAGTTTTAATACTCCTTTCAAAAATATCCATTTCATTAAGTTTATGAATTAAACGCTGTCTTAATAATTGATTTGTTGAAAGCGCCTTTTCTACTTCCGATGCTTGAAAAGCATATCCACAAGAACAATTAAATTGACTGTTTAGTAAATACCATTCTTTCCCACAACCTTCACATTTTGCTTGTCTTTGATAGGGCTCAACTAAAACTTCACTACTAGAGAAACAATCATGATAACTTTTTACCCAAGATTTTTGGCATCTTGGACATTTTGGAAAAGGTAAGGGTATCCATTCGCTCATTTTTTGAATATCAATATTAATATAAATGTTACAATTGCTATAATTATAAATCCCAAAACTGGATTACTTGAATTTGGATCACGACCGTTTTTATAACCATCTCTAAAACCTATTTTTATTCCGCCTAATATTTCTTCAGATGTTCCAACTATTACACAAATAATATAGCCTAAACTCGCCGCAACTGATTTAAAAATATCAGCAATATAATCTCTAAGATCCTTTTCTGATTTTGAGACAGTTCTCAACTCAGCTTCAGTCATAGAGTTTATGTGACTAATCAATCTAGCTCTAATTTGTACTAGATCATCATGAGGAATTTCATTTTGATTAGAAACATTAACCATAGTTATACTCCTTTTTATTTAAAAGCATTAAAATTAAATTTATTTACCTTACCTTCTTTTTCTTCTTCCAGCATTAAATCCTCCTTCAAAACCTTCTTTAATTCCATAACATATTTCTTCTATTGTTCCAATTACTACTCCAATAACATAACCAAAAGTAGCAGCAACTGTTTTAAAAATATCAGCAATATAATCCCTAAAATCTTTTTGTGATTGTTGAATAATTCTCAACTCAGAATCATCCATTGATTTGATTTGATTGATCAATCTATTTCTAATTGTTTGTAGATCATCAGCAGGAATATCATATTGACTTGCAACGTGAATCATTTTAACTTCTCCTTGATTAAATTAATTTGAATTGACCAATTGTTAAATAATTGTCACAAACCTTGTTCTTTTAACCATTGTTCAAAATCCGCTTTATTACTTGATAATTTAGCAAATTCTTCACGAGGCATATTAGCAACAATATCTGACAATGACATTTTTGATGGTCGAGAGTGTTGATTTTGTAATCTTTCCCGTCTTTTTTCTGGAGGTAATAATTGAGGATGGACTAATTCAAGAAAATCAGCTAAGGCTTTACGAGATGCAACTACCCATTTTCTTTTACGAGGTACAGCATCCATCATGGCATCAAAAAGATGAGGTAAATTGTATCTTTTATTATACCAATTCACCATGAAGATACATTGATGTATATTGATCTGTGGGTGAGGGTGGGTTTTGATGATTAGTAGGTAAATGTCAAACATCTCGGTGAACCCGGGCGGGTTTTTCTAATTAATTGGTAAATTTCAAAAATCTGGGCGAACCCGCCCCTACTACAGAAATCCGCAAATTGAGGATAAAATTGGTAGGGGCAGGTTCACCAGTCAATTTTGCCACCAACAGATCACCATTATAAACCTGCCCTGACCTAACAGATCAACCTCAGATTAAGTGCAATTTCATAGTTAATTGGTATTAGCGGAATAACCAATAATTTTACCTCGCCAGTTAGGAAGTACCTCACGAATTTTTCTTTTAACATCACGGATTCTTCCTTTTATATTTTCTTCTTGCTCCTCACTAGGTAAATTGGCTAAAGGATGCCAATGAGTTTCACCAGGATGGATCAAATCTACTTTATTTAAAGCAATAACCATCCTTTCTAAAAGTTTAGGATGAATTGATTTTAATTCAACTTCGAGATATTCTTGTATTTGGGCGATCGCTCTATTTTGACCATCCAAAATCCATAAAGCTACATCAACATCTTTTAAGACTTCTCAGTATAGAGCAATATGTTCTTTTTGTTTAAGACGACTTTCACCTAATCCGGGCATATCATAGGCGATTAATGCTCCATTAACTCCTTCAATTTCATTGAATTTAACTTCAATCCCTTTGACTGGTAAAACCATTCTAGTTAAAAGATTTGTCGATATAAATTTACAACAATTTGAGATAATTATATGGAGAAGTTTAAAATTTCCTAAATCATTAGAGTTACTCATTAATGATTTATTGAATGTTTGTAAACAAGAAGCCAACGGAACTATAGATGATAAATTAAAACAATTATTTGATATTTTCACTGAGAAAAAATGTTTAATTATCCTTGATGATGTGCAAAATCTCTTTACTGATAGTGAATTTGCAGGACAATATCAAACTGAATACAAAGATTATCAAAACTTTTTTAAGATAATTACAGAAGTTGAACATCAAAGTAATGTGATATTAATTAGTCAAGAACAATATCCAGAAATGCACTGTTTAGATGAGGAATTATATCCTATTAAGAGTTTATCATTGTCCGGTTTAGATAATGTTGAAATCTTTAAAAATACAGGATTAAAGGATGAGGATAGTTGGTCAACTTTGATTGAGTTATATCAAGGTAATCCGATGTATTTAAAAGATGTTGCTATTTTAATTAAAGATATTTTTGATGGTAATGTAGCGGAATTTTTATCAGAAAATAGTAGCATAAGTATCTTACCTGTGGTAACAAACAAGATGCGATCGCACTTTAACCAGTTATTTAGCAGACTATCACCCATAGAACAGCAACTTGTCTTAAAATTTAGTAAAATTGATCAAGTATCCAGAGAAGATTTAAGACAGGGTTTAGATTTATCATCAATAGATTTAATTAATGGGTTACAATCTTTACAACAACGGTATTTAGTCACCAAAATCAAAGCTGATAAAACCCTGTTTACTTTGTCTCCAGTTTTTCGGGAATATATGAGAAATTGCTGTAAAGATTGATGGTAATTTAAGCGATACCTACGGTAAGCTACGCTAACGCAAACTCAGTTAATTTACGAGTTTCCGGATCATGAAAAGCTAAAACAATATCCTCTTTCGGTACACCTTCCCTTAATAATTCGGTAGCAATTCCTTCCTCAGTCCAATCTTCTTCAATATAAATTTTCTCATTTTTAATGCGAACATAAACAGAAATTCCTTTAACTCTTTTCCCTTGTTTCCATCCAATATTAAACCAAAGATATTGTTTTCTTTCATCATCAAACATTAACACTTCATCTATATCAGGGACAGGAGCTTGTGCTGAAATACGTTCGTATTCAGTTAAAATTTGCTTAATCAAGTTTTGATAATGAATTATCTTTTCCATTGGATAATCTCCTCTCTATTCAAATCAATAACTAATCAGGAAACTTGGTAGGTTTCCAGAATAAATTTAATCGCAATTTTCTGGAAAAAGCCTTCGTAAATCTTTTGACCGATTGCCAAATATAATTGGTAATCGGGATGATCGATAGATAGTAAAGCCCGATAAATGAGATATTGACCTAATGCAGTTTCAAGATCACGCATAGTTCATCAATGGTGAGGGCTCTCGCATTTCGGTAATATTATGCTTCCCTTCGACTACGCCCTTCGACTCCGCTCAGGGTAAACTCAGGGAACACTCAGGGTAAACGTTTAAGCAATCATTTATGCGCCGAAATGCTTTGCCCCTACGAGTAACTGAACTATATTGATATTTAATCAGCGATCGCTTGTAGATCAATGGGGTGTAGGGGCGAAGCATTCGGGCGATAATTGAGCAATCAAGCCAGTAATATTAGATCCGAATGCTTCGCCCTTCTTCTGTGCCGAGCTCTCAAAAAATTCTGAACTGAATGTATTGTAATATCTAGTTGATCTGTTGGCTGCATAGATGGTGAGGGCAAAGCATTTCGGTAATATTATCCTTCGTTTAAGCAATCATTTATTTGCCGAAATGCTTTGCCCCTACGAGGAACTGAACTAGATTGGTATTTAATCAGCGATCGCTTGCCGATCAATCGGGTGTAGGGGCGAAGCATTCGGGCGACAATTTATCACTTAAATGGGTTAATATTAGATCCGAATGCTTCGCCCTTCTTCTTCTGCGCCGAGATCTCCTAATTACCTAAACTTTTGGCACTTAAGGGAACCATATCTCCATTGACTGTCAAACCTAAAAACATCGGCTCTTTTGGTCTAATTAACTGTCCAGTCAGAACACAATGTTCCTCTCGCTGGGCTGTCGCGGCAATACTGGCCCGGATATCGGTCCGGGAAAACTGGGGTCGATATTCACCCGATTTCTGCTGGACATAGTTCCAGAGTATATCTCGAATTAGCGCCTGATAACCTTGACCACCTGCGATGTCCTTGAGATTTTCCTTCAGTTCTCTTTCTAGTCTAATGCTCGTTACTTCCATTTCGGTAGTTGAAGTGCGATGAAGGGTCTGCATAATTTTTTCTCCTTTTAGGGGTAGACAGTGTAATAATACAAGTGTAGTATATATATAGTTATATTGAAATTACAGCCTTCAAACACTATTTTCATGACATCACTAACGCCCGTCTCCCTCCCAACTGCTCCCACCCGCTCGACGGGATCTGGGGAACAAGCGGCCATGCCCGTCGTCGCGCTGTTTATAGAAACATATAGCTTTTTGTCCCCAATCAACAATATTGGTCATAATGGTGAAAGCACCATTGATTGGCAGGGTGTAGAACAAGAACTTTGGCAAAAAAGTAGGGGGTACGAGCAAAACCATGCTGTACCAATATAAAACGAGAAGACCTCAGACCAGTTTTCCGTACCCCCGCTTCTAAATCACAGAAACGGGGGTTTTTGTATGAGGAGTCAACCAGTGAGAACCACAACAGACGTATTAGCCCATTCGGTCGTGGTATTTTCCAAAAACTACTTACCTTTAAGTCGAGTCAATATTAAGCGAGCGATCGTGCTGTTGGTGACAGGTAAAGCAGAACCCCTAGATTTTGATATTGGTCATACCGTCAGTGTCCGATCGCCCAGTCTGGTGTTTCAAGTCCCAGAACATATCCGTCTCACTGCGTTGAGTACAGAACGGTTATGGAAAGTGCCCCCCGTCAACCGTCGGGAAATTCTCCGTCGCGATCGCCATACTTGTCAATACTGTGGTAGCACCAAGCGTCTGACTTTGGATCACGTTATGCCCCGCTCGAAAGGGGGACCACATACCTGGGATAACGTCGTTGCAGCTTGTGAAAAATGTAACACTCGCAAAGGCGATCGCACTCCGAGTGAAGCGGGAATGGCTCTCTCTAATCAACCCAGAGCCCCCATCCATCCCACTGTGGCATTTTCCGAAAAGTTTTGGCGGGAACAGCAGTTTCAGGAATAAGAACTAGGTGATTGGACTAATTATGCCACCAATCACCTTTGACTAGAATCAAGCACGAACAAGGAAGCACCCAATATGCTGAAATTCACTTACACCGAAACCGGCTTTTATATGGAGCGTTTAGCCCAATCCTTAGAGGAATGGGTCACGGCACGAGTGATTCTGGCTTTGCGCGTTGGTTATAATATCTGTGTCGAACCCAGTTCAGCGGCTTTTTTGCTCCGTGCTGATTTACCCGGATTATCTCACCTCGAATCACAAGCTAGTCGGGATGGATTAGATTCGGTGGTTGTCTCTGTTTGTGATCATGAATATGTGGAAATTAGTCTGTGCGGCACTTGGATCGGCCCAAATTCCGAAAGTGCCGAAGGGATCTTTGTCACGACTATGAGCGATCGTACCGAGTTTTTTATCCTCAAACTCTGGCAAGAATCTCAAAATGCTTCTTGTCTCAAGGAAGCTGGGGATTAATTCTCAATGGGCAATAGGTAATTGGTGATTGAACTCAAAATTGCCGTTACCTATTGATTAAATCAGAGTCCCCCCTTCAGGTTTTGATGGCATCTTAATCAACAATTTTTAACAATCCCATTTGCAAGCGATCGAAAACTCGCTTGATTTGATCAGCATCTTCAGAACTCAGTTGATGATCAGCGAACATTGCTTGTCGTAAGGACTTTTGGTCAGCACGGGTAATCGCACCAGATGTAAAGATTTTTTCTACTATTTGTCGAATTGTATTTTTAGGTAAATTACCGCTAATTTGAGTATTCATTATGGTTTCTGTTCCTTAATTGCGAGAGGATTTGGCTTGATGTTGTCAGGTTGATTGAATGGTAATTGAGTGTAGTCCTCACTTATAGCATCCCTGCTTACAAAAATCTATCTGGGGTGTATTTACAGAGATCGAAAAGCCTGATCCGGCGATCGCCATCCCAAAAGTTTCTGTCCCATCCCATCATCCACTGGTAACCAAACGCTGCAAATTCTCTATCTAGGGTTTGCTGAAAAAGTAATAAAAAAGTAAGGGAAGGATTAATTAATCATTTCAACCAGGAGTAAAGATAAGTTTTTGTTGTTGGTGATTATCGTCAAAATAAGATTTGGTAATGAGCGACCTCGGACTAGATTGTTAGTTGCAGAAATAGACATAAAAAAGCCCAAAAAAACTCGCCTTAGTGGCTTAAACTGACAATCCGGTCTTCAATACTTCGTTTGTTATTTTCCCATCACATCAGCTGTTGAGGGTAGACTTCTGTTACCACTAGCAGCATTTTATCTGGTCTTTTACTCAGACTGGTTAGGGTGGCGCTAACCGCGATTAATTGTTAAATATACCCGAAATCTTGGGTGATAACCAGCTTACACCAGTTTGCCACAGTAACCACAGATTGAGTCCAGCAATAATTATCCCAATTGACCAGACTAGAATTTTTAACCACTCAGGATTCACAAACTCACCCATAATTCGTCGATCGCTAGTAAACATCACGAGGGGAAATACCGCAAAAGACAACTGTAAACTTAAGATTACTTGACTGAAAATTAGGAGATTATTGGTACTACTTTCGCCAAAGATAATTATACAAACTAAAGCTGGAAAAATTGCTAGGGAGCGGGTGATTAATCGACGTAACCACGGTGGTAACCGAAATTGTAAGAACCCTTCCATCACAATTTGTCCTGCTAAAGTTCCAGTCAGGGTTGAATTTTGCCCAGAAGCAATTAAAGCAACAGCAAAAATTATACTAGCAGTTCCAACTCCTAATAAGGGAGATAATAATTTATAAGCATCTTGGATTTCTGCAATTTCATGATATCCAGCTACATAAAAAGTGGCAGCTGCAACAATCAGAATAGCCGCATTAATAAAAAAGGCTAGTGACAATGCTAAGGTTGAATCTAAGCTGCTAAATTTAATTGCTTCCCATTTCTTTTCTGTCGTTTCACCCCAAGCGCGAGTTTGTACTATTGATGAATGGAGATAAAGATTGTGCGGCATTACAGTTGCACCAAAAATGCTGATCGCAATATATAAAATATCTTGATTTTGCCAAATTTGAGTTTGGGGAATGAACCCTAATAAGACATCATTTGTATCAGGGTGAGCAAAGATCATTTCTGCTAAAAAACAACCCCCAATTAAGCTGATTAAAGAGATTACTAAAGCTTCGATATAACGAAAACCTTTGCCTTGGAGAAATAGTAAAAAAATTGTGTCTATTGCTGTTAAACTTACTCCCCACACTAAGGGAAGATTAAATAAAAGCTGTAAACCGATCGCTGTTCCTAAGACTTCAGCTAAGTCACAAGCAGCGATCGCAATTTCACAAATTACCCATAAAAAAAAGCTAAATTTCGGGCTAAAATATTCTCGGCATAGCTGCGCTAAATCTCGCTTTGTTGCTACTCCTAAACGCACACATAAAGCTTGTAATATAACCGCTATTAAATTTGATAATAAAATGACACTTAGTAATAAATAGCCAAATTTAGATCCCCCAGCAATATCAGTAGCCCAATTACCTGGGTCCATATATCCGACGGAAACGAGATATCCGGGTCCGGAATAAGCCAGCATTTTGCGCCAAAAGCTTTTGACATTGGGAATATTAATGCTGCGGTTTACCTCTGGAAGACTCGGGATGCTTGGGTGATTTTTATACATAGATATGAACAGATCGCCAAAAATGAAAACATTATGAGAATAATATCAGACAAAAAATGAGAAAATAATGAAAAGAAATATAAATTTACACTGGAGTGAGTATTCACAAGTTTGAATTAAGAGACAGAACCTGGGCGTGAATAATATATACTCTATTAATTGGCTCAAGATCGGCGATCGCTTTTATGGGACTTCCGTGCTATGTCAACAACTGCGATTAACCTGCGGTTAAAAGCGGGACAAAAAGTAATCTTGCAACCAGTTTCCTGGTCAGGATTTGAAAAGATTCTCCAGCAATTAGGAGAAAGACGTTCATCTAGAATTGCTTATGCTAACGGAATTCTGGAAATTATGGCTCCTCTCCCAGAACAAGAACGCTCAAAAGTATTACTAGGGGATTTAGTAAAAACGCTACTGAAAATGCAAAAACGACGGTGGGGACCTCTGGGATCTACAACTTTTAAGCGTCAGGGAATGATCGCAGGTATAGAACCTGATAATTGTTTTTATATCCAAAATTATCAAGCGGTTATTGGTAAAGAACGGCTGGATCTAAATGTAGATCCACCACCAGATTTAGCAATTGAAACTGATGTAACTTCAAAAACGGAAGTAGATGCTTATATTGCTTTGGGAGTGCCAGAACTGTGGGTTTATGATGGGAGGAAGCTGAAGATTAATGTGGTGCAAGGAAATACATACTTAATATCTGAAACCAGCATAATATTTCCAGATATTGCAGTAGCAGAAATTATTCCCCAGTTTATGCAACAGGCTAAAGAAGTTGGAGTCAGTCAGACTTTAGAAGAATTTGAAACTTTGATCTTAAGAATAATAAATCGCCTGTAAAGTCTAAAAAAACCTTGCTCTATCCTGATCCGTTAAGCCACTCCAAAGCCTAAGTAGAGACGTTCCGGTGGAACGTCTCAAATTGTCAAACAAGCAAACAAGTGTTATAGTTCCAAATCAGTTACAGCACCAACACTGCTCGAAGATACTAACTTCGCATATTTAGCTAATACGCCTTTAGTATAGCGAGGTTTAGGAGGTTGCCATTGAGCGCGACGATTTGCCAATTCTTGCTCAGAAACCTGCAATTGTAACAACCGTCCAGGAGCATCAATCGTAATCTGATCACCCTCTTGGACAAGTGCGATCGCCCCACCAACCGCAGCTTCCGGAGCTACATGACCAACCACCATCCCATAAGTCCCACCAGAGAAGCGACCATCAGTAATTAATCCGACCGCATCTCCTAATCCAGCACCGATAATAGCCGAAGTTGGGGCTAACATTTCCCGCATTCCCGGACCACCTTTCGGACCTTCGTAGCGAATCACAATTACATCACCAGCTTTAATTTTGCCAGCTAAAATTGCCTCTAAGCAGGATTCTTCCGATTCAAAGACCCGAGCTGGACCAGTAATTTGGGATTTTTTGATGCCAGTAATTTTCGCAACGGCACCTTCTGTGGCTAAATTACCTCGTAAAATTGCCAAATGACCTTGAGCATACATGGGATGATGCCAAGGACGAATCACATCTTGACCTGCTGGTGGTTCGTCAGGAATATCAGCTAAAACTTCGGCGATCGTTTGTCCGGTAATCGTCAGCGCATCCCCATGCAATAAATCATGTACTAAGAGCATTTTCATGACTTGGGGAATCCCACCGACTCGATGTAAATCACAAGCTACATACTGACCAGAAGGTTTGAGATCGCACAGCACCGGAACCCGAGCGCGAATCGTTTCAAAATCATCTAAAGCTAGTTCGACTCCAGCCGCATGGGCGATCGCTAATAGATGCAAGATCGCATTAGTTGAGCCACCTACCGCCATCACTACCGCGATCGCATTTTCAAAGGCTTTCCGAGTTAAAATCTGACGTGGCAAAAGTTGTTGACGAATCGCATCGACCAGAACTAGGGCTGATTTTTCAGCACTATCTGCTTTTTCCTCATCTTCTGCTGCCATGGTGGAGGAATATGGCAAACTCATACCAATTGCCTCAAAGGCAGAAGACATGGTATTAGCAGTATACATACCTCCGCAAGAACCTGCACCAGGGCAGGCTTTGCGTTCCACCTCAAACAATTCAGCGTCATCAATTTTTCCCGCGCTGTATTGTCCCACTGCCTCAAAGGCGCTGACCACAGTTAAATCCCGTCCATTGTGATGTCCGGGTTTAATTGTGCCACCATAGACAAATATGGCGGGAATATTCATCCTGGCGATCGCGATCATCGCCCCTGGCATATTCTTGTCACAGCCGCCGATCGCCAACACTCCATCCATACTCTGGCCATTACAAGCCGTTTCGATGGAATCAGCAATCACCTCGCGGGACACCAAAGAATACTTCATTCCCTCCGTGCCCATCGAGATCCCATCGCTGACCGTAATCGTGCCAAACATTTGGGGCATAGCACCCGCAGCTCGACAACTAGTCTCAGCTCGCTTGGCTAAATCATTGATGCCCATATTGCAAGGAGTGATCGTGCTATAACCATTGGCAATGCCAACAATGGCTTTAGTAAAATCCTGGTCACCAAAACCAACTGCACGCAGCATCGCCCGGTTTGGCGATCGCTGTACACCCTGTGTTACGACTTTGCTTCTAAAGTTGTCAATTGTCATTTGCTAGTGCGGGCTTTCCACCCGGAACATTTCCTGATCGTCATTAGTTATTTCTAGTTTCTTACTTTTTGGGCAAATCTATCCACGATCGCTAACTAATGACCACTTTGAATTGTCTCAGGATCTATGTCTGTTTATCTTCTTTTTTGGATCAACGGTGGAGATGGCTGGAAAAATTTTTCAGCGCCCATCAACTGGGATCAGAGACTGAAAAGGTGAGGTGCTTTTTGCTGATCATCTATGCTGGACTACTAATTTACAACTAAACTTGCTTACTTATAAGTAATTGACGAGGTCGCAGATGATAGATGCCAAAGAACTGCTAAACCAATATGCAGCGGGCGAAAGAAATTTTCGTGAAGTTAACTTAATTGAAGCAGACCTCAGCGGGGCTAATTTGAGCGAGGCCAATCTCCGGGAATGCTATTTCCGGGGGGCAATTCTGGTTGGGGCTAATTTAAGTGGAGTCAATCTCCGTGAATCGAATTTAATTGGGGCTAATTTTAGTGGGGCGAATATGAGTCTCATTAATCTGATTGGTGCCAATCTGAGCGATGCTAATCTAGACGAAGCTAATTTAATGGGTGCTAATCTGAGTCGGGCAAATTTGACTAATGTCATTTTGTCTAAAGCTAATCTATCTGAATCGATGCTGAGTGAAGCCAAAATGATTAAAAGTAATCTTTATCAAGCTAACCTGCGGGAAGCTTGTGTGAGTCGGGCTAACTTGATGGAAGCATCATTAACTGGGGCAATATTAGAAGGAGCTAATCTTACTAATGCTATTTTAAGTGGGGCAATTTTGGATAAAGCTAATATGATTAACGCTATCCTTAGTGGTGCTATCCTAGAGTCTGCCAGTTTAATTGAAGCTGATTTGAGTCGAGCTAAACTTAGTGGTGCTAATTTAGTTAATGCGAATCTCAGTGGTGCTAATTTGCGCTGGGCTAATGTGAGTTGGACTAGCTTACGTGGTGTGAATTTACGTCGTGCGACTTTATATCGGGCCAAATTAAGTTGGTCAAATTTAAGTGGTGCTATCCTGAGTGACGCGATTTTGATGGATGCTAATTTGACTCGAGCCAATCTACGTGATGCAGACTTAAGTGGTGCGATTATGCCAGATGGGAGAACCCATGATTAATTCCTAGATTCGTTTTTAGTTGATTAAGGGTGATCGAAACTCGAACCTGGGGAACTATACAGTTTATAGAGCTGTGTTGTAACCATTCGGGTTAAATGATATGGATGCTTATGAACTGTTAAAACGCTATCTAGCAGGCGATCGAGATTTTCAAGGCGCGAACTTAATTGAAGCCAATCTGATTGGTGCCACTTTAAAGAGAGTAAACCTGACCGGTGCAAACTTAAAAGAAGCATCTTTAGCCCGAGCAGACTTGAGTAGAGCTTTCCTGTTGGAAGCACAATTAAATGGTGCTTTTCTGTACTCAACAGATCTGAGTTTTGCCAAGCTTAAAGGTAGTAATTTAATCGAAGCAGATTTAACTAAAGCAAATCTTCAAGGCGCTAACCTAGCTGATGTCAATCTCAGTGGTGCTAAACTTAGCGGTGCTATCCTCAGTTGGGTGACTTTATATCGTGCTAATTTACCAGGAGTGAATTTGTGTGGTGCGAACTTAAATGGGATTAATCTGCGATCGGCTAATCTCACCGGTGCTAATTTAAACTGGGCTAATCTGTCGGGAGCAAGATTAAGTGGTGCTTCATTAAGAGGGGCCCAGATGAATGAAGTGAAACTTAGTGGTGCTTTTCTCAATGGACTTAACTTAGAGTCGGAAAACTTCAGTGGTCTAGATTTAAGTGAAGTCAAATTAAATGGTGCTCAATTAGCGGGAATTAATTTCACTGGGACTGATTTGCGTGGGGCCCAAATGCGATTGGTTGACTTGAAAGAAGGAAATCTTAAACAAGCGAATTTGTCTGGGGTAAACTTAAGTGATAGTCGGCTTGGTCAAGCAATGATGATGAAAGCTGACCTAAGAGAAGCAGATTTAAGAAAAGCGGATCTCCGGGGAGCTAACTTGAATTTAGCTTGTTTAGCCGGAGCTGACTTAAGTGGAGCTAATTTACAGGGAGCTTATCTGTGGGGAGCTGATTTAGATGGAGCCAATTTATCTGGTGCAGATCTCCGCGGTGCCAGTTTACGCAATGCAGCTATTATTGGTACAAACTGGCGTGATGCGATCATTGATGGTGCTCTGATGCCCGATGGATTACTTTGTGCTTAAGTTATTCCCATCGGTAATTGGTTAGCTTTTTACTTATTACCGATTGGTTTAAAATTAGCCAAGGTAAAACAATTTTTGCTACAATCAAAATATCCAATCATCAAGCAAATTCTGTCTGAGTCAGAGTAGCTAACGACTGAGTGTCTGAAAACTATGTAGTAAATACTATCTGTGGTCAGCTAATCGCTCGCAAGAGGGGTGTACTACAATTAGCGATTTAGCTGGTGATCCCAGTTTGTTACAGATTCGCCCCATGAAAGCGATTTCTCCCTCTTTTGTAATTTCTCTCCTGCTCAGTGGCTTCCCGCAGTTGATGTTAGCGAAAATTTATGCCCCTGTTGAACCGATTGCAGCTCAGCCTTCCCGATTGTTACAATATCTGCCTGTTTGGCTGGATCAATTATCTCCGTTAGAAGTGATTAACGAGAATATTTGTGAAAAACAGCCGATTGGGGTGGGAATTCCCGGATTTGAACCCGGTATACATCAAAGCGCAGTCCTAAGAATGTTCGGTGTACCTAAGCAAATTCGTTCAGGTTATTGGCCAAATACCAAAGCGATTAGCTATGATTTGATTCCTGGTCAGGTCAGTTTGGGATTTTTATTTGATCTCGATTCGGAAAAATTACGCCAAAGTGAAGCAGCCTTTGATGATTTTGTTGATACTCAGGTGATTTTCAAAACTTTGAATGGCATGCTCGGATGTAAGTTGAGTGAAGAGATCAAGCAAGGGTTTCAGCAAGTGCGACAGAGAAAGTCGAAAAGTTATGAATTTAGACTAGATAATCTGTCAGGTTTGATTGAACGAGACCAAAGCGATCGCATCTACATTGGCATCTGGGAAGTGGATCTACATTAATAATTTTTGATTTGATCGGTGTTCTTCTCTATTCTATAATAGCAAAGTAGACATTCTTCGTTTCCAGGAGAGATAGTCATGATGAAAGCCGAAGATATTATGACCAAAGATGTGGTCACTATTCGCGGCTCGGCTACTGTGGCTGATGCAGTGTTACTAATGAAAGAAAAAAAACTACATACTTTGGTAGTACAACAGCGTCATGCCGCCGATCCCTATGGCATAGTGACAGAAACTGATGTGGTATACAAGGTTGCGGCTTTTGGAAAAGATCCTAAGAGTGTTCGCGTCTACGAAATTATGACTAAACCTTGTATTGTGGTTAATCCCGATCTAGGTGTGGAGTATGTAGCGAGATTATTTGCCCATACTGGTATTCATCAAGCTCCAGTCATTAGGGACAAGTTACTCGGTGTGATTTCGATTACGGATATTCTGACTAAAGGTGACTTTGTAGAAAAACCAAAAAGTCTGGTTCTTCAAGAAGAAATTGAAAAAGCCATTGCTGAAGCTCGTGCTATTGGTCTGAGTAAAGGTGCTGGTTCTAAAGAATGTGCGGTTGCTTGGGATACCGTTGAAGAATTGCAAGCTGAAGCTGCTCATCAGCGGGCACAAAAACCTCTGAAAACCGCTTTTGAGATTTACTGTGAAGAAAATCCCGATGCGTTCGAGGCTCGCATCTACGACGAATAAATTTGTGGGTAATTGGTAATTATTGATCTAGCTTTTTTACCTATTACCCAATTTTATGCTAAGATGGGAAAAATATGAGATTTTTCTGCGCCGATTAACCATCAAGATTAGACAATTCAATCTCTAGTTTTTGGCAATAGTTAGGGCGATCGCTACTAGGAATACTGCTGAGATGATTTGATTGGGAAAAAGGCGATCGCTCACCATACCTGATTGATTTTTGGTACTAACTATTCAATTGATATTTAAAAATATTAATTTAGCTCTGGTTTTAATCTAATAACATAATTAATATCCCCATGAGGAATATGATGGAATCGACTGAATTATTTAAGCGATATACAAGCGGAGAACGAGATTTTCGTGATCTTAATCTCTACGGAGCTAACCTGGAAAGAATGACCTTAGTTGGTGCTAATTTTTCCGGTGCTAATCTGACCGCAGTTAATCTTAGTCGAGCTGTGTTAACGGGAGCTAATCTGGGTGCAACTATATTATATCGAGCTAATTTGAGTTTTGCCAAGATTAATGAAGCAAGACTGATCAATGCTGATTTAACCAAAGCTAATCTCCAAGGAGCTTACTTAGTTAAATCAATCTTAACCAAAGCAAAATTGAGTGGAGCAATCTTAACTGGAGTAAATCTACGTTTAGCTAATTTAGGTGAAGTTAATTTTTGCGGTGCAGATTTGCGAGGGATAAATTTACGCTCTGCTAATCTAGTTAAAGCTAATCTAAATTGGGCTAACCTATGTGGTGCTAGATTGAGTGGTGCTTTGTTGGGAGGAGCTTTACTGAATGGAGTAAAACTGAGTGGTGCATATTTGAATGGGGTAGATTTACATGAAGTAGATTTGGATGGGGTAGATTTAAGTATGGCAAAATTAAGTGGTGCTAATTTGAGTAAAGCTAACTTAAACACAGCTAACTTGAGTGATGCTGAATTACGGGTGACGCTACTGTCTCGGTCAAATTTGTATAGAACTAATTTAGTACGAGCAAATCTCGCGAAAGCAGATTTGTGCGAAGCAAATTTAAGTAAAGCAAATTTGCATGAAGCGGATTTGAGTGAAGCGGATTTAACTGGAGCAAATTTAATTAAAGCTAATCTTTGGGATGCTAATTTAACAGCGACTAGTTTACGGGGGGCTTATCTGTGGGATGCTAATTTGAATACCGCAGAAAAACAAGGGACAATTTTGACTGGAGCAACTATGCCCGATGGGACTTTACATGATTAGATTAGCACTCACTCCCCGCTCAGGTAAGTCTAGATACCATCTATTTTTTAATTGCTTGACGAAATTGGGCGATCGCATCATATTGATCAGATATGTTAAGACATCGCACCAACATGGTTAAATCTAAATCTGGCAAAAATTTACTCTGGTCTGTTTCTTGATAACCATCTGGTTTGAGATCGTAAAGGCTGAGTTTACCATTTTTCCAAAACCATACTTCGGGAACTTTTAAAGTTTGATATCCTAGTAATTTGGCAATAGTACCGCTAGTAATTGTAATTTCGATCGCTAGGTCTGGTACAGTTTTTTTACTACCAAAATGAAAAGTTTCATCGGGAATCAATTCTACATCTGGTTCTTTTTTTATAGTAGGTCCACCGCGACGATAGTAACGCATTCCTATTTCTAATAGGTAAAGTTCTATTAATGTACCAAGTAAGCTTTTAATGTCTTCGTGTTCCTCAGAAATAGTCATAAATTCCAGATTACCATGAAAATAGGTCAGCCTGATTCCGGGAATAGATTCTAAGTTTGCGTCTAAGGTTTTATATTGATCCCATGAGACACCAGATAACATTAACCGCTGTTCTTGATGAAGATGTAGAGTTTTAGTAGTCATGAATAGGATCTCTTTTGTAATGGGATTAGTCTCTACTAGATGGAATTATGCTGATCTAGATAAACAACCTCCTCCTCCGGGAGTCTCAATTACAAATACATCTCCAGGTTGCATTTCAACTGTAGCACTGCTACCTAATTCTTCAATAGTTCCATCTCTACGCTCTACCCAATTTTTACCTACTGCTCCATTACCTCCACCATGTAAACCGTAGGGTGGAATTACCCGACGACTTGATAAAATTGCCGCAGTCATAAGGGATCGAAATTGCATCCGACGAATTACTCCATTACCTCCACAATAATCACCCATACCACCGCTATTAGCACGAATAGAAAAACTTTGTAATAATACAGGAAAGCGCCATTCTAACACTTCTGGATCGGTGAGACGAGAATTAGTCATGTGGGTTTGAACTGCATCAGTCCCATGAAAATTAACCCCAGCACCGGAACCACCACAGATGGTTTCATAATATTGATATTGTTCATTACCAAAGGTAAAATTATTCATTGTTCCCTGAGATGCTGCCATTACTCCTAATGCACAGTACAAAGCATCAGTGATATTTTGGGATGTTTCGACATTTCCCGCAACTACAGCAGCAGGATAACTTGGATTTAACATACATCCTGCGGGAATAATAATTTCTAAGGGTTTGAGACAACCCGCATTAAGAGGAATATCTCCCTTCACTAAAGTCCGAAAGACATATAAAACTGCTGCTTGACAAACTGCTGAAGGAGCATTAAAATTACTGGGAAGTTGACTAGATGTACCAGTGAAGTCAATTTTAGCACTACGAGTGGATTTATTAATGCTAATAGTAACTTGAATTTGTCCACCCTGATCTAATGGATAGGTAAATTCTCCATCAGTTAATACCTCAATCGCTTGACGTACTGATTCTTCAGCATGATCCTGGACATAACCCATATAAGCTTGTACAGTTTCTAATCCGTAATAGATTACCATCTTAGTTAGTTCTTGTACCCCCCGTTTATTTGCCGCAATTTGTGCTTGTAAATCTGCTACATTTTTCTCAGGATTGCGAGCTGGGTAATTACCAGATGTCAGTAATTCTAATAATTCTTTTTCGCGAAAAGTATCTGCTTTGACTAGCTGAAAATTGTCAATCAATACACCTTCTTGCTCTACTATGATACTATGAGGAGGCATAGAGCCAGGTGTAATTCCACCAATATCCGCATGGTGTCCTCGTGCTGCAACATAAAATAGAGGATAGTTTTGTTCTTGATTCTGATCAGGATGAAATACAGGAGTAATTACTGTAATATCAGGGAGATGCGTACCACCATTATAGGGATTGTTTGACATATAAACATCTCCTGGTTTTATGGTATTACCACAAGCATCAATTAAACTTTTCACGCTTTCGCTCATTGAACCCAAATGGACGGGGATATGTGGTGCATTTGCTACTAATTGTCCCTGATGATCGAAAATAGCACAGGAAAAATCTAGACGTTCTTTAATATTGACTGATGAACTGGTGTTTTGTAAGGTAATTCCCATTTGTTCTGCGATCGCTCGAAATAAATTATTAAAAATCTCTAACATCACCGGATCTGCGGTTTGATTAGTAATCTTGGTTTGGACAAGAAGTTTTGTCTCTTGGTTAATAACTGATAAAATTAAATGATTACGCTCAGTTAAGATTGCTTTCCATCCTGGTTCAATTACATTGGTTCCAGTTGCTTCAATTATAATTGCTGGACCGATAATAATATCTCCTGGTTGGAGATCATTCCGTTGATATATAGGTGTTTCGTACCACTGATCTGCTGTATACATTTGAGTTGATGCGATCGCGATCGGTAATTGCTGATTGCGACGTTTAATAATTGGTTCTTCTGGGACTTTATTTCGATGCACTAATTCCACCGAAACTGCTTCAACTATTAGGGGTTTTTCTGGGATAAAAAATCCATATCGTTGACGATGTGCTTGAGCAAATTCTTCCTGCATCTTTTCTTGATTATCAAAGGTGACCAGTAGCGATGAATCTGTTCCTTCATAACGCAAATGGACTTTTTTTAGTACCTGAATCTGGTGGAAATCTGCTGGAGAGAGACGGTCAAATTCTTGTTTTCCTGCTATTTCTAATTTTTCTAAAAATTGCTTTAATTCTGAAATAATATCAGGATTTAATAGAGATTCTACAGCTTTTTCCCGCATCACTCTTAGTGCAGCTAATCCCATTCCATAAGCAGATAAAACTCCAGCATAAGGATGAATTAATATTCGTTTCATTCCTAACGCATCAGCGATCGCACAAGCGTGTTGTCCTCCAGCACCACCAAAACAACATAGAGTATATTCAGAAACATCATATCCCCGTTGAAGCGAAATTTTCTTAATCGCACTAGACATTTTTTCCACTGCGATCGCTAAAAATCCTGATGCTACTTGTTCCGGTGATCTCCCATCTCCAATTTCTCTAGTTAATTGAGCAAATTTCTCTTGAACTATTGCTCGATCTAAAGGTAAATTCCGATCCACTCCAAACACTTTGGGAAAAAAATCTGGTTGAATTTTACCTAACATCACATTACAATCAGTAACCGTTAATGGACCACCTTGACAATAACAAGCTGGACCTGGATTTGCTCCTGCTGATTCTGGTCCAACTCGATATCTTCCTGGTGTAAAAGTAAGAATCGAACCTCCTCCAGCAGCAACTGTATGAATTGACATAATTGGAGTTCTTAATCTAACTCCAGCAATTTCTGTTTCAAATTCTCGTTCATATTCTCCATCATAATGAGCTACATCAGTAGAAGTACCACCCATATCAAAACTAATAATTTTTTGGTATCCAGCGATCGCACTTATTTCCACAGCACCAACAATTCCTCCTGCTGGTCCAGATAAGATGCTATCTTTTCCTTGAAACTGATGAGCATCTACTAATCCACCATGAGATTGCATAAACATTAAGGGAGTATTGGATAACTGTGCTGCTACTTGTTCTACATAACGGTGGAGAATGGGAGATAAATAAGCATCAACAACAGTAGTATCACCTCGACTAACTAATTTCATTAAGGGACTGACTTGATGAGAAACGGAAATTTGAGTAAATCCAATTTTTTTGGCTATTTTTGCTACTGCTTGTTCATGCTCGGGATAACGATAACCATGAATAAAAACTATAGCACAAGAACGAATTCCACGCTGATAAACTTCCTGTAATGCTGAGATAAATTGAGTTTCTACTAACGGAATTAACTCTTCTCCTGTAGCACTATAACGTTCTTCCACCTCAATAACTTCCTCATAGAGCATTTCTGGGAGGACAATCTGTCGAGCAAAGATATCAGGACGATTTTGATAACCAATCCTTAGTGCATCTCGGAATCCTTTAGTAATTAGTAAAACTGTGCGATCGCCCCTTCTTTCTAAAAGTGCATTAGTAGCAACAGTTGTCCCCATTTTGACCACTTCAATTTCTGCAAATGGGATCGGTTGCTCAGGAGCAAGTCCTAGAATTTCCCGAATTCCTTGGATGGGTGCATCGAGATAACTTGCAGGATTCTCTGACAACAATTTATGAATTAATAACTTTCCATCGGGACATTGGGCCACAATATCGGTAAATGTCCCACCACGATCGATCCAAAATTGCCAGCGTTTATTAGTAGAATTTACTGACATCCCTATTTATCCTCTGTACCCGGTTGGTTAATCAACTATTATTTATGCTCGATCATGGAGCTTAATTTATTCTAACAGCAAAATAATTTTTGCCTAAACTCATCGTTGGTAAGATCCTTACAATACAATGATTTGAGCCTTAATTTAGTTTCTTTCTAGGAAAAAAAAAGATTGATATTTAAAGCTAATATGAAGAAAATTGTAAAGAGTGAGTAAAAACTCTCAAAAGTCGGATCAACTCCAAACAAATGACATACAGTTAAATTATGGAAAGCGAAGTTCAGTAAAAACGAAAAGTAAAAGTAAAAGTTTTTATGTTTCGGTTCCAGTAAATCTAAGTAAACCTAATTGTTCTAAAAATAGTTCTAAAGACCTAAAAAAGGAGATCCCCCAAACCATGAATATCAAACTACTCACCACCTTAACATTAGTAAGTACCGCAGCTCTCCTAGTTGCCCAAAAACCAGCCAGTGCAATTAACTTCACCAGTGGTGGTACAGCAGTTAGTGGACAAGGTTTAGAAACCAGTGTTGTAGGAGCCACTACCATCGATTTAAACAACGGTTTTCCCACTACCGGAAATGCAACTTTTACTGGTTACAACTCTACTAGCTTGGTTACAGGTGGAAAAGTTAATGACCATGGTAACCCCGCTGGTGATAATTCCCAATATATGACCATTACTCCAGTAGGTTATAAAACTGCTGGTGCGACAGGTAGTGTCACGATTAACTTTGCTAACGCGATCGATTATTTTGGGATGTACTGGGGATCAGCTGACAACTATAACCAAATCTCTTTCTATAACGGTAGTACATTATTGGCTACTTATGGTGGTGGTGATTTAGCCGGAAAAGCGGATGGAAGTTGGACAGGTTCAGAAGCTAACTTTTTTGCTAATTTCTTTGCCGCTCCTGGTCAGGACTTTACTTCAGTAACACTTTCAGCTACAGGTGTTGCTTTTGAAAGTGATAACTATGCTTATAAAGAAGCTGTTCCTGAACCAGCTACTATTTTGGGAACTCTCGGATTCGGTGCTTTTGCTGCTTATTCCCGCAAACGTAAACAACAAAAACAAGCTTAATCAATAGAAAGCTTGCATCAGGTTCTTTTGAATAATTATTGGACAGACATTTTGCCTGTCCAATTTTTTTTAATAGTCCACTTATATGATATTAATCATCCCGATCGCATTTCCAGAAATCTAGTCAATCCGAAATTAGCGATCGTGCAGCCTATTCCAGATAAATATGGTACACTCAATTAAACAGATGTATGGCCAGCCCTAAACCTGAAATAGCCTGCATCCGTGGACAAATCCCTATTTATGTTCAGGGGATGCCAATTTAGTTAAAATAACCTATTAGAGAAAAGTAATATGAGTCGAGCCATCAATTTTCAAACTATTTCTTGGTTTTGGGATCTCCACACCAGAAAACTACTCGATCTCGATCCACCCTATCAAAGACGCAGTGTTTGGAATCAAGAGTACAAAGACTTTTTTATTGATACTGTACTTAATGGGTATCCATCTCCGGCGATATTTCTATATCAAGAAATTACTCCTGAAGGGATCTCTAAGTATAGTGTTGTTGATGGTAAACAAAGATTATCTACTTTATTCGAGTTTGCTGAAAATAATTTTCCTGTAAGTGAAACAGCAACTATTACAAGACTTAGAGGTAAATATTTTCAAGATTTAGAAAACGAGATCAAACAAAACTTCTGGAAATATCAGTTTGCAGTTGAATATGTCCCATCTAACGATGAAAAAATTATCAATGATATATTTGACCGCATTAATCGTAATGTTAGTAAATTAACACCTCAAGAACTTCGACACGCTAGGTTTAATGGAGTATTTATTACTACTGTGGAAGATTTAACTGACTGGATAGTTTCAGCTCTCCCAACAAACTTTCCCTCAATTCCTCCCAAATCAAAAAAACAAATGAAAGATGTAGAGTTTGTAACTCTACTTTTACTTTTTTTAGAGGAAGGTGTGAAATCCTATCGTCAAGACGATTTGGATAAAGCTTTTAACGATCGAGATTTAGCTTGGGATAATAAAGATGAAATAGAAGATAATTTTAAAAAAGTTATTAACTTCATCAAAGATATTATAGACAAATCTTCTCAAAATATAAAATTATGTAAAACGAGATTAAAAAATCAAGCAGATTTTTATTCGCTTTTTGGTGCTATTTCAGAATTAAATCATGAAAATTTATTAGAGATAGATTCTGAGGTTGGTAATAGACTAGATCGCTTTTTGAAATTGGTAGATTCTCCTGAACAAAGAATCAGTATTCCGACAGCTAAAGATTATTATGATGCTATTACAACCTCCTTAGTTTCTTCAATCGGAATTGAAAAAACTAGAACCAGAATTAATATTTTAAAATCAGTGATTTTAGGAAATATTAATTTCTAAATTATTAATATGATTTATCCTTCTATTTTAGATCGTCAATATCACCAACATCGTCCCTTGATTGATGAAGTTGCAAACCGAGTAAAATCAGCCCTGCTAAATTTTTGCGAAAATAAGGGATATGCACTAACTTCTCGAATTAAAACCATTGAATCCTTAGCTGAGAAAATTGAAACAGGTAGGTTTCAGAAATGGTCTGAATTAGATGACTTATTTGCTTGTACAAATTATTGAATTACCTTTAGAAGGACATTATTATCATATAACAGAAGAATTAATCACACTTTATCCAATTTTTAAAGAAAATAGTTATTCTGTTTTTGAATACGATGATTAAAATGGATGGGATCTCCTTATTAAAAGAAGATCCTCTAGTAGCGTAATCGAGATCACAATGCTGGGCTTCATAAATAGTTCAATACGCTTATAAACCAGGGAAAATTGCGATCGCACCCAGAATTAAGATTAAATTAACTAACCCACCCTTCTTTGCTTGCTTAGAATTCAGTTAGAGGTAAGAAAATAGTCAGAACTTCACCTTTTTGGGAGTTTTGTCTGACGATGAGTTTTCCTCCTAAAGCTTGGAAGAGATTTTTAGTAACATTAAGGTTGAGACTCAAATTCCCTGTTTCTGGTTGAAACATGAGTAAATTACCAATCGGATAGGGACGATTCGATGCCGGATTTTTGCAGGTAGAAATGGGAGATTTAATTGCCACATTAGGATCATTTTGAGATTGGAGTTGTAATTTAAGCTGAGAGCCAGCTAACATGACTTTTACCTGTACATGACTACCAGGAGTTAACCTCGATGTAAAGTTTTCTAGTAACCCAGTAAGAACTTGATCAAGCAGAGTTGGATCACTTACTACCGCAGGCATTTTTTGAGGCAAACTAATATCTAAAGTCACATTACGACGACTAGCTTGTTTTTGCCAACGGGGGATACTTTCTGTAAATACTTTTGTTAGCGATGTTGCGGTTAAGTGCATCAGTGAACGAGTAGATGTAGAAGTTTCTAATTCTACAGCTCGGAAAATTAACCCAAACCGATCTATTTGTTCAGTACACTCCCGATCGATCATTTCTAACCGATTAATAATATCTGGTTCCAGATGACGACGCTTTAATAATAAACGAGTGAGAGTCCGAATTGTTGCTAAAGGAGTACGCACTTCGTGAGCGATCGCTTGGAGTAATTCAATATCATCCCGCTTGGGGATTGGTGATGAATTATTGGCATTAATGGGGTGCGGAATTTTGGTTTGAGCATAAGAATTAAATGGTTTATTGTTAATATTTTCACTCAGCTTATGGTGACCTTCTCCTGATTGTTCTGGCAAATATTTGAGCAGCAATTGACTAAATTGCATCACTAATTTATAATCAGGAATACCTGGAGGAAATTGAGCGAATAAAGAATCAAGATGACTAATTTGTTGATGAGTATTTACTAAAATTCGAGCCCGAAGTGACAGCCAAGCTAGGGTAACAATTTCTGGAGCAAAAGAAAAGTGAAAAGCTGGGGTACTGGTGGAATCTTCTCCTAATACCATTACCAGACTAAACTGGGCTGTAAATATTAAACAAAACTGTTCCGTAGCTAAAGGGTCTTCCGGTGATAACAATAATGCTGAGGTCTGATTGTTGTTTTCGTGATCCTTAATCTTGGGATCTAGGGAAGCTGGTAATAATCGGGAAGGGTTTTCCCATCCTCCATGACAGGAAAGATAGGCAAAATTTGGTTGGGGTCTAGTAGTGAATATCCATGCGGGCAAGCTAGCAACTAATCCTGGTTGAGCCAAGATTGGAGCTGGAGCAGATAAGATAAAACCTTGAATAGATAATCCACCATTGAATGTGGGAGAATCTGAGGACAAAACTTGGGTCAACAGATAGTTTAAAGCAGCGATCGCTCCACACCATTCTCTTTCAGCTTTTAGTCGTCTGGTTTTGACTTCATAAGCACGTCGGAGGGTGGGTGAATTTTTAGAAAAACTTGAGCCAAAATCATCACTAGGAGGAGTGATTGACGGTGGACTCGATGGGAAAACATTTTCCTGAGCCGGAATTAAAATTTGGCTAAGAGTTGGTAGAAGATAATTAGTAGTCAAAAGTCACCCCTCTCCCCATACTGGAAGGATGAAACATGAAGGTGAATTGAGTGATTAAGCTGGAGTACCAGTAATTTGGTAACACGATGGTGAGTTTTCCTGTGTTCTTTTTTCCTTCACACTTATAGGGTATATGGATTGGTGAAGATAATATATTCGGATCTACCGAACTAAATAGTCGCAATCTCCGATAGAAAATCAACCTGGCACTGGTGCAAAATAAAAGTAGTTCATCCACACCCCCACATCTCATGTCTACTTTGCTGACTGATCCCAAAAATCTGTTGTCGGATTTGATAGTTCGTTATGGCTCTCAGGTCGATTATTTGGCCATTCGACTGGAAGAAGCAGAAGGAACGGATATTTTATTACGCGGAAATAAGATCGAAACTCTCAGTGAAGGAATCTCCATCGGGGGTCAAGTTCGTGCTTGTTATCGGGGGGGATGGGGATTTGCTAGCTTTAATCAAGTTTCGACCCTGACCGATAGAATTGAGGAAGCGATCGCCGCTGCTCGTTTAGTCGGTAATGAGGAAACTTTGCTAGCACCAATTCAGCTAGTTCAAGATACTTGTATCCTAGCTCTCAAAGGTACTGATCCGCGCTTGGTGCCGCTAGCAGAAAAAAAGGCTTTATGCGATCGCTATGCGGATATTCTGCATAATGTTGATCACCGGATTGCTACTACTTCTGTGCGCTATGGGGATAGTATCCAACGGGTCATTCTGGCTACTTCGGAAGGGACTTTGCTGGAACAATCTTGGGTAGATATGGAGATGCGTTTTGCTGCTACAGCTCGCTCTGGTGCTACTGTCCAAACGGGACGAGAAACAATTGGTTCCCGGAAAGCTTATGAAGATTTAACCAATTTAGATGCTCAAGTTCACAGTGCTGCTCAACGTGCAGTAGATGCTTTGTCCTTACCATCGGTCAAAGGTAATACTTATACTGTTGTCATTGATCCAATCTTGAGTGGTTTATTTGTTCACGAAGCTTTTGGTCATCTGTCCGAAGCAGATATGGCTTATGAAAACCCTGATTTTTTGGAAATCATGACTTTAGGACGGAGATTTGGACCGTCAGATTTACAAATTTTTGATGGAGCTGCATCGGC
Organism: uncultured cyanobacterium; assembly: GCA_963744145.1. Classification (GTDB taxonomy): domain Bacteria; phylum Cyanobacteriota; class Cyanobacteriia; order Cyanobacteriales; family CAWUOF01; genus CAVUSO01. The sequence goes on along the minus strand of CAVUSO010000001.1, from coordinate 3,098,804 downwards.
TGATCATCGTGGTAGTTATTTTTATGATGATGAAGGTACACCAGCAAGCACAACTCAGTTAATTAAGGATGGTGTTTTAGTTGGACGTCTTCATTCCCGCGAAACTGCTGGTAAGTTAGGTGAACTACCGACAGGTAATGCTCGTTGTTTGAATTATCATTATCCGCCGATCGTGCGGATGACCAATACTTGGATTGAAAGAGGTTCAACTCCGGTTCAGGATCTCTTTAATGAGATTAAAGAGGGTGTCTATGCTCGTCATTGGTTAGGGGGGATGACTAATGGGGAAATGTTTACTTTTTCAGCTGGTGAAGCTTGGATGATTCGTAATGGTCAAATTGCCGAACCGGTTCGAGATGTCACTTTATCGGGGAATGTTTTCAGCACTTTAGGTGATATTGAAGCGATTGGTGATGATTTCTATTGGGATGAATCTGGTGGTTGTGGTAAAGGTGGTCAAAGTGGTTTACCCGTTGGTTGTGGTGGACCGAGTTTGCGGATTCGGAATGTGGTGGTGGGAGGAGAAGCTTAAATTAGGTGATGGTGATTAGGGCAGAAATTTTAACCGGAAAATTAGAAAATAATCTATCTTAATTCAAAATAATTGCTGATCCGATCGCCAAAAAGCTGCTATAGTGTCGAGTTTTAGCAGCTTGTCTCTTACATCACCATTGACAATTCATCAGTAACCTTTACCCGACCCTTGACGATCAGACGGATTAAACGGTCTAATGAGCTAAGTTCTTCTTCACTGGTAGACTCGTCTAAGATTGCAGCCATCATCCCATAACGATCGGCTTGGGTCACTTTGTAGGTATCGGTCACGTTAGCGATTAGTTCGTTGATAGCACCCGGGAGAAGATTTACTTGAGACATAAAGTTTTCCTGAACTCGACATCTTTATCATCTCCTGGTTTCCTCTACTGGTAAGTGATAGCTATATATAGACAAACGTGAGTATTTCTGACTTTCTAGGTGATTTAGGTCACCCAGCACCACCAAAAACTTAGTCTACTGCGGTTTTGATTTGGGTCGGGATTTTGGGTCTAGATTTTGGGCGATCGTGTTCTATGTCCCAACAGCTAATCGGCAATCAAAAAAAAACGACCGTATTAAAATGATTAATACGATCGCGTTTCCTCCTTCAGGAAAACTTCTATTTATTTTTAATCTGCTAATTTCAAAATATTATGACGTAGCGCGTACAATATTCTGTTAGCAATCAATAAATCTACCTCAGTAATTGAATCTTGCAATAAAATTTCTTTTAATTGTAGTCTTGCTTGAGTGGTTAAGAACCCATAACTAATTACCTGACCAAATATTTCTGTTAAAGAGGTATATGTAGCACGCTCAAAATTAGTCATTGTCTCCATTTTATTTTCTATTAATTCTCCGTTAATTTAAAATTATTTTAGTTTTAGCGATCGCATTTTACTAGAGAAAAGTCTATAGTTTTTTACATCACCATTGATAATTCATCAGTAACTTTGATCCGACCTTTGACGATCAGACGGATTAAACGGTCTAGGGAGCTAAGTTCATCTTGACTGGTAGACTCGTCTAAGATTGCAGCCATCATCCCATAACGGTCGGCTTTAGTAATTTTGTGGGTATCAGTTACATCGGCGATTAGTTGATTGATAGCACCAGGGAGTAGATTGATTTGAAACATAACTTGATCCTCTTAGTGAAGCTTGGCGCTAGCCATACTCGATACTTTTATGATCGCCTGGTTCTCCTAATAAAGAAGTGATATCGCTCTGGTTTTATACCAATTCTCTAAATGCCGACTACAGATAGTGCCTCTAATATATAGGCTCGTCCCGTAATTGAGGCAATTACTTTTGAATTCATCTTTTCTAGTTCTTTACTAATTAAAAGTCTTAATTCATCTAAGTTTCTTGGTAATTCCCATCTCAATCCCTTTTTGAGATACTGCCATACCTGTTCGATTGGATTTGATTCAGGACAATGGGATGGTTGAAACATTAAAATAACGTTTTTAGGAATTACCAACTTTTTAGCTTTATGAAAACCACCATTGTCTAACTGAATGATCAAAATACTATCCGAAAAATGCGCGGCTACTAAGTCTAAAAATATCTGAAAGCATTGACTATTGAGATGAGTAAACTCGTAAAAGAAATGTTCCCCTGTCTTTGGCTCTACTACGCCATAAATATAAGTCGCTTGAAATTTCCATTGCACTTTACCAATTGGTTTTACCCCACGAATGGTAATTTTTCTCCCACTAATCGTTTTCATGCCGATCCGTGTTTCATCTTGACATAAAAATCTGACTTTATCTCCTAAACTCATTACTGTTATGGCAAACCAACTCAGCATAGCTAAGTCCTCCGCCAAGTGATTTCTAAAATTATCTAACTTTTTTTTTGACTGTTCTGTACTTTTCGGCCTGGCGATTTTTGGTGAGGCTTTTAGTTTATAATGCACTAATTGATGAACGGTTTTATATTTAGCTTCTATCCCAAGGGTGGATGATAGCCATTGACAAATTTCCCCATAACTATTAAATCCTTCCTCTTCATTTAGTCGTTTTTCTAAACTTTTTACCGCCCAGTCAGGAATTTTTCTCGGTCGGTCCTGTACCCACTTTTTTCCCCAGATATTTGGCCAATCCTCCTTGACGGTATTTGGCTAACCAATCTTGAACGGTAACTCGATTTCTGCCCAAGATTTCAGCAACTTCTGTGACTGTTTTAGCTTTGTTTATCTTGAGTAGATATAATGCTTGTAATCGTTCTTTTCCTGGACCAGTTTTTTCCACTGCGAGCAATTTCTTCAGCTCGGCTTCACTTTCCTTAATGTCTAGGTGATAAACTCCTGCCATATTTTTCCTTCAACTCTACTCAAATTATACTCTACACTATCTGTAGTCAAAGTTGCAAGAATTGGTATTAAATGTGATATCTCCGGATATTTTTAGTGAGTAAGTTTGAAGTTTTAGATGATCGAGATCACAAGCAACTAAATAAATAAAAAACGACCGCATTGAGTAGTCATCAATGCGATCGCCTCTTGATAATTTAGGAAAACTTCTATTTATTTTTAAGCTGCTAACTTCAAAAAATTACGGCGTAGTGCATAGAGTAGTCTATTAGCAATTATCAAATCATCTTCAACAATCGTATCCTTTAATAAAGTTTCTTTTAATTGTAGTCTTTCTTTTGTACTCAGCCCCCCTGAACTAAGTGCATTACCAAATATTTCTGTCAATGTGCTATAGGTAGAACGTTCAAAATTAGTAGTAGCCATCTTAGTTTCCCTTAATTCTCTGATTACTTTAATCCTTTTGGGCGATCGCAGTCTGAATAGTTGCCTACAGGGCCATTGATAACTCATCAACTACCTGGACTTTACCCCTAACTATTAACCGAACTAGACGATTGATCGCGTTTTGGTCTTCTTCACTGATAGAGTCATCTAAAAGAGCGGTCATAATCCCGTAGCGATCGGTTTTGGTAATTTTCTGGGTTCTAGCGACGTTGTAAATGATTTCGTTAACTGCACCAGGGAGAATTTTTACACTTAGCATTGTTTTTTTCCTGTTAGCGAAGCTTGTACTCTATCCTCTTATCATCACCCGGTTTCCTTTGCTGGTAAGTGATTGCAGTTTTGTCCAAGCGTGATAGTTTTAGATATATCTAGTGAGAGGCTCTGACTTTCAGAGTGATTTATGTCACTGGCCCTCAATAGAAATCCAGTGGAGATTTGGGCGATCGCCGTTCCATTGTCAACAAAAGAGGTCATAATATGAGCAAGAAACATATAAATATGATGAATAAAATCCGATTGTTAAGTTTAGTAAATATTCAGATTATGTTATTGACTGGAATATTTACAGGATTAGTAAACAATCATAGTCAAAGCCTAGCACAAACGATTAATTCTTCTGAACAAAAACTAACAAACCAGATGAGTGGGATTAGATTCAAATCGCGCAATCCAGACAATAAACGAGACGGTGGCGGTCTGGAAGCACCTTGTATTAAGGAACCAGTAGCAGTAATTCCCAAAACAACTTTTGAATATAGTTTAACTACTAATCCAACTATTTTTGTCTATGTTCCTGAATCCCCTAATCAAGGATATATTGAGTTTGCTCTAATGAACGAAGATACCGAAGAAATTGTTCATGAAACTAGATTTAAACCAATTAATGATTCAGGGATAATTAGTGTGACTATTCCTGTTCTTAAAAATCTCCAATTAAATAAACCTTATAGATGGTATTTAAGTATAGTATGTGAACCATACGATCCTAGTAATAGTGTTGACGCTAAAGGAACAATTCAATTTATTGAGCCATCAAAAGAATTAACAAATAATTTAGCTCACGCTCAAGACCGCGATCGCTTGCTTCTCTATGTAAATAATGGACTTTGGTATGATACCTTAGCGGAAGCTGCTCGATTACGTCGTTTACATCCTAACGACCCACAAGCGATTCAAGATTGGGAGAGTTTACTAGATTCAGTTGGATTGAAAGAATTTGCGACAAAACCTTTAAAGGAACCGATCCAGATTAGGGCAGAGTAAACAGTTTACAGTAAAATAGAGCGATCGCCTCCCAAAGTCCCCAGTTGTTCATATTCTCTGAGGTGATATAATAACGTCAAGTATTGCTGAGACCGATCATCAAATAAGCGTCTCAACTTTGTCTAATCCATCAAACTGACGTTGTTAAGAACAATGTTGCAGACTGATATATTCTCCGCAAGTTATACCATTGCTCGAAACCGCTTTCGAGAAGCTGCACGGAATTTAGGAGCTCGTCTTGAATCATTTGCCATCGATCAAAAAGGACTTAATAATGAAGAATTGACCATTGATTTTGCTTTGATTGGTGCAAATCAACCAAAGTGGGTTGTGATTGTTTCATCAGGATTACATGGCGTTGAAGGTTTCTTTGGCTCTGCGGTTCAGCTTGCTTGGATGCAAGAGGTTATAGCTAAAGTTGGTTTTCCAATAGATCCTAATGGAGCTGTATTACTCATCCATGCAATCAATCCTTATGGTTTTGCATGGCTCAGACGGACTAACGAAGACAACATTGACCTCAATCGTAATTTTCTGCTACCAAATGAAAGCTATAATGGCGCACCACCTGAATATTCGCAGATTAATCACTTCCTTAATCCGAAATCCCCACTACCATTATTAGATCCTTTTATACTAACCGCGATCGGCTATATTTTGCGTTACGGTTTTCAGACTCTCAAACAAGCGATCGCTGGTGGTCAATATGAATTTTCCCAGGGGCTGTTTTTTGGGGGGCACAGTCCTGCTAAATCAACGCAAATTATTCAAACTTACCTACCACAGTGGGTAAATTCAGCCAACCAGATTCTTCATCTTGATTTTCATACTGGACTAGGTAAGTGGGCAAACTATAAGCTGTTCCCAGCAGTGTGGTCTAGCTCATTTAGTTACACATCGGTTTTCCAACAATTTGGACTTGATGATAGTACGGATCAAGTACCATACCAGGTTCAGGGATCAATGGGCAGTTGGTTAGCTCATCAACTTGTTCCAAAAAATTATATTTATTTCAATGCAGAATTTGGAACGTATTCGGGTATTAAAGTATTGGCAAAGCTTCAGGCTGAAAACCGTGTTCATTTCTACAATAGATTCGATAGTCATCGATACAACCGAGTTAAAGCACAATTACTTGAAGCATTTTGTCCTAAATCTCATTCCTGGAAACAGAATGTACTTATCAAGGGGATAACCTTAATCAACAAAGCTCTAGAAGTGTGTCCTAAGATGCCTGAAAATTTTATTTAAAAGTAAGCTTTTGCTGAGAGAATAATATTATTTAGTGCGATCGCAGTTTTCAGGAAATTAGGCTCTGCTGCTAATGGGTGCGATCGCTACTGTTAGATTAGGGTTGGTTGCGATCGCCATCAATAAGACACAGTTTCGGGGTTTAGTGCGATCGGCAATAAACACTATTCATGAATTGACCCATCTGGCATAATTGTACCAGTTAGGATAGCACCATCAAGCTTTGCATTTTGTAGAATAGCACCAGTTAGATTTGCTTCTTTTAAGTTAGCTTTTTCTAGATTAGTATTTTGCAGATTTGCTCCAATTAAATTAGCAGATGTTAAGTTTGCTTCAGTTAAATCAATACCACTTAAATTAACACCACACAAATTTGATTTACTTAAGTCTATTCCCTTTAACTTACTATTAATAATTTTTGCTCCTAGTAAACATACTTCTATTAATTTTGTATTATGAAGTATTACTTGATTTAATTGAGTGTTTTGTAAATTAGCTTTGCTTAAATCGGCTCCTGTTAAATTTGCGCCAGTTAAATCTACTTCACTTAAATCGGCTCCTATTAGATTTGCCATTGATAAATTAGCTGAGATTAGATTGGCTTGAGTTAATTTTGCTCCTGCTAGGTTTGCTAATGTTAAATTAGCTGAACGAAAATTGGCTTTATTTAGAATTGTTTCACTGAGATTTGCTTGAATAAGGATTGTAGACATTAAACTTGCTCTGCTTAAATTAGCTTTACTTAAATTACTCCCAATTAAATTAACATTATCTAATTTTACGGAACTTAGATTTGCTTTTTGTAAATTAATTCCTGTTAAAATACATTTGCTTAAATCAAAACCATTTAAGTTTATTTCTGGTGCAGATGCTCCCATACCAATAAATTTAGCACCTGCTTCAATTGGATCAAAATCTCTAGGGAAAATAGTTATTGAGTTATAAACTGCTCCTTGAAGTTTAGCTTTAGTAAGGTTTGTATTTGATAAATCCGTCCCAAATAAATTTGCATTAGTTAAATTAGCATTACTTAGATTTGTATCTTGTAATTGAACATTTTGTAAATTTATTGCATTTAGGTTAGCCCCAACTAAATTAGTTTTACTGAAAGTTCCACCCTCCATTATAACTTTAACTTTAGTAAGATTTGCTCCAGTTAAATTTGCTTCAGTTAGATTTAGATTAGTTAAAATTGCTTCACTTAAATTTGCTTTTTGTAGGTTTGCTTGTTTGAGAATTGTCCTAGTTAAATCAGCCTTACGCAAATCTACTTGGGATAAATTTGCTTCGGTTAAGTTTGTATGAGTTAAATTTATTTCTCTTAGAACTGCTTTTCTAAGATTTGCACCAATCAGATTAGAGTAAGTTAATGTAGAACGACTTAAATTTACTTTACTTAGGTTCGCATTACTTAAGTTTATTCTTGGTGTTATATTAGAAACCAATGCTCTCTCACTTAAATTGGCTCCAACTAAATTAATTCTAGGGAATTCACTTTGTTTTTCATTAATTTGTTTCAGAAATTCTTCAACTGCGATCGCTGTAACTGGCTCTATCTCCTCATCTAAGTCTTCTTCCTTATCGATTTCTGGGGTATTTGTTTCTGATGAATCACTCGTTTCTGATCCACGAGAGTTTGATTCTAACTGCTGCTGTAGTTCTGCAATTTGTTTTTGAATTTCCTCTATTTGCTGAAGTTCTGGACGACTACTAAATTGTTGTTTCAAGCTATCTAATTGTTGTTTCAAGTTATCTAACTGTTGTTTTAGTCCCACCAGATATTTTTTAAATACACCTTGCTGTTTCTCAATCTGTTCAATCTTGATCGCTATGGTGTTTAAGTCCTGATTACTCATATTTTTGATGGATTAGTTTTGAGATTATTTTATAACCTTTCAGCTATAGGATGATTGTTTCTCGTTAAATGACCAATAATCAATAATCGGGGGACGTTAGGGGAGTAATTGGGGCGATCGCTACTAAATTGATAGTGGGTCAGATTAATGACTGACTGCTGGTTTGATTGTGGGATTTGGGGCGATCGCTTCTAGTTGAATAGCCATGTCATTGATGAGGGATTTGGAGCGATCGCATTGATCAGGCATGGTTCTGGAAGTAGTGAAAGACATTTAGCTTTAATAAGTTTAAATTCGTTCCACAAATGACCTTTCCCGTTATATTTTTGGTGATGCCTAGTCAGGAAAATCAGGTATAATTATTTAGTCTAATACCAATTGATGATGAAGATACATTGATAGGATTGATCTGTGGGTGGGGGTGGGTTTTGATGATTAGTGGGTAAATAGCAAAAATCTCGGTGAACCCGGGCGGGTTTTTCTAATTAATTGGTAAATCTCAAACATCTCGGTGAACCCGCCCCTACTACAAAAACCCGCAAATAGAGGATAAAATTGGTAGGGGCAGGTTCACCAGTCAATTCTGCCACCAACAGATCACCATTATAAACCTGCCCTGGCCTAACAGATCAACCTCAGATTAAGTTCAATTTCATAGTTAATTGGTATAACTCATAACAAGTTGCTTCTCTATGAAACTAGATCGTATTACAAGCAATCCGAAACGAATGAATGGTCAACCCTGTATTCGTAATCTTCGCCTTACTGTACGTCGAGTGATTGAACTACTAGCAACTTACCCTGATCGACAAGAACTATATCAAGAGTTTCCAGAACTGGAGGATGAAGATATCAGGCAAGCCCTAATTTTTGTATCTTTTTACCTTGACGATCGAATTGTTGAATTATCCAATCGCTATGAAACTGTTGCTTGATCAGGGATTACCACTGTCAGCAGCAGCATTATTACGTGATGCAGGTATCACCAAATTTTGAATTTAAGTATAGATTATTTTTTGTTGAAGAGGAAAAACTTGCTTACCTAACTCTATAATTTCTTGTTTTTCCTCAGTAGTTAAACAATCTTTACCATTGAGAATACCACCAGGACGTTTAGGGTCGCCCCCATCACTTAAATATCGTTTTCGGGCTATGGCAAATATTTCTATAAGTCTTTGGTATTGTCTTGTTTCTAATTCAGTAGGCTCGCGCATAAATTATCCTTTCCAGTTACTAGGTACTACTTCACCATTTGGCAAAATAACTGCTATTGGCAAGATTGAGCTTGAGGTGGCGATATACCAATCTCTACTATTTCTATCATAAAATTCGTACTCAAGCAAGTCTAGAACTTGTAAAGCATTAATTATCAAGTATTGAAATTCTGTTGGTTTCACAGGTTATTTAATTACTGCTAGCTCCTAATTTTCCACAGCTCTGATAAGAAATTGCCCTCGTGATGCTTTAACATCCGAGAGCGTAGTCATCCTATCTGATCTTAGGACATTAGTTCAGGATTCTGAGGGAAATGTTCCCCTGGTCTTGCGAGCTTCCATGGCTTTTTCTAACATTTCTAATAATCCTGGTGCTTTCTCTTGTAAAGTTAATAAAAGTCTCTCTCCTGCTTCTATATCTCCTGGATCTTTACCAGTGCTCATGACTTGTTTTAGTCTGGGCATAGCGATTTCATCTACTATTTGAATTAACCCATGTAGACAACGGTTAAATTGTCTTTCGGTGAGGGGAGAATCTTCTAAGGGAAATTCGATAATTGCCCGGATTTCTCCATCGGTGGGATCATATTCCCATTGGAGCATTTTTGTTTCCCAGGATATACTTAACATTGTTTGTAAAATTTGTTCTTTGTAAGGATTTTCTTTTACTCCAGCAATCACTTGGGGTGCAAATAATTTAAAAAATTCTCCATCTTCATCTAATTGGATCACGATGATAAATTCTTCCACATGATCAGCTTGTACTCCTGTAATAATCCGCGAACTTTCTTCATCTACTCGGTATTTCCAATCTTTTTGATCTAGATATTGTCTAATTTGTTTTAATGTTGTGCCCATAGAAACCTCGATGGTTTATAGAAGTTGACAGATTAGATGGAGACAAAAGCAAGGTTCTATCGCATCTAGATAATTACTATCATAGCTCAATCTACTCACGCTGAACTATGATTTTCGCAGTGCTAGAGTAGCTACTCTGGAAATTTTTTGCTTTGTCAAAAACCGCAGAGTCAATTTGCGATCGCAATCTTTCTAAGCTGAAAGAATTATCTAGCACTACATCTGCTTGAGCGCATTTTTCCGTCAACAGCATTTGACTATTAATGCGAGCTAGACTTTGTTCTTGGGTGATTTGATCACGTTCCATCACTCGTCTAATTTGCATTTCTGGTGAACAATATACTACCCAAATTTCTGTACATAAATCTGTCATGTTTGCTTCAAATAATAAAGGTACAACTATGACTACTGTTTGGGGAAATAAAACTTTAATTCCTGTTTGAATTCGTTGACGTACATAGGGATGTATTTGTTGCTCTAGCCATGCTCGTTCATCCGGATGGTTGAAGATGATCTGACCTAGTTGTTTACGGTCTAAACTCCGATCGCTTGTGCAAATTTTACTCCCATAGCGATCGCTAATTGCTTGCCATATTGGTGTATCTATTTGTACTGCATCTCTAGCATAGATGTCCGCGTCTAAAATTGGTAGTTTATGGGTATTGGTTAGATATGTGGCAACTGTGCTTTTTCCGGTCCCAATCCCTCCAGTTATCCCAATGATCCGTTGTTGACTCTGGGACATATAAGTATTAACCAGCCTGTTTTTTTCTTAAAGTATCTTAATATTAAATATAAAAAGATAGTTCTTCCTTATCAAATTAATTATAACAAGAAAAAATTAGAAAGTCAAGCGGATCGAAAAAAATCCCCATCCACAGAGCAGATGATCATTTCCGGGCAAATTGAGACCAGCGCGATAGCGTAAAATGACTAACTAGCGGGAATCAGCAAACAAAGATGCAAATTAACTGGCAAACAGTCAAAACTTACGAAGACATTCTTTATCATAAAACCGATGGGATTGCCAAGATCACCATTAATCGTCCCCACAAGCGTAATGCTTTCCGACCGAAAACAGTATTTGAACTCTATGACGCTTTTTGTGATGTGCGTGAAGATCCCCAAATTGGTGTAGTTTTATTTACAGGTGCCGGTCCAGCTCCAGATGGCCAATACGCTTTCTGTGCTGGTGGGGATCAAAGTGTCCGGGGTCAAGCTGGCTATATTGATGATGCGGGAGTACCACGCTTAAATGTCTTAGATTTACAACGCTTAATCCGTTCCCTCCCCAAAGTAGTTATTGCTTTAGTGGGGGGATATGCGATCGGCGGTGGTCATGTATTACATTTAATTTGTGACTTGACAATAGCTGCGGATAATGCTATTTTCGGGCAGACAGGCCCAAAAGTCGGGAGTTTTGATGGTGGATTTGGTTCTAGTTATCTAGCGAGAATTGTTGGGCAAAAAAAAGCTCGGGAAATCTGGTTTCTCTGTCGTCAATATAACGCCCAACAAGCTTTAGAAATGGGTTTAATTAATTGTGTCGTGCCGATCGCCGAACTAGAACAAGAAGGAATTAAATGGGCAAAAGAGATTTTGGAAAAAAGTCCGATCGCGATTCGGTGTTTAAAAGCAGCGTTTAATGCGGATTGTGATGGTCAAGTAGGTTTACAAGAACTAGCCGGTAACGCGACCTTACTATACTATATGACCGAAGAAGGGGCTGAAGGAAAACAAGCATTTTTAGAAAAACGTGCTCCGGACTTTCGACAATATCCTTGGTTACCGTAAAAAAAGTGATCTAAATAGAATCGTCGCATTTTTGGTTTTCAAAAATGCGACCCCTGTAATGTCCCTGATTATAACTAAATTGGGGATTTGATTTTTCTTTTCTTCAAAATGCTCGTATTCTCGGTTTTTTCCTCGATTATTTTTCATAAATCTGAGGTGGATCATAAAGAATATTACGAGTTTAGCCAGACAACTTTTTTTTTAAATAGAAGGGATACTAGGCCAAAACCAAATTCGTGGCCATTTTTTGGTGATGAGCGCTACTTTCTGGTCCAAGCTCTTCTAACTGGGCAAATTCTAAAGAGCAAGCTAAGGGAAGAGCATCGGGAACAACGAGGGCTTTTTGGGTCCAAACTTCCGCTACTTCGATCGTTTCCCATGATGGTGCAAAGGGTGGGATCGCCAAAGAGCAAGATTTCCAGACTCCCCGAACTGGAACACCTAACTGTTGACATTGACCACCCCTGCGTCCTTCCGGTGTATAGAATCGGCAGTGCCGACATACAGACGCTAAACAATTGAAGTTACTCATAAGAATTTCCTCTGGGAGTGATTTGCTTTTTTAATTATTCCTGTTTGTCTTGATCCCCGTTTTAGGGATTAAATCTATTCACTGTATAGATTATAGCTAGTTTGCGGCAAAAATTAACTTTATAATTTTTTTAGATTTGCTTTAAAAATAGCAACAAAATTGATTAGAAGACTATAGGGATCTATGAAAAAAAATACTTACTGAGCTAAAAATAGGTGGGGATCAAGGTAAACAGGTCTTTAGCTGGGATAATATAGGTATTGGGGATATTCACAAAATATTCACTAAAAATAGGAAGATTACTGCTTAGGAAAATCATTAAATTTAGGGCAATTTTCTGTAATTATCAGGTATTTTTAAACAGAGAAATTATTATTTTCCGAATAATTACGGAAAGGGGGTTGAGCTAGAAAGATAGAGAGATTGAATTAATCGCAGTCAGGGAGACAATCACCAGCATAATTAAGGAAGTATAACTACTTATGGTTACTGGCACAAGGAGCGCAGACTAACCAACGTTGAAGTTCACCGATCGGAGTAGGGGATTGACAATGGGGACAAAGAGGTAAAGATTGCGATCGCCACTGAATTTTCTCGGCCCATTGTCTAAAGGCAGCAGGAGCATCTAAGCTATCTTCAAGGGATGGAGTTTGATTTCCAGGAGAACCTGCTAGCAAACGACTAGGATGTGCTTGCCAAGTCTGAGCAATTTCACTGGGAACTGAGGCATAATCAGGATCAGAAAAATTGCGCCAACCAGCAGTAGAAAAATGAAGATCATGCAAAGGAGCTTGCAAACGAGAATTCAACTTAGCCAAAATCTGACGACGTTTAAAAGTCAGGTCTTGAGCTAAAGCAGAACTAGGAGTAGCAACTTTTAAAACTCCCCGATAGATCGAGATTGGTTGAGTATATTTAACTATACCCTCTTCCACTACTTGAGACCAACAAGACAACAAAAATTGAAACTGGAGTTGTTCGGGAGAGATCAACTGACTTTTCATCAAATCCAAGACATAATTGAGAGACTGAAAACCCATTTTCTGCTCCTTGTCTATGTATACTGAAGTATTCAAAGGTACTAAGCGTCCTGGAACGCTGGGCAGAAATCACCTGCCTAATTAAAGTTGTAAATCGGTGGAAACCCCAAAAATGGATCAAGAGAAACATTTACTATCCAACCGAGTCAGCTATCCCGAATTAAAATCTGATTTGACTATAGGAGTAGTAGTGCGATGAGTAAACCTTCCTTAGCTGAGTCCCCAAGCAAAAGTCAGTTAAACCCGGTTTTAAAGGTAGTTCTACATAATTTAGATATACAATTACAAGATGAATTAAAACGATATCGACGCAAACGGGCAGGAAAACCCCTAGCAAGCGATCGAGGAATTGGTAGAAACCAAACTCCTGAACCAATAGAACTAATTTCTTTACCTACCATACCAACAGTCGAAGCAGAACCTAGTCCGGTCGGAGATGCACAGCGCAAGTATATCGCGATCGCCCCAGAAAAGAGAGAACCAGAGACCAACAAAGAGGACACCGAATTTAACCAGGAATCCCATCCATTTCCCACCATCACACCATTTCCCTATCCCCATCCTCCAGCACCGGATAACTATCTAGAATCCTCCGAGCGACTGGTCAAAAGCTTAGACGAAGAAACAACATCCCCAAACAAATCAAATAGTCGTTTCCAGGATCAGATGATGAATCCATTGGGGATAGGTTCAATCTTGCTGTTGCTACTTGCCTGTATAACCTTTGGATATGTAATATGGCAAAATCGGACTAGCTTGACCATAGCTAACTTACGACGCATCATTAACCCCACAGCGACAGAAGTTAGTCAAACTAGCAAACCAAATCGGAATGGAATTAGTAACGGGAGCAAATTACCTCCGATTCCGAATACACCAAATCTAGCTTCCCAGGAATTTGTGGAGCTAGATTTAAACACAATTGGAATGCTCAACCCAAACAAACCCCAGAATCAGGTAATTGTACCCAATCCCAGCAAATTAGCACAACAATTACCTCAAACAGCAGCTAGTCCCACGACCAAACCGACAACCGCGGCACCACCGTTGAATTTAACTGCGGCTTTGTTACCATCTCCACCAGCAGTTCATCAGTCCTCAACGGTCGAAAATGCTTCGGATCAGAAAAAATCTAGTACAGCAATTCAGTTAGAAGATAAGTATTATTATGTTTTAAGTGAATATCTTGGGGATGAAAGCTTGCAAAAAGCCAGGAAAATAGTATCAGATGCTTATCTCAGGGATTTTCCCCAAGGGACAAGAATCCAGTTAGGAGCTTATAAAGATCAGACTACAGCCAATCTGATCGCAGAACAACTCCGTAAGCAAGGAATAGAGGTACAAGTCTACAAGCCTTGAGCATCAACCAAACTTCTCCGCTCATAAACGATACCATAAGATTAAACTTGCTGCTCAGACTTGGCCAGAAAATGAATGGAGAGCGATGATGGGATTTTTTGAGCGGATCAAACGAATAATTCAAGCTAATATCAACCATCTGATTGGTCAAGCTGAAGATCCAGAAAAAATTCTGGAGCAAGTAGTGATGGAGATGCAAGAGGATCTAGTCCAGTTGCGTCAAGCAGTAGCTCAAGCGATCGCGACCCAAAAACGCACCGAAAGACAAGTCACCCAAGCTCAAGAGAATGCTCAGGAATGGTATCGTCGGGCACAATTAGCCCTGCAAAAAGGTGATGAAAACCTAGCTAGGGAAGCGTTGACTCGTCGTAAACCCTACCAAGAAACAGCTGAATCAATGTCTAAACAAATTGAACAGCAAAGTGTAGTGGTAAATAAGCTCAAACAAGATATGAAAAAGCTAGAGCAAAAAATTGCCGAAGCAAAAACCAAAAAAGACTTATATATTGCGCGGGCACGTTCAGCGGTAGCAGCCCAGAAAATTAATGAAATGTTAGGATCAGTTAATACTACTAGCTCATTGAGTGCTTTTGAGCGGATGGAAGAAAAAGTCCTACAATTAGAAGCCCAATCAGAAGCGATCACAGAGCTAAGTACAGACGATCTCAAAGAGGAATTTGCCCAACTGCCAAGTAGTGGTGAAATTGATGCAGAACTAGCAGCAATGAAAGCCCAACTGGTCTCTGGGACTGAACAGGTCCAATTACCATCCTTACCCTCATCCACGCTAAAATTAAGTGTGGATGAAGGTCAAACGGGACAAACGCCCAATCCAAACAACCAATCAGAAAGGAATTGAGCAACTAGCCCAAAAAAACCATCTAGTAAAGGTTATCCTCAAAATTAATATGATTAAAAACATAACCCGCAAATAGCAAAAGCCCAAACCTAAGTAATTTTGTCAACCCTAATTTAAGGATAAAACATCATCATGGGATTATTCGATCGCATTAACAGAGTAGTCAAAGCCAATCTGAATGATCTAGTTAGCAAAGCTGAAGACCCAGAAAAGATTCTAGAGCAGTCTTTGATGGATATGCAAGAAGACTTAGTCCAGCTCCGTCAAGCAGTAGCTAGCGCGATCGCGACGCAAAAACGGACTCAGCAACAATATAACCAAGCTCAAACCGAAGTAAACAGTTGGCAAAACCGCGCTCAATTAGCCCTGCAAAAAGGTGACGAAAATCTAGCGCGGGAAGCGTTAGTTCGGAAAAAGACTCATAGTGAGACAGCCACAACCCTAAAAACTAGTCTAGATCAACAAACTACTCAGGTAGAGTCCCTCAAGCGCAACTTAATCGGTTTAGAAAGTAAAATTTCTGAAGCGAAGACCAAAAAGGATATGCTCAAAGCCCGAGTAGCTGCGGCTAAAGCGAATGAACAGCTCCAAAATACGATCGGATCACTCAATACTAGCAGTGCTATGGGTGCTTTTGAACGCATGGAAGAAAAAGTTTTACAAATGGAAGCTCGTTCTAGTGCAGCAGGAGAATTAGTCGGAAATAGTCTGGAAGACGAATTTTTGAAGTTAGAATCAGGTAACAATGTTGATGATGAATTGTTAGCACTGAAAGCCCAAATGTCTCTTGGTCCAGCTCCAACTGCTGGTCAACTGCCAGCCGCAGGTCAAACAAGTCCGACTCAATCAGCTTCAGTAGTTGATGATGAATTGAATAAATTACGCAAGACACTTAATCAATAAAAATTTGGATTGAGTTTATCCTAATTATCAGCATAAAGACCAAAATAGATGGTTTTTCTATCTATATTGGTCTTAGTTATTAATATTGTCCAGCGGGGTATGATCAAAGGAGCAGGATCATATTTCCCACCACCGATCCACTCACAAAGGATAAAATATCATCATGGGATTATTTGACCGACTTGGTAGATTAATTAAAGCTAATCTGAATGATCTAGTTAGCAAAGCAGAAGACCCAGAAAAAATTCTGGAACAGTCTTTGATCGATATGCAGGAGGATCTGATTAAACTCCGTCAAGCAGTAGCTAGTGCGATCGCGACCCAAAAGCGGACTCAGCAACAATATAACCAAGCGCAATCGGAAGTGAATAACTGGCAAAATCGGGCTCAATTAGCATTGCAAAAGGGTGATGAAAATTTAGCTCGAGAAGCTTTAGTCCGCAAAAAAAACTATGCTGATACAGCCACAACCTTGAAAACAAGTTTAGATCAGCAAACTATTCAAGTAGATGCTTTTAAGCGCAACTTAACAGCTTTAGAAAGTAAAATTTCGGAAGCAAAAACTAAAAAAGATACCCTCAAAGCTCGAGCTGCTGCTGCTAAAGCGAATGAGAAATTGCAAAATACCATCAGTTCTCTCAATACCAGTAGCGCCATGAATGCTTTTGAGCGGATGGAAGAAAAAGTCTTACAATATGAAGCACGAGCAGGAGCTGCGGCTGAATTAGCAGGAGATGATCTAGCTGCACAATTTCGTCAATTAGAAGGAGGTAACGATGTAGAAGATGAGTTACTAGCTCTAAAAGCCCAAATGTCCCATGGTCAACTTCCACCCGGTCAAAGTAACTCCCATCAATCACCACCGATCCTTGAAGCTTCCATTGTGGAAGAGGAATTAAATCAATTACGAAAAACTCTCAATCAATAAGATTAATGATCACAATTAAGACCAAGAGGATGGTGATTACTCTTGGTCTGAGCCCAATTTTTGATTAAAGCTATTCTAAATGTAATAATTTTTTGAACTAAGTCTAATAATCAAAAATCTTGTTTAACCTAAAAAACTCTAACATAATTAAGATGGGTTTTGCCAAGGAAGGTAGTGATGACTAGCGTGATCGAAATTACTGACAAAGAGTTTGAATCGGAACTAGCAAAAGCAACTCAACCAGTATTGCTCTATTTTTGGGCGAAATGGTGTGGCCCTTGTCGCTTGACAGCCCCATTAATTAACGGGCTCGCAGATCAATATAGCGATCGCTTGATCGTAATGAAGTTGGAAGTAGATGTTAATCCTGAAGCAGTGAAAGAATACAAAGTCGAAGGTGTTCCGGCTTTTCGACTACTCAAAGATGGGAAAATTTTGTTATCCTGCGAAGGAGCCATCACCAAACAAAAATTGGCCAGTCTGATCGAGCCTCTTTTATAAAATTGCTGATCTGTCATGGTTAATCGGTGATAATGACCCATAAACCATGACTGAATCGCCAACTATGCAATTTGCCAAACGTTTAGAATTATTACAAGCTAATGTCTTTGCTGATATGGATCGGGCTAAGTCGAGAGCCAAAGGATTGGGACAGGAACTGATTGATCTGTCTTTAGGGTCCGCCGATTTAGCTGCTCCCGATCATGCGATCGCGGCGATCGCCTCATCTTTAAGAGATCCGAGTACCCACGGTTATCTATTATTTCATCGGACTCAAGAGTTTCGTCAAGCTGCGGCTGATTGGTACTTCCAGAAATTTGGGATTTCTGTTGATCCAGAAACTGAAGTGCTGACCTTAATTGGTTCTCAAGAAGGTACGGGACATTTACCTTTAGCGATCTTAAATCCGGGTGATTTTGCGCTACTGCTCGATCCAGGATATCCATCTCATATGGGTGGAGTATATTTAGCCAATGGTCAAATTTATCCCATGTCTTTGCGAGCAGAAAACGGGTTTTTACCAGTTTTTGGGGAGATTCCGGAACCTGTATTAGCTCAGTCACGGTTAATGGTTCTGAATTATCCCCACAATCCCACTACAGCGATCGCGAATTTAGCATTTTTCCAAGAAGCGGTCAGGTTTTGTCAGCAGCATAATTTGGTTTTAGCCCATGATTTCCCTTATGTTGATTTAATTTATGAGACGGAACATAAAACCGCTGCGGAAATTGCGCCATCAATCTTCCAAGCAGATGTAGATAAAAGTGTTGCGATTGAATTTTTTACCTTGTCTAAATCTTATAATATGGGGGGATTTCGGATTGGATTTGCGGTGGGGAATCGGCAAATAATTAAAGCTCTAGCCCAGGTCAAAGCAGCGATCGATTTTAATCAATATCAGGGGATCTTAAATGGAGCGATCGCGGCGCTTAATGGTCCCCAAGATGTAGTTAAAGCCACAGTAGAAACTTATCGTCAGCGACGAGATATTTTTATCCAAGGATTAAATCAAATTGGGTGGGAAGTAAACACACCACCAGCAACCATGTATATTTGGGCAAAATTACCAAAAGTCTGGGAAAATGACTCGATTGGATTTGCTATCAAATTAATAGAAACTACAGGAGTTGCGGTTACACCTGGTGCTGGATTTGGTAAGTCTGGGGAAGGATATGTGCGATTTGCTTTAGTACATCATCCAGAAATATTAGCGATCGCTGTCGAAAAAATCGGTAAATTTTTACAATTAAAATGTGGAAATTGAGCAATAGCCACTTGACCGATCATCACCAGCTTGCCAATTTCATCTGGCAAATTGCCGATCTATTGCGTGGCCCATATCGACCGCCGCAATACGGACGAGTCATGTTACCAATGACAGTATTGCGTCGGTTTGACTGTGTGCTTGCCCCAACTAAAGAAAAGGTATTAGCTGAAGCTAAGAGATGGGAAAATGCTCCTGACTCCATGCTGAATGATGTACTGAATGATGCAGCCGGACAACGCTTTCATAATCGTTCTGAACTCACTTTTGAAAAGCTCAGAGAAAACCCTAATAATATTGATAAGCATTTAATTAGCTATATTAATAGTTTTTCTAGCAATATACGGGATATTTTTGAAGATTTCGAGTTTGAAGCAGAAATTGAAAAAATGAATGAGGCGAACATCCTCCATCTGATTGTTTCGACATTTTGCTATGTTGATTTACACCCTACAGCAGATTGAGATCAAACCAACCACAAAAACATAAGTCTAAATATTCTTAAAAAAATCGTCCACAATGATTAAACCAATTCAGAGCATCTTCGTCAGTAATAGCATTAATAGCTATGGTAATTGCCTCATCCAGAGCCTCGAATGTGCGTGCCTTTGCTGAACGCAGAATTTCTTTTAACTTTGACCAACATAACTCGATTGGTGATAAATCCGGTGAGTAGGGCGGCAAAAACTTAATTTTAGCCCCAACCGATGCAACGTCTCTAAATTTTACCATCTTTGTAGCTAACTTGATCTCAAATCGCTGTATGTGCGTCGTCGGGAAAGAGCAAAGAAACAGCTAGAAGCTTTGGAGCAAAAAAAGTTAACTGAAAAAGTCGGAGAATAAAAGCGATCGCACTTCTTTGGATTATTGGTAGTGATCGCCCTCAGCAAATTGACAAAATATTCTGCTCCGAATAGCACGATTTTTTTATTACTAGCAAAATTTTTTGTTAAATTTGTAGTCAGAATAATATTTACCTAAAATTATGATCCAGATTAATACCCCCCCAGTTACCAAAGAAATTACGAATAGTCCGATTTTATTACATCATGTCAGTTGGGAAACCTATCAGCAACTATTAGATATTTTTGCCGAGCATTCCAATCTACGCATGACTTACGATCGAGGAACTTTAGAACTAATGACACCATTAGCAGATCATGAAAGATATAGTTGGACTATCGGACGGTTATTAGTGGCACTATCCGAGGAATTGGGACTGGAAATTGTCGGTTTAAAATCTACAACTTGGCGTTCAGAATCATATTCTGTCGGTAAAGAAGCAGACGAATGTTTTTATATTCAAAATGAAGCTAAAGTTCGCAATAAATTAAAGATTGATCTAGCTGTTGATCTACCACCTGACTTAGCGATTGAAATTGATACAACTCATTCATCGATCGATAAAATGGCAATTTATGTTAAACTAAAAGTACCTGAAGTTTGGCGATATCAGCATGGAACAATTACTATAAATATTCTGACTGAAACTGGTTATATAGAGTCGGAAACCAGTCTAGCATTTGGGTTATTTCCAGTAAAAGAATTGTCACGATTTATGCAATTAGACCCACAAAAAGGTGAAAATGCGAGATTGCGTGATTTTCGAGAATAGGTACGAAGTATAAAAAGGTAGCTTTGCCATGATGCAGATTTTGTGGATATTCGCGATCGCGCTCAGGAAACAAGAACCAAATCTTGTCCATATTTGTAATATTTGTAGGGGCAAAGCATTTCGGCGCAGAAATTATCGCCTCGACAGAAATCTATGACCGAAATGCTTTGCCCTGGGCTCATGAATCACATAGATTGACTATAATAAATCAGCATTCAAACTAGAGGAGACAATATTTGTAGGGTTCAGTTACGAATATTTTGGGAGATATCGGCAAAGAATGGTTCAGTTAAGAATGTTTTGGGAGATATCGGCAAAGAATGGTTTAGTTAAGAATGTTTTGGGAGATATCGGCAAAGAATGGGCGAAGCATTCGGATCTAAAATTATGGGTTTAAGCGATCAATTGTCGCCCGAATGCTTCGCCCCTACAATTAACCAAACCGAATTAGAATATAGAGGAGGCTCTCTAATGATTTTTCAAGAAATTATCGATTCGATCGAAAGTTTGTCAATAGAAGATCAGGATTATTTATTTGAATTAATTCGCAAACGACGGATTGAAAATCGGCGAGCTGAAATTGCGGCTAATGCTCAAGAAGTTTTGAAAGCTGTAGAGATGGGAACGGCAATGAAAGGGACTTTTGAGGAATTGAAGTCTTATTTATTGGAAGATGAGGAAGAATGATTCTATCAACAGATGTAAGGTTTAAAAGGAGGTTTAAACGCTTAGTAAAGAAAAATCCACAATTACAAGACAAGGTATGAAGAGTTTTAGAATTGTTAGGTAATGATCCTTTTACCCCATCATTAAAGGGTTTATTAAATAAAAAAACAGGATTTAATGTGGTTTTTGGAAGTAATCGATCGCCGAAGCAGATTTACAAAACAGCCCGCTTTATGTGCGTCGTCGGGAAAGAGCAAAGAAACAGCTAGAAACTTTGGCGCAAAAAAAGTTAACTGAAAACTAAAATTAATTGCTTTCTAATATAATTATCCTTGGTGGATTAGGAGTAAAAGTCTGATTGTATGGCCAGTTTATCCGATGAAACATTATTGGTAGCTCTTTTTCGACAAGGACGACTGCTAAAGCTGCTTGATGAGGAGACAAGAGCAGATCTGATTATTTATGAACGGTTTGGTGAGACTGAAAACACAACAACTATTCTCACACAACTCCAAAATTCGAGAGAAAGGTTAACTACTTATTACAATCGCGTGGGTAATCTCCTACAGCGGGTACATGAATCTCAGCCCAAAGCTGATAGCGGTCTGCTAGAATTATTCTATCTGTCGGTAGCAGAAGCATTAGCTACTGCTGATGCTATAGAAGCTAGTGTCAAAGAAACTAAAAAAGATTGGGACTTACTATGAAAGATAAACCACAACTACCATCACCAGAGATAATTCAGAAAACTGTTGAAAATTGGCAAGAAATGTGCCGCAAGTTGGATGCAGCTATTGAGACAGTTGATCGCGCTAATGATGCTTTTGATGCTAGTATTCTCAGTAATCCCGTCACAGCTTATCGTTTGCGCGGAATTAAACCAAAACCTCTGGAAAAAGTAGGAGAATAAAAGCGATCGCGCTCAGGAAACAAGAACCAAATCTTGTCCATATTTGTAATCTTTGTAGGGGCAAAGCATTTCGGCGCAGAAATTATCGCTTCGACCGAAATCTATGACCGAAATGCTTTGCCCTGGGCTCATGAATCACATAGATTGACTATCATAAATCAGCATTCAAACTAGAGGAGACAATATTTGTAGGGTTCAGTTAAGAATATTTTGGGAGATATCGGCAAAGAATGGTTCAGTTAAGAATATTTTGGGAGATATCGGCAAAGAATGGGCGAAGCATTCGGATCTAAAATTATGGGCTTGATTGATTAATTGTCGCCCGAATGCTTCGCCCCTACAATTAACCAAACTGTATGATAATGCAGATTTTGTGGATATTCGCGATCGCGCTCAGGAAACAAGAACCAAATCTTGTCCATATTTATAATCTTTGTAGGGGCAAAGCATTTCGGCGCAGAAATTATCGCCTCGACCGAAATCTATGACCGAAATGCTTTGCCCTGGGCTCATGAATCACATAGATTGACTATCATAAATCAGCATTCAAGCTAGAGGAGACAATATTTGTAGGGTTCAGTTAAGAATATTTTGGGAGATATCGGCAAAGAATGGTTCAGTTAAGAATATTTTGGGAGATATCGGCAAAGAATGGGCGAAGCATTCGGATCTAAAATTATGGGCTTGATTGATTAATTGTCGCCCGAATGCTTCGCCCCTACAATTAACCAAACTGTATGATAATGCAGATTTTGTGGATATTCGCGATCGCGCTCAGGAAACAAAAACCAAATCTTGTCCATATTTGTAATATTTGTAGGGGCAAAGCATTTCGGCGCAGAAATTATCGCCTCGACCGAAATTTATGACCGAAATGCTTTGCCCTGGGCTCATGAATCACATAGATTGACTATCATAAATCAGCATTCAAGCTAGAGGAGACAATATTTGTAGGGTTCAGGTAAGAATATTTTGGGAGATATCGGCAAAGAATGGTTCAGTTAAGAATGTTTTGGGAGATATCGGCGAAGACCTGGGCGAAGCATTCGGATATAAAATTATGGGTTTAAGCGATCAATTGTCGCCCGAATGCTTCGCCCCTACGATTAACCAAACCGTATTGGGATATAATGGGGAATATCATCTCTCGCCTCTGACCATGTTCCAACGCATTTGGCAACAACTCCGCCACCTGTGGCAGCGAATTAAGCAAATTTTCATCAAATCCCCACCACCTTCGACAACTCCACCCCCTTCCTCTAGTGAGTGCGAACAGAAGTTTATGAAATTATTGGAGGGTGTTGCAGGTGGTTGGAGTCGTGGTTCTATTAAAGGTTTTTTTATTAACACGAACATTAAAGATTCTGATTGGGAAAATTGGCTGCAAGAATTTGGCGAGAGGTTGCTGTCATCCCCAGAATTGAATTTGGAATTAGGTGAGCGGCTGTTGCTGCTGGGTAAGGCGAATTACGGGAAAGTGAGTGAGCTAGCGGGAAAGATTGGACGGAAATTGTTGGAAAGGAATGTGGCACCACCAATTTCTCCTCCACCTAAACCACCAGAACCTCGTAAAGATGTGGCACCACCAATTTCTCCTCCACCTAAACCACCAGAACCTCCTGAAAATGCAAAAGCTTTATTTAATCAAGGGATAGATCGTTACTACGCAGGAGATTTAGTAGGAGCGCTCGCATCCTTCGACCAAGCCATAGAACTCGACCCCAAATTCCATCATGCCTGGCACGGACGGAGCAATGTCCCCGCTTAATTCTGCCATAAAATTACACAACAAACTGCTAACTTTAGAGGATATTTTCCAACTTCAAGAATTGCCATCTTGTCATCTAGTGTGTCTTTCCGCTTGCGAAACAGGTTTAACCAGCACTAAAGATTTACTAGACGAATTCATCGGTTTAACCAGTGGATTCTTAGCGATCGGTGCAACTTATGTTGTCAGCACTCTCTGGAGCGTTGAAGACAGTAGCAGTGCGGTAATTATGGTGAAATTCTATCAATTATTGCTCACCGAAAAGCTCACACCCCCCGCTGCGTTAAAAGCAGCTCAAGATTGGCTCCGCACTGTTACCTGCGATCGGCTAATCCAATGGTATAATAAACTCATCCTCGATGTTAGCAGCGATCGCCGTTGCCGGGGAAATTCACAAGCCCTACTTGCTAAAGTGGTCAAAGATGCAGAAGAAAAGGGATATGATTATCAACCCTACAGCGATTTTTACTACTGGGCAGGTTTTATAATTACAGGCAAAATTCCTGAGTAACATGATTACCAACCCAACAGATATTAAAGATTTACTAGCTTTTATCGGCGCTCTTTCTCAGCAAGAGTCACCACTTCCTGACGAAATTCAGCAGCAGATAGAAGAAGCAACCCGCGATCTAGAGACTAACTCGAAAACAAGCATAGATAACCTGATAAATATTGCAGATAAATTTGAACCATTGGGTAAATTATATCAGGAAGCACAGCAAGGATTGACAAATACCAAAACGACCCGCACTAAAGTTATGAGAGTTATGAGTCTTACCCTCGAAAAACAACGGAGTCCCGATTTAGAAAATGCAGAAGTAGAAAATGTGTCTTTGTCAAAATCTGTACTCTCTGTAGATGGAGCTAAAGAACTAAAAGCAAAAGTCACTACTCAAGCCATTCAAACATCCGACAAAAATTCTAGTGATCAACCTTGGTGGCACTGGTTAACATACCTATTTGCTACTATATGAAACAGTTAATCTATCCCCATCTCGGGTTATTTTTCTATCACCTCAATGACGGTATTAAACAAAAAGACCAATTAATTCCTGTAGCCAAAGAACTTGTTAAGGAATATCTCATTGACGGATTCTGTTATTCGTCTTCTTTAGGTGATACTGACAGCTTATTAGCATTGTATTCAGTGAACGATGGAGACAATATCCATCCGAAGGATATCACCTGTTTGGCAGAACTTAAAAATAAAATTCTGAAGGAGCAAGTAGTAGCGGAAAAGATAAAAATAGTCCCTGAAAATAAATTGGGGAAAACCTGGATGATCTTGGGAGTTATCCCTTCATTTTGGGATAGCTGGGTATCCGAAGAACTAGCAGTAGAAGCAGCAAAATCACTGAATATTGGCGAATTTACCGAACCTGCAAAAGCTGAAAAATTTATGGGGGCTACTGTCTATGAATTTTGGAACCCTCCCAATCAATGGCAAGATATAGAGAAAGAAAACAGTCATTTAGTAATAATCCTATATCCTGATCAAGCAGCTTTAGATAGTTTCGATAAATTTAAGCAAGACTGGATGAAGCTCTTTCTTTACCGTAATAAAATACTCTGGGCTTATGGTAACAGTCAACATCAGGATATTAAGAAATTTCTCAGACAGCATTTATTACCTCCTGATCTAACTTTTACAGGTATTCAAGTAAAGTCAAAAGAAGTAGAAATCCTGCAATCAGGATTGAGCCAGCGAAAGAAAGTGCTAGAAGAAAGTTATGCAATTTCTTCCCAATATGCTAGATATATTACCTTTCTAGAAGTACAACTGCAAACCCTAGAAACAAATCTCTACAACTACCAAGAACGACGAAATAGTCTCCTCAAAAAAGCTGAGAGATTTAATGGCAAAACTGACTCTGACTTACTGAAAGCTTTTACTGAGATTCCTGCTAAAAAATATCTGATGCAAATAACAAGAGATATAGCCGCTCTTAGTCCCGGTTTGAAAGCCCAGGAAATCTTTATAAATTCAATCGAAGGTAGTACAAAAATTGAAGAAGTAGAAAGCGATCGCAACATTGAAAACCTTATTGCTGCTGCTGGTATTGGGGTAGGAACTGCTTCAGCTGCGGCTAGTGCTGCTTCCTCACTGGTGAAAGATTTTACTCCATTTTACCCGATCAAGATCGACAAAACCCACTATCCTTTTGTCGAGCCATTATCAAATTTATTTATAGTTATCTTATTCAGTATTGGTTTAGGTTGGGGAGTAGGGTGGTGCAGTTTTAAATTATTGCGATCGCGCCGAAATAATTAAGCTTGATCAAGCTATCGCTGGATTATTAAAACGATCGCGAGCAGCATTAAGAGAACTCCGAGCCGATCAAGAATTAAGTGAGTTAGAATCTTTGTTCTTATTAGTGTGGGGTTTGAGCAGTTGTCGATCGGGAGCCAACCTCTAGTGGGACAGGCATCTTGCCTGTCAATTACCATACTAGACAAGAAAGCAAAAATAAATAGGACGGGCAAGATGCCCGTCCCACAAAAGTTATTTTTTCTGGTGGGACAGGCATCTTGCCTGTCAATAAATTGATCAATAAGGACTTTTGCTTTCTTGTCTAATTCATCAATCGGTCAGATGCTGTATTGTATCCGCAAGATCAGCCCAGGAATAGGATGGTGCAGTTTTCAACTAGAAAGCCGATCGCAAAATTAAGAATCTCAATCTACACCTGAAGTTAATAATGTTTTTTGTAACTTCCTTTCTCCTTCTAGAAAATTAGCTACTTGAGTTTCAATTTCTGCTCTAACTATTTGACGATATTCTAGGAAATGTTCAATTTGAGCGCAAACGGCTAAATAGCTACTAATTCCACCAGGATTATGCCGATACATCTGATATAAATTGCGCCAAAATTGCCAGCGAGTCTGACGAACTACCCCTTGTCGCCAACAAATAATTAGTAAGGCTCGGATATTTACCCAATTCAATTTTTTCTTAATAGTTTTGCCTTTTTTAGGATAAGTTGCTTCTCCTAAAATTCGATAGTGACGGTAAGCTCGATCTAGAAATTTTTCTGGATCGTATAATTCCCAAAATGCTTCAACAAATTCACGGGCAATTTCTTCTACTGGTCGAGTTGGAATGAAATTGATTAAGGTGGTTTGATTGATATTAGCTGATTTAATGCGTAATCTTCCTTCTTTCTCTAGTCGGTGCCAAAGTGCTGTGTGGGGTAGTGCTTGTAACATACTAAACAATGCAGTAGGAATAGAATTTTGCTCAACAAATTTGACAATTCTTGCCCCTGCTCCCGACTTTTCTCCATCAAAACCAATGATAAATCCTGCCATTACTCGCAGTCCACTTCGGGCAATTGCTTGGACTGCTTCTCCCAGAGAGTCTCTGGTATTCTGGTATTTCTGTGTTAAGGTTAAACTTGCTTCGTCTGGTGTTTCAATTCCTAAAAAGACTGCTCCAAAATTACAGGAAACCATTAAATCCATTAATTCTTGATCTGCTGCTAAATCTACCGAAGCTTCTGTTGCAAAGGAAAATGGATATTTATGTTCAATCATCCAGGGTTTGAGTTCTTTTAAAAATAACTTGACGTTACGTTTATTACCGATGAAATTGTCATCTACCATAAAAATACTACGTCGCCAACCAAGTTGATAGAGATATTCTAATTCAGCTAAAATTTGGCTAGGAGTTTTGGTGCGCGGTTTGCGACCATAGAGAACAATGATGTCGCAAAATTCGCATTGAAAAGGACATCCACGGGAAAATTGCACGGACATTTCCGCATAATCGTCAAATTTGAGCAAGTCAAATCGAGGGATTGGGGTAGTAGTCACATCCGGTTTTTCTCCTTCCGAACGAAATATACCCGTGCGATCGCCACGATTAATTGCTTGTACAAATAAAGGTAGGGTAATTTCTCCTTCATCCAAAATTAAATAATCTGTACCGACTGATAACGGTTCATCAGGTAAAGCAGTAGGATAGGGACCACCAACTGCAACCCGCTTACCCCGACGTTTAGCTTCCTGAATTTGATCTAGTAAATCTTCTTTCTGGACAATCATTGCTGAAAAAATCACCAAATCAGCCCAGTCCCATTCCGCTTCGGTGACAGGACGAACATTGCGATCGACTAGTTGAAATTCCCACTCTTGGGGTAAAATTGCCGCTACAGTTACTAATCCTAATGGTGGTAACATTGCTTTATAGTTTAATAAAGCTATAGTTTTTTGAAAAGACCAAAAACTATTTGGAAAAATCGGGTATACAAGTAAAACTTTCATTTTTAAGGTTTGATCATGAATAAAAGGGTTATGCAAAAAGTGAAATAACTGTTATTGGTTATTTTCGTTAGTTTAGTATCATCTATAGGAAAAAACTTAGCAATATAAACAACAATTTTATTCCCTAAATCAGCTTTTTGTTGCTGTTTTCCACAAATTTCCTGATCGGCATTTAAGTATACAACATTAGAACTCAATCCGAAAAATTTATATTTTTTCAAGAAAATCTAGTTGTTTGAGAGCTCACACCAAGCTCCTAATGACCCGAAGTCTTTCCATAGCCCAGATCTGTACTTTTGGGTGGACTAAGCAGTATGATCGGGATCTTAGTATCTGGGGAATTTAATTTTGCCTCGGGACCGATTATTGTCACCGTCCAATTTCTGTTATTTTTAGTAGTAATTGGCTCGACCAAACTCAAACCTAGTTAAGCAACCTCCTACAGTTAACAAACAGGTTCGTGCAATTAAAATATGCTCTTGTCCATGATTGGTTAACACCCAAAGCAACTGGTGGTTCAGAACTGGTTGTCCGGGAAATATTAAAGCATATAGACGCTGATCTCTATGCTCTGATTGACTTTGAATCTACCAATCCCGATAGTTATTTGTTTGGACGTTCGATTGGTAAGACATTTCTGCAAGGATTTCCCTGGGCTAAACAAGGTGTCCAAAAATATTTGCCCTTCTTACCAATTGCGATCGAACAGCTAGATTTACGTGCATATGACGTAATTCTTTCTTCTTCCCATGCTGTAGCGAAAGGAGTGTTAACCTCACCAGGACAGCTCCATATATGTTACTGCCATACACCGATGCGCTACGCCTGGGATTTGACCTTTGATTATCTCCACAGTAGTATAGCCGGGAGAGGATTGCCAGGCTGCTTGACTCGATACCTGCTCCATC
The DNA here is from genome assembly GCA_963744145.1 of uncultured cyanobacterium. Classification (GTDB taxonomy): domain Bacteria; phylum Cyanobacteriota; class Cyanobacteriia; order Cyanobacteriales; family CAWUOF01; genus CAVUSO01. The sequence goes on along the minus strand of CAVUSO010000001.1, from coordinate 3,069,752 downwards.
AAATCCGTCAATGGGATGCCATATCAGCCGATCGAGTAGATTATTTCATTGCCAACTCTTACCACATTGCCAAAAGAATTTGGCGGTGTTATCGACGGAAAGCAGAAGTGATTTATCCACCTGTAAATATAGAAAGATTTGTGCTAGAACCACAAAAACAGGATTTTTACTTGACTGTTTCCCGACTGGTAAGTTATAAGCAGGTATCTTTAATTGTCAAGGCTTTTAATCAGCTAGGACGATCTTTAGTGGTGATTGGCTGTGGACCGGAGCTAAAATTACTGCGTCAATTGGCCAAACCAAATGTCAAAATTCTGGGCTTTCAGCCAGATGCTGTCGTCGAAACATACATGGCCCAGGCGAAAGCTTTCGTCTATGCGGCTTGTGAAGATTTTGGCATGGCATTGGTAGAAGCCCAAGCCTGTGGGACTCCGGTAATTGCCTATGGTGCAGGAGGAGCGCTAGAAACTGTGCGGGATATTCGTCAACACCCTGATACTGGTACTGGCTTATTGTTTACCGAGCAAAATTTAGCTATGGTCATAGAAGCAGTAGAGATATTTGAAGGATATCTGGGCAGATTTAATCCAGAAATCTTGCGATCGCAAGCTGCTTTATTTGACTCTAAAATCTTTGCCAAGCGTTATCTGGAATATCTAGAGCGCTGTTTAGCAGAATTCCCATCGCGGAATTTGGGCTAACTGGACTTTGATTTTTAGAGATTGTCTATTTCTTAAAGACTAGATTCGTCTGAGTAGGCGTCGCTAGCTTTATGATGGGGACTGTGTGTGGTGTGAAGTGAAGGAATAAAATGACTGCCGAAAGCCAACTCCTCTCCGGCAAGGTGTTGCGGGCTCTAGTGAAGCGTAGCTTTCAGCCCCTCGTGCTTAGGAGCCCAAATAGAAGTCTGCTGCTCCAAGGTCTAAACGCAGATTTTGTCAAGCGGCTGTTCGATGTTCTGTTTTCTCTATCAGTTTTGATTTTATTTTCCCCAGTTTACCTGTTATTGGCCCTTTTAATTGCCCTCAGTTCACCTGGGCCGATTTTTTATGTGCAGGAACGTGTGGGTAAAAATCGCCAGACCTTTGGCTGTATTAAATTCCGGACGATGGTAGTTAATGCAGATGAAGTTTTGCTGAAAATGATGGCGGATTGTCCTCAGTTACGACAAGAATTTGAGGATAATTTCAAACTGAAACAAGACCCACGAATTACCTGGATTGGTCGATTTTTACGAATTACCAGTCTCGATGAGTTTCCCCAATTTTGGAATGTGTTGAAAGGGGATATGAGTGTGGTTGGCCCTAGACCCTTAGTTGTGGAGGAATTACCCAAATATGGTCGCTATATTAATAAAGTTCTGACCATTAGACCTGGGATTACGGGTTTATGGCAGGTTTCGGGTCGCAATGATGTACCTTATGACCGTCGCATCCAGATGGATCTCTATTATGTTAACTTCAGAAATTTCTGGATCGATTTGCTGATTATTATCAAAACAATTGGAGTAGTTGTTTTTCCCAAAAATAATGGTGCTTATTGAACCATGTCTATGGGTCTAGTGGAATAACCGTTAAGTTTGTAGTAAGCGCACAGAGCGCTCTTAGCGCTTACTACGAACCTTTGCTCAATTTAGTGGCTTTCTTGAATTAATCGGTTTAATTCTAATTGCATTAAGGTCTGGACTCGTTCATAACAGTTGTCTACATAGTCGCGATCGCTCGCTGCGTCCCTTCCATAACGGTTAAAGATGATGGGGGCACAAACCCGCGTGCGAATTGTTAGTGGTAAGGGAAGATGGGGCAATGGTCCAATACTTAAGAGCCAGGGTAACCCTAAATAAATCGGAAATACTACTGGATCAAGATTAAAAATCCAAGGCATCCCCTTTTGATGTAATTGTCGTAATTGGGGATAAAAATCTCCTAAGACGACGAAACTATCATGGGCACCCCAAGAAATTATGGGTAAAATGGGTACTTCTTCCCGGAGTGCTAGTTTAATGAAACCCTTACGTCCTGCAAAATAAATTTTTTCTCGTAAATAATGGGGTCGAAAGGTATCTTGGGCACCACCTGGGTAGACTAGAACAGTAGCATTTTCCTGTAAAGCGGCGATCGCCATTTGGGGATGAGCGACAATTGCTCCACACTGAACCGCAAAAGGAGCTAATTGAGGAAAAACTTTCCAGACCATGGGATGGGCTAATCCGTAAGCTAAACGTTCCGTCCCATACCGTCGAAACCAATCATACATAAACATAAACATATCGGGGGCTACTAAACCACCGTTATGGGAACCGACAACTAGGGTTTTATTCGTCTTTGGGACATTTTCCCACCCATCAGTTTGTACCCGAAAATAGTAGTTATAAAGCCATTCCCATATTGGCAATAAAGAGTTAATAGTGTCTGGGTTGCGCTCATCTAAAGACCAACCATCAAACGGATATCGCTCAGGTTGATTGTCATTTTCGTGATTGTTTGGTGTTGTATCCTTATGAGTCCACACTGCTGTTTAACTACTCCTCATTCCAAAATACTACTTCTGACAATAGGGCATTTCTAGAATCTGAGAAATGATTACAGTTGATTTTAACTAAATTCCGCAGCTTTCTAACCGTGATACCAATAATGATACCCTTTCCACTCCAAAACCACCTAATTTACCTACTAATCTGACTAATAAAGATATATCTCCAGCTCTTCCCGATGGTAAATGTCCTGGGGGAACATTCAGATCAAAGGTGAGATTAGAATAATATAGTAATTCTCCTTTTTCATGCCAACCAATGCGATCGCAAAATTCTTTATAAACACTAACATCTGAGTTGGCATTTCCCCCTAAACTTTGCCAAATCTTTTTTTGGACTGTAAATCCAAAATGCCCATTACTATATTTTAACCATAATCGATCAATTGTCGCTAAATCTAGACAAGGAAAGTTTTTTATGCTATTCTGATCAATCCAACCTTCTTTTTTTCTGCCACTTGCTAATAACATCAAATGCACAGTTTCTGCATCAGCTTCTTTCCAGTTTCCTACTGCTAATAAATCTCTTAATTTCCGATAATCTACTCCTACTGCTGAACTTAAGTTATCTTGCAAATCTTGCGATACTTCTAAAGCTGACTGATAGCGATCCTTAACTCTTTCTGCCAGCATTTTGTTTAAAATTTGTTCTAAAATGGGATTAATATTTATTTCTGCTGGTAAACGTTCTTTCCAGATCCAACTACCTTCGATCGGATTATATAAGTCACTCGAACCATCTCCCTTTGGTAAACATCCGGTTAACAAAATCACACAAGTTACACCTAAACTGTATAAATCGCTAGCTGGATAAGCAGTTCCACGTAATTGTTCTAAAGGTATATATCCAGGTGTACCGACAGAAGTACCTTGTTGGTTAAAAATTGTACCTGTGACTTGTTTAGATACGCCAAAATCAATTAAGATTAATTTGCCATCTTTACGACGACGCATAATGTTATCTGGTTTGATATCTCGGTGAATTACTCCTTCTCCATGGATTACTTGCAGAACTGGTAATAAATCTAGTAAAATTTCCCGAATTTTGGTTTCACTAAAAACTCCCTCTGTTTGTAATTCTTGGAGCAAGGTTTGTCCGTCAATTAATTCTTGCACTAAATACAAACGTTTGTCTTGTTCAAAATAAGCTAGTAATCGGGGAATCTGGGAGTGTTCTCCTAGGTGAAATAGTCTTTCTGCTTCTTGGTTAAATAATTCTGTAGCTTTTTGTAAAATTTGGGGATTAGCTTGAATATCTGCTGATGGTAAAAATTGTTTGATCACACAAACTGCATTTAAACAGTCGAGATCTTCTGCTTGATAGGTTTTCCCAAAACCACCGTCCCCTAAAGGTTTAATCGCTCGATAGCGGTTTCTCAGTACCAGTGAGGAACCACAAGTCTGACAAAATTTATGGTGATCGGGGTTGAAAGGATTGTTACAATTAGGATTAATACAGTGGCTCATACTGGCAAAAATGATTGGAGATGCTTAAATATATAATAAATGTTCTTTGCTGATTTGGGGAGCTAATTTATTGGGGTAATATCGGTTCAGGGATGGAAATAATCATATATTTGTTGAGCTAACTTTGGACCGATTCCCGCGACTTCTGCTAATTTTTCTGGAGTCGCGATCCGAATATAATCAAGGGAATGGAAATGCGCTAGGAGTAGTTTTTGACGATGGAACCCTAATCCAGGTATTTCGTCTAATCGCGATCGCTTTAATTGATCACTTCGTTGTTGTCGATGGAAAGTAATTGCAAATCGATGTGCTTCATCTCTGAGTCTTCGTAATAATTGGACTCCTGGTTGTTCGGGGTTGGTTTCTAAGGGTAAAGATGCTCCTGGGAGAAAAATTTCTTCCCGTTGTTTAGCTAAACTAATTACTCGTAAATCTGTTAATAAGTTTAGGTCTTGCAAAACTTTAATTACTGCGGATAATTGACCCTTACCTCCATCGATCATAATTAAATCGGGCCAATCTGAATTTCCCAGACGTGGTTGATTTGGATCTTCAATATATTTGCGGAAACGACGATTAATTACTTCTGCTAAACTAGCAAAGTCGTCAGAATGTCCGCTAGTGACTGTCGGATTTTTGATTTTATAATGACGGTAATGTTGTTTACCAGGTATACCATCAATAAAGACTACTTGTGAAGCAACTGCATTAGCTCCTTGAATATGGGAAATATCATAACCTTCGATCCGATGAGGTAAGTCTGGGAGATCGAGAATTTCTGCTAAATCTTGGAGAGCTTGGGTGTTGCGATCGCTCAGTTTTTGCATCCTCAATAGTTCATATTGAGCATTTTTTTCCACCATTTCAATCAAGTCAGCTTTGGTTTGACGTTGAGGTGTAAAAATTGTCACTTTTCGACCTTTGCGATCGCTTAACCAATTCCCTAATATTTCTCCTTCTGGAAGTTCATGCTGAACTAAAATTTCTCCAGGGATTTCTACTGGTTCAACGGTTTGATAATGTTCTTCTAATACTCGTTGTAAAATTGCTCCTGGTTCTCCTTCCCCACTCACAAAACCTAGTCTTCCTACTAATTGTCCAGCTCGAATTTGGAAGAGTTGAATACAAGCGTGTTGCTGATCTGTTGCTAGAGCGATCGCATCGCGGGAAATGGTATCATCGGGAAGGGAAACTTTTTGTTGAGCACCTAGAGATTTTAATCCGAAAATGCGATCGCGTAAACTTGCTGCATATTCAAAGTTTAATTCTGCTGCTGCTTGTTCCATTTGTGCTATGAGTAGATCAAATAGTTCTTGACTTCTCCCTTGAAAAATCATCGCGACTTTTTGCATGGTTTGACGGTATTCTTCGGGTGAGATTAATTCCTGACAAACTCCAGCACATCTACCAATATCATAATTCAGACAAGGACGATCTTTAAATAGGGGTTGGGGTCGTTGACGGAGGGGGAAAATTTGCTTGACTAATCCCAGGGTAGTTCGTAAAGCATGAGTATCGACATAAGGACCATAATAACGATCTTGGGGATTTCCTAAACGTCGTTTACGAGTAATAAAAATATTAGGGTATTTTTCGGACCAAGTAATACAGAGATAGGGATATTTTTTATCATCTTTCAAGAGAACATTAAAATAAGGTTGATGTTGCTTGACAAGATTTGCTTCTAATGCTAGAGCTTCAGCTTCGGAATCGGTAACAATAAATTCAATTTGGCTGATCTGTTGTACCATTAAGCTAATGCGGGTACTCAAATGTTCGCGATCGCGGAAATAGGAGCGGACCCGGGAGCGGAGTTTTTTTGACTTACCAATATAGAGAATGCGATCGCAATCATCCCTCATCAAATAAACTCCCGGTTCTGAGGGAATCTCTTGGAGAAGATTTTCTAAACGCTCTGTGTCTTTTACCAACGGTAAATTTGGTGGAGATGACATGGTAGACAGAACCAATGTTAATATTGATAGTAGGTTTGCTGCTATTTGTAATTATACCAACAATTTAACTGAGCTAGTCCAGTTCTTGATCGACAAAATTAACCAAAAACAGCAATAATATAAACAAACAAACCTCGTTTAATTACCTAAAGGAGTCTTACTTTGGTTCAATTATCAGACATTACCCCCATAATTGAGTTAGATGAACCCCAATCATGGGACTTATCCGATCTGTATCAAGGTTTTAATGACCCCCAATTAGCTAAAGATTTAGAGTTATTACAACAAAGTACAGCAGAATTCCGTCAACAATATCGCGGGAAAATTGTCCATCTCTCCCCAGCAGAAATTGCTGAATGTTTGCAAAAATTAGAAGCAATTAACCAAAAATCTGGTTTTATTTACTCTTTTCACTCTCTGAATTTTGCTGTAGATACTCGTAACACTGAAGCAAAGCAATTTCTAGACAAAATTATGGAATTGCTCACCGCGATCGACAATCAATTACTATTTTTTGATTTAGAATTACAGGAAATTGAACTGAGTAAATTTTCCGAATTACCAACCGCGATCGCACTAGCTAATTATACCCACTATTTAAAGCGAATCGCTGATTTTCGTCCCCACAAACTAACTGAAGAAGTTGAGCAAACTCGGAATCAAGATAATTTAACTGGTAGACAAGCATTTATCCAATTACGTTCCATCCATCTAGGGGAACAAGAGTATCCCTCTGTCACTACTCCTGAAGGTAAAGTTGTTAATACTGAACCAGAATTAGCAGCTTTAATGTTTCATCAGGATGCTAAAGTCCGCTATGATTCCTATATCGCGATCCGACAAGTGCTAAAACAGCATAATTCGCTTTATGGTTATATTCTCAATACTATTGCTCAAGATCATCGCATTGAAAATCAACTACGTGGTTATTCCTCAACATTACATAAACAACTGATTTCTGATCAGGTTTCTGAACCAGTCTTTCAGACAATTATGGAAGGGACTGCGAGTAGATTTGATTTATTCCAGCGTTATTATCAGCTCAAAAGTAAAACCCTAAATCAGAAAATTCGGATCTGTGATATTTATGCACCTTGGGGTACAGTCACTAAATCAATTCCATCTATTGACTATAAAACTGGTATCACTACTCTGCTTAGTGCTTTAGAAGAATTTGATGTAAATTATGCTCATCGTGCTGAAGAATTTTTTCTCAAAAATTGGGTAGATGCAAAAGTACGTCCTGGTAAACGAAGTGGTGCATTTTGTGCTTATAGTCATGGGTTACATAGTTATTTGTTTCTTTCTTATACCAATGATTATAACTCTCTGTTTACTCTAGCTCACGAAATGGGTCACGGATTACATTGTACTTGGATTGATCAAACTCAATCCTATTTTAATAGCAATCCCCCCTTAGTATTAGCTGAGATCGCTTCAACTTTTAATGAATTGCTATTGCTTGACTATTTGCTGAAAGATGCTGTCGGGGATACTGCTCTTACCCAATCTTTAATCACTCGTCAGCTTGAAGATCAATTCAATCTCTTGTTTCGTCAAAGTACAATTAGTCGTTTAGAATTAGCGATCCATACCCGTGCTAATGAAGGGAGTTTTGATCACAAATGGGTAAATGAAGAATGGCTGAAACTTTATCAGCAAATCTGTGGAGATGTAGTAGAATTATTGCCAGAACATCAATATGATTGGGCAAAAATTGGTCACATTTATTTTCAGCCTTTTTATTGCTATCAATATACCGCTTCTAATGTGGTCAGTTTAGCTTGTTATCAAAAATATCTCCAAACTGGTAAGGATTTTATTCCTGGTTATTTGGAATTACTAGCTGCTGGTGGTGGGATGGATCAAGTAGCAGCTTTGCGTCGTTATGTTGGGGTTGATATTGAAGATCCAAAAACCATAGTTAATGCTTTGAATTATGTTGAGGGTCTTTTAGATCAATTGCAAGCCAATTTGTAATTTTTTGGTTAGTAGATAAGAAAGCAAAAATAAATAAGACAGGCAAGATGTCTGTCCCACAAAAATTATTTTTCCTGGTGGGACAGGCATCTTGCCTGTCAATAAATAGATTAATAAGAACTAAACTGGGTCAGAGCTGCTAGAATCAAGAGATTCTGGTGCTTTAGTTTGCTCTAAACTAGTTGAAGTCGATCGCGATCGCCACCAAGCAAGGAGAGTGCTAGCAATGAATATACTTGAATAAGCTCCAGCACTAAAACCAATAATTAAGGCTAAAGCAAAGTATCTCAAAGTTTCTCCCCCGAATAAAAAGATCGAGACTAAAGTTAATAATACAGTGAGAGTAGTATTAATTGATCTCCCGAGGGTTTGATTGACAGCATCATCCACAATTTGATTAATTTCCTGCTCTGGATGTAACGCGATCGCTTCTCGAATTCGGTCATAGATGACGACGGTATCATTAACCGAAAACCCGATAATAGTTAAGAGCGCGACGATGAATAAACTATCAACTTCGACTCCTAATGCTAAACCGAAAATAGCAAAAATGCCAACGGTGATTAAAAGATCGTGAAACAAAGCGACAAAAGCAAAAAAAGCATAGTCAAATTGAAAGCGAAAGCTGAGATAAATAAGAATCCCCAAAAAGGAACATAATACTGCTAATAAACCAGAATTTAATAGCTGTCTTCCTAAAATCGGACCAACGCTATCAATTTGAATTTTCTCAGCATCAAAAGAGCCAATTTTTGCACTCAATGCGTTTTGGAGTTTAGTTCGTTCTTCTACATCTAAGTTTTTAGTGCGAATCGAGAGACTATGTTGATCTACGATTTGGATGGTACTACCATTTAACTCTTCTCCATCGACAACTTCACGGACAATTTTCAGATTGATGGGTTGATCACAATTTCCTGGTTTGGTGCAATCTAATTCAAATTGTAATTTTGTTCCACCAATAAAATCAAGACTCGGACGTAAGGGAGCGCGAATATCAGGATTAGTCCAAGAAATTGCCATTGCGATTAACCCATTAAGAATAATAATCGCAGATAAACCCCACCATATTCCTCTCTGCTCAATTATCTTTAATTTCATTCCTGCACCTGCTCTAATTTAGGACAAAATAATTCGGGTCGGCGCAGTTTTGGCAGGGAAATTGCTAACATTAAGAAAGTACGGCTACAGGTAATTGCTGTAAACATACTCATTCCTACCCCTAATGCTAGAGTCAGAGCAAAACCTTTGACCAAACCTGAACCGAGAAAAAATAATGCTCCACAGGCAATTAAAGTAGTAACATTGCCATCTAAAATACTTGAAAAAGCACGATAAAAACCTGATTCAATGGAACGATATAAGGTCTTACCCGATCGCAATTCTTCTCTAGTCCGTTCAAAGATTAACACATTTGCATCCACTGCCATCCCAATACTGAGGATAAAACCTGCTATTCCTGGTAAGGTAAGGGTGACACCTAGAAGCGCAAAACTAGCCCAAGTTAATAAAGCATAAATAATCAGAGCCACATCGGCAATAATACCAGGAAGACGATAGTAAACAATCATAAACAGCAAGACTAGAATTAATCCACCTGCTCCTGCATAAATGCTACTCCGGATACTATCTTGACCTAAAGTTGCACCTACAGTTCGATTTTCTACTATTTCTACTGGTGCTGGTAATGCTCCACCTCGCAGTTGAATAGCTAAATCGCTAGCAGTTTGGACGGTAAAGTTACCACTAATCACTGCACTCCCACCAGTAATACCTGTTTGAGCATAGCTCACCTGAACGGTTGGGGAACTAATTAGTTTATCGTCTAGGAAAATCCCAATGGATCTTCCGGTTCCAGCTAGTTTTTTAGTTAATTCCGCAAATAAGTCTCCACCGGTCGGATCAAACCGAATCGCTACTTCCCAAGCACCCCCCGGAGATGCACTAGCATAAGCATCAATCAGGTTTTTACCAGTTAAACCAATTCGCTCAAATAACGGATTAATTGCTTCATTGCTCCGATTAATTGCAGCAATATTTGTAGCGATCGCGGTTTTATCATCGGCTTTTTTTAATTCTATTTGTTTGTCGAGTAAATCTTGTCTTACTTTCAATTCCGCTAGTAATTGTCCTTCTGTACCAATTTTTTGTTCCCGAAAGTCTAATTGAGCTGTCCCACCTAAGACTCGTTCCGCTTGTTCTGGATCACTTACTCCTGGTAGCTGAACTAGGATTTGGTTATTTCCCACAGTTTGGACTACTGGTTCTGATACCCCCAGTCCATTAATTCGGTTTTCGATCACTCGTTTGACTGCTTCTAAAACCCGTTCGTCAATGGTTTTGACTTCTGTAGAGGTTTTCACCTGGATGGTTAGTTGTGACCCCCCACGGAGATCTAACCCCAATTTGATTGGTACTCGACTGATCGCGATCAATGCACCAATCATTAAAACTAGAATTAGAGCTAACATAGAACGATGTTTTTGCATACTTTCACCTACCCAAATCACCCTGATCATACCCTTCTTTGGGCATCAATGTTCCTTCTACCTTACTTGTGGTGCTGTAATTGTTTGGAGGAGGTGAGGGTCGATCGGACTATTGGGGTGATAAATTCCTACCCAAGCACTTAGCAAGCGATCGCTTAAGGTTTCGATCTCTGTCCCTGAATTTATGCCCCATATTGATTTTAGCAGGGAATTAATAGCATTTTTTCGATTTAAAGTCAAGCGCCAGGATAGGGGAATACCCGTAATACCATTGTATGTTCCTGATAAAACTGCGGCGATCGCACAGGTTAATTGAGGTTCATTCCCAATTCGACTTGCTCGAATTACAGACAGACGAAAGTCTGTTGGGGTACTGAGAAAACAATACAATGCTACAGCTACTGGGGTGATCTGATCCGCAGACCAGATGCTCCTTTCCACCATTTCTATTCCAGCATTTTGCTGAATTAATCTCTCTACTTGCTCTAGTTGCTGGATCAAACTGTCTGATTTTTCCTGATTATGCTCAGATTGTAGCTCGTTAATAATTTCTCTAATTAATTTTTCTGGCTCTAGTTTCCCTTGTAACGCCCAGCCGATCGCTCGGGCAATTATTAAAACAATCTTTAATTTTTCACCTTCAATCACTTGGATTAAATTTTCCTGTAATTTTCCCTGCTGCTCATGAAAAAAGAGTGCAATTGGCACCCAAGTTATGACACTATGTTCATAGGTAATATCTGTCCGCGAATTCAGACTAGATGGTGTGATGAATAACTTTTCGGCTGGTTTTGTCGTCAAAATTCCTTGACGAATCAAGCTTTCTAGGTGCCAAGTTGCCCATTTTGGTGGATTATTTTGGCTCTCGTTGCTTAATTCTGGTCCAGATGGGAAAGCCCAGTTGAAATTTCGAGGTAATTGTTGACGCGATCGCCAATTTAGTTTTTGACTCGGGGATTGTTTTTGCACATAAGCACCAAAAACCTCTCCCATGATCGCTCCCACCAAAGCTCCACGAAACCGGTTAAACAGGGAGTATTGCATTTAGTGATTCGGGAATTTTAGCGGTTTTGGTTGAGATAATTGGTTAAAGCTTGGAGACCCAAACGATAACTTTCTGCACCAAAACCACTAATTTGCCCAATTACTACTGGAGCAAGGTAGGAGTGATGGCGAAAAGTTTCTCGCTTATATATATTACTCAAATGTACCTCGACGGTGGGGATATTCACCGCCGCGATCGCATCTCCAAGAGCTACACTGGTATGGGTATAAGCGCCAGCATTAATTAATATTCCTTGGTGAACTCCGAGTGCACCATGAATTGCATCGATTAAAACTCCTTCATGGTTGGATTGCAACTCTGATATTTTCACGGTTAGCTTTTGGCTCTCTTGAGCTAGTAAGCTGTTTATATCCGCTAAACTTTGCTGACCATATATACCAGGTTCTCTTTTCCCCAAGAGATTCAAGTTTGGTCCATGCAGTACCAAAATACTTAACAAGTGCTACATTCCCAAAGAAGTTCTAGATTTTACCGATGATTTTGGCGATCGTTCACAGGGATTGGAATTAGTTCGGGTTCTGGTTCAGATTCTGGTCCCAACAGTGCTTCAATCAGCTTCCGAGCCCATTCTTTCACCTTTTCCCATACTACGTCAATGTAGTCCATTGAAACTCTAGCTCCTTTGATATAGCTTATTGAACCTACCTAAAAGTCTAAAGTGCCGATTAGGTAAGACGTATTTTACATCAACTTAACTTTTCGCTTGTCATATTTATCTAAAAAAAATATTAAAGCGAGTTATTTGCGAGTGACTGATTTTTTTATCTATACTTGATCATAACTAATATTCCCAAATAATCAAGTCTTTTCTAAAATCTAATTTTGGTTGAGTAATTGACAGCGGAGATGGTCCAGAGCAGAAGTGATGCTTAACTGACGAATCCAGGAACGTTCCTGTAAAGCACCAAACTTATGCTCAACAGCTACTACAGCTCCATTAGGACTAGCTAACCCGATATAAACTAGACCGACGGGTTTGGTATCTGTCCCACCTCCCGGTCCAGCAATTCCGGTGATGCTTAAACCCCAGGAAGCAGAGAGTCGCGATCGCACTCCAAGAGCCATTTGTTTAGCTACTTGAGCGGAAACTGCTCCATATTGGTCCAAATCTGTGGGACTAACATCTAATAAGGAGATTTTGACTTGGTTATCATAGGAAATGATTCCACCTAAAAAATAAGCAGAACTACCAGAGATATTGGTTAGGGTCTGTCCCAGTCCACCACCGGTACAAGATTCTGCTACACTAAGAGTTTCCTTAGCGGAAATGAGCAGTTGACCAACGACGGAAGCGAGGGTATCATCGTCAGCACCATAACAATATCTTCCACCGATTTGACGCAATTGTTGTTCCACTGGACTAATTAATGCTTCAGCTGTCGTTTTTGAATCAGCACGAGCAGAAATTCGCAGTTTGACTTCACCCTTATTTGCATAAGGAGCAACGGTAGGATTAGATAGGTTGAGAAAATCAGCTACTTTTTCGGCTAATGTGGATTCGGGAATACCCCAGAATTTTAAAACTCGACTGTAAATTGCTTGTTGACCCCAACCTTGACTCCGCAGATAAGGGACAGCAGTTTCTGTCCACATCGGATACATTTCTGAGGGGACTCCCGGAAAGGTGAGAATGGTCAGCTGATCTAAACGGGGTTGCCAAATTATCCCAGGAGCAGTACCTGTAGGATTAGGTAAAATTTTGGCACCTTGGGGGATTAATGCTTGTTTCCGATTACTCGGTGACATCTCACGTTTGCGATTTGCATACTTACGGGTGATATCTGCAAGAATTTCTGGGTCTTCAATTAGCGGGACACCAAAAAAATCGGCGATCGTTGCTGTGGTCAAATCATCTGGGGTTGGTCTAAGTCCCCCTGTGAAAATTAAGATTTGCGATCGAGATGCTGCTAGTTCTAATACCAATTTTAGCCGTTCCGGATTATCTCCTACTACGGATTGATAGTAGTGAGGAATTCCCAGTTGAGCTAGTTGTTGGGCTAAAAATTGAGCATTGCTATTGAGGATGTCTCCCAGGAGCAATTCTGTTCCTACACAGATAATTTCCGCAGTCATACCAAAAGATCAGATAATGAATAATTAAGCAGTAGCTGCTGAAAATTATATCCTGTTCAGCATTGAGGTGAGTAAATTTCACCATAAATAACGTCGCATAATTGACAAATACCGTCCCACAGGAAACTGATAAAATTCGATCATTAACCAAAGAATGATGCTCAAATGGGAAAGAAAAGTTAATCCAGTCCAAATATAGGGAAACCAAAAAAAAGGTGCATTTGGTGCTGGAGGAAAATAATAAACTGCCAATCCGATAATTATGGTGGGAAATACCACGAAAGCAATTGCTGCTAAGGAATAGACCCAGGTGAATTCAACTCCAATTAAATGTCCTCCAATCCAACCTTGACGATTCCAATACCAAGCTAAAGGTGGATCTCGATCAGCCATTAATAATCGTTGGGTCGAAAATTCTGGGGTAAATATATGATTGCAAAAGTCACAGGAAAAAGCATCCATTAATAATAGTGGTGATATGGTTCCCCTGAGACATACTGGACATGGATAAGTGTCGTTATTAGTAAATAGTCGAGGTTTTTTTGTGGTTTTCATAATTCATTTTCCTGATAGTTAAATGCTATAATAGATACAGCGGATTCGGTGGCTGATGAAGTACAGTAAGATTTGGCATGAATGGTGGGACAGGCATCTTGCCTGTCCGAGATTGTGAGTGATCTGTGTTGGTTGGGCAGGTTTATGATAGTTATCTGTTTGGAGCAGAATTGATTGGTGAACCTGCCCCTACAAATCCTGTTAATCTTGTCATCCTCTAATCCTGATCGATTTTTTGGTGAATCCCTGTAGGGGCGGGTTCACCGATGAACTTGCCACACACAAATAACCCTTGTGCCGAGCGCAGTCGAGGTATTAATGAACCCGCCAGGAAACCACAGATCACCTTGATGAACTTCATAAACCTGGAATAGGCTGTATCTTACAAAATAATTAATTAGGACAGACAAGATGTCTGTCCCACAAGTATCTAATGATCAGTTTTGCTCCTCATGGTTTCCAGGACTCTAGGTCGGTTTTAATAGTTGTTAATTTCTGCAAAATTTGATTAAGCTCATAGTGTTCCTCTTGAATCTTTGCTCGCACCTGAAGAGATTCCAGTTCTCGACTTTCCCGTTTTTGCAATAAATTGTCAAGTTCCGATTGAAATTGGCTAATGTAATCATTAATTTGTTGTGCTGCATTTTTGAAATCTTCCCCAACTTGCTTTTCCACAACTCTTTTTAACAATTCTTGATTTCGAGCTACTTGAGCATCAATTTTTAATTCAAACTGACGCTGAGTTGCTCGTAAATCAATTTCATAATAAGGGACGACCTCTTGGTAGGGAATATCAATTTCATACACTCGTTCCGATCGACAACAACGCGGTTCACTTCTCATTTCCTTTCTGTTTCGCTCAAAAACTTCTTGTTGTTTGGCAATTTGAGCATCAATTCCTGCAAATTGAAATTCGGGAAATTGAATTTCACTATAATGAAGATCCACATTCAAGGTTTGACCAATATATTCAGATAATTCGTCAGAGATAGTTTGGATACTCTGCTGAATTTTTTGCACGATTTGGGTTCTAATTTCTGTCCCATTCCGAACTAGCTGATCTTGGATATCCAACCAAAAACTCTGAATTATCGGTGGGAAGTATCCATTAATTAACTGTCCAATTTTCTTAGCATCTTCGTTATTATTGACTCGAATTTTATCAGCTTCAGCCCGAGGAGATGCAAAAATAGTGGCAAATTCTCTTTTCAAAGCATTTAATAAAGACTGCTCTGATTGAGTTGTTACTGTGGTCGATTTATCATTAATCACTTGCTCAATTTCTTGCTGTGTCTTTTCTTTACAAGTCTGAGCAAATTGGGCGACTTTCTGACTAAATGCTTCAATTAGTTGCTGTTTTTGTTCTTCCGCTGACATTTTGACAATTTCTACCTGTGCTTTCGCTACTTGAGCGCGTTGATGATAATTTTCTACTGTATATTTGAGGGTTTCAATTTCTGTTTCCCATCCTTTAATTTCGGTATTGAGCAGATTTGCAACTGTGTGACCAGTGTTCTCAATTTTAGCCAAAATCCCATTAAGTAGATTCCAACCAGAATACTGAACTACTGTTTTAATCACTGACTCTTCAATCACCGGAATATGACTATTTTCTAAAGCTTTGGGTGCAATTTCAGCAATTTTAGGAATTCGGGGTTCTCCCTCTTCATCTTCTTCAATATATCGAGCTAAGAAGAAGTTTTTAAAATCTTCTTTATGTTCCTTAGTTGCAGCCCCAGATAGCAGTAATTTTGCTAATAATCCTTGCCAAGCACTAGCAGGATAAACGACGGGATTGGGTATTCCAAAACTAATCAACGCTTGTTCTAAATCATTAATTACATCAGCGATCGCCCGATCGCTCGCAGCTTTACGATCAATTTTATTGAGAATAAAGAAGGTTTTTCCAGCGTTGAGTGCAATCAAGTCCCCTCGTTGTTTAAACAGTTCTAGTAATTCTGAATTAGTATTGTCTTTGAAATCTGAATAATCTAAAATAAACAAAATTGCATCGCAAGTTCGCAAAGCTTCTAAAGTAGTCTGTTTCAGGACAGTAGTATCAAAATTAGTTGATTCCCATTCATTTGGTCCGGGAGTATCTACAAAAGCAAACCCTGCTAAAGCCGGAATCTCACTCAACCCAGCAATATAATGCTCCAGCTCAAATCTAGTCGTGCGATCGCGATTAGCTGTTGCCCGAATTTCCCTGGTCCGGGCTAAAAATCTTTCTTTAATTAAACCATCATCTCCCACTGCTAATTCGATGGGTTGTTTTATTCCTGCTTGATATTCCAACAACCTGGGAGTAGCATTAGCATCAATGGGATAGATATCAGTTCGACAAACTGTACAAGATTCCGATTCACTCGCAAGGACATCAGCACCGACGATCGCATTGAGAAAGGTACTTTTACCTGCTTTCATTGCAGCAATTACAGCTACTTGATATTTTTGTTCCTTCAAAGCAGTCAGAGTTTTACTCAGATTGTCTCCAATCTTCTGTAGTTCCTCCGTGGGATTACCCTGACTAACTCTTTCGGTCAGGAGTTCTTGCAGATACTGTAAAAATTGGTCACCAGTATGAGCAAGTTGGGTATGGGATGTTTGAAAGTTTTGGGATAACATAATTTTTAGCTTGGTAGATTAGTGTAGGGGTGAAGCATCTCTGGCGACAATTGAGCGATCAAATTTTACCCTGAGCGTAGTCGAAGGGCAGCAATATTATACCCGAATGCTTTACCCTTCTTCTGCTTAATTATTTATCATCTAACCAATTAAATTTTCGGTGATGGTAATCTTTGCAAAATTAATAACCACCAGGGTATCTTAAGATCTGGGATAAGTCCAGCATATTTTTTCAGTCCAGGAAAAGCCCCAACCAAAATAAAACGTAGAGAACGTAGGGATACCGGACGATCGCCATTTTCATCGACTAATCCATACTCTTGGGCTAATTCTGCCACAATTTGCACTCGACCAGTCCGCTGGATCACCTGCTCTTCAGCAGCTAGTGCTGCAATTACCCGTCCGGTAAATAAGGGAGTTTCCCAGTTGAAATGTTCTTTCATGACTGTGTTTTTTGGCTCGGGATCATCTTGATTAATTTCTTCAGCTAACTGCTTAATATGTTCAGTCCCCACAATTCCTGGCCAAATTGACAGGGAAGTAATTTGATGGGATTTTAGTTCAATTGCCAGAATCTGCGGCTAACCGATCGCCAGCACATTTTCCCACACTATAGGGAACACTAAAAATATAGGACATCCCACCCCAAGAAGAAATAGTACAAATTAGTCCTTGCTGACAGGGAACCATCATTTTTGCTGCGAAAACACTGGCAATATAATGACTACGCAGACCAACATTATTACCAGCATCCCAAAAACTAGGTTCACATTCCCAGAAAGGTTTGCCAAAATTATCCCTTAATGTCTGAACTCCTGAATAAGCATTATTAACTAAAATATCAAGTTGTCCTTGTTCAGCTTGAATCTGCTCAAATAGTAAACGGACTTGCTCATCGTTACTGTGATCGACGACGACAGGAATACATCCCCCACCCACGGACTCAACTGCTAATTGGGTTTCCTTGAGACTTCCGGACATCCCCTGTTTATGATCAGATGATTCCAGGGTACGACCAGTAATATAAACTGTTGCACCTGCTTCACCTAACCCGATCGCAATTCCTCTACCAATTCCTCTAGTTGCACCTGTAACTAATGCGATTTTGCCTGTCAATTGTGCCATTATATGATCTTGAGCAAAAAGTAAATTTATATATAATTACCATAAAATGTCAATTGCCTCACCTCAATCTGGATATACCCTACCAGTTTTTGCCTGTGCTGCGGCGATCGCTGCTTGGAGATGTTTGCATGATGGAGAAATTTTAACATCTGTTTGGGTCGATTTAATCAATCCACCGGAAAACGCTGAAATTACGATTGAGCAGGTAGCGTTGATCAAAAAAAATGCCGCTTTAGCTATTACCCGAAGCGATCCTGGTGATAATCTAGATTTAACTAATGATATGCAGATTTGGGTAATAGTAGAATGGCAAGAACCACAACCAGTCGAAACAGAACAGATTCTCATCCAAGGAGGAGAAGGTATTGGTAAGTTAATCAATCAAGCAGGAAAACCAGCTATTTATGCCTATGCCCAAAATATTTTAGCTCAGAATCTGCACCGTTTATTGTCACCAGAAGAAAAGATTGCTGTAACAATTATTTTGCCAGAAGGAAGACGATTAGCCACCAGAACATCTAATGCTGCTTTTGGAGTGGTCGAGGGACTTTCTTTGTTAGGAACTACAGGAATTTCTCAACCGTTAAGTTCCCTGGGACAATTAGAAATATTTCGGGAACAATTACAATCCAAAGCAGCATATTTTGATGGGTTAGTATTTTGTATTGGTGAAAATGGTTTAGATTTAGCGACCAAATTAGGAATTAATCCAGTCCGCTTGGTAAAAACCGCTAATTGGTTAGGTCCATTACTGGTTGAAGCTGCGAATCAGCAAGTTAAATCAATCTTATTATTTGGGTATCATGGGAAGTTGATTAAATTAGCAGGGGGAATTTTTCACACCCATCATTATATAGCAGATGGAAGAATCGAAATTTTCACCGCTTATTGTGCCAAAGTTGGATTACCAAATCCAGATTTACAAGCAATATTGGCACTCGCTACAGCCGAAGATGCTTTACAATATCTGCGTCAGTTAGATGCAACAAATCAGACAGATTGGGTCAAGCAAATTTATCAGGTCATTGCTGACCAGATTGACCAACGTACTCAAGCTTATCTTCACACACATATCCCATCAAAGCAACAGGAAAATATCCAAGTTGGGTCAATTTTATTTGATCGCGATCGGCAAATTATTGTCAAAAGTAAAATTGCTGTAACATTATTAGAAAAATTGTGTTATGGTCAACAAACAATCTGTCAAAACTGATGAAATCTCGCTTCTTAACAGTGGTAAGAATATCTGCACCAACTAGTTTAACATCCATCTATCTTTATCGGCAAACTGTATTTTGGATTGATTGAAGTGATACTACAGAGCAAACCAACCCAACCATCTACATCCTTAGAAACAGGAAAACGTCAACAAGTCGTCGTTCTCGACTTTGGTTCCCAATACTCCGAACTAATTGCACGTCGGATTCGAGAAACTCAAGTTTATTCCGAAGTAATCTCCTATCGGACTACCGCAGCACAACTAAGAGAAATCAACCCAAAAGGGATAATTCTCTCTGGTGGTCCAAATTCAGTTTATGATCCCGGAGCTCCCACTAGCGATCCAGAAATTTGGGACTTGGGTATTCCCATCCTAGGAGTCTGTTATGGGATGCAACTGATGGTCCAACAGTTAGGGGGAAAAGTAGTCTCAGCTCAAAAAGCTGAATATGGAAAAGCATCTTTATTAATTGATGATCCTACCGATTTATTGACTAATGTGGAAGCAGGTACAACCATGTGGATGAGTCATGGAGACTCCTGTGAGCAACTTCCACCTGGGTTTGAAATCCTAGCTCATACAGATAATACCCCTTGTGCAGCGATCGCTAATCACGAAAAACAATTTTATGGAGTCCAATTCCATCCCGAAGTAGTCCATTCGATTGGTGGAATTGCTCTGATCCGCAACTTTATCTACCATATCTGTGATTGCGAACCAACCTGGACTACCGCAGCTTTTGTAGAAGAAGCCATTCGGGAAATTCGTGCTAATGTTGGTGACAAACGCGTACTGTTAGCACTTTCTGGTGGTGTCGATTCCTCAACTTTGGCTTTTTTACTATATAAAGCGATCGGCGATCAGCTCACCTGTATGTTCATTGATCAAGGTTTCATGCGGAAAAATGAACCAGAAAGATTAGTGAAATTATTTCATGAACAATTTCATATCCCCGTCGCTTATGTTGATGCACAGGAACGTTTCCTGAATGCGATCGCTGGAGTAACTGATCCCGAAGAAAAACGTCATCGGATCGGGCATGAATTTATTCGTGTATTTGAAGAAGAATCCAAACGCCTTGGCCCATTTAATTATTTAGCTCAAGGTACTCTTTACCCAGATGTAATTGAATCAGCTAATCCTAATGTCGATCCAAAAACTGGAGAGAGAGTAGCAGTCAAAATTAAAAGTCACCATAATGTTGGTGGTTTACCCAAAGATTTACGTTTTCATCTGATCGAACCTTTGCGTAAACTGTTTAAAGATGAAGTTCGTCAAGTCGGTCGTTCTATTGGGTTACCAGAAGAAATCGTGCAGCGACATCCTTTCCCCGGACCAGGTTTAGCGATTCGGATTTTAGGAGAAGTGACTGCGGAAAAATTAGCAATTCTCCGAGAAGCTGACTTTATCGTTCGTCAAGAAATTAACCGTCACGATCTATATAAGCAACTTTGGCAAGCTTTTGCTGTCTTACTACCCATCCGGAGTGTCGGTGTCATGGGAGATCAGCGTACCTACGCTTACCCAATTGTCTTACGGTTTATTACTAGCGAAGATGGGATGACTGCTGACTGGGCAAAAGTTCCCCATGAGCTGTTAGAAATTATTTCTAACCGGATTGTGAATGAAGTACGTGGTGTTAATCGTGTTGTCTATGACATCACCTCTAAACCACCCGGTACGATTGAATGGGAATAAATTAGTTGGGGGGGGAAATACTCACCCCAAAATATTTTTGATTCTTAAAAAATAGATAACCGTGAGATAAACTTTTGTGGAAAACTGTCAAAAATCTGTGGAAAACTGATGATTTCTGTGGATAACTAAATGGTAACTTGTCTGTATTCTTAATCCGATCGATTCCGAGCAAGCTGCAAAAAAGTAACAAAAATTAACGAAGAAATCGCCAGAAATAAATTTTGAGTAATTGACATTGATCATCTAAAATGATAGGAAGATATCTTTTTTGCACAGGAGTAGAGATTGTGATGAAATTCCTAAATTTTGCTCAAGGAAAAATAGCCCTGACCATAGTTGGTACAGCCACAATATTGGCACCTTTATGGTTAAATGTCCCATCTCAAGCGGCCAACCAGGGAGATTTGCAAAAATTAGCCCAAAGTAATCAATGTAATGGCTGCGATCTCACAAATGCCAATTTAAGTCAGGCTAAATTAGCCCATGCCCAACTTAGGAATGCTAATTTAAGTAATGCCGATCTAAGTAATGCTAATCTAAGTATCGCGACTCTAGATAATGCTAACTTAACAAAAGCCAAACTTAATGGTGTCAATTTGCAAAATGCTACCTTAGAGAATGCTGATTTATCAAATGCTGTGTTCGGTAGTGCTAATCTAGCAGGTGCTAATCTAGCAGGTGCTAATCTAGCAGGTGCTAATTTTAATAATGCGGATTTAACAGGTGCTAATCTTAATGGTGCAAAGAATCTAACTCGTGCAATTCTGACCAATGCCGTGGGCTTGCCACCAAAAAAATAGTCCAGGTAAATAGAAACAAAGTGCTTGGAGTGTCAGGAGTCAGCCGTTGAATTAGCATCGATCGCGATTTGCTCTACTTTATATGATGGTGGTTCGATATGAATTAACACTCGAACTGGCTGGTATTGTTGGTGCAAGCGTGCTTCTACCTCTTCGGTAATTTTGTGGGCGGTTTCCACATCGGGAGAATCGACGATCAGGTGCATTTCGATAAATACTTGTCGCCCGACGACCCCGCGAGAAGCAATGTCGTGACAGTTAATGACACCTGGAACTTGCATCACAATTTCATGAATTGCTTCCGGCGCGATCGCAATTTTATCGACCAACCAAGGCAAGTTATCATTTAAAACTCCCCAACCACTCCAAGCCACTAGCAAAGTGACGGGAAAAGCTAAAGCCACATCTAACCAGCCATAACCCATCCACACACCAATTAAACCAACAATCACTAGCAGGGTAATCCAAATATCTCCCATTGTATGTTGGGAATCTGCGACTAGAATGCCGCTTTTAATTCGCTTACCGACGCTTTGCTCGTACCAAGTAACGAAAATATTAATTCCTAATACAAAAATCATCAAACCCAATACTGGGGCTGACATTTGCACTGTCTCACTACTCGGTTTAATGATGCGTTCGATCGCTCCTTGCAAAATTTCCACACAGGCTAAAACTAAAAAAGAAGCGATTCCTAAAGCCCCAATTGCATCAAATTTTTGGTGTCCATAGGGATGTTCTCGATCTGGGGTAGGTGAAGCGAGACGACTGACAAATAATCCCATCACATTACCAGAACTATCAACGACACTATGTAACGCATCTGCTAACAAACTTAAAGAATGGGTTGACCATCCTACCGATGCTTTTAACCCCATCACAAATAAATTAAGTAATAGAGTGATTACTAAGACTTTGCGAACTTCTGCTCGATTATCTCCTACCATATTAAGCTCCCTGGTTGACTATAAAAAACATCTTCTCTAGCACCAGTATAAACCAAAAAACTCAGCAAAAATTGGCGATTAAAACTGATAATTGCTTCCTAATTTATTCTTAACCCTTCTTGATAATTTTATTCATTTACGAATAGTAAAAAGCGATTTTTCTGATAAAATAGATAATATCTTCTAACCTTAATGATAGGAATTCACATTAATTTCCCATGTCTATTACTCCGATCACATTCAATCTATTACAAGGCTCGGTCTCGTTTAACTTCACCGTCGAAGCAGCCAGAGATTTACAATCCGCGATCGCTGACTTAATGACAAGTTTAAAAGCAGTTGCCAATCAGACAACTGCCCCAGGAGTGCGTCATGTCAATCCCCAGAAATCAATGGAATATTGCTATACAGGGGATGTCTTTTTGGAGATTTTCTGCAATCCGAATATTTGGCCAAGTCCTTTTGCGGCGAAAGTTCTGATTACTGTGCGAGATGAACGCATTCGTCTGAGTACAGAAGCTGAACTTACTCGTACCATTGAAGACCTAAACCAGTATTTAAACCAAATTTAAGGTTAACTTCTCAAGGTTTTGATTGTCGTATTTGCAGGTAGATCTGTTTCGTCAGATACCTTAAGCAGGAGTAAAGCCCCTTGACTAAAACTAGTGGGTCGATCTTTCTTGGGGTGAATACCTTCCATTTGTAAACGCAGTTTTCCTTCAGTGGTAAACTCAAAAATAGTCGCAACTATTTCCTGATCTTGTTCATCTCGGCTAAAATTAATTTGCATCGGGTTGCTACTAGCATTAGCAACCTGATACCGTAACTGAATCGCTTGGGGTGGCGAGGTGATCAGATTGGCAAAAAACAATTTGCCGTCATTAGTAAAGATAAAATTTAACTTGCTACCGGATTTAAGATCAGTAAATTCCCATTTACCCATTAATTTTTTGACAATACTATCAGTTGTTGGTTGATCTTGAACCTGTGTTGGCATTGGTGCTGATAGAGTTTGGGCATTTGTCCTTGGACTGACGGTAAGCATCAGACCCCATAAACAACTAGCTAGGATAATTTTCCCCAGGATGTGGTATTTGGTCTGGCGATCGCCAGATTTGAGCATAGTTTGATTCATATTTTGATCCGCAAAAAACTCGTATACTTGCTTATTTAGATCGTTTAGGGGAACGAGATGGTCCAGATGGATTCCCAGACTGGGGGAAGGAACTTCCCTGCTGATTACGAATCGCTGTAGCTTCTGTTTCTAATTGCTGCCGTCCATTCCGGATCACCCGTAGCATATCACCGAGCTGCTGTTCAATATTATTGAGTACGCGATCGGCATAATCATCAGCACCATTTTCGATCGCTTCGCACTCAGCCAGAGCGCGACGTCGCATTTCTTCGACTTCCTGCTGTGCTTGCAAACGGAGACTTTCGATTTCAGCCACAGTTTGTTCCTGAGCATCTTGACAATCTTGTTGCAGTTGCTGACGAATTTGGTCTGCTTCAATTTTTGCTTGTCGAACAATCCCCATTTCATCGAGAATCTGAGCCACCTGTCTCTCAGCCGTTTCGATCATATTTTGGGCATATTGTTCAGCTTGTTCCAGGATTTCATCTTTATGGCGAACAATTTCTTCTGCTTCCTGAAAAGCAGCCGGCAAATTCATCCGTACTAGATCCAGTTGATCTAGTAATTGCTCTTCATCTACCAGCGTGCGTCTAGTCAACGGGATGCGGGGACTATCGAGAATCATCTCCTCGAGACGGTTTAATTCCCGCTGGATATCTATATTTCCCGCTCCACTGGGGGGAGATTGTCCTGGGGTGCTGGTTCCATCAGGTTTAGGGTCGATCCGGGATGAGTTTTCGCGTAACATTTGTAGATATCTAGGGCGACGTGCTTAGGAACAAGATGATCGACGGAGCCACCAAATTTGGCAATCTCTTTGACTACGCTACTGCTTAAGAAGCTATATTCGTTAGAGGTGGCCAAAAAAACTGTCTCAACAAAATGGGAGAGAGTTTCATTAGTGTGGGCCATTTGCAGTTCACTTTCAAAATCTGAAAGTACCCGCAAACCCCGCAACAGCACATTAGCTTGCTTTATTTTGGCATAATTTACCGTCAGACCGTTAAAACTATCTACTTCTATATTGACTAGATGTTGAGCAGATTGGCGAATTTGCTCAATTCGCTCTGTGACAGTAAATAGGGGTGTTTTATTGGGGTTGGTCACTACTAACACAATTACCCGGTCAAAGAGCTTACCACCTCGTTGGATGATATCCAGATGGCCAAAAGTAATTGGGTCAAAGCTACCGGGATAAATGGCAATCACACTTGCTCTTTAGTTATAAGCGGCAACTATACACTACTCTGAATTTTTGGATTGTGCAAACTTTTCTAGAAAGCTTAATTTAACAATTTTAATGCTGATTTATAGTAAATATCAAAATAGTTATACCAATTAACTATGAAATTGGGATCAGATATCAGCGGTAAGCGGACAGACAAACTGTCTGTCCCACAAGAGTCTTTTTTTTGGTTGTGGGATAGGAGCGATTGATGCAAGTTGAGGTGTGAACCTCTTCTTTCTTGAAGTTTGGCTGATGGAAAAACTGGAAAGAAAGAAGTAACTAATTTAGCCGTAAACCACCTTCCGCAAAACGCCCTTATATTTGGGACGATCGCGATCAATTCTTAGATGAACATCTTGCAGCGATCGCTGCTGATATTACTAATGGTGGTCGGATTGTTTAAACTTTGAATTTGGAGGTTTGATTCTTTTTAGCTAATTCGACTACAATTAGTTAATCGGCAAGAAAATAAGTAAAAAAGGATACTCCCGATGACAGAAAGACTAGATAGAATAGAAGCTGCGATCGAAGCCAATTCAGCCCAAATTCAAGCCAATTCAGCCCAAATTCAAGCCAATTCAGCCCAAATTCAAGCCAATTCAGCCCAAATTCAAGCCAATTCAGCTACAATTGCGGAACTGGGTACTAGGCTCAATTCATTCATGCAAGTTGCAGAAATTAATCAACGCAATCAGGAAGTAAGACAAACTGAACTGAGTGCTACTGTTAATTCATTGGTCCAAATCGTAGAAATCCATCAACGCAACTTTGAAGTAAGTCAACGCAACATTGAAGCGATTATGAATGAAGTTAGAGGGATTCGGACAGAAAATCAACGCATCTTAGAACATTTATTTGGCCAAGAAGAAAATTAAGCGCGATCGTTTTTTTGTGCTGCTCAAAGAAAGTGCGATCACTAATAAATTACCAGATTGCTTTGACTCTAGTTATTTTCAATTAGGCGATCGCGTATTGATCAACCAACTAAATCAAATCTTTTCCGTGCTTCTAAGCAGGCGATCGTTAATTAATTACCTTGATTTAATTCAAATTTAGCAATTTGCTGAGAAAACCATAAAGCTGCATTAATATTATTTCCCTCATTCATCTGTTCTAAGGTTTGCGATAGCAGAGAAATTGGTAACCCCGACAAAATTATAGAAATCTCAATCTGTTGATATTTCCCGTTGGACTGTAAACCGAACGCTATCACTCGCTTACCCAATATTCGGGAATTCCTAACTCAGCATAAAGCTTTTTTTTTCTCATAAAAAACACATGGTAAGTGGGAAACTCAGGTTCTTTAGACCTGAGAGGGAAACGACCCAAGTGGTTTTAACCACCTGAAAATATTTCTTAATCTTAACATTGTTTTGATCACAAAGACTTGCTTTTTGTCAAACATAAGCTATAGTTAAGATTAGAAAGAAAAGAAACAAAAAATGGTTAAAAGAAAGAAAACAGAAAAAAAGCCCCAAGTACCGTTAGGTGTTCAACAGCATTTAATCAATGCCGAACCAGAGACAAAAGCAATACTAGAATTCGTTTGCTCAGAGTCCAATAATCTACACAATTGTGCTACCTATTATGCTCGTCAAATCTGGTTTAAAGCTCACAAATTTGTGACCAAGTTTGAGATCGTAAAAAATCTTACTCAAAATGTACATTTTTCGGCTCTACCATCCGATGCCGCAGCACAAACTTGTATGGCAGTAGGTGAGTCAATTAGTTCCTACGCCAAGTTAAGAGAACTTTGGCTAAGTGGTAGACTCGAAACTAAACCCAACTTGCCCAACTATCGAAAACCAGGAGGCTATCAATTAATTGCCTATCCCAAACGGTCACTAAGGTTAATTGATGGAAAGATTAGATTTCCTTTAGGATTACAGGTCAATGCTTGGTTTGGCATAAAAGAATTTTTCCTACCAATGCCAACTAACCTAGATTTTGAGTCTCTTAGAGAGGTCAGGATACTCCCTAGAAACGGTTGTTTTTATGCAGAATTCGTCTACCCAGTTGTAGTTGAGAAACCTGTCCTAGACCCAGCTAAATGCTTAGGGATAGACCACGGTTTAAATAATTGGTTGACAGCCGTTAGTAATGTAGGGACAAGTTTTATTATTGATGGCAGACATCTAAAATCAGTCAATCAATGGTACAACAAACAAGTAGCTAAACTCAAAGCTAATAAACCTCAAGGTTTTTGGTCTAATCGTTTGGCAGCAATGACTGAGAAACGGAATAGACAGATCAGGGACGCTATCAACAAAGCCGCTCGGCTAGTGATAAATCACTGTTTAAATAATCGCATCGGGACTTTAGCTTTTGGTTGGAATAAAAGCCAAAAAGATGGGATAGAACTAGGGCAAAAGACTAATCAAAACTTTGTCCAAATCCCTACGGCTAGACTCAAAGCAAGGCTTCAAGAACTTTGTACCTTGTACGGCATTAAGTTTCTTGAAACTGAAGAAAGTTATACCAGCAAAGCTAGTTTTTTAGATGCTGATACCATCCCAACTTATGGTGAAAAACCCACAGAATGGACAGCATCAGGAAAAAGAGTTAAACGTGGCTTGTATGTCAGTTCTAATGGCATAAAAATCAACGCTGACGCGAATGCTGCGGCTAATATTTTGAGAAAAGTAGCGGTGGATCTTGGGCTTGTCCTAAGTGAAATCAGTAGAGGTGTTTTGTACGCCGCCTTTGAAGTTCAGACTCTGGACTATTCAAGAATCTCAGTGTCTTTAGACCTGAGAGTATCAATGCCCAGATCAATCCAAAGATAACCCTCATTAAAAAACAGTCGAACGTTTTGATCCACATGGAGATTGTCCCACCATGCTAAGTAATCTTCCCAAAGTGCGGGTTGCCATTTGGGTATTGCTCCAGATAAGGATGTTAAAATATTAGTGACAGGAGTCATATCGATTTAGCTTGAGCTTTTACCAATCTTACCAGTCTAATTTGCGCTCAAATCAACTATTTTATTATATTATTATTTATTGGACTAATACCAATTTAATGTGAAGTTGCAGAGATTTAGATCCCCCTAAATCCCCCTTAAAAAGGGGGACTTTAAATTCATGCTCCCCCTTTTTAAGGGGGCTGGGGGGATCAATTCTATGCACCCTCATAAAAAAATTGGTATAACCATGTCCTGAGTGCATATAGATTCTTGATAAATAATTAACAATTATTATGAGTGAAATTTCGATCAAACCCGCCTTAATTACTACAGTA
This sequence comes from uncultured cyanobacterium, assembly GCA_963744145.1. Classification (GTDB taxonomy): domain Bacteria; phylum Cyanobacteriota; class Cyanobacteriia; order Cyanobacteriales; family CAWUOF01; genus CAVUSO01. The sequence goes on along the minus strand of CAVUSO010000001.1, from coordinate 3,041,618 downwards.
GTCCCTGACTCGATCGCCGCAGAAGTTGGCTTTGAGCCAGGAGATGCAATTATTGCTATTAATGGTCAAAAACCTCGCGATTTAATTGACTATCAATTTTTATGTACTGAAGAATTTTTAGAGATAGAAGTAATCGACAAATCTGGAAAAACCCATCTAGTCACAATTGAAAAAGACTATGATGATAACTTAGGATTAGAATTTGCGACAGCCTTATTTGATGGTTTAATTCAATGTAATAATCATTGTCCTTTTTGTTTTATTGATCAACAACCACCAGGTAAAAGAGAATCTCTTTATTTTAAAGATGATGATTATCGTCTCAGCTTTCTCTATGGGAGTTATCTGACCTTAACTAATCTCATCCAGTCGGAATGGGAGCGAATCGAAAAAATGCGACTTTCTCCTCTGTATATTTCCGTTCATGCAACTGAACCAGAAGTAAGAATTCGTCTTTTAAAAAATTCTCGTGCTGGGAAAATTCTCGAACAGTTGAAATGGTTTCAGAAAAGACGATTACAAATTCATGCACAGGTAGTAGTTTGTCCTGGAATCAATGATGGTAAACATTTAGAACAAACTTTATTAGATTTAGCTAAATTTGCTCAAGGAAAAGTACCCGCAGTTTTATCAGTAGCAGTAGTACCAGTAGGTTTAACTAAATTTCGTCCGAGTACAGATGAATTAATTCCAGTAACACCAGCAAAAGCTACAGAAATAATTACTCAAGTACAGCAATTACAAGCATCTTTTTTCAAACAATTCAAAACTACTTTTGCTTGGTTAGCAGATGAATGGTTTTTAATATCCGGACAAGAATTACCTCCGACTTCTCATTATGAAGACTATCCTCAAATTGGTAATGGGGTCGGTTCTATTCGTCTATTTATCCAACAATTTGAGCAAGCAGCTAGAGTTTTACCTAAGAGCATTTCCCCATCTCGTTATTTTACTTGGGTAGTAGGAAATGCTGTGGAAAAAGCTTTTACTAGCATTAGAGAAAGACTAAATCAAGTTGAGGGATTACAAATTGAAATGATCCCATTACGCAGCGATTATTGGGGACAAAATATGACAGTCACCGGATTATTAACAGGTGAAGACTTACTGAAAGGATTACAAGGAAAAAATTTAGGACAAGCAATTCTACTACCATCCATTATGTTAAAGGAAGGAGACACTTGTTTTCTCGATGATATGAGTATAAAAGAACTAGAAATGCAACTACAAACACCCATTATTCCAGTTACAGGAGTTGACAACCTGATCGAAATCTGCCTAACATTAGATCTCTTGCCAAAATAATTAGGACAGTCAAGATGACTGTCCCACAAAAACTAATTCATCTACTTAGTTAAATGTTGTTGCCATTGAGTGATTGCAGATTGAGCTGCTCCAGACGCAGGAGTATTTTCTGGAACCAAAAGAGCAGCTTCAACTGCTTCGAGAAATTGACCTTGAGCGGCTCGTTGTTGAGCGATCGCTAAAATTTTCTCACTCCACTGACCGATTAACTGCTGGGCTTCACTATATTTAGGCTGACCATCTTTAATTTGACTAGCGATCGCGATCGCCTGATTATAAGCCGAAGCCTGACCACCCTGGGCTAAATCCTTAGCTTTTTGCAACAGAGCAATAAATGTTTGCTGCTGAGAAGGTTTTTGCCAAGTAACAATTAGCTGCTGGGCTTCCTGATATACACTAGGACGATCATTAGGGACCAAGCGAGCCGCAGCAATTGCCGCTACAAATTTTCCTTGGAGAGCGCGTTCTTTGGCAATATTTAAAATCCCACGACTCCAAAGATCAATATTTTCCTGGGCTTGCTTAAATAACGGGTCACTAGGGGGAATTTTCCGAGCTTGAAAAATAGCATCACTATAGGAAGATGCTAACTCTCCTTGAGCCAATCGCTTACCTGTCTGTAACAATTTTTGTCGTTCTTTTTGCAATTGAAGTTGCTGTTGCCAAACCGATAGATCCTGCTGTGCTGCTTGATAAATCTCACTTCGATCATTAGGAACCAACAAAGCAGCTCCGATCGCCAGATCAAAATTTCCTTGCTCGGCTCGTCCCTGGGCGATATCTAAAATTACCTGACTCCAGCGGTTAATATCCTGCTGTGCTTGGGCATAAAGTGGGCTATTGGGGGGAATTTGGCGAGCTGCTTTAATTGCATTACTAAAATGAGAAGCGGGATTTCCTTGTAAAACGACTCTAGCCTGATTTAAGGGATTTTGGCGATCGGGAGGTAGATTTAAAGACAAATTCTTACTTGGAGAAGTCTTAGTTGTAGATAAAGTGGATGGTTTGGTACTAGGTTTACTGAGGGACTCAGTTGTAGAGGGGAGATTTCCTTCAGTCACAATTTCGGGTTGTCTTTGTCCGAGCCATCCCGTTTTACTCAGAGCAAACATGATCCCACAGAAAGCTAGGACAAAAACACTGAGCCAGAGCAACCAGGGGGTTTTCTTGGGTGGAATTGGTGCGGGAGTGGTAACGGGAATCGGGGTAGGAGTTACTACTGGTACTGGGGGAGTCGGAGCGATCGGGGTAGCACCATTGGTAGATATGGGGGGTGGTGTGATCGGTAGTTCTGTAAATGGCTGGGATGAATTACCAGCTAAAGTAGCCACCAGGATGGGGAGATTTTCTGTCGTTGGGGCTAGTTCAGGGACAGGTAAAATCACTCGTTGCTCTTGACCTGTGGGAATGATCAGCACAGGTTCTTGTTTGGGACGCCAATGTTGTTCGCTTAATTCTGGTAAGCGATCGCTTAAATAACTTCCTAACTTTTCTAAAATGTGACCATGTTGTGAACGCAAACTTTCGAGGAGAGCTGCTGTAAAAAAACCATGTTGCAGGGTTGATGTTTCTCGCGAAAATTGGTTGGCTTGACAGGATAGCACCGTCACAATTTCCATCTGTTGTGCTAACTGGGCTGTCTGAGTCCCAATAGTTCCGACCGTGCGAATCCCCTGGGAACGGTTTATATCTAGCAGTACCAACTGATTTGGGGTGGGGGCTGCTTTCAGATTATTAAAAATTGTTTGAATGGAAATACCTGTTGCTTCGATTTGCTCTGGGTTTCCTTCAATGGGCATCAAGTAATCTGCACCATCCGGATTGACACCATAACCACTGAAGAAAAACCACAGGTGATCTCCTGGTTGTAGTTGTTCTCGACAAATTCGTTCTAGACAAGTTTGAATATTTTCTCGATTTGGATAGGTTGGCTGAGTCGCAGTGGGTGGAGATGTGTCAGTCAATAGCAGACATTGCTCGGGCAAAAAGCCAGCTTCACTGATTAAAAAACTGTGCAGTGCTTCTGCATCTTTTTGGGCGTAACTTAAAGGTTGGAAGCATTGATATTGATTGATACCGATCGCGATCGCCCAATGATTTTTCATTTTTCCCCCACTTCTCCCATTTTTCCCAATGCTCAGAATTTACCACAAATCAACTTGCCATTAGTCTTGACTGCTATAATGCTATTCAAGAGTAACAAGCTAAGTACCTATGCTGCGGAAATCTCGTTCTCCCCATACAGGTAACAATTTTAGTGCTATTTTCCCTCATTTGTGGGGAAATACGCCAATTATTTCCCTGGGTTTGATGGTAATTTTGGCTGGGAGTGGATGTTGGTGGTTAGCTAATATTGCGATCGCGCCAGAAATTGCCCAAGCTTATACTGCCAGCGTTGATATTTCCCTTGACCGAGACAATGATGAGAGCTATCAAAGTTTTATCAGTAGAGCTGAGTCAGTTGCTCGTGCTGCGGTTCAGCGTAGCTTTGACAGCAATCTTTTGGTGAGCGATGTTTCGATTATTATTATTGGGGTTAATAAAGGGTTAGAAGCTCAGATTCTGGAGATCTCTGTCAGTCGTCCTCAATGGAAAAGTCGCCCTGATCCAAAAAAATGGGCAAAATATTTTCCTACTTCTCAGACCCTATTAAAGTTTGACCAACCTACTTCTGATTCCCCTCCTACTACTCCTACCTCACCAGGAACAGCTAATCCTCCTGCAACTACTACTCCCCCAAGTCCAACTCCTGCTTTACCTCCTCCCCCTAATGGGGCTAATCCGAACCCGACTCCTGGACAACCACCGGCCCAACCAACTCCTGACCAACCTAAATAATCGGCTAATTATTAAATTTTCTTAAGATTGAGCGGAAAAAATTGTTTTTGAGTGAATTTCGATTACCAGAATCTGGTTTAATGCCTTAGTATAGAAAGGTTGTCCATAATTACAGTCTTTTAGAATCATGGCTGTTCCAAAGAAGAAAACCTCCAAGTCCAAGCGAGATAAGCGTAAAGCTGTTTGGAAGCATAAAGCTACTATCCAAGCTCAGAAAGCGCTCTCTCTCGGAAAATCGATTTTGACCGGGCGTGCTAACTTTGTCTATGCTCAGGATGACGACGAAGAAGAATCCTGAGATTTGGTTAGCTTTAGATTTTGTTGGGTTGACAGGGCATTTATAGCCCTGTTTTTTTATTGGCAAAAAATGATAAATTTTTATAAGACAGGCTAATGTAGCCAAAGGAGAGTATTACTTTTATGGAAGACATTAGCTGTGATCTGGCCGCTTCTAAAATATCAATTATGTCCTCTTTAGACCCCAAAGATATTGCATCTATTCGATTTCTCCAGCGCCAAGCGGCGTCTATACTACTCTATCAAAATGTGCTGAGTGAAGAACCAGGTCAAGCATTTATAGAACTTTTACAAGCGATCCGCTATAGCAATAACAATGAAGAAATTGCTTTAGCTTGTATAAGGGCCTATGGACGTTGGTTTAAAGCAATGGCTGTGGGCAATGAAAGTTGGCAAGATTATTTGATCAGCCAAATTCTCAAAGATGATAATCCGTTTACTAGACAAGCACAAACACCAGGAGGATGGAAAATTTCGCCAGCTTTAATCGCTGCGGTGGAAAATGATTTACAAGCTTTGCATAGTCTATATAAATGTAGGGGTCAAGAACTGAGTCGGTTGGTACAAGATGCGACGGGATTACCCGTTGCCCCAGTGATTTGGCATTTGCGACCGATTACCGTGAAAACGATTTATGAAAAGTCGTTACGAGATAAACTCCATAAACTCAAAAAATGGACTGATGCGATCGAAGATTTGTTAGTTTATTATAAAAAGGTTGGTACAGGTTTATTTGCCAATTATAAAGCTTTACGTTGGCAGTCTGGGAAATTAATCGGAGTTAAAAATTCTGATCCGGTGAAATTAACGCAATTAGTTGGCTATGAATACCAGCGATCGCAATTATTAAAGAATACAGAGTTTTTGTTAGCTGGATATCCAGCCTTGCATGTTTTGTTGTATGGCAGTCGTGGTTCGGGGAAATCTTCTTTGGTCAAAGCGTTATTAAATGAGTATAGCGATCGCCACTTACGACTGATTGAACTAGCCAAATCTGATTTAAGAGATTTACCCACTATTGTCGAAGAATTGCGAGACGTTCCCCAAAAATTTATTATTTTTGTGGATGACTTATCTTTTGAGGAAGATGACGACGCTTTCAAAGCTTTAAAAGTTGTTTTAGAAGGAAGTTTAACCGCCAGACCCCAAAATGTAGTAGTATATGCAACTTCCAACCGGAGACATTTAATTCGGGAATTTTTTGACGATCGTCCTCGTCCGCGTGATGGTGATGAAGTTCATGCTTGGGATACAGTACAGGAGAAACTTTCCTTTAGCGATCGCTTTGGTTTAACCCTGACTTTTGAGTCAGCAGATCAAAAAACCTATTTAGAAATAGTCAATCATTTAGCCAAACAAGCAGAAATTTATCTAAGTGAAGGAGAATTAGAAAAGCGTGCTTTACAATGGGCAACTCATCATAATGGTAGATCTGGACGAACAGCACGTCAATTTGTGGATTTTCTCAAAGGTGATTTAGCGATCGCTAGTCAATAATTTGCTGAGGATAATTAATGGGTGCTAAAAAAAATTACCAACTTCTTTTTGTTCCATCTGGTTCCCTCGAAATCCCTGAATTGCCTGGATTAGAACAGGATATTTACCCTAATTTTGAGACTGTAAATATTCGGTTTTCATTAATTATTCCAACTTATAATGAAGTGGGGAATATTGAAAAGTTAGTGAAGATATTATCTGACATTTTAGAGCAGAGATTGTCCAAGCAATATGAACTATTAATCATTGATGATGACAGTCCAGATCGAACCTGGAAAATAGCACAAGAGCTAATCCCAGATTATCCTTGTTTACGAGTAATGCGTCGTCAAGGAGAGAAAGGTCTTTCCACCGCAGTAATTCGGGGTTGGCAAGTGGCGCGAGGAGAAGTCTTGGGGGTGATTGATGGTGATTTACAACATCCGCCAGAGATCTTATTAAAATTAATTTCAGCCATAGATCAGGGTGCCGATCTAGCGGTTGCGAGTCGTCATGTGGAAGATGGTGGAGTTAGTGAGTGGAGTATAGTTAGACGAGTTCTTTCTCGTGGGGCACAGATTCTGGGATTAATAATTTTACCAGAAGTGATGAACCGAGTTTCTGATCCAATGAGTGGCTATTTTATGGTCAGACGGAGTGCGATCGCGGGCAAGAAATTAAATCCCTTGGGTTATAAAATTCTGATTGAAGTGTTAGGACGTGGTCGGATTGGCCAAATTGCTGAAGTAGGTTACATTTTCCAGGAGCGCGAAACAGGAGAGAGCAAAGTCACATGGAAACAATATCAAGAATATCTACATCATCTGTGGCGACTCCGATTGTCCATAGGGTTACCAGGATTGATCGGAAAACGGTTTAATTTTCCGATCAGTCGCTTTATCCGTTTTATTATTGTCGGGTTTAGCGGTCTATTTGTGGATATGGGGTTGCTTTATTTGCTCTATCATATGATTGGATTAGGTCTAACCCGTAGTGCTATTGTCGCAGGAGAACTAGGCATTCTCAATAACTTTTGCTGGAATGACCTTTGGACTTTTGATGATATTGCCAAATCCCAGCGACAGGGACGTAAGGTACTAAAGCGTCTGCTGAAATTTAATATCATCTGCTTAATGGGCTTGATGATTAAAATAGTGTTATTAAATATCTTTTTTAATGGCTGGCAAATGAATGCTTACCTGGCTAATTTTATCGCGATCATGATGGTTACCATCTGGAACTTTTGGATTAATCTTAAACTTAACTGGCGTGTAACACAAAAGTAGGGGCACAGGTATGTAGTTGCGCTTCAGCGTTCTTTACTGCAACTATATACCTAAAAAACAGTAGTTATTTCCTTTTCCAAAAAGCTTCTGAGTTAAATTTTGTCACTAAATAATCAGCAACGATGCGGTGTCCCATTGCTAACCAGTGCATATTGTGGGGATAGTAAAGACAGGTATGAGCGGAACGCAAGACAGGAAGCAAATGTTTACCCTGAATTTTAGCTATTAATTCTCCGAAACGCGAGGGTAGCGAACGTTGCAGATGAGCTAAACGAATTATAGCCAGCAAATCATTTGGTGGGGGTTGATCGAAACCGATAGATTCGGTTAACTAAAAATTCCAGACTGATCGCCACAATCATGGTTAAAAAAGCTGCGGCGATCGTTGCCAATAGCGATCGCCAAGTAATCGCATTTGCTTCCACCAAAAGTAAAATTAACGGTTGGTGTACTAGGTAGATGGAATAAGAGTGTTGACCAACCCATTGACCAACCACCTGATGAGGAGTTTGATTGCCACCTAAAGCCCCATATAGCAATATGAATGACCCTACTCCTACTAGGAAAGGAGCGATCGCCATCCCCAATAAAGTTAGGGATAGAAATACACCGATAATGTAGATAATTGCCGCTATGATCAAAGTTAATGGTAGTCGCAAAAAGCGATCGGTCCGTTCAGGATCGCGATATAGCCATAGTGCTAAACTGATCCCAAACACAAACGCTGGTAGTTGAGTGATAAAAATCAGACCGCGACTCCAAACGGCTATATAATTACCCAAAAACAATAATCCCGCAGCCCTAGCTAGGAAAGCAACGGTGCAACTTGTCAGGAGCAGCCATTTTGGCCCCCAACGACGCAATCCTTCCCAGAGTAGTGGATAGATGAGGTAAAGCTGGATCAATAAACCGATAAACCACCAAGCTGGAGCAAAATAATTAAAAACGCCCGGAGCGAAACGGATACCGAGAAAACTGAAGTAAAAAGCTGGTTCTGCTAAAGATATCCCCCATCCAGTTAGCAACCAAGTTAGAGCGAAGATTAAGTGCGCTCCCCACCAGAGGGGATAGATCCGACTGAAACGACGTTGATAAAATTGACGTAAAGGTAAAGCTACCAGATCGGAGCGTTTTAACAGTCCCCAAGTTAAACCAAAACCGCTCACAATTAGAAATAATTGCACTCCTTGATCGCCCAACCAACCGACATAGCGGATTAGATTTAGGGGAAGATTCCACCAACCATATTCTGCTAATGGACGCAATTGGGCCAGACGTTCAGCCAAAGGTGGCCAATTAAGAGTGGGATTATAAATAAGTGGCCCACCAAAGATGAGTTCGATCGCGTGGTTAAGAAAAATCCAGGCGATCGCGATCGCTTTGATCAGATCCGGTCAATTCAGTTTTAACTGTTGCTCTAATTTATCCAAAGTTTTTGCCCTGTTTTGCTAATTTAGATGATCAATGTATCGGTTTGAAAAATTGTTGGGCTTTGCTGCTATATGTTCAACCTAAATAATTGATTAATTTAGCACATTTTGTCTACCAAAAGATGAAAGTTTAGGTTAATTTTTCTCGATACATTTAGTTGCCAGTAAAATTAAATTTTCCGCCTCGAAAATATTACAAGATTTCATTTGCTGAACTAAAATTGGTAACTGCGATTGGTTAAGTTGTGTTAACGCATTTGTTGCGGCTGGTTGATATTGTCGAATCCAGTTATTACTGGTGATATAATTAGGGGTAAAAGCCTGACGATCAAGTAACCAGAAACTAATCCGATATTTATGGATAAAATCTGTTATTTCTTGGCGATCGCGACTATATTGAGCATTAATTAAATCTAACATTCTTTGCCGAAATTGCCGATCATATTTGAGATGGAAGGGTAAAGCATATTCTTTTCCTGCTAATATGGATCTTTGGGAGAAAACTGGAATATTATCTGTTTCACTTGTCAATGAGGCAATCACACTATTAATTGGTTGCTGTTGCAAAAATTTATATAGTCCGGGAACTTTACCGACGATATAGGGAGTTCTGGGAAAAGTCTTTAAGAAGCTTGGATAACTAACTAATCCTAATCCGACACAAGTAGCAATTCCTAATACCAAAATTTTTGCTCCGCGCAATTGAGAATTAATTGCCCAATTAAAAGCCGCATTGAGGATAATTGTAATTACCATTCCAGCCGCGATCGCCAATACGATTTTAATAGTATGATGAGTATAGCGACTAGGAAAATGCAGTTTAAATGCTATAGCATGGGCAATAAAAAACATTGTTACCGATGCTAAGACAATCTGAGGTAAGATTTTAATCTGATGATTGAGATGTTTGCTGAGTGGAAATCGGTGTTGGTTAAGCAGCAGGATCGGTAACAATAACCCAATAAATAATTGGAGCGGACTCATTAAAGCTAAAATTCCACTATCTCTACCATCCAACCAAAAATTTAATGGATTGAGATTATAATAACTTACTCTTCCTCCAGCTAGATAATCGGGTAAGGTTCGTGCGATCGCGTCGGTAATTGTTGGTCCAAATTCTGAAGATTGGATACTATAGGGAATCAGAGTTAAAATCGCTATCCCTACTCCCGTAAAACCAAATAGATAATCTTTGCTGACGGTCGAAAAAAATTGGATTTTTTGCCATCGACATAATCGTAATATTAATATCGCGGAAGAAATAAAAGCAATCAAGGGATAAAAGAGAGATTGGAGCGCGATCGCGATTAAGGTGGGTAATAAGGAACCGCGCAATAAATAATAGACAAATGCTAAGAATAGAGCATAAAAGAAATCCCTGGGACAAGCAGAAACGAAATCATCAGCAATACCAATAGATTGATTTAATAATAGTGTAGCAATAAATCCTGCTAAAGGAACTGGAAATAATTCTAGACATACAAAAAAACAATAACCTGTGGTAAAGGGAACCAATACTAAAGGAAAAATTTTACTTAACAGCACTGGATCAATCCCTAAATTAGCTAAGGATTGATATAAAAAACCATAACCAATTGGTGTAATGGATTGAAAATAATCAGCAATTAAATCATTTGGAAATAACTCTGGTTGGATATAGCGATACATCCAAGACAGATATTCTCGAGCATTATCTCCAACCACATACTCAGCACTGAAAGCTTTCTTAAGTGCAACGATTGCATAGCTAATTGGAAAACACAAACTTAAACTAAACCAAAAAAATATCGAAAATTTAGCTGTAGTTTTGTTACTGATTTCGGTAATTGGTGTTGTCAACATTATTTGTAGATGTGTAATTAGCATCATGGATTTTTTCTGATGGTGTTTAGTTCTATTTGTCACATTAAGGATGGTTGAGAACTGGAACTAAAGTCTCACGAAAAGTTAACCAATTAGCTAAAGCAGTTGGATTGGATTGAACCGATCGACGTAACAATATCACTCCCTCTCGAAAATCAATTATCCCATACACTTGGTTTTGCGTAATTTGGTCAATTTTTGCTACACTATCCTTGATTAAATTACGCATAGGTCTAGACGCAATCTGATATTGTAGGGGTCTCCAGATATCCATGACCACATACTCAATATTTTCGATCTGCTGATCATCATTACGAAATTGCAGCAGGGAATAAGGAAACTTAATGATTGCTCGTCGATAAGAAAGAGTAGGAAGTAAAATTGTGGGAGCAGCTACACTTGCTTGATCAGGAATTTGATTGAAAATTTGATGTACTTGTCCGACATGATACCACTGACTGATTGGATTTATATATGCCCAAGGTATAATATAGTCTGGGATTAGACAAGAAAAACTTTGACCAGGATTAGATGTCAGAGTAAAAAATAAAGATAGTCCCACACAAATCTTTAAAAACTGTTTCCATCGGATCGAAAATCCTCTCCATCGGAGTGAAGACTGAAATAAGTCAGAATGTTTAGCCCACCAGAGAATCACACCATAGAATAATCCTGGTACTATTAACATAGTGTATCTGATATTTATTGATAGTGCATTGTAATTGTTATGATCCATTAGCAATACTTGCAGGAAGGGAAATCCTGTCAGTAACCAAGTATCAACAGAAACTATTGGAATAAATGCTAAGGGTAATAAATGTCCTAATAAATACCGAAATTTACGGTCAAAATGAACAAAGAATACATCTTGGAAAATTTCAATTGGATGGGTAATTATTGCCCAGATTGCTCCGATCGTAGAAGTAGGTTTATTATCGGTAAATTGTCCAAAATTTTCCACAACCATCCGTTCGGAAACATCCGCAGAGAATTGTGGCATAATTATATGAGTAACAATCAAAATATAGCTCAGACTTAAGGTACAGATTCCTAATCCAATCCGGGGATAACGACGACTTAAAATCAAATAGATTCCAAAACTAAATAAAGCAACTCCTGCATCTTCTCGGACTGTTAAAGTTAAAATTGCCATTCCGACAAATAACCACCACCACTTTTTTTCCAGAGCTAAAAATAAAGTAAACAGGAATAAAGGTAAGGAACTATAATCATGAAAATTAGACAAAGTTGAACCAAGGACTGCATTTGCTCCATAAAAACTAATTGCGATCGCAGCAGATAGTTTTGGGTCTAAATATTGACGAGCTAGAACAAACAAAACTATCCCTGCTGTGGTTACTAAAGTTACCTGAATCACAACCAGAGTAACAATTGAAGGAAAAACCGCATAAAAACATAACCACAGTAAAAAAATTGGATTAAAATGCTGTCCTAAATGACGATAAAATACTTCTGGAGGATTACCACCATGAACCACATTAGCAGATAGAGATGAAGTTAAAGAACCTTCAAATAGTCTACCTTGCATACTATTCCAAAAAATCTGATTAAAAAGTGCCTGATCATAGCTATCATAAAAAGTGTAATGTCGATAGACCAATAAGATTAAACAGAGGGTGAAAAAAGCGATCGCTACTTGCAAAACCAACCGGAATTCTGGGGACAGATTTTTATAAATATCGATCCATTTCTGTTCAGTCAAAATCTTCATCATGATCTAGCTCTACTTACTTATAATTGGGAGTAAATCTTGTCGAAACCCAATCCAATTCGCGATCGCAGTTGGATTCGCTTGAGTAATTGGACCTAACAAAATCACTCCATCCTGAAAATCCAGAATACCATACTGTTGATTCTGTAAAAATTGGTCAATCAGAGCAACACTTTTTTGCAAATATTGACGTTCTGGTTTAAAAGCAGACTGATATTGCTGAAAACGCCATAGATCTGCTACAATATATTCAACATTTTCCACCATCCCAGCATCATTACGAATTTGCATCAATAGGGGAAATCGCACAATTGCACGTCGATCGGACAGTGGAGGAATCAAAAAATTTGTAGCACTGACACTTGTTTGAGTAGGAATCTGATCTAAAACTTGATGGATCTGACTGATATGTTCCCATTGACGAATTGGATTGATATGGACCCAAGGGATAATTGCATCAGGAAGTAAAAAAGAAAGAGTTTGATTAGGATTAGATGTCACGGTAAAGAATAAAGAAAGACCAATACAAAATTGCCAAAATCTGCGTCTAGGAATAGAGAAATTAGACCATTTGATCGAGGATTTAAAAGCATCTGGGTGTTTACTCCACCAGAGAATAGTACCATAAAAAAATCCGGGGACAATTAACATCACATATCGAATATTAATTGCTAGCACTGAATGACCTTTCATGAGCATAATTTGGAGCAATGGAAAACTTGAAATCAACCAAGCATCTACCGAAATTGCGGGAATAAATGCTAAGGGGAGCCAATGTCCAAGTAAATAACGAATTTTATCAGGAAAGCGTGAGAATATTTCTTGAAAAATCTTATCTGGATGGGTAATTATTGCCAAAATTGCTTCTATTGTAGAAGTAGGTTGTTCATCGGTATATTGTCCAAATCTTTCCACAATCATGCGCTGAGAAACATCAGCAGAAAATTGTGGCATAATTAAATTAGTCACAATCAGAATATAACTGAGACTCAAGGTACAAATAGCTAATCCGATCCGGGGATAACGACGACTGAAAATTAAATAAACTCCCACACTAAAGAGCGCAACTCCCGCATCTTCCCGAACTGCTAAAGTCAAAATTGCCATTCCTGAAAATAACCACCACCACTTTTTTTCCAATGCTAAGAATAAAGTAAATAGCATGAGTGGGAGGGAATTATAGTCATGGAAATTTCCCAAAGTCGGACCAATTACCGTATTAGCTCCATACCAGCTAATTGCGATCATTGCGGATATCTGAGGAATTAAATATTGACGAGCTAACGCATATAATACCAAACCTGATGCGGTCATTAAACTAACCTGGATCAAAATCAGAGTAATAATCCCAGGAAATACAGCATAAAGAGGTAACCACAGCAGAAAAATTGGATTAAAATGTTGTCCTAAATGGTGATAAAATACTTCTGGTACTTGACCAGCATTTAATACATTAGTAGAGAGAGACGAAGATAAAGATCCTTCAAATAACCTACCTTGGATACTATTCCAAAACAGTTGGTTAAAAATCCCTTGATCATAGGAATCATAAAAACTATAATGTCGATAGAGCAATAGTAGGAAACAGACCGTAAAAAAAGCGATCGCGACTTTAATCACTAATTGTAATTCAGAAGACAGATTTTGCCCAACTGTCAACCACCTCTTTTCCCTCAGCATTTTTCCAATCATCCCCTAGCGATTCTTAATCTTAAGCTGATGAAAGTCAAATAATTTCTTATTTAACTAAACTTTGTTGAAAAGCAATCCAATTAGCGATCGCTATCGGATTTGACCGAGCAGAACGACCTAATAAAACTACTCCATCTAAACAATTGAGCATACCATATTCCTGGTTTTGCACAATTTTGTCAATCAAAGCAATACTATCTTTCAGGAGTTGACGTTCTGGTTTAAATGCGGACTGATATTGCTCTAATCTCCATAGATCAGCCATGATATACTCCACATTTTCCACTTGTCCAGCATCATTACGGATTTGTCGTAACTCCGGAAATCGCACGATCGCTCGTCGAGCAGAAAGTTGGGGAAGTAGAAAAGTTGTTGCTGCTACACTTGATTGAGGAGGAATTTGTCGAAAAAGTTGCTGGACTTGTCCAATATGTTCCCACTGACGCACTGGATTTATATATACCCAAGGTTGAATTGCGTCTGGAAAAATACAAGAAAAAGTTTGATTAGGATTGGAAGTCAGAGTAAAAAATAAGGAAAGTCCCACACAAATTTGCCAAAACCTGCGGGACCAGATGGAAGAGCGAAACAAATCTGGATATTTAGTCCACCAGAGAATTGTCCCATAAAATAATCCTGCTACTGGTAACATAGCATAGCGAATATTGATTGCTAGTGCTGATTGACCTTTCATTAATAAAAGTTGTAATAGAGGAAATCCTGCTGTTAACCAAGTATCGATCGAAATCACTGGAATAAATAACAAGGGGAGTCCCTGTCCCAATAAATACTGAATTTTGCGAGGAAAACGGGAAAACAATTCTTGGATAATTTTGTCTGGATGGGTAACGATCGCCAAAATTGCTTCAGGTGTAGAAGTCGGTTTACCATCAGTATATTGTCCAAACTTTTCCACAATCATGCGCTCAGACACATCGGCTGAAAATTGTGGCATAATTAAAGTAGTGGTAATTAGAATATAAGCAAGACTACATATACAAACGACGATCCCAATCCGAGGATAACGACGACTGAAAATTAAATAAACTCCCAAACTAAATACTGCTACTCCCGCATCTTCGCGCACTCCTAACGCTAAAATTAGCATCAGAGCAAAAAACCACCACCATCTTTTTTCCAATGCTAAAAATAAGGTAAACATCATGAGTGGGAGCGCACTATAATCATGGAAATTATTTAAAGTCGGACCAATGACTGGATTCGCTCCATAAAAACTAATTGCGATCGCTGCTGATACTTTGGGTTCTAAGTGTTGACGAGCTAAAGCATACAGCACCATTCCTGCTGCTGTCACCAACACAATTTGGATCATTGTCAGGGTAATTACCGTCGGAAATAAACTATAAATAGGTAACCACAGCAGAAAAATCGGGTTAAAATGCTGACCGAGGTGACGATAAAATACTTCTGGGACATTACCTCCATGAATCACATTAGTAGATAATGCAGAAGATAGAGAACCCTCAAATAGTCTACCTTGCATACTATTCCAGAAAACTTGATTAAAAAGTCCCTGGTCATAAGCGTCATACAGACTGTAATGTCGATATAGTAATAAAATCAAGCTGAGGGTAAAAAAGACTATTGCTACCTTAATCACTAACCGGAGTTCGGGGGTTAAACTTGAGGTATCTTCTAGCCATTTTTGGGGACTCAGCATCATTACAACCAATATTTGTCAATTTCACCTCTAGATGATACACTGGTATGGGATTTATTTATAATCGCACTATTCATTTTCAAGATACTGATGCAGCTGGGGTAGTTTATTTTGCTAATATTTTCGGGATCTGTCATGAAGCTTATGAAGATTCCCTAGCTCAATCTGAAATTGATCTAAAAGTATTTTTTCAGAATCAGGTATTTGCAATTCCCATTGTTCATGCTAGTATTGATTTTTTTAGTCCCCTATTTTGTGGCGATCGCATCAGGATTAATTTAAGTCCTAAACAGTTAACCGAAAATAAGTTTGAAATTGAATATCAAATTTATCACACAACGGGAGATAAGTTACTAGCTCAAGCAACTACCAGACATATCTGTATCGATCCAAGCAGCAGAAGTAAAAAAGAGTTACCATTAGAAATTAAACAATGGTTAATTAGGAATGAAAGCTAGCGGTGTTTTTGTTCCTGGATGCGATGACTACCAGTCCGCACCGAGAAATTTTGTTTTTATTCTGGAGTGCGAGCTCACGAGTCAATGAAGTTGTAAACTATTAGCAAATCTAATGGATTTCATTTTATGAAGTGGTTATACAAAAATTTCGGCATTGCTAAAAAGCAGGATGATTCTAAACAACATTCCAATCATTCTGCAAACTTATTCATTCCCAAAATCAGCAACGCATCCAAGAATTTCTTATTTTCAGGAATAATTCTGCTTTGTCTCAGTAGCAGTTCTAATACTCTAGCGGATTCTGGACCCTCTACTGGTTTAAGTGGACAAACCAAAGTTTCTTTAATGAACCTGGGAAGGGATCTGGGGATTCCGATTCTTGTTCCTTCCTATGTACCAGATGGGTTTCAGTATTCCAGGATTGATTACAATTCCTGTATGACTTCTCCCCAACATAACTTTTGCCGGGAAATTCTATACTATTCCATTGTGTACAAAAATGCCCAGAATAACTGTCTGATCGTCGGTGCGACAGGTCGCAGCCTAAGTGGTGCAGACAGCGAGTTTACCTTTCAAGCAGACACCCCTTTACTGGGAAAAGTAGACATTGAGTTTGGTCAACATCCGGGAACACACAAACCTTCCACGACCGAGCAGTTGACAGTACCTCAGTCCGATTTGTGGATGTGGCACAAAAAGACTCGTTAGCTCACAGCGATCGCCCTACTACTATGTCGATGTAGAAGAGTGGGGCGATGAATGCAGTAGAAATACGAGTATCACTCCAGCAGAACTGGAAAAAATCCTCCAGTCGTTAGTAATTTTTTATAGTCCACAACCTACTGTTCCTCAGTCTGCTTCACCCCAAGTAAATTTAGTTACTTCTAGAGGTGATTTTAGAGAACTTGATCGATTATTAGCAACCCAAGAATGGAAAAAAGCAGATGAAGAAACTGCTCGAGTCATGTTAAAAATTATGAACAAGGAAGAAGAGGGATGGTTAACAGAAGACGACTATCGTAATTTTCCAAAAGAGGAACTGCGGATCATTGACCAGTTGTGGTTAAAGTATTCTAATAATAAATTTGGGTTTTCAGTCCAGAAGAAAATCTGGCTCAATTTGCTTAGTAAGCTAGATGTTGTAGATTACTACGATGCTTATTTTAAGCTAGCAGATCAAGTTGGTTTTAGAAAAGGAGGAAAGTGGTTGAGCTACTCTGATCTTGATCTCACTTTTAATATCTCGGCTCCAGAAGGTCACCTTCCGTGGAAATGTCTGGAGCATTTTAGGATATGGGGGGGAGGTGATGGTGTGGAGTGTAGGGGGAAAGATATATTGTGTAGTCTTGAGTTTTTGCTTCTCTTCTCTAAACTTTAAGCAGAAATTTCTCAATCGGTTGATTACCCTTTTTCTGTTCTTACCCTGACTACATACCTAGATCATGATGTTATTTAATTTTCATTTCTTAGATCGGAATCTCGATCAAAAATTCTGCACCCTCTCCTAGTCGAGAAAAACATTGTAAATTACCATGATGAGTTTCGACAATAATTTGATAACTAATCGCTAATCCTAACCCCACCCCCTGTCCAACTGGTTTAGTCGTAAAGAAAGGGTCAAAAATACGCGATCGCACATCTTCAGTCATCCCCGGACCATTATCCATAATTCTGATCAAAATTGTCCCTCTAGCATCATGACTAACATTGCTTACTTCAGTAGTAATTTTAATCATCGGTGTCACTTGTCCAGAGGATTCCAGAGCATCGATCGCATTATTTAACAAATACATAAACACTTGATTCATCTGAGCTACGTAACACTCAACTAAGGGTAAATCTCCATATTCCTTAATTACTTCTATTTCGATATTAGCTTTTAAACGATACTGTAAAAGCATCAGAGTGCTGTCAATTCCTTCGTGGATATTAACCAACTTCATTTCCGCTTCATCTAATCGAGAAAAATTACGCAACGATAATACTAATTCCCGAATTCGCTCTGCTCCTACTTTCATTGAAGCTAAAATTTTTGACAAGTCTCCCGTTAAAAATTCCAAGTCTATTTCTGCTATTAATGCGGTAATTTCTGGTTTAGGTGTAGAATAAAGCTGTTGGTATAGTTCAACTAATCTAAGTAAATCTTTGGTATAATTCCTAATGTAGGTAATATTCCCATAAATAAAGTTAACCGGATTATTAATTTCGTGAGCTACTCCAGCAACTAATTGACCCAAACTAGCCATTTTTTCACTTTGAATTAGTTGGGATTGGGTTTTCCGTAAGTGATTGAGTATTTGAGTTAGTTCTTCTGCTTGAGTTTTAGTTTGAGCTAGTAACTCTGCTTGCTGAATTCCGACTGCTAATTGTACTCCAATTTGCGTGAGTAATTTAATTTCATATTCTTCCCAATGACGAGGACTAGAATTTTGATAAGCTGCTAATAATCCCCATAATTTTTCACCTTGACAAATTGGTACTATTATATATGCTTTGGCTTCAAAATATTCTAAAAGTTCAATATGACATTGATTATGTCCAGCTTGATAAATATCATCAACTGCTAAGGATTCTCCTTTAATATATCGACCTCCTTTAGTTTCTTGAAAATGAGTATCACGAATCGAAATACCCAGCAATTTTTTCCAACCACTAACCACAGATTCAGCGACAAAATCACCACTCCAATCAGGTGCAAATCGATATACACTTACTCGGTCTGCTTGAAATAAATGCAAAACTTCTTGAGTAGTTGTATTGAAAATAATATCCAAATCCAAAGAACACCGAATTTTATCAACAATAGTAGCTAAAGTTTTTTCTCGTTCCGCTCCCATTGTTATTTGGGTCATCTGTTTCTGGACTTGGTTGAGATATTCAGCGTGTTGTAAAGCTACTCCTAAATTAGCCGATATTTGCATGATGAATTCGATTTCCGATGTTTCCCAATGACGAGGTCTTGTACATTGATGAATACAGAGTAACCCCCAGAGATTTTCTCCTTTGATCACAGGTGCAACTAAATTAGCTCTGATTTGAAATTGAGCTAAAATTTCTAAGTAACAATCCGTCAAATTAGCTGTATAAATATTCTCAATCGCCGAAATTCTTCCTTGCTGATATTCACTAGCATAGCGATCGCTAAAACAATGATCATGAACTTTAATTGTTAACGCTGACTTGATCCCAGGTTTGACATCTTCACAGACTACTTCTCCTATCCAATCTTGGTCTGGATTAAAGTAAAATAGTGCGACTCGATCAGCTTCTAAGAGTTGACGTACTTCGGTGACGGTAGCTTTAAAAATGGTATCAAGCTCAAGGGATTCTCTAATTCTAGCGATCGCTTTCAATAGCGCTTGATATTTTTGATCTTGAGACTGAATTACTGCTCCCATATTCGTTGGTTAGCTAATTTTGGTTACTTTTTACTAATTCCCAGAGGATATTTCCCGACTGCACTCCCGAATCCTATCTTCATTAGATCATTTCTTAACCATTTTTCCATGCTGATCTAAAAACTCAAAAAAAAAATCATTCAGAAGATTCTACATCTTGAATTTTTTCTAATTCAGCGCGTATCGCAGTAATTTGTGCTGTCAACTCTTGTAACGACCCTTGCAAATCTAATTTTTCTGGTGCTGTCGATGATTCAGTCGAAACTGGAGGAGAAACAGCAGTTTCCTCTGTCTGAGGATGAGTTGATTTCGTGAAAATATTCTCAACCAAATTGCGAGCTTCTTGCTCAGTTACTTCACCTTTTTCAGTCCACTTTTGGGCTAATTCTAACCCTAGCTTCGACAAATTCTCTCCTAACTGCTGAGGTTCTTGTAGCGCATCGATTAGAGTCATCGTAGCACCGACTGTCAGATGAAATCCTTTTTGGATTAATTGCATTAAATGATCAGATTCAGTTTTCATATTTGTTGATCTTTTCCTAAATTACCCTCGTATTTACCAATAATAATTAATCCCGAATAACACTATTTTTTTACTTGCCAAGATTTGATTCGCCACTGACCATCCTGACGACCTAAATTATATTCTAAGAGCATTTTTTGATCATTTTGAGTATAACTTAGTTTGCCATCTTCATAAAACTGAGTAACTTCATTTACTTGAGCTTGAACCGTAGCTTGGTCGAGATTTTTTTCATCGACAGTTACTGTATCTATACTCAGATCATGTTCATACTCTCTATAACTTCCAGTATGTTCCGCTTCCTCAGCAATTTTTTGCCATTCTGCTAGAGCCGGATTATCTAAAATATCTTTTAACGCTTTAACATTATGGTCTTTACCCAATGCTTGTGCTTTAATCGATAACCAATTATCTAAGGTTTGTTTCGCTATGCTTTCCGTCAGTGGACCGGTACTAGTGTTAGTCTCATTCGGATTGGGAATCGTGATTGGGGGATGATTTATGCTTACTCCAGGTAATTCTGCGATTAGTTTTGGACCAGATAATTCCCCGATCGTCTTCACTAACCAAGCATAAGTATTAATACTCACAAAACTGAGTAACCCCAGCCCAATCACCACCATCATAGCTAACCAAATTACCTGATTAGATGATAAATTATTCGTTCTAAATTTAGTTCTGACGGACTGAATGGTATTAGTTAATCTTTTTCCCCAAGTAACTTTCGGAACAGAAGATTTACTTACTCCTCTCTTTCCTCCTGGTTGGGTTACAGTTTGATTATTACCTAATCCTGATCCTCGGCTTTTCCTTTCCCCCGGTTTTTTAAGACCTTGTGGTTGTTGACTTACAGCCGACTCAGGCTCTGACCAAGTTCTGGTGCCATTATTACCGATCTTACCCGATTCTCTGCGACCAATTTGGCGATCGCGCTCCGCCATCCGTTCAGCTTGAGGCATCTTAGCATTATTAGCTGGGGAATTGCCTAAACTAGAAATCAGAGTAGCAGTAGCTGTTTGAAATTGATTAATGCTCCAGGACGACTTGGGCTGAGATGGCTCTTTTTCTCCGGCTGGGGGTAAACTAATCTGAGGTGAAGAAGAGCGGGTTTTTTGGAGGGGCACCCATTCATGAGCAGAATCATCTTCAGTGGGCAGTTTTTCTAAATAGGATTGGACTTGTTGGTTAGCAAAGTAATCTTTTAAGGAAGCTGGTTTATTGATTAAATCTCGGAAATAGCGAAATACCTCTGCTTGTAACCAGCGTTCTGTATATAGACACAATCCTGGGAGCAGATCGGTCGATCCTTGGGAATTTTCGCGAATAAAGCCGATCGCTTCATATTCTTGACTAAGTTCTAAAGCTTGAGATGCTTCTTCTGTTTGTCCTAGGAGCAGCGCACAGATCGCTACTTCCAGATGTACATCTTGATGACGCCCCAAACGCATGAGCATCAGTTTCGCTCGATGTACCAATTCTGGCTGTCCATAGGCAAAACCTCTTGCTAACAAAGCATAAACTGCCAAGTAAGTAGCTACTGCCGAAGGACGACGGGCTTCAATTTCAAACAAGTTTTGCTGTTCACTCGCGGTTAAATAGCTGCGTAACTGTTGAATAAAACGGAGGAAATCATCAGTGCTTAATCCCGAACCATCGATCTTATTGCCATCAATACCGCTGCGTTCTTGCAACATATCTTTGAGCAATTGTAAGCCTTTGCGTCTTTCTTCTGGATCTTCTTCTGGTTTAGCTAGTAATTCTAAAATGCGGTATGGGCGTAATTTGTAGAGATCCGATTGCATTTCCCCACGCACACTAGCAAACAAACCTTCACGCAACAGTAAGGCTTGTCCAGCTTGCAAAGAGCCGGCTGCATTTTCATACTGACCTTGTTGCCACTGTTCTCGACCTAGTTCTAAATAAGCGAGGGCAACAGTTAACACGATATCGGCTCGAACAATCTGTGGGTTTGGCAACTGCTCATCTTTGAGACTCATGCTGCTATTGAGATAGGAGCGACCTAGCTTTAAAACTAACTCGTATTCTCCCAGTTCTTGGAGGATGAGCAACGCACCTACAAATTGCTGATCATCAATTTCCACACTGGGGGTATGGGGATCTGGATCAACCTCAGACAACGGGGCAACTGGGGCTGAAGTCAGCTCGGTCGATAGGACAGTTTCAGTATCGTAGGTTTTGGCCAGAAAACTGGTGTCGTAGGTCTGACGTGATTGCGGGTCACCCAGCACCGTTGCTGCTTCATCCAGCAATTTTTTTCGAGACCCGATCGCTGCACTGGAATAACCGGATCTGGGAAGTTGCAGGGTGCGATCGCGGTGTGCCTGCACCAATTGCTCAGCAGTGGCTTGAATTGGCAGGCCAAGAATCCGGTAGTAATCGAGCGGAATTCGCACAGTCTACTTCCCCAGGGATGAGCAACTAGATTAGAGAAAATCAATTATGTAGTACATATCGTCTCTCTCATTTTCATCATATATATCACAATTAAGAATTTCAGCAAAGTGATGAAAAATTTGTTGGTCAGATTTTGAGCCAAGGGAGTGCCGTGACCTTGAGCGAAATCGACTTATTTTTGGCAAAGCAGAGTATTCTAAAAAGATCAGTTCGCCAACTCCTGCAAGGACACAAAAAATGATTCAGGAACGAAAACTACCAGACTTTAACATCAGTGATGCTCTCCCCATTACGAAAGCTGAAGGGCTGCTGTTGTATGAAGATATGGTCTTGGGACGCTTGTTTGAAGATAAATGTGCCGAGATGTATTATCGGGGCAAGATGTTTGGTTTTGTTCACCTTTACAATGGTCAAGAAGCCGTATCATCAGGCATTATTAAGGCGATGCGTCTGGATGAAGATTATGTTAGCAGTACCTATCGGGATCACGTCCACGCCTTAAGTGCAGGAGTTCCAGCTCGCGAAGTCATGGCCGAATTATTTGGTAAAGCTACTGGTTGCAGTAAAGGACGGGGTGGCTCGATGCACATGTTCTCCGCTCCCCATCGTCTGCTCGGCGGTTATGCTTTTGTAGCTGAAGGAATACCCGTATCTACAGGTGTAGCTTTACAGATTAAATATCGGCGGGAAACGATGAATGATCAGCAAGCTGATCAGGTGGTAGCTTGCTTTTTTGGTGATGGGGCTTGTAATAATGGCCAGTTCTTTGAGTGTTTGAATATGGCTGCGCTCTGGAAACTGCCCATTCTCTTTGTGGTGGAAAATAATAAGTGGGCAATTGGCATGGCCCATGAACGAGCAACATCCCAAACGGAAATTTATCAGAAAGCTAGTGTATTTGGAATGACCGGTGTGGAAGTAGACGGGATGGATGTATTAGCGGTTTATGCTACGGCGAAAGAAGCAGTGGCCCGTGGGCGAGCTGGAGCAGGTCCAACCTTGATTGAGGCTTTAACCTATCGTTTTCGCGGACATTCCCTAGCTGATCCAGATGAGTTACGTTCTAAGGAAGAAAAAGAATTTTGGTTAACTCGTGATCCAATTAAAAAGCTAGCTACTGACCTGATTAACCAAAATTTAGTTGAAGAAGCAGAACTCAAGGCGATCGACAAGAAAATTCAAGCTGTGATCGAAGATGCAGTTCAGTTTGCCGAATCAAGTCCGGAGCCAGATCCGAGCGAACTACATCGCTATGTGTTTGCTGAAGATTGATCTGGTCAAGTGTCAGCCTCATCCCTAAAACCTGATTAAAAATCCTCGTCTCAGCCAGGGATTTTTAGATTTCTTCAGCTATAGTGTGATGGGACGCTAAATATTACTAAAGGTACAAGCAATTTTAGGGGCAATTTCTTCATTGCCTCAATTTTCTAATTTGGCCATAGCACTTATTTTTGCGAAAAAAAAAATTCTAGATGCCTCAACCTTAACCCTACCGAACCCATGTCCTGGAAAGATGCTCAACTCATCCGCACCATCTCCGAACAATCAGGGCCAGTTGCTTCGGTGGCATTCAGCCCTGATGGCCGAATTCTGGCGATCGCTAGTTGCGATGCCGCAGTTAAATTGTGGCATCTGGAAACAGGGAAACGGCTCCATAACCTATTTGGCTATCCTCTAGGTGTGAACGCGATCGCCATCAGTCCCGATGGCCAAATTTTAGCGATTGGTGCTCCCGATGGCACCATAGATTTGTGGCAGATCGATACGGGGGAACGGTTGCGTACTCTCTTTGGTCAAGGATGGGTCACTGATCTGAGCTTTAGTCCAGATGGTCAGATGATGGTTAGTGGTAGTGATGACTCCTTATTTGATACTGTTTTTACGACATCACCAACCGACAATCCACCACCACTCAATGATCCGGAGCGCTCTACTATCAAAATTTGGCATTTGCTCAGTGGCAAACGCTTAATTCAACTGACTGAATCATGGTCATCGGTTAATTGCATTACTTTTACTCCCGATGGCCAAAATATTATTAGTGGTGGCAGAGACCATCGGATTAAAATCTGGAGCTTGGCCAGTTCTAGTTTGGTGGCCACTCTGACTGGTCATAGCGATGCGGTCTATGCGATCGCCATTAGTCCTGATGGGCAAACTTTAGCTAGTGGTAGTGGTGACAACACGATTAAGCTGTGGCATTTGCCCCAGGGCGAAGTCCAATATACTCTGATTGAGCATCAGGATGTAATTTATTCAGTGGCGATTAGTCCTGACGGACAAACTTTAGCTAGTGGTAGTGGGGATGGCACGATTAAGCTGTGGGATCTCGCCACGGGTCAACATCTCCAAACCCTGACTGGTTATTTAAAAATTTTACATGGGGTGACGGCAGTAGTATTTAGCCCAGACGGTCAAACTCTAGCTAGTGGTAGTGGTGATGGTACAATTAAAATTTGGCGGCCATCGAATTGAGACTTACCTGACTATTTGATAGTCCCAGGATTACCCAAAATTAAATAAGTATTTAAGGGGATCATTGCCCAAAATTAATGAGTGATTAGAGTGTAATTTTTGGTTTTTTACTACACTTTTGTGCCGCATGAGCGACAGAGAAAGGTTAATATGCTAATCATTCTATTCTGACATAGCAGCTAAACTAAAAATGGCAGAAACTCTTCTTTTTAACGCCCTGCGTGAAGCAATCAATGAAGAAATGGCTCGCGACCCCGTGGTATTTGTCCTAGGTGAAGATGTGGGACACTATGGCGGTTCCTACAAAGTCACTAAAGATCTATGTAAAAAATATGGAGAATTAAGGGTTCTTGACACACCGATCGCAGAAAATAGTTTTACGGGAATGGCGGTTGGGGCTGCTATGACTGGACTAAGACCAATTATTGAAGGCATGAATATGGGTTTTTTACTCCTTGCTTTCAACCAAATTTCTAATAATGCTGGGATGCTCCGTTATACTTCTGGTGGTAATTTTAAAATCCCAATGGTAATCCGCGGCCCAGGAGGTGTGGGGCGTCAATTAGGTGCAGAACATTCCCAACGATTAGAAGCTTATTTCCAAGCAGTACCAGGTTTACGCATTGTAGCTTGTTCGACACCATACAATGCTAAAGGTCTGCTCAAATCAGCCATTCGCGACGATAATCCAGTTTTATTTTTTGAGCATGTTCTGCTCTACAACTTAAAAGAAAACTTACCCGACCACGAATACTTAATACCAATTGATCAAGCAGAAATGGTACGTCAGGGTAAGGATGTCACAATTTTGACTTATTCCCGGATGCGTCATCATGTTATGCAAGCAGTCAAACAATTGGAGCCTCAGGGGTATGACCCAGAAGTAATTGACTTGATTTCCCTCAAGCCACTTGATCTAGAAACTATTGGTGCTTCCATCCGGAAAACTCACCGAGTTATAATTGTAGAAGAATGTATGAAAACTGGTGGCATTGCGGCAGAATTAATTGCCTCAATTAATGATCAGTTTTTTGATGAACTAGATGCTCCTGTATTGCGGCTTTCTTCCCAGGATATCCCTACTCCTTATAATGGTACTCTGGAAAGAATGACAATTGTGCAGCCAGAACAAATTGTCGAAGCTGTCGAAAAAATGGTGGCAAAACGAATCTAGAAATTGATATAATAAGTAATCTCCGGTTTAATCAACTGGAGATTATGAGCGCGATTACCCGATATATTCTCAGTCGCGAAAATCTAGAAATTCTAATTTTACTGGCACAATATTTTAATATGCCACTAATTTTCATTTATGAAAACGCTTCAGTTGTTGACACAGCAGTTTAAGCAGTGGTGGCGAATCTGTTTAGCTTTATCCTCTGACCAGTTGCTACGCAGTCCGCAAAAACCCGAATTATCTGATCAATCTTCTATTGAAGAGCGTATTGGGCAAACTAGCCATTCTTCCCGTCAGACAGGGCTGAGAATGTCCCTGACTAAAGAAAAGCGTTCTCGCCTGATTTTAATTGTGGCCATTGGCTCTCTCACCGGGACAATGGGACATCGTTTCTATAATCAGCCCAAATTAGATGTAGGCACAATTGCACCTTATACAATTGTTGCTCCCGAACCAATCACGATTGCCGATCCGAAAACAACAGAAGCAAATCAGAAAGTTGCCATTAGTCAGATTATTCCAGTATTGGCAATTGATCCAGCTATTAATCAGCAAATATATCAAAATTTTCAAGAAATTTTAGCTCAAGGTAAACGCATTCGTCAACAAGCAGGTGATTTACCTTTTACTAATACCGCTATTCTTTCTCTGGCTACCCAAATTTATTTGCGTCGCGCTCAAGAATGGGAATGGCGAACTCTGTTAATGATCTTAGAAGATCCACAGATCGATAATCAATCTCTGTCTAAATATTTTTTGTCTGATCTTAATTCGGCCAATGAGTTAGATTTTCAGCGATTAAATAACTCTGGACAGAAGGCGCTCCAAGAACTTCAAGCTTATCATTATCTGGCTGCTAGCAATGAGTTTTCTGAGCTGTTAGTCACCATTACTCAAGCTCGTCAATTGTATCAGCAAGCGATCGCATTGATCTCACAGTCAGTTGCATCACCAAATCGCGATCGCTCGGCTAACTTTTCCCTGGATACTATCTATGATAGTTCAGTTTTTGACCTATCTGATGCCCAATGGGAAGAAATGAGTGCTGGGATGGAGCAGGCTTTAGATCGGATTCTCAGCCAAGGAATTCCCCCAGGATTACCGGAAAATATCTTAGCTACCGCCATTAATAAACAGGTCAAAATTTCCATTCCAGCTAGCACCGAAACTTTGGCAAATAAAATTTTATTAGCCATAATAAAACCAAATTTAATCGCGGACAAAGAAGAAAGTCTCAAAAAAGCAGCACAAGCAGCCGAAGCCGTCAAACCAGTGATGCTAGAAGTGAAACAAGGACAAGTAATTGTCGCGGCGGGGCAGATGATTAGCCATGCAGATTTCCTCTTGCTTGATCATTTTCACTTGAGCAGACGCGGGATTAACTGGTTAGGTTTAATTGGATACGCGTTTTTGATTAGTAGTGGAGTGGGGATTTTTTGGTTAGTCAAACGCCGTTTTCAGCCTCATTTAAGACGCCGAGATTGTATTTTATTGCTGTTGTTAAGTTTAAGTACACCCTTACTGCCCAGTTTAGGTGTGCCCTACCTGAGTTTGCCCGCAGTTGGTTTATTGGTAGGTAGTTTTTATAGTTCAGCATTAGCGATCTCGGCGATCGCCCTGTTAATGATTGTGCTACCTGTGGGCATGAATATTCAGGGGATCTCCTTGGTGGCTAGTGGTGTAGGGGGTATGCTGGGGGGTATGCTAGCGGGCAAGTTGCGATCGCGGGAAGAATTAGCGATCTTAGGTGGTGGTGTAGGATTAATTCAAGGTTGCGTCTATCTAGTGCTGACCTTAATCCTCAGCGTCACCGTCATCCCTTTTTGGTATAATATACTTACCTCTGCCGCTTGCCAAGGTTTAGCTGGTTTAGCTTGGAGTATTGTTGCTTTAGGTTTAAGTCCTTATTTAGAACGTCTGTTTGATTTAATTACACCAATTCGTTTAGCTGAACTTGCTAATCCCAATCGTCCTTTACTCAAGCAATTAGCAGCCCAAGCCCCTGGGACTTTTCAACATACTTTGTTTGTCGCTACCTTAGCCGAAGCTGCGGCGAAAGAATTGGGTTGTAATGTTGAACTGGTTAGAGCAGGTATATTATACCACGATATTGGAAAAATGCACGCTCCTGAATATTTTATTGAAAATCAAATGGGGTCACCAAACAAACATGACGAACTAAACGATCCGTGGAAAAGTGCCCAGATTATTAAAAAACACGTTACTGAAGGATTAGTATTAGCCCGGAAACATCATTTACCAACAGCAATCCAAGCTTTTATCCCAGAACATCAAGGCACCATGTTAATTGCTTATTTTTATTATCAAGCCAAGCAGATGGTGGAAAAAGATCCGAGTCTAACTTTATCAGAAGCAGATTTTCGCTATGATCGGACCAATTCCCCAATCACGGGAAACAGGAATTGTGATTTTAGCAGATTCTTGTGAAGCGGCTTTGCGAAGTCTAAAAGATGCTAGTCGAGAAGAAGCTTTCTCAATGGTGAATAAAATTCTGCGTTGTCGATGGCAAGAAAATCAGTTGATAGATTCTGGAATAACTCGCGAAGAAATGTCACAAATCACTAATATTTTTGTGCAAGTTTGGCTGCAATCTAATCATCAAAGAATTGCCTATCCTAAGTCGGCGATTAGTCCGACCGTTTCGATGATTAATTCTAATAATTAATTACTATATTTTTGAATTACTTAGTTAACTTTTGCAGATACCGAGAAAAGAGCTAATAGATTCAACCAGGATTTTTTGGTCTTTTCTTGTCCAGATCCCAACTCCTAAATCAATTTTAACGGATTTCTGGGGAGAAGCCAGTTGAATTTCACACCAAGACTCATCTAAATCATAACGATCGGAAATTATATGTATTAATTGTATTTGTGATAGGGAGTAGGTTTTGCTTGAATGAAATTTTTTGCGGATTGTCAATAAATTTTTATCTCTTTCGACTGTCCAGATCGTGGTTTGGGAAGATAGCAATAAAACCCAGAAACCTACCATTACTGATGAATGTAAAAATAAAGCTATTGTCTCTGCAATATTTGATCTATACAGGTAGAAAATCGATACAATTAATGTTAAAACAATCACAATTATTATTAGTGATAATAAGCTTGGTTTATGCTTGATTACCAAGACATCAGATGTCAGCTCCAAAATTTTAATCATATTCACCTCGATCAATTATTTTATTAAAAAAGATTAGAACACTCTGATCGCAACTACATACCTAAGGACAACCTTGCTTTCCCTGCTTAATTCTCTAACTTTAATATGCCCAAAATCTGACTATTTTACCAAAATTTTCATTAGACCTCTTGCAAAAATAAATAGGACAGGCAAGATGCCTGTCCCACAAAAGTGATTTTTTCTGGTGGGACAGGCATCTTGCCTGTCAATAAATAGATCAATAAGGACTTTTGCAAGAGGTCTATTAATCTAAGCTAAAATTTAACCAGAAAACACCACTGATAAATTTTCTATGCTATTGCAGTTAAGCACTTGGACAGAAGTAGAAACCTATCTGGAAAAATCTCCAGGGATAATTTTACCAATTGGTTCGACGGAACAACATGGACCAACCGGATTAATTGGTACAGATACAATTTGTGCTGAAGCGATCGCTCAAGGGATTGGTCAAGAGATCGATGTTTTAGTCGGTCCAACAATTAATGTGGGGATGGCATTACATCATACTAATTTTCCCGGTACGATTAGTTTACGACCGAGTACCATGATTCAGGTAATTCGTGATTATGTGATTTGTTTAGCTAAAACTGGTTTTACCAAGATATTTTTTATTAATGGTCATGGTGGTAACATTGCTACTCTCAAAGCAGCTTTTTCAGAAAGTTATACAGTATTAGCCGAATTAAATATCCCTAATGCTGATCTGGTGCAATGTCAAATTGGGAATTGGTTTATGTGCAGTTCAGTTTATAAATTAGCGAAAAAATTATATGGCGATCGCGAAGGTTCCCATGCAACTCCTAGTGAGGTAGCACTAACTCAGTATATCTATCCAGCCGCAATTAAACAAGCAGAACTTTCCTCAGAAGTTGGCTCTGGACACGCAATTTATGGTCCGACAGACTTTCGTCGTCGCTATCCGGATGGTCGAATGGGTTCTGATCCAGCTTTAGCGACACCAGAACATGGAAAACAGTTTTATGAACTGGCTGTAAAAGAACTGGGTAACACTTATCTAGAATTTTTAAACGGAGATTGAAAGCGCGATCGCCCGATTGACTTAATTATTTCAACAAGAGGGATTCAAACTCAGCCTTTAACCCTTTTGTATTACCAATTCTGGCTACTAATATATTAGCATTGCCTGCATCTTCTAATCGTTCGCGCCAGTACCAAATACTATCGGGGTTATTCACCCAAAAATTAATCACAGTTTCCACGACTTCCTCTAAATCCCAACCGCGTTTGGGTGGGACAGGTTCAACGGATTTAATTACAGCATCAAGAGTGCATTTATAGGCACCGATATATTCTACACCAGTGGGGGATTGAGGCTGAACAACATCTTGCTGATGGGTAAAAAACTCCAATACTGGAGAGATCCCTAATATACCAAAGCTATATTGCATGGGAGACTCCTTCAAATTAGTTATCTATTTAGTCAATGATATCAAATAAAAAAATAAATTATGGTAACAGCTATTACCAGATTGGGACTTTTTGGGAGATCGTCACCGGACTAATGGATTGAGAAAATTGGAGCAGAGGAAATATAATAATTAAACTAGCAACCGTGATGGGTGAAGCTTTCTCCTCTGCTAGAAAACTTCCCTTAATGCTCAATGGAACAGATTTACCTTATTGTTCGCCCAAAATACTCGCCCATCTGCGTTTGAGTGCGAGAGTTAAACCATCGCCAATGGGAACTAAACTAAGAGTAACCCTAGCATCATGACGCAGTTTTTCGTTAAAGTCACGGATCGTCTGAGTGGTGATATCTTGAATTTCCGGATTGGCAACTTGTCCATCCCAAAGGACATTATCGATCAAAATTAAGCCACCATTACGGATTAGTTGCAGCGATCGCTCGTAATAATGTTCATAATTTTCTTTATCAGCATCAATGAATACCAAATCAAAGGTTCCAGCTTGAGGACTGGCTAAAAGTTGGTCTAGGGTTTCTAGTGCTGGTGCCAATTTTAAGCTAATTTTATCTGCGACTCCTGCTTCTTGCCAATAGCGACGAGCGACTGAGGTATATTCTTCATTGATATCACAAGCGAGCAAAGTCCCATTAGGAGGAAGTGCTAGAGCTAGACACAGAGAGCTGTAACCAGTAAAAACTCCTATTTCCAAGATTTTGCTTGCTCCCATCAATTGCACCAACAGTGCCATAAATTGACCTTGTTCTGGTGCAACTTGCATTATCCTTAGCTCATGGGTAGCAGTTTCTTCTCGTAACCGACGTAGGATGTCCGGTTCACGGAGAGAAATGGACATAAAGTAGTCATAGAGTTGGTTGTTCAAGCCAATGCTTTGTTTTGTCATTGTGGTTTGCCAATTAAAATAGCCCTATCTCTATATTATCTTGAGTACCATTGATGTCTAAAATAGTCAAAGAAATCGTCCAGCTTATCGCGATCGCGTGGTTATTTAGTTTACTGAGTGCCTGTAATGTTACTTTTAGCATTAGCGGGTTAGAACCAAATCAAGAACTGGTAAAACAAGCGATCGCGCTCCAGCTCAGTCAAACACAACAGCAACTCAGTCATTATTTGGAGCTTTCCCAACCCCAGCAATGGCAAATTGATCAGGTCGTAATTACTTTACTTGAACCTTTACAAATTCAGCATTTATCTTCTTTCCATGTGCAGGGGACTTATGATCTGAAATTACAGCTCTCTGGTGATGAGCAGGTCCGACGGCAAAATTTCTTTGAAATTTATTTACAGCGTCAATCAGAAGGCAAAACCTGGCGTTTAGCACGGTTTCAAAATCATAATTGGATTACTTATTTAATTAATTCTTTTTAACTTTATGAAGAAAATTATTTTGGGATTAGACCCAGGTTTAGCGACCTTAGGATTTGGTGCTATTACTTATCAAATTGCTGCTAAAAATAATCCAATTATGTTAGATTTTGGTGTAATTCAAACTCCTGCTAAACAAGAAATAGGTCAACGTCTTTGTACAATTTATGATGATTTACATACTTTAATTAAAGGAATACAGCCGGATTTAGTAGCGACAGAAAAGTTATTTTTCTATCGGATGGGGAATACTATTTTAGTTGCTCAAGCTCGGGGAGTGATGATGTTAGTATTAGCACAGCATAAATTACCTCTAGTCGAATTTACTCCAGCCCAAATTAAACAAGCACTAACTGGATATGGTAATGCGGATAAGTTAGAAGTACAACAAGCAGTAGCTCGAGAATTAGATTTAGGTTATATTCCGAAACCGGATGATGCTGCTGATGCTTTAGGGATAGCATTAGCAGCTTTGTTTCAGTTATAGCAGTGCTATTTAAGCCAAAAATAATTTAGATAAAGTCGGTTTATGGATTTTTCCCATCGCGTTACGAGGTAGTTCTGGTAGGATCATAATTTGAGTCGGAATTTTATAAACTGCTAATCGTTCTTTTCCCCAAGTTCTGAGAGTTTCTAAGGTTAAATTGCTGTCTGGTTGCAACACTAAAGCAGCACAAACTCTTTCACCCCATTCTGGATCAATAACTCCAACTACAGCACAATCTTGAATTTCTAAATGGGTCCGCAAAACTTCTTCAATTTCTAGTGCAGAAACTTTATAACCTCCAGTTTTGATAATATCTACACTGATTCTTCCTAAGATCCGATAATTGTCATTTTCCACTACAGCTAGATCACCTGTAGCAAACCAACCGTCATGGAAAGCTTTGGTAGTTGCTTCTGGTTTTTGCCAATATTCAAGAAAAATTCCCGGTCCTTTAACTTGGATTTCTCCTGGTATTTCAGTAGCAGCTAAATTGCCACTTTCATCAACTAAACGCACTTCTACTTGGGGTAAGGGTTTACCAACATATCCGGGTAAACGTTCACCATGTAAAGGATTAGATAACGCCATTCCTATTTCCGTCATTCCATAACGTTCTAGGAGAAAATGACCGCTGATATTTTGCCATTTTTCTAATACTTGAATCGGTAAAGCTGCTGAACCAGAAACCATGAGACGCATTTTCTGACAACCAGCAGACAGGATTTTTTGCCGATCGCGATCTGCTTGTTCCCAAGCTGCAATGAGTTTGACGTAAATTGTGGGTACAGCCATAAATAAGGTTAAATTACCTTGACTAATGTATTCCCAAACTATTTGAGCATCAAACTTAGGGAGAATATGACACTCAGCTCCAACCCAGAGAGCGCAAGATAGGACATTAATGATGCCATGAATATGATGAAGTGGTAGAATATGTAAAATTCGATCTGTTGATGTCCATTCCCAAGCAGTAATCAAGCTAGTAATTTGAGCTTGAATATTTTGATGAGTTGTGACTACTCCTTTGGGTTTCCCAGTTGTGCCACTAGTATAGAGGATTAATGCTCGTCTTGAGAGAGATATTTCTGGAAGTGAACTAATTGATGGAGCGCGTGTTTCGGAAGTGAGCAGAAATCGTAAACCTCGGGATTGGGCAATGGGACGTAATAAAGTCTCGAAATTAGGATGAGCAATGATGATAGACACATCGGAGTCGGTAATCACATACTCTAATTCCGGTCGGGGATGGGAAACACACAAAGGTACTGCGATCGCACCAGAGCGCCAAATCCCCCATTGAGTAACTACATACTCAAACCCTGGAGGGATGAGAAAAGCGACTCGCTGTTCTTGTAAATCCTGTAACTCACCTAACAGAGTGGTAGCAATTGAACCAGAATTTTCAAGTAAATCCCTATATATATAAGCTTTTTCTGGAGTGACAATAGCAATTTTATCTTCGTTTGCTGTAGCTTGTTGAATTAGTGGGATATTCATATTAATGGACCCATCTTGAATTTGATTGACTCATTATACCGATAATTGGGCTATTTCATTCTATTGGTAATTCCAACAAGAATTCAGTTCCTGTTCCAGGAGTGGAATTGACGGTAATTTTCCCCCCATGTTTATCTACTACGATTTGCCAGGCGATCGCTAGTCCTAATCCCGTACCTTTACCCACACCTTTCGTAGTAAATAAATGCTCAAAAATCCGTTGTTTGACTGCTTCTGTCATACCAATACCATTATCAGCAATGCTAATCTGGATATATTGATGGTGACAAGATGTGCTAATGGTGATATAATTAGGATCTTTTTGTAGATCTTGATAGCTACGTCCTTGATTAGATTCTTCTAGAGCATCGATCGCGTTGGCGATCATATTGATAAACACCTGATTAAGTTGACCAGGAAAACAGTTTAGGTTAGGAATATTACCATAATTAGTAATAATTTTAATTTCTGGACGATATTCATTTGCTTTGAGACGATGATGCAAAATTAAAATTGTACTATCGAGTCCTTCATGGAGGTTAAATTCCTGCTTCCATTCTCGATCAGCACGGGAAAAAATGCGAAGACTATTGCTAATCAAAGTAATGCGATCGCCCGCATTTTTCATGGCTTTAATCAGCTTGGGCAAATCTTCACTGACATATTCCAGGTCAATTGCTGCCAATTTATTTTCAATTTTTGGACTAGGTTGGGGGAATTCTTCGCGATAGAGATTGATCAGATCAAATAGATCAATAGTATAATTTTGAACAGCATCAATATTGCCAACAATACAGCCCAGTGGATTGTTAATTTCATGGGCAACACCAGCAACTAAATTCCCCAATGCTGACATTTTTTCACTTTGCACAATTTGCAATTGGGCTTGCTGAAGTTGAGAGTATTGTTGTTTGAGTTCTTGATTAGCTTGCTCTAATTCCTGATTGATCCATTGGAGTTGTTGATTTTGTTCTGCTAGCTGTTGAGATTGCAGATAATTTTCTTGTTTTAGCATTTTTTGCAAGCGACTTAGTTCTAAATGAGTAGAAATACGCGCTAAAATTTCTTCCGCTTGAAAAGGTTTGGTGATATAGTCTATTCCCCCGACATTAAAAGCTTTAATCTTATCCATTACTTCATCCAAAGCGCTGATAAAAATCACCGGAATATCGCAAGTAAATTCGTTAGCTTTGAGATGTTGACAAACTTCATAACCATTCATTTCGGGCATAGAAATATCTAACAAAATTAAACTAGGAGAAGTTTTTTCAATCGCGGCTAAAGCTAACTTTCCACTAGGAAATGCCCGCACCAGATAGCCATTTTCTCTTAAAAGATTAGTAAGTAAGTGCAAGTTAGCAGGAATATCATCAATTACCATAATTTGACAGTGACTATTATTCATTTTTATCTCTCTTTTATGGTTGAGTTGCTGCAATTAAATTCAAAATCTTTTCATATTCAAAATGATGCAGGGAATTTTCAATTGCCCGTGCTAAAGGTTCATTATGATGAGTAATTTGATTGACTAATTTAGCCATTAAATCCTCATCAGAAAACATCACTGCTTCTTGAAGTTGAGCTAATAACTCCGTCGGTAATTTAGCCATTTCGGCGACAGTTAAAATCTCTTTTGTATGCTTTACTCCCAGATTATTAGGAGTTAAATCTTCATAAATATAGGTGACACCAATATGTTTGTGCATAGCTTTAAAAATTTCTTCCTCTCGGAAAGGTTTTCTCAAGAAATCATCACATCCTGCTGATAATACCATTGCTTTTTCTTCTTCTAATACGCTAGCAGTAAGAGCAATAATCGCTGTTGCTTGACCTTTGATATGGGCTTTAATCATTTGGGTAGCAGTGTAACCATCCATCACTGGCATTCTCATATCCATCCAAATTAAATGGGGTTCCCACTCCGACCAGATGTTGACAGCTTCTTGTCCATTAATTGCTTCCTGTAGTTCAAATCCTAAAGGAGAAAGCAGCTTAATTAATAACTGACGATTGAGGGGTTTGTCGTCAACAATGAGAATACGATATTTGGGTTGATTCGGTTCAAGAGCAATGACTCGACTCGTAGGTTGTTGAGTGGTAACATCGCTAGCTTCGACGACAGTGACTTGAATATCAAATAGAAAAGTTGTGCCAATTTCTACTTGGCTTTTAACGGTAATATCACCTCCCATCAGATGTACAAATTGACGACTAATTGGTAATCCTAAACCTGTTCCTTCTTGAGCTTGTTTTCCCGTCTCAGTTTGAGTGAATGCTTCAAATAAATTTCCTAGTTCTTCTGGAGCAATCCCCGCTCCAGAATCTTCAATTTCAAAATGAATGCTGTGGGATGAGGTCTTAGTTTCACCAAGGTCTACTCTGACAGAAATCCCTCCAGTTTGAGTAAATTTGAGAGCATTGTTAATGATGTTAATTAGCACTTGACGTAATTTAATATCATCAGTTCGGATGTAACGAGGTAGATGAGGAGCATATTCCATGAGTAACTGTAAATTTTTCTCTTCAGCCTTGATTTGAAACATATCATGAATATCTTCCAGGAGTCGATGAAGGTCAAAGTTTTTAGGATTAAGGGTCGTTTTACCTGCTTCAATTTTAGAAAGGTCAAGAATATTATTGATCAGAGTAAGGAGATGTTCCCCACTCCGGGAGATAATCCCCACACTTTCTTGATGCTCACGGGGCAGATTTTGAGAGCGAGTCATGATTTGAGCAAAACCGAGAATAGCGTTAAGCGGAGAGCGTAATTCGTGGCTCATGTTAGCAATAAATGTGCTTTTTGCCTGATTAGCTACATCGGCTTTTTCTTTGGCTATTACTAGTTCGGCTGTCCGATCTTGGACTCGTTGTTCTAGGAATTGATAGGAATGCTTTAATTGCTGACTCATTTGATTAAATGATTTAGCTAAAGCACTTAGCTCTTGCACGGGAAAGTCAGAGATATTTTGCTCTAATTCTCCAGACGCGATCGCTTCACTAGCTTGATTCAACCGACCAATTGGTGCCGCAATCCAATTGGAAGTAAATATCCCCATAGCTGTGGCTACAATTAAAGCTAATAAACACAATAAAACTGTAATCTGGGTATTAGCATTAATTTGATCCATAAAGTCAGATTCTGGCACCACGACCACTACTATCCAATCAAGTCCTCGACCATCTTG
Organism: uncultured cyanobacterium; assembly: GCA_963744145.1. GTDB lineage: Bacteria > Cyanobacteriota > Cyanobacteriia > Cyanobacteriales > CAWUOF01 > CAVUSO01. The sequence goes on along the minus strand of CAVUSO010000001.1, from coordinate 3,004,391 downwards.
AAATGGCATCACTTGAATAAAATGTTGCTGCTTGGACAGCATAAATTCTAGGGATTGTTGATTTTTAATATTAATTAAGTTTCCAAATCTTTGGGTTAAATTTTGAGTAGTTAAACTAATCAAACTATCATGACTGTCTCCAGCTTTAACCCGTCGTGGTTCCTCACCTTTCTTTTGACTTAATATAAAGAGTGGTTGTTGGGTTGAAGTTGCTACTAATAATCCCGATCGTTCGATAATAAAAATCTGTCCGGATTTCCCAATCTTGAGATTATTTAGAAATTTGCTAATCGCGTCTAGAACAAAAGCATTAGACACTATACCTTGGAGTTTACCGTGATCGTTATAAATCGGAAAGCTCGCACTCAACTGTGGTTGAAGTGTAGTAAGATTTACATAGATTTCGTTCCAAGTTGGTTGTTTTTTTTGTTCAGCAACAGTGTAAAAAGGTCGGAGTCGAGCATCATATTTTTTAGGATCTTTTTCAACCTTTCCAGTAGGAATTTCATTCCAACCTAGCTCGTAGGTATGAAGAGTATAGTCAGTAGAATTGTTGCTAATGGTATATTGCAGTAAATTATCTTCTTTATTAATGCTTTGTCGCCGATAAGACAAAAATTCTCCTCCTAGTGCTGAACTCAAAGAAATTGCACTGGTAAAAGTAAATACTTTTATTTCTTGCAAAAGTAACTTTTGAGCTTGTAATAATGAGGTTGGGTCATTCAAATCTAAGCTCAAATCTCCGCGTTTGATCGCATCTGCATTCAGTTGATTAATGATGAAAGGTTTTTCTAAGTAATTATCCAGATATTGTTTGACGCGATCGCTAATTTCACTCCGTAACTGAGTAGCAACATCATTAACTGCTTTCTGTCCGTTCCGTAATGACAACCACCCCGTTAACCCTACTGCTACAAAAATTTGTAACACAAAAGGCACAATTAAGACGGTTCGCAGAGGGACTTGGTGAAAGATTTTCGGCAAAATTAAGTCAGATTTTATTTTTTTTTGAACAAGTCTATTACCAGAACCATTATCTATTTTCTGATTGAGCAGATAATTATTTATTATTTTTTTGATCATTATCTGTAAGAAGTTAACTAATTGTAGTCCGTTGCTTATGATAACTTAACTTAGAGCCAAAAGTCAATAAAAAGGGGAATCTTAATGATCAATTCTGATCCCATTCCATGATTCGGTACACCCCAGTTGGGAAATCATTCATACTAGTATTAATCCTAATTATCGGTGCTTAATTCGATCGAGAAGACCCTTTATCTGCTTGGTAACGCATCAATAGTCTCACAATTATGACTAGAGGTGAAAATTTTTAAACTATTGGTAATTCCAACAAGAATTCTGTTCCTACTCCAGGAGTGGAATTGACCGTAATTTTCCCTCCATGTTTGTCTACGATGATTTGTCGGGCGATCGCTAGTCCTAATCCCGTACCTTTACCCACACCTTTAGTAGTAAATAAATGCTCAAAAATCCGTTGTTTGACTGCTTCTGTCATTCCCGTACCATTATCAGCAATGCTAATCTGGATATATTGATGGTGGAATGATGTGCTAATGGTGATGCGATTAGGATCAGTTTGAATATCTTCATAGCTACGTCCTTGATTAGATTCTTCTAGAGCATCGATCGCATTGGCAATAATATTCATAAATACTTGATTAAGTTGACCAGGAAAACATTTTAGATGGGGAATATTTCCATAATTAGTGATAATTTCAATGGCGGGACGCTGCTCATTTGCTTTGAGACGATGACGTAAAATCATGACTGTACTATCGAGTCCTTCATGGAGATTAAATTCCTGCTTAGATTCGTAATCAGCACGAGAGAAAGTGCGAAGACTATTACTAATTGAGGTAATGCGATCAGCTGCATCGTTCATAGATTTAATCAGTTTCGGTAAATCTTTTCTCAGAAAATCTAGATCAATATTTGCCAATTCATTGGCAAGTTTTCTACTCGGTTGGGGCAATTCTTCACGATAGAGGTCAATAATGTTAAATAAGTCTTGAATATAATTTTGCATAAAATCAATATTACCAATAATACAGCCAGTCGGATTATTAATTTCATGGGCAACTCCAGCAACTAAATTACCTAAAGCTGACATTTTTTCACTTTGCACAATTTGTAATTGGGCTTGTTGTAAATTTTGTAATGCTGCTTGTGTTTGTTGGTAAAGTCGAGCATTGACGAGAGAAATAGCAGCTTGAGTACAGAGAAACTGAACTACTACTAAGCGATCGCGAGTAAACACTCCTTGGGTTAAGTGATTTTCTAGATAAAAAATTCCCACCAAATCTCCTTGATACAGGATGGGGAGACCTAAAGCGCTCTTGGGTTGATATTGGAGGAGATAATTATCAATCAGATGACTAGGATTTTCATAACTATCAAATACCACAGGATTGAGAGTTCTTTTCACCAATTGGATTAATTTAAGCGGTAGATCAGAATAAGTATCTAATGGTTGTGAAGTAAACAAAGTTATGGGAAGATTATCACTGGGATTGGTTGAGGTAATTGCTCGAATTTGCCATTCATTCTCATCAGGTAGAATGAGTACGCATTTTTTCGCTCCCGCATTTTCAATAATAATTTTGCTAACGGTAGTAATTAATTCTTCTAACTGAATACTAGTAGAAATAACTTGAGCCGCTTTGATCACAGAGGCAAAATCAAGAAAATCAGTCATTCGGTTACTACTAGAAATAGAAGGATGAATTGATTTTTGGCTAGAAGTAGTAGCAATAATACTAATGCTTTCTAGGGGATTGAAACTCAGATTTGGTGATTGCAGAATTGGTTGAAGTAAGTGAGAATAGTGTTTTTCTAAGTCATCAGTTTTAGCTTTTGCTCCCCAGCGAGCATAACAGTAGTAAGCTTCTTGGATATAGCTTTGGGCTACTTTTTCCTTACCCCAGTCAAGATAAAATTTAGCTGCTAATTCATTAGCTAAAGCTTCTTCTTGGATATATTCATTTTCTTTAGCACCACAGATCGCTTCGTCATAAAGCGCGATCGCTTCGGCTTTTTGTCCCAAAACTCGATAGCGTTCAGCTTCTACTAATTGCCACTTGTGCAAATAATTCATCGGAGCTTGTTCTGCCCAAAACTGTAATTTAATTTGGTTTTCTTGGATTTGTTGTTGCTGTCCTTGTAAATCAGTTTGAGATTGAGTAATATTGGCAAGGATAATTAGAGAATCATAAAAATATAAAGCAACTTCAGGAATAGATCCGATACCTCCAGCTACATACTGTCTTGCTTGCCCGATATCGGTAGTAGCTGACTCAATATCTCTCTCTAAAAATTGTAAAATTGCTCTGAATAAATAGAAGATAAATACACGGAACAGATCGTTAGAAGCGAGGGACTCAGAAACCAGTTTTGCTTGAGATTGGGGTTGTTCAAAAGAGAGTTCGATCTGGTCAGTATTACCTAGTAAAAATAGCATTGTTTCCCAATAAACTAAACAGTAGTTTGCTGTTGTTAGTTGATTCAAATCGAGTAATTGCTGACGATAAGCACGGGTTTGGGTTTCTAATTCGGTCAGATTTTGACCACACCAATAGGAATTTAAACAAAACGCCTGTCCATTATGTCCAACATATTCGAGATTACCTGTTTCTAATCCAGCTTGATAACCTGACTCAAGTAAGGGTAAAATCTCCCTCATTGGTGAATGACGATGGTGCAAAAAAGAACCGATGACCAGAAAAGTTGCAGAGCGAATATTTTTGGCATTTGGTTCAGCCGCTAGCTGGTATGCTAATTTACTAAACTGGATCGCATCTGTTACATTTTGGAGAAAGTTAATCAGAAAAAGACCATAAAAAGCATAGCTTAGACCTGAAGTAGGACTGTTACCATACTGGATTGATAGCTTTACCTGTAAAGCAACTAGCAACGGAAACAGGAGCGACCCGACTATATAACAAGCTGCTTGAATACTTGTCGCTACCTGCATAATCCCTAGTTTTTGCTCATCTGTCATTAATGGGAGATAAAATAATTCTTCAATCGGTTGATAGTTGTGGTCATTGGTTTCGCGATCGCTGATTAATTTGTTAATTTGTGCGACAGCATCTTCAATATCCTGGTTCGTCGGTACATCAGGGATCTCAACTCCTAATTCTTTGATCATTACCAAACCGATAGATATTGCTTCTAAAAGCTGGTTTTGAGCAAATAATGTCTGAATTTTTACTATAGTTACTCCTACTTTTTCGGTGGAAGTTTGAGCATGAGTGATCACCGCATTAAACCATTGTTCCATCTGCTCAAAGTATCCACATAGAGCAGCTACTTCTGTCGCGAGTTCAGACAATTTCAAAGTCATCTGGTACTCGCGTCTCCAAGCTTCATCTCCAAGTAAGGTTAGCCCGATTTCTGTATAATTATACGCAGCTTGATAAGCAGTTGCAGTTCTTGCTTTATCACCAGCACTAAGATTCAGTTGAGCAAGCTGATCGCGTTCCTGTTGGTCTACAATTAGGTCAATCCCATAATTTAATTGATTCACCACGATAAAAATTTGCTCATCTAAGTCGGTGGGAGACATTTGTGCTAGTAGTAATTTACCAATTTGATAATGAGCGATCGCTTTTTCTGATTCAGGAATTAAAGAATAAGCTGCTTGTTGAACCCGATCATGGAGAAACTTATATTCAACTTGGTGTGATTCTTGATCTATTTCTGGTAATTCTTGCTCGATATAGCATTTATAAACTTCATTTTGTGGTAAGATTAAACCTGTAGATAATGCTGTCCATAAATCTCCAGCAGTTTCTGATTGTGATTTTTCTGAAACCATTGCGACAGTTTCTAAATTAAATCGATTCCCGATACAAGCTGCTAATTTTAATACTTGCTGGGTTTCCCTTGGTAATTTCTGCAACTGTAAAGCCATAAATTCGACGATATCATCAGTTAATACTAACGCTTTAATTTCGCTAATATCACATTCCCAATATCTCTTTTTGACAGCAAATTTAATTAATCCATCTCTAGACAATTTCTGGATAAATTGGATACTAAAAAATGGATTTCCTTGAGTTTTTTGATAAACTAAATCTGTTAATGGTTGAGCGATTTCTATGGTGCAGTTTAAGGTGTCTGCGATTAACTGATTTAAACTTGATTTCTCCAGAGGATTTAAGGTAATTGTATTAATAATTTTAGAATTTTTCCTAAGTTCATTTAAGGTTAGCATTAAAGGATGTACGGTCGATACTTCATAATCTCTATAGGCTCCAATTAATAATAAATATCCTGCTGTTGCTTCATTCATCAGTACCTGAATTAATTGTAATGATGCTGAATCTGCCCATTGCAAATCATCTAAAAATATCACTAATGGATGTTCTTTACTCGTGAATACTTTCACGAATTTTTGCAATAATAAACGAAACCGATTTTGTGCTGCTATTCCCGACAACTCTGGTGCTGCTGGTTGTTTACCAATAATTTTTTCTAATTCGGGAATTATTTCAATTATTACTTGTCCATTATCACCTAATGCTGCTAATATTTTAGTTTTCCATCCAGCTAACTCTGAGTCAGTTTCATGTAACAATTGTGTCATTAAATCTCGAAATGTCTGGACAAACCCTGATAAGGGAAGATGACGGTTAAATTGATCAAACTTTCCTTTAATGAAATATCCTCTTTGTTTGACTATCGGTTTATGTACTTCATTAATGATTGCGGTTTTGCCAATTCCCGAAAAACCTGTTACTAAAATAATTTCTCTATTTCCTCTACTATTACCTTCGATTTCCTGGGGATTTGCTACACGATTAAATGCTGCTAAAATTGTTGCGACTTCTTGCTCACGACCATATAATTTTTCCGGAATAATAAAGCGATCGCATATATCCTGTTGACCAATTGGAAAATCATTAATCTTACCAGTGGTAATTAGTGCTTTTAAACATTGTTCTAAATCTTGCTTCAATCCTAATGCACTTTGATAACGTTCCTCCGCATTTTTAGCCATTAATTTATTAACAATCTTCCCAATTACTGGAGAAATTTGCGGATTAATTTCATTGACTAATGGAGCTGATTGAGCAATATGACAATGCACTAAAGTCATTGGGTCATCAGCTCTAAATGGTAACTTTCCTGTCAGTAGTTCATAAAAAGTTACTCCTAAAGAATAAAAATCCGTGCGATAGTCTATCCCCCGATTCATTCGTCCCGTCTGTTCAGGGGAAATATATGCTAGTGTTCCTTCTAAAACGTTTGGACTGATTAAAATTTGATTTTCTTTTGGTAAGAGAGATGCAATACTAAAGTCAATTAATTTAATTTCCTTAGTTTCTGGATTAATTAAAATATTACTTGGTTTGATATCTTTATGAATAATTCGTTGCTCATGTAGTATTTCTAAAATATCACACATCCGGATGGCTATGGTTAAAAATTCATCCAGATCACTTAATCCTAATGTGTCTTTTGTTTGTAAATATTCCGACAAAGATATACCACCAAAATCTTCCATTACCAAAGCATAACTATTTTGGTAAAATTCCAGACTATAGGTTTTAATAATTAATGGTGAATTCAGATTTTTTTGAATTGCATATTGGTTCCGAAATTGGACTATTTCACTAAAACTTGGAGTCGGATTTTTTAATAATTTAATTACTACTGGTAATAAGTCAGAGTTTCTATTTCCTCGATAAATAATAGTGCGAGAACCATGATATATTTCTTCATTAATATTATAATTGTTGATGATTTTCATCATATACTCTCATCAATCAACTGATTTTAGGCCAATTTTATCATAACCTAGCTTAGACCTAATTGTCAATAAAAAGGGGAATTTTAATGATAAATTCTGCTCCCCTCCCAGGAGGAGAAATACAGCTTAACTTACCGTGATGTTTTTCCACGATAATCGAGTAACTAATTGATAATCCTAATCCTGTTCCTTGACCCACTGGTTTAGTGGTAAAAAAGGGATCAAAAATTTTAGTGAGTAGAGCTGGTTTGATCCCCATCCCATTATCCGCAATTTTGATGATCACCGCAGTTTGGAGATCATTCATGCTCGTATTAATCCTAATTGTCGATTTTTCAGCAATCTCTAGAACACCGATTCAGTAATAGATTATAAGTAGAAATACTGAGGATATTAATCCGGTAATTGCGTTTCCGCAAAAAAACAAATATCTTCCAAGAAAAGGATTTTGAGTAAATCTGAAGAAAATTGGTAGAGTTGATGCTGACAGAAAACAAATGTAACCTAATTAAACTGGAGAGGGACTCGGTGAACTGACTTGTTCGGAGGTGATCTATTCCTAATCGCGCCAAAATATGTAGGTGATGAACTACAGCACTACGTCGCAAATCAAATAAGTTTTTCCGAATCCCAAAATAACGAGCTTGGTCTCCTTGAACTGTCCAAGCAGTTAAAATCTGTCCTGATTATACATTCCAGTTAAATTTAGTCAGCCCTATTTCTGGTAAATCTCTTAAATATTTATACTCAGTATTTTATTACTGAATCGGTGTTCTAGAGTCGGTTGATATTCAAGTTGTTGGTATAATTTAATCAATTCAATTAAGAGTGTAATGTATTCATTTGAATGAGCGATTTTACCAGAAATAAAACTAATTGGGTTGTAAATTTTGTCATGCTGCTTGTGTTTTTTGATCAAGTCGAGCATTGACGAGAGAAATAGCAGCTTGAGTACAGAGAAACTGAACCACTACTAAGCGATCGCGAGTAAATACTCCTTGGGTTAAGTAATTTTCGAGATCAAAAATCTCTACCAAATCTCCCTGGAGCAAGGATGGGGAGACCTAAAGTGCTTTTAGGTTGATATTGAAGAACCATAATTGTCAATCAGATGACTAGGATTTTCCCAACTATCAAGTACAACATGATTGAGAGTTCTTTTCACCAATTGGATTAATTTGAGCGGTAAGTATCTAATGGTTGTGAAGGGGTGCATCTCAGTTTTGCAAAAACCTTGAAACAGGAGGCTGAAATGCTTGTTTTTCGTTACCTGATTGATAAATTTGCAAATATGAGATGCACCCGTTGTGAAGTAACCAAAGTTATCTGGAGATGAGCGCTGGAATTGGTTGAGGTAAACCCTCGGTAAAAAATGTTATAATCATGTTATAATAGAAAAACAATAGAAAAACACCCGCCCTAAAAGCTTTGGTTGAGATCAACGGGCGGCAGAGCTTTTGCGCCCCTACATTAATCCGTAGGGGAATAGGTGTTGAATCCAAACCCCAAGATTCTGACCTGAAAACCCGCTCTAACCAGGTTTTGCTAACAGCCAAGCAAAATTTGTATATAAATTGGAGAAATATAGTTTCGATATGGATCATAAAATTCTTAAAATCGGTAGACGTGACTTGTTAAAAAAATCAATACTCCTGTCGGCTGGAGCTATTGGTCTAGGATTACCATTGTCAGCTCAATCTGGGCGTACAGAAACAAATGCTCAATCTTGTAAGGCAATAGTTACTCCTCCTCTCGGTGAAGGGCCATTTTATCCCACAAAAAACCAGGAAGATAAAGACAATGATTTAACCCTGATCAATGGACGTAACCAACCTGCAGCAGGACAGGTGATTTACTTGTATGGACGGGTTACTGATCAGCAATGTCGTCCTATTCAGAATGCTCAGGTAGAGATATGGCAAGCCGATGCACAAGGGCGATACGATCATCCTGAAGATACAAATGGGACTATAGATCCAAATTTTCAGCATTGGGGATTTTGTCAAACAGATATTCAGGGTCGGTACGAATTCCTTACGATTATGCCGAGTAGCTATCCCGCATGGGGAGGTTGGGTTCGTCCATCCCATATTCATTTTCATGTTTCTAAGTTAGGATTCCACGATTTAATAACGCAGATGTTTTTTGCGGGTGATCCTTTACATCAACAAGACAGAGTAATACAAGAAGTGCCCCCCCGTCTTCAGTATTTAGTCATAGCTAATCAGGAAAATTCTCTAACTAATCAGGAAAAATCTCTGGCTAATCAGAAAAAAAATATTCTGGAGGGGGCTAAACAGTGGAAATTTGACATTACATTAAGACGTTCTCCTACATAACCTATATTAGCGCTCTTTCAATAATCATCCAATCCTGACAAATAACAACACTTAGAAGCAGCAGCAATTGAATATGTCTAATATATGGGTTTACGAGGGAGAAGCATACGATCTATCTGACTTTATCAAGCAGCATCCCGGTGGTGGTTTCTTCATTGGACGGATGAGAAATAGAGATATTACAACATTGATTAATATTTTTCATCCCAACATTGAGAAGAATAAGAAAATTCTCCAGAAATATGCTTTAGGAAGAAAAGCTGTACCTGATGACGTTCATCCTAAATATAGCGCTCCAGAATTTTTGTTTAAGGAAAAATTTGATAGCTGGAGAGATACACCAAAGTTTAACTTCGACAATAAGGAGCAACTTCTTGATCGGATCAAAAGCAGACTAAAAACGCAGGAAATGACAAAAAGAATTGAGAAAATGGACTTGCTTTTTGATGTCATTACCGCGATTTTGTTCGTGATGTATATCCTCGTGGAATTGCTGCGATTAAAATTTACGTCCTATATGCCAATTTATCTGTTTGTTCCACTAATGGTGGTGTTAAGAATCTCGCTCTCAGGTGCGGGTCATTATCTAATTCATCGAAAACAGGTTGGTCTCAACAAAATATTTTCACACATTTTTGATCTCAACTACGTGCCGATGGCTTTTGTAGTTACGGATGGTCATACTTTGATGCATCATCCTTTTACTCAGTGCGAACCTGACATCAAGAGAAATGTTTTTACCGCCATCCTAGAACTGCCTCGTTACTATCGAATCCCACTTCATACTTTACATAAATTAGCCCATGTTCTGACAGGAATGTTTTTTCGAGCGATTAGCTTATTATTTGGATACAATTTCGGTGTTCCTAAAGATTTATATGGCTCTTGGCAAGAAAGTATTCCCCATTATATTGGTCTCTTTGCTATGCGGATACTTCTTTTTAGTGAGTTAATTTTGTTTTGGATAAACGATGATTTAGGGGCTTGGTTTATCCAATTTTTTATTACTCTATGGATCGGCACATTTCTGATTGTTGCTAGTCACGATTTTGAAGAAGAAGCCGGAGCAAAAGTCGATCTTATAGAGAATCAAGATTGGGCAGTCTTCCAAATTAAAAATGCCTACGATTTGACGATGATTGGCAACAAGTACATTGACTGCTTTTTGTCGGCTGGCCTTGCTTCACACCGTGTACACCATACACTGCCATATCAAAAAAGTGGCTTTGCCAATATTATCAGTGAAGATCTTGTCCAAGAGGAAGCGGAGAAATTTAACATTGTCTGGTTACCACCAAAAAACTTTTTTCTGGACAGATTACCAACCTTGATTAAATATTACTTATTTAGTCCATCAAGAATCGCCAAAGAAAATAACTTTGGCATTTTCAAGGAACATCTTCATCCACAACAATTATTAACGTCACTAAAATATATTAGTGAAGGTTTTGTTGGATTCAACTCGATTTGACAAGAAGCTGTGCCCGCAGTATCCCGTATTTCAGTAAAATATTTATTTTGCGAGCTAGTATGCAGAAATCAAAGCAGTTTTTTCCAATCATTAAAAGTATCGCAACTGGGACTCCTGAGAACATCATTCCACAATCCGATGCAGCTAGAGTTGTTACGAACCTGCTTAACTTAGAACAAAATCGCACCCGGATCGATAAGCTTTACCAAAATACTCGAATTGAGACGAGACACTTGGCTGTTAATTTACTATGTGATGAGACAGTAGCATTCAGTCAACAGCAAGGTAATATTGAGTTCCGGATGCATCTTTATAAGAAGTATGCTGTTCCTCTGGCTGAACGGGTTGCTAGACAAGCACTTAAAGAGGCATCTGTAAGTCAGGAGAACATTGTTGATTCTATTCGTCTCATTGTTTTTGTTTCGAGTACAGGTTTTGTAGCACCAGGAGTAGATATAGAATTAATTGAGAAACTCGAACTCAGACCAGATACAGCTCGGGTGACAATAAGTTTTATGGGTTGTGCTGCTGCCATGAATGGACTGTTAGTTGCGGGCAATCATGTGCTAGCTCATCCAGCCCATAAAGCTCTGGTAATCTGTCTGGAATTGAGTTCAGTCAACGCCGTATTTGAAGATGAAATTGGAGATGTAATTATTCATAGTATTTTTGGCGATGGATGTGCGGCAATGGTAATCGGAGCGATTGAAAAACAGCAAGCATTCGGTCAAGGTAAAGTCGTCATTAAAGATCACTTAAGTTACCTGGCTCCCCAGACCAAAGATGGTATTGTTTTGGGCATAAAAGATAATGGAATTACCTGTAAGTTATCACGCCAATTACCTGATTACATTGAAACTGGAGTCGGTCCAATTATTGAACGTTTTCTAGCAAAGCATAAACTAACAAAAGAAAATATTGATCTGTGGGCTATTCATCCTGGTGGGACACGCATTATTGAGAAGTCACAGCTTTCTCTTGGACTGAGTGATAGCCAAGTGGCTGATAGTTGGGAGATCCTTCGTCAATATGGCAATATGCTGAGTCCCTCGGTACTGTTTGTACTCCAACGTATGATATTAAGAAGGAATAAGGATTATCCTATTAATGATCAAGAATATGTGGGATTGAACAATCACCATCATGAAACTCAAAAGTCATCCGACAAACAACTGACACCATTAACTGGTATTGCCTTTTCATTTTCACCAGGAGTAGGTATAGAAGGGATTCTGTTTCAGTTAGGTTAACTAACATAGATCAATTAGATCAGCAATAGCAAACTTAGGCAGATATTGGAAAAATTTATGCAACTAGAATCACCAGGTATCCAATCAAAAAAAGTCAGCCAAAATTTAATTGAAAATGCTAAGTTAATTGCACCAATTCTGCGGGCTGAAATGAGTAATGCCGAACAACAACGGCATCTCACTGATCAAACCGTTGCAACCATGAAAGGAGCTGGACTTTACCGGATGTTGGTTCCGAAAAGTATTGGGGGTATTGAAGTAGATCCTTTGACAGTTATCCAAGTGATTGAGGAAATTTCTTACCATCATGCATCGGCAGGTTGGTGTCTGTTAAATAGCGTAGCACAAACAGCACTAGCAGGTGCATTTTTGGGAAATGATGCAGTTGCAGAAATATTTGGCAATACGGTTGACTTAGTAGTAGCTGGAAGCGGAGCTTGTTATCGCGGACAAGCAGTACAGAAAAGAGACCAATACCTAATTAATGGCAAGTACAGTTATGGCAGTGGTATTACACATGCAAATTATGTTTTTTGTGGAGTCACGGTTATAGATGAAGATCGACCTAGATTACTACCGAATGGTTGCCCTGAACAACGGGTTTTTTATTGCCCACGAAATGCCATTACTGTTGGTGATAATTGGTGGGTGTTAGGTTTACAAGGTACTGGTAGTTTTGATTTCTCGGTTAGCAATCTATACCAATCGGAAGCATTTAGCTTTTTAATCAATGAATCGGAGCCAAAGCGTGGAGGAGGGCTTTATAAGTTAGGGATGGCTGGTTTACTTTCCCTGGCTCATGCTGGTTTCGCTTTAGGAGTGGGACGGAGAGCTTTGGATGAACTGGCGGCGATCGCTGTAGTCAAAGAGGAATCGTCCAAATTTATTAGTAATTCGCCTAGTTTTCAGGAGAAATTTGCCTTAACTGAAGCCAAGATGCGATCGGCGCGTAGCTTTAGCTTGGAAGTATGGAACGATGTTTTCTGTACTTTAGAAAATGGCAGCGTTGCTAGCTCCCCACAAATGGTCTTATCGCAACTTAGTAGCCGATATGTGTATGAGGTAGCATTAGAAGTATGCACATTTGCTTATCGGGCTAGCGATGGAGTTGCGCTACGGGAGAGTGCGCTACAGAAATGTTATCGTGACATCAGTGCTGCTGCTCACCACAAGTATTTATTCTCTGATCAGCTTCTCCAGAATTACGGTAAGAGCCTATTAGAATTTATCGGAAATCGACATTTCACATATCCGCACTTTAGTCAACATTAAAATATGCGGATTAACCCTAACTCGATTAGCTTTACCGTGCTTTTTGGCATAATTGCCGCACTGCCACCTTTATCAATAGATATGGCACTACCAGCATTGCCAATGATTAGTGCATCACTGGAGGCATCAAGTGGATCGGTGGGGCTAACCCTGAGTCTGTTTATGCTTGGGTTCGCTACCTCCCAACTGATTTTTGGTCCATTCTCCGATTACTATGGACGCAAACCAGCTTTACTCATAGGCTGCATCCTCTTTGCACTGGCCAGTATTGGTGGTACTATTGCCCCATCAATAAATGTACTGATAGCTTGTCGCTTATTTCAGGGCGCAGGTGCAGGTGCTGGGATGGTTTTGATGCTGGCAATCATCCGTGATCTGTTTGAGGATCAAGCGGCTCGCACCAAGCTCTCCTATGTCAACGTAGTAATGACCATAGCACCAATGATTGCACCCACAATTGGCGGGGCAATATTAGCGATCGCCAATTGGCGTGCAATCTATGGATTCCTGGCTGTTGGCGGGATGCTCCTGGTGCTGATTGTGGCCATCGGTCTGGGTGAGTCAATTAAAAGCCGAGATCTAAGTGCCCTAAAACCACGACAGTTAATAGGGAATTATATCCAGCTCCTCAGTAATCCGATTTATCTAGGCTATGCGATGATCAACGCTCTGACTTTTGGGTGTATGTTTGCTTACGTTGCGGGGTCGCCACTTGTCATGCTCAAGGTCTTAGGGATCTCGACCACAACCTATGGTTTACTCTTCGCATTAACTGCTTGCGGGATTATGGCTGGCTCATTTCTCAATGGACGTTTGACTAGCCTTGGGATATCATCGGCACGTTTGCTCAGTGTTGGGTTAGTGCTTTCTGCTACCTCATCTGTTGCACTTGTCATCCTATCGGTTAGTGGTTGGGCAGGGGTGACAACACTGATGCCATGCCTGATCATTAATACATTCTGTGCTGGACTAATTCCACCCAATGCTATCTTTAGCGCACTTATGGTAGGAGCAGAGGCTACTGGGATTGCTACGGCATTAATTGGATTTCTGCAAATGTTAGCAGGTGCTATATCAAGTGCGCTGATTGGCTTTTTCTTTGACGGACACACAACCTACGCTATGTCTGGTGTGATGGCACTGTTTGCGATCGCTGCACTTGCTATCTATGCCAAAATTCAGAACTGCTCAGTCAACCCTCAGTCAAAAAAAATAAATCTTTGAGCTAACCCCTAAATAACTCCATACTTTTTAAACGAATTCTAGCCTAGGTTTTATCATAACCTAGCTTAGACCTAATTGTCAATAAAAAGGGGAATTTCAATGATAAATTCTGCTCCCCTCCCAGGAGGAGAAATACAGCTTAACTTACCGTGATGTTTTTCCACGATAATCGAGTAACTAATTGATAATCCTAATCCTGTTCCTTGACCCACTGGTTTAGTGGTAAAAAAGGGATCAAAAATTTTAGTGAGTAGAGCTGGTTTGATCCCCATCCCATTATCCGCAATTTTGATGATCACCACAGTTTGGAGATCATTCATGCTCGTATTAATCCTAATTGTCGGTTCTTGATTCCATTCAGAAAACTCTTGATCTGCTTGATGTAATGTATCAATAGCATTATTGATGATATTCATAAAAACCTGATTTAATTCCGATGCGTAACATTTAACTAATGGAAGTTGACCATATTCTTTAATTATTTTAATTTTCTGATACTTACTATCATCTTGGCATCGATGTTGTAGGATTAGTAATGTACTTTCAATACCTGTGTGTAGATCAACAGATTTAATTTTGGATTCATCTAACCGGGAAAAATTGCGGAGAGAATTGACAATTTGTTTGACGCGATCGCTACCAGTTTTCATGGAATTTAATAATTTTTGCAAGTCAGAAATTAGAAAGTCTAGGTCAAGCTCTGCTAATTTTTCAGCAATCTCTAGAGTCGGTTGATATTCAAGTTGTTGGTATAATTTAATCAATTCAATTAAGGTGATAATATATTCATTTGCATGATCAATATTACCAGAAATAAAACTAATTGGATTATTAATTTCATGAGCAATCCCTGCTACTAGCTGACCCAAGCTGGACATTTTTTCAGTTTGAATCATTTGGGATTGAGTGGTATAAAGTTTTTGAAGAATTAGTTCGAGCTGAGTAGCTTTTTCTTTTAACTCTTGAGTCCGCTCTGTAACTTTTTGCTCTAAAGTATAAGAATAAGCTTCTAATTTCCCATAAAGTTGAGCATTTTCCAAGGAAATAGCTGCTTGAGCGGTTAAGAGATTAATCATTTCTAGACGAGAAGAATTAAATACTCCTTGAATTAGGCTATTTTCTAAATAAATAATCCCGATAATTTTTCCTTGTTTAATAATCGGAGTACATAATATACTTGGGGGCTTTTGTTTTTGAATATAAGGATCATTAACAAAGTTGTTTTGGATTTGATTAATTAAGACATTTGTCTGAGTTCTATATACATATTTAATGAGAGAAACTGGTAGCTCTTGACTAGATTCTAGGGGGATCAATCGCAACACCGTAGTAGTTTCTCCTCCAAAAATTCCCGTTGCTTCAATAAATAACTGAGTGTCTTTGAGTAAAATTAAAGCACATTTATCTGCTCCAGAATTAGCCATAATAATTTCCACTAAAGTCGTCAGCAATTGTTCAATTTGAATTTCTCCTGATAGGGCTAAAGACATTTTAATAATCGCATCATAGTCAATAAAACTAAAACTATTGCTACTATGAGTCTGGCGGATAGAGTGTAATTCGGAAATTGTTCCCATTCGTTCATTAACTTGATTGTTTGGAGATGGGATGATGGGAATAAGCAAGTGGGGATAACATTTTTCTAAATCATCTGTTTTGCATTTTGCCCCCCACTGAGCATAACAATAGTATGCTGATTGCATATATGCGGTCGCAATTTTCTCTTTCTCCCAATTTAGATAAAATTTAGCTGCTAATTCATTTGCTAAAGCTTCTTCTTGAACATAACCGTTATTTTTCGCACCGGCGATCGCTTGTTCATACATCTCAATCGCAGCTAATTTATCTCCCAATACTCGATATCTTTCCGCTTCAACTAATTGCCATTTGTGCAAATAATTCATCGGTGCATATTCAGACCAATGATTTAATTTCGTTTGATTTGCTTGGATTTGCTCTAATTTAGTTTCTAATTCACTCTGATCAGCAAGATGAATCAGTGAGTCATAAAAATATAATCCAGCTTCACAAACAAACCCTTTCACTCCGGTAAGATATTGTCTAGCTTGAATGACATCTCTTCGAGCTGATTGAATATCTAATATTAAAAATCTTAGCATTGCTCTGTGTAAATAAAAGAAAAATCCTCTCGACATATCATGAGAGCTAAGACACTCAGCTACCATTTTTTCTTCAGCACTAAGATCGTCAAAAGAAAGTTCAATCTGGTCAGGATTACCTAACAAAAATAGTGTGGTTTCCCAATACACCAAACAATAGTTTGCTGATATTGTCTGCTTTAAATCAAACAGTTGCTGATAATAGCTGAAAATTTGGGGTGCTAATTCTGCTAAATTTTGACCAGACCAGTAAGAATTCATGCAAAATCCATTTATACTAAGTCCAGCTTTATCTAACTGACCTAATTCAATGTGATTTTGATAAGCTATGGGAAAAGTCGGTAAAGTTTCCCGTAGTGCAAACTGACGATGGTGTAAAAATAATCCAATCACCAAAAAAGTTTCCGCGCGAATTTTTTTTGCATCTGGTTCATTAGCTAGACGAGATGCTAATTGAGTAAATTGCATAGCTTCTGGAATATTATCAGTCAGGTTAATTAAGCAAATACTATATGCTGCATAACTTAGAGATGAAGTTGGACTATTACCATACTGTAAAGATAACTTTACCTGTAAAGTGATCAAAATTGGAAACAAACCTGATCCAGCATGATAGCAAGCGGGCATAATAATTGCAGCAAGTTTGACGATCGCTAGTTGGTCTAAATCGGTCATTTTATTCAGATGAAATAGGTCTGCTATTGGGCGATCGCCAACTAAGATATTAAGTTCTTGAATTACTTGTTTAATATCCTGATAGGTAGGATTTTCAATTAATTCAACTCCCAATTTTGTGAGAATTACTACACCATTATTAATTGCTTCTATCAGTCGATTTTGAGAGATTAATCCCTGAATTTTTACGATATAAACTTCTACTTGATCTCGCGGAATTATAGCATGAGTAATCACTGAATTAAACCAAGTTTCCATTTGGTCAAATTCACCACAAAGGAAGGTTAATTCTGTTGCGATTTGTTGTAATTTCAAAGTTGTCTCATATTGTCTATCCCAAGCTTCATTACCAAGTAAAATTAACCCTTTTTCTATATATCCAAGCGCTGCTTGATAAGCAGTTGCTGTGCTAGCTTTCTCAACAGCAAAAAGATTTAATTGTGCTAGTTGATCTCGCTCAGTTTGATTAGTAATTAATTCAATTCCATAATTTAGCTGATTAACTACTTCAAATATTTGCTCCTCGAGCGCGGTAGGAGACATTTGTTCTAATAGTAATTTGCCAATTTGATAGTGAGCGATCGCTCGTTCTAGTTCAGGAATTAATGAATAAGCTGCTTGTTGAATCCGATCATGCAAAAATTTATATTCTCCTGGCTCTGGATCTGATTGTAATTCTAATGTTTCTTGTCCTAAGTAGAACTTATAAACTTCATTTTTAGGAATAATGAATTCTTCTTGTAATGCTTTCCATAAAGCTGTAGCTGTTTCTATTTCTGATTGTTTAGATACAATTGCTAAAGTCGCTAAATCAAATTGATTTCCCACACAAGCTGCTAACTTCAAGACATTTTGTGTTGCTTCAGGTAATTCCTGTAAGCGCATAGCCATAAATTCTACTACGTTATCAGTCAGAGCTAACACTTTGACTTGAGCAAGATCGCATTGCCAATATCCTTGATCTAAATCAAATTTAATTAATCCATATTCATATAATGCTTTCAAGAATTGAATACTAAAAAATGGATTTCCTTGAGTTTTTTTCAAGATTAATTCTGTCAATGGTCGAGCTATTTCCAAATCAGCATTAAGCAAATCAGATATCCATTGATTTAAACTTAAAAGACTTAGGGGAGCTAAATTAATAGTATTAATTATGGCTGATGCTTTTTTCATCTCTTCTAAAGCTAATATCAAAGGATGACTCGGGGATACTTCATTATCTCGGTAAGCACCAATTAATAGTAAATATCCTACCTTTGATTCACTCATTAGCAATTTTATTAACTGTAATGAGCCTAAATCTGCCCATTGTAAATCATCTAAAAATATGACCAGAGGATGCTCTTTAGCTGTAAATATTTCAATAAATTTTTGGAATAATAAATTAAACCGATTTTGAGCTTCTATTCCTGATAATTCTGGTACTGGTAGTTGTTTACCAATTATTTTCTCGAGTTCCGGAATCACTTCAATAATTATTTGTCCATTTTCACCTAATGCGGTCAAAATTTTGGTTTTCCACTGTGCTAACTGTTGATCAGTTTCACTCAGTAATTGTCCCATTAAGTCTCGCAGGGTTTGGACAAAAGCACTAAAAGGAATGTTACGATTAAATTGATCAAACTTCCCTTTGATAAAATAACCTCTGTTCTTGACAATTGGTTTATGAACTTCACTAATTAGCGCACTCTTACCAATTCCTGAATAACCTGAAACTAAAATTATTTCCCGATTTTTCCATCCAGTTTCTGTTTCGCTCCCAGATGCTACCCGTTCATAAGCTGCTAATAGTTGCTCAACTTCCTCTGCTCTACCATATAATTTTTCTGGGATGATAAAGCGATCGCTTACATCTCTTGTCCCAATTGGAAATTCTGGAATTTGCTCAGTTAGTTGTAGTTGCTCTAGACATTTTTCCAAATCATATTGTAAACCCAATGCACTTTGATAACGCTTTTCTGGATTTTTAGCCATTAATTTCTCAACAATCTGAGCAATTACAGGGGGAATCTTGGGATTAATTTCATTGACCAAAGGTGGTTGTTTGGCAATATGACAATGTACTATTTCTATGGGATCATCCCCTGTAAAAGGTAACTGTCTTGTCAGTAATTCATAGAAAGTTACCCCTAAAGAATAATAATCAGTTCGATAATCAATCCCGCGATTCATTCTCCCAGTTTGTTCTGGGGAAATATAAGCAAGAGTTCCTTCTAAATTATTAATACTACTTAAAGATTGAGTTTCTCTTGGTAGAAGTGAGGCAATACTAAAGTCAATTAATTTAATTTCTTTAGTATCAGGATTAATTAAAATATTAGCAGGTTTAATATCTTTATGAATAACTCTTTCCTCATATAAATTTGCTAAGATTTGGACAATCTTAATCGCGATCGCTAAAAATTCCGCTAAATCTAAAACTTTAGTTCTAATATATTCCTGCAAAGAAATTCCACCTAGATCTTCCATAATAATTGCATAACTATTATTATATGGTGCCAAACTATAAGATTTAATTATCCCAGGAAGATTGAGATTTTTAGTCAAGTTATATTCATTTCTGAGCATAACTAGCTCTTGAAACTGAGGATATTGGGTATGCAAAACTTTGATTACTACCGGGACAGAATCAGATTGACGGTATCCCCGATAAATTTTTGATTTTTTGCCAATATAGAGATTTTCAGTAATGACGTAATTAGTAATAGTAATCATTTATCCTAGGCACTTAAAAATTTATTATTGATTTGCTGCTCAATAAAAAGTCACTAATATGTGTTTAATCCTTTTGATTATAACATAGTGCTGTTCACACCTGGGGAAAAATTAGCGAACGTGGCAGGGTAAGCAAAAGAACTCAAAGAGAAGTTATGATAAAAATCAGCAATTTAGGAGAAAAATTTATGAGTAGGGAGCAATGGGATGACGCTCGACTAGATCGTCTAGCTAACTCGGTCGAAAATTTGACCAATCGGGTTGATAATATCGCTAACTCGATCGAAAATTTGACCAATCGGGTTGATAATATCGCTAACTCGGTCGAAAATTTGACCAATCGGGTTGATAATATCGCTAACTCGGTCGAAAATTTGACCAATCGGGTTGATCGGATTGCGATCGCGACCGAGAATAACAATCACTTGATCGAGAGTAATGCTCGCGTTATTCAAGCATTAGCAAATGTAGCAGCAGAAGCAAGGGAAGAACGAGAACAGTTATTTCAAAGGATGGATCAACATCAAGAAAATATAGCACAGCAACAAGCAAATATGGCACAGCAACAAGCAATTATTGTTCAGCAACAAGAAGAAATTCGCGGACTCCAAACTGAAAATCGTCGCATTCTTGATATTCTAATCAATCAGCGTAATCAGGGAGATCATCCTACTGCTTAATTAAATTAGAAGGTTGAGGCGATCGTACTTGAGAAAAAGCGATCGCATTTCTCATCACTGTTATCGCTACCAAATTGATGCTAAGTTTAACACAAAACCAGGGAGAACCGGATCACCAGATATCTGAGTAGGATGATCTAATACCTCAACTTCTCTACTTGGTCGATAAATTTCTACTTGTTGATTTTTGCGATTAATTAACAACCCCAAAAGTACACCATTATCTCGATATTCCTTCATCTTATCCTGAGTTTCTTTCAAACTATCACTCGGTGAAAGTAATTCCACCACAAAATCTGGACACAAAGGAGGAAATTTCGTTTTTTGTTCAGGAGTTAAAGCATTCCAACGTTCTAACTTTACCCAAGCAGCATCAGGTGATCTATCTGCACCATTAGGTAGTTTAAATCCCGTGGAAGAATCAAAAACAATACCTTGTTTATTTTGCTCATTCCAAATCCAAAGTTGTGCAGTTAGTCCTGCATTGCGATTTCCAGTTTCTCCTCCTGCGGGTGACATAATAATTAATTCTCCTTTAGCGGTGCGTTCTAATCTAACATTGTCATTTTCTTGACAGAGTTGAAAAAATTGTTCATCTGTCAGTTTAATAATGGGGTTGAGGTTTAATGTTAAGCTGGTCATAGCGATATTTATTCTTTTCAAAGTGGTTAAGGTTTCAATCTGGCTCGATTAACAGGTACATTTTCTGAGCATTATACACTATAATAAATTAGGTGCGATCGCACTTTAGAAAAAAAGCGATCGCATTTCTCATCACTGTTATCGCTACCAAATTGATGCTAAGTTTAACACAAAACCAGGGAGAACCGGATCACCAGATATCTGAGTAGGATGATCTAATACCTCAACTTCTCTACCTGGTCGATAAATTTCTACTTGTTGATTTTTGCGATTAATTAACAACCCCAAAAGTACACCATTATCTCGATATTCCTTCATCTTATCCTGAGTTTCTTTCAAACTATCACTCGGTGAAAGTAATTCCACCACAAAATCTGGACACAAAGGAGGAAATTTCGTTTTTTGTTCAGGAGTTAAAGCATTCCAACGTTCTAACTTTACCCAAGCAGCATCAGGTGATCTATCTGCACCATTAGGTAGTTTAAATCCCGTGGAAGAATCAAACGCAATACCGCTAGCATCTTGATCCACCCAATTGAATAATTGCTGTGTTAATCTTCCATTCCGATTTCCAGTTTCTCCTCCTGCGGGTGACATGATAATTAATTCTCCTTTAGCGGTGCGTTCTAATCTAATATTGTCATTTTCTTGACAGAGTTGAAAAAATTGTTCATCTGTCAGTTTAATAATGGGGTTAAGGTTTAATGTTAAGCTAGTCATGGCGATCTTTACCCTGTTCAAAGTAGTTAATGTTTCTATCTGGCTCGATTAATAGGTGTATTCTCTGAGCATTATACACGATAATATTTATCCCCAAAAATCTATCCTGCGCGATCGCATCGCAGAAAAGTAAGATGATCGCAGAATGATTAAGTAAAATAACTAAAATCTAAGTTATCATAAAAACCAGCAAGTTGGGGAAAAAATTTATGAGTAGACAGCAATGGGATGATGGAAGACTAGATCGTCTAGCTAATTCGGTAGAAGGTTTGACCAATCGGGTGGATAGTATCGCTAGTTCGGTAGAAAGTTTGACCAATCGGGTGGATAATATCGCTAGTTCGGTAGAAAGTTTGACCAATCGGGTGGATAATATCGCTAGTTCGGTAGAAGGTTTGACCAATCGGGTGGATAATATCGCTAGTTCCCTCGAAACTTTGACCAATCGGGTGGATAATATTGCGATCGCGACTGAGAATAACAATCGCTTAATTGAGAGTAATGCTCGCGCTATTCAAACTTTAGTAAATGTAGCAGCAGAAGCTAGAGAGGAACGAGAACAGTTATTTCAAAGAATGGATCAACATCAAGCAAATATCACACATCAACAAACAATTATTTTTCAACAACAAGAGGAAATTCGCGGACTCCAAACTGAAAATCGTCGCATCCTTGATATTCTATTAAATCAGCTCCACCAAGGAGATAATCCTGATGCTTAACTCAATTAGAAAGTACGGGCGATCGCTGAGTAAACAAGTAGCCTCTGGAACTTTGCAGATTGGTGTAATAATAAAGATAGTTTGGCTGCTCCAGTTAAATATACAGTTGAGGCGTTATTGAACTATATCAAGAGCAATGATTGTGATCAGGCTAATCAAAAACTTTTAAAGTTAACAAATATAGAACTAATAGAAACATGGTACAAAAAAATTAGTGATCTAACTCCCTTACAATCATTGACTAATCTTCAATCCCTAACTCTTGGTAACAATCAAATCAGTGATCTAACTCCCTTACAATCATTGATTAATCTTGAAGCTCTCCAGCTTGATCATAATCAAATTAGTAATATAACGACCTTACAATTTTTGATTAATCTTAAATTTCTTTATCTTAATAATAATCACATTAATAATATAACCTCATTACAATTTTTGATTAATCTTGGCTCTCTCTATATTAATAATAATCAAATTAGTGATATCACCTCATTAGCATCTTTAACTAATCTTGATTTTCTCTATCTTAACGATAATCAAATTGTTGATATAACCCCATTAAAACCTTTGATTAATCTTGAATATCTTCAGCTTGACCGTAATCAGATTACAGATATAAGCCCATTAAAATCTTTGCCTAATCTTCGTGATGTCTACATTAATAATAATCAAATTACAAATCTAACCCCATTACAATCCTTAACTAAACTTGATAGAGTTTATCTCAAAAATAATCCAATTAATAACAAAGTTTGTCCAGTCAAACCAGAGTCTATTTGTATTTGGGATAAATAATAGTATTTATGGCGATCGCACCCCGCTATAGCAAATCCCTTTGTGCGTTGATCGCAATTCAGTTTAGAGTAGAGCCATTATTTAAATGAGAAAATTCTAGTTTTTAGGAATTCATCAATGACTAGGCCAATTCACTTCAACTTGGTTTTTGCTATTCTGGCGATCGCTGTTGAATCGATTTTTCCAGTTTGTACAATTGCTGCACCTGCTCCTGTCCAGAACACCCGTCTTGCCCAGTTTTTCTATCCACCTAGTGGCGATCGGCAAACCATTGCAGTCACTGGACAGGGTTATGCCAGAGTTCCAGCAGATTTGGCTCGGATTGATATTGTGCTCACCAATCAGAATCCCCCAGACGAGTATCCCCCCTTACCCAATCAGCCACCCAAATCCCCCCAAGAACCTATTACGGCAGAGTCGCTAAACTATATTGTAGCAGCTCTGAAAGCAGCCGGTGTACCTGAAAATAAAATTAAAGTCCTGATTAATCCACTTGAAGACAAGAGATTCTACTATAACAGAAGGAATGCGGCTACTATTGCTATTGAATTAGAGAAACCTACCCAGGTAAAGCTGGCCGAGATTGTCAACGCTGTCAAAAATGTCTTACCATCTAAAACCGATAATTCCAAGAAAATCCACCTGGAAGATATCTATGTTCAATATCTGGTGGATAGCTGTGAACTGGTGGAGCAAAATGCCTACCAAGCTGCCATGAAAGATGCTAAATTGCGGGCTGATGCGATCGCCAAAGCAATGGGAGTACAGTTAGCAGATGTACCATCTGTTGCCGAGCTTCCTTTTATCGGACGCTTCTACTCTCCTTGCAGCCAGGAGCAAAATATTGTTACAGAAGTTTTCCGCCATCCCCCTTCCGCTTACAATCCTGAAAGACTAACGGTGATTGAAGTCTTCCGTGAAGTAGCTGTTACCTATCGTGTTCGTTAAATAAGCGCGTTTCTGTGAGCCATAAGGTACGCTTAACTGTAAGCAGAGAAAGGCTTTCAAGATTAAAAGCGTACCTCACTCTCATTGAGAACCGCTATATATTAGGGAAAATTGGTGTAGTTGGAAGTGCGATCGCCCTCACCTACATTTAACTGAACTTTATTGAGCGATCGCCAGAGTTTGAGATTGTGTCGTTTCGATCGCAATGACAGGGCAGAATCTTATTTTCCAATATGGAAAATAACAATGTTACTTTGGCTGATCTATTGACAGGTTTAAAAGCGGAACGAAAGGCGATCGCTCTAGTTTTAGCAGTCAAAATTGGCGATCGCACTTAGCTAAAGTGATGGATAAGGCAATTCACTTCAAAGTCTTTTTATGCTAATATGGTTATTCTACTCGCCCCAAATACTTGTTTTTTTCATTCTCTACCAGCTTAAGTATATCATGCAAAGTTTTCAGCTTATAGGAATAGTCAGAGTATTCTTTCATTGAAGGTGAAGAACCTAGTTTATCTAACATTTCATTACTTTCTTGGACAATTGCATCACGAAAAAAAGTGCTAAACTTTCTCCGATTTTCACCTTCAAGAAAAACAACAGGAACTTTTACAACTTCTTCATCTGCTTTCATCTCCTTTTCTTCAGACTTGCCAATCTTAGAAAAGTCTGACTTACTTAGCCAAAGGTAAAATCCTTCTGAAAGAGAAACTGTATCAACTATCTTTTTGTCGTCTGAGTAGAATGAAATGTCTAACATTATCCTTCCTCCTTAGCTTCAGATTCCCTAAACTCTTTCTCAGGAACATTTTCTGCATATGCTATGTCATTTTCATCAAAGAGTTTCTTTGCTTGGACCCGTAATTTTCCCTGTAGTTAGTACAGCGGTCACACATTTCTTGTCAATAATCTTTTGTGCTAAAGTTGAGTCGATCTGTTGACGGACTTTGATTTCAATATATGGCATATAAACATCCTACGGATTATACTTAGAGTTAATTTCGCGGATAATTTCCTTCACTCTTGGCGCGTCTTCATGCTTATAGTAAAGAATATCACCATGAGAATCATTGCTTGTTGTTCTACGACAATCAATTCCCTCTGCTTGCAACTTGTTCATAATCCAGGTGATCAAGTCTCTGTGAGCTTTATAACTATCGATCATCCTATCCTCATCTGTTAGCCATTTTTTGTCTGCCATTTGCAAATTCTCCGTAAGTTTTAACTAAATGCTCGTGAGTTGAGAACCCTTCTTCAAAGAGCTTAAATAATTTATCTCTGATCGAAATTTCTTTGTTTTCACAAATGACATCAATCAATAAAACCTTATAAAGAGCTTTTATGTCTCCTGATTTGAAAGCACGATGTTGATAAATATCATATAAAGCCTGCAAATCTTGATCTTGAGGAGAGTAGTTAATTGGCTTACTCAAATACTCAATATAAGCTCGAAAATCTTCCCAAAAAAGATTAGCATCAACACAATACTTTAGGGAAAATCTACGCACCACTGCTGTATCAATTAGTTGATCTACATTAGTAATCCCGAACAAAATCAATTTTCTGGTTGAGGATGGATGTAATTTGTCAAGTTCTAATATGAGAGTTGTCATTGCTCGACGGATCGCATCATGCTCCTGAACACGACTACGGTTCATACAGAAAGAATCCAGTTCATCTAGCACTAAAAATGCTGATGAATCATCTGAACAAGCTTTCCGTAAATCTTCAAATGCTTGCTCTAAATTACGAGATGACTGTCCTAACGCAGGATCAAGCATCTTACCAATATCAATAGTGTAAAAATTGATTTCATTGGTGACTTCTTTTTTCAGACGGTCAAACAACAAATAACACAGAGTTGTTTTCCCTGTGTTTGGCGGTCCGTAAAGAAATATAGAAGGAACCAAATCGTAAAAAATAAATTTCTTTACTGTAGCACTATCTGCTGTTATGACAGCCTTACAAAACCGAAACAAATGCTCTTGTAGGGAATCTAGTCCAAATAATCTGTGTTGGTCGATTCGCTTCTCTATTTCGACCATGAGATATTTGCAGTAACCCACTGGTTTCTTGAATATAGTTAGCCATACAAGATTTTTTGGGGTCAGTCAGGGCCTATGCTTGCATTACAGCATAATTGTACAGGTCAGTCAAGTGCATAAGCTTTGTTGTCGCACAAACTCATAGAAATGATAATATAATTTAACTCCCCAGGTAGGATTCGAACCTACGACCAATCGGTTAACAGCCGATCGCTCTACCACTGAGCTACTGAGGATTGTGTGTTTAGTAGCTATTCACATTTTCTTATGTTACTCACACCTGAGCAAGTTTGTCAATACCTGAAAGCAACTTTTTTTTATTTTTTTTGATGTAGACTTTGACGAAGATTGGCCAAACGTTCCAAGGCGGCTTGATTTAAGGAATTGCCCAAAAAGCGACCATCGGCTCGTTTTTTTTGCTGCTGTTTTTGACGAACGCGATATTTACTTACTTCGACATCGGTAACTAACTGATGTGCAGACATCCACTCTGCTCCATAACCAACTACTGTCAGTTGCTGGGCGCGATCGGATGTCGCCACAATTAGACGTTTATGTAACTTTTGAATATCATAACGAAAGGAAGCACAAGCTTTTTCGATAAAAGTATCGGCAGTTTGGCCAAAGTTAGTATAATAAACTGATAAATTTTCACTAAATGTTTCCGTCGTACTGGGACCATCTCGATACTGAGAATCAAAAACTATTCTGGTGTCATATCCCTGGAAAGCACTATAGCTAATCAGCACTTCGATTAGCTGACAACGTGAAGCTTCTAAACCATAGCGATCGCGGGTCTTGCATAAGCAAGGCCATAGGCCAATCACATTATATCCGTCTACTAGTAAAATCGCTCCCACTGATGAAGAAGGCATTTTCCGAAGCCAAGCTATATCCGGCTGATCTAGGGTTACCTTCTATCGTACTGAAAATTATTTCATTATCGTGACATTTTTTAACAAAAGTTCAAAAAAAAATACCTCTGAGCTAACTCCTAATCTTGGCCAAAATCGATCCGCATCAGACGTTGCTTGAGAGGTTCAGGGTCACCCTGATCAACTACTTGTCCCTGGGCTAATAAAAAAGCCCCATCGCAGTAATTTAACTCATCCAAACGATGAGTCACCCATAAAGCAGTTAAACCTCGACTTTTGACCAAACGCTGGACTTGAGCCACCAACTCTAACTGGGAATCCGGATCTAATAAAGCTGTCGGTTCATCTAAAAGTAAAACTTCACAATGCCTAGCGATCGCACCAGCGATCGCAATCCGTTGTTTTTGTCCACCACTCAAAGCATAAATCGGACGACGCTGGAAAGCCAACAAATTGACTGCATTTAAAGCTTCTTCAACCCGATGATGGATTTGGGTTAAAGACAGATTTTCCTCCACCAGTCCAAACGCTACATCCGCCCCAACTGAGGGCATCACCAACTGATGGTCAGGATTTTGGAACACAAAACCTACATATTGACTAATATCAATCTGACCAGACTGGGGAGTTAATAAACCAGCCAACAACCTGAGTAGAGTCGATTTACCACTCCCATTAGTACCCAAGAGCATCCAAAACTCACCCTTGGGAACGGCCAAAGAGCAGGAATTTAGAACCTCTGTTCCCTTTGGCCAACTAAAGCAGAGGTCTTTTACAGTAATTCCAAATTCATTCATGAAGCAAGTGCAGCAAAACCAGGAGGTTTTCCACTACTAGCTGAAGTTGTACTCATGCGATCAGCCATCTGGACCGCACAAATTTCGCTAGTGATGATCGCTAATTTTTTATCTGGATAACGCTCACAGGTCAGCTCAATAATCTTGGGACTACCATCTCGGATCGCCTCGAGAATTTGCTGATAAACCTTGGCAGCTTCATCTACTGATTGACGTTGAACCGAAAGGGGCGTGGATGTATGCTTCAGCATCAAGTCGATATTGATGAACATTCGGCCTCAAAAACATATAAGTGTAAAGTTAATCTTACTACGACAAGTTTAGACTGTCCAAAATTCCCGATCGAAAATTTCCAACTTGTGCTTATAATAAATTTTATAGTAAAGAAACGTAAACTCTCCTCATATTTTACTCGTTTTGTGCTTAGACCCAAAACCAAAATTGAGCAGAGCTAGTTCCTTTGCACTCATAATATTTTTCCTTGGAGATTCGAGCAATGACAATTGCACTCGGACGCCCCCAAGTCGAACGAGGATGGTTTGATGTCCTCGACGACTGGTTAAAACGCGATCGCTTTGTCTTCGTGGGCTGGTCTGGTATACTTCTCTTCCCTTGTGCCTATTTGGCGCTCGGAGGCTGGCTGACTGGCACCACCTTCGTCACATCTTGGTACACCCACGGGTTAGCCTCTTCCTACTTAGAAGGCTGCAACTTCCTCACCGTTGCTGTATCCACCCCTCCCAACAGTCTCGGACACTCCTTATTGTTCCTCTGGGGACCAGAAGCTCAATGGGATTTTGTCCGCTGGTGTCAACTGGGCGGCTTGTGGACATTTGTTGCCCTCCACGGTGCCTTTGGCTTAATCGGCTTTTGCTTACGCCAAATTGAAATCGCTCGCTTAGTTGGGATTCGTCCTTACAACGCCCTCGCTTTCACTGGTCCGATCGCCGTATTCGTCTCCGTCTTTCTGATGTACCCCTTGGGTCAATCAGGCTGGTTCTTTGCCCCCAGCTTCGGAGTCGCTGCTATCTTCCGTTTCCTCTTATTCCTCCAAGGTTTCCATAACTGGACTCTCAACCCTTTCCACATGATGGGTGTGGCAGGGATCTTAGGAGGAGCCTTATTATGTGCGATTCACGGTGCTACTGTAGAAAACACCCTATTTGAAGATGGGGAAGCAGCCAACACCTTCCGCGCATTTAATCCCACCCAATCGGAAGAAACCTACTCCATGGTGACCGCGAACCGTTTCTGGTCGCAAATCTTTGGGATTGCTTTTTCCAACAAACGCTGGCTCCATTTCTTTATGTTATTTGTGCCAGTTACCGGTTTGTGGATGAGTTCGGTCGGAATTGTCGGTTTAGCCTTAAACCTACGGGCTTACGATTTTGTTTCTCAGGAACTGCGGGCTGCTGAAGACCCAGAATTTGAGACTTTTTACACCAAAAATATTCTGCTCAATGAGGGAATCCGCGCTTGGATGGCTCCTCAAGACCAACCCCACGAAAACTTCATCTTCCCTGAAGAAGTTCTACCTCGTGGTAACGCTCTCTAAACTCAGTCCTAAATGTTCAACTCGGGTTAACTATCTGAATTACTGATTTAGGAAAAATACCCCCTAGTCAATAGGGGGTATTTTTATTTTTCAGTTTTTAGTGTTATACTCAATCAAGTTAATCCTTGAAAATACTAAACCGTTTAGGAAAAACAGGAGGTGATGCCTATGATAGATAGTAGTAAACGCATGGGTCATCAGATTGGAGTTAGCCGGCTATGTGCCGGGGCTGTTCTCTAAATAGTTAGCTGTCTTCCGACCGAAAGACTAATGTAACTAAGGCAACTAGGCTAAATTTGGATTTCCTCCCGGTAGTCTGGTTCCAATCTGAAGACCCCCCACTCACCGCTCTTACCTAAAATAGTGTAGTCAGCGGCAAGCTGAAACACTACTGGTGAGAGCGGCTAATTTTTTTCCGAAAAGCTAAATAGTTGATTTGTATTATTGATTAAATTAAGCATGAAAGGTGCTGGATGATGATACAGCTACTCAACGATGCAGAAATAAAAGAGGGTTTAGCTAAACTGCCTGAATGGGAAGTTGAAGATAAATCTCTAACTCGAATCTATGAGTTTAAAGATTTTCTAGCAGCGATCGCTTTTGTGAATCAGTTGGTTGAACCAGCCGAACAAGCTGGCCACCATCCAGATATTTTTATTTCCTATAACCGAGTGACAGTAAGTCTGACAACTCACGACGCCGGTGGATTAACAGAAAAAGACTTGGCTCTAGCCCAGGTAATTTCTCAGTTAAATTAAACCTAATCAGATTAAAATAGCGGTTCCCATTACCGAAATCATGAAATTTGAGAACCAAGAACTCTTGCAAGAGTTTGGAGACAGAGTTGAACTAATTTCCCAGCTTTTAGATATTGGTGCAGCTCTGTCTAGCACCTATGACTTAGGTCAGGTGCTAAATTTAATTTTATCTAAAAGCCGAGAAATTACCTGTAGCGATGCTGGCAGCGTTTATTTAGTAGATCAGACTGATGCTACCCCCAAATTAATATTTAAAGTTGCCCAAAATGCCTCTCGTCCTAACGTTTCCTTCCGCGAATTTGCGATCCCAATGACCCGCCAAAGCTTGGCTGGATATGTGGCAGTAACTGGAGAAAGTTTAAATTTACCAGATGCTTATAATTTGCCCAAGGATGTGCCCTACGAATTTGATCGGAGTTTTGACCTAAATATTTCTTATTACACCCGCTCCGTCTTAGTGCTACCGATGCAAAATCGCGAAAGAGAAACCATTGGGGTACTGCAACTAATTAACCGAAAAGTCCGAGGAAATATTACCATTAATGCCGAAAATGTGTTAGAGGCAACTCAACCTTATTCAGATTGGGAAGAGCGAATTTTGCGATCGCTAGCATCACAAGCAGCAATTTCGATCGAAAGAAATCATCTCCAAGAAAGTATTGAAAACCTATTTGAAGGGTTTGCTAGAGCATCAGTACAAATTATTGAAGCCCGAGATCCGACCACATCGGGACATTCAGAGCGAGTAGCAGAAATCACAGTCCGCTTAAGTCAAGAAGTAAATACGGTCATTACTGGTCCATTACGCCCATTCCACTTTGATCTAAGACAACTACAAGAAATTCGTTATGCTGCCCTATTACATGATTTTGGCAAAGTTGGTGTGCCTGAAGCAATTTTAGTCAAACAAAAAAAACTTTACCCTGATCAATTAGAAGTAGTACGACACCGTTTTGCTTTAGCACAAAGAACCTTAGAACTCGAATGTGCCCAAACCAAATATAAACATTTAATCGAACATCCTAGAGCTACAGCTCAAGACAAACACTCGGAATCAACTTGTCCTTTTTGTCAAAAACTAAATCATCTAGATCAAGAACTGCTACAAAAAGTCGAACAACTTAACTCTTACTGGGAACTGGTCTTACAAGCAAACGAACCTCATGTGTTAGCAGAAAAGCCTTCCGCTCAGTTAAAAGAACTGTCAGGATACACTTATCAAGATATTGATGGTAACTTTAAACCCCTACTCAATGCTAAAGAAATATCTCAACTCATGGTGTCGCGGGGGAATCTGACCCCCGAAGAACGTTTAGCGATCGAATCCCATGTCACCCACAGCTATGAATTCTTGAAACGAATTCCCTGGACAAAACCACTGAAAAATATCCCGATGATTGCTTATGGACACCACGAAAAACTAGATGGTTCGGGCTATCCACGGGGATTAAAGCAGGAAGATATCCCAATTCAGACCCAGATGATGACCATTGCGGATATTTATGATGCTCTGACTGCGGGCGATCGCCCCTATAAACGCGGTTTATCTGTAGAAACAGCCCTCAAAATTCTTCGAGAAGAAGCAGCACATAATAAAATCAACAGCGACTTTTTGGATTTGTTTGAACACCGTCAAGTATTTACTGTACTAGGACATAACCTGGGAGATAACCGTTCTTCAGCTTAAATCAACTTGTTTAGTCCGATCGAGTAAATATAGTGGGTTGATGACAATTGATGCCCAATTTAACCGAAAAACTCCCCAAGCGGATTTGCGGTGGAGAGCGATCCGGTTAGATAAATATTGGTGGAATCAGGGGTAACAGTGGTGAGGTCATAAAAATAAAACTTGGGTTTTGTAGCCAAAATTGAAAATTTATATATAATTTAAAGAACTATACTTAGGCTAACAGCATTGTGAAAAAAGTGCGATGTTAAGCTAAACTAGCAAAGATGTTAGTAAGTCTATCTATAACTAAGGTGTGAGGTCAAGAGAAAAAATGATTAAACCCCTATGGATTTCATTGGTAGCTAGCCCAACTATTGTAGGAACTTTACTATTAGTCGCTGGTGCCGGAATGGCAGCCCCAACCCAGATCCCAGGAAAAACCCAAGAAAACCAGGCAGACCAAATTAAGCTGCCCGTAAAAATTGCAGAAAATATCCAAGACAAAAACGCTGGAACTAACCAAGCAGGGAATCCAAGTCTTTTACAGCAGGTGAACCGTTATAGCAACGAAGGTTCATTAAATCAGTTGATCAGCAGAAGTGCAGATGGAAAAGTAACATCAGTCTCTGAGTTATCTGATGTCCAACCAACAGACTGGGCTTTCCAAGCACTCCAATCTCTGGTAGAACGTTATGGTTGTATTGCAGGTTATCCAGATGGAACCTTCAAGGGAAACAAGGCGCTGAGTCGGTACGAATTTGCCGCAGGTTTAAACTCCTGTATGGAGAAAATTACTGAATTAATCTCGGCAAATTCATCGCAAGTGACCAAAAACGATTTAGCCACTGTCCAAAAGCTCCAAGAACAATTTGCCGCAGAACTAGCAACATTAAGAGGAAGAGTAGATTCTCTCGAAGCTCGGACTGCTGAGTTAGAAGCTAATCAGTTTTCCACTACAACCAAATTACAAGGTGAAGCGATTTTCGCTGTCACACAAGATTTTGGTGGTAACCGCGATCGGGGTTCGACGGGATCTCGATTAGCACGCAACACTGATCAAACCGTATTCCAAGAACGGGTTCGTTTAAACTTCAACACCAGTTTTACTGGTAAAGATGTCTTACAAACTAGGTTACAGGCAGGTAACGCGGATACTGCGGTAGGTAGTTCCAAGAATTTCTTAACCGCTGGTGGAGAAGGGTTACAGACATTTAATTATGGTACTAGCGGTAACGTCTTTAAGTTAGATACCTTAGAATACCGCTTTCCTTTTGGCGATCGCTTAGATGTAGCGGTTGCAGCGAACAATGGTACTTTCGACGACTTTACCCCGACTGAGAACCCTTACTTTGAAGATAATGATGGTGGTAATGGTTCTTTATCTACCTTTGCCCAGCGCAACCCCATCTATCGGATTGGTGGTGGACAAGGACTTGGTGTAAATCTGAAGTTTGGTCATGGTGGTACTATTCTCCGACCAAGTTCTTTGACCTTGGGTTACCTAGCTGACCAAGGTAATAATCCTGGTCAAGGAACTGGTCTATTTAACGGTTCTTACGGTGCATTAGCACAACTGAACTTTACTGTTGGTGATGCAATTACCTTGGGCGCTACTTACGTTCACGGATATCACACCAATAGCTCCCAATCAATCTTTGATAATGGTGGTGGGACTGCTGTGGTGGGGACATCTTCAGCTAACTTGGGTAACCCTAATAACGCAACCAATCCGATTCAAGGTGACGTTAATTTCACGGGAACTGGTAGCCGTCTGTTTGCCGGTAATCCAGCGTTATCAACCAATTCCTACGGTTTATCTGGTGCTTTCCGGTTTACTCCCAAATTGGTGATTACTGGTTGGGGCAGTCTCACGGATGTGCGGATTCTGGGCCGAGGTGATGGAGAAATTTGGACCTATGCTTTAGGTCTGGCTTTCCCAGATTTGGGCAAAAAGGGTAACGTTGGTGGGCTGATAGCTGGTGTAGAACCTTATCTAGCAGGTTTAGAAAGTGGCAGTAGTGGCAGACAAATCGGTATTCGCCGTGATACACCATTACATGTTGAAGGTTTTTACAAGTTCCAAGTTAATGACAATATCTCCGTTACTCCTGGGGTAATTTGGGTAGACTCTCCTGATCAAAATAACCGGAACTATAGTCTAGTAATTGGTACTTTGAGAACTACCTTTACCTTCTAACAGGTTTAGGGAAAATTTGAGAATGAGCCAAAGTCCCGCTTAGTGCGGGGCTTTTTTGTGTTAATTAGTGTTGTTGCTGACTGAACTACTAAACTCCACCTTAGAACCGGAGTATACTGAAAAGGATCTTAGAATATGGATCTTATCTGTGGAACTGTCGTGTAAAAGTGAATATGCCCTTCTAGCCCTACTAGAATTGACAGCTCACTATAATGAAGGAGAACCGCTGCAAATTCGGCAGATTGCGGCCCAGCAAAATATTCCTGACCGCTATTTAGAGCAGCTATTGGCCAGTTTACGACGCTGTGGTTTACTTAAAAGTCAAAGAGGGGCAAAAGGAGGTTATCTCCTCGCTCGAGAGCCTGGGAAAATTACCCTGTTGGAAATTATTACTTGTTTAGAGGGCTCAGAATCTCAAGGGAGTGAAAATGAACCGACAAGTAAAACCGTTGAAAGTGCAATAATTAGCGAAGTCTGGCAAGAAGCTTACCAAGCGTCTAATTCAGTTTTGCAAAAATATACACTTCAGGATCTTTGTGACAAGCGGGATGCGAAGCGTCAGTTGGATATTATGTACTATATTTGAGCATTAATTCTACGCATGGAAGACTTAATCTGATGAACTCGATCAGGTGAAAATTTCTGGTTCTGCGGCGATCGGGACAAGTGCGATCGCCATAGCTGGTTCGGGAACAGCCAGATTGGTCACTGTTCCCTGATGGGCTGGTTCACTTAAAATCGCTCGAATCAACAAATTTTCACTTGCTAATTTACGCTGAAACATAAATTCAAAAATTTGTCCTGGTTCTAGTTGATGATGTTCCCGTTGTTGGTAAATTGACCAAATTACCATCAGGGGTTTAATATCCTCGGCTTTCAAGTCTACCCATTTTCCTCCCAATAAAGTTAACTGAGTTAAATAATTATAGGCTTTCCAGCAATGTTTAATTTTTTTAGTCTGGGACCGAACTAAACATCCACGAGTTAAATCAAAATGTTGATAGTCAATTAACCTTTTTAAACCCGCTCCGATCCTTTTACCTCGATCATCTTGGAGAATAGCAACACCAATTTTCACCACTTGACCATTTTCTCTACCAATGACTCGAAAATTAAGATAATCTTGATGGTCAGCCTTATGCTTAATCTCATTGCTTACGACTTCAATCGTCACACCCTCGACGGTTTTTCCCTGCAAACTAATCAATCCCAGGTAAAGAGCATTAGCGACCAGATGATTCTGCTCTAAATCATTATCTAAATTGATCCTAATTTCAGCGATCGCTTCATTAAAAATTTGTTCAACTCGTTCTAAAGGATCAACTTCTACAGTCCGAAAGTTTTCGGAACACCATTGTAAAACTTGCCGGACATTTAATTTTTCTCGTCCTAAAGCTTGCAACTGATCTAGATCAAACGGATAGATATTTGTCGGAGGTTTTACTCCTTTCTGGTCATAAAACTTTTTTAACCAAAGTGAAACTAATTCCACAATTTGTGCAGTATTAATCTCGTTTAATTCCAAGGGATTTCCTTGAGAAGAAAGACGTTCTGATATTCCTACCGGAAGGGGCTTAATTTTATAAATCCAAGTCTCCGGAGTCATAACCGTTAATATAACTACACCCAAATTCAGGTGAATAGTCGTGAGTCTTTCCGATAAATGTTTAACTAAACTAGCAACTATCCGCTCTCGTTTCAACCCATTATCGCTGGATTCATAAGAATCTAATTCATCAAAACAAATAATTAATCCTTGATAAGGATTAATTATATTGATCAGATGTAAGAGCGTATCAAATGCTTCTGACTCCCGTCCATCGCGACTCGGATTCGGTAATCCTAATTCCTCAATTTTCCATTGAGCTAGCATTTTTCCACTTAACCATTTAATCGCAAAAGGTGCCTGACTATTAGCTAAAGTCCAAAAAATTGCTCGGACTAAATCAGGATCACTCACATCTGGTTTGATCCGGAAATATGCTTCTGTTAATTGATTTACCCAAGTTTGATTTTTGTCTAAGGTATTAATATCTAGTTTTTTAATTAAATCTTTAGCTAAAAAATTTCGAGCTTGAGGGTTAATGATTTTAATAGCTTGATTAGCCATTTCTGTGGCAATTATTTGCCATTGCATTACCCCTTGATTGCCCAAATGTCTCCAACTATCAACTAGGGTTTGCAGAAATTGATAACGAATTATATTTAGATCCGTAAATTGATGAGCATTGATATAGGAAAATAAAACATTACCTTCGCTTTGCAAACGTTGACGAATCCGTTTAATCAGGTGACTTTTACCAGTACCTCGGTTCGCCGCGATCGCCAGAGTAATAACTTTATTTGAGCGATGCTTAACTTGTTCTATGGTCTGAAAAACTTGATTAGATATAGATTCATTCAAGCTCGTGACATCGGTCAACCCACTCCCCCAGATATCTGGTTCTTTGACCATCGGTACTGGCTCGAAAGGATTAGAACTTTGAATAGCAATATTCAGAGCTTGAATCGAAGAAATAGACATAAGGCTGATGATATATTCTCCATACTCCAGTTGTCCTTCCTATCAATGAGATCAAGCTGATTAAAGATATTCCCGTAAAAAATCAAAGCTCTCATCTTCCCAGAATGGTTCAGGACAACGCCAACGTAATCCTTTAATTATATCTGCTTCAATTTGATCTGAATCTGGGCGATCGAACAGGGAGAGGAGGGCTTTTGTATCTTGTTCTCTTAATGATGTTACAGGTGCTGCGTGATGGTTAAGCCTTCTCGACGTATTTAGGTTTGTTGGTCCTAAATCGTCTAAATCTACAGGATTGACAGGAGACAAGGAGGTTTTTCTTGATCCGGAACGACGGGATTTCCAAGAAAATTTGAGGTTTTTTCGGCCAGGAGAAGGAATTAGCTCCACAAATCGCGATTGTAGATTGTCATCTGATGGATTTATAAACATGGCAGATACCACAGAACTGCGCTAATTTGACGCATAGGATGAAGCTAGGACTGAACCTAGATCACGAGCAGATTTAATATTTTCTCAAAAAAAAATCAGCAGAACTAAGTGTTTTTACCTCGACTAATAAATGTTTTTTCTGCACACTAAGTATTAAAATCACATACAATGGAAGAATCGTAATTGTTAGTGGTCACTAGGCCATTGTGTTTTTCATCACAAGAAATATATATATTTTAAGAATTATCATTCATCTTTGCTAGTAATTAACTTAAACTTCGCAACCATGATTCACATAATATCTAATCGGAATAAATTCCTAAAATTTAACAAATATTTAATAATTACGGCAAAATTGGAAAATTTGGGCACTTTTCCACCAAATTGAGAGCGAAGACTTCACTAAAAGCAGAGACTATTTGTAAACGTACTTGTTCCGGGCTAATCTGAGGGACAAATTCAGCTAAACTACCAACAGGTCGATCGATCAGACCACAAGGGACAATTTGCCTAAATCCAGCTAAATTGGGACAAACATTTAAAGCGAAGCCGTGCATCGTAATCCAACGACTAACTTTAATTCCAATCGCGGCTACTTTGCGCCCTTGGACCCAAACACCGGTCATCCCGGGGATACGTTCCCCGTTCAATTGATATTGTTCTAGCACTTTAATTAATACGGATTCTAAACTGCGTAAATACCAGTGTAAGTCTTGACGATAATAACGGAGATTTAAAATCGGATAGCCCACCAGTTGACCAGGACAATGATAAGTTACCTCACCACCGCGCTCGATTTGATATAACTGGATATCGGTTTGCGCTGGATCAAATTTGAGAAAGGCGCGACTAGATCCTTGTCCTAATGTATAAACAGGAGGATGCTCCAACAAGATCAAAACATCGTTAGCGGTGGGATCATCCAGACGTTCAGCCAGAAGCGATCGCTGCCATTCCCAAGCGATCGGGTAGGGAATCAAGCCTTGGTTATAGAGCCAACCGAGACGAGGAGGGCGATCGCTAGGGAGGGGGAGGTAGGAATATGTACTCGAAGTCATGCAGAAAATCAAGAGGGATATTAGCCAAAAGCTACCAAAATATAATCAAGAATTGTCAAGGTATGCAAAAGATTTTAAAGAGAATGAAAAAGGCGATGTTTTATAGAATACAAAGTGGTAGGGTTAATATATAACCTAAAAATTGAGAAAGAGGAAACGGGTGAAACCGCTCCACTCAGAAAAAGTTTGAATAGCTAGCTTAAGATAGCTAGATCAAAACTACATCATCTCGGCCAAGTTTAGGCACCGTTATTGGCAAATCATGGGGATAAACGGGCAATTATTAATAGTTCTAGGAAAGCGGTAATCCCCGCCCCGCTTTCCACCCACAATGGTCTTGACTAAATCATGAGTGGTACTAGGAAAAGCAAAATTCCTGAGCTATCTTGATTAAACGTCGGCAACTGCGGTGGGGTCTTCAGCGGGAACATTGAGTATG
Organism: uncultured cyanobacterium; assembly: GCA_963744145.1. GTDB lineage: Bacteria > Cyanobacteriota > Cyanobacteriia > Cyanobacteriales > CAWUOF01 > CAVUSO01. Next base: position 2,965,692 of record CAVUSO010000001.1, on the reverse strand, counting down.
AAGCTTGTTATCCACGGCAAAAATATTGAAATTACTGAAGCGATTCGTGAATACGTCAATCAAAAAATTGAAAAAGCGGTAAGTCACTTTCAAAATTTAACGACGGAAGTAGATGTGCATTTGTCAGTGGCCCGCAATCCGAGAATAACTACTAAGCAAGCGGCAGAAGTAACTATCTACGCGAACGGTACGGTAATTCGGGCAGAAGAAAGTAGCGAAAGTTTATATGCCAGTATCGACTTGGTAGCAGATAAAATTGCCCGCAAACTCCGCAAATATAAAGAAAAACGTAATGGTAAGAAAACCCCATCTTTAGGGAAAGATGGCATTGGGACTGAAGAGACCCCGATAGTTGCAGATCTAATTGGCGATCGCACCCCGGAACTACCAAGTGAAGTAGTACGAACCAAATATTTCGCGATGCCCCCGATGACAATTCAAGAAGCCCAAGAGCAACTGCAACTAATCGATCACGATTTTTATATGTTTCAGAATGCAGAAACTGGAGAAATTAACGTTATCTATGAAAGAAAACACCATGGTGGCTATGGGGTGATTCAACCGCGTCAAGCTAATGGTAATTCCCATAGTAAAAATGGCAAAACCGCCCAAACGCTTAACCCCACTCCGGAAAAATCTAAATCTGGCAAGGTATAAGCTTAGTCATACTTAATTTTCATGTAGGGGCGAAGGTCAAAACGCGCCCCTAATCTATTATGGGCGATCTAACTCGCTACTTATTTTTGATCAACAAATTAACAATTAGCTTTTTTGTAGTTCATTAACAATCCAAGTCAGAGATTCTTCAACGTGACCATTAAAATTTAACTGGGAGTTGAAGATATATCTAACTACTCCGGTTTTGTCAATTACATAGGTCACTCGACCTGGGATTAGTCCAAAGGTGGAGGGAACACCGTACAGTTTCCGTAACTGATTACCAGAATCACTGAGTAAGATAAAAGGTAAGTTATGCTTGCTCGCAAATTGTTGGTGGGACTCGGGAGAATCACCACTCACTCCAATCACTTCAGCTCCAGCATCCTGAAACGCTTGATAACTATCTCGAAAAGCACAGGATTCCGCTGTACAGCCAGGAGTGTCATCTTTAGGATAAAAATATAGCACAACACACTTTTGTCCGTGGAAATCTTTCAGGCTGATCGATTGCCTGCCTTGGGAGGGTAAGGTAAAATCAGGGGCAATATCTCCAACTTTAATGGCCATAGATGGGATCACTATTGTCCGAATGGTATATTAGTTTTTTTTAAATTAGCGTGAATTTTCTCCCTCCTGAACTTTCTTAACAAATCGATAAATACTTCATCCCCTGGTAAAAACCATAGTCCGATTAATAACTTGATTGATCAGGATAGTTTAATGTTTAAAGGTGATCTAAATTAAAGTTTTTGAATGAGCAAAATATTTGATTAAATTTTAATTAGCAATTGCTTATATTCATGATAATAAAGTGGTAAGAAACGCGGGTTACTTGAATATCACTATTTGCCGAAATCAGCAAAAATCATTTTTCCGTATAATTACGGATGAGCAAGAAAAACTACAACCAATAAATTCGATTTTTTCCAGGTAAAGACAACTAATTGCTGACAAAAGTGCATTAATTAGAACAATAATAGCGATATTTGTTAGTAATGATACGGATTAAATCAAGCCACGGAGGCGCCAGTCAGAGCAAGCATTTTATAGACCGAGTAATTTTTTAACTACCCTGAAAGCTAGTGATATAATTGGAGTAGTCATTTCCGGAAAAGGTAGAATTCTAAATGTAAAATTTTAAAGATTTCAAAAAGAATTGTGAAGATTTTAAAAAGATAGGCATAGCATCTACTAAATCAATCGGGGAAAGGATCAGAAATAATTCAGAAATTTAAAAACAAAAAATGTTTATATGATCAGTCCCGGTCAATTAGCTATGGCCAACAAATAAGATCCATCAGGTAGACAGCAATGAAAGAGATGATAAAACAGATTAATAGCAAAGCAGAAAAAATGCTTTCACTATGGAAAAGACAACTGATCAAAGAACAGCTAATACTGAATTTATCTTTTCTGAGCAGATCCCGAATAGGCAATGGCGATCGCCAGCAAAACCTAGGCAAACAGGGGTTGTCAGAGGCAGTGAAACTGGGTATGATCATTATAGCGTTTACTGCTACCCTATCTACACTCAGTGAAAGCAAAGGCATTGCCAAGCTCGATCATGACTATAATTATTTATATCCTAGCGACCTCTCCCATGTCCCTTACCTAGTCCCAGCTCAATTTCCGGTTACATCCCCATTACCTCAATACCTTAATAAAAGCTTAAAATTCCCTTTACCTACCCCCATCCTACTGACTCAAAACACAGCGGTTACACCACAATCGGGTCAACTAATCTATATTGGTGTGATCGCATTGATCTTCTATTGGGCTGTATTACAAGGTTTAGCCAAGCTGAATCGCACAGCTACGATGGTAGCAGCAGGAAATATGGCAGTTCATTTATCAAATACCGATAGTTCCTTAGAAATACATCCAGACAGCAATAGCGTTCAGGATGCAGAAAATTATGCCCGACTAGCGATCGCTAATCAAGATGGGCTGTGGGATTGGGATCTGCAAACCAATACCATTTATTTTTCCGAGCGTTGGAAAACCATGCTAGGCTACACAGCAGCAGAAATCGGCAATAGCCTAGTAGAATGGTTAAGTCGAGTTCATCCGGAAGATCTGAGCCGACTTCAGGCCGAAATTGGCAATCATTTCAACCAAATTACCCCTTATTTAGAAATTGAATATCGTCTATTACACAAAGACGGAACCTATCGCTGGATCATGAGTAGAGGTCAAGCATTCCGCGATAAAAACCAGCAAATTCATCATTTAGCTGGTGCCAATACAGACATTACTAAATATAAAGTAGCCGAAGAACAATTACTGCATGATGCTTTTCATGATTGTCTCACGGGATTATCAAATCGAGCCTTGTTTATGGATCGGCTCAAACACGCTTTTCAGCTCACGAAACGACGACAAAATTATTTATTTGCCGTTTTATTTCTTGACCTAGATCGATTTAAAAGTATCAATGACAAATTCGGACACCAAACAGGAGATCAACTATTGATCGAAGTTGTGCAAAGATTGATACCTTGTTTACGTTCTGGAGATACCCTAGCCCGTTTAGGTGGAGATGAGTTTGCCATTTTGCTGGAAGATATCAATTATGTCAGTGACACTACGCTTGTGGCTGACCGAATTCAAGCTCAATTACAATCACCTTTTCACATTAACAATCACGAATTATTAACTTCTGTTAGTATTGGCATAGTTTTGAGTACAGGTGATTATAAAAAACCCGAGGAAATTCTCAGAGATGCAGATATAGCCATGTATCGGGCTAAATCGCTTGGTAAAGCTTGTTACCAAGTTTTCGATCCATCAATGAATTTTCAAGCAGTCACAGTTTTGCAGCTTAAAAATGACTTACAAAGAGCGATCAATAATAGCGAATTTCAACTTGAATATCAGCCCATAGTCTCTTTAGCAACTGGTGCAATTACTGGATTTGAAGCCCTAATTCGCTGGCAACATTCTCATCGAGGTAATGTTTCACCAACCGAATTTATTCCCTTTGCGGAAGAAACCGGATTAATTGTTCCTCTGGGTTACTGGATCATGCACGAAGCTTGTCGTCAAATGTATAGATGGCAAGAATTATTTCCATTTAGTTCCCCCTTAAGCATTAATGTCAATCTTTCTAGCAAACAGTTTTTTCAAGCAGATTTAATCCCAGAAATTATCAAAATTTTGGCGGAAACTAAACTTAATCCGCAAAGTTTGAAATTGGAAATTACGGAAAGCGCAATCATGGAAAATATCGAATCGGCGGCTCAGACAATTATCCAGTTAAAAAATCTCGGTATTCAGCTTTATATAGATGATTTTGGCACGGGATATTCATCGCTTAGTTTCATCCATCGTTTTCCCTTTGATGCTTTGAAAATTGATACTTCTTTTATTAGGAAAATTGATACTACTGGAGAAAATTTAGAAATTATCAAAACGATCGTCGCGCTAGCTCAAAATTTAGGGATATATATAGTTGCCGAAGGAGTAGAAACCGATGTTCAACTCCAAAAATTGCGGGAAATGGGCTGTATAAATGGACAGGGGCAAGGATACTTTTTTTCTAAACCTCTCAATCCTGAAGATGTGCAACTATTGTTGACCAAAGAGTTTCAACATCAATCTAATTGATTTTTTTTTGCCGATCGCTGATTTTAAAGCCAATTACCAACTAAAATAAAAGGTGCCCAATAAATCGGATGTTGATATCGGGGATTGTGTAGTAGGGATAATTGTGCCCGACGCAATGCTTCAGCTTTGGTGAGATGAGCATCTAGTTGACTATTATCTTTAGTTTTAGTTAACTGTTGGTAAAAATTATCCATTAGTTTCAAGGTAGCTTCATCACTGATAGCCCAGAGTGTGGCTAATGTACTGCGAGCTCCAGAACGAATAGCCATACCCGCAATCCCCAACGCAGCTCGTTTGTCCCCTGTGGCGGTTTCACAAGCACTCAAGACTAGTAATTCGATCGCTTGTTGTTGATCTTTTTCACCCAATTGTAACAACTGATCCAACTGTTCCACCCCAATCCGATGATCCCAAGCTAAAATAAAAGTCTCTGCTGCGATTGAGCTAAATTGACCGTGGGTAGCTATATGGACGATCGGGAAAAAGTTAGATTTTATTTCTGATTGCAAGTTTGCGCTCGTAAAATCCTGATCTAGTAAAACTTTACTGGTGGGAATTTTCGACTTGATTGCTTTTAGTTCCTGTGCTACATTTTCTAAAGCTGGAAAACCAGAACGAGCTTGAGTTAGTCCAGCAATAAGTACCCGGAGATGGTTTCGTGGTAATTTTTTAGGATCGATTAATTGTAACCCAGGTGCCAAAGCAATACTATATTTTTCAATCAGATATTGTTTCCCATCATGCAAAGCTGCCATCGGAATATTTCGTAGTACCCCATCTAAAACAAATACTAAAGTTTTAATATCACTATTAGCGAAGTCAGGTTCGATCGGACGAATCAACCAGTTATATAATTGCTGAGAAAAATGGCTGATACCACGATGGCTAGGTATGATTAAATCTCGACGGAATTTTTCGACTACATTGTCTATTTCTATTTGAGGTAAAACGGTTGTATAGTGATGGAGCGGCTGGTTTGGTAAACTGACAATTAATTCTAATCGATCGGCTAAGATAATCGGATAAATTACTGCTGTTTGTGGATCTACCTGCTCAATCTGAACTGTTTTGGTTTCTAAACAGGATGCTTGAAAAAAGTTATCTAGTTCAGCTAGTTGCAATGATTCCAGCAGGTTACGAGCTTGGAGCAGGTTTTGTTGAGTAGGTCTTAAGGAAGGTTGTAAAAGTAAACTCACAAATTCTCGATATACAGGTTCGACACTTTCTTTAAAAGAAAACTGAATATCTTGATTAGTAGTAGCTAAATCGCTCCGTAATGATTTGAGAGTATTGACTGCTTGATGATAAGCACTGAGCGCTTCTTGCAGATATCCTTGGGTTTTTAACAATTTTCCTAATTGCCATTGCCACCGATAAGCAATATCTGTAGCATTTATAGATTGAGCTAATAATAATGCTTGCTGAGTTAAATCTTGGGCGATCGACCATTGCTGGGTTTGGGTATATACCTCAGCTAAAATCCCCAGAGCATAAGATTGCGATCGCTCATCTCCCAAACTTTTAGCTTGTTGGAGACTTTCAGCTACGATCTGGGCAATTATTGACCAATCGAGATCAATCTTAACCGCTTGTTTTAGTTTGATTAAACTACGAGCAAAGTTAATTTGAGCATAAATCCCTGCTTGACTCGGAGGTAAATTACCAATTTGGGGTTGAATTTGCGGCCATAATAAGTTAGCATCTAACCATTGTTGAGTTTCCACCAAGAGACTAAGTTGATTTAATTGAGCTTGGATTTGTGTAATTTTATCTGGGGAAATGCTGGCTGCTCGTTGATAAAAATCTAAAGCTAATTGATAATTTTGTTGACTGCGATTTGTATTACCTAAACTCAATAATACTAATGCTAATTCTTGGCTCGATTTGAGTTGTTCTGCTATCCTTAAACTTTGCTGTAATATTTGTTGAGATTGCTGAAAATCTCCAATGAGACGCCAGGTATTACCCAGACTATTTAATCCTACTACTTTGAGAAGAGTATCTGGTTGTTGGTCAAGTAATTGTTTAGCTTCATTAATCACAGTTAGCGATCGCTGATACATTCCTAAAGCTTTTAAAGCTTGGGATTGGTTAATTAAACTCCGAATTTTGCCATGATCATCTCCAGCTTTAGTGTAGATCGTAGTAGTTTGCTGCCATACTAAAAATGCTGATTCAGTTTGACCGATCGCCATCAATAAACTACCTTGATTATTTAAAGCTTGAGCTTGAATATCCAATTGTGCTTGAGAATTACTGAGATGGGATGTTTGTAATAATTCCAAACTTTGGGCGATCGCATCTTTAGCTAAAGACCATTGTCCGAGCTGTTGATAAGCTAGGGAGAGATTATTCAAGACTCTTGCTTGATTTAAGATATCTTTTCTAGTTTGGTAAAGCTGAAAAACTTGTTGCCAAATCTTGATAGCTTGATTAAACTGTCCAGAACTGTATAATTGATCAGCTTGTGGTTCGATTTGACTTGGCTCAATTTCAGTCTGAACCATTAAAGAAGTTTGAGCAATAACTGGTAGGATTTTTTGATTTAAACAAAATAGGGTTAAAATTAGACCGAGACAGATCCAGAGGAGGAAAGCGATCGCGTGATCATAAGTTTTATTCAACCATTTAGATTTCATATCATGAGCTACTTTTAAAGTGGTTGGCAACCTGGGGGTGCAAATCCAGAACTTTCTAGCGTAATATTCGGTGGAGTAGTTGTCAGGATAACTTTACCCTCAGCATTAATGCTCCATCCTTGTGCTTCTACTAAAGAATGATCAGATAACTGAATTTGGGGTGGAGAAGAAGTTTGAGCTGATTTACTTTCACTCTGAACTGGTACTGGATTTAAGTCGGTCAACACCAAATCATTAGTGAGTATTCCTTCCGGGTTAAGAGGTAATCCACCTCTTCCACTGAGGATTAACTTACTAATGTTTGGTTTGCTACCTATGACACAATCTCGAACTACCAATTTTTCACTATTAAATGCTCGTTTTGGAATAATTGTAAATGCTTTATTACGGTCTATAAATGATGTATTTATCTTAACTGCACCACTAATCCCTAACTGAGAACTAGCATTAACACCACTATCTAGAGCAACAAAATAACCTTGGGTATTGATGTCGATATTTCCACCCATACCTAAAAAATTATTAGCACTAATATTACTATCTTGTAAAGCCACAAATGTAGTTGTATTTATATTCAGATTACCAGCTTCTGCGGAGATCAGACTGTTATTATTTAATTGCAAAAATTCACCGTAAATCTGAATATTTCTACCTGCTATTTTGCCATAATTGTTGAGCTGGACTGAACCAGCTTTAATCTTAATATTCCCAGCATTTCCTGCATCTCCTTGATTAATAGCCCCAGTAATTAAAGCGGAAGAATTTAGGTTGAACCGATTATTAGCATTCAGGGTAATATTTCCCCCTTTACCTGCTCCTAAAGTAGAAGTTGCTACAAATGCTCCATTATTGGCAAGAAAATTGGCAGTATTAATATTTATATCTCCGGCTGCACCAGAATTGAAAGTTAGATTAAGTAATCCGTTGGAAATATTAGTTGGTGTTACTGTTCCCGATAAAAAATTCAGGAAGTCTTTGGGATAGGTTCCTGTTCCATCTATTTCTACCGTATCAGCAGCATTTATGGTAATATTTCCTCCTGCTTGGGTTCCTAAAGTAAAATTAGTAATTCGAGAACCTCCACTTAGTCTTAGCGATCGGGATTGAATTTGGACACTTCCACCACCATTACCACTGGTATTAATAAACGTTCCCTGACCAATGTCAATATTACCAAAATCTGGAATATTTTCATAACTTAAGTTCCAAGTTGTTCCAGTTGGATTTAAGCTAACCAAACCAGCACTAGCAATACTACCAAGTTCTATTATTCCTTGTGGTGCGCTCAAGTTTGCACCTTGAAAGGTTTGAGCACCACCAACTAAAATTAAGCTCTTACCCGAATTAACTGCTAACTTAGCTCCTTGCACTGCTATGGTTGCTCCTCTACTGGTATATTGGAGTCCGATCGGAATACTCATGGTTAGTAAGGGAGCTGGATTAACTATGGTTGTTTTGAATTCACTCCCATCTGCAAACTTGATCCCATTAGCGGTAGAAACGATCAAGGAGCCATTGATATTTAAACTAGCATTTGGACCAAAAATAATTCCATTAGGATTAATTAAAAATAGATTAGCATTCGTGTTGTTACGGATTAAGCCATCGATTTGAGAAATGGAGTTACCAGTGACTCGACTAATTACATTTTCAATATTGGGGAGATTATTAAAAATAACCGAACCACCAGTAGGAATGGAAAATTGGCTAAAGCTGTGAAATAAATTATTCCCGACTTGATTACCATTGCTAATGGTAAAGTTTAGATGATCCGCAGATGTCACTTTGGTCGATAAAGTGCCATCACTCATAATTGGTTCTGCCCCAGCATGATTAGCGATCGCGAGACTGATCCCAATTCCGTTAATCCAGCCAAAGAAAACAGCTAATTTTTGCATCAGAGATTTAATTAAACCCGATGTTCAGGAACATGATATTGTTTATGTTAGACTAACATTTTAGTTATTTTTTTCATTTTTCTTTAATTTTATGTCTTCTCATCACCACCATCACGGACATGATCACGAACCAGCTAATTATAACCGTGCTTTTATAGTTGGTATGGTTTTGAATGTCGGATTTGTCATTCTGGAAACTGTTTATGGTTTTTTGATCCACTCTTTGGCACTGTTAGCGGATGCGGGTCATAATCTTAGTGATATTCTGGGTTTATTACTTGCGTGGACAGCGAGCATCCTGTCACGTCGGCGTCCTACTCAACGTTATACTTATGGAATGCGTCGTTCCTCAATTTTAGCAGCTTTGCTCAATGGGATATTTTTATTGTTAGCTTTAGGTGGAATCGGTTGGGAAGCAATTCGGAGTTTTAGTGATCCCCAACCCGTACCTGGTGGGATCGTCATTGCAGTGGCTGTGGTTGGTATTATCATTAATACGATTACAGCCCTGATGTTTGTCTCTGGTAAAGACCGGGACTTAAATATTCGCAGTGCTTTTCTGCACATGGCAGGAGATGCTTTAATATCTTTTGGTGTGGTTTTAGCGGGAATCGCTATTCTGGTGACTCATTGGCTGTGGTTTGATCCAGCAATTAGTTTAGTAATTGTTGTTTTTGTGGTAATTAGTACCTGGCAACTTTTGCTTGATGCTTTTCATCTTGCGGTTGATGGTGTACCGATAGGAATAGAACTAAGAGCAGTTCGTACTTATTTAAGTGAGCTACCTGGGGTTGAGGAAGTTCACGATTTGCATATCTGGGGGATGAGTACCACGGAAACTGCTCTCACTGCTCATTTAGTTATCCCAAATGGTAGCCCTGGTGATGCTTTTTTAGCTAAGGTATGTCATGAATTGCATGATCGATTTGATATTGATCACTCAACTTTGCAAATAGAAACAGGTGATCCTCATCATCCTTGTGCTTTAGCTCCTGATCATGTGATTTGATTTTTGACCTCTACCCCAACCCCTCTCCTACAAGGCGAGGGGAGCATGATTTTGATGAGCAATTAAATCGCTATTACATACCAGACACGATGGCGATCGCAACTTTTATAAAGCATAGACATAAATTACTTTTTCTTCACAAATATTTGCTTGGGTTCAGTACAATTTTAAGCCAGAATTTTGTCCGGATTCGTAGGGGCAAAGCATTCCGGCAGATCAATGATGGTCTAAATGCTTGCCCTGAGCGTTCCCTGAGCGTAGTCGAAGGGCGTAGTCGAAGGGCAGAAAGCTATGACCGGAATGCTTTGCCCTCGGCCATTTATGAATCAAATAGATTAACTATATAAAATAATTTGATCGCCATGATCTAGCCGTCTTAATAGAGGCGATCGCTATTTTATGATCATTAATCTAGATTAATCTGTTCTCCTGGTGTGAATCATTAAATGTAATTAATTTGTGATTGATCTGTGGGGGTGGGCGGGTTTTTATTATTGATTGGTAAATATCAAAAATTTCGGTGAACCCGCCCCTACAATTCTTGGAAAATATGCAATGAAATTTAGCGTCAAATATTGAATTAAAATTTAATTAAATTTGTCGGGGCGGATTCAACGATCAATTTTGTTGATTACCGTTCACCTTGATCAACCCGCCCTTTCTTTATGGTTATTATACAGGCTCTAAATTGATGGTGTGCGATCGCGGATTTTGTCATAAAATTTAATAGATCCTCGAACAACCCAAGTGTTAAGGATAGATAGCGAATCATTATGCTCACGCAGATCCACTATCTAATCAAGGAACAGTTGGTTGGATGGACTGTCTGAATTTCCCACATCCCTGGTATTTCTTATGCACATTCCACACCTAATCCTTGCTTCTGCTTCTGGTGCTCGTCTACGCTTATTACAAAATGCTGGAATTGAACCAATTGTTGCTCCAAGTGATTTCGATGAATCTCAAATTAAAATCAGTGATCCGATCGAATTAGTGCAAACTTTAGCCCGTAATAAAGCACAAACCGTAGCTAATCGCTTACAAACTGGTTTAATTATAGGATGTGATTCAATTTTAGTCGTTGATGGCGAAATTCATGGTAAACCCATTGACCATGATGACGCGATCGCCAGGTGGTATCGGCTCAGGGGCAAAATCGGTCAACTCTATACTGGTCATGCTTTAATTGACTTATCCAAATCACAAACTTTGGTGAAATATCAAGTTACTGAGGTAAATTTTGCCCCGATTAGCGATCAGGAAATTGCAGCTTATGTCCATACAGGTGAACCTCTTAACTGTGCTGGATGTTTTGCTCTAGAAGGTCAAGGAGGTTTATTCATCGAAAAAATTAGCGGTTGTCACAGTAATGTGATTGGTCTGAGTTTACCTCTATTCCGGCAAATGCTTCAGGATTTAGGTTATGAAGTTACAGATTTTTGGTCGAAAAAATAACTAATTAAAATCAGTTTTGATTAGGCTCCATATTGGGCAGGAAATCAATGGTAAGATTTAAAATTATGTTAAGGGATTGACTAGACGACCAAGAAACAAAATAGTACCAGATTCCCGATCGCGAATAATAAAGATAAATGGATGATCAACTCGAAAAATTTTCCAGTTTCCACCTCCTCTAGTTGAGCCGATCACAGCACTACTGGCTATAGCTTCAGTACCATTTTCATTGACGTTGACAAAAGCTTCATGAACTGCAGCGGAAATGTATAGGTCTTTTTGACCATTAATCCCAGAAAAATCAGCAGCAGTAGTAAACGCTAAAGACATTCCCAGTTGGGAAAGCTTTTTTTTCAAATCAAACTCTGTATTTACATTGAACTTAGGGATCGAGACAGCAATTTGCTCATCATAGGAAAAACTTGATAGCCACTTTTTCAGATTTTCTAGCGTCATTTGTTCTTCTAGCTGACCGAGCCCATTTACATCATCTGGTAATAATACAACTAGCGATAACTTCTCACCAACATAACACATTTCTAATATTTGCATCCCATCAATCGCCGCATAACCAAAGATGTTACCACTTTGTTGGTGCATCATCTGGACCTGGACTTGTTTACCTCCTGGAAGAGTAAATAATTCTGGGATCGTTTGGGTAGAATCAAAAGGACTAGACCAGATCCCTTGAAAATAAATAGCATTAGTTAATACCAACCTGGTTAAGCTATCTATAATGCCTTGATGGAGGAAATTTAAAATTTTCTGTTCAGTTTGATTAGCGATCCAATTATTAATCGTGATCCGAGCAGCTTCCGGAGATTCCTCAAAGTCTAATTGTTGGATGGGAGTACCATATTTTTCGGTAGTGAGTTTCACAAAAGAATCCAACAAGGTAAGTCCTTTTTGACTCCATAGTCGATTTGCTATGGTTAATCGATTTTTCTGGGTGTCACTATCCTCCAGATTAGCCATTAATTCCCTAAAAACTCGAGTCAGACGTTCTTGATCTAGGTTGACATGGATAATATTATTCATTTGAGCTGCGGTCTCACCTTTAGCACCCGCAGCAGTCATCGCGATCGCACTGGTAATACTATGGGGTGAAAAAAATATATTTCCTTTTTCCCCATCTAATTGGTGATAAAGTTCGATCGCAAAAGTATTATTACCATCTACTAACGTTGCTAGGTCAGCTTTTAACTCTCCTGAAGCTGCTGGACTTGGTTGACTGACCGCTTTTAATCCACCTACTTCCGAGCTAATTATCACCATCAAACCCGTTACGACTAAGACCAACCCAATCATAATATGTTTCATAAAGTTACTTTTTGCTTGCGCTACATTTGTGATGTCTGGATCTAGGAATGGTGTTTTGATCCGCTCACATTGCTTTTTTCCCAAAATATACCCTCTAATTTGACAATTCCGATGCTCGACCTGCTATTATTGTTTTTCCCAAATTTCCCCGGATTATTTCTGGTTAAAGCGATCTGGTGTGGTGCTTACCTCAGTATATATACGGATAGATTTGTAAATTTTTTTTTCAAAATAGTTGCACAACTATGAAATAAGGATATTATCGCCAACATGAGTTAGCTAAAATAAGGCATTCACCGGCAGTTAAGATTAGGTGAGGAAATCTACAAAACCTCAAACCTGGTTTTGAACTGCCTGATTTCTTCTAGTATAGATGGGTTATAATCTGCGACTACATCCAGACACGATCGAAGAAATTAAACAACGCGCTGATATTGTTGATATTATTGGCGAACGGGTGGTACTGCGTAAGCGTGGTAAAGATTATGTTGGGTTATGTCCATTCCATGAGGAAAAGTCACCCAGCTTTACCGTTAGTCCCCATAAACAGATGTACTACTGCTTTGGGTGTCAATCGGGGGGGAATGGGATTAAATTCCTGATGGATCTGGAAAAACGTTCTTTTTCTGATGTGCTGCTAGATTTAGCACGACGCTACCAGATTGTGGTCAAATCCCTAGCACCTGAACAGCAAGCAGAATTTCAGCGTCAAGCTAATTTCCGAGAACAATTATATGAAATTTTGGCGATCGCTGCCAGTTTTTATCAACATGTTTTAGCTCAACCCGGAAATTCAGCTTTAGCTTATTTACAAACTAACCGACAACTCAGTCAAGAAACGATCCAATATTTTCAGCTCGGTTTAGCACCATCTGGGTGGGAAACAGTTTATGGTTATCTAGTTAAACAAAAAGGTTTTCCACCTGAATTAGTGGAAAAAACTGGCTTAATTAAACCGCGCAAATCGGGAGATAGCTACTATGATATATTTCGCAATCGGTTGATGATTCCCATTCACGATCCCCAAGGACGTATTATTGGTTTTGGGGGGAGAAGTTTAGGAGATGAACAACCTAAATATCTCAATTCTCCCGACACAGAATTGTTTCATAAAAGTCAAATATTATTTGCAATTGATAAAGCCAAAACTGCGATCGCTAAATCAGATCAAGCTATTATTGTCGAGGGATATTTTGATGCGATCGCTCTCCATTCCCGAGGAATTAATCAGGTAGTTGCGGCCCTCGGAACAGCTCTGCATATTGAACAAATCCGGCAATTACTGCGCTACACTGAATCGAAACAAATAGTCTTTAATTTTGATGCTGATCGAGCGGGTAACAATGCTGTTTTTCGGGCAGTTGAAGGGATTTATAGTTTAGTATATGCTGGGGAAATACAACTCCGCATCATTAATCTTCCCACTGGTAAAGATGCGGATGAATTTCTGAAAACATCTGATCCAACAGCATATAAAGAATTACTTCAAAATGCACCTCTCTGGTTAGATTGGCAAATTGAACAACTGCTCACTGATCAAGACCTGAAACAAGCAGATCAGTATCAACAAGTTTTTCAGGGTATGGTAAAGTTGCTGAATCAGATTACTAATGAGAATCAGCGGACTCATTATTTAAGCAGATGTGCAGAGATTTTAAGTCAGGGAAAATCACGAATGGTTTTGCGACTGATTGCTCAATTGAAAAAACAATTAGAACCGCAACTAGTTGGTAAACTAAAACGCGATCGCACCCCAGCACTTTCAGTTGGTTCCGATTCCATTTTATTAGAAAAAGCTGAAGCTTTACTTTTACGTCTTTATCTCCACTGTAGCGAACAACGTCAAAGGATCATTAATCTGTTAGAAGAAAAGGATCTGCAATTTAGTCTATCCCATCACCGTTTTTTGTGGCAACAGCTTTTAAAATTACGACCAATATCTGAAACTGAACAACCTGATTTAATCTCGAAATTGCAAGACTTGTTGATCGAATTTCCCACTCAAATGAAACAAGTTTTTCACTTATTTCATTTAGATGAGTATACAGAACGGGATCTAATTCGGGCTAGTGAATTAATCCAAGATGCAGCTACTCAGATGGAACGAATAATGTATGATAAACACCGTAGTCAAATTTTAGAATTGTGGAAAAAAACCGACATTTCTAAAGATCGTGAGCTCGCGGAAAAGTACCATCAGGAACTTTCTGCGATCGAACAAAAGATAGTAGAGTTAGATCGTCAGATTAATTCTTTTCGTTAAGAAAAATAAAGCCAATTAACAAATTGGATTGGGAAAATTAATGGGGGAGTAAAGATGATCGAAAGAATAGTAGTTGGTAATATCTTAATAGTCTAAAAGCATACAAAGGCTAAAATTTGGCTGTTAGTGTACAATAAATTATCCTGAACACTGAACACAAACTATTGGCAGTCTCACCTAGTATCCTGTAAATTAACAGCAGAATCTAGATATCCCAGGTTAGGACTTGGGCAATTTAGTCCAATAAAAGCCCAAACATTGAGCTAATCTGTGCAGATAGCTTAGTTTCGGCGCTTTTTCCAATTGTAAAACCGATTACCAGAGAGGAGTGACCGTGAAACCAAGTTTTATCAGGCATTTACCTTCAATCATCAGTTTTACCGCATTGAGCACTATGGTTGTTAGCTTATCAGCTCAAGCGGAAACAGGGAACAGCCCTTTAGCATATAGTACAGCAACATCTCAACTAAGTGAAACTGTTGTCCCAGCCCAGCCAAGGACATTCACGGGAGAATCAAATTTTCACGCAACTGATTTTCAGCTCCCAAATCTAGATAAATTAATCAAGTCAGGTACAGCACCGCACTTTCAAATTGCTAATAATCAGTCCATCATTTCCCCAGCAGTTGATATTACATCAAAAAGTCCCAGTCAACCGATCGCTAATTATCCAACTTTAAATTCAAAAATTTCAACTTCAGCAGCTGATTTGATCAGTGTAGACCCATCGACAGTCCAACCAGCACCAGTAATCCAACCAGCACCAGTAATCCAACCAGCACCAGTAATCCAACCAACGACACCAGTAGTCCAACCAACGACACCAGTAGTCCAACCGACGACACCAGTAGTCCAACCGACACCTCATGCTGTTCCTCAAGAACATCGATTTTTCAATAATGGACGAGCGGGAGATAACTACTTAGGTGTTGGTGTGCAAATAGGAGATCCCGTCCGATTTGCGATCGTCAGCAAATTGAAACTCTACGACATTGATTGGAAGGATTCACAATTTACCGTGTCGGTGCGTCCTTCAGTAGCATTTAGTGATGGTTTAGATATCCGTCTTCCCATAACTTTAGATTTTCCCCAACTCAACCTGGAGACACAAACACCACTAGATCAACTCTCTCCTTTTGCTGGTGCTGGAGTGACCGTGTCAGTAGATACGAGCAATAACTCTGATACTCAGTTTGATTTTATGCTCACGGGTGGCGTTGATTACGTTTTGAGTAACAATTTTACCTTCACAGGCGCAGTCAATTTACTGTTTCTCGACAATGTTGATGCAGAAGCGCGTTTAGGAATTGGTTATAACTTCTAGAACCTGTGATCTATTTACCGACCAAATTCTGATGAATTTGGTCGGTGAGCAAAAACCAACCACTAACAGCAAAAATAGCTAATTTGTTAAACCGAAAATTTCTTCGATCGCCAAGCTAGTGAGAATTATCAACAGGTATAGATTCGGTCGGGATCGAGGATTCTAAAGGTGTAGGTTTGCCACCTTTTTTAGCTTTAAAATAATATTCTAATACCTGAAGGACTTTTGGTGCAGCAAAAGAACCACCACCACCACCAGAATTTTCCCCAAAAGCAACAGCCACAATTTCTGGTTTATTAGCAGGTGCATAAGCACCAAACCAAGTATGAGATAAACGTGGGGGATCTTCGGCTGTACCACTTTTACCAGCAGCAGGGGGAATAGTAGTAACATTTAGAACTGCTCCAGTCCCACCATTAACCACACCCCGTAAACCTTCTCGTAAAACCTGAATTGTTTCCGGTTTTAAATGTAAAGATTCCCGCCAATTTCGATTAGATTCATTATCTTTGAGAATATGCGGTTTAACCCGATATCCACCATTAGCGGGCACCGAAAACATCACCGCAGCTTGAATGGGAGTAACTTGCAGAAAACCTTGACCAATAGACATATTCACCGTATCACCTAAATACCAACCTTCGCCAATTTCCTGCTTCTTCCATTCTTCATCAGCAACTAAACCAGCAGCTTCTTCCTTACCTAACTCAATTCCGGTTTTTTGACCAAACCCAAATTTTCTAGTCCACTCGATTAAAGTCGGCCCGCCAACGCCCATCCCAATTTGATAAAAGAACGTATCACTACTCCAGGTCAGAGCGCCCACAAAATCTAGAGGACCAAAACCAGCATGGTTCCAATCAGCAAACTCAATCCCACCGACCATAATTGAGCCGTATGTATCGATTACGCTATCAGCCGAGAATTTGCCCGATTCAATTCCAGCAGTAGTAGTAATAATCTTAAATGTACTAGCAGGGGGAAAGCCTTGCAAAGCTCGGTTAACAAAAGGGTGGTCTTCATTTTGTAAACGTTTCCAAGCAGTTTCAGAAATCCGACCAGAAAATAAGTTAGGATCGAAAGCCGGACGACTAGCCATGGCTAAAACTGCCCCATTTTCCGGATCAAGAACGACGATCGCCCCTTTGGTATCCCCAAGTGCATTCTCCGCTACCCGCTGTAAATCAATATCTATGGTTAAATGCACATCATTGCCAGCTTGAGCCGGTTTTTGTCCTAAAACCCTTAATATTTGACCTGCACCATCAACCTCAACCTGTTGACCACCCCATTCTCCCCGTAATTGGTCTTCAAACGCTGCTTCCACTCCCATTTGACCAATCACATCACCCAAGCGATAACCTTTATCATGGAGCTTATCTAATTCTTCGTCAGTCATTTCTCCGGTATAACCCAGAATGTGAGAGGCTAAATCTCCATTGGGGTAATAGCGCACCACTTCTGAATCAACTTCCACCCCTTCTAATTCCAATCGTTGTTCTTCGATCGCTGTTACTTGGGCTGGATTGAGACTCCGGGCAATCCGGACTAAAAATGGGGAAGCATCACCAGCTTGCTCCATGCGTTTTTGAATATCGGCTGCCGGAATTTCCAGAATTTGGGCCAGACGCTTCAAGGTTTTTGGCCATGACGGATGTTTCCGAATCAATGGCCATACATAAACCGCATGGGACAGACGGCTAGTGGCCAAAATCCGGCCTTTACGATCAAGAATGCGGCCCCGTTCCGGGAGTTTGGGAATCAAACGAATCCGGTTATTTTCGGCCAGCAGACGATTATGTTGGCCTTCAACCAGTTGGAGGAAGGTCAAGCGAGAGCCAATACCACCAATCATCATCAAAGTAAACAGGAGCATCAAAATAATTGACTGAAAATCCCGTCCCACTGTGCGTGTAGAAGTTTGGTGACTAATTCTGGAAGAAGACTGAGTTAAGGTCATATTTCAAAAAACTGTGAGGAAGAATTATATTGGGAACAATTCGGATTGCTCAATCAAACAAAAAGTATTAAAGAGGCATCACCGCAGGAATTCGCTATTATGTCTCAAACTGCTACCCATAATCAATACTCAACCCTAGCTGAAACGGCCATCGATGTTGAACTCCGTAAAGTTTTTAAGGTTTTCAATGGTGAAACAGCTGTTCGTGGTGTTGACCTCGATATCGCCCAGGGCGAATTTTTCAGTATTCTTGGCCCATCTGGCTGTGGTAAGACCACTACTCTTCGTTTAATTGCTGGCTTTGAAAGCCCCTCGGCTGGAGAAGTCTTGATTCGGGGTCAGTTAATGACTCACACCCCTCCCTATCGTCGTCCAGTTAATACGGTGTTTCAAAGCTATGCTTTGTTTAATCATTTGACGGTTTGGGAAAATATCGCTTTTGGTCTCAAGATTAAACGGCTCGCTCAGGTAGAACTAGAAGAACGAGTCAAAGAAGCTCTCAAACTGGTAAAGATGGAATCCTTTGCTAAACGTTATCCTGCTCAACTTTCGGGGGGGCAACAGCAACGGGTAGCTTTGGCCAGGGCTTTAGTGAATCGGCCCGCAGTTGTGTTGTTAGATGAACCTCTGGGGGCTTTGGATTTGAAACTTCGCAAAGAAATGCAAATGGAACTCTCCAATTTGCATCAAGATTTGGGATTGACTTTTGTCATGGTTACTCATGATCAAGAAGAAGCCCTGTCTTTATCCGATCGGATTGCCGTCATGAATGAAGGCAGAGTTGAACAACTAGGTGCCCCTGATCAAATCTATAATCGTCCCCGGACGGCTTTTGTAGCTGATTTTATTGGGGAAACCAATCTTTTTTCCGGTCGGATAGACACAAATGATGCTAATTCCTGGCAAATTGGCACTAAAACTGGACTGAAAATTGTAGTTCAGCATCCAGAAGTCTATAGTAACTCAGCTACTGATCAAGTGGTAGTCAGTGTTCGTCCAGAAAAAATTCAGTTAAGTTGGGAACTGCCTAGTGTATCCGTCAATTGCTTTGAAGGACGTTCTGAAAAATGTGATGTATTTGGGCACTCATGTTCATTATTTTGTGCAGTTAAATACAGGCGATCAGATTACAGTTCGACAACCAAATACAGAACGTCATTGGCCAAGTATGGATACTCCCCTCTATGCTTATTGGCATCCTACCGATGCGATCGCTTTAGTGGGCAGTTAGTTGTGGTAGTTTCCTCCTCTCTTCTACCCCGATTTTGCTAACCTAATTCTTAAGTTCTGTTAGATCCGACCCATGGAAAGGAAACTGTGCCTCCGACTAACTTATCCTCTTCTCTAAACCGCCCAACTCGGCGTAGTTTTTTACAAACGTCAGCAGCAGCGCTTTCGGGAATGATGTTATCTAGTTGTGGCTGGACTCTGGCGAAAGTCCGTCAGACCTCCGGTCCCAAGGATAAACTTTACATTTACACTTGGGCTAACTATAGCGATGAGGATTTACTCAATAGCTTTAGTGCCCAAACTGGTATTCCTGTAGTGACGGATGTCTACGATTCCAATGAGGCTATGTTAGCCCGGATTGAAGCGGGAGGTGGTGCAGCCTATAGCATCATCTATCCATCTGATTATATGGTGCAAAAAATGGCTGATTTGGGTTTATTAGCACCAATCGATCAATCTCAAATCGAAGGTTTCAATCAGCTTACTCCCAAATTCCAAAATCCCGCTTATGATCCCGGCAATAAGTATAGTGTGCCCGTCAGTTGGGGCACTACTGGTTTGATTTATAATCCCCAGAAGCTCAAAACGCCCCCAGAAGATTGGAATTATCTGTGGGACCATAAACAAGAACTAAGTAAAAGATTGACCTTGCTTAATGATGTGCGGGAAGTGATGGGGGCAACCTTAAAAAAATTAGGATATTCCTATAATTCTCAAAATCCCGCCGAAATTAAACAAGCTTATCAAGCTTTGATGGAGCTAAAACCAGCGATCGCTTCTTTTACTTCTGATGCTTGGCGTTCCCAAATTGCGGTTGGTGATCTATCCCTCGCGATGAGTTATTCTGCTGATGCTAGCGAAGTGATCAAAAGTAACTCCAATCTTAAATTTATTATCCCTCGCAGTGGGACTTCTCTCTGGACGGATACCATGGTAATCCCCAAATATGCGCCTAATCCTGAGTGGGCTTATAAATGGATCAATTTTATGTTTCAACCTGCGATTAGCGCTCAAATTAGTGCCAGATTAAATTTTGCTACTCCTAATCGTGAAGCCTATCATCTCTTACCGCCGGCAATGCAGAATAATGAGTTGATCTTTCCCCCTGAGTCTTTGCTAGCCAAATGTGAAGGAATTGCTCCTTTATCTCGTGGGACTGAAGAAATTTATGATCGTCTATGGACGCAATTGACTAGCGGCTAAATTAATCCTTAATCAGCCCGAATGGATAATTAACAAGTAAGTTGGTGAATCTGTGACTATATCTACCAAAAATTCTGCCTCTTTACCAACCAACTCAGAACCGTCATTTTGGCAATCATTGTCTAAAAAAATCGGACCTTTGGTGTTGCTATTTCCGGCTGGGTTATGGTTAACTCTTTTGTTGGTATTGCCGAGTTTGGTAATTTTTGAACTTAGTTTAGTTCGGAATATCCATCCGGGGGATGTTGTTAATCCGACCGGATTACAAAATTATTGTCTCACGGTGGGATTTGTTGACTGTGATCCAGCTAAATTTCTGCCGATTAATCTTCAGGTAATGCTGCGATCGCTATTTTTAGCTGCGGGGACAACGGTGATCTGTTTGCTCCTCGGTTTTCCTGTAGCTTATTGGATTGCTTTGTTATCACCAAAAAGATGGCGAAATTTGTTACTATTAGGCTTTATTTTGCCGCTCTGGACTTCATCCCTACTCCGGTCCTATGCTTGGATTACGATTTTACGTCCCACAGGTGTAATGAATTCGTTTTTAGGTTTTTTGCATTTACCTAAATTAGAAATTCTTAACTCTGCTCCCGCAGTTTTTATTGGGATGAGTTACAGCTATTTACCTTATATTGTGACGATTCTTTATGCTTCCCTAGAAAAGTTAGATCGGCGCTTGTTAGAAGCTTCGGCTGATTTAGGTGCTAATCCAATTCAAACTTTCTGGAAAGTCACTGTACCTCAAAGTTTACCAGGAATAGCAGCTGGTTCCTTATTGGTTTTTATCTCTTGTTTAGGAGATTTTGTCGATCCGGAATTACTCGGTGGTGCTTCGAGTATGACGATGGCTCGTTTAATTTATAACCAGTTTCTGGGAGCAACTCAAAACTGGGGTTTTGGTTCAGCTTTAAGCATGGTGTTGATTTTTGCTGTCAGTATTGCGATCGCACTTTTAATTAAATTTGGGGAAATGAATCCCAAACGTTAAGGTTAAGGATCAAGAATAATTAGGTGAAACTTAATGGCACAAACTATCAGCAATCAACCAGAGGAAATCCCCGTAGAGATGTTAAAGGAAAAGTCTAAAAACCCCCTATCTTGGCAAGTAATTTTTACTTTGCTGATGTTTTTATTCATGTATTTGCCCATTTTTGTACTGACTTTTTATAGTTTTAACCAATCTTCTTATAGTGCTGGTTGGGAAGGATTTACTCTCAATTGGTATAACAAATTATTTAACGATGAGCGCATTTTAAGCGCATTGAGAATTAGCTTAACTGTGGCAATATGTGCTGTGTTAACTTCCGCAGTTTTAGGAACTTTAATGGCTGTGGGATTAGCTCGATATCGATTTCCTGGTAAAGCTTTATATCGAGGGATTTCTTATCTACCGTTAATTATTCCCGATATTGCGATCGCTGTTGCTACTCTGATTTTTTTGGCTGTGGTGTCTATTCCGCTGAGTTTGTGGACAATTGTTGCGGCTCATATTGTGTTCTGTATTTCCTATGTAGCTATTAACGTTTCAACTCGATTAGCAGACTTAAATCCTTTTTTAGAAGAAGCTGCTCTTGATTTAGGAGCAACACCAGTTCAAGCTTTTTTTCAAGTTTTATTGCCGCAATTAATGCCAGGAATTGTCTCAGGTTGTTTACTAGCATTTGTATTAAGTATGGATGACTTTTTAATTGCTAGTTTCACCTCTGGTAGTGGTGCTAATACCTTACCAATGGAAATTTTTAGTCGGATTCGGACAGGTGTCAAACCAGATATTAATGCTCTGAGTGTAATTTTAATGATTGCATCTGGTTTCTTAGCATTTATTGGTGAATATTTACGCTATCAAAGTGAACAAAAAAGAACCCAGTAAACTTAGAACAGCCAACAACTAATGCTAGGTTCGACTGGAGTATACAGCGGATTCCATAAAAATAGAGTACAGCGCTGGCCAGAAACTAGGTGATCTTCAAAGAAGAGTGTACTTCATCAAGTAGGAATCCGCTTTATTATAGGTTCTATAGAAGCTGTTAAATTAAGCACAATAAAAAAGGCATAAATACTATGCCAAACAGTTGTTTTAAAGATGTGATTAGCTTGGGCAAAACTTACGCAAGATTTAAACGAGAATACTCTTGAGTAATATCTCTGAGTCCTAACGATGAGTACATATTCTTTCTCATATAATGCGATTCGAGATTTAGAATTGCTGTTTTCACCATCGGATACTGAATGAGCCGATCGCGTTTTGTAAAAATAGCAATATTCCAATCAGTGATTTACCTTTTGTATATAGCGGTTCTCAAAGAGATGAGGTATACTTAAATGTAAGCAGGAAAAGGTTTTCAAGGTTAAAAGCGTACCTCGCTCTCATCCAGAAACGCTATAGCCATTTCATCTGCATCTAAACAAACTAACAAATAATCATAACCAGTGGGACTAGAGAATCAAAAAACTTATATGACAAGGATTCCATTAACAGAAGCTCAGCTTCATTTACCCGAACTGATTGCAAGTCTGCAACCTGGTGAAGAAGTGCAGATTTTTTCCGGCGATCGCACCGTCGCTAGACTGATTGCCGAACTCCAACCACCCCGCAAACCTCGTCAACCTGGTAGTGCGATCGGAACCCTAACGATCCTGTCCGAAGACGAAACCCACTGGGAAAACTTTCGCGACTATATCCCATGAAGTTTCTGCTCGATACTCAGGCATTTCTCTGGTTTGTGCTTAACGATCGCGCCCTTAGTCCAGTTGCCTGTGATTTGATTGTCGATCCCCTGAATGACATATTGATCAGCCCTGCTTCCTATTGGGAAATTGCGATCAAAATTAGTATTGGTAAGTATCAAATTCCTGGAAATTTTGAAACATGGATGGAACATCAAATCCAAGTTAACGAATTGGAAATATTACCGATTAAAGTTGCTCATGTAACCGCGATCATCACTTTGCCATTCTATCATAAAGATCCCTTTGATCGGCTTTTGGTTGCCCAAGCACTCACAGAAAAGATCCCGATCATTAGTGTGGATGCAGTGCTCGACAATTATGCAGTTACTCGTTATTGGTAAGTAGGAACCTCCGCTAAATTTTTTTGTTCTCACACAAACTGTTCTTGCTTTTCTAAGGTATCTAGTTCTTCGACACTTAAATTAATTCGATTCGCGATCGGCAAATGCTTGTTCGATTTCCGGGACTTGCGCTATTTGGGCTGGGATGACTTCTAAATTTGATGTTTTTCGCAAAAAATCAGATCTTATCTGGATATTTTACATCTCAAGTCCGATAAAACCATAATTTTTGATCATATTACAAAAATTCAATAAATTTTGTAAAGATTTCAAATGATTCGGCTCATCTTGAGTGCGTTTAATTAACTCTTTTAAATAGAAGTCTTTCCCTGCTTCACCTGATGTACCTTTTGTATAGGAAAGTCCCCTAGCTTTGAACACAGCCTTCAGATATGCCTCGTGAAATTGAGAGTGGGTATTAAAATTGTCATGCACTCCCATTAATTCTGGATCGGATGTTGCAACATTATAGAATTGTTGGTAAGTTAGGAATGGTTTTCGCCGCTCATCAGGTTGATTTTCGAGTTGCATTCGCACAAAATTTCGATTTCCTAAAAGCCATGTTTCTAGACAACGATTCTGGATAATTAAAACTAGCTTTAAACCAGCTAAATCTATGGATTGTAATGATGTGTATACTTCTTCTTTTCGCTCTTCTATCGCCAGTTCATCTGCATCTAAACAAACTAACAAATAATCATAACGAGCGTTATTAGAGTTGAATGAATTTACATCTTCAATCGCATTGGGTAAATCTTGATCGATCATGCTAGGATATCCTTCACAAGTGAAGATGTAGTAATTATTGTCAGTAATTTGATCAAAATCATTAACTCTAGTCAAATTGGGTAAGAGATAAGTTAACCATTGTCGATAGATAACCAATTCAGATTTTCCTTCTACAAGAAAATATAGATTCATACAGATTGAGTTTCCTTCTCACTAAATTCTTCTAGTTTATTCATGAGCTGTAGGTAAGCTTGATGCTTGGATTTTCCTAAGTTTAAATCTTCGGCACTTCGGACAGTGACTACTCCACCTTTACGAATAACTATTTTCCAATAAGCCATAGGAATATTATTAATTATGTATGGATGATGGCTAGTTAAAATAAATTGTAAGCCTTTTTCCCCTGAAATTAGCTCTTCAGTTATAGCATCTATGCAGTTAATTCCTAGACTATTTTCAAATTCATCGATCATAATCAGACTACCATTGGCTGACAAATAAAGTTCAGCGATATGAATAATAGTTTTATACATACCAGAAGAAATTTCACTTTGCTCGATCCAGTTATCTACATCTCTTTCTTTAAGATATAGAAATGGAAACTCACTTAACATTTGCGGAAGTTTTGACAAAATTTCATGGCCCACAGTCTCAATTTTAATCTCCTCAATGGTGGGGAAAATCTGGATAAATCTATCTTGAATTTCTTGAAATAGTTTTGGGAATTTATTGTATACTAAAGCTAATTTAACCTGTGTTTTTAAACCACTTTTAATTATTTCTTCCTCAGACAAATATTTATTTAAAAGTATAGATAGGGGCACAGGATAAAGCTCATTTTGTGACAGTAGATTATCATCGCTATTAATTATTTTTTCAAAACTTTCCCATGCTGGTTTAACAATATCTTCATTATTTAAAAGCTCTACAACACTCTCAAAAGGTGACAACTTAGGAAGTTGTTTTTCTTGGAATGTAATCTCATTTACCTCCCGTCTTTCTAGTATTACTTTTTTATCTAAATACAGCTTTTCATAAATGATCTTAGCCTGGTCATCACTATTAGTTTCATCAAGAAAATCTGTTTCTATAATTTTCTTTGTTTCAAATTTTCCTTCCCAGCAATACTCTTGCTCTCCTGCTAAGAATATAACTTTCCATTCAATACCGTTCAAAAATGTTCGGTCTTTAATTTTTCTGAGATTGAGGATTTTTCTCAGATTTAAAATTGATTCTATAATTTTTGTTTTACCTGCACCTGATATACCAACAAGTAAATTGAGATTAGAAAACTCTATTGGTTTTAGACACCATCCATGTGCATGGTCATGGTATTCTAGTCTTTTGATTTTCATATTTTTGATGTATTTAGGATCACTTGATTATAGCAAACGTTAATAAAAAACCCGCTTTCAGTAAAAAGCGGGCATTGATTACTTGTAATACTTAATCCGACTAAATCAGTTTCAGATTAGCATATTCAGCAATCATATCATCGGCAGAAAGTGTATCACCGACAGCTTGAGGAGTCCAGAGAATCTCGATCGCTAACAGGTTTTCGCTCGATATACTACCTATTTGACGTAGTGCTTGAGTTAGATCCTCTGAATTATGAATAGGAGGAAACTTGAGCGCTCCTTGTATTCCTGCTAGAATTGTGACAACTATGTATTCTCCCGATTCGGTTACACTTTGTTGTGCTAATTCACTCCCATTGTCTCCCCCAGGTAGAGACTGACGAGCTTGTCGAAGCTGATTATTAACATTAGACAGAGTTTCTTCAGTAAACTTACTCCGTTCTGCTAACGCTAATTGATTAAACTTAGCTTCCGCTGTCGCTAAACGAGTTTGTTCAGATTCAGCACCACCATAAATCCAATATTCTGGATGACGTAATAATGCAAGAGAAGCTTCTTGTAATACTTTCGCTCGACCATTAGCTGATCCAGTATCAGCAGATTCAGCTAATTCATTCAACTCTGTTTGTAAAGTCCGAGCATTAGCTAACAGACCAACTTGTACCTTAGCAACAGATACATTAGGATTACTATAACCTAACTCATCCGTCGTTTCTGAAGCCCCAATGCGACGGAAACTTTGGACAATAAAATTCGCGATCGCTAAAAAGATCAAAATCGAGAAGAACCCACCAAAAATTCCGCTCCCACCAAAAAACGGAATCAAGAAGGGAAACCCAAAACCTCCACCTGGATAGGAGGGATAATACCCCCCAGAAGGAGCATAACTCCGACTTGGTGGAGCATAACTCCGACTTGGTGCTGAAAAAGAACCACCCCCAATTCGACCACCACTCCGAGCAGCTAGAGCCCCATCTGGTTGTCCGAGTGCTACTCCCAAGATCAGACCGAGCAGTAGTAAAGATTTCAACAGTGGTTTAATTACAGAAAGTAGTTTTTTGTGCATATTACCTTACCAAATCCCAGCTTAAAAAACACGATAGCAGTTCTAACAAGCTTAACCACCACCTACAATTGTCACTATTTCTAGACGATCGCCCGGTTGGATTTCCGTTTCTTGCCAAAATTGTCGATGTAATATTTCTCCATTATATTCTATTGCCAACAAGCGGGGATTTAATCCCAACATAATTAACAGGTCTGGAAGTTTAGTATTAGCGTCACAGGTATGGTTTTCACCATTAATTTGGAGGGTAATTTGGCTAGAGATCATCTGATTTAAGATTAAATTAACGCTCGTTACCTTTTAAAACTCGGAGAGTGTGAACACGAGTTAATTGGGAGAGGAAATATTGAGTCACCAAAGTCGGTTGTTCAGCTTGCATAATTGCTCGGACTACTGACACTCGCTCGGCACCAGCAGAGAGAACTTCGAGTACATTATTAGTATCAATTCCACCAATAGTGAACCAAGGAATCGAACAATGGGCCGCAGCATAACGAACATAATCTAATCCTACAGCGGCTTTACCAGGTTTGGTAGGAGTTTCATAGATCGGACCGACACCAATATAATCTGCTCCCTCTTGAATTGCTCGGTGCATTTCTTCGGGATTAGTAGTGGAGCGACCAATTAAACGTTGCGGACCAAGCACTTGTCGGGCTAAGTTAATGGGTACATCCCCCTGACCCAAATGAACACCATCAGCACCCACAGCTAGAGCTAGATCCACTCGATCGTTAACAATAAACAGAGCCCCATAGCGATCGCAGAGCTGACGAATTTGAGTAATTTGCTCTAACCGTTTCCGATCATCAGCCGTTTTATCACGGTATTGCACCATACTCAACCCACCTTGTAAAGCTGCTTCGACGATCGGGATTAATTGTTCGGCTGGTGAGGTGATCAAATATAATTGCGATCGCTCTAGTTGCTGATGTCGTCGATAAGCTAACAGGGTACTTTCTAAGGTATAAACCCGATAACGCATTTGTTTTAAAGCATTTGCCATCTCTAGTTTATACAATTTGCCATATTCTTCTAATACTCGGAGTGCTTCTTCGACCCGACAGAAATTTGCTTGTAACAATTGTCCAATCCCAGCACGTTCTTCTTCCTGGGGATGGGTTAGGTCAGTTCCAGGATCTCCCGGAGTATCCCTCCAACTTCGCAATTCCATCTTATGCCAAGTTGCTAATTCTTGTCGTAATTGCTTACACTCACTTACCAACTGAGCATTATTTAGTCCAAAACGACACCATTCTTCCACAATCCGCAACCCTTCCCTTGCCCGATCTAGATTAGCATCTAAAATGCGACAGAGGGCTGGTTGTGCTTGTAAGATCCCTCCTGGTGTCCGTTCTTCTATCCAGTTCTGTTTATCACTCATGGAAATCATATCCCATTAATTTTTTGATCCTAACCATCTGTTTCCGTTCTGGTCACCCTTGGACAAACCAGCAAATCCCGAAATAATTTTGCCAGTTATGCAGTCATTTCCCTTATATATTAAGTTTTATTAAATTTTCAAATTATCTTCAGCAAACAAAATCTGATCGGGCTATCCTCAGTTTTTATTAGTTGCTCATTGCCAAGCCTCCAACTACTACTACCTACCAAAAAAAAAATAGTTGTTGTTAATCTCTTGCCAATCTGCCATCAGTCTACACCAGCCCAGGAGGAAAGCTGTGAATTTAATTAACCCCCGTAGTTGTAAATATACCGCTCCAAACCATAGTGCCCGCCAAAATTTCCTCAGTCACAGTCAACCTAACTACAGCCATTTAACCTACTTAGGATTAGCAGTTAGCATCATCTTAAGTGTAAGGGTGCCAGTTGAAGCAATGATCAGCGCACCATCACGACCATTAGCCCAAAATCCTAGTCTACAACTCTTAGCGCAAACAAAAATATTGTTTGTTAATGTTACTAACGGTCAGGATACACCAAATAACGGTAGCGATCGCGCTCCTTTAAAAACGATCAGCTATGCTTTAAATCTGGCTACTCCAAATACAGTCATCTTAATCGCACCCGGCACCTACAGCAACGATAGTGGTGAAACATTCCCCTTAAAATTAAAACCAGGGATCACAATTCAAGGTGATCCAGGCAATCATGGACAGAATATTATCATTAAAGGTGGTGGACTTTTTATCAGTCCGAGCTTTGCTGAACAAAATATTACAATTTTAGGAGAAAACCAAGCTGGATTAACTGGAGTAACTGTAGTCAATCCCAACGATCGGGGTTATGGAGTATGGATTGAATCTACCAGTCCAATCATTAGTGATAATACTTTTACCGGAAATAACCATGATGGGGTTTCCATTATGGGTAGTAGTACATCGATCATTCGTAACAATTATTTTTACCAAAACGGAGCTAATGGGATCACGATTTATGGGACAGCTCAACCAGAGATTAGGGAAAATATCTTTGATCAAACTGGATATGGAATTAACATTGCCCAAAATGCTACACCAGTTTTAGTCAGTAATCGAATTACCAAAAATCGGTCTGGTGTGGTTGCTCAAGCTAATTCCCGGCCAATTTTACGCAAGAATGTGATTGAAGGTAATCTGGAAGATGGAGTAGTCGCGATCGCTAATGCTCAACCGGATTTAGGTACTACCCGTGAACAGGGTGGCAATATTTTACGGAATAATGGCAAACTAGATATTGATGCCAAAGCTACTAAGCAAATTATTCCTGCTTTTGGTAATCAGATCACCTCTGGACATACGAATGGACGTATTGATCTAGGAGGAAACACAACTATTACTAGTGTGCCGATCGAGCCTCAAATAGCTACCAATATACCAGTCACAGCACCAAGTAACCCTCAATTTTCTCTCCCTCCGGTCCAAGTTATTCAGCTATCACCCCCCCAATCCTCTACTCCCGTTGTTTCTAAACAGATTCCATCTAGAGAACTCTCTCCCATTCCCATCCCTGTACCTCAACCTAATACCCAAGTAACATCCACATCTAAACCTGTTAATCTGGTAGTACCATCACCAAGAGCAACAGAATTACCAACCAATTTAAGTAGATCTAATATAAATCCGGATCTACCAACCCTGACTCCGGGTGTATTACCGGTTCCAAGTCCCGATATTCCCATTGGATATCAAACAACACTACCAACCCCCGTTGATCTCAATCAAACTACATCAGGAAATCCTCCACCCCCACCTAACCCAGTGACAATTATGGGGTTTCGCTATCGAGTGGTAGTCGAAATCGAAAATGATCGTCAGGAAGCAAAAGTAAAAAAGCTGGTTCCTGATGCTTTCGAGCGAGTTTTTCAAGGAAGAACAGTGATCCAGGTAGGAGCTTATCGCGATCGGGAACAGGATAAAGCGGAATGGATGTTAAAACGCATGACTAGTAACGGTTTTAGGGCTACTGTGGAACAATTACAATAATTAAACTGTACCAGTAAAAACTTTGGTCGCTGGACCCGTCATATAAACTCGTTGGGTCGCACTAGACCATTCTATTTCCAGTAAACCACCAGGAAGTTCTACCGTAGCAATGCGATCGCATTTACCACTTAATACCCCAGCAACGACAGCTGCACAAGCACCAGTTCCACAAGCTAAAGTGATCCCAGCACCTCTTTCCCAGACCCGCATTTTCAGGTAATCTCTACTGATCACTTGGATAAATTCCGTATTAGTCCGTTGGGGAAAAACTGGATGATGCTCAAACTCCGGTCCAATTTTTGCTAAGTCAATCACACTCACATCATCGACAAAAGTGATACAATGGGGATTGCCCATATTCACACAAGTGACTAGCCAAGATTGGTCATTTACCACTAAATTAGTATCAACCACTTTAGCATCAGCCGCAACTATAGTAGTAGGAATTTCATGAGCTAACAGTCGTGGTATACCCATATCCACCTTAACTTCCCCGGAAGCAGTTAATTGGGGTGTGATGATCCCAGCTAGAGTATGAATCCGATATTCACTCAAATGACTATCATGGTGGTCAAAACTCTTAGACCCTTCGACTGTGTTCAGGGTGCGATCGAAAGAAGCAATAAACTTAGCTAAACAACGAATCCCATTACCACACATTTCTGGTTCAGAACCATCAGAATTAAAGATTCTCATGGTATAATCAGCTCCATTTTGTCCTGGTAAGGCAAAAATTACCCCATCAGCACCAATTCCAAAATGGCGATCGCACCATTGTACAGCTAATTCTGGGGTTAGACAAGGTTCAGACTGGTAGCGATTATCAATTAAAATGAAATCATTACCTAAACCATGATACTTACTAAACTCAATTGCCATAAACATCTCCCATGTGTCAATTCCAAAGGTAAGCTGAATTTGTACTTAATCAGGATCTTATTATGGCTGAATTAGAGAGAGATTTGCCGAGTATTCGCAAAATTCAGAGTTTGATTAAAGAGAAAAAAGAAGTAGAGGTAAAAATTATCACCAATGATGTCTTAAACGGCAAAATTTTTTGGCAAGATACCCAATTTATCTGTATTCTTGATAGCCAAGAGCATCAAATTATGATCCGTTTAGAAGCTTTAGTTTATATCAAACCAAAAGAATAAATCCTCCCTGACTAAGTTAGGACTGTTTTACTCTCACCTCTAAATTATAGACCTAACCCCCCAACCCCCTTCCCTACTAGGGATAGGGAGTAATTAATATGCGTGATTTAATCGGATTAATTTCTGCTCCCCTTTCCTCTTAGGAGAGGGGTTGGGGGAGAGGTGTTCGGGTAGTTTGAAACAGTTAGGTCGGGACTATATTTATTTTTCTATGAGTAAAAATTACAGCCCATTGAACAGAAAAATATTTAGGTAATTGGGCAGATTAATCTGTTAAGTGAATATAATTGCGACCCAGTTATCATTTAAAAGATAATTTGTCCGACTAAATCTCTAGGGATCGAACTTGGGGCAAAATACAAAAGCCGATCGCCCGTTGGTTCTAATTCGATCGCGAAAATTAATCATGGTGAATTAGAATTTTATTTGGGCCAAGAGACATTACCTGATAAAGTGGAAAGTATCCCGAGAAAGCGTTAGTCTATTGGCGAATACGACAAAGATTTTTCTGACTTATGACCCCCAAAAGTGGTGATTTAAGTCCTATTGTCCTGTAATTAGGAAAGTTGGTAAATACTCATGAAGAAAATTAGCTTCGCTTTAAAAGCATTAAAAAATCAGACAATCGGGATGGCAATTTGTGTTTGTACATTTTTAATCGTGGTAGCAATGCCAAGTTTAGCTTTCCAGGTACAATTACACCCGATCTCAGCTCAACTAGGAGATACCTTGTCAGTGGTGATTCAACTTGATCAATCTGGAGACCCGACCACTCCACCGCTGATTTCCATGAATAAACAAAACTATCCTGCTTATCCCATAGACCAACATCGCTTCCGGGCTTTTTTACCGACCACACCCTTAGATCAACCAGGGACTTGGCCAATTCAGGTGACCCAAGCTGGTCAAAGGAAAAATTTAGCTGTAGAAGTTCGCGATCGGGAATTTCCGACCCAATCAATTTGGTTAGATCCTGGTAAAGACGTTGACATCTCGGATTATGAATTTAATCGCGTGGATGCTTTCAAAAAATTAGAAACACCAAAAAAACTTTGGAATGGAAAATTTTTGCGACCTAATGAGGGGGAAATCACAGCTATTTACGGAGTACGTCGTTATTACAATGGAGAATTTGCCAAAGACTATTATCATCGAGGAGTAGATTATGCCGGTGACAAGGGTTCTCCAGTGGTTGCACCAGCACCTGGAAAAGTGGCTTTAGTGGGACTAGAATCTCAGGGATTCCAAATCAACGGTAACATCATCGGCATTGATCACGGTCAAGGAATTACCAGTGCGTTTTTGCACTTAAGTCGGATTGATGTCAAGGAAGGTGATTTTGTCCAAGCTGGACAGGTCATCGGTGCTGTGGGTGATACTGGTGCAGCAGCTGGTCCTCATTTACATTGGGGATTATATGTACATGGACTTGCAGTTGACCCAGTTCCCTGGCGCTACCAAGGATTAGAGTAAGGTAGGACTTGATAAAAATAATTGTTATGTAGCAAGTAATTTTCAGGTTTGAGCAATTTAGAGCCGGACTAGCATTAAATCACAGCGAAATCCGATGAGGAGAAGTGGGCTTGTGGAGTATAAGGGTATTATGAGTATTGAAAAAATTGTTGAACAAGCATTGCAGGATGGTTATTTAACACCATCGATGGAAGCTGAGGTCGGTCGGATCTGTAATACTGCTTCTGAACTGTCGATTGAAGAGTATATGGCTCTCGATCGGCTGATGGGAGCTTTGTTAACTGGTGAGGTGGTAGTTCTTCCCCGCAAACAGTTTATCAATGTGATGGAAGAATTGGTACTCTCAGAAGCGATCGCCCGAGTAGCAGAAATTGAAGCAACTAGCGATCGGACTATGGATGTGGGGGATATTGCTGCTTATGCTTTAAATCGCTTACCTCCTCTCTATGCGACGACGGAAGAAGGTGCTAACTACCAGCGTTCCCGTGCTAAAGAAGAATTACAAGGACTGATTGCGAGTCAAGTGAATGAAGCGATCACTCGTAGTATTAATCGACCAGTCTTTTTTCCAGAGCGTCAAGCTTTGGGTAAATCTTCGAGTAATGAAGTTCTCTTTCAAGTTAGCACCTTACTCCAAGCTTATGCCCCGGATTTTGAACCAAAACCCAATAGTAAAAATCCCATTAATATTGATCAAGATAGC
The DNA here is from genome assembly GCA_963744145.1 of uncultured cyanobacterium. Taxonomy (GTDB): domain Bacteria; phylum Cyanobacteriota; class Cyanobacteriia; order Cyanobacteriales; family CAWUOF01; genus CAVUSO01. The sequence goes on along the minus strand of CAVUSO010000001.1, from coordinate 2,932,143 downwards.
TAAAAAGCGATCGCTGATGGCATTGGGTTAATGTCATCACTTGCCCATCACACATCTGTATCGGCATCTATGGTATCTGTAATCTATTCAGAAGATTTCTTGCTCCATGATACTGGTCGAGTTCACCCAGAACGACCTGCTCGTTTGAGTGCGATCGTGGAAGCATTACAAGCTGTTCCTTGGGCTAACCAGATCAAATGGCAATTACCTACTAGGGTTGACCAACGCTCTTTCATGCCTTTACTCACACAAGTGCATGACCCTGCATATATTGAAGAAGTGAAGTATATTGCCGATCGGGGTGGTGGTTACCTCACTCCTGACACTCCTGTTTCTGCTCAGAGTTATGATGTAGCTCTCTTAGCGATTAGTGCTTGGTTAGATGGGGTGGATCTGGTCATCACTAGGAATGAACCAGCTTTTGTGTTAGCACGTCCTCCTGGACATCATGCGATGAGTGAGCAAGGGATGGGTTTTTGTTTGTTTTCTAATGCAGCGATCGCAGCTATTTATGCTTTAACTCAAGCAGGAATTCAGCGCGTAGCTATTTTAGATTGGGATGTCCATCATGGTAATGGGACACAAGCGATCGTGGAAAATCATCCCCAGATCGCTTATTGTTCATTACATCAATCACCTTGTTATCCTGGAACTGGCTATGAAAATGAATGTGGTGCCTACGATAATGTTTTAAATATTCCCATGATTCCAGGTAGTGGTAGTCTAGAATATCAGACAGCTTTTGAAACCAAGGTAATGCCTTTTTTAACTAAAGTTCAGCCAGATTTATTAATTGTTAGTGCTGGTTATGATGCTAACATGGCTGATCCTTTAGCCCAAATCCAACTTTTACCCCAGGACTTTAAACTATTTACCCAATATTGTTTACAAATCCAGCGTCGGATTTTGTTTGGGTTAGAAGGTGGTTATGATTTATCATCCTTGTCTCAATCAGTTGTCGCAACGATTGAACAATGTCTACTTTAATTTTAGGCAAATATTGGGATCATTCAGGAGCTTAGGTGATCAGGTTGGTCAGATCTTCCTAGAAACTGAGTCATCTTATGGCAATAGTTTTAACTTCCCTGAATCAACCGCAGCAACTCCTCAGTAGATATCTTACCACTAGTATCAGTACCTTCTAACAAACTAGCCGCCAAATCTCGTTTATGATGATGTAAATCCACAATTTTTTCCTCAATAGTATCCTTAGCAACCAAGCGATAAATAGTAACCGGACGTTGTTGACCAATGCGATGAGCACGGTCAGAAGCTTGGTCTTCAACTGCTGGATTCCACCAAGGGTCTGTATGAATCACATAATCAGCCGCAGTTAAATTTATTCCAGTTCCCCCAGCTTTTAGACTAATTAAAAACACATCTCCAACCCCTGACTGGAAAGCATCCACTCGTTTTTTTCGTTCGGCTGCGGGAGTGCTGCCATCTAAATATTGATATTTAATTTCTTGCTTATCCAAATAATCGCGAAGAATGTGCAGATGGTCAACAAACTGACTAAAAACCAAAGCTTTATGACGATTTTCTAACAACTCATTCAATATCTCACCAAACAATTGTAACTTTGAAGAAGGTATTTCCATCTCCGGCATTACCAGACGGCTATTACAGCAAACACGACGCAATTTCATAATTTCTGCCAACACTTGCAGATGTTTCTGTCCCGCATTCGCCTCACTATCAGCAAGTTTAGCGATCGCCTTCTGACGCAACGCCTCATACAATGCCATTTCTTCCTGACTTAACTCTACTTGCAGCAAAATTTCAGTACGTTCCGGCAATTCTTCTAACACTTGAGTCTTCGTCCGTCGTAGCAGGAATGGTTGAATTAGCTTTTTCAATCTATGACGTACCTGTTTATCCTGAAACTTCTCAATCGGAATCGCAAAACGCTGATTGAAACTTTCCCAAGAACCTAACAACCCAGGATTAATAAAACGAAACAAATTCCACAACTCACCCAAATGGTTTTCAATCGGAGTTCCCGTCGTAATTAACTTAAAACCAGCTTGGAGATTCATCGCTGCTTGGGAACGCTTGGTAGCCATATTTTTAATCGCCTGGGCTTCATCGAGTACAATTGTTTGCCATTCCACCTGAGACAGCATTTGGGAAACTTCTTCTTGCTGCAACAAACCATAGCTGCAAACCAACAGATCAAATGGCTTTAAACTATCCAACAATTTTTGACGGTCACTAGTACCAAATTGAATAATATTGAGTGTAGGCGCAAACTTTTGGGTTTCACTCACCCAATTTAGGCACACAGAAGTTGGTGCCACAATTAGAGTCGCTCCAGCTTGGGCGCGAGACAGAATCACAGCCAAAGCCTGGACAGTCTTACCAAGTCCCATTTGGTCAGCTAAACAAGCGCCCACACCCCAATGGGCCAAACGCGCCATCCACTCGAAACCTTCCATTTGATAATCGCGGAGTGTGGCTTGCAATGTAGAGGGTAATTCTGGTTGGAGGTTCTGCGCTTCCTGCAAACGCTGGATATGCGATCGCCAGTGTTTGTCTGCTTTGAGTTGACCCACCTCATCAACGAAATCTTGCAATCCCAAAGTTGCTAAAGGGTGAACGCGCATCCCTTTACCCTGTTTTTCGGCGATCGTCCGCAATTCATCGAGATGTTTGCGAAAGGATTGGGTTAAAGCCAGGAATTGACCATCTCCCAAAGGAATAAAACGGCTAGGTGTTTGTTCCAAAAGTACCAAAAGCTGCTGCATCGAAAGCACCAAGTCACTCTCTAAGGACAATTCACCAGTCACCGCAAACCAGTCCTGCTGACGTTGAATTGCCAAATGGAAATCTTTCAAGTCTGCTTGGTATTTAACCCGCAGTTTCTCTCCTTCGGGCCATTCCAGCACCACCCGATCGCCCAATGCTTGCAGTTCCAGTAGCAGTTCCAAACAATCTTCTGGATTTTCGATTACCCATTCACCGTCCTCTTCTTCAGTGCTAGTTAAGGTAGGACAAGCCGTAACTACAGCATGAGCGAGTTGTTTTTCTTCGCTTAGATTACGCTTAGTTTGCAGTCGTTTACCCTCAATCTCAGCAATCACAGTTTCGCCCCCTGTTCCTGGACGATAGTAGGAACCACCTTGGGCAAAAGGACGAGATAATATTGCTACTTTTAATCCACCACCCGCAGGCAATAATTGAATATGGGGGATTGTCTGGGCTGGTACTTCTTCAGCAATAGAAAACTCTCCACCGATATCTGAATGTACTGTAACTATGCTGGAAACAGTTTTGATGGCTGCTAAGACTCGTTCTTGGGCAAAAGCAGGTACTTCTAACCGATTTCCTTGACCAATAATCTCGGCAATCCGTCGGTGTTCGGCATTAATTTCAATTACTTTAATCCGGGTTAGAGTTTCTTTAATAGTTACCAAGTCCTGGTCGATTGGTAGTTTCGGAAAAAATTCTAGAATTAAGCGGTCTTGTTTACCTTTTTTGATAATTAGTTCCGGTTCTCCTTTAACGATTTCGACACGAATGTTTGGTGCATCTTCCCAAAAGACTAAGGGATGTCCAATTAATGCACAAATGGCTTTTTCGTTAAATTTATAATCGGTTTTACCGCCATATCCATAATTTCCGTTAATATAAGTCTCGATATAGCTACAAACTCGAATATCCTGGGGTGTAAGATAATCAAACTCTGCTAAATTACTGGTTAAGCGTTTCAGGGCAATGGGACGACCTCTACTCCATCCACTTTTACTGATTTTTTGTTCGCGGGGTTGCAGGAAACATTGGCTAGGGTAAAAGGTAATAAACCATACCAAACGCAGTTCCGATTTGGTGTTGACAGGTGCGACAGGTTCTTGGTGGAGATTAGCGAGAGCATTCAAGCAAAGTTCCCAATGTTCTTGGGGGTGAATCATATCTACTATGCTGTGAATGCTGCTATCAGAGCGTAATATTTCTGCTTGTGTGTTATAACTACTGCGAGGTTTGAGCCGCGATAGGAGTTCGGCACACTCCATTGCCAGCCAGTGATAATTAGATGTTAATGCTTGCTGATATAACGATTCTAACAATTTAGGTAAACGCTTTTTTGCTCCATTCGCATCTACCCAGTAAAGACAGAGGGAAAATAACAATGTTGCTAAACTATTGCCTTCTTCCCAGAGGGGAATATCGGCACTGATAATCAATTCTTTTTGGGTAATATTACCCTGTTGTACTTGCAATAAATTTTTCAGTTGGCTATAAATAGGTTTTAGCCAATGGTCAGATTGACGATACATTAAATTAGCATATTCTTCGGCTTCTTGTAGGCGTGCGGGTGAACCATCTTTTAATAATGCTAAGATGAAAAATAGCCCAGGGATAGTTTTGAAATAAGCCTTGTTTTTTCCCAAAGTTTTTTTGAGTAATTGCAGGGTTGTTTTGTAAATTGCGATCGCTTTTTCGTTCTCACCTCGCAAAAAGTGTAACCAACCCCAAAAGACAGCAGCATGATCTTGATAGTTATCTGATATTCGTTCTAATGTCTGTTGTGCTTCTGCTAGACAACCGCGCAGCAGCAATTGTTCTGTCAAAATTAGTTGGAGATAATCTGAGCAATGTTGTCCATGATTTGTACATTCTGCTTGAAGCATTGCTAATGGTTCTTCGGCAGGATAACATTGGAATGTGGCATTTCCAAAAATACTTAATAAAGCGGTTTCATATAATTCTTGAGTTAAGGTACTAAACCAATCGGCATCGAAGGGTTGGTTAAAAATTTGTTCAAAGATGTCATTGATTAATATCTTGTCTTTACCCGGCCCGTATTTATAGTAATCTTCTACTGCTTGATTAATGAATTTCAGGTCTTGACGATATATACCAATCCGTACTTCCCGCAGGAATTGACGTTGATTTTGAAAATATATTGTGCCGCTTGTGTGGCTTCTGGATACGGGTAGTTTTTCCTGTACTGTTGTGGCTAGTGCTTCAAAAGTTCCGCTTTTTACAGCATGGCGAATTGCTATCTCTGTTAGTAACCGATGACATTGTGGCCCTTGTCCTCTTTCTTGAATCAGTAAGCCAGCTGTGATTAATTTATCAATATGTAGTTTTAAGGTTGAGTCGATAAAAACTTTCCCGTCTTCATTCCTAGTCCCGCTTTGATTCAAACAAGCGAGGAAAGCTGTTCGGCTGATCGGTTCGTAAATAAGGGCAAATAATTGGATAATTTTTTGGTCTACTGTTGATAGCTGATAATAGGTTTGAGTGAGTTGTTGACAAAGTTCGGTGGTAGCAGCATCAAAATTAGTCATGGTATTTATTGAGAGCTAATACATTTTCCCAAATATTTGAGAATTTGACACACATTATAAAGCTGATTGCGTCGAGGAAGGAGAGAAAATAGATCAGATAATTCATACTGAGGGAAATCTTGAGTTAACAGCTTGACAAAAATAAAACTTCCCCCATTTGTCACCATCCCAAAAACGGGTTGTTCTTGGTTAGGACTAGCTAACATATAAGCTAATGTTTGTGGCAAAGCAAGTTCTAAGGAAAAGCTGGTTTCCTTGGATTCTATTACCACAACCCAAAGTTTTTCTTGAATCACCAGCGCATCAATACGTCCTCGATAAGTTACATCATCACTTTCTACCCTAATTTGTACAGTTGTTTCCGTTTTAAATCGAAAGGGAGGATTAAAAAATCCTGCTAAATCTAGCAATGGGGATAGAACAATTAATTTAATTGTTTCTTCTCCTAATTGACCATCAGATAATTGATAAAAGTATTTCTGTTGAATAGCATTAAGTGCTTGTTGTTCTTTCTCCGTTAGTTTGCTGTCAGGGTTTAACCATTCAGTAAAGAATTGGTCATCTGTACTGCGTTGCAGGTTGAATTGACTTTGCAGTTGATTGAATGTTTTCAAACTGCGCTCGATCGGGAAAGTTTGAGTCATGATCCATTTGGGAAATCATTATTTAATTATTTCGTGGTGTGTGCCGATCATCAGCAACACTATTAATTTTTCTGATATGATAAAAGTAGCTAAATGATTTTACCACATCATATCTCCAAAATTATGAGTAACCTTATTAAATGTCTTAACCCTAATTGTCCCTACGAAAACCCCCCTCAATCTAAGTTTTGTCAGGGTTGTGGGACAAAAATGTTCTGGCGCGATCGCGGCAGCGAGCCGTAGGCTTATCGCGGCAACGAGCCGTAGGTTTATCGCTGATTAAATACCAATCCAGTTCAGTTCCTTGTAGGGGCAAAGCATTTCGGCCCATAAATGATGACTGAAACGAAGAATAATATGACCGAAATGCTTTGCCATTGCCACCTATGCAACCAACAGATCAACTAAATATTATATAATACATTCAGTTAAGAATTTTTTGGGAACTCTCGGCTTTAGAAGAAGGGCGAAGCATTCGGGTATAATATTGCTGGCTTGATTGTTCAATTATCGCCCGAATGCTTCGCCCCTACACCCGATTGATCGGCAAGCGATCGCTGATTAAATACCAATCCAGTTCAGTTCCTTGTAGGGGCAAAGCATTTCGGCGCATAAATGATTACTGAAGCGAGGAATAATATTACCGAAATGCTTTGCCCTCACCATCTATGCAACCAACAGATCAACTAGATATTACAATCCATTCAGTTAAGAATTTTTGGGGAGCTCGGCGCAGAAGAAGGGCGAAGCATTCGGATATAATATTGCTGGTTTAAGCGGTAAATTATCGCCCGAATGCTTCGCCCCTACACCGGATTGATCTGCAAGCGATCGCTGATTAAGCAACACCTTAACTTCGTCATTCTTGAAGCGGATCAAGCTGAGGTGGATGCCAACCTGCTACTATCCAAAAACGACGGGCAATTTGAATAGATGGCTCATCAATGCGTTTATCATTTAAGTCAATGCGATGGTCAGTAGCCCTACCTGTAGGAGTTTTTCCTAAAATTATTGTACCGTCTTTTGTCCAAATAAAATGATCAGACCACTGTTGTTGACGGGGATTAAACAAAGGGATCTCTGCTTGAGTTTGGGGATCAATTCCTGATGTAAAGTTATAACGGCGCTCGTTACAGCGATGACAAGCCAAAGCAAGATTATCAGGTTGGTCAGATCCTCCTAAAGATTGAGGCATAATATGGTCAATTGTGAAACGGTCTGGACTTAGATATTCGGGGGAATGACAGTATTCACAGAGGTATCGGGCTCGTCGTCGTACAAGTCTTCGAGTTGAGTTGGACACCATTGGCTTTTGGCTGCAAGTTGAGCGTTAATTAGGGTAAAAATCTGCTCTAGTTCTGATATTCCCATATATTCAGCTTCTTCGTTAGGAGTGAGTATATGAGCTTTTTTCTTTTCTAAAAGTTCTTCAAAGCGAAACTGGAGTTCATCGGTAAACCTGAATAAATAAATATTACCGAATTGCCTCATTTTAACACCAGAGGAGATTAGAGATGAGGGTTGAAGCATTAATAGAGGAGTCATAGTGCTTGCAGCGCGAGTTTTGATTGATATTGCTAAACCAGGAATTGCCTGATTATCTCTTGGTGTCTGCCGATCATCAGCAACGCCATTAATTTTTCTGATATGATCAGAACCACCTAATTGATTTTATCACATCAGGTCTCCAAAATTATGAGTAACCTTATTAAATGTCTTAACCCTAATTGTTCCTACGAAAACCCCCCTCAATCTAAGTTTTGTCAGGGTTGTGGGACAAAAATGTTCTTGCGCGATCGCTATCATCTGATCCGTTCCCTGGGTGAGGGTGGATTTGGTCGAACTTTGATCGCGGTGGATACAGATCGACGTAATACTCAATGTGTGATTAAACAATTCTTACCCGTACAACAAGGTAGTGGTGCTTTACAAAAATGTATTCAATTGTTTGAACAAGAAGCAGATTTATTAGAAAAATTAGGGAAACACCCCCAAATTCCTGATTTATTAGCTTTTTTTGAACAGGAGGGGATATTATATTTAATTCAAGAATTTATTCCCGGTCAAAATTTATTAGCCGAATTACAACAGTCGGGGAGATTGAGCGAAACTCAGGTGAAAAATTTCCTATTAGAAATCTTACCTGTTTTAGATTTTATTCATAAAAAGTCGGTAATTCATCGAGATATTAAGCCAGAAAATATTATCCGTCGTAGTATCCCCCTCGATGCAGCGATTTATAGTCAAGTGAGCAATTTGGTGTTAATTGATTTTGGTGTATCTAAACAAGTCAGTACGACAGTAATGACTAAATTGGGGACGGGAGTAGGAACTCCTGGTTATGCACCCCCAGAACAAATGAGAGGAGGTTTTCACCCTTCTGGTGATTTATATAGTTTAGCAGTAACAGCGATTAGATTATTAACGGGAGTATTACCAACGGAAAGAAATGGCTCAGTTGTGGATGAAATTTTCAATCTCAATAGTTTATCCTGGGTGTGGAAAGAATGGTTACAGAAAAAAGGGATTTCTGTTAATCGAGATTTAGCGAAAGTTTTAGATAAGATGTTACAGGATCGGATAGACGATCGGTTTTCATCAGCACAGGAGGTTTTAGCGAATTTACAACCGACCTCAATTCCTCAACCTGTTGTTAAACCTCCTCAACCAATTCCTCAACCAATTTCTCCTCCATCACCCCAAGTTAATTTAGTTACACCTAAAGCTGATTTGAGGAAACTGGAGCAATTATTATCAGACAAAAAATGGCAAGAAGCAGATCAAGAAACTGGTCGAGTCATGTTAAAAATTATGAACAGGGAAAAAGAGGGATACTTAACAGAAGATAACTGTCGTAATTTTCCGAACAATGAACTGCGGATCATTGACCAGTTGTGGTTAAAGCATTCTAATGACAAATTTGGGTTTTCAGTCCAGAAGAAAATCTGGCTCAAATTGGGTGGTAAGCTAGATAGTTATGATTACGATACTTATGTTAAACTAGCAAATGAAGTCGGTTGGAAAAAAGGAGGAAGCTGGTTGAGCTACTCTGACCTCACTTTTAATATATCTGCTCCTGTGGGACACCTCCCTGATTGTGGGTGGGGGGGTTGGGGGGGTGGGGAGTTTGATGTGCGGGGCGTTGTGTGTGCTGTTGTGTGGGGGTTGTGTGGGGGTATCTCTTTTCTCTTCTCTAGACTCTAACATATAGCTTTTCTAAAAGATCAACAATATTTTTCTGAAAAATTGGATGACGTAGGAATGGGGTGTACAGCATTTCATTAGTTGCTTAAACTATAATGTTTTTGGGGATTTCGGCACAGAAGAAGGGCGAAGCATTCGGATCTAATATTGCTGGTTTAAGCGGTAAATTATCGCCCGAATGCTTCGCCCCTACACCCCATTGATCTGTAAGCGATCGCTGATTAAATACCAATCCAGTTCAGTTCCTCGTAGGGGCAAAGCATTTCGGCGCATAAATAATTGCTGAAACGAAGAATAATATTACCGAAATGCTTTGCCCTCACCATCTATGCAACCAACAGATCAACTAGATATTACAATCCATTCAGTTAAGAATTTTTTGGGGATTTCGGCGCAGAAGAAGGGCGAAGCATTCGGATCTAATATTACTGGTTGAAGCGGTAAATTATCGCCCGAATGCTTCGCCCCTACACCCCATTGATCTGTAAGCGATCGCTAATTAAATACCAATCCAGTTCAGTTCCTCGTAGGGGCAAAGCATTTCGGCGCATAAATAATTGCTGAAGCGAAGGATAATATTACCGAAATGCTTTGCCCTCACCATCTATGCAACCAACAGATCAACTAGATATTACAATCCATTCAGTTAAGAATTTTTTGTGATATCTCGGCACAGAAGAAGGGCTCAAGCATTCGGATCTAATATTACTGCCCTTCGACTACGCCCTTCGACTACGCTCAGGGTAAACTCAGGGTAAAGTTTGATTGTTCAATTGTCGCCCGAATGCTTCGCCCCTACACCCCATTGATCTGTAAGCGATCGCTGATTAAATATCAATCCAATTCAGTTCCTCGTAGGGGCAAAGCATTTCGGCGAATAAATAATTGCTGAAGCGTTTACCCTGAGCGTAGTCCAGGGTTAGCGCATCTAATTTTGTCACCGAGGATACAGAATATTTTCATCAAATATGAAATATAGCCATCGAGATCAGAACATCACAAATCTGGTAGAGAAAATAGTTGACAAAAGAGCATAGAGAGTGGTAGGTGAAAAACTATACCGTCCAACTCATAATCTCCAGGAATATTCAAATGTCTCAAGGGTTCGATATCAATATAGCTAATGCTAAACAAAACTCCCATTCTGCTAGGAAAAACCAAGTAGTAGCTGACTTGATGGAAATACAACAGAGTTTAGTCAAGCATTTTGAAGATGTTGAAGACCCGAGAGTAAACCGAACAAAAAAACACTTATTGATAGACATTTTAGTGATGGCAATTCTGGTCATAATAGCTGGAGCACAAGGCTGGGAAGACATTGAGAATTATGGGATTAGTAAACAAATTTGGCTAGAAGAGTTTTTAGAATTACCCAATGGTATTCCCTCAGATGATACCTTTCGTCGAGTATTTGAAAGTATTAACCCCAACCAATTGGAGCAATGTTTTCAAGCTTGGGTAAACACCTTAGTTACTCAAATGGGAGGAGAAGTAATTGCCATAGATGGGAAGACTGTCAGAGGTTCCTATGACCGAAATCAAGGACAATCAGCATTACATTTGATTAGTGCGTGGGCTAGTGAACAACGATTAGTTTTAGCACAAATGAAAGTCCAAGATAAATCCAATGAAATTACAGCTATTCCAGCATTACTAGAGTTACTTGATATCGCTGGCTCAATTATTACTATTGATGCGATGGGGACCCAAACCGAAATTGCTCAAAAGATTATTGATAAAAAAGCTGATTATATTCTGACACTTAAAGCCAATCATCCAACTTTACATAATCAGGTACAACAATTCTTCCAAACTGCACAGAAAAATAATTTTTCAGGAATTGATTTCACTCATGACAAACGGATTGAGAAAGGGCATCATCGGGTGGAAATTCGTGAAGTTTGGGTGCTCCCTATTACGGCCATTCCTGACCTTTACCAACCCAAATTATGGGCAGGTTTAAAAAGTATTGTCATCATTCATCGTATCCGTCATCTTTGGAACAAAACTACTTGCGAGACTCAATACTATCTTACTTCTTTAGACAACAATGCTGAATTCATAGGTCGAGCTATTCGTCAACATTGGGAAATCGAAAATTCTGCACACTGGACTTTAGATTGTACTTTTTTTGAAGATAGCTGTCGCATTCGTTCTTTTCACAGTCCTCGTAACTTTTCTCTGCTCAGACGATTAGCTCTCAACGCTCTTAATCGCGAGTCAACTTACAAACGCAGTTTACGCCAGAAAAGTAAACGCGCTGCTATGGATAATAATTATATGCTCCAAATCCTCCTTTCTTGTTTCTCTGAGTCTACATTAGATCCTTCTTAATCCTTGTGTCAAGCCTAATTGAGATGCTCTTACCCTGGAGCGTAGTCGAAGGGAAGAATAATATTACCGAAATGCTTTGCCCTGCCATCTATGTAGCCAACAGATCAATTATATATTAAAATACATTCAGTTCAGAATTTTTTGGGAGCTCGACGCAGAAGAAGGGCGAAGCATTCGGATCTAATATTGCTGGTTTAAGCGGTAAATTATCGCCCGAATGCTTCGCCCCTACACCCCATTGATCTGTAAGCGATCGCTGATTAAATATCAATCCAGTTCAGTTCCTCGTAGGGGCAAAGCATTTCGGCGCATAAATAATTGCTGAAGCGAAGGATAATATTACCGAAATGCTTTGCCCTCACCATCTATGCAACCAACAGATCAACTATATATTAAAATCCATTCAGTTAAGAATTTTTTGGAATATCTCGGTTTTAGAAGGGTGAAGCATTCGGATCTAATATAATGGTATCGCGATCGCGATACAAAAAACTACATAGTCGATTATAAATATTCTGGGATACGGTTAAAGTCAAGTTTGAATTGATACATCAGTAATACGGTAAAATTATCAAAGCGCGATCGCCCAAAATTTCAAAATATTGGCTAAAATCATAAAATCAGTAGTCTTATGTAATTTTTCGAGTGGGTCATAGTTAGATTTTCAGCAAGTCAATTTAGGGAGGAAAACTGATGATATTATCAGAGTTAGAAGATCAGATATTACAATTATCACTCTCCGAACGCTGGCGTTTAGTTCAGTCAATCTTAACATCAATTCAACGGGAAACCACAATTTATTCCCTATCTATTTCTTTTCTCCCAAAGGAAAAATCTTTAACAGAACTCGCTGATTGGACTCAAAGTCTAATTGGTGTAATTCAGCTTGAATCCGCCGATTTAAACGAATCTTATATCAATTATCTAGAGGAAAAATACCGTTGAAGAAAGTCTTATTTGATAGTGAAAGTTAGTCATAAAGCGAAAATCTATGTTTCCATTAAAATACCCTGTTTCTCAAACTCTGTAGGTGTATCTCGACTTTATGATCAAACTGATCTGCGTCTTTCTTATGTGATTTGGCAAGAAGGTGTAGCTCCATTTGTAGTAGTAGAATTACTGTCACCAGGAACAGAGAAAGAAGATTTAGGGGAAACGGTTGCAGAAAATTTATCTAATAAAGGTGAGCAATTAGAAGGAAATGGAAATATGGGAGAAATCGCCGACAAACCACCCGGAAAATGGGAGGTGTACGAGCAGATTTTACGAATTCCTTACTATTATACCGCTATCAAAGTACGTTCCTTGTTATAGGGGCGCAAAAGCTCTTGCGCCCGTACCTGAGTTCTAATTTGATAGCATAATATCCGTTTAAAGCTTTTGAGCAATGTCTTTGAGTTCTGTAATTATTTGTTTGTTTTTATGGTTTCTACTGCCATAGAGACGAGCGGAAAATACCGTGATAATTTCTAATATATCCTTGGCCAGATCTTCTTCAAATGAAGCATCTTCTGTCCGATTGATGATCACAATTTCCGTGCCAAAATGTTCACACAAACTAAAAATTAGCTCAGAGCCAAACCTTAATAATCTATCTTTGTGGGTAAGCACTAGCCTTTCTACTTGATTGTCAGTAATCATCCTAATTAATCGTTGTAAACCTCGCTTGCTATAATTAAGTCCCGAACCTAAATCTTCAATTACTTGAAACTGCCAACCGTGAGTTGAGCAAAACAACTCTAAAACTTGTTTTTGTCGCTCCAAATCGCTTTTTTGGTCATGGCTGCTAACTCTGGCGTAACATACAGTTAAGGCACTATCAGGCTTAATGTCTAAAAGCTGATTCATGCTATAACGTCTGTGACCATTAGCAGTACGTTCTGGGATTAATTTACCTTCGGACTCCCATCGTCTCAAGGTTGAGACGCTTACACCTTTTAGCTGTGCGGCTTCAGAGATGCTTAACTTACTCATTCAGTCATTCTAGCGCAGTTTTTAAGTAGATATAAGAAGATTTAGGTAAATTTTTGTAAATAGTTAATACCCCTGTTCTGCTGGGAATTTTTTTTTTGCTTTTGGATGGTGTATCTTGGCATGATATCATCTACCCATACATTTTTCTGGCTGGAAGATAGATTTATGGCACAACGGACTTGGTTAAGTAATGTTCTCAGACCCCTAAACTCTGAATATGGTAAAGTGGCCCCAGGCTGGGCCACTACTCCCGTAATGGCTTTCTTTATGTTGCTGTTTTTCCTCTTTTTGGTTATTATTCTCCAAATTTACAATTCCTCTTTGTTACTTGAGAATCTTGATGTCTCTTGGACTAGTCTCGGTCGTTAGTCTATTTTCAATCAAAATTTAATTCAATTCAATGTAGATTCCCCGATCGCTCGGGGTTTTTTTTGTTTTGAGTATAATTACTTATGACTGTTCATTTCCCCAAATAATGAATTAAAATTCATAAGGTTGCAATTAGAGTCAGGAAATCTAATGAATATTTTTGGTATTGGTCTCCCGGAAGTGATAGTAATTTTAGTAATTGCCCTATTAATCTTTGGTCCAAAGAAATTGCCCGAGATTGGACGTAGTATGGGTAAAGCAATTCGTGGGTTCCAAGATGCGTCTAGAGAGTTTGAGTCTGAATTTAAACGGGAAGCTGAACAGCTCGAACAATCAGAAAAAGCTACCTTAGTCGCTAAATCGGAAAAAACCATTCCGGTGATTTCCGAAGAAACCCCGACTAAACAGTCTCACTCAGGTTAGTAATTTTCATCATAAAAAAATAATGACAGAAGCTAAAGCACCACTAGCTTTAGTGATTCCCCAATTAATCGTCGGTTTGGGGAATCCCACTAGCCAATATGACCAAACGCGTCATAATATAGGTTTTGCTGCGGTTGATACCTTAGCCCGTTCCTGGGAAATATCTTGGTCAGAAAATCGCAAGTTTCAAGGTTTATGGGGAGAAGGAATGGGAATTCATGGAGAGAAAATTCGCTTACTGAAACCCTTGACTTATATGAATCGTTCTGGGGATGCGATTAGAGCTGTAGTTGATTGGTTTAAGTTGTCTCCAGGATCAGTGCTGATCATTTATGATGATATGGATTTACCCATCGGTCGTTTACGGTTACGGTTATCGGGTTCTGCTGGTGGACATAATGGGATGAAATCTGCGATCGCGCATCTAGGTACTCAAAATTTTCCCCGTCTCCGCATTGGGATTGGTTCCCCCCAATATACAACTGTCACGGGAGATAAGAATACCATATCTCATGTTTTAGGGAAATTTTCCTCAGCCGAAACTGAATTAATGTCGGAAGTTTTGCAAATTGTAGTTAGTGCGATCGAACTTAGTCTGAAACAAGGAGTAGAAAAAGCAATGAACATTTATAATAATCGTAGTATTTCACCATTAACTCATTAAAATAGTGCCATTGGCAAGTAACAGGGTGAGTCGGAAACCTCTACCGGAAACTACTGCTTATGTCAGGATTACTGGACAATCCTGGCATAAAGGTACGTTAGAAGGTGAAGTGAGAGCGAGTGATTTTGAATGGCAATTTTGTTGGTGTTTTCAAGGTGGAAATTTAGTCATTGAACCTTCACGGGGAAGAGCATTAATTAAAGAACCTCTAGGTCGGTTTTTAGAAAAATGGGATTATCAATTAGAACCTGGAGGAGACTATTCATTTACGATTAGAGCCCAATTATAAGTTAGGTATTTTATTATTTATGAAATTCAGTTCTTTATTGATTTTCGCTCTGCTGACTTTTCACCTATACCCTAGAGTTGTTTCTGCTCAAGTATTGTCGGATCTAACACTTCCCATTAATTCCTTAGTCACGACCCAAGGTAATACTCAGATCATTACTGGTGGAACGAGAGCGGGTCCCAATCTATTTCATAGTTTTACTCAGTTTTCTTTACCAACAAACAACACTATTTTTTTTAATAATGCGATCGATATTCAAAATATTATCACCCGTGTCACGGGTAGTTCAGTTTCCCAAATCGACGGATTAATCAAAACTAACCATACAGCAAACTTATTTTTAATCAATCCTCATGGAATTATATTTGGTGCTAATACGCAGCTTAAGATTGGAGGGTCTTTTTTAGCTAGTACCGCTAGTAGTATAAAATTTAGCGATGAAACTACTTTTAATGCTAATAATCCCAATCAATTATCTTTACTAACAGTTAATTTACCGATCGGATTACAATTTGGTTCAAATCCTGCTCCCATCACCGTTCAAGGTGCAGGTAATCAACTAAAATTTTCTTCAACTTCCGAACTAATTGATCAGACTAATCGTCCCGTCGGTTTACAAGTACCCTTTGCTCAGACTTTAGCTCTAGTAGGTGGAGATATCTCTTTAGTTGGTGGTAATTTAACCGCGATCGCTGGAAGGATCGAATTAGGAAGTGTTGGTGCTGGAAGTTATGTAAATTTAACTTCAACTAATCCAGGGTGGAAATTAGATTATTCCGGAGTCCAAAATTGGCAAAATATTAGCTTGAATTCTGCATCTTCTCTCAATGTGAGTGGGATGGGAGCTGGAAATGTCCAAATCCAAGCAAAAAATTTGAGTTTGACCGATAGTTCCGTTATTATTGCTGATACAACTGGTAATTATCCAGGGGGAAACTTAACTGTAAATGTTACGGATACCATAGCGATCGCTGGGATAGCTTCCCAAACAAATTTACCTAGTGGTTTCTTTAGTGATGTTGACCCAAAAGCAACGGGAAATGGAGCAAATATAGTAATTAAAACTGGTAATTTAAATTTGCAAGAAGGAGGAAGGATGACAGCTAATACCTTTGGAATTGGTAATAGTGGCTCCTGCATAATCCAAGCATCTAATATTAATATTATTGGTAACATTGAAAATAGTAGTAATGCTACTGGTTTATTTGCTGATAGTAAATCAGGTAGTAGTGGTAATGCTGGTGATTTAACCATCAATACCACTAACTTAAATATCATCAATGGGGGACGGATTGGTGCTTCTACCTCGGATATAGGAGATGGAGGAAATATTAATATTATAGCCACAGATACAGTTAATCTGGAGGGGATTTCTCCCGATGGTCAACTTCGCAGTAATTTATTTACTGCTAATACTGGAGGGAAGGGAAAAGCGGGAAATTTAACTATCCAAACTCCCGATTTAACTGTTAAAAATGGAGCTATTATTAGTGCTGGAACATCGGGAGCAGGTGATGGGGGTGATCTGACATTGCTAGTTTCAGATACCCTCAAAGTAATTGGTACTTCAACCGATGGTAAAACTAATAGTACCATATTTACTGGTAATCAGGGAGGGAGTGGTAATGCTGGTAATTTAATGATTAATACTCCCAATTTAACGATCGCAGATAAGGGAATTCTGAATGCTGGTACTTTAGGTTCAGGAACGGGGGGAAATTTAGATATTGTAGCGGGAAACTTAATTGCTCAAAATGGAGCCAAAATTAATGTCAGTAATTTAGATATAAATAACCTATTATCAGCAGGTACAGGAGCAGCAGGTAATTTAAAAATCCAAGCAAATTTTGTTTCTTTAGATCAATCACTTTTTGCAGCAATTACTGCGGAGGGAATTAAAGGTAATATTACAATTAACTCACCCAATATTCAGCTACGTCATGATAGTATAGTTAGTGCTAGTGCAGGTGGAAAAGCTACTGGGGGTAATGTGACTCTGGATGCTGATAATATAGTTTTACTAGAAAGTAGTAAGATTACAGCTAATGCTATTGAAGGACAAGGTGGGAATATTTCTATTACTACTCAAGGTAATTTTGTGTCTCCCGATAGTAAAATCACAGCTAGTTCCCAGTTTGGAATTAACGGAGAAGTAGAAATAAAAACTCCTGATCTTGATCCGAGCAAAGGGTTAATTATATTACCCCAAAAAATTGTGGATATTAGTAACCAAATTTCTCAAAAATGTTCGAGTCGTAAAAATAATGAAAATAAATTCATTCTGACTGGTCGAGGTGGTTTACCATCTAATCCCCAGGAAATGCTTAACAGTCAAGCTATATTATCGGATTGGATTTTAGGAAGAAAACAGGAAAATCGGATCAGTAATAATTTCCGTCCTAATACTTCTAGATTAGATCCTCAACCCGTCAAAATTATCGAAGCTGATCATTGGTTCATTAATGACAAAGGAAGAGTAGAATTAGTAGCTAGTTTACCCAGCTCCACAATTGATCATCCTTGGTTCAATTATCCTAGTTGTCCATCATCTGAACCCCTAAACTGATCACCCCCCCCTAGACCACTGTAACTGAAAGTGCGATTCTAAAAGAAGTTAACCAATTTCTACTGGCAATTTTATGATAGTTCCCTGGTTGCGATTAGTGACAATTACCCTGACTACGCTTCGTCATGCTTGGAGTCGGGTGGTTTCTACCTGTCTTTTCACCTTCATCATCGCGATCGCTTGGATGTCATTGACAGGAACACCCCCAGCACTAGCTGGGATCAACGATGATCGATTTGATGGTAACATCTTTGCTCTATACGGTGGTAATGGTTCCCTAGTCCCCCCCAGAGTCACCTTAGCAGCATCATTGGAACGCTCTGTCCCAGCATTATTAATATTTTATGTTGATGACAGCAGTGATTGCAAAAAATATGCTACAGTAGTATCAAGGCTACAACAATTTTATGGTCGGGCAGCAGATTTTATGCCCATTAATATTGATGCAATTCCCCAAAAATCAAGTTATCAACCTAATGAACCAGGTTACTATTATAGGGGTTTTGCTCCCCAAACAGTTTTGCTGAACCAACAGGGTAAGGTGGTTTTTGATCACAAAGGTCTAGTATCCTTTGAAAAAGTAGATGATGTTTTACGTGAAGTGTTTAATCTCTTACCGCGATCGGAGTCAGTTGAACTTAAACGTAGACCGATTAACGAAATTAATACGGAGCTAGTTCCCTAAATTGGTACGCGATCGCTTTGACCCAAGAGCGATCGCTGTTTTCCCAATTAACCAAAGTTTTTAATTCTATTAATAATAATATTTTCGATCGGCACTATGCAAGAAGCTTTTATTGGTCATATCATGATTGGTATTCCCGGTAGTGGTAAGTCTACTTTTGCAACGCAGTTAGCTAGTTTGGGTAACTATCAGGTAATCTCCACTGATCAAATTCGTCAGCAACTCTATGGTGATGAAAGGATTCAAGGTAAATGGGAGGAAATTGAAAAAGAAGTTTTGGCTAATATCCAAGCAGCGATCGCCCAAAATCAACCTGTGATCTATGATGCTACTAATACTAAACGTTGCTATCGGATGATACTATTGCATCAATTGAAAGCGATGAGTAGCAAAGTCCAGTGGATGGGTTGGTATTTACAGACTCCCTTACCTATTTGTTTACAATGGAACCAACAACGACAGCGACAAGTACCAGTAGAAATTATTGAAAATATGTTCTACTCTCTGGAAAATTCCCCACCTATTCTAGCTGAGGGTTTTATTGATATTTGTTCCCTTGATCTGAGTGATCCTAATTTTAATGTTACCAGTGTAATTACTAAAATTGCAGATCTTTCTCGTCGGTTGATTAATCATCATAACGATGATCAAATCTACAGAAATATCTAATTTTTCATTTTGATTTAGCTTTTGAAAGTAAAGGAATAATTTTTACTGCCCAGTTTTTTACTGAAGATTTGTCACTATTAGCTAATTCCTGACAAAGCATAAAAGCATTCTCTAATTGTCCATTACCTTGATAAGCTTTCACCAACCACACCTGAGCTTGGCTATACTCTGGACAATGGCGATCGTTACATAGTTCTAAAAATTGTTCTAATAACTGTACTGCTTCGGAGTAATGTTTTTCCTTCAGAAATTCATTTCCTGCTTCCAGTAATTTGGTAATCTCATCAGACTGTGTTTTTTGTGCTGATGATAAGGATGGCAAAATTTTCCGAGCCCATTGGACTACCTGGGGATGATCACTATAGGTCATTAACTGACACAGCGCGATCGCTTCTTCTTCCTGTCCCACACTTTGGTATGCTTTGACCAACCACATTTGAGCTTGGAGATAGTCTTTGGACTGGGGCTCAGTATTTTGACAAAAAGATTCTAATAATTCGATCGCTTCTAAATAGCGTCCTTGTTTAGCTGCTACTATTCCAGCTTGAGATGTTCCCAAATCGAGTGACATAGGATTATTCTTGTATAAGGAGTAAATACAAGTTGGGATGAAAATGGTATTTATCAGTATAAACCTATTTAATATTATTTCCCTTTTTATATCAAAATTAACCAAATTTACCAATAAATTAACTGCTGTCCCAATTTTGGTGGCTCGCGCTCAAATATGGGCCATAAATTAGCTAGCTATCCAGACGTAATTCTTAATATTATCTCTATCAAAATAATTTAATATTTGGTTATGTAAAAATTAATGTTATTGGGATTGATTAGCCCTAACTCAAGCATACATTAGTGCTGATCAAATGTGAAATTACCAAGATCGGATCTAACTCAATACGGTTCAGTTAAAGCTCCGGTTTGGAGAGATGAACCACCAAGCCACCAAGGCACCAAGGTCAGAAAGTTTGATCTGATCAATACTTGGTGTCTTCGTGTCTTGGTGGTGAAAATCATCTAACTTACTAAGCTAGAAAATCTATTTTCTTCTTTAACCGAACCGTATTGGGATCTAACTAAAAGATCCGATCGCATCTAATTCTGGACAGATTCAAACCGATGCTTTCCCTTGAAACTGTTTTAACTCCCCTGGAACAACTGCACCATATTCGGTAATAATACTGGTAATCAATTCAGCCGGAGTTACATCAAAAGCTGGATTATAGAATTCTACTCCGATCGGTGCTAATCGAGTATTACCAACTTGATAAATCTCGACTGGATCACGTTCTTCAATGGGAATCAGATTACCATTTACTAAGTCAAAATCAATCGTTGATAAAGGTGCCGCGACAAAAAAAGGAATATGATGTGCTTGGGCAACTAATGCTAAACTATAAGTACCAATTTTGTTTGCTGTATCTCCATTAGCTGCAATCCGATCGGCACCAACAACCACTGCATCAATTTTACCTTGTTTCATGCAATGGGCTGCCATACTATCGGTAATAATAGTAACAGGAATACCTGATTGCACACATTCCCATGCGGTAAGTTTCGCACCTTGTAAACGGGGACGAGTTTCATCAGCATAAACTCTCTCTAAGCGACCCTCTCTCCAAGCTGATCTCACGACACCTAAAGCTGTCCCGTAACCTCCTGCTGCTAATGCTCCTGCATTACAATGGGTAAGTAGGTTTAATTGCTGAGGATAAGCAGGTAAAACTGTTAATCCATGATCACCGATCGCGTGACAATTTTGCAAATTTTCCAACTGAATCTTCTGAGCAGTTGCTAATAAAACTTGTTTCACCTCATCAATGGAACCTGTAGTTTCATGAGCAACTTTTAGCATTTGCGCGATCGCCCAAAATAAGTTTACTGCGGTAGGACGAGTTAAACGCAACTTTTCGCCCACAATTTCTAACTGGGCTAAAAACTCAGTGCGATCGCTAGTTTCAATTTCTCTAGCTCCTAAATACATTCCATACCCAGCAGCTACTCCAATTGATGGAGCCCCTCGCACAATCATTGTTTTAATCGCGATCGCCAAATCTTCCGAGCGATTAATTTCGACTACAGAATATTCTGCGGGTAATCGATTTTGTTCGATCAATAAAACCCGGTCTTCGTGCCAAATCACTGGATCAACTTGGGTAGAGGTATAGGTCATAAATAATTTAGTGGTTATTGGTGATGAAACTTACTCCAGTATATTTTACTATTAAAACAATTGATCATTAGTGAGCCAATTCTGTGCAGGGTAAACGCACTCTATTTTCCTTTCATGTTGCCCCTGGTTTACATCTAATCTAATAAAGTGTAACGGCGAATATCTGGCTCTGTAGCCATCAATTCGGGAATTTGCGCGATCGCATTTTGAATGTGTTCAGAAGCCAGATGTGCATCGAGAATTTCATCAGATTCCCACTCTTCTACAAAAGTGAAATCTGTTGGATCTGCCTGGTTCTGTAGCAAGTCATATTGCAGACATCCGGCTTCTTTTCGAGTCGGTTCAACTAATCCTAATAACAAAGCTTTTGCTTCTTTTACTTTATCAGGAAAGGCTATTAAACGGGCAACAACACGGATTTTTTTAGACATGGGGATTAACTTTCACTCCTGTTTGACTAGCGGCTACTAGATAACGAAAGATATATTCAATTAATTCAATAAAATTGCGAGCTTTTTCTGTTGAATCTGCCCAAACTGTCACTCCATGATCTCGAATTAGTAAAGCTGGAATTTGTGGAGGTGCAATTTGAAAACGTTCCTCGATTTCTAGGGCAATTTTACTAACATCAAAATGGTTGGGAAAAATGGCTAACGTCCAATTCAGATTTTTGGGCGAAATCCTGAATCCTTTGAGCATTTCTAAGGGAGGTAACAGTAAAGTATCTCCCTCAACAAATCGAGATACCAAATTCCCCTCAATTGAGTGGACATGGTAACAAGCTTGTGCTGCTGGAAATAGCTGATAAATAGTCTGGTGGACTACTGTTTCGGCTGAAGGTTTTAGATAGTTTGATAGGGGCTCTACCGTACCATCAGGGGCAATTTTGACAAAATCTACCAAACTTAAATTGCCTTTTGATTTGCCACTGGCTGTAATCCAAAAGCTGCCATCTGGTAAACGTCCTGAGAGATTTCCAGCAGTTCCAACCATCCAACCTTGTTGATAGAAATACTCAGCAGCACCAATTAATTCTAGACGTAAATCAGCAGAAAACATGATCAAGAGGTATAATCTAATTATTATTCCACAATAAGGCTAAACGATCGCGCACCTCAAAGAAATCATGCCAGTGAATATAAGAGGTTTGATGTTGATCTAAATAGGCGGCGAGACGATCGCGAGCAAAAACAATCGGCGCATAAAGTGCCATGTTTAAATCGGTGAGAGAATCACCAATCGCGATCGCCTCCGTCGCGCCATAATGTTCAATCACCTTTACTTTGGCAACCATTTCTGTCCCATGTTCATCAGGTGAATGAATTTGCAAATACTCACCGCTGGGATCGACATCGATCGCGTGAATAGCATGGACTCGTTGCACCAGTTGATTCAAAACCACTTCTACCATACCTCGCAATCCCCCAGAAACAACCACCAAAGGAACTTGATGGTCATCTAGAAAATCCAGCAGTTCGACAAAACCAGGACGGACAGGTTGCGATCGGGTAAACTCCAGAATATCTGGATAGCAGCGACTAGGAATTGATGCAAGAATTTGCCGAACACCTTGCCTCAATGTGATCTGGCGATCGTACATTTGAGGTAGCAACTCGGCAGAAATGTTTGGGGCAAATTCCTTGAAGATCGCCACAAAGGTTTCAATAGCAGTAATTGTGCCATCAAAATCACAAAAAACCATTCGACCCATCAGACAAGTACCCGACGAAAATGGATTTCTGTTCCAGTATACTGGGGAACCCAGCCTGCTGTACCAATGAAATAACGAATTGCTTTGATGCGGCGTTTCGGAGTTAGATAAAACCAGTGTTCAGTTCCCGCAGGTACATTAATGTATTCTTCAGCTTCTACGGTTAGTTCAACTTGACTACCATCAGGACGGACAAAACCAAAAATCCCTTCTCCATCAAGGATGTAACGCACTTCATCATCAGCATGGGTATGAATGCGATCGAATTTTGTCAACAGTGCATCTAAGTTGGGGACTCCTGGATGTAACACCATTAAGTCACGGGATTGATAATCTGCGGTTTGTTGTAGTTGCTCAAAATAACCATCCAACGCTGTCAGAACCAGATTTTTTTCATCATCGTTTAAACTTTCTTGTATCAGTAAACGATGCAGTTGAGGATCTTCTCCTGCTGACCAATGGTTAAGTTGAATATTGAGCGGAGATAATTCATTGCTAATGGTTGGCAAATCAGTCTGAATTGTTCCGTCTGCTAGTCTTAGTTTTGCCATGATCTAACTCCTGTGTAAGTTTCAAATTCTTTAACATCGATTTCAATTTCTGTCAACAAACCATAAATTCTGACAACTCCACCACCGCAAGTCCGCACTTTTTCCTCTACGGTAAATTTCTTTCGCTCGGTTGCTAGTACAGACATAATCCTTACCATCCTATTGCTTGAATGGGTTCTACCTAACAATTAATTATACCTTGAACATCCTTAAAGACTTTTATCCAAATTGGCCATTAAGCTAACTCGTTTTCTCAACGCCGATACTTGTTCTTGTACTGAATTAGTTGACCTAGTGATTAGTTGATTTAGTTGGATTTTATTATAGCTATTATTAGAGCAGAAGCGATATCTTTCTTGAGTTAAGAGAAGCATCTTTCAATTTCTCTAGATCAATAAAACCCGATCTTTGTGCCAAATCACTGGATCAACTTGGACAGATGTATAGACCATAAGTAATTAGGTAATGAAACTCCTCCTCATTTTGCATACTTGACTGAATGATTAACTCTGATAATTTTTCTCGACAACAATCTCTCTGTTTGTCATACGCACTAAATGATTCTGGTTGATCAAAAGAAATATTTTTTTTTGCGTCAGCCACCAACGCATCCGCTCATGTCTACCTCGAAAATCCGGATGTCTAGCTATTGAATTATCCCAATCCGCAATAATCCAAGCTTCGAGTTCAGGAGCAGCGAACCCAACAAATTTCTCAATATTAGCAGATTCTGGTAATGTTGATATCTCATTCAAGATTCTTTCTTTTTGCCGTAAATGATCGCGACAATCTAAATCATCAAAAACTAATAGAAGGTCACATTGTTTTGGCTCCCATTTTAAGGCAATAGGTAGCTGTTCTTTTATTTGCTCAATTAAGCTTTGACCTGTTTTGCCATAACTGTTTAAACAATTTGGCTTAGGACCCGGTTTCTGACGGATTGGTGTTTTTCGTTCAAATCTACATCCAGAAAAAGTTTTCTCTAAAAAAGGAATTAACCCTCTAACTTCAGATTCACCACCACCAGCAAACACCCATACTACCACGGCCGATCCTCCAATGCTTGGGTCGCCAACACGATATAGATCGCCTAATTGCCATCCTTGTTCAAGTTTGGAATCTAGCATTTCTTGAGAAAGATGTTTGATAGAAAAATGAGTTCTATTTTCTGAATAAAAACACAGAACATTTTCTAAACAATCTGTAAAGTGATCTAGTAAATCAGGACTATGAGTAGTAATAATTACTTGTGTTCTTGTTGCAGCTCTTTTAATCCACTCTGCTAAAATTGGCATCCATGATATATGCAATCCTAATTCTGGTTCATCAATTACTAGTAAAGCTGGAATAAGTGGAGAATGTAATATAATTGCCCAACATAACATCCTGACAGTTCCATCTGACATTTCGTTAAGATAAAATGGTTCTTTAATCCCATCCATATACCATTCTACGGTAAGAGATAAACGACCAGCACGTCCAGGTCTAACCCGACGAGTCTTTGGTAAAATAGACTTCATGGCTAAATTAATGCTTTCTTCAAAATTAATATCTTGATTAATTAAGTTATCTAAAACTAACGCTAAGTTATCTCCCGATGGTGATAAATAAATATCATTTAAGCCTATTCTTGGTTCTTTGATTCTAATGATGTTTAAATCCATATTATTCGCATTATAAAATTGCCATTTATAAATCGAATTAATCAAATATTTTCTAATTTCATGGACAGGTATTTCTTCAGGAATATATTGAGTTTTGTAAAGGAATATTGGGATGATAAATAAACCTAATGAATTTGTCGGAATATTGGATATATTTTCAAAATCAGGATAAGTGGTAGATAAATTATTATCGTAAACAGCTACTATTCCTTCACCTAACTTTTTTCCATGTAATTGATAGTAATAAAAAGGGGGCTGTCTCATATTGAAATCAACTTCATGATCAATATCATACAATTCTTCTCCACTATATAAATTTTCCTCAATAATACTTGCTCTCAAGTTTTGTTTCTCAACATAAAGTTTTAAGTCAAGAATTACACAATTATCTTTGATTTGATTAGAACTATTAGTCTCAGTAGGAACAATATTCAAAAAACAATAAGAAAACCTGATTTTTGCTGCACTTTCAACATGGCTATCTAAGATTCTATTACCGCCAAGTTTGGCAATTGCATCCTCAAAGCTACTAACGCCACCATGTTCATCAGTAATATTATTCAAACAATCTTTTAAAAATTTCAAACAATTGATAAAATTGCTTTTTCCTGAAGCATTTGAGCCGATGAAAATATTCAGATTGCTTAAATAAATAGGTTCAGGTAAATAGAGATTTTTATAATTATTTATGGCCAGAAAGCGAAGAGGTGTTTTATTCATATAGGTTTCAACAAAATAGAGCGATAAATTCTCATTAGAGTTCAATCTGGTTCAGTTAAGCGTAGGGGCGGATCAGCATAAGGGCGATGATTACTAGCTTAAACCGATTAATATTATAACCGAAAGATCAGCCCAGTTTTTCGCCGAGATCCGATCGCCACAAAGGTTTCAACAGCAGTAATTGTGCCATCAAAATCACAAAAAACCATTCGACCCATCAGACAAGTACCCGACGAAAATGGATTTCTGTTCCAGTATACTGGGGAACCCAGCCTGCTGTACCAGTGAAATAACGAATTGCTTTGATTTGGCGTTTCGGAGTTAGATAAAACCAGTGTTCAGTTCCCGCAGGTACATTAATGTATTCTTCAGCTTCTACAGTTAGTTCAACTTGACTACCATCAGGACGGACAAAACCAAAAATCCCTTCTCCATCAAGGATGTAACGCACTTCATCATCAGCATGGGTATGAATGCGATCGAATTTTGTCAACAGTGCATCTAAGTTGGGGACTCCTGGATGTAACACCATTAAGTCACGGGATTGATAATCTGCGGTCTGTTGTAGTTGCTCAAAATAACCATCCAACGCTGTCAGAACCAGATTTTTTTCATCATCGTTTAAACTTTCTTGTATCAGTAAACGATGCAGTTGAGGATCTTCTCCTACTGACCAATGGTTAAGTTGAATATTGAGCGGAGATAATTCATTATTCGTGGGAAAATTAGTCATTCCAACTTCGAGCATTACGAGCATTATATGTGGTCATAAGTAATTTAGTGGTTATTGGTGATGAAACTTACTCCAGTATATTTTACTATTAAAACAAGGATCATTAGGGATTTAAAATAACTCCGATGCCCTTAGCCGTCCTTCTATAGGTTCATACTCATCCTCTAAAAGCCAATTCTGTGCCTCATCATAACTCTGACTGGAAAACACAACTTTATAACTCTCAGCCGGATCATAGATGTGACAATTTCCTTCAGCATCACTCAGCAACAAAAGCAGATAAGGTGGTGAAAGATTTGGATCGATCCAGACCTCTGTAAATTCCCAATTATTCTTTACTAGATCGGCTTCTAGGGGTAACGTGGTATCGATTTTCAGCATCTATTTTTATCTAATCTAATCTGATTTAAACTTTTAGGGTGGGGATTTGCCCACCCTAATTAAACTCTTAACTAACTGGTGAAAGTTGAGGATTAAAAGTTAATCGCACCCGATCGGCAATTTGAGCAGGTGTTAAACCTAAATCAGACATCGATTCTTTTGGTTCTGCGTGTTCAACTAACTGATCTGGTACACCAATTCGCACTACGGGAACCAGAATATTATTATCCATCAACATTTCCACTACAGCACTACCAAAACCACCCATTAAACAACCTTCTTCTATGGTCACAACTCGACCAATTTTTTTCGCCAAAGGCAAAATTAATTCTGCATCCAAAGGTTTCACAAAACGTGCATTAACTACAGTACATTCAATCCCATGTTCACTGAGAATTTCTGCTGTTTGCATGGCTGGATAAACCATTGCACCATAGCCAATTATTAATACATGATCTCCCTGACGCAGAATTTCCGCTTTACCAATTTCTACAGGTTCCCATCCTTCCTCCATCAACGGTACACCATAACCATTACCGCGAGGATAGCGCATGGCGATCGGTCCACTGGTATAATTAATTCCAGTGACAACCATCCGTTGTAATTCTGCTTCATCTTTAGGTGCCATTAACACCATATTTGGTAAACAGCGCAAATAAGCAATGTCATACATTCCTTGGTGAGTTGGACCATCAGCACCAACTATTCCAGCCCGATCTAAACAGAAGAAAACTGGTAGATTTTGGATGCAAACATCATGAATAATTTGATCGTAACCCCGTTGTAAAAAGGTCGAATAAATTGCCACTACAGGACGCATTCCTTCACAAGCTAATCCTGCTGATAAGGTGACCGCGTGTTGTTCGGCAATCCCGACATCAATATATTGTGAGGGCAGTTTTTCATGCAGTTTATCTAGTCCAGTTCCCGTTGCCATTGCCGCAGTAATCCCAATGATTTTCGGATTATTTTCTGCTAGTTTCACTAAAGCATGAGCAAATACTTTTGAGTAAGCTGGAGGTTTGGGTTTACTCGAAGGAATAGCTTTTCCAGTAGCTAAATTAAAGGGACTTTGAGCATGATATCCAACTTGATCTTTTTCAGCGATCGCGTATCCTTTACCCTTAACTGTTGCCACATGAACTAACACCGGTCCAGTCATTTGATGCGCTTGTTGGAAAGTAGTAATTAGTTCTTCTAAATTATGCCCATCCACCGGACCAATATAAGTAAATCCTAATTCCTCAATTACTGCTCCCACTTTTGATACTGCTAAACGTTTCATCCCTTCTTTGAAACGTTCCATTTCCGGTGTAAAGGTTTCCCCAAAAAAGGGAATATGCTTAAATTGTTCTTCTAAATTATCCGCAATAAACTGAACTGGTGGACTCAGACGCATTTTGTTTAAATAACGAGGAATTGCTCCGACATTGGGAGAAATTGACATCTCATTGTCATTCAGCACTACCATTAAATTAGTTTTGGGCAAATGTCCTGCATGGTTAATTGCTTCGAGAGCCATTCCCCCAGTTAAAGCACCATCCCCAATAATCGCAGCAACTTTAAAATGCTCACCTTTTAGATCCCTAGCTAAAGCCATTCCCAGAGCCGCAGAAATACTCGTGGAAGCGTGTCCAGCTCCAAAATGATCAAATTTACTTTCGCACCGTTTTAAATATCCTGCAATCCCGTCTTTTTGCCGCAAAGTGCTAAAGTTATGGTAGCGACCCGTTAGCATTTTATGGGGATAGGCTTGATGACCAACATCCCAAATAACTTTGTCATGATCGAGGTCTAAAGTTTGATAAAGAGCAATAGTTAATTCAACTACACCCAAACCTGGTCCAAGATGACCACCTGTAGCTGCGATCGTTTGGAGATGTTTTTCCCGAAGCTGACGGGCAATTTGTTCTAGTTGATGGATTGACAAACCATGAAGTTGGTTTGGATGTTTGATTTCACTGAGGTGCATTTGACTTTTACCTTGATAAGATGGGCGAGGGGAGTATCCCGAAACTACCCTGTTTTCACAAAATTGTCTGTTCTGATTGGGTCAGTCCCGCTTAATTAATCAGTCCCGCTAAATTTTTAGATTAGTACAGTATGTGATCAGAAATTGATAAATATGCTAGGATTAGCTCATTGATTATGGTAGATAATTATGCTTTGGCGATGTGAAGGGGCGTTAGTGACGATCGCTGCGATCAATTTCGGTAAAGTGGTGCAATTTTATTCCCAATTTTTAAATCTTGTCCCCCAAACTCATATCCCTAATCAATATGCCGAGTTCCATTTATCTGGTGGATTACGATTAGGAGTTTTTCATCCCCAAAAAGATGATGCTGATGAATTTACCGCTCCAGCTCATCCCAGCATCAGTTTATGTCTAGAAGTAGATAATTTAAAAGCGGCGATCGCTCATCTCCAAGGTTTAGGTTATGCTCCACCTGGGAAAATTATCGACAGGGAGCATGGTCAAGAAGTCTATGCTTATGATCCAGCGGGTAATCGTCTGATTCTCTTACAGAAATCATCCTAAATTATCCCGGTAAAACCGTAAAAACTAATTAATAACAATAAAAAAGTTAGCAACAGTAACATCGTCGCTAAAGTTAAGCGAACTTGTG
Organism: uncultured cyanobacterium; assembly: GCA_963744145.1. GTDB lineage: Bacteria > Cyanobacteriota > Cyanobacteriia > Cyanobacteriales > CAWUOF01 > CAVUSO01. Next base: position 2,902,468 of record CAVUSO010000001.1, on the reverse strand, counting down.
TGGAAGGGAGGATAATCTCTCCAACCAAAATTGATGCTGCTGTCCCCACCGCATAAGTCCCACCTAAAATTAAATAGGGCCAATCCTGTTTGATGACCCAAGCTATTAATAAGGCGATCGCAAACATGGACATCAACCCCTCAATAAAGCGAGGAGGATGGTGCTGGCTTGACATAATTATAGTATCCCACCAAAACCGCCACAATCTCATGAGTTCGTTATCAGTTTTTGTTGATCAACGCCAATTTCTGATCATACCATCAGTCCATGAATCTGTGTCAGCCAATCTTGATTAATTGGTGGATAAATTTTGCTGATGTTGTTGTAAGTAAAACAATGCTTCAGCTATTTCCACTTGGGGAAAGTCCTCATAAAAACGACTGACACTAAAAAATTGTGCTGGTGTGGCTAAAATAATGAGTCGATCGCTCAAATCCATGAGTGAATCGATTAATTCCGGTGGTGCGACTGGAGTACAGATCCAAATTTCGGCAGGTTTTCGCTTACTTAATGCTTGTGCTGCTACCATCATCGTCATCCCTGTAGCAATCCCATCATCCACTAAAATGCCGATCGCTCCCTCAATGGGAGGAGGAAGTTTTTGATGATCTGGATATCCCCTAGATAGTTGATCTAATTGCTGTTGAGCCTTTTCTTGTGCTTCAGCTAGGGCAATTTTACACGATCGGGAATTCACAGGTTTATGTTTTGACCAGATTACTTCTCCATCCGCAGTAACTGCACCAATGGCTAATTCTGGATTTTCTGGACGAGTAATTTTTTTAGCAACAATAAAATCTAAAGGACAGTCTAAACAACTAGCAATTTTTGCGGCTAATGGTAATCCACCTTTAGGTAAACCGTAAACTATCGGTTTAACCTCTAGATTACCAATCTTTAACTCAGCCAATGCCGTTAAAATTGCTTTGGCTAATTGTTCACCAGCATCAGCACGATCCCGAAATAGCGGAGCAGATGACATGACTCTCTCCAGTCCATTACATTGGAGTAATATCTATAATGGCTGATTTTCTCAACAAATGGGAAAATCAGCCATTGGTCAAAGCTATGGATACTGACCCCCACTGCATCTGTCCGAATTCTAGAGGGTTTTGGCGGTACATTAAAAGCAGATGGGGATCTTATATATTCTTCGCTAACTAAAATCGCGCTAAAATTTTAGTTCAGTCATTACCAAGTAAATCATGGCAGCAAAAATCCCCAAGTCCAAGAAAAAAAGCTTTTCTAGTTTCAGTATGGCTGAAGCATACAAACAGGTTGGTATAAAAACTCTAGTACCTTGGACATTTCCCAGAGAACCTCTTGCACCCAGTGATTTCTTTATTCAACACCTAGAAAGATTGCAGCGCAAATTTGACCTTCATTCTTATGAAGAATCTAAGAAACTTTTGATAGATGCTTTTTGTGATGAAGCAATGGAAGGGATCGAAAATCTGAAAATCTGGAAGGGTGGCAAAATTGAAAGTGATGTTTTAATCGGTAATGCTGATTATGTTATTGCCGAAAAAAAAGATTATTTAGAAGCACCATTTGCCTGTGTGGTGGAGGCAAAACGCGATGATTTTGAGCAGGGATTAGCACAATGTTTGGTAGAAATGCAAGCCTGCCAATGGCAGAATAAACAAGTAGGGAAACAGCTTGATATTTTCGGTGTAGTGACTAATGCAAGGGAATGGATTTTTTATCAGCTGGCTATGACGGGGACAGTCTATGAAAGTAGAGGCTATATTTCAGACGATGCCGCACAAACATTGGGAGCTTTGCACTACATTTTCCAAAAGTGCGAGAAAAATGTAGCACTTTAAGCCGCTGTGGTGGTGGCGATCGCTCTCAAGTTGGTCAAGGCGATCGCTATACTTTCTAGTGGACTCAATACGGCTCGGTTAATTGTAGGGGTGAAGCATGTTTAGCGACAATTGAACGCTCAGGGTAAACCCTTCTTCTGCGTCGATATCTCCCAAAATATCCTTAAACGAACCGTATTGAGAAAGATGTGACTAATGTATAGCCTTTTAGGAGAGAGGTTGAGGGAGAGGTCAATCTCTCAAGAATTCGCGCAATAACTCCTCTCATACTTAAGCAGGTAATCACAAAAAAAAAGAGCTAACTAATTTTAGCCATGTAAATTTTATGCAGCTTTATATAAACTTAGTATGAGATATTCAAAAGATTTTAGCCAACTTCTCCCGGTTCTATAATCCGTTGAAACAGATATCCTGTACCGCGAGCGGTGAGAATTAGTTCTGGATTACTAGGGTCATCTTCTAACTTAGCTCTCAGACGAGAAATGTGAACATCTACCACTCTTGTATCAACGTGACGTTCGGGAGTATATCCCCACACTTCTTGGAGAATTTCTGAACGAGAAAAAGGTTCACCGGAACGACTAACTAAAAGTTCGAGGAGACTAAATTCCATTCCTGTGAGTCGAATCCGCTCATCTCCTTTATAGACTTGACGCTTATTGGTATCAATTTTGAGACTGGTGACCTGAATTACCCCCGAACTGGGAATCCCCGAAGGACTGGTTTTTTCGACCCGACGTAAGACTGAACGAATCCGAGCTTCGAGTTCTTTGGGTGAAAAGGGTTTAACCACATAGTCATCTGCACCTAATTCTAGTCCGGTAATCCGATCCGCCACATCTCCCAAAGCAGTTAGCATAATAATGGGCACATCTGACTCTTTTCGCAGTTCTTGACAAACACCATAGCCATCAAGTTTTGGCATCATTACATCTAGAACTACTAAATCAGGAACGGTCTTGCGAAAAGTGTCAAGCGCTTCTTCTCCGTCTGCTGCGGTCACAACATCGTAGCCAATCATTGAGAGACGAGTTTCCAAAATGCGTCGGATGCTTGCTTCGTCATCAACTACCAGTATTTTTTCCTTGTTGGTTTCCAACTTACTCAAAGCTCCTAGTGAGGACTTTCTATATGAATTTTTAATACTCTATCATTAGCTTAGTGCTTTTTTATGGGGGAGCGATCGCATTAGAATACCTACCAAGACTTAATTTCAGCCTTTTTTAAGATTTGTCTCATGACTAGAGCGGGTGTCCATCATAAAATTAGATAATGGCCAAGCCACGAATTGTATATGTTTGTAACCAATGTGGAGCCGAGTTTTCCCAATGGTTTGGTAAGTGTACTGATTGTCAAAGCTGGGATTCTTTGATCGAGCAGACTACTACTGGAACTACTTTTCCGACTCGACCCAGTTTAAAGGATAGCACTTGGATGAAGGAGGGGGGACAATCAACGGATAAGTCCTCAGCTCAACCCCGATCGTCTTTTAAGTTATCTCAGATTGCTGATCAAGCTGTTGCTCGTTGTCCCTCTGGTTTTGCTGAATTAGATCGGGTGTTAGGGGGTGGAATTGTTCCTGGTTCCTTAGTGTTGATTGGTGGTGAACCGGGTATTGGTAAATCGACTCTACTCCTTCAAGTAGCCAATCAATTGTCCTACACTTCTCGTATTCTTTATGTCAGTGGGGAAGAATCGGGACAACAAATTAAATTACGCGCTCAACGTTTACAGGTTTATCAAGCAAATATTCAGGCTGAAGAAGAAACTAATCACCCAGAGGAACCGGACAATGGAGTTATCCCATCACCGACAGAAAACGGAGCAGTTGTACATTTTGAGCATTCCAAGTCGAAAATTCAAAATCTCAAATCTGTAACTCCTAATGCAGATCCCAATTTTTACTTGTTACCAGAAACTAATCTGGAAGAAATTCTGCGAGAGTTGGAATCCCTCAAACCAAATTTAGCTGTAATTGACAGTATTCAGACTATCTTTTTTCCCAGTTTAACCTCTGCTCCCGGATCAGTTGCTCAAGTTCGGGAATGTACTTCAGCCCTCATGCAAGTAGCCAAGCGAGAGAATATTACTCTGTTTATTGTCGGTCATGTTACTAAAGAAGGTGCGATCGCTGGACCAAGAGTATTAGAACACTTAGTAGATACGGTATTATTTTTTGAAGGAGATCGTTTTGCGAGTCATCGACTGTTGCGATCGATGAAAAACCGTTTTGGTGCTACCCATGAAATTGGTGTATTTGAAATGGTCGCTAACGGTTTACGGGAAATTGCTAATCCTTCGGAGTTATTTTTAGGTAGTCGGGATGAGTTTGTTTCTGGTAGTTCTACTATTGTTGCTTGTGAAGGAACTCGTCCGATCGTCGTAGAACTCCAAGCTCTAGTTAGTCCTGCTAGTTTCGGATCTCCCCGTCGTTCCACTACGGGTGTAGATAGTAATCGATTAGTCCAAATTTTAGCAGTATTAGAAAAACGGGTAGGTGTACCTTTATCTAAATTAGATACTTATGTTGCTTCTGTCGGAGGAATTACTGTTCAAGAACCTGCTGCTGATTTAGGAATTGCGATCGCGGTGGTTGCTAGTTTTCGCGATCGGATTGTTAATCCCTATACAGTTTTAATTGGAGAAGTGGGATTAGGTGGTCAAGTGCGTCAAGTTTCACAGTTAGAATTGCGTCTTCGTGAAGCAGCTAAACTTGGTTTTAAACGAGCAATTATTCCTAAAGGACAAATTCCTCCTGATTTAGGTTTAGAAATTATTCCTGTTGCTAAAGTTTTAGATGCAATTGTCGCAGCAATTCCTGGTCCACCAACTCTGATTGAGCATAATAATGGTGATGGTGATGATGGGGAAAATGATGATGATGATTTTGGTAATGAGGAAAGTGTTTTTTGAATCGATGTTAAATGTCAAAAATCAAACTTGAAACCTGATCAATGATACAATCTGAAATCTAACATCTGATCTATGATACTTATGCCTAAGCATGGACTGTTTGTAGGATTAATCACATTAGACTTTATTTATCTAGCAGCTAATACCCCCAATCCTAATCAAAAAATAGTTGCTGATGATTATACTGTCGCTGCGGGAGGTCCAGCAACAAATGCTGGAGTAACTTTTGCTCAAATGGGCGATCGCGCTACTTTATTGGGTGTATTAGGAAAACACGATATTACTCATTTAATTCGAGCTGATTTAGATCATCATCGAGTAAATATTGTTGATCTGGCTCCCAGTAAATCTGATCCTCCTCCAGTTTCTTCAATTATTGTGACTAAAGCTACTGGAGAACGAGCGGTAATCTCGATTAATGCTACTAAATGTCAAATTAGTGATCAAGATATTCCTCCTGATATTTTAGACAATGTTGATATTGTCATGATTGATGGACATCAAATGCAAATCGGAATTGCGATCGCTAAATTAGCTCAAACTCATCAAATTCCAGTAGTGGTGGATGGTGGAACTTGGAAACCTGGGTTTGAGCAACTTTTTACTCATGTTGATTATGCTTTATGTTCGGCTCATTTTTATCCTCCTAATTGTCATAGTCCAGCAGATACATTTAACTATCTTGCCAATTTTAATATTCCCTATATTGGGATTACTCAGGGAGAAAACCCGATGCAATATCTGAGTAATAACCAGATTAAGAGCTTAGAAGTCTCCCCAATTAATGCTGTAGATACTTTAGGAGCTGGGGATATCTTTCATGGTGCTTTTTGTCATTATATTCTCCACCAAAATTTTCTCGAAGCTTTAGATTCATCAGCTAAAATTGCTTCCCATTCATGTAAGTTTTTTGGGACTCGGAGTTGGTTAAATCAACCGCTATAATCAGATTAAATTTCTGGTTACATCCGAGTAGCAATTATTGACGGAAAATATTACCGGAAAAAACTCTTAGGAGTGGGCGGATATGGGGCAGTTTTCCGTGCTGATGAAGTAGTGGGCGATCGGGTGATGCGGGAAGTAGCAGTCAAGCTAATTTTACCTGAAGGAGATCAGCAAAATCAGCAAAAACAATTAGAAGAATTAATAGCAGCAGTAAATTTAGAGCATCCGAATTTAATCCGTTGTTTTGCACCGGGGGAAACTACAATTAAGGGAATAAAACTTTTGTATTTAGTAATGGAATTAGGAGCAGAAACACTAGGGAAACGTCTAGAGAAAGGGGTGTTAAGGGAGGAAGAAGTAGAGAAAATAGTCAAGGAAATCGGTGCTGCATTGGTTTATTTACATCAAGAACCGAAACGTCGAGTCCATCGGGATGTGAAACCGGGTTGCTTCTCTTTTCTCTTCTATAGAATCTAACATATGCCTACGGCACGCTGTCGCGAACGCCCCTACATCCCATTGATCGGCAAGCGATCGCTGATTAAATACCAATCCAGTTCAGTTTCTTGTAGGGGCAAAGCATTTCGGCGCATAAATGATGGCTGAAACTCAGAATAATATGACCGAAATGCTTTGCCCTCAATCTATGCAACCAACAGATCAACTAGATATTACAATACATTCAGTTAAGAATTTTTTGGGAACTCGGCGCAGAAGAAGGGCGAAGCATTCGGATCTAATATTAGTCGATTTTAGTGATAAATTATCGCCCGAATGCTTCGCCCCTACACCCGATTGATCTGCCAGCGATCGCTGATTAAATACCAATCCAGTTCAGTTTCTTGTAGGGGCAAAGCATTTCGGCGCATAAATGATGGCTGAAACTCAGAATAATATGACCGAAATGCTTTGCCCTCAATCTATGCAACCAACAGATCAACTAGATATTACAATCCATTCAGTTAAGAACTTTTTGGGAGCTCGGCGCAGAAGAAGGGCGAAGCATTCGGATTAATATTAGTCGATTTTAGTGATAAATTATCGCCCGAATGCTTCGCCCCTACACCCGATTGATCTGCCAGCGATCGCTGATTAAATACCAATCCAGTTCAGTTTCTTGTAGGGGCAAAGCATTTCGGCGCATAAATGATGGCTGAAACTCAGAATAATATGACCGAAATGCTTTGCCCTCAATCTATGCAACCAACAGATCAACTAGATATTACAATACATTCAGTTAAGAATTTTTTGGGAACTCGGCGCAGAAGAAGGGCGAAGCATTCGGATCTAATATTAGTCGATTTTAGTGATAAATTATCGCCCGAATGCTTCGCCCCTACACCCGATTGATCTGCCAGCGATCGCTGATTAAATACCAATCCAGTTCAGTTCCTTGTAGGGGCAAAGCATTTCGGCGCATAAATGATGGCTGAAACTCAGAATAATATGACCGAAATGCTTTGCCCTCAATCTATGCAACCAACAGTTAACTGAACTCGATTGCGCTATAATCAGATTAAATTTCTGGTTACATCCGAGTAGCAATGACCGCATAGAAAGGATCACCACCAGTCCCTAAAAATTGTAAAAAACTCGGAAAATTAGACTTATGAATAATCACCTCTGGTTGACTAAATCCTGATACAGATTTAAAATAGTTCTGGACTAATTCGACTCGGTTAGCTTCTGAATTATCTCTCCAAATCGCGATCGCTTTTTGGTAAAACATCCGATTGGAAAAACTAATAATTGCAATTCCACCTGGTTTAAGAATCCGGTAAATTTCCGAAAATATCGCATCCGGATATTGTAAATATTGAATCGAAACACAATTAATAACAGCATCAAAATCCTGATCCGGTAAAGGAATCTGGGGATTTTGATTGAGATTTTGAACGAAATAATGATTTAAACGAGGATTTTTAGCTAATTCTTCTTCATTTAAACCATGTCCCTCAACATGAGCAAATTTTATTTCTTCCGGAAGATGAGATACCCAACTACTCATTAGATCAAAAATCCGAGTATTCGGTTTAAGTCGATCGCGATATAATTGAGTCAATTGTTGCATAAATCCCTCATCCACATGGGTGACAAAGCGGGGAAAGGAATAAAATAGAGTATCATCGGTATCGTCTAACTTAGTGCGATCGTCTGGTCGAAGTAACATCGGCTGAAGCTTAAATATATTTCTCTTCAATATAATAAAGCAGTGGGGAATATCAGCGTCAATAAATGCTATTTACCCTGATGATATTTTATGTATTGTGTCAGACCATAGTAGCAAAAGAGAATTATTGTAACATACCCCAAGCAATATTTATAATTTTGTTAATAATTATTCAAATATATTTACATTGTGAGGGATCAATCCATAGCAAAAAGTCTAACAAATCCTTTAACTAGATTTAATCTTGATAGTTGCGTGAGTTTGGCGATCGTGATAGAATCGGCAGGAAATTTTATAATGGAAAGAAAAAAATGTCCAGTATCCTAACGGCAAATTTTTCATTGTACTCAGATAGTGAAAAAAAACCTTCCGTTCATCTAGTCAAATTAGGAGCATTTTTAGTAGCTTTATATATCCAGCGACATAGCTTTTTTCATACTAAATATGAATATAATTACAGCTATCTCAAGCCGTTGGCACTCACAAATGTGCCAGAAGAAAAACTTGGTCTTTTTTCTTTACCAAATCTACCCAAAGGTCAATTTCCTAAGTTGGAGTGGATTATTAAGGTAATAGTTGCTCTGGTGGTTATAGTGTTCAATAGCTATCTCTACCAAAATCCTAATTCGACCAAAAGGTTTGCTGAGATCAAGAATAAAGTTGAAACTAAATTAGCTACTATTGAGAGCGAATTGCAGGAAATAGAAACTCACAAAATTTTAAGCAATGTCGTTGAAGAACTACTGTTAGATTTAAATGCAATTGACCAAGAGCTGGAAATTGAACGTCAATACCAAGAACTTCCTCAGCAACAATCTGAGGAAGAAAGCTGGGTGGAAACAATTAAAAATTCTTTCCATGAAGCTGAAAACAAAATATCTGGAATTATCCAAGAAGTTTTCCATGAGTTAGAATCGCTTGAAAAAAAGTCGATCGCTCATCTGAAAGAAATCATTATCCACATTACCAAAATAGCAGAACTAGCTGATAGTAAAATTTCCAGTAGTTCAGAATCTACTCAAAAATCTCCTACGCTTGAGGATTACCAAGAGCAATTTCAAATTATTAACAAACCGATCATTGCGGATAAATTTCAACAAGACCTGATCTTTGCTTATCTACAGGTAGCTGGTCCAAACCCTCTAGTAATTCAGCAATTACAAAGCACTGATTCCCGTTTACCCGTTACGGTTGAACTATACTCTCAAATAGCAAAAATATTTGGAGTCACTGATTCGCTAACTTCAGCTCTACATGATGGTCGTCTTTACATTGCAGACTATAGTCTCTTAAATAGCTTAGTCAATGGTTCTTTTATTAGCAAAGATTTGGAACAGCAAAAATATATTGCTCCAACAGTAGCACTATTTGCTGTCCCTCCTGCGGGTAGTCAATCTCGGTCTTTATTTCCCGTAGCTATCAGTTATCCCGAAAATTCCATTAGCTCTAAATGGACTTTATTTACCCCTCTAGACGGGGAATCTTGGATGACTGCTAAAAACATAGTCCAAATGACCGACTCTAACTATCATGAACTCGTCAGTCACTTGGGACGTACACACTTAGTTGTGGAACCTTTTATTGTTCCTACTTATAACTTACCTGAAAATCATCCTTTAAGGACAATTCTGATCCCTCATTTAGAGGGAACTTTGCTGATCAATTATGGGGCTCATGCAATGTTAGTTGCACCCGAGGGTACAGTAGACTCCCTATTAGCTAGCAGCATTGGTAACGACCAATCTCTCTCAGCTAAAGGGACACAAAGTTATTTGTTGAACTTTAATGAAATTTCATTTCCCCAAACCTTAGCTAATCGAGGTGTAACTGATCCTAACCAACTACCAACTTATCCTTACCGAGATGATGGATTATTAATTTGGAATGCGATCGAAAGTTGGGTTCGGGATTATTTCAGCATCTACTACCATGATGATTCATCAGTTCAGAAAGATCGAGACTTACAAAATTGGGCATCAACATTAGTTGACTGGAAAGGAGGACGGTTACAAAATTTTGGTGACAATGGAAAAGGAGCAATTCAAACCAGAGATTATTTAGTTAAAGCAGTCTCAACACTTATTTTTACAGCGAGTGCTCAACACGCAGCAGTTAACTTTTCTCAAGAAGGGTTAATGATATATACACCAGCATTTCCTTTTGCTCGTTATATTCCAGCTCCAACAAATCCCAAGGATTCTGATAGTTTTATCAAAGGTTTACCTTCCCTAAGTCAAGCTAAACATCAGCTAAATATGCTTTATTTACTCGGTTCTGTCAATTACACCAAAATTGGTAAGTATTCCCCATCCGCATTTCCAGAAAATCCTCAATTACCAGATGCTTTGACGAAATTCCATGCTAATTTACAAGCAGCTGAAACCATAATTAATGACCGAAATCGTCATCCCGATCGCTTGATACCTTACGAGTTTTTGCTCCCTTCCCGAATTCCTCAAAGTATCAATATTTAACTGGTTCAGAAGTAGGTTACTCTAAAAACGTAGATAAGGAATTAACTGTCCAGTTAATTGACTAGAAAGAGTAAGACGTTGTTGGAGATCAGCTAAATTACGGTAAAGTCCGAACCGATCGCGATTTTGAACGATCGCGATCGCTAGGTCTAAATCAATGACGGGAATTTGACTTAAAATCTCAGCCGAGACCTGATTGGGATTAATCTGTGTAGGAGAATAAATACTATCCTTGTCATAATAATAAAAATTCAATAGAGGTTCTAAATATTTTAATTTTCCTACTGGTAAACTTAAAACAGCCGCAATATCTTCGAGGGAATGAAATTGTACACCATTAACAGTTAAATTTGCTAGTGAACGAGCTTGATGAATTGATAAACCGGGTAATTTCAACCAATCATCAACAGTAGCTTGATTAACATCAATTTTCATCCCTAATTCAGCCGCGACAGCAATTTCCTCAATCGATTGGAGCCGATAATAGGGATTATTCACAATCCGATTTTGAATCGAACGACGTTTAGCGACCATGAAGAGGGAATCAAGAAATGACATAAAACATTTTTAGATCAAAGGTCTAACAACTGACGACGCTTTTGTTCAAACTCATATTCTGACATTAAACCATCTTGCCGCAACTGTTCTAATTGACGGACCGCATCAGCGATCGCATTTACCTGATTAATTTGACCAATCGGATCATCTTTGACTGGGAAAGGAGGGGGAACAACATCAAAATTAAACAGACGGTCAAATTCATCCCGATCTTGAATTAAATACCAAACTGCTTCAATCCCACTAGCAATATGGGGAATCGGAGTCCAAGACAATAGCACATAGACCAAACCCCAGCGGATTTGACCTAAATAAAATTTATGGAACCCAGATACTGGTACGATCGCACCAGCTAAAGCGAGAATAGCAGCTATTTTGCGATTTTTCGGATTGCTTAACATTCTAGCGTGATCATGGGGGTAAAGTTAAAAAACAAAAGTTATCTTAACTGAGGATTTTGTGTAATTACATGAAAAACCTATTATATGATCTAAGAATAGACCCTTCATGGTGAGGGAATCCGTATCAAAATAGAAGTAGGACTGAATTAAAATAAGACCAAGAGGAGCTAAACTCCCAGTCCTAAGGGGCAAGTAGTTGAGTCAAACATAAAAAGGCAATGGGATTTTTTGATTCAGAAATCTTACAACAAGAAGCCAAGCAGCTTTTTGAAGACTATCAAGCCCTAATCCAAATAGGGACTAACTACGGTAAATTTGACCGTGAGGGCAAAAAACTGTTTATTGATCGGATGGAAGAAATGATGGAGCGTTATCAAATTTTTATGAAACGCTTCGAGTTATCTGAGGATTTTATGGCCCAAATGACGGTGGAACAGCTCAAAACCCAGTTAGGGCAATTTGGGATGACACCACAGAAAATGTTTGAGCAAATGCACCAAACTTTAGAACGGATGAAGTCCGAATTAGAAAACCAAATTTAAAATCTCCAATTTAAAGACCCAGAATTCAGAATCATAAATATTCAGAGACACTGAACATCAAATCCTGAGTCCTGAGTTGTCCTATTTAATTCGCCGCAGGTGGGTCAAACTCTGAAGGAGAACGGAAATTTTCCACTGGAACACCTTGTAAAGCTTGGTCCATAAAATCGCGCCAAATTGGTGCTACAAATCCCCCACCTGTTGCCCCATAACCCATGGGACTATAATCATCATTACCCACCCAAATCGCTGTAGCTAGTTGCGGGACATATCCGACAAACCAAATATCCCTTTCCGAAGAAGTCGTCCCCGTTTTGCCAGCAGCGGGACGACCAATTTGGGCTGCTACACCTGTACCCTCATTAATTACCCCTTGTAGGACACTATTAAGGGAAGCAACAGCCCAGGGATCGAGGACTTGTCGGGGTTTAGGTGTATTATCTAACAAGACATTGCCACTACTATCGGTAACTTTGACAATAAACGTAGTATCAGATTGCCAACCATTACTAGCAAAAGTGGAATAAGCACTAGCCATCTCTAAAGGTGTCAGGTCAACAGCACCTAAAGGTAAAGAAATCACGGGTTCCATGGGGCTTTTAATTCCCAACAATCGACAAGTTTCAATCACCTTATTCAAGCCGATCGCTTGACCCACTTTAATCGCCGGGACATTGATGGACACTTCTAAAGCCCTCCGAATGGTCACAGCACCAGAAAAACCACCACCATAGTTTTGGGGAGAGTAATAGGAATCACCATCAGGATAACTAACCGGAGTATCCATCACCGTGGAATCCGGTGAAAATTTGCCAGAAGCAAAAGCCGTATAGTAAACAAAAGGTTTAAAAGAAGAACCAGGCTGACGTAGAGATTGGAGGGCACGATTAAATTGACTTTTTTTATAATCAACACCACCAACCAAAGCTTTCACAAAATGAGTCCGGGGATCGACGGAAGCTAAAGCCATCTGGTCAGCATTTAATTGATAATAAATGCGGTCATGCCAACGATTAACCGTATCTTCAGCGATCCGCTGTAAATGTGTATCAATTGTAGTCTGGACCCGCATCCCACCTTTGAGCAGAGCATCTCGACCAAAGCGCGCAGTTAATTCCTTGATTACCGCCTCAGTCACATAAGGCATTTTACTTTGTTGAAAAGAAGTAATTCTGCCTAGTTTGATCGGTTCTTGACGAGCCGCACTTTCTTCTGCTGCCGAAATCCATTTTAGTTCCTTCATCCGGGCTAAAACCACTGCTTGTCGTTGTTTAGCCAACTTATAATTAATAAAAGGACTATATTCTTCTGGGGCTTGAATCAACCCAGCCATTAAAGCTGACTCAGCTAAGTCTAAATCCGATGCAGGTTTACCAAAATAACTTTGGGATGCAGTTTGGGCACCGTAGGTATTATGACCCCAATAAACCTGATTCAGATACATTTCCAGAATCTGGTCTTTGGTGAAAATTTGTTCTAAACGAATCGCTAACACTGCTTCAGCAACTTTACGGCTAAAAGCACGCTTCGGAGAAAGAAACAGGTTTTTGACCAACTGCATGGTTAGAGTTGATCCCCCTTCCACCGTTCGACCTTCATCCCAGTTAGCTTTTAAAGCACGACCAATCCCACCAGGATTAATCCCCTGGTGCAGGAAAAAGTGGCTATCTTCGATCGCGATTACCGCTCGTTTGAGATGAGGGGAGATTTTATTAAGAGGAACGACTTCTCGATTAGCCTCACCATGAATACTGGCCAGGGACGTGCCTTTAATGTCATAAATATAAGTAGTTTCCGTAGGAACATAGTTTTTCAGAATTCTCACATCTGGTAGATTCCGGAAGCTGATGGCCAAGCCAACCAACCCTCCAGCTACCACGGAACTAGCTAACATAGTCAGACCGAGTAACGTACCTGCGGTGATTTTGCTGACACCCTGAGCAAATTGCAAAATGGGTGCTGTATCTTTTGGTGGATTTTGTCCAATCGTGTTAGTAGACACGGCGATTTTACTTCCTCACAAGGCTGAATAAAATTTCAGTGTGACTGATCAAGGTTTCAACTACACCTGGTGTTGAATGTCCCCTAAGCATGGTTTTCGACCTTGACCTATTCACTTCTTTAACTCCACGACAACAGTCATATCCGGACAGCCTTAAGCGATTATTTTGAAGGGTGTTTAGGTGATAATTCACACTGCCAATTACAATTTTAGTAAAAATGGCTTTTTCTGACAGTGTTGGTAGATTTTTACACCTAATTTTTGCAATTATAGTAGCTTAAGTATTAAACAAGTATGTTTAACTAACCCAAAAACTCCCTTTGCTATTAGCATGTTTTCCCCTTATTCCCAAAGTATGAGCGATTCCCTCAATTGGTTACGCCGTGGTATTAGTGAGATTTTCCCTGATCGCTCTGATTCGCCCCATCCTGATGAAAATTTGGCTAATCGTTTAGCTCAAGTCAAGGGAAAACCATTGCGGGTCAAATTGGGAATTGACCCAACTGGTACTGATATCCACTTAGGACATAGTATCCCAGTTCGGAAACTTAGAGCATTTCAAGATGACGGTCATGTAGCCGTCCTAATTATTGGTGATTTTACCGCCCGAATCGGTGATCCGACTGGCAAATCGGAGGTTCGTAATCAATTAACTCCCGCTCAAGTCGCTCGTAATGCGGAAAATTATTTAGCTCAAGTACGTCCAATTTTAGATTTTGATACTCCGGGACGCTTAGAAATTCGTTATAACTCGGAATGGTTGCAGAAGTTAGATTTAGCTCAAATTCTCGATTTGTTAGCAACTATGACTGTAGGACAAATGTTAGCCAAAGAGGGTTTTGATTTACGGATGGCTCAAAATCAACCCATTTACCTCCATGAGTTTCTTTATCCCTTAATGCAAGGTTATGATTCTGTGGCGATCGCTGCTGATGTAGAGTTAGGAGGAACTGACCAAAAGTTTAATATTGCTGTCGGTCGGGATTTACAACGTCATTTTGGTCAAACACCTCAATTTGGGATGCTGATGCCCATTTTGCTCGGTTCTGATGGAGTCCAGAAGATGTCTAAGTCTTTGGGTAATTATGTGGGAATGTCGGAAGACCCCCTGAGTATGTACTCAAAGTTAGAAAAAATTCCTGATCATTTGATTGGACAATATTTTGAATTATTGACGGATTTGCCCCTTGATCAATTACCAGAAAATCCTCGGGAAAGACAAAAACTTTTGGCTCTGAATATCGTTGCTCAATATCATGGGTTACCCGCAGCCGAGCAAGCACAAGAAGCCGCGATCGCTCTAGTGAAAAAAGGTGATGCTACTCAAGCTGATCAAGTCCCTGAGTTTTGTCTAGATGCAGTACAATTTCCAGCCAAATTGTTTTATATTCTTAGTGCTAGCGGTTTATGTAAAAGTAGCACAGAAGCACGTAAACAAATTCAAAGTGGAGGGATTCGGTTAGATAGCGATCGGGTGATTGATCCTAATCTGATTTTTGATACACCCACCGAATTGCAGGGCAGAATATTACAAATGGGCAAAAATAAATTTGTGCGTTTGGTTTAGATTAGGTAATCTATGCTTAGTGAAAAAATCGCTGATCGAATTATAGTTCCTTTAGATGTTGGCAGTGAACCAGAAGCGATCGCGCTGCTGGATATCTTACCACAGGTAACTTTTTGGAAAGTCGGATTAGAATTATTCGTCAGTACCGGTCCAAAGATCATCGAAATCTTAAAATCCCGCCAAAAACGGATATTTTTAGATTTAAAATTTCACGATATTCCTAACACTGTAGCTCGTGCTTGTCTGGTTGCTGCCAGTTATGGTGTAGATTTAATTAGTATTCATGCTACTGCGGGAAAAAATGCTTTACAAACAGCACAAAAAGCTATAATTGAGGGTGCAGAACTATCTGGATCTCCACCACCAAAATTAATCGCAATTACCTTACTAACTAGTCTGACAGCAAGAGATTTAGCCTTTGATTTAAAAGTTCCCTTAGAACTACCAGAATATGCTTTAAAAATGGCATTACTAGCGCAAGAAAGCGGTTTAAAGGGAGCAGTTTGTTCTCCCCAAGAAGTAGCCCAATTGCGCGAAGTCTGTGGACCAGATTTTCTGTTAGTTTGTCCGGGAGTACGACCACTATGGTCAACCGTCGGAGATCAACAAAGAATCTTAACACCAACTGCTACCTTAAAATCCGGGGCTAATTACTTAGTTATTGGTCGTCCGATTACAACTTCAGCTGATCCTGCTAGTGCTTTTGAACGAATTTGTACAGAATGTCAATAGCAAAAAACTTGCTCTGGTTATTCATTCAGACCCAATTATTTTGGTCTGGTCCAGCGATCGCCCATTCTCACCATCCCCAATGTTCAACAGAAATCCAACCTCTGATCAAACAACTGCTCCAAGACCTACCCAGCTACGCGAATCGAATTATGCAAAGGTCTCGTCTACCTGGGATTAATCAAACTCCGGGTAGTGTACTTTTAGCCGGAAATCCAGAATTTGAACCACTACCCTTAACAACAACCCAAACAAGTCCAACTACTGACCACTCACCCGAGCCTCGTCAAGTATTTATTACTACCTTAGAACGAGAATATGTATCGGGAAAAGCGATCGAAATCCAACAATTTCATTGGTTATTTTTAACAGAAACTCCGCACGGGTGGCAATTAGTGATCATGTTTTCGCGGACAGGAAGTTATCCCAACCGAACACCACCCTCACCACCAAGAGAAAGCAGCAACAGTGCGATCGGTCAAGCAATCCGAGCTTGGTTGCTAGACTGTTCAGAGAAAAATTAGCACTGTATTGAGTTATATTTCAGTCAGATCAGCTAGAGATAATATCTAAAATCCGAACAGCTAGCTTGCACAGATTCGGGACTTTTTATATTTAAAGTCGATAAACCCGATCGCACCCCCGAATTGACTCTGGCGGTGAGCGACCCAAACGCGGCGTTAAATGCTAAACTGTCCTGCTGATAAACCGCTAAGTAGTCGGACATAAATAAAGTTAACATAGTTAATTTTAATTAAGAGTAAATTTGAGCCATAAATTTACCATAGAAAAGCATATAAAAGTATTCCCTCTGTCCAACTGAATAGGTTTCACCAGAGAGTAAGAAAACTGCATTTCCAGATTTTCTATTAACTATAAATATGGTCAATTTTGCATTAAAGTCCTCCTTTTTAAGGGGGATTTAGGGGGATCTGTATGTGTAGTAAGCTGTTAGGCATTTAAATAGGGTATAATAGAAAACGAAATTCATTGAAATCAGTGGGACTATGCCAGCACAGAATCATCTCAAATCAGAGCAAATAGAGAAACTACAGAAAGCATTAAAAGATGAAGAAAATGGAAATATTAGAGAAAGAATTTTGATTTTATTATTACTCAATGACGGGAAAACGCAAGCTAAAATAGCTGAATTTTTGGGTTGTTCATTAAATAAAGTAGGGGCGTATTGCAATACGCCCCTACTGGTGTGTTCATGCAGACCCAGATAATTTAGAAAGTCTAAAAGACGAGAGGATGAAGGGAAACCATAAAAAAGCTACAGACAAATATATAGAAATCTTATTAGAGACTATCAACAAAGACCCCCAAGAATTAGGATACGAATTTGGGAGATGGACAGCTCAAAGATTAGCAACATATTTAGAAAATTGCACCGGAATAAAATTAAGTGTGTCACAAGTTCGTCGGATATTAAAGCAAAAAAAGTACGTTTATATCTGGGCAAAATATAGCTTAGAGTCTAAGCAAGATCCAGAAAAAAGAAAAGCTTTTAAAGAAAAGCTTAAAGAATATTTAAAAATAGCAAAAGAAAACTCAAATCTTTTACAGTTATGCTTTTGGGATGAAAGTGTATTTAGTTTAAGAGTCATTAGAAGAAAGAATTGGGGTAAAAAAGGAACCCGAAAAAATGTCAGGGTAGATCGCAGAAAAGGAAGAGTTAATGTAATGGGAGGACTACGGTATTCAGATAAAAAAAGATTTGTAGAGTTTCTAAATAAAGGGAACTCAAATAATTTTTATAAAGTTCTCAAAATTTTTATGAGTGAACTAATTTCTGAATGGGTAGAAGCGGGCAATAAAGCATCTGATTTTCCAAAAAAAGGCCCCAAAATTGTGATAATTCTTGATCATGCTAGTTTTCATAAGAAAAAAGAGTATCTAGATAAAATTAAAACTGAAATGCCAAATATTCATTTAGAATTTCTCCCTGAATATAGCCCAGATTATAACCTAATTGAATTAGTCTGGCATTCAGCAAAAGAATTCATTGCCAATCGGCTATTTAAATCAATTGAAGAGTTAGAGTCTTTATTACATCAACTTTTAAATGAAGGAGGTTTAGTTATTAAGTGGGAACGCAAAATTAAAAACAAGGGTAATGCCTGTATCACAGTTTAAATGCTCGATAGCTTATATCATAAGTTTTGCCAAAAAAACAGGTGATCCTATATATTTGGATCGGATGGAATCGCGTTTTAGGTTTTCTATTCCCAGTCTGTCAAAATTGCATAATTTAGCCGAACTATGACGAGACATATATATAACCGTTGCCATAATTAGAACCAGCGAAAATTTTTATGTCCCAACATTCATACGTCCAGCACCAGTTAATTAACTGTCCTCATTGTCAGAGTGGTTTTGATGCACAAATTTGGTTGATTGTCAATACTTTTGAGCAACCGGATTTAGTGGAGCGATTAGAGGTCGGGAGTTTACATCGGTTAGATTGTCCCCACTGTGGAGCTACAGTGCAGGAAGTGGATGCTCCTCTTTTATTGTATCGACCAGGGGAAGAACCACCTTTGTTATTTTCGACCGCACAGCAAACTACTGGGAAACAAAATCAAGAGTCAAAAGAACTATTAGTATGGTTATTGCAGGATAGGTTAGGTACAGAATGGCAAGATAGTTGGTTAGAGATATTAGTACCTGTACCGAGACAGTTATTACCAATGGTTTTAGTGGAAGGTTTAGAGGCACTAGAAAAACAAGCAAGAACGCAAGAGCAAACTTACTTACAAATAATCCAACAACTCCTACAAGCAAAATTATCAGGTAATGAAGAGCAAGTTTATCAAGTGATTGCCCAGTATCGCGATTATTTTGATTCTACCTTGATTTCTGTCTTTGAAGGACGGTTCACAACAGTTTTAACTAATTTAGAACCATCAGCTCAAAATGCTCTCGCGGCATTATTGGGAGACGTTTGCATTACTATTTTGCAATCTCCTCTAGGCTGTCGAGAATATGAGATTAAATTTGCGATCGCCGTATATCACCAAGCCGCAGAAATCAGAAACCGCTTAGGTTTAGAGAAAGACCTTTCTGACACTCTGACTAATTTAGGTAATGCTTACCTAACCCTAGCCCAGATCGGCGTGGATGGGGAAAGGAATTTAGGCGAGGCGATCGCCATATATCACCAAGCCGCAGAAATCTGTAACCGCTTAGGTTTAGATAAAAACCTTTCTGACACTCTGACTAATTTAGGTGTAGCTTACCGAAACCTAGCCCAGATCGGCGTGGATGGGGAAAGGAATTTAGGCGAGGCGATCGCCATATATCACCAAGCCGCAGAAATCAGTAACTGCTTAGGTTTAGATAAAGACCTTTCTTCCACTCTGACTCATTTAGGTATTGCTTACAGTATCCTAGCCCAGATCGGCGTGGATGGGGAAAGGAATTTACGCGAGGCGATTGCCGTATATCACCAAGCCGCAGAAATCAGAAACCGCTTAGGTTTAGAGAAAGACCTTTCTTCCACTCTGAATAATTTAGGTATTGCTTACAGTACCCTAGCCCTGATCGGCGTGGATGGGGAAAGGAATTTACGCGAGGCGATCGCCATATATCACCAAGCCGCAGAAATCAGAAACCGCTTAGGTTTAGAGAAAGACCTTTCTTCCACTCTGAATAATTTAGGTATTGCTTACGGAACCCTAGCCCAGATCGGCGTGGATGGGGAAAGGAATTTACGCGAGGCGATCGCCGTATATCACCAAGCCGCAGAAATCAGAAACCGCTTAGGTTTAGAGAAAGACCTTTCTTCCACTCTGACTAATTTAGGTATTGCTTACCAAACCCTAGCCGAGATCGGAGTCGAGAAGGAAACTAATCAGCAAAAAGCGATTGATTATTATCGTCAAGCTTTAGAATATTTTAAGCCTAAACTTCTCCCTGTTGACTGTCACAGAGCTGGGCGTAATTTGGGTAATTTAGCCTTTAAACTAGGACAATGGCAAGTTGCTCTAGAAGGTTATGAACCTGCGATCGAATCTGTTGAACAAACTCGCACTTGGGCAACTACTGACAAAGGGCGACAAGAAATTCTTGAAGCTGCTATTGATATCTATAATAAGGCTTTGCAATGTTATATCAATTTGGGTTTATATCAAGAGGCAATTTTACTTACAGAGCGTGCCCGTTCTCGCCATTTAGTTGAATTAATGTATAGTAATGATCTCTATCAAGGTGGAGATATTCCTGAAGATATTAGAGAATACCTTGAACAATACGAAGCTATTCAAAAGCAGATTAACCAAGAACAATTCAATCAACAAAGTGATGATGCTAATAAACCTGTTGTTACAGAGAAAAGATTAATCCGGAGTAACAAATCCTTTGAGGAAACTAAAGTTATCTTAGAGGAATTGTATAAACAGAAAGAGCAAATCTGGTTAGAGATACGGAAAAAAGATAAAGTTCTGGCGGATAGATTAGAAGTCCCTCCGATTAATTTTGAAACTCTCAAAGAATTAATTGTTGATTCCCCCAAAACTGCTCTACTGAGTTTCTACAGTACCAATGAACATACCTATATTTTTGTTTTGCGTCGTTCTCAAAATTCTGGAAATCAGTTAGAGCAAATGTCTTTACCATCTGGGAGTAAAATATCTTTACTGTTACATAAATGCGAAAATGCAGGTTATGGTGATTTACAAATATTCCTGCGTGATCAATGGTTAATTCCCTACTACAAGGATAATGATAACTGGAACCAAAAGATGGGAGCAACACTGCAAGAGGTTGCTAATAAACTTTGCCTTAATGATCTAATTAAGAACTGTTTACAAGAAATTGAGGAATTAATTCTGATTCCTCATATTTTATTACATCTTCTCCCCTTTGCTGCTTTACCTGTTGATCCCTCCTTAAACAGCAGAAATGGATATTTTGGTGATTTATTTTGTCTCCGGGTTGTTCCTAGTGCCCAAATCCTGGGCTATTGTCACGACAGGGAAGTAAAAGATCCATATCCTGCTCTAGCTGGTTCAAAATATGCCACGATTGAAGATGCTACTAATGATTTGGTAATGGCAGCCTATGAGTGTGAACAAATTGCTAAATTTTTAGGTATTCCGGAACCCCAGCGTTTGAAAGGAAAGCAACAAGCTACGGTTGACAATTATCGTCAATTAACTAAAAATTCCCAATTACGGGGCTTACATTCTAGTCACCATGCAGGTTCAAACTTAAGTAGTCCTTTAGAATCTGCTTTGCAATTAGGAGATGGTCATCTGACTTTGGGACAATTAATGAGTCCAGGTTGGCGGATGCCCCACTTAGTGGAAATTTTTCTTTCTTGTTGCGAAACTAATTTAGGTAGTCCTAATATTACAGATGATATTCTCACCCTTGCAGCAGGTTTCCTATGTGCAGGTGCAAGAAGTGTAATTAGTACACTTTGGTCAGTAAATGCTCTAGCGACGACTTTCTTTTGTTTATTTTATTACCAATACCGACAAGCTGGAGAGGATCGAGCTAAAGCATTACAATTGGCTCAACAAGATTTACGCAACAAAACTGTTAAGGATTTATTACCTGATTTAAAAGCGATGAGGAAATATGTGCAACTATTAATCGCTCAGACTACAGAGCAGGTTGAAGTTTATCCTGATGATCAGGAAATTAGCACTTATTACCTCAATCTTGATCGATCTCTTAAGCAAATTGATCACTTCAAAAGCAAGACGCTAGATACTCAGATTTTTAATTCTCCTTTTTATTGGGCAGGTTTTATCAGTCAAGGTGTACGGTAGTTATCAGTTAAGTGTAGGGGCGAAGCATTCGGGCGATAAATTATCACTTACATTTTACCCTGAGCGTAGTCGAAGGGCGATTAATATTATATCCGAATGCTTCGCCCTTCTTCGCCGAGATCTCCCAAAAAAAATCCTTAACTGACCCGTATTGAAACCATTGCGATCGCCAAATCTGAGAACAAAAATTAATCATGTCATTGCGAGGTAAGCAATCTCCAACCATTGCGATCGCGAAGTTTGAACGGTTTAGTTGGGGCAATTTTATGATGAAATACGGTTTAGATATTTTGGGATATCTCGGCGAAGGTATTTTGGGATATCTCGGCGAAGAAGGGCGAAGCATTCGGATATAATGTTAATCGATGTAGCGATTATTGATCGCCCGAATGCTTCGCCCCTACGGGGAATTTATTTTATTTAATGTTTGTCGATCGCTGTTTCTATCCATTGCGATCGCGAAGTTTGATTCCATATTTGCCATCGCTGTTTCTAACCATTGCGATCGCGAAGTTTGATCGGTTTAGCTGGGGCAATTTTATGATGAAATACGGTTTAGATATTTTGGGATATCTCGGCGAAGGTATTTTGGGATATCTCGGCGAAGAAGGGCGAAGCATTCGGATATAATGTTAATCGATGTAGCGATTATTGATCGCCCGAATGCTTCGCCCCTACGGGGAATTTATTTTATTTAATGTTTGTCGATCGCTGTTTCTATCCATTGCGATCGCGAAGTTTGATTCCATATTTGCCATCGCTGTTTCTAACCATTGCGATCGCGAAGTTTGATCGGTTTAGCTGGGGCAATTTTATGATGAAATACGGTTTAGATATTTTGGGATATATCGGCGAAGGTATTTTTGGATATATCGGCGAAGGTATTTTTGGATATATCGGCGAAGAAGGGCGAAGCATTCGGATATAATATTAGTCGCTTTAGTGATTATTGATCGCCCGAATGCTTCGCCCCTACGGGGAATTTATTTTATTTAATGTTTGTCGATCGCGAATTTTCATTGCATATTTGACCATAAATTTCATTCTATATTTGCCGATAACCCTAGGGGCGGGTTCACCGATCAATTTTATGACTAACCGATCGCTATTATAAACCCGCCCTACCCCACAGATCACACTAATATACCCGATCAACCTGAATAATTGGGTAAGTCGCAAGGACATATCTAAAATTGAATAATTTAGATCCTACATTCCGATTCTTAATTATCAAAGTCAAAAGAGGAACTTTTTTATGAGCTTCATTTTCTTTGGTGGAAGCGGAGATTTAGCATCGCGCTACCTCGCATTACGAATCATTACACTACGCCCCTACGTTATATAAATCAGACGGGGAAAAGTTTTAAGGGCTAAAACATTAAGGAGGCTATCATGGAAGTCCCATTAAAAATAGTAAAGCAACCTGTCATTTTTTCCGCAGTTTCAGTTATACTCATAGCAATACTCCGGACACTTTGGTGAGAGAAAATTATTTATAGGTATAATTGACTAACCAATAGTTTTCGGCCAATAGCCAAAAGACAGACTGGGACTAGCCGAAAACCTGATTTGGCAGATATTTTCGATTCTGAATCGTTTTCTACTTGAACAATTTTCTGGCCAAATCAGGCAACCGAACGGATTGGGCGCAATTTTTTCCTTACTGAGATCACCAAAAAAATATCGATCGTGAGAGAATTTACATAGTAAATTCCACCCGACCGATAATTATGAATTTTCTAGAAAACATCTTAACTCAACTTGCTGGGATTAGTAAAGCTCAAAAAAAATTTTTCTTAACCTTAATGACAACTATCTTGTTAGTCTATGGTAAAGTCAATTTTACTAATTTAAGTCGTTACTCGCAGTTAAACGAAAAAACTTATCGACGCCATTTTCAGCGCTCCTTCAATTTTTTGGAGTTAAATAAACAACTCCTGCAATTAGCCCTAGCGGTCACGAGTCGAAAAATTTTAGCAATGGACTGTTCATTTATTCAAAAAAGTGGTAAAAAAACCTATGGAAAAGATTATTTCTATAATAGTAGTAAGAGCCAAGCAGAACGGGGGTTAGAAATTTCTCTGCTCGCACTTATTGATTTAGATATCAACACGGCTTATGCTTTATCTGTTCAGCAAACATCACCATCTTTGCCCACAGAATCACCAAGAAAAACCACCAAAAAATCGCCAGGAAAAAATCAGAAAAAATCCCGAAAATCTAGTCCGAAAACATCGGACAATCAAGAGGATGAAGCTACAAGAGTAGATCAGTATTTAGAGCAACTAAAAAGAGCTCAAAGCTATATTCCATCGGATATACGCCACCTAGTAGCTGATGGGTACTATAGTAAAAAAAAGTTTGTTGATGGGGTGATATCTGTCAATTTTCATTACCTAGGTAAATTGCGGATTGATGCCAATATGCGTTATTTATATCAGGGTGAACAAAAAGAGCGTGGTCGCCCACGTCTCTATGCAGGAAAAGTCAATTTCACTAATTTAAGTCGTTTGACTTGGTGCCAGGAAGTTGAGAAATCAGTTAATATTTATAGTGCGATAGTTAATCATGTCTCCTTAGAGAGAAACATTAAAATTGTCGTGGTTGTTGATCAGCGTCAGCCTGACAAAACTGGTTATCTAATTTTGTTTTCAACAGATTTGTCGCTGACAGCCCTGGAAATTTACGAGTATTATCAGGCTCGTTTTCAGATTGAATTTATTTTTCGTGATGCTAAACAGTTTACAGGATTAGTGGATTGTCAAGCCCGTGATGCGGCCAAATTAGATTTTCATTTTAATGCTAGTCTGACAGCTTTGAATATTGCCAAATTATCAGCCAGATTAAACCATCAAGAAGATGAGCCCTTTATCTTTTCTATGGCTACTTATAAACGCCAAGCCTTCAACGCGCATCTTTTGGAACAATTTATTTTGAAGTTAGATTTGGAGCCGACTTTGATCAAAAGCCATCCCAATTACTCAGAACTACTTTCCTACGGTGCGATTGCAGTTTAATTTTGTCCGGAGTATTGTCATAGGAGAGATGTATAAATTTCCTGAAATTGCGTCTATGTGCCAACCAAATGATACCAACTTTCCAGACTGGATTAATAGTTATCAACCAGTTGATTCAGTAGATGAAACTTTATTAGACTATTTTCGTCAACTCTACAGCTATGATTATAATAGCAAAGACCAACAAAGAGTCATTCAAAAAATTTGGAATCAATTACACAGTAAAAACCTCATCAGTAAATCAGAGCATCCAGACTTTAATGATGTCTACTCCGAAATTTATATTTGGTTAAATAAGCCTCTATTAATTATTAATGATTCGATCTTAGAGCTTTTAAATGAATACTGTAGAACTAGCACAGGTGAAATTGTCAGCAAATTATCTAATCACTTACAAAAAATCACCAACTATAATATTCATAGTAAAGAGTACAGGAAAGAGATTCGATATATTAGAGATTGGACAGAAAAATTAATGTCTAATATTCAATCATCTTCAAATCAGAACGACACGACAAAACAATTAAATAATTCGATTAAGAGAGTACCTCGAATTTGGTTATTTAAACCTGGTGGAGCATCTTTAATATCGCGTTTAGCGTCATGGGTAAATGATTATATTAAATGGCGTCTTTTAGACCTATATATTTCTGATCAAGAAATGCCTGATAGTTTAGATATTCCCCTGTTTGATAATGACACATCGGGAGAAAATATTATTGATAATATTCCGGATGGCTTCCATAATTTATATAATGCTCCTACTTTAGAAGAGCTACAAGAAGGGAATTTAATCAATGAATTATCAACGCAAGATTATCAACAGTTTTTGTTGGTAGTTAAAGAATACCTTGAACAAGATCCTTTTGAATTTCTAAGATCAAGATATGTTACCCGTTTTCCAGAATGTCATTACAAGCTTTTAGTAGATCGTTTGATTTTAAAAGAACCACCGGATACAATCAGAGCGATCGCTCAGGATTTTCATATTGCAGAACAGACATTTTATTCAGAATGTAGCCGTAATTTTTATCCAATAATCTCTAGTATTTACATTGAATTAGGCTATAATCTAGAGTCTTTAAAAACGGCAATTATACAAGATTCTGATGGAAGTCTGAAAAAATGTAAGAAGGTGATCAAAAAACAAGTAGTTTACGATGCTCAATCTTTAGCACAGCAACTATTACCCCTATTTCAACCACCCCAGAAAATATTTACAACAGTGATCCAGTTTCTTGGTCAACAGGGACATTTATTAAAATCCGAAATTGTGGCAATTTATAATGATGAATACTTTTCTATTTATGCTAAAATAGCTGAGGATTTACATCAACAAGGTTATCAAGTTCAACCAATGAATAACGAACAAGCGGTAAACCGTAATGTGAATAGCTACGATGTGCTAAGTTTTTGGGAGACAGCAACCTTTGACAAAATTGTAGTCGAACTCAGTCAACAAAATTATCAAGTTACTGCTCAAGAAATAAAAGATTTTTGGGATCGAAAATGTCGTAAATGCTTAGGAAAGTTAGCTATTGAGTTATCACAAGGAAGACAATAATTATGAATACTGCAACCATTGATCATCAAAAATATCTTACTATACCCCTACAACCAGAATCGCGTGAATGGGCAAAAAAATTTGCTTCATCTCAATATTCCGCAGATAAAAGTAAGCGTGTTTATCTCAATACTCTAGCTGTTTATGCGGTACATACTTATTTGTGCTGGATACAAGTAGAAACCGATTTACAAAATAGTGATACTTGGAACTTGGGTGCAAATACTTTGTTTAATATATGTGATCTTGATCTACCAAAAATCGGTAAATTAGTCTGCTGTCCAGTATTACCCGACGCAGATAGTTTTAATCCTCCAGAATTATTACCACCTGATTCTATTGCTTATGTTCCCGTGAGGTTTAAATCTATCCTAAATGAAGTTGAATTATTAGGATATCGTCCCATAATTGAGCCAAACAATCCACCGGAAAGAATTGATTTAGATTTTCTTGAAGATAGTAATGATGATGGTTCTTCTTTATTTCCAATTGAAAATTTACTAGACTGGTTATTTTATGTGCAAGATGTTAGAGAAAAATTGGAAGATGAAGAATTACCTCTAATTGCAGGAATCCGAACAATTTTAGAATCACAACAGCGATCGCTAGCTCAATTTGCTGTCCAAAGTATATATACAGCCAAAAAAATACCTCAAACCCTTTACCGTCGCTTTGGAAAAGAACTATTAGTATCTAATTCTTCTCCTGAAGCAATAAATAAACTGGGAAGACAATTAAGCAGTTCATTAGGTAACAGTTCAGAATCATCAATAACCAATGAGGAAGCTAATCGAGAATTGGAAGAAATTGGCGCTCAATTTTTACAATTAGTTCAACAGATTATTGCTCAATAACTCAATTGATAATCACCAAGCGATCGCTGCTCAACATTTTCTGGTCAAATTTTAATCCGGTTTCTTCGCAATAATAGTACGATGACGCGGATCGCTAGGAACTGTTATTTTATGTTCAAACCCCACTGCTTCCATTTCTGCTTCCAGATTAAAAGTATAGTATTCATCAGACCAAGGTTCTGTACTTTTCATTAAAGTAAAAAGGAGTGGCGGTAGGTTTTGAATTACGGTGGATTTAGGATTATTATCTACTACAGCTAAGTAACCACCTTTTCGCAACAGACGAAGAGCTTCAGTGAAAATAGCTTTAGTAGCTTGATGGGGTAATTCATGGGTAATAAATTGCAGCGTTACTAAATCAAAACTCTCGGTTGGTAAATTTGTATTTTCGGCTTGTCCGTGCATCCATTGGGAGATTTCCTGATTGACATCGAGAGTTTTTGCTACTGCCAACATATAGGGAGATAAGTCTAATCCCACAGTCCGAGGTGGTGTATTTTGGTGGTTTTGATAATAACGATGTAGGGTTAAAGTTGAGATTCCAATAGAACAACCTATATCAAGAATATCTTTTACTTGTTTCGGACCATATTCTCCTAAAATTTGGTGAAAACTACCGCGCAGTCTGTCTTGTGCCACTTGCCAGGTAAGCTGTTCTTTTGGCCAGACTCGGAGGGCGATTACATAGGTCGCGGACTCGGCTTCAAAGGCAGCTTCCCAACATAAATTTCCTTGCTCATAGGCGTGGAATGGTACTAAATAGTAGTCGGGATAGGTAATATTTGGATTAGTGATTTGTGCTAGTAGCTGTGGAGCTTGGGAAGCAGCTAATTCGGAATAGTTTTTTCGCCAGGGAATACCTTTTTTTTCGGCTGTTTTGATCATGACCTGTCGTGCTAGCTGTTTCATGAGCGCATAGATAGGTTTTGTCTGGATCAGAATGTTGACAAATTGGGAGAGGAGATCATGACCTGCCCAATCTGGTTTAAGTTTTTCCGTCATGATGATGAATACCGAAAGAGCTGTTAATCAATCATAATAATATCATTTATCCCAGAATATTGCGGTTAAAATTGTATTCAAATCGCGGCTAAATTCCCAAGTCTGTGGAAATTGAGTTTCCGGATATTCTTCCTGCACTTCCGAGAGTGCTTCTTGGTAAAGACTATCAAATTCTGCTACTAAATGATTCCGTAAACTTGGTGATTTTTTGAGCAGACGCTGTAAATCATTGCGCTGGGTACGAATAGTAACTTGCCAACCTTGATGACAATCTGGTAAAGATATATAGAATCTTTTGAGAATGTGAGCTAAAATAGTTTTTAAACGACTTTCTACCTCATGCTTTTGTGCAATCCCCAAAGCTTCGATTTCCTCCACCAAATTATCCCAATCTAAATTATTAATATCTCGCATTTTTAACTGGTTAGCTGTCTCTTCTAACCAGAGCGCAAAATCATGGTCATATAAGGTTTTTTGAAAAGTATTGTTGAGCATATTGGATTTGCTGAGGTATAAATTATTAGCGATCGCTTAAATTAAACTCCCAATTTAACTACTAGAATATATCCCTTTTTGACGTAGTTGTTGCATGAAAAATTCCTCCAAAGAAGGACGAGCTAAATCCATCGAGATGATGGTTGCTCCCATCAAACGTAAACTTGATATAAAATCATAGGGTTCTCCTTGTAAATGTCCAGACCAATAGTTATTTTCTAGTTTTAAATCAGGTAACCATTTGGTGAGAACATCTAAATTTCCACCTTGACCTTGAATTCGATAACTATCAGTAGTTCCTAAGAGTTCGTTAATAGAGCCAATACAAATTAATTCACCTTGAGCAAGAATCGCGACGCGATCGCAAATTTTCTCCACATCAGCAAGAATATGGCTATTAAAAAAGATCGTTTTTCCTTGCATTTTCAAAGACAGAATTATTTCGCGAATTTGAAACCTACCCATCGGATCTAATCCTGACATTGGTTCATCCAGAAATACGACTTCTGGCTCATTAATTAAGGCTTGAGCCATCCCAATCCGTTGTACCATTCCTTTAGAATATTGACGGAGCTGTTTTTTCTTTGCGGTTGATTGGGCTAAACCTACCAAATCTAACAATTGGGGAATTCGTTGACGGACAATAGCAGTGGGAATTTGAAATAATCCAGCACTATATTCTAAAAATTCCCATCCTGTTAAATAATCATAGTAATAAGCATTTTCTGGTAAATAGCCGATCCGTTGCTTAACTAGTTGATTACCGATCGGATATCCCAGGAGGTAAGCTTGTCCAGAAGTGGGACGAGCAATCCCCAACAAAGTTTTTAGTAAGGTGGTTTTCCCAGCTCCATTTGGTCCCAATAATCCAAAAGTCTCTCCTTGATATACCGTCAGATTACAACCTTTCAATGGCTCAACTTTTTGATTGAGCCAGAACCCAGTCCGATATACTTTTCTGAGTTCAGAAGTCTGGACCACGGGAATCAAGTCCGTAGTAGCTGATTCAACTGGTAAATTGACAACAGAATCCATCTCAATCCCTGTTTTAGGTAATCAAGTCAATAATAAAGTCGAAGCTATACAATTATATTACATTTGCTATTTAGTCGATTTTCGGCTGATCGATAGCATAGAGATTAAAAAAGCGAGATAAATTATGGATCGTGGCAAAATTGTCGCAATTATTACTGGTGCGATCGCCCTAATTTTGAGTATTACCTATCTGACGATCGTGCAACTGCTCGACTCCAGAGGGCCAATGATTCCTGCCCCGATCAGTTCCAGTCCCAATCTGAGCCAATTGGTATTAATCAACACTACAGTTGGACCAACTGGATCTATTGGGAGGGGCGATATTTTTTGGTATTTGGTAAAATAGAATTGTTCACCAAATACTAATTATCTAAATTCAAGGGAACCAAAAATATGAATAAACAAATTCAAACAATAATCACCAAAACCCAGCAAGGTCTTAAAAAACTCTACGGTCAACAATTAGACAAGATTATTCTCTTTGGCTCTCAGGTTAGGGGTGATGCTAGACCAGACTCAGATATCGATATTTTAATTGTTCTAAAAAATTCCTTTAACTATTCTCAAGAAAGCGAGCGAATTAGTATTTTTATTGCTCATCTATGTTTAGAACATAATGTATTGATTAGCTGTGCATTTGCTACTGATGAACAATTTCAATATCAAAATAATGCTTTCTTTCGCAATGTTCGTCAAGAAGGTTTAGCAATATGACTCCAGACAGAGGCGATTAGATAACGTTCCCCATTGAGTTCCAGTAGAACTGCACCGCTATCAATTGATGCGGAAAGAACTCGTCTTAGAGCTGATTATAATGTAGACCCAGATATAACAGAAACTGATGCAGAAAAATTGATATCACGGACAGAATACTTTCTCAATTTTGCCCTAGCTAATCTTGATTCTCTTCCTCCATCATCCCCTTAATTTTCCTAGCAATAAAATTAGACCGCGATCGCACTCCCCAGAAAAACCTAGTAGACCGCGATCGCTACCTAAACAATAAAAACTGAGACCAAATAGAGCGATCGCTATCATATTTCTACTCCTTTGATCAGATTTATTTGTTCTCTTACCCACTTGCGAAAATCTCGCAGTGCCCGACTTGTCCCTATTGTCCGACTCATTTCTAGAAAACGAGAAATTTCTTCAATTACGGTAAACCTGGGAAAAGTAGGACTAATTTTAGGCTCTATATATTTCCCAGATTGTAGTAGATAAATTTGGATTTTTCCATTTTCATACCGCCAGATTTCTGGTACTCCTAAAGTTTGATAGGCGCTAATTTGTGTTGGGGAAGTAACATCTATTTCTATAGCTAAATCTGGGGGTGAATCAACTGTTAAATTTAGGCGAGTTTTACCAATCATTTTAGCATAGTTTTGAATATAAAAGCAGTTATCTGGCTCAATTCCTGCGAGCATATCTTCTCGTTTGAAGGTTGTAGAACCAAAACATTCTCGATCTATTTCCAGTTCCTCTAGTAAAATTTTTACCATGTCACTGATGGTTTCTTTGTTTACCTCATGTTCTGGTAGTGGCACCCTAATCTCCAAAGTTCCCTGTAGATAAGCTAATCGGGCAGAACGTTTTTCTCCCAATTCTGCTAAAATTGCTTCAAATTCCTGCCAATTTACATCATGAAATAATACCCGATGTCCAGGTGGTACACCCAATTGTCGCAGTTGCAGTGTTACCATTTTACCCTCCTACTTTATCCCATTCTATCATAATGACTCGCTTCATCCACGACCAATTTGTGAAAGACTATCTAGAGGAATTACTCTCACCACTAGGAGAAATACAATCACCTCGTCGCGTCGCTGGTGAAGTCCGCCAAATTGATGTTTACTTTGTCCCCAATCCCGCAGCAACAGGCGATCGCAGCGCCCTAGGACTATTAGGCAGACTGGCGACCACCACCGCTCTGTTTGAACCATTTCGCAATCCAGCCACGGCAAAAGGATAGAGGTTGACGACTTGCCTAACCTCTATCATTAACCGATCGTGAACCTAGAAGGTAAAAGTAGTCCGAACTACAGGAACATAAGTTGTGGGATTTTCCTTAAAACCTTCAGGATTAAAGATGACAAAGACCCCTGGAGTGACACTAATATGATCGGAAACTTTAAAGTTCATATATCCTTCTACCTGATAAGGAATCGCTGTTTCCGGGTTCAAACCTCTACCACCGCTAGTATCACGATAAAGAGGACTACCAAAAACAATTCCGGCTGTGTTTCCTTTAGCGATTAAGTCTTTGACATGGATACCAACTAACCAGCTCAGAAAATTGGTAGAAGCATTCACTCGCACTAGATTACTAAAAATGTAAGTAGCTGATCCAGCTAGAGTCACCGTTGGGGTTAATCTCATTGCTACAGTTGCACCAACTGTATCTATTTGAATTGGTTGATTCGCGATCGCGACTAAAGCTGATCCGTTTCTTCTTGCTAATTCCGCTGTATTTGGTGCAAATAGTATCGGAGCAACATCTGATGAGCTTAAACCTGTTGCTAAGAGATTGATCTGGTGATAGCTGTGAGCATAATTTAGACCAATATCAACTGTCTTGGTTGGTTTAACTGTTAATTGGGTCGCTGCTACATAACTACCATCAAATAGACCAGCACCTAAAGGAGTTCCTGGAAACCCTTGATTACCAGGAATACTTGCTTGCACTGAACCATATAATCCTCGTAAATCAAGTTGATCGGAAATATTCCAAATAAATCCTGCAGCTGATGCTAATCCAGTCTCAGAAGTACCTCCCGATATTCTTTGAGCCGCAGGGAGATTACTAAAGCGAGAAATTGATCCTTGTCCTTCTCCAGCAAAAGGTAAAATTGCCGGGAAAGCATCTGATACTTCTGCATTAGTTCCCACAAAAAGATTGATCTTCTTTGCGACTGGAAAAATATAGAGCAGTTTGTAGAGATTGATGCTATTGTTACCACCTGTAGTTGCTAGAGTCTGGGGATTAACGGTTGGGAACTCAGGTTCGTATGCTAATCTAGTATGACTAGCGTTACCAAAAACAACATCACCATAACCTAAAGTTCCTCCTAGACTTCCACCAGTGTTGAATGAAGGAAATGCCGCACTTGGTCCACCACCAAAGTTATATGCTTGTAATCCTGTAATCAGTAAGTCTTTTCCTGAAAAACTGGTTAAAAGATTGAGTCGAACTCGATCATCTAAAGTTATCTGAGCATCTTTACCTGGTTTTGGGGTTGCACCTGTGCCTGTGTTAGTATTGTTGATAAATGTTGAATTGCCACCTTTATAAGCACCATAGGCACCAGACAAACTAAAAATAGTTTCTCCACTCAACTTAGTCGTTACAGAAAACTCTTGTTTTTTCAATGTTTCTGTCCTAGCTTCTAAACTATCAACTCGACCTCTGAGTGCTGTTAGTTCTGTAGCGAATTCTTGCTGTAATTTTTGGATTGTGGTTAAGTCTCCTTTATTCACAGAATTAGAAGTTGCACTCAACAATTCGTTAATCTTAGTTAAACAAGCATTTAATCCTGCGGCAAATTCATAACGACTTAAAGCTCGATTTCCGCGAAAAGTTCTGTCATTGTACCCAGCAATACAGCCATAGCGTTCTACCAAAGATTGTAGTGCCTGAAAAGCCCAATCACTTGGTTTGACATCAGACAACTGGGAAACTGATGTGATCTGCTCAATTGCATCATTATCTCCAGTTAAGTTATTTTTAGGCTGATCAAAATCCTGAGTGTTAGCTAATACCGGTATTGATTTGAATGGGAAAATACCAACTACTAGAAAGCAAAAAACAAGCTTGTTAAGGTTCTGGAAATACTGGTTCGGCATGGTTAACTACATGGCTATCATTTATGATTAGAGCAATAATAAACTGGAGTTTAACTTTTGGTAATATATTTAAGTTCAATAATAATTATCGTAATCATTTATAATTTTTTATATAAAAGTTTAAATTGATGATAATCATAATTTTTTCTTATATTCATAGTTTTAGCAGTTTCCCATCATCCTTTACTGATGATGAGTAATCAGATTCTTCTATACAATAAAACTATTCTCACTCATCACCAGGGAAAAACCGTTGGAGGTTGGACAGGATTCCTAGCGGGTTGAGCGCGGATCGAGACTATCACGTAAACCATCACCTAAAAGATTAAAAGCTAATACCATTAAAGTAATAAATAAACCTGGGAAAATTGTTGTCCAAGGAGATGTTAAAGAATAGCCTCCTTTAAAAGCATCTGCTAACATCGTACCTAATTCTGGATTGGGTGGTTGTGCTCCTAAACCTAAAAATCCCAATCCAGCAGCTTCTAATGTGGTAGTTCCTATGGAAAGGGTAGCTTGGACTATTAATGGTCCTAGACTCCCAGGTAAAATATGATGGAAAATAATTCGGATCGATGTTCCCCCCATTGCTTTTACTGCTTCAATAAATTCCTGTTCTCGTAACGAAAGCACCATACTCTGAGTGAGTCGAATATAAATCGGAATTTGCACTAATCCGACTGCAATAATTACACTGGGTAAACTTGGTCCGGTGATAGTCACAACTGCGATCGCTAATAAAATCGCAGGAAAAGCCAAAAGAATATCACTAATCCAACTAATAATAATTTGGAGCCATCCACCATAATACCCCGCAATTAAACCTAATAATAAGCCAATACTGAATCCCAGTGTTACGGAAATAATCGATACAGTGAGGGAAGTTCGCAACCCATACCACACTAATACTAATAAATCTCGTCCTAATCCATCTGTGCCAAATAAATGTTGCAGATCGGGAGGATGTAATCGCAGGAGATAATTTCGATCGATCGCTGGATTGTAAGGATAAATAATTGGTGCTAATATGGCTAACAAAACTATCAATATAGTAATCACCATCCCAATTATCCCGGATGGAGATTGCCCAAATCTAGTTAATGCTTTGTTGGTAAATATTTGGCTCAAAATCATCATCTTACTCTCATCTTTATTTAATTATATTCATCAACTTTTGTGTTCCTCATTAACTGAATTACCAACTTTTAGGTCTAATCATAGATGGTTTCGGTGGAATAAATTTGTCATCTTGCCAAATTCCTTCTAACCGAACTCCTTGACGATAATAAAATACACCAAAACCATTTCTCATATTATTACGAAACTCACCTTCATAACGATTACCACTATTAAAACTACATATTCCTCTTCCATTCAGCATTCCTTTCTGAAACTCCCCCTCACACCGAGTCCCATCAACCCAGATAAAAACTCCTTTTCCTGCGATCGCATTGTGATCAAACTCCCCTTCATAGCGATCGCGACTGGGAAAACTACATCTACCCCAACCATTTAATTGTCCCTTGACAAACATCCCTTCGCAAAGGGTCCCATCAGTAAAAGTAATCAACCCCCTTCCCTCTCTCACCCCATCTTTAAACTCACCTTGATAGCGATTTCCACTGGGAAAAACACAAACACCGATCCCATTAAGTAATTGATTGTGAAACTCTCCCTCGCATTTAGTCCCATCAGCATAATTAAAAACTCCTCTACCCTCTCGAACCCCGTGACGAAATTCTCCTAGATAACGATTACCACTAGGAAAAATACAGGTTCCTTGACCATTCAACATTCCTACATGGGACTCTCCCTGACAGTAACGATGGATGGGATGAGCAACAACCCTCAAGGGAATTATGAATAGACTAGCAATATTCAAACTGATGATGGAGATGAGCAAACTGCGTGGAGGACGAGCCAATTGGCAAAAATTAGTAATATTTTTAGTTACTAAAGTTATTGAAAATACCAACATCATACAAGATACGTTGTGCTAAGAATGCTCATTGAAATGATTAGGTTATAGTTATTTAATTACATTTTTTATGCTGCAAATTAGTGATACTTTAAAATCAAACCAAGTCGTCAATGACGACTTGGTTTGAGTAATAAAAGAGCAGATTAAAAAAACTGAACCAGTAATTTAAAAAAAATCCGACAGAAAACCAAGAGGTATCTAGGGATTTAATTACCGATCCGAGGAGGTTGGCGAAATGCAATGGCAAAGAAAATTGTACCCAGAGCTAGGGTGAGAACCAAAATGTAAGCAAGGCTTTCCATAGGAAAATTTCCTGTTTATTGTAGTTAAAGCTTATTTTATCCTATTTTACTTGACTAATACTAAGAGATCCTAGGTTTTTAGGCTAAAAATTTTTTAAATTGGGGTTAAAATTCGCTTGTCTGCGAGTTCCGGGATCAAGATTAGTATAGCAAATGCGATCGGCAGAAAAAACATAAAAAACCCACCTAACTACAAAAATTAATCAGTAGAAGGTGGGTTTAAATTGTGTTTTTTTAACCAGAAATCAGGTTTACCAACAGGAAAAATTAAGCTTCTTTCTTCCGAGTGGTAGCATCACCTAATTTTTGGAACACACCAAACTCGACTTGATCTTCATCTAAGTCGGGATCAATACCAGCAAACACATCACGGAAGATCGTCCGAGAACCGTGCCAGATATGACCAAAGAAGAACAGTAAGGCAAACACCGCATGTCCAAAGGTAAACCAACCCCTTGTACTGGTGCGGAACACACCATCAGAGTCAAATTTTTCGCGATCGAACTTAAAGATTTCACCCAATTGAGAACCACGAGCGAACTGCTTCACTAGGGCTGGGTCATCAAAAGTCTGACCATCCAGGGAACCACCATAGAAACTGACGGTAACACCAACTTGCTCAAAACTGTATTTAGATTCAGCACGACGGAAAGGAATATCCGCACGAACTACCCCATCTTTATCAGTCAAGACCACAGGGAAGTTTTCAAAGAAGTTAGGGAGCCGACGTACCCACAATTCCCGACCTTCAGCATCTTTAAATACAGCATGACCGAGCCAATCTTGAGCTAGACCATCGCCATTATTCATTGGACCAACCCGGAACAAACCACCTTTAGCAGGGCTATTACCTACATAATCGTAGAAAGCCAGTTTTTCGGGAATGGCTCCATAAGCTTCGCTCAAGGTCTTACCTTCAGCTACATCAGCTTGAACGCGACGGTCAATTTCCTTTTGGAAATAACCACTGTCCCACTGATAGCGAGTTGGGCCAAATAGTTCGATCGGTGTAGCCGCACTGCCGTACCACATTGTCCCTGCAACCACAAAGGCTGCAAAAAATACTGCGGCAATACTACTTGATAGTACGGTTTCAATGTTACCCATCCGCAAAGCTCGATAGAGCCTTTCTGGTGGTCTGACGGTTAAATGAAAGATACCAGCAATAATTCCGACAATTCCTGCGGCAATATGGTGAGCGACAATTCCACCAGGGTTAAAGGGGTTAAACCCTTCCGGACCCCAAGCCGGAGCTACTGGCTGGACACTACCGGTGAGACCATAGGGATCAGAAACCCACATCCCCGGTCCAAATAATCCAGTCAAGTGAAAAGCACCGAAGCCAAAACAGAGTAAACCAGACAAGAATAAATGAATGCCAAACATATTTGGCAAGTCTAGTGCTGGTTCTCCAGTGCGGGGGTCTCTGAAGAGTTCTAAATCCCAATAAACCCAGTGCCAAACAGCAGCGAGGAACAGCAAACCAGACAAGAGAATGTGAGCTGTGGCAACACCTTCAAAGCTCCAAATCCCAGGATCAACAGCGGGTTGGCCAGTTAGGCTCCAACCACCCCAAGATTGGGTGATCCCAAGACGAGCCATAAAGGGCATCACAAACATTCCCTGACGCCACATGGGGTTGAGGATCGGATCACTAGGATCGAAAATGGCCAATTCATATAGGGCCATAGAACCAGCCCAACCTGCGACGAGAGCAGTGTGCATCAGGTGTACAGCTATCAGACGACCTGGGTCATTTAAGACAACTGTATGTACTCGGTACCAGGGTAGTCCCATCGACTACGATCCTCCTAGAATTAGGTATATCTACATGAAAGCTATGTTTTAGCTTGTGGTTATGGTGCAATTGTCTATTTGGACCTAGTGTCGTTGCTCCGATCGGTCTGGAACTAAACAGCAGGGACAGATTGACAGTGCAGCATTTGAAAATGAGATTTATCTAAAGAAGTGTAACTATTGTTAGTGACCATTGCAAGCAGGTTTTTTGCCTGAATTGAGATAATTATTTTAAAAACAACAATAATATTTGTGAAAAATCACGAAAATCTTCTATACCTAAAAATTCCCAGCTTAATTTTTGCCGAAAGTACCGCTTCGGCTATAGTTAGGACATCTAAAATGTTGATCTCAGTAGGGCTAAATGCTTAGACCTAACCCTCCAGCCCCCTTCCCTACCAGGGAAGGGGGAGTAATCGTAGGGAGAGGTCTAAGCTGCGTGTTGACGATACCACTCAATGGTATTTTTTAACCCTTGCTTAAATTCCACTTGAGCTGTAAACCCAAAAGCTTGTTTAGCTCTTTCTGTATCTAAACAACGACGGGGTTGACCATTAGGTTTGTCAGTTTCCCAAACAATTTCACCTTTGAATTCCATCAATTCACAAATTAGTTCCACTAAGTTGCGGATCGTGATTTCATAGTTGGTGCCCAGATTAACTGGTTCTGGACCATCATAATGCTGAGTTGCCATCACAATCCCTAATGCGGCATCATCTACATAGAGAAATTCACGACTCGGACTACCATCACCCCACACTGGGAGTTGTTTGTCTCCCCTTTGTTGCGCTTCGTGAACTTTCCGGACTAAAGCTGGAATGACATGGGAACTTTTCGGATCAAAATTATCGGCTGGCCCATATAAATTGACTGGTAGTAAATAAATACCATTAAATCCATACTGTTGACGGTAAGCTTGCAGTTGGACTAATAAGGCTTTTTTGGCAATTCCATAGGGAGCATTGGTTTCTTCTGGATAGCCATTCCACAGATCATCTTCTTTAAAGGGAACTGGAGTAAATTTGGGATAGGCACAAATTGTCCCCACACAGACAAATTTACTCACACCAGCTTGATAGGCTGCATGAATTAGCTGAGTGCCCATCATTAAGTTGTCATAAAATAGTTCCGCTGGTTTAATTTGATTTAACCCAATTCCACCTACATGAGCAGCTAGGTGAATGATGAGATCTTGTTGCTCAACTACTTGTTGACATTTATCTAGCGATCGCAAGTCATAATCGTGCGATCGGGGTACAGTAATTTTTTGCCGATCAGCTCCAGCTTTACACAACTGGTTAATGACCTGACTTCCTAAAAAACCAGCTCCACCGGTCACCAAAATCCGTTTGTTTTGCAATTCTAAAGTTGCCATTTTGATTACCATCCTGGGCAGGATTCAAAAAAACTTAATTATTAATCATCAGAAGTCAGGGTCAAGAATCTAATCAACATCTTGAACCCGAACTTCTGTTTGCACCACTTAGTCAACCATACTGCCCAATTCATGCCGAATATAGGCGTTATCCTTAATTAATTGAAAAACCTTACTATTCGGAGAAGTTAGTCCCAGAGCTTGTAAATCAGATTCTACCATCAATGCTACCAACTCTTCAAAAGTAACCGAAGGTTCCCAACCTAGTTTTTCCTTGGCTTTATTAGCATCACCAATTAATAGTTCTACTTCGGCAGGACGTAAATAACGCTCATCAAATTCTACATAGTCGTGCCAATCAAGATTGACATAACTAAAGGAAATATCGAGAAACTTTTTAATCGAGTGGGTTTGATTCGTAGCAATCACATAATCATCGGGTTGCTCTTGCTGTAACATCAGCCACATGGCTCGCACATAATCCTTAGCATAACCCCAGTCCCGCTGAGAATCCAGATTACCCAAGTACAGTTTTTTCTGTTTACCTGCTACGATCCGGGCGATCGCACGGGTAATTTTGCGAGTCACAAAAGTTTCTCCCCGCCGAGGACTTTCATGATTAAATAATATGCCATTACAAGCAAACAACCCGTAAGATTCACGGTAATTTACGGTTTGCCAATGAGCATAAACCTTAGCACAAGCGTAGGGACTACGAGGATAAAAGGGTGTAGTTTCCTTTTGGGGAATTTCTTGGACTTTCCCAAACATTTCTGAGGAGCCAGCTTGATAGAACCGCACCTCAATTCCAGTCCGATACTGATAATCGCGAATTGCTTCTAACAGACGTAAAGTCCCCATTCCGACTGCATCAGCAGTATATTCGGGAGAATCAAAACTAACCCGAACATGGGATTGCGCTCCCAAATTATAAATTTCTGTGGGTTTAACTTGCTCCAAAATCCGACGCAAGGTAGTACCATCAGTTAAATCACCATAGTGGAGAAATAACCGCGCATCAACGCTATGGGGATCTACATATATATGGTCAATCCGATCAGTGTTAAAGGTCGAGGTTCGACGAATAATCCCATGAACCTCATAATCTTTCTGTAGCAATAATTCACTCAGGTAAGAACCATCTTGACCCGTAATCCCAGTAATTAGCGCTCGCTTGCGTTCCGTCATCTGTAATATTCCTTATTACCTGTAAAATATCATCCACAATGTAGTCGCACCGCTT
Source organism: uncultured cyanobacterium (assembly GCA_963744145.1). Taxonomy (GTDB): domain Bacteria; phylum Cyanobacteriota; class Cyanobacteriia; order Cyanobacteriales; family CAWUOF01; genus CAVUSO01. The sequence goes on along the minus strand of CAVUSO010000001.1, from coordinate 2,862,056 downwards.
TCATGATCAGACTTAATCAGCTAGAATAGCCCTCTGCTGTTATATCACTCAAATCTTTGCATACTGCCATTTGAGTCATCCCAATTTTTTCTAGGTTAACCTGAAACAACCAGGAAAATATCCAGCTCAATATAGCATTTCTTTCCATCACCATAGCCGCTCGCTCCTTGACTGCTGAATGTTAATTGACGGGAAAATCATGTTAATCGGTTTTAATCGCTAGAATAAAAGATTAGACATCTTGCCAAAATAACTACAACAGGCAAGATGCTCGTTCCCCTAAAATAACTTTTTTGGGAGAATGGCCCTTGCTACCAAAGACCAATCCATGACCCACAAAACAGTAGAATTTCAAGACGCTTTTGATGTGATCGTTGTCGGTGCTGGTCACGCTGGTTGTGAAGCAGCTCTGGTGACAGCAAGATTGGGATGTCGCACCCTCCTACTCACTTTAAACTTAGATAAAATTGCTTGGCAACCTTGCAATCCGGCAGTAGGGGGACCAGCCAAATCTCAACTGACCCATGAAATTGATGCTCTGGGTGGGGAAATTGGCAAAATGGCTGATCGTACCTATCTCCAAAAGCGGGTACTAAATTCTTCCCGTGGTCCGGCTGTATGGGCGTTACGAGCCCAAACTGATAAGCGCGAATATGCTGCGATCATGAAAGGAATTGTCGAAAACCAAGAAAATTTGACGATTCGGGAAAGTATGGTGACCGATTTAGTTTTGGGTCCCAATCAGGAAATTGTTGGTGTTGAAACTTACTTTGGTGTGGCTTTTCAATGTCAAGCAGTGATTCTGACTACGGGCACTTTTTTAGGTGGTCGGATTTGGGTTGGGAATAAATCAATGGTAGCGGGTCGCGCTGGAGAATTTGCCGCAATTGGTTTGACTGAAACTTTAAATCGGTTAGGGTTTGAAACTGGACGTTTAAAGACCGGAACTCCTGCTAGGGTCGATAAAAGATCGGTAGACTATAGCAAAATGGACCCCCAACCCGGAGATTCAGAAGTACGCTGGTTTAGTTTTGATCCAGATGTTTGGATTGAACGGGAACAAATGTGTTGTTATTTGACCCATACTACTCCGGTTACTCATCAATTAATTCGCGATCATCTCCATTTATCTCCCGTTTATGGTGGTTGGGTCGATGCTAAAGGACCACGTTATTGTCCAAGTATTGAAGATAAAATTGTCCGGTTTGCTGATAAAGAAAGCCATCAGATTTTTATTGAACCAGAAGGAAGAGATATTCCGGAGCTATATATTCAAGGTTTTTCCACGGGATTACCCGAAAATATTCAGTTAAAACTGTTGCGGAGTTTGCCGGGATTAGAAAATTGTATTATGCTCCGTCCTGCTTATGCAGTTGAATATGATTATTTACCCGCAACTCAGTGTTATCCCACACTGATGACCAAAAAAATTGCCGGATTGTTCTGTGCTGGACAAATTAATGGTACGACCGGTTATGAAGAAGCAGCAGCTCAGGGTTTGGTAGCTGGAATTAATGCGGCTCGCTTGGTTCGGGGTGAAGAAATGATGATTTTTCCTCGGGAACAAAGTTATATTGGCACGTTGATTGATGATTTATGTACTAAGGATTTACGCGAACCTTACCGGATGTTGACTAGCCGATCGGAATATCGGTTAATATTACGATCGGATAATGCAGACCGACGGTTAACTCCTTTAGGTCGGGAAATTGGCTTAATTGACGATCGCCGTTATGCTCTGTTTAAGCAAAAACAAGCTCAGATTGAGGTGGAAAAAAACCGACTCTATACCACTAGAGTAAAAGAGTTAGATCCGATTGGATGTGCGATCGCGACTGATACCCAGATTCCCATCAAAGGTTCCATTACTTTAGCTGACTTACTCCGTCGTCCAGGATTTCACTATCTAAATTTGGCAAACTATGGATTACATAATCCCGAACTCAATCAAGCTGAAACAGCTGGTGCAGAAATTGATATCAAATACTCAGGATATCTGGAACGTCAACAAATGCAAATTGACCAAATCGCCCGTCAAGCATACCGCAAATTACCTGCTGATCTAGATTATGCGGCGATCGATACCCTTTCTAAAGAAGCCAGAGAAAAATTGACTCAAGTCAAACCATTGACAATTGGACAAGCTTCTCGTATAGGTGGAGTTAATCCTGCTGATGTTAATGCCTTGTTAGTTTATTTAGAATTGTGTGGGCGTCAAAAAAGCTTGGTTTGATAATTTATCATTAAATTTTGCCCAAACTAACCATTATCATTGGGTTTTAAGGATATAAAAGGGGAATTAAGGACTCGTTGAGTGGGAAATTTTATGGAAAAGAATGCTAATACTACACAAGTTGCACTAAAATCTGGCGAAGAATCTAGTCTAAATAAACCATTTACAGTTGATGCTTATGCAGATCGGTTGATGGACGATCTGTTTGGTGATGTTGACCGGATTTTAGATGGTGGTAACAGCCATCTACCTGCATCCACTCCACCAGAATATGTTTCTTTAAAAACAATTGCCATCCCTCATTTGGTTTTACCACAAGTAATAGTCCCAGTTCCAGAAGTAAAACCACCGAGTCTAGAACCTCAGCTCGAAACTATTACTGTAGCTAAAGCTGAAAAACAACGTAAAACTGAACAATTCTTTGATCAGCTCCTCCTCGGAACAGCTTTTGCTTCCTTAGTGATTATTTTGGGATTGTGGTTAGGAAGTCGGACCGGACTCGATCAAATTTGGACAGCGATCGCTCCGATCCAGTTCAAGCTCAGTCCTGAAAGCGAAGCTGATGCTCAGTTTAGTCAATATATGCAGCGATCGCTAGAAATTATTGATCAAAAAGTCCCTGACAGCAAAAATCCTAACGGAATGTTAGCCACATCTGGGACTAATTTAGGACCTTTACCCACATCACTGGGTAATAGTGCTGATACCAACAGTTTAGCTCAAGCACTAAATCGTCTATCTATAGTTTTAGATCGGTTCAATCCACCTTTTGCCCAAATTAATACCAAATCTGTATCAGCTTTACCAAAACCACCATTACCACCATTACCAGTTCAGAAAGCTGTTGTAGTTGCTGCTAGTAAACCTCAGTCAAAAGTCAATCAAGTCTCCTCAACTCCCAGTCCCAGGAAGGAAGCTTCTAGTACCCCATCACCGGTATCCTTAGCAGGACAACCACCCTCATTTACCTTAACACCTCCACCAATTCCCTCAACAATTGCCCCATCTACCCCTAATAATCCAGAAACTACCCCAACTCCCACACCAGCAGTAACTTCAACCCCCACAGCTCCAACAACTCCCACCGAAACCCCAACTCCCACCCCAACTTCCACCGAAACACCTTCCCCAACTCCCACCGAAACACCTTCCCCAACTCCTACCCATAATTTAGTAGGAATTTTGGAATTGGGTGAGCGTTCTGCTGCTTTGTTTGAGATTAATGGAGTTGCTCGTCGAGTGAATATTGGTGAAAGTATTGGCTCTAGTGGTTGGACTTTAGTTAAAATTGGTAAAGGAGAAGCTGTCATTCGTCGGAGTGGAGAAGTTCGCTCCATTTATGTAGGACAGGGAATTTGAGTTGACAGATAATAAATAGGTAATTGCTAAAAATTTGGTTATAATCAATTGCCTATTAATATTACCAAGAGGTGAGTAATGAGCGTCTTTGAAGATGTAAGTCGATTTTTAGAAACCAGATTAGAGGAATTTCTCCGCAATAATCCTCATCTAGAATTAGAAGCGATCGATGAACAATTGCGGGAGCAAGAACAAGATACTTTACGACTAATTAGAGATGGGGAACAACAAGAAAAGAAATTACAAAATGAAATTCTAGCTACCGCAAAAGATATTCAAATATGGCACAGTAGGATTGATAAAGCTAGAGCTGCGGGAAGAAATGATTTAGCTGATGGAGCCCAAGAACGAGAAGCAGCTTTGCTCCGTCAAGGTAATCAACTCTGGGGACAAATGCAAGGTTGTAAACAGCGGATTGAAAAAGCGAAAGAGTTACAGCGTCAGATTCAGATTAGACGAGAAGAGGTAAAAGTTAAAGTAGCCCAATCTCAAGCAACTAAAGCAAAAACTCAAGCTCAGAAACCTAGGGAAACTACTGGTTGGAATCAAACTTATAATCGTCAGGTTAATAGTAATAATGATTCTCTAGAACAGACTTTTAGACGTTGGGAAGCAGATGAAGAATTAGAAAAACTTAAACGTAATATGGGAAGATAAGGAAATTCAGCATCCTATCCAGTTGATTTGTCGTTTTTAGGTTGCCAAATTTTCTTTTCACCTTGCTTGGGAAAAAGCGATCGCCCAGGAGCAGAAATAATTGAATCAGCCGCGATAGTTTTTGGTATTTTTGGTAAAGAAACAGGTTTTGCCACATCAGGAATTGGCTGATTAGTGATTGGTGGAAGAGGAGGAGCAAGACTCGCTGGAGGAGGAACAGGAATTTTTGTTGATGGAGAAATGGTAGAGGGAATGGGTCGAATAAAAAGTTTGTCGAAATTAGAAGCGATCGCGAGTAACACCCCACCGACAATATGCACTGGTAAAGGTAAACTGAGATGTTTCAACCATTGATATAGTTCGGCAAGTGCAAAGATGATCAGAAACAATATAAACCAGATTTTCATGATGATTTAACCAAACTCTATTGGCTGTTTCATTCTACCAGAACATCCCTCTCAAGCAACTGTGATATTTTCGGCATCTTTTCATCTTTGTTGCCGACTAATTCGCTGTTGGGCGATCGCTGTTAATCCCTTTTCTTTGAGTGAGGAAGGCTTGATGAAAAAATAAATCAAAACTCCCTCACTTATTGGTGAAGGAGTTTAATTAAATATGGGCAATCGTAAGTTACGCTAATTAATTACTCACAACTCATAGATCAGCTTAATAACTAGCTTCACCGGGAACCTTATCAGTACCAGGTTCTGGGTCTTTTTGGGCCAGAGAAGCATCCCGAATTGCTTGCCATTGAGCAAGAAGTTCTGGATCATTCAAATCACTGGCTCTATAGCGCTGAATGGCCTGTTCCAGTTCTTGAAGACTTTGGGGAATGGAAACATTAGAGTTAGCTTCTGACATCATCAACCTCTGCTGATAAGAGCGCAAACTTTGCTTCTATACTAATTAAAGCATATTAGCATAGATAAATTTATGAAAAAAATATAATTAATCTTAAAATTTAAGGAAAATTTGAAAAAGTTTACTGATTTTTATGCTATGATGTAAAGTAGTATAATCAAATACATTTTTTTCGGAATAAAGAGCAAAAATGTGATCTAAATTTTAAATTCACCCGAAAAAAAGTCAATATTTTCTTTTAGTTAGAAGTAGGAAAATGTTAGTGATCTAAATCACCAAAATCTGGGTAAGCGATCGCAAATAATAGTTGTTTTACATCACGCTCAACAAACAAAATCATCACCAATAAAGCTTCTTTACATCACAGCAATAATTTGGGAACTAGTCGATGATAAAAGTGTCAAAGAAAAAGACTCATCGATGAGGTTAAATATGTCTTTCTCCAACAGCACTTTTCCGCACCACCACTTAAAACACCCTAATCTCCTTAGTGAAATAATGCAACCAATTCGTAACTATTTAGATGGAATTGAAGTCAAAAACCCTAAAACGGCAAGACTAATCTGCAAACTGATTCCGGCTCAATGTCCTTTTGAACGCCATATCCAGCTTTTTGGACGTACCTTATTTTATATCCCTCCGATGTGCAAACTAAACCCTCTCTATGAGCAATTAGTAGGTTTACGTTTTAGAGCTTTATGCTTCCTTGCCGATACTTGTGGTGAAGATATTAGTGCCTACTGTTAAAATTATCGGTTCGTTCCTCTGCTCGATTATTTGCTTATTTACTGAACAATGCTCATAAAGTTCACAATTTACCATTAAAAATCGTTTAATTATTAAAACCGAACCGTTTTGGACGGATAATACGGTACTAGAAATATTAACAACACATTTACAAATCGTTACAATTAGAGCAAAGAGAAAAATAAAAACTATCAAAGTGTGAAAAAACGCACTCTTGATGATCGGGGGTAATAATATGAATGGTAGTTTTCGCGTCGGTAATCTATTTGGGATTCCTTTCTACATCAATCCCTCTTGGTTTTTTGTACTTGCGTTGGTAACTTTTACCTATGGAAATGGATTAGCAACACAGTTTCCTGGATTACCACTTCCTTGGTTGTTAGGTTTTATCACTGCGATATTGTTATTTGCTTCAGTGATCGCCCATGAATTGGGTCATAGCTTAGTCGCAATCCAACAAGGGATACAAGTTAAATCGATTACTTTGTTTATATTTGGTGGTTTAGCCAACTTAGAAAAAGAATCAAAAACCCCTGGAGATGCGTTTTGGGTAGCGATCGCCGGACCTTTAGTGAGTTTAATGCTATTTATATTCTTCCTGAGTATCGGTATATTTACACCAATATCAGGTAGATGGGCAGCAATCACGAGTTTAATGGCTTCGATCAACTTAGCACTAGCTTTATTTAACTTAATTCCTGGATTACCTCTTGATGGTGGTAATATCTTAAAAGCTCTAGTGTGGAAAATCACCAAAAATCCTTATAAAGGTGTAGTTTTTGCCAGTCGAGTCGGTCAAATCTTTGGTTGGGTAGCGATCGTCTCTGGGCTAATTTTTGGTCAATTCTGGAATATGTTAGTTGGTTGGTTTTTGCTGCAAAATGCTGGACGTTCTGCTCAGTATGCAACCATACAAGATAAAATATCTGGATTAACAGCAGCAGACGCAATTAATCCCAATAGTCAAGTTGTTGCAGCCGATCTATCTTTACGCGAATTTGCCAACAACTATATTATTGGTCAAAATAATGGGAGTAAATTCTTAGTAATTGATCCAGTCGGACAACTTTTAGGTGTGATTAATGTTGAGTCTTTAAAAGCGATCTCTACTAATCTTTGGGTGCAAACTCAAGTCAGAGAATTAACCGAGCTAATGGAATTTACCACAACTGTTAAACCGCAACAATCTCTATCAGAAGTAATTACCCTGCTCGACCAAAAACAACTACCATTAATTCCGGTGATTCAAGATAATGGTGTATTACTGGGAATTATCGAAAAAGCCTCAATCCAAAATTTACTGCAACGTCAAGTTCAGGTAAATCCAGCTTAATTAAAATTAGTTCTCAGATTATCTCTCCATGATTTTTTTAAATCTTGGGGAGTTTTTTATAGACAAATTAGCTGCATGATTTTATCTAATACTAATTTTTTATGAGGGTGGATAGAATTGATCCCCCCAACCCCCTTAAGAAGGGGGAGCATGAATTTAAAGTCCCCCTTCTTAAGGGGGATCTAAATCTATGTAACTTCACATTAAATGGCTAAAAACTGTTAGTTTTCTGGTTGTTGCGGATCGGCATCCTTGTCCTTGTCCTTGTCCTTGTCCTTGTCACCTGGTTTCTGAGACTGGGCAATTTGAGTAGCATAGACTTCTACATCCCGTTGGATCACTTCTTCTACCTGGGCAGCAAAAGCATGAAAAGCTTCTTCGTGGGTTTGATAAGAAATATAAGGTCCACTCAATTGAAAGTATTGCCAACCCTGGGTTTTCAAGGATTCGACTGAACGACGATAGTTGCGCCATTGATCTCCATAAAGAAAAAACCCTTCAAGGGAGGAAGTCGCTGAAACGAGCAGGCTCAGAATAAAAGTAGACCAATAAACGTAAGCTCTGACTTCTGGATTATCGCTGTTATTCAAAGTTACTAGCGCGGGAAGTAATACACCGCCAAGAATAGTAATCACTTTTAGCGTGAAGTGGCGATTTCTGGCAGTAGCGGCTTTACCTTCCATCCACAAAACTTGATCGAGCCAGCGCGATCGCAAAAAATGTGTTTGCACTTCTCCCAGTTTCAGCATTTCAAACATCTTGCCGAAATCTTCTTTCAACCATTCTTTATAAGGATCTTTTTTGCTGGCCATTTTTTGCTTCTGCTCCTGATTTTGATGAGAAAACATCTCTGTAATTGCCTTAGCTAAAGCAGCACCACCGTTGTTCAGGTCAATAGAATTTACTTGTCCACATAAAATTAAATCTTTTGCCCGTTGGTCGGCATCTTTTCCCGCTAAGGCTGCGGCTATTTGATCAGCGGTGCGCCCACTTCCAGCAATAACAAGTACAGGTCTACCTAATTTAATACTTTGAGATATATCTTGCCAAGTAATTTCACCCCCGTTGATGACGATGGTTAGGGATGGTTTTCCTGGAGATAATTGGCTGGCTAATTGGGCCAGCCAGGGAGATTCGTCTCCCCAATTAGAGCCAGGAACTAAGAGAAAATGGCTGTGGTTTGGTTCTAATGGAGCGGGGTCATCCCTAGCGGGTTGATGGTCTGGGAACACCACTGTGCCAATTGCCGCTACTCCAATTAAGGGAAAACTACCACCAATTTGGGTGCGGGCATGACCCATCAATTTCATAATCCCAGCATCGGTGCCACCATCTACTACAATTGCTCCCAGAGATTGGACACAAGGAGCCAAAACTTCCACAAACATCTGACGCAGCAGAATCAAGTCGCGATCGCTAATCCCACTAGCTCCTCCAACTAGGACAATGATCGGACAAGCATTGGGTAGATCTAAATTCTGTACCACATTTGGCAAGTCTGAGAAATTCTCAACTATAACAGCATTTGCCGATTGTCCAGGATCGAATTTGATCTGAAAAGATTTTTCCATCTGATTGGGGTAGAACTCTTAATTTAAAAAGTGAAACTATTACTACCAAAATTTTAGTAACTGAGACATGGTAAGTATTACAGCCTTAGCTTGGCAATCGACATTGTGTCACTTATGCAAACCCTGATCAAGATTCGAGCATGGGCGGTTACTCTATTTACCTAATCCCTAGTCTAATTTAATATAAAACCTATAAAGCTTTTGGCGATGGATGTATCTCAACCCCCAAACAATAATCTTTTGACTACTGTTTCAACTCCACCCCCTGCGACTTTGCCCTCAGACCTGCCATCGGAACGTCTCTATGATGCTTTTATTTCCTATGGTCGAGCTGATAGTAAAGCCTTTGCTGCTCAACTTCAAGACCGACTCAATCAGGCTGAGTTCAAAGTGTGGTTTGATTTTAATGATATTCCTTTGGGGGTTGATTACCAAAATCAAATAGATGATGGGATCACTAAAGCCGATAACTTTCTATTTCTGATTTCGCCTCATTCTGTTAACTCTCCCTATTGTCGGAAAGAAATTGAACTAGCCATCCAACTAAAAAAACGAATTATTCCACTTCTGCACGTCGGACAAATCAGCCAAGAGACTTGGCAACAGCGTCACCCTGACAAATCAGAGTCAGAATGGCAGACTTATCAGGAAAAGGGATTACATTCCAGTTTCCTGAATATGCACCCGATCATTAGCAAAATCAACTGGATCTATGTTCAAGAAGGGATTAATGATTTTGAGAAAGGATTGAGCGGATTAATCGAAATATTTCATCGTCATCAGGACTATGTGCGGCAACATACATTTTTATTAAATCGAGCGATCAAGTGGGAAAATCAACAGAAAAAAACCCGCTATCTATTGACTGGAGAACAACGAAAAGCGGCAGAATTATGGTTAAAACAGCGGTTTCAGGAAGAACAACCGCCCTGTGAACCGACTTTACTGCAATGTGAGTTAATTGGTGAGAGCATCAAAAATGCCAATAACTTGATGACTCAGGTGTTTCTCTCCTATGCGGAAGTGGACAGCGCTTTTATGGCCAAAATTCGCGAGGTATTGGTCAGAGAAGGGATTACGGTTTGGACAAATAAGACGGATATTCAAACTGGAGAAATATTTGAGGAGGCAATTAATCGGGGGATTGAACAGGCGGATAACATAGTCTATTTAATCTCGACCGATGCTTTGACATCCCATTATTGTCAGCAAGAGATTAACTATGCTCTGGGTCTCCATAAAAGGATTATTCCTCTGATCATATCATCAACTGACTTGGAGCAAGTGCCGCCAGTGATTCGAGCCTTACAATTCATCGACTTCACCAATAATCAGACTGAATCAGACTTCCGTCAGGATTTGGATCAGTTGCTCAATGCTTTACAGGAGGAAGCTAGCTATTACGAAGAGCATAAGCAATTGTTAAGTAAAGCGCTGAAGTGGGAGCGACAGAACCACAATCCCAGTATTTTACTGCGGGGCTATAATTTGCGCCATGCTGAAGTTTGGTTGAAGGGAGCGGAACTGAGAACTCAGCATCAACCGACTACCTTGCAAAAAGCATTTATTAATGAAAGTTTGCGTCAACCACCAGCCGTATCCCTTGATGTATTTATCTCCTACTCAAAAGCTGATGCAGATCTAGTCCGTTCGTTGAATGATGAATTGCAAACCAGGGGAAAAACTACTTGGTTTGAGCAAGAGAGTATTGCTTCAGGAGTAGATTTTCAGCAGGAAGTTTATCAGGGAATTGAAAGTGCTGACAACTTTTTGTTTATTCTGTCACCGCACTCAATCAATTCTCCCGATTGTACTGATGAAGTGGAATATGCAGCCAAACTTAACAAACGTTTTATTACGGTCTTGTATCAAGAGGTGGATAAAACCCAGTTGCATCCAGAGTTGGCTAAAGTACAGTGGATCGATTTTACTCAAAAGGAAGGTGATCTTTATGCCAATATTAATCAATTGCTCAGAACCCTAGATACAGACCGGGAATATATCCAAAATCATACTAAATGGCTGCGTCGGGCGATCGAATGGCAAAACCAGGATCAGAGTAGTGATTTACTCCTGCGGGGAAGTGAATTCGCGATCGCTGACCACTGGTTCCAGGAAGCAACCCAAGGTAAAAAGCAACCCTTCGTCACAGAAGTACAAACCAAGTTTATTGAATCTAGCCATCAGGCGATCGAGGCGGCAGCTGAACAGGAAAAACAGCGGCTGATCCGGTTAAGATTGCTGTTGGTAGTAATGACAGTAGTTGCAGCGATCGCCGCGATCGCGACTCTCATTGCTGTGTATAAAAACATTGAAGCCGAAATTAGTCGCCAAGAAGCCAAACTTAATGAAATTAAAGCTGAGGCAAAATCTTCTTTATTGCTATCGAAGAATGGTAAAAAAATTGATGCTTTAGTTGCTGCACTTGAGGCTGGAAATGGCTTGAAAAAAGAACATGGCACTGAGCCAACTGTAACAGAAGCGTTGGAACAATCGGTTTTTAATGTTAGGGAACGTAACCGTTTGGTCAAACATAGCCTGGAAGTGAATAGCGTCAATTTTAGCCCGAATGGGAAAATCTTGGTGACTGGTAGTCGGGATCAGACCATCAAGCTCTGGGATGTGACTACAGGTAAGGAACTCCAGACTCTCTTGGGACATACTGGGGTGGTCTGGAGTGTCAGGTTCAGCCCCAATGGTCAAATCTTGGCCTCTGGTAGTGGGGACAACAGCATTAAACTCTGGGATGTGACTACAGGTAAGGAACTTCGGACTCTCACTGGACATACTGGGGATGTTTATAGTATCAGTTTCAGTCCCGATGGAAAAACCTTGGCTTCTGGCAGTAAGGACAACAATATCAAACTCTGGGATGTGAATACCGGTCAGATCCTTCGGACTCTCACTGGACATAGTAGTTCGGTCTGGAGCATCAGATTCAGCCCGGATGGGAAAACCGTAGCATCTGGTAGTGAGGATCACAGCGTCAAACTTTGGGATGTAACCACTGGCCAGCTCCTTCGGAATCTCACTAGGTATAGTAGTGATGTGTATAGCATCAGTTTTAGCCCGGATGGTCAAACTGTGGCCTTTGGTGGTGGGGACAACAGCATTAAACTCTGGAATGTGACCACCGGCCAAGAACTCCAAACTCTGACTGGGCATACTAATGTGGTCAATAGTATCAGTTTTAGCCCGGATGGTCAAATCTTGGCCTCTGGTAGTGGGGACAACAGCATTAAACTCTGGGATGTGACCACCGGCCAAGAACTCCAAACTCTAACTGGGCATACTAATGTGATCAATAGCATTAGTTTTAGCCCGAATGGTCAAATCTTGGCCTCTGGTAGTGGGGACAACAGCATTAAACTCTGGGATGTGACCACAAACATAGAACCTCGGACTCTGACTGGGCATACTAATGTGGTCAATAGTGTCAGTTTTAGCCCGGATGGTCAAATCTTGGCCTCTGGTAGTTGGGACAACAGCATTAAACTCTGGAATATGACTACCAGCCAGGTACTCCGGACTCTGACTGGGCATACTAATGTGGTTTTTAGCGTCAGGTTCAGCCCGGATGGAAAAACCTTGGCCTCTGGTAGTAAGGATAACAGCATTAAACTTTGGGATGTGACCACCGGCCAGCTACTCCGGACTCTGACTGGACATACTGGCTCGGTCTACAGTATTAGTTTTAGCCCGGATGGTCAAACTTTGGCCTCTGGTAGTGAGGACAACAGCATCAAAATCTGGAATGTCACTACAGGTAAGGAACTCCGGACTCTGACTGGGCATACTAATGAGGTTTTTAGCGTCAGTTTTAGCCCAGATGGTCAAACTCTGGCCTCTGGCAGTGGGGACAACAGTATCAAAATCTGGAATGTGAATACAGGTAAGGAACTCCGTAGCTTCAAAGGACATAGCGATCGAGTCCTGAGTGTGAGTTTCCATCCAGATGGTCAAACTTTGGCCTCTGGCAGTTGGGACAAGACCATTAAACTTTGGGATGTAACTACAGGCCAAGAACTCCAGACTCTCACTGGACATGGTAGTTTGGTCTACAGTGTCAGTTTTAGCCCCGATGGAAAAACCTTGGCCTCTGGTAGTGAGGACAAGGCCATCAAACTCTGGAATCCGGCCACTGGCCAGTTAGAACATACTCTCCCGATGTTTAGTTCTGTGAAAAATGTCAGTTTTAGCCCAGATGGTCAAACTTTGGCCTCTGCTGGTAGCGATGGTAAGATCATTTTGTGGAATTTAGAATTTGATTTTAACTATCTACTAGAACAAGGTTGCTTTTTGTTGAAAACTTATTTGGACAATCCAGATTCTGGTGCTACCGAGCATGATCGGCGTCTTTGCGATCAGATCGGCACCAAGAAGAATCACTCATTAAACTAATCAACCTAAACAAGATTGGTGACGATGTTAACTACTAGACCCAAAATCACTGCCACAAAAATGAAAGAGAAAATAGCGTGCAACAGGCTGATATCTCGCATTTGGGAACTGATGATGGAGATGTCGGAAGTTTGATAGCACATGGCGATCGTAAATGAATAATAGAGGAAATCGCGGTAGGATGGTAGTTCTTCCTGGGGAAACTCTAGACCTTGCAAATGAGGATAAGTTTGATCCCCGATTTGTTTTTTGTCCTCCTCATTCACTTCATCATAATAAATATAGGCATAATGAATGGAATAGTAGATGTTGACCAGCAGCCAGGATAGGAAAATCGCAATTGAAGAAAGACCCATGTGGATATTGGTGATCGCGGGGGGCGAGTTTTTAGAATCATCTAACATTAGTGCGATCGCAATTAGACTAATAAATGAGAACAGCACTACTATGAACAGCAATGCGATATTGCTCGGTTTTCCTTTTTGAGCATGACGGTAAGTTTGTTCTGGTGTGAAGTGCCAGAGTAAATTTACCAAGAGTCCCAAATGCACAATTAACCCCAGGTTAAAACCTAGCAACAAGCGAATTTCCCACCAAGATATAGGTAAGAAATAGTACACTCCCAACGCAACCAAGATTGTTAAGATGAGACGAGTTGCAGGTTGAGACCAGAAACGTTTGGCTCTGAAGGAAGATTTAGCCATAGATTAGGGGGCAAAAGACTTTGTTAATTAGCCATTGTCCGTTAATTTTACCTTAGACCTACTAGGATGGATGTTAAGTTTAGGTGATCATCCCTCGTTTGGTTTTACCCTATTACCAAATAAATTTAAGATTTTTGGTAATTGGACAAAACTTGTTTTAAATATTGTCCAGTATAAGAGTGAGGATTGGCGGCGATTTGTTCTGGGGTGCCGATCGCAATTACTTCTCCTCCCTGATCTCCACCTTCTGGTCCTAAATCCACCACCCAATCAGCACAACGAATTACATCTAAATTATGCTCAATAATGATAATTGAATTACCTTTGTCTACTAATCGCTGTAACACATTCAACAATTTATGTACATCGTAAAAGGATAACCCTGTGGTCGGTTCATCAATTAAATAAAGAGTCTTTCCGGTAGCACGACGAGATAATTCCGATGCTAATTTTACCCTTTGTGCTTCACCTCCGGATAGGGTTGGTGCAGTTTGTCCTAAACGTACATATCCTAACCCCACATCTACTAAAGTTTCTAATCGGGTTGCAGCTCTAGGAATATTTTTAAAAAATTCTAAGCTTTCTTCTACTGTCATATTCAAAACTTCAGAAATCGATTTCCCTTTATATTTTACTTGTAGGGTTTCTCGATTATAGCGATCGCCTTTACAAACTTCACACTGAACATATACATCCGGAAGAAAGTTCATGGAAATCACATTTACCCCTTGTCCACCACAAGCTTCACAGCGTCCTCCTTTGACATTAAAGGAAAATTGTCCCTGTTTATAACCTCTAGCTTTAGCTTCAATTGTACTAGCAAATATATTACGGATAATATCAAATACTCCTGTATAAGTAGCAGGATTAGAACGAGGAGTACGACCGATGGGAGATTGATCAATAATAATTGCTTTATCAATACTATTTAGTCCATCAATTCCATCTATTTCGGTCGGAAAAGGAACTTTACGGCTAAATTGATGTTGTAAAGCTGGGTATAGTAACTCATTAATTAAGGTAGATTTACCAGAACCAGAAACACCCGTAATACAAGCAAGTGTACCGAGACGAATTTTGACATCAATATGTTTTAAATTATTACGATGACAATTTTTGAGCAATAGGTATTTTCCGTTACCATTTCTCCGGGTTGAGGGAGTTTCAATTACTATTTTTCTTGATAAGTAAGCACCTGTAAGGGAATTTTCCGTAGCTAGTAATCTGTCTAAATTTCCTTGAGCAACAATTTCACCTCCATGTACTCCAGCACCAGGACCGATATCAACAATATGGTTAGCTGCTCGAATAGTTTCTTCATCATGTTCGACGACGATTAGGGTATTACCTAAATCTCGCAATTTCATTAAAGTATTCAGTAATCGCTGGTTATCTTTTTGATGTAAACCAATACTAGGTTCATCTAAAACGTATAATACTCCTGTTAAACCAGAACCGATTTGAGTTGCTAGTCGAATCCTTTGTGCTTCACCTCCAGAAAGAGTCATTGCGGGACGATCAAGGGTCAGGTAATCTAACCCGACATCAAGTAAAAATTGTAATCGATCGCGGATTTCTTTGAAAGCCATTTCCCCGATTTGAATTTGCCGATCGCTTAATTTTAAATTATCAATTCTCTTGCGACATTCACTAATTGAAACTGTCGTCAGATCCAAAATATTATATTGTCCTAACCGCACAGCAAATGCTGATGGTTTCAGACGCTTTCCTTGACAAACTTCGCAAGCTTGATCAATTAAAAATGGTTCTAATTTTTGTTTTTGAACTTCTGACGCAGTTTCATCATATTGCCGCTGTAAAATATTGATCACTCCAGCATAACGTCGATAATCATCTCGATCTTCCATCCAAATTGGTTTTTCTGCACCATAGAGAATCGCTTGACGCTGGACAGGAGTTAGTTTTTGCCAAGAAGTATTAAGATCAAAGCCATAAGCTTGACCGAGACTATCAAGAATAGAAATATAATAGGAGTTATCTTTTTCTGACCAAGGTGCGATCGCACAGTATACTGGTGCGGTGGGATCTGGTACTACTAAATCTGGGGAAAAAGTTCGCAAATTTCCTAATCCATGACAGTTCAGACAAGCACCATAGGGAGAATTAAAGGAAAATAAACGCGGAGATAATTCTTCCATTACTGCTCCATGTTCTGGACAGGCAAAATTTTCTGAAAATATTAATTCTTTTGGTAATTCTGGTGCTAAATCAGTTGACTCAAGTGGCGTTTTTGTGCTATATTTTTCTTGATTTTCTGGATCTGAATCTGGCAAAATATCAATCACAGCGATTCCCTGAGAATGACGTAAACAAGTCGTAAGAGAATCACATAAACGTTCGGGCAGATTGGATTTTTTGATCAGTCTATCAATGACAATTTCAATCCGATGAGTATGATTTTTATCTAACTCAATTACATCCGCTAATTGTCTAATTTCCCCATTGATTCTCACCCGAACAAAACCTTCACTCACTAGAGAAGAAAGTAATTTTTGGTGAGTACCCTTTTTCCCCCGAACCACAGGAGAAAGAATTTGAAACCGAGTCCCATCAGGAAGTTCCATCAGCCGATCGCACATTTCATCAATAGTTTGAGGTGCAATCAAGCGATCGCAAATCGGACAATGAGGTTCACCAGCTCGTCCAAACAGTAAACGGAGATAATCATAAATTTCGGTCACTGTCCCCACAGTAGAGCGAGGATTATGGGAGGTAGATTTTTGGTCAATCGCGATCGCTGGACTTAACCCCTCAATCGTATCCACATCCGGTTTATCTAGTTGTCCCAAAAATTGTCTAGCATAAGCACTGAGGGATTCTACATAGCGACGTTGACCTTCAGCAAAAATGGTATCGAACGCGAGGGAAGATTTACCAGAACCGGAAACACCAGTAAAAACAATCAGCTGATCCCGGGGCAATTCTAGGTCAATATTTTTTAAATTATGTTGTCTAGCACCGCGAATCCGAATTGTGTTTTGATTGTGGTTGGTGAGCTGATGCTCCTGTGCAGAGGGGAAAGGATGGGACATAAGGGATATGCAAAATAGTTGCTTAATTATTTTAGCCTTGCCTTTTGTGTGATCAAGCGATCGCTTACTTGACTGAGGTAAAACCTAGTTCTTCCCCCTGTTCAATAGTCATCAAATATACTTTTGTCTGATCATTATTCCTTTAACTATAGCTGAGAACTAGACATGGGAAGACGGTGGTTTTTTGGATTGATATTGTTAGTGATGATTCTCTCTCTCCTATTTAGCGCTTTATTAACAGTAGATGAATATTTCAAATCACCATTTTCCTTATCAAAATTATCTCAACTCGAAGCTTGGCCAAGTCAAGTTGGCCATCGTGTTGCTGGGTTACGTGCTAGGATTCCCACGGTCAACCGTGTCGTGATCGTTCCCGATGAAGCCACCTTTTTAGCCGCGATTCAAGGGTGGAGTCTGGCCGGCAGATGGCCAATTTTAGTTGACGATCCAGTATATACACCAATATTTATTGAACGATTTCAACCGGCTGAAGTAGTACGTTTACCTACAGTGAAAAAAACTTTGCCTACTGATGATAATTTGTTTTCTGCTCTCCGAATTGCTATTGCTAAAGCTTGGGATGCAACTGATTTCGGCTCACTCGAAGAAGGATGGCAAAAACTTGGTTGGGACCCACCCGGAGTAGTCATGACTTGGGAAAAAGATCCAAGCTGGCCAGCAGCAGTGGCTTTGGCCGCTTATTGGGGTCAACCTCTAGTTTTGTTAAAAGACCATTTTGGTTTACCTAATGATAGTCTAAATTTAGAACAATGGCAAAATTTAACTACCACCGTAGAACAGGCAGTAGAAAAAACGGGTTATTTTTACAGCAGTCTAGGTGATACGATTGATACGGTGACTATTGTTGGTCAGTTAGCAGCTAAGTATCAAAATCCTCTTAATCACCGTGAAGATTTAGCCGTAACAGATGGTTTAGCTCGTAACGAAAATGGCGATCGCTGGGCGGTAGTTGGTTGGATTTATGGGACCACTGCTCGTGCTGTTTATCAGGCCATGTGTTCGATATTTCTTGATGTTCAAAGTGCCCTACTTTATGATAGCTATCCCCATGAAGGTAAATGGCAAAATTATGAAATGACTACCGCAGAAAGTCTATTTAGCGAACAAGGTTTAAGGGTTAATTTAATTCAGCGTCCAGAAGCAGGAGTTAGCAATTGGCGCAGTTTACTCACTCAAAAATGGAAATTTGATCTGATATTTGTTAACACTAAGGGGAGTAAAGATTACTTTGATCTTGGTGATGGTCAAGCTCATGTAGATGATATTCCTAAACTTCGTTTTCCCGCAGCGATTCACTTCCTGCATAGTTTCTCTGCTGCTAATCCTGATGATCCTAATACGATCGCCGGACGTTGGTTAGAAAATGGTGCATATCTCTACGTTGGTAGTGTCCATGAACCTTATTTAGATGCTTTCGTTCCACCAGATGTAATTGCCAAAAGAATGGATGATTACTTTCCTTTCCTGTTAGCAGCTCGTCACCTAGAATCAGCACCTTGGAAAATTACGACTATTGGTGATCCATTAATGACGACACTGGCTGAACCGAGAGGGAGAATTTCACCTAGTGAGCAACCTCTGAAGAAATAATCCTATCGGTAATCAGTAATTAATCTAGGAGCGGATAATTACCAAAGCATATTTTTAGTTGGGCGGGAATTTAATCGATCAAAATATCTTGTTCTACATCACCAATCCGATTTTCCCAGTCAATATTAGGCATTTGTTCAAAAATTTCTTTTAGATGAGCTTCCCACCACTTGCGGATTTTGGCTAAATAGGGATCTCCTAGACGTAGACGTAAATGATATCTGATATTAAAAGTGTCAGTTTCGTACATGATCAGATTAATTGGCGGTCCGACGGAAATATTTGATTTCATGGTCGAGTCGATGGAAAGTAAAGCACATTTAGCAGCAGTATCTAAAGTAGTATCGAAATTAAGACTACGATCTAAAATCGGTTTGCCATATTTAGTTTCACCTATTTGTAAAAAAGGTGTTTCTTTGGTGGCTTGAATACAATTACCTTGACTATAAACTAAGTAAAGTTCTGTTTCTTCACCTTTAATTTGACCCCCAACTAGAAAGCTACAGTGAACATCTATACCATCCTGTTTTAACCAGGAACGGTCTTGTTCTTGGATGGTGCGACATTTTCCCCCAATATAACGAGCTACCTCATACATACTGTGGATGTTATGGAGATTAATCTCCTCATAATTTTTGAGGTCTTTGCGGATACCATTGATCACAGCTTGGGTGATGGATAGATTTCCCGATGTACATAGGATAATTATCCGTTCATTTGGACAAGAAAAATCGAAAATTTTCTTGTAGCTAGAAATATAATCTACTCCGGCATTGGTGCGAGAGTCACCTGCCATTACCAAACCATAACGAGAAATAATGCCAAGACAATAAGTCATTGCAACTACAATTGAAAAAACCTGCTCTAATTTTGAGTGTACTGTATAATTTTACCAGTAGAAATATTTAGATCAATTATCTGTAAGCCGTTTAGGCAGAATGACTCAATTAATTTTAGTAACAGGACCATCACGGTCTGGTAAAAGTGAATGGGCTGAAAATTTAGCCCTCCAGTCTGGTAAACCAGTGATTTATGTGGCTACTGCTACAATTGATCCCCATGATTTGGAGTGGAAACAGCGGATTGAACAACACCAGCAACGACGACCAAGGGAATGGGTCACTCTTGATGTCCCTGTGGATCTAGCAACTACAATTCGCAATTCTGATCAACATCACTGTTTATTGGTGGATTCTTTAGGTACTTGGGTGACTAATTTATTAGCACAAGATGAAACTATTTGGACTCAGACCCTAAGTTCGTTTTTAGCTAGTTTACAAGAGACGAATGCCGATCTGGTGATTTTTGTAGCTGAAGAAACTGGGTGGGGTCTGGTTCCGGCTGTACCGATTGGTCGGTTATTTCGCGATCGCTTGGGTACATTAGTGCGTCATCTTGGGGCGATCGCCAATCCGGTTTATCTAGTTCTAGGAGGTCATATTCTCAATCTGAGTGACCTGGGCTTTCCTCTATTGACCAAATTTCCCGCCAATTAATATAAAACTTTACAATATTTCCATCTTTTGATTCACTCACTCTTAATTCATCAGAGATAGCATAGAAATAGACCAAACCCTTTTTCCCATCAATGATCTCTTGATCGAAACTGATGGAAGTAGAATGAAATAAATTTAACGAAAATACATCTAATCCGAGAATAAAAAGGGTAATTTAACAAAAATTTAACTATTGCTCTAAGTTGATATGGCATCAGAACAAGAAGTAAGAAAATATTTAGCCTATTGGTTTCAGTTAGGAAAAAGAATTGTAATTGGTAAAAATCACGAATCTTTACTACCGAAACCAATATTAAAAGACGATCGTTATAGTCAGGAATTTGAAGATTGTTGGCAGAAAATTGTAGCAATTGAATCAGGAGACTGTTATCTAGAAGGAACAGAGACAACGATCACCCAGTTACTGAGTGCTGATTGGGAAATTGATCCTTGTGTTCTTTGCACCATGCCAATTCCCTTACATACTAGAGGAATGCCACCAAAATGCTGTCCTTGTCATGATCTACTGACTTGGCCAAATCTGGAAATTCCTCTACCGCGATCGCCAGCAGATACAAAAGCAAAACTAAAATTACTGTACGATCGCTTATTAAAACAAGAAACTGAATAACCAAAGGTAGAATTAACCATGACTACAGAAGTAACAGCAATATTGCCAAGTACAGCGGTCGTTGATTGGGAATATCCTACCCCACCGACAGATTTGATTTTTGATGATGGTGAACCCTTGGAAACTAATCGTCACCGGATTGCGATGAATGTACTCATTCATTCCATGATTACCGCATTAGCCAACCGTAATGATTATTTTGCGGGGGGAAATATGTTTCTTTACTATAGTAGCGCCCAAGTAAAAAATCGAGATTTTCGCCGGCTCGACTTTTTTGTAGTTTTGAATGTCGATGGTAGAACTGACCGTCAAGGTTGGGTAGTGTGGGAAGAAAATGGTCGCTATCCAGATGTAATTGTGGAATTAATGTCACCTTCGACTAGCGCCATAGATTTAGGTGAAAAAAAGGATATTTACGAGCAAACTTTCCGTACACCAGAATATTTTGTTTATAACCCATTTAACCCTAATTCGCTCAGGGGATGGCGTTTAGATGACCATCAAACCTATCAGCCCTTAGAGCCAAATGAAAAAGGTTGGCTGTGGTCTCACAAATTAGGTTTGTGGTTGGGAACTTGGGAAGGAACAATCTTGAGAGAAACTGCATTCTGGGCAAGGTTTTATGACGAAAATCACAATCTGATTTTATTACCAGAAGAACTTGCTCAACAACAAGCAGAATTTGCCACTCAACAAGCTCAAATCGCAGTACAACAAGCCCAAATAGCAGCACAACAAGTCCAAATGGCTGAACAAAAAGCTCAAAGTGCTGAACAAAAAGCTCAAAGTGCTGAACAAAAAGCTCAAAGTGCTGAACAAAAAGCCCAAATAGCAGAACAAGAAGCTCAATTAGCTAAAAAACAGGCCGAAATGGCAGAACAAGAAGCTCAATCGGCTAAAAAACAAGTCGAAATGGCAGAACAAGAAGCTCAATCGGCTAAAAAACAAGTCGAAATGGCAGAACAAGAAGCTCAATCGGCTAAAAAACAGGTCGAAATGGCAGAACAAAGGGCACAATCTGCTGAACAGCTTTTATTAACTGCTCAAATCCAAGGAGCATTACGACCATTGTTAAGATTACTGACTAAGCGTTTTGGACCAGTTTCTCCAGAAGTAGAACAACAATTACAGTTACTTGAGGTGAATCAATTAGAAAATTTGGTTGAAGTCGCTTTGACAGTAGATTCTTTAGCGCAATTTTTAGATAATTTAGATTGAGCTTAAATTGCCCAACTATATGGTAAATTGGGCTGAAATCGTTGAGGAAATTGTGAATGAGTGGGCAAGAACTGGCAAACAAAAGATGGTCATTGATGGGAAAATTTTTGAGTTTATTTTTGATTTGCTCAGTTTTAGCTAGTAGCTGTAGTAAAAAACCAGCAACAGAAAGTGGATCTAATTCCAACAGCGATCGCATTACCATCGGGACAACGCTGAAAATTCGTACTGTCGATCCAGCAGATGCTAATGAAATTGCCCCACTCAACCTCTTGTATAATCTGGGCGATCGGCTCTATACCTATTCTCCCGGTACAACTGAACTAAAACCCCAACTAGCGACAGCACTACCAAAAATCAGTGAAGATGGTTTAACTTATACTATTCCTTTACGCCAAGGTGTATTATTTCACGACAACACCCCCTTTGATGCTAAAGCAATGGCATTTTCCTTGCAACGTTTTATTAAAAATGGTGGACGTCCAGCTTATTTACTCGGTGATATTATTGCTTCAGTCGAGCCAAGTGGAAAATATGAATTAACCATCAAACTCAAACAACCTTTTGCTGCTTTTCCAGCTATGTTAACATTTTCCGGTGCTTGTGCTGTTTCTCCCAAAGCTTATGAAATTGGTGCGGGTAAATTTAAACCTGATACATTTATCGGTACAGGACCTTATAAATTAGCTAAATATAATACTGACTCGCTCCGGTTAGAAGTATTTGAGCAATATTGGGGAGAAAAACCTAATAATAAAGGAATTGATCTTCAGGTATTATCTAGTGCGGCTAATCTATTTAACTCTTTTCAGACCGGAAAAATAGATATTGCCTACCAATCTTTAGATGCCGATCAAATTAGTAGCTTACAGAAAAATGCCGCGACGATGGGAATAGAAGTAATTACGGCTAAAAGTAGTTCGATCAATTATTTAACGCTAAATATTAAGTCTAAACCCTTGGATAAATTAGAAGTTAGACAAGCGATCGCCACGATGATAGATCGTCGGTTACTGAATGAGAGAGCGCTCCAAGGACAAGGTGAACCTCTTTATAGTTTAATCCCTACTAACATTGCTGCTTATAAACCGACTTTCCAAACTATTTATGGAGATGCTAATTTCAGCAAAGCTAAAGAAATTTTGACTCAAGCTGGATATTCCAAAGAAAATCCTTTAAAACTGCAAATTTGGTATGCAACAGGTTCAGCAAAAAGGAGTCAAATTGCCACTACCTTAAAAATGCTAGCTCAACAAAGATTAGACGGGATTTTACAGCTAGAACTCAATAACGTTGAAGGTGCAACTATTTTTCAAAATCTCAGTAAGGGAATTTATCCCATGGTGCTACTGGATTGGAGTCCTGACTATTTTGATATTGATGATTATCTCAATCCCTTTCTGGGTTGTGCAAAAGGAAAACCAGATTCCGGTTGTGAAGAAGGAGAAAGTCAAAGTCAAGGCTCTTTTTATTATAGCGATCGGGCTAATCAACTAATTAAACAAGAACGGACAGCAAAAAACCAGGAGGAACGTCAACCTATTTTTGGAGAACTGCAAGAGCTAGCAGCCAAAGATGTACCCTATATTCCATTATGGCAGGATCAGGACTATGTTTTTGTGAAGAAGGGAATCCAGGGAGTAAAAATCGAACCAACCCAACAATTTCCTTTCTGGAAAATTCAGAAAACTAAAGGTTAAATATGTCTCGGTCTAAATCACTCCAATTTTACCTACTTAGTCGTCTGCTCCTAGCACCATTAATGCTCTGGACAATTACCACCTTAGTATTTTTGCTGATGAGAGCGACACCAGGTGATCCGATCGATGCAATTTTAGGTCCTAAAGCTCCTGTAAGTGCTAAAGATGCTTTACGAGAGCAATTAGGATTATCAGGTCCTTTATGGTGGCAATATTTAAGATATATGGGAGAGTTACTAAAGTTAAACTTAGGCACCTCAATTGCGACCCAAGGACAGACAGTTTGGCAAATAATTCAGGACAACTTTCCCGCAACTTTAGAATTGACTATATTTAGTATGGCGATCGCTTTAGTAATTGGGATTTCTGTTGGATCTCTATCTGCTTCCCGTCCAAATACTATTTTTGATGTTGGTGGACGTTTATTTGGAATTATTACTTATGCCTTACCGATGTTTTGGGCGGGAATGCTGTTACAATTAATTTTCTCAGTTCAATTAAGATGGTTTCCGATCGGTAGTCGCTTCCCCATTAGTCCTCCTCCTCCAGATGGACCGACCGGTCTATATACGATCGATAGTCTTCTGAATGGTAATTTAGACCAATTTTTCACAGCACTATATCATCTAGCTTTACCAAGTTTCACATTAGGACTACTAATTAGTGGCATTTTTGAGCGGATTGTGCGAGTAAACTTGAAACAAACCCTCTCCTCCGATTATGTCGAAGCAGCCAGAGCCCGTGGGATTACAGAGATGAAGATTCTCTGGTCTCATGCTTTAAAAAATGCCTTAATTCCAGTAATTACAGTATTAGGATTGACAACAGCATCTCTATTAGGTGGAGCAGTTTTAACCGAAGTAACATTTTCTTGGCCCGGCTTAGGTAATCGATTGTATGAAGCAATTTCTTTACGAGATTATCCTACCGTGCAAGGAATAGTTGTGTTTTTTGCCGCGATCGTAGTCATTGCTAGTATTCTGATTGATATCTTAAATGCTTATATTGATCCGCGAATTCGGTACTAACGTTCCCTACCATCAATCGGTTAATGAGGTGAATAGATGCACCAGATTTTTTCCCTTTCTTTTAGCAGTATAAAGAGCGCGATCGGCTAAATTAATGAGGATACGAGGGGAGTTTTCAGAACTAGGAAACAAACTAGCAACACCCAGACTCAAACTAATATATTCGCTCACGGATGATTGACTATGAATAATTTGAAGTTTTTGCACATTTGTGCGAATCATTTCTGCAACAGAAACAGCTCCTTGGGAATGAGTGTCAGGAAGAATTATGGCAAATTCTTCTCCACCAAAACGAGCTACCAAATGATCAGGACATTTGAGGGTAAGACTAATGGATTGGGCAATAGTACGCAAACAATCATCACCAGCTAAATGACCATAGGTATCGTTATAGCGTTTAAAATCATCTACATCGGCTAAAATTAAGGATAAAGGTTTCTGCTCTTGCTCCATTTGATACCATTTTTGAGCAAGATATTGATCAAATCGACGACGATTTGCTACTTGAGTTAAACCATCTAAAGCAGCAAATTTTTCTAACTCCTGAAGAGCTGTTTGAAGAGCTGTTTCTACAATTTGACACTTAGTGATTTCTTCATTGAGGCGCAGATTTTTTTCGGCTAGGCTTTTCATGAAAAATCTTAGCTTTAAATGCACCTTGATCCGGGCTAAAACTTCTTCTTCTGAGAAAGGTTTAGTGATGTAATCCACAGCACCCAAAGACAGACCTTTAACTCTGCTGATCGGGTCGGTAAGAACAGTCATAAAAATGATGGGAATGTCCTGAGTCAATGGATCTGACTTGAGAAGTTTACAGGTTTCAAATCCATCAATTCCTGACATTAGCACATCCAATAAAATCAGGTCTGGTAATTCTTCTTTGATCTGTTCAATTGCACTTTCACCGCTAACAGCTACAGCAATTTCAAAGCCAGATTGAGTTAAAATATTAAATATAACTTCCAAATTGTTTGGATTATCATCAATAATTAAAATTAGGGCATTATTTGGGCTGTCGAGCATATGATTTTCAACCATTAAGGTTGTTTATAGATTGTTTAATAAATTCCTGAAGCTCAGGTAGTTTAAATCCTTTAGCTAACTGACGAATCCGCTCAGTAAATAAAGCAAAGCTTTCATCTACTTGTTCAATTTTATCGGCTTGCTCCAAAATTCCTTTAATGCGTCCTCTTTTGGCTAGATTAAATAACATAGTAAGCTCTTCTATGGGAGGTATGATGAGAGCATTATTACATCTTAGGGGGGAAGCGAGCAAGCTAGATTTTGCTACTTCTTCGTAAACCCACTCAATTTGCAAATGTTTCTGTAGTTGCTTGAATAGTTCATCGATCTGGACTGGTTTGGAAAGAAAATCATTGGCTCCTACTGCTAGACTTTGATCGCGATCGCTTGCGTAGACACTAGCAGAGGAAGCAATGATCAGCACCTGCTTGAATTCAACGGAGCGTCTCAATTGTCGAATCATCTCAAAACCATCTAGGACGGGCATCAGCAAGTCAAGGATAATTAAATCTGGCTGAAATCCTTGGGTTTGGGCTAAACCCTCCTGACCGTTCGTTGCTTCAGCAATTTCAAAGCCAATTGGTTTGAGTAAATTAATCATCATAGAGCGATTCTCCCATCGGTCATCGACGACTAGAATTTTCCGTCTAGTCCCTTTAAAGCTAATTATCTGTCTTTGAGACCAGGTGATGGCTGTTTGGTTCCATCCCTGGACTTCAGACAAATCTAAATCTAGCCAAAAAACACTCCCTTGATCTAACTGACTTTTCACCTTAATTGTACCACCCATTATTTCCGCAATTTTTTGACTAATTGTCAATCCTAGTCCAGTTCCTTCTATTTTTCGTTGCTGATCACTCACCTGTTCAAAAGGTAAAAATATCTTTTCTAATTGCTCCGGACTCATGCCAATTCCAGTATCCTCAATTTGAAACCGAATTTTCGAGCTTGGAGATGGGATTAATTTTTGTTCAGTCCTAATTCTTTCAACTTTAAAAATTACTCCACCGATGTCAGTAAATTTAATCGCATTACTGATTAAGTTAATTAGCACTTGTCGTAATCTTTTCTGATCAGTATTGATGCCTTGAGGTAGTTCTGATGTAGTTTGAAAAATGAAAGAAATCCCTTTTTGTTCAGCTCTAATTTTGCCAATTTCTGCTATTCCTTGCAAAAAATTAGAAAAATCAAAATCGGTTGGCATGAGTTCCATTTTTCGAGCTTCAATTTTGGCTAAATCTAAAATGTCGTCTATGAGGGTTAATAAATGGGAACCACACTGGTGAATAACGTTAATCTGGTGTAGTTCTTCTGCTGGGATTATTTTTGAGCGTTGGAGGATTTGAGCATATCCTAAAATCCCATTGAGAGGAGTTCTTAGTTCATGACTCATGTTCGATAAAAATTCGCTTTTGGCTCGATTAGCATCATCGGCAATTTCCTTTGCTTCCTTGAGTTCAACTGTTCGTTCTTCGACTTTAATTTCTAGGTTGCGGTTGGACTCAGCTAAGGCATCTTCTGCTTTTTGACGTTCAATAATTTCAGCTTGCAAATTTACATTTAATGCGGTTAATTGTTGATAATATTGGGCATTCTTAATCGAAATAACGGCTTGGCTACAAAGGATATTTAAAACTTCAATTCGCTCGGGTGTAAATGCTTCGGTGGTGAGGTTATTTTCTAAATATAAAATAGCACTCAGTTTTCCTTGATTGAGTAGAGGAGTGCAGAGAATAGATTTGGGTTGGGTGGTAATAATATAGCGATCGCGAGTAAATTGTCCCTGATTGGTAGCATCATGAAGAACTACATTTTCTTGACTGTTAATCACATAATTGATGATTGTAGTTGAGAGGAACGGGGTTTGGGTGGAAGGATCTATTGTATCGATGGGAATAGATTGTAGTGTAGTCACCTCATTAGGATTAACTGTCGCGATCGCTGCGATCGCCCACTGATAATCTTCGTGATCAGGATCAGTTTGGGATGGTAACAGCAGAAAACCTTTTTGAGCAGCTGCATTCTCGATCATGGTTTTCATCAAGGTTGCTAGCAATTTATCGAGCATAATTTCCCCAGTTAGAGCTTGGGATGCTTTAATGACGGTCGTTAAATCGAGGAATTTTCCATCATTACCAGGAATAGAGATCGTCGTAGAAAGATTTTTAGTTGTCTCTGAGTTGGTTACTCCTACAAAATATTGTGGATATTCGTCCTCCAATTGTTTAATTTTGGCTTTAGCACCCCAGCTAGTGTAACAATGGTGGGAATTTCTCAGATATAACTGACCAATTTCTTTTCGGTCAATAGAAAAGTAAAATTCTGCTGCTCGTTCATAAGCTAGAGCTTCTTCTTGAATAAATTGATATTGTTTAGCACCTTGAATTGCTCTTTCATAAAGGTCTTCAGCTTGCCAATTTTGGTTTAAAATTCGGGCTTTTTCAGCCGCAACCAAATCGTATTTATGTTGAAAATTTGCTGGACAATAGTTAGCCCATATTTTCATACTTTCCTGATTTCTGTCTACTTGATCAATTAATTCTTTTTGCCTTTTTCCATCACAATAATTATAATAAGCAAGATCAGAAAGGGATGAATAGAAATTATGCTGGGGCATTATTAAATAGGAGCCAATAGCTTGGATATGTTTTTCGGCATTAATTCTGTTAGCATAAGCATTAATATAATCTTTAAAATAATAAAAATAAATTGTTTTACCAAAAAATACAAAAAACATTAGCCAGACGTTATTAGCTTGATTCCAAATCTTTAAATATGTTTCCTCCTCTTCTCTAGAATTACCAATAATTAAACCTTTTTCCTTGTTTATCATCAAGAAATTAGTTACTATTTTATCAATTGTTTCTATAGCATATAGAGAATATTGTTGGTTTAAATTTTTGATAAAATTAGAATATTTTTTTACATCTTGTTCAACATCTGCCAAATCATATCCACCGAAAAACTTGATTAAGCAATAACTTAGGGCTAGATAAGAAGTATATTCATTTTCTCCTGCATCTATCCCGGTTTTCCATCCATGTATTAAGTGATTATGTGCAACGATATTCCTGAGATGTTCTTGCCAAAACCAAATACCTCCATAATATAAATGTATAATCACAGGCTCTAATTTAGGAGTATTAAATTTTTCTAGTAGCTTGAAAGACAGTTTTCCAAATTGATTACCATAATTAATATATTTTTTTACAGTACACAAAATCGCTCCATAAGTAGCATATATACAAGCTGCGTTAGGAGAATTTCCAGAGCTGATATAGAGATTAAGTATGGTAAACATTACCTCAATATATAAAGAAAAATTTGTTGTATTTGTAGCTGTAAGAATCCGGTGTAAGATTGAGGTTGCAGCTATTTTAGTTTGATCGGTCATGAGCGGTAAATCAGCTAAATCCTCAATCTTTTTTGATTGCAAAAATGATAGAATAAATTCTTGTTGTTGCTCAATTCTCTTTTCGATGTCACTGGATTCCTGAGAGATATTTATTCCCAGTTCTAGGACAGCTTTAAGGGCGATATCTATTGCCTGATCAGGCTTAAATATTGTATAACAGTATATTATTTTTAACTGAGTTACCTTAGCTTGATCAAGGATCTCTTTTGCTTGTTCCAGCAGCATTTCTGCTCGCTCTTCAAATTCCTTAAATTTAGTATTTAAGTAAAGCAGTTCTAAAGTCTCTATCTGTAATTCCCAGGTCAATTTATATTGGTCATTCCAGCTATTAAATGCTAATAGACTTAAGCCAGTTTCCAAATATCTGAGAGCTGGTTTATAGGCGGTTGATGCTTTAGATTTTTTACCAGCTTTAAGATTTAATATAGCTAACTCATCTCGCTCTAATTGGTCAGTAGTTAACTCTGCTCCTTCGTTAAGTTGATTAGTAATTTGAAAAAGATTTTCTTCTAATTTATCTGCTTGAGTATTTTTCAGTAGCAGACGACCTATTTGCAGATGAACAACTTTTTTCTCTTCTTCTCTAATGAGAATATAAGCAGCTTGCTGGACTCGGTCATGTAAAAATTTATAGGGAATAGACTCAGGATATTTGGGAATAAAAACAGATGAGCTTTCACTTGATATTTCCTCCTGACTCCATAGCAAGGGTAATTTATAGTCATTATTTAGGGGAACAATCAATCCTTCAGCAAGTGCTGGTTGTAGTTCTTGAGCAGTAAATATTTGAGATTTTCGATTAACAACAGCAAGAATTTCTAAATTAAATTGGTTGCCAATACAAGCAGCTAATTTTAAAATATTCTGGGTGTTTTCATCCAGCTTTCCAATTTTCCTAACCATTAAATCAACTACATTATCAGTTATGCCGATTTTTTCAATTTGGTCAATATCCCACTGCCAAAATTTCTCTTTATTTTCTCCCTGAGCTATTAAAAATTGTGGCGGATTAAATACTAAGAGGTTTTCTTGGTACAATGTTTGGAGTAATTGGTTGACAAAAAAAGGATTACCACCAGTTTTTTTGGCTACTAGCTCTGCTAAAGGTTTTGCATCTTCTATTGAGCAACTTAAGGTATCAGCAATTAATAAGTTAATCTGGCTGATTTTTAATGGTTGTAGGATAATTTGATTGACTGTAGCTTCTACCTTTCTAAGTTGTGCTAAGGTGTGCATTAAAGGATGAACAGGACTAACTTCATTATCGCGATATGCTCCGATCATCAATAAATATTGCTGATTAGCATTAGTTATTAATCCCTCAATTAAATTTAAAGATGGTAGATTTGCCCACTGTAAATCATCGAGGAAGATAACTAAGGGGTGTTCTTTTTGACTAAAAACGCCGATAAATTTTTCAAATAATAATTTGAACCGATTTTGAGTTTCTTTTGCTCCTAGTTGTTCAACTTCCGGCTGTTTACCGATAATTTTTTCCAGACCAGGGATAATATCAATGATAATTTGACCATTATTCCCCAATGCTGATAATATTTTCTCTTTCCAAGTTTCTAGGATTGATTCCGGTTCACTCAGAAGTTGACGAATTAGATCTTGAAAAGCCTGAGTAATTGCTGCATAGGGAATATCCCTCTGCAACTGGTCAAATTTGCCATTAATAAAATATCCTCGTTGTTTAGTAATCGGTTTGTGAATTTCATTGACCAAAACAGATTTACCGATTCCTGAATAACCAGAAACCAGCATCATCTCTGTAGTACCTTGACTAACTCGTTTAAAGGAATTTAATAGTTGAGTGATTTCCTGTTCTCGACCGTAGAGTTTTTGAGAAATATGAAACTTATTGGAAATATCCTGGTTTCCTAAAGAAAATTGAGAAATTTCTCCGAAAGTTTTTAATTGGTGCAGACAGGTTTCTAAATCAGCTTTAATTCCCCAAGCACTTTGGTATCGTTCCTCTGGAGTTTTAGCTAACAATTTGATGACGATATTGGATAATGTTAAGGGAATTGACGAGATTAGTTCATCAGGTCTTTTTGGATGTTGCGCGATCTGACAATGGACTAATTCCATCGGGTCATGGGTTGGAAACGGTAATTGATGGGTCAATATTTGATAGAATGTGACACCCAGAGCATAAAAATCACTACGGTAATCTATTCCTCGGTTCATTCTACCAGTTTGCTCTGGCGCAATATAAGCTAAGGTTCCTTCTAATTGATTGATATGATTAATTGTCTGATTTTCCTGGGATAAACGGGTAGAAATTCCAAAATCAATAATTTTCAGTTGTCCAGTTTCTGGATTATAGACTATATTGCTAGGGTTAATATCTTTGTGGATAATGTTAGCAGAATGAATCGCAACTAAACCCTCTGTAATCTTAATAGCAATAGTGAGAGTTTCTTCTAAGCTAAACTGGTATTCGGATATTAATCGGTCTAAAGATTTACCACCAAAGTCCTCTAAAATGATGATTAAACTATTCTTATATCGCTGTAATCCGGAGGTTTTAATAATGCGATCGGCATGGAAACAACGAGTAATTTCATATTCCTGTTTATATCGGATTAGTTCTGATGGAGTAGGGTAATTTTCCTGAAGAATTTTCAGAATAATTGGTTGTTTATTGAGTTGGTCAGTGCCTCGATAAACTATTGAATTAGGACTTTCGTAGATTTTTTCAGTTAGTTGGTAGTCTATAATACTGTCCATATTGGTAGGCACTCCAAGTTTTAATCATTAGCCGAAATCAAGCTAAACTATAAGAACAGCAAGGATTATCCTAAACAATCTTTTGTACTGTTTTTTTGTTTCTTAACTATTTTATGCCTAGAACTGCTAGCTTTCAAGATCAGATTTTGTCTATAAGTGATTTAAGATGGTGCGCTTAACTAGCAAAGCACTCTCTCATTGTTCTAGTTTGAGTATTTATACTTAAAGATAAAATTCTGTTCATGTTTCATTTAGGTTCCCCATACCAGTGATTCAGTTACTTGCGATACTTTGGATTAGATCATATTAACAAGTGGCAGAGAAAACGATCGCTAGAACTAAAAATAGAATATAATACAATACGGTTCAGTTAAATGTAGGGGTGAAGCATTCGGGCGATAATTGAGCGATCAAACCAGTAATATTGTATCCGAATGCTTCACCCTTCTTCTGCCGATATCCCCAAAAATATTCTTAACTGAACTGTATTGGAATATAATAGTAGTGATCTACATATTTAGACGGCAAATAATTATGGCTAACTTGAAAATGCACTTTCACGGAAATTTCGCTCTCAAAAAAGAAGAAATCCGCAGAATTCTTCAGACAGCTACAGAGGAAAAAGGTTTAAATGATACTTTAGAAAACTTAATGCAGAGAACCAGTTTAGGTAATGCAAAAGTTGGACAGATCAAAAGCTGGGCAATTCGAGCAGGGTTAATTCAAGATAATCGACCAACCCCAGAAGGTAAAATAGTGTTAAGACTAGATTCATTTTTACAGACAAACATTACAGACTGGTTGATGCACTTTTATTTGAGTTTTGGGGAACGAAACATGAAACAATTACCAAAAAATCCGGCTGATTGGGGAGGATGGTGTTATTTTGTCCATAGTTTTTTACCACAGCATCGTCAGTTTACTATGAATGAACTGATCGAAAATAGTACCACAGTTTTTGAAGAAACTAAAAAAATAATTACAGAAAGATTGAAATATATTTTGCGAGCTTATACAGAAACTCAAGCCTTAGCATCTTGTCGTTTTATTGAATTAAATAAAAATGATACATATCAAACAGGTAACGCTAATCTTCCCAATGTTTATATGATCGGTTATTTTCTTGCCCAACTTTGGGAACGGGACTTTAAAACCCAAACTTCAGTGTTAACTAAAGCGGTTGTCGATCAACCAATGGGACTAACGACTATTTTAGGAATTAGCACCGATGATTTACAAGAGCATTTTAACAATTTGGAAGCCTATGGACTGATTGAACAGCGTCGCACAGTTCCCCCTTTTCAAATAGTACGTCGGTGGGATAACTCTCTGACTCTTCTAGAAAAAGCTTATGCAAATCAACCCTAATCTGAAACTTCCAGACGCAAAACCAGAGGATCGTCCCCATCTTTTGCTATGGGACAATCCTACGGAGGTAGATTTATTGTCTCTTTTATGTGATAATAAAGCTATACGGGTTAGCTATCGGCAAAACTTACTCACTCGTCTCAGCTCTCACCAATTTTTGGTGCTTCATCAGCGCTTAGACGAAGAATTTAATGCTATTCGCTCAATCTGTGCAACCAACTATAATAGAACGATAATTCTGGAAAAGTTAGATTATCTGATTACTTATTTATCTGTTCAATCTACATTTCCGATGGAATTGTTTTGGCAAAAATTATCAGAACTGCGACATTTAGAAGCAGTGCTTTGGATTTTGTTGCCAGCTAAAGTTCTACCACTAAATTGGCCGCGTCAGCGAGTTTTTCATATTTAATTTATTGATAATCAGGTCCATCAAATGAAACTAAATAATTTAGTCCGAATTAATGAAACTGCCCTATTAGCTGATGCTGTCAATTTCGATATGATCGCAGATCAGGAGAAAAATTTAAAGCTTTGTCAAGGATTTGTGTTTAATTATGATCAGAAAAATCTAAAATCATCGACGGTGGGAGTTCTTGATGCTGTCCGGCGTAGTTACCATAGTCAAAATGAGCCAAATGTTCACCTCTTAGTTCAAGACTATGGCAAAGGAAAATCTCACTTTGGGTTAGTCCTGGCCAACTTTTTTAAACAGCCTTATGAAAGTAAAGAAGTGCAGGGAACTTTAGAGCAAATCCGGTTAGCTACTTCTGAATATCCGGCAATTTTAGCAGATTTACAAGCTTATAAACAACGAAATCCAAAACATTTAGTGATCTGTTTAAGTGGCGATCGCGGTGATCTGAAACAGAATTTTCTGCGCTCTTTACGTCAAACCCTAGAAACGGAAGGAGTGAGTGGTTCTATTGCCCAGCGATTTTGCAGTGAACCCCTACAATTTTTGGAAAGACTGGATACTGAACAGCTTGCAATAGCTGAAAAATATTTAAAAAAGATCGACAATCCTTATGGTGATATCGAATCGATGATTGAGTTATTGCGACATGATAACTATCACGTTATTCCTACAGTCATCGATATTAGTCGTCAATTTACGATCGGTGGATATGCAATTAATTTTGAAGCAAATTTAGACTTAGAGGATATTCTTGAAGATTTGCTCAAAAAGCTTTGCTCTGGAAAAAATCCCCAGTTTGCAGGGATTTTAATTTTGTTAGATGAACTTAATGCTTATCTACAAAATTGGGCAAGCAACCCTGCAACAGCGGGAGGAATGGCTTTGCAAAATATAACTAATTTTTGTGAAAACCACAAGGGACGAATTGCCCTGATCAGTTTCACTCAAATTAAACCATCAAATGCAGCCGCAGTTCCCCGCAATTTTAAAGAAATAGAAAGTTACAAAAAATTAATTTCTCGGCTGGAATTGAGTCGCAGTACCTATGAACCTGTTTCTAGTTTAGAGTTAGTTTTTTCTAAGTTAATTGTTCAGGAAAATCCCACAGTTTGGGAAGAGTTTCGCGATCGATGGAATAGCACTTTATTAGATGAAAGTAGAACTGCTTGTGAGAAACGAATTACCTTTTATCGCGAAGGAAAAAGGGATTTTAAAAAATTCCATCATGATTTTGCTTCCAAATGTTTTCCCCTCCATCCTCTCACCGCTTATCTGCTTTGTAATTTGGACTTTACCCAAGGACGTACAGCGATTCAGTTTGTTAAGTATGATGTCAGAAACTTTATTCAAAATGAGCCAGTAGAAATCGAAGGAAAACTCAACTATATTCGTCCAGTGGTACTGGTTGACGCTTTTATTGATAATTTTTCTAATCACTCCAAATACACAGATTATAAAAAAGCTTTTGATTCAGTAATTGGAGCAGCTTCAAGTGAAGAAATTACCTTGTTAAAAGCCATCTTCTTATTTTATATTAGTGGTAGCAAACTAACTAAACCAGACGGTGAAAAACATGAAGAGATATTGAGTGTTTTAACTGGTTTATCGGAAATGAAAGTTAAAATTGCTCTCGACCAACTTTGTAATAATAGACGAGCTATATACAAACTTGCTAATAACACCTATAGTTTCTACTCCGGATTTAGTATTCTAGACCTAGAGCAAGAAATAGACAAGGAACTAGCAGAAGATAAATATTATAATAGAAAAAAGCCTACCATTGATCAAGTTTTAATTTATTGCCGAGAACATCTAGAAGAATATTTCAAAGCGACTACAATTACTGCTATGGAATTTGTAGACCAAAACAAATTAATTAGCGATGAGTGGCAATTTGAGTATAAAATCTATTCGATTAATGGATTTCAAAAAGCTTTATTAAGAGATAAAACTTTACAAGAAACCCCAGCAAAAGGCATATTTGCTTATGTTTTGGCAGAAACAGAAACAGAATTAAAACCACTTCGTGACGAAATTGATCAACTACTGATCGAATCTTCTATCCGTTCTCAAATCTCTGTAGCAATTCCTCAGCAAGGAGCTATGGATATTGCTCATTTGCTGCTCAAGCGGGATAAGTTGAATGAGAAAACTTCAGCCCAAAAGCAAAACTATGGTGAAGCTTTTTCCCAATTTACAGAACAGATCCAACAGCAAATAGACCAAGGATTGAAAAAGATTTTTGACAACTGTACTTATCATAGTTATGGTAGTCAAAAACTACCTTTAGCTGACCGGAAAAAACCAGAACGTCTGGTTAGCGCTTTATTACAAGAACTTTACTCACTGGTTCCACCTGTTGAAAAAATAGATAAGATCGCACTAAAAAGTTCATCGGGAACAAAAATTCTCGGATTTGTTGCTAAACAGCTTTTACTAGATACTTTATCTGAAAATTTACCTGGTAAAGAGTACAATAACTTAATTGACCCGATTTTTGTTTCTGCTTGGGGATTGCTCAAAAAAACCTCTAAAAAATATTTAGTCCAAGAGCCAAATAATCAGAAAGTTCGCTCCGCTTGGGATGAAATTTCCAAAATGACTAAATTGGGTAGTAAATATGAGGAAAAATCGGTTTATATTGCTACAATTTGGGATAAATTATCCAGTCCACCCTATGGTTATAACGAGTTTACCTTTACTATCCTTTTTACCGCATGGCTTGCTTATCACCGTAATGAAATTTATTTAAGAGGGCGTTTTGGAATTGCTCAAAATAAAACCGAGCAAATTTCAATACAAATAAAACCAATCAATGATTGGGCAAATACGAATATCCTTGATAAACCGAAAGAGTTTGTGAACAAATGGATACTGACGACTAAACCTGAATTAATTCGTCGTCAACCGTCTCCCTATCCAGAAATTCCCGATTCTGTAGATTTCGATAGTGCCGAAAAGTATATTGACCAGATTGATGTTTTTTTAAAGCTAGGAAATACTGATAGCCAAAAAATTAGTGAAATTAAGGAAAAGCAAAAACAACTACAAGATGGAATAAAAAAAATTGACACATGGTTTAAATCCATAAAAAAAGCAGAAACTCTAGACCCTAATTCTGGAATTGCGGAATTAGTAAATATTTACAGATCCCTAGGTCAACCCCCAGCAATTGTACTGATTTCAGGAACTATTAATGTCACTCCCAGTCAGCAGCAACGCGATCGCCAATCTAAAGCTTTAGAAATGGTAATGGGTAAAATTGAGCTAATTATTAACCAATTAACTCAACGCGCTAAATTTCTAAATACAGAAAAAGATTGTGGTGCTTATGAAGTTGAATTAAAACAATATCTTGAATATATTAAGAAAATTCCAAATTTAGCTTATTTAATTGAAAAATTAAATGATTCTCAAAAAGTTGTTCATCAAAGAATAGAAGAGTTAAGAAAACTGCAAGATAATGCTAATATATCACAACCAATTAGTCAAGTAAGTCAAGGAAAAGTAAGAACAAATCCTTCACATTATAATCCAGATAATCAAAAAATACAGGAAGAAAGTGAAGAAAAGAAAAAAGAAAATCGAGCTAATCAAATAATTGAGCTGTTTGATAAACTCCCACCTGAAGAAAAACTCAGTGTCTATGAGCTACTCAAAGAATATTTGCCAAATTAAGGGGTTTTGATTGATTTATGGCGAGGGTTAAATCTGTTATTTTAGATCCAACTAGACTCTATCAAATCCCTGATGGTTATATTCCCATTACTACAGAAGTAGAATGGTTAAAATTCTTTTTTCAGGATAACTGCGCTTACTGGATTCAAGGTAAATTACTGTGTGATTGGACTCGTGAATGGCTGTACATTTGGGACAAAACTGATGCGATCGTTGAAGAAAAACAACACCCTCGGTTGAAATTAGCATCAATATTTAACCCCTTACCTTTACCGTCAGAATGGGATGATAAACAAATCTTAGAGTTAGTGATAGAACTTGAGCCTTATCCGGTAGATAATGCGATCGCTCATCTTCTATCAGAAATAACCACCGATAGTGATAATTTGTGGTTTGAACCACCATCAATTGAGCATTTAAGTCGATGGTTATCTATACAAGTACCATCAAAATACCAATTTTTTGAGCAAGTTTGGCAAAATAAAATTCAATCATTAAATCTAGAACTAGCTAGTTATTACCAGACCAATGATAAACTTATTTTTCTCAAACAGTGGTTGGGTTTATTAGAACCACCAATTAAAGAACTTCCGGTTTATCCTCGGGAAATTCCTGATATTTTAGCCTCAGAATTTGACAATTTTTGGAATGCTCAGATCCTCAAAACTCAAGGAGGAATTTTAGATGCGATCGTTCCCCATGAGCAACCAGGAATAAAACGAATTGCAGCGATCGCTAGTAATATCTTAACCAAAAAAACAGCCTGGATTACCAAAGAAAGGATCGCCAAAATTTCTGCTTACCTGAATTTCCAACAGCGGATAGACTTAAATAATCAACAACCACCATCTCAACCACAACCTCTAGCACTAGAAACCAGTGTCTCAGATGTACTAGAATGGGTAACAAAAAGTTATTTACCATTCCGTAAGTGGGAGATCGCTATCAAAAAATCTCCGATTGGACAAAGATTAAGTGATCGTCTAGCAAATACCTTTCTAGAGTGGCTATTTAAACATTACCCAGAATTAAAACTAGATTCAGTTAGTCATTCAACATTAAACTACAATGTTACCTATCTAGTCAAAGAACTTTGTCAAAAAAATCCTGTTTTTTGGGTAGTAATTGATGGATTAGGATGGCTAGATCACCAAGAATTGCTCAAAATATTGACCGAGGAAAACAATTTAAAAATTACCACAGATATTTCTGGGAGATTCAGCATTTTGCCAACTAAAACGGAATACGCAAAATGGAGTCTTTACTCTCAATTACTTCCCGATCATGAATCTTGGAATATGGAAATTAACAAAGCTTTTTCTCTAATCGGAATTGGTAAACGTTACACAGACAAACAACGTCACCATCTTGATCAAGATTTGCAGCAAAATGCTCATCAGCTTTATTGCTGGGATACAAATCAACTTGATGATATTTACCATAGTGAACGTAACTGGCAAAATCTTGATCAGGTTCAACGTCCCCATACCTTAGAAGGTATTGCTAAACAAATAGGATATTGTCTCAAACGACACCCTAATCCGGAAAACTTAAAAATAGTGATCTCCAGCGATCATGGACAAATGATTGGTCCAGTAGAAACCCTTAAGGATGCTCCACAAGAGATAACTACAAAAGGTAGAATGGCGATCGGAAAAACTAATGATCCAAGATTTATTGTCTTAGAATCTGGTCGCTTTAGTCTCCCCCATGATGTTAGTATAGTTAGAGATGCTGCTTGTTTAGGTTCGTTCAACACCACGGATGGATCAGCAATAGGAACTCATGGTGGATTATTTCCGGAAGAAGTCGTCGTGGGAGTCTCGGTACTGAGTCTTTTGGTAGAGCGATACCCAATTATTATTATTTGTTCTGGAGAGGGTAAACCCAACGAAACAGGAACCTTAAAAATTACTATTGATAATCCCAACTCCGTGTCCATTACAGACCTTTATTTATATATCAATGAATTACCGAATTTGAAAGCAGGAAAATATCTTGATGCGGAAATTACAGCTCA
Source organism: uncultured cyanobacterium (assembly GCA_963744145.1). Classification (GTDB taxonomy): domain Bacteria; phylum Cyanobacteriota; class Cyanobacteriia; order Cyanobacteriales; family CAWUOF01; genus CAVUSO01. Next base: position 2,822,795 of record CAVUSO010000001.1, on the reverse strand, counting down.
GGATAAAATTACCTTAGACCTAGAAATTGCGAATTGGCCCGAATTGCCAATTTCCCAAAGGGAAAAGCAGCTATTTCTCTCTGGTAAGTTGCAATTTCGTTTTAATCACACCGAACTAGGGATTTGTTCACTAGAACCTACATCTTCTATTACGATCAATCGAATTTTCCAAAGTAGATTAAATATCGATGAATTTACCTGAATCAATATATAACAACACTCTTGTTCGCGATGTTTTTGGCTCTCTGAGTATAGATAAAACTCGCTTACCTTCTAGTGGTCTAACAGCTACGGGAGTACCAAGTTTCGTAGCTGAATGGCTACTCGATAAAATTGTACCAGGAACTGGGAAACTCAGCCCAAATGAACAGGAAAAAATAGATAATTTTATTCAAAAAGCTTTCCCACGCAAAAACGATAAAGAAGTTTTCAAATACCGTCTAACCCAGGGAGAAGTAATTAAAATAATTGCCGCAATGCAAGTTCGAGTAAAATTACAAAAATCCAAAGAAGAAATTCCCGAACCCGTAGCATCTATTCCTATTTTAAGTTTTGATGACTGTCGGATTTCTAAGGATCTAGTTGAACGTTATGAACGGTTACTCCGTCAAGGGATTTGGGGCAAAATAAGTTTAACTATGAACAATGATGGCAAAATCCAAGTAATGGATTTTGATCCATTCCAATGTTCTAGTGTAGATTTGAAAGAATATGCGAATTATCGCTCACGTTTCCGTAGTGAAGAATGGCGAGATTTAATATTTTGTTCAATGGGTTTTAATCCAGAGCATCCCGATTATACTTACGACGCAAAAACCTGGGTGCTAGCTCGACTATTACCATTAGTAGAACCAAATTACCATCTTTGGGAGTTAGCTCCCAAAGGAACAGGTAAAAGCTTTTTTTTTGAAAATATCAGTAACAAAATCAAATTGGTAAGTGGCGGAAAAATTGGACCAGCGGTACTTTTTTTTAATGGTAAAACCAAAGAAACAGGTTTACTAGGATGTTATGATGCAGTAATTCTAGATGAAGTTCAGAGTCTGAGGTTTGACAACCCCAGTGAAATGATTGGTCCACTAAAAAATTATCTTGCTAATGGTCGTTATAATCGGGGAGGATATGAAGATATTGCGAGTGACTGCTCTTTTGTCATGCTCGCTAATATCGAATTAAACGAACAGCTACTCCCCTTTAATGAAAACAATTTACTTTCCACACTGCCTAAATTTTTGGATGAAACAGCTTTTTTAGATCGCTTTGCTGGAATTATCCCTGGATGGAAAATTCCCAAATTCCAGAAAGATATGATCGCATCTCAAATTGGATTGAAGATGGATTTTTTTGGTGAAGTCTTGCTATCTTTACGCCAAGAAAATCAATTTAAACAATATGCGATCGAACATACTAATTTTGATAAAAAGACAGTCAATATTCGAGATGAAAATGCTATTATTAAATCAGCCGCAGGTTTTCTCAAGATTTTGTACCCTGATCTGAATTTAACCTTAAGTGATTACGAGCGTGATTGTCTATTACCAGCTAAAGAACTTCGTCAAGCTATCCGAAATTTATTGGATAAAGATGATGAATTTAAACAGTATGGTAAATATATTTATGTTGATGTAAAAAATGGGTAATTTTCAGGTCAGTTACAGCGGATGACCCGTTGATGAAGTACAGTCAGTTATCTCGTTTGGTTGAGCGGGTTTACAACCTATGACCTGTTTATGAAGTATAGCAATATTGTCTGTAATGCCAGATGAGTGATGTCTCGATTAGGCTCGACACAAGAGTTCATCAAGGTGATCTGTGAGGCAGGGCGGGTTCATCAATACCTCGACTACCCTTCGACTACGCCCTTCGGCTACGCTCAGGATAAACTCAGGGCAAGCGCTCGGCACAAGAGTTATTTGTGTGTGGCAAATTCAGCGGTGAACCCGCCCCTACGAGATCATAAAAATGTATTGTCAATGAATTTATGATGACAATAAACCAGGATTTGTAGGGGCGGGTTCACCAGTTAATTCTGACACAAATAGATCAACATCATAAACCCGCCCAACCAACACAGATCAATCACAATTAACTTTAACTTATCGCTATTCGTGCCAAATCTTACTGTACTTCATGAACCACCGAATCCGTTGTAATGTTAAATCCGAATGCTGATGTCTACGGTACGCTACGCGATCGCCCCATTCAACTACCCTTTGATTCCGCGAGCGGGTAAACTCTTCTTCGCCCATATCCCCCAAAATACTCTTAACTGAACTATAGGGCATCCTGTCCCACATTCAAAAAAAAGTTGCATAATTTCTCACCACTTGAACGACTAAAGGTTGTAAGCACAAAACAACCCAAGCAATGATGAATTTCAACCAGTCTGATCATAATGATGAATATCAACTTTATCTCTGGCAAATGGTCGATCGCTGGCCACATCTTGTCCCATCAGTACGTCAGCAATGGGTCCAAGATCAGAGTGCTGAGTTGGAAGAGGTTTTAACAGAAGATTTAAAGATGATCGCTTACCGTTATGGGACGCAAATTAAACAATGTGAGCAGGATCTAATTGCAGCCCAGCAACCGTATGAGGAAGGGAATCGCAACTGGAAAGAGGAAAATCAGCAACCTGGAGGCGATTTAGGCGATGCAGCTTAAGAAAATGGGTAAAGTCGCAAGTGAGGGATGCTTTCTTGATAATATGGAAAGCATACCTTTTTTCATAAATGCTCGCATGAATGAACAACTCCGCCAACGGATTGAAGAGGTGCTTACCTATCAAAATGGTAGTCCAGAGCAAAACCAGGCTATGAATGGGCTATTAACGCTGATCCCGCAACTTCCAGGTATATACCACTCAGCCGACCAACGAATTAACTACCAAGAGGCTTTCAATGATGCTCTCGAAGCTATTTCTTTAGACAAAGTAAAAATTAGCGATCAAGAAAAAGCAAAAATTAGCGATCGCCATCTCCGTAAGTTTGTCCAAAAGAGAAACTTGGATATCAATGATGCTAGTTTGGAAATAATCAGAGATTTTGTTACGTGGTTCAATAAAATTCTCAAGTTTAAAATCATTGATCTCTACCGCCGTTTTAAAATTCAGCCTTTGTCTCTAGATGTTCCTCTTCCCAGTGAAAATGGAGAGACTTATATAGGTACAGTTCCGACAGAAAAGCCCACGGGTATAGATGTGCTAATTAAACAAGAAACACAACAAATTGGTCAAAGGTTGTGGCAGTATATAGAGGAAGATCCAGAAGGAGAACTGCAAAGTTGTCATCCTAGAGAACACCCTAACGCTAACTGTCAAGAACTAGCCAAAAGATTACAATTAAAAGATCCACCAGACAAGCTATCTGATATTGCCAAGGAATTTAATGTGAACTACCAAGCTCTCAATTCCCACTGGAAAAGAAGATGTTTACCTCTTCTGAGAGAGATTGCTAAAAATTTTGGATACCAACAGGATCAATAAAAATGAATACCAGAGAAAATTCCTTTCTAACTATTGCTATTCCTCAACAATATCAGGAAATAGCGCGTAAATTTGCCTCAGAACAAGCCACCCCAGCAAAAGGTAAACGAGTTTATTTTAACACCTTGGCAGTCTATATGGTGCATAATTTTCTGGAGTGGATGGAAATAGACACAGACTTAAATCAAGGTGAAAGTTGGCATCCTGGGATTCGCGCTATCCTGGATGTAGCTGATTTGGTGATTCCCAATTTGGGGAAATTAGAATGTCGTCCGGTTTTACCAGGAGAAACTGTTATTTCTCTACCGATCGAGGTAACTGAAGATAGAATTGCCTATATTGGTGTTCAATTCCCAGAAGGGGCGTATGGCGATACACCCGTACATGAAGTGCAGTTGTTAGGATTTTCTCCAACTATAGATCCAGACGCACCACCAGAAGAAATAGAAATTGCTAGTCTTCAACCAATCGAAACATTCATTGATTATATCGATCGCTTAGAATCAGCACAGATTTTTTTGCAAAGTGAGGACGAAATAGCAATTAAAGTGAGGGAAAGATTAGCAGATCAGCCAATTTCAGAGATTGCTGCTCAATTGGAACGAATATATCGCACCCATGACAAATACGAGCGACGCTATGCTGGTGGGGATTTTTTAGCTAGTTATCTACCCACAGAAAAAGGTCTTGTTTCCCGAGGTGGAACATCTATTATGGATAAAGGAGAGTTTGATGATTCCGACAAAAGTGACCTGCAAGATTTAGCAGAAGAGTTGCTAGACAAGTTAGATGAAATTTGGGGTGATGATGACTCAGATTAATAGACCTCTCTAAGTTTGCCCTGTCTGTGCCCTGAGCGCAGTCGAAGGGCAGTCGAATTTTATCCGCGATCGCATTTCCAATTACCGCGATCGTATTTCTAATGACCGCGATCGCATTTCTATTATTGTAAATGTTAGGATTGCCGTTTGTAAAGTTTAGTAAGCAGTAATTTTTATTTTAATTATTTAGTAGAACAAGGAAACATAAGAATGGACAAAGAACGCCGACAAGACTATCTCAATTTAATTCAAGCCTTACTTGAGTGTCTCACAAGATTTTTAACTAAGTTGGCACAGCAAATAGCCGCTTATCTGGGCAATACCTCATCCAGAGGATCACCAGAAAAGTATACTATATTTTTGCGTGAAGTATTGCAAGCAACTTCTAAAAGTAATGGCAACCCACAAGTCGTCTATCCCATCATTGCTGCTAACCGAGATAAACTCAATCAGACCTTAGTTCAATTGTATCCAAATTGGGCTAAAAATATTCTCTCGCAAGTTGCACCAGAACAAGCTCCATATATTGCAAGAGTTTTTAGAAATTTCAGTAATTTAATTCAACAGTTTCCTTTAGGAAACAGGGCTAGTAACCTAGAAATTGCGATAATTGGTTACGAATTAATTTTAACTATTTTCACTCCCGATAAATTTCCTCAAGACTGGGCAAAAACTCAAAATAATCTGGGAAATACCTACTATTACAAAATCACGGGGAACCGAGCGGAGAATATTGATGCGGCGATCGCTGCTTATCAACTGGCTTTAGCTGTCTTAACCCGGGCCGATTTCCCCGAACAATGGGCAACAACTCAAAATAATCTGGGAAATGCCTACAGGTCCAAAATCACGGGGAACCGGGCGGAGAATATTGATGCGGCGATCACTGCTTGTCAACTGGCTTTAGCTGTCTTAACCCGGGCCGATTTCCCCGAAGACTGGGCTATGACTCAAAATAATCTGGGAAATGCCTACTGTGTCAAAATCACGGGGAACCGGGCGGAGAATATTGATGCGGCGATCGCTGCTTATCAACTGGCTTTAGAAGTCAGAACCCGGGCCGATTTCCCCGAAGACTGGGCTATGACTCAAAATAATCTGGGAAATGCCTACTGGTTCAAAATCACGGGGAACCAGGCGGAGAATCTTGATGCGGCGATCGCTGCTTTTCAACTGGCTTTAGCTGTCTTAACCCGGCCCGATTTCCCGGAACAATGGGCCATAACTCAAAATAATCTGGGACTTGCCTACAGGTCCAAAATCACGGGGAACCGGGGGGAGAATATTGATGCGGCGATCGCTGCTTATCACCTGGCTTTAGCTGTCAGAACCCGGGCCGATTTCCCCGAACAATGGGCACATACTCAAAATAATCTGGGAAATGCCTACAGGGACAAAATCACGGGGAACCGGGGGGAGAATATTGATGCGGCGATCGCTGCTTTTCAACTGGCTTTAGAAGTCAGAACCCGGGCTGATTTCCCTGAATATTGGGCACATACTCAAACTAATCTGGGACTTGCCTACAGGTCCAAAATCACGGGGAACCGGGGGGAGAATATTGATGCGGCGATCGCTGCTTATCACCTGGCTTTAGCTGTCTTAACCCGGGCCGATTTCCCCGAACAATGGGCTATGACTCAAAATAATCTGGGAAATGCCTACTGGTTCAAAATCACGGGGAACCGGGCGGAGAATATTGATGCGGCGATTCGTTGTTTCCGATTAGCTTTAGAATTTCGTACTCCTACCACTCTACCATTAGATTGTCTCCAATCTGGCCGAAATCTCGGCGATCTGGCATTCAAAGAAGGTTGGTGGGATATTGCTATTGAGGGATACGAATTAGCCATTATTGCTGTCGAAAAAATCCGCAGTTGGTCAACTACTGATGCTAGTCGTCAACAGATTTTAGCTGACTCAATTTACGTTTATGAAAACATTATTCAATCCTACATCAATATCGGCAACATTGACAAAGCCATTGAATATGTAGATCGATCGCGTTCTAAACGTCTAGTCGATTTAATGGCAAGTAATGACCTCTACTCAGCAGGTGAAATTCCTCTTCAAGTGCAGGAATATTTGCAACAATACGATGATCTACAAGCACAAATTGATGCTGAACGAAAACGTTTCCAAGGTGACTCTGAATCTAGGAACGAGCAAACCAATAAAGGTAGTTTTGCTCTCACTCGTGATGTAGTAGAAACTGTTACTGTAAATATCGAAAGCTTGGAAGCACAAAAACAACAAGTCTGGGAACAAATCCGCCGTTTAGACCCGGTTTTAGCTGGAGGAATTCAAGTCGAACCTCTAGATTTTGCCACCATCCAGCAACTGATCGAACAACCTCATACAGCTATTCTCAATTTCTTTATTACTCACAACGACACTCACATTTTTATCATCTACAAAGATCAATCACCCCAATTACATACTTGTAAAGGATTTGGCTATCAAACTTTGCGCGAGTTAGTTATTGACGAGTGGCTAACTTCCTACCAGAATAGGAAAAAAGACAGAACTTGGTATGAAAAAATCTCGGAATTTTTGGAGCAATTAGCGGAAAAACTGCAACTCACCACCTTAGTGAAAACTTATCTAAGTGACATTGAGGAATTGATGATCATTCCGCACCTATTTTGGCATCAAATTCCTTTCGCTGCCTTACCTTTAACTCTGCCCATTCAAAGTAACTCTCTGCACAGAGAAAGTGAAATAATCTCAACCCCACACTTAGGTGATCAATTCCGCATTCGCTATGTTCCCAGTAGTCAAATATTGCAATATTGCCAACAACGTCCCCAACTTTCTAAAATTAATTATGGTCTAGTAGAAAACCCCGATGGCACATTACCCAGTGTAGAATTTGAATGCGAAAAAATCGCTAATTTATACCAGATTCCAGAAAATCAACGCTTAAAAGGTCGCAGTCAAGCTACCGTGAGCAATTATCGCCAACTGGCTAAACAAGTGCAAGTATTACATTCGAGCCATCACGCTTCATCACGATTGGATAGTCCCTTAGAATCCCGGCTCATACTTGCCGATGGTAATATTACTTTAGGTCAAATAATGACCCCCGGTTTTCGACTTCCTCATCTCTCTGATCTGTTTCTTTCCTGTTGCGAAACGCACCTCGCTTTAGCTCAGATTACTGATGATATTTTATCATTATCAACTGGCTTTTTATGTGCTGGAGCGCGAAGTGTGGTCAGTACCTTGTGGTCAGTCGATGATTTAGCTACTGCCTTATTTTCCATCTTTTATTATCAGTATCGCCAACAAGGTTTAAATCGTCCTGAAGCACTCCAACAAGCGCAAATCAAACTTCGCACCCTACCAGGAACAACTCTAGATACTGAGTACAAATCTGAACTCGAAACTTATTTACAAAAGCAACGGCAACAAGTAGCAGAAAAGCTCAAGAATGCTGATCAAAATCGCAAAAGATTAGTTAAAGGAACACCTGAGTATCAACAATGGGATGAAGAATATAAAGAGTGGAATAAGATCGGCGAAAAGGTTTACCAAATAACCCAAAACCTGAAAATTTTATGCCGCCAAGAATTTCCCTTTGCCTCACCTTTTTATTGGGCTGCTTTTATCTGTTCTGGTTTGCGTTAAGATCTGACAAAAATAATGATTTCTGAATTATTTAGGGGTAATCATGAGGAAGCCAGAGAAGAAGGGCGAAGCATTCCGGTCATAATTTGCTGGTTTTAACCTTTAATTGATCTGCCGGAATGCTTCGCCCCTACAGTCGATATTTATGTTATGTTGATGGTGGTCGATCGCGATTAATGGACTGGTTCTTAGAGTGGTTTTGATTTTGCTAATGTGGCGATCGCCAATCACCTGTTTTCAATAATTGATATTTACCCTTGTTTGTTGCTCGAAGTTTAGCTGGAATTGGTATAATTTACCTTGCCAAAACCGATATTATTGGGCGACACAGATTCCCATGATGATATAGTATGTCAATTAAACAAAAAAGTCAAGGGGTGTTTTTTTGGACTTCACCTACCCGAAAAGAGCTGTCTTCTCATCGCCGCGATCGCATTTCTAACCGTTGCGAAGTTATAATAAAAGTAGACAAAACTCCAACTCTTAAGGAGGAGGTAACCAATGCCAATTCAAAGTAAACAAGAAATGGGAAAAGTTTTTGCCACGCTGACAATTATTAATCGAGCCGACCAAATTAGAGCTGAAGATGGGACAATTTCCCAAGAACAAATTCGCTCAATCACACTCAAAAATGTCTTAGTAGATACAGGAGCAACAACCTTGTGTTTACCAGCAGATGCGATCGCCAAGCTGGGACTGAAACTCCTTAAAGAAGTGGACGTAGCTACAGCAATGGGTATTGGTAAAGCCCGAATTTTCCAAGATGCCAAAATCTCAATGTTTGAGCGGGAAGGAACCTTTGAGTGTTTAGAGTTACCAGGAGGGAGAGATGCTCTTTTAGGAGTAATTCCTTTGGAATCTTTGGGGTTAGAAATAGACTTGAAGAATCAAACTTTAAAACCCTTACCCATCAGTCCAACCGAAACTTATTTGACGATTTTGTAGTGAGATTGATCATTTTTATTCCCTTGATTATTTCATTAAAGGGTTTCGCGATCGCAGTTGATAAAATTGAGGATGAAGAATATCAATAGTGAGATCAGAGCAGCGATCGTACTTTTTAGCCTGATGCCATACTTAAAACTATCAAACAAAGACAAGATTGAAGTTGTAGGTTTTAAGAAACACAACAAACTTTATATCCGGGGGAAAGAATTTGAATTATGAAGATTATTAATGTACCACTTGACTCAACAGCCCTGATTGCGCTCCTGATAGAAGCTAGACAACAAAACCTAATTCTGCAAACAGAGGATGGTTTAGAGTTTATTCTAGCCGAGATTAATAACTTTGATCAAGAAATTGAACTAACTCGTCAGAATCAAGAATTGATGGCGTTTCTGGGCGATCGCGGACAACAAACAAAAACCATTTCAGCAGCGGAAGTACGAGCTAGACTGGGATTAACTGGTGGTTAGCTTTCGGAAAGTCTCTATTTGAAGCAGCTTAAAATATAGCTGAAATATCTTGACGCTAAAATTCCCAAACAAAATCCTGAACAATTATGTCTCAAACTATTGCCATCACCAAAGCTATTACTAACCTCAATGAAGCTCAACAAAAATTCAACATTACTCAAACAAATGAGCCTCAATTCTTCACCGAATGGCTAAATGATTTACCTGAACTCACCGAGACAGAAAAAAACTCCCTCGATCGCCTCAAAAATCGCTACCTCTATTATGCAGCCGATGGTTTTATTCTTGAAGCCACAGTTAACATTATTATCCTATCTCCTCTATTAGAACTCTTGGGATTTTGCGACCCACCGTTTAAAATTCGTGGAGAAAAATTTGTCAAAATAGAGATTGAAAATGGGGACACTATATTAGAAGGATTTATTGATACATTGGTGATCAAAAACTTATTGTGGGTTGTATTAATAGAAGCTAAACAATATAGCTTTAGTGTTTTACAAGCATTACCCCAAACTTTAGCTTATATGATGGCAAATCCACACCCGGAGATGCCTATTTTGGGGATGATAATGAATGGTGAAGATTATATATTTGTCAAGCTTGATCGGCAATTAGGTCTGTATGCAATATCAAAAAAATTTACTATTGTTAACCCACAACAGAATGAATTATATGATGTAGTGCGAGTAATTAAGCGCCTTATTGATTTGGATAGAAATAGATCATCGTCCTGATTTATGCAATTATTTATTGCCGGCGTTGCTGATTTACGGTATGAATAAATAATTTGTAGGGGCGTATGGCATACGCCCCGATTGATTTTCATACCCTGATTAAGCAACGCCTTATTTCCTTGATAAATTTGGCGATCGCCAGAGTTTTTGCTTTCACTAAATTGATAATTCTCATAGTGATTAATTTCTTCATCCCCACAGTCAAACTCTTCTCTTTGTAGAGTAGGAGAATTTTTCAGGCTACAAAATCTCCATCCCACGATTCACTCCGATCATAACTATTCTTAAATTCGGCAACGGTCAACTTTAACTCTGCTGATGCTGGTAGTGGGTTATCCCATAAATTCTTTGGACTTTCCCTTGGTTTCTGGGTTGTTGCTTGTGAAATTTGAGAGTCCCCTGGAATACCTAAACTTTCTGGTAAAAGGTGGTAATCACGGTTTATAATTAGAACAATTAACACAATCTGCAATATAATTATAATTGCTAATAGTAAAGTTTCCATGATTTATCCCAGTAGTTTTATTACTAATGTTGATCGCCAATTACCCGTTTTCAATAATTGATATTTATCCTTGTTTGTTGCTCGAAGTTTAGCTGGAATGGATATAATTTACCTGGTCAAAACCGATATTATTGGGCTGCACAGATTCCCATGATTATATGGTATGTCAATTCACCAAAAAAGTCAAGGGGGTTTTGGACTTAATCTACCTGAAAACAGCTCTCTTCTCATCACCGCGATCGCCGTTGGTCAAGTTTGGGATGCAGCATATAAATAGGGTGAGAAAAAAGCGATCGCATCTACAAAACAACTCATTTACATAACCTTTCTATTGGACTACATTCATCTATTCTGGTTGGCGTTAATATCAACAGAATATAGATCGATAAATTGATATTTACTAATGCTATATTATGAATATTAATAGGATATTTGCGCTGTAAAATAAATCAGTATATTTGACTATTTAGGAAAAATACAGTATAATGAATTAAGTCTGCTGAATAGTTAAATCCAATTATAAATATGGCGCGTGGTGAAATCCTTAGAAAACTCTTCAAAAGCTTCTCTCATAACGATAGAGAAGAGTTTTTGGCTGCCGCTATGGAAATAATTGAAGAAGAAAGAAATAAAAATCATGTCTTACTTGCTAGAGATTTAGAAAAGTTGCTTCATAATGGAAATGTATCTACAAAACCGCTAGCTACTAACTCCAATCCCCTGAACCAATTTCCTGATCCTCCTAAAGACAAGGATACTGGACTTACTTTGCTTGATGTGAAACGATTTGATCTGACTTGGGATCGGATTGTGCTGAATGAAAAAATTTTTGATGTCCTCCAAGAAATTGTCCTAGAAAACCGTAAACAAGATATCATTGCAGCATATAATCTGAAACCCAAAAACAAATTGCTTTTCTGCGGTCCACCTGGATGTGGAAAAACTCAAACAGCAAAAATCCTTTCTAGTTATTTGGGACTTCCCCTGGTTTATGTGAACCTAACAGCAGTATTCTCTTCTTACTTGGGTCAAACTGCAACGAATCTTCAGAAAATTTTTACCTACATTGAAAAAGGTGAATGGCTGGTTTTGTTTGATGAGTTTGATGCTATAGCCCGCGAGCGAGATAACTTAAATGAACACGGTGAAGTAAAGCGCCTAGTGAATAGTTTGTTACAGTTGATCGATAATACCAATAATCAAAGTGTATTCATTGCGACTACTAATCATGAGCAACTATTGGACAGTGCAGTTTGGCGAAGATTTGATGAAGTGATTTTCTTTGATCACCCGTCATTTGAACTACGGACGACTATTTTGAGTCGTTATTTATCAGCTATCCGCTATAGTGGTATTGATTTATCTATATTTGCTGCTCGGCTGGAAAATGCTACTGGAGCAGATCTAGAGAGAATCTGCTCTGATGCAATTAAAGCTGTGATCCTGCGAGGTGAACGGACTTTGGCTGCTGATGATTTAGAGGTAGCGATCGCCCGTTTTTTAGAAAGACAAAGTATCATAGCAAAGTCAAAATGATCATCTACGTTGAACATAATGGTAAATAAGTTTGATCACTTGAAATTACCGAGAGTAATAGAGATTGAATCACAGCGACGATCGCCTTCAGGTTTTGGTGGTAAAAACCGTCCTGATGTAGCTCAACATGGGAAACATTTATTAGATCAAATATCTGTCTTGGTTGAGGAAAATAAGAAAAAGTCTAGTCTTTTCCGTCTTGACCCAAAATTGATTTTCAAGCTAAAAATTGCTGAAAAAGATTCTTTTTCAGATAACTTGGTAAATCAAATAGAACTAAATGTTCTAGCGCATGAACCTGATAAAGTCATTGTGGTATTTTCATCGGACATTGAACTAACAGAATTCAGGAAGCGGTTAGAAAATTACAGTCAGATTAAACCAGGTCCTAAATACGAACAATTAGGGGCAATTGAGATGCTAGTTCCTCTCGAACCTGAAGATCGGATTGGTCAGTTGTTACGCTTAAAGCCTGTACAAGCAGATGAAGTTGCTGCCTTAGATTTGGAACTTTGGCACACAGGCGATCGCCGAGAAATGAAAAAATATTTAGATGATATTGCTGAAGTGCTAGAAAGTTTATCAAATGATACTGCTTCCATGAAAATGAGCGATCGCTACATAGGTGAATATCTGTGTATTGCTAGAATTAAAGTCACCCAGGAAGTTTTAGAGCTTTTGCTGCAAGAAGAAATTGTTAAAGAAATAGATCGCCCTCCCCAACCTGCATTTGAAAGAAATGCTGATTATAATCTACCAATTTCTGATTTTCCAGAAATTATTCCCCCACCTGAAGATAATTGCGGCATTCTTGTTATTGATTCTGGTGTACAACGTGGTCATCCGTTGATTGCTCCAGTCTTGGGTGAAGCTGAAGTATTCCCAGATCCAACACAGGAAATCATCCAAGGCGGTCCTGACGATGTAAACGGACATGGTACTAATGTGGCTGGAATTGCTATCTATGGAGATGTTGAAAATTGCATAAAACAGCGTTCATTCGATCCCACAGCTTGGCTATTTTCTGCCCGTGTAACAAACGAGGATAATAAATATGATGAGGATCTGCTTGTAGAAAATCAACTGGATCGAGCTATTCGTGCTTTTGTTGAACAGTATCCTAATTGTAAAATCATCAATATCTCCCTAGGTAATGCTGACCAAATTTATCGAGATGGACTGAAGCAGTTTCGCCTAGCTGCAAAAATAGATGAAATTGCTTATAACTACAAACATAAAAATATTGTTTTTGTGATTTCAGCGGGAAATGCTTTTCATGAAGAGGTACAATCAAATGAGCAACTACGAACTGATTATCCAAATTATCTGCTGAATCCGAGCGCCCAAATCATCGATCCAGCAACTTCAGCAATTGCATTAACCGTAGGTTCTTTATCACTTGGTCGTGGTAGTATTACAGAACCTTCTGATGTTCGTCGTCAAGCGATCGCCAAACTACCAGGATACCCATCTCCCTTTACTAGAACTGGTTTTGGAGTTGATGGAATGATTAAGCCCGATGTTGTAGATTTTGGTGGAGATTTAGCATTGGATCTTAGTTATCGAGAAAATTTAGGGTTACCTAAAACTAATATACTTTCAGATAATATAGCAGGTGTCTCTATTTTAACTTTATCCAAAGATTACTCCAATTCATTATTCGATATTTGTAGTGGTACAAGCTTTGCAGCTCCTCGTGTGGCTAACATTGCTGCTCAACTTTTTACCAAATATCCAGATGCTAGTTCTAACCTCATTCGGGCACTTATTGTCAACTCTGCGGCTCTTCCTCAAGAAATTCCGCCCGAATTTCAATGTAAAGGTAAGAAATCTCCAAATAAACAAATTAAAAACCAGTTAAAAATCTATGGATATGGGCAAGCTAACTTAGAACGTGCCATGTATTCTGCTGAAAACTACGTTGTGCTATCAGAAGATAATATTTCCATCAAAGTAGGATATTTTCATATTTACGAAATCCCCCAGTTGCCACCGGAATTTTTTACAATAAAAGGCACTCGTATATTATCAATTACCTTGGCATTTGATCCGCCAACTCGCCCAACTCGCGGAGACTCATATCTAGGAGTCACAATGGAATTCGATCTGTTTAAAGGAATCGATCGTGAAATTGTTAGGAAGGCTTATGAAACTACTAGCAAAACAAGTTCTCCTGATGAGTCCACAGATAATACAAAACAAAAGTTAAAGAAAAAATATAAAGCGGGTATTGAAGTTAAATTGTCTCCAGGCTCAAGTATTCGTAAGAAAGGAACAATCCAAAGAGGGCAAGTAGAAATTTCATCTAGGTCTACAAACTATGATAAAGGAAATATGATCCTGGTTGTGAGTTGTAATCGTAAATGGGCCAAGCCAGATGATATCGAAATACAACGTTATGCCTTAGTTGCTTGCGTTAGCCATTCCGATCCTCAAGTTGATTTATATAATCGGATGCAAATCCAGATTGCTCAGAGAGATAGGGAGAGAGAAAGAGGAAGAGTTTAAAATTATCAAGCAAAGACATTTGAGAAAAATCACTAAACCTTGCTAAAAAGGAGTCCAAATGGTTCAATGTGCTTAAGAAAAGAAACTCCCAATCAGGTTTAAGATATCTCAAAACGTTATAGGATAACAATTCCAGCTATTTTGACTCTGATCGAATTGTTGAATTTCAAAAAAAATTCAGGCACTTGCAGAACTTTAGCAATATTTCTAGATAAATAACCAACCAGACCGTTACAGTTTCGCTTAGAGTGCCCCACCACTCTAACTTAGAACGTCTGGTTACTTCTCCCATCAAAACCCGTTTAGCTTTTCTACGGAAAACCGAGGGGTCTTTAGGAAGTTGATATCTTCTCAGTGATTTATATAAACTTATACTCTTAACGGAGTGTTTATTTATGGTTGACAAGGACAAGCAGTCATCTCCTGAGCCAAATGAAAAGTCCACTGAAGCTGGACAGAACGACTACTTTAATAGGCTAGCCCTGGATGCCCAAAGACATGAACCTAAAAGTTTCGAGGGAGAGCGGGCTTTGACTCAACTGCTTTCAGAATTCAGACAAACTGGACAGCTTTCAAAGCCAAAGCATCCATCTGGATTATCGACCAGTGAGTACCGTCAAATTTCGGAGGACACTAAGCAAGAAACCGACTTGGCAGTTGTCCAAATTATTCGGCGGAAGCAATTTGATCCTGAAAAGGGAGATATTTTAAACTGGGCGAGGTTTATTCAGTCTAAAAAAAATATCGATGCCTGTAATGATCATCGTGGTATTCATAAGAGAACTGAGAATGGGAAACCAATTACAGATATCCTAGTTTCAGCCGACAAACCAATTAGCAACGGTAAATCGGGGGATGCTGAAGAATCAGAAATCACTTACTTAGACCAATTGACTTACGAGCAAAATGAGCCTGATTTTGTAGAAAAACTCAGAGAAATAGTTGTGGAGAATCCTGAGAATATTTTTGGGAAGCCGATGAAAAAACGTCAGGATATTACTTTACAGAAAATAACTCTGTTGTGGTTAGATGGATATACTTGGGCTGAAATATCAGAAAAATTGGTGGTAAAAGTTGGCACTGTTAGTTCTTTTTTTAATCGAGGTATCAAAAACAAAAATCTAGTAGCTAAGGTAAAATTGTACTGGTTACAGTTTTTCTTAATTGCGATCATTCTTTGGAACTTTTGGGATATAAGTTAAGGAAGTCAAATTTTGTTAATAGCATAAGTGAGCATCAAAAACAATGGATGAGCAGAATCTAAATGCTTATCTTAATCTGGTCAATGCACTGCTAAGTTGTCCAAGCGGAGAAGAAGCAGGGCTTTTGAATGCTCACCAAGAACTCATTGATGTTAAATTAGTTCAAATTCTAGTACAAGTAGCAGAAAAATTAACAGAAAATGGAGATAAAAATTCAGCAAGCTTTTTGCAAAGGCTTGCCAATGAAATATCGGATTTACTGGAAAAACCATTAGCTACTAAGTCAGAAGATAGTTTAAGTGAAGATAATTTAACTTTTTTACTACAGGTTTTACAAACTGTCTCTCATAGTAATGGAGATCCACAAGTTGTTTATCCAATTTTAGTGTCGAATATAGATAAGCTTAATGCTCAATTTGAGGTAGTTCTACAAACATGGGGTAGTTCTACTTTAACTGAAATAAGATCCGATGAAGCAGAATTTTTAGCATCAATACTGTGTTATTTTGGAAATTTAATTCAACAGTTTCCGCTCGGGATTAAAGCTAATAATTTAGAGATTGCGATCGCATCATATAAAACAGCAATGATTATTTTTAATCAACAATCTTACCCGATGGAGTGGGCTAATTGTCAAATAAATTTAGGTAGGGCTTATAATAGTAAGATAATGCGCGAAAGAGGCGAGAATTTAGAAAATGCCATTGTTTCCTATAACCTTGCTTTAAATATATACAATCGTGAAAATTTTCCAGAACAATGGGCAGGTTTGCAAAACAGTCTTGGCAATACTTATAGCGATAGACTAAGAGGAAATAGAGCAGAGAATTTAGAAAAAGCGATCGCTGCTTATCAACTGGCTTTAGCTGTCTATACTCGTGACGATTTCCCTGAAGACTGGGCCATGACTCAAAATAATCTGGGAACTGCCTACAGGGGCAAAATCACGGGGAACCGGGCGGAGAATATTGATGCCGCGATCGCTGCTTATCAACTGGCTTTAGCTGTCTACACCCATGCCGATTTCCCTGAAGACTGGGCAATGACTCAAAATAATCTGGGAACTGCCTACTCTGACAAAATCACGGGGAACCGAGCTGAGAATATTGATGCCGCGATCGCTGCTTATCACCTGGCTTTAGCTGTCAGAACCCGTGCCGATTTCCCTGAAGACTGGGCGATGACTCAAAATAATCTGGGAAATGCCTACTCTAACAAAATCACGGGGAACCGAGCTGAGAATATTGATGCGGCGATCACTGCTTATCAACTGGCTTTAGCTGTCAGAACCCGTGCCGATTTCCCCGAACAATGGGCGATGACTCAAAATAATCTGGGAAATGCCTACTCTAACAAAATCACGGGGAGCCGAGCTGAGAATATTGATGCGGCGATCACTGCTTATCAACTGGCTTTAGCTGTCTATACCCGGGCCGATTTTCCCGAAGACTGGGCCATGACTCAAAATAATCTGGGAAATGCCTACAGGGACAAAATCACGGGGAACCGGGCGGAAAATATTGATGCGGCGATCGCTGCTTATCAACTGGCTTTAGCTGTCTATACCCGGGCCGATTTTCCCGAAGACTGGGCCATGACTCAAAATAATCTGGGAGCTGCCTACTGGTTCAAAATCACGGGGAACCGGGCGGAGAATATTGATGCGGCGATCGCTGCTTATCACCTGGCTTTAGCTGTCAGAACCCGGGCTGATTTCCCCGAACAATCGGCCCTGACTCAAAATAATCTGGGAAATGCCTACTCTAACAAAATCACGGGGAGCCGAGCTGAGAATATTGATGTGGCGATCACTGCTTATCAACTGGCTTTAGCTGTCTATACCCGGGCCGATTTCCCCGAACAATGGGCGATGACTCAAAATAATCTGGGAAATGCCTACAGGGAAAAAATTACGGGCAACCGGGCGGAGAATATTGATGCGGCGATCGCTGCTTTTCAACTGGCTTTAGCTGTCTATACCCGGGCCGATTTTCCCGAAGACTGGGCCATGACTCAAAATAATCTGGGAAATGCCTACAGGGAAAAAATTACGGGCAACCGGGCGGAGAATATTGATGCGGCGATCGCTGCTTATCAACTGGCTTTAGCTGTCTATACCCGGGCCGATTTTCCCGAAGACTGGGCCATGACTCAAAATAATCTGGGAACTGCCTACAGGGACAAAATCACGGGCAACCGGGGGGAAAATATTGATGCCGCGATCGCTGCTTTTCAACTGGCTTTAGCTGTCTATACCCGGGCCGATTTCCCCGAACAATGGGCCATGATTCAAAATAATCTGGGAACTGCCTACTCTGACAAAATCACGGGCAACCGAGCTGAGAATCTTGATGCGGCGATCGCTGCTTATCAACTGGCTTTAGCTATCTATACCTGGGCCGATTTCCCCGAACAATGGGCGATGACTCAAAATAATCTGGGAACTGCCTACAGGTCCAAAATCACGGGCAACCGGGCGGAGAATATCGATGCGGCGATTCGTTGTTTCCAATTAGCCTTAGAATTTCGCACTCCCACGACTCTACCTCTAGGTTGTCTGACATCTGGTATAAATCTCGGCAATCTGGCATTCACAGAAGGTTGGTGGGATATTGCTATTGAGGGATACGAACAGGCTATTATTGCTGTCGAAATCAGCCGCAGTTGGTCAACTACTGATACTAGTCGTCAACAGATTTTAGCCGACTCAATTGATGTTTACGAAAAGATAATTCAATCCTACATCAATATCAGCAATCTTGACAAAGCCATAGAATATGTAGAGCGATCTCGTTCTAAACGTCTGGTCGATTTAATAGCAAGTAATGATCTCTACTCAGATGGCGAAATTCCTTTCCAAATTCAGGAATATTTGCAACAATACGATGAGCTACAAGCACAAATTGATACTGAACGGAAACGTTTCCAAAGTGACTCTGAATCTAGAAATGAGCAAACAAATAAAGGTAGTTTAATTCTCACTCGCGCTGTAATAGAAACTGTTACCGTAAACATCGAAAGCTTGGAAGCACAAAAACAACAAATCTGGGAACAAATCCGTCGTTTAGACCCGGTTTTATCTGGAGGTATTCAAGTAGAACCGTTAGATTTTGCTACCATTCAGCAACTTATAGACCAACCTCATACTGCTATTCTTAATTTCTTCACTACTGACGAAGACACCCACATTTTCATCATCTACAAAGACAAATCACCACAACTGCACACTTGTATAGGATTTGGCTATCAAACTTTACGCGAGTTAGTCGTTGACCAATGGCTAATTCCTTATTTAAACAAGGCAAGAGATGGAATTTGGTATAAAAAAATCTCTGAGCTTTTGCAGCAATTAGCTGAAAAACTACAGCTAACAACCCTAGTGAAAAATTATCTCAGTGACATTGAAGAACTGATTATCATTCCGCACCTATTTTGGCATCAAATACCATTTGCCGCTTTACCTTTAACTTTCCCGACTCAATACTTAACTGAATATTTAGCTGATTGCTTCTACTTGCGTTATATTCCTAGTTGTCAAATTTTGCAATATTGCCAACAACGTCCACCACTTGCTAAAATTAATTATGGTACTGTAGAAGATGCTGATGATACGCTTCAATGTGCATTGTTTGAAGGGGAAAAAATTGCAAAAATCTATAATATTCCTGACCATCAGCGCCTAAAAGGTAGAAAGAGAGCTACTATCCATAACTTTCGCCAACTTGCCAAGGAAGTCCAAGTTTTGCATTTGAGCCATCATGCTACATCTCGTTTAGATAATCCTTTAGAATCTAAATTAATACTGGGTGATGGTAGTATTACATTAGGACAACTTCTTACACCAGGGTGGAAATTACCTGATCTTTCTGATGTTTTTCTTTCTTGTTGCGAGACAAATTTAGGGATTCCCTCAATAACAGATGATATTTTAACTATTGCCACTGGCTTTTTATGTGCTGGTGCGCGGAGTGTAGTTAGTACATTGTGGGCAGTCAATGATTTAGCTACTGCCTTATTTTCCATCTTTTATTATCAGTATCGCCAACAAGGTTTAAATCGTCCTGAAGCACTCCAACAAGCGCAAATCAAACTTCGCACCCTACCAGGAACAACTCTAGATACTGAGTACAAATCTGAACTTGAAACTTATTTACAAAAGCAACGGCAACAAGTAGCAGAAAAGCTCAAGAATGCTGATAAAAATCGCAAAAAATTAGTTAAAGGAACACCAGAGTATCAACAATGGGATGAAGAATATAAAGAGTGGAATAAGATCGGCGAAAAGGTTTACAAAATAACCGAAAACCTGAAATTTTTATGCCGCCAAGAATTTCCCTTTGCCGAACCTTTTTATTGGGCTGCTTTTATCTGTTCTGGTTTGCGTTAATATCTGACAAAAATAATGATTTCTGAATTATTGAGGGGGAATCATGAGGAAGCCAGAGAAGAAGGGCGAAGCATTCCGGTCATAATTTGCTGGTTTTAACCTTTAATTGATCTGCCGGAATGCTTCGCCCCTACAATCGATATTTATGTTATGTTGATGGTGGTCGATCGCGATTAATGGACTGGTTCTTAGAGTGGTTTTGATTTTGCTAATGTGGCGATCGCCATAGTTTTTGCTTTCACTCGTCTGTTCTGGTTTGCGTTAATATGAAATGAGAAAAATTAACATTAAAATATCTTGGAATTTTTGTTCATATATTAATCAATTCTTGCTAATTCTAAAGCAATCAATAAATAACTATCTATTTGATTTATTGCTGACTCTGAAAGCCGACCCAGTTTCCTAAGAATCATAGGCTTATTTAGTGTTAAAATTGACTCGCATCTTACCACAGATTCTACTCTGATTCCACAAGCAGCAATTTCATCTCCGGTAATTAAATATTGCGTTCTAGTTAAAGTCCGATTAGTTTGAGAAGTACAAGGTACAACCATCACATCGTCAAGAATTTCGTTGAGATAGTTTGCTGAAACAATCACAGCCGGACGGCGTTTAAATTGTGTTAATTGAGTAGAAGGCATTGGCACTTGAGCCAAAACCAGATCACCTTTTTGTAAGTTCATCAGCAAATAGTTCGTCATAAATGTCATTTTCCGCACTTAGCCAATCTTGATAAGCTTGAGATCCAGGTATCTGCGGAGACAATTTTTTCTCACTTTTCCACGAAAGTGTTATATCTAATAGTAGCTTTAATTTGTCATCGGAAAGTTCGGCGATCGCATTCAGAAACTCTTGACGAATGTTCATAATATTGTCTCTCGCTAACTAGCTGAAATTATATCTTTCGGTGGTTGAAATTGTAACTTGATCATGTTGAACGCCAATCATACATTTTCAATGATTGATAGTTATCCTTGTTTGTTCCTTGAAGTTTAACTGGAATTGGTATAATCTGCCCTGCCAAAACTGATATTATTTGGCGATACAGATCCCCATGATGATATACTACGTCAATTAAATAAAAAAGTCAAGGGGTAGTTGTTTGGACTTCATCTACCTGAAAAGAACTGTCTTCTCATCGCCTCGATCATATTTATAACCACCGCGAAGTTATAATAAAAGTAGATAAAACTCCAACTCTTAAGGAGGAGGTAACCAATGTCAATTCAAAGTAAACAAGAAATGGGAAAAGTTTTTGCCACGCTGACAATTATTAATCGAGCCGACCAAATTAGAGCTGAAGATGGGACAATTTCCCAAGAACAAATTCGCTCAATCACACTCAAAAATATCTTAGTAGATACAGGAGCAACAACCTTGTGTTTACCATCAGATGCGATCGCCAAGCTGGGACTGAAACTCCTTAAAGAAGTGGACGTAGCTACAGCAATGGGTATTGGTAAAGCCCGAATCTTTCGAGATGCTACCATATCAATGTTTGAACGGGAAGGAACCTTTGAGTGTTTAGAGTTACCAGGAGGGAGAGATGCTCTTTTAGGAGTAATTCCTTTGGAATCTTTGGGGTTAGAAATAGACTTGAAGAATCAAACTTTAAAACCCTTACCCATCAGTCCAACCGAAACTTATTTGACGATTTTGTAGTGAGATTAATCATTTTTATTCCCTTGATTATTTCATTAAAGGGTTTCGCGATCGCAGTTGATAAAATTGAGGATGCAGAATATAAATAGTGAGATCAGAGCAGCGATCGCACTTTTTAGCATTATGTCAATCTCGGACTTGGTGGTAGAGAATATATTGGCATCCCAAAACAACCTACTCTGACCTTATGTATATTACAAGGTGAACTTTACCATCGACAATCATTTAGAATAGGCGATCGCATCCAATCCCTCACATTCCCAAATCTGGAACTAACCACCGATCAAATCTTTGCTGCTGGAAAACCATTTTCTTTCCTTTAAAAATCCCATACCAAAAGGCGATCGCGTAGCGTGCCGGAGGCATTAGAACACCGATTCAGTAATAGATTATAAGTAGAAATACTGAGGATATTAATCCGGTAATTGCGTTTCCGCAAAAAAACAAATATCTTCCAAGAAAAGGATTTTGAGTAAATCTGAAGCAAATTGGTAGAGTTGATGCTGACAGAAAACAAATGTAACCTAATTAAACTTGAGAGGGACTCGGTGAACTGACTTCTGGTGATCTATTCCTAATCGCGCCAAAATATGTAGGTTATGAACTACAGCACTACGTCGCAAATCAAATAAGTTTTTCCGCATCCCAAAATAACGAGCTTGGTCTCCTTGAATCCGCCCAATATGTGATAAACTATGTTCTACAGCTACTCTTTTTCGCAGTTGAGTCCGCCCGAAGGAGGTCAATTGCCGTTCTCGTAATTCGGCGAATAACTGCTCATCAGGATGAAGGGAAATACTACGTCCTTTTTGACTACTAGTGCAACGTTGTTGTTGAGGACAAACACTACATTCGGCGGCGGGAAATTGAACTTTTTGCCCTACAGTAAATGGCATAATTACTTGGTTTGGACAGCAAATAGTTCCTGTTTCCCAATCTAAAATAAAAGCGGTTTTCGGAAATTTCCCCCCATTTTTTACTGGCCAAGATTTACAATAGATAGTTAATTCATCACTCCGCTCTTTCACCCAAGAACTACTCAGATATGCTCGGTCAA
Organism: uncultured cyanobacterium; assembly: GCA_963744145.1. GTDB lineage: Bacteria > Cyanobacteriota > Cyanobacteriia > Cyanobacteriales > CAWUOF01 > CAVUSO01. Next base: position 2,799,851 of record CAVUSO010000001.1, on the reverse strand, counting down.
TATATAATTCTACTAACTGCACCTGCTGTGATGCTAAATCGGCAGACATGACCATCAGTTACTGACGCTTCCGGAACATTTGCGCTTAGTAATGCCTACAACTCTAACTAATCCTGAATCTAAATCTCTTAATACATGACGTTTGTAACCATTAAACCGTTGATTTTTACTCTTGCGACCATGACGCATTTCTTCATCTTCTACAGAAATGCGGCGATTGGGAGCTACTTGTTCAGCTAATTTTACTTGCTCATTGCTATCTAGAACCACGTTTTGTTCTTTCACCATAGCAGCTGTTTTCAGATTGGCATTGATGAGCAGATTTTCTTGAAGTTCTGGTTGATTTTCTAGTTGCTGTTCTAGTTGCTCCAACTTGTCTAAGAGCATCTTTAAAGCTAGATTTCTTTGGGACGGGTCATCCCAATCTAAATCTAAGGCTGATTTTATAGAAGCACCTAAACAGATTTCTAGTCCCAGATCAATTGCGATCTGTCGCAAACTCTTCCCCTGTTGTTGTGCTATGAGCTTCAGCATTTTTTTTAGAGTGTGACCCAATAAATTGTAGGTATCTTCTACTTTTCCTGCTCCCCATAAAGGACTTGAATCTAGTGCTGCACGTAATTGTCTATGCCCAAATTGTTTCGTTTGATTTGCTAGTTCTATTGTGCGTTCGATTAAGCGTCGGTCTAGTTGATGAATAATTAATGCTTGTCTAAATCTTACTAATGTTGCTTGACAAAAAGGTGCTTGTTCGCATTCTAGGCAATCTAATACCAATTGCCATCTTTTATCCATTATTGATGCTTCAATTGCTTCTGCATCTCTACCACCCGTATAGGCTTGTAAAATTGTCGCTAATGCTAGTTGTGCGGGAGGTACTGGTGGATGCCCTTTTGGACTCTCTGCATACATAGACGCTAGTTCTTTTTGAAAGGCTTCATCAAACAGTAAGTGACGGATTTCTCGTAAAAAAATAAATAGTTTTGCTCTTTTAATCCGGGACACTATTTTCTGTTCTTGTGGTGACAAATCTACAGGTATATTCCAGAGTTGGGGACGCATTATTTCTTAATTCCTGATTCGAGCGCAGTTAAAATCTGTCTTGATTATACATTCCAGTTAAATTTAGTCAGCCCTATTTCTGGTAAATCTCTTAAGTATTTATACTCAGTATTTTATTACTGAATCGGTGTTTTAGGGATTATTAAATTAATGACCGAACTTAACCTGGGCCTTAAAGTTTTTCACTTGGTATAAATTTGGCAAATACTTCTGCTTCTGTCAGATTCAATGTTTGATTAGCAAACTCATAGTAACTAGGTTTCCGGTCGATAAAGATTTGCTCCTTGAACTCAAACTCAATTCCATCCTGAAACAAACCTGCTGGGACAAAATATTCATTGGTAGGCAACAACTTGTAGAAAATATGCGTGCCACATTCACTACAAAAACCCCTTTGAGCCCATTCTGAGGACTGATACGCTTTTAGTTTTTCAACACCGTCTATCTGTAGGTCTGAGCCACAAGCTACACCTAATACGGGCCAGCCTCCCCATCGCCGACACATCCCGCAATGACAGGCATCAATGCTCTTTTTGTCTGGGGTTCGGACGGTGATTGCACCGCAAAGACATTTGCCATCCATTTCTAATCTCCTCGCTCTCCAGCAGCAATTCTCATTTTGAAAAAAATCAGAGAAAATTCTCTTATTTAAATAGAGAACTTGTGTCGAAGCATGATTTTTTGACAGATAATTATCATCCGACGCTGAAGATAGACAAGTTTTCAGAAATTTGTCCATGAAAAATCGATTTCAACTGATACATCCAGATGAAATTCTCACCCATTTTTTAGGTTTTTTTTGATAAAAAAGTACGGGCGTATTGCAATACGCCCCTACCCTTCCTCTTTCAATATATTGATATTTTTCAACTAGAATTTAGTTTTTTTAATGGGACATTCTCGGTGAGAATAAATGAGAATAAATCTGACCAATTTTTGAACCATAAATATTTTAATAAGGTCCGAATATCCTTAAAGAAAGTAGTAGGGGCGTATGGCAATACGCCCGTACTAATAGGTCACGAACTTTTTGATAGATGTAATTAACTAAATCCAAAACAGTATGAAATAAAAAAGCTAGTAAATTCAAAGACAATAATAACTCGCACAAATGATTTTCACCATGACCAAAGTTATGCTCTAAATTATAACCGTGATTTTTAAGAACGTTATTACTTTCATTCTCAACTTTCCATCTGCTGCGCCCAGCTTTGACAATTTCTTCAATATTATTTTCAGTGATTTTATGATTAGTGATCCAATTATTTTGGTAGATAATTTTCTGTGTTTCCTCATTAATAACAGTCACTTCGTACCAATTAACTTCGAGACTTGATTCTTCATCTTTTAAGGGAACTCTATTAGCATAGCGATAACGATACAGGAGATTTTTTCGCCCATCCCATTGGGGCTTTTTAATGGTAGTAACTTCTCCACTTTTTTCTAAAAACTCTAGCCATTCATATAAAGTTTTATGCGAAGTTTCTCGACCAACAAAAATAAAATTATATCCTTGTTTTAGAGCTAATTCACAAATAGGTTGGTGGGCATATAAGTCATCCCCTAAAAGGGTTACAGGATAACCATATTTATTTTGATGATTCTTATTCAACCATCTTTTAACCGCCGCATTTTCACAATCTTGTTTTTGATGACCATCCAGGTTTTTAATAAATTCTGGCGCTAAACTAATCACTTGGTTTTGATTAGGAGAAACTACAATAGGTGTAACACAGCTATGAAAATAGGTGGTAGTTCCATTGCGATGATTACGACGGTTACAATGAGGACAATTTATTTTCTGTGATGAAAAATATTCGGTGCCATCTAAAGCCATTAAAATTTCTTCATCTAAGTAGAGAAACTTTTTCAAAACTCCGTTTTTATTTAACCATTCATAGACTTCTTGAAAAGCCATAAATATAGTAGCTGCTGGCACCGGATCTAACAAATTTCTGATTTGATTATCACAGGGAATTTTCTTAATTGAAAATAAACTTTCTGCGTTATCTTTTCCTTTATTGCTTTTCATTAACCGCTGATGGTCTAAAAAAGATGCTGACTGAGTAAAAAAGATTGAAAATGCAGCCATCACTGCATCTTCTACCTGGTATTTCGTATTATTTCCAGGTTTCCTTTCATCAGGTAAGTCATGTAATTGTTGACGTAAAAATTCGATTAATTCAGGGATTTCTAGGGTCGCTGCTTTTTGAGCCATGTTTGAGTAATTTAACGTGCTGTCAGATTTTTAACTCACCGATTATACCTCATCTGATCACAATTATAAATTTTTATTTTCCTTGAATTCCCTATTCTAAAAACCGAACTATCAAACTGGATTTCCCTCGTTCGTTGTCAGGCCATCCTCGATTCTATTGAGTATTTATACTTAGATATTGACCCAATTGTTTTTTAGCCATTGCCTCTGCCTGAAAAACTGGTTATTTTGTACTATATTTTCAATTCCCAAATCGGGATTAATACTCTATTTTTTTTAAAATGAGAATTGCTGGCTCTCCAGGAATTATTTGTCTAATTTTGCCATATAACGGTAATGATGTTTTGGCGGAATCTGTACCTGAGATATCTTGATGCTAAAATTCAAAAACAAAACCCTGAACAATTATGTCTCAAACTATTGCGATCGCCAAAGCCATTACTAACCTCAATGAAGCTCAACAAAAATCCAACTCTCCTCTATTAAAACTCTTGAGATTTTGCGACCCACCGTTTAAAATTTGTGGAGAAAAATTTGCGATATCAAAAAAATTTACTATTGTTAACCCACAACAGAATGAATTATATAATGTAGTGCGAGTAATTAAGCGCATTATTGATTTGTATAGAAATAGATCATCGTCCTGATTTATGCAATTATTTATTTCATTGATAAAATTGGCGATCGCGTGGAAGAAAATTTTGACAAATATTTACTGTATTCCTTCTCCTAGTAATCGCTCCATTACTGCATAAATATCATTTCTATCTCCTTCTTTACGCCTACCAACTCCTAATACAAAAACTATTACTTCTTCTTGTTCAACTCGGTAGATAATGCGGTAGCGCTGACCCACAGCCCTTACACTGCGATAACCTTGTAGCTTATTTCCTAAAGGTTTACCTTGTTTTTCTGGTTCAGACTTAAGTTTATCAATACGGTTGCTCAATGCTTTCAATTCGCGCTGGTCTTTTACATCAGCTAACATTGTTAATGCAATGGGAGTCAGTTGAATGATGTATTCGATATTGTTTGGTGCGTTCGTCGTCATAGTCCCAGTTTTATTTTAGCTTCTTCCCAGCTTATTGTTTCTCCTCGTTCAGCTTGGGCTATGCTCTCCTGCAACTGATTAGCAAACTCAGGATCAGAAAGAATGTCTAAAGTTTCTAATATAGATAGAAGCAAATCGTAGCTGATGACTGCTAAGACGGGCAGCTCATTTTTGGTAACGATCGCCCACTGATTGGTCAACTGTTCTGCTAGTTCTAGCAGTTGTTCTTGGGCTTCATCGATGGTCAGGTACTTCAGCATATTTGAAGTTTATGCGCTTGCTGTAGATTTACTCTAACATAACATAAATGTTGCATTGCCTAAATCTTGTAGGGATGTCCCAAAAATTTTAAATGGTCAAGAAACCTATCCCTTTGTACAACCTTATTACTGGGCTACTTTTATTTGTTCCGGTTTGCGTTAATTATTCTGCATAACAGCTACAGGTATCTTCGATATAGGGGTAATAGCATGAACAGAGCAACTACTATGAGTCGATCCTACTACCCCAACCGTAGCACAGTCCCATCCCCGATCGCGAATAAAATTCCCGGTACTTCTCTGATTTTACTCTAGCGAACGGATTCAAAACACTTTACAAAAAGAACGCAGCCCAGAACAATCTTAATCCGGTAGCAGTAACGATCGCGATTCAAGATGACGAACCCAGTCCAAACCAACCCAATCCCCAAGATATGGAGAGAGTGAAAACACTTGTCCATCGGATTACTCAAGATCAAGTAACGATCGCGTTTATGGTTGAGGATGAAACTCTCAGAACCCAGTTAGAGACTAATTTAACTACTGAAGGTAAGGTGAAAGTTTGCGATTTTAAAGATGTTGTTAACTGTGTGAATTGGGCTTTAGAAACAGCTCGTAAATCTCCCGCTATTGTACCTTCTAAATTATAGACCTAACCCCCCAACCCCCTTCCCTGCGAGGGAATGGGGAGTAATTTTGCTCCCCTTTCCTCTTAGGAGAGGGGTTGGGGGAGAGGTCAACCGATGCTCAAACAAACCTGTGGAAAAGAGGGTCTAAAGACCCTACTACGAACTTTATTTTTATAACTACTCACAATTTTAACGAGAGATGAGGAGCTAAGGGATGAATTGGGCAACGTAACTTAAGGGAATGGGAAATAGATCAGGTGGGGGCGTTTGGGATATAATCTTGCTTAGGTATGACTCAAATGAATATTTGATCGAAGAAGTTGCAGTTTGTTATAAATTTGCAGAAAAGGTAACTACTTGATCTGCGGCGTTTGCAAAAATTAGCAATCTGGCTGATAATATAGTATTATAGAAGACTAAATTTATGTTTCCTCTACTAAATAGTAAATAGAGAGAGGATTCGTTAATGGACATTAACCAACAAAAAGAACAATTCAGCAACACCTATCTGCAAGCTGTCACCACGGTAGCAGGCTATTCCCTTTACAAACCCTCTGTAGATGATGACAGCATAGATTGGGGAGCCGCTAAAGGTGGGAACTATTACCATCCCCAGAACCAACCAATTTACAGTCCCTACCCTTCAGTCAATTATGGAGGGAGTTAGCCAAGGAATGCAACCATGAAAGTTACCATAAAAGATAGCCAAACTCTCGAAACAATAGACCTAAATCGACTTAGAAATTACTTACAAATTCATGGCTGGAATGAAGATAAACCTTTCTTAGACAATGCTACACTTTGGCATCAGCCAGCAGCCGAAGGAGAAGATTTTGAAATATTGCTGCCCAAATACCAAAATCTCGGAGATTATGTCGATCGCATCCGTGAGGTAATCCAAATTCTAGAAGACGTAGAAAATCGCTCTCAATTTGAAATTTTAAGTGAAATCTTGACCCCTATTCCCAACACGACTATACAAGGAATTGTCATGCAAATTCATACCCCCAACACTGACAAACTAAGCGGAGAGATTACTCTCCTTGGTCTGGTCGCTGATCAACTGCGGAAAATTAAAACTGAACTTGCCGATCAAGATTATATTCTCGCCATCAAAGCTTATCAAGAACGTTTACCCATTTTCTGCACAGGCGATTTAATCAAAGAAGGGAGTAATTTTATTCTGAAAAATCCGCACAACTTTTCTTTCGACCATCAATTTTAACAGAAAAAAACTAATATCACAAACAGAACTTTGGCGTCGCGATCGCTAAGGAATAGAAATTAAATAATTGTCAAACGGTATGTAGGTGCGCCAAGAGTGATCTCATCTTAACTACATCTATAAGCGATCGCTACAAATCCAAACCTGCTATTATTATAGCTTGAAATCTGTTGAGCAATTACCAATAATGACTAAATGGGTGGGATTTTTTCGTTTTTTAAATCGGTTCACGGCAAGAGGTTTCGGAGCAGTTGCACAAAAAGCACTTAAAAGATCCCTCAAACCCATGAGACTACTTTTTTCTTTGGGGTTATGTCTGAGTTTGATAATTTCTGCTTGCTCTGCTGACCACAACACCACAAAAGGACGAGTTGTGCGGATCGGCTATCAGAAAGCAGGTATAACGTTTTTGGTCAAATTTAAGGGAGGATTGGAGAGGCGATTTGCGCCCCTAAATGCTTCAGTCAAGTGGAGTGAGTTTACCTCCGGACCACCCCAAATGGAAGCTTTAGGCACAAATGCTCTGGATATCGTACAGACTGGGGATGCACCAGTCGTAGTTGCTCAGGCAGCAGGAACTGATGTAGTATATATCGCCAATACCCCACCCGGTCCAAAAAGTATTGCTATTTTAGTACCAAAGGATTCACCGATTCAGAAGTTGGTAGATTTGAAGGGGAAGAAAGTATCCTTTGCCAAAGGTTCTAGTCCTCAATATCTGACAATACTAGCATTAGCTTCCGTTGGGCTGAAGTATGAGGATATTCAGCCTGTCTATCTACAGCCGCCAGATGCGCGGAGTGCTTTTGAACATGGCAGTATAGATGCTATGGCAGTACCAGACCCCTACTTTGCAGCAGCACAGATAGGAGCAAATGCTCGTGTTTTGACAGATGGTGAAGGATTAATGCAATTTCGAGAGTTTTACTTAGCTTCCCGCAGCTTTGCTAATAGTAATCCTGATTTAGTTAAGCAGTTTATTGAAGAGGTTCAGGAAGTTGGAACTTGGGCACGCAGTAACCCGAAGGAAGTTGTGAAGTTTTTGTCTCCCCATATTAATGTGGATGTAGCAACTCTGGAATTAGCAGAGAGTCGAAAAAAACGCTATGGGGCACAGCCAATTCAAGCTGAAGTTTTGGCAGAACAGCAAAAGCTAGCTGATACTTTTTTTCAACTCAAACTGATTCCTAAACCTGTTAAAGCTGAGGATGCTGCTTTGCTTAAGTAAATAGTGAGGGATCTTTGTATATTAAAACAAGCTAATCCAGGGAGCATGAATGATGTCTAATGAAGCACTAGAGCAATTACTGGGTGAACACTTCCATCCTCAAGGTTACGAAGAATATGTCAGTAATTTACCGTTTTTGGGTCGCCTACACTGCTCAACCACCAAAATTGAGGCAGGAAGTTGGCAGGAAATTCTTTTAGACTACGAGGTAGGTGCTTCTGGTATTGCTGATGGTGCCAGACTCAAGGTGACATTCAAGTTCTACTCAGACTGGGCATTATTCCAAGCGGAAGTTCCTGATGGTGCAAACTATCTCTCTACTGAATATCAGGCTCGTCCAACTCTACCAGGGGAAAGTCAAGCAACGGTGCAATCCCTACAGGTTTATTTTGACCAAAAAGGACATGAGCGCCCCTTTCAAAAGGCAATTGTTATAGATATTATTGATGGTTATCTCAAACCAGGAGACCATATTTTCATTCGCTTAGGCGATCGCCGTGCTGGAGGACCAGGAACGCGAGTTCAAACTTTTGTAGAGCAAGATTTTCGGTTTCGAGCTTATGTCGATCCGGTCGGCACCTCACGCTTTGCAGAAATTCCTGGCGATATAAAGATTAACATTATCCCAGGACCCCCTGCAAAATTAGCGATCGTCAGCCCTCGTTTAGTTAAGACAGAAATTCCCTTCCCCCTCCGCATCCGAGCAGAAGATATTTGGGGTAATACCTGCTGGGGATTAGGTGGGCAAATTAGACTGACAGGTGATACTTTTATAGATCAACAACTGGATTTACCAGCACAGGGTTGGGCAGTGGTTAAAACCAACCTGACATTAGATGTAGCTAAGGAAGTATTACTTCGGGCTACTTTGATTGGAACCGAGTTGCAGAATGAGCAGATCTCGATCGCCGCAGAGAGCGATCTTACCTATCCCCGGGCGTTTTTTGCTGACCTCCATGTGCATTCCAACAATACGGTCGGTACTAATAGCACAGAGTACAACTTTGCCTATGGTCGCGATGTTGCTGGTTTGGATGTGCTTGGTTATACGGCAAATGATTTTAATATTACCGAGAAACAGTGGCATCAGGATGTCTTGTTATGTCGAGAGGTAACCCAGGAAGGAGAATTTCTTTGCTATCCCGGTACTGAATGGTGTGGTAACTCAGCAGCAGGTGGCGATCGCAATGTGATCTTTTTAGGTGATGAGGTGCTATTTCCATACGACCGTCAGGGAAAACAGGTGCGTTCCTTTGAATGGAACGAAGGTATGTTGGGCAATCAATTAGTCCCTGGAGCATGGCCCGTAGATCGTCTCTGGGCTGCCTATATTCACGCACCAGAGCAGCATTTACTCATCCCCCATGTAGGAGGACGTCGTGCTATTTTTGACTGGCACCATCCCCGTCTGGAACGCTTAATTGAAATTGGTTCAGCTTGGGGTCATTTTCCCTGGTTCTATCAGGATGCCATCAGTCGTGGGTATAAAGTAGGTGTGTCAGCAAACGGAGACGAACATCGCGGACGTTGTGGTGGTGGAGTTCCTGGTACTGCGGTTTTTGGAGTTAATGGTGGAGTTACAGGGATAATTGCGCCATCATTAACTAAGTCAGCAATTAATCATGCCTTACGTTCTCGACACACTTGGGCTACTACAGGCGATCGCATCGTTGCTCTACTTTGGTCTGATTCACATATTCAGGGAGATGAATTTACCGCCCCCGATGCAGTTACAATTCACTACAGATTCCTGGGCACAAATGGCTGGGATGAAATTACCGCGCATACTGACCAAGGTGTATTGTGGTCTCGAAATCTGCAATCAGAAACAGGTTATACCTCTAATAAAATCCGTCTGCGTTGGGGAGGTTCGCGCATTAAAGACCGTTATCGCGCAGCTGAATGGCATGGTTCACTCCAATATCGCAATACCCTAGTTCAAGCATATCAGACTTATGGGTTAGCACATCCAGAGGAGTATGTCAGACGAGCCGGACCACTAAAACTAGAATTTCGTTCAGATACATACGGGGACTCTGATGCTATTGAACTAGAACTTTCTGAACTATCCCAGGCACAGTTTCGGCTTGACGTGCAGATTAATAGCTACAGTAAGGTAGGTAGTCCCCTCAAGAGAAATCCTTACATTCATTGTCCAGAGTTTAGCTGGGAGTTTACAGGTCAAACTCTGTTAGAACAGGGTATCCTGCGTAAAGATTTGAACGGTACAGAGCTGTTTGTCGCAGTGGAGCGGTTAAGTGCAAATCCACTGACCCGCGATGTGAGTGGTAGTTTCACCCTAGAGCCTCAGTTTAACTCCTACGGCTTTGTTCCAGTTTACCTATCAGGTCGCCAGATCGATGACGCTAAGGCTTGGACAAGTCCTCTGTTTATCAAATTTATTCCCACGATGATATAATATGTCAATCAATCAAACTAATTGTCGAAATTGTTAGCAGCAGCTTATCTGATGGCAAATCCACATCCGGAGATGCCTACTTTAGGGATGATAATGAATGGTGAAGATTATATATTTGTCAAGCTTGATCGGCAATTAAGCCAGTATGCGATATCAAAAAAATTTACTATTGTTAACCCACAACAGAATGAATTATATGATGTAGTCCGAGTCATTAAGCGCCTTATTGATTTGGATAGAAATAGATCATTGTCCTGATTTATGCAATTATTTATTTCCTTGATAAAATTGGCGATCGCCGAAGAGAAATGGTTTTCGTCCTAATGGAGACTTTGTTGACAATTGCGGTTTACAGAATGTTGTCACTGTTTATCCCACTAAGTTAAGCATTGCTCCTCGATCTAGTAAAAGAATTGCAACTAAAATACAAGAATACATTAGTCCAGGAGAAGGACGCTTTAATTCTCTTAATTTCTGTCTTCCTCAGCAAGATATATCTATTGACAACGAGCGTTGGCAGACATTAGATTGGTTAAAATGGCAGGATTTTAGTCATTCTGTTTTATAATGCCAATAATTAAGGCATAATCTATACTTTAAACGTCATAGTCTGTACTTGGTTTGAACAACTCAAATTATGCGTTTAAAGTAACTACCTAACTTGAACAACTGGAGAATAACATGAAAACAGCAAAAATCCATCATATTGCTATTATTTGCTCTAATTATGAGAAATCTAAAGATTTTTACACTAAAATACTCGGTTTTTCCATAATTAACGAGACTTTTAGAGAACACAGAAACTCATATAAACTAGATTTAAGAGTAGGAAATAATGACATGATTGAACTGTTCTCATTTCCATCTCCTGCTCCTAGAAATAGTCCCGAAAATTGTGGGTTAAGACATTTAGCTTTTGAAGTAGAAAGTGTAGAAGAAACTGTTACCTATTTAGAATCAAAAGGAGTAAATGTTGAACCAGTAAGAATTGATGAATTAACAGGTAAACGTTTTACTTTTTTCAAAGACCCAGATAACTTACCCCTTGAGATATATGAACATTAAGTTATAATTGATTACGGCGATCGCTGCATTGGCTAGTTTTTTAGTGGATGATCCCAGCACTAAAGTGATTACCAGGAGAAATTATGTTAAAGCAACCATTGAGGATTCAGCTTCCTCAGCAGACACTGATCGAATTTTGCCAAAAATGGAAGATTAACGAAATGTCCTTTTTTGGTTCGGTTTTACGGGATGATTTTCGACCGGACAGTGACATAGATATAATGGTAAGCTTTGAGGACAATTCACCTTGGGGACTTTTAGAACTGGTGCGGATGAAAGGTGAACTGAAGACTTTACTAGGACGTGAGGTTGACTTACTGACCAAAAAATCGATTGAGCAAAGCCACAACTGGATTCGTCGGCAAGAAATTTTAGGAACTGCTCAAGTTGTCTATGTTACGGGATCATAGGTATCAGTATTCGGATATAACATTAACAGGTTTGGTTCAGTTACCATCTTTTTTTGGATATCTCGGCGAAGGCTGGGCGAAGCATTCGGATATAATATTACAGGTTTGAACCATAAATTGTCGCCCGAATGCTTCGCCCCTACGGTTAACTGAACTCTATTGAGATATAATCTAAGAATCCCTTTTTTGTTTGACTGTTCTCCTATGCACGAACTCGATCGCTATCTGCAAGAACTTGGATCTCAAGCCATTGAACTATTAAAAAATCAGCCAAATTCAAGCTTGTCAAAATTTCTGCGATCGCATTCAAAACCTTCCAAGCGTTGTGATCATTTAATCTCAGAAGAGAGAAAATCTGAACTAATTCAAGATTAGATTGGTAATTAATTACTCCCCTGGCTGATTAAGAGCGAAAAAAGATGTTATGATTGATCCTCTAGTCGGTCAATTATATGCAACCCAAATCTACTCTAGAACCAAATCCCTCTTTTACCCCCTTATTAGGATTAACCTTACCAGAATTAACGGAATGGGTCCAACAACAGGGACAAGCTAGCTATCGGGGTAAACAATTGCACCAGTGGATTTATGAAAAAGGTGTCCGATCGCTAGGAGATATTACCGTATTTCCCAAACCATGGAGAGCAATAGTTGAAAGTATCCCCATTGGTAGATCAATTCTATACCATCAAGCCGCAGCTCCCGATGGGACGGTTAAGTATTTACTCAAATTGACCGATGGACAAATTATTGAAACTGTCGGAATTCCCACGGACGATCGCTTAACGGTTTGTGTCTCGACCCAAGTTGGTTGTCCCATGGGTTGTGATTTTTGTGCTACCGGGAAAGGTGGTTTTCAACGTAATTTAGCTACTCATGAAATTGTTGATCAAGTTTTAACTGTTCAAGAACAATTTGAACGAAGAGTTAGTCATGTTGTCTTTATGGGGATGGGGGAACCCTTGCTCAATTTAGAAAATGTCGTGACTGCGGTTAAATGTTTAAATCAAGATGTGGGGATTAGTCAACGAGCTTTAACTATTTCGACGGTGGGTATTCGCGATCGCATTCATCAGTTAGCTGCATATCAATTACAAGTTACTCTAGCTGTTAGTTTACACGCTTCTAACCAAACTTTAAGAACTCAATTAATTCCCAGTGCCCGAGCTTATAACTTATTAGATTTAATCACAGAATGTCGTGAATATGTTAAACTTACTGGGAGAAGATTGACCTTTGAATATATCCTCTTAGCTGAAGTGAATGATTACCCCGAACACGCTCAGGAATTAGTCCAATTAGTTCGGGGTTTTCAAAGTCATGTCAATTTAATTCCCTATAATCCCATTGGTGAAGCTGATTATCAACGTCCTCATCACCAACGGATTCAAGCTTTTATGCAAGTTTTGCAGCAATATCATATTGCGGTTAGTGTACGTTATTCCCGTGGTTTGGAAGCTGATGCTGCTTGTGGACAATTGAGAGCGACTCGAATCGTTAACTCAGATACTCGTTGATCAGTAATAAAGTAATTCCGATCAGAGAACCTAATAGTAAGGTGATGGTGCTAAAACTACCGATCGCAAAACCAACTATTCTTTTCTCAGCAGCTTGATAATATCCCCAAGCATAAACGATCCGACCAATAATCCAAACTGCACCAATACCTGCACCCCATAATGGACTAACATAATTAGAAAATAACCATAGGGTAGGGAGAAAGAATATTAGCTGTTCTAGGGTGTTTTGTTGGACTCTTAAAACCCGCTCAAAATTAGGATCTCCTGTGGTTTCAGGAGGGAAAATTTTGTATTTCCTTCTAGCTTGACCGACATTAATGATGATCACTAAATATACTAACAAAGCGATCGCAGTTACTAGACTAGGCCATAACATATTTTGTTCCTTATGATCTAAAAAAAAATCAGAGGTTCAACTTGTCTAAAATTATCATATATCGTATGTAGTTGGATTTTGGGAGTCAGAACACAACTACATACTTTTCCACCACGGTTACTTAGTGATGAGCATAGATACCCGTAGTATAAGTTTCTACCACTTTACCAGTCTGAGAACAAGTAACCATTAAATAATCACACATCGGACACTGAGTTTGGGTAATTTGACGACTAGAAACATAGTGACGTTCAGCATGACTACCACAGTTGGGACAGCGAATTTCTTGTTTTAGTTGCATTATATTAACCTGAGTAATTAAGGACAGGAAAAAGAAAAAAGTGACAGAAACTACATTTCAAAAGTTGAATTCAAGAAATGCACCTATTATTTTACCAATTGATCGCAAAGTAGATCCACAAATCACCATGATTATGATTATCTGGGTATTTATGCTGGTTGTCAAGCTTCTCGATCATCAGATTTGCTAAGTATTTATACTTATTGTGAAACTGTGCGATCGCAACACCTATCTTGTCTGTTCGTTTCTTCGCTAATTCAGCTCAAGAAATAAAAATGGTGTAATTCTAAATCTGAGTCTATTGAAAAAAGCACTAAAAACTCTCCAAAATATTGGAATTTTGAACAAAATTATAGCCAAAAGTCCTATTCTTAGGATTGAAAGCCTGAGCTATAATTTGAAAAAAAAAACTTATGTTTGAATATGCAATTACAAAATTATTTATTCTCAATAGCTGGTGGTTTATTTTTCTCGTTTCTTTGTGCAACTGGTCAAACGATCGGTCAAATTGTCCCGGATGCTACTTTGCCAATAAATTCTCTAGTTAATAATAATGGTAGTACGCTTACTATTAATGGTGGTAGTCGAGCAGGTGGCAACTTATTTCATAGTTTCGCAAATTTTTCTGTTCCGACTGGTAATACAGCATTTTTTAATAATGCTTTAGATATCCAAAATATTATTACTCGTGTTACGGGCAGTTCCAGTTCTAATATTAATGGATTGCTACAAACTAATGGTACAGCTAATCTGTTTCTACTCAATCCCAAGGGAATTATTTTTGGTCCGAATGCGAGATTAAATATAGGGGGTTCATTTTTAGCGACAACCGCAGAGAGGATAATATTTAGCGATCGCACATCTTTTAGTGCTACCAATCCTCAAAGCAATCCTCTATTAACCATCAGCGTTCCTATGGGATTGCAGTTCGGACAAAATCCTGGTGACATTAATGTTAATGGTACAGGTCATACCTTTACCCATCCCAATTCACCGTTTGGTTTAACCGAAGGAGGAGATCAAATCACCGGATTACAGGTAGCACCAGGAAACACTCTGGCATTAATTGGTGGTAATATATCCTTAACAGGTGGCACCGTTTCCGCACCATCAGGACATATAGAATTAGGTAGTGTATCTGGAACTTCAGGTGTACTACCAGTTAATGTCACCATCAATGCAGTTCCCAATGGATGGAGTTTCGACTATACCCAAGTACCATCCTTCGGAGATATTAAGCTATCACAACTAGCCGCAGCATACAGCAAAAGCGATGGTGGTGGTTCGATTACCGTCGAAGGGGGGCTGATTTCGGTTACAGACGGTTCTCAAATTTTAATTTATAATACAGGTTTAACACCAGCAGGTCAGCTAAATATCAATACCTCCAAAGAAGTAGATGTGATTGGAACTGCACCTGATTTACGGATTCGGAGTGCGATCAGCAGTTTAACGATCGAGGGACTTATCGGTGACTTAAACATCAATACCAAAAAATTATTGGTTCAAGATGGGGGATTTATCAGCATTGACACATTCGGTCCTGCGACCGGAGGTAACCTCAATATTAACTCTTCTGAATCTATAGTAGTGAGCGGAGTTTCTCCACTCAATCCAGCATTTTTTAGTTTTCTGGGTACTCCCACCTTTGGTCCTGGTCATGCGGGTAATATCACTATTTCTACCAATCAGTTGCAAATTTTGGGTGGAGGATCGGTCTCATCATCAACCTTAGGAACAGGTGACGCTGGAGATATTACGGTGAATGCTGCACAGATCCAAGTCAGTGGGATTGAACCGATCTTACTTGAACCTAGTGCGATCGCTAGTACCACTTTGAGTAGTGGTAATGCAGGTAACTTGAGCATTAATACCGACCAGTTAATCGTCCAAGATGGAGGTGATATTAATGCTACTACCTTGGCGAGTGGTAATGCTGGAAGTGTTACTATTAATGCTACTGAGTCAATCAAAATTAGCCACAGTATTCCTGGGACATTAGTCACTACGGTCACATCTTCGGCTGAATCCCCATTTTTAGCTTTCCAGCAGGAATTTAACCTACCCCCCTTACCTAGTGGATCATCGAAAGACTTGATCATTAATACAGAGCAATTAATCATTCAAGATGGGGGATTGCTCAGTGTGAGGAATGTTGGTTCTGGAAACGCGGGAACGCTAACAATAAATGCGAAAAATATTTCTGTCACCAGTGGTGGTGTGATCACAGCAACAACTGCATCTGGTGCAGGTGGTAATATTATTGTGCAAAACCAAAATTTGCAATTGCGTTCGGATGGTGAAATTACTACTACCGCAGGTGGCACAGGAAATGGTGGCAATATTAATATCAAAAGTGATACCTTAGTTGCCTTAGCAAGTAGTAATATTATTGCTAATGCCTTTCAAGGAAGAGGTGGTAATATTAATATCAATACCCAAGGAATATTTAGTTCTCCTGATAGTAATATTACCGCTAGTTCCCAGTTTGGAGTTTCTGGCACCATCAATATTAACAATCCCGCCGTAAACCCTAGTTCTGGATTAATATTATTACCAGATCAAGTCCAAGATCCTACCCACCGAGTAATTGTAGGATGTGCTGCTAATCAAGGTAACTCCTTAACTGTAACTGGACTTGGTGGTTTACCAGAAGATCCAACTGCAACAATCAGAGGTCAAACAATTTGGCAAGATTGGCAAAATTTTTCAGTTCCAAAAAAAGCCCATAGTCAAAGATTGAGTCAAAATTCCCACCATCATCCAAGCGTTAACCAAAATTCGCGCTTTTGGGTGCCAAAGCAGCCGCATCAATTGGTAGAAGCAACAGGTTGGGTAATCGATCCAGTTGGCAAAATAAAATTAATTACTTATACACCAAATTTAACTGGTGATTCAGTTTGGCTTAAACCTTTTAAATGTAATGGTATATAAATTTATGATAAAAATTTATTATCTAGGCAAAATATTGATGGGTAAGCCGAAAAAAATCAGTTCTTTTTTCCCTGCGATGGGTGGCTTTTTGCTAACTCTTGTCTCGATCGTACCCTGCGACTTTGCTCAGGGTGCAGTTGCAACATTAGTTATAATTACAGTTGGATTACCTGCGATCGCCCAACCACTCAATCAAGTACCATTACTAATTACTCAAACCTTAGTAGATCCCGATCAATTGTTAGCACAAGGACAACAACTATATCAAGCAGGACGTTTTGCTGATGCTGCTCAAATCTGGCAACAAGCAGTCCAGGAATATGCCCGAACAGATGATATTCTCAGCCAAGCACAAGCATTAAATTACCTAGCATCTGTAACCGAAGATTTAGGTGAATGGAATTTAGCTAAAAAAAACATCCAAACCAGTATAAATTTATTACAAAATCAAAGTAAATTAGAACAACAAGGTGTGGAAATCTTAGCGCAAGCATTCAATATTCAAGGAAATATTGAACTAGCAATTGGACAGCCTGAAACTGCCTTAGAAACTTGGAAAATTGCCACAGCTACATATAATCGTGCTGGTAATGAAACTGGTAAATTAGGTACTCAGATTAATCAAGCCCAAGCTTGGCAATCTTTAGGACAGTATCGCAGAGCAAGATCACTTTTAGATGAGCTTTTTAAGCAACTTCAATCTCAACCTGATAGTGTTATGAAAGTCGATGGTTTACAAAGTTTAGGTGTAGCTTTGCAAACTGTAGGTGATTTAGTCAGATCCAAGAAAATCTTAGAACAAAGTTGGGAAATTAGCCAGCGTCTTGGTCCTAGCAAAGATCACAGTGCAATCTTATTTAGTATTGGTAATGTTACTAGAGATTTAGGTCAAAATGATCTGGCTTTATCCTACTACCAACAGGCAACAAAATTAGCCAAAAATAATCTAGTCCGTCTGCAATCTCAACTCAATCAACTTAGTTTGTTGCGAGCAATCAAAAAATGGGACTTAGCGATCGCATTGCTCCCACAAATAGAAGCTAATTTAGCGGCATTACCATCTTCTCATTATGCTATTTATGCTAGAGTTAATTTAGCTGAAAATTTAATGAAATTACCGGTCGGATTGGTTGATCACCAAATCCCTGACATTGCTAAAATATTAGGAACAGCGATCGCACAAGCAAGACAAATCCGAGATCAAAGAGGGTCAGCATCAGCATTAAATCAATTGGGAAAACTTTATGAACAAAATCAGCAATGGGAAAATGCCCAAAATCTGACTCAGACTGCTTTACAAATTGCCCAAACAACTAATTCTCCTGCAATAGTTGCTCGTGCTGCTTGGCAACTAGGTCGGATTTTTAAGGAAAAAGGAGAGCTAAATCAAGCGATCGCTGCTTACACGGAAGCTGTTAATACTTTGCAATTACTTCGCAATGACTTAGTTGCAATTAATTCCGATGTTCAATTTAACTTTAAAGAAAGTGTAGAACCAGTTTATCGAGAATTGGTTAGCTTACTATTACAACCTAATGCTAGTCAAGCTCATATTATCCAAGCTCGTCAAGTAATCGAAGCTCTACAACTAGCAGAATTAGACAACTTTTTCCGCGATGCTTGCTTAAAAACTCATCCCCAAAAAATTGATAGTATTGATCCTCAAGCAGCAGTAATTTATCCAATTATTCTGAGCGATCGCTTAGAAGTAATCTTATCTTTACCTAATGCACCCCTTCGTCACTACACAACTCCACTAGCTAAAGAGCAAGTCGAAGTAGTTCTGCACAATTTATCTTCTTCTTTTTATAAAGGTTATTTTTATAATAAGAGTCAGCTTTTTTCCCAGCAAGTTTACGACTGGCTAATTCGACCCGCTGAAATAGACTTAGCTAGTCACAACATCAAAACCTTAGTGTTTGTTCTAGATGGTTTCTTCCGTTCTTTACCAATGGCTGCTCTCTATGATGGTGAAAAGTATTTAATCGAAAAATATAGTATTGCTCTCAGTCCAGGTTTACAACTATTTCCCCAAGGACTAGACCGAAATCAACTCAAAATATTAGCAGTAGGACTGACAAAAGCTCGCCAAGGTTTTTCTAATTTACCAGCAGTTGCAGAAGAAGTCAAACAAATTGCTGCTAGCATAGATTCTCATGTACTGCTCGACGAGAATTTTACTCGTGCTGCTTTTAAAACTCAAATAGAAACTAATACCTTCCCAGTAGTTCATATAGCTACCCACGGTCAATTCAGCTCTAATCCAGCCGAAACCTTTTTACTTACTTGGGATCAAAAAATTGCAGTCAAAGATTTCGATGAATTACTTCTACCCCAGGGAAAAGTAAATCTAAATCCCATTCAATTATTAGTTTTAAGTGCTTGTCAAACCGCAGCGGGGGATCAACGGGCAATACTAGGTCTAGCAGGATTAGCATTAAGATCAGGCAGCACGTAGTACCTTAGGTACTTTATGGTCAGTCAGTGACAAATCGACAGCGGATTTGATGATCAAATTTTATCATAACTTAAGTCAGCCAGGCTTAAAAATGAGCAAAGCCGAAGCTTTACGTCAAGCTCAAATAGATTTGTTAAAAAATCCCGCATACAAACATCCCTATTTCTGGGCACCATTTGTCTTAATCGGAAATTGGTTGTAATCCCTGTTAGATCATGTTTAGCTCATCGATCGCAGGGCTGTTTCATTTGAGCAGAATACCTCTCCCCCTACGGTGTACACACAAACCTAAAAACCATGTACACAAGTCCTGAAAACCTTGCAAATCAACGTTTGCAAAAATCTGTCTTATTATCAATAGCTATAGCTTATTGATAATGGAGAACGATAAATCAAGGTTCCGTCGAATAAAATTTCTGTGAAATGGAGTAGATATCAACTTCTGTGTACACTGTAGGGGGGGTTAGGTCGATCCGGTGAGAATCGAGCATGAAATATCCCTAAGATGGTTCCTCCGTCCCAGTTAGATTGAGCGACTTTCAACTAACTTTTTGATCCAAGCACGACAAGATTTCTCAGCTATAACTTCATCAATTTGACACTCTGCTAGAAATTGATTAAGTCTCTCTTTAATCGATAACCTAAAAGTTGGACTATTTTCTACTTCTATATACTGATCATCCTGAAGTTGGTAAATTCGTAAGATTTCACCATTATAACGCCAAAATTCCGGTACACCGATCTGAGCATATAAATTCAATTTATTTAGATCACTATGGGTTAATTCTACTTCCACCACCAAATCAGGTGGAGGATCTTGATTAAGATTAATCTTTTTTCCCACTACTAAGGGTTGATTTTGAATATAATAACAATTATCAGGTTCAGCACCTTTTTCTAAGTCAGGACGTTTTAAAGTAGTTGAACCCATTGTTCTAATTTTTAAACCAATTTCGACTACTAAAATGCGGATAAATAATTCAATTAATCTAGTCGCACTTTCATGTTCTTCTAAGGGCATAATAATTTCTAATTTGCCTTGATCATAGTAGAGTCGAGCTGAACGACTTTCACTGAGTGAAATTAAAATTTGTTCATAACCAATCCAAGAGATATGGTGAAAAATTACCCTCTGTTCTGGTAAGATATTTGCCGCGATCGCCAGATTAACCATATAGCGTACTCCAGATTTATAAAGTCGATATAGTGTTGTCTGTGAGGTAAGATGGGGGTAGTCCATCAAGGTAATCTGTGGGGCAGGGCGGGTTTATCAATACCTCGACTACCCTTCGACTACGCTCAGGGTAAACTCAGGGTAAACTTCGACTTCGCCCCCTTCGACTACGCTCAGGGTAAACTCAGGGTAAACTCAGGGAACACTCAGGGCAAGCGCTCGGCACAAGGGTTATTTGTGTGTGACAAATTCATCGGTGAACCCGCCCCTACAGGTGATCAACCAGGATCTGGGATTATTTACCAAAAAATCTGAAATTCAAGATTAAACCAGATCATAAAAGATGTATTGTCGATGAATTTATGATCATAATTAACCAGGATTTGTAGGGGCGGGTTCACCAACTAATTCTGACACAAATAGATCAACATCATAAACCCGCCCAACCAACACAGATCAATCACAATTGACTTTAACTGACGAATTGATCGGACAGGCAAGATGCCTGTCCCACAATCTTATTGTATCGGTGTCAGGTGTGAGATTTTTATCCTAGCACCTGGTCCTATTGAATCAGACCAATCAGAAAAATGCGTCAATTTCGCCAAAGTAAATTATAATTGTGGATTGCACTTAAAATGAACCAAGTAAAATTCGGAGTTTTCTATGTCGCGTCGATGTCAGCTCACTGGGAAAAAGGCAAATAACGCTTTTGCTGTTTCTCACTCTCACCGTCGGACTAAACGAGTCCAAGAAGCTAATTTACAATGGAAACGGATTTGGTGGCCCGAAGGTAACCGTTGGGTCAAATTACATCTTTCCACTAAAGCGATCAAAACCTTAGAACATAAAAGCTTACAAGCAATGGCCAAAGAAGCCGGCATTGATCTAAATAAATTTTAAAGACGCAGTAGGGGCGGATGGCCATCCGCCCCTACCAATTTTGGCGTTAGTCTAATTTAAACAAATATTAAAAATATATTAGCCAAAGAAAATTAGCGGCAACAATTATCAACATTTATTTTTAAGAAAGATTAAATATGTAAATATAAATTTTGAGAAAATAAAAATATTTCTCAAATATTAGCATTAAAATTACCCGATTATTGATAATTTTGCTAATAACAATTTTTTTCTCTCTGGGCCTGATCGTTGAGCCGAGACAAATGGGTATGCTAGACAGTAGGTAGGTATCTCAGTGATAAATCGAGGCATTTACTGATTGCCATTGTCAAGACTCCTAAGTTAAGACTGAATTAGCACTAATTTTTTTTATTGTTGTTATCTGCGGCGTCTACGGACTACTTATGACTAAAAACAAATTCCAAAAAGCTCTATCACGACTGTTACGGGAAATCGTAAATCTTTTCCAAACCCTAACGGCAAAACTTGTGCGCTGGGTTCTGCGTATGTTTATGATGAACTCCATGTCTACGGCAAGACAAGGAGGGTTTGTCTTACCCACAGTTGCGTTACTGTTATTAATGGTTTCATTAGTAGTTGCCGCCATGCTGTTCCGTACCGCATACCGTACTGACCAGGTAATGGGTGAACGGGAAGAAAAAGTAATTTATAACGCAGCTACACCAGCGATCGATCGGGCGAAAGCGAAAATGGAATATCTCTTCAAAAGCGATCGCCGTCGTCCGAGCGGGATTCCCGATGAAACGATCCTAACTGGGATGATGAGGAATGACGGTCTGAACAACATTCCTGTCCTCAACGATCCTAGTATCACAGGAAATCCTAATAATGATCCTTATACACTTCCTGATGAAACTAGATTAGATATCGGTGGTAGTGGAACTGGCGCATTCGGGACACCTGATGGGACCAAAGATAACGCCTGGTCTTATCAGATTCCCGATCCGACTAACCCGACTAGTCCTAATAAGATCACCGTTGCTTACTCTATTGTTTGGGAAGTACCTACAGATCCTAGTGGAGTAAAAACATCGGATCAGCTTCTGTCAGATAGTACAGCGACTAAGGTAGAACAAAGAGCTAAAAGTCTGGAAGTGCGTAATGGTCCACTTTATCCATCTGGCTCATACTCGAATTGTCAACAGTCCGCAGCTCCAGTTGCAGCAAGTGCCAAAGGATGGTCTGCTCCTCCCAGTGCTACTACAGGTTCAGTCCGCAAAAATTTTCAAATCAATGCGGTGGTAATTAGTCCAACGGCTAATAATGCGATTACTACCCTAGAACTACAACAAGAAAGACAAGCCGATCGAGGCAATAAATGGGGTGCTTGGTTCCGTAATGATCTGGAAGTATTTCCAGGTCCTCATGTGGCATGGAACGGTACTTTGCACAGCGAAGGCAGTATTATGATGGGGGCAGATTCAGGTCCATTTGAAGCATTTTTAATCAGTTCCCCTTCTTCTTGCTTATATACAATTGATTCTTCTCAAATTACCACTGACTATGGATATATTCTCAGTGGAAGGATGGATGAGAACCAGTTTGATGCTGGAAGCACTCCAAGTCCCATCCATCTTTATCAAAAGCCTCAGCCGATTACTAACATTAATATGGCTAGCGGCAATGATTCTGTAGCAGATAGCGGTTCAAACGTTCCCACCGGTCCTGGGGATCTAGCACTAGATCCCATCGCACTTTTTACGACAGCTCAAACTCCCTATCCCTTAAGAAATAATGCTTTTGCAGGTGGAAAAGCTGGAGACCCAAATTGGGCTAGTACCCAGTTTGCTACAAATCAGCGGATGATTGTCAATACGATAAATACTTCATCAGCTACTCCATCAGTTACTCCATTTGTTGATGACACCTATCGAGCCGATAACCGATTTGGTCCTAACCCATCCTACGGACAAAATGGAACTCTATTACAACTACCTAATAGTGCTAATACTGTCGTCACTGCTTCCAACCCCACCATCACTCCCCTAGCAACAGCTTGCAATGGAGGTTACTGCAAAAGTGGAATGGCAATTCCTACCTCAGTTAGCATTACACCAAATATTCATGAATTAGTAACAATGAACCCTGCTGGAACTGGTGGGGACAATCTGAGTTCCGATCCTCGAGACTTAGGATTGGATGGATACTGGGAAAGAAGAGCAGTCCGGGAAGGATTGCGGGTAATTGTTGGGGAGCGTTTAGAACTGGGTAATACCTTTGGTTGGGTAAATGATGATACCAACTTCAACGGAATCAAAGATGGCAGTGAAACAGCTAGCAGTAGTGATGGGATTTTTAGGATCGACCCTCTTGTCCCCTTCGGAGCCTGTCAAGATCCGGCTCGTTGTCATGAAGCAAGACAACGACGAGCATTAAGAGACAATCTAGCCGCCACACAAGCGACAGCAGTTTATCACTATACTAATTCAACCAATGGGGCAGGAACTCCCCAAGCTGGAGGTTATTTCCCGATCGCTGGTTTAGCGACTACAGTTCACCCTGGAACTGCAACCACTCTGACAAATAGTGCCTCATTCCAGCAGTTTAGTCCCCAATTTACTGTCGATCCAACTAACAGCGCGTTTTTGAGCACTCTTTTTGGCGCTACTTTTGGTGATGCTGGTAATGAAATTGCGTTTGACTTTTTAAGCGGTAATAGCACAAATGGTTGGGAGTTTGATGTATCTCCATTAGCATTGGGAGCCCAAGACGAGGGAACTTATGCTAACGCGATTAACACTCCTACTTCTTCTCTCAGAAAAGCGCTGAAAAATTTGGCATATTTTGCTGGAGACTATTCCTTTCAAACTCAGATTGGTGGTGCTTTTCCACCTAATCAAGAAGGAGCAGGTAGTGCAATTATTCATCCCTACCCCCAAATGGCAATGTGGGGAGATTTTTCTAACCTACGCCGAGCAATATATAACCTGGAAAATACAGTTCCAGTGCAAAATGTAGTTCAAACTTACGATCCCAGCAATACTAATACTACTGCCAATCTTAGTATTGCGGATAAATCTTACCTACATACTGCTACCTTATCCTTGGGAATGCTAGCGTATCAACTTAGTTATTTGGAAGCGTTTAGCTACACCGATACAACTACTAACCAACCTTTGATAACTAATTTGGATGCTGCTCTGCAAGCTTTAAGTGATGGAAACCCTGCCAATGGTGAAGTTAATACAACTAATGGTGCAATTTATAACACAAGTGGTACAAATATAGTCCCTGTAGGCACTACTGCGATTACACCAACCCCAGATAGCTACATTGCTGCACTTTCAACTGGAACAACTGGAAATATCCAATCAACGCCAAATCAGCAAATAGCAAAATTACTTCACGAGAAAGAACAAGCAAAACGCGATCGCCAATATGGGTTTACTGCATCGCCAACAACGGCTAATCAATATCAATATCCAGTGCAGTACGTCTCAGGGTTTACTTACGGTGGTGTAACTTATAATACTGGAGATACCATAAATTTAGGTTGTGATTTTAGCAACAGCAGTACAGGAAACAACTATTTTGGTATCAATGGTATCAATGGTATTACAGATGCACCAACAGAGAAAAAATTTATCCGTCTAGCCACAAGTCTTTGTTATGCACAACCAAAATTCCCAGCACTACATTACATTTTTCCAACCACTACATCATCATTGGCTGAGGACAGATTAGATCCTAATAGTAATTACATCAAGAGTACGGCTAACCCAACAGGCAACATCTATCAAGTCGTAGGTACTAGTTATCCAAATTCAGTGTCAGAAATTGCAATTCGTCCACGCAATGTCAGTGAATGGAAACTTCCCTATGTAAATTATGGTGCTGGTGCGGCACCAGATGGAACCTTGTGTCCTGGAGGTACAACATCAGGTCCTAACTGTAGTGGAGCTAGTTTAGTCAAATATACTCAGACAGGACAACCAGCTACCTATATCCGAACTGCTTTTAAGGACGCAGCTTTATTTGATGGTAGGGAAATGAGCAATGTGCGGGCTTTGGATATGGATTTAAACTTATTACGAGGTGCAGTAGGTGGTGAGACCAATGCCACAATTAATGGGGATTATTGGCTAGCACTTGGTAATAGTAGTTCCCTCAATCCAATGGATGGTGGGATTGTGTATGCTTTCCGGGAAGATGCTAAACGGGAAGATTCGATCGCCCGACCAGCAGCTTCAGGTTGGGCAAGTTGTAACACAGTAACCACAATCAACACTGCAGGTTGCTACACCATAGCCCGACCTCCGCAAAATCCACAAGATCCACCACTTAACGCGGACAACAATATTAGTCCTAAACCTGTTGACTTTTACCCAGATCCAGATCGTCGTCCTTACGGTTTCCGGTTTAAAAATGGCGATAATTTGCAACGTCCTAACAGTACCTTTGGGTTATCATTTGTTTCTGATAATACACTTTACATTCAAGGCAATTTAAACTGTCATAACACTTGCGCTACCCCAATTGAAGAGTTTCAAGAAACGCTTTACCAGATCGATTCTGCCAATAATCAATCAGGTTTCCTCAGTGCATTTTACTCAAGAAGCACCTTGAATGCTAATTTTGCCAAATCAAATAATGACAGTTGGCGTACTACCGAACTTCTAGCAGATGGAATTACACTGCTTTCTACTAATTTCTGCGATGGAAGTGTTGAAGATGGAATTGTTAAGACACATTGGGGACAAGTAAATACAACTGATCGCCAAAATATATACGGTTGCAATGGCAATTCGATTGACACTTCTTATTTCAACCAAAACCGACCCAATACAGATAACAGCATTAACTCAGGGGACTGGGTCCGGGAAAATCCTAACGGTGATACCACATCTCCAGTGAAAATTAGTAATAATGGCAATCCGCTCTATAGCAACGCTAGCACTGGCAATAAACCCATAGATGTTACTACCAATTACGACCAGTTTATTGATGGCAAAAACTTAATGACAGCAGCTACCAGTTCAGTAAACGCCATGGTAGTTAGTGGAATCATTCCTTCTCAACCTTTGCAAACTTACGGAGGTATGCACAATTTCCCACGATTTATTGAAGATTGGAGTAGCATACCTAGTGCGATCGCCGGTTCTTTTATCCAGCTAAACTTCAGCTCTTCAGCAACCGGTCTTTACGACCAAGATGCTTGGGAATCTGGGGCACCTCCACAAAGTAATGCTGTTCACAGTTCTAACTCCAGTGGTTCAGTCAGCGCTTTCTATAATCCACCCAATCGACGTTGGGGTTACGATGTAGCACTGCAATATGTACCTGCTGGTCCTGCTGCTAACCGTTTAGTTAGTGTTGGTAATGCTCGGAGTGAGTATTACACGGAATTGCCAGTTAGTGATCCTTATATAGCTAGCTTACGTTGTGCGATCAGCCCTTACACTGGTATCAAAATGGACCCAAATGCGTCAGTAAGTGATTGCAATAGTTAATAACAACGATCCGGATCACTTAATCAGTTGGTAATCTCAGCTAAAAATAAAGGGTAAGAGGTCTAAAAAACTTCTTACCCAAGGAGGTAAAATCCAGATGAATATCACTCAAATAAAACAGCATCTCAAAACTTGGAGCGATCGCGATCGCTCCGAGGAAGGGCTAACTCTGATCGAATGTCTGGTGGCGATTTTCGTGCTTTCAGCAGTAATTATCTCCATGACACCTCCCATCATGTTGGCAGTAGCAACCCGCGCTCAAAATCGCAAAGCTGAACAAGCATTGCAAATAGCGCATGGTGCAATTGATCAAGTAAGAGTATTGGTAGAAAAGGGAAACTTTAATTCTAACCAGATACCTAGTAGTATTGGTAACGTTGCAGATCTCACAACTATACCAGCTCCTTATGTTGTCTATCCTTACTTACAGTCTAGTAATAGCTCTTGTTCAACTTTTGACACGGCTAGTCCGGCTGCGGCAAACCCGCCAACACCAGTTCCCTTTAATACAGTTGTACCTGTTGATGTAACTGGAGATTGCCAACCCGCTTTTTTAATGCAAACTTTCAGTAATCAGATTAACGGAACAACTATTAATGGCCCAGATGGGAATCCAGTGCCGATCGCTTTTACGATGGGTGTTAGAGTCTATTCTTATGAAGCTCTTAATGCGATCACTTCAAACACTGCTCAAACTCAACAAGCTTCTTTGCAATTAACCACAGGTCTGGGTAATCAGCAAGTCCAACCTTTAGCAGTTTTATATACGGACATTACTCAGGCTGATCAAAATATTTCTTTAGGAAAATATTCCTGCTTTAAAAATCACACATGTTCTCCGTAATTAAAGTAACACATAAAATTTTAAAAACCAATCGGGGGTAAAGACTCATGGTAAGAAGATCGAGATTATTATTAAATTTATACTGGGCTTGGAAACAAAAGCACCAGAGTTCAGGTTTTACCTTAGTAGAACTATTAGTTGCAATTATTATGTCGGGGGTAATTATCACCGGCTTACTAGCAGCAGTAGTAGAATTACAAAGCACAAATAACCTAGAATCAGCTCGCACAGAAACCCAGCGAGAAATGCAATTAGCTTTGGATTTTATCAGCTCAGAATTGAGAGAGGCTGTATATGTTTATGACGGCTCATGCTTAGATGCTAGCATTAATACCCAAGCTAGCCAGCAGATCTGTTCAGGAATTTTTAATACTGGCAATAACTATATACCTCACCCGGCTAATAGTGTGCCAATTTTAGCCTTTTGGAAAATAGACCCTTTACCTTCAGTAGTTAGCACGGCTTGTGCCGCAAACCCTAGTGCGACAGATTCTAGCGGTAAGAATTATCCCTGTTTAGCGGCTAGAACTTACGGTCTAGTTGTATACTATTTAAGTCGAGATAATTCTGCTAACACTTGGCAAGGAAGATCCCGTATCCTTCGTTACGAGTTATCCCAATATGATAGTAACGGTAACCCAGTTGCAGGATATGTAAATCCTTTTGATCCGAATCAAACAGTTAGTGCTGCTTACTGGCCATTAAGTACGGTTAGCCCCTATAATAATCTGCAAAGTAGTTCTCCAACTGACACTTCTAAAGTATTGGTTGATTTTGTCGAAGATAGACAAATGTTTGAATTTCTGGGAACTAACTCTCAAGTTGCCTGTTCTGATCCTACTAACTATATCTTGACTCCGAGTAATAAAACTTTAAACCTATATTCAGCACCTCGTACAGATGGAGGACCAGCTCAATTTGGCTCAGGTAATAACGATTCCTATAATATGAGGAATTTCTACGCTTGTGTAAGAATACCTCCAGATGAATCTGCGGCGGTAAATGGTTCAACTTCCGCAACTCAGACTCCATTTAACCAGAAGGTGGTTTTATTCCTGAGAGGTAATATGTCAGGTAAACCAGGAATTAATACCATTGGTCAGGCAAGTATAGATCCCCTTCCTGTTATTGAAACTCAAGTTCTCAATCGAGGAGTAATTGATAAAGCACCTGTTCAGTAATAGGGGTTAATTTCACTTCAATCAAATCATATTAGGTAAATTTTCAGTAGATTAAGCTGAGAGAAGTAAGATGATCAAAAAAATAGACTCAACTCAATCAGTGGCGGGATTTACAGTTATAGAATTGCTCATTGTCGTTGTCATTATTGGCATTTTAGGAGCGATCGCAGTTCCTAGTTGGCTGTCATTTTTACAAGGACAACGAATAAATGGAGCGCAAGAGCGGATTTTAGAGACAATCCGAACCGCCCAATTTAAAGCTAAAAAAGAGAAAAGAGTTTGGGAAGCCTGTTTTCAACAAAATCCTACCACTAAAGCATTACAAGGTGCAGCGCAACTAGATAGCCAGGCTAATATATGTACTGGTGCTAGTTGGGAGAATTTGATTAATAGTAATGCTGATATGATCGCTTTTAGCCCGAGTAGTCCTCCTGTAGGTGCTTCTGTGTATAGGGTCCAGTTTGATCAAAAAGGTATGGTGATCGCTAATAATACTTCTACAACTAATCCAAATTCCAATACCTTAGCGACGATGACTACAGGAGAGTATGGAAAAATCACAGTAATTTCTCAAAGTGATCTAGCCAGTTTTAGTCCAGCTACTGCTACTCAACGTTGTGTAATCGTTTCCACTCTATTCGGTGAAATTCGCACTGGTAGGAATACGGATTGTAATTTATAAGTTTTGTAAAACCATCTTGTCAAAAAACACCTTTCATATAAAATATCCGGGCTTTTAAAATAGCCTCCAAATATTTTCAGCAGGTGTATCAAGATGAAGATAAATCAGAAATTAATAGATAAAAGCCAGAAATTGATAGCGATCGGGAAGAAAAATTCCCAATTAGGATTTACCTTAATTGAGAATGTGGTGATCATCGCTATTATTAGTATTATTAGTGCGATCGCAGTGCAAAACTGGCTAGTTTTTATAGACAACCAGAGACTGAAAAATGCCCAAGACCAAATATTACAAGCTAAACGAGAAGCGCAAAATAAAGCCAATCGAAGTAATCAAATTTGGCAAGTAAGTATAAAATTAGTAAATGATATTGTCTATTGGGCAGTTCATCCGAAAAGTACCGATCCCCAGGATGCAAATTGGCAAAAATTAGATGAAAATGTAGATTTAGATTTGAACGAAACCACCTTAAAATATACAAAAGGTATTTGGAAAGTCGAATTTAATCATAAAGGACTTACTAATGGACAATTAGGTAGAGTCACATTAAATAGTAGGAATAATCCTAGCATGAAACGCTGTGTATTTGTCTCTACTTTATTAGGAACGATTCGGACTGGACAAAACCAACCAAAACCTAAAAACGGCAAATATTGTTATTAATTGAAAATTGAGGCGATCGGGATGATTAATAGTATAGATAGCGCGATCGCCAAAAATTCAATTCCGCTCCTGATCAATTGGCATCAGCTTCAATCCCCATCGATCGTAAAAGTTCTGCTAATTTAGCAGCTTTGATTTCAGCTTGTTCAGCTCGGTGTCGTTCTTGTTGTCTAAGTTGTCGTTCCTGCTCGACTAGCTGATTAGCGGATTCGGCACGTTGGCGTTCTTGTTCAGCACGTTGGCGTTCTTGTTCAGCCCGTTGACGTTCTTGTTCAGCCCGTTGACGTTCTTGTTCCCTTCTTTGTTGTTCTAGCTCGGCTCGTTCACTACCAGTTAATAACAGATTTCCGGCTAAATCCCACCAACGTAACCAGAGTTGTTCTTGATTTTGATAGATGCCTTGCCATAGTCCCAATTCTACTTCTAATTCGGGTATGGGATAATGTCCTCTTTCATTGGGAGTGATTTTTTGATAGCGATTATTTTCCAAATGATAGACCTCTAATTTACCCGTGAACACTTCATAAATGCCATAATAGGCAATGTGAAGAATTTGTTCATATACCCAAAACTTGCCTGGTCTTGGTCTAATTCCTTCACTACTTCTGGATAGGGGTGTTTGATCTCTTTCCTCTTGACCATTTCCGCTCGCTAATTCTAATGCGATCAAGGGTGACCTTAATTCTCGCCAAAATACATAAGATCGACGCATCATCCCATTGAGTTGGGCTGGAACATGAGGGACATAGAACCAATCCGGTGCTTCTGCTCCTTGTTCTGGTGGATCTGCATCTCGCCAATATATCCCCGAATCCTGTCCGATACAATAATCTCCCTCTGGATGTAGTCGGGCTAAGGTTGGTCCGATCGAATCGGTCAAGATAATACATTGAGGATGCTCTTGAAAGTTTTTCACAAATACACCATCGTGATCTGGTAATTGGGTATGGTCAGGTAAGGATGGTGGAACATCGATCGAAGTTAATATTTCACTCATGATTTTTGCCAATAACTATTCGCCAAAATGGTTCAGTTATGATGTAATAATTTAAGGTTTTTTTGGGAATTCTGAGCAAAGCTGGGCGTAGCATTCGGATCTAATATTAATTGCTATGGGCGATAAGTTGTCGCCCGAATGCTACGCCCCTACAGGTAACTGAACTGGATTTATAGATCGCGCGATCGCCAAAAATTCAATTCTGCTCCTGATCAATTAGCATCAGGTTCAATCCCCATCGATCGTAAAAGTTCTGCTAATTTAGCAGCTTTGATTTCAGCTTGTTCAGCACGTTGTTGTTCTTGTTCAGCGCGTTGACGTTCTTGTTCAGCACGTTGTTGTTCTTGTTCGGCTCGTTGACGTTCTTGTTCAGCACGTTGTTGTTCTTGTTCAGCACGTTGATGTTCTTGTTCGGCTCGTTGACGTTCTTGTTCGGCTCGTTGATGTTCTTGTTCGGCTCGTTGATGTTCTTGTTCTCTTCTTTGTTGTTCTAGTTCAGCTCGTTCATTACCGATTAATAACAGATTGCCTGCTAAATCCCACCAACGTAACCAGAGTTGTTCTTGATTTTGATAGATGCCTTGCCATAGTCCTAATTCTACTTCTAATTCGGGAATTGGATAATGTCCTCTTTCATTGGGCATGATTTTTTGATAGCGATTATTTTCCAAATGATAGACCTCTAATTTACCTGTGAACACTTCATAAATGCCATAATAGGCAATGTGAAGAATTTGTTCGTATACCCAAAACTTGCCTGGTCTTGGTCTGATTCCTTCACTACTTCTGGATAGGGGTGTTTGATCTCTTTCCTCTTGACCATTTCCGCTCGCTAATTCTAATGCGATCAAGGGTGACCTTAATTCTCGCCAAAATACATAAGATCGACGCATCATTCCATTGAGTTGGGCTGGAACATTCGGGACATAAAACCAATCCGGTGCTTCTGCTCCTTGTTCTGGTGGATCTGCATCTCGCCAATATATCCCCGAATCCTGTCCGATACAATAATCTCCCTCTGGATGTAGTCGGGCTAAGGTTGGTCCGATCGAATCGGTCAAGATAATACATTGGGGATGCTCTTGAAAGTTTTTCACAAATACACCATCGTGATCTGGTAATTGGGTATGGTCAGGTAAGGATGGTGGGACATCGATCGAAGTTAATATTTCACTCATGATTTTTGCCAATAACTATTCGCCAAAATGGTTCAGTTATGATGTAATAATTTAAGGTTTTCTTTGGGAATTCTGGACGTAACTGGGCGTAGCATTCGGATCTAATATTAACTGCTATGGGTGATAAGTTGTCGCCCGAATGCTACGCCCCTACAGGTAACTGAACTGGATTTATAGATCGTGCGATCGCCAAAAATTCAATTCCGCTCCTGATCAATTAGCATCAGGTTCAATCCCCATCGATCGTAAAAGTTCTGCTAATTTAGCAGCTTTGATTTCAGCTTGTTCAGCCCGTTGATGTTCTTGTTCGGCACGTTGACGTTCTTGTTCGGCACGTTGACGTTCTTGTTCAGCCCGTTGATATTCTTGTTCAGCCCGTTGACATTCTTGTTCCCTTCTTTGTTGTTCTAGCTCGGCTCGTTCATTACCGATTAATAACAGATTGCCTGCTAAATCCCACCAACGTAACCAGAGTTGTTCTTGATTTTGATAGATGCCTTGCCATAGTCCTAATTCTACTTCTAATTCGGGAATTGGATAATGTCCTCTTTCATTGGGGGTGATTTTTTGATAGCGATTATTTTCCAAATGGTAGACTTCTAATTTACCTGTGAACACTTCATAAATGCCATAATAGGCAATGTGAAGAATTTGTTCGTATACCCAAAACTTGCCTGGTCTTGGTCTGATTCCTTCACTACTTCTGGATAGGGGTGTTTGATCTCTTTCCTCTTGACCATTTCCGCTCGCTAATTCTAATGCGATCAAGGGTGACCTTAATTCTCGCCAAAATACATAGGACCGACGCATCATTCCATTGAGTTGGGCTGGAACATGGGGGACATAGAACCAATCCGGTGCTTCTGCTCCCTGTTCTGGTGGATCTGCATCTCGTCCAATATATCCCCGAATCCTGTCCGATACAATAATCTCCCTCTGGATGTAGTCGGGCTAAGGTTGGTCCGATCGAATCGGTCAACATAATACATTGGGGATGCTCTTGAAAATTTTTCACAAATACACCATCGTGATCTGGTAATTGGGTATGGTCAGGTAAGGATGGTGGGACATCGATCGAAGTTAATATTTCACTCATGATTTTTGCCAATAACTATTCGCCAAAATGGTTCAGTTATGATGTAATAATTTAAGGTTTTCTTTGGGAATTCTGGACGTAACTGGGCGTAGCATTCGGATCTAATATTAACTGCTATGGGTGATAAGTTGTCGCCTGAATGCTACGCCCCTACAGGTAACTGAACTGGATTTATAGATCGTGCGATCGCCAAAAATTCAATTCCGCTCCTGATCAATTAGCATCAGGTTCAATCCCCATCGATCGCAAAAGTTCTGCTAATTTAGCAGCTTTGATTTCAGCTTGTTCAGCTCGGTGTCGTTCTAGTTCAGCTCGTTCATTACCGATTAATAATAGATTGCCGGCTAAATCCCACCAACGTAACCAAAGTTGTTCTTGATTTTGATAGATTCCTTGCCATAGTCCTAATTCTACTTCTAATTCGGGAATTGGATAATGTCCTCTGTCGTTGGAGGTAATTTTTTGATAGCGATTATTTTCCAAATGATAGACTTCTAATTTACCTGTGAACACTTCATAAATGCCATAATAGGCAATCTGAAGAATCTGTTCATATACCCAAAACTTGCCTGGTCTTGGTCTAATTCCTTCACTACTTCTGGATAGGGGTGTTTGATCTCTTTCCTCTTGACCATTTCCGCTCGCTAATTCTAATGCGATCAAGGGTGACCTTAATTCTCGCCAAAATACATAGGAGCGACGCATCATTCCATTGAGTTGGGCTGGAACATGAGGGACATAGAACCAATCCGGTGCTTCTGCTCCTTGTTCTGGTGGATCTGCATCTGTCCAATATATCCCCGAATCCTGTCCGATACAATAATCTCCCTCTGGATGTAGTCGGGCTAAGGTTGGTCCGATCGAATCGGTCAACATAATACATTGAGGATGCTCTTGAAAGTTTTTCACGAATACACCATCGTGATCTGGTAATTGGGTATGGTCAGGTAAGGATGGTGGGACATCGATCGAAGTTAATATTTCACTCATGATTTTTGCCAATAACTATTCGCCAAAATGGTTCAGTTATGATGTAATAATTTAAGGTTTTTTGCGAATTCTGGGCGAAGCTGGGGGGAGAGGTCAATTTATTTAAGTGAGATGTAATCCGATTCATTCTTGCTCCCCTCTCCTTGTAGGAAAGGGGTTGGGGGAGAGGTCAATTCGGGTAGAATGAAACAGACCTGGATGCGCCAACAACCAACGTTTAAGTATATAATAAAATTATAATTCATCTACCCTAGATTTTTTCCGAGGTATGTAGTTGTGACTTCCGACGCGATCGCCGCGCTGACTGTGCTAATTTAATCCGATAAGGATCAGCATCTTTACGCCAAAAAAGACGATAATTATGAATCTCTGCACAATGCTCTTCTAAACAGCGTAACCACCCTCGACGAGTTTTAATCGCTGAAAAATCATCAAATAAACCCCAATTTTCTTCCTGAAGACTGAGTTTGGCAAACTTTTCATAATTAGGATAATCTGGAGCAACTACAGTTTCCTTACGGTGAAAAATTGGTGGATCATCAACATCATCATAATCGCAGTAGCTAACGTGCAAATTTTGTAAATCAATATGAACGCTATTAGCTAACACTGGATGAGGATCGGTATCAAAATGAGGATAAAATAAATAAGATATGCGCGGTTGATGAATATGAAATTTAATTAAATTTGCCCCATCAAATCTGCCAATTGTCCGACTAGCACAACCTTCATATAGTCTAATTAAAGGATCAATTTCTGATAAAGCGGAAATATGCACAGAAAAAGACCGAGGAAGTTTTAAACCGATTTTACTTTTCGCACAAGCAGCTGCGATCGCGTTTTTATCAGCGAGAGTAAATAATAATTGATCCGCTTCTTCCCAAATTTGCTTAAAGGAACCAAACAGACATTTAATATCATTCTTTACCTCTAATGCTAAATTGCGGATATCTACATCATGACTAAAATTACTTAAAGCAAAATAAACCAGTAAATCTTCCCGACGTTTCCGAGCGATCGCATCCCATTCTGATTGATCAGTAACTTGTAAAATGACTTGAAAAGCGCGTTTGAAACTAGAAAATTCGACTTTTAAATCAGCTTCATTAACCAACTCATCCTTAACTGGTAAACGACCGCGTTCAGTCACAAAACGCATCAGGGGAGTTAGTAACTCTTGATAATCTTCAAACCGCTTAATATTAGCTCGAATTCTGGGAGTAGTAACACGACAGCGTAAACGAGACAAAGTAAAATTAGTTTTTTGTTCTTCATTCCGAAAAACCAAATAAATTCCTAGTGCAATGGGAACAGCATCTACGTTTAAAACTTGGTCAATATAAGTTTTTAATTCTTCTTGTTCATAATATTTTTGAAAAGTCCGACGACGAGTAATAATTCCATCTCCATAAGTAGCTTGACTATTACTACCACGTTCATGAATCAAAACTTGAGCAGACACAATTAAAACTTGCTGAGTTAATTCCCACGCTTTGATTAAAGCTGCTCGACGTTCTGTCGTACACTCAATCACGTTAATGACATAACCAAGATTAACTACATCAGCAGAAATACAAGGATGATCTGGTAAATAATAAGGGTCCCATCCCCTACTTAGATATCCTTTTTCTGCAATTCGCGCAATATCCCCACCGTGACCACAACCATAATCAAAAAAGGTAGTATTTTCAGTAAAGATACCAGTTTCCAACGCTAAACGCATGGGTCGAGAAAGATCATTCCTTAACATTGCTGCTTTATGACGTTCAATTTTGGGAATTGCGATCGCAATTCCCTGATTTTCTCGTCTCACGATTTGATGTCCATCTAGATCAACTCCCTTTACTTCTAAACATCCTAACCAACCTTTTAAAGTACCGATTCCTCGGTGATTGAGTAATCCTAATTTTTCTTGTGCTTGAGTTAGTTGAGCAAATTCTTGATAGTGGGGATAATCGGGAGTAACAAAGGTTTCTTTTCGATGTAATAGGGGAGGATTATCAGAATTTTTGTAGTCACGATAGCGCAGATTTCTTGTCTGAGTATCGAGCTGAATACTAGCTTTAAGAATGGGATGGGGTTCTCGATCAAAATCGGGATAAAATAAATAGGATAGTTGGGGACGATTAGTGTTAAATTTAATTAAGGTAGTATTTTCAATTATCCCGATGTTCTGACTAGAATAAGCTTGATAAAGTCTGAGTAATGGATGGAGATAGGGTAAAGCAGAAACATGAATATAGAGCGCACCTGGTAATAATTTACCGATGGGGCTTTGTTGACAATGATTAACTATTATGGTAAAGTCATGGATCTGATTGAGGAGATCCTGAGCCATTTGACTAGCTTGCTCATAACTATTAAAAAGAGCAATAATCGGATTTTGAATTTCGGGAATCAGATCAGAAAAATTAGGTTGGTACAGTGCTAAATAAATGAGAATATCATCGCGAAGAGACGACTGGGGTGGAGATGATTGTCTATAAGAAAATAAGAATTTTTGCGATCGCGCGATCGAGCGGAAAATAAAATAAACACC
This sequence comes from uncultured cyanobacterium, assembly GCA_963744145.1. Classification (GTDB taxonomy): domain Bacteria; phylum Cyanobacteriota; class Cyanobacteriia; order Cyanobacteriales; family CAWUOF01; genus CAVUSO01. The sequence continues at coordinate 2,762,977 of CAVUSO010000001.1, read as the reverse complement.
TAGAGAAACCGGAATAGCTGGAACATTTAAAACTTGTTCGAGATAATTTTTTAATTCTTCCTGTTGGTAATATTTTCGGAAACAATGGGGATGTCTAAATTCTCCATTCCCATAAACAATTTGATGATCACCTTGATGATTAATCCCCACAGGAGCGGAAACAATTAAAACCTGACGAGTTAATGACCAAGCTTGTGTCAGAAGTTCTTGACATTCAGTAGAGGATGTAATCAGGTTAAGCGGATCACCTAAATTAATCACATCAACATCACGAGCAGGAGGATCATCTTTCCAATCAAAAACAGTGGTATCCTGATCAATAATACCTGCTTGGATAGCTAGAAGTAAGGGGGGAGAGTTAGGAGGAAGACTCATATCCACCATAGCAGTTTTTTGATAGTGCGATCGTCGGAGACTTTTGAATGAGAAATATCCCACCTAGCTGAGGTGGGATGATCATGATAATTTTACACCAACTTTGATTGCATCATTTGCGTTCCTGCGGGTAACTTACCAGAACGTAACCATTCATTCAGTTCTGAAGGAGCAACAACTTGAGCAAGGTGCGATCGCAATTGACTACCTTCCATAATTTCATTTTGTAACAGCATTTGCGCGACCTCTTCTAATAAATTATGGTTTTGATCTAAAACTGCTAAAGCAATATGATGAGCATTATCAAGAATTTCCTTAACTTCACAGTCAATTTCTTCCGCAATTTTCGGACTAACCGGACGACGAGGATTCGTATATCCATCTAAAAACTGTTGCTGAGTTTTCTCAAATGCTACCGGACCAAGGTGATCACTCATTCCATAAAGAGTTACCGTTCGTTCAGCTAAATCCGTAGCTTTCTGAATATCATCACTAGCACCAGTCGAAACCTTACCAAAAACTAACTCTTCCGCAGCACGACCACCCAACAGCGTAGCAATTCGACCACGAATTTCATCTTCTACCATCAAAAATCGATCTTCTTCTGGTAGTTGTAAAGTATATCCTAAAGCACCAACACCACGAGGTACGATCGAAATTTTTTCTACTTTACCAGCACCAGGCATTAAAGCTGCAATTAAAGCATGACCAACTTCATGATAAGCAACAGTCTTTTTCTCAACTTCATTCAGAACACGGGATTTTTTCTCTAATCCACCAATTACTCGTTCGATCGCTTCATTAAAATCAGCTTGAGTTACTGAAGTACGGTTTTGACGTGCTGCTAATAGAGCTGCTTCATTCACCAAATTCGCTAAATCAGCTCCAGCAAAACCAGGGGTACGGATCGCGATCGTAGCTAAATCAACTTCAGGAGCTAATTTAACATTTCTGGCATGAACTTGCAGAATTGCTTCCCGACCAATTTTATCAGGACGATCTACCACTATTTGACGATCGAATCGACCAGGACGACGTAAAGCTGAGTCTAACACTTCCGGACGATTAGTTGCGGCTAGGAGAATTACCCCAGTATTAGCATCAAAACCATCCATTTCAGTCAGTAACTGATTGAGAGTTTGTTCTCTTTCATCATTACCACCACCAAAAGGAGTATTACCACCCCGAGATTTACCGAGAGCATCTAACTCATCAATAAAAACAATACAAGGAGCTTGTTTTTTTGCTTGTTCAAACAGATCTCTTACCCGTGATGCACCGACACCGACAAATAACTCAATAAATTCCGAACCAGAAATACTAAAAAAGGGAACACCTGCTTCACCAGCGATCGCTTTTGCTAATAAAGTTTTACCTGTACCAGGAGGTCCTACTAACAAGACACCTTTGGGAATTTTAGCTCCTAATAGGGTATATTTACTAGCATTTTTGAGAAAATCAACAATTTCTTGGAGTTCAAACTTAGCTTCATCTACTCCAGCGACATCAGCAAATTTTACTCCTGTCAAACCTTCTGAATAGATTCTTGCTTTACTTTTACCCACAGTAAGTGCTGCGGGTCCAGCACCACTTTGACGATTGAGCAACCAACTCCAAATTCCAAAGAAAATTAATGGTGGAACAACCCAACTTAATAGAGCAGAAATCCAACCAGTATTATTGGGGGGTGGTGCTTCAAACTTCACGTTATGCTCCCGGAGAATCTTGGGTAAATCCAAGTCTACTGGAACTGGAGTAGTAGCATAAATGAGTCGAGTCTGGTTTTTGTCTGTAGCTTTAAGCACAAAGCGAATTTCATTGGGTGTGATCAGAGCTTCTTCCACTTGATCAGCTTGCACCTTGTTGATAAAGTCACTGTAGCCCATCATGGCATACTGCTTGCCCCCTAAACCAGGTATGATGTTCACAAGAAATAGAATGGTAATCAAAATGAGTAAACTACCACCCAACTGCTTTGGTTTAGGCATTTTCATGGGACGATTAGCATTGGTATCAACAGGCATTTTTTTATATTTCCTTACTGGACAACAATATTGATCCCCGATTCTTTTAGTCATTGTATAAAATTAAGATCGATCGCTGGTGATCGGTGTCTACGCCCTTAAACATGGTTATTTCCGTACAATATGGATAGTAATATTGGTTTTGTATCGAAGGTCTTGCTTCTATCTACGGTTTTGTCTGTCGCGATTAAATATGGTGGACCATTTTTAGCGATCGCTCCTGGTACTATTAATGTGGCGATCGCTGTGATTTTACCAGCCCTAATTATGGTCATAATATTGGGGGGACGGTTGTTGCTAACTGGTAAGACACCAAAAGTATCTTTTGGTGAAAAAGAGTAAACTATGCGAACCATTGCCGATATTAACGACAAAATTAACCGTCGTAGTGTAGTAGTATTAACGATCGAAGAATTAAAAGCCCGAGTCGCCGAAATTGGGATCACAAAAACAGCTAAAGAAGTAGATGTGATTACCACTGGTACTTTTGAGCCAATGGAATCTTCTGGAGCGATAATCAACTTAGGACATACCGATCCACCAATTAAGATTCGTTCCTGTTGGTTAGATGGAGTTTTAGCTTATTCTGGATTTGGTGCTGTTGATCTATATTTAGGAGCCACACAGGTCCGGGAAACCACCGATGGAGAAGAATCTCGCGATCGGGGTGGGGGTCATGTCATCGAAGACCTAATTGCGGGAAAATCGGTTCATTTGCGAGCAATTGGTCAAGTAACTGACTGCTATCCTCGTCCTTCCTTTGAAACTCACATTAGTCGAGATACGATCAATCAGTTTTATTTGTATAACCCACGTAATCTATATCAAAACTTTATCGTCGGTGTGAATGGTGGCGATCGGCAACTTTACACCTATCTTGGACCACTACAACCTCATTTAGGTAATGCTGTTTATTCCAATACCGGAGCTATTTCCCCCTTACTCAATGATCCAGAATTGCAATTAATCGGAATAGGGAGTCGGATCTTTTTGGGAGGTGGAATTGGCTATATTGCTTGGGAAGGAACTCAACATTTTCCCTTACAAAAACGCTTACCTAATCATACTCCCATCGGTCCAGCAGCTACTTTAGCCTTAATCGGTGACGCTAAACAGATGCAAGCCAAATGGGTGAGGGGCTGTTACTTTAAACATTACGGTGCATCCTTAATGCTAGGAGTTGGTTTACCCTTACCAGTATTGAATGAAGAAGTAGTAGCCCATTGTAGCATCAAAGATCAAGACTTAGTAGCGCCGGTTGTGGATTTTTCCATTCCCCGACGCGTTCGTCCTACATTTGGCTTAGTGAATTATGCTCAGTTAAAAACTGGTCGGATCAATATTGAGGGAAAAAATATCCGGGTTGCTCCCCTAGCTAGTATCCACCTCTCCCGTCAGGTAGCACTGGAATTAAAACAGTGGATCACTATTGGTCAATTTACCCTCACTGAACCAGTAGCACCAATTCCCACAGAGCGAGCTTTTTTACCCCAAGATTTGTGGGGTTCGCAGATTACTCTGGGTTAAGGGGACGCTTAACCGGACGTTCCACCTTTTTAATTGGTTTTGGTAGCGGATCTTTGTGTGCTAGGGATGGTGCTTCCGTCGTCGATTGGTAATCTTTTCGAGGTGGACGATTGGTATTCCAAGGTTTCTTTACACCTGGACGACCTTTAGCTGCTCCTTTTGGCTTTTTAGTGGGTGGTAAAAGACCAATATCCTGACTCGCTTGAATTTCCAGATTATTATCCTGTCGTCGCACATGAAATTCCCAAAAATGTCCGATCGCTTTTCCAGCTAAAGTACCTGTCAGTTTCAATTTAAAAAACTTCGGTCCTTCGGCTGGTTTACGAGCTGCTTGTTTAATTTTCACAATTACATGGGCTGGATCTTGACCTTGAAAAATTACCTCCCCACGAATCGAAAAATAGTCATCTTCAACGGTCGGATTAGTTACATTTTCTGAACTTCCGACTAATTCTTTCTCAGGGACTGTTTCCGTGGATGATGAATGGTCAGACGCAAGGGTTTCCGGTTCCCAAACTCCGACAATTTGAGCATGGAGGTTATTATCCTGTTGTCTAGTTCGAGGATAAACTACCCACAGATGTTCCTCTTCTAAATTCAAATGGTTTTTGACTAAACTCATAATTCGGCCCAATAGCACAGCATCAATCGCTGTTCCATCGCTAGTGAGCAAAGTTCCTTGAGTGAATTGTTCACTTGAAGAAGTATAGCGACCACGAATCAAGCCGATCGCTCGATATTGCATTGGTTCGCTCGGCGGTGGAATTGGGTGTTGACGTAGATTGATTTCTTCCGTGGTTTCTAAAGATGGACTCTGGGTCTCGGTAGAACTAATGATCCCCACTACAGTAAGAGGGGTCTTTGATGAAGTTTCCTTAGAGACTGGGGGAGTAACCACAACTGGTTCAGCTTTAGTTACTTCCTCCGCTACAACTGTCTTTTTCGGAGGGACCGCCACCAGTGGGGGAGTGGCTACTTGTTCAGCAACTGGCTGGTTCGGAGGGACCGCAAAGGATTGCGGCTCAATTGCCACCTGATGAGCAATTAGGTTTTTCGGAGGAACCGCAGCAGATTGCGGCTCAATTGCAGCCTGATTAGAAGTCCCCTTTGGTTCAGAGACTAGTTTTTTAGGGCGTTTGGGGGAGGGGTTAGGTGAGGAACTCATAAGCAATCGCTTTATTGGCACAATGGACGCATGATCCCATGAGTCAGCTTATTTTAATGAATGCAACTGCGCTCTAGGCTGATCCGTAAAGGATATCTACTTTCTAGTTTAGGAGCAGCTTCCCAGATTAATGGATTTGCAAGTTGGTAACGCAGATGATCGTGATGACGGTTATTCATCAATACAACTTTCAGCTCTTTGGTTACGGCTTTAATCAAAGATGAAAGATAATAGATGATAGATGATAGCTGAGTTCAAAACATTTTTGTGTCTGAAAAACGTGGTCGTTGGCTGATTAAAGTGGTGATGGTGCTTGGCATCATTGCCTTTCTAGGGTTTTCTTTAGCTCCCTATTTAAGTGCTATTCAAGCTACTCCTGGGCCAAAGGCGGCGACATCGACCCCCTCTCAGGTGTCAGGAAACTCGAAAAAGTTAGAAGAACTCAAAGCCCAGGAAAAGGGTTATGAATTGGTTTTGCAACGGGAATCGGAAAATCAAACTGCATTAAAGGGTTTGTTACAGGTACGTCTAGAAATGATTCAGTCTGGACAGGGTGATGTCCGGACGACGATTGACCCTTTAGAAAAGCTGGTGAAACTGAATCCCGATCAACCTCGTTATGGCATACTTCTAGCCCAAGCTAAACAGTATTTGAATGATTTGGAAGGAGCAGCTCAGACTTATCGTAGTATCATGGCTACTAATCCTGGTAATGTGGAAGCCTTGCAAGGATTAGTCGGGTTGTTACTAGAACAAAAGCGCCCAGAAGCGGCGATCGGTGTTCTCCAAGATACAATCAAAACTGCTCCTCAATTTAATCAAGCCAAACCTAATACTGTTGATGTACTTTCGGTTCAGTTAATTTTGGGGAGTGTTTATGCTCAACAACAGCGTTATGATGAAGCGATCGCTACCTATGATGGGCTAATTAAAGATAATCAAAAGGATTGGCGTCCCATCTTTGCTAAAGCTTTAGTCCTCAAACAACAGGGTAGAGTTGAAGAAGCTAAACCTTTGTTTGCTTCTGCGATCGATTTAGCTCCAGCCCGGTTCAAAGATAAAATTAAGGAACTAGCTTCAGCTAATCCTGCGGTTGATCCAACTCCAGCTCCGAGTTCTGCTGCTCCTGTGACTCCAGCTCCGAGTTCTGCTGCTCCTGTGACTCCGACTCCGAGTTCTGCTGCTCCTGTGACTCCAACTCCGTCTTCCACGGAGACTCCAACTCCGAGTCCTTCTCCCACATCATCTCCTTAAATCAATATCTTCTAGTTTGACTAGAATGCAATACGGTTCAGTTAAGTTTTTTTGGGAGATATCGGCAAAGAAGGGCGAAGCATTCGGATATCATATTAATCGCTTTAAGTGATATATTATCGCCCGAATGCTTCGCCCCTACACTTAACTGAATTGTATTTGACTAGGATAGCTTGTCGATAGGTCTAAGGCATCTAATAGTTGTTCTTTCCAATATTGTAGGTGTTGGTCGGTCCGCCTGCGTGGACGGGGTAGATCGATCGCAAATTCCTGATGAATTCGTCCAGGATTACCGCGTAGCACAATCACCCGATCGCTTAATATTAGGGCTTCTTCGACATCATGGGTAACTAGAATCATGGTTGGGTGATCATAATTCCAGATTTGCAGTAAATGATCTTGTAAATTCAGTCTGGTAAACGCATCTAAAGCACTAAAAGGTTCATCTAAAAGCAAAATTGAAGGTTGTGTAACTAGAGCGCGGGCGATCGCTACCCGTTGCGACATCCCACCCGATAATTGTCGGGGTAAGAGTTGAGCAAATTCTGTTAACCCCACCTTGGTAATAATTTCACCTGTTAATAGATTACGACGCGATCGGGACAAATGTTGTAAGCCAAACTGGATATTTTCCCAAACTGTTAACCAAGGCATTAGACGTGCTTCTTGGAAAATAATATTAATATCTGGATGGGGTTGATTGATCAGTTGATGATCAATTCGCACTGTGCCACTCGTCGGACAATCTAATCCCGCAATAATCCGCAAGATGGTACTTTTGCCACAGCCACTTGTACCGATTAAACTCACAATTTCAGTTTTGTTAATAGTTAGATTAATCGATTCCAAGCCAACAAAACCGTTACTAAATCGCTTATGTAGACCTTCAATTAATAGCATGAGAAACTTCTAATGACGATTCCTAATTGTGTGACCTATAGGTATCTTGCCAAAATAGACAACGTTTGGATATAAAAGCGATCGCTCCATCGGTAATTTTGCCCAATACTGCAAATAAAAGAATGCTAGCAAGGGTTAGTTCAGGACGACCGGTAGTTTGTCCATCCACTAACAAAAATCCTAGTCCCTGACTTGCTCCCATCAATTCTGCGGCTACCACAAACATCCAACCCAGTCCCAACCCGCTCCGTAATCCTACTATATAGTCAGGGATAGTTGCAGGTAAAAACACACGTTGAATCAGTTGTAATGTACTTAAACGATAGATTTTGCCGACTTCTACTAACTTGCGATCGACTGATTGAATACCACTCATCAAGCTTAAATAGACTCTGAAATTTTCTTCCAATCCATGATGCGATCGAGAATTACTCATATTATCTAATCCCATATGTCAAGTATTTCCTATGGGTTTGCCAATTTTGCCGAAAACTGCGGATCGACAAGATCACTAACTACTTGAGGCACATTAATTTCCGCTTTAATGACACCACTTTTTTTCAGCACATCACCTGCTGCCAAAATTACCGCTTTCTGTTCTTCACCAATTGCCGAATTAGATAGATCAGTACGTTCTAATTGTTTAGTAGCAACAGCATCAGTTAAATTAGAAGCCTTGAGCAAAATTTGTTTAAATTCAGCTGGGTTTTTTAATGCCCAATTTCTTCCTTTTTCGTAAACCTTTAACACCCTTGTGACATAATCTGGATATTCCTTTGCAAAAGCTTCACGCACATTTAGAACACCATAACTATTAAAAGAAGTTTCGCGGAAAAACAAACGCGATCTTTGCTCAACCTCAGATTTCGCCATCAGGGGATCGAGTCCTGCCCAAGCATCCACATCTCCCTTTTCTAAAGCAGCCTTACCATCAGCGTGTTGTAATGGCACAATCTCCACATCTTTATCGCTCAAACCGAATTTATCTAAAGCTCGCAGCAAGAAAATAAATGGATCAGTACCACGAGTAGCAGCTATTTTCTTGCTTTTGAGATCAGGTACAGTGTTGATCGGAGAATTTGCCTTTACCACCAATGCTGTCCATTCGGGTTTGGAATAGACATAAATCGACTTAATTGGATTTCCATTTGCTTTACCAATTAGAGCAGCAGCTCCAGCAGTAGAGCCAAAATCTACACTACTACTATTCAAAAATTCTAAAGCTTTATTACTCCCTTGGCTCAATACCCATTCCACTAAGACATGATCTTTGCCGACTTCTTCTTCTAACCAACCTTTCTCTTTAATGACCAAACTAACAGGATTGTAATAGGCATAATCCAATTTAATTTTATCTGGTTTACTAACTTGTGCTGGATTAACTGGATTGTTATTGGGCTGAGTGTTAGCTGGTGAAGTTGACTGATTATTCACACAACTGTTGACAGTCACAAGGCAAAAAATGGTAGCGAAAGATAGTAGCCAGCTTGTAAAAAGCCTGCGGCTAAACAAACCAGGTTTTCTGCTTTTAGTTTTTCTATTTGGCATTTTGAGTTTCTTCTACAGATGATTTTTATACTTGTAAAAATCTAGCGACTTATCCTTTAGGCGCTCCTAGTATAGCCCATCCCTTACGAGTTAATTTGTAGCATAACTGCTACATTGAGTCGAACAAATGTTGAGTGAACTGCGTATTGTGTAGGGGCGTATTGCCATACGCCCCTACTAGGACCAGCATAATTTTATCGGTGTTAATATTAACAATATCGGCTACTATTAGCCCAATCAAACTGTACTCAATAACCAGGCAAATTTACCTATTCCCCAGGTAAAATATAGGGCGATCGCCAGCACCAAAAAAACCCCAAAAATCACCATAATGGCATAATCAGTATAAGTCAAAAACGTCTCATGGAGATAAGTCCGATTTGAGCTACCAGAAAACGCCTTAGATTGCAAGACAATTTCCAGCTTTTGTGACTTAGCCATGGCATTCAAAATCAGTGGTACTCCAATTGCAGCATAGATTTTTCCTCGTTTGAACCAGTTCATTTTTTGCAAGTTCAATCCTCGTAACCGTTGAGCGTCAAGGATAGATTGCACCTCTTCGAGCAGAAATGGCACAAACCGCAGGGTAGAAGTGAAGATAAACAGAATTTTGTAAGGAACACGAATTTGCACTAGACTAACAGTGATCTGGTTGACATTAGTGGTAAAGATACCCAAGGGAATCACCAAGATCATAGTTAATGTCTTAAACACGATATTCAGACCGTATAAAAGCCCTTCTAGAGTCATAGTTCCTCCCCCAATCAACCACCAGTTTTTGGGCAAAATTAGGATTGGGGTCAGTTCCATATTTCCCATTAAGGATTGCACCTGGATACCACTAAAGAAGCCCATAATCAGGAGCAAGAAAATATAAAACGGCACCATGAATTTCAAAATCACTACCAGATAGTCTAGTCTTACCCCTGCCACAATACAGGCAATGGCCACACCTATGGTCAATGAGCCTCCAGCGATCGGACTTTGCCACAGAAATGCAATTAGGGTAACCACCCCAATGATGACTAACTTTGTCCGGAAGTCTAACTGGGTAAAGATGGAATCATACTTAACGGTCTGAAATTTTGAACTTCCCATAGCTACTCCAATGTTTGTGGACTGTACAAATCGGCGACTTCTATGGGTGTGACCAGGGGATAGTCCTGATGAACCAGGTGGCTGAGATGTTGTGCCAACAGCACAGACTGGGGCGGCACCAGATAAGTCGATTGCAACAATTTGGTTTGATGATATGCTTGACGCAGCGGGGCATCCAGCAAAATTGTTCCCTGCCCCATCACAATTACCCGTTGAGCATAGTCAGGCATTAAATATAGGTGATGGGTAATCACAATCACAGTTTTACCCATCTGGTGCAACTGCCTTGTGATGTCCAAAATAGCGCGTGCGCCATGAAAATCCTGTCCAATAGTCGGTTCATCAAAAATAATCGTGTCTGGATTCATAGCCAAGAGAGCCGCAATCACAATCCGGGCACGCTCTCCTTTGGGTAAGGAGAGGGGATGGGCATCCCGATGCTGCCACAATTGCATGGCTTTCAGACTTTTCATTGTGGCTGATTTGCTTGCTTCTGATGAATACCCCAGATAGGGCAGAGCAAAGGCAACTTCTTGTTCAACGGTGGTGCTAAAAATCTGGTTATCTGGATTTTGGGCAAGATAGCCAATTGATTGGGCTAACTCACTCACGGACATATTTTTGGTATCGCGATCGCGCACCCTGACTGTTCCTGACGTTGGTTGTAACAGATTCAAGAAATGCTTGACCAGGGTACTTTTGCCTGCGCCATTTTGTCCAATAATTAAAACATACTCTCCAGCATAAATATCAAGTGAAATATTGCGGAGAGCCTCAGTGCCATCTGGATAGATATGAGTGAGGTCTTGGGTAGAAAGAATGGGCGAGTGATGGTTAGAACTGGGGGGTGGAAATTCCGGTGGTAGTGCGGCTGGACTGACTGATTGTAAGCGTTCCAGAGTAGGGATACCCGTTTCTAAAACAACAGGAATATCAGCGATCGGAAGACCACGCTGACGAATCTGATAGAAGGTTTGTGAGACTTCCGGCGATCGCAGCTGGTAAGTTTCGATCAGTTCCACCTGGGAATAGATTACTTCTGGAGTATCCAAAGCGATTAAGCGACCTTCAGCTAGTAAAGCAATGCGATCGGCATATTCTGCCAATTCTTCCGCCGCATGGGATACCATAATAATAGTTACACCCGATTCTGCCTGCAATTTTTGCGCTGTAGCAAATACTTCCTGGGTGCCGATCGGATCGAGTTGGGAGGTCGGTTCATCCAGAATCAGTAGTTCTGGTTGCACTGCTAGAGCTGTGGCGATCGCTAATCTTTGCTTTTGCCCACCGGATAATTCCTGGGGACTTTTTTGTTCAAATCCTTTTAGCCGTACTGCTTCAAGCACTCGCGGGATGCGTTCAATGATGGTGTGACGAGGTACACAAAGGTTTTCTAAGGGAAAGGCAATCTCATTCTCTACAGATGTACTGGTAAGTTGGATCTCCGGATCTTCAAACACTATTCCCACATTATGCGCTAATTGACTGATCGGATATTCCAACGTATCCATTCCAGCAACAGTAATCCGCCCAAAAAAACGTCCCCCATAAAACTGAGGAATAATCCCATTCAGAGCCAGACAGAGAGTAGTTTTCCCGGCTCCTGTTGGTCCAATAATGCCCAAAAATTCTCCCCGTCGAACGGTGAAGGAAATATCTTTTAAAACTGGCTCCTTAGAACCTGGATAAAAATAGGAAACCTGCTCTAAGTTGGCAATGATATCCATAATTGTTTAGTAACTCAAGTTGTTAGTTATATTAGACCTCTTGCAAAAGTCATGTTGATCGATTTATTGGACAGGCAAGATGCCTGTCCCACAACCAAAAAAGACTTTTGTGGGACAGGCATCTTGCCTGTTTTAATTATTTTTGCAAGAAGTCTATTGAGTATAGTGTGTCAGACTGGAAAATTTTGCAGATCAGCACTAATTTTGGTCTTCTGGCACACCCGACAGCGTGCAAATTTTCTCAAAATTAATAACTAGCAACTTGCATTAGTAAATGGCGTGTTTGGGCTTCACTAGATTAAGCGCCCGTAAGCCAGAAATCACACCTGTCCCAATCACCATACCAGTGATACAGCGAATCGAATTTTCATAGGGAATTATGGGGATAAGCATCACCCAGGTTTCTTTGGGCCAATTGTAAATTACATAAGTAATACTGTCTGCACTTATATGTCCGACTCCAGAAATAGTCCAGGTTCCTGCAAATAATCCGATCGCCACCAGACCTAGATTGGGGCTATTGATCCAGCGCGAAAATAATTGACGAGTCGGTAAAGCAAACAGCAGTAGCGCTGACCAATCAATAAAGGAGCCAGCAAAGAATATATTCAAGGGGATACCATTGCGGACGATCGCATTGTACCCATAGAAACAATATTGGAGAATAAACAAAATCGTTAAGCCGATCGGCCAATATCTGCGCTTCCCCCCTACATTCATGTTTCCCGCAGCAAAGGTAACTAACATAGCAGATCCGATAGTAATGATCGGAAAACCAGCTGCATAGGGCACCAGAGCGACACTAATCAATGTCCCAATTCCAGTGGCCACCAAACCAGCGATCGGTCCCAACAACCACCCTAACAGAGGGAGAATCCCGTCCCTCAAGGTCAGCGCACCACCTGAAGAACCCAGGACAATGGAGAACGGAATAAATGACAAGGCAGTCACCACGGCTGCCAGTACAATAATATAGGTGATTGGAGCCCCATCAATGGATGTTCCACTCACTAGTCTAACTTGGCGTTCTTCACCTTGTGGAGGTAAGTTTTGTGTCATCTGCTACCTGGAAAACTTGTTGAATATGTTAACGGACTTTGAATGAGCCTCACCTAAATTATAGATTTTAAGTGCGGGAGTGGGCTGAATATTTTTAGTTCAATTTCCTTTAATATCAATGGCGATGGTGATGGTGATGGTGGGCTGAATGGGCTGAATATTTTTTGAGTGGGCTGAATGGGCTCAATATTTTTATTTCAATTTCTTTTTGAATCGATGGGGAAATATTAGAAAGGAAATTATACCCTGTATGTACTTCGATTTGATGAACAGTAGTTTGGAAACTTTGCCAATTTTTGGTTCTTATCCCTGAAGAATTAGGCATTTCGATCGCAATCACAGGGGTATTCTTAGTCACATCTTGACTTCCACTACCAGGATGATCGAACACAACAATAATTTTCCAAGTTACTTGGGGAACGGTGACTTTTCCTTGGGCAATGGTTCCTTGCTTTCCGGCTATACCAGCTATAATATACAATTCTTTCCCTGCATGGGCAAGACTACGACAATAATCTTCTAAATCAGCCCAAGGACCTTGATTATTGTCGGGAGATTGGGGTATCATATTGGTCATTAAAAAGGTAGCAGAGTTATCTTCAATCGTGCGCGAGCGATCGGCTGAGGGGGTTAAATGTCCTTTGTCGTAACCTGTGTGAATATAATCGCTCGGTCTGACTTGATCCCATCCTGGGGGTAGACTCTGATCTGGTCGAAAATTATTTTGACGAGGTGCATTACCTAACCAGGATTGATTTAGCTGCCAACTCGACCAGTTTGGTGTACCTTTACTTCTATTATATGATAAGGAGTATTGTGGTCGCAAAATTAAGTAATTGTCTTGATTGGCAATATTGGTAGTCGCTCCACTAGGATTTCCCAGCAGCAGATGCACACTTTCAGGTTTAGTAATAGTAGAGCTGGATTTGCTAAAAGGACATCCACTTAAGCAGACGAGGAGAGTCAGTGTAATCAACCAACGACACCAAGACCAGAAAGTAAACATAAGTAAATCTCAGGAGGTTTTCTCATATAATTGAGTCTTTCCGTAAATTTTCTCATATTTTTACTTTAATTAATATTATTTTCACCAGCGATCGCTTATAATCGAAACTTTGGCACATGATATATATTTTTTATGTTGCATCTTGAACAAAACCACAAAGGCTATTCTATCCGTCCAGCTAGCAAAGGTCGTTTTCAGATTATCGATCCTTATGGTTGCAAAACCAAAGAATTTTTTCGGACATCCGAGGAAGCTCTCGAATATATTGACCAGCACCCCCAATCGGTGGATGAGCTGATTCCCTTAATCTTTAAACAAAAGAAAACTTGGAAATATGTTAATCCTGGGATGGGAGTTGTACGCAAGATTGAGATCGGCGATCAATGTGTCTATTATGTTAGTAACCGTAGTGTCTATGAAGATTTTTTGTGGGATCAGGAATCTTTTCAGGTGGAGCAAGAAATAGAATTTCCTGATGTTCCCGATCTAGATAGTTGGAGAGTTTCTATATTTGAACGAGAATCTTTACCAGATAGCGATCGACTCGGTTGGTTAGAAGTAGAAATCTTAAATCGCGGTTTTTTAAATAAAAATCAAGCGAAAAGATTTGCGAAAAGATATTGTCAAGCAACAGGTATAGCTTTAGCTCGCAATTTATCGACTAATATGGTTTTTTGTGATGAAATCTTCCTCGATGAAGAATTCGCAGATGAAGAATTAGAAGATCAGGTGTTAGAGTTGCAATATTGCTGATATAATTGGCTTTATTTTTGAATAGGTAGGGACATCATGCAAGTCCCTACTCCTGGGGTTACCATTAAACTTGAGTCCGATCGGTTAAAATTTCATAACCATTGTCAGTCACCAAAACTGTATGTTCAAATTGTGCAGATAAAGCATTATCAACAGTTACTGCTGTCCAGCGATCGGCTAAAGTCCGAGTAAACTTAGAACCAGCATTTAAAATCGGTTCGATCGCTAAAGTCATTCCAGCTCGAAGCTTCACATTTGGGAGATCACGAGTCCGAAAATTAAACACAGAAGGTTCTTCGTGCAAATTCCGACCAACCCCATGACCAGTAAAGTTTTCGACTACAGTAAAACCATTACTTTCTACATGATCTTGAATCGCGATCGCAATATCTAAAAGATAGTTTCCTGCTTTTACTTGTTCAATTCCTTTATACAGAGCTTCTTGAGCAACCCGAATTAATTTCTCTGCTTCTGGTGTCACTTCGAGAATTGCGATCGTGATACAGGAGTCACCATGAAATCCTTGATAATAAGCACCTGTATCAACTTTCAGAACATCTCCAGCTCGAATGATTTTTTTGCGATTAGGAATTCCATGTACTACTTCATGATTCAGACAAGCGCAAATTGAGCCAGGAAAACCATGATAACCTTTAAAACTAGGAATTGCATCCATTGACCGAATGCGTTTTTCAGCATAAACATCTAAATCAGCAGTAGTCATTCCTGGTTGAACCATTTGGGAAATTTCTTTCAACACAGTAGCGACAATTTTCCCAGCTTGTCGCATAATTGCAATTTCCTGATTTGACTTAATCTCAATTCCGCGACGTTGTTTGGGGAGCGGAGGTAATTGGGATGTTTGAGGAAGCAGATGACTGAAAATTTTCATTTGATATTAATGGATCGTTAGCGATATTTTAAACTAAAACTTAGCTAGATACTGGCTGGGCTAAAATGGTAATTGTCCCAGTCATTCCTGCTTCTGTATGTCCTGGAATCGAACAATGTAGATGATATTTACCAGATTTGATCGGTATTAAAACCCATTGTGCTTCTGAACCCGGTTTAAGTTCTAGTTCCCTAATCCCACCTTTAATTTCTACTCGACCAGCTTCAACTTTCTGAGTCCAACTGACATCAGCAAAATCTTTAGCGGTAAAATAATGTTTTTGGGGACTAGGATTTTTCAAAATTAGTTGATAACGTTTTCCTGCGATTAAATTAAGCTGGTTGGGAAAAAACTTCAGTTCATTAGTGGAGTTACCTAGATCAACATTAATTGCGATCGCTGATTGAGTTGCTAGATCAGCATCAGAAATCTGAATTGGAGCAGCAAATCCGACAGGTATCCAAACTAAACTAATCGAAAATATCACCACTAATAGGATGAAAAAACGTTTTGATACCCATTGAGCCAATAAGTAAAAAATTGATTGTAGCATAGGATTATTCGGTAATTAATTATGACCAATTTGTTTGCTTGGGGATGGAGTTTGTAGATCCAACTATATCATTCTGCCATGAGGTTTAGGGAAAATGACAAATTGGATTTGATCCCCTTAAATCCTCCTGACTAAGCAGGAGGGACTTTGAATTCAGTGTCCAGTGTGACTCAGACGATGATGAGGGGATCAATTTTTTAGATGTCTGAGGAAGGTTTATCGAGTAGCTGAGGTTGATGGACCAGCTGTCACTACTAATAAATGATCAGGATGGAGTAACTCTTGAGCTGATTTACTTACCTGATCAGTAGTCACAGACTGAATTTTCGATGGAAATTGACGGAGTTGTTCGCTACCTAAACCATACACTTCATTCATTAAAATGCTATAAGCTAAAGAATTGGTCTCAGCTAGAGTAACTGTATAGCTACTAGTTAATGACCGCTGTGCTGCTCGTACTTCTGCTTCTGTTACTCCATTATCGTGCATTTTTTGAACTAGCTCTATAGTCCTCGCGATCGCTCGATTTGCATCTTCTGGTGCAGTTTGCATTTGAATCAAAAACGGTCCAGAATTCAGACCTGCTTGGAAATAACTATATATTCCATAGGTCAATCCTAACCGATCGCGAATTTCTGTACCTAAACGACTAGCTAAAGTATCTCCTCCCAAAATCTGATTTAATACTAAAGCTGCATAGTAGCGTGGATCACTGCGGTTAATTCCTTTATAACCCATTAAGGTTACTGCTTGAGCTTTACCGGGGATGACTTCATGTAACTCGCTCATGGATAGGGGTAGTTCGACGGAGGGAAAGTTTAACTCTGGTGCTGTTCCCGTCGCTTTCCAATTACCAAGCTGACTTTCGAGGAGCGATCGCACTTGGTTTGGATCAAAATCACCAAGTAAACTCAGGATGATCGTATCTGGACGATAATGATTTTGGTAAAAGTTCAGAATATCATCCCGTTTAATACTTTGCAAACTAGCTTCGGTGGGAAAGCTATGGAAAGGATGATTTTCTGGATAAATCGATTGTTGAAATACTCGTCGAGCTAAAATTGCTGGGTCATCTAACTCTACTTTTAACTCGGTTAAAAACTGCTGACGAGTTATTTCCAATTTATCTGTGGGAAAAGTCGCATTTTGGACGACATCAGCAAAAGTAGCGATTAAAACCGATAAATCTGGAGCTAAACTATTACCCTGAACACTGACTCCTTCTCGATTAGCACTAAAACTTAAACTAGCACCCCGATCGTCTAAAGCTTTACTTAAGCTAATTGCATCTTGGGTTTTAGTTCCGTGCATTAAGCTTTGTGCTGTTAAACTAGCTAAACCAGCTTGTGATTTGGGGTCAAATTCTGTCCCCGCAAAAATCTGACCACTTAAGGTGATGGTAGGATTGCTGCGATCGCTTAGAAGGAGAACCCTGATTCCATTAGATAAGGTAATTTTTACTGGTAAATCTTGATTAGCGGAAGTTGTGGTTTTGGGAATCTCTGGGAGATATTTAGCAACTTGTGCTGGATCGACCGGAGGACCTTGATTAAAATGCTCAGAAGTTTGTCTAGATGCGGTAGCATTATTTGTCAGTCCACCATTGGTTTTAGTTGGTTCAAAAAATCCTTCAGTTCGATTAGCTATACTCAGATAATTTTGTGCTACTCGCTGAATATCACTGGTGCTAACTTGGTCGATCGCAGCTAAAAAGCGATCGCTCCAGCGATAGTCCCCTGTCGTAGTTTGATCATTACCTAATTGCATTGCTTGGTTGGGAATATCGCGATTTTGGAAAATCACTGAAGCTTTTACTTGTGCTTTAGCTCGGTTTAGTTCTTCCGAACTAATTCCCTGTTCTTGTAAATCTGCGATCGTCTTGATCAAAACTTGCTGGATTTTGGGTAAATCTTGACTATGAGTAGCTGTAGCTGACAATTCATACCAACCTCCCTCAGCTAAAGTAGCTACATAACCAGAAATATCGCTAGTTAACCCAGTTTCTACTAAAGCTTGATACAGACGAGAAGTTCTTCCTCCCGTCAAAATATAATCCATTAAATCCAAAGCTGGTACATCAGGATGATTTACATCTGGTAACAGATAAACTGTCTCTAATAACGCAGCACTTCCTGGTTCTTGCAAAATTATGGGAGTTTTCCCAATTGGTTTGCTGGATGGAGGGGGAGGAGTGGGAAATAAAACTTTTGACTGGTTATTTAAGTTGTTTGGTTTGGTTAGGTCTGAATTATTGTTAGATACTTTCCCAAAAGTTTCTTTGATCCATTTTTGGGTAGTATCTGTCTGAAAATCTCCTACCACTACTAGAGTAGCATTATTCGGGCTGTAATAATTATGGTAATAATCCCGGACTTGATCGACAGTAAATTTTTCTACATCTGCTTTCGTACCACCTACCATTAACCCGTAGGGATGATCCGGAATTGCACTGTGCATAATTGCACGACTCAGACGATAGCTAGGATAGTTTTCATATCCCTGTAACTCAGAAATTACTACTCGTTTTTCACTATTGAGCGAATTTGCATTAATCAGGGAATTTTGCATCCGATCTGCTTCTAAAGTTAGCATTGCTTTGAGCTTATTTCGTTCTACTGTCCCAAAATAAGCAGTTTCATCATAACTGGTAAAAGCATTTGATTCGCTTCCTAATGCACTAAATAAACGTCCAAACTGGATTGGTCGGTCGGTTGTACCTTTAAATAAGAGGTGTTCAAGTTGATGAGCAATTCCATTTACTCCAGGTGCTTCATTACGTGAACCAACTTTGTACCATACCTGGACACTGACTACTGGTGCTGTATGGACTTCTTTAGTTAGCACGGTTAACCCATTATCTAAGACTGTTTTCTGTACTCCTTCAGTCAGTAAGGATGGGTCGGAAGCTCCCGATGCTAGGATGGTGACTTCAGGTGACTGGGTCGGAATACTGGTTACAGTTGCAGAAATTGCTTTCCCAGAAAATATTAGCACAATACTCAGACAGAGGCTGAATAGTAAAGCTGGTAGACGATACCGTCTTAAACTGATTAACGATAACATGGAGGTTAATAAGGATTGAGTCAAGTCTAGATCCAAGTTGTGGCAAGATTGAGTTATAATTAATTATAGTTATACTTAATTTACCCAGCAAGTTAATATCGCCATTGACCTCAAGTTATTTTCTAGTTGCTCATGGTAGTCGCGATCCACGTCCTCACGTTGCTTGTGAAAAGTTAGCTGGATATTTACGCGATCGCTTACCCACTCTCACTAATTCCCCCTCCCAGTCCCGGACCAGGGAATCTTTTCCTTTAGTCAAAACCGGGACTCTCGAATTAACTGATATTTCTCTAGCAGAACAATTAATTCAGTTTGCTCAAACTACTCGATCGCTCGGATTAACTCAAATTCAATTACTACCCTTATTTTTATTACCAGGAGTTCATGTTCAAGCAGATATTCCGACTCAAGTCGCGATCGCACAGCGTTGGTTAGGTACAGATATTACAGTTAATCTCCGTCCCTATTTAGGTTCCCATCCCCGTTTAATTCATCTCCTGCTCAGACAACAACAAGCGATCACTGCGGAAATTTGGATATTATTAGCTCACGGTAGTCGTCATTTGGGGGGAAATCAACCTGTCGAAAATCGGGCTCGTCAATTAGGAGCAATACCTGCATACTGGGTGATGGAACCTACTCTAGAAATACAGATCAAAAAGTTGGTAAATTTAGGATATAAACGGATCGGGATTTTACCTTATTTTTTATTTCCTGGTGGGATTACAGATGCGATCGCTCAAAAATTAGCCCAACTTTCCCAAACCTACCCGATCCAAGAATTTAAACTCGCTGAACCGATGGGTTTAACTGTGGAATTAGCTAATTTAGTTTTAGATTTTATGCAAGTAAATTTGACTGTAAATCAGGAAAATTGGTAGTAAATATATCAATTTTTCTATCATTAATATTTTAAACTAACAATCAGATATTTAACCGAAAAGGAACCCCAAGACAATGAGAACAGACCTAATCACTATCACCGAACAAAAGTGTTTAGGAAAAGTATATTTAGTAGGTGCAGGACCAGGAGATCCAGGTTTATTTACTCTCAAAGGTAAAACCCTATTAGAATGTGCAGATGTAGTAATTTATGACGCTTTAGTTAGTCCTCCAATTATTGCGATGATTAATCCCCAAGCAGAAAAAATTGATGCAGGTAAACGGATGGGAAGACATTCATTATTACAGGAAGAGACTAACCAATTATTAATTACCAAAGCGCAACAACATCCCATAGTAGTACGTTTAAAAGGTGGTGATCCTTTTATTTTTGGACGTGGTGGAGAAGAAATGGAAGCATTAATTAAAGCAGGAATAGCAGTTGAGGTAGTACCAGGAATTACATCAGGAATAGCAGCACCAGCTTATGCTGGAATACCTTTAACCCATCGAGATTATAGTTCCTCAGTTACCTTTGTTACTGGTCATGAAGCAATTGGTAAATATCGACCAGAAATTTGTTGGGAAGCGATCGCGCGTGGTTCAGAAACAATCGTAATATATATGGGAATTCACAACATGAGTCAAATTGTTGAAAATCTCACTCATGCTGGATTAAATCTAGAAACTCCAGTTGCTTTAATTCGGTGGGGTACTAGACCAGAACAACAAAAATTGATCGGTACATTAGCAACGATCGTTAACCAAATGCAAAGGACTGAATTTAGTTCACCAGCGATCGCGATTATTGGTTCAGTTGTTCATCTCCATTCTATCTTAAATTCACCATCCTTTTTTTAAATTATTGCCAATTGCGATCGCTGATTTAACCTAGGTGATTTTTACTGGAGCGTTAGACTTTTCCAGAGATACCGACAAGCTAAAGAACGATCAGGTTTCCAGGAATTTCCTAATTCTAAAATAGTTGCTTGAGTAGGTAAGGTTTCCAACTGGTACAATTTTTTAATAGCAGTCCGAATCCCTAAATCATTTACAGGTAAAACATCAGGACGGTGCAAATTAAAAATTAGAAACATTTGCACTGTCCAAATGCCAACTCCTTTGATTTCTGTTAATATCCTAATAATGGTTTCATCGTCCATTACTTGCAATTTTTCTATAGTTGGTAATCCTGCTAGTACCTTTTGGGCTAAATCTTGAAGATATATAATTTTAGGTCTAGAAATACCAACAGAGCGTAATATATCTGCGGGAGTATCTAGAAGTTCTTGAGCAGTTAAACCGGAGCTATCAGCATAAAGAGCTAAAAACCTTTCATAAATAGTCCCAGCAGCTTTGGTAGATATCTGTTGAGAAATAATAGCTTTCGCGATCGCAGAGAATAAGTCATTAGTCGGTAGATCAGTCGTGGATATATCAACCTGATCAATATCACCTAATTGGTCAATTAATTTACCTAAAATTGGGTCAGCTTGCTTTAACAAATTTTTAGGTAATTCTGGGATAGATTCTGGGATTAATTCAGACATTTGCGCTAGTAGGTAATTGGTTAAAAAACTTGGAAATATTTCAAAACTTTTGGGTTTCCTGAAAGATTAATTCTAAAGGTTTAATTTCAGTAATGGACATAATTTTAATAGAACTATTGACTGGGCACGCAATATGTGGTATTTTCAAGGAAATATTCTACCACACAAGTAGATAAATATTTAGTTGGGCTTTTCTAGTAAATAAATCTTAACTGTAAAATAAAATGAATAATGAGTTAAGGAATGTTAATTTTGAAAGGTAATTTGTTGTTGTTCTTATCAAGTAATTTAGGTAAGCGTATAAAATTATGTCTAAACCAGCAACTATTTCTGCTATAGATAAACCTGATCCTATATTAGCATTAGGAGAGTCTCTTCTTTCAGTAACTCGTATTGAGATCGAAAAATTGTTTGGAAGGTACAATTATATACTTTCAAAGGAAATAGCAAGTACAGGCTCGTTAAGCTCATTGTTTATTTTATATGGTGATAATGGTTCTGGAAAAACGACTATTCTTAAACTTCTTTTTCATCTTCTTTCTCCTTCTGAAGACAGAGGACATCGTGCTTTTATAGCACAAATACCTTTTTCTAAATTTGCTGTTTCTTTCGCAGGTGGAATCGATCTAGTAGTTACCCGTAGTCAAACTACGCTCACTGACCTGAAGAATAATGATTTACTTGGGTCTTTTCAAATCGAGCTTATAGACAAAGGAGTAAGTATTTCTAAAGTTGAATATAAATACAATGATAACCGAAAACTTGAAGGTTTAGATAAAGATTTTTTAAGAAAATTATCTGAACTTCAGTTGAATGTATTTTTTCTTGGTGATGATCGAGTTCTCAACAGCGATCTATTTGAGCCAAAAGAATTTGAGCCAAAAGAAGCAGAAATTGACCCATTATCTATAATAAAAGATCTGCGACGTTTTTTGAGAATAGGCTCTAACTTTGCTAATCTAGATCGAGACTTTGCATTAAAAACTTCTATAGCCCATAGTGAAAATTGGATTCGAGAACAAGCATTAAAAGGATCTAATGAAGGCTCAACTAATGTTCATAAAATATATGAAGATATTATTTCAAAAATCAGTATATCAGGTGGAATAGTAGAGGAAAACACTCCAAAATCATCACAACAATTAATTGAAGAATTAAAAGCACTAGAAGATAGAAGTAAAGAATTTTCTCACTTTGGTCTAATGTCCCCACTAGATAATGGTAATCTCATCAACTCAATTGCCAATAATACTGAATCAACTCTTCCCATCACTTGGAAGGTCTTAAAACCCTACCTTGCTAGCATTTCAGCAAGATTAAATGCGTTACAAGAGACCCAAAATGTGTTGAAATTTTTTGTAAGTACGGTTAATAGCTTTTTTAATGATAAAAAAATTGAATTACACGCTAGAACGGGATTGAAAATAAAAACTGAAGGTAACCAAGATATCTCTCCAGAATCACTTTCATCGGGTGAGAAACAACTGCTGCTATTGCTTTGTAATACTCTAACTGCAAGAGATAAAGCCACAATTTTTATCATTGATGAACCGGAAATATCTTTAAATATTAAATGGCAACGGCAACTTATTCGGGCACTCCTTGAGCTGACGAAGGGTAGCTTAGTTCAGTTTGTACTTGCTACTCATTCTATTGAGTTACTGGCTCAATATAAAAGGAATGTATTTAAGTTACAAGATGTGAGCAACGAGATTGAAAATGGAAGATGAGAAACGCCGTAAATTAGATGAGTTAGTTGCTCGTTATGAGCTTGAACCTAGTCTATATGATATATATGTTGAAGGATCAACAGACAAGTCTATCATTCAATGGTTTTTGAATGAGTCGAATTTAGATATAGAAAACTTTACTATCTATGAAATAGATACTGTAGACATACCTCAAGATGAGCTTTCTAAGCTAAACTTAAATGACGGTAATCGTAGTCGAGTGATTTTTTTAGCTTTTAAACTGCAAGGCATTTTTGAAGTAGGATATCCTCACGTTACTTGTATTGTTGATAAAGATTTTGATGACATAATAGGAAGCTCAAATATAGAATCTGAACTTTTACTATTTACTGATTATACATCAATTGAAATGTATCTTTTTGATCATAATATTATTCAAAAGTTTTTCAATTTAGCGTTAAATATAGATAATTTAAAAGCTGTTAATATCCTGAAAAATATTGCTCCTATTCTTGAAGAAATATTTTTACTTAGAGCAGCTAACGAATCTTTGGGTTATGGAATGGAGTGGTTAGAATCAAAGTCATTCAAACGCTCATTTAAACAAGAAAGTGGTCATCTGAAATTTGATTCACATCACTTTGTTAATAAATATCTTCAGAAGAATAAGCGAATTTCCGATCAGATTTCTTTTTTAGATAGAGTTGAAGAACTACGACGAAAAAATTTATTAGAAATTAGAAACAAGATCCGGGGTCATGATTTTATTCAGATTCTTTGCTGGTATATTGATGATTATGTTCCAAGGAATAAAAAAGGTTTTACTGATCCAGATATAGCATTTGGAGCTTTGGTATGTTGTTTGACTGTAGACTACTTGATGCAAGAAAAACTATTTCAAGAACTGACAAGACGTTTGAGTAAATAGCGATCGCATCTTCATCGGAGTTTAGGATTTGACTCAGAAAGTGCGATCGCACAAGCCAGCCAGAGGTTTTCTTTGTTCAGCTTGGGTACTCATCATTGAAAAACCTCGCTAATATCTTGGCTCTATTATATTACTATTATGATTATAGTCTCGCAGGCGATCGCGCTGCACCAAATAGTAACAATTAGTGTTCAGGATTTGACGGGCGATCGCTTCTAGTAGGACTGGACAGAATAAGACTGATATTTTTGGGGGTAAGTGGTTGAACTAGAGCTAGGTTTAATGTTAAAATATAGCTGATATCTGGCTGACGAATAAAAATATTAGCCTTTTCGTCTAAAAATTAGTCCCCAAGCGAAAAAAAACTATAAATATCTATGAAAACCGTTGACAAAAATCAATTAAAAGCTAATCTACTAGAATTTCTGCAACTTGTTGAATTAGAAGGGGAAGAAATTTTAGTTACTGATGGTAGTAAACCAGTGGCGATAATTTCTCAGTATGAATGTCACCAGACAACAGTCGAATTATTTAAAAATATCCGAGGAAAAGTGACGTATTTTGAAGATTTAACTACCCCAACTACTGAAGAATGGCAAAAAGTATAAAAATTGTTCTTGACACCTGCGCTTTAGTCTGGTGGAGTTTAGATCCAGACAAACTTTCTCAAAAAGCAAAGGAAGCTTGTCATATCATGGAACAGGAAAAAAATGGGTTAGTACCATCAATAGCTGTCTGGGAAATAGCGATCAAGATTAAAAACCATAAATTAGATTTAGGAGTAGATATTGATTACTATCTGGCTACTCTAAAAAAGTCTGATGTTATCCGTATTGTTGCAATCGATGAGGAAATCTGGCTAGAAAGTGTCAAACTAGAATGGGAACACAGAGATCCAGCAGATAGAGTAGTTGTGGCAATTGCCAAAAAGAATCAAGCTGCTATTATTACCGCAGATCGAAAAATAGCTAGTTTCTATTCTTCAGTAATTTGGTAAAGTGATAACAGCGAATCTGGGTTGCTTGAGTTACCATGCTTTTCACCAAATAGTAACAATTAGTGTTCAGAATTTGACGAGCGATCGCCGCACAGTAGATGTTTCTCAAACCCAAAGCTATGTAGGGGCTTTCGCATTCGGGCGACAATTGAACAATGAAACCAGTAATATTATATCCGAATACTTCGCCCTTCTTCGCCGAGATATCCCAAAAAAAAAGATGGTAACTGAACCGTATTATTTATGACCGGAATGCTTTGCCCTTTTATGACCGGAATGCTTTGCCCTTCTTCTACTGCTGCTGCGTCCATAAATGATAATTGTTTGAGGCATAGCGGGCAGGGCGAAGCATGAGGGAAAAAAACTGTTGATAAGTGCAATCATTGATCGCCCTCATGCTTCGCCCCTACATAACAAATATTTCGTTTTTTTGTCAATACTTTCTACTGGACTGGCGCTCTAGAGATGGATAAAATAATCAATAGCAGAAACAATTTCTGTTGAATCAGTTAGTTAGTTTTCTTTAATGTGTTTATTAAGAAGAGCAAATATCATCACAGAGAAGTCGATCGCTTTCGCTCACATTCGGATTAGTTTTGAGATAATTCCTAATCCAATTACAACCTTTTTTGAGTAAGGTATTCAGTTTAACATCTAAGTCTAAGATTAAATCTTCAGGCTCGATCCGCCATAATCTTACTGTTTTATCATCACTACCGGAAGCGATCGTTTGACCATCAGGACTAAAGCTCACTCCCCAGACCTGATCAGTATGTCCTTCTAAAGTTTTCAACAGTTTCCCATCGATATGCCATAATTTTATTGTTTTGTCATTACTAGCAGAAGCAATCATTTGACTATCAGGACTAAAACTTACCCCCCAGACAGGTTCATCATGTCCTTCTAATGTTCTCAACAGTTTTCCATTAAGATTCCATAATTTCACAGTTTTGTCATTACTAGCAGAAGCAATCATTTGACCATTAGGGCTAAAACTTACTCCATAGACCGAATTAGTATGCCCTTCTATAGTTCTCAAAAGTGTCCCATTGAGACTCCATAATTTCATGGTTTTGTCAAAACTAGCAGAAGCAATCATTTGACCATCGGGGCTAAAGCTTACTCCATAGATCGGATCAGTATGTCCTTCTAACGTTCTCAAAAGTGTCCCATCAAGACTCCATAATTTCACCGTTCTGTCACTACTACTTGATACAAGTATTTGACCATTGGGGCTAAAACTTACTCCATAGACATGATAAGTATGTCCTTCTAAGGTTCTCAGGAGCGTCCCATCAATGCTCCATAATTTCAAGGTTTTGTCAGCACTAGCAGAAGCAATTATTTGACCATCAGGGCTAAAACTTACTCCATAGACCCGATCAGTATGTCCTTCTAATGTTTTCAAAAGTGTACCATTGAGATTCCATAATCTCACTGTTCTGTCAAGACTAGCAGAAACAATTATCTGACCATTGGGATTAAAACTTACTATATAGACCTGATCCTTATGTCCTTCTAGAGTTCTCACGAGGGTCTCGTCAAGACTCCATAATCAGCAATTCTCATTTTAAAAAAAATAGAGTATTAATCCCGATTTGGGAATTGAAAATATAGTACAAAATAACCAGTTTTTCAGGCAGAGGCAATGGCTAAAAAACAATTGGGTCAATATCTAAGTATAAATACTCAATAGAATCGAGGATGGCCTGACAACGAACGAGGGAAATCCAGTTTGATAGTTCGGTTTTTAGAATAGGGAATTCAAGGAAAATAAAAATTTATAATTGTGATCAGATGAGGTATAATCGGTGAGTTAAAAATCTGACAGCACGTTAAATTACTCAAACATGGCTCAAAAAGCAGCGACCCTAGAAATCCCTGAATTAATCGAATTTTTACGTCAACAATTACATGACTTACCTGATGAAAGGAAACCTGGAAATAATACGAAATACCAGGTAGAAGATGCAGTGATGGCTGCATTTTCAATCTTTTTTACTCAGTCAGCATCTTTTTTAGACCATCAGCGGTTAATGAAAAGCAATAAAGGAAAAGATAACGCAGAAAGTTTATTTTCAATTAAGAAAATTCCCTGTGATAATCAAATCAGAAATTTGTTAGATCCGGTGCCAGCAGCTACTATATTTATGGCTTTTCAAGAAGTCTATGAATGGTTAAATAAAAACGGAGTTTTGAAAAAGTTTCTCTACTTAGATGAAGAAATTTTAATGGCTTTAGATGGCACCGAATATTTTTCATCACAGAAAATAAATTGTCCTCATTGTAACCGTCGTAATCATCGCAATGGAACTACCACTTATTTTCATAGCTGTGTTACACCTATTGTAGTTTCTCCTAATCAAAACCAAGTGATTAGTTTAGCGCCAGAATTTATTAAAAACCTGGATGGTCATCAAAAACAAGATTGTGAAAATGCGGCGGTTAAAAGATGGTTGAATAAGAATCATCAAAATAAATATGGTTATCCTGTAACCCTTTTAGGGGATGACTTATATGCCCACCAACCTATTTGTGAATTAGCTCTAAAACAAGGATATAATTTTATTTTTGTTGGTCGAGAAACTTCGCATAAAACTTTATATGAATGGCTAGAGTTTTTAGAAAAAAGTGGAGAAGTTACTACCATTAAAAAGCCCCAATGGGATGGGCGAAAAAATCTCCTGTATCGTTATCGCTATGCTAATAGAGTTCCCTTAAAAGATGAAGAATCAAGTCTCGAAGTTAATTGGTACGAAGTGACTGTTATTAATGAGGAAACACAGAAAATTATCTACCAAAATAATTGGATCACTAATCATAAAATCACTGAAAATAATATTGAAGAAATTGTCAAAGCTGGGCGCAGCAGATGGAAAGTTGAGAATGAAAGTAATAACGTTCTTAAAAATCACGGTTATAATTTAGAGCATAACTTTGGTCATGGTGAAAATCATTTGTGCGAGTTATTATTGTCTTTGAATTTACTAGCTTTTTTATTTCATACTGTTTTGGATTTAGTTAATTACATCTATCAAAAAGTTCGTGACCTATTAGTACGGGCGTATTGCCATACGCCCCTACTACTTTCTTTAAGGATATTCGGACCTTATTAAAATATTTATGGTTCAAAAATTGGTCAGATTTATTCTCATTTATTCTCACCGAGAATGTCCCATTAAAAAAACTAAATTCTAGTTGAAAAATATCAATATATTGAAAGAGGAAGGGTAGGGGCGTATTGCAATACGCCCGTACTTTTTTATCAAAAAAAACCTAAAAAATGGGTGAGAATTTCATCTGGATGTATCAGTTGAAATCGATTTTTCATGGACAAATTTCTGAAAACTTGTCTATCTTCAGCGTCGGATGATAATTATCTGTCAAAAAATCATGCTTCGACACAAGTTCTCTATTTAAATAAGAGAATTTTCTCTGATTTTTTTCAAAATGAGAATTGCTGCTCCATAATCTTATGGTTTTGTCAGCACTACTTGATGCAATTATTTGACCATCGGGGCTAAAACTTACTCCATAGACCCGATGCTTATGTCCTTCTAGAGTTCTCAAGAGCGCCCCATCAAGACTCCATAATCTTATGGTTTTGTCAAAACTAGCAGAAGCAATTATTTGACCATCGGGGCTAAAACTTACTCCATAGACCCGATCAGTATGTCCTTCTAATGTTTTCAAGAGAGTCCCATCGAGACTCCATAATTTCACGGTTTTGTCAGCACTACTTGATGCAATCCTTTGACCATCAGGGCTAAAATTTATTGCATAGACGTAATCCGTATGTCCTTCTAGGGTTCTCAAGAGGGTCCCATCGAGATTCCATAATCTCACTGTTCTGTCCTCGCTACACGAAGCAATCCTTTGACCATCGGGGCTAAAACTTACTCTACGTACTACATGAGTATCTTCTTCTAGTATTTTCAACAGCGTCCCATCGAGATTCCATAATCTCACTGTTCTGTCCTCGCTACACGAAGCAATTATTTGACTATCGGGGCTAAAACTTACTTCCAAAACTGCATGAGTATGTCCTTTTAGTATTTTCAACAGCGTCCCATTAAGACTCCATAATCTCACCGTTTTATCAACACTACCTGAAGCAATTATTTGACCATCGGGGCTAAAATTTACTCCCCATACTTCACCAGTATGTCCATCAAAAGTTCTTAAAAGTTTACCGTCTAAGTCCCAAAGTTTAATAGTTTTATCATCACTGGCTGAAGCGATCATTAAACCATCTGGACTGAATGCAACACCATCTATTCCATTGTTATGACCCACAAATTGATTTTGCTCGCTAATTTCATAGAGTCCTTGCTGTAATCTTTCTACAATATTTCTCTTTAATTCTTCTGAAGGTTCATAAATATTGCGTAACTTGATACCTGCTTTAACAGCAATTACCAAGGAGCTTAACTGTTGTTTTAACTGTAATTCCTTTTCTGATAAATTCAATAAATCTTTAATTCGTTCAACATCTTCTTGCTCTTGATAATGACGACTGACTAGAATAAATTCTCTTTCTTTTTGGTTAGTAATACTTTCGCTTCGTTTTTTCAACCATTCTTCAGCTTCTACCAGTAACGCACCTCGTAGCAAAGCACCATTATCTTTACCACTATTTTCCCAGATATCTTTTTCAGTGCGTAACCGATCTTGCCATTTCCGAAACTCCCGATCCTCCTCCATCCACTTCCGCAAACGCTCCCATCCCCTAATTAAAGCTTCATGAACTACCTCAACAGTCGGTTGTTTTTTAGATTCATCGTAACCTGTAATTACTAAACGAGCGTTTAGATGGCGTTCTGAACTAGCTAATTTAGTAACTAACTGCCAGTTTTCTGAGCCAATTTCATCACAGGTAGCTAGACGACGAGTATCATCGGTATTTTCTCCAAAACGTACCAATTGAGTAAAAATATATTGGGATTGCTTCTGCTCATTTTCGTCTAACTTGTTGTAAACTTCCTCAGCATGATTAGCTAAAGCTTTCTCCACTCCGCCAATTTCATTATATGCAGAAATAGTTAATTGACCATTACGCTTTTCCCAGAGTTTTTCTAAGGTAAATTCTAATAATGGTAATTCACCCTGATTGTTCTTGATCGCATTTAATATAACTTGGGTTAGTCCATCTTGAATCTTCAATTTCACTAATGCTGCGGGTTTTTCAATTGCTTCTTTTAACTCGTCGAGATTCATCTTTAGCAAATTTTCAGGTTTCCATGTTTGCAATGCTTTACCTAAACCTGGATGAGCTAGAGCGTATCCATAAAAATCTGCTCTTAAGGTAATAACTAAAATCACATCAGGTGTTCGTTTTTTACTTTCTAGCTCGATTACTTCTAATAATTGAGCTAGAAAAATATTTCTTTCATCTTCTAAAGAAAGTGTATAAAGCTCTTCAAATTGATCAATGACTATTAAAAATCGCTGGGTCGAAGAAATTTCTGGTAATTGATATTCTAAAAAATCTTTTAAAGTTACATCCTCTTTTTTAAGATTATCCGCACATTTTTTAATTTTTGTCATTCTTTCGACCACATCCACCTCTGGCTGAAATAATTCGAGTAATGCCTTAGCCAGTCCATAGAAAGGATTATTAGTAGGTCGAAAAGTCACTATCTTCCATGTTCCCAATTCCTCTAATGTAGGAATAAGTCCGGCAAAAATTACCGAAGACTTACCAATTCCCGAATTCCCAACAACTGTCACTAAGGGCTTTTCTTGTACTGCATTTACTAAAGTCTGAATAAAACTTTTACGACCAAAGAAAAAGGAAGCATCATCCTTTCCAAAAGCAAATAAACCTCGATAGGGACATTTTTCGGAAATTTCACTTTTTGTACTACTTATATCTGTTGAAGCTAGGACGCTATCTAAATCACGCTTATATGATAATTTCAACGCCTTAAAAACAGACTGAATTGAGCTTTCTTCAGCACTCTGTCTTTTTAAAATCTTGCGGATTGTATCGTCGTCTAGAGACTCACCAATCTTGTCAGTTTCCTCTTTGAGCCAACTAGCGCGATTACGTGGTTTCACTTCTTGTTTAGTGAGAGCAGCAATGACTTTTTGCTCACCAATCTCCGTCAGCACATAGCCCCGTTTTCTTTGTGTTCCCATAGTCCTAACTGAAAAAGACGATTTTAACGATATTAAGGGCGATCGCGCTAAGTTCGGCTTTGGTTAGTGAATCGCCAAATCTAATTGTGACATAGGGTTCAGGATTATTACCCACGAACTTTACTTGACTCCGTTAAATAGGTCCCAACGATTTGGTAGTGGTGATTTGATTGATGGTGTCAAGGAAATCAAACCAAGACAAAAAGCAAACACCTTTATCTACAAAACATTTGGAGTATTGATCACAAGTCTTACACAAATTTACCACATCTTTGACAATCCCAATCATTTCTCTAGCAAGAAGTCTTTCACCCTAGTTCGAGAATGAAATTGTTGATGGGAAAGCAGCAAATTGATGTTGCTAAATCTCCAGGTGATTTCTCTTCTATTTCTAGGAAAGAAGAGGATGCCATCACTCAGAGATATGTAGATAAGTTATCCGCTCAATTTTCAACCAAGTAAAGAGGTATTGATCATGAAATCACGTTCTTCCAAATCATTAGTTTCTCTATTTATGTCAAGTTTATTAGCCACAAGTGGTACTTTAGCTGTTGCTTCTTTATTATCCCCTAAACCTGCTGTCGCTGCTGGATATTGCCAGTGTGTAGCATATATTGCCAATCGCTATAACATCAGTATTCCAGCTAATGCTAAAGATGTAGGACCAGTATTAGCTCGCAATGGATTTAAACAAGTTGGTCCCCAAGCCGGTGCGATCGTAGTGATGCAACCAAGCTTCCCAGGAGCAGACACAACTTATGGTCATGTTGGGGTAGTAGAAAGCATTCAGTCTAATGGGAAAATAACTGTACGAGCAGCTAATCAACGTAGTAGTGCCCAATTTACTGAATATAACTGTACTGATGTTAGCGTAATTGGATTTGGCACCAGTGTTAATGGTCGTTCCGACGTTTCGTTTTGGGTGAAAGGTAACAATCCACCTACACCTACTCCACCCTTTATTAGAGTTCCTTTTTCTGGATGGGTTATGTCAACTGTAGGAGTTAATCTCCGTAACTCTCCTCATCTAGCGGACAGAAGTAACCAAAATGTGGGTTATCGTCAAACGCTTTCTTTTGATGGTTGGGAATATAGCGAAACAGTCACTGATTTACAACTAGGAACACCAGATGCACGGTGGTTTCACATCGCTGGAACAAACTTTTGGGTTCCCAGTGCCTATATATACGGAAATCCACCCAACTCTAAACCTATGCCTTAGTTAAAGGTGCTGTTCATCTCTTGACTGATTCTTTTTAGTTAGAGTTTGGCGATCGCACTTTTTCTCGAAATCGCGATCGCCTCTCTTGTTCTAAAGTTTTGACCTAAAAAAAGAGTAAAAACATGATTATTCAAACTAATCTATTTCCAAAGGGATTTGTTCAAATAGCAGGAGGAATGGTAATATCCATTCCCATAGTTATTTTTAGCGCCCAAAGTTCTTTAGCCATACCTCTTAAACCGCTCCTCGATTCGCTCGGACGTAGTGCTTTACAGGGGATATTTCCTGGTTTTATTATTCAAGGATTACCAGCTAATCAACCATTCATCAATCCTACCAATAATCTAGCTGGATCTCCAGGTGCTTCTCCTATCGATAATGCACAACCAACATATCCAAACACTCCAACACCAACGTATCAGCAACCCACATCTCCAAACTATCCACCACAAAATGAGCAGCAACCCGCATATCAAAATTATCCACCGCAGAATTACCAACAACCAATTTATCCAAATTATCCACAGCCAAATTATCAGCAACCAATTTATCCAAACTATCCACAGCCAAATTATCAGCAACCAATTTATCCAAACTATCCACAGCCAAATTATCAGCAACCAATTTATCCAAACTATCCACAGCCAAATTATCAACAACCTGTTTATCCAAACTATCCACAGCCAAATTATCAACAACCAATTTATCCAAACTATCCACAGCCAAATTATCAGCAACCTGTTTATCCAAACTATCCAGCTACGCGCTCAAGTCCACCCGTAATTATTAACAACTTTTAAACTCTGATTGTTTTCATCCTAATGCAGTTTAGTTAGCGCCCAACTTGATTGAATAATTAGTTGGGTTTTCAACCTAGTGTAATCCTAGAAATTGATGTTGCTAAATATCTTAATCAATTGAGTTTTAGGTAAGCCAAAAATGTTTTTTACTAATGATAAACCGGAATTATTTCCTGAAGCGATCGCGGGAATTATTAATGAAACAATTTCTTCAGCACAGTTGGGAAGAATCAAGTGTCTAGGAACTTATTGGCCAGCACGACTTTATAAATTAGAATCTCAAGTAACTTTAATACCTAAGCAACCTGTCTGTGTTGTTGGTCCTGTTTCGAGCGAAATGGACTAATTTAATTCATGATGAGTGGATACGCAATGTCCTCAAAAAGCGTCCAGTTTTAACTATATTTTAGCAGCAGCGATCGCTGATGGAGTCAATCAAATCATCACATTTAATATTAATGATTTTCCTGAAGATTTTCTTACTAATTATGAAATTGAAGTATTACATCCAGAGCTAACTTTCTCGGTGTCAATGCTACGAGAATTACAGAGCGAAATCTGAAATTAGGAAAGAAATGCTAGGATAAGATCAGCTCCAAGCGATCGCCAATCTCAGACCATATTATTTAGCTCTTGTTGGGATAAAATCTCCTCAATCATCTCAGAATTTTGATCTAATCAGGAGAAAGTTTTTGCAAAATTCCAGTTATACATTTAGAATCATAGTAGTTGCTGAAGCATAATAATTCTGTGCTTCCTGTTGTTGTTTCTTTGCGGCGATCGCTATTCGCCACAACTGAGATATAATAGATGAATTACAAGGGTTGGGAGATTGGCGGCGATCGCCCCAACTACCATCATTTAAAATATTCAGCGATCGCCTCTAATCAAACCAAGGTATTTGGATCAATACCCAACTCTCTTAGTTTAGCCTCTAGTTTAGCCGCTTGCAGTTTAGCCGCGAGCGCATCCTGTTGAGCTTGATCAGCTTGTAGTTTAGCCGCGAGCGCATCCTGTTGAGCTTGATCAGCTTGTAGTTTAGCCGCGAGCGTTTCCTGTTGAGCTTGATCAGCTTGTAGTTTAGCCGCGAGCGTTTCCTGTTGAGCTTGATCAGCTTGTAGTTTAGCCGCGAGCGTTTCCTGTTGAGCTTGATCAGCTTGCAGTTTAGCCACGATCGTTTCCTGTTGAGCTTCGACCAATTTCTCTTCAGGAGTAAGAATCAAATTTCCTTGCGCTGTAAACCAGCGCAACCACAACCGGGATTTATTCTTAAAAGACCCGTACCAAAGACCTAAACTTAGTCCGATTTGGGGAATTATCAAACGTCCATCAGTCAGATTCGCAGGTTGATATTTACCATCAATCAGTTGGAAAGTCTGCATCTGATTAGTGTTGCGGCTGAAAAGTACATAGTAGGGAACTTGCAGAATTTGCTCGTAAACCTCCCATTTGGTTGGTGGAGAACCCGGTTGACTAACGGTCTGTCCTAAATCTTCTTTTTCTGTACTAGGTGACAATAACTCAACTACGACTATGGGGCTAACTTGTTCTTGCCACATCACGTAGCTCAAACGCAAGTCCCAGCCATCGTATAAAGATGGGACACCGACAACTGCAAACCAATCGGGGCGCTTGTGCCAGTTCGGGTGGTTAATATCATAGTAAAGATAGAGGTCGATCGCGCTAAACACTTGTTCTGGATCGTAGTTCTCCGGTTGGAAAGTATACTCTAAAAATTGTGGTTGGTCGAGGTGAAAAATATCTGCCAATCCTGGCTCCTCTGGATCTTCACTAGGTAAATCGTACATGGTTGGCAAATTCTGCCTTGATAGTAGTGGTAGATCGAAGTTTGGTGGTAAACGAGTAGGATTGTTCATAAAAAATACAGTAAACTGGTGATGATAATTTAACTATTTTATCATTAATTATTAGCGATCGCCTCCACAAATTTAATAGTCAAAACGAGATGATTGCAGATAAACAACCAATCTCAAATAGCTTGAGATGTATATATGAGATTCCTGACATTGTTAGAGATACTGGTAATTTTTAATTTCTTGAACCAATTTGGCAATCGCCATCCGCCACCAAGCGAGAAATAGGATATGTTATACAAGGGTTTGGTTAGGGGCAGCGATCGCCATCCCACCCATTAGCATCAAAACCAACCAACAATTTCGATTTTATAAATTTTAATCCCCAAATATAGTTATAATATCCTGTGACGAGTATATACAAGTTATATTCCACCAACGGGAGGAAGCAGATAGCACTCTCAGGACCAGAACCCTCTTTATAGATCATCTCATATTTGCGGTGGGATAGAAAGATAGAGATAGGATAAGATTACAAAACCAGCAAACCAAAAGAATAGCTATAAGAGCGAAGAAGAGGAGCAAGAGGCAAATGAGAACCGAGAAGAGTAGAACCAAGAGAAAACGAGAAGAAGAGGAGAGACAACAATATAGATATGCCACTTTGTTTCAAGTGGTCGTGGTATTCAGTATGGTATGGCACATGACAGTAGGAATAGCGAGAGCAGAAGGGACTAATGCCAAATATGTCGCAAATTCGTTTTCAGCACTTAATTGCCGATCGCGGGATCAATATTCATTATGATGTGGTTGAATTGCAGGAAGATATCCAAAATTTGACTGCGAAGGGATGGCTGTGATTGTTGTGAGTGACACTTCCCCTCTGTGTGGGTTAGCGATCGTGGGTTATCTTCCTTTCTTACAACAACTTTTATCATCTAAGCATCTTGATATAATTGGTAGGATGTTATTGAAATAAGCTTGTGCCTCGTAGGGACATTGACCGAATTAGAGAGAAAGTTAGACTACGCCAATACGATATGTCAGCCCATGCAATGGAGGAAATGGCTGAAGATTTTCTGACCATCTTAGATGTGGAAGAAGTTGTTTTAAACGGTCAAGTTATTCGAGTTGAAAAAGATGACCCCAGAGGCACAAAATATATAGTAGTGGGGATGGCGCTAGATCAACAAACTTCGGTTGGTGTAGTTGGACGTTTCGCTAGTAGCGGACGCTATTTAATTATCACAGTTTACGAAGTTACAGAACTTGAGGGCTAGAGATATGTACGGATACAGGTGTGAATATTGCGAAGGTACAGTTAACCCCCGCACAGTCAAGCGTGAGGCATTTAAGCATCGAGATGGATTTGTTATTCTTGAGGATGTAGCAATCGGAGTCTGTGACAATTGCGGTAATCGGTATTATTCAGCAAACATTCTGCATAGGGTTCATGAGATTGCAACAGGAGCAAAATCACCGGAAAGGACTGAGCAAATTCCAGTAACACATTTAGAATCAGTGTAGTTGCTAAAGCATACTAATCCTGTCCGTTCTTTTGTGGTTTCATTGCGGCGATCGCGATCCCCTGATGATGGAGATAGCATCTACATTATCATCCACTTCTGCTGATATCCCATCATGATCAATGACAATGGGATCAGCAGCACAGCTCCCATAGGTTCTCTCGAAGAAACCCGGTTCCCAGCCTAATTCTTCTGGTGTTTTCGTCCCTGTTGTAACTTTCTTAAACGTTACCGTTACTTCCAAGTCACTATCAGTTAACCCAATCGGAAAGTCCAAATGTAAAATACCATCTTCACCGACGCGAGAACGTAACTTAATACTTTGTGTCATACCAATTCCTGCTTGATATTTTCCAGTATAAACCGATTTTCTCTTACCTCTTCGGCACAAAGCCCATCTGGTTGATTTTTTCATTTAATGCCCGCTTATTTTTGGGGGATGCGATCGCACATACTATTTCATATCAATCAAGTATTAACTGGATCATCTAATTCATCAAGTATGATTATATTTCTTGAAAATTAGCCAGGAGTAAACAAATGAATGACTCAAATATTATTGAGAAACTACAAGGGTAATTTAATGGAGACACGCTTAGATGAGTTTAGTGACATTATTATATTTGTTCAATAACAATACTGCGGACAAAATTTTGGGGGTTTTTAGCGGCTAAAAGCCAGAGCATTCATAACTGTGACCATTTTTATCAAAGTATGCTACTGAGCTAACCTGTAAATAAATCGGCACATAACAGTATTAGTGCCCTGTAAAGCTTACCACCTCGTAGAAAAAACTGTCCGGAGTATTGTTTTAAGCAGTGTTGTTAATCCATATTTGCTCAGTGGATCTGAGGTTAATCCTATGATACCTAGTGATACAATACCACCGAGCATTCCAACTTGACTGAACATAGCTAATGCCAAGTTAAGTAGTTGATTCATTGGCAGAATAAAACTTTTGGGCATGGTTTGAATGACAGCTCTCCTAAAATGCCAATGGATCAGAATTTTTTACCTTGTTACTCACTTGACAAGTATTTCAGGATTCTGTACTATATAGTTGTGTAAACTTTAAAAATCTAAGTTTAAAGATTATAATGCTTACGATGTAATACTTATAATGAACTATTGTGCAGAAGTGCAGTATGATTAATATTTAGTCCGTAATTTTGTCTAGAAGGGCATACTTAAAGGCAGAAATATAAGCAATTATGCTTTCCGGTCAGAGCAATTTTGAAATGTATGGGTAGGGAATGACAAGTGACAAGTCCTTAAGATAATCATAGTTGTTATTAGAGAAACATTTGATAGGTTTGAAGTAGAAGGTACAATATGAAGACTAAATTCGATGTTGAATTTAAAACTGAATACTGCAACCAATATATGGACGGGGATTACCGATATACATATCTCAAGTTATTAGATGTAATACCAAAGTCATTATCTCTTACTTGTCCACATTGTCAAATTTACTCAGTTATGAGGCTAGACAGTTCAATTAAGCGTTTTGAAACTGATGAGGAAGATAGCATAACGTTTCGTGACGTTTCTGATGCTCCTGAAAATTTGTTGTTTGATTTTATTTGTAGTTGTCCTAGTTGTGATCAGACTATATTTGTGCAAGCACAAGCAATTATTATCAGTCCGATAGATAATGCGACGTATGATGTTTTCGATTTGTCATTTGGTGGAAAAGTAATCTCAATCTATCCTTACATGAAAAAAGTTGTTCTTCCTCCTGAAGTACCTGAGAAATATGCAGGTGATTTTCGTGAAGCAGTAATGGTGCTTCATGTAAGTCCTATGGCAAGTGCTGCGCTTAGTAGACGAATCCTTCAAAATATCCTTAGAGATGAATATAATATTGCTGTACGTGACAAGAGTCTGGCTAGCGAAATTAATGTTTTTATAACAATACCTGGCATTCCATCTTACTTAACCGATGCAGTAGATGCTATAAGACAGATTGGAAACCTTGCTGCTCATCCCATGAAAGATACAAATACTGGTGAAATTGTAGCTGTTGAAACAGGTGAGGCAGAGTGGTTAATCGAAGTATTGAATGACCTGTTTGATTTTAGGTTTGTTCATCCCAAAAAGCTTCAAAAACGAAAAGATCAACTTAATACAAAGCTTCAAAACTTAGGTAAATCACCAATGAAGTAGTTTGTTTTTGCTACCTAGCTAGCAAAACAGCAGACAGACGAAAACTTTTAATAGAATTACTATAGTTGTCTACTATTGCTAGCTTTCTATTATAATAAAGGTCAGTTAATGAAAAATTAGCCTCGAAAAAAGTTTAATTTGACTAGAAAAATAATTGCCGAAATTGCTATAATTTAGATATTAATCTCAAATCTATTGTGAACGAATTTCATCTCGAAGTAGACCAAACTAGCGATCGTCTTGACACTTATATAGCCACGGAATTACCTCAGCTATCTCGATCGCGTATTCAAAAGCTAATTGAACAAGGTTGTGTGCAAGTTAATGAACAAATCCAATCAACTAAGAACTACCAAGTAAAAAATCGCGATCGCATTCATATTATCATTCCTGAACCCCAAGCCGCAACAGCAAAACCAGAAAATATTCCCCTTGATATTCTGTATGAAGATGAACAACTACTCATCATCAATAAACCTGCTGGTTTAGTAGTTCATCCATCTGCGGGTCATCTAAATGGAACTTTAGTCAATGCACTGTTAGCTTATTGTCCCTTATCGAGTATTGGTGGGGTGTATCGACCAGGAATTGTGCATCGACTTGATCAAAATACTACTGGAGCGATCGCGATCGCGAAAACTGATTTAGCTCATGAAAATCTCCAAGCTCAATTCAAAGCAAAAACAGCCCGTCGTGAATATTTAGGTATAGTTTATGGTGTCCCGAAAACCGAAAGCGGAAAAATCGATCAACCCATTGGTCGTCATCCTCGCGATCGCCAAAAAAACGCTGTAGTTCCCCTAGAACAAGGAGGACGTTTTTCCATCACTCATTGGCAAATTCAGGAACGATTAGGCAACTATACTTTACTACGTTTTCAATTAGAAACTGGCAGAACTCATCAAATTCGAGTTCACAGTGCTTTTATTGGACATCCAATTGTTGGTGATCCACTCTATAGTCATGGTCGAGATATTGGAGTTAATCTGACCGGACAAGCTCTCCACGCTCGATGTTTAAGATTACAACATCCTGTCACTAAAGCATGGATTGAAGCGATCGCTCCTTTGCCCCAGGAGTTTACCACTCTCTTAGAAGTATTACGCAGAAGGTCCTATGCTTAAAAAATCTAGGGGCAAAATATTCTTAGGTCAAAATCAGGATTAAACCATCTCATTGCCCAAGAATTCTTTGCCCCTAGCAATAAAAACAATTAATTCAGTGCTGAAATATTAGCGACGACGATAAGGTACAGTAGCCTCAATATCAATATTTTGGGCAGAAACACGAGGAACTGGATTGCCTTTTGGTGCAATCGCTTTTGCCAAGTCTAAGAAGTTTATCGGATCGCCTGCTTTGGCTTTCTTGTCTTGAGGAACGAACCGACGAACTTCGTTTTGCCAAATGATTTGGGGGAATCCAAGTTGAGCACGATAGTAACCGTCATAACGAGGAGTCTTCAAATTAAAGGGTACTTCTCCCTTAGCTTGCTGAGGCAAAATCCGCCGACGCTGATAGGGAACTGTATTATCACCAAAGTTGCTTAAATACTCGTCACTATCGAGAATATCGTTGACAAAGCCTAATAATCCCTTATTCACGAGTACAATTGACCAAGCAATTTTTTCCCGTTCGCTGTAAACATCTCGTCCCAGCAGACGTTGGACGATTAATTCCACCACACGATAATTGCTATTTGGGTCATAATTCAGACGTTGGAAAGATCCGCTGGTCACTAAACCCCGAATAAAATCACGCACGGTAATCTGACCATATTTTAGCTGAGATTCCAAAATCTCTTGGCGATTGCTTTTGATCATTTGGTGTTCGCTAAAAACTTGCCGATAGGCAGCCCAAATCAACTCATCGATTTCTGTTGGTGAGGGAACGTTATCGGTGGTATAAATCCGGGGCTGTTCTTCACCAAACTTTTCATATCCAGCAACGCGCTGATTTTGGCTTGATGGGGAATAACTTAATAAAGGAAGTGACATCTAAATCTCCATAATCTCAAACTTTTCAAGCGATCGGTCAAAAGCAGACTGCTTAAACTAGCCAACCCCTAGCGTAGTGGATTAGGGCGACCTTCGTTTCATCTTTCTTAATTCAAGCAACAATCTGTAACATTTTTCTGTCTTACCAGCCTAAAACTGAGTAAAACTGATGACCAGAATGTGCTTGTGGTGTTGAACTCGAAACCGCATCTAACTGATTTCCCAAGGATGGGTCAGATTCAATCCGGCTTTCGGTACAGAATGATGCTGTGCTGAATCCCCCAAATCGCTTGACTGTGCTAGTTCGCATTCGGATGTTAGGGCTAGGAAACCAGAACCGCTCTATGGAACTCATTGTTTCATATTCCGTAATCAAAACCATTCCCTCTTTCTCATCCATCTGAAATTGACCAGCGACTGGGGCAATTTCCGCATATCCTCTTTCCCGTAGTAATTGTCCCTCCCTCGGATTGTCTGGATTGGGGACAATGACCATCAGCGTTGAGCCAGAATGATTTTCATCATCTTTGTCCCATGCCATTGATGCTTCCCAAGTAACTAGGGCTGCACTCACTGCTTGTTGGGGATCGATCTGATGTAATTGGCAAATTTCCAATACATCGGGTGATTCTGGTGATATATCTTTTACCTCGATCACCGATTCTCCCAGTTCTGCCCTTCTAAAGGCAAGATGATGGGTCGTTCGTAGCGATCGCCATTTACCCGCACTTAACTCAAAAAATTTCTTCGCGTCCATCACGCTATTTTGACTCCCAGGATCATGCTTGTCAGGTTCTACTTCAGTTCAGTTTTCCCTTTTAAATCTTTTATTATATTGGAAATCTGATTTTCTCAAGGTTAAAATATCTTGTAACCTAAAATCAGCAGCTCATATACCTAACAGTATATAAGTTTTGCTCTTGACGCTTATTACCCAATTAAATGTTTACATCTGAGGGATTAGTTTTCCTGACTTGACCCCATCAGTACAGGAGTTTAATAATGTTTGGCATAGTTTTGTTTGTTGTCCTGTTTGCCATCGAGTGTTGGTTAGTTAGCGATCGCTCTGAGGTATCATCTAATGTTCCGGATATTTCCATGGTTGATGCGCCAGAAATAAAAGAGCCCCAATTGGAAACGGCTGCAATTACCACTAAAATTATCCGGGCTAAAGCAGTGCGAGTAGCTTCAGCTACACAATCTGTAGAAGCTAAAGTATACCCATTAACCCCAACCATGAATCTCAATAAAGTTTATGAACCAACGGAGATTGTGAATAAAAATATCAACAAATCTTCCTAGGATTTACTAAATAGATTAAACCTGGAAGCAGTTAGGCGACATAGTATTTGCTAACTTCATCCAAATAAATCTCAGCGATCGCCCTAAACTGATCGTTGAGATTTATTTTAATATCTAGTTTTTCAGATCAAGGGTAAATATTATCCCAATTCATAATGAAGATAAATTAAATATCAGATTGAGCTGTTGACGATTGATCTGTGGGTGGGGGCGGGTTTTTATTATTAGTTGGTAAAGTTGGAAGTTACTGGTGAACCCGCCCCTACAATAATGGAAAATTTGTTGCTCAAGTTAAAGCGATCGCGATTCCTAGTGGCGATCGTCAGTTAACGACTCCCATCACAATGATCAGGAACTGCTAAAATTTTTAGCTGATGTTGAAATCCAGCGAGATGTGATAGACTTGATTGAAAGAGTGGTATTTTATAAGTTTTCCTTAAAAAGCCGTAAGGAGTTGGAAGAAATGCTGGAACTCGGAGATTTAAAACAGACAAGAATTTACCAAGAAATTCGCGAAGAAATTAGTGAAGAAATTCGCGAATTGGCTAAGTTAGAAATTGGAAATCTCTTACTAGAACGGGGGTTTAAAATTGAAGATATTGCTGTGATCTTAAATATTGAACTAGACAAGCTCCGTCGATCGCTAGAAAAACCATCTCAGAACTAACTCTTGTCTAAGGGAAATTATCTGGTGATCTAACTAGCATAAAGTAACAATAGTCAACCCTCATCTACCGCAAATAAACTCGAATATTAAGGGAGTTTAGTCGGTATGATGGGGCAATTACCAAGACGCTGCTTCACTAACTCCCCAGCTAATTCTAACGCAGCTTTCATACTAGCAGCATCAGCAATACCTTTACCTGCAATATCAAAAG
This sequence comes from uncultured cyanobacterium, assembly GCA_963744145.1. Classification (GTDB taxonomy): domain Bacteria; phylum Cyanobacteriota; class Cyanobacteriia; order Cyanobacteriales; family CAWUOF01; genus CAVUSO01. The sequence continues at coordinate 2,720,142 of CAVUSO010000001.1, read as the reverse complement.
CTGTACCATGATCAGGAGATGTCCGTACAAATGGTAACCCAATCGTAGTGTTAACTGCGCGATCGAAAGCCATTAACTTCACTGGAATTAAACCTTGATCATGATACATCGCTAAATATCCATCCCGATCGCTATTAATTGCACCATTCCAAGCTTGTCCGGGTTTAACCCACATCGTATCTGGTGGAATTGGACCCTCTAGAATTAAATCCGGTTTCTGGACCCGCTCCCATTCTAACCAAGGAATAATTAAGTCTTTTTCTTCCCATCCTAGTTGACCATTTTCTCCACTGTGGGGATTTAATCCGGCGATCGCGATTCTCGGTGTTACAATCCCAAAATCTTGCTGTAAACTCTTCACTAATAATCCCAATTTACTACTTAATAAATCCCAGGTTAATATTCCTGATACTTGACATAAAGGAACATGAGTAGTAGCTAGTAATGTTCTTAAGACCCAACCAGAAATAGGCGATCGCGCTACAAATAACATCCCATATTCCTTTACTTTTGCTTTCTCGGCTAAAAGTTCGGTTTGACCAGGATAAAAATGACCGGCTGCTTGCCAGTAAGTTTTAGAAATTGGTCCAGTGACGATGCCGTGAAAGTTTCCTGCTAAAGTAGCTGCAATTGCTGTTTCTAAATAAGCAAAACTAGCTGCTCCACTGGTTTCGTTTCCACTTCCTAGCACAAAATTTCCTCTAATTCCCTCAAAATCCACATCGCAAATATTTAATTCGGCTGGATCTGCTAAAGGTTGACAACCAGATTTGAGATGATGATAGGTTTTTTCTAATACTGCTCGACTACCAATCACCGTAACTTGACGATTAGATGTGAGCGTTCGATCAGCTAAAGCTTTTAATACTACTTCTGGTCCAATTCCCGCTGGATCTCCCAGAGTCACGGCTAAATGTAAATTATGATTAGCGGCTAAATTTTTCATTTTATCCTAAATTAGTATTATACCAGCCTAGTCAGGCGATCGCCCCATTTCTCTTTCAGGGCCAACTGGTAAGGAAACTGGACTGACTGAGAAGGGATCTTGATTAGACATAGATAGCAATACATCCTTTCATAGTAAATTGAGATGAGATGAAAATTAATTTTGTCCTCAATTTAAGACTATCCACCAAGGAGAAAAAATGGGCGCTGAAATCTTTAGTGTGGCTTTCTTGTGCTTTACTTTAACACTGATCGGATTATCCGCAGGTTATCTGCTCCTCAAACTACAAGGTAGTGAAGAGTAGCTTTTGCACTCTGCGCTATCAGTAGCAGTACGGTTTTATCCCACCAGAACCACCTCTCCCTCAACCCCTCGACCCATAGGAAAGGGGTGCAAGATTGACCCGCTATTCAATCTTCCATCAATTTAATCATCTTAATTACCCCCCCTTCCCTTGTAGGGAAGGGGGTTGGGGGGTTAGGTCGAGATTATATGAGAATCGAGCATGAAACAGCCTTACCCTTTTGAAGAGGGATACGAGGGGGATTGTAAATCTATGCAACTTCACATTAAATTGGTATTAAGTATTAATGCACATATTCAGCGTAAATAAACCCTTGACCTTGATAGGATTCATCCTTCAGAGACAGACTAACTTCAATCTCACCAGTCAATTCTTCAATGAAGGTATATTGACGGGCTTGATTATCAGGTACAATTAGTTCAATCATCCCATCAAAATTCACCTGCATTGATAGATCATCTTGGTCATCTGCTGCTTCAATTTGCAAATTTTGGGGGATTCTTGCACTTCGATGAGAAAATAGGGAAGCCATAATTCCTGGTAAACGTAAGGGTTTTTCAATCGAATTAGACCAATTCCAATCAATTCTAATACTATTACCCAAAAATATTTTTCTCAATTTATGATCAATATAAACAAAGATATAGGCTAAACCTCGGGCTGAGTGATCTTTATTAGTACGTTGGTCTAAAATTAGAGTAATTTCTCTACCGTCTGGACAAGTAGCTGTTACTACAAACCACTCCCAACCAATATCTTCACCCCAGCGAAATCGACCAAAATTATGATCGTGATACCCAAAACAATTTTGATCTAAACTGTAAGAATTTCCTCCAATTAATAATTCCCCAACTACTGCAAAACCTGGGACTAAACCCCAACCAATGAAACCACTTCCAAATGGTGAAGCTTCTGTAACTAATAATGGTGTTGCTCGTGCTTCTCCTTGAAAACTAATCGATATTTGCGATCGCGGATCACTAACTTCGACGATATAATTTCCCTCATTAATCTCTAAATGAACCTGATCTCCTTGTAATTGAAACGGAAATTGACGGACTATCCCTAGTTTCCATTGGAGGGAAAATACTTGGGAAAAGGTCGCTAAAGTGGTATGGGGTCGAATAGGTTCGGGAAGTTGCTCTGAAGGTAAGTTAACAATCAAGGTAACTTGAATTTCTCCTTGTTCTGGTCTCCCCATCATGTTGATATTGATCAGCGATCGCATTCCCGTTAGTTTATTGATCACAATAAAGTGATACCAATCCTTCCAATCTGGGGGAGATAGGGGGTCTAATACAGGAATCCGTAATGCTTCTACCAGGGAATAATCTGGGGGAGATAGGGGATCTAATGGAGGAATCCGTAATGCTTCTACCAGGGCAATTAATTCTTGTTCTATACTCATAAATATCGAAATTTTATCGCTTTAATCACTCGCTCATTTAATTGGTTTAGGAATGAAAAATAAATATAGAGTGATTTAATTTCTCTTCCTGACTACCTAGTTAAACCCCCATTACCGGATTGATTAATAATATCATCAATGGGATGATTTACTTTGATTGGTATTTGATTAATCGATCGCGATAAATGGGGAGATTTTGCGGCTATCTGTTGGACTTGGGCAGCAATTCGGGGTGAAATTTTTACCAGTCCCATGATCATTGAACCAACCAACTCTTCGACATTGATTTGCTCTTGTTTCAGCACAGTAAAGATATTTTTACTAGAAGTGATATGCTTAATTCCGGCTGAGTTTAATTCTATCCCAGTTAAACTCCATAACCAATTTTCCCAGTAATATAATATCCCACGATGCTGATGAGCAATACCGAGAGACTCGTAATAAGCATTTGCAGCACCTTGACTAATTGCTATCCAACGTGGTAGTTGAGCTGAGATAAAAGCAATTACTAAATTTTTAAATAAACGAGTACCACTCAACTGATTTAATAATTTTTCACCCGTTTCCGTGGTCATATATTCTCTGCCCACATCATTAAGTAAAAGTAAAATTTCTAGCACTAACCAACGGACAGGAAGTAAATCAAATCCTGATAATCCCGTGGCTAAATTATAACTAGATTGGGTAGATAACTCTGTTAATATTTGTGAATCTTTTGGGGGTTGGGTGGCAATTTTTTTTAAATTTAGAGCAATTGTTGGTGATAATTGAACTAATCCCAAAAGCAAATTAGCAAACCACTTTTCTCCCCTTTTTCCGATGTGATTAATAAAATTTTCAGCTAAAAGAAGAGAGGGAGCAATTAGGTGGCTCTCTGCGTCTATTTCTAAATCTAATTCATTTAAACTGAACCACCAAAATGTCCAAGCATCCAGCAGAGATTGTTGACTATTATTAATGGGAATACTTAATTTAATATTTCTTAAAGTATTAGTAATCCAGTTAACCAATTGGGTCTGTTCTAAAGCAATAACCCCAATTTGAAAAAAAGATGTTTTACTTAATTGTTGAATTAAATCTCTTCCAGATTGAGATTGACTATATTCCTCACCAAATTGACATAATTTAACTAAAATTTCTGCTACCATCCACCGGGTAGGGATATAGTCAAGTTCCATCAATCCTAAGATCAATCCTGAAATTCCATCTCGTTGATGGTTAGGGGAGAAAAAAGGTAAATTAATTGGCAAAACTAAATTAATTATAGATGGTTGCTGTTGGTCTAATTTACTAATTTCAATTCGCATAAAAATACCTTCTTCCTGAGTTCCAGGAAATCTGAGCCAATTTGTCAGAATCTGTCCTGGTTGTAAATCAGAGGGTATGCTCAGTTTCATGATTTGAGTTTGTTCGGCTTTTTCTGATAATAAAATGCAAACCGGATCAACAGAACTAACAGGTGTAATAATTTGTTCTCCATCAATTACCCAATTCTCTAATTTTGGGTGTAACACTAGTGTTTCTGTACCTTGGTTACGGAGTAATAGTTCCAAGCTCACTGTTATACCTGGGGAAACTTTCAGATCGATCTGTGGTAATTGGCTCATAAATTTCGATAAATCACATAATTAATTAATTCTTTGAGAAATCTTCGATCTTGCCTAGCACAAACCCCTTCTTCTTCTGGTTTTAAGGGGGTTTCTAGATGCAAAAAATCTAAGGTATCAAAGATAGTTTTTGCTTCAATAGCTAGATTTCGGGCGACATTCCAACTATGTTCAATACTACCACATTCTTGCATTTTTTCTAAAATAAAAGCAATTTGATTAGGGGTCTTCTTCTCTCTTGGTTGGGCAAGAATATCAAGAATTTCCTCAGCGGCTTTACCACTGTTAGCAATAACATGATTCAGCATCAATGTGCGTTTTCCTTCATATATATCTCCCCCAATTTCTTTACCATAGGGTTTCATTTCTCCTTGCAGATTTAATAAATCATCTTGGATCTGAAAAGCAATTCCAAGAATCATTCCAAACCTAGTTAAATTGGCTAAAGGTTTAACTAATTCGGTGGGATTATCTGTGGGATAGCCAATAATTAACCCCAGACGACAAGGGGTAATAAAGGAATACCAACAGGTCTTTTTTACACACATATTAAAATAATCTTGATCTGTAATTTTGGCAATATTATTTGTGACCCAATCCAGTTCCATTGCTTGTCCTTCGACCGATTGCTGGGCCATGAACTCAATTTCATGGAGAACATTTAGGGTCTTTGATACCCCAATTACTGATAAATTTTCTAATAATAACCCCACTGCTAATACATTAGTCGCATCTCCGACATTAATCGCACGGGGAATTCCAATCTTCTGGTGTAACGTATCTTTACCTCGTCGCGATTCTGAACCATCTTCAATGTCATCGTGAATTAAAAACGCATTATGATATAGTTCAAGTGCCGCAGCAGTTTTTACTGCTAAATGACCCAGTCCACCGCTCGCTCGTGCTACACTAATACAGATGGTCGGACGTAGCATTTTGCCCACCCGCAAAGGATAATCAATCAATAAGTCATATAAAGATGTATAGGCTCCTGCCCATTGCTCTCTTGTTAGTAATTGTTTTCTCAATTGTACTGACGATCACTGAGCGAGAAGTCTGTAATGCCTCATTGATGATATTCTGATCAAACATTATGTTTTCTGAGTAATTTGTCTTATGTTCGCAAGAACTAAGTAGTTCAATGGATCTCGATTATCTCCCGATGAGGTACTTTTGTATAGCAGTTCTGTCCTGAAAAATTCCTGAAGCATAGTTTTTTTAGTTGATTTTGCCAAAAAATCTGGGACAATTTTTTAGGTAGTAAACGCTCCTGGTTGTCATCGTCACATCAATACATAATGGTTGCCTATTCTGTTCGATCGCCTAAATTTTAACATTTTTTATCAACTATTGGGACTAATTAGTGATACCTTGAAACGCATAATGAATTGTAAATCTAATGTCAAGAGGTAACTTATGACCGGAGATATTATTTGGCCATTTCCCGCCCAGAATACAGAGGAGTTGGTAAAAATTCTCCTAGGATTATATCAAGACAAACAACAGCGAGATTTTCGCTCTAGCTATCTTCCCTCTGCTAATTTAAGTCAGCAAGAACTAGCTTCGATTGATCTGAGTGGTTCTGGGTTGTTTGCTAGCAATTTTGCTGTGAGTAACTTACTGGCTGCAAATTTAGGATATGCCTATTTGGGCTACGCTTATTTTGGTTATGCTAATCTAGACTATGCTTATTTGAGTCATGCCTATTTAGCTGATGCTGATTTTAGCTATGCCAACCTCAATTATGCTGACCTGAGCTATGCTTATTTAGATGCAGCTAAATTGAGAGAAACCAACCTGATTAAAGCTAATTTAAGTTATACATACTTAGTCGGAGCAGACTTAACCAATGCTAATTTAACCGATGCGAATTTGACTGGTGCGATCTTAACAGGTGCAATCTTAACAGGTGCGAACCTGACTGGTGTCACATTAACTACAGAACAAAATAATAGTTTAGCTCAACCAATATGGTACAGTTTGCATCAAGGGAAAAGTAGTACCACCACATCAAATACTTATGTCAATATTCCCGATTTTGAGCAATTGCACATCGACTTATCCACAGATGCTGAATTGTTGTTAACTTTAAATGTTCCAGATACTTGGAACAATAAAGAAGGCATATTTAGCTGGTTCGCGATCGCCGTTGATGAACAAATAGTTGCCAAAGGAGTATACAATGGTGCTACCCCCGGTCAACGCTTACCAATTACGGTATCTACCGTTCAAAAGCTCACCAAAGGTACTCATACAGTCACAGCTAAATGGCAAACTGACAATGGTGGAGAATTAGCAATTGGAGCCTTTGGTACAGCATTTTTAAGTGCTAGTTTAGTCAGTACATCAGCAGAGATTACTAAAAAATTAGGTCGGATTATAGTCAACCATGATGAATGGACATTAGGTAATGCTGGATTTAATAATGCACCCGATACAGCTATTTTTGCTACAAATATTGCCAAGTGGTTTACTGGTGGAAGTCCTGGTAAATTCCATGCTTACTCAACCAATTTTGGTTTAGTTGAATCTAAGTTAGAAGAAACTATGACCAACGCAGGTCATACTTGGACAAAAGGGCTAAATATTAAATTCGATTTGCCAACTCTATTAACTTACGATGGCATCTTTATTGGTGGAGACACTGTTGATAACCAAGTGCTAATCTCATATATCAAAGCTGGTGGTAATGTTTATCTCATGGGTGGTACTGGAGACGGTGGTGCCGCAGCCGAAGCAGCTCGCTGGAATACTTTTCTAGCTGCTTTTGGGTTAGAATTTGGCAACCAATATAACCAAATTGGGGGTAATATAGCGGTTCATAGTTTACATCCCCTTTTAGTCGGAGTAAAAGCTCTCTATCAAAGCAATGGTAATTCCATTACTAATCTGCAACCAAACGATCCGAAAAACTCTATTATCCACAGGTATAACGATGGACAAGGATTAATTGCAGTCTTTGACGGCTCATTGAGTGAATCCTTGCCAGTGGGAGAAAAGATTGAAAAATTACAACAGCTATTGAGTTTTGATGGTGATGACTATATAGAAGTCAAAGATCCGTTTGCTAATACTACAGATTTTACCATTTCTTTGTTTCTTAAGCCTGGTATTCTCAATAATGGTTGGCATGGATTTATCGGTAAACAGGGAGATGCCCGGCGCAAACCAGGAATGTGGATTTGTCCAGATAGTAATGGACTCTATTGCGATTCCTACGATCGCTCTGGTGTGCGTTACGGTAATCAATTTAATAACTTTTTCACCTCAACAGATCAATGGGTGCATATTGCTTGGGTAAAGAAAGGAACCGAGTATAATGTTTACCGCAATGGGACATTATTTGCGACTAAACCAGCACCAGAAAACTTCTACACCGATCAAAATACTAGCTATTGGATTGGACGTGTAGATAATTTCTTAATTGGCAAAATAGCAGATGTACGCATCTGGAGTATCGCACGTACCCAAGAAGAAATCCGCAAGGATCTTCTTTACAGACTTACAGGTAGTGAAATCGGATTAAATTGCTACTGGCGTTCTTTAAATGAAGGTTCAAGTCATATTGCTGGTGATAAAACTGGTAAAGGGAATAATGGCACCATTAACGGTGCCACCTGGCAACAGGAAGAAATTCAGATCTCCGAATTTACGGTAGCCTAGAATATCACCATTTAATGCTTCAATTTACCTAGGTAATTCACCCGCGATTAGAGCTACTGAATTTACCTAGGTTGTTGGCGATCGCTGTTAAACCTGAAACATAGTCATGCTGGAAGAAGGAAATATGAATAATTTCTGGTATAGCTTGCACCAAGGAATAGAAGGCAAAACTCAAGCCAAAGATTTTGTTAATATTCCCGATTTTAATCCCCTCAACATTGAGCTAACCGTCCCTAGCAAAATGTTACTAACCCTGAATATCCCTGATACTTGGAGTAGTCAACCAGGAGACTATAATTCTTTGGCGATCGCTGTGAATAACGAAATCATTGTTGATGGTGTTTATCAGTCTGCTATTCCTAATCAAAGAATTCCCATCACCATCTCAACCGTGAAAGAATTCTCACCAGGAAATTATGCGATCGCTGCCCAATGGAAAAACCAACAGGGTGGTGATCTGTGGATCGGTGCGACTGGAACAGCATTACTCAGTGCCCAGATAATTGTTCAAAAATAACTCAAAAATGATAGCAGAGCAGATTGCCGATTCCCTCTTACAGGTGAAAGAGCCAGTGAGGGGGAAACGGATTGTAATACATACTTATGGTTCCTTGGGTGATCTTCATCCTTACATCGCGATCGGACTGGAATTAAGGGCTAGAGGTCATCAGGTGATCATGGCAATTAGTAAGGACTATCAGTCTAAAATCGCCGCTACTGGACTTGATTTTTATCCGGTTAGACCAGATGCAGATACCCTCACCATGACCCAAGACTGGGCTTTAGTTCAAGCCTTAAGTGAGCGCCACAGGGATAGTGAATATATCATTGCCTATATTTTGATGCCTCACTTGCGTTCTATGTATAGAGATTTGAAACAAGCGATCACCGGAGCGGATTTGCTGCTCACCCATCACCTTTCTTTTGTTAGTGCTTTACTAGCAGAAACCACAGGAATTGCTTGGGCGTCTAGTATCCTTTCACCTTGCTCCTTTATGTCTGCTTATGATCTACCCAATCATACATCTAGTCAAGCTTCAGCTTATGAACAAGCCTTAGCATTAGTAACTAATGATACCATGCTCCGCCATTTCCGATGGCAGTCTCGCTTTTTCAGTGCTACAGCCCGTCAACTAAGAGCTGATTTAGACTTATTACCTAGTGGTGATCCGATTTTTGAGGGTCAACATTCCCCCAACTTAGTGCTAGCATTATTTTCCTCAGTTTTAGCATCTTTTCAGCCAGATTGGCCAGCTAAAACCCGGATTACTGGGTTTCCCTTCTATGATCAAAAAAATGACAATCACACTTTATCTCCTGAACTAGAGGCATTTTTAGCCGCAGGAGAGCCTCCGATTGTGTTTACCTTGGGTTCCTTATATGTCTTGAGTCCGGGAAATTTTTACTTAGAAGGTGCGCGAGCTGCCCAACAGTTAGGCTATCGGGCTGTTTTATTGGTTGGATCAGCAGCACCGAGTTTTCCTTTAGACCAACTGACCGATGGGATCATGGTGGTTGACTATGCCCCTCACTCCCAAATCTTTCCCCGCGCAGTAGCGATCGTCCATCATGGGGGTGTGGGCACAACTGGACAAGCATTGCAAGCTGGTAAACCGATGCTAGTAGTTCCCTACGCTCACGATCAGCCAGATAATGCCGCTCGTTTAGTTCGGTTGGGAGTAGCTCGCACTATTTCTGTCCATGACTGTCATGTCGATCGCATGATCAAAGAGTTGGCACACTTGCTATTTGATCCTAAATATGCTATTAAAGCAGCCCAAGTAAGTCAACAAGTGCAAACAGAAAATGGTGCAGTTACCGCAGCTAATGCTCTGGAAACTTATCTGAATAGTCATGTGATGAGTTTATGAGTAATTCTCCTCGCGATCGAGCCGATTTATTAGCTCAATTATTTTACCGTCTGATCGAAATATTACGAGTTCAACAAGGTTCTACTTGGAGAAATTTAGGATTAGCGGCGGCGGGAAAAACTTCTATAATTGAGCTAGATGGGATTCAATTACAATTACGTGCTGAAGGTGGAAATGATTTGCAAATTTATATTACACCTGTGCAAGAGCAAGTAATTAATTTTCGCAGTGATACCGAAACATTGCGCGATATTATGGCTGGTTTATTAACCATAGATGGAGCTGTAATAAATGGCAAAATATATGTCAGTGCTAACTTACAAGAATTAATCGATATGTATAGTATCGGATTAGAAATTTTAGCAGATAGTGCAATTAATCCGCAGTTACAACAATTATGGAAAGAATTTGATCAGACCTGGTCTGGGCCTATGGTTCCTAGCTTTTGTCGTTCCCTAGCATCTCAGCAAGTTTTATATGATGATTTAATTCGTCACATTCCAGTAGATGTACTTCTCGTTAATATTAATTATTGATGTCATCAATGGGGGCAATGCTCTAGTGGGGCAGAACTGTGGTCTGTCCCATCAATGGCGATCGCTCTGGGACAATCTGCGTCCACCCCCATCAGAAAAAAGTTTTTTAATTTTCTAGTCTTTTCACAAATCAATCCGGATCGTCTGATTTTAGGGGCGAATAACCAAAGTGTAGATGCACCCTGATATTAACACCTCCAAGCTTAACGGTTTGGAGGTTTTTTATTTTTTGAAGTTTTGGGGAAATTTATCCCGATGATGAAACTAACACTAAGAATAAATAGGATAGATGCACCCTGATATTAAATGTCCCCAAGTTTAACCACTTGGGGATTTTTTTTCAGCTCTGATCGTCGAGAAAATTTTGACCCTCGTGGAATTAATTAATATTATTCTTCAGCACCAGCAACTTTGAGCGATCGCACCAGATTTTTATGTCCATTAGCTTCTGCTAACATCAAAGCTGAATATCCACCCCAATTTTTTTTATTCACATCCGCACCAGCATTTAACAATAAACGTACTGCTTCCCCATTCCCTCTTTGAGCTGCCCACATCAAAGCGGTTGTTTGGTTCTGATCTTGAAGATTAGGATCAGCACCTTTAGCTAATAATTGTTGAATCACCTGAGTATGACCGCGATCGGCAGCTTTGATCAAGGCGGTTTTTTGTTGTTCATCCCTGATATTGGGATCAGCACCATATTCTAACAAAAAACGAACTGTTTCGCTATGTCCATGAGTAGCAGCTATAGTTAAAGGACTTTCTCCGAGATTTTTTTGATTAACTTCAGCACCTTTATTTAATAAAGAAACAACGATTTTACTTTGACCATGCCAAGCTGCTATAATCAAAGCTGTATCACCTAGGTTATTGGTAGTTTTTACATCTGCTCCTCGTTCTAACAGTAAATCTACTACCTGATTATATCCTTCGATTACAGCTAGATTTAAAGCTGTTTCACCTTCTTGATTTTTAGTATTAATATCGGCTCCAGCACCAATTAAAACTTTAGTAATCTCCCTATAACCCCCAGCAGCAGCAACACTCAAAGCTGACCACCCATCTTGATTTTTAATATTCAGATCAGCTCCAGCAATTATTAATAATTTGACAATGTCAAGATGACCGACCTCTGCTGCCAAAATTAAAGCTGTATCCCCTTCTTGATCTTGAGCATTAACATCAACACTTTTCGCGAGTAACGACTGCGTAATTCCTAAATTACCAATTTCTGCCGCTTGCATTAGACAAGTTTTGCCATTTTTTCTAACGACATGAGGATCAGCACCCCACTGTAATAAAACTTGGACAGTTTGAACTTGACCCACAGCGATCGCTAAAAATAAAGCAGAAACCCGATCGCATTCTCTTGTTAAATTTATCTGGGCACCAGCAGCTAATAAAACTTGGACTACTTCTGTATGACCTTTTTGAGCAGCCAAATTTAAAGCATTATCTTCAACTAAATCTTTTAAATTCACTTGAGCCCCAGCACCCACCAAGATTTGCACAATCTGCAAATGACCTTGTAAAGCTGCAATCATTAAAGCTGTGCTACCATCTTCATTAATAGCATTGACATTAGCGCCGCTATACACTAAAAACCTTACTGTGTCAATCTGATTAGCTGCGGCAGCAATCATTAAGGCTGTAATCCCAAACTGAGTTCTGGACTGCTCAATCTTTGCTCCAGCTTTGACCAAAACTTTGACAATTTCGGTATAACCAAACTGAGCAGCGAACATTAAAGGGGTGGTGCCATCGCGATCGGTAACATTAACATCTGCTTCCATCGCTAGCAGCGCTTCTACTTGGTTAATATTGCCATCTTTAGTCGCCTGTAATAATAAAATATCTTTTCTAGTCGCTGCCATACTTAATGATTCCTTCTGCTTAAATGAAAATTTTGAGAAGTGTTGATAATGGTTTATTAATTACAAGATGAGAACTGACCGATATTATGCTAACTTTTATTAAGTCTTGCGAGATAATTCAATCAAACCTATGGACACGGAAATTACTGCATCGCTGAAAACATGGAGTCAGTTTGCCCATCCCCTAGTGATGTGGACACTACTAGCTACTGCAATTTATGCCATGTATCTGGGTATTCAAATCCGGAGAACCAGAACTGCTGAAGGAGATACAAAAAAGGGTTTGATTCAAGGGCAATTTCCGCTCCGTCATCACAAAATTGGCTCATTGCTTTTAGCACTGATGGTCCTATCTAGTATCGGTGGGATGGCGGTTACCTATATTAATAATGGGAAACTGTTTTTTGGTCCCCATTTGCTAGTCGGATTAAGCATGACCGGGCTCATTGCGGTTTCTGCTTCCCTATCTCCCTATATGCAAAAAGGTCAGGATTGGGCTCGATATACCCATATTTTTCTCAATATTGGTTTATTAGGGCTGTTTGGTTGGCAGGCTGTGACCGGGATCGGGATTGTGCAGAACATTATATCCAAGATGTAATCAATTGCCACCAAATCCGAATACCCAGCTAAACCCAAACCCTAAGTAGATTCAAACACTTGTTCACAAACTACCTTCTTCTTTTGGAAAGAGCGATTTTGGTGAAAGAATTCTAAGACCTCAGATCCCAAGGTAGTATGAAAATCTTCTTGAACTTTATAAGTTAAACGTCGGGAAATTTGTTTGACGATTTGGGCTAACAGGCGATCGCCTGTTTTTTTTATAGTTTTTTTGGGCAAAACCTGAATAAATTTCGGAAACAAAACACCAACATTTAAGTAAAGATGCCATTCAACCCGAGTCACCAAACTCGGTAAAACTTGCGCTAGGGAGTGATCCAGGATGGACAATTCTGAGATTGGTACTTCTACTAATACCTGACGAGCTTGAAAATCAACTTCATATCCGGGAGGAACATAATTTGGCACAGGAATCGTAGCAATTCGATAAACTCCTGCTTCTTGAGGGGTTAAATCTAAGCCAATTTTCGGTTCAACCTCATAACCCAGAGCCCCAAAACGACCAATCGTCAAAGCATAACCATTGTCACCTAATGGCTCGGTTTGCATGGGGTGGGCACATCTGCGAAACCAAGCTTGATGAGCATCCAGATAATTAGCCACCGTCTCCAAACTAGCATACATTTCCATACAGCCGACAAATTCAGTCCGAAACCAAATTAGCTCTTGAACGACAGGTTGTGGTGTTTGTGAATCCCCTGCTTCTTCCTTTGACATTTCATTCAAAGAGTCTGATTTCATAGTCTATTTTCCTCAGATAACCGACATCTAACATCTCATCTCTAACTGCCAACACTTATGATCAAGATCACCATTTTGATTTGGTTGAGCAAGAATATTGGTAAGTCGATTAAGCATAAACAGAAAAAAGTAAATAATTGTGTATTTAATTTGTCATAATTATGAAATTACGATGTACAAGATTAGTTGGCATAATTAACAACTATCGGAGTTAGGTCAAATGATGAAAGCATTTGTAGCAGGAGCAACAGGACAAACAGGTCGTCGGATTGTGCAAGAATTAGTCAAACGTGACATTCCTGTGCGAGCCTTAGTCCGTAATTTAGAAATAGCTCGCTCCATTTTACCACCAGAGGCTGAATTAGTAGTCGGAGATGTCTCCCAAGTAGATAGTTTGCCTGCTGCGTTAGGTGATAGTACAGTGGTATTATGTGCGACTGGTGCTCAACCAAGTTTTGACCCGACCGGACCATTTATGGTCGATTATCAAGGTACTAAAAATCTAGTCGATGTCGCTCAGTCTAAAGGGATTGAGCAATTCGTTCTTGTTTCATCTCTGTGTGTTTCTCAGTTGTTTCATCCCCTCAATTTATTTTGGTTGATTCTGGTGTGGAAAAAGCAAGCAGAAGCATATTTACAAAAAAGTGGCATTACTTATACTATTGTCCGACCAGGTGGCTTGAAAAATGAAGATAATGATTTTGGGATCGTCATGTCTTCTGCTGATACCTTGTTTGAAGGAAGCATCCCCCGGACTAAAGTAGCACAAGTAGCGATCGCAGCTTTGTTTCAACCCGCAGCTCAAAATAAAATTGTGGAAATAGTTGCTCAAGCAGACCAGGTAAGCCCAGATTGGGAACAATTATTTGCTGGTGTGGTAAAATAGTTGATGAAATAATCACTCTTGCTGATGGAGCGAAATCGGGGTTGCTGCATAAGTCTTCTCTACTAGAATATCGTCAGGCTAAGTTTACCGCTGCTCGGTTACGGGATACCAAAATCCGTCGGATTCTTGCTGGTGGTATTGTTACTCTTGGTTTGATTGCATTAATCAAATGGTGCTTTGTGCCCCGATCGCCTGTTTCCCATTCTGTTTCTCATTCTACTCACACCTTACCATCCTTAGCGATGCAAGGGGGTGATCCCTACGTGAGAGCCCTGATGCGAACTATTTCTGTAAGTGAATCCAATGTATCTCGTCCATACGCAGTTGTCTATGGTGGTCGATATGTCAGCGATCTTTCCCACCATCCCGATCTTTGTATCAAGATAGTTACTGGACCAAATAAAAACTATTGTACTACAGCAGCAGGACGTTATCAAATGCTGACTACTACTTGGGAAGAAAAAGCCAAATTATATCATCCTCGACCACAGAAATTTTGGCTGTGGCAATCCTATAGTTTTGAACCAGAGTTTCAAGATCAAGTAGTTTATAAATGGTTAATCGATCGTTCAGCTTGGGGTGCAAATATTCCTGAGTTGTTGCATCAGGGAAAATTAACTGAGGTCTTCCACTTATTATCTAATACTTGGACAAGTTTGGAAATGGGGAGTGAAGCGAATTCCATGACTAATAATTTGCCGAAGATTTATCAGAAAATGTTGCAGGAAGAGTTAAAAAAACCAACCAAATCTTGATCGTGATCGGGGTTTGACCTAATATATTCTACTGAAATACTTCAGTCATAGCCAGGATCATAATGTTAAGGCAAAAATCGATCTAAAGCCGCTTTTAGTTCTTCAATTTCTGCTTGAATGTTACCTTCTTTGGCAGCACGGGCAATACATTCAGTTAAATGTTCATCTAGAATAATTCTTGCTACCCGATCCAAAGCTCCACGCACTGCGGCAATTTGGACTAAAACATCTGGACAAGGGGTACTTGCTTGGATCATGGTTTTAATCCCGCGCACATGACCCTCAATCCGTGATAATCGATTGATAATTCGTCGGAGGGAATCCTCACTGTGAACATGAGCATGGTGAGAATGAGGATCTCGATGATGGTAATGATCAGGATCTTGGTCAATGGGAGGTTGGGATATGGTCATGTAGCTCTAAGGTTTAATTACAACTGTTCAATTATCTATCTGAAGAAGCAAAATTAGCTAAAATATTCTCTCTTTACTTCACCTAAATCAGAAAACTCATACCATGAAATGCCAGAAATTTTTTCAGTTTGTGCGTCAAATTAGCACCTCCGCTTGCGCGATTATTTTAAGCTCTGCGATCGCAGCGATGAGTATCTATATCTTACCATCTCAAGCTGCCTTAACTCTGCCAACTGTCGTTCCTACCCCATCAAAAGAAACCGTCGCTCCCCCCAAACTACCAGCAGAAATCAAAAGTGGTAGTTTTGTGACCGCAGCAGTCAACCGAGTTGGTCCAGCAGTAGTTTTAATTGAGACTGAGAAGACTATTACCAGTCGTGAAACCGATCCCTTACTTGATGATCCATTCTTTCGGCGTTTTTTTGGCGATGAATTTGCTCCTAAAGTACCACAACAGCAACTTTTGCGTGGAGAAGGTTCCGGTTTTATTATTGATAAAAGCGGTATTATACTCACAAATGCTCATGTTGTCAATGATGCTGACAAAGTAACTGTCACCCTCAAGGATGGACGGACGCTCAAAGGAAAAGTTCAAGGTACAGATGGAGTCACGGATTTAGCGATCGTGAAAATCAATAATAATGGTGAAGATTTACCAGTAGCACCATTAGGTGATTCGTCAAAAGTGCAAGTAGGAGATTGGGCGATCGCTGTGGGTAATCCCTTTGGATTAAATAACACCGTGACCTTGGGGATAATTAGCACCCTCAATCGTTCCAGTGTCCAAGCGGGAATACCTGATAAACGGATCGACTTCATTCAAACTGATGCAGCAATTAATCCGGGTAATTCTGGGGGACCATTGCTCAACGATCAAGGAGAAGTAATTGGAATTAACACCGCAATTCGTGCTAATGCAACTGGAATCGGTTTTGCAATTCCCATCAACACAGCTAAAGCAATTCAAGCTGAGTTAGCGCAAGGTAAAAAAATTTCCCATCCTTATATAGGAGTACAAATCGCCAATTTGACACCAACTCTCGCTCAAGAAAATAATAGTGATCCCAATTCTTTAATCATTCTTCCAGAAATTAATGGAGTATTAGTAGTCAGAATCATACCTCATACTCCAGCTGCAACATCAGGATTGCGTGTAGGAGATGTAATTGTAGCAATAGATGAACAACCAACAGCTAAAGCTGAAGAACTGCAAAGTATTGTGGAAAAGAGTAAGCTTGGACAAAAGTTACAAGTACAAGTTTATCGAGGTAATCAAAAACTAGCTTTATCCATAAAAACTGCGGCTCTAAAAACTGAGGAAGAAGGTTAATTTTAAAACAAGTCGTAGGGGAATATGCTACTATTTCCGCCTACGACACTATTTAGGGCTTGCTGAAAAAGTAATGAAAAAGCAAGGGAAGGATTAATTAGTCATGAAACCGATGTTATGTTCGGAAATAGACATAAAAAAGCCCAAAGAAACTGCCGTAGGATGCGAGAAATATTTATTACTAAAAAACTAATAGTAATGGCAGTTTGAGAAGTATTAGCAAGTTTAGCCTACCGTAATTTATGAATCAAATAGATTGGTGATAAAATTTACTCTAATCCCATCATCAGAAAGCTATGTTACTTTATCGTCCTGTGGGAGTTAAGGAACTTGAATTAATTGCTCAAACAAACTTCCGGTCTTTTCCTCCCCGACTTCCTGAACAACCTATTTTCTACCCAGTTCTCAATTTTGAATATGCTGCCCAAATTGCTGAAAAATGGAATACTCAGAGCAATGGTTTTGCTGGATTTGTGACTAAATTTGAGGTAGATGATGACTATATCAATCAGTTTGAAATTCAAACAGTTGGAAGTAGCATTCATCAAGAACTATGGGTGCCAGCTGAACAACTCCCAGAATTCAACCTGCATATTATCGGTCAAATTACAGTTGAAGCAGCATATTATGGAGAAAAATTTCACCATCAGTCATAAATCTGTATATAGGTTTGAAACATCTAGAATAACATCCCATTATCTCCCGTGCGATCGGTAATAGTTAACTTTGCCGATCGCACGGGAAATTCTGAATAATCAATATCTAGCGATTAAACCAAAATTTACTGTTAAAAATCATCTACTTTACTAAATTTAGACTATACTATAAAAGTATATTTACTAGGAATCAACTATGTCTAAAAAAACGCTAGTAAAAATCCGTTTCAACACCAAATATTCTCCCACCGATCCCCAAAGCAAAGAATGGCGTGTGATCGTGAGTGGTCTAGAAAACTTCTGCAACCATATTACTATACACTGCCCTAGTCATACATCCAAAGATTATATCGAAGATGTCGGTGACAAATGGCATATTACTTGTGAAGCAGAGCAGATTAGCTATATACCTGATGAAACAACATTGGCATTACCACCTAATTATTTCAAAGAGATTATCATTAACTAAACCTCTTATAAGTCAGTGAGCCAACAATCATTGCGACTAAAAACAATACAGGATTCCAGATCCCCAGCACTAGCGCTGTAATACCTGGTCCAGGACAGTAACCAGCAATCCCCCAGCCGATCCCAAAGATCACAGCTCCGATAACTAGAGGGCGATCGATATTGGTTTGGGTGGGTAAATGGAACTTCTCATCCCAGAGTGGGTGGGGTAAGCGCAAAATCAACTGAAATGCAATTACTGTCACACTTACTGCCCCACCTAGCACAAACAGTAACGTCGGGTCCCAATGACCAGTAACATCGAGAAAGCCGAGGACCCGTTGCTGATCGATCATCTGGGACAGACCTAGACCCAAACCAAACAATATCCCAGCAATCAGAGTAATTAAATTTTGTTTCACTTGTCCTATACCTCAAATCGACCAGGACAGCAGGTGACGAACAATCAAAACCGTGACCATCCCAGTGGTAAGAAAAGTTAAGACAGCAACCAGCGATCGTCCGGACAAGCGTCCCAAACCACACACTCCATGACCACTGGTACAACCCTTACCCATCCTGGTGCCAAACCCGACGAGAAAACCTCCTGCGATCATGGTCCAAGGAGCAAATTCCGAAGTTGGGGTTGGTTGGGATGCAATCACATATTCATAGAAAGCTCCCCCCAATAATAGCCCGATCAGAAATAACCAGCGCCAACCTTCACCAGGGGCAAAAGTAATGGCAGTATTAAGTAGGCCAGAAATTCCAGTGATGCGACCATTAAAAGCGAGCATTATAGTTGCACTTGTGCCAATCAGCAGCCCACCGAGTAAAGCGGTGATCCAGTTAAACTCGATCATAATCTTTTCTGTAATTACCTCAAAAACTCCCCCTTCCCTTATAGGGAAGGGGGTTGGGGGGTTAGGTCTGCATGGTGGAGCTAACGATAGCGCAGATTTCGCAGAACTTCTACGAGGGTGTCGATTTCCTCATAAGTATTATAGAAAGCCAGAGAAGGCCGAACCGTCCCGATCACATTATACCGCTGCATCGTGGGCTGGGCACAATGATGACCAGCGCGTACTGCGATCCCTTCCTGGTCTAAACGTTTACCTACAGTTTCCGGAGGAATATCGTCAAACACAAAGGATAGCACACCAACTTTATGGGCAGCCGTCCCAATCAAACGCAATCCGGGAATTTCGAGCAGACGCTCTGTGGCATATTCCGTCAGTTGTTGCTCATAACGTTCTAGATTAACCATTCCCAAACGGGTAATATAGTCAATCGCTGCACCTAGTCCGACCGCATCAGCAATATTAGGTGTTCCCGCTTCAAATTTTGCTGGTGGATCTTCATAAACGGTATGTTCAAACGTCACATGACGGATCATACTGCCCCCACCCTGCCAAGGGGGCATAGTTTCCAGGAGTTCCTGTTTCCCATACAGGACACCAATCCCTGTCGGTCCAAACAATTTGTGACCAGAAAAGGTATAGAAGTCACAGTCTAAAGCTTGGACATTGACCGATAAGTGAGGAATCCCTTGCGCTCCATCGATCAGCACGATCGCGCCATGTCTGTGCGCCATATGTGTGATTTCTTGGACTGGCAAGATCGTACCCAGAGCGTTAGACACATGAGTGACAGCAACGATCCGAGTCCGAGGACCTAACAGTCTCGCGTATTCTTCCAGAATAACTTCGCCAGACTGATTAACTGGAATTACCTTTAAAATCGCGCCAGTTTCCTGGGCTAACATTTGCCAGGGCACGATATTAGCATGGTGTTCCAGGGTTGAGAGAATGATTTCATCATCCTTGCGGATTTGCTGACGTCCGTAAGTTTTGGCGACCAAGTTGATCGCTTCGGTAGTACCCCGAGCAAAGATAATCTCAGTCTTTGAACTCGCTCCCAAAAACCGTTGTACCGTTTCTCTGGCTGCTTCATAAGCATCCGTTGCTCTGGCAGCTAGGGTGTGGGCGGCACGGTGAATGTTAGAGTTGTCTCGTTCGTAGAAACGGGAAATACTATCAATCACACTTTGGGGCTTTTGGGTGGTAGCCGCATTGTCTAGCCAGATCAATGGTTTCCCATTTACTTTCTGATGCAAGATCGGAAAATCTTGGCGAACGATATGGACATCAAACGGAGTATCCGACTTCAACCCCTGTTTTTCTACCTGTGGAGTTGAGATGAAGTAGAAATTCGATTGATCGGCTGTTGTCCCTGGAGCTTCGGTCAGACCAGGTGTTGTCACAGCAGACTTCTGAGTTGGGTCGCCGAAAAGCTGTGGCACCGATTGCAGCATCTGTTGTGCAATCCCATTTAAAGCTTCCTGACTGAAAGTGCTACTGGGCACAGTTGCCACTTTTGGTTGAGCAACAGCTTCCTGGTTGGGGGTACTTAGTCCACCGATCGCCGGTTGACTAGGGGTACTCAGTCCACTCATCGCTGGTTGAGTCGGGGCACTTAGTCCACCGATCGCTGGTTGGCTGGGGGTACTTAGTCCACCGATCGCCGATTGGTTGGGGGTACTTAGTCCACCGATCGCTGGTTGAGTCGGGGTACTCAGTCCAGCGATCGCCTGTTTCATGGCACTATCCAAGTTGCCCACATACATCTGGGCGTGCAACTGCTGGATAATTTGGCCTAGTGGATCGGCGGAGGTGGGAGTTATGCCAGTGACTCCCTGCCCAGCGGGAATTTCAGTTCCTGTTGCTGGAGTGGCAGGTGCTGCGGGAACAGCTGGACTGGATGGGATGGTTACCGCTGGAGCTTGAGTCGATGTCTCATGGGGCATGGTCGTTGTGGTTTCACCAACTGATTTAGCCTGGTGAACTTGGTTTGCCCCACTATGCGAGCCCGGAACCGCGCTATAAAGCTGATTGGCTAAGGTTTCAATGCTGTGCGGATCATAAGCGTCACTGCCCCAAGCCGATGTTGGTAAGGGATTGACTTGAGGTGCTTGCCTACCGTTTTCACCTTCAAGACCCTGAATAGACATAGTCATGGTAATATCCAACTTCAACATCTTCGAGGACAGCTAAAGCATCATCCGTTAGCACTGCACAGGAGAAATACAGGGTCATCAAGTATGAAGCGATCGCGTCATTGGTAAGTCCCATAAAGCGGACAGATAGACCAGGCAGTTGTTCGCCAGCAATACCGATCTTATGTAATCCAACTACACCTTGGTCGCTTTCCCCTACTCGCATCAGTAGAATACTGGTCTTACCTGGTCCGTGGATGCTACTATTGCCACCCCGGATTTCTAGCTTATCGCAGGGGACTAGGGGCACACCACGCCAGGTGATGAAGGGAGAACCAAACAAATTCAATGCTACTGGAGGTACACCGCGACGGGTGCATTCACGTCCGAAAGCGGCGATCGCTTGAGGATGAGCGAGGAAGAAAGCGGGTTTTTTCCACACCCGAGCTAACATATCATCCAAATCATCGGGGGTAGGAGGACCGTAGCGAGGTTGCAGCCGCATTAACGGTGAAACGTTGTTCAGCAAGCCAAAGTCTGGGTTGTTGATGATTTCCCATTCTTGCTGCTCTTTCATCCCTTCTACTGTCAATCGCAACTGTTCGCGCAATTGATCAATGGGTTCATTGTAAAGATCGCTGACACGGGTATGTACGCGCAGAATACTTTGGACAAGACTTAATTCGTATTCTTGCGGATCGCCTTCATAGTCAATATATGACGCTGGGACTTCATTTTCTCCTTCGTAATCACTGATCAAAGCAATTTTTTCTTCCCCATGTTTGTTGAGGAATTGCTTCATTTGTCCTCGCTCTTCCCTTGATTGTCGCAGGCGATCGCGCAGTCCTGGGAACTGATTGGTAATCTGCTCAAAACTAGCTCTCGAAATCGTGAGCACATCAACATCGGTCAGGGCGCGAACTGTGGCATCACTAGGTGTATCTTGATAGAGATTTTCTTCACCGAAGTAGTCCCCTGCACCCAGTACGGTACGACGTAAGTTTTCCCCATGAGCGCCTCGTACTAAAACTTCCAATTTACCCTGAATCACAATGTAGAACTTATCACTAGTTTGTCCTACTGTGATTGGAGTTGCTCCAATGGCAAAATGCTCAGGTTGGAAAGCGTTAGCAATTGGTAAAGCTTCATTAGCTGCTAACGGGGAGAGCATCGAGATCACTCGTAAATCTTCTGGTGCCACTGTTGAGAAGCCATTGTTGTTATTGACAGAAATCTTGGGATTGTGTTTTAGTACAACCTTGGTGCGATTGACGCGATAAGTTCCTGATGTTACTTGCACCCAGGGTAAGAAATGTAGTAACCATCGAGGAGTAATTCCCACCATTTGGGGAACTGTATTATTCGTAACCGCTAACTGACGAGCCGCTTCTGTGGTTACACTTTGCAATGGACGATATTCAGCAGCATTAGCAGCATTAGCATCTGGTGCTTGACTGCTTTGCAATTGACGACTTTCTTGAGTTGTAACTCTTGTAACCATAAGATCTCCTTCCAACAATCTTTCCAAACTGCTAAAATCTTGACTTCATTACTAGGATTTCAGGCATATATTTAACTGCAATCCTGTCAGTTGAGATTATTTTTATTGAAAATAACTCACCTTTTTATTTGACCAAGGAAGCTAATCAATCTTACTGAAAAGCATTGGTCAGATAGAAATTACGTCTTGATTTAGCCATTAACTTTACATTTAGCCAAGCCATAAATGGCTGAATGCTAATCGGTTATTTTTGACAGATTTAACCATAGCATGAATCTTTCTATTTCTTCTCTCAATTACTATTATTTTTTACAAAAGTTAAACATTAAAACTCACATATTCTGATTTAATTTTCGGAGATTTAATGACTATTAATTAACGGTTCTAATCCGTTAAATTCAGGTTCATAGATTCGGATTAATCCGATTAATTCGGAGCATCAAATTGATTAAATTAACGGTTGCTAGCCGTTAATTTTAATTCATTGATCCTCGTTATTTTGATGAACTTGAAGAGGTAAATTAACGGTTACTAGCCGTTAATTTACAGGGAAATTTTTGATTAATTGTCTGCTTATATCTAAATAATAGGAATGGAAATATCCGACTCTAACAAGGAGCAAGTCGTTTGATCGAGAAACCTGTACATCCACCTACCTGTTAGCCGATCGACAAACCAGAGATGCGATTTTGGTAGACCCCGTAGTGAAAGAGGTGGAGCGGGATCGGCAATTGTTGCAAGAGTTAGGTTTAAATTTATAAGTTGTTCTTACCAAAAAAAATTGCCGAAGCACTACCAGCTAATCAGCAATGTGGACAGAAATTGTCATGAAACTAAGTTGGTTGATCAGTATTTCGCTGTATCCGCAAATCCTCCAAGGTATAATTGCTTAAAGCCATCTGGAATGCTTGGGATGCTTGTTTCCAAGCAGCAATAATAACTTTTCTTTCTACGGTGGGAGTCCGATCTACTTCTAACTGAGGGTGATTGGACTCCCCCTCATCGGATTCATCCTCATTTGACTTCCCCTCCACTGCTTCCATAATCTCTAATAGGGTAATCTGCTGAGGGTTTTTTGCTAACAAATAACCCCCTTTCACCCCTCTTTGACCCTGGACTAATCCACTACGTCGCAACGCAATCAGTATTTGATCAAGGTAACGACAGGGTATAGATTGGGCTGCTGCAATCTCCCAAGCTTTGAGGGGGTAAGGATTGGGCTGACGATCGGATAGTTCTAGCAGAGCTAAAATGGCATATTCGAGCCGAGAAGATAATTCTGGCAGCAAGTTATACACCTTGAATGGTTTGAGGGAAATCAGGTTTTTAGGCAAAATTAATACGGTTTTCCGATTGACTATTGGTATTTATATCCATTGACATTAGCAGATCTGTGCTAAGATCACAAAAAGAATCTACGGTCTCTCCATCAAGTTGCCGTAGATTACCCAATGTCCCATGCTGATGAGTTCTAGCTATTGATGAGGATGGTTGAATATGGCTGTTTTGCGGCTCGAAGATGGAAATACCTATACTGACCTGGGGGAAATCAACCGTCAGCTCAGTAGATTAAATATTCGGATTGAAAAGTTGCCCTTGCAACAATATCTGGTCAATCCACAGATTAGTCGGTCGTTACAGAATCTGCTGAGTTACGAAATTCTTGATCTGGCTCAGAAGCAACAAATTTTGCAAGCTCTTAGTCCTAAGTTCGCTACTCCCAAACATACCAATAGTTCCACTTGCTGCGAACTGATGGTGGTTAACCCCTCGTCATCTCACCTTTATCATTTACTAGCTCAAGGAAGTCGCCCACAATTTCATACTAATGATGAAGCGCTTTATATGTTAGCTGGAGAGTGTATCTTTGGTTTTTCTCATCCAGATGGGTCGGTGATGGAATTGTTGCTCCAAGCTGAGGACTATATTAATATCCCAGCCGGAATCAGATATTGGTTTAGTCTTTCTGCATTGCTTCAGATTAAAGCTGTTCGCTATTTTACCGCTACTGCAATTAGTAGCAAAGTAAATTAGTAATAGCTATTAAAATAGTTATTTTTGGCAACTAAATCATCAATTGCTCTTAGCGACGACGTTCTGCTAATTTACGGTAAACAGCTCGCAAATCTACTTGATGATAAGCTAACGCCACTAAAGTATGATAAAATAAATCTGCGACTTCGCCAGCGATCGCATCTGGCTCATGATCTTTACAAGCCATGACTACTTCGGCTGATTCTTCCCCAATTTTTTTGAGAATTTTATTATCACCACCAGCCAATAATTTACAAGTATAGGAAGATTCCTGGGGATGATCACGGCGATCGCAAATGATCTCAAATAGCTGAGACAGCATATCAGCTGGGGGAGGTACAATTTGACCTTCCACTTGATGAAAACAACTGCGTTCCCCAGTGTGACAAGCAATATCACCTACTTGCTCAATTGTGATTAATAAAGCATCACTGTCACAGTCATAACGGATCGATCGCACCTTTTGAATATGACCAGAAGTTTCTCCTTTGCGCCATAATCGCTGACGGGAGCGACTCCAATACCAAGTTTCTTGAGTTTGGAGAGTTTTTTCCAGTGCTTCCCGATTCATCCAAGCCATCATTAATACCGTCCCATCAAGATAATCTTGGGCGATCGCTGGCACGAGTCCCTGCTCATTATAACGAATTTGTTCAACTGGGACAGATAAGGACAGGGGATGAACTACAGAAGCAACCATACATTCAGTTAGGTATTATTGGACAAATAACCATGATAATTTACTTGCTGACATATTTGGGAGAATACTTTGAGTTCCAATACCTTAAAAACCACAAAATCTGAAGAAATTTTTGCTGCTGCCCAAAAATTAATGCCCGGAGGTGTTAATTCTCCGGTCAGAGCGTTTAAATCGGTAGGTGGTCAACCGATTGTATTTGACAGGGTGAAAGGAGCTTATATCTGGGATGTGGATGGTAATCAATATATTGACTATGTAGGGACCTGGGGACCTGCTATTTGTGGTCACACCCATCCAGATGTGATCAAAGCTTTACATGAAGCTCTCGAAAAAGGTACGAGTTTCGGGGCTCCTTCATTGTTGGAAAATGTTCTCGCGGAAATGGTAATTGGTGCTGTCCCGAGCATCGAAATGGTCCGATTTGTCAATTCCGGGACAGAAGCTTGTATGGCGGTTTTGCGTTTGACCCGCGCTTTTACGGGACGGGAAAAAATCATTAAATTTGAAGGTTGCTATCACGGACACGCAGATATGTTCCTGGTCAAAGCTGGGTCTGGTGTAGCGACCTTGGGTTTACCCGATTCTCCAGGTGTACCCAAATCTGTCACCAGTGATACCCTCAATGCTCCCTATAACGATTTAGAAGCTGTCAAAGCTTTATTTGCTCAAAACCCCAATGAAATTGCTGGTGTCATTTTAGAACCTGTGGTTGGTAATGCTGGTTTTATTCCCCCTGATGCTGGATTTTTAGAAGGTTTACGAGAAATTACTCAGGATAACGGAGCGTTGCTGGTATTTGATGAGGTCATGACTGGTTTCCGAATTGCTTATGGTGGTGCTCAAGAAAAATTTGGGATTACTCCCGATTTAACTACTTTGGGTAAAGTAATCGGTGGTGGTTTACCTGTGGGAGCTTATGGTGGACGTCGTGATATTATGTCCATGGTCGCTCCTGCTGGTCCGATGTATCAAGCTGGGACACTCTCTGGTAATCCCTTAGCAATGACAGCAGGAATTAAGACTCTGGAGTTATTACATAAACCAGGTAGCTATGAGCAATTAAATCGGATTACCAAAAAACTAGCAGATGGATTATTACAAATTGCTCGTGAAACTGGTCATGCAGTTTGTGGTGGTCAAATTAGTGCCATGTTTGGGTTATTTTTTACCGATGGACCAGTACATAACTATGAAGATGCGAAAAAGTCAGATTTGACTAAATTTAGTCGTTTTCATCGTGGGATGTTAGAACGTGGGATTTATTTGGCTCCTTCTCAGTTTGAAGCTGGTTTTACTTCCCTCGCTCATACTGATGAAGATATTGAGCGCACTTTGCAAGCTGCTCGTGATGTCCTGTCAAGTCTCTAATTTTTTCGGGTTGTCAGGTTTGAATTTTTAAACAGAATGCGATCGCTGTTTTTGAGCTGTTATTTAGACAGATAATCACGATCGCATCTGTTGCTCACACACTTATAGTTGAATCCCAAGTAAATTTTTTTTGTTTATATTTAACCTTAAATATAAGGCTTTTTGGCATCGCTAGTTGGATATAACCGACTTTTTCAAAACAAATTTAGCTCTAAATTGAATACTATTGTCTGTAGACTGATGGTCTCTTTAATTGAGATACTTTTAAACATGACGAACATTAATCAAGCTCTAGGTAGAGTGTTAGCTAAGTATAGAACCATCGCCAAAATATCTCAAGAAGAACTTGCCGATCGCGCAGGGATTCACCGCACTTATGTTAGCCAAATTGAGCGCGGTTTGAAATCTCCTACTTTGTCCGTTTTATTGAAAATATCAATATCTTTAAACACCACAGCCAGTAGCTTGATTGCTGAAGTAGAAAAAAACATAGATGAATTATACCATTAACCCTAATTTTAATATTGATTGTGGATTTGAGGTGAACAGTCAGCATATTGAATCTGTATTGAGTACAACAAATCTCTTTTTAAAAACGATTCCCTCAAATGTTTATAAAAATGTTGACTATAAAACTACAAGTTCAATTATTGGCGCAATATTCTGCCATTCGATTGCTGATGTAACGGGAGCTATGGTTAATCCAATTGAGAAGGGACATCCCGATGTTATTCCTAAATTAGCAGATCATCCTTCGGAGGAGTTGTTACGCAACTATCCTATGGGTTTGGAAGTTAAATGTACTATTGGTAACACCAGACAAGGTGCAAATTTACGGGCAGGACAACCCAGAATTGATTGTTTAGAGGGAATTACCTGGACAAGCTCATCATCGAGAGGTCAAAAAACTTCTGGGATTAGTATGGGACTTTATTAAGAGTGAACATGATTTCAACTATCCTAAAATTACAGCTATATTTTATGCCGACAATCTTGTTACTGATGACTGGGGTAATATCAGTGGAACTGAAGGCAGAAATACTAAAGTGACAGGGATGACAGCTAGTGGAAAAATCAAGATGGGACAAGGTTGGATAGCTCTAATTGACAACCAACAATACAAAAAGATTTATCAGAAGCTTATGAAATTTTCTACTTAGTAGCAAGCTAAAAAAGCTCAAGTTGTTTGTTTCCTTTTTTAGATTGGTAATAAATAACTTCTTTGCTGGTTTTACCTGCCACACCTTTTAGATTTAATAGCGGCTTGAATGGCAAATAATCACCGCAATCTCCTTCGCAAAATATAATTTCTCCTTTCCGATTTTTTGCCCATTCCGCTAATTTTTTGTAATCAATAAGGTTACTACCATATCGGTAACCTTTACCAGCTTCTTCTTTATATGGTGGATCAATAAACAAAGTTGCTTCTATGTTAGGAGTTAATGTGTAATCTCCGCTAATAATTCTCCAATGCTTAACCTTAAATAAATTTTCAGCCATGTATCGTTTGCTGATCTCCCAATTTCTCGCTAGAACAGGAGTTACTTTAATGGTCTTGTAGTGAAAAGCCATTTTTGTAGCAGCATGAATAATATGAAGGAATTCAGAACTCTTTTCACCAACTTCTAAATCAGGCAGGCTACTAATTTTTGATGGGGTGGCTTCATCGATCAACCACTGCCAAATTTCAGCTACTTGCTCATCTCTCTCAATGAGAATAACTTCTTTTTTCCAATGATTTCCATATAGTGAGTAAGCTGCTGAACCAGCAAACGGTTCTATAATGATATCAAAATTAGGAGAGGGGTAGTATTTTGCTATTTGCTTTTTTCTGCCGTAGTAGTAGAACATATACCATT
Source organism: uncultured cyanobacterium (assembly GCA_963744145.1). Classification (GTDB taxonomy): domain Bacteria; phylum Cyanobacteriota; class Cyanobacteriia; order Cyanobacteriales; family CAWUOF01; genus CAVUSO01. The sequence continues at coordinate 2,691,624 of CAVUSO010000001.1, read as the reverse complement.
GAGTATCACTGAAGACTATAGTATCAGTTAACGGCACCCAAAAGTCAAGTAATATTTATCACCTACATTCTGAAACACAAAATGTAACACATAAGTATATAACTACAAAAAGGAAAATAGCCTAATCGCACCATATATGTGCAACACCATTTGGTCTGTAGTATTGTCAATAGAAGACATAATTTTTCCCCATGTTTATTGCGACTCGCCGACGTTTGGCTTTATGGTATACTATTGTTACCGCAGTCTTGCTCCTCGTATTTGCGATCGGAGTCTATACTTATGTTCGTCATACTTTAATTGAACGAGTAGACGATACTCTAAATCATGTCATTGAAATTATTGAGCGATCGCTAGTCATTGAACCAACTACTACTGATCCTCATTTATTTCATGTTAATGTGGAAGCTAGTTTTCACAATAATACCGACAAGGTAGAAGATGATCATATTGATGTAGAATGGTTTAGTCCGACTGGTGAATTACTTTGGTCTACTCTATCTCAACCTTTAACTATTCCCCTTCATCCTCGTTTAATTGGGGAAACAGTTCATCTGAACCATCACCAACTCCTGAGACAAATTACCCAAAGAATTGAAAACAAACGTCAGGTTTTGGGATATTTACGGGTTAGTCATCCCTGGTTTGAAGTTACCAAACCGATCCGTCAACTAAGTTTGGATTTAACTATTGGAATTACTTTAACAGTTATTTCTGTAGCAGCGATCGGTTGGTTACTGTCAGGATTAGCGATCGAACCAATTCAAGCATCTTATCAAAGATTAAAACAATTTACTGCTGATGCTTCTCATGAATTAAGAAATCCGATCGCTACTATTCAAACTAATGTCCAAGCAAGTCTAGCAGATCCAGTTCTCGCTCAACAACAATTACAAGTAATCGAGCGTTTGACTCGTCGTTTAGGTCGTTTAGTTGACGATTTATTATTTTTAGCTCGACAAGATAGTGGAATAGTACCCCTCCGTTTTATCCCCGTTCCCCTCGATGCTTTACTCATTGAAATTATTGAAGAACAACAAGCGATCGCTCAGGAAAAAAATATCACGATCAGCTTAAATTTAGTCGATCCACCCACATCCAATCCTGAAGCTTTTACCCTCCAAGGAGATTGGGATCAATTAGCGCGTTTATTTACGAATATTGTCAGCAATGGAGTACAATATACCCCCGAAGCTGGTAAAATTAATGTAGAATTACAGTATATTGGGCGATCGCCTAAGTTTTATTTACAAGTAAAAATTACTGACTCTGGTGGGGGAATTCCAACTGATAGCTTACCCTATCTTTTTGATCGATTTTATCGCATCGATCCCGCTCGAACTTATAACCATAAGCGATCGCAAAGTCCCACCGGATCAGGTTTAGGATTAGCAATTGCGAAAGCGATCGTAGAAAATCACCACGGTCAAATCCAAATAGAGAGCGAACTCCAAATGGGCACAACTGTTACAATTATCCTACCTGCATTTACAATTTTTGTCACTTAACAACGTCGATAACGCATTCCTGGTAATTGGACAACTAAATCTAATAACTCTAGCTCTAACAAAGTACCTGTAACAGAACCAACTGGTAACCCAGTAGCATTGACAATGAGATCTAAGTGTATTCCTTCTGTAGTTACCGCTTGTAATACTTGGGCTAATTTTGGGTCTAAATTAGGTGCGGGTGGAGGAACTGATGGTGCGATCGCTGTATTGGGTGCTAAATTAAGTTGAGGGATTGCTCCTAACATTTGTAATAACTCCTCCTCCGACAGAATGATCTGGGCTCCCTTATTAATTAGCTGTAAACAACCGAGGGATTGGTAATCATCTAATCTTCCCGTCAGTGCATAAATATCCCGACCAAATTCATTAGCTTGATAAGCTGTAATTAAAGCACCAGATTTCTGTGGTGCTTCCATCACTAAAACAGCACGACTTAAACCAGCAATAATCCGATTCCGACGGGGAAAATTTTCCCGTTTCGGTTGAGTCCCTTGAGGATATTCACTCACTACTAATCCTTGGTGGATAATCCGTTCATACAGAATTTTATTACTAGGGGGATAAACCACATCTACTCCCGTCCCTAAAATTGCGTAGGTCCTTCCACCCACATCTACACAACTACGATGAGCTTCTGTATCAATCCCGATCGCCATCCCAGAAATAATCGTAAAGCCATGTTTCGCTAATAATATACTAATTCTTCTTGTCCATTTCCGACCATATTCGGAGGATTGACGAGTCCCAACCATCGCGATCGCTGGAGTTATACCTTGATTTTCTAATAGATTGACTTCCCCACGATAATATAATACCGGGGGTGGATTGGGAATTTCTCGTAATAAACGGGGATAATCTGGATCAGCTAGAGTCCAAAAATCAGGATTTTTTTGTTGATGTTCCTCCAGAAATTGTTCTGGATTAATTTGCGATCGCTGGGCTATAATTGCAGTCACCGTCTGCTGACCCAATCCCGATACTTGTAACAAATCAGCTGGTTTTGCTTGCCAAGCTGCGGCTAATGTGCTAAAATGCCTTTCTAGACGCTCCATTAAAACTGGACCAACACCAGAGATTTGCGACCAGGCTAACCAGTATATTCGTTCTGTCACAAATTTTGATCAGTAAGTGCAGGTAGCATTAATCAAACAGTAAAAAGTGAAAAGTGACAATCACAATTCACTCTTTAGTGTTTATTTCAGAAAGCTACTTACCATCCAGAGGATGATAAAAGTGGCTAAAGCGCTAATTGTCTCTATTGTCCAAGGAATAGCAGTCATTAAGACACTACCCAATAGTCCACCCAAGGTTAAACCTGTGATTAACCCAACCAGAGTAAGGACCACAGCTCGACCAAACTTATTTTCTTTTTGATTCAGAAAATAAAGAGTAGCACCACCACCGATCGCTAAAGCTAAAGGGATGAGCGAAGCATCACCATTGGGTGAGAAAATGCTAATGGTACTGAGGGTAATAAATACACCAGAAGTCCATAACAACTCCGGTTGACTGGGTTGGTCGAGGAAATTTTTGAACCAAGTCAAAGTTTTCGGATGAGTAGTGGTCGCGACTTGGGTAGTCATCGGAGTTAACCGTTCCGGAAAACGAATCCGTTCCGGGACTTTGATTTTTCCTTCCTGACGTAGTCGGAGACGATCCATCAGAATCGCATCGTAAGCGGTTTCGATCGCTTGTAAACGTTTGCGATCGCCACTATATTCTTGCATTAAGCGAACACGAGCTTCTTGAATAGCTTCAAAAGAAGCATTTTCCGTTAACCCAAGTTTAGCGTAGGGACTTTCATCGGTTTCCATGCTTTTTCTTAAACCTCCCCTTGTAAATTAGTCTAACTTAATTTTTAGTTACCAGAATTTCTTTACCAAAAAAACTGCTTTTTTTCCTACTCCTATAATTAAACGGATGAAAACTGAACATCTATTTACATAATTACCTACAGACAATTCTGACATCCAGATTTATGATTGGGAAAGTAACCTGAAACTGGGAACAAAATCAGTCAAACTTTATCCACATTATAATTGATTGCTATTCGCAACATATATGGGGTACATCCACGAAATTGGTTGTATGAAATTTCGAGCATTAGTGGTGTTTGTAGGAGTTTTGGAAATATGAGACCCCAACTAAGTTTAGATCAATCAGCTACTTCCGTTTTATTTTTGGCCACATTTGGGTGGTTGATGGCCAATTTTGCCTCAGCTCGGGCTGAAAATCCGCCGATCGTCCCTTCAGATTACCTGATTAAATCCTCTCTGAATGTCATAAAAAAAACAGATTTATTACCAAGCTTAAAACCAGCAGATCCAAATCCTGTATATTTTTTCGCATCCAGTGAAAATAAACAGGCTAGTATAGACAGTTTAGCGCAATCAACTACAACTAAGATACCAGCAAAAAATATTTCTACCGATGATGGGACTTTACCATCAGAAACGACCGATTCGGATCAAGCACTCCCAGGTACAGAGGATGATTCGATGGAACAAATCACTTCTGTCTCTCAACTGCGAGATGTGCAGCCGACCGACTGGGCTTTTCAAGCGCTCCAATCCTTAGTGGAACGCTATGGTTGTATAGCAGGTTATCCAGATGGCTCTTTCCGTGGTAATAAACCGATGAGTCGGTATGAATTTGCCGCAGGATTAAATGCTTGTATGGATAAAGTCAACCAGTTAATTCAATCATCTAGTGCTAATCGGCTCAAAAAAGATGATCTAGTATCTTTACAAAGATTGCAAGAAGAATTTGCTGCTGAACTTGCGAGTTTACGGGGACGGGTAGACAGTTTAGAAGCTCGGAATGCTGAACTTAAAGCTCATCAGTTTTCACCAACGACGAAACTATTTGGACAAGCAATTTTTGGGATTCAAACTCGTAATCCCAACCGTGCTGATTTTTTTCCGGTAGATGGACACAAAGACACTAAAGATCCTGGTACTAATACTAACATGATCAGCAATGTCCAGTTGAGCTTATTTACCCAGCTCAGTCCTCGTAGTTTGTTACTTACTGGTATCCAAATGGGTAGCGGTAGCACGGCTCCTCGGTTGAGTAATGATAGCAGACTAGCTTATGAAGGAGATACTCAAAACCAACTCGTCATCAGCGATTTAAACTATCGTCAACTCATCGGTAATAAGTTAGCGCTGATTGTTGGTCCAGCAGGTGTTAGTCCAGTTAACGTTTTCCGGGGTGCTAATCGGGTGGAAAGTGCTGGTCAAGGTCCCATTTCTGCTTTAGCTCAACGTAACGCGATCTTGAATATTGGTAATGGACGTGGTGGGATCGGTCTTGACTGGCAAATTATCCCTCGGATCAGTATGCAGGCTGTATACTCGGCTAGTACCCCGCAAGATCCTACTAATGGTGGGATATCTGGTGGTCCATCTGGGCAAACTACTGAGGGTGTCCAGTTTAATTTCGCCCCTACAGATACGGTTGACCTGGCTTTAGATTACATTCATTCCTATTCTCCCCCAGGTGTTTTGGGTACGGGACTCGGTGATGACCAGTTGACCACGGTCAATACCCCACTTAAAACTCATGCTTTTGGTGGTACTTTAGAATGGCGTGTTTCACCTAAGTTTACTCTGGGTACTTGGGGAGGTTATACTACTTCTTCTATCCCCAAAAGCTCTGGGAGTGTAGAAACTACTAATTGGATGGTGTTTGCTAATTTCCCAGATTTGTTTGGACGTGGTAATTTAGGGGGAATTTATGTCGGTCAACCTCCTAAGATTATTGATAGTGATCTTCCCTTGGGAAAAAATATTCCTAATCTCCTCGCAGGTGGACCCGGAAAATCCGGTGGTGAACCAGGAACTACTACTCATGTAGAGGCTTTTTATCGGTTCCGCGTGACCGATAATATTAGTATTACTCCTGGGGTGTTAGTTATTTTCAATCCAGGTCATACCCCTGCTAGTGATACTATTACCATCGGAGCTCTCCGCACTACTTTCACCTTCTAATAATTGAGTTACTCTACTGTGATATTTTCAGTAGCTCTAACCAGTGTCAGCTCTTCATTGGAATCCGATCGCTTGACCCTTTGAGCGATCGGTTTTTTATCTATCCCATCCCGACTTTTACTTTGCTCTAGGTCTTTATATATTCTTTTCTTAATAAAAAGATATTTTCTAGCTGGTTTTTTCTTTTAAATCGGAGTCATAGTGAATATAAGAAACTAAATACCGCTGCGCTAATTCTAGCACCCGGGTAGACCCGTTTATTTTTTACAGATTCCCATAAAAATATACATGGTGTGATTTATGCTTAGTCCATCTACCAGCTTTTGTGTAGGATTGGGTTTAGTTATAAGCTGTTTTTTAGAACTTATCCTACTACCTCACCCAACCCTAGCTCAAGTTATCAATAATACTGCCACCAATTCCAGTCGCTTTAACACCACATTGCCAAGGTTAAATGTAGATTTCACCTCAACCCAAACTGGACAATTATCTGGGTTAACTCAACTAGAAACACCCCACAATCAGTTTATTAACGATCCGAGCTTTCTCTTTCAATTTAATCCTACACTTAACCTCATTCAAGAGAATCATTTAGCTACTGACTCCCTCTACCTTCCCGTGGGAGTACCTAGTCGGATATTTCCAGGATTGACCGGGTTACAAAAAGTTAGGAATTCGACAAATTTTTCTTTTTCTGAATTTAAGAAGTTTTCAGAGTAAGAGAGTTTAAGTTTGGCGCTATTATACCAGAAAATATCAACTAGTCAAGTTTTTTTTTAAATCAGTGGATCTATAAATAGATATAGGCAATTAACTTAGTAGTTAGTTGCCTATATCTATTTTGGGATGATTAACTGACCAAAATTTTTTAACCTGGTGGGAACCTTTAGTAAAACACCTGCGTCAGGGTAGGTAACTGATGAAAAAAAAGATTAAACCAGTTGCAAGTAACGATTGTCAAATCTAAATACGCGCTCAACTGGTCATAATCAGGACACTTTTAACGAAAAAAGCTACTGCAAATAGCTTTTTACCTAATCAAGATTTTATTTACTGAGGATGATAATCATGACTAGCCAATCAATGAAATATGCAGTTTGTCTAAGTTTAGCAGGAAGTTTAGCGATCGCGATTGCGCCAGCAAGTTACGCAGATATCCCTGTTACAGGTGGTCGGACTAGCGGTAATGCAGCATTCTTCGTACCCCAACAAGGCAATACAGTTATTTTCGATGTCAATACTAATACACTCAGACTGGAAACCCCAAACGGAGTTACAGTTAATTCTATTTTTACTCCCAGCGCTGCTCGTTTAGATCCTACCACAGGAGTTCCCAAAGGTGGAGAAACTGGTATTTTACAAGGAAGTCTAGCAGGTCGGGCTTTTTCGGCTAGTGGTCAGCCTTTCTTCTTCCAAAATATTGCCACCACACTGAACTTTCAACTAACATCATTTAACTATAGCCAAGTTTTTGGCGGCACCCTATTTAGTCCACAACAAACAGGTTCAGCTCCAATAGTTTTCTTACCTGTATCTAACGTTAGTGTATCAGGTAACAGCTACCAATCTCAGCCAGGTGGATTATATGTAGGTTCCTTTGCTGCGAACTTACCTGGTGGTAATATCGCTCTTCCACCTGATGCTAAATTTACCGCTGCCAACGATTTCATCCAATATGACGGTAATAGTCTAACAGCTAAAGCTGATACTCAATTCTCACTATATGGATATACAACTGGTAGTGCAGGAGGTACTACCAGTATTAGCTCTGACAATTCTGGTGGTGGTAAAGTCAGCTTTAACACCAATGCAGGTGTAACCAGATTCCAGATTCAAGGTACAGTTAATAACTCTCAAAATAGTAGTAGCAACAGCACTGGTAGCAACAGCACTGGTAGCACTGGTAGCAGCAGCACTGGTAGCACTGGTAGCAGCAGCACTGGTAGCACTGGTAGCACTGGTAGCAGCAGCAGCGGTAGCAGTAGCACTGGTAGCAGTAGCACTGGTAGCAGTAGCACTAATAATACTACTATATCCAGTACCGATAATCAAAACAATAGCAATAATGCTCAAACCGAGCTTGCAGGTGTTGGTAGCCAATTCCGGATTCAAGGAACGATTAACGGACCAGTAAACTTTGATGTTAGCGGTGTCAATACCAATGGTGTTCAAGCTAATATTAATGCACCAGCGAGCTATCAACTCCAAGGTAATGGTAACGGTACTACTGTATTTGACTCTGCCAAATCTGGAATCAGCTTTAATAGCGATAAAAGCCATTCTAGTGTACTGGTTACAGGTCTTGGCTGGGGGGTTAGTGCCCAAGGAAATGGCGCAACATCCTTTAATATAGGAGCTGCTGTAGGTTTAAGCGGTAGCAGCATCCAAAACAATAACACTGGTTCTAGCAGCTCTAGTGCTTTAAATAGCAGCAATTCTAGTAGCAGTTCTAGCAGCAATTCTAGCAACCCTGGTACATCAACTCAATTTACTTCTAGTATCAGTGGTACTGTGACCCCTCCTGTTAGCACTACTACTAATAGTGGTCCGACAGGTGGAGCTGGAGTTACTGGTAGCACAGGTACAAACGGCACAACAGGCACAACCACTGGTAGCACAGGTACAAACGGTGCAACAGGCACAACCACTGGTAGCACAGGTACAAACGGTACAACAGGCACAACCACTGGTAGCACAGGTACAAACGGTACAACAGGCACAACCACTGGTAGTACAGGTACAAACGGTACAACAGGCACAACCACTGGTAGCACAGGTACAAACGGCACAACAGGCACAACCACTGGTAGCACAGGTACAAACGGCACAACAGGCACAACCACTGGTAGCACAGGTACAAACGGTACAACAGGCACAACCACTGGTAGCACAGGTACAAACGGTACAACAGGCACAACCACTGGTAGTACAGGTACAAACGGTACAACAGGCACAACCACTGGTAGCACAGGTACAAACGGTACAACAGGCACAACCACTGGTAGTACAGGTACAAACGGTACAACAGGCACAACCACTGGTAGCACAGGTACAAACGGCACAACAGGCACAACCACTGGTAGTGCAGGTACAAACGGCACAACAGGCACAACCACTGGTAGCACAGGTACAAACGGTACAACAGGCACAACCACTGGTAGCACAGGTACAAACGGTACAACAGGCACAACCACTGGCAGCACAGGTACAAACGGTACAACAGGCACAACCACTGGTAGTACAGGTACAAACGGTACAACAACAGCTAGCACTGGAAATATTTCTGGTCAAGTTACATTGCAAATACTGTTAGGTTCTTCACTATCTAATCAACCAGCAGCTAATAATACACTCACCTTAGCTAGTGTTCTCAGTCCTAACACAAACTCACAGGAGACTACTTCCACCGCATCTGCAATCAACGTTTTCGCAATGTCTAATCTTTCTGACCCTGATTCTTCATACAAGGTATATGGAGCTGATAACGATGAAGGTGAAGGTAAAATGCACTTCCGTGTAGAACATCATCATCATCTAGCTTTCGGTCATAGCCATACTTATGTTGTAGTTGGTGCTCCTAGTCGTGTATTCCCTGGTTTAGTAGGTTTACAAGAAATTCCAGCCCCTAGCACCCCTAGTTCATCTCCTTCTACCCCAGCCCCCACAGGAACTACTGGTATCCAGCAAATTCCTTCTGGTAGCACAACTCCTACCACTACAACTCCTGCCACTACAACTCCTACCACTACAACTCCTAGCGATACAAGCGCTCCTAGCAGTTCAACCACAACTCCTAGCAGTTCAACCACAACTCCTAGCAGTTCAACCACAACTCCTAGCAGTTCAACCACTCCTAGCAGTTCAACCACTCCTAGCAGTTCAACCACTCCTAGCAGTTCAACCACAACTCCTAGCAGTTCAACCACTCCTAGCAGTTCAACCACTCCTAGCAGTTCAACCACTCCTAGCAGTTCAAACACTCCTAGCAGTTCAACCACAACTCCAGCTACTACAACTCCTTAATCAGGGAGACTCATTAAAACCAAAAATGATCTAGCTTAAGCATAGAAATAATAATCGCCTCAACCAGGTTAAATTGAGGCGATTATTATGTTTTTATGGGAATACGGTTCAGTTAATACCAATTAACTATGAAATTGCACTTAATCTGAGGTTGATCTGTTAGGCCAGGGCAGGTTTATAATGGTGATCTGTTGGTGGCAAAATTGACTGGTGAACCTGCCCCTACCAATTTTATCCTCAATTTGCGGATTTCTGTAGGGGTGGGTTCACCGAGATGTTTGACATTTACCTACTAATCATCAAAACCCACCCTCACCCACAGATCAATCTTATCAATGTATCTTCATGGTGAATTGGTATAAGGATATTTTTGAGACCTCGGCACAGAAGAAGGGTGAAGCATTCGGGTATAATATTCTGGCTTGATTGTTCTATTGTCGCCCGAATGCTTCACCCCTACGCTTAACTGAACCGTATTGATTTTTATGGGAATAATACGATCGCCCTCACCAAAATCAACTAACTCCGAATCTCCTCCCATAAGGAGCGATACTGATTAATAGCTGGAGTAGATAAAGGTTCAAGAAACTCGCTATGTTGGAAAATTTCAGGACTGGGAAATAACAATTTATTTTGCTTTATTTCTGTTGGTAAATCAGCTTGGGTAATATCTGTTAAAACTGGAGAAGTTCCCTGAGTTAGGAGCGAAATCTTAGCCGCAATATCAGGTTGCCAACAAAAATCAATCCATGCTTGAGCAAAAGAATTTAATTTACTACTATGATCTGGATTAATATTAGTTGGTTGTACCCATAACTCTGACCATAAAGCAGTTCCAGATTGAGGAATGATTGCACCGATCGCATCAGACATAGTTTCCATCTGATGTAATATATCAGTAGACCAACCTACTGCTAACCAAGTATCTCCCAAAATTAAAGGTTCTAAATAAGCAGTGGAACTATAAAGTTTAACTTGTTTATGTAGTTGGCTTAATTCCTGTTTTAAATGCGGAATTTTCCCTAATTCCTGTGTATTGTAAGAATAACCAAGTTTTTTTAAAGTTAACCCAATTACTTCTCTGGGACTGTCTAATAAAGAAATGCGATCGCGCAATTCGCTTCTCCATAAATCAGACCAATCGGTAGGAGTCCATCCTAAGGATTTAAACTTCTCTCGATGATAAGCGATCGCAGTAGTTCCCCAACGATAAGGTGCAGCCCAAATTTGTCCATGTGGATCTAATTCACCTTGTTCATTACGTTTAACAAAATTTTGCCAACGACTTGGTAATGTAGACCACAAAGATAACTGTTTCACATCTAAAGGTTGAATCAAACCTTGTTTAATCGCTAGACTCAACCAATAATCACCTAACATGACTAAATCAGGAATCGTTACGATCGGAGAACTAATTAAAGGAATGGGAAAGGGTAGTTTAGATTTTGGTTTTCCTCCCAGAGCTGATTCTTGTTGACCTTGTTGGAGTTGATCAAATAAATCTTTTAATTGGGCAACTGAAGTAAAATCTAAATTCGGTGCTGAATTTATTCTTTTACTAAATTCATTGACAAATTGAGGAGGAACAGCATTTTTGAGTAGTCGAATGAGGAGATTTTTCTGTTCCTGACTATTACATCCAGAAATAATTGGGCTAAAAGCCAAAGCCCCCATACTAGCTAAAAACCATCTCCGATTCATTTTCACAAAAATTTTAGCATCTGCACAATTAGTGGGCATTAAGATCGGCTGTAACTTTTTCATCACTAAATAACACTTACATTTTCCGGTTGTTAAATTTTATCAAAAAAATTGAAAAAAAGGCTAAAAATTAAGGCGATCAACTATTGATGAGATTTATAATAAACATAAAACCTAAATTTATCCCAAACTTTGTTATGGTTTTGAGAAAATCCCCATTCCCGATTGTGACTCTTTCCGTAACTCTATCTCTAGAGATATTTATTAGTCCTGGATTTGCAGCACAAAGACAAGAATTGTCAGATCAGACAATCTTTAACCAAAGAATAACCAATGGTTGGGAAATTGCTCAATTTGTACCTAGATCTGATATTGGGGCACCTCCGACCACAGAAAGTGCTGGATCGCGAAGAGGTGGTTCCTGTATTTCATCAAATGACAAGAGTTTGACCGCTTTAGCACTAACCGATAAAATCGGATTAACAGTATCTCAATCTCCAACATTTTTGGCCTATATTCCGCAATCAACAGCTACCACTGGGGAATTTATCCTCATTGATGAAAACAATCAGTTAATTTACAGAAATAGCTTCGCTGTTCCTAGTACGTCTGGTATTGCGAGCATTAATTTACCCTCTGACAAGTCTTTAGAAAGTGGCAAAACTTATGAATGGTATTTGGTATTAATATGTAATCCTACAGATCGCAGTGGTGATGAAGTAAGTAACCCTGGTTGGGTCCAAATCGGCAATCCTAGTGACAACCTGGTAGGTCAGCTAAAAACAGCAAAACCACTTGATATTCCCAATTTTTACGCAAACGATGGGATCTGGTATGAAGCTTTAGCTAGTCTAGCTGAGTTGCGTCGTAATGATCCTAATAACTCAAAGTTGTTGAATGATTGGGACAATTTGTTAACCTCGGTTAACTTGCAACCTTTTATTAAAGAGCCTTTAGTTAATTGTTGTCAACTCGAAACTCAAACCACTCAATCCAAACCAATCACACCCTAAACATTTTATGTGGGCAAAGCTGAATAAGCTGTTGTGGGAATGGCGTGGCCCATTAATCACAGCTCCAACCATCACAGGATTGGTGATGGGGTTGCGGATGATTGGGCTATTGCATATATTTGAATTAGCAGCATTTGACCAATTATTTTGTCTACGTCCACGAGAGCCGATTGATTCACGTATTGTCATTGTAGGGATTGCTGAATCTGATATTCAAAAACTAGGTCGGGCTGTGATGCCCGATGAAATATTAGCCCAACTACTGGAAAAGTTAAAACAACAACAACCCATCGCTATTGGTCTAAATTGTTTCGGGATTTACCAGAAGGAACAGGAGCTGAAAAGTTAGCCCATGTGTTTCAATCTACTCCTAATTTAATTGGAATTAGGAAAGTTGTTGGTAATAATAAAGACTCACCAATTAATCCTCCACCAGAATTAAGTAAGCTCGGACAAATTGGTGCAAATGACGTCCTCCTGGATGCGGATACGAAGATTCGGCGATATTTTCTTTATTTAGCAAGTAAAACTGGAGAAATTGTACCTAGTTTTGGGCTTAGATTAGCAGAAATTTATCTAAATAAGTTAGGGATTTTGGCGAAACCATCAGCAATCAATGCGGATTATTTGCAATTCGGTCAAACTGTGTTTGTTCCGTTTAAAGAAAATGATGGGGGTTATGTTCATGCTAATGCTCAAGGATATCAGATCTTATTGAACTATCGAGGACCAGCTAACAGTTTTTCGATGATTTCAGTGACAGATGTTTTAGAAGATCGAATTCCTGCTAATTTTCTACGCGATCGCATTGTTTTAATTGGTTCCATTACCCAAAGTCAAAAAGATTTCTTCCTGACTCCCTATAGTAGCACACCGATCGGCATACCTGATGAAACTTCCGGGGTAGAAATTCATGCCAACTTAATTAGTCAAATATTGAGTAGTGTACTTTCCGGGCGATCGCTAATTCAAACCTGGACTAAATCCCTAGAATTTTGGTGGATTTTTGCTTGGTCTGTGGTCGGTGCTACGCTCAGTTGGAAATGGAGATATACGGGGGGATTTACTAAGTTTTTATTCCAGTTTGTAGTAGGAGTTTTATTACCTTTCGGAAGTTTATTGGGAATTTGTTATTTAGCTTTCTTATCAGGATGGTGGATTCCCTTAATCCCACCAACTTTAGCTTTATTAGGATCAGCAATCACCATCAATGCTTATATTGCGCGTACTGCTGACAATATCCGCAATATTTTTAGTCGTTATCTCACCGATGAAGTAGTGGAGAGTTTATTAGAAACACCTACAGGATTAAAATTAGGAGGTGAGCGACGAAAAATTACAATTCTCATGTCTGATTTAAGGGGTTTTTCGGCAATATCGGAAAGATTATCACCAGAAAAAGTGGTAGAAATGTTAAACATCTATCTGGAAAAAATGACGGATGTGATTACCGAATACCAGGGGACGATAGGTGATTTTATTGGTGATGCAATTTTAGTCCTATTTGGTGCTCCAACCCAAAGAAAAGATGATCCGGAACGAGGTGTTGCTTGTGCGATCGCTATGCAACAAGCAATGTTTCCACTTAATGAGCAATTAGAAGGATTAGGTTTACCCAAACTCCAGATGGGAATTGGACTGAATACGGGTGAGGTAATTGTCGGGAATATTGGTTCAAAAAAACGCGCTAAATATGATGTAATTGGGAGTCCAATTAATCTAACTTCTCGGATTGAATCTTATACAGCAGGTGGAGAAATATTCATTTCTGAGTGGACGCTCCAAGAGATTAAAGATGTGATCAAAATTCATAAATTAATGTCCGTACAACCCAAAGGTTTTGATGAGCATATTACTATCTATGACGTTGGTGGTATTGCTGGTAAATATCAGCTATTTTTGCCTAAAGAAGAAGATATTCTGGTGCATCTAAAAACCGAGATTCCCCTCAATTTTGCGATTATTCAGGGTAAGCATATCGATGAAAAATTTTCCCCAGGAAATTTAGTCAAACTCTCAATCAATAGTGCTGAAATCCATTCAGAATATGCAGTTGAGCCATTTAGTAATATTAAAATTCAACTATTAATCAAACCAGAAATGAATCAGAAATTCGGAGATATATATGCCAAAGTTTCTGGAAAATTAGCAGATAGTAATAAAGGTTTTTACATCCGGTTTACCCTAATTCCACCTGAGCTAACCTCAATCTTAGCTGATTTAGTCACTAATCACAAATAGTAATCTAAATTGAGTAGACCCTTGACAAATAAAACTAGATGCTGTATTTTTAGGAAAATTTTTTAAATAAACGCAAGCGATCGCTAAAAAATATTGATCGCTAATCAGATAAATTTTCGCTCAAGAGATGGATAATATCATTGGGTACAAAAGGAGGAAATTCCGATGATTGATTTGGATCTTGTTGCTCAAGATGTTGTTACTTATATCTATAATACTTTCCGTGAAAGAGGTGGGAGATATTTAATCTCTCGTCACCGTCTAGAACAATTAATTAGACTAGCTGGTTTTGGTTATGTGATTAAAGATGGGGACGAAGAGACTTTTAATCAACTCAGCGATCGGATTAATGAAAAGTGGAGGTTAATCATTAAATATCTGAACCAAAACTATTAGAGCAAAGCCAATGTTTATTGAACCAGAAATTGACATTCCTGATCAATTGCCATTTTTAGAAAAATTATGTTGGCAAAGACTGAATATTGAAAATCTAACCCGGTTAGAAATGCTGAGAATATATGAAAGAGGTTGGCGATACCAAGGAGTTTTAGCGGATTTAAACCCAGTCGAATCATTATTTATTAAACATTTGGCTCAATTCTATAATTCATGGTTAGAAACAGAAATGTTGGAGCAGAAATTTCGGCAAAATATTTTCAAGATTCTCCATCAATTAAAAGCTGACTTGTTCCTAGAGTGTGAGATCTATTTTGGTGGTGGTAGTATGATTAGCTTAAATCATGGAGAATATAGATTAAGCAAAGATCTAGCTTTTCTCTGTGCTAGTAGTGCTGGGTATCGTTTGCTCCGAAAAAAAATATTTGAAAATCAATATAATGCGCTCTTTAATACTCAAGATGATCTTGAATTATCTGGAGAAATTAAAGCTGACCAATATGGTGTAAGATTTGCCATTAGAGTTGATGAAACTCTGATTAAATTTGAAATTGTTAGGGAGGGAAGGATTGAATTAGGAAAACCAGATTATCCAGATTGGTCTCCCGTACCATGTTTGAATGAAATCGATAGTTTTGCTGAAAAACTTTTAGCTAATTCCGATCGATGGAATGACTCCTCAGTAGAGTCACGAGATTTAATGGATTTAGCGATCCAAAGACTTAAATCAATTATTCCTCAAGCAGCTATTGAGAAAGCAGAAACAGCTTATCCGGTAATTGAACCATTAAAAAAAGCCCTATCTTTTTTTCAAAATCATCCCAATTATCGCGATAAATGTTTTTCGGCTTTGGGAATTAGCGATCGCGTTAAAATTATTGATGGAATTGATTTAATCGCAGCTGATTTAGGTCTAGAAAAAACCGTGAGAACCTTTAGTGAGCAACAATCACTGTAATTCTTTACGAAGATTTCCTTCTAACCGCATTGACATCTAATTTTTCCCACAGTTCATCCTTAATCCGACTCAGAATTGATGTTTCATCTAGAGTAGCGAGAATTTGACTAACGACAGCTTTCGGTCCAATCCGGTCCCCAGGATGCACCATTAGCTAAATAAGCTTTAGTCACTTGACCAATTCCATAACAAGAAACTCCTGCTACACCAGCTTGAGTTAAAGCTACTGAAATATAAGCACCTAAAGATAAACCACCAGTTACAGGTGTTGCTAACCCCAAAATTCCCTTCAAAGAACTTAATCCCAGAGTTGCGAGTAGTTCACTAGCACTAATCCCACCCATCCCGATCGCGATTTTTTGCAACAGTGCTAATGCTCCCTGTTCGGTCATCGATATACCATAAAGCTTTGATAATGTCAAGATCATGGCAACATCAATCACCGCACCACTGAGCAGATCAAGCGCAGTAATCGGATTAAGAGCGATCGCGACAGCTTTAGTCATCACCGCATTCCAAATCACCTGATTAGCACTACTAGAACGAATCAGCATTTTGCGTTGGACTAATTGCTCATTCACATCACCCGCATAAAGCATACTATTGAGAGCTACTAAAGATTTTCCTTCTCGGTCTAAAATTTCCAAAATCTTCAGCTTTAAATCTTCAATTTGGGGTTTTCCTCGACTTAACTGTACCCCCATCGTCCCATCTGCTCTACGAGTAGCTCTCGCTACGACCGGAGAAGCAGCAGCCATCACAATTTCATCGGGAGAAAGTAGTTCTCGGACTCGCTCATCCCGAATTTTTTCATAAATTGCCTGTCGATCGGCATCTGGATATTGGTCAATTTTATTAAATACCAGTAAAATTGGCTTACCTGCATTCCGCATCAGGGAAAGAGCATCATACTCTACCTTAGTAATATCCCCAGCCACAACAAACAAAATTAAATCTACCTGTTTAGCTACCTGACGGGCTAATTCTTCCCGACTTTGACCATCTACTTCATCAATTCCTGGAGTATCAATTAGTTCGATTTGGGATAATCGATAGGAAATTGCTGACTGGGAGTTAGTTGCAGATTCGCTCAGGGTATTTACAGCCCACTCTCCCACCTGAGCTGTACGGGTCACACCATGCAATGGTCCAGTCTCAAAGATTGGTTGACCAAGTAAAGCATTCAGAATTGAGGATTTCCCCCGTCCTACCATACCAAATACAGCAATTTGCACGACAGAACGTTCTAGTTTGTCGAGCATAATTGCTAAACTCCCAATTACAGGTTCTAACCCAGTTCGTTCTTGGGGAGTTAAGTCCAAATTACCCACGATTTCACGCAGGGAATCTTTGGCTTGTTTATAATTTAATTCTGCCTGAATATCTTCAAAACTCAAAACTAAATTTTCCCATCCTGTTTCTCCAACGGTGACATTGGAAGGTAGGGTAGGTAAATTGTTTGGTCTTGGGTTAGGGTCAGGTAACGGCTCTGTCAATGGTGGATCTCCTGTTAACCGCTTTGATCTTGACGATTCACCTCACCAGGTGCTGTTTTGATTTTAGTTGGGAACAGGAATAGATTAAGAATTGAAAATTTGGCCACCTCGGAAAATTAAGTAAGATTACTGAGAAGTCCTAAGCAACTTTACTCATAAAAGACAAATCTAAAGAGCCAAAATGAATACTCAGGGCTATATTTAAGTTTTCTAGTCCTTTAACTAGCCAATTGATTGAATCTCCTGTATGAGTTTCATAATGATCAAACAAAATCGAGAATCTCTTTTCTAGATATGGTTTGACTTTCCGACAAATTAGGACAATTTTGATTAATAAACCAGTGGTGAGAGTTGCACCTAAATTTGTCATTAAGTCAATGAAGACAAAGTGATTTGGCTTTTGGGGATTATCGACAACTACAAAGTTTAAAAGCTGACTACAAGTCCTCACAATCAGGAAGTCACTTAACTTTTGTGAGTCGCTCTGAGGTAAGGTGGTTTGTAATTGTTTATATAAGCGATCGTTAAACTGTCTTTTGCCATAGGCTGGATCGACAGAAGATGTTAAATATTCATATAGATCGTCTTTAAATGCTCCAAATGAGTTGGTTTGACTGGAATGGGTGATGAAGCGTTGGGCTAAGTCTCGGTAACTATAGGGACCTTCTGCTTTGCCGACAAATTGCTTAATCGCTGAGAATAACTCCCGATCGCTCAACAGGGTAGGATTGTTGATAGTTTGGATAATTTGCCCTGGTGGTGGGTTGACACTGTTGCGATTCACTCGCGCTGATCGTCTGACTTGATATGTTACATATTGCGACAAATTGATTTCATATTGCCGCTGGACTTGGGCTTGAATCTGCCGCACGGTTTGTTGATGTTCGTAGGCACTATCTTCATTCAGTAAACAATGGGCGTATAAATAGGGATAGCGGCGAATTAATGTACCCAATGGTTTGTTAGTGGGATTATTAGCTGCTTCTACCCCTTGATTGATTACTGTGGCCAAACGTTTAATCGTTAGATACTGCTCACTTTGGACAAAACCTTGAACTAGTTCGTGCAAACGTCTCGCAGTACGAGGACGTCCAAGTTGCTCCTCCTAATCTGTTACCCGATTTTTCAAATAAATTTACTAAATCAACAAGTGACCCAGCCATTTGTGGGTGCATTTGCCAACGGTTAATTAAAATATGACAGCAACGATTAACGAAAAACCTAAACTCTTGTTCAGCTTGAGTTGATGCGGTAATCTTCTCTAAAGCTGCTACAATCTTTTGGTCTTGATAGCCTGTACCTTCGATAAATAAGTTATGGAACCGCTCTAGAACTTGAGAGGGTGCTTCTGCTTCCACTAAACCGAGGAAGTGGTCATAAATTAGTTGTTCTTCCGGGCCAATTGTATGGCGATGGTAACGTTCTGTTAAAGGTTTCATTTTTTGTACCCCCTGCTCACTTTTTAGAGCCAAGTGAGGCTACTCCTGTTTACTTAAACTCCTAACCAACTTTTTTTTAGCTGCTGCTAATTATTCTGAGATCCGCTAATCAACATACCAATTTTCATAGGTTTTAAATTTTCCTCTTTCTTGTCCTCTACATAACGTATTTCACTGAAGTCTAACTGTTTTAATCAACTTGCTATGTGATTTTTATCATCTAACACCAGTGTTTTATAACACTTAAACTGGGAAAAAACAATTTGACTACTTAGTTCTAGTCTTTTTTGCTCATTTTTACCCGTCCCCTTAGGTTAGCTGCTTGTGGCCATTGCTGACTTAATCAATAATAGCAAAAAATTCCCTTTGGTCTACACTTTTAAGGTTACAACATTAGCAATCTCCTTGTTTAAAGAATAGCCAAAGACTTCCATCGGATTTTTAAACTTTTCATAAAGATATCAGTGTTTATACTGATGATAGCAAGATCGTGATCCCGGAGATGAATAACTCATCTAGACCCAATCAGGACTGTGATCAAAAGAAATTTGCTGAAGACGAGGAAAATAAGTAATCCAAAAGTTCCCTACTTGGGATAATAACCTTAGATGGCCTTATTAAATAGAATCTTTCAGCATGTCCTGTCATTTACTTCTAGCTCAACTCATCCAAATCCTGAAAACTACCCCAGTGAATTGTTCTGATGATCAGATGCAGCTGGTCGCTACTGGAGTTGCTACTGATAGTCGTAGTCTTCAACCTGGTGAAGTATTTGTGGCACTTCGAGGAGAACGGTTTGATGGCCATAAATTTGTGAGCACCGCCATTGATCAAGGGGCGATCGCTGTCATTACTGACCATCTCCTATCAATTAAAGTTCCACAATTCATTGTCAAAGATACCCTAGCGGCTTATCAAAATATCGCTAATTGGTGGCGTCGTCAATTCTCGATTCCGGTGATCGCTGTAACTGGTTCGGTTGGTAAAACTACGACTAAAGAACTAATTGCCGCAGTTTTGGGCACAAAAGGTGCTGTTCTGAAGACTTACGCTAATTACAATAATGAAATAGGAGTGCCCAAAACTCTGCTGGAACTAACACCAGAACATGATTATGCCGTGATTGAGATGGCCATGCGAGGTCGGGGTCAAATAGCGATCCTGACCCAAATTGCTGAACCGACCATCGGCTTAATTACGAATGTCGGGACAGCACATATTGAATTACTGGGTTCAGAAGCAGCGATCGCTGAAGCTAAATGTGAATTATTAGCGGAAATGTCTTCTAGTCAAACCGCGATTCTCAATCAGGATAACCAAAGATTAATTGATACTGCGGCTAGGGTTTGGTCAGGAAAAACCGTAACTTATGGTTTAGCAGGTGGTGATCTCCAAGGGACTTTGATTGATCAAAATATTTTACAAGTAGATGGGGTAGAGTTGCCCTTACCGCTACCAGGTCGTCATAATGCTCTCAATTACTTAGCCGCTTTAGCTGTAGCGCAAGTTCTGCAAGTAAGCTGGGAACCATTAAGTCAGGGTATTACGGTGCCAATGCCACCAGGGCGATCGCAGCGTTATGAATTAGCTAATGATATTGTGATTCTGGATGAAACCTATAATGCTGGCCGAGAATCAATGTTAGCAGCCTTAGACCTGTTAGTCCAAGCTCCAGGTAAACGTCATCTGGCGATCTTGGGGACGATGAAGGAATTAGGTGAGCGATCTAGCGAGTTTCATCAACAGGTGGGAACTTATGCTCAACAGCTCCAACTTGATGCTTTATTTATTATAGCCGATCGGGCTGAAGCTCAAGCTATGGCCACTGGTGCTACAGGATTACCCTTGATCGAAATCTATGAGCTAGATGTTGATCATGTTCGTCCATCATTAGTGCAGCGCTTAAAAGAGTTTGTCCAACCGGGCGATCGCCTTTTATTCAAAGCTTCCCACGCAGTCGAACTAGACCAAGTTGTGGAACAACTTCGGGCTGAACTTGTTTCCGGACTTCCTGATTGCGATTCTCCCAACCATTAGAAAAAAATCCGATCGCTGAATTTGCTCACAAGATAAATTTGTTAGTTTTGGAGCCAAAGAAAATCGATGTGGCATGATTTCATTATTGAGGTAAGCATGGCTAAAAAACTAGATCAGATTATTGTCATTGATGTAGAATCAACTTGCTGGCAAGGCAATCCTCCGATGGGGCAGGAAAGTGAGATTATTGAGATTGGGATTTGTCCAGTAGATATTGCGTCAGGAAAGCGGCTGGAAAAAAGAAGTATTTTAGTCAAACCAGAACGTTCAAAGGTCAGTAATTTTTGTACGGAACTGACCACATTAACCCAGAAAGATGTTGATCAAGGTCTTAGTTTTGCTAATGCTTGTTCAATTTTGCGAAATAAATATTTTTCTAAAGATCGAGTTTGGGCTAGTTATGGAGACTACGATCGACAGCAATTTGAAAAACAATGTCACAGCCGAAATATTAGTTATCCTTTTGGCTATAGTCATATTAATGTGAAAAACTTGTTTGCAGTTATTCATGCTTGGCCCCAGGAAGTAGGAATGTTAGAAGCAATGGAGTTATTAGGGTTAGTTCCCGAAGGTATTCACCATCGCGGATCAGATGATGCTTGGAATATTGCCTTAATTTTATCAGAGTTAATTTTAAAAAGATAATCCACAAATATTCAGTTATGGGTACAATATTAATTCAAGTAGATGCTTTTACCAATCAAGTTTTTAGCGGTAATCCAGCCGCAGTTTGCATTTTAAAGGAACCCGCAACTCCAGAATGGATGCAGAATGTAGCACAGGAAATGAACCTATCAGAAACAGCGTTTTTAGTTCCGCAAGATGATGGGTTTAATCTCCGCTGGTTTACTCCGACTGTAGAAGTGGATCTCTGTGGTCATGCTACTCTAGCTAGCGCTCATGTTTTATGGGAATTATCCTATTTAAACCCAGAAACAGTAGCCAGATTTTATACTCGGAGTGGTTTACTTAGTGCGACAAAACAAGGTGATTGGATCGAAATGAATTTTCCCGCTAAACCACCAATAATTTGTACTGCACCAGAGCAATTAGCGACAGCTTTAGGAGTAAAAATCAACACCGTCGGGAAGAACCAATTTGACTATTTAGTTGAAGTTGAGTCAGAAGAAATAGTTCGCCAAATTCAGCCAGATTTTGGGTTACTAAAAACTCTACCAGTACGCGGTATAATTGTTACGAGTTTAGCCAGTTCATCTGAGTATGATTTTGTCTCACGGTTTTTTGCTCCGATCGCAGGTGTTAATGAAGATCCTGTGACCGGTTCAGCTCATTGTTGTTTAGGTCCGTTCTGGAGTGAGCGATTAAATAAAAATGAATTTTTAGCTTATCAAGCATCCTCACGGGGAGGGATAGTAAGAGTTCGTAATGTTAGCGATCGGATATATTTAGGTGGACAAGCAGTGACAGTTTTTCGGGGAGAATTAACTTAAACAAATATTGCTTTTAGCGCAAACCGGAACAGGTGAATGCTGCCCAGTATCTAGGATGTGAGAAAGGTTTATTGTCGCGAGTTTCAAGCACTTTGTTAATGGCAAGTCTCACTGCGGCATACTTGCGATATTCAGTATTCCATTTTAAATAGTCATCTGGATATTGATTGCGGTTTTTTCTAGCATTTTGACACTTTTCTTTTATTTCTAAATATAGTTTGTTGATATATTCTTGGGTAAGCGATCGCAATTCCTTCTGTGCATACTGCAAAGCTTGTGGTCTGGTTTTACCTTGTTGTCGATTCTGATAGTAGAAAATAAAAAACAGGGCTGTAGCCAAGTCATCTACTGACCATAGGGTACTGATAACACTTCTTGCCCCAGCACATAAAAAACCTGTTGAGAGCGTCATAATTTCATCGGATAGAGATTTGGGTATTCCCAAACCTGTTTCACAGCAGGAAAGACATACATCTGATAGGTTCGGGAATCGCCAACCTGGAGTCAGCAGTTCTCCCAGTGTCAGAGTCTCATCTGCCAGTTTTAGTATTGATTCTAATGGTTTATCAAGACGAGATTCGGCATGGTGACAGGAGTGTAGCACCTGAACTTTTGAAGCTAACTGACGATAGTTATTTTTTGTGGCTTCACTGCGACCTTGCAAAATTTGGCTTTTAGGGATGTTGAATAGATTAGCAATTTTCTCCGCTTCAAAACTGGCACAGGGCAGGTCTTCCGTAGCATTTGCAATGACACCATACTGAAGAGAATCTCCAATTGGGTGTTGGTGTTCTCGTTCTTGACAGAATTCTAGAACTTGGCAACTGGGGACATAGCGAATTTGGAATTTGTCACCCAGATAGGAATGTTCAGTATCCTGAATCGGTAAAGCTGCAAGAGGAATTTGGTGCAATAAAAGATGAGGTACTAAAATTAGTTCTTCAATACCTTGGAGATAGTGGTCAATCAGGTTATCGATTTGCAGACGTTGAGCTAGTTCAGCCAAGAAATCATTTAGCTGAGACTGCCAAGTGCTTTTATCTTTAAGATATGGCTGCGACCAATTGAGAGAAATCTTATTTTGTAATGTTTCTATTCCTTGTCCTATACAAGTATGCAGATAGGGAGTTGACTGATTTTGCCGTAGAACAAAGATATAAGTGTTTTCGGTAGTGGTATAGAAACTCAGAATAGCAGTATTTGGTTGATCAATGAGTCTCTGCATCTGGTCAAATCTGATAACGCTAACTTGAATTCCACCTGCAAGCACAGGGTCTAATTTTCTGATTTGTTCAAAGACTTTAGTTTTTTGGATCTCTAGGGTGGCGATCGCTTCATTGTAAGCTTGAAAAGCAGCACGTTTCTGAATGCTACTTTCTACTTCCCTAAATTCTCGGTTAATATCAGAATTATTGGAAAAAAGTTCAGAGTCAATTTGCTTTTGTAAGTCTTCATAGTGCCGCAATAATTCTTGCACTTCCGAAGGTATATTGCCCCCAGAGTAAAGGTCATTACTTGCCATTAAGTCTACAAGACTTTTAGACCGGGAACGTTCGACAGTTTCAATTGCTTTATCTAGTTGACTAGCATTAATACAAGCTTGCACCATCCGCATATAGATAATATTAGCTTCTTCCAAAATTTGTTGACGGCGAGATTCAGAAGTTGTCCAACTACGATTAGTTTCGACTGCTTCAATAGCTACACTAAATCCCATAATAGCTTCAGACCATCTTTTATCGGTGAAGGCAATTATACCAAGATTGCATCCAGTTCTGAAGCACTCCAAAGGATTTGAAGTAGGGGTATAAATTTCTAAAGCTAATTGGGCGGATTGAATGGCTTTTGAAATTTGTTGTAATTCTTTATATACAACTGTTAAATTACTCTGGATTAAAGCCCAATCATTTGGAAAAGTTTCACGAATATAGATCTGTAAGGCATAATTGTAACAGGCAAATGCTTGTTCTAGGTTAGCAATTCGTTCTCCATAAATACGAGCTAGGTAAGCATTCGCTAAACTATTTTGAGCCATAGCCCAATCTTGGGGAAAAGCTTCACGAGTACGAACCTGTAAGGAATTTTTACAGTGGATTATAGCTCGTTCTATATTTTCTGCTCGTATTCCATAGATACGTTCGCAGTAAGTACATACTAAGTTACGATGTACCAAAGCCCACATTTCTGGAAAAACTTCGCGGGTGTAAACTTGTAGAGCATTTTCATAACAAGAAATTGCCTGTTCCTGATTATCTGCTTTGTTGCCTCGGCGACGTTTCCCATAAGCACCTGCTAAATTTTGTTGAGCCATAGCCCATAATTCAGGAAAAGCTTTAAAAGTGTAGACCTGCAAAGCATTTTCATAGCAAATGATCGATTGTTCGATATTTTCTGCAACATCTCCAAAGATACGATAGCCGTAACTATTTGCCAAATTATTTTGAGCCATAGCCCATAGTTCTGGGGATTTTTTTTGATTCAAAACTTGTAAGGCATCATTGAAGGAGTGAATACTTAATTCAATGTTTTCTGCTTGCTTACCTCGTACTCTAAAATAATAGGCATTTCCCAGATCAATTTTAATACTAGCCCAGTCATAGACAAAAGCTTCATAATTGTGAACTAGCAAAGCATTTTGATGGCAGTTAATTGCTTGTTCTATATTTTCTGCTCTGTCTCCACGGATGCGATTACAGTAAGCATTGCCTAAATTTTGTTGAGCCATAGCCCAAAGTTCAGGGAAAGCCTCTTTAGTAAGAATTTGCAAGGCACTTTGACAGCAAGTGAGTGCAATTTCCAAATTGCCAGATTTGCTACCTCTAGGAAACTTCATAATCAAGTCACTGAAAATGATCATTGTTCCCGCAACAACAACTGCCTGCTCTAACGAGATTATAGGCCAGGTATCTATTGCCCAATTTTCTATTACTTCAGCAAAACTATTATTAAGTTTACCTTGGTGAGCATCCAAAATAGAATAGACTACTTGCTGTCGATTACTATTGTTATAGGTAGCTTTTAATAGCTCCATCCAAACAGTTTGTGCAGCTAACTGTGCGGCAAAGTTTCTCAAAAAGTACGAAGCACTTTCATCACCTTCTTTAGCCATTTCAAATGCCACCTGTTCCATTGTTTGGATAAATCCAGTATCAATTATTTCTAGGTGAGCATCAAAAATCTTAGGTCTTTGCTCATCAGAACAGTTTAGTAACGCTTTAATTAACTTGCGATATACTTCTTGGGACTGTAAATTCTGTGTTTTTTTGCTAGTATAATCCGATCTCTTTCCCATATAAAGTGTATTTTTTATTGATGAAATTTTTCTAATTTCTCTAACAAGCTTTCAGCTAAATCTAGTAACTCAATTGAATCATTATTATCACTTAAATTGCGATTATTATCGGCATTAAGCAAGTTCCCAGCCAAAATCTTTTGTGCAGCACCAAGTCTGTCAAATTCATCGGTAATACTTAAGCATTGTTCTAAGTATGCAACAATTTGAGGCAATCCCTCATTTTCTAGTCGCTGTTGTACTCTAACAGCTAGAGAACTATGACTTTCTCGCACCCAAACGGCTGCTGGATAATCGCTTGCTAAAAATCCTTTTACAACCTGGATTGCATCTAAATACCACCACCAACGTTGAGGAGGGATCATTTGAGCTTTTCGTCTCTCTGCTAAATTGACAAAGCGCGATAATTCCTGATAAAAATCATTGGCTTTCTCAACTAATAGACGATCTGCTTTTGTCAGTAAGTTTTTTTCTTCATCAGTGAATTGAGACTCAATCTTTGTTAAGCGATCGCGAATTAGCAGCATTTCTAAATGCTCCGCACCACTGACATCAGGAAACTCGACACTCACACAATAGTTTTTTAAGAGAGGATTCATATTTCTAACTCCTTAACTGAACCTAGATAAATAAACTCTGATTTAGCTAGATAACCTTCGGGGTCATCGGGAGGAAAGGAAGTTTCTAAAACCCCATCTAATCCTATCATTACTAGCCAAATTCTATTTTCCATATTAGCTACTATTGTGGGATAAATCATTTCTCCAAAAACATATACATAAACATTGGAATCATTGTTATTAACTACAAAAGTGATGATGGCATTATATTGTTCAATAGTAGCATCTTCTGGCAAATGACCTAAGCGAATTCTTTTGACCAGATGAGGATTAGCTTTTCCCTGTTTCCAAATAATTTGCTCTCTAACTCTCCTAATTGCTTGCACAACAGCTATTCGCTTAACTTCATCAAAAATCAATTTAATTTTACCTGTCCTAATCTGCTTATTTATAGGTTTTTATGGATTGTTTCCTAGATTCAAAATTACTCGCTATTCCCCAAATACTCAACAGTATAATCCCAAATATCTGTCAATTTTTCCAACAGACTCTCAGCTAAATCCAGCAATTCAATTTCATCATTTTTATCACTAATATCGCGGTTATTATCACGAATTCTAATCCCTCCAGCTAAAGCATTTTTAACAGCGAAAATCCGGTCTTCTTCATCGGAAATGCTCAGACATTTTTCCAACTCGATCGCAATTTCTTCTGAGGATTTAGCTTTCAATCTCTCCCTTACCTGTACAGCAACTGGGTCATTACTCTCCAAAAAAGCTGTCACTGATTCTCTAACTGTTCTACTCTTGGGTGAAAAGTGCTTGATTGCTGTCTGAACATAATCGCGCAGACTCATCCCTTTTGAGATTGCTAGTTCTTGGACTTCAATTGGTATGTCTACTAGCACCGTCCCAGAATTGTCACTTACTTGATAAAGTTCATCTCCCTGTTTGACAGCTACCAGTAAATCTGCATCTAATTTATGCAAATAGTTTAGGACCGACTCTAACTCATGATCTTTAAGTGCTGACTCCAGCTTAGATACTGCTGCTTGTTGTACTTCTAATTTTTCAGCTAACTGTGCTTGAGTCAATCCCGCTTTAATCCGTAACTCCCGCATTGTATCAGTCAGGTAAAGCCGCAGATACTCTAATTTTTCAGCCAAAACCACCTCTGGGTCATCACTTATTTTGGTTTGGAGCCAATTTTGAAAGTTGTACTGCTTGCTCATTAATTTTCTCGCGTCTTAAGTTCGCGTAGTCTTTGTCTTGCTGGTTCTTTATCTTTATCTTTAATAGCACCGTTGTATTTCTTCATAAAAGCGTGCAGCACTACAAATCGCTGGGGAGTCACAGGAGTTAGGATAAATCTAGGGTTATGTTCGCTTTTGGTCATGCGTAACTCGTACAGGTCATCCTCCAGTTTCTCGAAAATGTCGCTCATCAGAGACGCTAAACCTTTAGAACAGAGGTATCCGAGATTGACTTGGAGCCTCTTAGTTTCTGCTGGGGTCAGCACTGGTGACGGTGGGGCAATTGGCAGTTCATCCTCTGGGATCATTCTAATAAAGAAAGCCAGTAGCTCTTTGGGGACTTCTCCGTTGATGTTTTGGTATAACTCCCAAGTCCACATTACATCTTACCTCTAATGATAATATTCCTTTTGAGGAATGTCAATAATCTTTTCTGAAAAGAATGTCAGATATCAATAGTCCAAACCGTTTTTAGGTCATAGCCTGAAACCCTTGATTTTTCATTGACACAGCAAAAGTAATAGGTTGATGAAACCCTTATTCTACCGTTGGCAACCAAAAACTGCCCGAAGTATTGTAATCTATGAAATTGGTATTACTTTTTCAGTAAACCTTTTAGTTAGCTTAAATAACATAATTTTATTCTGCCATTTTATCAATAAAACAAATTATCAATATCTCTATAATGATAGAAGAAAATCACGCAGTTTTTTAAATGAAGGACAGCGATCGGAGCAAATTTCTATATTTAGTTTTTCCGCTAGTTCAACATTCATATTTGTACTATAACGCAATAGGGTTCAGTTCACTGTAGGGGCAAAGCATTTCGGCGCATAAATGATGGTTAAAACGCTTGCCCTGAGCGAAGTCGAAGGGAAGAAGAATATTACCGAAATGCTTTGCCCACCATTTATGCAACAAACAGATCAACTATATATAGTAAAATCTTAACTGAACCGGATTGTGCTATAACGTGGTTTCCTATTTGCACCAATCGACAAATCTATTAATTTTTCTTTCGGTTGTATCACAATCTGTATCATCTTCAGCAATCAAGCCAATCACGCAATTACTCATCGATTATACCACCGTAAATCCATTCACCTAAGTTGCCATCTTCTGAAAGATATTCGACAACCCTTTGGATTTCGTTTTTACCTAGTTTCCGCACAAATATCTGTCCATGATTTCGATAAACTAAATTAATTTTGTCTGGACTAGTCCATGAGACTACTTGTGGCGAATGAGTAGAGATAACTAAATTTTCTCCAAAAGTATAGCTCTCAATCTCATTTAGTAATTTTGAGAGCAGACCTGGATGAATTTGTGTTTCAGGTTCTTCAATTATTGTCGTTGTACTAGAAGATGATGGAATTATTTCTAACAGAATCGATAAAATCCGAAGTGTTCCGTCAGAGAGCAACCCGATATTGACCCCATCTAATAATACTGAAATGAAATGTTCTTCATCTTCACTTTCAAGTTTCTCTCCAGATGTCCCACTTAAAACAAACTTCTGTATAGTGATCTCGTTTCCAAGTCCAATTCGTTGACAAACTGCTTTAAGTTCATCAAGTTCTTCCAGATCTAGACGAATTATTTTATGAGTCAGTCTATCTATTATATCATCAACACCAATAATAGTACGTTTATGGAATACTCTGATCTGAGATGGTCTACGTCTAGAAGTTCTACGAACAGGAACCTTTCCCAGAATACGAATTCCTTTCAAAACAGCGTAAACCCACTGCATTTCATTAGTTGACTTTATTTGTTGTAAGTTTTTTGGTAGATACAATCGTTCAAGTACAAGTGAGCTAATACGACCAAGAATAATTGGATCATCTTCCTGATTGAAGGTCGTTACTCCAGTGTTAGTAGTCCATAGAACTTCTTTCTGTCCATCAATGTATTGACAGTAGTCATTCCAGGAAAATTGGCTCTCTTCTGATCTATCATTTGTGGAGTCATCTATGTCTGGATCGTCAGCAGATATAGTTGTAGTTATCAGCTCATAATGGTATTGTAACTGACGACCAGTCGGTGTCAAAATTTCGATATCTAATTTTTTGGGAATGCTATCGCTATCCTTTGGTAGATTTCTCTGGTTAGTTCTACCAGTAGCACTTAATGATATAGCTTCCAACCCTTCGATAATAGCTGATTTTCCAGCTCCATTTCGACCAACCAATACTCCAAATCCGTTGGTCAATGACAAGGAAACTCGTCTACCGAGAACAGGAGAATCGTCGAGAGCAAAAGATAAGAGACGAGGTTGATTGGGATTAGACAAAGACATAAAAATTCCTCTAGCTTAGATCACTAATTAGAAGATTTTAACTCTTCTGCAAATATCTTTCAATCAAAACAATTGCTACGATATCATCAATGGGACCTGGTGGTAACCTCATTTCTTGGGGAATCAAAGCAGACCAACCAGTTGGAGGATACATTTGCCAATAACGATCGCGAGCTTCTAAACTGGAATAACGTTCATCAATCATCACGATCGGTAAAGTCGGCAAAATTTCCATCACCTTTTGTTTCCACTCTTTCCCAGTAGTTTGATCACCCATAACTATTAAGGAAATAGGAAATTTTGCACATAAAGATGTAATTACCGTCAAAGCTGCGATCGCTGGGACAACTTGGTGATCATAAATTTGACGATCGCTTCCCATTACCGCTAAACCACATTTATCTCGTCCTGGATCAAATCCTAAAATCATATTCATAAGTGTCCGTTACTATTTTGGATCATTACTACTGAAGCAATCCAGTTGGTTTTTATGGTATTATGATCTTCAGGAACAATATTTATTTTCATCGATGTGGCTAATACCTGACCAATACGATCTCCCTCTAAGAGAATCTCGGTCTTAAATAACTGTCCTAAATTAGTTCTAGTTTGAGTGACTAAATTTGCCACTTGACTTCCAAAAACTTTCTCAATATCTTGTCCTAATAAATCTTTACTATCCAACTTAAATAAATTGGTGATCGCTGGATTAAACATTTTAATTTTATTATCGATATCCGCTACCATAAATCCATCGACTAAATTATCGATAATTAGATGGAGATAATCATGTACTTCGGGAGAAATCCCACTCAAAGAAGTTGCTACTTTTTCCTGCTCCTGTCGATCGCGAACTTGTGTTGCGATCGCTTTAAATAAAGATATCAAACAGCCAATTTCATCTTGATGTTGATGGATCGGTAGTGTTAATTTGTTCTGATCTTTTCCCAGAGCAACTATTTCAGCTACTTTAATTAATTTATTTAAAGGTGTAGATATTTGTTGACGAAGTAACCAATATAAGATAATTATTTCTAGACACAATGACAGCAGTCCTAATAGCAAAACCAACCTTGATATTTCCCAAACTGGTTGCATCAATACTGATTTGGGGTAGACTGTAACTAAATACCAATCTGGACCGTTAATCTTAGTGACAGCTAGATATTGATCATCTAGTTTATTATCTAATACTACCTCTCCTGTCGGGTGATTTTTGACAAGTTGAAAAATCCGCTGGATTTGAGGATCATGGATTTGATTAATATTTAATTTCCCTTTTTTCTTCTGGAGCTGATTCATAAAATCTGGGTGAATGATTAAATCACCATCACTGCGAAAGATTATATTATAGGTTTTGGGTAGATTCTTTTTTAGCGATCGCTTCAGCAGATCATCTAAAAATAAGTCCGTCGTAATATTAGCAATATGCTTACCATTAAAATCAACTGGAGTCACACAAGAAATCATTAATTCCTTGACTAACTCATTGTCATAGGGTCTCGTCCAAACTGTTTGACGCTGGGAATTATTCTTTTTTTCACCAAAATGAACATATTCTTGATTAAAGATATTTGTACTATTGCTGATATTTTCAGTCCAGGGAAATGCTGACCAATAACTAACCATAATATTTTCTGGAGCAGTAAAATATAGATTCTGAAAATTCTGACTCCAAGCTGAACCATGATGACTAGCTAAATCATTAAATATTAACACTCGCTGGACTATTTCAGCAGTTAATTTCACCCGATTACTAATATATACACCTGCTTGTTGTTGCAGATCAAATCCTACTTTGCGCGTCCGAATTGTCCCATCTCGCTCCTTCACCAATAAACGGTCAAATTCTTGTTGGAGTTCTTTTTGAGCATTGCGATCGGGGTGTTCTTTTAGTCGTTGGAGTAATTCTTTTTTCAGGAGAGCATGGTGTTCTTCTACTAACAACAATATTGATTGTTCTTGCTGGGCACGTTCATTGACAGTTTGGCGCAATTGTGCTAGAGTAATCGAGGTAAAAAAATCTCTAATTTGCCCATAGGTAATTCCCGTAGCAGCAATAATAATCAGAGCGATCGCGCTACTCATTTTCCCCCAGATTGATTTAGCGATCGACCTGGTGGGTTGGGAAAAAAGCGATCGCGCTTCCACATCATAAACTTGCGGGATAGAATCCTGATGATTTGGCAAAAACTTGCTTGTCCAAATTTCCAAAAGCCATTTGTTAACCATTGCTGAAATTTTGATTTTCAAAATCAGAAAAACGCTCATTTTCGAGAAACTACCTAATTATAGTGGGATTTTACACTCCATCAGGATTGTCATCTACCCCGACCACTATTTAGAAATAAAATGTACCCAGAAATTGCCATCAGGGATACAAACACGACGAATTAAATTGTAGGAATAATGAAGACCAGCACCACTAGAACTGTTATCATATCCATCAGCAAACCATTCTCCATAGGGATCATTAACAAAAAAGCCATCTTCATCGTAACCAATCAGAACAATCACATGACCATAAGCGGTAAAATAGCCGTGGACAACAGCAGGATTACCACCAGCTAACCAATTTTGGACATCTTCAATGGTAGCAATTTTAGTAAAATTATCACGAGCACCATAAGCTGTGACAATCTTAGCTAAATCTAAAGGTTCATGTCTGCTTAAGTTATGATCCAAAGCATAGAGATAAAGCTCATCAGGAAAATCATTTTGATCATCTTTCTGGGGAATTCCTAAATAGAGGAAACACATAGCCAGAGAAGTCACATTACAAGTACCTGTGGGACTATAATAATTATCCAATTGAGATAGATAGGGAACTTGTAACTTAACGGTTTTTGGTCTAATTTTCGGATAAACCTGAATTCCGTTTTGGGTAATCGTGACATGGGGACCATAAGCATACCAAACCTTGATCCCATTAAAAGCATCTTTAAGCAGAATAATCCTGATATGTTGTCGTTCGAGCTGATAAGCAATCAGTTCAAACTGGGAATTACCTGGGATCGCTTGTTTTTCAGCATTAGTTAGTTCGGTAGAATCAAGGGGTCTGGTTTTAAAAAAGGTATTTCTGAGGGTTTTCACAATCGCTGGTAACGCGGGAACATCACTACGTTTAGCTTCGATCAGCTTTTTCGCAGTCAGCGCACCTAAATAATCAGTTTCTCCACACTTTAACAAAATTTGAAACTGCTGGAGCGCAAAAGCTGAAACTGGACCAAAAACCCCATCAACCGGAGGTGCTAGCAAATTTAAGTCAATCAGTCTTTGTTGAATTTGACGTGAAAGCTCATCATTAGCTGCGATCGCTTTTTGGTCATACTTAAAATTTTTGCCGATAAAATCTTGGAGCTTCATAATTTCTTTGTCAACTTATATCCATAGATTGTTATAGTAAACAAGCGCCCTTATTCTTGGTGCATGACAGATTATTTATGAATTCTCCCTTAGAACAGCTCAAAATTCAATTTGAACAAGCTTTAGTGACTGCTTTTGGTCCGGGTGTTGCTGGGACTGACCCCCTATTAGTTCCCACCAATAATCCGAAATTTGGTGATTATCAGTCTAATATAGCGATGTCTCTGGCGAAAAAACTGGGACAAAAACCACGAGCGATCGCACAACAGCTAGTCGAACAGCTAAACATTACTGACATCTGTGAACCGATCGAGATTGCTGGACCAGGTTTTATCAACCTTACCCTCAAACCATCATACCTGGAAACACTGCTAATTAACATCCACCAAGATGAGCGTCTTGGTGTCCCGATCGTCAAAACTCCCCAAAAAATAGTGGTGGATTTTTCCAGTCCTAACATCGCTAAGGAAATGCACGTTGGTCATTTGCGTTCTACCATTATTGGTGATTGTATCGCTCGGATTTTAGAATTTCAACATCATGATCTAGTCAGACTTAACCATGTGGGTGACTGGGGTACTCAATTTGGGATGTTAATCGCTTATCTTAGAGAAGTATACCCAGATGCTTTAACTACAGCTGATGCTCTAGATTTAGGAGATTTAGTTAGTTTTTACCGTCAAGCTAAACAACGTTTTGATCAAGACGCAACTTTTAAAGAAACAGCTAGACAAGAAGTAGTAAAACTCCAAGCTGGAGCAGCAGATTCTCGTCATGCTTGGCAATTATTATGTAACCAATCCAGACGGGAATTTCAAGTTATTTATGATTTGCTAAATATTAGTTTAGTGGAAAGAGGGGAATCTTTCTATAATAATTTATTACCAGGTATTGTGGAAGACCTAAATCACCAAGGTTTGCTGGTTGAAGATGATGGTGCTAAATGTGTATTTGTAGAAGGATTTACTAATAAAGAAGGACAACCTTTACCCTTAATTATTCAAAAAACTGATGGTGGATATAATTATGCTACTACCGATTTAGCCGCATTGCGTTATCGCATTGGACAAGATGGTGCCCAGCGAATTATCTATGTAACAGATGCGGGACAATCTAATCATTTTAGTCAAGTTTTCCAAGTAGCTCAACGAGCAGGATGGATTCCTGAAGGAGTTGATATTATTCATGTTCCGTTTGGATTAGTATTAGGAGAAGATGGCAAAAAATTAAAAACTCGTTCGGGGGAAACAGTCAAATTAAAGGAATTATTAGATGAAGCTATTATTCGCGCTCGAACTGATTTAGAAAATCGACTTCAAAGTGAAAATCGTTCTGAATCTGAAGAATTTATTGCTCATGTAGCTCAGGTAGTAGGATTGAGTGCTGTTAAATATGCTGATCTCAGTCAAAATCGCACTAGCAGTTATATATTTAACTTTGATAAAATGCTAGCATTACAAGGTAATACCGCACCTTATCTGCTTTATGCTTATGTCCGAATTAAAGGAATTGGTCGCAAAGGTGAAATTGATTTTGCTCATTTAGGAGCAGATGCAAAAATTAAACTGGAAGCAGAAACAGAATTAGCATTAGCTAAACATTTGGTGCAATTACCAGAAATTATTCATCAAGTCGCTCATGATTTATTTCCAAATCGTCTATGTCAGTATTTGTTTGAACTCAGTCAGAAATTTAATCAGTTTTACGATCGCTGTCCAGTGTTACAAGCTGAAGCACAGGAGCGAATTTCCCGATTATTACTTTGTGATTTAACTGCTCAGACTTTGAAGTTAGGATTATCTTTACTGGGAATTCCCTTGTTGGAAAAAATGTAGATTTCTCGAGATTTGGTTTTAACTCAATCCTGAACACCAACCACTGGTAACACTAAGAAAAATGAGAACATACTTCACAAAACCTACCTGAATATAAAGATTTGGACATCTGCTTTCCGGTTTCTGGATCTTAACCAAAAATTTTTCTGCTTGACCGCTTACTAGAAATTGACATCAGGACTTTCAAATGGTAATTTAATAAACATTTATTGTTTATTAAAACCTTTGTCCATGAATAGCCCTACCGACCTACTAGAACCAAAAAACAGAGAAAAACAAGCGCTGACAGGATTATTAGATCGATATTTAGCAAAAGATGATTTGCTTTTGGTTCAGAAAACCCAAATGGGAAGTACAGAAGCTTTTATTGGGTCAGTGACACTGGAATGGTTAGATCGTTGGGTAAAATTTGCTTCCGATTTACCACTGTTTCGCGAAAAATTAGATCCACAAACTAAAAACACAATCAGAGATATCGAAACGATCGAGGAAATTCAGCAACGTCCTCTCGATTGGTCGCGTCAAGCACCTTTAACTCAGTATTTAGTCACGCGAAAAACCCATAAATTTCCAGCGGTGTTAGTGGTAATTAGTCCGGATTGGGTAGATGATCCAGAAGCACCAGAATGGGATAAAAGAGGTCGATCGCGGAAAAATGCTATAGATTTTACTAGCTTAGATAGTCAAGAGACAGTCGGTTTTTTAAAACTGAAGGATGTCTCAATTTTTGCGCTAGATGGTCAACACCGACTCATGGGAATCCAAGGTTTAATGACCTTACTAAAAACCGGTCAATTCCAACCGGTCAATAAAATGAAGAAAAATGTCGGTCCAGCGATCACTATTGAAGAGATCATGGAAAAATCGGAAATAGAAAGCGAAGAACTCTATAAACTAGTTAATGAAAGCATCGGGATTGAATTTATTCCAGCGGTCGTTAAAGGGGAAACTCGTGCTGAAGCAAGAAAAAGAATTAGATCTATTTTTGTTCATGTTAATCTTAGTGCTGTCAAATTAAGTCAGGGACAGTTAACCCTCCTCAATGAAGATGATGGATTTTCCATTATTGCGAGAAAAGTTGCGGTTACCCATCCCCTATTAAAAAGTATAAATGGTCGTCATCCCCGGATTGATTGGGATAGTCCTACGGTTGCGAATAATTCAACTGTTTTAACTACACTTCAAGCTCTCAAAGAAATGTCAGAGCGATATTTAATTCATAAATATCCAACTTGGAAACCAGCAGATAAAAATTTAATTCCCATCCGTCCGAGTAATAAGCAACTGGAAGAAGGATTAGAGAAGTTCTCTGAGTTGTTTGATCATTTAGCTGATTTACCCAGCTATTATCGCTTAAGATTTGGCACAGAAACCCCAGATATGCGACGTTTTAGTTTTGAAAAAAAAGGTGGGGAAGGAAATATTCTGTTTCGTCCAGTTGGACAAGTTGCTTTAGCTCAAGCGTTAGGAATTTTAGTATTTAAAAAACGATTGCCGATCGCCGATGTTTTTAATAAACTCAGCAAATACGATGCTGATGACGGATTTAGTGGAATAGATTCTCCCAAATCTCTCTGGTATGGGATATTTTTTGATCCTAATAAAAAGCGGATCTTAGTTTCTGGACAGGAATTAGCTAGCGAGTTAATTGTTTATCTCTTGGGTGGAATGAAGAATGATGTGGAAATTGCCGAATTGCGCTTAAAAGTAGCTGAAGCAAGAACCATTGAAGGTAAAGCAGTGGGATTTAATGGTAAATTTGTCCAACCCAAACAAGTAGGCTTACCAAAGATTCTATCTTAAATCATGGTGCATAAGTCTTTCCTACCAATTTTGGCTACATTATTAGTTGTGATCTTATGCTTCACATCCTTAGACAATAGACTAACAAGGAAAGTAATTTCTATGGAATCGACCATCCATCTGCTTACCGATCCCTTTCTGCAATTTCCCACCTCAACCTCAGTTAAGGTAGTTTGGTTTACGGAATTTGCTGGTCAAAATCATCAGATTGTTTATGGTCCAGAACTAGCAAAAACTGCGATCGCGACTACTACCAAGTTAAGTCGTGTCCGTGAAGATCAAAAATCCTTTGTGGGTGAACAAATTACCAATGGACAAATTTACCAAAAACCCACATTAAGAAATATTTGGCGTCATGAAGGGGAGGTGACGGGACTTGTACCTGGCTCAAATCTTCCTTATCAAGTAGTTAGTATATCAGACAATAATCAAATTGTCAAGAGTGATATATTTAATTTAGCACCCGCACCCACACCAGGTACAGCACTGAAAATCTTACTAACTTCTGATCATCAATTAAAACCGATGACTAGTGCTAATCTCCAGAAAGTCACGGAAACAGTCGGTAAGATTGATGCTGTTTTCTTTGCTGCTGATTTAGTTAATGCTCCCGATCGCGCTTCGGAATGGTTTGATGATCAGCGCGGTAATGCTTTTTTTCCCAATCTCCAAGGTCATGCTCATTATGAATTAGAAAAGAATGGAGTTAAAACCATTTATACTGGTAGTGCCATCATTCAATCTGCACCTTTATTTATTGCGGTTGGTAATCATGAAGTGATGGGACGATTTTCCGATGAACAGGAAATAGATAAACAGTATCAAGCTATTCCGATCAGAGTTGCAGAAGAATTATATGCACAACAAGCTTCCCAATTAAATCTCACTCCTGAAGAAAAGAAAAATTGGATTAGAGATAATTCTTTTAATAGTATTACTTGTAACGAAATTTTTCATCTTCCCCAAACCGAGCAAGAGGAAAACAATTATTATGCGGTCACTTTTGGCGATATCCGATTAGTAGTCTTATATATTACTAATATTTGGCGATCGCCAGAAATCAGTCCCCATACTAGAGGAAAATATACCGATCCGATCGAAAATTTTCAGCATCCGAGTGAATTAGGTTATGGACAGCATATTTTTGAACCAATTCAAGCAGGTAGCAAACAATATAACTGGTTAGTAGGAGAGTTAAATAGTCCAGAATTTCAACAAGCTAAATATAAAATTGTCATGTTTCACCATCCTCCCCATTCTTTAGGAGAAAACATTGTTCCTGCTTATACCGATCCAATTCAAGTCATCGATCGCGATCAATCAGGTGCAATTGTAGCAATTCGTTATGAATATCCGCGAGCTGATGATTATATTATTCGTGATATAATACCTTTATTAGAATCAGCAGGAGTTCAATTAGTATTCTATGGTCATTCTCATTTGTGGAATCGGTTTGTCAGTGACCAGGGGATGCACTTTTTAGAAAGTTCCAATGTGGGTAATTCCTACGGGGCTCATGTCGGTAATAATCAACGGAGAGTTCCCACTGATTATCAAGAAGAATATGTAGCAGTTGGTGATGGCAATGGGTTATTACCGATTATGCCTAGTATTGCACCACTACTGGATGAAAATGGCAATCCCCTGCCCTATATTGCCAGTAATGATATTACAGCGTTTAGTATTTTGGAAACAGCCACAGGTACAGTCAGCAGCTATCGTTTTGATACCCAAGTGGTGGGAGGTAAAGTGATCAAGTTTGATGAATTTTATTTAAAAAATTAACGGACTGGTCGCGACCAATCTGGTAGGTTCAGAATAAATTCTTCAGAACAGCGATCAACAAAATTTTTTTGGGTCAACCCATTCCCTTAATGTTCCGGGTAGTTGACAATAGTGTCGAAGTAGTTAAAATAATTTTCCATTATGCCTAAACCGACTGAATTTGCTGTACATATCATGATCCAAGGTGGTCATCGGGAAAAAGTTAGTTTTCTCACCATCCAAGATTTTCAGAAATGGTACAGCGCAGAATTAGTACCAAAAAGCGGTTCCAACGACTTTATCAGTGTACCCATCAAAAATGTTCAAGGTGAGTATATGGTCGTTCGTCCTGCTTCTATACTTGCCATCAGGGTGGAACCAGTTTATACCTCTAGTGTTGAGCGAGACTACGCTGAATGAAAAAAACCCTTGCTTTCCTTGTTTTCAATCTGAGCATATTATCTATAGTGCCCCAATTGCCCGCTCAAGCCGATTATCCGCTTGAACCTGTAGCTGTAGATCAATCTGACCTATCCAAGAAGGTCCAGCAACTGGGACTAGATGACCGGATCTGGGGACAAGCTGGTGAGCCAGGCGATCGACAAGCTCTGTTGACTTCTATAGATAATAGTTTGCGTTATTTGCAAACTCCTAGCGCCGCAGATTACTATCCCATTGGTGATATCACTCGCGATCGCGTTCTCCGCAGTTTACAACACTTTCGTCAATTAGTTCTTACTTCAACCTCACCAGGGGCGCTCCAAGCTGCGGTCAAACGGGATTTTACATTTTATCGCTCGGTGGGTCAGGATAGCTCAGGCAATGTTTTGTTCACAGCTTACTATCAACCAGTACATAGCGCTAGTCGGGTCCCTACGGCTCAATATCGCTATCCCCTCTATCGAACACCGGGCTTTGAAAATTGGCAATCCCAGTCGAGAGTAGAATTAGAAGGGTACGATGGTTTACATAACGATCGATTACGCGGATTGGAAATAGTCTGGTTGCGCGATCGCCTGGAAGCTTTTCTAGTGCAAGTGCAGGGTTCAGCTAAATTGCAGTTGACAGATGGCACCACTATGGCTGTGGGTTTCGGTGGTGCCACCGATTATCCCTATACCAGTATTGGGCGAGAATTAGCCAAAGATGGCAAATTGCCCTTAAGTGGATTGACCATTCCCGTCATGACCAAGTATTTTCAGGAACATCCGACGGAACTGAACAACTACATTCCCCGGGATGAGCGCTTTATCTTTTTTCAAGAAACTCATAGTGCATCACCCACAGGTAGTCTCGGTGTTCCTGTGACAGCGGAAAGATCTATAGCCACAGATAAATCCTTAATGCCCCCAGGTGCTTTGGCTGTGATGCAAACTGAAATTCCCTTTCCGAATAAATCAGGGAAGATGAATTATCGTCTCGTCAGTCGTTATGTGCTTGACCAAGATACAGGTAGTGCCATTAAAGGACCAGGGAGAGTAGATTATTATATGGGCACAGGGGAATTAGCTGGCGATCGAGCGGGAGTAACTGGTGGTCCAGGTCAACTATATTACTTACTCCTGAAAGAATAACTCACCCCGATCGGGGCAGATGGCCATGCCTCCCCTGGGGCTCACCAAAAACCTTGCCAGAAATTTTGCTAAAAAGGTTGCGTTTTTTTAAAAATATGTGATAAGATTACAAAGGTTTGAAAAAACGCAATTTACTGGATTTTGGGTCGCTAACTCAAAGGTAGAGTACTCGGCTTTTAACCGATTAGTTCCGGGTTCGAATCCCGGGCGACCCATTCGTAGGGGCGTATTGCAATACGCCCCTATTGCAATACGCCCCTACGGGATTTCCCCATTATCTATTTTCATATCCTGATTAAGCAACGCCAAAATAATTTCAGGTGAAATGACCGGAAATATATTATTGCCAAAATGTCAGATCTGAATTGGAGGCAAAATATCTTAAGATTATTCTAATTATTAGACATTGCCTCAAAGCAACTGACTGACCAAGACCAAAAACTTAGGAGAAATATATATGGCGATCGTACCCATGCGCTTGCTGCTTGATCACGCTGCTGAAAACGGTTACGGACTTCCCGCTTACAATGTGAATAACATGGAGCAGATCCAATCGATCATGCAAGCGGCCAATGAGACGAACAGCCCGGTGATTATCCAAGCTTCCCGTGGTGCGCGGAACTACGCGGGAGAAAACTTCCTGCGTCATCTAATTTTGGCTGCGGTGGAAACCTATCCTCATCTCCCCATTGCTATGCACCAAGATCATGGTAATGCTCCTAGCACTTGCTATTCAGCAATTCGTCAAGGATTCACCAGTGTGATGATGGATGGTTCTCTGGAAGCAGATGCAAAAACTCCTGCTAGCTATGAGTATAATGTTCGCGTTACTCGTGAAGTAGTAGAAGTTGCCCATGCAGTTGGTGCAAGCGTAGAAGGTGAACTAGGTTGTTTGGGTTCTCTGGAAACCGGAATGGGTGACAAGGAAGATGGTCATGGTGCTGAAGGTGTATTATCCCATGATCAACTACTAACTGATCCTGACCAAGCTGTGGATTTTGTTGAACAAACTCAAGTAGATGCTTTAGCAGTAGCGATCGGGACCAGTCATGGTGCTTATAAGTTTACTCGCAAACCTACTGGTGAAATTTTGGCAATTAGTCGGATTGAAGAAATTCACCGTCGCTTACCAAATACTCACTTAGTTATGCACGGTTCTTCTTCTGTACCAGAAGAGTTACTAGCGATTATTAACAAGAATGGTGGTAAAATCCGTGAAACCTACGGTGTACCTGTAGAAGAAATCCAAAAAGGGATTAAGAGTGGTGTTCGGAAGGTAAATATCGACACCGATAACCGTCTCGCGATTACTGCTGCTGTCCGTGAAGCTTTATTTGCTAAACCAGAAGAATTTGATCCGCGTCATTTCTTGAAACCTTCCATTAAATATATGCAGAAGGTTTGTGCCGATCGCTATCAATCTTTTGGTGCTGCTGGTTATGGGACTAAGATTAAGCAAGTATCTCTAGATGAGTTTGCGGTTAAGTATGCTAAAGGTGAACTAAGTTCTACTGCTAAGAAAGCTGTAGCTGTATAGTTCCCTTGAGAAGTAGTTAATTAAATCAACCAGGTAGTTTTTAGCTACCTGGTTTTTGGTTTTTAATTAAGTCACAAATATTTAGAGTCCAACAGTTCTACCAGGGAAACCTGCTGCATCAAAATATTGATTATTACCAACGGTTTGATATTTGAGAACAGTTGCTAAACCATTAGCCGCAGGAGTAGATTGTAAAGTACCCGAAGTGGAAACTGTACTATTTGGTCCACCGACAACGGACTCAGTCGCAACTCGACCAATTAAATTTCCATTCTTAGAAAGTGGTAAACCAAGAATATTGTCCAGGGTAACCGCGATATCCGCGTTGCTAACTGGGGCTGTATCGGTATAAGCTTGCTTAAAGTCAGGACCGATCGCTGCCATATTATTGTAAGTATCGGAACGTGCGAAGGAACCGTGCATACCTTGTCCTTGTTGTAGTCCAGAATCAGCTACTTCAACCGTAGTTTGAATCGGATTATTGGGATCAACGGAAAACGTTCTGAAGTTGACTACAATGGCTGGAATCGGAGTAATTGCTGATCCTTTCAATCCTACACTACTCAAAGGTAATGAACCAGCAATAGGTCCGAAAGCATCATCAGCAAAAATTCCACTCACATAATCCTGTTGAGATAAAAGATTCACTACTTGTGTAGCAATATTTTTATCTCCACTAGGGATATAAATTAGATCCGAACCACCATTAGCTGCAACTACAACTTGAGCATCGGTTTTACTATTGGCTACTTTTCCAGTACCACCAATTAAACCATCTCCAGCTACAGGTTTTTGTCCTTTAGTTGGATCAACACTAGCATACTGTATTCCACCATTTGCTAGAGGAGTAATCGCTTTATCGGGATCAAATAATGGTTGATTTAATCCTTTAGCTAGATCAATTGCGACAAAACCATTGGGTAGAAATCCCTTATTCACACCAGAATAGGAAAGAGATGCTGCATAGCTAGTTGTTGAAGTACCTTGAGCATTTACAGGTTGTTTACTAATGGTTGAAAATCCGTGATCTGAAGTTACAAATATATCTGTAGTAGCTAGTAACCCTTCAGCATTTAAAGTATCCATAATCTGCTTCAGATTATTATCTGCATTTTTAATTGCAGCTTTAGAAGTCGGACCATTAATACCTGGAGTCAAAGTATTTAAACTATCTCCATTATTATGCTGAGTTCCATCTGGATCACGAGACCAATACACCATGACAAATGGATTTCCCTGATCTTTAAATAGGGGGAGAACTGCTTTCGTCGTTGCATCAGCAAAATATTGTTGCTGACCAATATTAGCACTCAGAGTTCCTGGTGTGGTATTAGTTCCTGAAGGTTGGTTACGTGGTGTGGTGACTAGAGGTAACCCCGCGGCATTTAACCTGGCTGTAATATCTGAATTTAATGGTACTCCACCTGCCGTTCCTGTATTATCATCAATAATGATAGTTTGTGGTGGTGGAGCTACCCCATTCACTTGATTTCCTTGAGTAACATCTT
This sequence comes from uncultured cyanobacterium, assembly GCA_963744145.1. Taxonomy (GTDB): domain Bacteria; phylum Cyanobacteriota; class Cyanobacteriia; order Cyanobacteriales; family CAWUOF01; genus CAVUSO01. The sequence goes on along the minus strand of CAVUSO010000001.1, from coordinate 2,648,576 downwards.
GAATTAAAGTCGGACCGAGTTTACCAACCGCAGCTGTACTATATCCATCTTGACGTGCTGTTGCTAGTAAAGTTTGTTCATCCAGGAAGTTTAGACCAGGAAATTTTTCATCGATATCTGACAAAACTGGATCACTTTCAATGAAAGGTGTGACACTACCACCAGCATTAGGAACCGGAGAACCAGCATAAACAGTATTACTGAAATCTCCCGTATCTCCTAAATAATGTCCGGTTGCGATCGCGGAAGCATTAGGAGTAGTAAAGGTTGGGAACAGAGCATGACTATTGACGTAATTAACTCCATTTTGTCTAATTGACCAGAGAGTTGGGGAGTCTACAGGATTAACCGAACCTTCTCGTAAACCGTCAGCAACAAAAATCAGTACATTGTGTCCTACTGGGGAACGACCTTCTTGTTTACCAAATTCTAGGTAATGTTTAATAGCGCTTAATCCTCCAAAGGAAACTGCTTTAGCTACATCAGGATTTTTTTGCAAATATAGAGTAGCATTAAACTTCGCGCTAATCTGACGATTCTCGTATTGACCAAATTCTATAAAGTGTTCTATTCCCGTAATTGGATCTTTGGTGGTGCTGTTATTTTTGCTCAGTGCAAGAGCTACATCAGGATTTTTTTTGCAAATAATAGTTGGTGTTAAATTCAGTAATCGGATCGCGACCTTCAAATTGACCATTTTGGATAAACTGTTCAATTGCTGTAGTTTTATGAGCTTTAACCGCAGCAGCTACATCAGAGTTGTTTTGTAAATAAAAACTGGTGTTAAAGAACTCACCAGGGTCACGACCTTCATATTGACCATATTGTTCAAAGTGTTTTAATGCAGCATTAAAATCCCCGGGTTTGATTTTGGCTGCTACATCTGGATTATGAGCCAAATAATAGTTAACATCAAATAAATCTTTGATATCGAGCATAATTCACTACTACTTTTCTAGATTTGATTCCACCTATCTAGTTTAGGACAGTCTTTGTTAGGAACTTTCAATCCATTAGTTAAGATCCTACTAAGGTTAATTTAATTTTAGTTATTGGTAGAGAAATTATAGTAAAATTCAAAAAAAAGGATTGAATTAAAAAATTTATCGCACCATAATTAAGATCTAATTTTTACCACCAACTAATACGATCGCACCATGATCAGGAAATAATTTTTACTACAAACTGACAATTATCACCCAGTCCACTATATTAATTAAATCTTAAATAAGTTAAGATCACTAAAAGGTAGGGAAACATCGGTGTAATTCCGAGGCTGTGCCGCAGCTGTAAACGCAGTCTATGTATAATAGGCTCGTCAGCCAGAATACCTACCTGTTGCTACCAAAATATACTTCCTGCGTCGCACAGGAAAGGATTTTTCATAGATGTCCATTGTAAATTCCGTCGATTTATCTACCTTAGTCCCAGTTAACCCATCCCTCCGATTACCAGCTTTACCGCTCCTGCGTCCGTTATTAATGATTGGTCATGGGACTCGCGATCGGGATGGAAGACAAACTTTCCTAGATTTTGTCGCTACCTACCAAGCTTTAGATTCATCTCGTCCCGTAATTCCCTGTTTTCTGGAACTAACCGATCCGAGTATTCAGACAGGAATAGATCAATGTGTAGAAGCAGGATATACAGAAATTTCTGCGCTTCCAGTGTTGCTATTTGCGGCAAGACATAATAAATTTGATGTGACCAATGAACTCGATCGAGCCAAACAACGTCATCCTCAGATTAAGTTTCATTATGGTAGACATTTTGGGATTACTCCAGCTATTCTCGATTTGTGGAAAGCTCGTTTAGCAGAATTAGATCAACCCCAATCCAATCCTCAAGCGATCGCTCGTTCGGAAACTGTCTTATTATTTGTCGGACGAGGTGCTAGTGATCCTGATGCTAATGGGGATGTGTACAAACTAGCGCGAGTGTTGTGGGAAGGTAGTGGTTACTTGACTGTAGAAACTTGCTTTATTGGGATTACCCATCCTCGTTTAGAAGAAGGATTTCGACGTGCCCGTCTTTACCAACCTAAACGCATCATTGTTTTACCATATTTTCTGTTTACCGGATTACTGGTGAAAAAAATCTTTGATATTACAGCCCAACAGCAAGAACAATACCCAGAAATTTCCTCTATTTGTTTACCAGAAATGGGAATTCAACCCCAGCTCCTTGCTCTCGTGCGCGATCGAGAAATTGAGACCCAACTAGGACAAGTTCAGATGAACTGTGAAATGTGTAAATTCCGCTTAACTGCTCTTGAACAGATCAGCGATCGGGGACATCATCATCACCACCATGAGCAGGTCAATGGTCATCACCATCACCATGATCATTCCCATCCGGCTGAAGATCCTTATGCCAATTTAGACGAATACCATCAGCGAATTTGGCAAACACCTTAACCAGATCATCAATTGTCTGAGCAATTTAGGGGACAGACATCTTGTCTGTCCCACAACAAAAAGACATCTTCACTATCCTATTCAAAACTATTACCGATCGACTATATATGTCTAAAGAATTTGCTGTGGGTAAGAAAGTACGAGTAATTGCTTTACCCCAGTATGTCAAAACTGCCGATTCTATGCCCATGTTACGTCCCCCAACGGTGATCCATCTCGGGGAAGAAGGGATTGTCATCGATCAACGTCCCGGTGGTTACTGGAGCGTTCGCTTTAGTCAGGGAACCTTTCTAATTGACAGTCAATTTCTAGAATAAAGTGTCGGAAGTATTGCTTGAAAAAGTTTATACTGTATAGTATCGAAGATAAAAAAGCTATCGAGTCTCCTGCAAGCTGAAACATTGCTGTTTGTATATTGTCTCCTCCGATAGTAAACAAAAAGAAGGAGCCGCATGAGGAGTAATCGCATTGAACAGTGAAAAAGAAAACCCCATCCAAAAACCAGCTCCATCCAAGGGAAAAAATAATTATGACTGGCGCGACCCATCAAAGCCTCGTAATCCCGAAGATGACGTAATCGTAGACGGTTGGCGGCGGCGGGCAGACGGAACTTTTGAAAAAGTTAACGAAAGTGAACCAAATAACCGGGAGGAAGAATGACATCTTTTTTATGCGACCAAGTAATAGACTTTGACGCTATCAACGACGGCTACGAAGCTCTTGACGTGGAGCGGTTGCTCATTGAAATACAACAAATTCTCGCAGAAAACAGAGCGAGAAAGTGTGTAGTTCTGCTTCGCAGCGCCCATTACTTAACTACAAGAGCGTTTGCTATTTTACACGAATACATTCGTAACTCTGAAGTGAACAATGTAATATTTGTGCTGGTTTCGACCGATAAATCAAAGATTTATCCACCACTACTTAGTCTTCTTGAAAACGAAAACTTGGGTGTAGCATGACCCAATCAAGTAATCAATATTGAATCCAATTCAGCTACCTTCTCAAACCACAGTGCGCTTATTTCCTTAGCAGAAAAAAACATAATTGTGTGTACGGAAAAGTATATTTTTTGAGTATGAATTTTCGGGGTGTCGCTGATTCAAGGTATGAATTGATGGCTGAAACCAGTGGTCATCCCACATTCCGCAAGTCAATTTGCCAACAGAGTCCATAACCTGCCAGGAACATATAAAAAACTCCTAAAAAACGGAGAGGGAGGGATTCGAACCCTCGGTACGGAGTTACCAACCGTACAACAGATTAGCAATCTGCCGCTTTCGACCGCTCAGCCACCTCTCCAGGGTCACGATTATTAATCATAGCATCCCTATTCGGGATTAGTCAAGGAAATTGCCAAAAAAAAATTACAATGTCTATTTCTCCCGAGAGGCATTTTCTTTTGTCCCATTGATAGACCGATGACCGCTGGGGAGCTGGCTTAATGCTCCTCAAGAGTAGGTGTGATTTGCAGAGTTTCTTTAATTAAAAGCTGTACCTCTGAGCGCACTTGTTCATAGACAGTAGCTGCACACCAAGGACGCAAATATAAAATGGTATTAGTAGCGGAAATCGTCGCTACATGACAGGTAGGTTTGGGGTGATTTAAAACCAGAGGATGGGGCTGAACTATGCCTAATAGCATGGTAATGGTAGGTTCAATGGGCCGATCGCCAATATCAATCTCTAAATCAATCCGACGAGTTCCTAAAGCTGTAGTATTTTTCAGAGTACCATTAAATAATTGAGCATTAGGCACCATAATTTTGACGTGATCAGGAGTAATCAGAGTAGTGGAAAATATCCCAATTGCATCAACAATACCTGCTACACCTGCACCTTCAATAAAATCTCCGACTTCAAAGGGGCGCAAACTAATTAACATTACCCCAGCAGCAAAATGAGATAAAGTATTTTGCCAAGCTAGACTTATGGCTAAACCCGCAGCACCAATGACCGCAATAATCGTATTAGTTTGAATCCCGATCATATTTAAAGCTGAAATCAATCCCGTTAACAGAGTGGAAATTTCTGCGACTTGGATCAGAAATTTCCGAATCGTTAGTTCGATGTGACTTAAAGCTTGACGAGTCAGATTACCAACTAAACGAATAGCTATTCTTGTCAGGATTAAAATCGCGATTACCCACAGCAGTTTCGGGACAATCTGAAAACCAAGTCCAATTAGGTGTTGCCAAAACGGTGATAGCGCTAATTTTGGTAAATCGATCGCAAAAATAGTCATAAAACATTGATGCTAGTGTACTTCTAGAGTAAAATAAAATATCGCACCTTTACCAAGGCTACTTTCTGCCCAAATCCGTCCCCCATGACGATGAATAATCCGTTGTACAGTAGCTAGACCGATCCCCGTCCCTTCAAAGTCACTATTTTTGTGCAGACGCTCGAAAGCAGTAAATAATTTACTGGCTTTTTTCATATCAAAACCAGCACCATTGTCCCGGACAAAAAAAGCTGGTATAATGGCAGTCTGTTTAGCATTTTTCTGGGGAGAAATCCCAAACTCTATTTGAGCTTGAGGTTGTTTACCTGTAAATTTCCAAGCATTACCAAGTAAATTTTCCAAGACAATTTTTAAGAGTGCAGCATCTCCAGTGGTAATTGCACCATTTAAAATCTGGAATTCTACTTGTCGTTTCGGGTCTCTTTGTTGAAGATCGATCGCAATTGCTGTTGCTAAAGCACTCAAATCCACTGTTTCATAACATATTTCTCCTCGGGTTACCTGAGATAACCTGAGTAAATCGGTAATTAATTCATTCATTCGTAAACTAGATTCTTTGACTACTTCTAAATAGGATTTACCATCAGCATCTAATTGTTGATTATATTCTTCAATCACAATTTGATTATAACCAATAATTTTGTTAAGTGGGTTCCGCAAATCATGGGCAACTGAGTGGGAAAAAGCCTCTAATTCTTGATTAGCAGCTTCCAGCGCGATCGCTCTAATTTCCAAATCTTTATTTAATTTTTTTATTTTCTCCTGAGCATTTCTCCGTTCGGTCATATCACGACCAATATAGACTAAATCCTGAGCATCTTTTGTAGTTGTTTGGATCGATGAACAAGAAAATGCTACCGGGATTTTTTCTCCAGTTTTAGTTTGACAAATTACTTCCATATCTGGCAAAATTTCCCCTTGAATCAACTTAAATTCTTGGGCAAATATTTGTTCTAAAATCTCATCTTCAGCAAAAATCATGGACACGGATTGTCCCATTAACTCTACTTCGTCATAACCAAATAATTTCTGAGCAGCTTGATTAATTTTTTTAATATTTCCGGCTCTGGTAGTTACTAATAAAGCATCAGCCATGGAAGTAATAATTTTTTCAATATAATCTTTCGAGGCGGCTAAAGCATTTAATAATAAAGTGGCTTCATTGCTTCTTTGCACTAAAGTTTGTTCCATCATCATTTTTTCAGTTACATCAGCAAAAACTACCACTAATTTTTTTTCTAACAATGTTTCTACTGTATTACTAATAATACAAATATCCATATATAAAAGCTGATTATTTTCCAGATAACGGCTCACCGCTTTTAATTCAAAACTAGGTTGCTCTCCTTGGATAATTGCCATTAAAATATCTTCCATCCCGATTAATTCAGGAAAGCCGATCCGGACATCGTTTTCCAGACTAATATCATCAGGACTATCCGCAAACCGTTGCACACCAGAGGAAATCTCTTGGATCATCAAATCTTGATCAAGGGTTAAGTATTCCATCTGACAAGCAGCTAATAATTTTTTGAGCAGCGAGTTCATTGTTTTTAATTAAATCAAATATGGGGTACATTTCTTTTGAATAAAATGGTAAAAGACTCAACAGATAAACCCTGGTTATAGAAGTAGCTAGAAAATCACCTCCTGCCAAAACTAGGCTGATAAACTATGAACTTTTCTACCAATCAGAAGATAAGTAAGCATCTTACCTTTACCTTTAATCGGGATATGTCCCCGTTCTTCAAATAAATATTTATGATATAATTTTTCGTAGCTGGCTGCTGATACCTGAATCTGTCCTGCTAAACCGTGAGACTCCATCCGACTCGCGGTATTAACCGTATCACCCCAGAGATCGTAAATAAACTTTTTAATCCCAATCACCCCAGCTACGACTGGACCGCTATGAATACCGATCCGAATACTAAAATTTTTCTGATTTTCTGTATTAAAGTTAGCGATCGCCATCATCATATCCATGGCCATATCGGCGATCGCTTCGGCATGATCATCTCGTTGTTCGGGTAACCCTCCCACTACCATATAAGCATCACCAATAGTTTTAATTTTCTCTAAACTATGTCGTTCTGACAAACGATCAAAATCGGAAAAAATTTGATTGAGCAAGCTAACTAATTCGATCGCGTTCATGGACGAAGCCAATTCAGTAAACCCAACAATATCAGCAAACATCACTGTAACTTCGGCAAACTTATCAGCAATCGTTTGTTCTTCTTGTTTCAGACGTTCCGCAATTTTTGTCGGCAAAACATTTAACAACAATCGTTCCGATTGTTCTTTTTGATACCGCAATTCTACAGTTGCTAATTTCCGTTCTGTAATATCCATCGCAGTCCCTAATAACCGCACAACTTTACCAGTATCATCGAGAGCAGGTTTACCCCTACCATTAATATATCGAATCGAATGATCGGGTCGGACAATCCGAAAATCAAATTCATAAAACTTTACTTTAGCGATCGCATCGGCAATCATGACCTGCCAGAATTCCCGATCCTCTGGATGAATCATTTGCACATATTCGGAATAGGTGAATTCTTGTTGTTCTGGATCGAGGGCAAAAATGCGGAACATTTCCTCAGACCAAACTACATTTTGGGTAACCAGATCCAATTCCCAACTACCCAGATGGGCAATTTTTTGAGCTTCGGCTAAATTTGCTTCACTTAGTTTCAAAGCTTCCATCGCTAATTTGCGTTCGGTGATATTTTGAAAAATTCCCCGAGTTGCCACAGGTTTGCCATCGATTAATTTACAATTAACACTTCCTTCTAAGGAAATTTTTTTTTGCTCTTTCGTAATAAATGTAGTTTTAATTCGATCAATCTTATCGCCGGATAGCACTCGCTGAAACATTTCTAAATAATCGGTTTTACAGTCAGGATCAATAATATCAAATACCAACATATTATCAATTTCTGATTCGCTATATCCCAAAGTTTCTTTCCAGGCTCTATTCACATATAAAAATTGACCATCAACCCCAACACTTTGAATTAAATCACTAGCATTTTCAAATAAATCTCGATATCTTTCTTCACTTTCTTGTAAGGCTGCTTCGGCTCTTTTACGTTCAATAAAATGACTTAATTGATTACAAATATCCGTAATTGTTTGGCAGACTTCTTCATCATAAGGATATACTTCCTCACTAAAGAACGTGATCACTCCTAATCCTTGACCACTGCTTTGAATGGGAAAAGCAAATACAGTCTGAAGTCCTGCTTGAGCAGCATAAGTTGAACGCAAAAATTGCTGATTATCGGCAAAATTGCTAATCCATATAGGTAAACTACTAGACCAAACTTGACCTACTAAGTTCTCACCTGGACTAAAGGTAATCTGTTGGGCAAATTCAATAAATTCTTGAGTATTCGCTCCTGGTTTCGACCAAATTTCCACACATTGAAGTTGAGGATGAACATGATTAGAGGTAAGATTTTCCCTAAATTTTCTATCCCGAGGAAGTGCAACGGGCATCCATAATTCTCCCACCGTCCATCCCAAACTTTCACAGATTGCTAATAGAATTTGCGGAATGGCTTCATGAATAGTAGCTGACTCAGACAGAATCCGAGTTGCGGCGTGTTTAGCAACGAGATTTTGTTGGGAACGTTTGCGTTCAGTAATATCTCTCCCAATATAGATAAAATCTTGGGTATCGTTAGAGATTTCATTATTTTGATCTACATTGGTTTGAATCACTGAACAGGAAAATTCTACATAAATTTTTTCACCATTTTTAGTTTTACAGATTAATTCCACATCCTTTAATATCTCACCAGTTAGAACTGAATCATGTTGCATGGTTTGGTTAATAAAAATCTCATCTTCAATAATGATCCCGATATGTTGACCAATTATTTCCGTATCTGTATAATTAAATATTTTTTTAGCTGAGGGATTGACAGTTTTAATAATTCCCGCTTTCGTAGTTACTAATAGCGCATCGGCGATCGAAGTAATAATTTTTTCTATATAATCTTTGGAATTAGCTAAAGCACTTAATAATAAACTAGCTTCATTTGATCGCTGGGATAAAGTTTGTTCCAACAGCATTTTTTCGGTGACATCTTCAAAAAAAAGCATTAACCTATCGGTAGCTTTTTTATCATTGGGATTAATTACATAAATATCAATATAAAGAGGAAAATCCTGATCAGAAAACCTCGCGACACCTTTTAACTCAAAACTACTTTCTTCTCCTTGTAAAACAGCCATCAGATTATCTTCTAACCCAAATAATTCTGGAAATCCTAGTCGAACATCATTACCTTCAACAATTTCTTCTGGACAATCGGCAAACTTATCACTATCCAAGGATATTTCTTGAATAACAAAATCCTGATCGACTGCTAAATATTGCAATCGTTGTGGAGCTAAGAATTTTTGATAAAGAGAATTCATTATGGCTGAATTATGCGGTATGCTAACTTTTCAAAAATTTCATCAACGAAATTACCTGTTTTAGCCGAAGTATGATAAGTTGCTAATATTTTATCTCCATCTTCAAACCGATTTAATTTGGCCAAATTTTCCTCATTCAGCAGATCAGACTTATTTAAAGCCACAATCACAAATCCTTTCGGATTAATTGAGAAAAATAGTTTAATATGTTCCGGAATCCTTTCAATCGTTTCCGGTCGGGTGACATCTGCAACCACCACCGCCGCACTAGATCCTTGTAAATAGGTGGGAGCGATCGCTTTAAATTTGGTGTGACCTTCTAAGTCCCAGACTAACAATTGGACGTTTAATTTGTCTGATTGAGCGATATTTTGCAGGGCTAAAATTTTCTTAGAAATTTTGACTCCGACAGTAGACAAATACTGATCACTAAACTGCCCATCCACAAACCTGCGAATCAGACTAGTTTTACCAACACAAAAATCTCCAACTAAACAAATTTTCTTGGATATAGTTGCCATAGTTATTTGTCCCTCACATCTGGTGGGATTGCTTCAATTTCAACACATCTACTTACCCATAGTGGTTCTTCTTCATCTAGATCTAAGGGAGCTTGGTTTGTGCCCACAATTTGTAAGTGTTTAGCATCCATCCCACCAGCAACTAGAGTATCTCGAACTACCTTGGCTCGTTCCAATGCTAACACTTGGTTTTCTGTGGAATTGCCACTGCGATCGCTATATCCAATTAACCGAAAATATTTGCCTGAATATCTTTTTAAGAATATTTTGAGCTGACTAATTTTTTGCATTTCTGTTGGTTTTAACTTGACTGATCCCGTCTCAAAATAGATCCGAGTTCCCAACCCGATTTCCTGGACATGTGCACTATTAGTCACCGAATGCACACCCGGAATCTTCTCAAATGCTTGAGTAATTTTTTTAGCATCTGTCCGTTCACTCAATATGCCTTCAATGGTAACTTTTCCTGGTGGTGTATACTGAGCGGAAATGGCAACTCCCGTCATATTATTAAAAATAGATGTTAACCTTTTTACTTCTTTGGCTGTTAACACCGGATCAGGAGGTACTTCAACTGGGACAATCTGATTGTCTAGTTTAAATGCTAGGGGTAGATTCAACAAGACCGTTTTTTCAGCTTGATTACGGAGATACTGGGTGGGGACTCGTCCAGAAAGTTTGAGGGTATCACCATTGATCTCCACATTCAGACGATAAACCGATAACTCAGGTACAGAGATCAGTGCATCACTAATTTCTGCTTGAACAAGACTTTTCGTTCGATCGCGATACTGATAAAATCCCCAAGTCCCAATTATCCCTAAGATGACCAGGGTGATTGTGATCATTGGTAAAAAATTGCGCTTTTTTCCCTCCTGTAATTCCAGATCTCTTAAATTCTCTAAAATTATACTTACTTGCGGGGGAATACTGCTAGGATCACCATCAAATGCTTCAATTGGGTTACCATAACTTTGGACAATTGTCCCCATAGCTTCCCGCATTTTTCTGATAAAATTTTGAGAAGGCTCTCCTTTAACTACAATTGCTAAATAACAATAACCGGCTACTTCTAAAATGATTTTAGAATTCCCATAATCGATTTTATCTAGTTCCGATTCACTCCCAGTCTGAGCAATACAATCGTTGACAAAACTGCGAATAGCTGTTAACATCCCTGCTAACATTTCTGCCTCTAGTTGTTCATCACCGGATTGCTGGACTTCGGCAATTACTAAACCTGAGCCTTTGTGAATTAGAAAAATTGCTTGAACCCGAAAAGGTATATCTTTGAGAATTAATTCTGCTTCACTAACTCCTTGAACTTTTGACCTAATTTTGCGGTAAACCCCCTGGAGGGTAAAAGTATTTTCTATTTGTTGATTAATCCAACGAATTGTTTCAGCCATGTATTTAGCGATCGTGCTACCAATGACAGGGTAAAGAGCATCTACCATTGCATCTTTTTCTAATTTAATTTGCTCTTGAATTGCTTTCCCCATTGTTGGTCCAATTGCTTCAGCAATTTCTTCTGGACATTCCTTAATTTGTTCTCTAATTGCTACGGAAATTAATGGTGCTAACAACCCTCCCACTTGATCCCGATGGTGTTCAACTTTTTGCTGAAGCATTTCCCCAATAATGATCGCTGCTTCATTAATAAAAGCTGCTCTTGCTTCAGAAACATCTATTTTCAAAAGTTCTGCAATTAAGGGCATCAATAAATTCAGTAAATTTTCCGGAGTATAAATCTGATTTTCGAGATGATTAAGTTTTTCTTTTAGTTGGATAACTATCTGCTGAAATTCTTTCATATTATTTCCCACTAATAGACTTTGGAGTCGTTCTAGGGGATTAACTACATTCGGTAAATTTTCAGCAGGTACTAAAGTTTCTTCTTTTTCTGAAGCCCTCAATTGTTCTTGATGCTCAACCTGATAAGGGATTAAGCTTATTTCTGTTTGTTTGTCGGATTTTTCTCCAATTTCTTCTGGAGAGATTACCTCTCCTAATAATTCTGGTGAATTTTCATCAAGAGTGACTAAATTATGTAAAACTAAAGTATCATCTGTTAGTGGGAGAGTGATGACATGACCATTCGTTGGACTAGCAACAGTAGGAGGAATGGGTAGGTTTTCACTGTGACCATTAGTGGTTGAGAGCTGGGAGGATGAGACAACTGCAACATTGTCTTTATCATCATCTATAAGTAGATCAAGCAACAAACTCTGCAAGCTATTAAACATAGCTTCAGAATCCTCATTCAGCTCAGTCGATTCAGAAATAAAATCTTCTTGCTGTTTCATAGCACCCTAATAATTTTTTAAGGTTTATTCAGCTAACTCCATGTGCTACTACCGGCTAGTTGTCATCTGCAACTTGAACTGGTAGAGCTACATGGTTAAAAGTTTTTATTCTCCAAAAGATTTATCGACACTAGCCGCTTCTTTCAATTGGGGAACAAATTCACTTCCTTTTAAACGCATTCCTAGTTCAAACAGAATTTCCGCCATATCATCACGGGAAACTTTGATTTCGCGGAGCAGGGAAAAGCGTCTGTCTAACTCTTCAAACACATGATTTCTCAGGTTACGAGTATCTTCTTGGAGCTTTTCTCTAGTTTGGGAGACATCTTCCCGAATGGAGGTACTTTGGTTATCAACTGCTTCATTTAAAGCTTCAATACTGCTAGAAAACTTCTTGTTGAGTCGTTCTACCTGTTGACGAATATTGGTACTTTCATCTTCTACCGTCAAGCTCAAGGTTTTGGTTTTTTTCTCCATTGAATCGATCGCGGTGCGAATTTCAGTGGAGAGAACATTTTTGACTTGATCGATGCGATCGCGCATCTCTTGTTGAATCATGGATACATCTGACTCAATTTTATCAAATCGAGCCGAATACTCGCGCAGTTGTGCGCCAAAAATAATATCGCGAATTTGGTCAATATTGCCAAGTCTTTCGCGCATTTCCTCTTTAGTAAGTTCACCCATGTTTTTACCTTATCCTCAATCAGAATTATGGTGAAAGCAAAATCAGTAATTTTGCGATTTGAACTAGCAGATGTCCTATCATTAACTATTTCGGACTAAAGTCAAGCTGATTTTACAGCAATGGGGTTGATTATATCATTACCTCTGTACTTTATAATTTAACCTAAAAATCAGAAATTACAAGCATCGCCCTGATGCCAGCTACAAGTGATCAAGTAGATATTCCGATCTACCGTAAGATGTCACACAGACCAGATATCTGGTCCCACTGCTGGCGGGCGAAAGACTGAAAATAGTGGTCAACCTAAATGGTCAACCTAAATGGTCAACCTAAATATTGGTAATATTTTTCAGATTTTTGCTTAAATAACTAGATTTTTACTTTTCAATCTTAACATCCACAGCAACTCGTGGCAGTCGGTGTTTAAACCCACAGAGAATTTCCCAGGAAATTGTCCCTAATGTAGCAGCCCAGTCATCGGCACTAATAATTTTACCAGCTTGGGTGCCTAGTAAGGTCACCACCTCCCCAAGCTCTAAGTCTGGAATCTTACTGACATCAAGCATCATCTGATCCATAGTAATTGCGCCAATTTGGGGGACTTTTTCACCTCGAACTAGGACTTCCATTTGACCAGAAAGATTACGAGGTACACCATCAGCGTAGCCAATTCCCACTACAGCGATCAACATTTCCCGATCGGCGATAAATTTATGACCATAACTAACCCCAGTATGGGCCGCGATCGGTTTGACTTGAGTTACCCTTGCTTTGACTTGCATCACGGGTTTTAATTTAACTATGGTTTGTAAATGGGTAGCCGGATAAAGTCCATAAATAGCTAATCCAGCGCGAACTAAATCGTAATGTAAAGATGGATCAGTGAGCATCGCTGCGGAATTGGCTAAATGTAAACGGGGAAAAACCCGATTTGATGAATATCTATCATTCCTTCCCCCAACTAATTCTGGGACACTAGACCAGATATCCTGAATTGAAGTTTCAAACCTTTGTTGTTGCTGAAACATTACGGTTTGATCTTGACTATCCGCCGTCGCCAAATGAGAATATATACTCAATATTTGTAAATTGGGTAATTGGGATACTAATTTGACAAATTCCCCCGCTTGTTGCCAATTGATCCCCAGTCTCGACATTCCTGTATCTAACTTAATATGAACCTGGAGCGATCGCTCCAGATTTGCCAAGGTTTCTGAAAACAATAAAGCTTGTTTCGGACAATACAAAGTTGGTTGTAATTGCCAATGTACCAAAGCTTGAACTTGCTCCTGAGTATAGGTCGGACCTAAAATCAAAATCGGGGCATTGATGCGGGCCATCCGTAATTCAATTCCTTCAGGAATTGTCGCTACCCCTAACCAACTCGCTCCATGTGCTAACGCGGTTTGGGCTACGGTAATGGCTCCATGACCATAAGCATCAGCCTTCACTACCGCCATTAAATCTGTTTGTGGTGAAAGTAGACTTTTTAACTGCTGTACATTATGGGCTAAAGCGGCTAAATTAATTTCTACCCAAGCTCGATCGTGTTGCATAGAGATTAGATGAGGACAACCGGAAGCAAGTTTCTCTGGTCGGGGCTTTTGTCCAGTTAGCATGATTCGTCATTCCTACCTTTTCACACCAATTTCTATAATTCATCTTGGCAAAACTAATTTTTCAGGGCAAATTTAAAAAATTAACTCTTTTTCCCGATTCAACTAGATGCAGCAAGAGAATTATCCTAGCATCCTGCTTTCAGCTACAACTGTTTAAAATACAAACAGCACTTTTATTCCTGGGGTGCCATGTCAACAGCAGCATAATGGCCATTTTTAGCACTACCGACTGATCCTTAGACCTCTTGCAAAAATAAATAGGACGGGCAAGATGCCCGTCCCACACAAGATGGTGGGACAGGCATCTTGCCTGTCCGTGTCCCGAAAATTTTTATGTCCTGATTTTGTCTAATTATCAGGTCGGATTTAATCAGAATATAGCTGTTATATGATTAAAAGAGAATTCTTAACTACTAAATCAGTTAAATGGATTTGCCTATTTTTGCTAGTGGTAATATTCTTCTTTATATTTGCCATCTTGCCCCAGGTACATATCCTAGAAAAAGCTGATCAAATTCCCAATGAACTGGTGGAAAAACCTGTTAAAGAACCAATTCAGCCTATCCCACTTCAAATTAATTTGCAGCCCCAAAAAGTTGCTTTAGGGCAGAAACTATTTCAAGATACTCAGCTCTCAAAAAATAATAATACTTCCTGTGCTAGTTGTCATAACTTAAGTCAAGCTGGGATGGATGGATTAACTTATTCAGTCGGCACAAATGGCAACATTTGGCCACTTAATACACCGACAGTATTTAATAGTAGTTTCAATTTTAAACAAAATTGGAATGGTAATGTTGATACTCTAGAAGAACAAATTGAAAAATCAGTTAAAAATCCTCACAGTCTGGATTCAAACTGGACGGACGTAGTCCGGAAATTAAAAAATAATCGCAGCTTGGTTCAAGAATTTGCTCAGGTCTATTCTGATGGGATAAATCCTCATAATATTGAAGATGCGATCGCGACTTTTGAACGTTCTCTGACTACCCCCAATTCCCCATTTGACCAATATCTACGCGGTGATAAAAAAGCAATTACGAAAGCCCAAAAAGATGGGTATATGATTTTTAAAAGCTATGGCTGTATTACCTGTCATCAGGGGGTTAATGTGGGGGGAAACCTGTTTGAAAAATTTGGTGTATTAGGAGATTACTTTGCCGATCGCGGTCAGGTTATCCCCGAAGATTGGGGGAGATACAATGTTACTAAAAATGAAGAAGATCGTTATGTTTTTAAAGTGCCGAGCTTACGCAATATTACCTTAACTGCACCTTATTTTCACGATGGGTCAGCTTCAGATTTAGAAACAGCGATCGCTTTGATGGCTAAATATCAATTAGGACGTCAACTTCAAGCTGAACAAATTTACTTAATTAGCGAATTTTTGGAAACCCTAACTGGTGAATATCAAGGTAAACCTTTATGACTATGCAAAATAGACGCAATTATTTAGTGGTCATAATTGGATTGTTAATCTTTCTGTTTTTATGGCTTAAAACCGGAGAAATTGATTTTCAACAACATGACCGATTTAATACAAATTTGCGTCGGATGAAAGAGTTAGATGCGAATATTAATCAAAATATCTTTGAACTAAGATATGGATTATTGACTTATTACGATCCAATTGTCAATCAGATTAATGAACTAACGACCATCGAACAAAAATTACAGCATACCCCCAGCTTTATTGATCCAAATGGACAAGTTGAAATTCACCAATTGCTGACAGATTGTATCAAATTGCAACAGCGAAAAGATGATTTAATTGAAAAGTTTAAATCTCGTAATGCTGTGCTGAAAAATTCTTTATACTACTTACCAATTTTAATCACGGATCTGACCCAAAAAATTACCTTAAAAAACCGTAATCTTGCCGATGATTTGAATGAAATATTGCAAGACGTGCTCATTTATAATTTAACAGCAAGCGAAGATTTAGCCCCAAAAATACGTGAAGAACTCAATGCTCTAGCGGAAAATAAATATGAGGATAAACCAGTCATCAATCCAGTAGATTTAGATACAGTAATTATTCATATTAAAGTGATTCTTACTCATAAACCACAAGTAGATAATCTGCTCGAAAATCTAGTTTCACTCCCCACATGGGAACATAATGAAATCCTGTATAAAGCTTACAATGATAATTATGAAAAAGCTTTAAAAAATAATGGATTTTATCGCCTATTATTATATTTATTTGATATTATTGTAATTGTAAGTATTGCAGCTTACATTATCATGAGATTAAGAAAAGCCGCTGAATTAGTAAGTGCAGCGAAAGAAAAACTACAAGTATCACTAGCAGCAACCAAATTAGCAGAAGAAAAATATCGCAGTATTTTTGAAAATTCAACTGAAGGTATTTTTCAGACCACCCCAACTGGAGAATTTATCAGCGCTAATCCGACGCTAGCACGTCTATTTGGATATAGATCCCTAACCGAAATGGTGACTAAGTTGACTGATCTCAATCAGCAACTTTATGTGATTCCCCATCGCAGGGATCAGTTTATTGCAGAATCAAATAAACATAATGTTGTATCTCAATTTGAATCTCAGGTTTATCGTCAAGATGGTAGTATCGTTTGGATTTCAGAAAACTCTCGCACTGTGCGAGATCCGGATGGCAAAATCCTGTATTATGAAGGGACAGTAGAAGATATAACCAGTCGTAAACAAGCAGAAATTGCGCTGGAAAAATCTTTAGCATTACTCCAAGCTACATTTGAATCTACTGCGGATGGGATTCTCGCAGTAGATATTAATGGTAAGGTGATTAATCTAAATAATAAGTTTCTGGAAATGTGGGATATTTCTAAAGACTTACTGTTATTATTTAGTCCTCAAGAGCAGTTGAGATTTTTTGCCAAACGATTGAAAGATCCAGAAACAGCACTAAATTTGCTCAAACAAATATATAATCAGCCAGATTTAGAAGTTAATGACTTAATTGAACTTCAGGATGGGAGAATTTTTGAGCATTATTCCCTCCCGGAGCGGATGGGGGAAACAATTGTCGGTCGTGTGTGGAGTTTTCGAGATATTACTGAACGTAAACGAGCAGAAGCAGCATTACGTTACGAACAGGAACAATCAGAACGTTTACTACTGAATATTTTACCAGCAGCGATCGCCCAGAGATTAAAACTAGAACATACAATTGCCGATAGTTTTGCAGAAGTAACAGTCTTATTTGCTGACATTGTTGGTTTTACTCAACTTTCCGCTCAAATTCCACCGACCGAACTAGTAGGATTACTCAATGAAATTTTTTCTCGATTTGATCAATTAACTGAACAGCATCAATTAGAAAAAATCAAAACAATTGGTGATGCTTATATGGTAGTTGGTGGTTTACCTACACCCAGAATTGATCATGCGGTCGCGATCGCAGAAATGGCTCTTGATATTCAAGCAGATATTAATCAATTTAATCTAGAAACGGGAAAATCATTAAGGATTCGGATCGGTATTAATACTGGTCCAGTAGTTGCTGGGGTAATTGGTCTGAAAAAGTTTATCTATGATTTGTGGGGTGATACCGTTAATACAGCTAGTCGGATGGAATCCCAGGGAATTACAGACACCATTCAAGTCACAGATGTAACTTATCAAATATTAAAGGATAAATATCTGTTTAAACAGCGGGGTCTGCTCGAAGTCAAAGGAAAAGGAAAGATGATGACTTATTTACTAACAGGTAAAATCTCAACCCCATTTTCTGAAAAAATCTAAAAAAAGTGTAATACTAGGGGATAAAAGTATGACGATTGATCTGTGGGTGGGGGCAGGTTTACCAATAAATTTGGTCACTAACAGATAACTATCATAAACCTGCCCATAGCTAACAGATCAGACTCAGATTAAGTACAATTTCATGGGTTATTGGTATTACCTGAGAAACAGATGAATATCTATCCAAATCAAACAGATCTAGCAGAGCTAGCACGGTTAGCTTCCGAATCTAAACTACGGGCTTTTTTTGCCGCAATTAACCCTAATCTTATCTATATTTACGACTTACTAGAAAAACGGACTGTGTATGTTAATCGAGAAATTGGTATAGTTTTAGGTTATTCACCTGAAGCAGCACAAGAATTAGGGGATTTAGCTTTTACTAAATTAATGCACCCAAATGATTTGGCTAAAGTTCCGCAAAAGCTGAAAAAATTTTATGCTTTTCAAGAAGGTGAAGTGCTGGAGTCGGAATATCGATTGCGGCATAAAAACGGTGAATGGCACTGGTTTTTGAGTCGTGATAGTGTGTTTACTAGAACTGCTGATGGTAAACCAAAACAAATTATTGGTACAGCCATTGATATTAGCGATCGCAAGAGTGTAGAAGAGGAATTGATCAATTCTCAATCAAGACTTTCCTTTTTATTTAAACAAACTCCTTTAGCTTTAATTGAAATAAATCTTGACTTAGAAATTGTCGATTGGAACCCAACTGCTGAATTAATTTTTGGTTATCAAAAAGATCAGATTTTAGGTATTAATATTACTAGACTGGTGATGACTGAAAATCATCAAGAGCTAATGAAATTAAGCTTACTTGAGTTGATTCGTACTCAAAGTAGCTCTTGTAGTATTAATGAAAATATCACCAAAGATGGGAAAATTATTATTTGTGAATGGCATAATACGAGCTTAATTGATCAACATGGAAATGCGATCGGAGCTGCGGCAACTGTTGTCGATATTACCGCCCGTAAATATGCAGAATCTGCCCTGCAACAAGCCAAGGAAACTGCGGATAAAGCTAATCTTACTAAAAGTTTATTTTTAGCCAATATGAGTCACGAACTGCGGACTCCATTAAATGCTATTTTAGGCTTTTCTCAATTGCTAGAGCGCGATTTAGCACTGAATCCAGAACAGAGAGAATATGTGACGATTATTAATCGCAGTGGGGAACATTTACTGACTTTAATTAATGATATTTTATCGATGTCTCAAATTGAAGCTGGTAAATTAACTCTGAACGAAAATTGTTTTAATTTATATAATTTGCTTGATCATGTTGAACAAATGCTGCAAGTTAAAGCGAAATCTAAAGGTTTAAAATTAATCCATGAACGTAGTATTGATCTGCCTCAATTTGTCCAAACAGATGAAAATAAATTGCGGCAAGTTTTGCTAAATTTACTGGGAAATTCGATTAAATTTACGGACATAGGTCAAGTGAAATTACAGGTAAGTAAAGCTGATGAAATTAGATCATTGACCTCGGCACGTTTGCTATTTAAAGTTGCCGATACGGGGTTAGGAATAGCATCAGAAGAACTCGCTACTCTGTTTGATCCATTTGTCCAAACTGAAACAGGTCGTAAATCCCAAGAGGGTAGTGGATTAGGTTTACCCATTAGCCGAAAATTTGTGCAAATGATGGGAGGAGATATCTGGGTTAGTAGTATTCCTAATCAAGGCACTATTTTTACATTTGATATTCAGGTTACTTTGTCTCGATCGCCAAAAATTGAAACCAAAAAAGCCAAAATCCGGGTGATTGGTTTAGCACCAGAACAACCACCTTACCGCATTCTGATCGTTGATGATGCTAAAATCAATAGACTCCCTATTATAAAATTCTTAAAAAGAATCGGATTTCAAGTGTGTGAAGCTGAAAATGGTCAAGAAGCTGTCGATTTGTGTTTAAGTTGGCAACCCCACTTGATTTTAATGGATATGCGGATGCCCATTATGGATGGATATGCAGCTACTAAATCTATTAAAGCTACAAATCAATCTAGGTTTAACCCAGTAATTATTGCTTTAACTGCTAGTACCTTTGATGAAGAAAGAGCCGCAATTTTAGCCGCAGGTTGTGACGACTTTCTTAGTAAACCTTTTCAAGAAGATGTGATTTTAACAAAAATTGCCGAACATTTACAAATTAGTTATATTTATGAAAGCGAAAATCAACAGCCATCTTTGGCTAAATTAACACTCTCTACCGAAAAACCAACTAAGGAAATGCTCCAGACAAAGCCCAATGAATGGCTAAAACGGTTGTATTACGGAGCTATTTGTGCTGATGCAGATTTAATTTTTAACTTACTTGCTGAACTCCCTGATGATGATGCTGCTTTAAATAAGGAACTATTTGATTTAGTTAATAATTATCAATTTGATACTATTATAGAGCTGCTGCAATAATTGGAAATTATCTGTCTCTCCATATTTGATTTTGGCCGAGAAAGCAAATTGGCAGTTAAAAATTAATCTCAAACTGCCAAATCATTACTCACCAAGAACTTTCTTGATCATCTTTTTCGGCGATAGTGAAGGAAAACTTCCTGATCAATTTTATGCAGTTCTAACAATTCTAACCGAGGAGCTTCTGAAAATAAAAAACCTTTACCTGCTACTGGGGTAGGTGCTGTTAAACCACCAAAAATCAAAGGACATATTGTTAACCATATTTCATCAATCAAATCAAATAATAGTAGTGAGGATACTAATTCACCACCACCAATTATTGAAATATGGCTCATTCCTAAGGTGGTTAATTGCCCAAAAGCACTAATCCAGTCTATTTCTCCTTTCGGTGTTTCCATAATTAAAATCTGCTCAAATTCTGAACGTCCTTGCCAATGTTGAGCACCGATTTTAGTCGTGAGCAACCAACGCGATACAGGTTGATGAAAAAAGTCTAATTGGGGATCGATTAAACCACCACCAGAGCAAACAATTTGGACTAGTTGTGGTGATTTCCCTTGCTGTTTCCGTTGTTCTAGAAGTTCAGGGTTAGTAATAATGGCAGCAATCCCATCAGCACGGAGAGTTCCAGCACCCAACATTACACCATCAGATTGAGCGATTTGCTTTTCTAAGTGTGCTTGATCAGATGGGGAACCGAATTTAGGAGGCGATCGCTTAAAATCGGAAATCTTCCCATCAGCACTCATTGCTAAAACCACTGTTGTTTGTGGTCTATTAATAGTGGTGACTGTAACCATTTTTGGGGTTGTGATTAAATTGAACGAGCTGCGTTGCAAAAATTTTGGATGGAATCTTCCAGTAAAGCTTGGATATCAAAATCATGGATTGATTCCATGCTCTGGGAAGTCACCCGAATAGAACTATTTGGGAAATTTTCTTGAGTAACTTGAGAGACTTTAACCGCTATTTCTCTGACCACATCTTCAATAAATTGAGGATACCGATGTGCTTGATAAACCATTAAAAGCTCATATTCTCTGGGTAGAGTATTTAGTACCCTCACAATTCCTAGATCAACTTGATGGAGGATCTCTTTAATCGGAATATTCAGCTGTCCATCAATATTCAAAATCTCTACCTTAGTCCGACATCTTTGAGAATGGGTAATTAAAGGATTAATTAAGCGCTTCTCCAGTTCGCTATTGCTTTTTAATAGCGTATGTCGATAAGTGCTTTGGACACAGGGACAAGCTGTAATGTTAGAAACTTCTATTCCAGCATTCTGGATATAACCTTTTTCCTGTTTAGTATAAGTACTTGCAGTTAAACCTATATGTTCTAACGATACTTTATTTTTTTCCGTCTTCCAACCTTCAACTTGTTCTAAATAGGATAGTTTCCCCTTGACTTCTACTTTAGATGAGCCATCATATTCTAAATCTGTTAACAAGTTGGCGACATTTAAAGAGTATTCTTGTAAACTCACAAACACTTTTTCTGTCAACTGAGCGAATAGATTGCCAATCCGAGACATATGTATACCTCGCTTATAGTAAGGTACAGCAGTTTCGGCAATGACAGAACAAGGAACTTGTACAACTTCTCCTGAACCAAAGGGATCTAAAATTTGGACGGGAATATCGTGGCGACTTATACCAACTGCATTTAAGGAAATATTATATTTAGGCTCTTGCTCGGGGATATCATCACCCGCATCATCCATACTCGAAATAACCTGATCAGCTGAAACACCAAAAACATCAGAAAAACCAGCCCAATTGCGGTTAAATTGAGGCAAATATTTACTCATTCTCTTTTTTTTACTTAGAATTAGTGGTCTTGAAAATCTTTTTAGGCTTTTTAGCATCTAGAATGCTAAACCATTAGTCATGAATTTGTGCAGGCTAGCTGGAAAGGATTCTAAATCAAATCTGCATTTAATCTGACTGAAATGCTTGCTTTATTTTCACGCCAATGACTTGCACTGTAATACTTTGGGGATAAGATACCATAGTATGTATTTAAGAACCTTTGTTTATTATACTTTGCAATAACTTTATTGTCAACCGTCAATTTGTCTGATTTTGCACCGATTTAGGGGATCACCCTGGAATTGATGGGCATAGGATGGCACGAGCAAAGAGTTGACCAGGTAGTCTGGCCAGGTAATGCCGCCTGGGAGTACCCTTCCATTCTACTGTCAAAGTGATTTGGGATTTCGAGTTTTCTACTAATTTGCTAGATTAGATGCCGATCGGCTGATCTAATCTGAGCAAGTTGTGCTAGGATCTGGAAAAATCTTCTCCTCAGCAATAATCAATGGGCAAGGTTCTCGTATTGAACGCATCTTACGAACCTCTCAACATTACCAACTGGCGGCGGGCTGTGGTGTTGTTGCTCAAAGGTAAAGCAGAACAGGTAGAACACAACGGCAAAGTTGTCTATGCCGAATGGCCTCTACCTACAGTGATCCGATTGCGACACTATGTCCGAGTTCCTTACCAGGAAATTCCTCTGACCCGCCGGAACATCCTGCATCGTGACGGACACTGTTGTCAATACTGCGGTTATACGGGTGATGATATGACCCTCGACCATGTTTTCCCCCGTTCTCGCGGTGGTGGAGACTCTTGGGAAAATATTGTGACGGCTTGTGTACGTTGCAACATCAAAAAAGGGAACCGCACCCCGAAAGAAGCAAATATGCCCTTGCATCATCCACCCCGGAAACCCTATAGCAGTCTTCATTTTGAAGTCAGCAAGCACCTGAAAAGTGGAATGCACCAGGAATGGCAAAAATATGTGATTGGTCTATAAGCTGTTAATTCAGACCAAATCTTCAAGACCAAACCTGGCTAGTCCTAGTTTGGTGCATAGTTTATGGTGAAAATTTGAGGAAGTTTTTGATTGCCAAATTTAAAAAAAAAGCTAATGAAGTTAATTAACCCTGATAATTAAATTATTTCCACAGATTAAATCACCCTACTACCTGAGTAACCATGACCATCGAACTATACTTAATCCGTCACGCGATCGCTGTGGATGCAGAAAAACACTCTAAGGACGAGGAAAGACCACTGACCCCGAAAGGAGAAGAGCAAGCCAAAAAAGTTGCGGCTCGACTTAACCAGATCGGTAATCAATTTGATGTGATCTTAACCAGCCCTTTAATCCGCGCTCGTCAAACCGCTGACATCCTGAAAAAAGCTGGTTTAAGTACCCAGTTAGAAGAATTTCCGGCTCTAGCACCCGATGGAGATATTAACACCTGGTTAAAGTGGTTAGAACCAGCGATCGGCAAAAACATCACCCGATTAGCATTAATTGGCCATCAACCTGACCTGGGTAAATGGGCAGAAATTTTAGTTTGGGGTGAATTTAAAGAAGTATTGATCTTAAAGAAATCAGGCATCATTGGCTTAAAAATCCCAAAAACCGGAGCTCCAGTGGGGCGAAGCCTGTTATTTTGGTTAACATCACCAAAATTTCTGGTTTAGCGATTAAATTATCCTGGGGAAAAGACAATTAAGATTACTTTTGCGTTACCTTAACCTGAGAATATTGCAATAAAAACAAGGTCGAGCCATGTATATTTGCGAATACAGACCAGGTCTAGAAAATATTCCTGCTGCTCAATCCAGCATCAGCTATGTAGATGGGCAAAGGGGCATACTGGAATATCGAGGAATTCGGATTGAAGATTTAGCCGAAAAAAGTAACTTCTTAGAAACTTCCTATCTATTGATCTGGAACGAACTGCCCACCGAACAAGAGCTAAAAGACTTTGAACATGAAATCCGTTATCATCGACGGATTAAATATCGAATTCGGGATATGATGAAATGCTTTCCCGAAAGTGGCCATCCCATGGACGCACTCCAAGCTAGTGCTGCGGCTTTGGGTTTATTCTATTCCCGACGGGCTCTAGATAACCCCGCCTATATTCGGGCGGCAGTAGTGCGGTTATTGGCCAAAATTCCGACCATGGTAGCAGCTTTCCAATTGATTAGAAAAGGAAACGATCCAGTCCAACCAAGAGATGATTTGGACTATTCTGCCAATTTTCTCTATATGCTCAACGAACAGCAACCCGATCCGTTAGCAGCTCATATATTTGATGTTTGTCTGACACTCCATGCCGAACATACTATGAATGCTTCTACTTTTTCATCACGGGTGACAGCATCCACCCTGACTGATCCTTATGCAGTAGTAGCTTCAGCGGTAGGAACTTTGGGCGGTCCATTGCATGGTGGAGCAAATGAAGAAGTAATTGAAATGTTGGAAACAATTGGCTCAGTGGAAAATGTCCGTCCCTACATAGAAAAATGTGTGGAAAACAAATCCAAAATTATGGGTTTTGGTCACCGAGTTTACAAAGTTAAAGATCCACGAGCCACGATCCTGCAAAACCTGGCCGAAAAACTGTTTGAAAAATTTGGCCATGATGAATACTATGATATAGCCTTAGAACTAGAACGAGTCGTGGAAGAAAAACTCGGTTCAAAAGGAATTTACGCAAACGTAGATTTCTATTCAGGACTGGTTTATCGGAAATTGGGTATTCCCATCGATCTATTTACACCAATTTTTGCGATCGCACGTGTAGCAGGATGGTTAGCTCATTGGAAAGAACAGTTAGCGGAAAACCGGATTTTCCGTCCGACCCAAATTTATACTGGTTTGCACGAGGCACCCTATATTCCCATTGAAAAACGCTAATCTCCTGAGTTGAAAGAGAATTGATTTTGGTGAAATTTGACCCTTAGATTCATGATGCTAAGGGTCTATTTTTGGGCGATCGGCATTGCAGATCAATTACTATCAACTTTTCTATATGGTATCAATCAGAAAGAAAAATGTGAGTTTGTCAATTGCTCTAGGCACCAAAAACGGTTGCTAAAATTGTTAACATCTGACTCGATCGGTTCGGAAACACAATCGAGCTATATACTGGAATTTGTGAAGTAGTAAGAAATCTTCACAAAGCAAGTTAAGTGTTAACCATGAACCCAGGAATTGACTTACAAGGAAGTTTTATTCAAGCCCTGACAGATTTGGGCTTCCCAGGGGATGTAGCCAAAACCTTATGGCTCCCACTGCCCATGTTAGTAATTTTGATTGGCTCTACCGTAGGTGTACTAATTGCAGTTTGGCTAGAACGAAAAATTTCTGCTGCGGTGCAACAACGGATCGGCCCCGAATATATTGGCCCATTAGGAGTCCTAGCCCCAGTAGCTGATGGTCTCAAACTCCTATTCAAAGAGGACATCGCTCCAGCTAAAGCAGATCCATTCCTGTTCACGATGGGACCGATTATCGTCGTGATCCCAGTGTTTTTGTCCTATTTGATCGTTCCCTTTGGGCAAAATTTGCTGATTGCCGATCTGAACATGGCAGTGTTTTTGTGGATTGCCCTATCTAGTATTCAGCCCATTGGCTTGCTGATGTCTGGATATGCTTCCAATAATAAATATTCACTGCTCGGAGGATTACGGGCAGCCGCACAGTCGATTAGTTATGAAATTCCCTTAGCGCTAGCGGTACTAGCGATCGTGATGATGTCCAATAGTCTCAGCACCATTGAGATAGTCAACCAGCAATCTGGTTATGGAATTCTCAGTTGGAATATTTGGCGTCAACCAGTTGGCTTTATCATCTTTTGGATTGCGGTTTTAGCAGAATGCGAAAGATTACCTTTTGACCTTCCTGAAGCTGAAGAAGAAATAGTTGCAGGTTATCAAACTGAGTATTCAGGGATGAAATTTGCTCTGTTTTACTTAGGTTCTTATGTAAACTTAGTCCTTTCTTCCCTGTTAGTTGCGGTTTTATATCTAGGTGGTTGGGGATTTCCCATTCCAGTAGAAGTATTAGCTGGTTGGTTAGGAATTAGTGAAACCACTCCTTGGTTACAACTAATCACTTCCATCCTCGGCATTACCATGACCCTACTGAAGGCTTACTTTTTCGTATTCCTAGCGATTTTAATGCGCTGGACTGTACCAAGGGTGCGGATTGACCAGTTATTAGATCTTGGTTGGAAATTTCTCCTCCCAGTAGCACTAGTCAACCTGCTGTTAACAGCAGCACTGAAACTAGCATTTCCCTTTGCTTTTGGTGGGTAATGGCTCAGAGGTGAATCGCAATTACCATTACTAATTATTGATAAGAGTGAGAAACAACCATGCTCAAATTCCTCCAGCAAGTTAGTGATTACACTAAAGAAACCGTACAAGCTGCTAAACACATCGGTCAAGGATTGTCGGTTACCTTTGACCATATGCGGAGACGACCAATTACGGTTCAATATCCCTATGAAAAACTAATTCCGTCCGAAAGGTTTCGCGGTCGGATTCATTTTGAATTTGATAAGTGTATCGCTTGTGAAGTTTGTGTTCGGGTTTGTCCGATCAATCTACCCGTGGTTGATTGGGAATTTAATAAAGAAACCAAAAAGAAAAAGCTCAAACACTACAGCATTGACTTTGGTGTCTGTATCTTTTGTGGCAATTGTGTGGAATATTGCCCGACCAATTGTTTGTCAATGACAGAAGAATATGAGTTGGCTGCTTACGATCGCCATGAATTAAATTATGATAGCGTCGCCCTGGGACGTTTACCCTATAAGGTGACGAATGATCCAATGGTGACTCCGTTGCGCGAATTAGTCTATTTACCCAAAGGGGTTTTAGATCCCCACGACTTACCCAGCGATGCTCGTCGTGCTGGTCAGCGTCCTGAAGAAATTCTTGAACAAATAGAAAAATAGTACCGGTCATTAATTAGCAAAGGACAAAAAAATTGTGAATCTAGGAGAAGGGGTTCAGCTAGTTTCGTTTGGGATATTGACGCTGATGCTGATTGGTTCAGCTTTAGGTGTTGTCCTGTTTACCAATATTGTCTACTCAGCTTTTTTGTTGGGGGGCGTATTTATTAGTATTGCTGGGATTTACTTATTGCTGAATGCGGATTTTGTAGCAGTTGCCCAGGTTTTGATCTATATCGGAGCGGTTAATGTCCTGATTTTATTTGCCATTATGTTGGTAAATAAACGGGAAGATTTTGCGCCGATCGCCAACTCATGGATTCGGAAAACTGCAACAGCTCTAGTTTGTGTGGGAATTTTTGTCCTGTTAGGGGCAATGGCTGTGGGCACTCCCTGGCCATTAGACCCGGCTCGGGCGATCGGGAATGAGGCAATTGTCACCATTGGGAAACATTTTTTTACAGACTTTTTGCTGCCCTTTGAGTTAGCATCGGTGCTGTTGTTAATTGCCATGATCGGTGCAATTATGTTGGCGCGGCGAGAATTTTTGCCAGAAGAAACTTTGGTGGAACAAAATCGTTCTCAAGCATTAAAATTGCCTGAACGTCCGCGTGAGCTAGTCTCATCGATCAGTGAACCCCCAAATCAGTGAATCAAAATAACTGAATATCCCGTAGGGGCGTAGGGTAATACGCCCTGACCAGATTTTTCCACCTAATCGGTGATGAGAAACGATCCGATCGCAGTTAACTCTAATTAATTACTAGGAGTTTCATGGTTTTGCAACTTCAATATTTTTTGCTCCTGGGGGCGGCGCTATTTTGTATCGGAATTTACGGTTTAATTATTAGTCGTAATGCGGTGCGAGTGCTGATGTCAGTGGAGCTATTGCTGAATGCAGTTAATCTGAATTTGATGGCTTTTTCTAATTTTTTAGATCCCCAAGAAATTAAGGGTCAGGTATTTACAGTATTTGTGATTACGGTTGCTGCGGCTGAAGCGGCGGTGGGTTTGGCGATCGTTTTAGCAATTTATCGGAATCGTGATACTGTAGATATGGAGCAATTTAATCTGCTGAAATGGTAATTAGGTGGAGCTAAACCAAGTCATTATTGCCTATAAAGCCGGAGATTCCCTAAGTAAGCGTTGGGCTGAACAGTGTGCCCGTCAATTAGAAAATCGCGGCTGTCACGTTTTGGTTGGACCGAGTGGGGCTACAGATAATCCCTACCCGGTTTTTTTGGCATCAACCATGCAAAAAATTGATCTCGCCTTAGTATTGGGTGGAGATGGCACTGCATTAGCTGCGGCTAGACATTTGGCGACCGATGGAATTCCGATTTTGGCGATCAACGCGGGCGGACATTTGGGGTTTTTAACGGAGTCTTTAGAAATATTTAAGGATACGGAGCAGGTGTGGGAGCGGTTGTTAGAAGATCGCTATGCTCTACAACGACGCATGATGTTACAAGCAACCGTGTTTGCTGGACGTGGCCCAGGAGAGCCGATGAGCGATCGCTTTTTGGCTTTGAATGAGATGTGTGTGAAACCTGCGGCTGCCGATCGGATGATTACGGCGATTTTAGAAATGGAAATTGATAATGAGGTGATAGATCAGTATCAGGGGGATGGTTTGATTGTCGCGACTCCCACTGGTTCTACTTGTTATACGGTTTCTGCTAATGGGCCAATTATCCACGATGGGATGGAAGCGATCGCGGTTACACCAATTTGTCCTTTGAGTCTTTCTAGTCGTCCGATTGTTTTACCAGCTGGTTCGGTGGTGAGTATTTGGCCATTAGTTGATCACAATTTGCATAACAAGTTATGGATGGATGGCACCCTGGCCACTCCGATTTGGCCAGGACATCGGGTGGATGTGAAAATGGCTGATTGTCGAGCCAAGTTTATCATTTTGCGAGAGGATTTTTCCTATTACCGAACTCTACGAGAAAAGCTCAATTGGGCGGGGGCAAGAATTTTTTATAATCACGATCATCAACATTAGCACTAGGCGAAAAAATGCTAAATCTAAAGCTGCCAGAACAAAGACGCAAACTATATATAGAAATTGCCCTACGTCGATGTCGTCCTGGTCGAGGTAGTAGTTTAGAATTTTTAAATAGCAGAACTTGGAAGCGGACTGTGACTAATATAAAAGCCCTTCTCCAAAATGTTCCTTTTGTAGTAGTAGGTGGGATTGCTACTCGTCTTTATATGCCCGAACGGATGACTGATGATTTAGATATTTTAGTATTTGCTCAAGATGCGGTCAATATCTACCAACAATTAGCCGCAAAAGGTAGTATAAAGATTGCAGACCTTAGCATTGGTGGTAGCACTTGGCAATTACCTGATGGGACTTATTTAGATGTAATTGAATCAAATCAATCTTGGGTAACAGAAGCAATGAGCAAACCTAATCATGCTCCTGATGGGTTACCTGTGATTGAGTTACCTTATCTAGTTTTAATGAAATTACAGGCTAGTCGTGGTATTGATATTGGTGATCTGAGTCGGATGTTGGGATGCGCTAATGATAGGGCTTTACAATTAGTAAGAAAAGTTGTAAAAACTTATCTTCCCGATGCTTTAGAAGATTTAGAAAGCTTAATTGTGTTAGGAAAATTAGAGATGGGTAATCCAGGTTAAATCAGAAATTAAAATTAGCGCGATCGTTAACTAGGAAATATTAAAAAAGTTTTGTGACCAATCTGTTAAAAATTTGTGTTTTGTATCACTGTCAAGGTTGAGGAAAATAGCTAAAAATCAAAATTAAGATTTGATCGAAATTTTGTGATCGGTAGTAATACCGATTTTTCGTTTAATTGGCTTATGGAACTATTTACGATCGGACATTCTAATCTGAGTATGGCAGATTTTATTTCCTTACTACACCAACATCAAATTACAGCGATCGCTGATGTGCGATCGCATCCATATAGTCGTTATCTCACCCATTTTAACCAAGCTAATTGTAAAACAGCTCTGGTAAGTGCAGGGATTCAGTATGTTTTTCTCGGTCGAGAATTAGGAGCAAGACCAGAAGCAGAAAGTTGTTATGATTTTACTGGTAAAGCCCTTTATGAAAGAATTGCAGCTACTGAATTATTTTCCCAAGGAATTGAGCGGGTACTTAAAGGTTTAGCAGCTTATAAAATTGCTTTAATGTGTGCAGAAAAAGATCCGCTTACCTGTCACCGGACAATTTTAATTGGTCGAGAGTTACAAAAAAAAGAGCAAGTCTCAATTTATCATATTTTACCAGATGGAGAATTGGAATCCCACGCTCAATTAGAAAAAAGGTTATTAGCAAAGTTTAATAAAAATGACTTAAATCAACCAATTCAGTTAAACTTATTTACCTCACCTGAGTTAGTAGAAATAGATTTAGAAACAGCTTATGATAAACAAGGATTAGAGATTGCTTATGTAAAATCGGAGAAACCTAACCATGCACCTGAATGAGCCAATCAATTTGTTTACGATCGGATTTACCCAAAAAACTGCCCAAGAATTTTTTGATACCTTAGTGAATGCTGGAGTCCGACGAGTAATTGATACTAGACTCAATAATATTTCTCAATTAGCAGGATTTGCCAAACGCAAAGATTTAGAGTATTTCTTAACCAAAATCGGTCAGATTGAATATATTCATATTTTAGACTTAGCACCGACTAAGGATATTTTAGATGAATATAAAAAGCATGGTGGAGATTGGGATAATTATGAGAAAAAATTTTTGCAATTGATCAGCGATCGCGAGATTGAACAAAAAATATCACCTCAGATATTTAATGATGGATGTCTGCTCTGTAGTGAAGCTAAACCACATCATTGTCATCGTCGTTTAGTAGCAGAATATCTGCAAAACAAATGGGGAAACATGAATATAAACCATCTATGACTAGAATAATTTGTTTAGCAAATTCTTGGAAACGTGGCGATCGGTGCATTGCAGGAATTAATCCCAATACTGGACAATGGATTCGTCCAGTATCAGACTTACCTGATGGGAGAGTTCCCAAAGAAATGAGACAGATTAGCAGATTAGAACCTGCACTATTAGACATTTTAGAAATTCCCTTAGCCCATACCGGACCTGATTTCGGGTTTGAATGCGAGAATCTTTCTATTTTACCAGGAGAATGGCGCAGATTGAAACGAGCATCTGCTAGTGATTTGCTCAAATTTTGCAGTCAGGAAAAATATATTCTTCATAACGAGCAGCGGTATGTGACTATAGATTTTATGCAGTCATTACCTTTTTCTCAGCGTTATACACTTCAGTTAATTTTAGCGGTAAAATTATCAGTGCGATCGCTAGGAGCGCGATTTGAAGATAGTAAAAAATGGGAAGCTACCCTAGAGACAGCTCAACATCAAAAATTGACAGCCACTATTACCGATCCGGCATTTGTGAGAATTTTAGAATTAGGATATCGTCCTCAACATCCTTGCTTAGTAACAGTTAGTTTAAGTATGCCTTGGCGACCCTCTGATTGGGAAAAAGAGGGCGATCCTTGTTGGAAACTAATCGCTGCTGTGATCGAATTACGGGATTTACCAATAAAAAATGATCAAGAAGAGGAAGAACTTCCCTTTTGAATTCCTTCTAATCATGTCAAGCCCGATCAAGTGCGATCACTCTGCTGTTAATGTGGTTGGCGATCGCGATTGCTCGAGTAATCGGGTTAGAATCAAGATGGCTTTTCTGAGCATGGAGATGGGGCGATCGCAGTTGATCTTTATATAGCAATACAGTTCAGTTAAGTGTAGGGCATTTACGCTTCAATACTTAAACAATGATATAATGATATTTTTGATGTCTTAATAAGTAAATGACACGACAGCCTCACGATCAATTTGCCAAACAATATTTGGAAGAGTTATTATCGCCTTTAGGTCAAGTAGAAACCAGCCGAGAAATCTCTTCAGAAGCTCGTTTGATTGATGTCTGGTTTGAGCCAACACAGTTACCATCTGCACAACTGGAAATATTGGGTTTATTAGGTCAGATGGCCACAAAAACTTGTTTGTTTGAACCTTTTCGCAATTCACCTACACCTGCTGAGATCCGTGATTGCCAAAGCAAATTGAATTCTGCCCACAACCATCTCAAACGTCAAGCTAGACGAGAAGGAATTTCTTTATCTGAAGCTAGTTTACCCCATTTATGGATACTGTCACCCTCCGCTTCGGCTACATTACTAAATGGATTTGGTGCTAAACTAGATGAGAATGGCGATTGGCCTCAAGGTGTTTATTTTCTGCCGAAGTTGCAAAAAATTGCTTTGGTCGCAATTAATAAACTACCCGTAACCCCAGCAACTCTTTGGGTAAGAGTCTTGGGCAAGAAAGGAACCCAAAAAGGGGCAATTCAGGAAGTAGTCGAACTTCCTCTTTCGTCACCATTACGAACCAATATCCTAGAAATGCTTTCTAACTGGCGATTGAATATAGAACAAAGCGAAAATTTAACTGAAGATGATCAGGAGTTAATTATGAACTTATCACCAGCTTATCTGCGTTGGCGAGAAGATGTTTTACTTCAAGGAATGCGCGAAGGAATGCGCGAAGGAATGCGCGAAGGAATACAAGAAGGAAGTTTACAAGGACAGCGTTTGATGGTGGAAAACCTGCTTGAATTTAGGTTTGGGGCGATCACCACCGAATTATCTACCATTGTTGATTCTTTGATGTTACTTCCTGTGAAACAACGTACTGAGTTACTTTTAAATTTGTCTTATCAGGAGTTGTTAACTCAGTTTGGCAGACAATCTAGCTGAAACTTTTTCATCTCCCTCTCAAATAACAAAAGCTCCTTAAGGAGCCTTCGCCAAAAAAAGAAGTAGATTTTTGGGATTCAGTGGCGATCGCGATTAATCGAGTAATCGGGTTAGAATCAAGATGGCTTTTCTGAGCATGGAGATGGGGCGATCGCGGATTAAATTAACTGTAATTAGTTTTTAGATCGCGATCGCATCAAAATACCATCTAACCGAGTCAATACCAACCATCCCGACGCACAACCAAACCCAGAAAAGGGTAAAGACTGGGTGTTAAATTCCATTAACTGATTGTCAAACCAAGCAAATTATGCTACTTTTAAATAGCAATTTGTCGTCCTAGTATCTATGTTTCAGCAATTATCACTATTTGAATCAGATCTCAATGATAATCCGAGGTGTTTTCAGAGAAATATCCAAGAGTCTGGTTTTGATTATCAGGAAATAGATTTAGGAGATATTACTTTCAAAGCAGGACAGATTGAGTCGGTTCATAGATGGTATCGTCTTACTCCAAGCTACTCGCCAAGCTTAGTAAGATTTTTGATTAAAGAATTGCAAATTACTAGAGAACATTTTGTCGTTGATCCATTTAGCGGGAGAGGGACAACATCTATAGAATGCCAAAAACAGGGAATAAAGGCTCTAGGAATTGAAATCAACCCTTTATTACAACAAGTTGGCTGTAAATCTCTGACATGGAATATAGACAATCTTCATCTATTTGAGAAATATCTTACAGAGGGACGTAGTTTGATCGAGAAGTTTAAAGAATTTTCTCTCGAAGCTGTTATTGAAGCTTTCAATACAAGTATTCCCATTATTCACAATGTGTTTAGATGGTGGAAAAAAAATGTACTTAAAGATTTGATTATCTTTCGTGAAATCATGTTAAAATCAGCATATTATCCAGTTAAAGATTATTTATGGCTTGCTTTAAATCAAGCCTGTTTAGATTGTGCAAATATTCACAGGAATCATCCCACAATTACTTTTGATGACAATCATCAAAGAAAAATTGATGTCTTTGCCGAGGTCAGCAAAAATTTAGGGGTGATCTACAATGATTTAATAAGTCTAAATATTGCAGAAATCTCATTTTCAGAACTTGGCTCAATTCAACTAGGAAACTCAACTGATAATTTGAAAAAACAAATCAATTGTCCTGTTAATTTTGTCATCACTTCACCTCCTTATCCAAATCGATATAGTTACGTTCATCAAACTAGACCACAATTGCACTTCATGGAAGTTTTAGATCATGTTAGACAAGCTACAGAGATTGATTTGCAGGCAATTGGTGGAACCTGGGGTAGAGCTACTTCTGTTCTAGAGAAGGAATTGATTGTAGTTCCTCCTGACATTAAATCATATCTTTGCTATTACGAAAAACTGCAAGATAAAAGTGTATTGATGTGTAATTATGCGACCAAATACTTTATTGATATGTGGAAGCACATAAAATCTCTTAAGGAAGTTAATACAACTAGATTTCAAGGTGCATATATTCTCGGAAATTCTAGACTTTCAGGGGTAGAAATATTTACTGAATCGATCTTGGGTAAGCTTTTTAAGCATGAAGGTTTTGAAGTTGAAAGAATAATCTCTTTCAGAAAAAGGGGAGGAAGAAAACGTCTTTATGAAACTGCTGTTTGCGTTAGAAGTTAGTAAAGATCTGATCTATTTCTTGCTTAGAAATCTGGCATTAGTCCAGGTGCGATCGCCCTTGAAACTTACTAAAATATGCCCCAGGTTAGCCCCAAAATTTGAGGAGGTGATCCTAAACGACATACCAAGTCGATGAAGTCACTATTTTTGGTCATAATCACAGCATTTTCGACTCGTGCTGCTTCAAAGATTTCGATATCTTGAGCAGATCGATAATGAGATTAAATAGTTACTAGCTGTCCAGAGTAGGCATTAGTTACTTTTTAGATCGGCAATTTTTCAGACGGTTATGAGGGTGAAATCGTTGAATCGGCGAGATTTCTAACGGGATAATTGTTCTGAACGTACTCAGCAAGCAACTTGGCAATTAATAGATCGTCAGACTCATGGAAAATACCACAATGAGGTAAGTTCTGTTCTCTATAGGAAATATATAATGATTATTTTTCAAAGATATATTCTTTTGATTGCTGGATATTAATAATAGCAAAAGAGCCATTAGGTTTACAAGTAAAACTTTTTTGTTCCATAGACCTTTTAACTTCTTTAATGTTTTCTACTTCTGTTTCCTCACCAAAGAATTCAAGCCAATAAACCGACAAATATTTTTCATCCCTTCGTCTTTCAAAACTAGAACTCTTTGGTATTCCATTTTCCAAAGTTGAGGGTTTACAATAGCGAGTAACATTACCAGTTTCTATTTCTGTCATCTTGATTTTTCTTATTTATATTTTTTGATATATTTTATGTTTAAATCGCTCAGATAATCAATTAGATCAAGAGCATACATTGAACCATTCAAGGTAATTCGTTTCTTTATATGCAAACTTGGCTTAAAAATAACATAGTCTAAGAAATAATCTTTTTTGAACCGCACGGTTATTGAATTGTTTCTATCTCGCTCCCATTCTAAATAAAAAAGACCACTTTCACTTACAGTTAAGCTACTCGGTTTAGAAATACTTCCAATTGCTTCAACAAATAAAAACATGGTTTTAAGCGATTCCAAAGAAACATCATAGTCTTCTTCTGAATCGCATAATTCTTTTAATTCACAAATCCGG
The DNA here is from genome assembly GCA_963744145.1 of uncultured cyanobacterium. Taxonomy (GTDB): domain Bacteria; phylum Cyanobacteriota; class Cyanobacteriia; order Cyanobacteriales; family CAWUOF01; genus CAVUSO01. The sequence goes on along the minus strand of CAVUSO010000001.1, from coordinate 2,612,885 downwards.
TTGAAAAAATAATCATCCTTCAACTTAATAGCATCAATTCCATATTTAAGTATTTCTTCAAATGTCGATAATTTATCTATTTCATCTCTTTTACTTGATTTATTTCTTGGTATTTCGAGATTTTTCGACTTGGATTCCATATAAACAAATGGAGGGCTTTTTTCTGGAATATAAAACCGACTTTTATCTATTGTCTTCAATTTAAAATCGTAAAAAAAAGAAGAAGATTTATCCTTCTGCTCATTGCTCATTGTCCTCATCTTGCTCCGCCATTAATTTTTCAATTTCATCTGAATCCGGTATGGTTTGATTTGTTTTAGTTTCAAATCTTCTCAGAGCCTCACCTAGAGAACTTACAAGTGATTTAGCTGTAATGTGAGATGCGTTGAGTATTGCTTCTTCTTTTCCATTACGTCTTAATAATATGAAAATATCATGCTTAGAAACTCCAATACCAAACTCGTTAAAATAGATACTTTGTAATTGACCAGATTTGATCATCTCTGTTATAGTTAGTTTTTTATCGTCTTTTTCTGAATCCATTACCTTATCGCTTAGTGTGATTGTAGATTTTCTAAGTTGGGCTGAGGAAACGCAACTCAACACGGGCTTATTTACTAATTATGACATAGGGACAAACAACTAGCTAACTGGGTTTTGACCATTATTTGTGTAAAAAAATATTCAAATTACGTTATGGTATCATATATTTTTCTGCCCTGTCAACTGCCACCCACAAATATTTTCAATAACTCCGTCAACCACATCTACCTGCAACTGGTCAAAAAATATCTGCTCTTCATGCTGTGAGTCTAGGAAAATCAGTGCGCTTTGCTGCGAACAGTACACAAGCTTGAATATCTGCCAGTTCCAAATCGGGGAAGTCTGCTAAAATTTCAGTAACGCTAACGTTTTCAGCCAACATTTCTAAAATATCGGTGACTCGAATTCGCATCCCTCGAATACAGGGACGACCACCACATTGGACCAGGAGTTTGGGTAATGCGGATAAGCAAGCCGATCGTTAAATTCATCAGGTCAGTTTTTATATTTAATCGTTTATTTTTTCTCTAGTCAATTATGGCATAGGTTTCAGCACCATAAAAAGCTGGAGAGGTTTTGATTCCTTCTAAAATAGACCTCTTGCAAAAATAAATAGGACAGGCAAGATGCCTGTCCCACAAAAGTGATTTTTTCTGGTGGGACAGGCATCTTGCCTGTCAATAAATAGATGAATAAGGACTTTTGCAAGAGGTCTAATATAGTCGTATAGGTTTTCCATTAGTTTTTAGCTTCTCTTATTTAATCACTCTAAAAGTTAAATTGATTCTGGGAGCAACCGATTTAGAAGTTTTAGCAATTTGATGTTGCCAAAAGTGCTGCATTTGACCTTTCATCAATAGCAAACTACCATTGGGCAAATCAATATCAATTTTGTGGTCTTTTGATATTTTATGCTTTAATGAAAATCGGCGACTTGCGCCAAAGCTAACTGAGGCTATAATCGGATTTTCTCCTAGTTCTGGCTCATCATCACTATGCCATGAAACGCTATCTTTACCATCCCGATATAGGTTGATCAGAACACTATTAAAAGTAACTTCTGATATTTCTTCAATTTTTGATTTGATTGATTTTAGTACGGGATTCCAAGCTTCAGGATGCTGTTCTATACCCGAATAAGTATATGATTTACCTTCATCTCCATACCAAGCAGTAAGTCTCGGTAAAGGCATCTTTTTTCCAAAAAATTGGATTGTGTCTTGTCTCCATTTAACACTAGAATATAAATCTGAAAAAAGACGATTACTTTCTTTAATGCTAAAAAAAAAGGGATATAGTATAGCATCTCCATCAGTATTAATAACTACTTTGTTTTGCAGGTTATTTTCGAGAAATAGATGACTGCTATCTAGCTGATTATCCCAAAGTCCAATCTGATGATACATAATTACCTGAACTCAAATTCATGGATGTAGAATGATGATTAGACATAATTACTGCGATTCTAGCATCAACTGAATTCAAAATCTACTTCGGATCGTAATTTATCAAGCCTCGCGGTACTGAGCTACTTTTAATAATGCCATAGCACGGAACTCAAAATCTACTGGCCAATCCGAGACTGGGATCAACATCCTCATTTTCTCCGAAGGTGCGATCGCCCCAGATCCATTTGAGTAATTGCTGGGGATTTTTGCTAGCAATTACCACTGGATGATTTAGATAAAAAAATGTAAACTATTAAAGATAGAAAGAGAGGTATATTTATTATGCTAGGAAAAACTACATTGTTGGAAGCGATCGCTGGTAAAAATCGGGGTTTATTGGCCACTGAAACTGATAAATTAGCAATTTTAGCTGCGATCGCTCAGTTAGAAGACCGCAATCCTACTCCCCGACCAGTGGAAGCAACCGAGTTACTTGATGGTAATTGGCGACTATTGTATACTACCAGTGATGAATTACTAGGGATTGATCGCCTCCCTTTATTAAAACTTGGACAAATCTATCAATATATTCGGGCTAAGGAAGCCAAAATCTACAATATTGCAGAAATTTATGGATTACCCTATTTAGAGGGAATAGTGAGTGTTGTTGCTAGATTTGAGCCATCTTCTCAGCAGCGAGTAGAAGTAAAATTTGAAAGATTTATTATCGGACTACAGCGTTTAATTGGTTATCGCTTTCCCAGCGATTATATTCAGGAAATTGAAACAGGTAAAAAGTTTCTTGCAGTTGATTTTAATATTGAGACTCGTGACCAACAAGGTTGGTTAGAGCTAACTTATTTAGATGAAGATCTACGCATTGGTCGTGGAAATAAAGATAGTGTGTTTGTGTTGAGTAAGGTATTCTAAATTCTGATGAGATTATCCCAAGGACACTTAAATTTACTGACCACCTGTCCGCGTAAGTTTCAATATACTTTTTTAGAACAGTTAGCAGCACCACCGACTCCAGAACAACAAGAAAAATTAAATTGGGGAAATCGTTTTCACTTGTTAATGCAGCAGCGAGAATTGGGTTTACCAATAGAAAGTATAGTTGCTGAAGATCCCCAATTACAAATCTGGTTTAATTCTTTTATTAGTGCAGCACCAGAAATTTTGATTGCTGTGACTGATTCCACCAGTTTTCGGGAAGCTGAACATAGTCGGACTCTGAAATTTCAGGATTATTTACTCACAGTTATTTATGATTTATTGATTGCAGATCAAGAGCAAGCACAAATTTTAGATTGGAAAACTTATGCTCGTCCGAACCAGCGTCAGTGGATCGAAAAAAATTGGCAAACTCGTCTTTATTGTTACGCTTTAGTAGCAACAAGTAATTATTTTCCTGAACAAGTTTCCCTAACTTACTGGTTTGTCCAGTCAGAGAAAGAACGGGAATCACCAAGTTTGAAATTTAGCTACGATTCGAGACAACATCAGCAAATTCATGAAGATTTAACAGACTTATTAAATCAATTGACAGTTTGGTTACAAGAATATGAACAAGGAGAGTTTTTTCCTCAAATCCCAGAAACAGCAGGACATTGTCAGAATTGTACTTTTGCAATTCGCTGTCACCGTCAATCTGAAAGTGAGGAAGATGCGATCGCGTCATGGACATATTTTTCATCCCCAACCCGGAACGAATTGTCAGATCTTGCTAATATTGAAGAAGTATCGTTAATCTGAACTTCTCCCCATCTGCTTAAGAGACCCAGTTCATCCGATCGCTCCCAATTCCAGCTCAACTCCTATCTAGCTAAAACCTTGTGGGGTTCAGGTAGTAATTTAGATTAATTCTTCACCTGTTGATATCGTCGCAAAGATGACTGTCAATATGGCTAAAATCAGCATCAGAATCCGGGTTATGCAAATAAACATTCAACCAATCGCAACCCCGTTCTAAAAGATGGTTAAAATCAACGTCTAACTTCCACAAGATGATAGTCTTGTCCCCACTAGCAGAAGCCAAAGTTTTCCCATCGGGGCTAAAACTGACACTATTAACAAAATCAAGATGGCCAGAGAGAGTGCGAATTTCCTGGCCATTACTCACATTCCAGAGTTTGATCGTCTTATCCCAACTAGCAGAAGCCAAAGTGTTCCCATCGGGGCTGAAACTGACGCTATAGACTACATCACTATGGCCAGGGAGAGTGCGAAGTTCCTGCCCGGTACTCACATTCCAGAGCTTGATCGTCTTGTCCCAACTCGCCGAAGCCAAGGTTTTCCCATCGGGGCTGAAACTAATGTTATAGACTACATCACTATGGCCAGAGAAAGTCCGAATTTCCTGTCCGGTACTCAGATCCCAGAGTTTGATCATCTTGTCCCTACTAGCGGTCGCCAAGGTTTTCCCATCGGGGCTGAAACTGGCGCTATAGACAAAATCACTATGGCCAGAGAAAGTATGAATTAGCTGACCTGTACTTACATTCCAGAGTTTGACGGTCTTGTCAAAACTAGCAGAAGCCAAAGTTTTTCCATCGGGACTGAAACTAACACTATAAACAAAATTATTATGGCCAGAGAAAGTGCGAATTAGCTGGCCCGTGCTTACATTCCAGAGTTTGATAGTCTGGTCCCAACTAGCGGTCGCCAAGGTTTTTCCATCGGGGCTGAAACTGACACTATAAACATAATTATTATGGCCAAGAAGAGTGTGAATTAGGTGGCCGGTACTTACATTCCAGAGTTTGACCGTCTGATCCCAACTCCCCGAAGCCAAGGTTTTTCCATCGGGACTGAAACTGACACTATTGACTACATTGCGATGGCCAGGGAGAGTGCGTATTTCCTGGTCTGTATCCAGATCCCAAAGTTTAATGGTCTTGTCCCAACTCGCCGAAGCTAAGGTTTTCCCATCGGGGCTGAAACTGACACTATAAACAAAATTCCTATGGCCAGGGAGAGTGCGAATTTCCTCACCGTTACTCACATCCCAAAGTTTAATGGTATTATCCCAACTAGCAGAAGCCAAGGTGTTCCCATCGGGACTGAAACTAACACTATTGACAAAATCACTATGACCATTGAGACTATGAAGTTCATGGCCACTATTTACATCCCAGAGTTTAACGGTCTTGTCCCAACTCGCCGAAGCTAAGGTGTTCCCATCGGGGCTGAAACTGATGTTATAGACTTGATCAGTATGGCCATAAAGAGTGCGAATGTGCTGGCCAGTATTCATATCCCAGAGTTTAACGGTCTTGTCCCAACTCGCCGAAGCTAAGGTTTTCCCATCGGGGCTGAAACTGACACTTCTGACTACATCACTATGGCCATAGATCGTGCGGAGTTCTTGGCCCGTACTTACATCCCAGAGTTTGATGCTATTGTCCTCACTACCAGAAGCCAAAGTTTTCCCATCGGTACTAAAACTGACGCTATAGACTACCCCAGTATGGCCAGAGAGAGTGCGAAGTTCCTTTCCTGTACTCACATCCCAGAGCTTGATGGTACTGTCTCTACTAGCGGTCGCCAAGATTTTCCCATCAGGGCTGAAACTGACGCTATAGACTACTTCATTATGGCCAGAGAGAGTGCGAAGTACCTTTCCTGTACTCGCATTCCACAGGATGATGGTCTTGTCCCAACTCCCCGAAGCCAAGGTTTTCCCATCGGGGCTGAAACTGACACTGGTGAGATAACTCTTATGTTTGAGCAAGCGGTTGTGTTCACTCACGCTAAAAACTGATCTTGCCAAAGCGTCTGTCACTACCGGGTCAGTGATCCCTTCTTTTTGCATAGCCTTTCCAGCCTCAATTGCGGCAATTAAAGCATCAAATTTTTCCTCATGTGGATTTAATAGCGACAAAGCATATTGTCCCTGAGAACTAATGGCAATCTGTTTGGCTTTTTTGCCATTAGCGATCGCCATGATGGTAGCGATCACCGCAGCGACCGCCAATCCTGTCATCATCCCCAGCATCAGCCGTAACACGACCAGTCGCCGTTTTTCCTGTTTAGCAATTGCCTCGATCGCATCGCGGCTAGATTCAATAAACTTGGTTTGCAATTCCGTGATTTGGGGTTGCTTTTTGCCTTGATTTGCTTGCTTAAACCATTCCTGGGCGATCACAAATTCACTCCCCCGCAGCAGTAAATCACTGCTATTATTATGCTTTTCCCATTCAATCGCTCGACGCAGCCATTTAGTATGATTTTGGATATATTCCCGGTCTGTATCTAGAGTTCTCAGCAATTGATTAATATGGGAGTAAAAATCCCCTTCCCTTTGCCTAAAATCAATCGACGGTACTTTAGCTAGCTCTGGATGCAACTCGGCGGTATTCACCCCTTGATACAAGATCGTAATAAAACGTTTGCTGAGTTTAGCTGCATATTCCACTTCATCAATACAGGAGGGAGAATTAATTGAGCGTGGTGATAAAATAAACAGAAAATTGTCCGCACTCTCAATTCCCCGATAAATCTCCTGCTCCAGATCCGCCTCTGACCCGATATTCTCTTGGTCAAACCAAGTTATTTTCCCCCGCGTCTGCAATTCATCATTTAACTGACGGGCTAGCTCCGCATCAGATTTGGAGTAGGAGATAAATACATCTAGGGAGGTGACTGGTGGTTGGCGCAAACTTTCCCTAATAAACTCTTTCTGTAAGGCTGTAGGCTGATGTTGGGTTTTCAGTTCCGCTCCCTTCAACCACACTTCTGCATGGCGCAAATTGTAGCCCCGCATTAAAATACTCGGGTTACGGTTCTGTTGTTCCCATTTCAACGCCTTGCTCAACAGCATTTTATGATCTTCGTAATAGCTGGCTTCTTCCCGTAAAGCATTGAGTAAATCATCCAAAGCCTCACGTAAATCTGCCTCAGTCTGATTCTCACTGAAGTTGATAAATTGTAATTCTCGGATGATGGGCGGAATTTTCTCCAAGTCGGTGGTTCGGATCAACAGGGGAATAATCCGTTTATTCAGACTAAGGGCATAGTCAATCTCTTGCTGACAGTAACGGGATGTCAGTGCATCGGTCGAGATTAAATAAACAATGTTATCAGCTTGTTCAATCCCCCGATTGATGGCCGCCTGAAATACTTCCCCCGTTTTAATATCTGTCTTATTTGTCCAAATTGTGATCCCTTCTCGCAACAAGCTCTGGCGAATTTGGAGCATCTTAGCCAGATCCACTTCCGAATAGGAGAAAAACACCTGGGTCATCAAGTTATTGGCGTTTTTGATACTCTCACACACTAACTCACAATGCAGTAATGTCGGTTCACATGGTGGTTGTTCTTCCTGAAACCGATGTTTTAGCCATGCTTCTGCTGTTTCCCGTTCTTCTCCAGTCAATAAATAGCGGGTTTGTTTCTGGTGTTGTTCCCATTCAATTCCCCGATTTAATAAAACTGTATGTTGTCGTACATAATCCGGATGGCGATGAAATATGTCTATTAAGCCGCTCAATCCTTTCTCAAAATCATCAATCCCTTCCTGAACATAGATCCAGTTGATTTTGCTAATCATAGGGTGCATATTCGGGAAACTGGAATGTAATCCCTTTTCTTGATAGATTTGCCATTCTGACTCTGATTTACCAGGATGACGCTGTTGCCAAGTCTCTTGGCTGATTTGTCCTACGTGCAGTAGTGGAATGATTCGTTTTTTTAATTTGATGGCTAGTTCAACTTCTTTCCCACAATAGGGAGAGTTAACCGAATGAGGCGAAATTAGAAACAGAAAGTTATCCGCTTTAGTTATCCCATCATCAATTTGATTTTGATAATCAACACCAAGGGGAATATCGTTGAAATCAAACCACACTTTGAATCCAGCCTGATTGAGTCGCTCTTGGAGTTTAGCTGCAAAGGCTTTACTATCAGCCCGACCATAGGAAATAAAAGCATGGTAGAAACTTGTGTTGAGTGTTACCTGGGCAGAGTCGGAGGGCGGAGTCGCCACAGGGTTATTTAGAGATTGAGATGCATCCATGGAAATTGTTAAAATCTTTATTTAGAGATTTACTTTAAAATAAATTGTGATCTTTTTAATAGTAAAAATTAGCAAAATAGGGAAAGTAGATCACATATCTGAGCAAAAGCAGACTCCATGTAAAGTTTTGTAAAAAGTCAGGGGCGATCGCTATAGAGCGTTTGCTACCAGTTAAAAGGCTAATTGCGATCAGATCAGATGAGAGAGTTGAACTGGTCACGCTCAAGACTACGATCGCCTGATTGATGAAGGTTTTGAAAATTATGTTTTCTACCAACAAACTCAAAATCGGGATGAGTTTTTTAGTTGGGCATCCACCTTTAAACTCAAAGTGGAATCTGCGTTCCATGGAGCGGTGACAAGACACTAGCAATTTGTTGACAGTTATACAAGCTTGTCGTCAAGGACGTTCTGTAATTGGCTTTTTTGAGCAAGCGATTAAAGCGATGGTTAACTCTGAGGTGCAGACTCCATCTTTAATTCCTCGCTTGTTAGACCTGAATCCTTACGAAGTGGTAGTGTATAAAAACAACTGTTGAGTATTCACAATGGCAACAAGTTTTATTGGTGGTTGTATGTGTGGAGCTATCCGTTATGAATGTTCAGCCGAAGCTCTGGGAATGGGGCTTTGCCACTGTCGGGATTGCCAGCGAGCAACGGGCAGTGCATTTGCTGCTGCGTTAATCGTACCTCGCAGTTCTGTGACCATTACGGGAGAAGTGAAATATTATAGTGTCACTGGCGATAGTGGTAACTTGGTTAGTCGTGGTTTCTGTCCCCAATGTGGCTCCCGTTTGTTTGGCACACCTGCAAATCCTGACTTAATCAGTATTCAAGCAGGCAGCTTAGATGATCCAGGCTGGTTCAAGCCTCAAGCAGAAATTTACGTTGCCAGTGCCCAACCCTGGGATTACCTTAACCCCAATTTACCTAAATTTGCTAAACTTCCGCCACCTAACAACCATAGTTTAGCAGAGTGAAGGGATGATCACTGGAGCCTCTAATCAATCACTTCGACAAGTTTGGTGCAACCACATTGGGAAAACTTTCAAAATTACGACCTATCCAATCCATTCCGAATTAGGTTATACAATCCCACGGGAATTTGAGACACCAATAGCCAATCAATGAATCCGGAAATTATAGGGTAAACGAGCATAAACTCCTAGGGGATCATTGAGTATTCCTAAATTTGCTAAGTCTTTTTGGAACTGATTATATTCATTCGTTAATGGATCTAAATGGATTTGATTTTGAGCAATATGAGTACCCAATAACTTTTGGAAAATTTGTTCTTCTAAGGTGCGACTCTTAGGATATTCCTCTAATTGCCAATTATCTCCTACTTTAGCTAACTTGATCGCTTCCTTAATCGCATCATTAATCCCACCAATTTCATCAACTAAACCAATTTGTTTAGCACTCACCCCAGACCAAACTCGTCCTTGGGCAATTTCTGCAATCTTTTCTTTTGGCATTTTCCGAGCATTAGCTACTTTCACCAAAAAGCGATCGTAAATCCGATTAATTACTTTCTGATACATAGCTAATTCTTGGGGAGTTTTGGGACGAGATATGCTAAAACTATCCGCAAAAGGAGCTGTTTTTACCACATCCCAAGTAATCCCATTATCATTAGCTAATTTTTGCACATTTAACAACAATCCAAACACACCAATCGAACCGGTAATGGTATTTGGTTCAGCAAAAATGCGATCGGCATCAGCAGCAATCCAATAACCACCTGATGCGGCTAAATTTCCCATGGAAACAATGACTGGTTTGACTTTGCGTGTCAAAGCTATTTCTCGACCAATTACTTCTGATGCAGTAGCACTACCACCAGGACTATTAATCCGGAAAACGATCGCTTTGATTTGATCATTTAGTCGTAATCTTCGGATTTGTTGAGCTAACCGATCGCCTCCAACCTGACGTAATGAACCTTCACCGTCAACGATCTCACCTTCAGCATAAATTACTGCAATTTCCGGTTTATTTGCAAACAAACTGCTTTTAGGTTTCGGCTCTCGCTCAGATTTGGCATAATTAACTAAACTAACTTGATGAAAAGATTTATCATCCTGATTACTACCAGTTAACTGCTTCAGTTGAGTCGCTACCTGATCAAAATAAGCTACCTGATCAATCAGCTTATATTTCAGTGCTTCATCAGCCATTAATACCCCCTGATTAGTAGCAAATTGCTGCAACTGTTGCGGGGTTAATTGTCGAGTTTTACTGACAGTGTTGAGAAATTCATCCCAGATATCACCTAGCAATTTCTGAGTTTGTTCACGACTTTCGGAACTAGGTTTGGTCAGAATAAATGGTTCAACTGCTGATTTATATTTACCAACTCGGATTACCTGAACTCCCACACCATATTTTTGCAAAGCACCAGCAAAAAACATCATTTCTGATCCCAATCCATTAATCTCCATCATCCCCAGAGGATTGAGCATGATTTTGTTTGCGATCGAACCTAGATAATAATCTTTTTCCGTCCAGTCCATATCGTAAGCAAAAATTGGCTTTCCAGAACTTTTGAATTTTTCCAAAGCGGAACGAACTTCTTTCAGGGTAGCAAAACCTGTATCTGCGTTATGAGTATTAGTCCCCTCCAAATATAAACCAACAATTTGTGGATCTTGAGCAGCTTTGTCGATCACATTCAGCACTGTCCGGAGAGTAATACTTTCCTCATCATCACCAGAAAACGCTGCTTGAATAGCTTCTCCTGTAGTTGAATTTGGTTTAGTATCTTTAATATTAATGCCCAGATCAAAAACCAACACCGACTTATTTTTAAGTTGCGGGTCTGGCGATCGCGATATAGCTGCCATACTTAATAGAATCAGCCCACCCGTACCTAACCCTAACAATAGTATGATGCCAAGCAGACTTCCTAGTAGACTAGCAAAGGTATATTTGAGAAAATCTCGCATAATTTTTTAATAATTAAAGGATCAAATCAAGGATATTAACCTAACCATCAGCTTGGTACTGGTGAACCTAATCGAATTAAAACTCCAGCACGCTTTAGCTCAGATAAATTCGCACTACCTGTACAAAAAAGAACCGTGGTGATTTCCGCGATCAGAATTTCCATTAAACTAATTATATCTGCTTCTGATCTAGCTGCCGCTTGGAGAAATGGCCATGCTAATCCAGCTAGATCAGCTCCTAATGCGATCGCTTTAGCAATTTCGATTCCATTCCGTAATCCTCCCGAAGCAATCAACGGAATTTCCGGAGCCATATTCCGAATATCAACAATACATTCCGCTGTTGGTAATCCCCAGTTAGTAAAAGTTGCACCTAAGCGATGTTGCATTGCATCCTTAGCTCGTTCGCTTTCAACTTTAGCCCAGGAAGTTCCTCCCGCACCAGCTACATCAATTGCTCTCACTCCCGCATCGATTAACCGTTGTGCCATTACCGCAGAAATCCCATTACCAACTTCTTTAGCAATGACAGGTACTGGTAATTTACTACATAATTTGGCAATTTTGTCTAGCAAACCCCGAAAATTAATGTCACCATTAGTTTGGACAGATTCTTGCAACGGATTCAGATGCAAAATTAAAGCATCAGCTTCGAGCAAATCAATCACACTTTGACATTGATCAATAGTATAACCATAATTAAGTTGGACAGCACCCAAATTAGCAAAAAGTAGAATATCCGGAGCTAGGGAGCGAACTTTAAAAGTATCAGCAACTACAGGATTTTCTAAAGCTACTCGTTGAGAACCCACTCCCATGGGAATTTGAAAACGTTGAGCTACCTCAGCTAAACGATAATTAATCGTCTTCGCTAATGCTGTACCCCCAGTCATCGAAGAAATCAACACCGGAGCCCCTAACTTTTTCCCCAGAAAAGTTGTTTTTACATCTATTTCACGACGATCAAGTTCGGGTAAACAACAGTGGGTAAAGCGGTAACGTTCTAGTCCATTAGTAGTTTCTCGAAATTGAGTATCTTCCTCTAGACAAATTCGGAGATGATCTGCTTTCCGAGTTTGAGTTTCGTCAACTGCACTTAAGTTTTGAGTGCTCCAGCTAGAATCCAAAATATCTAATTCCACTTTTAATGATCCAGTATATCTGTCACTGTGCTTTTAGCAGTAACGGGACTAATTAATTCTATCCCATCTCGCCCGTCTATCTCTTGGAGATAAACTTTAACTTGTTCTTCTTTGGCAGTTGGTAGCTTTTTTCCAGTAAAATCTGGATGAATTGGCACTTCTCGATGACCCCGATCTACTAATACGGCTAACCAAATTATTTCTGGTCTACCATAATCATTGATTGCATTGAGAGCTGCTCGGACAGTACGTCCTTTATAAATCACATCATCTACTAACACCACAATTTTGTCCGTCAGATCAAAAGGAATATCTGTTTTTGCAGGTGTCCTCATCCCAATTTGATCAAGATCATCTCGATAAAAGGTAATATCTAAAGCACCTACTGATACCGATATTTGTTCCAGCAAAGCAATCTGAGCCGCTAATAGATGCGCTAAAGATACTCCTCTAGTATATATACCTAAGAGGACGAGTTTAGAAAGATCACCGCTTTTTTCAATCACTTGGGAAGCGAGACGGGTAATAGTACGTCGCAATTCTTCAGCGGAGAGAATTTCTACAACTTTGGTCATGGGTGATTACTGATTAGTTATTGATCACTATTGATCATAAAGAAAATAGCTATCCACCAGCATAAATAAGCCTAACCATAGCAAAAAACAAAATCTTGTCAACTGTAGTGCTTGCATGATGGTCTCCTCAGTGATCGGATGTTGGGATTCTCCTAAGCGGGGTTTAGATTTGGGGACTCCTTGATAATAGTTAGTACCACCTAGTTGGATTTCTAAAATTGCTGCATAAACACATTCACTCCAACCAGAATTTGGACTGGGATCTTTAACTGCATCTCTTTGACATAAATACCAGACTCGTCTTGGTTTTCCTGATAAAAGTGCCAAAGTGATTACGGTTAATCGACAGGGAACCCAGGTCAGGATATCTTCCATTTTGGCACTAAACCAGCCCAAATCCCCATAAGGTTCCTGTCGATAACCAACCATTGAATCTAAGGTACTCGCTGCTTTGTAAGCTAGTGCCATTGGTACACTGCCCACTGGTAAAAATGCACCGACGATCGCATAAAATAATGGTGCCATGACTCCATCCACAGCATTTTCGGTGACAGTTTCCATCACAGCACGGTGGATCTCTGGTGCTAATAAATGATCGGTATCCCGACCGACATAATTACTTAAGCGATCGCGAGCCAGCACTAGATTACCAGTAACTAATGGTTGTAAAACATCGATCGCCGCTACTCTTAAACTTCTAGCAGCGAAACAACTAGCCAGAAGAATACTTTCTACCACCATCCCAGCGAGAGGATGAAGTCGATGAGCAACGGCAATGATCAACCAACTAACTGCTACTGTACCAGTTACCAGTCCAATTCCTAAAATAATTCCTGCCCCTAAACGCCAATTGCGACGGTCAGATTTGTTGATGATGAACTGACTATAAGTATGAATACAAACACCAAAGAAATGGACGGGATGTGGTCAACCCCAAGGATCGCCAATCAGATAATCTAGACCTGATGCGAAGATGAATACAAATATTGAATGATCCTGATCAGTCATTAATCCCAATAAGTCGGTGAAAAGCAAAAGTTTTTATGTCCTCAATTGCTAAATGACAAAACTGGTTTGTTCTCCTTGAGCAGCTTGCCAACTACGAGCGTCATAGTATAAATCTTCCAGGGAAATATTGTACAGAGTTTCCTTCATTTTTTGGTGAAGTCGGTTCCATAGTGTTAGGGTTACCCAATCTTCCGCTTGCTTTGCATCAGCAAGATGATGAGGGAGAGGTTCAATCGTTTCACCTACCGCTTCTAAAATTTGTCCGAGGGAAATCTGTGCTGGCGATCGCGCTAATTGATATCCACCTCCAGTACCACGTACTGATACTACTAACCCAGCCCGACGCATTTCGATCAGCAACTTTTCCAAATATGGTGCGGGAATATCTTGTCTTTTACTGATCGCTTTTACCGAAGTCGGACTAGATCCCGGCTGCAAACTTAAATCTAGTAAAGCTTTAACGCTGTAATGTCCGCGAGTGGTGAGCTTCATTGCAACTATTATTTGGGGATATCGTTTACTATATGCAAACAATCAACCCTAGTCTCCTACAAGTAATTTTACTGACCTTTGTCCATTTCATGCTACTTCTTTTTTCCATTTTCCCACCATTAGCTTGTCTCACATCAACTTCATGGTTAACTCAAATCAGCCTACCGTGGAACTCGAAACCATTTACTTATATATATTTTTGCCTGTTAGCACCACTAATCGACAATTTGGATAAGAAATAGGGAAAAAAAAGATGAAAAATTTGCATCAATCAGGTTAATATAGTTGGCAGACCTGCAAGAAGATGACAAAATCTTTTTCTTACCAGTAGTCAACTAAAATCAAAACTGTACACATTTATGACTGGAGGAGCCAATTAATGAGTAAAAAGAAAAAGGTGGAACCTTTAACTGGTGAAGTCTTACTGCAAAAAGTCAAAGATTTAGGTAACCTAAGCAAAGAAGAGAAAGCCAGGGCTTGTGGCTACTACACCGTTACCAAAAATAACATTGAGCGCGTCAATATGATGAAATTCCTTAATGCTCTCATTGATGCAGAAGGAATTGAGTTAGATGGTAAGCAAAATGGCAATGGACGTGGTGGACGTAGTGCTAGCTATCGCATCAGTGTTCAATCTAACGGTAACTTACTGATTGGTGCTGCTTATACTAAACAAATGGATCTTCAGCCAGGAGATGAATTTGAAATCTCCTTGGGACGTAAGCATATCCATTTGCGCCAAGTCGATCGAGAAGAACTAGAAGAAGCATCCTGAGCTGTTTGGCTGGTGACCGGTCGAATTAGCACAACTATCCCAGCCAAATATTAATGACCTGAAAAAAAGTGGCTTTGCATAGCAGTGGAATTATAGCCAGTAAAAAGCAAAAAGCAACTGAACTATCATTACTAAACTAGATAGGTCTAATTCACCTAGGTCATTGCTACTACTTTAAAACCGTTAGTCAGCAAAAATATCGATAGGTCGCTCGATCCACTAATATTATTTGCTAAGGTAATGGGTTGTTGAAGACAGCCCATTACTTTGGTGTGGGAAAAATTAAGCATTACCTGATTCGGTAACTTTTAAACAAAAAAAAATTCCCTCATCAGAGCGAAGCAGACCATAATTATCTGGGACGAGCGATCGCTTTTATACTAAAGAGCATTGACGTAACAAAGCTTGTTTCAGCAGGGCTTGATATTTTTTTTCACTAATGGTATAAGCACCAAATCTTTGCAGATGGGGATTCATCATTTGGGCGTCAAAAAACAGAAATTGTCGCGATCGCAGTCGTTCGACTAATTTGACCATTGCTACTTTTGAGCCTTCGGGGATAGAGTAAAACATGGATTCACCAATAAATGCTCCCCCAATCACAATTCCCAAAATTCCACCAGCTAATTCATCTCCTGCCCAAGTTTCAAAACTATAAGCCCATCCATCCTGATAAAGTTGCCAATAGATTTCCTGTAATTCAGCCGATATCCAAGTAGTTTCCCGATTAGCACAACCAGTCACTACCCCAGCAAAATCCCGATTAATTGCAACGGTAAAGCGCTCTTGATTCAAATAACGTTGGAGCGATCGCGGATAATGAAAGCGCTCATCCAGGGGAATCAGCGCTCTTTCGCGACTAGCATACCAGCCTAAATTGCCCGCTTCGTCAGCCATTAAAAAATAACCTTGGGCGTAGCCTTGAATAATTGATGGGGTATCAAACTGCATGAATTCTAGACAAATTAGATCTCAACACAAATCTAAAAAATATCAATTCTGATCTAAATCCGGATTACCACTTATGGGACAGTCATCTTGACTTTGTGGGACAGTCATCTTGACTGTCACCAAATTATTGTAAGGTTTTCTTAACTAGAAGCTATTGTAATCAGATCAGCAATGTCTGAACCTATTCCACCGATTATTTTACCACCGATCCAAGATCCCCAGCTTGAAGGTGAATGGCTCCGAATTGCCTTGCATCAGTGGCTTGATCAAGAATTTATTCCGGAAGCAGTCAATCAAACTATTGCCCAGAAAGCCGCCCAAATCTACGTGCGACAGCGGATCGAAGGTGAGAACGATCTTGGTTCTCTCGTCATCGCGATCGTCACGGAGATGCAGGCGTTGACTTTTCTACCAGTTTCTATAGCGAGTTTGCGATCGCCAATGCCATTAGTGATTTACTACTTGATCGTCTGGGAATCGATCAATGCTGTGGGCAATAAACGAGCAAAAAATTGAAAATTAAAAATAAAGCTTAATTTTCAATTCTTGATTACCAACTAGACTTAACTACCCCTGGTAGCAGTCCGGTATGAGCCATTTCCCGAATTACATGACGTGAGAGACCAAAGTCCCGATAGAACCCGCGAGAACGTCCCGTCGCCCAACAGCGATTCCGCAACCTGGTGGGGGCACTATTACGTGGTAATTGTTGAATTTGGCGGTGAATCAAGACCCTTTCTCGCTGAGAAGAAGCATTCTCAAACTGTTCTTTAAGTTCAGCTCGCTTATCCGCATATTTGTCCACCAACGCTTGGCGTTTCTTTTCCCGTTCAATCATGCTTTTTTTAGCCATGAATGATTTTAATCTCCTGCAATTAAGACAGCATTTTCCATCTTATATCCTAAATCGGTAGAATTGACAGAAATCTGAGCAGAATTAATTTTATCAGAGTCAGCCGAGGGACATAAATCAGCTAAAATACAGCGATCGCAAGCCGGATTACGAGCAAAACAAACAGCTCGACCATGATAAATCAAGCGAATTGACCAATTTTCCCAATCTGGTTGAGGGAGAAGACGAATTAAATCGCGTTCGACTCGGACTGGATCAGTATGTTCTGTCAATCCCAGACGATGACTAAGACGTTTGACATGAGTATCGACAGTAACACCCATATTAATGTCATAAGCATTAGCCAGAACCACATTAGCAGTTTTGCGAGCCACTCCAGGTAATTCTAGAAGTAGTTCCATCCGTTTTGGCACCTGACCACCAAATTTGGCGACGATCAGACTACAAGCAGCTTTAATATTTTTAGCTTTATTACGATAAAATCCAGTAGAGCGGACCAAGGTTTCTAATTCAGTTAAATCGGCCTTAGCTAAACTAGGAGCATCGGGAAAACGACTAAATAAAGCCGGAGTAACTTGATTGACACGCTCATCTGTGCATTGAGCGGAAAGAATCGTGGCTACTAGTAATTGGACTGGACTTTCATAGTTAAGAGTACATTTGGCATCAGGATAAAGATGTACCAGACGAAGTAAGATTTCTCGCGATCGCTGTTGAGCTGTAGACCATTTCCGCGTAATATTCATATATTTTGCCAGAGTAGGTATAACATCATCTCATCCTCAGAAATAAAAAAAGACTAACAACCTGACTCAGCAATCAGTCTAGTAGTTAGTCCGCAGAATCAATAAAATTAGATCGGCTGAGATTGACAATTTTTACAGTGTTAGAGATTGGGCATTAGTTTCAATCAACTTGGCTAAATCTTGTAAGAAAGCAGCCGCATCAGCACCGTAAATAATCCGGTGATCACAGGTAATATTTACTTGCATTTGTTGCTTGACTCCGAAGGAACCATCTGCTGCTGCTACAACTTGAGGACGGGAGCCACCGATCGCCAGAATTGAACCTTGTCCAGGGGGTAAAATCGCATCAAAGCGATCGACTCCAAACATGCCCAAGTTAGAAAGGGTAAAAGTACCAGTGCTATATTCTTGGGGTTGTAGTTGTTTACTCCGGGCGCGATCGACTAAATCTTTCCAAGCGCGAGACAGAGAATAAATATCAACTTGATCAGCATTTTGCAAAACAGGCGTAATCAATCCACCTCCGGGCATGGCAACAGCAACAGCAATATTAATTGCGGCATGATAACCAATTCCTGCTTCAGTATAAGAGGCATTAACTAGAGGATGTTTTTGCAGGGTCACCGCAACTGCTTTAGCTAGCAATGCGGTCATCGTGACACCTTTAGATTTAATCTGCTGATACAGTTTATCAAGATTATTGGTGGTAATCGTATAGCCGACATGGTATGTGGGAACTTGCAGACTCGCCATCATATTGCGGGTCACTGCTTGTTGCAGGGTGGCAAAAGGCACCACCTTATCCACCAGAATTGCTGGTGCAACTGAGGCAGCTGGGGCTGGTTCTGATTTCACCGCTGTGGGGCTAGAAGGAAGTTGTACCCCAGGAACAACAGGTGGTTTTCCTTGACCGGCAGCAGTTTCCACATCTTCAGCGATAATGCGACCATGGGGTCCACTACCTTGAAGTTGATCCAGACTCACCCCTAATTCCTTCGCTAGCTTCTTCGCACGAGGAGAGGCAATAATCCTACCATTGCGTTGGCTAGTGGTGGTGGTGACAGGGGTGATTAAGCTAACAGTTGTCTCCGGGGTCGCGCTAGCAACTGCGACGGTCACTGGCGCAGTTTTTGCTTGATTTCCCCCTGCTGCTTGCTGTTTAGCTGTTTCAATTTCAGCTTCAGTTTCTGCTACTAGAGCGATCGCCGCACCAACCGGGGCACTTTCTCCAGCTTGAACAACGATGGTCGCTAAGTATCCTTCATAGAAGGATTCCACATCCATATCTGCTTTATCTGATTCGACCACCACCACTGTTTCACCTTTTTTAACCTTCTCTCCTGGGGACTTAACCCAGGATACAATCTTGCCTTCGGTCATGGTGGAACTTAGGGCTGGCATAAAAACTTCGTTAATCATGGGGGTGGTTTCCGAATCAACATTTAGCAGTAGACTTTACCATGAAACTTATACTTCTCATACATCGCCACGAATCTCTTGCACTATTCCATCGAGGAGCAGAATCTCTATATTCATTTTTTGAATCAGATTATCACCACGTTTGAGATGGAAAATCCCTTCAATTTGACCTTGATTGACCTCTTGTTTTAGTTCTAACAGTTGGACTTGTTGTAACTGTTGGAGAATTTGATTTTTTTGCTCTAGTAATTCGCTTTTCTTTTGATTAACCTGGATATGAATGTTATCAATTTGCTGGATCACTTGCGGACTAGAGGGTTGGAGACTTTGTTTTTGAATTTCACTAATCATCCGCTGACCTTGCATTTCTAGTTGTTGTAATTGCTGATCCAGTTGATTAATTTGCAGTTGGAGTTGCTGTTGAGCATCTTCTTTCCAACGCGGAGTTACCACTGCTTTGACGGTGATCGCTCGTTTCAGAATTAATTCGCGCTCGGACTTGTCTAGATCCATAAACTTTAATGTTGGTGATGGTTTGAACTTTGGTAAGCTAGAATGTTTTCCGATTGGGTAAGTTTCCAGTTTTAAAGGTTGCTCCTCATGTCTCAACCTATTAATCTTTCTCCTTACTAAACCAATTAGGTAAACATCCTGTTAATCATATCGCGGTAATGTTCCATCACAACATTGCGTTTAATTTTTAAGGTTTGGGTCATCATCCCATTTTCGATGGAAAAAGGTTCTAAAATTAGTTGGAATGGCCCAATCCTCTCATCAATGCGGTATCCGGGACGTTTTTGTACTTCTCGATTTAGTTCTTGTCGGAATAAATCCTGAATTAATTTACTATCTAGTTCTAATGCTGGTAAATCTGCTCCGACCGTTTCCCCAATTAGATTGGTGGGAGTTGATTCTGGCAATTGTAAACGCAAATTATTGGTAAGTGCCCATTTATTTAAGGCGCTTAAATTTGGTACAATTAATGCACCTAGCGATCGCTGATCTTGTCCAACTAGCATTAATTGGTCTATATAAGGACTTTGCAGACAAGCATCTTCGATCGGTTGCGGCTCAATATTTTCACCATTTGTTAATACAATTGTATCTTTAGCGCGTCCGGTCAAGACCAAATCTTGCTCTGGGGTTAACCAACCTAAATCACCTGTATCAAACCATCCTTGGCTATCAATTACCTTTTCAGTCGCGGTAGGATTTTGATAATATCCTTTCATAATCTGCGGTCCGCGAGCTAAAACCAGTCCTACCATACCATTGGGTAAGGTTTGGCGAGTTTGTGGGTCAACTATTTTTATTTCAGTTGCGGGTAGCGGTTTACCTGAAGATCCTCGTAAATTGTGCCAAGGTCTTCTAGCGCTTAAGACTGGGGAAGTTTCTGTTAATCCATACCCTACTAATACTTTTATTCCGATAATTTCAAAAAAGTCTTCTAAATACATTGCTAAAGAACCGCCCCCACTGATGGCATAATTAAATTGACCTCCCGTGGCTGCACGGATTTTTTGATAAGCCAATTTTTCTCCACCAAAATGTATTGGCCAAAAAACGGCGGTGAGGATTCCTGCTAATAGACGTTGGGGTAAAGAAACGGGTTGGGTTTGTAAATGTAACCCCTGCCAAATCCGTTTGTTTTCAATGTATTTCTGACTGCTAGATAGGAAAAATTGCACTAATTTCTGTTGGGAATCTGACTGTTCCCGCAATTGTTTTTGGACTCCTTCATAGATCGACTCCCATAATCGGGGAACGCTGACCATAAAGTTTGGTTTAAATTCTTTTAGATCCCGTTTGAATGAACGGAGATTTGTATAAATTTGGGTGCAGCCTTGGGAGAGAATAAAATATTCGCCACAACGTTCATAAGCGTGCCAAGTTGGTAAAATACTTAGTAGTCGATCGCCAGGGTCTGGTTTAATCACAGCCCCTAAAGTGGTAATTTGGTGCAACAGATTTCCATGGGTTAGCATTACTCCTTTCGGTTTGCCCGTAGTTCCAGAAGTATACATTAATGTCGCTAATGTTTCTCTATTTTGACTGAGCATGGGCAGAGTCATTCCCGTAGCAGAACTCATCAATTGATTAAAATTAACTACTTTAAATTTTTCATATTCTGCTGGTTGCTCATCCGACATTAAAACTACTAACTGAATTGGTAAAGCATCTAACTCTGGACGTAATTTATTTAACAGGGCAAGATTTTCTACTACTAACCCCGTACTACCACTATCTGCCAGGATAAATAATAACTCCTCTCGGTCTGCTGTTGCACCTCTGACTACATTCACAGCTTCAGCTGTCATAATTCCTTGATCTGCAATAATCCAGCGCGGACTATTATCTGCAAATAAAGCGACTCGGGGAGGGATTTTATTACCACGAACACCTGTTTTTAAACCCGATGCTTGTAATCCCGCGGCGAATTGCTG
This sequence comes from uncultured cyanobacterium, assembly GCA_963744145.1. Classification (GTDB taxonomy): domain Bacteria; phylum Cyanobacteriota; class Cyanobacteriia; order Cyanobacteriales; family CAWUOF01; genus CAVUSO01. The sequence goes on along the minus strand of CAVUSO010000001.1, from coordinate 2,591,585 downwards.
AATCATTTCTGTTAATTTTGAGTAAGTAATACTTACTTCTGGATTACTATGGGGATCTTGCAGAGCGATAATATGGCCAAATTTCTGACCAATTCTTGGCCATATTTCGGGTAAGGACTGGATTGAGCTATAATCTACTAGTTGTGACATTTGCGCTTTTTCTTCTGCGCTCATGTGGGAAAAATGGTTAGACTCAAGGGAATTAGATACCATAGTTGTGCCAGGTTTATAGTTAAAGTTTTGCGAAAATTATCAGATAAAAATGTCTAAACAATCCATGGATCGGCTTGCTGTTGATCTTTAGACCTCTTGCAAAAGTCCTGATTGATCTATGTTATTGACAGGCAAGATGCCTGTCCCACAAAAGTTATTGATTCTGGTGGGACAGGCATCTTGCCTGTCCTATTTATTTTTGCAAGAGATCTAATCAATACTAGGATAACTTGAATAAGTAGATAATATTACTTTTTACCTATTTATTAACAGCATTTTGTTGTTTTTGCTGCCACCATGACCGGACCAACTTTATTTCTTCGTAAGAGCAGGTTTCTTGGAGATATTCATAAATTGGTTTGAGCAGATCACTTCCAATGGTTTCGATCGCTTGTAAAATTTGCTGTTGATGTGCTGGACTCACAAGCTGATTTAAGTCGATGGGATGGTTCATTTCGATCAATTCTATCAGATGATTGGTAATGGTACTGACACTAAATTGACGTTTTTCAGCGATCGCTTCGATATTCATTCCTTGTTGATATAATGCTAGGGTAATTGCTTGGCTGTCAGAGATGAGGGATATGGATGGATCATCAGAGTTGTTGAGGGGTTTGGGGATATCGGTTTCGAGTTCTTGACAATAAGCTTGGATCTGAGCAATAAACCGCGGACCATATTGAATCCGTTTGTGATCACCAACTCCAGAAATTTTCCCAAAATCTATTAAAGTTTGGGGTTTTCGTTGTGACATTAAACGTAAAGTAGAATCGTGAAATACTACATAAGGTGGTACGGATTGTTCGTCTGCTATTTGTTTACGGAGTTGACGCAATTGGGCAAATAACTCTTCTGATTCAGTGTTTTTATCTACTGATGTTTCGAGGATTTCTGGTGGAACAACAGCGATATAAACTGAACGCTGACGTTTCATTACTTCCCAACTACCTGAAGTTAATTTTAAGACTGGATAACCATCGGTAGTTTGTTCTAATAATCCTGAGTATAACAGCGATCGCGCTAGATTTTTCCATTCTTCAACTGTTCGATCTTTACCAATTCCATAGGTTGATAATTCTTCGTGTTTATACTGCTGAATTTTCTTACTTTTTGAACCCCGTAATACATCAATAATATGATTCATGCCAAATTTTTCTTTGCACCTAGCAACACAAGAAAGAAATTTCATTGCTTCAATTGTCCAATCTTCTTTTGGTTTGGGATTGCGACAATTATCACATTGTCCACAATTTCCCGGAAATAGCTCTCCAAAATAGCTTAATTGGATAGTACGACGACATTCCGTTCCTTCCGCGTAATCAATCACTCGATGTAACTGTTGACGGGCAATTTTTTGTTCTTGGGGATCGGTTTTTTGGTCGATTAGATATTCGATGGTTTTTAGATCACCATAGCTAAAAAATAACACACAATGAGCAGATTCTCCATCTCGACCAGCTCGACCTGATTCTTGATAATAGTTTTCTAAGTTCCGGGGTAAGTTATAATGAATTACGCAGCGCACATCGGGTTTATTTATTCCCATCCCAAACGCAATGGTTGCTACCATTACTTGTACATCATCCCGGATGAATCTGAGTTGATTTTCGGTGCGTTCTTCGTCAGTTAATCCCGCATGATATGGTAAAGCAGGAATATGACTATTTTGCAGTTTTAATGCTAGTTGATCAACTTGACGACGACTTAGACAATAGATGATGGTCGAACCTTGGTGTTGATTAATCAGTTCTAAGATTTCGGCATAATTATTTTTCTGTTTATTCCTGACTTCATAATAAAGATTTTGACGATTAAAACTAGCAATATAAATATTAGGTTCACGGAGAGCTAATTGTTGAATAATATCTTGACGCACGCGATCGGTAGCTGTAGCAGTTAGTGCTAAAAAAGGAATTTCAGGATAGCGATCGCGCAGTTGTTTGAGTTGACGATATTCCGGTCGAAAATCATGTCCCCATTCCGAGACACAGTGAGCTTCATCGATCGCAAAGGCTGAAATCCCAATTTGATATTTGATTAGTTCTAAAAAGGGTTGAAACTTTTCACTGAGTAAGCGTTCTGGAGCAACATAAAGAAGTTTAATTTTACCGCTAGTTATTTCTTGTTCTCTGGTCCGTACTTGTTTCCAATCTAGACTACTATTAATAAATGTCGCACCAATCCCATTATCTTGCAATGCGTCTACCTGATCTTGCATCAGGGAAATTAAAGGGGATACGACTACAGTTAACCCAGGTTTAAGCAGTGCTGGTAATTGAAAACAGAGGGACTTTCCTCCACCTGTGGGCATAACTATCAGCAGATCTCGATTTTGGAGAGCTGTTTCGACAATTTGACGTTGACCCGGACGAAAGGTGTCATACCCAAAATAATGTTTGAGGGCTTTTTCCAGAGATTTAGCCATGCTGGTGAGATACTTATCCTAAAAATGATCTTCCTCTAGATTATTCTAATCTGGTTGACTCTAGCCAAGGCAGAATTATCTTCTCCCTATTGTAAATAATTGTAATATATGTTTAAATGAAAGTTAGGAATTGATCAAGAGGTAGAAAATGGCAAAAGCAATTTGGAATGGTGCTGTTTTGGCAGAAAGCGCTGATACCGTAGTTGTCGAGAATAATCACTACTTTCCTCATGATGCAATTAATAAGGAATATTTCCAAGCAAGTGATACTCATACAACTTGTCCTTGGAAAGGAGTAGCTAGTTATTATTCGATCGCTGTTAATGGACAGACTAATAAAGATGCTGCTTGGTACTATCCTACTGCCAAAGAGAAAGCTAAAAACATTGAAAATTATGTCGCTTTTTGGAAAGGGGTAAAAATCGAAAACTAAATCAATCAGATTTGACTCAATTTAGACCAGCGGCGATCGCTGGTTTTTTATTAGAATAATCTTAATGGGAGGATTTAACTATCTTGATTCCATACTTCACCTCCTGGTAACTGAGCTAAATATTCATCTAATTTATTTTCCAATTCTGCGACTGAATGCTCATAACTCAAAACCACTAATTCTTGAGCGATTGATAAAAGTTGTCCTCGATTTAATCTAGCTGCAAGTTTACGACGATTGAGTTTACCATGGAAAACTTCTTGACTGGCTGGACGAATAGCTAATTCGAGGGATTCAGTTAGATAAGGTTCCCATTCTTCAGGATTAATATAGTAAGAAGTTTTATGATCTTTGAGATTTAATTTCTTGATTTCAGTAATTGAATTTGCGATCGAAGCAGCCCAAGAATCGGTTAAGCGATTTTCGATTTGATTTTTAATTAAATGGATCATTAACCGCGTCAAAAATGATTCAATTTTTAGCAAAATTGCTTGGTTACTCATTTCTGCTAATTCATCGATTATTTCTAAAGCATCATCATAGTGTTCTGCTAAAATAGAATTTCTCAAATTTACTAATTCTTGTACCATTGCTTTGACCTTCTGATTTGTTTAAGCCAGCCTTACTATTAATTATACTTATTCTCAAGTAAATATACAGTGGATTCCAAATTAATCAAGTACAATAAAATTGTGGGACACTGCCCCTACAAATCCTGGTTGATTTTGTGCATCAATTCATCGACTATAAATTTTGATGAGAGAATAAACAGACACAACTCCGAGATTACCCAGAGCAGTACCCTCCCTAACGCGGACTTAGAGTTCCCTAGCGATCGCCAAACTTGGTTAAAAGTAATCAATGGCTTTGGTATAATCCCCCAGAAACAGGGAACTACATCCGATCGTCCTAATCCTTCCTAGCAATTATCATTTCCAACTAGTAATCCAAATATGAAATTTTTCACCCTTATTAACGGATGCTTAACAATTGTTCCCCTAGTTTTAGGATGTGGTAATATTTATCCCGGATTAGCACAATCCATTATTCCTGCTAGCAACGCTACCGGTACATTAGTTACACCTGTAGGTAATAAATATAATATTAATGGTGGGATGCTGTCGGGCGATCGCACCAACCTATTCCACAGTTTTGATAAATTCGGACTTTCCGCAGGTGAAACAGCAAATTTTATATCTAATCCCCAAATTCGGAATATATTAGGGAGAGTGACGGGGGGAAATGCTTCCTTAATTAACGGACTAATCCAAGTAACAGGAGGGAAGTCTAACTTATTCTTAATTAATCCTGCGGGAATAGTATTTGGAACTAATGCGAGTTTAAATGTGCCCGCATCTTTTACCGCAACAACAGCGACAGGGATTGGATTTAGTAATAATCAATGGTTCAATGCTTTTGGCAGTAATAATTATCAAAACTTGATCGGAATACCATCACAATTTGCCTTTGATTTGGCGAAATCGGGAAATATTATCAATGCCGGAAAATTAGCCGTTCCAACAGGCGAAAATTTAACATTATTAGGCGGTAATGTAATAAATACGGGGGAACTAACAGCCGCTTCAGGAAATATTACTATTAGTGCTGTCCCAAATCAGAATGTTGTAAAAATATCGCAACCTGGAAATATCTTAAGCCTAGAAATAGTGCCACCACGAGATATTACCGGACAAATATTACCAATAAATCCGGTAGATTTACCGACTTTGCTAACAGGAACAGCCAAGAATATAGATACAGGTTTGAGTGTCAATCCATTTGGTCATGTGCAATTAAATCAGTCTGGAATGATTTTACCAAATCAGCAAGGGTTAGCAATTACAGCAGGGAATATTTCAGTAGCAGGAATAAAGGAAAATTCAGGAGGTGGAAATGTAAATATTTTAGGAGACAAAGTAGGAGTATTTAATAGCAATATAGATGCTTCTGGCCCAGCGGGAGGAGGTAGAGTAAGAGTTGGTGGCGATTATCAAGGAGGGGGAACTTTACCTCATGCTACTCAAACGATTATTGCACCAGATGCTAATATTAATGCTAATGCCACAGGAAGAGGAAATGGCGGCGAAGTAATAGTTTGGTCTGATAATTTAACTCAATATTATGGCAATATAACTGCCCGTGGTGGTGTGAATGGTGGCGATGGGGGATTAGTAGAAACTTCAGGGAAAGACTTACTAATTTTCACAGGTGGAGTAGATGCGGGAGCAATATTAGGAAAAGCAGGAACTTTACTACTTGATCCCAAAAATATAACGATTACTAATGCTAGCTCACCCCTAGCAACGATTTTAAACCCCAATCTTGTAGCAGGTGGCAACTTCGGCTCTTCAGTAGCGATATCAGGAAGCAACCTACTGGTTGGGGCAGCTGGAAACACATCGGGGGGAGTCTCAGGAGCAGGACAAGCCTATTTGTTTAATACCAGTGGGGGGCTGTTGCAAACTTTCAATAACCCCAATCCTGTCGCAATTGGCCAATTCGGCAGTTCAGTAGCGATATCAGGAAGCAACCTACTGATTGGGGCATGGGGAAACACATCGGGGGGAGTCTCACAAGCAGGACAAGCCTATTTGTTTAATACCAGTGGGGGGCTGTTGCAAACTTTCAATAACCCCAATCCTTTACCAAGTGGCCGATTCGGCTATTCAGTGGCTATATCAGGAAGCAACCTACTAGTTGGGGCATGGGGAAACACATCGGGGGGAGTCTCAGGAGCAGGACAAGCCTATTTGTTTAATACCAGTGGGGGGCTGTTGCAAACTTTCAATAACCCCAATCCTGTACCAAATGGTACATTCGGCGATTCAGTAGCGATATCAGGAAGCAACCTACTAGTGGGGGCATCTGGTAACACATCGGGGGGAGTTTTACAAGCAGGACAAGCCTATTTGTTTAATACCAGTGGGGGGCTGTTGCAAACTTTCGATAACCCCAATCCTTTACTAAATGGCCGATTTGGCTATTCAGTAGCGATATCAGGAAGCAACTTACTGGTTGGGGCACTAAATAACACATTGGAGGGAGTCTCAGGAGCAGGACAAGCCTATTTATTTAATACCAGTGGGGGGCTGTTGCAAACTTTCAATAACCCCAATCCTGCATCCCAGGGCTACTTCGGGGGATCAGTAGCGATATCAGGAAGCAACCTACTGGTTGGGGCATTTGGTAACACATCGGGGGGAGTCTCAGGAGCAGGACAAGCCTTTTTGTTTAATCCTAGTGGGGGGCTGTTGCAAACTTTCGATAACCCCAATCCTGGAACATTTTCTGGCAACTTCGGCTATTCAGTAGCTATATCAGGAAACAACCTACTATTTGGGGCAATACTCAACACATCGGGGGGAGTTTCACAAGCAGGACAAACCTTTTTTGAGATTCCAGCCTATCCAGGAGTATTATCCTTTAGTGATAATCCCAGTTATTCAGTTAATGTTAATCCGGCTGATATCACTAGAGTTACCAACACAGGGACTAATGTGGTACTCAAGGCTAACAACGATCTGACTGTTGCCCAACCAGTAATTACATCTGCTGGGGGAAATGGTGGTGCATTTACCTTACAAGCAGGACATAGTATTCTAGTTAATGGCAACATCACCACTGATAATGGAAATTTAACTCTTGTAGCGAATGAAACTGCCGCTAATGGTGTGCAAAGTCAATATCGGGATTCGGGTTCTGCGTATATTACTGTTGCACCTGGAGTAACTTTAAATTCTGGGACAGGCGATACCACTATTCGCATTAATACGGGTACGGCTACAGGTAGTAGTGGTAATATTAGTCTGCAAAATATCATCGCTAACAACCTGCTGGTAGAGAACTTGGGTGCTAGCAATAGCAATATTATCTTAAATACTCCTCCTACTCTGACCGGAAATATTACTTTAACTGCGAATGGGAGTGTGACTACTCCGTCGATTACAACTCCAGGTAATAGCATTAGTATTACGAGCAATTTAGGTCAAATTGATACAACTAGCGGCACCCTTGATACTAGCTCTACTAGTCAGGGTGGAGATGTAACTTTAACAGCTAATCATCTCGGTGTTATGACAGGTAATATTAATAGTAATTCGACTGAGAGTGGTACAGGAGGAAATATCACGATTACCAGTGGGGATGCGATCGATACTACTCTAGGAACTTTGAATTCTAGTTCAGGGACAGGTAAAGGTGGAGATATTACCTTGAATGCGAATAGCAATATACAAATCGCTAATCTCAATACGACTAGCAATGGTAGTGGAGCAGGGGGAAATATTACCCTGAATACTACGGGAGGCTTAATTACGAATCCGGTTGGAACGATTACTTCAACTTCAAATTCAGGTCAGGGGGGGAATATTTCCCTAGCGAGTAGCAGCGATATTATTATTAATAAGAATATTAATAGCAGTTCTAATGGCACTGGGAAAGGAGGAGATATTTCTTTAACTAGCACTCTGGGTGCGGTACAGATTAATGCTCTTACTTCAACTTCAGCATTTGGGAATGGTGGAAATTTAACCATTAATGCTGCTAACGATATTAAGGGATTACTGCTCTTTGCTGATGCGACTAAAGGTCAGGGAGGAAATATTAGTCTCACTAGCACTACTGGAGCAATTAACATGAGTTCGCTCAGTGCTAATTCTAATAATGCTCAAGGTGGAACCTTATTTCTCCAAGCGAATGGCAATATCACCACAGGAGATTTAAGTGCTAAAGGGATTACGGGAATTAGTCAAGGTGGTCAGATTTCTATTATTAGTAAAAATGCCGCGATCGCTGTGGGTAATATCACCACAACTGGTGCAACAAGTGGAGGAAATATATCGGTACAAGCTAGCACCCAAATTACCACTAAACAAATTGATTCTAGTAGCATGAATGGAGCAGGTGGTAATGTACTAATTGACCCCACGGGAGATGTGCAAGTGAGTAATATTAATACTTCTGGTCAGACAACGGGAGGTAATGTGGATATTACCGCAGGTACATATTTGCGAGTAAATGTGCCCCTAACTACAACTAATTGTGGCACGGTGAGTATTTGCACGATCGGCAATACCCAAGGAGGAAATATTATTCTCAGACATGGTGGGAATGGGATCACACCTTTTGTTGTCGGAGATGCAACTACTAACGGAACTGCAAGTGCCTTAGATCAGGGAAATGGTACAGAACAAACTATTACTAGCGGTTCCTTTTTAAACACTCTAGTGCAAGATAATGGTACTTTAGCTATTATTACTAATTCTTCTTCCACAACCCCATCAACCCCATCAATACTATCAACCCCACCAATATCATTAATACCATCAACCCCATCAACCCCATCAATACCAATAACACCATCAACTTCCGGAACTGTCTCTCCAATTTCATCTGGAATTATCACACCAATTTCATCATCAACTCCATCATCAATCCTAACTTCAATCCCAACTCCAATCTCAAGTTCAAGCTCATCTTCAATACCTTCTAATCACGAGCAGCAGAATTTAACGATTAATCCAGTCGATCTAACTAAATTACCAAATCAACTAGAAATCTTACCATCAATAAACAGCGATAATTCTCAAAATATCGCAGTTGATAAATTGATTAGCCAAGAATACACTAGATATTTTGGTCTGCCCGATTCCCAAGAAGTAAGTGTTGGCAAAATCCAGAAATCTTTGGGTAATATTGAAACTAATACCGGAACTAAACCAGCGCTTATTTATGCTGTTTTTGTGCCGAGTACAATTACTCCAATTTCTAGTAAAAATGGGATGAATATAGCTAACGATCAATTCGATAATCAACTAGGATTATTACGTTCTTCTACACAAGAGAAACGCGATCGCTTAGAATTAATTTTAGTTACACCTAATGCTAAACCTATTCGCAGGTCAGTTAATATTACTAGGGAAGAAGTTATTCAAACTGCCATTAATTTTCAGAATGCAGTAACAGATCAAACTCTGACAAAAGAATATTTTGAACCAGCTAAAAAAATGTATCAATGGTTAGTAGCACCCTTAGAAAGTGCCCTACAAAAATTGCAAATTCAAAACTTAGTCTATGTCATGGATAAGCAACTTCGCACTATTCCTTTAGCGGCCATGTACGATGGAAAAAATTTTCTGATCGAACATTATAGTGTGGGATTAATGCCAAGTTTTGCCCTCACTGATACTAGTTATTACAATATTCACAATTCTCCGGTTTTGGCAATGGGTAGTAAGACTTTCTTACCCTCTGCCCATTTGCCATCCTTACCCTACGTTGGTGAAGAAATATCTTTGATCAATAAAATTAGAGGTGGTAAGACTTTTCTTAATCATGATTTTACCATTGAAAATTTAAAAGCTGAACGGGAACATATTCCGTTTCGGATTGTCCATTTAGCTACCCATGCTGATTTTAATCCGGGGAATGTTAATGATTCCTACATTTATTTTGCTCAAGAAAATCTACGACTAGCTAATTTACGATCGATTAAGTGGAATCATCCCCCGGTCGAACTGTTAGTTTTAAGTGCCTGTAAAACAGCGATCGGCAATGAAGATGCGGAATTAGGTTTTGCCGGATTAGCAGTTAAAACTGGGGTGAAATCCGTCTTAGCTTCCTTATGGTATATTTCCGATCAAGGTACTCTCGGATTAATGACGGAGTTTTACGAGCAATTAAAAACGGCACCAATTAAAGCGGAAGCTTTACGTCGCGCTCAGTTAGCTATGATGCGAGGTGAAGTGCGTTTGGAATCCGGAAAATTAGTCACCAGTCAGCAATCGTTTCCCTTACCTCCTGAGTTAGTTAAATTCCATCCTCAATTCAGTCATCCTTATTTTTGGAGTGGATTTACGATTATTGGTAATCCTTGGTAACCTTGGTCTTTAAACCAATTCTCCTAGTCAGGGATGAGGAAGGTATGATCGACATCATGACTGGTTGAGAATTACTTGCATTTACCCATAACTATCCGATGACGATTTATTCTCTCATTAGAAGATAGACAAGCTCTTTTTTCGGACACTTTGGGAAGGTATACCAAGAATATTGATGTGTCCACTTATCTGCATTAGCAACAAGCTTTACTTGACCATGTGAATCGATAGTCCATCTAGTCGCTTCAACCATTAAGGGTTTGGAACTAAAAATTGCCGCTCGATTGGATAAAGATTTTCCCTCCTGTTTACTGATATTTTCCCTTGCTAGACTGGTGAGATTCTGAGTTTGATCTTTAGGTAATCCTCCTCTTCCAGTAATGATAAATAGATTACCTCGATCCGCAGCACAACCAGGAATAATTTGACTATTTAGATCGCTAAACTTTGTTGAAAATGTAAATAAACCAGAAGTAGGTTCACTATTGAGTGTGTTAATCTTTACAGTACCACTTACTCCTAGGGTAGAACTAGCTGTAATATTACTATCGGTCGAAATAAAATTACCTTTGGTTGTAATCGTAATATTTCCCCCTTTACCCGAAAAAGCATTAGCAAAAATGCTACTATTTGCCAAAAGTCCTAAAGTATTAGTAGTAATATTAATATTCCCACCATTTCTCGTTGCACCTAGAAATCCAGCAGTAGCAGAAATGAAACTATTTTGAGCTATTTGTAAGGTATTTGCTTGCAAATTTATGTTAGCACCTTCTCCAGCTATTGCTGTTCCCTCAATTCTGCTTTGATTGAAAATTTTTATAGTATCAGCAACTACTTGTAAATTAAATGGACTTCCTGTTCCCTGCGATCGCACATTTAACATTGCCCCATTTTGCAGTGTTAAGCTTGGTGTTTGGATAAATAAATTTCCTCCTGTCGAACCAGGTGTAGTGAGAGTATTTATATCTGTCATTGAATAACCATTAGGAGAACGACCACTTAATTCTACAGATCCGGTAGCATTAATATTAATATTTCCTCCTTCTCCAGCTGCAAATACACCCGCAGCTATATCAGCTCCACTGAACATAGATAATTTTTTTGTGGTAATCTGGATATTGCCGGATTTTCCAGTTCCTAATCCACTAGTAAAAAAACCTGTATAACCATCAACATTTTCTGTAATCTGAAATGGATTAACTCCAATTAACTCAATTGATTCCCTAGCATTAACACTTAAATTTCCCGCTTGACCATTCCCAACACTAACAGCTGTGATAAACCCATTATTGTTAGCAACAATATGATTAGTATTAACGGTTATATCTCCTGAATCTCCAGCATTTAACCCCGAAGTTCCCGTCGTTATGAATGCCGCATTAAGGGATATAGAAGAGGCATTTACTACTATAGTTCCTCCCTTACCTGGTGCTAAGGTAGTAGCGTCTATAAAAGCTCCATTTTCCTCAGTAAGTTGGGGAGTATTAATGACAATATTACCCCCATTACCAGGACCAAATGTTAGGGTAAATAATCCACTATGTAAGTCACTAATTCCCACAGTTGCATTTACAAATTTACGGACAATATCTTCATAATCTCCAATTCCTGATATATCTAAGGATTGGGAAGCATTGACCTTAATAGTTCCTCCAGGAAGATTACCTAAAGTAACCGCTAATAAACTCGATCCATTTTGGAGTGAAACCTGTCTTCCTTGGAGCTGAATATCTCCACCACCACTACCACTGGTATTAACTACAGCACCCCCAGATAGTTGGATATCGCGTAAATTTTGTAAGTCTTGATTTCCCAGGATAAAACCTTGTCCATTCGGAATTGGAGTGAGACTAACTGAATTATGATCTCCCACTGCACTGAGTTCAATTCGTCCTCCCTGTGCTGTTAAAATTCCTCCTTGTAGTAAGATATCTCCACCTGCTAATGCTAAAGTTTGTCCTGGTTGTACTGCTAAACCGACAGGTTGAGAAATATTCGGAATACTGACAGTAGATTGATTGATAATCTGACCTGGGTTAATACCAAATTGTAAGCCGATCGGTACACTAATAGTTAGTAGAGGTGATGGTAAATTAGCTGGTTTGGTACTAAATTGAGTCCCATCAGCAAATTTGATATTATTCGCAGTAGTACCAATAAATGAACCACCAATATTTAGTGCTGCATGGGGACCAAAGGTAATTCCATTTGGGTTGATAAAAAATAGATTAGCACTACCGTTAGCACGAATTAATCCATTAATATTTGATGCTGTATTACCTGTGACACGGGTAAAAATATTTTGAATATCTAGAGAATTATTAAAAAATGCTTCTGTACCTACATTAACGGAAAATTCGGTAAAACTATGGAATAAGTTCCCACCGACTTGGCTACCTCCCTCGATCCGGACACTGTTACTATTAAGAATAACATTACTATTATGTGGTAAAGTATGATCGGGGGTAATTTGGGCTGAAGTAGACCTACAAGGATTTAGCAATAAGACAGCTATTGTCCCAATTTGCCCAGTATAACTGACTAATTTCATGGCGCTTTTTGGACACTATCCCTAATTTACAACTATTTGAGCATTAACTGAACCGGATTAAAATACAGCCTATTCCAGGTTTATGAAGTATAGCCCTGTTGTCTGTGATGTCAGATGGGTGAGTTCATCCAGGTGATCTGTGGGGTTGGGCGGGTTCATGAGAGTTATTTGTGTGTGGCGAATTGATCGGTGAACCCGCCCCTACAAGTGATCTAATTGCCGATGTTTAAACATATTTTCTGCCATGAATTTATGATCACAATTAACCAGGATTTGTAGGGGCGGGTTCACCAATTAATTTTGCACCAAATCGATCATTATCAAAAACCCGCCCAACCAACACAGATCAATCACAATCAACTTTAACTGATGAATTGATCGGACAGGCAAGATGCCTGTCCCACAATCTTCCTGTACTTCATCAATATAGAATCTGCTGTATATTATGTCTTCAACCCATTACTTTGATCACTCTACTAACCATTACTTTTTAAACTGTTATTTAAAATATTCTGAACATCAGGAACAAAAATCTAACTAGAATATTCACAAAAATATGTTGGGGTTAAGGGGACTAAATTCAAGTCCCCTTTTTTATTGCCGATGATTGATTTCTAACACTACCTAACATCAACAAGGGTGCTCCCAATAGGGTTCGTTTAAGGATATTTTGGGAGATATCGACGGCAGTTGGGTGAAGCATTCGGGTCTAATATTACTCGTTTGAGCGTTCAATTGTCGCCAAACATACTTCACCCCTACAATTAACCCTGATTTTACCAGACACTGTTAAGCTTTAATCAAATCTGCTCGCAATGCTTCTACTTTATCAGTAGCTTCCCAAGGTAAATCTAGATCAGTTCTACCGAAATGACCATAAGCAGCTACATCTTGGTAAAAACGACCGTTGCGTTTACTGGGTAAATTTTGTAAATTAAATGTCTGAATAATTCCAGCCGGACGTAGTTCAAAATGTTTTTTTACTACTTCTAGCAACCGTTCTTCATCCACTTTCCCAGTCCCAAAAGTATCAATCATCATACTTACAGGTCTAGCTACACCGATCGCATAACTTAATTGAACTTCACATTTATCAGCTAAACCAGCAGCGACAATATTTTTAGCCATGTAACGACTAGCATAAGCAGCACTACGGTCTACTTTAGTGGGGTCTTTACCAGAAAATGCTCCACCACCATGACGAGAATAACCACCATAGGTATCCACAATAATTTTGCGACCAGTGAGACCAGAATCACCCTGGGGTCCGCCAATCACAAATTTACCAGTAGGATTAACCAGAAAGCGAGTTTGTGCATCTGGTTTAATGCTTAAATCGGCAAATATTGGTAAAACAACCTCATGCCAAACATTTTCTTTAATTTCTGCTTGAATTGCTGCGGCATCAGTAATCTCACCAATAGTCGGGCTATGCTGGGTAGAAACCAAAATGGTATCAATGCCGATCGGACGTCCATCTTCATAGCTTACCGTAACTTGACTTTTGCCATCAGGACGCAGATAAGGCAATATCCCTTTCTTACGAGCAATTGCTAATTGACGACAAATCCGATGGGCTAAACTAATCGGTAAGGGCATTAATTCTGGTGTTTCATTACAAGCAAAACCAAACATTAAACCTTGATCACCAGCACCGATCGCATCTAATTGTTCTTCGCTAGATTGTTCGCGAGTTTCCGTCGCTTGGTTAACTCCTTGGGCAATATCGGGGGATTGTTCATCCAGAGCAATTAGGACTGAACAGCTATTAGCAGAAAATCCGTTATCTGCATCGGTATAACCAATTTCAGCAATTTTTTTTCTAGCCAGGTCAACATAATTAATATTGGCTTTAGAGGTGATTTCGCCCGTAATCAGGACTAACCCAGTATTAACCACAACTTCCGCAGCTACCCGACTTTTGGGATCTTGAGCTAGGAGAGTATCTAAAATGGTATCCGAAATTTGATCGCAGATTTTATCTGGATGGCCTTCTGTAACAGATTCCGATGTAAATAGGTAGCGACGTGACAAGGATATATCCTCCAATTGATAATTATCAGGCTGGTTGCTCTATTTGAAGAAAATTCATAACAACAATTATGTATACAATTGTTTATGGCGATTATCGCTTAACTGGGCTAATTTGTCACAATTCGGATTTGATCTAATTGCGCGATCGTCACATCTGCTAGAGATAAATGGTTTACTCTCCCCATTGTCCGATCGATCCCAATACAACCAGCCGCACCAGCATTTTTGGCCATTTCTAAATCTCCCATCCCATCTCCGACCATCAGAGTTGATTTTGGTTCAACTCCCAGTAACTGACAAGCTTGCCAAAATAAGGCTGGATCTGGTTTGCTTAATCCTTCATCTACCCCCATTTGGAGCTGAATATAATCCCCTAATTGATAATATGCAACCAAAGCTTGGACTCGCTCAGTTGTATCCGCGGAGAGAATCCCTAGCTTTAACCCAGCATCAGACAGCTGCTTGATCGTCTCAACCGTACCGACAAACAAGGGAGATGGGGCAACTTTTTTAAACCATTGGTCTGCTTCAGCAAAAGCTTGTGCTGCTATATTTAAAGCTTCAAACCAACTGCGTCCCGTTTCTGCTACATAAGCAGCAGCAGCGATTTGGTTTTCGCGACGACTACCCACAGCCATTAACCCAGTCGGGTCGATGCGATCGCCGTTAATTCCAAAAGCCATTAAGAGTGGATCGCCAATACCGGGAATTTTAGCATCCAGTAGACGCGATCGCGTTTGTCCCAGATTTCTTAAAAAATCCGAGGTATCTGTCAAAGTACCATCTTTATCAAAAATTACTGCTTGAATATTTTCAAACAAGATATTTTCACATTGAATAATTGCCAATTGATCCAACTCCAATATCTACAAAAAAAGAGGGTAATTCCCTCTTGCTGCAACATTTCTGGATTGATTTTGCTCATTTCCAGTTGGTTGCCTTTGACTCAAACTGATTTTTTACTCAATGATATCGTCTTCAGTTGCAGAAGGTAGATCTTGCAGCTCTTCTTCTGGGATCGCATCAGGTATGGCAGCTGGTACTTCTTCCGACACAGCTTCTGCTGTTTGACCACGACTAGCTTGTTGTTTAGCTCGCATTTGTTCCCGATATTTGGCAGCCATCTCTTCAGCTTTGTCATAAACCAGCTGCGGATTTTTAACCATTGCTCCTGGTTCGGGTTCTAACTGCTTCGTTGACAGCGAGATCCTTCCTCTTTCCGCATCCAAGTCAATAATCATGACCTTTACTTCATCATTAACATTAAATACACTGTGGGGCGTATCAATATGATCGTGAGAAATTTCTGAGATGTGCAGTAGTCCACTCACACCACCAATATCAATAAAGGCTCCGTAGGGTTTGATCCCACGAACTGTCCCGATTACTACTTCTCCAACTTCTAGTCGGTTCATCTTGCGTTCTACTAACGCTCGACGATGACTTAAAACCAAACGGTTCCGATCTTCATCTACCTCTAAAAATTTTAGGGGCAGTTCTTCTCCCACCAAATCTTCCTTCGGCTTCCGGGTACTAATATGAGAACCGGGAATGAATCCACGTAGCCCTTCAATTCTGACCAACGCTCCACCGCGATTGGTGGCAAAAACGTTAGAGCGGACTGTAGCGTCTTCCGCTTGTAATTGTCTGACCCGTTCCCACGCCCGCATATATTCAATTCTGCGGATGGAAAGGGTTAGTTGTCCATCTTCATTTTCATCGGTGAGAATAAAAAATTCTCTAGTCTCGTTTGATTGGAGAACTTCTTCCGGGGCGTCAACCCGGTTGATTGACATTTCCTGAATGGGAATATATGCGGCGGTTTTAGCACCAATGTCAATCAGTGCGCCCCTCGGCTCTAGACTAAATACCGTACCCGCAACGACATCACCTGGACTAAAGTGATAATCATATTTGTCGAGTAGGGCCGCAAAATCTGCGTGAGTAAAGCCAACATCTTGGGCGGGTGTTTTCAGATTGACCATGCGAATCGTTTCCTAATTGTGATCTTTGTAATGGTTGTGCCTCCTGTCGATGTACACGCACCTAATGAAATGTGCCGCCTACACCTACTTCGCTCCAACTACTATTGTAGGAGAGGTTTTTTTTCCTCTGCTTCTAGGTGTTGGCGATCGCACGCAATCTGCGTTTGAGGGCTTGTGCCTAGATTTGGCAAAGGATTTCCACGTTTATCACGTTTACTTAGTTGGAGTTCAGAAAGACTATTATAACTCAGTCAATCTCTTTTTAAAAAACTTTATTTTACCTTTTTTAATTGAAAAGTTTTCCCTCAGCCCAACTAGAGCGTGATGGCCCCATAACTGGGGGATTAAACATGGGTAATCAAAGTGGTTTCTGGTTCGCGATCGCTTATAGGTTCTCTACTTGGTTCTGATCTGGAAATTTCTACCAATTTGACTGGTTCTGAATTTTGACCGACCAGAGTTTGTAAATCATTGAGCGCATTCACAAAATCTCTAATTCCTTGAAATTTTCGATAAACTGAAGCAAATCGCACGTAAGCTACTTCACTTAAACCTTGCAATTGTTTCAATACTAACTCCCCAACTTCGTTACTGGTTACTTCCCTGACTGCTCTTTGTTGTAATTCGGCTTCGATTTCTTCTACAATTGTCTCTAAGCGTCCGACGGGAATACCTGTTTTCTCACAGGCACGAATAATTCCCCGCAATAATTTTGAACGGTCAAAGGATTCTCTTTGGTCATCCCGTTTGATGATGGTAATCGAGACAAATTCAATCCGTTCGTAAGTTGTAAAACGTCCCTTACAATTTAAACATTCCCTTCTTCTGCGTACACTCTGACCTGCTTCTGCTGCTCGCGACTCAAGTACCCGACTGTCTGTATGCTGGCATAATGGACACCACATGGCAAAATTCCTCTACAGGCAATGAATTAATAAAAATATATCCTCTCATGCAATTGCTAGCAGCAATAATTTTCAGTCTGAGTTTAAGTTGATTTTTTCATCTTAACATCATCTGGTTGAGGAGAAAAATGATCCGCTCTAAATAATTTCCGGCATTAACTCAACTTTTTTTAGCTTAGATATAACATGATCAGAAAGTTCAAATTCGGCATTTTTATATAAACCTGGATCAAATATATTACACTATTATTAAAAAATTTAGGCTCAGTATTGTGAAGAAAGCTTAAATATTACTAATTTTTTATTAGCGTTATTGAGGCATATATGTAAATATATATAACTTTAATTGAACTTATATTAAGAAGGCAGAAGAAGGGTGAAGCATTCAGGTATAATATTAATACCCTTCGACTACGCTCAGGGTAAACGAGCGGGTAAAAGTTGATCGCTCAATTGTCGCTAAACATGCTTCACCCCTACACTTAGCTGAACTATATTGGGAAGGAATACATTATGTAGTTGTTTACCGAGTTAAAGGCGCTCGCCTGTTAGTAGCAGATCCAGCGAGCGGTAAACGCTTTATTTCCCGTCAAGAATTGCTCAATAGTTGGAGTGGCTACGCTTGACTCCTTGACTCGACCGAACGACTGCAACAAACTGAAACTCAAAAAATCTCCCTCGGATGATTTTTAGACTCCCTCAGTCCTGATCGTGATCTGATTAGCCAAATTTTACTAAGGATTTAGATGACTTTTTGTAACCAAAACCACCCATAATTTGCTAATTTGGGTTAGTTTTGAAATATTGGTTTAAGCTGAAGATAAAGCTCTACATCTTAATCATTTTGGTTCAGTTAAAGAATAGATGCTTGAAGTTTTCTCTGACTTTCTCCTTTTTTTAAGACTCGTTCTAGAACTTGCTCTACCAGAGTCGCAAATGCCACATTGCTTCGGTTTCGAGGGCGCGGGAGTGCTACTTGGAGATCTAGTGCAATCTGCCCCTCTTCAATCAACACTACTCGATCACCCAAGACCACAGCTTCTTCTACATCATGGGTCACCAACAGTGCTGTAAATTTCTGCTCCTGCCACAATTTTTCAATCAAATTCTGCATCTCAATTCGAGTTAAAGCATCTAATGCTCCCAGAGGTTCATCGAGCAACAATAAACGCGGATGACTGACTAATGCCCTAGCTAGTGCCACTCTCTGCCGTTGTCCACCAGAAAGTAAAGCAGGCCAATCTTTAGCTCGCTCGTTAAGTCCGACTTGATTGAGCGCCCACTCTGCTCTGAATTGCCAGTTACCCTCCAAACCAAGTCCCACATTTTCGATCACAGGTTTCCATGGCAGCAGACGTGAATCCTGAAACATCACTCTTACTGAATGGGTGAGTTTACGGATGGGCTCTCCATCTAGTAACACTCTCCCATCGGTAGGTGTTTCTAACCCTGCAATCAGCCGCAGTAGCGTGCTTTTACCGCAACCGCTTCTACCTACAATTGCAATAAATTCACCAGGATTCACTTCTAAATTTGTTGACTTTAAAACAGCCCGGTTACCAAAGGTTTTGGTCAAATCCCATATTTTTATCTCTGTGCCGTTGCTAATTGTCATCATCTTTTAAAACTCCTTATTTACAACAAGACTCCTCAAATCTTTTAAGCTAGCTGGTGATTGGGATGCCAAGAAAGCAACTTAGCTTCTAGTAGTTTGGCTCCGAAATCTGCTAATTTTCCTAAGATGGCATAGAGTAAAATGCTTAATACCACCACATCGGTTTGGAGGAACTCCCGAGCATTCATTGCCATATAACCAATGCCTGAATCTGAAGCAATTGTTTCCGCTACAATCAAAGTAATCCACATGATTCCCAAGGAATACCGCACTCCTACCAAAATAGAAGGCATGGCACCAGGGATAATAATTTGCCAGAGTAGCCCGGTTTGATTTAATCCGTAGATTTTGCCCATTTCAATCAGTCCGGGTTCAATGGATCTAATGCCATAAAAAGTGTTAATGTACATCGGGAAAAATACCCCTAGAGAAACTAGAAATACTCTGGCTGTATCTCCAATTCCAAACCATAAAATTACTAGAGGAATTAGGGCTAGGTGGGGAATATTGCGGATCATTTGCACGGAAGTGTCCAAAATCTTTTCCGCAATTGGAAAAATCCCATTGAGCAATCCTAGGAATAATCCAATACTTCCACCAATAATGAAACCAGCGATCGCACGCCAAGCACTAATGCTGATATTTTGGAATAATTCTCCGCTAGCCGTAAGTCGTATCCCTGCACTTAAAACACTTGTGGGTGCTGGCAAAACTCTCGTGGAAAGCCAATCTATCTCCACCAAAAATTGCCAGATAATTATTAGGATAATTGGCACAATCCAAGGAATTAATTGCTGAATTTGCTGATTCTTAAACCATTTATTGTTCATACTCGAATCCGCTGAAATTGAGTCTTTTTACGATGCACTTGCTGGAGTAAATTTTTGGGGTTTTGGGAAATTTTCGTTGGCAACAATTTCACCAAATGGACTCATAATATGAGTTTTTAGTGGTGTCGGTTGGTGTTCCTTGTCTAAGGGGAGACGTGGGAATAATAGTTCTGCGACTCGATAGGCTTCTTCTAAGTGGGGATAGCCGGAGAAAATGAATTTATCAATCCCTACTTCTTGATACTCCAGCATTCGTTTTACAACAGTATCAGCATCTCCCACCAAGGCTGTTCCCGCACCACCGCGCACTAACCCAACTCCTGCCCAAAGATTGGGGCTGATTTCTAACGCTGCTCGACTACCGTTATGAAGTTGACTCATTAATCGCTGTCCTTCTGAGTCAGCACGGGAAAATGCTTTTTGAGCTGTAGCGATCGCTTCGTCATCGACATACTTAATTAGGTCATTTGCCCCATCCCAAGCTTCACTCTTGGTTTCCCGCACAATAACGTGTAAGCGAATGCCAAACTGGATAGTTCTACCTTGTTCGGCTGCTAATCGGCGCACATCGGCAATTTTTTGGGCAACCTGTTGTGGTGGTTCTCCCCAAGTCAGATAAACATCAATATGTTTTGCTGCAACCTGTTTTGCCGCAGCCGAGGAACCACCAAACCAGAGGGAAGGATAGGGGTTTTGGATGGGTGGAAATAAAAGTTTGCTACCTTTAACATTCAGATAACGCCCTTCCAGGTCAACCGTTTCTCCACTAACAATGCCTCGCCAAATTGTTAAAAACTCATCAGTTAAGTCATAACGCTCATCATGACTTAGGTGCAACCCATCTCCAGCTAGTTCAACCGGATCACCACCTGTCACTACATTAACTAATAATCGTCCATTTGACAGCCTGTCAAAGGTTGATGCCATCCTAGCTGCTACTGATGGTGAGGTAATTCCCGGACGGATTGCCACCAGGAATTTCATGCGTTTGGTGACAGAGATAAGAGAAGATGCTGCGACCCAGGCATCTTCACACGATCGCCCAGTCGGAATCAACGCACCTGTATAGCCTAAATTGTCAACAGCTTGAGCAATTTGCTGCAAATATTCATGGGTGACAGCTCGTCCGCCATAAGCTGTACCTAGATAGCGTCCATCACCATGGGTGGGAAAAAACCAAAGAATCTGCATAGTTATCGATCCTTTAAACTACGGTGAGTCGATAAGGTTACCGTAGTTATTGTGAATAAAGTTGAATATTGCATAAAATGCGCTAAAAAGCAAGTTCAATTTGCTTGATTAGATGGTTGGAAATCAGCGTTTCCTTCCATCTTTTGCTATTTAGCTACCTGGGCAACCTCGCTAATCTTGATTTCCTTGGGAAGCACTTTCAGGTCATAGAATGTATCGGCAATTTTTTGCTGATAGGCGATCGCTTCATTGGTAATGGCTTGAACTCCATAAGGACGTCGTTTAGTTATTTCCTCTAAAGTAGGAACATCAATGCCCAGCTCAGGCGATAGTAGGTTGGCTACTTCAGTAGATTGAGACGCTGCCCAATCATCTATTTTCTGGATTTCTTCTAAAATGATCTTGAGATACTGAGGTTGTTGGTCTGCAAAAGTCTTAGTTGCTAAGTAGAATTCCCGATTTGCAACTAAACCCTCTCCATCTTGCAAAACCCGCGCTCCAGTTGCTCGTTTGGCGGCAGTGTAAAAGGGGTCCCAAATTGCCCAAGCATCAACCTTTCCTTGCTCAAAAGCAGCCCTGGCATCGGCTGGTGGTAAAGATGCGTGTTTAATATCGCTATATTTCAGTCCAGCTGCTTTTAATGCTTCAACTACTAGATAATGCACATTGGAACCCTTGTTAAAGGCAACTGTTTTGCCTTTGAGTTCGGAGACATCCTTAATTGGAGAATCTTTAGGGACTAGAATCGCTTCTCCTTTGGGGTTAGGTGGCTCATTGGCAGCATAAATTAAGGGTGTACCAGCGGCTTGAGCAAAGATCGGTGGAGCTTCTCCCGTATGTCCGAAGTCAATACTACCTACATTCATTGCCTCTAGCATTTGGGGACCAGCAGGAAATAGCAGCCATTGTACGGTAACTCCCTCAGCTTTCAATCGTTCATCTAGACTCTTCTTCGCTTTGACGATGTTTATGGTTCCGTATTTCTGATATCCAATTCGCACAATGCTACTTTTTTGTGGACTCCCATGGTCTGTTGGTGCGATCGCAGTTGAATTAGTTTGATTGCTAGAACTACAAGCAGAAACTAGCAAACTTAAACTGAGACCAAGTGCAAATAATAAAGTAAAGGTTTTAGTTGAATGCTGGTTGAGCCTGTCCCAGAAGCGGATCAAGAACTCTGGGCATGGGACTTTTGTGGGGATTAACACAATCTGCTCCTAGATTCAAACTGGGTAAAATTTGCAACGAGAAACCAGGATTAGAGCTGGTTTATTCTCTTTGATCCTAAAATACTGTAATCCGATAGGGATATGGTACTTATTTATGATCGTCCAGAATTGTGCCACGAAAAAAATATTTTGGCAACTTTGACAAAGTTTAAATGAGGAGAATGATGGGTCGCGATCGAAATAACGGTATGTGGGCTAAGGGAAAGTTGGTTTGGCTCTTGTGGTTAGATGATTTATGAGCGGTGAAGAGGATTATATCGATCGCCCAAGAAGAGGGCAGATTAAAGATTTCCTTGAATCTGATTCAAGCTAAAATAATTGCTAACTCAACCAAAAAGATAAATTATGGCAATACTCACCATTGAAAACCTACCCGATGATTTAATGGCGCAACTGCAACAACTGGCGAGCCAAAACCATCAAACCATCAACGAACAAATCATCACCCTATTAAAACAAGTAGTACAAAAACCCCAACCTCCTCTTAAATTTCTGATTTCTCCCGAAACAGATCCCACCTGGGAAGAACGCCGCAAAGCTGTCCCGCAAATTCTGGCAGAGATCGAAGGTCGTCGAAAAGAGTTACCTTCAGATATTGAATGGTTAGATAGCACTGCTCTAATTCGAGAGGATAGAGATAGCCGATGACAACCTCAATTAAATGCGTTGTTGATACTAGCGTTTGTATCAAGCAATTTATCTCAGATTCCTTATCTGCAAAAGCACAACAACTATTCGCCTATCTTGCTAATTCAAGCAATCAAATCTATGTCCCTGATTTACTATATATTGAATCAGCGAATGTCTTTTGGAAATATGTTCGCGCTGGACAGTTGACGGCTAGCCAAGTTCAAGGAAATTTATCTAATCTCAAAGCTTTATCGCTGCAAGTGGTTTCTATGGCTGACTTAATGGAAGAAGCCGCTAATATCGCGATCGCTTACGGAATTTCCGCTTATGATGCTTCTTATGTTGCCCTTTCTCATCGAGTCAGCGCCCCTTTATTAACATTAGATCGAAAATTAGTGAATACTCTCGCGATCGCACCATATAATTTGGAATTATTTACCAACTTTTCTGTTCCACCCTTGTCCTAATATAATATATCAAGAAACTTTTTACAGGTACTTTCCGTAGGGACGCGGAGTTATGACAAGGATGGTAAGTTTGCAGCTTATCGCACGGTTTCGAGTTTTCAGGAGTATTTATTGATTGATCAATATATGGTTTGGGTTGAGCATTATGCTAAGACAAATGAGCAGCAATGGATTTTTCAAGAATATAAAAATCCTGGCGATCGCATAAATTTATCAACGTTTTCTTTGGAGTTTGCTGTATCTGATTTATATGAAAATATTCAATTTGAATCCATTTAGGGATAGAAATTAAATAACTCGATATTACAAGTAATTTGTCACTGAAAAACATCAGTTAATATTAACATCCTGCTCATTTAAGTGTGAGCAAGATGTGATCTAAACTAACCGATAAAATTCCCGATTTAACTTCGTAAATTAACTGCGAATTTTTGCACTAGTGCATCACGGATTTTTTGATGAACTGGATCAAGATCAGCATCAGTCAAAGTTCGATCGCTAGCTCGATAAATTAACCGAAATGCTAAACTTCTTTGACCATCAGGTACATTTTCTCCTCGATATTCATCAAATAACTCTACTGATTCTAGTAAATCTTTACCAGCTTTAAGCATTACCTTAGTAATCTCATTGACAGACAGATCGATCGGTACAAAGAAAGCAATATCTCGATCAGCTAGAGGAAAACTTGAATAGCTTTGAAATCGAGTTGGTGGTAAGGGAGAACCCTGGATAGCGCGATCGACATTAAGAGCATTGAGCAACACAGCTAAATCAAATTGAAACAGATAAACTTGCTCAGGTAAACCTTTAGTTTGACTCAATTGGGGATGTAATTGACCAAAAATTCCTAGCAGAGTATTAGCAATCCATAAAGAAGCTGTTCGTCCGGGATGTAATGGTTGATTAGGAACACTTTCTCCATCATCTTGACGGTATTCTACTATTAATCCTAAACGTTCAAATCCACTTTCGAGTATTCCTTTTGCTTCATACCAAGATAAAGGTTGCTCTTTTCCACCTCGAATCCAATTTCCTTGACTCGGATCACCTCCTATAATTCCAGCGATCGCATCAGATTCTTGTAAACTATCAGCTTGTTTCCTAAAAATGCGTCCAATTTCAAACCCATTCAGATGACCATTACCCTGTTCTAAATTGAATCCAAAAGCATCAATTAGTCCAGCGATCAAATTAGTTCTTAAAG
Source organism: uncultured cyanobacterium (assembly GCA_963744145.1). GTDB lineage: Bacteria > Cyanobacteriota > Cyanobacteriia > Cyanobacteriales > CAWUOF01 > CAVUSO01. Next base: position 2,566,992 of record CAVUSO010000001.1, on the reverse strand, counting down.
CTGCATATTCAGCAAATAAAGGATTTGCTAACTCAACTTGATTTTTTTCTCCTGGTTTAACTAAGGAATAGTGCATTAATTCCGTTAAACCAGACGCTCGGAAAGCTGAACGAATTAAACGAGTTAGTAACTGTTCTCCCGACAAATATCCTGCTGCGGTTTTACTTGGTAAAGTCTCGCCAAAATTATCATAACCATAGAGACGAGCTATTTCTTCAATTAAATCGATTTCCCGTTCTAGATCACGGGCACGATAAGATGGTACTGTTACCATCCATCCTTGGTTAGTCTTTTCTACCTGAAAATTTAGCGATTGAAATATCTCTTCGATTTCCTCGGGTTGCAAATCTCCTAAACCTGCTTCACGCTTAACTTGACCTAAAACTAATCTGACTCGCTCTAAACGCAATTCAATTGTGCGACGATCGGTAGATTGTGCGGGACGAGTATCATTAATTACTTGAGCGATCGGTACTCCTTGAGCTAATTCACTAAGCAGTTGCAAAGCACGACCACAGGCTAATTCTAACTCAGCTTGATTAACTCCGCGCTCATAACGAGCTGATGCTTCTGTTCTTAGTCCTTGAGAACGAGCAGAACGACGAATTGCGATCGATTCAAATAAAGCCGCTTCTAAAAGTATATTTTTAGTATCCTCATTGACTTCCGTTGCTTCACCCCCCATTACTCCTGCAAGTGCAACTGGTTGATCATTTGCTGTAATTAATAAAGTTTGGGGGTGGAGAGTGCGAGTTTGTCCATCAAGAGTTTGCAGGGATTCTGTTTCTTGAGCATAACGAACACCCATAGTTAAATGATCACCACCAGCGATCGCTTGGAGTCGATCCCAATCAAAAGCATGGAGCGGTTGACCCCATTCTAGTAAAACGTAGTTAGTAATATCAACAACATTATTAATGGGACGCACTCCAGCGGCTTGCAGTCGTCTTTGCAACCAACCAGGAGAAGTAGTAAGCTGTAACTGGGCGATCGCCGTACCAATATAAACAGGACAAGCTTGGGATTCAGTAATCTTAATCGATAACCCCGTTGGTTTGGTTTGAATAGATACTGGTTCTACAGATGGTAATCTTAATTCGGCACCAGTCAACGCAGCTACTTCGCGAGCCACACCCACCATACTTAAAGCATCAGCACGATTTGCCGTTGCTGTCAAGTCAAGAATTACATCATCTAAACCCAATAGTGGTCGAACATCACTACCAAGAGCCAAACTTTCTTGATCAAAAATATGAATTCCCTCAGATTCCTTAGCTAACCCTAATTCAGCTAAAGAGCAAATCATCCCCTCTGAAGGAACCCCCCGCAATTTCGCCGGTTTAATTTTTAAATCACGGTGAGGTAAATAAGTCCCAATCGTCGCGATCGGCACATAAATATCAACTCTAGCATTGGGGGCACCACAGACAATATTTAAAGTCGATTCAGACCCAATATCTACTTGACAGACTCTAAGTTTATCTGCATTGGGATGTGGGGTACAGTTTATCACCCGACCCACCACCACCCCATCAGCCCAAGTCCGACGATCTTCAATATCTTCCACTTCAAACCCAGCCATAGTCAGGGTTTGGGCTAAATCTTCTGGGGAAATAGTGAGATCCACCAGTTCCCGTAACCAGTTGAGAGAGATACGCATGGTCTAGATTGCTTCGATATCAGCCAAATTATTTTAACCCTGGATGGGTAAGAGTGCCGAGTTCAGATCCTCCCTCAGACAGTTATAATTAACCAAAACCTAAAATATTCGTTATGCTTAGAAAAGTTTAGGGCATATTACAGATGTAGTTCAGTCGAATTTTGGGAATTCTGAAACATCATTAACCAGTTGGGCATAAGCCAGTCAAAATTTAGGAGTCTTTACCAACACTTTAAGTAAAATTAACAGAACTTTATCAAGCTGAAGGCGATTTGCCGTCAAATTTGCCATTATTTATGTCCAAATAGATAATTAGAATAGGGTAAAATTTTCCCGGTGATATGGAATGAGCTACTGTATAAATCCAGCTTGTCCAACTCCTGAGAACCCAGACCATGAATCTCGCTGTCTGACATGCGGATCAGAGTTGTTGCTGCGCGATCGCTATCGGGTTGTAAAAGCAATCGGTCAAGGTGGGTTTGGAGCGACATTTTTAGCCAAAATCGATACGATCCCTGGTCAACCGAAATGTGTAATTAAGCAATTACGTCCTGCGGTGACTTCACCTCATGTGCTGCAAATGGCCCGAGAGTTGTTTCAGCGTGAAGCAAAAACCCTCGGTAAAGTGGGTGATCATCCCCAAGTACCCCAGTTGCTAGATTATTTTGAAATAGACAAACAATTTTATCTAGTTCAAGACTTTGTTGATGGGTTAAATTTAAAACAAGAGGTCAAACGCTCTGGTCCTTTCACTGAATTTGAAGTGAAAAAATTTCTGCGCGAGATGTTACCAGTCTTGCAATACATCCATAGTAAAGAAGTTATCCACCGGGATATTAAACCAGCTAACATCTTACGTCGCCTTCTTGATAATAAATTGGTATTGATTGATTTTGGTGCAGTAAAAGATCAAGTTAGTCAGACCGGAGCTACTGGAGGAACAGGACAGACAGCTTTGACTAATTTTGCGATCGGTACTCAAGGTTTTGCTCCACCAGAACAGATGGCACTGCGTCCAGTTTATGCTAGCGATATCTATGCTCTGGGAATAACTTGTATTTATTTACTAACAGCTAAATCCCCCAATGAATTAGATTATGATCCATCAACTGGAGAAATGAGGTGGAGAGAACAAGTTCAAGTTCATCCATCTTTTGCCAAGATTTTGGAGAAGATGCTTGATCCTTCAGTTCGTCATCGGTATAAATCTGCTACTGAAGTTTTAGAAAGTTTAGAACCGCTGGATAATGGAGATACTTTAGCTCAAGGGATGTTGACCCTACCACAAACTCCTACCAACAAAGCACCAGATCAATCCCAGGTTTCTGATAGTGGGTATCGACCATCATCACCTAATTCTCGGATAGCTGACGCAATTAAAGCCCGTAATGAAAGAATTTCCAATGCAACTAGTTTACAACGAGGTTCGGCTCGGACTCAAATTGTTCCTACATCTGCTTCTGATTCATTTCGACGTAAAGCTGCTAATGAAACAGGTGCGCTGATCCCCCAAAAATGGGATGCAGATAGTATTCTTACCGCTTATACTAAGGGAAGAAAAGATTTTAGTTCGGCTGAACTGCGGGGGATAAATCTCCAAAAAATTCGGTTAGTTGGAGCGATATTTCGAGAAAGTAAGTTAGACAAAAGTAATTTTCAAGGTGCGGAACTACAACGGGTAGATTTTGCCAAATCAAGTTTGAAAGAAGCAATCTTTAAGGAGGCTAATTTAACTGGTGCTTATTTAACTTATGCGAATTTAGAAAAAGCAGATTTGCGTGGTGCAGATTTGAGCAATGCTAATCTCGGTTATGCTAATCTTCGCGGTTGTAATCTCTGTGGGGCAAATTTGACCGGTGCTAAAGTGGGTGACGAACAATTGGCTCTAGCTAAAACTAATTGGATGACGGTTAAACCAGATGGTAAGCGTGGTGGTTTGTGGTAGTTGGCTAATTAATAATTAGCCCAATTTTAGACTACTTCATTTTCAAACCACCCATCAAGCAAAACCAAGGAAATTTGCTGCTACCTGGTTTGATTATATGGTTACTGTCTGAACCTTTAAGATGATTAAAAAATCTTAAAAAAGCTAGAGATGGAAAAAATACTAGCTAATGGGTTAAGAATAGCACCTAAAGAATCTGTAATTTGAGCCGCACTAGAACGATTAACCACAACGACATCATTATTCCGAAGGACAGGATTATTGCGATCGCTAATTCCTTGGGCAAAATCAATATTGATGTTCCGTTTAGATACAGTACCATCTGGATTCAGACGAATTAGATCAACTACTCCCTTTTTAGCTCGATTAGTAAATCCTCCAGCTGCTAGTAAAGCTTGATTTAAGGGTGTATTAGGTGGTACTTCTACCGTTCCTACTTTATTAACTTCACCAACCACATTAACTTTAATACTATTAGGAGAAAAACTAGCAGTAGCTAACTGAGCTACTTCTTGAGGATTTAAAGCTGTAGCAGTGGGAATGACAATGGTATCTCCTTCTTGCAAAGCCAGATCTTGACGCAAATCTCCTGCTTGCAAAAGTTGCCATAAATTTAGACTAAAAACTTGTTCTGTTCCAGTTCGGGTCGGACGATGTACTTCTATTTGTCGAATATCTGCTAATTGGGTAATTCCTCCTGCGGTTTGAATTGCTTTGGTTAAAGTCGGTAATCCACCTTTATCATCGGGTTTGACGGTATAAGGACCAGGACGCGCTACTTCCCCAACCACAGCTACATTTAAAGATTGAGTTTTATCCGCAGCGATATTAGTAGCTGCTAATTGATTTGCTTGGGCAATATTAACCTCATTAGCAGTGGGAATAAAAATTGTATCTCCCTGTTCTAAAATTAGATTTTGGCGCAAATCTCCAGCTTTGAACAGTTGCCAAAGGTCTACATTAATTATTTGCTCAGAACCATTTTTAGTCGGACGATGTACTTGAATTAAGTGAATATCACCAGCTTGGGTTACTCCTCCTGCGGTTTGCAATGCTTGAGTTAAAGTTGGACGTTCTCCAGTTTCATTTGGTTTCACTACATAAGAACCAGGATGAGCAACTTCTCCCACTACAGCAATACTTAAAGGTTGAGTTTTATCAGCAGCAAAACTAGCAGCAGCTAATTGTGATGCTTCGGCTAAGTTAGGATCGTTAGCGGTGGGAATAAATATACTATCTCCATCTCTTAAAGTTAAATCTTGACGCAAATCTCCATCTTTTATTAATGCCCATAAATCCACAGCAATTACTTGTTCCTGATGAAATTTTTGGGGACGACGCACAAAAACTTGTCGTAAATTTGCCGCTTGAGTAATTCCCCCTGCGGTTTTAATTGCTTGAGTGAGTGTGGGTAATTGTCCTCCACCTTTATCGCTAGTTCCAGTCAGGGAAATATTATAAGAACCAGGACGATTTACTTCTCCAGCGATCGCAATTTGGACTGGACGTGGGGTTAATAAGCTGACGGTTAATTGCGGGTTTCTAATCGTGCGAGAATATAAGGAAGCAATTACTGAACCAGCTTGTCTTAAGGTCATTCCTGCGACTGATACTCCCCCAATTAAGGGTAAATTAAGAGTACCGTTGACTAAGATTTGATATTCTCCACTATACTCAGGAACATTGACAATATCAAAGCGAATGCGATCGCCTGCACCTAAAGTATATTCTTCATTTTGAGCCGCGATCGCTGAAGTAAGAGCTGGCTGATTATTGATTACTTGTGGCGGAAGTTGTGAGGTGGATAGACTGCTGGTTGAATTAGAAGCAGGATTATTTCCTGCTCCTCCTGGTGACAAGTCTCCATTTTTCACTAACGCTTGATAAATAAATGCAGTAATTTCTGCTCTAGTTGCGATCCGATTAGGATTAAGAACTCGCACATCTGGATAATTGACAATTAATCGGTTTTCGACCGCAGCAGCAATGCGATCGCGATCGCTTTTGAGAATTTGGGCAGCATCTTGAAAATAGTTATCTAAGGTATTTGCTGACACAGATTGAACTGACAAATTTAATCCTTCTACTAACAAAACCAAAGCTTGAGCGCGAGTAATATATTGATCTGGATCTCCTCGGACAATTCCTAAGGGGAATCGTGAGTTTTGAAAAGAAGACTGAATCATCGCAGCAAAATCAGCTCTAGTTAAGGGAGCATCTGGTCGAAAATTACCATCTGGAAAACCCTGGATCAATCCTCTGGTATGAAGAGCTTCGATAAAACTTTCTGCCCAATGACCCTGAACATCATTAAAGGAACGACTTATAGTATTAGCTTGAGCAAATTGTTGGGCAATGGGAGCAGATGCTAAAATTGGGGAAGCGATCGCTCCATAAAGCAAATTTTCCACCACAAAAGCAAGATTTGTCAAAATAGCAACAGTCCGAAACCGCATAAAAATAAATTCGGGTAACGCTAAAGGTTTTAATATCAACTGTAGTCTCACTTATTGCTACTTTCCCTGTAGCAGTGATCCGGATAAAGTTAGCTCAATTAGCTGGTAATTTGGCTCTCCCAGATTTATGGTTCCACAGCATCGATACCAGGACTTCACCAATCACCACCGTACCATAAGTATGTAAAGCCCCAGCAGATTGGGGAAAGATCCCTAAAAAAAGAGGGACATATAGGGAAGCAAATTTTCTTCTTGCTGATTGTGCTAAAAATCGCCGACAATCAAAAGGCTAATTCTGATTCTTTTTACACGGGATCATGAAAATTCTGATTAGTAATGACGATGGTATTTTTGCTTTAGGTATTCGCAGTCTAGCAAATGGACTAGCAGAAGTAGGACACGATGTTACGGTAGTTTGTCCCGATCATGAACGTTCTGCAACTGGTCATGGTCTTACCATCCATCAACCAATTCGTGCGGAAATAGTAGAATCAGTATTTCATCCAGCGGTAAAAGCATGGTCCTGTTCCGGGACACCAGCCGACTGTGTTAAACTAGCTCTCTGGGCTCTACTTGATCATCCCCCCGATTTTGTCCTCTCAGGAATTAATCACGGCTCGAATTTAGGGACAGATGTCCTCTACTCTGGTACAGTTTCAGCAGCAATGGAAGGATTGATTGAAGGAATTCCTAGTATTGCTTTTAGTCTTGCAAGTTATTCCTCCCATGAATTTCAGCCGGCTGTAAAGTTTGCCCAATCTTTGTTAGCTCAACTTGCCCAGCAACCTTTACTAAACTTAACATTACTAAATGTTAATATTCCCCCAGTCAAACAGGAAGAAATTGTCGGTGTGGCGATCGCTCGTCAAGGGATACGTCGTTATATCGATACATTTCAAAAGCGAGTTGATCCACGCGGTAAAACCTACTATTGGTTAGCGGGAGAAGTAATGGAAGACGTGGAACAAACCATGAGTGAGTATATTCCCAGTCATATTCCCACTGATGTCCAAGCGATTCGCGAAAATTATATTACCGTGACCCCGCTACAATATAACTTAACCTGTGCTGCTGGCATCAAAAGCTTAGAGGATTGGCAGTTTAACTGGACTAATATTTAATGATCAGGTTGGAGTATTCGACAGTTAGAGGGGTAGACTAATAATTGAGTCTAGCGAAACTGATATGAACGCTCCCACATTTGATGGTCATTCTGTCACTTGTCCGATCTGCAATCGTCACGAGGGGTTGAACCAGGGTAAAATCCTCAACGGATTATTTACCTGTCCCTATTGTCAAGCACGTTTAGTGGTTACTTGGAGCGGTCATTATGTCCGTGATCCTTTTAACTTCAAACAAGTTGCGATCGGTAAAATGCTCCGACGTCAAAGTCGTCCCTTAGCGCGGCTATTGCGGGACTTTGGTATAGTGAAGCATCCTTCCCTAATCGTGATGGTGGTCGCGACGGTTATGTTTGGTTTAGTTTGGATTAACGTTGATAGAACATGGACAAAAAATAACTCGATTCAGAAAACCATCGAATCCGTAAATAAATTGGTGGAATCAGAGATTTCTAGATAAATTGCTCATCTGAGAACTAATGATGAAATGGAATTTTCTGGAGATCTAAGCGGGTAATTAATCTCCAATCTCCCGCTGTACCCAATTCTAATTGAGGTTGCAAGTTTAAACGTTTCTGGGTCTGAGGATCAATCAAAAAATAACCCGGAGGATCTTGTTGCCAATATTGCTGGATTTGAGCATCACTCAGCGGTAGAATTTGTCGATCGCTATAAAAATTCAGCGCCGGACGACTATAAGGATAAGAAGTATAAACTATTTTTTGCTGGGATGGAGTGGCTGACTGAATTAAGGTGGCAATTGGTTTAACTGGATCAGCTTCTCCTAGTTCCCAAATCCAATGGGGAGAATTCACAAATAGCAATAAACTTACATAACTTCCCCAAATCAAAATTGGGATAAATTGCCGATCTTGTCGATATACTAGCATCGCCGCAACGCTCATGGTTAAGCCCACTGCTGCTAATTGCATTAGTAAATCTTGAGTGGCTTTGGCTCCAAAAAAACCAAAATAAATACTACCACCCCAACTGCCGATCGCGAGGATACTGAAAACTATTACCCAAGCTCGCGGATAAATAATTGGGTCAGGCGATCGCGCTAACTCCGGATTGACCACCAGAGGAGCGTGAGGATTAATTACTCCATACCATACTTGGGCTAAATAAGCACCAATCCCTAAAGCCAAAGCTGGATAAAAAGGTAAAACATACCAGGGTAATTTCGTGACCATCACAGAAATAACCAGTAAATAACCACCACCCCAAACTAAAACCAACTTTCCCCAACTGAGATTGCGGTTTTCCCAAGTTAGTTGTAAAGATTGGGGCAAAAATAGGAGCCAGGGCCAGGAATATTTGCCGATTTCTAGGAGATAATACCAGGGAGGTCCAGTATGACCTTCGACTGGTGACCAAATCCTTTGCCAAGATTGATTAATAACATGTCCATCGGTAAAAATCTGACCATAATGAGCTAATTGGGCTAGATACCAACTAGCTACAGGTGCAATTCCTAGAAAAATTCCGATCCAGAAATAGGATGTTTTCAACAGTCGGGGTGTATCCCAGATCAAGAACATCATCGCGATCGCGGCTAATAATAATCCTAAAATCCCTTTCGTCAAACAAATCAGCCCGATCCCAATCCCAATCCCCAAACTATCAGGAAGATGACGACGCGATCGCAGTAAGCACCAGAATAACCACATTAAAAAGCACAATACTGCTCCATCCAACATCGCTAATCTACCATGGCGCACCACCGGTAACATGGTCAAATATACTAAGCTCGCTAATCCTGCTGCTAAACGTTGGGTAAATATTTCGCGACCAATTTGATATAAAAGTGGTACAGAAACAGCAGTGAGCATTGCCCCTGGTAAACGAGCCGTTAACTCATTGACTCCACCGATGCTGTAAGATAGCGCAATTAACCAATGAACCAAAGGTGGTTTATTCAAATATGGCTGTTCGTTTAAAGTGGGGTAAATCCAATTATTTTCTCCATAACGACAAATTTCGCGAGCAACTTGAGCTACAATTCCCTCATCCCAATCGCGTAAGGGTAAACCATCCAAATTCATACCAAATAGGAGAAGTGCCCCCCCGAATATCCCCAAAGTCCATAACCGATCATGCCAACTTGCTTGTTTGACCACTATTTTTCACTATCCTAGGCAAAATTTACCTAATGCCATATTTTAAGCTGGCTGATCTGCACTCAACAAATCTTTGAGTAGAAAATTTTTTTGTTCTCGTTAACCGAATTGATTTGGAGATGATAAATGAACCTACCTTTCATTGTTGATATTGCCATTGGCTTAATTTTCGTTTACATAACTTTAAGCCTATTAGCTTCAGAAATTCAAGAATTATTGACCACCCTATTGCAATGGAGAGCAGCACATTTAAAGCAATCAATCCAAGTTTTACTTGCGGGTGGGGCTGAAGATGAAAAAGTTGATCAAGTCAAAGATTTAGTTCATCAACTCTATGATAACCCATATATTCATTCTAGTAATCAAGAAGCCCGAGGAGCGATCGCCCAATCTTTTCGCCAATTTACAAGAGTAATTGGGACAATTTATCGAAAATTAACTGGAAAAGATAACATTTTTGGCAATAAAAATAGCGGACCTTCTTACATATCTGGACAAACTTTTGCTGCTAGTTTACTGGATACAGTGAAATTTCCCGAGATAGTTAAACACTTAAAAATCTCAAGATTGGAAAAATTTGAAGTCGAAAAGCTCGAAGAAATTCATACCGTAATCACCAGTTTGCAAATTACTGATGAAATTAAATCTCACCTAGAATCTGAATATACTCAACTTGGCAAAAAATTTGATCAGATTGCTGAAGATTTTCGTAATTATAAAGCCGATTTATCCACGACTATTGACCGGATGTCTCAGCAGCTAGACACATATATAGAAAATTGTCAAGTCTATCTACCACCTAGTGAAATGGTAGCAAAAGTGTTTGTTAATAAAATGAATGCCCTCAAATTTAATAATGACCAAGAAAAAGCCGTTTTAACAGGAGGGTGGAAACCAAGTTTGACAGATTTAGTTGAAGAAATTCGGAGTAATAGAAGAGTTTATTTAGAATTGAAAAAAATTAGCGAAGATAAGGATAGTGATTTTTATCAAGGAATAGAAAGCCTAATTAATAGCTTACCTCCATCAGTTCTAAAAGGATTAGATAAGATTGGTCAAAGCACTCAAGCTAAAATTGAAAATGTTGAAGAAGCAGCTAAAAACGTCGAAGCAGAAGTTTCCGATTGGTTCGATAAGTCGATGGAAAGAGCATCTGGAGTTTACAAGCGTAATTCTAAAGGAGTAGCCATTTTAATCGGGGTTACTATAGCCATAGGAGTCAATGCAGATACTTTATTTATTATCAGTCGCTTATCGAAAGATTCTGTTCTCCGCAGTACAATCTCCCAATATGGAACCAAAGCAATTACTGACAATCCTGACCAAGGATTGGGAGACTTTAACCAAGTTAAAAATAAACTTGATACAGCTCTAAAAAATGTTGATTTACCAATTGGTTGGGATAAGGATAACATGGATAATCAAGAGGAATATGATCAAAATTTGAACAATTACAATCCAATTCTGGCGCAACTTAGACGAGTATTAGGTTGGCTAATCACTGGATTTTCAGTTTCGATGGGTGCGAAGTTCTGGTATGATTTATTAGGCAAAATCGTTGATGTTCGCAATGCGGGCAAAAAACCAGAAACAGAAACAGAAACTAAATCTACTTCTAAATCTGTGTAATAATAATGTTGATTAACCATTACCTTATTCAATTGATTTGGAGAAAATAAATGAGCTTACCTTTTGTTTTAGACATTGCCCTTGGTTTGATTTTCGTTTACTTAACTTTAAGCCTGTTAGCTTCAAAAATTCAAGGATTATTGACCGTTTTATTCCAATGGAGAGCAGTACATTTAAAGCAATCAATTCAAGGTTTATTAACTAGTGGAACTGAAGATGACAAAGAAGTCAAAGAAGTCAAAGATTTAGTCAATCAAATATATAATCACCCATATATTAATGCGCTTAATCACGAAGCTAGAGAGGGGATTGAGGGACTTTTTCGCCAAATTACTCAGACCATTGGTAAAATCTATAGAAAATTGACTGGAAAAGAGAACATTTTTGGCGATCAAACCAGTGGACCTTCTAAAATAACTGGAGAGATTTTTGCTGGTGCTTTATTGCTGACAATCGATTTTCCAGAGATGATCAAATGCTTAAAAGTATCAAGATTGGAAAAATTTCAAGTGGAAAAACTCCAACAAGTTCGCGCAGTTATAGACCATTTAGAAAATTTGGAAATTACTGATGACCAGAAAAATAGCCTAGAATTTGAATATAATAAACTTAGCCAAAAATTTGGTAGCATTGTGCAAGATTTTCATGATAATAAAGCTGATTTATCTGCTAGTATTGACCATCTAGCTGAACAACTAGATCTCTACCTAAAAAATTGTCAAATCTATCTAGTAGATACTGAAATATCAGCCCAAATATTTGAAAATGAAATGAATAAATTAAAATTTGATGATAGCCAGAAAAAAGCAGTGATTATGGGAGGGTGGAAATCAAGTTTGACAGATTTACTCGCAGAAATTAAAAGCAATAGAAAAATTTATTTAGAATTGGGGGGAGGAAATCATGATGAACATGATCAGTCATATCAACAGATAGAAAGCAAAATTAATCAGTTACCCTCATCAGTCAAAAATGGATTAGATGTGATTTTTAAAATTACTCAAACTCAAGTGCAAAATATTGAAGAGGTAGGTGATTATCTTCAAAAAAGACTTTCCCAGTGGTATGATGATTCTATGGCCAGAGCCGATGGAGTTTTCAAGCGTAATGCCACAGGAGTAACGATTCTAATCAGTCTTTTTCTAGCCATAGCTATCAATGCAGATACCTTATTTATAGTAGATCGTTTATCCAAAGATTCGGTTCTCCGCAATATGACCTCCCAATATGCAACCCAAGTTGCTCAAGTTGAGTACAATCAAGCACCGGGAGATTTTACCCAAGTTCAAGCGAAAATTGACCAAGTTCTAGAAAACATTTCTTTACCAATTGGTTGGGATCAAGATAACTTGAATAATCAAGCAAATTATGATAAAAATGATCACCCAATTCTGGCGAAAATTAAACGAATATTAGGTTGGGTGCTCACTGGGTTGGCAATTTCGATGGGGTCAAACTTCTGGTATGATTCATTAAGCCAAATTATTGATTTTCGCAATACTGGTAAAAAACCAAAATCTCCATCTGCTTAATTAGAACTCTTTGTTATCATCATGCAAGGTTTCTTAACCTTAAACAAACCAATGGGAATTACCTCCCATGATGCTGTCGCTCAAGTCAGAAAAATCCTCAGAATGAAGCGAGTCGGTCATGGAGGTACTTTAGATCCTGCTGCGACTGGAGTTTTACCGATCGCTTTAGGAAAAGTCACCCGACTGTTACAATTTCTTCGCAGTGATAAAGCTTATCATGGGACGTTTCGGTTGGGAGTAACTACCACAACTGATGATTTAGCAGGAGAAATCCTCAATCAGCAATCAGGAGCAGAGGTAAATTTAGAAACTGTCACAGCCGCACTAGCAAAATATGTCGGTAAAATTCAGCAAGTACCACCCAATTATAGTGCGATTCAAGTTAAAGGTAAACGTTTATATGAGTTAGCTCGGGCGGGAAAAACGATTGATATTCCAGCCAGAACAGTGGAAATATTTAAAATAGAAGTATTAGATTGGCGTCCAGGTGATTTTCCCGAACTTGATGTAGCGATCGCTTGTGGTTCTGGTACTTATATCCGCGCGATCGCAAGGGATCTCGGTCATGATTTGCAGATTGGAGGAACCCTCGCAGCTCTAACTCGGACAGAAAGTAGTGGTTTTAAGTTATCAGATAGTTTAACTTTGACTGAATTAGAAAATCTCAGTCATGAAGGTAAATTTATTCCCATTCCCCCTAGTACCGCTTTAGCACATTTACCAGTCATCACCTTATCATCAACTGATGCCGATCGCTGGTGTCAAGGACAGGGGATAATGGGGAAAAATGAGAGTCTAAACTTGTCAAATCTATTCCAAGTTTATCAAGAAGGCGAGCAATTTTTAGGAATTGGTGAACTGGTGACAAGGGATCTAGAAACAGTATTAATCCCCAAAATAGTGCTAGCAGCCAGAATGTGATGAACAATCGTGGTATTTTTTTTGTTAGTCCTTGTCTAAATTTCTTATTTTCCGGTAACTAGATCGATGACCCAACCACAACTTGCACAATACGGAGCTTGGAAATCCCCCATCACCTCAGATTTAATCGTCTCCCAAACGATTGGACTAGGACAAATCTACCTAGATGGGGAAGATATCTATTGGGTGGAAGGAAGACCCGCAGAAAAGGGACGTAATGTCATTGTGCGTCGGACGACTGATGGTCAGATCTTGAATCTGCTCCCATCCCCCTATAACGCTCGTAGTCTTGTCCATGAATACGGTGGTGGTGCTTACCTAGTTAACCTACGGAAAATTTACTTTGCTAACTTTACCGATCAGCGACTCTACCAACAAACTGATCCTAGTGAACCTCAACCCCTTACCCCAGCAACCAATTGGCGTTATGCAGATGGTATTATTGATCAACAGCGAGGACGTTTAATTTGTGTCAGAGAAGATCATAATACTACCGCTAAAGAACCAGTCAATACCATTGTCAGTATCAATTTACTCAATGGTGAAGATATCCAAGTCCTCGTAGCTGGTGAGGATTTTTACTCATCACCTCGTCTTCATCCCGATGGTAATCAACTCTGTTGGCTCTCCTGGAATCATCCTAACTTACCTTGGGATGGAACCGAATTATGGGTAGGAGCATTAAATCAAGACGGTTCTCTTGGTGCTACCCATTTAGTTGCAGGAGGTGTCAATGAGTCGATCTGTCAACCCGAATGGTCTCCAGATGGGATTTTACACTTGATTAGCGATCGCACTGGTTGGTGGAATCTTTATCGTTGGGAACCAAACCAAACTATTGATCTAGAACCCTTAGCACCAATGTCAGCTGAATTCGGACGTCCAGGGTGGGTATTTGGGATCTCGAATTATGGTTTTGCATCTCCTGATCAGATTATTTGTACTTACACTCAATCCGGAATTTGGCATTTAGCTAGTCTTAATTCTCGCACTAAAGAACTTGTGCCGATCGAAACACCTTATACTGAGATTTCTTCAGTCAAAGTATCTGGAAATACAGTGGTATTTTTGGCTGGTTCCCCGACCCAAGCTTCATTAATTGCTCAACTAGATTTGTCTACAGGTACTATCCAAGTGCTACGTCAATCTAGTCAACTAGAACTGAATCCTGGTTATCTGTCTATTCCCCAAGAAATTACTTTTCCCACTACTAATGGGTTAATCGCTCATGCTATTTTTTATCCACCGCAAAATTGCGATTATATTGCACCATCAGGAGAAAAACCACCTTTATTAGTTAAAAGTCATGGTGGACCAACCGGATCAGCCTCAAGTAACTTTAGTCTGAGTACCCAATATTGGACTAGTCGTGGAATTGCGGTGCTGGATGTTAATTATGGTGGTAGTACCGGGTATGGTAGAGAATATCGACAACGGTTAGATGGTAATTGGGGAATAGTTGATGTTGATGATTGTGTGAATGGGGCTAAATATCTAGCCCAGCAAGGTTTGGTAGATGAAGCTAGATTAGCAATCACAGGGAAAAGTGCTGGTGGTTATACAACTTTATGTGCGCTAGCATTTAGCCAGGTGTTTCGAGCTGGTGCTAGTCATTATGGTGTGAGTGATTTAGAAGCTTTAGCTCAGGATACTCACAAGTTTGAATCTCGGTATTTGGATCGGTTGATTGGTCGCTTATCCAGAACGACGGGATATTTATGTGCAGCGATCGCCAATCCACGCGATCGACAGTTTATCTTGTCCGGTAATTTTCTTTCAAGGATTAGAAGATAAAATTGTTCCTCCTAATCAAACCGAAAAGATGGTTGAAGCATTGAAATCCAAAGGTTTACCAGTCGCTTATGTGGCTTTTGCTGGGGAACAACATGGTTTTCGTCTTGCTGAAAATATTAAACGTTCCTTGGATGGGGAATTTTATTTCTATGCGCGGGTATTTGGTTTTCAACCAGCAGAACACTTGGAACCGATCGCGATCGAGAATCTTTAATCAAGATGCTCAATTTTCGACATCAAAATAATATTATTCCCAAAATTATAGTGTTAGCGATCATCCTATTATTGCCAATCACTCAAAACTTTGTGCAGGGATTATTGTTGGACAATCTCCCAACCGCAATCACAGTTAGAAGTTTAAACTGATTGATTTGTTTTGAGCTTCGCTTAAAATTAGAAGTAGAAGAAAGCGGAGATTTTTTTTTCAGAAAGGAGATTTTTATTATGTCTAAAGAAAATGCAGTGGAATTTTTAAGAATTGCGTCTTACAATACAGAGTTCAGAAAACAGTTTGAGGAAGTAGCTAACCCGGCAGAATTTATTCAAGTTGCCCAAGAACAGGGGTATGACTTTACTACCGCAGAACTGCAAGAAGTCGTCAAAGAACACAGTAAAGGAGTATTAGTGAGAAGAAAAACTGGTGTTTGGCACTGGTTACGTACTATTCCTTGGATCTAAAATATCTAGCAATGAGCTTTTTAATAAGTATTCCGACTCATCACTAAACCTGAAAATACTGGCTTTCTAGTCGGAATGCGAGAATTTGCTAATCTGGAAGGAGCGATTGATGATCGGGATTAGACAAGAAAGCAAAAATAAATAGGACGGGCAAGATGCCCGTCCCACTAAGGATAAAAAAAAATATGAGTAAGTTAGAAAATAATGCGATCGCCCAAGAGCTGAAAACCCAATTCCTGATCTTAGGTGGTTTGATTGGGCTCATGTGGATCATTGAAGTGATCAATGTTTTTTTCCTGAGAAATAGTCTTAATACTTATGGAATTCGTCCCCACCAAATCATCGGGTTACGTGGAATTTTATTTGCGCCCTTTCTCCATGGTAATTTTGCTCATCTGATGGCTAATACGATCCCGTTTATAACGCTGGGATGGTTAATTATGCTACGAGATACAGGGGAATTTTTGTTCGTTACCTTTGTCACTATGATCGTTAGCGGGCTTGGTGTTTGGTTAATTGGTGCCCCTAATTCCATTCATATTGGTGCCAGTGGGTTAATTTTTGGTTATCTTGGGTTTTTAGTTTTACGCGGTTTCTTTGAACGTAGTTTCATCTCTATTTTCTTGTCAATCATCGTAATTTTCTTTTGGGGTGGTGTCATCTGGGGAATTTTGCCAGGACAACCAGGAATATCTTGGGAAGCACATTTTTTTGGCTTCCTCGGTGGAATCCTTTCAGCCCGCTTGCTCAGACGAACTTAACTGTTTTTTTGCTAACAGCTAAGTCTCGTCCTAATCGATCCAGAAATTGCTTACCATTAGATAATTTGTTCTACTATCCCAGTATCTAAATCATAATAGCCACCAACAATTTTGACTTGGTTAGCGCTGACAAATTTTGATACAAGGGTTGACTGTTGTAATTGCCCCACAACCCTTTTAATGTTAGCTCTAATCGCTTGATCGACCAGATCTCCACTTAAGTTTTTTACTTGTAGGACTGCGGGACTAATCGCTTTCACCAGACTATCTATGTGAGGAGGAACTGTACCACCTTTAGCGACAGCATCTACGGTAGCTTTGACTGCACCACATCTTTCATGTCCTAGCACCATGATCAGGGGAACACCTAGATGATCTAGGGCATATTCAATACTACCTAATATTTCGTTATCAAGAATATTTCCGGCTACCCGAACTACAAATAAACTACTTAGACCCTGATCGAAGACAATTTCTGGTGGGACTCGTGAATCAGCACAGCCAAGGATCACCGCAAAAGGGTTTTGGCCCTTGGCCGATGCTTCAATATGATGCAATGTTTGGTTAGGATGAAGTTTTTCTTCATTGACAAAACGTTTATTTCCTTCTATGAGGTTATTCAGAGCTTCGTCACTGCTGATATTGCTAGCTTTTTCTGTGGCGATCGTTGGTTGATTGTTAAATAATTGGCTACCAATGGTACTAACTACTATTCCTGCACCAGCTAACTGGAGTAATCTCCGTCTTGAAATACCGAGCAGGTTGCTTTGGGGTTGCATGATCTCTTACCTAACTAAAAAAGCTTACTGCCATTAATTTAATCCTAAAAAAGACCTTATTTATACTGATAAAATGTTTAAAATTGTTAATTTTACGTCTTGTTAAAATAAAATGAATCAAAACGAATTTTTTGTTTCAGTGAAAACCATTATGTCGCAAAAACCAAAATTCCCCTATCTGGTTGGTTCTAAATGGACATCGAAACAGCTCACCTGGGGATGGCGTCATTTTCAGGTGGTGAATCGCAAAAATCAGGGTAAATGGGTATTTGCGGAAATGGTTGCTGCTTGCGATCCTCAAGTGCGGTTTTGGCTAAACGCACAACAGCTTAAAGATCCAAATTTATGGCAAGCTGGATGGCAATCTTTGCTAGAAATGAAAGAAATTTAGATTTACCCCAATTAAAATTGCTATTTAAACCCAAAAGGTTATTGACATGATTAAGGTTATGCTATTTTAAAAGTAATTGATTTTTTTTTGAGTATTATCTATGGTGCCTTTTTATGCAAAACCTGTCAATAGTCCTGAACCCGAAATCCTCAATTAGATGGGATTAGAAGCTGGTTTTGCTGATTGTTTGTTGTTCATGTCCGAATGCCAATGCCTAGTCTAGCGACTAAAATTGAAGCAATTCTTTATCTCAAGGGTCAGCCCTTATCCCTGTTGCAAATTGCTGAATATGCAGGGTGCGATCGCATCAGTGCTGAGGAATCCTTAATTGACCTGATGTCTGAGTACGCTCACCGAGATAGTGCTTTAGAGATCGTAGAAACACCTACGGGTTACTGCTTGCAATTACGAGATCTATTTCAAGATTTAGTCCAGACTTTATTACCAGTAGACCTAGGAGTAGGTGCTTTACGCACTTTAGCCGCGATCGCTCTGAAAGGATTAATTAGCCAAACTGATCTCGTCAACCTCCGTGGTTCGGGCGCCTATCAGCATGTCCAGGAACTTGTGCAGTTAGGATTCGTCCGTAAGCGCAGACAATCTGATGGTCGTTCTTATTGGTTACAAGTAACTGATAAATTCCATCAGTATTTCCAAGTTGATCAACTACCTCAAGAACTAGATCTTAGTTTGTCTGTTGCAGATCCCCAAACCGAGGAATGCCTAGATAGTACGATTACCTAAAATTAGTTTAGACTGTCCTAAGCCAGCCAGATATTTAGAGGCCACATGGTTTTTCAACCTGACTTTACCAATTTTAATTTAGAAGAAGAGCAAGTTAACTCGCTCTTGAAATATCTCCAGCACCAACCACCTGAAGTTTTAGCACGGGTCGCTAAGTCAGTTAGTCCTGAAATTAAACAAATTATTTCCCAAAATGTCCAGGGATTGGTGGGAGTTCTACCCCATGAGAGCTTTAATGTGCAAATTACTACCGATTGGGAAAATTTAGCCGGTTTACTTGCTTCAGCGATGATGACAGGCTATTTTCTCCGACAAATGGAACAACGAATGGAACTAGATCTCAATTTAACTCATTCCGGCTCTTTGGGCAACAAATCTCCCAAAACAGGTGAATAATTCTTCCTGGAACAAGAAAAAAGTCCAAGTTGGGAGGGGGCAAGATTTTATCCTCCCACCCTAGGCTGTTTTTTTTTGTGAATTGGGAATGAACTTGTTTTTAATTTATTCCTTCAGGTTGAGTACACCAGTTTGGACTTGAATTTGCTGGGGTTGACCCTGACGATTAATTTCGAGATTGAGCCAAGTACCGACTGGACTAGATTCGACCATTTCCTTTACCTGGATGGATGTGGTAATTGGAATACGATCAATTTTTTGAATAGTATCTCCTTGACGTAATCCCGCTTTAGCAGCTGGGGAGTTATTCAAGACCTGGACAATTAAAACTCCTGTTTCTTGATTAATTTTTTGCCTTAGATCCGGCGTAATTTCTACCATTTTAATTCCCAAAAAGGAATGCCCAACTTTACCATGATTAAATAACTGATCGGCAATTTTTTGAGCAGTTGCGATCGGAATCGCAAAACCTAAACCTTGAGGATTATTCCGGATCGTTGTATTAATTCCAATTACTTCTCCCCGTTCATTTACTAATGGTCCACCAGAATTACCCGGGTTAATCGCTGCATCAGTTTGAATCAAATGGACTCTTGGTGCGGGGACACCTACTTGGAAACTAGCGCGATCGGTGGCACTAATAATACCAGCAGTTACTGTATTATCTAAACCAAGGGGATTACCAATCGCGATCGCCCATTGTCCTGGGATTAAATTTTGTGAATCTCCTAATTGAACTGAGGGTAATCCAGTTGCATCAATTTTCACTACAGCTACATCCGTGAGTGGATCAACCCCGACAACTTGACCAACAAAACTACGTCCATCTTTCAGAGTCACTTTGACTGGATCTACACCATCAACAATATGAGCATTAGTGAGGATTTTGCCATCCTCACTGAGAATAAAACCTGATCCGGTTCCGGTTGCGGCTGATTCTGGGGGAACAGGTAGAGGAGTCTGACCAAAAAATTGACCTAACCGATCGGTTACAGATGTGGGAGTGGGATTAACGACTGAACGAGCTGAATCAATTCTGACGACCGCAGGTCCAACTTTTGCTGTGACCATAGCAGCAAAATTGGGATAATTAATCCCGTTGGAATAGTTTTCTGGTAGTTGAGCATGATGGAAAGGACATGATCTGCGTGAGATTGCTCTCAATCCAGCAAAATCACTACGACGAAAATTTAATTCTCGATCGCGACTATTTAACCAAACTGTACCAGTCCCAATCGATAGCAAAGCGAGATAGATGGTCAGATGTTTAAATGATAAACTCATTTTTTTACCCACTCACAGCTAGAAACAGCAAAGATGAAGCTATAGCAAATTTATTTATTGTGGCTAGAACTAATATTTAATTACTATATCATCTCCATTGCCAACTCCGATAATTTTATTAAATATAACAATTTTCAGTTAACTGTAGGGGCAAAGCATTTCGGCGCATAAATAATGGCTTCAACGAAGAATAATATTACCGAAATGCTTTGCCCTCACTCTCACATTTCGGCGCATAAATAATGGCTTCAACGCTTGTCCGCTCATTTATTCGCTCGAGTAGTCGAAGGGCGAAGTCGAAAGAAAGAATAATATCACCGAAATGCTCCCATCTTACCATTGATGCAGCTACATTTTTGGCAATCCTGCATCTTCCTGACAAGTTTTCAGGGGTAATTGTGTAGCACTTTGAATCATGGTAACTTGCTTCTTACTACTATCTGTTACCACATCTAGACAAGCACAAGCATTACCATGAGAACCATTGGTTTTGATAAATTCCTTTTCATTAATCGCGGGCATATTTTCGATTCCTTTAGCTTTATATCCTCCTTGGGCTGAGATAATCCATCTACCATCTTTATCTTTTAACCACCAATTTTGTGGGGTCGGATTTTCTAACCATCCACAACGTTTTTCTGTGGTACTACTAGATGGATTTTCGTTGATAGCTTTACTCTGGGTAATAGGTTTATTCGTGTTACTAAGGTTACTTTCGGTAATAGCTTTAGGTATGCTATTATTTTTAGTCTCGGTACTAGATTGAGTCTCGGTACTAGGTTGAGGTTGGGTATTAGGTTGAGGTTGGGTATTAGGTTGAGGTTGGGTATTAGGTTGAGGTTGGGTATTAGGTTGAGGTTGGGTATTAGGTTGAGGTTGGGTATTAGGTTGAGGTTGGGTATTAGGTTGAGGTTGGGTATTAGGTTGAGGTTGGGTATTAGGTTGAGGTTGGGTGCTAGGTTTAGTCTCGTTGTTAGAACAAGCAACTATAGAAATGCTTGCGATTAAACCCAAGGCAATCAGCGAAATCTTTTTCATTGAGTTACATTCTTACCTGAGTAGAAAGATATTATTATTTTACCTCCAGAAAACCAAAAAAAGTTAATCATTAAGTAAAATTTCTGACGGTCTTTACCGTCATGTTACGTTATGATCCTAATCATGGGGCTGAGTTGGAAAAAAAGACCAAAAATCATGAAAATCGTCCCATTTCACTCGCGATCGCTTTACTGATCCTAAACTCAATTAGCCTTCATGAGTGAAAATAGTTTAAGTGTGATTTTAGCTGGGACTCAATTTTAGATGGAGAATGAAAAATGTCTTGTCAAAAATTTACAGAAATTAACCAACTATTTCTCCAGTTTCTAAAAATACCAATAGTATATTTGTTTTTAACTACTCTGACTATTGGTATTCCGGTGCAGCTATTACATTCTGAATCTGGATGGGCACAAACCTCAATTGATCCTAAAACTACAGCTATTGAACTACAAAAACAAGGAGTTTCTCAATTACAGACCAGTCAATATCCAGCAGCGATCACATCTTTTCAAGCAGCACTAAAAATTTATCAGCAAATTGGCGATCGCTCTGGAATTGCAGATTCTTTACTTGATCTGGGAATTGTCTATGATACTATAGGAAAAGTTCCCGAAGCAATCCAATATTATCAACAATCTTTAACAATTTTTCGTGAGCTTGGTAATCGCTCTGGGGAAGCAGATGCTCTCAATAATCTGGGGATGTCTTCTCGAAGTCTCGGACAATATCAACAAGCACTTAATTTTCTCCTTCCCTCTTTAGATTTAGCGAAAGAGTTGGGAGATCAAGCAGCTATTAGTAGAGCTTTAGGAAATTTAGGTAATGTTTATTATTCCATGGCACAATATCAAAAAGCATTAGATTACCATCAACAATCTTTAGCTATTTCCCAACAACTTCAGGATCAACCAAGTATAGTTGAATCTCTTGGTAATGTTGGTAATGCTTACTATTATATCGGTCAATATGAAAAAGCCATTGATTTTTATAAACAACAACAAGCTCTCGCTCAAAAAATTGGCGCTCTTCTCTATGAAGCTAATGCTCTCGGTAATCTAGGTAATGTTTACAGCGATACTAAAAACTATCATGAAGCAGTTAAATATTATCAACAATCTTTAGAAATTGATCAAAAAATTGGTAATCAAATTGGGATCTCTAGTTGTTTAGGAAATATTGGATTGACCTATTTGTATCTGAATGATTATCAGCAAGCTAGGGATTTTTTGGCAAAATCTTTAGTTGCAAATCAACAACTTGGCGATCGCGTGGGAGAAGCTAATACTCTGAATAATTTGGGAAATTTAGAATTAGCTTTAAAGCAAAATCAATCAGCACTTGATTACCAGGAAAAATCCTTAGCAATTAGACAACAAATTGGCGATCGGTTAGGGGAAATCACTTCCTTAAATAATATTGCAACAATTTTATTAGATTTAGGAAAATTACCAGAAGCAGAAGCAAAATTAAGAACAGCGATCGCCATTCAAGAATCGATTCGCTCTGAATTAGTTCAAGATACTAATAAAATTTCCTTATTTGATACCCAAGCTAGTGCTTACGATAACTTACAACAAGTATTGATTCAAGAAAAAAAAATTAATGAAAGTTTAGAAATAGCAGAGCGTGGAAGAGCCAGAGCATTTGTAGAATTATTAGCAAAACGGTTAGCTACAGATTCATCGACATCAATGGAAATAACTCCACCTAATATTAACCAAATCAAACAAATTGCTAAACAACATCATGCTACCCTAGTTGAATATTCAATTATTTTAAATGAATATCTGTACATCTGGGTAGTTAAACCTACTGGTGAAATTGGATTTCGTGAAGTTAATTTACAATCGCTCAATCAGCAAACAGGTACAGAGCAGAAACTAACTGAATTTACCAGAACTAGCTCGAATCTAAATCCCAAAAAAATCCTGGATATCCGAGATATTTTTCTGAAAAGTCGAAATGCTTTATTTCAATATCAAGGATCTTTAGCTAGTTCTAAATTAAAGCTTCTTCATCAAATATTAATTGCTCCGATCGCTGATTTATTACCTACAGACCCAACGGAAAGAGTTATTTTTATTCCGCAAAAAGAGTTATTTTTGATCCCATTTCCCGCGTTAAAAGATCAACAAGATAAATACTTAATTGAACAGCATACCATTTTGACTGCACCAGCAATTCAAGTATTAGATTTAACCTGGCAACAAAAACAAAAAAATCAACAATCTGGTGCCCAAAGTGCCTTGATCGTCGGACTACCAAGAGATATAGTAGTAGTGGGAAACCCGAAAATGCCTAGTGTGGGAGACCCCCCACAACCCCTTCCCCAACTGATTGGAGCAGAAATAGAAGCAAAAACAATTGCCAAATTACTCAATACTGAAGCAATTATTGGCTCAGATGCTACCAAAGCCAAAATTTTAGCAGCAATGACCAAAGCGCGAATAATTCATTTAGCCACCCATGGATTACTAGATGATATTGAAGGATTAGGAGTTCCAGGTGCGATCGCTTTAGCCCCAAGTGGTCAAGATAATGGACTACTCACTGCTAATGAAATTCTGAAATTAAAACTAAACGCTGATTTAGTAGTGTTAAGTGCTTGTAATACTGGTAAAGGGAGAATTACTGGGGATGGTGTGATTGGTCTAAGTCGTTCCTTAATTACTGCTGGTGTTCCCAGTGCGATTGTTACCCTTTGGTCAATTCCTGATGCTCCTACAGCTGACTTGATGAATGAATTTTATCAAAATCTTCGGCAAAATCCTGATAAAGCTCGCGCTCTAAGAAATGCAATGCTGAGTACAATGCAAAAACATCCATTTCCTACCGATTGGGCAGCTTTTACTCTGATCGGTGAACCGGATTAAAATTTAACGATCTAATTTAAGTTAAACCTTATGGCAAGATATTGGCTAATTTGCATCTCAACCCTATTATGGCTGACACTTTCTGGAGCGCGAACCATTGCTCAACAACCAGAAGAGGTGGATTCAGCTTGTCCTAAACCCATCTTATCCCGTTTAATTAGTCACAAAATTGCTGTCGGAGAAACTACAGAAAGCATTGCTCGTAAATATCATCTTAACCCCGCTACTCTGTTAGGATTGAATCCCATCTTACAGGAGGGTGATGCACCAATCGGAACAGAAATTTTGATTCCTCCTGTGAATGGGATTCGAGTAGAAGTACCACAGGGTCAGACCTGGAAGGAAATAGCTGCTAATTATAAAGTTCGAGCAGATGTATTATTTGAAGCAAATGGATGTCAACCAGTACCAACAACAGTCTTTGTACCTGGGATCAATGGTCCTTCTCCTAGTAGTGTTACCCAAAATACTGATCCATCTTTAGTTAATCAAGAATTCAGTCGTTATCCCTTACCTGGTAAACCAACAATTATCCTCGCTTATGGTTGGCAAACCCAACCACAAACTGGTAAGTTTTTTTTTCATAGTGGTTTAGATTTACAAGCACTAGTAGGAACAAAAGTTTTTGCAGTTGGGGATGGAACGGTTGCTTATGCTAGCGATCGCGGCAATAATTACGGTAATTTAGTCGTGATTAATCATGATGGTGGTAAACAAACTCGTTATGCTCATTTAGCGACAATTACTGTCAAAGTAGGTGATAAAATTAGCGCAGGCACCCAAATCGGTACAGTTGGTACTAGTGGCATTCCCGATAGTAAAGAGCCTCATCTACATTTTGAAGTTCGCTCTAATTCTTCCCAAGGTTGGGTAGCTGAAGATCCAGAATCTTATTTACCAGATCTGACGCTTTCTGGTAATTAATCCAGTTGCAGTTATTTTTTATCATCCAGGGGTAAGAAAAATATGGTTACTAACCCTGGTAAGGAAGCAAAACTGCTCATTAAAAAGTAATTAGCATAACCCATTGATGTTTGCAAATAACCGCTAATTACACCAGGAATTAGAACTCCTAATGCCATAAATCCCGTTGTAATTGCATAATGAGAGGCTTTGTATTCTGGTCGAATGGTTTGCATTAAAAATACTGTATAAGCAGCTACTCCTAATCCGTAGCTAAATTGCTCAAAGGAATTAACAATATATGCCCATTCTAAGCTAGGCTGATAGAGAGCTAATAACCAATATAAGGGAAGAGCAGCATTTTGTAAAATCGAAGTTGGCCACATCCATTTTTTTAAGCCTTCTTTAGCAATTAAATAACCTCCAAATATGCCACCACTGAGCAGAAAAATTACGCCAACTGTACCATACAATATGCCCATTTCCTGAGTAGAAATATTTAATCCACCTTGAGCTATGGGATCTTTCAAAAATAGAGGTGCCATTTTTAAAAGGAAAGCATCACCTAAGCGAAAAATCAGGACATAAGCGATAATCCAGCCAATTTTGGTTTGATTAAAATAAGTCCAGAAAGAATCAAAATAACTATTGGCTCTGTCGAGAGAATTATCATTTGGAGTTGATTCAGTTTCCAGATCGGGATCTTTTAAAATTGGAGTTGGATCAGGATAAGGAAGATACCATAAATGAAAAAAATAAAGGAAGACAAATATAATCCCAGCTAGACCAAAAGCGATCGCCCATCCCAAATCAAGCGGTTTAATTGTACCAGCAAGATAAACTAATCCTCCACTACCCGTCAACCAAGCAATTTTATAAGCAGTAGTTCTCCAACCTACATAAAAAGCTTGTTGTTCATTATTCAGAGCATCTAAATAAAAACCATCGATCGCGATATCGTGAGTAGCGGAAACAAAGGCGATCGCGGTGAAAATGATCAAAGATATCACGATCACCTGGGGATTTAATGTCCCGAAAGCTAACATCACCAACAGGAAGATACAAAAAACTTCTGTCAGTAAAATCCAACGTCTTTTAGTTAAAAATACATCGACTAACGGACCCCATAAACCTTTGAGTGTCCAAGGAACAGACAGAAAACTCGTCAATCCAATTAATTCATTACTAGCACCCATATCTTTTAAGAAAATTGCCGACATTAAATTTACCACTGTATAAGGTAAACCTTCAGCAAAATATAAAATTGAAACCCAAAGTCCAGGATGACGTTTTTTTACTGTTTCTTCTGTCATTGTAATTTCCTAAAAAATTGTTAAACTATTATAGGGGATTGGCTATAAGTGCAGCGTTACAGAAAAATGGTATAATTTCTGCGAAAACATTGGCTTTTCCCTAACTCAATACCTGGCACTGCGCTGTTCCGTTCGTTCGTCCGTTCCGTGTGTCGGTTTGAATGGCTAGTTAAAGACATTGTTGTCTGGGATGTGAGATATAGTGAGTTCAGTCCGGTGATCTGTAGGGTTGGACGGGTTCATTAAGTTTATTTGTGTGTGACAAGTTCATCGGTGAACCCGTCCCTATAGGTGATCGAATTTCCGATGTTTAAACAGATTTTATGCCCGTCGGATTCATCAAATCCGCTCGGTTTCAGGTGGTTCTGTAATACTAATGGCAATAAGGTTCAGTTAAGTGTAGGGGTGAAGCATGTTTAGCGACAATTGAGCAATCAAACTTTACCCTGAGTTTACCCTGAGCGTAGTCGAAGGGCAGTAATATTAGATCCGAATGCTTCACCCTTCTTCTGCCGATATCTCCCAAAAAATGATGGTAACTGAATGTATTTTAATATATAGTTGATCTGTTGGCTTCATAGATGGTGAGGACTCTCACATTTCGGTAATATTATTCTTCCCTTCGACTACGCCCCCTTCGACTACGCTCAGGGCAAGCTTCGACTACGCTCAGGGCAAGCTTCGACTACGCTCAGGGCAAGCTTCGACTACGCCCTTCGACTACGCTCAGGGTAAGCTCAGGGTAAACTCAGGGTAAACGTTTAATCAATCATTTCTTCGCCGAAATGCTTTGCCCCTACAGTTAACTGAACCAGATTGGGACTAATGGGATAAGTGCCAGAAAATCAAGATTAAATTAGCTCATTAAAATGTATATTCGATGAATTGATGCACCAAATCAACCAGGATTTGTAGGGGCAGGTTCACCAATCAATTCTGCTCCAAACAGATCACGATCATAAACCTGCCCAGCCAACACAGATCACTCACAATTGACTTGATTATCGCATTTTGTGGGATAGCTGAGGTGCGATCGCGGAAATCAACATTTACTGACTGAAAATTGCGCCAATTTTTCAGCGCTATATGGGAGATCATCCTGGTGTTAACCGAATAATTTTTAAAGATGCCAACCCGCGATCGCCCACAAGTGCCAGTAGGGGCGAAGCATTCGGGCGATAATTTATTACTTAAACCCATTAATCTTATATCCGAATGCTTCGCCCTTCTTTGCCGAGATATCCAAAAAATCTTACCTGAATTGTATTGCGCGATCGCTTCTAATTGTCAAAAATATTGACAAATATGTAGTAGGGGCGCAAGAACTCTTGCGCCCCTAAGTTAATTAAAAAAACACAAAACCCTACTTAATAGAAACCTTAGCGCCAGCTTCTTCCAACTGTTTCTTAATATCATCAGCGACTTCTTTTGCCACACTTTCTTTAACTGGCTTAGGTGTAGACTCTACCAAGTCTTTGGCTTCTTTTAGACCCAAATTGGTAATAGTACGTACCACTTTGAGAATAGCAATCTTCTTATCAGCCGGAACTTCTTCAAGAATCACACTGAACTCAGTTTGGACTTCTACTTCTTCCACAGGAGCAGCAGCACCAGGAACAGCCGCAACTGCAACAGCAGCCGCAGCCGCACTCACACCGAAGGTGGTTTCAATTTGCTTCACTAATTCTGCGGCTTCTAGCAAAGTTAGTGTTTTCAGTTTTTCAACAATTTCATCAGTAGCTGTAGACATGAATAAACTCCTATCATTAGTTAATTGGTGATTAGTAATTGCACATTGTGAAAGAAAAATTTTTCTCAATGACAATTATTCTTCAGCAGGGCTATTTTCTTTGTCAGCGATCGCTTGGATCGATCGAGCCAGAGAAGCTGGTATTTCATTAATACCAACAGCCAACTTAGTAGCCAAACCATTGATCGCACCAGCAATTTGCGAGATCAATTGTTCCTTAGAAGGCAAATCTCCTAGGGCTTTGACATCAGCTTCACCTAGCACTCGTCCTTCCATCACACCACCGCGAAGTTGAGATTTCTTCGTGGCTTTTTGGAAATCTTGATAGGCTTTAATTGCTGAACCAAGATCGTCTTTGACGAACATGAATGCTGAGGAACCTTGTAAAAATTCCTGCATTGGTTGCCAGTTGCGATCGCCTTCTACCGCAATTCGCATCAGGGTATTTTTAGCGACTTGACAACTTGCACCGCTCGGACGTAAACGACGACGCAAATCAGTAATTTCGGCGACGCTTAATCCTTGATAATCAATGACAATTGCTAACTGAGATTCACTCAAAGTTTGCTTAATGTCAGCAATAATCACATTTTTTTGTTCTACTGTTTTACCCATTTTCTCACCTCCTTAACTGGTTGCTAAAAACCGATATTTGCCCAAAACCAATCAAAAAACCCCGGAGATTGAGCCGGGGTTCCCCATTTCCCATTGATCCAGGTTGAATTAGTCAAACCTATGACCAGTTGGGAAATTAGAGTAAACCTCGGCAGGAAATTAAGCGCATTAGCCCCTGCTGTCTTTGGCCCTCGCTGATTCAGTTGTTGAATTTTGGGCGTTAGCTGATCCCTCAATAGTTAAGTTGACTAATGTGCTTCGCTTAATTTGAAATCCCGTAGACTGTTGATCTCAAGTTGAATTGCAGGTCCCATAGTGGTCCGAGATATATACTGTGCGCCAGTAACGACCTTTAGCACCAGATGGTCGATTCCGATCGATGGTTTCTTGCAGGGCTTTGAGGTTAACGAGCAAATCTTGGGTGGGGAAAGCAGCCTTCCCAAACAGGATATGAACTATCCCGGTGCGATCGGCACGGAATTCTAGTTTACCAGCTTTGAACTCACTGATCGCTGCTGCTAGATCAAATGTTACTGTACCACCTTTTGGCGAAGGCATCAACCCCCGCGGTCCGAGTAACTTACCTAATTTAGCTACTTGGGGCATCATATCTGGGGTCGCAATTAACTTATCAAAATCCATGCGACCTTTTTGAATTTCATCAATCAGCTCTTCGGAACCAGCAATATCCGCACCGCTATTAGTAGCTTCCGTTACTTTTTCCCCTCTAGCAATTACTGCGACTCGGACTGTTTGACCAGTTCCTTTCGGCAATACTACGGTAGTCCGTAACTGTTGGTCTGCGTATTTGGGATCGATCCCCAAACGAATATGTGCTTCGGCTGATTCGGGAAACTTGGCTGTAGCTGTTTCCTTTAATAGATCGAGGGCTTCTACTGGTTCGTAGGCCCGCGGTTCAACTTTTTTCTGTAGTTCTTGTAATCGACGCGATACTTTTCTGGTCATTCTCTCTCTCCTGGGGTTGCTAACGAGACCTGAGCCTCTCCCCCCTTATAAGGGTTTAGTCAGCGATCGTCACGCCCATATTCCGGGCAGTTCCTTCCACAATTTTCATAGCTGCTTCAATGTCATTAGCATTGAGGTCAGGCATTTTGGTTTGGGCAATTTCCCGCAGTTGCGCCCGGGTTAGGGTGCCAACTTTTTTCCGGTTTGGTTCCCCAGATCCTCTAGGAATTCCTAGTGCTTTGGTAATCAACACTGATGCTGGTGGGGTTTTGAGAATAAAGGTAAAACTTCGATCTTCATAAACCGAGATTTCCACCGGCACAACTAAACCAGCTTGATCTGCTGTTCTGGCGTTATATTCTTTGCAGAACATCATAATATTCACGCCATGCTGACCTAGGGCCGGACCGATCGGGGGAGCTGGGTTAGCTTTCCCCGCTGTAATGGCCAACTTAATGACCGTAACTACTTTTTTTGCCATCTAGTTTTTACTGTTTCTGAACCTGGTTAAATTCCAATTCTACTGGTGTATCCCGACCAAATATGGAAAGTAACACTTTGAGTTTGTTCCGCTCGGGACTGACTTCAATGACTTCACCTTCAAAGTCTTTGAATGGACCTGAGAGGACCAGGACTTTATCTCCAACCGACATATCGGTCTTGACGACTGGCTCTTGTTCCTGGGTTTGTTTGAAAATCCGTTCTACTTCCGAAGGACTGAGGGGCATCGGTTTAACGTGCCCGCGTCCCCTTCCATAGTTCCGGGTTTGTTGGGCACCCACAAAGTTAATCACATTGGGGGTGTTTTTTACCACCTGCCATGTTTCCTCATCCATTAACATTTGGACTAGAACATAGCCGGGGAAAACTTTTTCTTCGCTGTGATGACGACTACCATCTTTCCGAATTTTGACGGCTGGAGTTTGGGGGATTTGCACTTTAAAAATCCGATCGCCTACATCCAGGGTTTGAATTCGCTGTTCTAGATTGGTTTTTACTCGTTTCTCACAACCGGAAGCAACTTGAACAGCATACCAGCGAGCTTCTTCCGAGGATAGGGAATCTGTTGCTTCTTCTAGCTGATTTGAGTCTGGTAATTCGTCCGATGCAAAAGTCATCTGAATACCGTGAACGCTGCCCAATTAAAAAAAAGATCGACCAGATAAATAAAAATAGCAGATATTACCACCATTCCTAGCACTGCCAAGGATTCGCTGATCAACTGCTGTCGAGTTGGCCAAACCACCTTACTTAGTTCTTCTTTGGTATCTTGAAAAAAGTTTACAGCGTTAAACCCTGTCGGTGTTTGCACTTCTGCCTCATTTTTCTTGGTCACAATTCCTATTTTCCCCCTTTTATGCAGTTGTTGGCAGTCTTCCCGCAGCTTAACCAGATTTGGTCACGATCTTCCTACCTGCGGTTAGCGCAGATTTGGCTGATTAGCTTAACTCGCGATCGGATCACCTCTAATCGCTGCTAGCTTTGAGCAACTATCTTGATCATTAGTCTAGCCAATTCTCAAGCTGTTGTTCAGGCTTTACTTTTAGATTGTCCTAATTTTCCTGGCGTAATTCAGCGCGCCCTGGAGGACTTGAACCCCCGACATCAGGTTTTGGAGACCTGCGTTCTACCAACTGAACTAAGAGCGCAAAAAACTGAGATAACGCCAGTGTAACACAAGTTTGCCTTCCTTGAGCTAATTTTTGTAAAAAATTTTATAGTGGACGGTCAAATCTTTGTTTGATTCTGGTGGCTTTACCGACGCGATCGCGCAGATAGTATAGTTTAGCACGGCGCACTTTGCCTCGACGCAACACTTTAATGCTTTCAATCCGGGGGGAGTGGAGCAAAAATACTCTTTCTACTCCCACTCCCTGAAAAATCTTTCTGACCGTAATTGTTTCATTAATCCCACCATTGCGCTTGGCAATTACCGTCCCCTCGTAAGGTTGGGTCCGTTCTTTATTCCCTTCTTTAATTCTCACCCCGACTCGAACTGTATCCCCTACCTGGATATCTGGTAGATTGCTTTTCAGTTGTTCCGCTTCGATTGAGCGAATAATTTCCTGCGCTTTCATGTTTTTTCCAAAAACTCACGGTCTTTAATTATAGATCAAGTTATTGTTAAAAGTCTAGCTCTTTAGACAAAATTTTAGCAAATTTCCTTGACCCTGCTCATGATTGGCCATAATTAGACCTAGTAAGATGGGAAACGGACCAGAATACCTGTAGCTTCGTGAATTCGGGCAGCAAATTCTGCCAAAATTGTCTGATTGATCGGTTTGAGCAAATTGACTTTATAGGGCCGAAATTCTGATCGACTGTGATTTCCTCTAGCATCCAATTGGTGATTTAACGGTTTGGGACGCATCGGCGTATTCAGTTGAATCTCATCGGGAGCCAAAATTTGCATCAATTTAATATAATCCTGTTGGTAAACTTCATCCCAAGCTGACAAGAGCATGGTTTGAATTGCTAGACGACCCCGATATTGACGACGAAATTGTTCGATTCCCATCCAAATATTTAACCAATTTAGTCCCGGTACAGGTCGATTAATCCGTAACAATTGATCTGGTGATACTGCATCAAGTTTCACTGCGACTTGGTCAGCATGGGCTAAAGCACTACCAACATCTGGGTGTTCTAGTAAACTGCCATTAGTTAAAACTACGGTTGGACAAGAGGTAAGTTCTTTGATTGACAATAAAATTTCTCCTAGATTCAGAGCTTGGGTGGGTTCACCGCTACCACTCAGGGTAATCACATCTACGTCCCAAGGGGCAAAACCTGCTAAGTCTTCCCGAATTTGACTGGTTGGGATAAATATTTTTCGAGCGCTGGTTCGGTTTTCAATTTCTCCTAACTGACAGTAAGCGCAGTTGAAAGAACAAGTAGATACTGGACCAATTGGATCAATACCAAGCGATCGCCCATAGCGCCAAGATGTGACTGGTCCATAGACGGAAGTAAATTTTAAGGTTTCTGTAATTTGCATAACGATTCTCTATGACTAGATGGCTCGTAGTCGCACTAAATTTTTTGCTCCTACTCTATGATCTTGTCTATTTTTGTGAGGATTTCTAAAAAACATCCAAAAAAGTTTAGGTTTGAGCGAAAATTAGCCTGGAAACTTGATGTTGGTTCTATGTCAATAGATGCTGTGTTCTTTGAACGCTTGAGTGCTACGTCTGAGCGATTGTTAGAATTAATCGACCGTTTTTCCCAAACCAGGGTGTTAGTTGTAGGTGACTTAACTTTAGATGAGTTTCTGACTGGTCAAGTTGAACGTATTTCTCGTGAAGCACCTGTCTTAATTATTCGTCACGAATCTACTCGTCAAGTCCCGGGTGGTGGGGCTAAT
The DNA here is from genome assembly GCA_963744145.1 of uncultured cyanobacterium. Classification (GTDB taxonomy): domain Bacteria; phylum Cyanobacteriota; class Cyanobacteriia; order Cyanobacteriales; family CAWUOF01; genus CAVUSO01. The sequence goes on along the minus strand of CAVUSO010000001.1, from coordinate 2,533,956 downwards.
GCTGTTTATAATTTAGCGAAGTTAGGCTCTCAGGTGAAAGTGGTTGGATTGGTAGGAAAAGATGACCAAGGAAAAGCTTTACGAGGTATTTTTGATGCTGTGGGGATTGATACTCAAGGAATTTTGATCGATCCGCTCCGACCAACTGTCACGAAAACTAGGATTTCTGGTCATGCTCGTCAGTCGGTTACTCAACAAATTGTTCGAGTCGATCGCAAATCTGATGATTTACCCGAGCTAGAGTTACAGATGCAATTAGCTGATTATATTCGTGACAATATTGGCACTGTCGATGCTGTAGTTTGTTCTGATTATGGTGATGGTGTATTAACTACACCTGTGATTAAAGCAACTTTAGCTCATCAACGTACCTTTGTGGATGCTCAGGCTGGATTACAACGTTATCAAGGTGCAACTCTATTCACTCCCAATTTACCAGAAGCTGAGTTAGCGGTAGGATATGCGATCGCGAATCTTCCAACTCTTCACTCTGCTGGTCAAGATTTACTAGCTTTAACCCAAGCAGAACAAATGTTGATTACCCGAGGGGAAGAAGGAATGAGTTTATTTGATCGTCAAGGATTAGTAGAACATATTCCAGCATTTAATCGGACTGCTGTTTTTGATGTTACTGGTGCTGGAGATACAGTGATTGCAGCTCTTTCTATTGCAATGGTTACAGGTGCTTCTTTTTGGGAAGCAGCAGTTTTGGGGAATTTAGCTGCTAGTATTGTAGTGCGGCAATTTGGTACGGCGACAACTACGACTACAGAAATGAAAGAAGCCTTACGATCGCTGTTAAATCAAGAGTAATAATTCCGATTTTGATCACCAAATTTTTTACTAATATGAACACAGATTTTAATCATCGACAACCGCGACGTTTGTTAATTACTGGAGGTGCGGGATTTATTGGCTCTAATTTTACTCTCTACTGGTGCGATCGCTATCCAGATGATCGAGTAGTAGTATTAGATGCTCTCACCTATGCTGGGAATCCTCAAAATTTAGCGAGGATCACAGATAGAGATAATTTTCGCTTTGTTAAAGGAGATATTTGCGATCGTCATTTAGTCGATACTTTACTTAAAGAAGAAGCGATCGACACTATTGCTCATTTTGCCGCAGAATCCCACGTCGATCGCTCAATTATCGGTCCTGGTGCTTTTATTCAAACCAATGTAGTTGGTACTTTTACTTTACTCGAATCATTTCGTCAATACTTTTTTCAATCTCCTCTAAATACCCAAACCAAACCAAGTGTCTTTCTCCATGTTTCTACGGATGAAGTTTATGGTAGTCTCCATCCCGAAGATCCTGCTTTTACAGAAACTACTCCCTATAGTCCTAATAGTCCTTATTCTGCTTCTAAAGCAGGTAGTGATCATTTAGCTCGTGCATATTACCATACCTATGGTTTACCGACGATTATCACTAATTGCTCTAATAATTACGGTCCCCATCATTTTCCTGAAAAGTTAATTCCCCATATGTGCATTAACATATTACTGGGAAAATCCTTACCAGTTTATGGAGATGGTCAAAATATCCGAGATTGGCTGTATGTGATTGATCATTGTCGTGCTTTAGATGTAGTTATTCACCAAGGTAAACCAGGAGAGACTTACAATATTGGTGGTAATAATGAAGTCAAAAATATTGATCTAGTCCGAATGCTATGTCAATTAATGGATGAATTAGCACCAAATTTACCGATCCACCCTTGTGAACAACTAATTACCTTTGTTAAAGATCGACCAGGACACGATCGTCGTTATGCAATTGACGCAACTAAAATTAAAACTCAGTTAGGTTGGAGTCCTTCGGTTACAGTTACCGAAGGATTACGTGAGACGGTAAAATGGTATCTCCATCATCGAGATTGGTGGGAACCTTTGTTATCTGAAGAATATCAGACTTATTATCGGCAAATTTATCGTTAATTTTTGTTCTATTAGAATAAATAGACCTAACCCCCCAACCCCCTTCCCTAGGAGGGAATGGGGAGTAATGAAGATGATTAAAGGGAGCATCCCAGTTAAAATTAAGATGTGCTTACCTGAATGTCCTAACCTTTGGAGTTTGGGTGGCGATTGCGAATATTAGCCAAGTTTTAGCCACATCTGCAAACCTATTTTTCTCTTTCCAAGCTAAGAGTACCAATTCTCTGAGGTGGTTTTGGTTTTCTGCTGCTCATAAATATGTGGGATCAATAAATTTATGATCACAATCAACCAGGATTTGTAGGGGCAGGTTCACCAATCAATTCTGCTCCAAACAGATTACGGACAGGCAAGATGCCTGTCCCACTCATAAACCTGCCCAACCAACACAGATCAATCACAATCGACTTTCACCGACGAATTGATCGGACAGGCAAGATGCCTGTCCCACGGATGACTGATGAAGGTTATATTTAACTACGTTTGATGGTTGGGCAGATATTTGAGTATTTTTTAAAGCTTTGATAGTTTTAGAATTAAAGCGATCCCGAACCCCCAATATCCCCAATAAGAAAATGCCCCACCATTACAGTGAGGCAAATTAGCGAGGATGAAAATAGGAGACTCTAAATAGTTACTGGTTTAGTTAGATTGACCTGAGTGAGCATTAGGGTGATTTTGAAGCCATTGAGTGCGATCGGCTTGAAGTTGTTGTAGTTGAGCAGGTGTTAAGATTGCCTCAAATTGGGATTTAGCACTTTCGCGAATTTGTTTAAGTTGTGCCTTTTGAGCATCACTAAGAGTTACATTAGGCTTGGTGTGGTTCGCTCTTGCTGCTTTAAATTGAGCTTTTTGCTCAGGAGTAAAAACAGCAGACATTTGTTGACGAGTAGATTGGAAAATTTGTTTTGCTTGTGCTTTTTGAGCATCAGTCAAGTTTAACTTTTTAAATCCTTCACCCCATTTTCCATGTCCACCGTGTTCTGTTGTTTGAGCAGAATCTGCAAGAGCTGGACTAAAGGAAGCGATTACGGGAGATGCAGCAAGAGTTAAAGCGATTAGACCAGGTAATAAGAAAGATGCGTTGAGTTTCATAGTTGAGAAATTTCTGATCAAGTTTTGATAGTGTTTTCGAGTGAGAGTATTAACAGTTTTGAGTTAGCTGTTTTTCTTCATGTTTACAGAATAGCTATTTAAAACTTGTTCCAATAGTCTAGAAAGTAATGAGTTGCAGGATGATGATAGTTACTGTCTTTACCATGACTAATTGCACAGACCAGAGTCCTGAAAACTGTAATACTTTAGTAGGTCGCGATCGCCTGTGTATATGTCCCATCTCTGATTGAGATTGCTAATGCTGAGTTTATTTTTTACGATCCGGAAATGAATGTTGGTGAAACTTATGAAATATATAATGAAAGAACCTGTAGCATATATACCAAAGAATGGCTTACTTTTGATCAAGAAAACCTTGATATTATTTGTAATCACATAAAAACTCAGGACATTCCAGAAAATGGAGTATTTATTTTGGAATTGTTAAAAAAATCTGGGTTTTCAATTATTAATAAACCGTTTAGAGATAAAAATAAATTGTTTGCTGTTTATGTTATTGAACGATAGATTTTATTGGTGGAGACTACAATTTTTTTTTCGTAGTGCGATCGCTAATAATTGAAATCCGAGCGATCGCGATTTCTCCCAAAGCGGGACTATACAGTTCTAGAAAAAATTAGGTAAATATAGTTTAGTTTGTTTAGTATGTTTGGGAGATGGATTGATGCGGTTAGGGAAAATTGGTATGGTTGGGAGTGCGATGACATTCATTCTGCTCCCCTCGACCAATGGTCAAGGGGTTAGGGGAGCGGTGTTCTGGTAGACTGAAACAGTCCTACCTCTAATCCGAAACGGGCAAAGTAATGATAAATTCTGTACCCTGACCTAATTCGGAGGAACAAATTAAGTTTCCTCCATGTTTTTCCACAATAATTTGACGCGCGATCGCGAGTCCTAATCCCTGTCCTTTCTCCCCAGATTGAGAAGTGAACGAATAATCAAAAATCAGATTTTTGTTTTCTTCTGCTATTGCTAAACTGGGGTTACTAATTGAAATAGTAACCTGATTTACATCCTTTAATAATCCAGTTTTAATCGTGATTACTTGGGGACTATTTTTGTTAAAATCAGCAGTTTGAGCCATTTCATCAACCCGATCTACTGTATAAGTAATGAGATTCATAAACACTTGGTTTAACTGACTAGGAAAACATTTAATTTCCCCAAAATCACCATATTCTTTAATTACTTGAATTTCCACCCGAAATTCATTACCTTTGATCCGATGTTTGAGAATGATTAAGGTGCTATCAATTCCAGTGTGGATATTAAAAGAGACTTTATAGTCTTTATCGGTACGGGAAAATATTCGCAAACTGTTACTAATATCTTTAATGCGATCGCAACCGACTTCCATTGACTTGAGCAATTTTGGTAAATCTTCTAACAGATACTCTAGGTCTATTTCCTCAGTCTTTTCCTCGATTTTTTCACCAGGATCAGGAAATTCTTCTTGATAGGTTTCCAGCAAATCTATTACATCTTGAAAAGAAGTTGTTGCTTCTGCAATATTACCTGATATAAATCCAACCGGATTATTAATTTCGTGAGCTAATCCAGCTAATAAATTTCCCAATGTTAACATTTTTTCATTTTGTACTATTTGTAATTGCGCTCCTTTCAAGTCAGTTAAAGCTTGTTGAGATTGTTGATAAAGCCAAGCATTTTGGAGAGAAATTGCTGCTTGAGTACATAATAATTGGATCACGGAAATACCATCAGAGGTAAACACTCCTGTAGTTGCTTGATTTTCTAAATATAAAATTGCTACTAACTCGGTTTGATTGCTCACAGGTAAACATAACACACTTTTCGGTTGAAGTCGATTTAGATAATCATCGATTACAGGTAAATCAGTTTTTAGATCCTCAATTAGAATCATCTCTTGAGTATTTTTTACTTGCTGAATTACCAGAATAGGTAATTCAGAATAATTATCTAAGCGATGGGATACTAATGTAGTTGTTTCCTTAGTTGCGATCGCTCTAATTTGCCATTCATTATTAGTGGGAAACAGCAATATACATTGGTCAGCACTAGAGTTTTGGAGCATAATTTGGCTAATTTGCTTCAGCAGTTCATCTAGTTGAATTTTACTCGAAATCGCTTGTGCTGCTTGGAGAACTGAAGTCAAATCTACAACATCAGAAATACTCATAACTACTATCCTGAAAAAAATAACTTTTTAGTCCCAATGAAACCTTACTGGCTATTGGTAAATTTGTAAAGGGCTAGGAGTTAAGTTGTGATTGGTGCAATAGATTTGTTCATCTCTTGATTAAGTGTGATATAGATCACATAAATAATTAAAATATCTTTAATGTTTAAATCGGAATTTTAATAATAAATTCTGTTCCTCCTCCAGTTATAGAAACACAACTCAAGTCACCATGGTGTTTTTCTACAATAATTGCATAACTAATTGATAATCCTAATCCTGTCCCCTTACCTACAGGTTTAGTAGTAAAAAATGGATCAAATATTTTATTGATCTGGGACGAATCTACTCCTAACCCATTATCAGCAATCCGGATGACTAGATGCTGGGAGTTCTCCATGGTAGTCTCAATAATAATCGTCGGTTCTTTGTTCCATTTAGGATCAGATTTTTGGGCTTTTTCCAAAGCATCGATCGCATTGTTTATAATATTCATAAATACTTGATTTAAGGCTGATGGGTAGCAATTAACTAAAGGAAGTTGACTATATTTTTTAAGGATTTTAATCTGGGCATAATCATCATTAGTTTGCAGTCGATGTTGTAAAATTAATAAGGTGCTATCCAGACCAGAATGGATATCTACCAGTTTACTTTCTGATTCATCTAAACGAGCAAAATTGCGTAAACTTTGCACAATTTGCTTGATCCGATCGCTACCTATACTCATAGATTCAAGCATTTTATCCAGATCGGGAAGGAGAAAATCTATTTCGATTTCTGCTTGTTTAGTTTGAATAGCTGAACTGGGTTCAGGATATTCCTCTTGATAAAGTATCAGTAAACTGATCAGATCGTTCAGATAATTTTTAGTATGGATAATATTACCATGAATAAAACTAATTGGATTGTTAATTTCATGGGCAATACCAGCTACTAATTGACCTAAACTAGACATTTTTTCTGCTTGAATTAATTGGGTTTGCGTGGATTGTAATTTTCGTAACGCTTGAGCTAAATCATCAGCTTTTTGTTGTAAAGCTTGCGTTTTTCTTTCGACCTCCATTTCCAGGGTACGGGAATAGTTTTGGATTTGTTGGTATAAATTAGCATTTAAGAGGGAAATAGCAGCTTGACTCACTAAAAAGTTGAGAATTTCTAAGCGATCGCTAGTAAAAGCACCAACAGTTAAGTTATTCTCCAAATACAAAATTCCCATTAATTTTGCTTGCCGAATTATCGGTATACACAAAACTGATTTAGGTTGATTAATCATAATATAGCGATCGGTTGCAAATTCTTGAACGGTAGCGAGATGATCAAAAACCGACATTTTTTGACTATTGATGACTGAGTAAATTAAACTGTGGGGAATTTCCTGGTATTGGTCAAGAGGAATTGCTGATATTTTTGTTTCTCCTTCTTGGGTTTGAGCAACGATTAACCACTGTTCATTTTGGTAAAGAATTAAATCTCCAATTTGAGCTCCAGCATTAGTAAGAGCTATTTCCATTAAGGTTGCTAAAAGTTTTTCTAATTCAATTTCCCTTGAAATTGCTTGAGCTGCTTTCATGAGCGCTGGAAAATCTAGCCATAAATTCTGATCACCACTGGTACTCTTTATACTTCGATTAGTGATAGTTAAGCTAGAGCGGGTAACAAGTTGATCGGGTTGGAGAATAACTGTCAGTAGTTGTGGATAATTTTCCTCTAAATGAGCGATTTTTGCTTTTGCACCCCAATGAGCATAACAGTAATAAGCTTCTTGCATATATCCTGCGGCTAGTTTTTGTTTGTGCCAATCTAGATAAAACTTAGCTGCAAGTTCGTTAGCGATCGCTTCTTCATAAATATAATTTGCAGCTTGAGCTGCCGCGATCGCTTCTTCATAAAAATAAATTGCTTTAGACTTTTTTCCTTTAATTCGTGCTTTTTCAGCTTGCACTAAAAGATATTTGTGACGAATATTTTCTGGGCAATCTTTCTGCCAATGATTTAATTTTGCTTCCAGGATAGTCAGGGCTTGCCAATGGGACTGAGTGAGAGATTCATCCCCAGAAATATCAATTAACGTTAGGTGCATCAAAGCTACATAAAATACCGTAGAAGGAACTTTAGCATGGGTAGGAATAGTATTTTCAATAATACTCAGCTTAGGGATTAAGTTAGCATATAAAGTGGGCTGGTCAAATAAATAAGCGTGACGAATTTTCACCGAATATAACCAAGCTAGATGATAAGGAGCATGGCGATATTTATCTAAATATTCTGTTTCACTAAAACTCTCATCATCAAAATCAAAAAGTGTCTTAGTTAATCCCAGAAGTTGACGAATCGGTTGCACCACTCCAGCTCTTAAAGCGTCCAGGTTCTCCAAACTTTTGATTGATCGCAAAAAATCAGCATGAGTTGTGGCGATCGCATATAATTCTTCCAGGTTTTTGCCGTAGGTCAGCCGATCTGAACCACTGAGCATCATCATAAAACCAACCGTGAGCCAGTTACCAGCATTCATCCCATATTTAAAAGCATTTTCATAGTAAAAATCAGCTTCTCTCAGGGGACGACTCCAACTATGAACATCTGCGGCAAAGAAAAAGTTAGTCATGCCCCGCACATCATGATGATCGAATTGTTCACACATTTCTACAGCTAGTTTGCCAAACTGATATCCCATGGCTGCATTTTTGAGCATTCCATTGGCAATTAAACCATAACCGACATAGCCAAAAGGAGACATTTCGCTGTTGCCATATTGCAAGGATAAGCTTGTCATTTTGGCTAGTGCAAATAATGCTAAAGTGGGTTGACCATTGAGCCAAGCTGAATAGAAAAGAATTTGTAAAATTCGTAAAATTTCTGCGGTGGTTTCATCTGTCATTTTGGCTAGGTCGAGGATGGAAGCGATCGCTTGTTGTGCTAAAAATTGATTGACTTGAGCAATTTCTTGATTTAACTCTGCTTGAATAGTCTCTGGTTCTAATGGGATAGTTAATCCCAGCAATTGTAAACTCTGACGTTGAATTACGATCGCTTCTGCGTTGCGGCCCTGGAGCTGATATTGGGTCATCTGAATTCGATAAATTACAGCTTGATCTAGGGGATTTTGGGCATGGCTAATTGCTACAGCATACAGTGCTTCTGCTTGATCAAAATTACCACAAAGATAAGCGACTTCTGACCCATAACGATAGAGTGCATAGATTAATTTATAGTGAGTTTGCCAAGCTTCTAATGGTAATAAATCAATCCCCATTTGATAATAATTTTGCGCGGCTTGGTAAGCGGCTGAAAGCTGGGCTTTTTGTCCAGCTTTCAGGTTTAATTGTGCTAACTCTTCTTGGTCTGTTTGACTAGAAATTATCGCTCTACTCAAATTCAATTGATTAGCAATTTCAAAAATATGTTCATCTTTAGCCTGACTAGATAAATTGGTTAATAACAATTTACCAATTTTGAAGTGTGTGATTTGTTTTTGAGTTTCTGGAATTAATGAATAGGCTGCTTGTTGGACCCGATCGTGAAGAAATTGATAACTCGCTTGTATTGGTCGTTGATCGTGATTATCTGTTGTTTCATCATAAAAAAATTTGTAGGTTTGAGTTAAGGGTAAAATCAATCCTTCCTCTAGTGCTTTCCATAAATTAGTTGCTACTTCTACCTCTGATTTTTCCGCAACTATTGCTAATGTATTTAGTTCAAATTGCCCTCCAATACAAGCGGCTAATTTTAAGATATTTTGAGTTTCTGGAGACAATTTTTGGATCTGTATAGCCATAAACTCTACTATATTATTTGTTAAACTCTGGACTTGTATTTGAGTAAAATCGGTTTGCCAATAACCAAGGTCATAGTCAAATTTAAGTAACTTATCTTGATGCAATGCTTTTAAAAATTGGGTGATAAAAAATGGATTTCCCTCGGTTTTTGTCGCGATCAATTTTGTGAGCTTTTGGGCTAATTCCACCTGACAATTTAAGGTATCTGCTACTAATTGATTAATCTCTTTTTCGGGCAAGTATGGCAAAGTTATAGTGGTGGTTTTTACTCCTTTTTTTTGGAGTTCTTCTAATGTTAACATAAATGGATGAATTGGTGATACTTCGTTATCTCTATAAGCTCCTAATATTAATAAATAACTCGTATTATTCATTAATAATTGTAACAAATTCAGAGAAGCAGAATCAGCCCATTGCCAATCATCTAAGAAAATTACTAAAGGATGCTCTGGTTTGGTAAATACTTGTAGAAACTTTTGAAATAACAGATTAAATCGATTTTGAGCCGCACTTCCAGATAGTTCTGCTACACTTGGTTGTTTTCCTAATAATTGCTCTAATTCGGGGATGATCTCAATAATAACTTGCGCGTTTTCTGCTAATGCTGCAAGAATCTGGGTTTTCCAATTTTGGCATTGTTGTTGATTTTCTGAGAGGATCTGTTGAATTAAGTGCCGAAATGCTTGCACAAACGCCAGGAAAGGAACATTACGATTAAATTGATCAAATTTACCTTTAATAAAGTAACCCTTTTGTCGGACAATTGGTTTATGCACTTCATTAATAACTGCGGTTTTACCAATCCCAGAAAATCCTGCGACCAGCATTATTTCTGATGTCCCTTTGGTAATACGTTCAAAAGCTGCTAACAGGGTATTTACTTCTTCTTTCCGTCCATAGAGTTTTTCTGGGATCAGGAAGCGATCACACAGATCCTGTTTCCCTAAAGGAAATTCTTTAATTGTTCCAGTTTTTTGCCATTGTTGTAAACATTGTTCAAGGTCATGTTTTAGTCCTAAAGCACTCTGATAACGATCTTCGGCATTTTTTGCCATCAGTTTTAAAATAATTGCTGACAAGATTGGGGGAATATTTTTCTGAACCTCATGAGGTAAAATTGGTTGTTTAGCTAAATGACAATATACTAGCTCTAGGGGATCTTTTGCTAAGAATGGTAATCTACCTGTTGCTAGTTCGTATAAGGTTACCCCGAGATTATAAAAATCAGTTCGATAATCAATTCCACGATTCATCCGTCCGGTTTGTTCTGGTGCTAAATAAGCTAATGTTCCTTCTAAATTCTGAGGATTTTTGATGGCTTGAGTTTCTTTTGGTAACAATGATGCAATACTAAAGTCAATTAATTTTATTTCTTGAGTCTGTGGATGAATTAAAATATTGGCTGGTTTGAGGTCTTTATGAATTACTCTATGCTCATGTAAGTGATGTAAACTTATTACCAGTTGTTGGGCAATTTCTAATACTTCTGACCAAGATAATTGATGATTTTTTAGATAATTTTCTAGGGAAATACCTCCAAAATCTTCCATCACTAGAATATAACCATGACCGTAGGGCTCTAAAGCTAAAGGACGTACTATTTTAGCAATATTCAGATTTTTGCTGATCGTATACTCATGGCGAAATTGGAGTAGTTCGTTGAAGGTTGGATATTCCTGTCTGAGCATTTTTAATACGACTGACCCAGAATTGAGATTTTGCTCGATCGCTTGACCTCTATATACTAGAATGCGATCGCTTGTATAAATTTCTTCAATTAAGCGATATTTTCCGAGCAGATTATTTGAGTTAATCTCCATTTTTTGCCTTAGCTATCTGAGGAATTTTTCGGATATTATAAACTATAATTGTTAGCGATAATATAAAGACTAGGAAAATTTTATATAAAGACTAGGAAAATTTTATATAATATATTTACTGAGTAATTGATAGCCTGCTGAATCCTGCTCATCTGAATGTTCATTACAAGTATTATGAGCGAAGTTTTTTGTTATTTCTGTGTGATAGTTATGATCTGGACAGGATGATATATAACAATAGCAATAGGGTTCAGTTAAGTGTAAGGGTGAAGCATCTCGCGACAATAATTGAGCGAGCAAAGTTTACCCTGAGCGTAGTCGAAGGGTAGTAATGCTAGATCCGAATGCTTCACCCTTCTTCTGCTTAGTCAATAAAATAAACAAGAAAGCAAAAGTCAAAAATATTTGTTTGTAGTAAGGGCTGTCTGACCTCAAGTATTGAGCATGATTGGGACTCGCATTCCCTACTACAAACCATACTTTTGCAAGAAGTCTAATTTCTTAGTTGCAGTTTTTGCAACTCCAAAAATTTTAAATTTAATTCCATCATATTTAACAGCCACAGATCCATAACCGGATTCATGCTGTTCTAAAACTGGACATGAAAAAAGTTTTCCCTACCTATAATCCTGACTTAATATTGATCACCAATCTCTTCATCCCTGATCATGGACTAACTGAGATTGGGCTGATTTTACATATATTTACAAAATCGTAAAGATTTATAACTAAAATGTTAAAAAATTTAGTAGAATTCATTCATCCACTATTAAGCATTTTTGCTCAGTCCCATGATGCCCGCTGAATTCCCCTGGTTAACTTGCATAGTTTTGTTTCCCCTAGTTGCTTCCTGTCTCATTCCCATCATCCCGGATAAAGAAGGTAAAAGCGTGCGTTGGTATGCTTTTGGGGTAGCGATCGCCGATTTTATGTTAATGTGCTACACCTTTTGGCAACATTACGATCCCACCAAAGCCACTTTTCAACTGGTCGAGAAATATAATTGGATACCTAGCTTAGGGATAAGTTGGACAGTTTCGGTAGATGGATTATCTGTCCCACTCGTCTTGTTAGCTGGATTCGTTACTACCCTCTCAATTTTTGCAGCATGGCAAGTTAATCTCAAACCCCGACTATTTTATAGTCTAATGTTGGTCTTGTATTCAGCCCAGATCGGGGTATTTATCGCCCAAGACTTACTACTGCTATTTATTATGTGGGAAATTGAATTAATTCCCGTTTATCTGCTGGTATCAATCTGGGGTGGTCAAAAACGCCAGTATGCAGCGACCAAATTTTTACTATATACAGCGATCGCTTCCATATTTATCTTAGTGGCAGCATTAGGAATGGCATTTTATGGCAATAACTTCACCTTCGATCTAGCCGAACTAGCTCTGAAGGATTACCCATTATTGCTGGAATTACCCCTTTATGCAGGATTACTAATTGCTTTTGGGGTCAAGTTAGCAGTTTTCCCCTTACATACTTGGTTACCAGATGCTCACGGAGAAGCATCTTCCCCTGTATCAATGGTTTTAGCGGGTGTATTACTAAAAATGGGTGGATACGGACTCATCCGTCTCAACCTAGAAATGCTCCATCAAGCACACATTTACTTTGCTCCAGTTCTAGCAATACTAGGAGTTATCAATATTATTTATGGTGGATTTAACTCTTTTGCTCAGACAAACATGAAGCGTCGTCTCGCTTATTCTTCAGTTTCCCACATGGGATTTGTTTTACTGGGGATAGCATCTTTCACAGATTTGGGCATTAGTGGGGCGATGTTACAAATGCTCTCCCACGGGTTAATTGCTTCAGTCTTGTTCTTCCTCGCAGGTGTCACCTACGATCACACCCATACAATGACATTGAATGAGATGGGTAGTATTGGTCAGGTAATGCCAAAAGTATTTGCTCTATTTACCGCAGGAGTAATGGCATCATTGGCCCTTCCTGGGATGAGTGGTTTTGCTAGTGAACTTGCCGTGTTTATTGGTGTAACTACTAGCGATATTTATAGCTCATCTTTTCGCCTTGTCACACTGTTGCTATCAGCAATTGGATTGATCCTGACACCGATCTATTTACTATCTATGCTCAGACAGATATTTTATGCTTCTGGGCAATCACCAGCTTGTGATATTGCTCCTAGCTGTGATCTGACGGATCTAGACTTGAAGCATCAAGGAAATCAAGAAGCTGTTTGTTTTGGCACCAGTTGTGTTTTGCCAGTTCAAGCTGAGTTTACTGATGCTAAACCACGGGAAGTTTTTATTGCCGCTTGTTTCTTAGTGCCCATTATTGCGATCGGTTTGTATCCCAAACTAGCCACAGATATTTATGATGTAAAAACTGTGTCAGTCAATGCAGAAATTCGCGCATCTTATCACCAAATTTCCCAACATAATCCTCACATCTATGCTCAGGATCTATTTGCTCCAAAGATAGCTAAACCTGAAGTAGCATCTATCTTAGGAGTGATCAAGTAGGGGCGAAGCATGTTTAGCGACAATTGAACAATCAAACCAGTAATCTGATCCCCGAATGCTTCGCCCTTCTTCGCCGAGAGCAGTTGCCATCTAGTAGGGGCGAAGCATTCGGGCGACAATTAAACGAATCAAACCAGTAATCTGATCCCCGAATGCTTCGCCCCTCTTCGCCGACATCTCCTAAAAAAAGATTAACTGAAGCGTATTGAATTAAGAGTATATCCCTATTACCGATATATTCCCATCCAGAGACATTCCACCGGAACATCTCTACTGAGATGATTTAATCTGTTTTAATCTGACCATAAAAAACCCATCCATATTATGGCGATGTGGCCAAACTTTCAGCCAACCTTCTGGGGTGATAAAATTAGCTGCGATCGGATTAGTTACAGGTGGATCAATTTCCCAGTTAGGATGAGTTTTGAGAAAATTTTGAATAGTAACTTCATTTTCTAAGGGATGTAAAGTACAGGTTGCATATACTAAAATCCCTTCTGGCTTGACTAAATTCACCGCTTGATCTAATAATTCAGATTGGAGGGTTGCCAGTTGCTGAACTGAGGTAAAGGTTTGTCTCCAACGAGCATCAGCATGACGATGAAGTGTACCTAATCCGGAACAGGGTACATCTAATAAAACCCGGTGAGCAGAATTAGTAAAGTGGGAAAGATGACGACTATCTCCAGCAGAAATTTGGATAGATTGGAGATGTAAACGCAGTGAGTTTTCCTGAAGTTTTTGTAACCGACCATGATTGCGATCGCATCCCCAGACAGTACCACGATCTCCCATTAATTCAGCAATATGAGTTGTCTTTCCTCCAGGAGCAGCACAAGTATCAATAATTATTTCCCCTGGTTGAGGATCAAGTAAATGAGCAACTAACTGAGCACTACTATCTTGAACAGTCCACCAACCCTCCTGAAAACCGGGTAAATTTTGAATTGCACCGACATTACCCGTTAATCTTAAAGCTTGAGGTAAGGGAGGAACTCTGATTACTTCTACCCCCTGAGATTGAAGTGCTGTTTCCACTATTTCAATGGAAGTTCTTAACGGATTAATTCGCAGATCAATTGTTGGTGATCTATTCATCCATTCACAGAGCTGTTCAGTTTCTGCTAGATCTAACTGTTCTAACCATAAACTAATAATCCAGTCTGGATAGCTATGTAAAATTCCCAAACGTTGTAAGGGATTTTCTGGTAATTCCAGAACTGATTCCTGATGGTTTTCTACCAATCTTAGATATTGTCGCAGTATCCCATTAACAAAAGCTGTCAGACCTCCGAGAAGATTTTCCTTAGCTAATTGTACCGTTGTATTAACCGCAGCAGCAGGTGGGATATGGTGAAGATAGCGTAATTGATATAAACCCAGGTGCAGAATTAATCTTAAATCGGGAGGTTGTTGGTGAGACTTTTTTTTCGCAAGTTGGTCAATTACAGCATCAAGCGATCGCATCCGTCTCACACAACCATAGACTAACTCTGTCATTAAACGTCGATCCAATTCAGTTAAATCAGCTTTTTCTAACAAATGATCGAGAGCGACATCTGCAAAAGCACCTTTTTGAACTGATTTAAGGGCTAAAAATGCCAATTGACGGGGGTTTGTCTTAGTCAACCAAAATCCTATGGGAAATGTTTATATAATGCTAACTTTTGTCCTATTTTTTTACAACCGGATAGTCCAACTCTAGTTCAAAGTGATCCCCAAGTGCATGGATTACCTCATTACTAACCACAAGAGAATTTCCTGTCAAGTAATACTTAGCCTGATCACCATTAAACCTCTCTTTAATCGACTGATTACTTTCCGCTTTAGCACGCTCTAGGATTGCTTGAGTTTGTAAATCCGATGATGCACTATAAGGGACATATTTCCCCCCATTGAATTTCTCGACAAAATTGTCATCTACCGTGACTAATTCCTTTAATGCTACCACCTTTTGCTGGGCTAAATCAATCGTGGTGGTGTAAATCACATTACTGAGATAGGCGGCTCCTTTTTTAGAAGCAAAACCTAAATACTTAATACTTAAAAAGTCACTACCCTGATATTTCACTTCATACTTTAAATCTAATATGAGCTGGTGTAAATTCCCTTGATATCCATCTAATATGCTTAAAGCATCCTTCTTGATTAAAGTATTAATCTTGCGTTCAAGCTGGTCATTACCTAACTGACTAATTTGCGGATAGGCAATTTTCACTCCCTCATAAATTTCCTGTTGGATTTGATAATTACTATTGAGGGTACCGATGACAGTTGGTTGAACCGATGGAATCACGGGATAATCCAATTCTAGTTCAAAGTGATCTCCGAGGGCGTGGATCACCTCACTACTGACTACGAGAGAATTTCCCGTCAGATAATACTTAGCTTGCTCATCATTCAACCTTTCTTTAATCGACTGATTACTTTCCCCCTTAGCACGTTCTAAGATTGCTTGAGTTTGTAAATCTGATGAGGCGCTATAAGGGACATATTTTCCAGCATTGAATTTCTCAACAAAATTATCATCTACCGTGACTAATTCCTTTAATGCTACCACCTTTTGCTGGGCTAAATCAATCGTGGTGGTGTAAATCACATTGCTAAGATAGGCGGCTCCTTTTTTAGAAGCAAAGCCTAAATACTTAATACTTAAAAAGTCACTACCCTGATATTTCACTTCATACTTTAAATCTAATATGAGCTGGTGTAAATTCCCTTGATATCCATCTAATACACTTAAAGCATCCTTCTTGATTAAAGTATTAATCTTGCGTTCAAGCTGGTCATTACCTAACTGACTAATTTGCGGATAGGCAATTTTCACTCCCTCATAAATTTCCTGTTGGATTTGATAATTACTATTGAGTGGACCGGTGACAGTTGGTTGAACAGATGGAGCCACTGGATAATCTAATTCTAGTTCAAAGTGATCTCCGAGGGCGTGGATCACCTCACTACTAACTACGAGAGAATTTCCCGTCAGATAATACTTAGCCTGCTCATCATTCAACCTTTCTTTAATCGACTGATTACTTTCCCCCTTAGCACGTTCTAGAATTGCTTGAGTTTGTAAATCTGATGAGGCGCTATAAGGGACATATTTCCCCCCATTGAATTTCTCAACAAAATTATCATCTACCGTGACTAATTCCTTTAATGCTACCACCTTTTGCTGGGCTAAATCAATCGTGGTGGTGTAAATCACATTACTGAGATAGGCGGCTCCTTTTTTAGAAGCAAAACCTAAATACTTGATACTTAAAAAGTCACTACCTTGGTATTTCACTTCATACTTTAAATCTAATATGAGCTGGTGTAAATTCCCTTGATATCCATCTAATATGCTTAAAGCATCCTTCTTGATTAAAGTATTAATCTTGCGTTCAAGCTGGTCATTACCTAACTGACTAATTTGCGGATAGGCAATTTTCACTCCCTCGTAGATTTCCTGTTGGATTTGATAATTGCTATTGAGGGTACTGGTAACAGTTGATTGAACCGATGGAATCACAGGATAATCCAATTCTAGTTCAAAGTGATCTCCGAGGGCATGGATCACCTCACTACTAACTACGAGAGAACTTCCCGTCAGATAATACTTAGCCTGATCATCATTAAACCTTTCTTTAATCGACTGATTACTTTCCGCCTTAGCACGCTCTAGAATTGCTTGAGTTTGTAAATCTGATGAGGCACTATAAGGGACATATTTCCCCCCATTGAATTTCTCAACAAAATTATCATCTACCGTGACTAATTCCTTTAAAGCTACCACCTTTTGCTGGGCTAAATCAATCGTGGTAGTGTAAATCACATTACTCAGATAGGCGGCTCCTTTTTTAGAAGCAAAACCTAAATACTTGATGCTTAAAAAGTCACTACCTTGATATTTCACTTCATACTTTAAATCTAATATGAGCTGGTGTAAATTCCCTTGATACCCATCTAATACACTTAAAGCATCCTTCTTGATTAAAGTATTAATCTTGCGTTCAAGCTGGTCATTACCTAACTGACTAATTTGCGGATAGGCAATTTTCACTCCCTCATAGATTTCCTGTTGGATTTGATAATTACTATTGAGGGTACCGGCGACAGTTGATTGAACCGATGGAGTCACGGGATAATCTAATTCTAGTTCAAAGTGATCTCCCAGGGCATGGATCACCTCACTACTAACTACGAGAGAATTTCCTGTCAGATAATACTTAGCTTGCTCATCATTCAACCTTTCTTTAATCGACTGATTACTTTCTGCTTTAGCACGCTCTAGAATTGCTTGAGTTTGTAAATCTGATGAGGCGCTATAAGGGACATATTTCCCCGCATTGAATTTCTCGACAAAATTGTCATCTACCGTGACTAATTCCTTTAATGCTACCACCTTTTGCTGGGCTAAATCAATCGTGGTAGTGTAAATTACATTACTCAGATAGGCGGCTCCTTTTTTAGAAGCAAAGCCTAAATACTTAATACTTAAGAAGTCACTACCTTGGTATTTCACTTCATACTTTAAATCTAATATGAGATGGTGTAAATTCCCATGATATCCATCTAATACACTTAAAGCATCCTTCTTGATTAAAGTATTAATCTTTTGCTCAATCTGGTCATTACCTAACTGGCTAATTTGCGGATAGGTAATTTTCACTCCCTCATAAATTTCCTGTTGGATTTGATAATTACTATTGAGTGGACCGGTGACACTTGGTTGAACAGATGGAGTCACTGGATAATCTAATTCTAGTTCAAAGTGATCTCCGAGGGCGTGGATCACCTCACTACTAACTACGAGCGAATTTCCCGTCAGATAATACTTAGCATGCTCATCATTCAACCTTTCTTTAATCGACTGATTACTTTCTGCTTTAGCACGTTCTAGAATTGCTTGAGTTTGTAAATCCGACGATGCACTATAAGGGACATATTTCCCCCCATTGAATTTCTCGACAAAATTGTCATCTACCGTGACTAATTCCTTTAAAGCTACCACCTTTTGCTGGGCTAAATCAATCGTGGTAGTGTAAATCACATTACTGAGATAAGCTGCTCCTTTTTTAGAAGCAAAACCTAAATACTTGATACTTAAAAAGTCACTACCTTGATATTTCACTTCATACTTTAAATCTAATATGAGATGGTGTAAATTCCCTTGATACCCATCTAATACACTTAAAGCATCCTTCTTGATTAAAGTATTAATCTTCTGCTCAATCTGGTCATTACCTAACTGACTAATTTGCGGATAAGCAATTTTCACTCCCTCATAGATTTCCTGTTGGATTTGATAATTACTATTGAGTGGACCGGTGACAGTTGGTTGAACGGATGGAGCCACTGGATAATCTAATTCTAGTTCAAAGTGATCTCCCAGAGCATGGATCACCTCACTACTAACTACGAGAGAATTTCCCGTCAGATAATACTTAGCTTGCTCATCATTCAACCTTTCTTTAATCGACTGATTACTTTCTGCTTTAGCACGTTCTAGAATTGCTTGAGTTTGTAAATCCGACGATGCACTATAAGGGACATATTTCCCCCCATTGAATTTCTCGACAAAATTGTCATCTACCGTGACTAATTCCTTTAATGCTACCACCTTTTGCTGGGCTAAATCAATCGTGGTGGTGTAAATCACATTACTGAGATAAGCTGCTCCTTTTTTAGAAGCAAAACCTAAATACTTAATGCTTAAAAAGTCACTACCTTGATATTTCACTTCATACTTTAAATCTAATATGAGCTGGTGTAAATTCCCTTGATACCCATCTAATACACTTAAAGCATCCTTCTTGATTAAAGTATTAATCTTCTGCTCAATCTGGTCATTACCTAACTGACTAATTTGCGGATAAGCAATTTTCACTCCCTCATAGATTTCCTGTTGGATTTGATAATTACTATTGAGTGGACCGGTGACAGTTGGTTGAACGGATGGAGCCACTGGATAATCTAATTCTAGTTCAAAGTGATCTCCGAGGGCATGGATCACCTCACTACTAACTACGAGAGAACTTCCCGTCAGATAATACTTAGCCTGATCATTATTCAACCTTTCTTTAATCGACTGATTACTTTCCGTCTTAGCACGCTCTAGAATTGCTTGAGTTTGTAAATCCGACGATGCACTATAAGGGACATATTTCCCCCCATTGAATTTCTCGACAAAATTGTCATCTACCGTGACTAATTCCTTTAATGCTACCACCTTTTGCTGGGCTAAATCAATTGTGGTGGTGTAAATCACATTACTGAGATAAGCTGCTCCTTTTTTAGAAGCAAAACCTACATATTTGATACTTAAGAAGTCACTACCTTGGTATTTCACTTCATACTTTAAATCTAATATGAGATGGTGTAAATTCCCTTGATATCCATCTAATACACTTAAAGCATCCTTCTTGATTAAAGTATTAATCTTTTGCTCAATCTGGTCATTACCTAACTGGCTAATTTGCGGATAGGCAATTTTCACTCCCTCATAAATTTCCTGTTGGATTTGATAATTACTATTGAGTGGACCGGTGACAGTTGGTTGAACAGATGGAGTCACTGGATAATCTAATTCTAGTTCAAAGTGATCTCCCAGAGCGTGGATCACCTCACTACTGACTACGAGCGAATTTCCCGTCAGATAATACTTAGCCTGATCATTATTCAACCTTTCTTTAATCGACTGATTACTTTCAGTCTTAGCACGCTCTAGGATTGCTTGAGTTTGTAAATCCGACGATGCACTATAAGGGACATATTTCCCCCCATTGAATTTCTCGACAAAATTGTCATCTACTGTGACTAATTCCTTTAATGCTACCACCTTTTGCTGGGCTAAATCAATCGTGGTAGTGTAAATCACATTACTCAGATAAGCTGCTCCTTTTTTAGAAGCAAAGCCTAAATACTTGATACTTAAAAAATCACTACCTTGATATTTCACTTCATACTTTAAATCTAATATGAGCTGGTGTAAATTCCCTTGATACCCATCTAATACACTTAAAGCATCCTTCTTGATTAAAGTATTAATCTTCTGCTCAATCTGGTCATTACCTAACTGACTGATTTGCGGATAGGCAATTTTCACTCCCTCATAGATTTCCTGTTGGATTTGATAATTACTATTGAGGGTACCGGCGACAGTTGGTTGAACCGATGGAATCACAGGATAATCCAATTCTAGTTCAAAGTGATCCCCAAGTGCATGGATCACCTCACTACTAACTACGAGAGAACTTCCCGTCAGATAATACTTAGCCTGATCATTATTAAACCTTTCTTTAATCGACTGATTACTTTCCGTCTTAGCACGCTCTAGGATTGCTTGAGTTTGTAAATCCGACGATGCGCTATAAGGGACATATTTCCCCCCATTGAATTTCTCGACAAAATTGTCATCTACCGTGACTAATTCCTTTAATGCTACCACCTTTTGCTGGGCTAAATCAATCGTGGTCGTGTAAATCACATTACTGAGATAAGCTGCTCCTTTTTTAGAAGCAAAACCTAAATACTTGATACTTAAAAAATCACTACCCTGATATTTCACTTCATACTTTAAATCTAATATGAGCTGGTGTAAATTCCCTTGATACCCATCTAATACACTTAAAGCATCCTTCTTGATTAAAGTATTAATCTTCTGCTCAATCTGGTCATTACCTAACTGACTGATTTGCGGATAGGCAATTTTCACTCCCTCATAGATTTCCTGTTGGATTTGATAATTACTATTGAGGGTACCGGCGACAGTTGATTGAACCGATGGAGTCACTGGATAATCTAATTCTAGTTCAAAGTGATCTCCGAGGGCATGGATCACCTCACTACTAACTACGAGAGAATTTCCTGTCAAATAATACTTAGCCTGCTCATCATTCAACCTTTCTTTAATCGACTGATTACTTTCCCCCTTAGCACGTTCTAGAATTGCTTGAGTTTGTAAATCTGATGAGGCGCTATAAGGGACATATTTTCCAGCATTGAATTTCTCAACAAAATTGTCATCTACTGTGACTAATTCCTTTAATGCTACCACCTTTTGCTGGGATAAATCAATCGTGGTCGTGTAAATCACATTACTGAGATAGGCGGCTCCTTTTTTAGAAGCAAAACCTAAATACTTGATACTTAAAAAATCACTACCTTGGTATTTCACTTCATACTTTAAATCTAATATGAGCTGGTGTAAATTCCCTTGATACCCATCTAATACACTTAAAGCATCCTTCTTGATTAAAGTATTAATCTTCTGCTCAATCTGGTCATTACCTAACTGACTGATTTGCGGATAGGCAATTTTCACTCCCTCGTAGATTTCCTGTTGGATTTGATAATTGCTATTCACCCCACTAGAGATAGTTGGCTGAACCGATGAAGACTTTGAAGAATCATCCTGATTCTGATTAATAACAGGAATTGGATCGGCAGGCTTACTAATATTAGTATTAGTGTTTGAAGAATTATCCTGATTCTGATTAATAACAGGAATTGGATCAGCCGGATTACTAATATTAGTATTACCTTTATTGCTTTTAAAGAATGTAATTTCTGTAGATAATATTCTTAATAATGCTGTTATTAACCTCTGCATTTTGCTCACCCTTTTATTATTTTTACCTAACTTACATTAACTCAAAGCCCCATTTCTTCCCATCAAACTAACTTCTGTAGTAATTAGGTAGTGGGCTACATAGTCGCATTTTTTGGCCACTATGATTTTATTTAATTTTTCCCGCAGGACTGGGAATATATCTCTTATTAGAACCTAAATCAGGCAATATGTCTAGAGTGCTAGTCCAGTAAAAAGTATTTTTTTTCCTGATGGCGATCATCTGGCCACTATGTCTCAAATAATTAGCATTCATGGACGCAGCAGCAGCAGGGTGTTCGCATAGTGTGACGCATTCCGCTCGTAAATCACTGGTTCTGAGCCATCCCAGAATCTGCCGGAATGCTTCACCCCTACATAAAATTCACATTATGTTGATGGCAGCATCACATTCTTGGTAAAAATCAGTTATTTACTGGTCGGATCATCAACAATTGGCGCAATGCGATCGCAAAAAAACAACGTCCCGGCAGCTACACATAAAGGAATGGTGAGTAAATTTAGAATCGGAATACTATTTAAACCTAGACAAACTAAACCAAAACTGGCACTAGCTGGTAAACTCTGACGAATCATCTTTAATTTTTCCCGAAATTCTAGCCTTCGTCTTTCTAAAGGAGCATCTAAAAAATCTAGACAAATCAACGTTGCACCTAAAATAACTCCACCAATACTCGCGATCGCCGAACCAAGTCCAGGCAGGAAATTGATTAATAGTAATGGTATCCCAATTTGCAGGCCGAGCAGTAATTTTTTTACCTCAAATGACAACGCTCTACTCAGATCTTCAAAAATTGCCTTAATACTATTTGATGGTATTTTTGGCAGTTTACCAGTGCGAATTTCTTCCAGTTGCTCAGACAGTTGACCATACCAATGAGCCCCCAACACTACCCCAAATTGGACTAACAAAAAACCGATCGCTAATAATAACCCAGTCACTAAAATTAATCTTAACAACCAACCTAATCCTACGGCCAAATAGTCGAAGAGCATTAACCAAGCAGGTAGACCAGTGATTAAGTTATTGATTTTAACCTCTAAATTGACAACTAGAGTATCAATTCCAGCCAAGCTCGGAAATAGCAAAGCGACATAAAGACCAATCCCAACCACTAGATTTACTAAAATGGGCAGGATGACATAGCCCCAAAGACGGGGGTTACTACTAAGAATGACGAAAGCTTGACAGGGATAGGTGGCACCAGCAAAGAAACTGATGGGTGTTTGACTAATTTGCTTGATCATGCTTGACAATTTCCCGACCTAATTTTCAGCAGATTCCTTTAATTGGACGATCTGAACGCTCCAAACTACCTTATTTTTTGGCATATTTGCTCTCAATCAGCCAGAAAATCCAAAAATTATGTGGGCAATCTTATTTTACTTTATACTTCCAGATTTTGATTACTTCGACTAACTCAGTCCCCAAAGTCCAAGTATGTCCCTCTTAATTAATGGCTGAATACATTATTTATACCCCAAAAACAAAAAACGCCCACAAATCGGGGCGTGTTCATCAGGGTGCATCTACATTGATATTTACTATAGCATGATGAGGGGTGAAACCCCTCATACTGATTCACAAAAATTTACATATTGCCATCAGTGGGACTTAAGATCAAGATTAACTAGATATTTATGCCCCAAAAATAAAAAACGCCCAAAAAACTGGGCGTGTCCATCAGGGTGCATCTACATATTAGTAATATACCCTATGAGGGGTGATACCCCTCACTTGCTTAACAAAACTTAACATTTTGGTGAAAAGGAGTTGGGACGAGGACTTATCCACCCCCAAACTAGAAAATGGGCGATCGCTAACTCGCGAGGAATTGGGCTAAAAAGATGTACCGATTAACTTGGAACCGAAATAGATTTTCTTTAACTTAACTGGGTCGGAATATCAATAGTTTGATTAACAACTAAAACAGGAGAACTTAGATTGTTTTTGATCACGATTCTGTTTGTGCTAAAATCCATTGCCAAATTTTATATCCTTGATAATTAAGATGAAGTCCATCTGTAGTTAGTTCTGGTTTTAATTTACCTGCTTGATCTAGAAAGTGAGAATGAAGTTCCAAATAGCTAGCATTTTCTTGATTCGCTAATTCTCTTAGCTGTTGATTAAGCTGATTAATTCTACTATTAGGAATTTTCATCGTTAAAATCTGACTAGGTAAATCTGTTGGTAAAATTGATTGCACAATTAGTTGAGTTTGCGGATGATTGTGGTGTAATTTGAGCAAACATTCGCGGTAATTCTTGAGAATCGTGCGATCGCTGACACAATTTTTTAGATCATTAACACCAGCGAGAATATAAATTGCATTTGGTCTAGTTTGGTCAAAAACTGATAACCTTCTCAGAATACCTGCTATTGTATCTCCAGAAATTCCTTGATTTAACCATAACCGCTGGGTGGGGAGTAAATCGGGAGGAAACCACAAGCTGATCGAATCCCCCAGCAAGATGATCAGACGCTGATCATCTTGTAATTTGGAGATCGCGTGAGCTTCCTTTGTTAATAAATTAATCCATTCTTGATAAGTCGGAGGTTCTTTATTAGTGTTTAACCAATCTAATGCAAAGCTATCATTAGGTAAACGAGTATAAATATCACTAGCATTTAATGCTGCTAATCTTTGGAGATAGAGTTGGATTCCTGATGTTGGTCGAGTCATATTTGGATAGTTAATCGTGATGATGGTAATGACTAAAAGTTGGACGGTAAGTATTTAATAAATTTTGGGGTGAAAGCGCAATATCTGGTTGACCAGAGCCAACAATAGTTTGATTCAGACAAATCACGCGATCGCCTTGTTTACTAACTACATCCAAATCGTGAGAAACTTGTAACACCGTCCAACCATACTCAGGTTTTAATTTATTTAATAAATGATAAAAATCTATTTCTCTTTGAATATCAACCCCAGCAAAAGCTTCATCTAAAACCAACAATTGACGTGATCTAGTTAAACAGTAAGATTACTCATCATGATCTTGATCACAATAAGTTTCCTCTCCGATCTCTTGGGTCGAGGATAAACATCACTCACTTAATCTATGCAGATCATCGCAAATTTATGGTTTTGCCAAGATGATAAAATAGTTAAGTTGAGGTTAAATAAGATGGTGACAGATTCCCATAAAACTCTAAATAAGATCCTGTTTGATGCTGGACATTACTTTACTCTAACCTCAGAGCAGTATGAAATAGTGATGGGAGCAAACCTGATTGATCTTGATCCAGAGGGACAAAAATTACTGAAAAGATTACAATACAGCATTCGTCGTGGTTGGGTCAGGATAACATCAACCGAAATCAACTCATAAAATAATAGTTAAGCTTAGTGCCAAAAATTTTGGTTTCATCACAATTGAGCTGCAAATTATCTCCAGTTTAAGCTGAAATGGACAGAATAACTGATAAACACTGAACTGATGAAACCTATTCAACCTTGGCATTGGCGATCGCAATCATTAAATAACCGTAGTGGTTCTCAAATCTTTGCGGCTCTTTTCCGTCAACCTCATCATCCAGGTCATTCACTTCCAGCGATCGCCACTTTATTAGAAAGCCCCCATCCTACACCTAACCCCGAATTAGCTCGCTACTCAATCTGTGCTGGAAGACCGCGAGTGATCGATAACCAACCCCAGCTATGGACTCCACCAGTTGGCCAAATTCTGCCTTTTTTGAACCAACTCTGGAAAAATGGGACAGTCAGCTACCAACGACCTCCAGCATCTCCATTTGCTTCACTTAGCACATATAAATATTTTTGTCAAGAGCAACCTAAAAATCATTATAACCTACCTTTTACCGGTGGTTGGTTAGGTTGGTTAGGTTACGATCTAGCGTGGGAAATCGAAAAACTACCAAATCTCAAATCCGATAACTTACCTTTTCCGGTCGCGTACTGGTATGAACCAGAATGTTTTGCCGTCCTCGACCATTGGGAACAAACTCTGTGGTTAGCAACCAGTGCTGAACATCAACTAGAACAATTAGAAAAGCAACTAGAGAGTTTTAGTAGAAGTCAAAGTAGTGAAAAATTAGGAGAGAATTGGCAAACTAACAAAATTGTCCCTACTTTCCACACCCAACAAGCTGAATATGAACGGATGGTCAGACAGGTTAAAAATTATATCTTAAGGGGTGATATTTTTCAAGCTAACCTTTCCCTACGTTTTGAAACAGAAACCAGCAGCAACAGTTGGGCAATTTATCGAGCATTGCAACAAATTAACCCTTCCCCCTTTGCTAGTTATTGGCAAACCCCCTGGGGAGATCTGATTAGCTGTTCACCAGAAAGATTAGTTCACCTCCAAGGCAAAAAAGCGAAAACCAGACCCATTGCGGGCACGCGATCGCGGGGAAAAACACCATTACAAGATCAACAACTCGCCCAAGAGCTGATGGTCAATACCAAAGAAAAAGCTGAACACATCATGCTAGTGGACTTAGAACGCAACGACTTAGGACGGGTCTGCGAATCAGGGTCAGTCAAAGTCGATGAACTCTTAATCATCGAACGTTATAGTCATGTCATGCACCTAGTGAGTAACATCATTGGCACTGTCCGTCCCGATTACAACAGCATCGACTTAATCCGTGCCATGTTTCCCGGTGGCACCATCACAGGTTGTCCAAAAATCCGTTGTCTAGAAATTATCGAAGAATTAGAACCAGTCAGACGCAATTTATTTTATGGTTCTTGTGGTTACTTAGACTGGCGTGGGAATTTGGACTTAAACATCCTGATTCGGACCTTATTATTTAAAAGTCAGCCATCAGGTCTAGCCACAGTCTGGGGTCAAGTAGGTGCAGGAATTGTCACCGATAGTGATCCAGAGAGGGAATGGCACGAATCCCTTCACAAAGCTGAAGCCCAACTGACCGCGCTCAAACTAGCAAATCAGAGCAAAACTTAACTATTAGAATCTTTAATATAGACTATTTTAAATAAGGACATTGGTGATCTAGTAGGATGATCGCCTACCGTAGTAACATCTATGTGTAAATTGTTACAAATAGCCAGTGTTTGAACATATTGGTGATACCCATGATTAAATTAAATCGAGCCCCGACTTGCTGAAATTGAGCCTGAATGAGTACCGAAACTTATTTGAATCACCCAACATTTGGTCTTCTCTTCAGGGTATGCCTGCTCGAGGAAAACCAAGAATTATTCACTACCCTCTATGCCCAACGGCTATTTTTTTTAGTGACTACTAGCCTGAGTGGGATCAAATTCGACCCAATTAGCCGTAGTGATGCTCGTCTGATGGTAGAAAATCGCCTACGTCTATTTCGACGTACAGGTAAATCTCAAGATTACGAGCAACTAAATGTAATTTATCAACGGACATTTCACTAAAGTTAATTACCAAAATAACCATCAACTGATTACACCAGCCAAATAATGAGGAAAAATAATTTTTTCCATAGATTTTAATCTCCTGAGCTATAGTGATCTCCCCCGGGCTTTCTCTATGACCAGTTTCATTACTGAAAGAATTACGAAAATTACCGAAACCTTACCAGCATCAGTGCGACTTATTGCTGTCACGAAACAGGTATCAGTAACAGCAATACGTGCCGCTTATGCGGCTGGGATCAGGGATTTTGGTGAAAGTAAAGTTGCTGAAACTGCCCTCAAACAAGCTGAGTTACAAGACTTAGCAAATATCACCTGGCATTTAATCGGACATTTGCAAAGCAATAAAGCTGAAAAAGCTCTCTTAATGTTTAAGTGGATTCATTCCTTAGACAGTTTGAAATTAGCACAACGATTAAACCGATTAGCTGCCTTGTCATCATTGTCACCACAAGTTCTCCTGCAAGTAAAAATGTTACCCGATCCCGATAAGTATGGTTGGACAGTACCAGAACTACTAGCTAATTTACCAGCTCTAAATGACTGTGGGAACCTGCAAATTCAGGGATTAATGACAATTCCGCCGATCGGGTTAGATGAGGAGGAAATTTTGACAGTTTTTCAAAAAACTCGCGAATTAGCGGCTCAAATCAACCAAGAAAACTACCCAAATATTAAAATGCAACATCTATCAATGGGAATGTCCCAGGATTACCATCTTGCCATTCAAGCAGGAGCAACTTATATTCGCTTGGGGACAACTTTATTTGGTGAACGAGCGATATAATGCTTTGGCTGAGATCATTTCAGCTTTGACAACAACAATACCTGATTGGGGCTAGCCAAATTGTTTCTGGTTGAGCTAATAGTCGGAATAGTCAAATCTAAAATAGAGATAGAGTAAGAACTAAGATAGGAGGAAGACTAAAATATTCCCAATTGGGCAAGGTTTTGTCATTCTGGAATGAGGAAATTAGGAGATAATTGTGGTGATTAAACCCAAGCTGAATCATTTCCTGATGCCATCACGTACTCTGACCCAATACTCCTATCCTAGCTCTGCCTCTTAGGTAATAATCTCATATCGGACACTCGAAAGTTGTTAGCACCTATTTTCCTAAGTTTACTTTTGATGGAGCATGAATGGTGAACAATATTTTGGCCAAGCTACGGGATCTAGTTGGTCTAAATGACCCAGTTGAGTATGAATACGAATATGACGAAACGGAGGGAGAACCAGAAAATTCTGCCCCCCCTAGCGCAGAAGATGACCGTCAGAACCGTCGTCGTCTAAGGGAACGGTCAATTGGCACAGTAACAAATCCTAATGTCCCTAATGAAATAGGAATGAGACCAGCTATGAATAATGTCATTGGTATGCCCGGAGTTGCTAATAGTATTTCGGAAGTGGTGGTAATGGAGCCCCGTTCCTTTGAAGAAATGCCCCAGGCAATTCAAGCATTGCGGGAACGTAAATCTGTAGTCTTGAATTTAACGATGATGGACCCAGATCAAGCCCAAAGAGCGGTAGATTTTATCGCTGGTGGGACTTATGCGTTAGATGGTCATCAAGAACGGATTGGTGAAAGTATCTTCCTCTTTACCCCAAGCTGTGTTCAAGTCAGTACCCAATCTGGTGTAGTTCACGAAGTGATGCAGCCCCAGTCAGCCCGGACTCCTCGTCCCGCTCCAGTTGTCCCCAACTGGCCAGCTGAACCAGGAAGGGTGGTTCAATAAATTAGTCCCCGTAATTATTGGTTAATTGCTAATTGCTAATCTGGATCTAGCTGCGATCGCACAGGATTAGTAATTAGCAACAAGCTAATTGCTGCTTTGGATCAACAAATAAATGTCTATTAAATTTGGCATCATTGGTGGTGGAGTGATGGGAGAAGCACTCTTATCTCGCCTGATTGCCCAAAAAATTTATCTTCCAGATGAAGTAATGGTCAGCGATCCCCAACTTCAGCGTCAAAGGATTTTGGCTGAAAAATATGGGGTGCAGGTAACTGGTGACAATCGAACTGTGGCTGTTGTTGCTGAAGTTTTGTTTTTGGCAATTAAACCCCAGATGTTTGACACTGTCGCTCCAGAGTTAACAGATCGTTTTACCCGGCAATCTGATCACCATGACTCAGTGATAATTTCGATTTTGGCTGGTGTGACTCTACAGAAGTTAGAAGCGGCTTTTCCTGGTCAATCGGTAATTCGGGCCATGCCAAATACGCCAGCAACTGTGGGTGCAGGAATGACCGCGATCGCGATCGGTCGGAATGTAAAAAATCCTGACTTAGAGCTAGCCCATCGTCTCTTCCAATCGGTAGGAGAAGTGGTAGAAGTTCCGGAAACTTTGATGGATGCGGTGACTGGTCTTTCTGGTTCTGGTCCTGGTTATGTGGCAATTTTGATCGAAGCTTTGGCTGATGGTGGAGTTTATGCTGGTTTGCCCCGTCCGATCGCGGCTCAATTGGCTCTGCAAACTGTTCTCGGTACAGCACAATTACTACAAGCATCAGGAATCCACCCAGCAGAACTCAAAGATCGTGTGACTAGTCCTGGTGGTACAACGATCGCTGGGATTGCTCAGTTAGAACGTTCTGGGTTTCGCTCGGCTGTGATTGAAGCAGTCAAAGCTGCTACTCTCCGTTCGCAAGAACTTGGTAGTTAATTAAGATTCGGGATTAGTCGGTAAGGTTTGACCCACACGCGGTTCAGTTCCTGCGATTAAGCGCTCAATATTACTGCGGTGACGCCAAATCACATATAACCCACCAGCGATCGCAAAGAGTTGATTAGGTAAAGGTTGTCCAAAGCTAATCATTAAACCCGAACAGGCGATCGCTCCAGCAATGGAACTGAGTGACACAATCCGGAAAATCCCTAAAACTACTCCAAAAATCCCCAGGGTGCCGAAACCAACGGGCCAATACATGGCCGTCAAGACTCCCAATCCTGTAGCAACTGATTTACCACCTGTAAAATTGAGCCAGATTGATTTGCTGTGACCCAATAAAGCGGCTAATCCGGCTAAGGGGGTCAACCAATCAGCCCAGATACTGACATTGATGCTGATGGGTGCTAATTTAGTCATTACATCTAAGGTATAAAACCAACGTAATAGGACGATCGCGCCTGCTCCTTTGCCAGTATCAATCACTAATACTACCAGAGCTGGCCATTTTCCTAAAATTCTTAAAACATTAGTTGCTCCGGTTGAACCAGAACCATGCTCCCGAATATCAATCCCCAACATCCAGCGTCCCACCCAATAGCCGGTGGGAATTGAACCCAGTAAATAAGCTGCAATTAAGATTGCTCCACTGAAGACCAACCAAAGACTCATGTCCGAGTTCTCCCTCAATTACCAAAAATTGGCTGTTTTTTTTTGATCCAAAATTAGGGTGAATTGGCACCCCAGAATTCAATTATCTTGTATATGTTTGCAGAATATTTGCGATATTGCCTTAAAGCTAACGATCAGAGCGCTCTTTTCTAGGCAGATATGAATTACGTCCATCACTTGATTCTCACTTGCTTTGGCACCATTAGTGTCATCAATGTTTTTTCTCCTCATCTGTTGGCTCAAACCTCACCAACTCCTCCCATCCAACCACCTGTTCACCAAATTACTCCCCAGGAATTGTTACAGGAGGGGATGGAGCAAGCTAAAAATGGCAATTGGCAAACTGCCATTGCTATTTATACTCAACTCATTCAACAAAATCCTAATTTGGCCTTAGCTTATTATAATCGCGGTATAGCCCGAGCCGCTCTAGGAGATCAGCAAGGAGCGATCGCTGATTATAATCAAACGTTGCAACTCAACCCCAAAGAAGTCTATGCTTATATTAATCGCGGGATTGCCTATCGTCGTTTAGGCAATACTTCTCAAGCGATCGCTGACTATACCCAAGCTTTACAAATTAATCCGAAATTATCCACAGCTTTCTATAATCGCGGGAATGCTCGACGAATTCTTGGTGATCATCAAGGTGCGATCGCTGATTATAGTCAGGCAATTACTCTCAATCCCCAAGATCCTAATCCCTATATTAATCGGGGTAATACGCTCTCGTTTCTAGGAAATGATCAACAAGCGATCGCCGATTATAATCAGGCTTTGCGTCTCAATCCTAAAGATCCAGATACATATTATAATCGTGGCAATGCCAGGCGTCGTCAAGGAGATAATCAAGGAGCGATCGCGGATTATTCCCAAGCTTTGCAATTAAACCCAAAGGATGATAGTGCTTGGTTTAATCGTGGGGTAGCAAAAGCTAATCTAGGAAATTACTCCCAAGCAATTGCTGATTACAATGAATCCCTCGCGCTCAATCCCAAGGATGCTAAAGCTTTTATTTATCTAGGACTAGCTCAACATAATCTGGGAGACTTAAATGCGGCTATAGCTGATTATAACCAGGCGATCGCGATTAATCCTCAAGATGCGAGTGCTTTTGTTAACCGAGGTTTAGCTAAAATTGGTCTGGGTGACAAAACTGGAGCAATTCAAGATTATAACAGTGCGATTCGACTTAATCCTAATTACGTGAGTGTCTTTGTCAATCGGGGCCTTGTCCAAGCTAGTCTAGGTAACCAAACAGCAGCGATCGCTGATTATAATGAAGCGATTCGACTTAATCCTAAATATGCCGAAGCTTATAATACCAGAGGATTATCGAAAGCAGTGACGGGAGATAACCAAGGTGCAATTACAGATTACACGGAAGCAATCCGGATTAACCCTAACTATGCTAATGCTTACATCAACCGAGGATTAACTTTCTTTAGTATTGGTAATAAACCCGCAGCGATTGAAGATGTAAAAAAAGCAGCTGATATCTATCGTCAACAAGGAAATAATGCTGGTTATCAAAAAACTCAAGAAATTTTGAAAAATACCTTAGGTTTTAGTGAATCCCTAACTCCTACTGAATCTAGCAAAAAAATCAAATTAGTTGGGATATTTATGTAGTTACCCAAGATCATATTTTGAGCAAATCGTGATGGTAATGTTCTGATTTTTACTAGAAATTTGGTAAGAATAATTAGGACAGACAAGATGTCTGTCCTATTCTAGATTCCACATTCAGTAGGTTAAACCACAAAAAGGTTATTTTAATCTAAGTGGATTGAAGGTAACCAAATTGAAAACAGAATTACAAATAGATGTGAAAGATGGGTTTAGGGACTTTTAAAAGGATTGACATGTCCATGAAAAATCGATTTCAACGGATACATCCAGATGAAGTTCTCACCCATTTTTTAGTTTTTTTTTTGATAAAATGTCCTGCAAAGAACAGTAAAGCTACTTCTGGTGGTGTTTTGGTGTTGGACTTAAATAGGTTATAAATAGCATTGAGAATATCGTTTAAGCTGTGTCCAGATGCCATTAAGCCGACGATCGTACCAACTGTGACACGCATTCCTCCGATGCAGGGTTTGCCACCCATTACTTCTGGGTTGCGGGTAATTCTAGTGAGATTTTGCATGGCTGTTACCAAATTATGCGGGGTTATTAAATTATGAAACAAAGAATATACCATATTGTTGATATAGGTAAGGAATGGGTAGGGAGATAGTCTAAAAACAATCATACTTCGGATCACTTGAAATCGAACTCCGTTATGCCATCCCATCCCTCTACTATACCATATTGTTGATATTGTTGGCAACGCTTTACATATAGTTGAGCAGCTTGATCTTGTTGGTTAATTTGGAGAACCTCTTGAAAGATTTGTTGTGCTTCTTCAAATTGTTTCTGATAGTAGAGAAATACTGCTACTTCAAATCGAGCCTGAGTTTGACTCTTTAAGCACTTCTGTTCGATCGCGTCTCCCTCATAAACTTCAAATACAGCGACGGCTGCTTTCTTTCCTTTGACCATGACTCGATCCAAAAATCGGAAGCATTGTTTTTCTGAATACTCTAAACAACAGAGAGTTTTATGGCTAATTAAAATTCCCGCTCCATATAGCTTAGTTAATCCTTCTAAACGAGAAGCTAAATTGACCGCATCGGCAATTACTGTTGTTTCCATCCGTTCTGATTCACCCACGGTTCCCAGCATTAAATTACCTGTGTGCAAACCAACTCCGATCGAGATGGGAGGATCACCTTGCTGTTGTCGGTTTTCGTTGTAGATAGATACTTGTTTCTGCATGGCGATCGCTGCTTCTACAGCATCGGAAGCTGTATTGGGAAACAAAGCCATAATTGCATCACCAATATATTTATCAATAAACCCATTATGTTGGCGGATAATCGGACTAACTTGACTAAAATAAGAGTTAATAAAATTAAAATTTTCTTGAGGAGACATACTTTCTGATAAAGTAGTAAATGCGCGAATGTCAGAAAACATAATTGTCATTTCTTGCTGAATTTGATCGCCTAATTGTACATCAATTATACTTTCTTTTCCTAAAAATTTCAGAAAATTACGGGGCACAAATCGCCCATAAGCTAAAGTTAGTTGAGCTAGATATATATGAGTCTTAATCCGAGATAACATTTCCTGTTTTTGAATCGGTTTGGAAAGATAATCATTGGCTCCTGATGAAAATCCTTCGACAATATCTGCGACTTGATTTTTGGCTGTCAGCATGACAATTGGCAGTTCATAAGCAGGAAAGCGATCGCGAATTTTTTGGCATACTTCATAACCAGTCATATGGGGCATCATCACATCAAGTAAAATTAAATCCGGAATAAATCCATTTTCCATTACTAACAAAGCTTCTTGTCCATCACTTACTTCCGTAATCTCGTAATTGTGCATATAAAGATTATTGACAAGTACCTGACGATTAACTGGTTCATCATCAACAATCAAAATTTTAAACCGTTTTCCGCTCAAGCTGACAGAATCAGATTTTTCAATCATAATTGGTGCGGCTAAATCTAAAACTACACGGTTAGAAATAGCGGCAACTTGTTCTGAAATCTCAGCTTTTTCTTGAGCTTTTGGTAAAGTAAAGGTAAATTGTGAACCCGATCCTACTTCTGACTTAACACTAATTTCACCTCCATGTAATTGAACTAATTGTTTGGTGACAGCAAGTCCTAATCCTGTACCACCATACGCCCTTGCTGTAGAACCTTCTGCTTGTTCAAATGATTCAAAAATCCGCTCAAATTTATCTGGTGAAATCCCAATTCCTGTGTCAGTAATCGTAATCGCAATATCACCTTCCTCTCTGATGACTGCGGATACTTCTACTTGACCATCTGGAGTGAATTTAATGGCATTACCGACTAAATTATAAAAAATCTGTTGCAAGCGATTCTCGTCAGCTTTGACTGGAGGAAATTCAGCAGGAATTGAGTTAATTAGCTGCAAATTTTTTTGGGTAGCTAAGGGTTTACTGAGGGTTAAAACTGTATTGGTAACTGTCCTCAAATCCACTGATTTTAGATTTAATTCTAAGTGCTTGTGTCTAAGTTTAGAGAAATCTAAAATATCGTTGATTAGGTTGGATAAACGGCGACCACTTGAGACAATTAAATTGAGGTTAGCTTGTGTAGATTGGGGTAGTTTTCCCGTAGCACCATCAACTAGAGATTCAGCGATTCCAATAATACCATTAAGCGGTGTACGCAGTTCATGAGAAGTATTAGCCAGAAATTCATCTTTGAGTTGGTCGAAACGTTTTAAATCTTGATTTTGTTGCTCTAAAGTATGAAAAGATTGCCGCAGTTGCTCTGCCATACTGTTAAATGATTTGGCAAGTGTTTCAATTTCGATAATGTTTTTAGCTTGAATATGTTGGTCTAAATTACCGCTAGCAATATCTGCCGCAGCTTTGGTAACTTTATGAATTGGACGAATGATTAAACGACTCGTAAGTATGCCCACACCAATCGCGATCGCAAAGGCAATAATACACAGTAAAATAGTTGTCCGAGTATTGGCATTAATTTGTTCCATAAAATCCGCTTCAGGTACAACTACAACGATCAACCAATTTAATCCATATTTATCAGTCAAATGAGATACTTGGAGAAATTCTCGCTGGTCTC
Organism: uncultured cyanobacterium; assembly: GCA_963744145.1. Taxonomy (GTDB): domain Bacteria; phylum Cyanobacteriota; class Cyanobacteriia; order Cyanobacteriales; family CAWUOF01; genus CAVUSO01. The sequence goes on along the minus strand of CAVUSO010000001.1, from coordinate 2,498,625 downwards.
CTAAACTAAATTCGAGTTGAGTGTTTTTCTGAATATTTTCCAGTTTGCCAAAGCGATCGCTTAAAAAAATAGCACTACCATGAATGAGTGGACTATCACTATCCACCGCATTAATTCGTTTCAGTTCTTTTGAGTTGTTTACCATTACGGATTGATTCTTAACGGAGGTTGCTACCAACTCACCAGTTGGTTCGATAATAAAGACTTGTCCAGAACGACCGATTTTTAGGGTTTGTAAAAACTCACTGATTTGATTTATCCCCAATTCACAACCCAAAACGCCTAAAAGTTTACCATTAGGATCGTAAAATGGCCAATTTGCTTTAATTTGCAATAACGAAGAATTAGAGGTATTAGTATAAAGATTGCTCCAGGTTGGTTGTCCTTTCTCGATCGCTGACCGATAGGATGGTCTTTGACGGATATCATATTTGGGAATAGTTTTAGCAACTCTGAGATGATTCCCATCTTTGTCAATATCGTAAAAGTTGAAATTTCCCCCAGGAACCAAACTTTCCGCAATCTGAGGTTGTTCACTCGCAGATAAACGATTTACCCAACCAGCGCGAATATATTGACCTTCCGCATTAGCAAAACCGATATTACCCACTGTCTCATAAGTCTGAACTTGACGCCAGAAATAAAGTTGAGCTGCTTGGATTTGGTGAAAGTCTAGCAGTCCTAGTTCAATTGCATGAGCATTAAATTGATTGATCTGTTGCGGTACATCAAGATAGTTACGGATGCGATCGCGCGTTCGGGCTGTAATTTCCTCACTTAATTGTCCTGCTAGGTCTTTGATCGCTTGCTGTCCACTCCTAAATGATAGATATCCGGTTATTCCCACAGCTAAGGAAATCTGCACTACAAAAGGAATGATGAGCAGTTGGTTCAGGGATACTTGACGAAGGTTAGGACTTATGGGGATTTTTGATAAGGAAGATTTATTATATAATCGGGGTATTAAACGCTTAAAAAATAGGGGTAACATGGGTAATGGCTCTTATGCTCAGTATAATTGAAGGTCAAAGTTGAATTAATGAATAAAGATGTTAGAGCTTAATCCAAACATTAGCAGGTTTCTTCAGGCAAATATAAGATGCAATGGAGCAGAAGTTTCTGATCGTGATTTTTTTTAGTGAAAAATATCGAAAGTTTTTCTTAATCATCTCCGAAATTATTGCACAAATTTCGGTGGAATCGGCGATATTTTATTAATTAATGGTAATTTAGGACAATATGGAATTGCCATTATGGTAGTGAGAAAATGATGAGAATTTGAAACTACCATCGCCAGGGATTTAGCTGCGATCGAAAAAAAAGCCGATCACGATGGGAGAAATTAGGCGCGATTGGGCGATCGATGCTTGGACAATTGCCAAGTCCCTAGTAAAAGCAAACGGTAAACCCACCCCCGATCTTGGGGATGGGACAGTTGATCAGAAATAACAAAAGCTTTCTAAACGGGAGCTTTTTCCTTTTCAGCCATGGCCAAAATCAGATCAATCATCCGATGAGAATAACCCCACTCATTATCATACCAAGCAACCACCTTAAAGAAATGGGAATTTAACCCAATTCCAGCTCCAGCATCAAAAATACTCGAATGAGGATCACCTTGAAAATCAGTGGAGACCACATCCTCATCAGTGTAACCCAAAATTCCCTTCATTTCTCCTTCCGCAGCTTTCTTCATCACACTACAAATTTCTTCATAAGTGGTAGCTTTATCAGTCTTAAAAGTCAGATCAACTACTGATACATCAGGAGTTGGGACACGAAAAGCCATCCCAGTTAATTTACCTTTGAGTTCCGGTAAAACTAGAGTCACAGCTTTAGCAGCACCAGTGGAAGCAGGGATAATATTTTGAGCTGCACCACGACCTCCACGAAAATCTTTTTTACTCGGTCCATCTACTGTTGGTTGAGTAGCTGTCATCGCGTGAACCGTAGTCATTAAACCTTCAGCCAAACCAAAGTTATCATTAATAACCTTAGCTACAGGAGCTAGACAATTAGTAGTACAGCTAGCATTAGAAACGATCGTGTGTTTGCTCGGATCATAACTATGGTGATTGACACCAACTAACAAAGTAGGCACTTTATTTGGATCTGCTTCCTTGGTTGGAGCGGAAATAACTACTCGTTTTGCTCCGGCTTTCAGGTGTTTTGATGCACCTTCATAATCAGTAAATAAACCGGTAGATTCAATTACATATTCCGCACCATATTTACCCCAAGGTAATTCTTCAGGATTTTTGATTGATACACAAGGGATAAACTTATCATTGACAACGATCCCATCTTCTTTGGCTTCTACAGTACCTTGGAAACGACCGTGAGTTGAGTCGTATTTCAATAAATAAGCAATACTGGATGGTGGGACTAAATCATTAATAGCAACAAATTCAAGATTTGGGTGATCAAGTCCAGCACGAAATACTAATCTACCGATCCGACCGAATCCATTAATGCCTATTTTGACACTTGCCATGAGAAAATCTCCTTTGAGTAAAAGAGAGAGAGCAAGACATAAGCCGGGTTCTGTTCTCCAGCAAGCAATTGCTGACCAGAGGGTAGTTATCTATCTGGGATGTTTGTTACCAAACACCTCAAGCGGTACACTACGAGCAGAACTGGTAAAAGACCAACCCTAGTTCCTTCGACCTTGCTCCCCACCGGGGTTTACCGAGCCAGCACCTCTCGATGCTGCTGGTGCGCTCTTACCGCACCTTTGCACCCTTACCCCAATCATTTTCCAGGAAAAATCCTCGGGGCGGTATGTTTCTGTGGCACTTTCCTCACGGTCACCCGCACTGGGCGTTACCCAGCAAGTTTGGTCTTTCGGGAGCCCGGACTTTCCTCAGACTTACTCCTAAAAGAGGAGTTAGTCCGCAACTACCTGCGCCTACTCTCTCTAGGTATAGTTTACATCTAGCTGCACCAATATATCTTATATATTCATAATTTTTTAAGTGATGTAGGGACATACTTATTACATCCACTACTCATGCTTTCTATTTTCTCTCACCACTATTGTTTGCTTTTTTAATATATAACTAGCCAATCAGAAATTTTTCATTGACGATTCGCTATCCCTAGCTGCGATCGCCAATGAAAGTCTTGACAAAACTGATTTAGTTTTGCATCTATTTTCTAGCTGGAATGCCAAAAATTGGCCTGTTAGTTTCTTTTCTTTCTCTACACTACCAAAAGGCATCATAGCAAAATTAGGTTATTTTGATTATTAAGTTTTTATTAATAAAATTCCCTCTTTTAACAATAAAAAAGTTGCTTTACTCAGGGAGTGACAGGATTTTAAACAATATTTACAATTGGTAAAATCTGGGATTTTTTGAGAATAAAAAGGATACCAAACAAGTTATCCTAAAAAAGGTACAAAAAAAAGCTAGATTATGGTAAATTATCAAACAGATGCAAAGTGATCAATCAAAAGCCTGAAATTGCATGAATAAGGAATTTGGAGGGTAATAAAATTGTCCTGAGATCATCAGCAATTAAGGCCCAGTTAGTCGGATTGAACAGTAAGGACTATAAATATGCAATCTTCCACTGCAAATCCCAAAATCGAGACAAAAGCAACAGAAGGGTCGTCCAAGGGGCACCAGAGCGGTGATAAACGCTTCAAAACACTAGATATGACCATGAAGCGAAATCAATACCGTCAAGATGCCTTAATTGAAGTGCTACATAAAGCACAAGAAGCATTTGGCTACCTAGAAGAAGATGTATTGCTATATGTAGCAAGAGGTCTAAAACTCCCACTAAGTAAAGTTTATGGAGTTGCGACCTTTTATCATCTTTTTTCCCTCAAACCATCAGGTGCTCATACCTGTGTAATTTGTTTAGGAACAGCTTGTTATGTTAAAGGTGCAGATCAGATCATCACCCAACTCGAACAAGCAACAGGAATCCATCAAGGTGAAACGACTCCAGATGGTCAAGTTTCCCTAGTAACAGCTCGGTGTATTGGTGCTTGTGGAATTGCACCAGCAGTAGTTTTTGATGGTACAGTTGCAGGGAAAGTGACAACAACCACAGCAGTAACAAGAGTAAAAGAATGGCTGAATAAAAAATAAGGAGAAATTATCACCAAAACGACTATTGATGAGATATGTAAGTGATTAATAAAGGACTGAAAAAAGGCTAAACAGTATGGATTTAACTGAACTGATAGCAATTGGCGAAAAAGAACGCAACAGTCAAAAAGAAACCCGTGTTTATTGTTGCACTTCTACCGGTTGTCAAGCTGCTAACTCAATTGGTGTGAAGAAAAACCTAGAAACAGCAGTCAAAGAAACAGGAATAGGCGATTGGGTTCAGGTAGTAGGTGTAGGTTGTATGGGATTTTGCGGACGCGGTCCCTTAGTAGAAATCGAATCAAAAGGTAAACTTTACGAACAAGTCACCCCAGAAGATGCAGCGAGTATTATCAAAGCTCTTGATGGTGGTACAGCTACAGCTAAAGAAGGTAATCTCCAACACCCATTTTTTGCGCGTCAAATGCGAATTGTCCGGGAAACAAGTGGGATAATTGACCCGGAAAAAATTGAAGAATATATCGCTAAAGGTGGATATCAATCTCTCTACAAAGTCATCCATGACATGAAACCAAGCGATGTCATTGAACAAATTACCAAAAGCGGATTAAGAGGACGTGGTGGTGGTGGTTATCCCACCGGATTAAAATGGGCAACTGTCGCCAAAATGCCCGAAGGTCGGAAATTTGTGATCTGTAATGGAGATGAAGGAGATCCAGGTGCTTTCATGGATCGTTCCGTTTTAGAAAGCGATCCCCATCGAGTTTTAGAAGGAATGGCGATCGGTGCTTATGCGGTTGGTGCTAGTGAAGGATTTATTTACGTCCGAGCTGAATATCCTTTAGCGATCGAACGTTTACAAATCGCGATTAAACAAGCGAAACGATTAGGGATTCTCGGTAGTCAAATCTTCGATTCTCACTTTGACTTCAAAATCGATATTCGCATCGGTGCTGGAGCATTTGTTTGTGGTGAAGAAACTGCTCTGATCTCTTCGATCGAAGGTGGACGCGGTATTCCTAGTCCCCGTCCTCCCTATCCAGCAGTATCCGGACTCTGGGATTGTCCAACTTTGATCAATAACGTGGAAACCTTTGCTAATATTGCAGCGATCATTCGCGAAGGTGCAGAATGGTATGCCAGTATTGGTACAGAAAAAAGTAAAGGCACCAAAGTTTTTGCTCTGACGGGGAAAATCAGTAACAATGGCTTAATCGAAGTCCCCATGGGTATTACCCTCCGGGAAATCGTCGAAGAAATGGGTGGTGGTGTTCCCGATGGTCAAGTAAAAGCAGTCCAAACTGGTGGACCATCCGGTGGTTGTATTCCCGCGTCAATGTTAGATACAACTGTAGATTATGAATCCCTCGTCAAAATCGGCTCCATGATGGGTTCTGGGGGGATGGTAGTCATGGATGAAGGGACCAGTATGGTAGAAGTTGCCAAATTTTATATGGACTTCTGTCGGGAAGAAACCTGTGGAAAATGTATTCCCTGTCGCGCAGGTACAGCCCAAATGTACCAAGCATTAACTAAAATCCTCAAAGGAGAAGCGACCCTCGCTGACTTAGATAAACTAGAAGCACTTTGCGACATGGTGAAAAATACCAGTCTCTGTGGTTTAGGACAGTCTGCACCCAACCCCGTGCTAAGTACCATGCGCTATTTCCGTGAAGAATATCTAGCGCTAATTCAACAAAGTCTCAATGGTAAAACAGCACCGAGTCATCAACCAGTAGCAGCTAGAACTTAGAAAACCGGAGCGGGAAAAGGAAGGATTATGTCAGTCAAAACCCTAGTCATTGATGGTATTGATGTGGCTGTTGAAGAAAATCAAACGATTTTACAAGCAGCACAAACTATGGGAATTCGGATTCCTACTTTATGTCATTTAGAAGGAATTTCTGAAGTCGGTGCTTGTCGATTATGTATTGTGGAAGTAGTTGGTGTGAATAAACTTTTACCTGCTTGTGTGACTCAAGTAGCAGAAGGAATGAAAGTTAACACCAATAACGATCGGATTCAAGAATACCGACGAATGATCGTCGAAATGTTGTTTGCGGAAGGGAATCATGTTTGTGCAGTTTGTGTTTCTAATGAAAATTGCGAACTGCAAAATTTAGCGATCGAAGTGGGAATGGATCACTCCCGTTTTCCCTATACTTTTCCGACTAGAGAAGTAGATATTTCCCACGATCGCTATGGAGTTGATCATAACCGTTGCGTATTATGTACTCGCTGTGTTCGAGTCTGTGATGAAATTGAAGGGGCTCATGTGTGGGATGTCGCTTTTCGTGGAGCCCAAGCTAAAGTCGTGACTGGTTTAAATCAACCTTGGGGTACAGTTTCAGCTTGTACCAGTTGCGGTAAATGTGTAGATGCTTGTCCGACCGGAGCAATTTTCCGGAAAGGTTCCACTGTTGCTGAAATGGTTCACGATCGCAACAAACTAGAATTTATTGTTAACGCTCGGGAGAAAAAAGAATGGACAAGATAAAATTAGCCACAGTTTGGTTAGGTGGTTGTTCCGGATGTCATATGTCCTTTCTCGATCTCGATGAATGGCTGTTTGAATTAGCTAACCACATCGAATTAGTTTATAGTCCGATCGCGGATATAAAAGAATATCCGACAGGGGTAGATGTGGCTTTAGTAGAAGGTGCGATCGCGAATGAAGATAACCTCGAACTTATCTACAAAATCCGCGAACGGAGTAAATTAGTAATTTCCTTCGGAGATTGTGCGGTGACAGCTAATGTTCCTGGGATGAGAAATATGCTCAAAGGAACAGAACCAGTATTAAAACGTTCCTATTTGGAACTAGGAGATCAGACAGCACAATTACCAAATGAACCAGGAATTGTTCCTCCCTTACTAGAGCGGGTGCTTCCAGTTCATGAAGTAGTAAAGGTTGATGTCTATATTCCTGGATGTCCACCATCAGCACCAAGAATTCAAGCAGCAATTGAACCACTATTACAAGGAAAGAAACCAACTATGGTGGGAAGAACTATGATTAAATTTGGCTAAAAATTGGTTGACGAATTTGGCGATCGCGTGACTTTTTTAGAGGTTTCCGATCGCAACTACATACAAAAGCAAAAGAGGGAATTTTATGTCAAAAACAATTGTAATTGATCCTGTAACTCGGATTGAAGGTCACGCCAAAATTTCGATTTTTTTAGATGATGCTGGGGAAGTATCTGATGCTCGGTTTCATGTGGTAGAGTTTCGGGGATTTGAGAAATTTTGTGAAGGTCGTCCCATGTGGGAAATGGCTGGAATTACAGCTCGAATCTGTGGGATTTGTCCGGTTAGTCATTTGTTAGCTTCGGCTAAAACTGGAGATAAGATTCAAGCTGTAAAAGTTCCAGTTGCGGGTGAAAAACTACGTCGGATGATGAATTTAGGACAAATTGTCCAATCCCATGCTTTAAGTTTCTTTCATCTGAGTAGTCCAGATTTTCTGTTAGGTTGGGATAGTGATCCTGCGACTCGTAATGTATTTGGATTGATGAGTGCTGATCCAGATTTAGCTAGAAGTGGGATTCGGTTACGTCAATTTGGTCAAAAAGTAATTGAGTTATTAGGTGCGAAAAAAATTCACCCAGCTTGGGCTGTACCTGGTGGAGTAAGATCACCTTTAAGTGAAGAAGGACGTACTTGGATTCGCGATCGCTTACCAGAATCTTATACCACAATTAATACAGCGATCGCTTTGTTTAAACGTCTCTTAGATCAATTTTCCACAGAAGTTCAAACTTTCGGTGAATTTCCATCCTTATTTATGGGATTAGTTGGTCAAAATGGAGTTTGGGAACATTACGGTGGTCATCTCCGTTTTGTGGATAGTCAAGGTAATATTGTCGCTGATAATTTGAGTGAAGATAATTATCAAGACTTTTTAGGTGAAGCAGTAGAACCTTGGTCTTATCTGAAATTTCCCTACTATAAACCATTAGGATATCCTGCGGGAATTTATCGAGTCGGACCATTAGCTCGGTTAAATGTTTGTCAATTCATGGGAACACCAGCAGCAGATAATCAATTACAAGAATTTCGCGATCGAGCTGGGAAAATTCCTACATCATCATTCTTGTATCACTATGCACGATTAATCGAAATCCTCGCTGGTCTAGAATATATAGAACAGTTAGTTAACGATCCCGATATCGTTTCCCCGCGAACTCGTGCTACTGCGGGGATCAATCAGCTTGAAGGAATCGGTGTGAGTGAAGCACCTCGGGGAACTTTAATCCATCACTATCAAGTAGATGAAAATGGATTAATTAAAAAAGTCAATCTGATTATTGCTACGGGACAGAATAACCTAGCAATGAATAAAACGATCGCTCAAATTGCTAAACATTACATTCATGGAAATGAAATTCCTGAAGGAATGTTAAATCGGGTGGAAGCGGGAATTAGAGCTTATGATCCTTGTTTAAGCTGTTCTACCCATGCTTTCGGACAAATGCCATTTCAAATTGAATTAATTGGAGCAGATGGAAGAGTAGTAAATCAAGTTTGTCGCGATTAAAAATTGTTTGACCTCTCCCCCACCCCCTCTCCTACAAGGACGAGGGGAGTAGAATGAATATGATTAAATCTCATAGATTAATCATCTTAATTACTCCCTATCCCTGATCGGGAAGGGGGGTTTGATTGACTAAGTTTTGAGCAACAATTTTGTTTGATTGCTCCATCATCATTAACCCTTTTTTGGTAATTATCGCGATCGCATTCAAGAACCACAAATTATTAACTTAGGAATGAAAAATAAATAAGTTGATGATTTAGTTCGTAGTAAGCGCTGCCTTCGCTCTCATGGCTTACTACAAACGAGCTAGTTATTTAATTTCTATTCCTTAGTTTTCTAGATTAAATCAGGTAAATATCCTATTATATTAGTCTATGAAGAAGTCTCCCTACTCGTTAGGGACATTAGAGTTCAACGAAAATAGGAATGGAAGGTTGTGATGTCATCATGAAACGTCTAATATTGGTTTTAATGTTGGTTTTTATCCCATTTATGGTAGGAGCGGCAGGAGCGCCGCCGTCTGGTTGGTCTGGAAATTTGCGTTGGGATTTGGTGCCACAATGGATTCAATGGGCGAATAACAAGGCGACAATTTCCTGGCCGCCGAATGATGGGTGCGATGGGACACCTGTTGCGGAAACGTTGCAGGTTGGGACGTTGATTGATCGATTTGGGAGTGAGGGGGGGACATTTTTTAGTCCACAAGGAGAATCATTTGGAGCGCGTGCGGTTCCGTATGTGTGCAAGCAGATGGATTACCGAGTATATAAGGTAATAAAGCCACTGCAAGTAAAGTCATGCAATGCCGCGTCGTGGTTTGGGTATCCGGGGGGGGCGAAACAGTTTCAGTCCGGAGATCCGGTCCTATAAGTTGGTTGCTAGTGGCGTGTTAGAGGTGGAATCTTATGAACCTGGCGGAGACTCTGGTCCTGATCCGCAATGCGGGAATCCCTGAGTATAAATACGTGACGGATGGAGGACTTGGGAGCGGGGAGTGCTACGGCATTGAGCGTTCCAGTTTGGGGTGGATCGTGTACTATAGTGAGCGCGGGGGTAAGACCGTGTTGGAGCGGCATACAACCGAGGATGAGGCGGCGGCGGCGTTCTTGCGCTTTGTCATGAACGGGTAAGCGAGCAAAATTAATGCGATCGCATTCACCAACCACCAATCAGTCTGGGATTGTAACGAATGCGATCGCTAACCACTCTTCAGTAAAAGCCCTAGTTAATTCTGATGGTTTTCTAGATTTTTTCAAGATAGCGATCGCTGTGTGCTTCTTGTACAATTGATTTAATGGGAGAATCGTTATATCTTAGAGGTTACAAATCTTTGCACGAGAAAAAAGATATTTTCGATCAACCACCTCCCAACACCCCTCTAGCCAGTATTCGCAAATACCTAGCATATGATCGTCAACTAAAACTGGCAAATGGCCGATCCTTGCTTTCTTTGAATTAAATGTTAGCTCTCTATAGCATAAAAATGACCCTTGTTCCCACCAACCTACTTGATCAGAAAATATCTTTATTATTTCATAATTTCCATTTAAATTTCCTCCAATACTTTCCCATATTGTTTTTTGAATACTCAAACCAAAACGACCATCAGAATATTTTACCCATAACTGATCTATAGTGTGAAGGTCTTTACAGGGGAATTCAAGCCAATCTTTAGGCTCAAGGCGAGCCTTGTTTTTCACGATTAACAGTTTTTAACATAAGCTTCCAAGTTTCTTCATCAGCTTTTTGCCATTTCTCAGCAGCTAATAAATCACGGAGATTACTGTAATCTATTCCTACTTCACTTTCAAGCATAACTTGACCAAGGTTTTAATTCTATAATAATAGATGGTCTTTGATCATGTCTAGGATTTAGTGCGATCGCATTCTATCGTTAGGTTTCTTTTGGAGTGCGATCGCTTTGGTGTGGGTTGGGAGTGCGATCGCTATTATTAATAGATGAGTTTTGTATATTACAGCTTACAAGTCTTTGCGTGAGAAAAGATCCCCCCAGATAACCTCTTTTAAAAACCAACAAAATGCACATCCACCTCTAGCAGGTAAATGTCCTATTGGAGCATCAATATTAAACTTTAGGTCAGGATAATCTAACCATCTTCCTGCTTTCCTCCAACCTATTTTTTCACCAAATTTGCGATGAATATTTATTTCAGCATCTGGATGACCCCCAACATCATTGCTTTCCCAGATTTTTTTTTGGACACTAAACCCAAAATGACCATTTGAGTGTTGTACCCATAACTGATTTATAGTCCGAAGGTCTTTAGATGGAAAATTTAACCAATCCTCACCTGAAAGATATTCTTGTTTTTCGCGATTAGCAGCTTTAAGTACAAGTCTGTAAGTTTCCTCATCGGCATCTTGTTCCCATTAGCTAATAAGTCTCGTAGATGACTGTAATCTACTCCTACTTCACTCTCTAGAATAATTTCACTCATAATTTCACCATGTTTTTATTCCATGATAATACATGGCCATTGGTATGTCTAGGGGTGAGGACTATCGCTTTCTATCATTGGTTGGTTTTGGAGTGCCATATTTGTTTTTGAATACTAAACCCAAAATGACCATCAGAATATTTTACCCATAACTGATCTATGGTGCGAAAGTCTTTACAGGGAAACCTTAACCAATCATCACCAATGAGATATCCTTCTTTTTTGCGATTAGCAGCTTTAAGTACAAGATAATAAGTTTTTTCATCAGCATCTTTCCATTTCCCAGCAGCTAATAAGTCTCGAAGAGGAGTATAATCTACTCCTACCTCACTCTCTAGAATAACTTCATTCATAATTTCACCATGGACTATAGTAAAGAACACTTTTATAAATTGACCCATTGGGATATCCTATAACCTTTGGTATATATCGTTTTCAGGACTTAACGGGAAAAGTCAGGTTGGGGGGTTAGGTCGGATGATTGAGCAGAGAGCATAAAATATCTCTGCTCCAGGTATGAGGGAGCTAATTGCGAATAAAACTACCTATTTTTAGATAGATCAAGTAATAATTTTCAATTTTCCCTGCTATTTGGTAAAAATAACTTGCCGAACTATTTGAAAAAATAGACTATCTGGTAATAGCTTTCGCAGCATTAATAATAACGCTGAATTAGCACTATAACGGAGTTTATTACTGTGATCAGTCGCAGCTTTATAGATCACTTGAGCGACTAATTCCGGTGTAGCTCCATTCGTTCCAGCTTTTTGCATAGTTGGCATTGCTTGTTGAATAATTTTATCATAGTCAGTTAGATCCGGTCGAGATATTATATCCATCGATCGCTCATAAAAGTCTGTTTTAATTGGTCCAGGTTCAATGATTTTTACCCGAATTCCTAGAGGTGCTAATTCATATTGTAATGATTCCGAAAATCCTTCTACTGCCCACTTAGTTGCATGATATAAACTATACAGTGGAAATGTCAACCGACCACCAACAGAAGCAACATTAATAATAATACCACGTTTTTGATGACGAAAATGTGGTAAGATCGCACGAGTCACATTCATTAATCCAAAAACATTAGTATCAAATTGTTGTAATATCTGGTTTGGGGTAGCGGTTTCAAATGCACCAACTACAGCATATCCAGCATTATTTACTAAAACATCAATTTGACTAAATTTAGCTAAAGCTTGGGCGATCGCCTGCTCAATTGTAGCAGGATCTGTCACATCTAAACGTAACACTGTCACCCTTGGTAATTGAGCTAAATCGAGAGAACGTTCGGGCGATCGCACTGTAGCTACTACGTCCCAACCTTCTTGAGCAAAAAGTGCAGCAGTTGCTTTACCAATTCCGCTCGAAGCACCTGTAATGAAAACTGTTTTATTCATATTTTTTTGATCCGCTTTAAAGCATTAACTGCGCTAGTACGCACATAATCATTATGATCTTTTAGCACTTCGGTTAATGCGGGAATCGCTGCTTGAGCAGTATTACCCATTTCTCCCAAAGCTAATACTGCACTTACACGATTATTAGGATCTTCATTTTTTAGCATTTCGATCAGTTGGGGTACAGTTGCGGTAAGTGTAGCATCAAGATTGGTAATTTTTCCCTGTCCTTGATTGCGGATTCGCGCTAAACTAAAAGCAGCATAAGCGCGGACTTGTGGGTCTGGATCTTGATTGAGAATTGGTAAAAGAGTAGGAATTGCGCTTGGAGTAGGATCAATCTTTCCGATCGCGAAAGCACAACGCGATCGCACTTTCACATCACCATCATGCTGTAAGGTTTCCATCAAAACTGGAATTGCTGCACGCGCTCCCGGACCAATTTTCATTAAAGCTTCCGCTGATTCCCAACGGGTATAAGCATCATTATCTGTTAAAGCTTCGGTCAAAATCGGAACAGCAGCAACAGCATCGGGACCAATATTTCCGAGTGCTTCTGCTACATTAGGACGAATTGTTGAGTTAAATTCTAGCCATCCGGTATGATTTTGCTGGTGCATAGTATCGATTAAAGCAGGAACCGCAGCACGAGCGATCGGACCAATTCTTCCGAGTGCGATCGCTGCATCAGCACGAACCATTCCATCTGGATCTTGCTGTAAGACTTTAATTAACGCTGGAACTGCGCTTGATTGATCTAGTTTAGCTAGTGCAAATCCAGCTGCAATTCGGACTGAACTATCCCGATCGCGCTCCAAAGCTCCTAACAAATTTGGGACAGCAATCTTAGCTTCAGGACCCATAAATTCTAAAGCACTAACAGCATGAGTGCGTACTCTACTATCATCATCATCTAAAGCTTTAATCAGAGCAGGAATAACAACTGGATTTTGTGAATGTTTGCTCCCTAAAGACCAAGCAGCTTGCATCCTAATTTTAGGATTACTGTTCTGTAAAGCTTCAATTAAGTCAGGAGTAGATTCATTTGGTTCAGGTAAACGACCAAAATAAAATAGGAGTGCAAATCCAGATAAACTTACAGCCAAAACAATTACTTGGGCTAGGATAGAATTGTTTAATCGGTTGTACCAGGACATAAAAATATACCTTGTTAGTCAAAAGACCATTTAAAAGGATGTCAATCATGGCTTATAGTGATTTTACAAGTTTAACTAAATTTAAAAAAATATTTGGTATCCAGATCGATGAACAACCGGATCTATTTGCGATGATTGAACCTGTAACACCTAGCGATTATCTAACTATAGGTTTACAAGAAAATGTCCCACTAGCTCTAGCGATTAGCACGGAAAAAGCTCGTTCAGAAATGATTATTGCCCCAGTGTTGTTAGAAGTTAGACGTAGAGCAAATTACCAGGTTAGTTTATTTTCAGGGACGGAATTTAATGTTGATGCTGAAAAGGGGTTAAATGGATACTGCGATTTTGTCATCAGTCGTGCTAAGGAACAGCTAACCATTAATGCTCCGGTTTTGATTATTATAGAAGCGAAGAATGAAAATATTAAAGTTGGATTAGCACAATGTGCGGCAGCAATGTTAGCAGCACAGATATTTAACCAACAAGAAGGAAATGCAATTGATCTAATTTATGGTGCAGTGACAACCGGAAATATGTGGCAATTTCTTCAATTAAATGGTACTATCATATCCATCGACTTGAGCGAATACTATATTAACAATGTGGATAAAATTTTAGGAATTTTATTGAAAAGTATTGCTGGTTGAACGGGGTTAGGTTCCGCGATCGCTTTGCTGGTTTGAACCCATGATGAAATGCTGGTTTAGCTAAGACTATCTAACTTAGTCATAAATGCTATTGACAAAATTGGCAAAATATGATATAGACAATACCTGAATCGATTAATCAAAGTAGTAAAGACTTTTTTTACTACATTTTTCTCAGAAATAATAAAAAAAAATAACTATTTTTGCTAGAGTTTTTTTATGAAAATCTATCCTTAATCATAAAACTGACTAAAATTATGAATAAATTTCCTTGGTTAGAAATTGCCGAATCTCTGGCTCTATTTGGTTCTGTGGTTGGTACAGTCATGGCTGTAATTTCTGGGAAGATAATTTTCTGTGCGACCCCCTTGTCTTTATCCTTATTACTGAACTTGACTAATCGTTATCGTTTTGAACAACAGACCAGGATCAAAACTTTAGCTGCGATTATGTTGGTAGACCAAGATCTATTTCGGGTCAAAGAATCGATCCACAAACTTCAGCAACAACAAGGTGTCTTAGAAGAAACCATAGCACCGATAAAAACTCAGGTAGAGGAACTAACGGAAAAATTTAATGCTAGGTATGAAATTCAACAAATTGAAGAATTGAAGGAAACATTAACAAATTTAGCTAATGGAGTGGCACTGATCCAATTACAACTTTATCAATATTCTAATCCGACCGGCTCATCTCGAGTCCCGAACCCTAGTCATCAAATCCCATGGGACATGGAAAGTAAAATACCAGTGCGATCGCTAGAAAACCTGGACGGAAACGAATCAAATCTAGTTTGGGGAGACATTACCAAAGGTGTACCTCGGTGGGATGAGTCAACTTGGGGTCGTAAATGAAGCAGCAAACAGGTCCAGATTTAGTCAATTAATTTCAGCCAACCTCGACGAACTGCATGAAATAATCGATTAATTGCATGACACTCTTCTTCGTTCATAGCATCTCCTAAAATCGCCAAGCATAGCTGTTGACGATGATTCCGAGTGATCATACCATAGCGCCAAACTTGAAAAAATATTTCCGCGATGGAATTGTGATATAGATGCGATGGTGATTGCATTAGTTTGATAGAACTCAATACCTTTAATATCAAGCATTTACTAACCGTTGACCGTGATTTAACTCTTTGATCAAATGTGATCCGATCGACGCTGATCATTGATCAGTGTCTCCGTCAAGATGTGATTTAATTCTTTTCTTTGAGTGACCGAGTGAACCTTACTGCGGTGATGGACTATGGTTTAAATTTGTGATCCCGATCGCGCACCACCAATTTTCACCCATTAATTTTATCTACAAGTTAGTTGCTTTAACATATATTTGACCATTAGTACAATTAACCAATAATTATTTATAATTTTTAATGTAAGTTAATTTTTTGATTAAGAGAAGCTAAAAGATTTATTAACTCAAGGCGAAAATGAGATAATCTCAACATGAGAAATCCAGACCCTATACAAGGATTATTGACCGGGAAAGCTGAACGTGGAAAATCCCTCGAAGCTGCTCAAGCGTCAATCGACTGGAATTATTTTTAGTTCGGGAAAAAGCTATGAGTCAAAAAACCATTTCAGGTACGCGAAATGTCGCGATTGTTGGTCCCTATTTAAGTGGTAAAACCACATTACTAGAAAGTTTGCTGTTTGTCACCAAAGCAATTACCCGCAAAGGTAGTATTAAAGATGGCAATACGGTGGGTGATAGTTCCCCAGAAGCTCGCGATCGCCAAATGACAGTGGAAGTGAATCTTGCTAGTGCAGAATATGAAGATGTACGTTTCACTTTTCTAGACTGTCCTGGTTCCATTGAATTTGCTCAAGAATCGCTCAATGTCTTAATTGGAGTAGATGCAGCAGTTGTAGTGTGCGAAAGTGATAGTGGGAAGATGCTAACCCTTGCTCCCTTGTTTAAATTTCTAGATGATTGGGAAATTCCCCATTTAGTTTTTATTAACAAAATGGATCGGAGCGGTACAGATGAAAACAATTGTGCAACTAACTACATTAATTTATTGAATGCACTTAAATCTGTTTCGAGTCGTCCAATTATACCACATCAATATCCCATTAGTCAAGGAGATAAAATCGTTGGTTTTATTGATTTAGTCAGTGAACAAGCTTATCATTATCATCCTGGAGCACCAGCTGATCCCGTTCCCTTACCAGCATCGCTCCAAACCCAAGAGCAACAAGCGCGATCGCAAATGTTAGAAGAGTTAGCTAATTTTGATGATCATCTCCTCGAAGAACTTTTAGAAGAAATTAATCCATCTTCAGACGAAATTATCCAAGACTTAAAAATGGAATTGGGTGCGGATTTAATTGTACCAGTCTTTTTTGGCATTGCTGAACAAGATTATGGAGTTCGACCTTTGCTCAATGCTTTGCTCCGAGAAGCACCTACTCCAGAAACGACGGTGGAACATCGTGGTGCGTTCACAGGTACAGAGACGATCGCCCAAGTGATCAAAACTTATTATAATCCTCAAGGTGGTAAGCTGTCTTTAGTCAGAGTTTGGCAAGGTAAGTTAACCGATGGTACGATCCTCAATGGTGTTCGTGCTGGTGGTTTGTATCGCTTGATGGGTCAACAAACCCAATCTTTACAATCAGCAGAAGCTGGAGAAATTGTCGCTTTAGGACGTTTGGAAGGAATTAAAACTGGAGATATCCTCACTACTGGTAATGGTGCAACATTAACTACTAAGTTGCGGAAAACAGCACAATTGTCTCCGGTCTTTGCTTTAGCGATCGCTCCGGAAAAGCGCAATGATGAAGTCAAAATTAGTGCCGCGATCGCTAAACTGATTGAAGAAGATCCTTCCCTGACTTGGGAACAACATGGAGATACCCATGAAGTGATTCTTTGGGGTCAGGGAGAAATTCACCTCAAGGTTGCTCTAGATCGGTTACGTCGCAAATATAATTTACCAATGGTAACTAATTTACCCCAAGTTGCTTACAAAGAAACGATCCGTAAATCTGTATCGGAAATTCACGGAAGATACAAACACCAAAGTGGTGGACATGGACAATTTGGGGATGTTTATCTGAATATTAAACCTTTGTCACGAGGAGAAGGGTTTAATTTCCAAGAAACTATTGTTGGTGGTGTTGTCCCCAAACAGTATATCCCTGGAGTAGAAATGGGTGTCAGGGAATATTTAGCCCAAGGTCCATTGGGTTTTCCTGTCGTTGATATTGCTGTAACTTTAACCAAAGGTTCTTATCATAATGTTGATAGTTCAGAACAAGCATTTAAGCAAGCAGCTCGGATCGCGATGCAAGAGGGGATGGAAAAATGTGAATCAGTTCTCCTAGAACCGATCGCAACGGTGACAATTTCTGCACCAAATACTTTTACCTCGAAAATGTTGCAATTAGTCACTGGTCGTCGTGGTCAGATTTTGGGGTATGAGCCGATCGCAGATTGGAAAGAATGGGATCAGGTATCTGCTTATATTCCCCAAGCAGAAATGCAAGATTTAATTGTGGAATTGCGATCGCTTACTGTTGGGGTCGGTTTCTTTAATTGGAGTTTTGATCATCTCCAAGAAGTTCCGGAAACTTTATCGAAGAGAATCTTAGCTAAACATTAGACCAGAAAGCCAAAATAACTAGGACAGTCAAGATGACTGTCCCACAAAAGTCCTTGGTTCTGGTGGGTGGGACAGACATCTTGTCTGTCTACATCTGGTCTGTCAGATCATCAGACTATTGATTTTCTTCTCGCAGTTCATTTAATAATTTCATAATTGCTTCAGCTATATTTAAAGCATTATTCACATCTCTCCTGACATTAAATATCACATCAGCATAATCAGCTTTATTTCTAAAATCTCTTAATCGGCTTAATTTTTCACCAATCTTGATCATTTTTTTATTATGAAATTGATTGTAAATAAATTCTTCAGCGACATATTTATGCTCATTTAAATCGTAGATTTTATAATGAGCTAGTCGGGGGTCTTTTTGAATATCTCGTAAATAATTCCTGGCTAAACAAAAGACTGCATAATACGCTCTACTGACAGCCGAGCGCATTCTTGCTTCATCAATAGCTGCATTATCACTCGGTAACGCAGCTATTTCCCGGGCTATATTCAGATATTCAGACCAATCAAATCGCATCTCCTTCCCAATCTATATTAATATGTAACTTATTACTGACCTGAATCATAGCTTCTAACCACCAATGATCGTCAATGATGTTTAACTTCTCTAATGCTTCATCCACTTCCAGATTGGTATAGATAATCAGCCACAAAGGTCTCCAACCGACAATTTCTGGATCGGGTCTAATCTCTAAAGCTAACCTTTCCGTAGGAAACACTGTCCGAATTTTGCTATAGCCTTCAATAATTAAAGGTGCTAAAGATTCCTCTTCAATGAACAACTTGAGGGTTTCGAGTGGTTCTTGAACAGTGTATAAAGTTCTAATTTTATTAAAGGTCTCTATTAACTCGTCAACACTTCTAGTTTTAACAGGTGCATTTTGGGTCGCAATCATGCTGTTCGTTGAAGTATATTGCTTTTTAGAGATTCTATCATACTCACGCAGAAATTTTCGCAAATTTTTTTTTAAGTAGCGAAACACTCATTTCCGGACTGGGATAAGTAAAAATACTTTGACATGGCCAGCATGGAATTTAGGTGACCCGATTACTTAAACCTATCAACCCTAAAAGGAATGCTGATACCATAAATATTGAAACTTCTTGACATTGTTTCCAAATGATGTTACATTTATTTACATAAAGTAAGAAATAGGAGATCACAAATGAAAACCCTAAACGAACAAGGTCAAAGCAGCAACTCCCCTGATGAGTCCCCTATTTATTACGCCCAGTACCCATCACCCGAACAACAACAGCGTTATCTGCTCCAAGGTGGAATAGCTGTTCTATTTATCACAGCTCTAATTTTATTCGCAGTTGCCATTAGCTAGGATGCCGCATTCTCAGTATTAGTATAAGTTTCAACCCATCAAAATTCTTCCTTCCTGTACACTTCAGGTAATTCCTGGGGTGTTAATTTTTTAATATCTCTATTAACTAAAACCTCAAACCTGATCCCGGCTAAATTAATATGCTAATTAACCCAGCAAAATGTAATTATGCAAACAGCCAGGACGTTTGATATTAACCTAACCTAGATTTATCCATTTCTCCCCAGCTACCCACATACTGCTGGGGTTTTTATTTTTAAGCGACTACTATTGATAGTTCACTATTTCCTTCATCCCTATTATCATCGGCTTACTATATTAATTAGCTATATCAGCTAAAACAAATATTTATAGGATTAATGCCTCTGAGCTATTGACATTTTGTAAAAATAACGTTACATTAGTTTACATAAGGTAAAAAACAAAAAGCCCTTGTTGGCGATCGCCATTAGCTAAGTTTTGACATCTGTTGAGTAGTCGCTTAATTTTAAGTAAATTGAATTTCTCCCAAAATTACACCCCAGGGATTGGCTGGGGTGTTTACTTTTGTGGGATTTTGGCACTAAGCGATCGGCTAATTAATTCTTAGGATTAAGCCAAACAAGCAGCTAAATCTTCATCGGGGGTAGCAATGGGTTTGAGATGATAAGTTTCCGAGAGAAACTTAAACACATTGGGGGAAATAAAAGCTGGTAAGGTTGGACCTAAGCGGATATCTTTAATTCCCAAATAAAGTAAAGTTAACAAAACCGCAACTGCTTTTTGTTCATACCAAGAAATAATCATCGATAGGGGTAATTCATTCACACCGACGTTAAATGCTTGAGCTAATCCCAGCGCAATTTGAATCGCAGAATAAGCATCATTACATTGACCAACATCCATCAAACGTGGAATATGACCAATACTTCCCAATTGTTTGTCAAAAAAGCGGAATTTTCCACAAGCTAAGGTCAACACAATGCAATCATCTGGTACTTTTTCGACAAATTCAGTATAGTAATTGCGATCGGGTTTAGCACCATCACAACCACCGACTAAAAAGAAGTGTCGAATTTTGCCATTTTTGACGGATTCAATGACTTCATCGGCTACATTTAATACAGCATTCCGAGCAAAACCCGTCATTACGCTCCGGGGTGCTTCATCATGATCAAATCCAGGTAAAGATAATGCTTTTTCAATTACTGGTGTAAAATCAACAACCCCATCTTTGACACTTAAATGAATCAGACCGGGCCAATTTACTGGTCCGAGAGTAAATAGTTTTTCCTCATAGTGTTCATGGGGGGGCATAAGGCAATTTGTAGTCAGCACGATCGCACCGGGAAATTTAGGAAATTCCTTAGTTTGATTTTGCCAAGCTGTGCCATAGTGACCATAAAGATGAGGATATTTCTCTTTTAATTTGGGATAACCATGTGCTGGTAATAGTTCACCATGAGTATAGACAATTATGCCAGTATCTTTTGTTTGTTCGAGCAATATGGCTAATTGTTGAATATCATGTCCCGATACTAGGATCGCTTTACCTTTTTTCGCATTTAAAGGTACTATGGTCGGAACTGGATGACCGTAGGTAGTGGTATGACCTGCGTCCAGAAGTTCCATCGAACGGAGGTTAATTTCACCAACTTTGAGTGCTAACTTGATCCAATCATCTAAACTAAGATCCTGGCGATCGAGCGCAGCTAATGCTTGATAATAAAAGTCATAAACTTGTTGATCCTCTTGACCTAATTCTAAAGCGTGAAAACTATACGCAGCTAACCCTTTTAGACCATAAAGAACTGTGAGTTTCAGCGAAAAAATATCTACATCGTTGCCAGATTGACTGATAAACTGATAAGAAACTTCCTTACCTTGCTCTGTTAAATCTGACTCAAAGTCAGGTACAAAATTAGTCAGGGTAGACCATTGAATCGGTGTATTACTGGTTTGCTGAACTTGTTTTTTTAAGTCTTCTCGTAGGTCGATCGCTTGATGAACATATTCCACAAAACTTTTGCGGTTAAAATTCACATTCGTCATTGTTGCAAATAGAACTTCGCTAGTAAAGACATCTATCTTATGGGTAGAAATTCCTAACTGACGCGCTGCGATCGCAACTGGTGCAAGTCCACGTAAGCAATGAATTAATAAGTCTTGAACCGCATTAACTTCCGGACTTTTGCCACAAGCACCCCATTGGTGACATCCTTGTCCACTGGCAGTTTGTTCGCATTGTTCACAAAACATAATTCTATCTTCCTCTGTGGTTTATTTATGGTTTTTATTTTAGAGCGAATCACTAAATAAAAGCATTAATTTAAGTCAAAGTTTATGAATTTTATTTAACTTAAGTTTAAGAAATTTCTAAAATTTAGTTATCAAAAAAATAGGTAAAAAATATCAATTTGAGTAATATAATAATCAGGTTTAATCCCTAGCAAGGTTCTCTGTCGGGGACTAAAACAATTACCTAATTTGTGGGAACTTCTAGGCGATTAAAGGGGGTATAAATTCGCTATGATGATCCTGGGAGCAATCAGGAAGGTTTATGATCACAAATTGTTCCATTTGAAGCAAATGTGAGCCGGAATTATCAACCAATTCAAGATGCAGAGGTACAACAATATATATTAGCTTTAGCGAAATATCGACAAACTCAGTTAGCAGAGATAAAATTAGAACAAGGAGATCGAGCAGGTGCTGTAACCATGTTGCAAACTGCTTGATTGGATCTTACTTAATCACGATCGCTTACCAGAAATAATTAATTTTGTCTGTGATGTTAGATGGGGTGAGTTGATTCAGGTGATCTGTGGGGGTGGGCGGGTTCATTATAGTTATTTGTGTGTGGCAGATTCAGCGGTGAACCCGCCCCTACAAATCCTGGTTGATTGTGATCATCAATTCATCGACCATCTATTTTGATCATCTAATTTAATCTTGATGGTCAGACAACAATGATATACTTCACCAATCGGTCATACGCTGTAATAGAATGGATTTTTTACTTTGCTGATACTTGGATATAAGGATGATGCGCGGCACCAAAAATCATAATCACTAGGTAAGGTGTGGTGTTCTTTGTTCAGTTGATTTAAAATAGGAATCAAAGGAGTAAGTAAATGGCGATCGCAATCTCAACCCCGACGGAGCAAAGAACCTTACTAGAAAACATTAGTTGGCTAACTTTGGCAACTTTACTACAGGAAACTGGTGAAACTCGATGTTCAAGATTTGCTTATGATGGGTATAGACTAGAAATTATGACACCACTTTACGAACACGAAAGTTATAAAATCCAATTTATTAACTTTATTTTCGTTTTATGTGAAGAATTGGAGATCAAAATTAAAAATTGCGGTTCAATGACTTTAAAACGAGAAGATATCAGACTTGCTATAGAACCGGATAACTGTTATTATATCCAAAATGAAGCAGCAGTAAGAGATAAACGAGAAATCGATCTGACTAAAGATCCACCACCAGATTTAGCTATAGAAATAGATATTACTCGTAGTTCTATAGATAAATTGCAAATTTATGCAGAATTGGGAGTAACGGAACTTTGGCGATACAATGGACAAATTTTGCAGTTCTATCAATTAAAAGAAACCCAATATATTCAAAGCGATCGCTCAATCAATTTCCCCAATTTATTAGTAACTGAATTAAATCAATTCCTAGAGCAAAGTAAAATAATTGATGAAATGAGCTTAATTAAATCATTTCGAGTCTGGCTCAAAAATAAAAAATCTAGTTAAGCAAAACTGGGGATTTACTAATTCTGTTCATCTAGGTTAAGATCATTGTTTATATACTAATGAGTACCGGGAAAATTATGATTTTTTCAAACCGTTTTACTGAAGCTTTAACTTTTGCGACTCAACTCCATGCTAATCAAACTCGGAAAGGAACAACAATTCCTTACGTTGCTCACTTATTAGGTGTCACCAGTATTGTGATTGAAAATGGTGGTAATGAAGATGAAGCGATCGCAGCTTTACTTCATGATGCTATAGAAGATCAAGGTGGTGACGTAGCTCGGGGGGAAATTTTGCGTCGTTTTGGAGAGAATGTTACTGCTATTGTTGATGGTTGTACTGATACAGATTCTACTCCAAAACCACCTTGGCAGTCAACGGAAAGAAGCTTATATTGCTCATATTCCTACTGCTTCCTCCTCGGTATTATTAGTATCTGTTGCTGATAAACTCCATAATGCTCGTTCAATTCTTTATGATTATCGGGTAATTGGATCAGCAGTTTGGGAACGTTTTCAAGGTAAAAAAGATGGTAGTCTTTGGTATTATCGTTCCCTCGTAGAAGCTTTTCGGCAAAATGGTTCCACTCCTTTGATTGAAGAGTTAGATCGAGTTGTGACTGAACTGGAAAGATTAGCTAATCATCAATCTGACTAACATCTCTTGTCCCATTACCACAGGTTAGTTTTCCATTCTGATCAGTGGGATTGTTAATACTTCCTAATTCACTTTCACAGACAATTGATCTGATTTTTGCCCTTATACCTGGATTGGGTAAGAATACAGCTCCAATATAATGGGAATCTTGATTTGGATTGATCGCGATCGCATAGATAAATGTTGCTTGAGCTGTGCTAGTGACTGAATAAATATAATGATCTGGTTGCGGAACATTATTGAAGTTTAACTCTTCCAAAAAATTAGCGAAGATGTGGTTTTTTTGATAAAAATCCTGTTGTTTTAAATTAGCTAACATAAGATAATATCTAGCAGATTGCTCGCGATTAGAAAAGGTTTCAGCTAATTTAACCCCTTGGGTATAAATCTGAGCAGCTTGGGAATTAAACCCCGATTCAGCAGCAGCATTAGCGATCGCGACTAAAATGCTAGCTTTACTAGAGTTATCAGCAATATTTTGAGCAACTTTAACCGCTTGTTCAAATATATTAGTTGCTAGATCAGCTTGTGCTAAATTAGCATATATGCTACCTATTTCTAGCAGCATTTTTGCTTGAGTATCAGCGTATTCAATCGATTGAGCAGTTGATAGAGCAGTGGAGATTACTGATTTTGCGAGCAGATTTTGTTGATGGTCTAAATATCCCTGAGCGATCGCAATTAATAGTAAAGTTTTATTGGCTACAATTGGGACAATTTCAGCGACACTGAGAGCTGAATCATATTGTTTTAGAGCTATATAATGGTCAGTGATCGTAGACAATATTGCTGCTTGGATTTTAGATTTTTTAATAGTTTTAGCTAAATCAATTGTTTCGGAAAAAATCGGATTTGCTAGTAATTCTAACCCCATATAGTTAGAGCTACTAGCAAGATTAATTAATACCCATGCTTTACTCTCTGGATCTTTTATTTCTGCTGCAACTTGTTGAGCTTGAGAGAAAATAGTAGTAGCTTGATTTAGTTGTCCTTGTTGAGCTTGAGCGATCGCGATATTATTTAAAGTGAGAGCTTGAAAATAAGGATGACTAATACTATGCGCTACAATTAAAGCTTGTTCCAACTTACCATTGCTAGTATAATTAAAAGCATCTCGCGCTAAAGTCCAATTTTTCTCTACCTGCTCTGAATAATTTGGATTATCTGTAGTATTATACTTAATCGAATAATGATCACGGGGACATAGAATATAACCATCCTTGAGCATTGGTTCTAAGGTTTTACTACGATCGGATTTGAAATTACAAACAATTGAGATAACTTGAACTTGATCAGAATTAGCTGGGATGACAAAATTAGCTCCTACCAGACTATCAAGACTATTCCATCGTGAAATTCCATAGGTATAGGTAACCCAAGGAGTGACCAAACTGGAATAATCGTAATTTCTTTGATGTGCTTTCAAGTTAGGAAATGTGGTAAATAGAGAATCAATGAATTTACCATGGGTTTCGTAATAATCTTTCTGTTTTTGATTAATTGAGTTTAAATCTCTTCTTCCTTGTCCCACAAACCCACCCCAATACATAGCATTGAAGGATGGTCCAGCTAACATAATCAATAATAAGACAATCCCTTGAATTAGAATTAATGTAACTACTCCTTCATAATTAAACTTTTTGTTTGATCTGGAATTAATCGTCCCAATCTCTTCACCATGATAAACCACATCTATAGTTTCTAAAATTGCTAAAGCTTGATTAGCACGAGGAAAACGTCGTTCGATCGCAGGAGCAATTAATTTTTCGATCCAATTAGCAAAACGGGAACTTAATTTTACCCGATCGAGAAACTTTAACTGCATTTTTTCCTGGGGTAAATCTCCTGGAGCTATTCCGGTTAAGAGATGAATTAAAGTTGCTCCTAATCCGTATAAATCACTTGATGCGATCGCACGTCCCCAGAGTTGTTCTGGAGGTGCATAACCATCCGTCCCCACAATGGTAAAAGTTACTCCTTCTGCTTTTGCTTTTTCTTGAACTGATCCAAAGTCTACTAAATATATTTGTTCATCCTTACCCCAAATAATATTACTGGGTTTAAGATCGCGATGTAAAACAGGTGGACTCAGTTCATGTAGGTAGATTAATATCTGTAATAGTTGTACTGCAATCCATTTTGCTTCTGATTCTGTGAAGATTTTCCCAGATTTTAATAACTGTTGTAAAGAATTACCAGGAATATAGTCTTGGATTAGTACAAACCAAGGTAATTCCCACTCCTGGGTTTGAGGGAGAGCAAAATAATCTCGGTATTTCGGAATATGGGGATGCTGAAGTTGTTGTAAAATTTGTGCTTCTCGCTGAAATAACTTGACTTCATCCCAATTAGTTTGAGGACAAAATGCTAAAAATTTGGCGATCGCTAACTGGTGATGGTTAGCTAAATCTTCCACTAACCAAGTTTGACGACTAGCATGATCTCCTAGTTGTTGTTTGAGTTGATATCGTTCTTGGATAATTTGTTCAGTTTGGAGCATAGATCATTTCTGGTTTCAAATTGTGCGGTTTAACCAAGTTTGGATAACTTGTACTAATTGATCTCGTTCTGGTTCAGTTAATTGCTGTCCCGTCACATAGCGATTTGCTGAAGTTTCAATGATGATTGACTCAAAGGGAATAGAGGTAATTTTATTAATTTCTGCGGTTTTTCCTAAAATCATCCGTTCTCCTGCACAATTTAAGATTTGCTTCCAACTAGAAAACTGGTTTCGGGTAAACTGGAGGTACTGATCTCCAAAATATGCGATCGCAATTTCTTTAATTATACTCAATAATCCGGAGCGAATTAAGCTAATCAAGGAAAATCCTAGTAAAATTCCGACTATGCTCAACACAACTAGAATAAAGTAAGTATTAGTAGAAGCAGAAAAATAGATCTCGAGGAGAGGTGAAATGACTAAGCTTAAACCTAGGGTGGGTAAGATTAACCCTAATCTCACCCAAATTTCTCTAGTTAATTTACCAGTTAATTGGAGCCAATCCCTAATTTTTAGCTGATTCCGTGGTATAGTAATCAGTAATTTCTGATCGGTTTGACTAATTTTCAGAACTTGGGGGTAATTTTTAGTTATTTTTCCAGTAAATAATGTTTTTGTCTGCAAAGCTTTGATCGCTTGACTTGCAGAATTAAACCGATGCTCTACATCTGGTTCTGTTAGCAATTCAATCCAGCGACAAAAACTTGCATTAACACTAACTTGATTAGTAAATTGTATCCGCAAATTATCTTGGGGTAAATCTGCTGGGGGTATTCCTGTTAATAAATGAATTAATGTTGCACCCAGAGCATATAAATCTGAGCTAGGAACTGCTCTTCCCCAAAATTGTTCTAACGGTGTATACCCCGCAGTTCCCACGATCGTAAATGTTGCTCCTTCTACCGCTTTGGGATCACTAACTGCACCAAAATCAACTAAATAAACCTGTTCATCTTCTCCCCAAATCAAGTTACTCGGTTTCAGATCTCGATGAAGTACAGGTGGAGTAAAACTATGGAGATAAGTTAATATATCTAAGATCTGGATCGCGATCGAACGTAGTTGACTTTCTGGAAATCTTTGACCTTGATCTAAAAGTTGCTGTAAGGAGACTCCATTAATATAGTCTTGAACTAACCCAAACCAACATAATCCCTCCCCAGTCTGGAAATCGACGGAAAAATAATCTTGATACTTAGGAATCCGGGGATGATTTAGATTTTTTAATACTTGTGCTTCCCGTTCAAACAGTTTAAATTCTTCCCACTGCATCTGAGGACTAAACGCAAGTAACTTAATAATCACTAACTTTGATGGTTTTACTAATAAGTCTTCAGCTAACCAAGTTTGATAACCTGTTTTTTTTCCTAAATTTTGCTGGAGTTGATAGCGTTCCTGTAAAATTTGGTCTTTTAACATACATATAATTAGTATACCTTTACTCAGATTCAGTGATAGGTAGATGAATAATTTGATCTTGATATTCATTGACGAAAGAACATTCAGCAATCAAAATTAATTCATCGATATTTTGTCCAATACTTAAATTCGCATTTAAAATAAAAATCCCAGAAATATGATGATTTATTTGTAAATGATCTTTCAAATGAACTGGCATAGATTTACGGTTATTTGTGACTAGAATAAAGTTATATTCTTCACACCATTCTAAAATTTCAGGATCTTTAGTTCCTTTGGCTGGGATAAAAGGTTCGCCAATAACTCTAATAATTAATTCTGGTTGTCTGATCCGAATTTGAATAGGATAAATTGGATCAACATTTTCATCCATAAGGTACTTAAGTGGCATTATTTTTCTGTCTTTCCACCTTGATCTTTTGTAATCTAATTGAAGCTGGATGAGGGTTTAATTCTTGGATTTTTCTTTGTTGATGTGACCATTGGAGCCAGTCTTCAATATATCGATCTACAGTTTCTTTATTGGTTAAATAATAAAGAATTGTAGCGTAGATTTGATCGAGAGTAAGAGTAGAAAAGTGTTTTAAGATTTCCTCCGGTGAACGTTGCCGATAAATATATTCATAAAGGATACTTTCTATTCCTACTCTTGTCCCTTTTACTCGAATGTCATCTGGGGCCAAAAAATCAAAATATTCTTCGATTAGCATGGTTGATTATTCTATTTTTTGATTTATGATCGGTCATCTTAATTACTCCCCCTTTCCTGGTAGGGAAGGGGGTTGGGGAGTTAGGTCTCTTCTAGTTATAATGATGGAGATGAATTGGAGCTTTTTTCAGTCGCGATAATATGCAAATCAATATTTTGTAATTGTCGCATTAAACGCTGCACAAAAGAACCCTTTAAAAATAACTCCCAGCGGGAGCGACGAGTATCACCTAAGACAACTTGAGTAATATGATATTGATGGGCTACTTGCGCGATCGCTTTAGCTACATCATAATCAGAAATCCGGATAAATTCCCCTCCAAATTCTTTACAAAGTTTTTCACAGGTTTCAATATGCAAACTCTCTTCTTTCGTCAAAAACCGCTCTGGATGTGCTACAAACACTGCATACAGACGCGCTCGCATATAATCTGAAATTCTGGCTCCACGTCGCAACAATTGCACTGAATTAGGATAAGTTGATATACAAACTAAAACTCGTTCGTGAATACTACAAAATTTCGTAGTTGGGGTTGAATTTAACGCATCTCCTTCGACATTATCAGCTACTTCTCGCAGTGCTAATTCTCGGAGTGCAATTAAATGACGTCGTTGAAAGAAATTTCTTAAAGACTGATCTACCTTTTCCGGAGCATAAATTTTTCCTTCGATCAGTCTTTCTTCTAGAGTTTCGGGTGTAACGTCAATTACTACCACTTCATCAGCTTCATCTAACAGACGATCAGGAATACGTTCCCTGACTACTACTCCCGTAATTCGGGCAACTAAATCATTCAAACTTTCTAAGTGCTGAATATTGACAGTAGAATAAACATCTAGTCCACCTTCTAACAGCACTTCTACATCTTGATAACGCTTTTCTCGCGAGGAACCCGGAATATTAGTATGTGCCAATTCATCTACTAAAACTAGCTGAGGTTGACGCTCTAAAATCGCATCTGTATCCATTTCAGTTAAGATCATACCGCCGCGGCTCATATTTTTGCGGGGCACAATTTCTAACCCTTCAGCTTTTTCGACCGTATCCTTGCGTTGATGGGTTTCTATTAATCCAATCACAACGTCAAGTCCCTCATTTTTCAGTTGATGAGCTTCTTCTAGCATCCGGAAAGTTTTACCCACTCCGGGTGCCATCCCAATAAAAATTTTATGTTTACCCCGCCGTGGATGTTTATACATAGGTAGATGAAGCGGGCTGGTTAGATCGTTTTTGGTAATCATTTTTAGGCGTATTGCACCATCTGATCGAAAAATATTATGCCAATTCAGAAAATGTTGGTTAAAAATGAAAACTACTTATTATCTAAGTAATTTTACTGTTTTTGTCAACATACCAAGCGATGCTGTGGTTAACTACCGTATAAATACGGATTTTTTTGTCAATCTGGATTTAGCATAAGTTGAGATCAATGATAATCAAAAGCCATGAGTTAGTAATTAGCACTTAATCCAATTATTAGGTTATGATTGGATTAAGTGCAACTCAATCGGTAAAATCCGCTGAGATCCTAACCCGTCTAACTTGGTGGAGCTGTTTTAATCCTATCTAAATCTAAATTTAGTTGCAATACATTCACCCCAGGTTCCCCAAAAATCCCCAGAAATCTAGAATCAATGTGTTTAGAAAGAATCAGTTCGACCTGATTAGGGTTGATTCCTCTAGCTTTAGCGACCCGATTAATTTGGGCCTGCGCTGATTCTTCACTAATATGGGGATCTAAACCAGACCCAGAAGTATAGACTAGATCAGCAGTGGGTTGAATTCCAGCAGCTTTTAACTTATTTATATCACCTCGAATTCGTTTTAACAAATCAGGATCGTCTGGTTTGCGATTATCCTTCAGTAACTCTTGGGAATTACTAGGAGCTAAATTACTAGCTCCAGAAACTCCGGTTTGGAGAATATTATCCTTATCGTTTTTTGGATCAGCTGTACTATAGCTGACTGTACTAGGACGACTCCAAAAATATTTGTCTTGACTGAAAGGTTGTCCAATTAAAGCTGAACCAACTGGTGTGGGGGAATTGGGGGAATTAATTAAACTCCCATTAGCTTGATAGGGAAATAATATTTGTCCTACTGCTACCATTAACAAAGGATAAATAATTCCAGTTAATACCCAGATTACCAAACTAACTCGAATACCTGTGATAATTTCTCGCACCATAAATCTTAAAACCGCTCCGGTTGAACAATTACAACAAATAGATAAACTGCTAGTGCTAAAGTCACTAATCCCAGGAAAGCTAACCAATAAGCTTGTCCGGTGGAAATTTGTCCTCCTGTTGCAGCTTGTACTCCTGGAATCAGGAGCAAATTAAAGCACATTAATAGGAATAATCGCACCGGAACTGGGTGTTTTTTCCATAAATTGTGCCCTAAATCTATCAATTCTTGGAAATTTCTCGGTAAATATTCCTCAATGGAATCAATAATTTTCATAATTTTTGTCCTTACCTAATTTAAGCCAAATGTACTACAGTGATTAGCAAATCAATTACTTTAATTGCGATAAAAGGTGCAATCACTCCACCGACACCGTAGATGAAAATATTACGTTGCAAAAGTTGATTAGCGGTCAGAGGTTTAAATTCAACACCTGTGAGTGCTAAAGGAATTAAAGCTGGGATAATCAACGCATTATAAATTAACGCTGATAAAACCGCAGATTCCATACTTTTTAGCCCCATGATATTCAAGCTTTGTAATCCTGCTGAAGCAAATATTACAGGAATAATCGCAAAATATTTAGCAATGTCGTTAGCGATCGAAAAAGTTGTCAAAGCACCACGAGTAATTAGTAGTTGTTTACCAATGGTAACTAAATCAATTAATTTTGTCGGGTCTGAATCTAAATCTACCATATTCGCAGCTTCTTTAGCTGCTTGAGTACCTGAATTCATTGCTACCCCTACGTTTGCTTGTGCTAGAGCAGGTGCATCATTCGTACCATCACCAGTCATTGCGACAATTTTACCTTGAGATTGTTCTCTCTGAATGACGCTAATTTTATCTTCTGGAGTTGCTTCCGCAATAAAATCATCTACTCCTGCTTCTTGAGCAATTACATTAGCTGTAATCCGGTTATCTCCAGTGAGCATGATTGTCCGTACCCCCATCCGTCGCAATTGGTCAAATCGTTCCCGGATTCCAGGTTTAATAATATCTTTGAGGTAAATCACACCATAGAGATCATTATTTTGACAAACCGCTAAAGGTGTACCTCCTTGATGGGAAACTCTTTCATAAGCAGTATCCAGTTCTGGAGGAATTTGACCTCCACGCGATCGCACAAAACCTTTAACCGCATCCACTGCTCCCTTCCTTACTTCTTGTTCATTGGGGAGATCAGTTCCACTCATCCTCGTTCGGGCTGAAAATTCAATTCCTTCGCATTGATTGCGATCGAAATCAGTTTTAGCTCCTAATTTTTCTGCTAATCGAACAATGGATTTTCCTTCTGGGGTCTCGTCAAAAATACTCGCAGCTAACGCAACAGTAGCAATTTCTTCAATTGAGTGATTATTGACCGGAATAAATTCTTCCGCTAACCGATTTCCTAGGGTAATTGTTCCGGTTTTATCTAAAACCAGAGTATTGACATCACCACAAGCTTCTACTGCTCTTCCTGAAGTTGCGACTACATTAAATTGGGCTACCCGATCCATTCCAGCAATCCCAATTGCACTTAATAATCCACCAATAGTAGTGGGAATTAGTGCTACTAATAGGGAAATCAAAATCGCGACACTGACTGGACTATTAACATAATTACCGATCGGTGGTAGGGTCGCAACAACAATTAAGAATACCTCGGTCAAAACTGCTAATAAAACAGTCAAAGCAATTTCATTAGGGGTTTTGCTCCGTTCCGCACCTTCCACTAGCGCAATCATGCGATCGATAAATCCTTTTCCCGGATCAGCACTGACTTTAATAGTTAGTTCATCGGAGATAATCTTTGTACCTCCAGTGACAGAACTAGCTATATCCGATCCTGGTTCTTTCAAGACCGGTGCTGATTCTCCTGTAATTGCTGATTCATCTACGGAAGCAACACCAGCAATTACTTCTCCATCGGTGGGAATCATATCTCCAGCGATTACTTTCAACATATCACCTTTTCTGAGTGTTGTTGAAGATACTTCCTGGATCGTACCATCTGGTAAAAGTTTACGTGCGATCGTATCTGCTTTAGTCGCTCGGAGCGCATCAGCTTGAGCTTTACCTCTTCCTTCTGCTACTGCTTCAGCAAAATTAGCAAAAACTACCGTAAAAAAGAGAATTAAGGTAATTAAACCATTGAAAGCTCTTAAGGGTAGACCATGGGTAGTTTCTGCGGGAGAACCACCAAATAAATAAGGATCAATTGTCACTAAAGCAGTAATAATTGTCCCGACCCAGACAATAAACATGACTGGATTTTTCACAGTTATGCGTGGATCAAGCTTGACAAATGACTCTCGAACTGCTCTTTGATAAAGTCCTGATGTATCAACTTTAGGTGTGTGTCTCCGCGAACCGCGCGGTCCACCAGGAGTACGGATTGGTTTAGATGTAGGGGTTACCATTGTTCAATTTATTGTTACTAGCGATCGCAATTGTTTAGGTCGTTCCAGCTGCAATTTGAAATGCTTCCGCAATTGGACCGAGAGCTAATACGGGAAAGAAGGTTAAAGCTCCCAGAATTAAAATTACTCCAGCAGTCACACCAGTAAATAGTAATGTGTCAGTCCGGAGGGTTCCGGTTGTCACTGGTACAGGTTGTTTATTTGCCATACCTTCTGCTAAAAATAGTAAGGCAATTATGGGAATATAACGTCCTCCTAATAGGGGAAAAAGACAAGTTAAATTCCACCACAAAGCACTGGTATGAGCAGCAATATTTTCCGGTGTATTATCATAGCTACTAGGGTGAATATTTCCTAATCCGGCTAAACCTGAACCATTATTCGCCGCTGCTGATGTATATTCGTAAATAACTTGAGCAAGTCCATGAAAGGTAGGATTGCTAATTCCTGCTACTTGATCAGCAAATGCTAAAGCAAACGCTCCCGGAATTAAAATCACGATCGGATGCACTAGCAGCACTACACTAGCTAGAACTATCTCCCGTTTTTCAATCTTCCTCCCTAAAAATTCTGGTGTACGTCCTACCATTAATCCAGTCAGGAACACTGTCAAAATCAGAAAGATAAATAAGTAAGCTGTCCCTGTTCCTTGACCTCCCCAAATAATTTGCAGAAACATGTTAAACATGGCAGAAAAAAGTGCTGGTGGCATGAGAGAATCGTGCATACTAGTTGCAGCACCGCACATTGTTCCAGTAGTAGTTACTAACCACAAAGCTGATTGTGCCCAACCAAATCTTATTTCTTTTCCCTCTAAATTTGGCTGTTGTGATCCTAGTAAAGAGTTGACTAAGGGATTTCCTTGGTATTCACCAATTGCACTAATTCCAATTAAGACTACATAAATCCCAAAAACCATCCAAAATAATAACCAAGCTTGTTTGGTATTATTAGCAAATACCCCATAGGTGTAAATTAATGCTGCGGGAATAGAAACCATTGCAATAGTTTCAATTAGGTTAGTAGCAGCGTTGGGATTTTCCAAGGGATGGGCTGAGTTAACCCCAAAAAAACCACCACCATTTTCTCCTAATTGCTTAATTATTTCAAAATTAGCAATCGGTCCTCTAGCAATTGCTTGGGTGCTTCCTTCTAAGGTGGTCGCGATCGCTGGTCCTTGTAAGGTTTCTGGGACACCCAGGATAATTAATAGGATGGCTCCAATTACAGAAATGGGTAGTAATATCCGGGTAATTGATTGGAGCAGATCCACATAAAAATTACCCAATGGTCTACCTGTTAATCCCCGAATAAATGCGATCCCAACTGCTAGACCAGTTCCAGCAGAAACGAACATCAAAAAGCCTAATGCGGCAATTTGACTAAAATAACTTAATGTGGTTTCACCAGAATAATGTTGTTGATCTGTATTAGTTAAAAATGAGACTGTGGTATGTAACGCTGTATCCCAGAAAGGGGTGCCCAAACCTGTTGGGTTTAAAGGTAGTAATCTTTGAGTCATTAAGATCACAAAGACAAATATACCCATAAATAAGTTGCTATACAGCAAAGCACGGGTATAGTACCAACCAGTCATAGTTTCCTTACTCCGGACTCCACCGATTTGGTAGATGATTCTTTCCACAGGTCCAATAATTGGGTCGAGAAAGGTTCTCTCTCCCAGAAAAACCTTCGCGATATATTGCCCTAAAGGACGGACGATCGCGATTAAAATGATTAAGGTCAGTACAATTTGAATGAATCCTTGGGTCATAACTTAACCAAAGTAGAAATTCGCGTCAGGTCAATCCTCTGCTTTTCCCGAATCGGTTGTTCGCAAGATGTATTTTTCCTGTAAACAAACTTTAACAAGATGATTAGGGAGTTTGTTAATACTACTCAAAATATAAGTTCTCCAGTTCGGTGAACTTATATACAAATATATATATCAGGATTTATGCAGTTGACAGAAAAGACAGTTGATGGACCTCTAAGTGAGAGCGGACTGTCTCACCCACAATAGACTTCTTGCAAAAATAACTAGGACAGGCAAGATGCCTGTCCTACAAGAGTTTTTTTGGTTGTGGGACAGGCATCTTGCCTGTCCAGTAAATTGATCAACATGACTTTTGCTTTCTTGTCTAATGCTAATTTTGGACTCATCCCAATTGATCCCAGTGTTAAACCAGTGCATTTTTAAACCCACAAAGGCTTATGTTTATCTCCAGCCGACTATAATAGGGTGGTCAGATTGATCCTTTGGACAACTGACTTTACTCGCTCGTTTTCCCGCTCGCGTAGAGAGGTTCCATCAGAACATTTGTAAAGGGCAGAGTCGAAGGTATGATCAAGATGCTTTCTTTGGGTTTTGACTGCCTGCTTGTCCACCTCAAATGGTTTAATTTCTAATGAAACCTGCTGATTCACTAAAGATTTTGCTAGTTGAGGATGACGAACTGTTTCGTCTTGGACTTCGGGTCAGATTACAACAGGAGTCAGATTTAGAGTTAGTTGCTGAAGCAGAAGATGGAGAAACAGCAGTAGATTTAGCCAATCAACATCCCCTCGATCTGATCCTGATGGATGTAGGTTTACCAGGAATTGGTGGTGTAGAAGCTTGTCGTCAAATTAAACAGCAGCATCCAGATTTACCGATATTAATCTTGACATCTCGTTCTGAAAAACCCCTGATTGCTAAATTAATTGAAGCTGGAGCACAAGGTTATTGTTTAAAAGGAATTGATGCACAAGCTTTAATATTAGCAATTCGTTCAGTAGCTGGGGGAGCTTCTTGGTGGGATAAAGCAGCAATGACAGAAATTAGAGCTGCTTTTTTAGAGCATCCTCCAGTAATCAATTCTGGAAAAATTAATCATCAACAGAGACAATATGAACCTGCTCTGGAAATGGATGAAAATCCCCTAACTAAACGGGAACAAGAAATTTTAGCATTGGTCGCAGGTGGTAAGAATAATCAAGAAATTGCCGAATTGCTCTTTATTACTCCTGGTACAGTGCGCGTTCATGTTCATGCAATTTTACAAAAATTAGAAGTCCGCGATCGCACTCAAGCAGCAATTATTGCGATTCAAAAGCACTGGGTTGGTTCCGAATCCTTAGTTAAATAGAATAATTAAGTAAATTCTCCCTAGGGCGTTTTATCCAACAACTACTAACAACTATTAGGATGATCAAGCGATCGCAATATCACCTGGCGATCGCTTGATTTTAGGTAAATAGAAATATTAGGGTAACAACTGGTTAAAGTTCACGTGTGATCTTCCACAATTGAGCTGGATTACCATCACAATCATCAATAAATACGGGCTTGCGATCGCCTGGAGTGGAGCCAATAGTAAGACATTTACCAGACTGCTTCTCACGGATTTGTCCGCGTGCTGTGACTTGAAATTGTTGATTTGCGCCATAATGACAAGGATAAAGAATCAGGGGAGTATTATCTTTAACTTGTCTACCCCTAATATCTAAACAACGTCCATCAAATCCGACCAGGGCACTATCATTATCTAGTCCATCAGTAAAAGTCCAGCGCTGGTTGTAACGACCGTGACATTTATAAATATAAGCTTTGTGACCTTCAGCTCCTTGATCAAGACTTGCATCGATACAATAACTATTATCCTCGGCAGAACGAATCAGAAAATGATTACCGTGAACTCTTGTTTCTGCTCCTACAGGATAACTATCTATAGCGAGATTCAAAGACATCAATCCCAAAGCAACACCACAAGAAGCTAATTTTTTCAGCATGTTTTTCTACCTGATAGAGGTCATGATTATAGAATCCATTTCAGCTTGAGCTAGAATAGTCAGCCCCATTCTATCTCCGCAGCTTTTTAGACTCTTAGACCAGCTCAATCGGTTCCATTTTTCCAATTTCTCTAATGAGTTTTTTCTCCCTTCTCGGAGCAATTGACAAATTTGCGCCATTTTAGCAAGCAAGCAATCAACATTATTTGATCTCTGTAATTAAATTTATGAACAGTGTTGGTCATACTTTATCTGTTTGAAGCTTAAGTAAGAACACGATCGCACATTAACTTAATTGATGCGATCGCACTATAAAGAGAAATTCGACCCTTCCTTTTTCTCTAAATAACCTGTAAGTTTCGTCTCTAAGATATTTTTCCTTTTTTCTCCAATCATCAAA
The DNA here is from genome assembly GCA_963744145.1 of uncultured cyanobacterium. GTDB lineage: Bacteria > Cyanobacteriota > Cyanobacteriia > Cyanobacteriales > CAWUOF01 > CAVUSO01. The sequence continues at coordinate 2,461,595 of CAVUSO010000001.1, read as the reverse complement.
TATATTCGCTAAATCATAACATCCATCATTTTTTGAGTTATTTGAAGAATTTTTGAACTCCCGTTCTCAACTTGAGAAAATCGAAGAAAAGTCGGAGAAAAAGCAAATTGTTAAAACTTCTTTTTTATAACTCATAGGTCAAATAGTCTATGCTAACTGCTCGCTGAGAATTTTCAAGTTATAATGACTATGACATCAGCCATCTCTGAACTCATGTTTCCCTTTCCCTATCCAGTTCCCCAACAAGATCCTCCGGCTCCCCCGCGAGAAACGCTCCCCACCATGTATGATCTACCTAGTGAAAACCCGGAGGAACCTGGTTTGCCCGATGAATTTCATGATTGGCAACCTCAATTTTTAAGTCAGACTTTTCGCCCGACTAAATACCCCAGTTCCCAAGTATTTAGTGCCAGCGATATGAATCTTTACTATGATGTGCGTCATCCCCTCTGGTACAAACGACCCGATTGGTTTGGAGTAGTGGGTGTATCGCGCTTTTATGATGAAGTTGATTTGCGTCTTTCTTATGTAGTGTGGCAAGAAGGGGTCAATCCCTTAGTAGTGGTAGAATTACTCTCACCAGGAACAGAACAGGAAGATTTAGGTGAGGGTAATTTAGAGCAATTGTCTCGAAAAGATGAATTGGGAGCAGGGAATGGCTTGAACATAGACAGAAAACAGAAACCACCGAGGAAGTGGGAAGTGTATGAGCAAATCTTACGCATTCCTTACTATTTTGCATTCAACCGTTATACCAATGAACTGAGAGCATTTCGATTAATCGGGGGACATTATCAGGAATGGGAGCTAGAAGCCCAGGGTGGATGGATTGAGGAATTAGGGTTAGGATTAGGTCGATGGCAAGGAGAATATCAGGGGTTAGAGCGATTATGGCTACGCTGGTATGATGAAAATGGTAATTGGATTCTGACGGAAACTGAACAAGAACGTCAGCTTGTCCAACAAGAACGTCTGAGAGCCCAACAAGAACAACTTCGGGCTGAACGAGAACAACAACGGGCCGAACAAGAACGTCTGAGGGCTGAACAAGCCGAATCAAAGTTAGCCGAGTTGCTCCAACGATTGCATGAATCAGGAATTGATCCTAATCAGTTTTTGAATAGTTAGTTCATCTGGTCTAAAATCAGTAATTTTGGGGCGATCGCAATTTGATCGCTAAAATCACGCTAGCGATCGCCATCAAAGTGTAAAGACGCTCTTGAGGATTTTTATTTGTGCAGCAGTTTCAATCCCACAATCAAGCTTGGCGATCGGGTTTAACGATTTCCACTTACTCTTAGTAGCTGTGAATATTGCCTCAGATACTTTTTCAACATCAACTTGATCAAAACCACCAATTTTATAAGTTGATAAATAACTAATCCTTTCCACCACTTCATCATAAGAAGCTTTTTTAATACTTAAAACCAATGGAGCTGGTGGGATAATGATTTTTTCCGGTGGATCAATATAGAATACTTTAGCTAAAGCATCTAACTTTTTACCTTTAGCAATTCCACATTTCAACGCAATAATCGGAGTAAAATTTTCCCAAGTTTTTCGATTTGCCTGCATCATACTATTAGCTATCTTAATCACATCAATATCTTTTAGATCTTTTAATGGACTTGCAGGTTCATCACGTAAAAACTTTAGACCTAATTCAATAGTTTTTTTAGATGCAGTACAAAGATTTACCTTGGGAACGGTTTCTTTTGAGAGAATTTTAGCTTGTTCAATATTTTTCTGATCTGGGTCGATTACAATACACCAAGCTCTCTCAAAGTTGGCTCTCAGCATTACAGTATAGACAAACTGATTGCAGACAAGTTGATACCTATTTTCAATTTGTTGAACGATCAGAGGAATCCAGTTATGACCTTCAGCTTGCTTGACAGATTCGATCGCTGCTTCCAAGATGAATTCAGATTCAGTAATTCTAACTTCACCATGAGATTTAGGCTCAATTCCAGGATCAATCTTTTCCAGTTGCAAATACATTAATTGACCGATATTATCAAATTTACTCATATAAAAAATACTCCTTAGCTAATTCTTCATAACATTTACGAGCATTTTGATTTATTAGAACCGCAGGTGATCTAATAAATGCAGAACTCGCTACTACTTTATATGCAGGAATAGAGAATATATATCTATCATAATCTCCGTTTTTATCTTTTGGGTAGTAGTAAGGACGTAAATCTGGATCATCAATAAGTTTTTCTATTTTCTCTCCTTTTTTTCCTTTCTCTTCTTTAATTGTAATTAATTGTTTAATTTCATGATGTGTTCTTGCAATTGAAGCAGAACTGACATCATGTTCATTAAAAAAGATTGGTAAAGGTACTGGTAAAGGTTCACCATATATTTTAAGTCTTTCTTTTTGGACTTCAGGTATAAGTTCTTTAATCACTTTAGCTGCATTTTTGAGAGAGCTGAAATTATCATGTTTTGTCGGTATTAGGACTACATCAGCCGCAAATACACAGCTTTGACTAAAAAAAGTCCATCCCGGTGGACTATCGATCAAGATATAGTCGTATTCATTAAGAAAGGTTTTCAGTAAGTTTTTTAATCTTGCGGATTGTTCTTCTACTTGAGCTAGTTTATTTTGGTCTGTAAAGTTTACTAGATCACGATCAGATGGGATCACATCAAAAATTTTAAACTTCCGTCCTTTTTTATCCTTCCAAATAAATGGTTGAATTGCTTTATGAGTATCTATTTTTTCATTAATTAAACACTCAGAAAGGGTTACAGCAGACTCTTTTAAATCAAGGGAATCAGTTAAATCTCTTTGCTGTCCATCAAAATCAACTACTAGGACATTTTTTTTAAATGTTCGTAATATTGATGCAAGATTTATGGTTGTAGTGGTTTTTCCTACTCCTCCTTTATCATTATATAAACAAATTGTTAAAGCTTGAGGAGGATGATCAATAAGGTTTTTTATTTTAGTAATAATTTGAATTATATTATCTTTTTTAATTAATTCACTAGGGGTGGCAGGAATAACCACATTACCATGTCGTCGAAACAGTTGGATATGAATTGAATTAGTTATAATCCCCCATTGAGCTTTTTTACATTTAGGTGCAAGCAAATATCTTTTAATTTGATCTTTTGCCTCTTTATATTGTGGAGTATTTTCAGCCAGATTAATCTTAGAAATTATCCCAGTTTTATTTGTCCTAGCTTGCCCCTTTACTTCGATCAATAAATCAGGGTTTTCCTTAGAGTTTAAAAAATAATTATCACCATCGTTTTTGCGGGCAGCAAAATCTACAGGACCAGCATCTGTTTGAAATTGGGGCCGCCATTCTTCACTACTAAATCCAAGTGATTCTATCAGAGGTCTGACAAATTTTTCTGAAACTATTGCTTCTTCAGAATTTGGTGGAATTGAATCAAGTATTGAACCCCAGTCAATGTCTATCATTTTTAGTAAAATTATCCACTTTTATCTGTTAAAAATTAGTCGTTTAACAATATTATATGACTAAGTTATGTTTATTATAGGCGAAAACTTAAAAAATAATTAATTTTCTGATCACTGGAGTCTGCGACAAGAAAGGTAAAAATCTAGTTTAATACCAATTCTGATAATTATGACTACAGATAGTCTATATAAGTTATCTGTAATGCTAATGAGCGGAAATTGGGATCATCCCATCATCAACGGAAAAACCGTTCGACTACGCTCACGGTCACACCTAACCCCCTAACCCCCTTTCCTAGGGGGGAAGGGGGAGAAAGATCATTCTTGCTCCCCTTTCCTTTTAGGAGAGGGGCTGGGGGAGAGGTCAATATACCCGATCGCTCCCAACTAATTACTCTCATTGAGGGAAAAACCTTCCCTTTGGTCTAGATATTAGTTTAAATTATGATTTGAATCATATTGGGACGTTAGACCTGATCATTAATAGCCAATCTCTGACCAGGTTGACACAAGTAGCCAAAAAATTGGTTAAATGTTAACGGCTAATTAATTCTCGATCATTATGGCAGAATTGATCAATTATCCTCATTCATGGGAATATCCATATTTTGATGACTCACTTGTTTAAAACTAAAGTGGCTTTGGCGCTTTTTATTCCGATTACTTGGTTAGCGTTTAGTCTGTTCCCAGCGATCGCTAATGCTCAAGTTCAGTTATATAAACCGATTCCCTTACCATCTACTAATCAGATCACGGATACTCTGTCGGACAAAGATATTCCGACGGGTCAAGGTGGTTTTGCCCGAGACTACTCGGTTGAGTTAGAAGCAGGAGACCAAGTAGCGATCGATTTAACTTCTGACAACTTTGATACGATGGTGACCCTGATTGCTAGTGATGGCTCGACCGTTGGTGAAAATGATGATGGTCCAGATGGCACAACTAATTCTTTGTTATTTGCTCGGATTATCAAGACTGGTACTTATATAGTTCGTGTCCGAGCTTTTGGTGAAACTGGTGTTGGTAAATTCACTCTTAAGGTATCACGATTACGTCCGATTTCACCAAATTGATCAAATTTTTATGTCTAGATCAGGTTTAGTATCTCCTCCGATCGCGATCGCGCTGTTCATTATTTCTCTAGCTACTGGTTGTTCAGAGATCAGATCATGGCAGCCAAGTAGCTCGAGCAATAGGCAAACTGAAACCTTAGTCAAAACCAGTTCGCTCTTTGGTTCCGGAAAGTCTGTTCAATGTGGATCTTCTGAAGAGGGATTGTCTGAAAAATTAGATCAAGGTCTAAATTTAGCAATTATGACTCAAACAGCTAAATCCCAGGAAGATTGGAATCGGATCGCGATCGGTTGGTTGCAATTAATTGAAAAACTGCAATCGATTCCTACCGTTAGTCCCCAACGCATTTTTGCTCAAAAAAAAGTGATGGAATATATGAATTACCTCACCATCGCTCAACAAAAAGCTAATGTGACTCGGACTCAGTTTTTTTTGCCTTCTTTTGATAGTGAGTTACTCGATGAGCAAGTGGTTCTTTATTTATCTTACCTAGCTGCTATGGGACCGCCAGATGTGCTGATTGTTGGTAGTTCCCGGGGATTACAAGGAGTTAATCCTCAATATTTACATCAAACTTTGACAGTTCAAGGAAATGGGGACTTGAAAATTTTTAATTTTGGGATAAATGGTGCTACTGCTCAGGTGGTAGACTTTCTGATTAGACAACTTTTAACTCCCGCACAGTTACCAAAATTGATTGTCTGGGCTGATGGTTCCCGTGCTTTTAATAATGGTAGGGTAGATCGAACTTTTAGCGCGATCGCGAATTCTCCTGGTTATCAACGCTTATTAGCAGGAGTGCGTCCAGTTCTACCAAATGAAAATCTCCATCAAGATGCTTGTACTACTTTATATCGACAAAGTATTCAGCCGACAAATATTACTAATATTCCCAAATTAAAGCAGAAACTTCTTAATTCTAAATGGCTATTTGGTGAGTTCCTGGTCTCCCAGATTACGGCTAATCCATCCTTAGTTTTGCACGCTTTTTCTGATGCTGCTAATGCGATCGATGGCAATGGATTTATGTCGGTCAACAATCGGTTTAATCCTGATACTTATTTTCACTACTATGCTAAAGTTCCTGGGCGTTATGATCGAGATTATGCTGCTTTTTCTCTCGGTGGTAAACAAGAAACTGCTTTAACATCTCTGGTTACTTTTACTAGAGAACATCACATCCCTTTAGTTTTTGTCAATTTACCCTTGACTAAGGAATATTTAGATCCAGTACGCGATCGCTACGAACAACAATTTCGTGAATATATGCAGCACCAATCCCAGGTAAAAGGGTTTCTGTTCCGCGATCTTAATTTCCCTGATCTAGCTCGTAATGAATTTTTTGCTGATCCTAGTCATCTCAATCGTGATGGGGCAGCGGCTGTGGCCAACTATTTGGGGCCGATCGCCAGATTCCTTGGCCCCAAGTTAAGTGATCTACTCATCTAATTTAGTTGGTGAGCTTAAACATGATCGTAAAAATACGGATAAATAACTTCAGCCAATTTATCTATTTAATAAATAAATAAAATCTCACCAGCATAGTCATTAAGAAAAATTGATTTTATAATTATTTAATAATTTCTTTTTTTAATTTATGCAGAGACATTTTTCCCTGTCATCACCAGTGCTAGCGATCGCCCAACCGCCACAAGTCCAAACTCCAATCACAACAGGAGCAAGCTATAGCTATATGCCTTCATTATCAATGATAGCAGAATTATGGGAAACGCAATTATGTCAGTTTGTCGAATCAATTTCTGCACCAGTAGCAATGTTGAATCGACAGTTCCGTTATTTGGTGGTAAGTCCGCGGTGGTTGTTGGATTATCAACTTTCCTGGGAAGATGTAATTGGTCGATCTCATGATGAATTATTTCCCGATTTAAAGGAACAGTGGGAAAAAATTATGACCCTGGGGTTGACAGGAGAAATCCAAACTTGGGAAATTGAGCTACTCAGATGTTTTAATGGTAACACTTATTTAGTCAAAGGAGAAATTAAGCCATGGTACAACAGTGTTGGTGAGGTGGGTGGGTTGATGATTTTCTCAGAATTTCTCAGTTATTGTCAACTCTCAGAAGCAGCTTTACACAAAGCTTATGATCAGTTAGAAAAGCAGTTTGAAAAACGTTCGACTGAACTAAAATATCTAAATGATACATTACTCCAGGAGATTCGCGATCGCACTCAAGCAGAAAAGACATTACGCAAACACGCGCAAATGTTGGATCTGGCTAATGATACGATTATGATTTTGGATCTTAACTACAGGATTACTTACTGGAATAGTGGTGCAGAAAGGCTTTATGATTGGCATCGAGCTGAAGCTCTTGATCAATATGTACATACTTTTTTACAAACAGAATTTTTGCAACCAATCGAGGAAATAAAAGCGCTATTAACGCAGAATGGTTATTGGACTGGAGAACTGATTCATAGTAAACGAGACGGAACCAGAATTACCGTTGCTAGTCGTTGGACACTCCAACGAGATGAAATGGGAAATCCCTGTGCAATTTTAGAAATTAATAATGATATTACTCGTGCCAAAGCAGCCGAAGAAGCTTTACGATTAAAAAATCAAAAGCTAACTCAAGCTTTGCGAGATTTAAAAACTACCCAAACCCAATTAATTCAAACGGAAAAAATGTCCAGTCTAGGACAGGTAGTAGCTGGGGTTGCTCACGAAATTAATAACCCAGTCAGTTTTATTTATGGTAATATTAAATATGCTAGTCAATATTTGCAAGAAATGCTTCATTTATTGCAACTATACGGTAAATATTATCCGGAACCAGGACCAGATATTCAAGCAGAATTAGAAAATATTAATCTGGATTTTATCAAGCAAGATTTGCCAAAAATGCTAGATTCAATGCAGGTGGGAGCAGAACGGATTAGCGAAATAGTGCGATCGCTCAGTAATTTTGCCCGTTTCAATGAATCCGAATATAAGGAAGTCGATATTCATGCTGGGATTGAAAGCACTTTAGTTTTATTAAAACATCGACTGAAAGCACAACCTGAACGAGGGGAAATTACCATTAATAAAGAATATGGAAATTTGCCGACAGTCCAATGTTATCCGGGACATTTAAACCAAGTATTTATGCACATCCTGAATAATGCGATCGATGCTTTGGAGGAAAAAATAGAAATAGGCGATCGCCAAAAACCCACTATTTCAATTAGTACGGAAGTGATAGCAGAGGAACAAGTCAGAATCATTATTACTGATAATGGACCAGGAATTCAGGAGAATATTAAGCACCGTTTATTTGATCCTTTTTTTACGACTAAAGAAGTCGGACAGGGAAAGGGATTAGGATTAGCAACCAGTTATCAAATTATTGTCGAAAAACATGGTGGAAAATTAGAATGTATTTCTCAACCTGGTACAGGGGCTCAATTTATCATTGAAATTCCCATTCAACCAAAGTTGTGATCAGATCACTTAATAGCTGTTGGCTCATACCAATTTTTGATGAATCTGCATAGAATTGATCCCCCCAACCCCCTGAAAAAGGGGGAGCCAGAATTAAAAGTCCCCCTTTTTCAGGGGGATTTAGGGGGATTCTAAATTTGTGCAACTTCACATTAAATTGGTATCAAACAGTTACTAGATGCTCCTAGATAAGTTGTGTTTTGGCAAGCTAATTATGGTATAATCACGCAAAGTCATGAGATTAGCTAAAATTTTGACCACTTTTCACCTAAAAACTACTGATTTTTGATTATGCCCCGTCGTCGAGTCCCACCTGTCCCGAAAGCTGCTTCAACACAACCCCTAGCTCTTTCTGAGCTTCATCTCCGTTTAGCAGCGCTAGAAAAAGAACATAACACTCTGATCAAACAGATTAAAAAGAAACAAACAGAACTCGATAATTTTGTTTCCCAGCTGCGTTCTTTAGCGACACAAATGTTTCATCGAGCTGCTCCTAGTATGGAAAAAATGGCAGCGATCGACCGAGAAATCCATAATTTATTCAAGGAAATTTTTGCAACCAGAAAGTTTGGTAAACAAACCCAAAAAAATATTGAATCAGTTTATCGCAATCTCCAGTTAATCGAGGTGATTAGTGAACCAGATGAAGATCCGGATGAAGATCCGGAATTAGATCAACTGTTTGAAGATGAAGAAGGGGAAAAAGAGTTTTATGATCAACAGCAGAAACAGGGATATTATTATCATCGAGACAGACCGGAAAATGAATATGAGGCTGTGGGTAAAAGTGAGTCATCACGAAAAGTTCGTCAGACATTTCTCAAATTAGCGGAAATTTTTCACCCCGATCGCGTAACCGATAGTGAAACTCAGATGCGTCATACTGAGATTATGAAAGAAATTAATAAAGCTTATCAAGAAGGAGATATAGCCAAATTATTAGAAATTGAACGTAAACATAATTTAGGAGAATCTATCGATCATAATAATGAAGATGATTTAGCCAGACAATGTAATCGCTTAGAAGAGCAAAATGCCATCTTAAAAACTCAATCAGAGAACCTGAAACGGGAATTAAGACTGGTGAAAAATACCCCAGAAGGTGCATTAGTTGCTGATGCTCGTAAAGCATCTAAACTAGGAATTGATATCCTAGCAGAGATTGATAAAGAACTGGAAGCTAAAGTGAAGTTTGCGAGCGAGATTCGTGATTTTATTCAGGAGTTTCGAGAACAGAAAATGACGATTAAAGAATTTCTTAAAGGTCCACCTGTTCTCCGTGAAATGCACCAAAAAATGATGGAAGAAATGTTAGCAGAAATGTTTGGCAGTTTTTAAGATTTACCACAAATTTTTGTGATTATATTTATACCGAATCGCTCTCCTATCCTTCCTGTATTCCTACGATACCGGAAGGATAATGCTCAGGTTTTAATTGTTTTGAACTAGAGTAACTATACCAAAAATCAAGAACAAGAAACCACCCACCGCAGTGACGATGCGTTCCGAAATATGTCCAGCAATTAAACGTCCACCAATCACAGCGATCGCAGTACAAATGCTATGTCCTAAAATTGAACCACTGATCACACTAATAGGTTCATAACTAGCAGCTAGTGCAACGGTACTAATTTGAGTCCGATCGCCCCATTCCGCAATAAAAGTCATCAAAAATGCTTGACATAAAAAACCAACCTGGGGAAATTGTAACCAGAACTGATTTTTTTCTTGATCACATTCCTCTACCATGATTTCTGCTTCTTTTTCTCCTACTGCTCCAGTTGAGTCAGACATTTTACTAGCATCATAAAGTAGTTTTAGCCCAAAACCCAAAAACAAACTTACTTCTCCCCAATGGATATAAATTTTGGGCATTAAAGCGAGAAATTGTCCCATTCCTACTGATAACAATGTCATCGCTACTAAAGCAGCAATTACAGCAAGAAATACCAAACGTCGCGAATTACGCATGGCGAGAATTACAGCAATAAAAAAAGTTTTATCACCTAATTCGGAAATAGTTATTAATAATAAAGAAGCGGTAAAAGCAGCTAACATCTCATCAAACTCCCCTTTGATATCTTGCTAATAGAGCTTGATGAGATTGACGAAACCTCACCAAGCTCGTATCATGTTTACGAACTTAGTGAAAGTCTCGCTCCCAAGTTTGACGAAAACTTGTCATCTGAACCAGGTAAAATACCAGTATGTTGATTCAGATGTACTAGCATTTTCTCTGCTAGCAGCTACTCCCTTTCAATGTCTGATTTATCTTAATCTAAATCTTTCATCAATGCAATAGGTAATCACTGCTAAATTTTAGTTTTTTTAGATTTCATTATTGATTCATTATTCATTTTAGTCACAATCCCGATCACCGCAGTTCAAGTAATGGGGGAACAATTACCATTCAATCGCTCAATTCCATTAAAACTGGCGATCTTAACTCTAGTGCTGTTAATAATGGAATCGGTGTGATATGCTCAAAATATGCTTGATCGGTTCTAGTGGAGAACAACTACTAGAGGTAAGGGGGAAAGAGCAGTGTAAATCTGCCGCTGTCCCGCAACTGTAAAGACGTGACTGATCATCACACCTAGCCAGGATGCCCGCCGATCGCTACCAGACGTTCAAGAATCTGCGAGGTACAGATGAGACGGTATCGATATATTGGTAGTCTTACTGGGATGGTAGGACTTACATTTTATTTAGTAATCGGTTCAGCAGAACCTGCCCAGGCAATGCACATCATGGAAGGCTTTCTACCTTGGCAATGGGCAGTGTTTTGGTGGATTGTAGCATTGCCATTTTTTCTACTGGGATGGCGATCGCTAACTCACATCACGAAAACAAATCCAGAGCTCAAACCCCTACTCGCCCTAGCTGGAGCCTTCACCTTTGTCCTATCCGCTTTAAAGATCCCATCCGTAACAGGTAGTTGCTCACACCCCACAGGAACAGGACTAGGCGCAATTCTATTTGGTCCTTCAGTAATGTCAGTCTTAGGGGGTTTAGTCTTACTATTCCAGGCATTATTACTAGCCCACGGTGGTTTAACCACCCTCGGTGCTAATGCGTTTTCAATGGCGATCGTCGGTCCTTTTGTAGCCTATGGAGTTTATCACCTAGTCTTACAAACCGGGCATCAAAAAATAGCAATCTTCCTCGCCTCAACCTTAGAAGATTTGCTTACCTATATCACCACCTCAATTCAATTAGCTTTAGCATTTCCTGCGGTTCAGGGTGGTTTTATCGCCGCATTTCTTAAATTTGCGGGTATCTTTGCAGTAACACAATTCCCCTTAGCAATCAGTGAAGGATTACTAACAGTATTAGTATGGAATTGGCTGCAATCCTACGGTCGTCAAGATTTAGAAACCCTGAAACTACTCAAACATGAATAAACAACCGACTAAAAATCATAATTGGCTATTAGCGATCGCAGTCTTAATTCTAGCTTTAATTCCCCTGATCTTTGTCCGAGGAGAATTTGGTGGCTCAGATGACCGTGCTGAAAAAGCGATCAGCGAAGTCCAACCCGGATATAAACCCTGGTTTAAACCTCTGTTTGAACCACCTAGTGGAGAAGTAGAGAGTTTTTTATTTGCATCCCAAGCAGCAATAGGATCTGGCATCATCGGTTATGTAATAGGACTATATCGCGGCAGAAGCGAACAATCAGAATCAACAAAAAAGCAATAAAAAAAATAAACATCCTCCTCCTTCTGTAAACCAATAATGCACCATCATCTTGACCTCTATACCTATACAAATCGCTTGCGGTTAGTTTCACCACAACAAAAACTCTTATTTGCGATCGCCACATTACTCATCGCCATGATCACCCATCCAACCACCCAACTATTAATTAGTCTATGGCTAGGAGTATGGACTATTGGCTATGCAAGAATTCCCGGAAAGATTTATCTACGAGTATTAACGATCGCCGGAATATTTCTCTTAACCAGTATGCCAGCATTAATCTTAGAAATTGTCTCCGTAGAACAGATCACCTCCGTCCAAATAGATCAAATTAGCGGCATAGAATTGGGTAAATGGTATATATTTTTAAGCAGAAATGGATTAACTCAAGCACTCCAGATTGGAATGCGATCGCTTGCTTGCACATCCTGTTTATTATTTGTCCTATTCACCATCCCTTTCACCGATCTATTACAAGTGCTGAGACAGTGGCGAATTCCTAGCATTTTAACTGAACTATTAATGTTAATGTATCGGTTTGTGTTCTTATTTCTAGATGTGGTAACTGAACTGCAACTAGCACAAACAGCAAGAGGAGGATATCGGACAAGGCAACGTTGGATGTATAGTGTTGGATTACTGGGAAGTCAACTATTAGTGCGATCGCTGCAACACTACCAACAACTTTCCCTAGCACTAGCAGCACGGGGATTCAATGGAGAGTTTCGAGTGCAATCAAATAACTCCTATCACTACTCTAGACGTTATGCGATGGAATCCTTGTTAGGTTGTACAGGCTTAATCATTTTAGACCTTAGATTTTAGATTTTATTAATTTATGTCTATTCCTCTCCTGCAATTTGACGAAATTTCTTATACCTATCCTAGCACTAAACAACCTGCCCTGAATCATCTATCTTTAACCATTCCCTCTGGTAAAAAAAGCGTACTGATCGGACATAATGGTTGTGGTAAATCAACATTGCTGTGTCTTGCTGACGGACTATATAAACCCGATCGCGGTACTATTTCCTGGAAAACAAAACCCCTTGTTTATAATTCCCGTTCCCTCAATCAATGGCGACAACGGATTGGGCTAGGATTTCAAGATCCTGAAAAACAATTAGTTGCTGGAACTGTTGCTGAAGATATTTCCTACGGATTGTGTAATTTACAATTACCTACAACAGTGATTGAAAAACGACTGCACCAAACCCTAGTAGATTTTGCCCTGCAAGACATCGCAGATAAACCTCTGCACCATCTTAGTTTAGGACAAAAACGGCGAGTTGCTCTAGCAGGAGTAATGACGCTTCAACCGGAATTACTTTTGCTGGATGAACCCACTGCTTATCTTGATGGAAGACAAACTCGTAATTTACTGCAAGAATTAGATCGAATTCATACCCAAGGCACTACAATCGTAATGGCAACTCATAACCTGGATCTAGCTTATTCCTGGGCAGATTTGGTATTTGTATTGCATGAGGGACAGTTAGTATTATCAGGTCAAACCGATGAAATTTTCGCTCATCGGACAATAATAGAACAATTGCAACTGGATATTCCTATGCTGTTAGAGATCTGGGAATCCATTCCTGCTCATCTGCGTTGCTCACAAATATCACCCCCTAAGACGATCAGTGAATTAAAATCCTGTCTATTCAACTATGTCGATGTTTGATACTTCTACACCTGAATTAAAACTTAAACCATTGAAATCTGAAAACTTAACTCCAGCAGTTACTTTTTGATTCATTATTCATATAAATTTTTAGTCGCATCAAAAGGAAAGATTGGACGTTGACGAGAACGATAATAATTACTCCAGAGGAGAACTAAACTAAATATTAATGTGGATAGTAAAACTACACTAGCACCAGAAGCAATATCTAGGTAGTAGCTAAAATAAATACCAATGAATGCAGTTACAGCTCCTAAAATGCCAGAAATAATCATCATATAACCAAAGCGATCGCTCAAAAGTCGCGCTATGGAAGCGGGAATAACGACAGCAGAAATAATTAATGTTACTCCCAATACCTGTAAAGTGGTGACTAATAAAGTTGCTAACATCAGCGCAAACAGAATATCGATCGCGACAACTGGTACTCCATAAACTTTGGCAACTTCGCGATCGAAAGACCAAAATAATAACGGTCGATAAAATAAAAAAACTATCGTTAACAGGACTACTGTAACTATCCCAACAATCCATAAATCTGTTGGTGCTACTCCCAGCACATTACCAAATAAAGCTGCTTCAAAATTTTGGGTAAACTTGCGATAACTACTAATAATTGCGACTCCGAAAGCAAAACTAGCTGTAGTCACAATCCCGATCGCCGCATCTGAGTAAATTTTACGACTACTCAAATATTGAATTAATAAAGCTGCTAGGAATCCCCAAATTCCTGAACCAATATAGAAATTTAATCCTAAAACATAGCTAAAAACTGCTCCACCTAAAATCGCGTGGGAAAGTCCATGAGCAATATAACTCATGCGTTTAGTAGTAATATAGACTCCCATAACACCACATAATAAACCTGCCATCATGGCGACTAACATCGCCCGAGTAAAAAAATCATACTGAAAAGGTTTTAAGAGAAGTTCCATGATAATTATGATCGTAAGATTGCTGGTAGATGAGATTGCATTTGATGACGAACAGAAGTCATATCACTAGCAATAATAATGCGCTCTTCATGATGTAATACTATCATTGCTGCTCCAAAGGTTTTCTGGAGATTACTAGTTGTAAAAATATCGATCGGTTGACCTTGACAGATTAAGCCATGATTAAAACAAATGACCCAAGGTAAATGAGTAGCAACAGAATTAAGATCATGGGTAGAAAGTAAAATGGTTAAACCTTGTTGATTGAGGTCTGCTAATAAATGTAAGAGTTCATGTTGAACTTTTAAATCAGAACTACTGGTGGGTTCATCTAACAGAACTAGATCAGGATTTCCGACTAAAGCTCTAGCTAAAAATACTCGTTGTTGCTGACCACCGGATAGTTTACCAATTGATTGACTAGCAAGATGTTCAATCCCAACTCGACTTAATAATTCCCGAGCAGTTTCCCGATCGCTTTTAGAATGTCAGGGCCAAATTTTTTGTTGTCGATAGCGCCCCATCATCACTACTTCTTCGACAGTAACCGGAAAACTCCAATCAATAGTTTCTACTTGAGGTACATATCCCACTTGAGGAGGAGCTGTACCTGATTTTAACAGTTTTCCTCGGCACCAAATTTCCCCAGACCAAATCGGTACTAAACCCAAAATTGCTTTGAGTAAAGTGGTTTTCCCGCTCCCGGAAGGACCGACTAAACCGGAGAGTTGACCTGGATATAATTTCAAATTTACATCTGAAAAGATCAACTGATTTTCATAGCCACAAACGAGGTTTCTTACTTCTAATAGCGGTTCATAGTTCATGGTTTAATTTGGTGCGAGTTAGGTTATTTAGGAGAAGTAGCAGTCGGACCGACTACATTAGCAGGGTTAATTTTTTTGACTAAATCAGGGTTTCCTCCTAAATTTTCGGCAAAAAGTTTCATATTATTTGCCATCATCCCAATATAGGTATGTTGAGGGTTTTTATCTTCCATTGCATTAGCTGAACCCTCTCCTGGTAATTCATCATCAGCAGTATTAGCAGTTTTGACTTTTGCTTCACGAGCAATTTGTTCTTCCACTTTACTCGGATAAACTTCAGAGCCAAAAATAGCTGGAACTTTTTCAGCATGAATTTGGTCAATTAATTTAGCTACTTCTTGAGCAGAAGGCTCTTTAAAATCTGAGGGTTGAATTGCTCCAATTACTTGAAAATTGTATTCCCTCGACCAATAAGCCCAAGAATCGTGATAAGTGAGTAGTTTCCGATTTTCTGGGGGTATACTTTCTACTACAGCTCTAGTTACTTGATCTAACTCTTCGAGTCTTTGGAGGTAATTTTTCAAGTTATTGGCATAATAATCTTTACCAGCTGGATCGAGTTCGGTTAACCACTTAGCAGCTAGTTTAGCATAATTTTCTGCATATTTGGGATTGACCCACAAATGGGGGTTAGGTTCCCCTTTTTCCTTGGGAAAGCTAAAATCAAACATCCATTGATCTTTAGTAATAGTGTTCTCACCTAATTCATAGATTTTTGTTTCCTTTGGTTTAGCAGAATTAGCAAGTTTTTCGGTGGGAGTTTCTAAGGATAAACCATTAGCAATAATCAGGTTAGCTTTAGCTAATAAATCTGCATCGGAGGGACGGGGTTCAAAGGTATGGGAATCGGTTCCTTCCGGGATGATACCCTTGACTTCGAGCCGATCGCCCGCAATATTACTAACAATATTAGTCAGAGGAGCTACAGTTGTTACTACTAAAGGTTTCTTTTGAGTTTGACTAGCGACTGAGGGTGGAGGATTGGAGGTTGAAGGACTAGGAGGATTGGCTTGATTTTGGGATTTACTACAAGCGATCGCGAATAAACTAATACCGAAAACCAGGACAAAAAGTCTTTTCATATAGTCAACTGGAGAGAACAAGTTATCAGTAGACTCTCTTTTTTTTCAAATTGCAATCCCCTCTGGGGGCATAAACTTGATTTATTTACTGCTATAACTGAAAAAAATAGCTGCGATGATGATGAAACTGAGGAGAAGTAAAGGAACCCAGAGATTGGTAATTTCTGTACTGGTTAAATTCATTTTTGGCTGACCTTTGGGTTGATTAATCAGGATAATTAATGGATATTATTAGTAATTGTAACAATCAAATTTTTGGGAGGCAATCCATTGAATAATAGTAATGATGTTTAGATTAGATCCCCATGACATCAACTTTACTGATTTGGCTCCAAGAGCGAACTGAAATCGGCATTTTGCCTGAATATATCTTAACTGCGATCGCCCCACTGTTAGTGAAACAAGTGATCCCAGCTCACCATCGTTTGGTCCTAGAAGACACCCCACCAGCAGGATTATACATATTGGAGTCCGGTCAAATTGAAGGCGATCGGCTCCATCAAATCGGCTCAATTTGGGCAATTAGTTTACTCACTGGTGCTACCATTCATCTCCAAGAATTATTATTTGGGCAACTAGCCCAGAGAACCATTATTAGTAAAACGGAATGTCATCTTTGGTTTATTAGTACCGAGCAATTTCATCAATTAGTGAGCGAATATCCAGAAATTACCCAAATATTTTCCCAAAGATTAGCCGAGGAACTCGTCCAAATCTCATCCCAACTTACCTACGAACAAGAACGTCTAATTACTCTCCGACCCTATTTAATTACCAAAGCGAAACGTGGAATTGTTGGTAAAAGTCGCTATGCGATCAGATTAAGACAACAAATTAAAAAAGCCACCGAGAATAATCACCCAGTTTTAATCTTTGGTGAACCAGGACTAGAAAAAGATAATACAGCAGCTTTGATTCATTTTAGCTCTCCAAATCGTCGAGAACCAATTATTAAAGTAGATTGTGGTCTACTTCAACCTCACGGTCCTGAATTATTTGGTCGAGTCGGAGGTAAACCAGGATTATTAGAATGCTTAGGACAAGGAACGATTATTTTAAATAATATCCAAGAACTGTCGCCCGAATTAATACCTCCCTTGGCTAATTTACTCAAAACTGGTACTTATACTCCGATTAGTCGTCTTCCAGAATCACCCGAAATAGTTACTTGTCTGGCAAGAATAATTATGATTTCGGAAAAAATTATGCCAGAAATAGACTCTCTGGCTGGTCATTTAATTAAAATTCCACCCTTACGGGTTCGTAAAGCCGATATTGAAACACAAGTAAATTATTATATCAGTCTTCAGTGTCAAGCTAAAAATATCAATAAACCTCGGATGACTACCGAAGCTTTAAGACGTTTACAAAGCTATGATTTTCCCAATAATCTGCGAGAATTAGAAAATTTAGTTGAACGAGCGCTAATTCAGTCTAATGGTGCCAAACTCCTGACTGAAGAAATTTTTTGGTCAGTCCAAACTAAGAAAAAATTATTTCGGGTGAATCTGTTAAATCTCTATCCCCAATTAAGGTGGTTTCTGCGTAGTCCTTGGTGGCCCGATCGCATTAATTATGGTTTTACTTTCACTTTCTTTGCCATTATTGTGGCGATTTTATTTATTGGTCCCCAACATCGAACTAATAATTTTGCCTTAAATATCTTCTGGGCTTGGTGGTGGCCATTAATATTAATTGGCTTTCCATTTGTAGGTCGATTGTGGTGTTCAATTTGTCCTTTTATGATTTATGGGGAAGTTACTCAGAAGTTGTCTTTATGGTTATATCCCCGTGAATTAAAACACTGGCCCCGGCAGACAGCCGAAAAGTATGGTGGCTGGTTTTTATTTGGTTTATTTGCTTTAATTTTTTTATGGGAAGAGCTGTGGGATTTACCAAATACAGCTTACCTTTCGGCTTGTTTACTATTACTAATTACTGCTGGAGCAATGATTTTTTCAGCTATTTTTGAGCGACGCTTTTGGTGTCGATATTTATGTCCAATTGGGGGCATGAATGGATTATTTGCTAAACTTTCTTTGATTGAATTAAGGGCACAACAGGGAACTTGTTCAGCTGAATGTACTACCTATCAATGTTATAAAGGAGGTCCGCAAAAAGGAGAAGGTTTAGAGACAATGGGATGTCCATTATATTCCCATCCTGCTCAGTTAGAAGATAATAAAGATTGTGTATTGTGTATGACTTGTTTAAAAGCTTGTCCCCATCGTTCGGTAGAACTAAATTTGCGTCCACCGGGAATTGAACTTTGGACAACTCATGTACCCCATGATTATGAAGTAGCACTATTACTATTGTTATTAAATGGGGTATTTTTACATCATTTACCAGAATTACAATCCTGGTTCGGATTAGCTGGGGATTTAAGTTTATTTTGGCTCCATTTGGGAATTTCTATATTGGTTTTAACGATTCCAGCATTAATTCCCTTGTTAGCTTATGGGTTGATCTGGTTATTTAAAGGTCCTTTAAAACCCCGTTCTTTTACCGAGCTAGCTTATGGATATTTACCATTAGTATTAGGAGGAAATTTAGCCCACTATTTACAATTGGGTTTAACCGAAGCTGGAAAAATTTTACCAGTTAGTTTAGCTACTTTTGGATTAGATGGTGCTGGGTTACCTGTCTGGGTAGCTGATCCAGCAGTAGTTGAGTTTTTACAGGGAACGATCTTAATTGTTTCGGTGTTATTAACAATGTTATTAACCCAAAAAATTGCTCGTCAATCGATGCGTTCGCACAGCGTGCGCGTAGCGCAATCGCTTTGGTTTCAACACTTAGCGACTATAATTTTAGCAGTTGGTTTAGGGAAAATTATGCTCTAAACTAAATAATATGTATTTTTACTTCTACTGATTTTTAAAATACTTCAGTTAAGGTGGTGGTAGTTGTACAATCGTTACAGGTTATTCTAGGTTTATGAAGTTCATTAAGGTGATCTGTGGGGCAGGGCGGGTTCATTAATACCTCGACTGCGCTCGGCACAAGGGTTATTTGTGTGTGGCAAGTTCATCGGTGAACCCGCCCCTACAGGGATTCACCAAAAAATCGATCAGGATTAGAGGATTACAAGATTAACAGGATTTGTAGGGGCAGATGAATGAATTTATGATCATAATCAACCAGGATTTGTAGGGGCAGGTTCACCAATCAATTCTGCTCCAAACAGATAACTATCATAAACCTGCCCAACCAACACAGATCACTCATAAGCGACTTTAACCGATCGATCGCCATTCATGCCAAATCTTACTGTACTTCATCAACCACCGAATCCGCTGTCTACCACACAAATGCGATCGCTTGATCGAAAATAGTTAATCACCAGCAGATAACTTTGACATCATCACCGATTATTTTGACTATTACAATTCGTAAGGTGTACAAAGGATAGGTAACTCGGATCTCAAGTCAATGCTGTGAGGTGGACTAAAATACTGGTTTCACAACCAATTACGAATTTCTTCAAAGCAGGTTTGTACCTCATTCCATGTAGGATAATTTCCGTAGTATAGTCTGCCACACTGCTGATTATATTCTGTGATCAGACTTGGTTGTATTTGTGCTGAAACAGTTTCATTCGCCTTGCCACTCTTTGGCATAGCGCAGGTTGCTTAACTTACCGAAATCAAACCGAGATAAGGAATTTAAGCTATTTCTGAGTTTTTCTAATTTTTTCAGACTTTGACCTAATTCCTGTCCGATCGCTCCCAGTATAGCTCGTACTCGCGGCGGTTCCTCATCGGCAATTGCTACTAACTGTTCAAAGCGATCGCTTGATCGAAAATAGTCCAGTAACCGTTGCTTAGTCTCTTTTGGAGACAACTCACTCAAATTCCCTCTAGACCTTAAGAAATCAAGTATTGCTGCATCAGTAGCTTCTAGGTTGTTCCATGTTTAGTCTGACGCGAATGGTAGTAAAGTCCCTTGCTGACTCACTCCAAAACTCCTTCTTCTGCTAGTCGGGAGAGAGTTTTACTCACCGCAGTTGGGGGCAAATTAGAGAAATCAGAATGTCGCCAGTAGGCTGCTTTTCTAGTAAGAGTTTCATAATTTAGTAACAAAAATTAACAATTGCTGAAATCATTTTCCAGTAAGCATTATAAAAATAAGATACGTTTACCCTGAATCCACAGCTAGACTTTTTTTTTTTTTTTTTTTTGATATACATCGAACTGTGGAGCTGTCAGCCATTTATAAGTTGCAACTCAAATATGTTGTCTAGAATACATATTCACGATCAACAACGGGATTACACGCATGAGAGCAAGGAAACACTATTGATGCAACCAAGTTCTTTAACTGGCTCACATCTAAGCCAACAACCATTATTTGAGTTAAAAGATGTTACATTTAGCTATGCCAAAAGCCAGAATAAGCTTTTGGATAATATTTCATTAAGTTTGTTTCCGGGTAAGAATATTGGTCTGATTGGGGAAAATGGCTGCGGCAAATCTACAATTATTAAACTATTGCTAGGATTATGCTTTCCTAACAACGGCACTGTCAATTTATTTGGAAAGAAAGTTTTATGGGGCAATAATTACCCCCAGCTAGGCTACATAGGTGATCCTTCTTATTACCCTGGAGAGTTAGGCTTACCAACAGGAATTTTAGTTAAAGAGCTTGTGCAAATTTTTAAATCTCTATGTCAGCAACAAAAGGAGCTAAAAGGATTAGCTTACATTGAAATTGAGCAAAGACTACAAATTCCTAGTTTTTATGAATCTGATGTTAGCAAGCTGTCAAAAGGACAAAGGATCAGACTGATGGCATTTTTAGCTTTGGCTAAGAAACCACAGTTGCTAATTGCAGATGAAGCAACAGAAGGATTAGACAAAGAAGGTAAACAAATTGTATTGTCCGAAATTCAACGACTTGCTAATTGTAATCAAGCAGGGATTTTATGGATTTCTCATCGGCGGGATGAAGTCGCCAAGTTAACCGATAAAGTTTATGAACTATTTCAAGGTAAACTACATGAACAACAGTTTCAAGGCTTTGATTGTCAAATAGAGACTGATTCTATTAACGCTGAAGCTCAAAAATATTTTAATCTTTCCAAAGAAGGAGCTTTTCAAGTTTTGGAAGAAATTTTTACAGATTCATCAATCCATAAATTTCAGATGACAGGGGTTCTACAAAGGAGGGAAAGCTAATGATAAATTTAAACAAAGCATGGGTAATAATTGAGCATGAAATTATAAAATTGTTCAAGTCATATAGCTTGCCAATTTTATTATTAGTAGGAATAATTATTGCAACAGTGCCCTGTAGTTGGTATCAAGGACAACTAACTTTTTTTGATATCCCTTTAACATCATATCAGGGAGCTAGAGAAACAGTCTATATACGTTTTCTCCATGAATTATTTTCATGGGCTTGGATCTATGTAGCCTTTGATATACTTTCTCGGTTACTTATACCTTTGGGAGACAGTTTTTCAGTAAGTCAGTTACTGTGGCTGCGTCTTACTCCTTGCTTTCCTTGGGAGATTGCTACTGCTAGAGCAATATGGGTAATTGTTTATGGATTTTGGTTGGGTTTTTTAGGGCTAATTTTGGTATTCGCAACTTCTCTATATCATCATATTTCCCCTGCCAATGTGCTTTTAGATATTTTGGGTTTAGTTAGTTATATTATTTTCGCAGGAGGTATGATTGCAGTTTTAGATTTCGATCTAGCATTTGACTACGTTTCAAAAAGGGTAATTGCCTTTGTTGCTTTATTTTTTCCTTCCTTGCTAGGGTTAATAAAATTAGGAATAGCTAACTTACTAGATAGTCAATATGCCAGATTTTTTCCTTACGCTTATCCTTTTGCTGAAATCACGTCAGAGAATTTATATCATTTCGGAATGACCGGAATTTTAGGCTTGGTTTTTCTGGGTTTACATATTCAGAATAAACTACAATATGGTTCAGTTGAGATTTCGGATATCATAGAAAATGAGAGTACAATGAGATAATCATGCAATACAAAAAAACGAGAAAAACAAGTTGGTGGCTGATATTTCTATTTATTCCTCTTCTAGTTGCATGTAGCCCTGTAACTCCTCAATTATTGAGTTTAGCGGTTTATGTAGGGGAAGTTTTAATTCAAACAGTAGCCGGTCAAACTATAGAAGTTGTTTTTGACAAAATAATCTCTTACATATCACCTCATGTTCAGATTGAACCCGATCCTGAAAATCCATTAAGAGGACGCTCTAAGATTGATTTGACTTACAAAATAGA
This sequence comes from uncultured cyanobacterium, assembly GCA_963744145.1. Lineage (GTDB taxonomy): Bacteria > Cyanobacteriota > Cyanobacteriia > Cyanobacteriales > CAWUOF01 > CAVUSO01. The sequence continues at coordinate 2,439,144 of CAVUSO010000001.1, read as the reverse complement.
GACTCCAAATTGTACAAATTCCTATACAGCAAAACAACCTGAAATGATGAGAAAATCAATTGAAGATGATTGGGAGGAGATACCAGAAGTTCAAGAGAAAATCAAACTTTTTTTTAGTAAGGGTTGTTTTTGAAACCACACAAAGCAATACTAATTGCTATCCTATCCACCATACTTTAATCAAAGAGGAGCCAACAAACATGAAAAAGATAATTTTTAAAATTATTAGTGTAGGATTTATCGGTTTAGGTGTTTTATTGTTTGCATTTGGTTTGATCAAGTTAGCTCGCGCTCAAGAACCAGCACAAAGTCCAACTATAAGAAGTGGGATTCCTGGTGTTGAAGTCATAGTACCTTCACCAATAAATACTAACCAGGCTCAATTTATTATTTTAGGTTCTTTAGCAACTATAGGGTTAGGAACTGCCGGGCTTGTAATTTCTTCGAGAATAACTGAAGTGAGTCAAAATAATTAAGTATTGTAGCCCAATGGTCTACTCTTGTTCACTCTCATCTGCGATTAGAAGTGATGCGATCGCGCCCCATAAACTGGAATAGCGATCGCGTAGCGTGCCGTAGGCATCAGCATTTCGGCAGATCAGTTATTGGTTAGAACCCAATACAGTTCAGTTAAGCGTAGGGGCGTTCGCGTAGCGTGCCGGAGGCATAGCATTTGGGCGATAATTTAACAATAAAAACGGTTAATCTTAGATCCGAATGCTTCGCCCTTCTTCGCCGAGATATCCAAAAAAAATCTTACCTGAACCGTATTGCACTCTACCATGAATCAACCAGCCCAAATACCCGACGCCCAAACGAGAGCGTGAAGTGTGAGAAAATGGTGTGAAGTTAACCAATAGCTGACCCGATCGCTTGATGAATTAATCGCAATCCTAGAAACTGGTTGGCGATCGCCATATCTAGGACTTAAATATAAAGATCAAGGATATTTTTGGGGATCTCGGCGTAGAACTGGGCGAAGCATTCGGGGATAAGATTAACCGTTTTATTGTTCAATTGTCGCCCGAATGCTTCGCCCCTACAGGGAAAATTACTCTCATTTGCGATTGGAAGTGATGCGATCGCCCCTCTGATCCCAAAAAAACAGCATTTCTGAAGTTAACCAATAGCTGACCTGATCGCTTGATGAATTAATCGCAATCCTAGAACCTGGTTGGCGATCACCATGTCTAGCTGGACTTCAATATAAAGATCAAGGATATTTTTGGGGATCTCGGCGTAGAGCTGGGCGAAGCATTCGGGGATAAGATTAACCGTTTTATTGTTCAATTGTCGCCCGAATGCTTCGCCCCTACAGGGAAAATTACTCTCATCAGCGATTAGAAGTGATGCGATCGCCCCGACCCCCCCCAAAAAACTGTTAGGTATAGCTAAAATAGATATTATGGCAAATTTGGTACAATATAGTTTTGGTTTCTCTCAATCTCAGGTACAATGGCCAAATTACCAGACCAAACTTTAAGTAGAATCTTTTACTTACAACGACGGTTAGTAGAGCTGATTAATGAGGCCAAAGCTACCGAGTTTGTTCTATTGGAAAGGTTTGGCGAAAATGAGGCAACCTTACCAGAATTAGATCAGATGCACAATAGTGTCGAAAGGCTGACAGTACCTTATTCACGTCTACATACTCTAGCACTAAGAATAGCCGAATACCAACCAATCGCAACTGATGCTATGCTGAACTTACTGGCTCAAACTATTGAGCAGGCTGAGGTATTAATCGGTGCTGTCGAAGCAAGCATTGCTGAAACTAAACTTGCATTGGAATTTACTATGAATCAACCAACTCAAATACCCGACCCCCAAACGAGAGCGCGAAGTGTGAGAAAATGGCGTGAAGTTAATCAACAAATCGACTTGCTTACACTCCAGCTTGATGAATTAATCGCAATGGTAGAAACTGGTTTGCGATCGCAACGTCTAGCTAGACTTCAATCTAAAAGTAAAAGTCAAGTAGTAGAGAAGATAAATTAGGTAAGAGGTCAAGCATTTTTTGGTTTCTCTCTTTTTTGGGCTTGGGTTCTCAATACCAGAGCTTTCGCAGCAGCTTGCTTTTGAATTGATGTAGGAAGCTGATCAAGTTTCTGGCGAAATGCTTTCGTGACACTTGATTTCATGGTTGAGATTCAGAAGGGAAAACGTCGGATAAAGGAGCGATATCGCCAACAGCAATTTCTTGACGCACCATCTGGGCTATCCGATCCCACTGATCATCAGTCGTAGATTCAAACTTAGTTTTCCATGTCTGCTCATCTTCCATTTCCGCCAAGAGACGAGTCGCGATCGCGTCTTGCTCATCCGTAGCCAAATACCCGACCCCCCAAACAAGAGCGCGAAGTGTGAGAAAATGGCGTGAAGTTAACCAACAAATTAACTTGCTTACACGACCACTTGATGAATTAATCGCAATGGTAGAAACTGATCTGCAAGAGCAACGTCTGGCTAGACTTCAAGGTAAAGGTCAAGGTCAAGCAGCAGAGACTATTAAGGGGTAACAAAGAAAGTGAAACCCATTAGATTAACTAATCATGCCAAAGAACAAGCGATTGAAAGAGGTACAAATGTCGCAGAAATTGTTGATACCATTATTACAGGTAATCGACAACTTGCTAAAAATGGTAAGTATAAATATCAAGCTACTTTTCAGTATAATGATGATTGGCAGGGTAAGTTCTACTCTCTGAAGAAAGTAGTACCGATTGTTGCTGAGACTGATACTGAGTTAGTCGTTATCACCTTGTATACTTTTTATTTTTGAGGTCAAAATTTATGAAGATTAGTTATGATTCAGAAGTTGATGCTCTCTACATTAGACTTGTAGAAGGCAAGCATCAGTGTCGGACTTTACAGTTAACCGAGGAAATTGCTTTAAATATTGGTGAAAATGAGTTATTAGTAGGGATAGAAGTTTTAGATGCTACACAGGTTTTAGGTACAGGAAATATCCCGAATGTAGTGCTAGAAAATATATCTTTTACCGTAGCTTAAATAGGGAGAGCGATCGCTAGAATTTGATATCATGCCAGTCAATGCAGATAAGCCCCATTTGTGGAAGCTAGATATTGTCCAGTCAGTAGACTTCTACAACAATTGGTTTATGCAGTTCGCCCCTCAAGTTTACCGCGACACTCGTTTAGTAACCACTAAACAAGTTAAATCGGCATTAGAGCAAACAGTAAATCTCACCAATATTACACCTGCTATTCTACGACAGTATCCTTCTGTTCTCCCTATTCTCCGGATGGCAACAGCGCCACCTATTGCACGCGATCGCCTAATTGGTTTAGCTGGGGTTTCGTCCAACCTGGTCAAAAATATGGAAGAAAAACAGCGAATTCCACCCCGAACAGATAGTGCTACTCTCGATGCTGAACTGAAATCTGCTGGAGACTATACCAATCCCAATAAACGACGCAAAGAAGAAGCTGTTAAAATGACTCAATTACGGAGTAATTACGGTGAAAATGTCCGGTTTATTTTGTTTCTTTGCGGTTATTTTGATAGCGGTTATTTAGGCTATGAAGCAGCAGAGGGGATTGATTGGGTGTGGGAACATCGAATAGATGATTTAGGACTGTTTGGAATATGAGCCTCATTACGACAGAATCGATCCGAGTATTACGACAGTCGCAACTAGATGGAGCAAAAACCCAAACAGAGCGAAACAAGTTAGGTCAGTTTGCCACACCTACAGCACTGGCAACAGATATTTTGAAATATGCTAAAACTATATTACCAATAAATCAAAAAATTAGGTTTCTTGACCCGGCTTTTGGCACTGGAGCATTCTACTCGGCATTATTGCAGCAATTTCCGTTATCTCAAATTGAAGAAGCGATCGCCTATGAGATTGACCCTCACTATGGCAATGAAGCGATAAAACTTTGGTGCGATCCACTCCTTACGGTAAATATTGCTGATTTTACTCAGGCTATACCACCCAATTCTGATCACACTAAAGCTAACTTGCTGATTTGCAATCCCCCCTATGTCCGACATCATCATTTGAGTCGAGTTGAAAAACTAAGGTTGCAAAGGATAACAGAGCAAACAGCAGAAATAAAACTCAGTCAGTTGGCTAGTCTTTACTGTCATTTCTTGTGTATTTCAGATGCTTGGATGACAACCAATGGTTTAGCTGGGTGGCTAATTCCTACAGGGTTTATGGATGTAAATTACGGACAGCCAATTAAGGATTACCTGGTCAACTGTGTTACTTTACTGCGGATTCATTGTTTCGATCTGGTGGATGTACAGTTTAAGGATGCGTTAGTATCGTCCGCAGTAGTTTGGTTTAAGAAAGCTTTACCACCTGCTAACCATGCTGTTGAATTCACATATCAGGGGAGTCTGACAGAACCTAAACGCTCCCTAATAATGTCGGTGGAAGAACTACGCGGTGCAGCTAAATGGACTCAGTTTGGATTGGTGTCTAGTAGAGTGAATTCTCAAGAGCAGTCATTAAAACTGAAGGATTTATTCACGATCAAACGGGGACTAGCGACGGGAGCTAACGATTTTTTTGTGTTGACACCAGAGCAAGTTTCTGATTATCAATTACCTCTAGATTTTTTCAAACCAGTTTTGCCCAGTCCCCGACTATTATCAGTGGATGAAATTGAAGCTGATCGCTTGGGGAATCCCGTTCTAGATCGTCAACTATTTCTGCTGTCTTGTGATTTATCCCCAGATGAGGTGAAAGCTAATTATCCGTCGCTTTGGGAATATTTGCAGATGGGAGTAAAGCAGGGAATTAGCGATCGCTACCTGTGCAAGCATCGTTCTCCCTGGTATTCTCAAGAAAAGCGATCGCCTTCCCCCTTTCTCTGCACCTATATGGGTCGTCAGAATTCTGGTAGAGCTAGACCATTTCGATTTATTCTGAACCACTCAAAGGCTACGGCTACCAATGTTTATTTGATGCTGTATCCTAAACCTACTCTTGCCCAAGTGCTTTTAGATCATCCAGAATTACTCAAACAATTATGGCAGGTACTTAATTGCATTTCTGATGAAGTGCTGATCAGTGAGGGGCGTGTTTATGGGGGTGGGCTATATAAGTTGGAGCCAAGGGAACTCGGTAATACTCTAGCTGGGAAGGTTGTTGAAGTTTTATCAAAGCATTTGGTTAGTTAAGTAGTAGATCCTATCAATAAGTAAGAGATCAAGCTTTTTTTTGGCGGCTCTCTTTTTCGGGCTTGGATTCTTAACACCTGAGCTTTCGCGATCGCTTTGGTTTCAACACTTAGCAACTATAATTTTAGCAGTTGGTTTAGGGAAAATTATGCTCTAAATTAAATCAACCTAGGCATAAAAATATTCCCCAACAGTTTGAGATTGGGTAAGGTTCGTTTTATCTGATCCCTCTGATGGAATTCTTCAGAAAATCAATAAAAACCCGGACTTTGAGGGGAACGTAATTACGGGAAGGATAAACTAACCAAACTGCGGTATTAAAATCTGTTGCTGTTACCTGATAATTGGGAAAAACATTGACAAGAGTACCGAGTTTTAAATCATCATCAATCAACCAGGTTGGTAGCAATGCTAATCCCATTCCAGCGATCGCACATTCCTGAAGCGCGATCGCATTTGAGATGATTGTTTTTCCCCGAACCATTACTTCACTTTCTTCACCATTTCTATCTCTAAATATCCACTTTGAACGAAATCCCGCTAAGGGAAATAGTAAACAGTTATGTTTGTCTATATCCCTGGGTTTTTCTGGATATCCCCATTGCTTCAGGTATGGTGAGCTAGCACAGACAATATAACGGGTTCCCATCAATTTTTGGGCAATTAAAGTCGAGTCTACTAACAGTCCAAGTCGAACCGCAAGGTCAATTCGTTCACTTAATAAATCCAGATTACTATCAGTCAAGACGAGATCAATAGTGAGGTCTGGATACATGGTGCCGAAATCACGTAGTAAGGGCACAATCCACTTTAGCCCAAAAGAAACAGATGCTGTAACTCGCAATATTCCTTTAGGTTGTCCAGAAATATCTATTGCCAGATTGATTGCTTGCTCTATCTCTTCCACCAGAGGTTCAATTCGTTGAAAATAGACCATACCTGCTTCCGTAGGGGCTAATTGTCTTGTTGTGCGTTGCAGGAGTCGAACCGCTCCATGAAACCTACTCAAATCTACCTACGGCAAATTTGATGTTCACTTCCTGCTTCAACCAAGGGAGTCGGCTCCTTCTTGTCCACAGGACGTTTAGTTCAGACCGAGCTAGTCTTACTTTTTTCCAAATAACGAGATAAATTGATCGCGGCGTTTAAATCCCGATTAATTAACAAATTACAAGCACCGCAATTAAACACTCGTTCTTTTAATGGCATTGATTGAATATGACCGCAATTTGAGCAGGTTTTAGAAGAAGGAAACCATCGATCTACTAGCTCAACTTTTGTGCCATACATGGTAGACTTATATTCCAACTGACGGCGAAATTCATAAAATCCACAATCAGCAATAGCTGCCGCTAATTTATGATTAGCCATCATCCCGCTTACATTCAAATCTTCGATATGAATATGAGCATATTTTTGGCTAATTTCTGTTGTAGTTTTCTGTAAAAAATCGCGACGTACATTGGCAGTTTTTGCGTGGATTTTAGCAATTCTATGATAATGTATGTGAGCGTTTTTCGACGCTCGCACCCCGAATTTCCTATTCCCCAATTGCTTGTGCCGATTTCTCCACTGTTCTTTACTCAGCTTGGTTTTCGCTTTCTTGAGTGGACGGGGAGATTCGTAAGAATTACCATCAGAAAGAGTCGCAAATGTTGCTACTCCTAAGTCAATTCCTACTGGTTCGGCAACGGGGTGGGAAAGCGGTGGGATTTTCTCGGCTTTGATCGTAAAGGATACATACCATTTATCCGCCGTGCGCGAGATAGTAAATGTCTGCGCTACACAGGGAAATGGAATAGATTCTTTGAGTCGAAATGTCCCCAACGTGGGAATTTTAATTGATTTCTTAGCTGCCAATAAAATTGAGTGATTCCAATCAGCAGCATCTACAGTAAATGAATCACCATCTTTTTTTCTTTTGAATTTAGGGAACTCTCCTAATCCTTTAAAGTAACGAGATAAAGCCTCACTAAAATGCCGGAATGTCATCTTGTAAACCCTAGAAGATAGGGTATTAGTCCATTGATATTCCGGCCTTTTCTTAACGTGATTGGTAAACACTCTTTCGATTGCTGCTACCTTTTTGCTACTCCCACCTGGTAGGGGCGTATTGCCATACGCCCCTACTTCTTGGTAAAGACTCAATGCGTAGTTGTAGCAAAATCTAGCATAGCCAGAATGTCGCGCCATCAAGGTCCGTTCCTTGTTATTCAGTTTGAGTTCTAATTTGATGGCGTACATATCTTCGCTCGCAATTCCTGAGATTTATGTGATCATTTTGCTATTCTAGCACAGTTTTTAGGTAGATATAGAAAGATTTAGGCAAATTTTTGTAAACAGTTAATACCCCCCAGTTCTGCTTCCAGACTGGCGATCGCCCGTGAAATTGAAGAAGGGTCTAGATTATGTTCTCGAGCAACAGCCGCAAAACTACCCTGTCTGATCACTTCCACAAAGATTTTTAGCACGGATATATCCATAGACTTTTGGAGAGTTTTTTGCATCAATTCTCTCCCGATTCATGTAAAAAACGCATGAGAGAATTGTCTAAATCTATATTTATTGCTTCTTTAACATCAACTAAAGTGTGGTGAGGTTAATCAATTTCTAGGAGAGGATTGAAGATGAATACAATCAAGGTAGCAATACTAGGTGTTGGAGCGATGGGGTTGAGGATTGCTCAAAATCTGCTCAGGGCTAAATATCAGGTCATTGTTTACAACCGGACAAAAAGTAAGGTAGAACCTTTGTTAAGTCAAGGGGCAATTTATGCGACCACACCGAAACAAGCAGCAGCACAAGCTGATTTAGTGATCAGCATGGTCACTAATGATCAGGTATCTCGCTTGATCTGGCTCGATCCAGATATTGGTGCTATAGCAGGATTACGTCGGAATGCGATCGCGATTGAGTCTAGCACTTTGACTGTAAATTGGACAAGAGAATTAGCCGCAGCAATTGAAAACTGTGGAGCAGCTTTTCTTGATGCTCCAATAGTCGGGTCTCGTCCACAAGCAGAAGCAGGAAAACTAATTTATTTGGTGGGAGGTAAGGCTGAAACTTTGGCACAAGTTCGACCTATCCTGTTATCTGGAGGTGCTTCCATGATCCACCATCTTGGTTTAGTCGGTCAGGGGATGGTAATGAAACTTGCAGTCAATGCACTTTTTGGAATTCAGGTTGCAGCTCTAGCAGAAATGATTGGGTTACTTACCAAGGATGGAATCACTCCAGAGAAAGCAATGGAATGTCTTAATGAGTTACCTGTGATTAGTCTAGCTGCAAAAAATGCAGGAAATTTAATAGTAGCCAATCATCATGCACCTTTGTTTCCCATTGATTTGGTTGAGAAAGATATTCGTTATGTGATCCAAACTGCTCAAGATTTTCATGCTTTAACTCCAGTATCTACTGCTATCCATCAGATTTATCAGGAAGCGATCGCTCAAGGATATGGCAGTGATAATATTACAGGGATTGCCCAACTTTTTCTCAGACCATCTGATTCAGCAGAACTTTAAGCATTAATTAAGAAAATCGAAAATAATGCTATAAATTAAAAACCTCTGATGGTTATTTTATTCTCTGGGATGCAATATACCAGAGAATATTTTGCCTTTAAATTTTAAATTTTTATAGGAAAGTTACTCGAATATTACATTGTTGTTCAGAGCGACCATCTTTTTAGGTTTTTATGGTCACAACATTTAGCAGTAATAACTTGAGCAGCTATTATTCCGACAATTATTATTTAATTTTTTGTGATCATGTGCAAAATTAATTAGGTATCATAAAAAAATCTTTACACAATTCTAAAAAAAATTAGCTATAATTAAGAGTAATAATATCCTTTAAGTATGAAGTTGTACTTAATTGATGAGGCTGGGGCAAGTTTATATAATTGGTGCTTAATTAGCAAATATCCCGGTGAACTTGCTTGGACAAAATGGTATTTTTGATGAAATAATTTCTCTCAAAAAAGATAATTAAATGTGTGTAGGAGCGAGTTCAGCTTTCAGCTAGATTTTTAATCCTCACCTACCAATAAGATAAACCCGATTCTACGGGTTCACAAATCAATTTAATAACAAATAGATCAGGATCATAAACCCGCTCGACCGCACAGATCAACCTCCAGTAATTAAGTCAGTAATTGGGATGAGTTAAATTCACCAATAATGGTGCAAGATTTTCGCTACCTAAAGCGATCGAAAACTTTTTCCTTGCTGCTAACTATTAAATTAGGTAAAAGTTAGCAAGATTTAGGTAGTAATCAAAATCAATTTTATCAACAAGAAATTAAAACCATGTTAAATTTTCGGCAAATTGGATTATTTTTTCCTTTACTTTTCCCCTTAACTGTTCACCTGACAGTTATAGCACAACCGATTACATCCGCACCTGATGGGACTCATACTTTAGTCAATCAGAATGGTAATCGTTTCGATATTCGAGGTGGGACATTATCGGGCGATCGCACTAATTTATTCCACAGTTTTACCCAATTCGGATTATCGACCAACCAAACTGCTAATTTTCAAATTACTCCTCAGATCCATAATATCTTAGGTCGAGTAGTTGGGGGTAATCCTTCTTTAATTAATGGCTTAATTCAAGTCACTGGAGGGAATGCGAACTTATTTTTAATAAATCCAGCGGGAATTATCTTTGGTTCCCATGCTCAATTAAATCTACCAGCTTCATTTACCGCAACTACCGCAACCGGGATCGGTTTTGGTAACAATAATTGGTTTAATAGTTTTGGTGTTAACAATTATCAGAATTTAATCGGTAATCCTAGTCAATTTGCATTTGACTATATTCAAGCAGGAAATATTATTAATGCAGGTAATTTAACCCTAGCACCAGGTCAAAGTCTAACTTTATTGAGTGGAAATGTGATCAATACAGGACAACTCACAGTTCCAGGAGGAACTCTGACCATTAGTGCTGTTCCCGGTGACCAAGTAATTAAAATTAGTCAACCAGGACACTTACTGAGTTTAGAAATTACTCCACCCCGGAATCAGGAAGGAAATATTCTCTCAATTAAACCCCTGGATTTACCAACTTTATTGACAGGAACTGCTGCTGGGATCGAAACCGGAGTTAGTGTTAATTCTGATGGAACATTGACTGTAAAAAATTCCGAGATTAAGATTCCTAATTTAACTGGAATGGCGATCGCATCAGGTCAATTAGATGTTTCTCAACCTGATCATAAAATTGGGGGAAATATCAACATATTGGGTCAAGAAGTAGGACTAATTAATGGGAATATTAATGCTTCAGGTTCCGGAGGAATAGTCCGAATCGGGGGAGATTTTCAAGGGAAAGGAAATGTCCCAAATGCACTAGAAACATTTGTCAGTAAAGATACAATTATTAATGCTGATGGAAATCAAACTGGAGATGGTGGACGCATTATCGTTTGGAGTGATCACATAACCAACTTTTTGGGAAAGATTAGCGCTCAAGGTGGGACCAATAGTGGAAATGGGGGATTTGTCGAAATTTCTGGGAAAGAAAACCTAATTTTTGATGGTCTAGTTAATCTGAACGCGACTAAAGGAAAATTGGGTAATTTATTATTAGATCCAACTAATATTAACATCATTGCCGCTACTGTTGCAGCACAAGATAGTTTTTTACCAACAATTTTTGCTAATGCTAGTCCTCCGACCACCTTTACCATTTCCAATACTGCACTACAAAGTCAAATAGGAAATGTGATCTTACAAGCAACTAATAATATCACTGTCACTTCAGGTGCTGCACTTAACTTTGTATCTGGGGGAGGTTCAATTACTTTTACTGCTGATGCTAGTAATAGTGGAGTAGGTTCTTTTACGGTGCAAAATCTAGCAAATAATATTAATACCAATGGGAGAAATCTCACAATTTCCGCTGGAAATATTACTACCGGGAATATTTCCACCAGTTTTACTACTAAAGCAGGGGATTTAACTTTAACTGCTAAAAACAATATTACTACTCGCTCATTACAAGCGAACCCGACCACTGGTAATGGTAATGGTAATGGTGGAAATATTACTATTAATGCTGGAGGTAACCTTACTACTACAGATATCCAGACGATCGTTTCATCTATTACTAGTGGAAAAGGAGGTGATATTTCCCTCAAAGCGATCGGTGATATTAATACTACCAATGCAGTCCTAGGAATTAATTCTTCGGGAACTTTCGGAGGAGGAAATATAACCATTACGAGTAGTAATGGTGCGTTTAATACTAATAAAGGTGGGATTAATTCTAGTTCTACTAATGGTAATGGAGGTGCGATCGCGATTACGACTAGCACTAACCTGACTACAGGTAATATCACATCGAACGTTACTGGTGATGGGATAGCTGGTGCAAACTCTAGAAGTGGAAATGGTGGAAATATTACGATTAGTAGCACTAACGGGATCATTGATACTACCGCAGGTATACTGAATTCTAGTTCGAGTTCAAGTAATGGGGGAGCAATTACCATTCAATCGCTCAATTCCATTAAAACTGCTGATCTTAACTCTAGTGCTGTTAATAATGGAATCGGTGGTAATATTAAGATTAACTCGGGTAGTGATATTCAGCTTAATAGCATTAATACTTTTGGAAACAATACTGGTGGTAACGTTAATATTACCACTAGCCAATTTTTGAAAATTCTCGGAACTTTAAATTTATTAACCTGTATAAATACGAGTATTTGTGCTGCTAGCGGTAACCCATTAAACGGGGGAAATATTACCATTAATCATGGGGGGAATGGGACTATTCCTTTTATAGTTGGAGATGCTACTACTAATGGTACTAGTGGAAGTTTGACGGAAGGAAATACAACACAAGCAACGATTACTAGCGGTTCATTTTTATATAATTATACTCAAGATAGCGATCGCATTCAAATTATATCTGTTCCCGCTCCACCCCCAACTCCAACTCCAACTCCAACTCCAACCCCACCCCCAACTCCAACTCCAACCCCAACTCCAATTCCAACCCCAACTCCAATTCCAACCCCAACTCCAACACCAATTCCAACCCCAACTCCAACACCAACCCCAATTTCAATTCCAACACCAACCCCAATTTCAATTCCAACACCAACTCCAATTTCAATCCCAACACCAACTCCAATTTCAATTCCAACACCAACTCCAATTTCAATCCCAACACCAACACCAACTCCAATTTCAATCCCAACACCAACACCAATTTCAATCCCAACACCAACACCAACTCCAATTTTAATCCCAACTCCAATTCCAACTCCAATTCCAATTCCAACCCTAATTCCAACTCCTCAAAAAGATTTAGCAATTAATCCGGTTGATTTAACCAGGACAGAAAATCCCATTAAAGCTTTACCGTTAGTTCCAAGTGCAGAATCAGAAACTCTGAATATTGATCAAATATTCAGCCAAGATTTTATCAATTATTTCAACTTAAATGAGTCAAAAGATACTTCTGTGATCGAAGCACAGGATCTACTTAGTAGTATAGAAAAAGCTACCGGAATAAAACCTGCAATTATTTATGCTGTATTTGTTCCAGAAACTATTACTGCGGCTCCAAAATCAGGTAACTTAAAACAAATACCTTCCTTATTGCGATCGCAAATACCCAGCAATAGCGATCGGCTTGAACTGATTTTAATCACAGCAAAAACCAAACCAATTCGTCGCTCAACTAATGCTACCAGAGCTGAAGTTATCGCGATCGCCACTGATTTTCGTCGCAAGGTCAGTAATGTCAGAAATCCTCGGGGTTATTTAGTACCAGCCCAACAAATGTATCAATTGTTAGTAGCACCATTAGCACCGGAATTGCAAAAACAGGGTATTCAAAATTTAGATTATATTATGGATGTGAATTTACGCAGTATTCCCTTAGCCGCCATGTATAATGGAAAGGAATTTATTGTGGAAAAGTATAGTGTGGGTTTAATGCCAAGTCTAAACCTGACTGATTTACGTCATGTTGATCTGCGTAACTCTCAAATCTTAACTATGGGAGCTGCTAAATTTGCCGATCCCCAAAATCCCTTACCCGCAGCTGAAGCAGAAGCATTGATAATTGCGAAAATTTGGGGAGGTAAATCAATCCTTAATCGCAACTTTACGATCGAAAACCTGAAATCGGAACGCGCTTCTCATCCGTTTGGAATCATCCACCTAGCGACCCATGCTGAATTTGCTCCAGGAGAATCCAGCAATTCCTATATTCAGTTTGTCGATCGCAAATTACCTTTATCAGCTCTCAGAACGATCGAATGGAGTAACCCCCCAGTCGAACTTTTAGTTTTAAGTGCTTGTCGGACTGCGATCGGTGATGAAAATGCTGAGTTAGGTTTTGCTGGATTAGCTTTCCAAGTGGGAGTTAAATCAGCTTTAGCATCCCTGTGGTATATTTCTGATGAGGGTACTTTGGGATTAATGACCGAATTTTACCAGCAACTTCGCAAAGCTCCCATCAAAGTTGAAGCATTACGACAAGCTCAATTAGCTATGATTCAAGGGAAAGTTCGCGTTGAAGCTGGACAATTGATTACCACTAGTGGTACATCACCTTTACCTCTAGAATTACATGAAATTGGCAACAAAAACTTATCTCATCCCTATTATTGGAGTTCCTTTACTATCATCGGTAATCCTTGGTAACCAATCACATTAAATGGCAGCTATCAGAAATTAAGACAATGCTAAATCTACCACGAATTTGGCTGTTTTTATCTTTGCTTTTTCCGTTCACTACTCGTTCAGTAATAGCTCAACCAATTACATCCGCACCCGATCGAACCCATACTTTAGTCAATCAGAATGGTAATAGTTTTGATATTCGCGGTGGGACATTATCGGGCGATCGCGCTAATTTATTTCATAGTTTTGAGCAATTTGGGCTATCTAAAAATCAAACTGCTAATTTTATTATCAATCCCCAGATTCATAATATTTTAGGTCGAGTAGTTAGTGGAAATCCTTCTCTAATTAATGGTTTAATTCAAGTAACAGGAGGGAATGCTAACTTATTTTTAATTAACCCAGCAGGGATTATCTTTGGCACAAATGCTCAATTAAATATTCCTGGTTCATTTACTGCTACTACTGCTACTGGAATCGGATTTGGTGGTAATAATTGGTTTAATATTTTTGGCGCTAACAATTATCAGAATCTCACCGGAACTCCGAGTAAATTTGCTTTTGATAGTTCTCAGACTGGAAATGTTATTAATGCTGGTAATTTAACTGTGTTACCAGGACAAAATTTAACTTTACTTAGCGGTAACGTTATTAATACAGGAAAACTCATAGCACCAGCGGGAAATCTTACGATCACGGCTGTACCTGGTGAGGAAGTAATCAAAATTAGTCAACCCGGACATTTACTGAGTTTAGAAATCACTCCACCACGCAATAATAATGGCAATATCCTACCAATTAAACTAATAGATTTGCCCACTTTACTTACGGGAAACGCTAGAAATTTGGAAACTGGAGTTACTGTCAATCCAAATGGTACTCTCCAACTAAAAAATTCGGATATTAATATTCCTAATTTACCAGGAATGGCGATCGCTTCTGGCAAATTAGATACATCTAATTTATCACAACCTGGGGGAAATATAAATATTTTTGGTAGTAAAGTAGGTGTGATTAATGGCAATATTAATGCTGCTGGTGGTAATGGTGGAGGAACAATAAAAATTGGTGGTGATTTTCAAGGTAAGGGAACTGCACCAAATGCAACTCAAACTTTTGTTAGTCAAGGTTCGACGATTAATGCTGATGCAATTAATTATGGTAATGGCGGAAATATTGTTGTTTGGAGTGATCAAGTAACAAATTTTTTTGGTAATATTAGCGATCGTGGTGGAATTAATTCAGGGAATGGTGGATTGACAGAAATATCGGGTAAAGAAAATCTAACTTTCAACGGAATAGTTAATCTAAATGCTCCTAAAGGTAGTTTTGGAACTTTACTATTAGATCCAACTGATATTATTATTATTCCTGGCACAAGTGCGCCTCAAGATAGTTTTTTACCAACAATTTTTGCTAGTACCAGTCCTCCTGCAACCTTTACAATCTCACAAAACGCACTGCAAAGTCAAACTGGTAATGTAATCTTACAAGCAACTAATAACATTACCATTACTTCCGGTGCTGGGCTTAATTTTGTTCCTGGTGGAGGTTCAATTACATTTACTGCTGATGCTACAAATTCTGGTGTTGGTTCTTTTATAGTGCAAAATCCAGCCGATCAGGTTATTACCAATGGTAGAAATATCAAAGTTTCAGCTACAAATATTTATGCTGGAAATATTGCTACAACTTTTCCTACTACACCGAGTGAACTGGTTTTAACTGCCACAAATAGTATTACTAATAACATAAATCAGATTCAAATTATATCTTTCACTTCCACACCTACACCTACACCCACACCCATACCTACACCCACACCTACACCTATACCTACACCCATACCCACACCCACACCCATACCTACACCCACACCCATACCCACACCCATACCTACACCTACACCTACACCTACAAAATCTAATCAACAGAATTTAAAAATTAATCCCATTGATTTAACAAATACAGAACAGCACATCAATTTTTTACCACTACTTGCAAATGATCCTCAAACTCTAGAAATTGATCAGTTATTTAGCCAAGATTTTATCAATTATTTTGGATTAGAAAATATCAGAAATATTTCCCTAAGTGAAACTCGCAACATTCTCCATAATATAGAAGAAAATACTGGAGTAAAACCTGCAATTATTTATGCTGTATTTGTGCCAGAATCTATCACTCCAGCGACCGAATCAAGTAACTTAAAACAAGTACCTCTGTTGTTGCGATCGCTGATTCCGGCAGATCGTGATCGACTGGAACTAATTTTGGTCACAGCCCAAGGAAAGCCAATCCGTCGCTCCACGAAAGCAACTAGAACCCAAGTAATGGCGATCGCGAACGATTTTCGTAACAATACTAGCAATATCAGAAATTTTCGTGGTTATTTAGTACCAGCCCGGCAAATGTATCAATGGTTAGTAGCACCATTAGAATCCGAATTACAAAAACAGGGCATCCAAAATTTAGTTTATGTGATGGATGTGAATTTACGTGGTATTCCTTTAGCGGCTATGTCTAATGGTAAAGAGTTTATCATCGAACGATATAGTGTGGGATTAATGCCAAGTTTAAATCTCACAGATTTACATCATGTCAATATTCGTAACTTTCAAGTTTTAGCCATGGGTGCTTCAAAATTTACTGATGATTTAACCCCTTTACCAGCAGCAACATCAGAAGTATTAGCGATCGCGAAAAATTGGGGTGGTAGATCAATTATTGAGCAAGATTTTACCATCGAAAACCTCAAAGCCCTACGGGCTGCTGGCCATTTTGGGATCATTCATCTTGCGACTCATGCTGAATTCTCATCAAAAAAGCCAGAAAATTCTTATATTCAGTTTGTCGATCGCAAACTATATTTACCAGATCTCAGAACCATCGAATGGAATAAACCTCCAGTCGAACTTTTAGTTTTAAGTGCTTGTCGGACTGCGATCGGTGATGAAAATACCGAGTTAGGTTTTGCTGGATTAGCTGTACAAGTTGGTGTAAAATCAGCATTAGCATCGCTTTGGTCTATTTCGGATGAAGGCACTCTGGGATTAATGACTGAATTTTATCAGCAACTCCGGAAGACTCCCATCAAAGCTGAAGCATTACGACAAGCTCAGTTAGCAATGATCCGGGAAAAGTTCGACTCGAAGCTGGACAATTAATTACCACTGGTAGCAAATTACCTTTACCCCAAGAGTTACATGAAGTAAGTAATAAAAACTTATCTCATCCTTATTATTGGAGTGGTTTCACTATCATTGGTAATCCTTGGTAACCAATCACCTTAAATTAAAGTTATCAGAAATTAAGACTATGCTAAATCTTCGTCAAATTTGGGTGCTTTTACCTTTACTTTTTCCGTTCACTACTTACTCGATAGTCACAGCTCAACCAATTACATCCGCATCTGATGGGACCCATACTTTAGTCAACCAGAACGGTAATCGTTTTGATATTCGCGGTGGGACATTATCGGGCGATCGCACGAATTTGTTCCATAGTTTCGAGCAATTCGGTTTATCAGCAAATCAAACTGCTAATTTTCAAATTACTCCTCAGATCCATAATATATTAGGTCGAGTAGTTGGGGGTAATCCTTCTTTAATTAATGGCTTAATTCAGGTAACAGGAGGGAACGCAAACTTATTTTTAATCAATCCATCCGGAATTATCTTTGGCTCCCATGCTCAATTAAATCTACCAGCTTCATTTACCGCAACTACCGCAACCGGGATCGGTTTTGGTAACAATAATTGGTTTAATAGTTTTAGGGTTAACAATTATCAGAATTTAATCGGTAATCCTAGTCAATTTGCATTTGACTATATTCAAGCAGGAAATATTATTAATGCAGGTAATTTAACCCTATTACCAGGTCAAAGTCTAACTTTACTGAGTGGGAATGTGATCAATACAGGACAGCTCACAGTTCCAGGAGGAACTCTGACCATTAGTGCTGTTCCCGGTGACCAAGTAATTAAAATTAGTCAACCAGGACACTTACTGAGTTTAGAAATTACTCCACCCCGGAATCAGGAAGGAAATATTCTCTCAATTAAACCTCTAGATTTACCAACTTTATTGACAGGAAATGCTGCTGGAATCGAAACCGGAGTTGATGTTAATTCTGATGGAACATTGACTGTAAAAAATTCCGAGATTAAGATTCCTAATTTAACTGGAATGGCGATCGCATCAGGTCAATTAGATGTTTCTCAACCTGATCATAAAATTGGGGGAAATATCAACATATTGGGTCAAGAAGTGGGACTAATTAATGGGAATATTAATGCTTCAGGTTCCGGAGGAATAGTCCGAATCGGGGGAGATTTTCAAGGAAAAGGAAATGTCCCGAATGCACTAGAAACGTTTGTTAGTAAAGATACAATTATTAATGCTAATGGAGGTAAAACTGGAGATGGTGGAAGCGTGATTGTTTGGAGCGATCGAGTAACTAACTTTTTTGGTAATATTAACGCTCCAGGTGGAATTAATTCTGGAAATGGGGGATTTGTCGAAATTTCTGGGAAAGAAAACCTAACTTTTGATGGTCTAGTGAATCTGAACGCGACTAAAGGAAAATTAGGTACTTTATTATTAGATCCCACCGATATTAACATTGTTGCTAGTCCAAGTGAACCACAAGATAGTTTTTTACCAACAATTTTTGCTAGTGCTAGTCCTCCCACCACTTTTACTATTTCTAATACAGCTCTGCAAAATCAAACTGGAAATGTAATCTTAGAAGCAACTAATAATATTACCATTACTTCTGGTGCTGGGCTTAACTTTGTATCTGGGGGAGGTTCAATTACCTTTACTGCTGATGCTAATAATACTGGAGTAGGGTCTTTTACGGTGCAAACTCCAACCGATGACATTAATACTAATGGTAGAGATATCACAATTTCTGCCGCAAATATTACTACTGGAAATATTTCTACCAGTTTTGCTACAAAACCGGGTGAATTGAATTTAACTGCTAAAAATAATATTAGTACCCGCACATTACAAGCTATCTTAAGTAGTGGTACTGGTAATAGTGGAAATATCACTGTTAATGCTGGAAATAACGTTACTACTAGAGACATTCAGACGATCGTGTCATTTGGTGCTAGTGGAAATGGTGGTAATATTTCTGTCACTGCTGGTGGTAATGTTACTTCTAGTTATATAGATGCTGGTAGTGCTAGTTTTACAGGAAAGGGTGGCAATATTAATCTCACCAGTAATAACGGTTCAATTATCACTAATGTTGCATATATTGGTACAGGAGGGCTAATCGGTGGTTCAATTACCCTCAATGCTGCTAATAATATTAATATTCTTAGCAATATTGGGACAAATGGTCAGATGGGTGGTGGTAATATTACCATCCAAAATGGTGGCTCTCTTACTGTGCAAAATATAAATTCTTATGCAAGTGTTAATGGAATTGGTGGAGAAGTAAAGATTAAGAGTATTGGTGATATAAATATTCCTAATGGGACAAATTCTTCAGGACAATTAGGAGGAGGAAATATAACTATTGCTAGTAGTAATGGTACTATTAATGGTAATGCTACTGATGCTAGTTCTACTAATGGAAATGGAGGTGCGATCGCCTTTTCAGCAGGAAGCAATCTGAATCTAACTACTGTTAATTCTAGTTCAACTAATGCTACTGGGGGCAATATTAATTTAACCAGTCAAATGGGGATGATTACAACTAGCAGTATTAACTCTAGTTCTAATTCAGGTAATGGTGGTGATATTGCATTACAATCAGCACAGTCAATTACTACAACCACACTCAATTCTAGTTCCACAGGTACTGGTAATGGGGGAAATATTACTGTAAAAAATCAAACTGGATTCATTACTACTGGAAATATTAACTCTAATTCAATTTCTGCTAATGGAGGTGCGATTGCAATTGCTGGTACTACTCCGGTAACTACTGGTAATATTGATACTAGTGTTAGTGGTGCTGGAACAGGTGGAAGTGTCAACCTTAGTAGCAGTACCGGGGCAATTTTTACTGGTAATGTAACTACTAATTCTGCTTTTGGTCAAGGTGGAGAAATTAATCTCCAAGCTGGAGGTGATAAAGTTATTACCAATACTATTAATTCTAGTTCTGGTGGTCTCAAAAATGCTGGTAATATTACTATCACTAATCAAAGTGGTGTAATTACTACTAATACAATCAATGCTAATTCTCATCAAGGTAATGGTGGAAATATTAGCTTAAATGCTACCGGAGATATTAGCACCCCAAATCTTGATTCTAGTAGTATAGGAAGCGGGGGAACGATTACACTTAGCAGCAGTAATGGTGCAATTAATACAGATTCAATTATATCTAGTTCTACGCTAAGTAATGGGGGTGATATCAGTATCATTGCTGCGGGAAAAATTAATACTCTTGTTTTAGATGCTAGCGCAAGTTCTGGAACTAAAAATGGTGGTAATATTACGCTCAAAAGTACATCAAGCACAATTAGTTCTAGTTCCTTAATTTCTAAATCAAATCTTGGTAATGCGGGTGCAGTTGCACTAACTGCTGCGGGAAATATTAATTTAGCAGGAGATATTCGCGCTAATTCCTCTGGTGTCGCAAATGTTGGGAGCGGAAATGGTGGAAGTATTAATATTAATAGCACTAACGGTATAATTGATACTACCACAGGTACATTGAATTCTAGTTCTAATTCAGGTAATGGAGGAGCAATTACTATTCAATCGCTCAACACTATTAAAACTGCCGATCTTAATTCTAGTGCTATTAATAATGGAATTGGTGGCAATATTAAGATTAATTCTAGCAGTGATGTTCAAATAAATACCATTAATACTTTTGGACAAAGTGCTGGTGGTAACGTTAATATTAACACCAGCAAATTTTTGACAATTCCCGGAACTTTCACTTTTTCAAACTGTATAAATACCAGTATTTGTGCTGCTAGTAGCATCCCATTTCGCGGCGGAAATATTATTATTCAACATGGTGGAAATGGAATTATTCCTTTTATAGTTGGAAATGTTACTACTAATGGTACTAAAGGAAGTCTGACGGAAGGAAATATGTCCCAAGCAACTATTGCTAGTGGTTCTTTTTTATATACTTATACTCAAGATAACAATCGCATTCAAATTATATCTGTTCCTGCACCAACTCCCGCACCAACTCCCACACCTACACCCACACCAACTCCCGCACCTACCCCAACTCCCACACTAACTCCCACACCTACCCCAACTCCCACACCAACTCCCGCACCTACCCCAACTCCCACACCAACTCCCACACCTACCCCAACTCCCGCACCAACTCCCGCACCAACTCCCACACCAACTCCTACACCTAAACAAAATTTAGCAATTAATCCGGTTGATTTAAGTAGTATAGAAAATCATCTCAAAGCTTTACCAATAATTACCAATCAAGCGCCAGAAACTCTAGAAATTGATCAGATATTCAGCCAAGATTTTGTCAAATATTTCGGCTTAAATGAGTCAAAAAATATTTCTCTCAGTGCGGCTCAGGATCTACTTGGTAGTATAGAAAAAGCTACCGGAATAAAACCTGCAATTATTTATGCCGTATTTGTTCCAGAAACTATTACTGCGGCTCCAAAGTCAAGTAACTTAAAACAAATACCTCCCTTATTGCGATCGCAAATTCCCACAGATAGCGATCGGCTAGAGCTAATTTTAGTCACAGCCAAAACTAAACCAATTCGTCGCTCAACTAATGCTACCAGAGCTGAAGTTATCGCGATCGCTAATAATTTTCGTCGCGACACCAGCGATCTTAGAAATACCCATGGTTATTTAGTACCAGCCCAACAAATGTATCAATGGTTATTAGCACCATTAGAGCCAGAATTGCAAAAACAGAACATTCAAAACTTAGTTTATGTGATGGATGTGAATTTACGCAGCATTCCCTTAGCGGCTATGTCTAACGGAAAAGAGTTTATTATAGAAAAATATAGTGTGGGTTTAATGCCCAGTTTAAACCTGACAGACTTACAACGGATTGACCTGCGTAACTCCCAAGTTTTAGCAATGGGAGCTGCTAAATTTATCGATTCCCAAAACCCCTTACCCGCAGCAGAAGCAGAAGCAAGAGTAGTGGCGCAAAAATTGGGGAGGTAAATCAATTCTCAATCGTGACTTTACGATCGAAACCCTAAAATCTCAACGTCTTTCTCATCCTTTTGCAATCATTCACCTAGCAACCCATGCTGACTTTACTCCTGGAGAACCTCGCAATTCCTATATTCAGTTTGTCGATCGCAAATTACCTTTACCCGATCTCAGAACCATCGACTGGAATAAACCCCCAGTCGAACTCTTAGTTTTAAGTGCTTGTCGAACTGCGATCGGTGATGAAAATGCCGAATTAGGTTTTGCTGGATTAGCTTTCCAAGTGGGAGTCAAATCAGCGTTAGCATCTCTTTGGTATATTTCTGATGAGGGCACTCTGGGATTAATGACTGAATTTTATCAGCAACTTCGGAAAGTTCCCATTAAAGCTGAAGCATTACGACAAGCTCAGTTAGCCATGATTCGGGGTAAAGTACGGATTGAATCCGGGCAATTAATTACTCCCCAGCAGACCTTACCTTTACCCCCAGAATTACATGAAATTCGTAACAAAAACTTATCTCATCCCTATTATTGGAGTGCTTTTACCATCATCGGTAATCCTTGGTAATATCAAATTTTTCTAATTTGTCAACAGCGGCTCAAGGAATTACCAACAGGAACTCGGGCGATCGCCTGGGTCAAAAAATCCTCAGAACTATCCAGAGATCTCCGATTAGCTTCTTCCTTACTACCATAAATCCGTCTGCTGCCCTTGGGAATGTAAATCCAACCCAGATCCTGCAAACGATTAGCCAAATTAGAAATGCTCACCCCTAAGTGCTCACGCATTAAATAGAGATCAGACCACTTCCTTAAATCAAGCCCCTGACATTTTTCCTGTAAAATGTGCTTGGGCATCAGCAAACAGCTAGCAAAATATTGAGCTTGCCATTCCATGGAAGCAATTTGGGGCTGAGTGCTATTCACTCGACACACAAAAGGACCGATATTAATGGCCGACTGCTTGACCACCTCATCCACTTCATATTGATCAATATGTAAGATCCAATGACCAATTTCATGGGCGATCGTCGATTCCTGAAACCCCTGGGGCAAATTCAGAATATCTTCATTAATCTCGATTTGCCGCCTGGTCGGGAGAATTCTCGCCGCGATCGGCCCTTCTTCATCCGGGGTAATCTGATCCCAGACTACCCCCAAATCCAAAAAATCCGCTACTCGGGACGCTTCAAATGGCCAATCAGGGGCGAATCCTTGGCCACGCTGCTGCATTTGCCACAGGATGTCATTCGCCCTCTGTTCTATTTCTTCTTTAGGATAAAAACGATAGGGCTTGAAAATACTCAACTTTGCTTCTCCTGGATTGCCGTAGCAGCTTGAAAGATTTTGGTCGCAAAATCAGGATTTTCCCGCATTCGCCGAAATAAAACGGGCATATTCTTATAATTCTGCTTCAGAAAATCCTCATCCTGTTGGGGAAATCTTCCAGCCAGGAAAATTAATTCCTCTGCATCTAAATCCAAATGGTGGGCCAATGACCGAATAACTTCTTCTTTCGGGGCATACTCTGCCCGATCATTTTCCAGCTTAGACAAATAGGTGAAATCTAGCTTTAATAGAGCCGCTAGTTCCCTCTGAGAGTATCCCTTGTCTTTGCGGGCTTGTAAAAGTAGCTTACCAAAACTTTGAGGCACGACTTTTTTCTCCAACTATATAGGTATCTTAGCTAAATTTGATGAAAAAATCAACCAAATCTACTTGACGAAAAAATCAACCTAGGTTAGGATGTATTTAGGTTGATGAAAAAGTCAATACAGCAACACTTTCACCAACTCATCTAGCTTTTACCGCAGAAAGCAAGTGGGCCAAAGCTGGGGCACTGGTCTAATCTGCTTGGTGACAGCAGCAACTAGGAGAAGGACAATGCTAAGAACCTGGAATGATACCCATTATAAGCTAATTGAAAAAGACTGGCTATATATTGCCACCCACTCAGAATATAGCTCTTGCTCTTTAATATGCCCTGGTTCAGCTCGAGATGGACAAGGATTCAGTATTCATTTTCAACCAGCACACATCGAAATTTTAGAAAGCTTGGTGGAAGCATTACGAGGAATCAAAACTCAGCCCAACTTAGAGCGTCAAACTGGATCTACAAATGGACGTTTACTTCAGTATCCTGTGGGATCAGAAAAGTAGGAAAGAACGGGAATATTTCAGTCAATTTACACCAATTAGGAAGAAATAAAAATGAAGAAGCTAAATGAAAAACCAATGATAAATGTATTTGGTTCTAAAGCCCAAGATGCTCTATTAGTTCCAGAAATTCCCATTGCGGTTCGGAATGATTGTCAAAGTGGAAAATGGCGAATTTCGGATACAGAATATGGTTCTAAAGTCTCCATGACAATTTTGAAATTCAGCAAATTTTTTGGCAGTTTAGGACAAACTCAAAACACCTTGTGGGGACAATTATGGTTTGTAGCTGAAGCTGGAGAATTACCAACCGGTGTGGTGATGGTGACCTATATTAAAGGACGCAGTTTGAGCGATTTTAATCGTTTAGTTGCTTCCGTTCAATCCCGGGGAGTCGAACCAGCTGAAGGAATTTTTGTGCCCGAATTTATTAAGCATTCCGGACAAAAACCAAATGATGAAGGTGTGATCAAACCAATCAATTATTATAGCATTAAATGGGATTGGGTGGAACGCACTAATTGGGGTCTAGTAGAACAAGCAGCAGCAGTATTAGCAGATGCTCACAATCAGTCCCGGATGATTGATTTAGAAGGGACGAGTCAGATGATCTGCTTAGATAATTTACCACCCCATCAAATTGCCTGTTTAATGGCAACTCATACAGACTCTAATCATGGTCATAATGAAATGTTGTTACCAGCAGAAGTGATGGAAATTGAGAGTGAATTGAGAAAACCTAGTGCCGTAGCATAGATGGATGAATCCTGGATGATCTTTAAAATCTGATCATCCAGGTTTAATTTTGTTAATTAGGAATGGAAAAGCAATGCAAACAAATATCACTCATCGATTAGGGGAAATGCTGCTAGATCATCATCTGGATAATATCGATAGTTTTAGCGAAGATACCTTGATGAATTTAGATGGAATTGCGGCAGATTTAAGTTATGTATCGCGATCGCTTGAACAAGTACAGACTAGGTTTAAAAAAGTTGTAGATGAAAATCGGAAACTGAAGACATTTCTGCGTCGATTGGTGAAAGAATGTTGGTGTTTAGAAGGAAACCGCTGCGCTCAATGTCAGAATATTTTAGCAACTCTGACAAATTTTATTCCTCCAGCTATTGCCAAAACAGCTAATTTACAAGAAAATCAAGATTAACTGTTGTCAAACAGAGGGACAGATGATCAAACAGAGGGACAGATGATCAAACAGAGGGACAGACAAGATGTCCGTCCCACTAGAAAAAAAAACCTCTTGTGGGACAGTCATCTTGACTGTCCTAGTTATTTTTGCTTTCTGATCGCTTAACTAAACCCTATTGTGTTATAATACAAGGTAAAAATCTGTAATAATAAAAATGTCTGCATATTTGCCCTGGATCAAGAGTTGTTTGATAATCAAAGATCAAAAATTATGAAGCTAGACAGTTTTAAATATTGTTATAATCAAGGTCTACCTAGTGAATGGCAATTACAAGAATGTCGGTTGAGGACAATAAATTTAATTGTAGGTAAAAATGCTACTGGTAAATCAAGAACTATAAAAGCTATCAATATTCTCTCAGAACTATTATCAAACAGTGGTACTATTAATCCGCAACTAGGAAATAATGAATGGCGCTTATTATTTGATATTGAACAGCCAGAAAAACAAACAGAATATATATTAAAAATAGAAAAAGGTCTGGTAATTCAAGAAAAACTCTGTATCGGTCATAAAGAACTTTTGAAGCGAGACGAATTGGGCACAGCCGATATTTTTACTCAAGAAATCAAGAGATCCATACAGTTTAAAATTCCTAAAGCAGAACTTGCTGTAGTCAAGCACAGAGATGAGATCCAACATCCTTTTTTAGAAGATTTATATCAATGGTCTAATTCACTAAGATTTTATGAGTTTGGTTCTCAATTAGGTAAGGATAAGATAGCTGGTATTTCTAGGAGCGAATCAATAGGAACCAATATTAACTTTAAAGATTATAATTATGTTGTTGGTATATTTGTGCTTGGAAAAGAAGAGATGAATAAGAGGTTTACACAAGCAATTATCAGCGATATGAAAAGAATCGGCTATAATATATCAGAAATTGGAACCAAAGTGCCATCTTTCCTAAAAGAGAATATTATTTTTCCTGATCATCCAGGTAAAGTCGTAGAATTTCTATATGTTCAAGAAGAAGATTTAAAGTCTTTTACAGAACAATCAGAAATGTCACAAGGAATGTTTCGAGCATTATCATTGTTTATTCAAATTAACTACTCTTTACTATCGAGTAAACCTAGTTGTATTGTTATTGATGATATTGGGGAAGGTTTAGATTATGAAAGATCTGCTGCGATCATTAAAATACTTATTGAAAAAGCTGCAACGGGATTAGTTCAATTGATTATGACTACCAATGATGAATTTATTATGAATGGTGTTCCCTTAGAATATTGGTCAGTTATTGAACGAAAATCAGGTAGTGCCAAATTACACAATATTTTTAACTCGAAAGACAAAATTGAGCAGTTTAAGTTTATTGGACTTAATAATTTTGATTTTTTCACTAGCGAGTTTGTCGTCCAAGAAAAACTCGCGATCGAGGAAGAATAGAATATGCCAAAGAAAATCGCTTGACAAAAGCGAAGAAAAATCGAAAGAGATTATCACCTATATTGATTAGGAATTTTTGTATCTACATTTAATTAATAGTGTTAAACAGCTTAAAAAATTTATTGATGAGATAAATAGTTTTTTAATTGATTAAATTAAATTTGCAGATTAAATAGAGGGAAACCATTACACTTGGTATTCCTGCCGATATTAGCGATCGCGACAATCCAATCACCCCATCCCCAGTAATCTTGCCCCGTCTCGGATCGCAGGCACTCAACACAAATCTGCTTTTAGCTTCATGTCCAAAATTTCTGACACAGTGAGTAAGCCATTAGCCCGTCCAAATTGGTCTTCCGCTGGTTTTCCAGGGTCAGGAGCTAGAGCGATCACACTTCCTAATCTGTGCAGATCATCCAATAATCCATGTAACCAAAAATGCCAGTAGATGGCTAGCATAGAATTAATGATTCGCTACTTGGCTAGCACCAGCAAAGGAGGCACGATGGCTACAATTACTATACGCAATATATCCGATGAGTTACTAAATCGCATTAAACGCTTGGCAGAACGAAAGGGAATTTCTATGGAGCAAGAAGTTGGCGATTTGTTACAAAAACGATATGGACAACGTGATGAAGTGCTTGCTCGGATTCGTCAAAGGGCTCAAGCGTTACCGATAGAATCAGAAAGTCAGGTGCAGACTTGGAAATCACAAGGTAGACCCTAATGGTGATTGATACGATGGTATTTGCCTATGCACTTTTGCATGTAGAAAACGGTTATCAGCAAGCGATCGCAGCGTTAGAAAGTGTAGATCAGATTGTGGTGCCTGATTCATTGTTTGCAGAGTTAGGCAATGTGATTTGGCAATGGATACAATTTCGGCAACTACCCTTGCAAATAGGTTTAGATGTGCTACAAGACGCTGAAGCATTGGTTGATGTAATAGTTCCTACTTCTCAAATTCAGGATGTTGCACTAAAACTAGCAGTTGATGCCAGTCATCCTTTCTACGATACCTTGTTTGTAGCAGCAGCAATTCAATCTGATACTCAAGTGCTAACTTTTGATCGGAAACTAGCAACTAAGTTTGGCGATCGCATCCAAGAAAACCCAACAAAAGAGAGAATAGCCTAAACTACACTTGGTATTCCTGCGGATATTAGCGATCGCGACAATCTAATCATCTCATCTCCAATTCTGCCCTGCCCAGTATCGCAAATACTCAACACAATTAGATCCGCTTTCAGTTTGATCTGACAATGGCTTTTTTACCTGGTTGTGTTCGTCAAGTTTAATGGTTTGGGGTGTTTTATCTGGTTGCATTTGTTTTATTGGGCTAAAGTAAATCCTGCTTGCATGAAATGGCGATCAAAAGCTAATGCTATTGAAATCTGTTGTTGTTTCATGACTACAAAAGAAAGGCAATCGACTAGCCCCCAAGTTTTATCTTGGTGCATTTCATACATTTGGATAGCGGCGTTTAACAGCTCTGGAGTGAGGGATATGACAGTTGCTTCTTGGGCAGTCTGGAAATAGTTAATAATGGTAGCTGCTGCTTGACGGGCAATCCTTGAGAGTGCATTACCAATTTCTAGAAGAATAGCATCGGTGGTAATAATTGGATATCCTTCGTATTGTTTAGATAGTTGCAGTGCTTTCTGATGATTTTGATCAGTTGAATTGATTAACGCAATAATATAGCTCGTATCAACAAATAGGGCGTTAGACATTTTTCTCCCCATTTAGGTAAGCATCAATGTTTTCAGAAAAATCAGCAGGGGCAGAAATTTTAATTTCTCTCAGGCGTGAGAATAAAGAGTCATTATTTTGTGGCAATCTAGGTATATTTTCAGTATTGTCTTCTTCTAAGACTATGACACGAATAATTTTGCCTTCCCATGCAGGACTGTACTGGGGGGGAATGGTGACAATGCCATTATGGATGGTGGTTTTAAATTCAATAGCTTGCATATTAGTGGGAAAATTAATGAGTTGTATCTAATTTTACCGAGGTGATTAATGGTTTTCTGCACATCCAAAGCAAAAAAACTTTAAACTTGGCGATCGCATCCAAGAAAGCCCAAAAAAAGAGAGAATAGCCTGAACTTCAATTAGCTTCACCGATCAAAGTAAACGCAGCCCAGTCAATTGGATGAGGATGGGTTTTCATAGTATTAAGCATAGCTTGTCTTAGTGCTTGGGCTTTGTCCAGATGTTGTTTTTGCCAGTTATTGTAAAAATCCGTCATTAATTCCGCAGTTGGTGCATCGGGAACTGACCACAGGGAAACCATTACACTTGGTATTCCTGCGGATATTAGCGATCGCGATAATCCAATCACTCCATCACCAGTAATTTTACCCCGTCCGGTATTACAGGCACTCAACACAATTAGATCTGCTTTTAGTTTCATGTCCAAAATTTCTTCCGCAGTGAGTAAACCGTTAGCTCGTCCATATTGATCTTCCGCTGGTTTTCCAGGATCAGGAGCTAGAGCGATCGCACTTCCTAATCCGCGCAAATCATCCAATAATCCATGTGTAGCTAAGTGAATGATTCGTGATTCTTGCATTTTCTGGACGATCGCTGATTTGGTGGCTTGATTGACCGTCAGAGCTTGAGTTTGCAGGAGATTGGCGATCGCGATCGCTTCTTGTTCGGCACCTGGTAATTGTGGGAGTGGCTGTGGTTGTTCTCCAGGTTCGTAGGGCACACTAGGCATGGTGGGATTACCAACTACCAGAGATTTTCCTATTTCTGATTGAGTATCTATTTCTTTCTTTTGTTTCTGTGTTAAGTCTAAAACCTGAATCGAAGGAGCTGTTAAAATTGTGTGTTGTTCGATTAAGTATTTACCATTGGCATCTTGTAATGCGGGGAAAGGGACTAAAAAGAGGGCATCCTGGGGAATGAAGATAACTCGCTGATTAGGGTCTTTTGGTAGAAAGTCCACGATCGGCTGGATGAGAATTTGATAGAGTTGTCGAAGATGATCTTTAGCGGTAGCTTCATCGGTTTTTTCTAGGAATGCTAGGATATTAGACGGGATGGTTAGACCTGCACGAACGGGTAATCCTCTCACTCCAATAGAGTTACGGCTTTTGGTAACGAAATCTTCTAAGGAAAGATGCTGTTGCTGTCCTAGAGACTTGAGGTCTGCTTGGCGAAAGATGACTTCACCTGTGGGTTGAACTACCCAGATATATAGATTTGAATATTGATATTTTCCTTCGGTTTTGACATCATCTTTAATTAACGAATACTGAACTAAAGTAGCATTTTCAGCTTGAGCAATTTGTTTGATTTGCGCGATCGCGGGTGGAGGAGTTACAGATTCGACACTTGAGTTGTTAGATAGCCGTTTAGTTAACAATTCTACTAAGGCACGAGCACGTCCTCTTTCGGCAATTTCCAGAGCCGATTCGGTTTTATTCTGGGCAATTAGAACTTTTTGTAAGGTGCTATATGGCTCAGTTTGTGTCTCAAATATTGATATTTTATTATTATCATTTAATCCATTTCTTAGTGTTTCTAAAGTATTGATACTAGCAAATAATGGTGTTTCAGCAGCAGTAAAATTACCTTGTTTGTAGAGAGGAAATCCCAGATTGCCTAGAGCAGTCCCCTCATTTTTACGGTCTTTAATTTCGCGGGCGATCGCTAATGCCTGTTTATGGTAATCAATGGCTGTGGTGTATTGCCCAAGATCATCGTAAACAGTTCCCAGATTGTCCAGAGCATTACCCACAAATTGACGGTCTTTAATTTCGCGGGCGATCGCTAATGCCTGTTTATGGTAATCAATGGCTGTGGTGTATTGCCCAAGAACATCGTAAACAGCTCCCAGATTGTCTAGAGAAATTCCCTCACCGTAACGGTTTTTAATTTCATGAGCGATCGCTAATCCCTTTTCATAGTAATCAAT
The DNA here is from genome assembly GCA_963744145.1 of uncultured cyanobacterium. Classification (GTDB taxonomy): domain Bacteria; phylum Cyanobacteriota; class Cyanobacteriia; order Cyanobacteriales; family CAWUOF01; genus CAVUSO01. Next base: position 2,408,501 of record CAVUSO010000001.1, on the reverse strand, counting down.
TGCTGTGCTGTATTGGCCAAGAAAACCATAATCACTTCCTAGACTGTTCAGAGCAGTACCCTCAGCTCGACGGTCTTTAATTTCGTGGGCGATCGCTAATGCCTGTTGATGGTAATCAATAGCTGTAGTGTATTGGCCAAGAACCTCGTAAGTATCTCCCAGATTCTCCAGAGCAACTTCCTCATTTTTACGGTCTTTAATTTCGCGGGCGATCGCTAATGCCTGTTGATGGTAATCAATAGCTGTAGTGTATTGGCCAAGAGTTCTGTAAGCAGTTCCCAGATTACTCAGAACACTACCTACACCTTGATAATCTTTAATTTCGTGGGTGATCGCTAATGCCTGTTTGTAGTAATCAATGGCTGTGGTGCATTGGCCAAGAGCATCATAAGCAGTTCCCAGATTACCCAGAGCATTACCCTCACTTTGACGGTCTTTAATTTCCCGGGCAATCACTAATAACTGCTGTTCATAGTCAATAGATTTGTCATATTGGCCGAGATATCTGTAAGCAATTCCCAGATTGCCCAGAGCAGCACCCTCATTTTTACGGTCTTTAATTTCGCGGGCGATCACTAATAACTGCTGTTCATAGTCAATAGATTTGTAATATTGACCGAGATTCTGGTAAGCAAGTCCCAGATCGCCTAGAGCAGCACCCTCATTTTTACGGTCTTTAATTTCACGGGCGATCGCTAATGCCTGTTTATGATAATCAATTGCTGTGGTGTATTGGCCAAAAGCATTGTAATCACTTCCTAGATTGCCTAGAGCAAGACCCTCACCATAACGGTCTTTAATTTCCCTTGCGAGCACTAACGCCTGTTGATGGTAATCAATTGCTGTGGTGTACTGGCCGAGAGAAAAGTAAGCAATTCCTAGATTGCCTAGAGCATGACCCTCAGTTTGACGGTCTTTAATTTCCCTTGCGAGCACTAATGCCTGTTTATAGTAATCAATTGCTGTAGTGTATTGGCCAAGATACTCGTAAGCACTTCCCAAATTTTTCAGAGTAAGACCCTCACCATGACGGTCTTTAATTTCCTGAGAGATCGCCAATGCCTGTTTATGGTAATCAATTGCTGTGGTGTATTGGCCAAGAGAATTGTAAGAAGTTCCTAGATTGTCCAGAGCATTACCCTCACTTTGACGGTCTTTAATTTCGCGGGCGATCGCTAATGCCTGTTTATGGTAATCAATTGCTATAGTGTATTGGCCAAGAAACTCGTAAGCATTTCCCAGATTGTTCAGATCACCACCCTCAGTTTGACGGTTTTTAATTTCGCGAGCGATCACCAATGCCTGTTGATGGTAATCAATGGCTGTGGTGTATTGGCTAAGAGAATGATAAATATTGCCCAGATTACCCAAAACTTTACCCTCAGTTTGACGGTCTTTAATTTCCCGGGCGATCACTAATGCCTGTTTATGATAATCAATGGCTGTGATGTATTGGCCAAGAGACTCGTAAGCATTTCCCAGATTGCCCAAAACTTTACCCTCAGTTTGACGGTCTTTAATTTCCCGGGCGATCACTAATGCCTGTTTATGGTAATCAATGGCTGTGGTGTATTGGCCAAGAGACTCGTAAGCATTTCCCAGATTGTTCAGAGCACCACCCTCAGTTTGACGGTCTTTAATTTCGCGAAAGATCGCTAATGCCTGTTGATGGTAATCAATAGCCGTGGTATATTGGCCAAGAGAATTGTAAGCATTTCCTATATTGTTCAGAGCATTACCCTCAGTTTGACGGTCTTTAATTTCCCGGGCGATCGCTAATGCCTGTTTATCGTAATCAATAGCTGTGGTGTATTGGCCAAGAGACTCGTAAGCACTTCCCAGATTGCCCAAAACTTTACCCTCACCTTCACGATTTTTAATTTCCCGGGAGATCGCCAATGCCTGTTTATCGTAATCAATAGCCATGATGTATTGGCCAAGAGAATTATAAGCACTTCCCAGATTGTTCAGAGCATTACCCTCACCTTGACGGTTTTTAATTTCCCGGGAGATTGCTAATACCTGTTTATAGTAATCAATTGCTGTGGTGTATTGGTCGAGATGATAGTAAGCAATTCCCAGATTGTTCAGAACATTACCCTCAGTTTGATGATCTTTAATTTCGCGAACGATCGCTAAGATCTTGCTGATAGTAATCTATCGCTTTGGTATATTGACCGAGATTTTGGTAAGCAAGTCCCAGATTGCCCAGAGCTAAACCTTCTCTATTACGGTTTTTAATTTCGCGGGCAATCGCTAAATCTTGCTGATGGTACTCTATCGCTTTTGTGTATTGGCCAAGATCCTGGTAAGCAAGTCCCAGATTACCTAGAGCTATACCCTCAGTTTGGCGGTTTTTGATTTCCCGTGCGATCGCTAACAACTGTTGTTCATAGTCAATAGATTTGTCATATTGGCCAAGAGCTAGGTAAGCAAGACCCAGCGTGCCCAGAGCTATACCTTCTCTATTACGGTCTTTAATTTCCTTTGCGATCGCTAAGTCTTGCTGTTCATACTCAATCGATTTGTCATATTGATCGAGAGAAAAGTAAGCAGATCCCAGATTGCCTAGAGCAATATCTTCAGTTCGACGGTCTTTAATTTCACGGGCGATCGCCAACAACTGCTGTTCGTACTCTATCTCCTTGGCGTATTGACCGAGATTGCTGTAAGTATTTCCCAGATTGGCTAGAACTTTAAACTCCATTTGACGGTCTTTTATTTCCTGTGCGATCGCCAAACTTTGTTGATAGTAATTAATTGCTTTAGCAGAGTCCCCGAGAGACTGGTAAGCAACTCCGAGATTGTTAAGATCCCAACCATAACTGTGACGGTCGTTAATTTCGCGTGCAATTGTCAGACTTTGTTGTGTGTACTCTATCGCTTTGGTGTATTGACCGAGATGATTATAAGCGTTTCCTCAGCTCGAGTAGAGCTTGACCCTCGCCTTGGCGGTCTTTTATTTCCCGTGCGATCGCCAATACCTGCTGATAGTAATCAATCACTTTGGTATATTGGTCGAGAGCCTTGTAAGAATTTCCGAGGTTGGCTAGAACTTTAAACTCCATTTGATGGTCTTTTATTTCCTGTGCGATCGCCAAACTTTGTTGATAGTAATTAATTGCTTTAGCATAGTCACCGAGAGATTGGTAAGCCCATCCAAGATTGTTAAGATCCCAACCCTCAATTTGATGGTCTTTTATTTCGCTGGCGATTGTCAAGCTTTGTTGTGCATAATCAATTGCTTTGGGATAGTCACTAAGATTATGGTAAGCAAGTCCCAGATTTAACAAAGTGTTAGCCTCAATTTTACGGTCTTTTATTTCCCGTGCGATCGCCAACAACTGCTGTTCGTACTCAATCGCTTTAGCATAGTTATTCTGGGCATAGAAAACATTACCTAAACTGAATAATACTTTGCTTTCCAATTCAAAGTCTTTAACCTTTAATTCTTGTGCTATTCGTAAGCTTTGTTGATAAAACTCAATCGCTTTAGTGAAGTCTTTCTGGGCAACTTTAATATTTCCCAAATTCAGCAGTGTTCTACCTTCCAAATCACGATCTTTAATCTCTTGAGCAATGGCTAAAGCTTCTTGTTGATAAGCGATCGCTTTCTCATAGTTATTCTGAACATAGAAAATATTTCCTAAGCTTTTCAGAGTTTGCCCTTCCCCTGATCTGTCTTTCAGTTCCTGATAGATTGCTAGTGCTTGCTGCAATGTTTTCAATGCAGTTTCTAGTTGGTTAACCTTGATCTGCTCGTTTCCTTGTTTCAAGAGACGATCAGCTTCCACTTTTTTAGCATCTGTTGTTTGTGCCAGAACAGCAACAGTGAGGAGTGGATAATCAGAAAGAACAATAATAAAGCCGCCCGCAATAGCCAGCAATAGAGAACTCAGGGCAATCAGCTTATCATGGCGACTCATAATCTCGAAAGCTCCTTGTAGATCCAACCTGCATCTGATGCCAATAAATTACTATTAGAGAGGTAACTGTTAGCTTGGCAACAATTACCATACATAATATATTCCATAAGTTACTCAATCGCATTAAACTCTTGGCAGAAAACTTTTGCACTTAGAGAACGGTGATCAGTGGCGATCGCTGTATTAAAACCGGGTAATTAGATGATGGGAAACTAGCGGCTAAGTTTGGCGATCGCGTGATAATGCTAGAATCAGAGCAAGCCAAAGCAATTTAGCTAGCTCACAATGAAAGCTATTTAAAAAAAAGCTTCGGCATTTTCAATTTGTTCAGATTCATGTCACAATAATGACGAGATTTATCCACGATCAATTTGCCAAAGAATATCTAGAGGAACTATTATCACCTTATGGTGAAATCCAAGCACCACGTCGAGTCGCAGGAGAAATGCGTCAAATCGATGTGTGGTTTGTCCCGCACCAACCCCCGGATCGGAATCAACAGGGACTATTAGCTCGAATTACCCACAGCACTGCCATCATCGAACCCTATCGTAATCCTGTAAAATCTAGTGAAATTTGCGACTGTCTGCTTAAACTCCTCGAAGTCAGAGGTGAATATCAACGAGAAGCGAATCGCCACAATTCCCAACTAAAAGAGTCGGATTTACCCAAACTGTGGATACTCACCCCCACCGCATCAGCCCGAATTCTAGAGGGTTTTGGCGGTAAATTAAAAGCCGATTGGGTTTCAGGGATTTATTTTTTAGCCAAAAAACTGCGGACAGGGATCATCGTGATTCATCAACTACCCCGCACCCCAGAAACCTTGTGGTTAAGAATTTTAGGTCGGGACAAAGTTCAAGCACAAGCACTGGCAGAACTACGCGAACTAGCGCCAGATAATTCTTTGCGCTTAATTGCGCTAGAATTGTTTTATCAATTGCAAGAAAGGCTGCAAAATAACCAAGAAATAGAACCAGAAGACCGGGAGTTAATTATGGGCTTAAAACCACTGTTTCAGGAAAAACTGGCTGAAGTAAAACAAGAAGGGATTCAACAAGGGATTCAACAAGGGATTCAGCAAGGGATTCAGCAAGGGATTCAGCAAGGGATTCAGCAAGGGATTCAGCAAGGAGGTTATCGCATCATTGCTGATTTACTTCGTTACCGATTTGGTGAATTAGAGCCAGAACTTACAGCCATTATTGACCAATTATTAGCCTTACCCACCGCCGAATTTACGCGGCTCATATTGCAACTCAATCGAGAGGAATTAATCGCCAGATTTCAACCACAACCACCAACTGAAGAAAATCCAAACCAATCCTAGGGTAAGAATCTCTCATCTACCAAAAAACAAATGTTTCTCACCAGAGGAGATATCAATGATCATATCTGGTTGATAGTTTTCCTCTGGACAGATGCGCGATCGCGACAATCCAATTTCCCACAAACCCGAGTTTTTTATGATTCGCTACTTGGCTAGCACTAGCAAAGGAGGTACAAAGCCCAAGCGTTACCGATAGAATCAGAAAGTTAGGTGCAGACTTGGAAATCGCAAGGTAGACCCTAATGGTGATTGATACGATGGTATTTGCCTATGCACTTTTGTATGTAAAAAACGGTGATCAGTAAGCGATCGCATCGCCTCCAAAAAAACCCAAACAAAGAGAGAATAGCCTAAACTACACTTGGTATTTCTGCGGATATTAGCGATCGCAACAATCCAATTGCAGTTAGCAAACAGCATATTCGGTAAATTGCCGCTTAAAGGGAGACTTAAAACCTAAAACTATATCCTGCTGTGGCACTCCAGCTTCCACCAATTCATTGGCTACTCCTACTTCTGTTCCATCACTTTGAATCCAAATTTTTTCATCTTTAATATCAATATGAATCAGGCTCCCATATTCTCGTCTTTGTTCATGCCAACCTACAAGCATTAATAAGTAATGATTGCGTTCTAGATCGATAATTAACTGCACTTCAGTCTCGTCATCTTTAAGATTAGCCAAGTGCAATTTAAGGATTTTTTGCACCAGTTCGCAATAATTTAATCTTTGCATAAAATAATCTCCTGTTTATTGGCGTTAAATACAAGTAATACCAATTCTCTAAATGCCGACTACAGATAGTGCCTCTAATATATAGGCTCGTCCCGTAATTGAGGCAATTACTTTTGAATTCATCTTTTCTAGTTCTTTACTAATTAAAAGTCTTAATTCATCTAAGTTTCTTGGTAATTCCCATCTCAATCCCTTTTTGAGATACTGCCATACCTGTTCGATTGGATTTGATTCAGGACAATGGGATGGTTGAAACATTAAAATAACGTTTTTAGGAATTACCAACTTTTTAGCTTTATGAAAACCACCATTGTCTAACTGAATGATCAAAATACTATCCGAAAAATGCGCGGCTACTAAGTCTAAAAATATCTGAAAGCATTGACTATTGAGATGAGTAAACTCGTAAAAGAAATGTTCCCCTGTCTTTGGCTCTACTACGCCATAAATATAAGTCGCTTGAAATTTCCATTGCACTTTACCAATTGGTTTTACCCCACGAATGGTAATTTTTCTCCCACTAATCGTTTTCATGCCGATCCGTGTTTCATCTTGACATAAAAATCTGACTTTATCTCCTAAACTCATTACTGTTATGGCAAACCAACTCAGCATAGCTAAGTCCTCCGCCAAGTGATTTCTAAAATTATCTAACTTTTTTTTTGACTGTTCTGTACTTTTCGGCCTGGCGATTTTTGGTGAGGCTTTTAGTTTATAATGCACTAATTGATGAACGGTTTTATATTTAGCTTCTATCCCAAGGGTGGATGATAGCCATTGACAAATTTCCCCATAACTATTAAATCCTTCCTCTTCATTTAGTCGTTTTTCTAAACTTTTTACCGCCCAGTCAGGAATTTTTCTCGGTCGGCCTGTACCCACTTTTTTCCCCAGATATTTGGCCAATCCTCCTTGACGGTATTTGGCTAACCAATCTTGAACGGTAACTCGATTTCTGCCCAAGATTTCAGCAACTTCTGTGACTGTTTTAGCTTTGTTTATCTTGAGTAGATATAATGCTTGTAATCGTTCTTTTCCTGGACCAGTTTTTTCCACTGCGAGCAATTTCTTCAGCTCGGCTTCACTTTCCTTAATGTCTAGGTGATAAACTCCTGCCATATTTTTCCTTCAACTCTACTCAAATTATACTCTACACTATCTGTAGTCAAAGTTGCAAGAATTGGTATAATTTAATGACAAAGTTGAATCGACCGACCTTTATTATAGTTAAAACGTTTAGTTAATGCTAGTGATCGCGATAATCTAATCACCCCATCCCCAGTAATTTTGCCCAGTCCAGTATCGCAGGCACTCAGGAATTAGAGTGATCACATTCCCTAATTCGCGCAAATCATCTAATCATCTATATTTACCAAATTACCTGTGCTTTTGCAGATAGATTGATAGATTCATTTGTCCACCAGATCCAAGTATGAGTATCTAAAATAATCATTGTTCAGCATCCCATGAGACATCAATAGGTGAAATTAAGTCATGCTCAAATATGATACTACCTTTTAAGGGATTGACTTCACTAAAATTTGGAAGTGGTACAGAATTTATTAATGGTTGCTTTAACGCCAGAATGATGCGATACAAAATTTCAATATAGACATCATCTATTGAGTCAATTTCGAGTTTTAACTGTTCGCGATTAGTCATGGGTATCTCCTAAATTTTTGCTAATTTTGCCGAGGTCTTTAGTGGTTTTCTTTACATCTAAAACAAAAAACTTTTAAACTTGGCGATCGCATCCAAGAAAGCCCAACAAAAGAGAGAATAGCCTGAACTTCAATTAGCTTCACCAATCAAAGTAAACGCTGCCCAGTCAATTGGATGAGGATGGGTTTTCATAGTATTAAGCATAGCTTGTCTTAGTGCTTGGGCTTTGTCCATGTGCTGTTTTTGCCAGTTATTGTAAAAATCTGTCATTAATTCCGCAGTTGGTGCATCGGGAACTGACCACAGGGAAACCATTACACTTGGTATTCCTGCGGATATTAGCGATCGCGACAATCCAATCACTCCATCTCCAGTAATTTTACCCCGTCCGGTATTACAGGCACTCAACACAATTAAATCCGCTTTCAGTTTCATGTCCAAAATTTCTTCCGCAGTGAGTAAACCGTTAGCTCGTCCATATTGATCTTCCGCTGGTTTTCGAGGATCAGGAGCTAGGGCGATCGCACTTCCTAATCCGCGCAGATCATCCAATAATCCATGTGTAGCTAAGTGAATGATTCGTGATTCTTGCATTTTCTGGATGATCGCTGATTTAGTAGCTTGATTTCCAGTCAAAGGTTGAGTTTGGAGGAGAGGGGCGATCGCGATCGCTTCTTGTTCAGCACCAGGTAATTGTGGGAGTGGTTGTGGTTGTTGTCCTGGTTCATAGGGCACACTAGGCATGGTTGGATTACCTACTACTAGAGATTTCCCTAGTCCTGATTGAGTATCTATTTCCTTCTTTTGTTTCTGTGTTAAGTCTAAAACCTGAATCGAAGGAGCTGTTAAAATTGTGTGTTGTTCGATTAAGTATTTACCATTGGCATCTAACAATGCGGGGAATGGGACTAGAAAGAGAGCATCATGGGGAATGAAAATAACTCGCTGGTTGGGGTCTTTTGGTAGGATGTCGGCGATCGGCTGGATGAGAATTTGATAGAGTTGTCGAAGATGATCTTTAGCAGTAGCTTCATCGGTTTTTTCTAGGAATGCTAGGATATTAGATGGTATGGTTAGACCTGCACGAACGGGTAATCCTCTTACTCCAATAGAGTTACGACTTTTGTTAACGAAATCTTTTAAGGATGTATGTTGTTGCTGGTTTAAAGACTTGATATCTAGTTGGTGAAACACAATTTCACCAGTAGGCTTTACTACCCAAATATATATAGATTCATCCCAAATAATTGAATATTCAACAACTGTTGAGTTTTGTTCAGATGCGATTTGTTGTATTTGTTGGATATTCAGTGGAGTAATATTAGTTTGAACTGATGAGGATAAACGAGATGCTAATAACTCAACAAATGCTCTTGCCCTACCACGTTCGGAAATTTCTAAGGCTTCTTTAGTTTTATTCTCAGCAACTAATACTTTTTGTAAATTAATATATGGACTCTTTTGTGTGTCAAATATTGATATTTTGTCAGTATCATCTAATCTACTTCTTAGTGTTTCTGAAATATTGATACTAGCAAATAATGATTTTTCAGCAGTATTGAAATTACCTTGTTTGTAGAGAATTAATCCCAAGTTAGCTAGAATGATATTCTCAAGTTGACGGTATTTAATTTTGCGGGCGATCACTAATCCCTGTTTATGGTAATCAATTGCTGTAGGATATTGACCGAGAAAATAGTAATCAAGTCCCAGATTGTTCAGACTTATACCCTCACCTTGACGGTCTTTAATTTCCCGGGAACTCGCCAATTGCTGGTTATGGTAATTAATTGCTGTGGGGTATTGGCCGAGATTCTGGTAAGCAAGTCCCAGATTGCCCAGAGCCGTTTCCTCACTTTGACGGTCTTTACTTTCACGGGCGATCAATAATGTCTGTTTATAGTAATTAATTGCCGTGTGGTGTTTGCCAAGAGAATCGTAAGCGTTTCCCAGATTGCCCAGAGCATAACCCTCACTTTGACGGTCTTTACTTTCACGGGCGATCACTAATGCCTGTTTAAAGTAATCAATTGCTATAGTGTATTCGCCAAGAGAATGGTAAGTGAGTCCCAGATTGTTCAGAACATGATCCTCACCTTGACGGTCTTTAATTTTGTGATAGATCAGTAATGCCAGTTTATGGCAATCGATTGCTATGGTGTATTCGCCAAGAGAATGGTAAACGTTTCCCAAATTGTCTAGAGCAACCCCCTCAGTTTGACTGTCTTTAATTTCGCGAGCGATCGCCAAACTTTGCTGTTCGTACTCTATCGCTTTGGTGTATTGATCAAGATGACTGTAAACAAGTCCCAGATAGTTCAGAGTATTACCCTCACTTTGGCGGTCTTTGATTTCTTGATAAATGATTAGTGCTTGTTGCCAAGATTGTAATGCCGCTTGAAATTGACTGGTTTTATCCTGCTGTCTCCCTTGTTGCCATAGTCTGTCAGCTTCCGATTTCCGGGCTTTAGTTTTTGGGTCTACATTTATTTGAGCAAGTCTTAGCCTTTCTAGAGCTATATTCTCAGTTTGTATGTCTTTAATTTCTCGGGTAATTACTAAGCTTTGCTGATAATAGTCAATCGCTTTTGTGTAGTTACCAAGAGAATCGTATGCAAGACCCAGCCCTAGCAAAATTTTCCCTTCTATTTCGCGGCCTTTAATTTTCCGGGCGATCGTTAATGCCTGTTTATAGTAATCAATAGCGGTAGTGTGTTGGCCAAGATAATGATAAGCATTGCCCAGATTACCTAGAGCATACCCTTCAGCTTTGTAGTCTTTGATTTCCCGGGCGATCACCAAATGTTGTTGATGGTAATCAATGGCTTTGGTGTAGTTACCGAGAGAATAGTAAGCAAGTCCGAGATTGCCCAGAGCATTACCCTCACCAGAGCGGTCTTTAATTTCGCGACAAATGATTAGTGCTTGTTGCCAAGATTGTAATGCCGCTTGAAATTGACTATTTTGATACTGCTCAATACCTTGTTTTAATAACCTGTCAGCCTCAGCTTTTTTATCAGCATTTGTTTGGACAATATTTATTTGGGCGATCGCCAATGAAGAAGATATTTTCAATTGAGAATTAATAATAGTAGGAAATTCACCCGTACTTAGCGTTATTAAAAATGATAATATTGCCGTCAATCTTATTTTTTGAAATTTCATATTTTTATACTCAAATTATATTTTCATTAAAATACCAAAAAATTACTGAAAAATTCTCAACTAACAAAAAATAGGCGGCGATCGCATATTTACAATAGAATTATAACGGCTTTCTGATCTAAAATAACCGCGATGCTCTAAAACTGCTAATTCTAGATTCATCAATCAGTAACTTGTATAACAGTAGATAAAGTTGCTGATATCCTTGTATCTATTCCTTGGATTCCAGCTTTTGCACCTGCTCGGGCTATATCGCCCAATATCTCATTGACAACTTGTAACGGTTCATCTTCTTGTAGTATCACAGGTTCACTTCCTCTACTACGACCTTTAGCAATTTCTGTCACTGCTTTAAGTGTATCTCTCAATTGATCCTTGCTTGCAATCACCAATAACTCAAAATATCCTGCTGGACCCTGCGTAATAATCGGATAGGGAGTTTTCAAAGATTTACCCTTTTCAACTAAAGCAGAATCGATCGCGTTTCCAATGGGATATAACACATTAAATTCGCCACTATCAGAAATTACTAAAATCGCCACATACAAGGTTTTAGATTCATTATTCTGCACCTGCACATAGAGATTGGTATCAGGTTTTAATGGTTTTGATGGAATATTAATAGTTAAAGACCTTCCACCTGCTTCTTGATTCCCCCGACTATTCAGCGTGGTCAAGGTTGTTTCTTTTCCTTGATCATCTTGGATGATGTCAGCACTAACCCTGAGAGGAGAACCGTTGCTATCTCCCAAAACAGCTTTCAATACTTTTCTAGCTAACAAAGCTTTCAATCGGGGACGTAATCGGGCGATCGCTGATGTTACTGATTCACTAACCGCACCAGATGAGTCGGCGATCGGAGTTAGATCCGGGTTAAATAAACAGAAACTATTTTCCGGTGGAAGCTTGCCAAAATTCTGTAACTTCAACTGACCCAATATCTGGTCAGACATTCGCCCGAATACACAATCTAGTTCTTGCTGCTGGGTCACGGGTAAAACTTCGATCCGGTTCATAGACTGAAGTGCTTGTTGTACAGTAGCAAGATCATTGCCCAGAGATACATCCATTCCCACCTTGAGAGTCAGATTGGCTGGTACACCTTTAATTTGCTCTCGTAGCAGAGTTCCTTTTGTAACTGAAGTTTTTCCACCAGGTAACAATTTGCCCACAGCTTGCAGATGGTCTCGACCCGTTAGCTCAATTACTCCAACCGCATTTCCTTGGTTATCAATGATGTCAAATTTTGCACCTGGTTCATAAGTTATCAGTGTTGTAGGGGAAACTCCTCCCAACCAAAAGGAAATTTTTTCATTACTTTCTGGCTCTTTATTGACTACAGCCTCCGCCGCAGGGGTTGTTGAATTCAGGAAATAAACAGGTTGTTTTTGGATCGGACTGCTTAAGTTATTTGTTTCTAATAAAGGTTTTTGTCGTTCGAGTGTCAATTTACCCGTACTAAGTGCCAAATAATCAAAAGTTGTGGCGATCGACTGTTGAATAGAAAGTTGCCATAGATATCGAGTCAACAGATAAGTAAAAACTCCTGCCTGAAGATTGCCCCCAAAGGTTTGCTCTGGTGCTTCGTGAGCTTCCTGTGTGGTCAATGCCGCCCCGATGGCAACTCCTTTGGCAATCCCAACTTTCCGTTTTTGGGCAAATGCTTGGGGAGTCAAATTTACCCGTTTATCCGCTAACCAACGGTTCTGATAGTCAAATTCCGCTTGACTGGGAAGTTCACCAATACTATAGCGATCGCGAGTAGGATAAGCCCGAATTCGGGTATTTCCCCGCAAACCACCACCAGAAAAACAGCTATCCAGCACCATCGTCACCTGATCCGTTGCTAAAGCAGAAGTCAGCAGGAACAGGGTATGTCCCATAATATCGCGCACTTGATGGGAATTCAGAATCTCCCGATCGACAGGAACGAGGGTACTGTTAAAACCCTGATTATTGAAAACCATCCCAGGATTTGGATCAGCATCCTGAACTCGCGAACCATGACCAGAATAGTGAAAGATCACCACATCCCCAGGTTGTGCCTGATTAATTAAATGCTCTTCAAACGCATCCAAAATACCCTGACGAGTTGCTTTCTCATCTCGAACTTCGTAGATATCTTTCGGATTAAAGCCATAGCGATAAATTAGTAACTCCCGCTGTAGATCGACATCAGTATCACAACCGGATAAACCATTAGGAGCAGGGTAGTTATTAATTCCAATCAACAGGGCAAGTTTACGAGTAGTATTCTGAGCAAGAACCTGAGCATACTGATTTGCTTGTCGGAAAAAGTCAATCTGACTCAGACCCATAGCAGCTAGAGTTGAGCCAGCAAATTGGAGAAAATGACGGCGTTTAATTTGGGACATCTGGCTGTTTTCTTAAGAATTAATAGGGGGTTTAAGTCGAAGGTCAAAAGCTCCCATCAATATACAGCAATATCTAAACCCGACTTCTAAATTTACCCTATTTATTACAGATTGTCAATGTAGCGCGTCACAGATTAATCAGATGATAGTCCTAGGCAATTTTTGATGGTGAGGTTTATAATCAAATAAATATGTGAGCGGTCGTTATTCTTCTCTTGAAAAAGCTGTTATGAAGGCTAAAGAAATATTAAATTGCTACAATAAAGGGAAAAGAGACTTTCGCAATAAGAATCTTAGGGGTTTATCGTTTCAAGGTAAAGACTTATCAGGTGCTGATTTTTCTCAATGTGATATCAGGGGAACTGATTTTAGTCGAGCTAATCTAACTGGTTGTAAATTTGTCCAAGCTAATGCTGGATTGCAGAAGCGATGGATATTTACATTTTTGACTATTTGTTTTGCAGCTTTAGTGATTGCAACATTTTCTCAAACCTATCTAGCTACATTTGGATTAATGTCATTTAATGGACAAAAAACCTATAATATTACTGCCTATGGTTATATCTATTTATTTATGGTTTTAGGGTTTAGTTTTTTACCCCTTTATCAAAAATTAGATTTGAGGAAATTGGCCATAATTAGTTTTGTTTTTATGATTATTCTTATGTTTATAGATAAAAATACCAGAATTATCTCTATTATTTTCTTTGCCGATATTATTATTGCTACTGCGATCGCAATTACTAGAATAGCTGGAGATACCGATGCTCTTCTCTTTATCTTCTATGTTGTAACACAGATGCCTCTTTCTGTGCTTGGGATAATGGATTTTCCGTTGGATTGGTCGATGACTATTTATTTTCCAATTGATGTGTGTATATATTTATTAATGTTGCTCTATGTCTATAGGGGTTGGCACTCTGTTAAAGTGAGCAATAAAAATACATGGCTTCATACAATTGCAGTAAATATTTCAGCTCTAGGTGGTACATCTTTCCAAAATGCTAACTGCTCTGGTGTTAATTTTACCAATGCCACACTGAAAAATACAAACTTCCGAAAAGCTATTCTTAATAATGCTTCTTTTGATGGTGCTAAACAGTTAAATTTATCTGTGTTCTAATCGGAAATTTAGCTGACGATCGCCAACTATTTTCCTCCCATTATAAAACATCTTTATTTTTAGTCTTCACCCGTTCATAAAACTCTTCCATTACCGCAATAAAAGAATAATCTTTTTTCCAAAAAGCCGGAAAATCCCCTTGCTTTTTCACCGCGATCGCAGATAATGATGCAGATTGAGCTGTTTCTATGGTTTGGGGAAGTCGTTTAGTTCCTAACCAAAACTCTCTTGGATTAATTGGCTCGTTTATTGTGACTTTTTCTAGCGGAGAATAATAAGACTCTGCGGAATTTAAGATATATTCTTTCGTTCCTAATTCAGCTGATAAAATTTTCCCTAAAGGAGTTTTAGCTAATTCAGTTTGTAACTCACTTCTCGATAAACCTCTGAGTTCAAATAACAGAAATGGATCATGATCTAACTGAGATGCTACTAAATAATATACTCCCGCAATATGTTTACATGGATTCTCGTAATCGGGACAAGAACAATTATTATCAAAATCCTTTTCACTATAAGGAAGAAGATGTAATCCCAGCTCGCTAAAAGCATTTTCAATATTATCAGGAACTTCATTTAACAGTAATTTGGAAACAAAACTAGCTTTTGAGGACAGTTTACTAAGCACTTTCGACCAATTAGCACTACTAATGGGAGTAATTTTAATGGTCGTCTTATATTTGGGTTCTTTGTAAACTCCAAAATAGGGATTTATTGAACCTCTCACTACCGCAGAAATTGTGTTATTTTTCACTTCGCAACTAATTACTTTCCCATTGCTAGCATAGGAACGTCCTCTTGATAATCGCGAGGGATTACTAAACCTTTCTAATGCTAGAATAAAACGTTTTCCCCACCAAGTCTTACTAAATTGAGCCATTATTTTTCTCCCTAGTTAGGTTAAAGTTAATCTAAAATAGCAGCTTTATTCAAGCTAATCAATTCCTTAAACGCTTCATTGTCTAACTCAGTTAACCAAGATTCATCTGCATTCATGACTGCATCAGCTAATTTTTTCTTATCGGTAATCATCTGATCGATCCGTTCTTCTAAAGTCCCGATCGCGACAAATTTATGGACAAAAACGTTTTTACTTTGACCAATCCGAAAAGCTCGATCTGTTGCTTGATCTTCTACTGCTGGATTCCACCAACGATCAAAATGAAATACATGATTAGCTTTGGTGAGTGTAATCCCTACTCCCCCTGCTTTTAGGGATAGAATAAATATTGATGCTTCCGTTTCTTCTTGTTGGAATTCACTGATCATTTGTTCCCGCTTATGTCGATTAGTTCCTCCATGTATATAATAGGTGTTATAATGACAAGTGTGCTTGAAGTATTTTTCTAATCCCGCACAAATTTCGGTAAATTGACTGAAGATTAATAAACTTTCTCCTTCTGTCATTACTTCCTCGACCATTTCAGTTAGACGACTAAGTTTATGCGATCGCTCTACTGAAAATTCACTTCCATCTTGTAAAAATTGGGCAGGATGATTGCAAATTTGCTTTAATTTTAATAAAGTTGCTAAAATTAACCCTTTCCTTTGGATACCTTCAAGACTATTAATTTGTTCACTCACATCTTTAACTAAAGCTTCATAGAGCGAAGCTTGTTCTTTGGTTAAATTACAATAAACCTTTTGCTCGACTTTATCCGGTAAATCATTAATAATTGATTTATCGGTCTTTACCCGTCGCAAAATAAACGGTTCTACTAATTGTTTTAGGGTAGTAGACTTAACTCGGTTGTTATCTTTTTGAATTGGAAGCTCAAATGCTTTACGAAATTGGGTTTCTTTTCCTAAATAACCTGGATTCAGAAAATTGAAAATTGACCACAAATCAAGCAAACGATTTTCTACTGGTGTTCCAGTTAAAGCTAATTTATGTTTAGCTTTTAATTTTAAAATAGCTTTAGTTTGAGCAGCTTTAGGATTTTTGATATTTTGAGCTTCATCTAAAACTAAACGTTGCCATTTCACACTACTAAATAGTTTTTCATCCTTCCGTGCTAAAGTAAAGGAACTAATGACTACATCATATTCCGAACAAGCAGCTTTAAAATCCGCTGGTACTTGAATGCGATCGCTCCCATGATGAACCATAGTCCGTAAATGGGGAGCAAATTTTTCAATTTCTTTTTGCCAATTTCCTACTACTGAAGTAGGTGCTATTAATAAGGTGGGAGGAAGTGGTTTTGCTGCTGTAGCTTTTTCATTAACTAACCGAGCAATGACTTGAACTGACTTTCCTAATCCCATATCGTCAGCTAAACATCCATTTAAACCCAATCCGTCTAAATATTGTAACCAGGATACTCCCCGTTTTTGATATTCCCGCAATTTCCCTTGTAATTGGGGTGGATCTTCAATCATTTCAATCCGACTCTTATCTTGTAATTTTGCCATCAAATCTGATAAAACTTCATCATGTTCAATTTCTAAATCGGTTTCCACATCAGCAGTCATTTTCAATAAATCTAATAGCTCAATTTCTGGTTGTTCTTCAGCTTGCGATCGCCAAAATTCGAGCAACTGCTGCATTTTTTCAATATCCAACTCCATCCACTGTCCTCTCCATTGGATCAGGGGAGTTTTTGTATCTACTAATCGTTCCCATTCTTTCTGGGTGATAACTTCACCCCCCATTGATAATTGATAACTATATTGAATCAGAGAATCTAAACTAAAATATCCTTGTTTCAGTGCTGCTGCTTTTGCTCTGGTCGAAGTCTTGAGACGAATTTTTGCCCGACGACGACCTTCTGGTGTCCACCAAGCAGGAATAATTACTTTATAACCAGCATCTTCTAAGATCCAAGCACTTTCTTTCAAAAACTCAAATGCTTCGTTCACATTTAATAATAATCCCACCGGACGATCTGTTTCTAATCCTTCCCAAATTTTGGGATAAATTCTCGCAGCTTGTCCTAAATTTAATAAGAGCTGGGTTTCAAAATCTTTCCCAAAATACATTCCCAATTCCTTTTTTCGACTCTGATTTAAGCCCCAATATTCACTCAAAGGTAATCGAAAGGAAGGATCTTCTTTAGCATTAGCGAGAAAATGAATTCTCCAATCATCAGTTTCCCGACTTGCTTCTTCTAATAAGAAACAAAGATTAAAAGTAGCATGAGCATGACTGCTAGTTAATTTTTCTCTCCAAGCATACCACTGTTTATATTCTTCTAGTGCTGATGTACTAGTTCTCGGATTGTTTGGATCGGAATTAAAGCAACGCGAGATTAAAGTATCTGTGATTAATTGATCAAATTTAGCTGTTGAAGGTGTGTTGGTGACAATTTCATGGAGTAAATATTCAGAAAAATGAATTAGTAAACTATCTCGCTCATAAAATTCTACTGTTGTCCTAGGACTCATTGCTCCCGCAGTACAAACTAAGGGCATATAAGCTGTATAATTGTTAATTAATCTAGTAGATTGATCAGGAATAATTTCCCACCCTCCATAAATCTCAAAGGAATTCTCCGGCTTTTTCCGTTTACCTTTAGTAATAGGAATCTGGGGTTCCTGATAGATTAAAGCTGGAATATATTGATCTTTCAGAATAATTTCTTTAAACGCTTGGGTGTAGTGATACCAAAACAATAAATCTGAACCAAATGAGATTTCTAAGGAGTTGTGAATACATAAAAAATGAATATTGTTCAGAAATTTAATAATATTATGATTATAAATAGCATCTCCCATTTTTAAACTAACTTCATAAGCATTAACTTCCCAATAGGCAAAATTTAAATTTTCATATTCCTGATCTACTTCTGTTTCTAAATATTTCTCTAATTCTGGTGAAGGTAAAGGTTGATGATTCGCGGTCGGGAGAGCAAAATATTTAGCAGAGATTTTTTGACTCAATTTCCCATTCGCGATCGCGGGTACACCTAAATCATTAATTAAAAATGCTTCTAATTCCGTCCCACTAAGCTGACCAGGATGATAACCTGCTGGATATTTCTGATTAATTTTAATCGGGGTTTCCACCCAAATAAAAAATCCACCTTTTTGAATAAAAGTATTTGTTGATTCTGGAATCCAAGTTCCATGTATAATTTTCATAGGTAGATGCGTTTTGACAAATTAGCCTAGATTATACTAAAAATCATCGATTTTTGCTCAGAAAATTGCCATTCTGATACAAAACTTTACAAATTGCGATCGAAGAATACAAATTATTCAGTTAATTGTAGGGGCAAAGCATTTCGGCGAATAGATAATGGCCTAAGCGTTTACCCTGAGTGTTCCCTGAGCGGAGTCGAAGGGCGTAGTCGAAGGGAAGTATAATATGACCGAAATGCTTTGCCCTCACCATTTATGAAACCAACAGATCAACTATATATTAAAATCCAATTCAATTAAAACAGCATGGGAATATAGTCAATCTCTTTGATTCATAAATGGCCGAGGGCAAAGCATTTCGGTCATATCTTTCTAGTTTTAAGCCATTACTGATCTGCCGAAATGCTTTGCCCCTACAAGCTCCAATTGTCAGGATTAACAACTTATTGTATAATCATAAAATGACTGCAAATGGGGAAGGAAATAACTATGGAAACTCAGGTAATAAACCCGATCGCTAATCAGCCAAAACCTGAAAAACGCTACTACACACCGGAAGAATATCTAGCTTTAGAAGAAACTGCGATCGATAAAAGTGAATACCATGATGGAGAGATTATTCAAATAACAGGTGGAACTGCTAATCATAATAAAATTGCCCTAAATTTTTGCCGCCAATTTCTCTTGAGTATGAATGATCAAGATTATGAGATATTTATTAGTGATGTACGTCTGTGGATACCCGAAATTCGTCGTTACTTCTATCCTGATATCATGGTGATTCAAGGACAACCAATTTATCAAGGAAATAAGCAGACGAACGTGACAAATCCACTTATGATTATAGAGATTTTATCTGATTCAACCGAAAACTACGATCGCGGTAATAAATTTCGATTTTATCGTTCAATCCCAGAATTGCAGGAATACATTTTAATTGATCAATATAGTTATCATATCGAACAATTTGCCAAAAATTCAAAGGGGAAATGGGAATTAACAGAATATGAATCCCAGGAATCTATATTAACCCTAGAATCCCTAGAATTGCAAATCCCCCTGACAGATATTTACCAACGAATTAATTTTGTCGTTAAAGAGGAAGATCACCAACCTTAAGAAACTGGATTTATCAATACTAGCGATCGCCCCAAAACCAAGAGGATTAAATTAACTTTTATGGAGGATCAGATCAATCAGACCATCAATTAAATTAGCAGCAGAAAGAGCGGCTATTTCTTTACCGTGAATAATTTCTTGCACCACCACAAAGGATACTAAAGAACCAAAAAAAATATGAGCAACAACTTCAGGATCTTTAATTCCTAATTCGGGATGAGCATCAAAATATTCACTTAAAAGTTGACGACCACGCTGGATGACAATTC
Organism: uncultured cyanobacterium; assembly: GCA_963744145.1. Taxonomy (GTDB): domain Bacteria; phylum Cyanobacteriota; class Cyanobacteriia; order Cyanobacteriales; family CAWUOF01; genus CAVUSO01. The sequence goes on along the minus strand of CAVUSO010000001.1, from coordinate 2,388,716 downwards.
GGTAGTAGAGTTTTGTGATTTCCGGAAAACGTGAGGATTCGGCAATAATTACCTTGAGTAAATTCAGATAATTCTGATCATCACCAACTTTGAGTAAATAAGTTTCAGCTAATTTTCGCAGTAATTGTTCTGGTTCTCCATGTAATTTATCTGACTCAAATAAGGTCTGAAATCGTACTGTTGTGATTTGCTCAATTATCGCTTTAAATAAGCTTTCTTTGTCATGAAAATAACTATAAATAGTTTGTTTAGAAACCCCTGATTCCCTGGCTATTTTATCCATGCTCGCACCTAAGTAACCATCGTGAAAAAATACCTGCATGGCGCCCTGTAAGATTTTTTTCTGTTTGACATTGGCTTGACGTGAGTTGGTGACAGCAACAGTCATAGATTAATTTTAATTACGTGAGTAGTTTACTTATACTAGACCGTCTAGTATGATATGTAAATACTAGCCATTTAACGGATCGCAGATATGACCCAAACTGCATCTCATCAAATTAAGGACAATCAACCCCTGTCCAACCTACCCAGCACCGAGCCACCGTCAAAAAAGCCCAAAAAATTTAACCCAAGACTATTAATACCAGTCGGATTAGCGATCGGAGGGATCAGCTATGGAATTTGGACAATCTTACCAAAACCACCAGAGACGATCTTGCGTGTCAGTGGGAGATTAGAAGTTGACGAAGTAGATATTGGGGCAAAAACAGCAGGAAGAATCACAGCGATTCTAGTTCGGGAAGGGGATCAGACGAAAAAAGGGCAATTAGTAGTGCAAATGGAAGATGAAGAAATTCCAGCCCAACTGAGTGGTTTAAATGCTCAAATAGAATCAGCACGTCAAGAAGAATTACAAGCAAAACAAGATATTGCAGTTGCAGATAGTCGGATCAAAGAAGCAAATTTGAATGTAAAACAAGCTCAAGAGGATACAGTTGGTAGAGTTAGTCAAGCTCAATCAAATGTTGCTGCGGCTGAAGCAGATTTGGCTCAGATAGAAGCACAAGTAAAACAAGCAGAAGCAGAAGTAGAGCAGTACAAGTCTCAGTTAAGATTAGCTCAACTTGAACGCGATCGCTATGCTTCGTTAGTGAGTGAAGGTGCTGTAACCCAACAACAATTTGACGAAAAGCAAACTACCTTAGATACTACTAATACCAGTTTAGCGAGTGCAGTAGCAAAGGTGATCGCAACTCAAGCATCAGTCAAAGCAGCTCAAGAGCGTTTGACAGCAGCTAAAGGAAATGCTATTCAAGTGCAATCAACCGGATTAAATCCAGAAATACGGAACGCTCAACTTGACGCTTATTATCAACAGAAAACCCAAGCAGAGTCAAGGTTATTAGCATCACAATCAAAAGTAAAAAACGCTCAAGCTGCTCGTGATCAAATTCAGCGTCGATTAGAATCATTTGATGTCAAAAGTCCGATTGATGGAATAGTTCAAAGTCGTCCTTTAGAACCAGGTGCAGTAGTAGCAACTGGGAAAACTTTGCTAACAGTTCTCGATCCTAATGCTGTCTATATGAGAGCTTATATTCCTGAAGGTGATCTGGGTAAGATAAGAGTCGGACAAACAGGAAGAGTATTTTTAGATTCAAGTTCCAAACATCCTTATCACGCTCATATCTCCCAAATTGATACCAAAGCATCTTTTACCCCAGAAAATATTTACTTTAAGCAAGATCGAGTGAAGCAGGTATTTGGAATTAAATTAGCGATCGATCAGCCAGAAGGATTTGCTAAACCTGGGATGCCCGTTGATGCAGAAATTGATTTAACTAACTGAAATTTTCCCGAACGCAATACTAATGATTTTGTACCTTAAACAGATATTCAAGGAAAATAAACTATGCAAAGTATAGATATCAATCAAGCCTTACTTCAAATAACTCAACTACTTGAGATTGCTGCAAAAGGAGAAGAGATAATTATTACTAGAAATGATCGACCAATGGTAAAATTGGTTTCAGTGCAAAACTCACGTAAGCGTCCACCTTTATTTGGCAGTGATCGAAATATTATTTCAATTAGTGATGATTTTGATGAACCACTAGAAGATTTTCAGTAATAATGTAAACCGTATTTGGGATTAATAATCCTTAGTTGTAATGACATACGAAGTTGAACCAATTGCCAATATTACTGCTAATAAACTGGATGAAGCCGATCGCGAGATCACCTCTAATAATCCAGTTATCTCTGTGCAAAATCTCATTAAACGCTATGGCAATTTCACTGCGGTGAAAGGGATTAATTTTGAAGTTTATAAGGGTGAAATATTTGGTTTAATTGGTCCAGATGGAGCGGGAAAAACCAGCACATTTCATATTTTAGGTGGAGTGATGGAATCTTCAGGGGGAGATGTGCAAATTTTGGGAAAATTACCCCGATTAGCAAGATTAAATATTGGCTATCTTACCCAGCAATTCTCTCTATATTTAGACTTAAGTATTGATGAAAATTTAAGTTATAGTGGGGGATTGCGACAAGTACCTCCCGAACAATTCGAGCAACGCAAGGATAAATATCTCAGATTAATGGGGATCGAACGAATCGGTAATCGTTTAGCTGGACAATTATCGGGAGGAATGAAACAAAAATTAGCTCTTTGTTGTGCTTTAGTATCACAACCAGATATTTTATTATTAGATGAACCAACCACTGGAGTAGATCCAGTATCACGAAGAGAATTTTGGGATATATTAGCAGCACTTGCTTCCGAAGGAATGACGATAGTTGTAGCAACTCCTTATTTAGATGAAGCAGAACGCTGTAACCGAATTGCTTTAATGTATGAAGGACAAATTAATGAAATTGCAACTCTCCCAGAATTGCGTCTTCATCTTGGATTAGAAAGATTAGAAGTCCGGACACCCAATCTTGCTGGTGCAGAAAAAGTTCTTGAGGAAATTGCTCATCATCGTTCAAGTATTGCAGATATTCAAACCTTTGGCGATCGCTTAGATGTATTAGTTGCTCATGGTGAAAAAGATGAAAAAGCGGTGCGACAAGCTTTTTATGAGAGCAATATTCCCATTCAGAGCATTCAAATTAGTGATGCTACCTTAGAAAATGTCTTTGTGACTCGTCTCCGTCAACAAGGTTCTGATCCATTATTTATTCCCTTTCCTCGGGCTAAATCTGCAAATTTAACCTTTAATCCTACCACTGCTAAGGTAGCGATCGGCGCGATCAACTTACAAAAAACCTTCGGTAAATTTCGTGCGGTCAAAGGAGTTAATTTAAAAATTAATTATGGAGAAATTTATGGTTTACTGGGAGCTAATGGTGCCGGAAAAACTACTACCATTAAAATGCTATGTGGTTTACTACCAGCTACTAGCGGTCAAATGACTTTAGCGGGAGAAAGTGATAACCTGCGGAGTGGTGCTCTCCGCAAACGGATCGGTTATATGAGTCAAAAATTTACTCTTTATGATGATCTAACTATTCAGCAAAATTTAGAATTTTATTGTGGAGTTTATCAAGTTCCTAGACAATTACAACAGCAAAAAATCTCTTGGGTACTAGAAACTTGTGGTTTAGTGGGAAGAGAAAATATGTTAACTGGAAAATTACCAGGAGGTTGGAAACAACGAGTAGCTTTTGGAGCTTCAGTAATGCACGAACCAGAAATTCTGTTTTTAGATGAACCGACATCAGGGGTTGATCCTTTAGCGAGAAGACAGTTTTGGCGAATTATTAATGATTTTGCTCGTCAAGGAACAGCAATTCTAGTTACCACCCACTATTTAGAAGAAGCAGAACAATGTAATCGGATGGGATTTATGGTAGCAGGAGAAGTAGTATTAGAGGGTTCACCGAGTGAAATCAAAGCAGCTCAACCCGGACAATTAATTGAATTGCGGGTTGATCGGAATCAGCAAGCAGCAAATTTACTAAAAAACTATTTAGAACCTTGGCGCGTTTCTATTTTTGGCGATCGCTTGCACGTTGTTCTCGATCATCCGAGTACCGAACTTCTGGAAATTCGATCGCACCTCGAAGCTAATCAAATCAAATTATTTAGCGATCGTCCTGTCCCTTTCTCTTTAGAAGATGCTTTCATTGGTACTGTGCAACGTTCTGAAGCAGGTATTGCTCATTTAGATGTGTAGAAATCAGAGGAGCAAATTTAGCCGGGACAAGGAGGAGATTTCAACCATAAACTATGTAGCGAAACAGTCGAGGTACTAGCAATCAGGATTACTTTACCATTATGATCGATCGCCCAACCAGTAGCTTCAACTATTGGCTCAGATATTGATGATTGACCAGAACTAAGAGGAGATTTACTGATATTCCTGATCTGGGGATGAGTAATTCCTAAATCTGCTACTGCTCTACTAGTAATGTATGATTGACTAGGACTCGGAGGTAGTCCCCCCCGACCAGTTAGATAAAAATTACTTCCGCGACTTTTTTCACAAGCATTATTAATTAGATTAGAAGCATCCTCTACGGACTGAGACAATTTAATCAAACCTTTACTAGGATCAATATCTGGAGTTTTGATCAGGACTATCCCATTGATTCCCAGTTGAGAAACAGCGGTAATTTGACTATCGCGATCCAGAAACAATCCTTGAGTATCAATGGTAATATTACCACCTCGACCTTTAATCGCATTAGCTGTAATACTACTCTGATCTAAAACGGTCAATGTTTGGGTATTAAGATGCAAATTACCACCATTACCACTACCACCAGCAGTAGCAGTAATTGTACTTCCTTGATTCAGGATAATATCATGTTCTGCTAGGAAAATATTACCACCTTCACCGTTGATAGTAGTAGCAGAAATCCCTCCAGAATTGTTCAGCAAAATTGTATCTCCATTGATATCTAGTGTTCCCCCATTTCCTGATCCTTGGTTTTTTACATTTACTAAACCTCCATCAGTCACACTTAATTTTGGAGTATTAATTGTGACATCTCCAGACATTCCCGTTGGGATCGCTGGTAACATAAATAATTGTTGTTGATTTTTATTAACAACCCTAGCACTTGATGTGAGTAAACTAGGTTCAAGATTAAAGGGAATTTCCCCGCTCACTTCCACCGATTCCGAAGCATTAATTGTGAGATGTCCTGCATTACCACTTGCTAGAGTAGAAGACTCTACTTTCCCTCCATTTTCTACCATTAATTTTGAGGTATTAATCGTTAAACTATTAGCATTTCCCGTGCTAACAGTTGTTGCTCCCAAAAAACTAGCTAACAGACTACTTGGGTCGAATCCACTTACTAAGACCGAATCACTGACATTAACATTTATCTGTCCACCATACCCGCTCCCTAAACTTAGATTGTCAATCCCTGCACCACCAGTGATATTTAATGTTTTAGTCCATAAGTTAACATTACCAGCATTACCTGAAGCAAAATTTATCACTTGAATACCACTAAATTGACCGACATCAATCGAGTCATCAGCATGGAGGATAATATTACCTGTTTGACCAGCACCAAAACTGGTTTCATTTATTTCTGATGCTCCTTGCGTTACTAATTTTTTAGTGACTATCTTGATATCTCCTCCTTGTCCTACTCCGATCGTCTGATTTTCCAAACCTGTTAAAACGTTGGTATTAAAGCTACCACTTAATTGCACAGATTCTGAAGCATTTATGCTAATATCTCCGACTGGGTTAATTCCTTCATTTTGAATTAACATGACTGAATTACCAGTCAAAATTACGTTTCTTCCTTGGACAGAAATAAATCCACCTCCCCAATCGCTACTAGCATCGACTAAGGATTTTTGAGATAGATTGATATCAGCAAAACTAGGGACAGATTGATAGTCAAATATCCACCCATTACTCGTCTGATTAAATCCAACTTTTCCCCCGTTCACACTACCTAAATCAATCTGTCCTCCTGGTGCTATTAATACAGCTCCTTGGAGATTAATTTCACCTCCAATTAAAGCTAAAGATTTTCCAGGTAATACTTGTAAACTCGTCGAATTATTACCTCGGATAAATTTTGTATATATAGGAAGTATAGAATCAGCATAAGTTAAATTATGCCCCAATCCCACTAGATTGATTGCTCCTGGATTTTGACCAAACTGTAAACCTACTGGTAGATTAATAGTGAGTAATGATGATTGAGGATTGGTAATGTTAAATTGACTTTGATCTGCAAAAATTAGACTACTTGCGGTACTAGCTAAAAAGGAACCACCAATGTTTAATTTAGTCTGAGAGCCAAAAATAATCCCATTTGGATTGAGGAAAAATAAGTTAGCAGTACCATTAGCTTTAATTGTACCATCAATATTAGAAATTGATGAACCGGTAATCCGAGTGATAATATTTTGAATATCGATCGCATTATTAAAAAATGTAGTGTTACCTGTGGGAATAGAAAAATCTTTAAAACTATGAAATAAGTTCCCACCTACTCTAGTACCACCATTAATCAAAATATTATTGTAATTAGAATTGACCAGAGAGTTAACTGGTAAAGTCCCATCTGGGACAATTTGGGCTAGAGTAGAATTGATCCCGAATAGATTGTAGATCAATAAACTACTACCAAGCCAAAATAAATCAACTAGGGGTTTCATAAGGGTTAAGATTAATTCTAGCGATCGGGCTGATTTAATCTTAGCTCTTACCCTAATTATTTCACAGCACAATAAAAATTTATTTCTGAAAATTTGCAGATTTTATCTAATCAATTATTAACCTGATCCTGATCTCTAATCTATGAGTAACTCCGAGCTAAAAGTGGTGCAGCTTGGATCAGGGTTTGAGTGTAAGGGTGTTGAGGATTAGTAAAAATCTCTTGAGTGGTGCCAATTTCAACAATTCTACCAGCATTCATCACCGCAATCCGATCGCATAAAAATCTAGCTAACCACAGATCGTGAGTAATAAATAAATAAGTTAAATCAAATTCGGCTTTTAATTCTAACATTAAATCCAGCACCTGACTTTGGACACTCGCATCTAACATACTTACTGGTTCATCACAGATTAATAGCTTGGGTTGGGTAATCAAAGCTCGAGCGATCGCTACTCTTTGCTGTTGTCCTCCCGACAAATCACCGGGATAACGGTAATAATAATCTTCCGGAGGTGTTAATCCCACCCTAGCTAACATTTTATTGACTAGCTCTTTTGCTTGAATAGGAGTTGCTAAGTGATGAATAAATAAAGCATCAGCAATACCTTCTCCCACCGTCATCATCGGATTAAGACAAGCATGGGGATCTTGAAATACCATTTGCATTTGTCTTCGTTGTTGACGAATTAAACGAGGTGATAATTTGGTTAAATCTTGTCCAAACAACTCAATTTTACCTCTAGTTGCTGGGATGAGCTGCAAAATTGTCCGAGATAAGGTACTTTTACCACAACCAGATTCTCCCACTAATCCCAAAATTTCCCCTTGGTAAAGCGTCAAATTAATGTCATCAACAGCTTTAACCATTTTGACTTTTGATGAAAAGAATTGGGCAAAAAAATTAGATTCAATCGTATAATATTTATCTAAATTACTAACTTGCAGAATTGGTGATTGATGATTTGGTAAAGTTACCGCAGTCGGAACAGATGGTTGATCAAATACTTGAATATGTAAAGCCGCTTGGAGCAGCGATCGCGTATATTCATGTTGAGGAGACTGAAAAATCTCTTGAGTGAGTCCAGCTTCGACAATTTTCCCACCATACATTACAGCCAAGCGATCGCAATACTCACCCACCATCGCTAAATCATGGGAAATCATCAACAAAGCCAGATCCCGTTCTTGACATAACCGAGTTAATTCTTTTAAAATCTGAGCCGAGATGGTCACATCTAAACTCGTTGTCGGTTCATCAGCCACAATTAACTTAGGATCGAGTAACAAAGCTAAAGCGATCGCTACTCTTTGTCGCATTCCACCACTAAATTCATGGGGATACTGAGACCAACGGGTTGCGGGTATTTTCACTGCTTCTAAAGTAGCAATGGCTTTTTCTTTAGCTTCACGTTTAGACAAATGGGATTGATGAGCATAGAGCGTTTCCAAACAATGATCCCCAATCGTCATCAGGGGATCAAGTCTAGTCATTGGATCTTGAAAAATTAAAGCGATCGCTTCACCACGAAAACGACGTAACCGGGTTGAAGAGAAATCAAACACCGACTCACCCTCAAAGGTGACTTTTCCTTCGATGCGGGTCGATGGTGGTAGTAACCGCATCACAGCACGTCCCAAAGTTGACTTACCACAACCAGATTCTCCCACCAATCCTAATCTTTCACCTGGTTTGAGTATCAAAGAAACATCATTAATTGCCCAGGTAGACTGTCCTGGGTGGGGATATCCGACACGCAAATTTTCTACACAAAGTAAAGGTTCACTCATGGTTAATCAGATCATCGCTTTATGATTCTAATCAGGATTTGCCAATAACTGGGGAGAATTTTCCCGCCCATCCGCATCTGACCAGATTTTAATTTGGAGGTAATTGCCCCACAATCCTTCCCGTTGCCACCTGATTAAGCTAGAATAAGAATAAAGATTTTTTCAGGATAGCTCTACATTTAGGTTGTAAAAATAACGATAAATGACGGCGATCCCTTAAATTATTTTAAGGATTTCGGCAATTTTACTCTGGCTTTGAGAAGATAGTTTACACCAATCCCTGGGTCATTTCCTTTGACAGCAGGGATAAACCCAAGTATTCTTAGGCAAAATTACCAGATATCTCTCTCTGACTTCCCGATCGGTTGAGATTTAACAGTAACCCTTCTATGTAAAAATCTTAAGTGCTAGACTATGAACGCAACTGTAACAACCTTTTCTAAAGAATGCCTAATTCCTGACTGGCTTCAGGATTGTTTAGAATCACAACAAAATAGTGATCCCGCAGCTAACGCGAAAACCGATAGTTGTTTAATCTGTCGAGCTTTTGAATTTGCTTACAAGTTACATGAGGGACAACGTCGAGCTTCCGGAGAACCATATATCTGTCATCCGATCGCAGTTTCTGGGTTATTGCGAGATCTCGGTGGTAGCAGTGCGATGATTGCTGCGGGATTTTTGCATGATGTGGTGGAAGATACGGATGTCACCCTGGAAGAATTAGAGCAAAGATTTGGTGCGGAAGTAAGTCATTTGGTCGAAGGTGTCACCAAGTTATCTAAATTTCAGTTTTCTAGCAAAACTGAGCGTCAAGCTGAAAGTTTCCGTCGGATGTTTTTAGCAATGGCTCAAGATATTCGGGTGATTGTGGTTAAACTAGCGGATCGACTACATAATATGAGAACGCTAGAACATTTAAGTGATGAAAAACGTCAGCGGATTGCTCTGGAAACCCGAGAAATTTTTGCACCTTTAGCAAATCGATTGGGAATTGGTAGATTTAAGTGGGAATTAGAAGATTTATCCTTTAAATATCTAGAACCGGAAGCTTACCGGAAAATGCAAGAACTCGTAGGACAAAAGCGAGCTGATCGAGAGGATAAGTTAACTAAAGTAATTAGTTTGCTCCGCTATCGTCTAGATCAAGCGGGAATTAATTGTATTGATATTAACGGACGTCCGAAGCATCTTTATGGAATTTATGAAAAGATGCAGCGACAACAAAAAGAATTTCACGAAATCTATGATATCGCTGCGATTAGGTTAATTGTACAAACTAATGAAGAATGTTATCGGTCTTTAGCGATAGTTCATGATGCGTTTACTCCGATTCCTGGTCGCTTTAAAGATTATATTGGGTTACCGAAACCGAATCGCTATCAGTCCCTCCATACAGTAGTGATTGGTAATACGGGACGTCCCATTGAAGTGCAGTTACGGACTTTGGAAATGCACCATGTTGCTGAGTATGGAATTGCTGCTCATTGGAAATATAAAGAAACCGGTTCAAGTAATGTCCAGCTTACCGCAGCAGATGAGAAATTTACTTGGTTACGACAACTGTTAGAATGGCAAAGTGATTTGAAAGATGCTCAGGAATATCTCGAAAGCGTTAAAGATAATTTATTTGATGATGATGTTTATGTGTTTACTCCCAAAGGAGATGTGATTTCCTTAAGTCGAGGTGCTACACCGGTAGATTTTGCTTATCGGATTCATACGGAAGTCGGAAATCATTGTACTGGAGCTAAAGTCAATGGAAGGATGGTGACTTTAGATAAACCCTTGAAAAATGGGGATATTGTGGAAATCCTTACCCAAAAAAATGGTCACCCCAGTTTAGATTGGTTGAATTTTACCGTGACAACGGGAGCCAGAAATCGGATTCGTCAATGGTATAAGCGATCGCATCGAGAAGAAAATGTGATGCGCGGTCGGGATCTGTTGGAAAAGGAACTCGGAAAAAATGGTTTTGAAGCTTTGTTGAAATCGGAACCAATGTTAGTGTTGACTGAACGGTTGAATTACCATAGTGTGGAAGATTTGTTAGCTGCTTTGGGTTATGGAGAGGTGACGCTGAATCTAGTGGTGAATCGTCTTCGCGATGCAATTAAAGCGAAACAACCGACGATTGAACCGGAAAAAACTTATCAGTTACCTCAGTTACCTCAGTCTTTAGCACTTAGTCCCCAATCAAAATCACCCATTACTGGTGTGGAAGGGTTACTTTATCACTTAGCTAAATGTTGTAATCCTTTACCAGGAGAACCAATTATTGGGATTGTTACTCGTTCTAATCGTGGGATTTCTATTCATCGACAAGGTTGTGATAATGTGGAAAGTATTCCGGGTGATCGTCTAGTTCCCGTTAGTTGGAATTCTCAGACCGAATCGAGTTTTCGTCCTCAAACCTATCCAGTTAATATTCAGATTGAAGCACTTGATCGGGTCGGTGTTCTGAATGATATTCTTTCCCGGTTGAAAGATGACTCGATTAATGTGAGTAGCGCTCAAGTTAAAACCTATCCTGGATTCCCCGCTCTGATTGATTTATGTATTGATATCCGCGATCGCGATCAATTAGAGCGCACTTTTAGCCAAATTAAAAAGATGAGTGATATTTTAAATATTCGCCGGATTACTCAAGTTGATGTCTAATTTTGTTCATGGTTCATTTTCCCAGAACCATGAACAGAACCGCTTGATTTAGGAAGCTTGGGAACCAGTTTGAACTTTTTTTGACCAATTGTTGGCGGTATAGTTATTATAGCACCAACCTAATATGATGCCCGCAATTGTTACTTTGATTAATTCTAAAATCCAATAACTTTGATGCAATTGATTCATTCCTGCTGGAGTAGTTGTAGCCACCTCAAAAAGATTTAACTGCATCCCTAAAGCACTCATCTGGGGAGTTAAACCGTAGGTATCAACTAAAGCAACTACTAACAAAATGACAGATAATAAAATTGCTTTCCCTCCTAACCGGAGCGCAGGATTGGGTAAATTGCGAAGCACTAATAATACGGTTAATACCAAAGCTGCACAAATTAATTCAATTCGATTAAATAGCCAGAAAATTAAATATGCAGTTGGGGCAAAACCAGCTTCAGTCATCATCCCACTCACGTACAAACTAGGCATAATTACCAAATCTAACACTAGGCTACTACTTAGCCAAAAGGCTAGAGTAAAAATAGCTATTGTTTGACATAGTGGTCGTTTTAATGGCATTGGCGCGATCGCAGTCATCAGATCACCTCTACTTACCTTCTTTACTTTTGATCTTAGCGAATGCCGTTGGCAAAAAATATGAAATATTGTTTCAAATTGCTACAATCTAAGTCATGACAACTTCTCAGATACTGATGAGATTTTGATAAGAAATATTAAGAAATTACTGAATTTAAGCAAAATATAGTAGGGCAAATTTAATGATTGGGGTGATTTTGGTCAAGAGCGGGTCAGGTTAGGAGGAGAAATATGAGAAATTACCGATGGTTAAGATTAATGATCGGAACAGGAATTTGGGTAGGTGTCAGTCCCTGGGCTCAAGGAGTCCAACTATCAGACGGTAAGGTTTACTTTGTTCAACCTCCAGCTCTGCTCTCAGTTAGGACTACCTTTAACGATACTTATGTTTGGGGTGCAACTTATTATTTCACCCTGAATTTACCCGAAAATGCTGGGGAACCTTTAGAACAGGTAAAGATTAATCAGTACCAAGGTGGAGATAATATAGAATTTTATCTGAAAAGTACCGAGGCTTTTGTCCAAATACCCGGAAAAAAGGAACAAAAGTTGAAACTGGGTTCGGTGAGTAGAGATGAGAAGACCCGTACTGTATCAGTAGTATTTGATCCACCTGTTTCCCCAGGGACAAAGGTGAAAATTGGACTTTATCCTGTGCATAATCCTCAATTTGATGGTATATATTTATTTGGAGTAACAGCTTTTCCGATGGGGGAAAATCCTTATGGTCAATTTCTCGGTTATGGTAGACTTCAGTTTTATCATGAACCACATTTTCACATTAGATGATAAAAAATTATCAGATTTTTGAGCAATTATGACTACTAGAAAAAAAGCTGTTGTTTTATTATCAGGTGGATTAGATTCATCTACGGTTCTATACCAAGCGAAAGCAGATGGATGTGAATGCTATGCTCTTTCGTTTGATTATCACCAAAGACATCGACGCGAATTAGGATCAGCTAAGTTAGTTGCTCAGTCAGCTCGAATAGTTGACCATCAGATCGTGAGTTTTGATTTACGTCGGTGGGGTGGTTCAGCTTTAACAGATGAACAAATAGAATTACCACGCGATCGCACTTTAGCAGAAATGTCTAGCCATATTCCTGTTACCTATGTTCCCGCTCGCAATACAATTTTTTTAAGTTTTGCTCTTGCTTATGCGGAAACTATTAGTGCTAATTTTGTGTATATAGGTGTCAATGCTTTAGATTATTCTGGTTATCCTGATTGTCGTCCAGATTATATTCAAGCAATGCAAGAAGTGTTTCGCTTAGGGACAAAACAAGGTCGAGAAGGACAAGCGATCGCGATCGTGAGTCCATTGTTAGAATTAAAGAAAACGGAAATCATCCAATTAGGTAATCAATTGGGTGTACCTTGGGAAGAAACTTGGTCTTGTTATGCTGGTGATGAGTTAGCTTGTGGTCAATGTGATGCTTGTCGTTTAAGATTAGCAGCTTTTGCAGAATTAGGATTACAAGACCCTTTACTTTATCAATGATCAGGAAATAACTGATGAACAGGACAACTAAATCCAGGTAAAAGAGGACTGGTTAAATGATCTTCTGTAAATAAAGTAGCAGCTAATTTTAAAATCCCATTGTCGCGACGATAAACTTCAATTTTTATTTGGAAGCGATCGCAAATCCAATATTCCCTAACTCCTTGAACTGAATACAACTTGAGTTTCAACTCCCGATCTCTTTTTTGTTGTACTTCTCCGGGAGAAAGAACCTCAACAACTAATTCGGGAGCACCAATTAAATGTCCTGCTGGATCAATAATTTCTGCTAAACGTTCATTACTAACCCAAACTACATCAGGAATAACATGATCAGCATCTGTAAAAATTAATCCTGGTGCAAAAGCAGTTCTACCCTGATTAGTTTGAGTTGACCATATTTCAAGTTTAGTAGCAACTTTTACACAGACTTCTTGATGTTTCCAATCAGGGGATCTCGTCACAAATAAATCTCCATCAATAATCTCATAACGGTTGTCATTATCAGGAAATAGCTCTAAATCGCTAGTTGTCCAACATATTTTATCTGTTACTGTAGAAAACATCGGTTAAGTCCTGGTTATAATTTTATGCTCTTAGCAGTTGGTAGTCAGCATCAAACACTTACTACCAACCAAATTCAAAAAAGATTTCTGGTTTTAATTGTCATAACTTTCACTCCTGCAAACAAGTAAATTATGGTTGATCTAGGGAGACTAAGTGTAGGTCTTAGCTAAATCTCCTAATCCATTAACTTTAACACCATTGCCGATCGCTGTCATTTTCCACTCATGATGATGATCTCGATATATTTCTACCATAATCATACCCGTCATTTCTTTATATTCAGCCCCAGATAAATTGTAACGAGCGATTTCTTGATTATTAGAAACATTTACCAGACGGACAAAAGCATTTTGCACCTGGGCAAATTCTTGTTGACGAGCAATACAATCATAAATATTAACAGTAAAAACCAATCTGGCGATCGCTGTTGGAATTTTAGTTAAATCAACAATTACCTGCTCATCATCTCCTTCTCCTGCACCTGTGATATTATCTCCTAAATGAGTAATCCCTCCCGAACTGTGGGACAAATTCCCAAAATAAATGATATTGTTTTCATGATCCAGTTTACCATTTCCATTTAAACAGATTACTGAAGCATCTAAATCATAATCAGGTACATTACTAAAAGCTCCTGATTTCTTCCCGACATCCCAACCCAATCCACACTTAATTTTTGCTAATCCTCGTGCTGCTTTAGAAAGGGAGATCCGTTGTCCTTTTTCGAGATTAATCGTCATTTTATCCTCTTAGTTATAGAACAATACCGTTCAGTTAACTGTAGGGGCGAAGCATTCGGGCGATAATTAATCGCTTAAGTCTGTTAATATTATATCCGAATGCTTCGCCCTTCTTCTTCTGAGATATCCTAATCTAGGTTCGATTAACAATCCGTTGCTGATATTCCACCTCCGTCATCATCTCCAAGGTACTTTCCACTCGATCTAAAAATACAATCCCATCTAAATGATCATATTCATGCTGAAAAATTCTCGCTACAAAATCAGTTAATACTTGTCGGTGTAAATCCCCAGCTCGATTAATATATTCAACTTCAATTGTTTTATATCTAGGTACTAACCCTCTAATTCCCGGAACACTTAAACAACCCTCCCAATCTTTGACAATTTCATCATTATGGTCAATAATTTTGGGATTAATCATTGCGGTAGGTTCCATCATGGGTGCAGCAGGATAACGAGGATTAGGATGAGATGCGACTATAAACAAACAATAGGGTTGAGCAACTTGAGGAGAAGCAATCCCGACTCCATTAGTATGAGTAACGGTAGTAATTAAATCATCAATCAGCTTTTGCAGATCTAGATCATTAACATTAGCGATCGGTTGAGCTGGTTGACGAAGAACCGGATTACCTAATTGGGAGACTGACAAGATTTCCGACATAATTAATTTACTGTGGTTGACGACGAGTTGAGCGCACAGGTAAATCACCTGGTTGCACGGTAACATTCATAGTCTTGCCATTCCGACGTAGTTGTACTTTTAGATTAGCACCAATTCCGGTATTTTCAATAATTTGTTGTACTTGCTCGGTCTTCTGAATCGATTGCTCATTCAGCTTTTTAATAATATCTCCAGGACGAAGATCTGCGATCGCAGCAGGTGATTTGGGCACAACACGGACAATTAACACACCATCATCTTCTTGAATCTTGGTCTGACCTTGGGAATCATGATTAATTTTTTGCTTAATTTCTGGTGTTAATGTGACCATTACTATCCCCAAATAAGCATGTTGGACTTTTCCTTTCGTAATCAACTGTTGGGCAATTTGTTGAGCTGTGTTAATCGGAATCGCAAAACCTAACCCTTGGGCACCCTGAATAATTGCCGTATTAATCCCAATTACTTCACCACTAGCATTTAATAGGGGTCCACCAGAATTACCCGGATTAATCGCAGCATCAGTTTGAATAAAACCCACCCGCTTATCGGGGACACCAATTTGACTACTAGAGCGTTCAGTAGCACTAACAATGCCGATCGTAACACTATTATCTAAACCTAAAGGATTACCAATTGCGATCGCCCATTCTCCAGAGCGTAAATAATCAGAATTTCCTAAAGCTACAGTTGGTAAATTAGTGGACTGAATTTTCACCACTGCAACATCAGTTAAGGGGTCTTCTCCTAAGACCTTACCTGCAAAACTGCGACCATCCTTGAGTTTGACATTTACCCGATCGGCACCATTAATGACATGAGCATTAGTGAGAACTTGTCCATCAGCACTAATTAAAAAGCCAGAACCGGTACCTCGTTCAACGCGATCGCTTGCAGGATTACGACCAGAAAAGCGACGGAGCAAGGGTTCATCCCATTCATTTCCTTGATTTTGACTGATTGTACGTGAAGAATCAATACGCACTACGGCTGGTCCTACCTTTTCCACCACAGTAACGATAAAATTAGAATCTACATTAATGTTTTGATTAGGTTGTTTGGGTAATGTGGCAACAGGAGACGATGTAGTGCGTTCAATTGCGATGGAGGAAGGTACATCGGGGTTTCTCTGACAACCATTTAAACCCGTTATTCCTGTGACTGCTAGCAGTAGTAACAGATAAATTGCTGGTTTTTTTTCAGGTAATTCACAATGGATGGGCGCTAGGTGGTCAGCTATTGACCCACTCTCAGGGTGATC
The DNA here is from genome assembly GCA_963744145.1 of uncultured cyanobacterium. Taxonomy (GTDB): domain Bacteria; phylum Cyanobacteriota; class Cyanobacteriia; order Cyanobacteriales; family CAWUOF01; genus CAVUSO01. The sequence goes on along the minus strand of CAVUSO010000001.1, from coordinate 2,372,352 downwards.
TAGATGAGGAGAAGAAGTCGCTTCAAAATCCATATTTTCCCTGTTCCTTTCAGAAAATTTGGTGAGATAACTGTACTTTGAGAGGATGTCAATCTTATATTTGCCAATTTTGGACAAGTTCATTATGTTTAACTTTGAGCTATGACCTATGACCAACGAAATTTCCCTTAACAGTCTCTGGAGTCAGGTACTTGAACGTCTTCATGTCCAACTAAGCCGACCCACCTTTGAAACTTGGATCAAAACTGCTAGTCCTCAGCAATTGGAAAATAATTGTTTGGTGATTCTTACTCCTAACCCCTTTGCTCGTAATTGGTTACAGAAGTATTACATCAAAACGATTGCTGATGTGGTGCAAGATATTGTTGGTAATCCCGTTGATATCTACATTACTACAGCTTCAGACCAAGAAACTGTTAATTCAGGGGAAGCGGAGAGTTTTTGGTCATCAACTGTTAGTCCTGATGCTCCCGAAAATCAGCAAAATCATCGACCCAGACCAGCAGAACTTAATCCTAAATATGTTTTTTCCCGATTTGTGGTTGGTTCTAATAGTCGAATGGCCCATGCTGCTTCCCTCGCAGTAGCTGAATCCCCTGGTCGAGAGTTTAATCCTTTATTTTTATGTGGAGGAGTTGGTTTAGGGAAAACTCATTTGATGCAAGCAATAGGTCATTATCGCTTGGAAATTGACCCAGATGCGAATATTTTTTATGTTTCTACAGAAAAGTTTACTAATGATTTGATTGCGGCAATTCGCAAAGATAGTATGCAGAGTTTCCGTGAACACTATCGAGCAGCAGATGTGTTGTTGGTGGATGATATTCAGTTTATTGAAGGTAAAGAATATACTCAGGAAGAGTTTTTTCATACTTTTAATACTTTACATGAATCGGGAAAACAGGTGGTTTTAGCTAGCGATCGCCCACCTAATCATATTCCCCAGTTACAGGAACGTCTATGTTCGCGGTTTTCCATGGGATTAATTGCGGATATTCAACCACCTGATTTGGAAACTCGCATGGCAATTTTACAAAAAAAGGCAGAATATGAAAATATGCGTTTACCCCGACAGGTGATTGAGTATATTGCTTCTAGTTATACTTCTAATATTCGGGAATTAGAAGGTGCGTTGATTCGCACTGTAGCTTATATTTCTATTTCCGGGTTACCGATGACGGTAGAAAATATTGCACCAATTTTAAATCCACCCACAGAGAAAGTGGAAGCGACACCGGGATCAGTATTAAATGTAGTTGCAGAGGTGTTTAATGTTTCGATCGAGGATTTAAAAAGCAATTCCCGTCGGAGAGAAATTAGTCAAGCTCGTCAAATTGCCATGTATTTAATGCGTCACCATACCGATTTGAGTTTACCCAGGATTGGAGAAGAGTTTGGAGGTAAAGACCATACTACCGTGATGTATAGTTGTGAGAAAGTTGCTCAATTGAAAGAGTCCGACCCGACCATCTCCCAAACTTTGCGTCAACTTAGCGATCGGATTAATTTTGCCAGTAAATTTCCCAAAAAATCTTAATTAAGCTCACTGGAACCTTCTTTAGTATAAATACCCTGTGGAAAAACTGGACTTTTTTCCACAAGTTTTCCACAGGAGCGGAAGCAAGTTGATCTATGTCAGATCAGCATTTGTGCAAATTTTCCACATTTTCCACAAGTAAATAGACTTCTTGCAAAAGTATCGTTTGTAGTAGGGACTTTAGTCCCCTAATGCTCAATAATCGAGGGAAGACAGCCCTTACTACAAACAAATATTTTTGACTTTTGCTTTCTTGTCTAATATAGTAGGAAGTCGTCGATTGAGGTAGCTCCCAGCAATTCAACATGGTAATATCTGCTTTTGCTTACAATTAACAATACTGATCTCAACTCCTAGTCTAACCAGCTTGTCATTGATCAGTAGGAATAATATATCCCACCTCAACATCATCTTCGTCTGAAACACCCATGAAATTGGTTTGCTCCCAAAACGATCTTAGTGCCAATTTGTCCCTCGTCAGTCGGGCTGTTCCTTCACGTCCGACCCATCCAGTCTTGGCTAATGTATTATTAAAAGCAGATGCAGACAATCAGCGAGTACAGCTCACTGCTTTCGATCTCAGTCTAGGGATTCAAACTACTTTTAGTGCTCAAATTGAAACTGGTGGCACCTTTACTTTACCAGCTAAACTACTTAATGATATTGTTGCCCGTCTGCCAGATGGTGAAATTACCCTCGATGATGAAACGGAAGAAGCATTTATTACTTTGAGCTATAAATCTGGACGCTATAAAGTCAGGGGAATGGATGCACAGGAGTTCCCTGAATTACCATTAATTGAAAATGGTCAAATTATTCATTTACCCTCGGAAACTCTCATTGATGGATTGCGTGGTTCTCTGTTTGCTACCAGTGCGGATGAAACTAAGCAGGTACTCACAGGAGTTCACATGAAGCTCAGTCAAGATAGTTTAGAATTTGCCGCGACCGATGGACACCGATTAGCAATTGTCCAAAGCACGATTGAAACTGCTGATGATTCAGAATCAGATGATGATGTTGATGTTGAAGAGTTTGAGGTGACAGTTCCCGCTCGAGCTTTACGAGAAGTAGAAAGAATGTTAGGTGCGCTTAAAGCGACAGAAACCATAGCGCTTCATTTTGATCAAGGTCAAGTAATATTTGAATGGGGTGATCAACGTTTAACCAGTCGTACCCTTGAGGGTCAATATCCCAACTATCGTCAACTTCTCCCCAAACAGTTTGAACGTCAAATTACAGTCGATCGACGACAATTAGTAAGTAGTTTGGAACGGATTGCTGTTTTAGCTGATCAAAAAAATAATGTAGTTAAGTTCAGCATTGACAGTGAAAATCAGCAGATGGATCTTTCCGTAGAAGCTCAAGATGTTGGTAGTGGCAAAGATTCCTGTGCTGCTAAAATATCTGGAGATTCATTGGATATTGCTTTTAATGTGCGCTATCTGATGGAAGGTTTAAAAGCTCTTCCTGCTTATGAGATTCAAATTCAATTGAATAATGCTACTAGTCCAGTAATTTTAACACCTTTAGCTGGGTTAAAGATGATTTGTCTAGTTATGCCCGTGCAGTTACGCAATTAATGTGCGAGTTAGTAGAGCGTGGATGATTCGCTCTACTGATTTGAACATGATTCGGATCTAATATTAAATTAATAATACCTGGACTTTTTTTGGAAATCTTCTTCTAACTGGAAAGCAATTTTTGCCGATCGCCAAACAGCCAGTGCAACTCGCTATAAACAGGGCTAAAAATGAGCGTTCCCAAACTCAATAAACTCATTGGGCATTGGCAACCAATCATCAATTAGATTTTCACACCAGATAATTTCAACTCGATCAGGGCTATTATCTGAATTAATAATAACTTCATAAACAAATCCATCTTCTGAATTTAAAAAAGTATTTCGTAGATCAATTAAGCCGGCGCGAATATTTTCAAATCTACGTTGAGACATAGAGGCGTAAAGCCATTTTTCTAATCTTTTTGTTTGGTCAAACAAAATAGCTATAAATAGATGTCCTGATGCGTTCCGACAAGAAAAAAGGCAGGGTGTATCATAATATTCATACACCTCGATTAATTCCAGCTTTCCTAACTGAGTGGATTGTGGAAGAAGTTTCATAGGTATACCTTATTCAGGGATCTGGGCAAGTAATAGTGATGACATGAAACACTTTCCAGGGTTCAGCATTCAGGGAAACCCACCAAGTGTGATGATTTTCACCTGTTCCTTTCTTTCCTTGGGAAGGTGTATTCAGTATCACTCCAAACTCAGACGTTAAAGTACCTAATGCTGGTTTCTTTTTCCGCAGGAAAGGTTTTCTCCGGAGAGCAGTACAGACACCTTCTTCTGTAGTAAACACAGAAAGACCACAAGTTTGACATTCTGTTAAACCTGGAGGACAAGGCTGACTAGGGTTCTGTTCGCGCCATGAATGAAAATCATCTGCATCTGGGGCTAGGTTTAAGGTTCCGGCGTTGTGGGTGGATGGGTGGTGTCAACGGTGTTTTCTGGAGTTTGGGAAGATGATGGAGTATCAGAAATCTTGCTAATTCCTTGAGACAATAAGGTTCTGTATGCTTGCTGCGGATGAGTTGGCTCGTCAGGGTATTTGAGTTCAAGCAATTTTTCTGACCACATTGGATTAATGTAATGACTCCTAATTGTTTCAGAACTGCGATTCAATAGTTCAGCTAATCTTTTTACAGTTAAATATCTTTCTGAGCAAAGTTTTAGAATAGTATCTCTCATCAACTCAGGATTTACCCGATTCTTCTCTCGAACAGGATTCGCTATTTCTAGTAAAAATAAATTTTCATCATTATGCACGGAGCTAGACTGATTATGCACGGAGCTAGACTGATTATGCACGGAGCTAGACTGATTATGTTCGGAGCTAGGCTGATTATGTTCGGAGCTAGACTCGTTATGTTCGGAGCTTGGTTCATAATATTCGGAGCTTGGTTCATAATATTCGGAGCTTGGTAGCAGTGAAAGCAAATCCGGTTGACCTTTATTTGGTAGAGAATACTGGGTTCCACATCCACGTCCTGATTGCGCCAACCAGCCGTTATTGACCAAGTGCTTTAGGCACTCTCCTATATCTCTAGGGTGTTCCTGTCTGTAACACTGAATGTCACTATTACTAATTTCTCCAAACTGATGCGCTAGTACCAAAATAATTCGATCTAATTCTGTTAGTTGGCAGTAATTATCTCCCACTATTTCTTTTAGTTCTTGCTCGACATTTTCAGGAATTAAACTAAGCATCGGCAGCGCAACTGATGTCATCTCTAAATCGAATTTTTCTGACACTAATGGCCTAAACCATTGTTGTTCTTTCCAGGCTCGTAGAATCTTTTTAAAACCCGATCCGGCTTTTTCACCTAAACCAAGCATTTGAAACATCGTTTGCAGTTTAGGATTGCGCGGATCGCTGATACCCCCATCATAAAGTTGCAGAATAGAAATCCTTAATCGACCTGGATTATTGAATAAAAAACCATTAGGAAATTTAGTTACTATAATAGGACGAGAAGATAGATGATCGGCATGAATTAAAGTATTTACTAGAGCCTCCCTAACCGCTTCATGGACATGAGTTTCTCCCCGCCTCACAGCATCTTTATCTAGTTTAAAGGGAACATCTAAATCATTAACTAAACGACTATAGACGCGATAATAAAAATTGAAAAGATTAGGCTCCCATTTACCATCAAGTGTCAATCTATATGTCCAGCGAACTTCTGGATTGTTAGACAGCCGTTCTTGATAGTCGAGTTGATAGCGGGGCAGTGCATCTAAAATACTATTTCCTCTCCCAAACATCAGTAAACCAGCTATAGTTAATCCTTCTTTATCAGTGTTTCTATCGCGCCGCCATCCACCTAACTGAATCAATAAATTGCGATCGTCTAATGCTAACCAAGGATGATCCGGTTCCCTAGAGCTAAACCGTTGACGAAAAGATTTTAAAGTTTCTGGATCGAGGTCGCCCAGACCAAATTTATCTAAAATTTGGATATCTTGAGGGTCATTACTCGCATCGCGTAACATTTGGCGAACTTCATCATCCGTGCAAGGATAATCGCCGTCATGGTTGCGTTTATAGGTTCCCGTCATGGGATTTTTATTAATATAAACCGGGCGTTGGGTTCTGGTTGCTCTGGGAACTTTAATAATAACTAAATTATGATTTTCTATCTTCAAAGTTTGCACGTCAGAATTATCGCAAATTGAAAAGCTTAGTTTTTCCTGATTATTATGATTGTTCCAAAACTCTTTAAGTAAAACATTAGGATTGCGGACACCTGTAATCTCGAATCTATTTCGATTTTCTGTGACACCTAGAACAATATAGCCGCCATCTGTATTGGCAAAAGCTGATACAGTTTTCCAAACTTCCTTGGGAAAACCGCCGTCGGCAGACTTAAATTCTATGTCTTGGTCTTCTCCAATATTTATTCGCTCAAGTAATGTTTCTAAATCCATAAGTGTTCACCCTGTTATCATTTGTTATTTATTCTTAGTCCTCAAAGTAGCTAAAATAGCTGTTACTTCGCGCCCTTTGGCTTCAATGAAGTCTAACAATTCCTCTGGGGTGCGATCGTCCTTATCTGCTTTAACATTTGGGTTTACTGCTTTGAGATCGTAGACAGCATCTTTAATGGCTTGAGCTTGATTTTTACATTCTCTCGCCTCTTTTTCTATCTCTTTGACAGCTTGTTCAATTTCCCTATATTCTTCAGTATCTTGTTTTTTGGCTTTTTTCAAGGCAGCGAGGCGATCGCGCAACTCGGTTGCTTGCTGGTTCAGGGTTTGCGCTTGTTCTTCTAACGGTGCCGCTTTTCCTGCGGCTTCGGCTTTGCGTGCGGCAATGTCTACAGTCCAGTTTTTTGGGCCATCTCCTCTTGTAGGTAGCAGGCGGAAGAAATCTTCAAAATCTGCCTCTGTCAAAGGGCAGGGTAAGAGCATCTCAATTAGGCTTGACAAAAGGAGTCAGAAAAATCTAATGTAGTCTCAGAAAAACCAGAACGAAGAATTTAGGCCATATAGTTGTGATCCATAGCAGCCCGTTTACTTTTTTGACGTAAACTGCGTTGATAGGTTGATTCACGCTGAAGAGCATTAATAGCTAGGCGTCGAAGCAGAGCCAAGTTGCGAGGACTATGAAACGAACGAATCCGACAATTATCTTCAAAAAAAGTACAATCTAAAGTCCAATGTACAGTATTTTCAATCTCCCAATGTTTGCGGAGAGCTAACCCGATCAATTGAGCATTACTCTCTAAAGAAGTTAGATAAAATTGAACTTCTCTGGTGGTTTTGTGGCGGAGATGACGCACACGAATAACCATCACCAGAGTTTTTAACCCTGCCCATAATTTGGGTTGATAAAGTGAAGGAATCGCTGTAACTGGAACAGTCCAAACTGACCGAATTTCTGTCCGATGATGCCCTTTTTCAATCCGTTGATCATAACTCACGTCAAGGTCAGCAAAATTATTTTTCTGTGCGGTTTCAAAAAACTCTTTAACTTGAGAGTAGAGAGTAGGATGATTGGCTTTAAGTGCCAAAACGTAATCAGCTTTCTTATCAATAATCTTTTTAGCAATTTCGGTTTGGGTACCCATCGCATCAATAGTAATAATTGAGCCAGCAATATCAATTAATTCTAATCAAGCTGGAATGGCAGTAATTTCGTTAGATTTATCATCGACCTTCATTTGTGCTAAAACTAGGGGCGTATTGCAATACGCCCGTACACTGGCCCAAGCACTAATAAGATGTAGTGCTGATTTGTCTTGATTACGGTCATAAGAACCTTTCACGGTAAATCTATTCTAGCTGATTTTACATTTAACAAATCCTGGGTAGTTGTTCACCTACTAACATATCAACGATGCGTTCTGTACCAAACTCAGTTTTCAGCAACACCACACCAGCAGGAGTCGCAATCACTTCACCAATAATCCGAGAATCTTTCCCAGCTGAATGCGATCGCATCAGGGCTAAAACTTCATCTGCTGAATCTGGCGAAACCACAACTACCAACTTACCTTCATTTGCCAAATAAAGGGGATCGAATCCCAACAATTCACAGATTCCAGCCACCTCTTTTTTAACAGGAATAGCTGCTTCATATAAACGAATTCCCACATTAGCACTTTGGGCAAACTCATTCAATACTGTTGCTAATCCCCCACGAGTAGCATCGCGCATTGCTCGAACCTTTGGACAAACTGAAACGATCGCATCAACTAACCCATTTAAAGGTTGACAATCACTTTCGATCGCAGTTGTCAAAGCTAATTCTCCCCTTGCTACCACAATAGCAGCACCGTGATCCCCCAGATCACCATTAACTAAAATAATATCCCCTGGTTGAATCTTTCCAGCCGCGGGAGAAACGCCAATTTTAATTACACCAATACCAGTAGTATTGATAAATAACTGATCAGCAGAACCGCGAGGAACTACCTTAGTATCTCCCGTCACAATTTGTACACCTGTTGCCAAAGCAGCAGTTTTCATACTGTTAACAACTCGACGGAGAATGTCAATTTCTAAACCTTCTTCTAGAATCACACTACAACTGAGAAAAAGTGGTTTTGCTCCACTAACACATAAGTCATTAACAGTACCATTAACTGCCAAAGTTCCGATATCACCACCAGGAAAAAACAAAGGAGTAACCACATAAGAATCTGTGGTAAACGCCAGACGATCGCCTAACAGCATTAAACTTGCTAAATCGATCCTGGCTTGATCTTCCAACAAAGATAAAGTGGGATTATCAAAACTACCCACAAAAATGTCATCAATCAGATCACGCATCGCACTACCACCGCTACCATGAGCTAAAGTAACAGTGCGTTCTCGAAATTGCTTCTTACCTTGTCGCATTCACCTCTTCCCGCTTACTTATTGACAAACGACCATACTTATAGTATGCTGCACAAGCACCTTCGGAAGAAACCATACAGGCACCAAGAGGATATTCAGGAGTGCAAGCAGTGCCAAAAACCTTACACTGCCAAGGTTTCAGCACACCTTTAAGAATCTCCCCACACTGACAAGCTTTATGATCTGCAACTTGCTTACCGGGGAAAGTAAATTTCGCTTCCGCATCAAAACGCGCATATTCTGGACGCATTTTCAACCCAGACAGAGGAATATCACCCAATCCGCGCCACTCAAACTCCTCTCTCACCTCAAACACCTGTTGCATTGCATCCAAAGCAACAGCATTACCCTGGGAATGCACCAAGCGACTATATTGATTTTCCACCTCACAACGTTTTTCCGTTAATTGTTTAACTACCATCCAGATTGATTGTAAAATATCTAAAGGTTCAAATCCAGAAACTACCACAGGTTTGTGATATCGTTCTGCAATAATTCGATAAGGTTCTGTACCAATTACTGTGCTAACATGACCAGGACCGACAAACCCATCTAATTGCAAATCAGGGTTAGCCAATAATGCTTCTAATGCGGGCACAACTAAAACGTGATTGCAAAATAAACTAAAATTTTCTACCCGATCGCTCTCTGCTTGGATTGCTGTTAAAGCAGTGCTAGGTGCAGTTGTTTCAAAACCGATCGCAAAAAATACCACCTCTCGATCGGGATTTTCTTTAGCAATTTGTAGCGCATCTAAAGGCGAATAAACCATCCGAATATCTGCACCATTCGCCTTAGTTTGCATCAAGCTATATTGAGAACCGGGAACTCGCATTGCATCGCCAAATGTTGTAAAAATAACCTGGGGTTGTTGGGCTAGGGCGATCGCATCATCTAGCTTACCTCTAGGCATGATACACACTGGACAGCCCGGACCATGAACAAGTTCGATCGTTTCCGGTAACAAATCTTCTAACCCATATTTAAAAATTGCATGGGTATGTCCACCGCAAACTTCCATAATTTTAATAGGTTTTCCGGCGTAAATTTGTTGGCCGATTTGCCGAATTTGTTCTATTAATATTTTGGCTTTTTGTGGGTCGCGAAATTCATTGATGTATTTCATGGGATTTTTTACCGTAGATGAATACAGAACTGATTTGCCAAGAAAAGCTAGTTACTTATAGCTAATGACTCTTGAATTTCTGCTAGTTCCTCCAATAATTTTAGCGTTTCTGCTGCTTCATGGGGGTCAATCCGCTGCATGGCAAAACCAACATGGACTAATACCCAATCTCCTAAACAAGATTCTACAGTATGGGTATCATCGACGATGCAAGCGATATTAACTTGACGTTTCACACCACTAATATCAACGATCGCGAGTTTATTGTTTACGTCTGTGATTTGGACAATTTGACTGGGGATTGCTAAACACATTTTGCTTTACCTTTGGTAAGTTGAAAATAAAGTATTATACCAGGGCTGTTTCATGGCTTAAGAAAACCTCTCCCCCAACCCCTCTCCTAAGGGTCAAGGGGAGCAAGAATTAATTATTAAATCTCCAATTAATTTAATCATCTTAACTACTCCCCATTCCCTCCTAGGGAAGGGGGTTGGGGGGTTAGGTCGATCAATAGAGAATCGAGCATGAAACAGCCCTGGTATTATACGCACTTAATCTAAAAGACTATTGTCTACTAAAAGCAATAGGCTGATGAATTGATCGCGCTGCTGCGATCGCTACTTGTCCTAAAGACAACCCACCATCATTTGCGGGAACTAAACTATGAGTTAAAACTGTCAATCCCATCAGTTTCAGTAGTTTACTAACCTGTTCTAATAGTACCTGATTTTGAAATACACCTCCTGTCAAAGCCACCTGAGTAAAAGAGTGAGATTCCTGTAAATGATTTACCATAGATGCGATCGCTTTGGCAAGTCCCAAATGAAATCGCGCCGCTATAACACTGTGAGAAACTCCTTGTTGTATATCTGTTAACAATTCTTGCCACATTAGACGAGGTTCCAAACAGGAAATCACATCAGGTATAATTTCAAAAGTATATCCTGTTTGCTCATCAATATGATCAACTAAAGCTTCTAACTCGATTGCTCCTTGTCCTTCATAACTGACTAAATCTCGGCAAATTCCTAAAGCAGCAGCCACCGCATCAAACAAACGTCCAGTCGAAGAAGCTAAAGGAGAATTAATGCTTTTTGCTAACATTTGATTTAAGAGCGATCGCGGCTGTTGATCTAAAAATTGCACAATTTCTAGCTCCCTATAGTTTACCACCAAATCATCCCATTTCAATCCTGTCATCAGATGAGCATAAGTATTCCGCCAAGGTTGATAAATTGCTTTTTCTCCTCCTAACATAGCAACAGGTTTAAATGTTGCCAATCTTTGATAACTGCGATAGTCTGCTAAGAGAAATTCCCCACCCCAAAGTGTACCATCTTCACCATAACCTAAACCATCTAAAGCAATTCCCAAAATCGGTTGATGATTTAAACTTATCCCATTTTCTACTAGACAAGACGCTATATGGGCGTGATGATGTTGAAGAGAATATACCTGATTAATTCCCAACTCTTTCCCCAATTTTGTCGAGAGATATTCGGGATGTAAATCAACAGCGATCGCTGCTGGTTGATGGTCAAATAAATGTAAATAAAGTTCCAATGTTTCCCGATAAGCTGTTAACGCTGCCACATTTTCTAAATCCCCCAAATGTTGCGATAAAATTGCTTCTCCCTCCCGCAACAAACAGAAAGTATTTTTTAATTCACTCCCCATTGCTAAAATAGGAGGAGCTTCTTCAAATCCCGATGGTAGATGAATTGGTGCTGGAGCATAACCACGGGCACGACGTAAAATTTGCAGCCGATTTCCTACTACTTTGACCACCGAATCATCAACCCGATTGACAATCTCTCGGTTATGTAGTAAAAAATAATCAGCGATTTTATTTAACTTCTCATTTGCGACTTCATTACTAATACATTGGGGTTCATCGGAGAGGTTGCCACTTGTTAACACGATCGGACGTTCCATCCGCCGCAATATCAGGTGATGCAACGGTGTATAAGGCAACATGAAACCGAGAAAATTAATATTAGGAGCGACGGAAGCAGCAATAGGTTTTGGAATTTCTTCCCTGTTCCCTTTTAATTGTAATAGTACAATGGGAGCAGCCGCACTTTGTAACAGTTCTCGCTCTAAATCATTAATAATACAATACTTATCGATAATTTCTAAATTCCTTGCCATCAAAGCAAAGGGTTTATGATAGCGATGCTTACGTTCTCTAAGTTTTTTTACAGCCGTTTCATTCGTAGCATCACAAGCAAGATGAATCCCACCAATACCCTTAATAGCAACAATTTCCCCTCGTTGTAACAGAGTGCAAACCGCATCTACATCATCCAACATTGAGAACATATCTGATCCAATCGGTTTGTCATCTGCTCGTTCTAACCAAGCTTTTGGACCACAAACTTGACAAGCGACAGGTTGAGCGTGAAAACGGCGATTTGTTACATCTCCATATTCTTTCGCGCAATCCGAACACATGGTAAAATTTGCCATGCTAGTATTGCAGCGATCGTAGGGAATAGCACGAATAATGCTTAAGCGAGGACCGCAGTGAGTACAATTAGTGAAAGGATAACAATACCAACGACTAAAAGGATCGAAGATTTCCGCTTGACACTGGGGACAGGTTGCAGCATCGGAAGTAATGCTGGTTTTAACTCGATTAGTGATACTTTTAGTAATGGTAAAATCTGTGTAAGTTGGTGGTGGAGATAGAGGAGAACGGGCGATCGCTTCGATTTTTGCTAAAGGTGGACATTCTTTTTGAAGTCGATCGACAAAAGTTTCTATAGCTTCAGCAGTTCCCACAACTCGCATTAGTACACCTTCCCCATCATTACAAACTTCACCACACAAACTGCAAAGTTTAGCAAGACGATAAACAGTAGGACGAAATCCTACTCCCTGGACTGTACCACGCACCCGGATTTCTTCAGCTATATTTAACAAATTTGGGTGATTAATATTGGTGATCATATAGAAACACTCTTGATGACTTTATTTTAGTGCCAGTGGTAATTCCACTTGATGGACAATCCATCATCGGACTTCCACACTAGCTCTGGTTTTATCTGTTCGAGTTCTAGTTGTGCCGTCATAAAGTTTAATTTTTTGTCCCTGTATTAAGTCAAATGTACTAATTTTAGTTTAGATTTAATTAACAGGCTTGCATACAATAATTAATTTTGGGGAATTAATCAAGAATTACTCAAATTCCAGAGCAAAACTCGATTGTTTCCGGAATCAGCGATCGCACGCTGTATCCATAAATCCCCGATTTGGTTCCCCTTGGGAAAAATCAGCTTGTCCCAACACAATATCCGCAGAAGAGAATCTGCTGGGATTTGGTTCCAAATCAAAACCCGATGATTCCAAGCATCAGCAACCAAACAAACACCTCTTGGCCCAAATAAACTATTAGGACTAGATGATCGAATCCCCCAAACCACCAATAATAACTTTTGCTCCTTGGGGTGAAAGCAAGGGAAATTGGACTGCCAGAGTTATCATAGAAAAAGAAGACTATCTGATTTTCTCGCTAATCTAAATGCTAACAACTAAGGAGATAGAAGTATGACCTTAGAACAATCCTTACTCACAAAATTAAAGCAATTACCCGCAGATAAACAACAAGAATTGCTTGATTTTGCTGAATTTTTAGCTCACCAGGCTCTCTCTGGGCCTCCTTTAACAACGATTCGGGGACTTTGTGCTGATTTAAAAGTAGATATTACCGCAGAAGAGATTCAGCAAGCTAGACAGGAAATGTGGGCTAATTTTCCCAGAGAAGAATTATTATCATGACCGCAGTAGTCATCGACACTCATGTTTTAATTTGGTATATCTTTGATCTCAATCGACTATCTGAAGCGGCTTTGAAAACCCTTGAGCAAGCTGTCAATACAAATAGTCCTATCTATATTTCCGCTATTTCAATTATTGAGATAGCTTACTTGATAGAGAAAGGGCGGATTGCCACCGAGGTATTAACTAGGGTTCTGAGTTCTATTGATAATCCTAGTATTAATATTTTTCTAGTTCCAATAGACCGACATCTGGCCGTATCTATTCAGCAAATTGATAGAATAGTTGTGCCTGAAATGCCTGATCGAATCATTGCTACTACTGCTTTATATTTGCAGTTACCTTTAGTGACTCGCGATTTAAGAATTCAAGCATTATCTAACATAAAAGCGATTTGGTAAACTAAGCTACTCAAATTCCACAACAAAACTCGATTGTTTCCTGGATCAGCAACAGCTAAACCTGCACCACAGATACAAATTCCAGTGGAAACACTTAAGCTAGAAGCAGTAGGATTACCCTGAGCATTTTTACCTTCGCTCAAAAAGTCTGGTTGTTCGATGATCCAATCTGCGGGTTGATTGTCTGATTCGGGGTGCGATCGCCATCCTAACAAACGATGAGGAAATGGGACTGCCTCTGGAGTTATCATAGAAAAAGAAGACTATCTGATTTTCTCGCTAACTAAATGCTAACAACTAAGGAGATAGGATTATGACATTAGAACAATCCTTACTCACAAAATTAAAGCAATTAACCTACGCCAACGCATATCCAGTATGCTCTCGAACTTGAGGAGGATGAAAGGCTAGAACAATACAATCTTTAGGTACTCCAGCAGCGACAAGTTCATCTGTAATGCCATCTTCAATTCCATCATAGTGAATCCAAATTTTGTCGTTGCGAATTTCGGCATGGACGATACAGCCATGCACTCGTCGGTCATTTTCCCAGCCCTCATGTACCAGCATAAAGTGGTGGCGATCGCGACTGACAATAACATAAGTAATCACATCACCATAACGGTAGGGAAGATCGGCATAATATTGAAGAATTTTCTCCAGAATCTCACGCCATTGGTCTAGGGGTTTATTTGCGGTTTCCATTGGATGATTTCCTCACTGATGAAGTCAAAAACTATCATGCGGAAGTCAGGTTCTTCTAACAAAAGTTGTCCCGCTTCCTCTTGGAATAAAGTCTCAAAGGTATTGCGACTAATCGCTAGATAAAGACAACGATTTGGGTCTATTTTTTGGAGTGTTCTAGCATACAAAAAGAATTGTTCCCAGGCATTTTCGAGATCATTGATGGGAGAAGGACTAAGAAAGCTTTTGATTTCGACAGCGATTTTTTCAGAATCCCTCTCAGCAGCAATCAGTTTTTCAGCCCCCAGATCGACAAAAGCAGAGCGTCTCCCGATCTTGAGGATGAGCGGGTCATCAGTAATTTTCCAACCGTCTTTGATCAGGGCGGTGCAGACGGTATCATGATAGAGGTCTTTAGCGGGCATGAAGTTTGTCCTGTTTAGGGTCAAACAAAATTGTTTCAATCCCGATTCTTGTCCCTTTGAGCCGAATGTCATCAGGAGCCAAAAAATTAAAGTAATCTTCTAGTAACATGGTTTTATAAAGCTAAAACTAAAAACGTAATTATCACAATTTTAGCATTTTATCGATCAGAATACATTCAATGGGTCAAGCTGTATTTTGGCAGCGGTACAGGATCAAGTTAGCATAGCTTTGTTGTTCCACTCGCGATCGCTTTTACTACCACACTGACGGCTGATGTAGAGAGATCGCGCCGTCCCACTATCTACTGATGTTGGTTTCTTCAACTAGATCGGGATGCGATCGCAAATTGCATCTTTTAGGATGGTAAAAATTATGTCTGTAGTAGCAACAGAACAAAAGAAATTTACTGTAGAGGAATATTACAAGCTGGGTGAGGTTGGGATACTTATACCAGATGATCGGGTTGAGTTAATTGATGGGGATATTGTTTACATGGCACCGATTGGGATTCGTCATGCAGGTTGTGTAAATCGTTTAGTAACCATTTTTTCTGAACTTGTTACCAGAAAGATGATTTCTTTACCAGTACAGAATCCTGTTCATATAGATAGTTATTCGGATGTACAGCCTGATTTAGTGGTGGCAAAACCAGACCAATATGGGTATGAAGATAAACATCCTGAACCTGAAGATATTTTTTTACTTATTGAGGTAGCAGATCCCACAATTAGGAGGGACCGTAAAAAAGCAATTATCTATAGTAGAGCGGGAATCATTGAACTTTGGATTGTCAATTTAGAAGGGGCGTATTGCAATACGCCCGTACTAGAGGTTGATCGCGACCCCACTGCTAATGGTTATACAAATGTCCAACGTTTTCGACGCGGTGACACTATTTCACCCCTTGCTTTTAGTGAGTTGGTGGTTAGTGTTGATGAAATTTTGGGGCGTGAGAGATCATAAGTAATTAGGGTAAAATTTCAACCAAGATTAATCATAGTTGGTGTAAGGCAGATGAAACGACAAGCCTTAGTAGTTGGGATCAATCGTTATCCTTTCCTCACAAATAACCATCTCTATGCTCCCTATTACGATGCCACGAACATCGCCACCTTGCTTAATCGTTCCCAAGGAAATCCTGATTTTGCTTGGTCTGTTGATGATAGATTGCTTTCTTCTCAGGAAAATCAAAAGGTTGTCAGCACTGAAGAACTGTCCCAAGCTATTCATCACCTATTTCAACCAAAGACCCAAACCCTGCCCGATGTAGCGTTATTCTTCTTTGCAGGACATGGAATCCCAGGGACTGATGGTCGAATTTACCTTGCAGCTAGTGATGCTAATCCGAGCAAATCACAATGGGGTTTTCCTCTAGAGCAGTTGCGGGAACTGATGCTAAATAGTCCGATTTCCCAACAAGTTGTGTTTCTCGATTGTTGTCATAGTGGTGATTTGCTGAATCTGACCTCAGATTATGTCAAAAAATGGAAACTCGGAGGCGATCGCCTAATTATTGTAGCCGAAAGTTGGGTGGTGAAGGTTTTGGGAAATCGCCCGATTTTTCAGGCGGTGATGAGGTTGGGGTGGTTGAATCGGGTGGAACGGTTTCCAGAAGCGATTTGCGTGTTTTATCATGCCTCGTTTCAGGAGTATTTTGCTGCCTTGGCGGTGGATGATTGGGATTATTTTTTACCTCGAAATCATGTTAATTTTCCGGTGGCGGGGAAGGAATATCGGATTTTTGAACCGCAGTGGAAGCAGGTGATTTTGTTGTGGTTGGGGCGTGGGGATGTTGAAGATGAGGAGAAGGAGGAGTTTATTGAGAAGTTGGTGAATTTTGATGATGGGTGTAGTGATTTTTACAAACAAATTTCCTCTTCGCTTGCTAGTTCACTATTAGCTCAGAAACTCAACGATAAAAAGGTTAAAGAATTTTCAGGTGTCTGGGAATCACTCAATGAAGATGAACATTATGTGGTAAATTTGCCATATCATTTAGTCCATGCAGAGATGGGCGATGACCTTTACGAAATTGTCAATGATGTCGATTTTATATCTTTTTATCAATTTTATCAATCATCCAAGCCGAATCAGACTTGGCTTTGGCTTGATGATTTAAGCTATATACTTAGCAAAGGGATTTTTTCAGCCCGATTTTTCTACCTTTTCAGGACATCAATAAACAATAAAATTACAAGCTTTATGCAATACTGTCTATCTTGCTTGTCCCCAAAAAGCCCTAAAGATTGTTTAGTAAACGTAGCCGAATCGACGATACGCCTACAGTCAATATACAAAAATCATATATTATTCTGGATATTGTTTATCTTAAATAGTTTTTGGACGATAAATAAAGAAACAAACCATATAGAATCTTTTGATTTTGATAATGCTGCGTACATAGTTATTCGTCACTGCGCCCAAAACCTCCCCTACCCCGACTTCTACCGCACATGGCACAGTTTAAGCGAAACCCAAACCTCCCCTAATAAAATAATAGGCGGATCGTTAGACTTCGCCCAAGCAAAAGCTAAACGAACAGGTGGAAAATTGCTAATTTGTCCCATAACAGCTAAACCCCTTGCTTCCACTGGCGCAAGATTACCTGCTAACGGAATTGAAAGCGTTTGCTCCTCCCAAACTGCTCCTAACGCTAAACCAATATGATCCGGTAAAATATTAAGACTTGCTCCCGTATCTAACAAACCAACAACTTCTAAAACACAATCTCGGTAGCTTAAAATTATGGGTACACAAGGAAAAACATTAGCCTCTCCTGCTTGATTCCTTCGTTCAATAAAAGAAAATCGTTTAGCATTTCGCATTTTCTTTCGCTTCTGCTTGTTCTAATAAGCTCATTAATTTCTGAGCCGCGTCACCATAATCATAAGGCGACCAAAGACGATAAACAACACCATTATCTAATGATTTTAAACCTTCTTATTTCGCCAATTCAGCCGTTAAAAACTGCATCATTTCAACCTTCTCATCACGGGATAACTGCTGAATTTTTGCCAATAATTCAGGATTTGACATAAAACAACCTTGAATTTATTTTTCCATCTTACCACTACCCCAAGGATTCCACCAACTCTTCTGCATCGATGATCGCAGCAAATTCGATCACCCCCCCGCTGCCGACATCTACCTGCAACTCGTCAAAAAACACCATTGCCCCAAATCCACCGGAGGTACACCCCGCACCCTCACCGAACTCAAAATCTACTCTTCACTCCTAGACTGGGATAAACACCCCATCCCACCATTCCCACTTTTTCACCGCCAGATCCCCATCTGATTCAAACTATTATTAATTGGCTACAACAGACTATTTTAGAAACGTGAATGAGTTATTGAGGATAAAAAACACGAATAAAAGGTTGATTGCGATAACGACGGTAAATATCAAAATCTTGATCTAATGTGGCGATCGCGGGAATATTTAAACGCTCAGAAATTGCGCCCAATGATAAATCGCTAAAATCTCCTGGTAAATTTTGATAATTTAAGTTTAGTTCTGCCATGTGTTGATAATCTTCACAAATTAAATGTTCAGCTAGAAAAACTCCTTTTTCCCAAAATTTGTTTGCGAGTCTCTCTATCTGATAAATCCTTTGTGCCTGCTAATAAATATTCGGGATAACCTCCCATTCTTGCCAAAATAGTTTGAGATGGCTTTAAATTAGTCAAATGGTTACGCAAGAGTTTTTTTCACTAATTCTTGGCTAGTGGTTTTTTCCTGAGATAATATCTCAATCAGATATTTTTCAGCTTCGTCATCAAGGTTAAATGTGAGCATGGTTAAGCCTCCTCTAAATCTGTATTGCCTTTAATCCGCTTTTTAAAGGCAGGTTGAAAAGCTGAACTAAAACTAACTTCCACGATTATTCCTCTATTAATTGTCTGAGTTCGTTAATATTAGAGGAAAACTTCAGTTCACCTTTTTGCTGTTCTACCTGCGCTAACTTGAAGTTATCATATATCTCATCACGGCGTTCTTCACGGATGTATTGGTTCATTGCTGGTGCGGGAATTGTGGTGCGTAACTCGATCATTCTGGTAGACTTTATTGAGTTACGTTTAAAAGAAGGAATACCTCTGGAACAAGCTGTAATTGATGCAGGAGCAGTCAGGTTTCGTCCGATGCTCCTCACTGCGGCTGCGGTAGTGGTAGGATCAGCAATTATTCTCGCTGATCCAATCTTTCAGGGTTTAGCGATCTCACTAATGGCAGGTGAAGTTGCTTCCTTGTTATTATCGCGATCGGCAGTACCAATTTTGTATTATAAACTTTGGCGTAGTCAGAAAACCAATCAGAAAGATGCCAAACCCAAATTAGATCACTCAATAGTCGCGATTAATAGTGACTGGATGATTTAACTTTTCCTATTTACCCTCAAAAAAACTATGGAACCTATTGCTATATCTTACTATTCCGATGTTCTCTGTGTTTGGGCATATATTGCTCAAATTCGCCTTGATGAACTGATGACAAATTTTTCAGACCAGATATCGATCGATGATCATTTTGTGTCTATTTTTGGTAATGCCCAGGAAAAGTTAGAAAATCGTTGGCGCGATCGGGGTGGTTTAAAAGCATATAGCAACCATGTTCATGAAGTTGCCAGAAAATTCAATCATATTACTATTCATCCAGATATTTGGGTGAAAGTTCTACCAGCCTCATCTACCTCCTGTCATTTGTTTCTTCACGCCATTAAATTATTAGAAATCAAAGGTATCGTTCCTAAATCTGAGCAAGTCTTTAAAAAAGCAACATGGGCATTTCGGGAGGCATTTTTTACCCAACTGGCAAATATCGCTGATCGCCAAGTACAGTTTGGCATTGCGGAACAGCTAGGATTGCCGATCACTAAGATTGAAGAACATATTAATAGTGGTGAAGCTTATGCTTTGCTATCGAAGGATTTTGATTCAAGTAAAGAGTATACTGTTACAGTCAGCCCCACTTTAATTTTTAATGAAGGACGGCAAAGACTCAATGGTAATGTTGGCTATCGAGTCATTGAAGCTAATATTCGGGAGTTACTGCACAATCCTCCTGGTGAACAATCCTGGTGCTAGAGAAAAACTATATTCTCTTGTTAATAGTTAAAAATCTACAATCCACTTAATAGAGGACGCATGGATCTTTTATCGAACACCGTTGCACTCTCGCGAATGCAGTTTGCTCTGACTGCGATCTTTCACATGCTCTGGCCCGTCCTCACGACTGGTATGGCTATCTACCTAGTCATCGTGGAAGGGCTATGGCTGAAAACACGCAACCCCGATTATTACCACCATGCTCGCTTCTGGTCAAAGCTTTATGTTCTCAACTTTGGCATTGGAGTCGCATCAGGTCTACCGATGGAGTTTCAATTTGGCACCAACTGGGCACCACTCTCGGAAGCAGTAGGTGATTTTTTGGGCAGCATTCTCGGTTTTGAAGGTGCGATGGCATTCATGCTGGAAGCAGGATTTCTGGGTATTATGCTGTTTGGTTGGGAACGGGTGCCTCCCATAATTCATTACCTGGCTACTATTATGGTGGCATTTGGTGCCAATTTATCTACCTTCTGGATTTTGGTGGCTAATTCCTGGCTACAAACCCCAACAGGTGGAGAAATGGTCAATGGTAAGTTTATTGTCAGTGATTATTTTCAGGCAATCTGGAATCCCTTCATGATTAACAGCGTGTCCCATATGTTTTTGGCCACCCTGGAAACATCTTTATTCGTGATTGGTGGTATTAGTGCCTGGTATATTCTTAACCACCGTCATCAAGCTTTCTTTGCCCGATCGCTGAAGATTGTCTTAGCCATTGCGATCGCGATTACCCCGTTGCAAATCTACATCGGACACCTTAGTGCTGAACAGGTAGCACAACATCAACCCACTAAACTAGCAGCAATGGAAGCCAAATGGGAAACTAGTCCAGCAGGACAACCAGCGGATTGGAGTTTACTGGCTATACCCGATGAAATTGGAGAGAAGAATAACTGGGAAATCACTATTCCGAATGGTTTAGGCTACATTTTGGAATTTAAAAAGAACTTGTCTGAACCGATCCAAGGTTTAAAGGAATGGGAGCCGAGCGATCGCCCCCACATGGTGGGATTGATTTACTATTCTTTCCGAATTATGAGCGGGATAGGCTTCTTTTTAGCAGGATTAATGCTGTGGAGCGTTCTGCAATGGCTACTGGGCAACCTCTCACCTGAAAAAATTGTTCAGCAAAAATGGCTACTGGGCACCTGGATTTTTGCTGCTCCCTTGGGCTATATTGCGGTTGAGTCAGGCTGGATTGTGCGCTGTGTGGGACGACAACCCTGGACTCTATACGGGCAAATTCGCACAGCCGATGCAGCATCCCAGATCCCAGCAGGAAATGTCCTAACTTCGCTGATTCTGTTTGCGGTGATCTATTCGGTTTTGTTTGTTTTCACACTATACTTTGGTAGCCGAATTATCCAACACGGTCCTAATCTAGAGCTACCTGTACCAGAATTAGATCGCACTCAGAATCAAGACCGCACTAGCCACATTCCCGATCAACGTCCAGCCAAAGCGCAACAGTAAGGATCTGATATGGACGCACTACTACATTTTTTGCCTCAAGTTTGGTTTGTAATTTTGGCGTTATTCCTATTTCTGTATGTCATGCTCGATGGTTTTGACCTGGGAGTTGGCATCCTGTCTCTGACCAGTTCAGACGAAAAACGCCGCACTATTTTGATGACCAGTTTGGGTAATATTTGGGATGCTAACGAAACTTGGTTAGTGCTAATGGGAGGAGCCTTATTTGGAGCATTTCCCTTGGCTTATAGCACCATCCTCAGTGCCTTGTATATTCCGATTTTCCTCATGATTTTTGGGCTGATTTTTCGAGCAGTCGCCTTTGAATTTCGAGAACATTCCGATCGCAAGTTGCTGTGGAATTTTGCTTTTGGAATTGGTAGTTTTATTGCTGCCCTAGGACAGGGTTTTGCTCTTGGTAGTGTAATTGAAGGGATCGCGGTGGATCAGACAGGTCACTTTATTGGCTCCACCTGGGATTGGTTGGACTGGCGATCGCTATTAGTAGCACTGACTTTAATCCAGGGCTATGTCTTAATTGGTTCTACCTACCTAATTTTGAAAACTGACGGAGAATTGCAAAAAACCCACTTTCGCACCGCTAAAATTGCCACTATCACCACCTTTATTGGTGCGACTTTAATCACGATCGCTACTCCGATCGTCTATGAAGCAGCGCGAACTCGGTTATTTAGCCAGCCTTTAATTTATATCTTTGCCATGATTCCGGTGTTGGGTGTGGTACTGGTGTGGCTGCTGTGGACAAGTCTCAACCGGGAGGAGGAAAACACACCATTGATCTGGACGATTCTGATCTTCTTGCTTACCTTTATTGGATTAGGACTGATCGTCTTTCCTTACATCATCCCCACCCAAATCACCATCTATCAAGCCGCAGCCTCTCCTAGTGCGTTAGTATTTATGCTCATCTTTATTGGCTTTCTGATTCCCATTATGTTGTTCTACAACATCTACAACTATGTAGTGTTCCGAGGCAAAGTCGTTGAAGATATTTAGGTCGGGTAAAAATTTTACCGTATTCCTAATCATTTGTTATAACAATACAGCGTTTTAGTAAATTATGTGGAATGAACGATATAGCCAGACTGAGTATGCCTATGGTAAGCATCCCAACGACTTTTTAGTCCAAGTCATCCAACAGATTCCCAAAGGTCATGTTCTTTCTCTAGCCGAAGGAGAAGGTAGGAATGCTGTATATCTAGCACAGCAAGGATGTCAGGTTACGGCTGTCGATGGTTCTTCTATAGGCTTGGAGAAAGCTCGCAAACTAGCAGCAGAGCGTTCTGTGGAGATAGAAACGATTGTGGCAGATCTGGCTGAATTTGTCATTCAACCCAATTCTTGGGATGCTGACGGTATTACGCTGTACAACTCTGGACAAATAGAGCATACGCGACAGCAATGCTTTCGCTCGTGATCGCCAAAGCAAAGGAGCCGTCCCTCAAAGCCCGGATCATAATGTTCCGAGCGCCCCCCCAGTCGCGATCATGAATATGACCACAATGGGGGCATTTAAACGTTTTCGACCCGCCTAATTGGTGGTGCTGGTATCCGCAGCTAGTACAAGTTTTTGAGGTGTAAGATTCATTCACATCAATGACGACAACACCACGCTGTTGAGCGACTTGTTTGAGATGACACTTAAATCGGTAATGCGCCCAAGTAAGCATCTGTCTCGCTGTTTTAGTATGAAGTCGGACGTCCGGACTTAATTACCATTTGTGAAGTTTCAAACTTAGGCAGAAAAATCACCTTGTACTGAGTTGTCAGGTAATTAGCAACTTGTTTATGACATTCATCTACCAAATTGCGAATTCTAATGCGTAAACGATTCGCGGCTTGGTACATCCGACGTTTTTGTTTTCGACCAGATTTCGAGGCGCGTCCTATGAGTTGGTCAAGGTGAGAACACAATCTTTGAATGCGTCCAATGTCTGCCTTACCAAACTCTAAGTATGAATCACCATCATATCCAGTTAGAAAAGTTCTTACCCCCGGATCTAAAGCAATTACTTGGTCTAATTGTTTTGGTTCATTAATTTCAGCCTGGATGGGAATACAAGCAAACCACCGCTTTCTATCTCTGACTAATTGAGTCGCAAATTCAGTTTTTTGTAATGGTTCGCTAGCCTGAAAACTAAGTCCTTTAACCAGAGAAGGAAACCAAGTTTTCCCGTTAAAGTTAACTTGATGAAACTTAATCGCCTGGACTGGTTGTCTACAATTTCTGAAACTTGCTTCACCTCCTTGCGACTGAGCTTGTTTACTTGCATCCCAAGCATCAAAAATTGCATTCTCTTTTGGATGTGCTGGGGCAGATTTTACCCAATCAGGTAAGTCCAAACTGAACACATAATTCCGCAGTGAATAAGCACTGGTTATTTCTTTACCTGATTTCAATGCAGCGATCGCTTGGTTATAACAGTGACGAGATGCCGCTAACCAAGACTTCCATTTTTGATGCAGTGCAGGTTCAGGATATACCCGAATTTTCAGAGTTTTATTAGGCTGTTTTAACGGGTTTTTCTGGTGCCTTGGTTTCAGTTTGTAACTCTTCTTTGATTTGGTTTTCAAGTCGGCGGAGGGAATAAAGTCGGCTTGAAAAGCTGTGGAGGATTGCGATGATATCTTGAACGAGTTCGGCGTGAGGAGAGAGACTGACTTGGTTGAGAACCACGATTTGGCAGTCAAATTGTTCACACAACCACTCGATAAGATCAAATCCGAATCGGGCGAGTCGATCTTTGTGGGCAACCACAATAACTGCGATATCGCCACGCAAAACTCGTCCCAAAAGGGTGATGAGTCCTTTCCGCCTAAGATTAAGTCCTCCTCCCACTTCCTGAACGACTTCAGCGCCTGGATAGAGCGTTGATAATCGCTCAATTTGTCGCATAAGGTCTGCTTGTTGAGGTCTGGTAGAGACGCGAGCATAGATAACAGTGGCGCGTCCACTTTCTGGTGCTGATTCTTTTTTGATGAACCCTTCGATGTCGTACCTTCTGTGACCACAGGGTGTTTTGACGGTATTGATTTTTCCCTCGACTTCCCATCTTCTAAGGGTTCTGAGACAAACTCAAGAGAGTGTTAGCTGCTTCATTTGGCGTTACATATTTAGTCATAGATATATTATGACCGAATATGTACTTATTGTCAATATTTCTCCAGTTATACCAATTCTTCCAACTCTGACTACAGATGATCTATATATATTATCTGTAGTGCTAATTTATGAAGCTGGTATTATTTAGCGATTAGAGGTGATCCGATCGCCATTGTCCATAAGAAATTACCTGAATTATTTTTCTGCAAAATTTGAGTGCTAAAATATGTGACAAAGTTGCAAAGGTGTTATATAGTGTCTGTATAGATTTTTTGGCAAGGCGAAGCGAGGTTGAAAAACCAGGGGGTGCCGCCAAAATCTCTAGAACCTTGATAATTCAATAGTTCTACGCTCTAACCCCGGTCTAAATCTAGCAAATTTTCAGTTGGGGCAATCGCTGAAATGAAGTTTTTTTGGAGACCTGCCAAAATTGCTATTTCAAGCTAGTCCCAGTAACGCTTCTAGACCACGCTCTTTCTCAATACTTAATCCCGGCAACGGGACTGAAACCTGTAATTAATCAGGTGCGTAGCCGTCCAGTGATAACCCGCTTTCTCAATACTTAATCCCGGCAACGGGACTGAAACTTAAATTTTTGTAATCCATTGACTAAGGGTTCTACGTCAGAGCAACTTTCTCAATACTTAATCCCGGCAACGGGACTGAAACCATTGTTGATTGACATAATTTTAATTTGATTATACTACTGCTTTCTCAATACTTAATCCCGGCAACGGGACTGAAACATTGATTGAATGAACGCAATCTCGCCGGAAAGACGCTGCCGCTTTCTCAATACTTAATCCCGGCAACGGGACTGAAACGGGAAGTATTAGTGTCTCATTAGGTAGGTAGGGAAGCATTAGCTTTCTCAATACTTAATCCCGGCAACGGGACTGAAACGTTAAGTCCACTGATTCCGCTGTAGTTAGCATCAGCGACTTTCTCAATACTTAATCCCGGCAACGGGACTGAAACTTGCCATCTTTGTCAGCTAGAGCCGTAAGGGTTACAGCTCCTTTCTCAATACTTAATCCCGGCAACGGGACTGAAACGGTAAATGGCTACACCGTCAACTATAAAAATACTTCTTTCTCAATACTTAATCCCGGCAACGGGACTGAAACGTCTATGCAATTGGGCTAGCGAGAATAGCTCATTTATTCTTTCTCAATACTTAATCCCGGCAACGGGACTGAAACTTTTGGCAATCAACATGCCCAATATACCCAATGGGTTGAGTTTTACAACTTTCTCAATACTTAATCCCGGCAACGGGACTGAAACGTATTAGGAGTATCAACGGAAGTCTGAGTCTGGTAACTTTCTCAATACTTAATCCCGGCAACGGGACTGAAACTTCAGGGTGGCGCCTGTATCAGGATCTTTGGTTGAGAACTTTCTCAATACTTAATCCCGGCAACGGGACTGAAACTTTTCCGCGATCACTGCCGCCCATCTAGCCCTTAGTTCAGCTTTCTCAATACTTAATCCCGGCAACGGGACTGAAACCTGCGGTAGCCTGGACCCCAGTGATTGTACTGGTAATATCTTTCTCAATACTTAATCCCGGCAACGGGACTGAAACTTATTGAATAATATTAATTGATTGACATTATTTCCAACTTTCTCAATACTTAATCCCGGCAACGGGACTGAAACATTTATTTTACCCCTAAATTTGCGAGTCAAACTTCTATCTTTCTCAATACTTAATCCCGGCAACGGGACTGAAACCGGAAATAATACCAATCAGGGGGTAATGTTCCTGATGGAGCAACTTTCTCAATACTTAATCCCGGCAACGGGACTGAAACGTGCTGCTGGATTAGCTACTGCGATCGCAAAAGCTTTCTCAATACTTAATCCCGGCAACGGGACTGAAACTTAGGGGATGGACACTCAAGCAAATTATCCCCAGCCCTATTGCTTTCTCAATACTTAATCCCGGCAACGGGACTGAAACAAATCTACTGGGATGACTATGCCCAAAAAGAACTCGCTCTCAGCTTTCTCAATACTTAATCCCGGCAACGGGACTGAAACTTCGTAAGCATCCTCGGGACAGGATACACCTGCTGCTTTCTCAATACTTAATCCCGGCAACGGGACTGAAACTACACTAATTTTGTGTTGTCTAATTTATAAACAGTACTTCTTTCTCAATACTTAATCCCGGCAACGGGACTGAAACTATCTTCATGTTTTTCCTCTGTTGTTTTATTTGGCTAGGCTTTCTCAATACTTAATCCCGGCAACGGGACTGAAACTTCCCTATACGGTTAGTGGTTGTATTGATGATTCTACTTTCTCAATACTTAATCCCGGCAACGGGACTGAAACGACGACAGATTTGTCATCAAAGACCACTTCCCAAACTTTCTCAATACTTAATCCCGGCAACGGGACTGAAACTTACAAAATATCTCTCAAATCTCTTTACAAGGAGATGGGACTACTTTCTCAATACTTAATCCCGGCAACGGGACTGAAACTTCTTCGGGATGTAACGACTATTTAGTACGACATCACTTTCTCAATACTTAATCCCGGCAACGGGACTGAAACCTGGTGGAGGCAGTCAAGCTGATTTAGCTCAAGCTAACTTTCTCAATACTTAATCCCGGCAACGGGACTGAAACTGGCAAAATTTATACAGTGATGGGAATGCCCCTCAAGTCTTTCTCAATACTTAATCCCGGCAACGGGACTGAAACTTAAAACAATAGTCCCAATAGGTCTAATTAACCCGTGGACTATAAACTTTCTCAATACTTAATCCCGGCAACGGGACTGAAACACGTAGACCCTGATCAGAACGAGATTTTTGAAATACTTTCTCAATACTTAATCCCGGCAACGGGACTGAAACTGATTTTATGAGATTAGATCATCTAGAATTTTGGCAACTTTCTCAATACTTAATCCCGGCAACGGGACTGAAACCTAAAAGCTAAAGTGCTGGATAAGAAAAACTCAGCTCTTTCTCAATACTTAATCCCGGCAACGGGACTGAAACTTTTTCATTTCCTTCTAGGAATTCGTAAGTGAAACCTTTCTCAATACTTAATCCCGGCAACGGGACTGAAACCTGGTTCAGAAATTACAACCAAAGGGAGAAATAAAAGAAACTTTCTCAATACTTAATCCCGGCAACGGGACTGAAACTTCCAGGAGGGATACCCTAAGTGGATAAATCAAATGTTGCTTTCTCAATACTTAATCCCGGCAACGGGACTGAAACTTATTCCGACTCAAACTAATGATGAATTAACGTTAGCTTTCTCAATACTTAATCCCGGCAACGGGACTGAAACTTGATATGGGAGGGTATTTTTTTATTTCAAGTGGCTTTCTCAATACTTAATCCCGGCAACGGGACTGAAACAATCGAGGGGGATGGGGCGAGCATTACCTTTAAACTTTCTCAATACTTAATCCCGGCAACGGGACTGAAACGCGACTAGAGGTTGGAATCAATCTGGCCAACTTTATTACACTTTCTCAATACTTAATCCCGGCAACGGGACTGAAACAAGAAAAATTCTACTCCTAGTAAAAGAGGAAAACCTACTTTCTCAATACTTAATCCCGGCAACGGGACTGA
The DNA here is from genome assembly GCA_963744145.1 of uncultured cyanobacterium. Classification (GTDB taxonomy): domain Bacteria; phylum Cyanobacteriota; class Cyanobacteriia; order Cyanobacteriales; family CAWUOF01; genus CAVUSO01. Next base: position 2,344,178 of record CAVUSO010000001.1, on the reverse strand, counting down.
AACGACGCAAAAAGACCCCAGAGCGTCCAATGATGCAGTCCTTTTCTCAATACTTAATCCCGGCAACGGGACTGAAACAACCCAATCACCCTAGCTAAAGTTACTGACCCCTCGCTAGCTTTCTCAATACTTAATCCCGGCAACGGGACTGAAACCAATTCTGAAACGTTAATAATTCGACCATAATTTCTTTCTCAATACTTAATCCCGGCAACGGGACTGAAACAGGTAAGAATTTAATTTTGTTGGATCTACAGGTAGCTTTCTCAATACTTAATCCCGGCAACGGGACTGAAACCTGCTCCTGTCTTTGCCCCAAGTTAGAGCGATAAACTTTCTCAATACTTAATCCCGGCAACGGGACTGAAACAAATGATTGCAATCGCTCCTAAACCTATTCACCCCAGCTTTCTCAATACTTAATCCCGGCAACGGGACTGAAACAATCAATGCGCTAGGGTCGTTAGCAGTATTAAAGTTCACTTCTTTCTCAATACTTAATCCCGGCAACGGGACTGAAACGAAATTATTGGAAAAGTTGGGGGTCAGATTCCCCACTTTCTCAATACTTAATCCCGGCAACGGGACTGAAACATTATAAAGAAGTAAAAGGAGAGATATTAAAATTCTTAGGTTCTTTCTCAATACTTAATCCCGGCAACGGGACTGAAACGATTGCCCCAACTGTCGTCGATGACCCCCATTGGGCTTTCTCAATACTTAATCCCGGCAACGGGACTGAAACATGCTCTCTGTAGTTCCATAATTTGAGCCAATATATTTCTTTCTCAATACTTAATCCCGGCAACGGGACTGAAACCTGGGCTAGTTTTGCCGAACTTTGTAATATTCGGTCTGGTCCTTTCTCAATACTTAATCCCGGCAACGGGACTGAAACCTAAGCATTTTTACTTAATAAGAAAAACTTATTAAGTATCTTTCTCAATACTTAATCCCGGCAACGGGACTGAAACCGGGTCGTTGATGGGCACTCACCAAATTATTAAGGACCTTTCTCAATACTTAATCCCGGCAACGGGACTGAAACCTGATCGTAATTGGCGTAATTCCTTATCTAATTCCTCTTTCTCAATACTTAATCCCGGCAACGGGACTGAAACATGCAAATAATAAGAATTGCCATAATCGGACAATTCAAGCTTTCTCAATACTTAATCCCGGCAACGGGACTGAAACTCACAGCAGATTAAATTTATGTTGTTTTAGTCAGCTTTCTCAATACTTAATCCCGGCAACGGGACTGAAACGCATTAAATCAACAATTAAATGATATTGATATGGCAGACTTTCTCAATACTTAATCCCGGCAACGGGACTGAAACATGCGATCGCTACCTATTCAATAATTGCCATTGGGAATCCGCTTTCTCAATACTTAATCCCGGCAACGGGACTGAAACCTTGCTAGAGCAGCATTGGCGTATACTCCGGATTTACTCCGACTTTCTCAATACTTAATCCCGGCAACGGGACTGAAACATTTCAGAGTTTTCTCAAAAGTATCAGTCTCTGGATGATCCACTTTCTCAATACTTAATCCCGGCAACGGGACTGAAACTAAGTGTATATTGATTAGAATTGGAGATTAGATTAGTACTTTCTCAATACTTAATCCCGGCAACGGGACTGAAACTATCCTACGAGATAGGATAATGAGACCTTATTAAGTAGTCAGACAAAATTAATTACATACTTTTCTCCAAATTCTCTCAAAATCTTTTCAACGGCTGCAACGAAAGTTGGCCAATCTTTATAAGCTTCTATCGGAATCCATTCATACTTAATAAACCTCCACAAAATTTCAATTAGGTTCAGATGGGGAGAATAAGTAGGCAACTCAAAAATAGTAATTTTTCGCTCTTGCCATTCTTCAAGTTTTTCAAAAATCGCATTGCCTGTATGAATAGATGCTTGATCTGTAACAATTACCACGGGTTTATCAACGGTAGGAAAGAAAGTATCAATACAAGCCGCAACTACATCACCAGTGATACTTTTTTCAGAAACATAAGCTTCAAATTTATTCCGTTTATTCATGATTCCTAACACATTTAAACGCTTACTTTGCTGACTAGGAATCCCAAAATATTCGCCAATATCTTGCCAAGCGTATGGCACAGAAGGAATTAAAGAGAATCCGGATTCATCTAAGTAATATAGGTCAATTTCACCTAACTTATCCAATCGTTCATATTCTGCTAGTTGTCGCTTTTTTTCTTGATATACGGTAGCTACAGGTTCTCCTCCTACCACTTTACGCATCCGATGCCAGCTCATATTAAATTTTTGCAAAATTCTTTTAATTGTTTTTGTACTGGCCTCAATTCCCCATTTTTCTTTGGCTTTTTCTACCACTTGTTTTAATTGTCTTGGTTCGGATTTTGTCCACTCTTTAATTTGGTTTTCTTGTTCAGAATTAAATTTTGGTTTAGAGCCTCTACCTGATTGATTATATAATCCAACCATACTAGATGATTCCCATCGCCCAAACCAATTATAAATTGTTTTAGAGCTGACGTTGAAAATTTTCATCAACTCTGGGACTTTTACACCGTCGTTTGCTAAGATTAGGCAATGAGCTCTTTGACGCACCTGGTGATGTCGGCTTTGATGATAAATTCGCTTTAGTAATTTAACGGAAAGGGGATTAATTTCTCGTAGAAATATCATTTTTTTAGTTAAATTTAAATTTCAACTCTTCAACCTTAACACATTATGTTATTATTGTAAATAATTCTGTACAATTACTTATCGTCTTTCTCAATACTTAATCCCGGCAACGGGACTGAAACATGTTTTATAGATTCTTTCTATAATATTAACTTTAGGCTTTCTCAATACTTAATCCCGGCAACGGGACTGAAACTTCGATTTCTCGAAGTGCTTGTCTTTTTCGACAGACTTTCTCAATACTTAATCCCGGCAACGGGACTGAAACAATGACTTAGCCAATACATCCGCTTGTTATGTCCACCGCTTTCTCAATACTTAATCCCGGCAACGGGACTGAAACATTTCTGTACTTGTTCCTTTAAAAATTCATTCTCAACCAACTTTCTCAATACTTAATCCCGGCAACGGGACTGAAACAACCCATAACAATCTAATATATACACCCATAGATCAGCTTTCTCAATACTTAATCCCGGCAACGGGACTGAAACTTATCCTGCTGCTATATTTAACCCAACATTTGTCGCCTTTCTCAATACTTAATCCCGGCAACGGGACTGAAACATTAATTACGCTCTTGATGGGTTAAATTTTCTGGTTCTTTCTCAATACTTAATCCCGGCAACGGGACTGAAACTGTAGTTTTTGGCTCTAAGAACAAAGACGACTTGAAAACAACTTTCTCAATACTTAATCCCGGCAACGGGACTGAAACCTAAGTATGCTCGATAGCTAATCCCTAGCCAGAGAGCTTTCTCAATACTTAATCCCGGCAACGGGACTGAAACAAGAAGCATTCAACTTCACCAGGAACTCATCGAGTTCCTTGCTGACCTCTTTCTCAATACTTAATCCCGGCAACGGGACTGAAACATTTTTACTTGGGGGTTATTGTGCTGATTAAAATTCTTTCTCAATACTTAATCCCGGCAACGGGACTGAAACTTAAAGAACCTCGTTTTGCTGATTCTGAATCAGCAACACTTTCTCAATACTTAATCCCGGCAACGGGACTGAAACTATTGATGGTAATTCCCGTGTGATTAATATTGACCGCTTTCTCAATACTTAATCCCGGCAACGGGACTGAAACATGGGTATAGGTATAGGTTCTTCTACTTTAATATGTAGAATACTTTCTCAATACTTAATCCCGGCAACGGGACTGAAACTGAAAATTCCACGAACTGCCATTCCAGTAATTATACCCACTTTCTCAATACTTAATCCCGGCAACGGGACTGAAACTATTGATTATGATGAAATTGCCTTAGCTGTTGCTCCTGCTGCTTTCTCAATACTTAATCCCGGCAACGGGACTGAAACATCCTTGGGGTAAAGGAATTTCCGGAATTACCTTGCTTTCTCAATACTTAATCCCGGCAACGGGACTGAAACGACCCTCGTTCTTTAAATCCTTTTTATTTAATGAGGCTTTCTCAATACTTAATCCCGGCAACGGGACTGAAACGGGACTTATCTATATAAGTCCTTGTCCATTATGGCACTTTCTCAATACTTAATCCCGGCAACGGGACTGAAACTACACATTTTCCCACGCCGGATTTGACTCTAAGCTTTCTCAATACTTAATCCCGGCAACGGGACTGAAACAATAATCCAAACATTCATTCGCGTCAACAACTAACGGCTTTCTCAATACTTAATCCCGGCAACGGGACTGAAACATCAAAATCCCAGAAGAAATTCTGAGGAGCAAGATTGCTTTCTCAATACTTAATCCCGGCAACGGGACTGAAACAACACCGACACCGGAATGGGGACTGCAAACCAAGGACTTTCTCAATACTTAATCCCGGCAACGGGACTGAAACTCCTGTTGGTATGTAGAAACAGCAAAACGACCAAACCTTTCTCAATACTTAATCCCGGCAACGGGACTGAAACATTTGTCCGGGGCAAATTTTGTCTGCTAATATTGCTTTCTCAATACTTAATCCCGGCAACGGGACTGAAACTTCAGAAGAAATTAAATCTTTAAAAGCCAAGGCATTAGCAGACTTTCTCAATACTTAATCCCGGCAACGGGACTGAAACTCGGACTGAAGTCAGACTCATCGAAAATCTCATCGCTTTCTCAATACTTAATCCCGGCAACGGGACTGAAACATTCATTCACAAATTGACCCGATGGTTTCCCCCGCTTTCTCAATACTTAATCCCGGCAACGGGACTGAAACAATCACTGCCAAGTCAATCTTTAAAGTTCAGCTCCAACTTTCTCAATACTTAATCCCGGCAACGGGACTGAAACTATCAAGGAGCATGGTTGTTGTCCGGTCAAGACTTCTTTCTCAATACTTAATCCCGGCAACGGGACTGAAACGAGAAAAAACTGTCCAGTCTGGACAGCTTTACTGCTTTCTCAATACTTAATCCCGGCAACGGGACTGAAACTATCCGATTTTGGGGAAAATATTTCTTTAGGGGACTTTCTCAATACTTAATCCCGGCAACGGGACTGAAACTAAGCCACCCCCTGGGATGTCGGACATAACTTCCCCCTTTCTCAATACTTAATCCCGGCAACGGGACTGAAACTCGCACCCGACGCAAGGGTGCTAATTTCATAGGTAGGTCTTTCTCAATACTTAATCCCGGCAACGGGACTGAAACATCGCCAGACCAGTGATAGTCAATATTGCTGATTGGGCAGCTTTCTCAATACTTAATCCCGGCAACGGGACTGAAACGTCATTGTTTTGTCCTGTTGTGTAATGTTATTTTGGGTCTTTCTCAATACTTAATCCCGGCAACGGGACTGAAACAGGGTAAAGACGGTTCTCTGGTCTGAAGGCGTACTCCCGGCTTTCTCAATACTTAATCCCGGCAACGGGACTGAAACAAGACTTCCATTGAAGGAAGATTCATAATTTAATCCTCCTTTCTCAATACTTAATCCCGGCAACGGGACTGAAACCAAAACTACTCTGAAATTTAATGCTGCTCCGACTTCTTTCTCAATACTTAATCCCGGCAACGGGACTGAAACATGGGGGAGAAATCCGACTCATCAAATATTTCATCTACTTTCTCAATACTTAATCCCGGCAACGGGACTGAAACTCATTTCTACATCATCCGGGATGATTGACAACCTGATATCTTTCTCAATACTTAATCCCGGCAACGGGACTGAAACTTTTCTCCGATAGTTCACCTATATAAAACTGTGGGCTTTCTCAATACTTAATCCCGGCAACGGGACTGAAACGGTTGATAGGACTTTTGGGATTTTGATGCGACTCTCATAGCTTTCTCAATACTTAATCCCGGCAACGGGACTGAAACTTGAACCTCCTAAACTGAACTATTCAAAATCAACTTCTTTCTCAATACTTAATCCCGGCAACGGGACTGAAACATTTTATTTATCAGATTAAGAAATCTCGAATCGACTTTCTCAATACTTAATCCCGGCAACGGGACTGAAACCAACTTCAGGCACAATTTCAACTATTGCGGGATACGCAAATCTTTCTCAATACTTAATCCCGGCAACGGGACTGAAACTGAGACAAATTTAGACTCGAAACGTATTTGTCCCAAACTTTCTCAATACTTAATCCCGGCAACGGGACTGAAACTCTGAACACAATTTAATCTCGATTTCTCTGGGAGAGAAACTTTCTCAATACTTAATCCCGGCAACGGGACTGAAACAAATCCCTATCCCTAAAGTTTCTCCCAAAAAAGCTGCTTTCTCAATACTTAATCCCGGCAACGGGACTGAAACTTTTCTAGAGCAGGGATAAGAATATCGGCTACCTGCTCTTTCTCAATACTTAATCCCGGCAACGGGACTGAAACTTTGATGTTTCTTTGGAATATTTAGCAAAATCAATTCTTTCTCAATACTTAATCCCGGCAACGGGACTGAAACAAACTCACCAAGAAAGGAGAATCAAATGGAATTATCTCTTTCTCAATACTTAATCCCGGCAACGGGACTGAAACACAACGCCAGAGCCCATCCCAGTCCCGGCTACACCTTTCTCAATACTTAATCCCGGCAACGGGACTGAAACCCGAAAGGTTGGGGTTTTAAAAGTTTCGCTGAAGGTTGCTTTCTCAATACTTAATCCCGGCAACGGGACTGAAACTGTCACTCACTACCGCAACTTGCAAAATGATGATCTTTCTCAATACTTAATCCCGGCAACGGGACTGAAACAAGAACCTGGAACGATATGTATGTCACTCACTACCGCAACTTTCTCAATACTTAATCCCGGCAACGGGACTGAAACTAACCAAATTGGCGAGATTGCCATTATTGGGGCTTTCTCAATACTTAATCCCGGCGACGGGACTGAAACAGCTAGCATGACCGTGTGGACTGTCTTATTCCCATTGCTTTCTCAATACTTAATCCCGGCGACGGGACTGAAACTTTGCGCCGGCGCTCTATTGGATGTATTAGTTTTTTCTTTCTCAATACTTAATCCCGGCGACGGGACTGAAACAATCTCCTACTATAACATCTACGTTTATATAGATACTTTCTCAATACTTAATCCCGGCGACGGGACTGAAACTCTAAAAGACTAGAAACATGATTAAAAGATGCAGCTTTCTCAATACTTAATCCCGGCGACGGGACTGAAACACTAAAGAATATTTAGGAAGATTTAGATAATATTTACTTTCTCAATACTTAATCCCGGCGACGGGACTGAAACTTGAGGGACTAATGTTACCCGATGGGACTTACGCTTTCTCAATACTTAATCCCGGCGACGGGACTGAAACATGGCTCCAATAAAGAAAACCCTGCTGATTCAAGGAAAACTTTCTCAATACTTAATCCCGGCGACGGGACTGAAACACGTTATCGCGAAAGTTTTTGTCAACTTGGTTGTCAAGTTGCTTTCTCAATAATGAATCCTGGCAACGGGACTGAAACCATTCTGATTAATATGCAGTGGGCAATCAATTTAATCTATTTCGATAAATTCTTCTTATTTAATTAGCGGTAGAACTAAAAATTATTAGCGATCGTCTCGATTTTTTGTCATTTACCACCAACTATCCGTGCTAGTATCCATCGGCAAGTGGTTTCTGGATTGCGATCGGGTGGTGTGTTTGTGCTAGAAGCATATACTCCCCGTCAACTGGAATTCAAAACTGGAGGTCCACCCAATGCCAATTTGCTGATGGATCTGACAACCATTCAGCAGGAACTAGAAGGACTAGAATTTAAGCACAGTGTAGAACTTGAGCGAGAAATCCATGAAGGGCTGTTTCATCAGGGACACAGTGCTGTTGTGCAAGTGCTGGCTATGAAACTACTATAAATAAAAGGGATAAATATTTAAAATGTATCTAAATTAAACAAGAAAGCAAAAATAACTAGGACAGTCAAGATGACTGTCCCACAAGAGTGATTGTTTCTAGTGGGACGGACATCTTGTCTGTCCACATCTCGTCTGTCCACATCTCGTCTGTCAGATCATAAGACTTTTGCTTTCTTGTCTATTAGCCATAAACGACAATATTAATTTGGGAGTGATCTTGACTAAGAGTCTTCAGTCTGAGTCAGTTTTAGTAAATCCAGAGCAATCATTGCCTCTAGGAAACGCTCTAACCACTATAGTGGCTTTGAACGAGCATTCAGTTCTTGAATGTAACAATTGGCTCAGTTCTCATCGGCTTTGGGGACAACTTCCAGGGCAAATCTTAACAGCGATCGCCCAGTCATTTAATTACTTTCACCTAGAACCCCAAACACTGATCTACCAAGAAGGACAAAAAAATATTGGGCTATATCTATTAAAGTCGGGCACAGTCGAGATTCAGCGGCTTTCTCCGATTGGCAAATCTCTGATTCGCTATTGTAGTGCTGGAGAGCTATTTGGTCATGTCTCCCTGATGGTAAACCTGGAAAACGGTCGGCACCAGACTCAGGCGATCGCCCTAACTGCTAGCGAAATCTGGTTTTTGCCCCAGGCTCAGTTTCGTCAGTTGATCGAGCAGTATGTTGAAATCGAACATCTGTTCAACACTTTGTTAGCACAAGACTTAAACGCTTTCATTCATCGCGTTGCTCACGAACAACGTCGTATTCAAGGTTTACAGCCCTACATTAAAGCCATTCCCACCGAAAAAACGATTATTGGTAATAGCAAAGCCAGTCAAAAACTGGTAGAACAAATTGATCAAGCCGCAGCCACTCTGAAACCTGTCTTATTTCAAGCACAACCGGGAACTGGAAAAACCTTTCTCGCTGGGCTAATCCACGCCCATTCTGGGCTCGCTGACCACCCCTTTGCTGAGTTAGATTGTGCCAAGTTGCCTCGCTCAGAAGATGGTAGGCTCAATACCGACTTTTTATTTGGTCGAATCGGTGGACAACCGGGCATCATTGAACTGTTGGAGAGGGGAACGCTTCTGCTGAGTAATGTCCAGGTATTGAGTGGGGGCGATCGCGATCGCCTCATCCATTACTACCAAACCAATAATATCCTACCTAATCATGGACTGAGCGGACTCAACATCCTGACCACCGAACCGCCCCAACCTGTCCAGTCTTGGGTCCGCTTAATCCTAGCTTCTCCTCACAAATTAGAGCTACCAGATGTAGATCCAATTACGATCAAACTGTTTAGCTTGCCCCAGCGCAAGGCAGATATTCCAGCTTTTGCCCGTTATTTCTTAACCCAGTTTTGTCAAGAACAAAATCGCCCCCTGCTCGACCTAGATCAGTCGGATTTACGCCGTTTGATTAGTTATGAATATCCTGGTAACCTGACAGAACTAGCCGAAATTCTGCATCGAGCGGTGATCATGACCCCACCAGGACAGACTGTGATTTCAGAACAAGTCCTATGGTCAGTGCAGTCTGCCAAAAATGCCTTTCGAGTGGATTTACTCACTCATGTACCTTGGCTGCGACAATTGTTGCTAAGTCGCTGGTATCCAGAGGGCATCTGGATCGTGATGATGGCGATTTTTGTACCGATCACGATCGCTGGGTTCATCGGTCCTCAAACCAGAGACAGCAGTGTAACCCTCAATCTCTTTTGGGCGTGGTGGTGGCCTGGTTATCTATTTTTCTTTGTCTTTGTGGGTCGGATCTGGTGTGCAGTCTGCCCCTTTATGATTACAGCCGAATGGATACGCCGTTTCTCCCTCTGGTTGTTTCCTCGTCAACAACTTACCTGGAATACTAAATGGCTAAACCATTGGGGAGCCTGGATTTTGTTTGGTGGCTTTGTGGCAATTTATCTCTGGGAACAGCTCTGGGATTTGCCACACCATGCGGTTCTCTCTGCCTGGTTGCTGTTAACGATTACGGTGGGAGCAGTAATTTTTAGTCTGATTTATGAACGACGGCTCTGGTGTCGCTATCTCTGTCCGATCGGCGGGATGAATGGGATGTTTGCCAAACTAGCAATGGTGGAATTGCGATCGACCCAACAGGTATGCGGTAGCCAATGCAGTACCTTTGGCTGTTATAAAGGCAGTGATACTACCCCAGTTACCTTTATTGATGCACTACCCAATGAAGCACAGACAACGGGTGGATGTCCCCTCTACTCCCACCCAGCTCAATTGCAGGATAACCGGGACTGTGTGCTATGTATGACCTGCATCAAAGCTTGTCCCCATCGCTCAGTTCAGCTCAATCTGCGGTTTCCTACATCAGATCTACTAGACAATCACCAAGGATTTTGGGCAGAAGTTGCGCTCCTATTGCTACTGTTTGGTGGGGTATTTCTGCATCATGCCCAACGGATTTTAGGATGGTTAGGTTACCAGGATATTCCGATTGATGCTGACCATTTACTGACCAGTACACCGATCGCCCTCGCTTTTCTGAGCATTCCCTTTCTATTGACCTATCTGACTCATGCGATCGCCCGTCTTTTTGATCCCAAACAACCTAACTATCTCACCGTTATCTATGCCTATCTGCCTTTTACCCTAGCAGGAAACCTGACACACTACATCCCTGCGGCAGTCACTGAAGCGGGTCAAATTCTACCTATTTTAGCGCGAACCTTGGGCTTGAGTCGGACTAGCTTACCGACTCTCACCTGGAGTACAGATGTTGCAGCTTTCCTTCAGGGTGTAACAATCCTCTCTGCTCTGATTTTCAGCATCTATCCCTTGTTGCGAATTACCAAACGCTCCTTAATTAGCAATCTTCCTCACTTATTGCTATTTGTTAGTTTAACTATTATATTCTTTCTTCTTATTATTTAAGCTAGGATTTATCAATTAGGTATAGGAGTTGATCATGATTGCTCTAACCCAGTCAAAATTTTCTACTATCGAAGAATATCTGGAGTTTGAGGTTAATGCTGAGGAACGCCATGAATATATTGATGGGGAAATTAGACCGATGAGTGGGGGAACACCAAATCATAACGATATTGCGAGTAATTTTATGGTAATCCTTAAACTTGCTCTGAGGGGAAAACCCTATCGTTGTTTCATTATGGATCAAAGGCTATGGATTCCACAGTTAAATAAGTTTACCTATCCTGATATAATGGTAGTATCGCAACCTTTGCAGTTACAGACGGGACGGACTGATACGGTGACAAATCCGTTGCTGATTGCGGAGGTGCTTTCTCAGGGAACAAGGAGTTATGACAAGGATGGTAAATTTGCAGCTTATCGTACTGTTCCCAGTTTTCAGGAGTATTTATTGATCGATCAATATACGGTTTGTATTGAGCATTATGTAAAGACAAATGAGCAGGAATGGATTTTTAGAGAATCCAAAAATCTAGGCGATCGCATCAAGTTATCAACTATTCCTTTAGAGTTTACCCTTGCAGATTTATATGAAAATATTCAGTTTGAAGCAGTTTAGTCAAGATATGGGTCAGGCTAAATTTGCATTTGAGAAAGCAACAACTGCTCAAAACTCTGAGCAATGCGAGTTTGAAACCGCTCCCGATGCTTGAGTAACTTGAATGAGCGCATCATGGCAGGTAAAGTGATGAGTTGGGTTGCATCAGTGATGGCGACAGTTCGCAAGATGCCCCAATGAACTTCTTTATTTACCATCCATTCTGAAATTGCTGTTGCCCCAATCCCATTTTCAACGACTGCTTTAATCATTTCACCCGTAGTCATCTCTAGGATGACGTTTAGTGTTCTTGGGTCAATACCCCACTTCTGTAATGTTTGCTCAAAGATATCACGAGTTCCCGATCCGGCTTCGCGCATTACCCAGTCGGTGGTTGAAAGCTCTAATAAAGAAATTGTCTTACGTTCAAACCAGAGATGAGATTGCCCAACTACCACTTGTAAGCGATCGCCCCCAATCACCTGTTGATCTAAACAAGCTGAAGCAGATTCGGGCACAATCCCTTCAACCAGACCCAAATCAAACTTTCCTGCGACGGTTCCTGTGCTGATCTCCTGAGTATTGCCCAAGATACAGTTAACTTTAATCCCCGAATACTGGCTCTTGAATTGACTGATAAAACGAGGTAGCCAGTAGTTACCAATTGTTTGACTAGCTCCTAAATTCAGTTCCCCTCGTTGCAGTTCTCTCAATTCCTGCAATCCCCGTTTGGTCAAAGCGACCTGATCCAGAATCTTCTGTGCTTCTCCTTGCAACAGTTCGCCTGCTTGTGTGATCTCAATCCGGCGACCAATGCGATGGAACAGGAGCATTCCAATTTCCTCTTCCAAACTTTGAATTGCAGCACTAACTGAGGGTTGTGTCAAGTAAAGTGCTTCAGCAGCGCGGGTAAAGTGCAGATGTTGCGCGACAGCTAGAAAGACGCGGAGTTGTTCAAAGGTCATTGGAGTTTTGGATTGCTTGGAACTACTTTAGTTTAATAGAGTGAGTCTATTGTTTTGACAAAAAAGAACATTTGCTTCTATCAATTAGGTTTCCTAGAGTGGAATTAACTCACTCACTCATAGTTTTATGAAACCAACCAATGCTCTCTCAATTAGGACTCCTAATCCTGATCAGCAAAACCCACCATCTAACTACGCCCAAGCTTTATTTCTCGGAGGGGCTGGATTCTGTTTGACCCCCTGGGCTTCACCACCTGTTGCACTCTTGCTCGGTATATTTCTAGCTCTAACTCACGAAAACCCTTTTCAGCGAATTTTTCGTCTGACAGCTCGGCACTTGCTGCAAGTCTCGGTGATTTTGCTCGGCTTTGGGATGGATTTGACTGTTATGCTTCAGGCAGGGACAAGTGGTGCTTTGTTGGCAATGGGTAGCATTACCGCGACCTTTGTGATTGGTTACTTTTTCGGAAAATGGCTCAAGATTCCGATCAAAGCGTCGATCTTGATTTCCTCTGGTACAGCAATCTGTGGAGGATCGGCGATCGCTGCGGTTAGTGCTGTCATTAACGCAGCAGAAAGTGAAATCTCCATAGCAATGGGGACGGTATTTGTGCTAAATGCGATCGCCCTGTTGGTATTTCCGCCCCTTGGTCATCTGCTACATTTGTCCCAAACCCAATTTGGGATTTGGTCAGGTGTTGCGATCCATGATATTTCTAGTGTAGTCGGTGCTGCTGCTCACTATGGTCAAGCAGCTCTATTAACTGCGACTGCGGTAAAACTCTCTCGTGCATTGTGGATTATTCCGGTTTCAGTTGCAGCAAGTTATCTATTTCAACATCCTCAACCTGATCAAGTGGTGCCCAGTAAACCTCAAGTTCCCTGGTTTATTGGATTCTTTATGCTTGCTTCGGTGGTCAGAACGTTTGTCCCTACTATTGCTTCTTGGTCGCCTGTCCTGACTGCTCTTTCCACCACAGGATTGACCCTAACATTATTTTTGATTGGTGCGGGACTATCCCAACGACTATTGAAGGCTGTGGGTTGGAAGCCAATGTTACAGGGAGTAGTGCTGTGGATCTTGATCAGCATAGCTTCTCTGGGTGTCATTCGATCAGTTACACCTTGAGTTGAAGGTGCCAGAAATACCTAGTGTCAGTTCCCATCTCTGATCGCTTTCTCAAGTCGATTCCACCAGGGTATTACGCGATCGCGAATGTGACAGACTTAAAAAGCCTGTTGACAAGCGATCGACCTATGTTAGTGGATGTGCGTGAACCTGCTGGAGAGACAATAATCAATAAAAAAAAATTAGGGATAGATGAAATAACTCAGTTAAAAGAAGGTAAAAATTATGCCGCAGTATTGATGGACTTAGAAACGAGAAAACTGCTGACTTTATTAAAGAAAAGAAATCAAGAAGTAATAGCAGAATAATTGAGTAGGTTGATTGCCCTGCTATACAATGCTTTCACGATCATCAAAATCCCTTGACGGTATTTAGGATTAACTCAGTCTTTTTGGTGATCGCGCGATCGGAACTAGGACTAAAAAATCCTAGCATAATTTCAGCAAATTTGCTAAGATGAGATCGGAGCATTTATGATCATAGATGAACCAGCCTCAACCAGAATTCTCTAGTCCTGGGAAAGACATATAAGAGCTTGACTTTGCCGATTTGATCCGGTTCTTTTTGCCAATAGCTGCTCCCCTTGAAAATTTGGTTAGCAAAAGTCTGATTTTCATTTTGATCAAAACTTGGGAGCCATCACATAATTATGCTTAGAACGAAGATTATTCAACCTGATCAGTCTTACACTTTTGCTGACTACTTTAAACTCAACTTTGCACCGCAAGATATTCTAGCATATTTTAACGTTTCTCTCCAACGTTGCTCCTTAAATCTGCCTAAATATATGGGCACCCTCGATCGCCTTACTGATCTTAAAGCTAGAATTGAAGAAAGTCTACCTCGTCTTAGTCTCACCAGTGAAATAGCAAGACGAGAATTTCTGATTGCTCCAGTGTTAACTGATCTGTTGCACTATACCCAAGCTACTCTTAACGTCGAATATCCTATTGCTGTTAGTAATCAACTCAAAGGTTCCCTAGACTATCTCCTCCAAAATCACCAAACTTTTCTCGTAATTGAAGCCAAAAATGAAGACCTAGAACGTGGTTTTGTGCAGCTAGCTATTGAATTAATTGCCCTCGATCAATGGATAGATTCTGAACAACCGATCTTACCAGGTGCAATTTCAACTGGGAATATTTGGCAATTTGGTCAGTTTGATCGACAATCTCGTCAAGTAACTCAAAACCTCGATCTCTATCGTGTTCCTGCTGATCTAGAAGACCTTTTGCGAATTTTAGTCAAAATTATTGAACCTAAAACATAGTGATTTTGCAAGAACTAATGGGAACTATAAAATAGAAAATATGATCCCATTTTTGTAGTCTATATGAACTGCAATGCCATAGCTGCTCACAAAGTCTGATTAACAAATGTATGCAAGACCTTAATGACTTTCTGCCCCAGAGACGACCACTACCAGTTATTGTACTAGCAGATGTCAGTACCAGTATGGAGGGCGAGAAAATTGATACTCTTAACGCTGCACTGACGGAAATGCACCAAAAATTCAAAGATGTACATGATCCTCGCAGTCATCTGCATACTAGCATTATCACATTTGACAGTAATGCTCAGCTACTTCTTCCTTTGACTCCGATCGAAAACGTTCATTTACCTACTTTGGTTGCTAGGGGTACTACAGCGATGGGAGCAGCATTTAAAATAGCTCTCCAGTTGTTGAAAGATGAACAACAGATCCCGAAACGCTCTTATCTACCTAGTATCGTTTTGGTTAGTGACGGTCAGCCCAATGATGATTGGGAAGAACCGCTTCAAGAATTGTTAGATTCCGACCGAGGAGGACGAGCAGTTCGTTTAGCTGTTGGGATTGGAAATGATTGCGATTTTGATGTCCTTAAACGTTTCGTTAATCATTCAGAAATTCCAGTTGTGCGTGCGACAGAAGTTGTCAAACTAATGGACTTCTTTCGATTTGTTACTATGTCAGTTATGGCCCGTTCAACTGCTAAAAATCCTAACTCATCCAGTAATTTACCATTTCACTTGCTTAATGATGATGATCTGGAGTTTTAAGTAAAAGATTAAACATGACTAAATTCTCTTTGCCAATACCAGGTGAAATTGTTCGAGATTTAGAGGGAAGACGCTACAGGCTAGTTGAACAGCTAAATCAGGGTAGACAAGGAATTGTATTTACTACTGAGGATGCTAATATTTTAGTAAAAGTTTGTCTACCACCCAACTCTAGACATACTGATGATGCTCGCAAGCAACTTCGCTTGCTGACAAGACGAAACTTGAAGATCGACTCATTAGTATTGCCGATCGCTGTTTTAGATCAGCCACATTTAGGCTATGTAATGGATCGAGTTAAAGATTCTATACCCTTATCTGAGTTAGTTTGTCCACGCGATCGCGATCCCAACTGGCACATTTCCACAGGTGGGTTACGTCGTCGTTTAAGAATTTGTGCCGAGTTAGCTAGAACCTTTGAGCAAATTCACCGTAATGGATTATGTTATGTGGATTTATCCTGGGAAAACGTCCTTGTCCCATCAGATCGCAAACAAACATCTATTAAACTCATCGATCCTGATAACTTAATTATTCCAGGAACATCTTTAGCAGAAGTGATTGGAACAGAACAATTTATTGCTCCAGAGATCCTGAAAGAGTCTCGTTTTCCTAATCACGCATCCGATCGCTGGTCTTTAGCAGTAGCAATTTTTTACTTATTAGTGCTAAATCATCCCTTTTTTGGTGATCAAGTAATCGATGGTGAGCCAGAAATGGAGGAGATTGCTCTACAAGGAGAGTTACCATTTATTGATTCAAAAGAGAACAAGCAAAATTACTCTAGCTATGGTTTACCAAGGGGAAAAGTATTAACTAGGAGACTACAAGAACTTTGTAGACAAGCATTTGAACCGGGTATATTAGATCCTTGGGTACGACCTTCTTCAGAAGAATGGTTATGTGCATTAGAAGAAGCTGCCGATCAAACAGCATTGTGCCCATGTGGTGCTACTTCCTATTTACCAGATATCCGAGGAGCCTCACTGGTTTGTGATTGGTGTGGTCAAACAAGCGATCGCCCGATTGAACTTGGTTTCTTTGATTCCGATCCACCTATTGATAACTTGGATGAAAACGAAATAAAGGAACTTAAAAGAGTTAAAAAATCCTATCGGTTTGTATTGGACAAAGAACAGCGAATTATTCCCTTGCGTCTGATCAGTGAAAATTCAGAAGTAATCGGCACATTAGCACAGTTTGGGTTTCAACGCAATAGTAGCAATGATAAAATTTATTGCCTTAAGAACTTAAGCCAAGATACTTGGGATACTAAAGATGTTAGAAATCATCAACGAACTTGCGCTCCAGGTGAATTTGTCTGGCTATTTGATAAAATATTGATTGTCTTCCCTTCAGGAATTAGAGCAAAGGTGCGTAATCAATCTATGGTAGATCAATTATGAAATTATTTGACCTCAAATTTGGCAAACAAGTAGGTGGGCATTTTTTACATAGCTTCAACCTAAGAAATAATGATAATTGGGAGGATAAGATTGTTGAATTAAAGCGAATTGATGAAAACACTCTATGCTTTCAAATTCCTAACGGTAGGGATGATGAGACAATCATTGAAATTAAACCAGATTCACCTGATGCTAAAATACTGTTGGCAGAACTGCAATCAGGGCACACTTTAATTGTAGGTTGCATTATGAAAGCGACAGACAATACAATTGAAATTGATGGGCGTTCTTTTAATGTACCTAATTCCGAAATCCCAGTTCAATTAGAAGTTGCTATCACTGACGAGTTTATTGAAACAGTTGTTAGTAAGAATTGGCGTAAAGTCAAAAACTTTCAAGATGCTAAACGCCAATTAAAAGAAGAATTTATACTTAATCACTTAGGTTATTGGTTTGTAACATCAGGGGTCAAAGATCCAGATTTTCAGAAGGGATTTTCTGTGTTAGGAAAGTCTTGGTCACTCAATTTAGTTCCCCAAAAAGACGGGCAGATTGTAGCAGAAGCTATGAAGCGACTAGGGCGTAACTTGAGCGATCGCTCTATTTATTTGATGCGGGAATCATTAGAGTTTTGTGATCAAACCGTTGCTAGCACAATGCGATCGGCGGCTATTTCAGCATTGAGCAAAGCTGTTCAGGAAAATAATAGTTGGATTGCGAGTTGGAAAGAGTATAATGCTGAAGAAAATCGAATTTTAGAAGAGCGTTTTGGGCTGCTATCTCCTTTACCATACAACGGAATACAAAGTCTTATTTCTAACGATGGTAATAGAAATTTACTAAATTTTTATTTAAAACCATCTGCCAACATAACACCTTGGCTTAAACATATTTCAGGAGATGGTATCCCTGTAACCATTCAAGATAACATCGGTATGCCTGAAGGATCAGTATCAGGATACAATCTTAATACCCATTGCCTAACTTTGGTTTGGGAAGGTCAGCAGGAATATCCTAACAAAGATGGGGAAATCTATCCCTCAATGGGTCTGGAAAAATCTCGAATTCAAAGACGTGAAAAAGCACTAACTACTTTAGAATCGGCACGTTCTGGTCTTCCTTATTTGGGTTTAATTCTAGAAGGTAAATCCTTTGATAGAGTAATTCCTCCCCGGAAAAAGCAACTACTAACTAAAACTGCACGCAAGATTTTTGGTGAAAATGGACCAACACCTGCTCAGGAAAAAGCGCTGAGAATTGCACTGAGTACACCGGATATTGCGCTGATTCAGGGACCTCCGGGAACGGGAAAGACCAGAGTAATTCAAGCACTGCTGATGATGCTTAATGATGGACGAGATCCAGGTGAAGTGTTGGAAACTGTTTTGGTAACAAGTCTTCAGCATGAAGCAGTAGATAATGCGATCGCTAGTATGAGTATTGGTGGACTTCCGGTAGATAGATTAGGAGGCAAAAAAGGGGAAGATCGAGGTGCTGAAACCATTCAAACTTGGAGAAACCAAGTTATTCAAGTAGTTCGTTCTCACCTCTCTACCGAACCATCTCCAACTCTGGTGTTAATTGACAAACTCAAAGGTTATCTTTCCCATTGGCGCACCTCAGCAGGTGGACGTGAAGGAACTCGTGAAATCCTTTTAGATTTTCGTAATGTAGCAGAAACCTTTTTATCTGCTCAACGAGTTGCTGAAATCGATCATCTTGCAGGTACTGTTCCAGTCATTCAAGCGCAAAATCAGCCAATAATTGAAGATGCTGATGATCGAGATGAACTGGAGCGACGACTCAATCAGCAATGTATTACAGCAGAAAGTTTCAAAGAGGATGGAAATCGGCAAGCTCGAAGGCTGCGACGTTTTTTAGATCCTTATTTAGATCATCTTTCTCATGATATTATTGAAGCTGTGGAAGTCGCGATATTGTGGAGTGAAGAAAATACAGTTAATCTAGAACCTTGGCTTTCTTTGAAAAATGCCTGTATTGGTATTCGCCAACAATTGCTAGAGATTCCTATTACCCAAGCCATTGCTGAACAGGATGTTTCTGATGAGAAAATAGAACGATGTCTCCTAGCTGCTATTGAGGAAGTCGAAGCAGTTCGCGTTAAAAGTGAGGAAGGGGTACAAGATACCCTTGAACTATTTGTGCGAGATTTAGAGGAATCCCCCAATCACGTTAGAGAAGTTATTCGGAAATATTCACCAGTTCAAGCTGCTAGTTGTGGACAAGCAGACTCGAAGCACCTAGGAATGAATGATCGAACATTTACCCTAGTGATAGTAGATGAAGCAGCAAGAGCAAACCCACTAGATTTACTAATACCAATGGTGAAAGGACGAAGAATTATCTTAGTTGGTGATCACAAACAACTTCCCCATGTTTTGGAGCGAGAAATAGCGCAGAGTTTAGCCAAAGAAGGTGATGAAAAGCTAAGAGAAGTTTATGGAAAGAGTTTATTTGAAAGACTCTGGGCATCTCTGCCTCAACAAACAGCAATAGATGGGATTGAACGGACTGCTCAATTGACAGATCAGTTTCGGATGCACCCAACAATTGGTAAATTTATTAGTGATTATTTTTATCCGGAAAGCCCCCTTAATTCCAATTTTGTCAAACCAGAAGCACGACCGAATTACACAGGAGAGTACAATCAAAAACCTGTAGTTTGGTTGAATATCCCAGATCATCAAGGAGGTGAAAAGCGGTCTGGTAAATCGAGCTGGGAAAGACCTGCTGAAGTTATTCGGATTATGGCTGAACTGCGCCGTATTTTACCACGAATTGAGGAAAAATATCCTAATTTTGATCCAAATCAACCTACTGGAATGGTGGGAGTGATTGCATTTTACTCTGCTCAAGAAGAAGCACTTAAAGATGCGATCGCAGATCAGCGTAACGGTTTACCTGAGCATCTCCAAGAGCGGGTGCGTGTTGGTACTGTTGATGCTTTTCAGGGACGCGAGTATGATATAGTATATCTCTCCACAGTTCGTAGTAATCAGAACTCATCAATTGAACAGCGTCTTGGGTTTACCGCATTACCCAATCGGCTTTGTGTTGCATTTAGCCGCGCTCGATGTGTTTTAATTGGAGTAGGAGATGCTACCTGTGTTGCGGGAATGCGCTCCGATGGTACACCCTGGTCTAAGATACTAAAAGCTTTTATTGATCTCTGTCGCAGTGAGGAAGGATATGCAGACATCTGAACGCGAAGATAACAATATGTCCTTTGAATTTGACGATGAGGAACTACTTTTTGAGGATGAATTTCCTCTACCTTTGTCTAGCGATCGCGGTTCAGATGGAGAACCTAGAGAGCCAAATGTGGGAATTCTCAGATTTATTCGACCAGATGAAGCTCAGAATGATTACCAGCAGACTATTTTATGGCCCGTTTATGGATGGAGAATTGCTGCTCCTCAAGTGACAGATCGGCAATTAGATTTACTACAACTGACTTCTTTACGTTTAGCTCGTGCTGGAATCATCAGCCATCAAGAGCAAGCAAAATTAATGGGACAGCACAAAGATTTCCTCTTTAATGTTATGATGGACTTGAAAAATCAAGACTATCTTGATAATCATGGTCGTCTGACTGAAAAAGGAGAAAAAATTCTCCAACAGGAAGGTGAAGGGGAGGAAGAAAGAACCAGCTATGGTTGGATTTTTCAAGATGCTACAGCAGGAGAGTTGCTTCCTTTTTTTTATACAGAAAATCTCTATTTTGCTGACCCCAATCGCTCGAATATTACCCAAGCTTTTCAACTACCTTGGATTAAGCAAAATTTAACTCCTCCTAATACTTCTAATGTTATATTGGCAATAGAAACATACCGCCGTTTGTTCAAACGAGTTCAAGAGCCAACTAACGATGATCATCCTTCAGTTGATGTCGGTGAGTTTATTAAAATTCGTGAAATCGATAACTTACCAATTAAAAAACCTAAAAAAGCCGAACTAGGAGAAAAATTTAGAGTACGCTTTTTGAATAAGCGATCGCAACGTTTTTATTTGTTAGTATCTTGCATTATTACAGGATCTTATGATGGTTTATTTTCGATCCGTTGTCCCTTTGGGCTTCCCGATGGTTTTCGTTGGGTCCGCTTACTAAATTTTGCCACATCCCAATGTGAAGAGGGTAAGAAAATTGTAGAAGATTTACAATCTCATAGCCGTCAAATCTGGAAATCTAAACAACCTCCCAATCTTGAACCTGTTACTGTAGCACGTCAAGTTTACAATAAAGTAGTTTTGGAGATTGGACAACCTCCTGATCCATTATGGGAGCCAGTTTGGGAAGAAATTGAACGGATGGAACAATCGCGATCGTTTTTAGAAAGTGGATTTAATGAGATAGATACAACGCTCACACGAGTTCAAAGGGTTTTAGAGCAATTAATGATATCTTTACTAAAAGTTGATACAATACCTGATAATATTTGGGAATCCTACAAAAAGGAAAATGCGTTAAAACAATGTTTGAGCGATACAGTTCAAGCTTGTTCCACAAGCGAGATCCCTGAGCGAATTTTATGTACTAAACTAGGAGCAATTCGTAGTGTCCTTGATGGTGATCCAAATTCCTTACGTCCATACATTGCTACATTTCTATTGTCATCTAGTCGAAAATCTAGCTTACATCGACGCATTCTTGAACACCTACTACAAGAAAATCCTGCTTTTTTATCAGATTTAGACCAGATTACTCAAAACCGTAACCAGTTCGGCGCTCATGCAGGTGAAAGTCACAATGATCCCATCATTTTGGTTCAGGATTTAGTTGCAAAAACCTATCAAATTGTCCGTTCTGTTATCAAAGCATGGCGCTTACTAATCAGCTAATGATAGTCAGAGGTATAAATGGCTAATAAGAATAGAAGAAATGTAAATCAAACTCGCTCTAATCTACCTTCGCAACCACCAGCAAAGGTTGAATCTACTGTGAAACCTACTAGTCCTGTTGCATCTATTCAAAATCCAGTCAATGTTAATGCTCAGTCTCAAGATCCACAACAGCTTCAAAAAAAAATCAAGGAACTAGAATCCGAATTAGAAAAATATAAAGCAGAAGAAGATGAATTTCTTAAAAGAAGGGAGGAATTGGATAATAAGGAACAACAAGCTATCAATGGATTTAAAGAGTTAGAAGCATCTGCTCGTCAAGGGTGGAAAATCCAAAAAGAACAGGAAATTAAAAAAGAGCGAGAACGGATTGTTCAAGCTGCAAAGATACAAGCAGAAGAAATAATCAGTGAAGCTCAAAATATTAAGAGTAATGCTCAGAATGAAGCTGATAAAATTATTGAAGACGCACAATCTCTAGCAAGTGAACACCGCCAAAGAACCAGAGAAAAAACGCTTCAGGAGCTAGAATTACGTCGCCAAGAAGCCGATGAGAAAGAAAAGTCAATTCAAACAAGAGAAGATAATATTCGCAATTTACAAAGGCAAGTTAAACGCCGAGAACAAGACATTGAAGATCGAGAGCAAGACATTAAAGATGAAAATAACCGGCTTACTGAACAAAAGAAAAAATTGCAACAGAAGGAACGAGAAATAGCTGAACGTGAGCGTAATTGCTCAGAAGATGCGGTCAATAGATTAACAGCTGAAAAAAAAGGTATTCAGCAACGGATTGAAGTTATCGAACAACAAAATTATCGGCTTATAGAAGAATTACAACAAAGTAAAAATATTCTTCAATCTACATCAGGTTCACCAGAAAGACTGTTGCAAGAGAATACAATACTGGAGAATAAGCTGCGAGAGTACGAGCAAATTCTTGAGCAATATCCGTCAGAAGCGGAACTTACTGAATTGCGTCGTCGTGCTGAAGCTGCAATCGATTTCGAGGCAATGTATCGGGATTTACAAGCTAAAGTCGATGATTTAGAACGCATCCGCCGCCAGCAAGAAAGAGGAAGAGAAGAAACTGAAAATCTCCGCAAAGAAAGAGATAGACTCAAACTACTTAATGAATATTGGAAAGAACAAATAGAAGACTTAGAGCGAATGCTGGGGACTCTTAAAGATAAGAAAATTCAAGCCTTTGCAAACTTTGCTGAAATTGATAGTGAAACTAATCATGTCCCTGACAATATTGAGAGGGAAAATGTTAATACCCTTAATAAGTTGGCTCATCAAACTCGTACTTGGATGGCAAGTTTACCAACTCGCGAAGAATTAGAAACAGGGCAAGCTGAAAGTTCGCTTTTTGCCCACTATTATGATGTGCATATAATTCAGGCATTTATTGCTTCAATGGCATCTTCCAAATTAATTATTATCCAAGGGGTGAGTGGTACAGGTAAGACTAGCTTACCAGAATATTTTTCTTACGCAGTCGGTGGAAAATTTGCCAGAATCGAGGTGCAGTCTAGTTGGCGAGATAAACTGGATTTACTAGGGTCTTACAATTCTTTCTTCCGGGTTTTTAATGAATCTCCCTTTTCGAGAGCGCTTTATGAAGCTGGAACCAAATCCTATCGTGATTATCCCTATTTTATTGTATTAGATGAAATGAATTTATCGCGGGTAGAATACTATTTTGCTGATCTGCTCTCGATTATGGAAGGTCGTCTAGAAGATAGAGAGATTGAACTTCTAAATCACGACCCTACAAGCGGTAATCTTCCTAAAGGACTGAAATTGAAAAATGGGGCTGTGAACCTACCGATTCCTGATAATGTTTGGTTTATTGGCACCGCTAATACAGATGAGTCCACTTACGAAATTACTCGCAAAGTATATGATCGTGCCCAAATTCTGCAAATAGATAAAGCACCCCAACAAGAAAAATTATCTTCTACACAAGCAGCTAGCCTAAATATTTTAGACTTTCGCAAAGCTGTGAAGAATGCGATCGAAAGTTTTTCCCCAAAAGAGCGAGCAACTACTAATGATTGTATTAAGAAGATTGGTGCAAAACTGGATGAATATTTCCAAGTAGGTTACGGACAACGTTTATTGGATCAATTGTTGATCTTTCTTCCTGCTTATAAAGCAACAGGGGGTTCATTAAGCAACGGGTTAGATCACTTTATAGCTAGGAAGTTACTTTGGCAAGTCCAAAATCGAACTGATCCTAATGTGCGCTCTAGGCTGCAAGAAGTAAGAGATACAATTAAGCAGCATTTTAATGATAATTCCCTGGACAATCCTGCTATATCTCTTGATTTGCTCGATCGCGAGATTAATAAATTTAAACGGTAGGCTATGGTAACTCTTTCTTTAGTTAATCGGTGGACTGGTGAGTTAGAAGTTGTTCAACCTGGGGAACGTCGTCATTTAGATAGTATTGACGACTACCGAATACGGATTAACTGCACTACTGAAGATGGCGAAATAGAAATTGCATTCAACGACAATAAGCAAGAACATACTGGCGATTTGCCAATTTTAGTTGATGCTGAGGGATGCTGCTCTGTGCGGATTTCTCAACCGGTCGGAATAATTATTGGGCGGTATAAGTTTGAGGTGCCATCGCAGACACTTCTTGATGAAGTGATGGTAGATGCTTTGGTTCTTTTTGCAAATCAAGCTAACAAACTTTCGCCCAGCTTATCAAAAGAAGAACTATTATGTCTGCCGTTTTTTTCTCCCGGTACTATTCGCGATTCTCTGACGGATCAGAAAGCATTGAACATCGACGATGCGATCGCAGAAACTTTACCTTCTTTAATTAGAATATGTAGTAAACCCAGGCGGACATTGATAGTAGAACGTCGAGTAATGCCGATCGACCGCGCTAGACGTATTCCACCAAATGCCATCGAACATTTAGCGTCTCGACCAGAATTATGGCAGTCTCGTACTGCAACACGCATTACTCCTGCTCGAATTATCAGTGAAGTACCTGAAGAAACACTAGACTTGTATGAAAATCGGGTGGTCGCCACCCTAATTCGACGGTTACTCGGATGGTTAGAAGAGCGACTTCGTGAAGTAAATCGTGCCTATTATCAAATAGAGACACTACATGAAAATTTATTTACCGGATATCAATACAATTGGCTCCGAGATCAGAGGCTCAAGAAACTCTGGAAAAATCTAGATACAATACTTGAACAAGACCATTCACAAGAATACGAAAAATCCAAGGAACTGAGAGCTAAAATTAGCCGTTTATATACTGAGGTCAGCAGTTGTTTAGACTCAGTTCTTTATAAAAGTCTATCTAGTAAACCGGATGTGGTATCACCTTTAAAACCGACCAATATTTTGAAAATGGATTCGGATTATCGGCGCATCAGCCAGTTATGGGAGATAATTGCAGGAGTTCAAAATCCTAACTTAGCAGAACAAAGTCCGAGTCGGTGTAGCATCCAGTTAGATTATGCCAAGTATATCTATGGCTGTGTGCTGTTAGCTCTGCGTTGGATTGGGTTTGATAGTGCAAATACTAAACCTGAGAATTTCCCACCAGAGTTAGAGTTTAATCAAGCATTACAGTGGGAAGGGTGGACTGTTGTAGTGCAACCTCCCGATCAAAGAACTTTGAATATAAATATAGATTTAATCTGGCAATCTAATGGTAATCAGCGATCGCCATCTCATCCAACTCATATTCAACTGGTAATAATTCCAGTAGCGCGATCGCTTTTTGGTAATCATGATGAAGTCAAAAAGACTGTAGATACTCTTTATCATAATGGCAAAACCCTAGTCGTTCCAACTAATAAAGTTGCCAAACAACAAAACCGCAATCATAACCAGAAGAGGATTTCCGTGTTGCTCGTACACCCAACCGATCCGCGCGATCGAAAAATGAGGAAGGTAGCACCAGAGTCAATTCAACGAATGCTAAATATTGGTGAAAAATTTATGACTTCAGAGGATTATAAGTTATTTGTTAATCATAATGCTGGTTATCGTGTTGGTATGATGCCTGCTAGTCCGTTGGATTTAAGTACATTGGAGCGATTCCAACGGTTTTTCCGCTTTCATACTTTAGGGGTGGATTTACTTTATGGTATCCATCCGTCTTTGTGTCCGGTATGTGATGCTGACCTTAGCAGTGTGCGATCGAAATTTAAGGATAATGAAGGCAAATGTCCCAAGTGTGCAGCTAAATGGAGTTGGCGAGAATGTGACAAGTGTAAGAATCCTATTCCCAAACTTGAACCATTAAAAATGAAACCACCAACATCAAAAGCAGATGTGTCTTCATACGACGCTGTTCATGCGATGGCACGAGAACAATTGTTGGGACGAGATCAACTTTCAGCACTATGTGAGTCTAATGAAGTGCCAGAATCGGGACGAATCAGAGAAATTTGTCCTTATTGTGGAGCTTGTACAGGACAAGGTAAAAGTGGACAAAATTGCCCTAGATGTAATCTTTTTATCCGCTAATGCTACCCTCAATATGATCCTAAAACCGCCAACCTCGTCTAACAAATCTAGTAGTAGCGATGTTATCCCATTTATCTCCAATGTTGCTCTTTAAATCTACCTCAATATATAGTCTACAATCCCAGTTTCTGACTCGCACACTACGCTTAACTGAATTATTCACTCGATCGCATTTTTGTTGTTATAATTTGTCAGCAACGCCCCTACTATCTACGTTATTTTTGACGTATAATAAAAAAATATGGATTAAAAGGTAGCATAAAAAATGAGAGTCAATCCAGGAGGCAAAATTCCTCCGTCTGAAGTTGTAGGAAGAGAGAAACTGATTCAACGCTTGTGGCGAATTCTGGAGCGGCAAAGTCTTGTTCTGAGTGCAGAGCGACGGATGGGTAAAACAAGCATTATCAAGAAAATGACTGCGGAACCACCATCCGATAAGTTACCAATTTACCGAGAACTGGAGGGAGTACGATCGCCACTGGAATTTGCTCAGACAGTTTTTAATGATTTAGAAGGACATTTAACTGTTTTAGGACAAACTAAGGGCAAAGCACGAGAATGGCTGAAAATTATGAAAGGTGTAGAGATTGGTGGCATCATCAAATTTCCAAATGAGGTTGCTGACCAATGGAAAATTCTGCTAACCAAAACTATCGCAGACCTGGTAGAGAATCAAAAAGACCGCACGGTAGTTTTTTTCTGGGATGAGATGCCACTAATGCTTGATAACATTAAGCAAGATTCGGGTGAAACAGTAGCAATGGAAGTGCTAGATACTTTGCGATCGCTCCGGCAAACTTACGACAGCTTAAGGATGGTTTTTACAGGTTCAATTGGTTTGCACAACGTCCTCACTTCCCTGAAAAGAGCAGGATATAAAAACGCTCCAACTAATGATATGCAGAAAGAGGATGTGCCACCTCTGTCAGATGCTGATGCTCAAGATTTAGCACGGCGATTACTTGAAGGAGAAAACATTCAGACCGATGATCTAATCATAACTGCGAAGGCGATCGCTAATGCGGCTGACTGTATACCCTACTTCATTCACCACATTGTTGACGAGATGGTGCAGCAGGATAATCCAGTTGACTCAATTATTGCCGATCAGATCGTTAATAATTACCTCAGCGATCCCCAAGATCGTTGGGATTTACGCCACTATCGCGATCGCATTGACAATTACTATCTGAGTGATGAAATACCGCTAGCACTAAACTTGTTGGACATTTTGGCTTTGGCATTAGTACCACTATCTTTTAATGATCTATACAATCAGCTTTTAGCTTGTCTAGCTAATGCCAATATTGAAAAAGTACGGGATGTTTTGACGCTAATCCAGCGGGATCACTACATTATTCAGAAATCTGATGGCACATTTTGCTTTCGATATCAGCTAATTCAACGCTACTGGCGACAACACAGAGGTTTAGGATGAAAGCAACTTTTATTTCTCGCTTCACTCCTAGTTCAATGACACCAGAAGTGTTGGAAGGAATTTTTGTCCAGCGTCAACAGCTAGCACAGCATCTGGTTGAACTGATTCGGGACAGTGCGATTACACCAGCAAAGCATTACACCCTACTCATTGGTCCCCGTGGAATTGGCAAAACCCATCTAGTTTCACTAATTTATCACCGCATATCGAAAATGGAGGATTTGCGTGATCGCCTTCTTATTGCCTGGTTACGAGAGGAAGAATGGAGTATCACGTCATTTTTAAAGTTGTTGTTAAGGATTTTTGCGGCGATCGAGAAAGAATATCCAGAAGAATATAATACCAAGCTGAAGCAAAAGGTAGAGGCGCTTTATCAATCGCCAGAGACTGCTGAATATACAGCCGCAGACTTACTTAAAGAATTTATTGAAAATCGTACTTTACTCCTACTTATAGAAAACTTAGATGAGGTATTTGCTGGATTAGGAGAGTCTGGTCAGAAACGATTCCGTGCTTTTTTGCAACAGAATGATTTTTTTACAATTGTGGCAACATCGCCAAGTTTGTTTAATGGGGTAAAACTGCGAAAAAATCCCTTTTATGGCTTTTTTCGCATCCGTGAGCTTAAGGATTTGACACCAGAAGATGCCACCCAACTATTGATAAATGTAGCTAAATTAGAAAGCGATCGCGAATTAGAATCTTTCATTCAAACTCCAACTGGACAAGCTCGAATTAAAGCAGTTCATCACCTAGCTGGGGGCAACCCCCGCGTCTATGTTATTTTCTCCCAATTCCTAACCCGCGAGTTGCTAGATGAACTGGTAGAACCATTTATGCGAACACTGGATAATTTGACACCTTATTATCAGTCAAGGATGGTGCATCTTTCACCTCAGCAGCGAGGAATTGTGGACTTTTTGTGTGATCGTCGCTATGCTGTTACTGTCAAAGAAATTGCCCAATGTTGTTTTATCACTCACCAAACAGCATCTAGTCAGTTAAAGAATTTACGAGAGATGGGTTATGTTTATGCTGAATCAATTGGAGGCGAGTCTTATTATGAGCTGAAAGAGCCACTGATGCGCTTTTGTATGGATGTTAAGAAGCAGCGACGTGAGCCAATTCGCTTATTTGTAGACTTTTTGCGATGCTGGTATTCGCAAACAGAGTTGCAACAGCGATTAGAAGTGTTACCAGATGACGTACTAGAGCGAGAATATCTGCTGAAAGCATTAGAAATTGCAAAAGAAGATGGAGAAGATCCACGGGTAATGGCCTATTTATATGAGTATGAAAATTACTTGCATAAAAACGATTTTATTCAGGCTCTGGAAGTAACCCAAAAATTGGTAAAATTTCGCGGTCAAACGTTGGAATGGATATTACAGGGATACTGCTTAAAAATTCTTGGACATTGCAAGGAAGCACAAGTGTCTCTTGACAAAGCAATTGAGATGGATGCAAAAAATATATGGGCTTGGTATGGCCAAATTCTTATATCAGTCGATCTGGAGCGCTATGAAGAAGCATTAAAATTTATTACTAAGGTAATTGAACTCGATCCCCAAGAAGCTTTAGTCTGGTTTCAAATGGGCAAAATCTTAGTAAACCTAGGACGAAATGAGGAAGCTTGGGAATGTTATCAAAAGGTTGTTGAGTTAAACCCGAATGAAACAGAAGTTTGGTTGGAACGAGGCTATTTACTTGTCAAATTAGGGCGTTATGAGGAATCTTTAGAGTCCTTCAACAAAGTAATTGAACTTGAAGATCAATTTTCCGAAGAATTTCCACCTTATTACGCAACTATTTGGAATAATCGAGCCTGGGTGTTATGTCAGCTCGGACGCTATGAACAAGCATTAATATCTCTTGAAAAAGCAATAAATCTTGGTTATCGAGATCGGTATGTTTTCCTTAACCGTGCTGGGTGTTTACTAGTACTAAGTCGTTGGGATGAAGGTATCCTAGCTTTAGAAAAGGCACTCAGTTATTTTGCAGATGTAGATGTTCTCAACATCGACAACACCAAAGCAATTCTCAACAATCTGTTCAATTTTGAGCAAGATAGAGAGATATGGAAAACTCTAATTAAAACACTGATATCGCTTTATGAGCGTTACAAAGTTATCTCCACATTAGGACAGGGACTTGTAGCAAGTATCCCCATGTTAATGTCAGAAGTAGTCAACGATAAAGCAGTAAGAACGTGGTTAGAAGTATGGCAGAAACTAACAAGCGATCGCTCCGAATTCCAAATCCCTATCCGTTTTCTCAATATAGCTGTTAGGTATCGGGAAAGTAAAAGCGATCGCCGTATCTTACTAGAACTTCCGATCGAAGAACGCAACTTATTAAAACCACTGCTTGATTTAAGTGAAGGAACACAATAAAAATTTCTGTGTTGCTCGTTGACAAAATTAACATAATGTGAATGGTTTTGTAGTAGGGGCGAAGCATTCCGGCAGATCAGTTATTGGTTACAACGAGTGATTTATTCCCGGAATGCTTCGCCCTTCTTTTTCATTGTTTGATGCTTTCTCATTTTTTGATATAGTTAGTTTAAGACAATCAGGGCAAAGGGTGAAGCATGAGGGTAATAAATTTTCCGTGCTAGCGATCGCTAACTTGCCCTCATGCTTCGCCGCCGACCGATGCTAAAACCCCAAGATATCGTTGCCATCCTCAAAGTCCACAGTTGGCCCTCAGCTAGATGGACCTACAGCACCCTCGCTCAAAGCTTGGGCATGAGTACATCAGAAGTTCATGCTGCTCTAGCTCGATGTGAAGCAGCAGGTCTTTATAATGCTGAGAATCGGAGGATTTTGAAGCAAGCACTACTAGAATTTTTGGTTCACGGGTTGCGCTATGTATTCTACACCACACCCGGCCCATTAAGTCTAATTGATGCGTTGAGGGTAGGTCGGGTGCGGGAGCAACGTTTGGCGGTGAGCGAGTTTGAAAACAGGATCGTTACTCTATGAACTTTAACAGACAGGGATATTATATATGTAGTAGACAACCGACTAGATTGAGAATTTTTTGAATGGTTTAAAACTCTTAAGGCAAATAACAATGACAACTACAACAATCCAAAATATAGCGTCTACATTGCCAATCTTTACTAAGCGAGAACTAAAAGAACAGTTCTTATTTATTTTAGGAGCATTGACCGCCAGGCTGATTAGTTTGAGAAAAGCTGCTGAGATGATGAATATTGACTCTGAAGAATTATTACAAATTTTTGATTTATTGGGAATTGATTTTTCTGATCTTTCTCAAGAAGATGTAGAACAGGAAAAGGAGTGGTAAGAATGGTGAAAATAGTTATTAATTCATCACCACTAATTTTTCTAATTCGTCTACAGTTTTTAGAGTTATTTTTAGAAACAAATGATCAAGTTTATTTACCCCAATCAGTTTTGCATGAAATTCGCGCTAAAAGCGATGAAATTAATTCGGCACTGGTGCCACTAATTACTAATAAAAAACTTATTGTCACAACTACCAATTTAGGTTCTTTGTTTAATCACCTTACTTTCAGCTTAGGTTTAGGAGAATCAGAGACAATAGCTCTAGCCACAGAATTGCAAGCTGATGGATGTAATTTTGGATGATTTAGTAGCACGGAAAGCAGCTAGCAATTTAGGATTAAATGTTAAGGGAATTTTAGCAATTATTAAAAATTTAACCCAATCTGGTAAAATTGAGATAACTGATTTGGATGAGTTTTATCAGAAACTATTAGATATTAATTTTAGAATTTCTATCTCTATATTTAATAGTATTTTCTCAGATTCATAATAAACCTCTTGCAAAAGTTTCCAAGGCACAAGAATCCTTACTTACAGGAGTGGAGTGGACTAAGAAACTTGTTTGAGAAAAGCCCCATCTGAAAAGGCGATCGGGTCAGCCAAGTAAATCTCTCACTTACTTAAATGAGAGAATACCTGTTTTTTATCAATAAGTCAAGATAAGCTGAGAAATAATTAGTTTTTCTTAAGGATTAGAGCCATATTTTGATTATTCCCTATTCGCGAATGTAGAATAAAGGAAAATAAAAGCGATCGCCGCCGACCGATGCTAAAACCCCAAGATATCGTTGCCATCCTCAAAGTCCACAGTTGGCCTTCAGCTAGATGGACCTACAGCACCCTCGCTCAAAGCTTGGGCATGAGTACATCAGAAGTTCATGCTGCTCTAGCTCGATGTGAAGCAGCAGGTCTTTATGATGCTGAGAATCGGAGGATTTTGAAGCAAGCACTACTAGAATTTTTGGTTCACGGGCTGCGCTATGTATTCTACACCGCACCCGGCCCATTAAGTCGAGGACTCCCAACGGCGCATTCTGCTGAACCTTTAAAAAGCCAGCTGGTTACCTCAAATTCTGAGGTTTATGTCTGGCCAGACCCTCAAGGTGTTGTGAGAGGGCAAGCGATCGCACCTCTGTACCGTTGTGTCCCTCAAGCTGCCAAGAATGATCCAGAACTCTACGCCTTGTTAAGTCTAATTGATGCGTTGAGGGTAGGTCGGGTGCGGGAGCAACGTTTGGCGGTGAGCGAGCTTGAAAACAGGATTGTCACTCCATGAATCCGCAGATATTCATGCTGGAAACAGTTGCTAGGGTACTTTCTCAAGTACCCATTACCATCGTCTTTACCGGAGGAGCAACCATATCGCTTTACCTGGATGAAATTGCAGCTCCCGACATTCGACCTACCGATGATGTTGATTGTGTTGTCGAAATTACATCTAGGGCTGAATACTACCGACTATCAGACTTGTTGCGAACCTTTGGGCTTCAAGAAAGTACAGAATCAGGCGCACCACTATGTCGCTGGCGCTACGAGAAAATTTCCATTGATGTGATGCCATGCGATGAATCGGTGCTGGGTTTTTCCAACCGTTGGTACAGACCTGGTTTTGCTAATTCTATTCGCTACCACCTTCCAAGTGGTCGGCAAATTTTAATTTTTTCAACGCCTTATTTGCTTGCTTCCAAAATAGAAGCTTTCACAAATAGAGGTGGAGGTAACTTTTATTTTAGTTCCGATATTGAAGACATCGTGGCAGTACTCGACGGACGTTTTAGTTTGTTTGAGGAAGTGCAGCAAGCTGATGGAGAAGTCAAAGCATTTTTATCAAGATGGTTTCAAGCCGAGCTTGAAAATCTGTGGGAAATTGGACCAGCTTTCCTTTCGCCCGTTGCTAGAAATTCAGGTCGCACCAACTTGTTATGGCAAAGACTGGAAAAGTTGGCCATGCTAGTTGATGACTAATAATAGAGGGCAAAAAGTCAAAAAGTTGTACCCATAGCGATCGCGAGTTATTCCCTCTTTTCTAATTTAGCTTGACAACGATTAAATTTGCTGGGCATAGAAGCGAAATATCCCGATGATATTGACTTATACCAATTCTTGCAACTTTGACTACAGATAGTGTAGAGTATAATTTGAGTAGAGTTGAAGGAAAAATATGGCAGGAGTTTATCACCTAGACATTAAGGAAAGTGAAGCCGAGCTGAAGAAATTGCTCGCAGTGGAAAAAACTGGTCCAGGAAAAGAACGATTACAAGCATTATATCTACTCAAGATAAACAAAGCTAAAACAGTCACAGAAGTTGCTGAAATCTTGGGCAGAAATCGAGTTACCGTTCAAGATTGGTTAGCCAAATACCGTCAAGGAGGATTGGCCAAATATCTGGGGAAAAAAGTGGGTACAGGACCGACCGAGAAAAATTCCTGACTGGGCGGTAAAAAGTTTAGAAAAACGACTAAATGAAGAGGAAGGATTTAATAGTTATGGGGAAATTTGTCAATGGCTATCATCCACCCTTGGGATAGAAGCTAAATATAAAACCGTTCATCAATTAGTGCATTATAAACTAAAAGCCTCACCAAAAATCGCCAGGCCGAAAAGTACAGAACAGTCAAAAAAAAAGTTAGATAATTTTAGAAATCACTTGGCAGAGGACCTAGCTATGCTGAGTTGGTTTGCCATAACAGTAATGAGTTTAGGAGATAAAGTCAGATTTTTATGTCAAGATGAAACGCGGATCGGCATGAAAACGATTAGTGGGAGAAAAATTACCATTCGTGGGGTAAAACCAATTGGTAAAGTGCAGTGGAAATTTCAAGCGACTTATATTTATGGCGTAGTAGAGCCAAAGACAGGGGAACATTTCTTTTACGAGTTTACTCATCTCAATAGTCAATGCTTTCAGATATTTTTAGACTTAGTAGCCGCGCATTTTTCGGATAGTATTTTGATCA
The DNA here is from genome assembly GCA_963744145.1 of uncultured cyanobacterium. Taxonomy (GTDB): domain Bacteria; phylum Cyanobacteriota; class Cyanobacteriia; order Cyanobacteriales; family CAWUOF01; genus CAVUSO01. The sequence goes on along the minus strand of CAVUSO010000001.1, from coordinate 2,310,038 downwards.
TTCAGTTAGACAATGGTGGTTTTCATAAAGCTAAAAAGTTGGTAATTCCTAAAAACGTTATTTTAATGTTTCAACCATCCCATTGTCCTGAATCAAATCCAATCGAACAGGTATGGCAGTATCTCAAAAAGGGATTGAGATGGGAATTACCAAGAAACTTAGATGAATTAAGACTTTTAATTAGTAAAGAACTAGAAAAGATGAATTCAAAAGTAATTGCCTCAATTACGGGACGAGCCTATATATTAGAGGCACTATCTGTAGTCGGTATTTAGAGAATTGGTATTAGACTAAGGACCTAATCTAAGTTGTATATCAATAGCATTCTCATCATATCTAATTTCATATTTTTTATCAGGATTCGCATATACATTGACGCTCTGATGACTTGTAGGAAATGAAAATTCTTCAATCATTCCCTTTTTTTCAAAAATTATTGTTTCTATTTCATCACTAGAAAATTGTTGGCAGTTATGAGCTATACTGCTATGTTTAAAAATCAGGTCTTTAATTTTTTCAATGTGAAAAAGCTTTTGAGTTGCTATATGTCTAGTATCATCGTAAGGAAGTAATAAAATTAGATAATCTTTAGCCCTACTAATAGATACATTAAGGATGTTTTTTTTGTTGAGAAAAATATTTTCATTTTCACCAATATAAGGAGGAGGATTCAGCAAATTGATAATCATATCACACTCATCCCCTTGTAAGCCATGAATTGTTTCTGTTATTATATCAATATTATTTCCCTTTGAAAATTTTGAAATTAGCTTATCTACAATGCTTTGCGGGTTAGCGCATCTAATTTTGTCACCGAGGATACAGAATATTTTCATCAAATATGAAATATAGCCATCGAGATAGAACATCACAAATCTGGTAGAGAAAATAGTTGACAAAAGAGCATAGAGAGTGGTAGGTGAAAAACTATACCGTCCAACTCATAATCTCCAGGAATATTCAAATGTCTCAAGGGTTCGATATCAATATAGCTAATGCTAAACAAAACTCCCATTCTGCTAGGAAAAACCAAGTAGTAGCTGACTTGATGGAAATACAACAGAGTTTAGTCAAGCATTTTGAAGATGTTGAAGACCCGAGAGTAAACCGAACAAAAAAACACTTATTGATAGACATTTTAGTGATGGCAATTCTGGCCATAATAGCTGGAGCACAAGGCTGGGAAGACATTGAGAATTATGGGATTAGTAAACAAATTTGGCTAGAAGAGTTTTTAGAATTACCCAATGGTATTCCCTCAGATGATACCTTTCGTCGAGTATTTGAAAGTATTAACCCCAACCAATTGGAGCAATGTTTTCAAGCTTGGGTAAACACCTTAGTTACTCAAATGGGAGGAGAAGTAATTGCCATAGATGGGAAGACTGTCAGAGGTTCCTATGACCGAAATCAAGGACAATCAGCATTACATTTGATTAGTGCGTGGGCTAGTGAACAACGATTAGTTTTAGCACAAATGAAAGTCCAAGATAAATCCAATGAAATTACAGCTATTCCAGCATTACTAGAGTTACTTGATATCGCTGGCTCAATTATTACTATTGATGCGATGGGGACCCAAACCGAAATTGCTCAAAAGATTATTGATAAAAAAGCTGATTATATTCTGACACTTAAAGCCAATCATCCAACTTTACATAATCAGGTACAACAATTCTTCCAAACTGCACAGAAAAATAATTTTTCAGGAATTGATTTCACTCATGACAAACGGATTGAGAAAGGGCATCATCGGGTGGAAATTCGTGAAGTTTCGGTGCTCCCTATTACGGCCATTCCTGACCTTTACCAACCCAAATTATGGGCAGGTTTAAAAAGTATTGTCATCATTCATCGTATCCGTCATCTTTGGAACAAAACTACTTGCGAGACTCAATACTATCTTACTTCTTTAGACAACAATGCTGAATTCATAGGTCGAGCTATTCGTCAACATTGGGAAATCGAAAATTCTGCACACTGGACTTTAGATTGTACTTTTTTTGAAGATAGCTGTCGCATTCGTTCTTTTCACAGTCCTCGTAACTTTTCTCTGCTCAGACGATTAGCTCTCAACGCTCTTAATCGCGAGTCAACTTACAAACGCAGTTTACGCCAGAAAAGTAAACGCGCTGCTATGGATAATAATTATATGCTCCAAATCCTCCTTTCTTGTTTCTCTGAGTCTACATTAGATCCTTCTTAATCCTTGTGTCAAGCCTAATTGAGATGCTCTTACCCTGCAATGCTTTGCTGTATGCGATAGGGACAAATAATACCTATCTTATACAGAAGATCTTTATTAAAAGTAATGTTTTCAACAATATATTTAACTAATTCTATCGTTAATATGGCTGAATAAATTTGATAAGGACTACCTTTGATTCGGCGCGGTTTATAAATACTCTCAAACTGATTGACTTTAAAATTGATAATTGTTATTGGTTTGAGAGGTAGATTCTTTACTGCAATAGATTTAATGTCAGCATTTGATCTATTGTGCTGCAAAACTCCATTATAGCTAAACTCACTAAATAAAGTACCTAGCTGTAAAATACTCCTGTATTGCGTTAGCAACTTCACGATTTCAAAATTATGAGGTGTTGTTTGCGGTTGTGTAAAGCTATCTTCTCGATCAAGACCAACCAGAGTATAAATATTTCCATCTTTCCAACCATCTTGGTCAATTTGAATAACAGGGTTAATTTGAAATGGATCACCTCCAACAATAAATTGACAATTGGGGTTGCGATTTGTGACATAGCAAAGGACGTAGACAATACTTGCCAAACTAATCATTGAAGCTTCATCAAATATAATATAGTCCCAATCAAAATCTTTGATTTTAAACTCCCAGTCTTGATCTTTATAAGTTTCTACTTTGAAGTTATCATAAGGAAAGCGAGCAATTGTCGTTACAAGTACAACCTCACTAAAAATACTCTTTGGTAAATACTTACTTTTAGCTAATACCGTGTTTTCTAGATTCTGAACTATGAGTAATTCCATATCTGAATAACCAATTATAGTATGAAGGATCATTATCTTTATCACACTCTTCGATGATTTTTTCTACTAAAACATCACCAGCTTTATTGGTAGGAGTAAGTACCAATATTTTGGTCTTTTTTTCTTTTATCATTGGAATAATTTCTTGAGTAGCTAAATAAGTTGTTTTTCCTGTACCCGGAGGGCCAAATATAAATTTTATCTGATTGGTTAAGTTTTTCTGAAAGTTATAATCATCAGAAAAATTAAATTGATTAAAACCATTTTTAAGCTTTTCTAAAATAAAATCTGGATTTTTAACTTCAATTACTGCATTTTCAACTTCAGAAAGTTCTATATTTTGGACATCCTCACGAGATTTAAGTTTTACTTTTAGGATGTTTTTTTGAGGGCTAACTACTTCAATCAAAATAGTTTTACGATCATTTTTAAAATTTAAAATCAGCGATAGCTCTCCATTATCCTCTATACTGTATGGAATGTAGCCTGTTTCAGAAAGAATAAGAATATCCTTTGATTCTCTATCCCATTCAACTTTCTTAAATTTTACTTGAATTGGATTTTTCCTAATTGGATTTTCAACGGTACTCTCATACTCTAAAGCTAGCAATGCTTTAAACCAAGCAAAAGAATATTTTTCAGAATTAGCAATAATATTTCTAAGTTCTTCTTTCCTATTAAGTTCAGCAATTTCAGATTCTAACTTATCTCTAAGCTTTTGTACTTGTTCTTCTATTACTCTGGTTTTTGGTGAAAAGTCATCATCATCTTCTTCAGTCTGTACTGCTTCAGTTTGATTTAATTTGGATAAATTTGAGACATCTGCTGTAAATTTCTTACTAGCACCCTCAGCAAGCTCTCGACTAAGCTTTTGTAAAGAAGTTTCTTTATTGTTGGATTCTGCATGATCAGATTTTGAATTAGTATTGCTAGAATAATTTTGAGAATTAATATACTTTTCTAAAGCTTGAATTATTTTCTCATCAGTAATATTAGGGAATTTTTGACGAATCTTATCTTCTAATGTATCTTTTATAGAAGCATCTGGAAGTTTAAATTCTAGTTTACTAATTAAACTCTTACTATTGCTAGTATCATATTCTTCTGCTAAATTTTTTAAACATATTTCTGAAGGTTTAGAAATAATACCATTTTTGTCGTAAATCCAAGCAGTATTCCTGAGCTTTCTTAAAAAATAAATCGATGCAAAGTTATATTTCTGAGGCTTTCTTTTATAATTAAAATTTAAACTTCCATCTAAAACATAGTAATAAGGAAAATTATTTAAGAGTTCTATCAAGTAATTCCAAATAAATAAAGATTTATCTTTATTAACATGATCCAATAAATTGTCTAAGCCTTCTAAATTATAATCAACAATAGAGAAGCTATAGGTATTATAATCAGAAAAGCCTATATTTTGGAGTAATTGCTTATCTATTAAAACATCGTTGATTCTGATAATTCTAGGTTTATCCTCAACTCCTACTTCTTTTAAAAATTTATTGACTGTTTCATTGCCATATTTTTCATAAATAGATTTATAAAAAGTTTTATTGAACCATAATACATTTTTATAACCTTCAAAATAATGCTCCAATTTATTATTTGATAAATAAAGACTGTTTGGCTGATGCAGACAACTATCATTACCTAAACAAAAAGAAATTTTTTTTAATCTTGCAATAAAACTTTCTTTTTCACTAGATGGGCAATTTCGCGAGTATATTAACATTTTTTCAAAATCTATTAATACATCATTTTGCTTTTCAAAAGCATCCATAGTTAGGAGATTATTTTTTTCATATTTTGGGATTATTTTTTGGTAAATCTCATCTTTTTCATTTGGCTTATCAATTCCTAACTCCTTGAGAAATTGTAGAGATCTAGGATTACTAATAAAGCATTTCTTTACAGTTGGATATGTTGATTTTAGAGATGTAGGTAAAAAAACTAAAGGATTATCATCTAAATCAAAAGCGGCTACAATATTTTTATTTTTTCCTTCTAGACTAATGATCTCTTTTTTTCTTAAAATAGGTTCATCATTATTAAAAGTGAAGCGACTTTTCTTCCACAATCTAGGAACATCTAAAATAAATGAATAGAACTCTATTAACCAAAGATCAGTTTGTTTTTCTATAAACTCTTTGGTAATCTTGTTAGCAAATTTTTCAGAGTCAATTACATCCTTTACTAAATTAGTTTTAATATAATTCCATAAGTTTCTCTGACTATCCGTAATAGTTGAAAATACCCATTTTGCATTATTATTGTTTGTCAAAATGGTTAGGACTTTAATCTCATTTTCCGATTCCATATTTAGTAATTCAATTAATTTCTTTCCACTTCCCAAATAAGCATTTTGGCTTGTAGTAAAACTTTTACCATTATCAACGGGTAATAGTTCATCTATTTTTAATTTTTCTAAAACTCTATCATAGATTGGTTTGAATTGATTTTTTATGAAGTTATTTAAAAAGTCAATGTGATTTATTGGTAAGACATTAAAAAAATTATCATTTATTAATCCTATATTTTTACAGATTTTTAAACTATCAGCAGATAAGGTTGCTATCAAATCAATCAGATCCTTATTCCATTTTTCTCCTTGCTTAATCCCTTCTCTACTATCAGTCAGTAAGAAAGGTGCTTGTATAAAAAATTTTAACTTGGTTATTTCTTTGGTAGCAAAAAAGCAATATGCAGGTAGCTCTTGATCATATAAAACCTGATTATTTTCAGTAACACGATATGCAATGCTATATAAATGTTTTGGATACTTTGTTTCCCTTGAAAAAATATATAATTTTTGTTTACTTAAATTTGACTCTTTAGTTTCTTGCTCTATCTGTTGAATAAGTCTAATCTCTTGAACAAGAATGCTATCTTGTTCAAACTCTGATAAAAGTTGCTTTTCATAAGTTCCTGACATTTGGGCTGTTTTCCATTCAATCTTTTTTAAATTTCTGAGAAAGAGTAAAGGATGAGACAATTTTTTAAATCCTTTAAATATTTCTGTAAAACATTCATCTGGCTTTTTTTCTAATTTATCAAAAGGAAAGTAAAATACAGTTTCTCCTTTATTTCTGTCTTGAAAGTCTTGATTAAGTAATATAGGTACTATAAATTTCTCTATTTTAAATGAAAACACATCATCGTATATATGAGGAGTTTCTGTATATTGAAAAATGGCTTTAAACCCAACACCAAATTTACCTATTTGAGCGCCATATTTATTTGAATTACCAATAGATGTGATTGAATTTATATGACCTAAACAATGATTATCGGTATCTTGTTTCTCCGTTCTTACGTCACTAATCGTAAAACCAATTGAACCATTATGTATATAGATTAATCTATTTTCTTCTAAGATAAATTTTGCATTTGTAGCTTTTACGTCATCGGCATTTTGTAATAATTCATAGATAAAATGAGCCTGTTCTGAATATTTCTCGGTGGCACTGATCTTTACTCCTCTCATTGATTGCTTTTCTAAAACTTTTGCAGTTTCTTGGCGATCTTCATACAATAAATCAAAAAGTTCTTTTTGTTCTTTTGTTAATCTCATGATTTTTATGATCCTGTAAAATAAGTAAAATTCCATTTAGTTGATCAGGCAACTCCTCAACCAATGGGGTGAATCGTTAAACTAAACTCCCTCATTCTATAGCAATATAGCAAATCTTAACCGAAAAAATCAAACAAACCATCAAGGGTGCAGCCAAAAAGCTTACAGACGCGAAGATAATGAATTTAATCATACTCTATCAGAGTCGTATCTGCCACCAATGAGTATTCTTAATTTCAGATTTTAGGGTTTTAATCTCTCTCTGAAGACTACGAATTTCCTTAAGCATTGATTCTTTATAAAAGAGTTTAATTGCTTGCTGAAAATCGGCGATCGCTTCTTCTTTTTGTTTCTGTTTTTTTCTTAAATAACCTCGCTAGTTGAATTTCCCCAGTTTTTGTTTAGTGTTTGACTATTAACATTAACCAGACCAAAATCAGAAAATTATGCAAATCAGCCAGAATCAGTAACATTACTGATGTCCCAAACTGAGATTATTTCTCTGCTGATATCCTACAGACATAAGTCCCCCTCATCCCCGTGATCGAAACCAGAGTGACTAAGAAACTTGTTTGAGAAAAGCCCCATCTGAAAAGGCGATCGGGTCAGCCAAGTAAATCTTTCACTTACTTAAATGAGATAATACCTGTTTTTTATCAATAAGTCAAGATAAGCTGAGAAATAATTAGTTTTTCTTAAGGATTAGAGCCATATTTTGATTATTCCCTATTCGCGAATGTAGAATAAAGGAAAATAAAAGCGATCGCTGCTGACCGATACTAAAACCGCAAGATATCGTTGCCATCCTCAAAGTCCACAGTTGGCGTTTCAGCCAAGGTGGACTTACAGTACCCTCGCTCAAAGATTGGACATGAGTACATCAGAAGTTCATCCTGCTCTGGCTAGATGTGAAGCAGCAGGCTGAATACTTAGGAATTTAATATTGGCGGTGTTAACAGGTTTATGATGGGACTAGAAATATAATGATTGCTATGCCATTATCGAAACACTACTCACACGCACCGCTCACCGAAGCTATAATTGACCTCCGGACTGAACTGTCTGAAGAAGTGACACTTGCCACCATATTGGATATACATTCAAATATTAAAACAGACTACCCAAACCGTCAGGAAATCATGATTTTTCAGAGTCAAATGGTAGTTGGTGCTAGTTTAGGGAGTACAATCAGTCAAAATCAAGTAGGCTACATCTTCTCAAGCAGTGATCAAAAGCAGATTTTTCAGTCTCGATTGGATGGTTTTACCTTCAGTAGACTTGCTCCCTATGATCGATGGGAGACATTCCGAGATGAAGCACAGCGACTCTGGAAGATTTATCAATCAACTATCAACCCAAAGCGCATTATTCGATTGGCTTTGCGATATATTAACCGACTCGATCTACCTTTTCCTTTTGAAGACTTCAAAGACTACCTACGGACAGTACCTGAAGTTTCATCTGACTTACCGCAAGGTCTAAGTGGTTACTTCATGCAATTACAAATTCCCCAAGAGGATTTAAGATCCCAGTTGATTCTCAATCAGGCAATTATTCCACCACCTAGCCCAGATGTAGTTTCTATCCTTTTGGATATTGAGCTAGTTCGAGACATCGATCTCCCCGATGATGATTCAGCACTCTGGTATATTCTAGAACAACTACACACCTGCATAGATCAAGTCTTTGAAGCTTGTATTACCGATCGCACTAGGGAGTTAATCGACTAATGGCTACTATTTACTCACAAAGTCTTAACAGCATCACCACCTCATCAAAATTATTGGTGCGAGAATCAACAGTTGCAACTCAACCAAGAAGTTTAGAGAGACAGAAACTGGCTGAATTAACAGATACTATATGGCAGCACTTGACATCTGTTGAACAATCACTAGAATCTCCCGAAGATATTACTGAAACTAGCTATCACCCCATACCACCAAAGCGTTCCTTTAATGTGCTTGTGCGTTATCAGTTGCAGGGACGTGGGAAACCGCTTCCTTACCCACTAGATTTAGACGACAAACAATAGCAATGCCAGTGATTCTAGTGTTTTAACATCGGATTGAAAATCTTCTACATCTAACATGATGTGGTTGATATTATAGCTTTGGATCGTTCATAAGTTCCCATGTTGATTCAAGTAGTGAGTTTTGCGATCGCCGTTGCTCATAAACAGTGCTAAAGGTTTGGATAATTGGTTCTAAACACCGTCTAGCATCTTCATAACCACACTGTTTAAGTTCGGCAATTCGTTCAGCACTAAAATCTAGTAAACTACTAATTTGACCTAGTAACGGTGTATCAGACTTATTAATTGCTGTTTCAGGTCTAATTTCAATAATGGTTTGCTCTGGAAAATTATGACGATTCCAAACAGATCCATTTTGCAGATGAATAACTATAACATAACGACACCCACACTTTGCCAGTGCCCTTAGAGGTACATTATCAGCTAAAGCTCCATCTACATAAAACTGCCCATTAACTTCTCGGCTGGGAAATAATAAAGGAATGGCTGCACTAGCTAGGAGTACATTGTACAGATTAGCATCATTAGTAATATCTTGAGCGCAAAGCCAATGTGCGCCCGTTCCAGTCTTAGCGCGAATAAAATCAATCAACCAGTCACAATCTAAACCAGGAATTTTGAGAGAGGGAAAGACTGTCACCCATAATTCGATACCTTGTCGCAGTGCTGAGGGATTAACTTTTTCTCTTAACAACTGTTCAATTGCGGTTGGGTCATATATAGCTTTACGGTTTTTCAATAGTCCTTGGTTAATCAAGAAATCTAGCATCCACTCTCTGAAAGTAGGCACGAAAGTTTGGGTAGCATAACTAATAATTGGTAGTAATCCATTAGGATTTGACCGTAGGATTGGTGCATCACCTAATTCCTCCCAAAGTTCATTTAAACGATGGACAGCGTAGGAAAAAGGCTGATAGGATGATAAAACAGCACCGTTCAAAGCGCCAATACTTGTACCAGCAATTATTTGTGGTTCTAATCCTAATTCAGCGAGATACTGCAAAGCACCAGCTTGATAAGCTCCTTTTGCACCACCGCCCGTTAGCACCAGTCCAAATTGGGGATGACTAGATTTCATTAGCGCGAACTCCTACTAAGTGTTTCTAAACAATCATTGGCGGTTTCTGTTACTATAGCAGTGACTAATTCTCTTGCGTCAGTAGTGCGGTATATCGGATAAATTTGTGAACAACAAAGAGCGATCGCGCATTCACCTATTTTGCTTGGTTTAGCATTTTCCGGTAAGATCGCTAGTTCTAAACTTGTCCCAATGGTAAATAGTACAGGTGTATTTTGCAGACGTTGAAGCGGGATGGAACGAACTTCGAGTAAAGCTGTGGTTAATTCTTGTAAAGAGAAGCGATCGCGAGCAAATGAATCGTTTGCTTTCATTTCTGCACAAGAGCGATCGAGCAAATCAGCAAATCCAAAAAAGCTTTTAGGGATTGAATGACTATGAGATAGGATTTTATTTACCAGTAGGTTACGAAATTTATTGAGATCCCCTGTTGCGAGTTCATAAATTGCGACAGAGCTAGTAAATGCCTCCCTAGTAAGTAAGGCAACTTGAAAAACCCAAGGAAGATTATTATAGGTTTGTGCTGCGGTCCAGGCAGTTATAATTCTATCTAAATCTTCATTAGCAGCTACCCGAATTTCTAAATTCCGTACCCGTGCTTCTAATAAATCAATTCTATGATTAACTTCTCGTTCCAGATTAGATACAACTTCAATTAGCCGTAAAAAAGCAGTTTCTTGATTTTGTAATCTTTCTTTTTGATGGCGAATAGCTGCCCTTGCTTCTAATAAAGATTGTTGAGTAATTTCTAAAGCAACTTGACTAATACGGAGTGAATCGGTTATCTCTAATACCCATTGATATAAAGCTTCTTGTCCAGCCAGTAAGTTACCATCTAATAAGAGTTGACGTTGCTGATTACTACCGTCTAATGTATCTAGTAATTGTCCGAAGAAACCACGATTTTTGCGAAATCTAATAATGTCTTTACTAACCTGAATACCGTTAACTAGATCAATTAAGGCTCGATCGCCAACAATAGGAACTTGGCGTTGTAGTTCTTGAAGACGACGAGTAGAGGGACTGAGAAAATTCATAAGTTTAATATTATTCAGATTTTAATAAATTTTGAATGCGGTTTTGTAAATCCTTGAGGACAGACGCTCAAACCAACCCTCCGCAAATAATTCGGTAATTGACTGTTTCTGAATACTCTTTAATAAATGCGGTAATTTGATTAGTGGTACTAGGTTTGTCGCACCTGTTTCTTTATCGCGATCGCAAATAAATGTTGTTTGATAATCATCCTCATTAGTGATAATATCTGGCAGATCTGGCTGAAAAAATGCGGCGGTAATTGCTGAAAATCTTAGTGTACCATCTGATAAAATTGTGGCTGGATGAATTTGTTCTCCATCTTTTAATGCAAATAATGCCTCTCCTACTGCACCATGCAAAATACGGATATCATCAAGTTCATTAGGTGTCAATTCTTTCAGCCAAGAGACAAAAGCGTCTTTTTCTTTTTCATCGGCGATAATATTTTTCACTAATCCGGCAAAATTCTCGCCTTTTTCTCCCATTCTTTTGACAATATTTGCCTGAGAATAATTGCGTAAAATACTAGGAGATGGATCGAGATGTTGACTGTTACTGAGTGCATGAATACAATTTTCTATATATTCAGCGTGTTCTGGATCACAATGGCGATCGCGCAGTAATTGATGTAAAATTGGTCTAGAGTTTTCAAATTTTAGGTGTGGTTGTTGTCCTGGTTTACCTGTGTAGTACCGAATTTCTAAAACTGGACTTGTTGGTAAATTAGTAATTGGCTCAGAATCGAAAATTAGGCGATCGCCAACCTGAAGTTTTTCGCTACGAACACAACTAAACTGGGCTGAGATACTGATAGAATATTGAATCTGAGTAGTAGATTCATCTCGTAATTGCAAGTGAACAGACAAGCGAATTACTCGTTCTTCTAAGTTAGGGTTTAAATCACCGCGTCTTACGAAGTCTGCTTTACTGCTTCCACCGCGAATTTGTTCCCAAACTTCACTACTAGCACTTTTTGGTTTACCATTGAATATTTCATCAATGGTAAATCCATAACCAATTCCCTGCAATACCCGCAAAGCATCAAAGAAGTTAGACTTTCCGCTAGCATTTGTACCAATAAATAGATTAAGGTTACCTAGGTTTAAGTTAACCTGTTCTAAACTTTTGAATCCTTCAATCGTGATGGCTGTAATCATATCATAAGCATATCCTATTTACTATCTATTCTACACAGATTTATTGGCTAATAATATCTAAATTTTATCCTAGCCAGTTAAATTTATGGTTAATATAAAAACTCAGTCATCGCTTGTCTGGTATTAATGAGTTTGTCCATTGGAGATAGGTATCTATTTTTTCAATTTGTGAAGCGGCATCTAAAACTAATGAACTAAGTTCACATTCTAATTTTTTTTTGTCATCAAGTGATAGTTTTTTATCTTCCTGTGCTTGCCTTAAACTATCTCTATAGTTACGAAGGTAACGATCAAGATTTTCAAAAAAGATATCAATTCGTTGCTGAAAATCTTCATCAAGATAGTTATTTATCTCTTGATCTATTTTTTTTAAATTAGCATCAATTGATTTATTTATCTTATCAATTAACTCTTCTAAGGAGACAGTATAGTAATCTTCAGTTTTGTTAATTGGGACTTTTTCTTCTAGCTCAATTAGCCAAAGGAGCCACCAAGGTCTGTATTTTCTTGTCTGAAATTCAGTTGTTTCTCTTGTCTGGCTCGAAAATTGATATCCAACAAAATCCACAGGTTTCCAGTCTGGGATCGGTGGTGGGGATAGATCTACATGAAAATTTTCTTTCAAACGAATACGCGCACGTTCAATAATTTCGTTAGTTTGACTTTCCAACGAATTAAGCAATGTTTTACATGATTGTTTAATCTGCTTTGTAACTTGTTCGCGATTATCCGCTAATAAACGATTTATTTTATCTTTTGGGTAAGCCAATGCTAGATCACTAAACTCTTTTGCATCTTGAAGATTTTTAAATTCAATTATGCCAGAACTTTTATAATCTTTACCTTGAAAAATCTTAGTCATTACAATAAACACTTTCTCGGCAAGTTTAGCGTTATTAAACTCTTCTTTTTCAAAATAATCTTCAATACTCACTTTGGATTTTTTCTTTAGCAAGTTAAATATTTTCTCAAGATTTGTTTTAAGGTCTGCCTTAATTTTATCCACTTGATTAAGACGACTACGACATAAATCAAGATGTTCTAAATCAGCTTCTAAAGCAGCAACTTGAACTTGTAGTCCAGTTGCTTCTTTGGCAATGGCATTGCTACGAAATTCAACATCTTTACTTAGCTGTTCTAAATAATTACGACTAAGATTTAGTGCAGACTTTATACACCGAGGTGCAGCACTTTCCATAAGTGCATTAATAGCTTTTTCCAGAAATGGTACAAAACCTGATTCTTCCCAAAGATACTCAGCTTCTTCTTGCATATCTTCTACACTTTTCTTTTTCAATTTGTCTTTCCACCTTGGGCCAAGTGCTTCCTGTGCTAGTTCCTCTACGGTTTCCATTTCAGTAATATCAACATCTTGATTCTGCTGGAATTCCAGCAGAAATTTGGTAGCATATAATGCCTGTCTCGCCGATATTTCAAACACGCGCTCGGTATCATCTGAATCACCTATATTAAATTTAGATGCAACGAATTCGCTGACATCTTCAGAGGTCATGTCACCTTTTTGACGCTGATCAACTTTGTTAACTAGAACATATAAGCTGTCCTTACCCCGTAGCTTAATAACCTTGTCAACTTCCTTCTTAACATCCTCATCAGCTTTTGTGTTCAGTGCTGTAAAGTTCAAAACAATCAATACAATGGAACTGTTCTTTAGTTGTTCTTTAACCACTTCCTCTAATATCTGGTTTTGTCCCGCTTCATTTGGCCCTGGGGTATCGACAATCACCAAATTTCCTAACATCTGTAAATGATCGTTTTTTTGTAATTTGCAAAATGGTGTCTCTATACAGGGAAACTCGATCAGCTCACGCAACGGGTCTTTAGAAGGTTCTAGTAAGCTACACAAACGGATAATATCGTTTAAATCAGTCAGAGTATTTTTAATTTCTTTAAATCCATAGGTTTCAGCATTTATTGGAAAATTGGCTGTATCTTGTATTTTCTGTGCCAGATTTACTAAATATTCTTGCTTCCCTTGTTTACTTATCTTCTCTTGTGTTGCCTCAGTTCCTAATTTCTTAATTTCGTCTTGTAAAGCTTTAATTGTTCGTTGAAAAGCTGAACATATTTTGTCGCTTAATGTTAGCTTTGGATCGGTTTTTTGATCATTAAAAATAATCTCTGTAGGGAGTGTCGTCATTGCCGTATTGCGACTAGGCAAAAAATCATGTCCGACAATGGCATTGATGATTGTAGATTTACCTGCTTTCATTGGTGCGACAATGGCCATTCTTAATTCTAGATTCTTTACTTTGTTAACTTCCTTGGTAACGTCTTGCTGAAATTCTTTATATTTCTTACCAGCATCAGAACCTAGTATTGTACTAGCACTACTCATCAAATTACTGATATTATTGAGCAGAAGAATAACATCCTCTTGCAGATCTTGAACGTTGGGCTTGAGTGACTCTAAATTCATGGCGTCTTAACCTGGTGATATGGTTGATTTACCCGTGCGATCGCAATTTTTCACAGCAAAGACTAAAAAACTTGATGAAGAACAGCCCAATCTGAAAATGCGATCGGGTCAGCCAAGTCAATCTCTTACTTAAATGAGATAATACATAATTTTTTATTAGTAAGTCAAGATGAACTGAGGAATAATTAGTTTTTCTTAAGGATTAGAGCCACATTTTGATTATTCGCTATTCGCGAATGTAGCATAAAGGAAAATGGAAGCGATCGCCGCCGACCGATGCTAAAACCGACTCATCAGTCGGAATCGCTGGTGCGCTATTTGGCAACCGCAGAGGGATTGGAGATGGATCTGGGCATCAAGGGCAAGAGTGGCATTCTCCAATCGATGGCAACCCGAGCGGCGTTTCTAAAAGATCCAACCCATCGCATCGTCTTTCACTTCACTCCCAAGCATTGCTCTTGGCTCAATCAAATTGAAATTTGGTTCGGGATCTTAATGCGGAAGTTACTCAGACGGGGCAATTTTCTCAGTCAAGCTGACTTAAAAACTCGCATTGTTGAGTTCATTGATTATTTCAACCGCACGATGGCCAAACCCTTTCAGTGGACTTACAAGGGGAAAGCGCTAACAGCTTAAAAAGGGTATCCGAACTTACGCCGCAGACTAGTAGTCAATTAAAGAATTTACGAGATATGGGTTATGTTTATTCTGAAGCAATTGGACGCGAGTCTTATTATGAGCTGAGAGAGCCACTGATGTGCTTTTGTATGGATGTTAGGTATCGGGAGACTAAAAGCGATCGCCGTGTCTTATTAGAACTTCCGATCGAAGAACGCAACTTATTAAAACCACTGCTTGATCTAAGTGAAGAAACACAATAAAGATTTCTGTGTTGCTCATTGACAAAATTAACATAATGTGAATGTTTTTGTAGGGGCGAAGCATTCCGGCAGATCAGTTATTGGTTACAACGAGTGATTTATTCCCGGAATGCTTCGCCCTTCTTTTTCATTGTTTGATGCTAAACTATATTGCAATACGGTTCATTTAAGGATGTTTTGGGAGATATCGGCAAAGAAGGGCGAAGCATTCGGATACAATATTAACGGACTTGAGCAATAAATTGTCGCCCGAATGCTTCGCCCCTACAGTATATTTAACTGTATTGTGCTATAATAACCAAGCAAACAAATCTTTAATTGTAAGTTGCAATTCCTTCGCAAAGGATGGTACAGGAATAAGATTATCTGGAGCATCAAACACTTCAATTCCTGCTTGGAGACGATAGACAAACACAGTTTGCTCATCTGGATCGATCAACCAACCCATTTCAGTACCATATTTCAGACAATGAAGAATATTTTTGGTGACTTTTGTTTGGCTTTGATCAGGAGACAATATTTCAATTGTCCAATCTGGAGCGATCGCAAATGTGGTATAGGTTTCTGGATAATTTGCCCATTAATGTATTCAGTTGCAGGTTTGGTTTCTAGTAATTCTAGAAACTCTGCCAATGTTAATATTTTCGAGGATACTTGTACCATGCTGGGCTGATCTGTAATAAATCCCATCCTACCATGTCCAAACGCCCTATTCTCCAACCCGGACAAACTCCTTGTGATTGAAGCAAAAAATGCCGACTTAGCTAAAGGATTTACCCAACTTGCAGTGGAGCTAATCGCTTTAGACCAGTGGACAGATCATGAGCAACCAATCCTGCAAGGAGCCGTTTCCACAGGTGATATTTGGCAATTTGGTATTATACACCGAGAGCAAAAGCAAATTCAACAGGGGCTTACCCTTTATCGCGTTCCTAATGAACTAGAAAGTCTAATTCGCATTCTAATCAAAATTTTGGAGCGATAAAACTATTATAGTTATAATACGGGGCGTATCCTAGCTGTTTTTCTGTGATCACAAAATCAGGATGTGATCTTAATCACAGAAGATATCTGCTAGTTAGTCTATTTTGGCGCAAATTGCGATTAAACATATTTATGATTTGAAAATATGCTGACAATGGATATGCCGGTACTAGCTAACTTTCTAGGATTTTTGGCATTAATTAGCTACATAGTGACAGTACTTCCGACAATTCTGAAAATTGTATTTCCGGTAACAAAAGTAACTAAAATTCCTCAAAATTTGCTGAAACACCGTCGTTTAATTGGGATATTGGCTTTCTTTTTTACGATCGGTCATGCTTTTCTGTTAATTAGTAAGAGAGATGTTGATTTTTTTGATTTTAAAACTTATAGTGTCTATTTTCAAGGATTATCCACCTTCGCAATTTTTACTATTCTAGCAGCTACTTCAAACGATTGGAGTGTCAAAAAACTAAAAGCTGATTGGAAAAAGTTACATAAATTAACTTATTTGGCGATGTTTCTTTTAACTTGGCATATTTGGGGCAAAATGTTAGGTCATTGGACATATTTGACACCGATTGGAATTGTATTTATTCTGGTCACGACAGTCTCTTTTATGATCAGAATTTGGATTGAAACCCGGGCGAGCAAACAAAATAAACTAAACTAACCAACCCCAAATATTTGATCATAAAATTTATGCCATTCTATCAAAAAGTTTCCTTAGCTTTAAAAATTAGTGCCCTAGCAATTATAGCAATTGGGATTGGATTAAGTATAGCAACGTTTTTATCAAACAAAGAGCTAGATTCTACCGCTGGAAATTCTTTATTAGTCACTCAAAAAAATCTTACTCTTAAACCAGATTCTGCCTGGATATTTGCTCTAGCAATTAGCCGAGATGGTCAAACTTTAGTAAGCGGTAATTATCAGGGTATGATTAATATTTATAATCTGAGAAATAATAAATTGATTCACAGTATTAATGCTCATCCTGAAGCTGTTGATGCTCTTGCTATAAGTCCTAATAACCAAATTCTTGCTAGTGGTAGTTGGGATAGAAGAATTAAACTATGGAATCTTAAAACTGGTAAACTTATTCTTACTCTTGACGGACATTTAGATGATGTTAAGTCAATATCTATTAGTTCTGATGGTAAAACTTTAGCTAGTGGTAGTTGGGATAATACAGTAAAATTGTGGAATATACAAACTGGTTTAGAAATTTATACTTTACATAATAATAATCCAGTCAGAACTGTGGCAATTAGTCCTGATGGACGTTTGGTTGCAAGTGGTACTGAAAATGGCGAAATTAATATTTGGCAGTTAAATACAGGTAAGTTAAAAGTTCCATTAGCAGCAGATGAAAAAGCAGTTCGCTCTATTGCTTTTAGTCCCAATGGAAAAATTTTAGTTAGTGGTAGCTATGATGGGATAATTAGACTTTGGAATATGCAAAATGATCAGTTAATTCGCACTATTCAAGGACATAATAACGCAATTTTTTCTGTTTCTTTTAGTGCAGATGGAAAAACTTTTGCTACTGGCAGTTACGACAAAAAAGTTAGATTGTGGAATACTAATACTGGGCAATTAATCAATACTTTTATCGGTCATAGTAAAGCAGTTTGGTCTATTGCTTTCAATCCTCATGGCAATACTCTTGCTAGTGCTAGCTCTGATGAAACTATCAAGATTTGGCAAGTCAAAAAAAATTACGCAGATCAAAAACCTGATCTTGACAGAAATATCCGCAAATAGTGAATTATCCCAATTCACCATGAAGATACATTGATGTATATTGATCTGTGGGTGAGGGTGGGTTTTGATGATTAGTCGGTAAATCTCAAACATCTCGGTGAACCCGGACGGGTTTTTCTAATTAATTGGTAAATTTCAAAAATCTGGGCGAACCCGGGCGGGTTTTTCTAATTAATTGGTAAATTTCAAAAATCTGGGCGAACCCGCCCCTACTACAAAAACCCGTAAATAGAAGATAAAATTGGTAGGGGCAGGTTCACCAGTCAATTCTGTCACCAACAGGTCACTATTATAAACCTGCCCTGACCTAACAGATCAACCTCAGATTAAGTGCAATTTCATGGTTAATTGGTATTAGTCAGGACTATTTTGGTGGTATAATCTAAAGATTCTCAATTATATATCTTAATCCTAAAATTCTTAATTCCCCCTAAATCTTGCTGATTTAAGGGGATCTAGTTGCTCAATGATGTCTTCTATTTTTAGCTTCTTTACTATCAGCAATTTCGTGACGAACTTGTCTGAGTGACCAATCTCTAGCTAAACGTCTACTATATAAATCTAGCCCTTCAGGTTCAGCATTTCGACCGAGTATTTCCCGATAAATTTCGTTAATTGCTCGTTGGGCTGCTGGACTATAAGCAAGATGTTCACGGACTTGATCGATCGACCAACCTGAGTCCATCCGTCTGGAATAGAAACGGAGCCCACTGCGATCAGCATTTCGACCGATAACTGCACGAAAAACTTGATCAATATCATTGTAATGGTTTTCTTGATTACTGCGATCGCTGGAGTCGGAGTAGTAATCATTTTGAGTATTGTCATCATCGCGATCGCTATAGTAACGATCATTTTGGCGATCGCGATAGTAATCATTTCTGGAGTCATCCCGAGCGATCAAAGTACCATTATTCCCAGTCATACCAAGTTGGGCTTTGACAGGAGTCACAATACCCAGAATAAGTATTAATGCTGTAGTTCCCAAAAGTATAGGTTTCATATTGCTTTCTGAATCCCAAACCTGTGTTTTTAACCCTAGATTAGCTTGTTGAAGTCTGGATTTACCATCATTCGGATCACCCGATTGGATGACCAAGAAATAGATGGTGATTCAGACCTCCTTTTAGATAAAGACAGAAAACTAATTTCTCAGGTTCCCTTGGAGAGGAGCTAAATTTTGCTCTGGGATTGAATTTTCATTAATCTTTGCACACTTACTAAAGCTCGGTTTAATTCATAATTACTAATTTGCGGATTTTTGAGATAAGCTTGTTGTTCTTCTTCAATCATTTGCACATCTTGACTGACTAAACCATTTAGTAATTTTTGAGCAGAGCCAAATAGGCTATTTTTGATAAATCTTCTGAATGCTATTGGTAATTTGTGCAAGCGCGAAAAGGCATTTAAAGAGGTAAAGTGAATTAAATAAGCACGGGTTGCAGTTTCATTTATGGGAGCTAGCAGACAGTAAATTTTAAAGTCTTGACCTAAAGTTGAACACCAATGAGGATAAATATAACTTACCTTTAAAGGTTCAGGATGGAGTTGGCGCAATCCGGGAAAAAATAATTGAGAGATTGACCAGATTTGATCAATTTTATAATAACTTTGGGCTTGATAATAAGCATCAACTTGATTTTCATTTTCCACTAAATTTTCTAATTTTGCATCTGCCCAAGCTTGCCAATTTTGATGTAAGTGCCCGTGATACATATCCATCAAGTTTTCGATTAAATAAGAATAATGAGCTTGACATTCAATGATTGCTACGGTGGCAATATAATTAAGATGTTCCCATTCGGGAATGCTCAGAGGAGAAACCTTGGTTGATAAATGCTCATTTCCAGGAAAGATCCAGATAAATCCGTCTTGTTCTCTCACTGGATATACCCGAATTTGACAATTAGGTAGTTTTTGATTAGTCGCTAAATAAGGTACTTCTGCACATTCTCCACTTGACTTAAATCGCCAGCCATGATAAGCACATTCTAGTTGATCAAGGATGATTTTACCATGACTTAATTTAACTTGACGGTGGGGACATCTATCTTCTAAAGCATAGATTTTTCCAGTGCGATCGCGATATAATACGATGGGCTGATCCCACAATACAATTCCTAATGGCTCAGTTTGTACCTCCGAACTACGAGCAACTACATACCAGTGATGGGGGTTAATTCCCAGTTGACGAATATTGTTAATTTCTGTATTGATCGATAAATTAGCAATCGTTTGGTTGGACATAATTAATTGTCTGATTCCAAGAGTTATATTTTACATAATTTAATTCTATTTAACATTGATGGCAAAAAACCAGGTGCAGCAGATTGCCATGGTGAACACATGAAGCATAATTTAAATATATTTTTTAAAGTGAAGTCTCGACAGCAACTTGCTACTCCTAATGTAACATAGGTCATAGGTAGATGTCCCTTTCCTGCTCCTGGATCAAAACTTAATTCTTCTAAATGCTGTAAATCTTTTCCAACTTTCCATCCTACTTGTTTGGCAAAAGTTTGGTAAATTTTGTCAATGTCTTGATATGGTGGTTTATTTTTTTCTTTCTGAATAATTTCTTGATAGATTTTAGTTTGAATAGTAAATCCATACTTCCCACCACTAGCAGTAGTCCATAATTTATCAATAGTTTTTAAGTCCTGACAAGGTAATTGATTAACATTATCGATTCTTCCCAGTTCCACTGATTTGGGATCGTAGATCCATACCAATTTATCAGTTGTTTCTTGATCCGCTAAGACAAATTGCTGTCTAGTTAATAACTGGGCTAGTTTAGTATAATTGGTGCCGATCGCTGATGCTTCTTTACCAGTAGTCGGAATTTTTGCCATGGATTGACATAAGGGAGATGATGATAGTAAACAGCCATTTTCCTCATGATTAATAATCGCGATACCCAGAAAAATGAATACTGCAATTATCGTCGCGATCGCGAGATTTTTTCGATTTAGCCATCTATTCATGATTATTTCTAGTGATAATGAGGATCAGATCAAATTTTTAGTACCCCTTCTGGATTGACCGAAAAAAGAGATCGTCTCTGTAATCCTTGACGATGTAAAATTTCATTAGCTGCTAATAATCCACTACTAATTGCTCTTTCCATTAAACCACAAGGAAAAGGCATTTTCACCCAATCACCAGCAAATAATAAATTTGGAATACCCGTGCTAGTTTCAGGTCGATCGCGATAACTTCCGGGTGGATATCCAGCAAAATTCTTTTGATTGACTAATTCCCGATGGAGGATTTTTGCTTGCTGTAATTCTGGTACAATTTCATACAATTCCTGCTCAAAGGTTGTGAGCAAAACTGCTTGGTTAGGGAATTCTTGCTCTTTATAACAGTATGCGTGTAATTCTACCACACTACCGCCAGTTTTTTCATGCCATTTGATAAACTGATCCTGAATCCGGTGATAGAGGGTGATGCTATCGGTCAAACGATACCCAGATAAAGAAGTAAACCAACTATGTTTCCATTCAAAATCCCGATCAAACCAAAACCGGACAACCGCAAAAGGATCAGCAACTGCTAATTTTTCTACCTGCGATCGCACTTGTTGATTAATTTCACCATTAATTAAATTAAACAATCTTTTTACTCCGGGAACATCAGTCGCAAACACATAATAGTCAGCTTGAATTATTTCCGGTTGCTCAGAAGCATGATTAATTTCTGCAACTAATTGGACTTGATTGTTTTGACGCTCTTTAATATTAAACCGTAATAAATCTCGTTGAGCTGGACCTGTTAATACTTTACCTTGAGCATCAAAAACAGCACCATGACAAGGACAGTGAAATTTACCATCATCTTGAAATTGTACAGTACATCCTTGATGAGTACAAGTCAGAGAAATAGCTTCTTTTGCTCCAGCTTCAACCGCAAAAACTTCATCCCCAGCACCAAAATATTCCATCTGGTTACTATTAGTTAGTGTCTGACGCTGGACCCAAAAAGGTACTCTATTACTAGCATTTCCTTGGTAATAATTGAGAGAATCAATTTTACCATTAGTCGTATTAATAGCACTGATATTAGCTCCAGTAATAATTCTCCCACCTTGATTTTCGATCGCTTTGACTATCGGTTGGACTAGGGAAGTACCCATGTCTTGTTTAGTACCATGAAAAGCTAATCCTTCCGGATTTCCAAAAAAGTAGAAGTGGAAAAATTGCATTAATTCTCCTACACTCATTAAATCTGGTGCATTCAGACTTGATCTAGCAAAAGGAAGAAAATACAAATCATATAATCCCTTGGGGAAATCCGTTTTTACCCATTCAGCAACAGATAGATGATCGAGACGTTGGAAAGTTTTTTGAATTTGAAAACCAGTAATAGCTCGAAAAACTTGCCAATGGTCCCATTTGGTCAGATTAATTCCCCAATCTAAACGATTAGGAGATGCGATCGCTAAATCAATTATATTCCAAGGAAATGCTGAATGAGTCGGACGAAATACTTCGGGCTGATATTGGTGATTGCGGAACACAACGGAATAGAATTTTAAATCCAGAAAATTATCAACGATATTGAGTTCTTTGACTAAGTTATTCAGATTATAATATTGGGGAAAAAAGCCATGAAAACCATGCTCCATCATAAAAGTCTCATTGTCCATTTGGATCAACCAACTGGCAATTTTTCCTCCTAATTGAGGTGCTTTTTCTAACAGAGTAACGTTAAAACCCCTTTGACTCAGTTCATACGCAGCTGCTAACCCAGCTAGTCCCCCTCCCACCACGACGACACTTAGAGATTTATTTAATAATTTGGGTAAATCAAACCGATCCTGCTGAAAAATTGTTGGTTGGGGTTTGACTAAACGGGAATATCCGATTAAACCACCAATTGTACCAACTCCGAAGAATTTTAATAATGTCCGTCGTGAGATGGGGTGGGAAAAAGTATATTGTGGTAATTGACTCATTTGTAGTTTAGCTAATTTCTCAAGATGAAATATTGGTACGAAACGATAGCAGTAGCACAACGAATTCTGCTGGAATTGTTACGAAGACGACGTAGTTTGATTTTTTGGGTGATTTTTCCGATCTTTGTCTTGTTACTCAACGGATTAATTTTTGCAGAACGCGCTCAATTGTCAACTGCTCAAGCTTTTCAACGTGCTGCACCCTCTAGTTTAGTTGGTGCTGCTCTGTTTTTTAGCTGTTTGGGTGGTAGTGTAGCTACAGTGGTAGCAGAAAGAGAGCAACAAACTCTTAAACGTCTATTTATTTCTCCTTTAAGTGGAACTTCCTATTTTTTGGGCATTTTTTTAGCCCACAGTTGGATTGGGATAGGTCAAACTCTCCTAGTTTATACCCTAGCGGTTTTTTTAGGTGCTGAGTTTCATGGTTCTCTGTGGTTAGTCGTCTTGATTATTTTCCTTAGTATTATTTCTTATGTGGGGGTTGGGTTTGTTTTGGGTACTCAGTTAGCTCGTCGAACTGAGGATGTTAATGCTTTAGTAGCTGCTTTTGGTGTTCCTTTACTAATTCTTGGAGGTGCTTTTATCCCGACATTTTTGTTTCCGAAAGTTTTACGAGAAATTGCCAAATTTAATCCAATCTATCATATGAATGAAGCATTGGTGAAAATTTCTGCTAATGGGGATGAATTTGCTGATGTGACTGAGCATTTTTGGTTTCTCTGTGGATTTGCTGTTTTTATGGTAGTTTGTGGGTGGTTGTCTTATCAACGAATGTTGCGACGAGAAAGTAGATTATAATTTTAGGTAAGTTCAGGATGCTGCAAATCAATCAGCTTAGTAAAGCTTATGGTAAAGTCTCGGTTTTAGATAATTTATCTTTACAGATTGCTCCTGGAGAAATTTATGGATTATTAGGACCGAATGGAGCTGGAAAAACTACGACCATTAATATTATTTGTAATTTACTTCAACCCGATCGGGGGACGATCGGGATTAATGATCAACCGATTTCCCAAAAAACTAAATATTTACTCGGAGTTGCTCCCCAGGAAAATTTACTCTATCAAACTCTAACTTGTACCGAGAATTTGAATTTTTATGCTCAAATCTATGGTCTAAATCATCAGCAGAGACGAGAACGCATTAAAATTTGTTTAAATGCTGTTAATTTAACCGATCGCGCTCAATCTCCGGTCGAAACTCTCAGTAGTGGAATGAAACGACGGTTAAATATTGCTGTTGCGTTAGTTCATCAACCTAAATTAGTAATTTTAGATGAACCGACAACCGGGTTAGATATTGAAGCACGTTATGAAATTTGGGAGTTAATTCGACAATTAAAAGCACAAGGAACTACGGTTTTACTTACCACTCATTTATTAGATGAAGCTGAACGACTTTGCGATCGCATTGGGATTCTTAAACATGGGAAAATTTTAGCTGAAGGTAGTTTAGCACAATTACGACAACTAATTCCCGCTGAAGAAATTGTCGTCATCAATACTCCCGATGAACCAGGTGCGATCGCTCGGGGTGAAACTTGTGGTTTTACCTATCGTCGTTATGGTAGTGATTTGGCTTTTTGGTTACCAACAGCTTTAGAATTATCAGAAATCATTGCTCAGTTTCCGGGGATTAAAATCGATGCGATCGCTCGTCAACCAGTCCGATTAGAACATATTTATCTGGAAGTGACTCAAAGGATAACCGAGACAGTAAATTAGTACCTACAGGACTTAATTGGTGAAACTGTCCATACCAATTGAATCACATATTTTATCCTCAATTTGCGGATTTTTGTAGGGGTGGGTTCACCCAGATTTTTGAGACTTACCCACTAATCATAAAAACCCACCCCCACCTACAGATCAATCTTAATTAATATATCTTCATTGTGAAACAATTTTTGCCCAGAACTCACCCATTGACAATGCGATCGCCAATCCACCAGATTATCTAAATGTTTGATATCCTCAACTCGCTTAATTTTTAACCAATTGAATCGCGATCGGATAAAAATATTAATGAACTATTCAGTTAGTCGCACTTGGATTTTATCTCATTAGCTGGGAAGTGAGCTTGCTTATTTTTTGCTGGTTGAGCTAAAAAATCCGGCAATAATATAGTAAATATAAACCCAAAAATCAGCAATATTCCTACTACAGATGGCACAAAGGAGAGGAGTTTTTTGGCTTTAACTAATTTTAGATTTACGAACATCATACATCTATCCTCAACAAGTTCACATCTAGCTTAAAAAATTTGCCAACGATTGTCTAGAGCTAAACCCATGGTTTCTGGTTTGGTCTTACTTGTTTTTTCCCAAGGATGAACAGTGTGGATTACCCTATCTCCAGAGGAGGTTAATACCCTATAACCCATCTTGTCATTTTTGAAAATAGTTTGTTATATTTATTTACATAAAGCAATAAAAGTTAAAGGATTAAACAAATGACACTTCTAATCGCCTTATTTATCATTGGTTGGGTAGCAGCAGCATTACTGGGTACTCAAGCTTATTTCCGGGGTGAACAAACTAAACCTATCCACGAACGCAATTGGCGCTCTGCATCTTTTGAACGACTATCTGAGTCTATTACTGGTAGCAAAATGGATTATAACGAGCGGGTGCCTGCTTATGGGATGGATGCTTACGCTAGCAGCACTTTACAAAACTCGTAAAAATAATTAAATAGTCGCTTACTGGCTCCCCTCCCACCGCTGTGGGGGGTTTTTTTATGTTCAACCTACCAAGCTAAAGCAATTCCATCAGCACGGGATTCAGATGCAGCCCATTTTTGCCACAGCGATCGCCAAGCAGAAACTGCTCCAGGTACGGTTACTGTTGTCCACCCATAGATGGGTAATTCTTTCAGATCAGAACCATAGTTTTTTGTCAAATTTTGCGGACTTTTGCCCGCAGCATTGAGCCCATGTAATTGACTATCCCAAAATAAAGCAAAAGCATCGGAGCCAATCCCATTGCAGGTAGGCTCTACTACTGTTAGGGTAATTGCCATCGCGATCGGATCACCTCTAATCGCCGAATATGTGGACAAATGTGGACTCTTGCGATCTTAATCAAAAAAAAAGAACACCTTTGCGCCTCAAAAGTGGTGATTCTCTCTGGCATATCTGCTGGCATTACAGATAGAAGCTACGATATTGTTCTTTTCAGACCCGCCTCGCTTGGGGCGTTTAAAACTCTGATTGCTCAGGCTGACCGTGAGCGTAGTCGAATGGTAATTGTTTCCTCGTCAATGTTACTTAGGCTTGTTCGGCTCAACTCACTTCCTTGAGCTTTATAGGGATGTTTAAAGTTGAACGGCAGAGCTACAAGCTGGAAAGCACTCGCAGGTTTACCCTGAGCGGAGTCGAAGGGTGCCATGACCCAAGTAACGTAGCAGGGGCGTATTGCAATACGCCCCTACTGAGACTGGCCATCTCTACACTTTATGTACTGGTTGTCCAGATCTGAAAGCGTGTTTAGCGGATAGCCGCATCGACTGCATTTCCTCCCTGGTGCAGCATTTCCATCCCAGCTAAACTCGCTAAAGGTTGACTGGTAGCAACCGCCCCCCTTTTCCCCAGCATCATGGGACGAAAGGAGGGGTAGGAATAGTTAGTCAGATGCACATTTCGGATCGTCATTGGCTATTATCCAGTGAAAAATGGCTCAACTACTTGGGAATAAAGATTTTTGTTGAAATTTTTCTATCATCGCCTAATTACATTAAGTTTGAACATAGGCTATATTTTGAGATTTAAGGAGGCATACCCCCGATAAATTAAATGATCATTGGGTTGATCCAGACAAGTTTACGACTAACACAGTAAAAGAGATTATTATGCCTTTAGTCTGGGGAGGATTTTTCAGCAAGCCTGCTAGGGGTCAAATAGCTATCAGTGAGGGAAAATTATCTCAGGCACAAGTCTGACTAGGGCAAAAAGATGATGGGATCTAACCAACTGCATCAAAATTCTCGCGCAGTTGCCCACCTTATAGCCCAGAAAGATTTGGGTCAAACTGGGGAAAAATGTCTTTATCCCTCATCTCTGGTGGTAAGATCGATATCTAAATAAATCGGTTAATCTGACTTGGGGAGACTGAAAAATCTGGAGTGATCACCCAGTCGAGCCAATTTCTACTTACTAGAAATATTAAATGTGTTTAAATTATTACTGGAAAGGAGATTAAAAATAAATACCTGTAAATAAAGGATAGCAAAAACTGCCAATTTTAACAGTTAGATTTTGACAACAATCAACCAGAATTAATTTGCATTATGCCAACAATTAAATTACTACCAATGCTAATTAAAAAAATAAATCTCAGTGGAAACAGTTTGGCGATCGCATTTTGGCAAAGCTCTAACCAGGTGGGTCGAATTGTCTGGGCGATCCTGACCGACCCACAGAGTAGAACCAACCAGTGATTTTACCTGGTTTTGGGAAAGAGAAAGATGAGAACAGCGCATTTACCAGGGACAAAGCTATGACGGCGGATCAAGAACAGCGAATCATAGGATACTTCCTTCAAGAGGCTAAAGATCACCTCGAAACTATTGAGCAGGGTTTGCTGAATCTGCAAAGCACAATTGAAGACCCAGAAATGTTGTATGAGCTTTTCCGGGCAGCACACTCAATTAAAGGAGGGGCTGCCATGCTCGGTTTCAACAGCATTCAAAAAACAGCCCATCGATTAGAAGACTGTTTCATAGTTTTTCAAGATACTTTTCAGTCAGTTAGGGTTGACCAAAAGCTAGAGTTACTATTTCTCAAGGTCTTTGATGTTCTCCAAGCTCTTTTGGATCAACTGTCTGAGTCTGCTGGTGTAGTAGAAGAAGATGCCAATAACCAAATCATGTTGGATGTAGAACCGGTGTTTGAAGAGTTACAAGAACATCAAGTATCCCTAATTAATGAGGCTTTGACGCCCAAATTTGAACTGTCTAAAAAACATGACCTACATTTGTCCGATGATGCTCAAGTAACTGATGAAAATCTTTTGGCTGAACGTCAAGATTGGGGAGGATTAGAAGAGATTAAATTGCGTCTAGATCATGAATCTGAAGAGCTAAAGATTGCAGCTCTTCAAGAAGCAATAAAATATGGAAAAGAAGGATTAAAATTGGTAATTCATGCTTTAAAAAATGAATCTTGGGCGATTCAATGTGTAGCTTATGAGCTAATTGCCGAAAGAGCTGATCCCAAAGCCAAGCAAGCTTTGCAAAAATACAATCCTTTTCTGTCTCCGGCTGGCATAGATTATACAATATTACGGGATTTATTAGTAGCAAGAAAGTGGCAAGAAGCTGATGCTGAAACAGCTAGAGTCATGTTTTTAGCCGCTGGTAAAGCAACTGACTATGGTGGGGAAGAATTGCAACCAGAAGAAATTGCCCAATTTCCCAGTTCTGATTTAACGATAATTGACAATCTGTGGTTAAAATACTCATATGGACATTATGCTTTAAGTGTCCAAAAGCAAATCTGGCAAAGTGTTAGTGCTAATGAAGATAGCTTCCGCGAAAGAGTAGGATGGTATCGGTGGGATTCGGTCAATGTCAACTTCAGGGTCGATCGATACGAATGTCCAGCTGGTTACTTACCTCAAGAACCTCACCGACGGTTATCTGGATTTGGGGGTGGATCTCATGGAAAACAAGGTTTAGGAGCTATCCTCGTTCCTCTCCTAGAACGTCCAGATTTGTAGGAGAAAATTCACCTGGATTTGGTCAATATTTGAGAATTGACAAGCAACGATCGACGATTTCCTCTTAATCTATAGTCCATTCCACTAGATCGTTCGATCGTCCAGCTACTGTTAGTTCTTCTTTGTTGGTTTCCCTCAATAATCCCTTACTCTTTAACCAATCTGGTAATGACATTCGATGATACCCCCGATCTAATTGATAATAAGTCACTCCTTTTTGAAGGTTCATCCGCTCGGGGATGATCACTTTTTCATACAAATCATCAAGCATTTCTTGCTGAATCCACCCCCTAGCTACGACAATTTCTGACAAGCTCATTCCCGTTGCTTTTTTGTCATAGGTTGCTACCATCATTTGCGCTTCTGTTAATAAACCCGACTCTAGCAAATATACAGCTAGTTGTTTACAACCAATTGGAGCTAATGATCTATGACTGTCTATCTCATTTGCACTTTTCATCTTCTTTCTCCTGTTTTTGCCAAAAGCTTTTTTCTAAAGGTCAATGCTTCACCCTTCTTCTGCTTAAAAAATCGTACCCGCGATCGCTGCTGGAGAATAATTAATTGGGAAAAGGTTCTTTCTTATTTAACTAGGAAATTGATCATTATCTAATTCTGACGTAACTATTGAAAATTAGTCCTTTTTTGTAAAAAAAATTAATATCTTTCCTGCAAAAAAAGCTAATATCCGTAAATTTATCTAGTTTTGAATGTCCGACTGCTCGTCCTAGTTCATGACCCAATTTTCCTGAAAAAAACCAGTCATAGTTACTAGACACTTGACTAATATGGCTAAAAAAAGTAAAGTTTTGTTACAAAAGTAACTCTATTTACTCTCCACTAACAAAAAATGACCCCTACCACAGTCAATCCCTTTCTCACGGGTAACTTTGCTCCAGTATCAGAGGAAATTAGCACTCCTGAACTGCAAGTGATTGGTACATTACCGACCGAATTGTCAGGAATGTTCATCCGGAACGGACCTAATCCCCAATTTCCACCCCAAGGGAAATACCATTGGTTTGATGGAGATGGAATGTTACATGGAGTGTTATTGAGTAATGGTAAAGCATCCTATCGTAACCGCTATGTGCAAACCCAAGGTTTTCAAATTGAGCATCAAGCTCATCGAGGGATTTGGACAGGAATATTAGAACCGTTTGTCAATGATCATCCTTATGGTCCAGTAAAAAATACCGCTAATACCGCCTTAGTATATCATGCTGATCGGCTGTTAGCTCTTTGGGAAGGAGGTGCACCTTATGAGATCAAAGTACCAGAACTAGAAACCGTTGGTCTTTACAATTATCAAGGTCAATTAACATCACCATTTACAGCTCATCCCAAAGTTGATCCTGAAACTGGGGAAATGATCTTTTTTGGTTACTCTGTTTTTCAACCTCCTTATCTATATTATGGCATAGTTTCCCCGACGGGAAAGCTATTACAAACCGTACCCATTGACTTACCGATGGGAGTGATGATGCACGATTTTGCGATCACTGAACATTATACTATTTTTATGGATTTACCGTTAATTTTTAGCGGTGAACGGATGCAAAAAGGTGAACCAGGATTAATATTTGTCAGCGATCGCGCTAGTCGATTTGGGATTTTACCCAGGTATGAAAATAACAGCAGTATTCGTTGGTTTGAAACACCAGCTTGCTATATTTTTCATACTTTAAACGCGTATGAACTAGGTGATGAAATCATTTTAATCGCTTGTCGGATGAAGGGTACTAATGTGTTAGATACATCAATATCAAGGGTAGGAGATTACGATATACCTTACTTATATCGTTGGAGGTTTAACCTCAATACGGGTCATGTAAAGGAGGAACAATTAGATGATCTTCCCTCGGAATTTCCCCGCATTAACGAGAAATTTTTAGGTAGAAGTAATCGCTACGGCTATACTGCACAGGAGGAGTCTAGTGATGTACCTTTATTTAAGGGGATAATTAAGCATGATTTCCATACCAATCAATCTCAAACTCATCTATTTGGTGAGGGACGTTATGGTGGTGAATCTGTATTTGTTTCCGCTTTAGGAGCCCAAAGCGAAGATGATGGTTGGTTGATGACTTTTGTTTATGATCAAAATCAGAAAACTTCTGAATTGGTAGTAGTCAGTGCTAAAAATATTACCAATGAACCTGTAGCGCGAGTGCTGATTCCCCAAAGAGTACCATACGGTTTTCACGCTACTTGGATTCCTGACCCGAAAAAGAGTGTGCTTAAACTACCCCATTGGTCTTAAACAGGGTAGTTTGCGTTGACGACGATCTTGTTTGAATTCTAACCCAAACAACTTATAATCAGAAGCATTTAATACTCGGAAACGATTAAATGTGATCGAGCGAGAACCATCTCGACTGCTGACGGTGGAATTACTTTGATTGGGATTACCACCCAACCAGGTAAATGCTTCTTTAACGCTCAACCATTCATCAATTTTTGCCGGAGTTGGAGTCGAATTTGAAACAGTTTTAGCTGTTTTAGCTGATGACTTTGATTCCGGTTTAGTTTTGGTTTGGGTTGATTTGGTTGAAGTAGTAGTTAAGGTTTTCCCCTGACGACTACGTTCAGCAGCTGGTGGATTTTTTTTCTGGGATTTTGACTGACTTGCTGCAATTGCTGGTACTGGGTCGATCGGATCTTTTTGAGAATCCACGATTTTTTCGAGAATAGTAATTCTTTTGATCAGACTTTCCAGAACATCCTCATCTAGTCTTTCTTCTAGATCCGCTACTTGTTGAGCAAGTAGGTCTAAACGATTGCTCAGATCATCATCGTCATCGGTAAGGAGATCTATTTCCTCAGCTTGTTGGAAAGCTTGTTGGAGAGCGTTAACTACTACTTCATTGCGGTTACTACCGGTAGACCGGACTTGTGCATCGATCGCACTTATTAATTCTGCGGAGAATCTCAATGTAATTGATTTTGTTGACATTGACCTATGGATCTGACTATTTTTCCTGATCATACGCGATTACTTATGACAATTAAAACTAGAGACATTTTTGGGTTTACTCAACAGTAGGGTAATTTTGGCAAAGATGGAGTCAATCCTAATCTTGTCTACTATAGCAGCAAGTTTAGCCAACGCCTCACCTGAAAAATCAGGTAAATGTTATTCACCTACTGATCGTCTGTTGATACTAAAGAAGTTTAGTTTAACCAGAATCAAATTGTAAAGATAGATAGCATGATCTGTCAGTTGTCTAGTTTTCTGCTGGTCAATCGCGATCGCACCAATGAGCTGAGTGGTTCAGGGTTTGAGCGATCGGGGAAACCAAAATCAGACGTTCAGCATCCTGATTTTATCCCGGAGATGTGAGGATGTTAAATTATATACCAACTAGAGCAGCTCCCCGATCACTTGGATCAATGATCGCGGAAATTTATAAATATCCACGTACCAATCAGATTGAAGGATCACGTTCTCAATCTGGTGCTGAAGAACTCAAAACCATACCCTTTGGTGCGATCGCAAATAAATATGTGACGATCGCAGAAAAAGTAGACAGTACCAACGTCGGGATTAGCTTGATGTCGGATGGACAGCTACTTTTACCAAGTTGGGGTCATGATCTGGTCGGGGGAGCTAGAGCAGGACATCCAGTCAGATTGGTGATATTTGTGGGTGCCTTCAGTCATAAAATAGTTATTACAGACAATCCTGTA
The DNA here is from genome assembly GCA_963744145.1 of uncultured cyanobacterium. Classification (GTDB taxonomy): domain Bacteria; phylum Cyanobacteriota; class Cyanobacteriia; order Cyanobacteriales; family CAWUOF01; genus CAVUSO01. Next base: position 2,277,715 of record CAVUSO010000001.1, on the reverse strand, counting down.
AATAAAAAATGAACTTTTTTGATAAACTAAATGCCGCAATTGACCGTAATCGCAGTCTTTTGTGCTTAGGACTCGATCCCGATCCCGAAACCCTTCCCAACTATAACTATGAAGAAGGGGACAAAAGTAAACTGATTAACGATCTCTGGGACTGGTGGAAATTCCAAATCGCTCAAACTGTTAATTTGGTATGTGCCTATAAGCCAACTTTAGGATTTTACCAGGCATTAGGTGCGCCCGGATTAGAATTACTGCAAAAAACTTTATCCCTCATCCCTGATCACATTCCGATCATTTTAGATGCAAAGCATAGCGATCTTGCCAGTAGTAGTGTTTTTGCAGAAACAATTTTTGCTGATTGGGGGGTAGATGCTGTTACTCTGAATATTTATGCAGGACAGGAATTAGTAGCACCGTTTTTGGTCTATCCTAATAAAGCGGTTTTTATTGTCTGTTGTACCGCTAATCCTTCTGGTGCGGTTTTCCAAGAATATCCCACCACCACAGCACCTGTTTATTTACAAGTGGTAAAAGAAGCGAAAACTTTGGCACCACCTGAAGAGTTAGGATTAGAAGTAGGAACGACTAAACCGGAAATTCTAGCTCGGATTCGCGCGATCGCTCCAGAACGACTAATTTTAGTCCGTGGAATTTGGAACAAAGGTGGAGATTTATCCAAAACCTTAGAAGCTGGGTTAAATTCCCAAGGTGATGGTTTGATTATTCCTATACCCCAATATTTATTAACTAGCGATCGCTCGGGAAAAGAGATCGAGTTGCTCCGGGATGAAATTAATCAAGAAAGAACTCGTTTAGCAGTTGAGGGATCTAGTTGTGATCTGTGGTTACCAGATCTATGCTTATTAAATGGCTCCCCACATTTAGACTTAATTTTACAGCTTTATGATCTCGGCTGTATTATGTTTGGTAGTTACGTGCAAGCATCGGGAGCGATCTTTCCTTATTATATAGATCTCCGCAAAATTATCTCCCATCCCCAAATTTTCCATCAAGTAGTCAGTGCTTATGCAGAAATTCTCAAAAATTTAGAATTCGATCGCATTGCGGGTATTCCCTATGGAGCTTTACCAACCGCAACTGGTTTAGCTCTACGTTTAGATCGTCCGATGATTTTTCCCCGCAAAGAAATTAAAGCTCACGGGACTCGTCGCGCGATCGAAGGTCATTTTCATGCTGGAGAAACAGTGGTAGTTGTTGATGATATTATGATCAGCGGTAACAGTGTGATGGAAGGAGCTGAAAAAATTAAATCTGTGGGTTTAAATGTGCGCGATATTGTGGTATTTATTGATCACGAAAAAGGAGTGAAAGGTAAACTTGAACAAAATGGTTATTGTAGTCATTCCGTTTTAACTATGTCGGAAATTGCCCAAACTTTATATGAATCAGGTCGTTTAAATGAACAACAATTTCAACTTTTAGGATCACACAATTAACTCAAAAATTATGGGGAGTTGCACTTATGCAACTCCCTATTCTTCTGGTTGAGATTAATGCGATGGGATGTATTTGAGGAGTTCATTCAGGTGATCTGTGGGGTGGGGCGGGTTCATTAATACCTCGACTACCCTTCGACTACACTCAGGGCAAGCGCTCGGCACAAGGGTTATTTGTGTGTGACAGATTCATCGGTGAACCCGCCCCTACAGGTGATCGAATTTCCGATGTTTAAACAGATTTTCTGCCCGTCAGATTAATCAAATCTGCTCGGTTTCAGAATTAACCAGGATTTGTAGGGGCGGGTTCACCAATAATTCTGATCCAAATCGATCCCCATCATAAACCCGCCCAACCAAACGAGATAACTGACTGTACTTCATCAATAGGTCATCCGCCGTATCGCTTCTGGTTGCCGATCGCCATAATTAGAAAGATTTATTTTCTGGGTAGAGGATCTGGTTTTTAACTAAAATAGGATAGTATTTTCCCTACTGACAGAGTCTTTTTGCTCGCATGAATGACCCAAATTTATCTTTACAAAGTGTTCACACTACGAACCTTCCGAATCTCCTCTCCCAGTTAGGGATCTCTTTAGTTGTTTCTACTTATCAAGCGGGAAAACTAATTGTGATTCGGGCAGATGGAGATAAAATTAATACTCATTTTCGGATGTTCGATCGCCCGATGGGAATAGCCGCAAATCGGGAAAAGTTAGCGATCGGTACGACTTATCAAATTTGGGAACTTCGCAATATTCCAGCAGTAGCAGAAAAGCTTGAACCTCTGGGTAAACATGATGCTTGTTATCTACCCCGTCGTACTCATATTACGGGCGATATTGATATTCATGAAATGGCTTATATTCAAGATGAATTATGGTTTGTTAATACTAAGTTTTCTTGTTTATGTACTCTTGATCAGATCCATAATTTTAGACCTCAATGGAAACCGAAATTTATCAGTGCTTATGATTTAAGCGATCGCTGTCATCTCAATGGTTTTGCGGTTCGAGATGATCAAGCACAATATGTTACAGCTTTAGGAGAAACCGATACAGCAGTTGGATGGAGAAAAAATAAAGTTAATGGTGGTATTTTAATCGATATTCCTAGTCATGAAATTATCTGTCAGGGTTTATCAATGCCCCATTCACCTCGTTGGTATCAAGAGCAAGTTTGGATTTTAGAATCAGGTAATGGTAGTCTAGCCAAAGTCGATCTCAATTCTGGTAAGTTAATCACAGTTACTCAACTTCCTGGTTTTACTCGTGGAATAGATTTTTATGGAAACTTAGCTTTTATTGGTCTTTCCCAAGTTCGCGAAACGGCGATTTTTAGTGGTCTTCCAATTACAGAAAGATTAACCGAACCCAATTGTGGTATCTGGGTTGTACATATTCATACTGGGGAAATTATCGCTTTCTTGAAATTTGAAGATGCTGTTCAGGAAATTTTTGCCATTAGCATTCTCCCTGGTTATTATTTTCCCGAAGTGATTGACTGGGATGAAAAATTATTAGGAAGTTCTTATGTATTACCTGATGAAGTATTACAAGAATTAGTATTAACTGAAAGAATTTCTGAAGCTGATGATGCTGAATATTTTCTAAATTTAGGCAATGATTTTTATCATCAACGCAACTTACCACAAGCAGCACTGCAATATCAACAATGTTTAAATTTAAACCCAGACTATTTAATCGCTCGGTATAACTTAGGTGTTGTTTATATTGAACAAGAAGACTGGACAGAGGCGATCGCTCAACTCCAACAAGTAATTGATACCGATCCAAACTATGCTCAAGCTTATCATAATTTAGGAATAGCTTATCAGCGTCAACATCTTTTATCCTTAGCGATCGGTTATTATCAAAGAGCAATTAGTATTCAAGCTGATTTCCCCGATGCTCACTTTAATTTAGGTCTAGCATTCTTACAAATGGGAGACTTACTGAATGGTTTTGCTGAAAGTGAGTGGCGCTGGAAAACTAATAATTTTAAACCTTTTATTTGTCCTCAACCTTTATGGGATGGTCATGATCTTAGCGGAAAAACTATTCTCATTCATACTGAACAAGGTGCAGGAGATGCAATTCAATTTATTCGCTATATTCCTTTAGTTGCACAGTCCGATTGCCGGATTATTTTAGTTTGCATACCCGATTTAATATCTCTCTTTACTACTATTCCTGAGATTGAGCGAATTATTCCTCCTGGTGATATTCTTATTTCTGATTTTGATGTTTATATTCCCTTAATGAGCTTACCCTATATTTTTCAGACAACTTTAGCTACAATTCCTGCTCAAATACCCTATTTAAAAGTACCAGAAAATTTTTCGATCTTCTCGTTCATTAAATCCGTGAAAAAGTTTAAAGTTGGTATTGTTTGGGCAGGTAGTTCTACTCATCGCGATAATCATCATCGTTCCTGTCAATTTGCAGATTTTGAGCCAATTGTTAAAACTCAGCAGATCAGTTTTTATAGTTTGCAAAAACCAATTTCATCAGGAGACTTAGCTAAATTACAGGAATTTAATGTCTCCGATTTAAGTCCTTACTTGAATAATTATAGCGATACAGCCCATGCGATCGCTCAATTAGATTTAGTAATTAGTGTCGATACATCTGTTGCTCACTTAGCTGGAGCATTAGGTAAACCAGTTTGGGTTTTGTTGTCCACTTATCCAGATTGGAGATGGATGTTAGAGCGAGTTGATACTCCTTGGTATCCGACCATGAGATTATTTCGTCAATCAGAACCAGGAGACTGGAAAGGAGTATTTAATCGTGTTATTGTTGCCTTAAAAGAATATCTAAGGGAAGAGACCCAGAAGCATTTTTGATCCTTTTTGGGGAGATATTTCCAGAATTGAAAAATAAGTTTCACTGAAAGTTAAGGCGTTGCTTAATCAGGGTATAAAAATCCTGTAGGGGCGTATGGCCATACGCCCCTACAAATTCTTTATTCATACCGTAAATCAGCAACGCCAAAATTAATTGTATTATAGAAAATAATTGTAAAATTGCAATTATATTCTAGAGATTTTTCTAGAGAAATAAAACCCGAATAATTTATTAAGCATAGCTTTATTAACCATGAACAATTTTAAAACCGATCTAGATCCTACCAGTATCGCTTTCATCGACCCTAGTGTACCAGACTATGAAACATTGGTAAATGATATATTGCCCAGTACAGCAGTTGTCATCCTCAAACCCCAAGCAGATGCGATCGCTCAAATCACCAAAACACTAGCACAATATCACAATATCCAGAGCGTAAATATTATCTCTCACGGTCGGGCTGGAGAATTAGATTTTAGTTCATCAAAATTAAATTTGAGCAGTCTGAGTAATTATACTGGACAATTGCAAGCATGGCAGAAAGATTTAGCACCAGATGCAGATATTTTACTCTATGGTTGTAATATCGCTGCCACAAAACCAGGTCAATCTTTAGTACAAGCATTAGCGAATTTAACCAAAACCAATGTTGCTGCTTCCACAGATGTAACTGGTGGTCAAGTGGTAGGTGGTAACTGGAATTTAGAATATAGCACCGGACCAATTCAACCATTAGGAATCTTCAATCCATCAGTAGCAGGATATAAACATCGACTGGATACATTAATAGTTACTAATACAAATGATAGTGGTACGGGTTCCTTAAGAGACCAAATTGCCGCAGCAGCACCAGGAGATACAATTGTTTTTGATACCAGTGGGATATTTGCCACACCTCAAACGATCACATTAGCATCAAATTTGACAATCAACCAGAACCTCACGATCGCAGGAACAGGTTCAAGTGAGTTAAAAATTAGTGGTAACAAAACTGATCGTGTCTTAAATATATCTGGGTCAGGAGTAACAGTCAACCTGAGTGATCTGACCATTACTGAGGGTAAGATTGCTGGGACTGGTGCAAATATCTGGGTTACTGGTGGTAGTACCTTAACTTTGAATCAGAGTACGGTGAGTAATGGTACAGCATCAGGTACTTTTAACGGTGGTGGAATTGCGATCGACAATAATAGTAATGCTACTATTACTAATAGCACAATTTCTGGTAATTTATCTAATAATTACGGTGGTGGGATTTACAATAAATCAAGTAAATTAACAATAACTAATAGCAGCATCACTGATAATTCTGGTTATTATGGTAGTGGGATAGCCAACCGCAATAGTGCATCTATGACTATAACTAATAGCACTATTAATAACAACAATAGCTCTAGAAATAATAGTCAAGGTGGTGGGATTTATAACACTAGCAGCACCCTTAATATTACTAACAGCACTATTAGTGGCAATTCTGTTAAGACTGATGGTGGTGGGATTTATAACAGATATGGAAATATAACTGTAACTAATAGCATTATTCATAATAATACTGGCACAAATGGCAAGGGTGCTGGTGCATATAACAATCAAGGCACATTGAGCCTCACCAATAGCACTATAAGTAATAATTCGGCTGGAAATAATGGTGGTGGTATTTCCAGTAACAATACTGGAACTTTGACTTTAAATAATAGTACCATTAATGCCAATTCTGCTCATTTTGGAGGTGGGATATCCACAAACAGCGTAGTCAACATAAATAACAGCACTATTAGCAATAATTTAGGAGTGACTGGTGGTGCAATTAACAACAACGGTGGCACACTAACCCTTACTAACAGTACCATCAGTGGTAATAACGCTAGCTTTGCTGGTGCTATTAACAACCTCACAACCGCAACTATAGTTAACAGCACAATTAGTGGTAATAATGCTAACTTTGGTGGCGGTATTTATAATGAGGCATTTGGTACTGTCAGTATAAATCATAGTACCATTAGTGGTAATTCTGCAATTAATGGTGGAGGTTTGTATCAAAAAAGTAATGCAAACAGTAACGCTAAATTTAGTATTAGTAGCAGTATTATTGCTGGTGATACTGCCACTAATAATTCTGAATTTAATAGCAATGGACTAATTTTATCCCAAGGTAATAACCTGTTTGGACAAAACAGTAATGGGGGTATTTTTTCATCAGGAATTGCCAGCGATATTACTTTTTCAGGACCGATTAACACGATTCTTTCTCCCTTAGCTAATAACGGTGGACTAACCCAAACTCAAGCATTAGTTACTGGTTCAAAAGCGATCGATACTGGTAAAAATCCTGTAGCTACTTCTCCCACCAGTGATCAGCGTGGTTTACCTTTCCCCAGAAAGGTTGGTAATACTATAGATATTGGTGCTTTTGAATATAGCTCTACTCCTCCTACTATTGATTTAGGGGTAAATATTAGCGCCCCTGCTTATGCGATGCTAGGTGATCCGATTTCCTATCAAATTACTGTTACTAATTATAGCACTACTGACTCGATCGCAAATATCAATCTTGCAGATATTGTACCGAGCGAAATTCCTGATCCGACCTTTACAGCATCTAGCGGTAATTATAATAATTCAAATGGTGAATGGAGTGATATTAATCTTGGTCCAGGTTCCCAAGCAGGACTAACCATTAGCGGTACAATAGATTTTCCCACTGGTTGCGATATGAACTTGCTACCTGTTGGGGGAATTAATATTACTAATACTGTCACCGTTGCACCTAATCCTGTTCTTGATTCCCTCACAAATTTAGCTGTAATTGATCCAGTTACGAGTAATAATTCTGCTTCCATCAGTACCTATATTGGTACAAGTCCTACAATTTCCACCGACAATCAAATATTAGGTACGGTAAATAATGATACTCTGATTGGTACTAATAGTAATGATGAAATTCGGGGTTATCAAGGGAATGATTTATTAATCGGTGGAGATGGAAATGATGCTATTTATGGTGGAGTCGGAAGTTTGACTCCTGTTAATTCTAATCTTGACCAAGATACGATTTATGGTAATCAAGGTAATGATTATATTAATGGTGGTGAAGGTAATGATCTGATCTACGCGGGTCAAGGAAATGATGTTGTTAACGGTGGTAAAGATAATGATTTAATTTTTGGCGATCTTGGTAATGATACTTTATTAGGTGATTTGGGGAACGATACGATTTATGGTGGTACGAGCGATCCAACCAATCCGGATCTGACGGGAGACGATTTAATTTATGGTGGTGCTGGAGATGACTTACTTTTTGGTAATCAAGGTAATGATTCTCTATCGGGAGGTGATGGTAATGATACCATTCATGCTGGTCAAGGTGATGATATTGTTGAAGGTGATGCTGGGGATGATTTACTGTATGGCGATCGAGGTAATGATACCATCTGTGGTTGCGATGGGAATGATACTTTATTTGGTGGTAATGGGAGTTCTATTTCGAGTGACTCTAATAATGAACAAGATTTATTATATGGAGGAAATGGTAATGATTTAATCTATGGTAATGAAGGCAATGATACTCTCTATGGTGACAGCGGAAATGATACCCTTTATGGTGGTAAAGGTGATGATATCCTCATTGGTGGTGATGGAGATGATGTTCTCAGCGGTGATCTAGGAAATGATACCCTAACTGGTGGACCGGGACGCGATAAATTTATTATCCAAGGAAGTTCTGGAGCTGATGTAATTACAGATTTTACCCAGTACGAAGATTTGTTATGCTTGAAAGGTGGATTACAATTTAGCCAGTTATCCTTCATCCAGAGCAATCAAGATACCCTAATTAAGGTAAAAGCTACCAATGAGTTATTAGCTACCTTATTAGGAGTGCAAGCTACTACTTTGAAATCCACGGATTTTATTTTAGTTTAAATCCAATACGGTTCAGTTAAGTGTAGGGGTGAAGCATTCGGGCGACAATTGAATGATCAAACTTTACCCTGAGCGTAGCCGAAGGGCAGTAATATTATATCCGAATGCTTCACCCTTCGACTCCGCCCTTCGACTACGCCCTTCGACTACGCCCTTCGACTACGCTCAGGGTAAACTCAGGGTAAACTCAGGGAACACTCAGGGTAAACCCTTCTTCTACTTAATAATTAACAATCAACCGATCGGAAGCTCGTGAATACGCTACATACAAGCTTTGATATTTCTCAACCAGATTGGGATTTCTCAGAATATCGTTTTGAGCAACAAACACATTGGTAAATGTCGAACCTTGAGATTTATGGGAAGTGAGAGCATAAGCATAACTTACATAAGCATAACGATTGCGTAATGCCCAATAATCTTTCCAGGGTTTCTTTTCCCCCATAGCTTTTTTGATATAAGCTTCGTGAGCCAGTTGTTTTAGGGTAGCATCAAACGCAGGTTTAGATGATTCATCTAATACCATCAAACGATGGGAATTACCTTCTTCATCAAGGACATGAAGATGCCAAACATTATACTCTTTATCAGTACCATAGCGCAGATTAGTTACTTCACATTCTGTACTATTAGGCATGATTATCTCATCTTCACTAAAAGGGTTGAATATGGTATCCCTAGCTATTAATCTTTCCCCCACAATAAAAGGTTCCTTGGTTTCATAGAGAGCGTTACGAATATAAGCATTCAATCCATCAACACATCTATTAGTCCAGGCGATCGCTCTAACATAATCAGGATCTTTTTGCCAACGTGGGGATTGGAAAGCTTTGACCATATTCTCTAACCACATCGATCGATTAAATACCCAAACTCCTTGGGATTGATCAGCCAGAAAATTACTTTCCAAGTTAATAATTTTATTAGGATCAAATACCTTCTCTCTAGCTGCATCAATTAAATCAATAATGGGATTAGAACCAGCACATCGCATCACTTCAGTTAACTTAGTTCTAGATATATTCTCATCAAATATCACAGAACTTGGTTCATTCACTGGGGGTAATTGGGCCGGGTCTCCTAACATAATTATCTTCGTCTTTCTTCTCGGTGCTGCATCCTGAAGTAATTCCCAAAGATTGCGCGAAACCATTGATGCTTCATCGAGAATAATTAAGTCATATTTATTCAGATTAGAGTCTTTTCCTTCCTTCAATACCTTTCCACCATCATCATCAAATTCTAATGTCAAACCTAGTAATTGATAGACAGTAGCAAAATCGATACGATGGATTCCCCATTTATTTGCTGTGCGTTGTAATACCTTCACTGCTTTGTTAGTAGGGGCACAGCAAGCTATCAATATTCGCTGATTTTTAGCTTGCAAATCATGGATAAATGCTTGAATAGTAGTTGTTTTACCCGTACCTGCATAACCCTCAAGTAAGAAAAAACTTTGCTCAGATGCTCGGAATTCCTGCATCGCAGTTAGAGCTAGCTTTTGCTCTTGATTTAGAGTTTTTATTAAGGGTGACTCTGGTTTAATTTCACCCTCGCGCTGGCGATTTTTTTCTGACTTTTCTTTCTTTTGTTGTTTCACGATCGGATTTCACTTGATCAACCTATTTTTCTGGCAAAGAATCAGAAAATTTTCGGGCTACACTCAGAAAATCTGAAGGCAACATTACCACAGTTGTAGTATTATTCTCAGCTCCAATTTCCGTTAACATTTGTAAGCGACGTAATTCTAAAGCTGCGGGATTTTCCATAATTGTTTGAGCAGCTTGAGATAATTTCATAGAAGCTTCTTGTTCAGCCGAAGCTTTAATAATCCGCGCCCGTTTTTCTCGGATTGCTTCAGCTTCTTTAGCCATTGCTCGTTGCATCGATGGGGGTATTTCCACATCCTTAATTTCTACCCTTTCAATCACAACTCCCCAATTTTCTGTTACTTCATCGACGATCACTTGAACTTGGTTATTAATTTTAGTGCGATTTTGCAACACATCATCTAAAATATTTTGACCAACCACATTGCGGAGAGTAGTTAGCGCAGTCTGATAAACAGCCATCTGATAGTTTTCTACTTTATTGATCGCTGCTGTCGGATCAGTAATTCGATAGTAAAGCACTGCATTTACTTTGATCGTAACACTATCCGCAGTTACGGTTTCTTGTGGTTCAATGCTGACGGTTTTAGTCCGAATATCAATCTGGGTTTTTTGATCAATGATGGGAATAATCCAGTAGAGACCTGGCCCACGAAGGGCACTGATTCTTCCTAGACGAAATATTACTCCCCGTTGATATTCTTTATCCAGTTTTACTCCTGCAATTAATAAATATGAACAGAAAGCTAAAAACATCGTAATAAATGGCCCCATATTCTTTTCAACTCCTTTCCCCGTTTAATTTCTTGCCATGCAAAAAATAAGTTAACATTTCCCCTTTACCTTTGACTTTAATTATACCTCGTTCTTCCAGTAAATATTTATCTTTCAATAACTCATAAGTTGCCGATGTGACATGAATCTGATTAGGTATACCATGAGATTCCATCCGACTAGCTGTATTGACCGTATCACCCCACAAATCATAAATAAATTTTCTAGTCCCAATAATTCCCGCTACAACTGGACCAGAATTAATCCCAATCCGAATCATAATATCGTTATCATGCTGTTGTTGAAAATTAAGAATAGCCGCTTGAATATCAATTGCCATTTGCGCGATCGCTTCTGCATGATCTGGTCGAGGTTTTGGTAATCCCCCAACCACCATATAAGCATCACCAATAGTTTTAATTTTTTCTAACCCATGTTGATCAGCTAGTAAATCAAACTGGGAGAATATTTCATTGAGCAAATGCACTAATGCGATCGGAGAAGTCCGAGCGGAAAGGTCTGTAAACCCCACAATATCAGCAAACAGGATACTCACATCAGAAAAACTTTCCGCAATAATACTTTGTCCTTTTTTCAACCGCTCCGCGATCGGTTTAGGTAAAATATTCAGCAATAGCCGTTCTGATTTTTCCTGTTCAATTTCTAATTTTTCTAAATAATCTTGCATATTTTGATAAGCTTCATTGCGTTGCAAGAGATTAATATATGCCTTAGAATGATACCGAATCCGAGCAATTAATTCAACTTTATCCGGTAATTTCACTAAATAATCATTGGCACCTAAAGCAAATGCTTCTGCTTTTAATTTTGGCTCTTCCTTGGTCGAAAGCACAATCATCGGAATATAGCGAGTCCGCTCATTAACCCGAAAAAAACGCAATAACAACAACCCATCAATATCTGGCATCACTAAGTCTTGTAAAATCACCGTGGGTTGGATTTCGATCGCCTTAGTAATCGCATTAGCGGGATGATCACAATAGTGAAAAGTAATATCTTTTTCCTCAGCCAGCATCCGTCGGACCGCCTCACCAATGATGGGCTGATCATCAATCAGCAGTACAGTGATTGGATAATTTGTTAAAGATGAATTAACCGATGTAGATTCACCATCAAAATTAGTCATAATATCATACTCAGTAGTGTAAAGATAGCTCAAGGATCATCCCGAGGAAGTCAGGTTTAATCCGAAGATGCTACACTCTACCGATGACTGATTACAGATAACTAACGTAAGGAGAGAATATTTTTAGTACAGGCTGAAGCGATCGCACTAATCGGTAAGACTTCCACCGCAGCTCCCAATTCCACCGCAGCTTTTGGCATCCCATAAACTACGCAACTAGCTTGATCCTGAGCGATCGTGTGCCAACCATGAGCCCGTAAAGTCTGTAATCCTTGGGCTCCATCTTTACCCATCCCAGTTAATAAAACTGCGACGCCTTTTTTTGATCAATATTCAGCAATACTTTTAAAAAAAGCATCAACCGAAGGACGATAAGGACAATCCCTCGGATCGGGAGTATATTTCAGGGTCAGATTAGACGTTAACACCAGATGGTCATTACTCGCCGCAATTAAAACTTTTCCACATTGGATATGATCACCAGCGATCGCTAACTTTACTGGTAAAGATGCTTGACTATCTAACCATTCTGCTAAACCTGCGGCAAATTGCACATCTACATGCTGAACAATCACAACTGCGGCACTAAAATCTTTAGGAAAACCAGAGAGAATCTTAGCTAGAGCTTGTGGACCACCAGTGGAAGACCCAATTACTAATAAACGGGGAGTAGTTTGGGGTAAAGCACCACGTTGTTCTAAATCCATTGTCCGTTGATTTTTTTTACCACTCGATTTCCCTAGTAATTTCGCGATCGTCCCGATTTTGGCTAGTAAAGTTGCCCCACCCTCCGTACTTCCCCCACTACCTAAAATGGGTGTATTAACTGCATCTAAAGCTCCATATCCCATCGCTTCAAAAACTTTAGAAGCATTACCACTAACTGTCGCAGTGACAATAAGGATAGCACAGGGAGAATCCCGCATAATTTGTTTAGTTGCTTCAACTCCACCCATCCCTGGCATTACCAAATCCATTAAAATCAAGTCAGGGGTATCTTTAGCACATTTCACCACAGCTTCGGCACCATCACGAGCAATCCAAGCAACTTCATAGTCTGGGACTGTCACTACAATTCGCCGTAAAGCTTCTACAGCGATTAACATATCATTAACAATAGCTATTCTCATGGGCTGGTTAGGAATGGGTCAAGGATGATGGGGCGTAGATCATAAATTTTCAAATCTATGATTACCCGTTGATCTATTATCGCCTAACTTTCCCCAATTAGAGCAATCACAGCATTTAAAAAACTATCATCTTGAAAACTACTTTTAGTTAAATAATAATCAGCACCCATATCTAAACCGCGAATCCGATCTTCTTCTCGATCTTTATAAGAAACAATCATAACTGGTAAATCCTTGAGATGATCACTATTTTTAATCCTCCTCACTAACTCAATCCCATTCATGCGGGGCATATCAACATCAGTAATGACTAAATCATAATTATTACTTCGGACTGCATTCCAAGCATCCATTCCATCCACAGCAATTTCAACTTGATAGCCCCAATTTTCCAATAATTTACGTTCCACTTCCCGCACAGTCATAGAGTCATCCACAACTAAAACCGATTTTCGATTACCAGAAATCGGCAAAGTTTGACTAACCTTGGTTAATTCTTCTTCATGCAACAATTTATAAATCGATCGCACTAAATCATCAACATCAATAATTAACAGGGGAGAACCATTTTCCATTAAAGCTGTCGCACTAAAGTTTGGTAATTTTCCTAACCGCGAATCTAAAGGTCTAACTACTAAATCTCGTTCACCTAGGAGTCGATCTACTACTAAACCATACTTTGAGCCGCGATCGCTAACTACCACGGTGGGCAAAACTTCTCCTGGAAAGGAAGTTTCGGTTAATCTCAAAGCTTGATGTGCAGCGACTAACCCAATATTTTGCTGATCAAGAGTAAAATATTGGCGATTTTCCACCATCTGAATTTCAGTCCGTTTCACCATCACAATCCGGACAATCCTTGTCAGTGGAAAAGCATAAGGTTCTCCCGCTATTTCGACTAAAAGTGTCCGAATTACGGATAAAGTGAGGGGTAATTGTAAATGAAAAATCATTCCTTGTCCTGGTTTAGATATTGCTCGTAACTGACCTCCTACTTCCTGGATCATGTTCTGAACTATATCTAATCCTACCCCACGACCGGAAACATCTGTAACCTTACTAGCTGTAGAAAATCCTGGCAAAAATAAAAACTCCATTAGTTCCGGTTCCGTCAAACGATTAGCCATTTCTATCGTTAACATTCCCTTACTAATAATTTTTTGACGGAGTCGTTCTAATTCCACTCCTTTTCCATCATCGGTAACTGTAATTGATAACATTCCTGCTCGATGAAAAGCTTCTAAACGTACCGTACCTTCTGGAGGTTTTTCTGCAAGAACGCGATCGTGGGGAGATTCAATTCCATGATCGATCGCATTCCGCAAAATATGAGTAAGGGGTGCTTCTAATTTTTCTAAAATATCCCGATCAACTTGCGTTGATTTACCAATAATTTCAAACTTGACTTGTTTACCTAACTGTCTAGCTAAATCTCGCATCATCCGGGGAAAACCTTGGACTCCATCAGCAAAAGGACGCATATGACTAGCAATAACTTCTCGGTAAAGACGGTCAGAAAGATTAGCAGAACGACGAGAAAAAAGTTCTAATTCATTGAGCCGATCGGTCAATATATAACCACATTCACTTGCTTTTTTTCTAGTCGCTTTAAGATAATTTTCAGTTCGTGAACTTAAAGGTAATCCGCTTAAAGATTCTTGCAATTTTTCAATTAAATTATACAGTTCTCTTTGTTGTTTTCTCAGTTTAAATAAAGAATCAGCAAACGGTTGTAACCAGTTTGCTTCTAATAAAGATTCACCAGCTAATCCCATTAAACGATTTAAGTTCTCTGCACTGACCCGCACAACGCGATGAGATGATTCTTGGTGATTTACTAGATTTTTATCTGGTTGTTTATGAGTAGATGAAATTGCACTTTTGGTGATAGTAGATCCTGGTTCTACTAAACTTTTAGCTGTTGATTGCAGCGTTTGATTAAGATTAGATAATTGCTGTTCATGAGGAGCTGAATTAATTATTAATGATGGTGGATGAGGAGTTATTTCTCCGGCTATATTTATTTGATTATTTTCAGGTTTATTTCTAATCAATGCAACTATATTCTCAATTTCATTATGATGTTCAAATAACCAATTATCTAGGTCATTTTCTGGTACTTCGGCTAGATTTAATAATAAATCAATAGCGGGAATTAAATCATCAATTTCTGCTAGACTTAAAGAAATATTTTTTTCTTGAATAGTCAGAAATCTCTCTTGTAATTTCCGACTAATATTGATCACTCCGGTTAGTTTAACGATCATCGCAGCACCCTTAATTAAGTTTACTGCTGCAATTAAGGATTCAATTTTGATCTCTTCTACATTTTGGTGATTTTTAAGTTGAACAAAACAGTTATGGATCAAGGTAATCTGTGCTACTAGTTCTGTCCGAAATAATCCTAGCATTGATAAATCTCGATCGGGAGATTGTTCCAGTAAAGTTGGTTCTTGTTCAGGTAGATGGTCAGGAGTGGGAGCAGATAAATTTTCTGGTTGATCAGGTTCATTAACTCTCTCTTCTAGAGCAAAATATTCAGTTTTAATTGCTGGTTTTTCTGTGGTTAAAATTGCCGATATCGCTGTCACTAAATTGTCAAACTCGATTTGATGGGTGGTTGTCCAAGCTTCAATTTCATGCGGTGGGGTTTGGGAAATCCGCAGCAGCAGATCAACTCCTTGTAATAATACATCAATTTTGTCAGCAGCATCAATCGCGATCGCACCTGTTTGAGCTGCGACAAAACAGTCTTCCATTAAATGTGCGATTTGGACTGCTAAATCTAGTGATACGATCCGAGCTGCTCCTTTAATTGAATGTGATGCACGCATTAAAGCTTCTAATTCGTTTGCTGCTTTTGGGTTAGTCTCCAGCACTAACAAATTATCATTGAGAATCGTTGCTTGTGCTTCTACTTCCATGCGAAATAAATCGAGCATGGATACATTACTTAGATCATGATTAGTCATATTTTCATCCATAATTTAGCACCTATAAAAGTTTTTTATCTAACGTATAAAATAACAATTCATCATCTAAATAACTCACATTTTGGGATTGCCATTTAATCATTCCTTTGGTATAATTATCAGCAATCTTATTTACCGTTGCTGGGACATTTCCCAATTCATTTCCATAGATCCGATGAATCCCATAGATTTCATCGACAGGAAATACCCAACGACTACCAGCTTTTTCGATCACTACCATTCTTCCATAGACCAAAGGATTAATATTCTGAGAATTAACTACAGCAGTTTCAATTCCTAATAGAGCTTGTAATGAGATACAGAGTTGAATTTCACCCCGCACATTTACTAACCCTAAGAGAACTTCGTTACTTCGCTGGGGCAAAATATGAATTACTGCATTTTCAGTCACTTCTTTGAATAATTTAGCTGGTAATGCTAACCATTCAGCACCAATCCGAAATATCCCCACCGAAATTGTATCTGCTGAAGCAACTCGATAGGTAATCTCAATATCTTTATCACGAGAAAGCAAATTAGTCCAAGTATTTACATATCCTGTTGGTGCTGTCCGCTCTAATAAATTACGACCCGCAGCTGCATAAATCGGGCAATTGTGACAATGAATAACTTTTTTTAGTTCTGGACAGGAGCGATCGCCCGTAACACCAATTTTTTTCCAACAATCATTGCTCATTACCGATTACCCTATTTTAAAGCTAACGTCGATCGCCTTAAGTTTTGAGCAGCATCAGTTAATTCCTCTAAAGCTCGATTAATTTCCCGGATTGCATCAGCTGTTTGACCTGATGCTTCACTTAATTGCAACATCGCTTCACTAATTTGACTAGCTCCTTCTGATTGAGCATCCATCCCCTCATTCACATTCCTAAATCGCGGAGTTAAGCTTTGTACCTCTTCAATAACATTGGACAGTTGCACACTAATATTGCGGACTTCTTGCACGTTGCGACTCACTTCTGTGGTAAATTTATTCATCTCCATCACCCCACTTGAAACCGCCGATTGCATTTCTTTTACCATACTTTCAATATCTAAAGTAGCTACCGCTGTCTGATCGGCTAAACGCCGAATCTCTCGAGCAACTACAGCAAAACCCATCCCATATTCTCCTGCTTGTTCTGCTTCGATCGCCGCATTAAGTGAGAGTAAATTAGTCTGATCTGCTACTTTAGTAATGGTAGAGACAATGGTATTAATATTATCAGCTTTTTCACTAATTATTTCCAGTCTGGACGCAATTGAAGCAGTAGCATCTGCTAAGTGACGCATACTTGTTTCCATCTGCACTAAATTTTTTTGTCCATTACTAGCTGATTGGGCAGTTGTTTGGGACATCATCGTTACTTCTTCCATGGTCTGAACTAGCTTTTTCGCAGTAGCAGCAATTTCTCTAGCAGTTGCTACTACCTCATTAGTTGAAGCAACTTGTTCCGTCATTGTTGCTTCTAATTCTTTACCCGAAGCAGCTATTTCTGTAGTTGATGTGGTAATTTTTATCCCAGAACTTTGAATTTGATTAGCCAGAGGTTCGGTAACTTGTTTAATAAAATAAAATCCAAAACCGATCGCACTACCGATCCCAATTATCATGGCAGTGATGACAATAATTTTGCTCTGAGTATTAACCTTGCTGGCGTCTTTTTTTGCCTGTTCTCCTGCATCTTCATTAATTTTAATATCTTCTAAAATTAATTTAGCTGCGACTATATAGGTAGCGCGATTGTCTTTGGATTGAGTGTAAAGTCTATTTAAAGCCTCAGACGCAGCTTTGGCAGCTGCTATTTCCGAAGAATTTTCTTTTCCCTGACGTAATAATGATAGTTGTAGCTCATCAGGATTGATGATACCTAATCGCTCAAATTCTTGATTTAAGTTTAAAAATTGTTCGTGATTTTGCTTCCAATTAAGCCAATCAATTTGTAATTGTTTATAGACTCGATCTTCTTCATCACTTCGGGGTGTAGTTTCATACAGTTTGAATCCCGTTTCTATTTCTGTCCAAGCTTGTTTAATTTTGCCTAATTCTGCTTTTCTATCTTCGCTAGTCAATTTAGGATTCAGTAGGGATTGTTCAGCTGCATCTATTTTGGTTTGTCCGTCATACACTTTATATAATCCAGTCACACTGGGTAAACTGTTATTACCTAATGTATCAACTTGTGCATATAAATCA
Source organism: uncultured cyanobacterium (assembly GCA_963744145.1). GTDB lineage: Bacteria > Cyanobacteriota > Cyanobacteriia > Cyanobacteriales > CAWUOF01 > CAVUSO01. The sequence continues at coordinate 2,259,658 of CAVUSO010000001.1, read as the reverse complement.
GAATTAGAAATCCAACTAACTAGGGAAATAAAAAATAATCCCAGAACCATATATACAAACGAAAATATCAAGGATTTTTGTAAGGTGATATTGTTGAACATAATGAGTCAATTTTTTAGTTGATTTTTAATTAGGGTTTATCGCGCAAATTTTCTAATCTTTGGATTCTTTGTCGGAGCAAGACTGCTTTCGCTAAATCACCATTTTTTTCTTTAATTAAAGCTAAATGGATCAGCGCTTCATAATGGTGAGGTTCTAGATAAATTGCTTTTTGAAAACATTCTTCAGCTTGGTCTTGATTACCCTCTGCTAATCTCACTTGACCTAATAATACATAAGCTTCCACACTGGTACGGTTTTCTTTCAGATAATTTTCGCAGATCATCGCTGCTTCTGTTAACTTTCCTTGATCTGCTAATTGACTAGCATTTTGAATTGATGATGTCAATAGTTTCAGTTCGGTCGATGGGGTAGAAGTAAGCAGTTTCGGTGTACTGGTCAGATTAACAATGGGTTTAGGTGATAATTTATTGATTTTTGCTTCTGGGTTTATTCCTACTGCTAACTTTTCATTTACTCGGATTTCTACTTTGCTTGGTACTTTTTGGTAAGCAAAAGCTAAGGGATGGGGAATTGAGATAAATCCCGAGTTGATAATCTGTAATGTTTCTGAGTGTCCCAAAAATAGTAATCCTGTATCTGTGAGCAAACGCTCTAATAACTGGATCGTCTGTTTTCTCACCGCATCATCAAAATAAATTAAGACATTCCGACAAAATATAATGTCATAATTTCTCTTATCACTCCAAAAATGATAATCGAGTAAATTGCCATGGAGAAAGTTAACACTAGGACGAACTAAGTCACTAATTTGATACTTATTGTCTGACTCCTGAAAATAGCGTTGTTGTAAATTTTCCCCTTTGCTATAGGTAAAGTTTGGTAATTCACCCCGAAAAGAATTTTTAGTATAGTTTCCTTGTCGCGCTTTTTCTAAGGATATCTTACTCAGATCAACCGCATCGATTATAAAATTTTTGAGGTTTAATCCTGCTTCTAAAAAAGCGATCGCGATCGAATATGGCTCTTCCCCCGTTGAACAAGGTACACTTAACACCCTCAGCATCCGGTTGAAATTTTTCGGTAACCATTCTTTAATCACAAAGCGATTTAAAAATACAAATGGTTCTCGATCGCGAAAAAACCAAGTTTCCGGGACAATTGCTTCTTCGATCAACTCTTCTAATTCCTGGCTGGATGCTTGCAATCGCCGCCAATAAATGTTAATATCCTTTATCCCCAGATTTGCCATTCGTCTTTGTACCAGTCTAGTAATTGTACTAGAACCGATTGACATAGCATCTAAGCCTATTTTTTGTTTCAGTAAAGCTTCTATTGCTGCTTGTGTCATTATTTTAAATCGAATCGGTAAAAAACCATAGCCTAAGTTTTGTTTCCCCCATTATTTTTGGAGAAAACAAAACTAAGCATTACTTCCCCTACCATACATTCTTACCGATTTATTCGTCAATCTGGGGGTAAAATCAGGTTGGAGTGTGAAGGGCTAGAGGAATAACCAATTAAAAAATTACCGTAGGTGGTGCAGGGACAATCCCAGGAATGTCTCCACCGATCGCTGCTGATTGAAAATCGATCATAGTTCCTCCATGTCGGCACATAATTTTCAAAAGTTCCTTTTCAGCACGACGAGGAAGCATAGTTTTCCAAGCTTTGAGAGCCTCTACTATTCCCCCAACACTAATATTACCACCTTGACTATGAGCCGCCACATATTCATTATCTCCACGCCAACCTTTTGGTACATATCCCAACGGAATCAACATACTATTTTCTACGTCATCTAGCAGGGATTCCATGCGATTAAAACGCTGTTTGTCATAGTTGTCCTGATTCTGATCCAGCCAACTTTTTACAGTTGGATCGGCGATCGCGTCATTTTTGAGACGTTTCACTGCTGCAAATAAAGCTTGACTGGAATCTTTCACACATGATGTTGATGGACTAACTAGAGAAGCACCATTTCCCGGTCCAGTCCGATAGCGAGCCTCCATCAGGGCCAATTCTTGGAGAATGGTTAATAAGGGATCGAAGGTTTTATCTCCTAATTGATAAGGAACAGTCAGTTCCGGGATGCGGATGGCTACATCAGAAACAGGTAAGGTGTACATCCAACCACGTTTCAAACTGCCCATATAAGCATGCCATTTTTGCGCTCCAGCGATAATCCCTTCGCGACCATGACCATAAATTTGGCGATAAACTAGATCAAAACGCAGTTGGGAAGTAAATTCATCGCTAATTACTTTAGCAAAACCATAAGCAAAGTGTCCGGTGGTAACTATCCCTAAGAGAGCGCTATCTCCTCTTGGACCTCCTCTCCAACCAAAAGTATGAACTATTAATGCAATATCATCCAGATACCAAAGTTCGCTAGTGCGCTTCTGCATTAACTCAGGGGTTTTTTGGCTATCGGAAATTATTGGACCGTTGTTATCTACTAGGGTTCTTTCAATTCGGTGTAAGGGAATCTGATTCCATTGACTATCCGTCACATAATCCAAAGCTTCTGCTCTTCCTGATTTTATCCTAGTCGGAGCAAGTAATAGTGCTGCTGCTGGTTCTAGGGCTTGGACTTTAAATGTGCCATCTCCATCCTGATCACCATAGACATACCATCCAGCCGCATTTAAAGGTGACTTTTCGATGTTTAGAATCGAACTTTGTTCAACTTTATTTCCAGGAGTAACTGTACCTACATCAGGAAAAGCCATTACTTCTACAGCACCATCGAAAATCCCACTCGTTGGGTTGTAGTGTTTGACACTATAGCTTTTTTCTCCCGCAGGTGCGACAAAGGTAATAAAAGCTTTTTTTACTCCGCTAATTTGGATCGGTTCATCCCCAATCCTGAGTACCCAAGCGTCCCCATTTTGCTCTACATTGAGAACATCTAGTTGGACTTGAACATCATCTTGAGGTCTTAATCCTGCAATTGATTCTAACGGACTAACTTGTTTCCATCCATCTAATCGAACTGGATGCACAAAAAGATTTTTCATACTTTGACGAGTAATATCGTCAAATTTAATGTCAATTGTCGCCCGTTGGAGCCAAGCTCTATGGATGGAATTTTGGTCCCAATTCACCCAGATTTTCTTACCTTTGAGTTGATTATAGGTGTCGGGGGCATTTTGAACTTCGATATAGACACCACCATCACTACGTCTTTCTGACAGCAATGGTAAAATTAAACGTCCAGTCCACTCAGCAATGGGACGGTAGAGGTTAGAATTGGCGATCGGGTTATTCAAAGTTTTTCCTTAACCGCTCCCTGACGGCTCTATATTTTAATTTCCAATTTTATTGTGAGTTGAGCTAATTACTTACGCTCTAAATAGCTAATCTAACTACTTTTTTCCACTAGGCATTATAGCACATTTTTATGGCTCTTGGCAAGTAGTTACTCCCCAAGTTATTTTTGGGTATAGCTAGTCGTTTTTAACACATAAAAAAACGCGAGCGCCAAGGATAGCATCTCGCGTTGAGGAGTAACTTTAAACCTCAATCGTTCTATACACTAGCAGCGATTTTGGCTTCTTTCGCGGTTAACCGTTCATAAGTAGCACGCATTTTCAGACCAGTAATCACTTGGAATAAACCAGTACCATTATTAGAACCTGGATATTCTTTATGTTGTAGTAACAAATGAGTTAACTCACCCTCGTACTTAGTCGCAGTTTTGCTCAAATGGCTTTCGATGTAAATCACTTCTTCCAGATTGTCGAACTGACCATCTACTTCCAGGACTGAAACTTCATGACCATAGTAGCTATCAGGTCCGTAAAACATCTTAATTCCGGGCCAAGAGCAGGTGAGTTTGCGTCCACAAGGAGTCCAGTGAATAGTTGACCCTTCATCAAACAGATAAGCAGGTTCAAAACCTTCCACCCCAAACCTTTGGAGCAGACGAACCCGCAACACTTTGCGATCTTGGTCGTCTTTGATTAATTGGGTGGGTAACACTTGAATTACTACATCAGCAAACTCTTTCTGTGGCTCGATGTAAGCGGTAAAATCCGGGCGACGGGCGTTAATCGCAGCGAGTACATCTTCATAACGGTGACCTCTTTCTGCCATATCCCGCTGAATTTTCCAAGCAATCTTGACATCATCGCTGATATCAAGATAAACACTGAAGTCCAGCAGCGATCGCACCCGTTCGTCATACAACGGATGCAGCCCCTCTACCACAATAATATGATTGGGCTCAATCCGTTCTGGTGGATCAATCATACCGGTTTCGTGATTGTAGATCGGCTTGTTGATCGCCTGACCATGCTTAAGGGCCTTTATTTGTTCGGACATCAGGTCAAAGTTGTTGGCTCTGGGGTCAAGCGCAGTAATCCCAGTTTCTTTGCGTTGCTTACGATCTAGACAGTGGTAGTCGTCTAAGCAGATTACTGTCACCAAATCTTCGCCAAACAAATCTGTTAAGCGACGCAAAAACGTTGATTTACCGCATCCGGAGTCTCCGGCAACGCCAATTATAACCACGCGATCCGGCTTACTGGTCATAGCTTCCCTCTAACGAATAAAATTGTCTTCACCCAGGTTGGTCACGAGCTAATTCCATGAGCCATATATTTTCCCCATAGCAGTTAGACTATTTCGTACCAAAGTACGAAGCAATAACCAAGCTATCTAGCAGTCTGGCTGCTGCCAGTTAGGGCAGGCTCAAACTTTCGATTAAGTATTTAGTCTTACACTATTCATGTAAGCTTACCCTACAGTGGGAGTGTCCCTCCTAGGTAAGTGCGAAAGTGGAATTATTTAGCTCAGTATTTATGCTAAGGTTTGTTGGACATTTTTTGTTAAAAAAATGTAAAACTGACACCCTGTTGACATCATGCCAGAAATTTACCCTCTTATCCTCAGCAAAAACTTTCCCCTTGAGGTAATTGGGCATCAGCCAGAATTAAAGCTACTTTGAGAAAAATCTGAAACAATTACTACCTTTGTTATATGGTGTAATGGGTAGATTGTCCCTATAAGTTAATTTGGGTTTGGAGCAAGTCAATCGATGTATAATTCAAGTGCAGCTGATGGAGCTGCCAATACAGGAACAAGTCGTCTATTTGTTTACGAAGTAGCAGGTCTACGTCAGGGCCAAGAAACTGACCTGATTAATTACCCAATTCGTAACAGTGGTAGTGTGTTCATTACGGTGCCCTACAACCGCATGAATCAAGAAATGCAGCGGATTACTCGCTTAGGCGGTAAAATCCTCAACATCATCCGTCTGAATGGCCAGATTGGGCAGCCCCGGCAATTAGCCCCGGTCAAACTAGCAGCGCAGGATCAGCCCTCAGCCGAAACTACAACCGTGGTGACTCCCAAGAAGCATAAAGTCGATATTCCTATTAATATTTATCGTCCAAATGCTCCTTTCATTGGTAAGTGTCTGTCTAATCAAGAGTTAGTGCGTGAAGGTGGGGAAGGTACTGTTCGTCATCTGAAATTTGACATTTCGGCTGGAGATCTTCGTTATCTCGAAGGTCAAAGTATGGGGATTATTCCCGCAGGCACTGATAAAAATGGCAAACCTCATAAAATACGTTTGTATTCAATTGCCTCTACTCGTCACGGAGATGATCTTGATGACAAAACTTTCTCCCTTTGTGTGCGTCAATTAGTTTATAAACACCCGGAAACAGGTGAAAAAGTTGAAGGTGTTTGCTCTACCTACTTGTGCCATATAAATGTGGGAGATGAAGTAAAAATTACCGGACCTGTCGGTAAAGAAATGTTGTTACCAGATGACCCAGAAGCGACAGTCATTATGATGGCTACTGGTACTGGAATTGCTCCTTTCCGCGCTTATCTATGGCGGATGTTTAAAGAACAACATGAAGATTATCAATTTAAAGGTTTAGCTTGGTTGTTCTTTGGTGTTGCCTATACTCCTAATATCCTATATAAGGATGAATTAGAGGAACTACAACAGCAGTTTCCGAATAATTTCCGTCTTACCTATGCGATTAGTCGCGAACAGAAAAATCCTGAAGGCGGTAAGATGTATATCCAAAACCGCATTCAAGAACATGCTGATGAACTTTGGCATTTGGTGCAAAAACCCAATACTCACACCTATATCTGTGGTTTGAAGGGTATGGAAGGTGGCATTGATGAGGGGATGTCTAGTGCGGCTGGTAAGTTTGGTGTCAACTGGGCTGATTATCAGAAACAGTTGAAGAAACAAGAAAGATGGCATGTGGAAACTTACTAATGGTTCTGATTTCGGCGTTGCTGATTTACGGGATGAAAGACTGAATCTGCCAGCGCAGGAAAATTAGTAGGGGCGTATTGCTATACGCCCCTACAACGCAGGAGTTATCTATGTTCATCCCCTAATTAAATAACGCCCTGATTTCCAGTGGTGATGCTCCCATTAGCTCTCAGTTCTCATGATTTAGGGTGGATCATGATCCACCCTGTCATTTTAGATTTTAAAATTATCACCTAAATAATATTGTCGAACTAAGGGATTTTCATAAAGTTCTTCCCCACTACCTGCGGCTAAAATTTGACCATCGCGCATAATATATGCTCGATCGGTAATTGCTAAGGTTTCCCGCACGTTATGATCAGTAATTAAAATCCCCATCTGGCGATCGCGTAATTTCGCAACAATCTGTTGAATTTCTGCCACAGCGATCGGATCTACCCCCGCAAAGGGTTCATCTAACAATAAAAATCTTGGTCCTTCTGGTCCTGCGGCTAAAGCTCGCGCTAGTTCAGTCCTTCTTCTTTCACCCCCAGAAACTCTTATTCCTAGAGTAGTGGCGACTTTTTCCAACCGAAACTCTTGGAGCAGATGATCTAAACGTCCCGTCCATTCCCGACGGGGTACATGAGTTTGCTCTAAGACTAATAAAATATTTTCCTGAACACTTAAATTCCGAAAAATACTCGGCTCCTGGGCTAAATAACCAATACCCAATAGCGCTCTTTGGTGCATGGGTACGGTGGTAATGTCAAGATCATCAAGCCAAACTTTGCCTTGATTGGGCTTTTCTAAACCTGTAGCAATATAAAAAGTTGTGGTTTTACCAGCCCCATTAGGTCCTAACAGTCCGACAATTTCTCCTTGTCTGACGGAAATATTCACCCGATTTACCACCACGCGCTTACCATAGGATTTATGGATATTTTCTAGCACTATTCTCATAGCAATTAGAGCGACGGACTGGCTAAAGGTGCGGGTGATGCGACTGGGGTAGTTTGTTCCGGCACAATATAAACAGATTCGACTTGTCGATTCACCTTGGGTGTAGCCACAAAAATCCCTTGATCAATTAAATAAGTGACTGTTTCTCCTCGGATACTATTTCCTTGTTGTAAAACATACACATCTCCACTGAGGACAATGCGACGTTCCCGACTGAAATATTGAGCTTGGGCTGATGTAGCTTGAATTTCTCGGGCTGGATAATTGATTTGCACATTACCCCGAGCCGTGATAATTCCAGTTTTAGAATCAGCTTCTTGGATATCAGAACGGACAGTCATGACTCGACCAGCATCACTGTTCGGAGCCGATTGGGGCGTTGCAGGAGTAGCGATCGCGATCGCTACTGGTGTTAGCATCGCAGCTACCCGAAGACGAAGCATAAATGAGTGCAGGAATCGAACAGCAGGCATAGTTTTATGTGCTAGATCAGAACGCCAAAACTTCCTTGTGGTTCCAGACTTCATCAAGGGAAGAACTGAAAACACTTCTTTCCTTAGTTTACATCTGGTTCAACTCAATGGCTAGTTACTACCAGGAAAATCAATGCTCAGGAATATTGCTCCTCTCTAGATCACTAATTAGCTTTTTTAATTTCGGGTAATCGACAATTATCCTGGGCTAATTCTGGACTTTGACCTAATTGTGCTACCACCTCAGCCACTTTGTCTGGTCCTAGCTGTTGGATCACAGTCAATAACTGACTACTTTGCTGCAACAGTAAAGTGACATTAATCCCTGCGTAATTTGGCTGGTAAGGATGAAGCCGACTGATTCCTTCCCCCAGTAAAATAGCTGAACCCAGCCAGTTATGATTATCTAAGTGATAGAGGGCTACAGCAATCTGTAAAATCCCTTGATAAAAAGTTTTTTGGGGTTGACCAGCATCCAGCCACAAAGCTTCTAGAGTATCGTGACAAGCATAAAACTGTTTTTGATTAAACTGCTCTACACCTGTCCAGAACTCTTGAGGTATTTGGTCCTCATTCATTTAGATGTTGTCTCTCACAGATTTAATGACTTCGAGAGAAATTTTTTGTTGATCTCCAGCAAACTCATTATCTGGAGTCAGAAACAACATACAATGGCACTCTTGTCGTTCTCGCATGGGAACACAAGGACAATTCCAAAAGGTAGCTTTCACTTCAGCTTGTTTATTGTCGTAGTGACGACATGGACACAGAGGTGAACCTAGTTCTTCTTTATTTTTTGCTAATCCTTCGATCACTACAGCTGTTACCGAAGGTTCGGCACAAAAAAAGGTGTTAGTGCGTTGGGCATAAGTTTCAGCGAAATGTCTCATCGCTTCTAGCGTTTTATCCTGAGATTTGGTTTCCGGATCTGTCGGGTTCATGGGAAATAGTTACAAATTATAAGGAGCAGAGTTGAAAACCCCGGCTTTTAAGCCGGGGATGAAAACAGAAGGGGCGCACAATACGCCCGTACACAGAAAATATCGCTGCCGTGAAGGGGCGCAAGAGCTCTTGCGCCCTTACTTAAACTTTTTAAAACCTGGCTAACTAATCAAAAGTATGTTAGCATACAAGAACAAGTAAGAATAATAAACCATCTACCTGTTGAAAGCATCCTAGTATCGGAGAAATCCCAGCCACCGAGTAACAACGGATTAGGAAAACCTAATGGCGTATGACGAGGGATGGCAAGTAAAGGCAGGTTGCCGAGCGTACCGGATCTGGCTGTTGTGATGGATTCTGAAAGTGATGAAAAGTAACCGCAATTGCAATACCTCTTGTACTGGTAGTTGTTTTGAGCGTCTAGGGGGAGTTTGACCATCCCTTTCAGCTCGTCTCTTGAGGCTGGTCTTAAGAATCTCTGCGTCTTTAGACCGGGGAGTGTCAAGTAGACCTCTGGGGATTTAGGGGGATCTGGATGTTTAGTAGTGCTTGGTGAATCTGGTATTATTTAATTTTCATTGCTTCGGAGCAATAAGTTCTACTTATTTAACCAACAAACCAATTGAGACTCTAGATTTGCATCAGTACCAATAATACACATTTGTTTTTCTTCACAAATTTGAGCAATTAAGCTCTCAACTTCAGATTGTTCCATGATGGGAAACTGACCCAAAACATTTTCCAGCAAAACTTGATATCCCATTAATTGTTGAGTTTTGACTAAAGCTAATAAAAACTCTTTTACCTCTTTGAGCGGTTTGTTAACTTCAACCCTAGGGATAACTTCAGGTTTTTGTTCTAAATTATGCCCGCTCAAAATACCTAAATTTTGCAATAAAACACAGTTGTGCAAAATCTTAGATTGACGAATTAACACTTGTAAATCATTTAAACTAGGAGTCCGATCGCCCACTACTAACTCTCCAGCACAAGCCGCATTCACTAAACTATGATAAGTCGCTAAATAATGAACTGATCCTAAATCTGGGATGACATGATGATGACGCGATCGCTTAAATATTTTTTCATAAAGCTTATATCCTTGATTCTTAGGATTTCCCAAGTTATCAGCGCGAATTAGTTGGAGATGTTGACATAATTTTTGCTTCAGAGCTTTTTGACAAGCATTCATGACATGATAAAAATTAGTCAAATTCTGATCTTCTGTCCATAAAATTCCAATTCGACCGAGTTGATTTGGTAAATGATAACTGAAAGAATAACTAGCATAGGTTGGACTTGGTAATAGTTTCGGTTGAATTCCTTGAATTTGTAAAGCAACTAATGCTTCTCGCAAGATTTGGATTAATTCCGGTCCAGCTAATTGACGAATTCGAGTTAATTTTTGCTGAGTTTTATCAAATTCCTTAATCCATAATAATTGAAATGCAGCTAAATTATCATGACGTTGTTCTTGGGCATTTTCTCCTAACCTAATCATCGTCCCATTTTTGAATTCTTGGAATAACTGACGTCCCAACATTAATACATAACGAGGACGAGTCTTTCCACCTTCAAAATTATCTTCTAAATTTTTCCGAGTCAAAGGATAAATTGGTGTATCTGGTTGATAATTTGCCCTTTTATATAAGGGATAAAGACGACTTGCCCAAATTAATTCGGCTTGATCTAAATTGATTTGTTCTAACTGAATCGGTAAATCGATCCGAGCTACATCAGCAGATTGGATGCGTTTAGAATTAAATTTCCAGGTATTAGTAACTATACTAATAACAATCAAGAAATTTTTTAATTTCTGATTGTGAATAATTGAATTAAGTGTAAACAAAGCTTGGAGGTTAATAAATCCATCTAACGCTCGATCGATATTATCTAAATTGTCAAAACAGAGGACTATTGGTTGAGTCGATGCAGAAATTCTGCCAAAATTAGCTAAGACTTTTTGAGCAGTTTCTTCATTTTCGATCGCCCGTTTTACATGCAAAGCTTTCAAACTTTCTTCATCTAAATCATCACCTTTTAACCACTCACAAGCTAAATGACTTAAATGAGGATTAGTCAGATCATATAGCACGCCAAAAAATTCATTCGGATTATAAATTCCCGTCGGATAAGCGTTTTTTAAATTGTGAATAAATAGCTGTCGCTCGTTCAGTAACATAGTCATCATGTTGCGATCGCTAAATTCCAATAAACTTTTCAGCCACAACAACAACTGAGACTCTTTTTTGCCATCTGGAATATAAGTTAAACTATCAACCGTATTCCGCAGAGTATGACGCCAAATAAAATCGCTTTCGGGCCAAGGACCAATATAAGCAAAAAATGCCTTTGGGTTAAAATTACCTTTTAATCTCCCCAACAGATAACTTTTGCCCGAACCCGAATCTCCAGCTAGTAAAATTGTCCTTGTCCGTTGATCTTTAATCACCCCATCTAAACATTGTTCTATATCGCTGACTACCTCTTGATGAATAGAATCAACCGTGAGAGCAGCTTCCTGCTGTTCTTCCCAAAAATTTCCAGGTCTAAAAGTGGTCGAGTCAAAAGGATTTACTTGGCACCGAAGAAACTGATCAATATCTACAGAATTGGGCATAAACAAATTACTAAGTTTTGATTTAACTATTTTTCCTAGGGAAATTATTTTTCGCTTTTCATGACTACCAGTTGTTCTTCCAGTTTGGCATTCGGATTATGAATTTGGATATTTTCATGCTCCTGACATAAATTACCAATCAGGTGATTTATGTCCGATTCATTTAACTCGGAAAACTGGCTTAAGACTTCTTGAGTCAATCGGTGTCGAGCGATACATTTTTGATTGACAATTAGATTTAACAGCAAATCTTCCACACTGCGCCAATCTGTTTCTTTATTGTCAATATTAGGAGTAGATGGAATTACCCCTAAATCTTGTAAAAGTTGGCAATCTTGGAAGATATTTGACTCCCGAATTAAATTTTCTAATTCTTTTAAATCAGGAGTGCGATCGCCCACTACCAATTCACCGGAATAAGCATCATTTACCAAACTATGATAAGTTGCTAAATAATGAATAGAAGTCAAATCTGGCATGATATGAGCATGATGGGAATTATTGAAAATTTGTGAATAAAGTCGATAACCCATATTACTTTGCGTTCCAATTCCTTCATAGCGAATCAGATATAAACTATGGCACAATTCCTCATCGATCGCCTCTTGACAAGATTTCATCAAATTGCAAAACTTAGTCATATTCAAATCTTCTGTCCAGACTAATCCGCGTCTTTGAGCATTTACATTTTGATAGCTAATCGAATAACTTGCATAGCTTCGTGGTAACAGACGCGGTTGAATCCCTGCTACTTGTAGAGCTGCTAATGCTTCAGCTAACATTTGAATTAATTCTGGTGAAGCTAGTTGACGAATTCGTGAAATTCTTTCCTGAGTTTGGTTAAATTTCTTCCGCCAAACTAATTTAAATGCTGCTAAGGAATCTGTAACTGTATGAACTGGATTAACTGGTTGATGATGATTATGATTAAGCTGTAATGAATCATAATTGCGAAATAGCCCAACTTTATAATCTTGAAAAACCTGTCTTCCTAGCATCAAAACATTTCGGGGTTTAGTTTTACTACCAGGAAAATTCTCTTCTAAAATTTGCTTAGATAAAGGAAACAGATGAGAATTAGGTAGGGGATAGGATTGTCGATGTAAAGGATTGAGACGACTGATCCAGAGTTCTTCTGCTTGTTCGATCGTAATTTGTTTAAGTTGCATCTCTGTATCAATCCGATCCTTATCTGTCGGTTGAATGCGATTCTTGTTTTGTCGCCAAGTATCTGTTATAATACTAATAATTACGAGAAAATTTTTCAGCTTTTGATTGTGGATAATCGAATTAACATTAAACAAACTTTGCAAATCTATCTGTCCTTCTGAGGTGCGAGCAATATTATCTAATTGATCAAAACATAATACAATTGGTACAGTTTCCGCTGAAATTCTCCCAAAATTAGCTAACATTTTCTGAGCTGCATCTTCGGTTTCAATTGAATTTTGGACTCGCAGCGTCTTTAAACTGTCTTCATCTAAATCATCTCCACGTAACCATTCACAAGCTAACCGAGATAATTTGGGATTAGTCAAGTCATAGAGAACACCAAAAAACTCTCCAGCGTTATAAATACCCGCTGGATAGGAATCACTAATATTGCGAATAAAAACCTGTCGTTCACCTTGGAATAAATCTCGCAAGTTGCGTTTACCAAATGCAGATAATCCTTTGAGCCAGAGCAATAATTGGGATTCTTTTTGTTCAGCAGGAATTTCTAGTAAACTATCAACAGTATAACGTAAAATATGCCGCCAAATATAATCACTAGCAGTAAATGGTTCTATATAAACAAAAAAAGCTTTGCAATTAAACAGACGTTTAAGTCTACCCAAGAGATAAGTTTTGCCCGAACCAGTTTCACCTTCGAGGAGAAGTGTTCGAGTCCGATGATCAATCGCTACTTGATTGAGAATATTTTGAATATCAACTACTAAGTCTCGATGAATGGAGACAACGGTCAGTGCTGGATCTTGTTTTTCTTGCCAAAAATTACCCGACCAAAAGGTCTCAGCATCAAAAGGATTGGGATCTCGTTGAATAATCTGATCGATAGATAGCATAATTACAATAAAAATGGATAAGTGTTTGGCAAATACAGAGTCCAGTAGGAAAAATGACAGTAAACAGCTAATCGAGTTGGATGGCTAGTTGTCCAGCGATCGCGATCCGCCGTCCAGGATTTATTTTATCATGTCACTATAATAAAAAAGAGCGGACCACCGACATTTTGGGGAATTCCAGATTCAATCTGTTCCGGGGTATAAGCGATCGCTTCTTGTAGGGAACTGAGTTCGATCTGGTCATTCCGTTGGAGTCGATAGAGTATCTGATCTAATTCTTCCCGAGACATAAAGGTTAATTTTTCTCGTAGCTGGAAAATTGGCAAATAATTGTCCGAACCCGTTTGTCGATCTAAATCTTGAATGAGTGCCAAAATTTCTTCATCATTAGGTTTACTGGTAGGTGTGATGGTAACCTGAATTTTTTCTTCAGGTACAATTGGTGGTATAGATGTTACTGGATTAATTTGTTCTAGACTCTTCCAGTATTTACGCATTAATCGTAAATAACTACCAAGCAGATCCAAACTAATCATCGGTGCATTACCACTGGGATTATATTCATGGAGGAGATATTGCTGTCCTCCTTCGGTCAACCATACTTCTTTAATTTGGACTTTTTCGGCTTTAATTAGACCCCTTTCGACTAAACCTTGGATCAGGATTTGCCGATTTTCCCCAGTAATTCCACTTTCTGCGGGAGTAATGACACCTTCAGCACTAGCTTGGAGGACTTTGAGTTCTTGTTTAGTAATAGGTAATTTCCCCGTGTCTAGTTTCAGTAGCACTTTACCAGGGGGCGCAATTTTAAATTTTATTACTTCTATAGACAAGTCCACTAAACCGCGATCGGCTAATTGACGACAAATTACATCTCTTTCTGCTGCATTGAGATTAGGAGTTGGTTTAACCTCAGTTATAGAAGCCCGATAATCCGGAAATTCCAGTAACTTCAGGAGAAATTTTAACTCGATCGCGTCCATGACCTGACCCTTACTTCACTCTCACCATTTCAAATCTTAGTTTAGTTATAGGTCGATCAGATCATCTCTAATTTTCGTAGGGGCGTATGGCCATACGCCCTCCCAGGCCCATACGCTCTCCCAGAAATCCCCTCTGAATCTATCCTGGGACTTCCCGCTATTTAGTTCACCCTAGCAATTTCAAACCAATGTATTTGGATCAACACCCAATTCCCGTAGTTTTGCCGCTAGTCTTTCCGCTTGTTGTTGAGTGGCGATCGCTTCGAGTTGAGCTTGAGCTATTTGCTGTTCGGCTTGTTGTTGGACTTGGGCGATTTTTTGTTCAGCTTGTCGTTGAGCGGCGATCGCTTGTTCGATTTCGACTAATTTCTCATCAGCAGTAAGAATCAAATTTCCTTCAGCAGTAAACCATCGTAACCATAACCGCGCTCGATTTTTAAAAGCCCCCTGCCACAGTACGGGCGTATTGCAATACGCCCCTTCACCCTATTTGGGGAATTACCAAACGTCCATCAGTCAAATTAGCAGGTTGATAATTACCATTAATCAATTGAAAAGCTTGCATCTCGTTGGTGTAGCGGCTAAAAACTACATAGTAGGGCACCATGAGGATTTCCTGGTAAACTTCCCACTTCGTTGGTGGCTCGCCTGGTAAACTAACCGTCTGTCCTAAATCTTCTTTTTCTGTACCAGGAGATAATAACTCCACCACCACAATGGGGCTAACTTGTTCTTGCCACATCACATAGCTTAAACGCATATCCCAACCATCGTAGGAACGTGGCACACCCACAACCGCGAACCAATCAGGGCGCTTATGCCAGTTGAGGTGGTTAATATCGTAGTAAAGATAGAGATCGATCGCGCTGAAAACTTGTTCTGGGTCGTAGTTCTCAGGTTTGAAAGTTAAATCTAAAAATTGCAGTTGGTAGAGGTGAAAAATATCTGGCAACCCTGGCTCCTCTGGATCTTCGCTTGGTAAATCATACATGGTCGGCAAGTTTTGCCGTGATAAGAGTGGTAGATCGAAGTTCGGTCGCAAGCCTGTAGGATTATTCATAAAAAAAAACATCCAATAAGGTTGTGACTAGAATTTTAACTATTTTTAGTGCCTTTAGTCGGCACTGAAAAATCTTTAAAACTATGAAATAAATTCCCTCCAACCTTATACCAATTATTGAAATTCTGACTAGAGATCAATATGGTTCAGTTAACTGTAGGGGCAAAGCATTTCGGCAAATCAATGATGGCTTCAACTCAGAATAATATTACCGAAATGCTTTGCCCTCACCATCTATGCAGCCAACAGATCAACTAAAGCTATGAAAATCCAATTTATAGCAATTAGGGAAATTCTGACTACAGATCATCTATATAGTCAATCGATTTGATTCATCAATGGCTGGGCAAAGCATTTCGGTTATAGTTCTCTCGCTCTAAGCAATTATTGATCTGCCGAAATGCTTTGCCCCTACAAATCTGGACAAAACTTGCCCTGAGCGTAGTCGAAGGGTTCTGTTGATGTTTCCTTTCTGTTCGCGATCAAGCAATCTTATGTAGTACAAATTTATGAAACTGGTATTAGTCCCACCAGTGATAGTAATGGTATTATTACTATTAGTAACTAGAGAATTGACTGGTAAAGTTGCATCAGGAACTATTTGGGCGATCGCAGCACTCACTGATAACAGATTAACGAAAACTGACGATCGCGAAACACATCTTCTAATCCCATCGCTTTTGCGGTCAAAGTGCGATCGCGAACCAGTCTGGTACTAATATAGATGCAGTCCAATGTTAAGAGTTTGGGTGGATTTTAACCTGATAGAGCGATCGCTACTAGAACTAAGAAACTAAGGACAAAAACACAACCCTTTAGTTATTTAACAATATTTTCATTAATTGAGATAATTTAAACAAAATTCACTCACTACCAGTTTCCTACTAAAAAAATCTTACCAGCCTAAAACCTCCAGAATTCCCTATGCTGAAAACTTTTTGGGTATTTCTTACTGATTGGAGCAAATTCCTTGTGTTCAACATCACACCAATTCCCTTGTCAAGTCACAGCAATCTTTCTTAACAATCTGTTACATTTATTTACATAAGGAAATCAATGCTAACCAGGAGTAACCCAAATGTATACCACCAATGAAGAAGGCATCCTCAACAACTACGCCACTGAGCCTCAAATGTATTACGCCCAATACCCATCCCCAGAGCAACAAAGACGTTATATTTTTCAAGGTGCGATCGCGACTTTATTCGTAACCAGTTTGGTACTAATTAGACCTCTTGCAAAAATAAATAGGACAGGCAAGATGCCTGTCCCACAAAAGGGATTTTTTCTGGTGGGACAGGCATCTTGCCTGTCAATAAATAGATCAATAAGGACTTTTGCTTTCTTGTCTATTGCCGGACTATTGTCAATTTCAAGCCAATGTATTTGGATCAACACCCAACTCTCGGAGTTTTGCCGCTAGTCTTTCCGCTTGTTGTTGAGCGGCGATCGCTTCAAGTTGAGCTTGGTTAGCTTGTCGTTGGGCTTCATCAGCTTGTTGTTGGACTTGGGCTATTTGTTGTTGAGCTTGAGCTATTTGCTGTTTGGCTTGTTGTTGAGCTTGAGCTATTTGCTGTTTGGCTTGTTGTTGAGCTTGAGCTATTTGCTGTTCGGCTTGTCGTTGAGCGGCGATCGCTTCGAGTTCGACTTCGACTAATTTCTCTTCGGTCGTAAGAATCAAATTTCCTTCAGCCGTAAACCAGCGCAACCATAATCGCGCTTGATTTTTAAAAGCCCCCTCCCACAAACCTAAACTTAATCCGATTTGAGGAATTACCAAACGTCCATCAGTCAAATTAGCAGGTTGATAATTACCATCAATCAATTGAAAAGCTTGCATCTCGTTGGTGTAGCGGCTAAAAACTACATAGTAGGGCACCATGAGGATTTCCTGGTAAACTTCCCACTTCGTTGGTGGTTCGCCTGGTAAACTAACCCTCTGTCCTAAATCTTCTTTTTCTGTACCAGGAGATAATAACTCCACCACCACAATGGGGCTAACAAGTTCTTGCCACATTACATAGCTTAAACGCATATCCCAACCATCGTAGGAACGTGGCACACCCACAACCGCGAACCAATCAGGGCGCTTATGCCAGTTGAGGTGGTTGATATCGTAGTAAAGATAGAGATCGATCGCGCTGAAAACTTGTTCTGGGTCGTAGTTCTCAGGTTTGAAAGTCAAATCTAAAAATAGCGGTTGGTCGAGGTGAAAAGTATCTGGCAACCCTGGCTCCTCTGGATCTTCGCTTGGTAAATCATACATGGTCGGCAAGTTTTGCTGTGATAAGAGTGGTAGATCGAAGTGAGGTGGCAAGCGGGTAGGATTATTCATAGAAAATATCTGGTAAGGTTGTGACTAGAATTTTAACTATTTTTATGGCTAATTGGTCGCGATCGCTATTAAATTAGAAATATATATCTATTCTAAATTGTGATTAAATATAATGATACTAGAGTAAGCTTTTGCTCTGTTAATCAATCAATATTGGAGATTAAATATGAAATGGCCGAGCGCAATTCCAAAAAGTATTTATGAGCAAGATTTTTATTTATGGTTGCAAACAACAGCTCAATCTTTAAAAGATGGTAAATTTAATGAGATAGATATTCCTAATTTAATTGAAGAAATTGAATCTATGGGCCGAAGTGAAAGACGAGAATTAAGAAGTCGTTTGATTGTACTTTTAATGCACCTATTAAAATGGCAATATCAGCCAGAGAAACGTAGTGAAAGTTGGCGTAGTACAATCACTGAACAGCGGATTGATATCGAAGAATTGTTAGAGGATAGTCCTAGCTTAAAAGCTGTAATTTTAGAAGTATTTGATGGTTGTTATCAAAAAGCTTGTGTGAAAGCATCTGAGGAAACAGGGATTAAATTAAACTTTTTCCCCAAAGAATCACCTTTTACTCTAGAAGAAACTTTGAAGTCTAATTTTTTCAATCAGTAATAAAAATTTGGAATGTTAGCGATCGCATCTACCAATCAATTCAACCAATTAGCGATCGCGATCATAACTAATTAAATATTTTCCCCATCAAAACCTAAAGTTCACAATACCGTTGAGTCAATTGGTGACGATAGCGAAACATATCTTCTAATCGCATTTTTACCCACCAACCCAGACAAAATTCTGCGATCGAACCACCTGGTAAGGAAAAAGCGATCGCGTCAGTTAATCTAGTTTTTCCATTTTCCTGACTAAATTGGTGCTGATGAGTCCAATTTAACATTGGTCCTTCTCTTTGTTCATCTGTAAATAAACGGTTTTCTTCATATTGAGTGTGGACACAAACCCATCGGATTGGTAATATTCCTAACCACAAACGAAATTCAGAAATTGCACCAATCTCCAGACCACCTTCGTGACGTATAATTTGTACAGGTTGCCAAGGTGGGGTGAGTAATTGTAAGATATCAGGTCTAGTGTGAAAATTCCAAACTACTTCTACTGGTGCATTAATTAACGAGGAATATTGAAAATACAGCATATAAGTTATTGCTCGATCGCGACATCCCGATATTTTAACAAATAATCAAAATAGAGCTGTAGCAGTTGCTAAATGTTTTTGCAAAGTTGCTTGAGGTAATGGTCCTTGTAAATGATTCCAGGGTAAAATTTGGTCTAATTTCCAATCAGCATGAACATAATAATCTAATTCAGGTAATTTACCACGCATTTCTTTGAAAGCACGACGGTAACTTCCTAATGTATCACCATAATGTCGAGTTAATTCTAACAGAGATGATAGACGACGATCACCCCGAGAAATTAGGGTTTGAATGACTGACCAATTATAGCTTTCTGGACGAAAATCAATTCCCTGCGATCGCAATTGTTTTTCTAAAAATTTTAACCTTTTTGCTGATTCTGGATTAACTCCCAACCATTGAAAAGGAGTGTGTGCTTTGGGTACAAAGGTACTACAACCCAAAGTTAAGTGTAACCCAGATGCTGCTTTTTTACAAGCTTTGATGATATCTACAGTTTGCTCTAAATCCTCTATTTTTTCTCCCGGAATTCCTACCATCCCATAAAACTTTAAATTACTTATTCCTCCAATTTTTGCATTAATCGCTGCTTGAATAATCTCATTATTATCGAGCTTCTTATTAATAATCTGTCTGATTCTTTCTGAACCGCTCTCAATCGCGATCGTCAGCGATCGCGTATCACGTTTGGCTAAAGTTTCGGCTAATTTTACGGTAACTGTATTGGTCCTGACCGAAGCAATACTAACTCTAATTTGCTCAAATTTTGGTTGACTTAAATAATCTAATAAAACCTCAAATTCTGGATGCTGAGTAACAGAAGCACCTAATAAACCCAATCGATTAGTTACAGTTAACCCTCGATTAATTGCGGGAATTAATGAAGATTCTATACTAGCAGTCCGAAATGGTAAAGTTAAATAACTAGCTAAACAAAACCGACACATTTCTGGACAACTACGCACTACCTCCACCATATAAATATTTTCCCAAGCTGCTTTTTCAGTTACCACTGTTGACGCGGATAATATATTACCTCGATAAGTTTGTTTGTGAATCTGGTGGGGAATTTCAGGAGTGATCGGTTCAATTGACGCGATCGCTCCGGTAGGATCTTGATAATTTACCTGATATAAACTCGGTATATAAATTCCTGCAACTTTTGCTAAGTGCTGTAATTGCTTTTTCCGCTCTACAGTCCTGACTTCTTTATATGCTTCAATCAAATCTCCTAATAGATTTTCTCCATCTCCGAGTAAAATCACATCAAAAAAATCAGCAAAAGGTTCTGGATTCGCGGTTAAAACTGGTCCACCACCAAAAACTAAGGGATGATCATCGGAACGATTCACAGCACGAATCGGAATTTCTAGGAATTCCAGACAATTTAAAATATTCACATAATCTAATTCCCAGGATACCGAAAAACCTACTAATTCTGGTTGTGCTGGTAAGGATTCATGCAGATCTGTAAATAAACGACTTACCTGGACATCTGAACGCATCGCTAAAGTTGTCCAGACAATCTGATAACCTAAACTGGTAATCCCCACACTATATTCATTTGGAAAAGCAAAGATAGTCGCGATCGCATTGGGTTCAGGTGTTGCTGGAGTAAACAAAAGATGTTCCATCGACCATACTGCATTATTCATCCTGACTCCCAGTAGTGAAACAGATCATGAGGTTGATTGCCAAATATTTGTTCATTTATATTTTAATTTGAGAAATAAAATAATTAAATTAAACACCAATGTAAAAAAATTAGCCACCACAACGGGTATTGCTTGCAAATAAAGACCATAAATTAACCACAAAAAAGTTCCTGTCGAAAAAGCAATCAACATTTCGATCGATACATCTCCTGCTGATTTGGTTTTCCAGGTTTTCCTCAACTGTGGTAAAAAAGCAGTTGTAGTTAAGGTAGCTGCGGCAAAGCCAATTATACTAATATAGTCCATGTTGGTAAAGTAGTGAATTAGGTCAAGACACCTAGTATGTCACTATTTTTACCTGATGTAAAACTTAACTTTGGCGATCGGCAAATCGGTCATATTAATCAATGGACATATATAATTTTGGCAAATTAGTGTGATATGAATAGAAGACAGCGACAGGGAAATGTTGTGGTAAAAAACATTTGATTAATTTTTGGTAATTAAGGTGAATTACTTAAAGGGAGTTAATCTTTATTTAATCGGGATGATGGGTGCTGGAAAAACTACTGTGGGGCAATTGTTAGCCCCACATCTAGGTTATCGTTTTTTTGATACAGATATCCTGATTGAAAAAATCGCGGGTCAATCAATTAGTGAGATTTTTGCCCAAGCTGGAGAAGCGAAATTTCGAGAGATGGAGTCAAAAGTCTTAGCTGAGTTATCAGCTTATACCAAATTAGCGATCGCGACAGGTGGTGGGATAGTTTTAGCAAGACACAACTGGAGTTATCTCCACCACGGGATTGTGGTTTGGTTAGATGTTCCCTTAGAACAACTATATGCTCGTTTACTTGAAGATACCACGAGACCATTATTAAAAGATCCAGATCCCCAAGCCAAACTGCGATCGCTTTTAGCAAGTCGTAGTCCCCTCTATGCTCAAGCTGATATCCGGATTAGGATTGAAGCGGGACAAACCCCAGAAACAGTAGCAGCATTAGTAATGAGCGAAATTCCCAAAGTTCTTAAACCAGATATCCATTCTATTTCTGCATCAAATTAGACAATAGAAAAGTGTGTTCGTTGACATAGTTGAAAATGCCAAGCTCATTTAGACTCCATTCAGATTGCAATTATAGTATTTCAGGTGCCCATGGTTAGCGAAAAAGAATATCTCGAAAAAGCTGAAGCGACTCGGGTCCGGGTATTAAGCGAAGCTCTACCCTACATCCAACAATTTGCTGGTCGGACGGTGGTCGTCAAGTATGGTGGTGCTGCGATGAAAGACAGTAACCTTAAAGATAAGGTCATGCGCGATGTGGTTTTTCTAGCTTGTGTCGGATTACGTCCAGTGCTAGTTCACGGTGGAGGTCCAGAAATTAATAGTTGGTTGGATAAACTGGGAATTGCACCCCAATTTAAAAATGGTCTACGGGTAACAGATGCTGCTACCATGGATGTGGTAGAAATGGTCTTAGTTGGTCGAGTAAATAAAGAGATTGTCGCTTTAATTAATCAAGCTGGCGGTCTAGCAGTTGGTCTGTGCGGTAAGGATGGTAATTTAATTAAAGCACGTCCCCAGGGTCAAGAAGATATTGGCTTTGTGGGGGAAGTAAGCAGCGTCAAGATCCAACTCTTACAATCTTTGGTCAATAATGGCTATATTCCAGTTGTCTCTAGTGTAGCCGCCGATGAAACTGGTCAAGCTTATAATATTAACGCTGATACTGTAGCTGGTGAAATTGCTGCGGCTTTAGGAGCAGAAAAGTTGATTTTATTGACTGATACTGCTGGAATTTTGAAGGATTTTAAAGATCCTTCTACCTTAATTGCTAAATTAGACATCCAGGAAGCTCGAGAGTTGATTCAAAATGGAATCGTTTCTGGAGGAATGATTCCCAAGGTTAACTGTTGTGTTCGGAGTCTCGCTCAAGGTGTCCATGCTACTCATATCATTGACGGTCGTATTCCCCATGCGCTGTTGTTGGAAATATTTACAGATGCTGGGATTGGGTCAATGATTGTCGCTTCGGAATTCATTTCCTCACTCAAGTAGCAATCAAGAGGGGGTAAAATCAATCTACCCCCTTTATGAACTGTCATTGTTTATTTGCTCCAAGGATCAGTAGCACTCGGAGGATTGACAATTACTTGCGATCGGCTCAAGTCCTGGTTAGTATTATCAATAACTACAGGATTAACGATCGTTACCGTATCAGTTTGTGACTCTACTACGGTCGGATTAATGATAATCACATTTCTCACACTTCTGTGACGATGATACCATCCAGAATTCTCATAACCAGACGGACAGGGTACGGTAATCACAGAAGGGACAGCATTGGGTTGATAGTAAACTGGTGAACCACCATAGTAGAGCGTAGTGCTTGCAGGTATTTGAGTAATGGGTTGATAGTAAACTGGTGAACCACCATAGTAGAGCGTAGTGCTTGCAGGTATTTGAGTAATAGGATATTGTCTAGTTATTACAGGATTTCCATAAACAGGAGAAACTGCAACATTAGTAGTAAATAGGGTAACTCCCACCGTTAACCAAAATTTCAGAGAACTAGGGAGGTAGTTTATGATCCTTGACATAATTTCACATCCAATCAATTTATAGAAATTTTATATTTGGCTCTTGACATTCAGGATAAACTATTTTATTAAATTTGGCTAGATCAGTAAATCCAAGTGAATTCAGATAACTTAGACACCTTTCAAATCGAATACCAAGCGGGAAAATCTGCTTTTGAGCGGGGTGAATATCAAAAAGCAGTAGATCATTTAGAAGCAGCAACCGCGATCGTGGGACAAGGTTCCAGCTTAGGAGGAGAAGTCCAAATGTGGTTAGTGACAGCTTATGATGCAGCTAACCAGCACCCAGAAGCGATCGCGCTGTGCAAAAAATTAACTCGTCATCCCCATTTAGATACTCGTCAACAAAGTCGTAACTTGCTTTATATTTTAGAAGCACCAAGACTAAAATCCCGTCCAGAATGTTTAACTCAAATTCCAGATTTAACAGCTTTAGATGGTAGTGATACCAAACCAGCTCAAATTAGTTCTCCCTCGACCAAAAATCAGCAATCACCTCCATCTTTTGAACTTCAACCAATTAATTTAGATCAAGTTAAACCAGCAGATAATCGCTTTATTTGGATTGCTTTGATGGGAATAATCATCATCCTGGGTGGTTTTTTTTGGCTAAATCAATAATTGGTACTGCTAGCTAGAAATTCAACATTTAGAGATTAAATTTCATAGTGCCAGAAAGGAGATTGTTCCTGAACTAGGATAAATCGACTATGTTTTTTCTGAATAACTCCTTGTTTTTCAAAATTATTAAGTAGTCTGGTAACTGTGACGCGATTTAAACCGATGATTTCACCAATTTCTTGATGAGTTAAACGCAAATTAATTAATTGTCCTTGTTCCACATCCTGACCGAAACGTTTAGCTAACCAATTAAATAATTGCAAAATCGAATAGTCCGCTTGTCTACTATTGTGCAAAATTTCCATTAATTCTCCACAACGCTGTATTTGTAAAATGAAAGCATCTATAGCTTGTCCCCATTTTTCTCGAGGTAATACTGATGCTTGTACTTCCGTCATACATTCAATTTGATAAGGATCAGTGTGGGAAAGAATTTTACCCACAATATCCCCCGGACCCCACAATCCCAAGGTAATCACCGTACCATCTTCTCTCCATGTTAAAGTCCGGACAACCCCAGTTTCAATTTTCCATAAGCAATCTTGTCTTAGTGGGATCAGAACACGACGCTTAAATTTCTGTTGAATTAGTTCGGAAAAATGTGGTGGTAAAACTGGGGAAATAGTCATAATTTAGGACGGTACTGCAATAAAATTCAGTTAACAATAGAAAATTGAGAATTTTGCCAAAAACTAAATTCCCGCTCCATCTAGAAAATCTTTAATCAGCAGATTAGACGAGTCTTTCCAATCTGAAGTATGGGTCTGATATTTTATCCCTACAGGTACGGGTGATTTGGTTTTTAAACGCTCAACTTCCTGCTCTAAGGATTTAATTCGATCGATTAAGCTTCTAATCACTTGTGCTTCAGTATCAGGTAAGCTCCCGTGATCTAAGGGATCTTCTGGTTTAACTTGACGATTGACAATTCTCCCAGGAATCCCCACCACAGTACAATTAGAAGGTATATCTCGCAGAATTACTGAGCCAGCTCCAATCCGCACATGATCTCCCACGTTGATATTACCTAAAACTTTAGCCCCAGCTCCAATGATCGCATTTTGTCCGATCGTGGGATGACGTTTACCAGTTTCTTTCCCTGTCCCCCCCAGGGTAACTCCTTGATAAATTAGCGCAAAATCACCGATGATTGCTGTTTCCCCAATGACCACCCCATGACCATGATCAATAAACACACCTTGACCAATTTGGGCTCCTGGATGGATTTCAATCCCAGTAAACAGACGACTGACGTGGGACATTAATCTTGGGATCAAGGGGATTTTTCGCAAGTATAGCCAATGGGAAATTCGATGACACAAGATCGCGTGTAACCCAGGATAGCAGAATAGCACTTCTAACCAGTTGTGGGCAGCAGGGTCACGCTGGAAAATAATCTCGAACTCACTCAATAAATTTTTTAACACGACTAAATAATTGAGGATTAAACCTAGGTATTTGGCAATGGAAATTTGATTTATCCTAAATAATATACGGTAAGTTGGTCGAGATACTGTATTAAAATTTAATAAAATTTAGAATTTCTGCAAAAATCTTGGGTGACAAGACTTCTTACCAAAATAACTAGGACAGTCAAGATGACTGTCCCACAAAGGGTAGCCCAAACATTGGGCTATATGTCTACCAAAGATTTGGACTCAGTGTTGCCTAAACTACAAAAAATCTAGCGGATAACAGTAGTATATTATAATCCGTGGTATAAGGAATTGATTTCCTATCGATTAAGGTCATTAGCTCGGGACATAAGCATGGAAATTTCCGCGAAAGTGAAATATGCTTTAGTGGCTCTGCTGGAACTAACCCGGCACAATCAACAGGGAAAATTCCTCCAAATAGAGCAAATTGCGACTGATCAGCAAATTCCCGATCGCTATTTGGCCCAATTATTTATGAGTCTGCGACAATGTGGCTTAGTTCGTTCTCAACGAGGTGCTAAAGGTGGTTATGTTTTAGCTCGCGCTCCCGAACAGATTACACTTTGGGAAGTAATTACTTGTCTCGAGGGAACTCCCAGCCACAAACAAGATGGTCAATTACCCCCTCGATCTTTAGAAAGTTCCTTATTACAAGAGATCTGGCAAGAATCTCAACAAAAAGCGATCGCGGTTTGGCAAGACTATACATTACAGGATCTCTGTCAAAAAATGGATAATGGTGAAGGCGTGAATTTCACATACCAAATTTAGTTCATTCAGGAGGGAAAAGATGCGAATTGCACAAGATATAACTGAATTAGTAGGGAAGACTCCCCTAGTTCAATTGAATAAAATTCCTGCTGCTGAAGGATGTGTAGCTCGAATTGTGGTCAAGCTCGAAGGAATGAATCCAGCTGCTTCAGTGAAAGACCGGATTGGTGTCAGCATGATTCAAGTAGCTGAAGATGAAGGATTAATTCAACCTGGAAAAACAATTTTAATTGAACCAACTTCGGGGAATACAGGAATTGCTTTAGCAATGGTTGCTGCGGCTAAAGGTTATCAGTTAATTTTAACTATGCCCGAAACCATGAGTGCGGAACGTCGAGCTATGCTCAAAGCTTATGGTGCTAAATTAGAATTAACTCCAGGCTCAGAAGGAATGCGCGGAGCGATCAATCGGGCGGAAGAAATAGCTGCTGCTACTCCTAACTCCTTTGTCCTACAACAATTTCGTAATCCCGCTAATCCCAAAGTTCATCGGGAAACTACCGCTGAAGAAATTTGGGCTGATACGGATGGACAAGTAGATATTTTGATCTCAGGAGTCGGTACAGGAGGAACAATTACCGGAATAGCAGAAGTCCTCAAAGCACGTAAACCGAGTTTTCGAGCGATCGCAGTTGAACCAGTCAATAGTCCCGTCCTCTCTGGAGGTAAACCAGGACCGCATAAAATTCAAGGGATTGGTGCTGGGTTTATTCCCGACATTCTCCGGAGAGATTTGATTGATGAAATAGTTACTATTGCTGATGAAGAAGCAATGTACTATAGTCGTCGTCTGGCTCGGGAAGAAGGATTACTATCAGGAATTTCGTCTGGTGCTGCTTTAGGTGCAGCAATTAGAGTAGCTCGACGTCCAGAAAATGCAGGTCTTTTGATTGTCATGATCCAGCCCAGTTTTGGTGAACGTTACCTAAGTACACCACTGTTTAAAGATTTTGAACCAGTCGAAATTGTGAATTGCAATAACAATTAAATGTGTAAGTGCCTAAATCCTAGCTATTTGGGCGCTATTAACATTTTTGCTATAATGGAGATTCCACCCTACCCAACTTGAAGATGTATAATCCTAAGCGTTGGTTTCAACGGTTACCTTGGCGATCGCTGCTCAAAATTTCTCTAGCTACTCATCTAATTATTTTCGGAGTAGAAACATTTTTATATTTGGGTTACAATCATGTATTTGTGATCCATAATACTCTAGCAATCCTATTTTCGGGTCCATTAGCTTTATTGATGCCCATTATTCTGGGAATCGGAGTAGGTGCTTTAGCAGTTTATTTACTAGAGCGTTTCCAACCACAAGTATATATTAATACTTCTATTCTCTGGGGTTTATTACTATACTTGCTATTAGGTTTAATTATCAAAGAACTATTTAAGCTGCCCAGCACGCTAATAGATTTATCTCGATATACATTAGTAGGGATGGCTCTGGGCATATTTTGGAAAGGTCGTCCTTATTGGCGTTATTGAAAAGCTAATTTATTCTAGATAATTAAAGGAGAAAAATTGATGACTACACAACGCTGGGATGATGAGCGATTAGATCGTTTGGGCGATCGGCTAGAGAGCATAGCTAAAATCGCCGAAAGTAATGCCCGTGTAATCCAAGCATTAACTAATGTGGCAGTAGAAGCAAGAGAAGAACGGGAACAGTTATTCACCAGGATGGATCAGTTATTTGCCAAATTTGATCAACAACAAGAACAAATTATCGGTTTGAGAACAGAAACAATTCGTCTACTTGATCTGCTTTTCAACCAGCGAAATCAAGGGGATAATCCTGCGAATTAATGTGGTAGGGGCGCAAAAGAACACGCCCCATCGGACAGACAAGCTCTGGACAGACAAGCTCTGGACAGACAAGATGTCTGTCCCACCCACCAGAAAAAGACTTTTGTGGGACAGTCATCTTGACTGTCCTAGTTATTTTTGCTTTCTGGTCTAGTCAAACTTACTTAATCAATTTCGTCAATAAAGAACTCCAACTTGTTCCAGCTAAACTAGGTAAAACCAGATCAGCTTCACCGACTCGTTCCACCGGACCTAAACCGATCGCCCACATTCCAGCTAATTTAGCTGCTTCTACTCCGACCGTAGCATCTTCTACTACGACACATTGTACAGGTAGTAGTCCTAACAAATTAGCAGCATAGAGAAATAAATCTGGAGCTGGTTTTGCTTTTTCTACACTATAACCATCAGCGATCGCATCAATTTGATCAGCAATTCCTAAACGTTGAATTACTGCGCGAGCATTCTTACTAGCAGAACCAATCCCAATCTTAATTCCTGCTTGACGTAAATCTGCTAATAATTCCCTTGCACCGGGTAACAAATTTACCGGACTAATCCCTTGAATTAATTCCAAATAATAACGGTTTTTCCGCTCCATCATTTCTGAGAATTTGGCGGCTGAAACTTGGCGATCGCCTAACATTTGTAAAAGTGATTCTCTTCTAGCTACACCACGCATTCCTTCATTAGCTTGACGATCAAAAGGAATCCCTTCTTCATCAGCTAATTTTTGCCAAGCTAAATAATGATATTCAGCCGTATCGGTTAACACACCATCCAAATCAAAGATTACTCCAAGAATTGGTAAAGGTGGAGGAAATGTCGGATGACTAAATAACAATTGAGCTGATTCTTCTCCGTTTATCATAACTGATATTCCCTTTTCACCATCGGAATTAAAATCAAATTCGTGCTGTTTCCCACGCCATTGTAATTTAAACTTAAGCCTAGTCCATCCTGGAGGTAAATGAGGTGTAGCTACTAATCCTGATGGGGTGATGCTGATCCCACCAAAACCAAAAACAGCTGCTTGCCACACACCCCCAGCCGAAGCAGCATGAATTCCCTCAGCTGCATTCCCACGCACATCTTCAAGATCAACTAATGCTGCTCGCATAAAGTGTTCAAAGCCAATTTCTGGCTGCTGCATTTCGCAAGCTAAAATCCCATGAATTGCTGGACCTAAGGAAGAGCCATAAGTGTGATCAGTCCGCGGATTATAGTAATTCCAATTTGCTTGGATAGTCGGCAAATCGTACTGATCTTGCAACAGATACAAAAGCATCAATACATCAGCTTGCTTTAATACCTGAACTGCATTTGCTCCTTCAATCCCTAAGAGAGATTGCATGGAACGAGTGCGAGGTTCATAATCATCCAGATTAATATCTTTCAGGTCAAAGAAACCTTCGCACTGTTCAATTAATCCAGTCTTAGGATCTTGGGAAATCCATAATTTTTGAATAATATCCGCCCAATGATTGAGTCGTTCTGCACCTAAATTGAGCTGTGCTACTAACTCAGCCGCGCGATCGGGATATTCTTGCCCGAGCCATTCTAGGGTAGCAAGTGCCTTGGACAAATGCCACTGCACCATCCGATTGGTAAAAGCATTATTATTGACATGATCGTGATATTCATCAGGACCGATCACATCGCGGATTTCATAGCGATCTTTTTCTTGATTGTGTTCAACTCGACAACCCCAAAAAACCGCAGTATCAAGCATTAACTCTGCACCATAGTCTCGCATCCATTGATGATCATTAGTAGCTTGCCAATAATGCCAAACTGCATAAGCAACATCGCTAGTGATATGTAATTCAATATCACCACACCAAATCCGGATTAAATCCTTACCTCCGGCAGCATCAGGAACCCAACGGGGAGTAACTTCATCACCAGAGTTAGCACTTTCCCAAGGAAATAAAGCCCCCTGATAACCAGATTCTTGGGCTTTGCGTCGCGCTCCTGGTAAAGTGTGATAACGATAGGTGAGTAAATTGCGGGCTATTTGCGGTTGGGTATAAGTGAGGAAGGGCACAATAAAGATTTCTGTATCCCAAAATATGTGCCCTCGATAAGCATAACCAGATAGAGTTTTGGCTGGGATACTGACTCGTTCATCATGACGAGGTGCAGCGATGATTAATTGAAATAGATTATAGCGGATGGCGATTTGAGCAGTTAAATCACCTTCAATGATCACATCGCAAGCATCCCACACTTCTACCCAAGCTTGTTCGTGGGCAGAGAGTAAACTGGTGTAGGGTGAGTTTTGGCTGTTAAATGAGGTTTCACCACTGTTGCTTGATGCGATCGCTGCTAGTTTATCCTGAGCCATCTGAGTGGGAGTGGGGGTTTCTCTAGTGCTAAAGATCGTCACTATTTTGTCTAGGGTGACTGTCTCTCCTGGTCTACCCTGAAAAGTAGCTGCGATCGTGGGATAACCTTGACATCCTTTGATGTCAATTTTCACATCTTTGACACCAACTACCTCGAGTTGAGTTGCCATTGATAACTCTATCCCACTATGACGGGTGCATGAATGGAGCCAAACTGTTTTCTCGGTTGCTCCTTGATCAAGCCATTCCCAGTGTCGCACACCTTGGTTATCAGGATAACCGTTAATACTGGCCTGAACTTCAATCAGACCCTCAAAATCTATTGGTGTCACTTGACAACGGATCGCCGCAATATTAGGATCTGCTAGACTAGCGAAACGCTCAAAATATATATCTACTGTATGACCAGCTTGATTGCGCCAGCGGATATACCGACTCAGCAAACCTCTTTTTAAGTCCAATTGACGCTGATATTGGACAATTTCGCCTCGATCTAAACGGAAGCGATCGCCGTCAATCAATACAATCAATGCTAGCCAATCTGGACAGTTTGCTAGTTCAGTATGTACTACTGGCACATCATCATAAATACCATGAATGAAGGTAGTTGGCCAAGCTCCAGCATAGCTTTCTTCAAAGCTACCTCGAGTACCTAAATAGCCATTACCAATAGTGAATACTGTTTCGCGATGATGTAAACGTTTCGGCTCAAAACTCGTTTCTTGAACTATCCAGTCTGTATATTGGAAATTTTGTCTATTTAGGGTTGCATTTGTGGCAACTTTTTTGGTTGATGGTCTGGTAAATTTTTGCACTTTTGACAATTCGCTGAGCAAGGGTTTAGTCATAGGATCGGGAATTCCGGAAATCAGTACGATCAATTGCGCTATATAGATGCCCAGATAGAATATATAAAAGCTATGAACCGTAGCTAAATAAAAGTGTAATGGGAGGAGCAAAGATGTAATGACATTTTTGCCTTTATCTATAGTTTAATCTGCCTCACATTGATTTTCCGGATAAGTTTAGAATATCCGGAAGTGGATGATATGAGAAAAGTTAATTTTTTCCGGTGTAAGCCGGTCGAACTTCCGGCAATTTTCTTCGATTTTTGGTGATTACTTCACTTTTGACAATGCGACATTAACATCTGAGTTGCTCTGGGCTGGTAAATCAAATAAAATAATGCTTCTACATAGCGTCGTAACGCTTCACGATTTGGTTTAGCAGCATCATGCCAAAAACTATAGATTTTGGCCAGTAACAGTAGTTGTTTACTATGATTATGCCAGTTATATTTATCACGAACTCGTTTGATAGCTCGCTCTGATATTTGGTCCCAGTAGTGGGAATTATTGTCACATCGCTCAAAAAAATCCAAAATTTTTGTAGCTGTTCCCTCCAAATCTGTTGGGTTAATATGAAAACCATTTTCTCCATCTTGGATAATTTCTAAAGGTCCGCCAAATTGAGTGGCAAAAGTGGGTAGACCCGAGATCATTGCTTCTAAAACTGTTAGCCCAAATGCTTCAAATTTGGCAGCATTGACAAAAATCCCACCCCGATCGCCAATAATTCTGTATACCTCACCAATCTCCGGTTTTCTTAATCGTAAACCGAGCCACCGAACTCGGTCATGTAGATGATATCGTTCGATGATTTCCTGCAATTTCTCGATCTCATTTTTTTCCTCTGGGTTGCTTGCTGCGATCGGGTTAATTTTATGGGTGACGATAATCAAATTACATTGTTCCTGTAAAGCGATACTTTTACCAAAACATTCTGCTAAACCAGTTAAATTTTTACTACTATTGAGCGGTGCGATCGCTAAGATTGGTCGTTTGTTTTGATCAGCAAGTTTACCAATAATCTGTTGTGTTTCTTCCTTCATAAAAAGTAAATCATTAATCCAATCGCGTTCAGCACTGACTCGATTTTCAGTTTCACTGTAGGGGAAAAATATATGTTCATTTACTCCTGGAGGAATCACGTTAAATTTGGGACTAAATAACTCAATCCCATTAATCACCCGATATAATCCTGGCATAGTAAAACTCTTATAGGATTCATATTGCCCAAAGCTTTCATGGGTGCCCACAATCTCTTGATCGGTGCTGGTAATAATAAAATCAGCTACATTCATCCCAATTAAATCTGCTGTAAACTGCAAAGAAAAATGATATTGAGATTCTAATTCTTGCCAATAGAGATTACTAAATAAATATTTAGGCTTTTCTAAAGTATGGGCAATAAAACAATGAATTGATTTTAACTTCTTCGCCAGCAAAAATGCTACTAAATTGCCATCGGAATAATTACCAATAATTAACTCTGGATGTCCATGTAATTCGGAAATTAATTCATTTTCAGCATCAATAGCAAAGTTTTCCAAATAGGGCCATATTTCCAAGCGAGAAATCCAATTCTCAAGAATTTTATGGTCACATTCTCGGAAAGGAACTCGCAAGATCCAAGCATTTTCTGTATCATCAATTTTTTCTTTACGCTGGTGACAAAGAGTTCCTTCACTATGGGGAATTAACCGCGTTAGAACAATAACTTGAGGTTTGATTTCTAGGAGATCTAAACCAGCAAGTTTGAAGTCTAGTTGTAATTGTTTTTCCAAGTTTTTTGCTTGTTCAATTACATAAACTACTTGACCTGCTGTATCTGTACGTCCAATTACACCGGATTGAGCGACCCAACCATCAACTGAAACCAGGACAATCCGAAAAATTAGAGGTATCCGGGAGATAAAAGCTTCTAATAAACCATGAACTATGCGATCGCGTTCAATTTCGATTACGGGAGATTCAATTAACTTATCGAGTAATTCAAAGGTTTGTTGTGCTGTCCCTGCGGTATTTCCCCAACCTGGTTCAAATCCCATTTCTTGTAATTTGAATCGCAACTCTACATAAGGTTGATCAGTTGATTGCTTACTCAGAAAATTTAAAGCTAGTTTAACTTGTTCACTTAACTGGGTACTGGTTTGAATGCGATCGTTAATTAGTAAAGGAATCCCATTATACTGATGGTCTCGTAAAAACTTTAACAGCGAATTTAGCCACAGATCGGGATTAGCAAATAAATTACCTGCTAGATACCGATTCAGAAATTCTATCCCTTTACCAATATTTCTCGGATCACGGATGATCTGAGATTGGTCATAAAATGGCTCAAAATCGATTTCGAGAACTCCACCTTGATGGTGGTGGTGAGGATGAACTTTGCGATCGCGTAGATCAAGTAAATCTTGAATAGAAACCGTTTCTACTACTGTTAAATCTGTGGTGATTCGATAAATTTCTTGAGTCGCAATTTTGGGTCGGACGATAAACCAGATACTTTCTTCTTCGAGAATCATTTCATGAACATGTTTAATGAATTCTCCTAGAGACGAAGCATGATAAAAGTAGGCTGGTTTTTCCTGCTTAATGCAGTATTCAGCAAAAGCGTGGGCAATTTGATTTCGTAAAAAATAGCTAAAATCACCGGAATTATCACTGGAACGTAATTCGATAATAAACTGGCGCAAATCGGTTTTTTCATCACTATTTAGCACAAATCGTAACTGGTTTAGCATCATGTTCAATTGCGGATAATTTGATTTTAAATTGAGCAGTAAGTCCCCTACAGGTTTAATTTTTGACTGGCACCAATCATCTTAGTTACCTGACTTTTATTTAAGTAGCAGAGGCTGATATTTTATTTTAAAACATTTTATCAAAATCTCCCACAATCTCAACCCGATCTTATCATTAATTGGCAAAAGGAAGGTCAGCAAAAGTGGGCCACGAACAGCCATCATTAGTAATATTTGGCAAATCAAGTTTGGGGGTAATGAAGCAAATTTGTAAAGTTTTATGTAAATTTTTCTATTTATAAAAATTCTCGTAATTTTGGTTAAACTGAGTAAGATATAGTCAAAAAAAAAAGTAGATTGAAATTTAGTCAATAATTTGTTTAACCCAACCTGCTACTAGGTAACAAGTACCAACAAAACCAGTAAAAACGTAGAATTTGGCCAGATGGAGCTGAAACGGAGATCAATGCGCGTTCCTAATTCGGTACTGGATGAACTACTACAAGCCCTGCCTCAGTTACGACCGCAAATTTATTTTAAATCTTCCTTAACAGCTCTTTCCCATGCGATGGAAGATCAGGTATTGGCTGGGTCTGATAGCCCTTTAGTAATTGCCTGCTTCCAAACAGAACGATTCTATCGTCAAGAAGCCCATCGCTATGAACGGATTGCGGAACTTACCAATCAGTTATACATACTAGCTGCCCCAGAAACCGATTTTAGCAACCGCTCCGATGGATATGAAACAGTAGCATTTAGACCGAGCGATCCTCTGAGTCACGAATGGCACTTAGTCGTGATTGGACAGCAATATACCAGTTGTTTAATTTGTCGGGAAAGAGAAGGGTTAACCACAAAAGATAACTTTAAAACGGAGACGAGCATAGATATGGACACATCTCGTCGATTTGAAGGAATCTGGACGTTTGACCGTCAAGTTAGTTGCAAAATGGCAGCAATATTACTGAATCGGATCGCCAAATATCGACCAGAGCTAAAGGAAAAAATCAAGCAAGCGCGATCGCAATTATTGCAACAGCAACCACTCGAATGTCAAAGTGTGGCTCCCGATCCCTTTGCTCAACGTCTAGTCAATTATCTCCAAGCTGGACAATATAAATTACTCAAAGCTTACGCAGCTCGCTCTAGTCAGGAAAGAAAAGAACGTTTAGTCAACTCAATTACAGCTGCAATTAGACGCACCCTGAATCCCCAGGAAATTCTGCAAGTTGCAGCCCAAGAATTAGGACAGGCTCTCGGAGTTTGCCGTTGTCTGATCTATCGTTGTCAAGCCAATGATAAAGTAGCAACAATTCGACATGAATTTTTAGGTTCAGCGGTGGTGGCTTTAACGGGAAAAGAATGGTCACTCCAAACTAATCCCTTATTTGCCGAAGTAGTACAGCGTCGAGAACAAGTTTATGTGCAAAGTGCTAAAAATGACCCTCGATTTGGGAAAACTCAGATTGCCGAACTAATTGAGCAATTTCAGATTAATTCATGGTTAATGGTGCCTGTGCTTTATGGCGGACAAATTCGCGGCATAGTAGAATTACACCATTGTGCGGATTGTTTACCTCATTGGCAAGCTGATGACCTATCCCTAGTTGAGGCGATCGCTGCCCAAGTAGGAGTAGCCTTAATTCAAGGGGAAGCTTATGCTAACCTAGAAGACCTTAATCAGCAACTAGAAGCACTAGAACGCACTCGCAGCAATTTAATCGCCATTACTGGTCACGAACTCCGCACTCCCCTTTCAACGATTCAAGTTTGTCTAGAAAGTTTAGCCACTGAACCAAATATGGCACCAGAATTACAGCAGGTCATGCTCAATACAGCCCTCGCTGATGCCGAACGATTGCGTAAACTGGTGCAGGATTTTCTCACTCTATCTCAATTAGAAAGTGGTCGAGTCGAATGGCATTTAGAGTCTCTCCCCTTACAAGAATGTATAGATTTAGCCCTCAGTAATATTCGCGCACGTCATTATGATCAAAAATTGCCTGTCATTAAAACCAAATTACCCCCAGAACTACCTTTAGTTCGCGCTGATGGGGAATGGTTGGTGGAGGTATTGGCGAAACTGTTGGATAATGCTTGTAAATTTACCGGTTCGGAGGGAGAAGTTACCCTACTGGCTCATCTTTATAATAGTCAAATGCTAGAAGTAACGATCGCCGACACAGGAAGGGGAATTACTCCAGATCGACTAGAAGCAGTTTTTGATCGATTTTATCAGGAAGAAGGTGCCCTCAGACGCTCT
This sequence comes from uncultured cyanobacterium, assembly GCA_963744145.1. Taxonomy (GTDB): domain Bacteria; phylum Cyanobacteriota; class Cyanobacteriia; order Cyanobacteriales; family CAWUOF01; genus CAVUSO01. The sequence continues at coordinate 2,223,679 of CAVUSO010000001.1, read as the reverse complement.
ACGGGAGGTACTGGTCTGGGTTTGGCGATTTGTCGGCAAATTGTCACGAGCTGGGGTGGTCAAATTTGGGCAAAATCCGTTGGTAAAGACCAAGGTAGTGAATTTCATTTCACAATTCCGATTGTTACTGATAGTTCTCTAGAATCCTCCAATCCAGTTAATTCTAACTCGGCACCAATCGCGATTAAGCGATCGGCACGAAAACTAAAAGCCAAAAATCCTGAGTAAATCTGGCCATTTCTTCACCTGACTGGTAGGGGCGTATGGCAATACGCCCCTACTTTCAGTGTCAGGTTTGTTCACAGAAATGTTACAGTTCTTGACAAATTTTCTAGATGAGTAGGGTTTCAATGATACTATTCCCTAGAACGTTCTAAAGAGTTAATTCAATGGCAGAAACCTTAACTGGACAAACCCCTGCTTTTGGTGGTAGCACTGGTGGCTTATTAACCAAAGCTCTAGTAGAAGAAAAATACGCAATTACTTGGACTAGCCCGAAAGCAATCGTATTTGAATTGCCGACAGGTGGTGCTGCTACTATGCACGAAGGTGATAACCTCCTTTATCTAGCTCGCAAGGAACAATGTATCGCTTTGGGAAATCAACTGCGGACAAAAATTAAGCCCAAAATTGACAACTACAAAATTTACCGGATCTTCCCAAATGGGGAAATCCAATTCCTACATCCGAGTGATGGAGTTTTCCCAGAAAAGGTAAATCCAGGTCGTCCTCATGTGGGCAATATTGCTCGCAATATCGGTAGTAATCCGAACCCTGCGACAGTTAAGTTCACTGGTCATAAGACTTTTGAAGTCTAAAATTGCGGCTAGTGATGCGAGTTTCGTAGTCTGTCTGATTAAAGTTGTGCCTCAGAGGCAACGCGCTGATTGTGTTGCACACTCAATGCCATAATATTAATATCAGTCTCGGAAGTTAACTACTTCCGAGGCTAATATTGTTTTTGATCAAATCAAGTTAATCTGATCTTGTGAAAACAACTCGGTGATCCGATCGAGTCAAGTAAAAATCTATGGTTTTTCCAAATTTCTCCCATTTTTCTGAACTGGCTCAAACTAGTAACCAGAATGGTAAATTTAATTTTATCCCTGTATACCAAGAGTGGGTAGCGGATCTAGAAACTCCGGTTTCAGCTTGGTATAAGGTTTGTGCTGGTGAACCCTACAGCTTTTTGTTGGAGTCAGTGGAAGGGGGAGAAAAAATTGGACGTTATAGTTTCTTAGGTTGCGATCCCTTATGGATATTGACCACTAAAGGCGATCGCACTCTTAAAATTCCGCGCGATGGTGGAGAAAAAGTTTTTAATGGTGATCCTTTTGCCATTTTAGCTAATTGTCTGGCTTCAATTAACCCAGTTAAATTAGCTCAACTTCCCCCAGGTGTAAGCGGTTTATTTGGATTTTGGGGATATGAATTAATTCAGTGGATTGAACCTTCTGTACCGATTTATCCGACTAATGAAACTGAATTACCGGATGGATTGTGGATGCAAGTTGATCAATTATTGATTTTTGATCAGGTAAAACGGAAAATTTGGGCGATCGCTTATGCTGATTTACGTGATCCCAGTCTAGATTTAGCCACAGCATATCACAGAGCTAGCGATCGGGTGGCTCAACTGGTGAGTAAACTGGAATGTCCTTTGACCAAGCAAGATCGCTTTTTGGAATGGACTCCTCCTACTCACCAGAGCCTAGAGAAAAGCGAATATAGTAGTAACACTACTCGCGCCCAATTTTGCGCCAATGTCAAAAAAGCTAAGGATTATATCAAAGCCGGAGATATTTTTCAAGTAGTTCTTTCCCAGCGTTTAGCAACTGAATACTCAGGAGATCCTTTTGCACTTTATCGATCGCTACGTTTGATTAATCCTTCTCCTTATATGGCATATTTCCACTTGCATGATTGGCAAATAATTGGTTCTAGTCCGGAAGTCATGGTCAAAGCGGAAACTTTACCAACAGGGAAAATCATGACCACAGTGCGTCCCATTGCTGGTACTCGTCCCCGGGGTAAAACACCTCAAGAAGATGTCCAGTTAGCTACCGAATTACTCGAAGATCCCAAAGAACTAGCAGAACACGTTATGTTAGTTGATTTAGGACGAAATGACCTGGGTAGAGTTTGTGTGAGTGGTAGTGTCAAAGCGACTAAATTAAAAGAAATAGAATATTATTCTCACGTTATGCACATTGTTAGTAATGTGGTGGGAGAACTAGATCATGACATTAAAAGCGTTTGGGAACTACTGAAAGCTTGTTTTCCAGCAGGGACAGTGAGTGGTGCGCCAAAAATTCGGGCAATGGAAATTATTTATGAACTCGAAGGTAGTCGTCGGGGACCATATTCTGGTGCTTACGGATTTTATGATTTTGAAGGTCAATTAAATACAGCGATTACCATTCGGACGATGATTGTGCAAAGGTCCCAAACAGGTAAACAGATTGTTAGTGTGCAAGCAGGTGCAGGAATAGTAGCTGATTCTGATCCAGAAAAAGAGTATGAAGAAACCATTAATAAAGCTAAAGGTCTTTTAGAAGCAATTCATTGTTTAAAAAAACATGAACCTAGTTGAACCTTTGATCTGATTATTGACCTAATTGACGCAGAATTTGAGTAATATTGGCTTCTTGTTGAAAATCACCTTGGTCTTTAAATAAGCTTCTAGCTTTTTGCAGATTTTCTATACCTTCCGCATCTTCTCCTTGTTCGATTAAAATTACTCCTAAACGAAAATAAGCATTTGCATAGTTAGGATCAATATTAATTGCAGTGCGATAATTGTCGATCGCGCTATCAACATCACCTTGTTGTTTAAGTGCTAATCCTAAATTTAGGTAAGCTTCTGCATATTTAGGGTTAAACAGAATTGCTAGACGATATTGTCTGATTGCTTCTGCTAACTTACCTTGATTAATTAGCACTATTCCCAAATTATTATGTGTCTCAGGTAGTTTAGGATTTAAACTAATTGCTTGTTGATACGCAACCACCGCTTCATTAAATTTCCTTTGATCGGTTAAAACTCTGCCTAAATTATTATAGGTTAATGGTGCTTGAGGATCAAGACGAATCGCTGCTCGAAAAGATTCAGTTGCTTCCATTAATTTTCCTTGAGCTGCTAAAGCAAGTCCCAAATTGGTATGAGCTTCAGCCCGGGTAGGATTGAGACGAATTACTTCTTCAAACTCGCTCACTGCTTCGGTAAATTTACCCTGTTCAGTTAAAGAAATTCCTAATAAAGTATGAAAATCGACATTACTCGGATCAATCCTTATTGCTTGACGAAAAGCATCACTAGCTTCAGATGATTTTTTTTGATTAATTAAAATCAGCCCCAAAATTATCTGTGGATCTGCATAATTAGGATCGATTTCAATTGCTTTTCGCAAAGCTATTTCCGCACCTTGAATATTTCCTTGATCATAAAGAATGCTACCTTGTTTAAAATATTCAACAGCTTGGCTATTTTGAGAGATAATTGTGGGGATATTTCCTGGGAACACCATCTCATGACTTCCCCTGGCAATACTTGGGGAAATAAATGTCATGACTCCTAATATAGCAGTAACAGATTGAAAATAAATACGTTGAGCCATGTTAATTTATTTGGTAACAACAAGCAGCTAATTTCCCCAACCATCTAGAAAGGTTAGACCAAGTTCAGCTTGTTTAACGGAGAAAAGGTGGACGTTTAACATCTACCGATTTATTTTGAATCATTTCCGCAATAAAACGCTTCAGAGCTTTTTCACGGTTTTTCATAAACGCTGTCCAAAATCCTGGTTGAAATTCATCCATCGTTTTGGCCAAAGCCCAAACATCTACTGCTAAAATATTATACAGAGTTTGGTCTTCTCGTTTTAATGAATCTAATTGATCGATTAAAGCACGATTTTTATTGGTTGACTGTGGTTCTACATCTTTGATCATATTTTATGGCCCTAAAAAATCGGATCAGCAAATAATTGCCAGTACCATGTTAGTTTAATGGTAGTGGATATTTCTGGAATTTAGCGTTATTAATCTGAATCGAATGCCCAAAAGCAATAATAGTTTAACTAGATCAGGTGCGGAGAGAATTAAAATCAAATGTTAAGTAAAATTTCCCTGGGAACACTAGGCTTAATCGTGGGAGGGATTTTAACAGTGGTAGGAACTGCTGCTTATGCTAGTGGTAATGCTACTCTAAATCTGGCGGGTTTTTTTTATGGAATTCCCTTGTGTTTAGGAGGACTTGCACTAAAAGCATCGGAACTAAAACCAGTCCCATTTACCCAACCAACTGCTCCGGAAATTCTGATCCTACGAAATCAACAAGCTACCGCGACCCAAAAACAACTGATTAAAGATGTGACTAGATATCGGTATGGTCAAGCAGCTCATCTGGATGAATCTTTAAATCGACTAGGGTTCAGACCCACAGACGAAGAAAGACCGCTCCTCACTGGTTTAAGGGAAACCCAGGTGGAAGGTGCTTATACATTGATGCTGGAATTTTACTCACCACTAATTACTTTAGCAACTTGGCTAGAAAAGCAACAAAAAATCGCTAACTTTTTTGGACCAGGAATTCGAGTTGAATTAACAGCTCAACCAGAAGAAAAAATTGAGTTAGCTTTAATTGTTGCACCTGAGACTAAAAGCTAAAGAGGTGATAAATGTACCGTTGATTAACTGAGCTGGTTGTTATTTTTCTAAACGGACAGCGTACCATTGTAAAAATTGTCCTGGTGCCATATCTAGTTCACAGGATGTATTTAATAAATGTTGTGCTTGTGCCGTTATTGATGGAAATTTTTGCAAGTCTCGAGGTAAATCTTGTTGTCGAGTTGCTAAAATATGCTGTAATTTTTCTAGCAACTCGGCAACCGAGAGAAATTGTTCTGGTTGATTTGATTCTAACACCACAAAGATATCTTCCTGATACATTAAGGGATCTGGCATTTTCACTCCTTCATAAATGTTCTATTCTATTTAATAGGATAACTTATAGCAATTTTTGATGAATCTGCATAGAATTGATCCCCCCAACCCCCTTGAAAAGGGGGAGCCATTTCCCCAACCCCCTTGAAAAGGGCTACGGTGTACACACAACCATACCTAGAGCGAGTTTCCAGCCATCAAAAAAGGATTGAAATTGGCTTAGTCCGCGCACTAAAGTAGTAATTCCTGGCGGTTTTTGAGACCGATAGCCAGACCAACCACCCAGTCGAGCAATAATCCAAGTTGCCCAAGGTAAAGAATGAGGTGGATAAGGATTTTGTTGTGCTAAAGTTGGTCCGGAAACAGTGGGAGCAATCTGGGATAAACATTGCTGTTGTTCATCATTGAATGCGTAGGTTGCAGGTAATTCAGGCTGGTCACGCCCGACAATTAACTGCAAAATTCTGACAGCTACCGATAAAGCTAAAACACACAATTTTTGAATAGATTTAATTGACTCTAATTGAGTTGCTTCGAGATCTAAGCCAACGGATTTGAGGGTAGCAAACAGTTGTTCAATCCGCCAGCGCCATTTGTACCATTCAATTACTTGTAATGCTTGTTCAATACAAACTACTCTATGTGTAGTGAGTAATCGCCAGTGAATCGGTTGTTGACCTTTTGGTGGATTGACTTCTACAGCTTCCACTGCGTAAAGATTGACACTTTCTGGATAATCTGCGGCAGATAAATGCTCAGGACGCTGAATTTGAACGAGGGCACAACGTACTAACATGAATGCTTCTCTCGCTGTTCGTCCAACCCGTGAGTCAGCCTGGACTTCAATGGCATAAGTTCCTTCACAATGTTGCTGACTTAAATAGGTATACAGAGACTCAGACTGCTCTTTGAGCCGACGGTTCTGTCCGACTCTAATTAAGAGATGATGCTGTTGATTAGGTACTCTGACAAATTCTTCAAATATATCGCTTTCCCGATCGCCTATATGAGTCACCATTTTCACATTAGACCAGCTGAAACAGGTGCGGGTTTGAGCGGCTGACTTGAGCCATTTATAGGATTCTTTTTCTTCAATCGGTAAGTTTTTATATTTTCTTTCATGCTGATCCTGATGGTCAGGTTCTCTTGTCCACAATTGCACTGTACTTAATCCAAGTGGGAATCCATTTTCTGCATCTAATACCAGTGTGGGATGAATATAAAATCCGATATCTTGATTGTTTCCTACTACTCCAATTCCCTCGGATTTCAATCTCCCTTTGTGAGACTCTAAGTTAATTTCACTACTATCACTTATCGCTAAGACGTGGTGTTTTCCATCTACCTGTAAGGCGCAATGCTCTCCTAAACTTACGACTAATTCTCCAGTTTTTACATTCTCATTCCCTAAAAATCGGTAATATCCAACTTGCTCGGCTCGATTTTTACTGATTTTCCGAATATTTACTGATTGATGTTGTGCCATTGCTGCATACAATGAAGCCCCTCTTTTTCCCAGTCTTGGATCTCCGAATGCTGTTCTCTCACATTGTTGCACATGAATTAAAATTGGATTTTCCACTACTTTTTTCTCCTTACTTCCCTTCTCTCCTTACTCTATCTCAACTTGTGTGTACACCGTAGTTGAAAAGGGGGAGCCATTCCCCCAACCCCCTTGAAAAGGGGGATTTAAAGTCCCCCTTCTTAAGCTATCCATTAGTCACATCTTTCTTAACAATCCTGAAACTATTACCCCGTAACGGTTTCAGGATTAATAGTAATTAAGCTACTTGACAAAATGATCCAGAATATGATCTGGTAACGAGTTGGAGAGTAATAACTATACACCAGCCAATTTAAGTACATAATTTCCAGGTAGCTGCAATATCATGTAATCTTCTTAATCCTCTCCAAATCGTTTTTACTCCCGGTTCACCATCACCTTTTCGACCTAAAAATCCCCCCAACATCGCGATCATACGGACGGCTTCTTGTAAAGAAGGTGGAGTTTTTGGAGGGATAGGATTTTTAGTAATAGTCGCACATAAAGATTGCCATTCATGAGTTTCTAAAACCTCAGCACTCGATGCCATTGGATTCGTTCTAGCCGAATATGTAAGCCATAATAAACGCCAACTTACAATCGTATAAGTCGCTAAGGCCATTTCGATTCTTCGCACGGTTTCTAGTTGTAATTTCTCAATTCCACACCCACTTTTTAGAGTGTAATGATAGCGTTCTATTAACCAACGGTATGTATACCATTCTACACATTGGACTGCCGCTGCTAAGTCATTAACTTCCAGACTGGTAATTAACAACCAACTAATCGGTTTAACTCCGGGTTCTGGGTTTTCTTCTAATGCTAGAATTACTTGTAATTTGACTGGTTGGAGTTGCTTTCGCCCGATATGGTGTGCTGGAACTTGAATCTCTAAAGTGGCGAATCGTACTGTCAGAACGGCAGTTCTAGCTTGATGTGTCGGATTTCTTTTGACTTCTATACTTAATTCTCCTGCTGCGGGAGTTTGACGGATCGCTTGATGTAAATATTGGGCAGAATGGTCTACTTTCCGATTATGAGTACCGCGAATTAGTAAATGGGAATTGGCGGCACGAGGCTGGCTAAATAGCTCAAATATGTCAGCTTCTGAATCCGCCACGGTTACTACTTGAATATCACTTGGGATTAAATTTTCTGTAACTTTTAATCCTGCCAACCAGCGGTGGCTTTCCTTTTCTTTAATTTCTCTTTCCCGCCGTTTTTTGGCTATCCCCAAATTCGCCAGCTCTCTAGTCCATACCTGTTGCTCAATTATCCCTAATGGTACTCCTGAAGTGGTTACAGCTAGCGTTGAATGTACTTTTATTCCGGCTGATTTTCGGTGATCTAAATAACCAATCCCTCTCGTGCTAGGATGATTGGTTAAATCGATATTTGTGGTATCTTGTATTGCTAATACTGTCTGATGCGCTTTAATTCTTTCGATCGTGCTGGCTGTATGTGCCTGTCGGATATCTGATGGCTGAAAATAGGGCGACTTCCACAAGTCATAAGCCGCACTAGTAGCTGCACTATTGCCACAAGCTTGTGGGACGCTGCTGGTTGGTTGTGCGGCTAAATCTTCCACCAACCGAATTAATCGCTTGTTTCTCCTCGCATCTCCCAAGTCTACTGTGGCTAATTCTTGCTCTGCCCACTTTTCCATTTTTTCCTTCCACCTTACTTCTTCTTTTCCTCTCTATACTATACTCATCAAGACTTTTCTTCTGAGCGACCACTGCTGTATAGCTCACTCCTAGTCCGCCCGCAGCTCTCAATTGCATATTCTGTGCAATTAGTCAACTCCACCTGCGGCCATGAATCCTGAAACCGTTACTAGGTAATAGTTTCAGGATTGTTAAGAAAGATGTGACTAATGGATAGCTTCTTAAGGGGGATTTAGGGGGATCTAGCTCTGTGCAACTTCAAATTAAATTGGTATTAGCTCCAAATAAACATAAAAATCGGCTGAGTCGTATAGCTATGAATAGGAATTATCATTTACCAAAAATTTTTGGCTCATCACCTTATCAGTCTATTTTTGGACTAGCAACTCTAATTGCTGCGGCTTATCTCGGCAATTTTTTTAGTGTACCACTTATGTTTGGAGTTAGTTTCATATTTGGTAGTATTGCTGCTTTAGTAGGAGTATATACTTATGGAACTATTTGGGGTACACTCATTGCTCTGATTGCTAGCTGGAATACTTTTGTCCAATGGGGACATCCCTTCGGAATGATTATTTTTCCTAGCGAAGCATTATTTGTCGGTTTATTATTACATCGCGATCGCATTCCCAATTTAGGAAAGAATTTGCAGTCAAAGGGAATATTTTGGACCCAACGTCAAAACTTAGTGTTACTCGATAGTATTTATTGGATTTTGATCGGAATTCCCCTGGTATGGATCTTTTATGGAGGGGTGATGGATATGCAATTTACACAAGTAATAATTATTCTCCTCAAACAATCTGTCAATGGGATTTTTAATGCTTTGATTGCTAGTTTAATCATTAGTTATTTACCTTTATCTAAATGGCTAGGGTTTGCTCAAGTAAAAAATACTTTTTCCTTTGAACAAGCGTTATTTAATCTGTTCGTAATGTTTGTATTTATGACCACGGTAATTTTTACGATTATCACTAGCCAAGCAGTATTTAATCCAGTAGAAAGTAACATTAAAAATATCTTACAAAATACATCGATCGCGATCGTAGATCAAATTGTATCTTGGCATCAACAACATTTAAAAGCCTTGAATACTCTATCTGATTTCATCAATCAATCAAACGGTGATCAGAATTTAAAATTGTTAGATCAGCTGCAATTGCTCAAAGAAATAAGCAATGACATAGAACAAATTTATCTAATTGATGAATCCAAGAAAATTATTGCATCTGTACCAGATCGAGCAGAGCTAGAGCCAGCGAAATTATTGAAGATTAATAATTCTTTGCTCCAAAATCAATTGATCACAGATATCGATCGCGAAAATAATTCTGAACAAAATCGAGTTGGATTAGTAGTCCCCATCTTAAAACGCCATCATTTAGATGGGTTTGTTTATGGGAGTTTAAAATTAAACGAGATTGATAAAATTTTAAAATCCCCTCATGGAAATATGCAAATTACTTTACTTGATGCTCGCGATCGGGTGATTTCAAGTACCATTCCAAATTTACCTTTACCAAATTTTGATTTGAGCAAAAATGGAGAAATTATTCCCATTGATAGCAATATTTATCAATGGTTTCCTTCTGCCAAAAATTCACCTTTAATGATTCGGTGGAAACAATCTTTTTACCTATATAAGATTAATATTAGTGAGAATATTCCTTGGACTTTATTAATTCAAGTACCGCTAGCAGATTATATGGATTATTTAGAAAATATCTACATTAAAAATCTAGCTATCATCTTGTTAAACGCATTAATTAGCTTAATTATTGCGGTCTTAATTAGCCGTCGTTTAGTTGCTCATTTAGCGAAATTAGCATTAGCAACAACTAATTTACCAGATAAATTACTTGCTCAAGAAAATATTGATTTGCCCAATAGTTCGGTGACCGAGCTAAATTCCCTAACCCAAAATTTTCAATCAATGGCAATTGTTCTGAATGAAAAATTTCAAGAAATCAAACGTACTAATGAAAACCTAGAACAACGAGTTAGAGATCGCACTCAAGAATTAGCTAATACCAACGAAAGACTTCAGCAAATCAACGCGGAATTTCAAACCATGTTTGAAGCTTTTCCAGATTTATATTTTCGGATTAGTGCTAACGGTAAAATTCTTGATTATAAATCAGGAATGAACCAGAGTGAATTTAACATTTCTGGGGAAGAATTAATTAGTAAAACAATTAAAGAAGTTTTTCCTGATGCGATCGGAAATAAAATTCAAACCGCAATTTTTCAAGTTTTGCAAACTCAATCACTGACAATTTTTGAATACTCTTTAGACACATCTACTGGACTACAAAATTATGAAGCGAGATTAATATATTTTCCCAAGGATCAAGTCATAGCACAAGTACGAAATATCACACTTACCAAACTAGCAGAACAAGAATTACGGGAAAGTGAGCAGTCAATTCGTGCTTTATATAAAGTGGCTTCAGCCAAAAGAATAACTTTAGAAAATCACCTAGCTGGACTTTTAGCAATGGGGTGTAAACGGTTTAAACTTAACATCGGTATCTTAGCGGAAATTAAAGGCGATCGCTATGAAATTAGCGCTGCTAGAACTCCTGGTAATTACTTCAAAAAAGGAGAAGTTTTTGGATTAATCCAAACCTATTGTCGTGAAACAATTAAAGCCAAAGATCCCCTATGTTTTGAGTTAACAGGTGAGACTAAATTTTGTTCACATTCATTAAATAATCTCCCAGATAAACACCTAGGTTTCATGATCCAATCTTATATTGGCACAAGAGTTATTGTTTTGGGTCAAGTTTATGGGACTCTAAGTTTTTGGGATTATACTAGACAAAATCGACGGTTTAAACCTAGTGATAAACAGCTTTTAAATTTAATGACTGAATGGTTAGGAGGTGTGATTGAGCGTCATATATCTCAAAATTCTCTCCACCAACAAATATTAAAAGCGCAATTGCTGAGACAAATTACTGAAGAAATTCGAGCGCAATTAGATACTCAACAAATTTTTCAAACTACGAGCAGATTACTAGGGAGTGCATTTGAGATTAATCGCTGTTTAATTTATAGCTATCTGACTACACCAATTCCCCAACTACCATTTGTAGCTCAATATGCTCAACCAGGTTACGAAGAATTTATTCAAAAAATGCCGATTCAAGGTAATATCTATGCTGAAGCAATATTAGCGACGGACAAAGCGATCGCATCTCCCAATGTTTACCTTGAGCCACTTTTGCAACCAATCATCCAAAGTTGCTACGAAATCAGCATCAAATCTCTACTAGCAATCCGAACTTCCTATCAACAAGAACCTAATGGGATCATTGAATTACACCAATGTAACAAGTTTCGTCAATGGACAAGCGATGAAATTGAATTACTAGAAGCAGTTGCGACTCAAGTAGGAATTGCTCTAGCCCAAGCGCATCTTTTAGAGCAAGAAAGAACTCATAAAGAACAATTAGCTAAACAAAATTTAGCTTTAGAAAAAGCTAGAACTGCGGCTGAATCTGCTAATCTTGCTAAAAGTGAGTTTTTGGCAATTATGAGCCATGAAATTCGGACTCCGATGAATGGAGTAATTGGAATGACCGGTTTATTGCTAGATACAGCCTTAACTTCTCAGCAAAAAGATTTTGTGGAAACTATTCGTAACAGTGGAGATAATTTATTGACAATTATTAATGATATTTTGGATTTTTCTAAGATTGAAGCGGGTAAATTAAGTTTAGAAGAGCAGCCCTTTAATTTACGCAGTTGTGTAGAAGAAGCTATTGATCTACTTGCACTAAAAGCAGCAGAAAAAAAATTAGATTTAGCTTATGTAATTGCTGAAAAAATGCCAATTAATTTTGTCGGTGATGTGACTAGATTGCGGCAAATTTTAGTAAATCTACTTAGTAATGCTGTGAAATTTACAGCTAGCGGTGAGGTAAAACTGTGCGTAACAGCAAAACTACTGAACCCAGAAACATTTTCGTCTGAATCCAATTATGAAATTTTATTTATTGTTAAAGATACGGGGATTGGTATCCCTAGCGATCGGATGGATTGTTTATTTAAATCTTTTAGTCAAGTAGATTCCTCTACCACTCGTCAATATGGAGGTACGGGTTTAGGATTAGTAATTAGCAAACGTTTAGTCGAAATGATGCAAGGTACGATGTGGGTGGAGAGTCTGGGTATAGTTGGAGGAAATCCACCGACAAATTTTCAAGAAAGTGAATATTTATTAGATGAAAATCCCGAAATTATCAGGGCATTTTTAGGTTCATCAATAGCCAAATCACCGCAATCCTTAAAGTCGGTTGGTGCGGTTTTTTATTTTACAGTTATAGCTAAATCTACAGCACCAGCAGCCAAAAAAATGATTAACTCTGATTTATTTACTCCCCAGCAGTTATTGACTATACCCTTACGCATTTTATTAGCTGAAGATAATGTGGTGAATCAAAAAGTAGCCCTGCGAATGCTAGAAAGACTTGGATATCGAGCCGATGTAGTAGCTAATGGATTAGAAGTGCTTGAAGCATTACAAAGACAACATTATGATCTGGTTTTTATGGATGTACAAATGCCCGAAATGGATGGGTTACAAGCTACACAAGTAATTTGTCAAACCTGGTCTAAACGTCCTTGGATTATTGCCATGACAGCTAATGCAATGCAAGGCGATCGCGAAACTTGTTTAGCCGCAGGGATGAATGATTATATTAGTAAACCGATCAGAATTGAAGGTTTAGCTGAAGCTTTACTGCGTTGTCAAATCAACTAGGATGCTATTTTCAATGAGTAAATTTGACAAAAATCCCCTTGGAAAGGAAATTCATTAGCATTTAAAGGACAGGGTTCAGCTAAACCATAACCTTGACCGTAATCCACCCCAACTTCTTTGATTTTCTCAAAGATGGTTTCATTTTCAACAAATTCCGCAATGGTTTGAATCCCCATCACATGACCAATTTTATTAATGGCGTCAATCATGGCTAAATCAATTGGATTGTTGACGATATTTTTGACAAAACTACCATCAATTTTTAAATAATCTACCGGCAAATTTTTTAAATAAGCAAAGGATGACATCCCGCTCCCAAAATCATCTAAAGCAAAATGACAACCAAATTCCTTCAGAGAGCGAATTAATTCAGATGCTTTCGTCAAATTAGCGATCGCGACGGTTTCGGTAATTTCAAAACAAATCATTTCGGGAGGAATTTTGTATAAAGAAAACTGTTCATAGAGAAAGTCAATAAATTGGTCATCATTAATACTAGCACCAGACAAATTGATCGCATAGCTGGGAAGTTTAAGATTGGGAAATTGCGAACTATTTTCCTGCTTTTTGTAGCTTAATTCTTCATGTTTCATCGTAAATAATTTGCGAATTACCCACCGATCAATTGTGTGCATTAAATGGTATCTTTCTGCGGCTGGAATAAATGCCATTGGGGAAATAATTTGATTATTTTCACCTTTTAAACGCAACAGAACTTCATAATGGATGCGATTTATTTCTGGAGCAGTAATTGGGATAATTGGCTGATAATAAAGACAAAAGCGATCCTCTTCTAAAGCTTGATTAATCCGGACCACCCACTGCATTTCACCTTGCTGTTTGGCAAATTCATAGTCATTAACAGGAGTGATATAGACCCGATTACGACCTTTATCTTTAGCGACATAACAAGCTGCATCAGCGGCAATTAAAACACTGTCTGGATTATCAATATTTTCATCAATAACAACCACCCCAATACTCACACCAATTGTAAAAGTTTTATCTTGCCACACAAATCGAAAACTTTGAATACTTTGTAATAAAGTATTCGCGACTTGCACACCTTGTTCCAGTTGACATTGGTATAGTAATAAGCCAAATTCATCCCCACCCAGACGTGCTAAAAGATCAGTTTTGCGGACTCTATTTTTAAATAAAACTGTGACTTGACGTAGCAATTCATCTCCAGCTACATGACCACAAGTATCATTAACGATTTTAAATCGATCCAAATCTAAATAGCACAAAATATGTTGTTGATTCTGGTCTTTGGCATTTTGGACTGCTTCATTTAAACAACTTTCAAACTCACGTCGATTCACTAAACCAGTTAGCGCATCATGACTAGCTTGCCAAGATAATTGACGTGCTAAAGCCCGAGTGTGGGTACTATCTCGAAAGACTAGCACAGAACCAACAATCCGACCATCACTAGCATGAATTGGTGCTGCCGAATGATCGATGGCAAATTCGTGACCGTTCCGCGCAATCAAGACACTATTATTCACCAGATCTACTATTTTGCCTTCACCCCAAGTGAGTTCAACTGTGTTTTCGATTGGCTCACGAGTAATTTCGTTGACAATTCTAAATACCCTGATCAGGGGTAATCCGATCGCCATTTCTGGTGCCCAACCTGTGAGCTTTTCTGCCACTGGGTTAAGATAAGAAATATTACCGATCGCATCAGTGGTAATCACTGCATCTCCAATCGATTGTAAAGTAACCTGAGCTAGTTCTTTTTCCTCAAAGAGTGCTTGTTCCATCAATTTGCGTTGGGTAATATCCCGTTGCACCGATACCCAATGAGTGAATTCTCCTTGTTCGTTAGTCACAGGTACACTATTAAGTTCTACCCAATATTCACTACCATCACAACGATAGTTAATTATTTCCACTCGTAAAGGTGATCGCGCTGACAAAGCTTGCCGAATTTTACTAATTTGTACCGGATCGGTTGCTGGTCCACGTAAAATACTTGGTGTTTTACCAACTATTTCCGCACTGGTATAACCAGTCATTTGAGTAAAAGCTTCATTGACGTAAAGAATATTCGGATTGGAGATATCATCCTTACCCCCATCCATAATTACGATCGCATCATTAGCGTTCACTACCACAGACTCTAGTAAACGTAAACGCTCCTCGGCTCTTTCTCGTGAGGATATCTCATTTTCTAGTTGAGTATTAGCTAAACTTAAAGAGGCGATCGCCTCTTTTAATTCGCTTGTACGTTTTTCCACCGCTTGTTGCAATACCTCAATTACCCCTGACATTTCCATCGGATCGAGAACACGCAATAAACTGGTCTGGGTAACTATTCCGATCAGTTCTCCTGTCGGAGAACATACTACTAAACGTCTCACATATCGCTCTTGCATTTGCTGATGAGCATCCCATAAAGTATCCGTAGGACACAAGCAAAATAAGGGACTACTCATCACCATTTCTGCTTGTAATTGGGATAAATCTACTTCTAGTGCTTGGAACTGGACGATATCTCGTTCCGTGATCATACCGACAGGAATTGATAATTTGCCAATCCTATTCTCCGTATTTACCGATCGCTCATCTTCTGCTGCTTGAGGTTGAATAATGACGACACAACTAACACCATGCTCGGCAATCATCTTCGCAATACTTAAGACGGAAGCATTTGTTGGTGCAGTAATCACACGACTATTCATCACTTCTTCTACACTGCGCCCTTGGAGTAAATTTGCTGGTTGTAACAGCGCATGACGAATACTTTCAGGTGTTACTACCCCGATTAATAACCCTTTCTGATCAACTATGGGGAGGTGACGAATCCGATGTTGACGCAGTAATAACAAAGCTGTAAAAATATCTTGGTCTGGGGATTGGGTAAGTACAACCACTTGTGTTGTCATTACTTCTGATATGCAAATTTCGGCCATCCGATTTGATTGCTGGTTTCCTACCTTACCCGAGGCGATGAGCCGGACTAAATCTTTCTCCGTAAAAATTCCTAATATTTTTAATCCCTCTACTACCAAAACACAACTAGCTCTTGCTTCACCCATCATACTTACTTCTGAAGATGGATGGAAACTGGTGACAAGACAAGTGCTTCGCATCTGGCTCATCAATATAATTACTTCGACTAAGGGTGTTTGCGGATTGACCATTAATGGACAACGATCAATGACGTTTTCTAGAGCTGGCAAATATATGGGGGAGTTTTTTATCTGCATGGTTAATGTTGATTTTCGCTTTTATTGTTCCGGCAGAACTTAGTGTTTCTTTCTGGCATAGCCAGTACAAAATTTGTTATTAGTTTAATTTTAGTCGTATTTTGAAATTTTCGGAAGACGCGAGTTCTTACGCATTTAAACTGTGATATATTTCTTACCCTTATTTTTTTTACTTTGCCTGGCCCTATTTAATCACCAATATTCCTATATGTAAAAGCTGATATAATCAGGTTTCTGACTCTTAAATCGATTTAAACATTCGGGGCGTAATTAATATTTTTACTGAATGTCAAATTAATGCTATTAAGTGATCATCTCAGCACTCTTTATTCAAGAGTGTCTGATCTAATTTAGAGCTATTTATTTAGAAGCTCTTTGATGATTTTAATAAATTAATACTTATGATTCATCCTGATTTAATCGTAATCTGACTTAAGTGTCTAATTATCTCAATGCCCAAACTTAGGTTGATGTCCCTCCTTACTCCAGCAAATGAGCATATATTAACTTAAATGAGATATTGAACGCTTTGTTAATTTATATAATATTAGCTTAAAGTAAAGAAGTGTAAAGAAATATAATTTTTTTTCTTGCACTTGAGGATTGCAGACCAGGGCATTGCCCCATATACATCCTGGCCGGATGGCCATTTTGACCTAATCTTACTGAAATTCCAATGCAGCATCGTTTTTTTCAAAAATTTCTCATCTCCGTAGCCGCATTAATTCTGGCTGCATCAGTTTGGGCGATCGGGCCAAGTGCCCAAGCATACAATAATCCGGATTTACTTCCCCAAACTCAGACACCGATCATCGATTTATCTAAATCTCTGACCAGTCAGCAAGAAGAAACCTTAAACCAAGATTTACAAAACTTTGAAGCGGAAACTGGTTGGAAGATTAGAGTGTTAACTCAATTTGACCGGACACCGGGAATCGCGTTAAGGGATTTTTGGGGACTAAATAAAAAAAGCATCTTGCTGGTTGCCGATCGCCGTGGTGGCAACTTACTCAACTTTAATGTCGGTGATGACGTATATAATCTACTTACCCGCACTTTCTGGGTAGAATTACAAACACGCTACGGCAATCTTTATTTTGTCCGAGAAAATGGTGAAGACCAAGCTATCCTCCAATCCTTAGCAGCAATTAAAACTTGTTTGCGTCAAGGTGGCTGTAGCATTGTTCCTGGTTTACCACCAGAACAGTGGATTTTAACTCTGGTCACCTCGATCATCGGTGGGATTATTTTTGGTTTTGCTGCTCAACCGAGACAACCAGACAAAATCTTTGCTTGGCAATGGGCTTTAATTTTCTCTCCTCTTTGGGGTATCTTGTTTGTCGCTTTTGGTATTGGTCCAGTCGTTACCCGGACTACTGAATGGTTACCCCTATTTCGGAATTGTACCGGTTTTATTATGGGTGCTTTAATTGCCTACCTGATCCCTTTATTGAACCGCTCATCGACTTCCGAAACTTAAATTTGGCTATTTGCGCTAGGACTTATACCATCCCAGATTAGAAACTAGGTTGCTCCAGTAAATATCTAAGTCACCAACCAAGATTTTGACCAGAGACCTAGTTTCTTTGGGTAAGTCCTAGAATTTGCTCACCATATTGATCACTGTGTAATTATGCTAATCTTGCCCTGAGTTTACCCGCTCGCGTAGTCGAAGGGGGCGTAGTCGAAGGGGCGTCGAAGTAAACGTAAGTCGCCAAAGTAACATTTTGGTTTTAATTTAATTTTAATATATATGGTTGATCTGTTAGCTTCATAAATGGTGAGGGCAAAGCATTTCGGTCATATTATTCGGCGTTTAGGCCATCATTTACGCGCCGAAATGCTTTGCCCCTACAGCTAACTGAACCGTATTGCTATATAATCTAAAAAAACACGATATTCTTATAGGATGGTGCGCCCACCGATAGATCAATATTAATCAGTGCAAATAACCCAATTTTTTAAAAGAATTTCTTACAGCTTCTTTAAACTTTTGATAAGAAGGTAAAATATCCAGTTTGTTTAATTGTATTTTTTCTCCGATCGGCTGATACAATTCACCAATAGTCAATTCGCAACGTTGACGTTTAGTTCTCTGATTTTTAGCTTCTCGAATTGCTGATTCGATAATTTCTTTAGGATCGGAAAAATCTTCAGGGTTTTTATTAATTCCTAACTCCTCATCATTTTTATTTGTACCTAATTGGCGTTTTAGTAATTCTTTATCTGCTAACATCCATGCTTCAGTCATTTGGACTGGAACAATAGCCACTAAATTTTTACAAAGTTCTGTTTCCGTGTTTCTAATCTTCTCAAAAGCGGGATCAATGCGTTCATTAAATGCTTTTTCATCTGTGCGATCATCTGCATCAACATGAATACATAATATGCTTGCTCCATTGTCTAACGCTTGAAGAGCATAATCTAAAGCTTTTTCTTCAATCCTTCCTATGACTTTTTCAATATGAATAGGGTCAAAAATTTCTAGCTCTTGCAGACAGTCGATAGCAACGTCTTCAAATGTACGTTTAATCACACTTTCCAAAAAGCGTTTATCTGTAGATCCTTCGGTAGCAAATGCAATAATTATCTGGTGAGTCATTGAATAGCCTCGATCGCGTTTTTAGGATCAGCAGTTTCTAAATATTCGATAACTTTTTTTAAGGTCAGCTTGCGTTCCTGTTCACTAAATGATAAAGTGTCTTTTGGTTCTTTTTCTTTAGCAACAGGAAGAATTTTGGTAATTCTTAACTTAGTTCTTTTTCCCTCGATCTCAGTGATTAAACTATTCATTTGTGCTAACCAAATACTAACATTTTTATCATTTTGCCATTGAATTAATTCGCCAATCAATACAGATGAATGGGTATTTACAATCACTTGGCGCAAAGGCATTTCAGAATTGGCAAAATCTACCGTTAAATTCTTCAACAACTTTGCTATATCTTTAATCCGAAAAGGATGTACCCCATTTTCAGGTTCTTCAAAACATAGCAAACCTGTATGTTTACTGTCATATAAAAGAATACACAATGCTAATAACCTTAGCGTACCTTCTGAAAGCACTCTCGATGAAAATTCTCTGCCATCATCTCCTTTAATTTTAATCATATATTGTTGGTTAGCTTCGTCATCATAAACATTAACTTCTGTTATGTTAGGCAAGATATTATTTAGGGTACGAGATATTTCTATCAAGTTATATTCATCATCTTGTTTAATCCGATACAACGCAGCAGCTAAATTTTTTCCACTTGATGTAATTTTATCTTGTACAGCAATATCTTTGCGCGTAGGTTGACGCAACTCTTCCGGATTTAGTTGTAAGAATTTCCAACTCAGCATTTCTTCCTTGACTGCAAAAACATGGGGATAGTCCACCGAATTGATATTACTTAAAGCAGTTTGCAATACTTTTTTTGCAGAGAATTCTTTGTCTTCTCTAGCTTCTCCATCTTTGGTAACTACAATTTTAGCATCATCGGATTTAATGTAAAATTTGCCTTGGCTTCCTGGTCTTATTTTTGGTCGCCAGGTTTCTATAAAATCTTTAGGAATATACTGTTTTAACCAATCATCCTTAGTATTCCTTAAAGTGTCCAAATTTTCATTGACTATTAGCAATTCCTCAACATTTCTTTTATTGATCACTCTTCTAATTTCTAATTTATATCGTAAGCGTGTATACTTAAGAGTGGCTTTCTTACCCCAATTATCTTGTACTGTACGATTAACTAACATTTCGACAATAAATTCCATTTCTGAAACATATTGATTTTCTCCAAATTGAGTAAAAAGTTCTTTTGGATCGCCGCGCTGTTGGCGAAAAGCTGTTTTCAAGTCTGTTTCTGCCAAATTTACCAAAAGTTGTAAAGCATCAAATAAATTGCTTTTTCCCGATGCGTTTACTCCAGCAATGATAGTTAAAGGTGTAAATTCCATCTCAAAATTATGAAATGATTTAAAACCATTGATTTTGATGTAAGTTAGCATTTTCTTATTTGTGAAAACATTAATATGAAAATTCTAGCATAATCGGGGTGATCTGGGATTTGGGTGCGATCGCCACAAATATTAAAAAAACGAGGTAAGAGCAGATGACAAGAAGAAATAATTTTAGTTTTAAGATTGGCGATCGCAATTTAGAAAAATATTCCTTAGCACCTAACGATACTCTCGGAGAATTATCTGATTTTGAATTGGGGTTACGTCGTTTTTGTTATGAGTACGATCACGCCCCACAAGTTTATGTTATAATGGTGATATTACCGAGACCAGACTAAAGTAACCTAACATAGAAATAAATAATTTCGAGGAGTAAAAATGTTAAAAAAAACGCTTGATATTCAGCAAATTTCTATCAGTGTAATAGATTTGCTATCCTTAGTACAAGATCATACAGAAATAGTTTTGACTGATGGAGATATTCCTTTGGCAAAAGTGATTTCTATCAATCATCTTCAGGAGAAAATTGTGCCTAAAGCTGGATTAAACTTAGGTGCAATGGTAATGAGTGACGATTTTGATGAACCTTTACCAGATGAATTTTGGTCGTGATGAAATTACTCTTAGATACTCATACTTTTATTTGGTGGGATAGCGACCCATCCAAGCTGTCAAAAAAAGCACTTGAGTTATTGTTAAATCAAGAAAATATTCGTTTAGTAAGTGTTGTAACTCTATGGGAAATACAAATTAAAACCCAGTTGGGGAAATTAACGTTAAATCAGCCTTTAGCAAAGATTATTAACAATCAGCGAAAAAATGGGATAGAGTTTATCACTGTTCAAGTGAATCATATTCTAGCCTTAGATCAACTACCCTTATACCATAAAGATCCTTTTGATCGATTATTAATTGCACAAGGGAAGTCCGAAAATGCTATTTTAGTTAGCCGAGATCCTGTGTTTTCTAATTACACTATAGATATTGAATGGTAAGCATTGCAATCGATCAAATATACTAGGTTATATGAAAACTAATTCGCCACTATAACATAAATCTTTAGACTATTATCTGTCTTTAAAATATCCGATGTTTATTTATCCAGAAGAAGATTTAGAAAAAGATGTCCAAGCAATTCGTAATTCGCTAGCCACTGAATGACTATACCATATTGATCACTGTGCAATTATGCTAATCTGGATATTAGGCGATCGCCTACGGCACGCTATGGGAACGTCCCTATGCTTAACTGAACCAGATTAGACTAAACAGAATTTTATCCGGATTTGTAGGGGCAAAGCATTTCGGCAGATCAAAGATGGACTAAACAGGAGAGAACTAGGACCGAAATGCTTTGCCCTCGGTCATTTATGAATCAAATCGATTGAGTCGATCGACCTGATAGTTCAATCCGGTTTAGTTAAGCTAGGTCAGATTGATACTGATCTTGGTCACTGAGGCTTGCCCTGAGTTTATCTGAGCGAAATCGAAGGGGGCGTAGTCGAAGGGTGCTCACGGCAAGCAAGCTAATTATTTAATTTCTATTTCTTAAGTAAATTAATTCTATTTTAATTGAACTTTATAGCGATTAATAATTTTCCAATTCAGTGAGAATATCCTGACAATACTTGATAATTATTCTTCGATTTACCTTAGTCCAATCATCAATCTTTTGTTTAGCGCTTAATTCTTCAATCTGACTTTTCATATTCTTAGCTTCCTCTTCAGACAAATCTTTACCACGACCAAAACCATTATGCTCAAGTCCCCAGACGATAGCTAATAATTTTTTAACATTATCCTCAATTTGTGCTGGTGTCATGGTTATATTTAATTGATCATCGCTATCAGAAAATACAGCAAAACTTCCTAAAGCTCCTCCTACTGCACCAAATATTTTTGCTCCCTCAATTGCACCTGGAATTATAGCTAAACCACCACTCAAAAACCCTGTGATTGCAGCACCTATAATTCCGCCAATAACAGCACCAAAAGTACCAAGAACTGCTGATGCACCTGTAGTCATTGCTAACCTTTCAGGAACAGCAATCATTTGCTTAGTTTTGAATACCAAATCTTCTACAGGATCGGTTGGATACTCGTTTGTTGACCTAAATCTACAACAATTTGATGTAGTCATCTGGAAAAGCATCAAACTATCCCATTCTTTAGATACCATTATTAGTGAAATTTTAACAGCTATTAATCCCGATCCTATTCAATCTGATCATAAATTAACCCAATTGTTTAATCTTTTCCGTCAGCAAAGATGTTTAATTATCCTTGATGATGTGCAAGAACTATTTACCATTGGACAATTTGCCGGACAATACCAACCTGAATCTAAAGACTATAAGAGTTTTTTTACAAAAATAACCGAAATTGAACATCAAAGTAGTTTGATTTTAATTAGTCAAGAACAATGTCAAGAAATGCTTTGCTTAGATGAGGAATTATATCCCGTTAAGTCTTTGGAGTTAGCAGGTTTAGATCATCCAGAAATTTTGAATAACTTGGGATTAAAAGATGAAGCAACCTGGTCAAAACTGATTGATTTATATGAAGGTAATCCAGTTTATTTAAAAGATATTGCTATTTTAATTAGGAATATTTTTCTGGGTAAGGTGGCTGAATTTTTAACGGAGGATAATTTGCTCTTAACTGAAGATATTAAATTTCGGTTCAATGAATTATTCGATCGATTATCTCCTATAGAACAACAGATTGTGGTAGAATTGAGTAAATCTGATCAACCAAGATCAAGGGAAAATTTAACCCAATCATTATCCTGCTCATCGGTGGAATTGATTAATGGGTTACAATCTTTGAGAAAACGCTATTTGCTCAAACCAATAGAAGGAGAGAAAATTTTATTTAATTTATCTCCGGTTTTTCGAGAGCATGTGAAAAGTTATTGCCAAAATTAATCCAGTCGCAATTTATCCTAAATTTGACCAGGATTGCTGTGTATTTTTATTCTTTGCGAGTAGCCCGAATAAATTCATTGATAGCATCATATTGATCAGGATATGCAAGGTATTGTAGTAATAAATCTAAATCTAGATCGGGAAAAAAAGCACTACGGGAAACTTCGTTGTATTCACTAGATTCTTCATTAAAACGAAATATTCTTATTTGGTTAGATTTCCAAAACCAGACTTCAGGGACTCTTTTAGGTTTGTATAAATCCCATTTATTTATTGACCCACTGGTAATGATAATTTCAATGACAATATCAGGAGTTTCTTTATTGCTATTAATACAATAAGACTCGTCGGGAGTACCGGAAGCTTTCCCTTCTTCTTCTAGTGTAAATCCACCACGACCATAAAATCGGATACCTTTTTCTCTCATATAAGCTTCTAATAAATAGCTAAGAGTTGTTTTTACAAATTCGTGCCGATCGCTAATCGGAGCCATAATTTCCATTACTCCTGATAAATAGGAAAGTTTGACACCAGTGTTGTTTTCTAACTGTGCTTCTATAGCTTTGAATTGTGCCCAGGAGATGTTTGGTAAAACTACCAGTTTTTCTTCTGTTAACGCACTAAAGGGTTTATCTAAAAGTGAAATCATTGTTTAATTCTCCCTAATTATTTGTTGAGGGTTAATCATTGTTATATAATTCAATATGGTTCAGTTAAGTGTAGGGGTGAAGCATTCGGGCGACAATTGAGCGATTAAACCAGCAATATTATACCCGAATGCTTCACCCTTCTGCTGCTGAGATCTTCAAAAATATTCTTAACTGAACAGGATTGTGTTATATAATTCAATATGGTTCAGTTAAAGAGATTTTGGGAGAATCTCGGCGAAGAACTGGGCGAAGCATTCGGATATAGTATTAACGGATTTAAGTGATAAATTATCGCCCGAATGCTTCGCCCCTACAATTAACTGAATTGGATTGCATTTTAAACCTTTTTTTTTCTTAATTTTTGCCCAAAAACTTGATGCTCCTCCGAATTAATTCCAAGTTGCAGAATTGCTAATACTTGCTGCATATTTCCTTGCAATATAGCTGAAATATCTAACCATAATCCCGGAAATACCTCTGAGCAAATAATCCCCTGTTCATTTGGGTTCAAAGAAATATAATCACCATCTTGTAAGCTAAACCAATCGATTTTCTGTTCAAATACCTGCCAAATGATGTATTCTTGAATACCATTTCGTCGATAAGCACGTTTTTTATTTCCTAGATCGATCGCGGCACTACTCGCAGCAATTTCTACTACTAATTCTGGCGCTCCTTCCAAGTATCCATCTTCGCTCAAGGTTGAGTGTCCGCCACTAATTAATAATACACCATCTGGTTGAGGTTCATTATCACTATCCAAACGTACTGTTGGCTCAATTCCCATTTCTACTTGAGGTGTGGCGATTTTGTATGTCCATAACCAACCGATAATATTACCATGTGGTTCAGCATGGGGTTTGAAACGTAAGGGTGATGCCATGTAAACAATTCCTTCAATTAGTTCAGCTTTTCTTATTTCGGGCATTGCCTTATAACGACGTTCAAATTCCTGACGATTTAGGCGATCGCCATTTGCTAAAGGTGGTAAATTTTGAGGAGTTTTAAATTGAGAAATCAATGATTTAGACATATATTTGGGGGATAATAATTAATAAATTATCGTGATTTTAATCAGTAGCAAACTCAGTAAATTGGCGCATATAAGGAGAGTGAAATGCTAATACTATATCTTCTTTAGGCACTCCTTGTTCAACCAGTAAATTAGCAATACCAACCTCAGTCCCGTCATGTTGTATCCAGATCTTACCATCTTTGATATCAAGATGTAAACTACATCCATGAGTCCGATAATTATCACGCCAACCTGTATGCAAGATCAGATAGTGATCGCGCTCAGTATCTAAAATAGCTTGGGTCTCAATTTCTGTTGAGGACAATTGCCTTTGTCCCCTTGCTAAAATTAAATCTTGAATGATTTTACGATATTGTATTACTGCCATAGAACAATTTTCTCATGTCTTTCATCATAGTGGGACAGACATCTTGTCTGTCCTAGTTATTTCAGCAAGATGTCTAATGGTTATTTTTTATAGTTTACCAATAATATAGTACCCCTAATATGATAATATGTAAAATTAAGTGTATAAGTAATTGACTAATGACAGTTACACTCATTGAACGAGAACCGGAACCAATTTTAATTGACGAATTAACCTGGCAAGAATTCAAAGCAGTCGAGCAGCTTATTAATCGTCCAGGTGTGAGACTGTCTTTTTTAAATGGAGTATTAGAGATTCGCAAAGTGCCAGGTAAAAAACATGAAACTATCAAAAAACGGATTGCTGCTTTATTAGAAATTTACCTGGAATTTCTGGGTTTAGATTTTACACCTACTGGTTCAATGATGCTAGAAAGTGAATCTGCAAAAGTTAAGCGTGAAACTGATGAATCCTACGAATTGGGACAAAATAGAGTCAATCCTGATTTAGTAATAGAAGTTATTGTTACCAGTGGGGGAATTGATAAATTAGAAGCATATCAACGTCTGAATATTCCTGAAGTTTGGTTTTGGGTAAATGATCAACTATTGTTTTATACTCTCAAAAATCATGGATATGAAACTTTATCTAAATCTCAACTTTTACCGAATTTAGATGTAACTTTTTTGATGCACTGTATTAAATTAGAAAACCATACTCAAGCACTACGGGAATTTCGATCAGGTATAGCCGCAAACTGAATTAATTTTCTGGTAAGATTACTAAGAATAATCTTTTTTATAGTGTGGAGGATTCATGTTATCTAATCTCATTGTGCGAACCGTAACACCTGCGGATATACCTAGATTGTTTAATCTAATTAAAGCACTAGCAGAATATGAAAAACTATCTCATGCAGTTACAGGTAATGCCGATAATTTAAAATCTCACTTATTTAGCGATCGCCCTTACGCTGAAGCAATTATCGCCGAATTGGCAGATGAATCAGTCGGATTTGCTTTATTTTTTCCGAATTATTCTACCTTTCTCACCCAACCAGGAATTTACCTAGAAGATTTATTTGTGTTACCAACCTATCGTGGTCAAGGGATTGGGAAAGCTTTAATTACTTATGTAGCGAAATTAGCGATGGATCGAGGATGTGGCAGGATGGAATGGAGTGTTTTAGACTGGAATGAATCGGCCATCAAATTCTATCAACATTTGGGTGCAGCAATTTTACCAGACTGGCGCATTTGTCGGGTTACGGGTGAGGGATTACAAAATTTAGCATCTCAGCATCTTCAGCCAAATAATTAATCATCATCCTGGTATTAGTTTAAAATCGAACAGATTGCGAGTGGGGATAAATTTCCATGACAACTATTTGGGTAAATGAGCAAATAGATCCTTCTGGTCTAATTTATGCTTGTATCGCTTGTACAGACCAAGAACGGGCCGAAGCGTGCCATCAATCCTTCGAGCAAAACTTAACTACCCAGCAAAAAGTCCAAGGTTGGACTGCGCGATTACGAGAAGTTGGCTCATGGGATGAAGTTCCTGCTAGCGCCTTAAAATTAGATTGAGTTAAGGAAGCTGATCAGATTTAATTTGTTTGGGTAGACGGGGATTTTTGCGATCGATTGGACCAAGAATTTGGTTGAGGAGACGTAACTGTTCCGCAGTACCCATACAAATTAATAAATCTCCAGCCATAATTGGGGTATTCGCAGTGGGTCCACCAATCAAAGTGCCATCAGCACGACGCACAGCTAAAACTAAAGCACCGGATTGCGATCGCAATTTCGCATCTCTTAGAGTTTGACCAACATAAGGACAGAGATCGGGTTGCACCAGAAACTCTTCCATATAGAAAGAGCGATCGGCTCCAGTCAAAATCCCATCTACAAAATCCATTACCTGGGGTCGCAGAGCAGCAGCAGCCATCCGTTTCCCACCAGTAATATAGGGAGAAACCACCGCATCTGCACCACCCCGTTGTAATTTTTGGACAGCTTCTTCATTACTAGCACGAGCGATCGCCCGGACTTGAGGATTTAAAGATTTAGCGGAGAGAACTGTATAAAGGTTTTCTGCATCAGAGGGAAGTGCGGCAACCAAACAGAGTGCTTTTTCGATTTTCACCTTGATCAAAGTTTCATCCAAAGTAGCATCACCTTGGACGGAAAAATAGCCCATTTTGCCAGCTAGTTCCAGAGATGCTTGATCCGAATCAACCACTACAAAAGGGATCGCTTCTGCTTGAAATTCCAAAGCAATTTGACGACCAGTGCGACCGAATCCGCAGATAATATAATGTCCCGATAAAGTATCAATCAAGTGACGCTGTTGCCTCAGTCGGATTCCTTCTTGAAAATAGCCTGCAATTAAGGCTTCCGTAAATCTATTAACAATATAACCAATCGTCAACAGTCCCATCATAATCAGGGCAATGGTAAATAAACGTCCTCTTGAGTTCAGAGGATGAATCTCACCAAACCCCACTGTAGCTAGGGTACTAATGGTCATATAGAGAGCATCAGTCCAATGCCATCCCTCAACCAAACAGTACCATAATGTCCCTAGCAAAACTACACCAGCTAGGACAAGAACACCAGTAATCAGTTCGCGGTGAATCCGCTGATATTTTTGTTCAAGGGTTGAATACACTTTGTCTTTCAGCTCAGGGACAAGGGAAAATCAGGGACTTTGAGTTCAAAAATCTTCATTTTGGACGCGATCCTCTGTCGTTAGTTCCGAGGGAGGACGCTCACTACTCCATCCCCACCAGACTGAACCACAAGTACATTCATAAAATTCTTGCCATTTCCGACGATGTTCTTCAGTATATACAGGAGCACGACGATTAATCCAAGCTCGGGCAGATTCCATTGCGGTAGCTCGACAACTAGGACAACAAAATCCACGAGCGTGAATTGCTTTAAGTGTCCATTCCGGAGGAATTGGTTCAAAAGCTTCCATGCGTTAAAATGATTGAGGACAAGGGTTTACCATTAGAAATTATCACGTCCACTTGCAGGTAAAGGGATACTTGGCATAAATCCTGATCTCGATTTTGTCTTGATAATTAGACTTTCAGTAGTTTCCCCAGGTTTCTTTTTCAGGTATTCTGTGAGGGAAATTCGCCCATCCGACCACCACACCAAAATTTAGTCAGAAACAATCAGGGTTTACCTCAATCCATTCCTTTTAGCTTTAGTTAACTAGATTCAGACGTGAGCTTATGCCTTCTTTAATGTATAACTTTATTTCCTTGTTGGGGATCTTTGGCTTATGTGCGATCGCTTGGAGCTGTTCGGAAAATCGCCAAATTTTTCCGGTTCGGGTCGTGATCTGGGGGATCGGGTTACAGCTCATCTTGGGTTTTTTAGTTTTTCAGTTCCCTCCCACTCGGCTCCTCCTAGAATGGATGAGTAGTTTACTAGATGCGGTCTTTCTTGCCGCAGATTTTGGTGCTAGTTTTGTATTTGGTAAAAATATTGTCCCTTTAGCTAACCAACCTCCTGATCTTAACCTTGGTTATATTTTTGCTTTTCGAGCTTTACCTACTGTAGTCTTTTTTTCAGGTTTGATGGCATTACTCGAAAATCTGGGTATTCTGCAAATCATTGTTAATTTTTTTGCGAAAATATTTTATAATACCATGCGGTTGAGCGGAGCTGAATCTTTAAGTGGTGCCGCTAATATTTTTCTAGGAATTGAATCAGCGATCGTCGTTAAACCTTACTTAGCTAAAATGACCCGGAGCGAACTATGTGCTATGCTATCTTGTTGTTTTGGCACTGCTGCTTCTTCTACTTTAGCTATTTATGTGAGCTTTCTCAAACCATATTTTCCTAATATTCTAGGACATTTAGTTTCCGCATCAATTATTGCTATTCCTGCTTGTTTCGTGATCTCAAAAATTTTAATTCCCGAAACAGAAATACCACTTACTGCTAATGGGATTCCCACTAAAGATTATCAACCAGAATTAGAGCCTCAAGAAATTATTGGTGGTAGCTTAATTGAGCGAGTTAGTCCTTTAGATGCTGCTATTCTGGGAGCGTTAGAAGGAGTGAAAATGGCAGTAGCGATCGCGGCGGTGTTAATTTTAATTTTAGGCTTAAAATCTTTATTAGATCAAACATTTACTGGTTTAGCTAGTTTAAAAAGTGCGGATATCCTGTTTTTGCAAAATATCGGCACGATTTTTAGCTTTATTACTTTAGAAAATATTCAAGGAGCATTATTTTATCCTTTAACTTTATTGACAGGTGTACCTTTTGAAGATTCCTGGACAGCTTCTGTCTTAATTGGACGCAGATTTTTAGAAACGGAGATTCCCGCTTATCAAAGTTTAGCAGAAGCGACTCGGAATGGGTTAATTAGCGATCGCACCTTGTTAATTGTTAGCTATGTTCTTTCTGGTTTTGCTCATATTGCTTCAGTGGGGATATTTGTCGGAGGAACGATCGCGTTAGTTCCTTCCCGACGCAAAGATATTACCCAATTAGGTTGGAAAGCTTTATTTGTTGGCACTTTAGCTACTTTAATGATTGGCTGTATTGCGGGTTTATTTGAGCATGGTGATCCGCGAATTTTGGGTAGAAAAACTGTATTATTAAACTCAGGAAGTATTACAAATATATCTCCAAATCATCGTTTTTCTTCACCTCAATCGCTCAATTCGCTTACTCAAGTAGGAGCAGAAAAAATATCTCTGGATGGAGATGCTATAATTCCTGATCCCTATCTACAAAACGAGAATAAAATTATCTTAGAAAAGGCGAAAATTTTAATCACACCAACTCAGGTATCCCAATATAATAAGGCAATTGCCCAAGCTAGGAAAATTAAAAAAGGACAACCTTTTTATCAGCAAGCACAACAAAATATTCAGCGTTGGAGTTATCTGATTATGGATGTGGCTGAAGGAAGAGCAAAACAGGGAAATTTTACCACAGCAATTGCCGCAGCTAAATTAGTTCCAGATGTAGATCCATTGACTTATAATTTAGCACAGCAGAAAATCACTCTGTGGAAAAATCTTGCTCAACAGCAGAAAGTTAATCAAAAAATAATTGTGGCTGCTACGAATTTAATGAAATCCCGAGAGCCAGAAACTTTAAATCGCGCGATCGCTAAAGCCAATGAGATTAAAATTAATCAACCAAAATATTACCAAGCCCAACAATTAATTAATGAGGCTAGTCAAAATCTGCTAGAAATAGCTCATCAACAAGCCAAACAAGGTAAATTAGATCAAGCTATTCGCATTGCTGGTTTTATTCCTCATCACACTCCTGTGTTTTCCCAAGCAACTGAAGCGATCGGCAATTGGCAAAAGCGAATCCCACAACCAGTAAAAAAACCGTTGTAAACTATTTACCAAGGATTACCAATCATCGTAAATGCTGACCAATAGTAAGGATGAGATAAATCATTTTCTAGATGAGATAGGGCTGGAGGTAAACTAATATCTCCAAATGAGGTATGTAATTTGCCATTGATAATCCGAATTTTCTTGTGGAGCATCCCTAACTGTGCTTGTCGGAGGGCTTCAGCTTTAATTCTGACTGTTTTCAATTGTTGATAAAACTCACTCATTAATCCTAATGTACCTTCATCACTGACATACCATAAACTTCCTAAAACCGATTTCACTCCAGCTTGCACAGCTAATCCCGCAAAACCTAACTCCAGTTTGTTATCTCCCACTGCGGTTTGACAAGCACTTAAGACCAGCATTTCTACTTCCGGGTTCCATTGTAATTCCTGGAGTTTATCAATTGTTAAGCGTGTGTCCCATAATTGAATATAGGAATTGCTTAAATTTCCTGGTTCAAATTCTGCATGGGTTGCTAAATGAATTATTTTAAAGGATGTGTAGTTCCGGGCAGATTTGAGATTAGCTAAAGTAAAAGCTTCATTCAGAAAAGATTTACCTTTCCAGAGTCTGGGAGTAATCGTAGCGAGTTCAGTCGGTACCGCAGGTAATGCACTTTGGGTTTTAAATTTATTTGCTCCCATCGCTAAAACTTGTTGATTGTAGAGAGATTGATAGTGACTATCAGTTAAGCTGAAGCTAGGAATTATCCCTAGACTATATTGTTCAATTAAAAATTGTTTATCATCATGTAGAGCTGCTAAAGGAATCAGACGTAGTCCTGGGTCCATTGAAAAAAGTAGAGTATCGACTTTGAGAGCATCAAGATTAGATTTGAGTGGAGAAATTAGCCAGGAATAAAGTTGTCTGGCTCGCGCTAAGTAACTGTTACTATGGCGTTCACTAGGAGTAGTAATATTCTCACGAAATTTTCCTAATGTATCAGATAACAACTGACGATTAACGCTAGGAACAGTTTTGAGGATTGGCGGTCCTTTCGGAGTGACTAATAATAATTTTAACTGTTGTTTATATGCGATCACATAGATAACAACCGGATTAGTTTTAGTTTGATCAGCAATTATTTTGAGGATATCGCGAATTTCTTGAGCAGTATCTTTCAGGTGGGGATTGGAGGATAAATAGTTGTCATATTCACTAGTACGTGCTGCTTCAATTTGGTTGATCGCGTTATCTAAGTTACTAGAATCGAGACTAGTTGCGATCGCTGGGAGAGTTGTGGGTCCTGGGATCGGCTCTAAATTAACTGGTTGAGCGATCGGATTTATGGTTGACGTGGATTGCTGAGAATGTGGCTGAGTTGGTAATGGCACTTCATAAACTTGTCTAGTCAAAGTGGAACTTACAGGATTAGATACTGGTGAGTTATTTGTAGCGGTGCCAGAGTTAGAACTTACAGGATTAGATACTGGTGAATTATTTGTGGTTGAGCTGGAGATCGGATTGGTAATAGTTGTGCCAATGTTAAGATTAGCATTTGTAATTGCACCAGAGTTAGACGCCGAGTGAGAATTAGTAGCGGTGCCAGAGTTAGAAGTATTAGTAATAGACCCAGTGTTAGAATTAGGATTAATCGCAGCACCAGCATTGCTAGTAGATGTAGAGGTAGAATTAGCAGCAGGATAAGAGTAGGAATTATAGCTAGAAGTAACCCCAGAGTTAGAATTAGAAGGAGTAACTGGTGCTGGAATAGAAATAATTTGCAGGTTATTAGAATCCTGAGTATAAGTATTCAGATAGGATGATGTTGGTGCGATCGTTTGTACAAGTGTAGCTCCCCTGGTAATTGCACCTGTAGTACCATTTATACCTGAATCCCCGACGATAAAAGGTGTAATTCCTTGTCCTCCATGACGGATAATAATTGTCCCACCATTAGTCCCACCCGCAGTAGAAATACTCGCATTAATCCCATTTATATCACTGAAGAAACCTGTAGCTTGGAAAAACTTGTTAGTGGTAATATCAACATTGCCTCCTACCCCTCCTCCTAAACTTTGAGCATTAATTTGATTTAAACTCGTATTCCCATTGGCGTACAGAGTAATATTACCTCCATAGCTCGAACTTGAAGAATTCAGGCTAAATACGTTAATATTTCCATTCGCAGTTAAGGCGATCGCTCCACCAGTTAGATTTCCATTACTGGATATTGTGTTATTAGTATTAATATTACCACCACTATTAACGCTAATATTACCACCATTACCATTGGTAGAACTAGTATTACCTGATATGTCGGTAATATTCCCATTAGCTGTAATGCTAATATTACCACCATTACCATTGGTAGAACTAGCATTACCTGATATGCCGGTAATATTGCCACTAGCAGTTAATGTGATATCCCCACTACTACCATTACTAGAATTAGAATTTATCGATCCTACTGACAAAATGGAGGGATTAATATCACCACCGCTATGCAGAGTAATATTGCCGCTACTGTTGCCTGATGAAGCGATGCCAGCAACTGAAATATTTCCATTTGCAGTTAAGGCGATTGCTCCACCCATTGCATTTCCACTACTGAATATTGTGCTTTTAGTATCAATATTCCCACCACTATTAACGCTAATATTGCCACCAGATACCCCCCAAGAGGAATTGAGAAAACCTGTAGTAATATTGCCCGTAGCAGTCAGCGCAATATTCCCAGCATGATTACCACTAAAATTAGTACCGTTGAATAAATTGCCTAAGCTAGTGTCAATCGCACCACTACTACTAATTAGAGTAATATCTCCACCATTATTTCCCCACGAGTTAATGTTACCAGTAATAATATTATTAGTAGCAGTAATGCTAATATTACCACCATTACCATTGGTAGAACTAGCATTACCTGATAGGCCGGTAATATTGCCACTAGCAGTAATGCTAATATTCCCACCATTACCATTGGTAGAACTAGCATTACCTGATAGGCCGGTAATATTGCCACTAGCAGTAATGCTAATATTCCCACTATTACCATTACTAGAATTAGAATTTATCGATCCTACTGACAAAATGGAGGGATTAATATCACCACCGCTATGCAGAGTAATATTGCCGCTACTGTTGCCTGATGAAGCGATGCCAGCAACTGAAATATTTCCATTTGCAGTTAAGGTGATTGCTCCACCCATTGCATTTCCACTACTGAATATTGTGCTTTTAGTATCAATATTCCCACCACTATTAACGCTAATATTGCCACCAGATACCCCCCAAGAGGAATTGAGAAAACCTGTAGTAATATTGCCCGTAGCAGTCAGCGCAATATTCCCAGCATGATTACCACTAAAATTAGTACCGTTGAATAAATTGCCTAAGCTAGTGTCAATCGCACCACTACTACTAATTAGAGTAATATCTCCACCATTATTTCCCCACGAGTTAATGTTACCAGTAATAATATTATTAGTAGCAGTAATGCTAATATTACCACCATTACCATTGGTAGAACTAGCATTACCTGATAGGCCGGTAATATTGCCACTAGCAGTAATGCTAATATTCCCACCATTCCCATTGGTAGAATTAGCATTAGCTGATATGCTGGTAATATTGCCATTCGCAGTTAATGTGATATCCCCACTATTACCATGACTAGAATAAGAAGTTATCGCTCCTGGTCCGGGAAAAATGTTGGTAGAATTAATATCACCACCGCTATGTAGAGTAATATTTCCGCTACTGTTGCCAAATGAATTGATGTAAGTAACTGCAATATTCCCATTGGCAGTTAAGGCGATCGCTCCACCCATTACATTTCCACTACTGGATATTTGGCTTTTATTATCAATATTACCACCACTGTTGATGCTAATATTACCACCATAAGACCCACCAAGTAAATCCAGAGTACCTGTAGTAATATTGCCCGCAGCAGTCAGCGCAATATTCCCAGTATGATTACCACTAATAAAATTAGTACCGTTTAATAAATTGCCTAAGCTAGTATCAATCGTACCACTACTACTAATTAGAGTAATATCTCCACTATTCAGAGTCCCACCCGAGCTGATGTTACCAGTAATAATATTATTAGTAGCCGTAATGCTAATATTCCCACCATTCCCATTGGTAGAACTAGCATTACCTGATAGGCCGGTAATATTGCCACTAGCAGTAATGCTAATATTCCCACCATTCCCATTGGTAGAACTAGCATTACCTGATATGCCGGTAATATTGCCATTCGCAGTTAGGGTGATATCCCCACTACTACCATTAATAGAATAAGAAGTTATCGCTCCTGATCCTGGAAGAGTGTTGGTGGAATTAATATCACCACCGCTATGCAGAGTAATATTTCCGCTACTGTTGCCCCATGAATTGATGTAAGTAACTGCAATATTCCCATTGGCAGTTAAGGTGATCGCTCCACCCATTACATTTCCATTACTGGATATTTGGTTTAGAGTATCAATATTCCCACCACTATTGATGCTAATATTACCACCATAAGACCCACCAGTAACATAGAGAACACCTGTAGTAATATTGCCCGCAGCAGTCAACGCAATATTCCCAGCCTGATTACCACTAATAAAATTAGTACCGCTGAATAAATTGCCTAAGCTAGTGTCAATCGTACCACTACTACTAATTAGGGTAATATCTCCACCATTCAGAGTCCCACCCGAGCTGATGTTACCAGTAACAATATTATTAGTAGCCGTAATGCTAATATTCCCACCATTCCCATTGGTAGAACTAGCATTACCTGATATGCTGGTAATATTCCCACTAGCTGTAATGCTAATATTCCCACCATTCCCATTGGTAGAACTAGCATTACCTGATATGCTGGTAATATTCCCACTAGCTGTTAATGTGATATCCCCACTACTGCCATTACTAGCACTAGAACTTATCGCTCCTACTGATAAGATGGAGGGATTAATATCACCATCGCTATGCAGAGTAATATTTCCGCTACTGTTTCCTGATGAAGTGATACTAGCAACTGAAATATTTCCATTCGCGGTTAAGGCGATCGCGCCACCAGTTAGATTTCCACTACTGAGTATTATGCTGCCTTTAGTATCAATATTCCCACCACTATTAACGCTAATATTCCCACCAAATAACCCTCCAATGGAATTGAGAGCACCTGTAGTAATATTGCCCGCAGCAGTCAACGCAATATTCCCATCATGATTACCACTAATAAAATTAGTACCGCTGAATAAATTGCTTAAGCTAGTGTCAATTGTACCACTACTACTAATTAAAGTAATATCTCCACCATTCAGAGTCCCACCCGAGTTGATATTACCAGTAATAATATTATTAGTAGCCGTAATGCTAATATTCCCACCATTTCCACTAGCAGCACTAGATCCCAATGCACCAGCACTTGTATCAATTCCATTATTACTATTCAGGCTAATATTCCCACCGCCCGTGGTAATGCCCTGCGTTTTAATATTGCCATTAGCTGTTAAATCTACCTGGAGTGGTAATGCTAATGTAGTTGTAATATTCCCACCTACTGTAAGATTTCCTGATGATGGAGGAGTAGTTTTATTAAAAGTTGTACCTGATGCTATATCAGTATAAGCAAAGGTCTGATTATCGGTTGTACCTGCTACTCCTGCTTGTAAACTGACGATCGGATTAGTCGGATTTAAGGTTGGATCTATACTATTAATAACAATATTTCCGGTTTGAATGTCTCCCCCCGCTACTACTTTTAAAGAAGCACCTGTATAGTTACCAAAGGTGACATCTCCGTCTGATGTAATTACTGGATCATATTTGCTGAAAAAGTCTCCAGCTTGGCCCTCCAAATTCCGAATCGAAAAATTTCCCTTTGTCTGGTAATGTGCATCTCCCGAAATTTTTCCATTGCTAATTAAAGTTAAATCTCCCCCACTTTGTAATGGTATTTCAGGATGATTCAGTGCAAGGATATCAATTCCTTGATTACCGCGAATTATTAAGTTTCCCCCTGCTTGTGCGGTGAATGCTTTACTAACACTATCTCTAATTCTAACTGTCTCTCCAGCTAACAGATTTAAGTCTCCTGTGGTCTGAAGTTGACTTTCTACTAAGGTGAGATTATGGTTCGCTGCGAGAGTTGCAGTTTTTCCCTGTACTTGTTGGACGACTACATCTCCATTCTCGACTGCTAATCCTGAACCAGTTAACTGTACTGTCCCATTAGGATTAACCGTTAATTTGGTAGCACTACTCACATTTCCACCGGTCAGTAATTGAGGTAACAATGCTGCTGTAGAAATTCCCGATGAGGTCGTAGGTGGCTGAATGTCTAAACTTAAAACATGATTGGCTTGATTAATTCTGACTTGACTCGAACCAGGAATTGCCGCAACGGTAATTTCTCCTTGGGGTGCAACTAAATTCCCTGTGCTGATCACAGTTCCACCTAATAAGGTGAGATTTTGTCCTGGTGCGAGAGTTAAGTTACCTTGATTAATAAGACTTCCGACTTGAGATGTAGTGAAAGCAAAGGCTTGAGGATTGCTATTTAATAAGGAATAGTTATTATTACCCTTGGTGTTTAACCAATTCGGGCCAAATCCGAGCCGCTCGGCAGTGGTTGCTGTGAAAGAAGCGGGGACATTTAAACTGGCATTGGGACCAAAGATAAGACCACTGGGATTAATTAAAAACAGGTGGGAGTTACCACCTGTGACTTTGATTAAACCGTTGATCTGGGAAACATTTCCCCCAGTAATAATACTGAGAATATTCTGAATCTGGGGTTGGGATTGAAAGTTGGCGATTTGTCCTGTTGGAAGACTAAATTGAGTAAAATTATGAAACAGATTAGTCCGATCGCTTGACAATTGTCCGCCATTGATATTAAAACTATTACCGTTGCGATTAACGACTGTATGAGTATCACCAGCCGGAATAATTGGTTGGGCGATCGCCTTGAAACTAGCGATCGCCGCAGAAATGGGCAGCGCAGCTAGGAGCACCTTGATTAATTTCATCTTCAGTATTTTTACGGAAAAACTAGGCTGAAATAGATTAAGTAGATGCACCCAAGGCTGTCAGCGAATCACAGCCAGACAGATTATTTTATAGTTCCATTTTTACTATAACCTGCGGCTCAGTAAAGTGACTAGAATGGTGAAAATTTTATTTGAACTCTAATAAAATAAGTATTCTGTTCTAAAAACCATAGCTCTCTTTTTTTCTGACTAAAGTAGAGATTTAGCATTACCAACCCATAGATTGGTTTTCAGTCAGCGCTCCTGATCATTATGATAATTTGTCGTATCGATTCATCTGATTTACCAAGGACTACCAATCATGGTAAAGGCTGACCAATAGTAAGGATGAGCTAAATCACTGTTGAGATGAGATAGTTCTGGAGGTAAGGTAAGATCTCCAAAGGAGGTATGTAATTTGCCATTGTTGATCTGAATTCTCCGATGGAGCATTCCTAACTGTGCTTGTCGGAGAGCTTCGGCTTTAATCTTGGCTGTTTTCAGTTGTTGATAAAACTCACTCATTAATCCTAATGTCCCTTCATCACTGACATACCATAAACTCGCTACAGCCGATTTCACTCCAGCTTGTACTGCTAATCCGGCAAAACCTAACTCGACATTATCATCTCCCACGGCGGTTTGACAAGCACTTAAGACCAGCATTTCTACTTCTGGATCATTCCATTGTAATTCTTGCAATTTATCGATGGTTAAGCGTGTATCCCATAATTGAATATAGGAATTGCTTAAATTGCCTGGTTCAAATTCCGCATGGGTTGCTAAATGAAGGATTTTAAAGGGGATGTGGTTCCGGGCAGATTTGAGATGAGTTAAAGTAAAATCTTCATTCAGAAAAGATTGACCTTTCCAAAGTTTGGGAGTAATTGTCGCTAGTTCAGTTGGTACTGAAGGTAAGGCGCTTTGGGTTTTAAATTTATTCGCTCCCATCGCTAAAACTTGTTGATGGTCAAGCGATTGATAGCGACTATCAGTTAAGCTGACACTAGGAATCATTCCCAAGCTATATTGTTCAATTAAAAATTGTTTACCATCCTGTAAAGCGGCTAAGGGAATCAGACGTAATCCCGCATCCATTGAAAAAATTAAGGTATCGACTTTGAGCGCATCAAGATCAGATTTGAGTGGGGAAATTAGCCAGGTATAAAGTTGTTGTGCCGGAGCTAAGTAATTGTTTGTATTGCGTTCACTAGGAGCGGTAATATGCTCACGAAATTTTGCTAATGTGTTAAGTAAAAGCTGACGATTCGCCGTGGGAACGGTTTTGAGAATTGGGGGTCCTTCTGGCACAACTAATAACAATTGTAAATGCTCTTTATAGGCGATCGCATAGATAATCACTGGATGAGTTTTAGTTTGAGCCGCAATGGTTTTAAGGGTATCGCGAATTCCTTGTGCAGTAGCTTTGCTGTGGGGGTGATTGGTAGATGAATTGTTTTCATATTCGCTAGTATATACTTGTTCAATTTGGGCGATCGCTGTATCTAAGTTACCGGAATCTAGACTGGTTGCGATCGCTTGACGGGCACTTTCTAGGTTGGGGAGATTGGTGATTTGGGGAGTTGTGGTAGGTGCGATCGCTGGAGGAGTTGTGGTTGATGCGATCGCTTGGGGAGTTGTAGTTGGTGCGATCGCTGGGGAAATTGTAGTTGATGCGATCGGCTCGGAATTAACTGGTGGTGCGATCGGGTTTACTGTTGACAATGATTGATTAGAATTTGGCTGAGTTGGTAATGGTACTGTATAAATTTGTCCAGAGAAAGTGGAACTTACAGGATTAGATGCTGATGGGGTACTTGTGGTTGGGTATGAATTAGTATCGATTGTCAGAATCGGTTGATTAGAAATCGACCAGACAAAGTTATAATCTCCGGTTGTTAAATTTCGATTAATATCAGTTTTTGCACCAATTAAATCACCAATTAAATCAGCTAAAGCCTCAAATTTATTTTGGGGTGTATTGATGGAAAGTGTTGAATTTGAAATCGTTGTTCCTGAAACAACTGGAATAGAATTTTGACTAAGATTTGCATTAGAAGTAGTTGTTGGGATAGAGGTGCTTATGGTCGAGTTAGTTGCTACTAAGTTAGTATTTGTGGTTGAGCTGGAGGTCGTATTTGTATTAGTTGTGCCAATGTTAAGATTAGCATTTGTCATGTCACCAGAGTTATTAGCAGACTGAGAATTAGTAACAGTGCCAGAGTGAGAAATATTAGTAATAGACCCAGAGTTAGAATTAGAAGTAATAGTAGCGGTAGAATTAGAAGTAGGCCCAGGGTTAGAATTCAGAGGAAATGGTGCTGATGGAGAAACTGCTACTGGTACGGGTACTGGTGCAGGTACTGGTACGGGTACTGGTACGGGTACTGGTGCGGGTACTGGTGCGGGTACTGGTGCGGGAGGTATAACTGGTGCTGGCACAGATATAATTTGCAGTTGATTTGAGTCCTGAGTATAGGTATTCAGATAGGATGCTGTTGGTGAAATCGTTTGCACTGGTGCCGCATTTCCTCTAGTAATTGCTGCCGCAGTACCATTTATGCTAGAATCGCCCACTATAAACGGTGTAATTCCTTGTCCACCGTGCCTGATTATACTCGTGCCACCATTAGCTGCACCAGCAGTGGAAATACTCGCATTGATCCCATTAATATCATTGAAAGAACCCGTAGCTTGGAAAAATTTGTTAGTCGTAATATCAACATTACCTCCCATCCCACCGCCAAGACTTTGAGCATTAATTTGAGTTAGATTAATATTGTTATTTGCATACAAAGTAATATTACCTGCATTACTAGAATTTGAAGAATCTAGGGTATTTGTAAGAATACTACCATTAGTGCTAACCAACGAAATTCCGGGTGCAGAGGTAATATTACCAGTAGTCATTATATTATTGGTGGTTCTGATATTTATTCCGGCGGTTGATGTGGTAGTAATATCACCTTGAACATTGAGATTATTAAGAGGTGTTGTTGCGCCAATAAAATTATTTAACTCAACTGAATTACTTCCAGTTTGAAGAGTTAAATTATAATTTCCATCGACGGTGTTGTTAATCGTAATTTGCCCTGTCCCAGCGTTAGTAAAAGCTAAATTTCCTGCTAGAACTAATGGAGCATCAATGGTAAGATTTTGATTATTAGTAGCAATATTTCCACTTGCTGTACTTGAGCCACTTGCACTCAGAGTAATCTGTCCGCCATTATTAGCTAATGAAACAGCATTAATATCTTTAATTGCTAACTGACCATTAGGCGCATTAAGAGTTATATTGCCACCATTACCAAGTGCAGAAGCAGTAATCAGTGGACTAGAAGTGCTATCGATATTACCGCTATTACTTTTGACGGTAATACTACCACTATTGCCACCAAAACCAGTAACAATGGTAGTGATATTGCCAGTGCTAATATTACCTAAAGCATTAAGGTTAACACTACCACCATTTATGCCTCCAGCAGCATTGAGAATTCCACCTGTGGTATTGATGCTACCCAGATTACTAATTAAATTTATATTCCCACCATTTAGTTTTCCACTAGAATTGAGCTGATTGGTAATAATATTATTAGTAGCAATCAGGTTAATTATACCACCATTACTATTCGTTGAACTAGCATTTAGACTGCCAGTAGTCGTATTAATTACATTATTGCTATTAAGATTAATATTTCCACCACTTAGATAGCCTTGCGCGGAAATCGCCCCAGTAGTAATATTACCATTGGCAGTTAAGGTAATATCTCCACCAGTACCAATCCCAACAAACAAATAAGAATCTAGCAATTGTGCAATGATATTTCCACCACTATGAAGAGTGATATTGCCACCATTATCAAAGGTACCAAATGTCTCGATATTTCCAATGGTAATATTACCGGTGGCATTGAGGTAAACGCTACCAGAATTCTTTCCTCCGGTAGCATCAATGTCGATACTACTAAACCTTCCCATAGTATCAGCTATGCTATTGATATCACCACCATTGCTGTTAAGACTAATATTTCCACCGAGTAGCGACCTAGTAGTAATATTACCCTTAGTAGTAATAGTGATAGCGCCGTTGTTATAACCCTGTGAAGACTGAGCATCTATATCACCGGTATCAATACTACCATTACTACTAAGTAAACTTATATTTCCAGCATTACAAGAAGGAAAACAGACAACGGGATAACCGATAGAGGATAAACTGCCTAAGCTAGTGTCAATTGTACCATTACTACTAATTAAAGTAATATCTCCGCCATTTGGGTTCCCACCAGAGTTGATGTTACCAGTAATAATATTATTAGTAGCAGTCAGGCTAATACTACCACCATTACCACTAGCAGATGTAGAGTCTAATGTACCAGCACTTGTATCTATCCCATTATTACTATTGAGGCTAATATTTCCACCACCCGTGGTAATTGCCTGAGTTGTAATATTACCATTAGCTGCTAAATCTATCTGTAATGGCAAACCTGATGTTGTCGAAATATTCCCGACCGTAATATTTCCTGATGATGCTGGGGTATTTTTATTAAAAGTTGTTCCTGACGCAACATCTGTATAGGGGAAAGTCCGATTATCAGTTGTGCTGGTCACTCCGGCGTGTAATATTACTACTGGATTGGTAGGATTTAAAGTTGGATCAATTCCATTAATAGTAATATTTCCGGTCGTAATATCTCCCCCTGCAACTACTTTCAGTGATACCCCTATATAATTCCCAAATGTCACATCTCCATCGGAGGTAATTACTGGATCATGTAGACTGAAAAAATCTCCCGCTCCTTCCGCTAGATTCTGAATACTAAAATTACCATTAGTGCTATAGTGTGCATCTCCTGAAATTTTTCCAGCGCTAATTAAAGTTAAATCTCCCCCACTTTGTAAGGGTGTTTCGGGATGATTGAGGGCAAGAATATCAATCCCTTGATTACCGCGAATTATTAAGTTTCCCCCTGCTTGTGCTGTGAATGCTTTACTGACACTATCTCTAATTCTGACTGTTGCTCCAGCTAACAGATTTAAGTCTCCATTGGTCTGAAGTTGACTTTCTACTAAAGTGAGATTATGGTTGGCTGCGAGAGTTGCAGTTTTTCCCTGTACTTGTTGGACTACTACATCTCCATTCTCGACTGCTAATCCTGAACCAGTTAACTGCACTGTGCCATTGGGATTAACCATTAATTTGCTAGCACTACTCACATTTCCACCTGTTAGTAATTGGGGTAATAGCGCTGCTGTGGTAGTTCCGGATGAGGTCGTGGGTGGCTGGACTTCTAAACTTAAAACATGATGAGCTTGATTAATTCTGACTTGACTCGAACCAGGAATTGCCGCAACGGTAATTTCTCCTTGGGGTGCAACTAAATTCCCGGTGCTGATCACAGTTCCACCTAATAAGGTGAGATTTTGTCCTGGTACGAGA
This sequence comes from uncultured cyanobacterium, assembly GCA_963744145.1. Lineage (GTDB taxonomy): Bacteria > Cyanobacteriota > Cyanobacteriia > Cyanobacteriales > CAWUOF01 > CAVUSO01. Next base: position 2,180,826 of record CAVUSO010000001.1, on the reverse strand, counting down.
GTTAAGTTGCCTTGATTAATAATACTTCCGACTTCAGATGTAGTAAAAGCAAAAGCTTGAGGATTGCTATTTAATAAGGAATAGTTATTATTACCCTTGGTGTTTAACCAGTTCGGGCCAAATCCGAGGCGCTCGGCAGTGGTTGCTGTGAAAGAAGCGGGGACATTTAAACTGGCATTGGGACCAAAGATGAGACCACTGGGATTAATTAAAAACAGGTGGGAGTTACCACCTGTGACTTTGATTAAACCGTTGATCTGGGAAACATTTCCCCCAGTAATAATACTGAGAATATTCTGAATCTGGGGTTGGGATTGAAAGTTGGCGATTTGTCCTGTTGGGAGATTAAATTTAGTAAAGTTGTGAAACAGATTAGTTCGATCGCTTGACAATTCTCCGCCATTGATATTAAAATTATTACCGTTGCGGTTAACGACTGTATGAGTATCACCAGCCGAAATGATTGGTTGAGCGATCGCGTTGAAACTAGCGATCGCCGCAGAAATTGGCAGCGCAGCTAGGAGCACCTTGATTAATTTCATCTTCAGTATTTTTACGGAAAAACTAGGCTGAAATAGATTAAGTAGATGCACCCAAGGCTGTCAGCGAATCACAGCCAGATATATTCTTTTGCCGTCATATTTTTACTATAACCTGCTTCTGAGCCAAGTGTCTAGAGTGGTCAGATATTTTTCTTTATTCGTCAATTCTGGGTCGCGATCGCCATTATAAGTAAATCTGCTCAAGCGATCGCTGTGACAAGTATTTAGATGAGGAGAAAAATGGAAATACGTTTATTTCAGCTCCAGGATGTAGAGCAGATCGCACAATTATTTCACGACACAGTTCATGAAATTAATATCCAAGATTACTCAAATCAACAGGTAGAAGCTTGGGCACCAAATAATATCTATTTTAGAAACTGGGCGAAAATTTGTGCTACCCGATTTACTTATATTGCTGATCAAAATGGTTTAATTCTTGGTTTCGGAGAATTAGAAGCTAATGGTCATATTGGGTGCTTTTATTGTCACAAAAACTACCAACGTTGCGGAGTAGGTCGTCTCATCTATCAACAAATTGAACGAAAAGCATTATATTTACATCTAAAAGGACTATTTACAGAAGCAAGTATTACCGCAAAACCATTTTTTGCACAGATGGGATTTACTGTGCTTCAGAAACAACAAGTTTATTGTCGAGGAGTAAGCTTGACTAATTATCTAATGGGAAAATCACTCATCCACTTGCATCATTAAACCGACTTTCAGGCGATCGCACTTTGTCAACAATCGATCGCATAAACATCAATTCTGGTCAAGATTAGCACAAATTAACAGGAGGGAACGACGGAGATCAACCGGAGATTTGGTCAAAAATTTCTTAAAAGATAATTAAGGAAATTATCAATGTTCCCAGATGAACACCAAAACGGTATATTAAACAAACGGGAATAGCATCAATTGGCAAGGGGATATGCAAGCATTAATGCTCAATTATCACCAACAAAGAGACAAAGGAAAAGAGTCAATTCTATACTAAAAGCCTTAGTACGATAATTCCAGTGACAACTGATATAACCTTCAATTGAGGTACAACTATGGGAAAACCGACCGGCTTTATCGAATATGCTCGCGAGTTACCATCTGAACTAGCACCCCTCGATCGCATCCACAACTGGGATGAGTTCCACGTCCACATGGAGAACGACAAACTCCGGACTCAGGGGGCACGCTGTATGGACTGCGGCACGCCTTTTTGCCACACTGGTACAATCATCAGTGGGATGGCTAGTGGTTGTCCCATCAATAACCTAATTCCCGAATGGAATGATCTAGTATATCGCGGATTGTGGTCAGAAGCCCTAGATCGTCTTCATAAAACTAATAACTTTCCTGAATTCACAGGTCGTGTTTGTCCCGCTCCCTGTGAAGGTTCTTGTGTCTTAGGAATCAACAACCCACCTGTGACAATTAAGAATATTGAATATTCGATTATTGAAAAAGGTTGGGAAGAAGGTTGGATCACTCCTAAAGTACCCACTCAACGTACTGGGAAAAAAGTTGCCATTATTGGTTCTGGTCCAGCTGGATTATCAGCAGCAGCCCAACTTAATCAAGCAGGTCATTGGGTCACCGTATTTGAACGAGCCGATCGCCCAGGTGGATTGCTCATGTATGGTATTCCTAACATGAAACTTGATAAGGAGAAAGTCGTCCTCCGACGACTAAATATTCTCCAAGCCGAAGGTGTGAAATTTATCTGTAATACTGAAGTTGGCAAAGATTTTCCGGCTGAGAATTTACTGAAAGAATTTGATGCAGTGTTACTTTGTACTGGAGCTACCCGACCTCGCGATCTGCCCATTGAAGGAAGACAATTACAGGGAATTCATTTCGCGATGGAGTTTCTTGGTGCTAACACCAAAGCAATTCTGGATCAAAGTAGTAATTTTATCTCGGCTCAAGGTAAAGATGTAGTCATCATTGGTGGTGGTGATACCGGAACAGACTGTGTTGGCACCTCAATTCGTCATGGTTGTAAAAGTTTAGTCCAATTAGAAATCCTTCCTCAACCACCATCCCAACGTGCTGCGGATAATCCTTGGCCAGAATGGCCGAAAGTTTATAAAATGGACTATGGTCAGGAAGAAGCTGCGGCTAAATTTGGGTCAGACCCGCGAGTTTATCTCACTACTGCGACTAAGTTTGAGAGTGATGAAAATAATCACGTCAAAGCTGTTCATACCGTCCAAGTCCAATGGGAGAAAAACGATAAAGGTCAGTTTATTCCCAAGCATATTCCTGGTACAGAAAAAGTCTTACCAGCCCAACTAGTATTGTTAGCCATGGGATTTCTTGGTCCAGAACAACCTCTCCTTGATGCTTTGGGAATTGAACGTGATCCACGCAGTAATGTCAAAGCTGATTATGGCAAATATGCTACCAGTATTCCTGGTGTTTTTGCCGCAGGTGACTGTCGTCGTGGTCAAAGTCTAGTAGTTTGGGCTTTTAATGAAGGTCGAGGAGCAGCTCGTGAGTGTGACCTCTATCTTATGGGTAGTAGTGATCTACCTTGAACTAGACTGAGCAATTGATTAGCAAAGCGTCTTTTTGTTGGTGGAAATCATCAAAAGTCCCCCTTGGCTATTTTACTGCCCAAACAATTGACCTCTCCCCCAACCCCTCTCCTAAGAGGAAAGGGGAGTAGGATTAAGCTGATTAAATCTCCCATATAATCATCTTAATTACTCCCCCTTCCCTGCAAGGGAAGGGGGCTGGGGGGTTAGGTCGAGAATTTACCATGTTAATTTAGGTAAATCTAGGTATTTTGACTACTGCTAATTACCCCTTCAGAGCCTTTTGAAAATTCTGACGATAAGGTTTATTCACCAGCAAAAATGGCCAAAATAGGGAAAAAATGATCCGATTGGATAGACTTCGGGTAAAACTAGTCCGATGGAATCCTGCCCAAAATTTCCAGAACCCAATTCCATAACCTACCAGCAAAAGTAAGATAATTAACGGTGTCATAATCGATATTTCCAAAAGACTGACAAGATAGAACTGACCAATGAGGGTAAAACCAGGTACAACAGATAGATTAGAAAAATCTAGTAAACTTGACTCACACCACCTCACCAGAAAACTTTTAGCTGATTAAAAACAGAATTTCATCTTCGTCTACTATTCAAGTGTACGTTAATCTACCGAATAGATGCTACTGAAACCTATCGGTTAAGATTAAAAATCGGGCTAATAACGGAAGTATTTAGGTTTCTCCTAGTCTAACCGACAAAAACCAGACTTGTGAAACAGGGATTATTCGTTAAAAATCGTCTGCCAAAATCTAACAAATACGTGGAGATAGGGAAGGAGGAAGTATGCGAGCAGTATTAATGGCCGGTGGATCGGGAACGCGACTCAGACCTCTGACCAGCGATCTGCCCAAACCGATGGTGCCTATTTTGAATCGTCCCATCGTTGAACATATTATCAATCTATTGAAAAAACATCATATTACTGAAGTAATTGCCACCTTGCATTATCTACCAGATGTCATGCGAGACTATTTCCAAGATGGTAATGACTTTGGTGTCCAGATCACCTATGCAGTGGAAGAAGATCAACCACTAGGAACCGCAGGGTGTGTGAAAAATGTGGCCGAACTCCTCAATACTACCTTCTTAGTTATTAGTGGTGATAGTGTCACTGATTTTGATTTAACTACTGCGATTAAATTTCACAAACAAATGCGGTCAAAAGCTACTCTGATTTTGGCCCATGTTCCCAATCCGATTGAATTTGGTGTGGTGATTACTGATAAAAGTGGCAGGATTAAGCGATTTTTAGAAAAACCCTCTCCTAGTGAAATTTTTTCTGATACGGTCAACACTGGCACCTATATCCTCGAACCAGAAGTATTAGAGTATTTACCAGCTAATCAAGAATCTGATTTTTCTAAAGACTTATTTCCTTTACTGCTAGAAGAAAATGAACCAATGTATGGTTATGTCGGTTCCGGATATTGGTGTGATGTTGGTCATTTAGATGCCTATCGAGAAGCCCAGTATGATGCTTTGGCTGGTAAAGTAAAACTCAATTTTGCTTATGACCAACGTTCTCCTGGTCTATGGGTAGGTCAAAATACCTGGATTGATAATACCGCTCGGATTCAAGCCCCTGCTTTAATTGGTAGTAATTGTCGCATTGGACCGCGAGTTAGAATCGAAGCAGGAACAGTGATAGGTGATAATGTCACGATCGGCGCAGATGCAGATTTGAAACGCCCAATTATCTGGAATGGAGCAGTAATTGCTGAAGAAGTTAATCTGCGAGCTTGTGTGATTTCCCGTGGTACTCGGGTCGATCGCCGTGCCCATGTGATGGAAGGAGCGGTGGTTGGGTCTCTGTCCCGTGTGGGGGAAGAAGCCCAAATTAGTCCAGGAGTGCGGGTGTGGCCCAGTAAAGAAGTGGAATCTGGCGCGATTTTAAATATCAATTTAATCTGGGGACACACAGCTCATCGCAATTTATTCGGTCAGCGCGGAGTCAGTGGATTAGCGAATATAGATATTACCCCAGAATTCGCGGTCAAATTAGGAGCTGCCTACGGATCGACTTTAAAACCAGGTTCTCATGTCGCTGTTTCCCGCGACCAAAGAGGAATCTCCCGGATGGTTTCTCGGTCTTTAGTCGCAGGTTTAATGTCCGTGGGGATTAATGTCCATAACCTGGAAGCTACATCCATTCCTATTGCTCGGACTATTATTCCGACCTTATCGATCGCTGGTGCAATTCATGCTCGAGTTCATCCCGATCGCCCTGATTATATCCTGATTGAATTTTTAGATAATAAGGGAATCAATATTACCAAAGCCCGTGAGAAAAAAATAGAAGGTGCTTATTTCAAAGAAGATATTCGACGGGCTCAAATTGACGAAATTGGCAATATGGCTTACCCCAGCCAAATTCTGGAAATTTATGCCCGCGCTTTTGAGCGTCATCTAAATGTAGAGGCAATTCGTCATAGTGGCGCTAAGGTGGTAATTGATTATGTTTATGCAGTTTCTGGAGCAATCCTTCCCCAGCTTTTAGACAAATTTGGGGCTGATGCGGTGGTACTTAATGCCAGTCTCAATCAAAGTTTACCTTCATCAGCGGAAAGGGAAGGTTTGCTGATTCAACTTGGTCATGTAGTTGAAGCTCTCAAAGCTAATTTTGGAGTCCAAATATCAGCTAATGGAGAACAGTTAATCGTAGTTGATGAAGCAGGAATCGCCATTCGTGGAGAAAGATTAACTGCTTTGATGGTGAATATGGTTCTGGTTGCTCATCCCCGTGCAGCAGTGGTAGTACCGGTACAGACTTCGAGTGCGGTGGAAAATGTAGCACGTCGTTATAATGCTAGTGTAATTCGGACTAAGGCAAATCCAGCAGCCTTAATGGAAACTTGTCACAGTCATCCCAATGTGGTTTTAGGTGGTAGCGCGGAAACGGGCTTTATTTTTCCCCAATTACATCCTGGATTTGATGCGATGTTCTGTGTGGCTAAGTTAATTGAAATGTTGACGATCCAAGAGCGTTCTATTGGTCAAATTTGCGTTGATTTACCCCATGTTTGGCATCGGAGTTATACGGTCCGTTGTCCCTGGACAGTTAAGGGTGCTTTAATGCGTCATTTAGTAGAAACTCATCCAGCGGAACGGTTGGAGTTGGTTGATGGGGTGAAGATATTTAACCAATCCTTTGATAACTGGATCTTAATTTTGCCCGATGCTGGTGAACCGCTAGTACATATTTTTGCTAATGGTGACGATCGCGATGAGGTAGAGCAAAATCTAAAAAAATATCAAACTTATGTCCAAAATTTCGTCGATCAAGAGCAGGAACTAGACGAAGTTACCAACATTACTTCCGGGGAATATCTGGAAAAATAATCGGCAATATCTGACCTCATCGCGATCGATCCCCGCTTCACGAGTTAGAATAGAGAATATCAATTAGTAAATTGTTGTTACTCTTTACCCATGCACCCTAGGAGAAAATTTCGCAATGAATAATTGTATTTTGATGGCAGAAATCGTTCAAGAACCGCAGTTACGTTTTACTACTGATAATACAGCTCTAGCAGAAATGTTGGTGGAGTTTCCCGGTTTAAACGAACAAGATCCTCCCGCGACTTTAAAGGTAGTCGGATGGGGAAATTTGGCTCAAGAAATTCAACAACGCTATCACCCTGGCGATCGCGTGATTATTGAAGGTCGTTTGAGTATGAATACGATCGAACGATCTGAAGGTTTTAAAGAAAAGCGGGCTGAATTAGTAGTAGGTAAAATCTACAGTCTTAATGGGGATTTTATTGCAGCTACTCCTAATGTAAATACATCGACTCAACCTGATGGAGCTGTAGCTAAAAGTAATGTGGTTCCTTTAGAGCGTCGTCAGCAAAATTTTGATGCTCCTAAACCTGCTAATGCTCGGAGCAGAGATGCTGATATTTCTCCTCCTAGTTATGCTCCTGTTGAACCTTTACCAAAAAATAAATCTGCTGATGATTATGAGGATTTTACTAGCGCTCCTTTACCAAAAAAACAACCCGATGATTACGATCCGATTCCGTTTTAATTAAGCTGGGTTTATATGATCAAAAATATTCGCCCAATTCTATGTAACTTCATCAAAAATTGGGATCAGATTGAACGGTTGAGGATTGATCTGTGGGTGGGGGTGGGTTTTTATTATTTGTTGGTAAATTGCAGAGCTACTGGTGAACCCACCCCTACAGAAATCCGCAAATCAGTTAATTATGATTGAGGATAATTTGGATCTAATTCAATCCAGTTCAGTTAATTGTAGGGGTGAAGCATTCGGGCGATAAGTAAACAATCAAAGCAGTAACATTAGATCCGAATGCTTCACCCTTCTGCTGCTGCGCTGAGACCTAATCTAGATATTATATTCGGAAAAATTAAAGCAGCTAAGATGCAAAATGAAGTAGAAATTAGGCTATCTGAAATTACTCAGCGTCTCCAAAAACAAAATTGGGTTTTGCTAGAATTGGCTAAACGTCAATATCAAACAACAGCACTAAATCAAAATCCTTATTCCCAGTTTATCAAAGCAGTACAAGAAATTACTGAAACAGCAGCACAAACTTTGGCAGTAGATCGAGTTAGTGTTTGGTTATATCAAAATGATCGCTTTCATTTACATTGCATTAATCTCTACCAGCAAAGCTCTAATTCTCATAGTGCTGGAATAGAACTAGCAGCAGCTAATTATCCTCATTATTTTCAAGCATTAGAAACCGAACGCACAATTGCAGCACATGAAGCGGATGTCGATCCGAGAACAAAAGAATTTGCTCAAGGTTATCTCACTGATTTTCAGATTAGCTCCATGTTGGATTCACCCATTCGATTAGGTGGTAAAATGGTAGGAGTTGTCTGTCATGAACAGGTAGGATTATCCCGTCATTGGACAGTAGAAGAAGAAAATTTTGCTGGTTCGATCGCTGATTTAGTTTCTTTAGCAATAGAAGCTCGCGATCGCGCTATGGTAGAAGCAGCATTACGTCTATCTGAAGAGAAGTTTGCTAAAGCATTTCGTGCTAGTCCGAATGCAATCACTATTAGTACATTGACCGATGGGTGCTATTTAGAAGTAAATGATAGTTTTTTGCGTATTCTCCAATATACTCGACCAGAAGTAATTGGTTATAACGCGATCGAGTTAAATATTTGGGTTAATAAAGAAGAGCGAATAGAAATGATCCAAATGTTGCGAGAAGTGAAACAAGTTAATAACTTAGAATTCAAATTTCGGAAAAAATCAGGGGAAATAATTGTTGGATTACTATCAGCAGAAATTATTAATCTTGACGGTGAAGAATGTATATTAGCCCTAATCCATGATATTACAGAAAGAGTCCAAGCAGAAAAACGCGATCGCTTGTTAGGAGAAGTAGCTTTACGAATTAGGAGATCCTTAGAATTAAATGAAATTCTAAATAATACAGTATCAGAAGTAAGACAGTTACTGCAAGCTGATCGAGTTTTAGTCAGCTATCTAGATCAAGATCAACGGGGTAAAGTTTTAGCTGAATCGGTAGATGATAATTTTTCTTCCTGTCTGGGATTATCAATCATGGATGATAATTATCTTCAGGAATTGCGGAATTTCTTTGCTAATAGTCATATCCAAGCGATCGAAGATACAAGTTTAATTAAAACTTCAGAGATCCGGAATGAATATTGGCGCATTTTTCAAGTGAAAGCGGTTTTAGCTGTACCAATTTTATGGAAAGAAAATATTTTTGGTATCCTCTTAGCACATCAATGTACTGCACCGCGTCAATGGCAATATTTTGAAATGGATTTATTATCGAAATTAGCTAACCAAGTCGCGATCGCAATTCACCAAGGACAACTTTATCAACAACTAACTAATCTCAATGCTAACCTAGAACGTCAAGTAGAAGAACGAACTGCTCAACTGCAACAAAAAATGCAGGAATTACAAGAACTAAATCGGTTAAAAGATGTTTTTTTACACGCAGTTTCCCATGATCTACGGACACCAGTCATGGGGACATTAATGGTATTGAATAATTTGCTAAAAAATCAATCAGAAAGTCTGATTACTGTACCGCGACAAGTTTTAGAAAGAATGATCCAAAGTAGCGATCGGCAATTGACTTTAATTAATTCTTTGCTAGAAGTTCATGGGAACGAAGTGCAAGGGATAATTTTGCACTATCAACCGATGCAGATTACTACTTTGATTGATGAGATTCTAGCTGAAATGGAACCTCTATTAGTAAAAAATAGAGCGGCGATCGTGACGGAGATTGAGCCTAATTTACCAATTATAGATGCTGATGCTACTGCACTCTGGCGCGTATTTGAAAATTTAATTACTAATGCTTTAAAACATAATCCACCCGGAATTACTTTAACCATTAGGGTGACTATAAACAATCAGATGATTGACTGTAGTCTGACGGATAACGGGATCGGAATGAACCAAGAACAATGCGATCGCCTCTTTGATTTATACTACCGAGGTACTAATACTCGACACTTAAATGGAATTGGATTGGGATTATATGTGTGTCGGCAAATTATTACAGCTCATGGAGGTAAAATTGGCGTAATTAGCCATCCTGGTCATGGGGCAAAATTCTGGTTTACTTTACCGATAAACAGATGAAGACAGTAAAAAATACTCTTGATCACATTCAATATTTCGATATCGGTCAGCAACTACATCATTGGAAGGGTGATTTGGCGGGTGGGCTAACAGCAGCTGTGGTAGCACTACCTTTAGCGCTAGCTTTTGCAGTAGCGAGTGGAGTGGAACCGAAAGCCGGACTCTACACAGCAATTGTAGCGGGAATTGTAGCCGCAATCTTTGGTGGTTCTCCAGTGCAAATTACTGGACCGACCGGAGCAATGGCGGTTGTCCTAGTAGGACTTGTTGCTAAATATGGGATTGAAAAAGTTTGGCTAGCTGGGGTAATGGCTGGTATTATCCAGGTTGCTTTCGGGATTGCTAAACTCGGACGCTTAGTCAAGTTTATTCCCTATCCAGTGACAGCAGGTTTTACTAATGGGATCGCCGTAATTATCTTTTGTGGTCAGCTCAACAATTTCTTTGGTTTGCAATTACCACGAAGTGAACATTTTTTACCCGGACTCTGGACAACTTTGACCCAGATTGAGAGTGCTAACTGGGTAGCAATGGGGTTAGCAATGGTAGTAATTATCACCAAAATGCTATGGCCCAGACTCAATACCATGATCCCAGCTTCTTTAGTGGGGTTACTATTAGCAACAGCGATCGCCTCTTTTTTTCAACTTCAAGTCCCCACGATCGGTTCAATCCCCCAATCCTTACCCATGCTCCAAGCTATTCCCCACTGGAATGATTTTGGTCTGGTCCAAGAACTGATCAATCCTGCATTAGCACTAGCTGCATTGGGAAGTATTGAGTCATTGCTATCTGCGGTAGTAGCTGATGGCATGACCGTTAGTGAGAAACATAATAGTGATAGAGAACTGATCGGTCAAGGATTGGCAAATATTGTAGTACCTTTTTTTGGGGGTATTCCCGCAACGGGTGCGATCGCAAGAACTGCGGTTAATGTCCGTGCTGGTGGTAAAACCCGACTTTCGGGCGTAATTCACGGTATTATTTTAGCGATTATCGTCTTAGCGTTTGCTCCCCTAGCAGCCCAAATTCCCCTCGCGGCATTAGCTGGTATTCTGATGGTAGTTAGCCTGCGGATGATCGAATGGGAAGCGATCGGCTTGCTGCTACGTGCTACTTATTCCGACTTTGCGGTAATGATTCTCACCTGGTTAGTGACCATCTGTTTTGACTTAGTATTAGCTGTAGAAGTGGGATTGATTGCAGCAGGTGCTTTATTCATTAAGCGGATGAGCGATCTGAGTTTAGCCAAAATTCCGGAAACAGAAGTCTTTCCACCTGGTGTTCCCCTAGAGTTAAGCAAGCAAATAGCCGTTTATCGAGTAGATGGACCAGTATTTTTTGGTGCTGCTGAACGGTTTGTGACATTCCTACGGGATGAACCAGAAGTGAAGTTTCTCATTTTGCGACTGCGATTTGTCCCCAATATGGATGTAACTGGATTAGTTGCTCTTGAAGATATTTATCGCGACTTAAAACGTCATAATTGTCTCTTAATTCTCACCGGTTTGCAGCCCCAAGTTAAACAAATTCTAGAAAGATCAGGACTATTGGCAGAAATTGGGGAGTCCAATTGTTTTGAAACAACAACTGAGGCAATTTATACTGCAACTGCTACGATTCAAAAACATCCTTAGTTTCTTTTGAGGTATAATTATACTAACCCAGATCGCAAAGCTACTACCGCCGCTTGGACTCGATCGTCAACCGCTAATTTATTCATAATCCCACGGACATGAGTTTTAATAGTATTAGGACTCAGATAAAGTACATTAGCAATTTCGGGATTACTTTTACCTTCGACCATCAGTTTTAATACTTCTAACTCCCGCTGGGATAAATTAACAATATTAGTTGGAGAAGTAATCGGTGGTTTGAGATGATCGATCACTTTACGAGCAATTTGCGGATCAAGATAAGTTGCACCTTCTTGAGCTACAGCGATCGCAGCTAATAACTGATCTATACTGGCACCTTTAACACAATAAGCGTCAGCACCACTAGAAAGAGCAGCAATAATTTCTGTTTCCGAAGTATGGGAAGTGAGGATGACAATCCGGATCTCTGGTAAAACTTCCTTAATTTTTTGGGTAGCTGCAATTCCATCCAAACGTGGTAAACCAATATCCATGACAATTAAATCAGGTTTGAGCTTCAGTGCTGCTTCTACCCCTAAGTAACCATCATCAGCTTGTCCCACAATCAGAATTTCTGGGTTTTCCGACAGAGACTGCTCTAATCCCAATTGCATCATGGGATCATCCTCAACGATTAAAACCCGTAAGGGAGTCGATTTGAGAGACACATTCATATAGGTGTTATTTGAGCAAACATTATCTAAGGATAGATTTTCCTGATCTTTTGGGGGACAGACATCTTGTCTGTCCTAGTTATTTTTGCTTTCTTGTTTATTGGTGATGTGGGTATTGCAAAAAGCTAATTGTTCACTTAAAATCCAGCGACTCAAAATCAACCGATTAGCCATTTTTGTCCCCTATCTCCCTTAACCCTAATGCAACTACGACATTATTTTATTTTTTTCTTAGCCTTTACCCTAGTCGCTTGTCAAAGGGTTAAGACCCAAAACCCGCGACTCTCAGCGTTACCCCAAGATTCCTTTGTTCAAGTTTACTTCAATCATAACCAAATTGCTCAGTATCAAGAATCCGATCGCCAGCAAATTCGTCCCGGGGACAATTTAGAACAAGTCATTATTGATACCATCACCAGTGCTAATTCTACTATCGATGTAGCTGTCCAGGAATTACACTTACCCAAAATTGCTCAAGCACTGGTAGAACGACAAAAAGCTGGGGTAAAAGTTCGGGTGATTGTGGAAAATACTTATAATCGTGCTTTTCGGACGATCACTCGTCAGGAAATTAGGAAAATGACCCCAAGGGAACGCGATCGCTTTCAAGAATTACAGCAACTAATTGATCATAATCATGATGGGGAAATTACGATTGATGAAATTAATCAAGGTGACGCGATCGCGATTTTGCAAAATGGGCAAATCAATCTACTTGATGATACCGCTGATGGCTCAAAAGGTAGTGGTTTAATGCACCACAAATTTATGATTATTGATGGTAGTAAAGTAATCGTTACTTCTGCTAATTTTACTACTAGTGATATGCACGGAGATTTTCGCTTTCCTGATAGTCGGGGGAATCCCAATAATTTGCTAAAAATTGACAGCACTGAAGTTGCTAGATTATTTACCCAAGAGTTTAATCTAATGTGGGGAGATGGTCCGGGTGGGAAACTAGATAGCAAATTTGGGAGTAAAAAACCCTTTCGATCAGCACAACAAGTTCAACTTGGTGATAATCATCTTACCATCCAGTTTTCTCCCACCAGTCAAAAAATACCTTGGAATCAAACGAGCAATGGAATTATTGGTAAAACTTTAAGCACAGCAACCAAAAAGATTGATTTAGCCTTGTTTGTATTTTCTGAGCAAAATTTAGTCAATATTTTGGCAACCAAACATCAACAAAATGTCCAGATCCGTGCTTTAATAGACCGCAATTTTATCTATCGTCCTTATAGTGAAGCATTGGATATGATGGGAGTAAAATTAAGTGCTAAATGTAAATCTGAATCAGAAAATCGTCCTTGGTTAAATCCCCTGCAAACTGTAGGTACTCCTCGGTTACCCCAGGGTGATTTGTTGCATCATAAATTTGCGATCGTCGATGACAAAATAGCGATCGCAGGTTCTCACAATTGGTCAGCAGTAGCTAATGCTAATAATGATGAAACAGTGGTAATTATTGATAATCCTATGGTTACTGCTCATTTTATCCGTGAATTTGAACGACTCTATGTCCAAGCTGAATTAGGTTTACCTCGTCATATTCACCAAAAAATTACAGCCAATTCCAAAAAATGCCCCGATCCCATCTAACCGGATCACCTAATCAGCTCATTTTGTAAAGTTTTGTAACAATGCCGGCTCAATTTTTAGATAATTCTGTCAATAGAGAGAGGAGGTATTTAGAAGAGTAAGTGAAAATAATGAAGCCCACTTCCGTATTTTCACTGAGTCTAGTCAAAGTAAGTTCAGTCAACTATTTTAGACTTCTTGCAAAAATACCTCGGACAGACCAGATGTCTGTCCCACAACAAGCTGGGCTGAAAGGTAAGTTTATTTACCCTTCGGGAATAATAAGTAAAAATTAAAACTTTTGTCAACCATGAAAAGCCGAGTTTCTTCTTTCCCCGTTTTGTCTGGAATCTGGAATCATAGTTTGAACCATAAAATTCCAGCTAATGTCCCTCAACCAGTTATTGATCAATGGACTAATAAATTTTTCTTTAGGCTTCATCCAGAGCTAATCGGACGAAAAATTAGCATTGACGAAGTTAATTATATCAATGAATGGCAAGCGATCGAAAAAGTTGTTCGTCATAGCTTAGTTTACCAAAAATATGCTGGTCATAATTTTGGGTCTGACTGGTATCTGCTTAATTATGATACTCAAGTTAAAAATGGAGTAAAATTAGTTAGTTGTGTTTTAGATAATGTTGCAGATGCAATATTTTATCAACGTCATCCAGAATTACAAAATCGCAGAATTAGACCAGGAGAAACTGCTTTAGCTTATGAATGGGTAAAAATTAGGGAAATAGTTAGTGAATTGCCCCCTAGAAATTAACCGATGTTGTTGAATTGAGGTATGATTCAATAGGGTTCAGTTAACTGTAGGGGTGAAGCATTCGGACGACAATTGAGCGATCCAGCTAGTAATATTAGATCCGAATGCTTCACCCTTCGACTCCGTCCTTCGACTACCCCTTCGACTACGCTCAGGGCAAGGCTCAGGGAACACTCAGGGTAAACCCTTCTTCTGCCCAGATTCCTTTTGCTTTGATGATTATTTTCTTGACAATTTGATCCCTCTGCTCGAATAATCTAATAATTGGATCGGATGTAATACACAGATCTCTTTACCTTGCAATTGCAAATGTTTATTAATTTGCAAAGAACACCCGGGATTAGGTGAAGCAATTAATTCAGCACCTGTATTGAGCAAGTTTTCTACTTTTTGTTTACCTAATTCATCTGCTACTTCCGGTTGGAGCATATTGTAAACTCCAGCACTCCCACAACATAGCGCAGCATCAATTGGTTCTTTGAGTTTTATTCCTGGAATTTGTTGTAATAATTGTCTTGGTGGTAAACTAATTTTTTGTCCATGTAATAAATGACAAGCGTCTTGATAGACAATTGTTAATTCTCCCTCAATTAAGGGGTGCAGTTTAGTTGTTAATCCCACTGTTGCTAAAAATTCTTGTACGTCTCTGACTTTACTAGCAAATACTTGAGCTTTTTCTGCATATTCAGGATCATTCTCCAAAATATGACCATATTCTTTCAAGGTATGACCACAACCAGCTGCATTAATAATAATTGTATCAACGTTAGTATCTGCAAAACTATCAATCATCTGACGTGCGATCGCTTGGGATTGTGCTGTTTGTCCCTGATGTTCTGGAAGTGCTCCACAACATCCCTGAGTTTTGGGAATCACAATTTCACAACCATTGCTACTTAATACTCTGACTGTAGCTTCATTAACTGGAGAGAAAAATAATCTTTGTACACATCCTAAAATCATTCCCACCCGGTAGCGTTTTTTTCCTTGAGCTGGAATAATAGTGGGTAAGTCATCGGTGAAAGCTGCTAGGGATATTTGTGGTAAAATTGATTCCATTGCTGCTAACTGAGGAGATATTTGTGCGAGAAGTTTTGTCCCCCGGATCAGTTTCTGTAATCCTAATTTTTGATACAGCAATATCGGAATCAATAATAAACGTAATCGTTGGGGATAGGGAAAAAGATGAAAAATTAGAGCCCGAATTAAGCGATCGCTCCATCCTCGTTGATAATTCCGTTCGACTTGAGGACGAGTTGCAGCAATTAGTTGATCATATTTGACTCCGGAAGGACAAGTAGTCACACAAGCTAAACATCCTAAACAAGAATCAAAATGCTCTACCGTTACACTATTTAAGGGTGCTTCTCCTTGATGAATTGCATCCATTAAGTAAATCCTCCCTCTAGGAGAATCCATTTCTTTCCCTAAGATTCGATAACTGGGACAAGTTGCTAAACAAAACCCACAGTGAACACAAGTATCAATTAATTTGGTTTGAGGAGGATTTTGCAGATCAAATCCGTTGATCTGGTGAGAAGTTGACTCAGTTTGCTGAGTGACAGGAGATTCGGAAATTTGCATATTTTTCTTGGAGTTGGTCTGAAACCGGATATTTAGTTAAATTCCACCGACGAAACGATGGGGACTGAAGATAGATTCTGGATCAAATTGGTACTTGATTTGACGCATAATATCTAGTGCATTACCATAATATCCCCAAACATCAAGTTCTTGCTTAATCGCTAAGGGTGCTGTTAAAATTGTCAGAAATCCACCATTACTTTCACAGTACGATCGCAGTTTAGCTAAACCTTCTCTCCCCTGCTCACTTGCTAATCGCAATTTTCCTAACCCACTATTTGCATGAATTAAACCTATTCCTCCCTGGGGAAAAAGAGTATCTACTTGGTTCAAAATATCTACTGCTTTTACAGGCATAATACCAATTTTACTAAGAATTATCCCATCCCTGGAATCAATTTCTGCCGATAATTTTTGCCAGAGGTTAGTTTCATCTGTATTGCTCAAGGTCTGAACTGATAATCCTAGTTTTTTGCCAATTTCTACTACTCTATTTGCTTGTTCTTGTACACTTTCAGCTATACCTTGACACCGAATCACTAAGGATATTCCTAGACCAAACCCTAAATTACTTCCTAATTGTGGTGATAATAAATCAATGACAGTCGGTGTTAAGGTTGATGCTAGTAAGGTTTTAGTCATTTGGGCGATCGCGTCGCTTTTCTGTGTTAAAACTACTGTCTGAGATGCACTCGGTAGGGGATATACTCGAAAGGTTAATTCGGATAAAATTCCTAAAGTTCCATAGGAACCAATGAATAATTTCATTAAGTCATAACCAGCTACATTTTTTACTACTCTTCCCCCTGCTTTAGCAATTTTACCATCAGCTCTGACAAAAGAAAATCCAATTAATTGATCGCGCACACCACCATAACGTTGTCGTAAAGAACCACTATCCCCAGTTGCTACAATTCCCCCGATTGTTGCTGTTTCAGAAACAGTTGGATCGAGAGCTAGAAATTGATTAGCACTACCCAGAATTTTTTGTAATTCTGTTAGTTTCATTCCTGCTGCTACTGTCACAGTTAAATCTCCAACTGCGTGTGCAATTAAATTGTTTAAGCGTTGGGTGCTAACCACGATTAACTTTTTTGTTTCTGGGGTCACTAAACCACCCCAATTAATTTTGCTACCATGACCACAGGGTAGAACTTGCCAACCCTGGGCTTGGGCCATAGTAATAATTTGGGTCAGTTCAGTAGAAGTGCTAGGATAGACGATACATTCCGGAAAATACCCAGGAGCGATCGCACTTTGAAATCGTTGTTGCTGCTGGATGTCTAAATTTTCCCATGCACAGATCCCATCTGGATTGATCAAGCTTTGCAATTTGGTCGCGATCGCGTTCATTTTCGGTGAATCTTTCCTCTGCTGAAATCTTTTCCTATTATCAGTCAAAATGGTTTCCGGCTAAAGATACTTTGGCAATTTCTGGTCAAAGTTTTTCGAGCTAGATGTCCCACTCTTGATTTTTTCACTTTCCGATCAACGGGTTGATCTGATATCATATATTTATGTCTCCCCATCATTCATGTCTATGCTGACTTACTCATGTTTAGAAAAGAACTCACCATCGAAAATAGTCTGGTTAACAATTTTTATGCTGGTTCAATCTATGATTTAGTTTTTATTGACTTAGAGTTTTGGCCTGATTTTACCTATGTTAAACCTTTACAGCGCATCTATGGATATACGATTACTCGTATCCTTAAACATAGTAAAAATCAATATATAAAAATCCAATTCTTAGAAAATAAATCTGAAGAAAGAAAATTAATTAATGATATCTTCAGGGATATGCGTCTATTGCAAAATAAAGTATTTATTGGCTATAATATAATTAGTAGTGATATTTATTGTTTGAACAAGAGAGCCAGAGCGATGACTATTAAACCTAATATAGATATCACCTTATTTGATTTTTTTAAACATCCTCAAAAAAATCTCTACCGTGGGGGTTTAAATGGTCTATGTGAATATTTAGAAATTCAAGTAAATAAACAAATAAATGGATTTTATATTTATAAGAATGCCAGAAAAGTAATTGAAAAAAAAGCTAATTATCAAGAGATATTAAGCACGATTTACGAATATTGTCTGGAGGATGCAAAGAATTACTTTTATATTGTATCTAAATGGGAAAATAAATTTGCCGTTATTAATAAAGATAATTGTTTAAAACTAGCTTTATCTAAATAAAATAGGCTCAAATTCTGTTCAGGTTTCATTTAAGTTTGCTATATATTCCTATTTTATACCAATTTTTTATGAGGGTGCATAGAATTGATCCCCCCAACCCCCTTAAAAAGGGGGAGCCATCCCCCCAACCCCCTTAAAAAGGGGGAGCATGAATTTAAAGTCCCCCTTTTTAAGGGGGATTTAGGGGGATCTAGCTCTATGCAACTTCACATTAAATTGGTATTAGACACTCAAATCAATAGCTGATCCTGTGTTACCAAAGTAATTTCAAAAATTGCTCCTTTTGGGTAGTTATTTTGCACAGAAATTTTGCCATTATGTGCTTCAACCACCATTTTGCAGAAAGCTAAACCTAACCCAATTTGGGAAATTTCGGGCATTAAAGTCCCAATTTCATATTTATCAAAAATATTTCGTTTCAATTCCTCAGAAACACCTGGTCCAGAATCAATCACCTGAATTTTAGTATCTCCTGATTCCAGAAATTCTAACTTGATCATAATTTGACTATTAGATGGGGAAAATTTAATTGCATTAGCGATCAGATTATCTAAAGTTCGATGGATCATTGTCCTATCAACAAAGACTTTCCGACTAGATGCTGTGGGTAATTCACATCCTAGCGATTGGTTCTTTTGGGCAGCGATTACTTCAAAATTTGCCAGAGCATCCTGAATCAACTCACCGATATCAACTTCTTTATAATTAAGACGAATTTGGCCAGATTCTAGTAAGGAAATTTGCAATAAATTATCAATTAATGATTGTAAATTTTGGGCTGATGAATAGATTTGAGTCAGTTGTTTTTTTTGTCTCTCGATCGGATAGTTCGGTGTTTTTAAAAGTTGCAAACCAACTAAAATTGCACTCAGAGGATTGCGTAAATCATGAACTAACATATCGACCATATCTTCTCGCAATTTCAATAAAGATTGCAAATCGTCATACTGATGCTTAATTCTGAGCATCGAGTGAATTCTTGCTCTTAGCTCAATTCCATTAACTGGTTTACTGATAAAGTCATCTGCTCCCGCATTCAGACAATAAGCTAGATCTGATTTTGAATTTAATGAGGTAATCATAATAATGGGGATAATTTGCCATTTAGAAAGTGATTTAATTTGACGACAAATCTCAATCCCATCTATTCCGGGCATCATCACATCCAGGAGAATTAAATCAGGATTACATAATTCGAGCATAGCGATCGCCTCTTGACCACTAGCTGCATAATGTAATTGATAGCTTTGGTTCTTTAAAAGCGTCTCAATCACATAAAAATTATTGTATTCATCGTCTACAACCAGAATAGAACACATTTGTGATTATCTTGAGGATTTTCTGAGTTTCAATAATAATATAAAAATACCTAATGAACAATCGGTAAAGTAAGGTGGATCGTGGTTGACTGTTGATATACACTGGTAATAGTCAACGTTCCCCCTGCTAGTTCGATGATTTGCTTGACCATCTTTAAGCCCAGACCGATTCCTTGTTGCTCATATTCCTGACGTTCAAACTGCATAAATGCACCAATTTTAGTAATTTGTTCATCCTTTATGCCCCGTCCTGAGTCATAGATAGATAAATTTAGCATTTTCCCAAGGATTTGACCATTCACTTGAACAATTGTTCCCGGTAAGGAAAATTTTAGGGCATTATCAACTAATTCATGCAAGAGAACCGACAGATAGCGCTCAGATAGAGCCAGATCAACTTCTGGAACTGTAAATAATAGGTCTTCTTGGCGATTGAGCATCTGAGCATGGGTGATTAACTTAGCTACAATTAGCGAAATTGAGCAGGGAGTTCGGAATGATGGGATTTTGGCTGGTTGACTGGCAAATAGTTCTAGTTCTAAATAAATTAGGAATTTTTTGGTTAAGTTTTCTAAGCGTTCAGCCGAACGATCAACCCAGTCTAGCATTTCACGGATTTCAGAAATATCCAGTTCTTCTAGATCTTCCTTGAGTAACTTGATCGTACCAACAATACCATTGAGAGGTGTATTGAGTTCGTGGGGTAGACTAGAAGCTAAATTACCACGCAGTTCAGTGAGAGTCTTTTCTAAGATATTAATAGTATTTTGTTGGAGGTGAGACATGGCTTGAACTTGATCATACTGTTGTTTAAGCCTGAGCATGGAATGCACCCGAGCTCGCAATTCAGTGCCATTCACAGGTTTACTAATAAAATCATCAGCTCCGGCTGTGAGACAATCAGCTAAAGCTGATTTTGAAGTTAATGCTGTCACGATAATAATCGGCACAGTTTGCCATTGGGAGTTAGTTTTAATTTGCCGACAAACTTCAATTCCATCACTATCCGGCATCATGACATCCAGCAAAATTAGATCCGGATTAATGATATTTAAATTGGCGATCGCCTCTTGACCATTAGCCGCATAATGTAACTGATAATCTTGGTTAATCAACAAAGTTTCAATCACATCAAAATTATCTGGTTCATCGTCAATCACTAAAATAGTAGGACTATCCATTATTTCTACTCCGGAAAATTTAAAAATTTTTGAATCGTCGTTGTCAGTTGCTTTAATTTCACTGGTTTACTTAGATAATCATTAGCTCCAGCAGCTAGACAACGCTCGCGATCGCCTTTCATCGCTAAAGCAGTCAGAGCAATAATCGGCACATTGACTAAATGAGAATATTGACGAATTTGGTGAATTGCTTCTAGCCCATCCATCCCGGGCAGGGAAATATCCATCAGAATCAAATCCGGGTGTTTAGACTTAGCTAAAGCGATCGCATCTAGGGCATTTTTTGCTACCAGTATTTGATATTTTTTCATCTGCAAATAACTAGAAATTGTAGTAATATTAGCTTCATTGTCTTCTACCAATAAAATTAAACCAGAATTATCCAATTTTACCTGACTAAATTGGCTCCGAGGTTCTTGGTTATTTTCTATTTCCCGAAAAAATAAATCAGTGACAACTGGTAAATCAATCATAAAACAACTTCCTACACTCACCTCACTGACTAACCCCACTTGACCACCGTGGAGTTCGACAATGCGTTTTACCAGGGTAAGTCCTAAACCTGTCCCCGAATATTGACGATTGAGGGCACTATCAATTTGCATAAATGGCTGAAATAATTTACTGATATTTTCCGAAGCAATCCCAATTCCTGTATCACTAATAGAGATCCGGAGAAAATTTTGACTGGGGGAATGGTCAACTTCTGGGTCAATCGGACATTCTAGCTGTGTGACCTCTAGGGTAATAAGTCCTTGAGTAGGAGTAAATTTGACAGCATTATTGAGCAGATTGATCAAAACTTGACGAATCCGGAGCTCATCCACGAGCAAATCAGGTAGATCCTGGGGTACTTTCATCTCAAGATTGATCCTTTTTTTTAGAGCTTGTTGTTTAATAAATGTCAAACTGGATTGACAAAGTGGAGCTACCTGAGTAGGAGTAAATTCTAGTTTAATTTGACCGGATTCAATTTTGGCGACATCCAAAATATCATTAATTAGTTCCAACAAATGGGAACCACTCCGCTCAATTGTTTGTAAAGCTTTGACTTGTTCCTGGTTGATCTGACCAAAGACTTGTTCTTGTAGTCCCTCAGCTAAACCAAGAATTGCATTGAGCGGAGTTCGTAGTTCATGACTCATATTAGCAAGGAATTCATCCTTAAGATGAGTAGCACGAGCGAGTTGTTGATTAGAGATGGCTAGTTCTTGATTCCGTTCCGTCAGTTGTTGCTGGGCTAATTGTCGTTCTGCTAATTCTTGTTGTAATTGCTTAAATAACCCAGCTTGCTGAATGGCGATCGCTAATTGATTGGCAATTTGTTGGAGCAATTCAGCTTCCGACTCTTGCCAAATTCGTTTTTCTCGACAAGCATGGACAACTAACACTCCCCACAGTTTATTGGTTTCTCCAGGAATCATCCAGCGATGATTTTCGCTACTATGTACTTCTTGCAGAATCGGGGCGACAATTTTGGACTGGATTTGACCTTCAATACAGTATTGCACTAAGCAATTCGTCCAGATATCTGTCATCACATCTGGCACAATCCGTGGTTTTCCTTGCCAGTAACAATCTAGAATATCTTGAGACCATACTTCATTTTCCCAGTGACAATGCTTCAGTCTGGGAAAATCATCAGATATAGCTTCTTCAACGATTTGACTACTCCCATCGGTAAACAGTCTGAATACGATTACCCGATCGCATTGCATTACATCTTTAACTTCCTGAGTCACTGTCGCTAGAATCTCTTGTAGATCTAGTGATTCACGAATCCTTTGGATGATCGCTCCAACCGCTTTTTGTCGTCGGAGTTGGAGGGCAATTTCTTTTTCTGCTTCCTGTCTGACTAATAGTTCTGACTGGATTTGGTCGTAGAGACTGACCTGCTGAATGGCGATCGCCAATTGGTTAGCAAGTTGTCGAGTCAAGTCAATTTCCGACTCTTGCCAGTGGTAACTTTTGCTACATTGATGAACACATAGTAATCCCCATAACTGTTCACCACAAAGCAAGGGCATAACCAGATTAGCTACTATTTGAAATTGCTCCAGAATTTTACTATGGCAATTGGTCAGTCCATGGTGATAGATATCATCAATCGCGTAAAAATTGCCTTGAGAATAAAGGCTAGCATATTTTTCTCCAAAACAGTAGTCATGGACTTTAATTCCGACAACAGAGAACAATTTATCTGGGACTGATTCGGCGACAAATTCCCCATCCTCACACTTTGATATTGGGTCAAATTTGAAAATGCACACCCGATCAGAGCCAATCACTTGACGAATTTCTTGACAGGCTGTATCAAAAATAGTTTGGATATCTAAAGATTGACGAATGCGTTGAGTAATTTCTCTGAGTAAGCGTTCCCTTTCAGCTTGTTGATGTAATTTAATTTCTGCTTCTTTGCGATTAGTAATATTTTGATAGGTTCCTAAAATGCCAATCACTTCACCCTTCACATTACACAGAGGTACTTTATTTGTTTCTACCCAAACTATCTTACCATCGGCTAGATGTTGAGTTTCGATAATATTCAGTTTCGCTCTCCCACTATCAATCACTTGGCGATCGTCAATCCGGTACAATTCAGCTTCAGATGTTCCCCAAGGTAAATCATAGTCTGTTTTACCGATAATTTCTGTAGAAGAAGCTATTTTTACTGCTGCGGCAAAATTGTGGTTACAACCTAAATAAACTAATTCACGATTTTTCCAAAATACATAGAGAGGAAGTGTATCAAGTAAGGTTTGCAAAAATTGTTGTGATTCCCGGAGGTCATTATCAGCTTGTTTGCGTTGGGTAATATCCCGAAAAATCCCTCTAGTAGCGATCGGTTTTCCTCCTTTAAACTGACAATTAACGTTTCCTTCTACGAGAATTTCTCTTCCATCTTTAGTGAGGAATTTGGTTTCGATTCTCATACAGGGATGACCCGCAAATAAACTTTCCATTGCGGTCTGACAGTGGATATATTCATCGGGATGGATAATCTGGAAAATCGACAACTGTTCCAGATCCTGATCATGATATCCTAGGGTTTCTTTCCAAGCTCGATTCACCAACAAAATTTGACCATCAGGAGTAATACTTTGGATCAGATCAGTGGCATTATCAAATAGATCCCACAGTTGTGCTTCTCTTGCTTGCAGTTCCAGGGTGCGCTGTTCTACTCTTTTTTCCAAGTCCTGATTCAAAAGATACAGTGCATCATTGGCCATTTGGCGTTGTAATTCTGCTATTTTGCGATCGGTAATATTCACTGCTACACCCACAACTCCTAGAGTATCCTGCTCTGGTAACTTAATCGGACGTTTGTAGATCTGAAACCACTGCGCTCCCTCGGGTAACTCGACTTTTTTTTCTGGCTTAAATAATTCTTGTCCAGTCGTAATAATTTGACGATTCTCAGCAATTACACCAGCTGCTTCGAGGGAATTAGAGGAAAAATTTTGACAATTTTTTCCTAACATTTCTGCCACCGTTGTCTGATAAAATGTGGCCATGGCCTGATTAGCAAGTAAATAGTTGCCATCCCCGTCAATCACAAAAATCAAATTGGGATTACTATCAATTACTGATTTCAAAAATAATTGTTGTTTCTGAATCAGATCACGACTAGATCGTAAGGATGCTTCTACTTGTAAACGTTCTTGATTTTCTTGCTGTAAGGACGCGATCGCTATCTGTAACTGAGCGGTACGTTCCTCCACTTTTTTTTCTAAATTTTCTTGAGCGTGACGTAATGATAATTCTACATTTTTCAGTGTTGTGATATCACGCATCAAGCCTACTCTCATTTTTTGATCACTATCCTGAATATGTGATTCTGAGAGTAACATCGGAATTTTTGTATGATTCTTGTCATAAATCGATATTTCTGTATTTAGGGTATAGTTTACTCCTGAATGGGAATCATCTAAAAAATATTCAGTCAGCTCGGGTTGTTCTAAAATCTTGATATTTTCACCAACTACATCTTTCTGCTCAACCTGACAAAGCTGTTTCAGCGCATCATTAATAAACAGTAATTTCCCTTCATGATTAGCAATATATATGCTATCTTTAATACTCTGGATGGCGTAACTGAGTAATCTTAACTGCTCCTCAGATTGATGACGAGCGATCGCTTTATTTACCGTAACTGGTAAAACTTTTAGATAGTTACAATCCGGGTCTTTAATCAGATAATCATAAGCTCCTTCACCCATTAACTTAGCAGCTATTTCTTCATCTCCACTACCGGTTGAAATAATAAATGGACAATTGCGGGCTTTCAGAATGGGAAATAGCTCGTTAGCATAACCATCACCTAAGTTATAATCGAGAATAATGATCTCAAATCCTTGACTATTCAGAATAGTAATAGCTTCTTTGAGACAAGTAGCAATTGTATAGTTATAAGGTAATTTTGCTTGTTTCACACTCCGAGAAAAAGCCATTCGATCAATTATATTATCTTCGACTAGCAAAATATTTATCAAAGAGGAACTAGAGTCTTTGATTACAGATAAATCAGATCCAGGAGGATAATAAGTCATAATTAAAAGTAGATTGAGTTAGATATTTTTTGCCATGCTGAATGATCTGGCATAATTTTGAAAAATTTCATGCCAGTTATCCATGCTATACTTAAGTCTAACAAAGTTAAGGCGAGAGTTAGATTGTCATAATTACTTAAAAATCTTGCTCCAGTTTTACTGTGCTGTCGATATTTTTTGAACTTAAACCTTAATCGTCACTACTACTTTGGGTAGGGTGAACCAAAATGTAGTAAATTGACCAACTTTAGAAGTTATCCAAATTTGACCACCATACATTTCGACGATTTTTTTGACAATTGTTAGTCCCACTCCGGTACTTTCTGATTGGTCATTTGGTGTCAGGGTTTGAAAAATTTGAAACACTTTGTCAAAATAACGAGATTCGATCCCTATTCCTGTATCACTCACATAAAATTGCCAGAATTCCGGCTGTTCAGTATGACCAATCCGAATTTCACCCCTGGGTTGTCCTATATACTTGACCGAATTACTAATCAAATTTTGAAAAATTTGTTGGATGCGGGTTTTTTCCACTTGGAGGGTCGGTAAATTTCTATCGATGATGATGTTAATCTCGCTCGGTGGTGCGATCGCATCAATTATTTCTGCAATCAGCAGATTCAGATTAACCTCGGTTTTCTCTTCCCTGGTCCGACCCAGACGAGAATATTTTAACACCCCATCAATTAAATCACTCATCCGTCGGACTCGTCCCTTCATCAGGTGTAATAGTTCTTTACCATTGCTATCCAAGCAATCACCATAATCTTGGTTTAACCATTCTACCAGAGCAGCAATTCCACGGAGAGGAGCTTTCAGATCATGGGAAACAATATAAGCAAAGTCCTGAAGTTCCTGATTAGCGATCGCTAATTCAGCCAATAGTTCCCTTTGACGAATTTCTGAGTGTTTACGTTCTATGGCGTGTAGAATAAATCTTTCCAGCAAGGTAGGATTCAAGGTATTACCCTTAACTAAGTAGTCGGATGCACCAGTTGTCATCGCTTTCTGATCAATATGATGATCTCCTACTCCGGTCAGCAGAATAATTGGTTTATTACAACCATTCGACCTTGCAGTTTGCAATAGTTCTAAACCATTTTCTTGCCCAAGATGGAAGTCCAACAGATATACTTCATGTTGATTTTTGCTGATTTCTGCTAGTCCATCTTCATAGTTATTAATCCATGTTAGCTTAAATAACAATTGCTCTGCCTCGCTCAAAAAATCGCGAGTCATCACATAATCATCTTCATCATCATCTATTAATAGGACTCTACAAATCTCGGGACTCATGAGTTGACGCGACAATTAATATCAAAAAGTGCTACTTAGAGATTCGATCTGGCAATTCCACAATTTCAAACCAATATTTGCCCAAGGTTTTCATAATTTGGACCATCGATTCAAACCCTACGGGTTTAGAGATAAAGGAACTTACTCCTAGATCATAGGTACGCAGGATATCTTCTTCTGCTTGCGATGTAGTTAAGACCACAATCGGAATTTTGCGAAGGTTGGGGTTAGTTTTAATTTCTTTAAGAGCTTCTCTTCCATCTTTGCGAGGCATATTCAAATCGAGCAGAATCAAACTAGGATGGGGCGCATTTGTGGGATCACCATAGTTTCCTCGATGCAGGAGATAATCCATCAATTCTTCACCATCATTAACAAAATGCAGATCATTAGCAAGACGATTTTCTGCTAATGCTTCTTGCATTAATAAGCGATCGTCTTCATCATCTTCTGCTACCAAAATGGTGATACTTTTTCCTTTTCTAGACATGATTTTCTAATTGAGTTGGTTGAATGGGCAAGGTAAAAATAAAAGTTGCACCTTGCTGAGGCACACTTTCTGCTGTTAGTGTTCCCCCATGATACTCAATAATTTTACGACAAATTGCTAAACCAATACCAGTACCTTCATATATTCCCCGTCCATGTAGTCGTTGGAAGATGAGAAAAATCCGATCCACATATTTTTGCTCAAACCCAATCCCATTGTCAATCACCCGAATTTTACACCAATTTTGGTCTGCTTCGAGATCAAGCTGCGATCGCACCTGGATTACCGGAGCAATTCCTGCTTGTCTAAATTTAAGCGCATTACCAATCAGATTTTGCAAAACCTGACGCATTTGGATGGGATCTGCATTGACCACAGGTAGGGGATCAAACTCAATTGTTGCCCCAGTTTGCTCAATCATAATTTCCAAATCGGATAATACACCTACCAGAATTTCCGACAAGTTCACTAATTGAAAGGGTTGGGTCTGGGTGCTAATCCGTGACAAGGATAACAGATCATTGATCAATATTTGCGCCCGACTAGCCGCATTTAACATTCGCTCTAAATAATCTTTTCCTTTTTCATTAAGTGCATCCTGACAGGTTAACTTGAGTCGATCGCCAAAGGCTTGAATTTTCCGCAGGGGTTCTTGTAAATCGTGGGAAGATATATAGGCAAAATCTTGTAATTCTCGGTTGCTAATCTTTAAACGTTCTGTTAAAGCACATAATTCCTGTACTACCTGTTTGCGCTCTTCGATTTCTCGTTGCCAATTTTCTTCGATTTTTTTTGCGATCGCTAATATCTGTGCGAATAGCCAGATATTGATAGGGTTTACCATGTTGATTTAAAAAAGGAACAATGGTAGTATCTACCCAATAAAAGGAACCATCTTTAGCCCGATTTTTGATTTCTGCTCGCCAAATTTGTCCTTGAGTAATTGTTTGCCACATCTCGACAAAAAATTCATGGCTATGATGTCCAGAATTAAGAATCCGATGATTTTGACCGATCAGTTCCTCGCGATTATATTTAGAAATTTGACAAAATTTATCATTCACAAAAGTAATCCTACCCTTGATATCAGTAATGGCCACAATTGTAGTTAAATCAAGGGCATATTTGATATCCCGTAACTCTCGTAATACTTGTTCAATGTCTATATTTTTGGATGCTAATTCCATCGGTTTTTCCTCGCAATTATCTAGATTTATAAAAGCTGTTGGATCGTAGTTACTAATTGCTTCATTTTCACTGGTTTGCTCAGATAATCATTAGCACCAGCAGCTAAACAAAGTTCGCGATCGCTGGTCATGGCTAAAGTTGTCAAAGCAATAATCGGAATATTAACTAAACTCGGATCGCGACGGATATTTTGAATAGTTTCAATTCCATCGATTTCAGGTATAGAAATATCCATCAAAATCAAATTAGGTGGTTGAGAATGAGCTAGACCAATTCCCTCCTGGGCATTTTTTGCCAACAACAACTGATAACCTTTAGCTTTTAGGTAACTAGAAATTGTACTTATATTAGCTTCATTCTCTTCTACCAACAAGATTAAAGGAGATATCACCGTTTCCGATTTGCCAATTTCTGACCTGGGTATTACATGGGTTTCTAGTGGTACAGCCAATGAACAATAAACCAGACCAGGAAGATCAATCATAAAGCAAGTGCTAATTCCTACCTCACTTGTCAGATGTATTTCTCCACCGTGAGCTTCAACAATCTTTTTCACTAGAGCCAGTCCTAAACCTGTTCCTTGATATTTACGGTTCAAGGAACTATCGATTTGGCTGAAAGGTTGAAATAATTTGTTGATATTTTCTGGAGCAATACCAATCCCTGTATCAATAATAGCAATTCGGAGATAATTTTGACCGGAAGAATGGGTTTTACTACTGACTTCTAAGGTGATACGTCCCCCAGAAGGAGTAAATTTGACAGCATTGTCAAGCAGATTAATTAAAACTTGAAATATCCGTCTTTCATCAATTAATAAATTTGGTAGCTCTGGCGGCAATTTGATCTCTAATTTAATCCATTTTTCTAGGGCTTGTAATTTGATAAATGCCAGACTTGATTGGCACAATTTAGCAATATCAGTAGTCGCAAAATTTAACTCTAATTGACCTGATTCAATCTTGGCTATATCTAAAATATCGTTAATTAAATATAGTAAATGGGCGCTACTCTTCCCAATAGTTTCTAAGGCTGTAATTTGATTTTCATTTAGATCACCAAAGACCTTTTCTTGCAATCCTTCTGTCATTCCTATAATCACATTCAGGGGAGTGCGAAGTTCATGACTCATCGTAGCTAGAAAGTCATTTTTCAGACGATTAGCACGAATAAGTTCTTCATTAGTTTGCTTCAGTTCTGCTTCAGCTTGTTTACGTTCAGCAATATCTGTAATCGTACCGATCGCTCGGAAAGCTTTACCTCCATCATGCTGTAATGCTTTTCCCCGAGACAGAAACCAATGGAAAGCACCATCTGCTTTCACCAGACGATGTTCACAGGAAAACTCGGAAGTTTTGCCATCTAAATGGTCTTGTAATAGTCGTAAAAAAATAACTTGATCATCGATATAAATATATTTACTCCAAGCACTTAAACTACTAGAAAATTCCATATTTGTATAACCAAGCCATTCTTTCATTTCCGTTTCTAACAGAAATATATCAGCTTCAATCTGCCAATCCCATACCCATATTTTAGCGGCACTGGTTGCTAATTTATAGCGTTTAGCAATTTCTATATATTTGCGTTCAGCTATTTCTAATTCCCGATTTTTATAAGTTTTTAATTGTTTAAACACTCGGTCAAAAGTTGTTCCTAAAAAACCTATTTCATTATCAGGTAAAATTGGTAAGTAAAAATTATCCTGATGTTCAGCCTGCATAATCGCTCGATTAATTTGTGCTAAAGGAGTGAGAATTAAACGTTGAATTAACCAGCTCATGAAGATCAGAATCATTACAGCACTGACTGTCATTGTCAGAATCAAAGATAGAGAATTTTGCCACGCTTCTAGCTCTATTTTTTGGAGATCTAGTACAGAGATAGCTAATCCTCGGCGTTTTGTCAGTGCCGGAGAACTAGAGCCTAATTTATTAAATAGAACTCCTGTAAAGGGTAACATATTTACCACCACTGCTTTGCCATCTAAAACAGTACGGATAGTTATTTCTACCCCTTCTTGAGAAGCTTTTTCAAGTGCTGGGATCAGAGTTGGATGAAGATCACGATAATAACGAAACTTATTACTATGAAATTCAAATTCATTACTATGGGCTAGCAGAATTTCATCCGGACCAACAATAGAAACTTCTATTACTGTTGGCAAAGTAGCATAGTTTTGCACCATCCGTTTTAACAGAAATATTTCATTATTTTCAATCAATCCTTCTGAAGCAAATTCAAGTGAATAAGTAATGTTTTGCGCTCGTTGTTTAATTTTTTGTTCCAAATTTTGCCGTAGGGATGTATAGGTAATCAACAATGTAGTTAATCCAATCAAACTTAAAGATGCTCCCAAACTGCCTAGCAATTGGTGGGATAATTTACGCTGATAAGATCGGGTTTGTTGTTTCATAACCTACCATTTTGAGTTGCTTTAGCCAGAAGTTCTCCATTTAGTTCCACATCTTCACGAATAATGCGTCCATGCCGCAGATCACTTAATAAAAATTCACGAGTTTTTTGGGAAGCTTCTTTTAATCTTCCCCCTTCAAACATCCGTTGATTCATGGCTAAATCACCTTTTTTCAGTCCTTTATAGTCTTGAGAAAATATCTCAGTTTTAGTGCCAAGTTGTTCAGCCACAACCGTAAAAACTTCCTGTGGATTAGTTTCAATGGCTTTCATAACTTCAAACCAAGTTTTGATAAACTGGACTAGTTCATATTGTTTATCTTTAATCAGACTGGAATGAGTTGCTAATCCATCAATCACAACGCTATCCACATCCGCAGTGCTATAAATGACTTTTCCTCCTATTGCTTTAGCTGTATCAATTAAAAGCGGTTCCCAAAGCACAGAGGCACTTATTTCTCCTTGTTTAAGCATTTCTACTCCATGCTCATTACCAACATCTACTATTTCGATGTCTTTGGGGTTAATTTGGTTAGCTTTGAGTGCTTCCAATAAAATTAAATGAGAAATTGTACTAAGTTTAGCACTTACTTTTTTACCTTTTAAATCTTTAACAGAGTTAATTGGAGGTTGGGCAGCAATCCCATCCGAACCCGCAGAAATATCAGCAACCATAACAAAAACAGGTTGCTCCTGGTTGGGATCGGCTTGCATCACTTCAGCTAGAGGTACAAAGCTAGCATCTTGTGCGCCCCGCATTGTCGCCCGAATATTATCTTGCTGATTGGTAAAACGGACAAATTTTACTTCTAATCCATTTTGTCTATATAGCCCTTTTGCTTGAGCATATAAAGCTACTTGATAACCGGGCCAAGTATTTAATCCAACTGTGAATGTTTTTAAGTTTCCTTGACCAATTAAGTTACAACTATTCAGGAAAATTGCCATGAACAAAGGTACAACAAATAGAGTTAGAAAAAAATAAAATTTGGATTTCATAAGTTTTGCTTTTTGCTAGGGGAAAATTTGGGTGGAGATTGGGAAAATAGTTGGGCTCGGAAAAGTTTCTGAATCTGATCATGGTTGATAATTTTACTAATCATAAAAACTGCTCAAGTAATTGTCAATCTTTAGCGATCGCTACTAGATAATCAAGCTAAAAATTGTTGAATTGTATTTGCTAATTGTTTCAATTTGACTGGTTTAGTCAGATAATCATTAGCTCCAGCCTCCAGACAAAGCTCCCGATCGCCTGTCATCGCTAAAGCAGTCAGAGCAATAATTGGTAGCTTAACTAAATTGGGATGATCACGAATATGTTTAATTGCTTCTAATCCATCCATACTGGGCATTTGAATATCCATCAGAATCAAATCTGGATGTTCAGACTGAGCTAAGGCGATCGCTTCTTCACCATTTTTTGCTAACAACAGACGATAACCTTTAGCTTTTAGGTAGCTGGAAACTGTGCTAATATTAGCTTCATTATCTTCTGCTAATAAAATTAAGGGTGATATTTTTAGTTGAGACTGGTTCGATTTCTGGAACAACTCGGGTTGAGTTTCTAATTCAGGAGAAAAAGCTCTAGAAGTATGACAGGGAAGCTCAATTGTAAAACAACTACCTACTCCCACCTCACTGGTTAGTCCTACTTTTCCTCCGTGAAGTTCGACAATACGTTTCACGAGGGAAAGACCCAAACCTGTTCCTGTATATTCACGATTCAAAGCACTATCAATTTGAATAAAGGGCTGAAATAGTCTATCAATATTTTCTGGAGCAATCCCAATCCCTGTATCAATCACAGCAATTTGTAGGTAATCTGGGGATGGCAAATCAGCCACCTGAATGGGAGGAGAATATTTGATCCGTTTTACCTCTAGAGTAATCCGACCCCCGAAAGGAGTAAATTTAACAGCATTGTTAAGTAGATTAATCAAAACTTGACGGATGCGCCGTTCATCCACTAATAAATCAGGTAGATTGGCTGGAAATTTCATCTCTAACTGAATCCGTTTTTTCAGAGCTTGTTGTTTAATAAATGCTTGACTAGATTGACAAAGTAAAGCTACAGAAGTAGGAGTACAGTCTAAGTCAATCTGACCAGATTCAATTTTAGCAACATCCAAAATATCATTGATTAAAGCCAGTAAATGAAACCCACTCCGCTCAATAATTTGCAATCCTCTAATTTGTTCAATATTAACCGGACCAAAAACTTGGTCTTGTAGTCCTTCTGTGATGCCCAAAATAGCATTAAGCGGAGTGCGAAGTTCGTGACTCATATTAGCTAAAAATTCATCTTTGAGATGAGTAGCACGAAGCAATTCCGCATTGGTTTGCTCTAGTTTTTGTTCATAAGCTTTGTGAATTCGCATATCCCGCA
Organism: uncultured cyanobacterium; assembly: GCA_963744145.1. Taxonomy (GTDB): domain Bacteria; phylum Cyanobacteriota; class Cyanobacteriia; order Cyanobacteriales; family CAWUOF01; genus CAVUSO01. Next base: position 2,147,835 of record CAVUSO010000001.1, on the reverse strand, counting down.
TAATGGTTGAGAAAAATTCCACTTCTCCTTGAGATGATTTATGGGCAATTAACAATTGGGACACAGGAATTTCTTTTCCTTGTGCATCTAACAAGATATTTTCTCCTAACCAACTACCGTTCGCGATCGCCGCTGGTATCGCTTGTTTTTCAATTAATTCCACTGCGGATGGAGGATGATAATCAGTTACTCTTTGCCGCATCACTGCGAGATGAGAATCTAAACATCGTAGTTTTTTCAGAGTAGTATTATTCCAGATAGTGGCACCTGTAGTATCTGCAATTAGAATATAATCAGTTGATGCTTCTAGAATAGCAATTAGACGATTTTGAGCTTGTTCTAAGCGTTTGCGTTCGGTAATATTTTCAGCGGTTCCAATAATTTGCTTAACTCGTCCCTTGTCATCACGACTAAATATGACATCGCGACTATAAAGCCAGTGCCATTCTTGATTAGCGTGCCTCATTCGATATTCAGTTTCAATAATTTCCCCATCTTTAGCCAGATTTAAACGCTGATAATAAGTCGGCAAAATCGAAATTCTATCTTCTGGATGGATTAATTCTTGATCTAAATTTTTGCCAATTTGTTGAATTGCTTCTGTTGAGTAACCTAAGATAGTAAAAATCTGCCGATTTACATAAATATTCATCTTTTCTTGAACATCATAAAGATAAAGAATATTCGGAGAAGAGTCAGCGATTTGTTCAATAAATCGCCGGCTTTCTTGCAAAGCAATTTCAGTTTGTTTGCGATCGCTAATATCCCGAAAAATTCCTTGAGTAATTTGTTCACCATGCAAATCAATGCGACTAGCTGTAATTTCCACCGGTAAATGACTACCATCTTTTCTCAGAATACTACTTTCAATGCTGGGACTAAAATGATTCATAATCACATTGTTAAAATAGTTATTTATTTCTAACTGGGCATCACCGGGATAAAGTTGTGATATATGTTGTTGAGTTATTTCTGCTCGACTATAACCGAATAAAGACTCAGCTCGTCGATTCATCTCAATCAAATTCCCCTGAGCATTAATGAGTAAAATTGCATCACTAGCACCATCCATAAGAGCACGGTAACGCTGCTCACTGTTCTGAAGTTCAGCAGTACGCTCCTTGACTAAACGTTCTAAAATATGATTTTGCTGTTTTAGTAATGTTTCAGTTTCTTTGGTTTGGTTAATTTCAGTTAGAGCATTGACAAAATTAAAGAAATCTTGGTGGCATAATTTTTCACTTTCAAGTTTTAGAAATGGCACCTGACTGATTTTTAAATCCGTCGGATTTTGAGGTAATTCTGCATTAGTTATTTCTAGTTCTGCGAGAGTTTTTTTAAGCTTCCGGTTTGCGGTTCTTGGTTCCATCTGTTGTTCTAGATTGAACCAGAGAGTTTCTGGGGTGACCATTCCGATCACCGATTCTTGTTCATTGAGGATCGGTAAATGACGGATCTGATGTTTCTGGATCAGATTACTTGCTATAAATAAATTAGTGAATGCTGACTCAGACAAAGTAATCACAGGATTAACCATGACCTGACCAATCCGCAAACAGTTAAGGGGTTTTTGCTGGGTAATCAGATTGATGACATCTCGCTCCGTAAATATACCGACTAATTTCTGATGTTCCACGACTAACAAGCAGCTTGCTCGCGCTTTGGTATGACTATGATTAATTTGACTATCTGTAGTGGTACTTAGATCACACTGGGAATACATACCATTCATTTGGGTGATAGCATCCAGGACAATGGTATCAGGAGATACAATTAAGGGATTTGGGACGATTGTTGATCTAAAATTGAATGGGTTGATTGTTTTAGCACTAATAACCATGGACATACAGATTTTTATTACTGATGATTCCCTTTATAAATTTGCCTTAATTGGTAATCCACTTGTGTGATACAAATCATATTAGGAACCTAAATTTTTAAGTACAATTACGCAGGTAGCTACTGGCAATTCTAAAATTTATGTATAATTACATATTTACATATTTGTCCTAAAATTTGGAATTGGTTGATCATCTTGGAAAAATGCTGTACCAGCTAGGGGTTTAGAAAATAAATAACCTTGTCCAAACTCACAACCGAGTTGCTGGAGCCATTCTAATTGTGGAATGGTTTCAATTCCTTCGGCAATAACTGAGAGACCAAGTTGTTGACTGAGGGAAATAATCGTATCGACTACATGATAATTCCGATTTTCTGGTTGAATTTGATTCACAAAAGAGCGATCAATTTTGAGATTATTTAAAGGAAAACGATGGAGATAACCCAGAGAAGAATATCCAGTTCCAAAGTCATCCAGACTAATCTGAATCTGTCGCGATCGCAATTCTTCCGTGAGCGCGATCGCCTGATCCGGATTATCCATAATAGCACTTTCCGTAATTTCTAACTTGAGATCAGCCGGATTAATACCAGTTTCGCGTAACACCTGATCGATATCACTAATCAGGGTCGAACAAGCAAATTGTCGGACTGATAGATTTACACTCATACTGATTTCAGTCCAACCTTGCTGTTGCCAAGTCTGAAGTTGTAGACAAGCTTGTCTAAGAACAAGCATTCCTACAGGTACAATTAACCCGGTTGTTTCCATACAAGGAATAAACTCTCCTGGTGACACCATACCCCATTCCGGATGTTGCCAGCGGACTAATGCTTCAAATCCAGCCAGTTTTTGAGTTTTTAGATTGATAACTGGTTGATAATAAGTAATGAATTCTTGATTTTTTAGCGCTCTTTGCAAATCATTTTCTAACATTAAACGCTTGAACATCGTTACGTGCATCTGACGATCAAAAATTTGATAGCTACTCTTACCACGACTTTTCGCTTGATACATTGCCGTATCAGCATCTTGTAAAAATTCTTCTGCTTGTCGCTCCAGATCATTACCTAAAGCAATCCCAATCGAGACAGTCATAAAAATTTGACAATTTGCTACGGAAAACGGTGCTTTAAAGCTGTCTAGCAGAATTTGAATAAATCTCTCAATCTCGATTAGATTTTCAATTTGATTGAGCAAAAAACAAAACTCATCCTCTCCCATTCTGGCCAATATATCCCCAGGACGTAGATAATGTTGTAAACGTTTGGCGATCGTGATTAATAATTGATCACCCACGGCATAACCAAAGGAACCATTCACCAGTTTAAACTGATCACAGTCGAGGGAAACTATCGCAAAGGATAATGAGCCAGATTTTAAGATCTCTGTCAATTTCTGAAGTAAAAATTTCCGACTAGGTAGGGCGGTGAGCCCATCCTGAAAAATCATTGTTTGGAGTTGGTTAGTGCGTTGTTGTACTGTTGCTTCTAATCGAGCATTGAAGGTTGTTAGTTGATGATATTGTTGACGAATGCGTAACATTGATCTGACTCTAGCAGTTAGCTCTAAGCTATTGACAGGTTTACTGATAAAGTCGTCTGCTCCAGCGCTTAAACATTCAGCTAAAGCTGTTTTAGTGGTCAGAGCTGTCACGACAATGATTGGTACTGCTTCCCATTGGGGTATGGCTTTAATCTGTTGACAAAATTCAATCCCATCCATTCCTGGCATCATGATATCTAAGAGAATTAAATCTGGCTTAAATATGTCGAGTGTGGCGATCGCTTCTTGACCATTAGCTGCATAATGTAATTGATAGTCTTCCTTGCTCAAAAAAGTTTCAATGACATCAAAATTATCTGGTTGGTCGTCAATAATTAAAACCGATGCTTTGTTCATAGTTTTGGTGGTTTGCGTTCAGTGGATTGAGTTGCTCTTCTGGTCGTTCACTATAATTAGCTAGAAAATGTCCAATATTATTAGTTTCTATAAATTTAATCCCTATCCCGGATATTTTGATGATAACTGCTCTAAGTCATCGAACGGATTGCGATTAGTTAATAATCATCAACTTTAATTTCTTTTACCGGTCAGCAAATAAGTAGTCATTTCTCCTTTTCCTTTAATTTGGATGATCCCGCGTTTCACAAATAAATATTTTTCTTGCAAATACATATAAGTTGATTCACTAACCTGAATCTGACCAGCTAACCCGTGAGATTCCATCCGACTTGCAGTATTTACTGTATCTCCCCATAAATCGTAGGCAAATTTTTTCAACCCAATTACTCCTGCTACTACTGGTCCTGTACTAATCCCAATTCTCAGTCGTAATGATTGCCCAGTTAAGCTATTAAAACTTTTTACCGCTTCTTGCATATCTAGGCCCATTTCGGCGATCGCGATCGCATGATTAGGACATGGTATTGGTAAACCAGCTACTACTAAATAAGCATCTCCAATGGTTTTAATTTTTTCCAGTTTATGTTTTTCTGCCAGTTGATCAAACATGGAAAATAGCTGATTTAATAACTCAACTAGTTCAATTGGAGAAATTTTAGTGGAAATTTCGGTAAATCCAACAATATCAGCAAATAACACTGTTACTTCATCAAAACTATCGGCAATTATAATATTTTGTGACTTTAATCTTTCCGCGATCGAACCTGGTAAAATATTTAGGAGTAACCGTTCTGATTTCTCTTGAGCCGCTTCCAATTCGCGCCGAGTCTGAAACTCAGTTTTTTGCAGACGTTCATATAGACATACAGAAAAATTACAAATCACACAAGCCCAAAATAAATATAATCCCCTTTCTGCATAATAAAAAAATGAATATTTTAAATTTAGGTCTACCAGGCTATATAAAATGCCATAGCCAACTACTGTTCCTAATTGTGAAATTAAATGTAATGGCCATCGCACGGGAATCAAGGTCGCTTGAGTCAGAAAAACCAAAGTCCAAAGATGACTTTGGGGTTCCATCTCATTGACAAAAGCTAGTCCGATCTGGACAATCACATTGACAGACCAACATAAAGCTAGAAAAATCCGCCCTGGATCACGTTTTCCCCAACTGGTTTGACATGATATCCAACAGCAAAATACCCCTAATTCTACTATACCACCAATCACAAGTGATGTAAATCTTAATTCTCCCTGCTGCCAGAGTTGTTCACCAATAAAAAAAGTGGTAATCGTTACCCCCACTAGCAGATCGATCTTGGTTGCTAAACGTAAACGGTTCAGCATAAAGCGATTTTGCCAAATTTGGTAGGCACTATGAGCCGAATTATCTTGGCAAGCAGATATAATATTGTTTCCTTCCCATAATTGACCCAGAGGACTATCCATTGGACATGACTCAGGTTGATTAACCAATGCTTACTTGGTTTTTTTCCATTGTAGAAGATTTTAGCTTTGAGCAGGATGTTGTTAAAATTACTGATAAAAGTAATTTTAACCTTAGTTCCATCCTATTCCCTCACCATCGAGACCACAAAATGCTTAAATTTTTCTTGCTTCTATTACTAACGCTCAACCTATTGATTAGCCATACTTTACCTATTAGTGCCCAAACCCTCCCACCAACTTTTACTCCAGCACAAATTGAAAAACTAAACGATCTCAAAGAAAAAGCATTTAATGCTACTAAGATCGGAGACTTTGGTACTGCTGAAGATTATTGGACTGAATTAATCGAACGATTTCCCCAGGAAGCAGCTTTATGGAGCAATCGAGGTAATACAAGAGTTAGTCAGAATCAATTAGAACTAGCGATCGCTGATTATAATCAAGCCATAAAACTCGCTCCTGATGCTCCTGATCCTTATTTGAATCGCGGTACAGCTTTAGCTAGTTTAGGACAATGGGATGAAGCGATCGCCTCTTACAATCGAGTTTTAGAAATTGATCCTCAAGATCCCGCTGCTTTTAATAATCGAGGTAATGCTCAAGCGGGATTAGGAGCATGGAATGAAGCGATCGCGGACTATAAAAAAGCTATAGAACTAGCATCAGAATATCCTTTAGCTCGCGCTAACTATACCCTGGCTTTATATCAAATTGGTGAATCAGAAAATGCGATGCGAAATATCCGGAATTTACTCCGGAGATATCCTCAATTTGCCGATATGAGAGCTGCTTTAACTGCGCTTTTATGGGTTCAAGGTAAACATGGAGAAGCAGAGAGTAATTGGGTTTCTGTAGCTGAACTTGATCCGCGCTATCAAAACTTAGAATGGGTAGCCAAAACTCGTCATTGGCCCCCTCTAATGGTTGAAGCTTTAGCCAAGTTTCTTAACTTTGATCAAAGCCAGATGTAAATGATCAATTTGTACATTTGAGATAACCAGCCCATACCCAACCCGACAAATTTTGTTCTTTATCTGTCACCTTAGCCCATTTTCCTGATGAATCAGAATCTTGCCACAAAACTACTGTACCATTAGGTATTCTCCCAATTGTGTTACTTTTCACCTGATGGTCAGCGTGAACCTTAAGCGGAGATCCTTTTCTAGTTGCCACTTTTCGCTCATCGGAACTACAATTTTCCGCTAATAAATAGCGATCGCTATTTAACTGCAAACTTTGCTTAACTGTAGCATGAGAAACTTTAACACTACCAAAGGATAAAAATAATAATCCAACTATACCGAAACATTTATACCAACTATTTAGCTTGTTCATGTTGTTTCTCCTAGCTCTAATTTGGTCATAAATATTACCATCATATAACATCTTAGTCTAGGTGAAGATAATTTTAACTCAGAGGAAAAAAGAAGTGAATATAAGTATCTAAAATAGCTTGCCCAAAAAACATAGTTAAAGCAGCACCTAATGCCAAAAAAGGACCAAAAGGCATCGGTTGACGACGTTCAATCCAACCGAGGGCGATCGCTGCACCACCAGCAAAAGCACCAATTGCACAAGCAATAAAACTTGCTAGTAATAAATATTTCCAACCTAACCATACACCCATCATTGCTGCTAGTTTCACATCTCCTCCCCCCATGGCAGCTTGTCCAAAAGCAATTGTGCCGACTAAAGTAATGATATCAAATAGCCAAATTCCCAAAACTGCACCAATGACACCACTCATTAAACCATTGATTGTACCTGCGAGCAAGTGTGTAGTTGCCCAACCGATACCTGCTTGAAATCCTAAACCAATGACTAATCCCGATTTAGTGAGGGGATTTGGTAAAGTCATGGTGTCAACATCAATTAATCCTAATGCTAATAACCAACTAATAAATGTCCAATCACCGAGAGTTTGCCAAGATAGCCCAAATTGGTAAAAAACCAGCAAAAATAATATCCCTGTTATTCCTTCTACCACAGGATAACGGATCGAAATAGAACTTTGACAATGAGCGCAACGTCCTTTTAACCTGATCCATCCGAATACAGGGATATTCTCAGACTTTCCTAATTGATGCAAACAGTGGGGACAACGAGACGGGGGCCAAAGAATTGATAATCCTGCGGGTAATCGATAAATTACCACATTGAGAAAACTACCAATAGAACAACCTAAAGCAAATACGATTAAGGGTGCTATTATACTAATCAGGATATTCATTTAGATAGTTAGAGGGAGAACTTTTACCATAATTTCGAGGCAATTTGATTATAGGATAAAAAACATTCTTCTGGCAAAAGCACTGGTTGGCCAGAAAAAATTAATTTTCCTCGATAAGTCAATCGATTAACAGCTACACCCACAGGACGTTGAGGATGGTAAGGATGAGTTTCACAGTAAGCACGATAAAGTTGACGAGCCGATTTGAGTAAATTCGGCTCCATAAACTGTCCAGAAGTGAGCGATTCGGGGAGATTTCCGGATGAGCTTGTTGCCGATTCTACCATCAACTACTCCGCTCTTAAACTTTGATAAAATTAGCGATTTGAGATTTCCGATTTGCCACATTTGAAAATCAAAAACCTGAAATCGCTGTTGACTTTTATTCTAAGGCTTTTCCCAGGGATTCACCCATAGCTCGACAGCCTAAAAGATTTTTCCCTTCAGACATAATATCACCAGTGCGATCGCCTGCCTCCAAAACTTGCCAGACAGCTCGTTCAATTTTCTCAGCTGCGACGGGCTGATTTAAAGCATAACGAAGCATCATGGCTGCACTTAAAACCTGAGCTAAAGGATTAGCTAGATCACGTCCGGCAATATCTGGGGCAGAACCATGTACCGGTTCAAACAGTCCCACTGCTCCGGGACTACCCAAACTAGCTGATGGTAACATCCCAATACTACCAGTCAACATTGCCGACGGCATCTGAGAGAATATCGCCAAATAAATTGCCCGTGACAATTGTATCAAATTGTTTTGGCCAACGGAGCAGTTGCATCGCCGCATTATCAACATATAAATGAGATAACTCGACATCGGGATATTCTGGAGCTAATTTAGTCAGGCGATCGCGCCACAACTGGGACACTTCCAGCACATTAGCCTTATCAACTGAACAAAGTTTACCACGTCGTTTTCTAGCAGTTTCAAAACCGACTCGACCAATTCTGTCAATTTCTGACTCAGTATAAGCCATTGTATTGACACCGCGTTTTTCTCCAGTTTCCGTGACAAAAATCCCCTTGGGTTGTCCAAAATAAATACCTCCAGTCAGTTCGCGGACTACCATAATATCGACATCTTCGACGATTTCCCGCTTGAGACTAGAAGCATCAATTAACTGAGGTAAAATTTTTGCTGGACGTAGATTAGCAAATAGACCTAATCCTTCTCTAATTCCTAATAATCCTGCTTCTGGACGTAAATGAGAGGGTAAAGTATCCCATTTATAACCACCGATCGCCGCTAGTAAGACAGCATCACTCTGACGACAAGCAGTAAGAGTTTCCGGAGGTAAGGGAACACCTGTCGCGTCAATCGCTGCACCACCGATTAATTGTTCTTGGAATTCAAATGCGATCGCAAATTGTTTCCCGATAATTTTCAGGACATCCACCGCTACTGCCATAATTTCAGGGCCAATGCCATCGCCAGGAAGTAGGGTGATGCGGTAAGAATGGGTCATATCAATAGTGAAGGTGAGATAGTAGATGGAGAATCTGCGGAAAAATTGGAGATTCTTGCTTGGCAAATTTATAATCATATCAGAACCTAGTTCACTATTTGTTATGACCTTGCCAACACAGCAACCAGTACCATTAAATCCACCTCTGTCATCTCGGCTCACTTTACCGACGATGTATGATTTACCTAGTGAAGACCCGGAGGAACCTGGTTTGCCTGATTTATTTCATCTTGATCAACCACAACTATTAGAATTGACCTTTATTCCTGGCACTTATGATCCAAGTTTAGTCTTTACTGCTAGTGATCTCAATCTTTATTACGATCTGAACCATCCTAACTGGTATAAACGTCCGGACTGGTTTGGTGCAGTTGGTGTCCCCAGACTCTATGAAGGACGAGATTTAAGGTTAAGTTATGTACAGTGGCAAGAGCCAGCTAGTCCTTATATAGTGGTAGAATTACTATCTCCTGGCACAGAAGAAGAAGATTTAGGTCGCACCAGCCAAAAACCCGGAAAACCACCGACTAAATGGCAAGTTTATGAAGAAATTTTGCGAATTCCCTATTATGTAGTTTTTAGCCGTTCCACTAACGAGTTGCAAGCTTTTCAACTACATGGTGGTCGCTATGAAGCCGCAACATTACAGTCAGGACGGTTAATTATTCCGGAGTTAGAATTAAGCTTAGGTTTGTGGCAAGGTAGTTATAAAAACCTAGAACGGTTATGGTTACGGTGGTTTAAAGATTCCGGAGAGTTGATTCTGATTCCGAGTGAAAGAGTAGTCGAATTGGAACAACGTGCGATCGTCGCAGAACAACGTGCGATCGCCTCGGAACAGCGTGCTAAATTTCTAGAAGCAAGACTACGCGAATTAGGTATTGATCCAAATCAAATCTAACCGTTGGTAGTAGGGACTTCAGTCCCATAAATAACCGAATCATATTTGCCCGATCCTCTTGGCAGATCCAGAAAAAAAGAGTTAGGCTGGATTTCAAGAGGATTTATATATTGTTTCTAGCACAACAATATGGCAAAAGAATTAGCGATCGATACAAGGGGTTTAACTAAGCAATTTGACCGACATATTGCTGTTCACGATGTTGATTTACAAATAGAAACAGGAGAAGTCTACGGACTGATTGGTCCCAATGGAGCTGGGAAAACCACTCTAATCCGGATGTTAGCGACTGCGGAAGAACCGACCATTGGGGAAATTTACATAAATGGAGAACGGTTAATCCGCGATCGCAATAATCCCACTTTAAAACGACGGATTGGCTATTTACCCGATGATTTTCCAGTCTATGATGATCTCACAGTTTGGGACTATCTTGATTATTTTGCCCGTCTTTATCAGTTAAAAGACCCCTTACGCACCCAACGTCTATATGAAGTTTTAGAATTAGTCCAGTTAACTAACAAGCGTAATAGTCAGATTTCTACCTTATCACGAGGGATGAAACAACGTCTCAGTTTAGGGAGAACTATTGTCCATCAACCGATCGTGTTATTGCTAGATGAACCAGTTTCGGGGTTAGATCCGATCGCGAGAATGCAGTTTCGCGAAATTATCAAAACTTTACAAGAAGCTGGGATGACGATTCTGATCTCTTCTCACGTTTTGAGTGATTTAGCTGAATTATGTACTTCGATCGGGATTATGGAACTAGGATATTTGGTGGAAAGTGCTAAATTAGCAGAACTTTACCATCGTCTTAGTCGTCAGCAAATTATTTTATCTAGCTTGGGTAGCATAGAAATATTACAAGCTGAATTAAACAAACATCCCTTGGTTGAAAGTATGGAGATATTACCCGATCAAAAATTACGAGTGCATTTTTCAGGAACATCAGAAGATAGTGTAGCTTTACTGCGATCGCTGATTACCTCGGGGATAGAAATTACTCAATTTTATCCGACTCAAGAAGACTTAGAGACAATTTTCTTGAAAATGGGACATCAACAAGCTTCATAAAATTGCGATCGCCAATACTTTTTTTTCAAGGAGATCATGAATGATACCTGCATATCTAAACCGACTAGGTGAATGGAATCCCCAATTATTTCGGGAACTAAAAGGAAGACTGACATCGCGCAATTTAATAATTGTTACCGTTAGTTCTTTCGTGGTGCAATTATTGGTGGTTATGTCTTGTTTTGAACTCAAATGTATCCGGAGAATTGGGATAGAATGTATAACCACTGAGTGGAATTTTCATTGGCTCATCATCTTTCGAGCGCTGAACTGGATGATCCCCCTATTTTTAGTAATTGCGGGGGTAAATATGCTAATTAATGATTTAGCTAAAGAGGAAAATCGCGGGACTTTAAACTTTATTAGATTAAGCCCGGAATCAAGCGAAAAAATATTGATGGGCAAATTGCTCGGAGTACCAGCGTTGCTTTATCTTGGTGTAGGTTTAACTATACCACTACATTTGTTATCGGCTCTAGCAGGAGGAGTATTTTTTGGTTCAGTCATCAGTTTATATGCACTGTGGTTAGTAACTTTTTGTTTATTTTATGTAAGTGCTTTGCTGATGACATTGATGGGTATAACTCAAGAAAATGTTCAATCTCTCGCTGGAGGTGGTAGTCTTTTAGCTGGATTTTTAGCAACACCAGTGATCGGTATAACTGAAATACTTTTTAATTGGGAAAACTCAAGTAATAATCATACTGGTAACTGGCAATGGTTCTTTTTTCCCAGTGGAGATCATTGGTTACTACCTTACAGTTTAATCCTCATAGTTTTTAGTTGGGCAAGTTATTGGGCATGGCAAGCTGTAAATCGTTATTTTCGTTTTCCCCAAGGTACATTATTGAATAAGCAGCAGAGTTATTGGTTAGTCGCAACTGGGGAAATTTGGCTATTAGGATTTTTCTGGCCCTCATTAAGTTCAGGTCATTCTGCGGATTCTTTCTTGTATCAATTAGCGTTTGTTAGTTCTTTAAACTTAGTCGGATTTCTGTTTTTAATTGCTCTGATTTCTCCCCATAGACAAGTAGTTCAAGATTGGGCAAGTTATGTTCGATCTGGCAAAAAAATGACAAAGCAGTCTATTTTTAATGTTGATGCTGCTCTTGGGACAGATTTAATCTGGGGTGAAAGAAGTCCAGCATTAGTTGCGATCGCGATTAATCTAGTAATATTTGCCGCGATTTGGATTCCTTGGGTGTTACTCTGGTCAACAAATATATTTTTCAAAATTGAGGTAATCGCTGGATTACTGCTGAGTGCAAATTTGATTTTAATTTATGCCGCGATCGCCCAAACTGTGCTATTAGTCAAAAATCCTCAACGGAAAGTTTTAGCATCTAGTTCTGTAGTGTTTACGATTTTAACACCTCCTTTTCTGTTGCATACATTAAATATTGGAGGCACAAAAATTACAGCTATCCTACTGTTTTCACCATTTTTGTGGACTGCGGTAAATCAGGTAACCGGAATCACTATTTGCTTAGGAATTCTAACTCAGTGGTTAATTTTAACTGGTTTGATGATGAACTTAACCAGAAAAATAAATAAAGCTGGTGAATCTTCTTCAAAAGCTTTATTTGCTGCTCATTAGTAAGATGTTTTTTCAAAACTGATGTCAGTAATAATACAATCCGGTGTAGGGGTGAAGCATTCGGGTGATAATTGAGCGATTAAACGAGTAACATTATACCCGAATGCTTCACCCTTCTTCTGCCAAGATCCCCAAAAACATTCTTAACTGAACTGTATTGGGTAATCATAAAGGAATTAGCACGACATCAATCGACCTTTTTGAATGAAAGCTCATAAATCCACATAGGTAAAGAACATGAATCTACTTTGGCTCGAAAAAATTGCTAACTGGAACCCTCAGTTATACCGAGAAATTAAAGGTCGGTTGAATCGGAATTCCGTCGCGATCGCCACGGGGATATCCTTATGTAGTCAAATCCTCGTCATCTTATCTTTTTGGACTAGATTACCCAGTAAGATTGAACCTTTCAACGGCAAATATAATTGCACTGTGTATAATTACTTACGTTCCTATCATTTGCCACAGAAAATATATGAAACCGAATGTATCCTAACAGATGGACATCCCACCATTGATTGGTCTCACTGGTGGTTAGATATCTTTCTGTGGTTGAGCTTTATTAGTGTGTTTGCTTCATTAACGATCGGTACTTATCTACTAATCAACGATCTTACTCAAGAAGAACGTCGGGGAACTCTGAATTTTATTAGGCTCAGTCCCCAATCAACCCAGACAATTTTTGTGGGAAAATTACTAGGAGTTCCGAGTTTAGTATATTGGGGAACTATTCTCGCAATTCCCTTACATCTATGTGCTGGTTTATCAGCCCAAATTCCAGTCGGGATAATTTTCAGTTTCTATGGCATTTTAGCTACTAGTTGCCTCTTTTTCTATAGTGCTGCAATGTTATTTGGGCTAATTGGTTCTGGGTTAAATGAATTTCAATCCGGGTTAGGAAGTGGTTTAGTTTTAACTTTCTTGGGATTTACATCCCTAATATTGTCTAGATATAATCATCCAATTAATCATCTGGTAACCGACTGGTTTAATCTCTTTTCTCCTAATGTATATATTCCCTATATGGTGTTTCCCTCACAAGTAGAAATAGGAAAAGAATATTTTCCGTATAACAATTTATTAGAATGGCAATGGTTTGACTTACCGATCGCTCAGAATATTGTCATTTTAGCTAGTCTGATCATAACTAATTATATTTGGTGGACTGGGTGGATTTGGCTGGGATTTATACGCTGCTTTCGCAATCCAGAAGCGACGATTTTTAATAAAAGACAAAGTTATTTATTTGTCGCTTGTTTTGAAATAATCATTCTCGGATTTTCTGGTCTCGGAAGAAGTCACTATTTACCTTTCTTAGTTGTAAATCTGCTGATGTTTTTGGGGCTAATTATTATTCTCTCACCTCAGCGCCAAAATTTACAAGATTGGGCTAGGTATCAGCAAAAATCAATTGGTCAAAAGTGGTGGAAACAGTCGCTCATCTCAGATTTGTTGTGGGGTGAAAAAAGTCCGGCAATTTTGGCGATCGCGATTAATTTTATCATCGCGATTATCCCGACCCTATTCTTGATTTTACTTGGTGCTGAAAGTGAGGATAAAACTCAAGCCATAATTTGCATAGCTTTATTAGGGATTACGATTTTGAGCTACGCTGTAATTGCTCAAATCATGCTATTGATGAAAAGAAAAAACCAAGTATTATGGACAACAGCCACCCTGATGGTAATCGTGTTTTTGCCACCTGCGGTTTTAACCATCCTATCTTTGACTCCAGAAAGATGTCCTGGGATTTGGTTACTATCGGCTTTTCCATTAGTTGGAATCTCATCGGTAACAGGAATTAGTATCTTACTTGCATTTATCGGTCAGTTAACTGTTTTGAGTTTATTTAGCATTAAATTAACCCAAAAAATTCGGATTGTGGGTGAATCAGCATCCCAAGCTTTGTTAACAGGCAATAAATAAGAATTTACTACAAATTCAGATTATAGGTGAATCAGGGTCTGAAAATCTGTTAATGGAAAAATAGGTAAATAACATGAATCTACTTTGGCTCGAAAAAATTGCTAACTGGAATCCTCAGTTATACCGAGAAATTAAAGGTCGGTTGAATCGGAATTCCGTCGCGATCGCCACGGGGATATCCTTATTTAGTCAAATCCTCGTCATTTTATCTTTTTGGAATAAATTATATGGCAATTTGATAGGAAATGATTGCAATCCTGATAATTACTTAAGTTTCCATTATGTGTCACGCAGTGTTCCCAGGGTTCAGAATTTGCCTTCACCACCACCCAGTATCAGTCGGGAATGTTTACGGCATTTGCCTGCACCACCACTACCACGACCACCATCAACCACTACCACTCAGGAATGTTTACTGACAAATGGACATCCCACTATTGACTGGTCTCACTGGTGGTTAGATATATTTTTGGGGTTGAGCTTTATTAGTGTGTTTGCTTTATTAACGATCGGTATTTATCTACTAATCAACGATTTTACTCAAGAAGAACGTCGGGGGACTCTGAATTTTATTAGACTCAGTCCCCAGTCAACCTATAAAATTTTTGTGGGAAAATTACTAGGGGTTCCGAGTTTACTTTATTGGGGAACTATCCTCGCGATTCCCTTACATCTATGTGCTGGTTTATTAGCCCAAATTCCAGTCGGGATAATTTTCAGTTTCTATGGCATTGTAGCTGCTAGTTGCCTGTTTTTCTATAGTGCTGCCATGTTATTTGGGCTAGTTAGTTCTGGGTTAAATGGATTTCAATCCTGGTTAGGAAGTGGTTTAGTTTTAGCTTTGTTGGGATTTACATCCCAAACACTGTCTAGTTCTTCTAATCATCCAATTAATCATCTGGTAACCGATTGGTTTAATTTATTTTCTCCTACTGTATATATTCCCTATATGGTGTTTCACTCACAATATGTAGTAGAAATAGATAAAGGACATTTTTCCTCTATAGGAGAATTATATTTTTCCTATAAAAATTTATTAGGATGGCAATGGTTTGACTTACCGATCGCTCAGAATATTGTCATTTTAGCTAGTCTGATCATAACTCATTATATTTGTTGGACTGGGTGGATTTGGCTGGGATTATTACGTTGCTTTCGCAATCCAGATGCGACTATACTTAATAAACGAAAAAGTTATTTGTTTGTCGCTTGTTTTGCAGTAATTATCCTCGGGTTTTCCTTTCTGTCAATAGATCACTTGAACTATTCACCTTTCTTAGTTTTAAATCTGCTGATGTTTTTGGGTCTAATTATGATGCTCTCACCTCAGCGCCAAAATTTACAAGATTGGGCTAGGTATCAGCAAAAATCAATTGGTCAAAAGGGGTGGAAACAGTCGCTCATCTCAGATTTGTTGTGGAGTGAAAAAAGTCCGGCAATTTTGGCGATCGCGATTAATTTTATCATCGCGATTATTCCGACCCTATTCTTGATTTTATTTAGTGATGAAAGTAAGGATAAAACTCAAGCTATAATTTGCATGGCTTTATTAGGGATTATGATTTTGAGCTGTGCTGTAATTGCTCAAATCATGCTATTGATGAAAAGAAAAAACCAAGTCTTATGGACAACAGTCACCCTCATGGGGATCATGTTTTTACCACCTGTGATTTTCAACATCCTATCTCTTACTCCAGAAAAATATCCTGATATTTGGTTACTCTCAGCTTTTCCATTAGCAGGAATCTCATCTGCAACAGGAATTAGTATCTTACTTGCGTTTATCGGTCAGTTAGCTATTTTGAGTTTATTTAGCATTAAATTAACCCAAAAAATTCGGATTGCGGGTGAATCAGCATCCCAAGCTTTGTTAACAGGCAATAAATAAGAATTTACTAATTATTTATGCTTTTTTTTCTCAGTGCCATGACCAAGAATTTTTTCCGGAGAAGCATGACGACAATTGCAGCAATCCTCCTGTTTTCACCATTTTTGTAGACTCTTTTTGAATCTATCGAGGTAAAGACCATGAATCTAATCTGGAGCGAAAAAATCGCTAACTGGAATCCCCAATTATACCGAGAAATTAAAGGTCGTTTTCATCGTCTCCCGATGGCGATCGCCATCGGGATATCCATATTTGTGCAAATTCTGGTAGTTTTATTTGCCTGGAGCAAATTACCTGGTGAGCTTAAACCTTTGGATAATGGGAAATATGACTGTTTTCAAAATCAATATTTACGCTTTCGTTATCCCGAAAATTTTTATAGCCATGAATGTTGGTTGAAGGATGGTTATCCCACGATTGATTGGTCTTACTGGTGCTTAGATCTTCTTTTTCCTTACTTAAGCTTAATCCTGGTGTTTGCTTTATTAACGATCGGCACTTATTTATTAATTAATGATCTAGCACAGGAAGAACATCGAGGAACTCTCAATTTTATTAGACTTAGTCCTCAATCAATACCAACAACTTTGATCGGCAAATTATTAGGGGTTCCTAGTTTACTTTATTTAGGAGTAATGGTCGCGATTCCTTTACATCTATTGACTGGGATAACTGCTCAAATCCCGCTAGGTATAATTCTCAGTTTCTATGGCATTTTAGCTGCTAGTTGTATCTGTTTCTATAGTGGAGCAATGTTATTTGGGCTAGTTAGTTTTTGGTTAAATGGATTTCAACCTTGGTTAGGAAGTGGCTTAGTTTTACTTTTATTGTGTGTCACAAACTCGTATAGTGGTGTCGCTGTGATCACTTATTATGATAAAACAGATTTTTTTAATTTGTTTTTTGATCATAATGAAACAGGTTTGTTTAATTTGTTTTCTCCTAGATTCTTGATTGTGGATGTTTTTTTAGACTCTGAACTAAGCCCATTCCAACGTTTTCACAAGAATAACAACTTCGCTCCTTGGGAATGGCATGATTTCCCACTCAGTCATAGCAGTATCATTTTAACTAGTCTGATGTTAGGCAATTATGTTTTATGGACTAGGTGGATTTGGGTAGGATTAGTAAGGTGCTTTCGTCATCCAGGTACGACGATATTGAACAAAAAACAAAGTTATTTTTTTGTTGCTTGTTTTAGCATGATAATGATGGTTTTTTCCGTTCTGGGAAGAGGTGAATCTAATTTTATTGTTTTAGTTTTCCATCTGTTCCTGTTTGTTGGTCTAATTATAATTCTATCACCTCAGCGCCAAAGTTTGCAAAATTGGGCAAGGTATCAGCAAAAATCAATTGATCAAACATGGTGGAAAAAGTCTTTAATCTTAGATTTAATTTGGGGTGAAAATAGTCCCGCAATTGTTGCGATCGCGATTAATTTTATCATTGCTGCGGTTTTGCCGATCCTGAGTTGGATTTTAATTTTTCCCAATAAAACTCAAAACCTAATTGTCATGGGTATATTAGGAATTTCCATTCTCATCTATGCTATGATTGCTCAGTTAGTGCTATTGCTCAAAAGAAAAAACCAAGTAGTATGGGCAAGCATCACCTTGATGGTAATTATGTTTTTGTCACTGATGCTTGTTGATCCACACACATATCCTGCGCTTTTGTTGCTATCGGCTTTTCCTTTAGTGGAAATTTCAAAAGTGGGAGGAATGACTATATTTCTATGTTTGCTTGTTCAGGTCAGTGTTTTGAGTTTATTGAGTGTGAAGTTAACTCAACAAATTCAGATTTTAGGTGAATCAGGTTCTAAAAATCTGTTAATGGAAAAACAGGTAAATAACATGAATCTACTGTGGCTCGAAAAAATTGCTAACTGGAACCCTCAGCTATACCGAGAAATTAAAGGTCGGTTGAATCGGAATTCCGTCGCGATCGCCACGGGGATATCCTTATTTAGTCAAATCCTGGTCATTTTATCTTTTTGGACTAAATTACCCAGTAAGATTGAACCTTTTAATGGCAAATATGATTGCAATGTGTATAATTACTTACGTTTCTATCATTTGCCACATAAAATATATGAAACCGAATGTATACTGACAAATGGACATCCAACCATTGATTGGTCTTACTGGTGGTTAGATATATTTTTGTGGTTGAGCTTTATTAGTGTGTTTGCTTTATTAACGATCGGTATTTATCTACTAATCAACGATCTTACTCAAGAAGAACGTCGGGGGACTCTGAATTTTATTAGACTCAGTCCCCAGTCAACCTATAAAATTTTTGTGGGAAAATTACTAGGAGTTCCGAGTTTACTTTATTGGGGAACTATTCTCGCGATTCCTTTACATCTATGCGCTGGTTTATCAGCCCAAATTCCAGTCTGGATAATTTTCAGTTTCTATGGCATTGTAGCTGCTAGTTGCCTGTTTTTCTATAGTGCTGCCATGTTATTTGGGCTAGTTAGTTCTGGGTTAAATGGATTTCAATCCTGGTTAGGAAGTGGTTTAGTTTTAACTTTGTTGGGATTTACATCCCAAATGTTGTATAGACCTAATTATCTGATTAATATTCAGGTAACCGACTGGTTTAATTTATTTTCTCCTATGGTATATATTCCATATATGGTGTTTCACTCACCATCTGTAGTAGAAATAGCAAAAGGACATTTTTCCTATGAAAATTTATTAGGATGGGAATGGTATAACTTACCGATCGGTCAGAGTATTGTCATTTTAGCTAGTCTGATCCTAGGTAATTATATTTGTTGGACTGGGTGGATTTGGCTGGGATTATTACGTTACTTTCGCAATCCAGAAGCTATATTTAAGAAACGACAAAGTTATTTGTTTGTCGCTTGTTTTGAAGTAATCATCCTCGGTTTTTTATTCCTCGAAAAAAGTTCCTCTAACTATTTATCTTTCTTAAATTTCTTAATTTTAAATCTGCTGATGTTTTTGGGTCTAATTATGATGCTCTCACCTCAGCGCCAAAATTTACAAGATTGGGCAAGGTATCAGCAAAAATCAATTGGTCAAAAGTGGTGGAAACAGTCGCTCATCTCAGATTTGTTGTGGGGTGAAAAAAGTCCGGCAATTTTGGCGATCGCGATTAATTTTATCATCGCGATTATTCCGACCCTATTCTTGATTTTATTTAGTGGTGAAAGTAAGGATAAAACTCAAACTATAATTTGCATGGCTTTATTAGGGATTACGATTTTGAGCTGTGCTGTAATTGCTCAAATCATGCTATTGATGAAAAGAAAAAATCAAGTCTTATGGACAACAGCCACCCTTATGGTGATCGTGTTTTTGCCACCTGTGGCTTTAACCATCCTATCTCTGACTCCAGCAAAATATCCTGATATTTGGTTACTCTCAGCTTTTCCATTAGCAGGAATCTCATCTGCAACAGGAATCAGTATCTTACTTGCGTTGATCGGTCAATTAGCTATTTTGAGTTTATTTAGCATTAAATTAACCCAAAAAATTCGGATTGCGGGTGAATCAGCATCCCAAGCTTTGTTAACAGGTAATAAATAAGAATTTACTAACTATTTATGCCTTTTCTTTTTCAGTGCCATGACCGAGAATTTTTTCCGGAGGAGCATGACGACAATTGCAGCAATCCTCCTGTTTTCACCATTTTTGTAGACTCTTTTTGAATCTATCGAGGTAAAGACCATGAATCTAATCTGGAGCGAAAAAATCGCTAACTGGAATCCCCAATTATACCGAGAAATTAAAGGTCGGTTGAATCGGAATTCCGTCGCGATCGCCATCGGGATATCCATATTTGTGCAAATTCTGGTAGTTTTATTTGCCTGGAGCAAATTACCTGGTGAGATTAAACCGTTGGATAATGGGAAATATGACTGTAGTCAATATCAATATTTACGCTTTCGTTATCCCGAAAATTTTTATAACGTTGAATGTTGGTTGAAGGATGGTTATCCCACGATTGATTGGTCTTACTGGTGCTTAGATCTTCTTTTTCCTTGCTTAAGCTTAATCCTGGTGTTTGCTTTATTAACGATCGGCACTTATTTATTAATTAATGATCTAGTACAGGAAGAACGTCGAGGAACTCTCACTTTTATTAAACTTAGTCCTCAATCAACACCAACAACTTTGATCGGCAAATTATTAGGGGTTCCTAGTTTACTTTATTTAGGAGTAATGCTCGCGATTCCTTTACATCTATTGACTGGGATAACTGCTCAAATCCCAGTGGGCTTAATTCTCTGTTTCTATGGGATTTTGGCGACTAGTTGTATCTGTTTCTATAGTGGAGCAATGTTATTTGGGCTAGCTAGTTCTTGGTTAAATGGATTTCAACCTTGGTTAGGAAGTGGCTTAGTTTTATTTTCATTGTATCTCACATCGACTTACACTAGATCTTTGGTCGCTGCTCCTTATGAGCCTGATGAAAATTTGTTCTATCTTAATTTGTTTAATTTGTTTTTTCCTAATGTCTTTATTTATCACATAGAACGATTCATCCGTTTTCATATCTCCCATATTCCTAAATCGTTTGATTTACCACTCATTCATAACAGTATCATTTTAGCTAGTCTGATGTTAGGCAATTATGTTTTATGCACTGGGTGGAGTTGGGTAGGATTAGTAAAGTGCTTTCGTCATCTAGGCACGACGATATTGAATAAACAAAAAAGTTATTTTTTTGTTGCTTATGTTAGCATCATAGTGATGGTGTTTTACTCTTTGGGAATAGTTTACTATGGGGATAATGGTTATCTTTCTTTCTCTAATAATTATTTTCGTTATGTTCCTTTAGTAATTTTCCATCTATGCCTGTTTTTTGGTGTAATTATAATTCTATAATCTCAGTGCCAAAGTTTGCAAAATTGGGCAAGCATCACCTTGATGGTAATTATGTTTTTACCACTGATGCTCTTTTCATTATTATCTGTTAATCCAGACGAATATCCTGCGGTTTGGTTGCTATCGGCTTTTCCTTTAGTGGAAATCTCAAAGGTGGGAGGAATGACTATATTGCTATGTTTGCTTGGTCAGTTAAGTGTTTTGAGTTTATTGAGTGTGAAGTTAACTCAACAAATTCAGATTTTAGGTGAATCAGGTTCTAAAAATCTGTTAATGGAAAAATAGGTAAATAACATGAATCTACTGTGGCTCGAAAAAATTGCTAACTGGAACCCTCAGTTATACCGAGAAATTAAAGGTCGGTTGAATCGGAATTCCGTCGCGATCGCCACGGGGATATCCTTATTTAGTCAAATCTACACCATTTTATCTTTTTGGACTAAATTATATGGCTATTTGATAGGAAATGATTGCAATCCTGATAATTACTTAAGTTTCCATTATGTATCACACAGTGTTTCCAGGGTTCGGAATTTGCCTGCACCACCACCCAGTATCAGTCGGGAATATTTACGGCATTTACCACCACCACCACCACCACCAACAGGATCTAATATCAGTCGGGAATGTTTACTGACAAATGGACATCCCACTATTGAGTGGTCTCACTGGTGGTTCGATATCTTTCTGTGGTTGAGCTTTATTAGTGTGTTTGCTTTATTAACGATCGGTATTTATCTACTAATCAACGATATTACTCAAGAAGAACGTCGAGGAACTCTGAATTTTATTAGACTCAGTCCCCAGTCAACCTATAAAATTTTTGTGGGAAAATTACTAGGAGTTCCGAGTTTACTTTATTGGGGAATTATTCTCACGATCCCCTTACATCTATGTGCTGGTTTATCAGCCCAAATTCCAGTCTGGATAATTTTCAGTTTCTATGGGATTTTAGCTGCTAGTTGCCTCTTTTTCTATAGTGCTGCCATGTTATTTGGGCTAGTTAGTTCTGGGTTAAATGGATTTCAATCCTGGTTAGGAAGTGGTTTAGTTTTAACTTTGTTGGGATTTACATCCCAAACATTGTCTAGCTCTAATCAGCCAATTAATCATCAGGTAACCGACTGGTTTAATTTATTTTATCCTACGGTATATATTCCATATATGGCGTTTCACTCACAATATGTAGTAGAAATAGATAAAGGACATTTTTCCTCTATAGGAGAATTATATTTTTCCTATAAAAGTTTATTAGAATGGCAATGGTTTGACTTACCGATTGGTCAGAATATTGTCATTTTAGCTAGTCTAATCCTAGGTAATTATATTTGTTGGACTGGGTGGATTTGGCTGGGATTATTACGTTGCTTTCGCAATTCAGAAGCGACTATTTTTAATAAAAGACAAAGTTATTTGTTTGTCGCTTGTTTTGAAATAATCATCCTCGGATTTTTCTACCTCGGAAGAAGTCACTTAAGCGATTTACCTTTCTTAGTTGTAAATCTGCTGATGTTTTTGGGGCTAATTATGATGCTCTCACCTCAGCGTCAAAGCTTACAGGATTGGGCTAGGTATCAGCAAAAATCAATTGGTCAAAAGTGGTGGAAACAGTCGATCGTCTCAGATTTGTTGTGGGGTGAAAAAAGTCCGGCAATTTTAGCGATCGCAATTAATTTGATCATCGCGATTATCCCCACCTTATTCTACATTTTAATTGGCACCGAAAGTCAGGATAAAACTCAAGCCATAATTTGTATGGGTTCCTTAGGGATAGCAATTTTGATCTACGCTGTAATTGCTCAAATAATGCTATTGATGAAAACAAAAAATCAAGTATTATGGACAACAGCTACCCTCATGGTCATCATGTTTTTATGTTTTTGCCAATTTTGAGTTTATTTAGCATTAAATTAACCCAAAAAATTCGGATTGCGGGTGAATCAGCATCCCAAGCTTTATTAACAGGCAATAAATAAGAATTTACTAACTATTTATGCCTTTTCTTTTTCAGTGCCTTTTTCACCAAAGCTGGAATTTCTGACGGACGTTCGGCTACAGGAATTTTAGCTTTGGCAAAAGCTGCAAGTTTGCTTTCAACTCGACCTACTTCCGTGCTTAATTCTGCATTAAAGGAAGCAATAATTGTATTAGCATGACCAAGAATTTTTTCCGGAGGAGCATGACGACCAGCAATATAAGCAATTACTGGTTTATCGATCGCTTCGGTAATGTAGCGAGTAGCTATTTCTTCACTATTACCGCTATTATCTCCAACTAAAACAATCACTTCTGTATTGTCATCTTCATCTAAAATTTCTAACCATTGAGCAAAAGAAGAACCAACTATGGCATCTCCACCAATTCCAATACTAATGGATTGTCCTAAACCTGCTTGAGTTAACTGTAAAGCAACTTCATAGGTGAGGGTGCTACAACGACTAATAATTCCTACCTTTCCCGGAGTATATATTTCCGTGGGATGAGTCCCTAGTAGTAATTTTTCCGGAATGATTATGCCCGGAGAATTAGGACCAACCAACATGGTTTCTGTTGCTTCTGCTTTTCTAATTAAGTGAACCATATCTAAGGGAGGTATCCCTTCACTAATTAGCACAATTTGGCGAATTCCTGCGGCAATCGCTTCTAAAGCTGCATCTAAAGCTAAATAAGGTGGAACAAAGATAATCGTAGTATCAACAGCACCGACTACAGGTAGTGCCTGTTCTACCATATCAAAAATCTGAATTCCTTGTAATTCTTGACCCCCTTCCCCCGGACTAATTCCGGCAACTATTTTAGTCCCATAAGCTGTCATTAACTCCACCTGTTTAGCAGCTTGGATTTCGGTAATTCCCTGTACCAGAACTGGACTTTCTGGCGTTAATTTCATCTCAAAATCCTCCTCACAACCCTGATAAATGTTAGCTTTAACTATTAGTACAAAATTTTTTATACCATAATTATTCGGGAAAAATTACCTGATTTAACCCTTGAAGAATCAATTTTTTGCTCCTACAGCAACTGCTTGAGCAACTGCATCTTCTAAATTTTCTAGCATGGGAATTTGCAGGTAACTTAACTGCTCTTGAGCTTTCTCGATATTTTTACCAATCAAACGTACAATCAAACTAGGAAAACGATTTTTACGATAACTTAACGGTACAGATGAACCTAAATTGATATCAATATTTGCTAAATCATTGGGATTATTACGGAGCAAAGGATCGCGCAGGGGAGAATTACTATTTGGACGATTTTTACGTTGTACATAGGCAACAATAGTTTCCGCAATTTCGTCACTAGTAGTAGCACTACCTATAAGATTTACTAGCACAACTTTAACATTTTTATTTTGAGTAATTAGCTCCAAGCCTTGTTCAATGGATTCTGTCAAGTCCGGAGTCCAGGTCTGATAATCAGGATGACCACCTATATTCACAAAACTGGCTGGTTTACCTCCAGCTTGATAAACTAAATCTAACGTAGCCATTACTAATCCTGTACCATTACAAATTATCCCAATATTACCTTCTAATTCGCCAAAATTAGCATTTCTGAAATATTTTTCTATTTTGATCTCCCCATGTTTTTCCGAAATCTTAAGTCCATTTTTAGTCCTTAGTGCTGCTAAATTTGGGTAACGTCCTAGGGCATAATCATTAGCTGTTACTTTACCATCTAAAGCCATTACTTCACCCGTTGGACTAATTCCTAGGGGATTAATTTCTACTAGATCCAAATCTTGTTCAATAAATAGTTGATACATTTTCTCAACAATTCCACTCACCGACTGAATTAATGCCCCTTTTAAGCCCATCTTTAGGGCCAAACGTCGCGCATAAAAAGGAGTAAATTCTTGATCTACCACTACCATTTGAGCAGGATTGTTCAATGCTTCGGTTTCCATTCCACCCTGTTGGGAACCTAAAAGTACAGGTCTTTTGGCGCTAGCATTAAGAACCACAGCTAGATAAAATTCTTGGTCAGTATTATACTTAGCTTCTGCTAACAGAACTTGGGGATATTCATCCATAATGGACAAACTAAAAATTTTTTGGGCAGCTGCGATCGCATCGATGGTATTTTGGACAAACTTAATTCCTCCAGCTCTCCCACGTCCACCCGCGTGGACTTGAGACTTCAGTACCACCGGATAGGGAATTTTTAAGTTTTTTAAGTCTCTTGGATGGTCAATCCTTTGAGATGGTAGGATGGGAATCCCCTTTTCCTGAAATAATTCTTTGGCTTGATATTCTAATAAATCCATTTTTTTCCCTGTAATTTTTCATGCTTAATTTGGTATTGGCCCACTTACTGGTCGCCTCGCCTCATTGATGAAAACATCAACTTGGCCAAAATTATCAATAAATCAACTAATCAAGACTTGTACTTACTTTACTTTAGCCATATCATTCAGAAAAATCTCAACACTGACATGATGGTCTAAAACCTGATTCACGATCAGCAAAAATTCATTAATTAGTATAGTCCCATGAAAACAGCAGTAAAGCAAAATGAGCTACAAGCTTTAGGGCAATTTTTACAAGAGCGTTTACTCGCAGAATTATCTCATTATGTTCCAATTCAGATTCAGTGTGTCCTGAAGAAAGGAACTTTGATGGTTCTTGCTCAACATCCAGCAGAAGTAGCACCCGATCAACAACAAACCTTTGCTACTTTGCAACAAGCAATCTTAACTCAAGCGATCGAATTGACCCAGCAAGTCCGACTCTATTTGCGAGTTACGGGACAAAAACAACCTTATTCTTTTCATACTTTTACTTTTAAACCTCAACCTTGGTCTCCACCAACTGAGTCTAATGTGAGGTTGGACTCGATTGCTCAGAGTCCAGCAAGTTTGAACAGCATCACGGAATTGGCTCAATTAGCAACTGACGATCAAGAACCAGAACCAAGGGAACCAGCAACGCTGCTAGAACCCCAACAGCCCATCTCAGAAGTTAACCCAGAGATAGTTACTTTACCAGATGCTAGTAGCGAAACCGTAATTACTGAAGAAGATCCCGCAGAAATTAGCCAGGATTCTTTTGTAGTTACACCCGCAATTGCTGTGTTAGCTGGAGCTAGTCTTGGTTTCTTAATTACCCTAGGACTAATTTACCTATTCAATCGTCCCTGTGTGGTGGGTAAGTGTAATGCGATCGATACAGCGCAAGTCTTAAGTCAGGAGTCAGCGAAAACGATTGAGTTAGATAAATCCCAGGAAGGGTTAGTCAAAGCTACACAGCAATTAGCAGTCGCAACAGCGATGTTAAGACCGATCCCCTTCTGGTCTAGTTACTATTCCTCTGCCCAAAAATTATTAGCTACCGATCAAACCCAACTGACTACTCTGGAACAATTAGTCACTGCCGGACGCTTGGTTGGAGCCGCAGTTCAAGCAGGTGAAAATGTACCCCATTCCTTGCAGATGTGGTCAGATTTGCAAATATTATGGCAAGAAGCGATCGATAAACTCGAAAAAATTCCCTCTAGTAATAATTTATATCCACTCGCTCAACAAAAATTACAGGAGTATCGCATTAATCTCAAGACGGTCAATTCACGTTTACGAGCAGAAGAACAATCACAAAAACAACTAAGTCTAGCTCAATCAACCGCTCATGGTGCCGAAGCAGCTCAAGGAATTGCCGTATCGAGAGAAAATTGGCAATCGGTCGAATCAACCTGGCAAAAAGCTGTAGATTTACTTAAAGCCATCCCTCCGGGAACGATGGGGTTTACTGAAGCGCAAGAATTATTAACCCCTTACCAAGCTAAATTAATTAAAGCTCGCGATCGCCATAATCAAGAAAAATTAGCGATCACTAATTATACTCAATCAGTCAACTTTGCTTTCCTTGCCAAAAATTGGGAACAAGATAATCAATGGAATAAAGCGATCGCGAATTGGAACCGAGCTTTAATTTATGCCCAGCAAATTCCTTCTGAAACTTTTTATTATCATCAAGCTCAACAGTTAATAGTTTCCTATACAGATGCGTTAAAGCAAGCTGAAAATAGTTTGAAATGGGCGAATATTTTACAGCAAACCAATCATGATTTAAGCCAAATTTGTTCTGGTTCGCCCACGATTTGTTCTTTTATTGCCAGTCGAGATAAAATCAAAGTGCGGATTACTTCTGATTATAAGGAAACGATTTCTACTTTAGGTGCAACTGATGATATCAAAACTCGTGCTGGCATCATCGAACATTTGCGTTCTTTAGAAGATGCGCTTGAAACCATTAGCGATAATGCTCAGTTACCTCTAGAAACTTATGCTCCGGATGGTTATTTAATTGGTACTCACGAACCAAAAAATTAGGTGCTAGGGAACTAATATCTGAGCAATTGAGCTGCGGAATTAAAAAACTGTCGATAAAGACCGTGAGTCAGGATGACAGTAGCAACTAAGCTTGTAAAAGCTAACATAAACATGATCAGCATTTGATAAGCTGCGGCATTCAGAGGACTCACATCCCCCAGTAATTGTCCAGTAATGGTTCCTGGTAAGGTGACTACACCCACCACCATCATTTGATTCAGAATGGGAATCAGTCCAGCTTTGATCGCTTCTTGACGATATTGGGTAATCGATTGTTGTGGGGTAGCACCTAAACTTAAATGAGTTTCAATTTCTAGATAACTAGAACAAATTGTACTCACCAGACGTTCTCCAGCGATCGCAGCTGAATTCATTGCATTACCCAAAACTATTCCAGCTAAGGGCACAATATATTTTGGTTCATACCAAATTTCTGGTCGAATTACTAGGAAAATAGTATAACTCAAAGTGATGGCTGTACTGACAAAAATTGCACCCCATACTAATGGTAACGACCTCGGTATCTTTTTGCCAATCCGATTCCGAGTAACTAGAGTAGCGATCGTTAACATTATTACCAAAATAGTTAACACTGCCCAAGGATTTTTGAAAGCAAAAACTATTTCGAGAACATACCCGACCACTAAAAGTTGAATGATCGTTCGACCAGTAGCAAGTGCCAAATTCCATTCTAATCCTAGCTTTTCCCAAGCCGAAAGCGCGATCGCCATCAGCATCAATCCTGCGGCGATTAATAATTGAGTAATATCTAATTGAATAACATTCACTGTTTTTTGGAGTAAGGAAAACTGCGATTCATTAGACCTCTTGCAAAAGTCCTTATTGATCTATGTTATTGACAGGCAAGATGCCTGTCCCACAAAAGTTATTGATTCTGGTGGGACAGGCATCTTGCCTGTCCTATTTATTTTTGCAAGAGGTCTATTCCGAGCGAAATTGATTTTTTAAACCCCGCAGCATTTGACTAGTTCCCAGATTAATCGCTTGTTCAACTAGCTGGGGAATCATGGTAGTTAAGGGAAGATCAGGAAAACTTAAACCGATCAGAGATTCATGATAGTTATCATTATCAAGAAGGTAAATTTTTAGTTGACGATCACTATAAATCCATAGTTCAGGAACTCCCAGCTCAGTATAAGCACCTAAAGTTGTTTTTGAGGTCACATCACACTCGATCGCCAAATCCGGAGGTGGGTAGTCTGCTAAATTAAGATTGGTACAACCTTGCATCCGGTCAGCATTCTGAATATAGAAACAGGTATCAGGTTCAATCCCAGCAATTTGGGGACGTTTGAGAGTGGTAGAGCCAAAATCTTCCCAATTACGTCCTTGGAGATCAAGCAGAGTTTTGACAATATCCCCAATAATTCGATGAGGACGTTCATGTAATGCTAACGGGGACATAATTTCCAGAATACCTTGATAATAAGCGAAACGGGTATTGCGTTTTTCTCCTAAATCAGCCAGGATACTTTCAAAATCTTGCCAAGAGAGATTAGGGATAGTAATATGACTACCTGGGGTAAGGACAATAGCTTGAATGGAAACAGTAACGCTCATACTTGCAGGACTTTTCTGGGTAGCTGGTTCAATTTTGACATAGCACTAGCCACCCTAGTTTCCATTCTGAACGAAATTTGATGTTATGGATAATGCAAAATTATGGTGTAGCGCGAGTGAATAACATACCAACCCTTGACTTAACCAGGCAGTACGCAATAATTGGTGAAGAGGTTAATGCTGCGGTGTTAAAAGTTTTGTCCTCTGGACGCTATATTGGTGGTCCCGTAGTCCAAGACTTTGAGCAACAGTTAGCTAGTTACATTGGTGTTTCTCAATGTATAACCTGTAATTCTGGTACTGATGCCTTATACCTGGCTTTACGCGCTCTGAATATTGGTCCTGGAGATGAGGTGATCACCACACCTTTTACCTTTATTGCTACAGCTGAGGTAATTAGCATTACTGGGGCTACACCAGTTTTTGTGGATATTTACCCCCAAACTTTTAATATAAATGTCAATCAATTAGCCGCAGCTATTACCCCTAAAACTCGGGCAATCATTCCAGTCCATTTGTTTGGACATCCCGTCGAAATGACGAGTTTAATGTCCATTGCTCGCGATCGCGGTATCCCTGTCATTGAAGATTGTGCCCAAGCAATTGGGGCGGAGTGGGCTGGTCAAAAAGTGGGTAGTATGGGTGATATTGGTTGTTTTAGTTTTTTCCCCACCAAAAATCTCGGTGCTTGTGGTGATGGAGGAGCTTGCACTACATCCGATTCTACCCTCGCGGCGAAAATGCGAATGTTGAAGGAACATGGTAGTCGTCAGCGTTATTATCATGAAGAAACTGGTATCAATAGTCGCTTGGATTCTCTCCAAGCTGCAATTCTGCAAATTAAGTTACGTTACCTAGATCTGTGGAATGATGCACGTCGCGCGATCGCTACCCGTTATCATCAATTACTTAATCCCGTTCCAGGAATAATTCTGCCCCAAGAACCAGTCGGAGGTCAAGCTGTCTGGAATCAATACACAATTCGCCTGAAAAGTCAAGATGCCCTATCCCCGATTAGACTAAGAGACTCGATCCAAGTCCAGTTGCAAAAACGGGGAATTAATTCGATGGTCTACTATCCAATTCCACTCCATTTACAGTCAGTTTACCAAAATTTGGGCTATCAACCGGGTCAATTCCCGATCGCTGAACAAATATCCCACGAGGTTTTGTCTTTACCAATGTTTCCCGAACTGTCGGTAACTGAACAAGAGCAAATTGTGTATGGCTTAAAAGATTCTTTATTATTCCTCTCGGAGAATTAGGGGTTTCTCCTACCATCAGTCCAACAATTTTTCCCAGAATTAAATAGTTTATTGGACAGACAAGATGTCTGTCCCACAATTTTTCCCAGAATTAAATAGTTTATTGGACAGACAAGATGTCTGTCCCACAATCTTTCCCAGAATTAAATAGGTTAATTGAGGGAATAGGCATTTTTACGGAAAAGATTGTTAAATTAGGGCAAAAGTAGGTGCTAAATAGTATATAGTTTTGTAAACTGATCAAAAAATATAAACAGTTAATTTAACTCGTTAGCCTAGCTAAACGGGTAATGTTTAAATAAGTTCAAAAAAATTACTTTTAGAGGCACTGAAAGCGTGAGTCAGCATCCACTCGCTCAGATGAAGCGTTACGATCCAGAAGCGATCGCCCGCTATTATCGTCGTCGTCCTTGGCAAGCTTTCTGGCGAATGTTAAGCATTTTTTGGAATTTTGCGGGATTTATGCTGGGTTTCCTCTGGGATCAATGGCAACATCAAGCGGGGGAACATAAATCTCAGCGAGCCGAGCAGCTCCGGCATATTTTGACAGACCTTGGCCCTACTTTTATCAAAGTTGGTCAAGCTTTGTCCACCAGACCGGATTTAATTCACAAAGACTATTTAGAAGAGTTAGTGAAGTTACAAGACCAACTTCCGCCCTTTGATAATGCGATCGCACTGGAGTTGATCGAAACTGAACTAGAGCGAACCATTGAAGAGATTTATCAGCAAATTTCCCCCATTCCCGTTGCTGCGGCTAGTTTGGGACAAGTTTATCAAGCTCGTCTGCACAGTGGTGAAGAAGTAGCGGTCAAAGTTCAACGTCCTAATTTACTACCCACACTAACTTTAGACTTATATCTCATGCGCTGGGCTGCTAGTTGGATGGCTCCCTGGCTACCCTTAAATCTTGGGCATGATTTAAGTTTGATTGTCGATGAATTTGGCATCAAACTATTTGAAGAAATAGATTATCACAATGAAGGTCGTAACGCCGAAAAATTTGCCGCCAATTTCCGCAATGAGCCTAATATCAAAGTACCGAGGATCTACTGGCGTTATAGTAGTAACCGCGTTCTGACTCTAGAATGGATTCATGGATTTAAACTGACTGACGCTCACAAACTTGCCCAAGCGGGGTTAGATCCAGATGCACTGATTCGGATCGGTGTAACTTCGGGATTACAGCAACTGTTAGAATACGGATTTTTCCATGCTGACCCCCATCCAGGTAATCTTTTTGCTCTTCCACCTCAATGTACGGTTGAGGGTGAAGCAAATTCTGGTCATTTGATCCACAGTGGGAGAATGGCTTATATTGATTTTGGGATGATGGATCAATTGGAGGAAACTACTAAAGAAAATTTAGTAGATGCCGTAGTACATCTGATCAATAAAGACTATCTAGATTTAGCTGAAGACTTTGTGAAATTAGGTTTTCTGACCCCAGAAACCGATATTCTGCCGATTGTGCCAGCTTTAGAATCCGTATTGGGGGATATTATCGGCGAAAAAGTCCGGGATTTTAACTTCAAAACTATTACCGATCGCTTTAGTGAGTTAATGTATGATTATCCTTTCCGTGTACCCGCGAAGTTTGCTTTAATTATTCGCTCTTTAGTGACACAGGAAGGATTAGCCTTAAGCATAAATCCGGACTTCAAAATTGTCGAAGTTGCCTATCCTTATGTAGCCAGACGTTTACTGATGGGAGAATCGCCCGAGTTGCGCCGACGCCTAATTAATGTATTGTTTAAAAATGGTAAATTTCAGTGGGAAAGACTGGAAAATATGATCGCGATCGCCCGTTCAGATACTAAATTTGATCTACTACCAACTGCGGGGATGGGGTTACAATATTTACTTTCTGATGAAGGAGCATTTCTCCGCAAACAATTGTTACTTGCATTGATTGAAGATGATCGTCTTCACACAGAAGAAGTTCGTCGTTTATGGGACTTAGTTAAAGATGATTTACAACCATCTCGTTGGTGGAATGCGGCTTTAGGTGCGTTAGCTGGATTTTCGACGGAGGGAGCAGCTACGGTATTGCCAACAGTTGCTTTTACAGCGTTTAATCAGAAGTGAATTTAGTGTAGTTAATCTGATGTAAGGAGTGCCTACTTGTACTATTATTTTCCTGACCCTCCCTATGTTTTACTGTTAGCTGGGCTGCTAATTGCTTTAACATCAGGGTTAGCATTTCAATCAAGTCTCAAACAACAGGTACATGAGTGGTCAAAAAACCGTTCTACCCATTCTCTATCTAATATCCAAGGGACGTTATTAGGAATTCCTTTTTTGGGGATTACGATCGGAATTGGTTTATTTTTATCGGCTGGATTAGAGGTTTTTGGGTTTCCGAAAACTATGTCCTACCAGCTTTCTTTACCACTAACGGTGCTGATTGCTGGGTTAGTTTGGGTGCAGTTAGGTAAACTGTTAAATCAGTTAGAAAAAGGTGGATCGCGATCGCTTGATCTAGATTCTTTATAACTAAAAATTTGGGGCGTAGGTTGATACGCCCCTGCTGATCGAGATTTTATTTTTGATTAAATTTCTTCATCTGTGAACAGAGTTGATAAATCTCGATTCTACATCTTGTCCGATCGTAGATTAGTACGAATTTGTTCTATAGCTGTCGGACCATCTACAACTTGACCGCGTTGGGATGCTTCCCAGCCAAGCATTGCATCTCGTTGGAGTTCAGAGAGTCGTCCCTGATAAATATCTTCTGGCTGTTCGAGTAGTTGAATACCCGCGAGGATAACTTCGATCGCGCTTTGATATTTGCCACTCATAAGTTGACGCTGTACGAGGGCTTCGGCTTCAGGTGGCAAAATAATTTGCATGGTGTTTGAGAGGAGAGGAATTGATTCTATTATAGTTATAGTGTCACTGTATTGGGTTCAATTCTGTGATTAAATCGCCATTTAGGAATGATAATTCTCCGATCGCAGCAATCACCCTGCCAAATTCTCCCAAGCGGGCTACCCCACAAACAAACGATCCCAAGAGCCGCAACGCTTCGCGATCGCACCATAGACAAAACAATTGCCAACTGTTAGCATGAAATTATCAAATAATTTTTTGAAAATATTATGCTCAGTTTGAGTGACATCTATCCTCTCTCCGAGTTCCAACGGGGTGCGAAAGCTTTCCTGACAAGACTTAAAGAAACTAAAGCCCCAATAGTTCTGACTGTTAATGGTAAAGCTGCTGCTGTTGTTCAAGATGCTGAAGGTTACCAGCAACTTCTCGATCGGATTGAGTTACTGGAGTCGATTGTGGGTATCGGCAAAAGTATGGCAGAATTTGAGCAAGGAAAAGGGATACCTCTAAAACAAGCATTTGCAGAACTCCACGAAAAATATGGTTTACCAGATTGAAATATCTCCTACTGCGGTAGCTGATATAGAAAGTAGGGGCAAAGCATTTCGGCGCATAAATGATGGCTGAAACGTTTACCCTGAGTTTACCCTGAGCGGAGTCGAAGGGCGTAGTCGAAGGGAAGCATAATATTACCGAAATGCTTTGCCCTCACCATGTATGCAGCCAACAGATCAACTAGATATTAAAATACATTCAGTTAAGGCGTTAACCGTAGGGGCAAAGCATTTCGGCGCATAAATGATGGTTGAAACGTTTACCCTGAGTTTACCCTGAGCGGAGTCGAAGGGCGTAGTCGAAGGGAAGCATAATATTACCGAAATGCTTTGCCCTCACCATGTATGCAGCCAACAGATCAACTAGATATTAAAATACATTCAGTTAAGGCGTTAACCGTAGGGGCAAAGCATTTCGGCGCATAAATGATGGTTGAAACGTTTACCCTGAGTTTACCCTGAGCGGAGTCGAAGGGCGTAGTCGAAGGGAAGCATAATATTACCGAAATGCTTTGCCCTCACCATGTATGCAGCCAACAGATCAACTAGATATTAAAATACATTCAGTTAAGGCGTTTTTAGGAGATATCGAAGAAGAAGGGCGTTCGCGTAGCGATGCCTACGGCATCAGCATTCGGATATAATATTAACGGATTTAAGCGATTAATTATCGCCCGAATGCTTTGCTCCTAGAACCGGATTGGATTAAATTGACCTAATTTTCTGAAAAAGTTGTATCCTGGGAGGCTAGATGAATGGGAATTTATACCCCAGATTGGGTTAAACACGCGGTTTTTTATCAAATTTTTCCAGATCGATTTGCCAAAAGTCAAAAATCACACCAGCGATTACTACAAAATGCTACTTGGGAAGATTGGGATGCGCTTCCTACTTTACAAGGTTATAAAGGTGGTGATTTATGGGGGGTAATTGAAAAATTAGATTATTTGCAAAGTTTAGGTATTAATGCAATTTATTTTACACCGATTTTTCAATCTGCTTGTAATCATCGTTATCATACCCATGATTATTATCAAGTCGATCCCGTTTTGGGCGGAAATCAGGCTTTTCAAGAATTACTAGATGCAGCGCATCAACGACAAATTAAAGTTGTGCTGGATGGTGTGTTTAATCATGCTAGTCGTGGGTTTTTCGGTTTTCATGATATTCTAGAAAATGGTCCTCATTCACCTTGGCTCAATTGGTTTAAAGTTGACCAATGGCCGATTTGTGCCTATAATGGTGATTTTCCTGCTAATTATCAAGGTTGGGCAGGTAATCGCGCTTTACCCGTATTTAATCATAATAATCCAGAAGTGCGGGAATATCTCATGCAAATTGCCGAATATTGGATTCAATTCGGCATTGATGGTTGGAGATTAGATGTACCTTATGAGATTAAAGTTTCCGGATTTTGGCAAGAATTTCGCGATCGCGTCAAAGCAATTAATCCAGAAGCTTATATTGTTGGTGAAGTTTGGACTGATGCTCGGATCTGGTTAGATGGTCATCAATTTGATGGGGTAATGAATTATTTATTTACAGCACCAACAATTGCTTTTACTACGGGCGATCGGGTGGAGATGGATTTAGTCAAGGATCGTGCTTATCAACCTTATCCAGCTTTGTTAGCTGATGAATATGCTAAAAAAATCGAAGATTTACTGAAATTATACCCTTGGGAAATTCAACTAACTCAACTCAATTTATTAGCTAGTCATGATACAGCAAGACTAATTTCGATCGCTAAAGATGATCAAAGTAGTGTTCACTTAGCCACATTATTATTATTAACCTATCCCGGCGCTCCGAGTATTTACTATGGGGATGAAGTTGGTTTACCAGGTCGTTTAGATCCGGATTCTCGGCGTGGTTTTCCCTTAGAATCTAATTGGAATAGGGAGGTTTTGGCATATCATCAAAAATTAATCGCTCTACGTCACCAATATCCTGCTCTTCGGACGGGTGCTTATCAGGTACTTTTTGCCGAAACAAATGTTTATGTTTTTGCCCGGATTTTAGCAACAGAAGAAATTATTGTTGCTGTAAATATTGGTAATAATCCTGAAACAGTTAATTTTGCCGTAACTGCCTTAAAATCTCAGCCCGATCAGTTATTATATGGTGCAGGAGACATTGCTTGGTCTCGTCAAGGAGAATCCGATTATTTAACCTTAAGTCTACCATCTCGTAGTGGAGTGATCATTGGGTTATAAAGAAAGGAGTAAACTGATAATTAAGATCACCAGCAGAATTACCCAAATTTGGTAACTTTCCCACCAAATTCTCAGTCGGAATCCTGGAGGAGAAAATTGGGGTTGAGTCAGAGGTTGGGAGCGATCGCAATAAAGAGTACATTCCCGAGCAAAAGGACGTTGAGGAAAGGTACAGCTATTATCCTCATGATAGGTGCAACTCTGACAGAGAAATTCTGTACTGTGAGAGTGATAAAGGGGAATCCCCGGATGACCATAAGCTTTGAGGATCGTCCGACAGTAGGGACAAGCGATCGCCTGACTGGGGATTGATTGATGACAATGGGGACAATCAGCCATATAATCAGTGACTAATCTGCAAATTTGATGACAGAATATAATTTAAGCCTGGACTGAGCGAGGGGAAGTACCGGAGATTGTCGGTTAGCAGACCTCAGCTCAACTCCCTTTGCTAAAAAAGTAACAGGAACACAGCATGGATAGCAATAACTGGATCAAACAGTTGCTCATGATTGGAATTGGTACTACTTCATTAGTAGCGGAAAAAATTCGGGAAGTGAGCGATGAATGGGTCAAAGATGGTAAACTTAATCCAGACCAGGCTAAAAGTTTTGTTGATGACCTGATGCAGCAGATGAAGACAGAACAGGGTGGATTTGAAGCCCAAATGCAGCGTCAATTGCGTAATGCGATGCAAGACTTAGGTGTCCCTCGTCAATCAGAAATGGATGAACTCCGAGGGAGATTAGACCGTCTAGAACGACAGGTGCGTGATCTGGAAAATAAACTGTGGCGTTAAAATCTTCTCAAAATCAGAGTCTTGCCCAGAGGATCGTCGAAGGGGGAGTCGAAGGGTAGTCGAGACATAACCCATCTGGCCTTACAGACTAGCATATATAAGGAATTTAAGGAGGATTGAGGTTATGCGATCGATTAAAAAGCAAATTGTCATGGATGAAACTTTTAATCCTGTGGCGGTGATTATTAATTACCAAGATTGGCAAAAAATTGAGGCGTTGTTACAACAATATGAGCAGGAGGTTAGCTCTAAAAATGATGTAGGGTCTTCTCAGAAATTAGCGGATTATGCTGGCAGTATTAAACTAACACTTGACCCTTTAGAGTATCAACGTGAGGTAAGAAACGGATGGCTCTAACGTTACCTCGTTTGGTTGTAGATACCAATATTGCTCTCTACCATTTGGGAAATCGCTTAGAGCAGCCTTTCCCTTCTGGTCTTTATTTTGTTTCTATCATTACAGAGATGGAACTGTTATCTTATCCCGGATTAAGTGATGCTGAAGCACAGCTAATTTATAGTTTTTTAAGTCATTTGACTATCATTAATATTAATGACGTGATCAAAAATCTAGCTATTCAATGGCGACGACAATACAAGTTAAAACTCCCCGATGCTATTATCGTAGCCACAACCCTTAGTTTAGAGGCAACATTACTAACCAATGATCAGCAGTTGACAAAGATTCAGGATTTGCCAACCCAATCTCTTGCTTTGTCTTTATAAGCTTTATCTAATATCTTTGGTTGGATAATTCTTAGGTGTGATTCAAGTTGACGATCGCTCAATACAGTTCAGTTAAGTGTAGGGATGAAGCATATTTAGCGACAATTGAACAATCAAACTTTACCCTGAGCCTTGCCCTGAGTTTACCCGATCGCTCAGATTAGAATTAGGGCGTTGCTGATTTACGGTATGAATAAATAATTTGTAGGGGCATAAGGCAATGAGAGCCCGGGGCGCATGGCCATGCACCCCGATTGATTTTCATACCCTGATTAAGCAACGCCAGAAATGTTATGTTGGTGCAGTTAATTCTTTACTAATTCAAGCTGGAGGTTTGATGTGCGGGCAATTTTAATTAGCTTAGGTGTAATGCTAGCTTGTTTGTTGTTAATTGTCTTTGCCCAATTTCAGGGCGATCGGCAAGTTGTGAATGCAACATCAAGTCCAGAAACTTTACCTCAAGCAGTAACAACTACTCAAACCCGTCCACTGGTAGCTGAAAATTCTCCCTCGACAGCACCAAATTCTGACAATAGCGGTAATAAAGAAATGAGCAATGATGATCAAGTGACGACAACTAGTTCCGGACTTAAATATACAGATATAAAAGAGGGTACTGGTGCTACTCCGCAACCTGGACAGACGGTAGAAGTCCACTACACGGGGACTCTAGAAAATGGCACCAAGTTTGATAGTTCTCGCGATCGAAATACTCCTTTCAAGTTTCGCCTGGGCGTGGGCCAAGTGATTCAAGGTTGGGATGAAGGGATCGCGACGATGAAAGTTGGTGGACGTCGGAAATTAATTATTCCACCTGAATTGGGTTATGGTAGTCGGGGAGCAGGTGGTGTGATCCCTCCCAACGCTACTCTCATTTTCGATGTGGAATTATTAGGTGTAAGCTAAAACCTCATGGTCATGGTTGGGGATGAGCAAAAAATCAACCATGATCAGCTCCTAAACACGATTAGGTGTAGCTAAATTGCGGAATTGAGTATATTGGGGATTAAACAATAATTTGACAGTTCCAGTTGGGCCATTGCGATGTTTAGCTATAATCATCTCTGCTAATCCTCGATCGACGGTATCAGGATTATAATACTCATCCCGATACAGCATAATTACTAAATCTGCATCCTGTTCAATACTATTGTGAACAATTATGTTGTTGGCAATAAAATTATGCAGCTTAGGTACAGAAAGGTCAAATACTTCTTCCTCTCCACTGTATTCTATGGAAACTATCTCATCCCAATTAACCTCGCTATTGGTAAGGTCATTAGATGGAAGAATATTAGCAACTTTTAAGGTAATTTTTCTCCTTAAATTTGCTTGTAATTCATCTAGTCTTTTCCATCCATCGATAGTGAGAAATTTGTGATTGAGAGTGGCTTTAATTTTACTTCCTAATCTAGTGATTAAATTAAATACTGACTTAATTCCGGTCGAAAAGACATTGCTCACCATTGCCCTTTCTAATTTCATGGTAGATTGATTTAATGCCCAAACTGTAAAACCAGCTTGTCCGATTAATGCTCGAATTGGTACAATAACATTATGATCTGCTAAATTTACCAAACTTTCTCCGGTTAAACATCCACTTTCTCTTAAATCAGAAAGCATCGGACGTTTATTATTTCTTGCTTCCACTCCTCGACTAAGCTGAGATAAAGCAATAATTGGCACATTTAATTCCCGAGCTAAACCTTTTAAACTGCGAGTAATCTTTGATAACTCTTGCACCCGATTATCACTATTTCCTCCTTCCATTAATTGCAGATAATCGATTAAAATTAATCCTAACTTTCCCCCAAATTCTGCTTGGAGACGACGCGATTGACTCCGCATTGTTGTCACTGTAATATTGGCAGTATCATCAATAAATATTGACAATTCCGATAAGGTGCCGATCGCACTACTTAAAGGTTCCCATTCTGATTGACTAACTCTTCCAGCTCGTAATCGATTACTTTCAATTCCAGCTTCACTTGCTAATAAACGTTGTACCAGTTGTTCCTTTGACATTTCTAAACTAAAAATTGCCACTGGTAATTGATGAATTTCTGCCATATTTCTCGCAATACAGACAGAAAGAGCAGTTTTCCCCATGGATGGTCTTCCCGCAATAATAATTAAATCAGAAGGTTGAAAACCACCAGTCATTGCGTCTAAATCATAAAAACCACAAGGTAAACCAGGTAGTGCTAATCCTTGATTATAGGTTTCAATATCCTGAAAAGCATGGATGAGAGTATCAGTGATCGGTACTAAACCTGATTGAGGACGATCCTGAGTAATACTAAATATTTTCTGTTCAGCGCGATCTAATACTATTTCTAATTCCGTTGAGGTTTCGTAACCTAATTCGACAATTTCGTGACCAGTATGGATTAATTTACGACGGATATATTTATCTAAGACTAACTCAGCATATTGATCAATATTTATAGCTGAGACAGTCCGATCTACTAGGTCAGCTAGTTTATTTTGTCCACCAACTTTTTCGAGCAAATGGTGGTCAGCTAACCAACTCGTGACACTCATTAAATCAGTTGGTTTCCCTTGACTATTTAAGGTGAGAGCAGCGCGATAGATAGTTTGATGAGCAGTAATAGAAAATTGATCTGGCGCTAGAATTTCTGCTACTCTGGTGATGGCTTCTGGATCTAACAGAATCCCACCCAGAATGCTTTCTTCCGCTTCGATATTTTGGGGAGGTAAGCGATCGCTAGCCACAGTAAATCATGGGTTGATGGAGGATGTTAATATTCATATTACCGTGAAAATGGAGGTAATTGGTAATATTAATCAATACCAATTACCAATTGTGGGACAGTCATCTTGACTGTCCTGGTTAATTAGCTACAACTTCAATTTCCACTTGAGCTGTGACTTCTGGGTGAAGTTTGATTTCCGCTTTATAGGTGCCAAGTTTGCGAATATCTGGAATAGTAATTCCACGTCGATCTACTTCTTGACCAGTTACTGATTGAATTACTTCGGCAACATCAGAAGCAGTGACACTACCAAAGATCGCCTCATTTTCACCAACCTGCATAGAAATGCTAAACTTACCTGTAGCTTCGATCGCATTCTTGCGACTTTCTGCTTGTTGTTTTTCTTCTAATAGACGTTGACGCTCTTGTTCTCTTTTTCTTTCTACTTGCTTGAGCAAACCGGGAGTAGCATTAACAGCAATCTTATGGGGAATTAGATAATTGCGAGCATATCCTGGTGCAACTTCAACTAAATCACCAGATTTTCCCAATTTGCTGACATCTTGATTTAAAACTAACTGAACTCGTTTGGCCATAACTTTCCTATTCTCAATTTTACGTTCTGGTTGAGAGAAATCTTCATAGTAGCTCTCCCTTGGTTTAGATCAGAACTTTTAATTATACCGAACTAAGGGTCGCGATCGCAAGCTATACTTAAAATCGATCCTTCATTCCCCGTAAACGGGCAAAGGTTTGGACCGGGGTTTGACCATGGACTACTGTTTGTAGGTGAGGATCATCCCAACGTAAAAACGGATTGGTCAATTTTTCCACTCCTAACAGAGAGGGGACAGTAGCTTCTAAGCGATCGCGAGCTGCCTTGACTTGGGCAAAACGAGATTGTAAATTCATGTTATTGCTGTCAACCGTCAGGGCAAATTCCAGATTTTTCAGAGTATATTCATGGGCACACCAGACATAAGTATGGTCGGGTAAAGCTTTGAGTTTACTTAAAGAAGCGACCATCTGGTCA
This sequence comes from uncultured cyanobacterium, assembly GCA_963744145.1. Lineage (GTDB taxonomy): Bacteria > Cyanobacteriota > Cyanobacteriia > Cyanobacteriales > CAWUOF01 > CAVUSO01. The sequence goes on along the minus strand of CAVUSO010000001.1, from coordinate 2,106,637 downwards.
GGAGTACCTTCAAACAAACGACCACAACCACCAGCAAATAGAGTATCTCCACAGAATAAATTTCCAGGTTGATCTGGTGTTGTCGGTGGAAAGTAATAAGCAATATGAGCATAGGTATGTCCAGGAATAAAAAAAACGGTTCCGGTCTCATCTCCAAAAGGGACGCGATCGTTTTCTAGTAAAAACACCTGTTGTCCAGGGATTCTCCCCCGATCCTGACTTCCCCCATAAACACAAACATCAGGAAAATGTGATAAAAGTTTTTGATTACCACCCACATGATCCTGATGGTGGTGGGTATTAAAAATAGCGACCAATCGAGTTCCCAGAGCTTGGAGTTGTTTGAGGACAGGTTCTGCTTGGGCTGGATCTACTACTGCGGCAATATTTTGTTCAGAATGATGCAGTAGGAAGATATAGTTATCTGTAAGGGCTTGTAGCCGATAAATCTCCATCCCTTTCATCTCCTTATGCTAAAAAAGAACTTAATTAGGTATGGTCATGATCTAATGGTAGCAAATTATGATCTGGAATAGTCAGAATAAATCCGACCCATTAATTAGTCAAATGGTAGAACGAATCACATCTAGTGGTCAGCTCAGTCGTCAGGAGTATTTGTTACTGACTTCTGTAATCCTTTCTAACTACAAAGATTACAAGTTAACTGACGAAGAACGTCGTCAAGTAACTCGGGTGTTTGACTCTCTCCAAACTAACCGGGTCAAAATTATCGATCAGTAAGCTGTTGTTTATTCATTTGCTGATTAATGTCCAAAAATAGCCATCAGGTGCTACAAAAGAAAAGCTCTTTTCTCCAAACTCATTTTGTTCAATTTCGGTAAATTCTCTGACTTTACTTGTTTTAATTCGGTCTAAATAATTTTCAATTTCCTGGACTCGATAAGTATATAAAGACATTCCTAAACAACCAGGACGTGATTGCTCAAATCCTTCGGTTAAATTCATCCGATCAGGAAAACGAATGATATAAAGTCTTCCTGAACGCGCTCCATGAAAATCGGTAGTGACAGAACGAGAATCATCAAAAGCTGTAACTAGAAACTTTTCTTGAGGTTTAATCTCAAAAATTGCCCTGGCTGCTAGAGAATTTTCATAGGTAGTTTCTACGTCATCTCTTACTCTCTTTAACCCGAGTATTTCTTCGTAAAACCTGAGAGTTTCTTTACTGTCATCTTGAATTACCATCCCTGCATGGGTAATTTGGCTAGTTTTGAAGAATGCACTTTCATTAATTTTCCCATAATCTGGCAGATGGTAATTAAATCTCTGAAAAAATATCTGTCGAGTTAATGGTTGAAGTAGCATCATTTCACGTACCCCAACTGCTGGATCAATAAATGGGCGACTTTTTCTTTCTTTTTGATAAATTATTTCCCAGTGGGGAATGCTATATTTAAGTGGTAAATTTGCCGCGATCGCTGCTTCGACATGATTTAAAATATTTAATATGTCTCCCGTTAATGTGGTTCCCCAACGGTTTCCTTTAATTTGCATTGAGTCCATTCCTAACCCATGATTGAGTGGGGTATCCCATACCATTAATCGGACTAAACCATGATCCGCATCTTGGTGATATAAGCGCAGAGAACGTAAACGGGAATTTACTCCATATAAATTATTAGCTATGTTGGCTGATAATTCACCCTGATCTCCAATTCGATAACCAAATTGCTCCCAATATTGAATTAAAGGTAAGGGATCGCAAGTGCCAATGCAGATTTCGTAGATACCTTCGATATTACTCATTTTTTCATCAATCTAAACGGTTACTTGCGATCGCATCTTACCTGATTCTATGGAGAATCGGGTTGCAAACTAGCAAACTGAGTTTCCCAATTCCTATTTTCTCCTTCATTTTGACTTTCTTTCACCTCAAAAGTAACATTCACTGCTTGCGGTTCATTTAATATATAAAGACAAAGATCAGCAATATCATTACGGCTAACTTTACCCCTAATATTATCTCCTTGGGCGAAGGTTAATGCTTGACCTCCTGGTTCTTCAGTCAAAGCACAAGGTCTAATAATAGTGTAGGGAATTCCACTTTTACGAATTGCTTCTTCACCTTTTAATTTCCAGGTTAAAATCCCTCCTAACTGGTCATTTAATCTCACCGCAGGAGGTTCTTGGTCTAGATTGATTCCTGGTCTTCCTGGACGAGTAACTCCAGCAGAACTAATGTGAATAAATTGGGGTGTACCCTGAGCGCTTGTCCTGAGTTTACCCTGAGCGTAGTCGAAGGGCGTAGTCGAAGGGGAGTCGAAGGGTAATTTTTTACTCCCATAAGCTTTAATCGCTTCAACTTCTAACTGAAATAACCCTGGTTTAAATTTGGGGTTTAATTCACCATCATATTCAAATTTACTCAACATTAGTTGCAATGAGTAGATTTTACTAGGGTCAAATTTATCGGCATTTTTTACTGTTTTAGCCCGAAATGATGGAATTAAGGCATGAAAAGGAATGGGAATATTAATCCAGATATTATAAACTGTATCAAAGGAATAGGTGTAAGCAATACTATCCCATTTGTCTTCATTACGAAGAATAAATTTATATCGTTTTCCATCTCCTCTTACCCGGATATAGATTCCCTGGTATTCGGCTAAATTTAGTGGGGATTCAAAATTGCGAGTTCGGACTGAAGCAAATCCACCGGAATTTGCTGTGGAAACATTACCTGAAAAGATCGCGGTGTTGTTAACTAATCGAATTCCACTTTCACTCACTCCCCCCATGACGATATCATCTAAAGCACCCCAAACTGCTGATAAATCTGAAGTAGGTTGGGTGAAGTCAAAGACGACTTTTTCCTGATCAATTCCACTGGAAATTAGCTGGTTACGGGTAGCTTGTAAAAGGTTTTGAATTCCTTTATATTCAACCATCTCCGGTACATCTACAACTTCGGGAAGATAGAATTTAAGACCCTGATAATATTTTTCCCGAGTTGGGGTGTCTCCTTCCACAGGTTGGACTCTTGTCCCTGTACAACAAATGATCGCTTTGAGATTATTGGTAACTTCAGCAGTTAAGGTTTCTGGAATACTAATATCTCCCTCGACAATTTCGACTTGATTCCCCAAAATTTCTTTAGCTTTGTTAGCATTTCGGACTAGCGATCGCACTTGATAACCCTGTTCCCTTAAACGTTGTACTACTCTTTTACCAACACCACCAGTAGCACCAGCTACTAGAATCACATTAGATTGATTGTTTGACATAGTTTTATGTTTAGTCTTTGTCCCCAAAAGTTGCTGTAACCAATCAATTTGACCGACAAAGGGGATCACTCTAAAATAACTAAGAGTTTTTACAAATCTACAGAGATTCCATTGAGGGGGTTTATTTTCAATCATCCTAATTATCCTGAATGGCTACTTAATTAAACTTAACACATTTTTCACCATAATCACTGATTTAGGTAAAAATTAGGGATCACTCTGGATTGTCAAAAATCCGGAGGACTTGGAAAATATTAGAAAAATTATCAGTCCATAAAGAAGTATTATAGTCAGGAATTGGTTCCCAACGCGGATCATTAATAAGATTACCAAAATTTTGGCGATCGCGAGTTAATAGGACCCAATGAGAAGGTGCTTTACCCAGGTTCTTTTCTGTTTCAGAAATATCTTTTTCCCATTGGTGGAGGGTAGATAATCCAAAATTGTTGGCTAAAGTTCCGATTACTGGTTCCAGATTGATGAGACGATTAGTAATATTAATCGCAATTAGTCCTGATGGAGTTAATTTTTGCAAATAAAGTTCCAGTGCTTCTCTTGTGACTAAGTGAACTGGGATTGAATCAGAGCTAAAAGCATCCATAAAAATAATATCATAACTGTGATCAGTAACTTCAGCTAAACGGAGACGACCATCACCTAAAACTATCTTCACTGGTGCTTTTGAGTCTCGTAAAAAAGTAAAATAACGCGGATCTGATGCTAACTTTTCTACGGTCGGATCAATTTCGTAAAATGTCCAGTTTTGGTTTGGTTGTGAATAAGCAGCTAAACTCCCTACACCTAATCCTAGCACCGCAATATTAGTTGGTTTAGTAACAGCTAAAACTTGAAATAGTTGTCCAATTGGTCCAGTTGGATAAAAATAAGTTAAGGGTTCTTGACTACGTTTAGGATCAAGACTTTGTTTACCATGTAAAGTCGTACCATGTAATAGACTATGATAACCTCCATTTGCATCATATAATATTCTCGAAATCCCAAAAAAACTTCGTTCAGCTCTAATGACTCCCCCCATATTTCCCACAGAAAAATGGCTGATAAACATAATTAAAATCACCCCAACTACTACTCGCCAAAAAGGTAATTTAAAAGCATAAAAAATGCCAATTAGCACACTAAAAGCCAGCACATTACCCAGTAAATTATTAGTAATAGAATCTATCTCTAAGCCCACCAATAAACTACCACTTAAGACCCCGATGCTTAAGGGGAGAGTTTTTGATAAACTCAAAATATTTGATGAGTTAATCACGGGTTTTTCTTTAGTTTGGATCGCTAATTTTGCGATTACTTCCTGTCCGAAGGTATTGGTGATCCGTTCTAATTCATCTGGGGTGACTTGTTGCGGATCTAATTTTTCCTGGTCGGGATTTTGCAATAGTAATAGAGCGACAATCATCATGAGTGGATATTCCATGACAGATGGAAATATTAATGGTGCAGCGATCGCATTAAATAATCCACCTAACACCCCACCAAAGGAAACCCACCAATAAAAAAGTGTCAAATTTTCTGGTTGTGGACGATTTCTTGCTAATTCTCCATGAAATACAGAAGCAGTTACAAAAAATCCTCCTAAATGTAAAGGTAATAATAACCAAATCGGTGACATTATTTTTAGCAAAAATAATAAAATCAATGATGTTAAAATTAAGGGCAAAAGTGAGATGAAAGTCCGATAAGGAAGAATTGTTTTTCGAGCAAATGTCAAAATAAATGTTAATAAATAAATCGCTAATGGTCCAGCCCATAAAAGGGGAATAGCAGCTAGATCGGTAGTAATATAAGTGGTAACTCCTAACAGTAAGCTAGATGGTAAAAAAGACAGTAATACCCATTGAGCTTGCTGAAGTAGAGAGGGAGCGGTAGATGGAGATTCAATTACTTTAGTAAGCGGTTCTAGTTGAAGCGATCGCCACCAATAAATGACACAACCAAAAATTAAAATAATCAATAATCTGTAACCATTTGTCCATAACCAAGCTTGATTAGTCAGAGAGAGATTTGGTTCAATTAGCACCGGATAGAAAATCAATCCTAACATACTACCGAGATTACTAGTAGTATAGAGAAAATAAGGATCATGACCGTGAGGATGATTACTATCAGCAAACCATTTTTGGACTAAAGGAGCAGTGGTAGAGACAACAAAAAAGGGTAATCCTACAGATAAAATTAACAATAGTAATAGCCAAGGAATGGGATTAGTATCATGGGGAGGAATCCAATTTTTAGATATAGTGATGGGTAAAATTAGTAAAGGTAGTACAATTAAAATAATCTGAATGATCACTTGACGACGAATATTTAACCACCGCGTAGTTACATGGGAATATCCATAACCAAACAATAAAGTGGCTTGGAAAAAAAATTGACAAGTATTCCAGACCCCAGGAGAACCTCCTAAAAGCGGTAAAATCATTTTAGCGACCATTAACTGCACCCAGAACAGCAGAAAGGCACTAATAAAAAGAGTTGCACCAGCAAGAATTAGCAAAATTAGATCACCGAATCAGATAAAGTTATTGTACCGAATTTTTGAATATTTGGCACCCTCCGTTGAAAATTTTCGGTAATATTCTGGCAATTTGTAGTAAAGAATACCAACCAAAATCAAGTTGATCTGCTATTTCCTATAATATGACAACTAAAAGAACCTTGCCAAAATCAGTAAAGATATGATATATCCATAGAGGAGAGTAAAATTTTAAAAAAAATCGAGGTAGCAGAGCAAATACTGAGGCCCACATCAGCTTAACTAATTGAAAACATATAAGTAGTTAAGCTTAGAGGTAGTCAAAAAAAGTTTTCGATCTTCTTAATTTATTAGCCGAGGTAATTTATGACCAGCGTTCCTTCAGTTTTACCAGCAGAACCAATGATATCGTTAAATGAATCTGCAACAGACTCTCAGATTTGGGATAGCTTAAAAAAGACGATCACAAATACTTCTGGATTTCAGCGCTGGCAATTAGAACAAGATCCTAAGCATAGGACCGAGGAGTTTAGTCTCGATCATCAAGTCAGTCTATATCTGCGAGAAACCTTAGAAACATTAGCTTACTAAAAAAAGTCAAAACCATTGACCAACCTGATCGAACAAGTCCTGTAAGCGTTCTCCAAGGGTGTGAAGTCGGTGATAAGCATTAAGTATTTGCTTACCTTCAACTTCAACCTCTTTGGTAGGATAATTTTGAATAGCTGAGATTAAACTCACCTGGTTACTTTTACTAGCAGAGAGTACCAGAGATGCTCGTAATGCTTGTCGGTCAGCTTGTCCAGAGGGAGTATGAACAAATTTACTCAGGTCATCGAGAACAATCTCACCGAGACGACTATTGAGTGTTCGGTCTAAAAATGTTACTTTGGCTGGGATTGGTTGGGTTAAAGCATTACGGATAGCTTCAGGATTTTGCTTAGACTTATTAAAATAGTCTTTTAGGGAATCAGAAACTTCACCAGTTTCCCCAAAGGTAGTTAGTTCCTTCACTGATATTGATTCCCTGAATATGCCATACTTGAGGACTACAGTTTCTGCTGCAAACGCATTAGTCGTTCCCAGTAAAAGGCTCACAGTAACAGCCAAAGCAATTGTCTTTCCATGGAATAAAAAGGCTAAACGCATAAATAAACATATTCCTACTTAATTAAATCAGCCATGTTTTCGCTAGTCTCCTTGGCTTGAGACGAAATATTTGCCAAAAGAGTTTCCCAGTCCATTCTACATCTTAAACTAGCATAATCATTTTTTCGAGATTTTAGGTGCGATCGCCCCAGGACTGCTCAGACCACCTACTGGTAAAAATTAGGAGTATTAATGCTATCTAAAAACACCGTCGCACAGATGTAGGTCATTTTGATCGACCTGGGAAATATGATCGCGATCGCCTATAATTTGACAAGCTGCTTTCAACAAATCTTCAAGTTGTAAATTCCAAAGAATGACATTTCCATCAGAACTTACTGAACCCAACATCATACCATCTAGACTAAAATTTACACTTAAAACCTGATCTTGATGAACTTTTAAAGTTTTGATTAGCGTCCCATCGCGGTGCCACAATCTAACCATTTTATCAGCACTAGCAGAAGCAATGATCTGATTATCCGAACTAAAACTAATACTATTTACTCTACTTTTATGTCGAAAAATACTTAAGCGTTTACCATTTGACTCCCAAAGTCTGACCGTACCATCAGCACTAGCAGAAGCAAGCATAGTTCCATCTGGACTATAACTAACACTTAACACCGCAGCATTATGTTCATTTAAAATCTGAAGAAACTTCCCATCAGACTGCCAAATTTTTACAGTTCCATCACCACTAGCAGATGCAATTTTTTGACCATCCGGACTAAAACTAATACTATAAATTGGAGCATCATTATCTTTTAAAGTAGTAACTAACTTACCATTAAGTTGCCAAATTTTTACAGTTCCATCACCACTAGCAGATGCAATTAACTTACCATTAGGGCTAAAAATAACACTATAAATAGCAGCAGTATGTCCTTTTAAAGTGGTAATCAATTTGCCACTCTGCTGCCAAAGTTTGACGGTTTTATCTGCACTTGCGGAAGCGATCATCTGACCATTTGGACTAAAACTCAAACTGTAAATAGTAGCGTCATGCCCTGCTAAAACTGAGAGAAATTTACCATTTTTTTGCCAAAGTTTGATAGTTTTATCTGTATTCGCAGTAGCAATGATCTGACTATCAGGACTGAAATTTACAAAAGTAACTTTACTGGTATATCCCAGCAATTTTTCTCGTTCTTGAAAGCTATAAACTGCTTGGTTTAATGCCATTAAAGCCCGCATCTGAGTAGCAGCATCTATATCCAAGGATTTTTTTAATTCTATTCCAGCTTTAATACTTTCTCTGAGGGCATCTAGGGGTCTACCTTCTTCAAATAGGGCTTCAGAAAATAAACTGATAGAGATAATTTTTTCTCGGTTATCATCAATGGATGATTTCACCCAGAATGTACCGATCAGAAAAGCTATAATCGCGATTAAAGCAGCAGATAATCTCACCATTATTTCAGCTTTAAGCATCCGTTCCTGTCGGAGTTGTTTTTCTATTAATTTACGTTGTTCTTGTTCTTGGTTTAATTTTTCTAATAATTCTTTTTCCTGGGAAAGTCGAGTAATTTCAATTTGGGTTTGTTGTTCTTTTTTGCGGAATTCAGCTAATTCATATTCTTGACTAGCAGTTAAAAATTGATAATCTGGGGTACTCAAACTTTTATGATTAGCCCATTCCCTGGCATCTTGCAAAGCTTTTCCACGTAATAATCGCGATTCATCCTGACATTGGGAAGCTAACCAAGCTGCTAATACTTCAGCATAAGGGCGCAGATCAAACAGAGATTTTTCCACCCAATTTTGATTAAAAATAGACGCATATATCAGGTTATTAACCCGTAAATAACCTTGACATTTAACGACTAAACCTGATAGCTGTAATTCGATTTGTTCGGGGCTATCGTCAGCAATTATTTTACTATCTTGTAAGATTTTTTGATAGATTCCCAGTAATTTACTTGCCCTTTGTTGATTTCTGAGGAGACGATCACGCACGGTTTTAATGTGGACTGGTTCATCTTGATATTCCCAATTTTCAATAATATGCGATCGGACTAAATGCTCTAACCAATCTTGCTGATCAGAAATCGAAGTATGGAGAATAATTTGACATAGTTTTTGGGTTAAAAATGGCTGTCCTCCTGTCCAAATTAAAATATCTGCGAGAACTTGTTGAGAATTTTCTACTTTTGCTGCTAATCCATGAGCTAAGGGTTGAGCTTCTGCTAAACTAAAACCATTCAGAGAAATCGCTCTACCAATATTAAACGGTGTTCTGGTATGATCAGCGATTAAATCTGATGGTGTAGCAACTCCGAGAAGGGCAAAAGTTAATCGATTATATTCTAAATTTTGAGCGCGTTTATTATAGCAAGCACGAATTAAAGCAAAAAAATCATCCAGACAATAATTAAAACTTAAAACACTATCAATTTCATCAATAAAAATTACCAATTTTCCTGCAAGTCTGGTGAGAAGCAAATTTTCGATTAAATCACTTAAACGCTGCACCGGAGAAATTAATTCTCGCGATCGCCACCAATTCATAAACTCAACAGTATCACAGATATTAAAACTACTCACCAGTTTATAAGCAACACCACCATACCATTGGTCTAAAGAAATTTGTTTACTACCGAGATCCGAAATATCGATACTAGCACAGGAAATTCCCGCAGCAATTAACCTTTGCATAGTGCGAACTAGCAAACTAGATTTTCCCATTTGTCGGGAATTTAGGACATAGCAAAACTCTCCTGCTTTCAGGTACTCGAATAACTCAAAGTCAGCTTGTCTTACTACATAAGTCGGTGCATTTTCCGGTAAACTTCCACCAACTTGATATTGATAGGATTTTTCCATAAATTAATCCTTGTTTAATTATTATTTTATCATGTTTAAGTAAATAGGGCGTAGCATATACGCCCTCATGATGGTAATTGTGTAAATCTAATCGAGTCAACTAAGACTGCTTGACTAAAGCTACTTTATTACCGATCGTAAAATCACGCAACTCCACCCTTGTTACCTTAATTCCCCAAGGTTCTGTCGCAATATCTAACTGGTCGATCATTACCTCATTGATTTCATCCCTTGCTGTAAAAATATCCTCTAATTTCAATTTAGCCATTTCCGTGCGAATCAAAGTTACCAACAAATTCATCATCGCTGCTTTTAGATCTTGTACCTTATAAAAGGATTTTTCGATATCTGTAATGCGCCAATAAATGACAAAATCAACAGTAACAGAAAATTTGTCCGCAGTGGTGCATGGTTTGGGAGGAATTTCTAAAATTTGTTCCCGGAGAGTTTGTTTATAAGCTACCTGTTCGATAAAAGGAATCAGAAAAGTTAAACCAGGTTGCAGCTTTTTCCCTTCATATTTACCCAGCATTTCCACTAAAGCACCATCACCTTGTTTGATGATTTTAATGCTATTACCTAGAGTTGCAGTTCCAGTAATGGCGATAAATACCATTAATAAAAATTGGTCCATGATAAACCTCCTAATCTTTTGGTAATAAAAGTGATCAACTAGACTTGAAACAAATCTTCTGGTACGACAATTAAGGTGTTTCCTTCTCGTCGCAAAACGCAAACTTTTTGATGGGGGGCGATCGCGATCGTTTTATCTTCACAGCAAGCTAACCAATAACATCCTTCATAAATTACTCTTCCTTTTTTTCCAGCTTCAATTTCTGTAATAGTTTGGGCATCTATTGCTTCCGGAATTTCAACTTTTTTCCGCTTAATAAACATGGGACGAATCCAAATAGCACCAGTCAGAGATAATCCCATCCAGTACATAATTTGAAACTCAAAACCTTCATACATAGAATATTCCCAACCAAAACCTAGAATTATTGCCGATCGCCACAAAATCAAGGAAACTATCAAAGCACTCACCCCCATAATTACGGCAATAAAGCGATATTTTGTGGCAATATTTTTGGGTAAAAATAGCTCTAACGAACAGAGAATAATCCCAACTGTTAGCCAAAACCAAGGAGGAGTAAAGACAAAAAATGAGTTCATATTGACCAGAGCGATTAACAACATCAAATACTGTTCGAGTAAATTGTTCACTGTCTACATTTGAAATAAATCGACTGGAACAACAATTAAAATATTACCTTCCCGTCGCATTACATAAACTGTTTGGTTAGGTAAAATAGTGATGGTTTTATCCTCACATCGAGCTTGCCAGACACAACCTTCATAGATGACTTTGCCAATTTTTCCCGATGAAATTTCGCCAATAGTTTGAGCTTCAGTTGCGTCTTGAACAACATTTCTTTTACCTTTTAGTAATAATATCGGACGAATCCAAAGTATGGTAGCAAAAGATAACCCCATCCAATAGATGATCAGCCAACTTATTGCCCGATCGTAAATGTTTCCTCTGAAAGTATAAAATCCCATGATTAAGGCATTAATTCCCATCAACAAAAATATGAATTGATATTTTTTACCCAAACTTTTAGTAAAAAAAAACTCAATTCCAATCAAAATCACTCCAGCTAGGAAACAAAATCCAAATGTAGGCAAAGTAGGGATATAATACATATTCATTTGGACTAGTACCAAATTAGGTGAAAATATCATGTTAACCTCTGGATAAAAAACCTTTAGGTATTTGCTGGTTAATCTCTATTAATCCACATAGCTATTTGAGTTCTTAACTGAGTTATTTGAAAACTCATCGACTTTTGCAGAAATAGCATTTACAATGATTTGAGAGTCCTCATCCTTATGACCAATGTCCAGATCCCTAAAGGTGCGTCCAGAGTACACCGCAAAAATCAAGTCCTCTCTGTTACGACATGGTTTTCCCAGTCAGAAAATTCTCGCGGAAAATTTAGCGATCGCCCAATCTACGGTCAGCAATTTTCTCAATGGTAAACCTGTAGATTTTGCCAATTTCCTCGAAATTTGTCGGATCTTAGGGCTAGAATGGCGTGATATTGCTGATTTCGATGATAAATCTGTCTCGGAAACAACGACAAATATAATTACCAAAATTTGGCTTAGTTATTGTCACTCAGATGCTCTGCTCGCGTTTCAGCTACAACAACATTTACAAGCAGCAGGTTATGAAATTTTTGTGAATAATAGTCATATTCCGACCGACTTATATTTAAAACAGTCAGATTATTTTTTGCTACTGCTATCGGAGACTACAGGGATCAGTGAAATGATCTCAGAACAAGTGCGTTTAGTGAGGGAGTTACACCATACTACTCCGCAAAAACCAGCAATTTTACCAATTTGTCTAAATTTGCCCTGGAAATATGAAATTTCCTTTGATTTACTAGGATATTTACAGGAAATTCAGCCTTGGTGTTGGAACTGTGGTAATAATATAGATATTTTAATTACCAAAATTATTAATATCATTAAGGAAAAACGCACTACATTAAGTCATGATCAGGAGTTAGCGATCGCGTGGGATAATATTATTACTACCAATAAAACTTTCAAAGAAACAGTAACTAAATATTATCATCCTTTGCCTACTTCAGCACCAGAATTACCGGAAGGACAAGTAAATTTAGACTCTCGTTTTTATATCGATCGCCCCCCGATAGAAACTAGGTGTTATGAAAGAATTATGCAACCAGGAGCCCTAATTCGGATTAAAGCACCGAGACAGATGGGCAAAACTTCCTTAATGGCTAGAATTATTCATTATGCAGAAAGTCAAGGATTGAAAACTGTTGCTTTGAGTTTTCAATTAGCTAATCAACGGGTTTTTACCAATTCAGATGCTTTTTTACAGTGGTTTTGCGCTAATGTTAGTTTAGAATTGGGTTTATTAGACCGATCGCAACTAGCCAAATATGCAGATTTAGCCGAAATCATCGGTAGCAATCAAAGCTGTAAAGCTTACTTTGAGGAATATTTATTACCAGAAATATCTCAACCTTTAACACTAGGATTAGATGAAGTCGATCGCCTTTTTGAATCCCCCGAAATTGCAGATGATTTTTTTGGCTTATTGCGTTCTCTCCATGAAGAATCTAAACGTCGTAATATTTGGAAAAATTTTCGTTTAGTAGTAGTTCACTCCACCGAAGTTTATATCCCCTTAGATGTAAATAAGTCACCTTTTAATGTTGGTTTACCAATAGAATTAACTGAATTTAGTCCCCAGCAAGTGGAAAAATTAGCTGAATGTTATCAATTGAATTGGCATCCTAATGATGTAGAGCAAATCATGAATTTAGTTGGAGGACATCCCTACTTATTACGGTTAGCAATGTATGCGATCGCCCAACAAGATATCACCCTCAATCAATTGCTTCAAGATGCTACGACAGAAACCGGAATTTATAGCGATCATTTACGTCGTCATTTGTGGAATTTAGAAAGATATCCAGAGTTAAAATCAGCGATGCAACAGGTGGTAACTGTCAATCTACCAGTGCGATTACCCTCAACTCTAGCATTTAAGTTAAATAGCATGGGTTTAGTAAAATTGCAAGGTAATGATTGCACTCCAAGATGTTATTTATATGCTCAATACTTTCGCGATCGCTTATGATCAAATCGAACTGTACCTATTTGTTCGCTGGACTTGTGCTGAATTTGATGATCACTACATCTTGCCCAATTGCTAAAAATAGTGGTCATTTCAAATGATTTTTAGCTATAATAGGTTAATCAGACTAGATAGAAAATAAAAAAGGATAAATTACCATGACAGAAAGATTAGACAGAATCGAAGCTATTATAGCAGCCAATGCAGAACAAATTCAAGCTAATTCAGCTCAAATCCAAGCTAATTCAGCCCAAATCCAAGCTAATTCAGCCCAAATCCAAGCTAATTCAGCAGCGATCGCTGAATTGCGCTCAGAAATCCAAACAGAAAGAGCTGCTATATCGGAACTGCGTAAGACAGTTAACTCCTTAGTGCAGTTAGTAGAAATCCATCAGCAAAATCACGAAGTAAGTCAACGCAATTTTGAAGTTATTATGAACGAAATTAAAGGTATTCGTACTGAAAATCAACGCATATTAGAACATTTATTTGGGAGACAAGAAAATTGATCGCGATCGCATTTATTTTGAGAAAATTGGGCTGATTATTTAAAATTTGAACATCTTGTTTTGAATTTACCATTAATGAACAGGTCTATTATTTTTTTTCTTTATCTCCTTAGTTGGGGATTAGCGATCGCGCTTTATCCAAATCAAATTATTGCAGCAAATCAGACTCTAGAGTTAGCTCAAATCTCAAATAGAAACAAGTCAGAGGTGGAGATTAATCAAGGATTTTCCGAGGAATTGGTAGCAATCCAGATCGGTAATCAATTGGGTTATGTAGACAAAACTGGCAAAATTGTCATTCAACCACAATTTGAAAATGCAGGAGCGTTTATTGATGGATTAGCGCGGGTGCAAATAAATAATAAGATTGGCTATATTAATCGAGCGGGAAAGTTTGTCATTCCTCCAAATTTTGATTTTGCTGCAACTTTCCACGAAGGATTAGTATTAGTCACAATTAATAACAAATGGGCATATTTGAATCAGCAAGGAAAAATTGCGATCGCACCTCAATTTGATCGAGCAGATTATTTTTCTGAGGGACTAGCAAAAGTAGAGATTGGTACTAAGATTAAATATATTGACAAAACTGGCAAAATTGTCATCTCTTTATATGTTAGTGATGCTGATAATTTTTCCGAAGGTTTAGCAGTAATCTATAGTCGTGGTAAAAGTGGTTATATTGATCAAACAGGTCGTCTTGTCATTCCCCTACAATTTGATTTAGCTGCTCCTTTTAAAGAAGGATTAGCAGCTGTAAAAGTTGGTGATCAATTTGGTTATATAGATCAAACCGGAAAAATGGTTATTCCTGCTAAGTATGCTGTGGTCGGAAACTTCCATGAACACCGAGCATGGGTAAGAATTGACGATGAAATGTATGGTTTTTTTGATCACAATGGAAAATTAGTAATCCCATCTAATTTTGGCTTTGCTCATGATTTCCATGAAGGATTGTCAGCAGTAAGAATCAATTCAAAATGGGGATATATTGATCAAACGGGTAAGCTCATAATTCCCGCTCAGTTTGATTACGCAGAAGATTTTTCAGAAGGATTAGCAGCTGTAGTTATTAATTATGATCAAGCTGGATTTATTGATAAATCTGGAAAAATAGTCTTTCTTGTACCCAAGGAGTAATGAACATATTGGCAGTTTCTATTTTTTGAGCTAAGTTAGAAAAAATCACTCTACTGGTGGAATATGAAGCGCAAATTAAACCTCAAAATCTTGGTAGGTGTAGGAATTGCTGTTGTTTGTGCAATATCTCTAATTGATCTGCGATCGCAGTCCCTTTTAGCAAAACCTGAGCAGTCTCTGTTACTAAGGGAAAACAACCAAACAGATCCTTTACTATTACTGATTAAGCAACAGGGAAAATATGGTTATATTGATTCTACTGGTAAAATTATTATCCCACCAAATTTTCAGGAAGCTTCTCGCTTTTCCGCAGGATTAGCAGCAATAAAAGTGGATAAAAAGTATGGGTATATCAACAGATCCGGAAACATAGTGATTACTCCCCAGTTTGATGAAGCATATAGTTTTCAAGAGGGATTAGGAAGAATCAGAATTGGATCAAAATACGGATTTATCGACAAAAATGGTCACATAGTTATCCCCATAGAATTCGATCTAGCTAGTGATTTTCAATCAGGATTAGCACAAGTAAGACTTGCTCAAAATCGCGCATTAGTTGATCATACAGGAAAAATTATAGAATTGCCCCATTGTGATCATCTTTATTATTTTAGTGAACAGATGGCTCGGATCGAAATTGGGGATAAGTATGGTTTTATTAATTCCCAAGGAAAGCTAGTCATCCCGATCCAATTTCCTATCCATGGAGATGATATTTTTGGTTCTAGCGATCACGATTTTAGTGAGGGACTAGCAGCAGTGGAAATTAATCAAAAATGGGGTTATATTGATCAAAGTGGAAAAATAGTTATTCCTCCTCAGTTTGATGACGCTAATTCTTTTTACCAAGGAATAGCACCTGTAAAAATTGGGGATAAGTATGGATTGATTGACAAAACTGGAAACTTAGTCAGTTTACCTATATTCACTCAAACCACATATTTAGTTGAAGAAATCGCACCTGTGAAAATAGGTGGTAAGTGGGGGTATGTAAATAAACAAGGTCAGATTATAATTAAACCACAATTTAATGACTATACATATTTTAGTGAAGGTTTAGCCGCAGTCAAAATCGGCAATCAATGGAATTATATTGATCAAACTGGTAAAATCGTGATTGCTAATCTGTCAGTTAATAGTGCTGGTCGGTTCATTAACGGAATTGCTGCGATCGAAGTTAATCAAAAGATCGGTTTTATTAACCGGGACGGTAAAATTATTATTCCTCCTCAGTTTAGTCATATTAGTTATATCGAAGGTGGATTAATTGAGGTCGAGAATACGGAAGTAAAAAGTCCCAAAACCGCTCCTAATTTTCAACTAGTAATTCCGGAAATAGATTATAAATGGGGTTATGTTGATCGAAATGGTAAATTAATTTGGAAACCGACAAGTTAATCAAGGAAAATAAAAATGAAACCAGGTAGATTTGGGATGTTAGGTTTAGTCACGCTCACATTAATCATTTTAGCAGATTCAGCCCGAGTTCAAGCAAGATCACGAGAGTCGCAAAATATGATCCAAAGGTTTATCATTCGTCAAAACCAAAAGTTTGGCTATATAGATGAAACTGGAAAAATAGTAATTGCTCCTCAATTTGAACAAGTATCAGATTTCTTTAATCACAGAGCATTAGTAAAAATTAACCAGAAATGGGGCTGTATCGATGAAAATGGAAAAATTGTGATCGCACCCCAATTTGAGCGAGTTTTAAACTGTGGAAATGAAGCACTAACTCCAGTAAGTATGAATGGGAAATGGGGTTATATTAATCAGACTGGTAAAATAATCATTCCCCCACAATTTCAGGGTGAAGAAGAATTTAAACATGGTTTAGCCCAAGTAAGAATTAACGGTAAAATTGGATTAATTAACGAAAAAGGACAGATAGTCACCTCACCTCAATTTGATTTTATCCAGGGATTTTCCGAAGACTTAGCAGCAGTGGCAATTAACGATAAATGGGGTTATATTAATCAACATGGCACCATTGTCATTCCACTCCAATTTGATGCTCCGGGATTTTTTTCTGAGGGATTAGCACAAGTAAGAATTGGGAATAATATCGGTTTTATTAATCACAATGGACAAGTTGTTATTCCACCCCAATTTGAGTGGGCTGAAAATTTTTATCATGGCAAAGCTTGGGTAGTTTATAATACAAAAAGGGGTTATATAGATCGGGATGGAAAATTTACAGAAGAACCGAAACCACAATTTTACGCCCTATCAATATTTTCGGCAAAAGGATTAGCGATCGCCGCCAAAAATGGCAAATATGGACTAATTAATCACCAGGGAGAATTTCTCATTTCACCACAGTTTGAGAGAATATCGTATAAATGTTTTCCTCAATATCTCACCGCAGTAGAAATTAATAACAAGTGGGGATTTATTAATCAAGCTGGGCAAATAATTGTCCAGCCACAGTTTGATAAAATTGATAATTCCTACTGTTTTTATCATGGATTAAAAGCAATCATGCTCAAGGGAAAGTGGGGATTTATGGATGAAACTGGGCAAATCGCGATCGCACCAGAATTTGATGAAGTCGATATTTTTCCTTTTGTTCAGGGTGATCTAGCTTACGTGAAAGTAGATCAACAGTGGAGATATATCAATACAAGTGGTCAAACTGTTTGGGTAGATTCTGAACATTAAAAAAATTTGGTGCAATTGTGCTATACTTAATTAAAGAGAATGGATAAAATTTGGTTATGATGAAACTAGAATCGCCCGCTAAACCCACAGTAATTTACCCAGAGGACGACGGTAACCCGATGTCAGAGAATACCAAGCAATTTTATTGGATTACGATCATCTATTGCAATTTGGTCAGCTTATTTGCAGATGTACCTAATGTATTTATTGCTGGGGATTTATTATGGTATCCAGTCGAAGGAAATAATAAAATTCGTCAAGCTCCTGATGTAATGGTGGTATTTGGAGCTGAAAAAAAACATCGAGGTTCCTATCGACAATGGGAAGAAGGAAACATTGCCCCACAAGTAGTATTTGAGATTCTTTCACCTGGGAATAGATTATCAGCAATGAGTAAAAAACAGGAATTTTATCGTATTTATGGAGTCGAAGAATACTATCTTTATGACCCAGAAAACAATGATTTGACTGGTTGGTTAAGAGCAGAAGATAATTTATGCGTCATTGAAGAAATGAATAATTGGGTAAGCCCAAGACTAGGTATTCGGTTTGATTTATCAAGTGAAGAATTACAGCTTTATCATCCTAATGGTAATCTATTTTACGATCCTAGTGAAACTAATCAAAAGTTAGAATCAGCCTTACAAGAAGCTGAAGAAGTTAAACAACGTGCTGTATTAGCTCAACAACAAGTCGAACAAGAGCAGCAACGAGCCGAACAAGAGCGTCAACGAGCTGAACAAGAGCGTCAACGAGCCGAAAGATTAGCAGAACGCTTGCGATCGCTAGGACTAAACCCAGATGAAATTGATTGAAAACAGGCTTGAAGATTGGGAAATATGAGATTAGGAGTTTCTTATTTAGTAACTAGAAATCTCTTATTAAAAACTTGAATTGTTGAGCATAAAGGAGTTATCAGGATGAATGAAGATTTTATTTTTGCCAAAACTATGGGCAATATAAACGGGATGGGGCGCATTAATGTTCCTGCTAACTTAGAGGAAATTTCTGTCCAGTTTGATATGTTTAAGGAAGTGATCAAATCTCCCTTGGAAATTTTGACCTTGGGACATTTAGATGCAAGTCATTTTATTAATTTAATCAAATCAAAACCACACATTAAACCGTCGGGAATTACGGGTACATTTGCAGTTACGGTACTCCAACAACAAACTGGAACAATCGATCTAGTGATCCAAGCTGCAATTACCTATACTCCGGGATACGATAAGAAACAAAACGAAAGCGAAGATATTAAATCAACGATCCGCTCTCTCTACCAAGATTCTGTTTCCTTTAAGATTAGACCAACTACTGAACAACTCTGGGACATTGCCCAAACAGCAACAGTTCCACGTACAGCGGTTAATGAAGTTAATTATCGCTTCCAAACTGGTTGGAGTGTGAACGGTGGAATAGAAGCATCAGTTCAATCAGGACTTACCGATCAGATCACTGCTAAAGAATCAATGAGAGCAAGTTATACATTTCAACTTACTTGTAGTAGACCGACCAAGGACTTTGATATTCAACGGGTAACAGAAGGAACTAGAGATCGGATTATTTGGACTTCTTCGATGAAAAATTGCCTGAATGGTAATGCTGCTGATCCTGAAGGATATCGCATTAGTGATCCCTATAGTTTGGTCGTTAATAGTTTATTTACCAAGTGGTTTAAAGATGTGCCAGATGTAGCTCAATCAGACTACACTTTAGATTATCAAGTAGCTTATTACAGTATTGATCCTGAGATTTTGAATAAGGTAGCTCTGTTCAAAATAACCACTACTCAACGTCTGATTCATGGAGAGATTGTGGGAAGATTTGGATTGACTGGTTTTAAGCAAGGTGGTTATCCAATCATGCTACCTTTCTATGTTGTCAATGATGGCTTAATCGAAATAGATTTTCCCAATCGTCATATTCAGATTATCCAAGGTAGTACAGATACCTATAGTTTAGTAGATATTTTGCAAAAAAATGAAAAGCTTCAAGCTGCATTAAATTGACCACTTATTCACAAAAATATAGGATTTTGATCAGGGGGTATTTAAAATGATCGCTATCTGATCAACAAATTAAAGGCTCTGAATATAGAGGAGATCGTTTCTTGATCATCTTGCGATCGCTTCAATCCAAGCTTATTTATGATCCTGTGATTATCTTTAAGATTGATTCTCGATAAATTTTTAGACCATCTTCGTTAAGATGAACTCCATCTATAGTTAAATTTGATTTTAATTTTTGTCCATCAAATAAAGGTTTTATTGTTTCTTCTACAACTAAAACTTTTTCAACTTTTCCTACCAGACTAATCAGGTTATTAATTTCTTCTACTCGACTAATTGGTGCTGCTAATTCTGGTTTATGACTAGCTTCAAGGGTTGAGTAAAAAGCAGGAATCAGGATAATTTTAGTTGCTCCCATTAACCGCATTCTAGTGATTATATTTCGCATATTTATGAAAAAATCATTATCTGTCATAGCAGAATCAGCGTCATTTGTACCGATCGCAATAATAGCCTGTTTACATTTTACATTAGCTAAATCTAACATTTTTAACTGTTGGATTAAGGAAATAGTAGTCATTGCTGGTAAAGCAAAGTTAAAATTATTGTTACCCAGTGTATTGTCTAAATGAGAAGAGATAGAATCTCCAAATAAACAAGCATTAAGTTCTTTATTTTCATTGATCTTAATTTGATTATTAACTCTATATTGCCACCAAGCAACAGAACTAAGATTATCTATTGATGATGAGCTAGTAGCAGCAATACTAACTATTTCTGGATTAGTTATTGTGGTTATATTAGAGCTAGAATTATCCACCAACCTGATCCGAGCGCTTCCATAAATCATGAATAAAAAAGTATTCAGATATACAGCCATCCGCACCCAACGATTATTTTTCAGTATTTGCATAATTTTCTGCATTGGTTTTTTGACCTTTTTATTTACAGCATTAAACAAGACTTTATTATATCAGCGATTAGGGCAATATAATAGATCAGCATACAGAATTTATCTATCTATCCTCAAGATGGTGATGGTGGTAGATTTCCATGATAGTTTTTTCTAAGACTTTTAGTCCTTTTAAAGAACCATAAATTAATCTTATCGCTGCAAGGGGTTGTCGGATCATCCCGATCGCTAATGGGATAGGTTGAAGTATTCCATCTGGATTTATTGCTGCTGAAAGATCAGGTAAATTGTGTTTACTATCATCACTAACCACTCTCACCATTGCTACTGCGATGTGATGTTTATTAAAAAAATCTAACGCTGCAAATCCTTCCATATCAACAACATCTAAAGCATACTTTTGGCATAATTGTTGTTTTTCAGATGCTAAAAAAATTAATCGATCGCTAGTTAAGGATTTGACTAAGCTAACTGGTTTTGGTAATTTTTCTTGTAAGAGAGATGTCAAAGTGCGATCGCAAGTTTGCTGTTGTAGTCCCAGTTCAGACTGATAAACACATTCTTGATAAAGTACCACATCCCTAAGGGAATACAAAGGAGTTAAACTACCACATAATCCCACCAGGAGAACTTGTAATGGTCCAGAATTAGCAAGATATTCAGCGGTAAAAACTTTTTCTAGATATTGAGTTAATGGTTGAAAACCCATCGGAATTGCTAACACCTGGGGATGAAAACCCTTAACAAGTCTTAAACCTCGACAAATAGAGTTATACTCTGCTCCTTGAGGAACTAAGATTAAATCAATCGGTACAGACATAAGCTAAGACACATCTAAATTTTATCGATTCAGGGACTACCCCCTCAGAAAAAATATTTTAAACTACTGTTGCGATCGTGGCAATTATGATATCATAAATTGGTACATCTAGATCAGCATCATAAATCTGATCCAGATCGATCGCAAATTTATCTAGTTTAAGGATTGAATTAGGATAAAAAAACCCACCATAATATCCGGTATTTTTATCAACATACAAACAAGGATTTAAAATGCTCTTAGAATTAAAGCGATTTAACATACCACCCGGTCATAAAATATTTTTAGATGGGATCACCTGGCAAGAATTTGAATCTATTTTAGATGAATTAGGAGAACATCGTACCTCCAGAATAGCTTATGATCACGGCAGATTAGAAATTATGACACCATTACCAGAGCATGAATTTAGCAAAATCTTCATCGGTAACTTTGTAGAAATTATTTTAGAAGAACTAAATATTGATTTTTATCCTCTGGGATCTACTACCTTTACCAACCCAGAAACTTGGAAAGGAATAGAACCAGATAACTGTTTCTATATCCAAAATGAAGCATTAGTCAGAGGAAAATCTAAATTAGACTTAAGCCATGATCCCCCTCCAGATTTAGTCTTGGAGATAGATATAACTTCTCGCACTCATCCAGATATTTATGCAGCTTTAAAAGTGCCTGAACTTTGGCGATTTGAAAAAGGTAAGTTACAAATTAATGTGCTAGAAGATGGAAAGTATAGGGAGTCAAAATTTAGTTCTATTTTTCCTAATTTACCCCTCATTGAGGTAATCCCCGAATATTTAAGTAGAATCAATACGGATGGTAGAAATAAGACAATGAGAGCTTTTAGAGCTTGGGTCCGTGAACAGTTGCCAAAAAAGCATCAAAAGTTCCGCGATCGCACATAGCAGGTTGAGCACCAGGTTTCATCACACATAAAGCACCTGCTGCTGTCCCCCAAACTACCGCATCTCGCAAAGCTAAACCACTATCTAAAGCTGCTACAAGTCCCCCATTAAAAGCATCACCAGCAGCTACTGTATCAACAGCAACTACTGGAAAAGCTGGAAGAAAAAAGGTCTCATCAGCCGTTGCACAAACAACACCTCGATCGCCCAATTTAACAATAGCAGTATTAACACCCCAATCACGCAATTGAACAGCAGCATCAATCGCACTCTCCCGACTATTCACCATAAAACCTACCAATTGACTAGCTTCGATTTCATTGGGAGTAATAATATCAATTAATGGATATAATTCCCTGGGAATATCTGAGCGAACAGGTGCGGGATCTAGAATAACTTTTACCTTCGCTTCCCATGCAGCGATCGCCGATTGTTGCACAATTGCTAGAGGTATTTCTAACTGTAATAACAAAGTTGTAGCTGTTGGTAATATTTCTTTTAAACGCTCTACATCTAGATCATTAACACAGTTATTTGCTCCAGGAATAACGATAATATTATTTTGACCACCATCCTCTACAGTGATAATTGCAATACCTGAATGAGTAGTTTTGTCAATCAAAATATTATCAATATTTAATCCATAAGACTCTAAACTTCTCAATAATTCTTGGCCAAAATTATCAGCACCAACGCGCCCAATCAGATGGGTTGTGACTCCCAGACGGGAAGCTGCTACAGCTTGATTTGCACCTTTACCACCACCTGCTGTATAAAAATTATAGCCCTGGATAGTTTCGCCAGGATGAGGGAAGCGAGGAGTTGTAGTAATTAGGTCGAGGTTAATACTACCAAAGACAATGATACTCATAAACTGAATTATAGGAGAGACAATTGCGATCGCCAGATATCGGTCAATCCGGGTAGGGGCTTTCGCATTTCGGCAAATCAATCATTACTTAAACGTTTACCCTGAGTTTACCCTGAGTTTACCCTGAGTTTACCCTGAGCGTAGTCGAAGGGCGTAGTCGAAGGGCGGAGTCGAAGTTTACCCTGAGCGTAGTCGAAGGGGGCGTAGTCGAAGGGAAGAATAATATTACCGAAATGCTTTGCCCTTACCATTTATGCAACAAACAGATCAACTATATATATTAAAATCCAATTCAATTAAACCAAAAAAGTTACATCGACTACCCCTTCGACTCCGCGAACGGGTAAACTTCGACTTCGCGAGCGGGCAAACTCAAATGCAGCCTGTTGAGGGGCTTTAGTATTGGCAACATAAGCGAGAATGTTGGGATCAAGATAAATTCGCTTAGGCTCTTTTGCCATAAAGTATAGTACGATTAAATGGCTGGAGAATTTCGCTGGCAAAAAACAACGGATTTGGATTGAATTCTGATAGTTTTTTTTGGGTTAATGGGTGGCGCTGTTGATTGATAGTTTTAAATGTTTCTATCATCAGAGAAATTTGCTCGATTTGTTCGGGGGTGAGTCCGCTGAGATCAAGAGTTTGAGGCATTTTGAGGATTAAGAATTATGGTCTACCGAGATTTTAGCTCAATTTGGAGCAAAAATCCACTTGTTCAAGTCTCTTCTAACCAGGTTTGAATCGCAGATAACAGATTGGGTTGATGAGGTGGAAAACCTTTTAACGGTGCTTCTAGGGGTTCATTGGTTAGCCATGCGATCGCGCTTAGTATCAGTGAGTTGGTGGCAAAAGTCGATCGCTTCTGGGGTAGGTGAGCAGGAGGTTGAGTTTTGATAAGGAATGAAAAATAAATAACTTGATGGTCTGGTTCGTAGTAAGCAATGAATATAATTTTCTCAACGCCAGTGTTCCAATATCAATCCATCTACATAATTAAAATCCGTATCATCTGTCACCAATACCCAACCCTGTTCTAAGCATTGAGCAGCGATCCATACATCATTCATGGGGATTGGTCGCCCTTTGCGTTTCAACAATAACCGAGTTCTAGCATAAGTTTCTGCGGTTTCTTGTCCTAATTGTACAACAACACAAGCCGATATAAACTCAAGATAACGAGGCAAATTTTGTAACTGACGGGTAGAGTTTTCTGCACCAAAAATTAACTCTCCCACAACAACTATTGGCAAAACTATTTCTGGTAATGCCAACACTCTTTCCGTAATAGCTGCGTCTCCATTCAAGAAACGAATCGCAACAGAGGTATCTAATGCAATCTCACCACTCATTAAAATCTACCTGGCGGCACTCGGTGGTAATTGCTCGTTGTAGTTCCTCCGCTTCAGAGTCACTTAAAATTCCGGCAAATTTGGCAAGGGAATTTTTTTGGCGTATTGCCTTAACCCGATAGAAAAAATCTAGCACTGTTTGTACTAGGTCATCAGGAGCTTGTTCTAGTTCCTGAATCAACTACTCAAGATTAGTCATAAACTTTTTTAGGCTCTTTTGCCATAAAGCATAGTACGATTAAAGGATCTATCGACATTTTAGCTAAATTTGGAGCAAAAACCCACCGATCACCCTAATACCTGAGCAAGTAGTCTCTGTTGTGGGTCGCATAGGTATTACATTGCTAGTCATACCATAAAAAGCCTTTTTTTCCCGTTCCTTTAAGCTGTTGTGCAATCATACCCAATCCAGTTATAATGCACAACAGCTAGGGCGATCGCCAGAAAATATTCTGCACCAAAAATTAACTCTCCTATGACAACTATAGGCCAACGATTAAGATTATCAAGATTTACAGGAAAATCAAAATATTTTTGATGAATATGTCTGTGATTGATGCTATAGTTATAATCAAACCATAAATTGCTAACAATCAAAAGAAACCCCAATGCCTAGTATTATTATTGAAGTTAATGAAGAAATTAAAACCGCATTTGAACAGGCTAATCCTGAGATTCAGAAAAAATTAAGCTATATTATTCAATTATTTTTTAGAGAAAATCTACACAATAAAAGTTTAACCCAAGTAATGGCAGAAATCTCTAATAAAGCACAACAGCGAGGGCTAACGCCAGAAATTTTACAAGATATTTTAGCTAAAAATGATTAATAAATTTGTTATAGACCCTAATGTTTTAATCCTAATTTATAAATCAATACGGTACAGTTAATAGATGTTTTGGGAGATATCGACGAAGAAGGGTTTACCCTGAGCGGAGTCGAAGGGCGAAGCATTCGGATTTAATATTAACTCCCTTTAAGCAATAAATTGTCGCCCGAATGCTTCGCCCCTACAGGTAACTGAATTGCATTGGTTTATAAATCTTATTCACTTACCGATCGAAATATTTGTTGGGCAGTTAAACTTAACTCTGGGAAAATTAATGATTGAATGTTGTCATTTCCTCTAAATTGACTAACTTGGTATTCTCCCTCTACTAAAAAGTAAATAGAAACAGTCGGTTGTTTAGGATTACCAACAAATTTACCAGCACCTAGAGCCAGATAATCTACAATCCAATACTCGGAAATTCCTATACCTTCATACTCCCCATATTTTTTGTAGTAATCATCTCGCCAATTAGTGCTAACCACTTCAATAACTAAAGGAATAGATGCACCCATAGTTACGGTAGATTCTTTTTTCCAAAAAGGTTCGTTGATCAAATTAGAACGGTTGATTAACAATAGATCTGGTGAATAAGCTGATTCACTTGATGCTGATTTAACCAGCGCCGTTTTTGGAATAGAATAGGGAAGGTTGAGACGAACATATTCTAAAGTCAGTTTTTCCGCTAAAAATCCCACAATATCTTCATGTTCACCTGTTGGTTGGGGCATTTCAATAATTGCTCCATCATGCAGTTCATAGTGTTTATTTTCCGGTTTCCACTGGATAAATTCAGCGAAAGTTTTTGGTTTTGATAAGGATTTAACCATAATTTACTACTGGTGTGTAAATACTTATTAATAAGGGTGGGAATTACCCACCCTTATATTTAATACTTCCGTTCTTTAGGTTCAAACATACTAATCTTTACAGGTAAATATTGGAGTTCAATTCCTGTAGGAGAATAGTAAGCTAGTGTGTGCTTGAGAAAATTCTGATCATCTCGTTCAATATAGTCCTCCCGACAATGAGATCCTCTACTTTCTTGACGGTTCAAAGCAGAGGTTAAAATCAATCGACCGACAATCATTAAGCTTCTCAATTCTAAAGCTTCGATAATTTCGGTGTTCCAAAGTTTCCCTTTATCATCAAGGTAAATTTGTGAGTATTGTTGCTGTAATTCTTCCAGCTTAGTTAATCCTTGACTCATGATTTCTGATGTCCGAAACACCCCACAATGATCAGTCATGCAGTCTTGAAAATTTTGGCGCAATTGACCAATCCGAATTGTACCTGTTTGATTGATTAGGGACTGAAATAATTTCTCTGTTTCCCTCAGATATTTTTGTTCATCGATCACGGGAAGCTTACGATTTTGCACGTAGTTCGCGATCGCAGCACCAGTTCTTTTTCCATATACTACACATTCCAGTAAGGAATTACTACCCAGTCGGTTAGCACCATGAACCGAAACACAAGCAGTTTCACCAGCAGCAAAAAAACCATCGACAAAACCATCTACACCACTACGGACTTTTCCATCCGTATCAACAGGTATTCCCCCCATAGAATAATGTACCGTAGGACGTACTGGCATAGGTTGATTTACCGCATCAATCCCTAATAATCGATGAGCTTCTTCCCAACAAAAGGGAATCCGACTCATAATTTTTTCTCGTCCCAGATGACGCAAATCGAGATAAACAAAAGGACCCCCCGCACTTCCATCAACATGAATACCTCGTTGAGCCCGAATTTCCCGCGTGATCGCTCGCGAAGTAATATCCCGAGGTGCTAATTCCATCCGACTAGGTGCATAATTAGCCATGAAGCGATCGCCCTGACTATTAATTAAATAAGCACCTTCACCCCGGACCGCTTCGGAAATTAACACTCCCACTGGATATAATCCGGTCGGATGAAACTGGACAAATTCCATATCTTCCAGGGGGACACCAGCGATCGCGGACATGGCTAACCCATCACCCGTCGAGGCATAATCATTGGAGGTGGTATTGTAAACTCTTCCATATCCACCAGTCGCAAACATGATCGCTTTCGCACGCGCGATCGCTAATTGACCGTCTTGAATATGGTACATGACCAACCCTTTGGCTTGTCCATCTTCTAAAATGAGCCGGGTAACGTACCATTCATCATATATATAGACACCGTAACGACGCAGATTATTAACCAATTCGTGCAGAATCGCGTGACCAGTTTTATCTGCTGCGTAACAAGTCCGATTGTGAGAATGACCTCCAAATGCTCGCTGGGCAATCCGACCATCGGGCAATCGGGAGAACAATACTCCCAAATGTTCTAAATCAATTACCACATCTGGAGCTTCACGGGTAAGTATTTCGACTGCATCTTGATCAGCTAAATAATCGGAACCTTTAACAGTATCAAAAGCATGAGCTTCCCAACTATCTTCTGGATCGACATTTTTCAGGGATGCAGCCATACCCCCTTGAGCCGCAACTGAGTGGGAACGAATTGGGTGGGTTTTAGCCACAACAGCGATACTTAAACTCGGATCAGTACGAGCAATTTCTAGTGCAGCGCGACATCCAGCTAACCCACCACCAACAATAATTACATCATGTTCTAGCATTTTGGGAAAATTATGATCTATTTTACTGATTACTATGGTTACTGAAAAAACGATTCCCTACCATCATCAGGTAGGGAAAGTTTTGGTTTTTCATCTCCAAAATCTTGACCAATGGTCAATTTTATTTGGTTCCTTGCATAGCGGTCTGTGCTGACATACTTGCACCTGCGGTTTGTGCTGATGTTTCTTTATCGATGGCAACAAATTCAATATGATTGATCAGAGTAGTAACAAAGGCAAACAGGAGAAATGGTAAGGACAATACGACGATTAAGCCAATTGTGGCTAATGCGTATATTTGCCGAGTTGTACTCCACAAAGCTAAGGCAGAAGCTAGACTAAGGAAGATGACGATTAACCAGATAATTATTTGTCCGTAGATATCGCCAAAGGTGAGGGTACAGACAAAGCGGTATCTTTGCAGATTATTCATGGTTGGCTTGTTCCTTGTAATATTTCGTTAAATTTCCAGAAGACTTTCTTGGTTAGATTTTGCCGGATCTCTCAATATTTAGCAAAGAGTTGCAATATGACTTTACAATCTTCTCAACAAAAGGCGCTTGAGCTTGCATTTTTGGAGTTGTTGTCTGGACATCTCGGCTCTATTCTCCATTTTCTTAATGAGTCAAAATCAACCAGTTTCAAAAAATTGTTGATAATCTTTCAATAACCACTGAGGTAAATTAGTTGAGGGATTAGCTACCCGCATTTTACCACTGGGTAAGTAGAGCATGATGGCTAGTAAGTAATTAAGAGCTTGGGGTTGTTCAAATCCTTTTCTGAGTTGATTAGCTAATTCTTGGAGTAAAGTTTGTTCCATTTCTGTTAGTGGTTCACTCCGAAAACCACAGTTCATCAGAGACTGATAGACTTTGATGAGGTGATCTTGGTAAATGGTTTCTAGGTGATGATCAGGTACTTTTAGCCAAAAATTAGCTAATTCTTGACGTAGTTGACGGAGTTCGAGAACGATCGATTGCTTTGACGGATCAATCCGATAAAGATTGACACAGTTGTGGAGACGATTGATGAATTCAGTTAAGGTTTTTGTGTTCCTTGTATTAACTTCATAGTTTTGCCAGTAATTAGCTAAATTTCCGAGCGGTAATAGAGCTTCTTCAATAGTTTCCACCATTTGTTTTACCATCCTAGCTTGTGTAAACATTGCTTCTGCTCTTTTCTGACAGTTTTGACCAATTAAATAACGTAATTTTGGATTTTCAACCCAAGCTTGGATTGTGGTGACTAATTCATTAACTGTTGCAGTAGAATTAATATTAGGATCAGTTAGGAGTTGACCGGTATCTCCTAATTCTTCTGGAATCCCATTAACCGCAGAAGCAATCACAGGTAATCCTTTAGCCATTGCTTCCATAATGGCTAAGGGCATTCCCTCAGATTTTGATGGTAATATGAAAATATCGCTAGCATCGAGCCATGATTTTACATCCCAACAATGTCCTAAAAATTTAATTTTATTTTTTAGTCCTAATTGATTGATTAATTTTTCTAGCTGGGAGTCGAAATGGCCAGTTCCACTCCAGACAAAGTAAATTTTAGACCATAAATAATAGTTTTTCAGTAATTGAATCGCTTGGAATTGATATTCATAACCTTTAACCAGTTCTACCCGAGCAGCAGTAAAACAAATTACAGCATCTTCTGGAATCCCAATTTTCTGGCGATAATGATTTCTAATTGATAAGCTAATTGGCTCAAAATATTCTGGTGGGCGTCCATTATAAATAACTTTTCCTTGATGTTTGGGTAGTCTAAAGAATTTATGCAAAAGCGCTAAATTTTCATGGGAAACGGCAATAACTGTCGTTGCATAATGATAATGTCGCTCTAGTTCATCTAACCAGATAGCAAAATTTTCAAGTAAATATGCGGGGGTGAAATGTTCAATGATAATAAAAGGAATATTTAAGTCAATTACTACGCTTTTAGCAGCCAAATTTGAAAAAGGACAAGCGTTACTAAAAATGACTAGATCAGGTTTAGCAATTGCTAAAACTTGACGAGCATCATCTAAGTTAGTCAGAGTCCGTTTAAAGCTTTTGCAGGTATCAAAATCTAACCATATATGTTCAATTCCTAGGTTTTTTTCTTGGATAGCTAAGGGTCGATTATTATAGGTTTGGGCGTATTTCAACTGGTAACTAAATTCTGTAGCTAATCCACATAAAAGTGAGTGATTATAATGTGCTACTCCCCCAAAAATTGAGTCATCTGTATAAAGTAAAATACATTTATTCATCATGTTAGTTCCCAATTTAGCATCTAGAGCATTTTCAGGTGAAACTCGCAAAAACGATTCTCGCTGATGTTTACTTTCAGCTTCATGCTTGATTTTAGGTTTTTTGAAAATAACGCCAATAAATAAAAGCAAAGGGCATGAGAAAAATACCTAAGCCAAAACCGATGAAGGGAAATACTAACAATCGCAAGATATTTTGTCCATAAGACCAACTACTAGAAAGATGTCCGTTATCTAAAATTAATAAACTAAAGTATTCTCCGGTTAGACCGATGAACGGCACCATTAATCCACCACATAACATGAGTATGAAAAAAATAACGGTCGAGAGCAGCCATTCAATAGTACCTTCACGATATCTGATTCGGGCTAATTTTTGCCCGAAAAAAACACAAGCAATTAACCCCATTATCCAAATAGAAACTTCGACAATTATACTAATAATTAAACTAAATAACCACAAGGTCGGACGAGTAGCGATCGCGAACGTATCACTAGGAAGACCCGCAAAACTTCCGGTTAAAGTATCACCCTGACGTGGCAATTTTAAGGGTGTAGTTACTACTTCCCACCCATGGGGGAGATTCACCTGAATATCTAACTTACCAAAAGTAGCCCACGATCGCGCGGGAGCTAATAAATAGCCAATATTATATTCTCGATAGATATCATTACCATTATATGTGCCCGGTCTGATCTCATAGCTAACTTGCAATGAATGTTCTCCACTTGGTAAGATGGTCTGAAAACTAAGCGCAGATTCACCAGCACCACTCACGCTAATTCTACCGCTATCAGCCCAGTTGATTTTGTCACTCATAATTGGTAATTGGATCAGGTGATCCCATTCCTGGGGTAGAGAGGGTTTAGGAATTATATTTGCAGAAACTTTTTTGTCATCTAACGTGACATTACCAGTTTTAATCCCAGGAGAAATAAAAACTAGATCAACACTCACACTTTTACCCGAATTGCGAATTTGGTAGGTAGCAGTGACTTGACCGGAATTTTGATGAGCCAGCGATCGCAAATCAAAGGATAACTTTTCGGTGACAATATCTAACTGACGAAAAACACCAACTGGTTCTCCGATGGGGTCTCCCGGACTCCAGGGAGAGGACATATTGGCGATCGCACTTTCTGATCCTAAGCATAATACTAACAAACCCACCAGCAAATAAAAAAATAACCGTCGCATTTTGCCCTCACGCTGAAAAATAACCACCTCAACTCCACGCTAATTGCTATTCTGGAAAGAGTAAAGGCAATCACTAAACTTATGACCCAACAACCGAGAAGTATAGTTATCCTAGGTGGGGGATTTGGAGGTCTCTACACAGCTCTTCGTTTAAGTCAATTACCTTGGGAAAAACCAGAACAACCCGAAATTATTCTAGTAGATCGTAACGATCGCTTTTTATTTTCACCTTTACTGTATGAACTCCTGACCGGAGAATTGCAAACTTGGGAAATAGCCCCAGCTTTTTCTGAACTTCTCTCTCATACAGGTATTCGCTTTATCCAAGCAGCAGTAGAGAAAATTGATATTGCTGCTAAACAGGTACAATTACAAAATGGTCTGGAATTGTCCTATACTCACTTAGTCTTAGCATTAGGTGGAGAAACTCCGAGCAACCTGGTACAGGGTGCCGCAGAATATGCTATTGGGTTCCGCACGATCGCTGATGCTTATCGTTTAGAAGAAAAGTTGCGAATTGCCGAAGAATCAGAGCAAGATAAAATTCGCATTGCGATTGTTGGTGCTGGTTATAGTGGTGTAGAATTAGCCTGTAAACTAGCCGATCGCCTGGGAACAAGAGGACGTTTACGCTTAATTGAACAAAGTAGTGAAATTTTGCGATCGTCATCTGAATATAATCGAGAAACCGCCAGAAAAGCTTTAGCTGATAAAGGTGTTTGGATTGATTTAGAAACTACTGTCGATTCTATTCAAGCTGATCAAATTTCCCTCTTATATAAAGGACAGATTGATCCAATCCCGGTAGATATTGCGATCTGGACTGTGGGTATCCGTATCCCCCAAACACTGCGCGATCTGCCCCTCAAATTTAATCCACGCGGTCAATTAATTGTCACGACTACTCTTCAAACGATTGACTATCCAGAAATTTTTGGTGTGGGTGATTTAGTCGAATGTCAAGATGTCTCTGGACAAAAAATGCCCCAAACTGCTCAAGTTGCAATTCAAGAAGCTGATTATGTCGCTTGGAATGTTTGGGCTACTCTGACGGGAAGACCTTTACTTCCTTTTCATTATCAGCAATTAGGGGAAATGATGACTTTGGGAATTAATGATGCTACCCTGACCGGTTTAGGAATCAAACTAGATGGAATATGGGCTACAGTCTTTCGACGTTTAGCCTACCTTTATCGAATGCCCACATTAGATCATCAGTTAAAAGTTGGGATAAATTGGATGGCTAAACCAATTTTTACCTGGGTATTAACTGATAAGTAATCAGCAATAAATTGTCAAAGTAATCCTCTCGCAATGAACCGAAAAACTTTCTTTTGATCGCTCAACAGATGAATATTAAAATATCAATACCAAAGGTAATTTTTTTTGATGCAGTTGGCACTTTGTTTGGAGTGCGTGGTAGTGTCGGTCAAGTATATGCTGATTTAGCAAGTCAATTTGGAGTAAAGGTTGCTGCTGATCAAATAAATTTAGCTTTTGCTCAGAGTTTTCAATCAGCAAATTCCTCCTCATTTGCCGGAGTAAATCAGTCCGATGTGCCCGCTTTAGAATTTGAATGGTGGCAAGCGATCGCGACCCAAACCTTTCAACAAGCTGGGGTAATTAATGATTTTGCCGATTTTCCCGGTTTTTTTGCTGAACTATATTCCTATTTTGCCACTGCTAAACCTTGGTTTGTTTATCCTGATGTTTTACCTGTTTTAGAACAACTGCATCAGACTCAGATTACTCTCGGTGTGATCTCTAATTTCGATACTCGTCTTTATTCAGTTTTAAAAGCTTTGGATTTAGCCAAATATTTCTCATCGGTGACAATTTCTACAGAAGTTGGTGCGGCTAAACCTGATCCTCATATTTTTCGAGTTGGCTTAAAAAAACATCGATGTTTAACTATCAATGCTTGGCATATTGGTGATAGTTATAAAGAAGATTACCAAGCTGCTAAAACTGTAGGAATGCGAGGAATTTTAATTAATCGCGATCGCCAAACAATTAGCTCCTAATTTACAGAATATGGAAAATTTAGTTACCTATCAAGGTGGTTGTCACTGTGGAGCAGTTCGGTTTCAAGTTATGATCAATCAACATCAAGCAATTGATTGTAATTGTTCAATTTGTCGAAAAAAAGGTTTTTTACACTTAATTGTACCACCGGAAAATTTTACCCTGCTCCAAGGTGAAAATGAATTAACAACTTATACCTTTAATACAGGTATTGCTAAACATATTTTTTGCCGGATTTGTGGGATTCACTCCTTTTATCGCCCGCGATCGCATCCCGACTGTTTCGATGTGAATATCCACTGTCTTGATGACCATGTGGGCGATCGGTTCCAAGTAATTTCTTTTGATGGTGCTAACTGGGAAACAAATATTCATCAACTTCGGTCTGAAACCTCTTGAAAATTTTGTAGTATTAATGTAGTATATAATTATCTGAACAAAGATGAGCAAAGATCATGCCCTACGAACAGTTACAATTATCCGCACCTAGCCCAGTTTTATCATGGGCTGGACATTTACTGGGCCATGAAGAGCAGAAAATGGCCAGAAATGTAGCATCATTACCATTTGTATTTAAGCATATTGCTTTAATGCCAGATGTGCATTTAGGTAAAGGTGCTTTAGTCGGATCAGTAATTGCGACCAAAGAAGCAATTATTCCTGCCGCTGTGGGTGTGGACATTGGTTGTTTTACTGGGGATACCTTAATTCCTCTGGCAGACGGAAAATCTTACCCAATCAAAGAACTAACTTTACTTTCTGAAGAATTTATTGTTTATTCTTGTACCCCAAGTGGAAGAGTAGTAGCAGCAAAAGCGAGGGCACACTTAACTCGTCGTAACGCTTCATTACTAAAGGTAATTCTAGATAATGGGGAAGAGATCAAATGTACGACGGATCATCAGTTTATGCTACGAGATGGCACATATCAAGAAGCTAACCAGCTCAAAGCGGGTGTATCTTTAATGCCATTCTATTCTAAAACAGATAAGTATGGCTATACTTTAATCCAGCAGAATTATTCAGGTAAATATCAAAAAGCACATTGGATTATTGCCCGATCAAAATTATTGGGGAAAGTACCTTCATTTGAAAATCAAAGAACAGTTATTCATCATAAGAATTTTAATGGTTTTGCTCATAGACCAGAAAACTTAGAATTGATGGGCAATAAGAATCATTCCTCCGATCATCGATTACTAATAGAAAAAAATTCTCATTGGCATCATAACCATAGAAAATCCCAACATGGCTATAATCACAAAGTGTTAGATGTTATCCCTTTATCAAATAGTGAAGATGTTTACTGTTTGACAGTACCAGAATACGGTAATTTTGCTCTTACTGCTGGTATATTTGTTCATAACTGTGGGATGATGGCTGTTAAAACTCCATTTGTAGGCGATCGCTTAGAGGGAAAACTCAAACAAATTCGCTTAGATATTGAAACATCTATTCCAGTAGGATTTAATGAAAACAAAGATGTTGAAAAAAGCGTAACTAATTGGCAGAAATGGAGTGATTTTAAAGAATTACATCCCGGTGTGCAACGTTTAGAAGGTAAAGCGATCAAACAATTAGGATCTCTTGGTGGTGGTAATCATTTTATTGAGGTTTGTCTCGATACCGAAAACTATGTTTGGCTGATGTTGCACTCTGGTTCTCGCCATATTGGGAATATGTTAGCTCAGTGTCATATTGATACTGCTAAGGAATTAGCAAAACTGGCAGAAAATCCTTTACCAGATAAAGATTTAGCTTATTTTGTGGCTGGAACTCCAGAATTTGCAGCCTATTGGCGGGATTTACAATGGGCACAAGATTATGCTCGTTTTAATCGCGATGTGATGATGGCTCGTTTTCGTCGGATTATTGAGAAACATCTTGCTGGAGGAAAGTCTATTAAGCCTTTATTAGAGGTTAATTGTCACCACAATTATGCAGAAAAAGAGGTGCATTTTGGTGAAGAGGTTTATGTCACTCGCAAAGGTGCAGTTCGAGCGAAATTAGAAGATTATGGAATTATTCCTGGTTCAATGGGAGCTAAGTCTTTTATTGTGAAAGGTAAGGGTAATGCTGAAAGTTATTGCTCTTGTTCCCACGGTGCTGGGCGTTTGTTATCTCGTAATAAGGCTAAAAATCTTTATACTTTAGATGATTTGATTCAGCAAACTAAGGGTGTAGAATGTCGTAAAGATCAGGGAGTTCTGGATGAAATACCTGGGGCTTATAAGCCAATTGATGAAGTGATGAAACAGCAATCAGATTTAGTGCAAATAGAAGCAACTTTAAAGCAGGTTGTTTGTGTAAAAGGCTAAAAAAAGAGGAGGTATCGAAAACCTCCTCATGTTTTTACAAGGAACAAGTTAGTTGTTGACATTCCGCTTCCAAAACTTTAATTAATTCGTGATCCTGTTTCGCTTGAGCTACTCGAAGACGGTGTTCTAAGTTTTGACAGATATTATTCAGGTGAACCCTGGCAATTTCTGTTAAAATTTCTTGGCGATCGCGAGTCAAAGGATGCTCAATCATATACAAAAACTTTGGAGCTTCATTTTCCTCTTGAGCCGTTTGTCCCATTCGAGCCGAGCGATTAGCCAAGCGACGATAGCTGACATTTAAAGGTGGATGTGGTACGGGAATATGTCTGGGATAATGACAGGTGTCATTCCTACTCTGGTATTTGTTGAGAAGTTCCCCTTCCGTGACTTCAATCGAAGGGTGACGATATTCGTAGCTAACACCGCGATTAGTTAATTGCATAATTGGCCCAAAAAAGTCTCTAACAGTGGTTAACTAAGCTCTAGTCTAGGGAAATTGTCCCAGTAGCTGGGTTTCCTGATCAGGGAGCAATTTGCAACTTTTGAAAAACTTTCAGAAGTTCTGTATCTATTTTTACTATTTATGAAAAAGATGTCAAGCTTTAATGACTTTTTGATTAAACAAGGAGTAAACGAGCGGACAAGCATCAGTAACCAAGATCAGGATAAATATACCTGACCTAGCTTAACTGAACCGGATTGAACTATGATGCGGCGTGTTTTCAGATTAAACTAGATCATAAAATGTATGATCGATGAATTTATAATCACAATCAACCAGGATTTGTAGGGGCAGGTTCACCAATCAATTTTGCTCCAAACAGATCACCATCATAAACCTGCCCAACCAACACAGATAACTAACAACTGACTTTAACTGACAAATTTATCGGACAGGCAAGATGCTTGTCCCACAATCTTACTGTACTTGATCAATCAATAGTCCGGACAGTTTTTGATCAACAACTGAAACTTTCTTGGTAATCGATTCAGCTAGATTATAGCACAATAGGGTTCAGTTAAGAATATTTTGGGATCAAATCAGCGATCGTCTTCTTTGCCTAATATTTTTTCGCATCCTTTAGATTACAGCTATTTATAGTTGGTGAGTGAAACGCGATCGCTAGCTGATTATATAAGTACAGAGCATCAATATTCATGGTAATCTCTTCAGGAGTTTGAAAATCTCCTCGCGGCTGACTGTTTCAGTATTCTCACCTTCTTTGATAGCACTTTCTATGGCTAGATCTTCTAATGCTTCTGCTAAAAGGTCAAAAAACACTTCTTTTTGTTCTTGCAGTACCTCAACAATTGCGGCTTTGAACAGTTCCTTGATTTTGGTTTCGTCTAGGGTAATTTCAGCCATAGCTTTTCCTTGTAATGAATTAAGCTAAACTATAGCACTAATTGGGTCAAATCTGCCAATTATCCCATTCTTTGCTTTTAGCATTAACGGCTTTTAATAAGAGTGATGGTTGGTGAAGTAAGAGGCGATCGCTGTCAAATGGTGTTTGATAATTTTAAGGTTAGGGCAAGTGTTCATCAATCAAAATTTGATCGGCTTTTAGTTCCAGCGCCAAAGCGATCGCCTCAGCCTCACCTGGATCAAGTTCGTTACTCAGTGCTTCAATCACTGTGCGATCGCTGACAATGATCACAGTCTACCCATCTCCCGTAAGTTCTTAATGTCTTGTTCAAAATCTTCTACACCGTAATGTACTGGGATTTGACGACTTGCGAGGAGGTGTTGAAAAGCAATCCGGTTCATAGCAGCAAATCGACTCGCTTGAGCAAGTGTCAACTTTTCCCTCTGAAAGAGCAGAACAGCAATTTCTTGTCTCATTTCCGGTTCAGTCATGCGAGTTATAGTTAAAATTTCATCGGAGATCACAATACTCATAGCTCTAGTCCTTATTGATTATCTTTAATTTTTTGAAACCAGAATGTAAGACTGCATCTATGAGTTTAGCATGAAATCGGTTTAAGTTTCTGGCTGAATGCGATCGCCATCTGGCGGGTGTCTTCCTATGGTTTGATCAGCATATCTTATATTAATAACTCTTTCGCGATTCAAGATTAAGCACAATACGGTTCAGTTAAGAATGTTTTTGGAGATCTCGGCACAGAAGAAGGGCGAAGCATTCGGATATAAAATTAACTGGTTTAAGTGATAAATTATCGCCCGAATGCTTCGCCCCTACAATTAACTGAACTGTATTGAGATTAAGCCGACAACTGTTGCCCACCCAATGAGGGTTAAACCCATAATAAAAAGCCCCGATATCTTTATAAACTAAGCTGAGTTTGAGCTAAAAAAAGATTGCGAATTGTCCGATTAACAAAACTCAGGTAATCGTCGATTTCTTCATAAAGGTCAAGTTCTCGTTCTTCTTCTATCGTTAAGGGAAAAGAGCTTTGTTTTTCGAGCAGTTCCTTAATGCGAGTTTGGACAGCACTAGAAGCTCGAAAAATCGGGACTCCTTCGGCAAGTTCGATGCGGACTGCTCCTTCGATGGGTAGCGTATTGAGTAGGTTTTGGAATTGGGGTAGTAAGAGAGTATTTGGTGACATTTTTGTTTGATTTAATGCAATACGGTTCAGTTAAGTGTAGGGGTGAAGCATTCGGGCGAAAATTGAACGCTTAAACTTTACCCTGAGCGTAGTCGAAGGGCAGTAATATTATATCCGAATGCTTCACCCTTCTTCTGCTGAGATACTAATGCCATTTACGCCACAACCACACTGCTAAAAACCACATCAAAGCCAAAGGAAATGCTATCGGAAATGCTATTAAACCAGCAATAAAGCATAGAGCTAACTGCAACTTGCCCCCATTAGCAAATTTAATAATTGATTTTAACCACTGGGCAAAGGGATAAGCATCAATAGGTGCATTAATTTCCTGTAAAATATATATAGCTTGTTGAAGAAATGCCTGTCCTTCCCGAAATTTCCGACTTTGTTGATATAAAGTACCTATTGCGATCAGATAATCTGCCTCACCTCGCTTATCACCGATGGTTCGTTTAATCTCCAGCCACTTCTGACAATACTCAAGAGTGGAAACTGTATAAGCTTCATAGAAAGCTGGATAGGACATCTTTTGGGCACATTGCCATAGAACTTTGAAGCCTTCTTGATTTTGCCTTACTCCCAAAAGAGTAACACCTTCTGATATAAAATCGTCTAGCAGGATTTTCTCTAAACTTTCTGCCGCTCGATAGCGGGTGTGGTGATGCTGGGAGTAAGCGATTAAGTCAATTAAAATAGCGATCGTCTGGGAATGCCCTGGGGCAATTTTTCCTATTTTCCCTAAATTATATGCCGCTCGCCTGCGGATATTTTCATCCTGAGAGTGAGTGATTAAGTCGATTAAAGCCGCGATCACCTGGGGATTCCATGGGTCAATGTACCCTAAACTATCTGCTGCTTCTATGCGGATAGATTCATCTTGGGAGCGAGCGATTAAGTCAGTCAAAGTCGTGATCGCCTGGGGATTCCCTGGGTCAATGTACCCTAAACTTTCTGCCGCTTGCCTGCTGATATCTTCATCATGGGAGTGAGCGATTAAGTCGATTAAAGCCGCGATCGCCTGGGAATGCCCTGGGGCAATGTACCAAATTTTCCCTAAATTATATGCCGCTTGATTGCGGGTATCTTCATCATGGGAGTGAGTGATTAAGTCAATTAAAGCCGCGATCGTCTGGGGATTCCCTGGGTCAATTTTCCCTAAACTATCTGCTGCTTCTATGCGGATAGATTCATCTTGGGAGTGAGTGATTAAGTCAATTAAAGCCGTGATTGCCTGGGGATTCCCTGGGTCAATTTTCCCTAAACTATCTGCTGCGGATCTGCGGGTATATTCATCATGGGAGTGAGTGATTAAGTCGATTAAAGCCGCGATCGCCTGGGGATTCCCTGGGGCAATGTACCCTAAACTATTTGCTGCGGATGTGCGGGTATATTCATCATGGGAGTGGGAGTGAGCGATTAAGTCGATTAAAGCCGCGATTGCCTGGGGATTCCCTGGGTCAATTTTCCCTAACCTTTTTGCCGCTGCGCTGGGGGGATATACACGGGAGTGAGCGATTGAGTCGATGAAAACCGCGATCGCCTGAGGATTCCCTGGGTCAATTTTCCCTAACTCTTCTGCTGCTTTCCAACGGGTAAATTCATCATGGGAGTGAGCGATTAAGTCGATGAAAACCGCGATCGCCTGGGGATTCCCTGGGTCGATTTCCCCTAAACTTTCTGCCGCTTGCCAGCGGATACTTTCAGAACAATCCGTATTAATTAGCTGCGTTATAAGAATGATCGCCTTTTGAGAATCGGTTTCTTTTAATGCTTTCCTAGCGGTTTCCGGTATAGGTTCATAAAAAGTCATCCATGACTGTTTTTCATTATCGAAATAACCAAAACCCCACTTAACAATCTCTGCTACTATCTCCTGCGATCGGTTACAAGTTTTGAACTCAGCAATTCCCGCAGCCGCTAGAAAATAGGCTTGATACTTATAAAAACCTCTGCATCCATCATGAAACTCTACCAACCCATTAATAAACTCTTCTTTTTGGTCTTTTGGTATATTTTCACGTCCCAGCCACAGCAAAATTACCTGTTTCCACTGCTTCTCAAAAATTCGATAGGTTCCTAACTGCGGATTTTGCGGTATGTGATGTAAAAAATACTGCCAATCTTCAACTGCTAATGCTGCAAAATACTCCTGAAATGAGGCATGATAAAACGCATAAACTGGCTCATCTGGGTTATCTGCATCTACTCCTACCTGATTCAACCAACCCACCTGTAACGCCAGATAAAAGAGGGACTTCTTATCCTTTGGACTTCCCAAAAACTTGCTAACAAAC
The DNA here is from genome assembly GCA_963744145.1 of uncultured cyanobacterium. Taxonomy (GTDB): domain Bacteria; phylum Cyanobacteriota; class Cyanobacteriia; order Cyanobacteriales; family CAWUOF01; genus CAVUSO01. The sequence goes on along the minus strand of CAVUSO010000001.1, from coordinate 2,065,945 downwards.
TTGCGCCGCAAGCGAAACCGAGTTAATTCTTTATCAATTGCCTCCCGCGCCAACTCACCCAGCGCCTTATTTAACTGTTCTTGCTTCTCAACAGTTACCGGAAACTTATTTTCTATCCATTCATAAAATCGCTCGATAAAATTTTCATAAAGTCCGGCTTTTGTATCCGGTAATTTACCTTGCCACTTATGCCAAGTAAAGCATAAAAGTGTCAACCGCAAAGGATTTTTAACTAAATCTTGAATTCGCTCTTTTCCTGATTCTTTTAATGCAGTACAGAGTTGCTGCCCTCTAGCAATTGCTTTCTCATCCGTTTTACCCAAATCAGTAAACCAACTATTAATAAACTGCTCTACCTGTACCGGATAGTCAAACTCTAATGTCCGGTAAACATCAAATTCAGCGAGAGGGTTACTGCCACTATCCCACAAATTGAGCCGACAGGTGAGTAAAATTCGTGCTTTATTTAACCAACCTGGATTGCGAATTTGTTTATCAATTTTTAATAATGGTTTGCTAGCTGCCATTTCATCTGCACCGTCAAGGAACAGCCACACTCGTCCCTGATCAACCTGCACAATAAAATCCTTTTTATCAGTTTCAGAAACGCTAACTTCCAGAGCCATTCGTACTATTTCAAGTAGCCACACTTCTAATAAATAATCCTCTAAACTTCTTCCTCCCAAATCTGCTAGGGAAACCCACAAAACAATTGCATCCTCAATTTCTGCTGCTACCCAGCGAGATGCTTGTTGAAGTAAGGTAGTTTTTCCGGCTCCTGGTTCTCCTAATATAACTAATCGTTTGCCTTTACTTTTCGGACTATCACCGCGTCGCAATACATTTTCTAAAAATTCATGGTGCTGGAATCGGCGGGTAATTTCGGTTTCTTCATACAAAGCAGAACCCCGCGTTGCATCTATTTCACCGCCGTCTTTTTGGCGACTTTTCTGTTGGCGTTCCACCAAACCAAGCGGTACATAAACATCTTCAATTTTGGGGGCAATTCCTGTTAAAAATTTGCTGCTGATCGCGTGCTGCTGTTCTAAGCGTTGCTCACAAATAGATTTCCACCATCCTATTGTTGAAGTCGGGAGGCGATCGCTTTCTCCTTTCCCCATCCAAAAATTAATCGGTTCTCCATACCGATAGCATAGTGGAATTTGCTCCTTGAGCAGGGGATTATAATTGATGTGCCGCATTAAAAATTCGTAGAGGAAGTAAGTGCTGACCCAGTAGCCAGTTTCTCGGTTTTGGGGGTCGAGTCCTTGTAAAAGTGCCTCAGTAAGTACACCGCGTTTACCAATACCTTTAGCCGTGCGATCGTCTCTACAAGCAGTGACAATTAATCGACTCCCACCGATGTTCCATTGTTGCAGTTCTGGCTCTGTTAAATTTGTCAACCCATTCACTAAGTCACCGCTATGACAGCAATCGAGAAATACTATCTGCTGGGGAATTTTACTTTTTTGCATTAATTCCCGCAATTCCTCAATCGGAAAACCCCATTTATCTTTTCTGGTGGGACAGACATCACTAGCAGCTAGGTAAACTTCTCCTGCTTTATTCCGCAGTCCGTGACCAGCAAAAAACAACAACACTACTTCTGGGGGCGTTTTGGTAGTTGGTAAAAATAAATTCTGGATAGCTTCGCGCAGTTCTTCTGTTTTAACTGTGCTATCTTCTGTTTCTATTTTGGCAGAAAGCAAGCGTTCCACACACCAAGTAAAATCATCGGGATGTTCCTGGGGACGATCCAGCAAGTTGGCAATATCATTAGCATCTCGATCGGGTCCGTCGAGATGCTGCTTTAAAAATGGATAGCGGTTGATCCCAATAACTAACGCTTGTCGTTTCATATATATGGGGCGATCGCCAGAAAAGAGCGATCGGAGTTTGAATCAATTTTAGTCTAATATTGGTGTAGTTGCGATCGGCAAACAACATTCATGCCTAGGAAAATTCGAGAGTTAAAAATTCAGATTGCCCGTGCAGGATTTGTTTATCTACCCAAACGTGGTAAAGGAAGTCACGAACTTTGGCGACATCCTTTATTGGGAAAAACCTTGACTATTTCAGGTCAAGATGGAGATGATGTACCATTATACTTAGAAAAACAACTAGCGAAGTTACTTATTATATTAGAAGAATTAAGGGAGGATAATAATGAGTCAATATAGTATGCTCATTCAATGGTCTGATGAAGATCAGCTTTTTTTAGTGACAATTCCAGAGTTTGATGAGCGGGTCTTTATGCCTTGCACTCATGGTAAAACTCGTGAAGAAGCAATTCATAATGCTGAAGAAGTCATTGAAATATATTTAGAAAGTTGGCAAGCAGAAGGTAAATCTATCCCTGAACCTAGTCGGCTACAAATTGCTTAATTATTTTTTGAAATTTACTCGATCCAATAGAGAAAATTCTTTTTTATTACCTAAAAAATGGCGATCGCACCCTAATTAATTGATCCGGGCGATCGCTTCAATGTCTTTTAGCTGTTACCAAGTATATTACTACAAATTGACTTGCGGAATGTGGGATAAAAAACTACCCTGGAATAGTTTCGTGAAAACGCACATAATCAATTTGACGACGTCCGTTAGTACCCGATATGATATCAACAAATCGCCGATTCAACTGGATTTCTGATGCTGTAAAGGAATGACGAGCATAAATTGTTTGCGAAACTGTCTCATCTAGTCCAGTGAAGGTGACGATAATTTCCATCTGTTTTTGGACAAGTTCTTCAGGAGTAATTCCATACAGGGGACTATTAGCATCGATCTGGTGGATCACTCTCCAGGTTAAATCAAAAATTGGCGATTTATTACGAACCAAATTTAGCTGATAAAATTGAGGTATAGATTCATTTTCCAAGGTAATTTCATAGCAAAATAAACTTACTGATATTTCGGCTTGTAAAATTTGATTATGCCGCTGATTAGCGACACGAAACATTAGACTTGGGATACCATTATAATTAGTAATGACGGCAATGTTGCTGAATAAAACTTGAGCTTGAGGACGAGAGAATCTGGCAAAAGCTAAACCAGTAATAATTGCTTGTAATAACCAACCAACAAAAACTTCCAAGACCACGATCGCATTAGAGGATCTACTATTAGGTGACAAAGTACCATAACCGATCGTTGTCATTGTTTGAACACTGAAAAAAAAGATATTAATAAAATCATTAACCCAGTCATCTTTATCATAAAATATGCCAATGATTGGAGTTTTTAACAACCAATATATGATGGTAAAGCCAATATTAGAGAAGAAAAATAATAAAAAAATAAATAGTAAAAAATTTTGCCAATTAACATTGAGCAAACAATGATAAAGATTGTTAATCTGCTTATTAAAATTAAACAGATTCCTCCACTCCCACCACCGAGGTAGACCAATGGGATCTATATTTGTGCTTCCGTCTCGACGAACTAAACGAACTTCAGTGTTAGATAGGTTATTGCTCATAAGATTTTTCATTATTGGTTTCGATCGCCAAAACTGACGATCGCATTAAACCGTGTAATCCTAAACAACGTTTATCATTCTAGCTTGAATATGAATATAATTGATCTGAATCCTTGCACCACTTCCCCGACTACTTTGGGAAAATGCTTAAAAATTCTTAACACCACTTCTCATCAAATCGTTTTACTGTTAAATAATATGGCTGTTTTGCCGTTTCCATAATCAAGACGCCAGGAATGTTAGACTTTCGCGTTGGGAAATTTGAGAATGAGTAGTAATTTAGCAACAAAGTTACGTGAGGGAACTAAAAAGTCCCACAGTATGGCAGAAAATGTTCATTTTGTCAAGTGTTTTTTGAAAGGTGTTGTGGAAAAAACATCCTATCGCAAGTTGGTGGGTAATCTATATTTCGTTTACTCCGCGATGGAAGAAGAGATGGAACGTCGCAGTCAACATCCGATCGTTTCCAAAATTTATTTTCCCCAACTTAATCGCAAACGTAGTCTGGAAAAGGATTTAAGCTTTTACTATGGCAAAAATTGGCAAGAAGAAGTTAAGCCTTCTCCAGCCTGTGAAGATTATGTCCGTAGAATTAGAGAAGTATCGGCAACTAAACCAGAATTTTTAGTAGCCCATTCCTATACGCGGTATCTTGGGGATCTATCGGGTGGTCAAATTCTCAAGGGAATTGCCCAACGGGCGATGAACCTATCAGAAGGACAAGGTACAGAGTTCTACGAATTTGTAGATATTCCAGACGAGAAGGAATTTAAAAATACCTATCGTCAAGCTATGAACGATCTAGATATTGATGAAGCAACAGCAGATCAGATCGTGGCTGAAGCTAATGCAGCTTTTGGGATGAACATGAATATGTTCAACGAACTAGAAGGGAATTTGATTAAAGCGATCGGTCGGATGTTGTTTAATAGTTTGACCAATCGTCGCAATCGTGATAATAGCGAATTAGCTACAGCCGATTAAACTATTGCAACCAAAATGGTGATGAAAATTTTGGATTTTGGGTTTTGGGTAAGAGTCAGGAAGAACTTCTCGATCGCTTAAAGTCTAAAATCCGAAGTTTTCAGCCGTTTTAACTGAGCTACTTCAGCCCCAGTTAAGTTACGCCATTGACCGAGTTCAAGACCATCTAAACGGAGAAAGCCGATCGCGACCCGGACCAAGCGCAAAGTTGGAAATCCTACCACAGCAGTCATCCGACGTACTTGACGATTTTTACCTTCAGTCAGAGTAATTTCCAGCCAAGCAGTTGGGACATTTTTGCGAAAGCGAATGGGTGGATCGCGAGGGGGAAGATGAGGGGGCACCGACAATAACTGGACTTGAGCTGGACGAGTATGATAATTTTGAATAACGACCCCTTGAGCGAGTTGGATCAGGGCTAAATCATCTGGAATATGTTCAACTTGCACCCAATAAGTCCGGGGATGGGCAAAACGAGGGTGACAAAGACGATTTTGTAATTTGCCATCATTAGTTAATAGCATTAACCCTTCACTATCTGTATCTAGTCGTCCAACTGGATAAACAGAAGGAACAGGAATATAGTCTTTCAGAGTAGGACGTAAACAGTCTTGACTAGGATGATCAGTAAATTGGCTTAACACCCCATAGGGCTTATAAAACAAAATATATTGATATAGAGTAGTCATCATGTTGTAGAATAATTAGTGCCAACGACCCGATTACGTCCTTGGGCTTTAGCTTGATAAAGAGCTGTATCTGCTGCGGCAATTAGTTGAGCTGGGAAAGAATGGGGGTTAGGAATTGTGCTAGCTACCCCTAAGCTAAGAGTTACTGATGGTTTTACCTCATGCTGAGGATGGGAAATTTTGAGTTGGGCTACTTCAGCACGAATTATTTCAGCAACTTGGACAGCACCACCTAGGTCTGTATTGGGTAAAATTACAGCAAACTCCTCACCACCATAACGAGCAACTAAATCACTGGCACGACGTGCTACCATCCGAATTGCATCAGCAACTTGCTGTAAACAAGAATCTCCAGCTTGATGACCATAAGTATCGTTATAAGTTTTGAAAAAATCAAGATCACAAATAATCAAAGAAAGGTAACCAGGTTCACGAGATAGACGTACCCATTCCCATTCAAAGTATTGATCAAAACGACGACGATTGGCTAATCCAGTTAAGCTATCAGAAGTAGAAAGACGTTGCAATTCTCGGTTAGCTTCTTCTAATTTTTGATAGAGTTGAGCTTGTTTAATCGCGATCGCTACTTGAGTGGCTAGACGTTTCACCAGATCAATTTCCGATTGTTGCCAACGACGGGGACCTGAACATTGATGAGCAATCAACAATCCCCATAAGCCCTGCTGAGAATTATAGGGGGGAACGGACGCGCCACTCATGGGTGAGCGGAAAAAATCAGCATTGATGGTAGACCATTCTGATGAAGCGGGATAAAGACTAGATGGGGGATTAGATTCTTGCAAAATCGGCACAATTAAACTAGCTCTAATCTGAAAATGAGCTAATAAATTGACGTAACAAGGTTCTACCTCAACCTGCTGAATATCATTGATGGCTTGGCAGTAGCCTTGTTGATATTGTTGAATGATCGAGCAAGATAAGAAATTTTCGGAATTGCTAAAACCAAAATCTTTGAGATCCAAATTTACCATTGGGAGCCAGCCAGATGCGACTGATTCCACTATTACAGTTCCGTACCAATTTGACTGAAAAGAATAAATGATTACCCGATCGGTAGCCAAAAATTTCTGCACCTCCTGTACTGTAGTGTTGAGAATTTCTTTGAGATTAAGAGACTGACGGATACTTTCTTGCATTTCCAACATCAGTCTTTCCCGCTGAGTTTGCTGTCGTAACTCCTCCATCGCACGACTAGCTTCTAACAAACGACGGACCCGCTGGCGCAGAACGGGCCAATGAATTGGTTTAGTGACGTAATCGATCGCACCAGCATCAAAAGCACGATCTACAGATTTCGGATCATCAAGACCAGTAATCATTAACACCGGAGTTTGGCGATCGTGTTTTTTCTCCATTTGTTTGAGCTGGATACAACAAGTAAAGCCATCCATGATGGGCATCATTGCATCCATCAGAATAATATGGGGAGACAGACGTTGATAAGCAGCTAAACACTGTTCACCATCTTGAGCTTCTTCAACTTGATAACCTTCTTGTTCCATCGCCCGTCGGAGCAAAATCCTCATGGCTCGGTCATCATCGACCACGAGAATAATCTGGGAGGTTTTTTCGATTTCAAGATTATTTATGCCTAACATTGCTAGATTTCGCTCGCTAAAGCGATTTTCACTCTTTCATATTCTGCATCTACTTGTGAAGCATAAGCTAAGGCAATAGAGGCAAGCAGTGTCCATCGATCAGGGGGAAAACCTTCCCGTCCTAATGCTTCTAATTCCAAACATAGAGATGCCAGAATATTGGCACCGATATCTAAACTGATCGATTTTAACTCGATCGCTGCCTGGACTAACTCTGCCCCATCAAAAGCATCAACAGCGATCGCGATCACTTGAACTAGATGAGTAGCTTTATTTAAGTATGTCTCGATGGCTTGATTGAGAATAACTTTATTTCCCTGACTGACTTTTTCCCTCCAGATTTTCCATACTTTTGCATCCAGAGCTGGACTGAGAATTGATAGATATCGCAAACGGGAAGATTCCACGCTGGTGATTGCTGGTCCAGAATCTAGATCTGGTGGGGCTAAATCAACTGGGCTAGAACGCAATAAGGCTAACTCCAATCCTTCCATTTGAATTGGTTTACTAATATAATCATTCATGCCTGCTGCTAGACATATTTCCCGATCGCCTTGCATAGCATTAGCGGTCATGGCAATAATCCAAGGTCGATCAGCGGGTAGTTTTTTTTCACAAATGAGCTTAGTTGCTGTTAAACCGTCCATTTCCGGCATTTGCACATCCATTAAGACTACATCATATCTTTGGCGCTCTAGTGCTGCCAAAACCTCTAATCCATTCGCAACTACATCAGCCCGATATCCCAATCGTTCTAGTAAACGTAGGGCTACTTTTTGATTCACCACATTATCTTCTGCTAAAAGAATTCTTAAAGAAGTGTGAATTTTGGTAATAGGAGTAAATAAACTACCAGGTTGACGAGCTTTGCCCCAAGCCCAATCTGCTTGATTCTGTGAAATATTTTGATCTGAGGGTGAGACAATTTCTGACGGTTCGAGTTTGCTGAAGATTTGCTGAAATAATTCATAAAGCTGGGATTGTTTGATTGGTTTGGCTAACCAAGCAGCTAATTCAATTATTTCTGCTTCTGACTGCATTGGTGGTTTACCGATGGAAGTTAACATTACCAACGGCAAAGATTTACGTTCTGGTAACAATTTAATTTGTTTAGCTAAGGTTAATCCATCTATTTCTGGCATTTGCATATCCAAAATTGCCAGATCAAAGGGTTCATTGGTCTGGAGTAATGTCAGAGCTTCTGTTGCTGATTGGGCATTTCGGGGTAGCATTCCCCAAGATAATGCTAGCCAAGTTAAAATTTGGCGATGAGTAGTATTATCATCCACAATCAGTAAACGTTTACCATTCAACTGGGGCAATAACTGAATTTTTTTTCTCGGTGAAATATCTGGAACTGATTTAACCATCACACTGAAATAAAAAGTAGAACCGAGGCTCGAGGAAATTGAGTGGAAATGAGGGCTGGTTGATAATAAAAATTGAGGTAAAATTAGTTGATTGATTGACATGTCAGTCTGGTTACCCAGGGCTGACTCTGGAGGATTACCTGCGATCGCACCCATACTTTCTACCCACATTCTACCACCCATTATTTCGGTCAATTGTTTACTAATTGCTAACCCCAATCCGGTGCCTCCATATTGACGATTTGTGGATGAATCTACCTGAGTAAAAAAACGAAATAACCGATTCATCCGTTCCGGAGGAATTCCAATCCCTGTATCTTTTACGGCAAAAATAATTTCATAATCAGTAGTTATAACATTCCGAGCGTTCGGGGAAATATTTTCAAATTTGGCATGATTAATTTCTGATTCTTTACTAATTGCTGTAACCGAGACTATGACTTCGCCATGATTAGTAAATTTAATGGCATTATTAACTAGATTCACTAAAATCTGCCGCAAACGAGTCACGTCACCAACAAAGTGGTTGGGACTATGAGGAGCGATAATATAAGCTAATTCTAATTCTTTTTCGGCTGCTTTAGGTGCTAGGAGATCAAGAGCTTCCTCAATACAACTGCGTAACTCAAAGGGTTGTTCTTCTAATTCAAGTTTTCCAGCTTCAATTTTGGAAAAATCGAGAATATCATTAATAATTGTTAGTAACGCATCCCCACTATTGCGGATTGTTTCGACAAAGTCTCGTTGTTGAGCAGTTAAATCTGTATATAGGAGTAATCCGGTCATCCCGATCACACCATTCATTGGTGTCCGAATTTCATGACTCATCATCGCTAAGAATTCACTTTTTGCCTGGTTCGCAGCTTCCGCAGCAATTTTTGCTTGCTCTAATGCTAAATTTTGTTCAGATAATTGTTGACGTTGGCGTTTTTCTTGTTCTAATAAACGTGCTTGAGCTAAAGCAATTCCTACTTGGGCTGCAACTGCTTCGAGGAGTTCGATTTCTGGCTCTGTCCACTGACGAAAATGATCACACTGATGTAAGCTAATCGCTCCATTTGGCTGTCTTTGATAAGAAGTCCGAATTGTTAATATTGATTTGAGTTGGATTTGCTGACAGATGCTTTCAATGTTTTTTAGTAATGGTTCTGTTCTCACATCCGCACAAGCGATCGCTCGATCTGATGCTAGTAATTGTTCCATGTAAGGATTACCAATAATTGGTATTTCTAAATTCAAAATTGATTCATATCCCGGTTCTAAATATTCAGCCATAAATGGAACTTTGGCGATCGGCTCGGTGACGTAACTATGAATTATACAGCGATTGACTTGAAACCCTTTCCCGAGTAAATTGCTGGTGGTTTGAAAGATTTCTTGAGTATCTAACTTCGCTCGAATTTCTTGAGTAATTTGTTTAATTAATTCTGCTCGTTGAAATTGATTTTGGAGAGATGTTTCTGCAATTTGACGTTCAATTTCTCCCCCTACCCACTGTGACATTAGTTGTAAAATCTTGCGATCGCCCGCTTTAAATGGTGCAGAACGAGGGAAAAAACTCCAAAAACTAATAGTTCCATAATTTTGACCTGCTACAACTATTACTGCTCCTAAATAAGTTGGTAATTTGGCTGTCTTTTGCTGATTATAAGTTAAATCAAAATTTATTTCTTCCCCTTGAAAATTATCTAAAATGTCCCGCTCAAAATTGAAGACAGGATCAGATACAGATGAAGAATTTTTTAATTCTAATTTTTGATAAAAAATATTGTTTAAATTACCAAAATCTGCTGGAGAGATAGTTAAATTAGCATTTTCAGATAAATTAAAAGCAATAACTTCAGATTCTTTTTCTTCAGTTATTCGACATAAAATACCTATTTCTAATCCAAACCGACGACAACCCATTGCCAACAAATCTTGCAATCGCTGTTCAAACATTAATGAAGATGCTGAGGCAATTTCATACAAAGAACGAATTGCTGCTTCTGATTCTCGTAATTCTTCTTCTGAACGTTTGCGCTCAGTAATATCGGCGGAAATTCCTAATAAATATTTAGGCTGTTTATTTTGATCACAAATAACTATTTTTTTAGTATGTAAGATTCTGACACCTTGTTTTTTAGTTTGGATTTTTTCTTCGGTAATATCTGTAACATTAGGACTATTTTTCAATACTTCTCGATCTTTAGATGTAAAAAAATCTGCTTCTTCTTTTGGAAAAAAATCATAATCATTTTTACCAATTAATTCCTCTCTACTATATCCTAGTAATTCTTCTCCAGCTTTGTTAAAACGCACAAATTGAAGATTTTTAGCATCTTTGACAAAAATCATATCAGGAATATTTTCAATAATAGAATCAAGGAATATTTGAAAATTCACATTATCTTGAGCTGGACATTTAGTAAGTATAGTAGGGATAAATAATCCCAAACGCCAAACGGTAAAAATACTAACTAAAGCAGTGAGGAATTTGAGTAAACCTGAAGCCCAATATAATTTAGCTATAATTGTTGGTGTCTCTACAATTGGTTGACACCAAATCCATGCTGCAAGTAAATGGTTAGTGCCACACAAAATCAAAAAAGCACCTAATAACAGAAGTATCCCGTTCCCAATTAGATTCCATCTATGACGGAACATATAGACCATAATCGCGAGCATTAAGTAATAAGAAAAAGCGCTAATTAATTCTGAGCCAATTTGCAGCCAGATTAATTTGGGATTCCCTAGATCAATCTCTGGAAGAAGGATAATCAAAGCTGATGACAAAAGCTGCATAAAAATTTCTCGCATAAACTACCTATACCTAATATTTTAGTTTACCATAAAATGCAGTCCATGCTAGTAGTTTATGATTGGCACAGGGGAAATCGCGATCGCCAAAACCAACCATTTGTCAGCAAACCTGCTAAGATCGAGACCAACTAGCTAAACCCAAATTTTGAGTTAGTCTAGTATTTGATCAAGGTCATTTTTAGGTAACATAACGTGAGTAAAGAGCTGTTTGCCCTTGTCGCTTTAGCCCAAATTCCGAAACTCTTAACACTGTTAGATCGTCATCCCCATAGTCCTACTTATGGGTGTTTCGATCGCAATTTTTGGCACTATAAAATTACTAACTTTCCCAATCGAAGTGGACAAGAATTAGTCTGGCCACTTGCTTTAGTGTACGCTACTGATATTCCCAATAATTCATTCTATCAACAACCACTGCTCCGCGATTGGGTGGAAGCAGCAATTATTTATACTGCTAAAAGTAGCAATTTCTTTCCTCTTTGGGATTACTATTATCCGCTGCAATATGGAAGTACAGCAGCAGTATTTTCCTTATTAGCTTGTCTGGAAAGTTATCAATTATTAGGATTGGCTAATAAAAAAGTTTTTCAATTTTTTAAGAATCAAGGAAACTGGCTAGTCAAATTACCTAAAACCCATCAATTAACTAATCATCAAGCACTAATTATCTTGTGTTTAGAACGCTTAGGACAAGTTTGCCAAAGTCCCAAATGGGATCGAGAAAAAACGTTACGTCTAGAGCGGTTTTTGGATTTACAAAATGAACAAGGTTGGTTTCCTGAAGCGATCGGTTTCGAGCCTGGTGAGCAGACATTAACTATATCTTGTTTAGCTCGACTCTATGAAATTCGACCAGATGAACGACTAAAAGAAGCGATCGTTAAAGCTGTTAAATTAGCAATTCAATTTATTTACCCTGATCATTCCTATAGTGGTGAATCTGGTAATTACAACACCTATAATTTCTTTCCCCATGGGTTTGAATTAGTTGGTCGTTGGTATCCAGAAGCTTTGCAAATTAATGATGCTTTTTTAACGCTTCTTGCTAATCACCAAAACCTTGGCTATGCTGATGATTATATCAGTGGACATCGGTTGAGCAATTATTTATTAGCTTGGCAAGATTTTGGATCTGAACGTCCAGCAAAACCCCAACGAGAACGAGGACAAATTTGGTTGAAAGAAGCTGGTATCCTGATCGACAGACGCGAAAATCTGGAACTATATATGGGGCTTAAACAAGGAGGAGTTTTTCAGATATTTCGCAATGATCAACTGATTTTTACCGATACCCAGTTTAGTGTGCAAGTACGAAGAGGTAGACAAATAAAAAATGCTATTGTTGATATGTCAGAGCAATATGAAATTAAAATCGTTGATGATGAAATTATTATTCAAGGTGCGCTAAGTTGGGAAAATATCCCGGATCTAACTCTGATCAAATTGGAATTTTTCCGCTCAGTAATATCAATCATAGCAAGATTTTCCCCCAATTTAATTTACCAATTATTGCCAAAAATGTTGATGACAGGAAAAAAACTAGCACCTTTTCGTTTTTATAGACGTTTACGGTGGGAAAATAACCAATGGTGCTGCTTAGATGTCCTGTATGCTCGGGCTTGGAAAAATGTTGTTTCTGTCGGAATTAGTGGTGAGCAAAAATCAATTTATGTAGTCACCAATCATACATTCCAATCTAATCAATTACAACCTTGGTTGGATCTAACTGAGGAAGTAAAAAAACTTACTCCTGTGCAACCATTGAAATTAGAGCGTTATTTTAAAATTGAAGAATCGCCAAATAAATAGTCCAGCTTGATTGAGCAGGCGATCGCCAGATTCAGATTGACATAATTTCTGTTAAATGCGATCGCATTTAACTATGTAACTCTTACCCAACCACGTCGAATCCTATGCTGCAACCTTTTTAACAATGCTTGTAATTCTGGATTGAGGTTGGTGGTGAGAGTTTTCAGCACAAAATCATACTGTTCTGAGGTGATCACCTTTTGATAGCTTGAATTAAACATGATATCGTTGAGAGTATCGTTGAAGATATCGATAGAATTGGTAGTCATGGTTTTAACCTGAACTTTACTATTCCATCATCTAGTCAAAACCTGAGAATTGATATGATTTGCATCAATTCAGTGAGTGATGTTAGGGTCATGGTTAGGCGATCGCTGATTCTAGCTGCGTGTGATCCAAATCACTTAATGTTCAATTATATCTGACTATTTAAATTTGCTTTAATATCTGTGGAGTGGAATAATAATGCAGGCACCTTACTGTTTAAGCTGGCCTAAATCCTAAATTTATCAAAGTGCTATGAATCAACCAATCAAGCGAGCTTTTTTAGATACCGAAGATGGGCAGATTCTTTACCGTATTGGTGGCAAGGGCAAACCTCTTCTTTTACTTCATCAAAACTTCAGAAGTAGTGATGAATTTAGAGAATTGATACCAATCTTTGCTCAGAAGAGGCTAGTTATCGCCATGGACTTATTGGGATTAGGAGATTCCGATAAACCTCCAAGAATGTATTCAATTGAAGATTATGCAAAAACTGTTATTTTACTCCTGGACGAATTAGGAATCAAAACCACAAGTATTCTTGGCAACCACACAGGTGCTTGTGTAGCAGCAGAAGTAGCAGCAGCTTATTCTGAGCGAGTTGAAAAAATTATCTTATGCAACATAGATAATTTTAGTGAATCGGGAAAAGTAGCTTTATCCAATAAATTTGAAAATCTTAATATACAAGCAGACGGTTCCCATCTCATGCAAAGATGGTTAGCGAGAGCAAACTATATAGGTTCTGCTGAGTTAAATCACCGTTGGGTTCTAGACGATTTAAAATGTTTTGGCCATCCTTGGTATGCACCTTTGGCTGTGATTGACTACTGCCAAAGAATGGAAGCAAGATTGGGTTTAATTAAGTCTCCAACCCTAATATTATCGGGTACAGAAGACGTAAAACAATTAGAAAGACTAGGTTTTGCTAACGCTGACAATAGGGAGTTTATTTTAACAGCAATTCCTCATGCTAAGATGATTGATATTGAAAGTGGAACAATTTGCATGATGAACCAGATACCTGAAGAAATATCAAAGGTAGTAATGGATTTTCTAGAATAAATTTAGTGTAAGTGATCTAAAATTGACTCCGTAAGGAGAAGCATATAAACAGGAGAAATGTGGAATTGTGGGTGAAGAGAATAGAAATTTTAATTTCGCAGAAAAAGACCAACCTGATAACTTTTTAACTGTAGCGCCTGTAAAAGAGGATTGGGGCGGAGATGGTAGCGGACGATTGAACCTATCGGGAAGATGCACAGCAATATCGAAAGAGTATGTCCCTCGTCAGTATCAATTTTTCAATACAAATACTGTGCCAGAAGAACAAGAATGGCGCATCAGTGGAATGCCAGACAAAATACTACCAGGAAGACGACGATTGCTGACTTGGCATGACTGTGGTGCATCTACTTCAAGAGTAATACTACCACCCAAATTTGCAGCGCCATCCGGTATCTTTACAGCTGATTTAGAAATTTTTATTCTTGCAGGTGAAATTCAAATTGGTGAATGGCGACTAGATCAACATTCTTACTCCTTTATTCCCGCAGGAGTAAAAGTAGAATCTTGGAAAGTTTTAGGTGAAGAGGAAGTGGAAATCCTTTGGATGGAAAACGGACCTGTTCCACTCAATTACCAAGATGCAGAAACCAATCATCCATCCGCAAGAATAAGTGAATTTATTCCCGCATTGGATAGCAAATTGTTACCTTGGGGTAAGACAGAGACAGTTCAATTTGAAGTAGCAAAAAAGAAGTTTTTAAGGAAACATAATAACGGCGGTGCAACATGGCTACTTGCCATCTTGCCACATTATGATAGTCACTATGGAATGATTCAATCCTACAATGAAGAGGCATACGTTTTAGCTGGATATTGTGATATAGGAAATTACCGATTTGCCAAGGATCACTTAGGCTATTGTCCCAGCTATAATACTACCCCTAGACACATAACAGTTGAGGGATATCTTGGGTTTGTCAGAGTTGATAGAGATGTATCACAACTTGCAACAGTGTTATCCTATGCACATATTAATGATTAGGGTTTTTCAGTAACAAGATTTCTACTGATCATGCTATTATTCACTCTGATAGCATTGATTAACGTCAGTTTGATGAAGCCGGAAATTCAAAAAACTCCGGTGACGTGAATGTTCAATTTGACAAATATTTTTGTAGGGGCGCAAGCAATACGGTTCAGTTAACTGTAGGCAATACGGTTCGGTTAAGCTTTAAGCAGTATTGAGGATAGAAAAATTGAGGGTTTCATGTTTAACTCCCTGACCTCTATGAATTGGTTTCTTGGATGGAAATTTGGCGCGAGTTTTTTTAATAACACGAGGGTTACTTCTACCTTCACGTTTGGGAATTGGTTCATCCAAAATTTCCCTGATCAACCAACTAAAAAAAAGGGGAAATTCTTCTGGTTGAAGGCGCTGAAATTTGGGAATAGCACGACGGACAACATTGAGAGTACCAGTAAAACTCAATCGTAAAGGGGAGATGTGAGCAGAGGTGGCCGCGGTCAACATGAGAGAACGAACCGCCCAATGTCCGAGGAGCCAACCATAAATTTCCTGAACCACTTCACGGGGATGAAGAGAACGAATCAGAGTTTTACGTCCCAATTGATGAACCTTCAATTCATCGATAGTATTTTCAACTTCCCAACGACGATGATATTCTGTGGCTAATAATAAAGCTGGAAATAAAGCGATGTCCGTCAAACTGGTAATCAGACGGTAAGTTTGTGCTTCGCCATTATCAATAGTGTATTCAATGACTCGAACCATAATTTTGGTCATGCCCTGTTTTTTCGACTTGCCGTCGGGAGCAATCCAGGAGAGATAGGAACCATCATCCAATACCTGCTCCACAGGAAATTTAACATTTTTGGGGATGCGTCCCAAATAATCACATTTTTGGGACAAGGTGGCTTGCACCATTGCATAAGAATGCAATCCACGATCCCACATTAATAACATTCCAGTGGTGACTGACCGTAGTAACCTTTTCACTCTGACTCGCTCACCGATTCGGTAAGGGCAGATCAAGGCATCTACAATTAAATGTGTTCCTGCTTCAATCAATAGAACCAAACGCACCTTGGGAAACGCGGCTCTAGTTCCAGGACGACTAGCTGGATATCCAAATACTCTGGCATTTGTGTCGCTATCTGGCACATCAAACACTGTTCCATCTACAGCCATAATTCGCTTTTCACCTAAAAAAGCCCCTGGGGTTTCCCTAGTAGCCTGTGGTCTAACTACTATGTGAAACAGATGCCGCATTACCCCTGCACCTACTCGCTGTCTAGCTTCTGTAATTGATGATTTACATGGTATTCGCCAATAATAACTAACTCTGACCCATGCTTCATTTAAGCCATCAACCAGATTTTTCAACACTGTCCTCATTGACCCCCTAGACCATAGACTCATCCCAATGATTAGACAGATAACCAGATGCGTTGGTAATGCTCTTTGTCGTTCCTCTTTTCTATTGGTATCTTCAATGGCTTTTTCAATTGCTGTCGATGGAATCGCTGTTTCTAACGCTTTGAGGATCATCCCTGATTCGACCACAGGTGATATTACAGTGAATTCTTTGAGCTGCATTCCTACTCATTCCATTTAGGTGACACTTTCATTTTACCTGATTTTTAGCTTAACCGAACCGTATTGTAACTGTAGGAGCAAAGTATTTCGGCTAATAAATGATGGCTTAAACGCTTGCCCTGAGCGTAGTCGAAGGGAAGAAAATATTACCGAAATGCTTTGCCCTCACCATCTATGCAGCCAACAGATCAACTACAATACAGTTCAGTTAAGGATATTTTGAGTGAGAATAAAGTAGTATGCTAGCCCTTAGTTACCCACATATTGAAAAGCAAGACGATCAGCCTGCACGATTACAGCGATTGCCACGAATTCGAGTTGCACAAATTGTCATGGATTATCTCACCTACGGTTGGTCTGTAGAGGAGATCTGTCGGCAGGACCTCTATTTAAAGCCAGCAGAAGCTCATGCGGCAATGGGCTACTATTTCGATCATCAGGAAGAAATTGACCAAGAAATCACCCAGGAATGGGAGCAAGTACAAGTAAGTAAGGCGCAAGCAGACAGGTCACCTTTCTACACAAGATTGACACTCTCAGGTCTAAAGACACGCTCGATTCTGCGGACAAAGTACGGGCGTATTGCAATACGCCCCTTCAGGTAGTACCCAAAGTCTAATTCTCGCTACGGTCGTCAAACACCGTCTACCCAGTCTGCCTAAATCTAAGTTTAGGTTCTTGGCTACTTTCCTTAAAATATTCGCCGCACCATTCAAATCGGAATTGATTAAAAAACCTTGAGCTGTGCGGTACAAACCTCTTTTTACTCGCCGTCCAGATGCTTTCCACCCTTCTGGTTTTTCGCCATATTTGGGTAGGGAGTCTCCATCAAGATAGCTAGCTTTGGAAGTGTAAGCCTCTTCGGTTTCTACAAACTTAATGCCGTTTAAAATGCAGAGTTGTTGGAGTCGTTCTTTTAGTTTTCCTAAAGGCATAAGAACAAACTTTTGATTATTCAAATTACCCAGATTTACATTAGTTTTAAAGTCCTGATTCCAACCAATTACTAAAGTGCCAATTTGATAAGTTAAACAATGTTTAATTATCAGTTTAGCTGCTTTATTAACACCATCACGCATTTGATGGTTACGTTTCCGGGTAATCCGGTCTAACCAATTATCCCAGTATCCCTCTGGTTTTCCTTCTTTTCTAGTTGATACTTTCTTGTTCCAAAGTTGATTCATGGCTTTCATAGCACGAGCATCAATTAAAAAGGAATTACCTAAAGTATCAACACAAGCAGCGAGATTGTCAGCAGTCCCTAAGTCAATTGATAGAGCATGATTTGGATGTAATCTATGTTCCTTTTTAATTATTTCATAAGATACCTCTAGGTAAAAAGCACCATTTTTAGGCAGAATAGTAAACTCTTTGACTGATGAATAGTCAAGATTAGCAGGCATGGGTAAGAAAAATTCATCAATCCCAAACCATCTTCTTACTGTTAGCCCTAACGAAAATCTTAATTGACCATTAATTAGCTTTGGTCTTTGAGCCCCTGAATTCGGATAAGCTACTTTGAACAGTTTAGAACCTTTCAGATAGTGAGGTGGTTTTGGTCGAAAGTGTAACTCACCTTTGATATATAAATCTCTTAGTTGCTGAAAGGACTTAAATGCTTCTGTTACAGACATCAATGTTTGTTGCATTGGTGTAGATGGCATTGATTGAGCCAATAAGCTTTTTGCTACAGATGGTTCAACCGCTAAAGCAAATTTATTAGTTAGTAGTTTCCCAGTTTTGAACAGAATTTGCCGCGCATAGTATACCCCACAGTTATAAAGTTTACCTGATTGCTCACACAGGTATTGTAACAATGCTTTAGTCTCATTGTCTGGTGATAATAATATCTGCTGCACTCCTATTAATTGCTTAGGTTTAGATTTAGCCATTGACTTAATTTTCGGTGCTTGACTATTAAATCATAATACATTAAATTAGAAGTTGTCAATAGCAAATCAAGCCAAATTTAGAAAATGTATAACCAAATTATTATCATATTCATCAAGTTAAATTTTTAATTAATTACCATTCTAAGAAAAAGATGACAAAGTTAAAACCGCTCGTGCCGTTTCCCTCCCAGTTCTAAAGAACTGAGTTTCCCACTTGCCGAGTTATTTTTATGAAAGTTGGAGGGGAATTAAGTCTTACACAGTAATGGATGTACCTTTATTATGACAATCTGTTAGATTACTTGATCATAAATATCACTAACAGATATTTTCAACCCAATTGACTGAATGTCTAAGACAACATCTTCTAACTCATACTCAGATAATAACCATTCATCTTCAGAAATTTTTTTATGCTGCATGACATGATATTTATCTTGGTCAATCAGGATATACTCTTTTAACTCAGGTATAGAACGATAATAAAGAAATTTATCTCCTTGGTCATAATCTCTAGTAGATTTAGATAAAACCTCAGCAATTAATAAAGGATTCATTACTGTGGTGGTATTGGTGCCATAATAAATAGGCTTACCCTTAATTACCATTACATCAGGATAGGTAAACTCGTGATAACGAGGTATCCACAGTTTCACATCTCCAATATAGGTATTGTAGCCTTTTCCTTTTAAACCAAACTTGAAGTAAGCAGCCAAATTAAGAGCAATTGTATTATGATTAGTTGTCCCACCAGCCATTGATACAATTTCTCCATTGTGATATTCATTTTTGCAGTCAGATTTTTCCTCTAGTTCTAAATACTCTTCTGGTGTGTAATCGGGTTTGACTGCTTTGATTTCAACAGTGGTGATTTGCGATCGCATAATATTTTAGACATCTCCGAAAACTCTCAAAGCTCTTCTATGATTAGATCACAAAAATGCTCAAAAAGCAAGATGATTTTTATCCAATCAACGGGTATACTAAGTAGTAGGACAAAAGTAATAATTATTGTATTAACTTTTGTAAAGTGGATGGGACAAAGAGTAAACTGGATCAGGTCATTATTTATGTCCGACTACTTACCAGCTCGCACCGTGGGAAATTTGATTTAGCCCCAGAGATGCGATCGCCAATCATCCACCACCACCCAAAATAAGCAGGACTTCTCTAAATCGTGAAGCTCTGTTGTAGGTTATGCTATCTAAATCATCTTAAGAGTTATAACATTTATGGCGTTTAAACAGCAAAATGTCTTGACAGCAATTTGAAAAAACAATTAGACTAAACTGGGAAAATTTTTAGAATTCACCTATGAACTGGAGATAAATCTTGCTAAACTTATAGCGTTGCTCAGTGTCATTAGATGGACAAAAAAGATTGGCTATCCGTGGTTAGTTTTCTCTATTAATAAATATTTGGTTTTGTATATGAGCATGACACCTAGATTACTGTCACTTCTGCCGCCTAGATTAATTAAGTTTAGTCCCGATGGAAAACTATTAGCTTATCAATGCAAAAAGAACATCAAGCTTTGGGATGTAACTAAAAAAAGAGAACATCTGGTCTTTAACTGTAATTATAGTTTTTTAGCTATGATTCCTAATGATTTCAGCCCCGATGGACAAATCTTAGCTGCTTTTAGTAATGAAAATACTGTCAAACTATGGGATGTAAATACAGGTCAGGAAATTAAGACTTTTTCTGGGTGCAATAGTGAGTATATTAAGAATGGTTCACCCCAAATCTCTGATATAAAGTTCAGCCATGATGGAAAAATCTTAGGAATCAATAACACTGGAGGCTGCAAACTATATGCTATAGATACAGGAAAAGAAATTATGACTCAAAAGGATTACGAAGATTACGAAGACGCTCCTCTCGCTGGGTTGTGCGATCCTTTGGCTACGATTTGCTTTAGTCCCGACAGAAAAATTTTGGCTTCAATTGAAAAGAATGCGGTAAGATTATATGATATAGCTACAGCTAAAAATATATCTACTATTTGTTCTGATTTTACCGAAAATGCTATCGACATCAATTTTAGCCCAGATGGAAAAATACTTGCTATTTTGTGTTATTCAGGAGAGAATGTTGTTAGTTTCTGGGATATAAATACATCTCAGAAACTCTGGTCTCTTCGAGAGGGTTTCCTTCTACGATTCCGGTTGAATTTCGGATTCAGTCCAGACGGGAAAACTTTCGCTTATCCAGTTGAGCGATCATCTCTTAAGCTTTTTAATGCAAATACAGGTGAAGAAATCCGTACTCTTATTAATTCTTTTTTTAAAATTGATAATGTTGATTTTAGTCATGATTGGAAAAAATTAGCTTATAGTATTGGTAATACTATAAAAGTGCGCGATCTAGATACAGAGCAAGAATTTCGTATTAGGGAAAATGACAAAAATATTATTGACATTTGCTTTAGTCCCGATGGAAAAACCTTGGCTTATATGGATGAAGATGAAAAAATCAGAATTTTGGATGTGACCAGACGCGAAGAATCTCGCAAGCTCACTGGTCATGAAAGTGCGGTCAATAGTATTTGTTTTAGTCCCGATGGAAAAATCTTGGCTTCTAGTAGTAGTGATAGCACCATCAAACTTTGGAATATAGAAACTGATAAAGAAATTCATACTTTGTATGGTCATCAATCAAAAAGTATAGTCATGAGTATTAGTTTTAGCCCTGATGGAAAAACCTTAGCTTCTGGTGGTACTGACAAAACCATCAAAATCTGGAATGTAAAGACAGGTAAAGAAATCCAGACACTCAGTGGTCACAAAGGTCCGGTTTATAGCGTTAGTTTCAGTCCTGATGGAAATACTTTGGCTTCTAGTAGTAGTGACAAAACTATTAGAATTTGGGATATGACTATAGGTAAAGAACTTCGTACTATCAATGGGCATATTGATACAGTCAATAGTGTCAGTTTTAGCCCCACTGGAGAAATAGTAGCTTCTGGTAGTGTAGACAAAACTATAACCTTATCGAGTTTAGATTTTGATTTTAGTTCAGATGTTAAAAACTAATCAAAGTTAATTATCGCTTTGATGCCATCAGTAATAGCATGAGAAATTTAAACTGAAATTGTCCTATTCAATCTAAATGTCGTTTATTATTTTGCTAGATAATATTGAGTCATTGATGAATGTCTATCTAATTTCCCTAGCGAGTATCGCAGGTTCAGTAGAACCATTATTCACGACTGTAAATTTTATTAGGATACCTATCCTCAAAATAAGCAATAGCAGCTTCACCAAAGGCTTTAACTGCACCAGCTCCGATTGCAGGTTGAACAAATGACCCAATTCCAGGAATAAGTCCAGCCACAGTACCACCCATTCTAAAAAGCAACTGTCCACCACCCATTGCTATAATTGCTGCTGCTATTGCTCCCGCACCACCAGCAGGGACTAGATCCACATTATAAACTCTAGCAATCCGAGTAACTACAAGTGCCTGTATAGCCGTTAAACTAACATTGAAAGTCGCGGCACCTAAAACAGGAATACCACCAGCAACTCCTGCTGCTAGTCCACCACCCATCATTAAATTAAGCTCATCTCTGGCTTGGTCTTGACAATATTTAACCATAAATTATAAGTGAATTGTAACATTCTAAAGTGTTACATAGTAACTACCTGTAATTCTATTATTCAGGATACCCACTTTAAAGGGTAAAATTGCAGCGGGAGTTTTTCAGTTTGGCGGTGACAACTCCCAGATTGCACCGGGAAAAATTGATTTTGCTCTGAATGTGCGATCGCCAATCACCACCCAAACACGCCAGCAGACTAAACATTTAATTTTCCTGATACTGCCCAAAATACTCCAAATATCATCAAATAAATATCAATCGACCTAAACACTATAGTCAGTAAACATTTAACCCAATTCCACCGCGACGGCTGTACAGGTTCAATTTGGGGTGAAGAATCTTGTAAGTTAAATGTTTATTGTTTGGCGATCGCCACATAGAAAAATTTAGATTTTTCTGTCTGGTTTTCCTATTCTTGGCCATCAATGATTATTTTTTATAAGAGTAATAAAGCACTAAATTTTGTCAAACTTTTTTAATAATTGGGTAATAACAGGACAGGCGGACATATTGGGTATGGTAGTTTTAATTTATCCAATCAAAACTAGGCAAAAATATGAACACTAATATGAATGATTTTGAGACTAAAGTACATCGCACTTGGGTACAATTTTTAATTGATAATGGTCATAGAGAAATTGCAGCGATCGCTATTGATGCAGAAATTAATATATTTTACGGTAGTCCTCATGAACCACGATCAGTTATTTTTTCTTTCCCAACATTTGGTTGGACTTATTTAAATAATAATGAGCAGATTAAAATAATTATTAACGAGACAATTAAAACTGTAGTTCAAGGCAAAATATTTTGGAGCAATGGTGAAATATTTGATGTAGATAACTTGGATTTTGTCTATGGAGTTAAATTAATTGAAGTAGAAAAAGGTTGGCAAAATATCGCCAAAAATTTAATCGCTAACTTCCAAAATCCTAATCAGGCGGTAATTTCAGAAAAAGTTTTTTTCAAACAAAAAAAAGAAATAATTGTTTATAATGAAATGAAATTTGCTTCTAGCACTGAAGTAAGAATTGCTCAAGAGCTAGAGAAGCGTCAAATTCTATTTTTTCCTTTACCTTTAGCTGTAAGAGCAGAAACAGGTGATTTCTACAATGATCATCGTGAAGTAGATTTTCTTATTTGCCATGATGGTTCATGGGGAATTTTAGAAGTTGCATTTCATCCGGATAGATATGAAAAGGATTCTGAAAAAGATTCGTGGTTTAAAAAATCAGGTATTTTATGTATTCAGCATTATACGGCTGAACGATGCTGGTACTATACTAATGAAGTTGTTGAAGAATTCCTATCAATTTTAGCAAAATATAAAAGGTAAGTAGGTTAGATACCTGGTCTGGTAGCCAATCTTCCTACTTACTAGGGAGATTAGCTGATTCATCCAAAAATACAGATAGAATAAAATCTTCCGGATACAAATTTGCGTTTGCGATTTTCTGAGTTTCTATTAAAAATAAAACCTGTAATAATGACATTTTGATTATAATTAATTTCTACTAAATAATGCCAAATACAATATTACGCTGCCCCAGTTCTTGGAGGAAATTATCTGAAGTCGTTAGGAGTTTGAGTCCTGGTGCGATCGCTTTCTTTTTTGGCCAAATCTGAGTAGTAATAGCGACAATTACTGGCAATCAGCTACACTGATGGGTATAGATTTTAGGTCGTTGGGAGGATCTGAGAAAGCTTGATGGATACATTTACTCTGCCGGTTATTTGGAGCCATTCTTGGAATGGGTGCGTGTCCGCCGCGATTTGCGCTTTCCTGGGGACTACCGAACCTTTCTGCGACATCTGCACGCACCAGCTCGCTTTCAACCCACATTCCGCACCCTGAACTGTCACAATTCGTAATTACTGAAATAAACCTCTATCAAAGCCGAAATTTTGGCCCACTATCGTCAAAAAAGAGGTTTTTAAACCTTGAGGGTCTGGTCATCAATCTCTAGTTTATTAATAATAATTAGCAATAAATAGAAAATGAGGATTTCGGCCCGTTTGTTCAATAAATTTTGGTGTTGATTAGCTCTCTTAACTCAGTCTTGTTAGTTAATAACTGCAAAATCTCTAGTTAAGATAGGTTAATTCTTAGCTCTTAATTAAATTCAAGAACTCGTTCAAGCCAAATCCACTTATGAGATATTAGCAAGAGTGATTAAGTGATAAATTTATAGTAGCGCTGACAATCTTCTGGTAGCAGGTTCAGGATAAATTCACGTTCATTACTCCAATTAGATACTTGTTGTTGTTGTTGAAATGTGACAATATGAATTGCTTGAAAGCACTGAAATATCCATTTGGCTGTTGGGCGGTCTGTTGCTTTTCCTAACTGATTTTTTATGGTTGATTTTGCTGCTGATAAAGCGGCTCGTATTTGTCTTTGTGCTAGCGTATAAACCAGTAAACATAGCCCCATAATTGCTGCTAATGATTCGATGCGTTCGGGACTTTTCAGATAAACACTATCCGCCAAAAATGTGGGATCTTTAAGAAAACCAAATCCTCTTTCACAGGATTGCTGTGCCTTATACTCAGTCAGCATCGCTTCATTACTAATTTCGCTTTCTGCTAAAACGTTCGTTGCAATTATGAATCTACCAGCACTGTTAGTTTCTCGCTCAATTTGGCTTTTATCCTCGGTAAAACTGCCGAGAATTTGATAGCACTTTTTTTGACTTTTATCTAATTTATCTGGTCTGATTTCCCTTACTTCTTTTGGTTCAATTTGATGATATTTAAAGGATTTCGATAGGTGAGTTAATGCCTTGATTGCATCAGCTTCACAGGCAAATCTATCTTGGGATAATTTTCCCAATTCGCTGCTAAGTTTGGTGGCAGATTTACTAATTTTCTGTGATAACTTCCGTAAATCTGATTCCCTTCTTTCTTGACGAGAGTACAACTAGCCATCTTTGCTTTATTCCACCGTAAGTCTGCTCTTTTGCTGCCCATGAATATCCAACTAATTTGCTTTTAGTAAATTCTGAATCTGGCAGATTTGCTACTAATTCTTGGGCTGATTTTATGCTTAACGGTACGAGGCTTAACCACTTAATTTCCGACATTAATTTCAGGTTATCTTCTGTATATAAGGCACAATCAGCTACGATTAAGCTATCGACTTTTATTTGATTTTTATAATCAATTGCTATGCTCGCAAAGCATGATGAGTCGGCTTGATTTCCTGACGCGGCTTTTAAAAATATTGGGATATCCCCATCCCCGGTACATACTAATTCTATTAAAAATTGTTTTAAATCAGGTCTATGGTCACGGGAATAACCGTAATTTATTCTGATTGGTTGTCGCGATTTTATTTGGGTTTCTCCTTGGTCTGACAATTCTGACTGACAAAATATTATCTCTGGTAACTCGCTTATTATATTCCCCATGTACGTGAATTGATGATGAGTCAAGATGTGATGTATTTAAAGATATATCAAACTTTTTAACCGCATTTAAAGTAATTGCTAAAAATATTGTATCCAGCCCTTTACTATATAGTTTATCCATCACTCTTCCCAGTTTATCGTCATTTAAATATTCGGGCTTTACTCCGGCTCCTATTAAATGCTCACAGGGAATTGATTCAAAAAATTTCGGAAACATATATAATGGTTTAGAAATAAATCCTAACCCATTGATAATCATGGCTTTAACTGCTTGTCCAGCAGTAACTTTTTCTCCCGATTCTATCCCGATTAAATTATTAATTATTTCTACTATTCCAATCGTATCTACTATTCCTGCTACTAACCCCAGATGGTCGATATTCTGAATTTTAATATCGTTTATGTCTACCATAGTTACCCAATTTAACGAGCCAATTTTTGGTTCAATTATCGCATTTTTAGGCTCGATTACAATTAATTTTTTACTCTTTCATTTTCCGGACTGCTGCTACGGTTAATCTCTCAACAACCCAGAGCCTCTTTCTGCTCATAAATCTAGTTTAATAATATTAATTCTCATTAATCTCATTTATGATCTTTTTGAGCCAACTTTCTTCGTCCCCAATTGTTACCCCTTTATTAAGATGTGCCAGTGAGGGTGCGGAATGTGGGATCTACTGCTAATCCCCAAAGAATAGGACGACCGATCAAAACAGCTTTTGCTCCTATCGCTAAGGCTTTAAGGATATCAGTTCCTCGGCGAATACCACCATCAACTAACACTTCCATTTTAGATCCCACAGCAGCAACAACTTCACCTAAAGCATCAATAGACGCGATCGCACCATCCAATTGTCGCCCACCATGATTAGCCCTCTTCTAAGAAACAGAAATGTTTCTTTACATTCATTGGGAATGTGATCGCTTTTCTCAGACGCTTTTGTCACTCGCTAGCTGAGGAAAAATATAGGTCAAGCTCAAAAGCATTAAAATCTAAGCAACTAGGAAACTCATTCATAAGGGCAATTAGTCTCGGAAAACCCCAGGATAATTGTGGAATTGGAAAAACATCTAACCAAAGTTTAATCAGATTAAAACCGATAAAAGGCTGGATAATTAAACGTAAATTATTCAGCAAATTATTCCAGTTATTAGGCGGACACTAGTGGGAATGAGCAGAAAATTTAGTTTCATTCATAGCACTCGGTGATCCTAATGATGATGAATAAAGACTCACCAATAAATAAGCACTACAGACTAATTCCCACCATTTTTCAATTTCTTGATCATCCGTGAGCCGGAAATCGGCCCATCCCAAGGAGTTTTTACTTGGCTTTAACCCATATTCTCCCCATGTTCTTAATCCATAGAATTGACCAACTTGCTCATACTTAATTCCCGGAACTTTGGTGATTACATACCAAGTCTCATTCTGAGGTAATTCCTCTTTGTCTGTCGTAATTTGCCAATATTGATCACAACGACGTTGACCAAAAATTATTGATCTTATCTATCGCTCTTGAGTTTTTCCATTGGTAAAAACTCGCTCAAATTTCCGCCATCTATTCTTCCGAACTTTTTCGGCCTTTTGCCATCAGCACCTTGTGGTTACTCCGGATTGCCATCACAAAATTAAGCTGTAATTCATCTAATACACTAATAAAATTACTGCCACTTTCAACCCGATCAGCTATCTGCTAAAACTAATTTAAAATTAAATCCCATCCCCCGGAGTTCTTGTAACATTTCACCAGCTAGTTGTGGTTTACTTTTATATTTATCTCCGGGTTTTAGTCGCTCTTGCGGTTGATAAACTTCAAAGGTCAGAGGAATAGTTAAGTTATCAATTAAACCATATACCGTTACCGCTACAATTCCGTTTTCTAGCTGACCCAAGTTCCCAATATATTGTCGCTTGACATCATCTGTAGTTTTTCCTTTTTTTGGGTCTCCTGTTTCATCAACGATCGCAGTAATTTCTCGGCCATTTAAAATTTTTAAGATTAATTGCAATCGCGCTAATTTTAATGGCTCGGCTGACCAGAGCGAGTTTGGTAAAAAATGATGTAATGATTGGGAATTTTTTCACCTAACCAGTTTCGCAATTTCTGGTAAGGATTTCCGTTTTAATTCCGAAAGTAACCCGATATGCAAATATTTAAAAGCTGTAAAGCTTCTCACTTCTGGAAACAGCTTTTGATCATATTGACAATAGTCATCAATAAAGCTGACTACTTGAGGGCTTGATTTTGGTTCTACAATCTATCATATCAGATTTTTAGCTTATTGTCCCTATTATACTTTATCTAGAGTGACAATCATAGGGATAACATTAACCGCCCTTCGACTCCCCCTTCGACTCCGCTCAGGGCAAGGCTCAGGGTAAATTTTGAGCTATAAATTATCGCCCGAATGCTTCGCCCTACAATTAACTGAACCGTATTGGGAGCGCAAGAGTTCTTGCGTCCCTACGACAAATATAGCCGATCGCACTAACCAATATATAGTGGGTCGCGTCCTAATCAAGTTTTATGTGGCGATCGCACTCATCAAACTCATCAACCACCAATCAGCAACAACCAGTTTTTACTAAAAATTCTCCAAATCATCAGAAAAAGTTGATATAATTATCTTGGTAAATAAAAGTTTTGACCAAGTTGCACCATATCCTTGTTGCTTTAGTCGCTTGGCCTAATCTATCATACCACTGGACAGCCGTGGACAATGTAAGGCTTTGGCAATAAATCTGAAGGAATAACAGCTTCCAGTTATTTCATGCCGTTAGGCATTTTATATTTCTTGGTCTGACTATACTTGTATTCAACCATACACAATTTGCGATGATTATTACTGAGATAACTCGACGAAATATTATTGAATCTCTAATTTTGAAAGGTAATATTTCTGGTAGACTTGGCCTTCTAGAGTTTTTGGAAAGAACTTGGAATTTGTCAGAAATGGACTCCACAGATTCAAGGTTTAAGACTGCTATGCAGGATATCTGGCAACATATGATAAATAACAATGATTGGGATGATGAATTTTTGTTTATCTCATATTTAAATACCCTTCAAATGCCAAGAGAAAATTTTTTGCATTTTTTAGAGCAGATAGTAGATCCTATAGTGCGATCACCAGGAACTCAGTTAGAGTACGTCGAAATTATAAATGGTTACTTGAGACATGATGGATACCTACTAAAGGAAAAAGAAAAAAAATCAGGTTCTCCTATATATAACCCACATTCCGCACGTCAATTTGTAATATACTTTGTAACATATTTATCTGAGCATTTATACTCATGAATGACCGAAATTTTCCGCTCACCACAGCACTAATTGGTCGGAAATCATCCTAGAAATAATAAGTACTTATGCTGATTAAAGTGACAGATATTGCCTTACCAAGTGTTGCTTTTGGCATTGCTAGCTGGTCAGATTGATCCTTCATTATGTAAAACACAAGAATACAAAGATAAAAAGAAGAATTATTAAAAAAATCTGAAAGAGCAAGTAAAAAAGTCAATCAAGGTATTTTTTTGATGAAAATTAGTGAATATAGCCATCAAAAAGTCAAGGAAGAAAATTTATTTCTCCCCATAATGAAGTGCTTCATTATCTCAGCGATTTTGCCCAGAAAACTAGGGAATTATTGATAATATCTTTGACAAGAAGTGGGTAAAAATTCTAACATAAAATTACGTTCTTCGGTCAAGTTAATAATTCTTTCAACTCCATTTAGAATCACAAAATGAATTCCTTGAAAACATTGAAATATCCATCTTAATGTCGGTCGGCTTGTTAATTTACCGACTTGATTTTTTACTCCAGTCTGAGTTCTAAGTAAATTCTTTCTTAGTTCTCTTTGACCAAGATTATAAACTAATAAACACATAGACATTAAAAATAAAATTGTCTCAACTCTTTGTGGTTTTTTGACAAAAAAACTATCGGCAAAAAATAAGGGGTCTTTGAGAAAACCAAATCCCCGCTCACATCCCTGTTGATTTTTATAACTTCTGAGAATTTCTGGAGATTTAATTTTTTCTGGTTCCAGAACATTTGTCGCTAAAATAAATCGACCTGCTTCTGATTTTTTCGGGTCTATTTCTGATAGTTTTGGCACGACTTTTCCAGCTATCTGCCAGCTTTTTAATGATTTATATCCAGTTATAATCACATTGATTTCCTGGAGCTCAAAAAATTTTAGTGATTGATTTATTTCCGTTAGTTTAGTTCGAGCTTGAGCGATACTTTCAAATTTTTCATTTTGGAGTTTTTTGAGAATTTTTTCGGCTTTCTGTTGTGATTGCTGGAGTTGTTTCTCGAACTTTTCTCGATCACTTTTTTTTCTTTTTTCACTTTCTACTATTAACCATCTTTGCTCTATATCTCCGTAATTTACTGTTTTTTCTTGCCACTTATATCCTTTGGCTTGTAAACCTTTAATCAAGTCTTTTTCGGGTTGAGGTAATTTTTCTAAATTCTCATATTTTTCCGGTTCTATCTCTTTAACTTGGATTAAATTTTTGGCTTGGGAAATAGTGCTTGGGACTCTAGTTATCCAGTTAAAATCCTTCATTATTTTTAGATTTTCCTCACTATATAAAGCACTATCAGCTACCAAAATACTGTCTAAATTTAGTTGATTTTTAAATGAGCTAAAAACCTGGCCAAAGACAGCCTTATCTGCTTCATTGCCATCGGCGATTCGGATAAATAATGGGATATCCCCATCGCTACTTACCACCAAGTCTAATATACATTGCTTCAAGTCTGAACGATGATCACGAGAATATCCTTTAGTTATAAATATCGGTCTTTCTTTGATGATATCTTCATTTTCTTGGTTGACTTTTTCATAATTATATTCCCCATGTAAATGAAATGATGTCGCATCTAAATGGGCATACTTTGATTCAATTTTAAACTTGTTTATAGTTACTAATACGATTTCTACAAATAGCCTAGTTAATCCGTATTTATAGAGTTTATCCATCACTCTACCAAGTTTATCGTCGTTTAAATATTCACTTTTAATATTTGGTCCTAGCAATTTTTCTATCGCTTTATCTGCAAAGAATTGACTAAATAAATATAAGGGTTTTGATACCATCCCTAGTCCATTCAAGAGCATCGCTTTTACTACTTGACCATTATCGATATTTGAGCGGCTATCCATTCCTAATTTATCATTGATTATTTCGACTATTCCTATTTCATCAATTATCCCTGCCACTATTCCTAAGTGGTCTAGATTTTTGATTTGTATTTCTGATGAAGTAATCATTTTTTTGAAGTTTTTAGATTTTGGCTGACTTTCTGATCATCTCATTTTTTTGCCCTGTGGTTATTTAAGTAATTATACTCATTAATGCTCTTGGCCTTTATGTAACTTTTATACTACATTTTGAAGTGCGGAATATGGGATATAAAGCTACTGCTTTGGAAGGAGGCGTTAGTGGACAAGTTAAAAACTTGATATTTGCCTCGAACGGTTACAAACCAGAGATTGTCTTGGTTGATGCTCTCAATAATGATATTCGTATTACTAAAAACGAAAAATATTGTTTAATTTATGATAGGACAATACCATCAGAAGGTTTATCCTGGATAGCTCTAATGGAATGGTGGCAAAATCTACCTGATAAGACAGAGCAAACGCTATTGGAACGACTACAGCAGTCACTTGCATCACCACCTGAGCATTTGCTATTTAATAGCTATTTTAAAACAATGTCTTCAGTCTTGGAGCATAATTTACCTGCACTAATTCCTCAAGTATATTTACATTACGATCCCTACACTGTTCGTGAGCGTAATGGGCAGATTGAGCTACCCCGCCAGCGTATGGATTTTCTTCTCCTTTTACCTCATTCGAGACGGGTAGTGCTTGAAGTTGATGGGAAACAACATTACGCGGATGGAGATACCGCAAGTCCTCAACTTTATTCTGAAATGGTTGCAGCAGATCGTAAACTCAAGTTGAGTGGATATGAAGTTTATCGCTTTGGAGGCTATGAACTACGAGATAATGGTGGGCAAGATAATGGTGGGCAACAGGTCGTACAAAACTTTTTTAATCAGCTTTTTATTCGGCACGGGTTATTACCGGACAAGACGGTTTGAGTAGAAAATGCCTAACAATTCCACAGCACTAAATCGCTGGTTTAAGTAAGTACTGTGTGAAAATTGTTTCGCATCTACTAAGTGGTAAGTGTGAGGTTTGGGCGGAGTGGAATATCAGGAGGACAAGATCGCTATGTTCAAGAGCTAAATATCGCTCGCTTGCTTAACTTTTGATAAGATTCAACTTAGTATGCTTGCACGATATCTAGATGCTGCTGATTGTATGCGATTGCTTTGTGATAGTCTCCCAATATACAACAAATTTGAACTAAGTTAATTAGGATACGCTCCATACCTTTGTAATCGTGGATTTTTTGTGCAATTGTCAATTGTTGCTGATAATATTCAATCGCTTTAGCATAGTCTTTCAAGCAATAGTAAGCAATTCCAAGATTTCCTAGGATTTTTTCTTCACCTAAAGAATCTTGAATTTCTCTAAAGATTTTTAGTGCTTGCTCCAAAGCTTTAAAAGCTGCTGGATAATGCTTAAGTTCTATTAGGCAATTTCCCAAATTTCCCAGAGCATTACCTTCCTGTTGTTGATCACCGATTTGTTGTGCAATATCCAAGCTTTGTTGATGATACTTGATTGCTTGGGTATAGTTATCCTTGTACTCATAAGTCATACCTAGATTACCTAAACACCTACTTACGCATCTCATATCACCGATTTGCTTTGCAACAGATAAACTTTTGTCTTGGTATTGAATTGCTTCATCATATTCTCCTAATGCAGCATATACAAGACCTAAATTTATTAAATTAGCCAGTTCACTGTGACGGTTTTGTGTTTTTTGTATAATGGCAAAGCAGCGCCTATGGTAACATAAAGCTCTAGCATAATAACCTAGCTCATAATATATATTTCCAATTTTTTCTAACACAGATTCTTTTGCATATATATCGTTAGTTTCAATTGCTATAATTAACCCTTGTTTATAGTGTTTAATAGCTTCTTTAAATTCTCCGCGACAAAAGTAAATAATTCCGAGTGCCAGTAACGCATTTATCTCTCCCTTACGATCTCCGATTTCTTGCGTGATATCTAAACTTTGTTGGCAGTGCTTAAGAGCTGTACAATTTTTTGCTAAGGCATTGTAAACAAGTCCTAAATCATTCAAACAACGGCCTTCAATCTGACGATAATTTCTTTTCCGGCATAGTAATAAACACTGCTGATGATATTCAATTGCTTTATAATAATCACCAATGTTAGCGTGTGAATTTCCCAAATTACTTAAAATAATACAGTTTAAATTGGGACTTAACTTGTTTAACAGTATTTGGCATAGATCAGCTAGTTCACGATTGTAGCCCCAAATTCTTAGTTGATTGTGTAATTGCTGATTGGTAGAGTTGTTCAGGTAAGTAAAAATAATTTTGCTGCTTTTTTTCCAATCTTCAACCTCACAGAGATGATAAAAAGCCTCTAAATACCCTTTGACTTTTTCCAAATTAGTTGCATCTATGTTAGGTTTATAATCCGTAAGCCACTGTATAACTGCTCTATACTGAAACCGCTGTTCGCGAGTTGGAAAATCGGCACGGAGATTATGAGGATTAATACCTAACTGTTCCAAAATCACCTTTCCAGATGGTATTAAGTTATTTGTCATGGTTACTTCTCCAAGTTGTTCATAATTATGATAGTATTACTTTATGAATAATAGCTTTTCTCATTATTTTCAATATCGCTATTTATCTAAGCTAAAACTCGATGTCAATGCGTCATATTTTATATTATTTTGCTTGATTTGTTCCTTCAAATTCTGACACTCTTTCGCTAGCGGAATATCTAATTCTGTGGCAATTGATAAAGCGCAATCACAATACTCAAGAGCTAGATTTGGATCAAATAATATCAGGTAAAGAATCGCCATATTTTTGAAGGCATAAGCTTGTATAGAACGAGTACCAATAGTTTTGCAAATTTCTATTGATTTCTTGAAATGTTCTATAGCCTCTAAGTATTTTTTTAGTACGGCTAATGTGATTCCTATATTACAAAATGCTTCTGCCTCGCCTCGGCGATCTTGACTCTCTTGTGAAATTAATAAATGCTGTTGTTGGTACTCCAGTGCTTGGGAATATTCTCCCAATGCCGCGTAGTTGCTGCCCAAACTGTCTAAAACGCTTCCTTCGCCTAATCTATGTGCGGTCATGCGTAGTATGGATAAACTCCGTTTTTGGTACTTAATAGCTTTGTAATATTTTTTTTTCGCATGATAAAAAAGTCCAAGATTGTTTAATACTATTCCTTCTTGCTCAAGTTCGTTATTTTTCCATGCAATTAATAATCGATGCCAAAAGTATTGTTCTGCTTCAGAATACTTTCCCCAGTATAAATAAGCAAGGCCGATATTATTCAATATTACCCCTTCTTGATATTTATCTTGAGGTAGCTGTAAAAAATAACGAGCTTGTTCATAGTAATTTATAGCATTTATATAGTAACCTTTAGAAATTTCTATATTGCCTTTCGCCAGGAAAAATGCAATTTTATAAAATGGATTTAGTTCTTTTAAATTCAGAAAACAATCGTATAATTTATTCTGCTCATAATAGTAACCCCAAGTTCCCAATTGAAGATGAAGTTCTTCATTGCTAGGTGTATTAATGCGAAATTCAATAATTGCTTTAGCCCGTTTCCAATCTTCGACATTATACAAATGATAAAAGGTTTCTAAATATCCCTTGACTTTTTCCAAATTAGTTGCATCTAACTTTGGCTTATAATCCGTAAGCCACTGTACAACGGCTCTGTATTGAAGCCTCTGCTCACGAGTGATAAAATCAGCACGGAGATTATTAGGATTGATACCTAACTGTTCTAAAACTAAATCACCAGATGATATCAAGTTATTTGTCATGGTAAATTTCTCCAGGTTTTTCAGTTTTCTGGTAGCATTAATCGGTGAGCGATCGCAACACTACGAATTAAATTATGTTGTCCTACCAACAATACTCCGGACAAAATTAAACTGCAATCGCACCGTAGGAAAGTAGTTCTGAGTAATTGGGATGGCTTTTGATCAAAGTCGGCTCCAAATCTAACTTCAAAATAAATTGTTCCAAAAGATGCGCGTTGAAGGCTTGGCGTTTATAAGTAGCCATAGAAAAGATAAAGGGCTCATCTTCTTGATGGTTTAATCTGGCTGATAATTTGGCAATATTCAAAGCTGTCAGACTAGCATTAAAATGAAAATCTAATTTGGCCGCATCACGGGCTTGACAATCCACTAATCCTGTAAACTGTTTAGCATCACGAAAAAT
This sequence comes from uncultured cyanobacterium, assembly GCA_963744145.1. Taxonomy (GTDB): domain Bacteria; phylum Cyanobacteriota; class Cyanobacteriia; order Cyanobacteriales; family CAWUOF01; genus CAVUSO01. The sequence goes on along the minus strand of CAVUSO010000001.1, from coordinate 2,030,998 downwards.
AAATTCAATCTGAAAACGAGCCTGATAATACTCGTAAATTTCCAGGGCGGTCAGCGACAAATCTGTTGAAAACAAAATTAGATAACCAGTTTTGTCAGGCTGACGCTGATCAACAACCACGACAATTTTAATGTTTCTCTCTAAGGAGACATGATTAACTATCGCACTATAAATATTAACTGATTTCTCAACTTCCTGGCACCAAGTCAAACGACTTAAATTAGTGAAATTGACTTTTCCTGCATAGAGACGTGGGCGACCACGCTCTTTTTGTTCACCCTGATATAAATAACGCATATTGGCATCAATCCGCAATTTACCTAGGTAATGAAAATTGACAGATATCACCCCATCAACAAACTTTTTTTTACTATAGTACCCATCAGCTACTAGGTGGCGTATATCCGATGGAATATAGCTTTGAGCTCTTTTTAGTTGCTCTAAATACTGATCTACTCTTGTAGCTTCATCCTCTTGATTGTCCGATGTTTTCGGACTAGATTTTCGGGATTTTTTCTGATTTTTTCCTGGCGATTTTTTGGTGGTTTTTCTTGGTGATTCTGTGGGCAAAGATGGTGATGTTTGCTGAACAGATAAAGCATAAGCCGTGTTGATATCTAAATCAATAAGTGCGAGCAGAGAAATTTCTAACCCCCGTTCTGCTTGGCTCTTACTACTATTATAGAAATAATCTTTTCCATAGGTTTTTTTACCACTTTTTTGAATAAATGAACAGTCCATTGCTAAAATTTTTCGACTCGTGACCGCTAGGGCTAATTGCAGGAGTTGTTTATTTAACTCCAAAAAATTGAAGGAGCGCTGAAAATGGCGTCGATAAGTTTTTTCGTTTAACTGCGAGTAACGACTTAAATTAGTAAAATTGACTTTACCATAGACTAACAAGATAGTTGTCATTAAGGTTAAGAAAAATTTTTTTTGAGCTTTACTAATCCCAGCAAGTTGAGTTAAGATGTTTTCTAGAAAATTCATAATTATCGGTCGGGTCGAATTTACATAGTAAATTCTCTCACGATCGATATTTTTTTGGTGATCTCAGTAAGGAAAAAATTGCGCCCAATCCGTTCGGTTGCCTGATTTGGCCAGAAAATTGTTCAAGTAGAAAACGATTCAGAATCGAAAATATCTGCCAAATCAGGTTTTCGGCTAGTCCCAGTCTGTCTTTTGGCTATTGGCCGAAAACTATTGGTTAGTCAATTATACCTATAAATAATTTTCTCTCACCAAAGTGTCCGGAGTATTGCTACCAACCGATTATCTTCATCGTCAATTCCTCTATCTTCAACTAAATACCGTTCTCGCAAAGTTTGAATAGCAGCCTTTTGCTGATCCTCACTGTATCCCTCATCTTCTAAATTAATCAGCCACCATATTTCTTTGACTTCGCAGCGATATATTGAAGCAGTACAAAGTAAAAAATAGGCATCATATACGTCATTTTTTAACCGTTCAAATGTCTTCTCAATTCGTTCTTTGACTTTCCGTCGCAAGACCTTTGTGTATGATGCTAACTGCCACCTATCTTCATCCCCTTTTACGATGCCTTGGTTCCGAGCTTCGTCAATAGCCTCTTTTACCTCTTCAATATAACGACTGTTCTCTTTCCAGTAAGCTCTGACTTTCCCACCATAAGATTCCTTAATTTCTCCGGCAATTGTCCCCAATGCCAAAGGATGTCCGTCATAAACTTCCCCAATCACTCGCATGGGACTATGTGGTAATTCCAAATCGCCATCTAGTTCAAATTTTTGAAATAACGCCATTTGTTCGGGTATTTCTAACCCTTTCAAAAGTTGGCAATACCAGAGATTTTTATAGCGATCGCATTCTGCCGTCTCAAACTTAGTTGGCAAATCTTGAGATGTAAGAATGAAACGACTTTGACAAGATGCTTCTGCTAAGAAACTGACAAAAAATTTCCCCCACCACTCATCAGCAAAATCACCCCAGCCATCCTCTTCATTTCCTATCAATAGGTACTCAAGAGAATCCATCAGGATTAAATAACGATTTTCGCACAAGCGTTTGACTAACCGCCGTAATATTTGCTCTGAGTTCCGCTCCTCTTTTGGAATATTTACCCCCCATTTTTCCAGCCATTGCAACGCAACGCTGGTAAAATCTGAAGCTTTATTATCACCTTCAAAATTACTCCTGTGTTCTCTCCAATCACCCCGTAATTCCTGTACTATTCGTTCAGCTAAAGCAGTTTTACCGATCCCTGTAATTCCAACCAATAGCAAGACACGACAGGAAGAATTTATGTGATTGCTCAACTGTTGAATTAGAGGTTCTCGCCCAACCCACTTATCGTCATTGAGACTAAACTCCATATATGCTGAAGTTTGCAGAGTTGGGGTATGATCAACAATCTCTTCCCAGTTATCTATCCCGACAGCTTTACAAATAGCTGCAAAGTTTTCCTGACGAATCGCCTGCTTTTGCCAAAATCGTTTCAGAGTTGAACGCGAAACGCTTCCTTTGGGAGTAACTTCAAGTAGTTTGTTAGCACTATCAATCCAAATAGTCGAGTCTTTATTCCATCCTTTCCTTTTCCTGGCTTCGTCAATTCTTTCTAATCCTGAGTTGGATGCTGGAAGAGAATTTGCCATACGTATCACAACTTTACCGTTTACTAGCTTCAATTTTGACTCAGTTTTTCCCGTATTGCTACAAATGAGTCGAAAGTCAGGCTGTGCAACCCGTTCAGCTAAGTCATTATAAAAGTGTGGAAAGCAAAGTTGGCCAACAAGCTTCTCCTTAAATTAACCCACAAACAGGAGAAAGACCATGCAAGGTCAAATCGATCCGATTATCCGCACAAGCAAACCGACGATCACTATACCATCCGAGGGCCAAGCAATTATACCGCCGCAGTATTGGGGTACTGAAACTGGACTCATTTTAGCGATCGCTATTTTAATCCGCTCTGTTGCCGCGCTGATTCAGGTCCTAATTCCGCTAATGTTACAAAAAAAGTCAGGTTCTAAGATGTAATACCCTGATTACTCTGGCAAAAGCGCCTTATCTTAGGGGGGCGCTTTTGTGACTTCTATGAGCATCAGCAGAATGATAAATGAGATTGAGGATGGATTACCCTATATAATTTACCCTATTTAATTAAAAAATAATCTTTAATTCTTTGGCAATCAGCTCTAAAGATTGTAGTGAAAAAATCCATATTTGGCCTGATCCAGCTTTTAAGAGTTATACTGATGAATTAAAAGTTGAGCAATGGTTATATAAACCCACTATTGAAAATTGGGATAGGGCGTTGCTTAATCAGGGTATGATCTAATTGGAAAATCCCGTAGGGGCATATAGCCATACGCCCCTACAAATTTATTCATACCGTAAATCAGCAACGCCAAAATTGGGATAGTGTCTCTGCCTGAGTTTTGCTTTCTGTTACAGGTTGTCACCGAGAAAGCCCACTCCTTTAGGGGTCGGGATGAATCGGATGGCTCCTTTAAGGGCCGTGAAGATTAATTAATTAGAAAATTAATTTATTAATTAGGTTGACTAATTAGCTAATTATCTGCTATATTGTTAATATTAACACCGAGAAAATTATGTTAATACTAGAAGCAAAGTTAAGTGGAAAAAATTGGCAGTACGAGTTGCTAGACGAAGCAATCCGTACAGCTAATTTTATTCGTAACAAAGCTTTGCGATACTGGATGGACAATCGCGGTGTTAGTAAAAATGATCTCCAAAAACTTTGTTCTACTTTAGCAAAAGAGTTTGACTGGGCTAAGAAGTTAAATTCTCAAGCAAGACAAGCTTCGGCTGATCGTGCTTGGAATGGAATTTCTAGATTCTACCAAAACTGTAAGGAGCAAAAGCCTCGAAAAGGATACCCAAAATTCAAAAAACGTGGTAGATCAGTTGAATATAAACAAACTGGCTGGTCACTGTCGGAAGATCGAAAAAAGATCACATTCACTGATGGTTTTAAAGCGCTGTCGGAAGATCGAAAAAAGATCACATTCACTGATGGTTTTAAAGCGGGAACGTTTCGACTACGCTCAACGCAAGCATTTAAGCTAATCGGTTTAAACGATGGCGTTAAAGCATTAGCTCAAGGAGCATATTGCACTACGCATCCTCCCGTCCATCGGATTAGTGATCTAAATTTCTATCAACTTGAGCAAATCAAACGGATTAGGGTTGTTAAAAGAGCTGATGGGTATTACTGCCAATTCTTAATTAAGGTAGAGCGTTCTGAGCCACAAACACCGACTGGTAAAGCAGTTGGTATTGATCTAGGTTTGGAATATTTCTATACCGATTCAGACGGTAATCAGGTAGAAAACCCTAGATTCTTGCGGAAGTCAGAAAAGTCCTTAAAGAGACTACAACGTAGAGTTTCCAAAAGGAAAAAGGGGTCTAACAACCGCAAGAAAGCCATTAATAAGATGGCAAGAAAACACTTAAAGGTCAGTAGGCAACGTCGAGAATTTGCGGTAAGAACTGCACGGCGTTTAGTAACATCTAGCGATGTGATTGTCTACGAAGATTTAAAAGTGTGTAATTTAGTGAAGAATCACAAACTTGCTAAATCAATCTCAGACGTAGCATGGTCAATGTTCACTGATTGGGTTGATTATTTTGCCAAAATACTTGGTGTTCATGTATTTGCCGTAGCTCCCCACTTCACATCTCAGGATTGCCATCAATGTGGTACAAGAGTGCAAAAATCTTTGTCTACTCGTACTCATAAATGTCCTAGTTGTGGATTAGTTGAACATCGAGATTTAAACGCTGCTAAGAATATATTAGCAAGAGGATTAGGATTTAAAAATACGGTGGGGCACACCGGAATTTCAACGCTTGAGGAGACTGCGCCTCTGGCTAGTTCTGAGTGATCAGAATTGGTTAAGTGCGGTCATTGATTCAAGAATCCCATCGCCTTTAGGCATGGGAGTGTCAATTGCATAAGTTTCCTATATGATTAGGACTCAAATAAGTGGCTTTGCTGCTGTTTTCTGACTGCACGGGCAATTAAAGGGGCTTTCTTTTCTAGTCCTTGCAGTGTCAGATCGCCATCCAGGTAAAGCTGATACCATTCTTGACGTTGGCGCAGTACTCGTTCATCATCACGCAGACGTAAGCGTTGTAAAGTAAATTCTGCTCTTTGACGTTCGGCTGATGGAACTTTACTTGTTAATATTAATTGAAGAGAAGGAAGGATGATTTCAAACCAATCATCTCCTACTTGGAAAGGATCAAGCACTTGGTCATCTAACTTGCATTTACTGCTATTAATCCAGGCTGATGCAAAGCGATAGTTACTCCATTCATAAACAAGATTAGGATAATTTTCACAACTCAAATAATGGTCTACTGTACCAATAGGTTCGTACATAACAGAGTAGCTACAGAGGTTACCAGCAGCATCGGCTAAATTGCTTTTAAAGGGTGACCAATAATCTCTGGGTCTTTTATGATCTGGATTTTTGGCTAACCAATTATTCCCCGGTTTTCGCGCTTTTTGATCAAACTCTGGCGGTTCGGGTGGCGGGTTAAATCGCATCATGGGCGATGTACCTCCGTTTTGACAATCCAACGAGGATCAAAAAGGGTCATGTCCCGGAAGTAGTCGTTCTAGTTCTTGTTGAATTTGTGAGGGGGTTCTCAAGTTTTCAGGAAAGGTATTTATATTATCGTGTCGCATCCATGCTTCGGCTGCTTCAATCACAGTTTCAGCTTCTTTAGAACGAGCTTGTTTTAAACCAAATATTTCTGAAGTTAACCAGCCAACTATATCTCCTTGTTTACTCCAAGGAATTTCATTGAGGGTAACTTCTTGTTGTTGCAATTCAAATAAAAATAATTTGTCTTTTTCTTCATTAAATACAGGTTCCAATGAGGCAAGAACTAATGGCGAGTGGGTAGTAGCTATAGCTTGAATTTTCATGATCTGCTGTAAATCGGTAGCTACTTTTAAAACAGATGGTAAAATTGATCGTTGCCACTGGGGATGGAGATGAGATTCTACTTCATCTATTAATAAAGTAATTTGGTTAAGAGGTTGACGTTTACGCAGTGTTGATGCTTGCAGGTGTTCGTCCCAACTCCAAACCAGTAAATAAGCTAGTCCTAAGATGCGTTTCATTCCGGCTGAAGCGTGGATGACTGGGATAGTTCCGTAGGGCATTTTTATGGTCGGAATATCGCGCACATCTTCCACTGAAACTCGCATGGGTTCTCCAGGTTCCATCCATTCATTAGGATGGGGAGAAAGCTGTCTAATCACATTCGATAATAGTTTAAACATTGATTGATCGGGTTGGTTTTGCCACTTGACCCAATCTTGAATTAACCCATTACAGACAACTTTCCCACTACTTCTTTTTAATCCATTCCAAAGATTGTCCTGAGTAAAATTATAAGCAGTTTTAGAAGTTCGAGCCGGATCTAAAAGCGAGAATCCTCCATCGATCCGGATATAAATGACTAGACTATATAAATCTCGTTGAGTATTACTAGGGTTTTGATCGTACCATGTTTGTTGATCGAAGTCAAAATAACTGACGTCTTCATCCGGAAATAAACTAAGCTGCTGTTGTTCAATTAAACAACGAATTTCTGGTTTTTCTTCTTCCATTTGTTGAGGAAATACGGGGGTGTCTATCCATGTGCCCGTAAGTTTCCACCAAATTAGATCTAGTAAAAATGTTTTTCCTAAACCATTATCACCTGTAAATATATTGAGTCTTTCCCCAAATTCGATATCAAATTTAGGAGCAAGACCAATCCATTTTAGATGTAGTTCTTTCAGCACTTAAACACCTGACTTCATTGAAGGAAAATAGTAGTATTTTGGAATAGATTTAGGTACTCATACCAATTTACTATGAAATTGCACTTAATCTGAGGTTGATCTATTAGGTCAGGGCAGGTTTATCATGGATATCTGTTGGTGACAGAATTGATTGGTGAACCTGCCCCTACCAATTTTATCCTCAATTTGCGGATTTTTGTAGGGGTGGGTTCACCGAGATTTTTGCTATTTACCCACTAATCATCAAAACCCACCCCCACCCACAGATCAATCCTATCAATGTATCTTCATCATCAATTGGTATCAGTTATTTAACTATATCAAATCTGGGGTAATGTTACATTTTGAAACAAAACTTTACACAAAGAGAAACAAAACTTCTAAAATAGCATCTTAGGCAATTATCGTAGAGTGAGTTACTGAGTAACTACTATTTGATTAACCTGTAATATTAACTAACTAACTCTGCCATATCGAGCTGTAACATGATGATTAAGATTGGATTGATTACTTAACCAAACCCACATTTGATCTCCAAAAGAAAAATGCCACCATTCGTTCGGGTGACGTTGAAATCCAGCTAAATTCATAATTTCATAGAGTAACTGTCGATGTTGATGATATTTTTGCTGAGTTGGTTCTTGACTATTCCGAAAATAGTCAGGAATAGAACGGGGTGATATTTCATCGATCGGAGAACCCATATCAATCGGATTACCATAATTATCTACTAAAGTAACATCGATCGCAGCACCAGTGCTATGGGGTGGAGGTGTAGCTAGATCAAAACTAGGTTTTGCCCAAAATTGATAAACTTTTTCCAGCAGAGTTTCAGATTGACTTGGAGTTAAATTTGCTAAGATTAAACCTTGTTCGTGAGCGAGCTGATTTAAAGTATAATCAACCATAAATTGTTGAACTTCTACAGGTCGATAAGCATCAAAAATTTCAATTTGCCATCCCGGATACTTTTGCTGAAGGAAATTTTGTGCTTTAATTAAATTCTCTAAAACAGTTGCACGTAAATAAAAAGGCGATCGCTCTCCATAGGGGGCACCTAATTGTTGATAAAGATGGGGAGATGCGATCGCAAACTGTTCTAAAGGAATCGGAATCAGGGGTTCTCCACATTCGGTAATTAACACTTGTTGATAAGGTTTCATAAATTCTGATTTTTGACTATCTAGTTATTTAGTAATAGTAATCGGTTTACTAACTTTCAGACCACTAGCATCTTTAAGCTTAGTATTCCTTAAATCCACACCCGTAATATTAGCATTAGTTAAATTGGCACCCGTTAAATCAACTCCAGTCAATTTCGCACCAGTCAGATTCGCACCAGTCAAATTTGCATTGGTTAAATTAGCTCCAACTAAATTAGCGCCACTCAAATTAACCATTGGTAAATAAGAATTACTCAAATCAGCCATACTCAAATTAGCCTTTTCTAAGGTTGAACCTTCTAAATTAACAGCTTTCAAACTCGCCCGACTTAAATCACTATTACTAAAATTAGCATTACCTAAATAAGCTTGACTCAAGTCAGAATTAATTAATTTCGCCCCAGATAAATCCGCACTTTGCAATTGAGCTTCGCGTAAATCACTTCTACTCAAATCAGCCCCATTTAGATTAGCATTATTCAAATTAGCTTCTCTTAAATCAGCTTCACTTAAGTTAGCTTTATTCAAGATCGCACCTTTCAATTTAGCATCTCTCAAGTCACTTTTAGTCAAATTAGTATTAATTAAAGTTGCATAACTCAAAATTGCCATTCGCAAATATGCCTCACTAAAATCGGCACCACTAATTTTGGCACTATCTAAATTAGCTGCATAAAAGTAGGTATTTTTTAGTTTCGCTCCAGTCAAATCAGCTCCACTTAAATTAGCCACTCCTAAATTAGCATTACTGAGGTTAGCATTATTCATCAGCGAGCCACTTAGATTAATTCCAAATAAATTGGCACTATCAAATTGAGCCTTAGTAAGATTGACACCAAGAAAAGTTTCGCTGACCAATTGCAGATTTTTAAAATCACATCCTTGACATTGTTTAGTTGTTCGTAATTGGGTAATGGGGTCGTTATTTCCAGCTCTTACCAAAGCCACTAATCCTAAAGAAGCAAGCAATACAGTAATCACTATTACTTTTAGATTCATAAATTCCTCAAACCACAGGGAAAAATTGATAGTATCTGCTTAATGAGCTGAGTGATCATCCTTAACTTTTGCTAGAGGTAATGGTGGTACAGGATCATAACCACCGGGATGAAAGGGATGACAACGGAGAACGCGCCGAATGGCCATCCAAGCGCCCACCCATGGACCAAATCGTTCTATTGCTTCTAAAGCATATCGTGAGCAAGTAGGTTCATATCGACATACAGGTGGAAATAGGGGTGAAATTAGGCTCCGGTAGCCCCGAATTAATCCTATCAGCAAGATTTTCATTTTTTTTTGATTGTGGTATAAGTTGTACTTTCTATCATGTTAAAATTTGACGGCATGAAATCAGAATAACTAGACCTCTTGCAAAAATAAATAGGACAGGCAAGATGCCTGTCCCACCAGAATCAATAACTTTTGTGGGACAGGCATCTTGCCTGTCAATAACATAGATCAATAAGGACTTTTGCAAGAGGTCTACTAATCCACCTTTTAGACAAATAAAAATAAATTGAATTAACTTTGAAAACATTGTCCTGGTTAGAATCTGTCCCCTCTTTATGGTTACAACTGGTAATAGTTGGCAGTTGGTTAGGTATAGTCGTCTTTACTGCCGAATTCTTACATTTAAAGAAAGTAACTTATCCCGAAATAGTTCGCAAAGTAGTACATATTGGCACAGGAAATGTAATTTTGCTCGCCTGGTGGCTGGAAATACCTGCTTGGGTTGGGATGGGAGCGGCTGGTGTTGCTGGTGCGATCGCCCTGATTTCCTATCGTATCCCCATTTTACCGGGGATTAACAGTGTTGGTCGCAAGAGCTTTGGGACTTTTTTTTATGCTGTCAGTATTGGGATCTTAATTGCTTGGTTTTGGCCAATCAACCAACCTCAGTATGCCGCAGTGGGAATTTTGGTCATGAACCTGGGGCGATGGATTAGCGGCTCTGATTGGGCAAGCATTTGGTCAACATATCTATCAAGTGTGGGGAATGAAGAAAAGTTGGGAAGGTTCCCTGACTATGTTCTTGATTACCTATATAGTTACTTGTTTAATTTTGCTAGGGACACAGGGCAATATGTCTCTGACTTGGTTCATCCCTCTAGTAGTTGCGGTAATTGCGACGGGATTAGAATCTTTCTCGAAATTTGGCATTGATAATTTTACTGTGCCGGTGAGTAGTGCGGCTACCTGCTTTTTCTTAAATCAATTTTTAAAATAAAAATTCCTCTCTCAAAATAACTTGGAGAGGATAAATGATCGGTGGAAGAAAACTGAATACACAAACTGTTTAAATGTTATTCTGGATCTGAATGAGATTTTTTAGAACTTTCGCCTTCAAAAGGTTGAATACCAACGGCAGGGTAAGAATCATCAGTAGGAGAAAAAATCCGAGAAACTGCCTCAGAGATGTATCGAATCGTGCGATCAAATACTTTGGGAAGTTGCATAGCAATTACCTCAAAATTATTTAGGTTACTTTGATTTTCAAGAAGAGAGATTTACTTGGCTTTTTCTTGTATATTAATAATAACGCACAATTTCCCCAATTAAGTCGGTTAGCAATAAAATTTTAAATAGCTTCTTATTTCGTTATAACCCACATTCCGCACCCTCACTGGCACATCTTAATAAAAGGGTAAAAATTGGGGACGAAGAAAGTTGGCTCAAAAAGATCATAAATGAGATTAATGAGAATAAATTTTATTAAACTAGATTTATGAGCAGAAAGAGGTCCTGGGTTATTGAGAGATTAACCGTAGCAGAAGTCCGGAAAATGAAAGAGTAAAAAAATTAATTGCAATCGAGCCTAAAAATGCGATAATTGAACCAAAAATTGGCTCGTTAAATTGGGTAACTATGGTAGACATAAACGATATTAAAATTCAGAATATCGACCATCTGGGGTTAGTAGCAGGAATAGTAGATACGATTGGAATAGTAGAAATAATTAATAATTTAATCGGGATAGAATCGGGAGAAAAAGTTACTGCTGGACAAGCAGTTAAAGCAATGATTATCAATGGGTTAGGATTTATTTCTAAACCATTATATATGTTTCCGAAATTTTTTGAATCAATTCCCTGTGAACATTTAATAGGAGCCGGGGTAAAGCCCGAATATTTAAATGACGATAAACTGGGAAGAGTGATGGATAAACTATATAGTAAAGGACTGGATACAATATTTTTAGCAATTACTTTAAATGCAGTTAAAAAGTTTGATATATCTTTAAATACATCCCATCTAGACTCATCGTCAATTCACGTACATGGGGAATATCATCAAGAATTACCAGAGATAATATTTAGTCAGCCAGAATTGTCATACCAAGGAGAGCCCCAAATAAAATCGCGACAACCAATCAAAATAAATTACGGTTATTCCCGTGACCATAGACCTGATTTAAAACAATTTTTAATAGAATTAGTATGTACCGGGGATGGAGATATCCCAATATTTTTAAAAGCAGCGTCAGGAAATCAAGCCGACTCATCATGCTTTGCGAAGATAGCAATTGATTATAAAAATCAAATAAAAGTAGATAGTTTAATCGTAGCTGATTGTGCCTTATATACAGAAGATAATCTCAAATTAATGTCGGAAATTAAGTGGTTAAGCCGAGTACCGTTAAAGATAAAATTAGCCCAAGAATTAGTAGCAAATTTGCCAGATTCAGAATTTACTAAAAGCAAATTAGTTGGATATTCATGGGCGGCAAAAGAGCAGACTTATGGTGGGATAAAGCAAAGATGGCTAGTTGTGGAAAGTCAAGAAAGAAGAGAATCAGATTTACGGAAATTATCACAGAAAATTAGTAAATCCGCCACCAAACTGAACAGCGAATTAGGAAAATTATCCCAAGATAGATTTGCCTGTAAAGCTGATGCAGTCAAGGCATTAACTCACCTATCGAAATCCTTTAAATATCATCAAATTGAACCAAAAGAAGTCAGGGAAATCAGACCAGATAAATTAGATAAAAGTCAAAAAAAGTGTTATCAAATTCTCGGCAGTTTTACCGAGGATAAAAGCCAAATTGAACAAGAAACTAACAGTGCAGGTAGATTCATAATTGCGACGAACGTTTTAGCAGAAAGCGAAATTAGTAATGAGGCAATGCTGACTGAGTATAAGGCACAGCAATCCTGTGAAAGAGGATTTGGTTTTCTTAAAGATCCCACATTTTTTGCAGATAGTGTTTATCTGAAAAGTCCCGAACGCATCGAATCATTAGCAGCAATTATGGGGCTAGGTTTACTGGTTTATACCCTAGCACAAAGACAAATACGAGCCGCTTTATCAGCAGCAAAATCAACCATAAAAAATCAGTTAGGGAAAGCAACAGACCGTCCAACAGCTAAATGGATATTTCAATGCTTTCAAGCAATTCACCTGGTCACATTTCAACAACAACAACAAGTATCTAATTGGAGTAATGAACGTGAATTTATCCTGACCCTGCTACCAGAAGATTGTCGGCGCTACTATAAATTTATCACTTAATCCTCTTGCTAATATAGCATAAATATATTTAGCTTGAATGAGTTCTTGAATTTAATTAAGAGCTAAGAATTAACCTATCTTAACTAGAGATTGTTCAGTTATTAACTAACAAAACTGAGTTAAGAGAGCTAGTCAACACCAAAATTTATTGAAAAAACGGGCCGAAATCCTCATTTTCTACTTATTGCTAATAATTATTAATAAACTAGAGATTGATGACCTGACCATCAAGGTTTAAAAACCTCTTTTTTGACGATAGTGGGCCAAAATTTCAGCTTTGATAGAGGTTTATTTCAGTAATTACGAATTGTGACAGTTCAGGGTGCGGAATGTGGGTTATAATCATCAAATTATTAGCTACTGCTGGTTAAAAATCCCACAATACAGGGTTTGCGTCTAAATGATCCGTAACAATCCGACCAATGGTGTCAATTTCTTCCAATTGGCTCTGGTCTAAAACAATTTCCCCAGCTTTAGCATTGTCTAAGACTTGTTCAACATGACGAGCTCCAGCGATCGCACTGGTTTGGGGCTGGGCAATTAACCAAGCTAAGGCTAATTGAGCTAAACTTACCTGATGCTGTGCTGCGATCGGTTTCAGTTTCTCTAGAGCGATCTGTACCCGTTGGTAATTTCCTTTGTCAGCAAATAATTTATTTTTAGCACGATGATCACCTGCGGCAAATTGGTGATCAGGACCGAATTTACCGGTTAATAATCCTTGTGCTAAAGGAGAATAAGCAATAATTGAGATATTATTGGCGATGCAGTAAGGGAGAGCGTCTTTTTCCACAAATCGCCAAAATAAGGAAAATGGTGGTTGTAAGCTATCAATTTGTCCATACTGAGATGCTTCAGCTAGCTGTTGACCAGAAAAATTAGAAACGCCGATCGCTCGAATTTTTCCCTGTTGCTTTAAATAATTGAGAGCTGACATTGTTTCGGCGATCGGCACAATTGCGCTATTAAATGACCCCGATGGCCCAATGGATTTGATAGAGGTCAATGTAGTCGGTTTTTAAGTTTTGCAAAGACCGATCGCAAGCTTCAATTACTTGTTGATATTGGAGATGATTGGCAAAAACTTTAGTAGCATAGACAACGCGATCGCGTACTGGGGCCAATGCTTCACCGACTATTTGCTCTGAATGTCCATTACCATATACCTCAGCTGTATCAAAAGTGGTGATTCCTGCATCAAACGCAGCTTTTAACGCTTTGATCGTGTCCGTATCCTCAATACCTACCCACATATTTTTACCAGCTTGCCAAGTCCCCATAATGATTGGAGTAATGTGGATATCTGAATTACCAAGTCTGCGTGTTTTCATGTAGAATTTTTCCCTTAAGTATAACTGCCCCACCCCATAATAATAGAATTACAGGAGCATCTACTTTGAACATAATATCAAAATCGCCTAACTATATATATTTGCACGGGTTTGCTTCGAGTCCTCAGTCAAATAAAGCTCAGTATTTACGCGATCGCTTTACCAATCTCTCAATTCCACTAAAAATTCCTGATCTGAATGCTGGTGACTTTTCCCACTTGACTCTTAGTCGTCAACTCCAACAAGTAGAAGCAGAGTTTTCCCCAGATCCAGCACCAGTTATTTTAATTGGCTCTAGCTTTGGGGGCTTAACCTCAGCATGGCTAGCACAGCGTCATTTACAAGTACAGAAAATAGTTTTGCTAGCACCAGCTTTTCAATTTCTATCTCATTTTTTGCCTATACTCGGAGCAGAAAATATCCGTCAATGGCAATCTCAGAAATATATCAATACCTACCATTATGGAGAACAGCAAGAATTACCATTACATTACAACTTTCTGCTAGATTTGCAAAAATATTCAGACCAAGAATTGACGCGATCACTCCCTACCCTGATTATTCATGGTAAAGAAGATGAAGTTATTCCGATTCAAGCTAGTCGAGACTTTGCCCGCGATCGCCCCTGGGTTAATTTAATCGAGTTTCACAGTAACCACACCTTGGATAATATCAGAGCGGAAATTTGGCAAGCTATTCAAGAATTTTGCCAAATTGATTAAAGTTTAAACAAACGTTCCTCGATCGAGAAAACGCTTGACGTAATCACTCACTTGCTGGGAAAATAGCATACTGGTATGGGATACTGAAAGCACACAATGAGATTTCAAATCTAGATGATCAGTCTCTTCAACACAAACAAGTGTATCATTTTGTTTACCTGGACATAAAATAAACCCAAGCAAAAAATTGACTTTGCCCGCGATCGCTCCTACCTCAACTTGAGACGGAAAAGGTAGATTTGGGTGCCAACAGATAGAACCCAATGCTTGACCAATTAACCAATGCCCACCGGGAATACGGGAAACACGCTGTGCTGCTAAACATCCAGCTAGTGGAACCCCTAAAAATATAATCCTTGTTACAGACAGGTGTGGATAATCCTGCAACAATTGGAGGACGACAAAACCTCCTAAACTATGGGCAACTAAATGTATTTTCTCGATTTGCTGTGTCATTAACATTGAGTAAAGTGCATCAGCACTAGCTGACAGAGAACATCTCCAGGGATTTTTCCAGAAGATTTTGACTAAATATCCCTGCTGTCGCAGACACCAAGCTAGAAAAAATAACTCAGCACCACCGAATCCAATCCCAGGAACAAGTACGACAGTTTGAGTCATAGTATTTCCCCTTATACCTGGAATATACTATCAGTATAATTTATGATAATTCAATATATTAGAATTTGTTCCCTGCACAAGTTGCTACCTTACCATAAAGGTCATACACATCAGCATCAGTAATAGTTACAGGTACGATCGAACCTAAAGTAGCATCCCCCTCAACATACACCAACCCATCTACATCAGGAGAAAACCGAGCCGATCGCCCAATTAATACCCCTGTCTCGGGATTTTCCTGTTCTAGCAATACATCCACCACCTTACCTACCGATTTTTGATTATTTTTTAACGAAATCGGTTGCTGGGCTGCCATCACCGCTTCCCGTCGCTCATCCATCACCTCTTGGGGTAATTGATTGGGTAAACTATAGGCAGGAGTTCCTTCTTCGGTGGAAAATGTAAATACTCCAACGTGATCAAATTCGTGGCGCTTGACAAATTCTAATAAATGTGCTGCGTGTTCTTCGGTTTCACCAGGGAAACCGACAATAAAAGTTGTCCGTAAGACAGCTTCAGGGATGGCAGTTTTAATCCGTTCAATGATATTATCGTTTACGCCTGCTTGAAATGGTCGATTCATCGCCCGGAGAATTTCTGGATGGGAGTGTTGCAAGGGCAGATCTAAGTAAGGCAAAATATTAGGTGTTTCTTGAATTGCCTCGATTACTTTTGGCGTTAAGCCCGTAGGATAGGCGTAGTGCATCCGAATCCAAGGTAAATCAACTTTACCTAGAGCTTGTAAAAGTTCGGCTAATTTGGGTTCGCCGTAAATATCTTTACCATAATTGGTCGTAATTTGAGAAATTAAGATAATTTCTTTTACACCTTCAGCCGCTAATTGTTCGGCTTCTGCAACGATTGATTCAATGGGACGCGATCGCTGATTTCCTCGCAAATGGGGAATAATACAAAAGGCACAACGATAATCGCAACCTTCGGCAATTCTGACATAAGCAACCGCCTCTGGTGTAGTACGATAACGAGGTGTAGTTTCGTCAGCAATATAGGTAGGTTCAGGGGAAACTAAGGTCACCCGATCGCCCGTTTCTACCTGTGCCATCACCTTAACTATTTGATGATAGTCTCCTGTGCCGACTACTGCCACTGCTTCTGGGATTTCATCAAGCAATTGTTGTTGGAAGTGCTGGGCCATACAGCCCGTGATGACTATTTTTTTCTGAGCTTCTGCTAATTCTACTAAGGTGCGGACTGATTCTTCGCGGGCTGCTTGAATAAAGCTACAAGTATTGACAATTACATAATCGGCTAATTCTTCGTTGCTATCCACTTGATAGCCTGCTTGGACAAGTAGACCCAGGATGTGTTCTGTATCAATCCGGTTCTTCTCACAACCTAGGTGAGTAATCGCGATCGTTGGCTTGTTGGCCATGTATGGTAGGATTTATAATAGAGTTTCTTATTTATATTACATTATGTCCATTGATAAATGCTATTGGTAGGCTAACTTACTACCAAGATTTTTTTTTTCGTTTAGAATCTAGCGAGGTTAATCGATTCACAATGCCCATTTTTGGAAATCCACGGAGTGCAAAATTATGACATCAGATTTAGATCGTGGGATTATGAAATTTAAGGGAGCTGATCACCCAGTTGCGATCGCGATTTCAGCTGTCCTGATCTTAGGTGCCATTGCTTTTCTCCTGTGGTGGGGAGTTACCACCGCTTATGCTGTAGGTTAGACTGATCGATGTCATGGGTCAGTTGCTCTTTTGACCCATGACTGATCCCCAAAAAAGGTCAAAAATCCTCAGTTCCTAGTTTCCCGCGATTATTTGATCACTACTTTTTGCTCATCAACTAATTTGACAAAATTGTGGTGATCTTGGTCATAGACCCAAGCTTTGATGGTTGACTCTCCCTTGGGTAAATATTTTGGTAATACCGACACACCCCAACCCGATTTCGTAAATCGATTTGAACCCAACGCTTTCGCTACATCCGGTCGATCCAGTGTAATCAAAGCGATCGCAAAAAAAGGTTTATTGTCGTGATCAGAAAATACTACTAGATTTGGATTATGAGGATTATCTGGTAATACAGCCCATCCACCTAAAGGAATGGGTTTATTATTGTTTTCAACTACTAAAACTTTCTGATGGCTGACATTAATATCCAAAAATCCGTGACCTTGAGGAGGATTGTCGATTAACTCAATTTTACTTAGAAATTTGTGAAACTTGAGTTTTTTCAGGATTGTGGCATTTTGCTTAAATTTTTCAGGTGCTGGCATAATATTTTTGAAAGAATTTTGCAAAGATTCATCGGGATTTTCTGTAAATAAATTCACAATTTCTAAACAATTTTTTCCCGCTTCTCGAGTTAACTGATCATTTTTTATATAGGTGATAGTCAACCAAGAATTAGCGACCACTATTGTGGTAATGATCGTCGCAAAAAAAATATAAAAACTCTTAGCAACGACTATTCTTTTATCTGGATATAGACCAATAAATAGACGGGAGATTTGCACAAAAGCAACGAGCAGAAAAATATTATTAGTTGTATATTTTGAATCCATTACCTGACTAAGATCAACATCACCTCTAAACAAGGTTGTCAATAGGGAAAATACTAGGGAAAATAGTCCTAAACAAATCCAAGGTAGCAAATGGGAAAATTTTGACCGAAAGTTTCGATGAAAATATAACGTAATATTGACCAAAGTTAGTAAGATGATAAATCCAAAAAAAGCCGCTTCTCCATAACTTTTGCCCAAGGATAATAAAGGTGAACCTAAAAGAGCTAAGAAATAAATTAAGCTAGAAAACGGGTCTTTTATTCCTGCCCATATATTCAAATTTGCCGGAATTTTATAACCAATAAAATAGATAATTAAGGTTAATAAAAATGTCCCTAACCACCAAGTTAATTTTTTCTTTTTAGTTGCTGTTGTCTGGTCGTCAACCAATACTATTGCGGGAATTACAGCTAACCAAGTCAGTAATCCTTGGCTGGTAGAGAAACTAGCAATAAAACATAATATTGCGGCGATCGCCAATCTAATTTTTCCAGATAATTTACTTGCACCAGTCAGAATCAGAACAGCAAATACTAAACAAGTATTAACGAGAAAAGTTGATAGTTGCCATCCCCACAGCCAGTTTTGCCACTGGACTAAAGAAAAAATGAATATACTGGTTAAGATATGAGCAACATCCACTAAATTACCTTGGGTTCTTGAGGCAATTTTATAGAGACCGAAGTATGTTAAACTAGCTAGAAAAATATTGAACCCTAGTTCATATTTGATGTCCCATCTAGAAATAAAAGCTAAAGTTGTAAATATTAGTTGTGGAAACAGCAAACGGTTTTGATTATATTGAGTGAACCAATCACCAAAATTAGTTTCACCTCTAGCAACTTTTTCAAAAAAAGGTACTAATAACCATTGTTCCATGAGGGGCAAATTTACACTAAACCTAGCCACAACAATGATCAAGATTAAAATCGGAATAAAATAAAATATAAAGCCAATATTTTGCCAAAAATTCTTTTCACTGGTCATAAGTATCTCCAAAATTTGCCAGATTTACCAAAGGATAGAGGATAATTTTATCGAAAAATATAAAAATATTTAGAGAAATCTCCCAAAAACAACAAAATGAGTTTCTGACAAAATACTCGGTTTTTACCATAGATCAACCAAGAACCCCAGTTTTTTTGATCAAAAATTAGGGACATCTTCCCCCATACTCCCAAGTAATCCACTGACACTATGCAACTCATCAGCTCAAAAGTCAAATCGCTCTGGACAAACACCCACAGAACGAATAGGTCGGTTTTCGGGATGATCCCCATTGACCAACTGAGTAGATTTCAAGCGAGTCAACCAACTTCAGCCATAACTGGCAATTATAAAAGGGTAGGCTGAGTGTCTACCGACGGTACAAGCTGCTGCTACATGATCAATGATACGATTAATTACCATCTCAGTCACATCATTCTCAACGGCAAGGTGCTAACTTAATAGAGTTTCATGGTAAATACTCTATAGTTTTTGTTGATTTAAAGAACACATGAAACAGATTGATTGCTAAAAGGATCAGCATCTGCCGTGAGAATTTAATAGCTAATAAAAGTCCTGGCTCACCTCCTAATTGATTAGCTGTAGCGATCATTGCTTCCATTCCTCCAGGCACAAAGGCTAAGAGTGATGTAATTAGATCAACATGGGTTATTTGATGAAATTCATAGCCAATGCCAAGGCAACATAATATCAGTGAAATCACTAAAAAAAGCTCTAATAATAAAGCTTTCCAAAGTTTAGTTACTATTTGTAATTCAAACTTTAATCCCGAGGAAACTCCAATCAAAATTAAACCAAAAATGAATATCGCTTTTGGTACATAAAAGTAATTAGGTAAGCTCCAAAATAGGCAAATTCCTAGCAGAAATGAGCCTAAAAACTCTTTGGTAGGTAACTTCAACCAATTTCCTGCTAAAGTTCCTAAACTACAGCAAGCTGTGACCAGTAACAAACTAATAACCAAAGAGTATGAATAAATATTTGTAGTAACAGTTAGCAGAGTTTCGGGGTTAGCTACTAGCAGATCCTCAGATACAAATCCAACTATAATTGGCACAATTAAGCTGACAGTTATCAAGCGCAGATATTGAAGCATTGCTACTGATGTCGGATCTGCACCCAATTCTTCACTCATCGCCACAATCGTAGAAGATAATCCTGGGATGAAGCCTAAAAAACTGGTTACCATATCAATTGCAGACCATCGCCATAGCAAGTAACCACTGCCTATACACAGAATACCAGTGAGCATAATGCCCAGTAACAAAGGTAGTGCATAATTTTCTACCCGCATCAATGTTTCTGGTAAAAAACCAGTGGCAGCGGCAGCACCAAGAATTGCTTTACCAATCACCTTCATGCTAGAGGGAAAGGGGGTAGGATTTCCACTAATCCCAGAATAAGCAACCCCCATTAATAGAGGACCGATTAGCCATGCTACAGGAATTTTGAGCCAACTAAAGAGAAAACCACCAGCAATAGCCAAGGCTAAAGGTTTAATAATTTCCCAGGTTTTTTGCCAGGTTATTGAAATATTTTGCTGCCAATCTAAAGCCATGTTTAATTAATGTTAGGCTATCCGCTATGGTTTTGCAGAGATTATTATTTTGAGAGAAATCGCCTCTTTAAACTATAGTTGCTTTGAAATCAAGCCCAAAATAATGGCCATTAATCTCAGGGCGTATGGCCATACGCCCTGCCATGCTTTCTTTTTACCACATCCTCATTTCAACTGGATCACTTCTGACCCAATTAATAGCCAGTTTCCTCTTCATATTCGGGGGCTTTCTTTTTTTCCGGAATATTCACAGTCGGAGGTTTATAGGGTTTAGGGGATTCATCATCAGCCCAAACATCTTCTTCAATTTCCTCATAATCGTACTCTTGAGCATATTGCTTAGGACGATAAGGTTCTGTGGGGATATATCTCCTTTCTTCGTATTCTGCCCTTCTTGGTTCGCTCCAATTATCTTCTTCTTCCTCTTCGTAATAAAGAGGTTCTGGTTGAGCTTGACGTCTGGGGGGAGCTACTGGTTCTTCCCATTCATCATCATCCCATTCTTGACTGGTGGGTGTATTAGTCCGAATCGGAGTAGATGTGGTATTCCGAGCGATCGCTCCCGTCCCAATTTGATTTTCGGGACGGATGGTAGTAGGGAAATTAAACTCATCTTCTTCATCACGAGCCCAAGGGGGTTTACCAATCCCGATCCGTTCCATCAGACCAACGGTTAATTGCATTAACCGATCTTGAGAACCTTCAAACACAATCAAACGATTGGGACCACTGCTAACAATTTCCTCTACGGGCAATTCATAGGTGCTAATAATTTGATCAGGAATTTGCGGTAGACCTAAAGACGCCAAAATCAGAGAACTTATTTTACCATCATCTGGGTCAAATTTAAAGCCCCGCACTCGTCCTAACAGTTCCCCATTTTCCGTGAGCACCTCACTATTAATGAGACTACTATAGGCATCTATATCCACATCATCTTCAATCACGTTTTCATCATCCACCAGGATGACATCACCAATTTGACGGATATTAGCTAAGAGCATAAACCGTGGCATACTGGCCATTGCAAGGAGGTTTTCTCGCAAACCGATCGCGACCACCTCTCGCTGATCTATATCTACCCACAGTTGCGAGACTACTCCTAATCGCTTACCCGTATCACGGGTAATTACTTGAGTCCCTAATATATCGGAGCGTTGGCGGATTTGTTCAGATGTCATTATATATTCCGAATTCCGATCTCGAATCCTGTTAACTATGAATAATAAATATCAAAAAATCAAACTGAGGCATTTTTAGGCGGCAATTTGATGCCCAAAACTTGAGTGTAGGCCCCTCGGGCTTGGGTCACCCCGATAGTTCGCTCGGACGATTCAATCATCGGACGACGGAGACTAACTACAATAAATTGTGCCTGTTTAGCTTGTTGTTTGATCATTTTAGCTAATCTTTCTACGTTTGCACCATCAAGGAACATATCTACTTCGTCAAAAGCATAAAATGGTGACGGACGGTAGCGTTGTAATGCAAAAATAAAACTCAGCGCGGTGAGGGATTTTTCACCCCCAGACATGGAAGCCAAACGCTGTACTGGTTTACCTTTAGGATGAGCTACCAAATTTAAGCCCCCGTTAAATGGGTCAGCAGAATCTTCTAACTGTAAATATCCGTCTCCATCGGATAATTCGGCAAAGATGGACTGGAAATTTTCGTTTACTGCGTCGAAAGCTTCTTTAAAAGCCCTGAGTCTCAGAGTGGTAAAGTTTTCAATCCGCAATAGGATTTCAGTCCGTTCTGCTTCTAATGTAGCTAATTTTTGACCTAGTTCGCCTAAACGTATTTGAGTTCGATCATATTCTTCTAAGGCTAGCATATTCACGGGTTCCATGGCCTGGACTCGTTTTTGCAGCGATCGCACTTCTTTTTGTAACTCTTCTACTTGCAAATCTGTCGGTACGGTGGGGATGGGATCAGGTAATTCCCCCTGTTGGGTTTCAATTTGGACTCGCAAGGTTGTTAATTTTTCCTGTCTTCCTTGCTGGGTTTCCTGAAGTTTTTGCCATTGCCATTCTAGTTGTTGTTTCGCTAAACGGATATCTCGGAGTTGGGATTCAGCCTGATCTCTTGCTTGTTTTTCCACCCCCAAGGTTTCTTCTATTTTAACTAAGGCTAATTTAGTTTCGCCAATTTGGACTCCGATCGCGTGCAATTGTTCAGCTACGCGATGGATGGTTTCACGTCCAGCACTTTGTTGTTTTCCGTAATCTTGTAGCATTTGATCACTTTGCTGGATTTTGGTTTCCAAGCGTAATCTTTGGTTAACCAAATCTTGCAATCGAGTTTGAGCATTACGGATTATGGTATCTTGTTCTTGCAATTGGACTTCTTGACTCCGGATTTGGGCCTGAATTTGTTGCCACTGACTATGGGTTTGGGACTGTTCTAACTCGGTCAGAGCTTGTCGATAGGTTTGTAGTCGTTGTTCTTGGGTGGGTAGTTCCTGTTCAAGAGCTTGTAAACGACTTTGGGAAATCGCTAATTCTTGGGTATTTTTCATTAGTTGCGATCGCAACTGTTCCTGTTGATTACCTAAATTCTTAATTTCCGATTGGATTTGTTCTGTTTGTAACTGATGTTCGCGTCTTTGCTGTTTTGCTTCGCTCAGTTGAGTCGATTGACTTTTCACTTCTAAGGTTAAGCGATTGATCCCATGACTACACCGATCTAAAATCTGTTCGATCTCTTGTAACCTTTCCCTCAAAGCGACAATCTCACTCGATTCACTATCTACCATAGTACCAAAATGCAGAGAGGAACGTTGAGTGCTAGCTCCACCAGTCATTGCTCCACTGGTTTCTAAAAGTTCTCCTTCCATCGTCACAATCCGATATTGACCCATATAGCGACGAGCTTCGGTTAAAGTTTCAAACACTACTGTTTGTCCAAAAACATAGTTAAACACATCTCGATAGCGCGGATCACAATCAATTAAATTGACAGCATATTCAATAAATCCATTAGCAAAATTCAAGGTAGTAGCCCGATTAAATCTTTGGGGCTGAATCTTATTCAGGGGTAAAAAAGTAGCACGTCCAGCTTTTTTTTGTTTAAGTAGTTCAATTGCGGCTGCGGCTACATTATCATCTTCTACGACTAACTGTCCTAATCTTGCTCCTGCTGCGGTTTCTAAAGCTAACTGATATCGGGGTTCTACTCGTCCTAGTTGAGCAACTAATCCACAAACTCCGACTAATCCTGTTTGTAAAATGTATTGAGTCGCATAAGTACCTTGAGCTTCTTGCAATGCTTGGGTTTGAGCTTCCAGTTTATCTAAACGACGTTGTTTTTCTCTTTGTTCAGATAACAGACGTTTTTGAGTTTCTTGCTGGAGTTGCAGTTCTTGTTCAGCAATATTGATCGCTTGAGCAAGACTTTCCATCTGTTGGGTAGAGCCCAAAAATTTGGCTTCGATCGCTGGTTTTTGTTGCTGTTTTTTACTTACTTCTTGGTCTAATTCTTGCAACAGTTGGTTTTGTTCTTGAATTTGTCTAGCTAACTGGTTTTCTCGTTCTTTCAGTTTCGCTTGTTCGGTCCGTTGTGGATCAATAATTTGGAGCAGCTCTTCAATTTTATGGTTCAGTTCAGTTTGCTGCTGGACCCACGCTTGGGAAATATCCGCGATCGCACTAGAATCTTGTTTACTTTGTGCTAATCTTTGCTGAATCTCATCCCGAACCATCTCTAAGGATGTCATTTCCCTAGTTTTAACTAAATGCTCTGAATTTACTTTCGCTAAATTTTGCTGATATGTCTTGACTTCTTGTTCTGTTTGTGATATCTGAAAAGCTATTTGTTGAGCCGCAGTTTCTAGTTCCTGTTGACGGTTTTGTTGTTGACGTTGTTCCGCTTCTTGGTTCGCTAAAATCGATTGGAGAGAGAGCAGTTCTTCTTCTCCCAATGCTTTCACCCGAGCATTAAGTTGTTCTAATTCAGCATTTGCTTGGTGAATTTGGATGTCTTTTTGCTGAATTTGATTAGTAAAATCAATTGCTTCTCTTTCTCCAGCTTCAATTCGTTCGCGTAATTGCCATTCTTGTTGTTGTAATTGACGCCAAACTAAGACTACTTCCCATTGTTCTTTTTGTTGTAACTCAGTCCGCAATTTTTGATATTTTTCAGCTTTGAGACGATCTTGAGATAAGCGATCGCGTTGAGTAATTAGCTCTTTTTCAACAATCCGACTCCGTTCTTCATGTTCTTTAACTTCATCTAATTTAGTTTTAGCGATGACAATTTTGCGATCGAATGCTGCTACTCCAGCAAGTTCATCAATTATTTCTCTCCTTTCCTTGGAGTTCATCGAAATAATACTGGTAACATCCCCTTGCAGAACTACATTATAACCTTCTGGATAAACTCGTAAACGATTAAGTTGCTCATGTAATTCAGTCAAAGTACAAGTTTGACCATTAATATAATAAGTCGAGGTATAACTCCCTTGTTGAGTGACTCGGAGTTTCCGGGTGACATTCCAATCTCCAAATTTTGGTTGATTTTCAGCTTCTTCCTCAGTTAGCTCAATTCCGTCACGATCTTGTCCATCTGTTTGTTCTGGTTCATTCCCCAAATCAAAAGTAACAGTAACACTAGCTTCCACCGTCCCCCGATGAGGTTGATTATGATTAACCAAATCCGGTAAACGTTCCGCTCTCATCCCTTTAGAACTAGAAAGTCCCAAACAAAATAGTAAAGCATCGAGAATATTGGACTTACCGGAACCATTTGGTCCAGAAATCACAGTAAAACCAGGTAGCAACGGAACAGGGGTGGTGCCACCAAAAGACTTAAAATTACTGAGTTCTACTCGCTTAATGTGAACCATTATGCGAAAGGCGATCGGTTTAACCTTTTGGATAAATTGTTTAAACAGGTTAGCATATTCATCTGGTATTCAAAGTCCCCCTTACTAAGGGGGATTTAGGAGGATCTTCAACTTACCTCAACAAACAGAAAAACGCTACAATTTATTTTTTCCGCACTTTTGCATAATTTTTCTGAGCAAATCGAGCTTTATTGATCCACAAATCCTCAACCTTGACAAATTTGTAACCCTGCTGAATTAGCTTAGGAATCAATTGAGCTGTAGTTTCTACCACATCTGCACCACCTTGATCACCATCGTGCAAAACAATTAACGAACCATTCTGCACTTGACGCATAATCCTACTAATAACTATAGAAACCCCAGGACATACCCAATCTTCAGGAACTACGCTCCACATCACACATCGGTAGTTCCATCGTTTTAGTAATTTCAAAGTTTTCGGGGTAAAAAAACCATTAGGAGGACGTACATCTCGGATCTCCCTTTGGACATATTCTAACTCTATTCCACAAGCACGGGCGATCGCGTTTTGGGTTTTCTCTAAACTCTGTTTGAGTCCACTCTCACTCAAACTTGGAAAGGATTGATGATAATATCCATGTAACCCGAGCCCATGTCCCCGATCGCGGACTGCTTTTGCTACAGCTCGATGTCGATCTATATTTGCTCCCAACCAAAAGAATGTTGCTGGGACATTATAGCGGTCTAGAACTTGCAGCAATTGGGGGGTATATTTTGGATTTGGACCATCATCAAAAGTGAGCGCGATCGCTTTTTCCTGATTTTCCCCACACCACAGACAGGAAGGAAAAGCAGGTTTGAGAATTTGGTACAAAATCGGATATAAAGGGGCAAATGGCATTAATTAGTTAATTTTTTCCTACCACGTAAGGAGATGATATTGCGCTCGCATCACCCGTACTAACTAAAGCTTGGTAGATCAATGCTGCTACTTCGGCTCTGGTTGCTAGTTGATTTGGTTTGAGCATAGCACGATTAGGATAATTTACTACTATACCTTTTTCTGTCGCCGCAGCGATCGCCTCTCTGACATTACTTGGAATCTGAGATCCATCCTGATAAACTTGTAAAATCTGTTCCGTTGTCCCCTGGACTGAATAGTTTAATCCTTTGGTTAAGACTGTTAAACTATCCCAACGGTAAATCTTTTGGTTTGGTCCAAAATTCACCCCTCCCTCAAAAAATCCCATTTCATAATCTTGTTGGATGATTTGATATCCCCAATAGTTACTTGGTACATCAGCAAATGTAACCGCATCGCGAATTTTTATTCTTCGGAAAGCTTTATTTACCATTGCTGCAAATTGTCCTCGGGTGACGGGAGCATTAGGACGAAATGTCCCATCGGGAAAACCTTGAATAATTCCTCGCGTTACTAACTGGGCAATAAAATCTTTGGCCCAATAATTATTAGGTACATCTCGAAAACTACCATTCGGATCTAACCCTAGCGCGATCGCTTTAAATTTACCAATTAACTGACTAACATTATAAGTATCGATTTGATCAGCACTTAGATCCCTGATTGCTGTTTGCTGTCCAGGAGGATTTGTCAAGGTTCCAGGTGTATTATCATCAAAAATTGCATTAGTCCGATTGACTACAAAAAAAGCACCTGTAGCTAAACTAGGGGGATAACTAATTTGTGGTAAGGGTGGTAAAGTGACAATTTTAAATTGACTAATATTATTGATTACTGGTAATGCACTTAAAAAGTGAACGTTTTGCCCATCAGCAGAGATTTGAGTAAAATAGCCATAGATATGTGCATCATCATCAATTTTACCATTGAGATTAGCATTAGCACCATAGAAAGTTAACAATAATCGAGATGATAAGGGTTGATCTGGCAAAATTAAGTTAACTGCTACATTTTCAGCTAGGAGTTCAAATTCACTATAACCAATTAGATGGTTTTTTTGATCATAGAGACGAACTACAACCAGATCACCTTCATTTAATCCCTGAATGAAATTGGCTCTTTGATTAATTTTATACCGAAAATCACCAATTAATGTTTCAGGAGAATAACTACCACCTCGTTTTGCTTTTAAAGAAATCCGAGCAATTACTGTTGATAAATTAGCGGCTTTTTGTAAAATTGTGAGACTAAAATTTGCCCCAGCTCCAATTTGCACAATCGGAAAATTCGTAATGGGAGTAGCACGAGGAGCTAATTGTCCAGGAGCAGCGATCGCGAGCCAATCATTACGATAATCTCCAGCTAATAGGCTAGCAGCAATTAAAACTGGTAAAGCTTGTTTATACATAAAATATTTCCAGCCATTTAAGGAACTTGACACCAGCAATAACCGTACTAATAGGGAAAAATAATAATTAGGAAATCTGTCGATGGACTCTTGCTGGAGATTGCTTCAGGTCTAAGGGAATAGACAATGGTGGAACTTGTTTGTTTAAAACTGGGGTATGATTTAAACTCCCAAAAGCATCAAGCACTGTATCGCGGACAATTGGTTCTGGTTCACGACCGAGCATTAACCGTAAAGAATCAGTAATTAATTGACGATCGCGCTCACTCGGTCGATTATTGCTAACTTTAGCAAGTAATCTCACCGCCATTAAACGTTTTAGGGGGTCAGGAGCAGTTAAATCTCCCAACAGAGCATAAAGTTTACTTTCCTCTCGGTTATTTTGACGGGCTAATATTTGCCACAGCAACAGGATTAAAATGACTAAGGTAAACAAATTTTGGAGAATAAATCCGAATGCTAACCAATGACTATCTAATTCTACCCAAATTGCCACTGCCAGATAGGAACTAGCTGTCCCTAATCCACCACTAAAAATAGCTAGAGCGACAGCACGATTGGAACTATTCCAGAATTTTTGGAAACGCAACCAGATGATTTTCCAATTGGTTTTTTGGGTAAAATAAACTAAGACCATTACCCCTAACCCAGTCATAGTAGCCAAAAAAAGTTGCCAATGCCACAGCAACATGGCGATCGCGAGCGTCAACCCAAATAACCAACCTCCTGCACCCCGAAAACGCTGGAGGAATGTTGGGGCAGTTGTTAATAATTCCTCCATCAAGTTAACGAGTTTTTGCCATCGAAATGAAACCTGTGACACTTTATTTACCTATTACTCTTCAATATTAACCAGCACCACTGTAATATTGTCTTTGCCTCCTTTTTCTTTAGCAGCAATCACTAATTGATTAGCTGCTGCCTGACAATCAGAAATAGATTTCAGCGGATCTATAATTAAGGATTCAGATAATTCTTCCGTGAGACCATCACTACATAAAAGTAAGCGATCGCCTGCTTCGACTGAAAAGGACTTAATATCAATTTGACGTAAATCCTCTCTTCCTAAACATTGAGATAATACATGACGCCAAGGATGAATTCTGGCTTCCTCAAGAGTAATGTGAGCAGCTTGAACTGCACGAGCTACCCAGGTATGGTCTTCGGTAATTTGCTCTAATTTTTCACCATGTAGACGATAGAGACGAGAGTCACCCACATGAGCAACCATTGGTTGTTGATCACGCAACATGACCACTACTGCGGTCGTCCCACTATCAGCACGTTCTGGATGATCTTGCTGATCCTGCAAAATTGCCTGATTAGCTTCAAATAAAGCTTTCTCCAAAATTAATTCAGTTGGCTCAGATGAAAGCCAATGTTTAAGCAAATAATCTCTAATCGTATCTGTAGCAATTTGGCTGGCTTCTTGGCCACCAGAATGGCCACCCATACCATCGGCTACAATAAAAAATTCTCCATTCGAGTCCATATAATAGGCATCCTGATTCACGGAACGGACAAGTCCCGGATCAGTGGTAGCCGCAAAGCGGTTTTTCATAACTGGCGATAGTTATTCGGACATATTGAGGTAAAGCGGAAAGCAGTCATCGGTCACAGATTTCCATGACCGATCATCTAAGTTATAACTGATCAAAACATTCGATCAAGCTTATCTATGCGTCTGAGCAATCGAATTAGCCCAATCATTAGACCAACTGATAACAAAGCCACGACCAGGGCCAGTCTTCCATAACCATTGACCAATAAAATTGTCGCCGATAGGATCAAGGCACCAATGAGTAAAGCATAATTCGTACCCATTTGCATATTACCAAGGCGACGGATCAGACGATCTGTTTCTACTGAACGAACTCGTAAACGCAGATCTCCCTGTTCTAATTTTTCAATGGTTTCCTCAATCCGACGGGGCAATCCCAATGCAGTGCTACTGACTTGGACTGCTTGACGGCTGAGTTCACTAATAATGCTATTGGTTGTTTCTGGGTGATTTCCGTTGGACATAAGCTGCATCGCAAAAGGTTGTGCAACTTCCATAAAGTTAAATTCTGGATCTAAACCTCTCCCCACTCCTTCCAAGGTCGAAAAAGCTCGCATCACAAAAGTGAAAGTAGCGGGAAAGCGAAAGGGTTGGTTATAGGCAATTTCATAGAGGTCATCACTAATTAAAGCGATCGACTGGGTTTCAAAAGGTTTATCCATGAAATTGTCCAGCATATACTGAATGGAACGCCGGACAGGAGACATATCATCAGTCGGAACGAGTGCGCCCATTTCGATTAGGGAAGCCACGATCCGGTTAGCATCTTTCTGAGCAATTCCAAACAATGTTTCTAGCAGTTTTTCCCGAATTCCACTTTTTATTTCTCCCATCATGCCAAAATCATAAAAAATTAAGGCACCATCTGGATTAACTGCCAGATTACCGGGATGGGGATCGGCATGAAAGAAACCATTATTAAGTAATTGTTGCAAATAGGCTTTTGCCCCTAATCTGGCGATCACTTTCCGGTCTAAACCAGCCGCTTCTAGGGCTTCATAATGGCTAATTTTAATCCCAGGTAGGTATTCTAAAGCTAACACCCGAAAAGAAGTGTACCGCCAATAAATTCGCGGCACAATTACCCAATCTTCCTCGCGAAAATTACGTCGAAAGGTATCGGCATTGCGTCCTTCATTGACGTAATCAATTTCTTTCCAGAGGATTTTACAACATTCGTCGTAAATTCCCATCCAATCTCGGTTACGCCCCCATTCAGGATGGTTTTGGAAAAATCGGGCGATCCCTTTAGCGATCGTTAAATCAATATCAAAAAGTTTTCTCAAACCTGGACGTTGGATTTTGACAACTACTTCTTCACCAGAATATAGTTTGGCTTTATGTACCTGTCCTAAACTAGCGGCGGCCAAGGGAACAGGATCAAAATTCCGAAAAAGTTCAGTAATGGTTTTACCGAAATCTTCTTCAACAATTTCTTCTACCTGTTCATATCCAAATGCAGGTACTCGATCTTGCAGTTTGGAAAGTTCTTCGACCAACTCAGCCGGAAATAAATCTGAACGAGTTGAGAAAAGTTGACCGAGTTTAATGAAAGTTGGGCCGAGGTCTAAAAAAGTTTCGCGAATCCAAATCGCCATGCGACGACGTCGAGCAGCTTTTTTTGCTTCCGTTACTTCGCCTGTATAACTCCAAGATTTACTGTCGTACCATAATCCGGCAGTTAGTTTTAACACAAATGCCCAAATTTCGATACGACGCTGATGACGAGAGTAGTTGGGACGACTCCATCGATAGTCTTGAGCTGGATCGACTTTGGTTTTAGCTCGGTGTTTGACTGACGCGATTGGCGTTTGTGCTGATTCAGGTTTGGTGGCGTCATTAATTAAAGCAGACACTCTTCCCACTTGGTTATTTCAGGTGATTTGCTTGAGCGAAAAGGAACGGGAGCTAGATATCTGGGCTTGTTTAGAGCGATGAGCGACTCCGATAGCGTTGTAACTCAGCTCGTAACTGAGCAACTTCAGCTCGCAGTTCGTCAATAGTGGCTTGCAGATCTTCGGTTTGGGAACCTGAGTTTCCTAATCCAGTTGAGTAAGTTCGCCCCTGCATAGCGATTTCTTCTTCACGTTTGGCTCTTTCCATCACTTCGTCGATGAATTGCCTTAAACGCACCCTTTGCTCGGCATCAAATTTGCCCACTTCACTCAGAGCATTAGTCAGTGTTTTTTCAATCTGCTCATTTAGGGCTTCAGCCAGGGATCTGCCTATAAAAAAGGCATTGATTAAAGGATTACTCATAAACAACCTCTATTGTGCCCATCGGTAAAGAATTATAACGCAATTGTTACAAATCCGGTTAAATTTGAGACTTAATCAAAAATTTCCCTAAATTAAATCCCACCGAATGTCTCTGGCCAATAATGAGAGAGTTTTTAGCGAATCTTTGCCAAATTGGTATAATAAGCTATAAGTTAAAACCTTGGTTAGCTGGAATCATAAGCATCACCAACAAATTTAGAGAATGGGCTTTCCATGAAGCAGATGGAACTGGATATGTTTCCCCTTTATTTTGTTCATTAAAGTATCGTCAGAGTAAGGACTTATCGCAGCTCTCACACAGAATTTACGGTTTCAAATCCACAACAAGAAACGCAAGCTCCCTATCCCTAATAGGGAAGGGGGCTGGGGGGTGAGGTGGAAAGATGAGAATCTTTAGATTTCACCTAATTAACCATTAGCTAACTCGTTCCTCAATCACCCGATCGATCAAACCATATTCTTTAGCTTCTTGAGCTGACATGAAAAAGTCACGATCCATATCCTTCTCAATTTTAGCCAAGGTTTGACCAGTGCGTTTAGCATAGATCCCATTCAACTGATGGCGAATCCGAATGATTTCTCTGGCTTCGATTTCGATATCGGTCGCTTGTCCTCGGGTTCCTCCAGAAGGTTGATGGAGCATAATCCGCGAGTGAGGTAGGGCCATCCGTTTGCCCTTAGCACCAGCCGTTAGTAAGAAAGAACCCATGGAAGCAGCTAGACCCACGCAAATAGTTACCACATCTGACTTAATGTGCTGCATGGTGTCAAAGATGGCCATCCCCGCAGTAACCGATCCACCAGGGGAGTTGATATATAAAAAGATATCTTTGCCAGAATCTTCCGAATCGAGGTAAAGCATCACAGCCACGATCTGATTAGCAATTTCATCATCAACATCTCGTCCTAAAAAAATAATCCGTTCCCGGTAAAGACGATTGTAGATGTCGATCCACTGGGTATAAGAGTCCCCCGGCATCCGGTAGGGGACTTTAGGGACACCGATAGGCATAAAGCAGCACTCCGTTTTGATCTGATTGAATTATGACCCATAAAGTGAGTAGGTCCCGATCGCCCGGACTTAGACCTGGGACTAATCGCCGACCCCTCACCATTAGATCGCCCCAGCGGGTAGTGGTACAGGTAAATCTTCCTTGCTTTCTAAAACTCGGTCAATCAAACCATACTCTTTCGCTGCTTGGGGAGTTAGATAAAATAACCGATCCATGTCTTTAGCAATTTTTTCCGCTGACTGACCGGTGGTGCGAGACAAAATACTCATCATGGTGGCTTTATTAGCCAGCACTTCTTTAGCCCGAATTTGGATATCGGTAGCCTGGGCCATACCTCGGTAATACATCATCGGTTGGTGTAAAACGATCGAAGCATTGGGCAAGCTAGCACGGCAACCTTTTGTCCCGGCTGAAAGTAACATCGCAGCCATACCCATTGCCGATCCCAGACAGATAGTATGAATCGGAGGTTTAACGTAGCTCATCGTATCGCAGATGGCAAAGGCTTCTGTTTCAAAGCCGACTGGTTTACCTTCGTAGCCAGTAGTACCAATGGAGTTGATGTAGATTTTGATCGGCTTTTCGGGGTCTTCGTATTGCAAATACAGAAGTTGGGCGATAATTAGTTCGGTGACAGCCGGCACCAAAGGCATGCCAAGGTAAACTATTCGCTCCTTTAATAGTAGGGAGGGTAAATCGGGAGGAGGTGTTCGGTAGTAAGCATCTCCATAGTAGGGAGATTGAACAGCCTGAATCGATGAGTCCATAGCCTGTAGCCTGTAATGATGTCGCTATCTTTAAAACATAGTAGCTTGCTTCTGGGATGAGCAGCAGATCGGGATTGGGATCATTTATGGGTCATTGGTGAGGCTGGCTGGTGCGGTGAATCTGTTTAACCCTTAGAATTGGAATAGAATCTTTGATGTTGCTAGGACTTTGGGTTTATGAAAGTTAATTTGCAGCCGATGTTAAATGATACCAATGTTGATGCTAATCAAGCGACGAGTCAACGTCAGTTAGGCATTTCGATTTCCGCGATCGCTGGTGAGCTGGATGGTAATGTCCCCCTCAATCTCTGTTTAATTTTGGATCATAGTGGGTCAATGGGTGGACGCGCCCTTGATACAGTCAAAAATGCGGCTAAACGAATTGTGGAACGACTCAGACCTACCGATCGCCTGTCGGTAGTAGCATTTGATCATAAAGCTAAGATTATTGTGCCAAATCAGTTAATTGAAGAACCGAGTAAGATTAATAGTGCAATTAGTGGTTTACGGGCTGACGGGGGAACAGCTATTGATGAAGGTTTAAAATTAGGAATTGAAGAGTTAGCTAAGGGGAAAAAAGATGCTACTTCTCAAGCTTTTTTGTTGACTGATGGGGAAAATGAACATGGTGATAATGAGCGTTGTTTAAAGTTAGCTGCTTTAGCGGCTGAATATAATATTACTTTAAATACTTTAGGTTTTGGTGATAATTGGAATCAAGATATTCTGGAAAAAATTGCAGATGGTGGTGGTGGTAATTTATCTTATATTGAACGTCCAGAACAAGCCGTAGAAGCTTTTAGTCGTTTATTTAACCGGATTTCTGCGGTCGGATTAACTAATGCTTTTTTGTATTTATCTCTAGTTCCTAATGTGCGTCTTGCGGATCTAAAACCGATCGCTCAGGTAGCACCAGATGTAATTGAATTACCCACCCAAGTAGAAGATGGTAGGTTTGTCATCCGGTTGGGAGATTTAATGAAGGATGTCGAAAAGGTAATTTTAGCTAATCTTTATATTGGTAAGTTTCCAGAAGGTAGACAACCGATCGCTACAGTGCAAATTCGCTACGATGATCCAACTTTTGGGATGACAGGGTTATTGTCTGAGGTGATTCAAGTTAATGCTAATGTTGTCAAGTCTTATCAACCTGCTCCTCACCCTCAAGTACAACAGTTTATTTTAGCTTTAGCGAAATATAGACAAACTCAATTAGCAGAAATGAAATTACAACAAGGCGATCGCGCTGGTGCAGCTACAATGTTACAAACTGCGGCAAAAACTGCTTTGCAAATGGGTGATCAAGGTGCAGCGACGGTATTACAAAGTAGTGCTACTCGTCTTCAATCTGGTCAACAACTTTCTGAAGCTGAACGTAAGAAAACTCGGATTGTATCGAAAACTGTTTTGCAGGATAAACCTCGTCATGAAAATTAAATTACAAGCGATTTTAAATGATGCTAATATTGATGCTAATCAAAAGAATAGTCAGCGTCAATTAGGTATTTCTATTGCGGCAATTTCGGAAGCACTAGATCAAAATATTCCCCTGAATTTGGGGTTAATTTTGGATCGGAGTGGTTCGATGTCCGGAAAACCTCTCCAAACTGTGAAATTAGCAGTTGAAAAATTATTGGATCAGCTTAAACCTACCGATCGCATTTCCATAGTCGCTTTTAATGAAGAAGCTAAAGTGATTGTTCCCAATCAACTGATGCAATCACCAGCACAAGTAAAATCGCAAGTCAAAAATTTGGTAGCTGAGGGTAGCACTTCTATTTATGCTGGTTTAAATCAGGGACTGGAAGAATTGAATAAGGGAACAAATCAAGCAATTTCCCACGCATTTTTACTCACGGATGGACATGGAGAAAGCGGTTTCAAGATTTTTAATTGGCAAATTGGTAATGATGATAATCGACGCTGTCGTGAATTAGCACTACGCACTGCTGCTTTAACAAATATTACTATTAATACTTTAGGTTTTGGCTCAGATTGGAATCAAGATTTGCTGGAAAATATCGCTGATGCGGGTGGAGGAAGTTTATGTTATATTGAGCATCCAGAACAAGCTGTAACTGAGTTTAGTCGTCTGTTTAATCGGTTACAATCTGTAGGTTTAACTAATGCTTATCTCCTTCTATCTCTAAGTGATAATATTCGTCTAGCTGAACTGAAACCGATCGCCCAAATTCGACCAGATGTGATTGAATTACCTGTGGAGAAATTAGGTAATCGATGGCAAATACGAGTGGGAGATTTAATGAAGGATAATCCTAGAATATTATTGGGGAATATTTATATTGGAGCTTTATCAGAAGGAAAAAATACGATCGCACAAGTCCAAATTCGCTATGATGATCCTGGGAGCAATCAGGAAGGTTTATTATCACAAATTGTTCCAGTTGAAGCAAATGTGGTACGGAATTATCAACCAATGCAAGATGCAGAGGTACAACAATATATATTAGCTTTAGCGAAATATCGACAAACTCAGTTAGCAGAGATAAAATTAGAACAAGGAGACCGAGCAGGTGCTGCAACCATGTTGCAAACTGCGGCAAAAACTGCTTTACAAATGGGTGATCAAAGTGCTGCGACAGTGTTACAAAGTAGTGCTACTCAGTTACAGTCAGGAAAAGAACTTTCCCAAAGCGATCGCAAGAAAACCCGGATTGTTTCTAAAACTGTATTGAGTGATGATCATCGCTAGTTTTTACTGGGAAATTAATTTAAAATATCCCCAAATGAAAGCTTATATTCGGATGCTAGATTATTTACGTTTGCTGATCCTTGGACATCAGGATGATGAGCGATCGCACCAAAAATCATAATCCCTAGGTAAATTTGGAGCTAAAATGGACATTACCTATCATAAATTTTTCCAAAAATAGGTTATCATAATATAGATATAGAGGATAATTCGCAGTTGAGGGAGAAACAAATTTAGGCAAAGCGATCAACCTATATGATAACGTCACAGCCATCAGAAAATGCTGAGGTTTGGATAAATATCTCATTTTTTATGATCAAACCACTCACTCAATTAGAGTTAAAAATTGATGTCGAATGAGTCTATCGATCCATTTTTAACCCAGCTATATGAAGGATACAGTGAGACAGAAGTTACCGAAATAATGCAGTATATGGCTGAGTGGGATGCTTCTACTTATATCAGTGTAGCTCAAAATATTTTAGACCATGCTTTAAGAAAAGAATTTGATCCATTAAAATATCTACGCAAAGCCCATAACTTCAATAAGAAGAGAGCAAACCGAGTCCCACCGACTGGATATCGTCGAGATAGTTCAGCCGTTTATCGAAAAGGAAATGAATATCTAATTGTAAGACCCAATCAATTTGGAATTGAAAAAATAGTCACCTATGGAGTTAATGATGACTGAAGCAACGTTTAATCCTAAAAGTTCTCCAAGCACTAGAAGCTATATTACTCACCTGTTAGAGCAATTAACTATCGATTACCAGAATACCAAGCAAGAACGAAAAGAGATAGCGGCTTTACCTTTAGTTACCAATGAAGACTTTACGGTTTTAGAGGAAATTGATCTGTTAACATCAGATATCCGTGGTTATGCTAGTCAAATTCAAGTACGAGGTTGGATTGAAAATGAACAGGAAGCAATTGAGCGATTGCAAAGAATGCGAGTGTTTGATATTCCCGCGATCGCTAGTTTTTACTGGGAAATTAATTTAAAATATCCCCAAATGAAAGCTTATATTCGGATGCTAGATTATTTACGTTTGCTGATCCTTGGACATCAGGATGATGAGCGATCGATCCAAAAATCATAATCAGTAGGTAAATTCAGAGTTAAAATAAAAACTCAGCCAGCATAATCTTGTTATTATTCAATACTTCCCGCCTATTTGCTAAAAATGATATAATTTTACAATTCCTAAAACCTATATATTAAAAATAAGCCCTTGACATTCAGAATCTCGTCAATTTATTCAAACTCATCTTGAGCAAACTGTGCAGCAAGAAAGCAATATTGTTAAACGATTTACTGAGACTTTTATAAATAACAATACAGGAGAAGAGGGTGAAGTAGATATTGAGGTGATACCAATTAACTATGAAATTGCACTTAATCTGAGGTTGATCTGTTAGGCCAGGGCAGGTTTATAATGGTGATCTGTTGGTGGTAAAATTGACTGGTGAACCTGCCCCTACCAATTTTATCCTCAATTTGCGGATTTCTGTAGTAGGGGCGGGTTCGCCCAGATTTTTGAAATTTACCAATTAATTAGAAAAACCCGCCCGGGTTCACCGAGATGTTTGACATTTACCTACTAATCATCAAAACCCACCCTCACCCACAGATCAATATACATCAATGTATCTTCATGGTGAATTGGTATCAGTGCTATAATATATGGAAAATGACCTGATATCTTAGGTAAAAAAATGACAAAAATCAATCTGCAAGGTGGATTTGATGAACTAGCTTTCCTATAATTATTTTGTGAAGAACCGAAAAAATCTCAACCGTCCGATGGTTATTGGTGTTATGAAGTGACAGATTCGTTAGGTGTTACTCTCAAGTTGGGAATAAATATTATTCAAGAATCAGTTCAAATTCAATTAAAAATAGCCGATGCAACGATAGGAATTATGTGTTTTGAATTGGTGAATATGATTAAAATTACTGACTATATTAACGGCAAATTAGAATTTTTTGTAGCACCACAAAATGAAGAGTTAAAGACTTTGGTTCAAGTTGAACTGCGTCCGAGAATTAAAGTTGATTGTTCCACTCTCAGTCTTTGTCCGATCCGGGGTTAGTGTTGTTGGATTAAAAGGGCGATCGCCTGAATTGGGATAATAGAATGGACTTTTTATTGAGGAGTAAATATCAGAGCAAAAATATTTAGTAGCGATCGCTAGTTTCTCCTGGAAAATTAATCAAAAATATCCCCAAGTGAAAGCTTATATTCGGATGCTAGATAATTTACGTTTGCTTCAACAATTTATCAAATATTATACTTTTGCGATCGCCACACTAATATTATCATGCCCGCCACAGTGTCGCGCATATTCAACTAACGAGCGCGAAATTGTTATGGTATCTGATTTGATATTGAGCTTGACAAGTTCAGCAATTTGTGCAGATTTAGGTAAATAGTTCCATAGACCATCACTACATAGTAACAAATATCCAGAATTAGCAAAAGGAAAAGTAATAATCGATGGTTCAGTGTCGCTATTATCTGCTCCTAACCAACGAGTAATTGCGTGTGCTTTGTCTGATTGGATTGCTTCTGCTTCGGTCAATTGACCGGATGCGATCATATCATTTAACCAAGAGTCGTCAGTGGTTAATTGTTGTGAATCTTGGTCAGAAATCCAATAAGCACGACTATCTCCTAACCAACCAATTACAGCCATACTATTTTGCACGATCGCTGCGACAATGGTAGTTGATGGTGAGTTTTCTGTCGGTGTGGTATAAGGAACAGCACATACTGCTGCTTGTGCTGCTGCGATCGCTTGTTTGATTGCTGCTGGTAAGGGAATATTATTTTCAACCGCAGTTACTAAACTGTGACAAGCACTTACAGCAGCAGCTTTTGCTGCTAATTCTGGTGATTCGGAACTGGAAACTCCATCACATACAACTAATATGTCCGTATGCTCTATATGTTGAACAGCGATATAATCTTGATTATGATGATGTCTAAGTCCCCGATCGCTGATCCCAGCTAAACAGGGAGAGCAATTTATTTCAATCCGATCTGTTTCTCTTTCTTCTCGACGAAATCCACAATTAGAGCAGTATCCTTCCTGATCAATTTGCTCCGCATCTGCACCACATTTTTCACAGTTGCTGATCGCACTGCTCAAATTAGTTACCATTAGTTCTGTCCCGCATTCTTCACAAAAACGGTCGGTAATTTGGACGGAATTATGACATTTTGGACATTGCATAAAATTAATTTTTGACTATAGGTTTGATTAAACCCAGGTGACTGGACGGACTTGATTAGCTTGATCCACTAACCGAATTTTATCATCTCCAGTTGTTAAATGTGCCATCGCTCGCAAAGATTTTTCTAACCCTTTTCTCAGATGTAATTCTTGCAGAGGTTGTCCGAAAATTGAGATCCTGGAATTTGGTGCTAATGCTTGGGAAGAAATTAAATGTAAAGCTGTTTCTAAAACCTGTAAGGTTAGTTTATGGTGATCCATTCCTTCTAGAGCGATCGCTTCAATTGCTGATGCTGCTGCTTGTAATTCCTCCATTCCCGGTGTTTGATGTTGACGATCGATTAAAGTCCGGGCTATTTCTACCCGCGCTTTTACCCATAAAGATGATGTTTGTGGTATTCGTTCTAAAGCTTTTACTGCACCATTGCGATCGCTAATTGCGCTTAAACAACGGGCTAAACCGAAAGCAGCAGTAGTAAAACTTGGATTAGTCCGTGATACCACATCATACATTTTAATTGCTAGTTGATAATTATGAGCTAACTCTGCGGCTAAAGCTAGGGCTAATTTTGGTGCTAATTCTCCTGGTAAATCGAAATAAACCTGATCAAAAGCTGCTTCTGCTTCCTTTGCTTTACCTTGAGACATTAATGATCGTCCTCGATACCATAGCACTCTCCAATCCCAAGGATCTTTTTCCTCAATTTGCGCTAAAACTTTTTCTACTTCATCATAAGCACCAAGATTAATTAAACTATTAGCTAGACGTAAAACTCCCTCAGTAGAAGTAGGAAATTGTTGCACAATTTGTTTAAAACTCTCAAATTGTCGGTGTGGATTAGCAATAGCACTTGCGTTGATTACTACATTAAACCCAGGATCAGTTGAGTCAATCATGGGAATAGGTAGTTGTTGATAACTAGGAGCGATCGGTTCAAAATCATTGCTAGTGATCATTGATAATAGATCTCCCCCAAAGATATTACTATCACTCGGACGGGGAGTATTTGTTTCTTTTGCAACTATTTCTCGCAATACTCCTAATAATTGATCAGCCATTTCATCCGCAGATTGAAAGCGATCGTCTGGATTTTCAGCGGTGGATTTAATTAACCATCGATATAAGGATTCTTGTTGAGCAAATACAGGTTCTTCAATCGCGTTGGGTAAAGTATAAAGATGTTCTTTACTAAAACCTCTAATGTCAG
Organism: uncultured cyanobacterium; assembly: GCA_963744145.1. Classification (GTDB taxonomy): domain Bacteria; phylum Cyanobacteriota; class Cyanobacteriia; order Cyanobacteriales; family CAWUOF01; genus CAVUSO01. Next base: position 1,990,820 of record CAVUSO010000001.1, on the reverse strand, counting down.
CAATCAGAACAGCTAATGTTCTTCCGATCGTGAATAAATCAGAACTTGCAGTTGGTCCTTCACCTGCTTCGGGAGCGCTATAACCAACTGTCCCATAAATATCACCCTCTAAATCATCAATCCGTCTCACACCACCTAAATCAATTAATTTGACATCATTTCCCTCGAGCATCACGTTATCAGGTTTAAAGTCACAATATACTAATCCCAAGGAATGGAGATAAGCAAATGCACCTAAAATTCGGTGAATATAAGCGATCGCTTCGGTAACTGGTAGTGGTCCGCGTTCTTTCCGAATTTGTTTTAAAGTTTTACCACCAACATATTCCATGATGATAAAACCTTCGTTTCCATGATTGACAAAGTTATAAATTCCGACAATATTAGCGTGTTTAACCGCAGCAAGAAATTTGCGTTCTGCTACTGCAACTGCTGCACTAGCAGCATCTTCAGTATTGAGTAACCCTTTGAGAACTATATAACGAGATAAAGTCCGATCAAACCCAAGATAAATCCAACCTAATCCTCCATAAGCGATCGCTCCTTTTACTTCATATTGACCAGCAATTAAATCACCAGAATGGAGTGTAGCAATAAAAGAAAATTTTTTGCCACATTTACTACAGAATCCCTGTTCTCGTTTCAGGGGGTTTTCACAATTTGAGCAAAAGCGCTTATTTTCTGGCACTTTTGCTTCTAGCATAATCGCTTTTTCTGGTTCGGTTGAAGGTAATTCTGGAATTGATACCAGTCCAGCACCGAGTTGTTTACGACTACTTCTAGCTGAGGTACTGGTACGTCGAGAACCTTTAGAAGAACGATTGGTGAGGGGTGAGGAACCTGTACCGGTCGTAATCCGATCGCTTGGTTTAGTTGCTCTACTTGGTGAAGAGGTATTTATGTCTGACTTTTTTAGTGCTGCAAGTCCACAAATATTGCAGTAATCATCTTCTATGATACCGTTACATCCTGGTCTTTGACATTTTTCTGAGTTCATGGAACACTCCTTTAAATTAGTTTGATTTGGGAGAACGGGACAGGTTTATGATCGTTATCTGTTGGTAACAAATTTATTGGTGAACCTCTCCCTACCAATTTAATCACATATTTTTCCATCAATTTTATCCTCAATTTGCCGATTATTGTAGGGGTGGGTTCACCCGGATTTTGGCAATTTACCCACTAATTATAAAAACCCACCCCCACCCACAGATCAATCTCATCAATGGATCTGACCGAGTAAATTAGGATTAACTATTTAATTTTTTTTTCATATCGCGATACCAAATCTAATGCTTGATCTAAAGGTGTCGGACTTGTATATAAAAGCTGTTTAGCATTTTCAGCTAATTCCGCAATAGTCGGATCTTCTGCTAAACCCCTTGCTACTGCTTTCACTTTCAGTGCTTCGAGTCTTCCCCTTAACTCTTTTCTAGTTGCTAAAGGAGCATTATTGGCAGTATAAGCTTTATTTTCTATAGTAATATATTCCTGAGCTTTAATCATCCAGTTTGCTAATCCAACGCTAACCGGATTTAATATACCTTCAGAAAATTTAGTTTCTAGTCTACTTAACCATTGACCTAATGCGTCAATTTGGGCGATCGGTAGAGGACTCTGTAAATGAGACTGTTCCAGGATTTTTTCATAACTTTCTTGAAAAGCTATTTCAGCTTGGTGGTGAATTTGAGTTAACTGATTGAACAGATTATGGGCGATCGCTAAGTTATCTTTAATCTGGTTTTGTTGTTTGACTAAATTTTCGAGATTAGTTTTTATTTGGGCAAGTGTCGCTCGAATCTCTTGGTCGAAATCGGCACTAACTCCTAGGGGATCAGTATCAATGCGATCGCGTAAACAATCAATCTTTTGTCTGGTGATCAATAATTCATTTTCTATATTTACACCCAAAGATTTGGCTAATTTTTGCAGGGTGCTAACTTCCAGTTCAGCTTGGGCTAGTTTTTCTTCTAAAGTTGACCAAGCACTATCAACTGCTAATACAGCATCTTTAGCAATTTGAAATGCTTTGATCATTTCCATCAGTAACTGTTCCGGAGCGATCGCATTAACCGTTTCTGTCGCACTCAGTAAATGTCTCATTGCTAGGGGAATTTGGACAGCTGGTAATTTAATTGATGGTGATTTTAAAATCTTTTCAATTTCTCTAATTTTGGATTCTGAACCTAAAAATCTTAGGATTTGCTTTCTTAAATCAGTGGCTTGATTAAGTGTATTTAACAATAAATCAAAATGTTGAAATAATTCATTCATGCTCTGTAATGCTGGATTTACTCTGGCTTGGGTTACTCCCTTTAATTGGAGCAGAGGATAACCAGGATCACCAGATAGTCTTTGGTAGGTTGGAAATGCTTGTAAATCGATCAGATTTTGACTAATTAGGTTGATTTTATGTTGCCAGTCAGCTAGCAATTGATCAATTTGTTCAAGATTCATCATTATTTCTCCTTGAAAAAATTTATCCGGTAGATCAGGATTATTTTTTCCCCCCTGATCGATTATCATCTAGAAAAGCAAGATTTAAGCATATTTGCTAGTTGTCGTTATTTGGTCAGGATGAAGCGTGAACATAGGATTTTTAGGTACAGGACTGATGGGACAGCCAATGGTGAGAAGACTTTTGTCAGCTCAATTACCGGTGATTGTCTACAATCGTACCCGCTCTAAACTAGAATCTTTACAAAGTGCTGGGGCAATTGTTGCTGCTTCTGGGGTAGAGATGATTGAGCAATCTGATTGTATCATTCTGATGCTACAAGATGCTCAGGCGATCGCAGAAACTTTATTGTCAGATCATGCTAAACTAAAGCTGAGAAATCGCACTATTATTCAAATGGGGACTATTTCTCCTACCCAAAGTCGAGCGCTCTTGGCTGAAATTGTCGCTCTTGGAGGTGAGTATTTAGAAGCACCTGTGTTAGGGAGTATTCCCGAAGCAACATCAGGAAAATTAATGGTGATGGTGGGAGCTGACCCTGTCCAATTTCAAAAATGGTCTAGTTTGCTGCAAAATTTTGGACCAGAACCACGTTTAATTGGTCCGGTTGGATTGGCTGCTAGTGTTAAACTAGCTCTCAATCAACTAATTAGTTCCTTGACAACTGCTTTTGCTCTAAGCTTGAGTTTTGTTGAACAACAAGGACTAGAAGTAGACACTTTTATGCAAATTTTGCGCCAAAGTGCCCTTTATGCTCCTACTTTTGACAAAAAGTTGCCACGCATGATTCAGCGAGATTATAATAATCCTAATTTTCCGACTAAACATTTGCTCAAAGATACCAACTTATTTCTAGCTGAGGCTAATTCAAATGGCTTAAATACCAACAGTTTAGAGGGAGTTCGTCAAATCTTAGAAATCACGAATGAGTTGGGATTTTCTGACGCAGATTACGCCGCACTATATAGTGCTATTTATCCTCAATAGCTCCGCCATATTTAGGGTGCATCTAGACAGAATAATTGCCTTTATATAAATTAACCAATTTTTAGTCTATGCCCCTAATAATTTGTCAGCACAAATTATCAAGGATTGGATGATCAGATGAAAGCTGTTTACAAAATTTTGCTGATTGAAGATGACCAATTTTACCAACTTGCTTTTCAGCATCAGGTAAAAGAAATAAATCTAAATTATGATTACCAAATAATTAGATCTATTGCTGAATATAACCAAATTTCATCTCTTAATAGCTTTGACCTAATTATTTCTGAATATCGATTGAGCGATGGTAATATTTTTGATATTTTCCAGGTAAAAATTGACATTCCTGTAATAATATTAACTAATAAAGGTAGTGAAGAAATAGCTGTCAAAGCTATGAAAATGGGAGCAAAAGATTATCTGAAGAAAGATGCAGAGCTTAATTATCTAAAGGTTTTACCATTAACTGTAAAATCAGCGATCGCTGCTGCTGAAATTGAAAAAAATACCACCAGATTAGCCAAAGCTGTAGATAGTTTACCGGGGATGGTTTTTCAATTTTTAATGCAACCTAATGGGGATTTTTCTTTTCCATTTATTAGTTCGGGTGGTAGCAAATTATTTGAGTTAGAATCAGGGGAAATTCAACCCGATAGTCAGGTGCCGATTCTAAAAATGGTTCATCGAGATGATCGTCATAGTTTAGTTAATGAATTAGAAGCAAGTGCAACTAGATTAGAACCTTGGAGATGGGAAGGAAGGGTTGTCAAACAATCTGGGGAGACGGAATGGATTCAATGGATTGCTCAACCAGAAAGATTAGACTGTGGAGATGTAATTTGGCACGGTGTAGCGATTAATATTAGTGATGCTAGCAGTGAATTACGTTTACGCAAACAAGTAGAAGAACAGCTAAAAATTAGTCAAGAAAGATATGCTCTAGCTGTCAGTGCTGGTAATGTGGGAGTCTGGGATTGGAACTTAGAAACAAATGAAATTTATCTAGATTTTATCTTAAAAGCCATGCTGGGATATTCTGATTATGACATTGCTAATAACCCGGATGATTGGTATGCTTTAGTATATAAGGATGATGTTCTAAAAATGAGGACAGAATTAGCAGAACATCTCCAAGGTCATACAGCTAATTACGAAAGTGAATATCGGATGGTGCATAGAAATGGTGAGATCCGTTGGTTTCTTGCTCGTGGTAATGCGATTTGGGATGTTGATAATAAACCTTATCGGATCACGGGTACTTCAACGGATATTACCCAGCGCAAGTTAATCGAAATTGCTTTGCAAGAGAGTGATCATTTAACTAAAGCGATTTTTAATAATATCCCAGATATGGCTTGGTTAAAAGATCCTGAAAGTAAATTTATTGCGGTGAATGAATGCTTAGTCAAATCAGTTAATGCTACCAGTCTGGAAGAATTAATTGGTAAAACCGATTTTGATATTGCACCTTTAGAATTAGCCGAAAAATATCGAGCAGATGATTTAGAAGTAATTAGAACCAAGACTCGGAAGCGGTTTGAAGAACCTTTTGTCAAAGCATCAGGAGAAACGATCTGGATTGAAACAATTAAAACACCTATTTATAATCAAGATGGTGAAATTATTGGAATTGCGGGTATAGCAAGGGATCTAACTGAACGTAAGCAAGCAGAATTAGCGTTAAAAAAAGCTAATGATGAGTTAGAAATCCGCGTTGAAAAGAGAACCGTTGAACTGGCTAAATCTAATGCTACATTAACTCAGGAAATTGAGCGCAGAATGCAAGCAGAATTAGAAATTCGCCATTTGAATGCTGAATTAGAACAGCGGGTAATTGAACGCACTAAGCAATTAGAAGCAGCTAATCAGGAATTAGAATCTTTTTCCTATTCCGTTTCCCACGATTTGCGATCGCCATTACGGAGTATTGATGGATTTAGTCAAGCATTACTAGAAGATTATGAAGATCAACTGGATGAATTTGGCAAAGATTATTTACAACGGGTGAGAAGTGCCGCCCAAAGAATGGGAGAATTAATAGATGATTTATTAGAATTTTCTCGCATCAGTCGTGGTGAAATTAAACAAGAACAGGTCGATTTAAGTGTAATTGCTACCGAAATTGCTACTTATTTACAGCAAAATCATAGCGATCGACAAGTAGAATTTATCATCCATCCCGAAATTTTTGCCACTGGAGATGGAAGACTATTGCGAGTAGTTTTAGAAAACTTATTGGGAAATGCTTGGAAATACACCTCTAAACATCCTCATGCTCAGATCGAATTTGGTGCTTGTGTCAAAAATAATTCCGCTCAACTCACTTATTTTGTGCGTGACGATGGAGCTGGATTTGATATGGCTTATGTTGATAAATTATTTGGTGTTTTTCAACGCTTACATGGGATGCAAGAATTTGAAGGGACTGGAATCGGATTAGCAACCGTGCAGCGGATTATTCATCGACATGGGGGTCAAGTATGGGCCGAAGGTGCGATTGAACAAGGTGCTACATTTTATTTTACCATATCTTCTCTCATCCCCCGGTCAAATCATACTTAAGCTAGCAAAAATTTTCAGGTCGGTACTGCATATAATAAAGATATTCATGATAATTACCCATCCTGATATAAATGGATAATAAACTTATTCTTTTAGTAGAAGATAATCGTGATGACGAAGCACTAACTCTGCGAGCGCTGAGAAGATGTAAAATTGCCCATCAAGTGATCGTCGTCCGGGATGGGGTGGAAGCATTAGATTATTTATTTGCTCGGGGTAATTATCATGATCGCGATCCCCAAATTATTCCAAAATTAATTCTGCTGGACTTAAAACTTCCCAAACTCAACGGGTTAGAAGTTTTAAAGCAAATCCGGGCTCACCAAAATACCAAGCTTGTCCCAGTCGTCATGCTGACTACCTCCATCGAAAAGACCGATTTAATCGCTGGTTATGACTTTGGGTGTAATAGCTATATTCGCAAACCTGTCAACTTCCTGGAATTTACGGAGGTAATTGAAAAATTAGGCTTATATTGGCTTCGTTTTAACGAGTCTCCCCCGATTAATTCTTCTGATCAGACATAAAGCAGACGATCGTACCAAAACTATGTAATACTTTCAACAAGATTAGATTAATTTAAACATTTGTTAAAAAAAACCATGCTTAAATTGATTATAGTCATTAAATAATTTTTTTTCAACTATTGTGATCCAGTTACGCACTTTAATAATCGAAGATTCAGAAAATGACGCTTTATTGCTTCTACGTGAACTACGACGTGGAGGCTATGAGCCGAATTCTCAACGAGTCGAAACTGCCGATGCAATGGAAGCTGCTCTTTTACAACAGCCCTGGGATGTAATTATTTCTGATTATTCCCTCCCCCACTTCAGTGGGATTGCAGCTTTACAACTGCTGAAAGAAATTGGGGTTGACCTGCCATTTTTGATTGTCTCAGGTACAATTAACGAAGAAATGGCAGTAGCAGCCATGAAAGCAGGTGCCCATGATTATCTGATGAAAGGCAATTTAGCACGACTAGTGCCTGCGGTCGAAAGAGAATTACGGGAAGCGACTCTGAGAAGAGAAAGTAGATTAGCAGAAGAAGAACTACGAGAAAAAGCGGCTTTGCTTGATGTTGCTCAAGATGCGATTCTAGTTTTAAACCTCAAAGATCAGATTTCCTACTGGAATAAAAGTGCCGAACGTTTGTATGGCTGGACAGCGATCGAAGCTTTTGGTTGGCAAGCAGCAACACTACTATTTGCCATGATCCCGCCGGAATATCAATCAATCCAATTGACTCTCAAAGAAAAGGGTGAATGGCAGGGTGAATGGCATCAGATTACTAAATCTAAAAAAGCTATTATTGTAGAAAGTCGGTGGAAATTGTTACTGGATCATCGGGGCAAGCCCAAGTCTATTTTGGTCATCAATACAGATATTACTGAGAAAAAACTGATTGAAGCTCAATTTCTGCGGACCCAGCGATTAGAAAGTATTGGCACTCTAGCTGGTGGGATCGCTCATGATTTAAATAATGTGCTTTCTCCGATTCTGATGGGGTTAGAACTATTGAAAATGAAATTACCCGATCCGGCTAGTCAAAATCTGATCAATACCCTTGAATGTAGCGCTCAACAAGGAGTAGATATTGTTAAACAGGTGTTGGCTTTTGCCAGAGGATTAGAAGGACAAAAAGCCGATATTCAAATTAACCATCTGATTCGCGAAATAGTGCAGATGGCTAAACATACTTTTCCCAAATCGATTGAAATAGTTGTTGATATCAAAAGAGAACTTTGGCTAATTTCTGGAGATGCTACTCAATTACAGCAAGTCTTGTTAAATTTGTGTGTTAATGCTCGTGATGCTATGCCTAATGGTGGGATTTTAACTATTAAAGCTGAAAATATTTATCTCGATCAAGATTGTCCTGGGATCAGCTCTACTGCTAAACCAGGACACTATGTATTACTTTCAGTTTCTGATCTGGGTGGCTGTATCCCTCCCGAATTAATAGATAAAATTTTTGAACCATTTTTTACGACTAAACCAGTTGATCAAGGCACTGGTTTAGGTCTTTCTACTGTGATGGGGATTGTGAAAAGTCACGGTGGAGTTATTCATGTATCTAGTGATCCTGGGATGGGGACAACTTTTAAGGTTTACTTCCCAGCTCAGTTGACAAATCAGCTTAATTTAACTCATGCTCACATCGAACCAATGTTTTTAGGAACGGGAGAATTAATTCTAGTAGTTGATGATGAAGTCTCGATCCTTGAGGTGACTAAAGAAACTTTAGAAAAATATGGCTATCGGGTTTTAACAGCTGAAGATGGGACAGAAGCGATCGCTTTATATGTGCAGTATCGGACCGAAATTCAGGTGGTAATTGTGGATATGAAAATGCCGATTATGGATGGGAACGCGACCATTCGAGCCTTGCGAAAAATTAATTGCTTGGTAAAAATTATTGCTGCGAGTGGAGTTGCTCCTAGTATTGCGATCGCCCAATCACATCATGTTGATCTCCAAGCTTTTTTACAAAAACCTTATACAGGCATAAATTTGTTAAAAACTTTGTCTAATGTTCTCGGTCGAACTGTCCATAGTTTTGAATTTGATCAGTTAATCAATTAAAATTTTATTGTAGCCCCCGTTATATTTGTTTGCCTGAAACTGGTTTGTAGCCTCTTTCCATAGCAAAACGAACTAATTGAGAACGATTAGTTAAATTTAGTTTACTAAAAATACTACTCAGATGAGCTTGGACTGTGCGGGGACTAATAAATAACAGATCGCTGATTTGTTTATTAGTATAGCCTTCAATCACTTCCCAAAAAACTCTTTCTTCGGCAGGAGTTAAGGGTAAGGGATCTAAGGTTGGACTGCTCGGTGTAGTAGTTGGTGAGTTACTGGTTTGGAGCAGACGGACTATTTCTGCGTGAATTCGGTGCGATCGCTCTAATTGGGCCTTGATTTTGGCCAAGATTTCCTGGGGTTGAAAAGGTTTCACTAGATAATCATCTGCTCCGATGGAATGACCTTCAACTTTAGCATCTATTTCATTTTGACCAGATAAAAATATGAAAGGGACTAGCTGACCTTCCCGCATGGCTCGTAAACGACGACAAAACTCAAATCCGTCCATTTCGGGCATCAGGACATCGGAAATTACTAAACTTGGTGCTTCTTGTCCAAAAATTTGCAGAGCCTCCACCCCAGATTTTGCACATTTTACCTGGTATCCTTGGGTTTCTAGATATCTGGACCAAAACGATCACAAAACCTGGTTCATCATCAACAACTAATATTTTGTCCATGCTCTTATTTTTACACATTTACAATTTCCCGGCTTTTCTGATCCCTTAATTATCACAATTAATTGCTGGTTTAGCAACCTTAATAAAACTTAGCATTTTGAGCAAGTAGAAACTTTAGAGATTAATTCGAGCCAAGTTTTGATGGAAATAGACCGGAGAATAAATGAGCAGGAAAATCAAAGATAAGTAGGATAAATGTTAATCTTTTATCACCGTTTGTAACAACCAGCGCCACCCAATAATCTCTCCATAAATATTGAACCGGTAAGCAATAGTAAAATTACCAATCTGAAATGATTTTGTCGCTAATTGAAGTTGAAATGATGAACGCTGTTCTTTTAATGATGGATTAATCTGACCTGAGTCGCATCGAGGTTGGCGAAACTGTTCCAGATAAAGTTGTAATTTTTCCCGATCGTTTTCCACCACTAAACTAGCGATATTTTGGCCAACTAAAGTGATTGGCTGACTGCCAAATAAAACTCCCGCAGCCTGATTAGCTTCTAAGATTATTCCATCTAGACCAGTAAGTAAATAAGCATCGGGAATAAAGTTACACAACTCCCAATAATGTAAACTTTCGGCCTTAGAATCACGATAGCTAGCTGCTAATTGAGCATTCAAATGCTGGAGTTCTCGATTAGAAGCGATCACCTCCATATTAATACTACCCAATTCCTCATTTGAGGCTTGAAGTGCTTCTTCAACTAATAAACGTTCGGTGATTTCCTGTTCTAATTGTTTAATTGCCTGTTGGAGTGCGACTGTCCGTTCTTGCACCCGGGTTTCTAATTCTAGATTAACTTGTTTGAGCATCAATTCTAGCTGTTTACGTTCGGTTAAATCCAGGACAAAAAATACACCGCTATCAGTAGTTTCCTCGAATAATGCACCCCCAACTAAAACAGAAATACGGTTACCATCTGAGCGGATAAATTCTTTTTCATAAGGAGAGCAATAGCCGGATTTTAAAATTTGCTTATAATAGCGTCGATCTAAATGAGCATATTCTGGGGGTGTAATGAGTCGTGAATTTAATTTTCCACCCAGCAGATCAGCTTGAGCATAGCCGATAATTTTTAAGAAAGCATCGTTAGCTGCGGTGATTTGACCTTGAATATTCCAAAAGCCCATCCCAATCATGTTAGATTCAAGTAAACGTCGAAACCGGGCTTCACTTTGTCGTAAAGCTAATTCAATCCGCTTGAATTCAGAAGAATTTTCGACTAAAGCTTGCATAACCTGTTGTTGACGTTGTAATTCAGCTTGAGCTTGTTTACCCTGGACTATTTGCTGGAGCAGTTCTTGATTGGTAGCTGCTAGTTTCTCAGTCGCTAATTGGCTGAGTTTAGGCATGGTAAGATCCACGATCAGACAAACTGTGATGATTTGTTCACTGGCTTCATCGTTGATTTGAGTGGTGGTAATTTGCAACCAGCGATCGCCCAAAGGTAACTCATAGCTTAACTCTGGCTCATCTTCCTGACCTAAGAGTTGATTTTTAACAGCTTGATGTAGTTCATGAGCGAGGCGATCGCGATTTTCTGGTTCGAGCTGATGGCATAACCTACACAGGGCACGATTGCTGTGGATCATCTGCCCTTCCCCATCTAGCCAACAAACCGCTTCCTGGATCAGATCAAAAGTCATCTGCCATTGGGGAATATTGCTGCGGTTAATTAAATTGTGCCGATCTAAAGGCAGCAAGAGTCTCTCTATCATTGTACTATCACTCCCAATAGTTAAAAGAGGATTTAATAAAAATTTAAGTAATCCCGATTTATTTAATATTGAAAGTTTAACGCGAAAAAAAGTTCGCGTCTGGAACACCTAATTATTTTAAATTTGGCTGAATGAGCATATTTACTTATCAACTCCACCCTGATCTGCGTCTAGATTTGCCGATCGTGGGACATATTTTCGGGAAAAAAGGGAAAAATGAGGCTTTTTGTTACAAAATGTGAACTTGACAATCAAAGTGTAAACCTCATGCTGCAAAATATCCGTATTTGCGAAAACCACCATGTGCAGTCGGGTGGGTTGCAACTTCCCCTAAAATGCTTTAGGGGGTTCTGAATGGCTTCAAAACTTAAACTTAAGTTGTGAAGCTAATTTTAGAAAGCCCAAAAACTCACACATCTGGTTGACATTCTCTCTTTGGAGGAAACTATTAATGAGTATCGTCACGAAATCGATCGTGAATGCTGATGCTGAGGCTCGTTATCTCAGCCCTGGCGAATTAGATCGGATTAAAAGCTTCGTCACCTCTGGCGAACGTCGCATCCGCATCGCTCAAGTGCTGACAGAATCTCGTGAACGCATTGTCAAGCAAGCTGGCGACCAACTATTCCAAAAACGTCCTGACATCGTTTCTCCCGGTGGCAATGCCTACGGTCAAGAAATGACCGCCACCTGCCTGCGCGATATAGACTATTACCTCCGCTTGATCACCTACGGTGTCGTAGCTGGCGATGTTACTCCGATCGAAGAGATTGGGGTTGTCGGTGTCCGGGAAATGTACAAATCCTTGGGTACTCCCATCGAAGCAGTAGCTGAAGGAATCCGTGCGGCTAAGAGCGCTGCTACCTCCTTACTTTCTGGAGATGACGCTGCTGAAGCCGGTTCTTACTTCGACTATGTTATCGGTGCCATCCAGTAGGGTAGTTTTCTGCCTCCTGATGATAGCCAACTAACGTAAACCTAAAAGACCGTAAGGAACCACAAGAATGCAAGACGCAATTACCGCTGTAATTAATTCTTCAGACGTTCAAGGTAAATACCTCGACGCCAACGCTCTGGAAAAACTGAAGAACTATTTCAAGACCGGGGAACTCCGTGTTCGTGCTGCTAACACTATCAGTGCTAATGCTGCCACGATCGTCAAAGAAGCAGTTGCCAAATCCCTGCTTTATACTGATGTCACCCGTCCCGGTGGCAACATGTACACCACCCGTCGCTATGCTGCTTGCATCCGCGACTTAGACTACTACCTCCGCTATGCTACCTATGCCATGTTAGCTGGCGATCCTTCCATTTTGGATGAGCGCGTACTCAATGGTCTTAAAGAAACCTATAACTCTTTAGGTGTACCCATTGGATCTACCGTTCAAACAATTCAAGCGATCAAAGAAGTCACTGCTAGTTTGGTTGGTGCTGACGCTGGCAAAGAAATGGGCGTCTACCTCGACTATATTAGCTCTGGTTTGAGCTAGACAATTCCGACGAAGCAGGTTGCTTCACTTCCAACTGGTAAGGCTTGTCTTGAGCGAAGCCGAAGGGCTTGTTTTGAGCGAAGCCGAAGGGTAGGGATGTCAAGAGTGAGTGCTAGCTCATCAAAGGCTCGTTAACCAAAAATAATGAGTCTAGGCGATCTAGTATTTACTCTGGACTCCCTGCCTTCAGTTTTATAAGTTTTAGGCTGATAGTTAAGACAGATCAGGTGATGTAGCACAGTGGTGAAAGCATAATTGATGTGCTGGCTGTGGCTCTATTCTAGATCTCTCCCGACTATTGGCAAAATTGCAGAATAGTTTTGGTTTCTATCCGCTAAACCTCAATTCAGATTCAGAATTTTGTGAACCCAATTAGGAGAAGTTAACTCATGCGGACATTTAAAATCACCGCTTGTGTCCCTAGTCAGACACGCATTCGCACTCAAAGAGAATTACAAAATACTTTCTTTACCAAGCTAGTTCCTTACGAAAACTGGTTTAGTGAACAACAACGGATTATGAAAATGGGTGGCAAAATTGTGAAGGTTGAACTTGCCACAGGTAAGCAAGGAACTAATACTGGACTGCTGTAAGTTGTTGTTAAACTAACAAAAAATTTAACAAATTAGGGGTGCGGTGATCTGAGATCTGTGTGCAGCATGAAACTCGGCGATCGCGCCCCTTTAATCTTGGTCAAGAGATTGATCGTCCGTCTTTATGAAAATCGGCGATCGCCTACAAGCAATCGCTTTAAATAACGCCCTTGAGGTAAACCTATTACTTGGGTGCGATCGTAAATCAAATTCCCTCGCAAAAACGTATTTTTAACTCGTCCCGTTAACTCCATTCCCTCAAAGGGAGTATAACCCTGTTGAGAAAATGATTCCGCAGCACGAACAACAAAAGTTTCATCAGGATCTACTAGCACCAAATCAGCATCATAGCCGATCGCGATGTCACCTTTTTGGAATAAGCCAAATCTTTGTGCAGGATTCCAAGCAAGTAGCTTTGCTATTTGATTATAAGACATTCCCCGTTTGCTGCCTTCACTAATCATACCAGAAAGGAGATATTCAGTACCACCAAAACCAGATTTAGCCAGCCAAATATTATTCGGATCTCTTAAACTAGCTTTTTGCTCCGTAGCACAACAAGCATGATCGCTCACAATCCAATCGATCTGATTTTCTAATATTGCATTCCATAAAAATTCCACATCAGCACGGGGACGAATAGGAGGATTAACTTTTGCCCATTTACCCGTAGATACATCTACATCTAACAACAAATGACCGACTGTAACTTCTCGCTTAAAATTGATGTGGGGAAAAGTTTTTTGCATCATCAACGCTGCTTCCACAGCTTTACGAGAACTGAGATGTAGCAAATTAATGTTAACACAATTCGTTTCGTGAGCCAGATAAGATGCAATGCAAATTGCTAACCCTTCTGAGTGGGGAGGACGTGCTGCACTATAAGCATTAAGTCCGGTGAGATTAGGGTCTTGCTGCACAATTTTAGTGTAAGCATTAAGAATATCAGCGGTTTCACAATGCAAACTGAGACTGATGATATCTTTCTGACTGGGGTAGCGTTCTCGGAGTTGCGACAGTCCCCTCATAATAAATTCAAAATGGGCTAAATCATAGCGATCGTCTTTATTAATCATTAAAAATAGATTTTGTTGATCGGAAAGTCCATGGAGACCATATCCCCCATAAAACATAAAAATTTTGAATGAAGCAACTCCATATTCATCAAATAACCACTGCATTTCTTCAATATGCTGAGAACTAATTGGAGCGATGTGATAACCATAATCAACAAAAAAATTGCCCGATGACAAAGCTAATACTTCTGGGAAAAAATCCCGGTAAGAACCACCTTTATTCAGATAATACTGACCCGTGCGAATATAGGTTAGAGTAGTAGTTACTCCTCCCATTGCTGCTGCTTTGCTTTCGGTAATCGCGTCTTGTTCCAGAGGTTGATAAATTCCAATATGTGTATGAGCATCAACGACTCCGGGAAAACCGAGCAGATTTTGTGCATCAAACACTTCTTTACCCTGATCTGGACTGATTTGCGGCGAAATTTGGCTAAATTTACCATCCTTAATTCCCAGATCCCAGCATTCTATGGATGATTGATTGGGACGAACTACGCGGACGTTCTTAATAATTAGATCCAAAAATGTAATTTCTGACACAGCACCTCTTGATCAATTAAAATAAAACTTCTAAAATCAAATTATAGCACCTGCGATTCAATCAGATTCAAGAGAAAAGACCATGGCAAATTTTACCGAGTACAATTTAGACCCCAAACAATTTACTTTTCTAAACAATCTCCAAGAAAACTGGGAAGCGATTAGAGATGAATTTACTCACTTTAAAAATCAAGCTTCTCAGGAAGAGTTACAGTTTAGTATTGATGTCATGGGACCGAAAAATAAAACGATTAAAACTAAAGGTAACGCTAAATATAGCGCTTTTGGGGTATTATTTCAAGGAATATTTATTGAAGAATATATTCAAGTCCATCAAATTCAATATCCGCAATATGAGTCGCAGGATGTCCAGCAAACAGCACTGGAATTACGAGAAAGATACTTTCCTCAGTTAAGTCAGGCGATCGCTCAAACCAACTCTATCAATGATCATATTCTCAGAAATGTCTATTTTGGCACATTTCATCCCGGATTAGATGTTAAACTTCATGTTAACTATAATCCCCACATGAATCGCGGTTATTTAGGATTGATTGTTCCGGTTGGAGATGTGGCAATGAAAATATGCCATGACAAATTTTATTGGCATGAAGGCGAATTTTTAGTTTTAGATCATAGCTACCCCCATTGTCCTCATAATTACACCAACTATGACAGAACTGTTTTAGTTGTAGATTTCTTTAAACCTGATCAACCTAGAGCCGAAGTGAAACAATTTGAACAGGAATTAGTCAGAGAAAGAATGCAAGAAAATCCTTATAGTTTAGGGGTGTTTGGTAAAAATGATCGAGTGACCCCAGAAGAATTTATTAAATATGGTTTAAGTCATCAGTTAGAATGGGATAAAAATTTATAATCTGAACTTTGGTGGTGCTGATACCAATTAACTATGAAATTGCACTTAATCTGAGGTTGATCTGTTAAGTCAGGGCAGGTTTATAATGGTGATCTGTTGGTAGCAAAATTGACTGGTGAACCTGCCCCTTGTATCTTTAAAGGATACAGATAATTGGACTACCAAGATGCAGGTACATCAAGGATTAGTGAGAAATCTAAAGAAACTAGAAAAGTTTTCGACCTCAGCTCAGTAGAGATGAGAAAGTGTGCTGAAGAACATCAGCAAGTGGTGAAGTTGGCCCGCCCCTCAGACCTCATAAGTCTGTTTTGTAGATAAGCTCCCAGTCGCTGATGACAGACGCACAGAAAACTCGACAGTATCTAAGGCACTCGTGGTCACGAGATAGCCTGTATTAACAAGGTTAGTTTAATGTCTGTCAAGTTCTCACCCATCAACTCGACATCAGGAGAAACTTATGACATCTACAGTCTTAGGAATAGACATCAGTAAAAAAGACTTTCATGTCGTTTTATTGAAACTGGACTGTGGGAAAAAGCCAAAACCAAAAAAGTTTACTAATGATCTAGAAGGGTTTGAAAGTTTAGCACAATGGCTCAAATGTCAAGGTGTGGTAGAACTTCATGCTTGCTTAGAAGCGACCAGTATTTATGGGGAAGCATTAGCTGAATTCCTCTACCAGGCTGGTTATCAGGTAAGTATCGTTAATCCAGCGCGGATCAAAGGATTTGCCAAAAGTGAACTCCTGCGAACGAAAACCGACGCGGTAGATGCAGGCTTAATTGCGCGTTTTTGTGTGGCGATGAAGCCGTCATTTTGGAAACCAACAGCACCGGAAGTTAAGGAATTACAAGCCCTACTCAGACGACTAGAATCCTTCATCGAAATCGCGCAACAGGAGCAGAATCGGCTCGAAACCGAGAGCGAATCTGTCGCGCTGATAACGAGAAAGCATCTAGAATATCTCGCCCAACAACAAGCTGAGATCAAACAATTAATTCGCGACCATTTTGACCAACATCCCCATTTGAAAAAACAACGTGAGCTGTTGACTTCAATTCCGGGAATTGGCGAACAAACTGCGGCTGTATTGTTAGCTGAAATTGGTCGGATTACCGATTATAAAAATGCCCGCCAATTAGTTGCTTATGTTGGGTTAAATCCCTGCGAGCGGAGTTCAGGAACTTCAGTTCATGGTAAAACTCGCTTGTCTTGTATAGGCAATACTCGACTGCGAAAAGCGCGCTTATATGCCCGCCGTAGTAGCGATGAGTCATAACCCATTACTCAAGGCAATGAGTGAGCGATTATTGGAGCGTGGCAAGGTGAAAATGCAGGTGGTTGGAGCCCTGATGCGAAAACTCCTACATTTGGCGTTTGGGATTTTAAAATCCCAAACACCTTTTGACCCCAATTATGCGAGCGCTACCCCTTTACCCGTCTAGATGGGATCTGGCGGGCGAAATCTCGCCACCAGAACATGTTCATCCCTCAACCAAGATGAACAGACGAAACTGACGACTGTGCATCGAGAGGATCTCGCTTAAACAACTACGGAACTGGTTGACTTCTATTCCCAGTATGGGTGAACAAACGGTGGCTCTATAGTTAGGGTCAATCCGTCGGGTTTCCAGTGCCAAAAATGCTCGCCTTTCTGCCCACAGTCACGATGCTTCACCACTCATTACTCCCATTAATGAGTGAGAGATGATGGCTGCGTGGGTCAGGTAAAAATCCAGGAGATTAGTGCTTTAATGGTAAAATCCCTAACCATATTTTGGCGATTTTCAAATCTGCTAAACTCTTTGACCCTAATTAGGCAATTTGGCGATCGCTACCCCTTGACAAATCAAGACAGTATCTACCAATTTTATCCTCAATTTGCGGATTTCTGTAGTAGGGGCGGGTTCGCCCAGATTTTTGAAATTTACCAATTAATTAGAAAAACCCGCCCGGGTTCACCGAGATGTTTGACATTTACCTACTAATCATCAAAACCCACCCTCACCCACAGATCAATATACATCAATGTATCTTCATGGTGAATTGGTATGATTTAAGGGAAATTTTTTCGGAAGCGGCGATCATGGGTTTAAATTGTGGTTCAGATGATTTTGATCAACCATTGGAGCTTAGTGATCAGGGAAAACTTGAGCCACGTACTCCAGGTGCTTGGGAAGGGCGCGTTTGGATTGCTGATGATTTTGACGATGAGTCAGAGGAGATTAATTTTATGTTCTATGGCAAACAGTAATGAGGTTTTTATTAGATACTCATGCAATTATTTTCTAGTGATTTCGGGTAGTTCAAAATCGCCTAGATGGGTAAAGCGTTTTTCAATAGCTGCGACAAGATTGAGTTTTGGTGCTGGCTTTCCAGACAACTATAAATTGTTGAGAAAATAGGGTACATAATGCGATCGCTTTACCGTTTTTATTGATAAATTCAATCTCAAAATTATCGCTGTCGTAGCATTCAACAATGGTTCCTTTATCGCCGATTGCTTGATTATCTTCTGGTAAATTAACAAGAAGTTCTATGATGTCAAATAATTCTGGTTTTGTTGTAGTCATAGGTTATTCCTTAACCCGGAGTTGACCGCTCATTAGTTTTGGTATAGGACCTAAAAAAACGCTAATTGGCTTAATATCTTTAAGCTCTACCTTTTTTAAGGCACGGTAGTTTTGCACTTGGAGATATTCTATGCGTGGGATTGATTTATTTGTCATTAATTACCTGATGGATCTTGCAAAAATTGATTAGACATACTAGCAATCGCCCGAAAGCAAGTCAGACAAATAAAGCTTATATTTCCTGCGAAAATGCCAGACAGCGTTTGGCAAATTCTAATAACGGACTTGAAAACAACCATAATTTAGCCATCCTCACCACTAACGAACCAATTTTCAATCTTTAAACTATCGAAAAACTGAAAATCAGGCACATTATTAGTCACTAAAATTAAATTATTACTGTAAGCAATACTCGCAATCTGACTATCCACAAATGCAGGAGTTTTACCAATCTTCGATAACCTCGCCCTTTCATTCGCGTGCCACTGCGCCGTATGTAGATCATAACTTAGAATTGGTAAATTTAAAACTGATTCATTAATATATTCCCAAAGATTTTCTCGTCTTTTTGACTCTGGTAAACGCAAGCAACCATGTAAAAGCTCATGCACAACCACACTAGCGACAGCAATTTCTGACTGATGAATATCTAATTTGGCTAGAACATTAGCATTAGGAATAGGACGTGATGGTTCTGAGAGGATATTTGTATCAAGTAAAAACTTCAAACTCATAGATCGATTTCTCTCCCAGGACTGCGATCGCGCAAATCCGCAAAATCTTCATCAGTAAAAACAATTCCCTCACGTTGAATTGTCTGTCTAAATTTTTGTAAACCCGCCCAGAAATTATTTGCTTTAGGCTGTTCCTGCTTTTTACGCAGAAACTCAAATAAATATTGCTGATCGTTTATAGACAGACTATCAATAGACTTAATAATTTCTTGCAAAGTCAACATAAAACCGACCTAACCATTACTTGACCAACTAATCACCAAGACTGAAACCAACCTTAGCCAACTGCTTTTTAATCTCCTCATCCAATAATTGCCCAGTCACTATTATTAAAAGGGGAATTCGCCATCACAAAATCTGCTTTTAAATCCTTGTGGGCATCATTGAGAAAAGACCCCTCGGTATGACCTTTGATATTTGAGCCATCAATTCCTAATTGCTAAATTCATCCTTTAAGTCTACTTTCTCCACTTAAAATAGTATAGTCGAAGTGACATAGAGATTGGGTCACTTCGGTTTATTCAACCTCTTGCCCAATCGAGGGTCTAAAAACTGTGGTCGTACAAGTATCAAATAGCACCTACGAAGCTAAAACTCAAGTAATCGCTCAAGAACTTTTATCCGCTACTCAGGAGAAAAAACGCTCCCTGTTCGGACAATTACAAGAACAAATGCGCTGGGATGATAAATTACTCGCTTGGGCCATGAGTAATCCAGGACTAAGGGTCCAACTATTTCGTTTTATTGATTGTTTACCTGCTTTGCGTAGTAAAGCTGAAATTGCCCGTCATCTCCAAGAATATCTAACGACGGCAGAAGTTGAACTTCCTTCGGCTTTGAAAGGTATACTCAATTTTGCTCATGCTGATTCTATTCCTGGTCAAGTCGCTGCTACGACTGTGGCTACCGCAGTTGAAACCTTAGCACATAAGTATATTGCTGGGGAAAATATTTCCGCTGTGATTAAAACTGTTGAACGTCTCCGCAAAGAAAAAATGGCTTTCTCTATTGATTTGTTAGGGGAAGCTGTCATTACTGAGGTGGAAGCACAATCCTATCTCGATCGCTACTTAGATTTGATGACCCAACTTGCCGAAGCTGCCAAAAAATGGTCATCTGTACCAGTAATTGATCAAGCAGATGGAGAATCTATACCACAAGTTCAAGTATCTGTCAAGTTAACTGCCTTTTATTCCCAATTCGATCCCCTCAATGATCAGGGAAGTCAAGCAAAAGTTAGCGATCGCATCCGGATTCTATTACGTCATGCTCAAGCAGTCGGAGCAGCAGTTCACTTCGATATGGAACAATATTGCTATAAAGACTTAACTCTAGCTACTCTTAAACAAATCCTGCTCGAACCAGAATTTCGCGATCGCACTGATATTGGAATGACTCTCCAAGGATATTTGCGCGATACAGAAAAAGATTTACAAGATTTAATTGTTTGGGCTAAAGAACGCGGAAATCCGGTAACTGTACGTTTAGTTAAAGGTGCATATTGGGATCAAGAAACCATTAAATCTGCTCAAAAAGATTGGCATCAACCAGTTTTTAATGATAAAGTTGCTACTGATGCTAATTATGAGAAACTCACTCAGATTTTATTAGAAAATCATCAGTATCTTTATGGAGCGATCGCTAGTCATAATGTCCGATCGCAAGCTAAAGCAATGGCGATCGCCGAAACTCTAAATATCCCCCGTCGTCGATTTGAAATGCAAGTTTTATACGGGATGGGTGATAAAATTGCTAAAGGATTAGTAGATTGTGGTCATCGGGTGCGGGTGTATGCTCCTTATGGTAATTTACTGCCAGGAATGGGTTATTTAATTCGTCGTTTATTAGAAAATACGGCTAATAGCTCATTTTTGCGTCAAAGTTTGGAAGAACGTCCGATCGATGAATTACTAGCACCACCAGTTGTTAAAGATCCTAACGCAGTTTACGAAAAACATCAAGTATTTCCTAATGCTGCGGATACAGATTATGCTGATGTAAATAATCGGAAAAAAGCTCACCAAGCTTTGCAAGAAATCCGTCTGCAATTGGGGAAAACCTATTTACCTTTAATTGATGGTGAATACCAAAATACCGCCCAAACAGTGGATTCAATTAATCCTTCTCATCCTAGTGAAGTGATTGGTAAACTTGGATTAATTTCCATCGAACAAGCGGAAACTGCAATTACTGCTGCTAAAAAAGCATTTCATAATTGGCGCAAAACTCCCGTCCAAAAACGAGCGGAAATATTGCGAAAAGCTGGAGATATAATGGAAACCAGACGGGCACAATTATGTGCTTGGATGATGTTAGAAGTTGGTAAACCTCTACGTGAATGTGATGGGGAAGTTTCCGAAGCGATCGATTTCTGTCGTTATTATGCAGCAGAAATGGAACGGTTAGAACAAGGATATAATTATGATGTTGCTGGAGAAACTAATCGCTATACCTATCAACCCCGTGGGATTTCTTTAATTATCTCTCCTTGGAATTTCCCCTTAGCAATTCCGACGGGAATGACAGTAGCTTCTTTAGTAGCAGGAAATTGTACCTTACTCAAACCAGCAGAAGTTTCCTCAGTGATTGCTGCTCAAATCGCTGATATTTTAGTAGCAGCAGGAATTCCTCCGGGAGTATTTCAATTTGTACCGGGAAAAGGATCAAGTGTAGGTGCTTATATGGTCAAGCATCCTGATGTACAGATGATTACTTTTACTGGTTCTCAAGAAGTTGGTTGTCGGATCTATGCAGATGCAGCAATTTTACAACCAGGACAGAAACATCTGAAACGAGTAATTGCAGAAATGGGTGGTAAGAATGGAATAATTGTTGATGAAAGTGCTGATTTAGATCAAGCAGTTGCAGGAGTAGTTCAGTCCGCATTTGGTTATAGTGGTCAGAAATGTTCCGCTTGTTCACGGGTGATTGTGTTAGAATCAATCTATGATACTTTTGTGCAACGTTTAGTAGAAGCTACCCGATCGCTAAATATTGGTGCTGCTGAGTTACCTAGCACTCAAGTCGGTCCGGTAATTGATGCTAATGCTCATCAAAAAATTCGTGAATATATTGAAATCGGTCGTCAAGAAGCAGAGTTAGCTGTAGAAATACCTGCACCAGATTCAGGTTATTTTATTGGACCGGTAGTTTTTACCAATGTGTCACCCACCGCTAAGATTGCTCAGGAAGAAATTTTTGGACCGGTTTTAGCAGTAATTAAAGCTAAAGACTTTGCTGAAGCGATCGCGATCGCGAATAGCACTAACTTTGCTTTAACTGGTGGTTTATATTCTCGCACACCTTCTCATATTCAACAAGCCCAAACTGAATTTGAAGTCGGTAATCTATATATCAATCGTGGGATTACTGGTGCGATCGTATCTCGACAACCTTTTGGTGGATTTAAGTTATCGGGAGTTGGTTCTAAAGCTGGCGGTCCTGATTATTTGTTGCAATTCTTAGAACCGCGAACAGTAACAGAGAATGTTCAACGTCAAGGATTTGCACCAATTGTCGGAGCAGAATAGATCGATCGGGGTTGGCTTTACTCACCCTGTTTTAGCAGGGCTGTTTCATGCTACCAGAACACCTCTCCCCCAACCCCTTTCCTTTTAGGAAAGGGGAGCAGAATGACTCTGATTAAATCCGATCAATTTAACCATAAGAATTACTCCCCCTTCCCTCGCAGGGAAGAGGGTTGGGGGGTTAGGTCGATTATCTGAGAATCGAGCATGAAACAGCCCTGCTTTAGGGGTGGGAGTGGCAATTTAAAGACTTTAAGCAACTGCAACAGCAATTTTGGCAATAAATCATCCTGAATCCCTCCCTCCAATCTATCTTCTTTAGCAACGAGACAGGAGAAGCACCCTGCAAATAACCCAACAACTGACGCTGATGAGTAACCACCAGCGGCAGTTTGTCCAGGTAACTCCTTACCAAGATCAATACGGGTTGGATTGGCTGGTGGTGGTGATCATTCCCGAATCCGATTTCATGGCAAAAATTCAGGCTAATACCCAGCGAACATGGCTCTTGTGTGGGCTGACTCTACTCATCGCTGCGGGGACAGGAATGTTGAGTGCTGGTTGGATTGCCAGACCGATTTATCGCTTGCAGCAAGCAGCAGTGGCGATCGCCACCGGACAGTTAGATGATCCAGTCGAAAACTCGGTCGTCAGTGAAGTCGCAGGTCTAACGAACGCTTTTCAACGGATGGCGCATCAGATTGAAACGTCGTTCTGATCGCTGCAAAAGAGCGAACGACGATTTGAGAAGCTCCTGAGTAATGTTCCAGTCGGAATCAGCGTCTTTGATGCCACTGGAAATCAAATTCTCCTCAATCAAGTGGGTGAAACCATTTTAGGAGGAGGAAATATTTTCAACTTGTCGCCTTTACGACAGTCTCAAGCCGATCAAATCTACCAAGCAGGAACCAATCAACTTTATCCGGTAGAGCAGGTTCTCTATGCTATTAATGCCTTTCAAGACATCACGAAACGACGAGAAGCCGAGCGAATTTTAACCGATTATTCCAGAGAGCTAGAGGACCAGATCGCGGCACGCACCCAGGAACTCCAACGTACTGAAGAACGGTTCCGCAGTGCTTTTGAAGATGCTCCCATTGGTATTGCATTAATAGCACTTGAAGGTCAATTGATTCGCGTCAATCGATCGCTTTCAGAAATTCTGGGCTACAGTCAAGCCGAATTGTTGACCAAAACCTTTCAAGCAATTACCCATCCTGATGATCTGGTCATTAATTTAGAGCAAATCCAAAGAGTCCTGGCAGGTGAAATTCAAACCTACCAAGTACAGAAGCGGTATTTCCATCAACAAGGTTATGTGGTTTGGTCTCTGTTGAATTTATCACTTGTCCGAGATCACCAGGGAGAACCGATCTACTTTATTGCTCAAATTCAAGACATTAGCGATCGCCATGTGATCGAGCAGATGAAAGATGAATTTATCTCCATTGTTAGTCATGAACTCCGAACCCCACTGACTGCTATTCACGGTTCTCTCGGCATCCTGGAATCAGGGCTCTATCACAACAATTCTGAAAAGTTTAACCATCTGATTTCGATCGCCCTCAATAATAGCGAGCGACTGGTGCGATTAGTTAATCACATCCTCGATCTGGAGCGGTTAGAGTCTCGCACAACCGCGCTGGAGATGGCAGCTTGTGAGGTGACGGATCTGATCCAGCAAGGAGTTGAAACCATACAGCCGATCGCCGATGCTGCCAAAATCCATCTGGATTGAACACCGCTGACCGTCTCGGTATGGGCTGCACCAGATGCGATCGTGCAAACATTAACCAACCTGTTGAGCAATGCCATCAAGTTTTCTCCGGCTAATAGTACAGTGTGGGTAAAAGCAGAGGTTGTCGAAGCGAAGGATTGGGAGAGCGAGAAAGTCAGGGAAAACATCCATACCCCACTACCCTATATTCTCTTCTCCATTCAGGATCAGGGACTTGGGATTCCTGCGGATAAACTCGAAACCATCTTTGGTCGATTTCAGCAAGTGGATGTGCAGGATTCCCAAAAGAAGCGAGGAACGGGGTTAGGACTTGCCATTTGCAAGAGTATTGTGCAACAGCACCAAGGACAGATTTGGGTAGAGAGTGGGTTGGGAGCAGGAAGCACCTTTTATTTCAGGCTACCCGTTCAGCAGGAAGCGGAATGATTAAGAGAATTGGAAATCTTGTCCTTCTCATATATTTCTTATATTTTTCCTCTATTATCAGTCTTGACTAACCAATCAAGGGTTTTGTCACCTGCACAGGCAAATTTCGTTTTTGTAGCTGCCTGCGGTTGAAACCACCTGGTCCAAAATGTTCAGTTCACTGGTCAATGTTACAACAACAATCAATATGATGACTGAATTTATACAATCTACATCTCGGCAGCACCAAAAAATTGAAAGATTAGTTGGGCAATATGAAACTCCACTATATTTTTATGACTTTGACAAAATTGAACGTCAATTTAATAGTTTGACAACCTTTTTGCCAGAGCATTTTCGAGTTCATTACACTCTCAAGGCAAATAGTAATTTGTCTATTTGTCATCATTTAGCTAAGCTGGGAGCTTCAGCAGATATTAGTTCTATTGGCGAATTAGTTGCAGCTATTAAAGCTGGTTTTTCTCCCCAACAGATTGTATTTACAAGTCCAGGGAAAACCAACCGAGAATTATCATTTGCCTTGAAACAAGGCATTCGTTTAATTGTTGTTGAATCTATCAATGAAGCACGTCGTTTAAATTCTTTGGCAGCAAAATATGGAATCATTCAAGATATCCTGGTAAGAATTAATCCCTTATATCGCACCAGTAATAGTTGTGAAGTAAGTCAAGGAAGTAGTAGTTGTACTCTGAATACAGAATCAACTGCTCCGATCCAATTAATTTGCCAAAGTGCTAGTAAATTTGGGATTGATGAACAGATAGTTTCAGAAGCGATCGGGGAGATTGTATCTCTGCCAAATATTAACCTCAAAGGTATTCATATTTTTACCGAAAGTAATATTCTTGATTACCAACTATTGGTTGCTTCTTGTCAGAATACTATTAGAATTGCTAATCGTCTGCGAGATCAAGGCTATCTGATATCTATAGTCGATTTCGGTGGGGGAATGGGTGTTCCTTACAATGCTATTGATGCCGAATTTAATCTTGAAGAATTTGGCAAGCAAATGCAGAATATTAGTGATAATAATCCCTATCGATACGACTATTTTTTTGAATTAGGTCGTTATTTAGTCTGCGAATCTGGTTCTTATGTTGCAGAAATTCTTGACATCAAAGAATCCCAAGGCAAAAAGTTTTTAATTTTGGATGGTGGCATTCATCAACTGTTAAGAATATCTATGTCTATGAAAAAAGCCAGCAAATTTATGGATGTTTTGGGTAAAGAGAAATTCAATACCGAAACAGTAACTCTCGCCGGAAAACTACCTACACCTTTAGACATTATGGTAGAAGATGTGGAAGTACCTCAAGATGTAGAAATAGGCGATCGCCTAGTAATTTATAATTGTGGAGCTTATGGTTTCAATCACTCCGTAACTAATTTTGCTCTCCATAATTATCCGGCGGAAATAGCTTATAGCAAAGGAAAAATTGAAGTTATTCGTGAGTTAGGAAAGGTTGAAGATTTCTTCGAGAATCAAAAGTTACCTTTTGTCGAAACTCCAGCGAATAATTTAACACCTTTTTTTCAGGAGGTATGAGCATGAACCAAGTTAATTTTACTGCTATGGAACATGGAACAAAAGAAGACTTTGTGCTTCTATATGCCTTAGCCGCTGAAGCAACACAAGATGTTCCAGAACGGATTTTAAAAGCTTTAGAACCATTGAAAACTTCCTTTGATGGCTACCAAGTAACTCGTTATGAACATTCTCTGCAAGCAGCTACCAGAGCTGCTCGGGAAGGTGAAAACGTCGAGACAATTGCTGCTGCTTTACTTCACGATATTGGCGATATCTTAGCTCCTTACAATCATGGAGAAATGGCTGCTGCTATTCTTAAGCCCTATGTGTCAGAACAGACTTATTGGATAGTTAAACATCACTCCTTGTTTCAAAAGTATTATTGCGCCCACTATCTGGGAGGCGATCGCGATGTCCGAGAAAAATATCGAGATTCTCCCTATTATCAAGCCACAATAGATTTCTGTGAAAAATATGATCAAAACAGCTTCGATCCCAATTATGACTCTTTCGACCTAGATTTTTTTGTCCCTATAGTCAAACAAATTTTTGCTCAACCAAAACCTCAATATCAATTTATCCCAGTTAAATAAACATTGCTAACATCAGCAAATGAAACCCTTAGAACAGGTAAAAACCAAAACCAATATTGTGCATTATCGAATTCTAATAACTGCTCTGATTCCTCAGCAATCAAGAGAAAAATTTCCCGATTACTTTGCTATTGATTGTTTTACCGAAAAACGTCAGATGACTTATCAAGAACTACTGAGCAAAGTTACTCAAAACAACTATGATGCTATTTTATGCACCTATGAAGATCGAATTGATGCCACCTTAATTCAAGCTGCGGGAGAGACTCTTAAAATAGTTTCAGTGATGAGTAATGGGATCGAAAATGTCGATCTCAATGCTTGTCAGAAACATGGTGTTCAGGTTGCTAATGTACCCGGAGTAACCACAGATGCTATTGCCGATTACGCGATCGCTCTTTTATTAATTGGGATTAGACGTATTGACAAAAATCTCCAACTAAGTGATAATAATGTAACGCCATATTATTTGTGGAATTTAGATGGGTTTGCTTTATCACAACTGACAATTGGGATCGTTGGTATGGGTAAGATTGGCAGTGCGATCGTTAAACGTCTGGTGGGATTTAATTCTCGTATCCTCTATTTTTCTCCACATCAGAAGCCAGAATTAGAACATCAGTATTCACTTGAATATGTCAGTTTTGAGCAACTGCTTACTGAATCAGATGC
The DNA here is from genome assembly GCA_963744145.1 of uncultured cyanobacterium. Lineage (GTDB taxonomy): Bacteria > Cyanobacteriota > Cyanobacteriia > Cyanobacteriales > CAWUOF01 > CAVUSO01. The sequence goes on along the minus strand of CAVUSO010000001.1, from coordinate 1,963,458 downwards.
TGTGATCGTCTGCTGTTCTCTCAACAACTCTAGCCAAAATATGTTTGACACAAAAGCATTTGAGAAGATGAAGCGATCGGGAATTTTTATCAATATTGCCAGAGGAGCAATTTGTAATCAAGATCACCTATATATAGCCTTAGAAAAGGGTTTAATCGCGATGGCACTGTTAGATGTCACCGAACCAGAACCCCTACCTGTTAATGATCCTCTGCATAAGCTTGATAATTGCTTAATTTTTCCTCACATTGCCACCAATACCCAAGATAGTCGTAGTCGAATTTGCGATCTAGCTTGGCAAGAAATCGTTAAAACATTAATGACACAATCAGGAGAAACCGATGTTAACAGTAGCAACTAATTCAGATAGATCTGTCCTCAAACTGAAAACTGAAAAAGACTTGCTTCAGGTTGAATGGGAAGATGGATTTCACAGTCAATTTCATTATGTTTGGCTACGAGACAATTGCCCAGCAACCCCCCGTGTCAACTGTCAGCGTACCATCGATCCTTTGACTCTTCCGCTTGAACCCTATCCCGATCAAGTCAGCATCAATCACGAACAACAAATCGAAATTGTCTGGGCTAATGAAAGTCATGTTAGCAAATTCGATTCGCTCTGGTTACGCGAACATTCCTACTCTAATAAAACACAGTCCAAATCTTGGCAACCTAAATTATGGGGTTCAGAAAAAGCAACTTCAATAACCAAAGCTGACTATCGCGATATTTGGCAGAATGAAGCCCAACTGAAAGACTGGTTATTAGCTGTACGTGATGAGGGAATTGCTGTACTACAAAATGTTCCTACCGAGCCAGGTACTATCTTAGAAATAGCATCTCAGCTAGGTTGTGTGCGTGAAACCTATTGGGGTAAGTGTAATAATGTTAAAAATGTAGCGAATCCTGAAACCGATGCGTTTACTAATTTAAGGATTTTACCCCATACCGATTTATCTTATTTTGCTTCTCCACCTGCTTATTTACTCTTTCACTACTTAATCACTGGTGCTACTGGAGGAGAGAATAGTCTGATTGATGGTTTTAAAATAGCAGAAGTATTACGCCAACAAGCCCCAGAGAAATTTAAACTGCTCTCAACTTTACCTGTACAATTTCGCTTCCAACACACTGATGCGGATTTAATGGGAGAAGGCGCGATTATCGAACTCAATTGTTTGGGCGAAGTAAAGTTAATTCGCTTTTCTTCGCGTGCTATTCAGCCCTTTAACTTCCCTTCAGAGATAATAAAGCCTTATTACGAGGCATACCGCACCTTTATGGAACTGTGTAACTGCAATGAATATAGAGTTAAGATCAAGTTCAATTCAGGAGATCTGCTGATTTTTGATAACCATCGGGTGCTACATGGGCGTACCGAATATACCGGAGAACGCTTTATGCAAAGTACGTTTATCGAACGGACAGAATTACTCAGTCGCTTATCTATTCTTAGTCGGTAAAAAATCCTAGAGTAATATGAAACTTCAAAAAGAAAAAACCACAACTATGACCTCAGAAAAGTTTATTACTGTTGGTGATAAACGCTTTCATTACATCTGGTTACGGGAAAATTGTCCGAGTTGTCGGTATCCAGCACCCTATCAACAACTCTCCGATCCTAATATTAGCGATCGCCCAGAACAACCGCAGCCTTTATCAGTGGAGTTCAATGGGGAAACCTTAATCATTGACTGGGATGAAACTCCTGCCTATCGTAGTATATTCTCTGTTGATTGGTTACTAAAGAATGCTTACGATCCTCAACCACAAGTAAAGTCTGAGAGCTATATTTTATGGGATCGGACACAACTAGAATTACCATCGCCCAAAAGCTATGATGTTCAGGCGATTAATGATAATTCTTGGATTGATCAATTATTTAGTCTCGGATTCGTCGTTTTAGAAAACATCCCACCTGACGAATTAGAATCTTTTATTTCATCTATTGGGCCAATTCATAACGTTGATTACGGGACAATATTTGCTCTACAACCCCAAGCCAAAACGAAAGAATCTTTACCTCCTCGTGATGGATGTAGTTTACCCCTCCATAACGATCTCAGTTACTGGGGAGGACATCATCTCGTCCAGTTTCTCTATTGTTTAGAACACCAAGCAATCGGGGGTGAATCTACTCTGGTAGATGGATTTCGAGTGGCTCAAGACTTTCGCCAAGATTATCCAAATTACTTTCAACTATTAGGAGAAACTCCCGTACAATTTTGGTTAGTCGATCGCCATCATCAATATCGTTTTTGTAACACTTCTCCCATCCTGGAATGCGATCGAGATGGTAATGTTAGTACAGTGCGATTTAGCAAAAGAAACTGTAGACCTCATTTACCCTTCGAGCAATTAGAAGATTTCTACCAAGCTTTTAATACTTTCTTCCGCTATCTCAAAAAACCAGATTATCAATATCAGTTTCGTCTGAAGCCACATAACTGTCTACTCTTCCAAAACTTTAGAATCCTTCATGGAAGAACAGCTTTTGACCCCTCAACAGGAGACAGAAAGCTCAATTCAGGTTATGTAGACTGGGACTTCTTTGTCGGCAGAAGAAATTTTCAACACCAAGAATTTTAATAGTTGAGGAAAATCAAATGAAGATTGCCTATATCAAGCCAAGTTTCCCTAATGAAAAAAGAGTCGGTTTATTACCGAAAGATTTACCCTATTGTAGCACAGAAGACGAACGTAGATTTGAACAAGGTTATGGAGAAAATTTAGGTATTCCCGATTGGGCGTATGGAGAAGCTGGCGGTTATTCCAGAGAAAGTCTCTTTGCTTGGGCAGATGTAATTTACTGTATTAAAGTACCTCAACCCCAAGACTATCAATACTTTAGAGAAAACCAAGGATTAGCTGGTTGGATTCATCCGTTTGGTGCATCAGGAAAGCACTTTACAGAACATTGTGCTAAACCGAAAAAGCTCCAACTTTTTGATGTGACAAATCGAATTTCTATTCGCGTTTATCAAGGAAAATCCGAAAAGCTGAATATTCCTAGAGACATAACCTACAAAAATAGTATTTTGGCTGGTTATGCCTCAGTTATGCAGGCAATTATGTTGCGAGGCGGGATTATAGAAAAAGACCAAGTAGCAGTATTTGGTTCTGGTAATGTAGCTTATGGTGTATTAAAATATTTGGCTAGTAAAGGAATCGAACCATTGTTGCGTAGAAGAAGTAATGTGGATTTACTCAAGCAAGAGTTTCAAAATTATGATATTTTTATTAATACGGTAGAAATAGCTGAATCTGATGCACCAATTGTTACTTTGCAAATGCTTAATTCCATGAAATCTACGGGCTGGATTATCGATGCAGCAGCCGATACCGGCAGAGCAATTCAAGGTACTCATGCCACCAAAATAGAAAATCCGATCTACCAAGATCGGCAAGGACATACATTTTATGTGGTTGATAACTCTCCTTCTCTTCTGTACCGAGAAAGTAGTGAAGCTGTGAGCGAAGGTTATGCCCAATATTTTTGGTCAAAGCCAATGAGTTATTGGTATAGCAACTACTGTGTTGCGAACAGAAGCTTGTTATCTGTGGGTTAATCTATAATTATGACCAAAATCATTCTAATTACTGGCGTAAGTCGGGGTTTAGGTAGAGTAATGACTGAACAGTTGATCCAGTTAGGACATACTATAATAGGTTGTGCTACTAACCATGAAGCGATCGCAAATCTGCAACAGCAATTCCCCCAGCCCCATCATCACTTTACCTCTGTAGATGTTGCCAATGAAGCTCAAGTAGAAGCTTGGAGTAAAACCATACTCTCCCAATATGAACCTCCTGACTTAATCATAAATAATGCAGGTATCGTTCACGAACTTTTGCCCCTCTGGAAAATTAAAAGTGAAGTATTCGATCGCGTTATTGATATTAATATCAAAGGCGTAGCTAACGTAATTCGCCATTTTGTCCCTGCAATGGTGGAGCAAAATAGGGGAATAATTATTAACTTTAGTGCTGGTTGGGGACGTTATACCACTGCTAATGCTACTCCTTACTGCGCTAGTAAATGGGCTATTGAAGGATTAACTAAAGCCTTTGCTCAAGAATTACCATCTGGTATGGCTACAGTTTCCCTTTGGCCCGGAACAATTCACACTGATACCTTAGAAACTATCTATGGTAAGGAAAAAGCAGCTAATTACATTTCTGATCAAGATTGGGTAATTAGAGCTATTCCTTTTATCTTACAGATTGGTGCTAGCGATAACGGTAAAGCGTTAGCAATTCCGACAGGATAATAATTAATCGACTCTTTACTTGGGTGACAATTGATTTTTCCTGCTTCAGCTCTAGCAAAAATTTAGCTAATTGATATTATGACTCAAACTAATTTTCAAATCAGATTGCCCGATCATGTAGGAAATTTATCTATTAATGAAGAGTATTTTTTCCTTACTCAAAATGGCCAAGAGCGTCGCTTAAGATTACACGACTATGGCGATGTATATAGTATTCCAGGGTTGTATGAATATATTGCTATTGAAATACTCAAATATCGATCGCCTGAAATCATGTCATCTCTGTTAGTGGAAAAAGTAAAAGAAACAGGCTTACCAATTGACAAACTCAAAATATTAGAACTTGGTGCGGGTAGTGGTTTATTTGGTAAAGCATTAGCCAAATTGGGTATTACTGCTATTGTCGGAATAGATATTGTTCCTGAAGCAGCAGTAGCCGCGAATAGAGAATGTCCAGGGGTTTACCAAGATTATATCGTTGAAGATTTAACTCAGTTATCAGAATCAACCAAAAACCGGATTAAAGAGCAACAATTAAATTGTTTAGTCTGTTGTTCTGCTCTGAGTTCCGATCACATCCCTGTTGATGCTTTTAAGTTGGCATTGAATCTTATTCAAGCCGGGGCATGGGTAATGTTTAATATTGCCCAGACTAGCTACGAAAATCAAAGTAATCCTCCTGAATTTATCCGCTTTTACCGTCAGGCGATCTCAGAAGGCACTTTAAAACTGCATGATACTCATGTTTATAATCATCGGAGTTTTTTTAATGGTGAAAATCTCAAATATGTAACTATTTTAGCCAAGAGACTTTGAAAAAGATTTAAGCAAGTCTGAGAACTTTGAACATTAGCAATTAAATGGATTATGAGTAACATATTCAAAAAAATAGCCCTAGGGATATTTAATAGTACCGATGTCATCTTGCTCTATATCAGATATATATTTTTATCTCTTCTGGTTAAGGAGTTAGGTAAATCAGTATTAGTATATGCGTGGCCAAGAATGTACTCTCCTGAAAAAATTAAAATTGGTGATTATACATCTATTAATTATGGTGTAGTTATGGGTGGTGGAGGTGGAATTGATATCGGTCAATATGTGAGTATTTCTTCTTATGTAATTCTGGAAACTGGTCGATTAAAAGTGCATGAAATAGCTGCGGTGGAAAATGAGCAATTGCCCACAGAATATTTAAGCTTAAAAAATCTGATCAACTTCTCTTTGCCTGTTAAAGAATATCCGAGAGAGCATGAATATAAACCAATTGTTATTGGTAATAATGTTTGGATTGCATCTAGGGCAACTATTTTAGCTGGTGTAACAATTGGAGATAATTCTATTGTTGCTGCTGGTGCGGTAGTAACCAAAGATATCCCGCCAAATTCAATTGCAATAGGGATTCCTGCCAAAGTGATTTTAAAGCATTGAGACATGGAAGCATTACCTCAGATGAAGAGAGTTAGCCAGGATAGTTGTTGAATGATTATCATGATCAGTGCTTTTTTATCAAGGACAATTTATCCCAATTTAGATGCGTTTACCCTGCCCTTATAAACAAGAAATAAAATCATAAAGAATCGCTCAATCAACAAATTTAGAACCCAGACTCCAATTCAACATTCCAGCCAATTGAATCGGTAAAGTCCTGGCATTAAATGGTTTCGCCATCACACCCGCAATCCCCAATGCTTGCAGTTGATGCGACAAAAAGCTTTTTGCCTTAGCTGTAATGAAGATAACTGGAATCGATCGAGTAAATGGGTCATTTTTAAGTTTTTTAATAAAACTAATTCCATCAGTTTCTAAGTTTTCTGTATCTAGAAGAATAGCATCTACACGCTCAATGCACAGCTTTTCTAAGCCGGCTTGGATAGAAGCAACGGATATAATTTGCCAACCATCAACACTGCTTAAGCAAAGCTGCAAAACTTCTCGAACAGAAGCCTCATGGTCAATGAGCAAAATCTGCTTATTGGCCTAATTGCTTGATTCGGCTGATCATCCTTGTCACCAACTCGGCTTCAACCACAGGTTTTCCAAGCACATCATTGGCTCCAACGGCAAATGCTCGTCGCATTGATTCAGGATCTGACAGGATGACAATCGGCATGGCTGGATAATCTGCCTTTATTGTTTGCAATAGCGCCAAGGGATTGTCCGCCCCATCACCATCTAGAGCCAGCAGAATTACTTCTGGGGTGGTTTGTGTTAATCGATGTTGCACTGTTGAACGATCGCTGATGACTTCCAGCCTCAGTCCCCATCGTGGTGCTTCCTGCTGAAGTCTTTTTGCAAATGTAGCATCGCTGACTATTGCCAGCACAAGAGAATTTGAACTGATCTCCTGAGTTGATGGTGTAGCGCGACTTCCATTTCCTCTAAGACTCTTAATCTCTGCTTTAAGGACACTCTAAATCGCTCTACTAAACTATCCTCTGAAACTTTCGGTAGTTCCCCGATTTTTGATTCAGATTCACATCCAGGCAATCTAGATTTTCCCAAAGAAGTCGGAGAACTGCTCTTTTCAACTGTTGGTGCTGTTGTAAGTCGATATCCCAACCCATGAACTGTCTCAATCACTTCTTCGGTAATTCCTGCGGCTTTTAACCGACGACGCAAGTCTTTGATCAAAGTTGTTACGGCTGCTTCCGTTGGCGATTGGTCGATCGACCAAAGCTGATCGATAATGGTATTGCGGCTAAAAATGCGCTGAGGATGTTGCAGAAATAGTTGGAGCAGAGCATATTCTTTGGGTCTGAAGGTGATTTCCTGTTGCTTATAGGTCACTTGCATCAGTTTAGGATCTAAACCCAAAGACCCCCAAGTTAAGACGATCGCGAACTATGACTGAGAATGTTCAACGTCAAGGATTTGCACCAATTGTCGGAGCAGAATAGATCGATCAGGGTGGGCTTTACTCACCCTGTTTCAGGTTGCTGACGCTAAACGTTTATGCAACAGGAGCTCAAAAATAGGATCACCAAAAGTCATTAATCGCAAAGATGGATGTTCGTCAAAAGTATCGGCATAAAAGGTAACTTGATAAGATTGATCTTCTAATTGTAATTTCCACAGCTTTTCTGCGATCTTCTCAAACCTAATTCCGGCTTTCTGTAATAGTCGCGATCGCGTCAAAACCTGTTCGATTATTTCAGCATTAAAGGGAGATGATGGGATTGGTTGACGAAGTTCAGTAAGATCGGCTTCCACATCCATTGCGACAGCATCATTAAGTGCAGGTTGTAAAGGTGATATATCCAAAGTTTGCTCAAATTCCGACAGCAAGACATTTTCTTCTAAGGGATCGGCACTCATTACTGCTTTTTCAATAAAAGTAGGTACAAGAGCGAGGATGGGTTGCAGATTACCAACTACTGTGGTAAATGCTTGGATGCGATCGCGCAATTTACGATAGACTTTTGCTTCTACTGTTCCGTCATAGTAAAAATTATGGATTCTGACTTGAGAGAATTTTTGACCAATCCGATCAATCCGTCCGATCCGCTGCTCCACTCGCATCGGATTCCAAGGCATATCATAATTAAATAAAACTCCACAAGTTTGTAAATTTAGCCCTTCACTAGCTGACTCGGTACATAGCAAGATTTTAATTTCCCCATCACGAAACCGTCTTTTGATTTCTTCCTTGGGGATAATTTGCCATTTACCATCATAATTGATTTCTCCACCCCTTCCTGAATAACAGGCAACTGATGAACCATATAATTGAGTTAAGATATCGCGCAAATAGTCCATTGTATCGGTATATTGGGTAAAGATGATCGCACTATCACGCTCTAAGAATTCTTGTCTTAATTTGTTGATAAATTTTGATCGCTTGGTATCTTCCCCTGTATTGTCAAATTGATGCAATAAATCTTGTAAATATTCAATTTCCTTTGGATCTATGGGTTCCATGAAGGATTCTAAGCCTTCAATAATAGCATCATCGGCATCTTCTAGATCGCTGTAGTCATCATCTCCTAATAAGCTACCCTGTTGAGTAAGTAAATAATCTAATCTACGTTGTAATGATTTCTCGATCGCATAGAAAGAACTGGTGAGACGTTTACGATATAGGGTCATTAGAAAACCCAGGGCTTTGCGGTTTTCCTTTTGCGCGAGACGGTAAAAATGTCGCACGTAATCACTAACAGCAATATAGAGATGAACTTCGCGATTTGCTTCGAGAGCAATTGCATGATCAAATACCTCTCTTATCGGTACATCTTGAGCTAATAAACCACGTTTAAAATATTCTCGCAATGTATCGCGGGTGTGGCGAAACATTAAGTCTTTAATCGGTGTATTAGTTGCCAGAAATCTTTGAGATGCACTGATAAAATTATCATCGGCTAGATATTTCTGAGGATTAGTTATTTTCTGACCATTGCGCCAAATATCCTCAAGTTGATAAAATAACAGGCGATCGCTAGTTTCTAATCCTTTCTGAATTTTACTACAAGGCTGACCACCATGATCAAAATAATCTGTAGACATGGTTTGCCAAAAGTTGAGCATATCTTTATTAGGTGATTCAGATAGAGTGGCGAAATAATGACAAAAATTATCAGGAAATTCCCAATGACCTTTTAAACCAAGTAACTTGATTAAATCAAACATTTCGATCGCATCAATTTGCATTGGTGTTGCAGAAAGGAGTAGCAAAGCTTGAGTATTTGTTCTCAGACGCTCCATTAGTTCAAGTAGACGGTTGGGAGTATCTTTGTGATTTTGAGGGCTTTTTCTTCTTGCGTGATGTGCTTCATCTAAAACGATTAAATCCCATGCTTCAGAGTTTAGTAATTCTTGCATTCGTTCTTTGCGTCTGACTAGATGACTAGATGCAAGGATCAGGTTTTTCTGATTCCAAAGATTTCCGGCGATCGCGACTGATTGTTGGTACGGATCAACCAGTTCATTTTTGCCATAGGACCAGAAGTGCAAGTTAAATTTTTCCCGCATTTCTTCTTGCCACTGAGGTTGTACACTAGCTGGTACTAAAATTAACACTCGCGTTGCTTTTTTCGAGAGCAGCAAGTAACGCAATATTAAACCGGTTTCAATGGTTTTACCTAAACCTACTTCATCAGCAATTAAAGCATTACGGGGAAACTCTGCTGCTATCCGTCGCAAGATTTTTAGTTGATGTGCCCAAGGTTTGATGGGAATTGATTTAACTGAGAAGTCTAGACAACCAGGATGGTGATGAATATTAGCAAGTTGGGTAAATTGTTCTCGTTCTTTTTGTAGTTCTTCTTCAGAGATTTGGAACTCATTTATTGTTTCTAAATAAGTGATGGGGCTGGTATTAAATTCTGCTTGCGGATTCCAGTCGGGTTTTTGGTTTGGGGTATAATTTAATAGTTTTTGTTTTACTGCTGTAGGAATTTCAAATACTCGCACATTGGGAAGTTCATCATTCCAAAGACGCTCAAAGCGATCGCATTCATGTTGTACTCTTTGTAAATCGCTACCACCATCCCAGGAAAAAAATACATGAAATGATTCTAGGTTAGATTGCCATCCACCGATTGATTCATTATTGGAACCATTAAAAGCTAGGCGATCGCCATTTACATCGGAAATAATGCCTACTTTTTCGTGAAATAAATGCTTTGGATCTAATACCAATTCTGAGGATTCAGGATTACCATTAGGTTTGAGGGGAATTGCAATGCGAATATCGAGATATTCATTTTGAATCAACCAACTGAGGATTTCAAAATGTTTGAGCTGGGCAAAGTTGACAGGTGGAGTAAGTTCTTGATCTAGTCGATGAGTTAGGGTTTCTCGTAATGCGTAACCTTGTTGAACCGCTTGTAAGTCTTCAGGAGAAAACTGACAACCCATAATTAAGCGCATTCGTCCTTGATTTGCTAATAATGCTCCTAATCCTCTGGCGACGCGACTGAGTATGGTACTATTAAAAAATCCGGCTTTGCGATCGTATTGGAGGGCACATTCAAGAGCCGGGATATAAAAATCAACGATTAGGTTATCTTCATCACTACCATAACCGATTTTCCAATAGCGATCGCGCAATTTTTTCATAAAAAATACCTTAAAAGTCCAGCATCGTTATCTTTGATGTGCCTTGTGACATTTTAAAGACTCTCAATCTGGATGAGATCTAGCGTATGACCTATTTATGAAGTATAGCAGTGTTGTCTGTGATGTAAGATGGGGTAGTTTTCATCAAGGTTATCTGTGAGGTTGGGCGGGTTTATTAAAGTTATTTGTGTGTGGCAAATTCAGCGGTGAACCCGCCCCTACTAGCTCATAAAAATGTATTGTCGATGAATTTATGAGGACAATAAACCAGGATTTGTAGGGGCGGGTTCACCAGTTAATTCTGACACAAATAGATCAACATCATAAACCCGCCCAACCAACACAGATCAATCACAATTGACTTTAACTTATCGCTATTAGCGCCAAATCTTACTGTACTTCATCAACGGGTCATCCGCTGTATTTTTGTGGTAATTCAGTTTTATGACTAAATTGCGCGATCGCGTTTGGGTTGCCACGATCTACCGCTGTTACACCCTGTTTAATACCTTTGATTTTCATGATTTTATTCTCTCAATTGTGTTAAGCCTTCTTTAGCATCTAGATCAATACCATCTTGGGCAAATTGCTTCATTCGTTGCGAGATGGTTGTAGCCGATCGCTCAATTTCCAAAGGTTCTTGATTTATTTCTGCAAAGATTTGCTCAATTTCTGGATCGTCTTTCCAGACTCCTGCTACTTTATTGATCCGTTTTTGAATTTCTTCTTTACTTAGTCCTGCAAGAGGATGACTATTTTGAATTTCAACCATCACTTCCATCCCATCAGGAATATCGATTTCTTCAAATAATTCAATCATGATACCGCGTTTAATACCTTTAATTTTCATAATTTTAGCTTCACTTATTTATCTTCATCAATAACACTTTTTAAATCTAAAGTCAATTGTCCAGGTCCTAAAAGCAATTCCTGCTGCACATAAACTACTTTGGCTTTGATTTCATCCATTGCTAACCATAAATTTAATAAGGCTTTTTCTTCGGGGATGCGTTTGCGATCGTCTCCGATGCGAGGGATAACTTTTAATGCTATTTCCCAAGCTCGCATAAACTTATCATTGCTGATTAGTTCTGTGGCTTTCATAAAACGGCGGATTGGTTCGATGGTTTGTTCTTGTTGATAGATAGCAATGATCGCGTGGAGTCCGTCAATGAGATAACGGGCAGAAAATTCATTGTCTGCGATCGAGAATGCGTGTTTTTTGTAGCGTTGTTCGGGGCTGAGGAATTTACAAGTACCGCTTTTGATGTCGAGGATTTTGTAGCTTTTTCCTAGGTCTGCGACATTGAAACCACCTACTGCTAGGGCAAGTTGTCGAGCGTCATCAAAGGGAAATTCGCGGGCGCGGAAAGCATCCCAAGCGAGAAAATACCATTGGGTAACGGGGTCAAAACCCATTGTGTCGGTTTGAGCGAGTTTGCGGAAGCGGTAGTTAGCAACAGCTTTGCGAGCTTCAGCAAATGCAACTTCGGGGCGGACTTCGTTACCTGTACTATCAAGAACTGGCCAGGAGCGGGAGAAGACGTTGAGGGCCGGACCAAAGGCGCTGAGATAAAGGTCAATCCCTTGAATATCATTGGCTTCAAATTCTGGGGCGCGTTGTTCGACTAGGTTGGAGACTTCGGGGCGGAGGTCATCCCACCAGGCTTGTTCAGCGTTGGGGTCGCGTTTGCGGCACACGAGTAATACTGTACTAGCGACGGAGTTCTTTTGGGCTTGGTGGAGGTTTTGGGGGTTTTCGGTGCTGACTGACCATGATGCGGTGATCTCGAAACCTGCATTAATTAAGGAATATGCTAGGGTATCCCATGCTCCTGATTCTTTGTGATTGAATTGCACGGTCATTACTCCGTCTTCTCGTAAGACACGATGATATTCAGCAAATGCCATTGCCATTTTTGCTTCATAGTCTTGGTTGGCGAGTTCTTCGGGGGATGCTCCCATGTTGCGAAAGCGTGAAGGATTGGCTACAGTTTCGCGATCTTTGTCTGTAAGTTCCATCCAGAAGAGATCGGGGAAGATATCGCCGAGGGTGCGTTTTTGCCAGACATAAAAAAAGTCTGATAGTTCCGCATATTGGATGGTTGCGTAATAAGGTGGATCGGTGATAATTGCATCTACTGAGTTATCAAGAATATGCGTTAGACTGTCAGCAGATGCTGAATCAATTTGAATGGATTTGAGATTGTGTTGTTCTATTCCTAAAATACCTGTTGAATCTGGTTTAGTTCCGAATAAGGCACAAAGATTTTGATAATCTGATATAAAGGCATCAGCGCATGATTGCCAGAGTTCACCTGCACCGCTAGTTTCAGGATAATTCCAATTTAGATTTAGAGAATGTTGAGCCATTGCTATCTCTGCATAGCCTCTAGCTGAATGCCAATGTCCAAGCCTAGAATTTCTGTCAACACATCTATCAAATACCAAAGCTAAATAAGTGGCGATCGCCTCAATTTTATTCTGATAGTAGGATTCAATATTTGCGATCGCCCTCTGGATATCCTCTACTTCTGGATTAGATTTTAATTTAGCGATCGCTGTTTCTTTTTCTTCTTCACATTTAGTCTGAATTAGTGCTTTTGCTTCATTGATAATTTCTAAATATGTAACAAGTGTTAAAAGTTGGCGTGGATTAAAGAATTTGTACCAGCTATCAATCCCAATTGAGAATAATCTTTCAGTTTCTTGTCCATGAGTAACTGCAACATCAGGCAAAATACCATTAGCTTGAATTTCCAAAAATTGTGATTTTAAATAACATTGAGATTTATCAATTCCTTCTAAATCTAATTCTTCGGGAATTCTAAATTCTAAACTTCCTTTACCTTTTTTATAAGCAACTGCATAAAGTTGATGTCCTAAAATACCTGATTGCGCTTGAGATTTAATTACATCATCTTCGATCACATTGTCGCAATTAGGACATCTACCAACACCTCGACCAATAGTAGTTGTAGTATCAGGATCATATTCCCCATCATCAGTTTGAATAGTTGTTCCTTTTCCCTTCTTCCCCTTCACCAATTCAAAATCAACCCGCTTATTCTCAATGTTAGGAATTGGCTTTACTGCACACCATTTATGTAAATTCTGCTTTTCTGGACGTTTATATAACCACCAATTCGGACTCAAAGGTACAACCGATTCACAATTCGGACAAACCACTGTATGCGCCCACAGATAATTCTGTACAGTTTCCCCAGGTAAAGAAGGGAAAAACTCAGCTAACCGTTTCTCGGCTTCATCACCTACCCACTTCACCCATTGATCAATATCCTGCTGCAAATCCGGTCCAAACTTTAGGGGATATTCCATCGCAGCTTTCATTGTCACAACTGCAACAGGATTCAAATCCGATGCTAATACATTAAACCCATATCTTGCTGCTTCAAAGGGAATACTCCCACCACCTGCAAACGCATCTAAAACTGTAGGAGTTCGAGTTCCCCACAATTTTTCACAATAATCCTGCACCTTTTTAATTCTCAATTTACCAGGAGGTGTTTTATACAGCTTAATATCAGGATCTGGTTTTAAACCTTCTTGTTCTGGGTACAAACCTAACAGATATTTAAACTCCTCGATCGTCACATCCCCAGGTAACAAGGAAGCTAACACACTGGCTCGACTAAAGGACAAAGGTTTGCGCGAATACCACCGATGTAAACCCTTAAACGGATTACCCCCATGTTCGTAATATACCTGCTCGTTGAGTAACTTCACGGGCATAATTTTTTCAATAAAAACTTGAGGACGCTGGGAACTAGGGTTAGTCATAATTAATTTTCGAGTAAGTGAAGTAAAAAGAAATTACCCCTTGACTTTCCTGGGTAATTGCTATACTATAGCATCATGGGAATCTGTGCCGACCTATAAAGTAGGTTAAATTTAGTAAAATAATAATTTATCCTGATTTTGCTCATCATCTACCAGAAAATATCATGAACGATTTGAGCAATCAAACTCCACCTCAAACTTCTGAAGAATTAGGCTGGCCTTCTAGTTTTTTTGAACAGACAGCAGGATGTTTAGCTGATGAGATATTGGTGCGATATCCCCAAGGTGAATATGAGATTAGAGAGGAAATTGATTGATTTACAGCGGATTTCTATATTGATGAAGTACAGTAAGATTGTGGGACAGGCATCTTGCCTGTCCGATCAGTTAAAGTCGATTGTGATTGATCTGTGTTGGTTGGGCGGGTTTATAATGGTGATCGGTTTGTCACAAAATTAATTGGTGAACCCGCCCCTACAAATCCTGGTTAATTGTAATCATAAATTTATCGACCATCTATTCTGATCATCTAATTTAATCTTGATTGTTTGGAAATTATTCCCTTGGTCATACAATTGCACCGCCCAACCTTACAGATCACATGGATGAATCCACCCCATCTGACTAACGGAGATGGTTAAAATTTAATATATTTATTTTGTCTATAGCTTTCAAGCATAGAAATAGCGATCGCTCATAACTCCCGAATTTTCATAGATTGAACTTGTCCATACCTAGATTGTAACCACCTTAAACTTTCGTGCTAGTATAGCATTATCGTTATTACAATTTGTACTAACATATATGAGTTCCAAAACCTACACCCTCTCACCAGCCAAAATTGGCAACTCTTTAGGCTTTAGATTGCCAGCCTCGTTTTATCATGACAACCCCCAATTTGCCAATGCTACTGGATGGGTGAAAGTGCTACCTGATAATACTTTGTTGGTAAAGCTTGAACCAGTTACACCTGAAGCAGATGAGGAAGAAGAAGACGATAATTTAATGTTGAGTTTATTTCTGGACTTCATCACCAAAGATGCTCTCAAAAATAGCGATAAGTTAGAAGCCTATACAGAAGCAATGGCCCAGGAAGATGATGAACTTCTTGCAGGAGTTGAGCTTGACCCATGAGCGTCATCGTCCGTAATGGCTGGGAAATCTACTTCCATGACAACTTATTTGGGGAACAAAGACGACAACTAAAGGCACAAGTTAACCAACTAAAACTCAGTCTCCCTAGGGAAGAATTTGTCAAACATCCCACCGTTAAATTACTAGCCGCAGTGATGATAGGGATCAAAGAGAAAATAGTTCTTGATCCCTTTGCACCTCAATTTGCCCTCAAAGGTTCCCTCAGACATTACGGACGCTTAAAGGGTATGGGACTAAGCGATCGCTACCGTTTATTTTTTCGAGCTTTTGAAGCAGATGATCGTAAGGTTTTGATTATTCTTTGGCTAGGATTTCCACGCAAAGAAGGCGATAAAAATGACTGTTACAATGTATTCTCTCGCATGGTTTTTAATGGTGATTTTCCTGAGACTCTAGAACAATTGCTTACAGAAACTAAATAATGTACAGCTTCAATGGTTACAGCCTATTCCAGGTTTATGAAGTTCATCAAGGTGATCTGTGGGGCAGGGCGGGTTCATTAATACCTCGACTGCGCTCGGCACAAGGGTTATTTGTGTGTGGCAAGTTCATCGGTGAACCCGCCCCTACAGGGATTTACCAAAAAATCGATCAGGATGAGAGGATTACAAGATTAACAGGATTTGTAGGGGCAGGTTCACCAATCAATTCTGCTCCAAACAGATAACTATCATAAACCTGCCCAACCAACACAGATCACTTACAATCTCTGACAGGCAAGATGCCTGTCCCACCATTCATGCCAAATCTTACTGTACTTCATCAGCCACCGAATCCGCTGTATTCTAAAAAATCCACGTCTTCATAAATTGCAGCGATCGCGCATTCAAATTCAATACTAGCAAACTGCACCAAATCCCCAACCCCAAAGGGTGTTAATTCCCACTTGCTCCGCTCATTAAGCCGAAATACCTCAACCCCAATACTTTCCGAGCTAACTAACACATATTCGTTCAAACTTGCTAACTGTCGATAACGCGCAAACTTACCACCGCGATTGTATGCTTCTGTGCTAGGGGATAATACCTCAATAATCAGCTTTGGATAAAATACCGCCTTAGCAAAATTGCGATCGCGATCGTCACAAGTTACCAATAAATCTGGATAGAAAAATTCACCACTTGGAGAAATACCCACTTTCGCATCTGACCCCAATACTCGACAATTTCGTCCCCGTAAATGTGGTCGCAGTAAAGCAATCAAATTAGTAGCGATCGTGCTATGGGCTATCGTTACTCCTACCATTGCAAATACCTTACCATCAATATATTCATAACGGATTTCTTGCTGTGATTCCCATGCAAAATATTCATCAGGTGAGAGTTTTTGATTATTAGGTACAGTAATCATTTTTTACCCGTTTCAGAATTGTGGTTAGAAAAGGTGGCTAATTTTTGGACAAACTGTTGATGGGCAGTGCTTGCTAATCCAGTTTGCAAGGTAGCAATAACTTGGGGGATATCTCCCGCTAGCAGTGCTGAAGTTGCTAACCATAAACCAGGAAAAACTTGGCTGCGGATAATTCCTTCTGCATCAGGAGTAAGAGCAATGTATTCTCCATTTTGCCAGCAGAACCAATCGAAGCGGTCATCGCTTACCTGCCAAACTAAATATTCTTTAACTCTATGGCGACAATAAACTCGCTTTTTGTCCCGTAGATCGATCGTCGCGGTACTAGCAGCAATTTCAGCCACAAGTTCTGGCGCACCTTTGATATAGCCATCATCACTTAAGCAACTTTGACCTCCCTTTTGGGTATCAATCAACAACACCGCATCGGGCTGGGGTTGATTATCCACATCTAGACGGACAGTGGGGTTATCACCTAGACGCACACCAGGGGTACTAATTTTGTAAGTCCAAAACCAGCCAATTAAATCAGCATGAGGTTCAGCATGGGGTTCAAACCGTAAAGGTGAAGCCATATAAACAATTCCTTCGATTAGTTCAGCTTTTTTGAGATTGGGCATAGCTGTGTAGCGCCGTTCAAATTCTTGACAGGAGAGTAAATCGCCATTTTCTAGCGGTGGAATGGTGATGCGGCGGGGATTGGTGGGAGCGATCATGATTTTCTCCGATTGTTTATAAAATTTTTATCTAATCACCCAACAGCACCCGAATCGCTTTGAGTGCATTTTTTTTATGCCCATTAGAAACTTTAGCAAACCAATAATGTGCCTCCTCATTACTCATCGCCATTACACCATTAGCAATGTTAGCAATTCGGTCTTCTTTTGAGAGTGGTTGCACTGTTTGAAATAGCAAAGCTAAACTTACTCCTGACTGTTCATCAAGGATATAGGGCGTTTGGCGATCGCATTTCAAAGTTTTCGGATCATATTTATTAGTTTTCAGCACTGTATAGATCATCTGTCTAGTCAGTACCAAAGCATTACCCTTAATTTTACCAATCCGTTTAGCAGCAGGACGTTTTTTTGCTCCCGCTTGCTTATAAGCACATTGATATAATTCTAAAGCAAAATTATTGTTATCTGTCGGGACAACCCTTAATTGAAACTCTTGCATTAGTAACTTACCCTCGCTGTTAGAGATAGACGCTCTACAGGATTGCGCTTAAGTGCTTGCTGTAGTGTGATCAACTCATTACTATCATGGGCGATCGCCGGATCAAAAGTAAATATCAACTTGAGACTCACATTTGCCCTAACTTGATCATTACTTAGCAGCGCATTAATTGCTGTAAGAAATCCTTGAAAACCGCGCAATTTCCCTTGATAATCTAATCGGACAAACTGCTCGTCTATTTGAATAGTTGCTTTTTGGTCAATCGAAAAATTAAATTTCCCTATTAAGGAAAAAGCCGTGGTAATTCGACGATAATCCATCACCTGATCCACCGCAATTTCTAAACTCTTAACTCCTTTAACTTTGTCATCAGAACAGCGATCGCTAAATGCGGTAAAAGCAGCATTAACAGTCCCATTTTCTTCTATGATCTCAGGTTTAACCTCAAAAATTGATGGTGTATCATGAAACTTAGTCTTTGCACTGATTGGGGTCGAATAGGAAGCAATTGTAGCCTGAGTTTCTTTTTCTGCGGTTTCACCATTACCATAGTCAGCGACAATTTTGAAAGTTGTGGTTTGGGTAATTTCAACTTCATAATTATCTGTTGGTGAAAATTCACCAGTTAGCGGGATATTATCCTGATAAACTTGAATTGATAAAGCACCTAGCGATCGCCATCGTAGACGAACAGGTTTAGCTAAATTACTACTAGACATAACTTGAGCATTAAACTCAATCACACGGGGTTCAGGAGGTTTTAGAATCCCACGTCGATATAACTCCATCCGATCAGAAAACTCAATTGTATCTGGCAAATTTGGTAATTTTCCATCGTCAGAGAGAATATAGACTTTATTACCAACTTTCAAATCCCATTGACCTTTCTCTATTCCAGTGCGGATGGTTTCCCTTAGTTTGGAAATATCTGCATCAAGGAGCATATTTAGAGAAAGCTTCTTAGCAAATTCTTCGCGCAAAGCTTTGGTCGTCCAGTGATCAATTCCTGCTAACCAAACTTTTTGCAAAATGTAAGCAGGAGCAACAGGAGCTAAATCTTCCTTGCGAATTTTTTCGCAATCTTTTAAAGCTTTGAGAATAACATCCTGCTGATTCTTATTTCCTTTTATATATCCTGTAGCTTCAGCGGGTAAAGTGAAGTGTAATAATCCCTTTGGTGCTTTGACAGCATCGCTAGTTGGATAAAAAAGATGACGATAGGTATTAGTTAAAGAAACTCTTACATCTAAATCTTTAGCTCCACTCCTTTCTCGCAGTTGCTTCCGCTGATACTCAGACAAATCTTCGAGACGGTTTGGTGACTTCAAAATATTTTGGATTGCCAAATATTCTTTAGTAATCTCGATCGCTCGTTGTAATTCATGTTTATTTGCTACTAAGAAAAGCAGCCGATTCCGAAATATCCGGAACTTACCAGACTCCCCGGTATTATGAAAAATTTGTTCTACTAGAGGAGGTACTCCATCCGTTGGTGCTGATACAGTTTCTTGATCAAAGTCAATTATACACAGAGCAATATCATCAGGTTGATCATCCACATCTCCCGCACTTTCCGGATTAGTAACTAAGGTAAATACTTGATTAGCAAAAATACTATCCCGTCGCGATCGCAGAGTTTCTTTAGCAGCTAGTGTGTGAATCTGTTCTTTTTCCTCAGCAATAATTTTATTAATTGATGGCTCTTCTTTAAAACGAGCGATCGTTGTCACCGGATCAATATCTAAATACCATGCTACAGTCGTCAAACGTTCTAGTACCGGTTCAATAAAACTAATCTCAATCTTGGGAGTAAGTAACGCTAAATTTAACTCAGCGCGTCGAATTCCTGCGACAGTCCCTTGATTAATTGAATGAAGAAAAATAGTCCTTGCTACCCATGTTGTAAAAGGTGGTTTTCCTGCTACTAACCACTCTTCATCATATATTTGAGCATGAGCAAGTTTACCATCAGGATTAAAAATATCTGCTTGAATCGGGTTTCGCATTAAGGGACGTTCTAACCGAGAAGTAAATTCACTGGTGACACCTTCATCTACACCAATAGGAATATGATGGGGATGAATCATTGGTATCCATACCGATGTATCCAACCAAAGATGTCTTACTACCATTGCAAGTAATCGTAAAGCTCCTCTGGTGCGTTGAAAATTAGGAATTGAAGCAATTTTTTTAGTTAATAGAGTAAAGAGTTCCGGTGAAAAGGGATAGCTAGACTTTAATACCTGAGTATAGTTAGCATCTTTACAGCTATCAGGTAGATTTAACCGACTGTTTTGGTAAACACTAAAATAATCCTTAGCAGCAAGATCAGCAGCTTTATCCTCAATCCTCTTAAAAATCCGCTGCTTAACAATGTTGTAAATTTCCATATCCGTACTAGGACTAAGTACCCTTTCTTGTCGAGCTGATGCTTGTAATGCTTCTTTAATATCTGCGGTTTCAGTGCCAAATGTATCGGATATTGATGCTAGGGTGTAGACAAATACTATATTATTACAAGCAGCAGTTAAATCCATCAGTGCAAATAGAAATGCAACTACTTGTTCAGATAGATCACTATTACCAATAGGAATTGCTTTAGCGCGACGCAGATACTGAGCGATTTCATCAAGGATAATTACTGTTGGTTCTTTTTTAGTCAGTTTTTCTAATACAACTGTACCTGGGCTAACTTTCTGCTCGTCCGAACCTCTCAGTAAACTATAACCTTCTATTCCACCAATTTGATAAGCTATTTCTCCCCAAAGGGTATGAATTTTTATCCCTGATTCTTCATGGAAAACACCATTGACCGGATCTAGGTCTTGACAAGCGATCGCTGCTACTTGAATCGGCTGATCTGGAATAATATTGATGTCATTAATAAATCGATCTAACCCACTAATACACCGTCCATTTTTAGCAATATGCCAAAGGGCGATTTCATCGTGGGTTTTTCCACCACCAAAGCTTGTTTCTAACCGAATTACAGGGGAACCAGTATCAACACCTGTTAAACGTCCAAATACTTCTGAAATAAGTGTTTTGAGTCCGTTGGTAGGAAATGTATTAGCAAAAAATATCTGTGGATCTTGGTAAACTAAAGGTGCGTTACCATCTACTACTTGCTTCAGTTTAGCTGCAAAAATATCCTCGGATAAGTTACCACCAAGGACTTCATCGCGTGGATCACAGGTTGTAAAAATAGATGACAGCATAGTTTCAGACTTGACAGACATCAGCTAGATATTTCTGAATTATACAGGCGATCGCCCTCCAGAAGCAGATTAAACAAGAAATTAAAAATAACTAGGACAGACACTACCGATTATTTCAAATTACCGTCGCAGTGTTTCTGATGGCAACTCACCAAACATTTGTCGGTAATCTCTAGCAAAATGCCCTGGACTCCAAAATCCCCACTCATGAGCCAACTTCATCACCATTATTGCACTAGGGTCAGCTTTTTTTAAAGCGCGACGTACCCCATTCAGTCTTTGAATCTTGATATAAACTGCCATTGGACTCATACCAAAAATGTCTTGAAATCCATAATATAATGCACTACTGCTAGTTTCCAATGCGTCACACAATTGTTTAAGGGTTAAGGGTTTGTTAATGTAGGATTGGGAAATTTCTTCGGCTTTTTTCACTATAGGATAACGGCGTAAAGTTTTTATGATCGGCCTTTTTTGTCGGATACTCGCTCCGATCGTATCCATCAGCAACGGCAAGAAATTTTCAATGATGTAAGATTGTGCTTGCGACTCGAATAATGATGGTTTATGAATCAATATTTGAGAGACTTGCTGATAATAAGCTCTGAGATGGCGAAATGAAGCGAGATCGAAATGGAGTAAATTTTGCTGGAAAAACTTTTGCCCTAAGTCATGGTATCCCATTTGCTCGGCTAGGGACTGGAAAAAGAACAAATCAACGTTAGCCAGGACTATGTGAGCATCTTTTCCTGTGATCACATCGTTTTCTTTCGTGGGATCGAACCCAAATAGATCGTGTTTTTTAATCGGGCAACCATGGGCTAGAACCTGGGTCTGCTCACCTTGAAGTGCGATCGTAAATCCTAGCAGATGAGGATTCTTTAACCCTTTTATTCTTATCCCTTGATTATAGGTAGCATCGGTAAACTTCAGACTCCCCAAGTCAGCAAAACTAACTCTCCCCGCAAACTGACCAGAGGTTAACTGGGTGCCAGTGATGTTTAACTGTTTGATGGCTTGGGCACAAACATCAATATCGTCGAACTGGCGCGTGACGACAACAGGGGCAGAGTCAGGTTGGTTTTCACAAATCCTAGAGATTGACATCAGATGAGCGGCGATGGGCTTTAAAATATCCTCGATTTTGTCGATTATACAGATATAAAAAAGTTGAAAATCTGGAATGTTCCTTTTGCAGAAATAAAATTATACTTTATTTTGCTTGGAAATTAATGTCAATAATCTTTCACCCCCTATTTACGCTTCCTTAATCTTTCCCTACTAAGGGATGGAGTCTTCTTAGGATTGATCATCTTTAGTACCTTAACGCTCCAAACATTTGCCCTTGAAACTACCTCGGCAAATCATGCTGCATTCATTGCCAGTTTCAATGTCATCCTAGTTCCTCTGTTGGGGCAATTGCTAGGTCGGCAGGTGTTCCTGAAAACTTTCGGAGCCGCAGGAATTGCCATCTTGGGTGTAGGAGTGATGTGTTGGGAGAGTGAAGAAATAGTTATCGGCGATCTCTTGATGTTAGGTAACGCCTTCCTTTACTCGATCTACATTCTCAAGCTTGAGTGCATCACGTTGCGCCACCCCATTTTGCCACTCACAGCGATCCAGATTTGGGCGATCGCGGTAGTATCTTTAATCTGGGCAGCTCCAGATTTGGTTAGACAACATGAGGTAATTGGTACGAACTTTGGTTTACTCTTATACCTTGGTTTATTTGATACTGCTGCTACTATTGTTCTCCAAGCAGTGGCTCAACGATGGGTTAACGCTTACGAAACGGCGCTAATCTATACCCTTGATCCGATTTTCGGAGCGGTTTTCTCGTTTTTACTACTGGGAGAGAAACTGGGAGTACGAGGTCTGATTGGTGCAACTCTTGTACTGGTGGCAATGGTTTTCGGTCAGAGCAAATCTCAGGATATGGAGAAGTATGGCGAAATCCAAGTCAACGAGCCGATTGTTGCAGCACTGTCAGTTGCGGATACTGAGCCAATTAATTTTCCAGTGTCGATTCTAAACCCTAACCTCATGGAATCGGAATTCGATTCATAACCGTGGGTTATGGTTCTAGACATCGACCTAGGATTATCCGGTTTGATTAGGAGGCTTAAGTTAGCTTTGGCGAGCTTTGGCTAGATAATTCCCAAATTATACTTTATTTGGCCTATTATTCCGATATTAAAAAGTTGGAATTTTGGAATGTTCATGTAACGGAAATAACATGATACTGTTTTTATATGAAAGTCAATGTCAATAACAGCGTTTCAATCTCAATAATGATTAAAAACTTATACATCGGGAGATGATTAACAATGAAAACCAATATTACAGAATCACAAAAAGAACAAAAATCAGTAACTAAATTTAATAAAAGTTTCAAAACCCCCGATCCAATTCCTCAAGCAGGTATTCAGCAAGCAATCAAATTGATGCAAACAGGAAGACTTTATCGCTATAATTTTTCAGATGATTTGAGCAATTATAGTAATGTTTATGGGTTAAAAGATGAAGATGAACAATTAGCAACTGAAGTAGCTAATCTGGAATATGAGTTTAGTCTCTACACGAAACACAAGTATGTGATTGCAGTTAATTCTTGTGGAAGTGCGCTCTTTTTAGCCCTGAAAGCAATTGGGGTAAAGTCGGGAAACAAAGTATTGACTAATGCTTTTACCTTTACCGCAGTTCCTAGTAGTATTGTTCATGCTGGTGGAGTTCCACTCTATGTTGAGTGTAACTCTGAATATGGAATTGATATTGAAGATTTAAAACATCAAGTAGCAAATTATCCAGACGCCAAGTTTTTGGTTTTGTCCCACATGAGGGGACATATTTCAGATATAGATGCTGTCAAGAATATTTGCGATAACGCTGGAATTTATTTAATCGAAGATTGCGCTCATAGTTTAGGTGCTGAATGGGATGGCAACTTAGTAGGACATCATGGAGAAATTGCTTGCTTTAGTACCCAAAGTTATAAATTACTCAACTCTGGTGAAGGTGGTTTAATTGCCACTAATCATCCCCAATTTGCTGCCTATTGTATTCTAGGATCAGGTTCTTACGAAAAGTTGTATAAGAAACATCTAGCTCGTCCTGATGATGACAATTTATTTGAAGAATTGAAGCCTCATGTTCCCAATTTTAGTTTGCGAATGAGTAACTTAACTGCTGCTGTCTTAAGACCTCAACTAGAATTTTTAGAAACCAAGATATCTCAAGGTATACAAAAGTACGATCGATTAGTAGAAATTCTCAGTTCCGTCAAAAATATTTATATTCCCTCTCCTTTGGCAAAAGTGAAACCTGCGCCTGACAGTTTGCAATTTAATCTGTTAGGAGTAACTTCAGAACAGGTCGATCAATTTGTTGAACAAACTAACGAAAGGGGTGTGGCTATCCAGATTTTTGGCAGAGACGATAATTCTCGTTATTACAAAAACTGGCAATACTCATTTACAGAAATACCCAGTCTGGCAAAAACTGAAGCGATTATTTCTGCGGCTTGCGATCTGAGATTGCCATCTTATTTTGATGGCGATGACCTTAATTTAATCGGCTATATTATCAAAGATGTTCTGTATAAAATTTTGAGACAAGACGAGCATCAAGATTATCCCAATGGATTAACAGACTACTTTGAAAATATCGAAGAAGTGAAGGGTAAATACGATACTTGGGTATCATTTTACGATCGGGAACATTACGATAACGGCTGGACAGTTTTACTCAACCATATTGCTTACACCCTCACATCATATTTAAAGAAAGATGCTTTAATTTTAGATATTGGATGTGGGACAGGATTATTGGGTCGAGAACTCAATTCTTATGGCTTCAAAAATATCCAAGGTCTCGACATCAGCCAAAAATCTTTAGATATATTAAGAGATCAGGGTATATACAATACTTTGCATCTAGAAGAGTTGGGTAAAACTCTTTCTTTTGCAGATCATCAGTTTGATGCTTTAGTATCAACAGGCGTTTTTACTCGCAATCAAGTTCCTTTAGAAAGCTTTGAGGAACTGATTCGGATTCTCAAACCAGGTGGTATTTTTGCAGTGGTTCTCAGGGTCGAAGATGATGACTGGTATTATAAACCGATCAAAAAATATTGCAGCATAAAAATATGGCAAGAAGTTTTAAAAATCAGAATCACGGTGTTAAAAAGCTGCAACCACGAGTTAGTAATTTTGCGGAAGTAGAGCATTTTATTGTAGTCCCTGGAAAACTGTGGAGGTGATCAAAAATTGGGATATTTCCCAGGCCATTTTTCAAGCGATCGCTATCGATCTAATAAATTACCGTTGCGGATCAGAGTAGTAATCAGGATATTGGTAGAGCTATATCACTTTCAGGCAAGCTAAAATTGCTGGGAATAATATCCTCTATTTCTCTAATTTGATTCCAATCAATTACTGCTACCCAAAGACTTTCCTATCCCAGAATATTGGTGATCCATAAGTTTGACTCTAATCATGATGATTGCTTGGCTGGATTGGGAATCGTTGGTGGGTTAAGGTAATCGCCATATATTAATGTGAATACTATCACTACTAACAATTGTTTTTCCATCTCTAGCAATGGCAACAGACAAAGTATGCCACTCATTACCTTCAAGAGAGTATAGTAATTTTCCTGTAGTCAAATCCCATACTTTGATGGCTTTATCAATATCACCACCGCTCACAATTTTCTGGCCATCAGAACTAATGGCGATCGCTGTAATATAACCACCACGATAATCCAGGGTATTTAATAATTTACCTGTAGCTAAATCCCACAACTTAATCCCCTTTGAACCACTACTAACTAAAGTTTTTCCGTCTGGAGTGATGGCCAGAGCGCCAACCCAACTATTATAGTTATCATAGAGTGTATTCAGCAAATTTCCTGTAGCAAGATTCCAAATCTTTATTTTGCCAATTTTGCCATCATTACCACCACTAATTAAGAGTTTTCCATCTGGACTGATCACAAGGGAACTAGGGCTATCATTAAGAGTTTTTAATAGTTTTCCAGCATTTAGATCCCATATTTTAATTTTACCCAAAGTACCAAGAGCTAGAGTTTCGTTATCCGGACTTAAAGCAAACTTATTAATATTAATATCAGAAAGCACATTAATTAGAGTATTATCTCCTCCTGGAAAACTTTTAATTAACTCACCTGTAACCAAATTCCAAACTTTAATTGTATGATCAACACAGCTACAAACGACCGTTTTACTATCCCGACTGATCGCAATAGAAATATCTGAATTAGAATATTTTTTAGGTGTAATAGATTCCCAAGTAACCTGAATCTGATTTAATATCATTCCTGTGTTTATATCCCACATGATGACTCTTTCGGGATGGCTACTAACTAGAGTTTTTATATCTGGACTAATTACTAGCGAATAGACTTGATATGGTACATTTATCTGTTTAATTAAATATTTATTACGATGATTATAGGGATAAACCGGTACTTGAGATGGATCAACATGCTTAATCGGTACTAGACGATTATCAATATCAATCTCATGTCCCCGTATACTAATAAATATTATCGATCCTACCAATAACATTGCTATCAAAGCACTTAATAACACTTCTATTAATTTTATCCAGAAATAACTTGATATCCAAAAAATTGATAACGAGTTTCTTGACACATGAGTAGGTTTTTTCCCTTGGATTAGAGTAGGGGAAACTGCTTGATGTTGAATATTTTTATGTTTTTGAGAAAGATTTATTTTTTTAGATGAAAGATTTTGAGATTGATATAAAGTTTTGTTTTTTTGCTCAATTTCTGTCAATCGAGATAAAATTTCTTGAGCATTTTTGGGACGTTGTCCGGGAAATGGAGCTATTAAATAATTGATTAAATCTATCAATTGCGGTGATATATGTTTAGTTTGATCTTGCCAAATTAATTCTCCTGTATAAGGATTTATCTTCATGAAATTTGGCGATTCTCCTGTTACTAAATATACAAAAGTACGTCCTAATGCAAAAAAATCTGATTGGGGTAATGCTTGACCATTAGCTTGTTCTAAAGGTGTATAACCTGGCGTAATAATTCCTGTAACTTCTTCTTTTTTTCGACTGACTTTGGCTAGATAAGTACCTGTAATTTCTCTCGCTGTTCCAAAATCAATTAAAACTAATTGCCCATTCCCGCGTACCATGATATTTGATGGTTTAATATCCCGGTGAAAATAGTCTTTTTGATGAACTTTATCTAAAATTTCTGTAACTTGCTTGAGCCATTTAATCGCTGTTTTTTCATCAATAGGTTGATTTAGCCGTAGTTCTAACCACTGTTCAAGATTGAGACCATCAATTTTTTCCATCACAAAACAATGTAGGGATAGATTATGCTTAGTCTGATACTGAAAATAACCATCCACTTTGGGAATCCCAGGATGATCTAGCTGTTGCAAAACTTCTACTTCCTGCTGAAATAATTCTACCGCTTTGGGCTGATGATTGAGCTGTTTTTTGAGAACTTTGAGAATTTTGGGGATATTCTGTTCATCAGCTTCATAGATGGTGCCAAAACCACTATTATCACTCAACAGAGATGTCACGCGATAACGTCCCACTAACAGTAAATCAGAACCACAACTTTGACAGTAGCGGTGAGCGGGGTCATGGGGGTAATTGGGAGTCAGACAGTCCGGGTTAATACAGATACCCATATCGGTTACTGGTTGATATATCTATCTATATTTCCCAGATTCCACACCCTAAGTGTCACACATCTTAATTCTTTTATGAGTAAGGTTTTTAGCAATTATCCTCACCAAATAAATGCAATACAGATGCAAAAACTCTAATTTGAGGGTGCGGAATGTGGGATATTTTAGCTCTAGTATCTCAATCAGGGTGGGGATTGCTCACTCTGAGAAATGCGATCGACGATCCATTAATAAGATTGCTCTGTAGGTGAGGGTGGGTTTTTATGATTAGTAGGTAAATTTCAAAAATCTGGGTGAACTCACCCTTAGTCAAGGTAATCGCCATATATTAATGTGAATACTATCACTACTAACGATTGTTTTTCCATCTCTGGCGATAGCAACAGACCAAGTAGGCCACTCATTACCTTTAAGAGAGTATAGTAATTTTCCTGTAGTCAAATCCCATACTTTGATGGCTTTATCACCATCACCACTACCGCTCACAATTTTATTACCATCAGAACTAATGGCGATCGCCGTAATAGAACCACGATGATCATCGAGGGTATTTAATAATTTACCTGTAGCTAAATCCCACAACTTAATCCTCTGTAAATCACCACCACTAACTAAAGTTTTTCCGTCTGGAGTGATGGCCAGAGCGCCAACCCAATTATTATTATAGTTATCATAGAGTGTATTCAGCAAATTTCCTGTAGCAAGATTCCAAATCTTTATTGTGCCATCATTACCACCGCTAATTAAGGCTTTTCCATCTGGACTGATCACAAGGGAACGAGGGCTATCATTAAGGGTTTTTAATAGTTTTCCAGCATTTAGATCCCATATTTTAATTTTTTTATCCCAAGTACCAAAAGCTATAGTTTCGTTATCTGGACTTAAAGCAAAATCATTCAAGGGAGTATTATCTCCTCCTGGAAAAGTTTTTATTAAATTACCTGTGACAAAATTCCAGACTTTAATTTTATGATCACCACAGCTACAAACTATAGTTTTACTATCCTGGCTTATGGCAATAGAGCTAACTAAATTAAAGCGATTCCTAGGCGTATTAGATTCCCAAGTAACCTGAATCTGATTTAACATCCTTCCTGTGTTTATATCCCGCATAATGACTCTTTTAGGATGGCTACTAACTAGAGTTTTTCCATCTGGACTAATACCTAGAGAATAGACTTGTTCTTCTACATTTATCTGTTTAATTAAAAATTTATCAGGTACTTGAGATGGATCAACAGGCTTAATCCATGAGTCTTGGAATACTAAAAATGCGTATTTTATGAACGTGAAAAATGACATTAACGTGAAAAAACTACCTAACCCTCCTTTATATCCATGAGTAGATTTTTTCCCTTGGATTAGAGTAGGGGGAACTGCTTGATGTTGAATATTTTTATGTTTTTGAGAAAGATTTATTTTTTTAGATGAAAGATTTTGAGATTGATATAAAGTTTTGTTTTTTAGCTCAATTTCTGTCAATCGAGATAAAATTTCTTGAGCATTTTTGGGACGTTGTCCGGGAAATGGAGCCATTAAATAATTGATCAAATCTATCAATTGCGGTGATATATGTTTAGCTTGATCTTGCCAAATTAATTCTCCTGTATGAGGATTTATCTTCATGAAATTTGGCGATTCTCCTGTTACTAAAAAAACCCAAGTACGTCCTAACGCAAAAAAATCTGATTGGGGTAATGCTTGACCATTAGCTTGTTCTAAAGGTGTATAACCTGGCGTAATAATTCCTGTAACTTCTTCTTTTTTTCGACTGACTTTTGCTAGGTAAGTACCTGTAATTTCTCTGGCTGTTCCAAAATCAATTAAAACTAATTGTCCATTCCCACGTACCATGATATTTGATGGTTTAATATCCCGGTGAAAATAATCTTTTTGATGAACTTTATCTAAAATTTCTGTAACTTGCTTGAGCCATTTAATCGCTGTTTTTTCATCAATAGGTTGATTTAGCCGTAGTTCTAACCACTGTTCAAGATTGAGACCATCAATTTTTTCCATCACAAAACAATGTAGGGATAGATTATGCTTGGTCTGATACTGAAAATAACCATCCACTTTGGGAATCCCAGGATGATCTAGCTGTTGCAAAACTTCTACTTCCTGCTGAAATAATTCTACCGCTTTGGGCTGATGATTGAGCTGTTTTTTGAGAACTTTGAGAATTTTGGGGATATTCTGTTCATCAGCTTCATAGATGGTGCCAAAACCACTATTATCACTCAACAGAGATGTCACGCGATAACGTCCCACTAACAGTAAATCAGAACCGCAACTTTGACAGTAGCGGTGAGCGGGGTCATGTGGGTAATTGGGAGTCAGACAGTCCGGGTTAATACAGATACCCATATCGGTTACTGGTTGATATATCTATCTATATTTCCCAGATTCCGCACCCTAAGTGTCACACATCTTAATTCTTTTATGAGTAAGGTTTTTAGCAATTATCCTCACCAAATAAATGCAATACAGATGCAAAAACTCTAATTTGAGGGTGCGGAATCCGGGATATTTTAGATCCAGTATCTCAATCAGGGTGGGGATTGCTCACTCTGAGAAATGCGATCGCAGCAACGTACCTTGTCAATACATTGTTAAGATGGAAACCCCTAAAGTATTTGGATTCCAATAAAATGATGAATCTACTATGAAAACTTCCATCATCAAGATCAACAATCACTTTTTCTCAAAAATCGATGGACATCAACACCCAAAAAGAAGAATTTAGCTATGCTTATATATATTCGGTAGCAGCAGCCACTGGATACTCATTTCAAATAGCCCCACGTCCATTAGATGCAGAAGGAGTCGATATCATCATTACAGGTTTGGGGGCGTCCAATTCAATCCGCAGACATTGTGGTTATTGGATATCACTACGGGGGCTACCGCCTACCCAAAATCAAAATACTATTACAGTTCAAATACCTAGTAAAAATATCTTTAATAAAGATGCTTTAAAAACTATTATGCAGCACATTGAATCAGGAGAATTCTGATGATAGTAACCGTTCGTGACCCCAATATTCTCAAAACCTTAGAGCCGAATAAATTCGGGACATACTTACAGCAAAATGGCTGGAAAAAACAAAGTCATAATGATCACAAATCATCGATATGGACTTGCAAAAATGAAGTTGGTGAAGAATACGAAATCTTATTACCTCTCGAACCAGAAATGAGCGGATTTTCTCTGCGAATGTTTGAAGTCATACAAACCCTAGAGATTGTTGAAAATCGCTCACAAATTAAAATATTAGCTGACCTGCTGACCTCGCTTCCTAATACCACGCTTCAGGGTGTTGTGATGCAAATATATACACCTAATTCTGATAAACTAAGTGGAGAAATTGCCCTATTTGGGATCATTGTGGATCAGCTTAGAAAGATTCAAACTGAACTAGCTGACTACGATTATATCCTAGCGATCAAAGCTTATCAAGAGCGTTTACCCATAGTTTGTACAGGTGACTTAATTAAGGAAAACAATCACTTTATTCTCAAAAACCCTCATAATTTCAATTTAGATCAAACATGGCAAAATTAAACTTCATGATCAATCAGAAAAATATCCAATTGGCCGATTTAGCAATTTTAGGGATAATTTGGTTAGGGTCAGCAATCAGCGATCGCATCTGGTTTGCTTTTGATCATTCAGTTCCTGCTTGGGATCAAGCTGGCTTTATCACCACCACCGCTGACAATTTTATTACCATCAGAACTAATGGCGATCGCCGCAATATACCTGCCCTATTTAGAAACTATAATAGAAAATCTTTAGCTTTAAGGTTTTGCACCAATTGCAGGAGCAGAATAGCTAAATAAGGGTCGGCTTTGCTCATCCTAGTCAAGGTAATCTATATATATTGATGGCGTCCTCACCGCTAACAGCAATTGTTTTTCCATCGGTGGAGATCGCAACAGCACAGGGAAAAGTCCTATTTTCAATAGAGTACATTATTTTTTTTGTAATCAAATTCCATACTTTTATAGTTTTTCTGTGACTTAAGCCAATAAGCGTATTTCCATCAGCACTAATAGCAATATTATAAATTTGATCATTACTTTCTAAGGTATTTAATAATTTTCCCGTATATACATCCCATAGCTTAACTGCTGGAAAAAAATCACTCACAGTTGGGTTAGAGTAATTACCAACAGCTAAAGTTTTACCGTCTGGGGTGAGAGCAAAAGAAAAAGATACATGCTGATGATTGTCAATTATATTGAGGAGCTTTCCTGTAGAAATATCCCAAATTTTAATTGTGCTATCTCCGCCAGTAATTATAGTTTTCCCATCTGGATTAATCGCAAACCCGTTAAGCTCATGATAATAATGACTAGTATCGCTATAGAAAATGGTGTTTATTTCTTTCCAATTATCTATATTTAATAATTTAATTTTTTCCATTACATCAAAAGTAATAATTTTGTCATCTGAACTTATAGCAAAAGCTACCCTAGGAGGAGAATAGATTATGGGAAAATTAAACTTAACATTATCTGTAAAAGTTTTAATTATTTTACCTGTAGAAACATCCCAAATTTTTATTGTTCTTATTGTAGTATAAGCGTTAATAATTGTATCATCTATGGCAGCAATAATTTTAGCATCACTGCTGATTTTACTAAAAAAATTAGTTCGATTATTATTACTATCGTTATTAGTGTTACTAGATTTCCACCTCAATGGAAGTTGATTTAAGATTGTCCCATCTGGTATAGCCCATATAGTAACTAGATCGCCATTACTACCAACTAAGGCTTTTCCATCTGGACTAATTTTTAGATCCGTGATCAGATATCCTACATATATCTGTTTAATTAAATATTGATGATAAAAATTTTTATCAAAAAAAACAAGAATTGAAGCAAACTGAATTCGCCAAAATTCTGCTTCATTTATTAATACTAAAACTAATATAAATATAGAGCCTATTAACCATTTAATTGATAATTTATAATATTCTTTCTTGCCTTGAATCACAGTAGGAGGAACTGTTTTAGGTTGAATATTTTTAGGTTTTTGAGGAAGATTTATTCTCGTAGATGAAAGACTTTTAGATTGATATAAAGTTTTGTTTTTTTGCTCAATTTCTGTCAATCTAGATAAAATTTCTTGAGCATTTTTGGGACGTTGTCCGGGAAATGGAGCCATTAAATAATTGATCAAATCTATCAATTGCGGTGATATATGTTTAGCTTGATCTTGCCAAATTAATTCTCCTGTATGAGGATTTATCTTCATGAAATTTGGCGATTCTCCTGTTACTAAAAAAACCCAAGTACGTCCTAACGCAAAAAAATCTGATTGGGGTAATGCTTGACCATTAGCTTGTTCTAAAGGTGTATAACCTGGCGTAATAATTCCTGTAACTTCTTCTTTTTTTCGACTGACTTTTGCTAGGTAAGTACCTGTAATTTCTCTCGCTGTTCCAAAATCAATTAAAACTAATTGTCCATTCCCACGTACCATGATATTTGACGGTTTAATATCCCGATGAAAATAATCTTTTTGATGAACTTTATCTAAAATTTCTGTGACTTGCTTAAGCCATTTAATCGCTGTTTTTTCATCAATAGGTTGATTGAGCCGTAGTTCTAACCACTGTTCAAGATTGAGACCATCAATTTTTTCCATCACAAAACAATGTAGGGATAGATTATGCTTGGTCTGATATTGAAAATAACCATCCACTTTGGGAATCCCAGGATGATCTAGCTGTTGCAAAACTTCTACTTCCTGCTGAAATAATTCTACCGCTTTGGGCTGATGATTGAGCTGTTTTTTGAGAACTTTGAGAATTTTGGGGATATTCTGTTCATCAGCTTCATAGATGGTGCCAAAACCACTATTATCACTCAACAGAGATGTCACGCGATAACGTCCCACTAACAGTAAATCAGAACCACAACTTTGACAGTAGCGGTGAGCGGGGTCATGGGGGTAATTGGGAGTCAGACAGTCCGGATTAATACAGATGCCCATATCGGTTACTGGTTGATATATTTATCTATATTTCCCAGATTCTGCACCCTAAGTGTCAACTCCGATCGCAACAACTTACCTAATCAATATGTGTGTATATACAGCGTATAACCGATTGATGAAGTCTGTGATGTCAGATCGAGTGAGTTCATGATTGGTGATCTGTGAGGTTGTGCGGGTTCATCAATACCTCGACTGCGCTCGGCACAAGGGTTATTTGTGTGTATCGTAATTAATCGGTAACCCTACAGGTGATAAATGTGTTCGGATCTGGTATTTTTTATAAAAAAGATAATGAATTTATGATCACAATCAACCAGGATTTGTAGGGGCGGGTTCACCAATCAATTCTGCTCCAAGCAGATCACCATCATAAACCCGCCCAACCAACACCGATCAATCACAATCTCTGACAGGCAAGATGCCTGTCCCACACCATTCATGCCAAATCTTACTGTACTTCATTAATAGGTCATCCGCTGTAATCATTGAATCAGGATCATTCTAATGATAGTAAGAGTTCGGCTGATCAGCGAGCGACAGGCAAGATGCCTGTCCCACAGTTTGTCCAGGTGACTTAATTAAGGAAAACAATCACTTTATTCTCAAAAACCCTCATAATTTCAATTTAGATCAAACATGGCAAAATTAAACTTAATGATTAATCAGAAAAATATCCAATTGGTTGATTTAGCAATTTTAGGGATAATTTGGTTAGGGTCAGCAATCAGCGATCGCATCTGGTTTGCTTTTGATCATTCAGTTCCTGCTTGGGATCAAGCTGCTCATTTAACTAATTCTTTAACCTATTGGCAAATTCTCCAACATCCTCAATGGTTTTCTGGGGAATGGTGGACTAATTTTTGGATGTTATCCTCAAAAATGGCTCCTTTAACCTATATCTTAACTGTTCCTTTCCTCAATTTATTTGGTTTAGGAGAAGATCAAGCTACTTTAGTCTATCTATTGTTTAGTGCGATTTTACTGATCTCAGTTTATGGGTTAGGAATCAAATTATTTAATCGACAAATAGCTTTATGGGCAGCAGGATTATGTATACTAATGCCTGGGTTATTTCGAGTAAGATTAGATTTTCTGTTGGATTATCCCCTGACAACTATTGTTACCTTGAGTTTTTGGATTCTTACTCTATGGTGGAATACTGGAATTCCGGTAAAAAATCGCCCAAAAGAATGGTTATTAGCCGCAATTTTTGGGTTATGTTTTGGATTAGGATTGCTAGTTAAACAAACCTTTATCTTCTTTTTATTTGTACCTTTAGCTTGGGTAGTAATTAGCACAATCCAACAACGATATTGGGAACGTTTAGCTCAGTTAATCAGTGGATTAGGTTTATCAGTCTTGGTGTTTGGTCCTTGGTATCGGATTAATTGGTTAATCATTCTTACTTCGGGAAAAAGAGCGACCATTGACTCTGCGATCGCGAAAGGAGAACCGGGACTTGATACTCTTAATTCTTGGATTTATTACTGGAAAATATTACCTTATTTAATTTCCTGGCCCTTATTACTGGTTCCCATTGTTGGTTTAATTTTTTATGGTTGGAAGCGATCGCAAGTCAAAGCTGAACAGAAAGAAAACTTTTCTACTTCCTGGAAATGGTTAATAGTTTTTATCATCAGTGCTTATGGTTTAAGTTCTCTCAATGTTAACAAAGATCCCCGGTATGTATTACCTTACTTACCAGAAATTGCTCTATTATTAGCATTCGGTTTAACTTGTTGGACTGGTCGTTGGGCAGAAAAAATCCGCTGGGGAACCATTAGTTTATCCCTACTCCTAATGTTACTAAATATCTGGTCAATTGGTGATTTTTGGTTAGTCCAATTGCTCAGTCCATTAGCACAACGCTATGCTTATTTAGGTCAACCATTCCCCCATGCTGAAGTTATTCAAGAAGTAATTAAAACTGAACCTTATCTGAGTTCTAATATCGGAGTATTACCATCAACGGCAGAAATTAATCAACATAATATTAATTATTATGGTGCTTTGCAAAATTTTCAAGTTTCTGGCAGACAAGTCGGAGTAAAATTAAAAGATGTTCCCCAGGATTTTATCTCTTTACCTTGGTTTCTGACCAAAACTGGAAATCAAGGTTCAGTACCTCTAGAACCACAAACTACTATCTCTCAAGCAGTAGAAACAGGAACAGGATTCCAACTTCAAAAAAGCTGGTTACTACCAGATCAGAGTACCTTAAAACTTTATCATCGTCGGACTCCACCAGTCCAAGTTCAACCCTTAAAAGAAACGATCACTCAAATTAAATTAGAGCAAGTTAATGTACCTGCGATCGCACCACCTGGAGCAGCAATTCCCGTTACTTATCAATGGGTAGGTCCTTGGGAACAATTACAATCTGGTTTTGTATTAATAACTTGGCACCATACTCAGCAAAATCAATCTCGATGGTTGCACGATCGGGCGATCGGTACAGGTACTTTAACTCCTCATCCTTTCACCAATCAACCTAGTCAATCAGTACGAGTAATTGAACAAATGGCTATGTCACCAGGAACTAATTTAATTCCTGGTAATTATACCATAGCAGCAACTTATTTTAATCAAATAACTGGAGAAAGCTATCCCATTAAAGTACCATCAGTCACCATCAAAATCGATCCTCAAGCACCACCAGTCCCAGCACTAGAATTAGATTTAGTTACCCAATTACGCACCATGGGTGCTGCTTTACCGCAAGGTTTAACAGGTTTAATCCCGATCTTTGCCCAAATGGCTCGAATTAATCAATATGATCCAAATCAAAATTATTATATTCAAGCCGAGCAGACCTTAGCATATCGGTTAAATTTCGAGCCAGACAATGTAGAATTAACTTATGCTTTAGCGTTAAGTAGAGCATTACAACGGAAAATAGAACCAGCGATCGCAGCTTTACAGAAAGTCGTTCAGCTCGATTCTCAAAATCCCTATGCTTATGCTTATCTTGCTTTTGTCAATTTGTATGATTTTCGTCCCACCGCAGCCGAAACTGTGCTTAATTCAAATGTTGTTATTAATTCAAATCGACCCGAAATCCTCGCTTTAAAGGGAATAGCAGCTCTGATGAAAGGAAATTTAATTAAAGCCTGGAATTATAGTCAAGCAACAAAAGCTAATTTATCCAAATTAACCACTAATAGCTAATTAAATATGAATAGGTTAACTCCTATAGCGTATGACCGATTTATGAAGTATTGCAGTAGACCTCTTGCAAAAATAAATAGGACAGGCAAGATGCCTGTCCCACAAAAGTGATTTTTTCTGGTGGGACAGGCATCTTGCCTGTCAATAAATAGATCAATAAGGACTTTTGCAAGAGGTCTAGTGTTGTCTGTGAGATCAGATGGGGTATGTCTCGACTACCCTTCGACTTCGCCCTGAGCGTAGTCGAAGGGTAGTCGAAACATCGACACAAGGTTCATCAAGATCATAAAAATGTATTGTCGATGAATTTATGATCGCAATCAACCAGGATTTGTAGGGGCGGGTTCACCAATTAATTCTGACACAAATAGATCAATATCATAAACCCGCCCAACCAACACAGATCAATCACAATTGACTTTAACTGACGAATTTATCGGACAGGCTGCCTGTCACACAATCTTACTGTACTTCATCAACGGGTCATCTGCTGAATATTTGCTGATCCTCTAACCTAGTTTTTCAGCCTAGTTTTAAATCACTTTCTAGCGGAGAGTCTAGATATTTTAACAACAGCGACTCTAGGTGAGCAATACCGATTGGTTTGCGGAGATATTCATTCGCACCAGCAGCTAAAAAACGTTCCCGATCGCCTGACATCGCTGATGCGGTATATATTACGACTATAATCTGCTGCAAATCCGGTTCCGATCGCAGTGCTGCTAATAGCTCTAACCCAGTAAAATTTCCTGGTAAATAGACATCTAATAAAATTAGATTTGGTTGCCATTTTCTCA
The DNA here is from genome assembly GCA_963744145.1 of uncultured cyanobacterium. GTDB lineage: Bacteria > Cyanobacteriota > Cyanobacteriia > Cyanobacteriales > CAWUOF01 > CAVUSO01. The sequence goes on along the minus strand of CAVUSO010000001.1, from coordinate 1,925,752 downwards.
CCTGCTGAATAAAATTATTCCCATCTAATAAATGCTGGACGGAATGACCAAGTACCTGAAAATAGTCTTGCAAAAGTAAAGCACTATGCTTGTCATCTTCAACAATCAATATAGTGCTACGAAAATTAGAGCGTGAGGCTGATAAACCAAAATTAAATCCTTTATTATAGACTATTTCCTGGGAATTTAGGTGAGAAGTTTCATGGAGATGGGAGAGATGAATGGACTCTTGCGGATTTTCTGGTAAGTAAATCGTAAATTGAGAACCTTCTCCTAACGTAGATTCTACTGTTACATCTCCTCCATGTAAACGAGCTAATTGACGAGTTAGTGCTAACCCTAAACCTGTTCCTTCATACTGACGACTAAGACGACTATCTAATTGATAAAAAGGTTGAAATAATAATGGTATTTTCTCTCTGGGAATCCCAATTCCCGTATCATTAACAGCAAAAAATATTCCTTGAGAATGTTTTTTAACGATCAGGGAAACCTGTCCAGTGATCGTAAATTTAATCGCATTAGACAGCAAATTTAATAGCATCTGTTTCAAACGACGCTCATTTGCCATACAAATCTGAGCAGATGGTTCTATTTCACTGAATAATTTTAAGCCTTTTTTATTAGCTTTTTCTTTCATCACCTTCAAACAATCTTCACATAACTCCGGGATAGAAATGGGGACAAAAACAATTTCTTCTTTACCAGCTTCAACCTTGGATAAATCAAGAATATCGTTAATTAACGATAACAAATGTTTGCCACTACTATGAATACAGGTAATATATTCTCTTTGTTTAGAACTGAGCAAACCAAAAATTTCTTGTTGCAATAATTCAGACAATCCCAGAATCGAATTAAGTGGTGTGCGTAATTCATGGCTCATCGTTGCTAAAAATTCACTTTTTGCTCGACTTCCTGCTTCTGCTGCTTCCTTAGCTTGCAGCATTTCTGTCTCAATCCGTTTCCGCGAAGAAATATCTCGCACGAAGGCACAGATATATATATTACCATTGAATTCTAGATAATTTCCAGTGATTTCTACTGGCAATAATTCCTGCTCTTTAGTCAGAATATAAGATTCTCTGATCAAACAACCCGACTGTTTGAGGGTGAACCAGGTTTGTTGAAAAATTTCCTCAGATAATTCTGGTTCTAGATCACCTAGAGACATTGATAACAGTTCAGACTGAGAATAATTGAGCAGGTTACAAGCAGCATCATTGACGTATAAAAATTGCCCCTTGTCTCCAATCCAGAAAATTGGATCAGCTGCTCGATCTAAACAAAATTGACTTAATCGTAATGCTGATTCGGCTTTTTTACGATCGCTAATATTAGTAAAAACATTAATTAGCCCGATACAATTACCAAATTCATCGACAATACAGTCAGCTTGAAGTAGGGTTGGCACAATTTGACCATTTTTAGTTTTTACCTCTACTTCTCCACTCCAGGATTTACAGTTGTGGAGTGCCGTAAAAACCTGTTGAGCTATTTCCGTTTGAGTATAGATTGCTAAAGTACCACCGATCTCATTGAGATCATCTACATTATACCCATATTGCTGAATAAATCCCTGATTGAGATAATTAGCTTTACCATTCAAATCCGCAATTCCGATCGCATCACTACTACTTTCTACTGCTTGGGTGATTCGAGTTACTGTGGCTGATGCTAATTTGGCTAAAGTAATATTTCTACTAGTATTGATCCCTAATAGCATTTGCCCATGAATATCGCGAATCACTGTGCTGCTGATGCTCAACCATTTTTGTTCACCATTGGCACAAGTAATTACTACCTCTTCATCTGTAAATATTTCTCCTCTTTGAGTCCGACTGAAGGGATGTTCAGTATGGCTGAAAACTCTACCGTTAGGATGGCAAATTTTGATCTGGCTAAAATAATCAAAAATGTTGGGACATAGGTGATTATTTTCCGTCTGAAGTTGAGTATTTTTCAGGGGTAAACAAGTAACTGGCTCTAATCCATAAATGTTTCCCGCAGCTGGATTCAGTAGGACAATTTGACCCCCAGGTAAACTTACACAAATTCCTTCACCGATCGCATCAAGGATAGTTGTGAGAATGGTTTTTTCCTGGGCTAGTTGTCGGGTATGTTTTGCCACCGAGCGTTCTAGCTGGTACAATTGTTGCGCTAATTGTTGCTGGGTTTTTTGGTCTTGATTCCAAATTTGTTGTCTCTCGATCGCATATAGCACAGATCGCAATAAATGCTTGTGATCTAGATCTTCTTTCTCTAGATAATCTTGGGCTCCTTCCTGTAATACTTTGATCGCGATCGCTTCGTCCTTCCCTTCACCGATCACTAGGATTGGTAATTTTGGTGCAATTTGACGGATCTGTTTCAGGGTTTCTAATCCTTGACTATCTGGTAACCACAAGTTGAGCATGATCACCGCAAATGATGATAAAGCTAGACTCTCAATTGCTTCGGCTACAGTGGTGACATGAGTTAGATAAAATTTATGAGAACTAACTCGCGCTAGGATTGTCTTAAATAACTGGACATCTTGGTAATTATTTTCTACCAATAAAACTTTTAGATTTGGCAAAATCATGCTTGTCCTCGGGGGGAAGCATTACAAGGTTAATCAGTTTAGTTAGGTTAAAGTAAAACTAGATATTTTGCAAGTTATTATTAATACCTCATATATACTTAATCTCCACTTAAATGTCAAATTATTGACATCTCCAACCTAATTTAACGTGATTGAAAAGGTTTGATCCATTTGGCTTTGAGGGCTAGGTCCAGCTGAACACGGGCGATCGCAAATAAAAATATACTTTCTAATCCTAGGACTACTAATGGCCATAAATCAGGCCAATAGTTATTTAGGCCCATATCAACTTGAGCTAACCCTCGGACTAATCCAAATGCTAGCACTACACCAGATTGGAGATGGGTATTTTGGTCATCTTGGTGGATAACATAACGATAAGTAATCCCAAATAAAAAACCGCTAATTGCCGCGATCGCGCCACTAATCAACAGGGTAAAGTCTATTTGAACGATATTTAGACGGGCTAGGACGGAAAAATAGGGGGTCAATAGAAGATGATTGACCCATGTCAAGACCCCAAAAGCCAAAAACAGAGCTAACCCACCGCAAATCCCTGCTTTGAGAGATTCTATTTTTTCTGTCATCAAATCAAAATCTGAGGATTGGTTCAAGATAAAATCTTACTGAATATTGTGCAAATTCAATTATGCTTAGAGTACATCCCCAGTCCCTGGGAAAATTAAATTAGTTAATTAGCAACAGGTGGAAACTAAAATGGACATTTTGACACTCGGTTGGGTCGGGTTACTCGTAGTTTTTTCTTTTTCTATGTCTATGGTAGTTTGGGGTCGTAACGGTTATTAGGGAATCGTGGAAAATTCAGTCGTTACAGTTTTTGCCATGCTAGTCTTGGGACTACTGATCCTCGTCACTGGTGGAGTAGTCTATTTGACTGCGGCTGAGTGGCGCGATCGCCGACGTCGTCAAGAGGAAAAACTCCTAGACAAGAGGACTAAAAGTCGTCCATCAGGAATAAAAAATAAATAACTTGATAATTTGGTTCGACAGGCATCTTGCCTGTCCTATTATTAATCTATGTTATTGACAGGCAAGATGCCTGTCCCACAAAAGTTATTTATTCTGGTGGGACAGGCATCTTGCCTGTCCTATTTATTTTTGCAAGAGGTCTAATCCGAGCTAATCATTGGCATCAGTTGCTAGAGGACAGGAAACGATAAATTCAGTCACATTGTTGGCACTTTTAGCAATAATATTACCACCCATATACTCAATCATTTTTTTGACGATCGCTAAACCCAATCCAGTCCCATCATGTTGCCAAGGATCGTGATTGGGGATACGGTAAAACTTATCAAAAATCCGTTCTAATTCTGCGGGGGGAATGGTCACCCCAGTATTACTAATATGCAGTTCTAGTTGATCAGTTTCTAGTACAGCTTTAACTGTAATCGTTTCACCTGCTGGTGTGTATTTGCAAGCATTAGTTAACAGTTCAATCAGAATCCGATTCAGACTAGAAATATCAGTTGTGATGGAAGTTGTCTGATTCGGAAGTTCGACAGAAAGGGTTTGTTTTTGAGTTTTCATCCGCATCTCAAACCCTTCTAAAATATGATAAATCCAGTGATCCAAGCGAATAGTTGAATTTTTTAAAAGATAGACTCCAGCCTCTAAATGTTGTAAATTAAGTAAGTCTTCAATTAAGCTTAATTCTCGTTCACACTCAGATTGTAAAATCCCAAGATATTGAGCCGCTTTATCATTTAAAAGCGCCAAATTATAATTTTCTGGGTCACTATTTTTCCCCCGCTCAACCATATTTAATAATAACTTTAAAGCCATCTTCATGTTGGCGATCGGAGTCCGGAGTTCATGGGAAATCGTACTCAGAAAATCGTCTTTAAGTTGATTTAAGCGTGCTAGTTCTTGCACCTGTTGTTGAGCTGCTTCATAAAGACGCGCTTGTCTCAGAGCGATCGCACATTGATTTGCTACCTGTTGAACTAGGTGAATTTCCATATCACTAAAATAATCACCCTTGTCTTTGAATAACCACAGATCACCAAGAATTCCTAGTTGCTCGACCTGTTCATCAAAAACCGGACAGGCTAAAATAGATGAGTTATTCCCTATCGAAGTAGGTTCAATTTGACAAAAAGCCAAGTTCGATCGCTGATCTTGTAATTGTCTATAAATTTCCGGAGCATCATACAGATAAAGAAGTTGTCCTTGACTGGGATTTGAGCCAGATGGGACATATTGGTAGCGAATTATTGATAACTTATGGTCAGGACTATATAACACCGCATCACAACAATAAACTGCTAAAGCAGTAGCTAATTCTTTGACCGCAGTTTCGAGAATTTGATGCTGATCTAAAGAATCACGAACTTTATCAGAAATCCGTTTTAGTGTTGCTTCAAAATTTAAAGATTGTTGTAATTCAGAAGTCCGGATTTCTACTCGTTGTTCTAAATCAGAATTTAAGCGTCTCACTTCCATTTCTGCCCGTTGACGTTCTTGAACTTCTTGCTCTAGTTGGTGATTTTTTTGGGCTAGGAGTTGTTGCTGGTCAAGTAGGTGTTTCTGTTGTTGTTGAATCAATAATTGATTTTTGATCCGGATCAGGACTTCCAATTCTTGAAAAGGTTTAGTAATATAGTCTTGTCCGCCTAGATCGAAAGCTTTAACTTTATCATTAATTTGTGCCAGGGCACTGATGAAAATAATCGGAATATGAGCGGTGATTTTTGAAGCTTTTAATTGCTGACAAACTTCATACCCATTCATTTCCGGCATATTGATATCTAATAAGATTAAGTCCGGTGGGTTACGTTGAGCCGATTGGAGTGCCATTCTACCATTCAATGCTTTGCGGACAATGTATCCTTCTGATTCGATAATCTTGGAGATTAACCTGAGATTATCTGGGGTATCATCAATCACAAGAATATTGATGGGAGCAGATTGTCTAGTCAACATCATAGAGTTTTATATAATTCAATTCCAACATTACTAATCTTACTGATCTTCCTAGAACGGGAGTGATTAATGCTCCCGGTTAACGCTTTAAATAGGTTTTCGTGTTTTGGTGATACTCCTTGTATTTGTCCATTTGTGCTACTAATTGTTCAAGGGAAATATTATTAATAAAATCAGCAGTCTGGACAGTAAGATTGATTGATATTAAAGCTCGATCATGTTGTTGATTAAATCTAGCCATATTACCTTGTAGTCGCTCATAAAAATCATCGGTCTTATCAGAACAAAATGGCAGAAATAAAGCAAATCTATCTTCTCCTATTCGAGCCACAATATCCGCATCACGAAAGGTTTGCTTGAGAATTTGAGCAGCATCAACAATCATTTGGTCTCTCATTTTCTGTCCACCAGGATCATTAATTGGTTTTAACCCATCTAAATAAGCGTATAAAATACAGTAAGGAATTGACATCCGTCGGGCAATTTTTAATTGTTGTTCTACCAGTAAAAAGAAACCCTTTTGGTTATATAATTGGGTGAGTCCATCAATTAGACAAAGCTGTTTTATTTGAGTTTCAAACCAAATACGTTGCTGGATTTCCTGTTCTAAAAGTTGGTGCTGTTTTTGCAATTGTTGACCTTGTTGTTGAATAATTAATTGATTTTTTACTCGGAGCAAAACTTCCTGTTCATGAAAGGGTTTAGTGATATAATCAACCCCACCTAGCTCAAAGGAGCGAAACTTTTCTACTAATTGATCAAAAGCACTGATAAAAATAATGGGAATCCCTGCTGTTAGCTCATTTGCTTTCAACTGTTGACACACTTCATATCCATTCATATTCGGCATATTAATATCAAGGATAATTAAATCCGGAGGAGCCCGATGAATACCTTGGATGGCCATTTTCCCGTTGAGAGATTTGCGGACAATATAGCCATGGGAATCAAGGATTTTAGTCAATAACCGCAGATTGTCAGGATTATCATCTACGATCAAAATATTGGTTTCGACGGCAAGGTTAAGTGCAGTTGTCATCTGTTTCTTCCTAAATTTTAGTCAAACTAGCGATCGCTTCGAGTTGAAAATTATCAACCAGAGATTTGAGTGCTTCAACTAGTGCTTGGTTTTCCGGGGAAATTTGGCCAATTAGCTCGTAAATCTTACTATCATTCAGATCAAGTGCTGCTTCGTGAACCTCTAAAATCCATTCCTTTGGCATAGTTTTTAAGTCCTGTGGAGTTAAGGTTTTTGATAAGGGCATGACCATATCGCGCGGGACTTTTTCGGTATAGCGATAGCGAACACCTAACTGAAGTGCAATTTTATGGAAAAGAGTAGCCTCTGTAAATGGTTTACTAATGTAATCATTACAACCAACTTGCAAACAAGCCGTGCGATCGCCGGCAAATGCTAAGGCGGTTAGGGCAATAATTGCTGTATCTTGTCCATTATCTATTATACTCTGAGTTTTAGCCTCCACCGCGCGAATCTGTTTAGTAGCTTCATAACCATCCATGACAGGCATTTGAATATCCATTAAAATTAAATGAGGACGCCATGTTTGCCAAGCAACGATCGCTTCTAGCCCATTTTCCACTGCACTGACTTCAAACCCAACCGAATCTAATAGAGTCATGAGCAATTGCCGATTTTCCCAAGCATCCTCAGCGATCAGAATCCGATAGAGCGGCTGTCCAGCTTCTAATCCGATAATGCGATCGTGAGTTTCCGGTTCTTGTAAATCAATCAGATTGGGTAGATCCAAAAACACATTACAACTAAAAATGGAACCTTGATTCAAGGTACTGCAAACTGTAATATCTCCTCCCATCAGACGTGCAAATTGACGACTAATCGATAGACCTAAACCTGTGCCCCGATCATGACGACCACGATCAGTTTGCATAAAAGCTTCAAAAATTGGTTCTAGATCAACTTCAGCAATACCGCAACCAGTATCCTCAATTTCTAATTCCACCTTAATCTTTAACCTGGCCTCATGCTGATGGGGAGTATGTTCTTCTCCCATTGTCACTAACTGATGCTCAACATAAATAGCACGTCCCCGCAGGGTAATACTGCCTGTAGTTGTAAATTTAATAGCATTGCCTAACAAATTAATCAAAATTTGGCGCAGTTTAGCTTTATCGCCACAAACATAACAACTAACCGTCTGATCCCATGCACTGATCAAACGTAAACCTTTCTGAGCAGCCTTGAGCGCAAACATATCATTAATTGAAAAAAGCAACCGATGCAAATCAAAACAACTGGGGGTCAATACCAATTGACCAGCCTCAATTCTCGACATTTCCAAAACATCATCAATCAATGTCAGTAGATGTTCTCCACTACGACTAATAATTCCTAAATGTTCTTGAAATTCCGTGGGAATATTGAGGCTACGGTTCATTAACTGAGTAAACCCCAGAATTGCATTGAGGGGAGTTCTCAATTCATGACTCATCTTAGCCAGAAACTGACTTTTGGCCCGATTAGCTATTTCCGCCCGTTCTGCCGCTTGCTCTAAAGCAGCTTGGGAAAACTCCAACACAGCTAGCATCAAAATATTTCTCATTTCCCTAGCTGCTTCTAACTCTACCACCTGCCAGGGATGGGACTTTTCTCGCACTGTCTCTTTCCACAGAGCAAAAGACTTACGGGGACATAGTTGCATTTTCCCAATTTCACTGATCGTAATCGCATCATGGGGATTACCAGCCCAATTTACAGTTTGAATTTGCTCTGGTCGAAACCAGAGAATATGGTAGGACTTTTGTTTAGTATAATTGAGTAAAATGGAAATTGCTAAAACTCCACTAGCGACCTCTTTAAACTTCTTTCCTGGCGGATATAATTCCGCTAGAGATGCTGTAGCAAACAGTTGTTTATGATCAGATTGCACTAACCACTCTACTAGGTTAATCACTTCTGTTTCTGATGGAGTTTTACCGATTAACGTCAGATTACTATCTAGAAGAATTGCGGCTCCATGACTATGAACCAAATCTAGCAATTCGGCGGCATTACTTATTAATATCTGGTCAATAAAATTAGACTCTCGTCGAAATGCCTGTTGGAGTTTATCTTGAATCTCTTTCACATTTTTTCGATAAGCGAACAATTCCCGTTCTTGCTGATGCACTAGTTCAATTGAAGCAAATTGTCCTAAAAATTCACAGGTTTTGCGAGTTTCATAATCTACTAATCTGGGACGATAATGATGACAAGCAATTAATCCCCACAAACGCTGATCATTAATTAAAGAAATCGTCATTGTCCCAGCTACTCCCATATTCTGCAAATATTCAACGTGATAAGGAAATACTCCTCGTAATACACAAGCACTTAAATCAACAGGTTTATCTGTCACTGGATGGTGCGTGGGAATGATGGGAACTGGAGTATAATTAACATCAGGAATTTGGCGGACCCAGTTCTTATAAAACAATTCATGAGCTGCTGGGGGAATATCAATCGATGGGTAATGTAATCCTAAATAACTCTCTAAATTAGGTTCTTTTGCTTCAGCAATTACTACCCCATTATTATCAGATTCAAACCGATAGACCATGACGCGATCAAACTTAGTAATGCTTTTTACTTGTTGCGCTAAAGTTTGAGTTAAATCAGAGAAATTCTTGGTATTACGTAGCTTAAATATGGCTGTTTGGAGACAACTATAAAAATGAGTTGAATGATTTTTTTCAATGGGAAGTAGTGGCTCAAGTTCAAGAATAAAACTATCTGTAATTTGAATTAGAGTGCTTCTAAAAATCTGATTTTTGCCTTGACGACGTATTTTTAAATCAAAGGGATTATGAATTTCTAAATTATTTTCAATTACATAGCTGACAATTCGTTTGACTTGCGATCGCGAAAATAGGTATTGCAACGGCTGATTCAGCAATTTTTCTGGCGCAATTCCAAAAAAGTTTTGCACATTTTCACTGACTTGCAAAATCTTTAAATCATTTTTTTGCAACACTAGAATAATGCCATATTGCTGAATATAACCCGGGGCATATATGACAGATTCTTCACTACAATCTTCTAAATTTTGTAAATCTAAAGGAGTAAGAGATGTTAATTGATGGATCATGGAATGATTGATGAAAAATAAATAAATAAATAAATAAAAGCTCAGGATTTACGCAAAACCTTTATATTGATTAGGGACAAACAGCCTTTTCCCCCTACCTATAGCGTCTAAATGCAATATTTGCATAGATCCTAATACCAATTTTTGATGAAACTGCATAGAATTGATCCCCCCAACCCCCTTAAAAAGGGGGAGCATGAATTTAAAGTCCCCCTTTTTAAGGGGGAGCATGAATTTAAAGTCCCCCTTTTTAAGGGGGATTTAGGGGAATCTAGATTTGTGCAACTTCACATTAAATTGGTATCACGCTTTTAATATAAAAATTATACATGATCTATGATCAGCCTATTGGCTGAATCAACCATTTTCTTCTGGATTTTTTTTGTAATATTTCGTTGCAATTGACTAAAATTACTTCATCCCCAAAAACTCAAATGCTATTGATTGACGATCGCTAAATTTCCCATAGTGTATTTACTGAGACCAGTTTAATAATTTGTTCAAATTGATACTTATCCGCCAACTCAATTAAATAGCTAGTAAGTCGAGCCATTTCTGGAGGTAATTGAGCTGCTAGTGCGACAATTTCACCGTCGTTACCACATACTGCGGCATTTTCCAATTGCACTAGCCAGTTTTCAGGTAAGGTTTTGAGAGATTTGAGATCGAGAAAATCTGAATTAACCGAGGAACGAGGGTGACTAGGATTGGATATCTGTTCTCCTGTTGGCGTTTTTTCACCCTGACTAATATACTCTAAACCCAAATATTCGGCCATCTTGAGGAAGAGGAGCTTTTCTTGGAATGGTTTACTAATATAGTCATTACAGCCAGCAGCCAGGGCGCGGGCATGATCGGTCTGGGAAACTTGGGCAGAGATAGCAATGATAATGGGTTTCTGTCCACCTTTTTGCCGCCGAATTTGCCTAGTCGCTTCGTATCCATCTAATCCTGGCATCCGAATGTCCATCCAAATTAGGTCAGGTTGCCACTCTTGCGCTAGGGCGATCGCTTCCTCTCCATCGCTAGCTTCTCGCACTTTTAACCCGATTTGAGCCATGATTTTTACCATCAGCAGACGATTTTCCGGGCGATCGTCAACTACCAAAATCCGACGCTGGAGTTGACCTGGAGCTAGTTTGATCACAACGGGATCAGATTGTTCATCGGCGATCGTCATCGCTACAGTTGATCTGACTGGTAAAGTGAAGGTAAAAGTAGTGCCTACTCCCAAAGTGCTACTGACAGTAATGTCTCCACCCATAAGTTGTAATAGTTTGCGGCTAATGGTTAGACCTAATCCAGTTCCACTAGCTAAACGTTTTCCCGCTTGAGCTTGGACAAACGCATCGAAGATGGCGTTCAATTCTTCCAATGCTATCCCAACACCTGTATCACTAACTACAAATTTCAGTCGAGTGATCGGTGCTGTTTCCGGATCGTTAGCATCAATATTCACCTGCAAAGTAATGCTGCCCTGTTCGGTAAATTTGATGGCATTACTAAGAAGATTTAGTAATACCTGACGCAGTTTTTGCACATCAGTAATAATAAACTGCGCCACTTCCGGCGCAATCTCTAAACAGATATCAAGTCCTTTAGAACTTGCTCGTTCGGCAAACATATTGCGGAGCGAATGGAGTAAGGCAATTAGATCAAATCCGCTCTCGTCAATGGTGCTATGTCCTGATTCAATTTTGGAGAGATCTAAAATATCGTTAATCAAATTCAAGAGGTGATCACCACTGCGTCGAATTGTTTGTAAGTCTTCTTGTTGAGTGGGAGTTAGGGAGGAATCATAAGCCATTACTTGGGCAAATCCGAGAATCACATTGAGGGGAGTGCGTAATTCATGGCTCATATTGGCGAGAAAGATACTTTTGGCCAAATTGGCGGCTTCGGCGGCTTTTATGGCATCCCGTAATGCTGCTTCTGCTTGTTTGCGATCGCTAATATCTTGTCCAATCGCTAAATAATACCCACCAGAAAGTTGCACGTTAGCCCAAGATGTTTCTAATTTTTGTGTTGTGGCTGTGTATGTGGTTAAATCTTGCCACTGTCCAGTTGCCAAGCGCATATTTTCTTTCACCTTTTGGCAATCTAAGGGGTCAGGATAACACTTGGCTAAGATATCTTTTTGTTGCCAATCTTGCAGCGACCAACCTAAAAGTCTCTCCATTTCTGGGTTAATAAACTCAATTTGACCTTCCCGGTTAAATAAAGCAATCATCACCGGAATCCGCTCAATTACTGTTTGTAATAATTCTTTCTGATGCCGCAAAATTTCATCTGCCTGTTTGCGATCGCTGATATCCCGACAGATACAAAAATGCACTTTTTCACCTTCTAATTCTACCCGATTCCAGCTAATTTCCACATCATACTCAGCCCGATCCTTACGAAGATATCTGGTCTGGAGGAGTGGGATCATCTCTTCAGTGGTGAAGATATTTTGTAGTTTTTCTTTTGTCCATTGAACATTCCAATCACCAATACTCAGATTTAATGTCTCTTCGACTGTATAACCTAACATCTTGGCAAAACTTGGACTAGCATCGATCACCTTACCCTGATGATCCATCACTACAATTCCATCTCGGGAGGTTTGGAAGAGTGTTTTTGTCTGTAGTAGTTCTTTTTCGAGGGCAATTTCTACTTTTTTGCGTTCAGCAATATTGCGGGCAATTTTTGAAGATCCATGTTCGACTAATACCACTAGCCAAACTAAAAATAAGCCCCCAATTAATACTACCATTGACCAGGGAGATTTTGTCGCTGCAATTAATTCTAAAGTTGGCAAAACTGTAATGCGCCAATCAGCATTATAGTCTTTGATAATAACTGTTTTCTCTAGCGAAGTTTGAACTGGAATCTTTTTGGTATAGATCAAATCTAGGCCATCATATATCTCTATATTGTAGCCATATGGTACTTTTAAAATATGATCAAATAGACTTTTAAACTGCACCTTTTCGATCAGAAATCCATCAAATTTATTACCGACAAATAAAGGAAAAATTATCAGAAAACTTTTCTCTTCTTGCCCCAGAGAAATCTGATGTGAAATCATAATTTGATGGAAATCACGAGCAATCTGTAAGGTGGTTTGGTGTGGATGTTTTTGACTTAAATCTAAGTTTTGTAATGCCTGATTTCCTGCTTGTGGGACCACCCACTGGACTTGAAATGATGGATCAATCCAGGCGATCGCTTGCTCACCAGCAAAATTGTTGATGGTCGTTTTAGCATCAGTTTCCCAAATCTCTTTGGCTGTACCACCGCTAACTTGCCAACGATTTGCCATTAGCTTTAAAATTATGATCCGGTTTGATAGTTCTTTACTAATTTCTAAGCCGATCGCATTGGCTTCTTGCTGAATTAACTGCTCAATCTGAACTTTTTCGTTAATATTTATTTGTTGTGATACCATTAAAACCGCCATAGATAACACTATCCCTAGTAACAAATGTCCCAGTTTTTTAATAAATTGTTGGCCTAAAATTTTAACTTTTTGAAAGTTGGCTATAGCCATAAAATAATAAATTTTTTATAATTTTTTCTGAGATTTATTGGGTGAATATAAATCCAGTTTAGTTAACAGTTTTATCCTACTTTTGATTTGGTAATTTTATGAATTACCTCTCCTGCTAACTAAACCGGATTGGACTCAATCTGATCATCAGATCTATTCAAGCCAAAAAAGTTTGTCTGAACACCAGTTAGTCGCTAAATCAGAGCTAAACTTTTGCAGCTTTGGTTCTGAATAGTTAACTTACTTTTAAGGAAGAATGTTGTTTTTTCAGACCTAGTTCTGTCGGTAAATTTACGGATGGGACTGTGCTAAATTCGCTTAGAGTACATACAGGTAATGTTTGCCAACAATGACGACAAAACCAGTATAGCTGATTCTGACGAATATGACGTAGCATCGGCTCAGAGCAGCAAGGACAATACATGGCAACAACCTCTTTTTTTTTAAATTGGTATATTTTAAGATGACGAAAAAAAATGCGGAAAGCTGGCTTAATCATCAATGGTATAAATCTAAGGAGAAAAAATAAAGATTTGGTAAAAGCTTCCCCATCTTTAGTAAATTTATTAAAATTTTAATATTTCTTAAGACTAGGCAAAATCTAGACAATTTCTCTCTTCCTCGTCAGTTCGACTGAACGCATCTATGTAGTTATGAAAAAATAAAATTTAGGCTAATGACTAGCTCCAAAATCGGAAAAAAAACCCCTGTATTGCCAGATTCCCATAAAGGATATTTTTTCATCACAAGAGTATAAATTTCTGAGTTTACTAAACCTGTTAACCAAGTCTGGAGATAGGGCACTGATTGTTGATTAAACCAAGATTGATCAGTATGGGCAAATTGACGCACAAAAGGCGCGATCGCCAGATCAGCTAATGCGATGCGATCGCCAAATAAGTAAGTTGTTTTCCTTAACTGTTCATTCAGTCTCGCTAGATATATAAAACCTTCTGTCCGATGAGTTTGGGCATCAACATCTGGGTAACGGTTAGAATACTTGTAACGATCAAGGTGATATTTAAACCCATGATCAAATTGATCGATCAACTCCAGCATAGTTTCTAAAGAACCATTTTCAGGCATTAACCATTTTTCTGGATCATGTTGTTTCAATGCCCATAACATGATATCAATACTTTCATCCAGTACCAGCCCATTGGTGTCAATCAATACTGGAACTGTACCTTTAGGAGATACATCTAACATCTCCTGGGGTTTATCACTCAAGCTAATTTCTCGTAATTCACACAAGCGATCGCTCACCAACAAAGCTAATCTGGCTCGGATCGCGTAGGGACAACGACGGAAGGAATAGAGAATGGGATATACTGTAGAGTTAGCCATTTCCATCTTTTGAACTTTCCTGATAACGGGCACCAATATGGATTTGGTCACGAAGATTAGCCAGCTCAACTTGACGTTGCCGCTCAGAGAATGCTTTTTTTTGTGCTTCAGTTGTAGTACCATAACAATGAGGACAACTCACTCCTGGTACAAATAATGCTGAAGTTTGATCATCCTTACTAATTGGTTGACGACAAGCACGACAAAATTCATATGCACCTGTCTTTAATCCATGACCAACAGAAACGCGCTCATCAAAAACAAAACATTCCCCTTCCCAACGACTTTCTGACTCTGGTACTGTTTCCAGATATTTCAAAATGCCACCTTCTAAATGATAAACCTCGGCAAAACCTTTACTTCGTAAAAATGCCGTCGATTTTTCACAGCGAATTCCACCTGTACAAAACATTGCTACTTTAGGCTTATGGTGGAGAGTTTCTTGCTGTTGAAGCCAGGTAGGTAATTCAGAAAAGCTTTTTGTTTTGGGATTAATTGAGCCTTTAAAAGTACCGATCGATACCTCATAATCATTACGAACATCAATCACAATTACATCCGGATCGTCAATTAGTTGGTTCCATTCTTCCGGTTTAACATATTTACCAGCCATGCGACTAGGATTAATTTCTGGTACTCCCATCGTGACAATTTCCCGTTTTAATTTTACCTTCATGCGATAAAACGGGATTTTTTCTGAGTAAGATTCCTTATGGACTAAATCAGCTAATCTTGGATCATCACGTAGATATGCTAATACTGTTTGCACATCTTGGCTGGAACCTGCGATCATGCCATTAATTCCTTCTTCGGCTAGTAAAATACTACCTTTTACTTGATGGTTATTACAGCAGGTAAGTAGGGGATCTTTGAGTTGTCTAAAATCTAATAGTTCAACAAACTTATAAAATGCAGCATTTAAGAAATAAGTCATAGTTGGCAGTTTTTGATGAATAATACTCGGGACATTTTTAGGGAACTGGAGATGGACTAGGACTCTAGTTAGAGCTGTCCCAGAACCCCAGAAGAGTCCTAGGACTGTTTTATTATACCAGGATAATTGTTTGACCTCTCCTCTAACTCCTCCGATCAATGGGTCTCTCCTAACAGTTTACACTCTGATTGGTGCAGCAAATTCTAAAATTTTGTCACAATTTTATTAACAAGTCATCCCTAAATATTTTTAATTATTTTCCATAATCCTCGCCAATTGCGATCGCGATTTTTGATGCTCAGACCAAAAAAATAAAAATATCAGTAAATTTTGACAAAGATTGGGGAAAATAGGTTGATAATAAAAATTTGGTTCTCTTAGTAAATAAAAATATCAATGGGTCGCGCTAAAAAAGTTGTACTAGCCTATTCTGGTGGTGTCGATACCTCCGTGTGTATCCCCTACCTAATGAATGAGTGGGGCGTTGAAGAAGTAATTACCCTAGCAGCAGATCTTGGTCAGGGTGATGAACTAGAACCGATCCGTGAAAAAGCCCTGAAATCAGGCGCAAGTAAATCCCTAATTGCTCAAGTAACAGAACCCTTTATTCAAGAATATGGGTTTCCTGCGATCAAAGCAAATGCTCTCTATGAAAATCGCTATCCTCTCGCTACTTCTCTTGCTCGTCCGCTGATTGCGAAGGAGTTAGTTAAAGCAGCTGAAGAATATGGTGCTGATGCGATCGCTCACGGTTGTACGGGTAAAGGAAATGATCAAGTCCGTTTTGATGTTTCCATTGGAGCATTAAACCCCCACCTCAAGATCCTAGCACCAGCTAGGGAATGGGGGATGAGTCGCGAACAAACGATCGCTTATGGGGAAAAATTCGGTATTCCTTCCCCAGTCAAAAAATCCTCTCCCTATAGTATTGACCGGAATTTGCTGGGAATTGCGATCGAAGCTGGACCATTAGAAGATCCCTGGACTGAACCACCAGAAGAAGTCTTTGTGATGACTAAAGCGATCGAAGATACTCCCAATGAACCAGAATATATCGAAATTTCTTTTGAACAAGGGATTCCCGTCGCGCTAAATGGTGAAGGGATGGGGGGAGTAGCTTTAATTAGCAAACTCAATGAATTAGCTGGTAATCATGGTATCGGACGGATTGACATGATCGAAAACCGTCTAGTGGGGATTAAATCGCGGGAAATCTACGAATCTCCAGCAATGTTAGTCTTAATTCATGCTCACCGGGATTTAGAAAGTCTGACTCTAACTGCTGATGTTACCCGTTACAAACGCGGCATTGAAGAAACTTACAGCCAGTTAGTTTATAATGGCTTGTGGTATAGTCCTCTCAAAGGTGCCTTGGATGCTTTTATCCAACAAACTCAAGAGCGAGTATCGGGAACTGTGCGGATTAAATTATTTAAAGGCAATGCTAATATTGTCGGACGCAAATCAGAAAATTCTCTTTACAGTCTTGATTTAGCTACCTACGGAGCTGAAGACCAATTCGATCATAAAGCTGCTGAAGGTTTTATTTACGTTTGGGGTTTACCTACTCGCGTTTGGTCACAAAAAGACCGTCAGTAGATTTTTGATGTATTAGGATATAGGTAATCAATCACCTATATCCTATCAAAAGATTTGGTAATTCTAAAAAAAGTACAAAATTTGTTAAAACTAGGGATAAAATGCCAAAAATTACCAAAAATTCACCAGAACCGGAAATTACAGATGAACAAAAAGAAGCCGCAGAAATAGAAATTCGGGAAAAGCAAAAAACCGTTGACTATGATACTAAAGAATATCCAGTCGAAGTGCTTGTTCAGAAATACAGAGAAGGTCTAGATGATGACACCAGTGAATTGTTTATACCAGACTATCAACGAGATATGATTTGGGAAGACAACCGACAGTCAAAATTTATTGAATCTATTTTTCTAGGATTACCTATACCCTATATTTTTGTTGCTGATTTACGACCAAAGCAAGAAGATAATGAGAATGATTTAGCTCGGTTAGAAATTGTTGATGGAACACAACGAATCCGTACTTTAGACAGATTTCTTCATAACGAACTCAAACTTTGTGGATTAGAAAAACTCAAGAAGCTTAACAATTTCAAATTCAGCGATTTACCATTAGCAAGACAGAGACGCTTCAACCGTGCTACTATTCGCATGATTGTTCTAACGGAAAAAGCTGACGAAGAAACCAGACGGGATATGTTTGAACGGATTAATACTGGTAGCGTAGAACTTAATGATATGGAGAAACGTAGAGGAATATCTCCTGGTCCGTTTGTGGATTTGCTGGAAGAACTTGCTAAAAATTCTAAATTTAAAGAACTATGTCCTATCTCAGATGTACTAATTCGCAAACGTGAACCGGAAGAATTTGTGCTACGTTTTTTTGCCTACTTAAATAATTATAAAAACTTTGATAGAAGGGTTAATGAATTTCTTAATGAATATCTAGAAAAATATAATCATGATGGAATTGACCAAGATGTTATGCGCTCTGAGTTTTACCGAATGCTAGACTTTGTTGAGAAGTATTTTCCTAATGGATTTAGTAAATCAAAAGGTAATGTAAAAACACCAAGAATTCGATTTGAAGCAATTTCCGTAGGTGTTGCACTTGCTTTAAGGGAAAAAAGTAATCTTGAACCAAAGTCAATTAAGTGGCTTGATTCTCCGGAGTTTAAAGAATATACTACTTCAGATGCAAGCAATTCTAGACCTAAAGTAATTAAGCGGATTGAATATGTTCGCGATCAACTGCTTAGGAGATTATGATTTAATGCGCTTTAGTTAAGCGTAGGGGTGAAGCATTCGGGCGATAATTTATCACTTAAACGAACTAATATTATATCCGAATGCTTCACCCTTCTTCGCCGATATCTAAATTAGATTAAATTGTTCAATATGATTGAGGATACTAACAGCAATTACTTGACCTAATTTGACTGGTACAGCATTCCCAATTAAGCGCCCAACTAGGTCGATCGATACTGGTTGATTAGCAGCAACAAACTGATACGTGGGTGGAAAAGTTTGTAATAAAGCTGCTTCTCTAAGAGAGATAGCCCGATTTTGTTCGGGATGACCAAAGCGACCATTACCAAAACCAAAACACTGTGTAGTAATAGTTGGACTAGGCTTATCCCATTCCATTCTACCATAAACTGCTGGATAGGTTTTACCACTTTGTTTAATGTGGCATTTGGCAATTAAGTTTTTCGACCAATCTCGCCAAGTTCCTCCAGGTTTTGAAGCACTAATCCGTCGCAAATTTAACTCCGAAAGCTTGCTACATCTATGGAGCCAATCTATTTGAGAAACTTCTCCTGCCTGCAAAGGCTCAAGGTGTTCAATAGTTTGTCGTACTGTTTGGTATAATTCGGTCGGATGGGTCGCGGGAATTAAATTAATCTTGCCAAATTTTGAAGCAAGCAAGACTAATCGCTTGCGAGATTGAGGAATTCCATAGTCTAAACAGTTAACTTCATAAGATTCAAAATAATAGTTTAACTTTTTTAGCTGGATGATAAATTCCTGAAAAACTGGATGATGTTTTAATTGTAGTACATTTTCCATTGAAATAATATTTGGTTCGCATTCTGCGATCAGACGAGCAAAATCTTGCAAGAGTTTCCACTTTGATTTTTTATCGTTATAACGTCTTGAATAACTTGAAAATGGTTGACAAGGAGCGCAACCTACTAAAATTTTAATACTACTGCCCGAAAAATATTCTGCTAAATGACGACCACTGATATTTTCCACATCTTGTAATACAAATTTTGCTTGGTTATTATATTCGTATGGAAACTTACAAGCAGGATCAATATCATATCCAACTTTGACCGGAAGACCTGCTTGCTCAAATCCATGTGTTAGTCCTCCAGCACCACAAAATAGATCTACTGTAGATATACTTTTGCCATTCATTCTCTATTGTTAGGATAATTAGCCCAACTAGCTAGATTAGCATATTTTCACCAATTCTCGCAGTTTGGCCACTAATTGTTCAGCTTGTTGTTGGACTTGGACTATTTGTGGTTGAGCAGGGATCGCGACCAGAACTAATCACTCCAAATGAGTCTATATAACTACCCACTATCACTATAGCGCTGATTTTTATTTCTCAAAAGTAATTATATAAATATTAATATTTTATATAATACCAGCAAAGAAAATATAGAAAATTATATAGCCCCGCGTATAAAATTCTATCTTGTGAGCGTATAAAATTCTATCTTGTGAGCGTATAAAATTCTATCTTGTGAGCGTATAAAATTCTATGATGCAGCCTGAAAATATTGATATGGCGTTGTTCCAGCGGATCAACTTTTTTATAAAAACCCGATTGACAACTATCAAATGAGCGTAGAAACTCCCAATCAACCAGAATATGTGGAAATTTCTTTTGAAAAAGGGATTCCGATCGCGCTGAATGGTGAAGGGATGGGGGGAGTAGTTTTAATCAGCAAGCTCAATGAATTAGCTGGTAATCACGGTGTCGGACGGATTGACCAAAAAGCTCGTCAGTAAAATTGTTTTCAGATATATTAGGATCTAGGATATGGGTGATCAATAACTTATATCCTATCCAAGACAATTTGAAAGAACTTTTAGATCGGAGGAATAAGAAAATGAACATCTATGAAGTTTTGAAAAATAATCGTGATGAAATTCTGCAACTAGCGGCTAAATATGGAGCGTATAATGTCCGAATTTTTGGTTCAGTTGCACGAGGAGAAGCTGATGCAAATAGCGATGTAGATTTCCTAGTAGAAATGGAACCAGGAAAAAGTCTATTTGATCTCGGTGGACTACTGATGGATTTACAAGATTTACTAGGGTATCGAGTGGATATTGTTACTGAAAAAGGATTGCGGAAAAGAATTAGAGAACGAGTAATACAAGAGGCAAAATTATTGTGAGAAACAACTCAGAAAAGTTACGGGATATTCTAGCGATTGAACGAATTGAACGTTATACAGTGTTAGGAAAACAAAACTTTGAACAAAATGAATTAGTCCAAGTATGGTTAACTCAAAACCTGCAAATTATTGGCGAAGCATCCCGTGCTTTATCTGCTGAATTCAGAACAGAACACCCCGAAATTTCCTGATCACAAATTATTGGAATGAGAAATATCCTAGTTCATAATTATTTTGAGATTGATTTAGAAATTGTGTGGTCTGTTGTTTAACAAAACTTACCAGAACTCAAAAGTAAAATTCAAGAAATTTTGGATCTATATTAATCTTTAGCAACAAATAATTTTGGTAATACCGCTATAACAAATCAACCACCTCTCTCTATTCCTAGCGATATAGGAATGAGTCTAATCATTAGAGTTAATGCGATCGCCTGTTGACGACTGACGCTGGGGAAATGGTCGAGAAATTCATTGAGTGAGTCACCTGCTTTGAGGTAATCAAGTAAGATTTTTATGGAGACTATTGTCCCAATAAAAACTGGAGTTCCCCCTAATATGTCGGGGTCGCTATGGACAATTCGGGATGTGGATAGCATTACAATCTAGTTGGTTTTAGGAGTGAATATTCTTTCAATTTTAACGGAAAAGTGTCTAATTGCTGTTTGTTCGTTATGCGTTAAGGGAGGGTGAACTCTAGCTCTGATTTTTATTTCTCAAAAGTAATTATATAAATATTAATATTTTATATAATACCAGCAAAGAAAATATAGAAAATTCTATAGCCCCGCGTATAAATTTATATAGGTGAGCGTATAAATTTATATAGGTGAGCGTATAAAATTCTATGATGCAGCCTGAAAATATTGATATGGCGTTGTTCCAGCGGATCAACTTTTTCATAAAAACCCGATTGACAACTATCGAATGAGCGTAGAAACTCCCAATCAACCAGAATACAGCGGATTCGGTGGTTGATGAAGTGTAGTAAGATTTGGCATGAATGGTGGGACAGGCATCTTGCCTGTCCGAGATTGTGATTGATCTGTGTTAGTTGGGCAGGTTGATGAGTAGGACAGGCATCTTGCCTGTCGTAATCTGTTTGGAGCAAAATTGATTGGTGAAACTGCCCCTACAAATCCTGGTTGATTGTGATCATAAATTCATCGACTAGACAGAAACAGAATCATCAAAGCTTTGCTAATCTCCCTTGGGTAATTGGGGTGTTTGGGGAACCATCGGATTAATTAATCCCTGAGCTGTACCAAATAGATTAATCGGGTTTTTCCCATCAGTAATTAATACACTTTGTAAACCTAATCCTTGCAACAGTTTCATTTGCATTTCTGGACCAGCTTGGGCGATCGCTTTCAGGGTTTCCGGTCCGATCGCTTCGACTTTTTGTTTAAACTCAGCACTGGTAATTTCAGCCATTCGTTGAGCTTTTTCTATCTCCAAATTACTTAATGCTTGTTGATGAGTTAATTCTGCTTCCTGTCTCGCTTTTAATTGCTCTAATTCGGTTTGATAACGAATTTTTGCTGCTTCTGCATCTTGGTGAGCTAAATTAACAGTTAATTCACCTTGAATTCTGGCTGCTTCTGCGCTTGCTCTTGCTGCTGCTGTGGCTTGACCGGTAGACTGAATTGCCATATTCTCTGCTTGTAATTCTAGCAAATTTTTCCGTTCAGCTTCAGCTGCACCTTTATCAACAATTCCCTGACGTTCTAATCTCGCTTTTGCTTCTTGAGCTATCCGTTCTGCATCATGTCTTGCTGCTGCTTCTTGAGCATCGGTGGTAATTTGAATGGCAATTTGTACCGATTTTTGCAAGCTTTTTAATGTTTCTTCATCGACTGGTTCCACTGATTGAATATCGACGTTGAAAATGACTAGGTTATTAGTCTTAAACCGAAATTCTTCTTTAATTTTACCCGCTTCATCTGTCCCAAAAACCGCAGTACGAATAATTCGGGCAGAATGACGGTGGAATTCATCAAATGATACTCCAGCTACCGCACCACGGACTCGTGATGCGATCGCTTTACAAGCAGTATCGACGAAATCAGGTACTTGAAATAATTTTGCTGCTGCTTGTTCATCATGTCGATCGACATCAAAGTACCAATTATAGGATAACCGCAATTGCAATCTCGCATGATCTGAGGTTTCGACGGTGAATAAATCCGTCATAAAATCCGGACCTAATAATAAAGCTAAAGACTTGATTAAGTGCGGTCGTTTTGGCACAGATCCGGATAAACTTAAAACAGTAAATGCTTCATCTGGTCCGAGCATGACTAAATCTGGACCAAATACAGTTTTCGCAGTTCTTTCCTTATAATCATGGATTTGCACAGCAGCATTTTGGGGAACATGAAAAACTACTGCTCTGGTTTTATCTCTGACTGATGATTCAGTTGTTTGATTTGGATGATGATGTCTACCGCGATCGGAAACAGGATCATTTTTTAGTGCTAACAGTTCTTCTACTACTGGTGGTAAATCTTTTTCCCACAGTTCTTCATAAGGACTTAATAAATAAGCTTGAGGACCACTGACTACCTTTAATTCACCAGTTTGCACATCCCGGACATAAATTCCTTCATTTTTATCTAAGGGAATTGATTGACGCTTTTCGATCACTTCCACTTCCACAAGAGGAATATAATCTCTTGGACCTGTAATCATCCACATATCTCCCGGTTGTCGATGAATTACCTGATCTCTTTGTCCTTCAGTAAATGCTTCTCTTGCTTTTAATAAAAGTGCTTCTTGTTCTCCTAAAACATAAATTTTTTGAATTCCATTTTCCAGAAATTCACCGGGATGTAAGAAAAATGAAATCCGTTCTTGTCGAATTTGACGCATCCCTAATTGGGGTTTTCCTTCCTCATCAATGGGATTAACAACTACACACCATTCCCGATCGCCTAAAGTAGTAATTTCTACTTCACCGACTACTTCTTCATATACATCAGGAATATGAATTTCTGCATCTTCAAAGGTAACTAACCATTCATCACCAGCTTTACGTTGTCGTCCAAATATATCTGTAAAAGTACGTTTCGATTTTAAATGTAAAGCTTTTTTCTCTGTTAAAACATGAGCATTAATAATCCCAACTACTTCTTCATCTACTCCTGGTAAATAAGCTCCTTCTTCTCTAATTAACCACTCTTCCCCAGCTCTCCGTCGCTGACCTTGACGATCTACACAATTTTGTCGAGCGATTAATTTTAAAGCTTGATTTGGTTTAATAATAGTAGCTCTAACTAATTTCACAATTTCCACTTCAATTCGGGGTAGATAAGTTCCCGGTCCTTCAAATAACCATTCATCCCCAGCAAAACGATCAATGGTTTGGGGTTCACTGACACCAGGATTAACTATTGTTGTGGTCAAATCTCGTAATGCTTTTAAACGTAGTGCTTGATTTCGCTCTACTACTTGAAGATGGGTAATTTCTCCTTGAAGTTCTTCATCGGGATAAAGGGGAAAAGGTTCTTGAGCAAAACGAATTTCCGCATCACCATATCTCAGCTTTACTTGTCCATATTCATCAGTAATCGGGTTACCATTTTCATCTCGCAATACCGGATTAGCAATAATGCAATAATAGCGTGGTGGGACCACGATCATTGGTTCTGGTTTTAAAATCAGTCGTTCATGATCCCGAAGGGTAATTGTTTGAGGACCTACTTCTAGTCTAGTAACACCAGTATTATTATCCAGAACATGAATAAATTGCTGTGGTTTGAGTCGAATTACACCTGTAGAGGTTCCGGTATTTTCAGCAGTATTACTCATTATAGTTTTTTTCTGATTTGACATTACCTAAGTTATTTGCGATGCTTGATCATAACTATGTTCTATTATAACTTTTTTGATTTATGATTGACAAGAGCTTGTCCAGTTCCTATTTATTCGTCCTAGGAACTGGAGCAGAATGGAATCAGAAATTTACAGGGGATGAGCGGGTCAAGTTTTAGGAATCGGACATGATCACGATCCTACCACGACGGATACTATGCAGTAGTCGAGTCAGCAGTTGCAAAGAGTCATCATCAATAATACTATTTAATAAAAAATCATAATCATTTGCACTGATCATACCATTTTGATTAGCTGTGTCAAGAATTTTATGAATGACTTCTTGGGAATTGGGACTCATAGCACTTACCATAAACTAGATTTTTTCAGGATCGGTGATCCGATCTTGATTCCGATCTGATCTCTTGCTACAGCATAACATATTACTGGAGTACACCAACTATTGATGTAGTGCATAATTTTGGTGAAACTAATGGCAATTTGGTAATTAACGAATTAGCGGAAAATCAGTCCATCTCTCAATCCAATGAATGAGAAAATCTGACTGGAGAAAAATTTAACTTAAAGCTTAAAATAATATTTTACCTCATTAGTTTTGAAAATGGAGATTTGAGTTAATGAAACGTTTGATCGTATGCTGTGATGGGACTTGGCAAAAATTAGCCAGTCCCTATCCTACCAATGTGGTAAAGCTTGCTCAAGCAATTAAATCCTATGGAGATGATCAAATTCCTCAAATAGTCTTCTATAATGAAGGTCTAGGTACAGGTAACTTCTTCGATCGAATTTTTGGTGGTGCATTTGGTGAAGGTATTTCCCATGTGATTCAGAATGCTTATCGATTCCTCTGTCTCAACTATGATCCTAAGGATGAAATTTACTTATTTGGGTTTAGTCGTGGTGCTTACACAGTCAGGAGTCTAGCAGGATTAATCTATAACTGCGGACTGCTAAACCGTTCCCATATCCGGAAAACTCCACAAGCTTATGAACTTTATCGCGATCGCACAAAAGAAACCAACTACAATAGTGAGCGGGCAAAAAATTTTCGGAACCAATATAGTCAAGAAGTTGATATTACCTTTTTAGGTTGTTGGGATACAGTCGGTTCTTTAGGTATTCCGAATCAAAGCTCTCTGTTACCATTAGATACCATCGTCAATCGTCAATATCAATTTCATGATACTCGCATTAATCGTCGCATCAAATGTGCCAGACACGCAGTTGCGATCGATGAAATGCGGAAGGTTTTCTACGTCACACCAATGCACAAAACTAAAGGTGCGGATACAGATATCAAACAAGTTTGGTTTCCTGGTACTCACGGTTGTGTCGGGGGTGGTTTATCAGAAAACCGTCACCTTTCAGATGCTGCTTTAGAATGGATGATCACAGAAGTAACACCGCAAGGATTAGGGATTGATCTGACTAAGATTGAAGATGGAATTAAGATTGATCCTACAGCGACCT
The DNA here is from genome assembly GCA_963744145.1 of uncultured cyanobacterium. GTDB lineage: Bacteria > Cyanobacteriota > Cyanobacteriia > Cyanobacteriales > CAWUOF01 > CAVUSO01. Next base: position 1,900,043 of record CAVUSO010000001.1, on the reverse strand, counting down.
TTACTCAACCAAAAGGTATATATACAGATCTAGGATTGCGGATCCGCTATCTCAGCGACGATCCTAATTTAGATGCTAATACTATTGATGATTTAGGAGATTTTGAACAGCAAAAGTACATATATGCTCATTTTGATGATTTGCATGAGAGTGTAAAAAAACGCTGGTCTTCAGACCCCACCTATCGTCCCAGTGGTTTGGGGGTATTTAATCAACGTCTTGACAAGTCTTGTTCATCATCTTAATCAGACCACCATACCACTTAGGGGCGAAGCATTCGGGCGATCATTCGATCATTTATCACTTAAATTTTACCCTGAGTGCTCCCTGAGCCTTGCCCTGAGCGTAGTCGAAGGGCGGAGTCGAAGGGCGTAGTCGAAGGGCTGTTAATATTAGATCCGAATGCTTCGCCCAGTTCTGCGTCGAGATATTCCCCAAAAAAAATCTGAACTGAACCGTTACGGGTAAATCAGTTTAGCCATCTCAATTCTTAATTTAAACTATGAGCAGCTTCTTTAATTGGCTCCAGCAAGTGCAAAGGTAGACCCATTTGATTTAAATAGGAGGTTTCGGGATTTTTTTTCCCAGGAGTCGGTCCGTGATAATCACTCCCACCAGTAATGAGTAAATTATACTGAGCGCATAATTTTTCTAAATGAGCAATTTGTCCAGGAGTATGATGGGGATGATAAACTTCTACTCCCATCAAACCAGCATTAACTAATTCTGGCAAAACTTGGTCAACTGCTCCACCTCGAAATAAATAAGGATGAGCCCAGACTGGTACAGCACCACATTTTCTTAACAAAGCAATACCATCAAAGCTAGAAAATTTTTCATAATGTACATAAGCAGGACGATCTTCTTCTAACCATTTGTCAAAAGCTTGTTGAGGGAATTCAATATAACCTGCATTTACTAAAGCGATCGCAATATGGGGACGTCCCGGTGCCATTCCTTCACCTAATTTTGGTAATTCAACTGGATATCCTAATGCTGCTAATTTCTCTAACATTTCCTGAGCGCGACGTTTTCTACCTGCGAGACGTTCCCGTAAAGGATCGCGCAACTTATTACCATCAGGATAAAAACCAAGAATATGCAAAGAACGGTCATGATGAACCGTACTTAATTCCAATCCTGGGACAATTTCTAGGGGATAAGCTTGAGTAGCGACAAAAGCCTCATCCCATCCGGAGATTGTATCGTGATCCGTAATTGCCAGAGCGCGAACTCCTGCTTTCACGGCACTAATCACCAGTTCGGTTGGGGTCAAAGTACCGTCAGAATAAGTAGTGTGACAGTGTAATTCTAACATATTTTTATCTTAATTAAAGAGTCATTTAAGGTCACAGCCATTTTTATTCGTAGGGGCGTATTGCAATACGCCCCTACAGATTATTTCTTTATACTGTAAATCAGCAACGCCCTATTTTTTAGGTTGTATATTCAGCATTAATCTTGACATAATCGTAGCTTAAGTCACAACCCCAAGCTTTATCTGCACCTGGTCCATTACCAATGCTGACGGATACTAACACGGTATCTGATTGTAAGTATACACCTGCGGCGGCGGCTTTTAAGTAAGCACTAGCAGCAGGACGATCAAAGGGAAGAGGTTGACCATGTTCCATCAGTAAGAAATCTCCTAGTTGAATCCGGAGGTTTTCTTGTTCAAAGGATACACCCGCTCGACCCGCTGCCGCAGCAATTCTACCCCAGTTAGGATCGCGACCAAAAATTGCTGACTTAAATAAAGATGAACCAACAATCGTTTTGGCAACTTGACGAGCAGCTTTGTCATCACTAGCACCACTCACTTGAACTTCAATTAAACAAGTCGCACCTTCTCCATCCCGAGCGATCGACTTGGCTAAATAGATGCAAACTTCTGTTAACATGGCTTCTAGTTTTTCCGCATCTGGTCCTGGTTCGGTAATTGCAGGAGTGCGGGATTGACCATTAGCTAAGGCTAAGAGGGTATCGTTGGTGCTAGTATCTCCATCAACAGTGATTTGGTTGAAACTTTTATCCGCAGCACGACTCAGCATTTGTTGCCATAATGGAGGTGATACGGCAGCATCACAGGTAACAAATGCTAGTAAAGTTGCCATATTAGGGTGAATCATCCCAGAACCTTTGCACATTCCCCCGATCCGGACTGTGCGATCGCCAAAAGTAGTTTCTAAAGCGATCGATTTCGGAACTAAATCTGTGGTAATAATCGCTTGAGCAGCTTCATCTCCTCCCGTTTCTGATGCTGCTGCTACTAACTTCGGAATTCCTGCGCGTAAAATATCCATTTTAATCCGCTGTCCAATTACTCCTGTGGAGGTCAGCAAAATTGATTCGGACGGAATATTTAATGCTTCTCCCAGTAATTTAGCACTTTCCAGAGCATCAGCTAATCCTTGGGCACCTGTCGCTGCGTTCGCTTGTCCGGCATTACATAAAATTGCTCGAGCAATTGGTTTAGTTTGTAATAGCTGACGACAATAGTCTACACAAGCAGCTCGCACTACAGATGTAGTAAATACACCTGCTGCGATCGCATCTACTTCTGACCAAATTAATGCTAAATCCTTAGCTCCAGAAGGTTTTAACCCTGCGGTGATCCCTGCTGCTTTATATCCTCTTGGTGCGGTCACCCCACCAGAAATTTTCTGCCATTCTGTCATAATATTTTCCCTCTAAATCTTAGTTCCAGAGGCGATTATATCAAGTGCTTCAGAAAAAAAAAGAAAAAGGAGAGCCACCAAGGTAACTCTCCCTACCATCAGGGTGCATTTCCCTACAATAATAAACCTATTTCGACAAGAGGGGTAATACCCCCTAATTAAATTTTTGACCAAAAAATCCCCTCAATTATAAAGTTATATGAGGGGAAAAGGATTTAGGGATTTAATTTTTGGGCAAGTAATTGATTAGTGAGCTGAGGATCAGCTCTACCTTCAGTTTTTTTCATGACTTGACCAACAAAGAACCCTTGGAGTTTGGTTTTACCATTCCGGTATTGTTCCAATTCTTTTGGATTAGCCGCGATGATCTGATCAATAATCTTTTCTAGAGTAGCCGCATCAGAGATTTGGACTAAGCCTTTTTGTTCTACGAGGTGCTGGGGTGATCCACCTGTGACTAATAGTTCTGGCAAAATATCTTTGGCGATTTTACCGCTAATTGTGCCAGTTTCAATTAAGCCCACTAATTCGGCTAAATCTGAAGGTTTCAGTGCGATCGCATTAATCCCCAGTTTTTGCTGATTCAGATAAGCGGTGATATCTCCCATAATCCAATTAGCTGCTTGTTTAGGGTTCACACCAGTTGCTACTGTAGCTTCAAAATATTCTGCTACTTGACAATCATCGGTTAAAACCCGGGCATCATAAGCCGAAAGACCTAATTGGGTTTCATAATGGTGTCGTTTGGCTGCTGGTAGGATTGGTAATTCACTGTACCAACGTTGTTTTTGACTGATGGGAACTTGGATTGGTGCTAGATCGGGTTCCGGGAAGTAGCGGTAATCACTAGAACCTTCTTTACTCCGCATACTAATTGTGCGTTGACTACCTTCTTCCCATAGTCTGGTTTCTTGTTTAATTTTCTCTCCATTAGCGATCGCTTGAATTTGTCGCTCAATTTCATAATCGATCGCACGCGCGATCGCGTTAAAAGAATTCATGTTTTTGATTTCGACTTTGACCCCAAATTCTTTTTGTCCTACCGGTCGAACGGAAATATTCACATCACAACGTAACGAACCTTCTTGCATATTCCCGTCACTGACACCCAGATAACGGAGAATCCGACGTAGTTCTTCTGCATATTCTGCTGCTTCTTGACCACTACGCAAATCTGGCTCGGAGACAATTTCGACTAGGGGTATACCAGTCCGATTGAAATCTACTAATGAGTGAGTTGAACCAGATAAGCGATCGCTTCCAGCATGGACTAATTTACCCGCATCTTCTTCCATGTGCAAACGGGTAATCCCGATCTTTTTGCGAGTCGAAGCACCTTTTTCATCGACTAACTCAATTTCTAACCATCCCTGTGTCGCGATCGGGAGGTCATATTGAGAAATCTGGTAATTTTTTGGTAAATCGGGGTAAAAGTATTGCTTCCGGTCAAATTTACTATAGGGTGCAATTTCACAATTCAGAGCTAGTCCGGTTTTGACTGCATATTCCAGTACCTTTTGGTTTAATACTGGTAATACTCCGGGCATCCCCATACAAATTGGACATACACTTTGGTTGGGAGTTGCTCCAAATTTAGTGGAGCAGTTGCAAAAAATTTTCGATTCGGTACTGAGTTGACAGTGCGTTTCCAGACCGATGATAGCTTCATATTCTAGTTTTACTGGCGTAGCTATGGCCATGAATTTCTCTCGATTGCGTCTAACACAAATTTAGGTGATATGCTGTCATAAGAGTTCATTTGACACAAATAGTTGAGAGTTTGTGCAAATAACTCAAATAGACATTTGAGTCGGTCAATATCTTTAATGATACCGTGGATTTGCAAATATAGCTCGTCGAGTCCTTCGGGAAAACAGGTGCCAAACCAACCTTCATCTGCTCCAGTTGGTAAATTGATAGACTGGTAACTAGACATCAGCTCATAAATCCGGGGATTTTTTAATAATTCTTTGACTTTTGCTTGACTATTGCTTTGGATGATAAAATTTTGGTCAAGCCAAGGATCGTCGCTCTGAATATTCTCCATTCCGAAGAATTTCCCTAGATCGCTATATACTCCTTTCCGATAAATAGTGAATTGAAAGTTATCCTGATTGAGATAAGGCGCTCTGATCCTAGTATAGGTGTAGTTCAAGATCCCTTTTTTAGTGGAAAGTCGCCGATTATAGGTATCTAAACTAATTGTCCATTGTTGCTCTTTTACCACAACTCTTTCTCCTTGCCATACTTGGCAATGGACAATTTCATTGCTGATTTCACTACAGAACTGTTGCCAAATTTCTGCTTTGCTAGGAGTAAATACTTGGTTGAGGTGATTCATAAGTATTTATGACTATTCATCATAGCGATCGGCTATTTTATATTTTAAAATCTATGAGGTAAATTGAGAGTAGTTTAAGATACGAAAATTTCAGATCAGTTACACCGGAAGAGAAGTGCCACTGAATTGAGGTATTAATTAGTTTAGATTGACCTCGATCGGAATGGTAATTATCAACTCTGTACATTGACCGAAAGTTGAATGTTGAATTTACCTCCATCACCTTTTATAAATTCTGCCATGCTTCATCTTCCTCGGCTTTTCACCAATCTTTTTGCCAAGAAGACTCCCTGAGCAGGATTGTTTGTATTATTTATTTTCTTAGGTAATAATCTTAACTTATGAAAAACATCTATATTAGTAATATAATGCCCGTAGGGACTGATCAGGAATAAAATTAGGTTCATCAAAATAGGATTTTCCTGATGACGCTAAAACTCGTTCAAAAAATTGTAAAATACTTACAGCAATTACCTTTGTCTCTTTTAATCCAATTGCTTCTTCTTCAAAAGGATATTTAAAAGGCTTACCTACTAATATCCCCGACAAAGTTAAAAAACCATCAGAACAGACAGGACCTACATAAGCAATACACCGTCCATCTTTCAAATTTATGAAAGAAGTACATTCACCAATGATATTAAAAAGATTAAAATTAGTAGCACTTTTAAAAACATAGCAACGTTTGTAATCTTTTGCCTGTAAAATATACCAGGGATTCTTACTATTAGCGAAAAGTATAGCACCATCAAAGCATTTTAATAATTGAAGAATTTCACGACAGCCAAAGTACCTATAAAAAAGATCATCAGACCAATTAATTGGAGGATTGGTATGGTGCTTTTTTTTCAAGTCATTTAGCACCTGCAAAAATTTATCTCCATCTCGAACACCCCAGCCTATTTCCGGGCATAAAATGCCTGTATCTGGATGCTGACAAAGACCAATAAATCCAGCAATTAATTCTTGTTGCTCCTCAATTAATCCTTCTTTGTATTTAAATTCAGCCCGTGACAGTCCTGATGGCAAATCTGCAAGTCTAATGTGATCTTCAACTGTCAATTCTTCTAAAGGAATATCTAGGATATGGTTTCTAACATCAGGAAGATTTTTAACTTGGTGTAAAGGCTGTTTAGTTACTGCATCTTGTAAATAAGGAAAAAGATAGACTAACCATCCAGTAATACCCTGATTGCTATAGATTTTTTCAGGTTTATAAATAGATTGCCAAAACTTCTGATTAGGGTTTCCTGCCGCTGTTTTAATAAACTCTTCACAAATTGGCAATATTCGATCTGTCCACCATCTTAACTTATAATGACCCATGAACTTTACCCGCTCATAGATATTTTGCCAATCTGCGACTGTACCTAAAAAAGTAATATTAGGAATACCACACAAACCGTTCAATTCATATCTAAAGTATTCTTTAAAAGCATCCATCATCACTATGTGACTAGTAGTGCGAATTATGGGTGTAGTAGTGCTAAAGTTGCACTCCATCAATCGATATATATCGGCTCCTACAAAGTCTCGAATTACAAGAACTAATTGCTCTACAAATTCAGCATATTCAGATGGTTCACTTGGTTTTTTATTAGTTTCTACAACTAATTCTTCTTTCCCAGAGTGTTTAACAAAGGAGTAGCGCAATTCCTCGGCACAATTATTAATATGTTGTGCAAAGCCTTGAGCTAGCAATATCCAAATCATATCAGGAGTTAGCAACAAGGGACGATGATAACTAAAAGCATAATGAACAGCTAAAGCTAAGGGATGAATACCTCTTTCGTCATGGACTACTTTAAAAAGGTCATTGTGGCTGAAAGCAAGAAGTGGTTTTTCATATACCTTCTCAATCTGCAACTTGGCACTTTGCAAAGGTAATGGTTCTAGACAAGGTGTTACAGAGTCAACCGAGAAACAAATTTTGTTAACTGTTTTTTGGATGATAGGAGCAATTGTCACCTTAGGAGTTACCTCAACATCATAATAATTTGATCAGTAGGGGCGCAAAAGCTCTTGCACCCCTACAAAGGTATTTAGCTCACATTCGCTAGTGCAATCTTCGAGTCGTTGGAAGCAGCTCCACTAACTAATCCTGAATATTCCCCACTATAGTTAGTAAATGCAGATGCTGATCTGCGAATCTTAGATAGGCGAATTTGCCAGTCAGAAACCTGCTCATAGCTAAGATGATGAGTATTACAAGTCGGTGTCCATACACCTCCCCAAACGCAAGAATCTTCAAACTGTAGCAAACCTAACTTGCGTAAGTTATGGGATTGTGGGGTTCCGGGCAAGGGAGCAATGCTATAGCAAGCAATCTGAAATTCGACTTTAGGGTTAATCTCCACCAGTTCATCCACGAGTTCTGAGATTGCTTCCTCAAGACGTAAAAAGTCATCAATGTCATCATCGGGTAGCCCAATGATAATCCCATAAGCAATGACAGGTACACCAGTTCTGACTACAGATTTCATCAACGTACAATGCTCTTGCCAGGGCAGGAGTTTCTTGTATGCTTCTCGACCAAAAACAGGACGTTCAGCAGGGATATAAGCTAAAGGACAGCCGACTTTGCCATCCCAGCCAAACAGTGCTTCAATCAATTCTTCGTCAGGTCTAAGGTCAGTGCTTTCGTAGTTACGCCCAGATCCGAGGGTGGTTTTCCTCAGTTCTAAACCATTTGGCCACATGAGAGTTATGCCGATCTCCCGCGCACCATTAGTAATTTCGAGGATCTCATCTCGTCCTCCGGGAAATAGTGTACGGGCGAGGAATTGATCAGAACCGATATTAATCGACATAGCCCCCGCTTCTTTCTGAATCGCCAACCATTTAAGGGCTGTTTCTGGGGTCATTCTTCGATAGCCCGTGCCGTAGGTCGGTGTCATACAAAAATCGCAAGTGCGATCGCAACCAATGTCAGCCACTAATGAACCGATGGGCACCAATCCTTGGACATTGGGGAGTAACCCTAAACACTCCCGCGCCACTTCGATCGAGGGTAACGCCCACTCCTCAGGACTTTTAGCTTTAGTCTTCCTAGCATATTGTTTGCCATCTGCAAAAATTACGCCTGTGAGTTCTTCTCTTGGGGTTTTTCCGAGTACATAGTCAAAAATCGGCCAATTAGCTGCCCCAGATTTATCCAGAACGACTGCTGCTGCACCAGCTTGCAAGTAGTGATGGGGTTCAGCTACTGCATCCGAGCCACCAACGACAATCGGACGACCCCCTTTAGCTAAATGCTCAATCAGCATACAGCTAACTTGACGATCTTGGGAAAAATTTACGGTAATTCCCCAAGCATCGAATGCGTGAGGATCGAGGGCAAAAATATTGCCCCCTACGAAGATTTTCCGCAGGGTCATCCCTTTCCAGAAGATTCTGACCAAATTCTTCACTATAATCCCCATCTCTGAGGTTGACTAATCGCGCATCAAATCCTCCTGCTTGCAAGTCAGAGATTAAAACTTGCTTGCTAATTAAGGAACGATGTCTATATAGAGAAGTCCAATTTTTGCCTTCGGCATCATATAGTCCCGTTGCTGGAACTTCAATCAGTCCAATTGTTGGATGCTTTTTATCCATCGAAGCTATTTCTCCATTGGAATATAGTCAACAAGTTAGGTTTTTTGCTAAAGTAAAAGCTGTCTGGTTTCTACTTTAGTTAATTGTTTAGATGTTAGCTTGATTTTTCCTCAAAAAAACTTAAATTACCTAAATCTCAGTAATCTTGATTGCGATCTACTAATTCCTTTGATGAGCTACCTGTTTCAGTCCAAGCGATCGCCATTTCTAAAAACTCTCTCCCCAGTTTAATTTCGACTCGTTTCCCAACTCAGCATCGCTCTTTTCCGTTCCCATCCCCAGCGATAACCACCCAGGTCCCCCGATGTCCTAATGACTCGATGACATGGAATTAGGTATGCAATGGGATTTTTACTTAAAGCATTACCGACCGCTCTAGCTGCATCAGGGTTGGCGATCGCTTGTGCTAAACTTTGGTAAGTGGTAATTTTACCAAACGGGATTTTTAACAGTTCTTGCCAAACTTGAATTTGAAAATTACTACCATCCACCAATGCGATCAATGGATTACTATTAACAACGACTGGATTGAATATCTGATCTATAATTGCTTGAGTTGCTATTTGATCCCAAATAATTTCGGCATTTACCCATTTTCTAGCTAAATTCTCTTGAGCTATATCTGTATTGATTAAATCGAAGAAAGAAAGATTACAGATTCCCCGATCTGTCCTAGCGATTAGACAGTTTCCAAAAGGGGTTTCATGGATTCCATACCAAATCCGTAACTCTGGACTATTGGGTTGAGATTGATTCGGAGATATGGCTTCTAGTTTGATCATCATATAATTAATATCAACAATGTTGAATGGGAGAAAATAACCAGCGATCGCCGACAATTAGGTTTTATGTTCCGGTTGTCAACGGGAAAATCCGTCGTTCTGATGTAATTGTTTGATCAGATTCTACCAGAAAATTTATTGTTCCATCCTGGCTTGTTGATTGACAGAAGCTGGTGGATCAATAGCATCATCAGGTACTTTTGGAGTGCTAGTTGTTTCTGAATCTGGTGTAGCATCAGCAGTTGTAGGTGGTTGATCAAGATATTTATAAGTTGCACTCGATATTTGACGAATTAGTTCTGAAGCGCGATCGTCATTGTAGGGACGTTTGACCATAACTGCGGCAATATAACATTTACCTGTCGGTAAATCAATTAATCCTACATCTGCGAGTAAAGAACCGATATCTCCACCTTTATGCGCGATCGTTGCTCCCTCACCTAATCCTTGAGGTAGTAAGGAATTATTCACAGTTTGACGCATAATTGCTAACATCCGATCGCGACTGGGGGCAGATACTAATTTCCCTTGATGTAACAATCCCATAATATTAGCTAAATCTCTAGGACTGGTAGTATTTGTACCTGCTAAATCTGGGAGGGGATTTCTAATCTTAGTCTGTACCAAACCCCAGTCCTGAAACCGTTGATTTAAAGCTTCGGCTCCACCTAAGCGTTTAATCAGCATATTAGTTGCTGTATTATCGCTAATTTCAATCATTTTCGACACTGTTTCTAAGGCTGTATATTTAGTTCCTGGAGGTTGATCTTGCATATCTCCAGAACCTTCAGCAATATCCTGCTGATTCATAATTAAAGTTTCATCTAAACTAATTTTCCCTGCATCTACATCTTGAAAGAATGCCACTAAAACTGGTAACTTAATTGTACTCGCTGCCGAAAATGCTGCTGCTGCGTTTAAATCTAAATAAACTCCTTTATCTAAATCTAAGATAAACACACCAGTAGTTAAATCCGGATTTTGTGATGTTAATGATTTTACAGTTTCTTTGAGCGGAATAATTTCACTATTTAATTGTACAAAATTGACTAATTTGGGCTGACTCTCAATCGGTTGTTCTACCAATTGACTATTAGATTTAGGTTGAGGCAGATCGGCGCTATGATTAGCAGGGTCCCAAATTGATAAGATCGTACCTGCGATCGCACCTAATCCCACTCCTAACACAATCATCCGAATCCCATAAACTAAAGGATGGGGATGGGGACGACGCAAACGTTTACGAGGTTTAGGATTACCTGGAGGATGCTTGCCCTGAGCCTTGCCCTGAGCGGAGTCGAAGGGGGAGTCGAAGGGTTTTGGTCGTTGAGTTGGTGGGATCGACTGAGAAACCGTAGTTTTGGGGATCGGTTTTACCGCTTTTGGGACTTGAATCGGTGTCCGTCCTGAGCTAGGAGTTGCTGGAGGATTTTGGGGAGATCGATCAGATGAGCGACCAGAACGACGAGAGCGATCGCGCTGATGATTAGCGATCGATTGTTGTCCCATCTCCAAACTCGGTCTTCCCAACCCTGGATTCGCTTTCAGAGAACGACTGGGTGGAGTTTTGGATTTAGTCTCTAAATTAGGTGGAGAGAAACTATTTTCCTGGGACTGAGTACCAACGTGATCCGAATAAATAGGTGGTTCTGGCGGGGCGATCGGCTTTCTGGGTAAATTAGTAAAGGGTAAAGATAGACTTGGGGGCTTATTTTGAGAATTAGGTTCACTACTTTTAGGATCATTCAAGGGTGTCGTCCAATTTAGACCAGATTCTGACTGGGATGACACCACCGATAAACTTGGTTTATGGGGATACCGTTTTCGCACTCCTCACTCCTATACACTCTCATCAACGGAATTTAATTGGTGGGAATACTCCCGATATAGCTTAACTTACTCCCAGACAAAAGGCGAGTCCTTGACAGAACAGAGTTTTCCATCTATGTAATCGGCAGCACCTTAAGTCAAATCATACAAGTTTTTAAACCAAGTCACAAACCTTTGAGCATCAGGGTGTTTTGGATTGAGGATGCGTTGCATAATTGCTTGATGTAGTTGTCGTCCTGGAGGATCTTGCCAAGCTAACCAAGTATAAATGTTTGCTTTATCAAAATGAGGTTCTGTAAACACAGCACCTTTCTTTTTTGCCTCTTTAACTGTATCTTGAGCAAACTGCCAAAGTGCTTCATTACCGGTGGGAATCATGTATGTCAAAAAAGTTTCCAACATCCCACGCATTTGGTTATCAGGCATCATCCAAATTCCAAATTTAATTCCATCAGAAGTGCTATGGATCAATCCGTCTTCTGGTAGAATATCTGGAAGATCAGGAATACTTTTCAGACTGGCATTTCTAATGCTTTGCCAACGCGCTAAAGGATTATCATCTGCATCAATCATTATGCCAAGAGTAGAAAGCCCAGATGCTTTTAGTTGAGTTGGAATTACATCAGGCTTGACTAACTTTTCATAGCCACCACAAGCATCAATATATACAACTGGGTTATATTTTGATTTCCAATTTACACCATTTGCTTCAATTAGTTGTGGTATTACACGACGATCTTCATCTCCCTCTACAAGAAGAATCTTTGGATGAATTTTAGCCACAGACATTCTCTACCTCACCTCAATTCCTCGTTCAGCAGCGATTACAACTTCCCGTTCGGTAAAGACAATACTTCTTGACTTATCTTTCTCAATCCTTTGAATGGTAATACCTTCTTCACTTGGGGTTTCGGTACTTGCAATTGCTGCTAGACTTGTCCAGCAATCGCTACTATGAGTTGTAGCAAAAACTTGAACATTAAGCCGTTTAGCTGTTTTCCAGATTAATTTCCACATATCAGACATCGCACTAAAGTGAAACCCAGTGTCAATTTCATCAACTAGCAAAAAACCATTTCTTGAATTAACAATTGCTAATATTAGTCCCAATATTCGCCATATTCCATCTCCCATACTACCAATAGGTATACGTTGATCGCTATTAGAAAGCCGTACAACAAAGCCGCTACGCGAACCAGCATATCTACTATAATTTCTGGCGGAACCAATTAAAGCAATACGTTCAATTCTGGGTTCTATTGTCTGGAGTGCCTCGGTAATAAGATCCTCTTCCGGTGTAAGAACAAATTTATCAAAAAGTTCCATCATTTTCCTAGTTGTCAATGAAGAAGATGTGACAAATTCTGTTCTTAGTCTTGAATTTTTATAATCCCTATGAACAAGTCTTAGGTAATCTGACTGTAAACCTTCTTTAGAGGATAATGGTAATTTGATATTTTCCTGTCCCAACCACTGAATAACTAATACCAACTCTCGTAGCTCTTTAAACAAGTTAAGTTGTTCTGTTTCTGCTACAGATACAGCTATTTCTTTCCTATCGTTATGGTTGTTACCAAATATTGAAAACCTGCTACCTAGATCAATCTTATGACCATAAAAAAGATGGTGAATATCGAGATCGACCCCACGAGTTGGATCATAACGACTATCAGGTTCATCACTCCAAATATACTCACCTCTCCCAATCATTACTTCTAATAATGTTTCCAGGTTAGATGAAGAGGTAAGAAGTTGAACAGCTTCTAAGATTGATGTCTTACCACTATTATTAGTACCAACAAGCAGATTTAATTGACCAAGCTGCTGAAGTTCAAACGTTTTGAAGCAACGGAAATTTTCAATTTTTAGCGTCGTCAGCATAATTTGACAATATTGTGTGAGTTATAGTACATGATATAGCATAACCGATATTGCGACTCCTTAACGTATTAACCTAGTAAGAGGTTATCTGCGAACAACAAGAATTTATATTTCATTCCGCAAAACTCTAAATGGTCTATTGTTACTTTCCCAGGTGCGAACAGAAAAGTAAATTTGTGTCTTACAAAAATAAGTTTCTTCATAAGCAAGTCGTAAATTACGCTCAAGATTTTCCGGTTTAACATCGTTAGCATCTTTGGTGCCAATTGCTTTGCGTAAGCCGATGGATAAAATTTCTACCAAATCGTGACCACAGCAAACTTGCCAAGGATCATGGTTGCTACTTTTTTGGTTTGTGATCCTTTGTTGTAAATCTTCACTTTTCAATGCCAATTTTTGGGATTTATTTTTTACTTCTTGAATTAGTTTAAGTTCATCAATTTTCATAGTGTTCTCATCAATAAACTTACTAAATTTGATGTCATTAAAGGTTAAGTTTAATCCATCCAATTGAGAAACCCAGCGAAGATACCCAACTACTCGACCAGATTCAATCAATACTGTTCTTATATCTCGACCAAAGCTAGTAATTTTCTCCTGGGAACCAAGCTCATTAATTACCTTATCTAGCGCAAATGAATTAAGCAGCATAGTTTCAAGATCATGAGTATCTGTACGAATCAAATTAGGGCTATTGTACGATGAACTGTCGAGATAGTCAAAATCTGCATCAACAATGGCTAAAACTCCCGGAAAATTTTCTTTCTCCAAAATATTTAGAACCTCAATAACGTTTGATTTGCCTGAATAATTCTTTAATTCACATTCACTGACTACAAAACGCTTATAAAAAGTCTTATCCAAGTCGCCTTCAACTAATAAAAAAGTGCCTATAAATGTTTCACGTTCTAGTAGAATGGCATTGGCATAACGGTAAAATGTAAGCTCCTCCCTCATTTTTCTATCCCTTTCAGACCTACAGTTAAATCCCAGCGATCTTGAATGATGTCTGGTGAGTGAGTAGCCATTAGAATATCTAAATCTGCAAGTTTTATGATTTCTTGCAAGTCTTTTAGAAACTGCTTTTGCCATCCTACATGAAGCGATAATTCAGGTTCATCAATCAAGACGAGAGAATTAGGTTGAACTTTAAATAGTAGTTCGTAGAGAAGAATTAACTCATGTTGCTCGCCAGATGATAAATCTGTTGGAGAAATAGTATCTGTATTAGAAGAAGTGTTATAACTTGTCTTAAAAACAAACCCTTTTTCCTTGTTGAAATTCATTTCTTTGTAGGAATAAGCAAATTTAATATTAATAATTCTTCTTAACAGATCAATCTTGCTGGCAATTTCACTGAAAACGTTTAGCTTCTTTTCTACATCATCAACATACACTGATAAGATATTTTTGGTGCTTTCATCTATTGATTGAGACTGAATTTGAAAGTCTGAATTTTCATCCTTATCTAATAAACCTACCTCGATCAGACGAGAGCGAGTTTCTTCAAGCTGATTTAGCTGATGACGAAGTTTTTCTTCTGTTAAATCAGGAGATAGCTGTTGTTTTACTACCCTCGCAGGAAATGTGCGATCGAGTGCTTGGGAAGTTGTACCATATTCAGCAAGTTTAGATTCAATATATTGTGCAAGCTCTTTAGAATAGGCAGAAACAGTTGGTAACATTGAATTTTTCCTAGCATATTCTCTTGAAGAATAGCTAGAATCAACGTTTAGTAAACGCTGCGATTCTATCAAGCGAACATTAATATCATGCTTTAATTTTTCTAACCACTCAGGTTCTTCTCGCAATTTTGTTTTTGTAGGCAAAAAGTCTTCAAATCGATCTATAACTTCGATTAAAGAAAGGATTTCACCAGTCGGAATATACCGCCAATTTTTAGACCCTACTCGGCGAAGTTCAGGTATTATGTCATCCAAAATATCTACTGGAATGCCAATATCTGAAGGGTTATTTGATCCTTTCAAAACAAAAGGATCTTCTTTTTCATTAGTGCTGTGAAAGTAAAGAGTTATATCCTCTATTTTCTTCGTTTTCTCCAAACTGTCAGAAGTTTTTATCACCTCAACAAAACTATCATTATCAAACTCAACTCGAAATTTGCTAAATGGGATAGTGCGAAACACTGAGTATCGAGAGTTGAAGAATCCATTCACCATTCTCAATATTGCTGTTTTTCCAAAACCATTTGGGCCATGAATAATCGTGATTCTCTCATCCATATTCAATGGAATTACATGGTCAAAAATTCCGAATAAACCCATAACGGATATTTGCTGAATTTTCATATTTTTAAAGTCTCACATCCATAGTTTTCCTAATATCGATTGTAAACCTTGTTGAGAAATTGTTCAATAATTTTATCCTGATTTTACGGGCTATTGTTAGATTTATATAGTAATTATACGGTTCATTGAGTAGAAATTATATCCTAATTAAATAATTTTGGCTCTTCGGTACTTGTTATGCTAAAATACTAAGTAAAATGCCAGTTTAACAGGCATCTTATTCGGAAATTTTCAAAGTTTCTAAATCCAGATCCAGAACGTTTTATCAGAGTATTTTTCTGTCGATCAGATGAGCGACCAGAACGACGAGAGCGATCGCGCTGATGATTAGCGATCGATTGTTGTCCCATCTCCAAACTCGGTCTTCCCAACCCTGGATTCGCTTTCAGAGAACGACTGGGTGGAGTTTTGGATCTAGTCTCTAAGTTAGGTGGAGAGAAACTATTTTCCTGGGACTGAGTACCAACGTGATCCGAATAAATAGGTGGTTCTGGCGGGGCGATCGGCTTTCTGGGTAAATTAGTAAAGGGTAAAGATAGACTTGGGGGCTTATTTTGAGAATTAGGTTCACTACTTTTAGGATCATTCGAGGGTGTCGTCCAATTTAGACCAGATGCTGACTGGGATGACACCACCGATAAACTTGGTTTATGGGGATACCGTTTTCGCACTCCTCACTCCTATACACTCTCATCAACGGAATTTAATTGGTGGGAATACTCCCGATATAGCTTAACTTACTCCCAGACAAAAGGCGAGTCCTTGACAGAACAGAGTTGTCAATTTTCATTACCTAGGTAAATTGCGGATTGATGCCAATATTGTTGATTTATATCAGGGTGAACAAAAAGAGCGTGGTCACCCAGGTCTGGGAGCATCCACTTCTGCAATAAATAAAAATACTTATTGTAATGAAAAATTAAATCCAGGACAATAGAAAAGTACAACAAGCAATTAATTGACACCAAAAAATCACACCGAAAGAACAAATGACACCAGAAGAACAAATGATTATTGAAAAAAATTTAGCAGCAGTAGCCGCGATTCTATATAAATATACACCAACTGAGGAATTTAGTGACTTTAAGAACGATTAAAAGTTGTGTAGGGGAAATCTCATTATCAACTCTCACAAGCGGAAAGACTGAAATTAAAGAAAAAAACTCGTTTAAGTCCAATCTTAGGAAAATGTTCTTTAATCTTAATCAGCTTTAGAATCATTTATGAATGTAGAAAGAGATTTGGAACTTTTAACAGGTATCGTAGGGGCGTATTGCTCTTGCGCCCCTACCCATAGCACACAACATCGTTTAGGATTAAATCATCAAGTAGAATTAACCGAAATCACTAAAAGAGCAGAAGCATTAAGTGTAGATGGAGGAAGTGTCAGAATTAGAACACCATTAGGAGAAAAAAGTGAATGGAAACAATTATATTGCAATCAAGATTCATGACCGGGTAGGAGGAGCATTATTTCAACAAGATGAAAAATTAATCGCTTGGGTAAATCAACAACCTTTGAGTAATATATTAGTACGGGCGTATTGCAATACGCCCCTACGTTTAGACGATGGTCATGATGGAGTTTGGAAGATAATTAATCAGATTGGTAGTTCTGCTCAAAGAAGAAAAATTTTGGATTGGTATCATTTAACCGAAAATTTATATAAAGTCGAGGTGTCAAGTAAAAGATTAAAAAAAGTCAAGTAGGGGCGTATTGCAATACGCCCCTACGCAAGGATTAGTAAAAGAAGCTGAAGAGGAATTTGCCGGATTAGACAATAAACAGACTCGGAATTTCCAGAATTATCTCAACAAACACCAATCAAGGATACCAGATTATCAATTATATCAAGAATTAGGAATTTGCACCTGGGTAGGGGGGAGTAGAGTCTTTGATTAAACAGATTGGGTTGAGGATGAAAATTACTGGCTCACAATGGGAACAAAAAAATGTCTCTCAAATGTTGAAACTAAGGTGTGCTTACTTGAATGGTGATTTGGCTCTAAGTATTTCTACTTAGTCAAAAAGTGGGATGCTCCCTCATCTTTCTCACCACCCCATTTACTGAAGAGCTCCACTAATTCTCATTCTAATTGCATTCATGTAGTGTAACTTATGTAATCGCTTGCTCAATTCACCCTAGCAATCGTCCATGAGTCGATTGCCCCAACCTGGTGAGTCTAATCAGGAACGGGTCAATCGATCAGTTTTGGATCTGGTTTTGCCAAATATCTAGTTATAGTGTTACAATCAAACGTCCGCGACCTTGTAAACGCTATATATGCCATCACAGGATAGATTATGGTGCGAGAACTAGAAAGAATCAGTAATAATTGGGAATTCCCATCCACAGCTCCAGCAGCAAATCCAGTATTTTTTAGGACTTACAGTCGTCGTCAAGAAACGGGACGAGAAACCTGGAAAGAAGTGTGCGATCGCACCTTACAAGGATTAACCCAACTCGGTGAACTTACTCCTCAAGAAGCACAGATCATTGAGCGGATGCAAAGTCAACTAAAAACTACAGTTGGTGCCCGTTTCCTCTGGATTGGTGGTACAAAATGGTTTGAGAAACCCGAAAACTTCTCTGGAGGATTTAACTGTACCAGTCGCGATATTACTGACTGGGAATCCTTTGGAATTATGATGGAATTGGCAATGATGGGTTGTGGAACTGGGGCTGTATTAGAGCCAAAATATATTAACCAACTTCCACCAATTCGTAATCATCTTACCATCAATATGCCAGGTGAGATTGGACTGACAATTCCAGAATTACGTCGTCAAACAACAGAAGTAAAAATTGACAATCATCACGTATATATCTATGTAGGAGATAGTCGTGAAGGTTGGGTTAAGTCCTATCAAACTTTATTAGAATTATCTAGTGATGAAAGATTTGCTGGAGAAATTAATGTATCGATTGACTTAAGTGATGTACGTCCTGCTGGAGAAGTTCTACAAGGTTTTGGTGGTGTTGCTAATCCGATTAAGTTATCAGAATTGTATCAGCGTTGCGTTGCTGTACTGAATCAAGCGGTGGGAAGAAAACTAAATTCGGTAGAATGCTGCTTATTAATTGATGAAGCTGCTGCTTGTGTAGTTGCAGGTAATATTAGAAGAAGTGCCGGAATGCGTCAAGGTGATAGTAACGATCCTCTATTTACTAACGCAAAAGCTAACCTTTGGCAACAGGATGAATCAGGAAAATGGCGCATTGATCCACAAAGAGACGCGCTGAGAATGAGTAATCATACTCGTGTTTTCCATCACAAACCTACTTTTGATGAATGTCTTGAAGCTGTACGTCAACAATATTATTCTGGTGAAGGAGCAATTCAATGGGCTGGAGAAGCAGTAGCTAGAGCAAATCGCGATTTACTAAAAACTCCTGAATTAAAAACTGATTTCTTGAGAGCTTATGAGCAGGATCAAGCAGAACAATGGTTACGACAACTTAATCCTCAACTTTCTGATCATGAGATAGAGCATCGTTTAGCTCGGTATGCTCTGAATCCTTGTATTACTGAAGATACTTGGATTCATACTGAGTATGGAGCTAGACAAGTCAAAGAATTAATTGGTATTCAACATAGTGTTTATGTCAATGGAGAGTTATTTAGTACAACTGCTAAAGGCTTTTTCTTTACTGGAGTAAAACCTGTTGTTCAACTCCACACTAAACCAGGTTATACCTTAAGACTAACCGAAAATCACCAAGTCTTAAAAGTCACAGCTCAAACTCAAAAACAACAGTGTTCAGAATGGTGTGAAGTTCAAGATTTAAAACCGGGCGATCGCATTTTAATTCATAATCACCGCGCTCTCCAACCTTGGGATGGAAATGGAACTTTTGCCGAAGGATGGTTACTTGGTAATTTCTGGAGCCATACCAAACAGTTGTCAGGGTTCAGGAAAAAGAACAGAATTATAGCACTTGACACCCAGCATATAACATCTACTGTTAGTTGGGAAAAAGTAGCAAGTAAATTCGGATTAGAGCCAGGATTTCAAGAAATTACTCCCGAAGTTGAAAAAGCTAGTTATGAATTCTATCGAGGTTTTTTAAAAAGCTTATTTGATGCTAATGGTAATATCAATATTACTGAAAGTAAAGAGATCATCATTCAGTTAGCTCAAAGCAATTTATCTAACTTAGCAGCAATTCAGAGAATGTTACTCCGTCTAGGAATTGCAGCAACAATTTACCAAAATTATCAGCATGAAGAGATCAGTAAATTGTCTGATCGTCAACCTAACTTAGCTCAAACAAATCATAATTTAGTCATTAGCAACGACAATATTATTGTATTTCAGCAATTAATTGGGTTTCAAGAATCAACAAAATCTCAACAATTAGCCTTAGCATTAGCAAGTGAGGAGGGAGAGCTAACCAGAGAAAGATTTACTGTTGAAATAAGTGCAATTATTCCCGCTGGTGAAGCCCCTGTTTACGATTGTACCGTACCAAGTGGATCAAGATTTGATGCGAATGGTTTTGTCGCTCATAATTGTGGTGAAATTATTGGCACGGATTTTCATTGTAATCTATCTCAAGTTCACCTCGATTTGCTTGATCCTAATGACTGGAAAGAACAGGAAGATGCTTTTACCGCTGCGGCTCTATCAGTTGCGGCTTTATTAAAACGAGGATTTTTAGAATCAAGATTTCAAAAATCTCGTGAAATTGATCCGATCGTTGGTGTATCTTTTGGGGGTTTATTTGATTTCTTTGTGAAAGCTTTTGGAGTAGAATGGTTGCGCTGGTGGGTAGAAGGACGACCAGAAACAACTTTAGGATTAGAATTTAAACGACGTGAACAAGAGTATTTAAGTCATTGGCAAAATATCGCCCATCAGGTAGTTTGGGATTATTGCGATCGGCACCATCTGAATAAACCAAATCGATGTACTACAGTTCAACCTTCTGGTACTAAGGTACTTCTGACTGGAGGTTCTCCAGGATGGCACCCTCCCAAATCCCAGCGTTTTCTACGTCGGATTACTTTTGCAAAAAACGATCCAGTCGCATTAGCCTGTATTGACTACGGTTATAATGTTGTACCATCTCAAGACGACAAAGATGAAAATGGTAACTTACTGAATGATCCCTTCGATCCACGTTGCTCTGCTTGGCTCGTCGAAATTCCCACCGAAGTATGCTGGACAAACTTACCTGGAGCAGATGAGATTGAAATTGAAAAGTTTTCTGCTTTAGCTCAGTTTGATTTCTATATGCAAGTGCAACGTTATTATACCACCCATAATACTAGCGCAACGATCGAATTAACTGAAGCAGAAATTGATGTAGTTGGTCAACGTATTTACCAAACCATTCAAAATGATGAAGGGTATATTAGTGCAGCTTTGTTTGCGCGTTTTAATGCTCCTTTCCCAAGACTACCCTTTGAGAAAATCGATCAGGATACTTATAAACGTTTACAAAAAGAAGTGAAAGCCAGACAAAAAATTAATGACTTTTATACAGCTTTGCGCCGCTACGATCTGGGATATTCAATGGTAGAAGGACCAGCTGGATGCGATAGCGACAAATGTATGATGCCAGACTACAAAGGCTAATTTGGCTAAGTCTCCTCTTTCATCAGAAAGAGGCTAAAAGCCAAATATAGCTTTTACAATAAATTATTAGGTGGGACGGGCATCTTGCCTGTCCTAGTTATTTTTGTGTTTCCCGATCAGCCATCAACTATGCGGAAAAATTTTTGGAGATTAGCGATCGCGATCATCCTGCTAATCATCGGATTACATACATTCAGCTCTGTTAGAGCTTTCACTCCCCAACTCCAAAACAATCCATCAATTCCCTTTCTAGCATCCCAACCCCAAATTGATCTGACCCATTTACCTCTTGGGGATGGTAAAATTGCCAATGAACCAAAAGCAGGGTGGATTTGGGCTTGTCGAATTGACCCGAACGCTGGGGGTGCATTTCGGAATGGTACTTGGATTAAAGATGATGGCACCTACGATTTCACTGCTAAACCCATTGTCAATGGTGCAGTCACTTGGCGAAATAAGTTTGTGATGAAACTTGCAGGTGAGTAGCCTAAAAACGTAGTAAAGCGGAGCTAAACGTAGTAATTAGTTCACTTTCCGAGACTCCTCTGTAGGCGCTTCTCGCTCGCCGAATGGGTGCTAGACCCGACTGATGAGAGCGTAGTTTAGTAGGAATCCATTAGGCAGTCTACCCTAGCCTAGTACAATCAAAGTGGCGTTGCTGACCGTTCTAGTTTGATTGCACACCTAAAGCATTACTGCTTTGGGCTTTTTTTTGAGATTAAGTGTAACTTCTGGTAAATTACGCTTAATCGCTTTGAGCGCGATATTGCGAGCGGCATTAAGTCCAGAATGAGCTCTGTAACCATCAGGCGTAGCCACTAAATTTGCTCCTGATTGATATTCTAAAAACTCCAATATAGAGCTAGGAAATTGATGACCTCTCCAAACAGGTAAACCGTTGGGACTGAGTTTGCTAGTATTTTTTGGGTTAACTCTTGTCACCAATATTCCGTAGTCTTGAAAAGCAATTCTTTTCACTTGCTCGTAAACTTTACTCTTTAACCAATAAGCACGTTTCTGATTAGAGCGTTTGGAGTATTTTCCTTTTTGGGGACGCAAATTACCTAGATGCTCAAAGCTGATAATTTGGACTTGCCAATATTTAGCAAATTCTACAATCTGCCTTGACACATCCCTGGAAAACTCCATTTCTCGCTTCGATAACTTCTGCCATTGATGATTAGCAAAGCCCTTGGAAATAATGCCAGTTTGACTCATCTTGATGGCAATCTGTCCTAGATTCCGCTTCCTACGAGCTACATGGCGTGACTGATTAATAAACAATCTAGCAACTTCTGTCGATTCGCCTCTGTCGTTGGTTTCTAGCACAGTGCAGATCGCAATGTGTTGATCTAAATCCAGATCAATCCCGCAAGTTCTGAAGGGGCGTATTGCAATACGCCCCTTCGGTTTTGACATGATATTTTTAATTCCTCCGGTTGCAGGTACATATTTCTCAATGGGGAACACTAACCAAAAAGAATTAGACTGCACCTGAACTCTGGGAGAACATTTTACCCAGTCTGACTGAATTTCTGGACTTTGGTATTGATGTTTAATCCATTTCCATGCGCCGTTTACCAATACTTTTAACAATATAGAAGCACCATTATCTTCCTTCCACATCCCAGAATCATATTGGGGGTTAAAGTTAAATTTCCTGGGCTGTACTGGTGGTTTATGGTGTTTCATTTTCTGAGGACGTTTCAACCATTTTTGGTAATTGCTAGACCAGGATTCGTAAGCACCAATCGCTTGACGAATTGCGGCTCTTTTCAATGGCGCAGGGAATCCCTTGATAAACTCGTTCTCTACTGTCTTGATTTCGTAGTAGCGCCATCCCCCATTATTTACTAATGGAATCGTCAACCCATTAGGATCTTCTCTAATCAGCAAGAAATAGAAATGCACCACTTCGTTGTAGGCATCTTTACTTTCTTGTAGATCCACTCCTGTTCGCTCAAGCTTGGCTTTGACCGATTTAGTGGCTATTGAAAATCCTTTCTTGGGCTTTAACACAATTAGGTCTGGTTCATGTTGGTGTTAGATTTTACTATACTCCGATTCACTCCGTTTTGTCAACCTCGGTAGTGATCTGTTTTTCGTATTTCCTCAAAAAGTACGGGCGTATAGCAATACGCCCCTACCAGCACTAAAACAGTGCATAATCGCCATGAAGTCTTCCAAAAACTCTTGTTGGGGGGATTGATAGCTATTGTTCAGGACAACGATTTCGCAGTTGTTCAGGTTGCAGAACCACTCAACGAAATCAAAGCCAAATCTGCATAACCTATCTTTATGTGCCACTACTAAGGTTTGGATTTCTTGATTGGCTATTCTCTGCATCAATTTCAAGAACTTTTTTCGCTTGAAATTCAGTCCTGAACCAATGTCACTAACGCATTCGCAGTTAGGATATCTTGAAACTAGGTAATTGATTTGTGTCTGCAAGTCATCTTTTTGGGATGGAGTTGAAACTCGAGCGTAAGTCACTACTTGAGCAAAAGCAATTCTAGCTTCACATTTTATGTTCTCCAGCGCTGATACAGGATATCTGCGATGTCCTCCCGCTGATTTGATGCAAGGAATTTTCCCTTCATCAGCCCAGTCTGCTAGTGTTTTGGGATGATACCCATACTTCTCGTACACTTGTTTTGGTGTTAAGTACATACCTCATCGTTTTACTACGCTTTACTCCTTTATACTACGATTTTCCGCTATCTGATGCTACGACATTCTAGCCTGGTAGGTTATAGCTTAGATGGATTTGGAATTTATGGTCGGTATGGGGAAGGTGGCAAAATTCTGACCAGTGCAGACCTAGATGAATGTCATGGACATACAGGTATCATTGACTGGGATGGACAACAAGTCAATATGTATCACTACCATGCTACTTGGGATTTCCCCTATAGTGTAGGTTGTATGCGTGGTACATACAATAGGAAAAATGTGATGACCATTAGCGGACCGCCCCCAGGTCAATGGGCTAGACAAAACCATCCTCCGATTGGTGGTAATGGTAATTATCCCCCACCCCATCCTGATTTAGCGATCGCTGCGAAAAAACTGGGAATTAGTGAACAGCAATTACATGATGCACTTGGTCCACCACCACCGAATCTAGGAGCCGCTGCGAAAAAACTGGGAATTAGTGAACAGCAATTACGTGATGCTTTGGGTGTACCTTAAGCTTTGGAGCGCGATCGCACAAATTAGATTCAAAACCATAAATTGTAGATTGTGCGATGATTCTAATTTCGACTGGATATCAAACCAAATCAAGCATATTAGAACTTAAATCTAATCAACCAAGTGCATCAATAGCTAATTAGTATTAGCCCTAGATCCAAGAAAAGTAAAAGCAGCTTCTGCATCAGTAATGACTAGGAAATTTAGATGTTTAGATAGTTCGCGCCAAAATCAGTAAAATTTTTCAATTTGAGCAGGCAGAACCACCACAGCAAGTTAAGATTAGATTATCTTGCTAATTATTTTTGAGGGGTAACCTAAAATAACTTTTAGCATTGAGTTTAAGTTCAGGATACTTTCTAGTTTCAGGAGAGGATAAATGTTTTTTGATGAACTAACACCGATTATTAAAGAACTCAGCCAACAACCAGTAGCATTCTTCAGTGGGTTTTTCTCTGGCATTTTCCGGCTCAATCTCTCCGATGATCCAGTTAAAAGTTGGCTGAATGAACAAGGAGGTTCTCCTGACTCTAGTTTTTCTACGGGTGAGAATAATAAAGGCAAAAGCGATGGTCCTCAGTCGATCGCGATTGACTAACGGGGAAGGTCTAGTTATTATAATTTAGAAAAGTTCAACAATATCATGGGTTAAGAACAATCCTCTCAGCCCACCTTTATGGTAGCTGAGTCCATTGAGATTAGCCATTGATCAATCAGACGAAACTTTACTTCCTTGATTAGGTAGTTAAAGATCCGTTGACAGTGCAACACCTTTGTTGTATCCGAGTTGAACTTTAGTTTTTCGCTCAGATTAGTGATCCACATGACCATTTACATTGGAAACCTGTCCTACCAAGCCACCGAAGACGACCTCAAAGAAGTATTTGGAGAGTATGGCACGGTAAAAAGAGTTGTATTACCTACAGACCGCGAAACTGGTCGTTTACGCGGGTTTGCATTTGTTGATATGTTAGAAGATGCCCATGAAGAAGCAGCCATCGCTGAATTGAATGGTGCTGAATGGATGGGACGTCAACTGCGGGTAAATAAAGCCAAACCCCGCGAGAGCGGTGGTGGTGGTGACGGCTATCGAGGTGGAGATAAACGAAACAGATTTTAAAACCTAGTTTTTAATGTCTTGCCATTGATAGCGGGTGGTGGCAGATCAGCCATTACCCGTTAAAAATTTAATCCCAATCACGCGCCGATCTAACGGCTCATCACCTTCAGGCACCCATTGACCCGATCTCTCATCCCGTGGTTTACCTGACATTTTCTTCACTTCTAAATTTATCCCTACTATATCATATTAATCCCTGGTTAACCAACTATCAATAAAATAGCAACTTGGTTAGCCAAGACATTTAACTGTTCTAATTGCTAATTTATGGAACCAACAATTATTCACCCACTTCACTTTCAGATTATCGAAAAGAAAGGTAAAACTTGGTATTTCGAGTATGGTGAAGTTTTTTATAACCGTACTGGTAAACCAGTCCCTGAAACAGACAGAGAAACCTTATTTGGGATGATTAAAACCAAGATAACAGTAGAGCTATTTCGGATTAACTGCGGTCGGGATGGATATTACTTAGCTAATCTTCGAGCCAAAAAATACTATTACTGTGGGCTGGAGCTAAAGGATCTTAATGCCAAGTTTAAAGAGTTGGGCGTAGGTAGGGAAGACCCTGTTGATTATTCTATTTTGCCTGATTAATTTACTGGCGATCGCACTAATTGTAACTAACCCGACCTGATAAAATTAGAGCAGCAGTGATGATTTTGACGGCGATCGCTATCAGTAGATACTAGAAAAATATATGGAACCAACAATTATTTATCCACTTTACTTTCAGATGATCGAAAAGAATGCAATATCTCAACGACGGAATCAATTATAGATCCAAAAAAACTTGAACCAGGAGATTTAGTCTTTTTTGAAACTTATACTTCTGGACCTTCACCTATTGGTATTTATGTCAGAAACCGTCAGATCATCTCTAATCGCTGAATAGGTGGACAAATATTGACCATAAGTACATATTCGGTTATAGCAGTGTCAATAATATAAAATCAATCTAATCACCCTTCTCCAAGTTCGAGTCACTACTAAGGGAAAATTAAAATAATGGCCAGTGAACAGCAACCGCTAGAGTCTACGATCGATGAGACGATGGAGAAATATGGCCAAGACCATGCCTTAGATCGGGATTGTACCACTTTATCCCGTCATGTTCTTCAGCAACTCCAGAGCTTTTCGGCTGATGCTCAGGATTTAAGTGCTTTAATGAGTCGAATTGCTTTAGCAGCTAAACTGATTGCCCGTCGGCTCAGTCGAGCTGGATTAATGGAAGGGGTATTGGGATTTACAGGTGGTGTCAACGTTCAGGGAGAATCTGTCAAAAAGATGGATCTCTTTGCGAATGAGGTGTTTATTTCCGTCTTCAAGCAAAGTGGTTTAGTTTGTCGCTTGGCTTCAGAGGAAATGGAAAAACCCTATTATATTCCAGAAAACTGTCCCATTGGTCGCCATACTCTGCTTTACGATCCCATTGATGGTTCTTCTAATCTAGATATTAATCTCAATGTGGGTTCGATTTTCTCCATTCGTCAACAAGAAGGTAATGACGAAGATGGAACTGCTCAAGACTTGCTCCAATCTGGTCGGAAGCAAATTGCGGCTGGGTATGTCCTCTATGGACCAAGTACCATGTTGATTTATTCCATTGGTAAAGGAGTACATGGTTTTACTCTTGATCCCAGTTTAGGTGAGTTTATTCTTTCCAATGAAAATATTCGTGTCCCTGAATCTGGGCCGATTTATAGTGCCAATGAGGGTAACTTTTGGCAATGGGACGAAGCGATTCGAGACTATATTCGTTATGTCCATCGTCATGAAGGACGTACCGCTCGATATGGAGGAGCTTTAGTTGGGGACTTTCACCGCATTTTGTTTCAAGGTGGTGTGTTTTTATATCCCGGTACGGTAAAAAAACCGGAAGGAAAATTGCGTTTGCTCTATGAATCTGCCCCTCTTGCCTATTTAATTGAACAAGCTGGTGGTCGAGCTAGTAACGGCACAGAAGATATCTTAGACGTGATCCCCACTAAACTGCACGCTCGTACACCCCTAATTATTGGTAGCAAAGATGATGTGGAATTAGTTGAGTCTTTTATTCGGGACCGAGCAAGAGAGCAGCAAGAACTTAAACCACCAACTTCAGAAAAGCATTAATTTAAGCTTATATTTAACCGCTAATGGCTCATCATGCTAGATGATTAAAGCTAATTAGCGCGGCGCTAGGATCGATTCAGTCAACTTGGATAAATTAAACCAGGAAAATATGGCAAATAATCCACTGTTACAAATTGAGCAAGAATACGGTCAAAGTATCTGGATGGATAACTTAAGCCGTAATATTATTCAGTCCGGTGAACTGAAAGAGATGATTTCTAGTCGGGGGATTGTGGGGATCACATCAAATCCAGCGATTTTTGAAAAAGCGATCGCTGGAAATGCTATTTATGATACAGATATTGCCCAAGGTGTGAAAGATGGGAAATCAATCCTGGAGATTTATGAATCTTTAATATTTAAAGATATTCGTGATGCTTGCGACATTTTCTTGCCAGTTTACGAAGAGTCTAAAGGGTTAGACGGTTATGTTAGCGTTGAAGTTACTCCTGATTTAGCCCGAGATACCGCAGCCACAATTAAAGATGCCCAACGCTATCATCAAGTAATTGATCGTCCCAATGTGATGATTAAGATCCCTGGGACTCCGGAAGGATTACCAGCAGTTACAGCGACGATCGCTGCGGGAATTAATGTCAATATTACCCTCTTGTTTTCCTTAGAAAGCTATGAAGCAACAGCTTGGGCTTATATCAAAGGGTTAGAAGAACGGGTAGCAGCAGGTCAGGATATTAGCAATATTGCCTCAGTCGCAAGTTTCTTTATCAGTCGGATTGATAGCAATGTCGATGATAAGTTAGACAAACTGATCAAACAGACCAATGATCCCCAGGAACAAGCAAAATTAAGCCAACTTAAAGGTAAATTTGCGATCGCTAATGCGAAACTGGCTTACCAGAAATATAAAGAAATCATTCAAAGCGATCGCTGGAAAGCACTAGCAGCAAAAGGAGCTAAAGTCCAACGGTTACTATGGGCATCTACCAGTACCAAAAACCCAGCATATAGTGATGTTTTGTATGTGGATGAACTGGTTGGACCGGATACCGTTAATACGATGCCCCCTAACACAATTGAAGCTTGTGCCGATCATTGTGATGTGGCAAGTCGGATTGAAACTGATCTAGAAGCAGCCTATCAACTGACAAAAACTCTGCCGGAAATAGGTATCAATATTGACGAAGTAATGACGGAATTATTGATAGAAGGAATTGATAAATTTATTCAACCCTTCGATTCTTTGAAAAAATCCCTAGAAGCCAAAGCCAAACAGCTAGCTCTAGTCTAATTTCAGGATAATTCAGTAATAAGTAATGAGCGATCGCTAAAAATCTAGCCGCTCGATTACTTATTACTAGCAAATGGGATAAAAGACGCCCACAGTAAATGAAGGAGAAAGAAGGTAGATGGTGACATTGTTAGAAAATCCCCTGCGCGTTGGGTTACAACAAGAAAGAACACCGGAACCGCTGATATTAGTAATATTTGGGGCGTCAGGAGACTTGACCCAACGGAAACTAGTACCAGCAATATATCAAATGAAACGCGATCGACGTTTACCAGCAGAAATGACTATTGTTGGTGTAGCACGTCGAGAATGGTCGCACGACTATTTCCGGGAACAAATGCGGTCAGGAATCGAGGAATTTTCAGATGGAATCGGTAACGAAGAACTCTGGCAAAATTTTGCCCAAGGTTTATATTATTGTCCCGGAGATATAGACAATACCGAAAGCTATCTGAAACTCAAAGAATTTTTAAACGAACTAGATGGTAAAAGAGGAACCAGAGGAAACCGCGTCTTTTATCTTTCGGTTGCTCCCAAATTTTTCCCAGAAGCAATTCGTCAATTAGGTTCAGCCCGAATGCTGGACGATCCGATTAAAAACCGCTTAGTCATTGAAAAACCTTTTGGACGTGACTTAAGTTCAGCTCAAGCTCTAAATCGAGTAGTAACTCAAGTTTGTAAAGAGCAACAAGTTTATCGGATTGACCACTATCTGGGTAAAGAAACAGTTCAAAATCTGTTAGTTTTTCGGTTCGCAAATGCGATTTTTGAACCATTGTGGAATCGACAATTTGTTGATCACGTCCAAATTACCGTAGCAGAAACAGTAGGGGTAGAAGACAGAGCTGGTTATTATGAAACATCAGGAGCATTGCGAGATATGCTGCAAAACCACCTGATGCAACTATTCTGTTTAACCGCAATGGAAGCACCTAATTCCCTGGATGCAGATAGTATTCGGACAGAAAAGATGAAAGTGTTGCAAGCAACACATTTAGCTGACGAACATAATCTAGAATTTTCAGCAGTGCGCGGACAATATTCAGCCGGATGGATGAAAGGTAAACCAGTACCTGGATATCGTCAGGAACCTGGTGTTGATCCAAACTCAACTACCCCAACCTATGTAGCAATGAAATTTTTGATTGATAACTGGCGCTGGAAAGGAGTACCATTTTACTTAAGAACCGGGAAACGATTACCGAAAAAAGTATCAGAAATTGCCATCCAGTTTCGGGAAGTACCATTATTAATCTTCCAATCTGCGGCTCAACAAGCAAATCCCAATGTATTGACCATGCGGATTCAGCCGAATGAGGGAATTTCACTCAGGTTTGAAGCTAAAATGCCCGGAACTGAACTGCGAACTCGTTCAGTAGATATGGATTTTAGTTATGGAAGTTCTTTTGGAATGGCAACAACAGATGCTTACGATCGCCTGTTGCTAGACTGTATGCGTGGAGATCAAACTTTGTTTACTCGCGCTGATGAAGTTGAAGAAGCTTGGAGGGTAGTTACTCCAGCGTTAGCAACTTGGGATGCACCTAGTAATCCAGCTTTGGTTCCCCAGTATGAAGCTGGAACATGGGAACCAGCAGAAGCAGAATTTCTGATTAATCAAGATGGTCGTCGTTGGCGCAGAGTATAAAGGTTTTGACGATCTTTTGAGTAAGTTTTCAATTAGCAAAGGACTAAAAACATGGTTGCACAAGCTCCACCGATATTTTCCTTACAACCCCCTAAAGATGTGTCGATCGCTGACATTGAAGGGGTGCTGAGTGGGATCTGGCAAAGTTATAATACCAATAATGAAAATGGAGATTTTCCTGGTGCCACAAGAGCAACAACTTTTACCTTTCTGGTTTATGAACCAGAGGAAACTCAACAGTTATTGGCAGCATTAGGCTTTTATACTGGTCCGATTGATGGGATTAGTGGACCTCTGACCATGAGAGGGATTAAAGCTGCTCAAAAAGCTTACGGACTACCAAGAACAGGGAAAATTAATGCGGAAACTTTAGAGCGTCTCCGGGAAGATTTTGCCCAGCGACGTGCAACTCCGTCCGTAGTAGTTGATACGAGTAATAAATTACAAGATTTACATTCACGCGGTTTTGTCGTAGCTGATGCGATCGCTTCGGCTAATCCTTGTCGGATTATTGCTCTATGTCCTGTATCAGGCGAAGATGAAGGTGTTACTGCCCAAGTATCAGCCTATTGTCCGATCAATAAGCAAAGTTCCAATACTCTGATCTGTTGCGAATATATTACTCTGCGAGGTACGGCTTCTGCTCTGGAACGAGTTGGTGGTGTGGTTTCGGAGTTGATGATTAGTGATCTACCTAAGTTTATCTGGTGGAAAGCAACACCTGATCCGGAATCTAGTCTGTTTAAACGACTAGCTGCTCAGTGTACTACTGTGATTGTTGATTCGAGTAACTTCAGTGAACCGGAAAATGATTTAGCCAGATTAATTACTCTGCTGGAGCAAGGTATTCAAATCGCTGATCTTAACTGGCGTCGTTTGGCTGCTTGGCAAGAATTGACAGCAGAAGCTTTTGACCCTCCCGAACGTCGTGCAGCTCTATCGGAAGTTGATCAGGTAACGATTAATTATGAAAAAGGTAATCCAACTCAAGCACTGATGTTTTTGGGTTGGCTCGCTAGTCGCCTGAATTGGCATCCTGTATCTTATCAAAAAGAAGGTGGGGAATACGATCTCAGAAAGGTTCGTTTACTAACTGCCGATCGCCATCCAGTAGAAGCAGAATTAGCCGGTATTCCTACTGCTGATTGGGGAGAAATTCCCGGTGATTTGATTGCGATTAAATTGACTTCTAGTAATGTCAATGCTGACTGTTGTACGATTTTGTGTTCAGAAACTACTGGTTGTATGCGGATGGAAGCTGGTGGTGGTGCTCAATCTTGTCGGATTCAGGAGGTAACTCCTTTATCTGATCAAAAACCAGAGTTTTTGTTAAGTCAGCAATTACGTCAATGGGGTCGTGATGTGTTGTTTGAAGAAAGTTTAGCAGTGACCGGGCAAATTCTACGTTTGTCAAATCGATGATGAATCAAGTTTAGTAATGGCAATTGTAATTGCTGGCGATCGCAGTGGGGCGGGAAAAACAACGATTACTCTCGCCCTTTTATCTTGTTTACAGCGTCGGGGGATGTCGGTACAATCGTTTAAGGTTGGTCCGGATTATATTGACCCGATGTTTCATCATTATGTTACTGGTCGTCCTTGTCGCAATTTAGACCCGATTTTGACTTCTGAGAGTTATGTACAGGAATGTTTTGCTCTGCATAGTTCTCAGGTAGAATTGGCTTTGGTGGAAGGGGTGATGGGTTTGTTTGATGGGGTAGAAACTAATTTAGTTAACTCCCCTGATGATAGAGAGCAGAATCCTGGTGCTGCTGATTTTGCGAGTACAGCTCATGTAGCTCGATTATTAAATTTACCTGTGGTTTTGACGATCGATTGTAGTCGGTTGTCTGGATCGGTAGCTGCGATCGCGTTTGGTTATCGTTTTTTTGATGCGCGGATTAAGTTAGCTGGGGTGATTCTGAATCGGGTTGGTAGCGATCGGCATTTGGAATTACTCAGTGATGCTTTAGAGTCTTTACAGTTACCAATTTTAGGTGTAATTCGACGACAGGATCAGATTACTATTCCCGATCGCCATTTGGGTTTAGTTCCTGTGGCAGAAATGCTAAATTTAGAAACTATTATTGATAAAATTGCTCATCTAGGTAAGGAGTGTTTTAATTGGGAACTGCTTTTACCTTTGCTCAAAAATGTAGTGAGTAGACCGTCGGTAGCAGTAAAATTCACATCACCAGTTAAAGTAAGGATTGCGATCGCGCGCGATCGAGCTTTTAGTTTTTATTATCAAGATAATTTAGATTTATTAGAACAGCTTGGAGCTGAATTAGTATTTTGGAGTCCCCTCACCGATTCAGCTTTACCAGAGGGAGTACAAGGATTATACTTTGGTGGGGGTTTTCCCGAAGTTTTTGCAGAGCAGTTATCTGCTAATCGTCCTGGATGTGATGCAATTAAATCAGCGATCGCTAATGGGATTCCTACTTATGCTGAATGTGGTGGTTTAATGTATTTGTGTCAAGCTATAGTAGACTTTAATGGTAAATCTTGGGAAATGGTGGGGATATTACCAACTATAGCCGTAATGAGTTCTCGCTTGATCTTAGGTTATCGACAAGCAGTTGCTTTACAAGATAGTCCATTATTATCGAAAGGAACAAATATTTTTGGGCATGAATTTCATCGATCGCATTTAACTGAAAATGCAGCAAGTCCTCTGTTAAAAACAAGGAGTTATTCTCGTCAAGGT
Source organism: uncultured cyanobacterium (assembly GCA_963744145.1). GTDB lineage: Bacteria > Cyanobacteriota > Cyanobacteriia > Cyanobacteriales > CAWUOF01 > CAVUSO01. The sequence continues at coordinate 1,867,007 of CAVUSO010000001.1, read as the reverse complement.
ATCATTGAATATGAAGGATGGCAAATATATCAGTTACACGCTTCCTATATTCATCTCCATTGGGGAATATCTCCAGAAATTCCTACTCGATTTATCCAATTTTGTCAAGGATGAGGAAAGGGGGGTAAGAATGGTGATGGAGCGATCGGGTTGATTGACCTCTCCCCCAACCCCTCTCCTAAGAGGAAAGGGGAGCAAGAATTCTTATATCTATTTTTTCTATTGTATCATAAAAATTCTCTTTGCAGCGAAGAAAACGCGCTCAATAATTCTCTTACTCCCCATTCCCTCTTAGGGAAGGGGGTTGGGGGGTTAGGTCTTTCTTATGAGCGCAGAAAACCCGATCGCTAGAAATTGATATTCCTTCGTTGCGATCGCGAAGGACATATTATCATCCAATCAGGTTCAGTTAATTGTAGGGGTGAAGCATTCGGGCGACAATTGAACAATCAAACTAGGAATATTATATCCGAATGCTTCACCCTTCTAAAGCCGAGATCTCCCAAAACATCTTCATCCAGTTCTGAATCGATATCTCCCAAAACATCTTCACCCTTCTAAAGCCGAGATCTCCCAAAACATCGTTAACTGAACCATATTGTATTATAATCCGATCAGAATGTATGCACTCCAAAAGTAGGGATTAGCAAAACATAATTCGGATTATAAGTAATTCAGCGCCAAGCTCTTGTTATTCCAAGCTTCGTAAAAGTCGGGTTTAATGGCGATCGCGTGGTCGTAGGCGGCGATCGCACCTAGAAAATCACCTTGATCATATAGTTTATTACCTTTGTTGAACCATTCTTCTGCATCATCTAAAATATTTTCTGGAGGATTCTCATTAGGAGATTTAACTAATTTCTGGCCAACTTCTCCAGCAAATATTGTCAATTCTCTCCTAGCAACTTTGCTAATATTTATCAATTTTTGTCCTAATTTTTCATATTGTTCTGGGGTTTCTTCCCATTTTGTACTATGGCGTTTTAACCAAGCTAATAATTCAGTTTCTGTAATATTGTTGCTGAATAAAAAGCCTTTAATATATCCACTACTTGTCTTTTCATTGATTTGCTCAAGTAGTTGCATAAAGATAGACTCATATTCAATTGACAATCAACCAGGATTTGGTTGGGCCAGTTCACCAATCAATTCTGCTCCAAACAGATTACGGACAGGCATCTTGCCTGTCCCACTCATAAACCTGCCCAACCAAACGAGAGAACTGACTGTACTTCATTAACTTGGAATCCGCTAAATCTTGCCAAATCAATTGTGGATAACGCTCTCTAGTTTAAAAGAACCAGATTGTCGAGGAATCGATCTCAACTTAGCCTACAATAATAGGGAATAATGGCAAAATTGTAATTTCGGTAAACAGTTGAGTGACTTTGGATAGGACCTCTGAAATGGTGCCGGAAGGTTACGGGGCGTTGCTAGCTGACATCAAGGAGCAAATCCGATCAGTGCAGGTTCGGGCGTCTCTAGCCGTTAATCGAGAGTTGGTGTTGCTCTACTGGCAAATTGGGCGGGAAATTCTGACACAGCAGGAGCAGGAGGGCTGGGGTTCCAAGGTGATCGAACGCCTAGCTAAAGACTTAAAGCATGAGTTCCCCGATCTGAAAGGGTTCTCATCTCGCAACCTCAAGTACATGAGGGCTTTTGCTGAGTCATGGGGGGATGAGTTAATTGTGCAGCAACTTGCTGCACAAATTCCTTGGTTCCATAACTGCATCTTGCTGGACAAGGTAAAACAACCAGAGGAAAGGATATGGTACATCCAACAAACGATCGCCTATGGCTGGAGTCGGGCGGTTTTGGAGCATCAAATTGAGACGAAACTGTACCAGCGGCAGGGCAAGGCGATCACAAATTTTGAGGCAACGTTACCCAAGCCCCAATCAGATTTAGCCAATCAACTACTCAAAGATCCGTACACTTTTGATTTTCTTAGTTTGGGAGCAGAAGCGAAGGAACGGGATTTAGAGAAGGCTTTATTGGAAAGAATTCGGGATTTTTTATTAGAGCTTGGAGTGGGGTTTGCCTTTGTGGGCAGTCAGTACCATTTAGAAGTGGGCGGTGAGGATTTTTATTTGGATTTGCTGTTTTACCATTTGTGGTTGCATTGCTATGTGGTAATTGACCTCAAGATGGGAGAGTTTAAGCCGGAGTATTCGGGCAAGATGAGTTTTTATGTGTCGGTGGCGGATAATTTACTATGTCGCTCGAATGATCAACCGACGATCGGGCTGATTTTGTGCAAGTCTCGCAATCAAACCATTGTGGAGTATGCTTTACGAGATGTGAATAAACCTATCGCGGTTGCTCGATACCAACAGGAGCTTCCAGAGGGGTTGCGGGATGTTTTGCCAAGTATTGAGCAGTTGGGGGCGGCGTTAGATGAAATCGTCGGCACGGCTGGCACTGATTCAGCAGGAATTGGCCCATGTGACGATCTATGATTACTGATTTTTTAGATCCAAATATTGGCTCTGTTATCTAGTTACAAGAAATGTTTCGATTGTTGAATTTACCTGTGGTTTTGGCGATCGATTGTAGTCATTTGTCTGGATCGGTAGCTGCGATCGCGTTTGGTTATCGTTTTTTTGATGCGCGGATTAAGTTAGCTGGGGTGATTCTGAATCGGGTTGGTAGCGATCGGCATTTGGAATTACTCAGTGATGCTTTAGAGTCTTTACAGTTACCAATTTTAGGTGTAATTCGACGACAGGATCAGATTACTATTCCCGATCGCCATTTGGGTTTAGTTCCTGTGGCAGAAATGCTAAATTTAGAAACTATTATTGATAAAATTGCTCATCTAGGTAAGGAGTGTTTTAATTGGGAACTGCTTTTACCTTTGCTCAAAAATGTAGTGAGTAGACCGTCGGTAGCAGTAAAATTCACATCACCAATTAAAGTAAGGATTGCGATCGCGCGCGATCGAGCTTTTAGTTTTTATTATCAAGATAATTTAGATTTATTAGAACAGCTTGGAGCTGAATTAGTATTTTGGAGTCCCCTCACCGATTCAGCTTTACCAGAGGGAGTACAAGGATTATACTTTGGTGGGGGTTTTCCCGAAGTTTTTGCAGAGCAGTTATCTGCTAATCGAGCTGGATGTGATGCAATTAAATCAGCGATCGCTAATGGGATTCCTACTTATGCTGAATGTGGTGGTTTAATGTATTTGTGTCAAGCTATAGTAGACTTTAACGGTAAATCTTGGGAAATGGTGGGAATATTACCAACTATAGCCGTAATGAGTTCTCGCTTGATCTTAGGTTATCGACAAGCAGTTGCTTTACAAGATAGTCCATTATTATCGAAAGGAACAAATATTTTTGGGCACGAATTTCATCGATCGCATTTAAGTGAAAATTCAGCAAGTCCTCTGTTAAAAACAAGGAGCTATTCTCGTCAAGGTATCATTGAATATGAAGGATGGCAAATATATCAATTGCACGCTTCCTATATTCATCTCCATTGGGGAATATCTCCAGAAATTCCTACTCGATTTATCCAATATTGTCAAGGATGAGGAAAGGGGGGTAAGAATAGTTATGTAGCGATCGCGGATATTGACCTCTCCCCCAGCCCCCCTACTAAAAGGAAAGGGAAGCAAGAATTCTTAGATCTATTTTTCCATTGTATCATAAAAATGCTCTTTGCAGCGAAGAAAACGCGCTCAATAATTCTCTTACTCCCCATTCCCTCCTAGGGAAGGGGGTTAGGGGGTTAGGTTTTTCGTTTGAGCGCAGAAAGCCCGATCGCCAAAAATTGAGAGTCCTTCTTTGCGATCGCGAGGGACATATTAAATAGATTTTCGAGGAATCTCTCTCAACTTAGCCTACAATAATAGGGAATAATGGCAAAATTGTAATTTCGGTAAAAGACAGTTGAGTGACTTCGTATACGACCGTTCCCTACCTCCCTGGCAGGAATTGAGCCTAAAGCAACAGGTAGCACAACTGGTAGTGGTGCGGACCTGTGGGCATCTCTTCGATCGCGAAATCCGTTACCCACAGTGGGAAGCGCCTACAGCCAAACTACGACATTGGATTGAGGATCTGGGGGTGGGGGGTGTGATTCTCCTGGGAGGAAGCACCGCTGAACTAGCTGTACGAATTGAACAGATGCAAAGCTGGGCGCAAGTTCCCCTGCTGATGGCAGCGGACATTGAGCAAGGAGTAGGTCAACGGTTCTCCGGTGCTACCTGGATGCCCCCAGCAATGGCTCTGGGTGCGATCGCTCAATCTGATTTGACCCAAGCTTGCCAGTATGCAAGAGTGATGGGAGCTATTAGCGCTCAGGAAGCTCAAGCTGTTGGTCTCAACTGGCTGCTGGCTCCTATTGTTGATGTGAATAATAACCCGGAAAATCCGGCAATTAGTTTGCGAGCTTTTGGAGAAACACCAGAAATTGTCATTCCTTTAATTGAGGCGTTTATCCAAGGCACCCAAGACTACAGGGTTTTGACAACGGCTAAACACTTTCCGGGACATGGGGACACTGCCACCGATCCCCACCTGGACTTACCACTGATTCCTCATTCACGAGAACGTCTAGACCAGGTAGAATTAGCTCCTTTTCGAGCGGCAATTGCGGCAGGGGTAAGTTCGGTGATGACTGCACACCTACAAGTACCTGCTTTAGACCCAGATTATCCTGCTACTCTCTCATCTTTAGTGTTGACTAAGTTATTGCGCCAAGAGATGGGGTTTGACGGGTTGATTGTGACCGATGGGCTGGTGATGCAAGCGATTACTCGGCATTATGGAGCATTAGAAGCTCCCATTATGGCATTGGCGGCTGGTGCAGATGTCGTTCTCATGCCCGTTGATCCACCTGGGACAATTGAGGCAATTTATGAAGCTGTGCAAACAGGGCGTTTGAGTCGGGAAAGAATTTATGCCTCCCTGGAGCGGATTTGGCAAGCTAAACAGCAGGTTTTCCGCTCAACTGAAAAGTCAGAGGAAAAGCGAGCCGTTAACGAGTCTAGTCTCCCTTGGTTTGAGAGGGTAGCCCAACCTCAAGCCGATGAATTTTGCCGCATCGTTCTAGAGCAATCCCTGACAATTCACGCTCCGTCAACGATCGATTTGCGCCAACCGCTACAGCGATCGCCTTCAAGCTCTAACCCAAACGTGCAAGGTACAAATCTGATTGTAGTTGACAACTTATTGCAAGCTAGTTTTCTAGGAATACACGCTCCTGCCATTAGAGTACCGCAAGGATGGGGCTATCGCTGGCAATGGGTTGATAGTCAAGTGCCTGCGATCGAATCTATCAAAGATCTTCAGCCCACGTTACTGCAACTGTTTATCCAGGCTAACCCCTTTCAGAATACGAGGGGTTTGATCGATCTAGCGCGGCTCTGGTTAGAGTCCTTACTAAATGCGGGACAATTACAAGCGCTGATCCTCTACGGTAGCCCATACATTTGGCAAGAATTAGTCCCTCTATTACCTGCCGAGATTCCCGCTCTGTTTAGCTATAGTCAAATACATCAGGCTCAAGCGATCGCTTTAGAAAAGCTTTTGGAGTTGGGGTTGGCTATTCAAGGTGGGGAGTATATTGACCAAAGATTTACCACTTAGGTATGACACAGGATCTCTAGGAAACTGAACCCGTATTTCAAGCTGTAATTGACTAATGTGCAACAGTGCTGTTTTCCCTTCTGGGTGAAGACTTATACCAATTACTAAACTAAATTTAGTGGGTAAATGTAATTGGAGTGGAATAGTTATTCTCGTCAAAGTGTCATTGAATATGAAGGATGACAAATATATTAGTTACACGCTTGCTATATTCATCTACATTGGGGAATATCTCCAGAAATTCCCGCTCGATTTATCCAATATTGTCACGGATTTGCTGGGTTAAAAACTCTTAACTCTAACCTTTGATACCATGATGGCGCGTAAAAGAATTTAAGGTTAGTTTAAGTTTATGCCATTTTCGCCATAAGATTAAAATATGTAATGAAACCTAAAAATGTGCGAAATATGAATTAAAAATTAAGGTAATATGTTAAAGTTGCGAAAAGAGTGTTTACTCCAGAACTTGTCATCGTCAATAATGTGATGTGGTTGGCTTTTTTGAGCAAGCGATCGAAGCGATAGTTAACTTTGCATTTATCTTCCTAATAGAGCTATAATTATTATGGTTGAAAAAAATAACTTCCAAAAATACTTCATCCCTAGTTCTTTGCTGCCAGCGATCTTATTTATAGTATTGATAATGTTTAGCGGGATAGTATATCTAAGTGTTATTCACTTAGGTCAAGTTTATAAGAAAGCAAGAATAACTCAAGATACTGTTCTGGAAGCAAATAATATGCTTTTGAGAGTAGCTTTGATGGCTAGGCAAGTTCGTGGTTATCTACTTGTGGGTAATGCTGAGGGTGCTATACGAACCTATGAAAGAGAAAGAGGTAATTATTTAAAAGCTAAAGAAAACTTAAAAAGTCTGGTAGAAGAAGATCCTGATTTTCAAGAAAAAGAAAAAATTGTTAAAATGATACAACTAGAGAATGAATATGAAAACCTTGCCGACAAAACTTTTCGCTTGAGAGAAGAAGGTAAGCTAAAAGAAGCAATAGATTTATATCTGAAGGAATCAAAAAGTAACTTGGGAGAATTCGAGAAAATAAATAACGAATTAGCTGAATTTGAGAAAAATTTGTTGAGATTCAGTAATGATGAAACACAGTGGTTTATTAGCTTAATAAATTTAGGAGTTATGGTAATTATAATTATCGCTGTATTGGTGGCATATTTACTCTTAGACCTCGGAAAAAAATTAAATTTAAAAACTATTCAAGTTGATGACGCATTTAAGCTCTTATCCCAAGCTAATAATGAACTAGAAGAACGAATAGAAGAACGCACTAGCGCACTGAAAAAATCTAAAGAAGAAGCAGAACTTGCTAAACAATTAGCGGATAATGCTAATAAAGCTAAAAGTGAATTCCTCGCTAACATGAGCCACGAATTAAGAACACCTCTAAATGGAATCTTAGGTTATACCCAAATTCTAGGACGTTCTAAAGCTATTCCCAATAACGAAAAAAATGGAATTAACGTTATCCATCAGTGTGGTTCTCATTTACTAGATCTAATCAATGACGTTCTAGATATCTCCAAAATAGAAGCTCGTAAACTTGAACTAGCACCGAGTGCTGTGAATTTACCAGCGTTAGTGCAAAGTGTTGTGGAAATCGCCCAAATCCGCGCTAAACAAAAAAAACTTGATTTTTATTATACTCCAGATGCTAATTTACCTCAAGGGGTTATTGCTGATGAGAAACGATTACGACAGGTATTAATTAATCTCTTAGGTAATGCGATTAAATTTACTGATCAAGGTAGTGTTACCCTAAAAATTGAACGATTAAACTCAAATATTGATCGAAATTCCTTTATTTCCCTAAATTTTTCTGTGATCGATACTGGAGTCGGGATTAGTGAAGAAAATATCAATAAATTATTCCAAGCTTTTCAACAAGTAGGCGATCATTCTCGTCAAACTGAAGGAACCGGATTAGGATTAGCCATTAGTCAGCAAATAGTACAATTAATGGGCGGACAGATTAAAATAGAGAGTAAATTAGGAGTAGGAAGTAAATTCTTTTTTAAATTAGCATTACCGCTCAATGTCGAATCGGCACTAGATCAGACGAGTAATATTACTAACTCTAATAGAGCTGGTAATATTATTAGTTATAATGGAGATCAAAAACATATATTAATCATAGACGATCGCTGGGCAAATAGAGCGGTACTTGTAAGTCTATTAGAACCCATTGGCTTTATACTTAGTGAGGCAGAAAATGGAAAGGTTGGTTTAGAAAAAATCAGAGAGAACTTACCAGATTTAATAATTACAGACCTAGCTATGCCGGTAATGGATGGTTTTGATTTTATTAAACAATTAAGAAATGATGAAAATTTCAAACATCTAAAAGTAGTAGTTTCCTCAGCTTCAGTAGCAAAAGTAGATCAACAAATGAGTTTCGATGCTGGTGCTGATGGCTTTTTAGCTAAACCAGTTAATGCCCAATATTTATTTAATCTCTTAGCAAAGTATTTACAAATTACGTGGAATTATGAAGAAATAGAAGTAGTAAACCAGCCAGAAGTAATATTTCCACCGGTAGTTGAACTTGAGCAGATCTATCAAGCTAGTAGAATTGGTGATATGGATCTAGTAATAAATGAAGCTTATCGGTTAGAGCAGTTGAATTCTGAGTATAAATCTTTTGCTACTCGTTTAATTAATTTTGTCGATAATTTTGATGATGCTGGTATTCTTAAATTCCTGGAACCGATGATGCGATCGCCATGATTTGATCTGAAGAAATAATAATTAGCAAGGAACAAATATTTTTGGGCATTTGGGCATGAATTTCATCGATCGCATTTAAGTGAAAATTCAGCAAGTCCTCTGTTAAAAACAGGGGGTTATTCTCGTCAAAGTGTCATTGAATATGAAGGATGGCAAATATATCAATTATACGCTTCCTATATTCATCTCCATTGGGGAATATCTCCAGAAATTCCCGCTCGATTTATCCAATATTATCAAGGATAACTTTTAGTAGGGGCGTAAGAACAATAGGTCTCTATGGGTAATATGGATGATCCCAAACTCAGATTGGAGTTGAAGGAAGATATTTTTAATAACCTATTTGGTGATCAAAGTCAACCAGATGTTAATTGTAAAGTTTTGTATTTTTTTTTATTCCCTGGTACGATAAGCAATTTAGTATGCTTAAATAATTTTATCGCTTTGTATTATAAACAACAACTGGCCAAAAAACTTAATAGCTAGTTAACTTAAAGGAGAGTCATGCCCAATCACTACCAGGTTGCTCATCTGAACAAGTATGCGATTATATTTATTAATTTTGGGAATAAACATTTTTAAATGCTAGATAAATTGCGTAGCATCTCTCAGGGAGATAGCAGTATTTGTATAGCAGTTTTGGATGGTCCTGTCGATCAGACTCATGCTTGCTTCCAAGGCGCAGACATTAAGTATCTACCCACATTGGTGCAAGAAAAAGCAAAGAGCGATGGCAGTATGTCCACCCACGGAACCCACGTTGCCAGCATTATATTTGGGCAACCGGGGAGTCCAGTCCAGGGGATTGCGCCCCAATGTAAGGGAATAATTGTACCGGTTTTTGCCGACGATCGGCGCAAGACCTCTCAGCTAGATTTGGCGCGAGGAATAGAGCAAGCGATCAATGCTGGAGCCCATGTGATCAACATCAGTGGGGGTCAACTGACTGATTTTGGCGAATCCGATGGCTGGCTTCAGAATGCCATTCGTTTGTGCCAAAAGAACAATGTTTTGCTGGTCGCTGCCGCTGGCAACAATGGTTGTGATTGCTTACATGTGCCCGCTGCCTTGCCCGATGTACTAGCGGTGGGAGCTATGGATGCTAATGGTAAACCCCTGGATTTTAGCAACTGGGGCGAAACCTACCAAGAACAAGGTATTCTTGCCCCAGGGGAGGATATCCTGGGGGCTAAACCTGGGGGCGGCACCCAGCGCCTGAGTGGTACGAGCTTCGCTACTCCTATCGTTTCAGGTGTAGCAGCGGTCTTGCTGAGTATGCAGCAGGAGGAGGGAGAAACCCCAGACTCCCACAAAATTCGGCAAATTTTGTTGCAGAGTGCCTTACCCTGCGACGACCCAGACTTGCCAGACACTAAACGGTGTCTGGCAGGCAAACTAAACATCCCTGGTGCCATAACGTTATTAAAAGGAGGAAAAATGGCTGAGGAATTTGCATCAGTAGATGCCTCATCAGTAGAAGCGGGAGGTTGCGGTTGTACTGGTGGCTTAACCAACACCAGTGAAGCGATCGCTGCCACGCCCGGAGCGGTTGGAGCTGTCCCCAGCAACACCCCCAACTTGCAAGAATTGATTCAATCCTTTCCTAACCCTATCACCCAACCACCAACGATGCCCAACTTCACTGCTAACTCTGTCACCGCCAGCCAAGCCCCCAGCGAACTTGCCGATCTCGGTCAGCTGGTCTATTCCCTGGGCACCCTCGGCTATGACTTCGGAACTGAAGCCCGGAGGGACTCATTTAAGCAACTGATGCCACCGTTTGACTTGGGGGGAGGGGTGATGGTCCCGGCTAACCCCTACGATGCTCGCCAGATGGTGGACTACCTGAACGATAATATTTCGGAGGCGCGATCGCTAATTTGGACACTCAACATTGAATTAACTCCAGTATACGCGATCGACCCCACAGGTCCCTTCGGTGCTGAATCCTACCGAGCCCTTCACGAACTGCTATCAGGTCAAATCCAACCTGAATCTAATACCGAATACGTTGAGCGCGTCAGCATACCAGGTATATTAACCAAACGCACGGTCAAGCTCTACTCCGGTCAAATTGTTCCAGTCATTGAACCCCAAAGTACCCGCGGTATCTATGGATGGAAAGTCAACAACCTGGTGAGTGCGGCATTGGCAGCAGTTCAAGCGGAAACTGGGGATGCTGACGAAGAAACGATTCGCAGGACTTTGGATGGTTTCCTCAACCGCATCTACTACGACCTCCGCAACTTGGGAACCACATCTCAAGATCGCGCTCTCAACTTCGCAGTTACCAACGCTTTCCAAGCCGCACAAACCTTCAGTCAAGCGGTAGCAGTGGGCATGGAACTTGACAGCATCACCGTGGAGAAGAGTCCTTTCTGTCGTGTGGATAGCGACTGTTGGGATGTGAAACTGAAGTTCTTCGACCCGGAAAACAACCGCCGCGCCAAGAAGATTTTCCGCTTCACCATTGATGTGAGCGATTTGATTCCAGTTACCTTGGGCGAAGTTCGCAGCTGGTCTTCACCGTATTAAAAGGAAATACAATTTGCATGAGAGTGCAAAAACCAAATGCACTCTCGTCCAGACATCTAAGTTTGTTGATCCTATCCATAATATTCATACGGAGAATCCTCAACCATGCGACTTCCTATATTGTCTCCTCCCGTTAAACGTCCCCATTTCATCCAACCAGCGTTGTGTGTGGATGTGGAAAATGGTAGTCCTGATGATTTGGTAGGTATTCGGATGGATCTACTCCATGCCGCTAACTATAACGATCCTCCAGCCTTTGCCAACCGCAGTTTCAACCAGGTGATGCACTCTAGTACTAGCCAGAGTACATCCAGCCAGGGCTGGGGCGGCTTTGCGGGTATGGGAGGATTTTATTAATAAGCCACTAAAGAGCCACTGATAAGTCGCTCATCACCATACCTCAGCAAACTGAAACTCTATGGCAAATTGGTCATCCTGGTAAAGGAGGGCAAGAGTTTTCGCAGGTAGGTGGCTGGCAAAAGGAATTTACCTACATTGTTGGGTCAGATCCAGAACCCATTAACCATCCACATATGCCATCGTTGCTCTTGGTTCCAGGTCGCAAGAAGAAACCACAGCACAAAGGAAAACAGCTTTTTTCCACCGACAAACTAAATATTCAATTCACCCTAACCCAAAGTTACAGTACAGGCGAACTTACACTCTTTTATAACTTTTTTGGCTCTGAAGTTGACACCCTCTGGGTTGATGGTGAACTAGTAACCGAACTGGTCGGCGTCGGGTCAGGCAAGCCAACCCAAACCCAGATTCCCTTACCAGCCCTCAGTGCTGGGCAACATACCCTAACCCTGACCACTGTTAAAGGGTCGGGAGATGGAGTACACCGGATCGACTACCTCAAGCTAGAGGGAGTGGTTAATCTCCAGCTACCGCCAACCTCCCAAACACCCGAAACACCCAAGGAAACTAAAAAAACGATGGCTAAGAAAACACCAACACCAACACCAACAACCTCGGAAGTCTCCTCAACCCCTGAACCGAAAAAGTCTTATGTGCCCACTTCCCAGACCGGGCTGCAAGATTATTCCTATTGGTGGGATTATGCCAAAAGATCTGCCAAAACCCCTGAACAGCAGCCCAAGGACTTCCGACGGGGTCGCATCTGGGCTTAATTAATGGGATGTTTGGTTTTTGTCCACTTAATCAATGACTGTTCGCTCCATGCAATCTACCACACTGCTGCAAATTAAGCCCCACTTTCATGTCGAGATCATTGAGCCAAAGCAAGTTTATCTACTTGGCGAACAGGCTAACTATGTCCTCACAGGGCAACTCTACTGCCAAATATTGCCTCTGTTGGATGGGCAATATACCCAGATGCAGATTGTCGAAAAGCTGGATGGGGAAGTTCCACCAGAATATATTGACTATGTGCTCAATCGCCTGGCAGAGAAGGGATACCTCACCGAGGCTGCCCCGATTTTATCCCCAGAAGTGGCGGCATTTTGGAGCGAGTTAGGGATTTCACCCGCTGTTGCAGCACAGGGACTACATCAGCCGGTCACGCTGACAACAGTGGGGGAGAACATCAATGAAGTAACTGCTACTGCTCTCACCAATGCGTTGCAGGAGATGGGTATTGCGGTACAAAAACCCACAGATGCGGGTTCCTCCGCAGTAATTAACATAGTTTTGACTGATGATTATTTACAGCCCGAACTAGGGGCAATTAACCAACAGGCTCTGCAACACCAACAAGCTTGGCTACTAATCAAGCCAGTGGGCAGTGTTCTCTGGTTAGGTCCGGTGTTTGTTCCTGGAAAGACGGGGTGTTGGGACTGTCTTGCCCAGCGATTGCGGGGCAATCGAGAAGTTGAGTCGTCGGTCTTGCGGCAAAAACAAGCCCAACAAGAGCGCAATGGCCAAAAAGTGCGGGTGGTAGGTTGCCTCCCCACAGCACGGGCAACACTACCTTCAACCTTACAAACGGGGTTACAGTTTGCAGCAACTGAAATTGCCAAGTGGATTGTCAAGCACTATGCCAATAAAACTGCACCAGGAACTGCGCTCTTCCCTACCCTAGACGGCAAGATTATCACCTTTAACCAGACGATTCTGGACTTGAAAAGTCATATCTTGATTAAGCGACCTCAATGTCCGACCTGTGGCGACTCAGGTATCCTGCAACGACGGGGATTTGAACCGCTACAGCTAGAATCGCGCCCCAAGCACTTCACGGCTGATGGTGGTCACCGCGCTGTTACCCCGGAACAGACTGTTCAGAAATACCAACACCTGATCAGCCCGATTACAGGGGTAGTGACAGAACTAGTGCGAATCACCGATCCAGCCAACCAATTGGTTCATACTTACCGGGCAGGGCATAGTTTTGGTAGTGCTATATCCCTGCGGGGACTACGTAATACCCTCCGCCACAAGAGTTCGGGCAAGGGCAAAACCGATAGCCAATCGCGGGCAAGTGGGTTATGTGAGGCAGTGGAACGCTATTCAGGGATCTTTCAGGGAGATGAACCCCGTAAACGGGCAACTCTAGCAGAACTAGGAGACTTGGCAATTCATCCGGAGCAGTGTTTGTACTTTAGCGATGGGCAGTATGCTAATCGAGAAGCCCTAAACGCTCAAGGGACAGAAGCAGCCTATCGCTGGATTCCCCATCGGTTTGATGCCAGTCAAGCCATTGACTGGACACCAGTATGGTCATTGACTGCACAGACACACAAATACCTTCCCACTGCCTTTTGCTACTACCACTATCCCATCCCAGAAACCAATCGTTTCTGTAAGGCAGATTCCAACGGTAACGCGGCGGGCAATACCCTTGAAGAGGCAATATTGCAAGGGTTTATGGAACTGGTGGAGCGTGATAGCGTAGCCCTGTGGTGGTACAACCGCCTTAGACGTCCAGGGGTGGATCTCAGCAGCTTTGATGAGCCTTATTTTCTCCAGTTGCAGCAGTTCTACCAGGAGCGGAACCGAGAACTTTGGGTGCTGGATTTAACTGCTGACCTGGGAATTCCGGCGTTTGCGGGTATATCGTATCGCACAGTAGGAAGTTCAGAGCGGGTGATCGTCGGTTTTGGGGCGCATCTAGACCCGAAGATTGCTATTCTTCGCAGTTTGACTGAGGTGAGTCAGGTTGGACTGGAACTTGACAAAATTCCTGACGAGCAACTCAAAGATGAGTCGAAAGACTGGTTTTTAGAAGTGACTCGATCTAGTCATCCTTGTCTACTTCCCGATCAAACACAGCCGATGAAGACTGCCAATGATTACCCGAAACGTTGGAGTGATGATATCTATACAGATGTGATGACTTGTGTAGGGATAGCTCAAACAGTAGGGCTAGAAACTTTGGTATTAGACCAAACGCGACCGGACATTGGCTTGAATGTCGTCAAAGTGATTATACCCGGAATGAGAGGTTTATGGTCGCGGTTTGCTCCCGGGCGGCTTTATGATGTTCCGGTGCAGTTAGGGTGGCAAATTTTACCCCTGGCTGAGGCAGAAATGAATCCTATGAATATACCATTCTAAGTCTTTTAAAGTTTGCAGGCAACGGGCTTCTCTACGTGCCAGATGTTGCTTCATCAGCCTTCTTCTCAATGAAGGAGAGGATTAACCCACCTAAACGGGTCAACAAACCAAGCAACAAAATAAGGATTAGTTCCATGAATAAGAAAAATATCCTGCCCCAACAAGCCAAACCCGTACTCCGCATTACCAATGGTCAACTCCCCAGCCACTTGGCTGAACTATCTGAGGAAGCTCTCGGTGGTGCTGGTGTAGATGCAGCTATGATATGCATCTGTTCCTTCGATGGTGTAGATGCAGCTTTCGTTCCAACCATTTGTTCCTTCGATGGTGTAGATGCAGCTATCATATGCATCTGTTCCTTCGATGGTGATGCCTAAATTCTTCCAATTTGCGAATGGCCAGCAAATTGCATCTTAAGCCTTCCAAATCCGGTAAAATTGCAGTTTACTGCCCTAAATATCGGGATTAAACGTTGATAGGCTTGAGACTACAGACAAGGCCAAGGAGGCTTAGATAAAAAACTTTTTTAAAGTCCTATGTTCCTTCTTTGGTCTTGTCTTTACTGTTGAAGATGCACTTAAGCTCACCATCAAGTCATCCAGACTTTTCTTTCCGCCAGTTATCCCTATCGAACATCATGCAAAATAACTACATCAGTCCAAGTGCTCCTATTCAACCTAACCCTACGCCCGAAGTCGAAGAAGTTCGCACTTTTTATAATAAGCACTCCATCAACTTTAGTCGGATGGTTCCTGATGCAGTAGCTAGATCACACAACCTTAGTCTAGCAGATCGCATGGGGATAAAGCCCGGAAACTATATATTTGATGCTGGTTGTGGAGCAGGAATTCCGGCGATTCATATTGCTCAGTTGTTTCCAGGAACCCGGATTGAGGGTCTAACAATTTCTGAGGTGGAAGCGGCAGAAGCCCAAATTCGGATTGCCCAAGCTAACTTGGTTGATCGGGTGCGGGTCCAAGTAGGTGATTTTCATTTCCCACCTTTTCCCAATGAAGTATTTGATGTAGTGTTTTTCAACGACAGCATCAAGTATTCTAATCGGGTATCCCAAGTCCTTGCTGAAGCCAGACGCGTGCTAAATCCGGGGGGAACTCTATATATTACGGGTCTCTTTGTTAAAGAGCCACCCCTTTCTCCACTAGAGCAAAAAGCAATGGATGAAATCAACCAGCAAGAACTCCAAAACAGCCATGTTATTCCTCTTAAGAACTTAGTTGAGCTTGTTCATGAGGCTGGTTTCCAATCTATTGAATATGATGAAAACCAAACAGTTAAGATGCCATCACTAGCTCTACGTCTAGCTTCTGCAAATTTCCTTCACCCCAATTTACCCTTATTTTTTGCTGATATTAAAGCGGTCAAACCTGCCAGAATAAAAGTTGAACCCCAAAAGCATTTTTCTGGTGTGAAGTCCAGTTTCGGATTGAATCGCCATGAAGAAAATTTGCGTTATTTTGAAGAACACAAACAAGTTTTTAATATTGAAAATTCTTATCCATTAAATTTATTTGCAGAATTTATCGGTAAGCAGAGAAAAGATCAAGGAGGTTGTATTGCCTGTTGCTGCAATATTGAAAAAGATTGTTTTTATCCAGCTCGTTTTACTTATCTCTCTGAAGTTGGTGTTCCCGATCCAGTAGTGAAATTGCTTGATATTGAAGATTTCCTCTCTTTCTCTCGTTTGATAGAAGGAAGTCCAGAAATTCAGCTTGATCGCAGTTTACTTCAGCAGTTTTTAGCTACAGGTATAGACCCTCATAAAGTAGATATGGTGTCTGTCGGTGTCGATGTTCGTCCAGAACTAAAACGTTCACGAATAAAGTTATTTCTTAGCATCAGGGATTATCCAGAAAAGATAGCAATTGCCATCGCACTTTGCGGAGAAAAGCGAGACTGGGAGAAATTAATTATCAATGGGACTTTATTAGTAGGGTTTGACTTTTTCTTTAACAATAAAGCGGCGGTAGAAGTCTATCCTACTTTTTATCCTGCCGATCTCGATCGCCTGGATGTACAAGCATATTTAACTTCGAGATTACCTGCTAGAGCACTTCCTCTTTTCTATGAGAGTAGAGTTGTTCAAATCGGTATTAGCAATGAGAACGATAGTGATGTCCTTTATTTCACTAATTTCAAATCTCCCAATAGTGCTGTTGAATATTTGGGCAATGAGATGGTGAATAAAGTCCATGCTTATTACCGGAATCGAGTCTTTAAGAGGCTGTATTTAGGTATTCCTGAATCTGAGTTTTATATTGATTCAATTCAGAGAGTAAAAATGTACTACGAAATAAATAATTTTGTGAACAAGATAAAATGAAAGTGCATCCAAACTCAAAACCTATTCTGAATGGGTGCATATAATTTGCAGCAGATAACTTAAAAAGTGTTGGATGAGGAAATACGATTATGACGATAAATTCTGGATTTTTACATAATTATCTACGAGAACACCGTCTTCGGTTTATGCGGGCTCACCGAGATGCTTTTGATGTAGAACCTAGTTTTCCGATTCCTTTATTTGAAGAAGCTGTTCTTGGAATAGAAGGTTTGTGTGGGATTGAGCCTAATTGCGATGTTGAGGGCGATCGAACATAATAAATCTTTTGTTATAGTTAGCGGATAAAACAATTGTTGAACCGTCCAAAAAAACCTAACCTTTTAAAGTTATACGGGATCGAATTTTTAACAACATATAAGATGCCATTAGGAATGAAAAATAAATAACTTGACGGTTTGGTTCGTAGTAAGCGCTGTCTTCGCTCTGATGTGTTACTACAAGCAAGCTAGTTATTTAATTTCTATCCCTTACTGATGATTTCACCACTTGCTATTGCCATTGACTCACTTGCCTAATCATTGTTTCCCATTATCATTTGCTATGAGCAACCATCCCTTCAATATTTTCCTCAATCCTTTTGTCCAAGTGACAAGTACCGAAGACCACTATATTCTACGTTCATCAGCAGAATCCAATCCCAATGATTTGCTCACCCTAGCAACAACACCTGGAATCAGTATGGCTCTTGATCTTCTCAAGGTAGGCAACTCTACCAATGAATCACTTGTGCAAGGGTTAGTCGAACTTGATGGTCGGATAGCAGGGGAACAGTTCGCCCTAATGCTACAACAATTGGATCAGCGGGGTTGGTTGAGTTATGCTGTGTTGCCCCTAGCACTAGCGATCCCGATGGTGGAATCTGCCGAGCTAAATCTGACCGAACCCTACTGGACACAAACAAATATCACCCTCTCCCGCTTTGCCTATCAGCATCCCCACGACGGCACCATGGTGCTGGAGTCCCCCCTCTCAAAGTTTCGGGTTAAACTTCTCGACTGGCGGGCAAGTGCTATTCTGGCTCAACTTGCCCAACCCCAATCTCTGGGCACACTGACACCACCACCCTACCTAGGTCCAGAAACAGCCTATCAGTTTCTCAAATTGCTGTGGGCATCAGGATTTCTGACGGCTGACCCTGAAACCCCCTCGCTCCAACTTTGGGACTTTCACAACCTGTTGTTCCACAGCCGGAGCAGATTAGGCCGCCATGACTATCCAGTAGGAGATATCAACATCGAACAGTGGTCTGATTTTCCGGTGGTAAAGCCACCCATGAGCGACAAAGTTGTGTCTCTACCGCGTCCAAACTTGGAGGCATTGCAATGTAACGATGCTACACTCACAGAAGTGATTGAGAGACGGAAATCGATTCGAGAACACGACGATGCACATCCTATCACGATAGAACAACTCGGTGAACTTCTTTATCGCACTGCCCGTGTCAAAAATATTCTTCGAGAGGAGGAGTGGCTTGGTGAAAATTGGCGGAAAATACTCGGCTTTGACGCGGATATTGACTATGGTGAGCTAGGTAGTCGGCCTTATCCTGGTAGCGGAGCAATGTATGAGCTAGAAATTTATCCAGTGGTGCGACTTTGTCAAGGACTAGACACAGGATTGTATCACTACGATCCAATAAATCATCAATTGGAGCAGATTGCTGCATCCCAGGATGTCCTTGCTCTAGAACCTTATATTTATTACAAACCCCAACCACAAGTTCTTCTTGTGATTACGGCAAGGTTTGGCAGGCTGTTCCGCAAGTATCGCTCTGTAGCCTATTCGTTGGTGTTGAAAGATGTTGGAGTGCTACAGCAAAATCTCTATTTAGTGTCTACTAATATGGGTCTTGCTCCCTGCGCGTTGGGAGGTGGAGATAGCGACGGTTTTGGGCAATTAGCAGGTCTGGATTATGTGAAAGAGTCGGCTGTGGGTGAGTTCATGTTGGGGTCGTTACCAAACCATGCTGTGGGTACAAGTGATGCGAGTTCAGCTACAGTAGCTGGCTGGAACAAGCTTAGGTCAGTAGAAGTTTCGGCTAGTGAAGTGGCATCCTACGAACTTGAGGAGAATGACTATACCACGGAGGTTGTGGTGAATGGGGCTGGATCTGTAGATGTTTCTACATCAGCACAACTAATAACTGAAGCAACGCAGACTGGTGTTTCGGTTGACGAAGAGTCAGATTTGCTCGCATCCTTGAGTTCATCTGCAACCGTTTCAACGAGCACAGTTGAGGCGACAGCACAAGATGTTTCTATGGCACTTCATCCCCACGACCTTGACGATCGCATCCCGGGACTGGCTGAACTCCGCAACCAAACTCTCGGCGACCCTCGCATCACTATTGTGGTTCTCGAAGGCAACCCCGACCACTCGTTGTCCTGTTTCCAGGGAGCTGCAATTTCTAAAGTCTTTCCTTACTGGCACGAGACTCCAGGGCCAATTTCTTCAGAACAGTACGCCACCTTCCGAGCTATTGAAGACAGCGATCGCACCAAGCAGGAGAAAGAAGCAGAACTCAGGGCTAGTTTTCCGGAACCTCTGATCGCACGTCTTAAAATTGATGACCATACTTGCCATGTCACCAGTATCATTGTGGGTCAAGAAAATACCCCTGCTGCTGGTATTGCTCCTAACTGTCGCCTAATTAATCTACCACTTGACAGCATAGAGATGGCGGAGGAACTTGCCTCTCCCCTTAATCTAGCCCGTGCTTTTGAACTGGCCCTGGATTTGGGGGCAAATATCATTCATTGTGGAATATGTCGCCCCACCCAAACTTGTCAAGGAGAAGAGTTGTTTACCCAAGCTGTACAGAAGTGCCTAGATAACAATATTTTGATTGTCGGGCCTGCGGGTAACGGTTTGGGTGAATACTGGTGTTTACCTGGTGTATTGCCAGGAACTCTTCCTGTAGGAGCAATGGATCTAGGCAACCCACCAGCCCACTACAATAATTGGGGAGGCAATTATACTGAAGAAGGGATTATGGCTCCTGGTGACGACATTTGGGGCGCACAATTAGCAACTGAGAAACCGAGGCTCAGAACGGGCACCAGTGGAGCTGCTCCGATCGTGACCGGAATCTCTGCACTAATGATGAGTTTGCAGCTACAAGAGGGTAAACCCGTCGATGCTGAAGCGATCCGAACGGCATTGCTCAATACTGCGATTCCTTGCGATCCAAAGATTGTAGAAGAATCCGAACGCTGTATGCGCGGTTTTGTCAATATACCGGGCACGATGAAGGTGCTGTTTGGGCAACCATCTGTCACCATTTCCTTTGCAGGTGACCAAGTCACCCGTACAGAGCGTGGTGGATATGCTGTTCCTAGCGCTATTGCTGCCCAGACAAGGATCAGCACTGCTATAACCACCAGTTTAGCCATGCCACTCACCGCATCTGCCACACCAACTGAAATATCCCTTACAGTAGCTGAGACTACCGCAGAGCTAGGCACGATCGAAGCTAGCACGGCTTTCTCTGGCAACGTTTACGTTTTAGGGACTATTAACTACGACTTTGGAGATGAAGCCCGCTGCGATACCTTCAAGCAAATGATGGCTCCGACTGAAGTTAACGGGATAATGGTTCCGCCTGACCCCTACGATGTCCGTCAGATGGTCGAGCATCTCGATCGCCACCCAGATGAGAGCCGTTCCCTCATCTGGACTTTGAGCCTTGATGGCGATACTATTTATGCCCTTGAACCAACAGGAGCGTTTTCATCAGATATCTACGAGATGTTTTTGCTGATGTTGGTGGGGCAACTCGAACCAGAAACCAGTGATGAATTTGTAGAGCGAATTAGCATACCAGCCCGACGCACCAACCGCACGGTGGAACTCTTCTCAGGTCAGGTTTTGCCTGTGGTGAAAGTCCATGATGTGCGGGGAATGTATGGATGGAAAGTAAATACTCTGGTAAACGCGGCAATGACAGCCATTTCCAATCGAGTGGATGCAGCCCAAGAACCCTTGGTTCGACAAGCTCTGATCATCTTCCTTAACCGAGTCTACAATGATTTACGCAATGTAGGGCAGACTTCCCGCGATCGCGCTCTTAATTTCGCTGCTACCAATATCTTCCAAGCGGCTTTAACCTTTGCTCTAGCGATCGCCGAGGGTCGTCAACTTGACACCATTCAAGTTGAAAAAAGCCCCTTCTGTCGCATCAACAGTGACTGTTGGGATATCAAACTCGAGTTTTACGACCCAGATAATAGTCGTCGGGGGCGTAAGGTCTTCCGCTTTACTATTGATGTGGCCCTGCCGATGCCGGTCACCTTGGGTAAAGTCAAGAGCTGGTCATTGCCCTCTCGCTCCCAAGAAAGTCAACTTTTATTTTGACTTACCGAAAAACTGAATTAATGATTTAATAATTGCGATCGCTAATCAATCAATGATCAACTAATGGCTAATCCCTATTTTGTCACTTTGGTCAGAGAAAATGCACTTAATCTGAGGTTGATCGGTTAGGCCAGGGCAGGTTTATAATAATGATCTATTGGTGACAGAATTGATTGGTGAACCTGCCCCTACAGAAATCCGCAAATTGAGGATAAAATTGGTAGATACTGTCTTGATTTGTCAAGGGGTAGCGATCGCCAAAAAATCCATAAATTTCTGATTTTAACTCAATCCCTCAACTTCGGCAGAAAAGTCATCGACAGCAGCTCAAACCAACTCTGACTAGGGGTGATCTTTATCTTCGACTTTTTTATTCACGATAAATCTAAATTCCTTTACCACTCCATGAGGAAGACGAAAACGGATTGTCGCTAAATCTTCTTTAGCTTCCATTTCACATCGAAGTCCCCAATCAGAAATATTCCAGATTCGGATCTGTTCAGAGACAGAGACTTCCTCCTTAATCTCAATATCTTCACTTGTCACATTTTGAAACTCGCATTTTACTTGGTTTTGAGTTTCATAATCAGTCAAAATAATTCGCTTTTTCAGGGGAAAAGCTTCCACTTTTATTTGCTGGTTATCTAATTTGAATATAATCGTTTTCTTACTTTTATCTAATGGTTTAATTTTGGTTGGTAATGGTTGTTTTTGTTTGGTTATTTCACTAGCTGAAGGACTGGATGATGGAGCAGCTAGTCCAGGAATAGAAAGCTTTAGCTCACTGATGGGCTGAAGGTTTAGAGAATCAGGTTTTTGATTAGTTGAAATATTCCACTCACGTCCCCGATTGTCAGCCTCAGTCCTATATTTATTATCCCTGGTGATATCAGCTAAACGACGCTTGCAAAAAATCCATCGTAGTTTAGCAAACTCAGTTTGCTCCTGAGAAGGATTTAGTACACGATAAGCAAGATAGCTATTTTCAAAGAATTGTTCATAAAAATCCAGTGCATAATTTAACCGACGAAATCCTCTTTCAAATGCTGCTCCAGCCTCGGTAATATCTATTAATTCCAAAACCGACTTGACTCGATTTTGTTTATTGGGATTTGCATCTTTTTCTAAAATTAGAACTTGCTTCAAAAATTCAGATATTTTTTGAGCTTTAACCTGATCTTGGAATAATCGCTCTGAACGGGCTATAGCTCGAACTGCCGCAGCTATTAACACTTTACCTTTCCATGCGATTCCTGCATTTTTAATTCTCGCATCTAGCTCTTTGTTTGAGGTGGTTTTGTTGACCACAAACTGGATAATTTTTTCCCCATCACCATAAGATTCCATTGAGTGGGTAATTGCAACGCATAATGCTCCCTCTAAAGAGAGAATAGTCTTGTCATTAAGCAGACTAAGCGCCCGATTCAATTTGTTAAGATCGTCAGTTGCTGGTAATATAGCTCGCAGTGCTGTAAGATCATTCAACCTAGCGGCGCTATCAAGTAGCAAACTTACTGGTGTATCGCTATCGATGATGCGATCGGCTAATGTCCATTGATTAATAACCGTTTGATAATCACCCAGTTCATGGTAAAAACGGATATTTGTAGGATATGCTTCTGTTTCTGCTCGGGCTTGAGTGAGCCATTTTTCTCCCGGTCGATCGGATTTATAATCCCGACAGTACCGATTCCAGTGATCGATCGCGACTCTTGCATCTCCAGACAAATAAAGGAGTTTAGCAATTTCTGGATAAGCGCTCAGAGGTAATTCAAACCGTTTAATAGTTTGAATCAAACGTTCAATATAGGGTTTCCATTCTGCTGTTGCGCGGTCAGAAGCTAAGATTTCTTCACTGATCTTGTCTGCAAAACAACTAAAAAACCAGCGCCACCCCTCCACTTCCTCCGGTAGCTCTGTCAATGATGGGGGGGTTTGTTCGAGTGCTGTCAGTACGTGATTAAGCTGGAATACTGTATTGCGCTCTCTCACAATAGAACCCGCAGCAATAAAACGTAGATCAGTTGTAATCTTAGGAAACTTTTCAACCAAACGAACGACCGAGTTAGCATCTCGATCTGTCCAGTAACAACGACAAGCTTCACCAGATTGACCAAGATTAATAAATAGTTCCGCAGCTTTTTTAAACTCACCTTCATATTCATATTGTTTAGCTTCACACAAACTTGCGTCCTCAAAACGCTCAGCCCGATAGAAGTTATCTTTAGCCAGACGTAATAAATAAGGATCACGCTGAAGCTGACCCTGATCTCGCCATTGAGAAGCTAATTCTAAAGGATCGTCTCGATCGTCTAACCAACTTGAATTATCCCCTTCCAGCATACCTCCCAGTTCATCTAAACTCCAATTATGATTAGGTTGATAAAGATCATAGAGACTGAGCAATACTTTTTGTTTTAGAGGAGCAGTGAACAACCAGAAATTTTTCAATGATTCATCTGAATCAACTATAAATAATCGCTTACGGGGACGACTAATCGCCACATAAAACTGATTGAGAAAATACTCCCATGATAATCTTTGTTCTAGATCCGGCGGATCTTTACTAGGATCATTGATCTGTGCTAGTAAATCTGGAAAACGCTTTCCTGCTTCATCACCAAATCCATAGAGAACAACCCGATCATACTCTAAGCCCTTAGCCCTGGCTGGACTGAGAATGTTTCTAGATATTTCTCCAGCCTGATTAATCGCGATCGATGTCAGAAATTCATTTTCTTTTACATATTCAAATTCACCATTTTCCTGACAAGGAACAATCATAACTAATTCATCTTGTTCACGGAGTTTGGCGCGGCAGTTAATATCATCCCACCGAAAATAAACAGGACTGTTGGTAATTTTACGAGTCCAGCTATATTGAGGACGAATTCCCTTAATCCGAAGTAAGACAGCACGTAGTAATTGAATCAGATTAGCGAGTTTGACAATATGTTCTGCCGATCGATAGTTAAATGCTAGCTCCTGAAAATTAAACTCTAGCTTCGCTATGCCCCTAGGATCTAACTGCTTAATAATATTGTCATAAAAATTAGATTGCATGGCACTCCAATTAAACCCTGTTGGATTCAGAGTCTGAAACGGATCACCAGCAAAGGCAAAGGGTACATTCTTTACCCAAAAGCTATGTATTTCTTTCCCAGAGTAGACTGAAAGCCGCTCAATCAGTCCTAGCTCAATCGTGGTGAAATCTTGAGCCTCATCGCAAAACACCGCTGGATAACCCGATAATTGTTCCCCTACATTAATCAGAACCTCAAGTGCTAAGTCTTGGTCATCCCAATACTTTTCATTCTTACAAAGAGGCTCATACCACTTCTTCCAAATATGCTCGTAAATGATTTCAAAAGTCTGATCGGAAATGGATTTACTGTCTCGCGCTAGCTCATCTCGATAATAATCAGGGTCTACCACAATTCCCGATTCCGATTGCATACCTTTAATGAAAGTTCTCACTGCGTGCCACCCTAGTTCCGGCCCAATGCTGCGGACTTCCTTCTGCGGATGTTTACCACGCTTGTCTTCCCAAAGTTTGCGAAAACGAGCAAAGTCTACATAATTAGCTTGGACAAAGCGATCGCGAATTTCGAGTGGTAGTAATGAGCGCAAAAACTCACGAAAATTACGGAAACATGAATGCAGTTTGTTATAATCTGTGACAAATGCTTGTATACTTTCATCCTCTACATGGCGAATTCCACAAGTTAAAATTTTTTTGACTAATTCGCGGGCTTCTTCTAACAAGGGCGTACTATAAGTAAGATAAAGTGGAGGATTATTGATGTTTGAATTATTAAGCAATTTAATAAAATTAGCTAGCTGTTCTGCAAATAAATACTGAAGAATTGTAGATTTTCCGCTCCCAGGACGACCATTAATAAATAGAGGATACTTAGCCCCATTGCTAACTCGACTTTTTACAGATCCAAGAACACATTCTTCTTCTGGTGACAGGGCTAGATTTGCTTCTGTAGTATTTTCTACTCGCATCCAAATATCTTCATCATAGATAATAATTGTTGGATATGCGCGAAGACTGTTGCGGATTAGGTCTTCCATTTTGAGTGAGTTTGCTGTTAATAAATCGGCGTATTGCTCACGGATATTTTTTTCATCGCTATCTTTCTGCCAATTAATAGGAGCGATCAGGAAAATTCGTCTATGTTCAGGAAAACTCCGGAAAATTATTTTTATATTTGGGTTCTTATCATGGGAAAGCGTGTCTATCCCTACATGACTTATACAACTTTCAACTTCCTCTGTCAACTTAAAAATCAGATCATGGTAACGATTTAAGTAGCTTTTAGCCCAATCTTCAGAAATGCGCTCAACCCAGTCGTAACTTTCTAAAAAGGCACCATCATTAGTGTAATCGTATCCGCTTGCAGACTGAAGATACTCAGATTCAAATTCTGTCAGTTGTGGCTTTTTCTTGATTGGATTTATAGTTTTCTCTTTGAGAAATGCTTCAATTTCTTCATCTGTTACCCCATATCGTTCGTAGTAAGTGTTTGGACTGTTTAGTAATAAACTGTAATCAGCGCTACTCCGGATATGATATCCTACAAAACACAAAACGATGGTGTCGTGATCAGTACGATATTCTTCAATCACCAATCTTGCGCTACTATTCGTCCCCATGACCCTTCTGTGATATCGATAATCAAGACGAGTGAGCAGACGAGCACTTTGGTCATTTTCTAGCTTTTCCTTGAATTTCTCAATATCATTGATGGCACCATGTCTGCTAGCGTCATTTTTACATTGCTCGGTGATATAAACATAGACAGTCATTATCTATTCATCTCCCCAAGTTATTCCAATATTATATAGGGTTAAACCGCAAGACTCATGGACAGTCGATCTAGCTTAAGTCTTAATGCTCACTCTCTTGCTCACAGTTGTCAAGGAAAGTGACCGATTAGACCAGAAAGAGCAAATGATGGCAAAGATGAGCAATTTGGAACTAATTTTAGTGATAATTGTAACAGATCCTGTTGGTATTAACAACCTTTTCCACGTTGCTACCCAAGTAAACTCACACAAAAGTAGATATCAATTAGGTCTTTAGACATCACCAGCGATCGCTAATCAAACAGACAGTCCTAATTCCTAAAAATTCTCTTTGCTGGTTTAACTAAATCTTCGCTGTTGATTTATTGCTAGCGCTCGCTCTTGCTAATTCTGTTTGAGTAACGAGCGCATATTATTAATCGCCATTCAGGATTAGATTAGTATTCCTACTGTTGAGGACGAATGCGATCGCTTCCTACCCATTCATTATAGGACTCATCATAATCGTCATAACTAATCAAATGCAACCCATACCAAGCTTTTAAAACCGTTGCTGAACACCATTCTTCTTCTGATTCAACTTCTACTTTTTCTCCAATAGCAAACAGCTCTGGTTGATAGGGACGAATCTGATCATTGGTTACCCATGCTGGTTCCTCATCATCCTCAACATATTTGATTAAAACTTGATCTCCTTCTCTTTCTAAAGTCTTAGCTTTGTACCACTCATTCTCATATTCTACTTCGACCCGCTTTCCTTCGATCGCTGGAATATCATCAGATACAATTGCTAACACCATCTGAGGATCAAAATCTTTAGTAGTCACAAACATCGATTTCTGAGATTCAATGAAAGCCATTTCTAATTCTGCATAACGAGCAAAATCATATAAAGTTATCTCGCGATCGCCGTCTAAATCAACTACAGGATCTCCCAGCAATCCTTGATACAAAGCTTCTGTAAAAGTCCAATTCCCGGTCGAAAAGTTATGGGTATAAGCTGAACTGATACAAGCATAGGAAATCTCTAAATCATCTCCTTCCTTTACCTGATCAATTAAACCACCTGAAAAGCAACAATCAGCTAATAACAAAGCCTTAGAACCTTTAAAATTATCTTCAATATCACCAAAAATCGAAGTGACTGACCAATAATTATCTCGATCATCGCCATCAGCATCGTAATTTATAAAATAATGTTCACCTGTTTCTTTATCCCAATCTCCATGACCAGCAAAATAAAAAATTAGTAGGTAATCTTCATCACTATGATTAGCTAAAAATTCTGGTAGAGTTGATTGAATTTCTGCCAGAGTCGCCTTGGCATCTTGTAAATAAACAATTTGCGCTTCAGGAACTCCTTGAGCGCGAAAAAAATCAACCAATTTTTGATCAAAACGTCCTGGAATTGCTTCGGGAAAAGATGGCCAAACATCCGAGTTTTCCCATGTCAAAATTCCTACGGCAAAAATTAAAGTGGTTTCTGGTTTCCAATCCATGATTATACCTTGAGTTGCTCTAAACATCAGAATATCTGTGAGTAATAGCCATTGACCCTGATGCGGATGACTACTTTCACATATTCCCACATTCTTAGCATACACTCATCTAGGTATTTTTAGATGCGATCGCGATCCGAAACCCAAGAGCATCTAATAATTCTACCAGACTATAAATTTCCGCACCACCATCTTTGGATAACATTTGGTCAAATTTCTCCCATTTCTGTTTAGCTTCATCCGAGAGACTATTCATCTGTTCGCGAGCTTCGATTACATCTTTGATTATAGCTGGCAAGAATTCTGGTTCGGATTCTTTTTCTTCTAGTGCAGTCTCTAGATAAGCGGCAGCATATTCAAGATTTTTTAAAGATTCAATTAATGCTTCTTGCCAACTATCACTGGTCGGAATTTTCACGGTTTTCATAATCTCTCCAATATTCCTTAGCCTGACAAATATCCTGTTCTTGGGTACTTTTATCTCCACCACATAGAAGAATTATGATGGTTAATCCGATTTGACCAAAATCAACTCTGTAGCCGGGGCCATAATTGATCTTCAGTTCAAATACTCCTTCTCCAACAGATCGATAATCTCCCAGATTACCTAATTTGACTCGCTTAATTCTATGATCGATTTTAGCTCTAGTTTTAAGATTCTCGAATAGAATACAGCCATTCAGCAAAAGGAATTCTACCTTCGCGGGTTAGGTAACGTTGAATTTCTCTCGGTTGTGCTTCCATGATTTGATTAGATCAGATCGGTTTTTCATTAGTAGGTGCGATCGCGATCGGAAACCCAAGAGCATCTAATAATTCTACCAAACTAGAAGTTTCTGCACCACTATCGTTCATAATTTATTCAAGCTATAGTTAACATCAGCGGCAATAAGATTAAAATTATGACAGAAACATTAACCCAAGTAAATCGCCATTCCTCATTTCCAGATCATACCCAACTGCCAGATGAAGACGGTACATTTGTGAAAAATTTTCAGGAACATCCCCAGAGTCTGATCCTGACGGACTCGATTGGGCAAATTTTACAACAATTGCATCCAGATGGATATTATTGTATTGGACAAGATAGTGGCATCTACTGGCTGGAAACTGATCCTCCCGAAAAAGGTGCTGAAGCTCCCGATTGGTTCTATGTGCCAAATGTCCCACCTAATCTTGATGGAGAGATCCGCCGTTCCTATGTGTTTTGGCGGGAATTAAGAGCCCCATTGATTGCCTTAGAGTTTGCTAGTGGTAATGGTCAAGAAGAACGAGATCGAACTCCGCTGGCAATTTCTCCCGACGGTAAAAAGATCAAACCAGGGAAATTTTGGGTGTATGAGCAAATTATTCGGATTCCCTATTATGGCATCTATGAAATCAAAACTGCCAAATTAGAAGTGTATCACTTAGTAGATTTTTCCTATCAAAAACTAGAGCCGAATGAACGTAACCATTATTTGATTGAGCCCTTAGGAGTAGAACTAGGGCTATGGCAAGGGACTTATCAAAACCAAACGCAAATCTGGTTACGATGGTGGGATGATGAAGGTAATCTATTACTGATTGGCAATGAAAAAGCCGAGCTAGAAAAACTGCAAGCTGAACAGGAACGTCAGCGAGCCATCCAGGCGGATCAACGGGCAATCCAATCGGATCAACGGGCAGAACAAGCTGAAATTAAAGCAGCAAGACTTGCAGAACGTCTACGGGCAATGGGGATTGACCCTGATACGGATGACTAATTTTACATATTGGACTAGATGCTTGGCGCACACTCATCTAAGTATTTTTAGGAGCGATCGGTGACGAGTATTCTCATGTTGCTGTAGTAGTCAAAAAGGAACCAGATATCAGAAAAGCATCTTTTGAGATTACTGTGATCAGTCAATGGGGAGCTGATGGTGAGTACATTCACTTAATTGATGAAGTCCCAGAACCTTATGGAACAATCAGAGAATTTTGGACAGACAGGAGGACAAGCTAGTGTTAAAAAAACTTATGATTCAAGTAGAAAGCCATGAATTTGCTGCTATGTTGAATATTGCTAGCAGTTTTAAAGTCTTCTTGGGTGCTGCATCGAAAGAATTGGTGACAAAAGAATTGGTCAAGCAACTTCAAGACTCTCCTGAAAATATCTGGTTGGTTTTTAAAAGAGCTGTTGATCTTTCACGCAATGAAATTAATTTAGAATATGAGAATCCTTGGGATACTGCTTTGGCTGTTTACCTCTGGGCGCTTAGTATGGTAAATCTAGAAATAGCTCAAACGGCTGCTGGATTTGTTATTCAAGCAGAAAATGGTTGGTGGGCTACAAAATTTGCCAATTTACTTTTACAATATGAGAAACGACCTAATGCTGCAAGTTTTCACAAGTTTAGAATCAGGGTTTTATGAATTCCAAATTCAACTTCCAATCCGTGACGAAACACAATGGAAAAATGTTCAGGTAGTTCGGCTTCAAGTTAATTACAAACAACTATCAGAATTATTAGAAAATGAGACTTAAATTCAAGCAGCAGCATCATAGTTAATCATCGCAAAGTAGATTGAGAGAAATGTTGATGTGATGCTGATTCAGCTTAATTTACAGGCTGTCAATTACAGATTTGTTTCCTTGGGAGCGATCGCGATCCGAAACCCAAGAGCATCTAATAATTCTACCAGACTATAAATTTCTGCACCACCATCTTTGGATAACATTTGGTCAAATTTCTCCCATTTCTGTTTGGCTTCATCCGAGAGACTATTCATCTGTTCGCGAGCTTCGATTACATCTTTGATTCCCGATCGCAATAGTTCAGAATCAGGTTCTTCTGGTTCCAAAATAGCTTCGATATACCCAGCCGCTCGATCGGAGTTTTTCAGAGCAGAAATAAAATATTCGTCGTAACTTCTATGGGTTGGTATTTTTACGTCTTTCATAATCTCTCCAATATTCCTTAGCTTTACCAATATCCTGTTCTTGGGTGCTTTTATCTCCACCACAGAGTAGCAGCACTATGGTTAATCCAATTTGACCAAAATAAATCTGATTGCCCGGACATTGATCTATTCTAAGCTCAAAAACTCCTTTTCCAACAGATCGATAATCTCCTAGATTACCTAATTTAACTCGTTTAAGTCTCTTATCGATTTGAGATCTAGTTTGGCGATCGCGAAATGATTCGACCCATTCTTCATAAGGACTTTTTCCCTCTGTCGTTAGGTAGTTTTGAATTTCTCTCGGTCTCGCTTCCATGAATTGATTAGATCAGATTAGTATTTTAATAATAGGCGCGATCGCAATCCAAAAACCAGCATGAATCTAATCACTCCACCAAACTAGAAATTTCTGCACCACTATCGTTCATAATTTATTCAAGCTATAGTTAACATCAGCGGCAATAAGATTAAAATTATGACAGAAACATTAACCCAAGTAAATCGCCATTCCTCCTTCCCAGATCATACCCAACTGCCAGACGAAGACGGTACATTTGTGAAAAATTTTCAGGAACATCCCCAGAGTCTGATCCTGACGGACTCGATTGGGCAAATTTTACAACAATTGCATCCAGATGGATATTATTGTATTGGACAAGATAGTGGCATCTACTGGCTGGAAACTGATCCTCCCGAAAAAGGTGCTGAAGCTCCCGATTGGTTCTATGTGCCAAATGTCCCACCTAATCTTGATGGAGAGATCCGCCGTTCCTATGTGTTTTGGCGGGAATTAAGAGCCCCATTGATTGCCTTAGAGTTTGCTAGTGGTAATGGTGAAGAAGAACGAGATCGAACTCCACTTGCCATTTCTCCCGACGGTAAGAAAATTAAACCAGGGAAATTTTGGGTGTATGAACAAAT
Organism: uncultured cyanobacterium; assembly: GCA_963744145.1. Lineage (GTDB taxonomy): Bacteria > Cyanobacteriota > Cyanobacteriia > Cyanobacteriales > CAWUOF01 > CAVUSO01. The sequence continues at coordinate 1,835,735 of CAVUSO010000001.1, read as the reverse complement.
CATTCGGATTCCCTATTATGGCATCTATGAAATCAAAACTGCCAAGTTAGAAGTGTATCACTTAGTAGATTTTTCCTATCGAAAATTAGAGCCGAATGAACGTAACCATTATTTGATTGAGCCATTAGGAGTAGAACTAGGGCTATGGCAAGGAACTTATCAAAACCAAACGCAAATCTGGTTGCGATGGTGGGATCATGAAGGTAATCTATTACTGATTGGCAATGAAAAAGCCGAGCTAGAAAAACTGCAAGCTGAACAGGAACGTCAGCGAGCCATCCAAGCGGATCAACGGGCCATCCAAGCGGATCAACGGGCTATCCAGGCGGATCAACGGGCAGAACAAGCTGAAATTAAAGCAGCAAGACTTGCAGAACGCCTACGGGCAATGGGGATTGATCCTGATGCAGATGCCTAATTTCATAGATCAGAACTAGATTGTTGGCGATCGCTTGTCTAAATTTTTAGGTGCGATCGCTTGTCTAAATTTTTAGGTGCGATCGCTCTTCTAAAAACCAGCGCATTTAACAATTCATATATTAGTATTTTTGCGTCTATTTGATTAGATCATGTTAAGGTTTCAGGGGGGAGGTGCGATCGCGATCGGAAAACAAGCTTGTATCTAATAATTCTACTAAAGTAGAAATTTCTGCACCACCATCTTTTGAGAATATTTATCAATATTATCCTATTTGTGGTTATAATTTTTTGCCAAAATTAAAGTATAACTGAGTTTGTAGAGGATTGAGTGAGCAAGCAGAGGTTGACGATGGCACGGGATGAAGCATATCGGGAAGCTGAACGGCGCATTGAAGCAGCACTGGAAAATGGAGCTACAGAACTTGATCTTAGCGATATGGGATTGACGGAAGTGCCAGAGGCGATCGGTCAACTTACCAATTTGCAAAAACTTAATCTTGGTGGAAAATTTTGGAAAGATTCAAAAAACCAATTGACAAAAGTGCCAGAGGTAATATTTTCCCTCACACAGTTGCAATGGCTTGACCTCGACAATAACCAATTGACGGAAGTGCCAGCGGCGCTCGCAGCCCTCACACAGTTGCAATCGCTTTCCCTCAACAATAACCAATTGACGGAAGTGCCAGCGGCGCTCGCAGCCCTCACACAGTTGCAATCGCTTTCCCTCGACAATAACCAATTGACGGAAGTGCCAGAGGTAATATTTTCCCTCACACAGTTGCAATCGCTTTCCCTCAACAAAAACCAATTGACGGAAGTGCCAGCGGCGCTCGCAGCCCTCACACAGTTGCAATCGCTTTCCCTCGACAATAACCAATTGACGGAAGTGCCAGAGGTAATATTTTCCCTCACACAGTTGCGAGCGCTTTACCTCGACAATAACCAATTGACGGAAGTGCCAGCGGCGCTCGCAGCTCTCACACAGTTGCGAGCGCTTTACCTCGACAAAAACCAATTGACAAAAGTGCCAGAGGTAATATTTTCCCTCACACAGTTGCAATTGCTTTCCCTCAACAAAAACCAATTGACGGAAGTGCCAGCGGCGCTCGCAGCTCTCACACAGTTGCAATGGCTTGACCTCTCCAAAAACCAATTGACGGAAGTGCCAGCGGCGCTCGCAGCTCTCACACAGTTGCAATGGCTTGACCTCTCCAAAAACCAATTGACGGAAGTGCCAGCGGCGCTCGCAGCTCTCACACAGTTGCAATGGCTTGACCTCTCCAAAAACCAATTGACGGAAGTGCCAGCGGCGCTCGCAGCTCTCACACAGTTGCGAGCGCTTGACCTCTCCAAAAACCAATTGACGGAAGTGCCAGCGGCGCTCGCAGCTCTCACACAGTTGCAATGGCTTGACCTCTCCAATAACCAATTGACGGAAGTGCCAGCGGCGCTCGCAGCCCTCACACAGTTGCAAAGGCTTTACCTCTCCAATAACCAATTGACGGAAGTGCCCCATAGTTTAATAAAGCTTATTAAGCTAACTGAACTTAAGCTTGACAAGAATCCGCTTAATCCTGATTTTGCTGCTGCTAATGAACAAGGTATAGAAGCAGTCATGCAATACCTACGGGCAAAAGCAGAGGGAGAAGTAACTTTAAATGAAGCCAAGTTAATTTTGGTAGGAGAGGGAGAGGTAGGTAAAAGTTGTTTATTGGGAGCATTACGCGGCGATCAATGGATAGATGGTCGTCCGACAACTCATGGAATTGAAATTAAACCTGTCATTGTTAAAACTCCTGATTGCAACACAGAAATCACCCTAAATGGTTGGGATTTTGGCGGACAAAGAGTTTATCGTCCTACTCATCAGTTGTTTTTTAGTGCCCCTGCGGTATATTTAGTAGTCTGGAAACCACGGGAAGGACCACAACAGGGCTTTGTCAAAGAGTGGATTACTCTGATTAAACACCGAGAACCAGATGCGAAGATTCTAGTAGTAGCAACCCACGGTGGACCTGGACAGCGCCAGCCCGATATCGATCGCCAAGAATTATTTGACCTATTTGGTCGTGAAACTATTATTGATTTCTTCCATATTGATAGCAAACCTCATCTAGAAAACCAGTCTTGCTCTGGAATTGCAGAATTGAAAGAGACAATTGCTAAAATAGCTATTACCTTACCTGGTGTAGGTCGAACAGTTCCCCAGAAATGGCAACAAATTCAGAAACTTTTGGAACAATCGAACAAAACCCATTTACCATACAAAGATGTAATTGCAATTTGTGAGGAACAAGGTCTAAAGGGATTTGCTGCTGAACTATTTGTGCGGGTTTCTCACACGCTAGGGTATTTAATCCATTATCATTATGATCCCATTTTGCAGGATATTGTGATTCTCAAACCTGACTGGTTAGCCAAAGCAATCAGTTTTGTTTTAGATGATAAAACCACCCGCGAACAGAACGGATTGGTGAACTTTGATCACCTCAGCAATTTATGGAGCTATCCTCCCTTTGCAAATGAGAAGGGCTATCCAAAAGAACTCCATCCAGTGTTTTTACGACTAATGGAACGCTTCGATTTATCCTACAAAGTTGTATTTGACCCAAATGAACCCAGTAACACCAGTTTGATTGCTCAATTAGTACCAGACCAACGTCCAGAGCTATTTCCTGATTGGGGTGAACTACCAGCACCAGGAGATAGACAACAAGTACAAATTTGCCGCATTGTGGACGATCGCGGACAATTTGCTAATGCAGAAGGATTGTTTTATCAACTTATTGTTCGCTTGCACAAATATTCTCTGGGACGTGAGAAATACCAAGACAGCATTCACTGGCAACGAGGCTTAATGCTTGATAATGATTACAATGGTCGTGCTTTGTTAGAATATATTGGTACAGATATCAAAATTACAGTACGGGCTGCTTATCCAGAGAGATTTCTCTCCTATTTAACAGAAGAGGTGAAATGGTTAATCGAACATTTCTGGGAAGGATTACGGTGTAATGTGATGGTGTCTTGCGTTGAACCTTGCGGAAGAAAAGCACCAGGACAAGGATTATTTGAAGTAGAAAAGCTGATTGAAAGTAAAAAGAAAAATCGTCATGATTATCCCTGTCCAATTACAGGCTGTGATGAATGGCAAGACATTGATAAAATGCTTTCTAACGCATCAACATCTAAACCACTATCTCCAGATATTAATGCTGAAAAAGTCCGAAATATTGTTGATGAAATTAAAACAACGTTATCTAAAGAGAGTAGTGCTATTCTAAGCCAGATCGACGCACATTATGAAGGTGTAATCCAAACATTTATCGATGAAGCTAAAGATTGGACCAAGATTATTTAGTATTAAACTAATTGATCCAGGGTTTTTCGATCGCCCCAAATGGATGAGTATCAAGTGTAAACTTACCCTCTGGTGTGAACACTCTCGTCAACCACTTCCTTTTCTAAATTACCCAGACACTAAAACGGGTGTTTATGAATTTGAAATAAATCGTGAATGGGTGACGGGAGCAATTCCCTACTTAAAAGCTTTGACTAAAACACTAACTTTGGTTTTACCCCTAGCAACATCAGTTACCCAATTAGCACTAGATGATGCAACTTACAAAAGCTTTGAAAAAGAACTAGATTTAGGTGAAAAGAGTCTTGACTTTGCTTTAAAAAGTAGCGATATGGCTCTAGATTCCCAACCCAAACCAGATCCTCCTGAATTAGCACAAGGTAAACTGATTCGTGCTGAAGGTTCCACCCTCAGAAAAATTCATGTTTTACTTAAAGAAAAAGATCCTGATTTTGGGGGACTGATCCGAGTCCAAAACAAACGACGGGAATTTTTGTGGGTACATCCTCAATTTGTCGGTGAATATTAATAAGTTTTGGGTTTTAGTCTTTACTAGATTAATTATTGAGTAATATTGATGTCAAGCTAAACCCGATCGCTTCAATCTTGATGCTATTACCGCAGACGATCGCGAAAGACCAGCTCGAACAGAAGCTTTCTCTGACCCAAGATAACCAGATACATATAAGTTCTCTATCCCAGGAACGAGCAAAACTATTCCCATCAGGACTAGAACAGATTATTTTGACCAGTATCCTAAAACCGTTGAACTATGGTCGTCGGTTAGCTCCTCGCTTCTTTTGTCTGATCATCACAATAAAATAGATTAAGCTTCTGACAAGGGAACGGAATGGATTTTTACTAAGATGAAATTACTTGTTCAAGAAAAATGGGCTAATTTTTTTTAGTCTTCATCTCCTACAGGGAAAACGGTGCTATGGTCATCAACACATTAGACATCTACGAAATCGTTATTGCGATCGGAATGGCTATTTTTCTGCTTTTGTTCATTCAACAGCTAAAATCAACCTTACCGTCCCAGATCCCCACAGCAAATTTACCCAGGTCAAATATTTTCCAAAATCTGATCCTACAGATGGAAATAGGGGTATTATTATTGGGACAAAGGGGAGAAATTTTATTTACTAACCAAGCTGCTTTAGAAATAATTAAGGGAAGTTTAAATTTTACCGCCTTAGAGAAAAATAATCAACTTCTAGATATCGAATCAGTAGTGGGTCAAATTGCCTTTCCATCAGAATGGGAAATCATAGACGAAGAGGGAAAATTTTTAGCCCAGGAGTTTAGACCCATAGAGCAAGCGATCGCGAGTGGAGAACCAGTCCGAAATGCAATTATTGGGATTAAATTTAGCCAAACCCAAACAACCCAGACTAACCGAACACCCCAAAGAATGCACAATTTCTACTTTCCTCCAGCCTATCATAACAATCGCCAAAATGCTGATAAATGGCTGATGGTCAACGTTTATCCCCAAAATTCAGCCACGGGTAAAGTAGAACAATTAGTTTGCACCTTAAATGATATTACCGAAACCAAACACGCAGAAGCAGCGATCAAAGCAGCTAATGAACAACTCCAAGCAGTTTTAGAAGCAGTACCAGGATATGTTTCTTGGATGAGTTCTGACCTACGATATATGGGAGTAAATCACAACTTAGCAGCTAGTTTTGGGTTATCTCCAGAAGATTTTTATGGTAAAGAAATTGGTTTTCTAAGTCAAGTTAATACCAATTTTGTTAATTTAGTGCAACAATTTTTTGCGAGTCCTGCAATCTCTGCATCTCAGGAAGTTGATATAGAAACCAAACCAGGAACCTCTTCACCTTTACTAAATCGTCGTCGCTGTTTAATTGTCGCTCAAAAATATTTACAAAGACAAGCTGCGGTTTTTATTGGTTTAGATATTTCCCAAAGGGTGCAAATGGAAGCAGCGATGCGGGAAAGTGAGGAACGGTTTCGTGCCATTGTTGAAGCGACACCGATGCCAGTTATTATTACTAGAATAGCTGATAATGCCATTTTATATGCTAACTTGCAAGCCGGAGCAACATTGGGGATATCAGCAGCAGAAATTCTCAAACGAAAAACCTTAGAATTTTATGATAATCCCGACGATCAAGCGGCGATGCTAGAAATCTTTTTAAAAGAAGGATTTCTCAGCAATTATGAGGTAAAAATTAAACAACCCGCAGGAGAAATTCGATGGGTACAAGTATCCATGCGATCGCTAACCTTTAATAGTCAACCAGCAATTTTGATCGTTTTTTACGATGTTACTCCCACTAAACAAGCATTAGAATCCCTGCGAAAATCTGAAAGTAAATTTCAAAAACTTGCTACCAATGTACCGGGAATAATTTATCAATTTTGCTTATCCAAGGATGGGGTAGAATCTTTTCCCTTTGTCAGTTCTAGTTGTCGTCAACTGTACGAATTAGAACCGGAAGAAATCCAGCAAAATCCTGCCCAAGTGCTAGAAATGCCCCATCCTGAAGATCGAGAAAGCTTTCAAACAAGTATTGCTATTTCAGCCGAAACTTTACAACCCTGTAAATGGGAAGGACGTATTATTGTACCTTCAGGAAAAATGAAATGGATTCAAGCTGCATCCCGACCAGAAAAGCTGGCGAATGGTGATATTCTGTGGGATGGTTTGGTGATGGATATTACCGAACGTAAATTAGCTGAAGAAGCATTACGGAAAAGTGAAGCGAGACTAGCAGAAGCGCAAAAAGTTGCCCATGTCGGTAGTTGGGAATTTGATGTAATTGCTAATACCATCACTTGGTCTGATGAAGCTTTTCGGATTTTTGGTCTTAATCCTAGTTATCCTCTACCTCACGCTCATGATATTTCACAATTAATTCATCCCGACGATCAAGCACTTTGGTTTACTTTTACTGAACAAGCACTTCAGGGAAATTTTTGCGAATTTGACTATCGCATTCTCCGTCAAGATGGTGCCATTGGCTATGCTTCAATTAAAGGACAACCAATTTTTAATGAACATGATCAAATTATTAAAATATTTGGGACAATTCTCGATATTACCCAACGGAAAAAAGCCGCAGAAGCACTCCAAAAAGCTAATGAAGAGTTAGAGATTCGGGTGGAAGAACGCACAACGGAATTAAAAGCAGCAATTGGGCAATTACAAGGAGAAATTGCCGTGCGTAAGCAGACTGAAGAAGAATTAAGACAGTCTCAATTTCGCTATCAAAATCTCGCCCAACAAAAGGAATTACTCAATCGTTTAGCCAGTCAAATTCGTAACTCCCTAGATGTAGATACAATCCTGGAAACTGCGGTTCAGAAAATTCGGAGTTTATTACAGATTGACCGTTGTCATTTTTTATGGTGTCGTGCATCATTAACTGAATCGAAAATTACCGTTAGTCACGAATCTCAACATAGCGATCGCTCGAGTTTATTAGGAGATTGGCCCCGCTCTGAGGCTACTTCTGAATTTTTGTCCCCTCAACCAGCACAAATTTCGGCTTTAATCGCCAAAATCCAACATTTAGAGCTGATTCGGATTGATGATATTCAAACAGCAGCACCCGTAGATCGTCACATTCAAGAATTGTTAAGTAATTTTGGGGTAAGAGCAGGTTTACTACTACCCTTAATCACTCATTCGGGTCACTTGGGTGCAGTGTTTTGTAGTCATAGTCGGGAAATTCGTCCTTGGAGCGATCGGGAAGTAGAATTATTAGCCGGAGTCGTCGATCAATTAGCGATCGCGATTGACCAAGCAGAACTTTATGCCCAAACTCGGGCCACCGCTGCCGCAGCCCAGGCCCAAGCTCAACAATTGAGTTCAGCTTTATATGAGTTACAACAAACTCAAGCCCAATTAGTGCAAAGTGAAAAAATGTCCAGCTTGGGTCAGATGGTCGCTGGTGTTGCTCATGAAATTAATAATCCAGTGACTTTTATTACGGGAAATCTGGCCCATGCGACTACTTATTTTGAAGATTTGTTAAATTTATTACGCTTATATCAGACCTATTATCCCGTCCCAGTGGCTGAACTCCAAGCAGAAGCAGAAGCGATCGACTTAGAATTTTTGACCGAAGATATCCCAAAAGTATTGGAATCAATGCAGATGGGGGCTGAACGGATCAGACAAATTGTCCTAAGTTTACGCAATTTTTCCCGTCTTGATGAAGCAGACATGAAACCAGTTGATGTTCATGAAGGAATTGATAATACTCTATTGATTCTGCAACATCGACTTAACCCGATGGAAGACGGTGCTGAGATTGAAATAATTAAGGAATATGGGAATTTATCCCCACTTGCTTGCTATCCTGGTCAGTTAAATCAGGTATTTATGCACATTCTCAGTAATGCGATCGATGCTCTCGAAAATCATCCAGACCCAAGAGTGATTACCATTACCACCCAGGTAATTGCTCCCAAACCAATGGAAGAAAATTTTAGACATGATCAAATGAATGGAGGTACTCAGCCAAGTACATCTGTCCAGACAGTAACTGCTCCACTCACTTCTGGTTCTGTATTAATTAAAATCCGTGATAATGGCCCAGGAATGACCGCAGCAGTTAAAAGTCGTTTATTTGACCCGTTTTTTACCACTAAACCAGTTGGGAAGGGGACAGGTCTCGGTCTATCAATTAGTTATAAAATCGTGGTAGACCAACATGGTGGGACTCTGCAATGTTTTTCTTCTCCCGGAGAAGGTGCCGAATTTTGGATTGAACTCCCCATTAGACAAAATTGGTAATTTTAGTTTAGAATCAGGGTGGAAAAATTAGCATATTGTGCTTGGAGGTGTTTTGTTAATTAAAAATTTATGCAAACATAACCTCTAGACGAATAGATTTAACCTATTGATAGTAATATAGTAAAACCCCAAAAATCAACAATGAATATGTTGTTATTTGAGCATAATTGGCTGACCATTTTCTTAGGTGTTGCTTGGGTGATGATCTTATGCTTAATGCTCAAATCAGAAAAATGGTGGCAAAGACAAGCTGAATCCTATCGTAGCGTTTATGAAAAGACCCCGATCATGTTGTCAGCTTGGGATCGTGATGGTAATGTGGTCATGGTGAGTGACTATTGGTTACAAAAACTACAGCGATCGAAAAGTGAAACCATTGGTCGTAATTTCCGGGAAATTCTCACTGTTAAATCGGCTGAATATTTTCAAGAAACAGTTTTCCCCCAATTGTTGGAAAGGGGATGCTGTCAAAATATACCTGTACAGGTGATCAAAAAAAATCACGAAATATTAGATTTATTAATGAGTGCGACCTGCTGTTCCGAGATGGGGACAACGAGTCAATACCTAGTAGTTTTTGAGGAAATTACCAGTTGTCACCAAGAGCAAACAGCACTACAACAATCGGAAACAAAGTTTCAAAAGTTAGCTAGTAACTTACCAGGGATCATTTTTCAAGCTTTACAAGCTCCTGATGGTTCTATATCTTTTCCTTATATAAATTCCAGTTGTGGAGACTTTTGTGAGTTAGATCCAGAAGAACTCAAACGAGATGCTAGTTTATTCCAGCAGCTCCTTCATCCCGATGATAAACAAAGTTACGATGACTCAATTACGATCTCCGCGAAAACCCTGGAACCTTGGAAATGGGAAGGAAGGTTTATTACCCCCTCGGGTAATCTGAAATGGTTTCAAGGAGCTTCACGTCCAGAAGTCCAAGGGAATGGAGATATCCTATCAGATGGATTGCTGATGGATATTACCGAACGCAAACTCTCAGAAGAAGCACTGAGAAAATCAGAACAAAAATTAGCACTACATTTTCAGAAAACTCCCTTAGCTGTAATCGAATGGAGTGTGAATTTTGAAGTAACTGAATGGAATCCCTCGGCGGAAAAGATTTTTGGTTATAGTAGAAGTGAAGCGATCGGTAATCATGCAATTGGGTTGATTGTCCCCCTAAGTGCGAAAGCGCGAATCGATGAAATCTGGAATAATTTACTCAGTCAACGGGATGGGACTCACAGCACAACGGAAAATATTACTAAATCTGGACAAAAGATTATTTGTGATTGGTACAATACTCCTTTAGTCGATGAAAGTGATCACCTGATTGGAGTAGCATCCTTAGTTCAGGATGTAACTGAAAGTAAGCGCTCAGAAGCAGCATTACGGGAAAGTGAAGAAAGATTTCGAGCGATCGCCCAAGCCACACCTGTACCGATTATGATTAGTCGCTATAGTGATGGGGTGATGTTATATGCTAATCCCGCGATCGCGGTCATGATTGGATTGACAACAGACAAGATTGTTGGTCGAAAAATTAATGATTTTTATGATGATTATGGTGAAAGTGCTAAGGTATTAGCACTCCTCAAACAAGAGGGATTTGTTTCAGATTATGAGATGCGAATCAAACAAATTGATGGTGCACCTTTTTGGGTGATTGTCTCTCTAAGATATCTGATCTTTAATGGTGAGCAAGCGATTCTAACTTCCTTTTTTGATATTACTGAACGTAAACAAGCAGAAGCAATTATGCTCGAACGTTCCCGTCTATCTACCTTAGGAGCTGAAGTTGGTGTCGCTTTAGGACAAAGAGGGAATCTCGAAATAATCCTAGAAATTTGTACTCAAGCTTTAGTCAAGCATTTAGACGCAGCTTTTGTAGGGATTTGGACTTTTAATCACCAAAACAACTTTTTAGAATTATGTTCCTATAGTGGTGAACAACCCCAAGAAGCAGAATTTGGCGATCGCATTCCTTTAGGGATATCAATTATCGGTACTGTTGCTAAAAATCGTCAATCTTATGTCACTGTCAAAACCCAAGATGGGGAAAATCAAAAAACTGGACAAGTAGTGGCTTTTGCTGGTTATCCTTTAGTAGTAGAAGAACGGTTAGTGGGAACGATCGCGATTATGAGTCGTGTTCCTTATACGGAAGATGCTTGTGCGATGTTAGGTTGGGTAGCGAATGCGATCGCTGTAGCAATTGATCGATTTTGGGCAAGAGAAGCTTTACTGAGTCGTCGCGAAGCCTTACTATTTGAATTAGCTAGTCAAATCCGCAATTCCCTCGAATTAAATGATATTCTGGAAACCGCAGTTCAGGAAATTAAAAGTTTATTACAAATTGATAGTTGTCACTTTCTCTGGTGCTTACCTCCACAATTACCACCAACTATAGCAGTTAGTCATGAAGCACATCACCCCAATTTACCCAGTCTTTTAGGTGACTATACTAGCGAACAAGTAATATTTTTAATTGAAAAAGTCCGAAATTTAGAAACAGTTAAAATTAATAATGTCGCGACCACCCTGAAATTAGATGAATCCCAAAAAGAATTATTGATTAATAATGGAATTAATTCCGTATTACTCTTACCTTTACATACTCAATTAGGTCAAATGGGAGCAGTGGTTTGTAGTCATTGTTATCAACCTAGGGAATGGAGTATTAGTGAAGTCGAATTATTACAAGCCGTAGTATCTCAACTGGCGATCGCCATTAACCAAGCGGATCTCTATGCTCAAATGCGGATTACAGCCTTACAAGCTCAAGCCCAAGCTAAACAATTAGAAGGGGCTTTAAACGGACTCCGCAATACTCAAGCCCAACTAATCCAAAGTGAAAAAATGTCTAGTCTGGGTCAGATGGTCGCTGGGATCGCCCATGAAATTAATAACCCGGTTAACTTCATTACCGGTAATATCACTCACGCCACTAATTATCTGCAAGATTTGCTTGGGTTAATAAACCTCTATCAAAAACATTATCCAGAGCCAGTGTCAGAGGTTCAGGAAGAAACCGATTTGATCGAATTGGAATTTTTAGCCGAGGATTTACCGAGAGTGTTGGAGTCGATGAAAATCGGTGCGGAACGAATTAGTCAGATTGTCTTGAGCTTGCGGAATTTTTCCCGTTTAGATGAAAGTTTTGTTAAAGAAGTAGATATCCATGAGGGCATTGACAATACTCTATTGATTTTACAACATCGATTGACAATTTTTGAGGGAAAAGCCAAGATTAAAATTCACAAAGAATATGGTCAATTACCGAAAGTTCAGTGTTATGCGGGTCAACTGAATCAGGTCTTTATGAATATTCTGAGCAATGCGATCGATGCGTTTGAAATGATGGAACCTAACCAGGAAAATATCTCCCCAGATGGTCAACCAGATTTTCAGCCTCAGATTCGGATTTGTACCGAAGTGCTGGAAAATAAACGAGTGGTAATTCGGCTGATCGATAACGGACCAGGAATGACCAATGCGGTGAAAAAACAATTATTTGACCCATTTTTTACCACCAAACCAGTGGGCAAAGGAACCGGGTTAGGGTTAGCGATCTGTTACGAAATAGTTGTTCAAAAGCATAAAGGGGTATTAAAATGTTTGTCTGAACCTGGATCTGGTGCAGAATTTTGGATTGAAATCCCGATTTAATTTTTTATAACTGTTATTTTGATTAGTAGTACCGTTAAACCTAATTTTTGCTCAAAAATCAGGTTATGGCGGCTGGAAAAAAAAAGCTTGGCATGACCCTACAGTTAATGCAGATGAGTCTAAGCTATAGTGGTCTTGATCCGGCAGTCTGAATCAGGGTTATGTAGCTTCCGTGAGTTATTGCATTAATCCCAACTGCCCTAAGCCCTCTGACCCGTCTAATGAAAACAGACGGAATTGTCGCAACTGTGGCACAGAGCTGCTACTGCAAGGGCGCTATCGTGTTCTTCGACCGCTAGGTGGCGGTGGATTTGGCCAGACTTTTGAGGTAGACGATCAGGGCACCGTAAAAGTCCTGAAAGTGCTGCTCAAAGACCATCCCAAAGCAGTGTCTCTATTTCAGCAGGAAGCAGCCGTATTGGCTTGCTTGCGTCATCCAGGGATTCCTAAAGTAGATAAGGATGCTTATTTTACTTGTTTTCCCCAGGATGCGAGTGAACCAGTCCATTGTTTGGTGATGGAGAAAATTGAAGGGCTAAACTTACAGGATTGGCTGAAAGAACGAGATAATCAGCCAATTACTCAAGCTTTGGCGATGGAATGGCTGAAGCAATTGGCCGATATTTTAGATCAAGTTCATCAACAAAATTATTTCCACCGGGATATTAAGCCCAATAACATCATGCGTCGCCCTGATGGTCAATTGGCTTTAATTGATTTTGGGACAGCCCGGGAAGTAACGGGTACTTATTTGGCGAAAGTTGGTCAAGGACAAAACGTTACTGGGATTGTTTCACCAGGATATACACCCCCAGAACAGGTAAATGGGAAAGCAGTGCCTCAGTCCGATTTCTTTGCCCTCGGACGCACCTTTGTTTATTTGCTGACTGGTAAGTCTCCTAATGAATTTCCCGAAGATCCGCGCAGTGGCAAATTGATTTGGCGCGATCGCGCTAATCATATTGGTAAGTCAATGGCAGATGTGATTGATTACCTGATGGCTCCTTTCCCAGGTAAGCGACCGCAAAATGCCCAGATGATTTTGCAGTGTCTGGCGGAAACTGACCCAACGATGCCCATGAATCAGTCCAATCAATCAACTTATGGGAATACAATGGCCAGGAGAGCCAACGCTCCTGGGGAGTCGAGCAGTACGAAAATCGGGCGCTCTTTCACTAATGAGGTAGATGTAAATCGACCGGGAACTCGCTCTCAATCTAGTTCGGTAGGTAATCGACCGGGAAGTCGGACTCAATATGGTTCGGCGAGTACCAGTCGCTCAGGGACTCCTAATCAATTCAGTGGACAAGGAATTAAACGGACATCTAGTGAGGGTAAGTCAAAAAATAAATTACTGGCTGTGATTAGTTTGTTGATAGTTGGACTTCTAGGTACTCAAGTCTATGGGTATTTTCGCTATGGATTGTTGCTCAGTGATCCAATTTTTCTGGTTTCAGCTTTACCTAGTAGTATTTTTTTAGCCAGAAGTTTGTTTGGCAATTTTGGCAATATTAATTGTGTGGCCATTACTCCCGATAACCAAACTCTGGTGGCTGGGACTGGGACTGTTGGCAAAGTTCGGTTGTGGAATTTAAAGACTGGTCAACAGTTAGAGCCAATTGATGCCCATTTTGACCGGATTGGTGCGATCGCGATTAGCCCTAATGGTCAAAAGTTAGTTACAGCTAGTGATGATAAGAGTATTAAAATTTGGGACCTCAAAACCGGGGCACGGATGCTCACTCGCACTGGTCATACCGCAGCAATTAATGCCGTGGCAATTAGCCCCAATGGTAAATATGTTGTGACTGGTAGTAATGACCAAACTACCAAAATTTGGGATTTCCAAAGTGGGGATTTAGTGGAGACGATCGGTGGGCATTCGGGTGCGGTTCTCTCGGTAGCAATTAGCCCGGATAGCCAAACGATTGTCACTGGTACTAAGGATAAGTCGATTCAAGTTTGGGATTTTAATACTGGCAAATTACGATTCTTGAATAAAGGTCTTGGTGGTGCGGTTTTTGCCTTAGCTTTTAGTCCTGATGGCAAAACTCTCGCTAGTGGGATTGGTGATAATAAGGTAATTTTCTGGAAGATTAGTGGTAGCAAATTTTTACGCATCAGGACTTTAGCTGAACATTCAGGTGCGGTTTTGGCTGTGGCTTTTAGTCCTGATGGTAAGTATCTGGTGAGTGCTGGTAATGATAATACGGTGATGTTATGGGAAGTTAGCAGTGGTAAATTATTACGAACTTTAGTTGGCCATGAAGGTGATGTGACTTCAGTCGCAATTAGCCATAATGGGAAGACCCTCGTTAGTGGGAGTCAGGATAGCACGATTAAAGTTTGGCAAATGCCTTGATCCTGCTTTGGTTCTGGGAAAATTTAATCTTCTATTTTCACGAGTCCTTTTCTGACTCCATAAAATAACCTGTCAATTAAAATATGGTCTCCTGGACTGAGGAACTCGGTTAATAAGACCGATCGCAATTGGTGTCGATGAGAGCGAGTAATTTTACCTGAAAAAAGAATTTCACCCGATATATTTTCTACGGAAAATTGATCATCGCTATACATAATCTTGGATTTAAATCAGTATTTATCCTCATTATGTTGAGTTAGGGGACTCAGATGATGTGATCCATATCTAAGCTCACTCGTGATTAAGTGATTAAGCTTTGGCGATGATTATCATTGACATAAATAAAAATTTATGCTCGGAGAACGCATTTGATCAAACTTTTAGTAAAAGCCGATGAATTTCTATTTACTTTGATCAATTGCTAAACAATCGTGGATTTTTCCATCTGGCATAATTGCATGGCATAGATCAGTGCCATCTAAGTTAGCATTTTTTAAATCAGCGTTTTCTAAATTTGCTTCTCGGAGAATAGTATTAATTAAGTTAGTATTTTTTAAATTAGCGCCTCGGAAATCCGCTCCAGCTAGATCAGCACCTTTTAGATCTGTCTGTTCTAAGGTAGCACCTCTCAAAATTGCCGCACTTAAATGGGCATTTCTCAGAGTGGCACCAAATAAGACAGCTCCACTTAGATTTACAGCTCGTAAACTAGCATTTTGCAAGTTAGCACTTGTCAAATCAGCACCGACAAAAGTGGTATCATTTAAATTAGCAGCAGTTAAATCAGTTTGGATCAGTTTCGCCCCACTTAAATCAGCACCACTTAAATTCAAATCTTCTAAGTATAGCGCACTTAAATCAGTACCACGCAGATTAACATTTGCCATATTGGCATTTTTAAGTTTGATCTGGGCTAAGTTAGCACTACTCATATTTGAATTAATCAGGATAGTATTTTTAAAGTCGGCACCAAGTAAATTGGCACCTCGGAGATCCGCGTTTTCTAGGTCCGCATTAGTCAGGTTAGAACCACTCAGATTGGCCCCTCTTAAGTCAGCCCCTTTCAATTTAGCATTATTTAAGGCCAATGTTTGCAAATTGGCACCTCGGAGATCACACTGTTCACATTCCTTCGAGTTAATTAATTGAGTAACACTAGGCTGATCTTGAGCAAAAACCGGTAATCCTAGTAAGATCAAGACTATTATCGCTTGACTAGCTAGTCCCTTTCTGGTTTGGTTATCGATAGCGATCGCCATTTTCTTGACTAACATAAATACTGACATTTTTCTCAAAATGGAAAACTCTTTTGTCATCATAGCAAATATATAATCTCGAAATTGCGGACTAGAGCAGAACTGAAAAATATGTTATGATCAGAAAAAAATTTGCAACTAGTTAAATCAAGTTGTGAGGATAGAAAAATCAGTTTAGATGGGGTATGTTTTTTGGGAGGAGCAATAACATCAATGTCAGCACAATTATTATTGGTTGATGATGAACTAGGATTAAGAGAAGCAGTAAAAGCCTATTTAGAAGATAGTGGGTTTACGGTAAATACTGCTAATAACGCCCCGGAAGGATGGGCATTATTACAACAAAATCCACCCCAATTGGTGATTACCGATGTGATGATGCCCCAGGTAAATGGGTATGAATTTCTCAAACAAATGCGGGAAGATCCACGTTTTAAAACATTACCCGTCATTTTTTTAACAGCTCGAGGAATGACATCCGATCGCATCCAAGGTTATCAAGCAGGTTGTGATGCTTATATTTCTAAACCATTCGATCCTGATGAATTAATCGCGATTATTGAAAATCTCCTCGAACGACGTGCTAATACGGAAAGTGCTGAAACCCTAAATATTGCGGAATTAGCTAATCAGATTGCAGAAATTAAAGCACTTTTAACCGGACGTAATGGGATTACACCTAAACCAAATCTGATCAAAATCGACTTAACTCCTCGTGAACAAAGCGTGATGGATCTAGTTGCGGAAGGATTAATGAATAAAGAAATTGCCCGTCGGCTTGATACTAGCGTTCGGAATGTGGAAAAATATGTGAGTCGCTTATTTAGCAAAACTGGTACAAGTAGTCGGACTGAATTAGTTCGTTATGCTTTAGAACATGGACTAACTAAATAACAGTGCATGAAACAAATTTTGGTTAAGGTTAAACCCTATCTCCGTTGGGTAATTTTTGGGATTACCATCTTTTTTTTAGCTAAAACAATTAAAGATCATGCTGCTGAAGTAGGAACGATTAGCATTAATAGTACAGCATGGACGATTCTGATTGGTGGCTTAATCATAACTCTCATTGCTCATATCTGGGCTGGATATGTTTGGAGTTTGATCCTCCGAGAATTTAACCAGCCCGTGAAAATTAGTTGGGTAGTGCAAATTTATTTAAAAACTAATGTTGCTAAATATTTACCCGGTAATATTTGGCATTATTACGGTCGAGTCTGGTCAATGACATCAGTAGGAGTTTCCCAGAGTGTTGCAACTCTAAGTATCTTATTAGAACCGATTTTAATGGCAGCAAATGCCTTATTAATTAGTTTAATTGGTAGTCAACTGTTAGGAACGAAATTAATTAATATTTTCCCAGTATTGTCCGTTGAATTACGCTTAATCATCTGTATTTTAAGTTTGGTTACAGTTTTAATTATCCTCCATCCCCAAAGTTTAAACTATTTAATTCAAGTTTTAAGTAATTGGAAACAAAAACCTGAAAAAAGTAATGATCCTTCACTTCCAGAAAAAGTTGCCAAAATAGAACGCTTTTTATGGATACCTATTTTAGGAGAATTAGGTTTTTTATGGTGTCGAGGTACAGGATTTTTACTGACTTTATTAGCATTTCACTCTGTTACTTGGGGACAAATTCCTTTAGTATATAGTGACTTTAGTTTAGCTTGGTTATTAGGTTTCGTTATTCCTGGAGCACCAGGAGGAGTGGGTGTATTTGAAGCAAGTGCGATCGCACTTTTAGAGGGAAATTTTTCTCCGACTGTATTAATTAGCACTGTTGCATTTTACCGTCTCATTAGTATCCTAGCTGAAACCATTGGTGCGGCTTCAGCTACTTTACTATTATCCCAATCTCCTTCTCCATATAAAGATTAATCAGGAAATGCTGTTTCTGTTTCCATTTCTGTTTCCATTTCTAAATTTTCTGGTTCTGCTTCCAGATCGAGCTTAATTTTGGTTTGAGAAAAAATTCGATAAGTATCTAATTCAAATTCGGTCTGATTATTGTTGACTTTGATCAGAGTAAATTGAGTATTTTCTGCGTAAATTGCAAAAGTAATATTAAACACTTCAAAAAAGTTAATGATCCATTGACATTCCTCAGAGGAATTATGATTGTAATATTTAACTAATTTGGCAATACAAACTTCTAAGTGAGTCCGAGCAGCTTTACAGATGAGAATAATTTTGAGGAGTACAATCACTAAAGTGAGAGGGTTTGCTTGAGTTAGAAGTAACACAAACAGTAAAGAAGGACGTTCACCATCTTCAGTAGTTAAATATTCAATTACCCGATTACAAGTTCTGAGTAATAGTGCATCTGTAATAACTTGGTCATTGTAATTTTCATATAAACTATTTAATTTTTTTGACAAGTTTTTTTGTAAGGTTTCCACAAAATCAGCTTTCTCGATTCCATAGATTAGATAAGTTTCTAAACTGCTTTTAAAATCTTCATAAAAACTATTTTCAGTTTGAGATAGGAAAATATTAGCTAAACTTTTATAACTAAAAGGACTTTTTTTCAAAATAATCTTTTTAATCAAACGTAGCACTTCGTCTCCTAAGACCGTTGGATTTTTTATTTGTCTTTTCGGATCATGAGAAGGATAAAAAGCCGTATACATAGCTAAATCAAACTTAAACTGATCTTTCAGTTTTTTTGCCATTCTTCTCGCTGCTTCTCTTTGCTCAAAAGGATTATTAAAGTCGAGATACTGACTAACTAATAAATAAGAATTATAACGACTACTCCAATTATTTTCCTTGATTTCTGTGTCATTTTTCTGGGCAAAAATTTTCAAATCATCAAAATCTTTGCTATGAATAAAAGCCGCAATCCACCGACGTAACCTAATTAAAACTGGTGATAGCGTACTATTATTTAGGTTGTCACTATAAAATAAATTAATTAATTCTTGAATATAATGATGCTGTCGATTTACTTCCCAATAGTTAACGATGATATAGCAAGAACGTTTGAGAGTATTGGTAAATTCTTGCTCATCATTGATAAAAGCAATATGATAAAGAGATTCTAAGGCATCATTTTTTTCCGGATGAAAAGTATCAATAAATAACCGCTTAAATTCTAGCAAAACATCTGGAGGAGACCATTCTTTAACTATTTTGAGCAGAAAATCATAAATTATTTCTTGGTCTTGCTGAAGCGATCGCTTAGACTGAGACTGAGTTACTTGAATAACAGTATCACCATTCTGTAAATCAGTGGTTAAAGTATCATTAAGCATAGTCATCGATGCACCCTGGGAAACGACGAAATTTTTGGGGTTGATAGTAGTTTGGGTTTTAGACATCTGAATTATCTTGACTCTGAACTCAGTAATTCTGATGAGTATGTCCGATTTTATGGTTCTAGTCAGCGATCGCTAACAGAAGAACAATATGACGATCTATCCCTAGAGAGGTGATTTTTGTCACTTCGACCGTCGGACAATACTTAAAATTTGATACATTTCCTCGGGTTGAAAAAACGGAATTACCATGCTAATTATTTTTTTTAATCAACAGGGTTCCCGATTTTTTTTATGTCATCAATAACAACTGGTTAGTAGTGGGGGCAGAGGGACTTGAACCCTCACGACCTTTTTACAGTCAACGGATTTTCATTCTCCTGTAGCTTTCGCTACTACCTCATGGTGTTGAGAATTGGACTCTCCCTTTACCCTCGACTTTACGTTAGGGTAGCTCCCGTCGAGTCTCTGCACCTTCCGAATTGTGGATCTATGATTCATTTTACCTTTTATTGAATCACAAATCGATTCGGCTTGGCTCAGGATTGCCTTATCTGTTTTCAGCTTTAGGTTTCCCTGAATTTGAGAGCATTCACTTGATAAATTTCTTTACCAGTGCTCATTTTTTTAAGTCCGTAGCGTCTACCATTCCGCCACGCCCCCATCGTGGTTGCTTTCTCGATCCCGAAAAAACATCACTCTTAGAGTATTTATCACGATTTACATGATTTATGCAACTAAAATCACATTTTTTTTTCAGATTTTTTTTGGGCCAGATATTTAACCCACCAGATCCCATTGGTAGAAAAATCTAAAAACGCGGTATGATCAAGCGCGAGCATACTAATCAGGCAGTGTAGACTGACTTCATCCTGAATAGTTCCGATCATCTTCATCACATACCTGCGTCCCAAAATATCCATACTATGATCATTCCCTTGCTATATCTAATTTTGGCTGGAGCCTACCTCATCGTCGTCCCATTCCTAGTTTATATGTACCTGCAAAAGCGTTGGTATGTCGCTAGTTCCTTCGAGCGGGCTTTTATGTATTTCTTACTTTCCTTCTTTTTTCCAGGGTTATTACTTTTAGCCCCCTTCTTAAATTTTCGGCCCCAACGTCGTCAAATTCCTAGCTAAACTTAATTCTCAAGGAAAGTCCCGCTATGCGACGAATTGACGCTTTGGGAATTGGTTTCGGTATATTTTTAGCTGGTGGTCTAGCTAATGTGATTTTGCAAGGAGCAGGACTAGATCACCTTACTGCTGGGATTTGGAGTCAAGTATTGCTGGTCGGTGGTTTAATTGGCTGGCTGCTTACTTATGTGATCCGAGCATTTACCCAGAAAATGACTTACAACCAACAGTTAAAAGATTACGAAGAGACAGTCATCAGCAAAAGGTTTGCAGAAATGACCCCAGAAGAACTAGCTCAAGTTCAAGCAGAAATAGAGCAGCAAAAAGACTCTTAATTGGCTCAAAAACAATAAACTATGGTTTCGGTTTCCCATTGCTTTAAATCTTTACGCGACGCTCATGAATGTGCCCTAATTCCCTTTATCACTGCTGGTGATCCGGATTTAGAGACCACAGCTCAGGCGATAAAAATTTTAGATGATCATGGTGCAGACTTAATTGAGCTAGGTGTCCCTTATTCTGACCCCCTCGCTGATGGTCCAGTAATTCAAGCTGCTGCGACCCGTTCCCTCCAACGGGGCACAAAATTAGAACAAGTCCTAGAAATAGTTAGTCATACCACTAAAATTGTGCGATCGCCAATTATTCTCTTTAGCTACTATAATCCGATCCTCAATCGTGGCATCACTAATTTTTTAAAGCAAATCGAGAATTCTGGTGTCAAAGGTTTAGTGGTGCCAGATTTACCCTTAGAAGAAGCAGAAACATTATTAGAACCAGCAGCAGCACAGGGGATCGAAGTAATTTTATTAGTTGCTCCCACCAGTTCTCCAGAACGAATTAAAGCGATCGCGGCTAAATCTCAAGGATTTATTTATTTAGTCAGCGTGACTGGAGTAACGGGGATGAGAACCCAAATGGAAGCAAGAGTACCGGGATTAATTAAACAATTACGAGAAGTAACTGATAAACCGATCGGTGTTGGTTTTGGGATTTCTGCACCAGCGCAAGCTCTCCAAGTTAAACAATGGGGTGCTGATGCGGCGATCGTTGGTAGTGCTTTAGTTAAACGTTTAGCTGATCATTCTCCCGCACAAGGACTAAAAGAAATTGGCGACTTTTGTCGAAGTCTTAAAGCTGCTATAGTTTAAATTGACCTCTCCCTCAACCCCTCTCCTAAGAGGAAAGGGGAGCAAGTGTTGTCTATTATTACTAGTGCAGATTGACCTCTCCCCCAACCCCTCTCCTAAGAGGAAAGGGGAGCAAGAATAAAATTGGCGTTACTAACAATTATCACAACAACCACACCGTAACATCGGTTTGGCAAAACCAAATACTCTTAATAAAAATCTCCATCGACATTCTCTAGTATATAGATACTGATTCATCATTTTAATTGCTTCCAGTTGAGTTGAAGATTGAACATTTTTTAAAGATTTGATTTCATACTCAAACGGACTTTTCCAGATCAGTTGATTGGTACTATGTAGTAAGGATAACGCGATCGCAGCATCAGGAAATTCTTTGATTATTTCATTGATTTGACCTTGATGTGGTAATTGTTTTGCTAGTTGTAATGCTGAACGATATTGTTCATCTAATCTTTCCTCAAAAAACTTTTGTCTTTGTTGATCTTCAGGATATAACCATCCGGTTGGTTCACAAATTAAAGTTAAAGCTTCTGCTTTTTCTCCATCTCTTCCCCCACGACCAATTTCTTGAATATATTCCGATAGAATTAAAGGTGGATGAAAATGAGCAACCCAACGCACATCAGACTTATTTACCCCCATTCCAAACGCACTGGTGGAAATCACAAATTTTAATTCTCCACTCAACCAAGCTTTTTCTATCGATCGACGTAAATTAGCACCTAATCCAGCATGATAAGCTGCTGTATGATATCCTTTCTCTGCTAACCACTCTGCTAAAAACTCACTATCTTGACGAGTACGGACATAAATTAATCCACATTGGTTCGGGTGACTTTGAATAAATTTTAACAACTTTTGTCTTCGCGATCGCGGAGTACAGACATATTCAACTTTTAAATGTAAATTAGCTCGATAAGGACTAAGCTGAAAAACTGCTGGGGTTTGTAATTTTAATACTGTTTGGATTAACTGTTGCGATCGCGGATCAGCAGTTGCGGTAAAAGCAGCGATCGGGATTTTATTTGCTCCTGACTTTGATTTGAGTAAATGCGATCGGACTTCCCCTAAACGACGATAAGCAGGACGAAATACATCTCCCCATTGAACTAAACAATGTGCTTCATCTAAAATTAAACCATTAATCTTTACTTCCGGATCACACAACCGTTCCCATACCGATTTACTCAACAAAGTTTCTGGTGATAAATAAAGTAATCTTAACCTATTTTGTTGCAAAGCTTGGTAAGTTTGTCTTTTCTGAATACTGGATAATTCACTATGCAACATTCCCACAGGTAACTGGAGCTGACGCAATTCTAGCACCTGATTTTCCATCAAAGCAACTAAGGGAGAAACCACCAAAGTTAACCCAGTTTGTAACAAAGCAGGTAACTGAAAACAGATTGACTTACCACCACCAGTTGGCATAATAATTAAAGCATCCTGCTGGGATAGCAAACATTGAATAATTTCCTGCTGGGGTGGACGAAAATCCTGATATCCCCAAATTCGTTGGAAAGCAGAACGGATGTCATCTCCAGAGGTAGTATTACTCATAGTTCATTTCAATTAATCAAACAAGACAGACAATGAATAAATTAGAAATAATTGCTCATCGCGGATTTTCCAGCATAGCACCAGAAAATACTATAGCAGCTTTTACCGCAGCAATTGAGCATCAAGCCGATTCGATCGAATTTGATGTGCAACTTTCCGCTGATGGAATACCAGTGATCATCCATGATACGACATTGCAGAGAACTACTGGGATAACAGGTAAAGTAAAAGAACTAAATTTAGCCCAATTAAAACAACTCGATGCGGGACTTTGGTTTGATCAAAAATTTGCCCAAGAAACCATACCCACCTTAACAGAAACCCTCTCCTATCTTAACCAGAAACTTAAACAGTTTATCTATGCAGAGGTCAAATATCCTGAGCATTGGTCTGATCCTGATGTGGATAACTTTATTCAAATATTAATTGATACAGGTTGGCAAAATAAAAGTATAGTTTGTTCCTTTGACGAATTATTTATCGATCGCATCAGTGCAGCCAATAGTAACATCAGAATTGGATATGCAGTTGATACTAAGACCGAATATTTGAGTCGTTTAGCCAAAGCAGCAACAAGGGAAAACACGATTATGGTCAGTGACTATCAAGTCATTTTAGAAGATCCCAACCTAATTGAACTGACCCGAAAACAGGGTGTAGATATAGTTGTTTGGACTGTAGATAATATCCAAGATTTAGAAAGACTAACACAACTAGGAATAACTCGGATAATTACCAATAAATTAATTAATTAATTATCCGGATTCGTAGGGGCAAAGCATTCCGGCAGATCAGCGATCGATACAACGAAGAGAACCAAGACCGGAATGCTTTGCCCTCGGCCATTTATGCAGCAAATCGATCGAGTATAAACATAATTAGATCCGGATTCGTAGGGGCAAAGCATTCCGGCAGATCAGCGATCGATACAACGAAGAGAACCAAGACCGGAATGCTTTGCCCTCGGCCATTTATACAGCAAATCGATCGACTAGATGATTCAATCTGGTTCAGTTAAGAAGGTTTTTGGGGATCTCGGGCAGAGCTGGGCGAAGCATTCGGATATAATATGATCGGTTGTCAGTGATAAATTTTCGCCCGAATGCTTCGCCCCTACTGTGAACCACATTAAAATCTGATTAGCCATTTATGCAACAAATCGATCGACTATAAACATAATTAGATCCGGATTCGTAGGGGCAAAGCATTCCGGCGGAAAGCGATCGATACAACGGAGAGAACCAAGACCGGAATGCTTTGCCCTCGGCCATTTATGCAGCAAATTGATCGACC
The DNA here is from genome assembly GCA_963744145.1 of uncultured cyanobacterium. Classification (GTDB taxonomy): domain Bacteria; phylum Cyanobacteriota; class Cyanobacteriia; order Cyanobacteriales; family CAWUOF01; genus CAVUSO01. The sequence goes on along the minus strand of CAVUSO010000001.1, from coordinate 1,811,493 downwards.
ATAAACATAATTAGATCCGGATTCGTAGGACTAGATGATTCAATCTGGTTCAGTTAAGAAGGTTTTTGGGGATCTCGGGCAGGACTGGGCGAAGCATTCGGATATAATATTATCGGTTATCAGTGATAAATTTTCGCCCGAATGCTTCGCCCCTACGGTGAACCACATTAAAATCTGATTAGCCATTTATGAATCAAATCGATCGACTATAAACATATAATTAGATCCGGATTCGTAGGGGCAAAGCATTCCGGCGGAAAGCGATCGATACAACGGAGAGAACCAAGACCGGAATGCTTTGCCCTCGGCCATTTATGCAGCAAATCGATCGACTAGATGATTCAATCTGGTTCAGTTAAGAAGGTTTTTGGGGATCTCGGGCAGAGCTGGGCGAAGCATTCGGATATAATATGATCGGTTATCAGTGATAAATTTTCGCCCGAATGCTTCGCCCCTACGGTGAACCAAATTAAAATCTGATTAGCCATTTATGAATCAAATCGATCGATTATAAACATAATTATATGCGGATTTGTAGGGGCAAAGCATTCCGGCGGAAAGCGATCGATACAACGGAGAGAACCAAGACCGGAATGCTTTGCCCTCGGCCATTTATGCAGCAAATCGATCGACTATAAACATAATTAGATCCGGATTCGTAGGACTAGATGATTCAATCTGGTTCAGTTAAGAAGGTTTTTGGGGATCTCGGGCAGGACTGGGCGAAGCATTCGGATATAATATTATCGGTTGTCAGTGATAAATTTTCGCCCGAATGCTTCGCCCCTACGGTGAACCAAATTAAAATCTGATTAGCCATTTATGAATCAAATCGATCGATTATAAACATAATTATATGCGGATTTGTAGGGGCAAAGCATTCCGGCGGAAAGCGATCGCTGCAACGGAGAGAACCAAAACCGGAATGCTTTGCCCTCGGGCATTTATGCAGCACATCGATCGACTAGATGATTCAATCTGGTTCAGTTAAGAAGGTTTTTGGGGATCTCGGGCAGAGCTGGGCGAAGCATTCGGATATAATATGATCGGTTGTCAGTGATAAATTTTCGCCCGAATGCTTCGCCCCTACGGTGAACCAAATTAAAATCTGATTAGCCATTTATGAATCAAATCGATCGATTATAAACATAATTATATGCGGATTTGTAGGGGCAAAGCATTCCGGCGGAAAGCGATCGATACAACGGAGAGAACCAAGACCGGAATGCTTTGCCCTCGGCCATTTATGCAGCAAATCGATCAACTATAAACATAATTAGATCCGGATTCGTAGGACTAGATGATTCAATCTGGTTCAGTTAAGAAGGTTTTTGGGGATCTCGGGCAGGACTGGGCGAAGCATTCGGATATAATATTATCGGTTATCAGTGATAAATTTTCGCCCGAATGCTTCGCCCCTACGGTGAACCAAATTAAAATCTGATTAGCCATTTATGAATCAAATCGATCGATTATAAACATAATTATATGCGGATTTGTAGGGGCAAAGCATTCCGGCGGAAAGCGATCGCTGCAACGGAGAGAACCAAAACCGGAATGCTTTGCCCTCGGCCATTTATGCAACACATTGATCGACTAGATGATTCAATCTGGTTCAGTTAAGAAGGTTTTTGGGGATCTCGGGCAGGACTGGGCGAAGCATTCGGATATAATATTATCGGTTGTCAGTGATAAATTTTCGCCCGAATGCTATGCCTCCGGCACGCTACGCGAACGCCCCTACTAAATTAAAATATGATTGGACAAATAATAGCAAATCGTTACAAAATTATCAAATTTTTGGCTAGAGGTGGTTTTGGGGAAACCTACATTGCGGAAGACACCCAACTTCCCGGTCATCCTCAATGTGTGCTCAAGCATCTCAACCCGATTAGTACAGATCCTCAAAATTTAAAAATAGCTAGACGTTTATTCAACCAAGAAGCGAAAATATTACACGAACTTGGCGAACACCCCAATATTCCTAGACTTTTAGCTTTTCTTGAAGAAAATCAAGAATTTTACTTAGTACAAGAATTGATTAACGGACATCCTCTCAGTCGCGAACTGTCATCAGGTCAACGATGGACAGAAGCCAAGATCAGAGAAATGTTAATTGAGGTATTGAAAATTTTAGTTTTTGTGCATCAGCACAAGGTGATCCATCGTGACATCAAACCTGATAATCTCATGCGTCGCCATTCCGATGAGCAGTTAGTGTTAATTGATTTTGGCGCAATTAAGCAAAAATGGCAGCAAGCTAGTTCCACCACCCAAGGAGGGACTAATTTGACTATTGCGATCGGTACTCCTGGTTATATGCCCATAGAACAAGCAGGAGGTCAACCTCATACTAATAGCGATCTTTATGCGTTAGGAATGGTAGCAATCCAAGCTTTAACTGGAATATATCCTGGTAATTTATCTAAAGATCCAAACACGAGGGAAATTCTCTGGCAACATTTAGTCCCTGTAAGTGATTTCTTAAAAATGATCTTAACGAAAATGACTCGTTATAATCTTTGCGATCGCTATCAAACAGCAGAGGAAACATTACAAGCATTAACTGGACAACCATCCGCACCACCACCATCCGCAGCACCATCCGCACCACCACCACCACCCCAACCACCAACAGGTTCTCCGCAAACGCAGGTAGTTATTGCACCTTCACCAACGCGAAGAAATTTTGTTAAGTGGATCGGAGTCGGAATAGTTGGTTCTTTGATAATTAAGTCAATAATCGGCGAAAATGAGCGTCCGAAAGGTCCAATTCCTCCTAAACCAATATCTACCTTTCCTTTTGAAGTAATAACCGTAGATGCACGGGGTCAGAAAATTAATAGTCGTCAGGAACAAGCGGAATTTTTTAGAGAAAATCTGGGAAGCGGTACGACTTTAGAGATGGTAAAAATTCCGAGCGATAAGTTTAAGATGGGTTCACCAAGGGATGAAAAGGATAGATATGATAATGAAGAAGCCCAACATGATGTAACAGTAGAATCATTTTATTTAGGAAAATGTGCAGTAACACAAGCCCAATGGCGTGCAGTTGCCAAATTACCTAAAATAAATATAGATTTAAATCCATACCCCTCTTATTTTAAAGGTGAAAATCTACCTGTAGAACAAGTAAATTGGGATGAATCTGGAGAATTTTGTGCGAGACTATCTAAACAGACAGGTAAAAACTATCGGTTACCGACGGAAGCGGAATGGGAATATGCTTGTCGAGCAGGAACAACAACACCGTTTCACTTTGGAGAAACGATTACCAGTAAGTTAGCTAATTATAACGCTAGTTATACTTACGCTAATGAAGTAAAAGGAGAGTATCTCGGACAAACAACAGAGGTAGGAAATTTTCCGCCCAATGGTTTTGGCTTATACGATCTGCACGGAAATGTATGGGAATGGTGTGCAGATTTTTGGCATGAAAATTACCAAGGTGCGCCCACAGATGGAAGTGCTTGGAATACTAATAGAAATAATTCTCAACATCGTGTGGTGCGTGGTGGTTCGTGGAACGATAATCCGCGGAATTGTCGTTCTGCCTGTCGCAACTATTATGGCCCGGGCGACCGCTACCGCAGCATCGGCTTTCGGGTTGTCTGCTCGGTTGGGTGGAATTCTTAGCCCTTGGCTCTTTTGCCCTCTTGCCCTTTACCCTTTCTTGATTTAGCCCCCGAGCGAAGGGAGAAAATTTTTTTGGGAAAAAGGTAACCTGGTTATTTAATTGTGATGGTGTGGTGCTAGCTTGGCTACGATAATATGATTATTGCTTAAGTTTGAGAAAATGTCAATAGTTCGCTGCAAATCTTCATAAATCCCATTAAGCAAATATCTCAACAATCACATAATTATATCATAGATAGCTGATCGGCTAGGTGGGGGTAGGTTTAGATAGGTGATTTGTGAGTAACAAAGTTGATTAGTAAACCCACCCCGACAAAATTAACAATAGAAGATCAATTTGATTGACAACGTGCGATTCATTGACAACGTGCGATCGCCGTAGGGACGGGTTCACCCGGATTATTGACATAAACCAGCCAATAATAAAAACCCACCCTCACCAACAGATCAATCACAAACCAATTGAATTTAACAGTGATTATAAGATAGTTATTAGAACCAATTTGAGCGAGGAAAATATAATTTAGTTCAGGCGATCGCATCAGAAAGTAATAAATTTAGTTGAAAGGAGTATTGATCTTTGAATAACTAAGTTTTATAATAGAGCAAACTGCTAGAAAAACATCAAAAAGAGGTACTAAGTCCATGAGTGAAAGACTAGACAGAATCGAGGAGATATTAGGTAGTCTTGCCCAACAACAACAAATTACCACAGCCACACTTAATCAAGTATCTGATCGACTGAATCAGGTATCTGAACAACAACAGATTACAACAAGGAAACTTGATCAAGTATCCGATCGACTTGATCAAGTATCCGATCGACTGAATCAAGTATCCGATCGACTGGATCAAGTATCTGAACAACAACAGCATAATACTATAGCGATCGGCAAACTAACTAAGCGAATGGATAGTTTAACTGAGCGGATGGATGATGTAACTTCTCGGTTTGATAGCTTAGTCTATGAAAGCCAGAGAATAATTCGTAACAGTTTTGGCAGTCTAGAGCGATTAGAATCATCAGTAGAAGTAATGACCGATGCGGTGACTCGTTTAACCAGAAATGCGGCTCAAGATCGTCAAGCGATTCGGGATATGCAAGCTGAGAATAGGCAAATTTGGCAATATCTATTAAGAAAATCTAGTAATGGTAATTCTCCTACTGACTTATAGTTTTCCATCTAGATATAGGGATGCAAATATACTTCCCTATATCTATATTGATCAAGCGATCGCGATGTATTCCCCCGGATATTTGACATAAACCATCTATTTTTTGCGAAAATTATGATTGCCAATCAAAGTCAAGATTTTATTTCTGCTAAAGATTATCTAGCGATCGAAGAACTCAGCTCGATTAAACACGAATATATTGATGGACAAGTTTATGCAATGGCTGGTGCTAGTGATGCCCATGTCACCATCACCGGAAACTTATTTACACTGTTAAGAAATCATGTGCGAGGTAATGGTTGTCGTGTCTATATAGCGGATATGAAAGCCCGGATAGATCCAGCTAATATTTTTTACTATCCTGATGTGATGGTAACTTGTGATCCGAGAGATCGAGAATTTGTAAATTATAAAAAATATCCTTGTTTAATTGTCGAAGTTTTATCTGAATCAACAGAAGCTTTTGACCGAGGTGATAAATTTGTAGACTATCAAAAATTGGAAACCTTGCAAGAATATGTTTTAATTAGTCAAAAGCAGCCGCGATTAGACTGCTTTCGACCGTAATCCCGAAGGATTATGGGTGTTGCAATTCTATTTTCCAGGTAGTGAAATTCATTTGGCAAGTATAGACTTTCGTACTAGCATTGATAATTTGTATGAAGATGTCTCATTTGAAAGGATAGAGCCAGAAAACCAAACCTAGCGATCGCCCGATCTAATCAGAGAATCTGATCATGTATAACAGTAGTAAATTTAATTGTTAATTATGGGGATAATTGAGCGGCGTAAACTAGAAAATTTTAACTAGAATTAATTGTTTTATGATGGTATAATCAGATCATCTATTTTTTGCGAAAATTATGATTGCCAATCAAAGTCAAGATTTTATTTCTGCTAAAGATTATCTAGCGATCGAAGAACTCAGCTCGATCAAACACGAATATATTGATGGGCAAGTTTATGCAATGGCTGGTGCTAGTGATGCCCATATCACTATTTCCCTTAACTTGGCTTCAATATTAAGAAATCATCTGCGAGGTACTGGTTGTCGTGTCTATATAGCGGATATGAAAGCCCGGATAGATACCGCTAATATTTTTTACTATCCTGATGTGATGGTAACTTGTGATCCGAGAGATCGAGAATTTGTAAATTATAAAAAATATCCTTGTTTAATTGTCGAAGTTTTATCTGAATCAACAGAAGCTTTTGACCGAGGTGATAAATTTGTAGACTATCAAAAATTGGAAACCTTGCAAGAATATGTTTTAATTAGTCAAAAGCAGCCGCGATTAGACTGCTTTCGTCGTAATCCCGAAGGATTATGGGTGTTGCAATTCTATTTTCCAGGTAGTGAAATTCATTTGGCAAGTATAGACTTTCGTACTAGCATTGATAATTTGTATGAAGATGTCTCATTTGACAGTATAGAGCCAGAAAACCAAACCTAGCGATCGCCAGATCTACTCAGAGAATCTGATCATGGTCATTCTCCTACTCACCAATAATTCTCAATCGGTATAGGTATACAAATATACCGTCCTATATCTATATTGAGCAAGCGATCGCGGCAGAAAGTAATAGATTTAGTTGAAAATCCAGAGTAATGGTTGCCGATGGTTACCTAGGGATGGTAGATTAGATGAGAAAAACCTAGCTAACTCACAGATAGAAATGAGTCTCTGTATAAACCCAAGCTGCCCCAAACCTGATGACCCCGCCAACGGAAATAACCCTATCTGTTGTAACTGTGGTACAGATAGATATCTGCAAAAACGCTACTGGGTAAAACACCTACTCAGTGACAATAGCGGGTTTGGTACTATTTACGAAGCCGATGATCAAGGAACAGCAAAAATCCTCAAAGTTTTAAAATTAAATGAACCTAAAGCCGTAGAACTATTTCAAAAAGAAGCAGAAGTATTAAGCAACCTCAACCATCCTGGTATTCCCAAAATAGATGTTTATTTCACAGTACAACCGAGAAGTAGTAATCAGCCGTTGCATTGTATTGTCATGGAAAAAATTGAGGGAAAGAACCTAGAAGAATTAAGGCAAGGAAAACCACCAATTCAGGAAAAAGAAGCGATCGACTGGTTAAAGGAAATCACAGAAATTTTAGATTGCGTACACCAACAGCAGTATTTTCACCGGGATATTAAACCTGCTAATATCATGCAAAATCCTAGTGGGCAGTTAGTTTTAATTGATTTTGGCACCGCCAGGGAAATGACTACTACTTATTTAGCTAAAGTAGGTGGCATCCTTGGTGTCACTAGCGTTAATAGTGCAGGATATACGCCTTTAGAACAAGTCAATAGTAAAGCCGTACCGCAATCAGATTTTTACGCATTAGGGCGCACTTTTGTGTTTTTGCTGACTGGCAAAACACCTACAGACTTTGAAGAAGATGCCCACACTGGTCAACTGCAATGGCGAGAAAAAGCATCAACAATCTCGCCGATCTTTGCAGATTTTATTGATGAATTAATGGCCCCCTTTCCAGGAAAGCGACCTAAAAATACTCAAGAAATTTTGCAACAACTCAAAAAAATTGAGGAGCAGTTGTATCCATCAGCACCTTCATTAAATCCTAAAAATATTTCACCAACTTCGAGCACACCAGGATCAACAAGGCGAGATTTCCTTACGGGGATCGTCGGATTTAGTAGTGTTGGTGTATTAGGAATAGTTAGTTATTTGACGATATTAGATCGCAAGAAACCAATAAACCCTACATTTACATTTGAGGTAATAACTGTAAATTCACAAGGTCAGCAAATTAATAGTCGTCAGGAACAAGCGGAATTTTTTCCAGAAAATCTGGGAAATGGTACGACTTTAGAGATGGTGAAAATTCCTAGCGGTAAATTTAAAATGGGTTCACCAAGTAATGAAAAGGATAGATATGATCAGGAGGAACCACAACATGATGTGACTGTGGCATCATTTTATTTGGGAAAATATGCAGTGACACAGGCTCAATGGCGTGCCGTTGCCAAATTACCTAAAATAAATATAGATTTAAAGCCAGACCCCTCTTATTTTAAAGGTGAAAATCGACCTGTAGAACAAGTAAATTGGGATGAATCTGGAGAATTTTGTGCCAGACTATCATTACAGACAGGTAAAACCTATCGGTTACCGACGGAAGCGGAATGGGAATATGCTTGTCGAGCCGGAACAACAACACCGTTTCACTTTGGGGAAACGATTACCAGTAAGTTAGCTAATTATGCCGCTAGCTATATTTATGCTAATGAAGCAAAAGGGGAGTATCGCCAACAAACAACAGAGGTAGGAACTTTTCCACCCAATGGTTTTGGCTTATACGATCTGCACGGAAATGTATGGGAATGGTGTGCTGATTTTTGGCATAAAAATTATCAAGGTGCGCCCATAGATGGAAGTGCTTGGATTGATACTCTCAGGTCTAAAGACACTGAGATTCTTGAAGAGTCCAGATCCTGAACTTCAAAGTGCGCGTACAAGACACCTCTACTGATTTCACTTAGGACTAGCCCAAGCTCCACCGCTACTTTTCTTAAAATGTTGGCTGCACCATTGCAATCGGCATTTATCTTAGTGCCTTTGGAACTGAGATAGGAACCACGGCTAACTCTTTTTCCTGATGCTGTCCATCCTGCGGGTTTTTCACCGTAAGTTGGGATGGGATCAGCATCTAAAAAACTAGCCTTGCTGGTATAACTTTCTTCAGTTTCGGCAAACTTAATGCCAAACAACTCACAAAGTTCTTGAATTCTTGCTTTAAGCCTAGCCGTAGGGATTTGGACAAAGTTTTGATTGTTCTTTTTGCCTAACTCTATCCCATCTTTTTGACTTTTATTCCAACCAAAAACTAAAGTTCCTATCCCATTATTTAAACAATGGTTTATCACTATCCGAGCCGCTTTGTTGATAGCGTCCCTCATTTGTCTATTACGTTTCTCCGTCATTGCAGCTAAACGATTAGACCAAAAACCTTCGGGTTTATTAGCTTTAAGTTTGGCGACCTGTTTGTTGTACCATTGATTGACTGACTTTAGGTGTTTGCCATCAATAATAAAACTTGTCCCTACATTACTAACGGCTGTCAACCAGTTATTCAAACCGTGGTCTATCCCCAAACATTTAGCTGGGTCTAGGACAGGTTTTTCGACTAGAACTGGGTAGATAAACTCAGCATAAAAGCAACCGTTTCTAGGGAGTATCCTGACCTCTCTAAGAGACTCAAAATCTAGGTTAGTTGGCATTGGTAGGAAAAATTCTTTGATGCCAAACCAAGCATTGACCTGTAATCCTAAAGGGAATCTAATCTTTCCATCAATTAACCTTAGTGACCGTTTAGGATAGGCAACTAATTGATACCCCGGTTTTCGATAATTGGGTAGTTTGGGTCTAGTTTCAAGTTGACCACTTAGCCACAACCCCCGTAACTTGGCAAAAGAGCTAATTGACTCTCCCACTGAGATACAAGTTTGCACTGCTGCATCTGAGGGTAGTGCAGAGAAATGCACATTTTCCGTAAGATTCCTTACTATGTCAAACTTGGTGACGTATTGGTGAGCTTTAAACCACATTTGACGCGCATAGTAGGTAGCACAATTGTGGAGTTTGTTCGACTCCGAGCAAATAAATTCAAGAATTGCTTTTAACTCTGGTTCAGCATTGATCAAATTTTGCTGAACACCTAACGGTACTTTGGTTTTTTTTGGCGTCTTACTTCTAGCTTTAGCCACTTTCTTTCCTTTTCTATCTTGTTATTAACAGCATAACGTAGTATAGTTGATTTGTCAACTTATATCTACAATCTTTTTATGCTAAATTTACCGGAATACAAAACCCACAATCACGTCAAGTTCCTGCTTAACTACCATTTTGTATTTATCCCTAAGCGTCGCCGTCCAGTTCTAGTCGGCGATATAGCAACTAGAATCCGTCAGATATTTTTAGCTTTGGCAATAGAGAAAGGTTGGGATATTTTAGCCTTAGAAGTTGCCCCAGATCATGTACATCTATTTGTGGCAGTTAAACCGACAGACACCCCCGCACTGGTGGTTAAAGCATTTAAAGGAAGGTCAAGTAATTATCTAAGAAAAGAGTTTCCACAATTATTAAAATTACCTAGTCTTTGGACAAGCAGTTATTTTGTAAGCACAGCAGGTAATATTAGTAGTGAAGTGGTTAAGAAATACATAGAAGACCCACACCACTCCGCTAATTGAAGAAATATTTACTGGCGGTTAAAACCGCACGAGCCGTTTCCCTCCCAGTTCTAAAGAACTGAGTTTCCCACTTACCGAGTTATTTCTATGATACTAATAAGAATAATTATCAATACCATACTATGCGTGGTGGCTCGTGGTTCAATTATCCGCGGTTTTGTCGTTCTGCCTGTCGCTTCTTTATTGGATCAGGAATTCCGCCTCTACCACGAATTCGGCTTTCGGGTTGTCTGCTCAGTTGGGGGGACTTCTTAGCCCTTGGCTCTCTTGTCCTTTACCCTTCTTTACTTTACTCTTTCTTGATTTAGCCCCCGATCGAAGAGATAAATTTTTTTTGGGAAAAAGTAACCTGGTTATTTAATTATTATGGTGTAGTGCTGGTCTGGCTACGATAATGTGATTATTGCTTAAGTTTGAGAAAATATCAATAGCTCGCTGCAAATCTTGATCAATCCCATTAACCAAGTATCTCAATCATCACTAATTATATCATCGGGAGCCGATCGACGGTTTAATTTCTCGATTTGATGGCTGCGATCGCGGCGATCGGTGGGTAAGTTTAGTTGATCTAGGTGATCAACGAATAACAAAATTGGTAGCGTGAACCCACCCCAACAAAATTAACAATAGAGGATAAATTTGATTGGCAATGTGCGATCGCTGTAGGGCGGGTTCACCCGGATCTTTGACATCAACCAACCAATAATAAAAACCCGCCCTCACCAACAGATCAATCATAAACCAATTGAATTTAACAGTGATTAAAGATAGTTATTAGAGCCAATTTGAGCGAGGAAAATATAATTTATTTCAGGCGATCGCGGCAGAAATTATAAATTTAGTTGAAAGGAGTATTGATCTTTGACTAACTAAGTTTTATCATAGAGCAAACTGATAGAAAAACATCAAAAATAGGTAGTAAGTCCATGAATGAAAGATTAGACAGAATCGAGGAAATATTAGCCAATCTTGCCCAACAACAACAAATTACCGCAGTGACACTTAATCAAGTATCTGATCGACTTGATCAAGTATCTGAGCAACAACAGCAGAATAATATCGCGATCGCCAAACTAACCAAGCGGATGGATGAGGTAAATTCTCGGTTTGATAACTTAGTCTATGAAACCCAGAGAGTAATTAGTAACAGTTTTGAAAGTCTGGAGCGATTAGAAGCATCAGTGGAGTTTATGACCGATGCGGTGACTCGTTTAACCAGAAATGCGGATCATGATCGTCAAGCAATTCGGGAAATTTGGACATCAATCCGGAATGTGCAAGCTGAAAATCGACAAATTTGGCAATATCTACTCAGAGAATCTGGTAATGGTCATGCTTCCACTGACCAATAATTCTCCATCTAGGTATAGAGACAAAAATCTACTTCCCTATACCTAGATTGATCAGGCGATCGCGATAATTTCCACTCGGCAAAAATATCCTGAGTAATGCTTGTTGTTGATTTTTTCTTAGGGACGTTATGTTATTTTAGGAAAATACAGCTAACCCACAGATCAACATGAGTCTCTGTATAAACCCAAACTGTCCCAAACCCGATGAACCCGCTAGCGGAACTAACCCTATCTGTTGTAACTGTGGAACAGATAGATATCTGCAAAAACGCTACTGGGTAAAACACCTACTTAGTGACAATAGCGGTTTTGGCACTATTTACGAAGCAGATGATCAAGGAAAGCCAAAAATCCTCAAAGTTTTAAAAGTAAATCAACCTAAAGCAGTAGAACTATTTCAAAAAGAAGCAGAAGTATTAAGCAAACTAAATCATCCCGGTATTCCCAAGGTAGATGCTTATTTCACAGTTCAGCCCAGAAACAACGATCCGCTGATCTATTGCATTGTGATGGAAAAGGTGGAGGGTGAAAACTTAGAAACATGGATGAAAGGAAAACCACCGATTCAGGAAAAAGAAGCGATCGACTGGTTAAAACAAATCACCGAAATTTTAGATTGCGTCCACAAACAGGACTATTTCCACCGAGATATTAAACCACCTAATATCATGCAACGTCCTCATGGACAGTTAGTTCTAATTGACTTTGGTACTGCCAGAGAAATGACAGCTACCTACTTAGCTAAAGTCGGTAAAATGTCAGGTGTTACCAGTGTTTTTACTCCCGAATATTCACCTTTAGAACAAATTCATAATCAAGCCGTACCACAATCAGATTTTTATGCTTTAGGGCGTACTTTTGTATTTTTGCTGACAGGAAAAGGACCGACAAATTTTGAATATTCAGAAACAATGCAACTATTATGGCGTGACGGAAATGCAAAAATATCGCCGATATTGGCAGATTTTATCGATGAATTAATGGCACCCTTTCCAGGGATGCGACCTAAAAATACTCAAGAAATTTTGCAACGTCTCAAAAAAATTGAGCAGCAGTTGTATCCCATCCCATCAATACCATTAACCCCAGCACCAGCACCATTTTCATTAGAAATATTTACCTTTGAGGTAATAACTGTAAATGCACAAGGTCAGGAAATTAATAACCGTCGAGAACAAGCGGAATTTTTTACCGAAAATCTGGGAAACGGTACGACTTTAGAGATGGTAAAAATTCCGAGCGGTAAATTTAAGATGGGTTCACCAAGTAATGAAAAAAATAGATCTGATCACGAAGGACCGCAACATGATGTAACTGTAGCATCATTTTATCTAGGAAAATATGCAGTAACACAAGCTCAATGGCGTGTTGTTGCTCAATTACCTACAATAAATATGGATTTAACGACAGACCCCTCTAGATTTAAAGGTGAAAATCGACCTGTAGAAAGTGTAAATTGGTATGAATCTTTAGAATTTTGTGCGAGACTGTCTAAACAGACAGGCAAAAACTATCGTTTACCGACCGAAGCGGAATGGGAATATGCTTGTCGAGCAGGAACAACAACACCGTTTCACTTTGGAGAAACGATCACCAGTAAGTTAGCTTATTATGACGCTAGTGATACTTACGCTAATGAATCAAAAGGGAAGTATCGCCGCCAAAAAACAACTTATGTAGGAAATTTTCCACCCAATGGTTTTGGCTTATATCATATGCACGGAAATGTATGGGAATGGTGTGCTGATTCTTGGCATGATAATTACCAGGGTGCGCCCATAGATGGCAGTTCCTGGGATGATAATAAGAATCATTCTCAATATCGGCTGGGGCGCGGTGGGTCGTGGGTCAACTTTCCAAATGCTTGTCGTTCTGCGTATCGCGACTATAATGGGCCGGATGTCCGCGTCAGCGAATACGGCTTTCGGGTTGCTTGCTCGGCTGGATGCACTTCTTAGCCCTTGGCTATGATAATCATAGCGAGCCGATCGGCGGGGTGTGTGCAAATTTATCTAGATAATCTGTAAATAACAAAATAGGTTGGTAAACCCATCCCGACAAAATTAACAATAGAAGATAAATTTGATTGACAATGTGCGATCGCCGTAGGGGCGGGTTCACCCGGATCTTTGACATAAACCAACCAATAATAAAAACCCGCCCTCACCAACAGATCAATCACAAACCAATTGAATTTAACCGTAATTATAATATAGTTATTAGAGTCAATTTGAGCGAGGAAACTAAAACTTAGTTCAGGCGATCGCGGCAGAAATTATAAATTTAGTTGAAAAGATAGTTGATCTTTGACTAACTAAGTTTTATCATGGAGTAGTCACATCCGGAACTGCTTGGAGATTTTTGCAACTAGAAGAAAAACTAATTTCTGTAGATGTCAAGGAATATTATATTACTGACCTAGCTAAAATTATCGGCATTTTTATCAATATCATTAACCAAATATTTGCCCTTCCATCCTCTTAAGCAACCCAGGGGTACTAAAGCACCCCCGCGATCGCACCAATCTAAGAAACACCAGCAGTCTGTACCGCAACTACCGGATTTTGTAACGCAGCATAAAGACGATTGAGCGCATTAACATAAGCATGAGCAGAAGCGACAATAATATCTGTATTAGCTGCATGACCAGAAAAAACCTGTCCATGAGAACGTAACCGAATCGTCACTGCTCCTAACGCATCGATCCCCGCAGTTACTGATTGGACTGAATATTCAATTAATTCATTCGGTACATTAACCACACGATTAATTGCTTTATAAACAGCATCAACCGGACCAGTCCCGATCGCTGCGTCAGTTAATTCTTCCCCAGTCGGAACTCGCATCGTGATCGTTGCAGTTGGACGGGAGTGATCACCACAGGAAACCTGCACCAATTCTAACCGGAACAGTTCGGGAGGTTGCTGAATTTCGTCAGTAACAATTGATTCTAGATCCCAATCAGTAATTTCTTTTTTCTTATCAGCAACTGCTTTAAATTTCAGAAAAGCATTATTCAATTCAGTTTCTGATAACTCAAACCCTAATTCCTTCAACCGAGTTTGAAAAGCATGACGACCGGAAAGTTTCCCGAGGATAATTTGGTTATCTGTCAAACCGATCGATTGAGCATCCATAATCTCATAAGTCAGCTTATGCTTGAGGACTCCATCTTGATGAATCCCTGACTCATGAGCAAAAGCATTAGCACCGACAATTGCTTTATTAGGTTGCACTAACATTCCGGTCAGGTTAGAAACCAAACGAGAAGTTTTATAAATCTGATTAGTATCAATATTAGTCAGGGGTGCTTCTGATTCTACGGGTCGTCCTAAAAAAGGATTAAAATACTGACGACGTACATATAGTGCCATCACTAATTCTTCTAAAGCTGCATTTCCAGCACGTTCACCAATCCCATTCACAGTACATTCTAACTGACGCGCACCATTCTTCACAGCTTCCAAAAAATTAGCTACTGCTAACCCTAAATCATTATGTCCATGTACAGAAATGATCGCTTGGTCAATATTCGGTACATTTTCTTTAATTCCCCGAATTAACGCTCCAAATTCACTCGGAGTTGTATATCCAACTGTATCCGGAATATTCACAGTTGTCGCACCAGCAGCGATCGCTCTTTCTAATACTTCATAAAGAAATTCTGGATCAGAACGTCCTGCATCTTCTGGGGAAAATTCCACATCTTCCACAAAAGATTTAGCATAAGCTACCATGTCTGGTACAATATTTAACACTTCGGCTCGAGTTTTCTTGAGCTTATATTCTAAATGAATATCCGAGGTAGCAATAAAAGTATGAATCCGCGGATGTGCTGCTGGTTTTAATGCTGCTGCTGCTCGTTGGATATCGGGACGAGTTGCTCGAGCTAAACCGCAAATTATTGGTCCATTTTCCGTCCCAATGGTTTGGGCAATTTTTTCAACTGCAATAAAATCTCCCTCACTTGCGTAGGGGAAACCTGCTTCAATCACATCTACTCCTAAACGAGCAAGTTGACGAGCAATGGTCAATTTTTCATCTACATTGAGAGTCGCTCCAGGGGATTGTTCTCCATCCCGCAAAGTGGTATCGAAAATAATTATTTTGTCTGGTTTTGGGTTCATTAGTGACACCTTTAATTATTTGCAGATTGGACAGAAAGTGTAATGGATAATCGGAAAAACAGCTCTTACCCATTACACCAAACTTTTAAAAGTCAAGTTTTTCAATGGAAGGACGAATATCATTCAAATCAATATAACGATCCGTCGCATTGCGTAATTCTCTAGCGATCATTCCTTCGGTTGATACAACTGTTATATGGGTGTTTTTAGAACGTAATAACTCAATCGCTCGCTCAAAATCGCCATCACCACTAAATAGAACTACCCGATCGTATTGTTCTACTGTGTTAAACATATCGACAACTATTTCTATGTCTAAATTTGCTTTTTGAGAATAGCGCCCTGAATTATCATCATAATATTCTTTGAGAATTTTAGTTCGCACTGTATATCCTAAACTAATCAAAGCATCTCTAAACCCACGTTGATCTTGCGGATCTTTTAATCCAGTATACCAAAAAGCATTAATCAGTGTTACATCTGGTTCTCCGGTGAAGTATTCTAAAACTCTTCTCGGATCGAAAAACCAACCATTTTTTTGTTGAGCGTAGAACATATTGTTCCCGTCTACGAAAATAGAAAGACGGTTCATGGCACAAGGCGACATAGAAACTTAGACCTAATATTTGTAGAAAAGAATTTAAGTGGAATAATTGATTATAGCAATTTCCATCTAACCAACCGTTTACTAATTTTCTCTAATTTTATTTGTACCTCCCTATTCAATCCTTTCACTGCGGTCAGATTATTTGCTAATTATACCACTATCATCACTAATTGCTAAAACAACCAAGGGGTTGCTTGAGAAAACTAGGTAAGGAAAGCAAGTTTAACGGTACAGATCATGTACTCCGTCTTTTCACTTTACCCTGAAATGCCATTTCTGTGCGGATCATTTTCTGTCTGAATTAGCAAAATAAGTATAAATACGCAGCAAGTTTCCCTGATTGTTAGTGAGCAACGATTCTAACTAAATTTTAGTAGAAATATAATAGGGGAAAAACTGAATTAGGTGCATAGTGATGGGACATATATAGCTGATCCTAGCGCCAAATTGGCTATGATGGCATAATTCGCGATCGCCACTCAGATGATGGTAGTCCCTGAGACTAGCTGTAGTGATTAATCTTCCTGGTCAATCCGCGCTGATTCATAATAACCTTTAATCTGAGCATGAAAAAATTGCCCTTTTGAGTCAGCCTCAACAAAATCTTCCCAAACTTCCACTTGGACATCATAATATTGATAGGTGGCTCCCTGAGCAAATTTAATTTGCAAAACTTGTTCAGTTTCATCATAACCAATCGCTGCCGTCGCTGATGATTTGACTGGTAACATGGCGATCGCTTCTGGACAATCTAATTCCGGAGTCAGGGTAATTTCTGATGCGGACAGTTGGGAAAAATCACTATTAACGATCAAATCAAGTTGCTCTAACCCTTGATAAGCCGCGATCGGAGCTGGAATCTCAATATATTCTAAATCTTCACCTCGGTCAATCACTACCCCTAATTGACCATTTTGATGACCGATGGCGACGATATTCGCTAAATTAATCTTGTTTAGCTGCATAAATTGCTCCTAGCTCAAGCTGGTAACTATGTTGAATTTTACATCAACATAAAAACCATGTCAAGGTTTTTTGCTAAAAAAACCAAATTTAGGGATTGAGATAGGAACACCAATCGCTCCAACTACCGGGATAAAGCTTACCAGTCTTAATTCCTGCTACTGCTAAGGAGAACAGATTGACACAAGCAGTAACACCAGAACCACAATAGACAATAATCTCCTGAGCTTGGGCCAAATTTGCCCAGCGTTGACGTTGAATTTCTGGCGATCGGAGTTTACCAAATTCGTCAGTTACTTCTTGCCAAGGATAATTAACCGCACCGGGAATATGTCCCGCAATTGGGTCAATGGGTTCATGTTCACCACGATAACGACCAGGTTCACGGGAGTCAACTAAAACTACTTCTGGGAGGTCTTTCCGGATTTTGAGGGTATCAATATCGACAATTCCATCTGGTCGGATTTGGGGCGAAAATTTACCCAGTTGCTGTGGTTTAGACACTTCCCTACTCAAGGGATAACCAGCTTTTTCCCATCCCGAAAAACCTCCATCTAGCAAAGCTACCCGATCGTGTCCTAGATAACCTAACAACCACCATAAACGTGCTGCAAAAGCGAACCGGGAATCATCGTAAGCAACTACTAAAGTTTCTGGAGAATTTACCCCGATCTGTGCTAACTTCTGAGCTAGATCCTGGGGATGGGGTAAGGGATGACGTCCCCCATGCAGCTCAACTGGACTAGCCAGATCTTGGTTTAAGTGTAAATAAAAAGCACCAGGAATATGGCTAGTCTGATATTGTTGATATCCTAAGTCTGGGTCAGCTAAGGAAAAGCGACAGTCAACAATCACAACTTGTGCATCATTAAGATGTTCGGCTAATTCCTGGGCAGAAATCAGCAACTGAGGATCAATCATTGGTAATTGGCAAAAATGAAAATTTTATTCTCCTAAATTATCATAATTGCCAATCCAGTTTCTATCACTTTTCCTAATCCAGATAATTTGGAATCCCCAATACTGGACAAGGTAAATTATGCCCAAGCTGCTGGACAATTGGATGTTGTGCAGAATGACAACCTAAAAATAATAGTGCAGCTGCTTCTGCTGCTAGAACTTTCTTAATTTCTGTTGCAATACAGCCAAAACGTAGATGCGCTTTAAAAGAACCACGCCATTCTTCCGCTAAACACCGCGCTTGCCATAAAATATGATCAGCTTTTTCTAATGGATCGATCGAGGTGATGGGTCGATAATCTCGTTTTTCCCCAGGCTGAGTATAACTTCCGGTTGCGTTTGGTTCCCTTTGAGTTAAAATCGGAGTAATACTTTTTCTGTTTGAAGTTCCCGACAATTTGCAGTAATTTTCTGCTCTTGAAGAATTAGAAGTTGTCGTAGCAGTAAAAAAATCTGGGCACTCATTACTGTTATTGTCATTATCTAACACATAGACTACTTGCACGGTAACTTCTGCTTGAGTTAATAACCGAATTTGATGAGCCATCCAGAGAGTAATATCTAAAGCTGTTTGACTGGTAGGGGTGCCATTATATCCGACAATTAAGTTGACTGATTCCATCGGCTGATAATTTTGATTTTGTGGCTGTTTCGGTTCGGGAATCAAAATCATTTTCTCAACTAAATTATCTCGTCCCATGGCGTTTTGCAGCTGGACTAACATGGTTTTTATCTGCACAGCTTAACCTCTCTTGAATAAAATTTTTACCGATTTCATGGTCAAGGAATAATCGTTCCACACAAGTAAATTCCTCTTCCCATTGATGAGCCGATCGCTGATTTCTCCTTCATCTTGGTTTAAACGAACAACCTAGACAATTAACAACACAAGACTACTACTAGCGAGGTAGGCTAAATTACTACCAACTACTGATGCTGAGGAGATGGGAACCATCTAGATTCAGAACAAGGTTTTCTCTTCAGTTTCCTTTTAATGTCTGTGACTGCATTAGTAACATCAGGATTCAACTGACTTGGTTAAATTTTATGTTAATTATCTTAGCAATATATCTTGCAGATGTCAATCCCCTTTACCTCCTATCACTGTTTTATTTTCTGTTTTTGGTGCATTTGGATTGAGATTTTCACCCGTTAAGCTTGTGCTGACTAGACTTTTAGGTTTTCTCAACCAACAGTTTAACCGCTTAATTTTGTTAAAGAAATTTAACTGATGATTCTGTAAATTTCCGGAATTATCAATAAATCTTTACAAAAAAAATCGGCGATCGCTGACAAATTATACCGATGCTAGCGAATTACTTAGATATAGTTATATATGCTACTAAAAAACCTGATATCAAACCGAAAATATGATGAAACCTAGCCATTTTGCCCCCCAACTCACCGCAGATGGCTCTTTTACCTTTTTTTCTGATGAATTTGGAGAAACTTTCCATAGTTGTCAAGGTGCTAAACAAGAAGCAGAACTGAAATTTATCGAACCGACCCAAATTAAACAGAAAGCTCATCAACCGAGCATTAAACTCCTAGATATTTGTTATGGGTTAGGATATAATAGTGCCTCAGCCTTAGCCAATATTTGGGTGATTAATCCCCATTGTCAGGTGGAATTGATCGGACTAGAATTAGATGTAAAAATTCCCCAAACAGCGATCGCTCATCAACTTCTCGATCAATGGTCTGAACCAATTCCCATGATGTTAGCTAAATTAGCAAAAGTGGGTGAACTGCAAACTAAACAATTAACCGCAAAATTACTCATTGGAGATGCTAGAGTAACTATCCAACAGGTCTGTAACATGGGATTTAAAGCAGATGCAATCTTTCTCGATCCTTTTTCTGGACCCAAATGTCCGCAATTGTGGACAGTTGAGTTTTTAGGGAAAGTCGCGGACTGTCTCACCCCCACAGGACATTTAGCAACCTATTCCTGTGCTGCATCTGTCCGGACTGCTTTGCTCAAAACCGGATTAAAGATCAGCTCCACCACACCCGTCGGTAGGCGATCGCCAGGTACATTAGCCAGCTTTATTTGTCAAGATGAGCATCAACTATCTTTACAAGAACAAGAACATCTGGTAACGCGAGCAGCGATTCCCTATCGCGATCCAAATTTGAGTGATCCACCAGCGATAATTCTCAATCGAAGGACAAAAGAACAACAGATATGTGATTTAGAACATACCTCCCATTGGAAAAAACGATGGTTAAATCAATAAAATTTAAAAATCTTCAAACTATCGTCTTTTTTGGTGGGAAAATTAGTGGCAATAGTTAGTCATGTTTGTGGATATTTTAGTAATAATTAGTTAGATTAAGCTATAAATCTGGAATACTAGAACCGAAAGTAGCCATCTACTCACCAAAAATGAACAAAACTAAGTAAAAGCCTGATTTCATTTTAAGTAAAATGACTGATCTCTCAGTTAATAAAATTTAACATAATAGCAGTCAGCTAGTGGCTTTGGCTATTTTCCATGCCAATAGTTGCGTTATTGTACTTCTCATAATTTCAGAGCAAGGTGTTCAGTGTGAACATAATCGATTCCGAACAGCCAAAAATCCTCGTAGTGGATGACCATCCAGCCAGTCGCATGACAGCAGTAGCCCTTTTATCGGTAGAAGGATACAATGTGGTGGAAGTAGATAGTGGTCCATCAGCTTTAGAATGCGTGATTGAGGTCAATCCAGATCTGATCTTGCTGGATGTAATGATGCCAGGAATGGATGGGTTTGAGGTATGTCGTCGTCTCAAGCAAGATGAGCAAACACGTCTGATTCCAATAATTTTTATTACAGCCCTCAATGATCGGCGATCGCGGATCAAAGGAATTGAAGCAGGAGGAGATGATTTCTTAAGCAAACCCTTCGATCACCTAGAACTAGCAGCCAGAGTCCAATCCCTAGTGCGGCAAAAACGGTTAAATGAAGACTTAGATCATGCAGAACAAGTCCTATTTTCGATCGCTCGTGCGGTAGAAAGTCGCGATCCAAATACGGGAGACCATTGTGAAAGACTGGTAACTTGGGGTCAAGCTTTAGGAGAACACTTAAATTTATCTCGGGGTGAAATTCGGGATTTAATGTGGGGGGGCTACCTCCATGATATCGGCAAAGTAGGTATCCCCGACGCGGTATTACTCAAAAAAGGACAATTTACTGCCGAAGAAAGGGCAATTATGAACCAGCACGTCTTAATTGGTGAGAAAATCTGCAAACCCCTGCGAACCATGCGCGGAGTATTACCAATTATCCGCTATCACCATGAACGTTGGGACGGGTCTGGCTACCCTGATGGGTTAATTGAAGATGAAATTCCTTACCTAGCACAAGTATTTCAAATCATTGATATCTATGATGCCCTAACTAGTGAACGTCCCTATAAAAAAGCTTTTACCCCGGAAGAATCTCTCAAAATTATCGCCGAAGAAACGGCCAAGGGATGGCGCAATCCGAAACTGGTCAAGCAATTTAGTGAATTTATTCTTGGTCCAAAGTTGCCCCAATTGAGACTAGCTTCCCTCCACAATAGACTACCTCATCCAGAAGCATCTAAAGTGTCATAAATTACAAATAGCTCTATTCCGGTAAAATAGACCCACAAAAAAATGGTAGCAGTAGCAATTTTAGCGGCTGGACGCGGAACCAGAATGAAATCGGAGTTGCCCAAAGTTTTACATAACTTGGGAGGACGCTCTTTAGTAGCATGGATATTAAACAGTGTATCGGCCATTAAACCAGTACGCCAATTTGTGATCGTTGGTTATCAAAGCGATCAGGTTAAAACTGCACTTGAATCTTGTGAAAACCTAGAGTTTATCGAACAAAGAGAACAATTAGGAACGGGTCATGCTGTGCAGCAAATTTTGCCTTACTTAGAGGGATTTACAGGTGATTTGTTAGTTTTAAACGGAGATGTCCCCTTATTACGTCCCACCACCATTAAAAATTTACTCCAAACTCATCAACAAAATCAAAACGCTGCTACCATTTTGACCGCTCAATTACCTAATCCCAAAGGGTATGGGCGCGTCTTTTGTGATAGTAATAATATTCTCACCCAAATAATTGAAGATCGCGACTGCACCACAGCCCAGCGCCAAAATCGTCGCATAAATGCTGGAATTTACTGTTTTCGTTGGTCAGAATTATCTCAAGTATTGCCAAAATTGCGATCGGAAAATAACCAACAAGAATACTACCTCACCGATGCAGTTAGTTATCTCCAACCAATTATGGCCGTAGATGTTGAAGATTATCAAGAAATTCTAGGCGTTAATGACCGCAAAAACCTAGCTGAAGTAGCCGAAATCTTGCAAAATCGGATCAAAGAACGCTGGATGGCTGAAGGAGTGACCTTAATCGATCCAGATAGCATCACGATCGATGATACAGTAGAAATTGAACGAGATGTGATTATTGAACCACAAACTCATCTGCGGGGCAAAACGCTGATCCAATCAGGAAGTCGCATCGGTCCAGGAAGTTTAATTGAAAATAGTCAAATTGGCAGTAATGTCACAATCCTTTACTCTGTAGTTACCAATAGTATTGTCCAAAATCAAGCGCAGATTGGGCCATATACTCACCTACGGGGAGATGCCAAAATAGGTGTAGGTTGTCGGATTGGGAATTTTGTGGAGATTAAAAATTCGACCTTAGGCGATCGCACGAATGTAGCACATTTATCTTACCTAGGTGATGCCACAGTTGGCAATCAAGTTAATATCGGTGCCGGAACGATTACGGCTAATTATGATGGTGTCAATAAACATCGGACTGAAATTGGCGATCGCAACAAAATTGGTTCCAACAGCGTATTAGTCGCTCCAGTTACTTTAGGTGCAGATGTCACCGTTGCGGCTGGTTCTGTTGTCACAGAAAATGTGACTGATGATACTCTGGTAATTGCTCGTTCCCGTCAAGTGGTGAAACCTGGTTGGAAATTAAAATCACATCCAGATCAAACCACCGAAACACCTAAATAATTGGGAATATCTAGTAGGGGCGAAGCATTCGGGCGACAATTGAGCGATAAGCGCCAGTAACATTATATCCGAATGCTATGCCTACGGCACGCTCTCGCGAACGCCCAGCTTCACCGATAACTCCCAAAAACATTCTTAACTGAACCTTATCCTATAACCAACCAGTAATAGTACCGGGTTCTAGTTCCAAAGTATCACCGATCTGTTCTCCTGTATGATATGCAGCTAAAAGCACTGCGCTCGTTTTCCCCCAAGCGATCGCTCCAGTAGCATCAAGAGCGATCGCACCTAAATCCCGCTGATTTTGCTTAGATTCAGCCAAAGAACGTTCTAAAGCTGCTTTGAGAGATAAACCGTCAGTTACCCTAATGACGATCCGAGCAGCGAGACACTCATCAATAATATCTTCACCAATACCAGTACAGCTTACCGCAGCTTTAGATGTAGCATAATTACCCGCAGGCATAGCCGAATCACTGACTCTCCCAATCCGTTCAAAACCTTTACCACCAGTAGAAGTACCTGCGGCTAAACATCCTTCACTATCTAAGGCTACTACGCCGATCGTACCATGTCCAGGCTCATGGATTAATTCCTGTTCCGCGACAACTCCCGCCGATTCTTTGGTAAAATTCTCGTCACGTTCTTGGAGCCATTCTTGGAGCCGAATTTGGACTAAAGGATTATAAATAGGTACCTGTAATTCTCGCATTAATTCTGCTCCACCATAATCAGACAAAACGCGATCGTCAGATCTTTGTAAAGCTGCGGCTAAATTAATGGGATGCTGTAAACGGGAAACATTAATCACACCGCTAAATTTTTGGGTTGAACCATCCATCAGCGCAGCACTCATCCGAATTTGACCATCTGATTGGAGTACCGAACCAGTTCCAGCATTAAAACGAGGATCATCTTCCAACATCTGACAACCATGTATAACTGCGGTTTGGGCACTTGCTCCCGACAACAGCAACTGATAAACTGGTCCTACTACCTGATAAAGAGACTTACGAATTGTCTCAACTCCACTCTTACTTTTGAGCGAACTACCAGCACCACCGTGGATAATTAACTTAGGTTGCACTTGTGACTCCCTGAAATCTTCATCATTCTAATTCTAAGGAACAGCGCAGTATAAAAGTAATGGATGAGACCACAAAAATCCGGATTGTTTTAGTGAAACCGATGGGAGCTTTAAATATTGGTTCCGTCGCTCGGATTATGAAAAATATGGGATTAAGTCGATTAGTGTTGGTCAATCCCCAATGTGATCCATTAGCGTCTGATGCTTATAAAATGGCAATGCACGCAACGGATGTTTTAGAACAAGCAGAACAGGTCAATACCTTACCAGAAGCTTTACAGGATTGTACCCAAGCGATCGCCACTACTTCTAGCGATCGCCGTGATCTGATTCAATTAGAAACCCCCCGTGAGGTTTTACCCACGCTGATCACTAATCCCCAACCATCTGCACTGATTTTTGGTCCAGAAGATCACGGTTTAAGTCAAGCAGAACTTACTTATGCCCAAAGATTTATTCGGATTCCTTCGAGTCCAATTTATCCAGCTTTAAACCTAGCACAATCCGTCGCTATTTGCTGCTATGAACTTTATCAAATAGCACAAGAACAGACTAACCAAGAATTATCACCATTAGCAACTAATTGTGATCCTGATTATGCTTCCTTTGATGTGCTGGAAGGTTATTATCAACAAATGGAAAACTTGCTCTTAAAAATTGGTTATTTATATCCCCATACAGCAGCTAGTCGGATGGATAAGTTTCGGCGAATTTTTTATCGAAGTCAACTCACTACAGCTGAAGTTTATATGTTACGTGGTATTCTCAGTCAAGTCGAGTGGGCTATACAAACTCATCCCGCTGCGGATCATCAAGTGTAGAATTATCTGGCGATCGCTGGCTCATCATCGTAGAATTCTATGATCGATCGTAGAATTATCTGGCGATCGCTGGCTCATCATCATCTAATTATATGATCGATCATAGAATTAGCCATATATTACCCGTTTAATTCATAGAATTTCTATCTAGAGCGTAGAATCACCATAAAATTAGCTATTGGTCTGTAGAAAATTATTTAATTAGGATATAATTTTTACTCAATGACCGTATAATTACCATATAAATCTAACCATAGCCCGTAGAATCAGGATAAAATTATTGAATCTAAGATTACTGAATATGGTACAATCTCCCAATCTCTTGAGCGAACATTTCCGAAGAGGGTGATCCAGCAACAGTCATCAGTTGATTTAACAGATCAATAACTTCGTGATCAGCTAGATGAACTTGAAAAAACTCGATCTCGTTTCACAGAGTTAGGTTTATTAGATCAGGATAATAATTCAGAATTTCAAATTCAGCCTCAAACTATAGAGCTAATAGATGAAAGCACTAAGAAAATTTTATCTGTGTATGTCGAAGATGTAGAAAAAAAGCTAAATATTTTTAGTGAAATTGCCAACACAATTGAGCTATTAAGAAGAATTATGTCATCCTTATTTTTGGAGTGGATTTACGATTATTGGTAATCCTTGGTAAATTAACCAACTCGATCGACCTTGGTCTTTAGACCTATTCTCCTGGTAATACCAATTTAATGTGAAGTTGCATAGATCTAGATCCCCCTCGCATCCCCCTTAACAAGGGGGACTTTAAATTCATGCTCCCCTTGTTAAGGGGGCTGGGGGGATCAATTCTCTGCACCCTCATCAAAAATTGGTATAAGAGATAGGGAAGGTATGATCGACATCATAACTGTTTGAGGATTAGTAAATTTACCCATAACTATCCGATAATGAGCATTCTCTGGCTAGAGGATAGACAGTCGGCTCGTCGTGTGATCAATATGCGATTACCTACGGTATACTACGCGATTACATAAGGTACAAGCTAGTGAACGCAATTAGAATGAGAATTAGCGGAGCTAGTCAGTTAATGGGATGGTGAGAAAGATGATCGCAGTAGCAACAAAACCAGCAAGAAAGAAATTTACGGTAGAAGAATATTACAAGCTGGGTGAAATCGGGATAATTGGACCTGATGAACGAACGGAACTAATTGATGGGGATATTATGCTTATGGCACCGATGGGTAGTCGTCATGCGGCTTGTATTCCGCGTTTACTGAAAATTTTCTTTAAGGCTTTAGGGGATCATGCTTTAATCACATCACAAACCCCAGTTAGACTAAATGGACAATTTGAACCGGAACCGGATCTATCTATTTTGAAACCGCGTGAGGATTGTTACAGGTATCAGCTTCCACAACCCCAAGACATATATCTATTAATCCAAGTATCGGTCACTACGGTGGAATATGACCGTAATGAAAAATCAGTTCTTTACAGTCAAGCAGGAATTATTGAACTTTGGATCGTAGACATCCCAGCGGAATTAGTCGAGGTTTATCGCAACCCTAGTCCTAACGGTTATGAAAGTGTCCAACAATTTAGACATGGTGAAACTATCTCACCTCTTGCGTTTCCGGACATAGTGATCAGCGTTGATGAGATTTTGTAGGCCAGAATTAATTGGTTTAGTTGAACCCCTGATCAGCAATGATTAAATTCTATTGAGTATACCATGCTTAAACTACTTAGATATATTAGTATTTCTCTCATTACCGCCTGTTTGCTATTTACTTGTCATGCTTCAGTACCGACCAAATTAAAACCTCCTCCATTGAAAGTGGAATTTACATCTTTTGTTGGGGAGCATTCAGGTATCATTGCTCAAGAAAAAGGATTCTTCAAAGCCCAAGGCGTAGATGTGGAATTAATTTATAAACAATACATCCAATTAGAAATAGCGAATTTCAGTGCGGGTAAGTATGATGGAATGACATCGACCTTGGGAAGTTTTATCATCTTGAGTGCCACAAATCCAGATCTACAAGCTGTGGTGGTTATAGATGAATCAACAGGAGGAGATGTAGTAGTCGCCCAATCACAAATTAAAACTGTCGCTGACTTGAAAGGGAAAAAACTGGGTGCAAATCTAGGCGGTTTTAGTGAAGTTTTCGTGACAGAAATGTTGAAAACTGCTAAGTTAACCAGCGATGATGTGAACTTGGTTAAATTAGAGCCTTCAGAAATTCCTCAACGCTTGAAAAATAATGCCATTCAAGCTGGACACACTTGGGAACCTCATCTTTCTGAAGCTATTAAATCAGGAGGGCATATCCTATTTACTAGCAAACAAACCCCCGGCTTGATTTTAGATCTGATTATCTTTCGCGGTGAGATCATCCGCGATCGCCCCTCAGACGTTCGGGCATTTGTACGAGCATGGCTAGAAGCCTCGACCTACTGGAAAGCAAATGTTCAGGAAGGAAATGCTATAATTAGTAAAGCGTTAAAAATTCCTAGCAATACAATCTCTCTGGAGGGAGTAAGCCTAACTGATTTAGGTGAAAATCAAAAATTCTTTCAATCTCGCAACCCTAACTCCATTTACCAAACTGCCAAAATCTATGCAGACTTTTTTATTCGCTCTGGAAACGTGACATCTATTCCTGAGCTAAAAAGTTTGTTCAATTCTTCCTTCTTAAACTCTCCCTCTTAATTTAAAGCCATGCAGCATTCCTTTTTGGGCGGCATCCGTACAAAGTTGATCGCCTCATTTCTCATTGTTGCTTTGATTCCGTTGCTGTTATTGGCATTTATCAACATAAAGACAACTGAAAAAGCACTTACTGACAACGCCCGACAAGCCCTCTCTGCGGCAGCTAACGAAACTGCTAACAGAATTGATGACTTTATTGATGCAAATCTCGATGCGGTGCGCGTAGAAGCGATTTTACCTGGTTTAGCACGCTATCTCAACCTAACTCCAAAACACCGAGATGACAGCCCCGAAATGCAATTAGCGACAGAAACATTAATCCGTCTTAGTCGCAAAGATATGCTCAATGTTCTCTCCTATGCTTTGCTCGACTTAAATGGAAAAAATTTATTGGATACACATACACTAAATATTGGTAAAGATGAATCAGTTCAAGATTATTTTAAAAAACCAGTACAAACTGATTTACCTTTTGTTTCTAGGATGAAGCGATCGCCGACAATTCCAGACCTTGTTACGCTCTTTTTTAGCAGTCCAGTTCGCAATGCCAAAGGAAATATATTGGGGGTATTGCGGGTTTCATACAATGCTACTGTTGTCCAACAGCTAGTAACTCGACAAACTGAACGGGCTGGTTCAAAATCTTTTGCTATTCTTTTAGATGAAAATAATATTTATCTGGCACATAGCACTGCACCAGAAATGCTTTTTAAACCAATTATGCCTCTGCCTAATGATCTTGTAACTCAACTGCAACAAGAAGGGCGTTTGCCTAATTATCCTGTTAAAGAATTGGCAACTAATGAGTCAAAACTTAAGCAAGCATTGGATCATAAACAGTCCTATTTAATTACATCTTTGGCAGCAACAGGTAATCAGGTTAATCTGATGGCGATCGCACATATAAAATATAAACATTGGTCTGTGTTGTTCGCCCAGCCCATTGCTGTTGCCCTAGCACCTGTAACCAAGCAAGTTCAGGACGCAATGTTTCTATTTGTATTTATTGCTGGAGTAGTAACAATCTTTGCTTTTGCCATTGGGCAACTATTAACCAAACCAATAATTTACCTGACCAATATAGTTTTCCAGTTTACCGCAGGTAACTTATATATCCGCGCCAAAATTAACTCAAAAGATGAAATAGGTCAACTGGCAAAATCATTTAATAACATGGCATTTGAGTTACAAACATCTTTGGAAACTTTGGAACAACGGGTACAGGAGAGAACAGCAGAGTTAGCCATTGCTAAAGAAAAAGCTGAAGTCGCTAATCAAGCCAAAAGTATGTTTATTGCTAACATAAGTCATGAATTGCGATCGCCTCTTAATGCTATTATCGGTTTTTCTCAATTGATGGTGCGTGCTAGAAACTTACCACCATCTCATCAAGAAAATGCGAGCATTATTAATCGCAGTGGTGATTACTTATTGACCCTGATTAATAATGTTTTAGATTTATCGAAAATTGAAGCTGGTAAAACTATCCTCAACCCTAAAGATTTTGACTTACATTTCTTGCTAAAGGATTTAGAAGATCTGCTACATCTGCGGGCAACTAATGCTGGGTTAGAGTTAGTTTTTCAGCAGATAGAAGATATCCCCCGCTATATTTGTACTGATGAAGTCAAACTTCGTCAGGTTTTAATTAATTTACTCAGCAATGCGATTAAATTTACCGACCGGGGTAAAATTATTTTGAAGGTCTTTCAGGGCGATCGAGAAACTACCGATATTTTTAATCTTCATTTTCGCGTCCAGAATACTGGGGTAGGGATTGCTGCTGACGAATTGCCAAAGCTTTTTGATGCCTTTTTTCAAGCACAGGCTGGAAAAGAGATGCAAGAAGGAACAGGCTTAGGTTTAGCAATAAGTCGAAAATTTGTCCAACTAATGGGAGGAGATATTTCCGTAGAAAGTGAATTAGGAAAAAACACAACTTTTGAATTTTATATTCAAACAAAATTAGGTCAGAGAACAGTCAGTAAGAGTACAGAAGAACATCCAATAGTTCTGGCATTGGCTCCTGGTCAACCTACCTACAAAATTCTGACAGTAGATGATAAACTGATTAATCGACAATTACTAATTAAGCTTTTAGAACCGTTAGGATTTGAGATGAAAGAGGCTAGTAATGGTCAAGAAGCGATCGCGATTTGGGATGAATGGGAACCCCACCTGATTTGGATGGACATGAGAATGCCGATTATGGATGGTTATGAAGCTACCAAATACATCAAATCCACCACTAAAGGCAATGCTACAGCAATAATTGCCGTTACTGCGAGCTTATTAGAAGAAGAAAAAGCCATAGTTCTCTCAGCAGGGTGTGATGACTTCCTCCGCAAACCCTTTACTGAATACAGGATTTTTGACGTCCTAGCCAAGCATTTGGGAGTAAAATATATCTATGCAGAAACACAACTACCGACATCAGAGGAGTTAACAGAGAGCGTTTTGACATCGGTACAGCTAAACTGTATGTCTGAAAAATGGATTACTCAACTATACGAAGCTGCTCTTGAGGCTAATCCTAATCTGGTGATCCAATTGATCGGAGAAATTCCAGAAACAGAAACTCGTTTAATCCAATCACTGACAAAACTTGCCCGTCGATTTAAATTCGAGTATATTGTTGATTTAGTTGAACCCCTAATCAGAAATGAATCTTAATTCTAAAAGCGAAAATAAAGGTAATATTCTCATCGTAGATGACATTCCTGAAAATTTACAATTACTAAGCGATTCGCTCTTTAACCTTGGCTATACTGTTCGGAGTGTTACCAGTGGGTGGCTGGCATTAAAAACAGTAAAGGTAAAGCAACCAGATGTAATCCTTTTAGATGTTAAAATGCCAGAAATGGATGGTTATGAAGTCTGTAGAAATCTCAAAGCAGACGAAAGTTTACGCAGCATTCCCGTTATTTTTATTAGTGCTTTAGATGATGTTTTCGACAAAGTAACAGCCTTTGAGTCAGGGGGGATAGACTACATCACTAAACCCTTTCAAATTGAAGAAGTTGTAGTACGTCTAGAAAATCAGTTAATGATTCAACGTCAGCAAC
This sequence comes from uncultured cyanobacterium, assembly GCA_963744145.1. GTDB lineage: Bacteria > Cyanobacteriota > Cyanobacteriia > Cyanobacteriales > CAWUOF01 > CAVUSO01. The sequence goes on along the minus strand of CAVUSO010000001.1, from coordinate 1,780,777 downwards.
AACTTTGGCAACAAGAGGTCACTAAACGCCGGGAAGTAGAAGAGGTACTTTATCAATCTAGAGTATTACTTTCTAGTATTTTAAATAGTTCCCTTGATGGGATTGCGGCCATGCAAGCTGTTCGCAAACCTACAACAGGAAATATTGAAGATTTTCGTTGTTTAGTTGTCAATTCTGTAATTGCTAGAGCTTTTGGAAGTAATTGTGAAGATCTGATCGGTAAACTAGTGCTAAAAAAATTTCTCAGCCGTTTTGACTCAGAATTATTTGATCGCTTCATCGAACTTGTTGAAATTGGAGAACCTTTAGAACGGGATTTTTACTATCGATTAGGTGCGTCTTCTTGGTATCACTTCGTAGCGGTTAAGTTAGGTGATGGTTTTGCTATTACGATCAGGGATATTACGGCTCGGAAAGAAGTTGAAATGGCTCTCCAAAATGCTAACCAAAAACTCGAATTATTGGCTAATATAGATGAGTTGACTCAAGTTGCTAATCGTCGTTGTTTTAACGATCGCTTACACCGGGAATGGCAGCGTTTAACAAGAGAAAAACAGCCCCTTGCACTGATTTTATTTGATGTTGATAAGTTCAAATCCTACAACGACTATTATGGTCATTTGGCAGGTGATGATTGTTTAATTAAGATCGCGCAAGTAATACAGCAGCAAGTTTGTCGTCCTGCTGATTTAGTAGCACGTTATGGTGGAGAAGAATTTACCATGCTCCTACCTAATACAGATTTAGCAGGAGCGGTTAATGTAGCAGCAAAAAATCAGCAAGCAATTCATAATTTAGCAATTCCCCATGAAAAATCTAATGTCAAGAATATTGTTACAGTTAGCCTAGGAATCGCCGTACTTATTCCCACCTTAGAAGTTGCTCCAGATACCCTAGTTGCGGATGCAGACAAAGCACTATATCAAGCAAAAGATCAAGGACGTGATCGCTTTGTTATTGCTTAAATTCTCCATAAAGCGTTGAAATATACTAAGGAAAAGAAAAATGAATAAATTCCTAGGTCTTCTGTTCATTTGGAAATAGCGAAGCTGATATCAGCCGCCAAGTAGCAAGTAATACCAGTTTCATAAATTGGCACTACAGATCATCTGTAGTCATAATTGTCAGAATTGGTAGAACTAGGGAGAGTAATTAGTTGAGAGCGATCGCGACCAAAAGCAGGACACTGGACACCTACGGTAAGCTACCGCGATTACCTACGATACACTACGTGAACGCAACACCAACAAAATTTAATTAATCACTACAAACTGGCACAAGGACGCCAAACAAACGAGCGTAAAGCTGGAAAATTTAACGTATTTGCGACGTTGTAATGGTATGGTAAGCCAAAAGAATAACATTTTCCGGATAATGGAAAATTTAGTTAGTTATAGTGAATAGTCTCTTTCTCTTTTAGTCGATGGAGAGAAATCGGACTAATTAACCTATAACAATTATGAGGGTAAAGTGTCTGAACTGCAAGTAGCAACTGAATTAAAACAGCTCAAAGACGATTTCATTCAGAGTGAAACTAGTAGTTCTGGGTTGGGAGGAGCTGACTTAGGCAGATCCCTCCGCAAAAGATGGCCCCAGGCGATCGCTGTTGCTGTGTCTGTGTTTGTGGGTGTAGCTCTTTCTACTTTTTCTACTATCCCCAAATATCAGTCAGAGACTTTAATTTTACTCGATCAAAAAACGGCTGTACCAATTGTTAACTCACCGACGGACGCTAATACAAATAATCTTAATACGAAGGATTTATCAACCGAAATTCAAATCTTGCAAAGCCAATCTTTAATTGCTAAAGCCATTAATAAATTAGACGATAGCTATAAAAATATTCCCATTTCTTATATTAGCAAAAATCTTTCTATTCGTCAAGTTGGACAGGCAGAAATATTAATTGTATCCTATACAGATACAATTCCCGATCGAGCTAAAGCAGTGCTAGAAGCATTAGGAGCTACTTATGTCAATTATAGCTTAGAGAAAAAACGAGGTCAAGCAACAAACGCGATCGAATTTATTAACCAACAATTACCCCAAGCCCAACAAGACTTAAATGAATCAGCTTTAGCAATTCGGGCATTTCGGCAACGTTATAGCATTGTTGATCCTGATTCTTATGCAGATATAGTTGTCAAAAATAAAGAATCATTTCAAGAACAAGCTCAAGCATTAGCAATTTCAATTAACCAAAATCAGCGCCGATATCAAGAACTGCGACGACAAATGGAGAAAGTTGGTCAAAATCCTGATACCGCGTTGGCTAAGTCTCTTTTAGCCCAAGATGCTGTCTATCAAAAAATCGCCAGTAATTTAAAGGAAATAGAAGCTAAATATACGGTGGAACGCACTCGTTATTATGACAATCATCCGATTGTGGAAAACCTGAAACAACAGCGAGATCAAACGCTGAGATTGCTACAAGAACGGTCAGTGCAAGTCATGGGAAATGCCGTTTCCCAAGTTGATATCAGTGATGTGACCGGCTCAGGAGAAATTCAACAGGGTCTGGCTAGTCAATTGCTCCAAGTAGAGACAGATTTAGCATCGCAAATGAGTCAATTTAATAGCATTTTGCAAGCCCAAACACAAGTAGCGGGTAGTTTTCAACAAATTCCCCAACTGCAACAAGCTTATGCAGAATTACAACGTCAAGTTAAGATTAGGTCTGATGCAGTTAACCGCTTTTTAGAAAAATTACAAGAACTGCGGATTTCTGAAGCTCAAGAAACTGCTCCTTGGCGCATTTTAGAACCTCCCCATTTACCAGATGCTCCCATATCACCAAATATTCAGCGCAATTTACTCCTGGGGATGTTAGCAGGTGGTGTATTAGGGATCGGATTTGCGGTGTTACTCGAACGCTTAGATCAAAGAGTGAAACGAGTTGAAGAGATTAAGGAATTGACGGGAATACCTTTACTTGGAGTAGTTCCTCGAGTGGAAAACCCTGATATTACTCCCCAAGTTGAAGCACTAAATGGCAAATCTCGAGGTTACGATCGCTCACCATTTACAGAAGCATTTCGTTCTTTAGCACTAAATTTACGTTTTCTCGGTGCTAGTGGTCAAGTCAAGACCTTAGCTTTTACTTCATCAACTCCTGGGGAAGGTAAGAGTACCTTAGTTTATAATTTAGGCTTATCTTTAGCAGAGTTAGGTCAACGAGTGTTGATTGTTGATGCAGATATGCGTAAACCAAAAGTTCATAAATTATGGCAGATCCCGAATGCGGTGGGATTGAGTACCGCGATCGCAACTGACAAATCTTGGGATCAGCTAACTCATTCTTTTTCTGGAGGAAAAATAACCGTTCTGACTTCTGGGCCAAATCCTCCCAATCCAGTAGCATTGTTAGAATCGGAAAAAATGGCAGCACTATTAAAGGAATGGCGTCAAACTTATGATTATGTCTTGTTAGATAGCACACCGATCGTTGGGGTAGCAGATGCCCAAAGTTTAGCAGCAAAAGTCGATAGCGTTGTTTTTGTCGCAGCGATGGAAGGAGCAACTCGTGCAGCGATCTTACGAGCGACGGAACTTCTGAAAGTCAGTAAAAGCCATATAGCTGGGTTAGTAGTAAACATGGTTGATACAGATCGCGGGGATATCTATTATTCCTATTACTCGTATTATGGTGAAACCACCTCAAATGGAAATAGTAGTAATGCTAATATCCAAGGTGAAGAACAGGGCGATCGCGGGATATTAGGAAACTTCTGGCTGTCGTCGTTAATTGCAAATGATTGTCAAGGAATATGCAAAATCAAGGTGTGACTTTGTGGTTTACGGGGCTGAGTGGTGCAGGTAAAACTACTATTTCCCAAAGAGTTGAGAGTGAACTGAAACTGCGTAATTGTCGAGTTGAGTTATTAGATGGGGATATTGTCCGTACTCATCTGAGTAAAGGATTAGGGTTTAGTAAGGAAGATCGGGACACAAATATTCGTCGGATCGGCTTTGTAGCAAATTTGCTGAGTCGAAATGGAGTAATTGCCATCATCGCAGCGATTAGTCCTTATCGAGCCCTCCGAGATGAAGTGCGAACGATGACTACTAATTTTGTGGAAGTGTATGTAAAAGCACCTCTCCATGTTTGCGAAGCTAGGGATGTGAAAGGGTTGTATGCTAAAGCGCGATCGGGAGAAATTAAGCATTTTACTGGGATTGATGATCCCTACGAAGAACCGTTGCACCCAGAAGTGATTTGCTCTACAGTCGAGGAAAGTATTGATGAAAGCGTTGCTAAGGTAATTATAGCTCTGGAAAAATTAGGTTATATTCCACTTCTGTCCGCAATTAGGTAAAATTAATTAAGGGATTATTGTTCCAAAAAAAACTATAAAAAAACCGGGTTGTTCAGAAAAATTTTGGTTGGTTACTGAATTTATGGATCAAACCCGGTTTCTAGACTAGTTAGATCGTCTGAGATTGCGGAAAAATAGAATGACAGTTATTCCGATCGCAATAGCTATTAGCAGAGCTACAATATTATGCAGGAGAGAGGATACTAAAATTGTAACGGTGGAAAGAACCAATGCTACCAAAAAACTGCCAGTGCCAGTAATTCCTTCAGCAATATTACCCAGAAAGGGTAATACATCTAGAAAAGTTGTAACTAGACCAAACTCTAGAGATAAACCGATCCACATCATCAAAAAGCCAACCCCTCGGAAAATCCAAGTCCAGAGTTTATATTCCTGTTTCATCTTGGCGATCGCACTAGCTCGATCGCCCCGAAATAATCGGTAGAAGGTTTCATTTCCGATCAAATATGGTTCAATATGGTTAGAATTATCGAGTTTTCCAAATAGAGTTACGTTAGCCTGATTTTCTAATATAGAATAAGATAGCCTCAGATCTCCTAAGGCAGGATTCTTCAATGAACCTGTTCCTTTAAATAAATAGTTATTTGCTAAGAAAAAACCTTGGGTTTGATTGATATTATTAGTATTTAAACGCAGATGATTTAGTTCTGGTAACTCTACATTAGCTGGATTAATATCATAAATACCGATTTTAGCTTCAGTCACACGAAAAACCTCACCATTTACTAGCATCGGTGGATTTTCATGTCCTTGAGCATAACGAAAAGATGATGATTGAGGCGGGTTTATTTGCCACTCTTTGTTATATATATAGGTGGTTGTTTTAGTTTCAGAACCACCAACATTTTTGTGAGTTTCTGTCCGTTCATCTTGTTTCCAAGCATACATTTCTACCTGTCTTTGAGCAGCAATATAATTACCTGGTTTTAACCATATTCCATCTCCTAATGTTTGATTTGTTGTTAATGAACCACTGACAGATACAAATTTACCAACAGATTTACTATCAGTCGTATTTATAGAGATTTCGATCGCGTTTTGAGCAACGGCAGAAAAATCAGTCCGTCCTTCATTCCAAAACAATACAAAAAATGAAGCAAAAAATAATAAAAGCCCTAGAATCATGCCAAAGCAAGATTGGCCAAGACGTTCTCCCCATCCCGTAACTGTTGTTTCTGTAAAATAGTCATTACTCATAATTTTTTGATTACCCCATTAATTTACTATTTAGTCCTCACCAAATCTTACCCTAACTCTATCATGGCCAAGTTCTAACTGTTTCAATTGAAAAATTTCTCTACAGAATAGGGAATCAGAGCAGCAAAATCCAGTTGATCAATTAACTATTCGCAAGCAAAGACTGTTAAAATATAAATTTCTGAGAGCAGCAGCAAGCGAGATCATGGGTAATACCTTCGGACATTTATTTCGCATAACCACATTTGGAGAGTCCCACGGAGGTGGAGTGGGCGTAGTGATCGATGGTTGTCCACCAAGACTAGAAATTTCCGTATTAGAAATCCAACAAGAACTAGATCGGAGAACGTCCAGGACAGAGCAAAATTACCACACCACGTCAAGAAGCAGATCTATGCGAAATTGTTTCAGGAGTATTTGAAGGAAAAACATTGGGGACACCGATCGCGATGTTAGTCCGCAATCAAGACACTCGTCCCCAGGATTATGATGAAATGGCTGTCAAATATCGACCTTCCCATGCAGATGCGACCTATGATGCTAAATATGGCATTCGCAACTGGCAAGGTGGAGGTAAATCTTCAGCGCGAGAAACCATCGGTAGAGTCGCAGCAGGAGCGATCGCCAAAAAAATCTTAAAACAAGTTGCTGATGTAGAAATAGTCGGTTATGTTAAACGCATTAAAGATCTAGAAGCAGTAATCGATCCTGACCAAGTTACCATCGAGGAAGTAGAAAGCAACATTGCACGTTGTCCTGATGCCGATTGTGCCGAACGGATGATCAAACTAATTGAACAAGTGCGAAAACAAGGAGATTCCATTGGAGGTGTAGTAGAGTGTGTAGTTAGAAATGTCCCATCAGGATTAGGTGATCCAGTTTTTGATAAATTGGAAGCAGATCTCGCCAAAGGTGTCATGTCATTACCAGCAAGTAAAGGATTTGAAATTGGGTCAGGTTTTGCTGGTACCCTGATGACAGGAAGTGAACACAATGATGAATTCTATGTAGATAATAGAGAAGTGCGAACACGCACCAATCGTTCTGGCGGAATTCAGGGTGGCATTTCCAATAGTGAAAATATTATTTTACGTGTGGCGTTTAAACCAACTGCTACAATTCGTCAAGAGCAGCGCACCGTGACTAATCAGGGAGAAGAAACGATTTTAGCTGCAAAAGGACGACATGACCCTTGCGTTTTGCCTAGAGCAGTGCCTATGGTAGAAGCAATGGTTGCATTAGTATTATGCGATCATCTTTTGCGCCATCAGGGTCAATGTGGCACTTTGATGATTCCTTCAGGCGGCCTAGCCGCAGCAAACACATAGTCACTCTTGTCTATTCGACAGACCTGAAATCTCCTATGGAAACCAGCCCTTCCTCTGAGTTTGTGATCCAATTTTGGGGTGTACGAGGTAGCGTACCCACCCCAGGAAAAGACACAGTTCGCTACGGCGGTAATACATCTTGTATAGAAATGCGGATTAACGGTAAACGTCTCATTTTTGACGGTGGTACCGGTTTGCAGGTATTAGGTAAAAACCTAGTATCGCAAATGCCCCTAGAAGCCTATATGTTTTTTACCCATTACCATTGGGATCATATCCAAGGGTTTCCTTTTTTTACCCCTGCTTTTATTCAAGGTAATTGTTTCCATATTCATGGAGCAGTACCTGGAGATGCTCAGTCGATGAAACATCATTTCATTGAAAGAGTGTTACATCCTAATTCGCCAGTCCCATTAGGCGGGATGAAAGCTGATTTGAAGTTTTATGACTTAATCTGTGGCGATACTTTTGAGCTAGAAGACATTACCATCGAAACTGGTCCGTTAAATCACCCGAATAGTGCCATGGGATACCGAGTAACTTGGCAAGGACATTCGGTCTTTTATTGCACGGATACAGAACATTTCCCCGATCGCATGGATGAAAATGTCCTTCATCTAGCCAGTAACGCCGATATGATGATTTACGATGCTATGTATACAGATGAGGAATACCACAATCCGAAATCTCCCAAAGTGGGCTGGGGACACTCAACTTGGCAAGAAGGAGTAAAAATAGCTCAAGCTGCTGGGGTCAAAAGATTAGTAGTGTTTCATCATGAACCTAATCATAGCGATGACTTTCTTGATCGTCTGACCCTGGAAGTAGAAAAAGTTTGCCCAAATGCAGTCCTAGCCCGCGAAGGAATAATTTTATCGGTCATCTGATTGATGTAGAAATATAATTAGCTGGTGATTTGATTGGTGCGCTAGAGCCGCGCTCGCTGCTTGTTCTACCCAAACCACTGAATTATCAGCGACGATCGACCTTTAGAGCTAAATTTGTTAACATCTGGCGATCGCTACTGGTCCGATCGGTGATCTAACAAATATTTTCAGCAGTTAAAAAATGCCGCAATTCAAGACCACTTTAAGGAGATCATAGAGCCGTGTCTGTCGAAACCATTGAAAAACGTTCAACGGTTCGCAAAATTGCGCCTCGCTATCGGGTGTTACTACATAACGATGACTTCAATTCAATGGAGTATGTCGTCAAGACTTTACTAATGACCGTGCCCAGTCTGACCCAACCGCAGGCGGTGAGTATTATGATGGAAGCACATACTAATGGGATTGCTTTGGTGATTACTTGCGCTCAGGAACACGCAGAATTTTACTGTGAAACCTTGAAAAGTCATGGTCTCACCAGTACGATTGAACCTGATGAATAGATAAAAATTACCGTTGAAATTCAATCTGGGCCAGATCAGCCGTTATCCAGCTCCGGGACGAATAGGGATATTTCTGTTAATTCTCCTATTAGTGTGGCTACCCATTGCCACTCCCATTTATTGGTTAGGAAGCGATCGCAATTTAGTGACAATTATCACGATGGGGTTGTTATTCACAGAATTTTTTCTGCTCCTGCGAATTTGGGGAGAAAAAGTCTATCATCAACCCCAAATTTTTAGCCGTTATGGTTTAGAACGCAAGCGCCAAAATATCTTAGAATGGCTATCAGGATTAGGTTTTGGTTTATTAACTACCTTTAGTTTATTTGGGTTACAAGGATTGCTAGGTTGGTTAATCTGGCAAAATCCTGCTCTACCTTTACCCCAACTCATCACAGAAGGATTACTAAGTGCAGTAGGAATTGGATTAGCGGAAGAAGTCGTATTTCGTGGTTGGTTATTAGATGAATTACAACGAGATTATTCTCGTCAAGCAGCACTTTGGTTGGATGCAATTATCTTTGCTTCCCTGCATTTTATCAAACCTCTGAGTGAGGTGATCCGGACTTTTCCGCAATTTCCAGGGTTATTGTTACTGGGATTAATTCTCGTTTGGGCTAAACGCAGTAATTCCGGACGTTTGGGTTTATCAATCGGTTTTCATGCTGGTTTAGTTTGGGGTTATTATATAATTAATGTCGGAAAAATGACTGTCTATTCTGGTCAAGTATCGGATTGGGTTACTGGGGTTAATCATAATCCTTTAGCCGGAGCAATGGGATTAATATTTTTAACCGCGATCGCCATAGTCATGAAGCGACGTTGTCCGAATTAACTAACTTTTGCTTGGTTGGGAAGCAATCCCAAAGCCATATTTCTGAAACACAGTAGTTGCAGCAGCATCGCTGACTAAAAATTTGACATAATCTTTAGCAGTTTCAGGATTTCTACTATTTTTCAAAACAGCGATCGGATAAATAATTGGAGAATGCAAGTTTTTTGGTACTGTGGCAATAACTTTTACCTGATTTGATATTTTTGCATCAGTCTTATAGACAATTCCAGCATCAACATCACCACTTTCAACCGCAGCTAAAACATTACGAACACTATTACCAAATACCAATTTTGGTTTAACTTGATCAAAAATTTTCAAATTTTTGAACATTTCCTCAGTATATTGCCCAACCGGAACACTTTTAAATTCACCGACAGCAATTTTTTCCACATTAGAGTCAGCTAATTGGGTAAAATCCTTAATCTGTAAATTAGAATGATTGGACACTATCAAAACCAGACTATTAGTAAGAAGCTGATGTAGAGTATCGGTGAGAATCAAATCCTTTTTCTGCAAAGCATTCATTTGCTTAGTAGCAGCAGAAATAAAGACATCTACTGGTGAACCTTGTTCAATTTGTTGTTGTAAAGCTCCAGAAGCACCAAAATTATAATTGACACTAGTCTGAGCCTGACTTTTTTGAAAAATTGGTTGAATTTCTTGCAGTGCTTCTTGGAGACTAGCTGCAGCTGACACTAACAAGCTAGCATTTGCTGGTACTACAGAGGTAGGTTTGGTCACAAAGTGAGTACAAGCTGCCAAAGTTAGGACCGCGATTATACCACTAATAAATGCAAGAATATGTCTTTTTTTCATATGTAAATGGGAATTAGTTTCCGTTTCAGTTTAATTGAAAAGGATATAATCAGCCAATCCGGTTCAGTTAACCGTAGGGGCGTTCGCGCAAGCGTGCCGTAGGCATAGCATTCGGGCGACAATTTAACACTAAAACAGTTAATATTATATCCGAATGCTTCGCCCAATCTGCGCCGAGAGCTCCCAAAAAATCTTAACTGAATGGATTTTAATATCTAGTTGATCGGTTGGCTGCATAGATGGTGAGGGCAAAGCATTTCGGTAATATTATCCTTCCCTTCGACTACGCCCTTCGACTCCGCTCAGGGTAAACTCAGGGTAAACGTTTAAGCTATCATTTATGCGCCGAAATGCTTTGCCCCTACAGTTAACTGAACCGTATTGTATGATAAGCAGCTAAAACATCGAGAAAATTGTACTTTACCACAAGCCCCGTACTGGGGAGCCAGTACAAAGACCTAAAGTGCTAGGAGTAGTAAATTTCGTACCAGAGTTTTTAATCCGATTAACTGGAATCCACAACAGATGGCTATTACCTGCTTGAGTAACTGCAACCATAACAACTTTACCAGTCCCTTCCGGATCGTTGACCCATTTTTCTTGATAGGGATTAGCAAGAGTAACTTTACTTCCTACTGCTATAGATGCGACAATTTTGCCACCAACTAAATCATCAGGGTTAGCAAAAGCCGCGAGAAGTTTTGGCCCTACGTCAGTCCGAGGATTAGCTTGATTCCCAATGATCTGCCGACATTTACCTGATCGTAGATCTTGACTTTGGGCTAATTCCCAGGAATTACCTGATGAGAGATGGTTAACATTGACGGGATAAGATGAGACTGTCGTTGAGGCGATCGCGGTGGTGCTTTCTCCTAGGGCAATAGTAAGTAAAACCAAGAAAACCGCTGATTGTTTCGTGCTACTTAATTTTTTTTCCACTTGCTTAAATCCTCACAACCACGCTTATGAATCGAACAGAAATTAGATATTGACAAAATTACTATTATCTGCATTTAATTTTTGTCAGAATTTTTCTAGTAAAAAAGCCAATCGTACTCATCCCTATTGTTCAGAATTGATCTTATCGCAAATCAATGATCAAATCACACTAAGGTTCTACCTTGACGGGTGTACCAAGCCGAACTTTGTCAAATAAAGCTACTACGTCCTCATTTCGCATCCGGACACAACCATGAGAAGCAGCGTGTCCGAGCGAATTTAAACTAGGAGTACCATGAAACCCAATAAAATCTTTGCCATTAGTCCAAAAAGCGATCCACCTCAACCCTAAAGAACCATCCGGTCCTGGAGCTTCCACTTCTCCAGTAAAAGGACTTTGCCAAGCTGGGTCAACAATCATATCAATTACTTGAAAATTACCTGTAGGAGTTTCCCACCCATCTTTACCAACAGCTACCTGGTAACTAACTAGGAGATTGTCTCCTTCATAAACATAAACTCGACGTTCACTGAGTTTGAGGACCAAGTGAATATTTTGGTTAATGGGGACTTGGGGTAAATAGAGTTCTGGTTCTCCTAGGGATGGTAGAGGTAATTTTAAGTCTGGTGGAGCAATTATTTGGATCTGGGTCTTGACTGAGTTGGTCTGGTCGGTGGTTAGATCAGTCGCGATCGCTTGTCTTTGACCCCCTAAGCAAAAAACTATAGCACAGCCGACTAGCTTCCATAGAGATAATCTGCTGATTTTCAGGGAATGAGATAAAACTTTACCTCTGACCCATGCAGTCATCGTTGAGTCCTCACACAGCAATTGTTTGTACTATTTATCATAATTTATTGGTTCTCAACAGTGTTATGAGAGATCGGGATTTTTCCGGGCTAATTTACTTAGCATACAATTTGACTTTTTATGATTTTCATAAATAAAATAATACAATTTTGATCAGAAGGTTTATACTTACTGAAAATGGCATCAATGACCCTGGATCAATTACGCATTTTTCTAGCTGTTGCCCAGCATTTACATTTTACTCGAGCAGCAGAAGCACTTTATCTGACTCAACCAGCTATTAGTGCGGCAATTCAAGGATTAGAAGAACAATATGGAGTAAAATTATTTAATCGGATTGGTCGTCAGATTGAAATCACAGAAGCAGGGAAACTATTGCAAGTAGAAGCACAGAAAATTATTGACCAAGTTGCTTTAACCGAGAGAGGTTTGCGGGAATTAAATAATTTGCAACGGGGGGAATTAAAATTGGGTTCAAGTTTGACTATTGGTAATTATTGGTTACCGAGTAAATTGAGTCAGTTTCAGCGTCAATATCCAGGAATTTCAGTTAATTGTACTTTGGCAAATACCGAAGCGATTTGTGTTGGTACAGCCACGGGAATGTTTGACTTAGGTTTAGTAGAAGGAGAAGTAAAACCAGGATTACAAAGTAGTTTAGAACAAGAAATTGTAGACAGTGATCACTTACTAATTGTTGTCGGGAAATCTCACCCTTGGTTTGAGAATAGCCAAATTTACTTAAGTGATCTGAAGTCTACCACTTGGGTAATGCGAGAAGCGGGATCTGGGACTCAGCAAAGGTTTGAAAAAGCTTTACAAGAATGGCAAATAAACATCAATGAATTAAAAATAATTTTAGTTTTAAATAGTGGCGAAATGATAAAAACAGTTGTCGAAAGTGGGATCGGGGCAACAGCTATTTCGGAACTGATGGTACAAAAAGAACTGCAATTGGGGACACTTCGTTCCCTCTCGGTTACAGATGATCGAGAAGGAAAAAGTGCGATCGCTGAAATGGTACGACCTTTTTTAAAACTTAAGCATCGACAGCGTTTTCAAACTAAACTAGCAAAAGCGTTTGAAAAAGCGTTAGTAGAAACTCAAGAGATTTGACCAGCGTTAAAATTTATGCCTAATCTGGCCAATTTCCTGAATATTGCTATGCTGCTTAACACCCGGAAAAGGTATAATGAATTAGCAACTGTCAATTGGTTTTCTTTGTCCCTGGGTGGAGCTACTTGCACCATCAAGGTAAGTTAGCAAGGTTTAATATTATGTCTAGCTGGTTGCTAATATTCAAAATCTAGATGATAGCGTTAAAGATATGAATGAATTATTGCCAGATGATGAAGATGATTTTTACTACTCATTAAGTTTATTAGCAAATTATGCAAGGGTAGATAAAAATGAGCAAAAAAAATATCTAGAAGCTATTTATATTTACCAAGATAATCTCAGCATTTTGGCGGCTAATACTCCCATTAATTATCTACACAGATATCAATTAATTGGGGCAGAAATAGCCAGAGTTTTAGAAAACAAATGGGAAGCAGTAGAGCTATATGAACAAGCAATTAAAAATGTCAGAAAAAACCAATATATTCAAGATATTCCGCTGGTCTATAAACTAGCTGCTGAGTTTTATCTAGCCCAAGGGATGGAGCAGTTTGCTCAAATTTATTTACAACAGGCTTATGATGAATATGTGAATGGGAAAGATTGGATAAATGTGAAGGAATTAGAGTTACGTTATCCGCAATTTTTGCCAAAAATTAAAAATGATATTTCTGTCAATCATCAAAATTTGGTGATAAATTGTCAGACAGAAATTGGTGGAGAGAATAGCAAAATTTATCAGCAATTAGAAGCGGAGTTACCTAGAAAATACAGTCAAGTAAAAGAGAAAAATCATGATCTAGAACAGAAACTTCGTGATCTCCAGTTATTAGAGGAAAAACTGCACACTTCAGAAACAACAATGCGGGCAATTTTGGAAGCAATGACAGATATTATCCTAGTGATTAGTAGACAAGGAAGTATCCAAGTTGTTCCAACTAATACAGGTCTTTTATATGATGAAAATTTTGATATAATTGGTCAGACGATCGAACAATTTTTTCAAGATCAAACAACCGATATTTGGTGGGAACAAATTCACAAAGCTTTAGAACAACAGCAGACGATCGAGTTTGATTATAGCTTATCAAGTAGTGAACAAGAAATTTGGTTTGCTACCCGGATTTCCCCGATGACAAATAACTCCGTCGTTTGGGTAGCTCGTGATCTTAGCGATCGCAAACAAGCAGAAGCAGCATTATGTTTATCTGAGGAAAAATTTAAGAAAGCTTTTCGTTCTAGTCCTAATGCGATGACAATTACCAGATTAGCAGATGGAACACATATTGAAGTCAACGAAACTTTTTGTCGTCAGACGGGTTACAGTCGGGAAGAAATTATTGGTTATACTGCTAACGACCTTAACCTTTGGATCAATCAAGAGGATCGGATTTATTTATTTAATCTGTTGCAAAGTAATCGGTTAGCTAATAACTATGAATTTAAATTTAAGACTAAATCAGGTTTAATTAGGACAACTTTATTATCAGCAGAAATTATTAATATTCGGGGTGAAGATTGTTTGCTCTCTCTCTCTAATGATATTACAGAAAGGAAACAAGCAGAAGAAGCATTAAGGCAAAAAAATGAGGAATTAGCTCAAACATTATTAGAATTAAAAGTTACTCAAGAAGAACTGATTCAATCAGAAAAAATGGCAGCGTTGGGAGAACTAATTGCAGGGATTGCTCACGAAATTAATACACCTTTGGGAGCAATCAGAGCTTCCATTGGCAATATTGTTAGTGCGCTGAGTAATTCCCTCCAACAATTACCCCAATTGTTGCCCCAACTATCTTTAGGACAACAACAAGATTTCTTTACTTTATTAGCAGTAGTACAAGCTAATAAAGCAACTCTTTCATTTCGAGAAGAACGACAATTAAAACGCACGCTAATCAAAAATTTAGAATCAGCCCAGATCCATAATGGTGAAGCGATCGCAACTGCTTTAGTAAATATGGGATTTACTCAAAATATTACTGATTATATCTCACTTTTACAAGCTGACCAAAATCTGGCTATTATTGAAGCTATTTCTAACTTAGCAATGCAACAACGAAATAGCCAAAATATTATTCTAGCTGTCGAACGAGCTGCCAAAATAGTATTTGCTTTAAAAAGTTATGCTCGTTATGATCACTCAGATCAAAAAATAAAAACCCAAGTAATTGAAGGAATTGAAGTAGTTTTAACTATCTATCATCATCAATTAAAGCAAGGGATTGAGGTGACTAAAGATTATCAAGAAGTAGTCCCAATCCTTGGTTATCCAGAAGAATTAAACCAAGTCTGGACAAATTTAATTCATAATGCAATCCAAGCAATGAATTATCAAGGTAACTTAAGGATTAGGGTCCAACAGCAAGATCCTTATGTTGTAGTAGAAATTACAGATTCTGGTTGTGGGATTCCAATGGAAATTAAGTCAAAAATATTTGAGCCTTTTTTTACGACCAAAAGTGCTGGAGAAGGAACAGGGTTAGGTCTAGATATTGTCCGCAAGATAATTGAGAAACATTCTGGTAAAATTGAGGTAGATAGTGAACCAGGACGGACTACTTTTAGGGTATGGCTGTCCATTGCAGGTTAAGGAGGAAATCAGATTATTTATGCCCAAAAAAGCAATTTTATGTGTAGATGATGAAAGGATGATTTTGATTAGTTTACGCGATCAAATCACCCAACATTTTGGCGATCGCTATATTTATGAATTTGCGGAAAATACGGATGAAGCACTAGAAGTAATGGAAGAGTTACAGAGTGAAGGTATCAAAATTCTGCTGATTATTTCAGATTGGTTAATGCCCGATATGAAAGGAGATGAATTCTTAATTAAAGTCCATCATCAATTTCCAGGAATTGTCACAGTGCTTTTGACTGGACAAGCTTCAGAAAAAGCAATTGAAAGAGCCCAAAAATATGCTAACCTACATCGATGTTTACCTAAACCTTGGGATCAAAAAACCTTAATTGAAGTGCTTGAATCAGGATTAGAAGGAAATTATGAGTAAAGGAACAATTATTTGTGTAGATGATGAAAGGATGATTTTGATTAGTCTGAGAGATCAGCTAATCCATAATTTTGGTAATGATTATGACATTGAATTAGCCCAAAGTGGTGAAGAAGCTTTAGAAATTTTTGCCGAATTATTAGAAGAAGAGCTGGAAGTTACCCTAGTGATCACCGATCAAATTATGCCAGGAATGAAAGGTGATGAACTATTAATAAAACTCCATCAGCAATATCCGAAAACTTTAAAAATACTGTTAACTGGACAAGCAGATGCAACTGCGGTAGGAAATGCAGTTAATTCTGCTAATCTTTATCGTTATATTGCCAAACCCTGGGATGAAACCGATTTAGAATTAACCGTTACAGAAGCAATCCGTCGGTATACTCAAGATCAACAACTAGCTGAACAAAATCAAACTTTACAAAAAATTAATAATGAATTAGAACAATTAAACGCATCCTTAGAGTCAAAAATTTTAGCCCGCACGATTGAATTGCAACAAGCGAAGGAATTAGCAGAAGTAGCTAACCGTGCTAAAAGCACCTTCTTAGCAAATATGAGTCATGAATTGCGATCGCCACTAAATGCGATTCTAGGATTTACCCAATTAATGATTCGTGAGCAAAATTTACATCCAGAATACCAAGAAAATCTTCGCATTATTCATCGTAGTGGTGAACACCTACTAGCTTTGATTGATAACGTTTTAGATTTATCTAAAATTGAAGCAGGACGGATAACTTTTAACGAAACGAACTTTGATTTATATCGTCTGCTGCATGATCTAGAAGATATGTTTTATTTGAAAGCTAGAGACAAGGGATTGAAGCTTTTAATCAATCGTAATTCTGATGTACCTAAATATTTGCGAACGGACGAAATTAAGTTACGTCAAGTATTGATTAATTTAGTTAATAATGCCATTAAATTTACCCAGCAAGGCTGCATAACAGTGCAAATAAGTTTATTGAGTCAAAATCAAATAAATACTGATGATGAAACCATGCCTAATTTGGCAAAATTCTCTAATTTAGATGAGCGACTAACAGATTTACAGAACCTAATTATCTTTGGAGTTAAAGATACTGGTCCAGGTATTGCTAGGGATGAATTAGAGCTGCTATTTGAGCCTTTTGTCCAAACCCAAACTGGTAAAAAAGCCCAAGAAGGTACGGGATTAGGCTTATCAATTAGTCGTCAGTTTGTCCAAATGATGGGAGGAGAAATCACGGTAAGTAGTGAATTAGGACAAGGGACAGAGTTTCAGTTTTATATTAGTAGCAATATTCTGGAAAGTATTGAGCCTATACCGAAGAAAAACCATCTGATCGCGATCGCTTTAGCACCTAATCAACCATCCTATCGTATCCTAATTGTTGATGACAAATGGGACAATCGCCAATTATTGATTAAACTACTACAACCGCTTGGGTTTGAAATTAAAGAGGCAACTAACGGTCAAGAAGCTGTGCAAATTTCATCAACTTGGGAGCCAAATTTAATCTGGATGGATATGCGAATGCCCGTCATGAATGGTTACGAAGCAACTAAACAGATTAAAGCGACCCCACAAGGTAAAAGTATAGCCATTATTGCCTTAACTGCTAATGTGATGGAAGAAGAGCATTCATTGGTGAGAGCAGCAGGATGTGATGACATGATCCATAAACCCTTTCAAGCAGCAGATATTTTTGATATTATGAATAAATATATTGGGGTAGAGTATATCTACCCTGAAGAGGATAAATTACATGATTCAGTTGAATTAGATCACAAGATTAGAACTAAACTAGATCCAGTTGATTTCGCCGTTTTACCCGACCATTGGTTAGCGGAATTATATGAAGCTGCTGCTTTAGCCGATTCGGACTTAACTTTGACTATAATTAAACAAATTGAGAGTGAATATGGACTTTTGGCGAGAATGCTGGTACAATTGGTCAACAATTTTCAGTTCGATGAAATTATGAGATTATCAGGTTTAAATGATGATTAAACCTGCCAAAATTAAACCATCAAAGGCTAGAGCTAATAATATGAATCAAAAAAATCCAATATGATTAGCAAGAATTTGGTCAAATTATACTCAGATTAAATAATATTAGTTTTGTTGCCATTTTAGTAAAAATTTAGCTAAAAAATATGCCTAACAAAATACCTGATCCAGCCAAAGCGAATATTCTGATAGTTGATGATATGCTCGCCGATCTCCGGTTATTATCAAATATGCTAACAGACCAAGGATATAAAGTGCGAGGTGTAACTAATGGCAAAATGGCTCTGTCAACTATTCACTTCTTACCACCACAGCTAATTTTGCTAGATATTATGATGCCAGAAATGGATGGCTATGAAGTTTGTGAAAAACTAAAAGCTAACCAAAAAACTCACGATATACCAGTTATTTTCATCAGCTCTTTAACGGAAATACTTGATAAAGTAAAAGCTTTTACTGTGGGAGGTGTAGATTATATAAATAAACCGTTTCATTTAGAAGAAGTTTTAGCAAGAGTTGAAAATCAATTGCGACTCAGGGAGTTGCAAAAACAACTAACAGAACAAAATGTCAAAATGCAACAGGAAATCCGGGTCCGCAAGGAAGCAGAAGAAAAATTTACTAAAGCTTTTCGTTCTTCTCCCGATGCGATCGTTCTGTTTACCTTTGCTGAAGGAAGATATATTGAGATCAATGATAGCTTTTGTCAAATGACTGGTTATCACCGGGAAGAGGTGATCGGTTATACTTCAATGGATCTAAATATTTGGATAGATCGAGAAGATTTTTACAGATTAAACTATCTATTGCAAGAAGAAGAAGTAATTCGGAACCAGGAGGTTGATTTCCGCACTAAATCCGGTGAAATTAGAACGATGCTGGTTTCAGCAGAAATCATCGATTTAAGTGGGCAAATGTGCATTATTTTTGTGAGCAAAGATATCACAGAGCGACAAAAAGCTAAAGAATCTTTACAGCATCGAGCGGATCTGGAGCATTTACTAAGTCGCATATCCCGTGTTTTGATTGAATCAGACTTAACCACAGCAATTAATTTTACCCTGCAAGCAATTGGTGAATTTACAGGAAGCGATCGCAGTTATATCTATCGATACTCTCACGACAGTAGTAAAATCATTAATACCTATGAATGGTACGCTAAAAATCTTCTCCCCTTCCGGTGTGATCTGCAATCAATATCAATCGAAAATCACCAATCTATCCAGGACAATATCCGCAATCATCAAGGTTTAGATATCTCGATTAGTGCTGATTTACCAACGGAGATCAGCGCCGCAAATATCAAAGTTAATATGCTGTATACAGGGAATGTAATTGGCTGTTTGGGATTAGAAAAATTTCTCCCCAAAGTTTGGAGTCAAGCAAATATTAGTTTGCTGAAAATGGTGGGAGAAATCATGGCGATCGCTTTAGCTAGAGAGGAAGCAGAAACTGCACTATTAGAGAGCAAACTGTTTATTCAAAGGATTGCTGAATCTAGCCCAAATATTTTGTATATATATGATATAATTGAGCAAAATATTATCTATATTAATTGTCAAATTAGTCCAATTTTAGGTTATGATTCGGAAGAAATTAAACTGTTAGGAATCGGAGGATTATTAAGAATTATTCATCCGGAAGATATTGGTAAATTTCGTCAATATTTAAAGAAATTGAATTTAGCTAAAGATGGTGATATATTTGAGCTTGAATATCGAATTAAAAATCAAAAAAATGAATGGCGCTGGTTAGTAAATCGGGAGACGATATTTACGAGAAACGCTGATGGTAAACCGCAGCAGATTGTGGGAACCGGAACAGATATTACCGAGCGGATTCAATCAGAATTAGCCCTGCGACTAGCCACAGAAAGAATGCAACATTTATTTGCTTCTAGTCCAGGCATAATTTATAGTGCCAAATTAACCAAAGATGATGGGATTACATTTATTAGCGACAACGTTAGTGCGATCGTTGGTTATCAAGCAAAAGAATTTCTTGAAGATACAGCTTTCTGGAAAAACCACATTTATCCTGGGGATGTAGAGCGAGTTTTTACCGAATTAAATCAGTTATTTGTGGATGGGTATCATACCCATGAATATCGCTTTCTCCATGCTGACGGAACTTATCGTTGGCTCTATGATCAAGTCAGGTTAATCCGTGACATTCATGGTAATCCGATTGAATGTGTTGGTTATTGGGTTGATATCACCGAGCGTAAACAATCAGAAGAACGTTTACGATTATTAGAGCGAGCAATTGCTGCTTCTAACAACGGTATAGTGGTTAGTGATGCTCAAGTTCCGGATAATCCTGTGATTTATGTAAATCCAGCATTTGAAACA
The DNA here is from genome assembly GCA_963744145.1 of uncultured cyanobacterium. Classification (GTDB taxonomy): domain Bacteria; phylum Cyanobacteriota; class Cyanobacteriia; order Cyanobacteriales; family CAWUOF01; genus CAVUSO01. The sequence goes on along the minus strand of CAVUSO010000001.1, from coordinate 1,760,638 downwards.
ATTACAGGTTATTCAGCAGCAGAAGCACTGGGCAACAATTGTCGATTTTTGCAGAGAAATGATTCGGATCAACCAGCTTTAGAAGAATTACGACTAGCAATTAAGGCTCAAAAAGAATGTCGGGTAGTTTTGCGTAACTATCGCAAAGATGGGACTCTATTTTGGAATGAATTTTCAATTTCTCCCGTCAGAGATGAGAGAGGAAAATTAACTCACTATATTGGAATCCAATCAGATATTACTGAAGAAAAAACTGCTGTGGATACATTAACTACACAATTTAGACGCACCGTATTACTCAAACAAATCACAGAAAATATTCGCTCTAGCTTAGACCCCCAGGAAATTTTTACAACGGCGGCTAATCAACTTGGTCAACTGATGAAAGTTGATCGTTGTTTAATTCATACATACCATCATACCCCGATTCCGAAAATGCCAATCATGGCAGAATTTGTGACAGATAGTTCTAACTCGTTATTTGGTATAGATATTCCCGTTATTGGTAACTTACACGCGCAAAAAATGCTAGCTCAAGATCAAGCGATTTCCTCACCCGATGTTTATATCGATCCTCTCTTAAAACCAGTCGCAAATTTATGTGAGCAAATTAATCTGAAGTCTTTGCTATCAGTAAGAACTTCTTATCAGGGAGAGATTAATGGTGTGATTGGGTTACATCAGTGTGATTATTTTCGGACTTGGACAACTGGTGAAATTGATCTATTAGAATCAGTTGCAGCTCAATTGGGAATTGCGATCGCCCATGCTAAATTACTGGCACAAGAAAAACAAGCCCGGACTAATTTAGATCGTCAAAATATTCAGCTCCAACAAGAAATTAGAGAACGGATTCTAGTTGAAGCAGCTTTACAAGAAAATGAAACTAAATATCGGACTTTAGTAGAAGCATCTCAGGACATAATTTGGTCAGTAGATACCGCTGGGGTATATACTTTTGTTAATCCAGCCGTCCAACAAATTTATGGCTATAATCCTGAAGAAATGATCGGCAAAAAAATAGCTGATTTTATGCTAAATGAACAAATAGTTAAAGATCAAAAAATCTTTGAAGGGATTAAGCAAGGTGAAAGAGTTTTTCAGTATGAAAGCAGTCATATTGCTAAAGATGGTAGACCAATTTATTTAATGTTTAATGCGATCGCCCAACGGGATGAAGCTGGGAATTTTCTGGGGATAACTGGTACAGCTTCTGATATTACCGATCGTAAACAAGCTGAAGAAGAAAAGACGCGCTTAATCACTTCTTTGCAAAAAAGTGAAGCTTCTTTAGCAACAGCTCAGAGAGTTGCTCATGTAGGGAGCTGGGAATTTTCGCTCCTGACCGGAGAAGTGATTTGGTCAGAAGAATTATTCCGAATTTTTGGGATTACTCCAACTCAATCAACTCCAACTAATGCTGAACTGATCGAACGGATTCATCCTGATGACCGGGAAGCGTGGCAAAAAAATATTGAACATATGATCACGACTGGAAAACCCCAGCAAATTGACTGTCGGATCGTGAGACCTGACAGTTCTGTCCGTCACATTGAGGTCAGAGGAGAAACAGATATTAACGCAACTGGACAAACAATTCGTCTATTTGTTTCGATCATTGATATTACCGAACGAAAGCAAGCAGAAATTGCTTTACAGCAACAATTTTTGAAAGAGTGGTTAGTGGGGAATATGCAAGAACGAATTCGCTCCTCCCTTGATTTGGAAGAAGTTCTGACTAAAGCAGTAGAGGAAGTGCGACAATTTTTATCAACAGATCGCACCATTATATATCGTTTTGAGCATGATAGTAATGGGACAGTAGTGGTAGAATCAGTTGGTGAAAATTGGCAATCAATTTGGGGCAGAAATTTTGAAGATCCTTGCTTTAACCAAAACTATAGTACCCTATATCAAAAGGGTCGCGTCAGGGCAATTGATGATATTTTTAATTCCGAACTCAGCCAATGTCATATTAATTTATTAAATCAATTTCAGGTGAAAGCTAACCTAGTAGTGCCAATTTTACAAGGTGATAGATTATGGGGATTATTGATCGTACATCATTGTCGAAATTCGCGATCGTGGTTATCTACGGAAATCGATTCACTCAGACAATTGTCTGTCCAATTAGCGATCGCGATTCAGCAATGTACCCTATTTGAACAAGCTAAAACTGAAATTGCCGAGCGGAAAAGAGCGGAAGCAGCACTGCAACAAGCCAAAGAAGCAGCAGATGCTGCTAACCGGGCTAAAAGTGAATTTCTCGCAGCAATGAGTCACGAATTGAGAACACCATTAAATGCGATTCTAGGCTTTACTCAATTGCTAGATCGAGATGGTTCATTATCGACATCTCAACAGCAATATTTAGGCATAATCAATCGCAGCGGTGAACATTTACTATCATTAATTAATGATATTTTAGAAATGTCAAAAATTGAAGCAGGTAGAATTAATTTGCAGTCAAATAGTTTTGACTTAATTCGTCTGCTAGACAGTTTACGAGAAATGCTGGGGCTAAAAGCTTTATCCAAAGGTTTAGAGTTTCAGATCGACTATGATACCACTCTACCTCAATATGTGCGAACTGATGAAAGTAAATTACGTCAAGTTTTAATTAATTTGCTAGGAAATGCGATTAAATTTACCGAAAAAGGTAGTGTATTATTGCGAGTTTGGTTACCAATAGAGGGGGAAAAATCTACCGAACTAAATCACCTTTATTTTGAAGTTTCTGATACTGGCCCAGGAATAGCTGAGGAGGAACTAGATAAATTATTTGAAGCTTTTTCTCAAACCAAAACCGGACGACAATCTCAGCAAGGAACTGGCTTAGGTTTACCTATTAGTAAAAAGTTCGTGGAGCTAATGGGAGGTAGTATTATAGTTAATACTGCTTTAGGTAAAGGTACAAAATTTACATTTGACGTGGAAATTAGTCAAGCGAGAGCGAGCGAAGTTACCATTAGTAAAACTCAACCAAAAATTATTGGGTTAGCACCAGATCAGCCTGAATATCGGATTTTGGTCGTTGAAGATCAGAGCGAAAATCGTCTATTGTTGGTCAAACTGCTGACCGCAATTGGTTTTTCTGTACAGGAAGCACAAAATGGTCGAGAAGCAATTGCTGGTTGGGAAAGTTGGCACCCACACCTGATCTGGATGGATATGCAGATGCCCATTATGGATGGCTATGAAGCGACCAAGCAGATTAAAGCCCATTTGCAAGGTCAAGCAACGGTAATTATTGCCATCACAGCTAGTGCGTTTGAAGAGCAACGCAATCTAGTTTTATCAGCCGGATGCGATGACTTTATTCGTAAACCTTTTCAAGATCTGGTAATTCTGGAAAAAATGGCTCAACATTTAGGAGTACAATATACTTATGATCAGTCATTAAAAGAGGAACCTCAGCATGGAGAAAGGTTACTACCAAATTCAACGAAAGTTATGGATATCACCAGTTGGGAAAAGCTTCCTTACTCCTGGATTGTCTCTTTACATCAAGCCGCCATCGAAGCTGATGGTGATTTAATTTTAGAGTTAGTTAAGCAAATCGCGGATTTAGATATTGGTCTATCAACCGCTTTAGCTAATTTAGTGCAAGAATTTGAATTTGAAAAAATTATCCAAATCACTGAAAAGATAACCAAATGAATCCGGATTTATCATCTGCATCTAAAGGTAATATTCTGCTCGTTGACGATACCCCAGATAATCTCCGGCTGCTGGCCGATTTATTGACTAATCAAGGGTATAAAATTCGGTGTGTTACCAGTGGAAAGACAGCGTTAAAAGCCGCCCACGCTAAACCACCAGATTTAATTTTACTTGATATTAATATGCCGGAAATGAATGGTTATGAAGTCTGTGAAATCTTGAAACAATCTGACAAAACTCGGGAAATTCCCGTGATTTTTTTAAGTGCATTAAATGAAACACTTGATAAAGTAAAAGCTTTTACAATTGGTGGTGCTGACTATGTAACTAAGCCATTTCAAATTGAAGAACTTTTAGTTCGAGTGCAAAATCAATTAAATTTACGAGCGGCACAAGTAAAAATTATGCAGCTCAATGCTGAACTTGAAAAACGGGTAGAAGATCGCACGTTGCAGTTAGAAAATAGTAATAAAGAACTGCAACAAGAAATTATTCAACGCAAGCGGGTTCAAAGTAAATTGCTGGAAATGGCTCTACATGATTCTCTGACTGGCTTACCAAATCGGGCTTTATTTATGGAACGTTTAGAGTCAGCTTTGAATCGCACTAAAGAAGAACCTGATTATCATTTTGCCATTCTATTTTTAGATTGCGATCGCTTTAAAATTGTGAATGATTCTTTGGGTCATTTAGTAGGAGATGAATTATTGATTGCGATCGCGAGACGGTTAGAAAAATTTTTAAGTATGGTGGATACATTAGCCCGACTAGGCGGTGATGAATTTGCTATTTTACTCGAGGAAAAAGCCAACATCGATATTGCTGCCCAAACCGCAGACAAAATTTTGCAATCTCTCTCCCATCCTTTTCAACTTTCTCGACATGAGGTATTTATTAATGCTAGTATTGGCATCGCTGTGGGAAATATTAACTATGAAAAACCCGAATATGTACTCAGAGATGCGGATACGGCTATGTACCGAGCTAAGGCACTGGGAAAAGCTCGTTATCATATATTTGACCCAAATATGCACGAGGAAGCTATTCAGCTTTTACAAATAGAAACTGAACTAAGAAAGGCGATAAATCAACAAGAATTTATTCCTTATTATCAGCCAATTATCTCTTTAATTACAGGCCAAATTGTGGGATTTGAAGCCCTGGTACGCTGGCTCCATCCTCAACAGGGATTAGTTTCACCAATAAAATTTATTCCTGTAGCTGAAGAAACAGGATTAATTACGGAAATTGATATTTTTATGTTGAGAGCTGCTTGTCAGCAACTCTATCTTTGGCAACAAGAGGATAGCATTTTTGAGTCCATACATATTAGTGTTAATCTTTCCGCACGTCAATTTTCTCAACCTAATCTTCTCAACCGAATTGACCAAATTCTGCAAGACACTAATTTGAATCCGCAAAACTTAAAGTTAGAAATTACTGAAAGTGCAATTACGGATAATAATAAATCAGTAAAAGCCATCATGCAAGCCCTCCGCGAGCGGCAAATTCAGTTAAGTATTGATGACTTTGGGACTGGTTATTGTTCCTTAAGTTACTTGCATTATTTTCCATTTAATACTCTCAAAATTGACAAATCTTTTGTCCAACCGATGGCAGAAATAAACAAAAATACTGGGATTGTACCCGCGATTATTAGTATGGCTCAGACCATGGGATTGGAAACATTAGCGGAAGGAGTGGAAACTCCTGAACAATTGGCAGAATTGCGATCGCTTAATTGCCATTTTGCCCAAGGATATTTATTTTCCAAACCGCTAGAAAGTCATTTAGCTAAAGCGCTAATAACGAAAAATCCCCACTGGTAATCTGATCGGTCACCATCTCACGTTGTTGCCAAATTGCAAAAATTTCGGCTCGACCATCATTAAAAGTCAGAGGGTCAATTTGGTAAACTTTCAGTGGTAATTCCCGTTCATTTTTTATGGTTTGACAAAATTTCAGCTTAATTCCCAACAACTTTAGAATTAAACTCAGGATTTTTACAGAATTAAGCTGTTCTTTTTCCCGATCGCGAAAAATGTTTATCCCCAAGCATCTTTGAATATGCTTACTACATTCTTGTGCTGTTTTTTGCAGAGCGATTAAGTCGGAGTCAGTTTCCCTAAAATATCGATCTAAGTCTAAGAACTTTAAAACTCCTAATACTCTTAGAGCTTCAATTTTTAAAGTGTAAGGTGTCAAATCTGGTAGAAATACCTTACCTTTTCCTCGGTCTAAATGTTGACTCCATTCTGCCAAATCTCGCAACTGGAAATAGTTACATTCATGGGTTAAATAGTAATGCAGAATGAGCTGTGAATAATAACCTTGATCATCTCGTAATTTTAATTCTGCTGTAACTTTTACCCCATAGCGTTGATGTAGAATATATTTATCTCTTTGCTCACGCTCCTGATCAGTTAAATAACGTTTAGCTAATAGCTGTTGATATTCGCTCTCCGTCAAATCTACTGCATTAGCAACAGCATTAGCTAATTGGATTTCCCTCCGAGTACGCAAATTTTTAATTTGATTACTAATAGATTTGCTTTTTTTACTTTGTCTGGTAAATTCATTTTGTACTTGCACAATTTCCCGGATTAATTTAGCACGGACTGACCAATTATCGGTCGGAGTAGCTAGAAATGTCTGACGTAACTTTTGAATCCGTTCTGTGGGAGGAGCATCGCTAATTAGATTAACTTGATAACCTTCATTCTTTAATCCTTCTAACATCGAGAGACGATAAAATGTCAGCGAAGCATTTAATCTCGCTGCTAATTTCGACCAAGTTCTTAAATGAATCGGATCATAAATTAACGGTAAATCTACATCAATGTTAGGTTGGAGACTGATTAAAGCTAAGTTTTCTTGATGATTTTCTTGATACCAATGGGAAATCACGCGATAATTTTTACTCCCACTACCAATCAAACCAATTCCCCGTTTAGCACACCAAATTATTCTTGGTACATTAGCTCGTACTCTTGCTAATGCTTGTCTTGCGTCTAGATCGGAGATAACTCCTACAAAAATCCCATAAACACGCTGAAAATGCTCGACATCGATACTCACTCCTGTACTCAGAGTAGGGGTCACAAAAACCGCGTCATAATTTTTAGCGTTTTCGTTGATATTTTTGACAAAATTAACCGCTTCATGGTTAGGAGTAGTGGTAGTATGAGCGCTGACTATTAAAGTTTTGGGGTATTGATCTACTAAAGATTCTAGACGTTGTTTAATATATCGATCGAGTAGCTCACAACTATAACGTCCTCCACGACTATCGGTGGCTACATAACATTTTTTTCCGGCTTTTAAATCAAGTTCTAGTTGATGAATTAGCATGGTAGGATTGGCACAATCATAGAAGGTAACATCCCAATTTTTTAATGGTTTCCACTCATTCACTAAAATCCAAGGTGCAATTTGACTTCCAGCTAATCCTTTGAGGTAGTCGAGAGAAAGGTCTGATAAATCAGCATCTTGAGCAATCACTAAACCTTCTGTTTGCAAGACAATAGCAATTAATTGTTGAAAAATTGCCAAGATTTGGATGCGCTTTTGTTTACAAGTATCACTGTTCAGCAGGTGCCACAAGGATTGCTCAATTTCATCTAAGATAATTATTCCCCCCATCCAATCATTCGGATCAATTTTCCAAAGTGAATCAAAACAAAGTCCTAATTTTTGGCTGGGTGTTTCCCGATCGTGGTGATGAATCCAGTCTACCCCCAGACGATCGCATAAAAATTGTCCGAGTTGGATTCTATGGGTGAGAATTAAAATGGGACGGTTTTGATTGTTTGGGTCTTGGATCAACGCGGTGAGAGCTGTAGTTTTTCCAGTTCCTTTAGCAGATTTAACCCCAACTAATCCTGCTGTCGGAAAAGGGATTTTTTCCAGGTAGCGTTGATGTAAAATTAGGTCTGGGGGATAGGTTAATTCACTATGGGGTTTATTTTTAGCCAGATCCGATTCTAAATCTAAACTCCCATCATAAAGAGAGTCGAATTCGTTTGGACATCGGGAAACAATAAAGTCATCAACTCCTTTTTCTAATCCCGGTAGTCTGATCACTTTCACCTGACATTTTTGCGCTTGTAATAATTGACCTATTTGCGCGATCGCTTGATTAACTGCCTTAATTTTTTTGGGTTGATTTTCCCAATCAAAGCACAGATAAAATGTCCGGTTTTTTTGAGTGAATACAGCTAAGTCTGGAATTAATTTGCGGTTGATGACCTGTCCTTGATCATTGCGATTGACTCGGTAACCACTGTTGATTCCTGGTAAGGCGATCGCTACATATCCTTGACTCAATAAAGCGGCGGCTTTTTTCACTCCTTCGCACAAAATGATCGGTAGATTTTTGGTCACTACCCATGACCAAAAACCTAAAGTTTCGCCATCATCTTTTTGGCTAATTTCATCGGGCATAGCAACATGGTAACGCCCAGAAATTTTTTGCCAAATTTGCCAATTTACTCGCAAACAAAAAATTCTCGTGGGAGTCTGAGGAGGATGTTCATATTTAATAATTTTACCATCTTGATTTAAGCGGGGATAATTTGGTTTAAAACATCCCCAATCCATTAAATTCCAATGATTAAGTGGATCTAATCCGGAACACCACCAACCTCCTTGATCAAGATGACGATAACGACGTAACCACCCATAAGTAAGTTTTCCTGTATTAGTCCGATTGAGTCGGGCGGAGTTTAATAAATATTCATAGGAAATATCCCCTTTTAAGGATTGAAAATTTAGCCCAGCTAGGGCCAGATCAATGCCACTATCTGTTGCTAACTCCTGTAAGTGTTTGGGATCTAATTTGTTCAAATACATGGGACTTATACCTACCCATTAAAGCAGGAATCAACGGATCTAACAAGATAACACAAACTAGCGATTAAACAAGTCAAAATCACCCGAATATTTAATTTAAACGCTATTTGTGGGGGGACAGACCCATTTTACTTACTAGATATAGGGTTCTTGGGTAAGTCCTGCCAGTAATTTTTTATGACAGAAGTAAGTGATCTTGCTTAGTCCCAATGCGAATTAATTAGTTAATTTTTGTCATTGGTTCTGCCCAAAAATTACTTAATAGTTATTAACATATTGAAATCTAAATCATCAAATTATTCTGGTCTAGTTAAAATCACCTCAGTCAAGGATGGATATTGAGCAATAGGAAAAATTTCATCGAAATCTAATTTGTGATTAAACTTTACATTTTTCTATAAAACTTTATCGAAGATTTAATATTTTAATCAATTAATTTCGATTACAATAATAATTAGATCGAATTAAGCAGTAGTGGCTGGTCAATTAATAAAAATTCTAGTAAATTATAGATTAAAGATAATGAATTTTAGCAGAATTAAAGCAATGAGTCAAGCTAAACCCCAAATGTTTAATTCAGCTCCAGACCAAGAAAAATTACTACAGACAATTTTAGATAGTGCTAATTATGCCATTATCTCCACTACCATTAATGGTAGCATAGTTACTTTTAATAGAACCGCAGAAAAGTTATTAGGATATCAAGCTGACGAAATCATCGGACTTGGTGAGCTGATGATGCTGCATAGTCCATTAGAAATTAGCGAACGTGCCCGAGAGTTATCCCAAGAATTAGGAATGGTAATCACACCAGGATTTGAGGTTTTAGTTACCAAGGTAAGACGGGGAGAAATCGAAGAGAGAGAATGGACTTATATTCGCAAAAATGGGACTAAGTTTTCAGTTTTTTTATCAATCACAGGATTATATAACGAAAGCAGGAATCTGACTGGATTTTTAGCGATCGCTCGCTCGATCAGTAAAAAATCAGCTAAATTAAAGCAGAAACCAGATCTAACCCTACTAAGAAATAACTCCCTGTTGACAGAAAAGCTAAATTTTATTCAAAAAATTGCCGCATCAAGCCCTAATATTTTTTATGTTTATGATCTGATTGCCAATCACCAGATTTATGCTAATCGTAATATGGCTTTAATGTTAGGTTATTCCGTGGCAGAAATGCAAATCATGGGGGCTGAATTATTTGCTAATCTGATGCACCCGGAAGATTTAGCGAGACTACCTAATTATTATCAACAAATTGAATTCGGACTTGATGGGGATATATTTGAAATTGAATATCGATTACGGAATCGGAATGGTAAATGGCACTGGTTTGTCAGTCGGGATGTAATCTTTACTAGAACTAGGACAGGGAAAGTACAGCAGATTCTTTGTACAGCAACTGACATTACTGAAAATAAGCAAGTAGAAGCGGAGTTAATTCAACGAGCGCGACAGTCAGCTTTAAGGTCTAATATTGGTCTAGCTTTAACTAAAGGTAGTGATTTACCGGAGATGTTGAATCGATGTTGTCAAGCATTAGTAGAATATTTAGATGCTCCATCAGCTCAAGTTTGGCTACTGAATCAAACTGAGAATATCTTAGAACTTAAAGCTAGTGCTGGCCATGATGCTGATCTTGGTAATTATTATAGCTTAAAAATAGATTTAATTGCAGCTGAACGTCAAGCTTATATAACTAATAATATTGCCAATGACCCTCTGATTAGTAATCCAGAGGTGATCAAAAAAGAAGGAATTGTAGCTTTTGCTGGTTATCCTTTAATTTTAGAAGAGCAACTAGTGGGTGTGATCGCGATGTCTGCCCGTCATTGTTTCAACTCCAATCTGCGAAATCTGCTCGAATCAATTGCTAGTCAAGTCGCTGTAGGGATTGGACGTAAAAAAACGGCTTTAGCTTTACAATCGAGCGAAGCGCGTTTACAAATGGCTTTAGCTGGTAGTGAATTAGGGATCTGGGATTGGAATATACTAACTGGAGAAATTTATTTTGATCCCCAATGGAAAAAAATTTTAGGATATGAAGTAACAGAGATTGAAGATACATTTCAAGCTTGGAAGCGGTTAGTAAATCCTGCGGATCTAGCGGAATCTATTAAAGCTTTAACAGCGCATTTTGAAGGTCGTACTCCTATGTATGAAGTTGAATTTAGAATGCGACATAAATCGGGGGAGTGGAAATGGATTTTATCTCAGGGAAAAGTGTTTGAACGTGATGAAACTGGTAAACCTGTGCGGATGATTGGAACACATCAAGACCTGAGCGATCGCTATGCTGCTCAATTAGCTAAACTCCAACTCACAGAAAACTTACAAGCAGCTCAAAAAATTGCTCATATTGGTAATTGGGAATTTGATGTCAACACCGGACTTTTTACTTGGTCAGATGAATTATTCCGCATCTTTGGTCTGACGAATGGACAACTACCTACTTTAGCTGAAGTTATTCAAATGATTCATCCCGATGATCGTCAGGGTTATTTACGCACAGTATTAAAAGCGATGAAATTAGGGGAATCTTATCAGCTTGATTGTCGGATTTTAGGTCCGAATGAAAGCATCAGATATATTAATGCTAAAGGAAAAGCCGTCTTAAACAATTTTAATCAGATTGTGCGGTTATTTGGGACAATTATGGATATCACTGAACGGAAAACTTCAGAAATTGCGTTACAAAAATCGGAACAGAGAGAACGTGCAAAAGCTTTACAATTGGAATTAATTCTCCATGAATTAAAAAATACACAAGCCCAGTTAGTGCAAAATGAAAAAATGGCTAGTCTCGGTCAGTTAGTTGCGGGAATTGCTCACGAAATTAACAATCCTGTCAGTTTTATTTATGGAAATATTACCTATGCTAGTGAATATGCTCAAGAGTTAATTGAATTGATCGAACTTTATCAAAAATCTCAGCCAACTCCCATCCCCAAAATTGCCGATCGACTCGAGCGGATTGACCTGAATTTTATCAAAGAGGATTTTCAAAAATTGCTCTGTTCTATGCAACAAGGGGCTGAACGGATTAAAACAATTGTTTTATCTTTACGGAATTTCTCTCGTCTGGATGAAGCTGAAATGAAAGAATCTGATCTCCATGCTGGGATTGATAGTACACTAATGATTTTACAACAGCGACTCAAACAACAGTCGAGACGACCGGAAATTCAGGTAATTAAAAATTTCGGAAACCTTCCACTAGTGGAATGTTATCCAGGTCTTTTAAATCAGGCATTTATGAATATTTTGAATAATGCTATTGATGCGATCGAAGAAAAACTTCAGTCCGGATCTTTCTTGAACCCCCAAATTTATATTTCTACTGAATTTAAACCATTAGAAAAAATAGTGATAATTAGGATTGCTGACAATGGGATTGGTATTTCCAGCTCGGTTCGCGATCGCATATTTGACCCTTTCTTTACCACCAAACCAGTGGGACAAGGGACAGGACTTGGACTATCAATTAGTTATCAGATTATTACTGAAAAACATCAAGGAAGTCTTAATTTTAACTCGCAAATAGCACAAGGTACAGAGTTGATAATTGCCATCCCTTACAAACATCATTTATCCCCAGTGAGCTAAATTGGGCCAAATTACCTAAAAACTCTTATATATTCTTGACAAACCCTTTTTTTTATGTATTTATAGATTAAAATGTAATTTAGACATAACGAAAACATAAATGGCTATGTTTGCATATTGGTTACTAGCATAGATGAGCATCAGATCGCTAATAGGTTGGGGTGACCTAAAGGTGGGAATAAAGATATAACTAAATTGTTGAGGTAAAAGGAGCAAGCTTAGGGACAATCCGGTTAAATTTTAATTTAACTACTTTCTTTGGTAATTGCTAAAGATTGTAATTAGGTAAGTTACTTATACCAATTTTTTATGAAGCTGCATCCGATCCCCCCAACCCCCTTAAAAAGGGGGAGCAAGAATTGATCCCCTCAACTTCCTTATAAAGGGGGAGCAAGAATTGAAGGTAATTTCTTCAATCAAAAGAATTAAGAAAAATTATTATTTGCCGAAACGTAATTTACTGTACTTGATTTTTTATGAACAATATCCAAACTATTCCCCTGAAGACTAATATTCTGATTATTGATGATAATATAACTAACTTACAGTTATTATCCAAAATTTTAAAAAAACGCGGATATGATGTGATTAGTATAGCTGATGGAGAGAACGCGATCAATGCAGCTATTTCTGAATTACCAGATTTAATTTTATTAGATATTATGATGCCCAATATAGATGGATATGAGGTTTGTAAACAACTAAAATTAGATCAAAGAACTCAAGATATCCCAGTAATTTTTATCAGTGCTTTATATGAAGAATTAGATAAAGTAAAAGCTTTTGAAGTTGGGGGAGTAGACTATATTACTAAACCATTACAGATCCAAGAAGTTTTAGCCCGAATTGAAAATCAATTACGGATACGTTTGTTACAAAAACAACTAATTCAACAAAATACTCAATTACAAAACGAAATTAAATTTCGTCAAAAATCAGAAGAAAAATTTGCTAAAGCTTTTCGTTCTTCTCCTGACTCAATGGCAATTTGTACCTTAGCAGAAGGACGCTATATTGAAGTCAACGACAGTTTTTGTCAGATGACTGGTTATGATCGGGAAGAAGTGATTGGTACGACTGGATTTACCTTGGGGATGGGAGTCAATTTAAAAAAAATTGTCACCTTGAAACAATTGTTAAAAAAAGATGGATTAATTAGGAACCTCGAATTTCAATACCGAACTAAGTTAGGTGAAAATCGTACAGGACTTTTATCAGCAGAAATTATCGAATTGAATGGAGAAACTTGTATTCTTGGTGTTACTAAAGATATTACCGATCGACAATTGGCTCAAAAAGAATTGCAAGAGCGAGCCAAAATCGATAATTTATTGAGCATTATATCCCGATTTTTTATCAATTATGACTTAAATGATGCGATTAATTTTACCCTGCAAGCAATTGGGGAGTTTATGGAAAGCGATCGCGGCTATATTATGCGCTATTTAGATCAAAAATTGGTGCCTACCCATCAATGGAATCATCAAGATATTAACCCATTAGTCAAGGGAATTGAAAAGATTGCCTTTCCCTGTCAGCAATGGATTGAACAACAAATTAGTCAAGGTAATATTTTAGAAATCTCAACAGAAGCTGACTTAGCAAATACCACAGAAGTAATTAAATTAGAATTGAAAAAGAAATCAATTCAATCTTTATTAATTGTGCCGATGGTCAATGGGGGCAATACCATTGGTTATTTAGGATTAGATACGGTTCGTTCCTGCAAAAATTGGCAGGATAGAGAAATTAAATTTCTGCAATTGGTCGGAGAAATAATCGCGATCGCATCCGGTAGACATGAAGCAGAAATCGCTTTGCGAGAGAGTCAGCATTTTATCCAACGAATTACCGACTCAAGCCCAAATATTTTATATTTATACGACACACTGGAAAAGCGTAACATCTATACTAATCGGCAAATCAGCCCAATTTTAGGTTATACTCCAGCCGAAGTTCAAACCAGTGGTGCTAGATTCTTAAATAACCTAATTCATCCAGAAGATCGAGCTAGAATCACTCAGTATTACCAACAAATTGAAACTGGTGCTGATGGGGATATTTTTGAAATCGAATATCGGTTTAAACATCACAACGGAACATGGCGTTGGATCAGTAGTCGCGATACTGTATTTAGTAGAACTGATCAGGGAAAAGTCCGACAAATTCTGGGTACGATTACTGACATCACTCAAAGTAAACAAGCAGCAGAAGAATTAGCTCAAAGAGTCAAACAATCGGGATTAAGATCTAGTATTGGTTTAGCTTTAACCGAGGGAAGCGAATTATCAGTGATGTTACACCAGTGTTGTGAAGCATTGGCAAAACATTTTCAGACTGGGTTAGCCCGAATTTGGCTATTTAACCAGGTCGAAAATGTTTTAGAACTGAAAGCTAGTACGGGAAACTATAGCCAAATTAATGATACTGATATTAACATCCCTGTCGGTAGTTCCATCATCGGTTTAATTGCGGCTCAACGCCAATCATACCTAATTAATAATTTAGATCACGAACCAGAATTGACTAAGTTAGAGTCGGGTTTAAATTGGACTAAACAAACAGGGATCGTGGCTTTTGCGGGCTATCCATTAATTGTCGAAAAACAATTAGTAGGTGTAATGGGGATATTCACTACTCATCCTTTAACCTTAAATAGTCAAGAGTTTTTAGCATCAATTGCTAGTCAAATCGCAGTCGGAATCGAGCGTAAACAAGCCTCATTAGCTTTACATAAAAGCGAACAGCGGCTACAATTAGCTTTAGAAGGTAGTGCCTTAGCTATCTGGGATTGGAATTTAGTTACTGGAGAAGCATATTTTGATCCACAATGGAAAAAAATGTTGGGATATGAAGTAGATGAAATTAGTAACACATATCTAGCTTGGGAACAACTCATCTATCCAGAAGATTTGCCCATTTTCCAAACTAATTTTCAAGCGAATTTAACTGGAGAAACCGCTTTTATCAAAGTCGAATTACGTCTCCGGTCAAAATCAGGGGAGTGGCAGTGGATTCTCTGTCATGGTAAAGTAATAGAACGGGATGAATCTGGTACAGCACTACGCATAACTGGGACCAATAAAGATATTAGCGATCACAAACAAGCCGAGTGTGCTTTACAATTAGCAAGGGAACGTCTCCAACATTTACTTACTTCTAGTCCAGCCGTAATTTATAGTTGTAAACCATCGGAAGATTACGCTTTTACTTTTATCAGTGAAAACGTTAGTAATATTGTGGGTTATCAAGCAAAAGATTTTCTCGAAGATGTAAATTTTTGGAAAAATCACATTCACCCAGAAGATCTTGAGCGAGTTTTGGCTCAATTACCTGATCTATGTAGAGATGGTAACTATACCACAGAATATCGCTTTTTACATATTGATGGCACCTATCGTTGTCTTTATAATCAGCTCAGATTGATTTGCGATTCTGGATATAATCCGATTGAATATGTTGGTTATTGGATCGATATTACAGAACGAAAACAAGCTGAAGAACGTTCACGGTTACTAGAACGAGCGATCGCTGCTTCTAACAATGGTATTGTCATCAGTGATGCTCAACTTCCGGACAATCCTCTGATTTATGTAAATCCAGCTTTTGAAACTATTACAGGTTATTCACCTCGAGATGTTCTTGGTAAAAATTGCCGATTTTTACAGAAAGATGATACTGAGCAACCCGCACTTGAAGAAATTCGGATGGCACTTCGCGCAGAAAGAACCTGTCGAGTCATCTTACGTAACTATCGGAAAGATGGTATCTTATTTTGGAATGAATTTTCCATGTCTCCCGTGCGTGATGATAGGGGACATTTGACTCATTATATTGGGATTCAGTCTGATATTACCGAGGAAAGGATCGCCGTTGAAGCTTTAAAAGAACAATTTAGACGCACTCTATTACTCAAACAAATAACTGATAAAATTCGCTCTAGTTTAGAACCCCATGAAATCTTTGCTACTGCGGCAACTCATCTAGCGCAACTGCTGAAGATTGATCGCTGTTTAATTCATATATATGTAGTTGATCCTGAACCAAAGTTACCCTTAGTAGCTGAGTATGTTGTGCCCGGATATTCATCCGCATTATGCTGGGATATTCCCATGATTGACAATCCTTATCTCCAGCAAATGTTAGGTCAAGATTATGCTATTTCTGCACCAGATATTGATACTGATCCTCTGCTGCAACCGATCATATCCTGGTGTCATCAAATCCAAGTTAAGTCTTTGTTAGCAGTGAGAACTTCTTATCAAGGAGAACCTAACGGTGCGATTTGGTTACATCAGTGTGTTCGACCATCATTGGAAGATGAAAATCCTTACCGGGTCTGGACAACCGATGAAATTGAACTGTTAGAATCCGTTGCAGCCCAACTAGGAATCGCGATCGCTCAAGCTAAATTTTTGGAACAAGAAAAGCAAGCTAGATTCTGAATTAAATTGGCAAAATATGCAGCTTCAGCATACGGAGTTTTTTCTGAATTCGATTATTGAAAATTTGCCCAATATGTTATTTGTTAAAGATGCCAAAACTCTCCGATTTGAACGCTGTAATAAAGCTGGTGAAGAACTGCTGGGAATGGGACAAGAAGAAATCATTGGCAAAAATGATTTTGATTTTTTTGCTCCAGAAGAAGCTACGGTTTTTATGGCTAAAGATTTAGAAGTTCTCTCCGAGAAAAAACTATTAGATATTGCCGAAGAAACTATCCATACCAAAACTAAGGGGAGCAGAATCATCCATACAAAAAAGATTCCAATTTTGGATGATGAGGGAGACCCTCAATATATATTGGTGATTTCTGAGGATATTACTGAACGTAAACAAGCAGAATTAGCTTTACAACAGCAATTCTTGAAAGAGCGGTTGGTGGGAGCTATGCAAAAACGCATCCGCTCTTCTCTGAATTTAGAGGAAGTTCTCCAAACAGCAGTAGATGAAGTGCGGCAATTTTTATCAACCGATCGCACAATTATCTATCGCTTTAATCCTAACTGGAGTGGAGTGGTAGTGGTGGAATCTGTAGGTACTGGTTGGTTATCGATCGCCCAAAGCAATATTGATTGCTGCTGTCTCAAAGAAAACTATCATACCCTTGATTCTGAAGATAAAATTTATATAATTGAAGATATTAATAATTCTACCTTGAATTCTGGTTATCTGAATTTATTACATAAGTTTCAAGTCCAAGCTAGTTTGGTTATTCCCATTTGGCAAAATAGTTGCGATTCTGATGATCTATCAGGGGAACTAAGTCTCGTAACTAGTCATTCTCCTTCAGCTTTAAGTAAATTAGGAAGGAAAACCAAAAATCAGTTATGGGGAATGCTGATTGTCCATCATTGTCGGAGTACCAGACAGTGGAATTCTTCGGAAATAGAATCGCTTCAGCAATTGTCTGTCCAACTAGCGATCGCGATTCAGCAATGCACTTTATTTGAACAAGCAAGAACCGAAATTCTGGAGCGCAAACTAGCCGAACAAAAGTTACGTCATAGTAATACAAGATATACTAATCTAGCTGCAAATATTCCCGGCATGATTTATCAATTTAGGTTAGATAAAAATGAACAAATAAATTTTTTATATATCAGTCCACGCTGTCTAGAGTTATATGGATTAGCACCAGAAACTGTGCAAAATAATCCTGAGCTTATGTTTGATGTAGTTCATCCCGAAGATATTCTTAATGTCCGTAATTCGATCAAATTTTCGGCAGAAACCCTCACCCCTTGGCATTCCGTATATCGGATCATTATTGGAGATAAAATTAAATGGCTTCAAGGTGATTCTCGACCGGAAAAACAAGCTGATGGTAGTATTATTTGGGATGGGTTGGTCATCGATATTAGCGATCGCAAACGGGCGGAAACAGAGCTACGTCACGCTAAAGAATCTGCGGATATTGCTAATCGCGCTAAGAGCGAATTTCTAGCTAACATGAGCCATGAACTGAGAACTCCTCTCAATGCAATTCTGGGTTTTAGCCAAATTATGAGCCGGGACTCATCCCTATCTAGTGAACATCAGAAAAATTTAGAAATAATTAATCGTAGCGGAGAACATTTATTGCAATTAATCAATGACATTCTGGAAATGTCAAAAATTGAAGCTGGCAAAATTACTCTGAATGAAAATAGTTTTGATTTACTGCGTTTAGTAGAAAACCTGGCTGATATGTTGCGGTTAAAAGCCGTTTCTAAAGGTTTAGACTTTCGGATTGAGTGGAAACCAGATATTCCTCAATATATCCACACTGACGAAAGCAAGTTGCGTCAAATTTTAATTAATCTTTTAGGAAACGCGATCAAATTTACCGACAAAGGTACTGTGACTTTGCAAATTCAAAATGGTGACTTGAATCCCGATCTAAGTAAATCTAACTTTGACCTGAAAAAATCCGAATTTACCCACTATTTAATCTTTGAGGTTATTGATACTGGTCCTGGTATTCCTCCTGATGAAATTGACAAACTATTTGAAGCTTTTGTGCAAACTGAAATGGGAAGACAATCCCAGCAAGGAACTGGGTTAGGTTTACCGATCAGTCAAAAATTTGTAGAAATGATGGGCGGAAATATCACTGTTAGTAGTGCGGTGGGGATCGGCAGTAAATTTACATTTAATATTCGCGTTAATCAGGCTAATCTAACTGATATTGCAACATCTAAACCGCAGGCAAAAGTAATTGGTTTAGCACCTGATCAACCAGAATATAGAATTTTAGTAGTTGAAGATCGTCTGGAAAGTCGTCTCCTGATGGTCAAATTGCTCACTTCGGTTGGGTTTTCAGTCCGGGAAGCGACAAATGGTCTAGAAGCGATTACTTGCTGGGAAACTTGGGAACCGCAGCTAATCTGGATGGATATGCGGATGCCCGTGATGAATGGTTATGAAGCCACTAAACGGATTAAAGCACATTTGAAAGGTCAGGCAACTGTAATTATTGCTTTAACAGCAAGTGCTTTTGAAGAACAGCGAAATTTGATTTTATCAGTAGGATGCGATGATTTCATGCGTAAGCCTTTTCGAGATTCAGTAATTTTTGAAAAAATCGCTCAATATTTAGGGGTACGTTATCTGTATGAAAAGCCGTTAAATGATACAATCAGCAATAATGAAGGGATAAAATCAGATTTATCTGTTCCGATTCATTATGGACAAACAATCCGCATGGGCACAACCAATACCTATTTTCTGGAGACTTCAGTTTTAAAAGAAATGTCAATTGCCTGGTTGATAGCTTTATATCAAGCTGCAAATGAAGCAGATGCTGATTTGATTTTTAACTTAGCTGAAGAAATTGGTAATGTTAATCCAATTTTGGCCAAAACCTTAGTTAATTTGGTTAATAATTTTCAGTTTGAACAAATTACCGATGTCATTGCGACCACATTACCCCCCGAAATTATGCAAGACTTAAATGGATAAGTAGATAATGCTAGTACCAGCCATCAGTTCTGATTAATAGATTTTTTCTATTACTTTAATTAAGTATTTTTATAGTAATTTAATTGCCCAGATAAGCAAATGAATGACGATCAATATATTTTTACTAAAGGTGATCTGCTGGTGGTTGATGATACCCTCAATAATCTCCGACTTTTATCTGATTTATTAACTGAACAAGGGTATAAAGTTCGCAGTGTCCTCAATGGAATGAGTGCGATTAGAGCTTGTCAAGCTAAACCACCGGATTTAATTTTACTTGATATTAATATGCCGGAAATGAATGGCTATGAAGTCTGTGAAAAATTAAAAGCGATGGAAGAAACTCACCAAATTCCAGTAATTTTCTTAAGCGCTCTCCATGAAACCCTTGATCAAGTAAAAGCTTTTAAAATCGGTGGTGCTGATTATATTACTAAACCTTTTCAAATTGAAGAAGTTTTAATCCGGATCGAAAATCAATTGAAACTACGCAACAATCAAAAACTCCTCGCTCAACAAAATTTGTTGCTTGAAGAAAAAAATATTATCCTTAAACAAGAGATTTATGAACGTCAACTGATCCAAACCGCTTTAGAATTAAGCGAAGCGAAAAATTTTAGTCTATTAAGTGCGATTCCAGATTTAATGTTTCGGATTAGTGCTGCTGGTATTTTTTTAGATTATCGCCCAGCCAAAGAGCCTGATTATATCCTGACTAATGATACCATATTAGATGAGCAAATTGTTGGCAAAAATGTGTTTGAGATATTTTCCAATGACTTGGCTTTATGGACGATGTATTATGTTGAGCAGACTCTGGATACTCAGGAAATTCAAATTGGTGAATATATCCAAAAAATCGAAGGTAAATGGTATAGTTATGAAGCTCGGTATGTCAAAAGTGGATCTCAGGAAGTTTTAGCGATCGTGCGGAATATTTCTGAACGGAAGAAATCAGAAGCAGCTCGACTCCAATCGGAAGCATTATTAACGATCCAAACTCAGCGTCTTGAACAAGCTTTAAGTGAACTCAAACAAGCTCAAGCTCAATTAGTTCAAAATGAAAAGATGGTCAGTTTAGGACAATTAGTTGCAGGAATTGCTCATGAAATAAATAATCCAGTTACTTTTATCTATGGCAATTTTACCTTTGCTATTCAATATGTTCAAGAATTGTTTAATCTGATTAATTTATATCAGAATGAATATCCTAATCCCAGTCCGATTATTCAGCAAAAAATAGTAGAAATTGATTTAAACTTTCTCATATCTGATCTGTACAACATTATGTCTTCTATGCAAATGGGTGCTAATCGGATTCGTCAAATTGTACTGTCTCTCCGCAATTTTTCCAGACTGGATGAAGCTGATACGAAGCTAGTTGATATCCATGAAGGGATTGATAGCACTCTGTTAATTTTACAACATCGACTGGGCAAAAAAGATGCTCGTCCTGCCATAGAAATAGTTAAGAATTATGCTAATATCCCCCCAATTAATTGTTACCCTAGTCAGTTAAATCAGGTGTTTTTTAATATTTTAAATAATGCTGTTGATGCTTTAGATCGAGGAAATAGCGATCGCTCCCAAAATTCTCAGTCAATCCCGATGATTGGGATTACCACGGAGATGGTTACGGTAGACAGAATTAGAATTAGGATTAGAGATAATGGACCCGGGATTGCCGAAATAAACCGATCGCGTTTATTTGATCCATTTTTTACGACTAAACCTGTTGGTCAAGGAACTGGATTAGGATTATGGACTAGCTATCAAATTATCGTGGAAAAACACCAAGGACAACTAACTTGTCGTTCATCTCCAGGACAAGGAGCAGAGTTTGTGATTGAAATTCCCCTATTTTAAACAATTACTATGCTCCTTGTCCTCCTGTTCTAGCTCAATTGTCTCTGATTTTCCTGACGTTTGATCGCATAAATCTGGACCATCACGATCAGGACTAACATTAGTCCGACAATCGTCCCCAGCACAACGGGGATGGGTAGACTGTTTTTAAACACTGCTAATAATACGATCCCCAGTAATAGTACAGTTGGTACTTCATTCAAAAGTCGTAACTGTTGACTACTCAATTGACACTGATCGGCTGCCAATTTTCGCCGAATTCGACCACAGTAAAAATGATAACCGATTAAAATTGTGACTAATCCTAATTTGGAGTGGAGCCAAGCATCTTTCAACATTTCCGGTTCTATGACCAGCAACGCGATCGCCATGACCACCGTGACAATCATCCCTGGAGTTGTGATCAATTTGTAAAGACGTTGCTCCATTAGTTCGTACTGCGGTTTCAAAATCATCTGTGCTGCTTGTGGTTGCTGATTAGCTTCCACATGATAGACAAACAGACGCACTAGATAAAATAGTCCGGCAAACCAAACTACCATACCAATGATATGAAATGCTTTAACCCACAAATAAGTCATAGTTTGTTCCTGTTGAATTTACGATCCTTTCGGCGCTATTTGAAATGGCGGCATAATTATATTTTTAGCTGAACCTAGGATTTTTAGCATGGCGATCGCCCCTGGGCAGTTAACTACCACCTCAATTACCTAGTTAATTTATGTTAGCAATGAATACTACCATCAGGCATAATTGCTCCCTGGAGATTAGTATCAGTCAGAATAGTACGGGTGAGGTCAGCTCCGCGTAAGTTAGCATGATGGAGATTGACCCCACTCAAGTTAGCATAACTGAGGTCAGCTCCCTCTAAATTGGCTTCACTTAAGTCTGTCTGGTAGGAATGATGACTTTTCCAGATTTCCAAACTAGCCCGACATAGTTTAGCTCGACTTAAGTTAGCCCCATAGAGCAGGACACCACTAAGATGGGCATAACTTAAATCGGCATCACTCAAATTAGCATATCCTAAATCAGTTTGTTGATCCGAACTAGAACGAAAATCTGCCTCAAAAAGAATTGCTTTCGAGAGATTAGCCCTAGTCAAATTAGCTCCACACAAAGATGCTTTACTGAAGTTAGTTTCCCACAGTTCAGCTTTGATCAATTTTGCTCCACTCAAATCTGCTTCCCTTAATTGAGCTTGGCATAAATTGGCTTCACTTAAATCCGTACCCCAAAGAATTGTTTCACTCAGATTAGCTCTGCTCAGATTAGCTTGCCAAAGTTTAGCTTGTCCCAATCGTGCTTCCCGTAGATCCGTATAGCTGAGATTTGCACAACTGAGATTTGCATTGACTAAGTTAGCTTCTCGGAGATTTGCCCCAGATAGGTTGATCTGAGAAAAATCCCGTTCTGCTGCTGCATATCGTCTCAGCAGTTCATCGACATCCATGTCATACCTCTGTCTGTAGGTATTGTTTTGATTTTAACTATAGGGCGATTGTACTAGAAATAGGACAATCCTAAGTATTTATATTCATGCCCAGTATTAATCAAAATAATTTTTGATTAAATAAATGTATATATGATCACAGTTTGGTGACTGGCTAACGAATTAAGAAAGCTTGGCGCAAATAAAAACCGATCGTAATAAATACGGTAATGACCAAAACTAGCAAAGGTCCACTCAACCAAGCAGATGCCGTTGGTTTAGATATAGCTAGATCATACATCAGCCATTCACTATAGGCAAAGATCCAAACCATCTCTACTTTTAACCAATTAAGTAAGGAACAAGCCATTTGATACTGACGCGCAGCATTTTCCGGCGTAATCTCTACAGGATAATTAAATATTTGCGGATAACGACTCAAACAAGTTAAACCGACGGAGAAAAAAATGGCGATCGCGGGTACTAACCAGAGATTGCTTTTCCCACCCCATCCATTCGGTTCACCAGCAAAATTAAAATGAATCGGAATCCGATCCGGTAAAACCAACCAGCCATGAATTGCAATAGCGAGGATCACTACTAAACCCACGACAGTAATAAAATTTAACACTCTAGATAGTCGCGATCGGGGAATGGGAATAATTGGACGTTCTTGCCGACTCATAATTGTGTTTGGCGTGGTGAGTTTTTTTAATACAGGATTCAGATGATCAGATCAGGATAAAATTACCACAACTCTTATGACTGAGACTACCAATATTTTGGGGATGGCCAAAGTTAAAAAAATCATAGATTAGGGTTACACCTTGTCTAATATCCCTATTGATCAGTTAAACTGGAATAAATAATCAGATATCCCTTGGGGTGTGTTTATCCTCGCTTTATTTTTCCCCATTGATAATAGTCCGCTCCTCGGAATACTACCATACTGTGTGATGAGAGTGGAATCAGCCCAGCACACTTTTGGCCCAAAAACCTGAGCAAGCGCAAGTTTAATTATACCTTGATCCACAGACATATTTGTCCAGTCATGATCAAGCTAAAAATTTTCCACGGATAGCAAAACCATGTGTTCTGTGCCTACTGCAAATAACCCATTTAAAAAATCTCCGCAAATGACTTTGAAACGTCTATTTAACCGCTTAGGAATTAGACAAAAAATTAGTTTTGGCTCGGCTCTAGCTATTATTATTGCCATGATTGGCGCCCTGACGGGACGAGCATTAGAAAGTTTTTATAAAAATCAAGTTAAACAGGAATTATTTACAGATATCCAAGAAAATTATCTGCTCAAAAAAATAGACAGCGCCGTATTGCAGACAAAATTACAGCAGCAAGAATTAGAAAATGCCATCAGTAGTCCATCGATATATCAGAAAAAAAGTTCACAATTAAAAACGCAAATAGAAGAAATTAATCAGTTATTAGAGGAAGCCATGCGATTGGCAAATAGTCTTAATTTTAAAGATAAAAAAGATCAACAAGAATTAAAGATGATTACCCAAGTATATGCTGATAATCTCACTAATTACTACAAGCAATTAAACCAGCTTTTGCAACAAATTGAACCATCTAGCTTAAATAAAATTGCTAATGTGCGACGGGCTCAACAATTGTGGCGGAATTTTGCGATCGGAACAGGAAGTACAAAACTAAATGATTATTTACAAAAATCAGAAACATTGGTTAACCGATTTAAACAGCTAACAGACCGAGAATTTAAAGCTTATGAACAAGCAGAGCTATGGGGAACAGGAATCCTATTAATAAGTTTAATTGGCTCGGTAGGGATCGCAATTTTATTAGTAAGCTATACCAGTTGGGCGATCGCCTATCCCTTGGAATTGACTACTAAAGTTGCTCAACAAGTAACAGAAGAATCAAACTTTGGACTCCAAGCACCAGTCATCACCGAAGATGAAATTGGTCAATTAACTATCTCACTTAATCAGCTAATTCAAAGGGTCGCAGAATACACAAAACAATTACAAAATGCTGCGGATAAAGCCGAAACAGCTAATCGAGCCAAAAGTGCTTTTCTTGCTAACATGAGTCATGAACTTCGGACACCATTAAATGCAATTATCGGCTATAGTGAGATTCTGCGAGAAGAAGCTGAAGATTTAGGTGAAACAGAATTTGTCCCGGATCTCGAAAGAATTAAAAGTGCTGGTACACATCTGCTCGATATGATTAGTGATATTCTCGACTTGTCCAAAATCGAAGCAGGATATGTCACACTTTATTTAGAAGCAATTAATATTCCCAAGCTGATCCAGGAAGTAGTAAATACCGCCAAACCACTGGTCGAAAAAAATGGTAATAGTCTAGAAGTCAACTGGATACCTGGGATTGAAACCATGTATTCTGATCTGCCCAAAGTGCGTCAGGTCCTCTTAAATTTACTAAGTAATGCTTCTAAATTTACCGAAAAAGGCACCGTTTCTCTGACCATTACTCGCGAAACAGATCAAGGAGAAAAAGATGATCTCGATGACGAAGATAATTGTTTTGTTCCTGAGTCTTGGATTGTTTTTCGTGTTGCTGACACTGGGATTGGGATGACTCCCGATCAAGTACAAAATATATTTGAAGCTTTCACCCAAGCTGATGCTTCCACTACCCGTAAATATGGTGGTACGGGATTGGGTCTAGCAATTAGTAAGCGATTGTGTCAAATTCTCGGTGGTAATATTTCTGTAATTAGTGAATTTAACAAAGGTTCCACCTTTACCGTTCGTTTTCCAGCCCGTGGTGTGTAAAAAACTAGATTTTTCTGGGGAAACAAAAGATGATTAATCACTTTACTTTTGGGTTGCTTCTGGTTTGGGTGGTGGGTTAAAGTCAGTAGATGAAAGATGAATAATGGCACCAATCACGATCGTACCAATAATCACAAATATCCCAAGTGCTACTACTAAGATAATTTGGGGCATGGTAGGGTTACTGGTAGATGTCAAAGCCGGACTTGCTACTGGTAAATCTGGGATAGGAGCAGGCTGATCTGCTGGTAATTCTAATAATTTTAACCATGCTTGAACAGTTTGTGGACGTTCTTCAGCCTTGATAGTTAACCCAGCTAAGATCGCAGCATTAGTGCGATCGCTTAAATTCTGATTAAGGTTTTGGGGTGGCACTAATTGGGCTTTTCCTAAACTGCGATTCATCGCATTTGGTGGCACAACTCCGGTCAATAAATTATACAATGTGGCGGCTAAAGCATAAACATCCGTAACCGCTCCCCGTGGGACATCTGTCCGATACAATTCCAGTGGTGCAAAACCATCAGAATTCACACTAATCTTAGAATTAGTTTTACTTAAAGCATCCCTCCACCCGCGTGATAACCCAAAATCAATTAAAACCGCTTCCTTGGTTCCCTCTTTGATCAGAATATTAGCTGGTTGTATATCCCAATGGCACAAATCCTGTTGATGAACTTCCATCAGCGCCTGACCAATTTGCTGAATATAATTAACTGCTTCCTGTTCAGGTAAAATTTTGTCAGTACGATTTTGCAAATCAACTCCAGGAATATACTCCATCACCAAACAGCGGGTTTTTCCCTCAGTGAACATCTCGGTCACATTGACCAGATGGGGATGATTGCAGTTAATCAGTTTTTGTGACTGATTTTCCAAATCTGTACCGAGCTGCTCAAGTTCTGCTGGAGACAATTTCTCACTAAGCAAATCATCAGTCAGAGTTTTAACAACCACTTGTTTACCCTCCCCGTCCTGAGCTAGATGGGTAATCCCAAATCTCCCTTTCCCCAACTCTCGCTCAATCGTATATTTATCACCTTGTAGTTTATCTCCAATTTTCCAGGTCATTATTTTGCTCACTCCATCATTGATGGGATTATTTTGACACAAGCCGAATCCCGCCTAAGATCAATAGACAGAAATTGCATAAGAGAAGATGAAATTGTGACCGATTCAACCCTCGAACAGATCCTAAAATTGACCAATGGACGAGCTGATACAGCCGAAGTCTATTACTTATCTAGCCAAGATACACCGATTGAATTTGAAAATAATCGTCTGAAATCTTTGCAAACCAAAGCTTTGCAAGGTGTGGCCCTCCGAGTAATTTGTGATGGAAGACTCGGTTTTGCTAGTTCAACTGATTTAACCCGTTTACAAGATTTAGTCGATGCTGCTCTCCAAACTTCGGAAATTGGCGATCGGGCTGATTTTGAACTGGCTCAAAATTTGCATCTGATCACCTCGGAAAGTACCTTTATCCCTCCCACTACCCAGGAATTAGTAACAGTGGGGGAAAATTTGATTGAACAGGTGTTAGCTTATAACCCAGATATTTTAGTAGATGTGGGCTTTCATGTTCGTCAAGGTCGGATCAAAATTGCCACCAGTAATGATGTCTATGCCGAGAGATCGAGCCAAGTTGTTAGTGCTAGTATTAGCGGTAACTTAGTGCGGGGAGAAGATTTTCTCCAAGCTTTTAGTTATGATGTGGGTCGCGATCGCCTTCCTGACTTTAAGCTGATTCTGACCGAACTTTTGCAAAAATATCGTTGGGCTGAAGAATCTGCAACTATCCCTAGTGGCTCGTTTCCCGTTTTCTTCACTCCCAGAGCTGCTGCTAGTGCCATAGCTAGTCTGTTTGATACTGTTCTGTCTGGACAAACTGTAGTCCAAAAAGCATCTCCCTTATCTGATAAAGTTGGTGAAACGATCTTTGATCCCCGTTTGACTTTATTTGAAGACCCCAGTATTGGCCCTTCAGCCTGTCCTTTTGATGACGAAGGTACTCCGACCAGCTATAAAACCTTGATTGAAGCAGGAACAGTGAAAGGGTTTTATTGGGATCGACGTTGGGGGCTCGAGCTGGATTACCATCGACTGGAAATGGTTTCCGGGGTGGATTATCGAAACCGAGTCCAGATCTGGTTAATCTTTGTCTTGCTCCCGGACAAACTTCTACCTCTGATTTAATTGCTGGGATCAAAGAAGGGTTAATCGTTGATCAAGTTTTAGGTGCAGGACAATCTAATCAATTAGCTGGAGAATTTTCCGTTAACCTGGATTTGGGTTATAAAGTGGAAAATGGTGAAATTGTTGGTCGGGTGAAGAATACCATGGTAGCTGGGAATATTTTTGAAGCTTTTAACAATTTGGTAGATTTGAGCAATCAACCTGAATGGGTTGGTGGTGGTGCTTATTTACCAAGTATTTTATTTTCCCAGCTCAGTGTAGCTGCAAAACAATGATGATCAAAATAACAAGAACAAGCAAAAGGAGAAGAAAAAATGAAATTTAGAAAATTATGCTCTTTTTGGATTGGGCTTTTTACTTGTTATTTTTGCCTGACTGGTTGTGTTCAATATGATGTAGGGATCAGTTTTGACAACCAAGTACATGGTCAAATTATTCAGCATATTAAGCTGGGAAAACAGCTTCAAAGCTTTAATCCAGAGCAATCTGAGGAATGGCTCCATAGTATTGAATCCCGATCCCAACAGGTACATGGTCGGGTAAAACGATTGTCTGAGGAAGAAATTGAGGTAATTATTCCTTTTTATAATGGGGTAGACTTGGAAACGAAATTTAATCAGTTTTTTAATCCAGTTGAGCCAAAAAAATCGGGAGATCCTGACCCAACAGCAGCTGATTTACCAGAAATTAAATCTCAGCTCAAAATTAAACAAAATAATTTCTTACTGGTGCTGAGAAATCGACTCAATTATGATTTAGATTTGCGATCGCTCTCGGTCCTAGCGGCTAATGGTAATGTACTGATTAGTCCTGGTTCTGTTTTAGATTTGGAATTTCGGCTCAATACCCCTTGGGGAGCCCGAAGTATCCCAACTGCTCCCGATGCGATCGCTCCGGAAAGTCATAACGAAGCTAAACAACTAATTTGGAATTTAAAACCAGGACAATTAAATCAGATCGAAGCGATTTTCTGGATTCCTAGTCCAATTGGGATTGGAGCTGTGGTGATTATTCTATTCATGGGTTTTGGTGCGTTTTTAAAATACCAATTATTACCGATAATTGGTATTGGAAAACAAGATGGAAAGACGGGTAAGATACCCGTCCCACAATAAGAAAAAGACTTTGGTGGGACAGACATCTTGTCTGTCCTATTTATTCCAATCCGGTTCAGTTAACTGTAGGGGTGAAGCATGAGGGCGGTATTGGAAAACAAGATGGAAAGACGGGTAAGATACCCGTCCCACAATAAGAAAAAGACTTTGGTGGGACAGACATCTTGTCTGTCCTATTTATTCCAATCCGGTTCAGTTAAGTGTAGGGGTGAAGCATGTTTAGCGACAATTGAACAATCAAACTTTACCCTGAGCGTAGCCGAAGGGCAGTAATACTAGATCCGAATGCTTCACCCTGGTTTTGCGTCGAGTTCTAAACTATTGTCATTTATTCATCCTCTGGATGTCCGATCGGAATCACGATCGCAAACTCAGTACCTGTTCCAGGTATGGAATTACAGGTCAACTGTCCACCATGTTTCTCAACAATAATTTGATAACTCACAGACAAACCTAACCCAGTTCCAGATCCCGGTGGTTTGGTAGTAAAAAATGGATCAAATACTTTCTTCATTACTTCCTCATCCATCCCCGAACCATTGTCCGAAATCCGAATTTGCACACACTCATTCTCAGCGATCGCTGTCCGAATTGTAATAGTTGGTTGATGATCGGGATGTAATGCTTTATTTCTCAGTTCTTCTAAAGCATCAATCCCATTAGTAATAATATTCATAAATACTTGATTGACCTGAGATGCGTAACAATTTACCTTGGGAAGTTGGGCAAAATCCTTAATGACCTCGATTTGCGATCGCTCCCCTTGTTCTCTCATCTTTGGTTGGAGGAGCATAACTGTACTATCAATCCCTTCATGGATATCCACTGGTTTCTTTGATGCTTCATCCAAACGAGAGAAATTCCGCAAACTCAATACAATATTCCGAATCCGTTCTGCACCTACTTTCATCGAATCCATCAGTTTTTGTAAATCTTCTACCAAAAATTCCAGATCGATATTCTCAAGTTCATCCACAATCTCATCTGGTGGTTCGGGATAATGGTCTTGATATAATTTGATCAAATTCAGCAAATCTTGGACATATTCACCCGCAGGACTCAGATTACCATAAATAAAACTAACTGGATTATTGATTTCATGTGCTACCCCTGCTACCATCTGTCCTAAACTTGACATTTTCTCAGTTTGGATTAGTTGAGCTTGAGTCCGTCTTAATTCATGAATTGTTTGGGAAAGATGGACATTTTTTTCATTTAATTCCTGAGTTCGCTCTTGGACTTTTTGTTCTACCGAAGCATATAACAACGCATTTTCTAGCGAAATCGCAGCTTGAGAAGATAAAAGTTTTAAAACTTCTAGTCTTTCGGGTGTAAATACCCCTGCTGTTAAATTATTTTCTAAATAAATAATCCCAATCAGTTTACCTTGATTAATAATGGGAGTACACAAAATTGATTTCAATTCATGTTCTATAATATAGGGATCATTAGTAAATTTTCCTTCATGTACTGCTTCGCTTAAAACTACATCAGTCCGAGTTCTTTCCACATAATTAATTACGGTAATTGGTAAATAGGGTGAAGATTCTACCGCGATCGAATTAGCCAAATCTATAGATAAAGATGAATCAATTGATGCTTCGGCTGAAATTAGTAACTTTCCATCTCTAGGTAAAATTAAAAAACCTTTTTGCGCTCCAGCATTTTCAATACAGATCTTCATTAAAGCAGCTAGTAATTTATCTAGAGCCAAATACTCGGAAATAGCTTGAGATGCTTTCATTACTGCGGCTAAATCTAGTTCTCCAGCTCCCGTATTTGCTGAAGTATAAGTGGTAGTAGCTAGGGCATTTTTCAGACGAATTTGGGATGGTTTTTGGGAAAGCAAGTGGGGGTAAAGTTCTTCTAAATCTTCTAATTTGCGAATTGCACCCCACTTTTGATAGCAATAGTAAGCATCATGGATGTGAGATTTAGCATACTTAGCCTGATCTTTACTTAACCAGAATTTGGCTGCTAGTTCATTTGCTAAAGCTTCATATTGAATAAACTCGTTTTCTCGGGCTGAAACTATGGCTCGATTATATAAATCGATCGCTTCAATATCTCGACCAAACACCCGAGCTATTTCTGCTTGCACTAATAAATACTTATGGAGAAAATTACTTAGACCATTTTCTGCCCAGAGTTTCAGTTCGGTTTGATTTGCTTCAATTTTCTGCCAATATATTTCTTGATCTGTCTCACTAGCTGCTAAATAAACCGCCAGAAATACCAGGGAAGAGAAAAAATTATAATCTGTCACTACAATTGTAGCTGCGACAAAAGCGATGAGCTGGTTGAGCTGATCAATACAATTCAGTGCTTCCTGAAAATTACCATAAATATATAAAACCTGTAATTTCCTAATTTGGTAATTACCGACTGAATATAAATTTTTATTTTCTTGACAATTTCGTAAGAAATCTGCTTCACTCATTTCACCTTGAAACTCAAATTTACCGCTGGTAAGTTTACTTAAATTTAGCAAAATTAATTGTAATGCTAACACATTATCAAAAACTAATTGATTTTTTGTTTTTTTACTAAATTGTAAGTATGTAGCGACCTCTTCGAGCATATGAGGAATGCTTTTTCCTTGATTAAAAGCATTAATTAATTTATTGTTTAAGATATAACCAGCAAACTGCAAATCGCCCGAATCCAAAGCGGCTTGAAAGGCATCATTATTAATGGAATGTATTTCTTTCATATGTTTAAACCAATACATCAAAGTATTACCAAATATAGTATAAACTTTATTTTTTATTTCCAAATTATCCGATCTTTGAGATAATTTATATCCGAGTAAGCCAAATTCATAAGCATTTTTATAGTCTTTAAAAAATGCTGATAAAATCATCCCATAATTAGCATAAGTCAGAGCTGCTTCTGGGCATAATCCATACTCTAAAGTTACATTGAGAGCTTTGGTTAAATCAACACTCCACAGCTCTGGTTTATACATATAAATAGGTGATGCTAAATTATTTAACAAAATTAAGGCAAATCTTTTCTCGGTTGATGTAATTTCTGGTTTATCGATCAAACTGGCAATTTCTTGATCTCCCAAAAGTGCTTTTGCTTGGGCAACTTCAGATGCAAAAACAGTTTGAAAGTCAGTATCTGGTAAGTCAATTCCTAAGATATTAAGGGCTTGTTTCCCTGCGTTTATTGCGCTTTCATATTCGGCTTTCATGGTATGCTGAACAACTAATTGTTTATAAAGTTCAGCTTTTTCTAATTTGGTTTTGGCGCGGCTTAAAGTAATATTAATTAATTCTTGTGATTTCTCAAAGTTACCGTTTAAATACTCGGTATCTGCTTGTTCTTTATATAAATCGAAAGCTAAATCATAATCTTCGCTCCAAGTCTCTTCTGTTACTACCTCCATCCCTACTGCTAGATATTGTTGAGCTGCTACATAAGCAGTGGCTTTTTTCGCTTTTTTGCCAGCTTCTAAGTTTAATCTAGCTAATTCTAATTTTTCTTCTTCATCGGTCAGTAAGGATATCCCTACATTTAAGTGATCAACCAGTTCAAATATTCTTTCTGACCGATATTCTACTGGGGTACTAGCTAATAAAAGTCGGCCAATTTTTAGATGAACTTTCTTTTTATCTGCATCATCAATTAAAGCATAAGCTGCCTGTTGTACTCGATCGTGCAGGAATTTATAATTGAGAATTAGTAAAGGTAGACTAATTAATTCTATCTCGACTGCTTCTAATTCTGAAACTGGTAAAATTAATCCCTCTTGAATAGCGGGCCAAAGGTCTTGGAAAGTTTCTGATGCTTGTTTTTCATAAATGAGACAGAGGTTATTGAGATCGAATTGGTTCCCCAAACAAGCTACTAAACGTAAAACCTGTTGCGTTCCTTCTGGGAGCTTTTTCAATTTACCGATCATTAGCTCTACCACATTATTGGTGATATCCATTCTATGAATATGAGCTATATCCCAGTGCCATCCTGCTTGTTGACCAGATGATGGAGGGACGAAGGTAATGAGATTTTCTTGGTAGAGAGTCTTCAGAAATTCATTAACGAAAAAGGGATTACCATCGGTTTTATTGATTACCAATTCCGCTAATGGTTTAACTGCGATCGCTTCACTATGTAAAGTTTCACTAATTAATTTATTTACCTGTTCCAAATCTAATGGTGCTAGGGCAATTTCATTAATCACTACTCTTTCTTTTTCTAACCCATCCAGCATGATCATTAATGGATGAGTTAGATTCACTTCATTATCACGATAAGCACCAATTAAAAATAGATAATGAATTTGGTCATCTGTCATCATTAGCTCGATCAATTTCAGGGTAGCTGAGTCAGCCCACTGTAAATCATCAAGAAATATCACTAAGGGATGTTCTCGCGAACAAAAGACTTTAATAAAATTTTGAAAAACTAGATTAAAGCGATTTTGGGATTCTGCTGGTTTTAATTCTTGAACTGGGGGTTGAGGACCGATAATCAATTCTACTTCGGGAATGACATCAATAATAATTTGACCATTTGGTCCAACTGCATGGAGAATCTTTTTTTTCCACTTAGTTAACTGAGCTTCACTTTCAGTTAACAATAGCCTGACTAATTCTGAAAAAGCAATCACTACTGCTGAATAGGGAATAGTCCGTTGAAATTGATCAAATTTCCCAGCAATAAAATAGCCGCGATTTCTAGTAATCGGTTTATAAATTTCTTGAACTAAAGCTGATTTACCAATCCCGGAATAACCTTTAACCAACATCATTTCGGTTAAACCACGACTGACCCTTTCAAAAGCTGACATCAAGTTTTCTACTTCTTTTTCTCGACCATAGAGTTTTTGGGGAATTTGAAATTTGTCAGAAATATCTTGACTACCGATCGGAAAATCTTCAATATAGCCAATTGTCTGTAATTGGGTCAAACATTTTTCTAAATCTGCTTTTAATCCATAAGCACTTTGATATCTTTCCTCAGCTGTCTTTGCTAATAACTTCATCACGATATCAGACAGAGTTTTCGGAATTTCTAGATTAACCTCATGGGGTGGAATGGGTTGTTTAGCAATATGACTATGGACTAATTCCATTGGATCGGTACTTGGAAAAGGTACTTTCTGGGTCAGAAGTTCGTAGAAAGTCACACCGAGAGAATAAAAATCAGTCCGATAATCTAAAGCTCGATTCATTCTTCCAGTTTGTTCTGGAGACATATAAGCAAAAGTACCTTCCAAAACAGCAGGATTTTTTAAGGTAGGATTTTCGCGACTTAATACGGTAGAAATACTAAAATCAATTAGTTTCAGTTGTCCAGTGGCTGGATTAAACACTATGTTAGAAGGATTAATATCTTTGTGAATAATATTAGCTGCATGAATTTCTCCCAAACTTTCAGCTATTTTAATCGCGAGCGTTAGGATACCTAACAGGGTAAATCTTTGGGAATTCATCAAAATCCTTAAGGATTCTCCTCCAAAATCCTCTAAAACCATTACTAACGAATTTTGATATTTATATAAATCATAAGCTCTCACTACACCAGTCAGATTTAAAGAACAAGTAATTTCATATTCTTGTTTATATCTAGTCAGCGCGGCTGGGCTAGGATAATCTTCTTTTAATAGTTTGAGAATTAGTGGCTGATCATCTTCCTCTCTTCTCCCTCTATAAACCAATGAGTTAGCGCTTTCATATATGAGAGCGAGAACAGCTATACCAGGAATGTTAATCATATTCATTACTTTGACGACAATCAGTTATTAAAATTTTAACGCTAACTTGGTGATTAGCTCATGGGAGTTGCTATACCGAGAATACCAGCAAGCGACAATACTAGCAACTAGATATATGTGCTGATTTAATTACTAGCCCCTCCTGATGTAGCTAGATTTACTTGAAAAGATTAGCCAGAAAAGTTATTAGAACTATAGTAGAACTAATATTGGTTAGTCTAGAGGGATAACCTATTTTTAACATTAGTTAGCTCTCCCTGCTAGTGCCACACTATTTTCGGCAATCCTCAATCTCCGTGAGCAGTTGGACTTACTCCTGCCCTGGTTATAAAATTTAACACTAAAGATCATGCAAATAAAACTCCAGAGTTAACAAAACATGATAAATAATCACCCGGAGTTAAGTTAATGGTTTCTCCAGCCCAGGAAGCGATCGCCTTACTGATCGAAATGACAGAGCGGGGGGAGATTGACCCCTGGGATGTCCAGGTAATTGCCGTAATTGATCGATGTTTAAACGAATTAGCACCATTTAACGAAACTAGCTCCTATGAAGCCGATTTATCTGAATCGGGACAAGCTTTTTTGTATGCGTCAATGTTAGTGTTACTCAAAGCCGAGAGTTTAGCAGCGAGCGAAGATGAAGCCGAAACGGAGTCGAGTCCAGAAATTCTTACCCTAGAAACCGACCCTACCACCCAGTTACCATTACATTTAGAGCGTCAACTACGACGTTGTGCTGTTGCTCAACCGAAACAAAAAAGACCTGTTAGTCTGACGGAGTTGATTGCTCAATTGCAGCAGTTAGCTCAGGATTTGCAAGATAAGCCCCAGCGTCCGACCCATCGACGCCCCCGTCCTCAAAGTGGCGCTCAAGCGGCTCGCGATATTACTGAATTAGCTCACCAGGAAAATTTATCAGAAACTGCTGGTGAATTAGAACAGTTTTTGCGAGAAAAATGGCCCGATTTAGCACCGGAAACAGATTGGCTGGATTTAGAACAGTTATTATTGTTCTGGAAAACCCATCGTCCTCAGACTACAGTAGACTTAGAACCTAAACATAGCGATCGGGTGGGGGTTTTTTGGGCTTTGTTACTGCTGTCAGCTCAGTCAAAAGTCGAATTGGTTCAAACTGAGTTCTACTCTGATCTAAAAATTAGACCTTTGTCAGAATTACCAAAAACCGCAGACCGATCTGAGTTAAAATCTAAATCTGCAAATTTACATCAACATAATTTGAAAAAATAACTGCTAGGTTAGTGCATTAGCAGTTATTTCTGTCAAACTATCACATCAGACAATAATTTTCGTGCTGATTTGATGATATTAGCTCTAAAATAACAAAGTGGCCAAAATCCCAGGGCCGAGGTTGAGGAATAAAGATTTATGAAAGCCATGATTCTGGCAGCAGGTAAGGGTACTCGTGTTCGCCCCATTACCTTCACTACTCCCAAGCCAATGATTCCGATTCTGCAAAAGCCAGTCATGGAGTTTTTAGTGGAATTACTGCGCCAGCACGGGTTTGACCAAATCATGGTCAATGTCAGTCACCTGGCCAATGAGATTGAGAATTATTTTCGAGATGGTCAACGTTTTGGTGTAGAAATTGCTTATTCCTTTGAAGGTCGGATTGTAGAAGGGCAATTGTTAGGGGAAGCATTAGGGTCAGCAGGAGGAATGCGTCGCATCCAGGACTTTTATCCGTTTTTTGATGATACTTTTGTGGTTTTATGTGGAGATGCTCTGATTGATTTAGATTTAGCTGCCGCCGTAAAGCTACATAAAGAAAAGAAAGCGATCGCGACGATCGTGATGAAATCGGTGCCCCGCGAAGAAGTTTCTAGCTATGGAGTAGTCGTAACTGACGAAACTGGCAAAATTAAAGCCTTTCAAGAAAAACCGCCGATCGAAAAAGCCCTTAGTACCAACATTAATACAGGGATTTATATTTTTGAGCCAGAAGTTTTAGAATATATTCCCTCTGGCTGTGAATATGACATTGGTAGTCAACTTTTCCCGAAATTAGTAGAAATGAATGCTCCCTTTTACGGGATTAAAATGGATTTCCAATGGGTAGATATTGGGAAAGTTCCTGACTATTGGCGAGCGATCCGTGGTGTGTTACTCGGAGAAATTAAAAATGTGGCGATCCCTGGTCGCGAAATTTTTCCTGGTATCTATACCGGGTTGAATGTGGCGATCGAATGGGACAAAGTGGACATCAAAGGACCGGTCTATATTGGTGGGATGAGTCGGATTGAAAATGGCGCTAAAATTATTGGTCCAACGATGATTGGTCCGAATTGTCGCATTTGTAGTGAAGCGATGGTTG
The DNA here is from genome assembly GCA_963744145.1 of uncultured cyanobacterium. GTDB lineage: Bacteria > Cyanobacteriota > Cyanobacteriia > Cyanobacteriales > CAWUOF01 > CAVUSO01. The sequence continues at coordinate 1,723,620 of CAVUSO010000001.1, read as the reverse complement.
ATAATAGTGTGATTTTTGAATATTCCCGTTTAGGACCAGGTGTGCGTTTGGTCGATAAATTAGTATTTGGTCGTTACTGTGTTGATAAAACTGGTGCTTCGATCGATGTTCAAGCTGCGTCCCTCGATTGGCTGATCACCGATGCTCGTTCCGATATGCCCACTCAAACTGCGGCTGAACGACAAGCGATCGTCGAACTCCTCGGTCATGATTCGATTAGTTCGAGCTAAAATTGACGGCTCTCCCGTACTTGTGGTGATCAGTAAAAATTATTGAATTTCCAAACGCTTACTACATAAGCTTTCCCCCTGCTCTCTGCCCCTCTTCCCCTGCCGAAAAACGGGATTTTCCACCACAAGTACGGGAGAGCCCGCATCCGCGAACTACTGGGCCGCTCGTCTGAAAAGGCGGTCAGTTCGGGCTACGTTTGCCAATAGCGCTCAAAATATGTACAAAAAACGTTAATTTTAATAAAAAAAGCGATGGTGGCAAATGAAAATAGCAGATCAGGGTCACAATATTTTAGGGCAAAATTTAAGAGTTGATTATTGGCAATCTTTTAAAATTGAACGAGGAAAAGTAATGGAATTAAGTACAGAGCTAGCAAACCCGAGTCCTTTTTATTTCGGCTATGACATAGAGCATGGTTTTCTGTCTGAGTTAGAGAAGTATACTTTTGATAAAATATTCTTCTTTACTGAACCACATTTATTTGATTTATACGGAAAGTCTCTATATGAAAAGCTTCGCGAAAACTTCACTTGTTTCTTAGAATTTGTTCCTCCTGGCGAAAGATGTAAATATTTTCCAGTACTGGAAAAAACTTGTGAAAACTTAATTGAAAAAGGTGTTTCCAAAAAATCTATTTTGATATCTTTTGGTGGGGGGACAGTTGGAAATGTTGTTGGTCTAGCTGCTGGGTTAATTTATAGAGGTATCAGGTTTATCGAAATTCCCACAACTATGACTGGTCAAACTGACAGTACGCTAAGTAATAAACAGGCTATTAATGGTAAAACCGGAAAAAATCATTTTGGACTCTATCACGCACCTATGTTTATTTGGGTAGATACGCAATATTTGAGAACAGAACCAGCTTTTTCTAAGCGAAGTGGCATAATTGAAGGAATCAAAAATGGCTTTATTTCTGATGCAAAATTTTTGGAATATTTAGAAGAAGTTCTCAATCCTGATGTTAAGTTTACCGACGAAGAATTATCCAAACTAGTCTATAATATCATCATCTCAAAATTAAAAATTATCAAGCAAGATCCCAGCGAGAAACACTATGGAATTATTCTTGAGTACGGTCATACCTTTGGTCATGGAATTGAATGGCTCGAACAGGGTAAAGTTTCTCACGGAGAAGCAGTTTCATTTGGAATGAAAATTGCTGCCGAGCTTTCTAAAGAGCTTGGATTAATCTCACAAGAAGATGTGGAACGACATTACTATGTAATTGAAAAAAAGCTTGGTTTTAACAATCCGTTTCCGGCTGGAATCACCACAGAAAAGCTCATGGCTGCGATGATTACAGATAATAAAAAAACAGGGGAAGCTCTCCGCTTTGTGTTATTGGAGAAAGTTGGCAAATGTTATAACCCTGAAGGAGATTTTTTGGTGACGGTTGACCAGGAGTTAGTGAAAAGAGTTCTTGACAAAACATCATGTTAAAATGTTTAACGCCATTCATAATTACCCTACTATTGCTATTTTTGTCTTTGGCGCCAGCAGATGCTCAAATACCAAAAAGTGCTTCAAGCTGGAAACCAAGCATTGCTTTTCAGTGGTGGGATGTCGCTTTTAAAACAATATCCCATGATGTAGCTCGTCATCGAACTAGACCAACAGTTACCTCTCGGGCGTTAGCTATTTTAGGAACGGTAATGTTCGATGCTTGGGCTGCTTATGACGAAAAAGCTATTGGAAATAGTCTGGGAGGAACATTGCGTCGTCCTGCATCAGAAAGGAGTTTAACTTACCAAACCAAAGCAATTAGCTTTGCTGCTTATCGTACTTTAGTTGATATGTATCCAGAAGAATCTGCTTATCTTGCATCTCAAATGCGGAAATTCGGATTCAATGCAGATGACTATTCAACGGACAAAACAACTCCGCAAGGAATTGGAAACACTGTTGCAGCAGCAATTCTTGAGTACCGACATCATGATGGTGCAAATCAACTAGGGGATGAATTTGGCTCCAATGGATTGCCCTACTCAGATTACACTTTTTATCAACCAATCAATACCGTAGATAAAATCGTAGATCCAAACCATTGGCAGCCCATTTCTTTGGTAGATTCCAAAGGTGAAACACTGACACCAAAATTTTTGACTCCTCATTGGTATCGAGTCAAGCCTTTTGCGCTGTTGCGGCCCGATCAGTTTCTACCGCCTGCACCACCCAGTGTCGGTTCCGAACAACTGGATCAGCAAGCTCAACAAGTTTTGGAAATGAGTGCGAACTTAACTGCTGAACAAAAAGCTCTAGTTGAGTTCATGCGTGATGCACCAGGTTCGGACCAGCAAGCTGGGCTAGCTGGGCTCTGGTTAGGTTTTGGGCAAAGTATTGCTCGACGAAATAAACACACTCTAGATCAAGATATTAAGCTATTTTTCGTTTTGTCTAACACAGTCATGGATGCCTTTATTGCGACGTGGGACGCAAAACGCTACTATGATCGGTCCCGGCCCTGGACGCTGATCCATTATTATTTTGATCGAAAGTCTGTTCGTGCGTGGGGTGGTCCTGGGAAAGGAACCATAACAATGTTGGGGAATCAATGGCATCCTTATTCACCGTATAGTTTCACCACACCACCATTTCCGGGCTATGTTGCTGGGCATAGCGCAGTAAGTGCTGCTTGTGCTGAAATTCTCAAACTCTTTACTGGGAGTGACTACTTTGGGGAATCGTTCACCGTGAAGGCTGGTGCTTTAACCGAACCAGGATTTGAAACTAATGTAACCCTTTCATTTCCTACTTTCACATCTATAGCAGAAGCCGCAGGAATTTCGCAATTATATGGTGGATCTCATCTCCAATCCGATCATATCGAAGGCTTAAAACTTGGTCGCCAAGTTGCCAAAGTTGTGTGGGAAAAAGCTCTGGTATACATCAATGATAATTAAAGGAGGAATCATGGTTGAGAATAGTTTAGAAGTACATCAGCTTCATTTTGAAAATAAAACTAAGTTCTGAATTTGCTTGGAGGCAAAAGAATTACCATGACTACAGATTATCAAACTAAAAAAGTTCGTGCTGAGTGGATTACATCAGAAAGCTTTCAACCCTTTGGAGAATTAATCACTGCTCACGATCAGGGTACATTTAATGGCAGACCTTCTGATCGAAGCGGTGGTGTTGTATTAAACCTGGAAAATGGCACTCCTTTTTTTTGGGGTATGCGCTTGAAAAAAACTGGTCGAAATGTTGACAGAATAGTGCGCCACCTTGAATGCAATCAATGTATAGGATCTATTGGAAAAGACTGGTTTATTGTTGTTGCTCCGCCAACGGAGGTAGAACGACCAGAAATAGAGAAACTAACTGCCTTTAGGATTCCTGGTAATTGCTTTATTAAAATAGGAATGGGCGTTTGGCACGCTGGGCCTTTTTTCGATGATGATTTCGTAGATTTCTATAACTTAGAGCTTGCTGATACAGGTGATATAGATTATTTCACTCACAAGCTAATCGAAAAGGATTGTCTAGAGTTGGAAATTGTTGACTCAGGAATAAACATAGAATGATGTACTCGATCTTGTTTTTAAGTGCATTGATCGATACGATTGGTTTCGGAATCATTATACCCTTAGTGCCATTTTACGCCTCGAAGTTTGAAGCCTCGCCTACTGTAGTTACACTACTGTTTAGCATATATGCCTTAATGCAGTTTATCTTCGCACCTTTGTGGGGAATGATGAGCGAGCGCTTTGGTCGTCGTCCTATGCTATTGCTCAGTCTAATCGGTAGCAGTTTTGCTTATGCGTGGTTGAGTTGTGCAAGTTCTCTATGGGTACTGTTTGCTTGCCGAGCATTAGAAGGAGTGATGGCGGGAACTTTACTTCTGGATCAGGGTATATATCTCTGATATTACGACCAAGGAAAACCGAGCCAAGGGCATGGCTATCATTGGAACTGCCTTTGGAGTAGGACTATGTTTGGGTCCGGCTATTAGCAGTATATTGGTGGGTTCTAACCCCCAAAATCCAAATTTGATTCTCCCACCTTTATTTGCTGCTAGTATGTCCCTAGTGGGATTTATTATTGCTTTGCTGGTTCTACCTGAGTCAAAACCAGCGCAGCAGGTAGTCAAAACCCAAAATAATCATTCCTCATTAAACTTTTTAGGTTTTGCACAGATATTCCAGAGTTCATTAATAGTCTGGCTCATATTATCGTTGTTTTTGAATACTTTCGTGTTGGTAGGAACGAGTGCCATCCTGGGGATTTGGTGTAAACAACAGTTAAGCTTAGATGCTCAACAAATTGGTTATATTTATATGTTTTCAGGTTTAGTAGCTGTTGTTGTCCAAGCTGGATTTGTCGAACGACTTACCAAACGTTTTGGTGAAGCCAATCTACTTTTTTGGGGATTACTCTTATCAGGTTTTGGGGCATTTTTGCTACCCTTTTCAACGACTATATCTTGGGTATTGGGAGCAGTAGCTTTGAATAGAAGTGGCAACTTTCTTTGCTTTCCTCTGTTAAGCAGTCTAATTTCTCAAGCTGCTGGAGCAAGAGAGCAGGGCAAAATATTGGGTTTAGCCGAATCGGTTTCTGCCTTAGCTAGAATTGCTGGCCCGATTGCGACTGGGTTTGTCTTCGGAATGTTAAGTCCATCTTGGTCATTTTGGATTTTTACAATAGCCATGTTGATAGCAAGTATTTTGGCTTGGCAGGTGGCAAAAAACTCGCACCTATCTTCTTCTAATATTATTTTACCAGGCTTACAAAATTGAATTTTAGCTGAACTTATGTACAGTGATGAATTGAACGAATCGGGAAACTTGTTTTTAGGTGTTTAACAGTAAAATATCTAAAATTATTAACATTTGCTTCATAGGTAAATTGAAAATGTATCCCATCTTAAATTTAACTGCTCCTATTGGTAATTTAAACCACTGCGGACATATTGGTCAGATTGTCAATGATTTTGAAAAAATTTGCAATTTGGCTCATCAATATCGATTTGAAGGGATTAATATTGATTTTAATATGCTGAATCTGTTCAGCATTTCTGAGTGCAAAGAATTACTAAGCCAGCTTAATTTAAAACCCGTTTCATTTGGCATTCCTGTGAACTTATTTGGCAGCCAAAAAGAGTTTGAGGAAAATTTACCTCAATTTGAATTACAGGCTAAACAAGCTCAAGAAATTGGCTGTAAGCTAACTCTCTGTTACCTCCCACCATTTAGCGACGAGCGTAACTTTAACGATCTATTTATTCAAACTAGCGATCGCTTGCGGGAACTAAAACCAATTTTACAAAAATATGATATCAAAATTGGCTTTGAGTTTATCGGGCCTACTGAAACTAGGTGCAGCACAAAATACGACTTTATTCATACTATAGATGGTACTCGCGCCCTGATTGCTAGTGCAGGAATATATGGTTATGGTGGATTGAAATTTGATGTTCATCATTGGCAAAATAGCGGCGCAAGCGTACTGGATATTCATCATCTAGATTTAGAATATCTATTATATATAGAATTAAATGATGGGTTGTCTGGTTATGATATGTTTAGCATCCCAGAGTTTGAAAGAGAATTACCATTGACCACAGGAGTAACTAAGATTATTGATTTTTTACAAGCACTATATAAAAAAGGCTACACTGGACCTGTTGCTGTAGAACCATGGAATGAGAAAATCAGAAATATGCCTTTAGAGGCAGCTGTCAAAACAGTCAAACAATCTCTAGATCAGTGTTTATCTTTGATAAATTTCAGCGATCGATAAATAACTCTCGCTTCGCCTCGATCTGTGCCCATTTACAAATTTTCAAACCCTATCTAAATCACTTGCTGATATAGTAGGGGCACCCATTGCTCTTGCGCCCCTACAATCCATCCTTACCAGCGCTACCTCCTGCCATCTTTTAACTTTGTCAAACTGACGTTATATTAGTAAAGCCGAGGAAAGGAGTTGAACCTTTCGCTTACGAATACTTTCCGCAAGAGCCCCACGGCAACAATTGATCCTAGTACAGTTCCTGTTAGTTACAGGACGGGTGACAAGCGTTTTAACTGTCTTAGCCTCGGCAAGTAAAAGGACGGGTAGTCAGCGTTACAACTTGTCATTCGCCACTTTAACAGTAGCTTCCGAATCTGGCATCAGGAGTGGTAACAAGCTGCACCTAACTTAGTTCCTTATGTAATACAATATACTACAGGTTACCAACAGTTGTCAAGTAGTTTGAGAAAAAAAATTCCGGGCGTTGCTTAATCAGGGTATGAAAATCAATCGGGGCGCATGGCCATGCGCCCCTACAAATTATTTATTCATACCGTAAATCAGCAACGCCAAATTCTGATTTAGCAAACAGAGAAGCATAAACAAGTTCTCCTTTTTTTTCCACAAACTGTCCAGCAAAATTTTTACCAAGAGCAGTTTTTAACTGGAAATCACAGAATCTTTCTTCCTCATGGATCTGAAATTTCTCCGATGGAGTATTAGCCAAATCCTGACTGACTTGCGCTTGTAAATCCCAACGACTTTGGTGCAATTGGGTTTGCAATTCTAGCAGGTTTTTCGCTCCAAAAGGTTCGGGTAAGGTAGGATCAGCGATCGCATTTTGTTCCCAATACATAGCTCCCACACCATAGCAGAAACAAACGAGGGACATCCATAGTTCTTGAAAATAAGCGATCGTCGGAGCAATTTCGATTCCCACTAATTGACGGTTGAGAAAAAATAGCGCCCCAGTTTGATTGTTAAGTAATTCAAAGCGACTTTGATATTGAGTTAAATAAGCTCGTTGGCGTGTAATAATCTGCTCTAGATGACCATGATTAGCCAATTTAAACTTTTGATTGAGCTGACTAATGTCATTCCAGAGCTTACTGTAACTCTTTTTTCCTCGTAGTTGTAATGCTTCATATCGCAATTGCACTGGTAAGACAAAAAACCATTGTTCCCGACCTTCCAAATAACCACCTTGAGATTGTTGCACACAGCAAGCATCTTCAAAAAGTAGTTTTTGACCAGCAGCAATAAAAGCAGAACGACACAAAGCATGATTTTGAGCTTGATCTTGAATATAACCGATATGGAGCGGTACGATCGCAATTCCAGTTGTGTCAGGATTAGCAAGTTCTACACTTCCATATCCAGTTACTCGTGATAGTTTTAATCCTGACAGGGGACCTGTATATTTCCCTTCACGTTCTGGACCAAAAATCGGTACTACCGTCATTGGTCCTGACTTCTGGGGTATCCCAAATTGATAGGGGGAAAGATCAAAATCACGAGGTACTAATGCTTGACAGTCTAGATTTTTCATATATTAGAGTACCTGGGTAAAAGAAAATTGTTGGGATTGGTGGGGTGTATGATTAATCCACCCTCACCAATATTTAGAAATTAGCCGATCGCTAAAGTTTGCTCAATTTCAGCCAGTTTTTTCAGTAAGAATTCTCGTAAACCAGATGCACTCAATTCTGGTCTAGCTAATGCAGCTAAAGAAATTAGTAATGATTCAAAATCATTTTCATGCCAGAATTCTAACTGGGGTAAATTTGGTGCAGCTTGTCGCAAACTTAAGTCATCACTATTGGTGAATTTGCTATGACAAAATACGATGGGAGTCTCAATCCCAATTTGAGGTAAGGTAGCAACAACTCTCCCTAAGTCACCTTGCACAATATTTTCGTAACCATCGGATATAATTGCCACTAAATCGGGTTGATCTAATAAAGCATCAACTAAAGCACTAGCTAAATCCGTGCTACCTTGGGGAATCGGGATTTTTTCCGTACCACCCACAGGATAAACTTTTGTTTGTGGGTAAGCTTTCTCCAATACTAATTGCCAAGCAACTGATTGAGAAATACAGCAATATTCCCGTTCACCATAACCACGAGTAGAAGCAGAAGCATCAAGAACTATTGCTAATTTACCCTCAAATTTTGGTAGTTTCTGAGCAGCTTTTTCAACGTAGTCTGTTAATGCTTGTTGTAGTTCAACAGATTTTCCCCCTCGATAAAGATGAACCAGCGTAGCAGAAATATCCCCCCGATTAGTAGCTGTAATAGTTTTTGGTCGTTCTTTCTGTGCTGCTAATTTTTCCAGGTATTGGGTATGGGTAAGTTGATATTGTGGTGCGATTTTTTGAGATATTCCCCCACCATAAAGTAAGGGGAAAATTCCCTTAATTAATTCCCGATCGCGGGTAAATTTCCACAAATGACGGTGCAAATATTTTTGATCAGCAACCTCTGGATTAATCAGCATTTTGGCACAAGCTCGGGCCACATTTCGCCCCATCCCATGTTCCAGACAATCGACCAATGTGGGTCTTCGGCAATTGGCCATGTTTTCCAGGTCAGGATGATTGAGGATATAATTGAGGATGGTTCTTGATGTATGTTTGTGATTAGCTCGAACTCTTCGTAATGCTAGAAAAATGGTCAGGATGCGATCGGGATGGGTGATTGTAGTCAGAAATTTGACCACCCGATCGCAAATCCGACGTACTTCCGGAGACATCCCCACTCGAGAAGATCGCAAGAGTTGGAACAAGATCCGCTCACGCTGAACTGTTGTTATTGTTGGAGATAAAGCACTCAGCGCGTAAAGTTCCTGATTCTCTTGATAAGCTGCTTGGTGCTGTTGGTGATCGCGACCTTGTGGTAATTTGCCTTTATGTAGAATTAATGGTTTGATGTCTATCGATCGGGTCCAATCTAAAGTGCTTATTGCTGCTTGTCTGGTCATTAGCTACCTCCCTTGTTACCATCTAGTTCCACCCATACTACTATATAATACACATACTACAAGAAAAGCGCAAGAGGTTTCGTCAGTAACCCAAGGCTAAAGCCTTGTAGCTCTGAAAGAGCTGTACTGACCAGACCCCACGGGGAGACGTTATTTGGGTCACGACACCGGAGAATGCGACGCTAGTTTTCCGCTCTGTCATCTGCAATTAAACAGCTTTAAGGTCACTGAAGTAGTGTTGCAGGTCTAAAAAGCCCTTATAACAGGTCGAAGCGAACATTACCCAGCAATGGAGTTTCAAATGTCAAATTTCGCATTTGTTTTGGATACGAATAAACGACCACTAGATCCGGTTCATCCGGCTAAAGCACGTTTATTACTTAGTCAAGGAAAAGCGGCTGTATTCAGACGTTATCCCTTCACGATTATCTTGAAAGAGGTTTCTACTGAGGTCTGTTCAAGAATTAGAAATTAAGATCGATCCAGGCTCAAAAACAACCGGGTTTGCGATTATTCAAGGCGAGAAAGTAATTTTTGGTGCAGAACTAACTCATCGGGGACAAACGATTAAAGCTAGTCTAGAATCTCGGTGTTCACTACGTCGAAATCGCAGAAATCGCCATACTCGTTACCGTCAAGCAAGGTTCTTAAATAGAACCCGTCCTAAAGGATGGCTAGCACCTAGTTTACAACACCGAGTTGAAACCACCATAACTTGGGTAAAAAGATTAATCAAATTAGCACCAATTAGCTCAATTGCGCTGGAGTTGGTAAAGTTCGATTTACAGAAAGAAGAAAATCCTGAAATAACAGGAATAGAGTACCAGCAAGGAACATTATTAGGGTATGAAGTACGTGAATACCTACTAGAAAAATGGGAGAGAAAATGCGCCTATTGTGGATCAGAAAATCTGCAACTACAAGTAGAACATATTCATCCTAAAGCGAAAGGTGGTAGTGACCGAATCTCTAACCTTTGTTTAGCTTGCGAAAAATGTAATCAAAAGAAAGGTATTCAATCTATTGAGAAGTTTCTAGCTAAGAAACCAGATGTTCTAAAGCGAGTATTGGCTCAAGCCAAACGCCCGTTAAAAGATGCTGCGGCAGTTAACTCAACCCGATGGGCACTATTTAATAGGCTCAAGGAAACTGAGTTGCCTGTTTCAACTGGTTCAGGTGGATTAACAAAATTTAATCGTACTCGGTTAAACCTACCAAAAGCACATTGGATTGACGCTAGTTGTGTCGGTAAAATTGACTCGCTGAAGCTACTAACAGCTAAACCATTGTTGATTGAAGCAACTGGTCATGGAACTCGTCAAATGTGCCGAACTAACGAGTTTGGATTTCCTGATCGATATGTCCCTAGATTCAAATTCGTCAAAGGTTTTCAAACTGGTGATATCGTCAAAGCGATTGTCACAAAAGGTAAGAAAATCGGCAAATATGTCGGTCGGGTAGCAATTAGGACAAGCGGCTCTTTTAACATTTCAGCCGGGAAATTAGTTCAAGGGATTAGTCACAAATACTGCCAGATTGTCCACCATAAGGACGGTTATGGTTACGCAGATTAGAAATATTCTTAGGTGGTTAAAACCACTTGGGTTGTTTACCTCTCAGGTCTAAAGAACCTGAGTTTCCCACTTACCAGGTTTTTTTATGAAAATTTCTCGTCAAGACATGGCCATGTTTTCTGTAATAATAGCGATTAGCTTAATGGTCAATAGTTGCGTTAAAAAACCGATGTGTAATAAAGATGAAGCAACACAAATACTAGAAATTCATAATCACATTATGGATGATACTAAGGATGCTGAAAAGCTGAAAAAAGCCAATGATGATACGGACTACATTAATAAACTGAGTGAGATTTTTCAGCAAGGAGCTAGAGAACTTAACCAGTTTAAAATTACTAATGAAAAAAGCTTAGATTTTAAATCTCGTCTATTTAAAAGTTATGAAGGAACTAGCAAAGCCCTCGATGATCGGATGAAGGCTGCCAAAAATAAAAATCAACCAAATTTTATTGAAGCATCTCAGAATTTAGAGGATTCTAAAAAAGACCGAGATCAGGTAATTGAAGACATAAAAAATACCTGTCTCAGTAATCCTAATAAATAGTTTTTGCTGTTATTATCACTCTAATCAGTTAACCCAACATTTTTATGATGCTACCTTACCAACCCCCTTGGTATCTCAAAAATGGCTCAATAATGACTATTTTTACCGATCAATGGTACGGCACTACCTGGAAATGGTGGGGCGATCGCGTATTTTGGTTACAATATTTGCCCCCAGTTCCTTGGCAAGAGCATATTTTTACAGGAGCTGACGGAGTACCATTATGGGGATTATGGAGTTGTCCGACTAATGCAAAAGGAACAATTATTCTGAATCTGGGCATTACCGCAGAAGTAAAACAATCGTGGTATGGTGAGATTTTGGCTCGAAAAGCCTACGATCGCGGTTTGGCTGTGATGATCTATGATTGGCGTGGACATGGACGGACAGCGGAACTTTCCCCAATTCCCTCTGCGGATGGTTGGAGAGAAGGGGAAGACCAAGTAAAAATTGCCGCAGAACTAATCGCGATGGGTTGTCCAAATCGGGTCGCGCTGGTGGGGTTTTCTTTAGGAGGACAATTAGCTTTATGGGGATTAAAAGCAGCGATCGCCCAGAATTGTCCTTTTATTCTTGGTGCGGCTACTATTTCTTGTAATCTGGAATCGAATCGCGCTCTAGCTTATTTGCGAAGTACATGGTTAGGAAGACGGATTGAACAATATTTTGTGAAGCAACTGCGGGTTGAAGCTCAGAAACGTCGTCAACTTTTTCCTGATGCGGTTAAACCAGGTGCAGTAGAACGGGTGAACTCAATTGATAGCTTTGATCGGGAAATGGTAATTGATTACTATGGATTTGCCAGTGTAGATGAATATTATCAAAAAACCAGTGCGATTTACTTTTTGACAGAGCTAACCCTACCCTATCTGATCGTTTATGCTGAAGATGATCCCATATTTGACCCCAAATTGATTCCAGAAATAAAACAATTGATCAGTGAGAATCCCTATGCTCATCTGCTCCTCACTGAATTTGGTGGTCATACAGCTCATATTAATGTCAAGAATGCTACTGAGGATAAATTTTGGGGAATAAACCGATTAATAGAGTTTTGTGAAAAACTTTTCGAGTCAAATCTGATCAAATAAGGACAATAAGGCGATCGCCATTCGCTCCAACTACCCTCATAAGAAATATTCAGCGATCGGCTGTGTGACGCGACAGATTTGCCCTTATCCCATGCTGCCCTGGGAAGATAACTGGTTTAGTGGTGTAGAGTATTGATACTGCGAAACTAACCTTATGGCCATTACACTCGTCTGCTGGGACTGTCGTTTGAAATACTTCACCCAAAAGCAGACCCAACTCCAATGGGTCTGGGAGTGGCCAACCTAACTGACGCTGGCTGGTTGTTTTTGAGACTCTTGCCATTGCTTATACGCTTCCTTGTCGCCACCAAAAGAATCAAGCGACACTTGGCGCGGTGGTAATGGGATTAGCGGTGAATCGATTGGTTCGTATTTGCAGTAGCAAATCACAATCATGTCGTAATCCCTGCTAATTGGGATATCTGGGGTAAACGTTTCTACATGAGTCACTACCCAATCACTATCGCGCCAATGCGTTTTTGCTCCTGGTGCGTTCGGGTCGATAAACTCCGGCACTTGGATATACTGCGGTGGCCGATAACCAGGTTCAGGTAACTCCCGATTTGAGCAATCGTAATGCTCAAATAGGATGGAAGTTAATGACCCGGTGTGGGCATATTTCCTATCTAACCCACCTGGTTGTCTGGGTTCCGCGTGAAAAAGAATCCATTTACACTTATGCTTACTCATTTCTATTAATCCTCTTCGTTCTCATAATAAGACTTTGGAAACTCGGTTTCCCCATCGAAAACGCAATCGACAGACAGTATTGCAGTTTCTGTTTTTTCGATTTCAGTCAGTGGCCAACCGTATTTTTTCGCCATCTCTCGGCAACATTCTTCATCTGCTGCCGATCGCTCCCAAGTAATTAAAGCAACGTATTTGGATCAACACCCAACTCGCGCAATTTTGCAGCTAGTCTTTCAGCTTCTTGTTGTGCTTGATCAGCTTGCAGTTTAGCTGCGATCGTTTCCTGTTGAGCTTCGACCAATTTCTCTTCAGGAGTAAGAATCAAATTTCCTTGAGCTGTAAACCAGCGCAACCACAACCGGGATTTATTCTTATAAGACCCGTACCAAAGACCTAAACTTAGTCCGATTTGGGGAATTACCAAACGTCCATCAGTCAGATTCGCAGGTTGATATTTACCATCAATCAGTTGGAAAGCCTGCATAAGGTTAGTGTAGCGGCTGAAAGTCACGTAGTAGGGAACTTGCAGAATTTGCTCGTAAACCTCCCATTTGGTCGGTGGAGAACCCGGTTGACTAACGGTCTGCCCTAAATCTTCTTTTTCTGTACTAGGCGACAATAACTCAACTACGACAATGGGGCTAACTTGTTCTTGCCACATCACATAGCTCAAACGCAAGTCCCAGCCATCGTATAAATACGGGACACCGACAACTGCAAACCAATCTGGGCGCTTGTGCCAGTTCGGGTGGTTAATATCATAGTAAAGATAAAGGTCGATCGCGCTAAACACTTGTTCTGGATCGTAGTTCTCCGGTTGGAAAGTAACCTCTAAAAATTGTGGTTGGTCGAGGTGAAAAATATCTGCCAATCCTGGCTCCTCTGGATCTTCACTGGGTAAATCATACATGGTTGGCAAGTTTTGCCTTGATAGTAGTGGTAGATCAAAGTTTGGTGGTAAACGAGTAGGATTGTTCATAAAAAACACAGTTAGCTGGTGATTATAATCTAACTATTTTCTTATTAATTGGTAGCGGATATGCCACCAATAAACCAAATATTATCTTAACAACTGATCAGGTGTGATTGGTAATGCACGTATCCGTTTACCTGTAGCATAATAAACCGCATTAGCGATCGCGGCTGAAACACCAGTAATTCCAATTTCACCAACACCACGGACACCAGCAGAATTAAAATTAAAATCCGGTTCACCCACAAAAGTAACTTGAATTCGGGGAATATCAGCATGGGTGGGATAGTGATAGGTAGCTAGGTCATAAACCATAGGATGACCGAGATGGGGATCAACGTTTCCTGGTAATTCTTCATCACTATAACCAACTTTTTCAATTAATAACTTTCTCACTTCAGTAGCTGTTAGACGGGTATATAGCCGCTCACTTTTAAAAGTTGGATCTATTTGACTTTGAGAGTCAACTAAATTTTTAATATCCGATCAAAGATTTGGTAAATGTTGTTCGGATTTTTTTCTGCCTCGCCCTGAATAGTTATCTACACAAGTAATTCCCGTTGTTAATTCTTTAATTCCTTTATTAATAGTTATGCGGTTCCACCCTAATTCTAATTCTGCCAGTCAGATTCCTCTCAAACCTAATTTTTGGACTGTTTGGGCCAGGAATTTCCGCTTGGCTCTTCCCCTTAATTGACTGGCAGTTTCCTTTCATAACTCTTTTAACGCCTCAGTTAATTCTATGAACACTTTAAACACCTCAAAATCGAACTATTCTTGAATTTACTACAAAAAAGGGGGGGAAGGGCTTTCCCCACCCCCCGGATGAGAACGATTATTATTCTCATCTGGAAGTTTTGTATATTTTATTTTCTGGAAGTCCCTTATCAAAATTCCCCTTGTCCCCTCAACTACGAAACACCTTGGCAATTGTTACTCGCTATTATTATGGCAGCTCAATGTACTGATGAGCGAGTTAATCAAGTTACTCCAGAACTATTTAGTCGTTTTCCCGATGTTGCCAGTTTAGCTCAGGCTGAGTTAGTCGAAATTGAAACAGTGATCAAGCCAGTGACATTTTATCGCAATAAGGCAAAAATGATCAAAGGTACTTGCACTATGCTAATTGAACAATTTGATGGTGAAGTGCCTTCAAATATTGAAAAATTAGTTAAACTTCCAGGTGTAGCTCGTAAGACGACAACAATGCTCCTTCATTATGCCTATAATATTGATGCTGGGATTACGGTTGATACCCATGTGAAAAGATTAAGCTGAGATACTCCCCATCCGCCACGTTTGGGTTCTGATAACAAAAATAGACAGTAATGTTCCAAATTACATTTTGCGGTTGAGGCTTTAGTGATTTTTCTAATTTTTCATACCTCATTATAGACGATATCCATTTTCGACTACACTATTTTATCATTCTGTCAATGCGTAATTCCTAAAGATTTGCTTTTTGCTAAGTAAAGTTCTGGAAAGTAGTGATTTTTAACAATACTTTTTTTTAAGTATTCCATACATTCTGTTTGACCGGTTCCATACTTTACTTGACTCATGTGTTTAGCAACAGCTTTTAAGTGTGTGCGTTTCCACTGGATAATAGAATCATCCATTTTGATTAGCTCTTCAGCTATTTTAATAATAGCTTTATTTTCCCCATCTATAAATAGCTTTTCAAGAGTTTCAACTATCCCTTCTAATCCGAATTTCCGATCAGACACCACATAATAAAATGCAGATATAAGTGAAATTCTTTCTCCTTTTTGATATAAATCATTTAAAAAATCTTGATACTTATTTTTGAAATTTATAAGAGTGGTTGTTGGCTGATTTGGAGAAAGATAATGGTAAGCATTCTCCCAGTAGAATGTACTTGATTTTGTCGGAGTATGATTTATATCTTTCGGATCAGTAGGCAAATTGATTTTCTTACTTAAAAAGTCGGAATCTTCACATTTGAGGTCAATAAGAATTTCTATTATCCGGAATTGGACTGATTGAAATCCACTAGCAGAACCAAAAGCTTTACGAAAGATAAGAAACTCTTCAGTAGATATACCTTCAAGTAGAACATCAAAACTATTTATTAATATAGAAAGATATCTATTAATACGCTTAACAGCATCCAGGGCATTTACAAAATCACTATCAGTAGATATTAATAACTGAATAAATCGCTTAATCTCATGAATTATAAGGCTAAACCAAAGTTCTGTCTGCTGATGATATACCAAAAAAATAAGTTCATCGTGATAAGGAGTAAGAGTTTTTTGAAGAGAAAGAAGAGTTTCTAAACCAATATAGTCGTCATAGGTTAAGTCAACTTTAGGTCCTGTTTTTTCAGATTTGTTATTCATAAGCTTATATCCTGATTTTCATTAGGTTACAAATTTAATTTTTAAGCAAGCTAGGAACAACCTTGTCTATATAGAACCCATCTAACATCTTTAGATTGCCAAAAAGTCCTCTGGGGGCAGAAAATTGAGAATTATTGCAAAAAACTCATAAGAAAACTTGGGTTTGTGGGAAACGAGCGCGTCTTTAGACCTGAGAGGAAAACGACTAAGCGCGGTTTTAACCGCCAGTAAATATTTCTTTGTCCATTACACGGGGATTGTTCAGATTGGTGTACTTTTGTGATGTACGGGCGCAAGAACAACAAGCCCCTACGTCGCATTCAAGGCGCGTCTTGACTCAAATCAATCTACCCGTGGAGTCTGGTCAGTATAGCTCTTTCGAGCTACATCCCTTTAGGGCTGGGTTACTGACTCAACTGTTTATCATGAATTATGAATTCTTAAAATCTTAAGTGAATTCTGCCGATATTATAGCATATATACACCATCCATCCCAACAATATCAAAATATTGTAATAAAATTTATGGCTCTCCCGGATTTATGGTTATAAGTAAGACTTATATTGCCTGAACAGCGAGCATTTCCGCCCTCATTAACCAAAAGATTTGTAGCTTAAGATACTTTTTTACCACAGAGCCGAGAGAGCCATCCGAGCGATCGAACGGAAGCTGGTAAGCGAAAATCTAGAAAGATGGGAACTTGATTAAAAGCGTTCAGACTTTTCAGTTTGGCGATCAAAACCGAGATAATAATTCTTCACGAGATAATTGAAGCAGCGCAGAAGCCAACTCCTCGGGCGGTAGCGCTAACAAAGGTGAGATGATCGCTGTTAGTTCCTCATCTAAGTCACCAAAACGTGACATGAGGAGATTTTCGAGCAGGCGACGCTGTCCCATTTGTATACCCTGCTGTTCTGCTGCTGGTTTGGCTTGTTCCAATTGTTGATCAAACAGGGGTGACAAGAACGGTAAGAGCCATACTCTGGAATAATTTGGGGGTTTTATGGTAAAAAAGAACAGCCCTCTAAAAAACAAGACCGATGTTGAACATATTGGGGACCTTATATTCAGGATTTAGCCAAACAAGTGATATTTCTCTTGGAAGGTAGGTCTTAGCATATGTAGCGCAAGCACCAACGCTCTTGTTGCCCCGAATACTGAAATAGCCAGCCACAAGATATGGTTGTTATGAGAATACCATGCCAGAACCGCTAGGGGCGCAAATCCGAAAATTGCTGATATTAAGGCTGCGTTGCGAATGGCTTCTCCTTCGGCTAAACCGGCAAAGTATCCATCCAGTGTCAAGAGAACTGCCCAAAATGTTAACACAGAAAGTAGCCAAGGAACATAGATTGGAAAAAGTTCCTTTACTTCGTCATGATTAGTTAATAGCCCAAAAACCGTCTGAGGAAATAGGACACACACCAAGCTGAAGATTATTCCCACCAATATGCTGCTTGTTAACGTAACCTTTAATAGGGGCAATAACCGGTCCATTGCTTGTTGTCCTTTAAAGTTTCCGCCTAAAGTCTCCGTCGCAAATCCTATTCCCTCGAAAATGTAGCAACAAAGCAATGCTATTTGTAAGAGTAAGGCGTTTTCAGTCAGGATCAATGTCCCCATGGCAGAACTAAAAGCCATGAAAATGGTCACCACGAACATAATTGCCAAAGACCGGATGAAGATATTGCTATTCAGGGTAAAAGCTGCTTTAAATGCGCTAGTATTCCAAAACTTTTTGGCTGCACTTCGAGCTTCCTTCCAGTCAATCTTGAGACTCGCCAAAATTATGCCTACCACTAACATCAGATACTGGCTCAGGGCTTGAGATAGTCCCGCCCCCGTGCTAGCCCAGTCCCAGTGGACAATAAACAGGTAGTCCAACACCACATTAGCTACGTTACCCACTATGGTAATCAGCAACACCACAGCACTCATCTCCCGTCCGAGAAACCACCCAATGAGAACAAAATTAACGACAACCGCAGGCGCTCCCCAAATTCGGGCATTAAAATAGTCAATCCCTGATGCTTTAACCTCGGTCGTCGCACTCATCATCCCAAACCACAACTGTTGCAGAGGATGTTGCAACAATAGAAGTAGTGCGCCTATCCCCAGTCCAATTAAACCATTACGCAGTCCTACCAGCAGCATCTCTTCATGGTCATTCCGTCCCACTGCTT
The DNA here is from genome assembly GCA_963744145.1 of uncultured cyanobacterium. Lineage (GTDB taxonomy): Bacteria > Cyanobacteriota > Cyanobacteriia > Cyanobacteriales > CAWUOF01 > CAVUSO01. Next base: position 1,705,253 of record CAVUSO010000001.1, on the reverse strand, counting down.
GCGCTGTCACACCAGTGGTTCCCATGCGTAAAAAGTTGACAATGAAATAGGTGAAATTAAACAGGGTTGTAGAGAGAGTAACCCCTGCTAAATGATGGATTTCGGTTAGATAGCCCAGAAACGCTAGGCTGACTGTTCCAGCTAGAGGCTCTGTGATATTGGAAACGACATTGATAAAAGCTAGTCTCAAGAAGCGAGAAAGAAAGTCATACTGAGAAGGGAGGGTTATTTTCATAAATATAATGGGGTGTAAGCGCAAAAAATACTATTTTTACAGGGAATACAATTGTTTAAGATTAGCATCGTTGTTTCACACTAGCTTGATGATCAGGAAAATAAAAAGCGGTTATTTTCAAGTAAGTAAGTAAGTGGGTGGAAAAATTTAAAGTATATAACGAAAAGTTAACCGGTGGGCGGAGATTTAAATTTAACCCGTTTGGTCGGATAATTTCCTCGGTCTCCTCGCGCTTGAACAGCATCAATTACGGCATAAGCCAAGTCTAATTCATCATCAAACGATTGCCCGGATAGTTCATCTTTTTTGCTGATTTTGCCATTCCAATTTAATCGGATTCATTTCCGAGCAATATTTGGGTAAAAAGAAAATGTACAAACCAGTTCTGACCACTTAATTTTTTCTGAATCTGGTCAACAACCTGGACAGGACGCACCAGAGGAAAAATAGTTTTACTCAGAACTGCACTACCTTTAAGGGACTTCCAGAAAATAAAATATAGAAAAGCTTCGTATGATAATAATAATCATTCTCACACGGAGGGGGATGGAAGTGGCCGCTATTGGCGACCACTTCTATCCCCCTTTTTATAAATAGGCATGAAAACCTCTACACATAAAACTTAGTTTTGCTTGTTCGATCTTAATTTCCTTTACCTGATTACGGTAGTGAATTGGTGCAGCACGGTCTTTTAAAAAACCACCTTGACGCTCTGTCAGGAATGCTTGAATTTCTGCGATAATAGATAATGCAATTGTTTCCGGGGTATCTGCACCAATATCAATTCCAACAGGAGCATATAATTTTTGTAATTGTTCTGGTGTTGCTTGTACTCCTTCAGCTAGTAAATCATTTAATAATCTTTGGGTGCGTTGCTGAGAACCTAAACAACCTAAATATTTTAAATTAGCTGGTATCAGTAGGTTGAGAATTGCTAAATCATCGAGATAATTATGTGTCATAACTACAGCAACAGTACGTTCATTTATAGATATTATATGTTGATCTAAAGATTCTCGCTGGGTCAGAATCACATGATCAGCCATAAAAAAACGTTCTTTAGTTGCAGCGATCGCTCGACAATCAATAATAGTAAGTTGCCAACCTAAAGCTTTAGCTAACTCTGCTACTGGTAAAGCATTGCGACCAGCACCAAAAATTATTAAGTGTGGAGGAATCTGAATAAATTCAATAAAAACACTAACTTGACTTGACGAAAGTTGGTATTTATGAAATCTTGAGGATTGATTTTTAAAAGCTGATTGGACATCTTTGATTAAGATTTGAGTTAAACTAGATTCAGCAATATTAGTATTGATAGTACCATCAGCATTAAGGATTAATCTTGTTTCTAATTTCACCTTAGCAACAGCATCATCAACACTACAAACAGTAGCCATAATACCTGGTTTTTGTTCAGAGAAACATTGATGAATAAAAGCTAAGGGATTAAATAGATCATCCTGATCAAGACATTCAATCATCACATCTACCACACCATTACAACCCAAACCCAATCCCCAAATAATATCTTGATCAGCATTGGTATTATAAGTGACAACAATGGGTTGGTGATGGGTCATTAAGTGAGTATGTTGAAAGACATCATTTTCCAGACAACCACCACTAATAGTTCCTACCATCTTACCTGCTAATGTAATGAGCATCCGCGCTCCTGGTTGACGATAGTGAGAACCTTGCACATTAACAACAGTTGCTAGAAATATTGGTTCACTATTGTGTTGACTGTCTAAAAATGCCGTAATAATAGAACTGATCTCTTTCATCTTTTCTGTTTAAATAATTACGATATACCTGGGCAATTTATCGTAAATATTTTCATTTAATAATTTTCCGCATATAATCTCCCCAAATTTGAGCAGCGTTAGCACCATAACCACTGGTGGGTGCATTATTATCATTACCTAACCAAATTCCTGTAACTAAGTCTCGACTAGGAATATAACCAACAAACCACAGATCAACTCCATTATTAGTAGTACCAGTTTTACCAGCTTCATCACCCAGTCCGATCGACGCAGCACTACCTGTTCCACTTCGGACTACACCTTGCAGTAAATTTGTCATTATATCGGCTACTTGTGGAGAAATAACTTGTTGATTTGCATCTGAATTGGTGTCATATTCATAAATGATTCGACAAGTTTTCGGATTATGATGATCTTGACAATCACTACTATCACGAATCCGAATAATTGAATGGGGATGATTGCGTACTCCGTGATTTGCTAGCACAGCAAAAGCACCAGTTAACTCTAATACTGATACTTCACTTTGACCAAGTACCAAACCGGGAACAGGATTAAGTGTAGACTTAATTCCCATTTTCCTTGCCATTTCCACTACTTTATTTAAACCAACATTTTCGGCAATTCGTAAAGCAATGACATTTTCAGAAGCAGCGATCGCCGCATACATATTTAAACTACCACTACCACTTTCACAACCCTCAAAAGTTTGACCTCCCCAATCCAAGGGAGCGCAGGAATAAGCAGTTCCCGGTGAGATTCCTTGTTCGATCGCTGCTGTATAGGTAAAAATTTTAAAAGTTGAACCTGGTTGTCTTTTGGCTTGGGTCACTCGATTAAACTGACTTTGAGCGTAATCTAAACCACCAGTTAAAGCTAGAATAGCACCCGTGTTAGTATTTAGAGTTACCAACGCACCTTGGGAAAATCCCATGGTCGATCCATAATTATTAATCCCATTATGCAGCGAAAGTTCTGCTTGAGATTGCATCCGACGATCGAGTGCAGTTTCGACAATAAAATTACCTTCACTCGCTACATTTGGCAATAAATCTTCTAATTCACTGAAAACGTAAGAGTAAAAATAGGGTGCGATTGTACCTTGCAATTCTTGACGAGCTTTTGGGGTAATTTCAATCCGCGATCGTCTGGCTCTTTGAGCTTCTTCCTCACTTACCATTCCCAATGTTGCCATCCGACTAATCACCCGATCGCGTAATTCTAAGGAAGTCTGATAATTCAGAGCTGGATTAAACCGATTGGGAGCTGGTAAAACTCCGACTAAAGTAGCTGCTTCTGACAAGTCTAAATCTTTAGCTGATTTCCCAAAATAAAACTGAGCAGCATCTTCAAATCCATAAGCACAAACTCCTAGATAAACTTGATTCAGATAAGCTCGCAGCAGTTCATCTTTACTATAAAATGTTTCTAATTTCAACGAAACGATCGCTTCACGAATTTTTCGTCCCGCTGAATCTTGAGTACCAACATATTCGCGAAACAAACTTCTAGACAACTGCTGGGTCAAGGTACTGGCACCTTCACGAATTTCCCCACCACGAATATTAGTTACTAATGCACGGATAATTCCCCAGGGATCAACTCCAATATGCCAATAAAAGCGACTATCTTCTGATGCAACTACAGCTTTCGGAAGATAGGGAGAAAAATCTTTAATGCTTTTTAGTTCAATATGAGAATTATTGCAGGGGGAACGGAGGGGAGTTTCTTCATCCCCAGCATAAACAATTACTGGTCCTTGAACTGATCTTGGTAAAGGTTGAACGGGAATTTTCGGCCATTCAATGAAAATCATCCATAATGCTAGTAACCCGGTCACTCCCCCCACACCCAGGGAACTCCAGGTCAATACTCGTACATACCAAGGTGGTGGATTATAGTATTGGAGTCGAACCGAAGCTTGTAGTGCTGCTGGTCCAAGGGTAAATACATCACCATGACGCAAACATAAGCTGGTAATCCGTCGCTTACCTAAAAAGATGCCATTGGTAGAATCTTCATCTTTAATAATAAAAGGTGCATTCCGTCGCTGACTATCCCGTGAGATCGAAAGGTGAACCTGACTGACTACCGGGTTCTTAACGACAATATCACAGGATTTAGAAGAACGCCCGAGTAAATAGCGATCGCCCAACAAAGGAAAAATATCGGCTTGATCTGCATTAGCATCTTGCACCCAAAGTTCAGGTACTCTAGCGTTAGGTTTAAGCGCTAGTTGGGAAAAATTTACTTTCGCTTGGACAGTTTGGACTGCTTGGGTGATTACTCCCAACAGAGTCCGGGGTTGCTGGTTTGGTGGGGGTGGAGTCATTGTGATTATCTATAAGACTGCTCCGATGAAACTGATGCTCAACCACCATTTTAATCTTAAGTTCAAGTTGACTAAGGATGAAAGGAATCACGGACCCGACGACGTCCAGGAGGTAAATCCTGATGGAAATAAGCGATCGCAAGACAGAGCAGACCGAGGTTAATTGAAATATCTGCAATATTAAATACTGGAAAGTGGATCAATCGTAAATCTAGAAAATCGATCACATAGCCCCGGAAAAACCGATCTATCCCATTACCTAGTGCTCCTCCTAAAATAAAACCATAGCCAAGTTGGTCCCATTTATTCATATATGGTCCAAATGCAGCTAGGACCATTAAGCCAATACTGACGATCAGAGATAGCCAACGTAACCAACCTGTACTCTGAGTAAACAGACTAAAGGCAGCACCGGTATTGCGGACAAAAGTAAAGTGAAATACTCCTGACCAGACAGGCATTGTATCATCAAGCTGAAAATTTTGGACTACCCAGGATTTAGTTAGCTGATCAAAAATCAGACTAATGATGGCTACTAGCCAAAAGAAGCTATTTTTTAAATTCATCGGTTTGATCATTGGTCAGTGCTTAATAAAACATTAACTGTCGTAGCATAAAGGCTAAGACAGCAACAGCACAGACAACTGCTAACTGTCCGGATAAGGGATTGAATGAGTATTTGAGAATATCTGACCAGATATCTGGGCTAAAAAATTCACTGACAAGCAGATAACTTAGACCAATCAGATGGATACTCAATAGACCACATAAACCGCTAAAAGCTAAGAATTCGATGCGAGGTGGCATTTTAAATGCTAACCAACCACAGATCCAAGCACCAGGAATAAAGCCAATTAAGTAACCAAATGTAGGTTCTTTCAGATAGTCTAGACCACCACCTTTAGCAAAAACCGAAAACCACGGACTTAACCCCAAGACTAAATAAGCAATTTGGGATAGGGCTCCAGCATTTTTTCCACCTAAGCAACCCACTAGGAGAACCGCTCCAATTTGATAGGTGACACCTAGAGAATGAATCTCTATTCCTTGCTGAGTTCCAGCCCAAGTGGGACTGGCCATTGAAGCTTCTAAAAAGTTGCCACCGATTGTCATCAGTAAGCCAATAAAAGCCCACAGTAGTTCAGTTGGAACACCCACGGTAGATTTTGAATTTTTGGATTTTACCAATTATATTTGACCATTTAAGCGATAATAGTTCCCCTATTGCTGCTACCTCGGTGGTCAGGAATGGGGGCTTCTCCACCTTTGCGTCCCAGGGTACTCAACATCTGGTGGTCTTGTGCGGTCGATTGACCCAAGGTGGTGAGATAATTGCCAATCAGCATAGCATTAATCCCAGATTGTAATCCTAAAGCTTGCAGTTCTCCCATGATGGCTTCTCGACCACCTGCATAACGGATAATTTGGGTGGGGAGAATTAATCTAAAAATCGCGATCGCTTTGAGTGCTTCATAAGGATCAAATTTGGGGCGATCGCCCAAGGGTGTCCCAGGACGTGGATTGAGTAGGTTTAAAGGTACGGATTCTACTTCTAATTCCCGTAGAGCTAAAGCTAAATCTACTCGATCTTCCCAGGTTTCTCCCATGCCTAAAATACCCCCAGTACAAGCTTGGATACCTACAGCTTGGAGGTTTTTGATGGTCTCGACCCGATCGCGCCAAGTGTGGGTGGTGACAATCTGAGGAAAAAAGTTTTCTGATGCTTCTAAATTATGATTATATCTGGTGACTCCTGCGGCTTTTAGTTCTTCTGCTTGTGCGGGAGTAATCTCTCCTAAAGCACAGCAGGGTTTAATATTAGTCTCTGTAATTATCAGTTTAACTGCCGCTAAAATTTCTGCAAATTCATTATTATTAGGGCTATTATATTTCAGCCCACGTCCTTGGGAAACCAGACAAAATCTACTTGCTCCAGCACTTTCTGCTGCTTTTGCTTGAGTAAGAATATCAGTCTTGGATTTTAACTTATATATTGGTGCATCCGTACCAGGGTGATGTGCTGATTGGGAACAAAATCCACAATTTTCCGAGCAATTACCAGACTTAACATTCCCAATACTGCATAAATCAACTATATCCCCACAGCAATTTTTCCGCACTTGATCTGCTGCTTCACCTAGTAGCAAAATATTGGTTTGACCTTCAATTTTTGTCAGCATCAGCGCTTCGGATCGGTGTAAATACTGACCAGCGATAATTCTTGCTACTAGCTGACTGAGCCATACTCGCAATGACTCTGGCTGATTTACCATATTTTCGGCGATCGGCTCAAGGGAATCAAGATCAGATTTTGTCAACAAGCTAGACTGAGCTACTTCAACCACGTTCTACCCTTTGATTACTGTACTTAGTGATTTGTTATTTTATCGTTTTATGACTAACTTTTCCAAGTCTTTAAATTTATTTCTTCACAACTAAAAACTGATTCCGTCCTTAATCAACCCTTAACATACCGTAGTTTAGTCTATTTGTATGATACTTTTGCACCATGAATCGCAATGGACAGATTACTGCTTTAATTTAAGATCAGCAAACGATAAAAAATCCCCAGTTTTCCGTTGCGACCAAGATCCTGGTGAGGTTTGGGCATATTTTGAGGAAAAAATTCAGATGAGTCTATCATCATCTCCCAATGGAAACGATAAAAAACACATCAATCCCCGACCACCACTAGATCGATTTATGGATCGGGGATTTGTTTGGCTAACACAAATTTTAGCCCTAGCTGTAGCTGGAACTTTGATCTGTATTACGTTGGTAGTTGCATTTCAGGCGATCCCAGCGATACAGGAATATGGGATCGAGTTTCTTTGGTCTAGTGATTGGGCTCCCAATCTAGACCAACCCCGATTTGGGGCACTTCCCCAAATCTATGGGACAATTATGAGTTCTTTGATTGCGTTGCTGATTGCAGTACCTGTAGGTCTTGGGGTAGCGATATTTCTGAGCGAAGACTTTTTACCATCAAATGTGCAGGTGATATTAGTCTTTTTAGTAGAACTTTTGGCAGCGATTCCAAGTGTGGTCTATGGTTTGTGGGGGATAGCAGTTTTAATCCCCTTAACTACGGTTTTAGGAACCCTACTTAATCAATATTTAGGCTGGTTGCCAATTTTTGGTAGCATTCCCCGTGGACCAGGATTATTCCCCGCAGCGATCGTGCTAGCGATCATGGTATTACCAACAATTTCAGCTCTTTCCCGCGACGCTTTAATTTCTGTACCTCCGGAATTACGTCAAGCAGCTTATGGACTTGGCTCTACTCGTTGGGAAACGATTATTAAAGTTTTAGTCCCAGCGGCATTTTCCGGAGTAGTGGGTGCCATTATGTTAGCATTAGGTCGAGCTTTAGGAGAAACTATGGCTGTCACAATGTTGATTGGTAATTCTAATCGCATTAGTGCTTCCATCTTGTCTACTTCTAATACGATCGCTTCTCTATTAGCTAATCAATTTCCCGAAGCTAGTGGTTTGCAAGTATCAGCACTTTTGTATGCGGCTTTAATTCTGTTTGGCTTAACCCTTTTTATTAATATCTTGGCTGAGTTATTGATTCGTCGAGTGCAAAAAATCTAGTCATAAACCTGAATAATTTAGGGTATCTAAGCAAAAAATTGATATGACATCTCCCCAACCTCAAACACCATCAGTTTCTCCTTTGACTGCTAGCAATTTAAAACATAATCCTGCTTCATTTCGGACTCTGTTTGGGATGATTATGACAGGTCTGTGCTGGTTAGCTGCTGGATTAGCACTGCTACCGTTATTAGCAGTTTTGTTCTATGTTGTTTATCAAGGTGCTAGCCAATTAAATATCGATGTGTTTTTTGATCTAACTCCTCCCCGTGGTAATGGTTTTGGTAATGCGATCCAGGGGACATTGGTAATGGTAGGGATCGGTGCTATTATTAGTGTTCCCGTCGGGATCATGGCAGCAGTCTTTTTATCGGAATTTGGTGTGGAAACCAAACTGGCTGATTGGATTCGGTTTGCTACTAATGTACTGAGTGGAGTTCCTTCAATTATTGTCGGGGTTTTTGCTTATGGAGCAGTAGTGCTAACGATCAACAGAGGTTTTACCGCGATCGCTGGTGGTTTTGCTTTATCGATTTTGATGTTACCAATTATTGTCAGAGCCACAGAAGAATCCCTCAAGCTAGTTCCCCAAGAAGTGAGACAAGCATCAGTCGGACTAGGTGCAACTAACTACCACACGGTTTTCCGAGTAGTTTTACCTGCAGCTTTACCAGCAATTGTCACTGGTGTTACTTTAGCGATTGCTCGTGCGGCTGGAGAAACTGCTCCTTTATTATTTACAGCTCTTTCCAGTCAATATTATCTGCGTTTTTCTGAAGAAAACTTAGACGCTTTATTTGAACCCGCTGCTTCCTTGGCAGTTTTTGTCTATGATGCTGCAAGGTTTCAAAATTATATATCGCTAGGTTGGGCAGCATCTCTAATTCTAGTGTTATTAGTGTTGGTTACCAGTGTGGTATCTCGATTAGCAACTGCTCGCAAAATCTATTAAAAAAAACTGAGCCGGGATCAAACTTTTCCTAAATTCATAAATCCCGCACTTAATCGGCTGTTGATGTTAATAGCAAAGGTAATTCGGATATTTTATGCTTTCCCAGAATCAGATTTTAAATCAAACTGAAACTGTTTTACGCGCAGAAAACGTCAATGTTCACTATGGCAATTTTCTCGCGTTGCGGAATGTTTCTTTAGACATTCCCAAAAATCGCATTACGGCTTTTATTGGTCCTTCTGGCTGTGGTAAAAGTACCTTGCTGCGTTGTTATAATCGTCTCAATGACCTGATCCGAATTTTTCGAGCAGAAGGAAAAATTTTGTACTATGACCAAGATCTCTATGCTGAGGATATTGATCCGGTAGAGGTCCGTCGTCGGATTGGAATGGTATTTCAAAAACCTAATCCTTTTCCAAAATCAATTTATGACAATATTGCTTTTGGTTCCCGGATTAATGGGTTTAAAGGGGATATGGATGAGTTAGTCGAGCGATCGCTCAAGCAAGCTGCAATTTGGGATGAGGTTAAGGATAAACTGAAACAAAGTGGTCTAGCTTTATCAGGAGGACAACAGCAACGATTATGTATTGCTCGTGCTTTAGCAGTTCAACCGGATGTGATTTTGATGGACGAACCTTGTTCAGCTTTAGATCCCATCTCTACCCTTCGGATTGAAGAGGTTCTCCATGAACTCAAAGAGCAATATACCATTGTGATTGTTACTCACAATATGCAGCAAGCTTCACGGGTATCCGATATGACCGCATTTTTTAATGTGGAATCCACGGACAAAGGTGGTAGGATCGGTTACTTGGTCGAATATGATGAAACTCAAATTATCTTCCAAAGTCCTGCTCAGAAATCAACTCAGGAATATGTCAGTGGACGTTTTGGTTAAACCATAGTCTGATTAATAGCTTTTTAAATAGCACCCAGATCGCATGATACCGATCCAAGGTAGGATCAACCTTACTTTTGATGATTAAAAAGCTATCCTTTTGTGGTCATTTATGATGAAACGTTTTCTGACAGTGCTATTCGCACTATTTTTGGTGGTAACCCTAAGCTTATCAGGCTGTTCGACGGGAAACAGTAGCATTAGTGGTGATTATCGTCAAGATACCTTGGCTTTGGTAAATAGTTTGCGAACTGCGATTAATTTACCCGACCATACACCAGAGCAAGCCGCAGCTCAAGTAGAAGCACGTCAAAGAATTAATGATTTTGCTGCTTGGTATCGACGGGACAGCTCCTTACTAACACTGACATCATTTACCACCATGCGAACTGCATTGAATTCTTTAGCTGGACACTATAGTTCCTATCCAAATCGTCCGTTGTCAGAAAAGCTGAAAAACCGACTTGAGCAAGAATTTAATCAAGTCGAAACAGCTTTGTCAAAAGGGAACTAAGTAGGGATGTATTGCTCTTGCGCCCAGCGCAAGAGATATTGCGTCCCTACTGAATACGAGACCACCAATATATCGATCCATTACCCTATCTATGGGATTTGGGCAAATGATATCAAGATTAATTATTTGGTGGTCTGTTATTGGCAGTAGTTCGGCGATCGCCAAACTTACCGATCGCAACCAATTTAATGCCCGAAAGTCAGTGGTTTAGTCACTCCTCAATAGCCCATAAAATCTCATCAACCCTAATTACTATGTCTGAAAATGCCAGGGGTGTGATAGTTTCACCAGGTCTAAATTGTTGGATACTTTCATAGCCATTAGAACTGGGGTGGCGATAAACCTCAATTAATTCGGCTTCTAAATTTACGATCCAAAGTTCAATAATCCCTGCTCTACCATAGACAATTGCCTTTTGATGGTCTTTTTTAATTGTGGTATCTGCTACTTCAATCAGCAAAAGAATATCTTCAGGATGAGGATGTCGATCGCCATAACCATTTTTAGCTGGTTTGGCTATCACTACATCTGGCTGTAACTGAGAATAGCCATCTATATGAACTGGATTTTGTACTGGTAAAGAAATAATCTTTCTGAAAACAAGTCCAGAAAAAATTGTTACTAAACGAGTAACGCACCCTGAGTGGCGAGTCCCTATTGGTGCCATATAAATAATATCCCCATCAATTAGCTCTACCCGATCATCATCACGAAGTATCCCGACTTCACCTAGTTGGTAATATTCCTCTACAGTAAATTTCTTTCGCTCTGTTGCTACTACAGACATAATTTTTACCTCCTATTGATGATTGAATGGGTTCCTTTTGTTTATTTAGGCTGACATTTACCAGCTCTAATTAAACCAACTTGACGGGCGATCGCTTGTTGACGATCGCTAAACGGACCCCATTGTTGGACAATATTAGGATTTTCTGAGTTGTTAACTTCTGTACTAGCCAGAATATCGCAAAATCCAGTTGGACGTTTGACGATATACCATGTTTCGGTATTTTCCATAGCTGAAAAAATAATTGATTCAGATGATTGAGATTGGTTCTTTTTGCCAATGTTGAATTGCTAGTTGACAACGAGCTTTAATTACTAATTCTGCATCTATGGTTGATAGTTTTTGCCATAGAGCCAAAATTTGAGGATACCAATCAGGAGGATCGCTACTAACGGCGATCGCTAATTTCTCTAATCCCACGATCGCTGCATAACGGACTACCCATTCCGGATCTTCACAGTTTAAGCCTAGGGTTTGAAAAACTCTTTTTTGTGCTACAGGACGATCACTCAGTCCCATCTTCTCCCATTTAATACTACCAATCCCTTTAGCCGCAGAGCGTCGGACACTCAGTGCAAAGTCTGTTTCTGCGGCTAGAATTAATAAATCTAAAGCCCGATGGTCACCAATTTCTGCTAAAGCCCGAATCGTCCAAGCACGAGCGCCATAATTATAACTATCTAGTTGATTTAAAATTGGTTCTACCGCAATTTCTCCTAGGGCAACTAATCCTTCTACTGCGGCTACTGCGGCACCTGGATTATTATAACCTAAAACCTTAATTAATACAGGGATCGCTGGGACTGATTGAGCCTGAGCTAGTTCCCGCACCGCTTTTAATAAGCTAGGAGCTGAATCTGCATCTTCAACAGCTTGGATTAGTTTTAATATATTGTTTGGATTATTCATAGGAGAGAGTCCATTAAATTCATGATCTGGATCGCCGATTCAGATAATGAGCCGGATTCGCTCTCAATATTTAAAGTCAAATGATGTTCTAAGATTCCTTTTAGAGCGATCAATTTAATACTATTTTCTGCTAAAGTTTTACCGATCGCCTCAACTGCGGGTAAATAGCCAATGGCACCTAAATCCAGCAAAGCTGATCGTCGCAATTGCAGATCCCGACCTTGTAAAGCTGCGACTAAGCGATCGCCATAAAGGGGATTTTCAGTTAACTGATATAAAGCTCGAGCCGCTGCATACTGAACTCTAGGAATTTCATGATCTAAAAAAGGCTGAATTAAGGCAATTGCTTCAGTTGCACCAAGACTTCCCAATGCTTCTAAAATGGCATCGTAGGGTTGAACCAAATGGGGTTTTCCTGGCACTTGGACAGCAGCCGCAACCCCACCATCTAATAATTTAATTAAACCCGGAATTGCACTTGCTGCTTGCAACATCCCTAAGGATTGCGCCGCTGCTTCCCGCACGTAAAAATCCGGGCAGTTTAAACACTCAATTAATAGTGGTACTGCCCGTACATCTCCTAATTTTCCTAAAGCCCTGGCTGCATTGCGTCGCAGTGGATAGCCTCCAGCTTCTGTTTGTAGCTCTTGATCTGCTAACAAAGCCATCAATCCCTCGATCGCTGCTGGTTCACGCACCCGGAACTTACCGAGCCACCAAGCAGCATAATAACGCAGACTTAAGTCTGGATCACTGAGATTGGCGATCGCTTTTTCTACGGTTAACGATTCACCATCTAATGGTGCAGGTTTTGCTTCCAAAGATTCCCAATCCTTCGACATAAATCTTGATGCTGAGGCAGCCAGGGCGAAAATATCTTATTCTTGAGGGATACTGATGGGGTGAATACTGACGATTCTGCCACCTAAGCGAGCAATTTTCCGCATTTCATCGTTCATGCGGTTGTAAGGCACCGTGAGGAACACACTCCCACTTTGACGAATCGCATGAGTAGAATTCTCAGTTTCTTCGCTTTGCTTTAACCCGACTACTTCATAACGAAAGAAGCGGTTAATATAACTGCCAACTGTGCTTTCAACAAACATATCTGTCTGATCTCCTTTAGGTAAAATTAACAGAAGAATTCATAATTTAGCATTGCCTAGAGATTTAATTTCTCTAGGCAGAGCCAGAAAATTCTGATTACTAAATTCTGATTTTCCCACTTACCAAATTAGCCCTTAGGCTAGGGTCACACTGGCAATCTTACCGCCTTGGCGTAGGATTTGCTGAATTTTAGTGGTTAGCTGTTCGTAAGGAATGATAAAGCTAGTGCTACTCCGACGCAACTGGGGATATCCAGGATTACGAAGGCCCGTTACTTGGAGCCGATAGACTTGGCCTTTCTGTCCAAATACTAAAGCACCACCTAACGCAGTTCTGGGTTTAGCATCAACACTAGAACGATAAGCCCAACCATCGTTATCACCAGAAGGAGCAACTATGGCTGAAGTCCCATTTTGTCCTAATTCTCGGGCTAAACGAGTATTATTGCCTTCTACTTGAGAGCGATCGCTGTTAGCATAGCCGCGATATAAGCGGAACAACCGGGTAAACCCAACGGATCTTTGTCCTGCTTGAAAATCAAATCCACGATAATAGGGAACGACATTTTCCCCAAATGCTGATTCATACTCGGGTGAGTCGATGTAAGAATCGATTTCCGCTTCATACCCTTCGTTTTGATAGAGGTCTAAGTGATAGATTACCTCTGTTTCATCGTAGGGGGCACGGCCCAACAAATGCTTATAGTTTAACTCAATGACTCGAGTTTGAAAATTGTTGTAAAGAAACTTTGATTTGTAAAGTTCCGATTTAGCGACAGAACGCACGAATTCGCGTACAGTGATGCTGCCATTTTTCAATAATGATTCAGCACCGACCAAACGCTCGGATGCCATCACATAGTCGTTGCCTAATAAATGACGGTAGACCGCACGAACTACATTTTCGGCATCTGCACTTGTCCAATTTGACCGCAATTCTAATGGGCTAGCATCGCTAAAGGGTGATGTGCCCAAGCGAGCCGCTGATGTTGTAATAGACATTTACCAATCTCCCAACCAACAGATTTTTCAGCCAAGCCTGTTTCAATAACAAAGATGCCCAGACTGGTAAACAATTACTAGACTATCTAGCCTCTGCATACCTATCCGGACATCTCTTCTCCGGACTACGCAACTGCGAATTCGGACTAATTTTGTCCTACTGCAATTAGCTCAGAGCGTTGATCACGTAGTCGATATAAGCATTGGCTTCAACTGCTGCTTGACCACCCAAACCGTGGTTGCTCTTGATATATTTCAGAGCTTCTACATACCAGGTAGGAGAGAGTTCAAAGGTAGTGTTGATTTCAGCTAAACCAGCAATCAAGAACTCATCTAGAGGACCGGTACCACCAGCTACCAAAGCGTAGGTGATAATCCGGAGGTAGTAACCGATGTCACGACTGCATTTGTCTTTACCGTATTGGGTAGAGGCATAGTTATTGCCTTGCAGTTGGGTGGTGTAGGGGAATTTGTTGTATACTGCTTGAGCTGCACCATTAACCAGGTTTTGAGCATTGTTGGTTAAAGCACGAGCAGCATCCATACATACCACAGCGCGTTTGAAACGACCATCAACAGCTTGCAGTTCGGTGTTGCTTAAAAAACGACCTTGGGTATCTGCTGCTGCAATTGCTTCAGTAATTGGGGTTTTCATCTTGGTTTTGTCTCCCTAATTTATATGCAAAGTGTTCAGTGACAAGAATGATGGGACAAACTTTGTCTCTAGTTGAAGTTTTTAGTTTTCAACTTTGACTCAGAAATGCCTGATTAATTAGAGGTTTGATTCTTAGGAAACAGCAGAAGCAGCACGATCAAAGTAGCTAGCTGTTTCAGAAATCAAAGCGCTGCAATCACCAGGAGCGATACCTGCAGGATCGTTAGCAATTGCGATCGCGGCATCTTTCATCTTGTGTACACCTGCAGCAACGGAAGCACCAGGTACACCTAGGGCTTGGTAGGTTTCGCGTAGGTTCATTCAAGCAACGATCATCCAGAACACTGGAATCACCAGCAATGATGGCGTAGGTTACATAGCGAAGGATGATTTCCATGTCGCGTAAGCAAGCAGCCATGCGACGGTTGGTGTAAGCATTTCCACCAGGAGCAATTAGTTGAGGCTGATCAGCAAACAAAGCACGAGCAGCGTTGGCGACGATGGTGGAAGCACTGCTGGTGATACGGTTAACTACATCTAACCGTTTGTTGCCTGCTTTAACCAGTTCGCTCAGAGCATCGAATTGAGCGTTGCTGAGAAACTCACCCCGGGCATCGGATTGAGAAACCACCTTGGCGAATGCATCTAACATTTGCGAAATCTCCTTTGTGATTGGTTTTTCTTGATTTAAACAATCTGTTGAGCCTAGTCAAGCTGCGGATGGCACAACCTGGAAAGTTCAAGGACAGACATTTTTTACACTGATTTTAAGTTTCTCTCTTTTTGGCCTGACCTTCCCCTGCTGCGGCGATCAAACTGTCGATTTGAGAAATCTTAGAAAATTTTACCTTTTTTATGAGAACCCAGATAATTCTGGTAAAACAGTGTTTTGATTATTTTTGCCTGTCCTCTCTACCCTTCAGGTTATTTTTATACAACGCTATTGAGCCGCTTGTTATTACAATTTATTACAAAAATGTGTAAAGTTTTGTAAATGTGGAGAATTTGATCCCAAAAATTTATGCAGTCCATTGAGTAAAACCCGCTCCAGATGGTGAAAAAAAGGCGATCCCCTGTGTTCTCACTGAAATTTCTGATGGTCAAGTTGATGATGAAAATAATTTTAACTGGGTAGGATTTTTGTTTACAAAACTATACATATCGGGATCTATGCCAAAAAAAACTAGAGGACATCATCATCTAGGCCAAATATTCTTAATAATATTTTTAGATTATTGCTTTTTTAACTTAGGATTTTTCCCACACCACTAGGATCACACCACACATAATGAACCCTAACCCAAAGAGTCGATGGACAGGAATTGCTTCGTGAAAAGCATAGTAGCCCAATAAAACGGAGAAAACATAGCTCAAAGCTAAGGAAGGTCCAACAATACTCAGTCTAATCCGGGTCATGGCCAAAATATAGGCGATCGCCCCCAGAGCATAACAAGTAATACCAATCACTAATTCTGGGGTGGTGGCAAAACTCAAAATGTGACCGACCAAATTACTAGCAGTCACTTTGCCAATTTTTAATGCTCCTTGTTTGAGAAAATATTGTCCGGATACACTCCCGATAGTTGCCATTAACAGCATTCCTAATTCTGGTAAACTTAGCATTATTTTTCCTAGGTATTTTTGCAAATCTGGCTAAATTCAGAGTAGCATATTAATTTTTCGATTTTCGATGTAATAATTCTACGGTTGCACCATAAAATTCTTGCTGGATCTCAATTTGATAATTTTTATTAACAAAATTATTTAAGATTTCACAATGAAAATCAATATTAGCGTAGGCACAAGTATTAGTTTTAACTAGCCAAATAGATGTACGGCGATCGGGAGGAAATTTAGCTAAAGCATTGACAATTTGTCCCTCATCTTCTAGGGCATATTGGTGCATATCATATTTTTCAAAAGTTAACTCTTGTGGTAAAGTAACGAGCGGATTGATGCCCGTATATTGGTATCCCAAGGATAGAGCGATAAACTCATTAAAAACTACAATAAGTTGTCCTGGTTTTTCTTGGGCTTGAAGATAAGCAGCAATGCGAACTTGATCACCTAGTTTCGCCATGTTTGCATAGGTTACATACAGAGAAGATAGATGTGATATTAGTACCAGCACAATCACAACTATGATAACTTGTTTTTTTTCTAATCTGGGAAAAGCTGGTAAGATTGATACTTTGAGTACAGAAAAAACTAACAAAGTTAATGGTAATAAAATCAGAGTTACATGACGACTTAAGACTCCATATTGTCCGACCACATATAAGGTGGGAACAAAAAATAAGATCAAAACTACAGTAATAACTGCGATCGCCAGATCAGGAGAAGTGATTTGACGACGGAATCTAATAGTTTGCCAACCGATCGCGATCACCGCAATCCCAAAAATCAGATAAAATCCGATACTATCCCGCTGTTCAAATCCAATCCATTCTGGTCTCAAAATTAACCCTAATATGCGCCGAGATATCAGTTTAAAAACATCGCTTAAAGAAATAATTTCTACAGTATTTGTGTGGGTATGTGCATAAACAAGTTGCTCAGTCTGTTTATGGGATAAAAAAAACCATAACATGGGGCTGAAGCAAACTCCCACGGGCACCATTGCGATCACATAATCACGTAATGTTTGCCAACGTCTTAAAACTAGCAAAGCACAAGCATTAGCAACTAAAAAGAAACCTAAATAATATTGTGTATATAAAGCCAGGATGGCAACTAATATATACCACCATCTAGCTCGATGCTGAGGTATTTCTGCTAAATAACCATCGAAAAAAAATAACAACAATAAAGCTGACAGAAGTAGGACAAAAGCATAAACTCTAATTTCTAAAGCAGCCCAAATTACAAAAGGGTTAAAAGCGAGAAAAATAACGAGCCAGACTGGATTAATTTCTGGCAAAAACCTGCGGGATATTTTGGGCAGAATTGTCAGGGTGATCGTAATAAATATAATCGATAACAATCTGGCGAAAAAAATCGAACTTTTTAAACTGCGCCACCCCCAGAGCATGATAAAATATAGGGGGGGTTGCAATTCAAAATTTATTGCTTGATCGAAGGCATATTTAAGATTGCTTCCGGTCGTATGGAAAGCATAAGCTTCATCGGAAGACAAATTGAGATTTGCTCCTAGTATCAGACAAATTAACAGATTTAAAAATATACATCCACTAATCACTAATTTTGGCTCGATGTGAATAGGAGATGTAGGAATTTTGATGGTCATAAAGATTAAACTTGATTAAGTTTGATGATGAAAATTGGGTTCAACTAAGGGAATTTTAGCAGCACTTATTAGGTGAGCGTGTTGTTGCATAGTGACGATCTTAAATTCTTGGGAGAGCATTCCAATTGTTTTACTGAGCAAAGCAATTTTTTTATAAGCGGGCATATTCATAGCTGGGAAAAAAGCTAATTCCGGTACATCATCACCACCTAAAAAATCGAGGGGATGGAGCAATAAAGATGGTTGAGTTCCTGTCAATCGGCACATGAGCAGGGCAATTTGAAAATAAAATTGTGCTAAAGGAGCAGAAAATATGGCTAAATAAAGCAGATAGCTGAAATGAATTGGCACTTTAAAAATTGGCATAGTAGTCACAGGAATTTCAATTATTTCCGCAGCATCTAAACGCCATTGGTAGGGTTTTAAGGGTCGTAAACCTTCTCCTAGGGTGCCAAAAAGTGCTTTGCGTTGTTCCATTTCTTCTTTGCTTAACTTACTGGTCATAAAATAATAAGCACGAGCTAAAGGTCCGAGAAAAGTCGGAAAAGTAGAAGCATCATATTGATAACCTCTCCTTGCTAATACTTGCAAAGTCGCACGGGAAATACTAAAACCCGGTCCACGAAAACCAATGGTTTTTTTCCCTGTAGCTAATTGAATATTTTCCTCAGCGATCGCAATTTCATTATCAATTTCTGACTCAGAATAAAGATGTAACCAGGGTTGATGGTGAAAGGAATGATTCCCAATTTCATGTCCCGCATTGGCGATCGCTCTGAGTGCTTGATGATTCTTTTCTAAAGCCGCATCTTGACCGACAATAAAAACTGTAATGGTGAGTTCTCGTTCTTGGAGAAAATCGAGAAACCGGGGTACAACAATATCCAAGTAAGAAGGAAAACTTTCCCAACCTGGATCACCATGGGTTTTCATATAGGACCATTGATTATCAAGATCGAGGGATAAACTAGCGATAGGTTTCATAGGTTTTTGGTGGTTTGGTATGATTTTATTCTAACGGTGATTCTGCTGAATATGCCGGATCAAATAAAACTTCAGAAACGGCTTTTTCGGCTAATTGGATACTTTCATTTACATTGAGAGTTCCGTTAGCAATATGGGCAGAATTAATAATATAAAGACCGCGGATCGAAGTTGGTATGGGTGGGATAATATCTGAATAGTTTAACGTCGAAATTGCTAGGACATATTTAACTCTAGACACCCGAAATGCTAGCACATCACTCCGTTCAAAATGGGGATACATTTGGATGAGAGCAGAAACAAATTTTTCTTCTAATTCTGCATCTGATAAAGCAAAAGCTGGGTCATCTGGAACCACATATTTAGGGAGATAAACTAAAGCATTACCACCAAAATGTTTGCGATCGACCAGTGCGGACATTTCAATTACTCCGGTAAACGGCACCCAAGTATCAGTAATGTTAGTAACATAGAAAGGGGAAAGGGATTTTTTTAATAATAGGGAAGCACAAATGATCCCTTGATATTCAATCCCTTTTAACTTAGATATTTCCGTTTGAGTTAGTCCTGCACAAACTTGAGCTGCAATGGGAGCTGCTGTAGTGACTATCACCCGATCAAAAGTTTCTTGTTGTCCATTTTCAAAATGAATATTAATTTTCTGATCTGCACCTGACTCTACTTTAGAGAGAGAATGATTTAATTTTAACGTGACATTTTTCTCAGTTAAAACTTCAGCAAAACGCTCAATAATTTGTGCATATCCACCACGCACATAGCCAAACATTTCTTTTTTTAAACCAGTCCGACGCGCTGCATACATCCGAGCGATAATTGCCCAAATAAAAGAAGCTGAGGCTTTTTGATAGTTTTCACCTAACTTAGCTCGTAATAAAGGAAGCCAGATTTTATCAAAAGTATGTTTACCAGACCATTTTTTTAACCAATCAGTGACAGGAATTTTTTCGAGATCACGCCAATTTTTAATTTTGGAAGCATAAATAATCGTAAACGCTAACCGAATTTTATCGATTAAACCTAGTGGGGGAAAACGGAGAAATTCGATCGCATTGGACATGGAATATAGTTTCCCATCGGTATAAAAACCAGTTCGGGTAATCACCCATTCCATTTCTGTTTCTAAACCTAATTCGGTTAAAAGCGATCGCAACCTGGTATCAGATAGCAAGGTAACATGATAATGACGATCCCACTGCACATCCCCAATGTACCAGGTACTAGCAAGTCCCCCGAAATGATCTGCTTTCTCGAACAAAGTTACATTTTTACCTTGTTGAGCTAGACGGAGAGCTAGAGTCATCCCCAAAATTCCGCCCCCAACAATACCCCAGCTTTCTAATTTATTCATTTTTAATTGATTGGATATAATTTATTTCAGCGTTAGTCAGGTAAAAGCAGGGAACTTTTATGATGGTGGAGTTAGTTCAATGACTGTACCATTTTTGACTGCATATTTTAATCCACAACTACTACAAACTAATTCATTAAAATCACAAATATTCTCTAAAGAGAAACGTTGTAGTAATTGTCCACATCTACATACACAACCTGCTGACTTAGCTGGATGTCCCATCATGAGATGAAAATCAGGTACTGATTTAGTGATTACAGCACCCATCCCAATCATCGCAAAACGACCAATTTCTAAATCATTACCAATGATACATCCAGCACCAATAGTTGCTCCTTCCCGGACTAAGGTTGGTAAAGTATGTTCATCGGGGTCGGAACTGCGTAACTCTTTTAAATCCACTGTTGTGGCTCGAGGAAAACGGTCATTTGTAAAAATTGTGCCCGCAGCAATCATTACTCCATCTTCGATTGTGACTGCGGTACAAATATAAACAAAAGCATTAATTTTGACGCGATTACCAATTTTTACTCCATAAGCAATATAAGTTTTTTCACCAATAATGCACTCTACACCAATCTGAGTTGCATATCTAATGTGAACATTATCCCAAATTGCCGAACCAGCACCAATTTTTACATCTTTTTCAATGTTAGCAGTCGGATGAATGCGAATGTCCATAATCCCTAACTGTAGATAAGTAAAACTGAGTTTTCTTTGCCAAAAAAACTCAGTTTCTGAACAATAACCTAACTGAAACTAAATATTTAATTAGCCCACTATACTGGGTTCAGCTTGAGCTTCAACATTTTTCTGGTAAGCTAAATTTTGGGTAACCGGAAGCCAATTACTTTGACGTAGAGCTTCATAAGCAGTTTCGATTACTTGCACCGAAGCGATCGCATCTTCACCAGTAATAATCAGACGTTCTTCTTTACGAATTGCTTGAGCAAAGTTATCGATTTGAGAGCGAAATGCTTGCACTTTGTCGTAACCTGTACCAAAAGCAATCCACTCGTTGTTAGATCCCTGACGATATTTTGATTCTTTCCAACCAATAGAAATAGTTCCGAGAGAACCATAAATCCGGATATAGTAATCTATTTCCTTATTGATACTCCAGGAAAGATCTACATTACCAACTACACCAGCAACACTTTTCACAAAAATCCGGACTGTATCTTCTACAGGTAATCCTTGCACTTTTTTTCCTTCCACCACTTGCACTTCGGCGATCGGTCCAAGGAAGTAGCGCATAATATCAACGGAGTGAGTTCCATTATCAATTAAAACTCCACCACCGCTAATTTTAGGATCGGAATTCCAACGGGATTTCATATCGACCCGAGAGGTAAAAGCGTTTTCAAATAAAACGATCTCACCTAAAATTCCGGAATCAACAATGCTTTTGGCTTTTTCTACATCTTTAACATAGCGAAATTTTGAAGCCATCGTCAGAATTACACCAGCTTTTTTTGCTCCTTCCAACATCAGATTGGCGCTTTGGACATTGACGCTGAGAGGTTTTTCACACAAAACGTTAATTTTGCGTTCTAAAAAGTAGAGACTGATTTCTGGGTGACTAATTGGTGGTGTACAGATAATGACAGCATCGACATCAGCTGATTCCGCCATTTTTTGGTAAGACTCATAACTTTGACATCCAGGAATTTTTTCGGCTAATCGTAGTGCTAATTCCGGATAAATATCAGCAACTGCTACTAATTGACCATGTTCGCTACTACCAAATGCTTGCACATAAGATTGAGCGATACCTCCAGCACCAACCAGTCCGAACTTGATTTTTTCTTCCATGATTTTACTAGTTTATTCTGTGTGAATGAGTAATCTTGTTGCTGGTTATTGAGCGACAAGAGTCTGATGTACTTGGGAGATGGAATTGGCAATATAGTCGATATGTTCGTCAGTGTAGCGTTCATTCCAGGGTAAAACTAAAACGCTTTCTAACCCAGCAAAAGTTCCTGGGAAGAGGGAGCGATCGTAATTAACTGCTTCAGGACGAGCTAAGGTGAAGGGAAAGCGAGATTTACCAAAAGTGTTTTGTTTTTGGAAAATTTCGCACATAAAGGCTGGTTTTTGGATATATCTTGGAGCTGAGAAAATTCCTTTTTCTTTTAAGCGTTGCGCTAATCCAACTGGACCATTAGGGATAACTGTACCATCTACACTGAGGCAATATTTCCAATAAGTGTGAACATTTTTAGCACTCACCCATGGTGTTTGGATTCCCTTTAGTCCTTGCAATTTTTCAGTTAGTTTATTAGCAGCAGTAATTCGGCTCTGGACAACACTGTCTAATTTTTCTAACTGTCCGACTGCTACTGCTCCCTGCAATTCGCACATCCGATAATTAAGTGCTAAAAAGTAATGATCGGGTTGGGGATCACCATATCCCCAAGCTTTGTTAATAAATAAAAACATCCGTCGAGCTAAAGCATCGTCATTGGTGGTAACTATTCCACCTTCACCTGTGGTAATATGTTTACCTTGTTGTAAGCTAAAACAACCTACTGCTCCAAAGGAGCCGATATGCTGGTTGTTATGTTTAGCTCCAAATGCTTGAGCGCAATCTTCGATGATGGGAATATTTCGCGATCGCGCTAATTCAGTAATTTCATCCATCTCACAGGGATTACCAAATAAGTGGGTCACGATAATTGCTTTGGTGCGATCGCTTAAACTTTTTTCAATACTCGCTGCGGTGACGTTCCAAGTTTTTGGATCGACATCAGCAAATACAGGAATTGCACCTTGATAAAGAATGGGTGTTAATGCTCCCATATCTGTAATCGCAGTGGTGACGATCTCATCACCTGGTTCTGGGTCGATCGCTGCAACAGCGACATGAATTGCACCTGTTCCTGATGCACAAGCATAAGCGTGTTTAACCCCAATAGATTTAGCAAATTGGGTTTCTAAGGTTTTCACAAAATTGCCTTTCGTACTGGTCAAAGTACCACTGTGAATTGCCTTAGTTAGTAGTGCAATTTCTTCTTCACCTAAAGTTCGACCTGAAGCTTCTTGATCTGAGGGCAGAGTCAAAATCTTTTCTGGCGATAATACATCTTTAGTCATTGATTCTGGTCCTGATTATTTTGCTTAGAATTGTAGATAGCTGTCCCCAAATAAAACATCTCTTCAAAATAAGTCTTATTTTGCAAAGATAAAATCCCCAAGCTCATTAACTGAACTGCCAACATCAAACTCATGCCACCGATTACAAATAAATGGGGGGATACATCAAAAGCGAGCGCGATGGCATGATGTGGTTCAAATTGATAAGTATTAAATACCAAAATGGCCGTTGATATACTGGCATAAATAGAAATTAATAATAGGATAAACCCAGGAATAATAAAAAACATAACTGGCCTAAAAATAAAGCCAAAAAATACGATCGCCCATGTATGCTTCAAGATTTTCATACTCGACTGTCTTTTCACCTTCTTTTTCGGTTGAGGGTGCCAGCATAAATGGGCGGGAATTTCTTCGATTTTAGCACGTAACATTCGCGCTTTATGGATAATTTCTGGATTTACTTCCATCCCCATACATCTGAGATTAATCGACTTGATAAATATTCCATCATAAGCTCTTACCATTCCTGTTAAAGTATGCAAGTCTCCTTTAGAAGTAGCAGATAAAAATTTATTTGCCCAGATGCTTAAATATAGTCTTAGCCAAGGGACATTAGAAACTTTACCACCTTTAATATAAGGAGAAGCTACGACAATTTTAGCTCTAGTCTGTTGCATTTTCCTGACCATCCTCTCAATATGATCAGGTGCATAACTTAAGTCTAAGTCAATGGTGATAATGCAATCCCCTTGACAGGCACTAAATCCAGTTTTTAATGCTTGACCAAGACCACCGTTAACGTAATGGTGTAAGATCTGAATATGATCTTTATCTCTGGCAAAATCTTCAGCTAGTTCTCCAGTCTCATCTTTACTACCATCGTTGACTACAACTATTTCCCAGTTATACTCATCTTCCAGGGATTTCATGTATTCATACAGTAGCTCTAGGTTTTCTTTGATAATTACAGCTTCATTATAAGCTGGTACGAGTAACGAAATAAAAAACTTTTTCTCTGGTGCTACAATATTTTTTTTTGCCCCCTGAGTAGGGAGGTCTTGATCTGGATTAGGAGCAAAAGAATGAGGAAGTTTTTCTAACATAGTCTGATGATTCCTTGAACCCTTATGGATTAGTAAAACACAGTTGTGTAAGCTTTCATCTATTTTCTTACTTTGAGCTGACTGAATCTATAACTCAGAAAAATAATTTTCCTATTTTCTCCATGGCAGTAAAAACATTTTTTTTCGCTCAAAAGTTATTATCCCAATTTGATTGAGTATAATTACTGATGACGGACAGATTTTCACAGATTATGATCTGTTTCTTTATGTAAATGTTGGTAAATAGATACCCGTATATTACATCACATTAACTCCGCGAAAATACTTAAAAGAACTTTAAAATTAGCAGTTTTTTGATTTTTCACCCTCGTTAAATCAGTATTTACAACGACTATAACTCAAGGTTTATGGAATTTTGGTAAACTTAAAATATCTAAATATATTTTTTTAGCAAAGAGGGTGTAAGTTCAGTTAACTCTGGTTGTCGCGATCGATTGGCTAAAATAACCCGATCGGGAAAAAAAACGCACTTGTTTCCCAAATGCGTCTTGACCAAGCTTAATACGATCTAAGCAAATCTAATGGGCAGAGCCATTACCATGATAGTTATCTGAATCATAGAATCCGTTTTTAGTGCCAAAAAACAAGGTAGCTACGGTGAAAACTACTGTCAATACCGCTATAACTAATTTGACATCCATAATTTTGCGCCATCAGAAATAAAAAAACGGACAATCTGATTGTAGATTGTTTCTAGCTTTCCTGTCTAGAGCTGGATGACTAATACCAATTTAATGTGAAGTTGCACAGATCTAAATCCCCCTAAATCCCCCTTCAAAAGGGGGACGCAAGAATTCCGGCTCCCCCTTTTTAAGGGGGTTGGGGGGATCAATTCTCTGCAGTTTCATCAAAAATTGGTATAACTCAGTGTCCCAAGGTAGTCCAACCTTAAAGCAAAATTGTTTTTCCTTGTTCAGTAAAACGGACTTTTTTAATGTGCCAGAGGGAATTACCTGTTAAAGTTTTATTCAAACTCCCAAATAAAGCCATCTGTTCACAACTCGACAAAGAACTCAATCGACGTTGAGAACTCCCAGACAAGCGAAAATCAACTGTAGCGATTGCGGTCTTAGGTTCTACGCTAATTCGATAACCCTCTAAATTAAAGTCACCGGTGTTCTGTTGCTGAATAACTTGACCCACAGCGATGTCCATGGCACGTTCTTTTGGGAGAGAGACTTGTTCAGGAATGAACTTTTCACATTGACTATCAACTTTATAGATAGTGACCATAACAGTAGCATTCACACCAGCATTCTTAACTAAGATATATTTAGCGGGAATTTGGTGAGTAGGTGAGGTTACAGAAGTAATAGTTGCGGTGGGACTAGGATTAGTGGTGACAGAAGATGATGAGCTACAACTACTTAAGCAGATGAGGCTGACTTGAGCGATCGTCTTAGCTATATTTTTTGTGATGACACTATAATAAAACATCACCCTCATGACTACTACCTCCTGGACTCGTCGTCACATTCTGTCTCTCGCTGATTTTGTCTATAGTGAATACAATACAGTGCTGCAAACTGCGGCTAGTTTCCGAGAAGTCCTTTCCCGTCGGACTAAAAAAGTTCCTACCCTCCAAGGTCAGGTGGTCGCAAATTTATTTTTTGAATCATCCACTCGAACTCGGAGCAGTTTTGAACTAGCAGCTAAACGTCTTTCGGCTGATACACTTAATTTTACTCCAGGGACATCTTCTCTGACTAAAGGAGAAACAATTCTCGATACAGCCAAAACCTATCTAGCGATGGGATGTGATTTAATGGTGATCCGTCATCGGGAAGCTGGTGTTCCTAGTGCGATCGCGATGGAAATGAACCGATTGGGAACCAAAGTGGGGGTGATGAACGCGGGTGATGGACAACATGAACATCCTTCTCAAGCATTGTTAGATTTATTTACAATTTGTACCCAACTAGATCCTGAACATCCACGTTTAGAATTGCTTGAGGGTAAAAAAATTGTGATTGTTGGGGATATTTTGCATTCTCGAGTAGCCCGATCAAATATTTGGAGTTTAACTGCTAGTGGTGCTCAAGTCCATTTAGCTGGACCCCCGACTTTATTACCTAAATTCTTTGCTGATCTTGGAACTCCAACTCCACTTCATTTACATTGGGAAATTGAACCAGCACTACAAGATGCTGATTTTGTGATGACCCTACGTCTCCAACAGGAACGGATGAGCGATCACCTATTACCTAGTTTACGCGAGTATCATCAGGGTTTTGGGATTACCCGCGATCGACTAAAATTCTGTCAACCAGGTGTAAAGATTCTCCATCCCGGTCCAACTAATCGAGGGGTAGAAATTAGTTCTGATGTGATGGACGACCCCGAATTTAGTCTTATCTCCCAACAAGTAACCAGTGGTGTAGCGGTCCGAATGGCACTTTTATATCTGATGGGTGGAGGAAGAGGTTAAATTTTTCAGGATTTTCCTCCTGGATCAAACTAAGTTAACCGGAAAAAGTTCCGCTATGAAACACTCAAGCATTACATCCTTATCAAATTCGCTTCAATCACCAACAACAGATAATTTTGCCATTACTTTTGCCCCACTTTCCTTAGCAGAAGTTTATGCTTTAGCAGATGATCCAGCTAATGGAGCGATCATGATCATGAGTGGGATGGTACGCAATCAAACAGATGGAATTCCCGTAGTTGCTTTAGAGTATCAAGCTTATGAGCCAATGGCAATCCAAGTATTCCGTCAAATTGCGATTGAGATTCGTCAACAATGGTCTGATGTTAATCGGGTGGTGATTCATCATCGGGTCGGACGTTTACCAATTGGAGAAATTAGTGTCCTAGTAGCTGTGGGTTGTCCCCATCGAGCTGAAGCATTTGCAGCTTGTCGTTATGGAATTGATACCCTAAAACATCATGCTCCTATTTGGAAAAAGGAATGGTATAACGATCCAAATACGGGGAAATTATCCAGTAGTTGGGTAAGTATTGGTCTGTGTGAGCAATCGGAAAATAACTGCTAAATTTAAGCAAATTTTCCTAAATTCGTTTTTCGCCAAAATGCGTCTTTTTTCCGATTAGTTGGCAATTCTAATACCCGAATTCCTTGGGTTGGTAATGGGTTTAACAATTGCTGTAATTGAGTCCAGGAAGTAATCAAATTATGTTCGACTCCATAAGTAGCACATAATTTGGCAAAATCTAGATGCTGGGGAGTAGCAAAAAATTCTTCAAATGGTAGATCGAAATTAGCGATCGGTAGCATTTCAAAAATACCTCCACCATTATTATTAATCAAAATAATGGTTAAATGGCCAATAAATTTATTTCGCAGTAAAAATCCATTAGTATCATGTAATAGGGCTAAATCTCCTGTTAACATGACCGTGTTTTGGGAGCGGTGTGCTATTCCTAATGCGGTAGATAAGGTCCCGTCGATTCCATTTGCTCCTCGATTAAAAAATGGTTGGATCTTTAAATTGTTGGGAGTCCAAAAAAATTCTACATCACGCACGGGCATACTATTAGCGATAAATATAGGAGTTTCTGGTGGTAAACATTGGGAGATTAACCAAGCAACTTTAGGTTCAATTACTTGGTCAATTGATGTCATTACTTCATGAACTTTTTGTCTAGTTTTTAATTCAATATTCCACCATAATTGTAAATATTTACTAAAGGCGATCGCTACCAATTGCTCAGGAATCACAACTTGTTCGATGGTAGCTCTTAAATGGATAGTTTGGTGATGAAGAGCATCCAGATTATGATGACTAGGGTCGATTACCCAAATCCGAGCATGGCTAGATTCTATCCAACCACGTAGTTCTTTGCTAGTCGGTAATTCTCCGATTTGAATGATCAGATCTGGAGTTAGTTGTTGTGCTAGTTCTTGGTTCCGTAAAATTAAATCGTAGGTGGAAATTAAATAAGGATTTAGAGCAGCATAATTTCTGACTGGAGATAAACCTTCAGCTAAAACGGGCCATTGTAAATATTGGGAAAGATTTGCGATCGCTTGACAATATCTTTCTGGTAATGGAGGTTGAGCAATTCCTGCAATAATAATACCGCGATCGCCTTGTTTCCAGCTAGATGGAAAGGGAATTTCTTTAGTTGTGAGCAATGGTAAAGATTCAATTCCAGCTAAGAAATCTTCCCAATCAAAATTAGCATTAAAAGCGGCTATTTCTGGTTGAACAATCGGTGCTAGCGGATCGCGAAAAGGGAGATTAATATGTACCGGACCGGGAACAGGAAAAAGAGAACGCTCCCAACTATATATTAACATTTGTCGCAGATACTTTAATATTCCCTTTTCTAGGGAAGGCATAGCTAATTCAGTTTGCCAATTAGGATAGTGACCATATAATTTTACTTGATCAATAGTTTGTCCAGCATGACAATCGCGCAATTCTGGAGGACGATCGGCTGTCAATAATAATAAGGGTATTCGACTTTCTTTTGCTTCAATTACGGCTGGATAAAAGTTAGCACCTGCTGTACCAGAAGTACAAACTAAGACTACAGGTAAACCAGTTTTTTTGGCAACTCCTAAAGCCAAAAAACCCGCTGATCTTTCATCTAAAATTGGGATTGCTTCTAGGTGAGGATGAGTTCCAAAAGCGATCGCTAAAGGTGTCGATCGCGAACCCGGACAAATCACGGCTGTTTTTAAGCCCAGACGTTGATAAGTTTCGACTAAAATTGTTGCCCAAACCGAATTTACATTCTGTTGTTTATGTAACATGATTAATCAGAGTTAATCCCTATCTAATCAGCAATTTTTTTTATACTAAAGCTTTAATGAGTGCTTGTAATTTTAATTTAATTTCTGCTAATTCTTTTTCGGGAATCGAACCAGCTACAATTCCAGCACCAGCATAAAGTCTAGCATGACAACCATCGATTAATGCCGAACGAATTCCGACAATAAACTCTCCATTTCCATGACGATCTATCCACCCTAATGGTCCAGCATAAAGACCACGATCAAAAGCTTCATAATGTTGGATTTCTTGACAAGCAATATTTCTGGGGTCTCCAGCTACAGCCGGGGTAGGATGGAATTCTGCTAAAATTTCTAATAGATGCAAATTCGTCGGTACTTGAGCGAGGATCGGTGTCCATAAATGTTGAATATTGGATAATTGTCTTAAACTTGGTGGTGATAAATGAGGTGTTAACCCCAGACGAGATAAACATTGAACAATAAAATCGATTACCACTTGATGTTCATGTCTTTCTTTTTCATCATTCAGCAGAATTTTCCCTAAATATGTATCTTCGGAAGAGGTTTTTCCTCGGGGTGCTGATCCAGCTAATGCGTCGGTTTCTAAAACTTGATTATGAAGACTGACTAACCTTTCTGGACTAGCACCAATAAAATTTTGACCCTGATGATTACTGGTGCCAAATATATAGCAATCAGGATGGAGTATTCTTAATTGATTTAAAGAGTCAACAATATGAAAGGGTGTTTTTGATTTGACATTAATTGCATGGGCAAGTACAATTTTCTGATAACGATTCTCCTGAATCGAATTTAAAGCCCCTTGGACAGCATATTGAAAACAATTGGTATGGGTGACATCTTCATAAGTATATTTTTTAGTTCTTACCTGACTAGGCAATTTTTGATATCTAGATGTATTGACTTGGTGAAATATTTGCCAGACTTGATAAGATAATCTGGGCAGATCACTATTGGGATTGATCAGAATATTAGCAACAAAAACACTACTATTTTTGCTACAAGTAAATTGCCATTTTGGTAAAAAAATAGTCGTTGCAGAAAAAGGTGTCTGACGATTCAAAGATGTTTCAAAAAAAGGAAAACTACAAAAAAATCTTGGACCAGCTAAAGGTAGATCTAAAGCCCCAATCGTCATCATCCGCTCAAAACCAGAGCAGATAAAATCCTGAGCAAGTTGAAACCGCTGATGTCCTTCTATTTGTAAATACATCACAGAATCGATCGCACAGATTGCTTCTCCTTGAGCAACTTTCTCCCAGTAAAAATTAAATTGATTTGGTTTCGCGATCGCATTCATCACCGTCAATGGGTCGAGATGTTGAATTGGTAAGGAAATGCTGGCGATCGTGGTCTGTTCTTTTTTGATTGATGTCTGCTGACAAGATAAAAGAAACTGATCTAGTGTTTGACGATCCAGAAAAATATTGGTCCTGATTCAGAATCTGTAACTGGCATGGAAGAGAGGATAGCAGATTTTCTGGAATTAACGCCCTGATGTTGCATTTTTTAATCCTTTAGCTAGAAAGACCATATTTCCCCTCTTTCACACAATTAATAGCATTCCCAATCACGATTTGTGCCGTCTCACCAGCTAGATCGAGGGACAAAAAGCGATTTTTGTCACAGCACCAATTTTTCACCTTACCACAGCAACCTGGACAGATCACATTAATCTAGAGTGAATGTGCTATTCCACAATGACAACAGCATCGTAAAATTGATCGAATCACTGGAAGTCACTTAATGAGGACAAATGAAGACCCACTCAGAAACTACGGGTTCGTCAACCATCACGAATCGTAAATTGTGGTTAGCTGCAATCAAACCACCTATGTATAGTGTAGCCATTATTCCGATCTGGGTAGGAACGGCTGTTGCTGTGGCTGAAACTCAAACAATTAATAGCCAAATATTTGCTACTTTTTTAATTTCAGCTATCCTGATTATTGCTTGGCTCAATCTCAGTAATGATGTGTTTGATTCGGAAACCGGAATTGATGTCAATAAAGCCCATTCGGTGGTGAATTTAACTGGTAATAAATCTTTAATCTTTTGGTTAGCTAATCTATTTTTGGCGCTCGGTATATGCGGGATCTGGGCGATCGCCTACTGGCAACAAAATTTGACGGTGTTAGGTATGATCTTACTTAGCTGTGCTTTGGGTTATAGTTATCAAGGTCCCCCCTTTCGCTTAGGATACCAGGGTTGGGGAGAAATTATCTGCTTTTTTACCTTTGGACCACTAGCGATCGCTGCATCTTATTTCAGTCAAACTCAAAATTGGTCTTTTACTAATCTGGTGGCTGCGATTATTATTGGTATTAGCACCAGTATAATTTTGTTTTGTTCTCATTTTCATCAAGTTGAAGATGACTTAGCCGCTGGTAAGCGATCGCCCATTGTTCGTCTCGGTACTAAAAAAGGAGCGCAAATCTTAACCTGGTCTACTGCTAGTATTTATGTCCTCACCGTTTTTTTTGTGCTGCTTCAAGTTTTCCCCTTCTGGACATTATTAATTTTTGGTAGTCTACCTTTTGCCATCCAATTATGCCACCATGTTAATACCTATCACGATCAACCAGAACGGGTAAGTAACAGTAAATTTATTGCTGTCGGGTTGCATTTTTGCAGTGGTTTATTATTGGGGTTAGGTTTTATTCTTCCCTGGAGATAATGCTATATAAATTTAATTTTTATCCCTATCAACAACCATTTCAGCGTCCCATATATACGAGTCATGGGTGCTGGAAAATTCGTGAAGGTATCATTATCAGTCTAACGGATGAAACCAATAGAATTAGCTGGGGTGAAATTGCCCCGATTAGTTGGTTTGGTTCCGAGACTATCGAGGAAGCGATCGAATTTTGTAGTCAATTACCGACTCAAATCAGTGAGGAAATAATCTGGTCAATTCCGACAGAATTTCCTGCTTGTCAATTTGGGTTTGAGTCTGCTATTTTATTTTCCAACTCCAGTGAGGAAACAGAAAAACAGCTTACTTACAGTGCTTTATTACCAGCAGAAAAATTAGCTTTAAGTACATGGAAATCATTGTGGGAGCAAGACTATCATACTTTTAAATGGAAAATTGGTGTTGCACCAATTCAAACTGAACTGGAAATTTTTACTGTTTTAATTCAGCAGTTACCAAAATCAGCCAAATTGCGTTTAGATGCTAATGGAGGTTTAACTGAACAAGAAGCACAACAGTGGTTAGAAATTTGCGATCGATCTGGGGAAATAATTGAATTTATTGAGCAACCACTTCCCGTCAGTGAATTTAGAGCGATGCAAAAATTAAATCAACAATATTCTACAGCGATCGCTTTAGATGAATCCGTCGCTAACTTCGAGCAAATGAAAACCTATTACCACCAAGGTTGGAGGGGAATATTTGTGATTAAACCTGCTATATTTGGGTTTCCTTCTCAATTGTCTAATTTTTGCCAAAATTATCATCTTGATCTAGTTTTTTCTTCAGTTTTTGAAACCCCAATTGGTAGACAAGCAGCTTTAAAATTAGCTGCTTCTATCCAAACCAACAAAAGAGCAGTAGGATTTGGAACCAACCATTGGTTTCCGGAAAATAATGAAAATTGGCTCAAAATTTTATGTCTTCCCCTCTAGATTATTTTGCTCAACGTAATCATGACGATAATTGGTTACTTGTTTATGATTTCAATCTTACCAATTATCAATCAGTTGCGGCAAATTTCACCAAAATTTCGCAAACTAAATATCAACAGTTAGCTGCAACTAAATCTGAGCAAATAACATCTAAAAATTTGATCTCCCACTCCCAATCAATAGAATACCTCTCCCATTTTATTGCTGCTGTTGCTGCGAAAATACCCATTTTTCTGGGAAATTTAGATTGGGTAAAAAGTGAATGGGAACAAGCTCAAAAGTTAATTGAGCAAAACTCCCAACCCAATCTTCCAGATATCAATAACTGGATTATGATTCCCACAGGAGGATCGTCTGGAAAAATTCGTTTTGCGATCCACACTTGGGAAACCTTAAGGGTATCTGTAACAGGATTTCAGCAATATTTTCAAGTAGCTCAGGTTAATTCCTTCTGTATATTACCATTTTATCATGTTAGTGGTTTAATGCAATTTATGCGCTCTTTCACTAGCGGAGGTAAACTGGTAATCATTCCCCCTCAAGCATTAGAATTAAGTATAAAATGTCCGATTAATCCAGCCGAATTTTTTATTTCCTTAGTACCAACCCAACTTCAGCGGATTTTACAAAATCCGGAATTAACTACTTGGTTAGCATCATTTCACACAGTTTTATTAGGTGGAGGACCAGCTTGGGATGAACTTTTACAATCCGCAAGAGATCATCATATTCCGATCGCACTTACCTACGGAATGACCGAAACTGCATCCCAAGTTGTTGCTCTGAAACCAGCAGATTTTTTCCTAGGTAATCATAGTTGTGGTCAAGTATTACCCCATGCTCAAGTAAATATTTATAACGAGCATGGAGAAAGATTAGGTATTGACCAAACTGGAACTATTAGAATTAAATCAGATGCTCTTGCACTAGGTTATTATCCGGAAATATTTACTCAGCAAAAGGATTTTGAAACTGATGATTTAGGATTTTTTGATCAGCAAGGTTATTTAACTATTATAGGGAGAAATAGTCAGAAAATTATTACTGGAGGTAAGAAAGTATTTCCTCATGAAATAGAAGCGATAATTTTGTCAACTAACTTAGTTACAGATATTTGTATAATCGGTTTATTTGATGCTGATTGGGGTCAAGCAGTAACAGCAGTTTATGTACCTAAATCTCCCCAAATATCTCCAGATTTATTAAAAGCTGCTATTGCTGATCAGCTCAGTAAATACAAGCATCCTAAATATTGGCTCCCTGTAGAGAGATTACCTCGGAATCCCCAAGGAAAAATCAATCGTTCAGTAGTAGAAAAAATGGCGATCGCGAAAATATCCAGCAAATCTAGATAAATCAAACAGGGGTCAACAACCGTTAACCCCCGATCAGATTAAATAAGATGTTCAGTCACAATGGTCGCTCCTTGGGTATCCAAATTAAGTGATCGGACTTCAGCTAAAATACCTTCGGATTTCCAAGCGATCGCGATCGCTGTTTCTAAAGATTGAGCTGATTGGGGATTGGTTAAAGCTAAAAGAGTCGGTCCAGCACCACTAATTACTACCCCATAAGCACCAGCTTGTAGAGCAGCAGTTACAACAGTATCATAACCAGGAATTAAACTTTTGCGATAAGGTTGATGAAGACAATCTTGCAATCCAGAGCGCAACCAATTAGGATTACCAGTTTCTAATCCCCGTAATAATAACCCCAGATGGGAAGTATTAAAAATTGACTCAGCACGGGAATAATTAGCAGGGAGAACTCGACGAGATTCTGCTGTTAAAAGTTCAAAATTAGGAACTGCTAATACAGGTATAATATCTGAATGCCAGGGAATATCGCAAATTTCCCAACAGGTGGCTTTACCCGGTTCTAAATCAGGATAATTGCTCCTAGTCGCAGCTAAACAACATCCTCCTAAAAAAGCAGGAACTACATTATCGGGATGTCCTTCGATCGCGATCGCTAATTGGATTAACTCGGTTAAACTTAAGGGTGAACCAGCTAGAGCATTAGCACCCAATAAACCTCCGGCGATCGCGGTTGAAGAACTACCTAAACCTCTAGTTAGTGGATATCCGAGAAAAATTTCAATCTGGATTGGTGGTGGGGTCTGACCGATCTGATGGTAAAATTGAGCAAATGTTTGATATACTAAATTACTAGAATCACTTTTTACTTGTTCTAAAGAACCACAATTGAGCACACCGAATGGCGCTGTAGTTAACTTGATTCTAATTGCTCGATCTTCTTCTAATGGTGTATCATCGCCAAGACGGCTAAACTTAAATCGATTATACAATGTCAAAGCAGCGCCAATGCAGTCAAAACCTGGTCCTAGATTAGCAGTAGTTGCAGGGACGGTGACAGTGACAGTAGAAACAACAGACATCCGGGATACCTAGACTTAATTATAAGGATCAGAGTTGAAAACCCCATATTACCTTGAGATGGGGTTAGACTATTGACAGGTTCAACAATCCGAAATCTGCCGCTAAAGTCAATGCCAGTCAGGACAATGGAAACTCATCACCAGCACTGCGTTAGATGTAGAAATACTCAGAAAAGCTCAAAGAAATACCCAAGTCATCAATGTAGCTATTGACAATCCAGTGCAATGGCTGATGAAATCTACACAAGTCGAGGACAATAATGATGACTAAAACTCAACAAGAAATTGTTAGACAAGGGTATCAAGCATTAGTCAATAGCCCTGGTCAAGGAGACTACAGCCAAGAACGTCCTGAGAGGCTAGATCGAATCTCGTTACAAGATATTCTGATATTAATGAAGCAGCATCGAGAAGAAGATCCAGATCGGTACGATGAAATTATTGAATAGTGTACAGTGACTAATAATTTGTCGTTGCGATCAAAGCGATCGCTGCGGACATTGATCATATCATCATTCAGCAACGCCGATTTTAATATATAGTGGTCTGATCTATTTTCATACTTAAATCTAGCCAAGTTGAGCGCGTTATTGGAGCGCTAGTAGAAATATAATCTACGCCTGTTTGGGCTACATCGCGAATAGTATTGAGAGTAATATTACCGGAAGCTTCAATTTTGATGCGGTGATTATGCTGACGAATAAGCTTAACTGCTTGCTCCATCCGATCTAGAGGCATATTATCAAGCATAATAATATCAGCGCCATGCTGTAATGCTGATTCTACTTCAGCCAGAGATTCTGTTTCAACTTCAATCGTCAAGGGATAGGGAATTCGCGATCGGATCTGGGCGATCGCCTGCTCAATCCCTCCCCCTGCAACAATATGATTATCTTTAATCATCACCGCATCATCTAACCCCAAACGATGATTTCTAGCACCTCCGACAACAGTAGCGTATTTCTCTAACAACCTTAGACCTGGGGTAGTCTTACGAGTATCAACTAATTGAACAGGTAAATCAGCAATTAAATCTACATACTGACTTGTACAAGTAGCAATCCCACTCAAACGCATCGACAAATTCAGAGCTACCCGTTCTCCCATCAGCAGCGCATCAAGTGGACCATCGAGAACCGCAATCACTTGTCCCGGACTACAAGATTCTCCATCCACTATATTAGTAACGAAATTTACTTCCGAGCTTAAAAGCCCAAAGACTTTACTTGCGATCGGTAATCCCGCAATAATCCCAGATTCTTTAGCAATCCATTTTCCTCGTCCCCTGGGAACTTGTCCATTGAATAGACTACCCGTAGTGCGATCGCCCCGACCAATATCTTCGAGCAACCAAGCGTGCAACATAGGTTCTAAGACGAGCCAGGGAGGTAGAACCGCAGCAGAATGCCCCATAAAAACTTTTTCCTTCAATTTTTCGAGAATCAGGACAAATATATAGACTTAACCTAGCAAAAAAGCTTACCCAGAGAGAATTTCAAGAATTTTCAAAAAAAGTCAAAAAAAGGCTTGACAAGCCGAGGGAAAGTTGATAACTTAGTAAATGCGCTCGAAGAAAAGCCAAGGCGAACGGAAAGCGCACCGAACCTAGACAACAGAATCAGTGAAAAGTTAAATATAACCAAACCTTGTCAAAAGTAATTATAGGTTAAAACAACTAAAAAACACTTCGGTGTGAAAAAAAGTTGTGAGACCGAAAAAGATAAGTAAAAGAGCCGAAAAAGACTCAAACCACAAAATGGAGAGTTTGATCCTGGCTCAGGATGAACGCTGGCGGCGTGCTTAACACATGCAAGTCGAACGGGGGTAGAAATACCCTAGTGGCGGACGGGTGAGTAACGCGTGAGAATCTACCTTCAGGTTCGGGACAACAGTGGGAAACTGCTGCTAATACCGGATAAGCTCGCAAGAGTAAAAGATTAATTGCCGGAAGAGGAGCTCGCGTCTGATTAGCTAGTTGGTGGGGTAAAGGCTTACCAAGGCGGCGATCAGTAGCTGGTCTGAGAGGACGATCAGCCACACTGGGAC
Source organism: uncultured cyanobacterium (assembly GCA_963744145.1). Classification (GTDB taxonomy): domain Bacteria; phylum Cyanobacteriota; class Cyanobacteriia; order Cyanobacteriales; family CAWUOF01; genus CAVUSO01. Next base: position 1,667,868 of record CAVUSO010000001.1, on the reverse strand, counting down.
TGAGACACGGCCCAGACTCCTACGGGAGGCAGCAGTGGGGAATTTTCCGCAATGGGCGAAAGCCTGACGGAGCAACGCCGCGTGAGGGAGGAAGGCTCTTGGGTTGTAAACCTCTTTTCTCAGGGAAGAACAAAATGACGGTACCTGAGGAATCAGCATCGGCTAACTCCGTGCCAGCAGCCGCGGTAAGACGGAGGATGCAAGCGTTATCCGGAATTATTGGGCGTAAAGCGTCCGCAGGTGGCCAACCAAGTCTGTCGTCAAAGACCGGGGCTTAACTCTGGAAAGGCGATGGAAACTGGTAGGCTAGAGAGTGGTAGGGGCAGAGGGAATTCCCGGTGTAGCGGTGAAATGCGTAGAGATCGGGAAGAACACCGGTGGCGAAGGCGCTCTGCTGGACCACAACTGACACTCAGGGACGAAAGCTAGGGGAGCGAAAGGGATTAGATACCCCTGTAGTCCTAGCCGTAAACGATGGATACTAGGTGTTGCCCGTATCGACCCGGGCAGTGCCGGAGCTAACGCGTTAAGTATCCCGCCTGGGGAGTACGCACGCAAGTGTGAAACTCAAAGGAATTGACGGGGGCCCGCACAAGCGGTGGAGTATGTGGTTTAATTCGATGCAACGCGAAGCACCTTACCAGGGCTTGACATGTCGCGAATCTGGGTGAAAGCCGAGAGTGCCTTCGGGAGCGCGAACACAGGTGGTGCATGGCTGTCGTCAGCTCGTGTCGTGAGATGTTGGGTTAAGTCCCGCAACGAGCGCAACCCTCGTGTTTAGTTGCCAGCATTAAGTTGGGCACTTTAGACAGACTGCCGGTGACAAACCGGAGGAAGGTGGGGATGACGTCAAGTCAGCATGCCCCTTACGTTCTGGGCTACACACGTACTACAATGGTCGGGACAGAGGGTCGCGAAGCTGCGAAGTGGAGCCAATCCCATAAACCCGGCCTCAGTTCAGATTGCAGGCTGCAACTCGCCTGCATGAAGGCGGAATCGCTAGTAATCGCAGGTCAGCATACTGCGGTGAATTCGTTCCCGGGCCTTGTACACACCGCCCGTCACACCATGGAAGTTGGCCATGCCCGAAGTCGTTACTCTAACCGGAAGGAGGAGGATGCCGAAGGCGGGGCTGATGACTGGGGTGAAGTCGTAACAAGGTAGCCGTACCGGAAGGTGTGGCTGGATCACCTCCTTTACAAGGAGACCTAACCCATTTCAGACCGAAAAAAAGTATTAAGGTCGAGATGAGGTCATCCTAGGTCGGGACAGGTTTGGGGAAAGACTTTTCACTGAGTCGGGCAGGGTCAAACCTGCCCAGACGGGGTCCGGGATAAGGGCTATTAGCTCAGGTGGTTAGAGCGCACCCCTGATAAGGGTGAGGTCCCTGGTTCGAGTCCAGGATGGCCCACCTAGGGTAGTCAAGCGACAGGGGGTATAGCTCAGTTGGTAGAGCGCTGCCTTTGCAAGGCAGATGTCTGCGGTTCGAGTCCGCATACCTCCACTAGCAGAAGTAACTGCTAGAACAACAGAACTCAGCAAAGCGTGAACTTGGGTAGACCAGGGCACGGACTGCTGGGGCTCTTTCCCAGCCAGAACCTTGAAAACTGCATAAAAACAAGTCAGAAAGCAGGTGAGAAAGTGAAGTTTCTGAAGAAGAAACCACAGCAATTTCTTACTAAGCAAAAAAACAAGCCAAAAAAGTTTGAACAAAAGTGGTCAAGCTAGAAAGGGCTTACGGTGGATACCTGGGTACACAGAGGCGAAGAAGGACGCGGTTACCGGCGAAACACTCCGAGGAGCTGGCAGCAAGCAGAGAGCCGGAGATGTCCGAATGGGGCAACCCAAAAACACTCTGTTGAATATATAGACAGAGATGAGCGAACCGAGCGAACTGAAACATCTTAGTAGCTCGAGGAAAAGAAATCAAAAGAGATTCCCTGAGTAGCGGCGAGCGAAAGGGGAAGAGCCCAAACCAGAGAGAACATCTTTGGGGTAGCGGGACAGCAACAACGGTGGGAAAGATTAGACGAAGCAGCTGAGAACTGCACCAGAGGAGGTGAGAGTCCTGTAGTCGAAAATTGGCACCACTAAGCTGAATCCCAAGTAGCACGGGGCACGAGAAATCCCGTGTGAATCAGCGAGGACCACCTCGTAAGGCTAAATACTCCTGTGTGACCGATAGTGAACCAGTACCGCGAGGGAAAGGTGAAAAGAACCCCGAGAGGGGAGTGAAACAGAACATGAAACCGTAAGCCTACAAGCAGTGGAAGGACGATTAAACGTCTGACCGCGTGCCTGTTGAAGAATGAGCCGGCGACTTATAGGCACTGGTAGGTTAAGGCGGGAATGCCGCAGCCATAGCGAAAGCGAGTCTGAAGAGGGCGATGATCAGTGTTTATAGACCCGAACCCGGGTGATCTAACCATGTCCAGGATGAAGCTTGGGTAACACCAAGTGGAGGTCCGCACCGACCGATGTTGAAAAATCGGCGGAAGAGGTGTGGTTAGGGGTGAAATGCCAATCGAACCCGGAGCTAGCTGGTTCTCCCCGAAATGTGTTGAGGCGCAGCGGTTGAGATTATAGTCTGGGGGTAAAGCACTGTTTCGGTGCGGGCTGCGAGAGCGGTACCAAATCGAGACAAACTCTGAATACCAGATGGACACTCAGCCAGTGAGACAGTGGGGGATAAGCTCCATTGTCAAGAGGGAAACAGCCCAGACCGCCAGCTAAGGCCCCCAAATGGGCACTAAGTGAGAAAGGAGGTGGGAGTGCATTGACAACCAGGAGGTTTGCCTAGAAGCAGCCAACCTTAAAAGAGTGCGTAATAGCTCACTGGTCAAGCGCTCCTGCGCCGAAAATGAACGGGGCTAAGTGCTCTGCCGAAGCTGCGGGATATGAAGATATCGGTAGGGGAGCGTTCCTGAATTGAGCGAAGCACTAGCGAGAGCAGGTGTGGACAAACAGGAAGCGAGAATGTCGGCTTGAGTAGCGCAAACATTGGTGAGAATCCAATGCCCTGAAACCCCAAGGGTTCCTCCGCCAGGCTCGTCCACGGAGGGTTAGTCAGGACCTAAGGCGAGGCCAAACGGCGTAGTCGATGGACAACGGGTGAATAATCCCGTACCTGCAATTGTTGGTCCAGAGGGACGGAGAAAGTCCGCACCAGCCGGTGATTGGTAGTGCCGGTGCAACTGTTCGAGGTGTTGAGGTGTGGTGAAAACGCACTGAGCTGAGGCAGGAGAGGAGAGTCTACGGACTCGAAGTGGCCAGGATTAAGCTTCCCAGAAAAGCTCTACAGACCTTAAACAATTGGAGCCTGTACCCGAAACCGACACAGGTGGGGAGGTTGAGAAAACTTAAGGGCGCGAGATAACTCTCTCCAAGGAACTCGGCAAAATGGCCCCGTAACTTCGGGAGAAGGGGTGCTTACGAGAGTAAGTCGCAGTGAAGAGGCCCAAGCGACTGTTTACCAAAAACACAGGTCTCCGCGAAGTCGTAAGACGATGTATGGGGGCTGACGCCTGCCCAGTGCCGGAAGGTTAAGGAAGTTGGTCAGGGGTAACCTAAAGCTAGCGACCGAAGCCCCGGTGAACGGCGGCCGTAACTATAACGGTCCTAAGGTAGCGAAATTCCTTGTCGGGTAAGTTCCGACCCGCACGAAAGGCGTAACGATTTGGGCGCTGTCTCGGAGAGAGACTCGGCGAAATAGGATTGTCTGTGAAGATACGGACTCCCTGCACCTGGACAGAAAGACCCTATGAAGCTTTACTGTATCCTGGAATTGGCTTCGGGCTTCACTTGCGCAGGATAGGTGGGAGGCACTGAAGGTATCCTTGTGGGGATATCTGAGCCATCGGTGAGATACCACTCTAGTGAGGCTAGAATTCTAACCTAGTGCCGTTATCCGGCCTGGGAACCGTTTCAGGGGGGCAGTTTGACTGGGGCGGTCGCCTCCTAAATGGTAACGGAGGCGCGCAAAGGTTCCCTCCGGCTGGTTGGAAATCAGCCTGAAGAGTGCAAAGGCAGAAGGGAGCTTGACTGCGAGACCTACAAGTCAAGCAGGGACGAAAGTCGGCCTTAGTGATCCGACGGCTCCGCGTGGAATGGCCGTCGCTCAACGGATAAAAGTTACTCTAGGGATAACAGGCTGATCTCCCCCAAGAGTTCACATCGACGGGGAGGTTTGGCACCTCGATGTCGGCTCATCGCAACCTGGGGCGGAAGTACGTCCCAAGGGTTGGGCTGTTCGCCCATTAAAGCGGTACGTGAGCTGGGTTCAGAACGTCGTGAGACAGTTCGGTCCATATCCGGTGCAGGCGCAAGAACATTGACAGACCCCCTCCTTAGTACGAGAGGACCGGGAGGGACGCACCGCTGGTGTACCAGTTATCGTGCCAACGGTAGACGCTGGGTAGCCAAGTGCGGTTGGGATAACCGCTGAAAGCATCTAAGTGGGAAGCCTTTCTGAAGATGATTGTTCTCATGGCTTCGGACCAGTAAGGTCTCAGGTAGATTACCTGTTTGATAGGCAGTAGATGTAATGTCAGTGATGGCTAGAGTCGAGCTGTACTAACCGACCGAGGGCTTGACCTCTCTAATTTTTGGTTTCGATGTCGCTTCTTGACTTGTTTTTTATGCAGTCTTCAGGTCTCTGTCTTTTGAGAGTCCTACAGCTTTCCTGGTGCTGTTGGCGCAGTGGTCCCACTCTGACCCCATCCCGAACTCAGTTGTGAAACGCTGCTGCGGCGAAGATACTTGGCGGGTTGCTGCCTGGGAAAATAGCTCGGTGCCAGGTTATTATTTCACTCAAAGCCCCTTCATTTTATTATGGAGGGGCTTTGGGCTGTTTATTTTTTATCAATTACTAAGAATTAATCTTATAAATTTGCTGAAGGCGGCAAGGTTTTTGCCGGGTAGCTCCATTAAAGTTTTAGTTATATTAACTTAAATTTATTTCGTCTATGTCTCGTCACTTAGAAAGATTATTGCAACTTGATGAGCTGCTGCGGACTGCAAAACGACCGACAACAGCCAAAATAGCTTTAACTTTAGAAGTTAGTGAGCGTACTGTTCGTAATGATATAGCGTTTTTGCGCGATCGCTTCAGTGCTCCATTGGCATATAATCCTCAACAAGGTTTTCATTACACTAATTCCCAGTGGCGCTTACCAAGCATTTCTCTCTCCCAAGGAGAACTGTTTGCTCTTACTTTGGGAGCGCGGATGCTAGAAACTTATGCTGGTTCAGTTTGGGCGGAGAAGTTGCGTTCAGCGATTGAACGGTTGAAGGAGCGGCTGCCAGAGGAAACATGGGTTGATCTGCAAGAGTTAGCAGAGGAGCGGATTTTGTTTCGGGCCGGAGCACAGATCGACCTAAATCCAGAGATATGGCATCAGCTAGAAGAAGCTTGTCAGATTCATAAAACAGTTGAGATGACCTATTACACTGCTAGTCGGGATACAGTTTCAACACGCAAGCTCGATCCTTATGTTTTGTATATTTATCGTGGCACTAATCCCTATGTGATTGGTTACTGCCATAACCGTCAGGAGATTCGCTGGTTTCGTGTTGATCGGATTAAGCAACTTCAGATATTGGAATCAACTTTTGTGCCAAACCCTTTATTCAATGCAAAAGATCATCTGGCGATGATTTTCCAGCATGAAGCGGGTGGAATAGAACACTCAGTTGCTATTTGGTTTGATGCACCAACAGCTCCGTACATCCGGGAGCGATGCTGGCATTCAACACAGAAGATCCAAGAACATTCTGATGGGTCATTAACCTTGTGTATGGTAGTCCGGGGGATAAATGATCTAAAACGGTGGGTTTTGGGCTATGGGAAGGGAGCAGTGGTAAAGGCTCCACCAGAATTGGTGCAGATGGTTCAGGAAGAAATAAAGCAAATGTACAGTATTTATTCAAACTCTTTAGGAGACAAGGATGCTGGCAAATGAATACGGTTCAGTTACACAGTTAGGTAGTTTGCCTTGTGTGGAGTTGAGTTTTGGAGTAGTTGGGCAGACGCTTCCCGCCGATCATGGTTATGGGTTGTATAGCGCGATCGCTCATTTAGCTCCCCAAATTCACCAGCAAGATGGTTTGAGTATTCTCACAATTGCTGGAATTCCGGATAAGCAAGGCCAGATTTTTTTGACCGAGCGATCGCATTTACGCATTCGGTTGCCCTATGAGTGTATGCCTACGATTTATCACTTGGCGGGAAAACGGTTAACTATTGGGGGGCATTCAATTCAATTGGGTATTCCGCAAATTTTTATGTTGCGTCCTGCTGAGAGATTACGCGCTCGGATTGTTATTATCAAAAACTATCAGGAACCAGAGAGTTTTTTGCAAGCGGCAAAGTTACAATTAGCGGATTTGGGAGTTATGGGTGAGGTAATTTTGCCTTTGAATACTGAGGGGAAAGCAGATCGCAAGACCATCAAAATCAAGACCTATACTGTAGTAGGGTTTGGGCTGGAAGTATCGGGCTTAAGTGAGGAAGACTCGATTAAGTTACAGGTTTCTGGATTGGGTGGTAAGCATCGTATGGGTTGCGGTGTATTTATGCCAATGAAAGAGGTTAAATAAATGGCAAACTTACCAGAACAACTCTTAGCAAAAAGTAAACTTGGCGATCGCATTGTTACATTGCAAGAGCATTTATTAGATACAGAGAAATCTGCACATCAAATATTTCGATTAGATGGTCGTTGGGGGCAAAACTGGTGTCGTTTTTTTCAGTTAACAAGTGAGAAAGAGCAACATAAATTTCTTTTGAATTTGCGTATTGCAGCCTTATTTCATGACGTTGGAAAGGCGAATGAAGAATTCTATGACGCTGTATTAAAAGGTTCCACTCAGACTTTCAGACACGAACATATCAGTGCTTTGATACTACACTTACCTCAAATACGCTCTTGGTTAAATCGAACACCTTTAGATGTTGAAATTATAACAGCAGCGGTATTGTCCCATCATTTAAAAGCTTCTAGCAAAGGTGATCGCGAATGGGCAAAACCAAATAAACTTCGTGGATCTGTTCGGCTTTATTTGCTACATGATGAAGTTAAAAGCATTTTGGAAGAAATTGCTAATATTGCGGCTCTTGACAAACCACCTGAACTTTCATTTTCTACTTTCTCTCAAAATGACCCTATATGGTCTAAAGCACGGACAGAAGGGATGGATACAGCCAAGAAGCTAATGCGTCAAATAACCGAAGAAAGAAGAAGATTACTTTTAGGGGTAAAAGCAGGACTGATTGTCTCTGATGCGGTTGCTTCTGGATTAGTTAGAGAGAATAAAAATATTTATGATTGGATTGAAGATGTTGTCCATAGTGATAATATTTCTAGTGCAGATATCACTACAAAGATTATTAATCCTCGTATTGAAAAAATAATCAAAGATAAAGGTAGCTTCAAATGGGATGAATTTCAAAGATTAGCAGCGCAAAAAGGATCGCGAGTTTTACTTTTGGCAGCTTGCGGTGCAGGTAAAACCCTTGCAGCTTGGAAATGGGCTGAGGAACAGGTTAAGCATTATAAAGTTGGGAAAGTGATTTTTCTCTATCCCACACGCGGTACTGCTACAGAGGGTTTTAAAGATTATGTGAGTTGGGCACCTGAAACTGATGCAGCATTAGTGACGGGTACAGCCCGTTATGAACTGGAAGCAATCGCTTCTAACCCACCCGAATCAATGAAAGAAAAAGACTTTACAAGTGATCACCGTTTGTTTTCTTTAGGTTTCTGGTCGCGGCGGTATTTTAGCGCAACAGTTGATCAATTTTTGGGCTTTATGGAACATAATTATGGTGGTATCTGTTTATTACCTGCTTTAGCGGATAGCGTTCTGATTATTGACGAGATCCATAGCTTCGATTTGAAGATGTTTGATAGTTTGATAGCTTTTCTCAAGCATTTCGATATCCCTGTTTTATGTATGACTGCGACTTTACCCCCATCTCGTCGTAAACAACTTGTGAATTTGGGGTTAGAGGTTTATCCAACAGAAAGCGATCGCCAGAGTCTGCAAGACCTTGAAAAGAAAGAAAATCACCCCCGCTATCGACTTCAACCTGTAGAATGTTTTAGGAATGCTTTTACAAAGGCAATTCAGGCATATAGACAAGGTGAAAGAGTTTTATGGGTTGTGAATACAGTTGATCGTTGTTTGGCAATTTCCAAGAAGTTGGCTGATGAATTGAATGTGGAAGTTTTGACCTATCATAGTCGCTTCCGATTGATGGATCGCCAAAAAGTTCATGCGGATACTGTAAAAGCGTTTGCTTTTCAAAAAGATGGCGATCGCCGGTCGGCGATCGCTGTAACTACACAAGTTTGTGAAATGTCCCTCGATTTAGATGCTGATGTTTTGATTACTGAACTTGCACCAATATCCTCATTGGTTCAACGTTTTGGACGAGCTAATCGTCACTTGGCTAGAGGTGATAATTTTCGGGCTATGCTACATATTTACAAACCACCAAAGGATTTGCCATACGAGGCTAAAGAGTTAGGTACTGCAAAAACCTTTATTGATAAATTAGGTAGTGGTGATATCAGTCAAAAGCAGTTAGCTGAGGCTTTAGAGAAATTTGCCAACGAAGAGAGAACAGCCGATGGATTACCATCATTCTTTACAAGTGGTTATTTTGCCACAATGGGTAATTTCCGTGATCCCGATGAGTATGCTCTTCCTTGCATTTTAGATCGCGATCTTGATGAGGTCAAGAAATGTATTGAATCTAAGCCTAAGAAACAAACTTATGACGGATTTATTATAAGCGTTCCACGTCAAGCAGTAAACCCATCCGATGAAAAACCAAGTTGGTTGCCAAAATATTTAGGTGTTGCTCAGTGGGAAGGTAATTATGATGAGCGATCGGGATTTTCAACGAAAAACCAGGAGGAGATAAACCTTGGCTAAGAAAAAGATCAATACACATATTGACGTATTGGATCTTACCTATTCTTTGGCGGAGTTGCCATCATCACAGCATCGCGCTGGTTTAGCAGGATTGGTTTTGATGGTGCGGTGGTTAAATCGTTTTGAGCTATGGAAACAGGATGGAATTGCAATTTGTGAAACTGAGCATTTAAGCGATCGCTCAGTTACTTTACGAATTAACCAACTAGGTTTACAAGCTCTATTCAATGAGGTTTATGCTGCAAATGAGGAAGAACAAGAACGGACGCAAGTTTTGAAAAATTCTCGTACTAAGGAAGTTATTCCTTATTTGCGAGAAGAAGAAAAAGACGATGTTGATAAAAAAGGTAATCCTGTCAAGAAAAAAGTCTATATTTATCCGATAGTTGTGCCAAAAGGTGCATTTATTGCTGATGCAGATCCTGAAGGCGATCGCGGTAAGTGGATTAAACTTTGGCGAGATATGCTCTGGAGTATTTTGCGCGGTGTTCCAAGCACGCGATTACCCTATGAATCAAGGGTAAATTTGCCCTTGGGTCACTATTATACCAAAGATGCTGATAAAATCTGGCAAGAACTTTTACAGCCTTCTGAGTTTACAGTTGACTTACCGAGTACCTATTATTTAGGAGCGCAAGCTAGTAATCCTGAAAATGTACCATTTAAGGATCGGGCAAGATATCAATTCCTTTTGCATTTTTGGGTATTTGCAGTTTCTATCTATATACCAGCCGTAATTAACAACGAAGGTAAGCGCGATTTTGTTGGCTATGCGATCGCTATTCCTGATATTGCACAGTTAAAAACATTCTGTGATGAATTTTTCGAGTTATTGAAAGAACGCGGAAGTGAAATTACAGGCTATCGCCCTCGTGACGCTGTAGTTGATTTAGCGGTAGAAGGAGCCTTAGATATGATGGCTAGATTGCGAGATCGTGTTTCTAGATTAGAAACTAGCATCGGTGATTTGGTAATGGGTGTGGATGTAATTCACGCTGAAAAGCAAGGTAACAATGTTCGCATTCTCGGTACAATAAGGCTCGATCCACCAGAACCAGAATGGATTGATAAGTATCGAGACATCCGAAACAATTTGTGGCACGCTACATTTCGCCGCCAAAGATTGCTCAATCTAGTAAGTAATAAAGCTTGGTATATAGGATTTGATTCGCTACTATGTACTATTTCCTATGAACAAACGATGGCAAATGATTATTTCTGTCATGATGTTCGCGAATCATTCAAATATGAGGTGGAAAATATGACCGAAGAAACAGAACAAAATCCCGATCTTGAAGTTTCCGAATACTCTTGTGAGAAACTCATATACAAATTAGTGCAATCCTATGTATTGACTAAGTTGGATAGTAAATATCAACTTAAGTGGAAGGATGTACAAGGTTCACCGAAAGAAAGTGAATATCGTGAGAAGAAAGTCAAGATTGCTAAATCAGCTTTTCTCGAAGTTCGTAGCCGTACCGAAAAGTCAGATTTTATCAATTACTTTGCTTCTACCCTTTGTTCTGTACCACAGCGAAGAATGAATGAGGAAAGTTTTGAAAAACTCACTCGCGATCTCTATGAAGATACAGACAAAGTGCGTACTTTGACCATGCTTGCTCTTTCAGCTAACAGCTAATTAATTACAGGAGAAAAACAATGTCTAACAAGAATCTATTTGCAACTATTCTCACCTATGCTGCACCAAGTTCTAATTATCGTGGTGAAAGCGAAGAAAACCGTACTGTTCTCCAGAAAATTGTGAAAGACAAAAAGGAATACACCGTCATCAGTCCTGAGTCTATGCGTAATGCTTTGCGCGAAATGTTGATTGCCGCAGGTTTACCATCTAACCGCCGACGCTTGCATGATCAAGACCAACTTGCTGTTGAGTTTCAAGAATTCCCTAATGCTACTAAATATGCTGATGATTTCTTGTTCGGCTTCATGGTTGCAGATAATGATGCTATTAAAAAGAACAAAGGATTGCCACCAAAGCGCGATAGTATTCTACGAATGAATATGGCTCTAGCTTTAAATCCCTATCGATTTGATGCTACTTTTCATCAATCTCCCCTCAATGCAGGAAATAGCCCTTGGAAAAACTCATCTACTTCGGCACTTTTGCATCGTGAGATTTCTCATACAGCTTATCAGTATCCGTTTGCTCTCGCTTACAATGACTGTAAAGATCAGCCTAATTGGGTAAAGGCTTTACTTAAGGCAATTAGTGAACTCTCAGATGTAGCAGGTGGTCACGCACGTAGTTATTACGAAATGGCTCCTAAGAGTATTATTGCACGTCTTACTCCTTGTCTTGTGGCAGGATTTAATACCTATGGTTTTGATGAAACTGGAAACTTTCCTGAATTGTCCCGATTGAATTCTGAAGATCTCCCACCTAATGAGTTTTGGATTGGTGGTGAGATTGTTCGCAATATGAAAGCTGAAGAACGGAAACGTTTAGAAAACGGAGATGCTGGTGCCAAGTTATACGAAAATCCGCAAAAGTTGCTAATTGAAATCGCGAAGGAATTTTTAGGTTAGGAGAATGTAATGAATTGTATGTGGTTGCGCGTTCGTGCACCCTTTGCTGCCTATCGTGGTTTTCAAGCTGGTGTTTATCGCTCAACAATGCCGATCATGCCTCCATCTGCTGCTTTGGGTTTAGTGCTAAATCTGGCAGGGATTGAAATGCGAACAGGGTTGGATAAACCAACAACCCAAATTTGTTCAGATATTCCCCATTTGCAGTTAGCGATCGGTGCAGTTGATGGTTCGGAAAGTGAAATATGCACCCTTTATCAACAGCTTCATAGTTATCCTGTCGGAGCTTCGGGGAAGGAATTGAAAATAAAAACACATGGTGCTAAGTATTGGATTGTACCTGTGCGGAGAGAGTTACTGGTTGGTTTAGATATGATCATCGGTATTTGTGAATTTGACGGCTTATTTGATCGCATTCGTCAAGGTTTACGAGGTGAACTAAATGATCGCCGATACGGTATGCCATTTGCAGGGGACAATAACTTCCTGTTTGATCGAATTGATATTGTTGATCACCCACCATTAACTCACTGGTATGAAAAGATGGAAATTGATTCAGCACCACGTAAGCGATCGCATCGATTGACTGTAGGTATCGATCGCCTTGATAATAGTAAAACCACGAATTACCTATTTGCACCCATTGTTGAACCGTCTATATATCCACCAAGTAATGCTTGGATATGGACACCTAAAAAACCAGACTAGCCACAGAGTTTAATTGCACTATTGATACGGCAAAACGTTATCAAAAATCCCCTTAATCTTTGATGCCTTTGGGCGCTTACCTAATTCTTATCCTTGAGGTATTCATGATTATGTTTGCGCCTGAAATTGATGTTTCACCAGCTACTATTCGCGTCTCTGCCCTTCATGCTTTAGCTTATTGTCCTCGTCTATTCTATCTCGAAGAAGTCGAAGAACTTTACACGCAAGATGCGGCTGTTTTTGCCGGACGTAGGCTGCACGTTGAAATTGAAAAAAAAGAAGATGAAGAGTGGGAAGAATTATTTCTTGAAAGTGAAGAACTAGGTTTACGTGGTCGGCTCGATGCTCTCCGTACTCGTGATGGACAAACTATTCCCTATGAACACAAACGTGGTCGCTGTCACCGAGATGAGAATAAGCAACCCCAAGCTTGGGAAAGCGATCGCATTCAAGTTCTTGCTTATGCTTGTTTGCTGGAATCAGCCCTGAATATCCCTATCCAAGAAGGTCGTATCCGTTATCATGCTGATAATGTACTGGTGCATGTACCTCTTGATGATGAAGGACGAGCAAGTGTTAAAGCTGCGATCGAACAAGCGCGAGAAATCAGACAGTCTTCTTGTCGTCCACCCGTCACAGATAATGAACGGCTTTGTATCCGCTGTTCTTTAGCTCCGGTTTGTCTTCCAGAAGAAGCCCGACTTGCCCATAACCAGGAGCAGGAAACGATTCGCTTATTTCCAGCAGATGACGATCGCCAGGTAATCCATATTCTTGAACCCGGTACAAGTGTTGGGCGCACTGGAGAACAGCTCAAAATTGTCCGTCGCGCTCAACCAGTAGAAACTATTCCTGCCCATCAGGTAGGACAGTTAGTGCTGCACAGCTTTTCCCAAATCTCTACTCAAGCCTTACACTTTTGTACTGACCAGGGTATTGGTGTGCATTTTATCTCTGGAGGAGGGCGTTATATTGGTAGCTTTGATTCTCGACAAGGTAGTATCCAGCGTCGTATTCGCCAGTATGAGGCTTTGAGCAATTCCAATACTTGTTTGGAGCTAGCTTGCAAACTGGTGAGCTGTCGCGGTCAGGGGCAGCGGAAATTTTTGATGCGAGGGACAAGAGGAGTTAAACCAGCACCAGAGGCTTTGAAACGGGCGATCGCTCAGATGCGACTTATCCTTAAACAAGTTCCCAAAGCTAAGTCCTTGGAATCTCTACTAGGCTTGGAAGGCAATTTGGCTGCTTTGTATTTTGGGGCATTGCCCTGTCTGATTTCCGCAGAAGTTAATCCAGAACTACATTTTAATGGTCGCAATCGCCGTCCACCCAAAGACCGATTTAATGCTCTGCTGAGTTTTGGCTATGCACTCCTGCTTAAAGATGTGATGAATAGTATTCTGACTGTGGGATTAGAACCTGCATTGGGTTTTTATCATCAACCGCGCTCTCAGGCTGCACCTCTAGCACTGGATTTGATGGAAGTTTTTCGGGTGCCTTTGGTGGATGTGATTGTAATGGGTGCAGTCAATCGCGGTCAGTGGGACGCGCAGGCAGATTTTACCATACGAGGTGAACAGGTATGGTTAAGTGAGCCAGGACGGCACAAGTTGGTTAGCCTATATGAACGTCGTAAGCAAGAAAGTTGGAAACATCCAGCTACAGGCTATTCCCTGACTTACCGTCGTCTATTGGAGCTAGAGGTACGGTTGCTGGAAAAGGAGTGGAACGGTGAAGGCGGATTATTTGGTCAGTTAGTTATGCGATGAGGTAAGATTATGGCTGAATCCCAAAACTGGTATCTGGTAGCCTACGATATTCGGGACTCCAAACGCTGGCGTAAGGCTTACAAACTACTTAAAGGCTACGGTGAAAGAATCCAATACTCTATTTTTCGCTGTTGGTTAAGCCAGCGAGAACGGGAGAAACTACGATGGGAACTAGAGCAAGTTTTAGATATTAAGGATAGCTTACTTTTGATTCGTCTATGTAATCGCTGTGTTGAGGGAATACATCTGTATAATCGTCCTCAAGCTTGGCCTTTAGTAGAGGAAGCATACCGAATTATCTGATGCAAGGATCGCTGTTTGTAGAGGTTTTACAGAATAAATTAAAGCTGAAAACCGTTGTCTGGACTGCGATCGAGGTAGTTTTGGAACCAGGTAAGATGCTTGCAAAATGGTAAATCCTAGACTAGATAAGGGTTTTGGTATATGAGAGGGTCACTCTTAACGGGTATTTCACCTAAATTTTTTAGCTTTATAGTTTCCAAATTGGTGATGCTTGTAAAATATGCCAGAAACGCTTATGCTATGAGATGTTCAGCGATCGCGGTTTCCTAACCTTTGATACCGTCAGGTGTTGAGCACACTAAGCTATTGGCGTATCCAACTGCCTTTAAGTTCATGTTTCCTAACCTTTGATACCGTCAGGTGTTGAGCACGCAATTACTGTCATGTAATGCTTATCCAGATTAAAATGTTTCCTAACCTTTGATACCGTCAGGTGTTGAGCACACATGAACGCCGCAGAAATAGCCCGTCCCAGTAGCAAGTTTCCTAACCTTTGATACCGTCAGGTGTTGAGCACTCATAAACATAATTTACGTCCGTACTGGTCGTCTATCGTAGTTTCCTAACCTTTGATACCGTCAGGTGTTGAGCACGTCATCTTGCGATAACTCTTGTAATGCAAAAGAGCTAGGCATGTTTCCTAACCTTTGATACCGTCAGGTGTTGAGCACTCTTTCTGACCGCTCTGTCTTTTCACTGATTGGGGGTAAGTTTCCTAACCTTTGATACCGTCAGGTGTTGAGCACTATCCAGATTCGGCAAGCATTTGCTGGATACCAAGTTCTTTGTTTCCTAACCTTTGATACCGTCAGGTGTTGAGCACGATATTTCCCAGCACGTTATAAAGTTACGTCAATGCTAGCTGTTTCCTAACCTTTGATACCGTCAGGTGTTGAGCACTGTTCGGTATCTTCCTTAGTGTATCCCTGCAATTAGTCAGGTTTCCTAACCTTTGATACCGTCAGGTGTTGAGCACAGGTCATTGTACAATTAATTAGGCTTCTTATTTCGCGCGGTAGTTTCCTAACCTTTGATACCGTCAGGTGTTGAGCACTTGGTAAACGCTGTGGAATATGCTTGGCTTCAAAGGTTTCCTAACCTTTGATACCGTCAGGTGTTGAGCACTGATAGTGTAGTCCAGTTCACGGATTAATCGCACGATAGTTTCCTAACCTTTGATACCGTCAGGTGTTGAGCACAAAGTAATAGCATTAAGTATTCCGATGGTAGAAAGAGTTTCCTAACCTTTGATACCGTCAGGTGTTGAGCACACCGGACTTTGATTATCCAATATCGTCAATATCCAAGTTTCCTAACCTTTGATACCGTCAGGTGTTGAGCACATTACCGTATAGATTCGTAGAAATGAGAATGCCATTTGTGTTTCCTAACCTTTGATACCGTCAGGTGTTGAGCACCTAAATATTTTCGATTATCCGCTGCACGTCTAAGTTCCCAGTTTCCTAACCTTTGATACCGTCAGGTGTTGAGCACATTATTGTTGTTTAGAACCCTGACTTGCTCCAAGCGTTTCCTAACCTTTGATACCGTCAGGTGTTGAGCACGATGTCACCTGTAATGACTTATCACATGTTGCACTCAATGTTTCCTAACCTTTGATACCGTCAGGTGTTGAGCACTGATCGTGTTTTTTGGTTCTTGTGGTCCTTCTTCAACGTTTCCTAACCTTTGATACCGTCAGGTGTTGAGCACGTAACCAGCTGGTGCTGGTTGCATCGGTCCAAGAAGTTTCCTAACCTTTGATACCGTCAGGTGTTGAGCACCTTACCAACACCAGTTTATGGTATCCCGACTAATCTGGTTTCCTAACCTTTGATACCGTCAGGTGTTGAGCACTGTAAAGTTAGTGAAGAGCTGAAAGAATACTGGGAAGTTTCCTAACCTTTGATACCGTCAGGTGTTGAGCACCTGGCACCGATATAGTCCATATCTGCAACTCACTATGTTTCCTAACCTTTGATACCGTCAGGTGTTGAGGACGAAATTATTAATTCCAGTTTTTTTTCGTTTTGCGTGTTTCCTAACCTTTGATACCGTCAGGTGTTGAGCACCAGAAGCTCTAGAGACTGAAGAGGCTGAAGGTACTGGTTTCCTAACCTTTGATACCGTCAGGTGTTGAGCACTAAAAACTCGCGAAGTCCCATGTCACGCAACACTAGTTTCCTAACCTTTGATACCGTCAGGTGTTGAGCACTGTTTACACTGGATGCGTCTGAAAAAGGGTATAAAGTTTCCTAACCTTTGATACCGTCAGGTGTTGAGCACGTGATATTGCCACCACGGATATGGGTATTGACTTGTTGTTTCCTAACCTTTGATACCGTCAGGTGTTGAGCACTACCTTTGTAGAGAGGTAAGTGAACTATGTCCAGGTTTCCTAACCTTTGATACCGTCAGGTGTTGAGCACGGATATAGGTACAAAATCTCTTCCAAAGGATACAGTTTCCTAACCTTTGATACCGTCAGGTGTTGAGCACTTTCAACTAACAGAGTTAGAGTCAAGTCCTTTCTTAGTTTCCTAACCTTTGATACCGTCAGGTGTTGAGCACTCTGAGATCAACGGGCTGAGTATCATGCTGTGACATTGTTTCCTAACCTTTGATACCGTCAGGTGTTGAGCACCGACGGGTCTTGGGTATATTGATAAGCTGATGCTCGAGTTTCCTAACCTTTGATACCGTCAGGTGTTGAGCACGGGACGGATAGAGATTCCCTTGAACAAACTGAAGGTTTCCTAACCTTTGATACCGTCAGGTGTTGAGCACGGTCAGGCATAAAATCTTTAATGCAAAATCCTAGGTAGTTGCCCCCGAGTTTCCTAACCTTTGATACCGTCAGGTGTTGAGCACAATCACTGAGAGGTAAGTATCTAATTTCTTCAGTTGTTTCCTAACCTTTGATACCGTCAGGTGTTGAGCACAATATTCTCCTCCCAGTATTCCGGCTGGAACTTCTCAAGTTTCCTAACCTTTGATACCGTCAGGTGTTGAGCACGAGATAAAGAGGGGGGGACTGATGCAGCCAAACAGTTTCCTAACCTTTGATACCGTCAGGTGTTGAGCACTATGGTACTTCCGCAATAAATGGCGATTGACCACGAGTTTCCTAACCTTTGATACCGTCAGGTGTTGAGCACCTTCTGATTCAGCGATCGCAATCCGATCTAGATGCAGTTTCCTAACCTTTGATACCGTCAGGTGTTGAGCACGTAAATATCTGCTTGAACAGTTGCAGCAAATTCAATGTTTCCTAACCTTTGATACCGTCAGGTGTTGAGCACGGGTGTGATGGGCAGTTCACCCTGATATTTTTGTTCGTTTCCTAACCTTTGATACCGTCAGGTGTTGAGCACGTGAAACTGACCACTGGGGAAGTTAAGATGGGAGAGGTTTCCTAACCTTTGATACCGTCAGGTGTTGAGCACTATACCAGCAATATGTTTACATTGCCATTTAAGTAAGTTTCCTAACCTTTGATACCGTCAGGTGTTGAGCACAGTAGTTTCGTTTTCTCCGGCTACTCCTCCATTATTGGTTTCCTAACCTTTGATACCGTCAGGTGTTGAGCACGAACAGGAATTAATATCACTATCGAAAATTCGATAGTTTCCTAACCTTTGATACCGTCAGGTGTTGAGCACTCCTAGAACAAAGCGGGCATAAATCACACGATCAATGTTTCCTAACCTTTGATACCGTCAGGTGTTGAGCACGACATCTAGCTTTTGTTTTCGTTTCTTAACCTCTGGTTTCCTAACCTTTGATACCGTCAGGTGTTGAGCACAAACAATCATTTTGATTGATGGTTCCAAAGCCATAGTTTCCTAACCTTTGATACCGTCAGGTGTTGAGCACCTAAGTGAATGGGAGATTGTTTAATAATCTCCCAGTTTCCTAACCTTTGATACCGTCAGGTGTTGAGCACAATATTAGTGCAGATGATAAAACTTTTGCTAGCAGAGTTTCCTAACCTTTGATACCGTCAGGTGTTGAGCACATGCAGCAGCGGCAGCCAGTTTTTTTCTACTGGTCGTTTCCTAACCTTTGATACCGTCAGGTGTTGAGCACAAATGTGGAAAGCAGCTAACCATTTGGTAGATTTTAGTTTCCTAACCTTTGATACCGTCAGGTGTTGAGCACGGTATAGGGTTCTTTTCCATTGTGAATAGTTCCAAGTGTTTCCTAACCTTTGATACCGTCAGGTGTTGAGCACGCACCAGTGGGATGGAAACGCCTGCGGAAGAACCGTTTCCTAACCTTTGATACCGTCAGGTGTTGAGCACACTTACCTCAAGAAACTGTGCAAGCACTTAATCTAGTTTCCTAACCTTTGATACCGTCAGGTGTTGAGCACTTAAGTTTTGTTAAATTATTTTCTGCTCTTTTTCGCGTTTCCTAACCTTTGATACCGTCAGGTGTTGAGCACGAGCGGAGGGGGTGTTTGTCCTGGTGGCGTAGGACGGTTTCCTAACCTTTGATACCGTCAGGTGTTGAGCACAGCAACATTTAGCTCAAGTGCGAAAGCACAAGCCATGTTTCCTAACCTTTGATACCGTCAGGTGTTGAGCACGGGTAGATGGGACTGGGACTAAAAGTCAAGGTAATTGTTTCCTAACCTTTGATACCGTCAGGTGTTGAGCACACTAACGCGGCTGTAACTCCAGCACCTACGACCCCATGTTTCCTAACCTTTGATACCGTCAGGTGTTGAGCACATCTCGCTGAAAGCGGATACCAGCAGGAACCCTTGTTTCCTAACCTTTGATACCGTCAGGTGTTGAGCACTTATCTCGTTCGCGGCGGAGTTGATCGATTTCTGTGTTTCCTAACCTTTGATACCGTCAGGTGTTGAGCACTTCCCCCATAACCGATCGTATTCTTGAACAAGCGAGTTTCCTAACCTTTGATACCGTCAGGTGTTGAGCACGATAATGACAAGGTAGATGGTACAAATAAATTACCGTTTCCTAACCTTTGATACCGTCAGGTGTTGAGCACGACTATTTAAAATAATACTTGTAGTTCCGGGAACTGTTTCCTAACCTTTGATACCGTCAGGTGTTGAGCACCTTATCAATCCTTAGCCAATTTGAAGGATGAACTTCGTTTCCTAACCTTTGATACCGTCAGGTGTTGAGCACGACATCATGGCACGTCTTTATGACTTGTGTCAAGTGTTTCCTAACCTTTGATACCGTCAGGTGTTGAGCACGACTTATGGATTACGAGGCTTTCCAGATAATGCAGTAGTTTCCTAACCTTTGATACCGTCAGGTGTTGAGCACGTAATAACGGCAAAGATTCGTTACGGGCTGCTCTTGTTTCCTAACCTTTGATACCGTCAGGTGTTGAGCACGCTAAAAGCTCTCTTAGTTTCTCCGCTTGATGATTGTTTCCTAACCTTTGATACCGTCAGGTGTTGAGCACATCCAAATTCGGTCGCGATCGTTAGCTATCAAATCAGTTTCCTAACCTTTGATACCGTCAGGTGTTGAGCACGTTCTTTCATATCCGTTACTTTCTATTAGTTCCTCAGTTTCCTAACCTTTGATACCGTCAGGTGTTGAGCACCATATCCCAGTCGTTAATCGTGGGTAATGTTTGAAGTTTCCTAACCTTTGATACCGTCAGGTGTTGAGCACAAGTTAAGATTTTTATCTTTTCTCCAAAATGAGTGTTTCCTAACCTTTGATACCGTCAGGTGTTGAGCACATCTGAGCGAAAAAGCTCGACACATCTATCCGACGTTTCCTAACCTTTGATACCGTCAGGTGTTGAGCACAGCAGCATTTTTCGCCGCTTCTCTTGCTGACCAATCGTTTCCTAACCTTTGATACCGTCAGGTGTTGAGCACATGATAATTAGGAATTTTTTCCCATCTCTCCGGAGGTGTTTCCTAACCTTTGATACCGTCAGGTGTTGAGCACGTTAAAATCCCCAGAAAACTATTATGGGGCGTATAAGTTTCCTAACCTTTGATACCGTCAGGTGTTGAGCACATTATTACCCACCTAATGAATGGCATTTAGGGGCAAGTTTCCTAACCTTTGATACCGTCAGGTGTTGAGCACTAAGACATGATTGGGAAAAAGACAAGTTTTTGCCTGGTTTCCTAACCTTTGATACCGTCAGGTGTTGAGCACGGTTGAAAGATAAACAAAACAAAATAGAACAATTAGTTTCCTAACCTTTGATACCGTCAGGTGTTGAGCACCAGCAAAAAAACAAACTGTATGAGCTTCATCAGCTAGTTTCCTAACCTTTGATACCGTCAGGTGTTGAGCACATTCTTAGTGCCAGTGCAGTATTGTCCGGACTTGGGGGTTTCCTAACCTTTGATACCGTCAGGTGTTGAGCACATTATATAAGAATCACTGTATTGCCAAGCTGCGAGCGTTTCCTAACCTTTGATACCGTCAGGTGTTGAGCACGATTATAAAACTTGCCCCAAGTGCGAGCGAAAAAAGTGTTTCCTAACCTTTGATACCGTCAGGTGTTGAGCACGTACGACATCCCGAATAAACCACTCGTTACCCAAAGTTTCCTAACCTTTGATACCGTCAGGTGTTGAGCACTTTATATAATTAATAATTCCTGTAAAATCAGGACTGTTTCCTAACCTTTGATACCGTCAGGTGTTGAGCACCGATAAATATCATCAGCAAAAGTATCATCTTGGGACTGTTTCCTAACCTTTGATACCGTCAGGTGTTGAGCACATAGTCATGTTCATTCTTGCTATCTAGTCAATTCCAAGTTTCCTAACCTTTGATACCGTCAGGTGTTGAGCACGCAAGACTAGCTGCTTTGGTTTTTCCATCTGATTTGTGTTTCCTAACCTTTGATACCGTCAGGTGTTGAGCACAACAAGCTAAGGAATTATTGTTAGTTTCGGATGAATTAGTTTCCTAACCTTTGATACCGTCAGGTGTTGAGCACCCCAGTTACATTAAGGATGTCCATCCATTGGATAGTTTCCTAACCTTTGATACCGTCAGGTGTTGAGCACGTAAAACAAACGTTTCCCAGCCTAAATCTAGATGAGTTTCCTAACCTTTGATACCGTCAGGTGTTGAGCACATTGACCCAGTATTATTGTCAGAAATTTTTGGATAGGTTTCCTAACCTTTGATACCGTCAGGTGTTGAGCACAACTTGATCCGCAAAAGTTTACTAGTCAGTTGGTTGTTTCCTAACCTTTGATACCGTCAGGTGTTGAGCACGTAACTATGAGTTATCGATTTGTTTTGTTACAAATGTTTCCTAACCTTTGATACCGTCAGGTGTTGAGCCAATACGGTTCGGTTAAGCTTTAAGCAGTATTGAGGATAGAAAAATTGAGGGTTTCATGTTTAACTCCCTGACCTCTATGAATTGGTTTCTTGGATGGAAATTTGGCGCGAGTTTTTTTAATAACACGAGGGTTACTTCTACCTTCACGTTTGGGAATTGGTTCATCCAAAATTTCCCTGATCAACCAACTAAAAAAAAGGGGAAATTCTTCTGGTTGAAGGCGCTGAAATTTGGGAATAGCACGACGGACAACATTGAGAGTACCAGTAAAACTCAATCGTAAAGGGGAGATGTGAGCAGAGGTGGCCGTCGGTCAACATGAGAGAACGAACCGCCCAATGTCCGAGGAGCCAACCATAAATTTCCTGAACCACTTCACGGGGATGAAGAGAACGAATCAGAGTTTTACGTCCCAATTGATGAACCTTCAATTCATCGATAGTATTTTCAACTTCCCAACGACGATGATATTCTGTGGCTAATAATAAAGCTGGAAATAAAGCGATGTCCGTCAAACTGGTAATCAGACGGTAAGTTTGTGCTTCGCCATTATCAATAGTGTATTCAATGACTCGAACCATAATTTTGGTCATGCCCTGTTTTTTCGACTTGCCGTCGGGAGCAATCCAGGAGAGATAGGAACCATCATCCAATACCTGCTCCACAGGAAATTTAACATTTTTGGGGATGCGTCCCAAATAATCACATTTTTGGGACAAGGTGGCTTGCACCATTGCATAAGAATGCAATCCACGATCCCACATTAATAACATTCCAGTGGTGACTGACCGTAGTAACCTTTTCACTCTGACTCGCTCACCGATTCGGTAAGGGCAGATCAAGGCATCTACAATTAAATGTGTTCCTGCTTCAATCAATAGAACCAAACGCACCTTGGGAAACGCGGCTCTAGTTCCAGGACGACTAGCTGGATATCCAAATACTCTGGCATTTGTGTCGCTATCTGGCACATCAAACACTGTTCCATCTACAGCCATAATTCGCTTTTCACCTAAAAAAGCCCCTGGGGTTTCCCTAGTAGCCTGTGGTCTAACTACTATGTGAAACAGATGCCGCATTACCCCTGCACCTACTCGCTGTCTAGCTTCTGTAATTGATGATTTACATGGTATTCGCCAATAATAACTAACTCTGACCCATGCTTCATTTAAGCCATCAACCAGATTTTTCAACACTGTCCTCATTGACCCCCTAGACCATAGACTCATCCCAATGATTAGACAGATAACCAGATGCGTTGGTAATGCTCTTTGTCGTTCCTCTTTTCTATTGGTATCTTCAATGGCTTTTTCAATTGCTGTCGATGGAATCGCTGTTTCTAACGCTTTGAGGATCATCCCTGATTCGACCACAGGTGATATTACAGTGAATTCTTTGAGCTGCATTCCTACTCATTCCATTTAGGTGACACTTTCATTTTACCTGATTTTTAGCTTAACCGAACCGTATTGGGTGTTGAGCACCTTCTATGTTGAAAAAAGAAAGACAAGATTAATTGGTTTCCTAACCTTTGATACCGTCAGGTGTTGAGCACATCTACAAGCTCCGCGGTGAAGCTTCCTGATAGCTAGTTTCCTAACCTTTGATACCGTCAGGTGTTGAGCACCCTCAAATATTTCCGAATGTCCGAGCTATACTTTCGTTTCCTAACCTTTGATACCGTCAGGTGTTGAGCACATGGTTGAGAGTTTGTCAGATCACAGAAAAAGATTTGAAGGTTTCCTAACCTTTGATACCGTCAGGTGTTGAGCACGAGCGAACGATTTCTAGGGATTTGGACCAGGCTAGTGCGTTTCCTAACCTTTGATACCGTCAGGTGTTGAGCACAAGGGTGGACTAGAAGCGGTAGAATCTAGGTGGGCTGTTTCCTAACCTTTGATACCGTCAGGTGTTGAGCACGGCTCGGTAGGTTAATTTTTGCTGCACGAAAACTTGTTTCCTAACCTTTGATACCGTCAGGTGTTGAGCACTATATATTATGCACGACTATCCACAAATTGTCAAGCAGGTTTCCTAACCTTTGATACCGTCAGGTGTTGAGCACCCGAAAATGGTAACAAACCTATCACGAGCAAGGAAGTTTCCTAACCTTTGATACCGTCAGGTGTTGAGCACGGCTGACTGGGTCAACCAAATTGGCGAAATTGCCAGTTTCCTAACCTTTGATACCGTCAGGTGTTGAGCACACAATCGTATCATTCGGATAGTTCAGGATGGAGTTGGTTTCCTAACCTTTGATACCGTCAGGTGTTGAGCACATATGCGTGATAGTTCCCTAATTGCTAAATGCAAGTTTCCTAACCTTTGATACCGTCAGGTGTTGAGCACGATATATTGGTATTATTTCTTTTACTAAACACTTGTTTCCTAACCTTTGATACCGTCAGGTGTTGAGCACTCACTGATTGGTTTTTAAAAATAGCCCTATGATTGTCACTCGCTAGCAGAGGAAAAATATAGGTCAAGCTCAAAAGCATTAAAATCTAAGCAACTAGGAAACTCATTCATCAGGGCAATTAGTCTCGGAAAACCCCAGGATAATTGTGGAATTGGAAAAACATCTAACCAAAGTTTAATCAGATTAAAACCGATAAAAGGCTGGATAATTAAACGTAAATTATTCAGCAAATTATTCCAGTTATTAGGCGGACACCAGTGGGAATGAGCAGAAAATTTAGTTTCATTCATAGCACTCGGTGATCCTAATGATGATGAATAAAGACTCACCAATAAATAAGCACTACAGACTAATTCCCACCATTTTTCAATTTCTTGATCATCCGTGAGCCGGAAATCGGCCTATCCCAAGGAGTTTTTACTTGGCTTTAACCCATATTCTACCCATGTTCTTAATCCATAGAATTGACCAACTTGCTCATACTTAATTCCCGGAACTTTGGTTATTACATACCAAGTCTCATTCTGAGGTAATTCCTCTTTGTCTGTCGTAATTTGCCAATATTGATCACAACGACGTTGACCAAAAATTATTTCTCTTATCTATCGCTCTTGAGTTTTTCCATTGGTAAAAACTCGCTCAAATTTCCGCCATCTATTCTTCCGAACTTTTTGGCCTTTTGCCATCAGCACCTTGTGGTTACTCCGGATTGCCATCACAAAATTAAGCTGTAATTCATCTAATAGACTAATAAAATTACTGCCACTTTCAACCCGATCAGCTATCTGCTAAAACTAATTTAAAATTAAATCCCATCCCCCGGAGTTCTTGTAGCATTTCACCAGCTAGTTGTGGTTTACTTTTATATTTATCTCCTGGTTTTAGTCGCTCTTGCGGTTGATCAACTTCAAAGGTCAGAGGAATAGTTAAGTTATCAATTAAACCATATACCGTTACCGCTACAATTCCGTTTTCTAGCTGACCCAAGTTCCCAATATATTGTCGCTTGACATCATCTGTAGTTTTTCCTGTTTTTGGGTCTCCTGTTTCATCAACGATCGCAGTAATTTCTCTGCCATTGAAAATTTTAAGATTAATTGCAATCGCGCTAATTTTAATGGCTCGGCTGACCAGGGCGAGTTTTGGAAAAAATGGTGTAATGATTGGGAATTTTTTAACCCAACCAGTTTCGCAATTTCTGGTAAGGATTTCCGTTTTAATTCCGAAAGTAACCCGATCTGCAAATATTTAAAAGCTGTAAAGCTTCTCACTTCTGGAAACAGCTTTTGATAATATTGACAATAGTCATCGATAAAGCTGACTGTTTGAGGGCTTGATTTTGGTTCTACCATATATCAGATCAGACTTTTAGCTTATTGTCTCTATTATACTTTATCTAGAGTGACAATCATAGGGATAATTACTCTCATCGAGGGACAAACCTGCCCTTGGTCTAGAGCAGTTATCTGTAGTGCTAAGGAGAGGAAATTGGTATTAATCTGTTTTTAATCTACTTGCTCTGATCAAGTGTTTGCTAATGGCATTGAGCCTAATTTCTCGATTCTTCAATCATTCAAGCCAAATCTTTTGAGGAAAATCATGCTGAAAAAATCCATCTGCTTAATTTTTGCTACCTTGCTCTTTTCATTACAAATTTTTGTTAGTGGAGCGACAGCACTCGAAATGGATGTAGATATCCGTACAGTTCCTTTTAATGGACAAGGAGACACAACTGTTCTGAGTTTACAACAAGTAAAGGAAGGCAAACGACTCTTTAATTTTGCTTGTGCTCAATGTCATGCTGGAGGTGTAACAAAAACTAACCAAAATGTTGGGTTAGATCCCGAAACACTTGCTCATGCAACTCCTCCACGCAACAATATTGAAAGTCTAGTAGATTATTTGAAAAATCCTACCACTTATGATGGTGAGATAGAAATCTCTGAACTTCACCCTAGTATGAAGAGTGCTAATATTTTCGCGCAAATGAGAAATCTCACAGATGAGGATCTTAAAAGCATTGCAGGACATATTCTACTTCAGCCGAAAATTGTTGGCAACAAATGGGGAGGTGGCAAGATATATTATTAATATTTTTATAGGTAGAAAATGTTTTGAGTTTTAAGTTGGATAGTTATAGCGGTTCTCAAATAAAATATATTTCTCTAAATTGAGAACCTCTATATCTAAAGAAAAGCATTAAGTAATTTAATCAGATTAATTTTGCTCCCCTCTCCTCCTAGGAGAGGGGTTGGGGGAGAGGTCAAATTCTTCGAGCAGAATGAAACAGCCCTCAAAAGTGGTAATCAGAACTCATCTCAAAGTAGTGAACTAAGATCAAAGGATTCTCCTCCCCAAAGTATCCTCACTCCCCAGACTAAACCTAAGAATGCTAAAGATAACCAATCAACTATTTTCAAACTTAATTTATACCATTGTACTCGATGTTGATTCGGACTGGTAAAACCGCGAACTTGCATCGCACTAGCAATTTGTTCAGCTCGCAATAATAAATTTTCTAATAATCTTACTGCTACCAACATCCACACTTGTAGTGCTTTACGAAAACCTAATTTCTGCCAATTAATTGCTCTTGTTTGCACAGAACGCACTAAATTTTGAATTTCTTCTAACACGAGCGGAATAAACCGCAAAGATAGAGTTAAAGTCAGAATAATTTCGGTAATTGGCCAGTTCAATCGTTTTAATGGTAGCATTAAACTTTCCAATCCAGCCGTAATTTCTTCCGGAGCAGTTGTTAATAGATAAAGATTCGTACTGTAAATCAGGGTAAAAAGTAAGGTACTAATCCGAATCGCCATATCTAAGGAATGACGACTAATTCGCAGTGGTCCTTTTTGAAATAGAATATATCTGTAGGATGTTGGTTGAGGTAAGTCAATTAGAGATTTTGGCTCAGGAATTTTTGGCTGGGAGTTATTAGTTTTTTCTCCCCAACCAAAAGGATTGTACCAGGGTCTAGCCGCGATCGCTTCTGGTAAAGATTTTTGGACAAAACCGAGTTCATCTGCTGGTAAACGTGGTTGATATTCGGTGTCGAGCCCGTCAGGAGCAAAGGATGCTAAAATTAACACCCATATACTTAATACCATTAACCAACCAATTTGTTGACGCCAGACTCGCCAGGGAATTTTTGCTGTTAAAGTAATCACAATCAGTAATCCCACCACCGCAATTCTCCACAGGGGATTAGCTAGCAACGGGATTACTAAAAAAGTCATCAACCATGCTAATTTTACTCTCGGATCGAGCTGATGGAGCCAAGTAATTGGTTGTTCTAAATACAGTCCGATTGGTAGCGATCGCAATAAATCCATGTTGATTAATACTCAAAAAAGTAGTGGCGCACACTTAAACATGGGCCGATTGCTAATTAAACCCGAGTCGCACGATTTTTAGTAATCGCTTCAGCTTCACGCACTTTTTTACCGCGCCAAAATAGTCGGATCGGTGTACCAGTAAAACCTAATTGTTGACGAAATTGTCGTTCGATATATTTGCGATAGTTTTCGTTAAAACGCTGCGGATCGTTAACAAATAAAGCAATACTGGGGGGTTGGGCACTAACTTGAGTACCATAATAAATTTTCCCCTGACGTCCTTGTCTGGTGCTAGGAGGAGAGTGCCATCTCAATGCTTCTTCCAAAACTTCATTAATCACCGAAGTGCTGACGCGACGTTTATGTTGTTCGGCTGCAATATTAACTAAATCAAGAATTTTTTCGACTCTTTGACCACTTAATGCGCTCACAAAAATCATTTCTGCCCAATCGAGAAAATGTAATCGGTCTTTGAGCTGTCTTTCATATTCATAAATTGTGTGGGAGTCTTTTTCGATCGCATCCCATTTATTCACCACAATTACACAAGCTCTGCCATCTTCTGTGATTCTTCCTGCTAGTTTTTGATCTTGTTCTGTCACCCCATCGATCGCATCAATTACTAATAAGGCTACATCACAACGACGAATTGCTTTTAAGGCACGATTAATTCCAAAAAATTCTGGTCCATATTCCACGTTTTTCTTTTTGCGAATTCCGGCTGTATCAATGAGACGATAGGTTTGTTGATTGTGTTCTACTACCATATCAATTGCATCACGAGTAGTACCAGAAATTGGACTCACGATCGCTCGATTTTCTCCTAGAAATGAGTTTAATAAACTTGATTTCCCCACATTAGGACGTCCCACGATCGCTACTCTAATTTCGTTGGGGGTATCGGTAACTTCTGTGATTGGTGGTAAATAGTTGATCAGTTCGTCAAGTAGTTCTCCTGTCCCATTACCGTGGATTCCAGAGATGGGATAGGGTTCTCCTAATCCCAGTTCCCAAAATTGAGCAGCTTGAGCTAATCCTTGTTCAGGAGATTCACATTTATTCACTGCTACTAACACGGGGACGGTTTGTTGACGTAACCAATCAGCAATGATTTCATCACCAACGGTCAAACCAGCTTGTCCATCGACCAAAAAGATCGCTACACTCGATTCAGCTAGAGCAGCGATCGCTTGTTCCCGAATTTGAGGTAAAAATTCTGTATCATCGTCAAAAACTAGACCACCCGTATCTACTACTTGAAATTCCCGATCGCACCAATAAGCTAGTTGGTAGGTGCGATCGCGGGTCATTCCTGGTAGATCATGGACAATTGCTTCTTTAGCACTAGCTAAACGATTGACTATAGTTGATTTGCCCACGTTTGGACGTCCGATAATAGCTACTATAGGTAATGCCATCACTCTCTTTCTCTTCCCCAATGGTTGGGGGTCATTTTATCTGCAATCCACTATTGTAACAACTAATGAGGATTTTTGTGACATTTTTTGGTCAAACACCACCAGGAAGATCAAGAGCCAGGTTAATTATTTATATTAATTTAAGAATTGAGTAAATCAAAAAAGCGATCATCTAGTTCATAACCAAGTAGTTGAGCCATTGATTTGAGTCGGGAGCGACTAGGTAGGTTTTGCTGATTTAACCAGTTAGTCAAGATAAAAATTTTGTGCATCAGAAAAATTTCTAATGCTTCTGGATTGTATTGAATTCCTTCCTTCCGATGGAATTGATGAGGGACTAACATCGCGACATAACGAGATAATTCTCCCGCTTTCCAATCTAATACAATGGGAAACCAGGGATAAATTGCATCTAAACGGATAAACCACAACCGGATTTCAGCAATTTCGGAGAGTTCTCTGGGATCTTCTGGGTCCTGGGAATAGTTGATTTCTAAGCTTATTTCTGGTAGAGTGGTGGCGATCGCCCCTGATTTCACTAATTTTTCGATCACTATTTCTACGGGGGATATATCTAATTTTTCGATCTCATCTGGATTAATGGTGATCTTAATACTCATATTTTAAACTTTGCTTCCCGGAAAACGGCGCATCCGACTGGCTAAGTCCCGAATTCCTTCCTGAAAAGAAAGTCCTTGTGTTTCTACTCTTTCGCGGATTGTTAGGGCTTTAGCGTAGTCTTCCATATCAGCTTCTACTGATGCTAAATTACCACAAACTGGATCTCTGGTTGGCAAATCGGGCATAAAACAGGCTTCTAATCGGAGGATGGTAGCTTCTAAATCTGCTACTGTATATTTTTCTACCAATTTTCTAATTTTCTCTAGATTCATGATCTGTCACTCCTGTGGTAGAGGGTTCAGCCCAATCTTGTGATCAATTTAACCACAAATAAAACATTGGTTTGATCAAGCGGTTAACTAATGGCCATTTTACCTGGCGCTCTCGATTAGTTCAACACTGTCTACTTCCCGCTAGGGATCAATTTTGCAACTATCTTTTTAAAACACAAATCTAGTTAAATTGTCAAGCTGATCCTTACATTTTAACCAAAATTATGTTAAATAAATGTTTAGTCAATCGATTTTTCTGCTTGTCCACCACTCCTTTTTTTTAGGTATCTCTGACGGTGGAAGTGGAAATTTTGACAATTTAGGTTAAAGTGGTAATGAGTTTGTCTTAGCCAGTCAGCTACTACTACTCAAGGTCAAAATATGATTCAAGATGAGGCGAAAGTTGTGAAACCAATTCGCTCTTTAGAAGAAGCTCTTAACCGTTGTCAAACATTAGGGATGCGTTTAAGTCGTCAACGACGCTTTATTTTAGAACTGCTCTGGCAAGAAAAAGAACATTTATCGGCTCGGGAAATTTACGATCGCTTGAATCTGCAAGGAAGAGCGATCGGTCATACTTCTGTCTATCAAAATTTAGACGCTTTATCTAGTCAGGGCATCATTGAATGTTTAGAGCGATCGGATGGTCGTTTATATGGTAATATAAATGATTGCCATTCCCATGTCAACTGTATAGATACGGAACAAATTTTAGATATACATATAGATTTGCCTGTCGATATACTCAAGCAAGTCGAACAACAAACAGGAGTAAAAATTACTGAATATCGGATTAATTTTTATGGCTATCGATTGCCCACCACTGCTGTAAATATTGAATAAATTTTCAAGAAAAGTCCCCAGCATCGGGGCGGTAGTTGGGATGAGTCCCGAGTTAAACAAAAGAGCAAAATATTAGGTGCGATCGTGATCAGAATTAAGACTGCTTATGCAGGTTGGAAAATTGCGATCGCTCTGATCAAGATTAAGGGTGGATAGTTGGGGAAATGTGATCAGCTCCTAATCATATCATCGCAAAGATGCCGATCCTTCGGATCGACATCAGAATTTGGGTTCTGCAAATAATCTTTTAACCACTGGCAACCCTTTTCTATGAGCGAATCACGAGTTTCAGAGCGAGAAGATTTCTTGTTTGCCATCAAATGCCAGAGGTGGATTTTGTATTTACTAGTAGAAACCAAGGTTTTCCCATCCGGGCTGAAACTGACACTAGTAACAGGATTAGTATTCAACAAAATATAATAACTGTACGGAATTGTATGCACACCTGCGATTATTATGTTGTTGTCATCATTACTACCAGAAGCCAAAGTTTTCCTATCCTGACTGAAACTGATGCTCGAGACCGGACCAGGTTGTGTAATATAATAAGTATTGTGTTTCAGACCTGTAGTGGTGACATACCAGAATTCGATGGTGCTGCCACGACTACCAGAAACCAAGGTTTTCCCATCCGGACTGAAACTGACGCTCAAGACCCCACCATTATCCCCATGCTGAGTATCAATTAAATCGCCTGTCTCCATATCCCAGAGGCTGATGGTTTTGTCATCACTACCAGAAGCTAAAAGTTTCCCATTGGGACTAAAACTGATGCTATTGACCCAATTACGATGCCCAGTAAGAGTACGGAATGGCATACCTGTAATTACATTCCAAAGTTTGATGGTGTTCTCATCACTAGAAGCCAAGATTTTCCCATCAGGGCTAAAACTGATGCTCCTCACCCCACGAAACTGCCCAGGAACCTTAGCGAGTTCCTTATCTGTAGTGACATCCAAAAGTTTACTGGTGTTGTCATCACTAACAGCAGCTAAGATGTTTCCCTCGGGACTAAAACTAACGTCCATGACTCTAAGGTTATGCGTTACCAAGCGATTGTATTCTTTAACACTAAAAAATGATTTGGATAAAGCTTTTGTCACGATTGAATCCGCTTGTGTCCATACTGAGTCATTCGTCTTGTGTTTTGCCAAAGTCTTTCCGGCTTTTATTGCGAGAATTAAAGCATCAAATGTTTGACCATTATCCGCTTTGGCTAAAGCTAGTCTCCCATCATTAGCGCTATTAGTAACGAATTGTCTTTCGCGGTTTTCTGCCCCGAATTTGATTGCCCAGATAATAAACGCAAAAAAGAGGAGCGACCCCGCCGCTACTATAAGCCCTATAAGCCGTTGTCGTTTTTCACTTTTAGCATGAGCATCGCTATTCTTGCGACTAGATTCAATAAACTTGATTTGCAATTCTTGGGGTTGGTTTTTGCCTTGATTTGCTTGCTTTAACCAGTCCTGGGCGATCGCCAATTCACTACCTCTTAGCAGTAAATCTTTATCTTGACCTTGTTCGTCCCATGCGATCGCCCGAAGCAGCCATTTAGTATGATTTTTTAGATATTCCCTGTCTGTCTCTAAAGTCCTCAACAATTCAGTAACATTCGCAGCAAATTCCCCTTGCGTAAAATCAATCCACTGCACCTTGCCTAACTCAGGATGTAAATCAGCAGTATTCACACCTTGATACAATACGGTAATAACCCGTTTTTTAAGTTTTGCTGCATATTCAACCTCATCCTTACAGTAGGGAGAATTAATAGAACGTGGTGAAATAATAAACAAAAAGTTGTCAGCACTCTCAATTCCTTGATTAATCTCTTGCTGAAAATCCGCCCCAGACGCTATACTCTCTTGGTCAAACCAAGTTGTCTTCCCTCCTCGGATCTGCAATTCATCATTTAACAGACGGGCTAGATCCGAATCAGACCTAGAGTAGGAAATAAATACATCCAGTGATGGGGCAGGAGGTTGGCGCGAACTTTCATTAATAAACTCTGTCTGTAAGCTTGTCGCCTGATGTTGTTTTTTCTGTTCCGCTCTATACAACCAATCTTTGGCATGGCGCAAATTGTAACCCCGCAATAAAATACACGGGTTGCGTTTCTGTTCTTCCCACTTCAGCGCCTTGGTTAACAACATTTTATGATCTTTGTAATAGATCTCCTCCTCTTGTAAAACCTTGAGCAAATCATCCAAATGTTTTTGTTCATCTGCCTCTGTCTGATTTTCAGTAAAGTCAATAAATTGTAACTCGCTGATTCTTTCTGGAATTTGAGCTGGATCTGTTGGTTTAATTTTCAAAGGAATAATCCTTTTATTCAACGAGAGAGCATAGTCAATTTCTTTCTGACAATAATGAGATGTCAGTGCATCGGTCGAAATCAAATAGACCACATTATCCGCTTGTTCAATTCCCTGATTTATTACCTGCTCAAATTCAGCCCCAATTGGGATATCTGTCTTATTTGTCCAAACCGTGATCCCTTCTCTGACCAATTTCTCCCGGATTTTAGTCATGAAATCACGGTCTACATCCGAATGTGAGAGAAACACCTGAGTCATCAAGTTATCAGCATTCTTGATACTCTCGCAAATAAACTCACAATGCAGCAATGTAGGTTCGCCGGGCGCTAGTTTTTTTTCCTTAAACCTCTCTTTTCTCTCTTTTAACCATTTTTCGGCTTTTTGCCGTTCTTCTCCAATTAATAAATAACGAGTTTGTTTCTGCTGATCTTTCCAGTAAAGAGCTTGATTCAACAAAACTGTATGTTGTCGCACATAGTCTTGATGGCGACGCACTATATTTATTAATTCGGTATCTAATAATGTGAACAATCTCTCCTCAAAATCATCCCTTTTTTCACCATCTCTTTGTTTATCTTTTTCACCAGGGAGCCAATTAATTTCGCCGATTTTAGGGTGCATATTGGGATTCTTACCGGGAACAGTAGAATGTTGTCCCGTTTCCTTATACCTCAGCCATTCAGCTTCAGATTTACCAGGATTACGTTCTTGCCACGTTTCCTGATCAATTTCCGCAACGTGCCAGATGGGATATATTCGTTTGTTTAATTCGATGGCTAGGTCAATTTCTTTGCGACAATAGGCAGAATTGACGGAATGGGGCGAAATTAGAAACAGAAAGTTATCAGCTTTGGTGATCCCATCATTTATTTGATTTTGAAAATTAACTCCGAAGGGAATTTCCTCGAGATCCAACCAAACTTCAAGATTTTGACTCTGTAGTCGTTCTTTCAGTTTGACCGCGAAAGTTTTACTATCGGCCCGACCATAGGAAATAAAGGCGTCGTAAAATCCGGTACTTGGGAGTTTAGAATCACTCATAGGAACTTTTAAAATATCTATAGAGATTAATTTTACAATAAATGATGATTCCTCAATTAATCCTTCAGACACTTTTAACTATGCAACCGGAGAATGCAGGTTTTGGACTCCAACATCGCCGCGATCGTGCATTCTGTGCCGATCGCGGTTCCTAAAAAAAATCTTGTTTACAAACCAGTCGAGACTCGCACTTATTAAGTGCAGCGTTACATCACAATGTTATCACTAGGTAACTTCATAAAACCTAGGGTAGTTTGCATAACTCGTTGCTGAATTGGGATATCGATCGTAAACTGGGTTCCCTGACCTAAATTTGACACACAAATCAAATTGCCTTTGTGTTTCTCCACAACAATCTGATGGGAAATTGACAAGCCAATACCCATCCCCTTTCCCGGAGGCTTAGTGGTAAAAAATGGGTCAAATAAATGCCTTTTCACCTCTTCCGTCATCCCAGGGCCATTATCGGTAATCCGAATCACCACCCGATGTTTTTCTAGTAACTCAGTGCTGATCGTAATACGGCTAGGATTGGCTTGAATTTCTAATGGAGTGCGCGTCGCATTATAATCATCTAAAGCATCAATTGCATTGACAATTAAATTCATAAATACCTGATTCATTTGACTAGCATAACACTCTACTTGAGGGATAGCTCCATAGTTCTTAATTACTTCGATCGCAGGCAAATTTCCTTTGGATTTTAGACAGTTGTTCAGAATCAACAACGTGCTATCAATCCCAGAGTGAATATTTACAGGCTTCATTTCAGCTTCATCAATCCTAGAAAAGATGCGGAGCGATTGAATAATCTCACAAATACGTTCAACCCCCACCTGCATGGAAGTCATCAATTTAGACAAGTCTTCTCTGATAAAATCTAATTCTATCTCTTCCTGTTTTTGCGTAATTTCTTCTCCCGGATTTGGAAATTTTTCCTGATATAAATTCAGGATATCGATCAAATTTTTGGTATATTCGTTGGCATAGCTGAGATTACCGTAAATGAAATTCGCCGGATTGTTAATTTCATGGGCAACACCCGCAACTAAATTGCCCAAAGCCGACATTTTTTCAGTCTGAATCAGTTGAGTTTGAGTTAACCGCAATTGTTGCAAGGTTTGTTCTAGGGATTTAGCTTGAATTCGTAATTGAGCTTCTGAGTGCTGCAATTCTGCTTCTGCACTACGACGCTCTTCAATCTCCTGTTTTAATAGATAATTGGAGTAAGAAAGTTGATTAGTTCTTTCCTCTACTCGTTTTTCCAACTCTAATGTTAACTGAAACAGCGCTTTTTCTGCTTGGCTACGTTGTGCGATTTCCTGTTGCAAAACCTCATTTTGCTCTTGCAGTTTTTTGGTCAAATTCCGCAAGCTCAGATGGATATTAATGCGGGCTAAAACCTCTTCATGCTGAAGCGGTTTGGTAAGATAATCTACTGCACCCAAACTCAAACCCTTAACCCGATCTACTGTGTCGGAAAGCGCAGTCATAAAAATTATGGGAATGTCTTTTGTTGGCTCTTTTGCTTTCAAACGCTGACAAGTTTCAAACCCGTCTATACCCGGCATCAGCACGTCCAGTAGAATTAAGTCAGGCGGGGCGTATTCGGCTGTCTGGATCGCACTTTCACCATCCCTAGCTACCAAAACTTTGAAACCAGAATCAGACAAAAAATCGAACAGTACCCCCAAATTAGTTGGCAAATCATCAACTATTAAAATCACACCATTGGTTATTTTTTTATGGACATTAAATTGGCCTCTTATATTGTGCGATTAATTCCAAAATTTGTTTCACTTCAAATCCTTTGATTAACTGATGGAGACGAGTAGCAAAAGGTGTAAGAAGCGGATTCAATGCTTCAAGTTGAGTGATGTGATCTGCAATACCTCGCAAATCTCCCATCATGGCCAAATCAAATAGAGTTTCAACTTCCTCTGGGGGTGGGGACACTATTACTTCGGACTCCAACTGACCTTCAATATCATCTTTCGTTGCCGTCATGCTACTTCCAGATTGATCTACCCATTCTAACATTAAATAAACTTGTAATTTTTCTAAAAGTTCTTCAATCCTGATCGGTTTAGGTAAGAAATCGTTACAACCTACCTCCAGACTTTTTTGCCGATCAAGATCAAAGACGCTGGCGGAAATAGCCAAGATAATTAAATTTTGATAATCCGGCAACTTACGGAGACGACGAGTCGCTTCTAAACCATTAATTCCGGGCATCATCAAATCCATTAAAATACAATCTGGCTTAAATGCAGATACCTTATTTAAACAATCCTGACCATCAATAGCTTCCAGTAATTCAAACCCCAAAGGCTCAAGCATCTTCACCAAAATTAAGCGATTTTCTGATTGATCATCAGTAATCATAATCTTACGTTTATTTCCCTTGAATCCGACCACCGATTCCGGATTATATTGATTAACTTTTGCTGCCAAATCTGATCCTTCTGGTAAATCTAAATCGAAGGAAAAAATACTGCCTTTCCCCAAGGTACTTTCCACTTGAATTTCACCACCCATCATCTGCACTAACTGGCGACTAATTGCCAGTCCTAATCCTGTTCCTTCAATCTTACGATGATGTTCTCCTACTTGGTGGAAGGGCAAAAATATTTCTGACAATTGCTCTGGTGCCATCCCTATACCAGTATCTTCCACTTGAAACTTCATCTTTCCTTGATTATACCATACCTTAAAAACCACACTACCTTTTTCAGTAAACTTAATCGCATTACCAATTAAGTTAATTAATACTTGACGCAACCGTTTATCATCGCCATTAACAGCTATTGGTATGGGTGTCATTGGCTGATAAAGTAAGGAGATTCCTTTTTTTTCGGCTCGAAAATAACAAATTTCTGAGATGCCTTCAATAAATTGTGCAAAATGGAAATTATTGAGGTGAATTTCCATTTTGCGGGCTTCGATTTTAGAGAGGTCTAAGATATCGTTGATCAGGGTTAACAAGTGTTCCCCACACTGGTTAATAATTTGCACACCATATTGTTGCTGATCGCTCAAATTTTTGTCTCTTTTCAGAATTTGAGCATAACCTAAAATGCCATTGAGTGGTGTGCGAAGTTCGTGACTCATATTAGCCAGAAATTCGCTTTTAGCCCGGCTGGCAGATTGGGCTGCGGCTTCGGCTTTTTGTAGGTGGATATTTTTTTCTTGTAGCTGTTGAGTTCTATCTTCTACTTTGGCTTCTAAACTAGCATTGGCGGCGGCTAAATCGTGATAAAGTTGAGCATTTTCCAAGGAAATTGCTGCTTGAGAAGCTAGGAGTTTTAAGATTTCTAATCTATCAGGTGTAAAGGCACTTTCAGTTAGGTTGTTTTCTAAATAAAGCAGACCGATAAGTTTTCCTTGATGGAGGAGAGGGGTACATAAAACTGATTTTGGTTGGTGTTCAATAATATAGGGATCTGCGGTAAATATCCCGTCACGAGTGGCATTACTCAAGACTACATCTTCTTGGGTTCTCTCGACATAATTAATCAGTGAGGAGGGTAACTCTTGGCTAGTTGCAGCGGGGATGGCTTGCATGACGCTGACTTTCTCTTGAGCTACATCGCCTCGTGCTTCTATCATTAGGTTACCTGATTTTTCTAAGAGGAGATAGCCAGTTTGTGCGCCGGCATTTTCGATGGCTATTTTTATTAACTTAGATAGCAATTTCTCCAGAACTATTTCGCCGGAAAGTGCTTGGGATGCTTTAATTACTGTGGCTAAATCCAACTGCACAGTCCCAGCGCCGATCGAGGTTTTTATGTTATTAGTCTCTTGAGCAGGACTGGTTTCTCGTTTGACCATCCGCGCAAATATTTGGGGATATTTGAGTTCTAAATCTCTGACTTTTGCTGTCGCTCCCCAACGCAGGTAGCTATAGTAGGATTCAGTTAAATATATTTGACCAACTTTATGGTTATTGATTGAGAAATAAAATTCTGCCGCCAGTTCATTGCCCAGGGCTTCTTCCTTTATGTATCCCTGTTCTTTCGCTCCCTGAATGGCACGGTTATAAAGCTCCATGGCTGGTAAAATTTGGCCTAATACTCGTGCTTTCTCTGCCTCCACTAAATCATATTTATGTTGATAGTTCATTGGCGCATGAAACGCCCATAATTTTAGCTTTTCTTGGTTTAATTCTACTTGGTTTAAATAACGTTCTCTTTCGGTAGTTTCAGCATGAGAATACAAGGAAAGTAGAATTAATGAGTAATATAGTTTGTGAACAGTTACACACATAACTCCTACTACAGAACCACTATATTCTTCTGCTTTCAAAGCATTAGCAATAGCTTGATTAAAATCTTTAAATGAATATAAAAGAATTGCTTTTGCTAAATAAGCGTTGAAAAGTGACCAACCATCATTAGTTTCGTGTAATTTTGGTAAGG
The DNA here is from genome assembly GCA_963744145.1 of uncultured cyanobacterium. GTDB lineage: Bacteria > Cyanobacteriota > Cyanobacteriia > Cyanobacteriales > CAWUOF01 > CAVUSO01. Next base: position 1,629,599 of record CAVUSO010000001.1, on the reverse strand, counting down.
CACTTTCTTGATCAAAGCTATTACCAATTAATTGACATTTATCGTTTACTGCTCCTTGTAAATTAAAGGTCATCTGTCTCCAAATATTAGTAGAATATATAGATAGGTTGTTTTTTAATTGCTGAAGTAAACTAATATAAACTTCCTGTTTTTGTTGAACGATTTCCAATCTTTCCTCAGTCGAAAACAAAAATGTGCAATAATTTAAAGCACAATAGCTGGCAAATACTAAATCGCCAACTTCTAGACCACTTTGTACTCCTTCAACTAGCGAATTCATGCTTTCTTTAACGTGATGTTTCCAAGGTCTCACAAAAACATAAACCATGTTGTAGACCTTACATCTATGCAATTTAGAATCAAATAAATCTAAAAGTCTTAGTGCAATTTCTCCGGCATGATATCCTGATTCAATATCTCCCAAATATCCGCACAGTATCACTCCATAAAAACTATAGCCAAAAGCAGCTAACTCTGACAAACCATGTTCGATCGAAAGATTAACTAAAGTTAAAACAACTTGAAGTAAAATTTCGGGTTTGGCTTGCAAAACTGCTGGCAATACATTGGTTAAAATTCTGGTAGCTGCCAGTTTATCAGGATCGGTCATTTTGGGCATATTTTCTAAATCTTCAAACTGAGGTAACCTCTGTCTTTCAAAAGTTTCGACAGACGCATCTAATAGAAAAATACCCATATTTTCCAGAGCATGGAGTCCGATATTAACAGCTCTGAGGATCTGGTGTTGAGCCGTATACATCTGCATCTGTAACTCATAAACTTTTACTCGGTCAAGTTGATTCGTTGCTTGTTGCAAAATTACCTCAGCTAAGGTTTCAGCAGCCTCGAAGTTAGTGTTAAGATATTGAGCTTCCATTGCCTCTGTATGCAAAGCCAGAGTTAAATCATACTGATGATGCCAACTTTGCGAGTCTAACAGTTGTAAACCTACCTGAAAATACCGAAGTGCTGCTGCATAAGCTGTGGAAAGTTTAGCTTTTTTACCAGCTTTAAGATTTAAGTTAGCTAATTCATCTTGCTGGTTTTGATCAGTAATTAAATCTATCCCTAGATTCAAATGATTTACTAGATCAAACGTTGTTTCATCTAGTTCAGATTCATTCAAATTCTGGAGCATTAGGCGACCAATTTTTAAATGAATTGCTTTCTTTTCTTCTGGAGGAATTAGATAATAAGAGGCTTGTTGTACCCGATCGTGTAAAAATTTGTAAGTAATTTTTAAGCTCTTACCGGGAAAATTCTTGGCTGTCTCTTGGTTAAATAAAATCGGAATTTTATAAGACTGATTCAGAGGTATAACTAAACCAGATTGTAATGCTTCCCATAGGTCTAATGCTGTTTCTGACTGAGATTTTTCATTGACAATACTCAAAATATCTAAATTAAATTTGTCCCCTATACAGGCGGCTAACTTTAAAATATTTTGCGTCTTAGTTGATAGCTTTTGAATTTGGCTGACCATTAATTCAATTACATTATCACTGTTCTTAATCCCTTGAAGCACCTCAATGTCCCATTCCCAACAACCTCGATCAAAGTTAAAGCATAATTGGTGGTCTTGAACGAGAGATTGCAGCAGTTGAGTTAAGAAAAATGGGTTACCTTGGGTTTTCTGAAACACTAACTCAGCTAGGGGCAAAACCTGGGAAGTTTCTTGGTGAAAGGTATCAGATAATAATTGGATTACATGATTGATATTTAAAGGACTGAGGATGATGTTATTAACGGTTTTTCCATTGCTTTGAATCTTTTGTAATGTATGAATTAAAGGATGAGTAGAATTAACTTCATTGTCTCGATAAGCCCCTATTAATAATAGATATTGACTTTCTGGATCTGTTACAATTAACTCAATTAGCTTCAAAGAAGGTAGATCAGCCCACTGTAAATCATCTAAAAATAAAACTAGCGGATGTTGGGGTTGACTAAATACATGAATAAATTGTTGAAATACCCGATTAAATCTGTTTTGCGATTCCGATGGTCCCAATTGTGGAACTGCTGCTTGGATACCAATAATCTTTTCTACTTCAGGAATTACATCAATAATTACTTGACTATTAGCACCGATCGCTGCTAATATTTTTGCTTGCCAAACTGCTATTTGGGCGTCGGTTTCTGTCAACAATTGTCGCATTAATTCTTGGAATGCTTGAATTAAAGAAGCAAAGGGAATATTACGTTTAAACTGGTCAAATTTCCCAGATATAAAATAACCTTTTTGTCGCACTATTGGTTTGTGAATTTCCTGAACTAAGCAGGATTTCCCAATACCTGAGTAACCAGAAACCATCATTATTTGGGTGTTCCCAGCACTAACTCGTTCAAATGCTTTTAGCAAAGTTTTAACTTCTGTTTCCCTACCATAGAGTTTTTGCGGGATGGAAAATTTGCTATATAAGTCTAGTTGACCAACGATAAATGGCGAAATTTCTCCGCGATCGAGCATTTTCTGACAAATTTCTAAATCCGCTTTTAGTCCTTGGGCACTTTGATATCTGTCTTCGGCTGTTTTGGACAATAATTTCATTACTATGTCAGCAATTGCCTGGGGAATTTTGGGATTTATTTCTGAAGGTGGTACTGGTTGTTTGGCAATATGGCAGTGGACAAATTCTAGTGGTTCGCTTGCGGAAAATGGTAGCTTCTCTGTGAGCATTTCATAAAAAGTTACGCCTAAAGAATAAAAGTCTGTGCGATAGTCAAGGGAGCGGTTCATTCGTCCAGTTTGCTCCGGTGACATATAAGCAAGAGTCCCTTCTAACATATTGGGAGTGCTGAGAATTTGATTTTCTCTCTCTAGACCAGAGGCAATGCTAAAGTCGATTATTTTGACTTGTCTGGTTTCTGGGTTGATCAGAATATTATCCGGTTTAATATCTTTATGAATAATCTGGTTTTGATGCAGTTCTCCTAAGATTTTAGTTAACTGAATACTCAGGTGGATAAATTCATTTATTTTCAGCTTTCGGTGAGTGATAAAATCTTTGAGAGATACCCCTGGAAAATGTTCAAAGATCAAAGCTAAACCATTGTGAAAGTTTTCTAATGCTAAGGGTTTGACAATTCCTTCTATTGGCAATTGTTCCAGGATTTTATGTTCGTGCCTTAATCGAGTAATCTCTTCTATGGTAGGATATTCAGACCTGATCGTTTTGATAATTACTACTGTTTTATCCTCTTTTTCGGCCCGATAAATAATAGTATTGGCACCTTCGTAAATAGCTTCAATCTGGTTGTAACCAGCAAGGGTAATGCTCATTTTTTAAATTTTTAAAATTAATGATTGTCAGGCAGATAGGGTAGGGGCGTATTGCAATACGCCCCTACATGACCTATTGCAATACGCCCCTACATGGCCAGGGAAACATCCCGATTTTTGATCCCCTCCACTGTTTTCCAGGGACTACCAGAAAATCAGGTTTAATTTTTGGCCAAACATATACCTACTCAATTAAGTTTAGCACATTTATACTAAATGGGCTGTATCGGTCCAACATAAATCCCGAGCGATCGCGCAGTTTTCACCATAAAACTATTCGGATTGACTGGAGAAGCACAACGATTTTCAGCATGACATTTTTTAATTACATCAATGACTTCATCTAAAGATTTACTGTGAATTTCTCCATTTTGATAAATTACCAATCGATTACAACGGTCTTCATCAATTAATTCCACCGCTTTAATTCCAAAAGCAGTAGCTAATAAGCGATCGGCTGAGGAAGGAGTACCACTTCGTTGGAGATGACCTAAAACTGTGACTCGAGTATCGATGACATCTTCAATCTGACAGAACTCAGTTTCACCAACTTGACAAAGTTTTTCACTATATGCTTGAATATGTTTAGCTAAATAATCACCAATACATTTTTCGGTTTTTCCGGCGGAATTTTTCACCCCTTCTGCTACTACAACTAAAGCAAATTTGCGTCTTTTTTGACGTAATTCAGTTAAGGTGTGAGTAACTTCTTCAATGACAGTATCATCAATTTTGGGAGCAAGTTCAGGAATTAAAATTACATCAGCACCCCCAGCAATTCCAGCGTGTAAAGCTAAATGACCCGCATCCCTCCCCATTAATTCAACCACCATCACTCGTTCATGACTAGCAGCAGTAAAGGTCAGATCATATAGAGCTTGTGTGACTGTACTAACAGCAGTATCAAACCCAACGGATCTTTCCGTAAAAGGAACATCATTATCGATGGTTTTTGGCACACCAATCAAATTCCAATTACCTTGTTTAGCTAAATTATAAATAATATCCAAACTGCCATCACCACCGATCGCAATTAAAGCATCTAGCTGTAATTGCTGATAGCCAGCAATTATTTTGTCAGCATTCTTTTCTGTATCTCCTTTACTCAGAGAACCTAGCACACTACCACTCAGAAACTGTAAAACATCTAAGCCTTGCAGTAATCCAGGTATATCATAGCCATGTTCTTTTAACTTCAGACTTTCGGGATTAACTTTACCTGTGGCTACATGAATAAAGCCATCAGTTCCATAGGGAATTCCAAAAACATCCCAACCTTTACTTGTAGAACATTTAACCACAGCTCTGATCACAGCATTAAGACCAGGACAATCGCCCCCACTGGTCAGAATACCAATCCGTTTTTGTTTGTTCATAAAAGTTTTTACTTAGCTAACTAAATGTCCTAATGTCTTATTCAGCCTAAAATGTGAAGGTTAAATTCTCATTAACCACCACCGATTTAGTTAACCGTTACAGATCATTTTTGTAACGGTTAGGGAGAAAGTGCTACCTAAAAACTCGTTCCGGAGTATAGGACTGAATCGCACGCATATACTGGACGCGTTCAAATTCAGATTCATCAGCACAATTAATTTGTGACATCGAACCTTGCATTTGCTTCACCGAATGATATTCATGTTCTTCCATCCAATGCAACATCTCGGTTTCAATTACCCGAATATGCTCAATTCCATGACGCAACAAGACAGAACATAATTGAGTAATCTTAGCCCCAGCCATTAACATACTTAAAGCTTCAGTTCCTTTATGAATCCCACCAGTAGCTGCTAAATCAGCACTAATTCGACCATAAAGAATCGCAATCCACCGCATGGGTAAACGCATAGCTTGCGGTGTACTTAACAAGACAAGGGGTTTAATTTCCAACTCATCAATATCAATGGTAGGCTGATAGAAACGGTTAAACAAAATCAAACTATCTGCACCAAGTTCATCAAATTTTTTTGCCATATAGGCAAAATTGCTAAAAAATGGACTCAGTTTCAGTCCCACCGGAATTGTGACTACACTTTTCACAGCAGAAACAATATCGAAATAATTTTGTTCGACCTGAGCTCCACTCAAATCCATATCCGTCGGAATATAATAAATATTCAATTCCAACGCATCAGCTCCAGCTTGCTGAATTAGTTGAGCGTAATCAGTCCAACCACCAGTAGAAGAACCATTTAAACTCGCAATAATCGGAATCTTGACCGCTTCCTTAGCTTTCCGAATATGATTCAAATATTCATGGGGACCGACATGGAAAACTTCGGGTTCGGGAAAATAAGTCAAAGCTTCAGCAAAGCTATGAGTAGCGTAGGTAAGATGATGTTCAAGTTCGTAGCGTTCTTGTTTGATTTGTTCTTCAAATAAAGAATGCAAAACCACTGCGGCAGCTCCCGCGTCTTCCATGCGTTTAATATTACTAATGTCTTCAGTTAATGGAGCTGCGGCTGAAGGAACTAAAGGCGATCGCAGGGTTAAGCCTAAATAATTAGTGGTAAGATCCATGGTCTTTAATCCTTTGCTAATAAAACCTGCTAAATGAGTATTCAGAGTTAGTCGGGGTTAGACTCCACCCCGACCAAACTCACCTAAAACTAATTAGGTATTGACTGACTGCATTACCCCTTTTTCGGTGGTATGCTCCTGGTGACCATTGTGAGCTTCTAAGTGACGAGCAGCGAGGTATTGATACATTCCCCAGCGAAGATCCACATCGAGTTGAGCTTCTTTCAGGAGATGTTTAGCTTCTTCCGGTTTGCTCATGGTTAACATCTTGAAGCGGTTTTCCGCATACATATATTTTTCGAGCGGAATTTTTGGCGATCGCGAGTCAAGTTGCAGGGGATTTTTACCTTCTTCTACCAGTTGAGGATTATAACGATAAAGGAACCAACTACCTGAATCTACCGCAGCTTTTTGTTGTTGCATCGCTGTGGTCATATTAATCCCATGAGCAATACAGTGAGAGTAGGCAATAATTAGGGATGGTCCGGGATAAGCTTCTGCTTCTAAAAATGCTCGCAGGGTATGTTCATCTTTGGCTCCCATCGCTACACTAGCAACATAGACATTGTTATAGGTCATTGCCATTAAACCTAAGTCTTTTTTCGATGAAGGTTTTCCTCCAGCCGCAAATTTTGCTACTGCTCCACGCGGAGTCGCTTTGGAAGCTTGTCCACCTGTATTAGAATAAACTCCAGTATCCAAAACTAGGATATTGACATTCTGACCTGTAGAGATCACATGATCTAATCCACCAAAACCAATATCATAAGCCCAACCATCACCACCCATAATCCAGACGCTTTTCTTGACTAGATAGTCGGCTACACTGAGCAGTTGTTTAGCTTCTGGTGAGTTAATAGTTTGCAGTTTTTGCTTTAACTGTAATACTCTTTCTCGTTGTTCCCAAATATCGGCTTCGCTAGTTTGGGTAGCTGATAAGATCGCTCCCACTAGATTGTCTCCAATTTCTCCAGCTAGTTTGTGCAATAGTTCACCCGCAAACAGAGCTTGTTTGTCGATCGATAAACGGAAACCTAAACCAAATTCAGCATTATCTTCAAATAAGGAGTTAGACCAAGCTGGTCCCCGTCCTTCGGCATTTTGAGTCCAAGGTGTAGTAGGTAAGTTACCACCATAGATCGAAGAACAACCTGTCGCATTAGCGACTATCATGCGATCGCCAAATAATTGACTGACTAGCTTCACGTAAGGAGTTTCCCCACAACCAGCACAAGCACCTGAGAACTCAAATAATGGTTCTTGCATTTGCTGTTGACGGATTTGATTAAGTTTCAATTCCCGTCGATCAGGATTGGGTAGATTGAGGAAGAAATCCCAATTTTCCCGTTCTGATTCTCGAAGTGGGGGTTGGGGAGCCATATTAATAGCTCGAAGCTTCGGTTGAGATTTATTTTTGGCTGGGCAAATATCTACACATAAAGCGCAACCAGTACAATCTTCTGGAGCTACTTGAATGGTGAATTTTTGTCCACTCCAATCATGGTCTTTCGCGTTGGCTGATTTCCATGTGCTTGGTGCTGCTTTGAGTTGGTCAGGTTCGTAAACTTTACCTCGAATCACCGCATGAGGACAAACCATAATACATTTGCCGCATTGGACACAAACATCCGGGTCCCAAACCGGAATTTCTTGAGCAATATTACGTTTTTCCCATTTTGCGGTGCCGGTCGGATAGGTGCCATCAATGGGGAGAGCACTAACTGGTAGGAGATCTCCCTTTTTATCAATCATGGCACCTTGAACTTCACGCACAAAGACCGGAGCGGTGTCTGGTACGGCTGATCGCAGTTCGATCTGGCTGCTAATGGTGGTGGGAACTTTGACTTCATACATATTAGCCAGACTATTGTCGATCGCTCTGATGTTCATTGCGACAATATCTGGACCTTTGCGACCGTAGGTTTTTTCGACAAATTTTTTGATTTGAGCGATCGCTTCTTCTCTGGGTAAGACTTTGGAAAGAGCAAAGAAACAGACCTGCATGACTGTATTAATTCTACCCGCCATGCCACTATCTTTAGCGACTTTATTGGCATCAGAGACGAAGAATTTTAACTTCTTATTGATGATTTGCTCTTGGACTAATCGCGGTAAGTGATCCCAAACTGTATCTGGTCCGTAGTGACTGTTGACCAAGAAAATCCCACCAGGGACGATGTTCTGGAGCATCTCGAATTGTTCGAGGAATGCCCATTGATGACAAGCGACAAAGTTAGCTTGCTCGATTAAGTAGGTAGAGCGGATCGGGTTGGGACCAAACCGGAGGTGAGAGATGGTGACAGAACCAGATTTTTTGGAGTCATAGACAAAGTACCCTTGGGCATAGTTGTCGGTGTCTTCTCCAATAATTTTGATGGAATTTTTGTTAGCACCAACGGTTCCATCTGCACCTAAACCATAAAACATGGCTCTGATCACGTTATCTGGTTCGGTACTAAATTCGGGATCGTAGGTCAGACTAGTATGGGTAACGTCGTCGTTAATGCCGATGGTAAAGTGGTTTTTTGGTTGAGCTTGGTTGAGGTTATCGAAAATAGCTTTAACCATTGCCGGAGTAAACTCTTTGGAAGAGAGACCATAGCGACCGGCGACGATTTTGGGCATCTTACCTTGCCATTCTTCATGGAAAGCAGTCACTACATCCAGATAAAGCGGTTCTCCTCCAGCTCCGGGTTCTTTTGTCCGATCTAAAACTGCGATTTTGGTAGTGGTTACTGGTAATGCTTCGACGAATTTTTTCATGTCGAAGGGACGATATAAGCGGACTTTGAGAACACCTACTTTTTCTCCCTGTGGGAGGAGATAGTCTACAGTTTCATGTACTGTTTCGCAGCCCGAACCCATTAAGATGATTACTTTTTTCCGCGTCTGCTGCACCATAATATTCGTAGAGTTGATATTGACGTCCGGTAAGTGCGCCCACTCGATCCATGGCAGTTTGGACGATTTGCGGACAAGCGTTATATAGGTAGTTAACACTTTCTCTAGCTTGGAAGTAGATGTCAGGGTTTTGGGCTGTACCCCGAAGGACAGGATGATCTGGGGTGAGGGCGCGATCGCGATGGGCAAAAATCAGATTATCATCGATTAATGCTCTCAAATCTGCTTCGGAGAGTAGTTCAATTTTTTGGACTTCATGGGAAGTCCGAAAACCGTCAAAGAAGTGTAGGAATGGGATGCGTGATTCTAGGGTAGCAATTTGGGCGATGATGGCAAAGTCGTGGGCTTCTTGGACTGATGCGGAACAAAGCAGCGCAAACCCTGTAGCGCGACAAGCCATGACATCTTGATGATCGCCAAAAATGGAGAGACCTTGGGCGGCTAAACTACGAGCAGCAACATGAATTACGACTGGGGTTAATTCTCCAGCAATTTTGTACATATTCGGGATCATTAGTAATAATCCCTGAGATGCTGTAAATGTGGTGGTGAGGGAGCCTGTTTGTAGAGAGCCATGTAATACTCCCGCTGCACCTCCTTCACTTTGCATCTCCATTACTAAGGGAATGCTGCCCCAGATATTTTTTTTACCTTCTGATGCCCACGCATCTGCCCATTCTCCCATTGCTGATGATGGAGTGATCGGATAAATGGCAATGACTTCATTCAGTCGGTAGGCAACATAAGCGACTGCTTCGTTACCATCTAATGTGGAAAATTTTTTGGTGTTCATGATCTCTCAAGCCTTTATTGTGCTATTACTCTAGCCAATTGCTGCCAGAAATTTCCTTGGGGCAATTTAATCCTGATTGTTTTTGGTTTAGTTAACCAAAATTACTTCGCTTTCCTATCTGTTTATCTGTTGAAAATTGCATCCTTACATAATGATAATTACCATGAATTAAAACAACTAAAATGTTGTTTTTCTCTTGTTTTAGTCTAGGATAAATTACTAAGCCTAGCTGCTTGTTTGTTGAGGTTTATTAGGGTTGCTCTTCTGGTTATGCTGATGCAGCATTAACTATTAATTTATATCTCTATCATATCTTTTATGCTTTTTTCAGATCGTAACTTTTTCTTAAATTTTGAGCGGGTATGGACGATCGGCGCGATTTAACTGTTGTCAAAAATACGGTTTCGCATTATAAGTCACATTGACCCGATTGACGTAATATTAATGAAAGCTTAAAATTTGTTTAACAATTGCTAGTTTGATTTAAGTAATAAAATAGGCCAAGTAGCGAGGATCAAATAGATCAGCATTTAGTCGCCCTCAAATTTGAACAATATACTCATGATACTGAAGCAACGTTGGTCTATGTCCAACGCTAATAAACGTGATATCTAAACCTTTGATAAGTTCATATAAATGCTTCTCATTAGCCACATCTAACGCACTAGTAGATTCATCCAACAATACATAACGAGGATTTGCCAAAAATAGGCGAGCAAATGCCAGTTTTTGCTGCTCACCCAGGGATAAAATATCAGCCCAGTTTAATTCCACATCAAAACCACCCATTCTGGTGGCTAAATCAGCCAGATTGACTTTTTCTAAACAGGATTGAAGTTGTTCATTACTGATATCTCTTTTTGTGTGTGGGTATAATAATTGAGCGCTGAGAGAACCCAGAATCATGTAAGGACGTTGGGGGATGATAAAAATTTCTTCTATGTGCGGACGGAAAATACAGCCTGAACCAGTATCCCACAGACCTGCTATCGCCCTCAAAATCGAACTCTTCCCACTCCCGGACGGTCCCATCAATAAGACTCCTTTTCCTGTGGGAACTTCTAAGGAGATATCCTGCACTAAAGTTCTTTTGTAGTCAGGAGTTTGTAAGCAAAGATGAGTCAGAGCTAGCCTAGTATCGATTACTGTTTCAATAGTTTGAGCTTTGTAGGAAACTAAATTGGGTGACTCAATAAAATCTGAAAATGTGCCTAAACGCTTAATAGTTGCTGCGTAGGAAATCAATCCATCAAAAGAATCGGCAAACCAACTAAGTACACTCAAAACAGTCCCACAAGCACCGATAGAACGAGTGATGTCACCAAAGGAAATTTGGCCATTGAAATATTGAGGAGCTAAAATAAACTGAAGCATTAAAGTAAAAGCAATAGAAATACCAATCTCAACTGCAAATAAAGCACTTTCAGGTAAAATAATTTGATGTTGTACTGCCAAAAATTTTCCAAATTTTCTTTGAATCTGGTCTAATTCTTGTTTTTCTCCTCTATAGAAAGCTATGGATTCACTATTGTTACGAACATAGACTAAGCTATAGCGGAAATCGGGTTTTAATTTGAGCAGTTTATTTTTGAGTGGGATTAAAGGTTGGCCAATGAAAATGTTAATTAAAGTTCGGATAGCTGCTACTATAATTGTTAGATAAACTAGAAAATGATTAATTGACCAAAGGACTCCAAAAAATAGAAAACCTCTCAGTATTGTATCGCCTAAGCTGAAAGAATAAGATAACGTGTCTCCTACAAAAGATTGGATGTCTTCAGAGAGGCGATTGTCAGGATTATCAATTTCCTTACAACTATTAATTTTGTGGTAAGCTTGGTTGTGAAAATATCTCTTGAGAAAATCTTTAGTCAGCCATTCTTGCCAGTATAATTCTAGCTTTTTTTGAATAAAATATTTAAAAATCCAACCGAAAATGTATAAAGCTACTAAACCTGTGCTAATTAAGATAAGTTGATAAAAAGTAGGTGATTTTGCCTGTAGTGCCGTAGCTGTTTCGCCTTGATAACTGTTCAACATCAATGCGACTTTATTTTCCAGGATAATAACTCCTATCTGGGCACAAGCTATGGTAATAGCTCCCCATTTTTCACTAGAAACCCAGTAGAGTTTTGATATATTCCAAGCCCAATGCCAATACTGTTTTAATTGTTTTAATCGGTTCATATTTTGTAATGGTTAATTCCGTCAACTTAGAAATCGTCTTTTCAGAAGCTTAAACATCCTAGCCAGCCATGCACCAGACTAGGTTCTGAAAACCCCTTGGGATAGCTTGGCAGCGATCGCGATCGCCTAGGCGTTTATAGTCCAAAACTCTCATTCTACTCTGACCAATTAAAAAGTGTGAAAGAGAGGTATAATTTCTTGATCGCGTTTCTAGCTCTAATTAAAAATGATTCATCTTAACCCAGCCGCCACCAACGAAATCAAACGTCTCAAATCTAAACAATCAAATCCCAACCTATTATTTCGGCTGAGTGTAGACCAAGGCGGTTGTGCTGAACTATACTATATTATGGGCTTTACCGAACAAGCAACCGCTGAAGATCTAATTTATGAATGTGACGGTATAAGTATAGTCATCAATAGCCAGACGTTAAACTATATTAATGGTCTTACCATCGATTACTCAGAAGACTTAATGGGAGGGGGTTTCCGTTTTCATAACCCCATCGCAATTCAAACTTGTGGATGCGGGAACTCATTTTCAGTTGGTACAACCAGATCAGTAGATCCGCACAATCATTGCCAAAATCAAAAAATCTAGTATCCCCAGGTCAGTAACCGCAGAAATTTAGAATTTATTAAGCAAAAAACCATTGACACAGATACCTCCATTAAGATATAGTAAGAGTTTGTTGAAAGTTGCCACTGCCAAAAATTTTAGGCCATCGAACCCATGCCCACTATCCAGCAACTCATTCGGACTGAACGCGCCGCAGCGCAAAAGAAAACCAAATCGCCAGCACTCAAGAGTTGCCCTCAGCGTCGTGGCGTTTGTACCAGGGTGTACACGACCACTCCGAAAAAACCGAACTCCGCCCTGCGTAAAGTCGCCCGGGTACGACTGACCTCGGGATTTGAAGTCACAGCTTACATCCCCGGAATTGGCCACAACCTCCAAGAACACTCGGTCGTGATGATCCGTGGTGGTCGGGTCAAAGATTTGCCCGGAGTTAGATACCATATTATTCGTGGTACTTTAGATACCGCAGGTGTGAAAGATCGGCGTCAAGGTCGCTCCAAATACGGAGCTAAACGTCCAAAAGCTGCCAAGTAATGATCGCGATCGCCAAAGGATTGGCGTAATTTGAACTCCTGTCGGTAGTTGCCCATAGACAATAAAAAAACTGGTCAATCACCAAATCCCAACTAGCAAAATTATCTCGTTAAAGGCTGATTATGTCTCGTCGCGGTGTTATTCAAAAACGTCCCATTCCTCCAGATCCCGTATATAATAGTTGCCTAGTTACCATGATGGTGCGACGGGTGATGAAAAAAGGCAAAAAATCAGTTGCCAATCATATTGTGTATGATGCGTTAAAAACAATTCAAGAAAGAACTGGTGCTGAACCGTTAGAAATGTTTGAAAAAGCAGTGCGGAATGCGACCCCACTGGTAGAAGTAAAAGCACGTCGGGTCGGTGGTGCGACCTATCAAGTGCCCATGGAAGTACGCTCAGATCGGGGCACAACTTTAGCCCTACGCTGGCTAATTCAATATTCGCGATCGCGTTCCGGAAGAAGCATGGCTAACAAACTAGCCAATGAATTAATGGATGCTGCGAATGAGACAGGTAATGCCATTCGCAAGCGAGAAGAAACTCACCGGATGGCAGAAGCGAACAAAGCTTTCGCCCACTATCGGTACTAATGTTTACCAGGGATTCTCTTCCACAGATCGAGATCTCAATATGTGAACAAATTTTGCAAAAAATATTAAAATGTAACCAGAACAGCGCTATCCACAAGACAGCATTTTTTGATCTGATCGAGAATAGTGGATAGTCGCTCAGGACAGATCTTTGATTATGTCCATTTCCAAGCATAATATTAGCGCGAGGGATGCTTGGGTGTGGCAGACAGGGTGACTAGTGGCAATTGATTAAAAACAGCCATGACAGAACCTTGAGCAAGATTTTGGTTCAACCAAACGCTGCTCCCTCGCACTCATTCGCAACATGAAATCTTAACAACGCATATATTATGCGACAAAAACTAAGGAGGTAGCTGTGGCACGTACCGTCCCGCTTGAGAAAATACGCAACATAGGCATCGCCGCCCACATAGATGCGGGCAAAACCACCACAACTGAGCGAATACTGTTCTATTCTGGCATGGTGCATAAAATCGGCGAAGTTCACGAAGGTACAGCCGTAACCGACTGGATGGAACAAGAGCGGGAGCGGGGCATAACCATCACGGCTGCGGCCATCACCACCAGTTGGAAAGAATATCAAATCAACATTATTGATACACCGGGCCACGTAGACTTCACGATCGAAGTAGAACGTTCCATGCGGGTATTGGATGGAGTGATTGCCGTATTCTGCTCAGTTGGCGGCGTTCAACCCCAATCAGAGACCGTGTGGCGACAAGCAGATCGGTATAAAGTGCCTCGGATCGTTTTTGTCAACAAAATGGATCGGACGGGCGCAAACTTTTATAAAGTTTATGACCAGATCAAGGATCGGATGAGAGCTAATGCCGTTCCCATCCAAGTGCCGATCGGGAGCGAAGGTGATTTTAAAGGGATCGTAGACCTGGTAAAAATGCGGGCTTATATTTACACCAATGACCAGGGTACAGACATTACCGAAACCGATATTCCGGCAGAAGTGATGGCAGATGCCAAAAAATTCCGGGAAAATCTGATCGAAAAAGCCGCCGAAACCGACGATCACCTCACCGAAAAATATCTCGAAGGTGAAGAACTAACCGAAGCAGAGATCCACCAAGCCATCCGCAAAGGAACGATCCAGGGGACAATGGTGCCCATGCTCTGTGGTTCAGCCTTCAAAAACAAAGGTGTGCAACTACTATTAGATGCAGTGATCGACTACCTACCAGCACCCATCGATATTCCACCAATTGAGGGGACTTTACCTGATGGTAGTATCGTCAAGCGCAATGCTGATGATAATCAACCCCTATCTGCCCTAGCCTTCAAGATTATGGCCGATCCCTATGGCAGGCTAACCTTTGTTCGGGTTTACTCAGGAGTTCTCAAAAAAGGCAGCTATGCCCTAAACTCCACCAAAAACAAAAAAGAACGGATTTCCCGTTTGGTAGTTCTCAAAGCCGATGACCGGATCGAAGTCGAAGAACTCCGTGCGGGAGATTTGGGTGCAGCCCTAGGACTGAAAGACACCTTTACTGGCGATACCATCTGCGAAGAAAGTGCCCCAGTGATTCTGGAGTCGCTCTTCATTCCCGAGCCAGTGATCTCCGTCGCAGTCGAACCCAAAACCAAACAGGACATGGAGAAGCTATCCAAAGCCCTCCAGTCCTTGTCGGAAGAAGACCCCACATTTAGAGTCAGAATCGATCCCGAAACTAATCAAACCGTGATCGCGGGGATGGGTGAATTACACCTAGAAATTCTAGTTGATCGGATGCTACGGGAATTCAAAGTTGAAGCTAATGTGGGTGCCCCACAAGTAGCCTATCGCGAAACAATTCGCGAGAAAGTGACGGCTGAAGGCAAATTTATCCGTCAAAGTGGTGGTAAAGGTCAATATGGTCATGTGGTGATCCAGCTTGAACCCGGAGAACCTGGGACTGGATTTGAATTCGTCTCCAAAATCGTCGGTGGGACTGTTCCCAAAGAATATATCTCTCCGTCTGAACAAGGGATGAAAGAAGCTTGCGAATCAGGCATCCTCGCTGGTTATCCAGTAATTGACCTCAAAGCCATCTTAGTAGATGGTTCTTACCACGACGTAGACTCCTCAGAAATGGCCTTTAAAATTGCTGGCTCAATGGCAATTAAAGAAGCCGTGATGAGGGCTAAACCAGTCCTATTAGAACCTATGATGAAAGTTGAGGTCGAAGTTCCCGAAAACTTCCTAGGAGATGTGATGGGAGACCTCAATTCCCGTCGTGGTCAAATCGAAGGGATGGGTTCTGAACAGGGACTTGCGAAGGTAACCGCTAAGGTGCCATTAGCAGAAATGTTTGGATATGCTACCGATATCCGTTCAAAAACCCAAGGTCGGGGGATCTTCTCAATGGAATTTAGCCATTATGATGAAGTGCCTCGCAACGTGGCTGAACCAATTATTGCGAAAAGCAAAGGGAACGCCTAACGATTTTAGATGAAACAATCAGGGATTTTAGATTAAATCTAAGATCCCTAATCTAAGATTCTAAAATCTAAAAAAAAAGAAATAAGGAACAGATAAATTCATGGCACGCGCAAAGTTTGAAAGGAATAAAACTCACGTTAACATCGGTACCATTGGTCACGTTGACCACGGCAAAACAACTTTGACCGCAGCAATTACAATGACCTTAGCTGCTTTAGGTCAGGCTGTGGCTAAAGCTTATGACCAAATTGATAACGCTCCGGAAGAAAAAGCCCGGGGGATTACGATTAACACTGCTCACGTTGAGTATGAAACCGAAAAACGTCACTATGCTCACGTAGATTGTCCTGGTCATGCTGACTATGTGAAGAATATGATCACTGGTGCCGCTCAAATGGATGGAGCGATTTTGGTGGTAGCCGCTACTGATGGTCCGATGCCCCAAACCCGGGAACATATCTTATTAGCACGTCAAGTAGGTGTGCCTAAGTTGGTGGTCTTCCTGAATAAGGAAGATATGATGGAGGATGAAGAACTACTAGAATTAGTAGATTTAGAACTACGGGAACTTTTAACTGAGTACGGATTTGATGGCGATGAGATTCCCATTGTCAAAGGTTCTGGATTGAAAGCTTTAGAAAAAATGACAGCAAGTCCTAAAACCCAGAGAGGTGAGGATCCGTGGGTAGATAAAATCTATGAACTGATGGATGCTGTAGATTCTTATATTCCTGACCCAGAGCGTGATATTGATAAGCCTTTCTTGATGGCGGTAGAAGACGTATTCTCGATTACTGGTCGTGGTACAGTAGCTACTGGTCGGATTGAACGTGGGAAAGTGAAAATCGGTGATAACGTACAATTGGTCGGTCTGAGAGATACCAAGAATACTACGGTAACTGGGATCGAAATGTTCAAGAAAAGTCTAGAAGAAGGAATGGCTGGAGATAACGCTGGGGTGTTGCTCCGTGGGATGCAAAAGACTGATATTGAACGCGGAATGGTAATTGCTAAACCTGGTTCAATCACTCCTCATACTCAGTTTGAAGGTGAAGTCTACATTCTCAGTGAAAAAGAAGGTGGTCGTAAAACTCCCTTCTTCTCTGGTTATCGTCCTCAGTTCTATGTTCGGACTACAGATGTAACTGGGACAATTAAAGAGTTTACTTCTGATGATGGTGCCAAACCAGAAATGGTAATGCCGGGCGATCGCATCAAAATGACCGTAGAATTAATTAACCCGATCGCCATTGAACAAGGAATGCGCTTTGCCATCCGGGAAGGTGGTCGCACAGTCGGTGCTGGAGTTGTCTCCAAAATCTTGAAGTAGGCTCTAAGTACCTACTAATTATTGAGCAGAAGAGCTAATGCGATGGGTATTAAGCTTTTCTGCTCAAAAAAATTCTCATTTCCATGCCGATCGCTCGGTTAAATACCTTGGCGATCGCCAAATTAAACAGCAAACTGAACCTCGAAAATTAAAGAAATGGCCACTATCCCCCAGCAAAAAATTCGCATTCGTCTCAAAGCTTTTGATCGTCGTCTTCTAGATACTTCCTGTGAAAAAATTGTAGATACAGCTAATCGAACTAACGCTACAGCTATTGGTCCAATTCCCTTACCCACTAGACGTTGAATTTATTGTTTATTACGCTCTCCCCACGTTGATAAAGACTCCCGGGAACACTTTGAAACCCGGACTCACCGTCGGATTATTGATATTTACCAGCCCTCAGCGAAAACCATTGATGCTCTAATGAAACTGGATTTACCTGCGGGTGTCGATATTGAGGTCAAACTCTAAACGGAGCAGTTGTCAGGAGTCAGATTTGAGAGCATCATCAAACTGATTTCTGACACCTAGATAAACTTGGCAATTTAAAAAAATTTCTAATTAAACTTGCGATCGAAGCAGAAAACAACGGTTTTGGCTAAGATTAAAAGGAACTCTCATATTTAAAACCTAGCAGCATTTTCATTAATTAAACTCATGACCTCACAAATTCTGGTTGAGAAGAAAAAATTGGCCAAACCGCCCCTAGAGATTCATAATCTAGGTGATCAGGCATTGCGTCAAAAGTCCAAGCGTGTAGCTCAAGTAAATCGAGAAATTCGGCAGCTGGTCAAAGAAATGCTGCAAACTATGTACAGTGCTGATGGGATCGGTTTAGCAGCTCCACAAGTTGGTATTCAAAAACAACTGATTGTGATTGACTGTGATCCCCAAAATTCGGCTACACCTCCCTTAGTTTTAATTAATCCCACTATTAAAGAACTGGGTGGAGAGATTTGTGTTTTTCAAGAAGGGTGTTTGAGCATTCCTGGTGTTTATTTAGACGTTAAACGTCCTGAACTAATCGAAATATCCTATAAAGATGAACATGGACATCCCCAAGCGATGATGGCTTCTGGGCTATTATCTCGGGCGATTCAACATGAAATGGATCATCTTTATGGTGTCCTATTTGTCGATCGAGTAGACAACCGATTAGCCCTAACTCAGGAACTGGCTAAACATGGTTTTGCCAATAATGCGGTTAAACCAGTCCAGTGAAACTGCTAAAATCAATATGACAGGTCAAATTCCTGCTCGAGCTGAACTATGGGAGTTAAAAGCAGGTAAAACATCAGATCAGCCATTATTTACCTGGTCTGCTGACACCGAAATTACTTTGGGACGCGATCGGGATTGCCAAATCTTTCTGGATTCTCAAATCTATACTGGTGTATCTAGACATCACGCACTGATCAGATCGACGGTCAACCAGGGAAATCAGCAAGCAATTTGGCTCATTTGTGATCTGAATAGTGCTAATGGCACCTATATTAATGCCAAACGCATTCAGGGATGTGAACCTTTGCAAACTGGCGATCGCATTACCCTCGCAGTTAATGGTCCTGAATTCATTTTTCAATGTCAAACAGTCAGTTCTGCACCCCAGTTTCCCTCAGATTCCCTCACTCTCACCCAATTATTCCCAATTTTTGCAACAGGAGGAGAATTAAGCCGCAAAGCTTATCTGATTCCTGGGATGTTGACGGTGCTGTTTGTGGTCTTGATGTTTGTTTCGATCGGGAAAGCAGGTCTATTTAACTTAGTTCTTGCTGCTTATCTAGCTGGAGCAGCTTACTATTTTGTCTATCAACTTTGTGGTAAACACAAACCCTGGTGGGTAATTGGGGGATGTGGTTGTACCATGCTGTTAATTTTACACAGCCCAATTTTAAATATATTTATATTCTTTTTTCGTAAGCTTTTACCAGGCAAAGTAGAGGTTCCCCCAACCGACTTTTTAGATTTATTAGTGAAAATGTTTTTTGGGGCAGGATTAATGGAAGAATTGCTCAAAGCTTTACCAGTCTTAGGAGCTTGGTTTCTGGGTAGATGCTTAAAATCACCTGGACGAGAACAGATTGGGGTGTGGGAACCTTTAGATGGTATTTTATTAGGAACAGCTAGTGCGGTAGCTTTTACTCTGATGGAAACTCTAGGACAATATGTTCCCCAAGCGATACATACGGGAACATTAGGTGTAGGAATAATTAATGGAGAATTGTTAGGATTACAATTATTAATTCCCAGAATTTTAGGATCAGTGGCAGGTCACATGGCTTATAGTGGTTATTTAGGATATTTTATTGGTCTAAGTGTTCTTAAACCTAAACATCGATGGCAAATATTGGTAATTGGGTATTTAACTGCTGCCGGACTTCATGCTTTATGGAATGCCACGGGCAATTATAATGTGTTAGTATTGGCATTAGTAGGAGTATTGTCTTATGCGTTTTTAGGTGCAGCAATTTTGAAAGCAAGGGTACTATCACCAACGCGATCGCAAAACTTCGCTACGAGAATTTCTAATTGATGCGTAAAAACTATTTTAATCAAAGGCAAAAAAAATAGTGAAAGAGAAAAAAGAAAAGAGAAAGAAGGGCTTGCTCTTTACTTTTAACCGTTCACTATTTACGATGAAGGATGGTCAGAAATATTTACCTGAGAGAGCGCAAAATGAGCGATCGCTAAAGTGAAACGAACCTGTTCAATTTCCGATAACTCAGTCCAATCTACCGCTCGTAAATTAGGAGGTTCAGAAGACCGCATTGCCCAAGCGTAGGGTCGCGCTAAGACTTGTAAATCCTCTGTTAACCAATTCGGTAAAAGCTCTTGCACGCATTCGACTAGCTTTGTTTCCAAAGATAGATGGGAGTGATTAGCATCGGTTAATATTTCTGCTTGCTGTGCGATCGCATTTAACCAAGATTGAGGGACAAGGGGGGCAAACTGTTCAGACAAAAGCGCCAACAGTTTTTTTAAAAGGGAACTTTCCTCAATGACTGAAGGATCAGTAATTTCCCACAGTCGATCTAATTGACTAAATAATTGTTGCGATCGCATTTCGATGTCATCAAGGGATAACTCAGCGAAGGTAAATTTATGTTCTAACTGAGTAAAAAAAGCTTCTGACTCTGGTTGAGCTGGATTCCAAGGATAAGAAGCTTCTGGTTCGAGGATTATTTGCAACAAATCAAGCTCCTCCTGACTGGGAGAATCGTCACTAGATTCAATTAAATATTTGTTCATGATTCTGCTACCCTGAATACGCTACTAGACTAACTAAACTGAAGTTAGCTACAATCTCTAACTAGCCAGTTCCGCAACCGGTTAGCCATTAATTGCAAATTTGTGATCGATTATTATAGTTTGTCAGAGAGTTTGATTTTTAATCAATTAATTGTCCAAGAAAATTTTTCTGCCAAAATTTAACATCTAGTCAAGAGGACGAAATGGACAAAAGACTAAATCAAGAGGAACTAGCGAAAGTAATTGCAGAAATCGAGCAGCTATCGCGAAAACGGGAAATGGAACTAGATCGGACACAGGTCCAGGAGATTTTGCAAGAATTAAATTTGTCCCCAGATTTACTTGATGATGCTTTAGTTCAAGTCCAACGTCGAGAAGTGCTTGCAGTCCAAACCAAGCAACGTCAATGGGTAATTGCGGGGGTAATCGGGATTTTAATAATGGCGATCGCAGCAACCACAGTTTATACTGTCACTCGTCAAACAACTTTTGCCCAGATTACGGCTTATTCTAGTAACGTCACCTTAGCTCAAGATCAAGGGATTCCGGTAAACATTGTCGATCGTCAAACCAATCCCACTGCTTATTACCGTGTTACCCTAACTAATGCGCCCTTGGGAGAAAAACTCTCCTTAACCTGTAATTGGATTGATCCAAGCGGTCAAATTGCTCATCAAAGCCAATATCAAACTCGTCAAGTCGATCGCAATCCCTGGCCGACTTATTGCTATTATGAGTTTAATTCCACAGCAAAAACTGGATCTTGGCAAGTAGAAATGCGGTTAGGAGATCATATTATTAGTAAAAACACTTTTACGGTTAAGTAAAGTGGGTATAACTCAGCCAGCTCAATTTATTGGATATTGGGGTAATGCTATCCAATCTGAAGCAGAAGACTTATTAGGTCAAGTTTTAATTACCCAAAAACCAAATCAGATCAAACGCTACCAAGGTAAATTAGATATCCGGTCGGAGGGAAATTCACTAATTTGGGGTGTTGCTTATATTGGTTCTAGTGGAGACAATTTTAACTCTAACTTATTTGACCAGGGAGAGGAAATTACCTTTTCTTTATCAGCTACAGGATTAGAGGATCAGCCAGAAATTTGGGTAAAATTGCAGGGAATATCCTGTATTTTAGGAAGAGAACCTTTGGGAAGATTACCCCTATATTGGACGGAACTTTCCCACAGCATTTGGTTTGCTTCTAGATTGCAACTACTTTTACCCTTAAGAGAAAATTACCACCTTAGTATCCCAGCTATTTATGGATATAGTTGTTTTTCTTATGTACCAACACCTCTATCACCCATCGAAAATATTTTGGCGATCGCTGCGGGAACAGAAGTTAAATGGGTAGCTAATAATCCAACGGAAAGAGTAACAACTAAACTACATCAATGGCAACAAGCACCTGAGTTAATTAAACATGAAGAAGAGGCAATATTCCAACTACAAAATCTATTAAAAGCTGCAATTAATCGGCAAATAGCTGATTTAACTAATGATGATTATGGCATATTTTTATCCGGTGGAATTGATTCTTCGATCGTCGCAGCTTTATTAGTGCAAGCAGGGATAAAAATACGTGCTTATACTTTAGATTTTGAGCCCATATTAAGGAATAAGAATACTTCCGAATTACCCTATGCTCAACAAGTAGCAGATTTTCTCAAAATTCCCTTAATCAAAGTTACTGTCACCCCAGATAAACTTAGAAAAGCTTTAATTCCCACAGTTCAAGCATTAGATTTACCTTTTGGGGATGGTGCAACTTTACCATTATTTTTATTAACCCAAGTTGCTAGTCAAGAAACTGCTTTAATTTTTAATGGAGAAAATGGTGATCAATTATTTGCTGGATGGACAAATAAACCCTTAATTGCTGCGGGAATTTATAACCAGGAAAATCCCGCTGGATTTAAAGACTTTAACCGTCAATATCTAGATACTTTTGGCGCTTTATCTGGTTATGAATCGATTTGTTTTCAAAGGGAAGTATTGAGAAACATTCAAACAATTAACCCAATTGACTGGTTAGCAGAAGCTTTAGATCCACAATTTTGTACCGATTGGTTAGCCAAATTACGACGAGCAACCTTAATGTTAAAAGGAGCGCAAAATATTCAACCTCGAGCCAATAACTTAGCCATGTCTCAAGGATTACGAGTGCGATCGCCTTTTTGTGATTTTCCTTTAACTGAGTGGAGTTTTCAATTACCGGGTGAATTTTGTTTACAGGGAGCTTGTGAAAAGTATATCCTGAAAAAAGCTGTCGCATCTTGGTTACCTCCAGAAATAGTTTGGAGAGAAAAACAAGGAATGGCTGTTCCTGTAACCACATTATGCTTAAATGAATTACGCAGAGATGTGAGAAAATGGTTAAGTCGGAGTCGATTGCGCGAGCAAGGAATCTGGAATCCTGATTTCAGTGAACAAATAATTAGTGGTAAAGTGGGAGGTTTGATGAAAGGAGGAAGAGTGGGGAGAAATTTATGGCTTTTATTAATGTGGCAAGTTTGGTATAGTGCTATTTTTGGAGAAAGATCATCGAGTAATTTTTTCAAAAAGATTAATGATTTATTTTATGATTTAGTAGATTAAAATAAGAAGGGCGAAGCATTCGGATATAATATTAACAGCCCTTCGACTACGCCCTTCGACTCCCCCTTCGACTACGCTCAGGGCAAGGCTCAGGGAGCACTCAGGGTAAAGTTTAAGCTATTAATTTTCGCCCGAATGCTTCGCCCCTACGATTAAATTCCTAACCGTTGATAAACTTGATCTAAATGTCGGAGATGATGTTGTGGATTAAAACAAGCTTCGATCTCTTCAGAAGATAGCTTAGTAGTCACGCGCTCATCTTGGCTAATTAAATCATGAAAATTACCTTCTGGTTGATTCCATGCTTGATGAGCGCAAGATTGAACAATACTATATGCTTGCTCCCGACTTAATCCTTTTTCTACTAAAGCTAATAGCACTCCTTGACTAAAGACAACTCCCCCGTAAACATTGAGATTTCGGGCCATATTTTGGGGATAAACAAGTAGATTTTTGACTAAATCGGTGATTTCATAGATCATAAAATGGGTTAAAGTACAAGCATCCGGGAAAATGATCCGCTCGACGGAACTATGGGAAATATCTCGTTCGTGCCAAAGTGCTACATTTTCTAAAGCCGCGATCGCATGACCCCGGATCACTCTGGCGATTCCAGTTAAGCGTTCGGAACGGATGGGATTACGCTTGTGGGGCATAGCTGAAGAACCTTTTTGACCTTTAGCAAAGAATTCTTCTACTTCCAGCACATCAGTCCGCTGTAAGTTGCGAATTTCCACAGCAAAACGTTCAATGGATGCAGCTACTAGAGCTAATTGTTGCACATATTCAGCATGGCGATCGCGTGATATTACTTGTGTTGAAGCACAATCAGGTTTTAATCCTAGTTTTTGACAAGCGATCGCTTCAATCTGTGGGTCGATATTCGCATAAGTGCCCACAGCACCGGAAATTTTGCCAACAGCAATACTACGACGTAAATTGACTAAGCGATCGCGATCGCGAAATACTTCTGCTAACCAACCAGCTAGTTTAAACCCAAAGGTAATCGGTTCAGCATGAATTCCGTGGGAGCGACCAATCATTACAGTTGAGCGATGTTGTTGGGCTTGATAACGAATTGCTTGACTTAAATCCTCAATTCGTTCCAAAATCAAGTCTAGACTGGCTACCAATTGTAATGCTAAAGCCGTATCTAATACATCTGAGCTGGTTAGACCTAAGTGAATATAACGTCCTGCTTCTCCTACATATTCATTGACATTAGTGAGAAACGCAATCATGTCATGACGGACTTCAGCTTCTATTTCGAGGACACGGTTCACATCAAAGTTAGCTTTGGCTTTAATTTCCTTGACAGCATCCTCTGGGATATATCCCAATTCAGCTTGAGCCTCACATACCGCAATTTCTACTTGTAACCAGGTTTTAAATTTATAATTATCAGTCCACAATTCACCCATTTCGGGCAGAGTATACCGTTCGATCACAGTCCGCTACAAATTACAACCGTATTATTTTAGCGTTATCTGGCATTTAAGTTAGGCTCAGAGTATGTTAGGCTCAAGATCAGGATTTCGATCGCCAGTCAACCTGGCCAAATGCCGCTCTCCCCATCTCCAGGAAAAAAAATGCTCAATCTCAAACTCACTGTCTGTCTGACAACTATGATCTTGCCCTTAGTCGTTGCTTGCTCATCTTCTGCCCCACCACCTGCCCAAAATTCGGCCACGACGACCGATCCAAGTACAGCTCCTACTGCTAGTCCAGCGGGAACTGCATCAAGTTCTCCTAATCCAATTTTAGTACCGATTAATCGAGCAAAAGATGCCGCTACTACAGTTAAAGAATCTGGTGCTAAACAAGAACAAGAAACTAATAAGCAAAACTAATTATACTTCATCATTGATGACTAATCATAATCCATGACTATTGAAATTGAAAATTTAATCCAACGTCTCCGTCGTAAAGAAGGTAATTGGGTGGAATGGGGACAAGCTTGTCAAAGTTTGCAAAAATCCGGTTACAGTCCCCAGCGTATTTTTGAAGAAACAGGATTTGAACCCATTCAACAAAATCAGATTATTGTCGGTTTTCAGGTTTATACTACCATCGTCAATAATGGTGTATCCGAGTCAACGCGATCGCATTTTACTAATAAGGGTAGTGATGTTTTATATGAGTTGCGGATTCTGTCTGGATCAGAACGAAGTAGCGCCGCTGAATTTGTGTTAACTAAAAAGTTGGATGTTGATCAGGCTCGGGAATTAGCCAAAGCGATCAAAGATTTTTCCTATTTACGACCAACCCCAGCCGGATTTTCAGACCATCCAGGAGATTGTTTAGCTTATCTATATTGGAAAAGAGCTAAACAAATATCTGATTTACAGGAGCGATCGCGTTTAATTGCCCAAGGATTAAGATTTGTACAAACTGAATCAGCTCGGGAGCAAATTGAAAATCTCCTCACTGATTTTACTGTATTACCAAAACGTCCAGCTCCGACTTTACCAATTTATCGTTTAGAATCAGAAGCAGAATTACCGCGAATTTTACCCGTAGTGGGGGAAATGCCCATTACCCGAGCAGATTTAAAAGTTGTGCCAGTCATTGAAGCAACTAATGCTTTTGGGATGGTAAAATTTTCGGGTACAGGTGCATGGGTGCCAATTCCAGGATGGCAAATAGTTTTGAATGCTGAAGATCCAGTCGTAATTATTGCCAATAGCGATCGCTTACCTGGAAAAATTTCTGGTTATGTTGAAGATGTTTTAGTGATTGTAGATCGAGCAATAAGAGTATGGGAATCTAATAGTTATTTTATCATTGAAGAAGGTGAAAATTTAGAGTTTCAATGGTTTGAAGAAGAACCAGCGATCGAATTACTGGGGAAAGTTTTAACGATAGTACGTCCCAAGCGAATTCTGGATGAGGAACTTAATAAGGATGTCTGGCAAATTGATGAATAATGATCTAGGGTGAGGGAAAAAGGCTCTATGAGTGCAACAATTAGTGTTCTCAATCCAGACAAACCGAAAAAAGAAGCATTAGGAGTTTAGAATATGAATATGAAGTTTTCTAAACAACGGGTTATTATCGTAGGTGGTAGTTCAGGAATTGGATGGTCTACAGCTCAAGCATTTATCCATACTGGGGCTTCAGTTGTGATTACTGGGCGATCGCAGGATAAAATAGCTAATGCACAACAGCAGTTTCCTGATTTGATTACAGGCTATTGCCTAGAAGGGAGCGATGAAGCATCAGTAGCTAAATTTTTTACAGAAGTAGGCGAATTTGACCATCTGGTGATCGCTGCTGGAGGTGGCACCGCATTGGGAATATTTGCCAATTTAGATAGTACGGAGTTACATCGTGCTGTTGATCAGAAATTCTGGGTTCATATAAATGTAGTGCGTCATAGTTCTTCCTACGTTAAGTCAACCGGGTCAATTACTTTTGTAACTGGTATTGCTGCTAGCAAAGGAATTCGAGGTATGGGCGCAACAGCAGCAATTAATGGAGCGATTGAAGCTCTTACTCGACCTCTAGCTTTAGAACTAGCTCCTGTGCGTGTTAATGCGGTCTCGGCTGGATTGATTGAGACTCCCTACTGGGAGCGTTTACCAGAATCGGAGCGATTAGCCTTTTTTCAACAGCAAGCTATGCAACTTCCTACCAAACGTATTGGTCATGTTGAAGATATTGCTGATGCTATTTTATTTCTAGCAGGCAATAGTTTTGTTACTGGAATTGTTTTGCCAGTTGATGGTGGTGCCAGATTAGTTTAAATAGCGACAATTTTTAAATTAGTATGGTGAAATTATGAGCGAGATTATTCTTCAGAGTGAAGTAGGAATAGATTACGCTCCTCTGCGTAAGTTACTAGCTGGTGGTAAATGGAAAGAGGCTGATGAGACAACTTACCATCTGATCTTAAAGGCTTCTAATCGTGAAAAAAAAGGATATCTATTGAGTGATGATTGGTTAAATATTCCCAGTAAAGACCTTTGTACTATAGATCAGTTATGGGTTAAATATTCCTATAGCTATTTTGGCTTTAGTGTGCAAAAGCAAATCTGGGAAAGTCTTGGGGGACATCCTGATGTAGGAGGTGAGGTTTATGGAAAATTTATTGATATATTAGGATGGAGCAAGAGAGGGGAATTGTTGGATTATAACGACCTTACATTTAACACCAGTTCACCTCCAGGACATCTGCCAACTGGTGGTTTTTTATTCCTTGTTTCATTAGTGTGTGGTGGTTGTAGTTTCTGGAGTCTTTACTCGCACAAAGACTTGTAACTTATAAGATCCAAGAACTCTAATTCATTACTGATCGCGATCGCATATTTAACATAGAAAATGTAAAGTTAATCCAGTAAATTGGAGGTTATACCAATTCTCTAAATTTTAACTACCCACAATGCCCCTAATATATAGATTTGTCCCACGATTAGCTTTATTAGTGATTAATTGTTAGTTGAATGCGATCGCCAAAAATAAGCTGCTATATCGTCGAGTTCTAGCAGCTTGTCTCTTACATCACTATTGAGAGTTCATCAGTGAGTATTTCTGACTTTCTGGGTGATTTATATCACCAAGCACCACCAAAAACTTAGTCCACTGCGCTTTGGATTTGGGTCTGGGTTGGGCTGATCGCTAATGGATTCATCAATGAATATATAGAATATTAACGATTTAGTAATGTTTCAATATTTTTGAATAGTAGCGAGAGAAGTATGGCACTATGTGATCAGAGCTGATTGTCATATTTCCTGATTTTGTAATTATAGGAGATCGGTAAAATGTCAGAAGCAAAGGACGCGATCGCTCAACGAATAGCACAACTCCGGGAACAACTTACTCAAGCTAGTTATGCTTATTATGTTCTCGATGCACCGATTATGGAGGATGCCGTATATGATCGTTTATATCGAGAACTGCAAGAATTAGAAAATCAAAACCCGGAATTGATTTCACCTGATAGTCCCACTCAGCGGATTGGTGAAAGACCAGCTACCCAATTTAATTCAGTTAAACATAATATTCCTTTATATAGTCTAGAAAATGCTTTTAATTTAGCAGAATTTGCGACTTGGCAAGAACGTTGGCAAAAACAAACAACAAGTCCAGCAGTTGAATATGTTTGTGAATTAAAAATTGATGGTTCAGCGATCGCATTAACTTATGAGAAGGGAATTCTGGTCAGAGGATTAACGCGGGGTGATGGAATTACTGGTGAAGAAATTACCCAAAATATCAAAACTATTCGGACGATTCCTTTACGGTTGAATTTAGATCATCCACCGAATGTGTTAGAAGTAAGAGGAGAAGCGTTTTTAGGATTAAAAGTATTTCAAGAAATTAATCAAGAGCGATCGCAATTACAGGAAAATTTATTTGCTAATCCCCGTAATGCTGCTGCGGGAACTTTGCGACAGTTAGATTCGCGTATTGTAGCTCAAAGACGTTTAGATTTTTTTGCTTATACCTTACAAATTCCCGGTACAGATGATTTAGAAGTAGCTACAACCCAATGGGAATCTTTAGAAAAACTCCAGACTATAGGTTTTCGAGTCAATCCTAATCGTCAATTATGTCGATCGCTGACTGAAGTTGAAGACTATTATAATTATTGGAATACTGGTCGGTTAAATTTACCCTATATGACTGATGGAGTAGTAGTCAAAATTAATGCTTTCAACTTACAAAATCAGTTAGGATTTACCCAAAAATTTCCTCGGTGGGCGATCGCTTTAAAATATCCAGCAGAAGAAGCACCAACTACTATTGATTCAGTGACAATTCAAGTCGGAAGAACCGGAGCTTTAACACCTGTTGCAGAATTACGTCCGGTGCAATTAGCGGGAACAACAGTTTCCAGAGCAACCTTACATAATAGCGATCGCATTACTCAATTAAACCTCCATATTGGAGATACTGCGATCGTGCGGAAAGCTGGAGAAATTATTCCCGAAGTAGTGCGAGTATTACCAGAATTACGTCCAGCAAATGCTCAATTATTTGAAATGCCCACTCATTGTCCTGAATGTGGACAACCCGTAATTAAACCCAAAGATGAAGCAGTAACACGCTGTATTAATAGTTCCTGTCCAGCAATTCTGCGGGGAGCATTAATCCATTGGTCTAGTCGTGAAGCACTAGATATTAATGGGATGGGAGAAAAATTAGTTTGGCAAATGGTAGATAAAAATTTAGTTAAATCTGTTGGTGATCTTTATGACTTAACTACAGCAAATTTGTTATCATTAGAAAGAATGGGGAAAAAGTCAGCCCAAAAATTAATTGATGCGATCGCCCAATCTAAAAATCAACCTTGGTCAAGGGTACTTTATGGTTTAGGAATTCGTCATGTTGGTAGTGTGAATGCTCAAACCTTAACCCAGCAATTCCCTAGTGTTGAAGACCTGAAGAATGCTACAATTACAGATATTGAAGGAATTTATGGAATTGGTCCAGAAATTGCCCAAGCGATCGTGCAGTGGTTTCAAGTTCCAGCTAATCAGATATTAATTGACCGACTAAGAATTGCAGGATTACAATTAAATAATCAAGCCATATCTTCCAACTTATTTTCCAATCAAGAAAATTTGGTTTTAGCAGGAAAAACCTTTGTAATTACGGGAACTCTACCCACATTAAAACGGGATGAAGCTAAAGCTTTGATCCAAAATGCGGGGGGGAAAGTCACTGATTCAATTAGTAGCAAAACTGACTATTTATTAGTTGGTGAAGATGCGGGTTCTAAGTTAAAAAAAGCGCAAACATTAGGAGTTAAACAAATTTCTGAAGCAGAATTACAAGCAATGCTCCAAGGTTAAATTCGCGATCGGATTTTTATCATGGTAATAATTTAATGAAACTTCACTCTGCTTCGGGAAAATGGCGTTTAGGATTATCTTTAGCTTTAGTGGCAATATTTTTCTGGGGAACTTTATCAATTGCACTAACAATAGTCTTACAAAAACTAGATGTTTATACAGTTACATGGTTTCGGTTTTTAGTATCCTTTATCATCTTAGGGATTTATTTAGGAATCAGGAAACAATTACCGAAGATTCAGAAATTACGTCCTAGTTCATTCATATTATTAGCGATCGCGACAATCTTCTTAGCGAGCAACTATTTATTATTTATCCAAGGGTTATCTCAAACTTCTCCAGCTAATGCTCAACTATTATTTCAAATCGCCCATGTTTGTATAGGATTAGGTGGTTTAATAATTTTTAAAGAACGTTATACTCGAAGTCAATGGATGGGGTTAGGAATATTAATCTGTGGATTTATTCTATTTTTCCATGAACAATTAGTCAGTTTAATTGCCACATCGGGTCAATATATATATGGTTGTATTTTAGTCATCTTATCAGCTCTAGCATTCGCTGTTTATGCTCTAGCACAAAAGCAACTATTAGAACAACTACCTTCATCTAATATTATGTTGATAATTTATGGAGGAGCAGCATTATTATTTAGTCCTACCACTCATCCCCAAACGATCGGATCATTATCTCCACTACAGGGAGGAATATTAATTTTCTGCGCTTTAAATACATTATTTGCTTATGGTGCTTTTTCCGAAGCTTTAGCCCATTGGGAAGCATCAAAAATAAGTGCATTAGTAGCAACAACACCAATTATTACCCTAACAGTAGGAAAGATGACTACAGCCCTAATACCCAGTCTACTCGCTCCAGAACATTATAGCATTATAGCATTGTTTGGAGGATTAATGGTAATTAGTGGTTCGGTGACGATCGCCCTTGGTCAAACTCGCTAAACCGATCATAATTCCTGTAAAATAAACATAGGTTCATTTAAACTGTGACTGTTATGGTTAAAACACCCTCTCAGAATTTGACAATTCCTTTTCTCGAAAATGGCGATCGCTTAAACCGTTACGAATTTGAGCGTCGCTATCAAGCTATGATCAACCTGAAAAAAGCTGAATTAATTGAAGGGATTGTCTATACGTCTGCTGCACTGCGCTTTAAGAGTCATGGACAACCGCATAGTTGGATGATCGGATGGTTAGTAACTTACGCAGCTACAACACCAGGTATTTCTGTAGGAGATGCTCCTACAGTGCTATTAGATATTGATAACGAACCACAACCAGATGCGGTACTGTTGATCAATGAAAAAGCAGGAGGTCAAACCAGACTAAATGACGATGATTATATTGAAGGGGCTCCAGAGTTGGTGATCGAAATAGCAGCTAGCAGTGTTGCGATTGACCTTCACGCTAAAAAACAAGCTTATCGTCGTAATGGGGTAAAAGAATATATTGTTTGGCAAGTCCTAGATCAAAAAATTAGCTGGTTTTATCTAGAGCAGGGTGAGTATGTCAATTTACCCATTGATCCTGATGGAATTATTCGCAGTCAAGTATTTCCGGGATTATGGTTAGCGGTAGCAGAATTATTGGCTGGAAATATGCAGCTTGTATTAACAGTTTTACAAGAGGGTGTGCAATCTTCTGAGCATACCACATTTGTCCAGAAATTAGCTGACGCTATAGTCTAAGTCAGGGTTCGTCCTTAATGAGCGATCGGATGTTTAAGCAAATTAGAGCGATCGGATTTTTAGATTCAGAATTTGGTCACCTTAAGTGAATTAAGTTAGAATGGAACATAATGATGATATTAAACTAAACTTAAATAAAATCTATGCCAACCCAACCACAACCTCCAATTATTTCCCCAACTGAACTACCACAACCAACCATGTATGATCTCCCTAGTGAGGACCCAGAGGAACCTGGTTTGCCCGATGAATTTCATTGGTTACAACCCTCATTACTGAGACATACGATTCGCTTACAAGATTATCCCAAAGAGCGAATTTTTACCTGCTCTAATTTAAACATATATTACGATGTCAATCACACTCTTTGGCACAAACGCCCCGACTGGTTTCTAGTGGTTGATGTGCCCAGACTCTATGAAGGTAGAGATTTACGTGATAGTTATGTAATCTGGCAAGAAAAAGTCAATCCGGTGGTTGTGATCGAATTACTATCTCCTGGAACGGAAAAAGAAGACTTAGGAGAAAGAGCAGACATTGAGGAAGAAGATGGAGAAAATGGTCAAGCAATATCTAAAGCAAATCCACCATTAAAAGCCGAAATACAACCGACAAAGTGGGAAGTTTATGAACAGATTTTACAAGTACCTTATTATCTAGTATATAGTCGTCGTCGCGATCGCTTGCGTCTATTTAAACTAGAAAAAGGTAAATATCAAGAACAAGCATTAGCACCAGAAGAACTAGGATTTTGGTTGACAGACTTAAAAATTGGGATCGGCATCTGGTTAGGGGAATATGAAGGAATAAATCGACGCTGGTTACGCTGGTATGATGAAACTGGGAATTGGTTACCGACAGCAGCAGAATTAGTCATCCATCAAGAGACTCAATCAGCTAGAGCTGAAGCTCAACAAGCTGGAGTCGAAGCTGAAATTCGGATTGAACAAATTAGGATCGAGGTAAACCAAGCTAAAATTGAAATTGAACGAGCTAACTCGGAGGCTCAACAAGAACGACAAAAACGACAAGAGTTATTCCAAAAATTCAGCACTCTATCTCCTGAACAACTCATCGCTTTAGGAATTAATCTAGGGGATTTTCAGGATTAATGATCGGTATAAATTTCGCAATGACTAGCTAGTAATTTTGCTGCTAATACGATGATAAAAGAGTCTGTAGCGTCAACTATTTCCTATTCTGATCTAGTAGGTTCGTGATTTTCTGTAGCTTTTATAGCAATTGCATAAAGACCAGATGCCAATTAGCAATACGGTTTAGTTAAGTGTAGGGGTGAAGCATTCGGGCGACAATTAAGCGATCAAACTTTACCCTGAGCGTAGTCGAAGGGGAGTAACATTATATCCGAATGCTTCACCCTTCTTCTGCTTTTATTTTTTGGAATTCCTAAGAGAAGCGATCGCATTTTAGAGAAGATTAGGGCGATCGCAAAAATCTAGATTACCTACTTGTAATTCCTCGACTACGCATCCACTTTGCTAAATGCCCTAGTTGCTGTTTTAGGAAACTTTCCTAAAGCTACTATCCTTCTTCTCCATTAGCTTAACCAAGTAAATTACCCAGCAGCTTAAAGAAGATCGCCCAGCAAAACCCCAACCTTTCTTTATTTTTTCTATCATAAGTTAGTGGATCGATCGCATAGTTAGGTCTTAATCATCTTCTGGTTCAAAATTAACATCTGAATTCCGTAAAGCTCTTTCTAGTGCTGTTGGTAGCTTCAATTCCTGTTGCACATTTGCAATCGGTTTTGTTCCTCTTATGTAAAGAGCTTCCATCCAAGGAGCATCATATTCTGAAGTCTCTAAAAACATGAAATAAAGGGCATCCACTCGAGACATTGTTGTATCTTTATCTTTCTTAGCTTTTAATCTTCTTGCTATAACTTTGCTACCTCTTCCTGAAAAATGGGTATCAAGCCTTTTCCAAATACTTTTTTTTGACATTCCAATATAATTAACAACAAAATCACCGTAATCTGGATCTTTCATAGCAATTGCATAAAGACCAGGCCAATTAGGTGCATCATTTAGTGGTCCCATATCTATATTTCCATCACTATCAAATTCACATTTATGCCAATCACTCCAAGATCCCATTTGCTTAACCTCCATTTCAGAATACAAACTGAGAAACACTTAGACAATCTGTAAGAACTTACACAATCTGTAAGAAGCTATCCTAAGAGAAGTGATCGTATTTTGGATAAGATTCATATTTAGAAGTTATGATTTCTCCACAACAAAATTAAAGAACTTGCTAAGGGCTGCATTGGCATCCTCATCGCGTTTTAATTTACGCAACGATTTACTCTTCTGAAACCAAGCTTGTTGGCAGTCGTGCTTAATTGATATAGCCTGGTCAAATGCCATAATCGCATCCTCATCGCGTCCTAAATCACTCAGTGCACGACCCTTATAAAAACAAGCGCTTTCATTATTGTGATTAATCTTTATAGCTTGGTCTAGTGCAACGATCGCATCTTCATGCTGGTTTAAGTTATACAGCGCAAAACCTTTATTAAACCAAGCGTTTTCGTCGTCGTATTTAATTGCTATACCTTGGTCTAATGCTATGATCGCATCGTTATACCGTTCTAATTCATTTAGTGTAAAACCCTTGTCAAACCAAGCTTGATGTAAGTCAGGTTTAATCGCTATAGCTTGATCAAATGCGGTGATCGCATCCTCATAGCGTTCTAAGTTATTCAGTGTAGCGCCCTTGAATAACCAAGCACCGTGGCAATTATGGTCAATCGCTATAGCTTGGTCAAATGCAATGATCGCATCTTCATACCGTTTTAAGTTATTCAAAACACAGCCCTTGTAGCACCAAGCTAGTCCGTTATCATGGTTAATGGCTATAGCTTGATCCAATGCAATTATCGCGTCCTTATGTCGTTCTAATTTCCACAGCTCATTTCCTAAACT
Source organism: uncultured cyanobacterium (assembly GCA_963744145.1). Lineage (GTDB taxonomy): Bacteria > Cyanobacteriota > Cyanobacteriia > Cyanobacteriales > CAWUOF01 > CAVUSO01. Next base: position 1,595,135 of record CAVUSO010000001.1, on the reverse strand, counting down.
CGTCAGTGCATGACCTTTGAGAGACCAAGCAGATTGATCATTATCAATCGCTATAGCTTGATCGAATGCAGCGATCGCATCCTCATAGCGTTCTAAATCATACAGTACAACACCCTTGTGCCACCAAGCTACGAAGAAATCGTGTTTAATCGCTATAGCTTGATTAAATGCAGCGATCGCATCTTCATAACGTTCTAACTTAGACAGTGCATAACCCTTGGAATCCCAAGCTTCATGATAGTTATTTTTAATTGCTATAGCTTGGTCAAATGCTATGATTGCGTCCATATAGCGTTTTAATTCACATAGTGCAAGCCCCTTATTATTCCAAGCTAGATCGCAGAAGTTATATTCAATTGCTATAAGGTGATCGAATACGGCAATTGCATCCTCATAGCGTTCTAAAGCATTCAGCACAACACCCTTGAAAAACCAAGCCTTATCGAAGTCGTTTTTAATTGCTATAGCTTGATCGAATACGGCAATTGCATCCTCATAGCGTTCTAAATCATACAGCACAACACCCTTGAAAAACCAAGCCTGATGGAAGTCGTTTTTAATCGCTATAGCTTGATCGAATGCAGCGATCGCACCTATAAACTCACCTTGCTCACGTAACTCCTTACCTTTTTCATACCATACTTCTTCGCTATTTTCCAAATTTTCCATATTGGCTCCATCCTAAGTTAAATTATTTTGATTATCATGTCTGAAAAATAGGCGATCGCCAAAATTTATATTACCTACTTGTAACTCCTCGACTACGCATCCACTTTGCTAAATACCCTAGTTGCTGTTTTAGAAAAGTTTTAATTTCTGGCTGTTTGTCCACATATTGAGCGATTGTAGGACCGATTTTATAGTAGATATTAACTACCTGCTTACCAACAGAATTAGTTAAAAGTTTTTCATCTCGGAAACTGCGGAAAGTGTCTAAGTCTGGATGTGTAGAAGTTGAGTAAGCTGCTGTTGCAATGAAGCAAGAATTACTACCATCATAAGGAGCTTTCTTATCAATTCCTCTAGCAGGCAAAGGACATATACGATACGAACAGCATTTGTCTAATTCTAAACAAATTTTTTTAAAAGTCTCATCAGAATCGTCAATTTCGTTAGATTGATTATCAGAATCACTTTTGTCTGTTAGTGTTAGTATTTTCATTGAATTTAAACATCGGTCATAAGAATCTAACATTTCAGTATATTCTATGTAGGCTTTTAATATCTCTGGATGTAGGCTATTTTTAACTCTATCCAACCCCTGGATAATTTGTCTTAAAATTTTAAGACAAAACGTACCTTTAGCATAATCTCGCAGTTGAATATAGCAATTTTCAATCGAAATAAATATAACAGCCATTGGAAAAAGAACATTAATTTTAATTTTTACATTACCTATGGTTTCTACATCGAAATCAGTCCTATGTCCACACATTCGACGCTCAGATTCTTCAAAAGCACCAAAAAGGTTTAGATATTCTTGAAATTTTTCCAGAGCTCTAGCATATTCTTCAAGAGATTGCTTATATTTTTTTTGCTCATAATAAACGTCTCCACTGTTTCTGCATCCGATACTTGCGTTCAATAATTGTTGTATTTCTGTAGCAACATCCATAATTAACTCCGTTTGGATTAAAATTTCTTAGAACTTGTTGATTTAGTAAAGCGATCGCCCAGCAAAAACTCAACCTCTTTTGATTTTTTCAATCACTAGATATCAGATTTTATGGAGCGATCAATTCACAATTTTGATTTGAATTATTGTTCGTTGTCAGTCAGATTTAGTAGGGATTTTGGGAAAGCAAGTGCGATCGCCCAGCAAAAATTCAACCTCTTTTGATTTTTTCAATCACTAGATATCAGATTTGATAGAGCGATCAATCACAATTTTCTTAATCAATCCTTCCATTGTTTAAGCGTAGTTGCGTAGTAGTTAGCTTTATGCAAAGCTTCATCAGCAGATGAGGCTTTACCAGCCGATTCACCACCAACATAGACTTCACCAGTATCTTCGTCCCAATAATAAGTATAAACTGAACCTGTTGGCGTTTTAACTTCACCCATTGCTTTTCTAGCCATAACTACTCCATTGATGTTTATAAAATTCAACTGAATTCTGTATTACCTAAACTCTAACTAGCCGGTTTGATAAACCCTTTATTTTTACAGCATAACCATTGACTACCAGCGATCTTTTTCTCCATTTTTATAATTAACATGACGTTTAGAAAACAGAGATTTAGCTCTATCAAGAATTTCATGGTATCCGAGATAATCTTCACCTAATTCATCATGTAATTTATCTCTTTCATCTGGTGTTAAATGTAATTCTTTCACGACATTATCAACATCCTTTTGTGCTGATTCACGATTTTGTTTTCTTTCGTCCTTAAATGGTTTATTAGACATTGAATATTTGCCTCATTTACCTAAGTAGATTATATACAACAAGAGCGGCTATAACACTGCAAAGTCGAACAGCAAATCTTAATCAAGTATCATGCAACGACTCTAAATGCTCAAAACAATCCTTGCTGCCGCCATAATTACATCCCGTGTTCCGAACTTCATCCCGTGTCTATCATCTGAATTGTGCTGAAAGCCAGTTAATTGGCCATTTTCAAGTTCAACTAGAGTGTGAGGATAATCAGGATCGTTAGGGTCATATTGAGTTCCAACAGACCGCATAAGAAAAAATCGACCGTGCTTTTTTTCTTTGATTTCCCAATCAACTCCATCAATTTTACCGATAGATTTCCAACCACTTGGGCTAGGCATTTTTGCTTCTCCGAAGTTACTCAAATATCATACAATGGCTGCTTTGGACGATTAGTTGTTTGAGCCTGTTAGAAAAAGTTACATAATGTTATGTAAAATGTTATAAAAACTTTGGTAATATTAGTAAAAATTATCCAAAGCATGACTTATGGAGCTTAAGGAAGTTTTAAGATTCGCCGATGAAAGAGTTTTTGCCAAAACTGGACAACACTTAGATGATCTGCAAGAGGCTATTTTAAAAGAAGCTCTCCAAGGTCGGAAATATGCCAAGATAGCCCAAGACCGTGATTGTACTGAGGGTTATGTTAGAGTTGCTGCTTCTGAATTATGGAAAATACTTTCAGAGGTATTAGACGAAGAGGTTAGTAAAGGTAATGTTAGAGCGATCCTAGAAAGAGCAAGGTTTAGTTATTCATCAGCTATTGGTCAAAATTATGGAACAGTTAATAACGTCAATTTTTGTCAAGAAAAATCCCGATCGCCAAAATCTCCTCAACCTCCCCAACAAACCCCTAAACAACCCCAAATTAACTTAGGTGATGCACCAGAAATATTCAGCTTTTACGATCGCACCACGGAACTCGCTACTCTAGAACATTGGATTATCAGCGATCGCTGTCGTCTGATCGAGCTTTTGGGAATGAGCGGAATTGGTAAAACTGCACTAACTCTCCGTTTAATTGAACAAATAAAAACTAACTTTGATTATGTTATTTACTACAGTCTTTGTTTTTCTCCAACCCTAGAAACAACCCTCAGTAACTTGCTCCAAAACTTCTGTGAAACTCCAGAAATTAATCACAATATTGAAAAGCAACTTTCCCAACTCCTTAATTACCTGCGAAACTATCGATGCTTGATTATTCTTGATGATGTACAGATGCTTTTTAGGAGCGGTAAATTTGCTGGAGAATATCAACCAACCTTAGAAAATTATCCTCTATTTTTTAGACGATTAGCAAAAACTTCTCATCACAGTTGCTTAATGTTAATTAGTTCCGAAAAAATCAGAGACTTTGCCAAATCAGAGCGATCAAATAGTCCCGATCGCTCTTTAGTATTAAGTAATTTAGGTATAGCAGCTAAAGAAATATTGAGAGAACATAATTTATTAGATGAAGAAACCTGGGAAACTTTAATTAATACTTACCAAGGAAATCCGCTCTGGTTAGAGTTTACTGCTCTAATGATTCAAGAGTTATTTGCAGGTAAAGTTTCTGAATTTCTCCAATGTGAAAGTTTGATTTTATGCGAATCTTTGCAAGTGCAACTAAAAGGACAATATGAGCGACTAGCACCCTCAGAAAAAGAAATTATAATTGATCTGGCTCAGGAGGATGCACCGATAACATTATCACAAATTATCAACAGCAACAAGTTAGCTACTTCAGACTTATTAAATGCGATCCAATCTTTGGGAAGACGGCTATTACTAGATTCTAAATCTGAAGGAAAACAGACTTATTTTCAGCTTAATTATCTTATGAAAAAATATCTACAAGAAGGATATCCGGGCTAAGTTTTTAGATGCGATCGCTTAATAAATTAACTGGATTCATCTACAATATCGATCGCAGCCCGGATAATTTTTAACAGTCATGCTTAGGTCTCACTCATGCGATCGCTTTTACTGACTCAGCTACTGCTGTAAATGCTGTACTTGTTCTACAGATAACCCAGTAAAAGTAACCACTTGCTCCACCGTCATCCCAGTTTTGAGCAAATTGATAGCTATTCCCTCTTTTGCTTCCTGTAACTGTTGTAACCCTTGTTGTTTGCCGATTTCTATCCCTTGTTGTTTGCCGATTTCTATCCCTTGTTGTTTGCCGATTTCTATCCCTTGCTCTACTCCTCCCTGTAACCCTTCATGCAAAATCTCTTGATAGATGACTGATTCACGCATAATCTCTCTCCTTAATAGTCTAGTAATTACTTCTCCATTTAATCTTAATCCAGCTAAAATCGCTGTGGATGCACAGATATTACTTTGAACATTGCGATCGGTAATTTGGTCAATGCTCCTCGCTACCTGATTTAATACTAACTCTGGTTCTGGTGTCCGACTCAACACTGCAAACGGTAATAACCCTGGTGCAGATAGAAATATCTCTGTTGGTTGTTCCCAGAGCCGAATTACATCAAACTCGTGATGAGTCCGACTTAATCTAAAACTGGTTTGTCTCACTAATTCCGAATTGGTGGGTCGCAAGTACACCACGATCTGACGCATTTCCTTGTCAGGAAAGCAACGATATCCTCGGACACGATAATCTAGCATCCGAAAGGGAATTGTTGGATCTGGCTCGGTTTGAAATTCTGTGTGCAAAACTAACTCTTCTGACTGTTGTAAAATCAGAGAGTCCATCCGGATCGGTTCTAAAGATAACTCCCTTGGGTTTAGTTTGGTTAACTTTACGGGAGTTCCCAATAACCAACTCGCCAGATCATCACTAAAGTTTTCGGCGATAAATTTACAAATGTTATCGTACATTTTTTGTTAAGAGCAACGCGATCGCCATTCTGAAAAAGATCATGAGAAAAGCCAATATGATCATTTTAGCACCTCATGCAAAAAAGCTCTCCACTTATTAAAAGAAATTATTGTTATGGGAAAAAATAACTAGCAAAAACCTTGATCCGAGCAAAAATGGCTATCCTATGATCCCACCCCACTATATTTCTACCTGCTCCTCCTGGAAGATGACCTTTAGGGGAATTGACTGAGAAGATAAAGTCATCGTCTTTTATCCATTCTTTTGTCCACCAATTCCATCCTTCTCCCCTTCTTCTCCAACCGACGCGATCGCCAAAAGTAGTCCAGATAGTCTCATTATATATTGGATGTTCTGTGTTCTCATTATAAGACCAGGTTCCACCCAGAGCTTCATAGATATGCTTTTGCACCGAAAAACCAAAATGACCGTTACTGTATTTCACCCAAAGTTTATCAATTGTGCGTAAATTTCGCAGGGAAAATTGTTAATATCTTCGAGTCTTAGAGTACCGTTATAAACTTTGTGCCGCCCCATTACTTCCAACATTTTTTTGCGCGTTTCTATATCAGCTTCTTTCCATTTTACTTCAGCCAATAAACGTTGTAAATTTGTGTAATCTACACCTTTTACTGAATCGAGAACTTTTATTTCTAAAGGCTTATTGGTTTGCTTACCATCAATTGTGTCCATTCGCAAAAGAAGTTGGTGCCAACCAGAATCTCCTAAAGAAATGACTGCGTATCCCCCTTGGGAAGTAAATGTAAACCCTCCCCTTGGTAGGTGGCCGTCGAATGAATCATTACTTGGAAATGTATGGTCATTGTAGTCTATCCATCCATTAAGTCCACTTAAATACCAGCCAACGCGAGCAACATAAGCTTTCCAGATTTTCTCATCATAATATTGATTTCCGCCTAAATAGCGTTTGGTTCCACCCAGACTTTCATAAATACGTTTCTGCACTGAAAAACCAAAATGACCGTTACTAGCTTTTACCCAAAGCTGATCAATTATGCGTAAGTCTTCACTGGGAAAATTATTAATATCCTGGACTGTTAAACTACCTTCTTTTTCTCGCCCCATCACTTCACACATTTTTTTACCTGTTTCTAAATCAGCTTCTTTCCATCTTCCTTCAGATAACAAGTGTTGTAAGTTTGTGTAATCTACACCTTTTACAGAATGCATTATTTACATCTCCAATATGTTGAAATTACCTATAAACTGATAGACAGATTGATGTTTCACTACTGAGTTGATTGTGGTGGTTGAGGATGATTCTTGAAAGCCTCTCTTTGTGTGTTGCATCCTCATAGCGTTCTAAATAATTCAGCACAATACCCTTGAAAAACCAAGCTTGATGGAAGTCGTTTTTAATCGCTATAGCTTGATCGAATGCAGCGATCGCACCTATAAACTCACCTTGCTAACGTAACTCCTTACCTTTTTCATACCATATTTCTTGGCGATTTTCCAAAATTTCCATATTAGCTACATCCTCAGTTAAATTATTTTGATTACCATGTCTGAAAAATAGGCGATCGCAAAAATTTATATTACCTACTTGTAACTCCTCGGCTACGCATCCACTTTGCTAAATGCCCTAGTTGCTGTTTTAGAAAAGTTTTGATTCCTGGCTGTTTTTCCACATATTGAGCTATAGTGGGTCCGATTTTATAGTAGAGATTAACTAGCTGCTTACCAATCAAATTGGTTAAAAGTTTTTCATCTCGAAAACTACGGAATGTGTCTAAGTCTGGATGTACAGAAGTTGAGAAGGCTGCTGTTGCGATGAAGCAAGAATTACTACTACTACCATAAGGAGCTTTCTTATCAATTCCTCTAGCAGGTAAAGGACATATATGATAAGAACAACATCTATCTAATTCTAAACAAATTTTCTTAAAAATTTCATCAGAATCATCTACTTTGTTAGATTGATTCTTTAAATCACTTATATCTTTTTTTACACTAACTAAAGCTTCACTATATTTTAATCCTTCAATTAATGTTTCGTAAGAGTTTAACATTTCTATATTAAAACTAGTTTTAAATCCATCTAAATTTTTGGCAATTTCTTTTAAGATTTTGATAAAAAATGCAGCTTTAGCATAATCTTCCTGCTCAAAATAGCAAGTTTTAATCTTCATAAATATCCTAGCCATCGAAAAAAGTACATTAGGCCAAATGTTTCCTTCATAATATGTTTTTCCCGCAGTTGTTTCGGTAAGCCGCAGATATATTTCAAATCTTTCCAGAGACCTAGCATATTCTTCAAGAGCTTGCTTATATTTTTTTTGCTCAGAATAGAAGTCTCCCCGTTCTCTGTATTTGTTAGAGTCATCTAAACATTCTTTTATATTTTCGAGTATACTACTCATAATTAACTCCGTTTGGATTAAAATTTGTTAGAACTTGTTGATTTAGTGAAGCGATCGCCCAGCAAAAACTCAACCTCTTTTGATTTTTTCAATCACTAGATATCAGATTTGATGGAGCGATCAATTCACAATTTTGATTTGAATTATTGTTCGTTGTCAGTCAGATTTAGTAGAGATTTTGGGAAAGCAAGTGCGATCGCCCAACAAAAACTCAACGTTTCTTGATTTTTTATATCACCAGACAGTAGAGCTTATGAAGGAAGCGATCACAATTTTCTTAATCAATCCTTCCATTGTTTAAGCGTAGTTGCGTAGTAGTTAGCTTTACGCCAAGCTTCATCAGAGGATGAAGCTTTACCAGCCGATTCGCTACCAACATAGACTTCACCAGTATTTTCATCCCAATAATAATCGTAAGCAGAACCTGTTGGCGTTTTAACTTGACCCATGTGTTTTTTAGCCATAATTAGTCTCTTGATTCTTGTAGAATGAAACTCCACTCAGTATGAACTAAACTCTAAATAGCAAGAATAAATTTTAGACAACATCTAAACTATCTATAATCTACTCGGGCTATTCAATCTTGACCTGATTTTTCATTTAGTCTATTGGTTTGGAGAAGAAGCTTAATTGCTTTTTTTGCATCTGGATCACCATCTTTAGCCAGTTCCTCTAGTTCTGTAAAATTATTACCTTTTACACTACCTGGATATTCATATTGAATTTTAGAAAGTTCAAAATCTTTTTTGATCAGGCGCAACTCCTCATAAGTGTAATCGCCACCAAATTTCGATATTAGTGCTTCCGCTTGTTTAGCCATTGTTTACTTCTAATCTCCTATTGTTACTATCAAAAAAATTAGTGGACTATTATATGCTGCTCTAATTTGTTAAGCCAACCTATTTTATTCAAACAAGATGCTTATTCTTGAAAAACCCATCTATCACCATTCCATGTATATTCTGGATAATTTTCCATAAACTCTTTTGCAGCTTTCAGAAGTTCTTGGTAAGTCATACTATCTTTCTGCTCTGAATAGTAATCATGCAAAAATTGATGGAATTCTTGAGGTTGGTCATCTTCCATACCTTTTGTCACTTGCTTGAACAAACCTGTTCTAAAATCGTGATCTGACTTGTATCCCATATCACATTCTTATTTTGATTTACTTAGCATTTATCAACTACTCAAGTTTAGTATTGGTAATTTTAGAGATCAAGTTGGAAAAATCGGGTATTTTTTGGGGTGACCAAGTTGGAAATGTCAGAATAGTGTCGGAAATGTTGGAAAAATCGTATATAATACGCCAGAAAGCTTATCCCATCGTTGACCTATGGATGTTAAGGAAATCTTAAAATTGGCAGATGAGCTAGTTTATACTAAGACAGGTAAGCACTTAGACTATTTGCAAGAGGCTATTTTGCAAGGAACTCTACATGATGAGACTTATCTAAAGATTGCTGAAATGACCCATTCTAGCGAAAGTTATGTCAGGGATATCGGTTCGCAATTGTGGAAAATCCTATCGGATGGATTAGGAAAAGATGTTAGTAAAGCAAGTTTTAGATCAATAGTAGAAAATGGTAATACTTACCATATTTCATCTATTGGTGAAAATTTTGGAGGAATTAATAATGTTAACATTTGTTCAGAAAAGACCCGATCGCCAAAATCTCCTCAACATCCCCAACAAACCCCTAAACAACCCCAAATTAATTTAGGTGATGCACCAGAAATATTCAGCTTTTACGATCGCACCACGGAACTCGCTACTCTAGAACATTGGATCATCAGCGATCGCTGTCGTCTGATCGAGCTTTTGGGAATGAGCGGAATTGGTAAAACCGCGCTGAGTCTCCGTTTAATTGAACAAATAAAAACTAATTTTGATTATATTATTTATTATAGTCTTTGTTTTTCTCCAACCCTAGAAACAACCCTCAGTAACTTGCTCCAAAACTTCTGTGAAACTCCAGAAATTAATCACAATATTGAAAAGCAACTTTCCCAACTCCTCAATTACCTGCGAAACTATCGATGCTTGATTATTCTTGATGATGTACAGATGCTTTTTAGGAGCGGTAAATTTGCTGGAGAATATCAACCAACCTTAGAAAATTATCCTCTATTTTTTAGACGATTAGCAAAAACTTCTCATCACAGTTGCTTAATGTTAATTAGTTCCGAAAAAATCAGAGACTTTGCCAAATCAGAGCGATCAAATAGTCCCGATCGCTCTTTAGTATTAAGTAATTTAGGTATAGCAGCTAAAGAAATATTGAGGGAACATAATTTATTAGATGAAGAAACCTGGGAAACTTTAATTAATATCTACCAAGGAAATCCGCTCTGGTTAGAGTTTACTGCTCTAATGATTCAAGAGTTATTTGCAGGTAAAGTTTCTGAATTTCTCCAATGTGAAAGTTTAATTTTATGTGAATCTTTACAAGTTCAACTAAAACGACAATTTGACAGATTATCACCATCAGAAAAAGAAATTATAATCGATATAGCTCAGGAGAGTACACCGATAACATTACCACAAATTATCAGCAGAAACAAGTTAGCTACTTCAGACTTATTAAATGCGATCCAATCTTTGGGAAGACGGCTATTACTCGATCCTAAATCTGAAGTAAAACCGACTTATTTTCAGCTTAATCCCCTCATGAAAAAATATCTACAAGAAGGGTATCCGGGCTAAATTTTCAGGTGCGATCGCTCAATAAATTAACTGGATTCATCTACAATATCGATCGCAGCCCGGATAATTTTTACAGTCATGCTTAGGTCTCACTTATGCGATCGCTTTTACTGACTCAGCTACTGCTGTAAATGCTGTACTTGTTCTACAGATAACCCAGTAAAAGTAACCACTTGCTCCACCGTCATCCCAGTTTTGAGCAAATTGATAGCTATTCCCTCTTTTGCTTCCTGTAACTGTTGTAACCCTTGTTGTTTGCCGATTTCTATCCCTTGTTGTTTGCCGATTTCTATCCCTTGTTGTTTGCCGATTTCTATCCCTTGTTGTTTACCGATTTCTATCCCTTGCTCTACTCCTCCCTGTAACCCTTCATGCAAAATCTCTTGATAGATGACTGATTCGCGCATAATCTCTCTCCTTAGTAGTCTGGTAATTACTTCTCCATTTAATCTTAATCCAGCTAAAATCGCTGTGGATGCACAGATATTACTTTGAACATTGCGATCGGTAATTTGGTCAATGCTCCTCGCTACCTGATTTAATACTAACTCTGGTTCTGGTGTCCGACTCAACACTGCAAACGGTAATAACCCTGGTGCAGATAGGAATATCTCTGTTGGTTGTTCCCAGAGCCGAATTACATCAAACTCGTGATGAGTCCGACTTAATCTAAAACTGGTTTGTCTCACTAATTCCGAATTGGTGGGTCGCAAGTACACCACGATCTGACGCATTTCCTTGTTAGGAAAGCAACGATATCCTCGGACACGATAATCTAGCATCCGAAAGGGAATTGCTGGATCTGGCTCGGTTTGAAATTCTGTGTGCAAAACTAACTCTTCTGACTGTTGTAAAATCAGAGAGTCCATCCGGATCGGTTCTAAAGATAACTCCATTGGATTTAGTTTGGTTAACTTTACGGGAATTCCCAATAACCAACTCGCCAGATCATCACTAAAGTTTTCGGCGATAAATTTACAAATGTTATCGTACATTTTTTGTTAAGAGCAACGCGATCGCCATCCCTAAAAAGATCATGAGAAAAGCCAATATGATCATTTTAGCACCTCATGCAAAAAAAGCTCTCCACTTATTCAAAGAAATTATTGTTATGGGAAAAAATAACTAGCAAAAACCTTGATCCGAGCCAAAATGGCGTTCCGATGATCCCATCCCACTAGATTTCTACCTGCTCCTCCTGGAAGATGACCTTTAGGGGAATTGACTGAGAAGATCAAGTCATCGTCTTTGCTCCATTCTTTTGTCCACCAATTCCATCCTTCTCCCCTTCTTCTCCAACCGACGCGATCGCATTTTGGATAAGATCAGGGTAAAATTATTGCTAGAATAGAAATGATCACTAAAAAAGTCACGTTTGCGAACCTATGTCTAATTATAACGAGATCCTAAATCAAGCTCTCAGCCTCCCACCGGATGAACAACTGCGACTGATCGCTGAACTGTTAGCAGATGTGCGTCACAGGGTTATGCCTAAGCCACAACATAGTATTACAGAATTGCGGGGATTGGGTAAGGAAGTTTGGAATGGGATTGATGCACAAGAATATGTTAATCAGGAACGAGCTTCATGGAATGGATAAGTCAGTTAGAAGGACAACTTGTAGCATTAGATACAGCACCGCTAATTTACTTTATTGAAGAAAATCCCACCTATTTAGACATGATGGAAAACCGACTTATTTTCAGCTTAATTCCCTCATGAAAAATATCTCCAAGAAGGATATCCGGGCTAAATTTTCAGATGCGATCGCTCAGTAAATTAACTGGATTCATCTACAATACCGATCGCAGCCCGGATAATTTTTACAGTCATGCTTAAGTCTCACTCATGCGATCACTTTTACTGACTCAGCTACTGCTGTAAATGCTGTACTTGTTCTACCGATAACCCAGTAAAAGTAACCACTTGCTCCACCGTCATCCCAGTTTTGAGCAAATTGACAGCTATCCCCTCTTTTGCTTGTTGTTTGCCGATTTCTATCCCTTGCTCTACTCCTCCCTGTAACCCTTCCTGCAAAATCTCTTGATAGATGACTGATTCGCGCATAATCTCTCTCCTTAATAGTCTAGTAATTACTTCTCCATTTAATCTTAATCCAGCTAAAATCGCTGTGGATGCACAGATATTACTTTGAACATTGCGATCGGTAATTTGGTCAATGCTCCTCGCTACCTGATTTAATACTAACTCTGGTTCTGGTGTCCGACTCAACACTGCAAATGGTAATAACCCTGGTGCAGATAGAAATATCTCCGTTGGTTGTTCCCAGAGCCGAATTACATCAAACTCGTGATGAGTCCGACTTAATCTAAAACTGGTTTGTCTCACTAATTCCGAATTGGTGGGTCGCAAGTACACCACGATCTGACGCATTTCCTTGTCAGGAAAGCAACGATATCCTCGGACACGATAGTCTAGCATCCGAAAGGGAATTGCTGGATCGGGCTCGGTTTGAAATTCTGTGTGCAAAACTAACTCTTCTGACTGTTGTAAAATCAGAGAGTCCATCCGGATCGGTTCTAAAGATAACTCCCTTGGGTTTAGTTTGGTTAACTTTACGGGAGTTCCCAATAACCAACTCGCCAGATCATCACTAAAGTTTTCGGCGATAAATTTACAAATGTTATCGTACATTTTTTGTTAAGAGCAACGCGATCGCTATCCCTAAAAAGAGCATGGGAAAAGTGAATATGATCATTTTAGCACCTCATGCAAAAAAAGCTCTCCACTTATTCAAAGAAATTATTGTTATGGGAAAAAATAACTAGCAAAAACCTTGAACCGAGCCAAAATGGCGCTCCGATGATCCCACCCCATTAGATTTCTACCTGCTCCTCCTGGAAGATGTTGATACCAATTCACGCGCTTAAGATACATTAATAAGATTGATCTGTGGGTGAGGGTGGGTTTTTATGATTAGTAGGTAAATCTCAAACATCTCGGTGAACCCACCCCTACAAAAATCTGCAAATTGGGGTATAATAATCTTTTCACCCCAAAAAAACATGAATCGTCATTTTTGGATTATCGCGCTCATTTCTCTAATTAATTCTCTTAGTTTAACAATTCTAATTCCAGTAATTTACTCTTATGGGAAAGAATTTCATCTCAATGATTTTGAAACTAGCTTATTATTCTCTATCTATTCCGTGGCTCAATTTTTTGCAACTCCGGTGATTGGTAAACTATCCGATCGCTATGGACGCAAACCATTATTAATCATTAGTCTTTTAGGAACAGTAATCGCTAATTTTATCGCGGGAACAGCATCAACAGCAATGGTTCTTTTTTTCGCTCGTTTTCTGGATGGGATTACCGGGGGTAATGCTTCTGTCGCTCAAGCAGTAATTTCGGATGTGACTACCCCAGAAGCTCGAGCGAAAGCTTTTGGGATTAATGGAGCTGCTTTTGGATTAGGATTTGTTTTAGGACCTGCACTCAGTTTAATTGCTCAACAAATCTCTCTCGGTGCAGCATTTTTAACTTCAGGAGTGATCGCACTTATAGCTACGTTAATTACCATCTTTTTTCTGCCCGAAAGTTATCATGGTAAACCAGATGCAACTGATAAATTATTTGATTTAGGTCTAGCAAATTTAATTAAAGGATTAGCATTTCCCAAAATCGGAATTTTGTTAATTATCAATTTATTAATTGGTACAACTTTCACAATTTTCACCTACGCTTTTCAACCTTATTTTCTGCAAGTTTTACATCAAAATAGTAAATCTTTAACTTTGATGTTTCTAATGTTTGGGTTATTAGGTGTACTAATGCAGACTTGGGGAATATCAATTTTAACAAAAAGATTTAGTTTGGTCTTTCTTCTATTTGTTGGTCTATTTATTCGCGGTAGCTCATTTTTCCTAATGCCATTATGGGCAAATATTGGTTATTTTGTCGGAGTCAGTTTGGTGTTTTCCCTATTTAACTCTTTAGTCCAACCCATCATGAATGCACTAATTTCCTTAAATGCTCGACCAGAAGAACAGGGAGTAGCTTTGGGATTAAATTCATCTTATCTAAGTATTTCTAATGCTTTCGGACCAATAATTGCTGGTATGATCATTCATCAAACTAATCCTCAGACCTATTCCTATCCACTTTATTTAGCAGGAGTCCTGACATTAGGAGTCTTAGTTTTGGCAATCTATACTCGCGATCGCTATCAATTAGAACCTTTAAATCGATCCTAAAACTTTACTCCACCGACCCCAGAAAAAAATGATCACTAAAACAGCAGCACGAATCATCCAGTCACAAGTTGACCCTAACCAAATTCCCATCAGTCCGAGGTTAAATACAAAAGTAAAAATATAAGTAGTACCGAGACGAACTATTAACCAACCAATCAGGGTGATATAAAAAACAGTGCGAGTATCACCGGCAATCCGAAATGCTTGTCCTAATACTAGACTAATTGCCATAAAAGGTTGAGCGATCGCTGCAATATAAAGACAAGGAATACCCACAGTCACAATGCGGATATCTGGAGAAAAACTACTCATTAACTGATCCGGAATTAACAAAAATAGAAAACTAAATATTCCTAACCAAGCGATCGCCAAAAAAGTAGCAACCCGTAGCCCTAAATTTGCCCAATCTGGACGTGACCGACCTAAATTTTGGGAAACAATCGTCGCAGCAGCAATCCCAAATCCTTCAGCAGACATAAAGCAAATTAACTCGATACTAATTAAAGCTTGATTTGCTGCCATCGCAATCCCACCCAATGCCCCAATCATCCCCAGATAGGCTAATTCTCCCGTATGCTGGACTAATTGTTCACCAAAAGAGGGCCAGGAAATTTTTAACACCCGGGCGATCGCCATCTTTTCACCACCAAAACCGCGCCAAGTTAATACCCTTTTCCTCGAACCAAGCATCACTAATAGCACAATTGCGTTAATACTTAAAGCTACTACACTACCGATCGCTGCTCCTTTTACTCCTAGTGCGGGTAAACCGTAATTACCAAAAATTAAACAGTAATTAATCACAGCATTAACACTATTAGCTGCTAAAGCAATCAGAAAGGGAGTTCTGGTATTCCCCGCAGCTCTCCATAAAGCCGCAGCCACACTACCTAATACCATTAACGGTATGGCTGGAAGTAAAATTTCTAAATAATCATGGGAAGCACCTTGAACACCAGCACCAGCAGGAGCAAACAACTCCAAAATATCCTCTAAACTGAATAAACTTAACCAAGCGACAATCGTTCCTGCTAGTAATGCAAATAGCAAACTTCCACGTACTGTAGCCCCAACTAGAGTGCGATCGCCACCACCGATCGCACGTCCAACTAGCGCGGCTCCCCCAACTCCAAAAGCAGACAAAAAACTCACCAGCGCCCAAATCAGTGTGCCACTAATTTGCATTGATGCTAAAGAATCTCCATCGTAGCGTCCAATCATTACGCGGTCAACTAGAAAAACTAGAGTTTCCAAAAATGATTGACCAATTGCTGGTACTGCTAATGCCATCACTTGGCGAATAATACTCCGTCGATCATCAGCCAACAGGACTTGCTTTTTTAGTGCAGGTGCTTTAACTTCAGATGGCATCATGTTAAATTTTGAACTTAGTTTGGGTTGTAAACTAGAAATTATGATACATATAACTTACAATTCCATATTTATTCTCAATGCCAAATCCTGAATCCGGAATAAAAAGCAGGTAAAGAAAATTTCCAGATTCAGGAAAATATTTTTTATGCAGTTTAAATGTCAAAAACCTTTAAAAGCCTGAATGACCTGAAGACTACCACCAGCATAAGTGCTGCTCCTAAACTTGGCAAAACCTACCTGAGATAATAATTCCTCTAAATCAGTATCAATTAACTGCCAAGCGGTTTGAGTCTCAAACAGCCACAAAAACATGGCCATTCCTGGCCAAAACCAGAAATTTGTGGGACGATGCAAATCAATCAAGGTAAAAACTCCCCCTTTTTTTAACACTCGCTTTACCTGTTGAAAAATTTGTCGCAATTGTTCAGACTCCATTTCGTGCATCGCTACACTGGTATGTACCAAATCAAACTGCTCATCTAAAAAGGGCATATTCTCAGCGAAAGCTTCCACATATTTAGCTTCCGGAACATTGAGTTTGGCTCTGGTTAAGGACTTGGGTGAAGCATCTAATCCCGTCACATCACCAGAATATTTCACCAAGACCTGGGTCGCTTGACCACTACCACAACAAAGATCCAATATTTTTGTTTCACTATTAATTTCTAAATCTTTGATCGCTAGGTGACGAAACCGATCTTCACCACCAACACTAAGTGCTGCAAGACGGGAAATAGTATCATACAGCCATTGATATTGATAACTCCAGTCCCTTAAAATTGTTGCCAATGTTTAACCTCTCGGGAAAGTTGTGTATTCTTGACTCTTGCAGATCCAACTGAGAAATATTATTGTTAAAATCAGTAACGAAAATTAAAAAATTACGGAATGTGTAACTGCTATGGGTCGTTTTGGGGTTTTATTATTAAATTTAGGTGGGCCGGAGCAACTGGAGGACGTTCGTCCATTTCTGTTTAATCTATTTTCTGACCCAGAAATCATTAGGTTACCCTTTCCTTGGTTGCAAAAACCCTTAGCTTGGCTCATCTCTAGTCTACGGGTGAAAAAATCCCAAGAAAATTATCGCCAAATTGGTGGTGGTTCGCCATTACGAAAAGTAACTGAATCACAAGCTTATGCTTTGCAACAAGCTTTATTGCAAAAAGGACATGAAGCGCAAATTTATATTGGAATGCGCTATTGGTATCCTTTTACCGAAGAAGCGATCGCGAAAATTAAACGCGATCGGATTGAAAAACTCGTTATTCTTCCCTTGTATCCCCAATTCTCGATTAGCACCAGCGGTTCGAGTTTCCGTCTACTTGAACAATTATGGGCACAAGATCCAGATTTACTAGCCATCGAACATACCGCCATTCCCTCCTGGTATCAACGTTCAGGCTATCTGCAAGCAATGGCCCAGCTTATTGCCCAAGAACTGGAACAATTTGAACATCCCGACCAAGTACATATTTTCTTTAGCGCTCATGGAGTACCGATTAGCTACGTTGAAGAAGCAGGAGACCCCTATCAAGCAGAAATAGAGGACTGCACCGTCAAAATCATGGAGACGCTTAATCGTCCTAACCCATATATATTAGCTTATCAAAGTCGAGTTGGTCCAGTAGAATGGCTGCAACCTTATACTGAAGATGCCATTATCGAACTAGCAGCTCAAGGTGTTAAAGATTTAGTGATCGTACCAATTAGCTTTGTCTCTGAACATATCGAAACCTTGCAAGAAATTGACATGGAATATCGAGAAATAGCTGAACAAGCTGGAATTCACCACTTTCATCGTGTACCCGCTCTCAATACCCATCCTGTATTTATCGAAGACTTAGCTGATTTAGTGTTAGAATCTCTTACCGCTCCAGCCTTAAAGCTGTCTGAGATCATGCACCCGAAGAAAAAAGTCAAGATGTATCCCCAAGAGCGTTGGGAATGGGGACTGACAACTACAGCGGAAGTGTGGAATGGTCGTCTAGCAATGCTTGGTTTTGTGGCTTTGTTGATTGAGTTGATTAGCGGTCACGGTCCTCTGCATTTTGTCGGATTGCTATAAGTAGTCCATTTTTGCCAATCAGCGCACATTGACCCATCAATCTGGGTCCTGTTTATAGCGTCGAGGATTTCCTTGTTTACGGCTAGACGCTTGCTGCATATACCAGAGATACCACTCTTTAGAACTCCGAATCGCTAACCATAGTAAAAGTAAGGCAATTAGTCCTCCTTGTTTGGGCGCATCAAAAGCAAACAAAACCAGGATGACACAAAGGAAATCTTGAATAAATATTGCCCAGATCGGTAATCCACGTAAGCGATAGAACCAACCAGCTAACACTAATTGCAGCACCAAAGCTAATAAACCACCGACAATTCCAATAATCCAAATCCACCAATTTGGTACTTGGGTAGCTTTAGCTACAGCCATTCCTAGCACAGCCCCTACAATTGGACTACAAACCAGTTGAAAAATTTGCAGCAGTCGCTGTCCTAATAACTTTTTGGAAGCAAATAGTTCAAATAATGACCAACTGACCAAAATACCGATCACAACCTGCGGGTTAATCTGAGATAGCAATGGTACACGAGACCATAAATCACTTCGTAATAATCCAATTAAAAGTAGGGGTAAGGCGATCCGCATTCCCCCGGCAGCTGAAGCGGAGAGTGCGGCTAGGATTTCGATCATCATCATTTATTTGACTCTAGAACTTAAATTTTAAATATCAAGTAGTCTTTTTTTTTCCTAAAAATCAGTAAATAATAGGGGGTATTACCCCTCATCCCAGATAAAATTTTATGTATCCTTGGTAGCATCTATTCGTGCTTAGTCGATCAGTTGGACAGTATGCAAACTGGCTCAGATCGATGGTGTGGGATCTCAAATTCTCAAGATATGATTGAAGCTATTGATTTAGTTTACCAAATTTACTACAGCAAAAGCAAACCTATCTTAGCAGATATTACACCATATTAAAATGATCGCACATTGCCTGCCATGAATACATAATTCGGCTTTACCGTCCTCTGTCTGTCAGCACAGGATTTTGGCAATATATCTTTATATAGTCAAATTAAATTCTTCTGCTTGATTGCAGGTCTAATTATTGGTTGAATCTCACTCTTGTCTAAATTTTAGACAAAAGCAAATCATCAAACAATTGGATCAATTTGCCCCATCGCGCTCTATGAGAGTCATTGGTAATGTCATCGATCTTTGACCGCAAAATTACCATTACACTAAATATCAACTCTGAACAATCTCAGTTATTAGCAGGGTTAGATATGTGGTTGAAACTGGGTTTAATTTCCCAAACTCAGGTAAAACAGTTGTGTCAACAATATCTTTCCAGTCCTTTACCCGATTTGGTAGCAATTTCTAGCGATCGCTCATCTGTTCCACCTCATCCTTTAGTTAATCAAGACCAATCCGAATCAATTTCTGAATCTTTGACCGATCCTGTTTTAGTTAATCCTCAAGTTAAACCAGTCTTACCTAGCAATTTTATCACCAAAAGCTTGCAGTCACTGATGGCGGAAATTAGCGTCCGGTGGCTACTTTTTTTAGGCGTATTTATGGTGATAGTATCTTCTGGAGTTCTAGTTGTTAGTCACTGGGAGAAATTTCCTCCCGTTGGGCAATATGGAGTTTTATTAGGATATACCTTAACTTTTTGGATTGTCAGTTTCTGGACTATTCCACAGCAGAATTTACGTTTAACTGCTCAAACGTTACAACTAGTTACCCTGGGTTTAATTCCAGTTAATTTTTGGGCAATAGATAGTTTTCAATTATGGCATAATCCTCTAGAATATTTTACCGCGATCGGTGCTGGAATTACTCTAACTGGTGCCACTATTTTTCTGATCCAATTTCAACTAAATATTTCCGGATGGAATCTATTTAATATTTTAGGGTTAAGTTATCTACATTGGGGTTGGCAATTATCCCTATTTCCCCTAGTAGCTATTTATGTCGGCACCTTAGAAACTGCGATCGCTATTTTCTCTCAATATCGTAACCCTAAAACTCCCCATGTAAATAACAATTTTCAGACGATTGCTATAATTATTTATAGCCTAATCTTATTAATATTAAGAGGAATCTTTGGCGCTCATATCCAGATCACCCAACTCGGATTAGCCCTCGGAATTAGTGGTTGGTTATTGTGCTGGTTATCTCAACAAAATAGAGCGGTTAATTCATCTAAAAAAAATTCGACTTGGGAATTAATGGGTGGGATATTATTAGGTTTAGGATGGTTAATTTCCGTTTCCACCGAACCTGGACAAGCGATCGCAATTAGTGGATTAGGTTTATGGGTCTTTGCTAGTCGTTTATTTAGATTTTGGCAACATCTTGATTTCCTAGCTATTTGCGTAATTGGGTTACAGACAATTTGGTTAGGTTGGAGACTCATTCCATTTGAGCTACAAACATGGATGATCGCAATTTCTACTGCTGTAACTGATACTGAAAAAACTCCCTTTGCACTTTTGAGTATTGCACTATTTCCCTATTTAATTCTACTGCTCTGGGGGAGAGATTGGCTCTATAGACATGAACATGATCAGTTAGCTAAATTTGCCGAAAAAATTGCCTTATTATTAGGTAGCTTTTTCACAATGATTAGTTTAGTGAGTCCAATTTTGCGATCGCTCAATCTCGGTTTTTCGACGATCACCACAGCAGTAATCACCAAAAGAAATTTAGATTGGGAAAATCAACGGCAAAATTCTAGCGATTTTACCGTTAATATGCCAACTTTTTTAATTTACCTAACCCATCTGATCGCTCTGCTAACTATTGCAAGTACAATTGACTGGATGGGAAAACTAAATATAGCAACTTGGGCAGTAATTTGGTTAACGATTATGGTCGGAGAATGGATTATAGTCGCATTAAACAATAATAGTAGCTCTAGTAACTTATCGATTAATCATTTATTTATTGCGACCATTAGTCGTAGTTCCTGGTATATAGGATTAGGTTTAGCAGGATTAAGCTATTGGTTACTTTACCAAAATTATCAAAAATCTCTCCTTAATCCTCTCATCAACCGTCCCGAATGGGGAATTTTATGGTTAATTGTACCCTTAGTTCTGATTGGTGTTGCTAGTCGGACCGAAGTAGTCCAGAGACAATTAGTCTGTCGGATTAGTATAATTGCGATCGCGATGGCACAATTATTAACCTGGGGAATACCTGGAGGAAGATTAATTGGTTTAGGGATTGCTACCTGTTTGATGTTAGCAAATACTAGCTATTTACAGGAGAAATTCTCCGCTACAATTACCGTCGGATTTGGTTTAGTTTTTGTCGGAATCATGTTGTGGGAAGGAGTACCGGGATTACCCGAATTATCTCTAGTAGGATGGTTGGTAGCGATCGCGATTATTATTAATGTACTCTGGTTGATCTGGGGGTTAATTATTCGTCATTCTACTCGATTAGCAACTATTTATAGCACCGCGATTAATGAGTGGGCGATCGCTATATCTACCTGCGAATTAATTTTCTTGACTCTCCACTCTTGGACTGTTTATGAAAGAATTACTCCCACTTCGATCTCAATATTAATTGCTAGTAGCTTAACTGTAATTGCCATTACTTATCGTCTATTTAGACAACCGAATATTTGGCTAATTTATGGTTTAAGTTGGAGTATAGAAATACTGACAGCGGAAACCTTGGGATTTTTCGATCCATCAAGACTAAACTTAGCGATCGCTAATTTCGCGATCGGACTAATTACCCAAATTATGGGAGATTGGTTGCACCGTCATACTCAGAGGGAATTTCCTCGTAGTTGGCACATTATCCCCTTAGTTTATGGCATATTGGGAGCTATATTACGTTGGGGTATGGTGACTAATTGGACTGGTTTAACTTCTTTAAGTTTAGCTTTAATTGCAATTGGGGTCGGTCGGAGAAATTCAGCATTTAAACCTTTAGTTTATCTAGCCACAATTGGGATATCAATTTCTGCCTATGAAATTTTATTTTATCACCTTTCCCCCATATCAGAAATATCGATCGGTGATAATTTGATCGCCATGGCAGCATTGGGTGTTAGTATTATGTATAGCTACCGCATATTAACTCCTTGGTTAGTCAATTATTTAACACTTTCAGCCCAGGAATTAAAAATATTTGCCCATCTGCATTGGATTTGGAGTAGTTGTTTATTAATGTCTACTGTTTTTTATCCTCTTGGAGCGAATAAATTTTTAGGATTGGGAATTGGAATATTTTTAATTCGATATGCAATTTTTCAAGGACACCGTGCTAACTGGGATCTAGAAGAACTTCCCGAATCTGGATTACAGTCTACTTTCAGAGGAAGAGATAGAATCAGTATTGCCGAAATTTGGGTTTATTTAGGATTGTTAGAAATTGCTGGATTAAGACTTTATTGGTTAAGTACACCAATAGAATTGCTGTTTTCAGACTCTTTATTACCTTGGAGTGCAGCGATCGCTGTAATTTTTGCCTATTTTATGTATTTTTTACCCTGGGAAAATTGGGGTTGGTCAAAGCGACCTTTTCTGGTTGGTGCTTTAATCTGTCCTTTAGTGATAATCTGGGAAACCAAAACAGTTATTGCTCCTCTAACTTTGTTAATTGTCGCTGCATTTTATATCTTATTGGCAAAAATTGAGCAACAAATTCGAGTAACTTATCTTAGTGCGATTTTAATTAATTGGGCAATTAGGGCAATTATGCTTTGGTTGGGGACATGGGGATTAACTAATTATTTATGGTCCTGTACTCCCCCAGCATTAACACTACTTTATCTAGTGCAAATTGAGCCTAATCTCCAACAGTCAACCAAAAAAGAAGTACGTCATATTCTCCGACTCTTAGGTATAGGAATAATTGATTTCGTTGCTTTATCTACCCAAACCTGGTTTTTCTCAGGAATTTTAAGTATTGTTACTCTTTTGACCGGATTAGCTTTGAGAACTAGGGCTTTTTTGTATATTGGGACTATCACATTTTTACTAAATGTGCTAAATCAGTTAGTAATCCTAAATTCCTACTATTCTTTCTTGAAATGGCTGATTGGTTTAACCCTGGGAATTATTTTCATCTGGATTGCTGCTAACTTTGAAACTCGTCGTGAGCAAATTGTCTCTCTCGTCCGTAACTGGTTAAATGAATTAACACTATGGGAGTAAAATTTTGCTAGTTATATTTTGTTTGTTTTAAGTAAAAATACCTGTGATCCTATGTCATACTTAATCACCCACGCTCAACCACCACTAGAATTTATTCCCCCCCAGCTTCACCCTTTAGTTTTACGGGGAGTACAATTAGGTTTACCTTTTTGGTTGCGATCGCAGACTTCGATCACTGATATTAACGCTGATCACCTAGAAATTCTTGCCGATTTCTATCATCAATTTCAAAGTGGTAAAATCCGCTTTTTACTAGCATTTCGTCATCCTAGTGTTGATGATCCCTACTGTTTAGCATATACGATCTGGCACTTATTGCCCAAATTTGCTAAAAAACACAATATTCCTTTAACATCACCCCTCCATGCTCATTTCATTTATGATCGAGGTATTCCCCTCTGGGCTGGAAAATGGGTAGGTTGGCTATATTCTCATTTAGGTGGTACACCGATTATTAGAGGAAAATTAGATCGGACAGGTTTGCGATCGGCTCGTGATTTATTCGTGAATGGTAAGTTGCCGATCGCCGCAGCT
This sequence comes from uncultured cyanobacterium, assembly GCA_963744145.1. Lineage (GTDB taxonomy): Bacteria > Cyanobacteriota > Cyanobacteriia > Cyanobacteriales > CAWUOF01 > CAVUSO01. Next base: position 1,571,463 of record CAVUSO010000001.1, on the reverse strand, counting down.
CCAGAAGGTGCTACTAATGGACATAATGAAATAGTTAGTCCGATCGAGCCAGGAATTTCGCAAATGGGATTTTGGTGTGTGGAAGATTTAGCCAAAGCTGGGCGATCGGAACAGGTATTTATTGTTCCGATCGGGATCAAATATCAGTATATAGAAGCACCTTGGAATAGCTTAGATGGGTTATTAACAGAATTAGAAATGACAACTGGTCTAAAACGAGAAAATCTCACCGAAGCTTTACCAATTAGTGTGTCATCAGGGATGAACGATCGAGAAGCAGAACTCTATCGACGTTTGCTCAAAATCGGTAGTCACCTGCTAACTATTATGGAGGATTTTTATACTAAATTTTATCATCAATCTTTCCCACCAGCTTCATCAATTACAACGGATGTCAATACCAGGTTAGAAACTAGATTACCATTACTATTAGATGTAGCCTTAAAAGTTGCAGAAGAGTATTTTGGGTTAGGCGCTAAAGGAACATTTATTGATCGTTGTCGTCGTTTAGAACAAGCAGGTTGGGAGCGCATTTATCGGGAAGATTTGAAATCTTTAGAAACCTTATCCCCCTTAGAACGAGGACTTGCCGATCGGATAGCAGAAGAGTCTAGTCTCCGGATGTGGCATATGCGTTTAGTCGAAAGCTTTGTCGCAGTTACAGGTCAACATATCCGGGAAAAACCAACAGCAGAACGTTTTGCAGAAACAAGTTTATTACTATGGGATGTGCTAACTAGAATTAAAGGTGGTAGTCCTTTCACTCGTCCTGTTTTGGGTAAGCAACGGGTCAAAATGACTGTGGGAGAACCAATTTCCGTTTCCGAACGTGGGGATCAGTATCAATCCAGTCGTCGTCAAGCTGTTAATGATTTGACTAAAGATTTGCAAATAGCCCTAGAAAAATTAACTTCTGATTAGAGGAATTGATGGCTCAACCAGGAATGTTTGCTGATTTAATGTCACCACAATTACTAGACCTCTTGCAAAAAATAAATAGGACAGGCAAGATGCCTGTCCCACAAAAGTGATTTTTTCTAGTGGGACAGGCATCTTGCCTGTCAATAAATAGATCAATAAGGACTTTTGCAAGAGGTCTACTGTAGGACAGGCATCTTGCCTGTCCTAGTTACTTGTGCCAGAAATCTAGTTAACTTGAGCAATAATAGTTCGATGACGATGACTATTATAACTAATAGTTGGTGCTTGAAAACCAGCAGCTGGCAATTCTTGCTCTAAATCAAAAGTAAAATATTCGTCGAGATAAGGTTCGGTACTTTTTAACAATGTCAAAATGTAAGGTGGCATTTTCCGATACACCTCGGACTGAGGATTCATATCCATGATCGTTAAATAACCATTGGGACGCAACAAACGTCTAATTTCTGTTAAAATCTCTCTTGCCGCAGATTGTGGTAGTTCATGAAACAGCAGAAAGGCAGATACTAAATCAAATGAAGCTGTCGGTAAATTGATTGATTCTGCGCTTGAGTGTATCCAATTGATCGCAAGTTGCTGCTGACGCGATCGCAACTGGGCGATCGCTAAAAAATAAGGGGATAAATCTACACCAGTTAACTTAGCTTGGGGATAAGTTTTTTGCAGTGCCAAGGTACTCATCCCTACACTACAGGCTAAATCAAGGATATCTTGAGGCTGAATCGACAACTTAGATTTTAGAACATCGTGATAAGTTTGGCGTAGTCTCCCATCACCTTTAGCACCAGCTTCGGGCCAAATGCCCGCATGGACTGCATAAGCAGCAACTTCTACTTCCGTTGCTGGTTCCCAACCTAAATTCCCATCATCATAAGCATGGAAAGAACGAAGATAATAATCCGGATAGGTGAGATGGGGATTTTGGATCGCCTTAAGTTCGGCTTCTAAATCTTGCGATCGCAATTTCTTTACTTCATCATGCCAATATACACCAATTTTTTCAGCGCGTTTAATCATCATGGTTCGCGCTTGGTGTCTGGCTAAATTGGCTAAGGGTTTGATCGATAATAACCCATTTACTAAACGGGAAGCTAATCCAGGTGTAGTTGTGACAGTCGCAGTCATATTAGATTGAGGGTAATGGTGATCTTAACTATTTTCTCTGATTGCTTAAACAATCAACCACAGTAGGGGCGTATTGCTTTTGCGCCCCTACTCAATACGGTTTGGTTAATTGTAGGGGCGAAGCATTCGGGCGACAATTTATTGCTTAAATCTGTTAATATTATGCCCGAATGCTTCGCCCAACTTCCGTCGATATCTCCCAAAATATCCTTAAACGAACCGTATTGCGCCCCTACTGGTTAGTTATTTTTGCTGATGAGGTTTTAGAGCTAACCCTAACTCTAATTTACCAGTAGCTTCATCGGGCCAATTAGCGGTGAGACCGATCCCCCGAATGGAATTGAGGACAGCACTTAAATCAGGAGAAACTTGGAATTGACGACCAAGTATGGACATAGCTTGGTCCATATCTACATAAAAATAACCTAAATTGGGATTAGGTAGAAATCCAGCAATAGTTTTAAAGTTATCACTCACATTGAGAGGATTACTAGGTTTAGGAGCCATCAGATCAACGATCGGACCGCCAAAAGCTAAAAAAACTGAATTTTGATTTAACCAACCATATCCTAAGATCGCTCCTTGTAAAGGAATTTTCCATTCTGTTACGGTAACTCCTTGGATATCTCTCGGCTCGATCGTAACCGAACTGATCGGGTTATTTTTAACGAAATTATCTAATTTTTGTAAAGTTGCTGTTGCCGTGGGGCGATCGCTAGTTTCTAGCACTAAAGACCCTCCAAATCCGAGGGCTTTGAGCATCCCTTGATCCGTCCCAATTGTGCCCAGGGCAAATTCACCATTCATCCAATTAAATACATCTTTATCCGCATCTAAATTCACAAGTTTTAGACCTTCTTTAATTTTATTAACTTGTTGTTTTAGGTCGGGATTTTCTTGACTTTGGATCTGTAAATTACTCCAAATCTGGTTAATTCCTGAACCGCTGATCAGGGCAAAAGTTTGGGAGGGAAATAGACCTAATAATTTGCCAGGGTTGGGTTGTTTATAAACAGTTTTAAATCCGGCTGGGTCAACTTTCGCGATCGCTTGCAAACGCAATCCTTGCTCCTCTACTCCCAAGTTCATTACTACCGATTTAACGGACTTGAGCTGATTCATATTGAGTGCAGATAGTTTCGAGTCATTTTTAGCCTGACTAATCCAATGTTCAACTAAAGCTCCATAATCAGGCATAAAAACCATCGCGATCGAATTTTTTACATTCACATCTTTAGTCATCATCGCATCTGATTTACTGGCTAAAGAAGCGGTAGTGCCTTGAAAAGTATCAATCGCCAATTGGAGAGTTTCTTGATCAGAAGATATCACTAAATAACTATTATTCAACAACGCATAATTTTGCTGATCTTGCTGAGTAATAGTTACTCCTTTATATTGACTTTCCACAACTTTAACATTTTTTTGGACATTTTTCAACTTCATCCCAAAATTCCAAGCATTCAACTTATCCTTAATCCCAATCACCATCAGGACATTTTGGGTTTGATCTTGAGGTGATTTAGAGGGTAAAATCGCCATAGTGACTCCTCCGACCCAAGGTTGAATATCTTTGTCAAAATCAACTTGGATTTTACTAGCTAGATCCTGTTGAACTTTCTTAATCTGCTCAGTAATCAACTTTTGGGCTGGATCTGTACCAAACTGCTGTAATTTAGACCAAGCAGAAGGATCAGTAGAGATAAAACCAGACATCAACGCGCGATCGGGAACAATCCGCGCTCCACCGATCGCTGTTAATACATCCCCAGGTGCCCATTTCAAATAAACATAAGTAGCCACACCACCAGCTACAATTACTGTACTAATAGTGATCAACGTTTTTTTGATCGACATTTTTTTCTCCAAGAGTTTTTTTTAATTTATGTAGGAAGCGTATAATACCCTCCTACTGCTACTACTAGAGGGGACAAATCTGGTTTTGTTTCTAGTAAAAGCTGTACTCAGACAAGATCACCTTTAAGGGATAACACCCAACCGTCCGATATTGAAAGACAATTCAGTTATAATCTCTGTATTTGCCAATGTCGCAGTCTTATTTTGATCTCGAAACTAATGGTCATAAGTCCTTTGAGCTACCGGGCGCACGCCCACACTATAGTCCGGATCGTCCGGGACAGGTAACTCATATTTTTTTGGATTTGACCCTCAATATTGCTAAACAACAATGTCAAGGTACTTGTACCCTTCAGTTAACGCTCCTGCGGAATGGAATTGATAAATTGATCTTAGATGCGGTAAATCTCAATATCCTATCCGTAGAAGTAGATGAAGTTGAACAAAAATTTGACTATGATGGACAAAAATTACAAATTTACCAACCAACTGGAATGGTAGCTGGTCAGCTAGTAAAATTAACCATTGCCTATAGTCTAGAACAACCTCAACGTGGACTATATTTTATTAATCCTGACAAAGACTATCCCGATAAACCGACCCAAGTCTGGACTCAGGGTGAAGATGAAGACTCACGCTTTTGGTTTCCCTGTTTTGACTATCCGGGTCAATTAGCTACTTCGGAAATTCGGGTAAGAGTACCGAAAAACTTCCTGGTTATTTCCAATGGAGAACTGATTAATACCCAAGAAACTGGTAAAGATAAAATTTATCACTGGTCTCAAACCCAACCTCATCCTACTTATTTGATGACTTTAGCGGTAGGTAATTTTGCCGAAATCCAAGACGAATGGAATGGTAAACCAGTTACTTATTATGTGGAAAAAGGACGAGAAGATGATGCTCGTCGGAGTATGGGAAAAACACCCCAGATGATTGAGTTTTTCAGCACAAAATTTGGCTATCCTTATCCCTTTCCTAAATATGCCCAAGTTTGTGTGGATGATTTTATTTTTGGAGGAATGGAAAATACCTCCACCACTCTGCTCACAGATCGATGTTTGCTAGATGAACGAGCCGCTTTAGATAATCGGAATACGGAAAGCTTAGTAGCTCATGAACTAGCACACCAGTGGTTTGGGGATTTAGTGGTAATTAAGCATTGGTCTCATGCTTGGATTAAAGAGGGTATGGCTAGTTATGCTGAAGTGTTGTGGCTAGAACAAGAATATGGTAGGGATGATGCTGCTTATTATCGCTTAAATGAAGCTCGGAGTTACTTTACCGAAGATAGTTCTCGCTATAAACGTCCAATTGTTACTCATATTTATCGAGAAGCGATCGAGCTTTATGATCGACATTTGTATGAAAAAGGTGCTTGTGTTTATCATATGCTCCGGGCTGAATTAGGAGATGAGCTATTTTTTCAAGCTATTCAGACCTTTGTTCAGACCAATGCTTATCAAACTGTAGAAACAATTGATTTATTGCGATCGATTGATCAAGCTACTGGTCGGAATATGTTATTTTTGTTTGACCAATTTGTTTATCGTGGTGGTCATCCAGAATATCAGGTTTCTTATGCTTGGGATGAAGATAGTAAGTTAGCTAAAGTGACAGTGTGTCAAACCCAAGTTCCGGAGGGTGTAGATAGTAATCATCAGGATTTGTTTGATTTAAAGTTACCCATTAGTTTTGGTTATGCTCAGTCGAAAAAATCTAGCGATCGTCCGAAAATTCCGGTTTTTGTAGTCCGAATCCAGGAACGGGAACAGAGTTTTTACTTTCCCCTGACGGAAAAACCAGATTTTGTCAGTTTTGATGTTGGTAACCATTATTTGAAAAAAGTTACCCTAGATTATGCCCTACCGGAACTAAAAGCTCAATTAAAGTTTGATCCTGATCCTTTGTCTCGTATTTATGCAGCTGAAGCATTAGCGAAAAAAGGTGGGTTGGAAGCAGTTAAAGCACTGACAGATGCTCTGAAAAATGAAAAATTTTGGGGGGTACGAGTAGAAGTAGCCAAAAATTTAGCCGAAATTAAACTAAATCAAGCTGTGGATAGTTTAATTCTGGGGTTGAAGGATGAAGATGCTCGAGTCCGTCGTGCTGTGGTAGAAGCTTTAGCAGAAATTAAAACTAAAGAAAGTTTTAAAGCTCTCAAACCCTTGGCAGAAAAAGGTGATCAAAGTTATTATGTAGAAGCTGCTGCTATTCGAGCTTTAGGGGCGATCGCTGGCACTATCTTTATGGAAAAGCCGAAAGAAGAAAAGGTCTTGAAATTACTGAAATCAGTTTTGACAGAAAGACCAGGTTGGAATGAGATAGTACGTGGAAGTGCGATCGGTGGTTTAAGTCAAATGAAAACTTCTGAAACTGCGCTGGAATTGGTTTTAGAATATACAGCATTAGGTGTACCTCAAGCTTTACGTTTGGCAGCCATTCGAGCGTTAGGTCCCATTTCTGTGGGGCAAAATTCAACTAATGTCGAACGAATTTTGCAGCGTTTAGGAGAATTAGCTCGCGAATCTTTCTTTTTAATTCAAGGAGCTGTGGTATCTGCTTTAGGTCAAATGGAAACAACAAAAGCGATCGGCATTATTAGTTCTTTGCTTGAGCAAACAACTGATGGTCGAATCAGACGAATGGCAGAAGAAGCGATGGAAAAGGTGCAAAAAAATGCGGGTGCAGAGCGAGCTGTAAAACAGTTACGTCAAGAAATTGATCAGTTGAAAAAAGACAATCAGGATTTAAAAAGTCGTCTGGAGAACTTAGAAGCTAAGACTAAATCCTAACTTGATTGATGGGATGGGCAAGATGCCCATCCCACCAGAACAAATTATTATTGTGGAACAGGCATCTTGCCTGTTCTAGTTATTTTTGCTAGATAGGTTAGGCATGGATCGTGGAACAGGCATCTTGCCTGTTCTTGACACTTGCTAAGGCTTCAACTAAACTACGCACAGCAGCAATCATGGCAATTTCGCTATCTAAGCGATTGATCGCAGAACCAACACCAACTCCTGAAGCACCTACAGCGATCGCCATCGGAGCGGTAATGTTAGAAATTCCTGAAGCACAAAGAACTGGGACAGCGATCGCGCGGGATATTTCTGCGGCTGCGGCTAAAGTGGGGGCAGCTTTTTCAATTAATCCTAAAGTACCGGGATGGGTGGGAGTGCTGCTAGTTCCCCCTTCGGTTTGGATGATATCTGCACCAGCTTGAACGAGAGCTTCTGCTAGTTGGACTTGACGATCAAGTTCGAGAATGTGGGGAACAGTGACAGAGAGGGTGATTTCCGGGAAAAGCGATCGGGTTTCTTTGGTAATTGCTAATACTTCTGCTGCTTCAAACCGAATTCCTTGGGCATAAAAAGCATCAAAATTACCAATTTCAATTAGATCCGCACCTGCTGCTACTGCGGGTCCAAATTTTTCTGCTTCTACCGCTGATACACAGATTGGTAAATTTGTCAAGCTTTTGGCCAGTTTAACTAAATCGCGATCGGCAGCAATATCGACAAAGGTAGCACCACCTAAATCAGCAGCTCGGACGATCGCTGCAACATGGTGGTGATTAAAGTTGGTCAAACCACTGATAATTTTCAGGGCATTACCTTGATCAAAAGCCCGATGTAGGGGTTGATGCAGACTCATAAAATTTTTTCGTTGCTAAAATTAACTTCTGAGTCTTATATAATATCATTGAACACAACCCAACTAAAATTTCTGATCCAAGTTGGGGTACATTCACAATAGCCCGAACCATCGCTCGTTTAATATGGTAGCGTTCGCTAATAATTTTAAGGAATTGGGAATATGAAAACCTTACCAATTGATTTACCAAAGACAGAGATTAATCAATTTTGTCAGCGACATCATATTCGTAAATTGTCTTTATTTGGTTCAGTTTTACGTGATGATTTTACAGTTGAAAGTGATATAGATGTATTAGTGGAGTTTGAATCAGGAAAAACCCCTGGGCTGGCGATTGTAAGTATGGAAGATGAATTAAGCCACTTATTAGGACGGATAGTAGATTTAAGGACTAGCGCCGATTTAAGTCGTTATTTTCGCGATCAAGTTTTACAAGAAGCGATGGTAATCTATGAGCAAAATTGACGATTTAACGCGCCTTAAACATATACGAGATTCTGCTATGACAGCAATTAATTTTGTTAAAGATAAAAGTCGTGAAGATTTAGATAATGAGCAAATGTTATCCTTAGCATTAGCAGCTATTGTTAATTTTTGTTGTTGACTGAAAATGGCGCGATCGCGAATTAACTTAAAAAAAGTAAATATTTGCTGGACAAAATCTGGAAGTTTGCTAGGTTAGTCTGTATTACATGAACAATTGCACAGGAGCTAGCTGATGGATGTAGTAACTTTGACCGCTTTTTTAACTCCTTTCTTACCCTATCTAGTGAAAGCCTACGGTGTACACACAAGTTGAGATAGAGTAAGGAGAGAAGGGAAGTAAGGAGAAAAAAGTAGTGGAAAATCCAATTTTAATTCATGTGCAACAATGTGAGAGAACAGCATTCGGAGATCCAAGACTGGGAAAAAGAGGGGCTTCATTGTATGCAGCAATGGCACAACATCAATCAGTAAATATTCGGAAAATCAGTAAAAATCGAGCCGAGCAAGTTGGATATTACCGATTTTTAGGGAATGAGAATGTAAAAACTGGAGAATTAGTCGTAAGTTTAGGAGAGCATTGCGCCTTACAGGTAGATGGAAAACACCACGTCTTAGCGATAAGTGATAGTAGTGAAATTAACTTAGAGTCTCACAAAGGGAGATTGAAATCCGAGGGAATTGGAGTAGTAGGAAACAATCAAGATATCGGATTTTATATTCATCCCACACTGGTATTAGATGCAGAAAATGGATTCCCACTTGGATTAAGTACAGTGCAATTGTGGACAAGAGAACCTGACCATCAGGATAAGCATGAAAGAAAATATAAAAACTTACCGATTGAAGAAAAAGAATCCTATAAATGGCTCAAGTCAGCCGCTCAAACCCGCACCTGTTTCAGCTGGTCTAATATGAAAATGGTGACTCATATAGGCGATCGGGAAAGCGATATATTTGAAGAATTTGTCAGAGTACCTAATCAACAGCATCATCTCTTAATTAGAGTCGGACAGAACCGTCGGCTCAAAGAGCAGTCTGAGTCTCTGTATACCTATTTAAGTCAGCAACATTGTGAAGGAACTTATGCCATTGAAGTCCAGGCTGACTCACGGGTTGGACGAACAGCGAGAGAAGCATTCATGTTAGTACGTTGTGCCCTCGTTCAAATTCAGCGTCCTGAGCATTTATCTGCCGCAGATTATCCAGAAAGTGTCAATCTTTACGCAGTGGAAGCTGTAGAAGTCAATCCACCAAAAGGTCAACAACCGATTCACTGGCGATTACTCACTACACATAGAGTAGTTTGTATTGAACAAGCATTACAAGTAATTGAATGGTACAAATGGCGCTGGCGGATTGAACAACTGTTTGCTACCCTCAAATCCGTTGGCTTAGATCTCGAAGCAACTCAATTAGAGTCAATTAAATCTATTCAAAAATTGTGTGTTTTAGCTTTATCGGTAGCTGTCAGAATTTTGCAGTTAATTGTCGGGCGTGACCAGCCTGAATTACCTGCAACCTACGCATTCAATGATGAACAACAGCAATGTTTATCCCAGATTGCTCCCACTGTTTCCGGACCAACTTTAGCACAACAAAATCCTTATCCACCTCATTCTTTACCTTGGGCAACTTGGATTATTGCTCGACTGGGTGGTTGGTCTGGCTATCGGTCTCAAAAACCGCCAGGAATTACTACTTTAGTGCGCGGACTAAGCCAATTTCAATCCTTTTTTGATGGCTGGAAACTCGCTCTAGGTATGGTTGTGTGTACACCGTAGCTAGTGAAAGCAGGGGAAAAAGCCACAGAAGAAGCAGGTAAAAAACTGGGGGAAGGTGTGGGTGCTTCAGGATGTAACCAAATGGTGGCGTTGAGAAGTAGATTTTAGATAGAATCTTTATTAGTTGGGATAAAATAATCTCATATCTGGGAATAAATCAGCTACTAAGAAGGATCTGATCGCTCAGTGATCGCCCTTGAAAATAGCTAAAACCATTGCTCGTTTAATAGGATAGATTAGATTATAATTGAAATTAAAAGTATTTTGGAGAGTTAATTTATGTTAGGTCTAGATCGCATTACATTTAATCCTCGGATTATGGCAGGTAAAGCTTGTATTCGGGGAATGCGGGTGCCTGTTTCTTTAGTGGTGAACTTAGTCGCAAATGGTAAAACAGTAGCAGACATTATTGAGGATTATCCTTATTTAGAACCAGAGGATATTCGTCAATCTTTGCTTTATGCAGCGTGGCTAACTGAAGAACGAGTTTATGCTTTTACAACTGTGGAAAAAGTCTAATGAAATTTTTAGCAGATATGGGGATTTCACCGCGTACTGTTAATTGGCTTAGAAATCGCGGTTACGATGCTATTCATTTAGTTGAAGAAGGTTTAGAAAGATTACCTGATGATGAAATTCTAGTCAAAGCTAAGGATGAGGAAAGAATTGTGTTAACTGTTGATTTAGATTTTGGTTATTTGTTAGCTACAAGTGGCGCAGAATTACCCAGTGTGATTTTATTTCGGCTAGGAAATGAAAGCTATCAAATAATCAACGAACGTTTGGATGAAATACTGAATTTATGTGCAGAGAATTTGGCAGCAGGAGCAATTATTTCTGTAACAGATGAAACATTCAGAGTGAGAAAATTACCGATATGAATCAAAATTTTAGAGAAGCGATCGCCAGGTAGCTAAAATTATGACTAGAATTTTATTTAAAGATATATCAGATGAATTGGGATTATTAGCAGATGATCCTGAATCAAGGTTAATCACTTCTGGAGTAAGTTGGGAACAGTATGAAAAATTGCTCAATAAATTAGGCGATCGCTCTGGTTATCGAGTCAGTTATCTAGCCGGAGTTTTAGAAATTATGTCACCTAGTCGTCGTCATGAATTTAATAAAAAACTAATGGCGATGTTGTTGGAATGCTATTTTTTAGAAGAGGGGATTGATTTCTATCCTTTAGGGTCAACTACTTTTAGAGAACAAAAAATAGCCAAAGGAATAGAACCTGATGAATCTTATTGTTTTGGTTCAGAAAAATTAATCCCAGATCTTGCTATTGAAGTAGTTATTACCAGTGGAGGAATTAATTCCTTAGAAATTTATCAAGGGTTGCAACTTCCTGAAGTTTGGTTTTGGGAAAATCATCAATTTTCTTTATATTCTCTGCGAGAAAATGGCTATGAGCAGATTGATCAAAGTGAGTTGTTACCAAATTTAGATTTAAGTTTACTCGCTCATTACATGATGAAACCTGGTAAACCAAGAGATCTAGTTTTAGAGTTTCGTCAAAAGTTGAGAGAGAGTTTGGAAAAATAAATGTCGTCGAAGCGAGGTTATAGATGATCGACTCGAACCTGTACCACCTTTACCATCAAAAAACCGGGAATGGGCTAATATGCTACTCCAGGAACAAAAGAAAAGGTAATTTTCACAAGGTATAATTAGACCGACTGCGATCGCTACCAGCATTAATATGCTTCTTAGAAATAAAAATAAATTGATCATATAGAATTAACTGGCAATGCGGACGTACAAACGTGCGGACTGCGATCGCAACTCAGTCAAACCTCCAGATTGAACAATAATAAATTACTATAGCTCGCAGCTTTTTTTGACATTAAAATAAAGTAGACTCGATTAACCCATAGATTTAAGCTAACCATAACTGACGTGAATAGACATCATAAACGTCCAAACGCATTGAAGCTGATTGTTGCTTACAAAGGTCTTCAAGCTTTGCTGTTGACTATTACTTCCCTCAGTTTATTTCTGGCACTCAAAAGCCAAAATGAACTATATGATTATGCAGAAGACTACGTTCTATCAGGTAAACGAGAAATTGTCAAATGGTTTTTAGAAAAGATTTTAAGTGTAAATCCAAAACATTACATATTTGCGGTTAGTGCCACAGCTATATATGCAACCTTAAACGGAATTGAAGCGGTGGGCTTGTGGTATCAGAAAAAATGGGCAAAATTATTAGTGGTCGGAATCGTTGGGATTAGTATACCATTAGAGATCTATGAACTATTCAAAGGTATATCATCATTAAAATTAGTGGTTTTTCTCCTGAATGTGGCTGTATTTTGGTACTTATTGACTCATGAGATTGATTAGCTAGAGTTGGTAAAAGATTAAACCTCACCAAATTAATCATGGAACCAGCGAGTTTTTCTGGATAAAATCAGGTCTAGCCCGTTGAGTGGCGATTAGTTGTTGGGCTAAATCTGGCCAATTTTCCTCCTCAATCTGAGTAATAAATTGGTCCAGGCGATCGCGGTAGGATTGTAATGAAAGTAACAGAGAAGTGCGATTAAATTGAGCCATCATTACCCCTAACTCTGGATTGCCACCACCAACACGACTGGTATCACGGAAACCAGAGCTCGCTAAGGATTGGGCCAAAGAGAGAATTGCTGCATCATTTTCACTCATCGCCGCAGCAATTAAACTAGCACTAATCATCACAGGTAGATGGGAAATCCAAGCAACCGCCCGATCGTGATTTTCCGGACTACAGCGATAAACTCTCGCTTGGAGCGATCCCACCAGTTCCTCGACGATGGTCAGGGCCAGGGCGGGGGTACTGGGGACAGGGGTGGTAACATAAGGTGCATGGACAAATAAATGGGATTGGGCCGCATCCAAACCGCTTTCAGATAACCCAGCCATGGGATGACCACCAACAAAATTAGACCAAAGAGGAGTAATTGCTTGCACCAGAGGGGTTTTTACTGAACCAACATCAGTCAAAATAGTTTGAGGAGAAAGAAAAGGAATCAATTGCTCAACTGTGGGAACAATGGCCATCAAGGGGGTACAAATAAAAACCAGATCAGCACCTGTCAACAAAGACAAATCCACACTAGCTTCATCCACAATTGATCGAGCGATCGCCTGAGTACAAGTTTGGGGACTACGACTAACCCCCAAGACCCGATGGCCAAGCGATCGTAAATCTAAGCCGAGAGAACCACCAATTAAACCTAACCCAACAATGCCAATATTCATTTACTATATCCAACAAAAACTAGCTAATCAGATTGTCAAACCATCATAGAGGTGAAAGAGGCAAAAGCAATAGGCAGTAGCAAATGCTATTGCGTCTAACAAATCTTTACCCCAGATGTAATTTTAAGCTGGCAATAGCGTTTAAACCTAACTATGAGTTTGTCAAAGGTAGCGTCAATGGAAGCCGAGGAACTCCTTAAACAATATGCGGCAGGAGTCAGGGACTTCATCGCGATTAACGTCAGTGAAGCCAATTTGAGTGGAGTCAATCTCAGTAATGCCAATTTATCTTATGCGGTTTTGAGTGTAGCCAATCTCAGTGGAGCGAATTTGGGATCAGCTAACTTAACCCAAGCCAAACTCAATGTCGCCAGACTCAGTGGTGCCAATCTCAATAATGCCATCTTAAATGGGGCAGATCTAAACGTTGCCAATTTAATTCGGGCTGACCTGAGCGGAGCAGAATTGATTGAAGCCGCTTTAATTCGGGCAGAATTAATGAGAGCGGATCTCAGTGGTGCGGATCTCAGTGGTGCTAATTTAATCGGGGCAGTAATTCGGGAAGCCAAACTTAGACAAGCGAACTTAAGTGGAGCGAATTTAAGTGAAGCCGATCTTAGTGGTACTTCGATGATTGCAGTTAACTTAGAACAAGCAAACTTAAAAGGAACAGATTTAAGTCGTTGTGATCTTAGTGGTGCTAATCTCCGAGATGCAGAACTCAGACAAACTAATTTAACTCTCGCTAACCTGAGTGGGGCAGATTTAAGTGGTGCCAATTTGCGGTGGGCTGATCTGAGTGGTGTGAATCTCCGTTGGGCTGATCTGAGTGAAGCCAAATTAAGTGGTGCCAATTTAGTCGGTGCAGACTTAAGCAATGCTAATCTAATGAATGCTAGTTTAGTTCATGCCAATCTTACCCAAGCTAATTTCATTCATGCGGATTGGGTCGGTGCAGACTTAACCGGCGCAATTTTAACCGGAGCCAAACTCCATGCGGTATCTCGATTTGGATTAAAAACTGAAGGAATGACCTGTGAATGGGTAGATTTAAGTCCCACGGGCGATCGCTCTCAAATTTACCGATTTACCTCCGAAAACTCGAAAAAGTTTTTTAATGCCATTTTACCCACAGTCCGCATTGTCATTGATGCACCATTAGACTTAAACGCTAATTGTGCTTTAGCTGCTATTTATCAACAAATCATCCAAACTTATCCGATCAGCAGCTATCCTCCCAGCATCGAAGTTAGTCATCGTCGTACCATTATTACTTTTCGGCTTTCCAGTGATGAGCAATTATTTTCTGCTGCTTATCTAGCAATTCTACCTTTTCAAGATGCGGTCGATACTCAGGAAAATCTCACCACTTTAGTCAAACAAATTCAAGTTTCCGAATTTGATGAATCAATAACTAGGTATCCAAAGCTAATTGAACAAGTCAGTAACGCCCTGAAAAAATCCATTAGTAATGTGAGTGAATTAAAAAATACAAAAATATATGATAAAATGGCGAAAAGAGGGAAATTTTTTCAAGCTCCTACTCAAACCATATTAACTAATTCCAGTAACCAAGCATTAAGTATCCATCGTCACCCATCTTTTGGTAAACATTTTCCCAATAGTTCAATGGGGATTAGTGCGGGAACTCTACCGGCGATTAAAACTAGCAAATTTAAACTTACTAATATGAGAATAGTAGTTGATTTTCTCAAAGGATTTAATCAAGAGATTGACGATATTTAATCACTATTGAGAAAAGTTATTAGATAATTTATATCTGATCCTATCCTTATTTTACTCTGACCAGTAAAAAATCAAATAATTTCCCATCCCAATATTTCCGAAAAACCGTTGATTGACAACAAGACGATGTGTTTTTTTAAGGCTGATCAAACCCAACAAGCAGGTCTTGAGAAAAAATTCCATCTGATTATTTCTCAAAATCACAGAAAAAGTTTAGGATAAGAAGAACCATGTCGGGATAAACAACATAATGTTGCCCAGCATAAATAAGTAGATCAACACAGTTAAGCTAAAAAAAGTGGCCACTAGAACTTAATTCTAGCATCAGCATTTTGCCGTTGCTGCGAGCATTTAGCTCAAAGTGGCTTGCTGCGGCTCCACCCAAACCAAAAGGATGGTTTTCTTGGCAAAAGATAATAATCCCCCAAAATTATGACTGGGTGGTATTAAAACCCTTGTACTGAGCGTAGTCGAAGTATAAAAATGTTTGCAAGGTAGCCCCAATGGAAGTCGAGGAACTCTTAAAAAAATACGCAGCTGGAGTAAGAGACTTTACTGCTATCAATCTCAGTGAGGCCAACTTAAGTGGGGCCAATCTCAGTGGTGCCAATCTCAGTCAGGTAAATCTCTGTGTGGCTAACCTGAGTGGGGCCAATCTCAGTGATGCTAACTTAAGTGGTGCCAAATTGAATGTGGCCCGGATGAGTGGTGCGAATCTCTGTCGAGCTAACTTAAATGGTGCCTGTATCAATGTGGCTAACTTGATTCGGGCGGATCTGACTGGTGCCCAACTAATTCAAGCTACCTTGATTCGCGCTGAATTAATTCGGGCTGAACTCAGTGGAGCTAACCTTAATGGTGCTAATTTTAGCGGTGCGGATCTACGCGAAGCCAAACTGAGACAAGCTAATCTCAGTCGGGCTAATTTGAGTGGAGTCAATCTCAGAGGGACTTCAATGACCGCAGCTAATCTCGGACAAGCAAATTTACATGGTACTGATCTAAGCCGAGCTAATCTAAGTGGGGCTAATCTCAAAGATGCAGAACTGAGACAAGCTAATCTGAGTCGGGCTAATCTGAGTGGGGCTGATCTCAGTGGAGCGAATATGCGCTGGGCTGATTTGAGTGGCACCAATTTACGCTGGGCTGACTTAAGCGAAGCTAAATTAAGTGGTGCCAACTTAATGGGTGCAGACTTAAGTAATGCCAACTTATTGAATGCTAGTTTAGTTCACGCTGATTTAACCCAAGCTAACTTGATCCAAGCTGATTGGGTTGGTGCTGATTTAACCGGCGCAATTTTAACTGGAGCGAAACTGTATGCAGTATCGCGGTTAGGGTTAAAAACTGAAGGGATGACTTGTGAATGGGTTGATCTAAGTCCCGATGGCGATCGCTCGGAAATTTATCGCTTGAGTGCAGAAGATTCCAAGAAATTTTTTAATGCTACCCTACCCACAATCCAAATTATTGTCGATGCACCTTTAGAGCAAGAATCCAATTTTGCTCTGGCTGCGACTTACTACCAAATTGCCCAAGTTTACCCGGTAATGAGTCAACCTCCTAGTATCGAAGTCGGACCGAGACGCACTACCATTACCTTTAGAATTGCGGCGGATGATCAACTATTATCTACTGCTTATTTAGCCATTCTTCCCTTTACTGATGCCGAAGCTACCCAAGAAAACATTACAGCTTTTTTAAAGCTGATTGAATCGGAAGAAGTCGATAGCTTCACCTCCAAAAATCCCCAAAGAATTGAGCAGTTAAGAGTAGAAATCAATCAAGCGATCGCCAAGGTTGGAGAAATTACCAATTCCAAAAATTATGCCAGAACGATCAAACGCGGCAACCTATTTCAGTCACCAACTCAGTTAGTTTTAACTAATTCTAGTGCTCAGACCTTAACCATTCATCATAACGCATCCTTTGGCAAACGATTCATCAATCAAACTAACACTAATAACATCTCCAAAGAAACATCAACAGCGACAAAGTTCGCTTTGCCAACTGGAAAAATTGTTATTGATTTTGTCAAAGGTTTTCACTACCTAGAGCAATAGAAGTCATCTTTAATTGTCAATTATATACAAACAAGAGGAAACTAATGATGACATCATGGAGTGATAGTCTGAATCGACTTAGAGGCAAAACCAGGTTTGTAGTCTGTCGTTTATTTATTCACCTGGTAGGAGCAGAAATAGCACCAATACTAGGTGTACTAAATCAGAAGGGAAGAGAAGCGATCGATGCAGAAGGAGACCTGAGTGTTCTTGGGGAAGGACTCGTAGAAATCTGCCAAAAATTATTAGAATATGATATCTATTGGCAATCGGCAGCTAACGAAGGTGAGGTATTTTGGTCAGAGGGTGAAGCGGCTGATTATGTAAATGAACTTTTTACAGATTCCGGCACTCGCTACTTAAGCGGACTGGTAGAAATGAATGATGATGTTAGTGTAGATTCACCTTTATCGATACCAATAACTCGTAATATCGTCGTGATTATTACAGTTGCTTATGAAGGCGAAAGAGCGGAATTGGAAACAGATTTAGCAGATATAAATGCTTTAAGAGTTGGATTAAAAACCTTAATGAATCTGCACTACCAAAACAATTTGCGAGCCATCCAAATTCATTTTTCCCCAGCTCGATTAGGTGATGAATTAACGGCAGACCAAATTTTGAGTAACTTTCCCGAATTAATTCCTCTCTAATCCAATTCCTGATCTTGGAAATTGGTCAATCTTGGGAAAAATCAGCTCAGGGATCTACAATTTATTCTGGTTAACTGGTTTTTAGTTGTTGTTACCATCATTTATTATGTTTCGCAAATTACTTGTCCTGTTAATGACTTTGAGTTTTGCCATCATCATGGTTGCTTGTGGTAGAAGTAATACCAATCAATTTACTAATGTTAACCAGCCCAACAATCTCGCGCAAAACTTAACTGATGGCCAATATCTAGTCCAACAAGCTACTTATAATGATGTCAATGGTGAATATAGTCTGTTCTTACTCAACAGTAATCCACCAGTAGTTCGGACTAAAGATGTGATGATGGCTCGTTTGACCGATACAGAAGTATCTCAGGGTAAAAAAACCTATCTACAAGTTACAAGTGGTAAAACGAGCTTGCACCTGAGTGAGGACTTTAAAATCCAATATATTCATGCGGTGACAGAAACCCAAACTAACCCTCAAACTGGACAGCGAGAAGTCGTAGTAGTTCGCCAAGAATCTAGTTTTTGGACTCCTTTCGCTGGTGCTTTGGCTGGTCAGATGGTCGGTAATATGTTGTTTACTCCCCAATACTACATCCCACCCGTATATCACCCAGGAGTAACGTTGAGTGGCTATGGTGGTTATGGCAATACTTATAATCAAGCAGTGGGACAATACCAAAATCGCTATCAAACACCACCACCTGCGGCTGTAGTTCAAAATGCTCGTCTCCGGACTACTGGTCAATTAAACAAATCTAACTCAAGCCCAGAGGTGAGTAAGCCTTCCTCCACCTCTTCTACTAATAGTCGCTCTACTGGTTCTGGCTATGGTTCAAGCAACCTTAAATCTAACAATCAATTTAGTCAGAGAAAATCCAGTTCCAGTAGTTTTGGCAGTAAACGATCTGCTCCTAACCGCAGAGCATTCGGTAGTAGACGACGCCGATAAGTAAAAGTCATTGGTCTCATCGTGATTGAAGCAGAAGTCCATCAATCCTTGCGTGCTTTCTTACGATCGCATCCCCGTCCTTACTGGCCCCATCATTTGACCATGGCCCGATTGGTAGCCCGGGCTTTACGATTGGGACGGAGCGCCCTGATCCAAACAGGTGTACCCTCTCTGAACACCCAAGGGTCCTATCGATTAAGCTATTTAATGTCAGTGCTATTATGGCCAGAACCAGTGGTTTTGGTCGCCACCGAAGCAGTGCAGCAACGTTTGCTGATGGTAGAAATTCCCCAATTGCAGCAGTGGATCGGTAGCGAAAAACCAATTCAGATAGGCGATCGCTGGCCTTATGATCATTTTCAGGGTCTATTGTTGATTTCCCCTAGTGCTTGGTTAGGAGAGCGGTTGGCATCTAATCAATCGATCCCAGGGGGAATTACCACGATTATTGATGGTGCTGATGATTTAGAAACATGGGCTTGTGACCAACTAACGGCTAAAATCAGTCCCGCTGATTGGCATCAATTAATGCAACTCTATCCAGACCAAGCAGACAGAATTCGGGATCTGTGGGTAAAATTAACGCGAGCAATTTTCCAACATCCTCCCAATCCCTATCAGTGTTGTTTGCTTGATGGTGCGGAAATTGACTATGTAAAATTGCTGGCTCAAGTATTCCCACCCACCCCGCAAATTTGGCCACCAGCTTGGCAGTATTTTTGGCAGCGTTTTCAGACCAATAGTCAACTATTGTGGGCAGAGATTTATCGTCAGCAAGGTTTTTTTTCCCTATTTTGTGGTGCGGTTGAAGTAGCCTCGGCTTTAGCACCGATCTGGTATAAGCAGCCAATTGTATTAATTGGTGGAATGTTGGATTTGACCGCAGCAGCACCCATTTTTCGTCAGCAAATGGGACTCGGGGATCTGACTGCAGTGAAATTTTCCACCGATCGCCAGCATGAAATGATTCAGCTTTACCTACCCGATCGGTTGCCCATGCCCAATACACCCCAGTTTCAAAGTGCCCTAATTCGTGAAGTTAGTTCCTTGATTTGCGTTAGTCCTCCAGATTTTGGGTTAACAGTCCTGTTAATTAGCGATATGCCCCTGAAATATCAGGTGGGGGCGTCTCTAGCGGCGGATTTTGGTTCACGGGTTCAAGTAGAAAAAACTTGTTTAGATGATAATGGGGTACTAATCAGCGGTTGGAAATTTTGGCAAGAACATCAAGCAGTTTTACCAGTACCAAGATTGTTAATTGTAGCCACTTTGCCCATTCCTTCTTTAGAAAATCCCCTAGTAGCAGGTCGAGTCGCTTATTATAAGCAGTTGCGTCAAGATTGGTTTCGGTTGTATTTACTACCGGTCGCTTTAAATGAACTCACTCGGGCGATCGCTCCGTTGAGAGAACATCAAGGAATTGTGGCAATCCTGGATAATCGCGTCAACCACCGTAGCTATGGACATCAGGTCTTAGCAGCTCTAAGTCCTCTAGCTCGAATTAATTATTTAGATGCTACTTTGTTTACCCATTCAGATCACCCTACTGGGTAATTTACCTTTAATTTTCCTAAATAACTAACCATTATTACCAAGCAAAGGCTATTATCAATTTGAACATAAATTGTCATCTGATTCTTAGATTATGGGCGAAGCAAAACGTCGTCAGACTGCTTTAGGTGAAAAATATGGCCAAGAAACCACCATTTTACCTTGGCTACCAATTACTAAAACTCAAGCAGAACAATTTGTAAAATGGTCTACCAAAGGTGCCTGGATTGGAATTGGTTTTTTAGTGGTGGCTTGGCTAACTGTACGGGTAATTGGCCCTGGTCTCGGTTGGTGGCACGTTAATTAACGCTCAGGATGAATTACTTAGGGAAGTTTTTGTCCGGAACTTAATTAGCGAAAACTGAATCGAACAAAGTAAGGATGCTAAATAGACTGTAACTGTATATACATTGCTTATTTAGGAGGGTCAGTTACTTTAATCATTAGAGGCTAGCTGCCAATTACTGGTCCGGGCTTAAGAAATTTTCGCAGCTAAACTCTGAAGAAAAGATTAAAAAGTTATCAGATTAAGTGTGGTCACTGGAGGAAAAAAAGTGTTTGTAAGATTAGCAGAGCAACACCGACAATTTGTTCAAGACTTGGTGATGAATCTCCAAGCTCTAGCAATAGTGTTAGAGCGACGGGGATACTTAGCATCTTGCTATACCTGCGGTGGCCAAATGAATAGTGGGTCTTTTATGGTCAGCTTAGGTGATAATCATCTGATTCGCTTTTTAGTATCAGACTATGGCATCACCTGGACGGAAATGCGAGATGATCGGGAACTGATGAAGTTAGAAGGTGCCGAAGCAATCTCGCAATTACAAGAATTAGCCGATCTAGTCAAATATCAAATCAAACCCGGTGAATATGGTCCGGGCATAGTTACTCACAGTCACGCTGAAAAATCTGTCAGTAGTCTGCTCGGTAAGTTATAAGTCAATTCGGTGCGGTTAACGGTAGGCCAACTTCAAACTGATTAGATATTTAGATAGTAATTAAATCGTTCTTGGAGTTGGGCGATCGCTAGTTTTTTAGTCCAATATTCGACCAGAGCATGACCAAATGCCCAAGCATTACGATCTGGTGTACTGGAATTTTCTAACAGCAATGGCCACAAAGATAAGAGGTCGAATTTAGCAATATTAGTTGTTGCGGGACTCAACAGGGAAAATAAATCGTAAGCCATTTGCAATTTACCAATGACTATTGGTAATTTTTCAATGGGAATTTGTTCTGCGAGCAAGTAAGCTAGGGTAGGGGAACCAGTTGATAAGGTAGAAATAAACTGAAGCACTGGACTTTTGAGGAGGGCTGTGATTCCTTGGGTAGTTGTCATTTGCAAAGTGTAGCGATCGATAATTTGACCAGCAGCTACAGTTCGGGCTTCTAAATCACACAAAAATCGGGCAAAGCGAAGTTGTTTAGCTGGTGCGATCGCTGTCATTAATGCTAATGATATTGCCTCAACACCCCAACTAGAGCGATTGGTTTTTAGATCACTGGTAACTACTGGTAAGACTAAATTGCAATATTCTCCTAATAGTTCAGTCCGATATTGGGTTGCCGATCGAATCGAAATTTCTTTTGGTTTTTCCCCTAATTGCCAATAGTAAGGTGGTTCCCATTCCCGGAGCGGACGAAGCCGATCGACTTGGGTAACAACAGCGATCGCAGGTAAATCAGCTACTTCAGTTTTGATTTCTTTGAGTAAATCTAGATCCATTTGTAAGGCAGGATCAAGAGCTGGAGTCACTAATAGTAATAAATCACAATGATGAACATAATTTAATACTTCTGTCCGGAAATCAGATCGATTAATTTGTTCGTAACCGGGAGTATCCCAAAGGGTGAGGGTTTCTTTTCCTTGGATTTGCCAATGATAATTTTTAATTTGATCTGTACTTGGTAAAACATCAACCTCAGCTAAGTCGGCTTGAAATAAAGTATTAATTAGGCTACTTTTTCCTGCGCCAGTTCTACCAACTAACAAAATATTAACTGGTTTTTGCTCAATTTCTGCAATAGGTTCAGCTTGTTCTAATATTTCTCGCAGGGTTTTAGTATTGGCTTTAGGTAAAGTTGGTGTAGTCACACCTGTTACTAAAGTTGGTGGTTGGCTACCACTATACAGAATGATCGCTTGCCGACATAAGTTTTTTAGTGCTACTTCTCGTAAGAGTTGGCTTAAATTTCCTAATAATTCTTGATTAGCTTGAGTGCTATAACGCTGACTCGCAGTTTTAGCGATCGCTGCTGTTGGATTAAAGATCCATTGTGCCCAGCTCCATACTTGCCAAAACTTGCGGACTGATGGTTCGAGTTGATGGTAAAGTTCATAAGCTTGGTATGCTTGTCCGATCGTGACTTGATTAAGTGCAGGTGATAATTTCTGCATCCATCGATCTAAATCATCTACAGTTCCCCGCATTAAAGTTGATGCTTGGGGAATATATATATTTAAGAGGGGATGTTTGACTTGAGGATAATAAATATAGGCGATCGCTGTGACTAATTCCTGACATCGTTGCCAAAAAATTGGCCAATTTTCCCAAATGGGGGGATCATTTTGGGCATTTTTGATAATTTGTTGCAATGCAGTTTCTGCTTGGATAATGGGATCATTTCCACTCAACTCCATTGGACTAACATCAGGGATAGACTCCAATTCTTGTTGGACTTCTAAGACGATCGCTTCGACCTGCGATCGAACTGGTTTAGTCCATGTAACCAGTAACCAACGCCAACCCACAAATACTAAGGTAAATACAGCCCAAATCCAACTAATCCCCCATGTGTGGATTTGTTGTGCTGCTGCGATGAGCAAGAAAGTAATGATCGTGATGATTGGGAGTGCTAAGACTGCCCATTGCCAAACCTTTAATATTCCCATTGTTCAAAAAAGGTAAACTAGAAAAAAAATACTGATGCAACCTAGGATCGATTACTGATCAAATCTGGCATTTTAAATCTTATGACTAATGAACCAGAAAACTCGCCACTACCTGATTCTAACCCATCTAGTAATTTGGGAAAAAATTCTCAACCCGATCGCCTGGGGCAGATTTTGGCCAATACCACCACTCGATTAAAACAAGTGATCCCGTTAGATGAATTAGCACAGACAGCACTGAAATGGTTTAGTGTTAGTGAAGACAAGATTGCAGAAATTTTAGTCACAGTGCGATCGCAATTACCGACCACAGAAGCTTTACTAATTGGTAAAACCCAAGCTGGGAAAAGTTCCATTGTGCGCGGTTTAACTGGTGTGTCAGGGGAAATTATTGGTCAAGGATTTCGCCCCCACACCCAACATACTGAACGCTATGCTTATCCTTCATCTGAACTCCCATTACTAATTTTTACTGATACGGTAGGATTAGGGGATGTTAATCAGGATACCCCAGGCATTATTGAAGAACTGATTGGCGATTTGCAACAATCAAATCGTCAAGCACGAGTGCTGATTTTAACGATTAAGATTAATGATTTTGCTACCGATACGCTGTACCAAATTCTTCAGAAATTGCGTCAAAAATATCCAGAAATTCCCTGTCTATTAGCTGTCACCTGTTTACATGAAGTTTATCCATCGAGTCTGACTGATCATCCTGATTATCCACCCAATGTGGAGGAAGTTAACCGTGCTTTTACGGCGATTAAATCAGCTTTTGCTGGGATATTTGATCGAGCAGTTTTAATTGATTTTACTCTGGAAGAAGATGGTTATCATCCTGTATTTTATGGCTTAGAATTATTTCGAGATCACCTAGCTGAGTTATTACCCGAAGCAGAAGCACAAGCAATTTATCAATTATTAGATCAAACAACTACCAGTCAAATTGGTAATTTATATCGAGATGTAGCTAGACGTTATATCTTAGCATTTGCGGTCATGGCTGCTACATTAGCTGCTGTACCGTTACCCTTTGCTACGATGCCCGCTTTGACAGCATTACAAGTATCAATGGTAGTTTCTTTAGGGAAATTGTACGGACAAACTATCACTCCATCTCAAGCTGGTGGGATTGTCAGTGCGATCGCTGGTGGTTTTTTAGCCCAAGCGATCGGACGGGAATTGATTAAATTTTTACCTGGTTTTGGTAGTGTGATTGCTGCATCTTGGGCTGCTGCTTATACTTGGACATTAGGAGAAGGTGCTTGTGTTTACTTTGGTGATTTAATGGGAGGGAAAAAACCCGATCCTGAAAAAATTCAGTCAGCTATGAAAGAAGCATTTAAAACAGCTAAAGAGCAATTTAAAGGAATTAAAAATTAATCTAGATTATGTTAATTAGAAATGAAAATACATCACTTGATGATTTGGTTTGTAGTAAGCGATTTATCGCTCTCATCACTTACTACAAACAAATTATTAAATTTTTATACCTTACTGCTCAATGGAAAATTGATGACTATTTGCTAATTATATAGTTGATCTGTTGGCTGCATAAATGGTGAGGGCAAAGCATTTCGGTAATATTATTCTTCGTTGAAACAATTATTGATTTGCCGAAATGCTTTGCCCCTACAGGTAACTGAATCAGATCGAGCTATAATACATAATAATATACTTGGGAGAAGATTGATGTTTTCTAAATTAGTAATTGAAAATTTTGGTATCTTCGAGCATTTTGAGTGGCAAGATCACGCTAAAGTTAATATTTTGATTGGAGAAAACGATACGGGTAAAACTTACATTCTGAAAATTCTCTACTGTATCGCTAAAGATAATGTCAGATTGGAATTGGAATCATAAGCATAGATATCAAAATAGGCGATCGCGATTGAAACACCACCTACAAACAACTCGGTTATACCAATTAACTATGAAATTGAACTTAATCTGAGATTGATCTGTTAGGTCAGGGCAGGTTTATAATGGTGATCTGTTGGTAGCAGAATTGACTGGTGAACCTGCCCCTACCAATTTTATCCTCTATTTGCGGGTTTTTGTAGGGGTGGGTTCACCGAGATTTTTGCTATTTACCCACTAATCATCAAAACCCACCCCGACCCACAGATCAATCCTATCAATGTATCTTCATCATCAATTGGTATGATGGTTTGAATTTATTAGTGAAACTTCAATAAAATACTTATTTTGGTGAGATAGGTTTTTGCTCCTTTTCAATTTCTTTAGCTGTATAACTCAAGGGTAATCCGGTTTTTTCTTCTAACCAGTCTGGTTTTTGGTTATAAGTAAGTGACATAATACCATCAGCAGAAACTTGGTAGATCCATTTACCATCAAGACAATGAGAGAGAGAAATCCCGGGAATTGCTTCTGACCAATGTCGGTTTTTCGCAGCAATTTCTTTGACCCGAAGTATTTTCCTTGTCAATTCCAAGTCTAGGGACAAATGAGCAAAATTTTGCCACATCTTTACCCAACTGCTCTGTGCTGTTTGACCAGGAATATTCCAGTTAGCAACTAATAATTCATTTTCTTTAGTAAATTTATCCGGTGCAAATAAACAGATATCTTGCTTGGGTAATTCATTGATAGTTTTTTGCATTTTTTGCCAATAATCTATAGCGGCAAAGCGAAAATAGGGTTGCAGGATAAAATCAAAAGTGGATAAAGTTCTTAACCATTCGGCTTTTTCGATATCTCCTAGATCAGAAAAATCTTTTTTACTAATTTTACTACCCTCTAAGGTTTCCCAAAAATGATCTTTAATCAGATTAGCTCCATCGCGAATTTCACCATTCATCGATCGCAAAAAACTTTTGGGATAATCTTCTTGAGCGAAATCATCTAGACGTTCTTGCCACTCAGATGGAACACCATCTAATTTTCGCATCACTCCTGCTTGCATTCTGGCTATGATCAATGCTACCAATTGAGACATAAATTCAGGTCTTGCCATTAACGCTCGATTTAATTGCCAAGAAACTTCTAAAGTTTGTAGCATTTCTTTTACCTGTTTTTGCCGATTTCGTTCTAGCATTTCTAGAGCCAGGATTCTTTGCAGATCAATCAGACTAGTAAAATTAGTAAAAGATTGATTATTAACTTTAGCACTTAAATCTATTGGCCAGCGTGGTTGTTCATTATTAAGAATATGCGTCCGGATGGCTTCTAAAGAATCTTCTTGTAATTTTAAATATTGACGTAATTTTTCTGGAGGAATATCTACGTCATTATTTGGCTTCATTAATTGATTTGCCAGATAAATTTTTAAGGAGGATTGAATTTTTTTAAAAGCTTGTCGATCGGCTTGATAGGATGAAAAAATTTTCGCTGATTTTTCTTTCATACCTAATAAAGGCTCTATCCCTAATTGAGATATTAATTCTGCTAATTTCAAAGCCGAATCATTAGCATCGGCTTTGGCAAACTGCTGGAAAAATTCTCTTTTCGCCACATTCATCTCTTGCTCTTGTTGGCTAGCAATAATATTACCACCAATGAACCAGAGTGCGATCAGACTGGTAAAACCAGCTAAAGACCATAAAAGCAGATTAAAAATTTTTGGCTTCATATTGTCCAATAAAAATCCATTAAAGCCAACCTGATCAATGAAATTAGAAAATCGAAATCCGCTCATAACCGTAGCATTGATTAGCTAAATTTATTATTTTTTAGTTCTGGTAAGCTTGGTAACTATCCACAATAGTTGATAACATTATGATTTTCCTAGTTTTTTACCAATTAAACCAATTATGTCCGATCTCTACATATCTTGGTCAGAGTACCATCAAAAGATTGAGCAACTAGCAAGCAAAATTTATCACTCTAACTGGCATTTTAATCAAATTATCTGTCTAGCTAAGGGTGGATTGCGAGTCGGGGATATTCTAGCCCGGATTTATGACCAACCGCTGGCCATTTTTGCCGTTTCCTCCTATAGTGGTGCTGGGGGCCAAGTTCGCGGTTCGATTAAGTTTTCCCGTCATTTGACCATGACTACTGATAATTTAGGTAGTCGCATTTTGCTAGTCGATGATTTAGTCGATTCGGGAATTACTTTGCAAGAGACAATTAATTGGCTCAAGGATCATTATGGGCTGTCAATCAAGGAAATTCGCACTGCTGTCCTCTGGTATAAGGCTTGCTCGGTGTTTACTCCTGATTATTATGTAGATTATTTACCTGATAACCCCTGGATTCATCAACCTTTTGAACGTTATGAACAAATGAGTCCAAAGGAATTAGCCGTAGATTATTTGGCTACTAAACAGTTGAAAGATTCTCTCTGCTAAGAGTTTATGCCAAATAGCCATAACCAGATGGGAAGAGTACATAATAAGCCAATGGAACCGATCGCTAAGGTAGTAACCGTTAAGTCTTGGTCAAGATGATAAGTTTCAGCCAGCACTAAAGTAGCAAATGCTGGGGGCATAGCTATTTGGAGGATGATGACGAGTTGAGGTGGACCAGTAAATCCGCAACCGACTAGCACTAATCCCAAAACTAGAGGCACAAAGAACATTTTAATGCCCAGACTGATGAAAGCTAATTGAAAATTCACCCAAGATTTGAGCTGACTAATTCTCATTCCGATCAGAACTAAGGATAGACCCAATGAGATCCAAGCCAATAATTGTAAAGTTTGTTCAATGGAGGACGGTAAGGGGACTTCTCGGAACATCACACCAAAACCAAAACTCCACAAAGTTGGACTTTTAAATATTGCTAGGGCTAATTGCCATTGTCGTTTTTCTGCTGTACTAAAGCGAGCAGCGATCGCCACCCCTAACCCGTATGCACCCAATGCACTGCCGATTAGATCATAAAATATCGCCCAACCGAAATATTTTTCTCCTACTAATGCCAGAATCACTGGATAGCCAACATAACCCGTATTCCCAAACATGGATAAGAGAAAAAAACTGCCTAGAGTCTGTTTATTCTCTATTTGCTTACCTGGAATGGTAATCCACAGTTTGGCACATAAGCCTGCTAGTAAGATCGCCACCCAAGCTAAAACCGGAGCTACCCAAATAGCTCCAGATAAGTCAGCTCGTCGCATAAAAGCGACAACACTAATTGGTACTCCAATCCAAAAGAGAAATTTACCCAAATAAACGGGCAGATCAGGAGGAAGTGCGCGACCGAGAATAAATCCCAGCAGAATTCCTCCCCCAAGCTTACCGTAGAGTTCTAGGAGTTGATTTTCCAAATTGGACATAGTTATGGCCCATCACTAAACCCTCCACCACCAGAGAACCGTCTCAGTCTACAATTTTTAACATTGATTGATCTAAGTGCAGGAGTATAGCTTTGGATAAAGCTGGTTTATCGTCAAAAGCGTCCCAGTTACCCTTGTCCCCGACTGATGATATCCCTGAAGCTTTGCGGGAAAATCAGTCTGGGGAAACATCGTCCAAATTCCCGATCAGATGGTGGTTTGGGGGAATTGTCGGTATTGGTGTGATCAGCATTGTCTTGGTGTGGTATAGCACCCAATTTGCTGGTCAAACTGCGGATATCCACCCACCTACTTCAGTACCATCTCCATCGGTATTGGTAGAACCACCTTCACCTAGTCATCCAGCTGTCCAAAATACCCTTCTGGGACATTTTCCTTATCAAGAAGCCCCTGCTGCTGAACTAGAGTCTATTGTGCCTGATGGTACTATTAAAATGCGAAAGGCAGCAGCCCAGAAATGGCAAGAAATGGTCACAGCAGCAGCAGCAGAAGGGATTAGCTTAGTGCCAATTTCCGGTTTTCGATCGATCTCCGATCAGCAATATTTATTTTTTGATGTTAAAGCTGAACGTGGAGAAGTAGCCGCAGAACGAGCAGCAGTGAGTGCCCCCCCTGGTTATAGTGAACATCATACTGGTTATGCTGTTGATATTGGGGCTGGAGATGTCCCAGCAACTAATCTTAGTCCTGATTTTGAAAATACTGCGGCTTATAAATGGTTAAAAGCTAATGCAGCCCATTTTAGTTTTGAATTATCTTTTCCCAAAAATAATGCTCAAGGGGTTAGTTATGAACCTTGGCACTGGCGGTTTGTGGGCGATCGCCAAAGTTTAGAAACTTTTTATAAGGCTAAGCAAATTAAACCGCAATTACCCCATGATAATTGACTGAAGACCTAAATTGCTATTTTTCCAGTAAACCAGCTGAATCTAGATCTAAAAATAATGTTGCTTGATCACATTTACGCAAGATTGATGCTGGAATCTTTGTGCTAATTTCTGTCTCTAACATAGATTTGACAATTGCAGCTTTGCGTTTTTCTGGTGCTAAACAAATAATTTTTTTAGCTTGACAAATAGCAGGTATGGTGATCGTAAAAGCATATTGAGGAACTGATTCCAAATTCGGGAAATGTCCTTGTTTAACTAATTGTTGACAGCTAACTTGATCCAGTTTGATTAATTTTATAGTGCGCGGGTCATCAAAATTAGCGACAGCGGGATCGTTAAAAGCTATATGTCCGTTTTCTCCTAGTCCTAAACAGCAAAGATCGATGGGTTGTTCTGCTAGTAATTGAGCGTAGCGATCGCATTCCTCTAGTGGTTCTAAAACATCTCCTTTAATATAATGAAATGCTCCTGGGTTGACTAATTTTTCGACGCGATCGCATAAATAACGATGGAAACTAGCTGAGTGGTTAGGATCAATTCCTAAGTATTCGTCAAGATGAAAAAAGGTAATTTTTGACCAATCGATTCCACCCAGAGCAATTAAATTTTCAAGAAATTTAATTTGAGCGTTACCAGTTGCGAGCATAATTCTAGCTTCATTTTGCTCAGAGATGACTGTTTGTAAGTAGCTTTGGACTATTTGTGCTGCATCCTGTGCGATGCTATTTTCTGAGTCATAGATGCGGACTGACAGGTGATCGATGGTCAATAATGTTGTCATTGGTTTGTTAGTTATAAAAATCAGGGGCGAAGCATTCCGGAAATAAATCACTGCTTTTGATCAATCAATATCTACCGGAATGCTTCGCCCCTACATATTACATTATGTTGATGGCAGTCAATAGTGATTAATGGACTAGCCCTCGCTAGGGGAAAGTCGCTCAGGAAAAGTTATGACAATGTAGATTTGAGGATGAGGCGATCGCCCGAAAATTTTGGCTTGGGGATTTAACGTCTTAACTATAATCAAACTGAGTATCCTAGAATAGAATAGATAACCTCAAGGATCTCGCGGCTGACTTTTGGATCTGAAGAAGACTCAATTGATGACTTCATCACCTTCCTGGGGTAACAGTGCCAAGAGGTAATTTGACTATTTCAAGAATCTTCTGTCGATCAATACTGACATCACCTTGTTATTTTCCTATGCTCCAAAGGCTGTATATACATAATTTCCGATGTCTAGAGAATTTTGAATTGTCCCTCAAGGGAATATCATCCGCACTTTTAATTGGAAGAAACGGTGTAGGTAAATCAACAATTGCTAGTGTGCTAGAGTTACTTCAGAGCATTGGTAGAGGGAGCAATAGAGTTGGGCAACTAATTCAATCTAAGGACTTTGCTCCTCGAAGATTTAATATTCCAATTCGATTTGAAATAGAAGTACTGCTTCAAGAGAAATTGTACAAGTATGTCCTGGCACTGGAGTTACCAGAAAGCTTTAGAGAACTTCGAGTATTTGAAGAACAATTGTTAGTCGCAGGAGAGCCAGTTTACTCCAGAAAAGAAGCTCAAGTCACTCTTACTTCAGGAAATCGTGAGGCTCAGTTTTTAGTAGATTGGCATCTGATTGCCCTTCCAGTAATTCAGGAGCAATCAGAAACTGATCCGCTTCGTATTTTCAGAATTTGGCTTGCACACATGATCATCTTAGCCCCGATTCCAAGCCTGATGACTGGAGACTCTAACGGTGAAACTTTGGAACCAAAGCGAGACGGTTCAAACTTTGGAGAGTGGTTTTCTGGATTGCTCAGTCGCTATCCTGCTGCTTATAAAGATGTTGACAAATACCTCCATGAAGTAATGACTGATATTAGCGATATCCAGAATGAATTGATTGGTAAAGACTTCAAGAATATGGTGGTTAGATTTGAAAAGAATAACACCAATCTGAATGTTGACTTTAAAGATTTATCTGATGGGGAGAAATGCTTTTTTCTTTGTGCCATTGTCTTAGCTGCTAACAAATACTACGGTCCGCTTTTTTGCTTCTGGGACGAGCCTGACAATTACCTTTCCTTGTCAGAGGTTGGGCATTTTGTTATATCATTACGACGCTCGTTTAATCATAGGGGTCAAATTTTAGCGACCTCACACAATCAGGAAGCGATCCGAAAATTTCAGAGTGAAAATACCTTTGTACTTGATCGAAAAAGTCATCTAGAGCCAACTTTAATTAGATCGCTTAGTGAACTATCTATCGGAGGCGATCTGATAGATAGTTTGATTCTTGGTGACCTAGAATTATGAGCGTTAACAAGTATCAACCACATATCATTGTGTTACCTGAAGATTGCGCTAATTCAGAGATGGCAAACGGATTTTGGCTTCATCCTAGGCTGAATGGGCGTTTAATGCAGGTTTTGCCATTTGTCCGTGGTTGGAAAACAGTAGTGGAAAAGTTTACGGATGATTTTGTACCTACAATGCGGCAATACCCAAACAGAAAAATTGTATTGCTGATTGATTTTGATCAGGATGAAAATCGATTGGATTATGTCAAGCAACAGATTCCAGAAGATTTAAATGACCGAGTATTTATACTTGGAGTGTTATCTGAACCAGAAGACTTAAAGAGAAACCTTAGAAAGAGTTTTGAAGAAATTGGAGAGACTCTTGCAACTGATTGTTCCGATCATACAGATGAATTATGGAACCACGATCTTCTCAAACATAACAAAACTGAATTAGATCGGATGATTTCTTCTGTCAAGCCATTTCTTTTTAGTTAAGTTAAAGTCAAACTTTCAGCACTTCTAAAAACTGAACTTTTAGTAATTCTTCGTAAGGGTTACAGCGCGATCGCTGTTGATCCTAAAAATCTCTATAAAACTTAACGATTATG
The DNA here is from genome assembly GCA_963744145.1 of uncultured cyanobacterium. Classification (GTDB taxonomy): domain Bacteria; phylum Cyanobacteriota; class Cyanobacteriia; order Cyanobacteriales; family CAWUOF01; genus CAVUSO01. The sequence goes on along the minus strand of CAVUSO010000001.1, from coordinate 1,539,450 downwards.
GCGCAAGTGCCGGAAGCGATCGCCCTGTAATTTTGGCTTGGGGATTGCCAAATTCTGAACTACAGCGGATTCGGTGGTTGATGAAGTACAGTAAGATTTAGCATGAATGGCGATCGGTTAAAGTCGCTTGTGAGTGATCTGTGTTGGTTGGGCAGGTTTATGATCGTGATCGGTTTGGAGCAGAATTGATTGGTGAACCTGCCCCTACAAATCCCGGTTGATTGTGATCATAAATTCATTCACCTGCCCCTACAAATCCTGTTAATCTTGTCATCCTCTAATCCTGATCGATTTTTTGGTGAATCTCTGTAGGGGCGGGTTCACCGTTGAATTTGCCACACACAAATAACCTTAATGAACCCGCCCTGCCCCACAGATCAACTTGATGAACTTCATAAACCTGGAATAGGTTGTATACTCAAACTGAGTATCCTAGAGTAGAATTAAGATAATGGTGAGGTTTATACTATGGGCAATCTTGCGTCAGAGGGGTGATCATCGTTTAGCACAACTAGAGTCAATACGGTTCGGTTAAGCTTTAAGCAGTATTGAGGATAGAAAAATTGAGGGTTTCATGTTTAACTCCCTGACCTCTATGAATTGGTTTCTTGGATGGAAATTTGGCGCGAGTTTTTTTAATAACACGAGGGTTACTTCTACCTTCACGTTTGGGAATTGGTTCATCCAAAATTTCCCTGATCAACCAACTAAAAAAAAGGGGAAATTCTTCTGGTTGAAGGCGCTGAAATTTGGGAATAGCACGACGGACAACATTGAGAGTACCAGTAAAACTCAATCGTAAAGGGGAGATGTGAGCAGAGGTGGCCGCGGTCAACATGAGAGAACGAACCGCCCAATGTCCGAGGAGCCAACCATAAATTTCCTGAACCACTTCACGGGGATGAAGAGAACGAATCAGAGTTTTACGTCCCAATTGATGAACCTTCAATTCATCGATAGTATTTTCAACTTCCCAACGACGATGATATTCTGTGGCTAATAATAAAGCTGGAAATAAAGCGATGTCCGTCAAACTGGTAATCAGACGGTAAGTTTGTGCTTCGCCATTATCAATAGTGTATTCAATGACTCGAACCATAATTTTGGTCATGCCCTGTTTTTTCGACTTGCCGTCGGGAGCAATCCAGGAGAGATAGGAACCATCATCCAATACCTGCTCCACAGGAAATTTAACATTTTTGGGGATGCGTCCCAAATAATCACATTTTTGGGACAAGGTGGCTTGCACCATTGCATAAGAATGCAATCCACGATCCCACATTAATAACATTCCAGTGGTGACTGACCGTAGTAACCTTTTCACTCTGACTCGCTCACCGATTCGGTAAGGGCAGATCAAGGCATCTACAATTAAATGTGTTCCTGCTTCAATCAATAGAACCAAACGCACCTTGGGAAACGCGGCTCTAGTTCCAGGACGACTAGCTGGATATCCAAATACTCTGGCATTTGTGTCGCTATCTGGCACATCAAACACTGTTCCATCTACAGCCATAATTCGCTTTTCACCTAAAAAAGCCCCTGGGGTTTCCCTAGTAGCCTGTGGTCTAACTACTATGTGAAACAGATGCCGCATTACCCCTGCACCTACTCGCTGTCTAGCTTCTGTAATTGATGATTTACATGGTATTCGCCAATAATAACTAACTCTGACCCATGCTTCATTTAAGCCATCAACCAGATTTTTCAACACTGTCCTCATTGACCCCCTAGACCATAGACTCATCCCAATGATTAGACAGATAACCAGATGCGTTGGTAATGCTCTTTGTCGTTCCTCTTTTCTATTGGTATCTTCAATGGCTTTTTCAATTGCTGTCGATGGAATCGCTGTTTCTAACGCTTTGAGGATCATCCCTGATTCGACCACAGGTGATATTACAGTGAATTCTTTGAGCTGCATTCCTACTCATTCCATTTAGGTGACACTTTCATTTTACCTGATTTTTAGCTTAACCGAACCGTATTGCAACTAGAGTAATATTTTACGATTGCTGGCAAAAATTGCCAAGTTGGTCGTGATTTAACACTGCATTGGAGCCGATAGTAGAGAGATAATCTGTAAAAGGCTAATGCACTGCGAATTTGATGTGATCATGTATTAAAGTTGGGATTTTTTCATTTCCCCAAATTTAGGAGACCACCAGTTACCAGTTTTACTTTCAAAAAATGCTACTTCTTTACATTTAGTTTGTCTAGTTTTCGGATTAGTACAACGCAACATGATCTTAGATTGACCATTTTTCATATATGGGTGAGTTTCTAAAATTGATTCACAAATTGGACATTTAAGCTGAGTTGATAACTCGGATTTAGTAATTTTTATTTCCGGAGTAATTTTAGGTGCAACATAAGGAAGTTCATAATTTTTAGTCTTCACATTTAAAAACATGACTGTTCCACAACCCTGATTTTCTTGATGACATTTGAGAAAATGATCTGCTTTTAATTTGGGAGATTTAGAAAATACTTTGCTCATTAATTTACCACAATTAGGACACTGGATTTTTACTGATTCGGTTTGGTTGGGTAGACAATCTTGTTGCTTAATATGAGGTTGAAAATGTTTAATTTCTGCTATTGCTTTACCAATTGCTGGGGTAAAATAATCTCGATTCCAGCTAGTTAAATATTTCTCCCAGTTCAGGTTACCAGATGCGATCGCATCGAGTTGAGTTTCCATTTGCGCGGTAAAATCTGCTTGAATTAAATCTGGAATTGCTTGATCTAAAAACCGATCTAACTCCATTCCGAGTTGAGTTGGTTGTAATTTACTTTTGATTAATTGGACATATTCTCTTTCTTTGAGAGTTTTAATAGTCGGGGAATAGGTACTGGGTCTTCCAATTCCTTTCCGTTCCATTAATTGCACTAATTTCGGTTCCGTATATCGAGGTGGGGGTTGAGTTTGTTTCTTTTCTGAGTTAGCTTCTTTAACGGTGAGAGTTTGATTTATTTTGACTTGCGGTAATACATGATCGTTACTAATATTATGCCAATATTTAGTATATCCAGCAAAGATTAAAACTTGTCCTTTTGCTTCCCAAAATACCGACTCCGATTGACTAATAATCCGAGTTTTTGCTAATTGCGCTGGTTTACATTGGGAAGCAATCGTGCGATTCCAAATTAATTGATATAGATGATTTTCATGATCTGCTAATTGCAATTGTTCAGGATGACGATAAATATCTGTTGGTCTGATTGCTTCATGTGCTTCTTGAGCATTTTTAGAAGCCCGATATTGGGTTACTGTGACAGGAATATTGTCCGGATCATGTTGTTCTAAATATTGACGCACTGTAGCACAAAATTGTTCAGAAAGTGCGACTGAATCAGTTCGCATATAAGTAATATAGCCTGCTTCATAAAGAGATTGAGCTATTTTCATCGTTTGTTCTGAACTAAATCGCAATTTAGCCCCAGCAGCTTGTTGAAGTGTGGAAGTGGTGAAAGGTGGTGGAGGTGATTGACTGGTATTTTTTGATTCGAGCTTAACTACTTGATGGGGATAAGAACGTGCTATATTTACTAAGCGATCGGCTTCTGCTTGAGTATGCACTCGTTCTGACTCTGGGAGCTGGCGATCGCTATGATCATCAGCATCATCAGGAGTTATCTGATGGTCTACTTCCTTAATATTTCCACGATAAAAAGCTCGAAATCCGGCTTGATAATCTACCCAAACACTCCAATAATTTTCTGGCTTAAACTTGAAAATCTCTTGTTCTCGTAAACATAATAAATGCAAAGTGGCGCTTTGCACTCTTCCCATTGATTTAGCACCGTTCTTTAAAGCCCAAACTAAATGTTTACTTCCTTTATAACCAACTAACTTATCTAGACAATCCCGCGCACGACCAGCAGCGATTAAGTTTTGATCAAGAGAGTGAGGTTTAGCGATCGCAGACATCAAAGCAGGTTTAGTAATTTCGGTATAAGTAATCCGGAGAGGTTGTTTTAATTTTAGTGCTTGAGCGAGGTGCCAACCAATCGTTTCACCTTCCCGATCCGCATCAGTGGCAATATAAATTTGGGTACAATGACGAACTGCTTCTTGGAGTTCTTTCAGGACTTTTTTACCGCGATCGCCCCTAGGTTCATAGCGACAAATTACCTGATCACCATTTAGATCAAAACCTAAAGCATCTTCTCCATCATTGGCTAATTCGCGTACATGACCCATGCTCGCTTTGATCATCCAACCCGATCCTAAAATTTGACTGAGTTTTTTAATTTTTCCAGGGGACTCGATTAGTAGTAGATTAACCATGATTTCTCAATTAGGTATCGCCAGCCGACTTGACACCTGATTAAAATTTAGTGCTGTAATTGATTATTATAGTCTAAGTGTGGCCTATATTTACAGGGGGAAAGATGAAAAATAGTTGGCTAGATGTTGCTGAGTATGTGTCCATTGCTGGCTCGATCGTGGGGTCAACGGTTGCTGTAGCATCACAGCAAGTAGCTTATGCTGCAACACCGCTGTCACTTTCCTTATTCTTAAATTTAGTCAATCGTCACCGTTTTGAGCAAACGATCGCACCAGATGCTACCACAAAGATTACCCAAGTGGATGAGCGACTATCCCAAGAAGTCGAATCTCTGCGGACTTCTCTATCAGCTTTACCTACTCAAACTAGCACTACCCAAATAATTTCTGAACTAGAAAAACGCATTAGTCCTTTAGAAGCAGTTGATCTAAGTGCTATTGAGCAACAGCTCGGAGAATTAAAAGCAGAATATGCAAGTTTGCAGGTAGTTAAACCTGAAACAACTCCAAATTCATCAGATTTGTTATTAGAAAAGAAGCTAAAAGACTTAGAAACAGCTGCGGCAACTCTCCAAGCACAAATTGAGGTACTAAGTGAACATCAATCTAGTTTACCTGTTGCTCCTGCACCAGCTAATCTGAGTAGTTTAGAAGCTAGTGTAGCGAAGATAGATGGATTAGATCAGGGATTATCTCAATTAGGAGAAAAAGTCACCCAACTGCAAAACACAGTCACCCAATTAGCAGTTCCGCCCAAGGTGGAGGAGTCTCCCATCGCAACAACTCCAAATCCAGCAGATTTGTTATTAGAAAAGAGGCTAAAAGACTTAGAAGGAGCTGCGGCAACTCTCCAAGCGCAAATTGAGGTAGTAAGTGAACATCAATCTAGTTTACCTGTCGCTCCTGCACTAGCTAATCTGAGTAGTTTAGAAGCTAGTGTAGCGAAAATAGATGGGTTAGATCAGGGATTATCTCAGTTAGGAGAAAAAGTTACCCAACTGCAAAACACAGTCACCCAATTAGCGGTTCCGTCCAAGGTGCAGGAGTCTCCCACCGCAACAACTCCAAATCCAGCAGATTTGTTATTAGAAAAGAGGCTAAAAGACTTAGAAGGAGCTGCGGCAACTCTCCAAGCGCAAATTGAGGTAGTAAGTGAACATCAATCTAGTTTACCTGTCACTCAATCAATCGTTTCCCCAACTCAACTAGAACAACAACGAGTAGAAATAGAAGATTTAATTGCCGAGAATTGGCAAAACTCGGTTAAGGCTATTACTCATGTTCATGAAGTGATAGTTGAGAGTATAGAAAAGTTACGACAGCAAGTTTTATCAACTGCCGAGCCAACTAAAACATCTGAAAATATTGGAGAAACTGTAGCAAAGATTACAGAACAAATTACAGTATTACAGTCAGAAATTGCCGCCCTAAAAACTCAAATTGCTCCCTTAGAAAGTCTGGAATTAGAATCGGTTCGTCAAGATATTTCCCATGTTCAGAAATCTTTGATTCGGTTAGAGACAAGACATCTAGCAGCTTTACAAACCGCGATCGCCCATTTACAAAGTAACTTAACCAATTTTGCCAATGAAACTGAACCGGAAATCGCCGCAATCCAGCAAGAGATTGAACACGATCGGCAAGATCCAGAAACCGCTTTCATCAGTGGTGCAACTGGAATCACAGATATTCAAGGATTGGTAAATCAAACAGTCCAAAGTTATATTGGTGAAATTAATCAGCAATTGCAAAAAATCCAACCTAGTGATTATCAGCTAGTCTTTGATCGACCTAATATTCGGAGAATTGTCACTGAAGCAATTGATCAAACAAAAGAAAGATTAATCATGGTCTGTCCCTGGTTATCGCAACCAGCAATTAACCAGGAGATGATCGCTAAATTTGCAGCTCTCCTCAAACGCAATGGTCAAATTGAGCTAGGGTGGGGTCAGTTAAAAGATATTGAGCAAGGTGAATTACCCATCCGGATTGATCAAACTAGATGGCAAATCAATGAGCAAGGAAACAAAATTGCCTATAATGCCTTAAATGATTTAGAAGAATTAAGGAAAAAATATCCCCATCAGCTAAAATTAAAGATTCTGGGAACTAACGAGAATTTTTTAGTCTGCGATCGCAGTTTTGGGTTAGTCTCGAGTTATCACTTTTTAGCAGTTGATGACAGTTTTCCAGAGCGGGAAGTAGCCGTATGGACTAGCGATCAGCGCATAATTGAAGGTTTAATCAATCGGTTTGAAGACCCACTATTGCATCCTAGTAGTGCGGATGCTTACCGAAAACGAGGATTTGAGCGATTATACATTGGGGACTATCCCGCAGCCATTGGTGATTATACCCAAGCAATCAGCATTAATGGCAATAATGCTAATGATTACAATGATCGAGGAGTGGCCCATGCGAGTCTGGGAGAACACCAATTAGCCATAGCTGATTACCAACAGTCGATCGAATTAGATGCTCATAACCCTGTAGTTTATTTTAATCAAGGTGTGGCCCGTTATGAAATGGGCGATGTGACCGGAGCGATCGAAGATTATACTCAAGGCATAAAACTGTCACCAGAAGATGCGGTAGCTTATAATAATCGAGGTAGAGCTAGATTTGATTTAGGCGATCGCCAAGGAGCAATTGCTGATTACACCCAAGCATTGGCCATCAATCCTCAGGATGCAGTAGTATATTTTAATAGAGCAATTGCCCGTTATGAAATTACCGACTATCATGGCAGCATTGAGGATTTCAATCAGGCCCTAAAAATTCATCCTGAATATGCCAGTGCTTACCATCAAAGAGGTCTAGCTCGAGCTAAAACTGGAGATTTACATGGTGCCCTTGAAGATGTCCAGAATGCTGCTAACCTTTTTTCTCAGCAAGGAGATGAGGGTAATTATCAAAAAGCGATGGAAGCCCTCAATCAACTGCAACTTTAATTAGATTGTGAAAAAAGGGTGAATATACACTTTTAACTATCCTTAGCTCGATCTAAATGACAAGACAATGCACAAAAATGGGATTGACCTACGCGCTCCGATAGTTGCAAAACTTCGTCGCGGTACCGGCATTGGCTGGCTTCGAGTAGCCACTTTGGTGATTCTTGATAGCCTAATATTGTCCATATCTTGGCTCTTAGCAGACTTGTTGGGAAGTTCTAGCACAGCTTTTGAACTATTCGCCGAGTCTAGCCAAGGGCTAAAGTTTTTGCCAACAATTTTGGTAATCACCTTGGGCATAGTTGCGGCTTCAGGACTGTACGGAACGGACGACAGAAGACGCGATTTCTTGAGTCTAATCAAATCTTTGACTCTCGCTCAAGGTGTATTATTGATAATTGCTTTTCTGTCTAAACAGGGAAACAATATATCCCGTTCAACATTCTTGTTGTCTTGGATATTTACTTTAATTTTTGTTTTTACAGAGCGTCTAATTCTCCATTTAACAATCATTGGCTTACGTCGTCAAGGGATAGTACGTCAGCCAGTTTTTTTAATTGGAGACCCAGAAGATATTCAAAAAGCGCGAAAATTACTAGATAAACGAGCGCAGTTTGATGTCCGAGGACAAGCAGATATATCCTCTAGAGATAGTGAAGAACATTGGGCAGAAATTCTGGTAAATATCCAGCAACTACAAGTTAGTGAAGTTTTTGTTTGTTCTTGGCAATCTGTTAAAGATCCAATTTTCCTATTTTGGGAGTTAAAAAATGCTGGGATCGACTTACGGGTAGTACCAATTGGATTGGAATTACCTAGTCAATGGTCGGAAATTAAGATGATTGATGGTTTTACGACCCTACGCTTTCGTTCTCCCCCAATTCTTGGTAGTGATTTTTGGTTGAAGCGTGGCTTTGATGTTTTGATCGCGGCTTTGATTTTAACTCTTGCTAGTCCTTTGTTTCTGTTGTTAGCAATTCTCATCAAAATTGATTCAGATGGTCCAATCTTTTATAAACAAAATCGCGTTGGATTAAAAGGTCGTCATTTTAAAGTGTGGAAATTCCGCACTATGGTGACTAATGCAGAACAATTGTTGAAGGATTTAGAATCAAGAAATGAAATGAAAGATGGAATTATGTTCAAGCTGAAAGAAGACCCTCGCGTTACCCGCATTGGCAAATTTCTGCGTCGTTATAGCTTGGATGAATTACCACAAATCATTAACGTTTTGATGGGTGAAATGAGTTTAGTTGGTCCCCGTCCGTTTCCCCTACGTGATGTGGAACGCTTTTCAGAAAGACACTTTATTCGTCAGGAAGTATTACCCGGAATAACTGGTCTTTGGCAAGTTTCTGGTCGTTCGGATCTGATCGATTTTGAAGATGTTTTCCGTCTTGACTTAGCCTACATTCAAAACTGGTCTCTTGGACTTGATTTCCAAATCTTGTTACAGACCGTGAAAGTTGTGCTTCGCAAAGAGGGTGCTTATTAGCAAAACGTCTTTGATCAAAAAATTCTCAGGGTGTATTAATATTCTTGAATGTAGCAGGGATGTTTCATGCTCGATTCTCGTATACTCCCCAATACAGTTCAGTTAAGAATATTTTGGGAGATATCGGCGAAGAAGGGCGAAGCATTCGGGTCTAATATTACTCCCCTTCGACTCCGCTCAGGGTAAAGTTTAAGTGTTCAATTATCGCCCGAATGCTATGCCTCCGGCACGCTCTCGCGTTCGCCCCTACACTTAACCGAACCAGATTGATTCTTGCTCCCCTTTCCTCTTAGGAGAGGGGTTGGGGGAGAGGTCAAACAATTGTTCTAGTAAGCTGAAACAACTCTGCTACATTTCCTCAATTTTGTCATTATAACCCAATCCAGTTCAGTTAAGAATATTTTGGGAGATATCGGCGAAGAAGGGCGAAGCATTCGGGTCTAATATTACTCGTTTAAGCGTTCAACTATCGCCCGAATGCTTCGCCCCTACAGTTAACTGAATCGGATTGCATTATAACCTCGGGAATTGCCAATAATTTGGCGTTGCAAGATAAATAATTCTTGAATACCTTGTTCCGCTAAATCCATAATTTGATTTAAATGAGAACGGCTAAAAGTTCCTGATTCAGCAGTTCCTTGAGTTTCAATAATACCCATTTGCTCATTCATCACAATATTAAAATCGACGGTAGCAGCAACATCTTCTAAGTAATTGAGATCCAAAAATGCCTCATTTTCTAATAAACCCACAGAAATAGCCGCAACTTGGTGGCAAATGGGCGATCGCGCTAATTCTCCTCGCTCAACTAATTTGGCGATCGCATCAACTAAAGCCACAAATCCCCCAGTAATGGCAGTGGTGCGAGTCCCTGCATCGGCTTGAATCACATCTGCATCGATAATGATGGTACGTTCTCCGAGTGCTTTTAAATCCAAAGCCGATCGTAAACTCCGTCCAATTAACCGTTGAATTTCTTGAGTTCGACCAGAGAGTTTCATAAATTCCCGTTCTTGTCTTTGGGGAGTAGACCCTGGTAACATCCGGTATTCAGCTGTTAACCATCCCTGACCACTATTTTCTAAAAACTTTGGCACCCCCGGTTGCACGGTAACTGTACAAAGAACCTGAGTATCTCCACACCGAGTTAGCACTGAACCCAAAGCAAAGCGAGTAAATTCGCGTTCAAACCTAATTGGACGCAGTTGATTTGCTAGTCTACCATCAGGACGCTGCCAAGACATATTGATTTGATGTTATTAAGCAACATTGCCAAGTTTACAGGTGTCTGGTGTCTGGTGTCTCGAGACTGATTTTATTTTTCCGGAAATCTGAGAGTTATTTAGGTCAATATATATAGATATAGTGTTTTATTAAGAAAAAAAGACCATTGGACACTATATCTTGTTTACTTGGCGAATCTGTGTAAAGATGATATCCGCCCTTAAAACTCAAAAACTGATTGGATTGACCCTATGGTGGCACAGTTAGAAATTCGACCTACTGCTCATTCTCATTATGATATTGAAGGACTTGTTCAAGTATTTACTTGTTGTCAGCGCAGTTTTTTTACCCATGTAATAGCCCAAGCTTTAAGAATTGCTGGTCAGGGGACACCTGTGCTAGTAGTCCAATTTTTGAAAGGAGGTATTGGTCAGGGACATCTCCATCCTATGCAATTAGGACAAAATTTAGATTGGATTCGGTGTGATTTACCTCGTTGTATTGATACTCCTCAACTAGATGAGGTAGAAACTAAATCATTGCACCAGTTGTGGGAATATACCCAGGAAATGGTCTTGCAAGGAAAATATGAACTTGTAGTGTTAGATGAGTTAAGTTTAGCAATTAAATTTGGCTTAATTCCAGAAATAGAGGTATTAGAATTTTTACAAAAACGTCCAGGTCATATCGATATTATTTTAACTGGACCCGAAATGCCACCAGCAATTTTGGAAGTAGCTGATCAAATTACTGAACTACGTCGTAGTCATCGACCGTAGATAATATTGGTAATGAGATCAAAAAAGACCGGGTGTTTTTTAACTCACCCGGTTTTTATGTCACTAGAGGATTGATGATGATTAAAAATGATATTTGGATCGCCCAAATGGCCGCTCAAGGTATGATTGAGCCTTATGAGCCTAAATTGGTGCGAAGTATGCAATTTGAGGATCAAACTATATCGGTGTTATCCTATGGATGTTCCAGTTATGGTTATGATATCAGATTATCGCCCCAAGAGTTTCGGATTTTTCGTCATGTACCGGGGACGATTGTTAATCCCAAACGGTTTAATCCTGATAATTTAGAAGTCACAGCACTACACCGCGATCGCGATGGAGAGTTTTTTATTTTACCAGGAAGATCCTACGGGTTAGGAGTAGCTTTAGAGCGATTAGAAATACCGGGAAATATTACAGTGATTTGTATGGGAAAAAGTACCCTAGCTCGATGTGGGATTATTGCTAATGTCACTCCCGGTGAAGCAGGATGGAGAGGACATTTAACTTTAGAATTTTCTAATTCTTCTCCTGCTGATGCACGTATATATGCTAATGAAGGTGTTTGTCAATTACTTTTTTTGGAAGGAGATTCTTGTCAGACTACCTACGCACAAAGATCAGGTAAATATCAAGATCAACCGGAAAAAGTGGTGCTACCCAAAGTTTAATAGACCTCTTGCAAAAATAAATAGGACAGGCAAGATGCCTGTCCCACAAAAGGGATTTTTTCTGGTGGGACAGGCATCTTGCCTGTCAATAAATAGATCAATAAGGACTTTTGCAAGAGGTCTAATGTTAAACTTACCCCACCTCAATTAAAGATTGTCCGTGGGGGCTGGGTTCAATCTCCTCCGTTGTGTGATAATTTAAGATAGCATAAATCTATCCATAAAAAAAACTGGTTAAATGTCACGCACCCTCTTTCCACAAAATATCATCGCACTAATATGGGATTTCGACAAAACCCTGATCCCAAATTATATGCAAGACCCATTATTTCAGCATTTTCATGTCGATGCAACTGCTTTTTGGGATGAAGTGAATGGAATTGTTGAATTTCATAAACGGGAAAATAATTTAGATTTAATTTCTAGAGATTCCCTATATCTTAATCATATTCTGACTTATGTGCGATCGCAAATTTTTCCAGGATTGAATAACAAAATGCTACGCGAGTTTGGAGCGCAACTGGAGTTTTATCAAGGACTACCAGAATTTTTTGTGACGCTCAAAAATCTGGTAGAAAAAGATCCTCAATATGCTAAGTACGACTTGAAACTTGAACACTATATAGTCAGTTCTGGACTCAGACAAATGATTTTGGGTAGTCAGATTGCAAATTATGTTGATGGAGTTTGGGGTTGTGAGTTTGTGGAAAAAATACCTTTACCGGGATATTTGAAAGCAACTGATTTACCTGCGATCGAAGAATCAAATGCGATCGCAGCAGTTGCCTATATAATAGATAATACCACTAAAACTAGAGCTTTGTTTGAGATTAATAAAGGCACCAACAAAAACCCTGATATTGATGTAAATGCTAAAATGCGTCCTGAAGACAGAAGAATTCCTTTTCAAAATATGATCTATATTGGTGATGGTGGAGGAGATATTCCAGCTTTTTCAATCATTAAACAAAATGGGGGACAAACTTTTGGAGTTTATAAACCTGGTTCCAAAAAAGAATTTGCCCAAGTAAATACACTTCAGCAACAAGATCGAGTTGATTCCTTTGGACCAGCTGATTATCGAAAAGATACCCATACTTATATGTGGATTGTCAATGCGATCGAGCAAATTATTAGCCGAACTATAGTCACCAGAAAACAAGCTTTTGAAGAACAAGTTGGACGCGCTTCAATTCACATATATTTGGAGTAAGTTATGATAATTACTGCCCTAGAAAATTTACCTCAGTCACCTACCCAGAGGATTATTTTACAAAATATTAGCTGGCAAACTTACAAAACGCTGTTAGTAGAATTGGGAGATCATCGCGCTTTACGTCTTGCTTATGTTCAGGGATCACTAGAAATAACAATGCCATCAGATCGTCATGAAACTTACAAGCAACTCTTAGAAAGAATGGTAAATACTTTAACCGAGGAGCTGAATTTACGAGTAAAAGGATTTGCTTCAGTAACTTTGAATCGGGAAGATTTGCAACGGGGATCTGAACCTGATTCCTGCTATTATATAAAAAATGTTGACCGGATTCAGGGTCGCAGAATTGATCTATCTACTGATCCTCCACCCGATTTAGTAATTGAAGTTGATATTACCAGTTTATCAAGTAGCAGATTGGCAATTTACACACAGCTCGGAATTCCAGAAATTTGGCGTTGTCGAGGAGAGATGGTTGAATTTTATCAACTTCAAAATGGGGAATATATCAGCTCTGAATATAGTTATAATTTTCCTATCGTCTCGATCGCGATTATTAATCAGTTTTTGCAATTGATCGAAATTGAAGACGATACTACTATAATTAGAGCTTGGAGAGAATGGGTGCGATCGCATCTGTTAAGATAGGAGTAGGTAGCAGGAGTAAATCAACGGCGTTGCTGATTTACGGTATGAATAAATAATTTTTAGGGGCGTATGGCCATACGCCCCTACAGGATTTTTATACCCTGATTAAGCAACGCCTAAATCAACTATAATGAGTCCTGGTATTATTATGTGCGTGAGGCAGCCTGCTCTTACAAACGACATTGGCTGTCTCTTGCGTAAGAAGAAGAATTAGAAGAAGAGGAGTAAATTGATGTCTGAAATAAATTCTGATCCTATTACCGAAACGATTACTTTAATTTTAGGATCTCAACCTAATGGACAGTATACCTGCGAAATATCAACAACGTTAAGTGATGCTCCAACTTCTGACATATCTTGTCATGGTCAAACTAAAGAACATTCGATCGCGATCGCATTAGAAAAATTAGCTGCCCATTATCGTCAGATAACTGAAGAGTGTCAGAATCAAAAATGGGATACAGTAGAGTTAAACGAGGCAGGAAAACCTGTTAATAAACGCTATCATGTAACTTTGTATTATGAAAGAATTGCTAGAGCAAAATCAAAATTTGATGCAATACACGATACAATTTTGGGAAACACTGTGATTGAGAATGCAACGATTAATGTAGTTGAAATTACTCCTGGGTTGAATATATCGGTTTGAGCTTTTGTTAACTTTATGTTAGCGATCTGGATTAAACCTTGGTAAATTACGTGAATTAAGGAATGAAAAATAAATAACTTGATGATTTGGTTTGTAGTAAGCGCAAAGCGAACTCTCATGGTTTCCTACAAACAAGCAAATTATTTAATTTCTATTCCTAAGCGATCGCTCAAACACCATGACAAGTTGCTATAATTGCTCTAAATCAATACCCTTTGCTTGCAATAGTGCTAGTAAAGCTTGATAATTCTGTCTTTCTTGCTCAAGCTGGGTCATAGCTTGCTCAAGCTGGGTTATAGCTTGTTCAGCACGTTGACGTTCTTGTTCAGCACGTTGACGCTCTTGTTGAGTGAGTTGATCTAGTTCGATCGAGGTAAGAAACTTCTCTCCATCGGGACGATAAATCTCCAAAGTGTCTGGTTTGAGTTCAAATCTGATTCCTAATCTGGGACTAACCCATCCTTGGATCTGATCGATCGCTTCTAAGATTTCTCCTCGACGCAAAAAGCCACTCAATTCGACTCGTTGGGGATCATAAATGTAATATTCTTCCACCCCATATTGTTGATAGAATAGGAATTTATTCAACATTTCGGTAGCGTTATTGCTGGGAGACAAAATTTCAAAGACGACTTGAGGGTAAATATTTGCTTCGAGCCATTGTTGATAAGAACCCCGTTTACCTTTTGGTCTCCCAAAGATGACCATCACATCGGGCGCTGCTGATTGTAAACTTCCCTGAACTGGATACCAGAGCAGATTACCCGCGATAAATACATTAACTATCCCAGCAAATAATCTTTCTAAATTCTCTTTAATAATTACAATCCAGTTAAATTGTTCAGTGTTATCAGCCATCGGTTGACCGTCGCTCTCAGGATAGATAATTTCTGGTTGGAGTTGTTGAACCATGCTACTACTCCTAAGCTGTTGGGGGGCTAAGTTGATGATTAACTATCCCTATTCTATCAATTCTTGACTGGCTCAAACACAATTTGACCCGCGATCGCAATTACGGGGAAATACTGACTGAAAATTAATGCTCAAACGCCATGACAAGTTGCTATAATTGCTCTAAATCAATACCTTTTGCTTGCAATAGTGCTAGTAAAGCTTGATAATTCTGTCTTTCTTGCTCAAGCTGGGTCATAGCTTGCTCAAGCTGGGTTATAGCTTGTTCAGCACGTTGACGTTCTTGTTGAGTGAGTTGATCTAGTTCGATCGAGGTAAGAAATTTCTCTCCATCGGGACGATAAATCTCCAAAGTGTCTGGTGTGAGTTCAAATCTGATTCCTAATCTGGGACTAACCCATCCTTGGATCTGATCGATCGCTTCTAAGATTTCTCCTCGACGCAAAAAGCCACTCAATTCCACTCGTTGGGGATCATAAATGTAATATTCTTCTACCCCATATTGTTGATAGAATAGGAATTTATTCAACATTTCGGTAGCGTTATTGCTAGGAGACAAAATTTCAAATACTACTTGAGGGTGAATATTTTCTTCGAGCCATTGTTGATAGGAACCTCGTTTACCTTTTGGTCTCCCAAAGATGACCATCACATCGGGCGCTGCTGATTGTGAACTTCCCTGAACTGGATACCAGAGCAGATTACCCGCGATAAATACATTAGCTATCCCAGCAAATAATCTTTCTAAATTCTCTTTAATAATCACAATCCAGTTAAATTGTTCGGTGTTATCAGCCATCGGTTGACCGTCGCTCTCAGGATAGATAATTTCTGGTTGGAGTTGTTGGACCATGCTACTACTCCTGCTCTATTGGGGGGCTAAGTTGATGATTAACTATCCCTATTCTATCAATTCTTGACTGGCTCAAACACAATTTGACCGGCGATCGCAATTACGGGGAAATACTGACTGAAAATTAATGCTCAAACGTCATGATAAGTTGCTATAATTGTTCTAAATCAATCCCCTTGGCTTGCAATAGTGCTAGTAAAGCTTGATAATTCTGTCTTTCTTGCTCAAGCTGGGTCATAGCTTGCTCAAGCTGGGTTATAGCTTGTTGGGCACGTTGATGTTCTTGTTCAGCACGTTGATGTTCTTGTTGGGCACGTTGACGCTCTTGTTGAGTGAGTTGATCGAGTTCGATCGAGGTGAGAAACTTCTCTCCATCGGGACGATAAATCTCCAAAGTGTCTGGTTTGAGTTCAAATCTGATTCCTAATCTGGGACTAACCCATCCTTGGATCTGGTCGATCGCTTCTAAGATTTCTCCTCGACGCAAAAAGCCACTCAATTCCACTCGTTGGGGATAATAAATGTAATATTCTTCCACCCCATATTGTTGATAGAATAGGAATTTATTCAACATTTCGGTAGCGTTATTGCTAGGAGACAAAATTTCAAATACTACTTGAGGGTGAATATTTTCTTCGAGCCATTGTTGATAGGAACCCCGTTTACCTTTTGGTCTCCCAAAGATGACCATCACATCGGGCGCTGCTGATTGTGAACTTCCCTGAACTGGATACCAGAGCAGATTACCCGCGATAAATACATTAGCTATCCCAGCAAATAATCTTTCTAAATTCTCCTTAATAATCACAATCCAGTTAAATTGTTCAGTATTATCAGCCATCGGTTGACCGTCGCTCTCTGGGTAAATAATTTCTGGTTGGAGTTGTTGGACCATGCTACTACTCCTAAGCTGTTGGGGGGCTAAGTTGATGATTAACTATCCCTATTCTATCAATTCTTGACTGACTCAAACACAATTTGATCGGCGATCGCGTAATGGTTTAATCGTTGTTGAAGGAAAATTTATGTGAAGGAAGGCTTTTCGCTACTAACTTGAATTGCGATCGCATCTGTAAGATAGGAGTACATCAACTATAATAACCTGTGAATACACCTAAGATAATGATGGGTATGGAAATTAAACTTAACTTATCAGACAACCTAGTCAAATCAGCGAAACAACTGGGAGAATCAACCCAAGCAGATGTATCAACTATCATTCTCGATATTTTAGAGGTGTTATTACCAACCCTGGAAACTCTAGCAGATAGTAACTTATATCCAGTAGTAGCTAATCTTTCTGATCCTCAAGTAGTTGCTTTAGCCGATGCTAAAATGGATTCGATGTCTAATCAACGACTAAGAAAACTGCAAGAAAAAGGGAAAACTACTGAACTCACCCAAGCAGAAAGGGACGAACTGCTAACTTTAATTTCCATTTATCAACTGGGTCAACTGCGTAAATCAGAAGCTTTGGCTGAAGCAGTAAAACGAGGTTTACGTTCTCCTTTGCACCCATGAGCAACTTTTCTGAAAACTTACGCACATTAGTCACACAACGCGCAGGAAATAGATGTGAATACTGCTTAAGTCATCAAGACTATATTATGGGTTGACTTCAGATTGACCATATTTATCCTCTTGCTAAGGGAGGAGACGATAGGTCAGATAATCTCTGTTTGTCTTGTGAGTTGTGCAATCAATATAAGTGGACAAAAACAGAAGAATTAGATCCTGAAAATGGGGTAAGAGTACAGATATTTAATCCTCGTCAACAAAAGTGGCAAGAACATTTTGCTTGGACTGAAGATGGTACAATAATTATGGGAATAACGGCTTGTGGTCGAGCAACAGTTATAGCTCTAAAACTAAATAATAGTTTAGCCGTAACTGTACGTCGCAATTGGGTTAAGGCTGGTTGGCATCCACCAATAACATAAATCTGTTTAGTTGCAAGTCGAAAATGAACAGACTAAAATAAATTTTTCAAATCATTTGGGATAAATTGCATCACCACTCGAACCCAAACCACCAGTTCCTCTGTTAGTTTCTTCCAAATCATCAACTTCTACAAGATCAACATGAACTATGGGTGTAGGAATGATTTGCATAGCACGATAGGGCAATTCTAAATCAGGAGCATTCTGGTCAAATTTTATTAAGGGTACTTTGATAGAACCGACATAAGTGCGATCGATAATTCCAGTAGTAATTGCTGGGATATATCCTTTTTTGAATAGGGAACTACGGGGAGCAATAATGAAATACCATCCATATTCCGGTTGAACTTTGATCCCAGTATCGTAAACTTGCACATTACCAATTTGTTCGACAATATCAATTAACGTTAAATCAAAACCAGAGTCTGAAACTCTTTGTTTGAAAGGGGGGAACGCTTTTGGGTGACTTTTTGTCCATCGGAAACTTTTGAGTCTACCATAATTGTTAGATCCGGAAAGAGCAGGAACCCAAGAAGCCCAATCTAAATATAACTCGCGATTTCTAGGAAAGTAAATTTTGGCATTTTCGTAGAGTTTTCCTAAGAAATCGAGGGCATTATTATCATCCCATACTAATCCTTCATTAGTTTCCCTAGATTTAATCTTACAGAAATCTCTAATTCCAGCTATTATTTTGATTGAATTTGTGACTATTTTACAGTGAGGTGAGCGATTATTATCAACCCTAGATATTTCACCATTACCATCAAAATAACCTCTAATAAATGCCCATGTTAATTCCTCTAAATCTAAGGAAGGAAAGTTAACATCTGTAGATTTGGTTTCGGGTTCTATATCGAGAATTTTGCAGATATTTTGTAATATTTCTGGAGAAGTAATTGTTAACGCTCTGGGACTTAAGGTAATTTTTAGCTTGTAGCTGATTTTTTCGATCAGCTCTTTTTCATTTGGGTGAAATTGGATGATGAGCGAGTCTTTGGTAATGACGCTGGTATCGCTAGCAATACGACCTAAAAGATAGGCTTCTGCTTCTGTATCGATTTGGCTAAAATAGAATGCGGGCATAGTCTTGTGAGTGGCATTAACTGCACGTATAGTAATATTTTATCATAATTTAGCACTTGGTTTATTTATAGAGTCGCGATCGCTACTCCTGAGAAAATTTGGACATTAGCAATTCTGTTTCTTGTTTTCCTTGCTGTTCTATACTAGCGTCCTGTGTTAACTTGTATTGGCAAATATGGTTAAAATATCTCATAAGTGCTATCATACTAGGTCATAAGCGTGTTGAGGCAAGTAAGATGAACCGTCAAGCACTGGTCGTGGGCATCAATCGATATCCTTTCCTAAACAATTTAGACAAACCAGCATCTGATGCAGAAGCGATCGCTGATCTACTAAAAAATTATGGCCACTTTTCAGTAGTCCATCAGATTCCTACTATCCCGGACGGAACATTCAAAATCGATCCCAAAGGAAATGTTACAGCACCAGAGCTAAAAGAAGCAATCATCAAACTGTTCGCGATCGGAGAAAAAAATTGCCCTGATACAGCCCTGCTATTTTTTGCTGGACACGGTTTGCGAGAACCACGAGGATTAAAAGAAGGATTTTTAGCTACTAGCGAGGCTTGTCCTAGAAAAGAAGTATATGGTGTTTCTTTATCATGGCTGCAAGATATCTTACTAGAAAGTGAAGTTAAACAACAAGTAATTTGGTTAGATTGTGGCTATTAAATTAATTTATGGAGTAAAAAACGAGAACAATATATGCCATCAAAACTTGGACGATGCGCCTGATGTACCCGTTTTCTATGGACGCACTAAAGAACTAGAGGATTTAGAACAATGGATTATTAAAGATAAATGCAAACTGGTGGCGATTATAGGGATGCGTGGGATAGGTAAAACAAATCTAGTCTTGGGTGGGATAGGTAAAACGGATCTCTCCCTGAAATTAGCCAAACATATTAAAGACAACTTTCAATATTTAATATGGCGATCGCTATTAAATGCTCCACGGTTAGAAGAAATTTTGAGAGACCTGATCCAATTTCTTTCTGATAACAAGAAAATTGATTTACCAAACAAGCCAGAGCAACAAATATCACTCTTGCTTGACTCTTTAAGATCGCGTCGCTGTCTAGTGATATTAGATAATGCAGAATCAATTTTACAAGGTGGTGAAATATCTGGGCAATACCGAAGTGGATATGAAGGGTATGGTCAGTTGCTGGAGCGAGTAGGGAAAGAATCTCATAAAAGTTGTTTATTATTAACAAGTCGTGAAAAACCTCAAGATATTGAAGTGCTGGAAAGCCCAACAGGATCAGTTCGTGTACTACCATTGTCAGGACTGAAGTTGTTAGACGGACAAAAAATTTTTACCGCTATAGGAAGCTTTGACGGCTCAGAGAATGACTGGAACCAAATCATTACAGATTATGATGGCAATCCATTAGCATTAGAACTTGTCGCCAAACATATTAAAGCCATTTATAATGGTAATATTAGGGCTTTTTTACAACAACATAATAGAACTATTCGCAGTATTGAAGATTTGTTAAAGTGGTATTTTGAAGAACGTTTGAATGAGTCAGAAAAAGAGATTATGTACTGGTTAGCAATTAATCGTGAGTATTGTTTACTCTCTGAATTAAAGACAGATACACTCTTCTCTAAAAATCAACAAGAAATACCGGACACGATCGAATCGCTAGAACGACGCTTACCACTTGAGAAGGCTGGAACTCGTTTTTCATTACAGCCTGTAATTATGGAGTATATGACCAAGCAATTAGTTGAGATAATATGTGAAGAAATTAAAACTGATAAGATTAAAATTTTTAAGACTCATGCTTTGATTAAAGCTCAAGCAAAAGATTATGTGAGAGATTTTCAAATACGT
The DNA here is from genome assembly GCA_963744145.1 of uncultured cyanobacterium. Taxonomy (GTDB): domain Bacteria; phylum Cyanobacteriota; class Cyanobacteriia; order Cyanobacteriales; family CAWUOF01; genus CAVUSO01. Next base: position 1,518,890 of record CAVUSO010000001.1, on the reverse strand, counting down.
CTCATACTAGACCCAGTAAGTAAACTTACTGAAGAAATAAATGTGGAAAATCAGCTAAAGCAGATTCTATCAAATCTCCGAAAATTACCAGGAGCAAAGGGATATGCAGCAGGAAACATCCTTAACTTGCTTGGCTATTTAAAGTCTGATTTAAACGGATATGATTTCTCTAATTTGCCTGTTTGGCAAGCCGATCTAAGGAATGCTAAACTATATGATGTAAATTTTGCTAACGCTGATTTTCAAAATTCGGTTTTTGCTGAAACTATTGGCAATATATTATCAGTTGCTTTTAGCTCCGATGGAAAAATTTTCGCGACAGGTGATTCTAAGCATGAACTCCGTTTATGGGAAATGCCTGATGGTAAAGAAATTCAGGTGATTAAACATCCTCAGTGGGTCTGGTCTGTTGCTTTTAGTCCTAATGGTGAATTTTTAGCTAGTGCTTGTACTGACCTAAAGGTGCGTTTATATAGAAAGTCATCTAATAGTAATTTATTTGAAAGTCATAAAACTTTGTCAGGACATACTAACCAAGTCAGATCAGTGGTTTTCAGTGCTGACAGTGAAATTTTAGCGAGTGGAAGTGCAGACCAAAATGTAATGTTATGGTCAGTCAATACAGGTGAATGCTTAAAGACTTTGAAGGTAACTGATGAACCTGGTAAAGCAGTACGGTCTGTTGTCTTCCATCCAGATGGTAAACGTTTGGTCGACTGGTAGCGAAGACAAATTGGTGAAGTTATGGGATGTTGAGACTGAAAAATGTCTCAAAACTATCGATGGACATACCGAACAAGTAAGGTCAGTTGCATTCAGTCCAGATGGTAAAATACTTGCGAGTGGTAGTAATGATAAAATGGTGAAACTGTGGGATGTCGATACAGGGAAATGCTTACGGAGTTTATCGGGACATTCAGATCCAGTTTTCTCGGTAGCTTTTAGTGCTGATGGGAAAACTATTGCTAAGTAGTCGGACAAAAGTAATAGGTACTGTATTAACTTTTGTAAAACGTATGGGTCAAGCAATAAGCTGGACAAAGTCATCGAAAAATTAGTCCAATCTGGGGAAGATTGGCCAAAGAAGTGGCTGGACAATGGGAGCAAAAAATTAGACTTATTTTGGTAATTAAGGGGATAAGTGAGGTCGATTTTAGCTTCAAAAAAAACACCCTGATTGTGAAATAATTATAGAGCTAACTTAAAAGTTTGAAGAAAATGTCATCTCCTCCTTTGAGAATATTTTTAACATCTGCGGAAAATCAAACCTTATGGGAATTAAATAGAGCCGAGGGAGTTCCACTAAGAACAAGAGATTGGGCTGCGAACTTGAGATTATCATCAATGGGATGGAAAGTGGAACAGATCGGCAAGTATCTGAACTGGTCAATTAAGACAGTGAGAGCCACAATACATCGTTGGGAAAAACAGGGATTAGCAGGATTATGGGATGCGCCTCGTCCGGGCAGGAAAAGAAAATGGAGTCAGGCAGATTTGGCAGAAATTGAAAAAAAACTAGAGACAGAGGAACGAGCTTATAATAGTCGTCAGTTAGTGAAATATCTAGCCCAGGAAAGGCAAGTAAAACTGAGCCAAAGACAGTTGCGTCGAATCCTCAAAAAAAACTATCGGTGGAAAAGAACGAGAACATCTCTAAAAGGAAAGCAAGACCAGGAAAAAAGAGCAACTAAAAGAAATGATTTAGAGATGTTGGAATTCGCGGCAGCCGCGGGTGAAATATGTTTAAAATATTTGGATGAATCAGGATTTAGCCTGTGGGCTGAACCTGTATATACCTGGGGGAAAATCGGCCAACAGAAACAGATCAAACAGCCTAAAAAGAAAGGGAAAAGATTAAATATATGTGGATTTTTGGCCGTGGGAGAAAGCTTTGAATATGGATTAAGTTTTAAGAGTTTTGACAGTAAGAATTATATCAAATTAATGGATTGGCAAGCCGCGCAAGCGGAAACTAGATTGAAAGAAACGGGCAAAATAACTGTAATTGTCCAAGACCAATATTCCGTTCACGTAAGTAAATTGACGAAGAGCAACTATGATCAATGGGAAAAACAAGGATTATATATATTCCTATTATCCAGTTACTCTCCCGAATTAAATCTGATTGAAACGGAGTGGGAAAGAATCAAAGAAGATGAATTAGCTGGTCAAATGTTTGAGAATGAATATGAATTAACCATCGCGGTAAGAGCAGCAATCGAAGCTCGTCAAACTAGTAAGGGCTTAGAAGTAAAAAGATTTAGATTTGGTGGTCAGCCTAGCCAGGATGAACAAAAATCCTAATCGGGTTTATTCTAGTTCTAGTCAACCGGAAAAATTCCATTAATTGTTTAATGAGAGGCTGAGGCAAAACTGACCATATTTATAGTTAATAGAAAATCTGGAAATGCAGTTTTCTTACTCTCTAGTGAAACCTATTCAGTTGGACGGAGGGAATACTTTTATATGCTTTTCTCTGGTAAATTTGTGGGTCAAATTTACTCTTAAATAAAGTTAACATAGTTAACTTTATTTATGTCCGACTACTTAGTAGCAGTGATGATAAAAATTTGAGGGTATGGGATGTACAAACGGGTCAAGCTTTGAAAACTTTGCAAGGTCATAAGACTCGCGTTAATACATTAGCTTTCACTCCCGATCCAAATACTAATATTCTTGTAAGTGGTAGTAATGATCAAACAATCAGATTGTGGGATTTTAAGGATGGTACACCCCTGAAAGTTTTACAGGGACTAACCTATGGGATCTGTGCAGTTGCATTTAGTCCTGATGGTAATACCCTCGCTAGTGGTAGTGATGACCAAATTATCAGATTATGGAATTTGACTACTGATCCACCTACAGAAAGTGAAACAGAAAAGGTGCATACAAATTGGGCATGGTCTCTAGCGTTCAGCCCTGATGGTCAAATTCTTGCTTGTGGGGGTGGTGATAACATTATTAGTCTCTGGAATGCTAAAACTGATAGAAAACTAAGCAAGCCTTTGGAGGAACATCAAGGTTGGGTATGGTCAGTGAGGTTTAGTCCTGATGGTCAATTTCTGGCTAGTGCTAGTGGAGATACGACGGTAAAGTTATGGAATGTTAGTGATTGGAAATGTGCAAAAACTTTAACAGGGCATACACAGGCAGTCAGGTCAGCAGTTTTCAGCCGAGATGGTAAAATGCTTGCTACTAGCAGTGATGACAGGACAATCAGATTATGGGATGTCGCTACAGGCGAATGTACCAAAATTTTGGTAGGACATCAACATTATGTGCGTTTTGTTGCGTTTAGTCCGATTAGTGATAATCTCTTAGTCAGTGCTAGTGATGATAAGACTTTGAAGCTATGGGATATTAATACAGGTAATTGCCTAAAGACTTTATCTGCATCCGATCCATCCCAAAACCATCAAGCTCCTATCTGGAAAATTGCCTATAGTCCTGATGGTCATACTGTTGCTAGTGCTAGTGAAGATCAAACAGTCAAGCTGTGGGATATTACATTAATTCAATCTGACCAAACTTTAACACAACCGAAGACAAATGAACTGCTTCATACTTTGAAACATGAGGGTGAAGTACGGTCAGTTTCTTTCCATCCTGATGGGAAAATTTTGGCTAATGGTAGTCAAGATGAGACGATTAAATTGTGGGATGTCCAGACAGGTAAATTGATCAGAGAGCTGATTGCAAAAAAACCATACAATGGGATGAATATTACTGGAGTTACAGGATTAAATGAGGCAACTATAGCTACTCTCAAAAGACTTGGAGCGCGTGACGATCGCGATTAAAATATAATTTGATGCTTGACTAATGCTATCCACAAATAATTTATCCCATGCCAACAATTGATCCCCCACAAATACCCAAAAATGCTATTGTTTACGACTGCGAAATTATCCGTGCTATGCCAGTTCCGGGTGTAGCTGCTGATCCCACATTAGATTATTGTGCTGGATGGGATGATTTTGAGAACATGGGAATTAGCTGCATTTGTGCTTATGATTTTGCTACTGATAGCAGTCACGTTTTCCTCAGTGATAATTTAGCTGATTTTCAAATACTGATAGACAAATCAGAGGAAGTAATTGGCTTTAATAGTATCCATTTTGACGATCGCCTCTGTGCAATCAATGGAATTAAGATCAAAACCACCTATGATCTACAGTGTGAAGTGTGGGTAGCTGCTGGAATGCCACGGGCATATACTAAAGATGTTACCCGTCGCGGTTATTCTCTGGGGAAACTAGCTGAAGTAAATCTGGGATATGGTAAAAAGATCACTGGTGCTATGGCTCCGGAACTATGGCAAAGAGGAAAAATTGGCACTGTTATTGATTATTGTTTACAAGATGTAAGTTTTACTAAAAATCTTTATGAAAAACGCCACAATCTGATTGATCCTACTAACAAAAATGTGTTACAACTGAGGGAATAAAAGCCCCAATTTACAGCAAATTAGACGATCGCCATAATTTACCTTGGAGAAATAATACTAGCGACTTATGTATGGTTCGCGTAGTCGAAACATCGCTATTCTAGATAGAGACAAGTAACAGTGCGAGTAGTTCTTAAACTGAACTCACACCTTTGACATGATTTTTAACTGAAATATGCCAATCCTAACTATAAAAACCTTATGTTCTGAAGCAGCGCTATTCTCAGTCGTCGAGTCTCGACACCAAGAACCCTCACTTTACGGGATCACAGACGGTAAAGCTGTGGGTACTTATTTGGAACAAAAATTCAGACTTTATCTCAATGATCGGTATGAATTTATAGAAGGGAATTCAGCTAGTGGGATAGATTTTCCAGAACTACTTGTTGATGTTAAAGTAACAAGTATTAAACAACCGCAATCATCATGTCCTTTTAAATCTGCACGACAAAAGATTTTTGGACTTGGTTATTCGTTGCTGATTTTTGTTTACGAAAAAACAGACAATACTGCTCATCAAACTGCCACTCTAAATATTTTGCATACAATCTATGTTAGTGCCGAGAGAACAGCAGATTTTCAGATGACTTGTGGAATTCGTAATATTTTAGAAAATCAAGGTAATCAGGATGATTTAATTGCTTTTATGTTTGACAGAAATTTACCTGTTGATGAAATTGAGGCAACTAATATTGCAGATGAAATCCTCAGTAATCCTCCGATCCAAGGATTTTTGACTATTTCTAATGCTTTGCAATGGAGACTTCAGTATAGAAGAGTAATCGAACGTGCTGGTCAAGAAGAAGGGATAATTGCTGTTTACAGAGCTAATTTATGATTCGTACTATTCGCAAAAATAAAGTAGAATACGGAGATTTTCAGACACCATTAGAACTAGCTAAGATGGTATGCCAAAAATTAGTAGAACTTAGGATAAATCCTGATGTGATATTAGACCCAACCTGTGGAGTAGGTAACTTTCTTGAAACTGCTGCACTCTGTTTCCCCTCAGTTCATAAAATTATTGGAGTAGAACTTAATTCTTATTATTTACAAGAATTTGAAAAAAAGATAATTTTAAAGGATCAAAGAATTGAGATTAAGCAGGGAAACTTTTTTAGTTTTGATTGGTGGTCATTAGTAAACTCTTTAGATGGAAAAATATTAGTCCTAGGAAATTTTCCTTGGGTAACTAATTCACAGCAAGGTACAATTGGGGGTGTTAATTTACCTAAAAAAAATAACTTTCAAAATTATCATGGTTTTGATGCGATCGCTGGAAAAAGTAACTTCGATATTTCTGAGTGGATGTTAATTCAGGTTGTTCATTGGTTCCAAAACCGTGATGCTTCTCTTGCGATGCTTTGTAAAACTTCGGTTGCGAGAAAGTTACTGAGCTATTTGTACTCTAAAAAGCTGAAAATTTCTAATTGTGCAACTTATAAAATAGATGCAAAAAAATATTTTAATGCAACGGTTGACTCTTGTTTATTAGTTTGTCAATTTGATTCAAGCCCACCCAAATACTTCTGTGATGTATTTAGTGACTTGGAAAATTCCAACTATCATCGAATAGCATATCGAAATAGTATTCTTGTCAGAGATGTAGATTGCTTTGACAAACTCAACAAATTATACGAGCCAACTGCTGGGTTAAAATGGCGTTCTGGGATAAAACATGATTGTTCAAATATAATGGAACTTTATAAGAATGGTAATCATTTTGTCAATGGACTAGGAGAAATAGTCGAAATTGAAGATACTTATTTGTTTCCTTTAATCAAAGGTTCTGATGTAGCTCAAAATCGAATTATGGTGACGGAGCGATATGTTTTAGTTACTCAAAAGTTCATTGGTCAATCTACTGAAAATATCCAGAAATTTGCTCCTAAAACTTGGACTTATCTAGAGGATCACGCAAAATACCTAGATCATCGGAAAAGTAAAATATATCAGAATAATCCTCGTTTTTCTATTTTTGGAGTTGGTGCATACACTTTCGCAACTTGGAAAATAGCAATTTGTGGGCTTTATAAAAAGTTAGAATTCAGATTGGTAGGGAAAATAAATGACAAACCCACTGTTTTTGATGATACTGTTTATTTTCTCAGTTTTGATGATGAACAAATTGCATCTCGTACATTCTCGCTGTTAAATTTACCATCAGCAATCAATTTCTATTCATCACTAATTTTTTGGGATGACAAACGCCCAATTAAATCTAGTATTTTAAATAGCTTGAATTTAACGGCTTTAGCAAATAGTTAAATAATGATATTCTAGTTTTCCAGATCACTTTATTATCCTTTATAGAGTCAAGTTTAAATGGAGATGACTGAACCGCGATCGCAATTACGGGAAAGTGCTTACTGAAAATTAATGATCAAACGTTGCTATAATTCAATACGGTTCAGTTACCATCTTTTTTTGGGATATCTCGGCGAAGAAGGGCGAAGCATTCGGATATAATATTATTGGTTCTAATTGTTCAATTGTCGCCCGAATGCTATGCCTACGGCACGCTACGCGTTCGCGCAGCGTGTCGTAGGCAAACGCCCCTACAATTAACTAAACCGTATTGTGTTATAATTGTTCTAAATCAATACCCTTGGCTTGCAATAGTGCTAGTAAAGCTTGATAATTCTGTCTTTCTTGCTCAAGCTGGGTTATAGCGACCTCAGCACGAAGACGTTCTTGTTCAGCACGTTGATGTTCTTGTTCAGCACGAAGACGTTCTTGTTGAATAAGTTGACGTTCTTGCTCAAGCTGGGTCATAGCTTGTTCAGCACGTTGACGCTCTTGCTGAGTGAGTTGATCGAGTTCGATCGAGGTAAGAAATTTCTCTCCATCGGGACGATAAATCTCCAAAGTGTCTGGTTTGAGTTCAAATCTGATCCCTAATCTGGGACTAACCCATCCTTGGATCTGCTCGATCGCTTCTAAGATTTCTCCTCGACGCAAAAAGCCACTCAATTCCACTCCTTGGGGATCATAAATGTAATATTCTTCCACCCCATATTGTTGATAAAGGAGGAATTTATTCGACATTTCGGTAGCGCTATTGCTGGGAGACAAAATTTCAAAGACGACTTGAGGGTGAATATTTGCTTCGAGCCATTGTTGATAAGAGCCGCGTTTACCTTTTGGTCTACCAAAGATGACCATGACATCGGGTGCTGCTGATTGTAAACTTCCCTGGACTGGATACCAGAGCAGGTTACCCGCGATAAATACATTAACTACCCCAGCAAATAATCTTTCTAAATTCTCTTTAATAATGACAATCCAGTTAAATTGTTCGGTGTTATCAGCCATCGGTTGACCGTCGCTCTCAGGATAGATAATTTCTGGTTGGAGTTGTTGGACCATGCTACTACTCCTAAGCTGTTGGGGGGCTAAGTTGATGATTAACTCTCCCTATTCTATCAATTCTTGACTGGCTCAAACACAATTTGACCGGCGATCGCCTAATGGTTTAATCGTTGTTGAAATAAAATTTAATAGATCAGCTCTGAATATAGTTCTACTTTTCCCATCGGCTCGATCGCAATTATTAATCAGTTTTTGCCATTGGTCGAAACTCGAGATGATACTACTATAATTCGAGCTTGGAGAGAATGGGTGCGATCGCATCTTTAAGATAGGAGTAGGTAGCAGGAGTAAATCAACTATAATGATGAGTGAGTACACCTAAGATAATGATTATGGGTAAACACTGGTATCAGTTGGTATGAGTCCTGGTACTAGCATTGTGCGTGAGGCAGTCCGCTCTTACCAGCGAGGTCCATTGGCTGTGTCTTGCGTCAACTGCGTAAGTCCTGATATTATGTTAGCGATCTGTATTAAAGCTTTGTAGATTACGTGAATTAAGCGATCGCATTTATGAAATGTATTCATAGTATTAGACACAATCATCCATTAATTAACGCAATTGTTACGTCTGTTGTGATTACACCAGATAGTCAAACTTGTTTTACTGCAAGTCGTGATAGAACTATCAAGCAATGGAATTTATCAACAGGAGAATTAATGCAAACTATTAATGTTCATAAAGAATATCATGATGGAGCCACTTGTCTAGCGATTAGTCCAGATGGGCAAACTCTTGTCTGTGGAGGACCTGAAAAAATAATTATGTTATGGGATTTAAAGTCCGGGGAATCTTTAGGTAATTTCGAGATGGATCGTTATTATATAAAGCAATATTATATAAAGCGAGAGCTAAAGATGGAACTAACATCAATAGAATCTTTAGGTAATTTCGATCTGATGAATCGTTATAATGGTACTGATGTTATTGGCATAGATAGTGAAATATTACTTCTTTATGGTGAAGGTTATGTAAGTGTATGGGATCTACCAACAAAAAAACAAATTTATCAACTAGAAATATATGAACTAGATATGTATCCGCAACATGATACATTTTTCGCGATTACTCCTGATCGTAAACTATTTATTACTGAAAAAGACAAATGGATAAATTTATATGATTTAAAAACAGGAAAATTAATTCGTAAGATTCGTAGCGTAGACATTTGGATATCAGGTACTATGACTATCAGTAACGATAGTAAAATATTTGCTTATAGCTACCATAAGAAAAACGGTATTAAACAACCTATAATTGAGTTATTACAATTATCTAACGGGGAGTTATTACGGACTTTTTGCGGGCATACAGGCTATATTTATGCTTTAATATTTAGTCCTGATGGTAAACTCCTTTTCAGTGGTAGTAAGGATTCAACTATTAAAAAATGGTGTGTGAATACTGGAGAATTATTAGAAACTTATGCCGAACACTCAGGCGCGGTTTGTGATATAGCAATTAGCCCAGATGGTAAAACTTTTGTTAGTGTGGGTGGGGATTGTCTGGTAAAAATTTGGCAACTTTAGCTTTCGATTGATAAATTCGGTACTATGTGTGTGAACAGCACTGGAAAACATATAGTAAATTTCTTCACCGTTGAATACCGATCGCCACCAAAAGCCGATGGTTAAGAGAATTTATGACCAAATCTATCAAACGCCATGACAAGTTGCTATAATTGTTCTAAATCAATCCCCTTTGCTTGCAATAGTGCCAGCAAAACTTGATAATTCTGTCTTTCTTGCTCAAGCTGGGTCATAGTGACCTCAGCACGTTGATGTTCTTGTTCAGCACGAAGACGTTCTTGTTCAGCACGTTGATGTTCTTGTTCAGCACGAAGACGTTCTTGTTCAGCACGAAGACGTTCTTGTTCAGCACGAAGACGTTCTTGCTCAAGCTGGGTCATAGCGACCTCAGCACGTTGATGTTCTTGTTCAGCACGTTGATGTTCTTGTTCAGCACGTTGACGTTCTTGCTGAGTGAGTTGATCGAGTTCGATCGAGGTAAGAAACTTCTCTCCATCGGGACGATAAATCTCCAAAGTGTCTGGTTTGAGTTCAAATCTGATTCCTAATCGGGGACTAACCCATCCTTGGATCTGGTCGATCGCTTCTAAGATTTCTCCTCGACGTAAAAAGCCACTCAATTCTACTCGTTGGGGATCATAAATATAATATTCTTCCACCCCATATTGTTGATACAATAGGAATTTATTCGACATTTCGGCAGCTTTATTGCTGGGAGACAAAATTTCAAAGACGACTTGAGGGTGAATATTTGCTTCGAGCCATTGTTGATAAGAACCCCTTTTACCTTTTGGTCTACCAAAGATGACCATCACATCGGGTGCCATTGACTGTAAACTTCCCTGGACTGGATACCAGAGCAGATTCCCCGCGATAAATACATTAACTATTCCAGCAAATAATCGTTCTAAATTCTCTTTAATAATCACAATCCAGTTAAATTGTTCGGTGTTATCAGCCATTGGTTGACCGTCGCTTTCCGGGTAAATAATTTCTGGTTGGAGTTGTTGAACCATGCTACTAATCCTGCTCTATTGGGGGGCTAAATTGATGATTAACTACCTCTATTCTATCAATTTTTTACTGGCTCAAACACAATGAACAATAAAAATCCACCATGACTAAGGCTTTTCATCAAATCATAGGGTTTCAATAAAGCTAACAATCCGTTTAAAATCTTCTGGTTCAATCATTGATACTAGGACCAGATAGTGCATTGCACTAATTGCTAAATCCGCAGCTAGTGAACATTTTCGAGGATCACTTTTGCGCCAATCTCCATTGATTAGTACATCTTCTAATCCCTTGTAATGAGTTTTTATTGTGGTAAAGCAATCAGGATAATTTGAGATCGCTTCCCATTTATTTGTGCTTTTATAGCGTTTAATTAAAATCTTTACAACTGCATCAAAACCTTCATTATAGTAGTAGTTTTCAATGGAATCTGCTGGTAAATATTGCTCAATAAATTCTTGGAAAATAGATTCATAATGTTCGGCTAAGTAAGTAAGATATTTAGTAGCATAAACAGCTAAATCTGCGATCGTATCTAATAGTGATTCATCGGAAGTTGCTTTGACCCCTTCAGTGAATACAGTTTCAATTCGATCGTATTTTCTGGTGATATTTGAAAAAACTCCTAGTACCTCACCATGCTTTTTCCAACTATCTTTATAAACCAAGCTTTTTTTATAGTGCAGAATACTTAATTGAGCGAAAATTGCGGTAAATCTATCAACCAGATTATGATTAATGGAATCTATCCAAGTTACTTTCTTACTAGAAAAAGTGTCTGACCAAAAATATTGGAAAAATTCTCGCTCTTGCTCTTCTAGTTTAATTAACTGTCGATTTTTAAATTTCCGGGAAAAATATTCAATTGCTGCAACTTTAAAATCATTACTTGGTAAATCTTCTATTAATCTGACTATTTCTTCCTGAGCAGCACCGTGAGAAAAGCGATTATAAATCTCTAGCATTTCTAAACTATTTCTCAGCAAATTGTCCGGAAAATTATTAATTGCTTGAGTCAGGTCGAATTTTCCTTGACGCATTCTATTTTCGATCGCAAACCATTCCTCCATTATCCGATCAAACTCTGTTAGAGGAGTGCTAAAATTTGGAGGAGTAAACCCAAAATCATATAAAGTTTGAGCTGGTGTATTTGCTAGAATCTTTTGGGCTGATTGATAGTGCCGATCGTATAAATGAAAGGAACTAGCAAAGTGACTATACTCACCTACTTGAGTACCAGTCCAAAAAGCGATCATTTCTTGTAAGACACTCCATTCATAAGTATTAATTCCTGAAAATCCCCACCAAATATCATTAGAACGTAGGGATACATTTAGATGAAGTTTTCCTTCCCTAATCAGAAAATGAAGCCAATTGTTACAAGGAATATCTTTACTGTTTATATAATCTTGTGCAGGATCAAATATAATCATCACAGCCCGACGACTATGGGGATCTTGATTTAAAATATTTACTACTTCTTTAATTTGATCTATCCCTGTAGGTTGAGCGGAGTCGAAACCTGAATGTTGAGCGGAGTCAAACCCTGTAGGTTGAGCGGAGTCGAAACCTGGATGTTGAGCGGAGTTGAAACATTTCCAGTTTCTTAATCTCGCACCATAAGCACCTCTCCAGACTTTACCATCATCAGAAAAATTAATCGCACGGGGTAAATAAGGGGATAAAAATTCCAGATCATTACGTCCTCCCATCACCCACAAACTTTCGGCAATTTGAGCGAATATGTTATTATGGCGATCGGGAATAACATAAACTCGTTCTAAGGGAGCTGCAATTTTGCACAGATGCGATCGCACTTCTTTGGTCTCTTGCGATCGCACTGTAATTGTTGCTCCTGTTTCCCAAATGGTTCTTAACCCTGACCAAAAAGCATGGGTGGAATTTTTGAACATTTACTACTCCCTGATTTCTCCTGTACTTACTTAGAATATAATATAATTACCACCAAAAACTTATTTTCGGAATGACAGTCATTAAAATTATCAATTTGATTGGTACTCCAGGGGTTGGTAAATCTACCCTAGCAGCAGATATTTATGCTTCTACTGCTCGAGCTGGGATTAATTCCCATCTGATTACTGAATTTATTAAAGATTGGGCAATCAGAAAAATCCCGATCTCACCGCTGGGTCAGTTAGCAGTATTAGGAAACCAAAGCCATTATATCACAGCTTTAATTTCCAGTAAATACCAATTAGCCGTATCTGATACCTGTTTAATGTTATCAGCTTTTTACGCTAACTACTACTCTGAGCATTCCTTTCCCCATCTCATCTCTGCTATAATAGAATGGGAAGAATACCTAATCAAACAACACGATTTTAAAATATTTAACTTTTTTATCGAACTGGAGGAATCTGAATATCGCCGACGCTATCATCAAAGTGGTAGATATGAAACGCTTGAACAATGTTTAGAGATGCAAGCAAAAATGAAAGCATGGTTTGAGCAATATACCCAAATATTTTTAATAAAAAATGCCGAGTGTACCCCTGAATATATTCTCAAATTTGTGGGAGTGAATCTATGACATTACGCTATATTCTCTATAAAAATTTTCTCAGCAATCAGTCCTTAGAAGCTTATATTAACGGGACTTATAAAATCATTGATAGATTTTATAATGAAGATCATCTCCGCGAACATTCTGCATATTTTTCCGATGAGAAACCTGGACGTAATTCTTACGCTTTTAATGTTTGGAGTGCATCTCACCCTGGTGATTTACCTGCAATTAGAACCGAATTGATCGCTGAATGTTCCCCGGAAATAGCTAATCTAAACTATCAAATTTTAACCTATTTGAACATTCCGGATCTCACCACTAGACTCTTGTTCAATATCCAGCTCTATCATCAAGCAAATAGTCCTGTGAGTAAACATTTTGATGGTGAATTCCAAGCTTTTCAAGTGAATGAAGATAATTCCTTAAATATCATTGATGCAATTAGACCTAAATATGTTGCAGTCCTGACTCTGGTTAATCATACCTCTAGTGGTGGTACAAGACTTTTCTATTCAGATGGTTCTAGTGAAGTAGTATCCGCTGAAGCTGGTGATTTATTGGTATTTGATAATATTGAATGTGAACATGGTGCTGACAGCTTTATCTCTGATCAGACAGATGGGTTAGTCCGAATGACGATTGGATGGCGATCGCTTGACTATGATTGTATGCTCTGGCAAAATGGTAAATTAGCTGGTAGCTTATCTGCAAATGAAGCAAATAGAATTCACCAAGAATGGTTAAAAACAGAATGACCGAAAAATGTATAATGCTTACAAATCAGCTCACCAAAAAGTAGCTTTTTAGAGATTTTACTCAACTGCTTATACCAATTTTTGATGAGGGTGCATAGAATTGATCCCCCCAGCCCCCTTAAAAAGGGGGAGCATGAATTTAAAGTCCCCCTTTTTAAGGGGGATTTAGGGGGATCTAGCTCTATGCAAATTCACATTAAATTGGTATTACTTGGTTGGTGAATTTAAAATAGACTGCATCATTCGCATAATACCAATATCATCAAATTGGTCAGCAAGCTCAATAATTTGAGCCGCAAAAAGCTGATATTGCGGTTTACTTTGTGCTAATCTTTCAGCTTCACTTTTAATCGTATCAACATCTCCAATTCGAGCAGCTTCATATAACTTAATTACTTCTTCTACTTGAGGAAAAACCATTTCTTTCTCTTCCTCAGTATCTATTAATGTTAACCCTTTCTGCTGTTCATAAATCCATTTTAATTTCAAATATTGTTGTAACATTGTAAATAAAGTTTCCATCTCGACAGGTTTAGCAATAAAATCATTACAACCGGATGCGATCGCTAAATCTCGATCAGTAGCTGAAACACTAGCAGAACAAGCAATAATCGGTATTGTTTGCAAATATTTCTGACGAACTTCACGGGTGAAATCATAACCATTCATTACGGGCATAACAATATCCGTAATAATTAAGTCTGGTCGAAAAGAAAAGGTTTTTTCTAATGCTTCTGCACCGTTTTCTGCTTCTTCTATCATAAATCCTAATGGTCTTAATACCTCTACTAAAACTTCCCTATTTACTTCTTTATCATCTACTACTAAGATTTTTTTCTGTTCACCAACATAACCCGCAATTTTACCTTTGCTGCTGTGACTAGCAGTGCTAATCCAATCTTGAGAAATTATTAATTTGAGATCAATCCAAAATTTACTACCTTGATTTAATGTGCTAGTTAGTTCTATTTTACTACCCATCATCTGTACAATTTTTGTAGAAATTGCTAACCCCAATCCTGTACCTTCATGTCGCTTAGATACTGACCCAGCTTGTTCAAAGGGTAGAAAAATTTTGGCTACTTGTTCTGGTGTCATCCCAATTCCCGTATCACTAACACTAAAGCGAATTGTGACATTATCATCATGTTTTTGTAATACTTGTGTTTCTAAGGTTACACTACCGCGCTCTGTAAATTTTACGGCATTTCCTACTAGATTCATTAATATTTGTCTTAATCTTTTTTCATCGGTGTAGACTCCCCTAGGCATTTCTGGGTCAGGAAGGTAATAGAATTTGATTCCTTTGTTTTCTGCATTTACACGATTAATTTCGACTATCCCACTCAAAAAAGAACCGAGATGGAAATTTTTGGGAAAAAATTCCATTTTGCCAGCTTCTATTTTAGAAAGATCAAGAATATCATTAATTAAAGTTAGTAAATGAGTACCTGCTTTTTCAATAACATCTATACCTTTACGGTATTGTGGAGCCAAATCTTTAGCTCTTTGGAGGATTTGGGTATAACCAAGTATCCCATTCAGAGGAGTGCGTAATTCATGGCTCATATTAGCCAGAAAGTCACTTTTAGCTTGGTTCGCAACTTCTGCTGCTTCTTTGGCTAGTTTCAAGCTATCTGATAGTGCCGAGTTAATTTTTAAGGTTTCTGCTAATTCTTCCGCTTTAGCTGTCGCGATCGCAGCTGAAGCTTTTATTTGATCATATAAATTATCTTGGTTACGTGCAATTCTCACCAAGGTGGGAATTCCAATGATTAAAACTATTCCTAAAGAACCACAAATTACCGCAACTGCTACAAACGTAAACCAACTCACAGCAGTAACCACATCCTTGGTCGAAAATGATTGTAAAATTATGAATACCGGATTATTATTAACCACAATCTTTTTAGAACTAATTATTTCTTTTTCACCAGAAAAAATTATATTTTCATCATTATTAAGAATTTGATTAACTATATTTTCTGAATAA
Source organism: uncultured cyanobacterium (assembly GCA_963744145.1). Lineage (GTDB taxonomy): Bacteria > Cyanobacteriota > Cyanobacteriia > Cyanobacteriales > CAWUOF01 > CAVUSO01. The sequence goes on along the minus strand of CAVUSO010000001.1, from coordinate 1,503,255 downwards.
ACCTGCTTAATTTCACCTTGAGTTTTGCTAGGAGAGTTTAGGAGGTAATGGCCTAATGAATCAAGTAAATAAATACTATTTTGTTCTAGGTTGGCTGTCTCTAAAAACTTTTCAAAAGATGATATTTGCAAAGTAATAACAGTAATTCCCTTCAGCACACCGGAACTATTAAAAGCTGCTATTGCATAGTAAATTATAGGGTTAATAGAAATTTTCTGACCTGTTTTACTTGTTTCCAATATAATCGGTGATATATATAATTCGTTAGGTTTCAGCTTCAGAGCTTCTTGGAAATAAGCTGAATTTTTCCAATTTTTAAGCTGGTTATCTGGTAGGGGTTCAGGGCTTTCATTGATGCGTTCAACGCAGAGCATTTCTTGACCATTTGTATCAATATAACTAATGCTTTTATAAGCCTCAGTTGTTACCATTAATCCTTTAACAAGCTTATTTGCTCTGGCTGTAAAAGTTTTATAAATATCTGTCTGTAGTTGAAGTGCTTGATATGTATTTAATTGAGTTAGATCATCACTAAATGCTGGAGTCGCGATGACAAAATGTATATCTTGTTCGGTATTTAATAGAACTGCTTCAATATCCTTGATTTTATTATCGTTCTGTTTTTTAATTCGATTTATATTTAGCTCATATATTGATTGGGTTGAAGAAATAATCCCATATATTCCAACTGTAGCGGCAGGAATAATAGTGCTTAATACTAACAATAATAGCAATTTGTTATGAAAATTTTTTAACATAAAGTTTTTTTAGGTATTTTAACACCATGTAATAGAGGTTACATCGAAACATCTCTACAAAGAAGGTTTTATTTAGAAAAAAAATTGATAAATCACTTGTACTAATATTAGAATTTTGCGATTTTAATCAATATTAATATTCTAACTAAAATAGTACCATTAAATAGTTAAGATTAGTTTAAATTTGTCTAACATACTAGCTTTTATATCTTTGTTTCAAAAGGAATTTTAGGAACTATCCAAACGATCTTAGTTTGGTAAAAACAGTACATTACTTAAGTAATATTTTGTATAAACAAATACTTATATAGTCATCGATAATTTTATTAATTATAAGTATTTATACAGATGACAGTATTGCGTTTAAAGTTTCCTGAACTTTTTTATTGATCTTCCATTTGGGTCGATCGGTTGATGATGTAGGGGCGTATTGCAATACGCCCCTACGTTATTTCTGAATTTATAATCGACTTAATCATTTGAATAATCCCAACATCATCAAATTGGTCAGCAAGTTCAATAATTCGATCAGTAAAAGGCTGATATTGTGGGTTACTTTGTGATAATCTTTCAGCTTCACTTTTGATCATATCAATATCACCAATCCGGCTCGCTTCATATAACTTATTGAGCTCTGCTGAAGTTGGAAAAACCATCTCTTGAACTGGCACCTTGGTTGACTGCTCCTGGGTCCTACTCGAAGTCGAATGATTGACATCATAATTCCATTGGATTTGCAAATATTTTTCTAAGATTAGGAATAAAATTTCCATTTCCACTGGTTTGGGAATAAAATCATTACATCCAGCAGCGATCGCTAAATCTTTGTCACTAGAGGAAACACTAGCCGAACAAGCAATGATCGGAATTTTTTCTGAATATAAACTCCGCACTTCCCGGGTAAAATCATAACCATCCATCACGGGCATAGCAATATCAGTAATGATTAAATCTGGCTGAAAAGAGCGGGTTTTTTCTAATGCTTCTGCACCGTTTTCTGCTTGTTCTATTACAAATCCTAAAGGTCTTAATACTTCTACCAAAACTTCTCGATTTACTTCTTTATCATCGACTACTAATAATTTTTTTGGTTCACCACTATAGCCAATAATAGTACCTTTGTTACTATAACTAGCAGCACTAATCCATTCCGTCGAAATTCCTAACTTGAGATCAAGCCAAAATTTACTACCTTGACCATAATTGCTAGTCAGTTCAATTTTGCTACCCATCATTTGCACAATTTTTGTACAAATCGTCAGACCTAGTCCTGTTCCTTCTGTTCGTTTAGAATTTGAACCCACCTGTTCAAAAGGAAGGAAAATATTAGCAATGTGTTCTGGTTTCATCCCGACTCCTGTATCTGTGATCGTAAACCGAACCATCACTTCTTTTGGTTGTTTTTCTAGCACTTTTGTTTCTAGAGTTACATGACCGCGATCGGTAAACTTTACCGCATTTCCTACTAAATTAATTAAAACTTGCCTTAACCTTTTTTCATCAGCTATTGCTCCAGTGGGCATTTCTGGGTCAGGCAGATAATAAAAGTTAATTCCTTTACTTTCAGCCCGAACACGATTAAGTTCAGCAATCCCACTTAAAAATGCACCTAAGTGAAAATCTCTTGGCAATAATTCCATTTTTCCGGCTTCAATTTTTGACAAATCGAGAATATCGTTAATTAAAGTCAGTAAATGAGAACCTGCTTGTTCAATAATATCAATCCCTTTGCGATGTTTAGGAGTTAGTTCTTTTGCTCGTTGGAGAATTTGGGCATAACCGAGAATACCGTTGAGAGGAGTGCGTAACTCATGACTCATATTAGCTAAGAATTCACTTTTAGCTTGATTGGCAACTTCCGCAGCTTCTTTGGCGGATTGAAGGTGTTCAGTTAGAGTAGAATTAACTTTGAGAGTTTCTGCTAATTCCTCCGCTTTTTTTGTAGCGATCGCGGCTACATTTTGAATTTGATCGTACAACTGATTTTGGTACTTAGCAATTCTCCTTAATATGGGAATCCCAGCCATTAATACTATTCCTAATGAACCAACAATTACAGCTATTGCCACTAAAATAAAAGAATTAATTGGAGCAAGCACAATATCGGTACTAGATACTTGGAAAATCACTAATTTATGATTAGTATTACTCGCAATATTTTGGGAGCTAATAATTTCCTGTTGATTGACTTTAATTACACTTTCTGGCATTGAAAGTATGTCATTAACTATTTTTTCTGGATAAACTTGTTTGATATTACCTTGAGCCTGGCGAGGAGAATTAAATAGATAACGACCTGATGAATCAATCAAATAGGTATAATTTTTGTCTATTTTTGAACTTTCTAGCAGATTTCTGAGCGCTGATAAATCTAAAGTAATAACCGCTGCACCTGTCAAAGCACCTGATTGATTAAAAAATGCCATTTCATAGTAGAGAACAGGATGAATAGAATTGCTATCACTGGTGTTGACTTTAACGGGTGGCTGAGTTTTAATCTCTTCAGAACTAGGTTCAAAAACCACAGGTGAAATATATACTTGATCAGGTTTTAGCTGTCGTGCTTCCTGAAAATAAATTGAGTTTTTCTGATCTTTTAGGTTTTCATCTGCGATCGCAAAAGATTTATGATCGACTAGCTCAACCCGCATCATTTCATGACCATGAGCATCAACATAGCGAATAGTCTTGTAACCAGGAGTCGTGCGCATTAGTCCTTTCGCAATCTGATTTGCTCTTCTGAGAACATCTTGATAATTATTTGACTGTGACTGAGGTGCTTGATATACACCTAGTCTAGTTAATTCTTCCAAAGCAGGAGTTGACATTAAAAAACGCAAATCTTGGTCAGTATTATTGAGAAATGCTTCAATATCTTTGACTTTGTCATTATTCTGCTTCTTAATCCGATTGATATTTACTTCATATATTGCTTGAGTTGAAGAAAAGATTCCATACATTCCAATCGTCGAAGCTGGAATCAGAGTGCTTAATATGAGTAATGATAATATTTTCTTATATAAAGTCTGAGGCATAGATAAAAATTTATATACTACACCAATATTTTAACCAGCTCTCGCTTGAGAAAAGGTTAAGGTTTATTAAAGTTTATTCGTTAATTATTTTCACCATCCAACTCACATCCACAAATCGGGTTACTGGCAAAAATTTTCTGCTATTTCTTAATGAGGATTAACCGATATATAATTCAATAGGGTTCAGTTAACTGTAGGTTTCCTACCTACTTGCTCTGATTTTAGTTAGTTTTGAGCAGGATTTATCCTGAAGGTAATCTAGTCGCTAGAGTTACTTGAACCTTTTCATTGATCTTCCATTTGGGAGGATAAAAATAGTCAATTGGTGTCGGATTAGCAGTAAATTTTGCTTTGATTTTGGTCCGATTACTTTTCAGTTCAGGAAAAGCTACTCGACAGTATTTATCTACCTCACAAAACAGATTTTGACAATCGATCGCTTTGAGAGGAAGACCCCAGAGACTTTGAAAATTAATCCCGAGACTTTGAAATTGCTCATGTTGGTTTTCCGTCATCCACTGGATCACATCAGCATGATTTTTACCTCCTAAATTACTAAAACATTTACTAATTCCACGTTCCGCACCTGGACCAGCGATCGTAAATGTATTTTCATCAAAATTGATCACTTCACTATAGTTAATATCCGTTGCTAGTTGATAAGCCATAAATTTGCCAATTAATGGATAATTAAGCAAAGTCTGGTAAACCTCTTTAAAACTTTTAGCTGTAATGATCTTGCTGAAAATTGGTTGTTCCTGCACCATATTTCTAATTAAAGCGAGATGATTTTCATGTTTTTTATCATAGCCAAAATATTTAGTGGGGCAGGATGTATAAGCACTGGTATAAATTACCATATTTGCATCTAGTGCTGCTTGGAGTAAATCACAATAGGTATCAAAATTAAACTCAGCTAAAGTAATATCACCTAATTTACTTTCTAATAATTGCCAAGTCTCGATTTTGTTAAATATTTTAAATAACAAAATTCTAAAAATAATATCTTCTTCATTATAATTACCTTGATAAATAACCTGTTTGATTAAATATTGGGAAACGCGATCGCTGGCTCGATAAGCATTACAAAATTTATAGGTATTGATAATATTATCCTCTGTCCAAGGACGAGGCATATTTTTCATTTTCTTAAAAAAAACTTCTTGCCGCCAGGCCGCAAATTTCCAGTAGATCTCAAAAATTTCTGGTCTTTTTTGCATAAATAAATATGGCCAATAACCGTCGGCTCACTAAAGAACAGTTTACCATTATATCATATAATATAAAGCGATCGCACTTAGATTTACCTTATATTTCTAAATTGAGCACTAACTGGAATAGTGGCATGGCAAAAGGAACCAGAGAACTATTTAGAGGAAGATCGCGTGGGTGACGTGGATTTCCTAACTTTGTATAACCCAGACAGTAGACAGGCTTATGCTCAAAAATTAATTGCCCAGAAATTAGTTGTAAAACTTCTTGATCGCGCTGTCCAAAATTACCGTGATTACCCCATGCTAACACAATTTTCTCAGCACGGTTGATTCCTTTGACAATATAGTAGTTATTCTTTGCACCTACAGGATCTGGCACTTGATGTAGCTCACCCGGGTTAGAGGTACGATAAGCAAACAAATTAACGACATCGAGGGAACCGTAACCCCAAGATTGGGCAAAATGAATACATTTTTTCAGCGTCTTGTCATCATGGCGATGATCCGCTGTACTGGGGTTAAGCATCACAAAAACAACTCTTGGAGTTTGGGGATTCCACATCCGACCTAATAAATAGCGATAATTTCCTTCAATCTCTGCATCCCTGTCCATTGCTGACGACTCAATCGAACAAGCAAGTGCAATATAACCCGTACTTGCTTCACAAAATTTATGCTATATTTATATTAATTCGGGAAGTAAAGTCCTGGATTACGCCAGCCAATTTCTGATTTAATTAGTCCACCCTAATCACGGCTGGGACAGTTGGGCGATCGTCATCGCCAAAAAAAGTGTAATGTTTTTACACAAATTTTCTGAATTAATGGCAAAATTAAGTTTGAAATTAACCGACCTAGAAATATACACAGCAGTCACTCAATGGATGAAAGGCTGCAAAAAATCTTATCGCAATGGGGCATTGCCTCACGTCGTCAAGCCGAACAAATGATCCTGGCAGGACGAGTGAGATTAAATGGCACAGTAGTTGGCTTGGGGCAAAAAGCCGATCCAGACAAGGATCGAATCGAAGTCGATGGTAAGCTGATCAATCAGTCCAATCGACCTCATCTGATCTATCTTTTACTGCACAAACCCGCTGGGGTAGTTTCGACCTGTAAAGATCCACAGCAGCGAACTACTGTTTTAGACCTTCTCCCGTCCAACTTCAGCCAAGGAGAGGGATTACATCCGGTTGGACGCTTAGATGCTGAATCTACGGGTGCATTACTCCTGACCAATGATGGCGATCTCACCTTTTATTTGACCCATCCCCGTCATCAGATCCCCAAAACCTATCAGGTGTGGATTAAGGGCAACCCACCCGAATTAATCTTGGCACAATGGCGTCAAGGAATTGTCTTATCTGGCAGAAAAACCTTACCAGCCAAAGTCAAAGTGTTAAAATGGCATCCCGATTGTCAAACACTTTTAGAAGTAGTTTTACAAGAGGGAAGAAATCGACAAATTAGAAGAGTCGCTGAACAACTAGGATATCCAGTGTTAACCTTACATCGTACCGCCATCGGTCCAATTCCATTGGCAGATTTGCCGAGTGGGCATTATCGTTTTCTCAAACCATCAGAAATCAGTTTTTTACGAACCCAAGTCAAACTAATATCAGTAAATAAGTAAATGTGCCAACAGACCTCGAGGAGCACAGGATATGAAGAAAAATAAGAGAAATAATAAAAAAAATAAACTAAGTCCACAGCAAGAACGAGCTGAAAAATTGGCGCTGATTGGGGCAAAATTAAAAGTCTTGCGTCAAGAACAAGAGCTTTCCCTCGAAGAAGTTGCTTTCAAAACCCTAATTCGGGTCAGTCAACTGCGGGCGATCGAAGAAGGTCAATTAGAAAAATTACCTGAACCAGTATATATCCAGGGCTTTATTAAACGATTTGCGAATGCGCTGGGATTGAATGGCGAATTATTAGCCCAAGACTTTCCCACTGACTCGTTCATCATGAGATTAAGACCTTTCTGGCAATATCTACCAGCCGCACAGCTCCGACCAATACACCTTTATTTAGTTTATATAGCTGTGATTATTTGTGCTGTGAATAGCTTATCCTATCTGATTCGTCAGTCAGCCATGCAGGCTAGCGATATGGACAATAATCGGGATTCTGAAGCTCATCCCACCCTGTCCGAAGGTAAAGTCATTGCTAATCAGCCCAAAAATTTAGGTCCGCTGAAAACGGGAACAATTATCAAAAATAAAACTCCTAACCAACCCCATAAACCAGTCCGGGTTGGTGTGATCTTCAAAGCGCAATCCTGGATTCGAGTAGTAGCTGATGGCAAAATGGAATTTGAAGGGACTTTGCCAGAAGGGACTCAGCGGACTTGGGTAGCGGATGAAAAATTAGTAGTTCTCGCGGGAAATGCTGGTGGAGTATTAGTGGCTTTTAATGATGAAAAAGCCAAGCAATTGGGATCTCCAGGAATGCCAGAAGAAGTCACTTTTAAAGCTACTCCCAGGTCTTAAATAAACCCCAAAAAAAGACAAACGGCGTCTGAGGATACCGAAACGATTCGCCGTTTATCTAATTAGTTTTTAATGATGATGAGCGCGACCATAGGTTTCGGTCATACCTTTGAGCCGATCGCGAATTTGGGGAGTTAAATCCTCAGCTTGATAGCGCCAGCTCCAATTCCCCTCATCAGATTTACCTGGCATATTCATTCTCCCATGGGTATCCAAACCCAAAAGATCTTGTAAAGGAATAATTGCCTGATTTCCTACCGAACTCAGCGCTAGCCGGATCAGATCCCAATGAACACCATCAGTGCTGATTGAACCCAAATAAGCCAACAGACCCGCTTTGTCGCCCTCACCTAACTGGTTAAACCAACCAATGGTCGTGTCATTGTCATGAGTTCCAGTATAAACCAAGCAATTGCGCGAATCATAATTAAAAGGTAAATAAGGATTTCCGGCACCAGAGCCAAAGGCAAACTGTAAAATCTTCATGCCCGGAAACTCAAATTTATCTCTTAATGCTTCTACCTCTGGACTTATTGTCCCCAAATCTTCGGCCACAATTGGTAGTTTACCTAACTTTTCGTTCACAACGGTAAATAAAGCATCCCCTGGCGCTTTCACCCACTTTCCTTTGATGGCAGTTGTTTCTCCCTGTTTAACTTGCCAAAACGCTTCAAAGCCTCGGAAATGGTCAATGCGAATGATATCTACATAATTCAGTAGACCCTGGAAACGCTTGACCCACCAAGCAAAATCTTGCTTCGCTAATTCTCGCCACAGATAAACTGGATTACCCCACAATTGTCCGGTCGAGCTGAAATAATCAGGGGGAACACCTGCCATTCCTGCCGGTTCACCAGTTTTCACATCTAGACAAAAAATTTCTGGATTTGACCAAACATCCGCACTATCATGGGCAACATAAATGGGAATATCACCAATAATTTGAATCCCACGCTGATTAGCATATTGCTTCAGGGGCGACCACTGACGAAAAAATTCAAACTGAAGGTATTTGTAGAACATTACCTCAGTTTTCAGAGATTCCTGACAAGTCGCGATCGCCTCGGGTTGACGTTTAGCAATCAGAGTATCCCAAGCATTCCAAGCCTTACCCTGATTCACCTTTTTGATCGCCATAAATAAAGCATAATCATCCAACCAATCTTGGCTATTCTGGCAAAATTGCTCAAATTCATGATTTGGCTGATGTTGGAAACGATCAAACGCTTGCCAGAACAAATTCATTTTGGTGGCAATCACGACTTCAAAATCCACTCTAGTAGCTGGAAATTCTGGCAGATTAGCTAAATCAGCCCCAGTCAACAAACCATAATTACCTAGCTGTTCTGGACTAATCAACAAATGATTACCAGCCATTGCCGAATAAGACATATAGGGAGAATTGCCATAGCCTGTTGGCCCAACAGGCAAGATTTGCCATAGTTGTTGGCTACTTTCTGCTAAAAAATCAATAAAGCGATAAGCATCAGATCCCAAATCGCCAATGCCGTAGCGACTGGGAAAAGAGGTAGGATGTAACAAAATACCACTAGATCTGGGAAAAGGCATAAAAAAACCGTTCGATTCCGATCCTGAATAAAAATAGATAGTCGCCCGACCTAAGTCGGCACTTTCAGAATAGCTTTGACTTTATCATTTGACTCACTACCTGATCATATTTATTTTTCCCGATCAGGTTTTTGCGCCTAATTTTAACCGTCCCAGATTTCAGCAAATACTGGTCTTTCTCTCTAATTTTTGTCAGGATAGGATGGAAATGGTCTAATCTACGTGAACACACTTTATCCCTTTTCCTTGAGGCTTTTCCGTGCCTAAACCCATTCCTTTCCTCTCGCTAATCATGATCCTCAGCTTATGGGGCGTTGCTAAACCCGCTGTTGGACAAGCTTTGCTGCCCCATACTTTACCCCTAGACTCGACCAACCTTGAAAATAAGGGCTTAAATCTGGCCGAGGAAGCGGCCTTATACGCCCAGTCTCACCAATATGATATCGCTTTGTCTAGAGCGAAACTAGCGACCCAGTTAGCACCAAAAAACTATCGTGTTTGGGTTCTGCTTGGTAGCTTATATTTGCAAACTGAGGATGTGAATAATGGGATTAATGCTCTCCAACAAGCTCAGTCGCTTGATCCCGAAAATCCTTCGATTCTGTTTGCTTTAGGTTCAGCCTATTTTCAAAAGAAACAATATAATGATGCGGTGAAAGAGTTGCAATTGGGGTTGACATTTAAACCCAATACACCTGGCGCTCTGTTTGACTTGGGTAATGCTTATTATATGCTTGGTCAATTTGATCAAGCGATCGCCCAATATGAAAATGCTGTTACCGCTGAAAAAACATTTTGGCCAGCACTCAATAATATCGGTTTAGTCAAATACGAAACTGGTGATGTCCCTGGTGCTCAGCCAATGGCGAGCTGCATTAGCAATTGAGCAAAAAGCAGCAGAACCTCTCTTGGCCACGGCTGTCGCTCTTTATACTCAAGGCAATCAAGAAGAAGGTTTAGCTAAGGCTGAGTCCGCTCTCCAATTAGATGATCGTTATGGAGATTTGGCGTTTCTTAAAGAAAACCTCTGGGGCGAACACTTACTCAAAGATACCCGAACACTTCTCCAAACTCCCCGGATTCAAGCTACTCTGGCGAAACTCCAAGAGCAACCAAAAACACCTCAACTGCAAAATTAATTTTGAGCGTTTTGCACCCATAAACAGAAGACAGAAGCCTTCTGACTTCTGTCTCTTATTGGGGTAATAAAGCCACGATCTGATCCACAAATCCTTGATGATCCACCACCGGTTTAGAAATATAACCATCGGCACCGCTTTGTTTGAGAAAATTTTCGCGATCGCCTGCCATCGCATGGGCTGTCACCAAAATAATCGGCAAGTTGGCAGTTTTTGGATCGGACTTCAACATTTGGGTAATTTTAATTCCGTCTACAGACTTACCTTGGTAAACACTGTGGGCTAAAGAAACATCCATTAAAATGACATCAGCTTCCCCAGCTTGGGCAATTTGGATCACCTCTTCCACATTTTCAGTGTGTTTAACTGCCAAACCACCACGTTTGGTCAAAATTTTTGAGAAAACACGAGCATTAATGAGATCGTCTTCTACAATCAGAACGGTTTTCATAAAAAATCGAGCTAGACACCAATCTTTAACACAAGATTGACACAAGCCCGCCTCCTTTGTAACGACGAATATGAGAAAATAAAACAATCAGGTTGAACACACCTAAATGTGAATGGCATCTTGTCAGATTTAATCTTAACAGTCTGGGTGGCAAACGTTCACTCTAACTGCATCATACCCGGATCGGTCAGAAAAAATTCCTGATGATCAATTAATGGGAAGATTAACTAACGTAAAATTCATGCCTAATCCGATGAAATGGGCAAATGCCTTATCAACTCGTCCTTCTCTCGAAGCAGCAGTTGAGGAAGTAGTGACTCGAGCGCAGCAACTTTTGCTAGTCAAAGCAGATCTGGCGTTGGTCTTTATTTCCTCTGCTTTTGCCAGTGAATACTCGCGATTAATGCCCTTGCTCCAAGAACGGCTCGGTGTCCCAACGCTGATTGGTTGTAGTGGTAGTGGTATTATCGGTGTCAATGGCTTCGGTTTAGCCCAAGAATTAGAAGCTCAACCCGCTTTAAGTTTAACTTTAGCGCATCTACCAGAAGTAAAAGTAAAAGCTTTTCATATTTCTGCCGAAAAGTTGCCAGACTTAGATAGCCCTCCGGATACTTGGGTTCAGCTCATCGGTGTATCTCCAGTTGACCAGCCCCAATTTATCTTATTGGCTGATTTGATGTCTGGTGGTAGTAATGACCTGATCCAGGGTTTAGATTTTGCCTATCCAGGTGCGATTAAAGTGGGGGGAATGGCTAGCAGTGGTTTTGGTGCTGCCCATAATGGTCTGTTTTGTAATTATCGTCTCTACCGCGAAGGTACTGTTGGTGTCGCTCTAAGTGGCAATATTGTGATGGAAACTATTGTTGCTCAAGGATGTCGGCCCATTGGTCAGCCCGTTCGCGTGACCGAAGGAGAACGTAATATTGTGTTAGAGTTAGCCCCAATATCTCCAGGCGATCGGATGAGCTCCCATTCACCCCTGGAAATTCTCCAAAATTTGCTGCAAAATCTCAGTGAAGCTGATCGTGAATTAGCACAGCACTCCCTGTTTGTTGGTGTGGCTCGCGATGAGTTTAAACAAGAACTTGAACCAGGAGATTTCTTAATCCGCAATTTGCTAGGAGTTGAACCGAAAACAGGGGCAATCGCGATCGGCGATCGGGTTCGTCCTGGTCAACGGATTCAGTTCCATTTGCGTGATGCTCAGACTTCGGCTGAAGACTTGGAACTGCTCCTCCAACGCTATCCTCAAAATCCCACCTTATCTCCTCCTGCTGGGGCTTTAATGTTCTCCTGTTTGGGACGCGGTGAACGACTCTATGGTCAACCTAACTTTGATTCGGGTCTATTTCGTCGCTACTTAGGTGATATTCCGATTAGTGGCTTTTTTTGTAATGGTGAAATTGGACCAGTGGGTGGTAGTACCTTCTTACATGGCTATACCTCTGTATTTGGGATCTGTCGTCAACTTTCGAGTTGATCTTGTTGTCCTGATTAAACTAGCAATCAAAATCTTAGATCCCATTTGGGGGGATTTACTATGAATTTAACTGTTGCTCAAATAAATTCCTTACAGAAGTTGTTCAACCAAGGTATTAATCGTGCTAATTCCATGTTGACTTATTTAAGTGAATCCCCCCTTTGCTTCCAAATCTGTCCGATTAAAACATTTTCTGAGCAGCAATTAGCCCAGGATCTATCGGAACGTTTTGGTGTTGATCAGGTGGCTAACATGGAATTGGTAATTAGAGGAGAATTTACCGGGATTGCTACTTTAGTTTTTCCCCCAGATACTTCAGAAGCAATTGTCGATATTATTGCTGGTGAAGAACGTCGTCATCTTGATCAAGATGGAGTAATTAAAAGAACAATTGGTGAAGTTGGTAATATTTTCTTCAATGGCTTAATGGGAGTAATTAGTAAGGTATTAGATGACAATATTACCTATATGGTTCCTAACTATGTAGAAAGTACCGTTGCAGAACTATTAGTCAATAATCTAGCCAGTCAGACCACAATTTTATTTGGAAAAATCCTATTTAAAGTTGATTTACCCCCATCAGGAATTAAAAAATACTTAGATCGATGGAGCGGATTGTTACCCAAACAATATGCCAATATGTTGGGAAATGATGCCCAATCTGGAGCAGAGATCATCTTCTTTTTTAAAGTTGATCAAGTGGAAAAACTCCTAGCTAATCTCCAGGAAGAAGCATGATTAATTAATCATGTCAATCTTAAAAATTTAGTTTTAAAGTCACACAATTATCATGGAAAATGGGTAGGGAGGTATTAGTAGCACTAAAACTTTCCAAAAACTGACGCACAGTCGGAGGAAAATTGGGAAAATCAAAAACAGCATCACCCGCAGCAACTTCAGCCCAGAAATAACGTAAGTGAGGAACTAATTCTTTAGCATCTAAAAGAGGTAAATTTAAAGGGGGTTCACTTAGCAACTTGAGCATAAACGGAAACGATCGATCGCCAATCCATTCTCGTGAGGTTTGTGGGAGATCGGGGTATTCTGGGACAGAGGTGACTCGATGGGACTCGATCTGTAAAGTTCTTCGACCCTGATCATCTTCAGCAAAATTTAAAACCCGATAAGCATGGGGATAGCTAACTAAAGAGCCTGTAGTAATATCATATAATCCTTGCTCACCGACAATATCCTGAACGTGCAAATGACCTGTAAATATCAATTGCACACCAGCCGAACGTAACAACTGTAATAATGTAGAAGCATTTTCCAGCATATATCTACGTCCTAGGGGATGACGAGATTGATCAGGTAAGTGTTCGAGAATATTATGGTGGATAGTGACGATAATTAACTGATCCTGAGATCCAGTTAGGACCTGTTCTAACCAGACTAATTGCCGATCGCTTAACCGTCCTAATTGTTTACCATCAGCGTCAAATAGGTTAGAGTTAAGACCAATTAACCTGACCCCAGGTAAAATTTCACAAGTGTAATATAGTTCTTCTGTGTTATGATAACCAGATCGACGGTAATAGAAAGGGAAATCAGCCATTCCAATCGATCGACCATCAGACTCTAAACATGGAATATCATGATTGCCGGGAATCACATATACTGGATAAGGCAATTGAGCCAAACGATCAGCCAACCAAGAATGATTATCTGGTTCACCATGTTGGGTCAAATCTCCTGGTAGAAGTAAAAAGTCTAAATCTAAATTAGACAAATGCTGTAAAACAGATTCTAAGCAAGGGATACTCGTTTCCACCAAATGCAATCGGTGAGTTTGGTCCCAAATGGTATGGGGAAGAGCAATGTGCAAATCGCTGATCACAGCAAACTGAAAATTTAAGGCCATATTAGCAAATGTGGTAAAAATCTTGAACCATTGATCATCAAAACAGATTTGTAGATATATTTGATTAATATTTTCCCCACTAGGGGCGATTGACTTGGGTCAAGGAGCTAGTCATCCACATATAATTCTAGCAACGACATCTAATCTGTGTTTGCCATTTATCCCCATCGGGATGGGGATAAAATAAATCTAAATGAAATGGCATTTGATCATAAAGAAAATTAAAATAGATAAACCTCTGGATTACTATTATGAATGAAGCTGACATTCCGATTCACCAGCATAACTATCAACCCACCGATCTGAACCAGGTTAATGTCCCACCAGAGGTGACAGATCCAGCCCAATTGTCCCAAGAAAAACCTGGAGCAGCAGAGGGATGGGAAACTGTTAATCTTCCCAATACTATCAATATAGATGCGATCGCCCAGGGTAATCTTGATGAGGAAGAAGTCTTAAATTCATCCATAACTTTTGAGCAAAAGTCCCTGGGTACAGCACCCAGAGAATCGGTATTTTCCCCTAATCTTATTCTTAATAGTGATACAATTGGGGCTACAGTGGGCAAGGAACTGATGGCTATAGTCCAAGATTTACGCCAAAGTAACAGTAATTTACTCCAGCGAGTAGCTCAGTTAGAGAAGTCATTAGACCAAAACCAAAAGACATTACAGCAACAACAGCAACGTAATCAAGCTCAAGAAACCTTATTAGGTCAAAAAACTCAGGAATTATCTCAGGCAACTAGCGAAATAACACGATTAAATCAAGAAGTAGAATCGGTGCGCCAAAATAACCAGCGTCAGCAAATTCTACTGCAAACATTAACAGAAGAATTAGAAAGCAGTCAAGAACGAGTAGCACAGTTGGAACGAGAATGTGCATTGACCCAGCAAAGATACAATGAGCAAACTCATTTACTCTCTCAAGCGGAAAATACAGCCCGGGATTTGCGATCGCGTCTTAACCGTCAACAAAGACATACATTGCAATTTAAAGCAGCTTTAGAAAAGTGTCTAGAACTACCCTCACCTTATGGACAAAATCCGGTGGGGAAAAATGAAGTAAGTACCCAGAAAAATAAGGAAGACCTAGTTTCTGACCCCACCCCAGTTGCTCGTCCTTTTCTACCCCGTTCTCAACCAGTCCGACCTTGGTCAGCTGAACCAGGAGAACCTGTGATGGATGAAACGATCATTATTAACGAAAATAATGACAATCCGAGTGCTGATTCAATCCCAGAAGTAGTTCAACCTAGCGATACCAAGGTCACTTTAGATACTGTTGCGGTGGTTGCTCCCACAAATCATCCAGATATTTCTGCTCCGACTCAGACTAGAGAAACTTCGATCAATGATGAAACACTATGGCAAGATTTAACCAAATTAGTTGACCAAGATTTAGCTAGAGCTGAAACCATCAAACAGGAGACCGTCAAAAAAATTGAACCAGCACTTCCACCTTTAGTTCAACGAGATGAATTACCAAAAACTAGCATCAATATTGAGCAGATTAATCCTCTCAGTGGAATTGGGTCAGAGCTGAACATTTCCCAGTCAAAAATTGAATTACCATCAGCGATCGATGAGCAATCTAGTCAGGTGATGCAAAAACCACCAGACAGTCTGCCCAAACTAAATTGGCCCGCACCAATTGTTTATCCCTTACATCCAGTCAAAAAACGGAAGTCTTTAGCTGCAATTGAACTACCCAGTTTTCCGACCAAAACTATACCGGGAAAAGAAATAAACAAAGAAAAATAATTCAATTAGATGAAACTTTATGAGCGATTTTTACCCTACGCAATTGCCATCGGTACTACCGCGATCGCCTTAGTGCTAACATTCTGGCTACAACCATTTCTAGTGCGAAGCGTTGGGGCATTTTTCTATATCGCCATCATTATAACTGCTTGGTACGCCAATAGGCGATCAGCACTTGTTGCCATTTTCCTATCGACAATAAGCATTACTTATTTTTTGTTTCCTCACCTATCCATAGTTAGAATTGTTTCCTCGAAGGAGTTATTTACGTTATGTACTTTTGTGATAGTTTCCTTGATCAGTAGCGCATTAATTAGCAATTTTCAGGAGCTGAAAAATGAACTAGAGCAACGAATAGCAAAACGAACAAGAGAGCTGACTGAAGTAAATGCTAATCTAAAGGAAGCATTAATAGACCTAAAACGGAGTGAAGAAAGTCGCAGATTAGCAATAGATTTAACTAATATTGGTTTTTGGGATTGGAAGATGTCCGATACTAAGGTAATCTGGAACGATAATCATTTTACCCTGCTCGGTTTAGCTCCCTATAGTGTTGAGCCAACTTATGATATTTGGCGCAATTCGGTTCATCCTGATGATCTGGCTTGGCTGGAACCAGAGTTTTTTAAATCGGCAGAAAATCACACAGATTTCTATTGCGAATATCGAGTAATCCATACAAATGGTTCTATTCGTTGGTTCATGCAACGTTCGACAACTATCTACGATGACTCAGGAAAACCGAGTCGATCACTCGGTGTTTTATTAGATGTTACCGATCGCAAACAAATCGAAGAGGTACTTAAACAGAGTGAAGAGAAATACCGTTTCTTGTGTGAATGTTTACCGATCGGCATTTTTATGATGGATAGTGACGGACATTTCACCTATACGAATCCACGCTATCAAGTCATTAGTGATTGCATATTTGATCAGGCTTTGGGAGAAGGTTGGATCAATTTTATTCACCCAGATGATCAAGAGAAAATTAAAACCAAGTGGTCAAAAGCGATTTCTGAAAAACAGGAATTTGCTGATGAAATTCGTTATATCCATCAAGATCGAAGCATTCGGTTTGGGAGGGTACAGTCCGCGATCTTTTCTAGTCCCAATGAATTAATTGGTTATGTTGGTACAGTAGAAGATGTGACGGATAGTCGGGCAGTGGAAACTATGAAAAAAGAGTTCATTTCCATTGTCAGTCACGAACTCCGCACACCCCTGTCTTCTATGCGGGGTTCTCTTGGTTTACTAGCTGCAGGAGTTTTTAAAAACAACCCGGAATCTGCTCAACAAATGTTGGATATTGCCTTTCACGAAACAGAACGATTAGTGCGTCTCGTGAATGATATTCTTGACTTAGAACGACTAACAGCAGAGAAAGTCGAACTGAATCAGGAGTGGTGCGATGGGCTAGCGATGATGCAAGAATCTGTAGAAACGGTACAATCTTTAGCATTACAAAATAATATAACTCTATTAATTGAACAAACTGGGGTACAAGTCTGGGCAGATCGCGATCGGGTGATTCAAACTCTGGTTAATCTGTTAAGTAACGCGATTAAATTTTCACCTCCAAATACAATGGTGAGACTCAATCTCAAAGACCAAGCAGATCATGTTTTATTTCAAGTCACAGACCAAGGACGGGGTATTCCAGCTGATAAATTAGAAGTTATTTTTGCTAGGTTTCAACAGGTAGATGCTTCTGACTCCCGTCAAAAAGGAGGAACAGGTTTGGGTTTGGCAATTTGTAAGGGTATTATCCAACAGCATTGTGGCAAAATTTGGGTGGAAAGTGTTGTTGGACAAGGTAGTAGCTTTTATTTTACTTTGCCAAAATTTCTTGATTAGTGATTTCATTGATGCTATAGTAGCCTATGTAAATTTAACCATAATTATTGCTAATGCCAGGAAAGCGAATTCTGGTAATCGATGATGAAATAAACCTCTGTATTGTGATTAAAGCTTGTCTAGAAAACTTAGGAGGTTGGGAAGTTCAGACAGCTTTATCAGGTAGAGCAGGATTTGCTCTGATCGAGAGCGAAAATTTCGATGCGATCTTACTGGATGTGATGATGCCCGATCTAGATGGACTAACCGTATTTCGGGAATTACAAAATAATCCAGCTACTCAAAAAATTCCGATTATTTTGTTCACAGCGAAGGTGCAGTCTATTGATTTAGATCAATTTGCCAAACTCGGTGTAACTGGAGTAATTGCTAAACCGTTTGACCCTTTGACTCTAGCAGATCAAATGGCTGCTCTACTGAAATGGTAATTATTTTTCCTCAAAATTTCCTCAATTTTTTGTTTTATCTTATAGGTCTAAGAAGATGCTCTTATCACAATTTAATGTGAAGTTGCAGAGATTTAGATCCCCCTAAATACCCCTTAAAAAGGGGGACTTTAAATTCATGCTCCTCCTTCAAAAGAGGGACTTTAAATTCATGCTCCTCCTTCAAAAGAGGGACTTTAAATTCATGCTCCCCCTTGTTAAGGGGGTTGGGGGGATCAAGTCTATGTATCCTTATAAAAAGATGCTCTTAGCTTAACCACAGAAACAAAATGGAGAGTATAACAACGAAACGAATTTTGTTTATTGATGACGAATTCAATATCCGACAAGTTGTGAAAGCTTGTCTAGAATCACTAGGGGGTTGGAAGGTAGTATTAGCAGATTCTGGTCCAGCAGGTTTAGCCAAAGCAATTTCTGAGCAACCAGATGCAATTCTCCTTGATGTAATGATGCCAGAAATGGATGGTCTGGTGGTATTAAAATACCTCCAGGTCGATCCTGTAACTCAGTCAATTCCCGTGATCTTCCTAACCGCAAGACTGAGTTTAACTGAATATCAGCGGTTTTACAATTTAGGAGTTAAAGGTGCGATCGCTAAACCCTTCGATCCTCTTACTTTAGTAGCCCAAATCGCCAAAATGCTAGGTTGGGAATTGGCAATTTAGCACTAACTGATTAGATGTATCATCAATATTTTTTGTTCCCTTGATTTTTATGGTGGTCAAAGGTGGAATCGGCGATCACCCGTTTAATTTCTACTGGATCTTGGCTCACTTCATTTAATTTAGTGGGTGAATTACCATTTCTAGTCTAGTATGTGCAGATTTTCACAAAAAAAATGCCGAAAATTTTTATTCCTCAAAATTTCCTCAAATTTGTTTCCTAATCTTTATAACTATTGCAACATATTTGTTGCTTTTCCCCAGGTGAAATTCACACAGGGGACATAAATTTTACTATTTTACCAGCTCAAATTCAGCGCCATCTAGATCATGGCCAATTAAAAAATAAAAATAAACCATGAAAAAACCACCTGTTAATTCTCAACTACTGAAGGTTCTTCAGGAAATTGAAACCATTTTTGCAGTTGATCTAGAATATCCCTCTAAACCAGCTTTTGCTGGGGATGGAGTAGATCAGGATTTAGCTATTTATATTTTGAATTGCTTGGCTAACAAATATCCTGTGAGCCAAAAAACAGAGTCGTTAATCAAGCAAAAATTATCACCATCTGCATCGCAGTTTTCCAAATATTTAAAACCTCGGGGGAAAACGAAAAAAAATATCAAAAAAGACGCGGATAGAAAAATTATTTCTGAACCGGAACAGCAGCTTAACCAATTTGAGAGTATTCATGGAGCTAAAACTGGTTCCAATCAGTAGAAAAAGTCAGCAAGAATTAGCTATTTACCGAGCAGAGAGCCAAAGGAATTAAGATTCGGATTAATCAAGATCAGCCTAAAATAAAAATAGGCTTTGGCGATCGAGGATAAAAAAAGCTTGTGAAAATCTTGCTCGTAGAAGA
This sequence comes from uncultured cyanobacterium, assembly GCA_963744145.1. GTDB lineage: Bacteria > Cyanobacteriota > Cyanobacteriia > Cyanobacteriales > CAWUOF01 > CAVUSO01. Next base: position 1,483,671 of record CAVUSO010000001.1, on the reverse strand, counting down.
TGATGAAGCAACAGCTCATATTCTAGCACAAGAACTGACCAACCATAACTACACGGTGGAGACCACAACAGATGGTCAAATGGGTTTGGAACTGGTTCAAGCTTTTCATTATGATCTACTTGTGCTAGATATAATTCTTCCTGGACTGAATGGAATTAATTTGTGTCGTCAACTGCGATCGCTGGGGGTACAGATTCCGATTCTATTGTTAAGTGCTAAAGATACCACCAATGAGCGGGTCATCGGTTTAGAAGCAGGAGCAGATGATTATCTGGTCAAACCATATCAAGGATCAGAATTAATCGCTCGAATTCAGGCTTTATTGCGACGGGGTAGATCAATACTACCTCATATATTAACTTGGGAAAAACTGCAACTTGACCCAGATGCAAGTCGAGTGACTTATGAAGGAAAAGTTTTACATCTTACCCCAAAAGAGTATAGCATACTAGAACTTTTCCTGAGAAATCCAGGACGTATTTTTAGCCGAAGTGCTATTATTGACCATGTATGGCCTAGTGGTGAATTTCCCCAAGAAGACGCGGTTTCTACTCAAATCAAAGGTCTCAGACAAAAACTTAAAGCCGCAGGAATAACTACAGATTTAGTTGAAACAGTATATGGATTGGGTTATCGACTCAAAGCACCACCGGAAGAAATTCTCTTCCATCAAACTGAAACGCGATCGCACTTATCTCAGTTAAATCGGACAAACCAGCGTCAAGCTCAAGCAAAAGTGCTAGCAGTAGCACAACAAATGTGGGGCAAATTTAAAGAAAGTTTGGCTGTCAGGATGATGGTGCTGGAGCAAGCGATCGCCCAAATTTCGACCGAAACTCTAGATCCACAAATTCGCACCTCAGCTCAAGCAGAAGCTCATCGTTTAATTGGTTCATTGGGTTCATTTGGTTTACCGACAGGTTCAGAAATAGCCAGACAGATCGAAAATTTGTTAGGTTTGGAGTATTTGGGTAAAGATCATGCACAACAACTGGAAGAGTTAGTTGTACATCTAAAACAAGTTGTCGAAAATCAACCCACTACCACAACACTCACTCCTAATTTTCTCATTGGTTTAGGTCGCTTGCTGATTATCGATGATGATCTGGTGATGACGGAACAGATCAAAAAAGAAGCAATCCTATGGGGTTTTCAGGTGGAAGTAGCAACCGACCCAACAGTAGCGAGAAGCATAATTTTGTCCTACCAACCTAATGTAATCATTCTCGATCTCACTTTTCCCCAAACGAATGAAAATGGGATGACTCTATTAACTGAACTCAAGCACAAAACTCCAAATCTGCCCGTATTAGTGTTGACTGCTTGTAATCAATTAAGCGATCGGGTGAAAATAGCACGTTTGGGGGGAAATGTCTTTTTAGAGAAACCGATTAGTCCAGAAGAAATTATCAAAACAGTTACCCAAGAACTTAGTCGGACTGAAAAAGTAGAAGCGAAAATCCTGATTGTCGATGATGATGAGCAGATGTTAGTAGCTTTAGCTAATCTCCTCGAACCCTGGGGTTTTCAGATCAGAACTTTAGCCGATCCTCAGCAATTTTGGCAAATATTAGAAGCGATCGCACCTGATTTGTTGATTTTAGATATAGAAATGCCTAATTTTAGCGGGATTGAACTCTGTCAGGTGGTGCGTAGCGATCGATGTTGGAGTGATTTACCTATATTATTTCTCTCTGCTCATAACGATTCTCAGACGATTCATCAGGTGTTTACAGTTGGTGGTGATGATTATGTACAAAAACCGATCGTCGGACCCGAATTAATTGCCCGGATTCTGAATCGGTTAGAGCGAACCCGAATTTTACATAGATTTGCAGAAATTGATGAATTAACGGGTATTGCGACTCGACGCAAATTTCTTCAGGATCTAGAACGATTAATCCGTTTGGCCGATCGTCAAGATCAGCCTTTTTGTTTTATGATTCTAGATTTAGATCATTTTAAGCGTGTCAATGATCAATATGGTCATGCGGCTGGCGATCGAGTGCTTTATCTATTGGGAAAAAACTTAAAGCAGTTCTTTCGGTCTGAAGATCTATTAGGTCGTTGGGGTGGTGAGGAGTTTGTTTTAGGTTTATATGGAATTACCAGAGAGGAAGGTGCCAAACGGTTAACTGATTTCCTCAAAATCTGGTCTGGTCAAGATTTTACTGATGCTAATAGGGAAAAATTTCAGATCACTTTTAGTGCTGGAGTAGTTGAGTATCCTCTTGATGGTATTTCTTGGCAAGAACTTTATCGAGTAGCTGATACTTTATTATATGAAGCTAAGACTATGGGACGAAATCGCATATTGATTTCGGCAAAATAAATAAGACCTAACCCCCCAACCCCCTTCCCTCGGAGGGAAGGGGGAGTAATTAAGATGATTAAATTGATGGGAGGAATCGATTTATTCTTCTCCCCTTTCCTTTCAGGAGAGGGGTTGGGGGAGAGGTCATTCTTGCTCCCCTTTCCTTTCAGGAGAGGGGTTGGGGGAGAGGTCTTCTGCTAATTTTAAGATTTCTCTAAAGTCCGATTATATATTCCTATAACTTCAGAATATTGAGCAATAGTTTGAGGTCGTCCTATTCCATCAGTCAGAGCATAACTAGTAGCTAATAACCAAAACCATAGACTGGGATAACGATCTTCTAAAACTGGTTGAATCTGACGGAGAAATTTCGGTAACCAGGAAAATAACCAGCCTAAGATAGAAAAAAGAGTAAAATCTAAATAACTACCCAACCAGCGAAAAATATCTTTTCCACCTGCTAACTGCCAAATCCATAATAACAAAGCTGGATTTTTTTTAGCAGCTTTAAAAGCTAACCAATTAAAAGTTAACCAATCAGTTTTATCCTTAATAAAAGCTTCAGCTATCTCTGGACGTACAGTTCCTAAAACTCCAAAAAAAGTATTCAGCATAGAGTTAATTAATTGCGGTGGAATAAATCGACCTGTCGGGACCATCATTCCTTTAGAAAATAGCCAGGTGACAGCAACATTACTTTGATAAGCGCGAATTTGATTTAAGTAACTAGCACTCAGTAGATCAGATTTTAGCGCCGTATTTAGCAAATCTGTTAACCGCGGTAAATTCCGAATTAAAGAACCAAAACCAGTAAAAACTAGGGGAGATTGTAATGAAGCAGCATCACCGATCGCGATCAGACGGTCAAACGCAACTTGCCGATCGCGACTTCCCACACTAAAATGTCCCGGAATATAACCAAAAGTAGCCTTTTTCCATTTTAATTTCTCCAGATCACAACGACGATACTCTGGCAAAATTGCGAAAAAATCCTCATACATTTCTAATAATGAACCTGGATTTTCTGCATTGATCTGATGATAATGAAATAAATAAATTGTCAATTCCTCACCTTGACCAGGAAATAACTCCCAAATCAACTGTCTTCCCCGAGAAATATCTCCATGGGAATTCAAAATATCCCCATATTGGGAATCCCACACACCTGGTGCAAATCCTGATTCAATACTAGCACCTACGGTCGGACAAACACTATCAAAAGCTCTACCACCATTTAATTGCCATGCGATCGCAGAAGCGGTCCCCATTGCGTCGATTAATAATCTTCCACTTACCACCCGTTCTTTTTTAGTTACTAAACATTGTGCTTGTACTAAAACTTTTTGGTCATCAATATCGCCACGTTTAAACTCAGTTTGATCCCAAATATCTCCCCCAGCGGCTTTTAATTTCTCTCCACAAAGTCTTAGTAATTTTTCGGAATCTAAAGCAATATTTAATACCTTGGGAGTATGCAAAATCGGTGCTTTACATTGAGGTGGATTATTAGCATCAAAGAATTTATTAAAGCCATCTTTATATTCTCTAGCAATCAGACTTTCAATTTCACTAGCACTAAATAAGCCTAAATGAATCAAGTTTTGTAATTCATGACGAGAAATATTCCATTCCCGATTCATCTTACCAAAAGGTAATCTTTCGATTAACAAGACATGATATCCTAATCGAGCCATTACTGCTGCGTGAACTATTCCTAGGGCACCACCTATATAAATAATATCATAATCAGGTTTTAAGGGAGGAGTATTTGCCTCTACTGCTGTTAAACTACTTAAGTTTTCTGGCACTTTAAATAATACTTGTTGCGGTTGTTGTGGATGAAGGACACTATTACGCCAACGTTGTTCCCACCAATAAACTCGCTGTAGATCATATTCACCATTGGGGATTTTTTGAAAATATTTGACGGTCAGGGGATAAGCAGCTTTTAATGCTTCAAAAATAGACTGTTCCGATAAGTTAATTTCTGGTGGAACCGAGTAGTGATGGGTAAATCTATTTCTAATATTATTATGCAAATTAGTCAAGATTTTCTTTTCACCCTGAATCGGTTGATCTCCAGTCCGAAATACTTTCAAATATGTAGTAGATTGGACTAGCCAGACGAAAATCCAAATCTCTTCAGTAAAAACCGTCTTAGTTTCGGTAATTAGGCTAGTCTGGCTTGTAGTTTGCGGAAGTGACAATTTAATTCCGTCCGGAGATAGACTTTTTTGTCCCATTGGTGATTCCCATTCTTGCTGTAACCAAGTACGGACTGTGGTTAGATCCGGTGTCGGGACTTCTAAGTAAAGCAGTTCTTTCATTGTGCGGTTATCTCAAAATTTAATCAAATCTCAAGGAATAAAGGAGTTGACAGATAGACAAAGTAAGCTAGAATCTCGTATACTACATTTTGATTACACTTAAAGAAACTTTACAATTTTCTCATAATTGTTGATTGATCAGGGTGCGCGGATAACTAACTATGAACTATCCTATTCCAACCAGTCCTCAAGAAATTGCCGATTTACAGCAATTGACCGTCAGTGAAGAATTAGTCGCAGCAGCGATCGCTGGTGTGATTCAAATTTCCCGTTCCCAGGGTAAGTCACTAGACGAGCTAACTACCGAGCTATTAGCAGAAGACCATTTCTTAGATCGACAGCAAAGACGATGGTTAAGTGATGTGGTTGCTCAAGCATGGGCAACATTACCTTAAAATTAGAAACAATAGAAAGAAAGTTCAGATCAGACTGAGGATGGGTTATTTACCAATGTCCTCATTCCAGAGTTGGGGACTCCTCGTAATAAAATCCTGCATTAATTGTTTACATTCTGCTAGGTCTAAATCAATGACCTCAATTCCATGGGATTCCATAAATTCTCTAGCTCCTGCAAAAGTATGGGATTCTCCAGCAATAACTTTTTTAATGCCAAATTGGACGATCGCACCAGCACAAAGATAACAAGGCATTAAAGTAGAATAAATTGTTGTATCTCTATAGGTGCCAATCCGACCAGCGTTGCGTAAACAGTCAATTTCTGCATGGAGAATGGGGTCATTAGCTTGGATTCGTTGATTATGTCCTCGACCAATGATTTGCTCATCCTTAACCAGCACTGAACCAATCGGAATTCCACCCTCTTGGAGACCTTGTTTAGCTTGAGCGATCGCGACGGTCATAAATTTATCAATCATTTGATTAACTCAGATTAATTTCGCGTTGGAGATCAATTAACACTTGAGTGCCCCGTACCAGACGGTATTCCCCGCGCCATATCCCAGGAATGAGGGGACGTTGAGGACGATTTATTTTACCGATATAACGTAACCAGATCCGAGTAGTGGATGGAATGGGTTGGGAACTTTTAGCAATTTCTTGACCATTAGGGTCAATCAGTCGAAATTCTTCTTGATCTCCCTGTTTGACACCATAAGGTTGTACCCAAAATATCAGTAGCTTACTACTAATCGGGAGGGTAGTTAGGGAAAAATCTCCTTGCCAAATCCGATCCATATTAGGTTCTTCACTAGCAAAACCAGCACGAACTAATCCAGTTGGAACATAAGGAATCGGATTTTCCCAAATTGGTTGAGGTGCTACATGACAACCGGGTTGGTCTGTCGGTCCAACAAAAGGATCAACATTTTTACCTTGATAGGTAACGGTTAAATGAACATGGGGGAATGATGCTAACCCAGATTCGCCAATCATTCCTAAAACTGTTCCTTTTTCCACTAAAGTTCCCGGTTGCACAACTACACTACCACGACGCATATGGCAATATTGGGTTTGCCAACCATTACCATGATCAATGACAGCACCATTACCACATTCGATTCCTTTCACGGATTGGATCGTGGTTTGATCTACTACTCGTTGATCAGGTACTCCATCCCTGACTCGTAAGACTTGACCAGGAGCAGATGCTTTGACAGCAACACCTGCTTTCATCGCAGTTTCATCACGAATCGCAAAGTCCGTGCCATTATGACCTGCATAGGTGAGTGTACCACAAGCAAAATCCAGGACTTCAGGACTAGGAAGTCGATCTACATAGTGCATAATAAAACAGTCTTTACCCAAGGTACAGTCGATCGGGATCGCTAGTTGAATTTGATCAGTTTGGGCGATCGCTGTGGTAGACTGACCGGAAATAATTGACTGTGGGACTTTAGCTAGAAAATTTGGTTGGTAAGCGAGATATCCAGTCAGAATCGCGATCGCACTACCCAATAGGATCGCTGCTAGATATTTTTTGATTAAGGGAATCATTTGGTATTTACTAATTGATTGAGGTGAAAATTGCTCCCAAAACCTGGTGGGTGATTGGCGATCGCTAGTGACTGCTCGATCTGGTCACCAATCAACAACTCTGTATCCATAGGAAAAAAGACAGAAAAAGTTCTGAGCGCTCATCGCTTTTTCTGTCTGTAGAATTGGTCAACTTTGTTTTTTTATTTTAACTATAAGCATTATTGCCTTACAAGCTGGAGAGTTTCGGGGGTGAAAAAAAAAGTCTATTTTTGACACTATAATCATAATCTGCATTTAAGAGATGAACAGGAGTTAGGAGTGACACTCAATATTTTACAAAACTACATAAACGGTGCATGGTGTAAGTCTAATACTACAAATTACCTGGAAATTCTCAACCCAGCTACAGCAGAAACCTTGGCACAGGTGCCTTTGTCGCTGACAATAGAACTAGAGCAAGCAGTAACATCAGCTACAACAGCTTTAATAACTTGGCGACAAATTCCCTCACCAGAAAGAATCCAATATCTATTTAAACTCAAAAATCTGCTCGAAGAGAATTTACCAGAAATAGCCCAGATTATTACCCGCGAATGTGGTAAAACCTTAACTGAGTCACAAGGAGAAATGAGACGAGCGATCGAAAATGTCGAAGTCGCTTGTGGAATTCCGATGTTGATGCAAGGTTACCACTTAGAAGATGTGGCTCGTGGAATTGATGAAATCATGATTCGACAACCCGTAGGAGTAACCGCAGTAATTGCTCCTTTTAATTTTCCGGGGATGATTCCATTCTGGTTTTTTCCTTATGCGATCGCTTGTGGGAATACCACGATCATCAAACCTTCGGAAAAAGTCCCATTGACCATGCAAAAAGTATTTCAGTTACTTGAGCAAACAGGATTACCCAAAGGTGTGGTTAATTTAGTTCATGGTGCTAAAGAAATTGTAGATGGGATTTTAGATCATCCTCAAATCCGGGCAATTAGCTTTGTTGGTTCTACCCCTGTTGCTAAATATGTTTATAGTCGAGCAACTGCTAATGGTAAACGCGCTCAATGTCAAGGTGGTGCCAAAAATCCGATTATTATATTACCTGATGCTGACTTAGAAACTACCTTAAAAATTACCGCAGATAGTGCCTTTGGTTGTGCTGGACAGCGTTGTTTAGCTGCTTCTTTAGTTGTGACTGTGGGTGAAGCCAGTCAAATATTTACAGAAGGTTTAACAGAAGTTGCTAAAACTAGAGTGGTGGGATACGGTCTCGATCCAGGAGTGGAAATGGGTCCAGTAATTAGTCCAGCAAGTAAAACCCGGATTGAAGGATTAATTCAAAAAGGTATAAATGCAGGTGCAACTATATTAATAGATGGTCGTCATCCCCAAATTCCTGGTTATAGCCAAGGTAATTTTATTAAACCGACAATTTTAGCTCAGGTTGATCCTGCTAGTGAAATTGCCCAAACTGAAATTTTTGGACCAGTATTAGGATTAATCAATGTTAATACCATTGAAGATGCGATCGCCTTGGTTAATCGCGGTCAATGGGGAAATATGGCTTGTTTGTTTACTACCAATGGATCTCTAGCTCGGAAATTTCGTTATGAAGCTGATGCTGGCAATATTGGAATTAATATTGGTGTCGCTGCTCCCATGGCATTTTTTCCCTTCAGTGGTTGGAAAGATAGTTTTTTTGGAGATTTACATGGCCAAGGACATCACGCGATCGAGTTTTTTACTCAAACTAAAGTGGTGGTAGAACGTTGGCCAAAAAATTGGTCTCGTCAGTTTTAAATCTGATCTAAATCTCATTCTGAATGACGATCAACTACCCTAAATCTAATTATTATCATCATCAATCTGGCAAACTACATTATCTTGACTTGGGAATTCCCGCTGATCAGACCATCGTTTTTTTGCATGGATTTACTGGCAGTAGTCGCGATTTTCACCAAATTCCAGATTTTTTGACTGATCACTACCGATGTTTAATTCCTGATTTACCAGGACATGGAAAAACGCTGCTTTCTGAAGAGGAAAGCGTTTTTAGTACCACCGGACAGGTAATGCTGTTACACCAATGGCTGAATTTTTTAAATCTGAGCAAGTTTCATTTATTTGGATACTCCATGGGTGGACGTTTAGCATTACAATTTGCTGTCAAATATTCCCTTCAGTTGAGTTCCCTGATTTTGGTTTCTAGCACAGCCGGAATCCAAGATGACACCGCTCGACAAAATCGAGCACAAGCAGACTGGGAACTGAGTCAAAAAATTCTTAATTCCGATCCAGTGGATTTTTTGCAATCCTGGTTAGAACAACCTCTGTTTCAAGAACTTACTGCTAAAGGCAAAAATTTCCTTGCACAAGAAATATTAAGACGCTTGCCAATTCAGCCGGCTGGACTAGCTAGTAGTTTACAACATTTTAGCTCCGGAGTAATGCCACCTGTATGGGAACAGGCGATCGCGATTCAGACACCTACTCTCGTGATTGCTGGTAGTAGGGATCAAAAGTATCTAGAGTTAGCCAAGCGTCTAGTTTCTCTCCTTCCTAATGGGAATTTAAAAATTTTCCAGACCGGTCATACACCTTTAATTGAAGCCCCGGATTTACTATGGCAAGAAGTTGTTAAATTTCTCCAACATCAGCATTGAGCAACTTAGTTGCCCCGATCACCCGGATAATTAAAAACCGAGTTTTCAGTAATTTGCCTAAATCTTTCTTCTGAAGCAGATCATGCCAGACCTGCTCCAGAGGTTAGCCATGAACAAATTGAAAACATACAAACCCGATTTTTTCAAGAAACCGGGTTTTGATGTTAGACGAGATTGACGATTTAAGTCATTTTGGTTGGGAATCGATTAAAAGTGTCAAAAAAAACAGCAAAACCTTTGCTATATATGCTTTTAAGCTATTTAAAAGCGATCGCCTTTACCCCTTCCCAACCAACTTTTTTTTTAACCGACAGTTACCAATTCATCGGATGCAGATTCTTCATAATCACCATCCTCATCACCATCCTCATCTAAGTCGTCGCTATCTTTATTAAGCTGATATAGATGAATGTGACGGTGCCCCAGTTTTATTTCAAACTCATCTCCAGGCTTTAATCCCATTGCTTCTGTGTAACTAGCCCCAATTACAATTTGGCCGTTTTTATGCACGCTGACCCGATAAGAGGCTTCACGTCCTCGACCATCTTTTGTACGTTCAGGATTTAAGTCTAAACCCTTTGCTGCTAGTACCGCGTCGTAAAATTCTGTTAAATTAACGCGGGTTTGGCTGTTCTTTGTGCTGGTGTAATATCCACAACGTTTTGCGGTCTCTCTCCTGGGTAAGTCTGAAAGTTCTTTTACTTTTTGGAGCAGAGCTTTTCCTGTCAGTGGTTCTATTGGGAGATTTTTAGTTTTAGCCATGAGGTTAAATAAATTCGCTTACTGATCTTATTATTCAATATTACCTCTATGATTAGCAAGTAATAAATATTAAATATTTTCTCTAACTTTAACTAGATCACTGGATAACATCATTTGTCCCTAGTATCTCAGGACTAGAGGAAACTATACTTTGGATAGTATCGGTAAGTTTTTTTTTATTTTTGCCCCTTTATATCCATAGAACAGTCTTTTTTTTACAGAAGTGGGAATGATCTGAGTTCTTACCAGAGTTGTGTAAGGTGAAAATCAACCCTTTAGTTCCAGCATAATCCCTGGTGTGTATGCTGAGGTGATTTGTGATTCTTTGCGAGTCCTGGCTGAGGATTTATCTGGCTACTAGCTACAAGCAAGGAACAATCAAAGATTGACTCTAATTTAGACTTTTATGCGGATCAGGGTGAAAAACTAGCCCCCATATTTCCGTTTTCTTGGGGGATATTTCCATTTATACAGATATTTTTTATTCACTACTTAAGTCAATCAACTTTAGCTACTAAACAAACGAGCGAGTTCGGAAAAAGTAAATTTTGCTAATTTTCAGATGATGAAATAGATCATCAGGTCTATAAGTAGGTGCAAAGGTTAGGACTCCACATTCTCAGACTAGAAACTGAGTTTGGTGTGTAGATATCTAGGTGAAAAACGAACATTTGGTAGAGAAACCCGGTTTCCTGGTGCAGGGCTATTTCATGCTCGATTCTCACATGAGCAACCTAACCCCCTTCCCTAGGAGGGCAGGGGGAGTAATTAAGATGATTAAATTGATGGGAGATTGAATAGCGAGTCATTCTTGCTCCTCTTTCCTTTGAGGAGAGGGATTGGGGGAGAGGTGTTCTGCTAGCATGAAACAGCCCTGTGATTGCAGTGACTAAGGATGTGGTGGAGAGCAGTATCCATATAGACATCAATAATAGGGAAAAAGACCTAGACATCTTCGTCTAGGTCTTTTCCAATCAAGTAAATTTTAATGCTTTTACAATTACTATCTGTTATAATTATTGTTTCTGCGACCACCACCACCACTACTACTACCACCACCAGAACGTCTGTTGTCTTCGCGAGGCTTCGCTTTATTTACTTTTAGATCCCGTCCCATCCATTCTGCCCCATCTAATGCTTCAATAGCCGCAGCTTCTTCCTCATCCGTTGTCATTTCCACAAAACCAAAGCCGCGCATCCGACCTGTTTCGCGGTCAGTAGGTAGCTGAACTCGCTTAACATTGCCGTATTCAGTGAAAACATTTTTAAGGTCTTCTTGGGTGACCTGGTAGGATAGGTTACCTACATAAATTGACATGGAATATCTCCGAAGGTCTTAAATTGCGTAGAGATTTAGAGTTCGGAGAGAAGCATACCAATACTACAAACCAAAAAAGCTTGTCCATACTAGATACAAACACTGCAACCGAATTCAACTCTTCGCTCGTCAGTATAACACAGGTTTTCCTTGTTAAGTCAAGTCCTTTGATTAGATAAAATAAACTAATTGATCTAGTGCAACGACTGGCAGTTTCGAGTTACTGATTCCGATGATCGTGAAGATCCTACCTGATTTGTCTTCGCGCTTATTAGCAGTAACCAAAATTTTGCTTGAAGATCTCCAAAAGAGAAGCAATTCCAGGATTAATTCCAGATCATCTAATTTTAAACTGGCAATAGTTTTAATTTTACCAATAATCGAGATGGAGAGTAGCGATCGCCTGACTTGGCTCAAGGATTCATCCGGTTCTATTTTGCTCAGGAGCAGAAAAAGTTTGGCTAAAAACCCGTTTTTCTTGAGAAAAAACGGGTTTTTTCAGAAAAACATCACAATTATCTTCACCAGAAAAGTTCACGGACTCCCTGTTTATTCAATCTCTGCTCACCAAAATGGAATTTAAGCGAAAAAATTATCAGCCCCAATGATCTTTTGACCAAAACTTGGACTAAAAATCAAATCCCATTTTCGGCATTTTGTTGAGCATATTCAAGATTATGCTGATAAATAGGTATGCGATCCTGTGCGATCGCATAGTTAGGGCTATCTTTAGGTATAGCCTTCATCGCGTTGATCGCTGCTTGCCATTTACTAGCCACCGTATTCCATTCTTCCTTGGATGTAGCATTTTGAGTCAAATTAGCTGCATCTGTAGCATTTTTTACAGCTTCCCGCAGTTTAGGATGAGCTGCATTGGTTTTTGGATTAGCAGTCTCGGGTTTAGCTGCTTGCTCAACTGGTGCAGGTGTGGTAGGTTTAGCTGTGGCCACTGGGGCGGTCGTCGTTGGGGTAGCTTTAGTCGCGATCGCCGTCGCTGGAGTTGTGGGAGTGGGTTTAGCGGCGGTCCCTGGATTTACTGGGGTAGGTTTAGCTGCAACAGTTGAGGGTTTAGCAGCTCCAACCGGAGTAGCAGCAGCTTTAGGTGGTGTAGATGCTACCGGAGCTGGTGAAGTTGGAGGAGTGGGGGAGCCACCTAGAAAAGGTAGAGCCGCAGTAATAGTAGACCAGTTTAAATAAACCCCAATACCTAATCCCAAGGGAATCAATAACAACAATAAGATCAGCAGTGGTTTAGATAGCTGACGCGATCGCGGCTGTTCTTGCTCCTCTTCCTCAGTTTCATCATATTCTTCTTGGACTTCATCTGCTTCGTGATCATCATCATGTTGGTTAGCCATGGGCAAGTCCTCAAAAATCGGATCGGCATCTTGGTGGAGGCTGAGATCCTGATCCTGATCGTGATAATCAGGATCTTCTGCCATCACATGTTCTAGCTCTGAGAGCAATAAATCATCTTCGACAGGTACTTCTAGTTCTTCCTGCCAGGATGGGTCTTTATCACCTTGTTTACGTCCGTAAACTTTGATGGTTTGAATTGAGGAAATCCTCAGATTGCTGATTTCTTTATAAATTAATGGGACGAGGGACTTTTGGGCTGGAATCTGTGCTGATTCGAGCAGTACCTGGAGGGAATCATTTTTCCGAATTACCTTGGCTGTGACACCTTGGCTTTGCAGAGAACGGTTGAGTACAGTGGCGATCGCTTTCGGGTCACCTTGCTGGGCAAGTTCCATAAAATTTGCTTGTGACATGGCTAGCACTGCGGGATATGAGGAACTGATGGCTAATCATAGCTTCTAAACAAAATTAGGACTTACATATAACATTGGCAAGCTGCCAATGTTTAAAAAGAACTATAGCTGTTGATTTCCCCAAAATTAACGCCGCAAGTTTAATTTTATCTGGATATTGGCGATAATGGATTCAGAAACTACCTTGGTTCTTACCTTTGCTCACCATCAAAAGCGTAACAGATCCGCTCAGCTTTGGCTGGCAGCAATTTCCAGCGATCGCTAACTTTTTTCCTTTATTCCCCATTTACTCCTAAAATCTTAAAATATCGTAAAATTTCCCCAGCCTGCCTCAAGACGACCTGTCCACTGCTAAAACTTCTACTACTATGGCTAATGGTTACCTCGCACTTGTCCTCCATGCCCATCTCCCTTTTGTGCGGCATCCGGAAAGTGATTATGTACTCGAAGAAGAATGGCTATTTGAAGCCATTACAGAAACATATATTCCCTTATTGTTAGTCTTTGAAGGACTAAAACGGGATGGCATAAACTTTAAAATGACGATGAGCATGACACCTCCTTTAGTGTCAATGCTCCGCGATCCACTTTTACAAAACCGCTACGAGGCCCACTTAAGCAAATTAGAGGAACTAGCAGCGCTAGAGGTTGAGCATAATCAATATAATGGCCATTTGCGTTACTTAGCCGAACATTATGTCGCAGAATTTAATCAAGTTCGACAAACTTGGGAACGCTATGGTGGAGATCTGGTAACCGCCTTTAAAAACTTTTTAGATACTAACAACCTGGAAATCATTACCTGTGGTGCTACCCACGGTTATTTCCCACTAATGAAAATGTACCCCCAGGCGGTCTGGGCGCAAATTAAGGTCGCTTGTGAACACTATGAGGAACATTTTGGTCGTGAGCCAAAAGGAATTTGGCTGCCAGAATGCGCTTATTATGAAGGTGTGGAGAGAATGCTGGCTGATGCTGGTTTGCGCTACTTTCTCACCGATGGCCATGGGATTCTCTACGCTCGTCCCCGTCCCCGATTTGGCACTTATGCACCAGTTTTCACTGAGTGTGGTGTAGCTGCGTTTGGTCGAGATCACGAATCATCTCAGCAGGTTTGGTCTTCAGAAGTCGGCTATCCTGGAGCCGCAGAATATCGTGAATTTTATAAAGATCTAGGTTGGGAAGCGGAATATGAATATATCAAACCTTACATTATGCCCAATGGCCAGCGAAAAAATACCGGGATTAAATACCATAAAATTACAGGTCGGGGCTTGGGATTAGCTGATAAAAAACTATATGATCCTTACTGGGCTCGGGAAAAAGCAGCTGAACACGCTGGGAATTTTATGTATAATCGGGAACGCCAAGTCGAAAATCTCCGGTCGATGATGCACCGTCCCCCCATTATTGTTTCCCCTTATGATGCGGAACTATTTGGTCATTGGTGGTATGAAGGTCCTTGGTTTATTGATTATTTGTTCCGGAAAACTTGGTACGATCAACATACTTATGAGATGACCCATTTAGCGGACTACTTGCAAAATTATCCGACTCAGCAAGTAACTCGTCCGGCTCAATCTAGTTGGGGCTATAAAGGATTCCACGAATATTGGCTGAATGAAACTAATTCTTGGGTTTATCCCCATTTACATAAAGCTGCGGAAAGAATGATTGAACTGGCTCGGAGAGAACCTGTTGATGAATTAGAATGGCGGGCTCTCAATCAAGCGGCTCGGGAAGTTTTACTGGCTCAATCTTCTGATTGGGCATTTATTATGCGGACTGGGACAATGGTTCCTTATGCAGTCAAACGCACCCGATCGCATCTGATGCGTTTTAACAAATTGTATGAGGATCTTAATTTTGGTAAGGTTGATAGTGGTTGGCTAGAAAAAGTCCAAGAAATCGATAATATCTTTCCTCAAATTAACTATCGCGTCTATCGACCCATTTAGATCGACCCATTTTCACCAGATTTCTGATCACCCTCTCCCGATTTGTGAGAGGTTTTTTTTTCCCAAGAAACCGGATTGAGCGGAAAAATCATCACTTGGTTACCTATTTCTAAAATTAATGTAACGTTTTGTAATAAAACCGGATTTTGTCAATTTAGATACAGAATTATCTGCTACATTAATTTCATAGACAAAAAACAACCAGTTAAACATCACAAGGAGAACATAATTATGTCTGCACAAGAACAAGCACGGGCACTAATGATGCGTCATCATCACCTGATCAAAAATCGACAGCAATCCATGCTCAGTCGCGTTGCTGACGAAGTAGGTATTGATGCTGGAGAATACTGGAGCAACATTCAAGGAAAGACCCATTCATCCTTCCGGGTCAGCTATGACCGTAGTAATGCAACGATGAGCTGATCAATCAGTGCAATTTAGCACTAGACCAAAAATCCGATCTGATTCTGAACAAACCGAAAATATTTTGCTGGAGAACTATTATGTCTACCCAAGAACAAGCTCGTAGTCTGATGGTGCGTCATCAACAAATCGTGAAAAACCGTCAACAATCAATGCTCAGTCGTGTCGCGAGCGAAATTGGTCTTGATGGTGCTAAATTGAATGATGGTAACCATTCTAGCATGAGCTAGATGGACAAGTTGGATGGTATTGAGCCTACTGGTAGCAAGTCAACCAGTTATTCCATCAGTGAAATAGTTTTAATTGCATGATCAAGAACAAATTGGGCGTTTACTAAAACAACGCCCTAATTTTTTTTGCTTTTGCCAATTGGTTCTTATTACTAACTTTATATTTCAATACAGTTCAGTTAACCGTAGGGGCAAAGCATTTCGGCACATAAATGATGGCTAAACGTTTACCCTGAGTGTTCCCTGAGCGGAGTCGAAGCTTGCCCTGAGCGTAGCCGAAGCTTGCCCTGAGCGGAGTCGAAGCTTGCCCTGAGCGTAGCCGAAGGGGGCGTAGTCGAAGGGAAGTATAATATTACCGAAATGCTTTGCCCTTACCATCTATGCAGCCAACAGATCAACTATATATTAAAATTAATTCAGTTAAGAATATTTTGGGAGATATCGGCACAGAACTGGGCGAAGCATTCGGATCTAATATTAACGGCCCTTCGACTACGCTCAGGGTAAAACTTGGGCAATAAATGATCGCCCGAATGCTTCGCCCCTACAGTTAACTGAACCGTATTGCTTTATATTTAGTGAGAATTTCTGAATCCTTACTCCAGTATTGGCCATGCAAGAATCTTCTTCCCCTATGCTTCAGTTAGATCAATCAGATTGTCTGTTAATGGAATTGACCAGCATCTTATCTCAGACCGATTTAGCCGATCCCAAGGAAATAGATCTATATTTAACCCTCAGATTTAAGGAAGCTTGGGAACCACTCTTAGGGGGTAGATTTAGATTTGGTGTAAAAAGTGGTCTGTTTAAGCTGAAGCTAGAAAACTGTATGATTTGTACAGACCCGACTCAAGCTAATCTGATTGAGCACTATAGCGAATCAAAATCAGCGATCGCTTGTCATGGGACTTTAGGTGGGACCCAAACCGAACCCTATTGGTTGCTTAGTTTCCCTCAACCAGTAGTGAGTGGTCTGATTCCTAATTTCCCCCTCGGAAAGATCCATGTCACCAATATTCCCTGTCAGGTGATAGCAAGATTAGAAATCCTACCAGCAGATATACAGCTAACGGAAGTAGAAGGAGTATGGAGACACGACATCAGTCCCAATAAACACGCGATCTTAGCAACGAAATTAGATATTTCCCTAAAAAAATTACAACTTAAAACTCATCTAACTAGTTCAGTTGTCTTACAATACAACTCTCTCCTCGAATCCCCAGCAGTAAAGACTGATCAATCCCAAATGTCTGCTACAATTCCGGCTGAACTGGAAAATTTGATTCATCAGGTTTTAGACGCAAACACAGATAAATTTGTGGAATTAGCAAAAATTGCCCAGCTTGATCCCCAATCAGACTTTGTTGGTGCTAATCTGCTGGGAGTTAATTTAATTGGGGCTGATCTGGGTGGGTTTAATTTTGAGCAAGCAATTTTGCGTGGTGCAGACTTAAGTGATGCTGATTTAAGTGATGTCAATTTGCAAGGTGCTTATTTAGGTGGTGCTGATGCTAGTGGTGCGCTTTTAAGTGATGCTAATCTTAGCGGTGCTGATTTACATCGATGTAGTTTAGCTTTGGCTAACTTGAGTGGTGCCAATCTGCGGAATGCTAATCTGCGCGAAACAAATTTAAGTAATGCTAATCTTAGTGATGCTGATTTGAGTGGTGCTAACCTCAGTAATGCTGATCTGCATCAAGCTGGGCTAGGATTAACTAATTTAACCGGGACTAATCTCCATGGTGCTAAGGTAAATCAGGCAAGATTTCGTCACGATTCAGGATTATCTGTGGCAATCATCCAAGACTTAAAACAACGTGGGGCAATTTTTATAGATGGTTAAAACCAGATTAATGTTTTATTTATATAATGGAAAAGGTTTTCCATTCCATAAGTTATATGACGCCTGAAGCTGACGTTCTGCTCAAACAAGGAATCGAGCAATATCAAAATGGTGAGGTTAAGGCTGCTTTAGAGTCTTGGCAACAAGCACTATTAATCTATCAACAAATCCATCAACGACGAAAAGAAGGAGCAGCATTAGGAAATTTGGGCGTCGCTTACCAGACTTTGGGTGATTTGCCAAATGCGATCGCTTGTTATGAACAACATTTAGCGATCGCTACTGAAATTGCTGATCATCGGGGTAAAACTAATGCGCTCACTAATCTCGGTAATATTTACTATACTTTGGGTGAATATGCACAAGCGATCGCCTATTATCAGCAAGTATTAGTGTTTGCTCGGTCAAATCAAGATTATCTTGGGATCGGACAAACTTTAGGAAAATTAAGAACTGTTCATGCTGTAGCTGGAAATGAAGCGGAAGCACTTACTTGTAATCAACAGCAAATAGTCAGCGCCAAGGAATTGTTTTTACAAGAAAAAACTGATTTTATCGCGATCGCCCAAAGGATGGGTATAAATCCGATTGAAGATTTAACTGAAGCTGACTTAAGCGGTTTAGATTTGCACTATGTTAATTTTCATAATGCCGATTTACAACAGGCAAATTTAAGTAATACTAATTTAACTTTAGCCGATTTGAGTGGTGCTAATCTGATTGGTGCTAATTTGAGTCATAGTTATTTAGTCAATGCTAATCTGAGTCGCGCTAACCTGCAAGCTGCTAATCTCACTGGTGCGGATCTACGGACTAATTTAAGTCGCGCTAATCTCAAAAATGCTTTATTAAAGGGTGCGAATTTAAGTAGTGCTTATCTATGTTTAGCTAATCTCAATGGTGCTAATCTGATTGATGCGGACTTAAGTAATGCTGATCTGACCAGTGTGAATCTGAAAGAAGCAGAGTTAATTGGGACTAATTTAACTCGGGCTGATTTAACAGGTGCTAGGTTAGAAAATGCTAGGTTTATGAATAATATTGGTCTATCTCAAGCGATGAAATATGATTTGAGCGATCGGGGTGCTGTGGTAGTTTAACTGACTCAGTAATCATTAAGCAAATTCTCAATTTCATCCGCTTGATTTGGTAATCCTTTAGTTAAAACCTCTCGACCAGTTTCCGTAACTAAAACATCATCTTCAATCCGAATCCCACGCACATCAGCAAACTGTTCTAGTTGATCCCAATTTACCATTTCCCGATATTTGGCACGAGTATCGGGATGATTTAAAATTGCGGGAACTTGATAAAATCCAGGCTCAATTGTCACTAACATTCCCGGTTGTAATTGACGATTTAAGCGTAAAAATTTATGCCCAAAGCGATCGCTTCTAGTTCGACCTTCTTCATAACCCGCTAAATCTCCAAAATCTTCCATATCATGAACATCTAAACCTAATAAATGTCCGATTCCATGCACAAAAAATAAAGCATGGGCATCATGATTAACTAAATCTTCAGGATGACCACGTAAAATCCCTAAATCTACCAAACCTTGAGCAATGATTCTACTAGCTAACCAATGAATATCTTGATATTCGACTCCAGCACAAATGTGATCAATACAAACATCGTGAGCTGTCAGAACTAGATTATAAATATCTCGTTGTGTAGGGGAAAATTTCCCAGAAACAGGCCATGTTCGCGTCACATCACTTGCCCAACCCAGGGAAGTTTCTGCACCCACATCAGCTAATAATAAATCTCCTGATTGGAGCGGGTGATGATACATATTATTATGAAGAACTTCACCATAAACAGTCACAATACTCGGATAAGCTAAAGTCATATTGTGAGCAATGATCACACCTTCCATTGCGGCTCGAATTTGGGCTTCACTTTGGGCATTTTTAGTTGCTAATATTCCTGTTTGGTGAGCTAGAATAGTACAAGCTGCGGCTTGTCGTAATTCGGTTAAAGCTAATTCATCATGGGTCAATCGTAAAGAGATAATTGCCTTAGTTAGTTCTCGATCGATTTCTTGGGGAGGAACGAGCGATCGGTTGAGTACCTGGGATTGTTGTAACTGAGTGGGATAATGCTGGACCGCAATAGTTGCAGCACCAAGAGCGTGATTAGATAACTCTAAAAGAGGAAAATGAGCATCAGCACCAATAATATTGGCAATTTTCTCCCGTTCAGGAATTTCTCCAGACCAAAGAGTATGACTAGCAGGTAAATCATCCATAAATAGTTCTAACTTACCAGAGTCTAGACGAATCGCTGCATTGAGCAGTGGTAAACCAGCAAAATAGAGAAAATGACTACTAGCACGAAACGGAAAAGTATTAGCAGGATAATTACGAGCACAACTATCTCCCGACCAAAGAATGACAGGGAAATTAATTAAATTGGCTAATTTCTGCCGACGTTGTCCTAGAGTAGTTGTGATTAAATCGTACTGGGTAGGAATATACATAATAGATTGGTAAGTTGAAAATAAATAGAAGACAGGAGAATGCCGATCACTCAGTAGGATGAAGAAAACGTATTCCCCCGTGTAACTAAGATTCTTCTTTGACTAAAACACCATTGAGAAAAATATCAGCAATTCCTTCAGCCATTTCTTGCATTTGTTGAGGAGATGCACTAGGTTCAGCCATAGTAGTGTAGCTAAACCCAGAAACAGCAAACATTCCCAGAAATACATGGGCAACTATTTTGGGGTTCATTTGGCGATAAGTACCTCTGTCCATCGCAGTTTGGAAAAAAGCTTCCGTGACATCAGTCATTTTACCGATTACTTCTGCTTGAATGCGATCGCGTAATTCTGGGTGAAACTGAGCTTCCATAAAACAAACTCGGAGCAGATCTGCATTTTGATGGAAATTAAGCATCCGATGACGCATCACTTGCGCGATCGCTTTATAGCTACCCATTTCGCTCAATTCCGTCAGCAGATCGGTGAGAATTTCTACCCATCCTTGAGTAGCCAATTCAATTAAAATTGCCTTTTTATTGGCAAAATGTCGAAATAGGGTGCCTTCAGCTACTCCTGCTGATGCAGCTAAATCACGAGTAGTAGTCCCATCATAACCTTGGTGTGCAAATAATTTCTGCGCTGCTTTGAGAATGCGCGTGCGAGTTTCGGCTTCAGGAGGAGGTGATTGAGTAAAAATTCTCATAGTGATTAGAAAAAGAACTACATTCAGAAAACTGTAATTATATTGTCCAACATGGAATCGAGGAAAGTACAAAAACTTCACATAGCATTAAAGTTTCCTGATTGACTTCCATCAGAAACCTTTAAAATCAATTTGGAACCAAGGAAACCGGGTTAGGGAATTTTGCGTTATACTTGCCAAGGATATGGACCAACTGCTTATGTCAAATTTCTCAACTAGATTAAGTTTAAGCTATTTAATCTCAATTAAAAAGCCAAGCCGAAAAATTCAAAAGATGTACCATTACTGGCAAAAATTGCTCACACTAATTCTGAGCTTGGTGCTGCTGTGGTCAGGAATACCCATAAAAATGGCTTTTGCTCAATCTGAACCACTCAACCAGGTAGCAACTAGTTTAATTCAGCCCTATTTAGATCGGGTAATTAAACAAGTAACCGAGTTTCGTTTAGACAATGGGCTCAAATTTATTGTCTTAGAAAGACATAAAGCACCCATAGTTTCCTTTCTTACATACGCAGATGTGGGTGGGGCAAATGAACCTGATGGAAAAACGGGTGTAGCGCATTTTTTGGAACATTTAGCGTTTAAAGGTACAACCAAGATCGGAACGCGAGACTATAACCAGGAAAAACCCTTATTAGACCAATTAGATCAATTATTTGACCAAATCCAAATTAGCAAAAAAGCTGGTCAAGATGCAGATGTAACCAAACTGAAAGCCGAATTTGACCAAGTAGAAGCCCAAGCAGCTAAATATGTGAAGCAAAATGAACTAGGAAAGATCGTGGAAAGAGAAGGTGGAGTTGGACTAAATGCTAATACTTCCACTGATGCTACTCGTTATTTCTACAGTTTTCCAGCCAATAAATTAGAATTGTGGATGTCGTTAGAGTCGGAACGGTTTCTTGATCCTGTATTTCGAGAATTTTATAAAGAAAAACTGGTAATTTTGGAAGAAAGACGTTTACGGACTGATAATTCACCGATCGGTCAGATGCTCGAAGCATTTCTGGATAAAGCTTATCAAGTACACCCCTATAAGCGTCCGGTCATTGGTTACAATCAAGATATTCGTAATCTGACTAGACTTGATGTGCAAGAGTTTTTCAAAACTCACTATGTTCCGAGTAATTTAACCATCGCGATCGTGGGGGATGTTTCTCCTCTGCAAGTCAAACAATTAGCTCAGATTTATTTTGGTCGTTATCCAGCTCAACCAAAACCAAAAGAACTTGAACTGGTAGAACCACCCCAAACAGAACCGAGAGAAGTAAATCTGAAACTTGCTTCTCAACCTTGGTATTTAGAAGGATATCATCGTCCAGCAATGAAACATCCGGATCATGTAGTTTATGACCTGATCGGTAGTATTCTTAGTAATGGTAGAACTTCGCGTTTGTATAAATCTTTGGTGGAAAAACAGCAAATTGCGCTAGTTGCTCAGGGTTTTAGCGGATTTCCCGGAAATAAGTATGCTAATGTCATGTTGTTTTATGCTTTGACAGCGAAAGATCATACTGTAGATGAAGTGGAAACAGCATTAAGAACAGAAATAGAACGGTTGAAAACTGAACCGGTTTCCGAATTGGAATTAGTCCGAGTAAAAAATCAAGCCCGTGCTGGGTTGTTGCGATCGCTAGATTCTAACAATGGGATGGCTAGTTTGTTATTAGAATACGAAATTAAAACTGGGACTTGGCTGAATCTATTTAAAGAATTAGAAGCAATTGAGCGAGTTACACCTGCTGATATTCAAAGGGTAGCTCAAATTACTTTTACGCCAGCAAATCGAACGATTGGGCGGATTTTAAGTCAGTAAAAAAGCAGGAGCTATTTTCATGCAATTGTTTGGTTGGAATCAGCGTCATCATCCCAGAAAAATTCAGAAAAAAATATCAAAAATGGCAGTAAAAATTCATCAACAACTCCAGCAATTTGGCTTATTTGTGGGAGTTTTTATTTGGGTAATTTTGGGGCTATTGTTACCAGTATTAGCAGTTGAAGCTAAACATTATACAGATTTAACTTTTCCCCAGTTACCAGCAATTAAATTACCCAAATCTACTCGCTATCAAATGGCCAATGGGATCATAGTCTATTTGATGCAAGATCGAGAACTTCCTCTGGTGAGTGGGAGCGCAATATTTCGGACGGGCGATCGCTTTGAACCAGAGGATAAAGTTGGTCTAGGGAATTTGGTCGGAACGGTAATGAGGATCGGTGGTACTAGTAAACATTCGGGCACAGAACTCAATGAAATCCTTGAAACAGAAGCAGCTGCGGTGGAAACTGGATTAGATGGGACTAGTGCTAGTGCGAGTTTTAGTGCTTTGAGTGAGGATTTAGAGAAGGTTTTAGGGTTATTTGCGGAAGTGATCCGTGAACCGATTTTTGCTCAAGATCAGTTAGATTTTGCTAAAAATCAACTCAAGGGGGAGATTGCGCGTCGGAATGATGACCCGAATGGGATTGCTGGTCGGGAATTCCAAAAATTAATTTATGGTGCTCAGAGTCCCTATGCTCGGACTACAGAGTATGTAAATCTCAGCCATATTGATCGTCAGGATGTAGTGGATTTTTATGATCAAAATTTCCATCCTAATAATATGATTTTAGGAATAGTAGGAGATTTTGATCCAGACAAAATGCGATCGCTGATTGAGAAAAAGTTTGGTGATTGGAAACCTGCACCAGAATGGAAATTACCAAAGTTACCAGATGTATCTCAAGCAAATTCTCAGGGTGTGTTTGTAGTCAATCAACCTCACCTAACTCAAAGTTCGGTGTTGATGGGTCATTTAGGTGGGCAAATAAATGATCCGGATTATCCAGCGCTGATGGTTTTAAATTCAGTTCTCAATGGTTTTGGTGGACGGATGTTTAACCAAGTACGAGCTAGTAAAGGTCTAGCTTATTCAGTATATGCGACTTGGAGTCCTAGATATGATTATCCTGGCACTTTTATTGCTGGTGGACAGACGCGATCGGAAGCAACCGTACCTTTTATTCAAGCGATTCAGATGGAAATCGATCGAATTCGGAATGAACCGATTACAACCGAAGAACTTGCTTATGCTAAAGAATCTGCACTTAATTCTTTTATTTTCAATTTCCAAAGTCCTAGTCAAACTCTCTCTCGTTTAATGCGTTATGAATATTTTGGCTATCCGGCTGATTTTATTTTCCGTTATCAGCGACAATTGGAAGCAACGACGATCGCGGATGTGCAAAGAGTGGCTAAAACTTATCTAAAGCCAGAAAATACTGTGATCTTAGTGGTTGGTAATAATCAGAATATTCAACCACCTCTTACCAGTCTGAGTCAGGGGATAAATGTGAATTTAATTGATGTGACAATTCCCCCTCCTCCTGTAAATAAGAAATAATCGATCGCTTTCTCAAGCGTGAACTTTAGCAATTGTCAATTTGGTTAATTCTACCGTTGTTATATCTCTAGGACTTACGCAGAGCCTCTATATGTAGAGTTTTGTAGGGGCAATCCCCCCGTGGTTGCCCCTATTTCTAGAATAGTTGCTTAAGTCCTAGTTTCTTTAGTGCAAACTTAGAGTCTATCCAGAAACTTGCTCAATCCATACCCACACCGAGACTGAACCTCCATTACAACGAAATTCAGCCCAACCTCGATCATCTGTGGTAATAGTCTCATCCACATGCTCAGTAATATCAATATAAGTGCGGTTGGGATGCCCCACTTCCATCAATTTTCTGCCATCCTCACCATTACTGAGCAGGACTGCCATACCACCAGGATGCTCATCATCTCCCAATCTCGTCCAGCCAACCGTATTGGGATGATCAAAATAGTCATACTGAGCGCCATAAGCGTAAGTTTGCCGGACAAAGAGAAACTTATCAAGTAACCATTGATGGCTATCTATAAAGATTTCATACTCGTTGCCATCTTTACCCCGATCTTTGTAATTTGCTCCGTAATAATCAGCGTAAAAAATGCAAGGATATCCTTCTTGCCGGAGCAAAATAAGTGCATAAGCCAGAGGCTTAAACCAAGCTTCAACAATCGATTCTAGTGATTGTAACGGCTGAGAGTCATGGTTATCAACAAAGGTGACGGCAAGCGTAGGTTGGTTTTTGGCTAATGTATTGTCAAAAATTTGGCTTAGGTTGTAATCCTTCCCCGATTGACTAGCCACATGAAAGTTGTAATGTAAAGGCACATCAAATAAATCGACTTTGCCATTGGTCACGGTAATGAAATGATGTAAAGCGTCTACTTCGTAAGACCAGTATTCTCCTACAGCATATAGATCTCGTTTGGCATAGTGACACATATGCTCTAACCATTCCTGAAAGAAGTCGGCTGACACATGCTTGGCAGCATCAAATCGGAAACCATCTACATGGGTCGTATCATCATGCCATTCCCCCCAATATTTCAGTTCTCCTTGGACTTCGGAATTTTGCATATCAAGATCGCAACCCATCAAATAGTCAAAATTACCTTTTTCTAGGTCAACATTGCGATCAAATGACTTGCCCTTGAACAAGTAGATAGCATTTTCGCCCTGATTATAGGCGTTGTAATCGATCGCATCAAAATGCCACCAATGCCATTCCATAGTAGAATATTGCCCCTTACGTCCTGGAAAAGTGAAGTGAGTCCAGGCTTTGATTGTTTGGTAGTCCTGAATCGGCTGATTACGATCGTCCATACTCAATGGGATCGCTTCCGCCTCTTCTGTCTCATCCGCTCCCATTTTGTGATTAAAAACCACATCGGCGTAGATACTAATTCCGGCTTTTTTCGCTACTTGAATCGCCCGAATATATTCATCTTTGGTACCGTATTTTGTCCGTACTGAGCCTTTTTGATCGAACTCACCTAGATCAAATAAGTCATAAACACCATAACCGACATCCATGCCTCCACCTGTACCTTTGTAGGCAGGCGGCAACCATAAGGAAGAAATGCCAATTTTCGCTAATTCCTCGGCTTTCTCAGCTACCTGATTCCACAAGCTACCATCCGCTGGCAGATACCAGTGAAAGTATTGCATCATTACGCCATTTTTAACAGACATGGTTAAATTCCTAATTTATTTCATAAAGGGAGCGGTAGAGCCATAATTCTTTAAAAGAATTATATTAACTCTTAGGGGACAGGAGTGTTTAAATCCTATTTTTAGAGTCTGTTAGCGAAACAAAACTCCCCTTAAAAAGGCACAAATTCAACAGCCTAGGCTCACAGTGATTGGACTCAACTGATATTAAATCCGGTTACGATGACTTTTTATGTGATTTACAAATCCGCTTTGAGCAAAGGTTTTGGGTTGGTGATAGTAGCCTTACCAAAGCTGATTTGGTATGAACTGTATTGCCAAATATAACATATAGACAGCACAGTCAAACGTCAATAACCATCTGGCACAGTTTCAACGCGATCACACTGAGCCGGCCTAGGCTGTTAACTTTGGGGGAAGATAATTGCCAAAGGTTCAAATTCCCCCAGCATTGGGGGATTTAGGGGGCGTTCCCGATCAACTAGCGAGGAAAGCGATCGCCCCCAAATCTCTCAATATATGACCACCCCAAGAAAAATCAGCCGTTGACTTGGGGAACTGATTGAAGCTGCTCAACTTAGTGAAGTAATTGTTTTAACAACTCCTTAGGAAGTAACTTTGAGTGTGGTCGCATCCTTGGGAGATATTGGGGGAAAAATTTTGATTGATAGCACTAATCCTCTCTTACCCAATTTAGCTGGATTAGCAGTTGGTACAACGACATCGGGAGCTGAAGAAATCGCCAAAATTGTGCCTAATACTAAAGTGGTTAAATGTTTCAATACTACTGGTGCGAATAATTTAGCTCAAGTCAAATATGGTACAGAAACTATTGATATTCATGTCTGTGGAGATGACTCTAAAGCTAAAGTGATCGTTTCTCAACTTGCTGCTGATATTGGGTTTGAAGTAATCGACTGTGGTCCTTTAAAAAATGCTCGTCTGACAGAACCTTTTGCTTTGTTATGGATTGATTTAGCTCTCAAACAACAGTTAGGACGAAATATTGCTTTTAAATTGTTAAGAAAGTAGTTTTTCTCCTGTTGATTGAGTTCAAGCGGGTTTTTGGAAATCATTTATTCGACCCGGCCCGCTCACTTTTTTTAGCGATCAAATCAGTGATCTGATCGTTTATAAATCTTTAAACTTTGCAATTAATTTTAACAATTCATTTTGATCAGCTCCTGATAATTGAGATATTTTTTGTCCTTGATGGAAAAATTGAAACAAAGGTATGGTGCTGATTTCAGTAGCTGAAAGTATATTCCGTACTCTGTCAATATCAAGTAGATAGAAACGAATCGGCTCGGATGCTGACAGTTTCAAGAAAAATGGTTTCATAATCCGGCAATTTATATTCCAATTTGCCGTAAACATCACGACAGATTTGTCGGCTTTTAGGACTTTTTGATCAAATTGCTCTTTATTGTTAATTTCTGTAACAATCATAGATTTTACCTAGTTGACAGTATAATCAAAATTATACAGATTTTGGGTTTTGTTCCCAAACATTTAGACTCCAGAACATTTTTTAGACTTGGCGATCGCGCCAGATTACGGGTTTATTTGGGGGTGGAGTGCGATCGCTTTTATGATGTTTTGGGGAGTTAGTCAAGATAATTTCTTGCTAGTCAAATAACTAATGCTAGTTTTAGTCTAAGGAATTAAGGTTGCATTACTTAGAGAAAGAATTGTGTTGATCAAAGCTTTTAACTCTGGACAAGCTTGTATAGCAATTATCAGCTCATTATTTTTCAAGACATGGTTTAAAAGCTATTTCGGTAGCTCCTTCTACTAAAATAGCAATCTTCATGGACAACCACCCATTAAATTCTTTGCCCATACTTGATCAAGACTGTAATCTTCCAACCATTTATCTAAATCCAGGGTATCTGCCCATGTCATTTTTGCTACACCTTCTTCCAAATCGCAAATCAAAACTTCACGAGGTTCAAGAAATCTAATCAGTCGATCTGAATGTGTTGCGACTATAAGTTGGGTGGATTTTGCTGCTTCTCTCATTAAATACACTAAGTGTCTCAACAGGTCAGGGTGTAAACTAACCTCTGGTTCATCTAGTAAAGTAATTCTGGTCAAACTTTGACTTTGCAAAAGAGTTGCTAACCAAAGAAAGCGTAATGTTCCTTCTGATAGTTCATGGATATATATGGGTTGAGAAAAGTTTTGATCCTTCCAAGTCATCGAAAGAATTCCGGCAGCAACTGGAGGAAAATTTAGCCGCTCAAAACTATCCGGAAATGCGGTATTAATAATATTTTCAATCATTTCAAATCTATCTTGATCCGTCTCTCGTAGCTCGAACAGACAAGAAACTAAATCTTCACCATTTGCACCAGGTAACTTAGCAGGACGCATCGCTTGAGGTAGTCGAATGGAACTTTTTTCCGAAACATCAAGTGCTGCATAATAGGTACATGAAGCCAGGCTTTTTCTCAAGTTCTCTGGTTGACGATACATTTTCGGAACTTGGGAAAGTGATGTTTCCAGATAATTATGTTCCCAATCTGGATGCAAAAGTTTGCGAGTTTCCTGATTAAAATATTTAATATCTAAACCATAAGATTCAATATATTTGAATGGTTCACGCGCACTCGGATCACTTTGTTGTGTTAGGGTTTCTTCTGTGATTTCATAGGATAACCCTTGAGGAGATAAAGTTAAACTATATTGCAAAGGTTGTTGTTCTGGAACTGTCATCGAAACTGTAATTTCCAGTTTTTTGGCTTTTCCTCTGGTTAAAATTTCGTTCAAACCACCTTTAAGTTGTAATCGCTCAGATAGTTTACCGTTAGCTGAAGCAGCTAGGGTTGAAAGAATATCTAAAAAAGAAGTTTTTCCTGCTCCGTTTGCCCCAATCATTACAGTTAGCTCTCTCATTTCCAGATCAATATTCTGAAGACGACGAAAACCTTTGACTGATATTTTCTCTAATTTGCCTATAACCATTATTATTACCAATAGTTAAACTTACCTAAACAGCGAAGCTTAGGTTGATAGTTGATTAGATTTATTTGAGCAGAATTGAGTCAAGCTAAATTAAATTATAGCATGATCATGAATTTTTGATAATTCTGTTTTTTTTAACCCTCTATTCCCCCTTTCTACAACACTTTATGGGTATATTCGTGCTGTTTGACATTATCTTCTGTTTTGACAATTCGCTGTGAATTTAAGATCCGTTTCCGTTCCAGCGAATAGTTAAAATCTTCCCGAATAGTTCCCAAAGGAATAAAAGATTTAGCGATTTCCCGTCGTTTGTAAGTGCGAGCAGCCGCGATCGCTCGATAGACAAATTCATCCGCAAACTGAGCCTCAGCAGGAAATTCCGAAGGCATTTCTAAGATATCTCCTTTAATCACCTCACCTAAAGTTGTGCCATATCCCATTTGATAAGAAGTGGGAATTCCTTTGACGATCGCTTCTAAAGCAGCAGAAGGGATGGGTTCAACAATTTTGACTTCGTGAACTTCCCCTTCTTCTTTAATAAAGCAAGTTGCTAAACCCAAAACTACATAGTCGTCTCCAGCGACACCAGTATTTTTAAAAACCCCATTGGCCATGATTGTTTACCTAATGTTTACCACTAACCTATGATGTACTTGGTCATAGGATCTGCTTTTGATGCACCTATGACTACTAATTTCTCAAAGTATAGCCTTGATTTGCAAGTAAGCATTTAAGTCCAATTTGCTGATCCCCTGATAGGCTCGTTCAATATATAATTTGTTGCGGAAAAAATCTGTATTTGCCCCTGGACAAATAAATGCGAGAGTTTCGGCCCGAAAGCGATCGCGTAAAGCTTGGACACTGCGAATTTGTCGGGGCCAATGAAAAGTCTTGGTGGTTCGTAATGGGACTGGTTCTCCTTGTTGATTGGGTAACAAGTGCCGTCCCGAAAATAATACTCCACCCCAACGTTGATTATACAAACATGAAGATCCAGGAGAATGACCGGGAGTCCAAATTGCGGTAGACTGAGGACTAAAATTAAACTCAGTGCCAAAAGACGTTACCTTTAATCCTGGTAACAAATAAGCTTCTTGTTCCTGAATGACAATTTCGCACCCAAATGTTGCTTGAATCTCTCTCGCTTTACCAATGTTGCCCCGATGTGTAATAAACAACCACTGGATACCTCCCTGCTCTTGGAGAAATCGTTGGTTAATTTCCCCCCAAGTTGGACTATCGATCAGGATATTGGCAGAGTTTTCTAGAATGAGATAAGCTGTTCCTCCCAATGTATCTCGGTTGGGTGGAAAGGCAAAAATTCCCTCTAAGACTAACCGAGGTAGTTTGGTCGTAGTCAATTGCTCTGACCTAAAATTGGGTTCAGAGATGGGAAAAAGGTGTTCTGGATCTTCCGGTGGCACTGCGTTGCTGTGTTTAATTCTCTAATAGGGATCTTAAATCCTGTCTGCTCAATTTAGCAAAAAAAATCGTCCGTAGAGGAATAGATATGACTTTTGAATTGTGGTTACTTTTAATCCTCTTGGGATTGATGACTTATTCCATCGTGCAACGCAGTGTGGCTCATCTCACTCGCACGCCTGTTTGGCTTTTGTGGTTAGTGATGATGATTCCAGCTTTTAGTTGGGTAAGTTGGATTGTGATCTATGGTGAAAAAAAACCGATTCCTGTAGGTGTTTTAATTGCGTTATGTCTAAGCTGTCCGTTTGTCTATGGTTGGTTGGTTCACTTGGGACAAAAAAATCTGAAGACTACTGTTGCTGATCCCAATAGTCAGAATCAACCCGAGCAATCTGGATCACAGATGAAAACAGCACCCGAACCTACTCCTTTACGTCCGATCAATTTAACTGAAGAAGCTGATTTAAAAAATTGTTTTTCTTGGTCTATTTATTCGATCCAAAGTATTGAGTATCGTCCTCAAGCAATTATTTGTCGGGGACAGTTACGTTCTGAACCAGGAGTAGCGTATCAAACTATCCGGGAAAATATTGAAGCTAGGTTTGCCGATCGCTTTTTGGTAATTTTTGAAGAAGGTCTCAATGGTAAACCTTTTTTTATTATTGTGCCTAATGCTTTAAAAAATACTAATTCTCAATCTTTAACTCGTCCTAAACTTGCTCTGGCTCTGCTATTTTTCACTTTCTTAACTACCACTATAGTTGGCACTAATCTGAGTGGTATTTCTCCCCAAGCAATCCAAGCTAATCCGGTTTTGTTGCTCAAAGGTATTCCCTATGCTTGCGGATTGATCGCGATTTTAGGAATTCACGAATTAGGTCATTATCTGATGGCTAGATTCTATAAAATTCGCACTACTCTTCCTTATTTTATTCCCGTTCCGGCTTTTTTAGGTACTTTTGGCGCTTTCATTTCTATTCGCAGTCCCATTCCCAATCGCAAAGCTTTGTTTGATGTTAGTATTGCTGGACCTGCGGCTGGATTAGTAATTACTTTCCCCCTCTTAATCTGGGGTTTAGCTCATTCCCATGTAGTCGATTTATCCTCTTCCTCTCATTTGTTAAATTTTAATTCCCTCAATCCCAGATTTTCTCTATTATTAACTTTACTTAGTAAGTTATCTCTGGGTAATGTTCTCACTGCTAAATCCGCAATTAACCTTCATCCCGTTGCAGTTGCAGGATATTTGGGTTTGATTGTCACAGCTCTAAATTTGATGCCCGTTGGTCAATTAGATGGTGGTCACATTGTTCATGCTATGTTTGGACGTTTATCTGGTGCAATGATTGGTCAAGTTTCTCGCTTTTTGTTGTTAATCTTAGCTATTAGTCAGTTGTCTCAACATACTGGGTTGTTTGTTTGGGCGATTTTCTTATTTTTAATGCCTATTGTTGATGAACCTGCTCTTAATGATGTCAGTGACCTTGATAATCATCGCGATTTCTGGGGGTTAGCAGCACTCTTTTTGTTAGTGATGATTCTGTTACCCGCTCCTCAGAAAATCATGGATTTATTCCAGATTTAGTCAATCTGATCTTTGTTTATGGTAGCCTGACCGTTAAGGCTACTAATTGTCCAGTTATATGATTGTTAGCTAAGTAAACTATTTTGTTTCCTTCTTTTCCTAATTCTCTGAGTAAGGTATAACCTTCAATCATGGGTAAGTTCAAATTACTATTGTCGAGGGAAATACTCACTCGGAAGATTACCTGTCCGATCGCAATTTCATCCCCATTAGTTAGATTGTACTCTGGTAAATTCATTTCTAGACCATAATCTAAGCTTTGGTGTGACCGTCGTTGCCCGATTTTTTGCCCGTTTACATAAGTACCGTTTTTACTACCTAAATCTCTGACCCAGATCAGGGGTGGGTTGATATTAAAAAGACAGTGATGACGGGAAATGTTAAGATGGATTTCGTCATCTGGTAGTCTGATATAGCAGTCTTTCCCACGACCAATTATGAAGGTAATGTGATCACTAAATTCAAATTCTAGCCCTTTCAGGCTACCAGAGATGACGGTGAGGATAACTGTGGCTGACATCTGTTACAGTTGTAAAGCGAAGATTAGGTTTATTTTAATCCTTTTGGTGCATTGATTCCCATGTCTGATTTTCGATGAATTCCCTTGGACTTGATTTAGATGACGCTCTCTAGCGATCGCTTGAAGTCTCGTGCATTTTTAAACCGAATTTCTGGTGAATCTATTAAAGCTAGATCCATTAATTTTGCTAACTGGGTAGGAATAGCAGGATCACGTTGATGGATTGGTACTGCTCGATTTTGTAATACGTTTAAAAATGGATCTTCTCCAGCTTTAAACTCACGCGGTAAACATCCTGTTAACATGAAATAAAAAATTGCCGCTGCTGCCCAAACATCTACTTCTGGTTTAGCATATTGAAAGTTAATGATCTGTTGTCGGGGAATAAAATCGGGTATCTCTACTTTAAGACCACTCATGGTTTGACCACTTAATCCCGCTAAATCAAAGGACTTGGTTAATCCATAATTGGCAATTTTGACAACTTGTTGTTGATCTATGTGACTAATCAAAATATTACTTGGTCTTAAGTTTCGATGTACTAATCCTTTCCCCTGACTAAAACTACCATTCGCATTTTTTACATAAGGAATTTCCGCATTGTGGGCATATTCTAACCCATCTAAAACTGGTAAAATAATTCCTACTGCTTCGGGAATCGATAATTTTCCTCCCTTTTGTGCCATTAAATCAATTATACTACCTCCTGCACAATATTCGGTGGTAAAAAAGAAGGTGCCGTACCAATAACCATAATCTAGTAATTTGACTATATGCTGATGTTGCAATGCTTTGGCATTTTCAATATCAAACTCAAACCTCCCGATCGCTCTTTGATTAGCTAAAACTTCTGGGAGCATAATTTTTAATGCTACTTCCGCACCAGTGTGCTGATTTACGGTTAAATAAACTTCTCCATATCTACCTTTTCCTAATAATTTAACAATCTGATGATCGCGAATTGCTTGGAGGTTCTTTTGTCCTGTGTTTGCTTGTTGGATTAATCGATTAGCTAAATCCAACATATTGGGTTTATGTGCTGACAGAGTTGGTGGATAAAACCCTCCTCCACCCACATTCAGGGTTTCATCTTCTTCTCTAATTACTTCTACATATACTCTAAATATATTTTTACCTAGTTTCACCTCATCTCCTGCTTGTAAATCCTGTTCAGGAAAATTATATAGAGGATCTCCTTCCTCCGTTTGAGTGACGGTCGGTTTACTGATTTTTTGCCCGTTTACATAAGTACCGTTTTTACTTCCTAAATCTCGGACCCGAATATCTGGAGGATTGATATCCAATAAGCAATGATAACGAGAAATAATGCGATGGGTATCGTTATCAGGGATGTGGGGATAACAATCCTTAGCACGACCGATTACACTTGTATTACGGTCTTCAAATATAAATTCTTGTCCCATTAACTCACCTTCGATAATAGTGAGGATAATTTTTGCTTCCATTCAATTTAATTTAATTTACTTTAGACGTTTTGGAATTGCCCTAGCAGATAACTGCACCCCTGTCAATTAGTTACTGATAAATTTTCGATCGCATTGATCAATTAGATTTGCACCGATTAATATATGATCATACTTGATCTAGCCTCAAACGAATTTTCCTCCCATCTCCTATTCAATAGCATAATATACATTCGGGTTTGACTAAATGGGGGAGACCTCTAGACAGGTCTTTGGTTTTATGATATAATGAAGTTGATAAGGAAGAACTATCGCGTTCAAATTTTAAAGGGGGATTAAAAATAAAGATCATGGATCAGGAAAATTTCTGCTTTGGATTTGGCAAATTGTGACGATTGTGTTATAGTAGAAAAATATGAGGGCATGTAGCTCAGTGGATAGAGCATTAGATTCCGGTTCTAAGGGTCGGGGGTTCGAATCCCTCCATGCTCGTTGGTAGTTTGACAAGTTATTGATCCGGGTAACAGGTGGTGTTTGTCTAGTTAGGGTAGTGGATACCAAGAATTCTGGATGTGATGACCAAGAAAGCAAAAATTAAAAATGTCTGTTCTTAGTCAGGGGATCTTCTGTCTGATGCTGGAGATTATGGGACTGAAGTCCCTACTACGAACAAGATTTTGATAAACCTTAGTAACACATATATTATATGCACATCTCCCTGCTTGGTACAAAAATAGACAGAAAATTTACTCCCTGGTTAATTGGATTATTAGGAGTTGGATTAATTGGTACTAGCATCACAGTTTATCTGGTGATCCGCAATTCAGCTCCAAAAACTGACATTAATACTCTGACAGTTCCAGTAAAAGCAAAAACTGTCACCGTGCGAATTACAGCTAGTGGGACAGTCAGACCAGTCCAAACAGTTAACCTAAGTCCAAAAACATCAGGTAGAGTCGCTAAATTATTAGTGGAACAGGGCGATCGCGTGACCCAAGGACAAATAATTGCCCGCATGGATAGCGACGATGTAGATGCACAATTAATTCAAGCTCAAGCTAACTTAGATCGGACTAAAGCTCATCTAGATGAACTTAAAGCTGGTAATCGACCCCAAGAAATTGCCCAAGCTCAAGCGAAGTTAGATCAAGCTCAAGCTAGTTTAGACCTATTAAGAGTAGGTAGTCGTCCGGAAGAAGTTGCTCAAGCTAAATCTAGTTTAGCCCAAGCCGAAGCAAAAGTAAAAGATGCTCAATCTTGGCTAGATTTAGCAACTCAACGAGTAATTCGTAACCGACAATTAGCCACAGAAGGCGCTATTTCTAGTGATAGTCTTGATGGTGTATTAAATGAACAGCGTAGTCGTTCCTCTGCTTTAGAACAAGCAAAAGCAGCAGTGAGGGAACTAAAACAAAAACTAGAGCAAGTCCAGAATGGTTCTCGTCCTGAAGAAATTCAACGTGGTGAAGCTGAATTAGCAGAAGCAAAAAAATCCTTAGAATTATTACAAGTCGGTACAAGACCAGAGGTGATTACTCAAACTCAAGCTGATGTAGCAGAAGCTGTGGGACGTTTACGTGCGGTAGAAGCACAAAAGGAAGATACTTTAGTGAAAGCTCCTTTTGCTGGAATTATTACTCAAAAATATGCGACGGAAGGAGCTTTTGTGACTCCTACGACTTCCGCTTCCGCTAGTTCTTCTGCAACTTCCACATCCATAGTGACACTTGCTAGCACAGAACTAGAAATTTTAGCAGATGTTCCAGAAGTAGATATTAGCCAAATTAAATTGGGACAATCCGTCGAAATTCATGCTGATGCTTATCCCGATCGCATTTTTAAAGGTAATGTGCGCTTAATTGCTCCGGAAGCAGTTAAGCAAGAAAATGTCACTTCATTTGAAGTCCGCATCGCTCTTGCTCAGGGTCAGATCGAGTTATTATCTGGGATGAATGTAGATTTAACTTTTTTAGGACAAAAACTTGACAATGCTTTAGTTATACCCACCGTCGCGATCGTCACTAAAAATGGTCAATCTGGTGTATTGGTTCCCGATGAAAATAATCAAGCTGAATTTCGACCAATTACAACGGGGATAAGTTTGGGTAACGAGATTCAGATTATCAAGGGTATTCAAGCTGGTGACAGAGTATTTGTCGATTTACCTAAAGATCAACAACCAGAAGATCAGAAAAAGTAATTGAGTAGATATGGATTTAACCGAAAGTATTAAAATGGCAGTGACAACTCTAGTCGCTAATCGACTACGGAGTAGTTTAACTATGTTAGGAATGATTATTGGTAATGCTTCGGTCATTGCGATGATTGGAATTGGTCAAGGAGCGCAAAAACTCGCAGCTGAACAATTTGAATCACTCGGACCAAATCTATTATTTGTGGTTCCTGGTACTAGAGAAGCAAGAAGAACTAGCTTTGATTTACCGAAGACTTTGATTTTAGAAGATGCTGAAGCGATCGCATCTCAAGTACCTTCAGTCAAAAGTGTAGCTGCTCAACTCCAAAATCAACAATTATTTACCTACCGCAATCGGAACTCGCAAAGCTTAACTGTCGGGACAACTGCATCTTTTTTATCTGTCCGTAGCTTTGATTTAGCGAAGGGAAGGTTTTTTACTGATGAGGATGTTAAACGTAATAATCGGGTCTTAGTTCTCGGTCCGGAATTAGCAGAAAAATTATTTGTTGGTCAAGATCCAATTGGTCAGTTAGTGAGAATTAAAAATGTATCTTTTGAAGTGATTGGATTGATGAAAGCTAAAGGTACTTTCCTCGGAAATAATCAGGATGATGCTGGGTATATTCCAATTTCTACTATGTCTAATCGTTTAATCGGGAGAAGTTCTTTATTCGGAATTCAAGTTTCTTTTATTTCGATCTCAGCTCGAGATGAAGCTAGTATTCAAGCAGCAGAGTTTCAAATTACTAATTTAATCCGCTTGAGACATAAAATTAGTACCGTCGATGATTTCACGGTGAGCACCCAGAAAGATATTTTAAACATTGTCGGTACAATTACGGGTGGATTAACCATAATGTTAGCTGCAACTGCGGGAATTTCTCTGTTAGTTGGAGGAATTGGGATTATGAATATTATGCTCGTTTCTGTAACGGAAAGAACTCAAGAAATTGGCTTAAGAAAAGCGATCGGTGCATCGGAACAAGAGATTTTGATTCAATTTATGATCGAAGCGGTAATTTTATCTGCTGCTGGGGGATTAGTCGGCACTTTATGTGGTATTAGTGGGATCGGATTGATCGCTGTATTTTCTCCTTTAAAAGCTGGAGTTTCCCCCATTGCGATCGCGATCGCGGTCGGAATTTCTGGTGGAATTGGCTTATTTTTTGGAGTTGTTCCTGCACGTCAAGCTGCTAAACTAGATCCCATTGTTGCCCTGAGAAGTATTTAAAATCAACCAAAAATAACAGCATTTACTTTAATGGGTGAATCGCTTTAAAATTAAAACTTTCAGAACTTACTAAATTTTCAATAGAGAAATTATTGGAGAGATAAATAATGCACTCATCTAAAAATATAGATTACACAAATTTAGAAAGCTTACTAGCCGCAAAGAATTGGTATGCTGCTAACAACGAAACAGCTCAAAAAATGTTAGAAGTAATGGAAACAAATCATCATCTAAGCGTCGCAGATATTCAGAATTTTCCCTGCGAAGACCTTCTGAAAATTGACCAACTTTGGGTAACAGCTAGTCATGATCGGTTTGGCTTTTCTATCCAGAAAGAAATATATGATTATCTTAATAGAAGTCTGAGGGAAAAGTTTAAACAGGACTATGAAAAAGTCTGGAATATTTTTGGCGATCGCATTGGTTGGTGGGAGGAAGATCGGGCAATAGTTTTACCTGCTCCAGGGCAATATCTTTTCAATGGTCATTTCCCTTGGGCAGTATGTCCAGATTTTCCTAGTCGGATATGTAGTAGAGTATGGTCTGAACATCTTTTTGCACGTCTTGAAAAATGTAACCTGTAACCTTGAAAAACCTTGTTCTGTAAAGCATTAAGCTAATTGACCACTACACTAAGTAGACTTCTTGCAAAAATAACTAGGACAGGCAAGATGCCTGTCCTACAATAGTCTTTTTCGTTGTGGGACAGGCATCTTGCCTGTCCAATAAATTGATCACCATGACTTTTGCAAGAGGTCTAGTTTGATTGTTCAATTGTCGCTAAATATGCTTCACCCTTCTGCGGCTTCTTTTTTTTTGTCAATACTTTCTACTAGACTGGCGCTCTAGGTATTAATTTATTAAGTTTTATTACCAATAGGTCGGATTTGCGTAAAATTAGAGTTGACATCCCGA
Source organism: uncultured cyanobacterium (assembly GCA_963744145.1). GTDB lineage: Bacteria > Cyanobacteriota > Cyanobacteriia > Cyanobacteriales > CAWUOF01 > CAVUSO01. Next base: position 1,445,641 of record CAVUSO010000001.1, on the reverse strand, counting down.
TAAGTTATTAGAAATTATTAACTTATTTGTCCCATGTTTAGACTGGGACAGTTAGTGGGCAATAGTAGGGCCAATTCTGCCATCTAAAAAACTATTTTCGAGAAATCAACAGACTAACCTGTAACGATCCGGAGAAAAAACATGAGTGGCGAAAAACGACGGTATGTCCAGGTTGAAGACCAAGAGTTGCGACGACTCCGGGAACAGGAGAGCCGATTACGGTCTGTACAACAGGATTTACCAGAGCGGTTGAATGCAGTTAGAGAGCAAGCACGGCAAGAGTTTCAGCAACGTTTAGCACCTTTAGAACAACGCGCTCGACAGCAGGAACAAGAAACACAGAAACTCAGAAGCAGTCTAGCCGATACAGAAAAAAACACCCAAAAGCGTTTGCAGAAACAACGAGAAGAATTTCAAACAGCAGTACGTGAGACCGAGTATCGTCAACAACAGGCGTTAGAGCGAGAGACAAATCGTTTAGAATCGGCTATGCGTCAAGGGTTTGAGCAGCAACGTAGTGAATATTTGCGAATTACCTCTGAACAACGGCAGGAATATACCCGATTAATTAAACAACAAGACCAAAAATTTACTCAGTTGATTGGAGAGGAACGGCAAGCAAGAGAACAGGGACAACAAATTCTTCAGCAGCAGATTGATCAGGTGGTGACAGACCTTGTACAGGAAAAACAGCGAAAAGCACAGATAGCTAAAGAGTTACTTGCAGATGTAGAAACAGTTTGGTCACAAATTAATCGGGATTACCAACATGAGCGATTTGCTCCTGGACGTTTGGCAGATTTGCGTAGGGGATTGGAAATAGCTCGAACTAATATCCAAGCTGGTGTCACTGAAGCAGCGATCGCCACAACTCAACAAACTTATTTAGATTTGGCAGATTTACGGTTGGAATTGGAACAAAAAGAGCAAGAATGGTTGTTACTTTATAGTGCTGCATTGGAGGATTTAAAAACTTTAATTACTGAAGTACAAGCTAATCGACAATGCGAAATTGAAGTTGGTCAGGGTAATGAGGCTGAGAAATTTCAATTGGAAGTAGATTACTGGGTTAATGGTCGCTTGAGCCAGTATGCAGAACAATTGCAGCAGTTGGAATCGCAATTAAAAACTGGTGAATCGACGCTTACCATTGAACAACTGAAGGAGTTAGGAGAAAAAATAACTGCTTTACAACCAAAACTAGGAGAAATTGTCGAACAGGCAAAACTAACAATATTAGGCTCGCAATTGCGGGTGGAAATTGCCGACAGAATTGTAGAAACGCTTGAGTCATTGGGATACAATCTTGAGAATAGAGAATCTGACGCTGTTTATGAAGGTGATGACCAAAGAAATGCTTATGTAGTCAAGGTAAAAAATATAGCTGGTGATGAAGTGGTCACCATAATTAGTCCAGAGAAAGAATTTGGAGCCAACTCGGTTTCGATTAACACATTTAGTCAAACTATAGTAGATGAGAAAGCTACAAAAGACAATGCTGACGCTATTTTTGATGCTTTGAAGGAAGAAGGGGTACAGGGTAGACCGCTAGAATGTAATCCACAGGCAAGACAGGAATATCAGAATATAGAGAAAGTGAAAGGACGGCAGGTTAAACCGGAACAATTTGGTAAGATATCTTCTTAAAAGATTGTCAACTAATTTCTTAGTGAGAGTAGGTGTGGCTAATTGTCCAGTTTGTCAAACTGAATTTATTGAAGCTCAGGTCAATTTTTGTTCTGTCTGTGAATGGGATTTGACTTCCTATCCCCTAACGTTTCCTGGACAATTACCGGAAGCTTTTTTGGAGAAGGAACGAGCAAAACTGTTTTGGGCAAAGCAGATTTGGCTTAAGTATCAAGATCAAAAAGTACAACTAGACCGATTGTTAAATATGATGACTAATTCTCCCCAGTCTGATCCAGCAAAACCTTCTGAACAATTTCAACGAGCATATAACCGTCTTTCTGAAACTGGTACTTGTCTTTTACAGTACATTAAAGAATTTAGAAGTGGACGATTAAAGGAGGGAAATAAAACTAAGGAATTCCAAAGTATTGAAGAAGATTTAACTCAAGCTTTAACAGCTTTGAAAGAGCAAAAATATCAAGTGGCTGTGATTGCAGCAATGAAAGCAGGTAAAAGTACCTTTCTCAATGCGATCATAGGTGCTGATGTACTAGCTAGTGAATCTGAAGCTTGTACTGTCTGTCGCACCGATATTCGTCCGATCGCTACTTCAGCAACTCCCAAACTGCTGGAATATCGAGAAGCGCATAAAAAACCTTCGGTACTTGTGGAGGGAAATGCCCAGATAATTAAGCAGAAATTTTTAGAACGTACCCACGAAATACGAGCCACCAACAATCGCGATCGCACCACTAGATTTGAACTTCAATATCCGATTGAAGCAATCAGTAATTTTTCTTCCTTGACAGGGTTTACTTTGGTAGATACTCCTGGACCTAATGAATGGCAATCTGCTAATTTTGATACCACTATCTTGAAGAAAACTGCCTTGGAATCGCTGCGAACTTGTGATGTTATTTTATTTATATTAGATTATTCTTCTTTTAAAGATCAGACTAATTCCGAATTGATTAAAATCTTAAAGGAACGAAAAGATTCTTTGATTAGTGACCAGGGTAAAATCTTTTTTATTCTGAATAAAATTGATAGAAAGCAAGTTCGTGATCGAGCTATTGACGATGTTATTAATGATTTAAGAAAAATTTTGATTGATTTTGGTATTCCCAACCCAAATATTTATCCTGTTAGTGCTTTACAAGGATTGTTATCTAAATTAATTCTTAATCAAACAGCAATTCAGCAAGATAAAGAGGATTTTCAAAATAACTTTGGACGTTATCTGATTATAACAGATCCAAATGGGAAGAGAATCTTGTTGGAAGATGCTGAAGCTGCTGAACAAGCTTTACCAGAAAGTGGTATTCCCAAGATCGAAAATTCAGTGATTCAAAAAGTAGTTCAGAACTCCGGTTGGAATCTGCTAAATGATGTATTGGCAAAAATAGAGAAAAGCGCCCAATCTATAGAGGATATGTTAAATACAGAAATCCGAGGATGGGAAACGGAACTTGAAACTCTCAAAAGTACAGTACAGGGATATAGGAAACGCGCTGATATCGCCAAAAAAGAAGTAGAAAACATAAACAAGTCTCTTAAAAAGGAAAAAGGTAACCTAATTGATGGATTTAATCGCGGAATTAAGCAATTTGCTCAAGAAGCTAAAAAGAATATTGGTATAGAGATCGACCGGGTTGCCAATAGTGAGAATAAGCAAAATCCTGATTCATCGTCAGATAGCTTATTAGATCATTTAAAAAAAATCTTTGATGATTTTACTGGAAATCGTAGTTCAGATCCTTACAAAATTAGAGTTAATAACCGCGATGATGCTGATAAAATTGTAGATACAATAAATAAATACTGCGCTCCTGTGATTCAGACCTGGTGGTTAGATACCCAAGATAAGCTTGTCCGAGATGGAACAGAAATTAGAGAGAAACTTGTCCAAGAAATTCAGCAGACTACCCAATCTATTTCCAAAGAGCTTTCTAACTATTTAGGACAAAGTCTACGAATAGAACTGAATAATAGTCAAATCCAATTTCCCAGATTTCAATTTACGGGGATCGATGCCCAAGTTTTAAAACAGCAGGAAGTTTTCTGGAGAACGCGCAAAGAATTCAACCGTGAAAAGCGTTGCTGTAATGATGATATATTGACTGAAGTCGAGGTTCATTATGAAGAAACCGTTGACTATTATGAGATTGATTTGAACAGAATAAAACAAGAAATAACGTCAAAAATAGATCCCCAAGTAGCGCAAATTAAAGTTTTGTTAAAAAATGTCATTGAAAAACAAATGTCAGAAGATTTTAAAAATGCTGAAGACCAAATTAATAATTACATTAATAATTTTCAAACCAAGTTTGATCAATTGTTGAAAGAACGAGAAACAAGAGAAGTAGAAACTATTGAAATTCGACAGAGATTAGAAAAAGATAAAATTGATCTTCAGCAATATCTAGATAAATTAATCGAGATTAGAAGTTTGCTATAATCTTATAAAATTATGCTAGATCAGACAGGTAGATTGGCTTGATAGATAACTTGGTAAAATTAACAGATGGGAAAATCTTAAGGTTTGTAGTAAGCGCTTTAGCGCTAAAGCGCTTACTACGAACTAAATCATCAAGTTATTTATTTTTTATTCCTTACCAATCAGGTAAAAACTAAAATGTCAGTTGCCAGAGTTACATCAGAATTAAATTTACAATCAGGCGATCGCTTCCTGATTTTCTATGGAGTGAACACCAGCGATACTTTTTGCACTCCAGATTTATTGCTGCTAAATATCGAGGAAGTGTTGCACGAATATCTTCGTTCTCAAGGTTATGAGCGGATACTATTTTATTCAGGTGTTCAAAAGCTATATTTTCTCGATCAACGATCGCGCGATCGCTGTCGTCTCCAACCTCAAACTCCCCTCAATTCCGTATCCTCAGCCCAAATGCGGGTAACACCTGGTCCATTGGGATCTAAGCGCGGATTGCTTGGTAGACGATCAACCCAAACAAATGATCCACCATTACCAACACCCACATCACCAAATTTCCCAACCAGACGGTTACAGGATATTAACATCTTGCCGATTTTTCAAACCGTCATGGAGGACAAATCTCAAAAATCTGCCATTATCTTTTCTCACGCTGAAGACTTAGAGCATTTCAACAACCGACGCGAATTATTTGGTCGGGTCGTAGATTGGTCGCGCTTACCTCCTCATAATAATAACCTTTGTATTTTAATTTTTCACCATGAAAATCGCACCGAATTGAAAAACTTTTGCGATCGCATAGGATTTACATTTTTAGCAAACCTGATCACTAACCGCAATCTATTAGCAAATCGTGGGTTTAATTTGGTTCGCCTAACTTCTCCAGATCCAAGCGAAATTAGAGCTTTAAATGATTATTTCCGACTCAAACACCAGAAGATAGTAGATTGGATAACAGCAGAAAAATTATCTGTTTGGATCGCCGCAGAAAACCACTCTCTAAAACATTGGTGCGATCGCTTTCAAGCTGCTCGTCAAATATCCCTAACGGAAGCACGTCGGCTAAATTGGCTCTCAGGAGATATGAGTACAGAACCCGCACAAGAACGATTACAGCAAATGATTGGTCTGACATCAGTAAAAGATACCATTCGACGACGAATGCAAATCCTTGAAGTTGAGCAAAAACGGGTACAACAAGGAATTAGCACCGACCCGGCTCGGCTACATTATATTTTTAAAGGCAATCCTGGCACCGGAAAAACTACAGTTGCCAGATTAATTGGCGAAATATATCGTGATTTGGGACTGTTAAAGCGGGGTCATGTGCGAGAAGTAGGAGGGCGAGATTTAGTAGCAGGATATATAGGACAAACAGCTATTCGTACCAATGAAATTATCGATGAAGCCCTTGACGGTGTGTTATTTATTGACGAAGCTTATACATTGAATCAGGGTGGAGGAAATGATTTTGGGCAAGAAGCAATAAATACCTTGCTGAAACGGATGGAAGACGATCGGCATCGATTGGCAGTAATTGTAGCTGGATACCCAGTTCAGATGGAAGATTTTATTAACTCAAATCCTGGGTTAAATCGTCGCTTTGCTAATGAAATTATTTTTGAAGATTATACCCCTGCCGAATTATTAGCAATTTTTCAACAACGAGTATCGCGAGTGCAGTGTTCAATTACACCCGAATTGACAGAAGTGCTAAGGAATTTGTTTACTCAGCTTTATGAAAGACGCGACCAGAATTTCGGAAATGCTGGGTTAGTAGAAAATTTGTTTAACCAGATAGATGAGCGGCGAAGTCAGCGAGTTGTTGAACAGAATCTTGATCCGTTACGAGAACCTTTTCAAATAGTAGATTTGCCTACTCAGTATCGTCAAGAGGGAAGAAAAAATGAGGAAATTTTACAGAAATTATTGCAAGAATTAGATCAGATGATTGGGTTGCATTCAGTAAAACAAGCGATTCGGGAAATCGTTAATACTCAAATTGCCAATCAACGTCTGCGGGAAGCAGGAATGCAAACTAAGGAGGAAATAGAAACACGACATCTGTTATTTACTGGAAATCCTGGAACGGGAAAAACTACAATAGCGCGATTAATTGGACAAATTTTTAAGGCGTTGGGGTTATTACAAAAAGGACAATTTATCGAAGTAAATAGAGAAAAATTAGTAGCTGGATATGTAGGACAAACAGCACTGAAAACTGCGGAAGCAATTCAATCTGCTTTGGATGGAGTGTTGTTTATTGATGAAGCTTATGCTCTGTCTCGACAAGGTGAAGCTCAGTGGGATTTTGGGCGAGAAGCGATCGATACTTTAGTACCAGTTATGGAAAACGAACGCGATCGCCTAGTAGTTATTTTAGCAGGATATTCCCGTGAAATGGAACAGTTTATCTCTGCTAACTCCGGGATCGCTTCCCGAATTGCCTACAAGATTGAATTTCCCGACTATAATGATAATGAATTGTCCCAAATTTTTATCAATCTGTGTCAGAAATCTGGGTGGATTGTTACCCCAGAAGTATCAGCACGTTTGCGGGAAATTTTTCAGAAAATGTATCAAAATAAAGGGAGAAATTTTGGTAATGCTAGAGAGGTGCGTAATTTTTACGAAAAAACAGTGGCCCGACTAAAAAATCGAATTGTACGAGATAATTTAACTGGGGATGCAATGAAGACATTTAAGTTAGAGGATATACTAGATTGGGAGGGTTAAGTGATGTCTTTTTACAATCAATTAGAGGAGTAGAAGGTTACTATATGGTAGAAGAACTGCGATCGGATTACGATAGTGCTTGGAAAGAAGCACTCACTATCTATTTTGAAGCATTTATGGCTTTTTGTTTTCCCGCTGTTCACAGTGATATTAATTGGGAGAGAGGATATGAAACCTTAGATACCGAATTGCAAGAACTGATTCGTGATGCCGAAACCGGGAGACGTTTAGCAGATAAGCTAATAAAGGTATGGTTGAATTCAGGTGAAGATGCCCTGGTATTAATTCACGTCGAAATCCAAGGACAAGAGCAGTTAGATTTTGCCGAACGGATGTATATCTACAATCATAGATTGTTTGATCGCTATCGGCAAAAAGTGTTCAGTTTTGCAATATTAGGAGACGAAAATAGGAATTGGCGACCAACCGGATATAGTTATAGTCGATGGGGATTTGAGAGCAATTTGCAGTTTCCAGTTGTGAAACTACTTGACTATCCAGCTTCTATCCTAGCAGAAAGCACCAATCCCTTTGCTACAATTATCGCGGCTCATTTAGAAACCCAGGCAACACGCAACGATTTAGAGCAACGTTTCCAGTCAAAGTTAAGCTTAGTGCGCCGACTTTACCAACGGGGTTATAGTAGAAATCAGATATCGGAGCTGCTCCGGTTCATTGAATGGATCATGGTTTTACCAGAGGCAATTCAGCAAGAGTTTAAAACGGAAATCAAGCAAATAGAGGAGCAAAGACGAATGTCATACATGATTAGTTTTGAACGGGATGGAAAATTGGAAATTGCTCGCAAATCTGCTATCAAAGTTCTGGAAACGCGGTTTTCAGTCGTGCCAACGGATTTGATTGAAAGAATTAATCAGATCGGGAATTTGGAATTGATCGAAGAATTGCTAGTCCCGGCAGTAACGGTAGCATCTGTAGAAGAATTTGTACAACGGCTGTCAGAAAGCCAGAGCGAAGATGCTCAAAGATTGAGAAGAATGGAGCAAGAAAGACAGCCATACATGAGCAGTTTTGAGCGAGATGCAAAATTGGAAATTGCGCGTGAAGCTATCATTGATATTTTGGAAACGCGGTTTTCCGTCGTACCAGATACCATAAGAAATAGGCTTTTTGCCATAAGGGATTTAACCCTGCTGAAACGACTGCTCAAACGCTCTATTACTGTGAATTCGGTACAAGAGTTTTAAGATTTGTTAGCATAAGAAGAAATTTAACAGGAATAGAGGAGCATCAGGATATACAAAATCGAATTTAGCAATTATCCTGGTGAGGAGTTATCCGAGATTTTCCGACCTATCTGCGAGCGGGGTGGCAATATTTGTCACTCCGACTTCTCAGCAGCGTTGGGGGAAATGTTGAGGACTGTGTTTGGATTTGTGAGGAATTAGACATGGTACAGTGTCCGGTTTGTCAAAATGAATATGTTGAAGGACAGGTAAGCTTCTGCTGTACTTGCGAATGGGATATGATGCCATATCCATTGACTTTTCCTGGGCAATTGCCGGAAGCTTTTTTGGAGAAGGAACGAGGAAAACTAGATTGGGCGATTAGGATGTGGAAGCGATCGCAGTCTGAATAGACATCTTAGTTTGGTAGAAATTATTTTTGCGTTTTTTTAAAATTCCCATCTTTAGATGCGATCGCTAGTCTTAGTAAGTTTTCCGGTCTGATAGCATTCAACAATAGCATTTTCAATAATGTTAGTCTTTTGTGTTATTTCTAAAACAGACTTACTAGCTTCGGCTTTGATTTGATTATATAAGTTTATTGATCCTATAATTTCAAAAATCTTATCATAATTTTGGTAAATATATTTAGCAATAAAACCAACCAACAAGAAAAGAGCTATATTCATACTAATAGAAACTAAGAAATTTTGTAAAAGATTAACCAAATTGTTATTAGGAGCGATATTTTTTTGAATTTTATTAATTAAATCTTTATCATAACTTATTCCCATTTTTTGCAGAATTTGTTCTAAATTTAGATTAGAGATAATCTTTTTGCAGAAATCTATAAATTCCATATCTACAGCTAAACTGCATAAAAATGAAATTATTAAAATACAGACTAATTCTGCTTGCTTTTCTGAGGAATGAAAGTTTGCACGTTCATAAACACAAGCAATCTGAACAATCATAGCCAGCATTAAATCTGACGTTTTTGGTTGTTCAAACGTTTTTCTTATTTCTTCATCTATCTTTTCCGATATCAATATCATCTGATTTAGAAAAGGATAATTCTTATCTTCTAAAGACTTAATCCAATCAGACAATGGCTTAATGCAATCAGACAATGACTTATCAGGCATATCAAACAATGATGAGCTAATCACATATATTCCGGAATCTATAAACCTAGCCAATGTTGATTTCTTGAGACTTTCAATAATTATAGCTGTAGCCAGTTTATCTGTTTTTTTATGTTTGTTTTTTTCTTTAATTATGTAAAAAGTTTTTTCAGCCTGATCTACTTTTGCCAGTGTATCTTTATTAAGTTTTCTCAGCCAATCATCAGGATATTTTATTAATTCTTGTCTAAGTGGTTCAATAACTTTAATAGTTCCATCAACTATTTGAGTGTAATTATTTTGAATAAAATAAATTCCTTGTTTACTACATTGAATTACCGAATCACTGGCTGTAGAAAAGTAGTTAATTGTAGAATCTTGTATTCTTTTTACAGTTTCAATATCTTGCTCTGCTTTTTTGTAAATTATATCTAATAAATTAGAAATTTCGGTTGTAACTTGTTGTTGAAGACTTGTTTGAAAAGGTTGTTCAATAACTGGTTTTTGAACATTTCTTTTAACTGTTATTTGACTGCTGCTTTCGTTTATTAATTTCAGGTTAATTTCATCTCTGCCACCTATTAATTTCCAAAAAATTTCCGGAACTGTATCTAAACAATTCTGTATTTTATCGCTCAGAATAGCAGATTCTTCTAGAGAAGGCTCTGCATAGCATTCTAATACAACTTTCTTACCATTATCAAAAACGTTAGCAATAATATATCCACCACTCCAACCCCAACGGGGATATAATGCTTCATGTATAGATTTTATATATTTTAGTTCTAATTGAGTTCGAGACATGAGTTTCTCCTTTTCTCATTAGATAACACAAATATTTATATCAACAATTACTTAGTCAACCAAAGATTTTGTAACAAAACTTCATAAAATGCTTGATTGGGGACTTAAGCCAAACAGCCAAACGTCATTAAGTTTGGAAATTTTTCAATCCTTTGCAATAGAAGGCGTTGCTTAATCAGGGTATGAAAATCAATCGGGGCGTATGGCCTTATGCCCCTACAAATTATTTATTCATACCGTAAATCAGCAACGCCCAATAGAATAATCCCTGGATCGTAGATGCGATTGTGTATTCCGCGCACTAAGGTAGCAATTCCCGGCGGTTTTTGAGACCGATAGCCAGACCAACCACCTAGTCGAGCAATAATTGGTAGGGGCGCAAGATCTCTTGCGCCCCTACTCGTCCAAGGTAAGGAATAAGGTGGATCAGGATTTTGCTGTGATCAAGTCTGTCCGGAAGCTGTTTTCAGCAATCTGGGATAAGCATTGCTGTTGTTCGGATAATACAATAGATCAGTTAATTAACATAATTATGCCAACTTACAAAATCGGTCTAGACTTCGGCACTACCAACTCGATTATCTCCTACCTTACCCCCAACGGAGAACTTGAAGTATTTCCCTATCCACCACCAGATGGACAAAAATATATCCCCTCCTTCATTGCCTATGAATCAGAGGGGATCACAATTGGTAATGCTGCCCGCAGTACCGCTGCCCATGATTCTTCTGTTGAAACTTATGGCAATTTTAAAATGAGATTGCCCTTACCAGAATCGGAGTTTAGCAAATATTTTACCCATCCTCGTACCCCCATTAGTGTTACCGTTGATTACCTGCGTGAACTGCTAATATCTGTGGAAAAATCCTACAGTTTTAGCCGTGAAAAAGGTGAAATTACTAGCATTGTTGTCTCAGTTCCAGAAATTTGGCAACGTGATATTTATAATTTAGGTCGGGAACGTCTACAAGAATTAATTAAAAAAGACTTAAGACTAGAAAATCAACTCATCCAACTTGTCAGTGAACCTGTTGCTGCTGCTGCCTATTATGCCTGGGAAACGCAACGGCGTGCTAGACAAAAAGGTAGTGAATCTTTTAGCGGTAACTTACTCGTTTGTGATATGGGAGGTGGCACTTTTGATGTTAGTCTTTGTCGGATTTATGGCGACAATAAAGTAGAGGTTCTCTATTTTGATGGACAAGGAGATCAAGGATTAGAATTTGCTGGAGTAGCTTTCGATCGCCGCATCATCCAACAAGCTTACACTAAAAAGTATGGTAAACCTTTGGCTGAAAACACATCAGAATTTATTAGTTTACTCCAAGCTTTTGAAAAGATTAAAATTGACCATCACGATCGAGCTACTAAAAGGTTAACTAACTATCTAAATGCTCCAGAAGACAAAGCCCAAGATGAAGCTTATAAATTTAATGAATACACAATCACATTAGGAGAAGTTAACGAGGCTTTTACTCCGATCACCCAAGGTATTTGTGATGTCATTAAAAAAGTTAAATCTTACATCCAAAAAGAAAGAATGGAAATTGATCGTATTTTTATGGTAGGTGGATTTAGTCAGTTTATCCTCGTTCAAAAAGCCATTACCGATGCTTTAGGGATTGGTGGAAATGACCCCCGGCTTGACAAAAGTTTTAATATTACTAATAGCGCTTATGCTATATCTTATGGTGCTTGTCTAATTGCTAACGGTTTAGTCGATCCTACAGAAAAATATGTTCATACCATTGGTATTTTGTTAGAAACAATCAATATTCACACAGGAAAACGGGAAAGACCAGAGATTACTCTGATCGAAGGTGGTATTAATTTAGATACTTTAGCACCACCAAAATTTTATCCTGAACCAATTGTACCTGTTGAAAATCGCATTGCTATTACTCTCTGGGTCCAGCTTTTATCTAAAGGTAATAAACACCAAGAATCTCTACCCGACATGATTGAATTACCCAACTATTCTACTAACGCTAAATATCATGTTGGGATGAAAGTTGATCGGTCTCAAATAGCTTATTTATTAATTCAAGAAGCCAGAGGAGGAAAAGTAGTTGAATATCAACTAGGTAATGTTATTTCCAAAATGTTTCCTGGTTACGTCCTGCTGGAAAATTCAGAAAACTAATCAGGTTTAACTTGTTCAAAGAAACACTTAATTACATAGATTGAGGGATTTTATGCAGCAAAATCAGCAACAGGATTTACAAACTCTTAAAAATTTAGTGCAGAAAATAGAACAAGCAATAAGCTTGAGCGAGTTTGATACTATTAAATTGCCTTTTGAATTAGTAGCAGCAGGAATAAACCTTTGGGAATCTACCTTTCATCCAGAAGTGCTAGGACAACTGGCAAATGTAGACCCAGAGACATTAGACGCTTGGGCGATCGCTCTGAGTAAAACCCTCAACACCCAGCTCGAAATTCTCAATTCTTGGCTCCCTCACCTGAACACATTACCAGTACCAATAACACTCAAACAGAAAATCAGCGATCGCACTGCATCCATCCAACAAATTGCCAACGATAAATCCCAACTAATTCAATCAGCAGCTAACTTACTGCGTCAAGAACAACAGTTAAATGAAGACAATACCAATCTACAAACATTAAAAGAAAAAGCTAGACAACTCCAAGAAATTCAAACAGCATTGCAAGAAACTAACCTAGAAGATTTGCGTCAAGCGATCGCTACTCAATCTGCTGAACTAGAACCACAAAGAGAAATTCTCAAATCACTGCAACAACAAAAAGCAGACCTGGATGAGCAAATAGGAGCTTTACAACGACAGCAAACTACTCTCAAAGAAGAGATTACCTATTGGCAGTCCCGACAAAATAGACTAGAAAATAGTATCTCCGGCTCTGTTTCTGAATTAATAAATCTCACCCAAGTACAACGACAGAGTTTATCAGAAGCTTTAGCCAAAGAATTAGCTGCCATTGAACAACAACGATCAGAATTAATCCAACAACAAGAATCTTATCATCAAGCTCAACAACAATTACAAAAATGCCGAGAAGATTTCCAAAAATATCAAACCGAAACCGCCGAAATTCGCACAGCTATAACTACCCATTATCACTCCGATCGGACATTAGGAACCCTATTGCCAGTAGACCGCCAAAAAGTTGATTCATTAGTCAAAAATATCCAACAGTATTTAGCAGAAATTGACCAAGAATTAACAACAGCTCTAATTAAACACGAACAAGCTCAACAAAAAAATCGTATCCCTTTGTAAATATGACTCTTCTCAATATTGCTGAAATCTGTCCCACTACTTATACTCTTGGTCCAGGGCTAAGATTTGTGATCTGGATGCAAGGTTGTTGTTTTCGCTGTCGTGAATGTATTTCCCCAGAATGGATTCCCCAGGTAGAAGCTACCTTAGTCGAGCCAATAAAATTAGCTGATCAGATTTTATCAGTTGCTGGCATTGATGGAATAACAATTTCTGGCGGTGAACCAATGTTACAAGCAACTGCATTAAACGAATTATTTACCCATCTTCGTCAGCATCGGGATCTTTCTATTATGTGTTTTACGGGTTTTACACTACAGGAATTACAAAGCAAATTAGACCCAGCTATTGATCAAATTCTCAATAGAATTGATGTTCTCATTGACGGACAATATATTCCGGAACTAAATGACAATAAAGGTTGGCGCGGTTCGGCTAACCAAACTATTCATTTTCTGACTTCCCGGCATTTATCAGAAGCTAGTTTATTTACCGAACGTCAACGAGATGTAGAAATTCATTTGCGCCAAGAATCTGCTTTGATGGTTGGTGTACCATCTCAGAAATTTTCAACTTATTTTAAAACATTACTCTAGATCAATACAGTTCAGTTAATTGTAGGGGCGAAGCATTCGGGCGATAATTAATCACTTAAAGCACTTAACATTATATCCGAATGCTTCGCCCGGTTCTGCGCCGAGATTTGTAGGGGCGAAGCATTCGGGCGATAATTTATCACTTAAAGCAGTTAACATTATATCCGAATGCTTCGCCCAGTTCTTCGCCGAGATCTCTAAAAAAAATTCTTAACTGAATGTATTTTAATATCTAGTTGATCGGTTGGTTGCATAGATAATGAGGGCAAAGCATTTCGGTAATATTATTCTTCGCTTAAGCTATCATTTATTCGCCGAAATGCTTTGCCCCTACAGTTAACTGAACCATATTGGTATATAAAATTAACTAAAACTAAGAGGGCAAAGCATTTCGGTAATATTATTCTTCGTTTAAGCTATCATTTATTCGCCGAAATGCTTTGCCCCTACAGTTAACTGAACCGTATTGATATATAAAATCAAGTAAAACTAAGCGTTTAAACTCACCAGAAGAGTCGAAAATTTTCACCAAATTAGGTCAAGATTTAAGCTAAATCCAGGTAAAACATCTTCCCCTGATAAACTTACTGGATCTGCTAAGATTTCCACTGGTTGTCCTGGTCGATAAACTTCAACTTTCCGAGCAGAAGGAATCATTAACCATCCTAATCGAGTACCATTAGCAATATATTCCTCCATTTTTGCTTGGGTATCTGGGAGTCGATCGCTTGGTGAAAGTAACTCCACCACAAAATCTGGACATAAGGGTGGAAAACGTTTTTGTTCTTCTGTGGTTAAACTATTCCAACGTTCTAATTTGAGCCAAGCTGCATCGGGAGAGCGATCGGCACCATTAGGAAGTTTAAACCCACCAGAAGAATCAAAAACTTTACCTAATTTAGTTTTTTTATTCCAAAACCAAAGTTGTGCAGTTAAACCAGCATTACAGTTGCTAGTTTCTCCTCCCGTAGGTGACATAATAATTAATTCTCCGGTAGCATTGCGTTCAAATCTTAAGCTGCGATTATTTTGACAAAGTTGGAAATATTGCTCATCGGTCAGGTGAATGACAGAATTGATGTCAACAGTAATGGTCGTCATATTAGCATTGCTATGGTATCATATTTCTGATTATAGCAGCGATCGGTAGCTACCGGTAATGCTTATTCTTCTAACTCATTCAATACCACTCCGATCGCATTCTCAGCAATATCATCAGGTGTAGCATGATCCGCATCATTAGTGAGGACAACTACTGTGACATCTTCATCAACTAAATACCAACTAGTCGATGCAAACCCATTAGCGTTCCCATTATGTCCTAATGCTTTTCCCCATTCTGTTTCAGAAGCAGCTACTCCCAAACCATAGAAATTCCCATTTCCATCATCAACAAAATTCAACATTTGGGCTAAAGTTTCCGGTGCTAATAATTCTGCTCCTCCAAATAATGCTCGTACAAATATCCCTACATCGGAAGCAGTAGAAATCAACCCCCCATCCCCTAAACCATTTCCGAAATTTGTCTCTGTCATATCACGACGGGTGCCATTTTCCTCGTCATTTTGATAACCATGTACAAAACCACCGGGAATCTTTTCTCGCATTTCTGTAAATGTATTTTTTAGTCCCAAGGGTGTGAAAATCCGATCGCGCATTTCTTGAGCGAGACTATTTTCGGTTACTTGTTCTACGATCAATTCCAATAAGATATAATTAGTATTAGAATAGTGATGTTCCTTTCCTGGTGTCGATAATGGTTCTAAATTATAAGCATATTGGATCGCTTCACTTGCTGTCCAAATATGATGTAGACCAGCTTGTTTGACAGCTTGCTCAAACTCATCATTACCAAAATAATCATCTAACCCACTGGTATGGTTAAGTAATTGCCGAATCTTGATTTTGTCGCTGTTTGGTAAGCGATCGGTCACTTCCTCTGACAACCAATCTGTCAGCCGATCATCTAGACTCAATTCCTCTTCTTCAACTAGTTGTAATACTACCGTTGCTACAAACATCTTACTCATACTAGCAATCCGAAAGCGATCGCTTGGCTTCATTATTTTTCGATTGTTTAAATCTGCAATTCCTGCGGCTCCGTTCCAAACTCCATTCGAGGTTTCCACATACATTACTGCTCCAGGAATCCCTTGCTCTTTTACGGCTGTATCTAACACTGATTGTAAGTTTATGGTAATTTTTTTTGGCAAGCTTTCTGCACTTTCTGATGAATTTTCTGCATAAACTGGTTCCTGTTTGGCAAACCAATAACCGCTCGTTAACAATAAGGTAGTAATTATTCCTATTGCTAATTTCATCTTCCCTATTCTCCCGCTATTTAGACCAGTTTAATGTAGCATAATATCTGGTCAAAATATTACCAGCCAGATTAGGGTGCTGATCAATATTAAATATGGGAGAAATCTTGCCAATCAACTACTATCATTATGTCCAGTAAAAGTACGCTAAACCGTACCAAAAATTAGCGTTGTTCCCATATACAGTCTAAATCGGCATTGATAAAATGTAACCAAGTTGGAAAAATCAGACTAAATATTTGTATTGCCATTTAATTACTACCCGCAGGATAAAGAGATGAACCAAGTGAAAACGGTTGCTTTATTAGGACTATTAAGTGCCCTGTTAGTCACAATTAGCTACTGGGTGATCGGTGGCACGCTGGGAGCGATCGCGGGGATCGCGATCGCTGCCTTAATGAATCTCGGCTCTTGGTACTATTCAGATCAAATTGCCTTAGCTGTCTATCACGCTCAACCAATTAGTCCCTCAGAAGCACCCCATCTATATAATATGGTGCAGCAACTATGCGATCGCGGTGGGTTGCCCATGCCCGCACTTTATATTATTCCCACTGCTGGTGCTAATGCTTTTGCAACTGGACGCGATCCTGAACACGCAGCAGTTGCTGTCACTCAAGGGATTTTAGATCTATTACCTGAAGATGAATTAGAAGCAGTCATCGGTCATGAACTCACCCATGTAGCGAACCGCGATACCTTAACCCAAGCTATTGCAGCGACAATTGCTGGTGCAATTTCCTTATTAGCCCAAATTGCTAGTTACAGTCTTTGGTTTAGTGGTGGTTCACGGAGTAATAACAATGAATCTAATCCGATTGGGTGGCTCTTAACCATTCTGTTAGCTCCCGTAGCTGCGACGATCATTCAGTTAGGGATTTCTCGGACTAGAGAATTTTCAGCTGATGCAGGTTCAGCTCGACTCACCGGAAATCCTCGTGCTTTAGCCCGCGCTTTGCAACGACTGGACCACAGTGCTAAACAAATACCTATGTCGTCCAACCCAGCATTTGAGCCACTGTTAATTGTCAATCCTTTTTCTGGTCAATTTTTAAGCAACTTATTTTCTACCCACCCCTCCACCGAAGCTAGGATTGAGAAGTTACTCCAATTAGAGCAAAAAAGTCTCCATCTGAATTAGGGTGATTAGACCCAGCGAACTTTTGTTCAATGATCATCCATCATGTTGCATAATGAAAACGCCAGTATTTATAGCAAATATCGGCGTTAACATAATTCATTCCACCGTTCTATTTTTTTTTAACATGCGAAGCTACTATTGCGGTCAACTCCTCAGCAAACAGATTGGAGAAAGTGTCACTATCTGCGGATGGGTTGACCGTCGTCGGGATCATGGGGGAGTAATATTCTTGGATTTGCGCGATCGCACTGGGGTGGTGCAAATTGTCAGTGACCCAGTTCGCACCCCCGATTCCTATACACAAGCGGAAAAGCTTCGCAGTGAATATGTGGTGAAAATCACGGGTCGGGTAACGCAACGTCCTGAAGCATCTCTTAATCCCCGCATTGCTACTGGTGAAGTGGAAATCTATGCTGACCAAATTGAGTTACTGAACTCAGTGCGGAAACAGTTACCCTTTCAAGTAGCCACATCCGAAAACGAACCTGTGCGGGAAGAATTGCGTCTCAAATATCGCTATTTAGATTTACGACGCGATCGCATGAGTCAAAATCTGCAATTGCGTCACCAAGTTGTCAAAGCGATCCGTCGCTATCTTGAAGACCAAGAAAATTTCATTGAAGTCGAAACCCCAGTTCTGACTCGTTCCACTCCTGAAGGTGCCCGAGATTATATCTTACCCAGTCGAGTTAATGCTGGTGAATGGTTTGCTCTGCCCCAATCTCCCCAGCTATTTAAACAATTGCTGATGGTGTCTGGATTTGACCGCTATTACCAAATTGCTCGTTGCTTCCGTGATGAAGATTTACGGGCTGATCGACAACCGGAATTTACTCAACTGGATATGGAAATGAGTTTCATGTCTCAGGCTGAAATTCTGGAATTAAATGAAAATTTAGTAGCACAGATATTTCAATCTGTCAAGGGAATTGACTTACCTCGACCTTTTCCCCGTCTCACCTACAAAGCAGCAATGAGTAAATATGGTAGCGATAAACCAGATACTCGCTTTGGGTTGGAATTGGTAGATGTTTCGGATTTAATGAAAGATTCTACATTTAAAGTCTTTTCTGGCGCGATCGCATCAGGGGGGATCGTGAAAATCCTTCCTATTCCTACAGGTAATGCGGCGATTTCTAATGTCCGGATTAAACCAGGTGGAGATTTATTTCAAGCTGCAACGGAAATGGGTGCTAAGGGTTTAGCATATATTCGAGTCCGGGATGATGGGGAAATTGACACGATCGGTGCGATTAAAGATAGTCTCACTGAAGCAGATAAACAAGAATTATTGACTCGGACTGGGGCAAAAGCTGGACATTTGTTGCTATTTGGTGCTGGACTTCCTGATGTTGTCAATAAAACTTTAGATCGGTTACGTCTATTAGTAGGTAAGGAATTAGGGTTAATTGACTCAAATAAAATTAATCTACTCTGGGTAACAGATTTTCCGATGTTTGAATGGAATGCAGAAGAAAAACGACTCGAAGCTCTGCACCATCCCTTTACTGCTCCCCATCCAGATGATCTTGGGGATCTCAAAACTGCTCGCGCTCAAGCTTATGACTTAATTTATAACGGTTATGAAGTGGGTGGTGGTAGTTTACGGATTTATCAAGCAGAATTGCAAGAACAAGTATTTGAGCTGATTGGGTTATCTCCAGAGGAAGCTGACCAAAAGTTTGGTTTTCTCCTCGAAGCATTTGAATATGGTACACCTCCCCATGGTGGGATCGCTTATGGGTTAGATCGGTTAGTCATGTTATTAGCAGGTGAAGAATCCATTCGGGATGTCATTGCTTTTCCCAAAACACAACAGGCTCGTTGTTTATTAACTAATGCTCCTTCTTATGTGGATGATAAACAGTTGAAGGAGCTTCATGTCAGTTCTACTTATAAGCCGAAAATATAAAATATTCTGGTTGATGGAACTTAAGGTGAGGGCGATCGCCCTCACTTATCTTGACAATAAACCGACTGGTTGCTTCATATAGTTGCATTCCCGCTTATGACGAGATACTCGTTTAATATGACCATACATCACAGCTTGTTGTAAATCAGTCAGAGCATCCAAGTCTTCTAAATCACAACCATTTTCAAATAGTAACTTTAGTTGCTGTTCTGCTTCGATCGTGATGTAGCCATTTTGGAAAATCTGTTGGACAACTTTACGAATCATAATTCACCCTGGCCGATTTAAAAGTATGTTTATTGCGATACATTTAGTATCAGCCTTATTCCTGAATCCATGAGTGACGTTAGTTTTAAAACTTTGTGATGATGTTGCGAATATTGATGTGATTTAGATTACAGCTAAAATTTGGGCGTAATGGGGATAGACAGCTCTCTGGTCAAATGGTCGGCTAATTCATCGGCACAGACTTCGCCAGTATAACCGAAAAATGTTCCCAAAAATGTTCAATAATCATTAAACTTTTCTGACCCCAGCTTGCCCTACTTACCCTTTTAATTATATTTTAATTTCGGCGGCGACGCCAGAGAAAAATGGCTATAAATAAAAGTGGAATAAACCACAAAGATCCCCATAAAAATAAAGCTGGACCATCCCCAATCCAGTCACTTAAACGGAAAAGATGAATTTTTGCTTCAGATTTATGTTCCTGAGCATTAAAATTATTATCCTGATTATTTAAGTCAGGCGAAAATATTTTCAAGTTGACCGATCCATGAGGTGATCGGTCAAGAACGATTATTTGGTTAATTGGTTGATTCAGCATCATCTACCTATACAGATGATTAATCAAACACAATTATATCATAAATTGATATTAGCATTTTTTAACATTAAAATCAAGATAATATTTAAAAAATTTGCTATTATCAAGAAAGTGGAAAAAACAACCAAAAATAATTTGATAGGGTTTAGCTCAGGTTTCCTATCCACAAGAAAAACTGAGACTTGAAACTAAGGAAATGGTATATAATGCCATTCTTTTTCCTCATTCAGTTAATGGGGGATCTAACAGGAGAATTTTATGAGTAACAAAATTTTTGACGACTACCAAAATCAACTTAACGAGTGGCAAAAGAAATTTTTTGAGACATGGCTCTCTAGCGTTTCCAGTTCTGCTAGTCCCAAAACGCCAGATCTAGGTAAAGGAATCGAAGCGCAAGAAGAAGTAGTCAGTCAGTACCTACAAGCACAAGAAACAGCAATTAAGCTTTCCCTGGAAACACAAAAGAAATTTTGGGAAGGTTATTTTGAGCTAATGCGGAAAACAGGTAAATAGTATCCAATCCGGTTCAGTTAAGCGTAGGGGTGAAGCATGTTTAGCGATAATTTATCACTTAAACGAAGTAATTTATATCCGAATGCTTCACCCTTCTTCGCCGATATCTCCCAAAATATCCTTAACTGAACCGTATTGAAATAGAATCATCAATAAAGTTGCGTTCAACTAGATTGAATTTCTGCATAATTAAATCCCTCAGCTCTAACTACTGAGGGATTTTTGCTATGATCTAACCAAATCTAGCGATCGAGATCAGCATCTTTGTCTCAACCAATTCACAATCGTCGGAGGTAAATCCCGTTGGACTTTTCCACTGACATACATCCCAATATGTCCAACTGGAAATCCTTGAGCAGTATAATCTGTAGAAGATATATATTTTTGCAGAGCTAGGGAAGAAACTGGATGGACTAAATGATCCTTCTCAGCATAAAGATTCAAAACGGGCATAGTAACATTTTTTAAATCCACCCGTTTATCCCCAATCATCACCTCTCCTTTGATCAGTTTATTCTGTTGATAGAAATCTTTCATAAACTGACGATAGGTTTCTCCCGCTTGATCCGGACTATCAAAAATCCACTTCTCCATCCGCATGAAACTAGTAAGTTTCTCTCTACTTTCCAGCAGATCAGGAAAACTCAGATACTTCTGATAACCTAACTGAAGTGGTTTGAGCATCAAAAACTCTAAATTGAGAAAATCTCCTGGGACATTTCCTAAAGCATCAACCATGAGATCCACATCGATCGCTTCAGGACCTAAAGAACAGCCCCCCCTCATATTTAACAAGGTTTTTGGTTGATAAAAATCAAAGGGAGCAACCATCGTAATCAGGTTTTTGACCTTTTCGGGATAAAGAGAACTGTAACAGGTACTAAATGTACCTCCTTGACAGATCCCCAACATATTAATTTTGTCTATTTGATATCGCTCACGCAGGAAATCAACACAATTGTTGATATAACCATTGATATAATCATCTAAGGTCAACCAGCGATCGGCTCGACTGGGATAACCCCAATCAATTAAATAGACATCTAACCCCAATTTCAGCAAATTAGCTACTAAAGATTTGCCTTCTTCCAGATCTTACCATAAAAGGACGATTTACCAAAGCGTAAACCATCAATAAAGGAACAGACACATTCCTAACTTCTGATTTAAACCGATAAAGAACAACTTTATCTTCTTGATAAACAATTTCTTTCGGTGAGACACCGCTTTCAATATCTTCTTCGCGGAGTTGGCTTAAATTGTCCATTCCTTTGATCATTTTCTTAGTGATCTCCAGATATTCATGGGCAACATCTTCCAATTGGATTTGAGTTAAAAAAGGTAGCATAGCTTTGACGTTACTCCCTAAAGGTAAGGTTAGAACTTGTGAGTGTTAGTCATAATTATTCCCGGTTAACTGTAGAGATAGGGAATTGGCTAACAATCCTGGGTTGAGCATCAGTAATCTCTCTTGAGCATCTCCAACTTCTCGCTACTAATGATCTAACCCATAACGGAATTACTTTCCGAACTTCCTACTATTTTTTTGAGCCGCTTAACTTCCTTGCGTAACTCATAGATAGTCTGGTGAATTTCATCCACTTCACTTCGCAATGGTACATTCATCATTTTCAGATAAACTTCCTTTAATTCTTGTTCTTTAATGCGATAAGAATTCAACGCATTTAAGAATTTACCTCGAATTTTGAGATTTTTTTCATGAAAAAAAGCATTTTCAAAAACCTGATCAGCGACTTCACTCCAAATAGTTTGAAACTCGCGCCAGTCTTTGACAGTTTTTCCTTCCTCAGTTAAGAGAACTAGCTTTCTGATCAAAGCTTCAAAGGATTTAACTTGAATCTCCCCTAAAACCACCTGATAGTCAGCACTCGCTTGGTAGAGATGACGCCAACTCTCAAAATTGTCCATGACTTTGCCGTTAATCTCTCTGGACAGTCCGAGAGAAGGCGTTTGCATCAAAGAGCCAAAACCTTTATTGTAGAGCAAATCCCAGTAAAGATTATTCATCTCAATTAAAGCAGAACTTTTGCCAGTTGAGGCTTGACCCAAAAGTTCTGTAAATCCCCAGGAAGATACCCAAAGCTGGTTAAATTTCTGCATTTGCTGGAGATAAACTTCCCATAATTCGGTAGAATCCTGACCGATTCTGATCGCTCCCAAAGAGAATTTATTGAACTGCTCTCGCATTTTTTCAATCGATTTGTTTAAAGTATGTTGCCAGTCATCTCCGGCTTTAACTTGGGGCAAAATACTTTTCCAAGCATCGATAGATAGTTGGAGAAAATCGATCGCTAATTCCCGATTCCCTAAAAATTTTTTACTCACATCTTTCAATTCAGGAACAGTCTCAGTGCTAGCGATTTCTGTCGGGACTAAACTCATTAAATCAAACCAGTTTTTCCACATTAAAGTGCTGGTTTCTGTCCATCGACCGACTACCTCACTAGCGATATCAGTCCAATCTTTATTCACATCAGAACTGGCCATTTTTCCCTCCATTCAGATTGATAGTCATTGAACTCATGGTTCTGAGATTGCGAGTCAACATTATCATCAATCTTGAACCATGAATTGGGTTTAGGAAAATTTCCTTGACTTAAGGTTTTTTTGCCACTTTAGGTATGGTGGGCACCATTAACTCGGAGAACTTGTCCAGAAACGTAATTGCTAGCAACTGGAGATAAGAGATAAGCAGCAGCCCAAGCGATATCTTCTGGTTCACCAAAACGACGGAAAGGAATTTCCGTGTAAATTTTCTCTTTGACTTTATCCGGAACGGCTTTCGTCATTTCTGTATTGATAAAACCAGGAGCGATCGCATTGGCACGTACATTATAACGCGCGCCTTCCCGGGCTAAGGATTTAATGATCCCAATCACCGCGGCTTTGGTAGCACCATAGTTAGTCTGTCCCGCATTACCACGTTCACCAGTAATGGAACTAATCGCAATGATCGAACCTTGGTTTTGGTCATACATTCCCTGAATAAAGGGTTTAATGGTATTTACCACCCCTTTGAGGTTGACATTAATCACTACATCCCAAGCTTCAGGAGTGAGCTTATTAAAAAAGTCATCCCGGGTAATTCCAGCATTAGCAACTACCCCATAAACAGGTCCGAGTTTTTCGACGATCTCTTTTCCTGCTGCTTCCATCGAAGCGAGATCGGTAACATCAGCTTTAACTCCTAAGCCTTTGGTGTTATCGATCGCAATATCTGTATAAGCTACCTTTGCCCCTAAATCGGTGAATAAGGAAACCATTGCGGCACCTATCCCCCGATTGCCACCAGTGACAACAATGACTTTATCTTCTAATCCCAAGGATACCATAATAACTTCTGCACTCCTATCTCAATGGTTGAAGAGTCAAAATTGATTTCAATTGACTCCAAATTATGGTTTAAACTCGTTCGATGGCAAAGGCAGTACCCCCACCAGTCCCATGACAAATTGCCGCTAAACCTCGAGCTTTATTCTCTGTGGATAAAGCATTGATCAGGGTGACAATTACCCGCGCTCCGGATGCACCAATGGGGTGTCCGAGGGCGATCGCCCCACCATAGATATTTTGGCGATCGTGGGCGACCTCTAAATCCCTTTCAAACAGGATGTTATTGAGGGCGAACGCTTCATTATTTTCAAACAGATCGAAATCACTGATCTGCATTTTGAGCTGGTTCAGCAGTTTTTTCGTGGCATGGACTGTATATTCAGGGAAACGCCAGGTTACTCCACCAGCCCAACTTCCTCCTAAGACCTTAGCGATCGGTTTGAGTCCATATTCTTTAATTGCTTTCTCACTAGCTAAAATCAGGGCTGCGGCTCCATCAGAAATTTGACTACTGTTACCAGCAGTAAGTATACCATCAGAGTTGAATGCTGGACGTAATTTTCCTAAACTAGCGGCACTGCTATCAGGACGGATACCTTCATCCGTATCAATTACTTTGGTTTCTTTTTTGACAGTAATTTTGATCGGTGCAATCTCATTTTTGAAATAGCCTTTTTCGGTGGCTGCGGCAGCGCGGAGATGGGATTCTACCGCTACAGCATCTAATTCATCTCGAGTGACTCCACGGTCAACAGAGAGACGATCAACTTGAATACCCATGACTTCACCGGTGGTCGCATCAGTCAGTCCATCATTCAAGACGAGATCATTTAACTGCTCTGGAGCACCTAACAGAAATTTATATCCCCAACGGGCCCGATGGGATAGATAAAATCCCGTTTGAGACATAGATTCTATCCCACCAGCTAAGACTAGATCTGCATCCCCAGCACTGATCGTTCTAGCAGCATTAATCACACTCATCATCCCAGAAGAGCAGACCATATCTACCCGATAACCATCAATCTCAGCAGGAATTCCAGCTTTAAGTGCTGCTTGACGAGGGACTAATTGTCCATGTCCTGCCCCCAAGACATTACCAAAAATATATAATTCCAGTGCTGACGCTGGTAGATTCGGCCTTATCTAAAGCTGCTTTTATCGCGTGTGCGCCGAGATCCGCAGGGGATAATTCGGCTAGGGCACCGCCAAAACGACCTATGGGGGTCCGTACTGCTGAAACAATGTAAGCTTCGTTCATAGACTATCCTTCGATGAGTGTTTGATTAGACTGAGAAATGAGCTATAACAACGATGATTCGTGGTATTTTTGTCACTCAATTGATTGACTTAACTTCCCCCATACCCTACCAAGACTTGTCCGGCATTCTTGAAAGCCATATTTTTATTTAAGGATCATGCTTTTCTGCCTTTGTGGCTCAAGCTTATCACGAGCTTGATTCCGTATTTTCACTGAAGCAATAATTCTTAACCTATGGTATTAGAATTAATCTTCGGATTTATACTGATGGGATCAAGAATTTAGGAAAAAGCGATCGGATTAATTAAATCCTCTACAAGATCTGGCTCGATCACTCTCAGATCAAGTCTTAGTGTATTCTAGCCATAAAGGCTCCCCACAAAAACCACAATGGTAACTAAACAATCAGCCAAAGCTAGTACATCGGATCTGGTGAAAGTTAAAAAACCAGACTCGACTAAGCGATCGCCGAATATCCATTCAATCCCTCTAAGATTAATCCTAATTGCACCATTTATTATCCAAATATTTGCTGCGGTTGGATTGACCGGATGGTTGTCTTTACTGAACGGACAAAAGACAGTTAATGATGTGGCGAATCAGCTACAAACTGAGATTGGTGCAAGGGTTAAGCAGTATCTCAATACCTATTTAGCTACCCCTCATTTGATTAATCTTATTAGTGCGAATGATGTTCGTCTGGGTAAATTAGATTTACAAGACTTCTCAGCTATAGAGCGTCATCTCTACTTTCAACTATTAGAAGTTAACTCGACGGTAAGTTATATTTTATTTGCTAATTTACAGAGAGATATGAGAGGGATTCATACGAAAAATAAACAAGTGCGTATTTCCATATCAGATCACTCTTCTCCCAATCAATATTCTGACTATTCTGTAGACCAAGATGGTAATCGAATCAATTTTTTGGAGACAACACCCAACTATGATCTGAGGACAAAGAGCTGGTATAAAAAAGGACTAAAAACGACCCAACCAGGATGGAGTGAAATTTTTCCAATTGGTAATAATGAAACTCTTGCTATTAGCGCCTATCGTCCCATATTTGATAAAAATAATCACCAATTAGGCATTTTTTCTGTTAATCTTTATCTTTTAGAGATCAGTAAATTTTTACAAAGTCTACAAGTGGGAAAGTCAGGAAAAGTTTTTATTGTGGAAAGAGATGAAAAATTAGTAGCAAGTTCTCAAGCAAAACCAATCCTTTTTCTAAGTAGTCAGCAGTCTATTGGTCAAAAAACTTTCCAGCGACTTAAACCCCAAGAAACTAATGATGCGTTGATTAATCAAGCTAGTCAATATTTAACCTCCGAATTTGGCGAAATCGGCAAAATCAACCACGACCAGCAACTTGAATTTACCAAAGATGGTCAACGCAACTTTCTTCAGGTACTACCGTTTAAAGATAAATTTGGGTTGGATTGGCTCATTGTAGTGGTGGTACCTGAATCTGATTTTATGGAGCGAATTAATGCCAACTCTCGTACTACTATTTTTCTATGTATCTTGGCTTTAATTATAGCAGTAAACTCTGGTATCTATACATCCCGATGGATTTTACAACCTATTGCCCGTTTAAATAAAGCATCCGAAGAAATCACTAGAGGTAATCTTGACCAACAAATCCAACCAGAAAACATTAAAGAGCTAGATCAACTAGGACAAACTTTCAATGAAATGAGTAGTCAACTCCAAGCTGCTTTCAGTTTCCTCGAAAATACCAATATCGAACTGGAAAAACGAGTTGAAGAACGTACCACCGAACTCAAACAAGCTAAACAATTAGCGGATAGTGCTAATCAAGCTAAAAGTGAATTTCTGGCTAATATGAGTCACGAACTAAGAACACCATTGAATGGTATTTTAGGGTATGCCGAAATTCTGGGACGTTCCAAAACTATTCCTGAGAAAGAAAAACATCAAGTCAATATTATTCACGAATGTGGGTCTCATTTACTGACTTTAATTAATGATGTTCTGGACATAGCTAAAATTGAAGCTCGTAAAGTTGAGCTTGTTCCTAATGCGATTCACTTACCATCTCTAATCCAAGGAGTTGTGGAAATCTCCCAAATTCGTGCCCAACAAAAAGCGATCGATTTTTATTATCTACCAGATCCTAATTTACCTCATGGTATTATTGCTGATGAGAAAAGGTTACGTCAGGTATTAATTAATCTCTTAGGTAATGCGATTAAATTTACTGATCAAGGTAGTGTTACTCTTAAAGTTGAACAATTAAACTCAAATACTAATCCGAATCTATTTACTTACCTACGCTTTTCGATTACAGATACGGGAGTTGGGATTAGTGCGGAAAATATTCAAAAACTATTCCAAGCATTTCAACAAGTAGGCGATCGTACTCGTCAAGCAGAAGGAACCGGATTAGGATTAGCAATTAGTCAGCAAATTGTGCAGATGATGGGGGGAGAAATTAAAGTTGAGAGTACCTTGGGAGTTGGGAGTAAATTCTTTTTTGAAGTCGAACTACCATTACAGGTCGAACGGGCACAGCGACCAACCAGTAAGGCTGGAAATATTATTAGTTATAATGGGAATAAAAAACAAATATTAGTTGTAGACGATCGCTGGGAAAATCGAGCAGTAATTGTCAATTTATTATCCCCAATTGGTTTTGGAGTGATTGATGCTGAAAACGGACAAATCGGCTTAAAGAAAATCCGGGAAAATCTACCCGATTTAGTAATTACAGATTTAGCAATGCCCGTAATGGATGGGTTTGAATTTCTTAAACAATTACGAAATGATGAAAATTTAAAGCATTTAAAAGTATTCGTTTCCTCAGCTTCAGTAGCACAAGTAGATCAACAAATGAGTCTAGATTCGGGTGGTGATGCTTTCTTAGCTAAACCAGTTAATGCCCAAGATTTATTTAATCTATTAGCCAATCATTTACAACTAACTTGGAACTATGAAGAAGTAGAAGCAGTAAATCAACCAAAAATAATATTTCCACCAACAACAGAACTAGAAAAAATTTATCAAGCTAGTAGAATTGGTGATGTGGATATGATTATAAATGAAGCTAATCGGCTAGAACAGTTGAACCCTGAATATCAATCTTTTGCTACTCGTTTAATTGATTTTGCAGAAGATTTTGATGATACTGGTATTATTAAATTCCTTGAATCAATTATGCGATCGCAATGATTTAATCTGTAGATCAAATAATTAGCCATTAGTAATGACTCAGCTCTGGCTAATTTTTATTTTTATGCCATTCTTTGTATAATTCAGGAAGCAGTAAGGTATTTGAGGACAAGGGACGATGGTTATCATGCTTTTGGTACTAGTATCCTAGAACTGACAGCAGATTTTGATGATAATATGATCGGGGTAGCCTGATTTATCCCGACCCCTCGCATGGGTGGGTTTCTCTCAGTGACAACTTGTAATTTTGCAAGAGTTCGATTGACTATGGCTATTGAATCTATACCCCCCAAACCTATGAAACCCACTGACCGCATTACCCCCAACAACTTGCCTGAGATCCCAGGGTACAGCATTCAATCGCAAATATACGCAGGTTCTAAGACGCTGGTATATCGAGCAATCCAAATTAGCCAACAACGTCCAGCTATCATTAAGGTATTGCGACAGGAATATCCCAATTTTAGCGACTTAGTGCAGTTTCGCAATCAGTATACTATTACCAAAAACCTGAATATTCCTGGTATCGTTCGTTCTTTGAGCCTAGAACCTTACAAAAATGGCTATGCTCTAGTTATGGAAGATGGAGGTAGCATCTCCCTGAGACAATATGCTCAACATCAACCATTTACCTTGACTCAGGTATTAGAAATTGCCCTAGCAATGGCGGAGATATTGCACCATCTGCACGCTAACCGAGTCATCCACAAAGATATCAAACCTTCTAATATTCTTATTCATCCAGAAACGCAACAAATTAATCTAATTGACTTCAGCATTGCCTCATTATTGCCAAAAGAAACCCAAGAAATTCAAAATCCTAATGTCTTAGAAGGAACTCTCGCTTATTTAGCACCCGAACAAACCGGAAGGATGAATCGTGGGATTGATTACCGTGCTGATTTTTATAGTTTAGGGGTAACCTTGTATGAACTGTTGACAGAGCAGTTACCTTTTCCCACGAATGATCCCTTAGAATTAGTATATTCTCACATTGCCAAAAACCCAGTACCACCTCATGCGCTCAATGAAACTATCTCCCCAGTAGTATCAGCGATTATTGTCAAATTGATGGCGAAAAATGCCGAAGATCGATATCAAAGTGCCTTGGGGTTAAAATATGATCTAGAAAAATGTTGGCAACAGTTGGAAAGTACCGGGGAGATAGTTAATTTTAGATTAGGAGAGCGGGATCTGTCCGATCGCTTCATTATCCCCGAAAAACTCTACGGTAGAGAAAACGAAGTTAATCAACTATTAAATGCTTTTGAGAGAATCAGTAATGGTAATAGGGAATTAATCTTAGTAGCAGGTTTTTCTGGAATTGGGAAAACTGCTGTTGTTAATGAAGTGCATAAACCAATTACCAGGCAAAAAGGATATTTTATTAAAGGGAAATTTGACCAATTTAATCGGAATATTCCTTTAAGTGCGATCGCTCAAGCTTTCCGAGATTTCCTGGGACAATTACTTAGTGAAAGTGACCAAGAATTACAAATCTGGCGTGAGAAGATATTAGCAGCATTAGGAGAAAGCGCACAAGTATTAATTGAAGTTATTCCCGAATTAGAAAGAATCATTGGTCAACCAGCTCCAGCACCAGAGCTTTCTGGGAGTGCTGCTCAAAATCGCTTTAATTTATTATTTCAGAATTTCATCTGTACCCTAGCTACTCCGGTTCATCCTCTAGTCATTTTCCTCGATGATTTACAATGGGCTGATTATACCTCATTACAACTGCTTCAACTCTTACTGAGTGACAATCAAAGTGGCTATTTATTGTTAATTGGTGCTTATCGGGATAATGAAGTTTCTCCTGTCCATCCCTTGATGCAAACCGTAGCAGAAATGAAAAAATTTGGGCTAGCACTTCAGACGATAACCCTAGAAGCATTAACTGTAAAAGATATTAATCAATTAATCGCAGCTACGCTTAATTGTGCGGGGGAATTAGCCGAACCACTGACTAACTTAGTATATCAAAAAACTGGCGGAAATCCGTTTTTTACCAATCAGTTTCTCAAGTTTTTGTATGGAGAAGATTTGATTAAGTTTGAGCGGACATTGGGTTATTGGCAGTGTGATTTAAGCGGGATAGGTTTACTTGCCATCAGTGATGATATAGTTGAATTTATGGCAATTCAGCTACAAAAACTACCCGCAGAAACTCAAAAAGTAATGCAAGTTGCTGCTTGTATTGGTAATCAGTTTGATTTAGAAACATTGGCGATCGTGTGTGAACAATCTGCTTTAGAGATTACTTCTAGATTGTGGGTATCTCTGCAAGAAGGATTGATTTTGCCGACTACACAAGTATATAAATTTTTTCAGTCTGAAGACAATCAAGAGTTATCACAATTAAAAGATATTTCTTTAACTTATCGCTTTCTCCATGACCGGATACAACAGGCAGCTTATTTATTAATTGCCGAAGCTGAAAAACCTGCTACTCATCTCAAGATTGGGCAATTATTATTAAGTGAAACATTCCCAGAACAACAGGAAAAAAAACTGTTTTCTATTGTTAATCAATTGAATAAAGGACGAGAACTGTTAGAGGAAGAAAGTCAACGTCAAGAACTAATTGAATTAAATCTGCGGGCGGGAGGAAAAGCGAAAACAGCCACGGCTTATGGCATAGCGAATGAATATTTAATGGTGGGTTTGGAATTGTTGCCAGCAAATAGTTGGCAGAGTCACTATGAATTGACCCTTAAACTTCATATAGCATTAGCGGAAACTGAATATTTAAACACTGATTTTGAGCAATCAGAAAAATTAGTGGAAATTGTTTTACAACAAGCTAAAAATCTGCTGGATAAGGTAAAGGTCTATGAGTTGAAAATCCAGTTTGCGATTAGCCAAAATCAAATGCTAGAAGCAATTGAAACAGGAATAAAAGTAGTTGAATTATTGGGAGTGCAATTATCTCCTCTTCCTGGCAATGAGAACACTGAGAAAATGCAGTTACCTCAGCTTGAAGATTTAGAAAATTTCCCGATAATGACCGATCCGTATAAGCTGGCAGCTATGCAAATTTTGATGAAGATTAGTGCGGCTGCTGTGATTGCTAATTCTCCAGCTTCTATGCAGATAGTTTTGACTATGATTAGTCTTTGTATTGAAGAAGGTCATTCAGCCATAGCTGCGATCGCCTATATTGATTATGGCATGATTTTATCTGGATTAATGGGTGAATTAGATGCTGGATATTATGCTGGTCAACTATCTTTAAGATTATTAGAGCAATTCAATGCCAAAGAACTAAAAAGTAGAGTTTATGCTCCTTTTAACGGATTGGTTCGACACTGGAAAGAGCATATAGAGGAAACTTTAGCACCGTTAAGAGAGGGATTTCATAGTGGACTAGAGGTTGGAGATATAGAGTATGCTGGGATTTGCGCTCTTCACTATTCAGGTCACATATTTTGGACTGGTAAACCATTAGAATTAGTGGCAAATGAGCAGCTAGGATACATTGATTTAATGAGTAAATTAAAGCAAAAATTTCCAACTAAATACATCCAAAATTTTCATCAACTAACCTTAAATTTACAAGGGCTAACGTCAAATAAATTTCTGTTGATTGGTGAAAGTTTTGACGAAACAGCCATGCTGCCATATTTGCAAGCAACAAAAAATCGTGTAACTCTTTTGGCTGTATATGTTAATAAAACAATTCTTTGCTATTTATTCAAAAATTTCCCTCAAGCAATTGACAATGCTTTGTTAGCACTAGAACAAATTGGCAGCGGGATCGGATTGATAACTTTGGTAGCTTATAACTTTTATTATTCCCTATCTCTCCTGGCTAACTATACTAACGTTGAACCTACCGAACAACAACAATATCTGCTCCAAGTACAAGAAAATCAGCAAA
This sequence comes from uncultured cyanobacterium, assembly GCA_963744145.1. Lineage (GTDB taxonomy): Bacteria > Cyanobacteriota > Cyanobacteriia > Cyanobacteriales > CAWUOF01 > CAVUSO01. Next base: position 1,413,447 of record CAVUSO010000001.1, on the reverse strand, counting down.
AAATGCAGCACTGGGCGCACCATGCCCCGGTCAACTATCAACACAAGTATGACCTAGTAGAAGCAGAAAAAGCACGAATTTCAGGCGATCGTCTGAAAGCTGAAGACTATTACGATCGCGCGATCGCTGGGGCTAAAAACCACAGCTACATCCAAGAAGAAGCCCTAGCCAACGAACTCGCCGCCGAATATTATCTCAATCGTGGCAAAGAACAAGTAGCAACAGGTTATATGCTGGCTGCCTACTACGGCTATGCTCGTTGGGGAGCTTTAGCCAAAATCAACGATCTGGAGGAACGCTACCCGCAACTATTAGAGTCAATTTTATCAATTACCCAACTGAAACTCAATCCCCAAGACACGATCGCAGCCCCGACTCTTACTACCCGCAAGACTTCTAGCACCTCTAGCAGTAGTAGCACTTCTAAAACCCTTGATGTCGCTAGTATTCTCAAAGCCGCTCAAGCCATCTCTAGCGAACTCCAGCATGACCAACTAATTAGCAAACTAGCCGGAATTTTAATGGAAAATTCTGGTGCTGCTAAATGTGCGTTGATTTTACCTGCTCATCCTGAGTGGCAAGTAGAAGCTCTGGCTACTTTACAAGAACAGCAAAAGCAGGAGTCTTTCCCCAAAGAATCACTAGAAACCAGTGCTGATGTACCTATTTCCCTGATTCGTTACGTTCGCAACACCACAGAAACCCTAGTTTTTGATGATGTTACTCAAATTGAGCGATGGAGTAGCGATCGCTATATTCAAATTCAACAACCAAAAAGCATCTTATGTTTACCCATCCTCAAACAAAATACGATGATCGGGATTCTCTATCTAGAAAATAGCCAAACCGTAGCTGCTTTTACCGAACGTCACCAAGAAATTCTGAAAATTTTAACTACTCAAGTCTCGATCGCGATCGAAAATGCCCTTCTTTACAGTCGCTTAGAAGAATACTCCCATACCCTCGAACAAAAAGTTGAACAAAGAACCGAAGAACTCAAACAAGCTAAAGCTGTAGCTGAATCTGCTAACCAAGCCAAAAGTGAATTTCTCGCTTCGATGAGCCATGAGTTACGCACTCCTCTGAATGGAATTCTTGGCTATACTCAAATTATGAAACGGGTTCGAGACCTGAATACTCAAAGTCGTGGGGTGGATGTCATCGCTCAATCTGCCCATCATCTCCTAAATTTAATTAACGATATCCTGGATCTGGCGAAAATTGAAGCCCGTAAACTAGAATTAAATCCCCAAGAAATTAAGTTGTCCTTTTTCTTGCTCGGTGTAGTAGAAATGTTAGATATCCGCGCCCAACAGAAAGGAATTGCTTTTCATTCAATGATTGATCCTAATTTACCCAATGCTATCACTGTTGATGAAAAATGTCTCCGTCAAGTATTACTTAATCTGTTAGGTAATGCCATTAAATTTACGGATACAGGTAGTGTGACTTTTATTGTACAAAAGCTTTCCATCTCATCCAATCATCAGATTAAATTGCGTTTTGTAGTAGAGGATACAGGGATTGGGATGAGTCCAGCACAATTAACCAAAATATTCTTACCTTTTGAGCAAGTTGGCTCGAAATCACGACAAGCAGAGGGTACGGGTTTGGGGTTAGCGATCTCGCAAAAAATCGTCAATTTGATGGATAGTAATATTCAAGTCACGAGTCAACTAGGAATAGGAAGTAGATTTTTCTTTGAGGTGGAAGTTCCGATCGCTCAGATTGAGGAAAGATTAGGAAATATCCAGGGTAAAATTATTGGTTATCATGGTCCAAGACGCAAGCTGTTAATTGTGGATGATAAATTGGTAAACCGCGAGATTTTATTAAAACTATTAATACCTTTAGGATTTGAATGTTACGAAGCAGAAAATGGGGAAGAAGGTCTAAATCAATCGCTAGTGGTTCAACCTGATTTGATCATTACAGAGTTACTGATCCCGATTTTAGATAGTTGGGAAATGGTGCGACAACTGCGATCGCTTTCTCAGTTACAAAACACCATAATAATTGCTTCTTCCGCTAGCGTTTTGACTGAAGACCAAGCAAGGAGTTTAGAGGTAGGTTGCAATGACTTTCTCCAAAAACCGATTAACTTTGAGCAGTTGTTAGCTGGTCTGCAAAAATATTTCCAATTGGAGTGGATTTATGAAGAGTTTACCACTTTAACAACAGAGGAAGTCGTTCCAAATGTAGAGCAGATCATCCCACCTCCTCAAGAGTTAGAAATGCTGCTAAAGGGAGCTAAAATGGGAGATATTGCCGCAATTGAGGAAGCAGTAAAGTCTTTAATGGTAAGGGACGATCGCTATCATGCTTTTGGTACTAGCATCCTAGAACTGACAGCAGATTTTAATGATAGTGCGATCGCCCAATTAATCGAACAGCATCTAGGAGTTTAAATAGTCCAGATTTCTACTCAGGTTAGCGAATTAGAAATGGATGATTATCAAAGCTTTGGAAACAGCGATTCCGTCAGCAGCCATTGAAAAAGCCATTGAGTATCCCTATCGAAAAGAGAACAGAGAACTTAATTCTTGGGAATAGCTGCTAGTAAACAACGTAAAGCACGATTAACTGATTCTGATGTTTGAAAAACTTCAGCAACATCTGGATCGAGAGTAATCGTAATTTTAGTGGGCGATTTTAATCCAAAACGATTGGGACGAGCTTGGCTATAATCAAAATTATATTCAGCTAATAAATCATCTGATTCATCAGAATCAGAATTAATGGAAGGAATTTTGTTCATAATCTTTCCTTTCTTTTTTAGTAGTTAAACGAGAACTGAAAACACGGATAATATTATTTTTCTTTTCAGTAAAACAAACTAAAAGTAATTTATTTTGATCGGAATGACCGATAATAATTTCTCGTTGTTCACCGAAGGAATGAACTGGATCATCAAAAATCACAGCTAATGGATCATTAAATACAGTAGATGCTTCATCAAAACTGATGCCATGTTTATGGAAATTAATTTCCGCTTTTTTAGTATCCCATTCAAATTTGAACCCCATAAAGAATAGATGCGCTCAATTATGTTTTGATTATAGGCGATCACGATCGAAAAAGCCACACTCGATCGTAACTTAGAACATCGCTATCATGCTTTTAGTACCCGTATCCTAGAACTGACAGCAGATTTTAATGATCGTGCGATCGCCCAATTAATCGAGCAGTATCTACTCTAGGAAAAGTTTAGTGAGATAATCAAACAGGCGATCGCTCTGTGAGATCCCGCCCCGAAATCCGATATACCAATCAGGTCGAATTAAATAGAGGCATGGAGCAGAAATGCCATATTTTTCATGGGCATAAAGCTCACTATCCATCAAGATTCTGCTGCTCTGAGGTAGGTTTTGCGGTGGGAGTAGTTCTGGGACAAGCAGGTAGGGGTGGATCGCTTGAGGATATTTATCACTCACCCTTTGTTGAATGCTCAACAATTGCACATAAATTTCAGGTGCTGCTTTTTGTCCAGCAAAGAGCAACAAAGTCCAGTGGGTGCCTCGGAAGACATCGAACATTTGTACTGTTGCATAATCGGCAAGTCGAAGGATTGTTGCACTAGGAGCGCGATCGCCTGCTACCGGTCCACTACTACCCCCATAATCTGCCGCGATCGGGCTGGTATCTTTGTAGCTGATATCCACTTCTTCGAGTGTGTGTAGGATTTTTGCTCGAATCGACTCCTGCCCAACAATGAATGGTCCTAATAACCGCACCGCATTCTGTTTCAACTCATTCGGATGCAAAATGATGCGGTAGCCTTTATCTGTGCCTGCCAAAAGCGCTTCTGCGACTGGAATGCGCTCGGCGTTATAGGTATCCAACAAAGTAGGATTCACTTTGCCTTGCAGGGTGTATGCCAGTTTCCATCCTAGGTTAAAAGCATCCTGAATACCTGTATTCATCCCTTGTCCGCCCAGAGGAACATGGATATGTCCGGCATCTCCGGCGACAAAAATGCGTCCTTCTCGGAAGCGATCGGCGCGACGATGAGATGTGCGATAGCGGGCTAGCCAGATCGGATCGTAGAGTTCGGCTTCCAGCCCTCCCAGTTGGTTCAAGGCATCCTGTACTTCCTGTAACGTCGGTGGTGTCTCATTTGTAGGATCGGGGTCGGACAGAGAGATAAACACCCGGACGATATCGTCGGGCATTTCAATCACCATCATGTAACCTTGCTGGGTCAGGAACAGGTAGCTCGTACCTTTTGGCAGTGTCCAGCGAATTTTGGCATCGGTTTGGATGAATTGCTCGTTCTCATATTTGCCACCTGCAAAGCTCAAGCCCAGCTTTTTTCGCACCATACTATGGGCACCATCACAACCGACAAGATAGTTGGCATGGGCAACTTCTTCCTGGCCATCAGGATGACGCAGGGTTACAGCAACACCTGTTTCCGTTTGCTCAAAGCCGATCGCCTCCACCTGCCATTCCACCTTATTTCCCAGGTTATGCAGATGTTCTTCTAACACACGCTCGGTTTTGTCCTGACCTAAAATAATCGGGTGAGGATGGGGACTATCAATTGCATCAGCGTGCAAGTGTCCAATTAACTTTCCGTAAGTATGCAAACTGATCCGTCGCAGGGGTATGCTGATCGATTTTTCCGCAGTAATTGCCCCCATAGCATCAAATACTTCCTGGGTGCGGACATGCAGAATCAAGGCTTTGGAAATTGTTTTTGGGCTAGGTTCTTTATCGACAATGCGACATTGCACTCCATAGCGAGCTAGCTCAGATGCCAGTGTTAGTCCAACAGGGCCAGCACCAATGATTAAAACCTCGGATAAAGAGGAACCCATACAAAATTACCATCCTAATGAAGATATGGAGTTAGGGTGTAGAGACTTTAAGTTAAAAAATAGATCAAATTTGATGTAATCGCAATTAGTCTAGTCTGGGGATAAGAGGTTTACAGCAAGCCGCTATTATCCCAGAACCATCAGGTCGAAGACAGCACGACAACGAACCTAATATTATCCTCTATTATTTAAGTAGAATGTTCAGTTAATCACATTTCCTGATCCGAACCAATGACAGCCCACGCTAGCATTACTCCCAATAGCTTACCTGAAATCCCCGGCTATAGCATCCAAGCAGAACTCTATACTGGCTCTAAGACGCTAGTATATAGAGGTATACAAGAAACCGCAAAACGTCCAGTAGTGATTAAAATACTGCGACAGGAATATCCCAGTTTGAGCGAATTAATCCAATTTCGCAATCAGTATACTATTACCAAAAATCTGAATGTCCCTGGTATTGTTCGTTCTTTGAGCCTAGAACCGTACAAAAATGGCTATGCTCTCATCATGGAAGATGGGGGTAATATTTCTTTGACAAAATATACCCAAGAGCAGCCCTTAACTTTACAACAAGTCTTAGAAATCGCCCTAGCGATGGCAGAGATTTTATCCCATCTCCATGCTAACCGAGTCATCCATAAAGATATTAAACCTGCTAATATAATAATTCATCCTGAAACCCAACAAATCAAATTAATTGACTTCAGTATCGCCTCATTATTACCAAAGGAAACCCAAGAACTCCAAAGTCCTAATATCTTAGAAGGAACTTTAGCCTATTTAGCCCCAGAGCAAACTGGTAGAATGAATCGGGGGATTGATTATCGCGCCGATTTTTATAGTTTGGGGGTAACACTATACGAGCTATTGACCGGACAGCTACCTTTTCTGGCCAACGATCCGTTAGAAGTAGTATACTCTCACATTGCCAAAAATCCGATACCGCCCCACGAGCTAAATCAAAATATCCCCCTAGTGGTGTCGAATATTATTCTCAAATTGATGGGAAAAAATGCTGAAGATCGATATCAAAGTACCTTGGGGTTGAAATATGACTTAGACAGATGTTGGCAACAGTTAGAAAGTACGGGGCAGATAGTTAATTTTGGATTAGGCGATCGCGATTTGTGCGATCGATTCACAATCCCGGAAAAACTCTACGGTAGAGAAAAAGAAGTACAAGCTCTCCTCAATGCTTTTGAGCGCGTAAGTAATGGTAATACAGAATTAATATTAGTAGCAGGTTTTTCTGGGATTGGTAAAACTGCCGTTGTCAACGAAGTGCATAAACCAATTACCAGACAAAAAGGGTATTTTATTAAAGGGAAATTTGACCAATTTAATCGTAATATTCCCCTGAGTGCCCTGGTGCAAGCATTCCGGGATTTGATCGGACAATTATTAAGTGAGAGTGATGTTCAACTCCAGACCTGGAAAACCAAAATTCTCAATGCTTTAGGGGAAAATGGACAGGTAATCATTGATGTGATTCCTGAATTAGAGCGGATTATTGGACCACAACCGGCTGTCCCAGAATTATCGGGTGATGCTGCCCAAAATCGATTCTATCTCTTATTTAAAAAGTTTATCCAAATTTTTACAACTCCAGAGCATCCTTTAGTCATGTTTGTGGATGATTTACAATGGGCTGATTTAGCTTCTTTGAGCTTATTAAAATTATTAATAATGGAAGCTTGTTCGGGATATTTATTACTGTTAGGTGCCTATCGGGATAATGAAGTTTTCCCAGCCCATCCTTTGATGTTGACAGTCTCAGAAATCAGCAAAACTGGGGCGAAAGTAACTACAATTACCTTAGACCCTTTGACCAAAATTAATGTCAATCAATTGGTAGCAGATACCCTCATTTGCACGGATGAAATATCGCTACCTTTAACCGAATTAGTATATCAGAAAACCAAAGGAAATCCCTTTTTTACTACTCAGTTTCTCAAGGTTTTGCATGAAAATCATTGTCTAAAGTTTCAGCCCGAACTGGGTTACTGGCAGTGTAATATGACCATGGTACGCAGTTTAGCTGTTACTGATGATGTCGTAGAATTTATGGCATTGCAATTGGAGAAACTGCTCCCAGAAACTCAGAAGACTTTAAAACTAGCAGCTTGTATTGGGAATCAGTTTGACTTGAATACCTTGGCAATCATCTGTGAAGAATCTCCCGTCAATACCAGCACTTATCTGTGGAAAGCACTTCAAGATGGATTAATTCTACCGATCAATGAAAACTACAAGTTCTTTCAATCCCAGGAATTAGATTATGATGAACAGACCGGAGAGGTAAAAGTTAACTATAAATTCTTGCACGATCGGGTTCAGCAAGCAGCTTACTTTCTAATTCCTGAGAATGAGAGACAGATCACTCACCTAACTATTGGGAAGTTATTATTAAAAAATACCTCGGCAGAATGGCAGGAAAGTAAGATATTTGAGATTATTAATCAACTCAACATCGGTAGTGGCTTATTAGTTGATGACCAGGAAAAAGAAGAAATAGCTCAACTCAATCTGATCGCCGGAAAAAAAGCGATCCAGTCCAATGCTTATGCTGCTGCAATTGAATATCTATCTACAGGAATAAAACTACTTGCTGCTAACTCTTGGACAACTCAGTATGAATTAACGCTATCTCTGTATGAAAGCCTAGCATTAGCTACCTATCTTAATGGTGATTTCGAGCAAACGGAAACCGTGACAAAAATTGGTTTACAACACACTAAAACTGCCCTAGATCAAGTTAATATCTATGATGTTTGGCTGCAAACACTGATTGCACAGCAAAAACTAGAAGAATCGATTCGGACTGCTTTAGATTTTCTCAAAAATTTTAATGTGAATCTTCCTGAAAATCCTTCTAACATTGATCTAGAGCAGGCATTTGAAAAGATGAAGTCTAATTTAGCAAAAGCAGGTTTAACGGTTAATAAATTACTAGATTTACCAAAAAACCAGAACCCTAATAGTTTGGCGATTTCCCTAATTTTTTCCAAAATTGTATCTTCTCTATTTTTCACGAATATCAATCTTCTTTCTCTCACATCTTTGTACCAGATAGAATTAGCAATTGTCGATGGTAATGGCTTAGTTATGCCTTTTGTTTATGCTTGTTGTGGATTTGTATGTTTGGGTTTTAATGATTTTGAGTCGAGTTTTGCATTTGGTCAACTTGCGATAGATTTACTTAAGAAATTGGAAGTTAAAGAAATAAGAGGGAGGTTATTAGAGGTTGTCAATGGTCATATAAGACCATGGGATTCTCATTTGGATGATACACTTAATAATTTTTTAGAAGGCTATCAAAGTTCTTTAGAAGTTGGAGATTTGGAATTTGCTGGCTATAATGCAACCATGTATTGCTATCACTCATTTTTTGCCGGAAAAGAGTTGCCGCAACTAGAACAAACTATGGCAAAATATTATGCTGCAACGGAAAAAAACCTCAAGCATCAACAAGCACTACATTGGCAAGGGTCTTTTTATCAATCTGTATTGAATCTGCTTGGAAAAGCTGAAGAACCCCGTCGTTTGCTGGGAGAAATCTGTAATGAAGAAACGGATATTCCGATTTTTGTAAAACAAAATAATTATACATTGCTCTATAATATCTATCTGAATAAATTGATTCTTTTTTATCTATTTGGCGATTATCAATCAGCCCTTGAATATAGTAAGTAAGTGGGTGGAAAAATTTATAAGTATGTAACGAAAAGTTAACCAGTGGGCGGAGAGTTAAATTTAACTCGTTTGGTCTGATAATTTCCTCGGTCTCCTCGCGCTTGAACAGCATCAATTACGGCATAAGCCAGGTCTAATTCATCATCAAAGGATTGGCCGGATAGTTCATCTTTTTTCAGATGTTGCCATTCCAATTCAATCGGATTCATTTCCGAGCAATATTTGGGTAAAAAGAAGATGTACAAACCCATGCTCTCCCATTTGGGCCAGAGTTGTTGGACCTCTAGACAGCGATGTATTGGTCCATTATCTTGGACGATTACTCTCATCCGTCCCGTGGCTTGGGCTGCTTGGGCTTCAATTTCCATCATGTGGATGTAAGACTCGCGGCTTACACCTCCAATTACCAAACCGTAATCAAAACTAATTAACGGTTGAAACAATCCGATGATACTTAGTCTTCGACCCCGACGCTTGGTTTGTTCTAAGCGTTTTTGCTCACCACGAAAGTAATAAGTATAGCTGGGCTCAGCCCATAAACAAAATCCTGATTCATCGAGATATTTGAGGTCGATTTCTCCCGTTGCCGCAGATAATTCCAGCAGATCTAAGTCGGCTTGTTTTTGGGCTCTACTGCTTGGGTCTTGTTTTCCTTGGTGACTCTTCCTAGCCCGCTTCCAATTGACCCCCTTTTTTTGAGCACCCGTCTTAGTCGGTCGGGACTCAGTTGAATCGAGCGCTCTTGGGCTAATTTTCTCGCTAATTGCCCACTATTATAAGTGCGTGGTTCTTGTCTGAGGCATTGTTCTAAAAATACTAGATCCTCTTCTTGCCATTTGGCCTTTCTGCCTCTGCCGGCTTTTTCCCACAACCCTTCTAGACCAAGCTGTTGCCATTTGTGCAACACTTCTCTCACGGTCTGTGCCGTCCAATGGAAATAAGTGGCGATTTTTTCCACGTACCAACCCTGTGCGCTTAACCTGATCACTTCGGCTCGGTCTTTGACTTTCTGTGGGACATCTGCTGTTCTCAGGTTGAACAGGGTGATGTCTTCTTCATGACTCAGAAATACCCTTAAACGAGCGCCCATCTTTTGGTGACCCTGGTAGATTTTTTCTTCTTCATTTATTGTTACATAGTTTGTTTTTTTTGTGCCTACCTACTTATCCTAGCCGAACAGAATGTGCATAATACCAGGGGGATGTGTGTATTTCCACTTTTCTATTTTTATGATTCTTTGACTAGGTTGACTCAATGCAAAGAAATTACTCCCGATGAGCAAACTACTTTTCTAGAAAAGGTGGTAGCTAATCAAGATAAATTTAGAATCTGGATGCACTATGCACCAATGAACTATGCTCATAAGTTTGAATTGGTAGAAGCAGAAAAGTGTAGGGTTTTAGGTAACAACACGGAAGCGATCGATCGCTATGAGCGGGCGATCGCGGAGCTTAGGCAAATGGATATATCCAAGAACAAGCCCTAGCTAACGAATTAGTTGCTAAGTTCTACCTAGATTGGGGTAAACCAAAAATTGCCGCGGTCTATGTACAGGAAGCATACTACTGTTATGTTCGCTGGGGGGCATTAGCCAAAATTGAGGATCTCAAACAGCGCTATTCCCAATTATTAGAATTTCCGGCTTTGGAAAATACCCTGACAGGGAATATCTCTAATAGTCACAGCAGTAGCACTAGCTCAAAAGTTCTGGATATTACTAGTATTCTCAAAACCTGTTATGCGATCTCTAGCGAACTCCAACACGACCAATTGATGACTAAACTAGCGACTATTTTAATGGAAAATGCTGGCGCAACTAAATGTGCGTTGATTTTGCCTACTGGGTCTGAGTGGCAAGTAGAAGCTCTAGCTACATTAGAACCAGAAAGTCAGTCTTTCACCAAACAATCCTTAGAAACTATTTCTACTCTACCGATTTCCCTGATTCGTTACGTTCGCAATACCTCAGAAACCTTAGTTTTTGATGATATTAGCCAAATCAAACGCTGGCGTACCGATCGCTACGTTCAGAGCCAACAACCAAAAAGTATCTTATGTTTACCCATCCTCAAACAAAATACGACGATCGGGATTCTCTATCTAGACAATAACCAAACGGTAGCTGCTTTCACGGAACACCACCAAGAAATCCTCAAACTTCTGATCGCTCAAGTAGCCAGCGCGATCGAAAATGCCACCCTTTACCGTAACTTAGAACAAAAAGTAGAAGAACGCACCCAAGAATTACAACGAGCTAAGGCTGAGGCTGAATCAGCTAACCAAGCTAAAAGTGAATTTCTTGCTAATATGAGTCATGAACTGCGAACGCCCTTAAATGGGATTCTGGGTTATGCTCAAATTCTGGGACGGATGAAAGGACTTCCAGAAAAAGCGAGTCAGGGAGTCAATATTATTCATCGCTGTGGCACTCACCTACTGACTTTGATTAACGATATTCTCGACATCTCCAAAATCGAAGCCCGCAAACTGGAACTTAATCCCGATGCTATCCATTTACCTTCCCTACTGCAAGGTGTAGTAGAAATTTCTCAAATTCGCGCTCAACAGAAAAACATCGCATTCCGCTATGAACCTGATCCTCATCTACCTGGTGGCGTAATTGCTGATGAAAAGTGTCTGCGACAGATATTGATTAATCTCTTAAGTAATGCCATCAAATTTACTGACAAAGGTAGCGTTACATTGAAAGTTGAAACCCTAGACTTAGATCCGATTCAAGGTACTGTTAGTCTGCGGTTTTCTGTCACGGATACGGGAGTAGGTATTGCTCCAGAAGATCTCAAAAAATTATTCCGAGCTTTTGAGCAAGTGGGAGAACGTAGTCGTCAAGCTGAAGGGACGGGTTTAGGACTAGCAATTAGTCAGCAAATCGTGCAGTTAATGGGAGGACAAATTCAAGTTGAAAGTCAACTGGAAATAGGAAGTAAATTCTTCTTTGAAGTAGAATTAATCTTAAATGATGAATGGGTACAGCAACAAATCAGCGGGGCTGGTAATATTATTAGTTATCAGGGAGAGCAACGCCGGATTTTAATCGTTGACGATCGCTGGGAAAATCGCTTTGTAATTGTGAATCTATTAAAGCCCCTAGGTTTTGTTATGATTGAAGCTGAAAATGGACAGGAAGGTTTAGACAAAATCCGCGAACAGTTACCCGATCTAGTGATTACAGATCTAGTAATGCCCGTCATGGATGGCTTAGAAATGATCACAAAGTTACGCCAGGATCAGAATTTACAAAAATTAAAAATCTTGGTTTCCTCTGCTTCGGTAGCACCAATAGACCAAAAGATTAGTATTGAAGCTGGAGGAGACGATTTTTTGATGAAACCAGTTAACTCTCAAGACTTATTTAATGCGATCGCTAAACATTTACAACTGACCTGGAACTATGAAGAAGAACCAAGTATAAACCTTTCTTCCTCAGCAGCGATCGCGCCATCGACTGGGGATTTACCAGGAAAAGAAGAAGAGTCAAATTTGCTCCTAACATCTCCCTCAGAGAGTGGTACTAAAAATTTAGTAAAAATGCCTAGCGAATGGGTAGCTAATTTAGAGCAGGCAGCAACTCAATTAGATCAGGAGTTAATTTTGCAACTAATTGACAAAATTCCTCCTCGGGAAGCTCGACTGATTAATAATCTCACGGATTGGGCTAATAATTATCGCTTTGATAAAATCACTGAGTTAATTGAAGCATTTAGGATATCATAATTGTAGGCACTAAAAAATGGAGGCAGGGAAAGTCTAATGAATACAGAACTAGAAACTAAAGGAAATCTTCTCATCGTTGATGACACTCAAGATAATCTGCGAGTGTTATCTTCTATGCTGACAGAACAGGGATATAAGGTGCGCTGTGCAATTAATGGTATCTTGGCTTTGAAAGGTATAGAAGCAGCTCCCCCCGATTTAATTTTGCTCGACATTAATATGCCCCAAATGAATGGTTATGAAGTTTGCAAAAAACTAAAATATTCGGAGAAATATTGTGATATTCCCATCATCTTTTTGAGTGCTTTAGATGAAATGACTGACAAAGTAAGGGCTTTTGAATTTGGGGGAGTAGACTATATAACTAAACCAATTCAACTGGAAGAAGTTTTAGTTCGCATTGAAAATCATCTGAGCATTGGACGGCTCCAACAGCAACTTAAAAAACAAAATGCTTTGTTGCAGCAATCTGAAGAAATCCAACGGCAAAAATCGGCAGATTTACAGTTAGCTCTGCGAAATTTACAGGAAACCCAAGCTCAACTCGTTCAAAGCGAGAAAATGTCTGCTTTAGGTCAAGTTGTCGCTGGAATTGCCCATGAAATTAATAATCCAATTACTTTTTTATCTGGAAACCTGAAACAGCTAACACATTACGCTTCTAACTTTCTTCTCTTGCTAGAACTTTATCAACAAGCTTTGCCTTACCCTCCACAAGATATCAAAAAAATCCAAGAAGAAATTGATTTTGAATTTTTTAAGTTGGATTTGCCCAAAATGTTAGCTTCTATGAATACTGGAGCCAATCGGATTCGCGATATTGTGTTAAGTTTACGGACTTTTTCGCGACTGGGAGAATCAGAATGTAAACCGGTCGATCTCCATGCTGGAATTGATAGCACTTTAATGATTTTACAGTATCGACTGAATGGAAATCAATTGCGATCGCCCATTCAAGTGGTGAAGGAATATGGCTCACTTCCTTTAGTTCAATGTTGGGCTAGTCAAGTTAATCAAGTTTTCTTAAATATTTTATATAATGCTATTGACGCTTTAGAGTCAAAAATGCAAATTGATTCATCTTCTCATCAAAAATCAGTGATTGCTGCTGCTCAAAGATCAGTTCCCACTATTACTATTCACACGGAGCTTGTTGATTCCCAGCAAGTAGCTATCTCGATTTCTGATAATGGGATTGGGATGACCGAAGAAGTCAGAAAACGTGCCTTCGATCCTTTTTTTACTACTAAAGAGGTCGGTGCTGGTAAAGGATTAGGTCTAACAATTTGCTACCAAATTATTGTCGAGACTCATGGAGGACAAATATCCTGTGAAAGTATACATAGATTAGGAACCGTTCTAAAAATTGTTCTACCAATTAAATTTTTCAGAAGTTAATAATGATCGCAAAAATTACTCAAAAGTTTGAAAAAATACCGTTGCAATTAGTTCTTATTATCCCTTTTGTCTTGCAAATATTGGCAGTTGTAGGAATCACAGGATGGCTATCTTTACGCAACGGACAAAAAGCAGTTAATGATGTAGCAACTCAATTGCGAAGTGAAATTAGCGATCGCGTCAACCAATATCTCAGTAATTACCTAGAAAAACCTTTGGTAATTAATCAGATTAATGTCGATGCTTTAGAACGGGAGGAATTGAGCTTCAATTTGAATAAACCAACACCACAGACTCAAAAATTACTGTGGCAACAGATGAAAATATTTAATTTTGCCAGTTGGATTTTTCTTGGTTCACAGCAAGGAGGAGAGTTTTTGGGTTTTAAACGCAGTATGAAAGATAATTTACTCCAGCTTGTTATCAACAATAAATCTACTAATTACTTCAACTATTATTATGACATTGATCCGCAAGGAAATCAAACTGGGGTTGGGAAAAAAAATTCCCAAAAATATGACGCTCGTCGGCGACCTTGGTATCAGATAGCGGTGCAAAAAAAGCAACCGACATGGAGCGAAATTTTTCTAGAATTTGACTCACATAAACCCATGATTGGTTCTAGTTTTCCAGTCTATAATAAAAGCGGAAATCTATTAGGAGTTTGCGGAGTTTATTTTTTACTAGAAGATATTAGCAAATTCCTGAATCATATTAAAATTGGTCGTTCAGGGCAGATTTTTATTATGGAGCGATCGGGAATGCTAGTAGCAAGTTCGACTCAACAAGAGTTATTTACCCCCAATAAAAACAATGCTAAAGAATTCCAAAGAATTCGGGCATTAGATAGTCGCGATCCATTAATTAGTTCAACTGCACAAAGTTTAAATCAAAAATTTGGCAACTTCAGTAATATTAAGAACATCCAGCAAATTGAATTTATGCTGGCTGGCGATCGACAATTAATCCAGGTAATGCCATTTCAAGATCAGCGAGGAATTGATTGGCTAATTATTGTAGCGGTTCCCGAATCTGACTTTATGGAACAAATCAACGCTAACACCCATACTACCATTCTATTATGTTTGATTGCTTTAGGATTAGGGATTGGGTTAGTAATTTTTACCTCTCGTTGGATCAGTCAGCCAATTCACCTTCTGAGTCAAGCAAGTAAAGAAATAGCCCAGGGAAAATTAGACCAAAAAGTAGAAATAAAAATAATCGATGAACTAGATATTTTAGCGCAATCTTTTAATGACATGGCTGCTCAGTTGAATGTGTTATTTAATACCTTAGAAGCAACTAATGTTGAACTTGAAGAACGAGTTGAAATCCGAACATTTGCCCTCAAAGAATCAGAAACCAAATTACGAGAACAAGCGGAACTGCTAGAAATTAAAGTAGAAGAACGGACTAATGCACTCAATCAAGCCAAAATTGCTGCGGAAGTAGCTAACGAAGCCAAAAGCAAGTTTCTCAGTAAAATGAGCCACGAATTGAGAACTCCTCTTAATGCTATTCTGGGCTTTAGCCAAATTATGAAACGCGATCCTGTCCTCGGGTCAACCCAGCAAGAAAACATAGAAATTATCTATCATAATGCTACCTATTTACTAGAACTCATCAATAATATTTTGACAATATCTAAAATTGAATCAAGACAGCTAACCTTAGAATCAAATAATTTTGATTTGGATAATTTCCTAGATGAACTGGGACAAGAATTACGACCTAGAGCATCTTTAAAACAGCTAGACCTAATTTTTCAAAAAGGAAATTATCTGCCGCAATATGCGATCGCTGATCGAGAAAAGTTGCGCCAAGTCTTACTAAATATTCTTGATAATGCCATCAAATTTACCAAAGCAGGTAGGGTAATATTGCGAGTTATCAATAGTAGTCATTTACCAGAATTGAGCTATCAACAAGTTAATCAAATAGATTTATTGTTTGAAATTGAAGATACAGGTCCAGGGATCGCTCCCCATGAAATTAATAATTTGTTTACACCTTTTTTCCAAACAGAAACAGAACTAAATTTTCAAAAAGGTGCAGGTTTAGGTTTAGCAATTAGCCAAAAATTTGTCCAATTAATGGGAGGGAATATTACCGTTAAGAGTCAAGTAGGAGTAGGAACAGTTTTTAGATTTACGGTTCAGATTCATCTGGATCATAGCTCTATAGGGCGTTATATCTACGCGGCAGAAATCCCCGTTTACTTACCCCAAGAATCTGACCAACCAGGACAGTTAAATACCGATGCTTTAAGGGAGATGTCTGCGGATTGGATAGTTGAATTAGAACAGGCAGCGACTCAATTAGATACGGATTGGGTCTTAAAGTTAATTGAGCAAATTCCTGACTCAAACAATCATTTAGCTACAGTCTTAACTGATTGGATTAATGCTTTTCAGTTTGACAAAATTATCGATTTAATTCAGTAGTTAATCTTTCTTTTCGAGCCATTTCAGGATCAGATAACCATCTAAATCAAGCTGAACCCATATTTGACTTGGACACTTCTCAAGTTAGCTAAGATTGGGATATGATGGCAATTGAGGAAGCACTAAGGTGTTTGATGACCAGGGGCGATCGCTATCATCCCTTTGGCACCCCATGGCTGTTTCGTTCTAGCAGAAGACCTCTCCCCCAACCCCTCTCCTAAGAGGAAAGGGGAGCAAAATGACTCCCCATACGGTTCGTTTAAGGATATTTTGGGAGATATCGACGGCAGAAGGGTGAAGCATTCGGATCTAATATTACTCGTTTGAGCTGATAAATTATCGCCCGAATGCTTCACCCCTACAATTAACCGAACCGTATTGAAATGACTCCGATTAAATCTCAAATAAATTAATAATCTTAATTACTCCCCATTCCCTTGTAGGGAAGGGGGTTGGGGGGTTAGGTCGATACTTGTAATCACCCTACCAGCCATTTCCCAAATAGGAGTAAATAAACATGAATCTTATTGCTGATTTACCAGGTTATGAAATTACCAAGGAAATCTACACAGGTAAACGTACAATAGTCTATCGGGGTATCCGAGTTAGTGACAATCAACCTGTAGCGATTAAAACCTTATGCACAACCGATGCGACTTCTTATGATATAATTAAATTCCATAACCAGTACACTATCACTAAAAATCTTCTCTCGCCATTAATTGTCAAATCCTATAATCTTGAACCTTACTCTAACAGTTATGCTTTAGTAATGGAAGATTTTGGTGGTGTATCCTTATCTACTTATTTGCAAACATTTACATCGGGAAATCACCTATACCCATGCTTACCTTTAGAGGAATTTCTAAATATTGCTATTAATCTGACAGAAATACTTCATTATCTCTATCAAAATTATATTATTCACAAGGATATCAAACCTGCCAATATTTTAATCAATCCAGAAAATAAACAAATTAAACTAATTGATTTTGGGATAGCTTCTCTTTTGCCAAGGGAAACACAAGAAATCCAGAATCCCAATATATTAGAGGGAACATTAGCTTATATTTCTCCAGAACAAACTGGTAGGATGAATAGAGGAATTGATTACCGAAGTGATTTTTATTCTCTGGGCATAACATTTTTTCAATTATTAACAGGAAAATTACCATATTACGCAGAAGATGCTATAGAATTATTGCATTGTCATTTAGCACAAAAACCACCAAAGGTAAATAGTATCGATTTAAAAATTCCCGTAGTAATAGCAGAGATTGTAGATAAATTAATAGCTAAAAATGCCGAGGAACGTTATCAGAGTGCTTTGGGATTAAAATACGATTTAGAAGTTTGTTTAAACCAGTTAAAAGCAACAGGAGAAATCCAGAAATTTCCCATCGCTCAAAGGGATAGATCCGACAGATTTTTAATCCCTGAAAAATTGTACGGAAGAGAAGAAGAAGTCAAAACACTTTTAACTGCATTTGAGAGAGTAGCTAATGGTAATACAGAAATGATGTTAGTAGCTGGGTTTTCAGGAATCGGAAAAACCTCCGTAGTCAATGAAGTTCACAAACCAATTACCCGTCAGAAAGGATATTTTATTAAAGGGAAATTTGACCAATTTAATCGTAATGTCCCCTTTAGTGCTTTTGTCCAAGCATTAGGAGATTTAGTAGAGCAAATATTATCTGAATCGGATCGAGAATTAGAACAATTAAGAAATAAAATCCTGATCGCTTTAGGAGAAAATGGACAAGTTTTGATTGACTTAATCCCTAAACTAGAACGAATCATTGGAAAACAACCACCAGCACCAGAGCTATCAGGAACAGCCGCTCAAAATCGCTTTAACTTATTATTCCAAAAATTTCTTTCTATTTTTAGTAATCAAGAACACCCATTGGTAATATTTCTAGATGACTTACAATGGGCAGATTCTGCTTCTTTAAATTTAGTTAAGTTACTGATGGAAAATCGACAATATCTGCTTTTGTTGGGTGCTTATAGAGATAATGAAGTTTCGCCAATTCATCCATTCATATTGACCTTAGAGGAATTAAAAAAGGCTGATAAAAATGTGAATACAATTACTCTTAAACCCCTAAATTTTCAGGATACAAACCGATTAGTATCTGATGCTTTATGCTGTGATATTGAGCAAACTTATCCCATCACAAGGTTAATTAAAAAAAGAACTAAAGGCAATCCTTTTTTTACCACACAGTTTATCAATGGACTCTATAAGGATGGCGTAATTAAATTTGATTTAAACACAGGAATTTGGCAGTGTAATTTTAGTGAAATTAAGAGATTAACAATTTCTAATGATGTAGTAGAGTTTATGGCAACCCAACTACAGAAGTACCCAGCAGCTAGCCAAAATATTCTCAAACTTGCAGCTTGTATTGGTAATCAATTCGATCTACATATCTTAGCAATTGTTTCAGAATGTTCCGAATTAGAAGTGGCGGATTTATTGTGGAAACCACTTCAGGAAGGGTTAATAATTCCTCAGAATGACGTTTATAAATTATATGTAGGAAATGATGAAAAAACTACTAATTTAGATATTCATGGAAATGTGGTTTATCGCTTTTTACACGATCGGGTTCAACAAGCAGCTTATTTATTGATGAACGAAGAGCAGAAACAATTAACTCATTATCATATTGGTCAACTTTTGCTAGAAAAATTGTCTGAGTCAGAGCGAAATGAAAAATTATTTGATATTGTGAATCATCTGAATTTTGGTCAATCTTTAATTACCGAAAAAGCAGATAAAGAAAAATTAGCCAACCTCTATCTAATTGCCGCAAAAAAAGCTAAAGCATCTACAGCTTACGAAGCATCTGTTAATTATTCAAATATTGCGATCGATTTACTCGAACAAAATGCCTGGAAAGATCAATATGATTTGAGTTTTAATCTCTATCTTAATCTAGCAGAATCATTATTGAGCGATAGTAAATTTGAGGAGCTAGAAACTATATGTAATTTAGCTTTAGAACATATTACTTCCCCCATAGATCGGGCAGATATTTATGTACTCCAAATATTTCAATATACACTTCAAGGTAGGTTTAAAGAATTAAATGAAGTGGGAAAATCCGCTTTAAATCCCCTAGGAATTTACCTGGAAAAAGAGCCGATTGAACAATTAATAAATCAAGAATTTGCGGCGATCGCCAAACATTTACAAAATCGTTCCATTAATTCTTTACTTGATTTACCTAGCATTACCAATCCTAAAATTAAAGCGATCGTAAAACTTGTAATTGCTCTAGAACCAGGTGTTTATGTTAATTGCAATATTCAGCTTTATACTTTCTTTTCCTTAAAAGCTGTTCATCTTTCTATTGAAAATGGTAATATTCCTGAATCAATCAAAGCCTATGCTAACTATGGATTGCTGTTAGGATTATTTAAACAAGAATATCAACGGGGATATGAATTTGCCGAATTTGCCATCCAACTAAGTCATAAATTAAATAGTAAATCTCAACAGTGTAAAGCTGGATTATTACTAGGATCGTGGATTCATGTTTGGGCTAAACCTATTGCGGGAGCAGCTGCTATTAATTATGACAGTTTTTTGGTAGGAATTGAAGCAGGAGAAATTCTATTTGCTGCTTATAATTTATTTGGAAATGTTTTTAATCGTCTGTTTCAAGGAGAAAATTTATTGTCAATTCTGGAAGATATAAAAAAATATCAAATAGCTTCAAGAAAAATCCAGGATAGCGTTCTCCGGACATCCCTAGCTGGAGCGGAATTTTTTGTGAAAAAATTATCACTAGATGAAGATATAGAAAATTCAATTGTTCACATAGAAGAGATTATTGATCAAAGTGAAAGATCCCAAGTAGGGATGGGTCTTGTTCCTTATTATATTCTGAGAATGCACATTTCTTGCTTAACAGCAGATTTTGCAGAAGGATTGATTTATACTGAAAAAGCAGAAAAGATGTTGAATGCTCTTCTAGGATTTACGACCTATAGTGGTTATTATTATTATGGTTCTTTGATTATGGTCAATCTATACTCTGGTTTATCCCAGGAAAACCAGAGTGAAATGATTGAAAAAATTCGCACCAATCAGCAGCAGTTAAAGATTTGGTCAGATCACTGTCCTGAAAATTTTCTGCACAAATATTTTCTAGTAGAAGCAGAGTTGAATCGGGTGTTAGCAAATAAAGCTTTAGCCAGTCTACTATACGATCGCGCGATCGCAGAAGCTAAACAAAACGGATATGTGCAAGAAGAAGCTATTGCGAACGAATTAGCTGCTAAATTTTATCTAAACTGTGACAAACAAAATCTAGCGATTAACTATATTACTAACGCCTAT
Source organism: uncultured cyanobacterium (assembly GCA_963744145.1). Lineage (GTDB taxonomy): Bacteria > Cyanobacteriota > Cyanobacteriia > Cyanobacteriales > CAWUOF01 > CAVUSO01. The sequence continues at coordinate 1,393,000 of CAVUSO010000001.1, read as the reverse complement.
TGTTGTTATGAAAAATGGGGAGCAAACGCTAAAATTAATGATCTCAAACAACACTATTATAAATTATTGGAAGCAATTTTACCCCAGACTCAAATAGAACAGAAAACAATTATTAATGTTTCGGAAAGTCCCCTGATAATTCCTGGTATTTCTACCATTAGTAGCAGTACCAGTGACTCTAAAATCCTTGATGTAGCTAGCATTTTCAAAGTCTGTCAAGCTATCTCCAGCGAACTCCAACACGACCAACTGATTGCTAACCTAGTGGCAATTTTAATGGAAAATGCAGGAGCGACTAAATGTGCGTTAATTTTACCGACAGGTTCTGATTGGAGAGTAGAAGCTCTAGCTACCTCAGAACAAGGGAGTAGGGAAGATGGGGGAGCAACTGCTACTCCCTCTTCCCTTAAACAATCCCTAGAAACCAGTTCCGATGTACCGGTTTGTCTAATTCGTTATGTTCGCAAAACTACAGAAACTTTAGTTTTTGATGATATTACCCAAATTGAGCGCTGGAGTAGCGATCGCTATATTCAAATTCAACAACCAAAAAGTATCTTGTGTTTGCCAATCCTCAAACAAAATACGATGATCGGAATTCTCTATTTAGAAAATAGTCAAACTATCGCCGCATTTACCAAGCGTCACCAAGAAATTCTCAAACTATTAACAGCTCAAGTAGCGATCGCGATCGAAAATGCCACCCTCTACCGTAACTTAGAACAAAAAGTAGAAGAACGCACCCAAGAATTAAATCAAGCTAAAGCTGCGGCGGAATCAGCTAACCAAGCTAAAAGTGAATTTCTTGCTAATATGAGCCATGAGTTACGCACTCCCCTCAATGGTATTCTTGGCTACGCACAGATTATGGAACGCGCTAAAGACCTCAACACTCAACGTCATGGGGTGAAAATAATTAAGGAATCTGGCACCCACTTACTCAATCTGATTAATGATATTCTTGATCTGTCCAAAATCGAAGCTTGCAAACTAGAATTAAATCCTCAACCCATCAACTTCTCTTCATTTTTATTGGGAGTCACAGAGATGTCGCGGATTCAAGCAGAAGCTAAAAATATTCTTTTCAATTTTATAGTAGACCCAAACTTACCTTCAGCAGTAATAGTTGATGAAAAACGTCTGCGCCAAGTGTTGCTGAATCTGTTAAGTAATGCCATCAAATTCACCGATCGCGGCAGTGTAACTTTTACGGTAGAACGATGGGCAAATGATGCTAACTCTAATAATACCGCTACAGTATATTTTGCCGTAAGCGATACAGGTATTGGTATCAACTCCGAACACTTAGCAAAAGTCTTCTTACCTTTTGAGCAAGTTGGTGATAAGTCCCGACAAATCGAGGGAACTGGTTTAGGGTTGGCGATTTCTGGAACAATTATCAATCTGATGGGGGGTGAGATTCAAGTCATCAGTCAACTCGGACAAGGTAGTACCTTTTTCTTTGATATTAAAATTCCTATTGCCACAGATTGGCAAACAACTGGAAGCAAGCAAAGGAAAATTATTGGTTATCAAGGTGCAAAACGTCAGCTCTTAATTGTCGATGATAAATTGGTAAACCAACAAGTCTTACTAGAAATGTTAACCTCCGTGGGATTTGAATGTCGAGAAGCACGCAATGGAATAGAAGGTTTACAGCAAGCACAGAATTTTCCACCAGATTTAATAATTACGGATTTAGTAATGCCAATTTTAGATGGCTTTGAGATGGTGCGACAATTGCGAAAATTGCCAGATTTTCAACGTACTATTATTATTGCTTCTTCCGCGAGCGTTCTCGAACAAAACCAAGTGATGAGTTTGGAAGCAGGTTGCAACGATTTTCTGCACAAACCGATTAACTTCGAGGAGTTGTTAGCTAGTTTGCAAAAATATCTGCAATTGGAGTGGATTTATGAGGGGTTAAACGCTTCTGTACCAACCAAGAAAGATGTGGAGCAAACCACCCTACCCACACCAGAACTAAAAAAACTTCTCAAGTTGGCTAAAATTGGGGATATTATGGCAATTGAGGAAGCAGTAAGGTCTTTGATGACAACAGACGATCGCTATCATACCTTTGGTTCTCATCTTCTAGAACTGACAGAAGATTTTAATGATAGTGCGATCGCCCAATTAATCGAACAGCATTTAGGAGTTTAAATGGTGCAGATTTCTACTCAAGTCAGCGAATTAGAAATGGATGATTTTCAAGGAAAAGTAACCCAAGATATTGTGCTTGATCAGGTGAGTTGGCAGACTTTTAAAGCCTTACTTACAGAGCTGGGAAATCATCGATCGTCGCGGTTGACTTATCATCAAGGAATATTACAAATTAAGATACCTTCAAAATTACATGAAATTATTAATCGGTTGTTGGCTAGAATTGTAACAACGTTGACAGAAGAACTGAGTTTGAATGTGATTGATTTGGGTTCTACTACCTGGGAAAGAGAAGATTTAGCACAAGGAGTAGAACCTGATACTTGTTTTTATATCCAAAATGCGGATTTATTAGCAGGTTTAGACCCGGAAATTCCAGAGAATTTACCACCTGATTTAGTGATTGAAGTTGATATTACTAGTCCTTCGACTCGGAGAATTGATATTTATCAGTCTTTAGGTATTCCGGAGGTGTGGTGTTATACGAAAAAACCAGGTTTGAAAGTTTATTTGTTGCAGGGTGTGGGAAAAAATCGAACTTATCAGGAATCGGCAGTTAGTGGGGCTTTTCCCATCATAACTGCTGAGATTTTAAATCAGTTTTTACAGCAGCGTCAAACTATGAATGAAAATGCAGTTATTCGCTTAGTTCGGGATTGGGTCCGTCACCACTGCAACTAAAGCGCAGAACAAGGGTGAAGCATTTGGATCTAATATTACTGCCCTTCGACTACCCTTCGACTACGCTCAGGGAACGCTCAGGGTAAACCTTGATTGTTCAATTGTCGTCCGAATGCTTCACCCCTACACTTAACTGAATCGTATTGCTATTTAATCTTCATTCACTTGAGCGGGTAATGCAGCGACACTTTTTTCCCGATCCAATTTGAAGATCAACACCGCTAAAGGAGGTAAGCACAAATCGAGAGAATGGGGACGATTATGGAACCACCATTCATCAGTCCATTTACCACCCAAATTCCCCATGTTGCTACCCCCATATTTGCGAGCATCACTATTAAATAGCTCGGTATAAAATCCCGCAACAGGAACTCCTACCCGATAATGAGCATGGGGTTGAGGAGTGAAATTACAAACTACAACTACAAATTCCTCAGAATCCTTAGCACGACGGATAAAAGAAACAACACTGTGACGATTATCACTGCAATCAATCCACTCAAATCCTTCTGGAGCGAAATCTAAAGTATATAAAGTTGGTTCACTACGATAAAGATAATTTAGTTCAGTAAAAAACCGCTTCACCTCTTGATGACGTTCATATTGGAGCAAATGCCACTCCAAATCTGCCCACACATTCCACTCGCTCCACTGAGCAAATTCCATGCTCATAAACATGGTTTTCTTGCCAGGATGGGCAAACATATAGGTAAATAAACAACGGACATTGGCAAACTTCTGCCACTCATCTCCGGGCATCTTACCAATCATATTACTCTTGCCATGCACAATCTCATCGTGAGATAGAGCTAGCATAAAATTCTCGCTGTGGTTGTACCACATACTGAAAGTAATATTATTTTGATGGAACTGGCGAAACCAAGGGTCCATGTGGAAATAATCCAACATATCGTGCATCCAGCCCATATTCCATTTCAAATTGAAGCCTAAACCACCAACATAAGTGGGCCAAGAAACCATTGGCCAAGATGTGGACTCTTCCGCAATGGACAAAATGCCCGGAAAATAACTAAAAATCAAATGATTTACTTGACGGATAAAATCAGCCGCTTCAATATTTTCCCTTCCACCATATTGATTAGTCACCCATTCTCCAGGTTTGCGACAATAATCCAAATAGATCATCGACGCAACTGCATCTACCCGCATTCCATCAATATGATATTTATCAAACCAAAACAGCGCATTAGCAGCTAAAAAATTCCGGACTTCGTTGCGATTATAGTTAAATACTAAGGTGCCCCACTCTTTATGTTCTCCTTTCCGTGGGTCTGCGTGTTCATAAAGATGAGTACCATCAAAGAAAGCCAAACCATGACCATCTTTGGGGAAGTGTCCCGGCACCCAGTCCACGATTACCCCAATTCCATTCGCATGGCACTCGTCAACAAAATACATAAAATCTGCTGGAGTACCAAAGCGCGAGGTTGGTGCATAATAACCTGTGACCTGATAACCCCAAGAACCATCAAATGGATGTTCGGCGATCGGCAGCAATTCAATATGGGTATATCCTAACTCCTTGACATAAGGAATCAATTTGGTCGTTAATTCACGATAAGTCAGAAAACGAGCCCCAGGATTCAATTCCGAAACTTGAACCACTGGTTCAGGTTCACCATTAGGGAGTCTAGCTGGTTCAGCACTAGCTGCGTGTAACCAAGAACCCAAATGACACTCATAGATGGAAACTGGTTGAACGAGAGGATCATGATGTCGTCTTTCTTCAATCCAGTTGTGATCATGCCACTCATATTGATCTAAATCAGCGACGATCGAAGCTGTTTTTGGACGCACTTCTTGTTGAAATCCATAAGGGTCAGATTTTTCGTAAATATGTCCATTGATGTTTTTAATTTCGTATTTATAATGGGTGCCCACACCTAAATCAGGAATAAAGAGTTCCCAGACGCCATTGCCCCCTTTTCGCATCTGATGTTTCCGACCATCCCAATAGTTGAAATCTCCCAACACGGATGCGTTGCGAGCATTAGGTGCCCAAACAGCAAAGTAAACTCCTTTGACGCCATCTAATTCCATTAAATGAGCGCCTAATTTTTCATAAATGCGGTGATGATTACCTTCTGAGAAGAGGTGAACATCGAAGTCTGTTAGTTTCGGAGAACGAAAAGCATAAGTATCATTAATGACCCGTTCTTGATTTCCTTCTTTTAACCGCAATTGGTAGTTAGCTAGTTCGGTCAGATCGAGGACACATTCAAAAAAGTGCGGATTATGGACTGATTGCATTGGGTATTCTTGACGTTTATCTGGTAAGACTACCCAAACTGCTTCTGCTGAAGGTTGGTAGGTTCGCACTATCCATCCTGTGGTCTTTCCCTCTTGTTCAATTGGATGTGGGCCAAGGACGGCGAAGGGATCATCGTGCTGATTCCACACTATTCGGTCTATTTGGTCGGGGGCAATGGTCATCGACATAAGGAACCTACCTAAGAGAATTTACCAAATTTATTCACAAGAGTTTATCCTCAAAGCTAACACTGGGTATGTGTCTATGCCGCTTAAATTCCAAATGTTTATCTAAGGAGAGGCTGAGGTACTCAAACTAAAGTTATGTAAAAAATATAGACATTTAAAGTCACAAAATTTCATAAATCATGGCAAATTTTTTGCAAATCCTCAATTTGTCCCCCAAAATTACAGCGTCATCTTGAGTTCAGAAGGGGATGACGGTCCGAATTGCTTGACGTAGACGCAATAAAAAAATTAGGTTTTGAATTTTGGGGTTAACTTGTGATTTAGGGTTGGATGGGCTTTTTTCTAATTGGGCTTGTAATTGGACATATTCGGCTGGGGTCACAGGTTTACCGTCAATGGGCGATCGCGCTGTGGTAATTATTTCTGTCCTTAATATTTCTTCTGGTATATCTGTCGCTGGTGGTAATCCCCATGCTGGTTCTCCTCTCACCATGTTGAAGATGATTAAATAGATACAGATTAGGTATTTTATCATACAATCGGTATTAATTAAGATTTAATCCAGGTGGTAGTGGTTCTTGACAAAGTTGGTGTATTTCCCCAATCCTTTGCATTAACCAGGGATAATTTTGCTGATAATGGGGGATTAAGGCTAAGGGACTCAGGAGAGCGGCAGCGGTTAAATCTGCTACACTAGGGCGATCGCTGATTAAAAAGGGTTTTTTCTCCCAGCGACTACCTAATAATTCTAAAGCTCTATTTAAACGCATAGTTGCTAATTCAACTGTAGCTTTATTCATGTTATACTGTTGACGCACAATTTGAATCAATACCTGACTGAATAACGAGGGATCGATTTGTTTTCCAGCTCCTGCTCGAAAATCATAATAAACAAACCGAGTCGCTGTACCAATACTTTCATCTAACCAATCTTCCCATAACCATGCTTCTTGTTGTTGCTGGGGATCTGGTAAAAATAATGCTGGTGTCGGATCATGTTTTTCTAAATATTGGCAAATTCTTGTAGAATCAGCGATCGCGACTGGTTCTCCAGCTATTTCTGGGAGTAATACTGGAACTGTAGTTAACCCGGTTAGTGGTTTTAATTTCCATATATGTACACCTGGAGTTAAGTTTTGGACTTGATAATCTAACCGTTTATAACCCAGTACCAGTCTAATTTTCCGACAATAGTGAGAGGTGCTAAATTGGAGTAATAGCATTTATGGCTCGATGATTTTAAGTTACTTACGTTCCCAACCAAACTGAATGAGTTGATGAACTAATTCTGGAAAGGAAATACCACTAGCTGACCATAATTGAGGGTACATACTTGTTGCTGTAAAACCAGGAATAGTGTTGATTTCATTAATCAAAATTTCCCCAGTAGCTTCAACATAAAAGAAATCTACTCTTGCTAATCCAGCAGCATCGATCGCGAGAAATGCTTTAATTGATATTGCTTGAATTTGAGTAGCAATTTCGCTGGGAATTTGCGCGGGAATCCATAGGTCTGCTTTACCTTGAGTATACTTAGTTTCGTAGTCATAAAAATCACTTTTATAAGTAATCTCTCCCACTACTGATGCTTGAGGATGATCATTTCCTAATACAGCACATTCAACTTCCCGAGCGATCACTCCAGCTTCAACTATTAACCTGCGATCGTAACTAGCTGCTTGATCTAATGCTCTTTCTAATTCCGGACGCGATCGCACTTTAGAAATTCCGACTGATGAACCTAAATTTGCTGGTTTGACAAAACAGGGATAACCTAATTTACTTTCAATTTCATCACATAATTTGGGGAAAACACAGGGATCTGACCAAACCTGACTACGATTTATTCCCATATATTTAACTTGAGATAAACCAGCTTGAGCAAAAGCTGTTTTCATTGCTAATTTATCCATTCCCAGAGCAGATCCTAAAACTCCTGTACCCACAAATGGTTTTTGAGTTAAAGCTAATAGTCCCTGAATTGTCCCATCTTCCCCATTCGGACCATGTAAAATGGGAAACCAAATATCAATCTCGGTTGTTTCCGGTGGAAATTTCCAGAGATTGAGTGGTACATCTTCCGTAACCAGTGGGATACCCGAGAGTAAAACCTGTTGAGCAACTGCTGAAGCTTGCCAAACACCGTCTTTTTGGATATAAAACGGTAGAAGCTCATAGCGATCGACATTTGGATCTGTAGTTATTGCCCGAGCGATCGCTTGAGCTGAACTAATGGAGACTTCATGTTCCCCCGATCTACCCCCAAACAGTAGTCCTACTCGCAATTTGGTCATCTTTATCCCCACTAACACTCTTTAGGTGGATACCATATCACGAGTGAGTACGATTTCGCCAGTTAAACTAAAAGGACGAATTGCGGTAATTTTTACAGGTACAACTTTTCCCCTTAATTGCTCAATATCTCCTTTAAAAAAAGTTAATCGATTACCACGAGTACGTCCCATGACTTGGGTGGAGTCTTTTTGATTGGAGTCTTCGACTAATACTTCTTCAATCCTACCTTGATAACGTTGCGATCGCGATAGAGCTTTCATTCCCACTAAATGATTTAATCTTTGCAGACGATCGGCTTTAACTTCTTCACTAATTTGATTTCCCCATAATGCTGCTGGTGTATTTGGACGAGGAGAATAAGCTGCTGTATTTAATAAATCAAATTCAATCTCATCTACCAACATCAAAGTTTTTTCAAATTGTGCTTCAGTTTCTCCGGGAAAACCAACGATCGCATCAGCACTAATCGCTGCATCGGGGATATAATCGCGAATGGTATTAATAATGCGTCGATATTTTTCTTGAGTATATCCCCGTGCCATTGCTTTGAGAATATCATTATCACCTGACTGAAAAGGAATATGGAAATGTTCACATACCTTTGGTAATTCTGCACAAGCACGAATTAAGCGATCGGTAAAGTAACGAGGATGACTGGTAGCAAAGCGAATCCGCTCAATTCCTGGTACATCGCTAACATAATAAAGTAAATCTGTCAAGGTATGCAAATGTCGTCCATGCTCTGTAATCCCTGGTAAATCTCGTCCATAAGCATCAATATTTTGACCAAGGAGAGTAATTTCTTTATAACCTTGACGCCCTAATTCTACCATTTCAGCGCGAATAGCATCTGGATTACGAGATTGTTCAATCCCACGTACATTAGGAACTACGCAATAGGTACAACGCTCATTACAACCATAAATTACATTTACCCATGCTGTCACCGTACTATCACGACGCGGTTTAGTGATATCTTCCATAATATGAGCAGGTTCTGTGGCGACTACCTGATTACCTGCAAATACTTGTTCAAGTAAATCTCCGAGACGATTAGCATATTGGGGTCCCATTACTAAGTCTAATTCGGGTACTCGTCTGAGTAAAGATTCTCCTTCCTGTTGCGCGACACAACCAGCAATAATTAAAGTGAGATCAGGTTTTTGACGTTTGCGATCGACCTGTCTACCTAGATAGGAATAAACCTTATGTTCTGCATTATCGCGAATTGAGCAAGTGTTACAAAGAATTAGATCAGCTTGATTCGGGTCTTCTGACCACTGAAAACCCATATCCTCCAGAATACCTGCCATTCGTTCCGAATCGGCTTTGTTCATTTGGCAGCCAAAGGTGATAATATGATAACGGCGGGTGGATGTGGTCATAGGATGGGCTACAGGAAAAATTGAGAATCTTTACTAGATTATAGGTTTTTTTTCGAGGTTGATGGGAAACCTAACCCCCCAACCCCCTTCCCTACCAGGGAAGGGGGAGAATGAAGAATTATTTCGTAGGGGATGGGCTGTGAGCAGGCTGCACCAATGCAGAATTTGTTTGGAAATCCTTGTAGTTACCTCCCAAGCCTTCTGTAATCGTGCGCGTATTGGCAATCAAAAGTTTCTGATAGCTGTCACCGACTGTACCCTGTTCCCCTAGTCCATCGGCAAATAGTTCTCGATCGGAGACTTTGACATGAGCTTCTGTAGCTACTTGCTGAATCAATTTCGGATTAATCGTTGTTTCTGCAAAAATCGTGGGGACACCTGATTCCTTAATACTTTTTACCAGTTCTGCCACTCGCTTGGCCGTGGGTGCTTCTTCTGAGCTTACTCCCTGTAATGCCCCAGCTAGAGGAATTCCATAAGCTTTTGAGTAATAACCAAAGGCATCATGGGTTGTAACTAACTTGCGTTGATGAGTAGGGATTGTGCTGATTTGAGTTTTAATCCACTCATGGATTTGCGTCAGTTCACTGGTGATTTTTTGAGCATTTTTGGTGTATTGATCTGTATTGCTAGGGGCTAGAGTTTTGAGACGATCTCTCACTGTCTCTACAATCCGGACACCGTTTAACGCATTATGAAAAACATGAGGGTCCGTAACACTCTTACCATCATCCTCAAACTGTTGCGGTGTGGGAACTGCTACCTCATCTACAGCAATCTTGGGAGCGGGATTAGAAGTAGCTTGAATCAGCTTAATTAAACCTGGTTCAAAATTGTAGCCAGCATAGAGAATTAGATTGGCTTGCTCGATCGCCACGCTGTCTCCGGGCTTAGGCTGATATTCATGAGGGTCTGATCCTGGCTCAATTAAGCATTTTAGATCAACTGTATCCTGAGCAATTTGTTTGGCTACATCGCAAACAACGGTAGAAGTTGCCACGACTTTTGGTTTGTTATTGTCTGACTGAGGCTTATTACTACATCCAACCAGTTCTACCAACAGGACTAAAAGAACAGGACACCAAAGGTGATGAGTTTTCACGGGGAAGCTTTTGGGCATAAATGACCTCTGTACATCACAGGATTCAAGATCATCATTATGATAATGATTATAATTCTAATATGAAAAAGATAATCATTCTCAAAAAAGTTTTTAGATTGGCCATCCCCTGGTAACCGTTGGACGGAAAGGGTTGATTGTGTTTGACATGAATATTCTGGCCAACAGAAATTGCTGACTTAGCTCATGAAGCGTTGATTGAGATGTGGGCTGATCACTGGCTAAACAGCACTGCTAGCACAAATAACCCGAAGCTGATTAAAACGATGCAGGGACCAGATGGGACATTCAAGTAATAGCTAGTATACATACCCGTGATGCTGGCTACAACGCCCAACAGTGCGCCCAATCCCATCATCTGATGCAATTCTTTGATCAGTAAGTAGGCAGTAGAGGCTGGACCGACCAGCAATGCTACCACCAGAACCACACCGACGGTTTGCATACTGGCAATAATCGTCAGGGTGACGGCTGCCATCAAGCCAAAATAAATGGTATTTATTGGTAAGCCGATCGCCTGTGCCCCCAAGCGATCGAAAGTATAAAAGAACAACTCTTTATAAAACAAGCGAATCAAAACTAAAACCACCATTGTAATCATGGCGGTTCTGGCTAGATCGTCCTGAGTGACACTTAAAATATCGCCAAACAGAAAGCTATCGAGATCCAGCTTGTTTCGGAGCAGAGTAATGAGGAGAATACCAAGGGCAAAAAAGCTCGTAAATATCAATGCCATCGCCGCATCTACTTTGATGCGGGTTTGAGAGCGAATCCAGGCAATTAAAAAAGCGCTGATTATCCCTGAAACAAATGCGCCAATCAGAATATTAATCCGCAAAAAAAAGGCGATCGCCAAACCTGGTAACACTGAATGTGCCATCACATCGCCCAAGAGGGCCATCCGCTGCACTAGCAGGTAAGTACCGACAATCGGACATAAGATCCCCACCAAAATACCCACCATCAGGGCATTTCGCATAAACTCAAAGCTAAGGGGTTCTAGCAACCATTCCAGCATAAGTGGTTTAACAAAAGAAGGTAGTTTCGAGAGCATCGTGAAAATATCTGGGTTGAGGCGAAATGCCATAAGCCCGTTCAATATTGCCAGGGGTCATCACCACCTGCGGTACACCTTGAGCAATTAACCGCTGATTCAGCAGTAATAGTTGGTCGTAGTGGTTCAAGATGCCGCCCCATTCGTGACAACTGATTAATAATGTTTTCCCTTCAGCTTTTAGCTCATCGTAAATTTGAAAAATAAGTGCCTCTGTCTTTTTATCTACGGCTGCTAGAGGTTCATCAAGCAACAGTAAGTCGGCTTGTTGAGCGATCGCTCTGGCGAGAAACACCCGCTGTTGCTGACCGCCAGACAAAGCTCCGATCGGGCGATCGCGTAAATGGAGTAGTTCAACTCGCTGCAAGGATTCTTTCACAATTTCTACCGACTGCCGACTGGGGGAACGAAACCATCCCGCATGAACGGTTCGAGCCAACATCACTACATTCCAGACCGTGGTTGGATAGTCCCAGTCAATTTGCGATCGCTGGGGCAGGTATGCTACTTGCCGACGCTGTTGCACTAGAGGTGCATTTCGATACAATACCTCCCCCTCTTGTACGGGAATCAGTCCCAACAAGGCTTTAATGAGTGTACTTTTCCCCGCCCCATTTGGCCCCAGCAGTCCTACTAAGGTTCCCGCTGGCAGATTGAAGGTGATATCTTCTAGTGCGCTCACACTTCGGTAATTGACAGAGAGGTGGTGAACCTGTAACATAACAATATATAATAAGAATCATTCTCAAAAAATCATACTGGAAAATCTATGTTCTGTCAACTAATATTTCTAACCAGGCGCTAACTAAGTAGGTTTGTTACCCGATCGCGTTTTCTCAACATTTGGATGAGATGACAAGTTGAACCTTTTCCAAGAAATCAATAATAGTTTGAGCAATAGCTTTTGATGCTAAATATGGAACACCATTACCGATCGTCTTAAACATATTAGTTAAAGTCATATTGGCGGGCAGGACAAAGTTTTTTGGTAAAGATTGAATAGCCAGGGCTTCAGCAACTGAAAGTCGGCGAACTTGATAGGGATGTAAATGAACTTCATTGTTTCCATAACAAGCAGTGGGAGAATATCTCCATCTATGTAAGCGCTTAAAGGATTTTCTGGAAATATCACCTTCTTCAACTACCATGAATCTTTTCATACCAGCCTGGGGTTTAAAATAATGTTCACTATTTGGATGATTCAATACATCATTATTTTGAAACCAGTGTTCAATAGTCAATTCATTGGGAATATTTTCATCAGGGTAAGGTAAAATAGAATTCTCTTTAAATTCATTAGTGATTGGCCAGGAATAGGCAAAAACATCATCTTTAGAATAAAGAATATGTCTTTCCCAAGGAAAAGCTAAATCAAAATATTTTTGGTCGCGATCGCCAATCATACTTTTAATTATCTCCTGTTTAAAGCCAATTAAAATAATTCTGTCCCTGTCTTGAGGAACTCCATATTCAATGGCATTAATCAACCGCTCTACTAACAGATATCCAGCTTGAATTAACTGGTATTTTAACTCTTCAAAAAAAATACGGTGTTTTTTTGTTTTCCACAAACCTTTCACATTTTCAAATAAGAAAAAGTCTGGTTTTTGTTGGCAAATTAATTCAATATATGCAGCAGAAAGTTTACCATTATCTCCTTCCGAACCTCGATTTTTTCCACCGACTGAGAAATCAGGACAAGGTGGTCCACCGATAAAACCAACCAGATTGTTATTTTTACGAACATCCTGAAGTACGGAAAAAAAACGTAAAGTACCTTGACCTTCAGTAAGTTTTATGATATCTAATTCATGATAGCCATATTCAGGTAATGGTAAATTTAAGCATTGTCTAGCGTAACGATATGCTTGGATAAAAGGGGCATAAATTTCATTGACATAAGCGATATTAAAGCCAGACAATTCAAATCCTAAATCGAGAAAACCACAGCCTGCAAAAAAAGAAAATATCATGGGATATTTATTCATAATTGTTTTTTTGTCAATTGCAGTAGAGAACATTCTGAAACTATTCTTTTATCTATGAGGAGCATTAGGTTAATTATTCCTGAATTAACCTCTTAAGAGTTCTCTTTTTCGATATTTAACTCGGGTTCTCCTTATTCAAAATAAGTTTCGGTTTGCAGATTATTTTAGTTAGGTTGTTGGGAAAATTTTTCATGCTTACAAAAAGCGACTCAAATTAAATTCACCAGATTTTGGTTCTTGTTTAAACCTTTCCGCAATCAAAATTAGCAGTAATCGATCTAAATAGTCTACTGCTCCCCGTAATTCTTCTTGTAAGATTTCTAATCCACCATTAGCATATTCTTCAAAAATTTCAATGCGTTCTGCTTCCGATTTTGCATCATGAGAAGACAGAATTTTTTTATCTTTCGTTTCCGCGATCGCCAATAATTTAATTAGTAAATCATATCCGCGCGACACAAATATTTCCAGTCCAATTGGGGATGGATCTTTTTTGGTAGTCTCCCCTAAAGGTACTCGTTTTTTTCGCTTGGAACCGAGGGATGCTGCAAATGCGATCGCATCAGCATAGGTTTGAAAGGGACCATTAGTTTCATCTGACTCAATCAGTGATTTCACTAATGTGGCTTTATCTTTAGCAATTCTAACTCTTATGACACTCATGATCGGTAATCCTTAAAAAATTATTTTGGTTATTTATCCCGTTTAAAAACTTTATCTAAATAAATTTGGGCGATCGCGATTAACCCCTTTCCAAACAGATAAATTGACACAATTAACTTTACCAAAAAATTTGGGTTTGTTTCCTCAATTTCTGAATTGCTTTTTTGGTGGGATTTTTGCTGATCAGAAACTTGTCCAAAACCTTTAGGTTTCTGAGTAGATTTCTTAGCCATATTTTTTCCTCTCACAATTCCCAATACAGTTCGTTTAAGGATATTTTGGGAGATATCGACGGAAGAAGGGTGAAGCATTCGGGGATAATATCACTCGTTTGAGCGTTCAATTGTCGCTAAACATGCTTCACCCCTACAATTAACCGAACCGTATTGTCACAATTCCTATCCTAATTTTATCACAGTGCTAGGTATTATGTTTTACCTCAATAATTTCTGTAAACTCAAATTCATGAGGACTATGTCTAACTAAAGGATAACGTTCACCTCCTAATTCAATGGAATCTTCTTGACAATCTGGTTTCGGAGAACTGTAAACTAGAACATATTCTTTTCCCATACATTCTTTCATTTCTTCTTGAACCTCTCCCCTCCATTGAGTTTTAGTCACTAAAACCACCAACTGATTAGCTAATTGGGGAAGAGTTTTGGCAATTTGTCTTCGATATATTTCATCTAAACTTCCAAAAGAAGAATCCATCACAATCGGAAAAGTGCTGCTATCTGGACCCATTAAGGTAGTTTTTTGACTCCATTCACGCACTGCTGCGATAATTCCACCAATAAAAGATAAACTGAGAATCTGATTTTCTCCAGTTGAAGCTGCAACTGGTGCTTCAATTCCAGCGGTATTTTCCACTAAAGTTAATTCATATCGATCATTTAGCTTCGGTAAATAAGGAGTAAAGGAAATTTCACTAAATAATTCCTGTAATCTCTTTTCCAATTGCAATCGAAACTGGTGATCTAGACGTTTTTTTACCTCATTTAAACGTCCGATCGCGTCCTGAGTTGCAGCAATTCGTCTTTGAGCTACAGCTTGTCTAACCTCATTCATTTTTTGCTTGTCAATTTCCTTACTCAACTGATTAATTTCGATTTGCAAATTATCAATTTGTTGCTGATTTGACCCCATTTCTCGATTTAAACTGCTAATTTTATTCTCAATCTCATCCATTCTCATTTGTAACTGCTGAATATCTTCATCTGGATAGGTTCGCAATTTACTTTTAATGTCATCTAGTTGATTTTCCGTTTGGGTAAGTTCTGTCCGTAATTGATTAACCTGTAGTTGCTGTTGGTCAATTTCTTCCCAAAATTCTGGTATTTGTTTGTCAAGTTCATTGACTTGTGTACTGATCCGAATCGCTGTTTCTTCAATATCTGCAATCCCAGCTTTATCAATCCAGGATTTCACTAGATCATGGGAGTGAGTACCCAGTTTTAAATCTGCTCCACAGATACAACTCCCTCGATTTAATAATTCTTCAACAAATTGACGATTGATCCCGACCGGAAATTCACCTTTAGCTCGTAATTGATCGACGATCGCTTTATATTCGCTCCCAATATCAGTCAAAAAAACTAAATAGCTTCTGGTGGAAATATTACGTCTTAACGCAATTTTAGTTTGTTTTAATTGTTCTCGCTGGGATTCCTTTTGGATTTCTAATTGATTTCGCATTTTTTGCCAATCTGTAGCACCCCCGATTTCTAAAAATCGATCGCTCAGAGTTTTCTTTAATTCACTTTGACTTTCTAATTCCTGACTAATTTCTCCTTGACGCTGAACTAATTGGTCTCTTTCTTGCTCTTTTTTATCCTTATCTTTCAGTAATTTTTTAGTTTCTGCATTTCCAATTCCTCTTAAATCAATCTCTAGAGATTTTTTCGCTTCTCCTAAATGACGTATTGCCCGTTCTAAGACTTCTAAACCTAATAATTTCTTCGTTGCTTCTGAGATTTCGTCTTTCTTATCTTGTCTCACAATTTGTTCAATCCGCTCTCCATCAAAAAAGAAATATTGATGTAAACTTTCTGGTAAAATACGACCAATAATATCTTCTGGTTGTTGAGTCGGTGGTGGTGGTAACCAACGTCCTTCATCTCCAGCGATCATCATATATAATTCGCTTTTACTGTAGGAAACATTATGTTCATTTTTATAAGCACGACATACCCGTTTAGCTTGGTAACGTTTCCCATCATGTTCAAATACTATTGCTACCCAGAATTGGACTGATTTACCGATTTCGATTTCCGTAATTGCTCGTTTATTCACCAATTGCTCTGGAACAGCAAAACCCGCACTAAATTTTTCATATAGTACCCAGGTAAATCCATTCATTAAGGTAGTTTTTCCCGTACCATTATTAGCATGAATGATCGTGGTATTGCGATCGCTACAAGCTAAAACTACCTCTAGACTTTTCTCATAAAATACCCGAAAATTAAAAAATTGAATCGAAATTAGCTTCATTTGATCTCTTCCTTAATAATTTTCAAAATATCATCATTGATATTTCGCGGTATTTTCATATATAATTTATCTTTCTCCGCTTGCAAAACCCGCTCAATAATATTTCGCACAGGTTCGGTCGCGCTGGTAATTGGTTCTTGAATATCTTGAATACTTGATTCCTGATCCATACTGGCAATATGTTCGTAACTATTCCATCTTCCTCTAGAATAGCAGATTAACTCCCTAATTTACTAGAAATATTTACAATTTTTTACTACCGGAAAATTAAGACTAACTGAAAACCAGATGAGCCGATCGCTCAAACATCTAATAACCCGTAGCGTTTTTGGACGTTGAGCAATTTTAACCTAGCTTCACCAGCATTATCAGCTAAATCAGCAAATTCCAAAAAACGTTTCAACTCTTTTCGGAGTAAATTGCGCTCTACTTCTAAGGTATCTCTTCCCAAATCTGGGGGTAGAACAATCATATCAAATAAAGTAGCTCGTTCTTTCCCAGGATAAGGACGTAAAATTCTCCCCCGTCGTTGAATAAATTGACGTGGATTACCACTACTTGCTAAAATTATTGCTGTTTGAATTGCTGGAATATCCACACCTTCATCTAAACAGCGAATTGCTACTAAACCTTGCAATTCTCCCTTTTCAAATTGACTCCGCAAATTCTCTCGTTCTGCTAAAGATGTATCTGCTGTATAACTATTAACTCGATAACCAAGATCCGCACCCAGCATTTTCATCACTTCGATTAATTGTCGATCGCATCTCTTACTTGTCGCTGAATCTACTACACCATCTCCACAATAAAATAAGGTATGGGTAGTATGCAATCGCTTTAACATTAACTGTCGCAACACCTTTAACTTATTAGCTGCTGCACCAATTAAACGCGATCGCTGCATTAATAAAGCAGTCACACTTAGATCTGGTTTAAGATCCTCCCGCTCCATCAGAGCCCAACCAATTCTCTTAGTTAACTTCCCATAAGCACGCGCTTCTGATTCTGTTAAATTAATTAATAGTGGATAATAAAAATAATGGACTAATGCTCCCTGTTGGATTGCATCTGCTAAACTAAGTTCTGGTTGCAATACCGGTCCAAAATAATTTAATAAAACCTCCGTACCGAGATCATCAAAATATCTTTCTGGTGTTGCAGATAAAGCTAATCTTAACCCAATTTGGCGCGGTAAACTTTCCTCTAAACGAGGTGCACCTAAATTATGAGCTTCATCACCAATAATTAAGGTTTTTTCGGGTAAATAACGTAACTGGGATTGGAATCCCTCTCCCATTAAAGTAGCATTAGTAGTAATAATAGTCAGAAAAGATTGGCGATCGCATTGGAGATGATATAATTCTATGGAAAGCTGACTTTGCCAAGTTCGCACATCTTCAAAAGCTAAAATAGGTTTTAAGCCAAACTTCTCACATTCCCTTCCCCATTGAGTAACTAAATGTCGATAAGGACAGATAACTAATAATACTTGTAAACCAATTTTATGATAAAGTTCCGTCGCGATCGCTAGAGCAGTAATTGTCTTACCACTACCAGTTGCCATTTTTAATGTACCACGTCCTTGATTCTCAAACCAATTCACTACAGCTTGCTGCTGATATGGTCGTAAGTGCAGATCGATCGGTATCCTTGGACATCCATCCGGTGGAGTTTTGCTCTGGTGATGAAACTGATAATTCCCTTTAGAGGTAGCTACAGCTAAGAGAGTATTGATATAATGATAATTATGCTGGCGATCGCGGTAATCTAAATTAGATAAATTCTGATTTTTCGCTATTTTTTCAACTTGATAAATATTTGTTTTAGCAGTTTTCACGCTTAGACATACCCCTTTTCAGCTTAACTGTTAGTCTTAATGCTTTTGGCACTTTTAGCTACAGACTTTTGATTATACATCAGTTTTTTATTTTTGGACAATACTTTACTTTTTCTACTGAGCGGGACACTTTGGCAATTATGGTAAAAATAGATACTTATGTTGATCCGAGCATCTGCAACTGGAATAATAAACAAGAAAGCCAAAATAACTAGGACAGTCAAGATGACTGTCCCACAAGAGTCATTAGTTCTGGTGGGACAGACATCTTGTCTGTCCGAAAATGACTTTTGCTTGCTTGTCTAATCTTTTGATTAGATCTGAGTTTGCTAAACTACATCAATTTAATCCCAAAATCTGAAATACCCTCACAGTAAGGCTTGGCTTATTTGTAACGATATATGAAATAGTAAAGAAATTGATTTACTTTACATTTCGTTATATAAGTAGTTAAAATTGAATCACAAATCAACCAAGCAGCATGAAAATGATTCTTTTACCTAAAAACACAAAACCCTGACAATTTCAACCATCTCCCGACTCCAACCATCTAGCATGGAAAGAGATCGCACCACAAAATTAGGAAAAATAACCGGACATAAAATAATGACAGCAACCCTAATTAAGTCACCATTGCTGCATCGTCTCAATTTCCCTACTATATGTAAACTACCCAACGGGTTGACCATTGTAGCGGAACAGATCCCAGTCGAATCGGTAAATCTGAGTTTATGGGTCAAGGTTGGTTCTGCGGTAGAATCTGATCAGATTAACGGGATGGCTCATTTTTTAGAACACATGGTATTTAAAGGTACTCCTAACCTTACCAGCGGTGAATTTGAGACCAGGATTGAAGAACGAGGTGCTATTACTAACGCTTGTACCAGTCAAGATTACACCCACTATTACATCACCACAGCTCCCCGGGATTTTGTTGATTTAGCACCATTACAAATGGATGTGGTGTTTAATCCTACCCTCGAAGATGAAGCATTTGAACGGGAACGCTTAGTGGTGTTAGAAGAAATTCGTCGCTCCGAAGATAACGTCCGTCGTCGTACTTATCAACGAGCAATGGAACTTGCTTTTGAAAAATTACCCTATCGACGTTCAGTTTTAGGACCCGCTGCGATCGTCGAAAAATTAACATCCCAACAAATGCGGGATTTCCATCAAACTAATTATCAACCCAGTGCAGTTACCGCAGTCGCAGTGGGTAATCTACCCGTTGAAACATTAATTCAAACTGTCGCTCAAGGATTTAATCATAGTTTGCCACAACAAAACTTAGCAGTGATTAATCCTCCTGAACCCGATCCTTGGTCTACGGAGTCTCCATTTACCCAAATTACTCGTCAGGAATTTGTTGATGATAGTTTACAACAAGCCCGTTTAGTAATGATTTGGCGGGTCCCTGGATTAACTGAATTGTCAGAAACTTATGCTCTTGATGTGTTATCAGCAATTTTAGCTAACGGTCGGACTTCCCGTTTAATTCGCGATCTCCGAGAAAGCAGACATCTCGTCTCTCAGATTTCTGCGAACAATATGACTAACCAGTTGCAAGGAACATTTTCCATTATTGCTCATCTACCAGAAGAAAATTTGCCTGCTGCTGAAGCTGCGATCGCAGAACATTTACGCATTCTCCAAACCGAACTCGCAACAGAAACAGAAATTAATCGGGTGGGAACGCAAGTCGCGAATCGCTTTATTTTTGCGAATGAAACTCCGAGCGATCGCGCGAGTATGTATGGTTACTATCAATCCATGGTCGGAGACTTAGGGACTGTTCTCAATTATCCAGCTCGGATTCAAGCACTCACTGCTCGTGATCTCCAAATCGCTGCTCGTCGCTATTTATCTCCTGATGCTTATGGAGTAGTGGTGATTAAACCTGCTTCTGCTTGATAATTTTTAGTGCGACAAGAAATTACTGATTGCTCATGTGGACAGAAATAGACATCCAGATTAGTCAAGTTACTGGTCAAAAATTTGAGACTCAAGAACGTCACTCGGTTAGTGGTGGTTGTATTAACCAGGGGTATTGTTTAGCTAATTCCCAATCAAAATATTTTGTTAAGCTAAATCGTACCGCTGATCTGTCGATGTTTACCGCAGAATTCCAAGGTTTACAAGCAATGGGTCAAACCCGGACCATCCGGGTTCCTCAACCCATTTGTACGGGGGTCGCGGGAGATTATGCTTATTTAGTGTTAGAATGGATTGATTTTGGTAAGTCCCAGAGCGATCGCGCATGGTCAGAAATGGGACATCAATTAGCAATGATGCACCAGCACGAATCTGCTCATCGTTTCGGTTGGGATCAGAACAATACGATCGGTTCAACACTACAAATTAATACTTGGAACAATAATTGGGCTGATTTTTGGACAGAATCCCGCATTGGTTATCAGTTAAAATTAGCCAAACGTAAAGGTGGATATTTTCCTGAAGCTGATCTTTTGTTAGTTAAAATCAAAGAGTTACTCGAAGAACACCAACCCCAACCTGCGCTAGTTCATGGTGATCTGTGGGGTGGAAATGCAGCAATTACAGTATCTGGAGAACCGATAATTTTTGATCCTGCTAACTATTTTGGCGATCGGGAAGTTGACTTAGCAATGACAGAACTCTTTGGTGGTTTTCCCTCAGCATTTTATCGCAGCTATCACAATTCCTGGTCTTTAGATCCAGGCTATGAAAGACGCAAATCTCTCTATAATCTTTACCATATTCTCAATCACTTTAATTTATTTGGTGGTGGTTATGCAAATCAAGCTAACCAGATGATTTCCCAGATTCTTCATCGTTAACATCAAATCAAGGTTCTTTATTGCGTATTTTCCGAGTCATCATCATCATCCTCATAACTATTTATTACTCCTAGACGTTGTTTTGCTTTGATTAATTCATTTTTCATGATCTCATTCTTTGCTAATAAATCCTGACTCCGATCTATTAAGACTTGACATTTTTCTCGTAATGCCATACTTTTGGTTAATAAATCTTCGCTCGTGGTTTCTAATTCTTGATCACCATTGTTGGAAATATTGGGCATATACCTGGTCACCGTCTGATTAATACCATACATACTGATAATTTATTTAGTTACTTATTGCTGGAAAAAGTAATCAAAAGAATAACTTTCAGGACTTGGGAAAAGCCTGTCCAAAAATTTGGTGACTTAATACTTTTAACTGTGTTTTTTCCGGAACATAATAACTGTAAATTAAATCTGGAGGTATTTATACTTTGTTTAAGCGAAGTTTTTCCATCAAATCTTAAAGCTTTGGTAAAGCAACGCTAGTAATTTTGTCCAAAGATCAGATATATAAGCCCATTTTTAGGATAATCGCAAAATCTAGTCTGCTTGATAGTCCAATACGGTTCAGTTAATTGTAGGGGCAAAGCATTTCGGCGAATAAATGATGGCTTCAGCGAAAAATAATATTACCGAAATGCTTTGCCCTCACCACCTATGCAACCAACAGATCAACTATAGACTTCTTGCAAAAATAACTAGGACAGGCAAGATGCCTGTCCCACAAGAGTTTTTTTGGTTGTGGGACAGGCATCTTGCCTGTCCAGTAAATTGCTCAACATGACTTTTGCAAGAGGTCTTATGTATTAAAATACATTCAGTTAAGAATTTTTTTTTGGGAGATCTCAGCGCAGACTGGGCGAACGCCCCTACAGTTAACTGAACCACTTTTAACAAAGGTAGAAGTAATGTCTTCCTTGAGATTGTTCACCAATTTAACGATCGGATTAATAACTTTGACTTTAGTAACATTTGGATTGCTAAAATGGTTACAGGTGCCCACAGGTAACTTTCTCGATTGGATGATCGGTGGTGCTAGTTTTTGGTGGTTACTGATCATCGTCACTGTACCGTGGAATATTCATTTTGAAGCTAAAGAAGTATTAGCAACAGCAAACCAGTCGATCGAAAAAGGAATTCCAGTCGAGCAAAAACAAATCAAATATGTCAAAATGTTAGCACAACGATCGCTCTTCGCCGCGATCGCCCTCCATCTGATTTCCACAATTGGATTATATAGTCTAGCGATCGCAGGTATTAGTAAAGTTGGATATATTAGTTCTGGTGCAGCATTACTACTGACAATTTTGCGTCCAGCGATTCGGGGTTATGAATATTTAGCCCAGCGATTAGCAATGATTCGTCAGGAATTAAAATATCCCCGGGAAGACATCATAGAACTCCGCGATCGAGTGAGCAATTTAGAAGAAAAAGTTAACCAAATTGCAACTCAACTTAACCCAGAAGATCCAACTTCTTGGATTGCGAATGAACAACGTCAATTAGAAGCAATTCGTAATGATTTAACTAGAATAGCAGCCACGGGAGAACAACTGCGAATCACTAATCAAGCGGAACATGAACAATTAACTAGAGAAGCAAAAAATGCGATCGCCCAATTAACCACAGACGGTCAATTTCTTGACCATATACGTGAAATAATTCGCTTTTTCAAACAAGTTTAATTAGCTTCAGGTGTCAGGTTTTAACCCCGACACCCGATTAAGCTCAACGACTATAACAATCCACTTGATTCGTACAGTCGTTTGACTAAGGACATGATTTTATTACCATACTGTAAATCAGTAGACCAACGTCCACCTAATTGTTCCACTAAAGGAGCAATTCCCCTAGTCACAAACCGAAACCGAGGAGCAACCAGTTCTTGGACTAAAGGTTCTGTGCTAGCATAAGCTTTCAATTGTTGAATATGTGCCCTCACTCCAATTCTAGCACTAGGAAAAGACGCACTTTCTGAGCTACCACCAATTGAACCCAAAGCAGCAAAATTATTTTGACTAGATTTGAGATCAGCACTAAAGTGTAAAAAGGTCGTCTCTAAACACATTTGACAAAAGGCAATATCATAGTTAACACCTTCAATAGTGCCTTCTTCCCGATAGAGTTTAGCGATATCAGGAAATTGGTTGAGTCCGGCTTCATTATTAGCTCGCAAAAACATCTGAAGCTGAACTTCAGTAGTATGACCATTCCCCATAATTTGATCTATAATACCAGGGCAAATTGGCAAAATTGAGCGTAACAAAACCGTGTGACTGGGATGATCCCAACTAATCGAAACATGAAATGCTCGTAATTCAATAGCTTTGATGTAAACAACATTTTTGTAATTAATGCGACGCACATTGGTTGATTTAGACAGATCAATTTTGAAGCGATCGACTAAATCAATAGGAATGTAAGAATTACCACTAATTAAGATTCCTTTTTCGTCGTAAATTTGACCATTAACATTGATGTCAATGGGTGGATAGGTAGTTGCGCTGGGATCAGTTTCCCCACCCGGAGCATTTACTCTCCCCAACCAAGCTTGTAAACCTTCAGCAATCCCAACCGCAAAATCGCGACGACGACTTTGGAGCAAAGCTCGATCATCAGGATTAGTGAGAAAACCAACTTCGAGCAGTAATGAAGCAGCTGCAATCTGACGACAAAAAGCCAAACTACCGACACCAGTTGCTGTATCTGGTTTACTCCCACGACTGGGTAATTGGGGCACCCGTCGCAACAGAGCTAATAGTAAAGTATCCGCATCGCTTTGACGTTGAGCATTATTGGCAATATAGTAAACGCTAGCTCCTCGCACTGAAGGATTGGAATAGGAATCAGTCTGGAGTTTGATCGCGACATCTGTATTCCCAGCACGAGCATTGATCCAATTAATGGTTTGTGCCAAACTCAGATCATCAGGAATCGCTAAGACTTCCACAGCTCGCGATCGCAACTCACTCACGACCAAATCTCGAAGCTGGATCATTTCCTTCGCTTCTGTTGTCCCTCCGGCAATTGTCCCTGGATCAATGACGCCATTTTCTAAACCACCATGACCCGCTGAAAGAAAAATTCGTCCCATTATCCGAGCCTTCCCTTAATTTCTAGGAGTACCTATTTTTCAGATATTTCCTGATATTTCACCTATGCTACTGGCTAACTTGCTTGGTAAATCTCCTGATGGACAACTTCCTTAATAAATTGGATCGGCTGATTCTATTTTGGCCTGGATTAGTAAAATTCCCCGCGAGAAAAGCCAAAAATTAGAAAAGATGCCTGAAAAATAATTGTCAGTCTTATAATCCTTATAATCTCATTGTTATCATTGCCTGATCATGGCACCATTGTTGGGCAATACTAGGGTGTCTTAGCTAAAATGACCCTAAACGGTTTAGCCTTTATTAAATTTTCCTTTACCGAAACTTAAATTTTTAGGCTGTTGATCGGTTAGGTCAAATTGAAAAAGTATTCAGGGCACAAAGCATCCCAGATGCCCAACAGCATCAAGATAAATTCTATACAGCTAGAGGTTAGATACTAATGGCTCAACTGGACAATCAACCAGAAAATTATGGAGCAGGAGATCCCAGAGCAGCACAAGATGCGCTCCGGGCAGTAACCGAGGAGCTGAAACGTCTACAGCAAGATTTGAACGTCCAGTTAGCTCAGGATATCTCCCGTCTTCGTACTGAAAAATCGCTGCTAATTGAGGATATTGAAAGTCTCCGAGTTCAATATCGACAACTGCAAGCGCAGCAGATGGAATCTTTGTCCCAACAGCAGATGGTTCAGCAACAACGTTGGATCAAACAATTGGCCCAAGTCATGGCCAGTCATCTGCAAGAACGACTCCTCGAAAGGATTGACGAAATTAATGCTGCTTCAGTTCAGCCTTTTGCTAGCATTGGTGCTAGTCCGAGTTTGCCCCAAATTTCCCCTGGGAAGAACTATAACGAAGATGCTTATCGTCTCCTCAATTCTTTAGATGCTACTCTGAACACTACTTTTAGAACTCTAGAACAAGAACTGAGCAGCTATCAAAGTGCCTTGTCTCAACAGCTGGGTCGGATGCACAGTCTGGAAAAACAAGGTGAGATGATTTTAGAAACCCTGGTTAGTCGTCTCATTTCCCAAATTCAAGTCGAGGTTAATGGTAGTCTGAATCGTTTGGTCGTCTACCCAGAAAGTTCAGGGGGACGCGTTCTCGATCGCGAAACACCCGCAAGTGTTCCACCGAGTCCTCCCAGTCCCACTCCACCCCCACCGACGACCGCTACTGCACCTCAAACTAATGCTTTTAATCGAGGTTTGTTACTGATCTTGTTTTCTTCGATCATTATTTCCTTCCAAAATGTAGTTACTCGAGTAGTGTTGCGAGAGAAAGTTATTTTGGGTTTAGGGAAACTTGGTGGATTCATTTCTCCAAGTGCTGGTAATTCCTTGTTAATTTTGGTCATGCGTTTGGCAATGGTCGCACCAGTGATGGCTTTTATCGTTGCACCACGCATTTATCCTCATACTTGGCGAGATATTCGGTCTTTGCTCAAAACTGAAAACCGGATCAAACTTTACAGTGTGATTGGTAGTGGGTTCTTCCTGTTTTTATCCCAGTTTTTTATCTATATTGCCCTAGGAAATGTGGCAACTGGTGTAGCAACGACGATTTTCTTTGTTTATCCCACCATAACTATTTTGTTAGCATGGGCAATTTTTGGCGATCGCCCAACTTTTTTGTTGGTATTAGCCGCGATCACGATTTATATTGGTGGCTATCTCACCATTCCTACTTCTGGTTTTACTGTCCAATCAACAGGTAATATTGGTTTAGGAGCAGCTACTGCCGCTGCATCAGGTGTGGCTTTTGCGGTCTATGTCATCTTGATTAAATTGGCAAAAATGCACCCGGCTCCCTTTAGTGTGGTTAATTTCACCACGATCTTATTTTTGTCTGGTGTGACTCTTCTGTCTAGTTCAGTTTTACCTGGATTGAGATATAACGTAGACCCAACCATGTGGATACCTCTGTCCTGTGGGGTAGCAGTTATGGCTATGACAACTTTAGTCGGTTATCTCCTCAATAATTTTGGGGTGCCCTTGATTGGTCCAGCTTTAGCTTCAGTTGTGGGGGCTAGTGGTCCAGCTTTAACCGCAATTATGGCTTTGGTGCTCATTAACGAGTCTTTGGTAACTTACCAAGTCTTAGGAGTTATCTTAGTTACTGTCTGGGTGCTGGGAATTAGTGTGGAGAATATGAAAAAAGCTCAAGCACCAAAACCTGCTAAGTAAAGTAGGTTTTTAAGTTTAGAAATATTGGAGTTAGATAATTTTCTGACTCCTTTTTTAACTCGTTCCACTAGAAAAACACCCTAGTCGGTCGGACAATAGCTGTGTCTGATCAAATTAACATCTTTGGGATTTTTGAGAATTCGACTGAGTAAGTAATTCCGATTCCGCACACATACAGATTTGCATAATATTACCTCTCTCCCTTCTAGCAAACAGTCTCCACAATCATCCCAGTTCAATTTCATTTGGAATTCTTCCTTACTGTTGTAACTGAGTTCAAACTCTTTCTTACTATTTTTCATTGGTTTACTTTCATAAATTTATCCTCTGAGGATTAATTATTTCCTCAATCCCTTTTCATGTCAATCTAGTTTCAGTAAACTTAAGCTTTATTTAACTTGCGCTACTTCCAGTAAACTTCACTTAAATTTCTAGTCTTTACAGTCAACTCCACTAAGATATTTATTTCTGTTATATTTTTTTAATTTTTAGCCAAATCTAACTAAAATAACCTTCACTTAAGCTTAATCTAGTCAACCGTAAACTTTACCAAAATTTTAAGTTGATTGATTAATATTGCTCATCCTCAAAAAGTGCGATCGCGCTTTTATTTTTCTGAATCATCAGCTCATCCCATCCCCAACTGTTAATGTCCCCAACCCAACCCAACCATCCCGATCCTACTTAGCCATCCAATTGCGTTAAACTAGCTAAAAAGTTTTCTATTGCCAATTAGTATTATTTTTGTAGCTAGTGATGAAATATTGGGAATTTCTGATCCAGAAAGAAGGTGAACGCACCTGGAAACCGCTCAAATCATCCAAAGTTGAACTGACCGAGGGTCAGTATCGGATGGTGGTCCGCTCCAACCGAGCTAATACCAAGGTGGACATTGACATCAGTTACCAAACCGATGAAGTCCCACCCAAAATTATGGGACAAAAGCGATCGCGACGTACTAATCAAGACGGATTAATGGTTCTTTTCCCTTATACCTACTTAAAATCAGGTAATTGGCAACTAAAATGTCAAGGAGACTTAAATACAGATTTATGGGGGGAAAAGTGGGAATACTCTCTCAATCTGCAAGTTTTACCTAGCTCTAGTCCACTTAACCAGGAAGAAACCCAACCAGAAGAATTAACTCCTGATTTTAGTAGCTCTGCTCCTGATGTTCTCTCGACCGAGAGATTACCAGCAAATCGTCCTCAAATTACCTTATTAATTAGCTTAGAGCAAGAAACATATATAGCGGGAAAAGGACAATCTTTAACTATTGCTGGACAAATCGATATTCTTGATCTACGAGAGCTTTCTGGTAGCACAGATCATAAAGTCAATTTGAGAAATATTGGTCTGGGGGAATTAGAAATTTGTCTACGTGATCCAGAAAATGCCAAGGTATTAGATACTGTTCGAGTACCGATCAGGGAACAAGTAGCACCAGCTCGTTTTGCTTGTCCAATTTCTCTTCCGGTTGATTGTCCCACACGTTTAATTTTAGGGGAAGTTGTTTTTACTGACTCAAACTCACTTGAACAAGCTAGTCAACCGTTTACGATCGCAGCTAATTTAGATGAATTATTGGGGTCAATTAAGAGTGATGTGAGAGAAGAAGACCTTTTATATCATACCAGAGAAGCCCTCAACCACAAGGAATTAAATCTGAATTTTCTGAATATTATCAGTAAACCACAAACTCCACCATCAATTCAGTTTCAACCTTCCTTCAATCCAGCGATTCCACCGATCCTTGATCCACCATTACCACCAAAACCCAAGACTAAATCTCCACCAGTTGTACCGAAATCAAACCAAAAATCTCCTCAATTACCAAGACTGATTAATGTTCAGCATCGGTCATTATTTGCTTGGTCTGAAAGTAGTTCATCAACCACAGCGAAAACTCCATCGGTCAATGAACCAGCTCCGATAGATTTACCAAAATCGGTGATTTTTCCACCAGAACCGGAAAATTTGCCAGTCGATGAGATGAGGGAATTAGAGTTAGTTAATCATGATGATTTACAGACTCAAATTGAAGAAGCAATCAGTCAAGAAAATCATGCTTTAGAGTTGTCTGATCTTTATAATCCCGCAACTGAACATGAGCAAGAGTCTCCGATTGAGGAAGCTTTTGAATCTTTACATCTCCAAGATCGATTTTTATCACGGTTGAATTCATTAGCTAGTGATGAAGAGTTATCGGTGTGGTTACAAACCCATTTTTCAGCCGCAGAAATTCCGATGGAATTAGATCAGGAAACAGAGGTTGAGCAAATCTGGAAAAAACCACCCCAACCAGTGATTAATTCCGAAGAACAAGAAGTGGTAATTGATGATGAATTGGTGATTTTTCCAAACAAACCTAAAGTAGTCAAACCCGAAATAAAAGCAATTAAATCAGAATCTATTCCTACACCAATATTAGAAGTGCCAGAAGGAGAATTAATAGCTGGAAAAGCGATCGCGATTAAAGTAAAACTACCTGAGCCTTTACCCAATCCCACTTGTGTTAAGTTATGGTTACAAGATTGCCAAAGTCGTTCCCTATTGACTGAACCGCGCTGGTTAATGGATTTTACTACGACTGGACGGGGACAGATGGTAGCCCAGGAGATGATCATCATTCCTTATGGTACAATTGAAGTCCAATTTGAAGCGATCGCGATCGAAATTACCACCCAAAGCGAGAGTTATAAAGTCACCGTCCGCCGCAAAATTGGGCCACCTGCGCCGCCCACCTTGCCTTTAGTGTAGGTGAATTTTTGATATTTGTTAAAAATTTTGATCATTCCGCAAATTTGGACTCATTCCCAGCTAAAGTGCTTAAGAGTTCCGTCAAATCAAGATAGGAAAATTTACTATGGCAGCTTCTTTCTTACCTGGAATCTTCACTCCGATCGTTGTCTGGGTTTTTCCTTTGGTAACAATGGCGCTCTTGTTTATTCATATTGAGAGCGACGCTTAAACTTCCACCAGTGAACGAGAACCCAGATTTAATTAAAAAACCACTTGTCTAAATCAGACAAGCGGTTTTTTTTGGCACATCCAGATTAACCGAGATTTACAGAGATGAACCTAGTCCAACGTAAGCACCGTAGAAGAAAAGACCGACAACGGTAATTACACCTAAACCAGCGACAGTTGCGACAACCCACAAAGGAATTCTGCCAGAATTAGCCACAGTATTTTTTCCTCCTTATGCTAAAAATCAGATTGTTAGTTGCAATTAAAACCAGTTAGTTAAAGAAGTAACTGGAAAACAGAATACCCAAAACAAAAACCAGGAGTAGCCCTAAATATAGGGAAGTCCGATTTAGTTCCACGGGTTGTTCATTGGGATTGGGAGCACGAGCTGGCATAAAAACGATCTCCTATCGTTGAATAAATTGCATAGCGGCGATCGCGCCTAAAAAGAAGATAGTGGGCACTCCTAAAGTATGAACTGCCAGCCATCTGACGGTAAAAATTGGATAGGAAATTGGTTCATTTCCGGGATTCTTGCTGGTCATAACTTACCACTCCTAACAACAATTACTTACTGATAAAATCTTGGATTTGCTGTTTACTTTCAAAGCGATCGCTAACAATGGGCACTTGTTGACGGGTTTGAGTATAATACTCATTTGGTCGGGGTGTACCAAACGCATCATAAGCCAAACCGGTACTAACAAATAACCAACCAGCGATAAACAAAGCTGGAATAGTAATGCTGTGAATTACCCAATAACGAACACTAGTAATAATATCCGAAAATGGGCGTTCTCCAGTTGATCCGCCTGACATCGCAATTCCTCCAATTAACAACAGTTAAAAACTCAACATTCTGATCATACGAGCTGGACAAAACCGGCACAAGTCAGCAGGATTAATCCCTCAACTTTAAGCTGGCTGAGGTGCTGGCTCATATCTCAGCAAAATGCCACGCTGACCAATAATAAAACCTTTTTCGGGTGTTAAAAACAAAATCTTGTACAAATTAGAGGGAACATCCTCCACCTCGCGGTCTTTTTGCCAAGTTTTGCCACCATCAACACTACGGAGTAAATTACCACTACCACCAGTCACCCAAATTTCGTCTGGAGTCCGATAAGCAATATCCAGTAGCCCCCAACTAGTGGACAACTCAGGATTTTGCGCTTCCTCCCATTGATCTGGCTGATCGGGGCTAGTAAATTGAATCTGACCACCTCTAGCTAACATCCACATCCGTCCATCTGGGCTAAAACCCATATTCTGAACGCGACGGGAACTATTGCGGTTATGAGGTATCCAGGTATCTTGTCCTGGTTCCCAAGTCGAGTAGAAATTGCCTTTAGCAGAAACCGCTACATACTTACCATCAGCAGAGCGATTTAAGTTACGCACTATCCCTACCGCTCCCTTGACCATTGCTTTCCAGTGTTGACCTTGATCTGTAGTTTGATAAATCGCCCCCACATCAGTGGTCATCTCTGCCGCATCCGGACCCAAAGCGACAATACTTAAGGGTACTCCCGGTAACTGTCCTGGTAGAGCAATGCGAGACCAGGTTTTGCCTTCATCTTCTGTATGTAACAAAATAGAAGGTTCTCCGACAATCCACCCTTCTGGACCAGAAAAGCTGACGGAGTTAAAACGAACTTTTTCTTCTGCTAAATCGAATTTTTTCAACTGCCATGTCTTACCACCATCGGTTGATTCTAGTAAAGTTGCTGAACTCCCTACTAACCAACCATGTTGGGGGTCACTAGTAAAAGCCACATCCAATAAATTCGCATTGGTCGGGACTTTGACCAACTGCCAGGGGTGATCACTCAGCTCAGGTAAAAAAGCCCGGTTACAACCTGTACAGATGAGAACAACAGCCAAAAAAATTACAATTCGTTGCCAAAATCTCACAATTGAGTCCATCTTCACTCTAACCTTATTTGGTCTTTGCCTAGCAGCTATTTACTCTAAGCCATAGAAGCTAATTAGTATTAAGAAGCCTAAAGCCAAAGCCCCAAAAATTAGCAAACTTTTTTGGTTTGATGTTAAAGAATTAACGCCAAGCCCAAAGCCCAGATTTTCCTTAAATCCAGAAGCAGTCTGAGCCGGACCGATATTTTGAAACTTGACCTTTTTAACGCCACAAACAGGACAGCGCCAAGTCGCAGGTAAGTCTTCAAACGGGATTCCCGGCTCGATATTGTGTTTGCTATCACCCTGGTTGGGTTCATAAATGTAACCGCAAGCGGGACATTCGTGACAATCGAGCGGTGTTGGCTCAACAGTTTCGGTAGTCATTGGTTAAGCAGCAAGGGAATTGGTTGGCAAATCTTAAAATCCCTGTTACAAATTATGACATGAGTGGTTACCAAAATTTTGCCCCCCATCAGACTGTTTGCGGAATTTTTGGCGATCATGGACATAGGGATTAACCAATATCATTGATAAGTAATCCACGAGCAAAAATAACCAATGAACAATGGCAAAATAGTTAACATTATTCTTGTTAACCCCAAACGGTAATTAGTAGATTGTGTTTGTCCTTAGTGGCTACGAATATTTTCTAGGCTTTCTGCTCATTACTAGCCTAGTCCCAGCCCTTGCTCTTGGGGCGTCTAAGTTACTTCGTCCGATTCGTCGCGGCCCAGAGCGATGTACCACCTATGAGTCAGGGGTGGAACCAATTGGCGGAGCATGGATTCAGTTCAACATTCGTTACTATATGTTTGCTCTGGTCTTTGTGATCTTTGATGTAGAAACGGTTTTCCTTTATCCCTGGGCTGTCGCTTTTCATCAACTAGGAGTTCTGGCTTTTATTGAAGCTTTGATTTTTATTACAATTTTGGTCATTGCTCTTGTCTACGCTTGGCGCAAAGGAGCCTTGGAATGGTCATAAAAGCTAACTCTACCCCAAATTCTGCTGTTGAATTGCAGCCGTCGGAACGGATCTCAAACCCGATTGAGCGTCCTCAAGTTACTCAAGAACTTTCCGAGAACTTGATCCTAACTACCGTAGATGACCTGTATAATTGGGCAAGATTATCGAGTCTATGGCCGTTGATGTATGGTACAGCCTGTTGTTTTATTGAATTCGCAGGGATGATCGGTTCTCGGTTTGATTTCGATCGCTTTGGTTTAGTACCTCGTTCTACCCCCCGTCAAGCTGATTTGCTGATCACAGCCGGGACGATTACGATGAAATATGCACCGATTCTGGTCCGGTTGTATGAGCAAATGCCAGAACCGAAATATGTGATCGCGATGGGAGCTTGTACCATTACTGGTGGAATGTTTAGTGTAGATTCCCCCACAGCGGTTCGTGGTGTAGATAAGTTGATTCCAGTGGATGTTTATATTCCTGGTTGTCCACCACGTCCCGAAGCGATTATGGATGCGATCGTGAAACTGCGGAAAAAGATTTCTAATGATTCCCTCCAGGAACGTGCCAGGTTACTGCAAACTCATCGTTATTACTCTGTTACTCATCAGATGAAGTCAGTGCCAGATATTTTGAATGGTAAATATTTACAAACAACTGAGCGTCAAGTACCTCCGAAGGAGCTAACTGAAGCAATGGGGATGGCTGTACCTCCAGCATTGAAAGTATCTCAACCGGAGGTAGTTGATCGTGGTTGATGAGACAAAAGAATCTCAGTTAGCGACATCGGGCAAAGTTGCTGGATGGTTAACAGAAAATGGTTTTGCCCATGAATCCTTGGGTGTCGATCATCTCGGTGTGGAAATTATTAAGGTTGACCGGGATTTTTTAATTCCCTTAGCAACTGCTCTTTATGCTTACGGATTTAACTATCTACAATGTCAAGGTGGTTATGATGTAGGTCCGGGAGAGGATTTGGTGAGCTTTTATCATTTGATTAAAGTTACCAATGATGCCGATCGCCCTGAAGAAGTACGTCTCAAAGTATTTCTTCCTCGGATTGATCCTAGAGTAGCTTCAGTTTACTGGATCTGGAAAGCTGCGGATTGGCAAGAACGTGAGACTTATGATATGTACGGCATCATCTATGAAGGGCACCCGAATTTAAAACGGATTTTGATGCCCGAAGATTGGGTGGGCTGGCCATTGCGGAAGGATTATATCTCTCCTGATTTCTATGAGTTGCAAGATGCTCATTAAGTAGCGGTTTTTGTGGATGCGATCGCTTAAAAAAACCACCAAACGTCTAATATAAAGCTTTGGTGGTTTTTCATCGAATTTTTTTCTGATCCCAATTATTAAAATTTTAACTACAGAACAATAGGGTTCAGTTACCTGTAGGGGCAAAGCATTTCGGCGAGTAAATGATGGCTTCAACGAAGAATAATATGACCGAAATGCTTTGCCCTCACCATTTATGCAGCTAACCGATCAACTAGATATTAAAATCCATTCAGTTAAGATTTTTTGGGAGCTCTCGGCGAAGAAGGGCGTTCGCGTAGCGATGCCTACGGCATCAGCATTCGGGGATAATGTTATTGGTTTGATTGTTCAATTGTCGCTAAACATGCTTCGCCCCTACAAATCCGGACAAAATTCTGTTGATTGCTACGCGATCGCTTATCAAATACCGTTCGGGGAAAACAAATGTCTTCAGGTTAATTCCTCAGTAACAAAAGGTTTAATAATTCATGCTGAAGCTAATCCAAATTCTCCCCAAGTTGGACAGGTTAATAGTGGAGAAACAGTCAGAGTTTCTGAGGTGCCAATATATGTTATTAATAATGACAATAATAATTGGATTGAAATTGAATCTCCAGTAAAAGGATGGATTGCTAACGGACCACCAGGTAGGAGAGGTAATCTTTCTATGTGCAAGCTTTAGATTATTTATCCTAATACCAACTAGAATTGATCCCCTCAACCCCCTTAAGGAGGCAGGGCCGTTTCATCCTAACTTTAGATCGGGAAAATAAAAAGCGGTTATGATCTAGTTTACTAGATCATAACCGCTAATTTTTTGATTTCTGAGGAGATTATGCCAAATGGGTAGGGGCGTATTGCTCTTGCGCCCCTACGTTTGCTTAAATATTTTCTAATTCCCCGACAGAAAACTCCATCTTATTCCACCATTAGAAGAATAATGATCGGAGTAGATTGGTCAGATTTGAGCGAAATTTTTAATCCAGAATTAAAAGTCCCCATTTTTAAGGGGGATTTAGGGGGATCTAGCTCTATGCAACTTCACATTAAATTGGTCTAAGGAACGGGATTTGGGATCGGAATTAAAGGGATAAAAATTCGCGGTGCCACTGTTGAGCAACTTGATCCCAACCAAAGGAATTTTTCCAAGATAAAGCTTCTTTTCGCCAAAATTCTTGTTGCTCAGGATGTTTCAGCAAATCGATAATTGCTTGAATCAAAGCATTATTTGTTTGTTCATCACCAGCAGGACCATTGATTTTGATCCCAGATTTTACCGTTTCCTGCAAACCTCCATAAGCTGTGACAATGGGAACACAACCAGATGCTTGAGCTTTTAAAGCACTAATGCAAAAAGTTTCCACCGCAGTATGACAGGGATAAACCCATAATCCAGATTTTAATAATTCTCTGACTAACTGCTGATGACCAACTCTTCCATGTTCATAAATATTTCTCTGTTGAAAAAGCTGTAAAAGTTTTTTCTTTTGCTCTGGTAAATCAGGAAACCAGTTATACTTAATGAAAGTATTAATTACGTTCCAGCCATAAAAAAGGTGCAGTTCAGCATCAGGTACTTCTCTCAGAATATCGTTCCATCTGACCAACAAATGTTCTATTCCTCTGGTATAGTCACTAATATAAATTAGGCGCTTTGGGTTTCTTTCAATTCCATTTACCTGAAAATCTGGGAGATGAATTCCATTACTTGTTAAAAATATTTTATCCTCACTAATCCAGTCTGGCAACATAGATTTATGAAAATTTGACAACATAAATAACTTGTCAAAACTTGCTAAAAATTCTGCCCGTTCCTCGGGTTTGATTGCAGAAAGGAATTGAGGATTATCGTGCATCCATACCCCAATTTTTCTCGCTTTTGCTTTCATGACCATTGGTTGTTGCCAATTACGATGAAATATTAAAATATTAAATTGATCCTCAACATTAAATTTTTCAACTGGTTTATAGACCACTCCATCATACTCTCCTTCCATCTCACCACATTCGTTAAATACAGTAACCTGATAGCCTAATTTCACGAGTTCCGGACTTAAATAAATGACCGCTTCTTCGCTACCCCCAATTCCTTGGTGAATAGAAGGAGGTGCCCAATCTTCGATATAAAAAAACCTAGTGTAAATGACAATTGAATTATGATCCCATTTCATTTTGTTTTTGTAATACCAACAGAATTTATGCTATCTTTTTACCACATCCCCAGTTCAACTGCCTAACTCCTGTTAATGGATCTTCAGCGCGAATTGGGTCATAAATCGGTCAAATTACCTAATGGAGAGCAGTGAGGCGATCGCTGTCCCCCTACCTACTGACTTTGATCCACTGAATGTGAGTTAGAATATTGTTTGATCAAAAGGAAATTTGTGCCATGAAAGCACAATACTTCACTTCATTGCGTTGTTACTGTTAGATCCAAATGTTTAGATTAATTGACAATTATATGTCTGCTCAAATATAATTGGAATTATCTAATTTTTGCTAAACTTATTTCCTCTTGGACCAATTATGGTTTCCTTCAGAAATTAAGTAGATAGGCTGTTTTTTTTCATAATCAAACAATTTGATTTTACCAAAATATAGGTATTGTTTTAATTAAAATGACCCAATTTTTGCTGTTTCGGGTGTTATTTAGTTGTCTAATCTTCAGCATATTGCTGAGTAGCTGTAGCTCTCCACCGACAGCTAAACCAGTTTCGCTCAGTTTTGCATCAGGTCCATCTGCTAGGAATGCGTTGTTGGAAATTGAAAACAAATATCGACAAGAAAAGTTTAATGTCACCATTAAATACACATTTACTGGAGCAACTGTTCTCAAAAAACGAATTGAACAAAAAGATTTATTCGATATTTTTCTAACCACATCTAAATCAGTAATGGATGATTTAGATAAACAAGGATTGGTGCGATCGGCAACTCGTCAAAGCTTGTTCACTAATAAAATGGTATTAATTGTTCCGGTTGATTCTACTCTAGGAATCACTGACTTTAAAGACTTAACTAGCGATCGCGTCAAAAAAATTGCCCTAGGAACAGAAAACCTAGGAGTTGGACAATACACCAAAGAGATTTTAACTAACTTAGGAATTTTTTCACAGATTCAGTCGAAAGCAGTATGGTTTAATGTGGAAGTCCGAGAAATCGCCAAAGCATTAGAAAGCAAACAAGCTGATGCAGGTATTATTTTTTTATCAGAAGCTAAATTATCACAGAAAGTCAAAATTGTCGCGATCGCGCCTGAAAATACTCACACAGCAATTATGCTGTATGTGGCAATATTGACTAATAGTCGGTATCCTCAAGAAGCCAAAGAATTCATCAACTTCCTTACCGGTCCTAAAGGAATACCAGTTTTTGAAAAATATGGTTTTTTGGCTATTCCATCTTCCTTAAAACCTTGATATAGAGCCTAAGTCATGAAACTAACTCGTCAATTTTTACTCCAAATCGGAATAGGATTAGCTTCGGCTACCCTACTATCAATATTAGTTAGCAGTCTAGCTTTTTGGAGCTTTATGCGTGTCCTAAATACTAATCAAAGCATTCAAGAGAAACTAGAAATTATTGATAAAATAAACGATATTCCAGAAAAGCTTACTGAAGCTCAAAACTATGAGCGAGGTTATGTATTAACTGGTGAAGAGCAATATCTTGACTTATTTACCAGTACCTTATTTGATCTTGATTATACTTATAATGTAGTACAGAAATTACTAGCAAATGAACCAGAACAAAAACAAAAAATAGATGATGTTCATACCTTAGTTAATCAGCGCATAGTCCAATTTAATGCCATTATTGAACTGCGACGCAACCAAGGATTAAATGTGGCAATATTATCTATAAAACGCCTTGATAAAACAATGATAACTGACCAAATTCGTCAAATAATAAATGACATTGAGGCGCAAGAAAAAGCGCTCTTGTTTTATCAAGAGCAGGAGAAAGCTAATAGCTTACAGCAATCTATAATTGCTTTTAGTAGTGGATTAGGAGTCAATTTGGTTATTTTTGGCTGGGTTTACCGATTAATCCATAGCGAGATCCACAAGCGGATGAAAGCTGAAGAAAAAATTCAACAACTAAATGTCTCATTAGAAGAGCGAATATTAGAACGCACGGAACAACTAGAAAAAACTCTGTTGAATTTACAACAAACCCAAAGTCAATTAGTCCAACAAGAAAAAATGTCTAGTTTGGGAATTTTAGTAGCAGGTATTGCCCATGAGATTAATAATCCAGTTAACTTTATTCATGGCAATCTTAATCATTTAGATCAATATATTGCAGATCTATTACGTCTGATTAAACTTTATCAACATTGTTATCCTGACCCTAAATCAGAAATTGAAGAACTAGCAGATGAAATTGACCTAGAATTTATGGAAACAGATTTGGAAAAAATCCTAGCTTCGATGAATATAGGTACGGATCGGATTCGCAAAATTGTTCTATCACTCCGCAACTTTTCCCGTATAGATGAGTCAGAATTCAAGTTAGTTGATATCCATGAAGGGATTGAGAGTACCTTGTTAATTTTACAACACCGTACTAAAGCTCAACCAGAACGTCCAGGGATTGAAATAATTAGAAACTATACTCAGTTACCCCAAATCCAATGCTATCCTGGACCACTAAATCAAGTATTTATGAATATTTTAGTTAATGCTATAGATGCTTTAGAAGAAACAAATATGAATCGTAATGTTACAGAAATTAAAAATCATCCTAGTCAGATATTAATTCAGACATCAAAAATTAATTCCCAGTGGATCAAAATTGCGATCGGTGATAATGGAATCGGTATACCTGAAAGTATTAAAGCCAGGATTTTTGAGCCATTTTTTACTACCAAACCTGTCGGTAAAGGTACGGGTATGGGGATGTCAATTAGCTATGAAATTATTGTCAAGAAACATCAGGGTAAGTTAACTTGTTTATCAACTCCAGGTCAAGGTACAGAGTTTATCATGGAGCTGCCGATCGAGCAGGTATTTGCTCAATCAAACTAATTAACTTTATAAATAGCTACTTAGCTGCATTCGTTCCTTTTGCAATACTTCTACATAAAGATTTTCTAATTGAGTGATATTACGACTCAGAGTGTAACGTTCTAGCACGCGCTGACGTGCTTTTTGACCTAAAATATTAGTGAATTCTGGTTGCTCTTCTAACAAAGGTAATAAAGTTCTTAATTGCGTGGAAACCCGTTGGGTATTTAACACAATTCCAGCCCCATTTTCTAAAACTTCTCCATCTGCACCTGCGTCAGTAGCAATACAAGCAACACCACAAGACATTGCTTCTAAAAGTGATAAAGACAGTCCTTCAATTAAGGAAGGTAAAATAAATACATCTGAACCTCGTAGAATATCAATTCGTTCCTGATCATCACCAATAAATCCCAACCATAAAACCCCACATTCCTGACCATAATAAGACATTAAAGAAGGTGCTAATGGTCCATGTCCGACAATTACCAAGAGAGAGTCGATGGACATTTGGGACTTTTTCCAAGCACGGAGCAGGGATTCAACATTTTTTTCTACAGCAATTCTCCCTTGATAAACAAAGATCCGTTTAGCACCTAATTCTGCTTTGAGATTAGAATAACCAGGGGAATATTTAAGCGGATCTACACCATTGGGAATGACAGCTACTTTTTCTAGAGCCACTCCTAATTTGACTAATAACTCCCGTTGAATTTGGGAAAATACAATTACCCGATCGTAGTTGGCTAAAAAAGGAGCATAAAGCTGATAAGTTAACTGTTGAGTTCCCGAGGTGAGGGTGCGTGGTTTACGTTCAAAAGCTGGATGAAAGGTAGCGACCAGAGGTAAATTTAATTCTGCACAGATTTCGGGTAATAAGAAATCTAAGGGAGACAAAGTCAGAGAAGCATGAACCACATCTGGTCGTAATTGACGGAGGGAATCACTTAAAACTTTGCTAGAACGAAAAGTGGGAATAGTATATATCGTGGATTTATACAGACAGGGGAGCGGAACTTGGGCACATTCGGGCCAACTATAGTTGTCAACCTCATTAGCTTCTGGTTCAAAGTGCAGGAAACTAACTTGGTATCCTCGCTCTAAGAGTGCATTGGTAATTTCGCGGGAATAGGTAACATTGCCGCAAAAAGGAGATTTTTTGCCCAGCCAAGCGATGTGCATTCTGGTATAACTGCTAATGGGTAAGGATAGGTAATTTGCGGCTCCAAGCAGAGTCTGCTTTGCGAAATCGGCAATTCGGGATGATCTATGCTTGGATTTTGCCATGCACAATTAACTTTAGCTAATTATCTAATTGATTTGTCCGGAAAATTTGACTTTTTCGGATTAGCCCGGAAAAGATACCAAGTTAGACAACCACCAGCGATCGCCATGACTGCTAAACTTAAAAATACAGCCCGTAAACCCAGAAATGTTTCGGCTAATCCAGCCAAAGCCAAAGGCAAACTTAAGGCTATATTAATAGCATTATTTTGTAACCCAAAGACCTTACCACGCATTTCTTCTGGTGTTTCGGCTTGAATTGTAGTTTGCATGGGTACTCCTACCATCGCCGCAAAAACTCCTAATAAGGTAATCAGCCCTACTGTTGGCCATAATTGAGCGGAGAAGAAGGATAGACCAATCAGGGAGAGGGTCATTCCACAGGAGCCATAAATAGCTAAGGTGGGATGGGAAAAATAATGACCAAACTTACTCCCCACAAAAGCTGCACCCAAAACCATCCCCGCACCTCCCGCAGCTAATAAGAAGCCAAATTGAGAAGATTTCATCCCTGGAATTAATTCGGCAATCCGTACCGCTAACACGGCTAAAGCTGCAAAAATGGAAAATAAGATGCCTAATTGCATCATGGCTCCGCGGACTGGCTTGTGATGTTTGAGGAATCTCAACCCATCCCGAATATCTTCCCAGACATGAGGAGCTTCATAATTAGCTGCAACTTTTTCATTAGTTTTGAGTAAAAGTAGCAATAACCCAGCGATCGTATAAGATCCTCCTACCACTAATTCTCGACCAAAGTTGAGTCCCCCAGATATTTCGGAGATCACCCGATTGGCTAGACCTAAAATTGGTTCACCTACGGCAAAACCAATAATTACTGAAGCCATCATGGTGGTGGTATAGAGGGAATTAGCGGATAGTAAATGTCTTCGCTCTACGACTAAAGGAATGGTAGATTGTTCGGCTGGGGCAAAAAACTGGGTGAGGGTGGAAACCAAAAATGTCACCCCGAGCAACAACCAGAACCCAATGGGTAACCCCATCCACGGGTGCCAATCGTGAACTAACCATAATAGTCCTGGTAATAGCAAAACTAAACAGCCACGGAGCAGATTGGTCGATACCAGTACCGCTTTTTTCGACCATCGATCAACAAAAACACCAGCTAGGGAACCAAATAATACGGCAGGAATCGTAAAAGCTACCATAATTGCCGATACCCAACCGCTAATCGGCTGATTATTGGCTTGAAAGCGAGTGGCAATCAAAGCAATCATCAATACTAAATAAACTTTGTCTGCTAGCTGGGAAAAGACCTGACCACTCCACAGTGCTAAAAAGTTACGGTTTTTTAAAACTGGCAAAAAACCACGTTCTGGTTCTTCTGGGGGCAATCCGCTCGAGTTGAAGCGATCGCTAGAATTGGTCACTAATGGTTGATTAACTTGTCCATTGTGGGTTGAACCGTTGGTATTTTCGGTTTTTTTATGGATCGGAGGAAACAATTCCCCACCAATGGGTTCAAGGTTAATTGCTAGTTCCATTCCTGTTGCGACTGGGAGATTAGAGGTAATTCCATAAATAGCTTCAGAAATAACTAGATCATAATTAGGCATGACCCTTGGGGCTAGGTGACCAGAGGGGTCACTATCAGTAGAATCAACCATAGTTTCGGGATTGAGCAGGGATGCTAGCTTCACTTCCCAATCAGCATCAGACAATAAAATCATGGATTAAAGATTAATTGAGGATCAGGGGAAATCATTAAATTAGAGTTGATCACCTAGAAAAATAGGTATCGATCAGGGTTGCAGAACGAATTGAACGTCCAAAATGATATTGGGCATATTGACGTAAAATCCGCTCTCCTGACAACCATGCGGCAGCAAATTCTCCTTGGTTGACCGAGCTGTCCAAGAATTGGGGTAAAGGAGTTTGTCCTAACTGTTGACAGATGGCTAATTCTGGAGCATTCAGTTTGGCATTTAGGGGAGGTAGTTCTTGGGGCTGGCAATTTTCCGGATGGGAGAGAGTAGACCGTTGGAGATTGACAATCCCACCTCCACTGATACTAAATCCAATCCGCCAATCTGGATCATGGAAATTTGGAGCGATCGCGGCTTTGGTCACACAGCAAAATTGGAATTGGGGGGCGATCCCAGCTAATGCTAATAAATGAAAGATCGCATGAGTGAGATAGGCGATCGCTTGATCAGGGGGAGCTTGTTCCAAACGGCTTAAATGTTCGTTTAGTAATCCATATAGTTCTTCTTGTGGTTGATCACTTAAAGCATGACATAGAACCAGTTCCGCTAAATACTGCCCTGCGGCTAATTTCCTCAAGTCTTTACCTAATCCGGGATAGGATATTAAGGTTTCTGCTTGGGTAATTTTATCTAGCGATCGCCCTTTGGAGATCAGGAGCTGATTCACGACAAACAATCCACTTCTCCCACCTAATTGTGAATTATATTTCCGGGCTGACGGTGCTACTGCCCGAATCACGCCAAATTCCCGGGTTAAAATTGTCAGTAGGCGAT
Source organism: uncultured cyanobacterium (assembly GCA_963744145.1). Classification (GTDB taxonomy): domain Bacteria; phylum Cyanobacteriota; class Cyanobacteriia; order Cyanobacteriales; family CAWUOF01; genus CAVUSO01. The sequence goes on along the minus strand of CAVUSO010000001.1, from coordinate 1,350,831 downwards.
CGGCTTCACCTAGGGGTATTCCTTTCAGGTTAATTCCTGTGGCTTTATAGGTTCGGCTCATCTTGCTTATGCTTACTCATCCTCATAATTTTGGGGGTTTGGGCGATCGCGTTGACGAATTAACTCTACTCCCCGAGAAGTTCCCAAACGAGTAGCACCAGCCATAATTAAATCTACTGCTTGGTCGATTGTCCTAATTCCTCCCGCAGCTTTAATTCCGACTTGTCCTTTGGTAATTTTCTTCAGCAATCGTACATCTGCTACTGTGGCACCACCATACCAGCCCGTGCTAGTTTTCAAAAAAGCCACTCCTGCTTCCATACAAATCTCAGCAGCTAATCGTTTTTCTGCTTCTGTGAGTTGAGATATTTCAATAATCGCTTTGACTACTTGACCAGTTTCCTCACAAATTTCCGCGATTTCCCGATGTACTTCATTCGGTTTTCCCGTTTTTAACAAACCCTGGTTAATGACTACATCAAGTTCAGTTGCACCATTTTCTACTGCTTCTTGGGCTTCGTAAAGCTTAGTAGCAGCAGTAGTTGCTCCCGTGGGAAACCCAATTACTGTGCAGACTTTTGGCGCTTTTCCCTGGAGAAAGTGGACTGCTTGACGTACATAAGCAGGATAAACACAGACTGTGGCAAAATGGAATCGGTCTGCTTCTTCACACCACTGCTCTACTTGCGCCAAAGTAGCGCCAGGATTGAGGAGAGCGTGGTCTATATATTGGGCAATGTCGATCTCTGTATGCTGGATTGCAGCCATAGCTTTTTTCCGTGCCACCAATTTTCTGAATTTTGCTCAGATTTTTAATAAAACTTAAAAAATCAGATGGTTTTCTTATTGATTATGCCTTAAATTCGTTGGTCTTGGCAAAAAAAATCCCTGGTTGCTTGTTACTACCAGGGGCTTTTTCTGTTGCCCAGTTTGGTCTTGGTGTCTCCAATTAGCCGGATCTGGATTGTTGTTGTCAATTCTCTGACTAGAGAATGAACGACATTTTCAATAATTACGAGTACCAATCAAACGGATATAAAGCTTGAAACAATTGTTAGTTTAACGGTAAGCGCGATTGAATCCGGTTGATTAGTTTTTGTTAACCTTGTCCGTTACCTTGGTTTCTCTGTTGCAGTTGTAAATATTCCCAGATGCGTCTAATCTCGGCTCGATCTTCTGCACCACGTTCTGCTAATTCGCGATCGCGTTGTGCTAATTCGATATTGTGTTGGGCTAATTGCATCATTAATCCGGACAAGTCTGTAATAGTAGCTAGCATTTGCCGTTGACCATCTGCTAGTAAATCTACCCTTTCAGTTAATCGATCTAGATTTTGCTGAGTTACGAGCATTTCATCTAGTAAAATATTCGATCTTTTCCCAAATTCTGTTTCGACCTGACTGACTCGTTCCCTTAAATTAGATATTTGTTCTTGTATTGAATTAGTTTCCATGTTACTTTAGTTAATTTGGCTTGATCCCATGGCTGTCAATTCTCTGACTAGATAATATTCAGTCGTTGAATAGTTTACGAATACCAATCAAACTGATATAAAGCTTAAAAGTATTTTAGTATAAAATTTCTAGCTATTCAATCCGGTTGATTATTTTTGGTAAATGATTTACAAAATATCGTCAACTCTGATCACCACATCGCTAAAGGCTAAGGGTGAAATAGTTTCACCGCGTCTAAATTGTTGGATACTCTCATAACCATTAGGACTCGGATGGCGATAAACCTCAATTAATTCGGCTTCTATGTCTACGATCCAAAGTTCAATAATTCCTGCTTTACTATAGCGAACTGACTTCACATTACGGTCGTGGTCAATAGTGGTGTGTACGGGCGTATTGCAATACGCCCCTTCAATTAATAAATATACGTCTTGGGGTTGTGGGAGCAGATCCCCGTAATCATCATCACGCAGTTTCAAAACCGCTAGATCCAGTTCCGGTTGTAATTTTCCGTTTAATCTGACTGGGATTTGTGGTACGACTGAAGCACGATCATTTAACAGTCTTGTGAAAATTCTATTCAATCGAATTAGACCCCTGATATGACGACTACCGATCGCTGCCATAAAAATAATATCCCCATCGATTAATTCTGTCCTCCCATCCCCAAGCATCCCCAATTCACCCAGCTGGTAATATTCCTCTACCGTGAATTGCTTTCTTGTTGGTTCTGTTGCTACCGTAATCATCTTTCTCACCATCCTATTTACTGAGTAGCTCCGCTAATTCTCATTCTAGCTGCGTTCATGTCATCTACAGGGTTGTTTTTGATCGTAGTCCCATCATCCTACGATCCAATGGCTGTCTATTCTCTAGCTAGAGAATGGACGATATTTTCAATAATTACGATAACTAATCAATCGGATATAAAGCTTGAAAGTATTAGCTGTAATCATTTACAGCAATTGAATCCGGTTGATTAATTTTGTTACCCTTGTCCGTTGCCTTGGTTTCTCTGTTGCAGTTGTAAATATTCCCAGATGCGTCTAATCTCGGCTCGATCTTCTGCACCACGTTCTGCTAATTCGCGATCGCGTTGTGCTAATTCCAGCATAAATCCAGACAAGTTGGTAATAGTAGCTAGCATTTGCCGTTGACCATCTGCTAGTGCATCTACCCTTTCAGTTAATCGATCTAGATTTTGCTGAGTTACGAGCATTTCATCTAGTAAAATATTCGTTCTTTTCCCAAATTCTGTCTCATCCTGGCTAACTCGTTCTCTTAACGCTGTTATTTGTTCTTGCAGTGAATTGGTTTCCATGTTGCTTTAGTTGATTTGGCTCAATTTTATTATAGCTGTCTGTTAGTTTTGCGTTCACGTAGTATAGAACCTATTTGAAATCTAATTGACCGCTAGCCAATTTTCTTAATTTTGCTCAGATTTTTAATAAAATTTAAAAAATCAGATGGTTTTCTTATTGATTATGCCTTAAATTCGTTGGTCTTGGTAAAAAAAATCCCTGGTTGCTTCTTACTACCAGGGGAATGCAATACGGTTCGTTTAAGGTTTTTGTTAGGGATTAGTCCATAGAATATCGTCAACGGCGATCGCTATGTCTGGAAATGAAAGAGGGGAGATTGAGTTACCGGGTCTAAATTGTTGGATACTTTCATAACCATTAGCACCGGGATGGCGATACACCTCAACTAATTGTCCTTCTATGTCTACAATCCAAAGTTCAATAATCCCAGCTTTGGCATAGAGGACTGACTTGACATTACGATCATCGTTAATCGTAGTAACTGATACTTCGATTAGTAAATATATGTCTTGAGGCTGTGGATGTGATTCTTCATAAAAACCTTTGCGGCGTTTCAGAATTGATAGATCGGGTTCCGGTTCTAATTTTCCATTTAGCCTAATCGGGGCTTGCGATCTGATTCTGGCACGTTTACCCAAAGCGTCATAGAAAATTTCTGCCAAGCCATCGACACAATTTGCATGACGACTACCCATCGGTGCCATAAAAATAATATCCCCATCAATTAATTCTGTCCTCCCATCCCCAAGCATCCCCAATTCACCCAGTTTGTAATATTCCTCTACCGTGAATTGCTTTCTTGTTGGTTTTGTTGCTACTGCGGTCATCTTTCTCACCATCCCATTTACTGAGTAGCTCCGCTAATTCTCATTCTAGTTGCGTTCACTAGCGTGTACCGTAGTAATCGCTTTACTGGCTTGCTCCGGTGATACCTACATAGAGAAACTTTAATATCCTCACCGACTCGCTCAAAATATTGGACTTGACTTTATTTAGGGGCGTTAGCCCCATCAAGGTGTCCCCTACATGGAGAAACTTTTGTTTCTCCACATAGCCTAAGTCACACCGGAGCGAGTCGAACTCTTACAAGCCATTTGAGCGCTTGTTAAACCAAGACCTTGATGGCTTAAGAAAATAATGTGAAGGCTGGTTTTGCCGTGATTGCGCTAAGAAGTAACACTATATCGATACTTTAATGCGGATAATCGACACATTTTACAATTATGTTGGCATAACCCCAGATAAGCTATCAAATTCCTTGCAATTATAATATATTCTGTATATATTTGTTATAATATATTCTGTACAAGACCAATACATGGTAACTATGCCAGTCATTAGCATCCCTGATCCTTTATATGAAAGACTTCAAGCCATTGCTATCCCTTTTGAGGACACGCCCATAACTGTTATCGAGCGGCTATTGGATGAATATGAGGCACGTAGCCAAATCCAACAGATATCTAAAACAGTTAACTACAAGGTGATAAACCTTGATACACCGACTGATCTCCAACATACGAAGATCATTCAAGCTACGATTGACAATCAAGAAATCCGTCAACCGAACTGGAACAAAATTGTTCATGTAGTGCATAAGCTTGCTGTGCGTCAAGGAATGCTTGTAGACGAACTGATCGAGCGGACTCTATCCCATGTTGTAAAAGGTGAGAAGAGTGATTGTGGATTTAAATACATACGGGAGGCACATATTTCAGTGCAAGGTGTAGATGCAAATTTGGCATGGCGCAATATACTCCATCTAGTGGAGGAACTGAAAGTAAAAATTGAAATCTACTTTGAGTGGCGTAATAAAGAAGAAGCGGCATTTCCTGGAGAGAAGGGTCTGCTTATTTGGGTGCCCAAATAGATATAGGTTGATTGGTACATTAAGAATTGCCAAAAAATAGATTGATAGAATGCTTATCCAGCAAGAGTTACAGCATTAGCGTAGCTTTCGGAATGAATGCCCATTTGACCCCTCAACCGTTATAATCACCTCAGAATTTCTCTATGCCCCTAGTCGGTTATCCCTAGGGGCTATTTATTTTGCTTTATGCGGGGCTAATTCGACACATTTTACGGTTATGTTGGCACAACCCCAGATAGGCTAAGTAGTCGGACATAAATAAACGTAAGTATGTCATTGCGAGCGAAGCGAAGCAATCGCAAGGTTTTGAGGTAGTTCCGCAACCCTCATATAACACTGTTTATTTTTGTCCAGGTACTTATCAACTTCCTTGCAGTTAAAATATATTATGTATATATTATGTATAATATATTATGTACAGGAATTGAATAAAGGTATTATCTATGTCTTTTCCAATCCAAGCTGAGTATCGAACAGTAACGTTTTTTGAAGGCTTAGAGGTTGATGGTTATCGAATGCCCAATGGTAATTTTAGGGTGAGCCTAATTGGGGCTAGTAAAGTTTTAGGATATGCCGAAAATTGGTTGTATCGACTCTTAGATAGAGAAACCGGTACGTCAATTAAAGTTTTACGCAGCTTAGGTTTTACAGGAAAAATTGAAAAAGTAGTATGTGAAACTTTAAAAGGAAATCGGGTATGTCAAACCATCAGTCTGCGTGATTTTAATCGTGTAATTGCTTACGCTGTATCTAGAGGACGTAAAGCTGCATTAGCCCTTCAACTGTCTTTTACCGCACTTTCCCTTGATGATTTTTTCAGAGATGCGTTTAGCGAACCTCTTTTAAGCATTGATGAAAAACGTGAATTATTGTATCGAGTCTATGCTTCAACCATCAGTCCTGGTGATTGGACGCAAATGGACAGAGAAGATATTCTTGAACTAGCTCTTCCAGGAGGCGAGCCTCATCTTCAAGATGGTTTATGGAATGAAGTCCCAATTCCGTCTCAATCACTATACGAGTCCTATTCCAGGTTGATGAAGGCCATACATATATTTAGTTGAGAATAAAAATTTCCCCAGCTAACTTGCAGCAAATCTGGACATCATCACACGGCAAAGCGGGAATCAGACTTTGATAAATAATTAGGTAATATTGGCTAAATAAAAACTGTATGAAGAAAATTAAGCTTTCAATTTTAGGATCAACTCCTGTATTACTTGGGGGGAAAATGGGATAGTGCGCCCTGACGGTCAGAAAATTGATAGTCAATTTTCGTGAGGCTATCTTTGTTGACAGGCGATCGCAGTCCTACAGGGTGATTGTCCCAGATGCGATCCAGTTTTCCTCTGAATATTTGGGATTGCTTGATGTCTTGAAAAGTGGTGATCTGGATGTTGGGTATGGACTGCGTTCACTAGCTTGTACCGTAGGTAATCACTTGCTCCAGTTCGGTCTTGGTGTCTCCAATTAGCCGGATCTGGATTATTGTTGTATATTTTCTGACGGGAGAATGAACGACATTTCAATAATTTTGGCGATCGCTGTTAGATTGTTAGTAACAGTAATAATGAGGTCTTCTTATGCTAACTAAAGAGCTAAATGCTTATCTCATGCAGCTTTCAGTTGAAGAAAAACAATATATTATTCAAATCCTGTCTCAAAGCTTGCCTACTCATCAAAAAAACTACTCAGATGCTAGAACGATTGGAGAGCGCCGTCTAGAATCCAATCAAAAAAAGAAAAAGTTTCTTGATCCTAAATTCTATGGCTGTATCGATGATGATACGTTTTTTCGCCGGGATCTGTTCTGACCATAAATATAGCTAATAAAATCGTGATATTCCTGCTAGATACTAATGTTTGCATTACCTATATAAAAGGTAGAAATCTTTCACTAAGAAGAAGGCTAGAATCCACGGAAATAGCTGATATTGCTGTTTGCTCGATGGTTGAATTCGAGTTATTTTATGGCGCATTCAAGAGTAGTAGATATCGAATTAATCTTGAACAACAGCGAAATTTTTTATCTAATTTTGAATCACTACTATTTGATAATTTAGCAGTGTTAGCAGCGGGTAGGATTTATGCCCAACTAGAAAGAATAGGGAATCCTATTGGCGTACCTGATGTACTTATTGCAGCGATCGCATTGACAAACAACTTAACTCTTGTCACCCATAACACTAACCACTTTCAGCGTATTGATGACTTGACTATTGAAGATTGGGAAATCGATTAAAGTTTTCAAAATTAATCAAACGGATACGAAGCTTAAAAGTGTTAGCTATAAATGTTTACAGCGATTGAATCCGATTGATTAGTTTTATTACCCTTGTCCGTTGCCTTGGTTTCTCTGTTGCAGTTGTAAATATTCCCAGATGCGTCTAATCTCGGTTCGATCTTCTGCACCACGTTGTGCCAATTCCACCATTAATCCCGACAAGTCTGTAACGGTATTTTGTAGTTGCAACTGACCGTAAGCCATTAAATCTACCCTTTCAGTTAATCGCTCTATTTTCTCAGTAATAGATGCAAGATTTTGTTGAACTACGAGCATTTCATCTAGTAAAATATTCGTTCTTTTCCCAAACTCTGTCTCGTTCTGGCTAACTCGTTCCCTTAAATTAGTTATTTGTTCTTGTAGTGAATTGGTTTCCATGTTGCTTTAGTTGATTTCGTTCAATTTTATTATAGCTGTCTGTTAGTTTTGCGTTCACGTAGTATAGAACCTATTTGGGATCTAATTGACCGCTAGCCAATTTTCTTAATTTTGCTCAGATTTTTAATAAAACTTAAAAAATCAGATGGTTTTCTGATTGATTATGCGTTAAATTCCTTGGTCTTGGTAAAAAAAACCCTGGTTGCTTGTTACTACCAGGGGGATGGACTAGGATTTGAAATAAATATTTATGAACAAAGTTCTACAGACCAATCTTGATGTCCCCGATCGGGTTGACATTTAGTTTGTTGACCCACCCAAACAATTTGCCACTTATTTTGACGAAGTTCTAATTCAATTCGGTAACGGATTCCCCCTACAGAATCATCAGCTAAACCGACTAAAGTTTCAACTATTACTGCTGTATCGCTGGTTAGATATTCAATTGAAATTTCCTCAGATTTTCTACCTTCTCGGTCTTGATCATTACCAAAAAGTTGTAATGCTAGGGCTTTCGGACTAGTAAAAGAATTCGGCTGATTCGGTAATAATCTTTTAAGATCAATCTGTTTAAAATTAGAGTGGATATCGGTTTGAGCTAAAGTCAAGTCAGAAGCTGACAGAGAAATCAAAGAAAATAATAGCAGGAATAATTTTAACATAGATTTTTTAATGATTAATTGCCAAGTTTTCTAACTAATATTACCAGCAGCTAAGATTTGCTCAACTGTTAAAACTAATTCTGGAAAAGTGGGAGAAACAATATTTTGATTAGCTAGAAAAGCTGTGGCTTCATACCAACCATCTTCCCATAATAAAACTGTTACTTTTGATGCGATCGGATCGACAATCCAATATTCAGGAATCTCTACAGCTGCATATTCAGAACGCTTATAACGATAGTCTCGATTGACAGATTCAGGACTAACAATCTCTACCGCTAATAAAGGTGCTACTTCCACCACAGCAGAAAGATGTAAAAAATCTCTCACCTGCTCAATCGGTACAATATAAAGATCACATAATCTAGACTTTCTCCATCCTGTTCTAATTCCTGCTTCCCGAAAACATAGCCAAGGTAATTTTAATCGTTTAATTTCTGTATCAAATATTTGCTCAAGTAACTTAGCGATAAGCAAATGTCTAAAAGTTGGTGGATTCATTAGTTCTAATCTCCCATCAACTAATTCATAGCGATGATCTGTTCCATCGTCAAAAGCTAGATATTCTTCAAAAGAATATTGATGTTTAGCAATTGTGACACTCATACTTAACTTGACCTACAGTATGATCGGAAAAATTTTGGGATCAATTTTTTCCCATAGTTAATCGGGGCAATGACGGATTGCCCCGATGATGTTTAATTACAGAATCAGATCACAAATCCTTGTTCGAGAAATTAGATTGGTTTAGTTAAATCTAGTTCTCGATCGCCAGATTATAGCTGAAATTAGTAATCAAAATCGCCACCACCCATACCACCAGCACCAGCACCAGCAGCAGCACCTTCTTTGGGTTCAGGTTTATCAACCACAATACATTCAGTGGTTAAGACCATCCCAGCGATCGAAGCGGCATTTTGGAGAGCGGAACGAGTTACTTTAGCTGGGTCAACAATTCCAGCCGCGAACAGATCCACAAACTCACCAGTAGCAGCATTATAGCCGACATTAAATTCTTTCTCTTTAACTCGTTCGGCAATTACAGCGCCATTTTGACCTGCATTTTCTGCAATCCGTTTTAAAGGAGCAGCTAAAGCACGAGCCACAATTTGAGCACCTGTGAGTTCTTCCCCAACGAGATTGGTATTAGCCCAAGTTTCCAGGTCTGGTGCTAAGTGCGCTAAAGTAGTACCACCACCAGGAACAATTCCTTCTTCCACTGCGGCTTTGGTAGCATTGATCGCATCTTCTAAGCGGAGTTTGCGATCTTTCATTTCGGTTTCGGTTGCAGCGCCAACTTTAATGACAGCAACTCCACCAGCTAGTTTAGCCAGACGCTCTTGCAGTTTTTCCTTGTCATAGGAAGAATCAGTTTCGTCCATTTGACGACGGATTTGTTCACAACGAGCTTTAACTTCTTTTTCGTTACCTTCAGCCACAATAGTGGTGTTGTCTTTGGTAATCGTGATCCGACGAGCTTTACCTAGAGAATCTAACTTAGTATTTTCTAGCTTTAATCCTGCATCTTCGGTGATCAGTTGACCACCAGTGAGGACAGCAATATCTTCCAACATCGCTTTACGACGATCGCCAAATCCTGGAGCTTTCACCGCAGCGACATTGAGTACACCCCGGAGACGGTTGACAACCAAGGTAGCGAGAGCTTCTTTTTCAATATCTTCAGCGATAATCACTAAAGGACGACCAGCTCGAGCTACTTGTTCGAGGACAGGTACTAAGTCTTGGACTAGGGTAATTTTCTTATCGGTGAGGAGAATAAAAGGCTCATCAAAAATAGCTTCCATCCGCTCCATATCTGTAGCGAAGTAAGGAGAGATGTAGCCTTTATCAAAACGCATCCCTTCTGTAATTTCCAGTTCGGTGGTCATGGACTTCCCTTCTTCGAGGGAAATTACACCTTCTTTACCCACCTTATCCATTGCGTTGGCAATCATTTGACCAACTTCGTCATCATTACCAGCAGAAATTGCACCAACTTGGGCGATCGCTTTGGAATCTTCGACGGGACGGGAGTGAGCGGCAATTTTTTCTACTAGGAAATTAGTTGCTTTATCAATTCCGCGTTTGAGGGCGATCGCATTAGCCCCTGCGGCTACATTCCGCAGACCTTCTTTTACCATCGCATGAGCTAATACGGTCGCGGTGGTGGTTCCATCACCAGCAGCATCATTAGTTTTTGAAGCTGCTTGACGGATTAGAGCAACACCAGTATTTTCTACATGGTCTTCGAGTTCAATTTCTTTGGCAATGGTGATCCCATCATTAACGATCTGAGGAGCGCCGAATTTCTTTTCTAGCACTACATTCCGACCTTTAGGACCGAGGGTCACAGCCACCGCTTCCGCGAGAATATCCATACCTCTTTCGAGAGCGCGACGAGCGTTTTCGTTGTAAATGATGCGTTTAGCCATATATTTGGAACTCTGTCGGTAAGTGAATTTTGTCTTTAAGTGTTTTTGGTGACGATCGCTCAACCTTAATCCCTGATTAAAGTTGAATTATTAGTTAACAACAGCTAGAATGTCTTTTTCTGACAGCAAGACATATTCATCTGTACCTAGCTTGATGTCAGTCCCAGCGTATTTCGAGTAGAGAACTTTGTCCCCAACTTTAACTTCTAATTCTTGACGAGAGCCGTCATCATTACGCTTACCTGGGCCAACTTGGACAACTTCGCCCACTTGGGGTTTTTCTTTAGCAGTGTCAGGAAGAAGGATACCACCAGGGGTTTTTTCTTCCGATGCGCTTACTTTGACGAACACGCGATCGGCCAGAGGTTTAACGGTAGAAACGCTTAGAGATACTGCTGCCATACCACAATCTCGATTACTATAGATTTACTAAACAGGGGAAGCGAGTTACTCTTTTGAGCGAGTTGGTTGTTCTCGCACTTAGCACTCTCTCCTCCTGAGTGCTAATGTAAGCTAAGGCCAAAGCGATCGCAACAGACTTACTGGTACGGGTTCCCGAACTAATTTAGTCTAGAAAATCGTAGAGTAGAGGTATGGGCAGGACAAAGAGCGAATTTAATTGCTTTGATTGATTTAGCTATTTACCTAGTGATGGAGCGCTAACCCCATGAATGACAATTCCTTCAGCCCAATTAACATTCCCCCAGGTATAACTGGACCAGAACAAGATTTTGAGCTGGAACATCCAAAAAATATCTTGGCTGCTTCTGTCCAAGCTTTAGGGATGGACAGAATGCAAAGACACATTTTTATTTGTGCTGATCCGAGTATCCCCAAGTGCTGTTCCACCGAAACTAGCCTAGCTGCTTGGGAATATTTAAAAAAACGTTTAAAAGAATTAAAACTGGATGTACCTAGTGAAACTCGACCTAGCAGTGTATTTCGGACTAAAGCTAACTGTTTAAGAGTTTGTACTCAAGGGCCAATTTTAGTAGTTTATCCCGATGGTGTCTGGTATTATCAGGTAACTCCCCCAGTAATTGAACGAATTATTAATGAACATTTAATTGACAATCAGGTTGTTCAAGAATATGCTTTTTTGATCCGTCCTTTGTCATTTGCTCCGGAAGTCAGTATTTAAACCTATATTTTTCTCTGAAAATATAAGAGATCATAATCATAGAGTCGATCAAATAGATCCTATTATATATAATAATTTTGATATTGGTTGTTGCCTATTTCTCCAAATCAATGACTAGCAGTAAGCCCTCAAGTGTTAAATGTAAATCGTTAAAACCTGGATAAAATTGGAAAAATAGTTGAGAAAATAGATGGATTTGATCAATAGCAAAGTATTACAGGATGAAATAAAGTAGGATGAATGAACAAAAACGGTTACTATTGATTGATGATGATCCCAATTTAATTTTGTTAGTCAAAGATTACCTAGAATTTCGGGGCTATCATGTCATTACCGCGGAAAATGGTAGAGAAGCTTTGGAACTACTAGAGCGGGAAATGCCAGATATGATTATTTGTGATGTCATGATGCCCGAAATGGACGGTTATTCTTTTGTCAAACATATCCGTGAAGATCAGCGCACCAGTTGGATTCCCGTATTATTTTTGTCAGCTAAGGGTCAAAGTCAAGATCGAGTCAAAGGATTGAATATTGGTGCAGATGTTTATATGGTGAAACCGTTTGAACCAGAAGAGCTGGTAGCTCAAGTGGAATCATCCCTCAAACAAACCTCTCGTCTGATTCAACGTCAATCACAAGAATCGGAAAATAGCCCAAAAATCCAAGTTCCTTATGGTGTAGAGTTAACCCCAACCGAATTAAAAGTAGTACAGTATGTAGCGCGTGGGTTAGCTAACCGTGATATTGCAGACATTATGAATGTGAGTCAGCGGACGATCGAAAGTCATGTTTCTAATATGCTGAGTAAAACGGACCTGAAAAATCGGACCGAACTAGCGCGTTGGGCGATCGAAAGTAATATGGCTTAAGATTTTGGTCATTTTTTAAGCTTCTTCTGATGGTTCGCTATTTGAGCTAGGAGAAGCTTCATAAAGTGCATCTAGTTGTTCCCGAGCATCTTCAACAGTAATAGAGCGCATAATTAACAGTGGTTCATCTATGACTCGACCAGTAGCATCAAAAAGTTCAGGGTGTGGGACCGGTCGAGATTCAGCACTGGGGAAATGAGGAATTCGGTTGACTTGATCGATGCTATTCCACCGGGAAGGGTGGGGTGGACGGTGAGATTCAATACTTAAATTAATTAGGTTGCGAATTAAGTTGCCAACTGCTAAAACAGCCAAAATAGTAAAGGCCAGTATGTAAAGTAAATGTAACATTTTTAGTTCCTCCCTTGCCAACGGACAATGCAGAAATTGAGTCAATGGTGAAAATGGGTTGAGATTGGTGTAAGAACCGCGATCGCTTTTTTTGATTCTAAATGTTTTCGTTAATCGCGCTAGCTGGATGAAGATAGCTTTTCTGGGATAGATTTTTCTAAGCGATGACGCATGGCCACTTGCCAACATTCAATCAGCAATCGGTGCCAAGGAATCAGGACAGACATTTCGACTCCTACTTGACCATTAGTAGCATCGAGGAGGATTTGGGCTGTCTGGACTTCTTTTTGGGCTTGCTGAACACGGGTAGTCAGATCTAATTGTGCCTGAGGGCTCAAAAAAGAAATACTTTCTGTTTCGAGGAGCGATCGCGCCTTTTCTAGACTAGATTGAAAATCCGCTAACAATGGCTCTAAAATGCTTTTGAGCAAATTGGACTCCGGCAGATTGGAGTTAAACATGAATTTTTCATTTACTAGGAGCTGAATCTAATCTTAACCTAATTTACGTTTCTTTACATTAAACTCATCTAGATGGGGAGGAAGATCAGCAAAGGGGGAAATGGGACGGGAGAATTAATCTTTTGCTCGGATAGAAGCGATCAGGGTATTATAATCCTAAACTCAAATTGATCCAGTTCGGTCAACCCATCAATCTGCCAATGCCTAACCAATCCGCTTCACCACTCCCAGATCAGCCAGAATCAATCGTATTACTTCGGACTGGTGAATCTGAAAGCCTGAAAAAAATTCGCCATACCAGCTCTCATGTCATGGCTATGGCGGTCCAAAAGCTATTTCCGAAAGCGCAAGTCACAATCGGTCCTTGGATAGATTACGGATTTTATTACGATTTTGACCAACCAGAACCTTTTACCGAAAAGGATCTTAAAGCTATCCAAAAAGAAATGGTCAAAATTATCAATAGTAAATTACCCGTAGTCAGGGAAGAAGTTAGTCGTCAGGAAGCAGAACGACGGATTCGGGAAATCAATGAACCTTATAAACTGGAAATCTTAGCAGGGCTACAAGAGCCTATTACCATTTATCATCTGGGCGATCGCTGGTGGGATTTATGTGCTGGGCCCCATGTTAGCAATACCAGTGAAATTGATCCTAAAGCCATTGAACTAGAAAGTGTGGCTGGTGCTTACTGGAGGGGTGATGCGACCAAAGCTCAACTCCAACGGATCTATGGTACTGCTTGGGAAACACCTGCACAATTAGCTGAGTATAAACGTCGTAAAGAAGAAGCACTCAAACGCGATCACCGGAAACTCGGTAAAGAATTAGGATTATTTATTTTCGCTGATGTGGTGGGACCAGGATTACCACTATGGACTCCGAAGGGAACTTTATTACGCAGTCTACTCGAAGATTTTCTCAAACAGGAGCAAATTAAACGTGGTTATTTACCTGTAGTGACACCTCATATTGGTAGAGTAGATTTATTCAAAACCTCCGGTCACTGGCAAAAATATAAAGAAGATATGTTTCCCATGATGGCAGAGGATGAAGTTGCCGCAGCCGCAGAACAAGGATTCGTGTTGAAACCGATGAATTGTCCGTTTCACATCCAAATCTATAAAAGCGAGTTGCGTTCCTATCGAGAATTACCAATGCGTTTAGCAGAATTTGGGACGGTTTATCGATATGAGCAATCAGGGGAATTGGGAGGGTTAACTAGAGTCCGGGGTTTTACGGTGGATGATTCCCATCTGTTTGTTACCCCAGAACAGCTAGACTCAGAATTTTTGAGCGTGGTCGATTTAATTTTGTCCGTGTTCAAAAGTTTGCACTTACAAAACTTTAAAGCGAGATTAAGTTTCCGTGATCCCGCTTCAGATAAGTATATTGGCTCAGAAGCAGCTTGGGAAAAAGCTGAAGGTGCAATCCGTCGTGCGGTAGAAACTCTAGGAATGGCTTCTTTTGAAGCACCAGGAGAAGCGGCGTTTTATGGTCCAAAGTTAGATTTTATCTTTCGTGATGCTTTAGATCGAGAATGGCAGTTAGGAACGGTTCAAGTAGATTATAATTTACCAGAACGGTTTGATTTAGAATATGTAGCAGAAGATGGCACTCGGAAACGTCCTGTGATGATTCATCGCGCTCCGTTTGGCTCGTTAGAAAGGTTAATTGGGATTTTGATTGAAGAGTACGTTGGTGATTTTCCGTTATGGTTAGCACCTGTACAAGTACGATTGTTACCAGTAAGTGATGAATTTCGGGCGTTGGCAATCGATGTGGCTCAACAAATGCGATCGCGAGGAATTCGGGCCGAAGCTGATGAAAGCAAGGAACGTTTAGGTAAGTTGATTCGCAATGCAGAAAAAGATAAAATTCCGGTGATGGGAGTGATTGGACCGAAGGAGGTAGAAACTGAAAGCATCAGTATTCGGACTCGTGCTAATGGTGATGTGGGAGTATTATCAGTAGCCCAAACAATCACAGAAATATTAACGGCAATTGAGCAAAAACATCAGAAATTTTTGCCGACAATTGTTTAAGGATTTTTCAGGGAAACATGGGTGAAGGAATCTAGAGGGTGTTTAGATGAATTTGGGGAGAAGTAGGGAAAATTATCCGGGAGAATATGATATGTTTAGATTAGGGGGAAAAGGGGAATGGAAAAACTTAAAAATCAAGTCAAATAGCGATGAGTAAAAAATATGAATAATGCCAAAAAAGAAATACAATTTTTGTTAAACCAGCTCCCAGATAATTGTTCGATCGAAGATATTCAATACCATTTGTATGTCTTAGAAAAAGTCCGTCAAGGGTTAGCGATAGCTGATACCCAAAGAACGATTACCCAAAAAGAAGTTGAAGAGAGTTTAAGCAAATGGCTTATCGAGTAGTATGGTCTGCTAAAGCTTTAGAAGATGTCGATGCGATCGCCACCTATATAGCGCGTGATTCGGATTACTATGCTGCCGCGGTGGTGAAAAAAATCCTGGACATGACTGCTAATCTGAGTAACTCTCCTTTGTCGGGCAAACCGCTAACGGAGTTTGACCAAGACAATATTAAGGAACTGGTTGCCTACACTTATCGTATTATCTATCGGATCGATAGTAAAACTGTAACGATCGCAGCCATCATCCACAAAATTAGTTTGTTGGAAAAATTGGAATTAAAATAACTGCCCATGTTTTTGGCAAGATGGGGATAGCTATCGAAAAGCGAATTTATGATTGGCAAAAATTCGCTTTTGATAGTTATTTCATGGTTAGATCATGCTGGATTGAGAGATGGGAATTTGGATCAGAAATTCGGTTCCTTGTTCTGTGGAATGACATTTAAGTTGACCGTGATGTTGTTCCACAATAATCTGATAACTAATAGATAGTCCCATTCCTGTCCCTTTACCTACGGGTTTGGTCGTAAAAAATGGGTCAAAGATTTGAGCTTGGATAGATTCAGGAATTCCTGGTCCATTATCTGCGATCGCAATTTCGATCGACTCAGGAGTAAGGAGAGTAGTCCGAATTTGAATTTGAGGATGAAGTTGAGTAGAGTTGAGGTAAGATTCTTCTAGAGCATCGATCGCATTACTTAAGATATTCATCAATACTTGATTAAGCTGTCCGGGATAACATTCGACTGGGGGTAGATTACCATCATGACGAATTACTTCAATTTTGGGATAGTTGGGCTGAGTTTCCAGACGATATTGTAAGATCAGAAGGGCACTGTCAATCCCGTCATGGATATTAACAGTTTTAATTTGGGATTCATCCAGTCGGGAAAAATTACGGAGGGAGAGGACAATTGCTTTAATTCTTTCCGTACCACTTTTCATCGAAGCGAGTATTTTCACTACATCTTCTTTGATAAATTCTAACTCCATATCGGCAATTTTATTAGTAATTGCGGCTGACTCATGGTGAATTTCAGTTTGATAGAGTGAGATTAACTCTAACAGATTGTCTAGATATTCACTAATATGCACAATATTACCATGAATAAAGCTGATGGGATTATTAATTTCATGGGCAATTCCCGCAACTAATTTACCTAAACTGGAGATTTTTTCCGATTGAATCAGTTGAGCTTGGGTAGATTTTAAGTGGGTAAGAGTATCTTTAAGTTCAGCGGTTCTGGTAGCTACTTTTTCTTCTAATTGTTCATTAATTTGGGCTAATTCCATAAATGATTCTCGCAGTTTTTTAGCCATCAGATTGAAAGAAAATGCTAAGTCTTGTAACTCCTTAATATGCGATATTTCTATGACTTGATCTAAATTCCCACCCGCGATCGCTAGAGATACTTGACTGAAATTTAAAATTGGTTTAGTCAACCATTGGGATGTATAGATTCCCATGATAATTGCGACCATTAAGGCAATTAAACAGATTAGAATAGTAGTTTGTGTATTGGCATTAATTTCAGCCATAAAATGCGATTCAGGTATAACTACGACACTTAACCAATCGATTCCTCTGTGATCTATAATTGGTGACACTTGCACAAATATTTTTTCGCCTTTGACAAAAAAATCTAATTGTTTAGTAGTATTAATATCCGTAAGTTGATTAAATCTTTGCCACAGTATTTGAGCGGTAGAGGTAATTAGATAATTATCAATTTTGGTGGCTGGAATTCGCTCAACTTTCTGGTCTTTAATGATAAAAGGTTGTTTAATTACTGAACTAGCGACTAGATTACCTTGACGATCAATAATAAAAATTTGTCCAGTCTGACTAGTTTGTATCCCTTGTAAAAATTGATAAATTTCTTTGATCCGAAAATCGCTACTTTGGACACCTAATAATTCTTTGTTTTGATTATAAATAGGTTGGGAAATAGAAATAGAAACCATTCCAGTAGAAGCAGAAATATAAAAATCATTCCAAACTGCTTTTTGAGCTTTGATCGCCTTTTTATACCAAGCTCGAGTCAGGGGTTCAAATTTATGAGTATTAATCAATTTAATTGGTTTTCCATACTCATCAAGAGTATAGGTTTGGCGGATCAATGAAGTGGGGTCTTTCATAATACTAGCAACTATCTGGTTATTGAGCATACGTGAAATGAAAACATTAATACCCTTGGGAGTGGTAAATGCCAGGTTTTCGAGAGAATTCTCTTTTAAGATCCGCCATAAAATATGTTGCAACTGTTCAGGATCATCTAAGTCGATTAGTTTTTCACTCACCATAATATTCAACGTCTGACTGGTGCTGTATGGTTTATCTAAAAAAGTAAGAATTTGCTCTTTAGTGCGATCGCTAATTTCTTGACGGAGTTCGATCGCAAGTTTAGTCACTGCACTTTGACCATTACGGATGCTAAGATAACCAGTGAGACCCACAGTCCCCACAATTTCTAATACAAAAGGAACAATCAACAGTAAACGGATTGGTAACCGTTTGCTGATCTGGAGATAATATTCTTTGAGCTGATTCATAATATTTCTTCACTAGATATCTATTATCTTAGTTAGGCTCTAGCTGAGATATTGTTAAAATTGAATCTAAAATATCAAGAAATAATTGATTATAGGCATAAAAAAATACTGGAACTTGGCCAAATTTATCTAGACTTTGAGTTTAAATAGTTCTTCCTTATCAACTTAACTATAACACTACTCTGAAAGTAATGTCAAGCGTAATTCTACCAAAAATTGACAATATTTGCCAAGAATAAGATGACACTTTGGGCAAAGTAATTTGAAGATGCGATCGCCATTAATGGGAGGATGAGATAAGATTACAGATAAATTAGTGAGCAGAGTTTCAGTTAGGTTGATGAATGGGGATTTGAATGATAAATTCCGTACCTTGTCCGAGGGTAGAATGACATTTAAGTTGACCATGATGTTGTTCCACAATAGACATCTCCAAAAATTAGGAAGTTCTTTGTGGGTAATAATTTGGTAGTTTTTGCTTACTTTTTTAATGCAAGGTTGAATTACGAGATTATAAGCATTTGAAGCATTTGTTGTTAAAAACTTGCCAAAATATAGAAAATTGAATTCACTTCATATTCAGACTATTTACTCAGTAGATAACCTCGACAGAACTAAGGCTTCAATTCGGAGTCTTACTAACCCACATACCAGCCGAATAACTTGCTCATAATTTTTCGCCCTCAGTCGAAATCTTTCTTGAGCGATGCGGAAGATTTTTACTAATCTAATTACATGTTCCACATAAATACGTTTCTGTGCAGATTTTTGATTTTCCTCATTTTGCTGTTCAGTTAATTGACGATTTTTCGGTTTTTTGTGGGGAGTAGATATTTGTTCAGCTCCTATATAAGCTTTATCTCCTCGGAATTTTTGCTCACTCCTAAATTCTTTTTGCCGTTCTCGAAATTGATTAATATCGCTTTTTGGACCAGGGTCACCTACTTTTAGATCGACAATATCTTTGGCTTTAGGCAAAACAATAAATTGAGTTTTTCTGGTATGCCTTTTCTTTTTTCCTGAAAAGAATTTTTTCTGCTCTTCGTAGTCAGATGGTCTTTCTATCGGCTGTTCAGCGCTATCTACGATTAATTCATACTGAGTCAATATTTCTTGCACTAATTCGTAATCTGTCTCTTTTTTTTTCAATTGTTCTAACAGAGTTGCTGGTAGTAACTCTCCCAAAGTAATCACCCACTCATGAAAAATGTTATGTGCGGTAGACTCGCTCACTTCAAATTGAATACCTAAGTATTGAAAAGTCGGAAATTGGGACAAATATACCAAGGTTAACAATACTTGTTCTTTGATTGAAAGTTTGGATTTACAACCAGCTCCTTGACGATTAATCCGAATTTTCTTAGTTTCAATTTTCTCTTGTTTTTGCTTGACCAAAATTTCTGCATGACCGCATAATTGCTGAAATTGTTCAGCCGTAATTCCAATTAGACGTTTGCCTCTTTGGGATGCTTTTCCAGGTATTCTAATATCAGGCTCATTAGCTCTAACCTTTTGACCAACTTGACGATATTTTTTCTTATTTTAGCACGAAGTTTAAATTTTGGAGATTCTTATCTGATAACTAATAGATAATCCCATTCCTGTCCCTTTACCCACAGGTTTGGTCGTAAAAAATGGATCAAAGATTTGCAGTTGGATTGACTCAGGAATTCCGGGTTCATTATCTGCGATCGCAATTGCGATCGACTCAGGAGTAATCAGAGTAGTGCGAATTTGAATTTGAGGATGAAGTTGAGTAGAGTTGAGGTAAGATTCTTCTAGAGCATCGATCGCATTACTTAAAATATTCATCAAGACTTGATTAAGCTGTCCAGGATAGCATTCGATCAGGGGTAGATTACCATAATGACGAATAACTTCAATGTCCGGATCGTGGGATTGAGAGTGGAGACGATATTGTAAGATCAGGAGGGTACTGTCAATCCCATCATGAATATTGACAGTTTTAATTTGGGACTCATCCAGTCGGGAAAAATTGCGGAGAGAGAGGACAATTGCTTTAATTCTTTCCGTACCACTTTTCATCGAAGTGAGTAATTTCACCACATCTGCTTGGATAAATTCTAAATCTATGTCAGCAATTTTATTAGTAATTGCGGCTGACTTATCGGGAATTTCAGTTTGATAGAGTGCAATTAACTCGAGGAGATTGTCAATATATTCACTCAGATGGATAAGATTACCATGAATAAAACTGGTAGGATTATTAATTTCATGGGCAATTCCCGCGACTAATTTACCTAAACTGGAGATTTTTTCCGATTGAATCAGTTGAGCTTGGGTAGATTTTAGGTGGGTGAGAGTATCCTGAAGTTCGCTAGTTCTGGTCGCTACTTTTACTTCTAATTGTTCATTAATTTGGGCTAATTCTGTAAAGGATTCTCGGAGCTGTTTAGCCATATAATTAAAAGCAGATGCTAAAGTTTCCAGTTCCTGAATCTGGGATATTTCTACGGTTTGGTCTAACTGACCAGTGGCGATCGCGAGAGCAGCTTGATGTAATTTCAGAATTGGTTTAGTCAACCATTGGGAGGTATAGATTCCCATAATAATTGCTATAATTAAGGCAATTAAACAGATCAGAATAGTAGTTCGTGTATTTGCAATAATTTCGGACATGAAATCAGATTCAGGGACAACCACCACATTTAACCAATCAATTCCTCTCCCATCCCGGAGGGGTGAAATTTGCACAAATACCCGTTCCCCATTGAGCTGAAAATCTAATTGCTCACTCCGATTAATTTTAGTCAGATCCGGAAAATGTTGCCAGATCATTTGGGTGGTGGAGCGAATCATGAGGTTATCAATTTTGGTGCCAGGAATTTGCTTAATTTCTTGATCTTTAATTACATAAGGTTGAGCAATTACGGAACTAGCGATTAAATTTCCCTGACGATCAATAATAAAAATTTGTCCAGTTTGACTAACTTTCACATTTTGTAAAAATTGATAAATCTGTTCCATATGAAAGGCTGTATTAACAACTCCTAATAATTGTTTGTTTCGATTGTAGATAGGTTGAGAAAGGGAAATTGCAACTACCTTACTCGAAGAGGTGAGAGAAAAATCACTCCAGCTGATCTGACCAGTTTTAATCGCATTTTTATACCAAGCACGAGTCCTAGCGTCATATTTCCGAGTTTCAACTAATTCTGCTGGGTGACCTTGATCATCAAGACGATAAACTGGACGAATATATGACTTAGTATCATCAATTATGCTAGCAAGAATCTGGTGATCTGCTATCATGGAAAACGTTACAGCTGCACCTTTAGGAGTGGCAAATATCACATTTTCTAAAGAATTATTATTCAGTAAATGCCAAAAAAAATTCTGTAAGTTTTTCAGATTATTTAGATCAATTTGTTCTGTTCCAATCATCGTAGTCAGCATTTGACTAATGCTATAAGATTTATCTAAAAAAAACAGAATTTTCTCGTTAGTGCGATCGCTAATTTCTTGACGAAGTTCGGTCGCAATTTTAGTTACAGCATTCTGACCATTACGGATGCTGAGATAACCAGTTAGTCCCACGGTTCCGACAATTTCCAATACAAAAGGAATAATTAGTAGTAAACGGATGGGTAATTGTTTGCTGATCTGAAAATAATATTCTTTGAGCGGATTCATAATATTTCTTCACTAGATATATACTATCTTAGTTAGGTTCTAGCTGAGATCCTGTTAAATTTGAATCTAAAATATCAGGAAATAATTGATAATAGGCACAAAAAATATCGGG
The DNA here is from genome assembly GCA_963744145.1 of uncultured cyanobacterium. Taxonomy (GTDB): domain Bacteria; phylum Cyanobacteriota; class Cyanobacteriia; order Cyanobacteriales; family CAWUOF01; genus CAVUSO01. The sequence continues at coordinate 1,328,893 of CAVUSO010000001.1, read as the reverse complement.
ACTTGGCTAGATTGATCTGGATATTGAGTTTAAATATTTCTTCCTTATCAAGTTAAATATAACATAGCTTGCAAAATAATGTCAAGCGTAATTCCACCAAAAATTGATAATATTTGCCAAGAATAAAATTCCACTTTAGGAGGAGTAATTTGAAGATGCGATCGCCATTAATGGGAGGATGAGATCAGATTACAGATAAATTAGTGAGCAGAGTTTCAGTTAGATTGATGAATGGGGATTTGAATGATAAATTCCGTACCTTGTCCGAAGGTAGAATGACATTTAAGTTGACCGTGATGTTGTTCCACAATAATCTGATAACTAATAGATAATCCCATTCCTGTCCCTTTACCCACAGGTTTGGTCGTAAAAAATGGGTCAAAGATGTGGGATTGAACAGATTCAGGAATTCCAGGTCCATTATCTGCGATCGCAATTGCGATCGACTCAGGAGTAATCAGAGTAGTGCGAATGTAAATTTGAGGGTGAAGTTGAGTGGATTTGAGATAAGATTCTTCTAGAACATCGATCGCATTACTTAAAATATTCATCAAGACTTGATTAAGTTGTTCAGGATAGCATTCGATCAGGGGTAAATTACCATAATGACGAATAACTTCAATGTCCGGATCGTGGGATTGAGAGTGGAGACGATATTGTAAGATCAGGAGGGTACTGTCAATCCCATCATGAATATTGACAGTTTTAATTTGGGACTCATCCAGTCGGGAAAAATTGCGGAGAGAGAGGACAATTGCTTTAATTCTTTCCGTACCACTTTTCATCGAAGCGAGGATTTTCACCACATCTGCTTGGATAAATTCTAAATCTATGTCAGCAACTTTATTAGTAATTGTAGCTGACTCATGGGGAATTTCAGTTTGATAGAGTGAGATTAACTCTAACAGATTATCAATGTATTCACTCAGATGGACAAGATTACCATGAATAAAACTGGTAGGATTATTAATTTCATGAGCAATCCCCGCGACTAATTTACCTAAACTGGAGATTTTTTCCGATTGAATCAGTTGAGCTTGGGTAGATTTTAGGTGGGTGAGAGTATCCTGAAGTTCGCTAGTTCTGGTCGCTACTTTTACTTCTAATTGTTCATTAATTTGGGCTAATTCCGTAAAGAATTCTCGGAGCTGTTTAGCCATATAATTAAAAGCAGATGCTAAAGTTTCCAGTTCCTGAATCTGGGGTGTTTCTAAGGTTTGGTCTAACTGACCAGTGGCGATCGCGAGAGCAGCTTGATGTAATTTCAAAATTGGTTTAGTCAACCATTGGGAGGTATAGATTCCCATAATAATTGCTATAATTAAGGCAATTAAACAGATCAGAATAGTAGTGTGTGTATTCGCAGTAATTTCGGACATGAAATCAGATTCAGGGACAACCACCACATTTAACCAATCAATTCCTCTCCCATCCTGGAGGGGTGAAATTTGCACAAATACCCGTTCCCCATTGAGCTGAAAATCTAATTGCTCACTCCGATTAATTTTAGTCAGATCCGGAAAATGTTGCCAGATCATTTGGGTGGTGGAGCGAATCATGAGGTTATCAATTTTGGTGCCGGGAATTTGCTTGATTTCTTTACCTTTAATCAGATAAGGTTCAGCAATAACTGAACTTGCGATTAAATTCCCCTGGCGATCAATAATAAAAATTTGTCCAGTTTGACTGACTTTCACACTTTGTAAAAATTGATAAATCTGTTCGAGGTAAAAGGATGTACTAGCAACTCCTAATAATTGTTTGTTTTGATTGTAGACAGCTTGAGAAAGCGCAATTTTAACTTCCTTAATTGCACTAGCGATAAAAAAATCACTCCAGATCGGTTGACCAGATTTAATGGCGTTTTGATACCAATCACGAGTCAGAGGGTCATATTTCTGAGTTTCAATTAATTCTGCTGGATGACCTTGATCATCAAGACGATAAATTTGACGAATATGTGACTTATTACCATCAATTATACTAGCAAAAACCTGGTGATCTGCTGTAGTAGAAAACGTTACACCCGTACCTTGATGATTGATAAATATCAAATTTTCTAAAGAATTATCACTCAATAAATGCCAGAAAATATTTCGCAAATTTTCGAGATTATTTGGGTCAATTTGTTGTGTTCCAATCATCCTATTCACCATTTGAATAATGGTGTAAGGTTTATCTAAAAAAAACAGAATTTTCTCGTTAGTGCGATCGCTAATTTCTTGACGGAGTTCGATCGCAAGTTTAGTCACAGCATTCTGACCATTACGGATGTTGAGATAACCCGTCAGTCCCACAGTCCCCACAATTTCTAATACAAAAGGAATAATTAGTAGTAAACGGATGGGTAATTGTTTGCTGATCTGAAAATAATATTCTTTGAGCGGATTCATAATATTTCTTCACTAGATATATACTATCTTAGTTAGGTTCTAGCTGAGAACCTGTTAAATTTGAATCTAAAATATCAGGAAATAATTGATAATAGGCACAAAAAATATCGGGACTTGGCTAGATTGATCTGGATATTGAGTTTAAATATTTCTTCCTTATCAAATTGACTATAACATAGCTTGCAAAATAATGTCAAGCGTAATTCCACCAAAAATTGACAATATTTGCCAAGAATAAAATTCCACTTTAGGAGGAGTAATTTGAAGATGCGATCGCCATTAATGGGAGGATGAGATAAGATTACAGATAAATTAGTGAGCAGAGTTTCAGTTAGGTTGATGAATGGGGATTTGAATGATAAATTCCGTACCTTGTCCGAAGGTAGAATGACATTTAAGTTGACCGTGATGTTGTTCCACAATAATCTGATAACTAATAGATAATCCCATTCCTGTCCCTTTACCCACAGGTTTGGTCGTAAAAAATGGGTCAAAGATGTGGGATTGAACAGATTCAGGAATTCCAGGTCCATTATCTGCGATCGCAATTGCGATCGACTCAGGAGTAATCAGAGTAGTGCGAATTTGAATTTGAGGATGAAGTTGAGTAGAGTTGAGGTAAGATTCTTCTAGAGCATCGATCGCATTACTTAAAATATTCATCAAGACTTGATTAAGCTGTCCAGGATAGCATTCGATCAGGGGTAGATTACCATAATGACGAATAACTTCAATGTCCGGATCGTGGGATTGAGAGTGGAGACGATATTGTAAGATTAGGAGGGTACTGTCAATCCCATCATGAATATTGACAGTTTTAATTTGGGACTCATCCAGTCGGGAAAAATTGCGGAGAGAGAGGACAATTGCTTTAATTCTTTCCGTACCACTTTTCATCGAAGTGAGTAATTTCACCACATCTGCTTGGATAAATTCTAAATCTATGTCAGCAGTTTTATTAGTAATTGCGGCTGACTTATCGGGAATTTCAGTTTGATAGAGTGCAATTAACTCGAGGAGATTGTCAATATATTCACTCAGATGAATAAGATTACCATGAATAAAACTGGTAGGATTATTAATTTCATGGGCAATTCCCGCGACTAATTTACCTAAACTGGAGATTTTTTCCGATTGAATCAGTTGAGCTTGGGTAGATTTTAGGTGGGTGAGAGTATCCTGAAGTTCGCTAGTTCTGGTCGCTACTTTTACTTCTAATTGTTCATTAATTTGGGCTAATTCCGTAAAGGATTCTCGGAGCTGTTTAGCCATATAATTAAAAGCAGATGCTAAAGTTTCCAGTTCCTGAATCTGGGGTGTTTCTACGGTTTGGTCTAACTGACCAGTGGCGATCGCGAGAGCAGCTTGATGTAATTTCAGAATTGGTTTAGTCAACCATTGGGCGGTATAGATTCCCATAATAATTGCTATAATTAAGGCAATTAAACAGATCAGAATAGTAGTGTGTGTATTCGCAGTAATTTCGGACATGAAATCAGATTCAGGAACAACCACCACATTTAACCAATCAATTCCTCTCCCATCCTGGAGGGGTGAAATTTGCACAAATACCCGTTCCCCATTGAGCTGAAAATCTAATTGCTCACTCCGATTAATTTTAGTCAGATCCGGAAAATGTTGCCAGATCATTTGGGTGGTGGAGCGAATCATGAGGTTATCAATTTTGGTGCCGGGAATTTGCTTGATTTCTTTACCTTTAATCAGATAAGGTTCAGCAATAACTGAACTTGCGATTAAATTCCCCTGACGATCAATAATAAAAATTTGTCCAGTTTGACTGACTTTCACACTTTGTAAAAATTGATAAATCTGTTGGATGTGAAAGGATATATTGGCAACTCCTAATAATTGTTTGTTTTGATTGTAGATAGGTTGAGAAAGGGAAATTGACACTACCTTAGTCGAAGCAGCGATAAAAAAATCATTCCAGATCAGTTGACCAGCTTTAATCGCATTTTGATACCAATCACGAGTCCTAGCGTCATATTTCTGAGTTTCAATTAATTCTGCTGGATGACCTTGATCATCAAGACGATAGATTCGACGAATATATAATTTAGAATCATCAATTATGCTAGCAAGAATCTGGTGATCTGCTGTAATGGAAAACGTTACACCCGTACCTTTAGGAGTGGCAAATATCAGATTTTCTAAAGAATCATTATTCAGTAAATGCCAGAAAATATTCTGTAAATTTTCCAGATTATTTAGGTTAATTGTTTCTGTTCCAATCATCCTATTCAGCATTTGAATAGTGCTGTAAGGTTTATCTAAAAAAAACAGAATTTTCTCCTTAGTGCGATCGCTAATTTCTTGACGGAGTTCGATCGCAAGTTTAGTCACAGCATTCTGACCATTACGGATACTGAGATAACCCGTCAGTCCCACAACTCCTACAATTTCCAGGACAAAGGGAACAATCAGCAATAAACGCAGTGGTAACCTCTTGATCATCCGGGTGTAATATTGTTTGATGAGATTCATAATATGTCTAACCCGGACACTTCGATATTATTTAGGAATTAGCGCTAATGGTAAAATTTATTTGATAATTCTTCCTGATTATGCTAAAGATAACATAGATGTCGCCAAATGTCAAATTATCAAAATTTAGAGATCAAGCGATCGCCTCCAAAATCATCAGACTAGAAATAGCGATCGCTACCCTAATGATCGAATTTAAGATTCTGCAATAATACCTTCTTCCCCATCATCATCAACGAAAGGAAAAAAGGGAATTTCTTCTTGATAAACCAAAGCTAAGAGTTCATTACCGCGATCGGTGAGAATTTTTTGTTCGGGATCGAGAGGATCGGGTAAAAATTCCGATTCACCTCCGAGTGCTGCAACTAGATCAAAAACCCAATCGTTATTTTCGACTAATTCCCCAGATTGAATCACCTCAAAAATTTTAGCAAAGCGCAAATCAGCGTGAAAATGGCCCGCGAGTAGATCTAACATCGGGATACCCGTCCTTGCTTCTACTCCTTGAAAAATGCTACAAAAGTAGGTAGCCGCCTCCTGATCGGATAAACTAGGTAAACGCTGTTCAATTCGTTGGAGTAAATTATCGATAAAAGGCATACCTAAACGTTCTTCAAGGAGCTGAATCGAAGACTTATCCTGAACTATGATTGCTCCTGTCGCAATCAAATCCTCAAACATCGATAAGGAATCTTCCGGGATATCTTCGAGCAAACTGGCTTTAGCGGCTAGACTGAGATTAATCCCATCCACCCTAGTGCTAAAATCCCTACCAGGACGCATCCCTTTTTCCAGTAAAATCTCGCATAGAGTACCTAACGCTTCTTGCTGCATTTCCTCCCAAGCTTCTGGTGGAAGTAGATTTGCGTAACACCAAGCCATATCGACCGCAGGAAGAGTTTTAATCAGCTCAAACAACAGCGAACCAATTTCTTGAGCAGAAAGATGATCTCCCAACTTATTAGTAATCTGTTCTACTTCCGACACACTGCGATGGAGAATCGCTTGCTTCAATAAATCTTTTTCTAGACTATATTCAGAATCTTTCATTTACAAATATTCCTCGCATAGAGTACATTGATATTTTGAAGCCTCATTCGTATCCGTACATTAATCATCATAATGATTCCCCTCCAAATTACCCTGAAAAATTTTCTGAGCTATCGTGAAACTACCCTAGACTTTCGCGGATTACATATCGCTTGCATCTGCGGGCCCAATGGTGCAGGTAAATCTTCCCTGCTCGAAGCGATCGCTTGGGCAATTTGGGGAATGAGTCGGGTAGCAGCAGAAGATGATATTATTCATATTGGTGCTAAAGAAGTCCGAGTAGATTTCATCTTGCAAAGTCATTCATCAATATATCGTGTAATTCGGACCAGACAGAGAGGACAATCATCTTCCTTAGAATTTCAAATCGCTACAGACTTTCAAGGGGATCGTCCCAATTTTCGACCTCTAACCGAAAAAGGATTACGTTCCACCCAGCAAATTATCATCCAACACCTCAAACTCGATTACGAAACTTTTATTAATTCCGCTTATCTCCGTCAAGGTCGTGCGGATGAATTTATGCTCAAGCGACCTAGCGATCGCAAACAAATTTTAGCAGATTTACTCAAACTCTCTCAATATGACAAATTAGCAGAACAAGCTAAGGATAAATCTCGGCAATTAAAAGGGCAATTAGAATGGTTAGAGCAGAATCTAGAATCGATTGAAAATCAATTACAGCAGCGAGAAGAAATTGCCCAAAAGTTAGGAGCAGTTGAAGCGAATGTAGTTCAACTTCAAGCAGATCAAACCGCAGATCAACAACAACTATTACAATTACAAACCCAACAACATGGAAGACAAACCTGGGAACAGCGATTAAATTGGCAAAAACAAGAATATCAAAATATTGGAGTCGAATATCGTCGTCTAGAACAAGAATTAAATCATACCCAACAGCAACAAAAAGAACTAGAATCATTATTAGAACAAGAAAGTATAATAGTCTCTGGTTATGCTAATTGGCAACAACTTCAAGCCCAAGAAGAAGTGCAAGCAGCAAAATTTCAAGCCTATCAAGACACCCAAGAACGTCGGCAAATGTTGCAACAACAGCTAACTCAAGAAACTAATAACCTCCAAACCGAGCTAAATCAAACTAAAACGAAATTAGAATTACTCTTACAACAAGAACAAGAAATTAAAGACATTCTCGCGAAACAGAATGAAATTGAAGCTGGAGTAGAACAACTACAAATAGCTCGCGATCGGGTGATTTATTTAGATCGGTTACAAATGGAAGTTTCACCACTTGTACAACGTCAACAAAAACTGCACAGTGAAATAGATCGAGCTCAGGCAAAAATTAGCGCCAGATTACAAGAATTATATTCCTCAGCGCGTCAATTACAAGTCCAACAACAACGTCAACCCCAACTTCAACAAGCAGTGATGGAAGTTAGCGGACAAATTACTAATTTAGAAAAAAAACGAATTTATCAACAACGGGTACGTGAAAAAGGATTAGAAAGACGTAGTTTCATGGAACGTCTCCAAGCACATCAACGTAATTATGAAGCACACTTAGCTGAACTAGAGCAAAAAGTGCAACTACTGCAAAATCCCGATGCAGTTTGTCCATTATGCGATCGACCTTTAGACGAACATCATTGGAACTTAGTTGTGCAAAAACAACAAAGCAAACAACAAGAACTGCTCAATCATCTTTGGGTAGTAAGAGAACAGCTCACCGTATCAGAACGAGAAATTCAAGTATTACGGGAAGAATACCGACAATTAGATCAAGAACTATCACAATATGAAAATGCCGTAGAAAAACGGGGACAACTCCAAGCGCAATTAAATCTCACCGCTGATCTGCAATATCGCATCCAAGAAATCACCCAAGAAGTAGATCATTTAGAGCGATCGCTCAAAGCGGGAGATTATGGGAGCGAATTACAGCAAGAATTACACCAAATCGAACAGAAATTAGCTCAACTTAATTATAATGAAAAAGATCATGCTCTAGCCCGGGGTCAAGTAGAGCGTTGGCGTTGGGCTGAAATTAAGCAGGAAAAGATCAAAGATGCTAACAAGAAACAGGGACAAATTAACCTACGTCGTCCTGAGCTAGAAACCCAAATTACCATTCTACAAAATAAAATCGAAGAATTACAAACTCGTTCATCCTTACGTTGGAATCTTGATGCACTAGAGAAACGTTTAAGTGAAATTGGGTATGAGCGAGAACATCATAATAACTTAATTAAACAACGGCAAAATGAGCAAAAATGGCAATTCCGTTATCAAGAATTAGGTCGAGGGAAGGAGCAATTTCCCCAAATAGTCAATCGAATTAGTGAATTAATGCAGCAAAAAGACAAGCGATCGCAGGATTTAAAAACCATAATGGAGCAAATCCAATTGCTGAACCAACAACTAGAATCAATGCCAAAATTTGAGATAGAGATTAAAGCTTTAGAAGAAAAAATGCAAGATCGTCGTCGTCAACTCGATGAGCAAATAGCGACCAGTGGAAGGTTACAACAACAACAGCAACATTTTACCATTCTTCAGGCTCAACTGGATGAACAAAAAACTCATCTTCAAACGACCCGGAAGCAATATCGAATTTATCAAGAATTAGCACAAGCTTTTGGTAAGAATGGGATTCAAGCACTAATGATTGAAAATGTTTTGCCCCAATTAGAAGCAGAAACAAATCAATTTTTAGCTCGGTTAAGTGCGAACCAATTACATGTACAGTTTGTGACACAAAAAGCTGGAAAAAAAGGGCGTTCTACAGCTAAAGGTGCTAGTAAATTAATTGATACCTTAGATATTGTCATTGCTGATGCAAATGGGACGAGACCCTATGAAACCTATTCCGGAGGAGAAGCATTTCGGATTAACTTCTCAATTCGTTTAGCTTTAGCGAAAATGCTCGCTCAAAAAGCAGGTACAGCTTTGCAAATGTTAATTGTAGATGAAGGATTTGGCACCCAAGATCAAGAAGGTTGCGATCGCTTAATTGCTGCGATTAACGCGATCGCAACTGATTTTTCCTGCATTCTAGCTGTAACACATATGCCTTATTTTAAAGAAGCCTTTCAGTCTCGAATTGAAATTTTGAAAACTCCCAATGGTTCTCAAATCAGTTTATCTATTTAGATCACAAATATAGTAAAATTACCAGAGAATTTATCTCGTTGGAACTATCCGAACTCTGCCATCCTTGAGAGGTGAATACCGCCATGACCCAAACCGCCTCATCCAAACCCAAACTCATGACCTTCGAGGAATATCTCGCCTATGACGACCACACCGACACCCGCTACGAATTGGTGGACGGAGAACTAGTAGAAATGCCACCAGAAACCAGAAAAAACAATGCTATCGCCGTTAAAATCTTGCTAGAAATTGCTAAACACACTCCCGAACACCTGATTGCCTGGAACACTGAAATTGAAGTCAGTGGACGGTTAGCCAATACAAGATGTCCCGATCTGGTGGTTCTGACACCAGAAGCAGCTGCTGCTCTAGAAGGGAAAACAAGGGCAACAATCACCCGCGATCTACCACCCCCTGCTCTGGTGATTGAAGTGGTTAGTCCTGGTGCCACAAATCGTCTCCGTGACTATCGACACCAGCGAACTGAGTATGCTGCTCGACGCATTCTGGAGTATTGGATCGTTGATCCTCAAGAACAACAGATTACCATCTGCAATTGGGTTGACGGAGCTTATGAAGACAAGGTGTTTAAGGGTAGTGATCCGATCGCATCGGCGGTAGTTCAGGCATTTTCTCTGACTGTTGAGCAGCTATTTAATTAACGAAATTGATCGGTCAACTTGTTCAACTAGTTATACCAATTTAATGTGAAGTTGCACAGAGCTAGATCCCCCGGCTTAGGATCAATTTTATGCAGCTTCATCAAAAATTGGGATTAGACTATCATAAATGCTAACCCACATTCAGTGGATCAACATCAATAGTCAGATTGACGGAAGGGGGACAGCGATCGCGTAACTGCTCCCAATCAGGTAATTTGACTAGGTTTTGAGGAGAAAACTTGAGCAAAATTTGCCACCGATAACGATTAGCTATCCGCATAATTGTAGCTGGTGCTGGTCCTAACACCTCATACCCTAAGATCAGAGCATCATCTGCTGGTTGTAAGATTTGGGCTAAATTTTGAGCAGTTTGTTCTACTTCTGCTTCATCTATTCCACTCAGACGTAACAAAATTAAACGTCCATAGGGAGGATAATTCAAATATCTTCTTGTTTGTAATTCTGTCTCAATAAAAGATTCATATTCATGTCGTTTTACGGCTAAAATAACAGGATGATCCGGTGTATAAGTTTGCAAAATTACTCGACCAGGATCTGCTCCTCTCCCAGCTCGACCTGCTACTTGAGTTAAAGTTTGAAATCCTCTTTCACTCGCTCGATAATCTGCTAAATTTAATAATCCATCAGCTGCAACGACTCCCACTAAAGTTACTTGAGGTAAGTCTAATCCCTTAGTTAACATTTGTGTACCGATTAAAAGATCGGCTTCCCCATTAGCAAATTTGGTTAATAAAATTCGATGTGCATCTTTGGTTCTAGTAGTATCACTATCAAAGCGAATAGAACGTAATTGGGGAAAGTCTCGCTTTAATTCTTCTTCAACTCTTTGTGTACCACTCCCAAAATTTTTGAGATAAGGTGAGGTACATTCTGGGCAACAATCTGGATGTAATTGCACATAATTACAATAATGACATCTTAATAACTGTGTTGCTCCCTCATCAGTATAATGATAGGCTAAAGATACATCACAGTTAGGGCACTCAATTACATAACCGCAACTGCGACAAGAAACAAAGGTGCTATGTCCACGTCGATGAATAAATAAGATTCCCTGTTGTTTTTGTGCAGATAATTGTTTTAATGCTGATTGCAGTGACAAACTAAAAATTGAACGATTACCTAGTCGTAATTCTCGACGCATATCCACCACTTCGATCGGGGGCATAGGTCGCGCTTGAATTCGTTCTGGTAAAGATAGATAATAGTTAATTTGATCCGGTTCTTTGTTAATGCAGTTTTGAGCGATATCTACCCAAGTTTCTAAGGAGGGAGTAGCTGATCCTAACACTAAAGGACAATTTTCTAATTCTGCTCTCCAATTTGCTACTGTCCTTGCATGGTAAGTGGGAATAGGTTGGTCTTGTTTATAACTACTATCATATTCTTCATCGAGGATAATTAAACCTAATTGGGGTAAAGGAGCAAATATAGCTGAACGAGTACCAATAATAATTTGGGGTTCACCCATGAGCATTTGTCTCCAAGTATCAAAGCGTTCTCCTGCGGATAAACCGCTATGATAAACATAAACTTTTTCACCAAAACGGGCTTTAAATCTGTCAGTTAGTTGGGGGGTTAATCCGATTTCTGGAACTAACACAAGAGCCGATTTTCCTGATGTGATGATTGGTGCGATCGCTTGTAAATAAACTTCTGTTTTCCCAGAACCGGTGACTCCATGTAATAGGATTTTTGCATATCCAGTTATTTTATTAATTTCTGCCACAGCAGATTGTTGATTATTTGTCAATATTTTCGGTTGATCTGCTTCCTGATCTGGGGATTTAGCTATGCGTAATACTTCTCGTTCTTGCAGTATAACACAGCCTTTTTGGACTAATTTTTTGACTATTGGATCAGTAACTTGGGGGATTTGCAAAAACTGAGTTAACCACATTTCCCCCCCCTGACGCTTTAAAATTTCTAAGACTTCCTGTTGACGAGATGTAAGTTCCAACGTCGAATTATTAGTAACTAAAATAATCGCTTTTTGTTGTTTGCTTCGTTGTGCTTTGGGGGGTTCTAAATAGCGTTCGACTAAACCATGTTTGACTAATTCTTTCAGTCCCCGGTCAGCCCCTTTTACCTGTCGTTGAATATATTTACAAGTATAATCTCTCGTGGGTGAAACTTGTAATAATTGCCAAATCTGACGAGCAGTGTGGGTCAGAAAAATTTTTGTCCCAGGTTGGTCGAACTTTTCCGGTTTTTCATCAGTTTGAGTTAGTCGAATCCGCAGTTGCGATCGTCCTAGTAATCCTGGTGGTAAAGCAGTTTTAATGACTTGGATCAATGGTGTATAATAATAAGCAGCTACTCGCTCCAGTAGTTCCCAATAGGTCGGAGGGAAAAAACCTGTGGTAATTATATCTTCAATATCACGAATTTTTGCTAATGGTAGATTTGGTGGTGGTTGAGCGATCAGTCTAATCGCGATCGCTCCTACCTGTTGAGTTCCAAAGGGAACACTTAAAATATCTCCGGGATTTACTTCCAGGTTGACTGGTAATCGATAAGTAAAAAGTCCGATCACCCCTGGACAGTCTACTAAAACTTCCACCCACTGTTTCTTTTCCAGGGGATGGTTTGATTGGTAAGACTCTCCTAGTTCAGCTAGTAAAGAATAATGGTCATGATCGGTAGTAACTAACATAATTTAGGCCAATTATATAATCTTTTTTTAGCCAAATAATCACTAGGTAGATATTATCACGCTTAATCCCAAAGAACTTTTTGGCAAATTGATCCGGATCTGATCATACCAGGTCAGAATAACCATCTTGTAAATGCACCCTGATATTAATACCCCCAAGCTTAACCTCCTGGGGGTTTTTATTTTTTTATACCAATTTTTGATGAAACTGCATATAATCTGATCCCCCCAACCTCTCTCCTAAAAGTCAAGGGGAGCAGAATGCTGATTAAATCTCCCATCAATTTAACCATCTAAATTACTCCCTATCCCTTGTCGGAAAAGGGGTTGGAGGGTTAGGTCAATAATTTAGCTCTGCGGGTACAAAACAGCTCTGCTCGATCAATCGCAGTTTTTGTTGGTCACGGTCCCTTATTACCCGGCTATTTTTTTTGGCTTTTCTGCCAAATTTCCTTAATTTAATTGTTAAGTTTTGTATAAAAATAAGAAAATCCTGTTACCATCTTATAGAAATATTAAGATTCAGCGATAAATGAGTTTATTAATTGTAGGTGCCACAGGCACATTAGGCAGACAAATAACCCGCCGTGCGATCGAAGAAGGATACGAAGTTCACTGTTTAGTCCGGAGTCTGAAAAAAGCAGCTTTCTTAAAAGAATGGGGAGCGAAGCTGGTCCAGGGAAATTTATGTAAACCAGAAACCCTACCACCAGCGTTGGCTAATATTACCGCAGTGATTGATGCAGCGACAGCGCGAGCTACCGATTCCTTAAGCATTAAACAGGTGGATTGGGACGGAAAAGTCAATCTGATCCAAGCGGCTAAAGCTGCTAATATTGAAAGATACATCTTCTTTTCCATCCTCGATGCGGCTAAATATCCCCATGTCCCCCTGATGGAAATCAAGCGATGTAACGAATTGTTTCTAGCTGAATCAGGATTAAACTACACAATTTTCAGTCTGTGTGGATTTATGCAAGGCTTAATTGGTCAATATGCCATTCCAATTTTAGAAAAACAAGCGGTTTGGGTGACAGGTCAAGCATCACCGATCGCTTATATGGATACCCAAGATATCGCTAAATTTGCGATCCGTGCTTTAGCACTACCCGAAACCGCAAATAAAACCTTTCCCGTAGTAGGAACTCGTGCTTGGACTGCTGATGAAATTATCCGTTTGTGTGAACGGCTAGCATCACAAGAAGCTAAAATAACTAGAATGCCCCTTGTCGTTTTACGCGCAGTACGTCAGATTGCCAGATTTTTTGAATGGGGTGGGAATATCGCCGATCGATTAGCATTTGTAGAAGTCTTAGCAACCGGTCAACCTCTGAATGCTTCCATGACGGAAATTTATCAAGTTTTTAGCTTAGACCCCCAGGAAACTACCACCCTAGAATCCTATATGCAAGAATATTTCAGCCGAATTTTGAAAAAACTCAAAGAATTAGATTACGAACGGACTAAGATCAAGAAAAAAGCAGAAGCGAAAAAAACTCTCTTTCGTTAAACATCCTAATTCCTGTCTCTACTTCGTGGTAGAATTTCAACTAACCAGGAAATAGATATTTCTGCATTTACGATCACCATCCGACAAAAATAGAGCGTGCCCAAAGCTGGGATTATTTACAACGATATTAAACCTGTAGCTTGTCGTGTAGCCCAAGAGTTAAAAGACAAGCTCCTCTCCCTAGGTTGGGAAGTCTGTATGGCTACTGGTGCAGGTGGGATTCTGGGCTATTCTAGTCCAAATAAACCCATCTGTCATAGCCCCATCGAACAACTAGCCCCTCCAGGGTTCGATCGCGAGATGAAATTTGCCGTAGTATTAGGTGGAGATGGTACGGTACTATCCGCTTTTCGCCAAGTTGCCCCCTGGAGGATTCCCCTCCTCACCGTTAATACTGGTCACATGGGCTTTTTAACAGAACTCTATATAAACCATTTATCTCTAGGGATAGAAATGGTTTTAGACGGAAAGTATGAAATTGAAAAACGCTCCATGCTGACAGTTCAACTGTTTCGTGAGAATTATTTACTCTGGGAAGCACTTTGCTTGAATGAAGTAGTGATTCATCGCGAACCACTCACCAGTATGTGTCATTTTGAAATCAAAGTGGGACGACACGCACCTGTAGATATTGCCGCAGATGGCATTATTATATCCACACCTACAGGTTCGACCGCTTATGCTCTGTCCGCCGGTGGTCCGGTTATTACTCCCGGAGTCCCAGTGTTACAATTAGTACCGATCTGTCCTCATTCCCTAGCTTCCCGAGCTTTGGTATTTGCTAATACTGAACCAGTGACGATTTTTCCCGCTAATCCCAATCCATTGGTGATGGTGGTGGATGGAAATGCTGGTTGTTATGTTCTTCCAGATGATCGGGTTTGTATAGAGCGATCGCGTTACCCAGCTCGATTTATTCGTCTTCAACCCCCAGAATTTTTCCATGTTTTACGCGAAAAATTAGGTTGGGGTCTGCCCCATATCGCGAAACCAACTTCTGTCGAGTTACCATAAAAAAAGAAAATTTGCAGCCAGCACGGGTATGATTTTCCCCCCAGCAGGGTATGAAATAATTAATCTTTTCTTTTATGAGTACAATTCCTGGCGATCGTCACCCTTGTGTCTTGTTGGTTGTAGCTGACGAAGCTCTTACTCAACTCATCACTCTCGATCTGAAAGAATCCGGTTATGAACTAGCGATCGCTAATGATCCTAAGACGGGTTTGCTCCGAGCAACTGAACTCCAACCAGCACTGATCGTGGTTGATCGGATGCTAGGTGGAGATACAGGATTACCTTTTTGTAGTCATTTACGCAGTCTGGGTAATCGTGTCCCTGTACTCATGCTGATGGCTCGTGATACGGTGGAAGATCGGATAGCTTGTCTGGAAGCTGGAGCTGATGATTATTTTCTCAAACCCTATCGGAGTGAAGAGTTTTTGCATTTGGTTCGTTTGTATTTACAAACTGACACTAGTAATACCGAGCAGTTAAGGTTTGGAGAATTGGTTTTAGATCTAGCGACTCGTTGTGCGATGCGAAATGGACGAGTTATTGATCTAACTATGAAAGAGTTTGAACTACTTAAATATATGATGGAACACCCTCGCGAAGTTTTGACCCGAGAACAGATTTTGGAAAATGTTTGGGGTTATGATTTTATGGGTGAGTCCAATGTGATTGAGGTTTATGTTCGTTATTTACGTCTCAAAATCGAAGATGATGGGGAAAAACGTTTGATTCAAACTGTCCGGGGTGTTGGTTATGTGTTACGAGAAGCTTAAAAATTACTTTTGATCTAAAATCTGCTAAGGAACAGAATGAGCCATGATTAATCAAAATTTTTGGTCAGCACTGATGGTAAGTTTCATAGTAATGGGTTGTTCCTTCCCCGACCATTTGGGTTCTGCTCACCAAAGCGATCGCTCCCAAGTCAATCCGATGACACCTTCCCCTAGCTCTAATCTTAATCCAACAAGAGATTTTCCTGCCTATGCCATGATGGGAGGTAAAAAGATTAACCTCGAAGTAGCTCAGACTCCAGCTCAACAAGAAATGGGGTTAATGTATCGTCAGACGATCGGTGATGATCAGGGAATGCTGTTTCTGTTTAACCCAGCTAAGAAGGTCAGTTTTTGGATGAAAAACTGCTATATTCATCTGGATATGGTTTTTCTCCTGAAGGGGAAAATTGTCGCGATCGCCAATAATGTTCCTCCCTGTACCCAAGAACCTTGTCCTGTATATCCATCCGGAAGCCCAATTGACCAAGTAATTGAGCTAGGTGGTGGACGCTCATCCCAATTAGGCTTAAATCTAGGTGATTCAGTATCTGTTGAGTTTTTGCCTCAGTAATTTACAAAAATTTACGAAAAAAGTAACATATAAGACTTGACGTGATTGAAAGTCTTTGCTACAATAGCGATTCTAAGTAGGAAAATTAACAGAAAGCTTAATTAAAAAAGATTTTATCATAAAAGCTTTAGCTTTCTAATCAAACTTTGCCTTCTCATCCATGTCTTTGCTCAAAACAGAAATTACGATCAGCAAAAAAACCGTACCAAATTAGTACGGTAAATCTGGAATCTGTGAATCTGCGGATGTCTAAGCAAGTAAAGACTGATTTACTAGCACTAGACAGATCAAAGACTGGCTCCTAGTCGCTCAAGGATGCAAGAGTAATGTAACAAAATTGGTTTAATCACAGGGGTGAATAAAATGGCACCTATAACTTATAATCGGCTCATTCATTTTTTACAAGAAGATTTGGCTATTTGTCCATCTTCAATTGCGATGGTTCAGCGACATCAAGAACAGGATCAAGGTCCATTACCCATGATTCTGTGGCAGTATGGTTTCATCACACTTGAACAGTTAGATCGAATATATGACTGGTTGGAGACTGCTTAAAATTTTCCCCAGATTCTTAGGTTATGGCTATTTCTGTGCTGAAATTAATCAAAATCAACAAAAAAGCGGGCAATAAACCCGCTTTTTTTAACGATGATCAGCGCTAATCAATGCAGAAATTAACTAGGATTTGAGAAAAACCTCATTTGCTGCGGTTACACCAGCTCCAGGAGTGAAATTTTTGTAGTCTAAGTCTTTCAGGACTAATTCCAAAGAAGCGATCGCAGCTAAAATATCGCGATCGCTGACAAACCCTAAATGACCAATCCGGAAGACTTTCTCCTTCAAGTGATCTTGTCCCGCAGCGAGTATAATATCAAACCGTTTCTTGATAGTTGCCCGAATTTTTTCAGCTTCCACTTGGGTTGGAGCTACCGCAGTAATCGCGGGACTAGCTGCATCATCCGGAGCATAAAGCTCTAAATTCAAGCTTTTCATCGCAGCACGAGTCGCTAACATTAAGCGTTGATGTCTAGCAAAAATATTTTCTAAACCTTCTGCTTTCATCATTTTTAGCGTCGTTTGCAAAGCATAATACATATTTACTGGTGGTGTAAACGGAGTGGTGTTTTTGGCTGCATCTTGACGATACTTACCCAAATCTAGATAATACCGGGGTAATTTAGCAGTTTTATAAGCTTCCCACGCTTTCGGACTCACCGCGACAAAACCAACTCCAGGAGGAAGCATATAACCTTTTTGAGAACCAGAGACCATGACATCAATACCCCAATCATCAAAAGGAATATTGACTGCACCCAAACTGGTAACACCATCAACTATGATCAGAGCTTTCCCATGATTTTTTACATACTGGTTAATCGCAGCTAAATCATTCAGCACCCCAGTGGATGTTTCATTATGGGTAATAATTACAGCTTTAATTTGTTTATCTGTATCCGCTGCTAGTTTTTGGTGAAATAACTCTGGATCAAGAGGTTTACCCCAATCCGCTTTAATTTCTTCTACCTCTAAACTATAGATCCGAGCAACCTCAACCCAGCGTTCCCCAAACTTACCATTAGATCCTACTAATACGCGATCGCCTGGACTCAGGAAGTTGATTATTCCTGCTTCCATAGCACCAGTACCGCTAGCTGTCAAGACCAATACATCACTTTTAGTTTGGTGAAGCCATTTCAGATTTTCCGTAACCTCGGCTGTAATAGCTTCAAATTCGCGGCTCCGATGGGCAATTGGATGTTTGGCTAGGGCCAATAAAGCCCTTTCTGGCACGGGGGTCGGGCCAGGAATCATTAGTAATAGTTTATCGTCCATTAACTTTTCTTGATTAGAGAGCAGAGTTATGATCAGAAATCAGGATGTTTCCCTGAGTCTGAATACTCATATTTAATCGGTAAAAGGTCAGGATCACTCTAACTACACCTGGGGTTTTGGGGGTGTAGTCAGCAAATCGGAGGGTACATCTCGTTCACCATGCTGTTCGTTCAGGGACCAACGATATTCGATCTTTAAGTTAGCTTGTTCACAGCTTTCTTCGAGCCGTTTTTGTTGAGCTAACGCTTTCCTAAGAGTAATGATCAATTGATGTACTTGCTCATGCTGGGGAGATCCTTGTCCGACAGCAAAAGCAGTTTGTCTCTCCAAAATTTGGAGGAGCAGTTCGTAATGAATATGGGAAGGGAGAGGAATTGGCTGGGTCAAAGCTGGTTAACCTCAAAAGAACTGATACAAATCACCGTGAATGTGTGAGGAGTGATTGCTACAGAAATTAATCAGCCAGTTTAGGTAGCAGCATTGAGGAGATCACGGAGTTCCTAATGGCTCGCAAATAATTAATATTTTAAAACTTAAACCAAGTTTTATTTCACTCATGTTTTTTTAATCTTAACAGATGTTTCTGGAAAAAAAAAAACTATTTATTGGCCAAATAAACGGGCGATCGCCGCACCTGGATCGGGCTGTTTCACCAAAGATTCACCAATCAGGACAGCTTGGACACCAGCTTGGGCTACTATTTGTAGATCCTCACTGTGATGCAATCCTGATTCACTGACTAACATGATCTTACGCTGTCTGATTTGGTCACCTCGCAGGGCTAATAAATTGGTAGTGGTTTCTAGACTAACGGAAAAATCCTCTAAATTCCGATTATTGATCCCGATCAGATTTATATCTGTCAATTCTAATACTCGATCTAATTCTGCTAGGGTATGTACTTCAATTAAAGCTGTCATGTTGAGCATCTTGACAATTTTGACAAAATATTGTAAGTCTTTGTCCGACAGAATCGCCGCAATTAATAAAACTGCATCGGCACCTTGGGTCCGAGCTAGATAGATTTGATAAGGATAGATCAGAAAATCTTTACATAACAGTGGTAAGTCCACAGTAGCCCGAATTTTGGCTAAATTGTCAAAACTACCTTGAAAGAATTTTTCATCAGTCAGTACAGAGATACAACTAGCACCACCTTGCTGGTAAGCTGTCGCGATCGCAACTGGATCAAAATCAGCTCTAATCACACCCTTACTGGGAGAAGCTTTTTTTACCTCCGCAATTAATGCAGGTTGGGTCTTTCCTGCTTGTAAAGCAGCAATAAAATCACGAACTGGGGGTAAGGTCTGGACTTTTTTTTGTAAATCAGCCAAAGAAACTTTTGACCGCATCTGGTCTACTTCGGTTTCTTTTTGCCAGACTATTTCCTCTAAAATATGACGTGGTTTAGCATCAGGAACGGTAATTTGATAGGATAATTCCTGAACCGTAACAGCAGGATTGGGAGAACGACGACGGATTTGCATAGGATAATTGTAGCTAAATAAGCTGTGATCGATAATTTCTCTAAATTATCAATTCAAGAAAAATCTAATTTAATAGGGTGAGCAATACTCACCCTATTCAGGCTAGTTTTAATGAGTGCTAACTGTTCGTTTGAAAGCTTCATCTAGCACTTCCGAAAGAGTCGGATGGGTATGAACTAGAAAAGCTAAATCACGGACTGACTGGTGGAGAGCGATCGCATTAGCTGCTTCTTGGATTAAATCCGCAGCGTGCAAACCAAAAATATGGGCACCTAAGAGTTCACCCGTATCTTGACGATAGATTACCTTTGCTAACCCGTCAGTTTCACCCTCGGCGATCGCCTTAGAATTACCTTTAAAATAAGTTTTGACTGTGGATATCTTAAACCCTTCAGCTTCAGCTTTTGCTTGAGCTGCTGGTTCAGTCATTCCCACAAAGCTAATTTCTGGATGGGTAAAAGCAGCCGCCGGAATACTGTTATAATCGACTGTGCGATCGCGTCCACAAATATTTTCTACAGCCACAATCCCTTGAGCAGAAGCAGCATGAGCTAGCATCATTTTGCCAGTAGCATCACCAATAGCCCAGAGATGAGGGATAGGTTCTCCATCTAACAATACTGCCATTTGATCATTAACGGCAATAAAACCGCGCCGATCAAGTGTAATTCCGACAGTTTCTAATCCTAAATTACTAGTAGCTGGAATCCGACCTGTAGCGACCAGACAAGCATCTACTTCCAAAACTTCAACTACTTCTTTAGTCTTAGCATCTGCTAATTCAATGACAACCGGAGAACCAGGAGTAACTTTTTTCGCTAATAAACCAACTTTGGTTTCAATATCACGGGGATCAATAAGTACCCGTTTAGCTTGTTTAGCAATATCAGGGTCAAATCCGGGCATAAGTTGATCTAGGGCTTCAATCATGGTAATCTCGCAGCCCAAAGCGGAATAGATATCAGAAAATTCTAACCCGATATAGCCACTACCAATAATTGCGATCCAAGGAGGAAGAGACGCCAATTTTACACCATCATCACTGGTAAAAACGGTTTTGCCATCAATTTCAATTCCTGGTGGGACCCAAGGAACCGAACCGGGAGCAAGAATTATATCCTTAGCTGTGACCGTCTTTTCACCAATTTGGACTTTTTGGACAGCCGTAACTTGACCATGTCCAGTCAAGACATCAACCCCTAACCGCTTCAAGCTATTAGTCAGATCTGTGCGAATCTTAGTCACCAGATTGCTAGCATGACTCGCGATCGCTTGTTGATCGTATTCAACCTGAGCAACTTGAATACCTAAAGCTTTTAAATGGTGAGCATTGCGTAACTCTCGGACTTTACCGGATGCAGCTAAAAGAGCTTTTGAGGGAATACAACCACGATTCACACAGGTTCCACCCATTTCTGCTGCTTCCACAATCGCTGTTTTTAAACCGCAGCTCACCGCGTGTAAGGCAGCACCATGTCCCCCTACACCAGCGCCAATAATTACAAGATCATAATCAAATCCTTGAGTCACATTACTCTCCATCAGTTTCCCTAGATCTATTTTTTAATGGTAATGGTTCTGTAGACGCAAAATCTAAAAGTAGCAACATCAAGAAAATCTGGGTACACTCAGCATGAGGTTGATTCTAAATTGACAATTGGGTTAGTACCTGGTTTATATTCCTGGATTGGCTGAAAATGTAGGTATAAAGGTTTAAAACAGATAGTTAAAGTTTTTTTATACCAAAAGGGGGAACCTATGATGATAGATCATCAACATGAGCATTCACGAGCGTCAAGATGCAACGAAAGCCTTTTTTGATGCACTAGAAGAGTTACCAAAAACTTTAGCCGTCGATGAGGAACCTCTGTCCAAGTCTAGAGCTAAACCTGAGCATAATGGGTCAAATTCTGCCTACCATCCAGAAAAAGCTTTTGATCTGCATGATTTAGAAGCAGCAGCAGCCGATATTGAGCAATATATCGAATCTTTGCATCCTCATTCTCCAGAATGAGAGGACATCAGATGGTGTTGGCGTTGGGCTTCATATAAAATCAGGGCAGCAGCGATCGCCACATTTAGAGATTCTACCCTAGCACTGATCGGAATTTTTACTTGCTGATCTGTGAGGGCGATTAGATCGGCTGAGAGTCCTGCACCTTCATTTCCTAATAAAATTAGACTTGGTTGTTGAAAGTTTACTTCCCAATAGACCTGCTCGGCTTGGGGAAGAGTGCCAATTATTTGTATCCCTTGCTTTTTGCAGTCCAATATTTCTGTTTTTAAATCAGGATATTGAACCATTGGTAAGTGAAACCATGCTCCAGCTGAGGCTCGCAAGACTTTTGGGTGATCTACATCTACACTATCAGCACTTAACCATAATGACTGAACATTTGCTGCCGCCGCAGTGCGAATAATTGTGCCCAAATTTCCTGGGTCTTGTAAAGTTTCTAAAGCTAATCCTAATTTAATTTTTGTTTGGGGATAAGTAACCAGAGGAAGTCGTTTGGCTGTAGCGACTATACCATCAGGGTTAACCGTCGAGGCGATCGCCCCTAATACTTCTGCTGAGACAATTTCTGTCCGATCCGCTTTTTCCGACAGGAGCTGCCATAATTGAGACTGATGTTCCTGCCAAGCGGGAGTACAGCAAACTGTAACTAGAGGGTAATTTACAGCACAAGCTTCAGTTAATAAGTGTGTCCCTTCTAATAAAAACAACTGCTGTTCCCGTCGTTCTTTAGCTTGATGCAGTTTACGCATCTGCTTCACTAATGGATTCTGGAGACTGGTTAGCATTGACCAATGGTGATGATTAAACTGACCGTTTTCATGGCTAACGACAATTTTATTCCAGTTGTAATCAAAAAAAATGCGGAACCCGGGACTTGAACCCGGAAGTCCTTGCGGACACTAGAACCTGAATCTAGCGCGTCTACCAATTCCGCCAGATCCGCATCTAACACAATTTAGAGTTGCGATTTACCATCCTAACACAATTTTTTATCTTGTCAAGACTAAGGCAAGAGAAAGCTGACACATAGAGAAAATGAGAGATTAATGAACAATTTGGTCAGATTGACTAATAATACTCGACATTTAGAATCTTTCCGGTAGAATCAAAACCAAATTTGAAGAAATCTAAACTTCATAGATAGCGGAGGATAGACCCATTACTGACTCTTTCAAGCTGCCAAATGTTCCTGCTTCACCGGAAGTAGAGAAGTCAGTTTTGCAAATTTGGGGACGCTCTCAATTGCAAGGACAAGTCAAAATCAGTGGTGCCAAAAATTCAGCTTTAGCAATTATGGCTGGAGCTTTACTTTGTCCCCAAGATTGTCGCATCCAGAATGTACCATCTCTAGTTGATGTGGACCGCATGGGCCAAATCCTGTCAACTTTAGGTGTCAAGTTAGAAAGAAATGGTGATGTTTTAGATATCAATGCTAGTAACATCAAACAATCGCAAGCACCCTACGAGCTGGTCAGCCAACTCCGGGCCAGTTTTTTTGTGATTGGACCAATGCTAGCAAGGTTGGGAGTAGCGGAAATTCCCCTACCGGGTGGATGTGCGATCGGTGCTAGACCCGTGGAACTCCATGTCCGAGGTTTAGCAGCAATGGGGGCTAATGTTCAGATCGATCATGGGATTGTCCATGCTTATGCTCCCGGTAAAAGGTTAAAAGGTGCCAATATTTATCTGGATTACCCCAGTGTTGGTGCAACAGAAACCTTAATGATGGCTGCAACTCTAGCGGATGGAGAAACTACCATTGAAAATGCTGCCCAAGAGCCAGAGGTAATCGATTTAGCCAATTTCTGTCAGTCCATGGGCGCTCGGATTCAGGGTGCTGGGACTAAGACGATCGTCATTGCTGGAGTGCCCAAATTACACGCGGCTGACTATAGCATTATTCCCGATCGGATTGAGGCAGGAACTTTTCTGGTCGCTGCAGCAATTACCCGATCGGAACTGACTTTGGCTCCCTTAATCCCAGATCATCTCAAAGCGGTGATTTCTAAACTGCGGACGATGGGAGCAGAGATTATCGTCGAAACTCCTAATCAACTCCGGATTGTTTGTAAGCAAAACCCGATCGCAACGGATATTGAAACTTTACCCTATCCCGGTTTTCCCACTGATATGCAAGCTCAATTTATGGCTTTGCTGACTCTATGTGAGGGTGATAGTGTAATTACAGAAACAGTGTTTGAAAATCGGTTGCGACATGTCGCTGAGTTAAATCGGATGGGTGCTGATATCCGGGTCAAAGGTAATAATGCGATTATCCGTGGAGTGCCGATCTTATCTGGAGCTCCGGTAGTAGCGACAGATTTAAGAGCTTCCGCAGCTTTGGTACTAGCTGCATTAGCAGCAGAAGGAAAGACCACGATCCACTCTCTCCATCATTTAGACCGAGGTTATGAGAAATTGGATCTGAAATTACAACAATTAGGCGCTAAATTACAGCGATCGCAAGCTGAACATGACTTGGAAACTAGCCCAATTTCCACTCTGGAGAAAAAACTAGCTTCTCCAACTACCTGATTTTTTCAGTGCTAGCCTAATTTTACCCCTGGGGCTGACTTGTTAGCTACTAGGGGTATTTTGATTTTAAAATGATCGTTTACCCCGAGGCTCATTATTCTAACTCATATCAAAACGGACAAACGCTCGCTCATTGACAAAATTGTTGACTAATTAGGTAATAATCGGCTATATTATTATATAAATACTTCAAACACTTTTTAATTGGCAACGGTAGAATGAGGGTTTTGGCATCCAAGATCCTAATGATCGCCAACGATCGAATGACGGTTTCAACTATTTCTCTAAAAACTGTCCCGACTATTGAGATGGTTGAATACAATATAATCAGACTGGTTGGGAAAATATTAAAAATATGAGTGAAACGGCAGAAAAACTTAAACTCGAACTTTCTCAGCTTTCTCTAAAAGAGCGTGCTGAAATTGCCTATTTTTTGATTCATTCTCTACATGAAGGGATAGATGATGATCTAGAAACAGCTTGGGATATGGAATTAGTCAAAAGGTTAGAAAGTTTTAATAACAAAACCGCTGTTGTAGAACCAGCATCTAAAGTTTTTGCTGAATTACGAGAAAAATATTCGTGAAGTTTATTAGTATCCACATTGAAGCTCGGGCAGAGCTTGACGCTGCAATAGCTTACTATGAAACTCAACAAGTAGGCTTGGGATTAGATTTGTTGTCTGAAGTAGAAAAAAGCCTGCTTAAAATTCAGGACAACCCCAACTTAGGAGCTTTGCACCATATTCAAGGAATACGCCGTTATCCTATTCAAAGGTTTCCCTATGTAATTTTCTATACAGAGCTAGAAGAAGAGATTTTGGTTATGGCGATCGCGCATAGCAGACGCAAACCGAATTACTGGAAAAATAGAAATCGCGAAATTTGACGAAACAACCCAGTGATCACCTTGACTTCTTTCTCATTTTAGCAAATAATTAGTTATCTAAGTGAGATCGCCTCCAATTAAAACCATAATGCGATCGCACTTAAACATCATTGATTATCCCAATTTACGATAATAGATTAATTCAATTTAATATCGATCTACATGAGAAAACACCAGCCGATTCAGTTCCCTGTAGGGGCAAAGCATTTCGGCGAAGAAATTATTGCCCAAACGTTTACCCTGAGTGTTCCCTGAGCGAAGTCGAAGGGCGAAGTCGAAGGGCAGAAAACATTACCGAAATGCTTTGCCCTCACCATCTATGAAACCAACAGATCAACTATATATAAATCCGGTTCAATTAAGAATGTTTTGATGTTTACAAGTCTCGACGCGAGAGAAGAGACCACCCACATTTAAAACCATCAAAAATCCCTTCCCCCCCGATAAAATAACGCCACCCCCACACAGCCGCCGCCGCCACCATAGTACCCCAATCGCGCCCCCACCTCGCCGAGGGGAGATGGCCAACGGGAGAATCCTTTGAGAAGGTGTGTTTACTGGTAGATATCCAGTATCCATTTTTCCTCCAACCGATGCGATCGCCAAAAGCTTCCCAAATTGTCTGATCATAGTTCTGGGTTCCACCCAGACTTTGATAGATGCGCTTTTGCACAGAAAAGCCAAAATGACCGTTACTAGATTTTACCCAAAGTTGATCAATTGTGCGAAGGTCTTCACTAGGAAAATTATCGATCTGTTCGACATCTAGCCAACCTTCTCTTTGTCGTCCCATGACCTCGCACATTTTTTTATATGTTTCTTCATCAGCTTCCTCCCATTTCCCTGCGGCTAGTAAGCATTGTAAATTAGTGTAATCTATTCCTTTTGCTGACTTCAAGGATACAGTCTGCTGGCTTTCTGTTGGACGAGTTGGGGTTAGTCCGGTCAAAGTATTCAGCACCATTTCTGCTGTCCATCGGTCTTTCCGCTCTTTCTCTAAAGCTCCCTTGATCATCTCTCTGAATGATTGGTGGACTTTTGACCATTCGATTGATGGTTTACCCTCCATTACTTTTACGATCAATTCCTGCTCTGTATCTCCTGTAAAGGGTAGCTGTCCTGTGAGCATTTCCACCATGATTACTCCTAATGACCATACATCCCAAGCTGGAGCAACTACTCCGTCATAAGCTTCTGGGGGAGCATAGCTGTAAGTTCCCCCACCTTTACTGGTACGAGCTGAACCTTTAGAACCGATTGAACGCAATAAGCCAAAATCTGATAATTTCCAGCGATCGCCTACTCTTAGTACATTAGCAGGCTTCAAATCGCGATGTACTTTCGGATCGGGTTCATGATGAAGATAAACCAATCCAGCAGCGATT
Source organism: uncultured cyanobacterium (assembly GCA_963744145.1). Taxonomy (GTDB): domain Bacteria; phylum Cyanobacteriota; class Cyanobacteriia; order Cyanobacteriales; family CAWUOF01; genus CAVUSO01. The sequence goes on along the minus strand of CAVUSO010000001.1, from coordinate 1,302,479 downwards.
TCCTGGACGATTTTTTGCACTTCTTCCACCGACAAAGAGCTTTTTTCTAGACGTTTAGCCAGGGTTTCTTGGGCTAGTTCCATTACTAAATACAAAAATTTAAACCCTTTGATTTCAACTAAACCAGAAGTAAAGCATCGCACTAAATTGGGGTGATCTAGATTAACAGCATCAATCAATTCTTGGAGCTGGCGATCGCGATTTTTTTCATCACTATCTGGGGAAATTAGCTTAATAGCTACTTCTCGAACTAGGCGATCGCCGACCACTTCATCTGCTTGAAAAACTCCTCCAAAGCCTCCTACTCCTAATAGTTTTTTGAGATGATATTGTCCGTTGACACATTCTCCTTCTAAGATTCGCCACAGTTGCTGATCGTGCATAGACTTTTTCGCTCAATTTCTTCAATTTGTATCGGGGTGTATTTTGAGAAGAGGCGATCGCATCTAAATCTCTATATAAGAGCAGATAAATTGCGATCGCTCCTCAACCCAATATTGGAATTAACTAGATCCTAGTGACTAATTTGAAGAGATTTCTTGCTCAAAATCCTCGAAAGAAGCGATCGTAATGCCACGAATGAGAAGTTGTCTTAATGTGGCTAAATTTTCGATTTGATTAATCCGCTCTCTGAAGATTTCTGGCACTTCTCCAAACCTAGTCTCCAACACCGTGATGATATTTTCCCGTGAATTTTGTACACTGCCTCGTTCGATTCCTTGTTCGATCCCTTCTTCTAAGCCTTCTTCTCTACCTTCTGCTTTGGCTAAACGTTCAATACTGGTGATATATGGCACTTGATTTTCCTCCTGAAACCGTTTGTATTCCACCCGAAAATCCTGTTCTAGCTGGTCTGGTAATACCATCATCCAGTCAATTAACCGAAATAGTTCGCTTGATTTCCTCCCTATTATAGCCCCGTTCATATAGTCCCCGCACTATGCTGAGTTTCCCTTGTAATCTTCTTTGTGGATCTCTGGTGGTTTCCTTTGCTGTTAAATGTGCCATGACAATTACTGCTTTCATGATTGGTACTTTGTTCCAAAAACTCCCATTGTTCTTGGTAGTCTAAGAGTTTGACGATGGGAAACTGCAATTGGCTACTAAATCCACACATTGCATAACCATAATAGATTAATTCAATTTAATAGCGATCTATAGGAGAAAACACCAGCCGATTCAGTTCCCTGTAGGGGCAAAGCATTTCGGTGAAGAAATTATCGCCCAAACGAAGAAACCATTACCGAAATGCTTTGCCCTCACCATCGATGAAACCAACAGATCAACTATATATAAATCCGGTTCAATTAATAGATAAACCCGGTTCAATTAATGATATATCAATCCGGTTCAATTAATGATATATCAATCCGGTTCAATTAAGAATGTTTTGGGAGATATCGGCGAAGAAGGGCGAAGCATTCGGATATAATATTACTGCCCTTCGACTCCGCCCTTCGACTCCGCCCTTCGACTCCGCTCAGGGAACGCTCAGGGTAAAGTTTTGTGCGATTAATTGTCGCCCGAATGCTTCGCCCCTACAAGTAACTGAACTATCAATGAAAATTATCACGGCAACGCCATCGCCATCCACCAATAACAGTGATTATATTCTGATTACCCGAAACAGCGATCGCAATCTTATTAACAAAGAGATAAAATGCGATCGCTAATTGTTATAACCCCCAAGTCGTGGATCATTCAGGTATCGGAAAGAAATCAAGCAGATGGCTTCGTGAAAAATATTGTATTCATAAAATCTAAAAATTGTCTGAAAGTCTTAGATGTTACAATCTCCAAGTCTCGACGCGAGAGAAGTGCCACAAAGACCAAACCAACCTGCAAAACCACAACCGCGCCAAATCGCTTTTCTCACTCCCAATGGAAGATGGCCTTCGGGAGAATTTTCGACTGAGAATGTGAGATCATTGTAGTATAGCCATTGTTCATTTTGCCTCCAACCAACGCGATCGCCAAGAGCAGTCCAAATGTTTTGATCGTAGTTGCAAGTTCCACCCAGACTTTGATAGATCCGCTTCTGCACGGAAAAGCCAAAATGACCATTGCTATAATGTACCCAAAGTTGATCAATTGTGCGAAGGTCTTCGCAGGGAAAATTATCAATATCTTCGGGTCTTAGCCAACCTTCTTTTTCTCGCTCCATTACCGCGCACATTTTTTTTGCTGTTTCCTGATCAGCTTCTTCCCATTTTCCTGCGGCTAGTAAGCTTTCTAACTTTTGGTAATCTGCTGACGGTAATATGGTCGGGCGCTCTTTAAAAGTATTCAACACCATTTCTGCCGTCCATCGGTCTTTCCGCTCTTTCTCTAAAGCTCCCTTGATCATCTCTCTGAATGATTGGTGGACTTTTGACCATTCGATTGATGGTTTACCCTCCATGACTTTTTTGATCAATTCCTGCTCTGTATCTCCTGTAAAGGGTGGCTGTCCCGTGAGCAGTTCCACCATGATTACTCCTAATGACCACACATCCCAAGCTGGAGCAACTACTCCATCATAAGCTTCTGGAGGAGCATAGCCGTTAGTTCCCTGACCTTTACTGGTGCGAGCTGAACCCTTAGAACCGATTGACCGCAATAAGCTAAAATCTGATAATTTCCAGCGATCGCCTACTCTTAGTACATTAGCTGGTTTCAAATCGCGATGTACTCTCCGCTCGGGTTCATGATGAAGATAAACCAATGCTGAAGCTATTTCCTCAACTATTTTTTGCACTTCTCCCACAGACAAAGAGCTTTTTTCTGAAAGACTTTTGGTGAGGGTTTCTTCTGCTAACTCCATGACTAAATACAAAAATTCAAATCCTTTGATTTCAGCTAACCCTGAAGTAAAGCAGCGTACTAAATTCGGGTGATCTAGATTAACGGCAGTAATTAATTCTTGGAGCTGGCGATCGCGATTTTTATCATCTCCATCTGGAGAAATTAGCTTAACAGCTACTTGGCGAATTAAGCGATCGCCAACAACTTCATCCGCTTGAAAAACTGCGCCGTAACTGCCGACGCCCAGGAGTTTTTTGAGGTGATATTGTCCATTGACACATTCTCCTGTCAACATTCGCCACAGTTGCTCATTGTTCATAGGATTTTTCGATCAATTTATTCAATTTGTCTCGGGGTGGTATTTTGTGAGAAGAGGCGATCGCATCTAAATCTCTATATCAGAGCAGATAAATAGCGATCGCCCCTCAACCCAATAGGGGAATTAACTAGAACCTAGTGACTAATTTGAAGAGATTTCTTGCTCAAAATCCTCGAAAGAAGCGATCGTAATGCCACGAATGAGAAGTTGTCTTAATGTGGCTAAATCTTCGATTTGATTAATCCGCTCTCTGAAGATTTCTGGTACTTCTCCAAACCTAGTCTCCAACACTGTGATGATATTTTCCTGTGCTGTTTGTACACTGCCTCGTTCGATTCCTTGTTCGATTCCTTGTTCGATCCCTTCTTCTAAGCCTTCTTCTCTACCTTCTGCTTTCGCTAAACGTTCAATACTGGTGATATATGGCACTTGATTTTCCTCCTGAAACCGTTTGTATTCCACCCGAAAATCCTGTTCTAGCTGGTCTGGTAATACCATCATCCAGTCAATTAACCGAAATAGTTCGCTTGATTTCCTCCCTATTATAGCCCCGTTCATATAGCCCCCGCACTATGCTGAGTTTCCCTTGTAATCTTCTTTGTGGATCTCTGGTGGTTTCCTTTGCAGTTAAATGTGCCATGACAATTACAGCAAAAGGATTAGTGCTTTGTTCAAGCAACTCCCATTGTTCTTGGTAGTCTAAGAGTTTGACGATGGGAAACTGCAATTGGCTACTAAATCCACACATTGCATAACCATAACTATTGGGACGCCAGGATTTTTGCTCATCTCCTAATACTGCTAAACTAATCACTTCTCGATCGTATCGGTCAAATAAACGGTGATTGTAGATAAACATCCGTTTCGCAAAGTTCGGATCTACTCCTCCTTGGATTTCGATATGCACCAGGATTAAAATTTCCTGGGTGCTATGATTTAACCAAACTTTCACGAGCTTATCGGCTAAACGATTCCCCGTTTCTGCATCTCTTACGACTTCTTGTAAGTCTGCATCTAAGGTTTCATAGCCTTTTGTCCAGTCGATTTCTTGATGGATGACCGGAAAGAAAAAATTCATGAAAGGTTCAAAGTAACTGTTAATGGCTTCTTTCCAAGGACTATCGTAGTCGGCGCGGGGTTTGTCTTGCATTGAGGAACTTTAATAGTGGTTGACTTCTTTCTTATTTTAGCAGATAATTAGTTATCTAACTGCGATCGCCGCCAATTAAAGACATAATGCGATCGCAATTAAACATCATTTATTATATTTAATATCGATCTATATAAGAAAACACAATCCGATTCGGTTCCCTGTAGGGGCAAAGCATTTCGGCGAAGAAATTATCGCTGAAACGAAGAAACCATTACCGAAATGCTTTGCCCTCACCATCTATGCAACCAACAGATCAACTATATATAAATCCGGTTCAATTAATATATAAATCCGGTTCAATTAATGATATATAAATCCAGTTCAATTAATGATATATAAATCCGGTTCAATTAAGAATGTTTTGGGAGATATCGGCGAAGAAGGGCGAAGCATTCGGATATAATGTTACTGCCCTTCGACTCCGCTCAGGGTAAAGTTTTGTGCGATTAATTGTCGCCCGAATGCTTCGCCCCTACAATTAACTGATTATTGGAAACACCGATCGCGACAACCGTGAAAATCGTTAAACTGCGATCGCCTGCAATTAAAGACATAATGCGATCGCGCTTAAATGTCATTTATTATCCAAATTTATGATGATAGATTGATTCAATTTAAGATTGTCTTATTATTAAAATCGTCAACCTGCGATCGCCATCCACTAACAGCAATTAGATTTTGATTACCGGAAACACCGATCGCGATCTTATTATTGAAAATCGTTAAACTGCGATCACCATCCACCCCTAACACCGATCACGGTATTATTACAATAGGATGATATCTGAATCAGAATGCGCCTGGCTTGGAGAAGAGTCTACAAGTCTCGACGCGAGAGAAGAGACAACCCAAAAAACCTCTTTACCTATCCAAACACTCACCACCAATACAACAGGGAGATAGCCCTCCAAACAAAGAAGTGGTAACCCAGGGATATGGCCCACCAAAGAAGTGGTTGAGAAAGTGAGGTCACTGTAGTATATCCAAGCTCCATTTTTCCTCCAGCCAACGCGATCGCCAAAAGCTTCCCAAATTTTCTCATCATAGTTCCGGGTTCCACCGAGACTTTGATAGATGCGCTTTTGCACAGAAAAGCCAAAATGACCGTTACTAGATTTTACCCAAAGTTGATCAATTGTGCGAAGGTCTTCGCAGGGAAAATTATCAATATCTTCGCTTCTTAACCAACCTTCTTCTTGTCGCCCCATGACCCCGCACATTTTTTTGCTTGTTTCCTCATCCGCTTCTTTCCATTTCCCTGCGGCTAGTAAGCGTTGTAAATTAGTGTAGTCTACTCCTTTTGCTGACTTCAATTGCAAAGGAGGCTGACTCTCAATGGATGGGGTAGTTGGAGGGAGATCTTTTTTGGTAAAAGTATTCAGCACCATTTCTGCCGTCCATCGGTTTTGCCGCTCTTTCTCTAAAGCTCCCTTGATCATCTCTCTGAATGATTGGTGGACTTTTGACCATTCGATTGATGGTTTACCCTCCATTACTTTTTTGAGCAATTCCTGCTCTGTATCTCCTGTAAAGGGTAGCTGTCCCGTGAGCAGTTCCACCATGATTACTCCTAATGACCACACATCCCAAGCTGGAGCAACTACTCCATCATAAGCTTCTGGGGGAGCATAGCCGTTAGTTCCCTGACCTTTACTAGTGCGAGCTGAACCCTGAGAATCGATTGAGCGCAATAAGCCAAAATCTGATAATTTCCAGCGATCGCCCACTCGTAGTACATTAGCGGGCTTCAAATCACGATGTACTTTCGGATGGGGTTCACGATGAAGATAAACTAATCCGGCAGCTATTTCTTGAACTATTTTCTGTACTTCTTCCAATGACAAAGAACTTTTTTCTAGACGTTTAGCGAGGGTTTCTTCTGCTAACTCCATTAGCAAATACAAAAATTCAAATCCTTTAATTTGAGCTAACCCTGGAGCAAAACAACGGATTAAATTCGGGTGATCTAAATTAACCGCGACAATCAATTCTTGGAGCTGGCGATCGCGGGTTTTTTCATCATTATCTGGGGAAATTATCTTAATAGCTACTTCTCGAACTAGGCGATCGCCGACCACTTCATCTGCTTGAAAAACTGCGCCGTAACTGCCGACACCCAGGAGTTTTTTGAGGTGATATTGTCCGTTGACACATTCTCCTGCTAACATTCGCCATAGTTGCTCATTGTTCATAGACTTTTTCGCTCAATTTATTCAAATTGATTGTGCAATAATTAGTTCTGTAAATTTTCTAAATCTGCCAAATCCTGAAGTCTAACCGATGCTAATTTATTTTTTATGAGATTATCAAGATCGATAAATTTAATCATCATCTCATCAATAATAAACTCCATTTTTGAATCATAGCAAGTTTGAAAATCTACTCCATCAGGTGAAGTAACTAATGAATTGCCACAGCATAACCACCAATAACCAGGTATTTAACCTGATTATCGTTTAATAATTGTATAAATTCTTTGAAATCTTGGTTGAGCATTATATTTATATTGATGATATTCTTGGCGGATTTGTTCGAGAGTGTCTAAACGTTTTTGAGGCGTTTGTTTTTGCCAGTAAGCAAAGTCAGTAGGTTGTTGTTTATTAGTAGTTTTGAATACAACTTTTTCCATAAATTTAGTTTTTGTTGTTGTTAACTTCAAGGAAACGGTTAAGAGCGATCGCAGTCCGACCTACATGGATAAACATAACCTGCGTGTGCCCGTTCGCTTACCTGCTCGTTTACTCTGAGGGTCGTCGAAAGGAGGAACCGAAGGAAGCGCACACTGGGAGTCGATGTGAGTCGAAACTCATGGTAAACCCTCGTATTAATGCGTTTAGGTCGGATGGTTAACTTTACTATATACCTGAATAACCGAAAATATCAACACCCATAGATCCATAGACTTACAAGAAGCAAAAATCTATAAATATTCTAATTTTAACAAAAATTATTTATCTAACTGCGATCGCCGCCAATTCAAGACATAACGCGATCGCAATTAAACATCATTTATTATATTTAATATCGATCTATATAACAATACTCCGATTCGGTTCCCTGTAGGGGCAAAGCATTTCGGCGAAGAAATTATCGTTGAAACGAAGAAACCATTACCGAAATGCTTTGCCCTCACCATCCATGAAACCAACAGATCAACTATATATAAATCCGGTTCAATTAATAGATAAACCCGGTTCAATTAAGAATGTTTTGGGAGATATCGGCGAAGAAGGGCGAAGCATTCGGATAAAATGTTATTGGTTTTATGCGATAAATTGTCGCCCGAATGCTTCGCCCCTACAAAGAACTCAACTGTCAATGAAAATTATCACGCCAACGCCATCACCATCCACCAACAATAGTGATTAGATTCTGATTACTGGAATTGGCGATCGCTTGTTTCAGTTAATTAGTTATCTAACTGCGATCGCCGCCAATTCAAGACATAACGCGATCGCAATAAAACATCATTTATTATATTTAATATCGATCTATATAAGAAAACACAATCCGATTCGGTTCCCTGTAGGGGCAAAGCATTTCGGCGAAGAAATTATCGCTGAAACGAAGAAACCATTACCGAAATGCTTTGCCCTCACCATCTATGCAACCAACAGATCAACTATATATAAATCCGGTTCAATTAATATATAAACCCGGTTCAATTAATATATAAATCCGGTTCAATTAATATATAAATCCGGTTCAATTAATGATATATCAATCCGGTTCAATTAAGAATGTTTTGGGAGATATCGGCGAAGAAGGGCGTTCGCGTAGCGATGCCTACGGCATCAGCATTCGGATATAATATTACTGCCCTTCGACTCCGCTCAGGGTAAAGTTTTATGCGATTAATTGTCGCCCGAATGCTTCGCCCCTACAATTAACTGATTATTGGAAACACCGATCGCGACCTATTAAAAATCTTTAAACACCGATCGCCATCCACCACCAACACCGATCGCGAGCTTATTAAAGAGATGAAAAGAATTTACCTTGGGCTGATTTTGAGGAAATGAATCCAGATATCTTAGCTGTGGCTGATAAATTTGTCATTGCTAATTGTTATAACCCCGAAGTAGTGGGTCAGATACTACAGAAAACTACAGAATAACTGTCGGTACTTCGCTCGGCGTCGGTGCCAGGTATCGGAAAGCTAGAAGGCGCATGGCTTCGTGGGAAATCGTGTATTTACAAAATGTAACAATTTTTTGTAAGCTTTATATGTTACAGTCTACAAGTCTCGACGCGAGAGAAGAGGCACCAACCACCACACACGGACCTTTCCCCCACCACAAGGGGAGGTGGCCACCGGGAGATTTGGTTGAGAAGGTGAGGTCGCTGTAGTATATCCAGTCTCCATTTTTCCTCCAGCCGACGCGATCGCCAAAAGCAGCCCAGATTTTCTCATCATAGTTCCGGGTTCCACCGAGACTTTGATAGATACGCTTTTGCACAGAAAAGCCAAAATGACCGTTACTAGATTTTACCCAAAGTTGATCAATTGTGCGAAGGTCTTCACAGGGAAAATTATCGATATGTTCGACATCTAGCCAACCTTCTTTTTGTCGCCCCATGACCTCGCACATTTTTTTGCCTGTTTCCTCATCCGCTTCCTTCCATTTTCCTGCGGCTAGTAAGCGTTGTAAATTAGTGTAATCTACCCCTTTTGCTGACTTCAATTGCACAGGAGGCTGACTCACTATGCTTGGAGTTGGGTCAAATAGAGGGATACCTTTTGCGGTAAAAGGATTCTGTCCTATTTCTATTTTCCCAGGAAATGGACTCACAATAGATGGGATGGTTGGAGGGAGATATTTTTTGGTAAAAGTATTCAGCACCCTTTGTGCCGTCCATCGGTCTTTCCGCTCTTTCTCTAAAGCTCCCTTGATGATCTCTCTGAATGATTGGTGGACTTTTGACCATTCGATTGATGGTTTTCCGTCCATTACTTTTACGATCAATTCCTGCTCTGTATCTCCTGTAAAGGGTAGCTGTCCCGTGAGCATTTCCACCATGATCACCCCTAATGACCACACATCCCAAGTGGGAGCCACCACTCCGAGATAAGCTTCTGGGGGAGCATAACCGTCAGTTCTCCTAACTTTACTGGTGCGAGCTGAACCCTTAGAACCAGTTGACCGCAATAACCCAAAATCTGATAATTTCCAGCGATCGCTTACCCATAGGACATTAGCTGGTTTCAAATCACGATGCACTCGCGGATGGGGTTCACGATGAAGATAAACTAATCCAGCAGCAATTTCCTGGACGATTTTTTGCACTTCTCCTACAGACAAAGAGCTTTTTTCTAAATGTTTAGCGAGAGTTTTTTGGGCTAGCTCCATGACTAAATATAAAAATTCAACTCCGTTGAGTTTAACTAAACCAGAAGTAAAGCATCGCACTAAATTGGGGTGATCTAAATTAACTGCATCAATTAATTCTTGGAGCTGGAGATCGCGATCATCATCATTGGGAGAAATTAGTTTAATAGCTACTTCTCGAACTAGGCGATTTCCGACTACTTCATCTGCTTGAAAAACTACTCCGTAACTTCCTGCTCCCAGGAGTTTTTTGAGATGATATTGTCCATTGACCCATTGTCCTTCCAACATTCGTCGGTATAGTTGCTCATTGTTCATATACTTTTCAATCCAATTAGTTAAAGTTTGCTATCTATTTCTGCTGATAATTTTGTCTTATTTTTGCTGATCTTCCTCCTGTACCTGAATAGCAATAACTGTAATATTATCTTTACCACCATGCTCTAAAGCTGCTTCGGCACAAGCTTTAGTCAGTTCTTCGGTCGAGTTTCCAGACTGTTGCACCAAATTTTGTAACTGATTGTCACTTACTTCGCTATTTAGTCCGTCGCTGCATAGTAGTAATACATCACCTGGACATAATTCACGCAACACAGGTAACTTTTCATCGTCCCATTTTGGGTCAACAGAGAATTGTGTATTTCCCTTACCACCTAGACAGGAGTTGACCACTGAACGCATTGGATGAGTAGCTGCTTCTTCTGGGGTGATCTTTCCCAAGTTTTGCAGTATCCTGACTACTGAATGATCAGCCGAGATATAAGTAAATTCTCCCTGGTGGAAGTGATATAAACGACAGTCACCAGCATATAGATGAATATATTCTGTGGGAGTAACGATCGCTGCCATTAAAGTAGTTCCCATATCCATCAATCTGAACTCTTGAGAGGATTGCTCGCGGATAGCAGTATCAGCATCATAAAATTTTTTTAACAGTTGTTCGTATCGTTCAACAGGTTCTTTAGGTAAGGGCTGATCTAATAACTCTCGAAAAGTATCAACGGCAATTTTGGCTGCTACCTCTCCTCCTTTATGTCCTCCCATTCCATCAGCAACTACTGCTAGTAAAGCATCTGACCATGATTCTAATAAAAGATTATCTTCATTGATTTTACGAATTTTGCCAGGATCGGTTTTGGAACCGTAGGCTAGTTTTACAATCGGCTTATCCATGAGTGATCACCTCAAATTCCAAGTTTCCTAGTTTTACCTTACTTCCCGCTTTTAAAATGACAGGAGCTGATGGTTGATTAGGAGCGATCGCTGTCAATTTTTGACCATCAACAAAAGTACCGTTCCTACTGCACAAATCCACAATTTGTAATTCCCCTTCTACCCACTCAATCACTGCATGACGACGAGATATAGCAATTGGATCGCCAATTTCGCATTCAGTTAGATCAATATCTACTGTTATCAAAGGTAGATCATTCCGACCAATCAGCGATCGTATTCGATGAAGAGGAAACCGACTTGCTGCTGCTGGTCCGTTTAATAATAGTAACTTAGCATTATCCGGGGTAAGTCGAGATAACCCAGGAATGGGGTCGATCCCAAAACCACTATTCATTTTGTCCCTCCCAAATTTCGAGAATCCCGCAAGAGTCCAGTTGATTTGTGGGGGTTCAATACTCCAGTCTTTTTCAGATCATCTAGCTGTTGAGCTGCTTGGTTCGCAATATTTGCTTGTCCGGCTTGGGTAGCTGTAAACTGGATATTATCTAGTAATTCTCCTGTGCGCTTCGGATCGTTAGTGCGGGTTAGGTCATTACTATAAACGTTAATATCCCAACAGAGTCGATCGTTATTGACTTCAGCGTTAACTTTTTGCGCTTCTGAGTAGGAATTAGTATAGGTAATCGCTGCTGTCTTAGTAATCGGGTTGGTCATTCCTCTAGCTGTTAACTGGACTGAAACTACTTCTCGACTACCCATTGGTTCTCCAAAACCACTTGCTGGAATTTCTAAGTCAATTAATACATCGGTTGGGGAGTTTGTTCCGATCGTACCCAGTGTTAATTCATTTTTTGCAGTTTCTTCCAAAGGTAAATATTCGGGACGGAAACGACAAAAACCTTTGAGGGTAACACCAGAACTTAGAGTGAATCGGAGTTTAGCTTCTTCCGTCGCGATCGCTTGACAAGCAGCCAGTCTTTCTTGGAGTAGAGATTTTAGGATAGTTGGTGTGTCAGCATAGAGAAACGCACCCCTTCCCTTGTCGCTCAAATCAGTTAAAAAAGCTGTATTAAAATTAGCTGCATCTCCTAATCCTACAGTACACAGCACAATTCCAGCACTACTCAGTTGGCTAGATTGGTTAATTAGCGGCGTTACGTCATCTAATAGATTACCTTGGGGAGTAGTCGCATGACCATCTGTAATCAAAATCCCCACTCTTGTGACTCCAGTTTCCTTTGGTAAGGCATTCTGAATCCATTCTAATGCCAAATCGGTGCGAGTAACTCCCTCTGGTTGCAAACTAGCGATCGCTGTATTAGCCGATGAAACAGCATTAGCACCACCTGTAAGAGATTGTAGTAAAGGTGTTACTCTCGTAGAAAAACCTGCTAGAAATAAGCGATCTGTGTCACGTAAATGAGAAACAACCGCACGGCAAGCTTCCTTAGCACATTGTAGCTTTTCCCCTTGCATTGATTGGCTAGTATCGAGAGCGATCGCGATCCGTAGGGGTAAGCTAGGTAAAGCATTTCCGACCGATTGAGGATAGATCCGCGATCGCAGCACATGAGTTGTCGATTGAGAGCTAATTTTTGCGGGTCGATCCCACAGCAATTCCAAATCAAACATGAGTCACCTCTAAACATCCATCAACTGTCATCCCAATCCTCAATGTGCCCCCTGCTAATTTACTGGTTTCAGGGCAATTTTGAAAAATCCAACTATTGAGGGGACGTTCCACTAATGATTCTAAAAGGGTTTTAATCCGTCTTCCTCCGAATAGTAAATTGTTACCTTGTTCCATCCGCACCCTCAAAACATCTAGAACTGAAGGCAAAAAGTTTAAATTGAGTCGGTACTTTTCCTGAGCTGTATCTGATAGTTGTCGTAAAAACTTCTGCCCAATTAAAGTCACAAAATCTGGACGTAGCAAGTCAAATACCACAATATTATCACCCAAACGGTTGAGCAGTTCCGCCCGACCAATGCGACTGGTAAAGTGCCAATCTACTTCAGTTCGGAAGTGATTTTCTACCTCTTCGTAAGAGAAATCATTAGTATTTCCTTGCTGCACTTTGTTCATAATCCCACACCGAACGATCGCACCTGTCTGAGGATCAGTTAAATCCGATGCGCCGATATTGCTAGTAAAAATAATTGCAGTTTGGTTGAAATAAGCAGTCTGTCCTTTACCATCAGTAAGCCTTCCATCTTCTAAAATTTGCAAAAACTTATCTAACACCTTGGGATGAGCTTTTTCAATTTCATCAAACAGCAAAATACTATAGGGCTGCTCAATCACGCGATTGGTTAGCTGTCCCCCTTCTTCATAACCCACAAAACCGGGAGGAGCGCCTGCTAATTTCTCAGCCGCGTGTTCTTCTTTGTACTCACTCATATCAAAACGGACAAACGATCGCTCATCGCCAAACACTAATTTGGTCATAGCTTTGGCTAGTTCAGTTTTGCCAACTCCTGTCGGACCAACAAAAAAGAAAATACCTTTAGGTTTGCCACTACGACCACTACTACTTATGCTCAATCCCACCCTTGCGCTAGTGAGCATAGTAGTAACAGATTCAACTGCACGAGGTTGACCAATCACAGTGCGAGAAAGTTGTTCTCTAGCAGAGCGAACTTTTTCGGGGCTTAACTGCTCCCAAGGATCATCCCGTAGACCAAATTTAAAAAAGTCCACTAACCGCCAGACTTCTTTAACACGGAGAGGAATGCGCTCACGCCAAGAAGTCGCACGCAACGCATCTAAATCCATTGCTCGAAAGCCTTCGGTGAGATCAGCAAATTCTTCTGCGAGAATTTCTAGCTCTGAAGGTGCTTGAGGAGAAGAGCGTTTAGTATTGATGCGATCGCCTTCATAAAATCCCTGGAAAAAACGCATCATAAACTGACATCGTTCGTCTTTATTGGGACGCGACATTTGCACCATCCCGACAAAGGGATTATTTTGATGAAACCACTCTGGCACCCGTTTCAAATCCCTAGCTAAAATCACCAAAGTATTGCGATAACCGCTCAAAGCCCCCTCTCTGATCACAGATGCTTCTAGGGTGCATTTATTCAGTAACACCAAAGCGTTTCGCTCTTCAGCAATATAGCGACTTGGATCAGAGGTGAGCATATCTCCTAAATCAACAATTGCAGCTACTGAAGTTTTAGATTGAGATACGACAGCTCGCAAATTACCAAAAGCATCCTCTGGTGAGACTCTAGTATTTAGGGAAGGACCCACAGCACCCGGATTAGCTCTTGGAGGAGGTGCCATTGGATTTGGAGCTGGTGAAGGTACTGGGGGATTTTGTCCTAAATCTGGGTTCCGTTTAGCTACCCCACTTCGTACTAATTCATCAAATCCCTGTCTCATTTTTGGATTGACAAAATTAAACCCATCTATGGGGTCATACCGAAGAATTAGCTCAAAGTTTAAGTCTTGAAAGTATGCGGTGAGAAATTCGTGGATATTTTGATAATTACCGCGCCAGAGAAACTGGTCGTGAATATTACCATACAAAACAATATGCAGACGGCGATGGACTTGTTTCTCAAATTCGAGAATCCAGCGGGAAGATGTGGGAGTTGAGCTATTCATCGATTACCTCCTCTACCCTGCTGTTGATCGTTATTAGGTAGTCCATCCGCTTTACGCGGTTTGCGGTTAGGGTCTTTTCCTTCCCAAGAAATTTCACCCATTTTAACGCCAAATTCTGCCTCTAAAGCAGTGTGCATATCGGTTAAAACCTGTTCCGCTTCATCGCATACCGCAGCATTACCACCACCAACAACTGCTTCGGTACTTTTGGTATATCCATCTACGTCGTACCAGACTTCACCTTCTACTGGAACACTGACACTAATTCCTTTACCTGAAGCAGTAGCTGCTTTTAAAATCATGGCTGTTTTTGGATGATCAGCATATTCAGCTTGAGGAGGACTAACGATAAAACCCATGTCTTGCAAGGTTTGAGCAATACTGGTAGCAATATAATCCCGTTGGTCAGCTTTAATTTGCTCGGCATTAGCTTCTTCTACGATTTGCTGTCCTCGCGTCTGGGCTACTGCTAGAATATTGGCGGGTTGCTCAAACTGTTCTGCTGCTAAGGCTTGCACTGCTGTTTGTGCTTGAGTTTCCAATTCAGTTATAGTATGTCCGTGCCACCGCATCACTACTGGATCAGCTCTTAATCCCACAATAAATGCTTGAAGTTCACCAATAGCTTGTTCCGCTTCAGCTTTACGTTGCAGCCATTCGGTTCGATGTTGGATTACTAAATTGGTATGATCTTGTAATGCTTTTATAGCATTAGCTAGGGGTGCGCGGACGCTTTCCGGATTACTACTTGCGATCGCGGTTTTTACTGTTCCAATTGCTTGCTGTACTGTTGCATATCCATTAGCATCAAATTTAGTTGCATCCGCTTTAGGAATTTGAGAAATTTGTCGCTCTAATTCCTCTAGTTCAAACTGTTGTTTTTCTAATTCTAACCGTCGCTTTTTCTCCTCCTCATCTCGACGTTTGCGACTAACCGCTTTATGCAAATCTTGTTCAATCTGAGGTGATGCTTGGGCTATCTTCTGGAGTTGAGATTCGGTTTGGGCTTGACCCAGAGTATCACGCAAATTCTGACAGCGTTTCTGGAGTGCTGTTCCATCCTCACTATATATATTATTTTGTTGTTGCTGCACTTGTGAAGCGATCGCCTGAACTTGGGCAATTAACTGGTTTCTGAGAGTCTCCAACCGCTGAAGTCTTTCTCTCTCTGCTGCTGCTGCTCTTTGTCTTGCTTCTTCTTTGGCTTTACGTTGTCGTTCTTTTTCTAGCTGTTCCTGTCTTCGTCTTTCTAACTCTGCTGGGGTATGTTTTGGACTACCACTCATCAGTTTTTCTCCTTTATCGGGCAATATGGTTCACTTAAGAGTATTTTGGGGGATATCGGCAAAGAATGGGCGAAGCATTCGGATATAGTGTTAACGGGCTGATCCGATTAGTTGTCGCCCGAATGCTTCGCCCCTACGGTTGACTGAACTTTATTAGACAAGAAGGCAAAAGTCATGTTGATCAATTTATTGGACAGGCAAGATGCCTGTCCCACAAGAGTTTTTTTTTGTTGTGGGACAGGCATCTTGCCTGTCCTAGTTATTTTTGCAAGAACTTTATTGTTTGATCGGGTTGATCATTACTCCACGATTTAACATTCGAGATACAAACTCTTGGTAAAAACCTGGTTGATTAGGTACTCCCACAAACCCAAGTTCTCCAGTTTCTTCCATAAAAAACTCTAGTCCTACTGAGCGATCGCCCTGATCAAGCAGATTAGCAATTAGTGCTTGATAGCGTTCTGTTAATGGCAATAATCGTTGATTAGCAGATCCTCTCCACAGTAAGTCTCTATGTTGTTGTTCGAGATAAACTCCATCTATTAACAAGTCAATTTGGTGCAATAAGGCTTGCTGGGCTGATGTCCCTTGCTGTTGTAGATGCTCTAAGCGATAGCCTGTATAACATACTACCCCTAAATTGGATTTATTTCTCACACATTCTACCAGCTTAGATAGCGCCTCAGCTTGTAGCATCGGTTCCCCTCCAGAGAATGTAACACCCTCTATTCCAGGTTGTGCTAAGATCCAATCGCTTAACTCTGCTACTGTTACCAATTCTCCACCTTTCTCATCCCAAGAATCAGGGACAATACAGTTTTTGCAAGCAAACTGACAGCCCTGTACCCACACAACAGCTCGCTGACCAGGACCAAGCACACTCACGGGAGATTGACGATGAAATATCTGTAATGCCTCGACTACCCTTCGACTACGCTCATGGCAAGCGCTCGGCACAAGTGTTTTCTGGTGCATAAAATAAATAGTGTTGCTGAGGAGGACAACGGAAATCAACGTTAGTCAATAAATGTTAAAATTTGACAAATTGACTGGCATTAAAAACTTTTTAGTGATTTTTTCAGCATGACTTTTGTCAAAATCCCTTTGATTGGGTTAACTTCTAACCAATTTCGTCATCCCCTAGATTTAGAAGCTACTAATGCTCTCAAGCAATTAGCAGGGCTGGATTTATTAGTTCGGCAATTAGTCGGACCATTGGGAGAACAGTTTTTTTATCTGGAAAATATTGCTTCAAGTGTGTTGGTGACAGAAAAACAGCTTCCCGATCTGCATCAATTGCTGCTCGAAGCTTGTCAGATTTTGGATCTCGAACCACCCCAGCTTTATGTGCGTCAACATCCTGTTCCGAATGCTTATACCTTTGCGATGCGAGGAAAACAACCTTTTATTGTGATGCACACTTCTCTGCTAGATTTGCTGACTCCCGCAGAAACTCAGGCTGTGATTGCTCATGAACTTGGTCACTTAAAATGTGACCATGGGGTTTATTTGACTTTAGCTAATTTAATTATGTTGGCTGCTGGTCAGTTACCTTTGTTGGGTCCGGCGATCGCTCAAGGTTGGCAATCCCAAATTTTAGAATGGTTGCGTTGTGCTGAATTTACTTGCGATCGCGCAGCTCTCTTAGCTACTCAAAACCCGCGAGTGGTCAGTTCTGTATTGATGAAGTTAGCTGGGGGCTCCCCGCGATCGCTGCTCAACTTAATCTCGATGCTTTTTTAGCCCAAGCTCGAGCCTATGATCAAATTAGCATCACGGAAATTGGTCAGCTCCTCAAGCAAATGCAAACTGAGCAGTTAACTCATCCTGTCCCCGTATTGCGAGCTAGAGAAATTGATCTCTGGGCAAGTAGTAAAGATTATCAATGCTTGCTAAAAAATCGATCTATGGTGTATAATGAAGAAACCGACTTCAAGGGCGGGTGGCGAAACTGGTAGACGCACCACACTCAAAATGTGGCACCGAAAGGTATGAGAGTTCGATTCTCTCCTCGCCCACTCTCAGGTCAAAACAGTAACTCAGTCCCCATGTTGCTGTTATGTCTCTGTTGAGATTGAAGCCTGGTTAAAAAAGCTGGTCTTGGTAAAGGAGTAATATATGCGCTTAAAAAGATGGGAGTCTCCTCGTCGATCAGGTAGAAATGATAAAGGCTCTGGGGGTTCTGCTCGTCAAAGACAGCTCAAAAAACAAACCCAAATGTTACGCAAAAGGCTAAAGTCTGAAATTAAGGAAGGACAAGGACAAGAAAAACGAAAAGGGAAGAGGAAAATGGTTCTCTTCCCTTTTTATTTTCAAAGGTTTCTGTCCCTGGGATTAGAAAAAAAATTGGTGAATCAAAGAGTCTAGAAAAAATGTTAAGCTTTTTAAGTCTAGGAAGGAGACTACAGGTAGTCAATTATTAAACTGAAATACCTATCCCTGGATTGCATTTATGGCATATTAGCATTATGAGCCAATTTAATCCTCTGTACATTTATATTATATAAAACAACCAAGTAGGTAGGACACTATGAGTACAATTTTGTTAGTAGATGACAGTATGGCTGCCCGACAAATGGTAGTAAAGCGTTTAAAAGATAGTGGGCTAAATGTAATTGAAGCAAGTGATGGGATGGAAGCAAAGCAGAAAATTGAATCTAGTGCTCCCAACATGGTGATTGATTTGGTCATTACTGATGTGGTTATGCCTAAAATGAATGGTTATGAACTCTGTCGTTGGTTGAAAAATGACCCCTACGCCAACAAGATTCCTGTTGTGATGTGTACAAGTAAAGGGGAAGAGTTCGATCGCTACTGGGGAATGAAGCAAGGTGCTGATGCTTATATTTCTAAACCTTTTCATCCAGAGGAATTGGTAAAAACTGTGAAAAAATTGTTAGGGAAAACTAAGGTTTAGCAAAATTTCCCCCAATTGATTTAATGGATATACACAAAGATTTATCTCGTCAATTACAGATGCACATAGTCTATTCTTTGACTAATTTGGCGAAAGCATCTTGATCTTTATAAGAGTTAATTCCGGTCGGATTGATTCCGACTGGAACTGGAGTTGAGGGAAATTCAAGAAGCAATTTTAGGCGATCGTCTCTAGCCCATAGACAGCAAGCATCATCTCGTTTAATAATGAGGAGGGTGTTTTTTAGCGGGACTAAGCATTGGTAAAGGTGGACGGGAAGAATGGGACGGTAGATAGTATTCTGGGGCTTGCTGATGTTCCTGGACTTGATGGCGCTGGGATTGCCATACACGGATAACGATCGCGATCGCGACGACCAAGATGCCGAGGGAAAATAAAGCCCACTGATCGTCCAATCCACCAATCACTGCATCGACAGCCCCTACAGTAATGATAAAGCTAGAGAGGGGTTCTTTCCGGTAGACTGACTTTAAAATGCGAGATAATGCAATATTCATCACAGTTAATTTAGGTTTCTAGCTTGAGCTGTTAATCTTAAGACCTACAGTTTACAGGCAAGTCTAGATTTTGGAGCAGCTATTTTAAATGTAACTTACTTACCATCAAACTGGCTAATTTCCGGGAGGTGGAAACTATTTCCTCACCTCCCCGACCCAGAAATAGTTGTCCTCGTTGGAGCTGGGACGAGTTATTTGTCCCAGGGGATTAGACCCAACCAGGATAATAGTCCCTGTCCAGTTAGACCTTCAATAATCAACATCGCGATAAAGCCAATCATTGCCGCGCGACCATTGATGACTTCGGCATAACTATTAAAGCCAAACTTGGGTTCTTGTAGCTTCGGGGTTGTGGTTGGTTGTGGTTCAGTCATAGTTGTGCTGGTTGGTTATAATTCTTTACATTACCTTTTTTTAGTTTTTGCGGCTGGCGGATGCCCTATCTGGTCAAGTACGGATATCCGCTACTTTTCTAGTTTACCTGTTTGACCTACAAATATCTGCAAGGTTTCTTTAGGTAGACATGGAGGACCTTTTTGAGGAACTGGATAGGCAAAGGAAAACATAGCTTTGAAAGGTGCTAATGTATTTAATTGTGTTTATTATGGTTTCTGACTACTGCTAATTTTCAGCAATAAAATTTAGTTATTTTGATGGCCAAGAAACTTACTAACTAGATTAATTTCTAATCCTAATTCTTGGGCAATTTGTTCAGGAGTAAATCCGAATCTAACTAAGATTGAAATCATTTCTAATTTCGCTTCGATTTTCCCTTCTTCTTTGGCTTGTTGATAAAATGTGGGTTGTTGACCTGCGGTTAAGTCAAATATCACTTCTAACTCCGCTCTAGTTTTTTTGGGAAATTTGTAAACAATAATTTTTTCAAGTAATTCGATTACTTTTTGTTGGAAAATTGGCTCATAAATTTCTTGTTGGGCTTGGTTAATTAAGGATTGTACTTGTTGAGTTGCTGCTGATTCTGAAACTGTGATAAATTGGATAATGCCTAACCCGAATGAGTTACCAAATTTCTGCACTAATCAGAATCTAAGTATATCCTATGAATCTTTTGCTCGACTCGGAATTCTTGATAGGGTAGGGCATCCCATTTTCAAATACCTCCCTTTCTCCAGCCTAACTTAAGAGCGATCGGATAAAATTATATTTTCTGGTGTCACTCTAGTAAGCATCTGCCATGTCATCTCATCAAAAAAGCTCCTCCCGGCGGGACTTCCTCAAAGGAGTTGCACTCAGTGCAGCAGTCGTAACTAGCACAGACTTATTAAAGAAGCAGGATAGGGTAGAGGCTGTTGCTAGTGAAGGGTTTTATCCAGCGAGTCAAACTCCAGGGGTGGAGTTTGACTTTACCCAGCAATCGGGCGCACTGCAACCCGATCGGATTGTTGATAGCGCTTGTCAGTTTTGTAATAGTCTTTGTCGCTTGAAAGTGCATGTCAAAGATGGTCGCATTATTGATGTAGTTGGGGAACCCGATGATCCGGTACAAGCAGGTGGCTTCTGTGTCAAAGGGCCGATGATGACCCAATTGGTGTATAACCGATTTCGCTTAACTCACCCGCTGAAGCGGGTTGGAGGTGAGAAAGGAGCGTCCGATTCTCAGTTTGCCCCCATTTCTTGGGATGAAGCTCTAGAAACGATCGCGAAGAAATTCCTGGCATTGAGGGATGGGGGAGAAGCTAGGGCGATCGCCAACAAGACTTCTGGCCGACTGCCCCGTGGCACCGGATCGTTAGTTGGGCGATACTTCACCCTGTTAGGGAGTCCCAATGATACCGATGTGGGGCCAGTGTGTAACGATGCTGGGGGAAATGCCTTAGCCTGGACCCTCGGGATGGGCAATTTCACCAATGGCTATGGCGTTGATGGTGCAACGGGGAAAGAAGATTTAGGCGCAGCGAAATTCTTCCTCTTTTTGGGTACTAACCAAGCCGAAACCCATCCCGTGACATTTTCTTACCTGCTCCGCAGTCGCGCTCAAACCAAGGCTAGGTTGGTGGTAATTGATCCACGCTTGACCCCCACTGGTGCCCAAGCAGATGAATGGATTGCCCCCAAACCCCACACTGATTTAGCATTGGTGTTGGGTATGTTGCACCATATTGTCACCAACAATCTCTACGATGCTGACTTTGTGGCGAAATGGGTATTAGGATTCGACTTACTCAAACGCCATCTGATCGCCCAAAAATACACAACTCAATGGGCTGCTGAAATAACTGATGTGCCTGAAGTGAAAATCCGTCAACTGGCAACGGCATATGCTGTCACCAAACCAGCGGCGATTTTTTGTAATGCCGGGATTTCTCACCAACTCGGTGCATTTGATACCTATCGTTCTTTAACCTTCCTGGCAGCGATTACCGGTAATATTGGCATTCCCGGTGGTGGCTGCAATTTTATGCACAATACCTGGCCCGGTGGGTTGAACCTGCCACCGATCGCTGTCCCTGTGCCGCCGAAAGATGTGGCTTTACCTGTGGGTCCTGATTACTTGGCGGAGGCAATTCTGACGGGCAAGCCCTACCCACTAAAAGCTTTGGTTACCCAGGGCAATCCCTTACTGGCTTCGGCTGGTAACCAGAAAGTTCAAGCCGCCTATCGCCAATTAGATTTTTATGTTTATACCGGCTTGTTTATGGAGGAGTCAGCTTACTACGCTGATATTATTTTGCCAGTTACAAGTGGCTTTGAGATGGAAACCGTTTATATGCGTCGGGACGATCGGGCAATCCGCTGGCAAAAGCAAGTGGTTCCCCCTGTGGGAGAATCTCGGCCCGACTGGCAGATTTGGATTGATCTGGCGCACGCGACCGCGAAGTTCGATCAGAAGCATCCACCAGAATACTGGTCACAGCCTTTTCCCCTCGCATGGAAAGACTACCGCACCCTCTGGGCAACCTTTGTCCAACACACGCCTGGTATGGGTGGGATGACCCAAGCTCGCCTGGAGAAGCGAACTGAACCATTACGCTATCCCTGCCCCACGGTTGATCATAAAAAACACATGGTAAGTGGGAAACTCAGGTTCTTTAGACCTGAGAGGGAAACGACCCAAGTGGTTTTAACCACCTGAAAATATTTCTTAATCTTAACATTGTTTTGATCACAAAGACTTGCTTTTTGTCAAACATAAGCTATAGCCCACATTCCGCACCCTGAACTGTCACAATTCGTAATTACTGAAATAAACCTCTATCAAAGCTGAAATTTTGGCCCACTATCGTCAAAAAAGAGGTTTTTAAACCTTGATGGTCAGGTCATCAATCTCTAGTTTATTAATAATTATTAGCAATAAGTAGAAAATGAGGATTTCGGCCCGTTTTTTCAATAAATTTTGGTGTTGACTAGCTCTCTTAACTCAGTTTTGTTAGTTAATAACTGAACAATCTCTAGTTAAGATAGGTTAATTCTTAGCTCTTAATTAAATTCAAGAACTCATTCAAGCTAAATATATTTATGCTATATTAGCAAGAGGATTAAGTGATAAATTTATAGTAGCGCCGACAATCTTCTGGTAGCAGGGTCAGGATAAATTCACGTTCATTACTCCAATTAGATACTTGTTGTTGTTGTTGAAATGTGACCAGGTGAATTGCTTGAAAGCATTGAAATATCCATTTAGCTGTTGGACGGTCTGTTGCTTTCCCTAACTGATTTTTTATGGTTGATTTTGCTGCTGATAAAGCGGCTCGTATTTGTCTTTGTGCTAGGGTATAAACCAGTAAACCTAGCCCCATAATTGCTGCTAATGATTCGATGCGTTCGGGACTTTTCAGATAAACACTATCTGCAAAAAATGTGGGATCTTTAAGAAAACCAAATCCTCTTTCACAGGATTGCTGTGCCTTATACTCAGTCAGCATTGCCTCATTACTAATTTCGCTTTCTGCTAAAACGTTCGTCGCAATTATGAATCTACCTGCACTGTTAGTTTCTTGTTCAATTTGGCTTTTATCCTCGGTAAAACTGCCGAGAATTTGATAACACTTTTTTTGACTTTTATCTAATTTATCTGGTCTGATTTCCCTTACTTCTTTTGGTTCAATTTGATGATATTTAAAGGATTTCGATAGGTGAGTTAATGCCTTGACTGCATCAGCTTTACAGGCAAATCTATCTTGGGATAATTTTCCTAATTCGCTGTTCAGTTTGGTGGCGGATTTACTAATTTTCTGTGATAATTTCCGTAAATCTGATTCTCTTCTTTCTTGACTTTCCACAACTAGCCATCTTTGCTTTATCCCACCATAAGTCTGCTCTTTTGCCGCCCATGAATATCCAACTAATTTGCTTTTAGTAAATTCTGAATCTGGCAAATTTGCTACTAATTCTTGGGCTAATTTTATCTTTAACGGTACTCGGCTTAACCACTTAATTTCCGACATTAATTTGAGATTATCTTCTGTATATAAGGCACAATCAGCTACGATTAAACTATCTACTTTTATTTGATTTTTATAATCAATTGCTATCTTCGCAAAGCATGATGAGTCGGCTTGATTTCCTGACGCTGCTTTTAAAAATATTGGGATATCTCCATCCCCGGTACATACTAATTCTATTAAAAATTGTTTTAAATCAGGTCTATGGTCACGGGAATAACCGTAATTTATTTTGATTGGTTGTCGCGATTTTATTTGGGGCTCTCCTTGGTATGACAATTCTGGCTGACTAAATATTATCTCTGGTAATTCTTGATGATATTCCCCATGTACGTGAATTGACGATGAGTCTAGATGGGATGTATTTAAAGATATATCAAACTTTTTAACTGCATTTAAAGTAATTGCTAAAAATATTGTATCCAGTCCTTTACTATATAGTTTATCCATCACTCTTCCCAGTTTATCGTCATTTAAATATTCGGGCTTTACCCCGGCTCCTATTAAATGTTCACAGGGAATTGATTCAAAAAATTTCGGAAACATATATAATGGTTTAGAAATAAATCCTAACCCATTGATAATCATTGCTTTAACTGCTTGTCCAGCAGTAACTTTTTCTCCCGATTCTATCCCGATTAAATTATTAATTATTTCTACTATTCCAATCGTATCTACTATTCCTGCTACTAACCCCAGATGGTCGATATTCTGAATTTTAATATCGTTTATGTCTACCATAGTTACCCAATTTAACGAGCCAATTTTTGGTTCAATTATCGCATTTTTAGGCTCGATTGCAATTAATTTTTTTACTCTTTCATTTTCCGGACTTCTGCTACGGTTAATCTCTCAATAACCCAGTGCCTCTTTCTGCTCATAAATCTAGTTTAATAAAATTTATTCTCATTAATCTCATTTATGATCTTTTTGAGCCAACTTTCTTCGTCCCCAATTTTTACCCTTTTATTAAGATGTGCCAGTGAGGGTGCGGAATGTGGGCTATAGTTAAGATTAGAAAGAAAAGAAACAAAAAATGGTTAAAAGAAAGAAAACAGAAAAAAAGCCCCAAGTACCGTTAGGTGTTCAACAGCATTTAATCAATGCCGAACCAGAGACAAAAGCAATACTAGAATTCGTTTGCTCAGAGTCCAATAATCTACACAATTGTGCTACCTATTATGCTCGTCAAATCTGGTTTAAAGCTCACAAATTTGTGACCAAGTTTGAGATTGTAAAAAATCTTACTCAAAATGTACATTTTTCGGCTCTACCATCCGATGCCGCAGCACAAACTTGTATGGCAGTAGGTGAGTCAATTAGTTCCTACGCCAAGTTAAGAGAACTTTGGCTAAGTGGTAGACTCGAAACTAAACCCAACTTGCCCAACTATCGAAAACCAGGAGGCTATCAATTAGTTGCCTATCCCAAACGGTCACTAAGGTTAATTGATGGAAAGATTAGATTTCCTTTAGGATTACAGGTCAATGCTTGGTTTGGCATAAAAGAATTTTTCCTACCAATGCCAACTAACCTAGATTTTGAGTCTCTTAGAGAGGTCAGGATACTCCCTAGAAACGGTTGTTTTTATGCAGAATTCGTCTACCCAGTTGTAGTTGAGAAACCTGTCCTAGACCCAGCTAAATGCTTAGGGATAGACCACGGTTTAAATAATTGGTTGACAGCCGTTAGTAATGTAGGGACAAGTTTTATTATTGATGGCAGACATCTAAAATCAGTCAATCAATGGTACAACAAACAAGTAGCTAAACTCAAAGCTAATAAACCTCAAGGTTTTTGGTCTAATCGTTTGGCAGCAATGACTGAGAAACGGAATAGACAGATGAGGGACGCTATCAACAAAGCCGCTCGGCTAGTGATAAATCACTGTTTAAATAATCGCATCGGGACTTTAGCTTTTGGTTGGAATAAAAGCCAAAAAGATGGGATAGAACTAGGGCAAAAGACTAATCAAAACTTTGTCCAAATCCCTACGGCTAGACTCAAAGCAAGGCTTCAAGAACTTTGTACCTTGTACGGCATTAAGTTTCTTGAAACTGAAGAAAGTTATACCAGCAAAGCTAGTTTTTTAGATGCTGATACCATCCCAACTTATGGTGAAAAACCCACAGAATGGACAGCATCAGGAAAAAGAGTTAAACGTGGCTTGTATGTCAGTTCTAATGGCATAAAAATCAACGCTGACGCGAATGCTGCGGCTAATATTTTGAGAAAAGTAGCGGTGGATCTTGGGCTTGTCCTAAGTGAAATCAGTAGAGGTGTTTTGTACGCGCCTTTGAAGTTCAGACTCTGGACTATTCAAGAATCTCAGTGTCTTTAGACCTGAGAGTATCAACCTGGTGTCAGTACACTCTATTTAGATCACCCCTCCTGGTACAAAGCCGTAGAATCGCTTGATCCGAGAAATAAAGGCAAACGGTTTCTGACACCGAGCGGCAAAATCGAAATCTATACGTCAAACCTGCAACAACAATTAGCAAAAGCCGGACATGACGCCTTGCCAAGCTTTTACACCCACCCCGAAGTCACGGGACAACATCCCTCGATTTTATATCTGTCGGAATTTGTCCAAAACCCGGTCAATCCCCAGGCTGTGACCCACAAGGTCAAACTTGGCCAGAAATCATCGGGAACTGTCCACCAGCAATATCCCTTGATGGGGATGTCCGGTCGCCCAAGTGTGGTGCATTTCCATTCTGTGACTCAGTGGACTTATACTGGTAAACAAAAGAATGGCATTCGTCTGATTCAAATTCACCCCAGGACGGCTCAAGCACAGGGAATTCAGAATGGTGACCTGATTAAAGTGGAAAGTCCGCGCGGAGCAATTGAAGGTACTGCGTTGCTCTGGGAACACATTCGTGAGGATACGATTTTTGTCCCTAACTGGTTTGGTCCTCAACAGCAAATGGCGATCGAACTCGGCACCCCGCTCTATCAACCGACTAATATCCTTATTGATGACCAATACTATGATAATCTATCGGGTCAGCAAGCTTATAAATGCTTTGCTTGTCGGATTAGCAAGGTTTGACGATCGGGTGAACCCACCCTTACCGATTCTCATCTAAATTTTGCGGTTCCAAAACAACTACTTTCAACCTAAAAATATCAAAAACTATGGCTGACTCAAAACATAAACAGACTGACTCAAATCCCAAAGCTCAGAAACGCATAGTTTACCAAGAATTTGGTCCGTCAGATAATTCTGCGGCTTTAGAAAGACCTGTGGTTGAACTTCCACCTTCACAACAACAACTACGAGTTCAAGCATCTCGTAAAGGACGTAAAGGTAAAACTGTAACTGTGATTAGTGGATTTCAACTTCATTCCGAAGCTCTCACCGCTTTACTGAAACATCTTAAAACCCAATGTGGCGCTGGAGGCACGATTAAAGATGATACGATCGAAATTCAAGGTGATCATGCTCAAAAACTAGTTCAAATTCTTGCTCAACAAGGTTACCAAGCCAAAGTTAGTGGTGGAAATGGTTAAATTACGCGATTAAATATTGTCCAAACTGCACCATCAGAACGAACAGGTCGAACCGAAATATTAGTAAATCCAGTAATCAAAGGTTTGTTTTACATAAGTAATAGCCTAATCAGGATTTTCTGGGATTAGCAATCATTGATTTAATTTTTTAAGATGCGATCGATATCTGGTAAAGTCCCGATCGCAATTAGGACACTTGCTGCTAAAACTAACCAAAAATTATTAGCAATTGTTATGGCTAATATTCCCCAACCTAAATAACCGAAAGTCACTACACCTGTCACCCAAATTAACTCAAATCCTCATCCCCAAAATAGTGCGGAAATAATTAAAGCTTGGGAGTTAGAAAATCGCTGTAAAAATCGGGAAATTGGTATTAAAAAGATGATTGAGCTGAACAAGTTCCAAGTAAACAGAAGGGAAAACCAAGGGGGTAATTGGGATTTATTTTTAACTTCATTGATGATCCTGGCAATAAGTTCTATGCTAACAACTAATGCTAAAAAAATCCTGATATTAGGTAATAGCGATCGCGCGATCATACTCCCATTACTTGAACAATTTCAACAAAAACCCCCGGTAAAAAGTGATTCGGATTAGCTAAGTAAATAAAACTGGAGAAAAAACAACAACTGAAATATCCCAGCAGAAAAATTATATAATGGGTTTGTTAATTGCGGTAAAATAAATTTATGAAACCGATTTATACATCTATTGTTATCCTGGCAATTACTGTACTCACTTGTGGGAGCAAGTTTCCTGTTCTTTGTGCCCAAACTCCTGAGAAGACGATTCTTCCCACCAGTAGTCCTGCTCCTAGTCCGCTCAGTGCTGAAAGTTGGTTTAATCAGGGACTTAATCAATATCGTAATGGGGATTTTCCCGGAGCGATCGCAGCTTATGATCAAGCACTAAAGCTTAATCCAAATCTGGGTACAGTTTACATTAATCGAGGTGCTGCTCGTTCTGCTCTAGGAGATATTAAAGGAGCGATCGCAGATTATACTCAAGCAATTCAACGTAATCCTAATTTTGCTGATGCTTACCATAACCGGGGATTAGCTCTGACAGAAATTGGCAATTATTCAGGAGCGATCGACGATTATTCCCAAGCAATTAAACTTAATCCTAATGATATCGATGCTTATCTAAATCGGGGTAATGCGTTCTCCAAACTAGGAAATAAGCAAAAAGCTCTCGCAGATTATAATCTGGTAATTAGAGTTAATCCCAATGATGCTCAAGCTTTTTATAATCGGGGAGTGATTCGTGCTGATTCAGGAGATCAAAAGGGGGCAATTGATGATTATAATCAAGCAATTCAATCCAATCCTAATTTAGCAGAAGCTTACCAAAATCGCAGTGTTATTCGCTTGAAATTAGGAGATACTAAAGGTTCCCTTGATGATTATAATCAAGCGATCCGACTGAATCCTAAACTTGCGACTGGAGCTGATCCATCGACTCATTCGTCCCCATCAGGAGAAAGTCTTTGGGCAAAGTTAATGGGCGATCGTCCCCCCAGTGCGGTATTATTAATTGGGACGAGTTTTATGATTTCCATTATTATTATTTTAGTTTATACTATGCACTTGATTAGAAAAAAAGCTATGCAAGAACCTTTTCCGGATCTAGTTACTAATCAGTCAGACCAAAATTTAGAAAATACCCAGGTGATTGACCCTAATCCAAGTGATGCAAATAGCTATAATAATCGTGGACTGGGTTTCTATCGTCGTCAAGATTATGAGAATGCGATCGCTGATTATACTCAAGCAATTACCTTAAATGCTAACTATGATCGAGCTTATAATAATCGGGGAGTTGCTCGCGCTGAATCGGGTGATTATGGAGGTGCGATCGCTGATTATAGTAAAGCGATCGAAATTAATCCTAAATATGCTAATGCCTATTATAATCAAGGTACGGCTTATCTTAAACTTGGAGATGAACAAAATGCCACAGTAGCTTTCCAAAAAGCTGCGGATTTATACCAAGAACAGGACAAACATGGGGATTATCAGGATGCGCTGGTCAAAATTCAGGAAATAAAAAAATGAGTAAATTTCTCTTTGTTACCGACTTAGATCATACTCTGATTGGGGATGATCAAGCTTTAGAAAAACTGAATCAAATCCTCCAGCAACACCGTGAAGAATATGAGACAAAAATTGTCTATGCAACAGGAAGATCTCCAGAACTCTATCAGCTCCTAACCACAGAAAAAAAAATGTTAGTACCAGATGCACTGGTTGCTTCTGTAGGCACAGAAATATATTATCAAATTGGTACTCAATCTGATCAAGAATGGGCAGAAATTATCTCCCCAGGTTGGAATCGGACCCAGATTGTGGAGATCGGTCATTCTTTCCAAGAGCTAACCTTACAACCAGAACTAGAACAACGTCCTTTTAAAGTTAGTTATTTTTTCACTGAAAAAACTGGAAAAGAAATTCTACCGCAACTAGAAAAAATCTTGCGCGATCGCGATTTAGATGTTAAATTGATCTATAGTGGTGGGGCATATTTAGATATTTTACCGCGTCACGCTGATAAAGGTTTAGCTGTCCAATATTTACGTCGCAATTGGGGAATCGATCCAATCCGAACAGTAGTTTGTGGTGACTCAGGTAATGATATTTCTATGTTTAATATGGGGATAGAACGGGGGATTATTGTGGCTAATGTCCAACCAGAATTGCGTCAATGGTATAATAATAATTTAGCTGAACATCGATATTTAGCTAAATCCTACTGTGCTGGTGGTATTATCGAAGGTCTGAAATATTTTGGGTTTATCAAAAACCACCCCTAATTTTTATGATTAGTTATCTCAAAGGTATAGTAGCAGGAATTCACAAACTTAGTAATCAACGGGTGATCCTCTCCTTAGAAGTTAACCAGATTGGATATGACTTACAAATTCCACCGCGTTTAGTACCCCAATTACCAGCGATCGGACAACCGATGCAAATTTTTACTCATTTGCAAATCCGGGAAGAACAGATGGTATTATATGGTTTTGCTTCTAGTGCCGAAAGAGATTTATATCGACAGTTGGTCAGCGTCACGGGAATTGGGACTCAGTTAGCGATCGCACTTTTAGATACTTTGGGATTAGAAGATTTAGTCCAAGCAATTGTCACGGGTAATACCCAGAGCTTAGTCAAAACCCCTGGAGTTGGTCAAAAAACCGCAGCTAGAATTGCGTTAGAATTAAAAACCAAACTTTCGGAATGGTATCAGCAATCTGGTTTAACCATTCCCTTATCAACCGGATTAACCTTAGAAATGCAAGAAGATCTGGAAATGACGCTGCTCGCTCTCGGTTATACTAATCGTGAGATTATGGTAGCGATCCAATTTTTATCCAGTCAACCCCAGTTTACCGACAACCCTGATCCAGATCACTGGATTCGAGGTGCGATCGCTCATTTAGGTACTTCTACTTAAAAAAAATTTTCATTTTGGTATAATACCAGATTCACCAAGCACTGCTACAGATCCAGATCCCCCTAAATCCCCCTTAAAAAGGGGGACTTTAAGTATTAATCCGGTTCCCCCCTTTTTAAGGGGGGTTAGGGGGGATCGACCAACTGTAGCTAGAATAAATGAAATTGGTGTAAATCTGTAATTTTTGCTGTTTCCTGTTCAACAAGGTCATTTCCTGACCAAAGTTAATATTCTGGCTAAAATGTTACATATAAGGCTAGAAGTGGAACTATCAGGGTAAAGTTAGAATAAAGCAAAAAATTCAAGGGAGCGTCCTGGGTCAAGCAACTCAAGCTCAAGATTTAATTGAGAATCAAGTCTAAAACTTAGCTTGACTTCCTGACCACCCTAGTAATGTTGCCATATTCAGACTGAATATATACTTACTTAAACTTAGAAAAAAAGAAAAATACTCTCATTTAGACAGAGGTACTTTAGACTATATGTCATCTCAATTTGACCAGATTTTTAGTCAAGAAAAATTAGAAATTGATCAGGGGAGAAAATATTGTATATTCTCCCCAAACTCCAAATTTTTCGACCACGATATCAAACAAGGAGTTGATGATTTGGTGTCTGAAATTGAGAAAAAACGGGCTCATCTCAAAATTGGTAAATTGTTACTCCAAAATCTCAAAGGAGTTGAATTAGAAGAAAACCTTTTTGAGATTGTTAATCATCTTAACCTTGCCCAAACATTAATGATTGAACTAATCGAAAAATATCAATTAGTCGAATTAAATCTGAAAGCATCGCATCAAGCTAAAGCATCTTCAGATTTTGAAAATGCTTTAAAATTTCTAAAAAATGGGTTAAATTGTTTACCAGTAGGAAGTTGGGAAGTCAATTATCCATTGACGCTGGATTTATACTTAGAGCTGGGGAAAACTGAATATCTAAATTGTCATTATTCAGCCGCGTTACTGATTTTTGAAGAAACATCAAACTACGTTAAAAATTATCTTGATCAATGTCGAGTCAATCAATATAAAATTATCTGCTATCAACTAGAGAATGATTTAATTTCAGCTTATGAACTGGGATTACAAACCTTAAGTTTATTAGGAATAGAATTCTCTGGTTATCCCAGTGATGAAGAGGTGTTACAAGAGCTAATTTATACCAAAGAATTAATGGGCGATCGCACCATTGAAAGTTTAATTAGATTACCACTAATGGCTGATCCAGAGCAATTAATGGCTCAAAATATTCTCCAATCAGTTTGGGCGATCGCAGGGACTTTAGGATCTAATGCGATCTATACTTTACCAATGAAGATGCTCCAGCTTTCCCTGATCTATGGTAATTCAGCACCAGCAGCATTTGGCTACATGATCTATGCTTTTACCTTAGTTTGTCACGCTCAGGATATCCAAACAGGAGCAGATTTTGGTCAATTATCCTTCCAACTTCAGCAAATCTTAAATACTCCCGAATTAGAAGCAAATATTTTTAACGTCTGGGGTGGAACAATTTTTCATTGTCAAGAACATATTAGCAAATGTAAACCTTATTTATTACAAGGGTTTAAAAGCTCAGTTGCTCATGGTGTCTATCAGTGGGCTGGAGCGAATTCAGCTAATTATATACTACAATGTTTCTTTGGAAATGAATCTTTAAAAGATACCGCCAAAATTGTAAATTATTTTATCTCCACTTTAAAGAAAGTTGACAAAAATATGTTGATCTATCATTTAATTTGTCAACAAGCGATCGCAAATTTAACTAAAGTAGTAGCACAACCAGCCCAACTAATTGGAGGATGGATGAACGAACATGAAGTGATTAGATTAGCAGCCAAATCAAGTAACTATTTAACCGCATTTGTGGTTTATGTTTATAAATTATCTTTATGTAACTGGTTTGGAGATCATTATAAAGCAGTAGAATATGCTGCTTGTGCTGAAGATTTTATTAGTGGTGGGGAAGGAATTTTTATTAAACCAGTGTTTTATTACAATCAAGCAATTGCGATCGCTGGAACTTATAGTGAAGCTCCTCCGGAAATTACGGTCAAATATCTGAATCGACTGAATCAACTTTTACTGAAATTTAAACATTGGGCTGAAGATTGTCCGAGTAACTATCTCCATCAATCCTTATTGATTCAAGCTGAAATTGCCAGGATTGCTGGACAAAATGAGGAAGCGATCGAATTATATCAGCAAGCGATCGCTGATGCTAATCAGAATCAATATTTACAAAATGCCGCTTTAGCGAATGAACTAGCAGCCAAATTTTTCTTAGGAATCGGTCAAACCAAAATCGCTCAATCTTATTTAAAAGAAGCTCAATCTAGTTATCGGAATTGGGGAGCGATCGCGAAGGTAAAGCACTTAGAAAAACAATTAGTTGGCTGAAATATTTCTTTGATACCCTTGTCCTGTCCCCTGTCCTACCACCAATGAAAATATTCCCATTAAGGTTAGAGCCAAATCAAGACTTAAAGGAAAATTTAATCAGTTTTGTCAATTTAAACAACATTCAAGCTGGATTTATTATTACGGCTGTTGGGAGTTTGAAAAAGGCAAATTTAAGATTTTCTACCCAAAATTTTAGTCAAGTTTTTAATGAGTTTTTTGAAATTGTTTCTTTAGTAGGGACTGTATCAGTCAATGGAGTGCATTTACATATTGCTGTGAGCGATCGCAAAGGTAATACACTGGGTGGTCATTTAATGACAGGTTGTCTAATTTACACCACCGCAGAAATAATTATTGGTGAAAGTGAAGATTTTGTTTTTCTGCGAGAGATTGATGATAAAACTGGATTTAAGGAGTTGAAAATTCAATCTAGATCATCTGTAGGGGCGGGTTCACCGATTAATTTGCAACACACAAATAACCTGGATGAACCCGCCCAACCCACAAATAACCTGGATGAACCTACCCATCTCGCATCCAACCAGATATCGACTCCAATACGGTTCGTTTAAGATATTTTGGGAGATATCGACGGCAGTTGGGTGAAGCATTCGGGTCTAATGCTACTCACTTCAGTGTTTAATTGTCACCCGAATGCTTCACCCCTACAATTAACCGAACCGGATTGCACCAGAACCGATCGAATTTAGAGCGAAATTTGGCTGAATTAGCAATTTGCTGCTATACTAGACATCTAAGCAAAAATCTGCTAGAGTAGATTTAGTCAAAATTATGGGGCTTTCACGGTTTCGACTTGATGGCGAAAGCTACTCTGTGATTCAGGCCGAGAGTGAGTCGTCTCTCGTAAATATCTGGCTCAAAAAAAATGTAAATGCGAACAACATCGTTCCTTTTGCTCGTAAAGCAGTTGCTGTTGCCTAAAAACAACCTCTTGTAATTGTTGAGCGTCTGTAGTTTGACTCCGTTAAGGACAACAGACCTAACCCCAACGGATGCTCTAACCAGGTTTCTTTGGTTTACTGGTTAGCTAAGACTTAACCATTGCATCCTATTATCCGGGATAAAGGATAATTCCCGCTCTGAGGATTAGATGAGCTATGCCTGTGAACGAATGGGGGGTAAATACCTGTTGAGGACATGGGTTCAATTCCCATAAGCTCCATCAGCACATAGTTGTTAAGACCACCTAAAATAGATATTTAGGTGGTTTTTTATCGGAAAAAACCTCTTATTTGAAGATCAAAAAGAGGTAGCGAAAATTTGGATCAATTAAAGAATCTTAATTCGTGGCACAAACTGGTGTTTTATTAGCATTGAGCACGATCGTCCCTTGTTTATTATTAATAGTCACTGGACTTTTGTCGCTAGCTCGGATCAATTTGGGTGATTGGGATACTAAACAGTTAGTAATTTTTTGCCCCCAATCAGACACTGAAAGATTTTGATCAGTAATCGGAGTGGAACTTGTCTTGGTCTGATCTTGCTCAACAATAGTGTTCACTGGAAATTTAAAGTCTGATGGTAAAACCACTTTAGATGGGAGGTTACTTCCATTAACTACTATATCAGCTAAACTAGGTAGGGGGATACTACCCAAGATTAGAGCAAAACATCCTAACAAGATTTTTGATTTCATACTCACACCTTCTCCGTTATTTTCTGTAATTTCCAGTTAGTGGTTAGACCAAAAATCAACACAACTGATTTAGTGAGCCGATCGGAATAGGGGACAGAGGATTTTAGTTGATCAATTGAGCAAGTTTCCCCATTCCCTACCCAGCTTTTGCTTAGGATATCAGCTATTTCATGGAAAAATAATCACGCCAGTGGGATTATTGTTTCAGATTTTCAACTGGGCAATCCTCTATTCGTCCATTTCATCAGCGAGTTGTGATGTTTTCGCTTATCTATTTACCATGAAACATCATAAAAAGGCAAATTTTTGGCAGTTTTTCCGCTTATTCTGCTAGGGTTTTAATCGTTAACACCTGGGGAGGAGTAGCATCCGGAGGATAAAGAAAACCTACTTGGACTAATTGTCGAGTATGAGCTTTCATTTTGATCTGGACTAGGGGTTCTCCTTGTTGTCCCTGATGTTGGACTAAATGGACAAATCGGGTGGAAGGGAATCCCTGTTCATTGTTATAGCGAATTCGGACTGTACCACGAAAAAAAACGGGACGACCTGGAGGTGTTAAAAAACGCAATCCTCCTTTCACATCATCGGTTTTGAAGGGTGTCTGAATCGTGATTACTACTGTTTGATCTTGTTCAGTGGGATTATCAAGGGGCAAAGTTAAGTTATATTCAATCCCATAATTACCATTAGCTAAATAAGCTGTATCTGGATAACGCACCAGCATTTTCGCACTCTGGATTTGGTTTGTACCCATCATTCCCCCTGCTAAAGTGGCAATTCCATAGGAAAATGCTTGACCAGACTGGGGAATAGTTAGTTTTGTTGCACCAGGACTATCGACAATTTGGGTTAACCATTGGGAACCTTGAGCTACTCCCGCGACCCGACCATAAATTAGCCGATCGGTAGTCATTCCTGGGGGAGTCGGAGCGCGATCGCGTGGACCAGCTAATCCTCCCTGATTTAAAAGTTGTTCCCATTCACCTAAATTTGGTGCCCGCTCACTTCCATCGGGATTAGTTTTACCAAACATTCCTAAACTTGCTAAATAAACAGGTCCATTACTTCGCGCTCGAATTAAAGTAGATCGACCATTGAGAGGTGGTTTAAGGTTTTTGACGGGGATGGGATAATTCATTAATAACTGACTGGTATTTGGTGGAATCACCAGTTGAGCGGGCCAATCTGTTGGTCGTACTACCCGCAGAATATCACTCATCACCCGACTACCAGGTCCAGCATAAACCTTGCCATCAGAATTGTCGAGGAAAGATGATAGTTCGATAAAAGGAGCATCGGGTTGACTCAGATAACTAGCTGCTTGCAATATATCTACTGTTACTGGTACTGGACTGGGATTATCGATAATTACCCCTATATAAAGAGTTCTTAAATCTTGGGGATTAGCTGCTTGGGCAATATGATGGATAAATAGGTCAAATCTTCCTTGGAAGGGAAAATTCAAATGTGCGGTGGGTACTTGTTTATCTGTAGGGGGAAAGGTAGATAGTAAGATTCCTTCGGTGAGAACCAGTTCGGGACTATTACTATTAAATACTGGGATTGAGTTTAATCCTCCTGGTAATGGTCGGACTTCTTGGGGTTGGACGATTTCTTGGGGAACTACTGGTGGTGGTACAGTTTGAGCCAGAGGAAAAATTGGTAAAAAAGATAGCATAGGGAGAAGAAAAATAAGGCGATCGAATTATATTACAGTCCCAATCTAGTTCGGTTAATTGTAGGGGTGAAGCATTCGGGCGACAATTGAACGCTCAAACGAGTGATCCTATACCCGAATGCTTCACCCTTCTTCCGTCGATATCTCCCAAAATATCCTTAAACGAACCGTATTGATTACAGTCTTAGTTTAACCTCTAATTTTCGGAAAATTTTTCCTCCGAACTAAAGCCAATAATAGTAAAAAGAATAAGTTTTTGAGCATAATCGGAATCACATAATTACGCTCAGATGTACTCACAGTTAGTACCTGGGGAGGAGTAGCATCAGGAGGATAAATAAAATCTAATTTTACTAATCGCCGATCGCCTGGTTTAATCATTAAAGTAACTAAATTACCAGCTTGTTCACCTCGATGTTGCCATAAATGGAGATAGCGAATCTGGGGTTGATGACGAAAATCTTGGTAATTGAGTCGGACTGTACCACGAAAAGCAATTGATTCGGAAAAAGATAAGCGAAACCTTAGTCCATTTTTGCTGAGTTGATTTTCCTTAATCGGTGTTTGGAGCGCAATACCCACAATCTGATTCTCATCAGTAGGATTATAAAATGGTATGGTGAGATGATATTGTACTCCATAATTACCATGAGCAAAATAGGCTGTATCTGGATAACGCACTAACATTTTTGCACTTTGAATCCGCTGAGTACCTAATGTACCCTGATGAACACTACTAATAACATAGGAAAAAGCTTGACCAGGTGGGGGAATAGTTAGATAATTTGAACTTGATTGATCAATTAATGTACCTTCCCATTGGGAACCTTGAGCAACACCAGCAACCCGACCATAAATTAGGTGACCCATGGTATTATTTAGAGGAGTAGGAGATTGATCACGGGGCTCGACTAATTGACCTGTATCTAATAATTTTTTCCATTCTGCTAACATCGGAGCCCGAGAAATACCTGTACTGACTACAGGTGCATACATGGCTAAACTAGCAACATAAACTGGACCGTTACTTGCTAATCTTAAGAAAGTAGATCTCCCATTTTGGGGGAAATTATTTTCTTGGATCATTAAGGGAAGATTGATTAACATCTGACTCTCTCCAGAGAGTAGGGTGATGGTAATCGGTAAATTATTCTGGAGCTTACCCCTTAAAATATCATTCATTACCCGATCTCCTGGACCGGAATAAACATCACCACTGAAGTTATCTTCGATCGCAAATAAATCAAGATAAGGTGCTTCTGGTTCAGCTAAATAACTAGCTGACTGTAATACTTTGATCGTTACTGTTTCTCGGCTTAAATTTTGCAATAATACTCCTAGGTAAAGTGTCCGTCCATCTTTTCCCAGAGCAGTAAAATGGTGACAAAAGATATCAAATCTTCCCTGGAAAGGAAAATTAAGATGAGCAGCAGGAACTCTTTTATTTTGGGGTGGAAAAGTGGAGAGTAATATCCCCTCACTTCCTACTAATTCGGGACTATTACTATTAAATACTGGGATCTGATCTAGTTTTCCTGGGAGCGGAAATACTGATTCTTGTTTGACGATTTCTGTTGGGATTAATCCGAAGACCAGAATCATGCTGAAAATGGTCAAAAGCAGCAGGAGAAAGCAAGTAATTTTAAATAATTGTAAAGCCACAGTCCTGATCAATCATAAATTTTCCAGTCTGTGGATAATTGTAATAAAATCTGCTAAAATTGGCGATAAATTTTCTTCATTTAACCGGGGCACATGAACAAAAATACAGAAGCTGGGGAGATCCTTTTCTTGAAGATATTTTAACACCTGATAATATAAACTTTCACAAACAAACTTACCAGCATCATGACTAATTTCTGTGTGACTTAAATTTTGCACTAAATCAGCTAAATTTAATCTAGTCGTTAGGATATCGCGATCGCTAGTTGCTTGGGATTCGAGGGATAATTTTGTCCTAGTTTCTGCCATTCCGCAACAAATAATGATCTCCGGACGAAGTTGAGCAATAGTCGCAATTACCATCTGACTAGCGCGATGACTATCAACTGGTAATTTTCTCAAAAAAGTGAAAGCTGGAGATAAATTCGACTGGTAAAGCTTGATTAACAAGTCGTCCGAGGAATTAGATTGGTGATGGGACAACCAGATATCAAAAGAAGTGAATAAAAATATTTTCTCCATAAAAGTTGATAGAATCATAGATAGTCAGTTGCAGGGGAGAAAATCAATGCCAGTAATCGCCGTTGTAGATTATGATATGGGAAATCTGCACTCGGTATGTAAAGGATTAGAAAATGCTGGGGCAAAACCAATCATTACCGATGTCCCCAAGGACATAGCCCAAGCAGATGCGGTAATATTACCAGGAGTAGGAGCATTTGATCCCGCAATTCAAAATTTGCGATCGCGCGATCTAATTAATCCTCTCAAAGATGCAATTAGCTCTGGTAAACCATTTTTAGGGATTTGTCTGGGATTACAAATTTTATTTGATCGCAGTGAGGAAGGAAAAGAACCAGGTTTAGGGATTATTCCTGGTGTAGTACGTCGATTTCAAGCCGAACCAGACTTAACTATTCCCCACATGGGCTGGAATCAGTTAGAATTAACTCAACCAACCCTAAATTTATGGGAACAGTTATCCCCTGATCCTTGGGTCTATTTTGTCCATTCCTACTATGTTGATCCGAGTGATCCCCAAGTGAGAGCTGCAACCGTAACCCATGGAAGTCAAACAATTACAGCAGCGATCGCTCAAAATAATCTTACCGCAGTTCAATTCCACCCGGAAAAATCTGCCCCTGCGGGTTTAACCATCTTATCTAATTTTGTCAAGCAAATCCAAACTTAAGTTTCCCTCTGAGTTTGGTGTAACTGGACTGATCACCAGGAAAATGTATTCATAAGTACATTTTCCTAGAGAATGTCCAAACAGACAAATTTTTTATTAAAAAAGTATAAGAAAGCTGATTTTTGTGATTTTTTTTAGTTAAAATATTCCGTATATTTACGGATGAAATTGGATAAATTTAGATAGGGTGCGCTGAGGAGCAAAAAGAATAAAAATAAATCAGCAAACCAAGGATACTTGGCGATCGCTGGTTTATGGAGTAAGCACAAAATTAGGAAATAAAACAGTCATCCGTAACAGTTTACCTTAACTAAACAAAAAAAATGAACAGTGCTAAAGCACCCCAGCCCAGCATTCCATCTCCTCCAGGACCAGCAGCACCACCAGCATCAGCAGCATCAGCAAAACCTGCGAGTGGTAAAGTTTTTTCAATTGAGCAAATGGTCAAAGATGCTCATGCTCAACTTGCGTCTGATATCCATATTCGAGTAGGTCAAACTCCAAGATATCGGATTCGGGGACAGATCGTCAAACAATCGGGTCAAGCAAGAGTAACCCCAGAAGTTTTTCAAGCTTATTTGAATCAAATCCTGAATCCAAGTCAAAGAAAGCTCTTCGCAGACAATAAAGAACTTGATACAGCTATATATTATCCTGGGTTAGTACGTTGCCGGGTTAATTGTTTTGAAGCTTTAACCGGAGGAGCAATAGTCCTACGGTTAATTAGCTTAAATATTCCTTCCATTGATGAGTTGGGTTTACCAACTGTACTCAAAGAGATCATCACCCATCCCCAGGGATTAGTATTAGTGACAGGTCCGACCGGTTCTGGGAAATCTAGCACCTTAGCTGCGATGATTCGATACTTGAACGAATCAGCAGCTAAACATATAGTGACGATCGAAGATCCGATCGAATTTGTTCATCCTTCCCGTAAATGTTTAATTAGTCAGCGGGAAGTTGGGCTACATACTAACGAATTTCATGAAGCTTTGCGAGCAGTTTTGCGGGAAGATCCTGATGTAATTTTAATTGGAGAAATGCGCGATCGGACTACAGTAAATACCGCTTTACAAGCTGCTCAAACTGGTCACTTAGTATTGGGAACATTGCATACCCGCAGTGCGATTAATTCAATTAATCGTTTATTAAATCTATACAACGCTGATGAACAAGCAGCAATGCGAATTCAGATTACAGATTCTTTAGTAGCTGTAATTGCTCAATTATTAGTCCCCACAACCGATGGTCGTCGGACAGCAGTTCACGATATCTTATTGAATACACCAGCGATGCAGGATTATCTATTTAAGGGTAATGAAGAAGACGCATTCCGATTGATGGAAACTGGAAATGCAGAAGGAATGCAAATAATTAATCAGGCACTTTATCATCAAGTCCTCAATGGTCGAATTACGATCGAAGAAGCAGAAAAACACTCTCCTGATCCACAGGATCTGGATCGTCGTTTCCGGACTGGAGGATTTGATGCTGCGAGTGCTAATCGCGATATGTCTTCAAATAATCGTTATCGACCTTTGTAAATCATCTGTAGGACAGTCATCTTGACTGTCCCATCAATTGCTCAAAAAATTGACTAAACCAGTTTCTGTACAAACATAATCTAAAGGTAGATCCCACGGTTCAATGGGAAGTTGAGATAAATAACCAAATCCAAATACTATCCCCATCGTCGGTTTTGATTGCCATGGTGGTAAACTAAGTAAGCGATCGTAGAAACCACCACCATAACCTAAACGATAACCTTGGCGATCGCAAGCTACTCCGGGCACCAGAATTAAATCTACTTGCTCAGGTGACAAAATTGGTGCATGGGGGTCAGGTTCAAGAATACCATAAGCATTAGTTTGGAGCAAATCATTGGGAGTCCAAAGGTGCCAAACCAGAGAATTGTCTACACAACGAGGAAATCCCCAACTATGATCATCCCGAAATAGGGGACTGAGGTCTGGTTCTTGACGAAAACTAAAATAAGCTAGAATCGTCCTTGCTTGGGTAAATATCGGTGCATTCTGTAAATGATCGCAAATGCGATCGCTTAAATCTCTCCACTCTGATGGAGAGAGAGCGCGTCTAGTTAACAATAGCGATCGACGCAATTTTTTTTTACTTATTAATTCTGTCATTTTCGGATTAAGTAACACCTGCAAGCATATATCATATATCTTTGTAATTAGTTGTCTATTTTGATACTAAATCTAGTTAAAATCGACAAATTACAGCCTATTCCAGGTTTATGAAGTATAGCCCTGTTGTCTGTGATGTCAGATGGGGTGAGTTCATCCAGGTGATCTGTGGGGTTGGGCGGGTTCATTAATACCTCGACTACCCTTCGACTACGCCCTTCGACCCCTTCGACTACGCCCTTCGACTCCGCTCAGGGTAAACTCAGGGCAAGGCTCAGGGAACACTCAGGGCAAGCGCTCGGCACAAGAGTTATTTGTGTGTGGCGAATTCATCGGTGAACCCGCCCCTACAAGTGATCTAATTGCTGATGTTTAAACACATTTTCTGCCATGAATTTATGATCACAATTAACCAGGATTTGTAGGGGCGGGTTAACCAATTAATTTTGCACCAAATCGATCACTATCAAAAACCCGCCCAACCAACACAGATCAATCACAATCAACTTTAACTGACGAATTGATCGGACAGGCAAGATGCCTGTCCCACAATCTTCCTGTACTTCATCAATATAGAATCTGCTGTACTTTATTTAGTTTATTAAAAGATCAAAATAAAAACTTTTCAGGTATTGTAAATAAATAGGTTTTTGAAAAAAATTAGACTAATTAATCAGGACCCATAAACAGGTAAAGAATATGGATGCTAAAGAACTGTTAAAGCGTTATGCTGCTGGAGAAAGAAGTTTTCGGGAAGTAAACTTGAGCGGAGAATCATTCCGGAAAGCGGACTTATATAAAATTTCCTTAGAGCAAGCAGATCTCCGCAATACCGATTTTACTGGAGCAGACTTACGAGGAGCTAATCTGAAAGGAGCTGATTTAACCGATGCTCGTCTGAATCGAGCTTCTTTGAGCGGTGCTGATGTGAGTGATACTAAATTGTCAGGGGCACAATTGCGCGAAGCTGATCTATATCAAGCTAATTGTAGCAAAACCTTAGCTATTGGTGCTGATTTCCATGAAACCGATTTGCGTGAGGTTAATTTGCATAATGCTAACTTACAAAGTGCTGATTTAGGGGAAACGGATTTACGTGAAGCTAATTTAGGTGAAGCTAACTTACATAAAGCCAATTTACGGGAAGCAAAACTAATTGGTGCTAAACTCAATGGTGCGGATATGAGTCAAGCCAATTTCCGAGATGTCTCTTTTAGCGAAGCAAATTTAGCAGGGGCTAATTTGAGCGGAGCAAACCTGATTGAAGCATCTCTCAATGGTGCTAATCTGAGTGGAGCTAATCTAAATAGAGCAAATTTAGATGGAGCTAACCTCTTTGGAGCTAATCTCAGTCATGCAGACTTAAGAGAAGCAGAGCTAAAAATGGCAGATTTAACTCAAGCAAATCTCCAGAGAGCCAATTTAGAAGGTGCCAAGATTTGGGGAGCGTATCTCACGGGAGCGCAATTGGATGGAGCAATTATGCCCCAAGACCAGCCAAAAAACAATTAATTAACTGTTCTCTGAATCAATTATCTTTGCATACCCACTTCCACAGGGGATGACTCGAACCTTGCTGACGAATTCTTAGCACTTGTTGTTCTAGTTGGTTTTGGAGTTTAGGTGGTCTACCCAACAGAATATTTCGACTTTGCCAGATTAGCACAGCAGTTGTCATCCCTAGACAAAAAGCTAGACCAAAATTAGCAAGTCGATGATAGGCAAGACCATAGTATACTGCGATCCAGGTAAAATCATCTATCCATAGAGCGATCTCCGATCGCAAATCCCATAAGCTCCAGCTCCCAATCGTGAGCCATAGAACCATCACTACTAACCATCGGGCATAAACTGTAAGTTGGTGTAACCTCTCTACCTCTTGAGCAAAAGTTGGCGATCGGTGGAGAGGTTCTTGCTCATTGGTACTAGAATTAATCCTGTCTTGGGAGACAGATGAATCTGGTTTGGGTTGCTCCATTGGGGGACCAAGTGTTAAAAGTATGCAGGAGATTGAGCTGCTACTATAATATAATTTGAGCATTGAATCTCGTCCAGCATCAGAAAGCTCTTTGATCTGATTAGTAGAATAATTTTTAGGATATATAAAAATGGCTTATAGCGATTTTAAATTAACTGAAGTAATTCAAAAGTTTGAACTAACAATTAATGAAGCATCGGGAATGTTTGCTAATGTACCAGAAGAAGAATGTAGTAATTTATTGGCAACTATTCTCAGGGAAAATGTTGATTTAGCAGTAGCAATTAATACAGAAAAAGCTCGTTCAGAAATGATCATTAGTCCAATTCTCTTAGAAATTAGGCGTAAATTTAATTATGAGATTAGTTTATTTTCGGGAGTAGACTTTACTGTTGATATCAAACAAGGTCTAAATGGGTTTTGTGATTTTATGATCAGTTTATCAAAAGAACAATTATTTATTTGCACCCCAGTGATAACAGTAGTGGAAACCAAGAATGAAAATCTCAAATTAGGATTAGCGCAATGTATTGCTGAAATGGTAGCAGCGCAGTTATTTAACGAACAGAAAGGAAATGAAATTAAAAGTATTTATGGGGTAATTACGATCGGCACAATTTGGCAATTTCTCAAATTAGAGCAAAAATTGCTTTCCATTGATTTAAGCGAATACTATATTAAAGATATCAAAAAAATATTAGGCACCTTAGTTAACGCTATTCGACAGCATTGAATATCCTTGGGGATGAAATATTTGGCTTGGTTCCACTCGAACTGCATGAGCATATTTTATCACTGTCGATCGCGAATCAGGGGAATAGTAATCACAAACTCTGTTCCTTGACCAACTTGAGAATTACAGACGATCATACCATGATGTTTTTCCACAACAATTTGATAACTAATCGATAATCCTAAACCTGTACCTTTACCCACAGGTTTGGTCGTAAAGAAAGGATCAAACAGACATTTACGCACCTTTTCTGTCATTCCTGGACCATTATCAGCAAACCGAATCAATACCTGATTTTCTAATATTTCGGTCTGAATCTTAATTTCCGGAACATGAGTGGGAGAATTAATCAACTTTGGATCACTTTCTAAAGCATCTATCCCGTTAGCGAGAATATTCATAAACACCTGATTCAATTGACCCGCAAAACACTCGACCTGGGGTAATTTGCCATATTCTTTACGGATCTTAATTCCTGGATGATCGGGTTTGGCTTTGAGTCGATTTTGTAAAATTAACAAAGTGCTATCAATCCCGTCATGAATATCAACGGGTTTCATTTCCGCTTCATCTAAACGAGAAAAATTCCGGAGGGAAAGAACTATTTCCCGAATCCGATCAGCTCCCAATTTCATGGAAGCT
The DNA here is from genome assembly GCA_963744145.1 of uncultured cyanobacterium. GTDB lineage: Bacteria > Cyanobacteriota > Cyanobacteriia > Cyanobacteriales > CAWUOF01 > CAVUSO01. The sequence continues at coordinate 1,257,920 of CAVUSO010000001.1, read as the reverse complement.
ACTAATTTCGGTAAATCTTCCATGATAAAATCTAGGTCGATCGCTTCGATTTGGTCTTGAACTTCTCGGTTCGGTGCTGGATAATGTTGCTTATACAGCTCCACTAGATTTAACAAATCTTCGATATATTCGCTAGCTGGAGCAAGATTACCGTAAATAAAACTAATCGGATTGTTAATTTCATGAGCTACACCAGCAACTAACTGTCCCAAACTAGACATTTTTTCTGTTTGAATTAACTGAGTTTGAGTTTGCTTAAGCTGGGACAAAGTTGTTTCTAACTTTTGTGCTTGAGTCCGAAACCGAAATTCTGATTCTCTGATAGCATCAGAAGCTCGTTTACGCTCAGTAATATCCATAATTAACCCATCCCAGAGGATATCACCATTAGCTTGTAATTCTGGACGAGACGCACCTTCAATCCACTTGATTTTGCCAGATTTAGTGACAATTCGCCCTTCCCAATTCCAGGGTTGTAACTTTTCGGCTGAGGTGGTCAGTGACCGATGAAAACTATGATGATCATCAGGATGAATTGCTTCTAATAGTAAGTGAGAATTTGCTTGAATTTCTGCTGGAGTTAATTCATAAATTTCTTCACAAATTGGGCTAATAAATGGCCAAGCGATCGTCCCATCTTTTTGCCGGAGAAATTGATAAATCATTCCTGGTACATTAGCAACTAACTTGTGAAATTTAGCTTCGCTTTGTCTTAATGCTACTTCCGCTTGTTTCCGTTCTGTAATATCACGGATAATTACCATAATCTGGTTTTCTAACAATGGTAATAACCGCGCTTCAAAGTGTTTTATCCCCGTTGGTAAAGTTAAGCTATACTCGATCGCTACTAAGGATTTACTTTCATTCACCTGAGCGATCGCTTGAGCAAATTGATGCTTAATCTCTGTCGGTAGTACATCTGTTAGGGTGCGGTTGATTAATTCGGTGGGGGATAGGTAGATTTCTGATAATTGCCCAGATTGGTAATCTAAAATTATGCCCTGACTATCTAACTGAAAGAAAATATCTGGAAATGCTTGGAAAATTGCGGTTAATTCCGAAGTAGTTTGCCGGAGTTTTTCCTCGGCTGCTTTGCGAGCTGTAATATCGCGTAATGAGGCAATAAAAGCCAGGTTACCATCCCACTCTGTCTCCACAACCCGCATCTCCGCGATCGCTTTTTCTGCTCCTAGACGCATTACCTCTACTTGAGTTTGCACTACCCGAATATCTGATGTAGTTGCTTCTCCTTTTTTCGCAATAATACCTGTTTCTATTTCGCAAGCTACCCTTTCTTTCACCAGCTTCCCAAAAAACTCTTGCCCAATTAATTCTTCAGGTTGACAGTTAAATAAAGTTGTGGCTGCGGGATTAACTAAATTAACGATGCCGCTACTATCAATAATAACAATGCTATCAGCTAGTTTGGCAATCACATTTTGAAATCTACTTTCACTAGCATATAATTCGCGTAATTTGTCTTTGAGCAATCCTTGTAATTGATGACGCTCTAAAGCTTGACGGATTGAAGCGATGATCGATGAGTTATTTATTTCGTCTACCACTGTCTTCCAGCCAATAGTTTTCTGACTTATTTGTCGATACCAGTTGACATCTGAGATTGGATTAATATCAGTAGTAGACATACTAAATCTCCCTAGCTTACTTATTTTTCCCCATCTGGTTCTTGTCGTTTGACCAAGAGTAGTTCGGATTTTCTACTTTAATATCTGTCTAGCGTTTGTTTTTACCTCAAAGCATTGCCCAAATCACCTTACTCCATTGCTTATTTTTTTTATCATTTTAATAATTAATTTGATTTGCTTGTTTATTTGCATTACATCGATTTTAACCTAATTCACTTTAATTTATTTTAATTCTTTAGATTCTCTTAAGATTTAAAAAAGGGGAAAAAGCATATTACACAAAAAACATTGGTGTAATTGCTAGATTTTTGGTAATGTAAAATACCTTTTATTCATTAAAAATAATTTTTATGTCAAGGTTTAAAAATATTAATTTGGTTACCAGAAAAATGGACTATTTCAAAATTTTCAATCACCATCCTAATTTAAGCGATCTAGCTTAATAAATTAAGTAATAATGCTAAAGATCAGCCTAGCCAACTCGCTTAATCTGATCAGCATTTCAATTGACAATAATTCAGATCAGTTTAATCAATCTGACCAGGTTCATCATCACTGCAATTGTTTTGAGCAAAGCCAACTAAAAGGAGGTTCAAAACAATCTGGTTATTGTCCATTATTGGTACAAAAGATTTATGGTTAGTAATTAAATTAAAGGGATAAAGTATTTATAGCATACATAAAATCGAAAAACAATAGGCGATCGCCAAAAATCTAAATTTGAAAACTTTTGCAATTCTTATTTTTTCCGATCATTTTCCCCACAACTTCCACAAAGTTTCCACAAAGTTTCCACAAATGAGTTTGAGGTTTTCCACAGGTATAGCAAAGTTTTCCACAAGCAAAGAACGCTGATATCACTATTCTCAATCAGACTGGGGATTTTTCCCGATCGGCAAATAAATCGCTGGATATCGGCCCGTTTTCATGAAGTTATGTAACAGAAATCGGTCTCAAATGCTGATGCTCTCGTTAATTTTTTTTGTAGATAAAGCGATTTGCAACATTTCTCAGCATTGACAACCCTACCCCCTGATAGCGCACAATGATGCGACTACCAGTAAAAAACTAATTGCCAATTTGCACCCACCAATTTGTCCTATCGGTCAAGCGATCCACAAAGAAATTGAATTGGTGTGGTGTGAGTACCTTGGTTTCTGGTCAACCATTGAAACAAGGTTACTCTACTAATTCACCATAGGAGTATTTCCATGAAAGCAAGCGTAAGTATCCTGGCCGAAATTCCTGAAGAATTGCTCGAATCACTCAAAAACTATTTAGAATCCCATCCAGACTGGGATCAAGATCGAGTTTTTGCGGCGGCTTTATCCCTGTTTTTGCTGCAAAATGGCAATGGTCAGACACCAGAAGCGTCGATTAGCTATCGTTGTGCAGCCCGAGTTTATTTAGAAACTCTATTTCAGCACTCAGCCTAAATAGGTTTTTTAGTTTATAGTTCCTGGTTGATTATTGGTATTTAATGGCTAATCGACATAAAGAATTAGCCATTAAAACTGAGCATCCTGCTCACTCACCCTGCATCTTCCCGTTGATTAGCTTCGGGTGGATCGAACTTGTAGCCCACTCCTCTGACGGTTTGAATTAAGGACGGCATATTGACATCGATCTCAATCTTCCGGCGGATTTGGCCAATATGAACATCAACCACCCGCTGATCCCCTACATATTCATAGTCCCAGACTTGATGAAGTAGTTCTTGTCTGCGCCAAACTCGCCCAGGATGACTAGCCAAAAAATGAAGCAAATCAAATTCTAGGGCAGTAAGACCAACAATTTGGTTGTTCAGAGTCACTTCACGACGGACTGGGTCGATGAAGAGATTGGCAAAAGATAAACTTTGCTGTTCTGCTACCGTGACTGGACGCTGACGTTTTAACAGTGCTGCTACCCTAGCCCCTAAAACAACTAAACTAAATGGCTTAGTTAGGTAATCGTCCGCACCTTTATCAAAGCCTTCCATAATATCAGCTTCGTCTTTGCGGCTAGTCAGCATCAACACAAACACACCTGTACGACTCTGCATTTGTTGACAAAGTTTATAACCAGTGGTATCTGGTAAATTCACGTCCAGGATGACTACATCTGGATTAAATTGCTCAAACATGGCGATCGCCGTCTTACCATCTTCGGCAGACTCTAATTGATACTCTTGTTTACTTAAGTACCGGTAAATTAAATTCCGGATGGCGCTGTCATCGTCAACAACAAGAATCTTTGGGGGAGCCATGACTACAACTTTGCTCCAAGAATTGAGTAAAACTAAATAAACGGATAAAAGAGCCTGATAAATATTTAGATATAATCAAGCTAGTTGGCCAGAAACAGATGTAGTTTTTTTTAAAGAAATCAATCATCGGTTTCCAGCAACCCTGATTTATGAGTATGAGACAGAAAGTAACTAGATTTTACTGAAATTTACCTAACTTTTTCTAGCCACACTGATAGATCGGTGCCATCTAGGAGTAAAAAACTCTGTTTTCACAATCATTTAATTGGCCATATTCAACCTGCAATAACTTACAACGCTTCATTCTAACCTGCTTGTAGGCATGATTAGTAATTCTTTAGGAATAACATCTGCTTAACAGAGCTTTTCTAGCGGCTGATCTGGGCCATTACCGGATATTCACAGTTGTTGTTAAAATCAACCACGATCCTCAGTTATCCTGATTGTCAATCTTGGCGATCGTACCACTGAGGTATTGCGGAAAAAATGAGAGAAAATTGGCCGTGGTAAAGCAACCTCTATTTCTACTTGCTCTCCTGTGGTTCACAGGATTCCCCCTCCTCCATCCCTTGATCGGGGTAGCCCAACCATCACCGGAAACAACTGCTCCTCCCAGTCACCCAGATCTTAGTAAAATTCTCAGAGACGGACATAAATTGGTGGAGCGTGGCGATCTTGATGGGGCTTTAGCTCTTTATCAACAAGCTGCGATCTTAGATAGTAAAAATGCCCGGATTTTTTCCGGGATTGGCTATATTCAGGCTCGTCAGGGCAAATTTCCTGAATCGGTTGCTTCTTATCGAAAAGCTATTGCGATCGATCCAAAAAATGCCGATTTTCAGTATGCACTTGGGTATAGTTTGGCTAATAGTGGTGATAATGTAGGTGCAGCTAGTGCCTATCGGGAAGCCACCCATTTAGCGCCCAAAAACCTCAATGCTTATTTTGGTCTAAGTACAGTCTTATTCCGTCAATCAGATTTTAATGGCGCTTTAAATGCTTTAACTCAAGTGATCGCTATTGATGGGACAAACACCCAAGCTTATGAAACGATGGGAGCAATGCTGCTCAAGCAGGGACGAGCCCAAGAAGCGCTTGTGCCACTCCAACAAGCTGCGGAAATTGATCCCAAAAAAGTTACGATCCAACTTATGTTAGGTAGTGCTTGGCTGAAACAAGGTAATTTTGAAAAAGCGCGATTAGCTTTTGAAAATGTGGCGATGCTGGAGCCAAATAATGCCGAATTGTATCTCCAAATTGGCAAAATTAGACAAGCTGAAAACGACCTTCCTAATGCTTTAGAAGCCTATAAAAAAGCTGTTCAAATTAATCCCAAACTATTAGCAGCTCAAGCCGGTGTAGGCGATATTTTGCTTCAGCAAAAAGATTTTTTAAATGCCACTGTTATTTATCGTCAATTGACCCAAATGTATCCTGAAAATGCTGGTGCTTACTATAATTTGGGGTTAGCGTTGCAAGGACAAGAACACAAATCAGAGGCGATCGATGCTTTGAAAAAAGCCCGTGATCTTTATCGTCAGCAGAACCAAACTGAAGAGTTGAAAAAAACGGAAGAACTGTTGGATAAACTGAAAAAATAATCATTATACCAGGAGGGGATTTATTTTTTCCTTCTGGTATTTTCCCCTGAGGTTTTTACCTCAGGGTCAGCTTGAACCTTTTGAGCAATAATGCGGTAGACTTCCACCATCTGTTGTTTACCTTTCAAAGCCAAAGGTCCCCAAGATTCCAGCAAAAACTGCTCCTGAATATGGATGAAAGTGTCGTGACCAATTAAAATTCGACAGATACTTGGTTGACGGTCTTTTTCGCAACTTTCTAAGCGAGAAGCAATATTCACACTATCGCCAATTACACCATACTCTAAACGCTCTTTACCCCCCAAACTCCCAGCTACAATTGGTCCAGTATAAATGCCAATTCTCATTTGGATAACTGGTAAACCACGCTCTTGCCAATCGCGATTTAATTCGACTAAGCGATCGCTCATCGCTAATGCACATAAACAAGCTCTTTGGGCATCACTGGCAATTTCTGCGGGGCTAGTCCGGGCCACAGGGACACCAAACACAGCCATTACTCCATCCCCAGTAAATTTGTTGATAATACCTTGGTAACGAGTTACTTCCGTGCTTAGGACGGAGAGCAGTTCATTTAACCACTCCATTAACTTTTCTGGGGGCATAAGTTCGGAAATGGTACTGAAGTCCTTTAAATCAGTAAACATCATCGTAGCGGTCAGTTTTTGACCAGGTAGTTTCCCTGAATGGAGCAAGCGATCGCGACTATTCCAGAGTGCTTTGGCAATTTCTGGAGAAGTATTTTGACCCAATAGTCGCATCACAATTTTTTGTTTTCTTTGATTTTCATAAGCTTGATAAACCACACCAAATGCACCTGTAGCGAGATAAGTAATGACTGGAGTACCTACAGGTATCCATCCTGATTGCTGAAAAATCTCAAAGGAGATCAAGCCTAATCCAGCCAAAATTGTACTAGCACTTAATCCTAAGATCAGGGGATGACGACATTTCCACCCTAAAGTACCTCCAATCATTGACCAGCCCAAAATCCACACCCACTCTCCCCATTTTGGCCAAAACCAGATTAAAGGACGACCATCAAGAACTGTACTCAGAATCTGGCTCACCATCTGAGCATGAACTAAAACTCCAGCCATTCTCGGATTTTCTTCTTCTGCGGCACTATAGGGAGTAAAAAAAATATCTCGTACACTTAGGGCTGTGGTGCCAATCAAGACAATTTTATCATGTACCAATTCTGGCGGCACTTTTCCATTTAAAACATCTGTCACAGATACGCGCTTGGCGATATTTTTACCAGCACGGTAATTGAGAATAATTTGGTAGCCACCAGTTTCATTTTTTTGATAAACTCCCACATTTCCTTCGAGGGGAAAAAATACGGCTTTCCCCAATTGCATATATTTAGGATTAATCTTACTTGGGTTGGGTGTAATTCCTTGAGCCTTCAGATATAATAGTGCTTGTCTGAGGGCAAAAGAATAGTGGATACCTTCCTCATTCCAGGCAAATATTAAATTGCGACGCACCGTACCATCACTATCAAGAGTGATATCGTTAAAACCTACTTGTTTAGGTGATAAACTTTTCGGTGCAGGTACTCCTTTGACCTTATCAATCTGACGAATCCCAATTACATTCGGTTGAGCAAATTGCCTGGCTAACTCTCGATAACCTTCTTTGATAGGAATATCACGAAAGATGTCTAACCCAATGACTTTCGGTTGATATTTCTGTAACTGTGCTAAGGTCTGAGCAATTAAGTGATCCGAAAGAGGAGTTCCCAGTCTCCGAATATCTGGTTCATTAATTTCTACCACTAAAAGACGCGGATCAGGATGGGGGTCACTACGCCAACGAACCAGGCGATCGTAAATTGGTAATTCCAACCACTGGAGCCCAAAAAAATAGTTAGCAGCATAAATCCCACCCGTGACCGTAAAAGAAGCGATCGCGACAATTCCCAACCCCTGCAAGGTTGGCCATAAACCCTTGCTCTGATGAAAAAACTTGGAGATCACGGTTGTCCTAAATTCGCATAAGTTATATTTACCATTGATGGTTGCTCAAACAGTTCCCGATTTTTACATTAGTTTTTAAAAGGTAATTCTTGATTAATAGCGTCTATTTCTTGCTGTTCCATTTCATTAACTTTGCTGATATAAGGAAGCAAAATTTGCGCGAGACGGGGATGATAAAATCGGTGCATACTTTGATTAGGGCTAGCAGCAAAACCACGCCTTTTTTTATGATGTCCACCAGCTCCCGGGTCGAAAGTTTCAATTCCTTGATTAATTGCCCATTCAATCGGTGTGTAGTAGCAAGCATCAAAATGTAAACAGTCAATTTCTTGAAAGCTACCCCAATAGCGTCCGTAGAGTTGATCACCTTTAGTAATACAAAAGGACATTCCCATCGGCTCTCTTGGGTCTTGTTGGTTATATGCACTAATAAATAACACCCGATGACGATAATTATGGGACAACTGGTCAAAAAATTTGCGGGTGAGATATTTACTACCCCACCAACCAAATTTGTCACAAGTATTTTCGTAAAAGTTATACATTAAAGAAAAAAACGAATGGGGAATTTCTTCTCCCGTGAAAGCACGTAGTTGAATCCCAGCTTTTTCGACCGCTTTACGTTCACGTTTAATATTTCGACGTTGGTTAGCGTTAAAAACACCTAAATAATCATCAAAAGTTTGGAATCCATGATTCTGCCAAATATAACTATGGTGTAGCCAGCTAGTAAAACCCTGAGCAGCGATCGTTGGTTGCCATTGTGGATCAACATAGAGAAAATGACAACTAGAAATTTGATGGCGATCGCAAAAATGGTCAATTGCTGCTACCATCAAACCAGTAATTTCGGCTTCATTTTCTCCTGGAGCGATTAAAAATCGATAGCCCGTCACCGGTGTAACTGGACTCATCCCTAATAGTTTGGGATAATATTCGATGTCCAAACGCTGGGCTAACTCAGCCCATTGATGGTCAAAGACAAATTCTCCATAGCTATGACTTTTGACATACAAAGGAGCTGCGCCAATCAATTGGCGATCGCGCCAAACGGTCAGATGCTGGGGTAACCAACCAGTTTGACCAGTGGTGCTACCAGAGGTTTCGAGATGATGAAGCCATTCCCATTCTAAGAAGGGTGTTTGTAATGGTAACGCCAATTCATTCCAGGCGATCTGAGGTACTTGGGCAATTTGGCTGATCCAAGCTACCGAATAGCGAGGTTTTAGCTGTTCCACCATATTTTGGGAAATTCCTTAATTGGCACGAATGTCCGCGATTTAATTTAGATTAATCGAATTATCTGATCGGTGGAGACGATAGTGTAAAAAAACCTCTTGTTCAACCGTTTGAACTTTTAATAGTTCTAAGCGAGGAGCAATGGTAGCTAAAAATCCGTTGCCATCTACTGGTGTTGGTGCATCTCTACCTCCTAAAATTACAGGGCAGATCGTGAGGTAAAATTCGTCAATCAAATCTAGTGCTAGCAGAGAGCTAACTAATTGTCCACCTCCCAAAATCGCCAATTTTTTTAAGCCCATCTCGGCTAAGTATTCCCAAGTTTTGAGCCAGTCAATCTCTGGTTGGGGGGTTTCAAAGGTCAAAATTTGCTCGAATGCTGGTAACCCTTGCCAACGCTCGGCTGAGGTTAATGTAGTAAGTAACCATCGGGGTACGGGTTGCTGAAAAAAACGTAATCCTTGGTCAAGATTTCCTGAACGGGAACAAATAATGTGAACAGGTTGAAGTGGTTTTCCCTGCTGCTGGCGTTGTTTAATTAATTCTGGATGACTAACTACGATCGTTGATCCGACCGATCGGAGAGTAGTAGCACCCAGTAATACACCATCAGCTTCAGCTACTTGGGTTTCTAAGTGGATATAATCTACCCGGGACCCAAACCGAAATGCGGCTCGATTGATGTCAGCAATTTTGCCATCAGCACTCATGGCTAAGACCACAAGGCTTGTGGGCCGATTTAAGTGATTGCCAGTCATATAAAAATTTGATCTAACCAGGTATATTCTAATGTTAGGTAGATGTCCGCTTTCCTACATCAATTGAACTATTCGGAGTTGGGTCTTGCACCCCCTCATCGCGGGGCTTTCTATGGCTAAATTCGGTCAAACCTCTTTTCGTCGAATCCTGCTGTCGTGGATTTTACTTTTGAGTGTACCAATTCTACTGGTAGGAGAATATGTCACCTACCATACGGCTCGCAAAAGTCTCCTCGATACAGCCCATCTCAATCTCACTGAAAGCGCCGTCAAAAAGGCAGATGGTATTCTTGATACTATTCAAAACTTGAAGGCTAATTTAATCGCAGCTAGTCAGATTTCCCTGATCCAGCCTGGTGCTAATGAGCAAGCTCAAAAAATTTTAACCCAGTTAGCTAAGGCATTGCCAAGTAAAGTGCAGTGTTTACAATTAACTAATATAAAAACTGGTAAAGCCATAGCTAGTACCTGTGGTAGTCAAAGTATTAATGCACCTTTACCTAAGTTCCCACCGTTCAAACCTAATCTGGTCACCACAGACTTGATTGATGTCACTGAAATTCGGTCAGGTCTCACGAGTAAGAATAATGTTCCAAATTCCCTCAGTTTAGTTTTTAGTGCGCCCGTTTATGACAGCAATAGTCAACTACGTTATAGCTTGAGAATTCAATCAAGTTGGCAAAATCAAGAAAAAGATCAACCTAAATCTATTAATGGGTTTAAACGTCAATCCCTGACGGGATATACAGCGATTATTGCTCAAAATGGGAAAATTTTACTCCATCGCGATCCCGGCTGGATGGGACATAATATTAATGAGCAAAAAGATGCCCAATCTTTAGCAGAGCTGATCCGTGGTGCTCTCAATGGTGAACAGACTTGTGTCCAGCTATCGGGTTTTGACCAAAAAGATGTAGATTTGTTAGTTGGATATACAGCAATCCCCAGTCCAGTTACTTTAGAAAAAGACAAAAGTTGGATTATTTTAGCTGTCACTCGTTTAGATTATGCCCTAGCTGGTCTTGAAGAAATTCAAAAAGTTATGTTGAATTTGGTGTTGGGATTATTAGCAGCTAATCTGATCGTTACACTTTTGGTAGCTCGTCAACTATCACGTCCGATTGAGCGACTCGGTGAGTATGCTTTAAGTGTCCAGTGCCGACAAACTCCTGACCGAATTCCCTATAAGTTCAAAATCGAAGAACTTCATCAGTTAGTTCAAGCTCTTGATGGGATGATCGATCGGCTGAAAGCTTGGGCGAAAGAATTAGAAACTGCTTGGCAAGAAGCTAAGGTGGCTAATCAGTTAAAAAATGAGTTTTTAGCGACAACTTCTCATGAATTGAGAACTCCTTTGAATGCTATTATTGGCTGTATTCGTCTAGTTCGGGATAGTTGTTGTGACGATCGCGAAGAAGAAATGGATTTTCTTCAAAAAGCTGATGATGCAGCTATTCATTTGTTAAGTATTATTAATGATGTGCTGGATATTGCCAAAATTGAATCAGGAACTCTAGGAGTAAAGATTGAATCAGTTGATCTCACTAAGCTGATCAAGGAAGTAGTTGATTTACAATTATTTGCGATTCAGAAAAAAGGATTAGAATTAAATTGGGAAAAACTTGAAGAAGTGATTATTGTGCAATCAGACCCAGCAAAACTTAAACAAGTTTTACTGAATGTACTTAATAATGCAGTTAAATTTACTGATAGCGGAACTATTACTATATCTAATTCGCTGGAAAAGGTAATTGAAACATCTGTTGAAAATTACGATTCTGCTCAAGCTAGTGATGATGGAGGAGCGCAAAATAGTTCGGTTGATTTAGGTAAAAATATTTCTAATTCCTTGGAAAACCTGGGTAATCCTGCTATTAATTTGAGAGCAATAGTGACGATTCAAGATACAGGAATTGGCATCGATCCTGCTCAACAGCACAAACTATTCCAACCTTTTGTGATGGTTGATGGTACAACAACTCGTTTACATGGAGGAGCTGGATTAGGGTTAGCTATTTCCCGTAATTTAATTGAGTTAATGGGAGGGAGGATTTCTTTATATAGTGCTGGAAAAAATAAAGGCTGTACTCTGAAAATAAGTTTACCCATTAGTCAGATTTCTCATCCTTCGACCGATGTTAATATCCTTGAACAAGTCAAAACTGAAAAGTAATTTGTCAAACAACCGTAACTATCTTTAGGCTCAGGTAACACTCAGGGGTATAATCAAGACGAAGCTCAGGGATAGCTCAACATAAGTCCAATCAATCGAGAATCAGTTATGAAAAAACGCCTAGTTGTGTGCTGCGACGGAACATGGAATGAACTGAAAAGTTCTTACCCGACCAATGTGGTTAAAATGGCCCAATCAGTAAAATATATTGCCGATGATGGAACTCCACAAATTGTATTTTATCAAGAGGGAGTTGGCAGTGATACTACGAGTATTGTCGAACATTTAGGAGGTGGGGCATTTGGCTGGGGCATTGATAAATTAATTCAAGATGGCTATCGGTTTTTATCAATTAATTACAATATTACCCATCAAGATGAAATTTATCTGTTTGGCTTTAGTCGCGGTGCCTATATTGTTCGTTGTTTAGCAGGGATGATTTACAATTCGGGTTTATTAAGCCGTGAGCATATTCGGAAAACTCCCCTAGCTTATCAAATGTACCGCGATCGCAAAATTCACCCCAATAGTCAAGAAGCGCAACTTTTTCGCCAAAAAAATGGTTATGCTGTAGATAATTCTGAGCAAAAATCCTATCTGGACTACCGAGTCCCAATCACCATGTTGGGTTGCTGGGATACAGTTGGAGCTTTGGGTGTACCAAATCTCATTCCTCAGTTACCTATTGATAAAATAATTAATCAAAAGTATAGGTTCTACGATCCTACCATCAGTCCAATTGTCCAAAATGCTTTTCACGCAGTTGCGATCGATGAAAAACGCAGAAGTTTTCCTTCCACTCCCATGAAAAAGAATGAATCAAATCCCAACCAATTGGTAGAAGAAGTTTTGTTTGTGGGTGAACATGGTTGTATCGGTGGTGGAACTAAAGAGACTCGAGGTTTAGCCGATTGTGCTTTAGATTGGATGATCCAACAAGCGGGTAAAGTGGGATTAAAATGTGATCCCAACAAAATTGAGCGTAATTTTGATTCAGAAGGGAAAATCACAGAATTTGGGGTTGAACCTCAACCAACAACTGATTTTAATAATCAGGTGACAGGTATTTATGCTTTAGGAGGAGTGCAAGTGCGACCTTTTAATTCTAATGCTAAAATCCATTATACTGTCAAAGATCGGTTAGAAAAACGTCCAGATTATCAGCCAGTAAATCTCGATCAGGCGATCGAGAAAAATGTTCAAGAGTAATTTGAAGTTTTCTGAAAGCTCTCGACGAAGAAGGGTTTACCCTGAGCGGAGTCGAAGGGTGAAGTATTCGGATCTAAAATTAACAGATTTTAACAATAAATGATCGCCCGAATGCTTCGCCCCTACACTATGTCCTATGACCGATCAGGTTTCATTTTCAGCTAAAGTAATTAAACTATCTTCAAATTTAAGATTTAGCTGCTCATCCCAATTTGGGACTAAATAAATCCCAAAGTTATGATCTTTATTCTGTGCTTGGGAATTAATTTTTACACCAATACATAATTCCTGTCGTTGTTGAGCAGCAATGATACAATCAACAAAAGTTGCATTATAGATTTCTTCTGGTGCAAAGTAAAGCCATAAAGGTTTGATATATAGTTCACTTCCTTCCGCAGAGAACAAATCATTATAGATGGACATTATATCAGGTTCTTGTGATACCTGGGCTAAAATCTTAGAAACAAATTTATCAGTGAGTAGAAAATCTTTGACCCCAGCTTTAATAACTAAGTCAGTATCGTCTGAATTCATAATTTCTGCAATCAATTCTGTGGTTACTTTCTGACCAGTTTTAGCAGTATAGGTGTTTAATATTTGGCGTATTTCTAACAATATAGTTAGAGTTTTTGCATCAACTTGTTCAGAACTATCTCCTTGACTCGATAAGATTGAGATGGTATCGAAATCGTGAGGATTGAGAGCGGTAATTTCTTCAATTGAATTCAAATCTACCTGCAAAACTGACATTTTTAGATGAGGATATGTTTCAGAAATTTGATTGAATGTAGTGTTAATATCGTCAGTTAATTGCTCAACTACTAGGTTCACTTGGGAATCAGCTATCAAGTATTTGGCATATTCTTGGAGAATAATTTTGGTTTTGGTATTCCAGCCAATAATCAAATATTTTTCTAATTTTTGTTCAAGAGTTTTTCCTCGATTAACATAGTTGTTATTTTTTAAATCGACCATAGATTGGGGAGCAAAACTAATTTTTGAATCATCTTGGGCTAAAATAATTGCCTCATCACCACCAGCGAGTTTATAATCTAAAGGAGGATTGATGACTAAACTACCATCTACATGACGAATTCCTAAAGGAGTACCATGGGAAAAACAAAGCGGTAATTTTCTAAAAGTAATATTTTGCCAACCATCTTCCGGACGATAGAAATAAAATTCATTTCCTTCAAACCCGACTAAGTTTAAATAGACTCCTGCTAGTCCTAGACTCCGAGATGTTTGGACTAAAATTCGGGCTAAAATATCTGATTCATTCAGAGTCGTAACTTTTCCAGGAGCAATATTTTTAGCCAGACGACGATATTGTTCTGAGTGTAATTCTACTACAATGGGTGGTAATTTCTTTTCTTCATTAGCCGCTGTAACTGCGAGAACCGCTTTCACCGCACGAGCATCTGCTAAAGCTTTAGTTTCATCTAAATCGGCAGATTTTGCATTATTTAAAATAATCACTGTTTTAGCAAGTTTGATCGCGACCATATCTAAGTCACTTAAATTGGTAATAGAACCATTACGAGTTACTATTCTTGTGCTTTTTAGATCACCTAAATTATTGCGTAAATATTCATCTATCTCCTCCTTATCTTGGTCAGAAAGAATCACAATTACTGCATCTTTTTCCGATTCATTAGCAATAATTAATTCATTAATAATGTCGATAATTCGATCGCTAATTCCTAAAATTAATGTATGATTTTCTTCTACTACTAAACTTTTACCTTTGCGGAGTGATTGCAATTTTGATTCAAATTCCTGGGTAATAAAAGCGACCAGACTAGAAAACAAGATTAACCCTGAAAAAATTGTGACTACACCCACAAATTTGGTAGCAAAATTAGCATCTTCTCCTGTATCTCTGAGCCCAATTAGTTGGACAAATACGTCCCAGGTAAAATTAGTATAATTTTGTTCACCCTGATTTGGAAACCACCATTCTACTAAGTAGCGTGATGCAGTCATCAGCACAAAAGTGATCAAAAATAATGACAATAATGCCAGAAAAACAGCGAAACCGCCTTTAGACATGAAATTGTCAAATTGATACTGAAGACGTTTTTGCCAAGAAATGTGATTTGCCGCAGATTTAGTCATCTTACTCGTCATATTTGAGATGTTATATCCTTAATTTAGCATTAGTGTTCTAATTTTTGCTGAAGCAATCGAAATGCTATTTGAGCAGCAGCTTGTTGAGCAGCTTTTTTAGAAATCCCATTTCCTTCTCCTAATTGTTCTCCTTGAAACCAAACTTCAGCCCGAAATCGTTCCTCATCCCCATGAATTTTCTTGACTTCCTGGACTCGATATTCAGGTAAAGCCTTATAAAGACTTTGGGTTAATTCTTGCAACGCTTCTTTATAATTAAAATGGGCAGGATCGCGACGAATTTCTACTGATAATTCCTGAAAATGACCATCTAACCAAGGACGGATTAAATCGAGATTATGGGTACTTAAATAAAGTGCACCTAAGACAGCTTCAAAAGTATCTGCTAGTCGGGAGTCTTCCCCAGCTTTGTCCCCAGCAGCACTAGCTGAAACTAATAGATAACGCTCGAATCCATAACTTCTAGCTAGTCTTGCTAAAATGCGATCGCTGACTAAGACAGACCGAATCGATCCATATTCACCTACTGTTGCATCTGGATAATTTTCTAACAAAAATTCAGCCGCAGCTAATCGCACTACTGCATCTCCCACAAATTCTAACTGTTCGTAATTTTTAGCCGCAGAAAAACTCCGATGAATTAAAGCTAAGTCTAATAAATTCCAATCGATTGGTGCGGTTGGGGCTAATCCCAATTTTTGGATTAATTTTTTCAGTTCATGTTGACGCTGAGGATAGGAAAAACTCATTTTTCAGGATAGATTAGAATTTTGTAAGTCTCTGGAGTTGGGGAGATTGCTTGTTTGACTGCTGTGGCTAATTCAGCTAAAGGATAGCGATCGCTAATTAAAGCATTGACATCAATATCCTGATTAAAGACAATATCAGCAGCTAGGGTTTGGAGTCGATAAGAAGAACTATAACTACCCATCAAATCAATTTCGCGACGATAGAGAATATTGGGATTAATGGGAATTTCTAACTCATCTGGAAATTCCGCAAAAAAGAGAATCTTACCACCTTTACGGGTACAATCTAACGCTTGAAAAAAAGCTTTATCACTAGGAACTGCTAATAATGTGGTATCAACTCCCATTCCTCCTGTCAGTGCTTGAATTTTTCTGACCAATTCAGGGTCACGAGCATCAAAAGCAGCTGTAGCACCTAGTTGTAAAGCTTTGTCAACCCGCGTCGAAATTAAATCTGTAGCGATCGCTTTTGCTCCAAAGAACTTAATTAACATCACAAACATCAACCCAATTGGTCCAGCACCAGTTACTAACACAGTTTGACCTGGAGAAATTTGGGCTTTTTTCACCGCTTTGAGACAACAATTAGTGGGTTCAACAAAACTAGCTTGTTCAAAACTCACTCCTTCGGGAATTGGGATCAAACCTCCATGTTGGACAATATGACCAGGAACTTTGACATATTCAGCAAACCCACCACCACTAGGTATAAATCCAGCAGTTGTGGTAATATCTTTATAGGTTTGACACATAGAGAAATTGTCATTTAGACAATAGGGACAACCCATACAAGGAATATGGTGCATCACGACCACTCGTTGTCCTACTGACCAACCTGTTACTGCTGATCCGATCGCTGTAATTACACCAGCAGTTTCGTGACCAAAAATCCGTGGTGGTTGGTAGAGAGGATAGCAAATCTTTTTAATATCAGATTGACATAATCCGACCACCCTGACCTGGACTAGAACTTCCGATGGTTCTACTTTTGGGAGGGGTACTTCTTCATAACTGAGTTGATTGACACCTCTAAATACCTGTGCTTTCATCTTGCTTCACTGGTGATACAACATATCTAAATAATAGGTGAGTTGAGCAATTAATATCTCAGCATTTTCAATTTATCAGTAGCTGAAGATTTTTAACTTACCAAGGATTCCCAATCATCGTCAACCCACATCAAAAATCAGGATGGGTGAACTTTTCCGGGTAAACGCATCTTCACAATAGACCTCTGACAAAAATAATTAGGACAGATCAGACCTCTGTCCCACAAGGTTTTTTGGTGGTAAGACTGATGTCCCGATCATCGGATGGTCATGCGGTCGCGATCGGCTAATATGATCAAAAATTGTTATCATATTTATCCCGAGTGTGTGCAATCTAACTGAATAGGATGACCGATTCAATCACAGTTTGTGATGATATATAAAGCTTTAATTTCCTCAAAGCTTTGCAGGGAAAGATTTTTGAAAATTCTCAGAAAAAATTAGACATGACTAACTCCGAAAAAGTGCTAGCGCATAATCTGCAACTCGACTCGAAACTGCGAGATTTACAGATGATTACATTTCAAATGGATGATCTCTGCTATGGAGAGGAATTATTGCAAGCTTTTCAGAACAATATTTTACTACCTGGTGTCATTCTTACACAACAAGGTATATTCAACGGTTTTATTTCTCGTGCTAAGTTTCTAGAAATTCTCAGTAAACCTTTTGGTCGAGAGTTATTTTTACAGCGATCGCTACGCAAACTCTATACTATCTGTCCATTTATTCGCCAAAATCTTACCATTCTCTCTGCCGATCTACCAATTTTTGAAGCAGTAAGAGTATGTTTGCAACGTCCATCTGAATATCTGTATGAACCGATCGTTGTAGATCTTGGTCAAGAAACTTATCAGTTACTAGCATTGCAAGAGCTTCTGGTTGCCCAGACTAATACCTATCAGATGGCAATGTTGACGATCGAAAACCATCATAGCGCCATCATAGCACAGAATCAGCAAATGCAGCAATATATTCAACAAGTTGAAATCATGACTGATGCTGCGATCGCCGTGGAAAATGATACATTTCAGGCAGAAGATTTGCATGATATTGCTATTAGAACCGATGAATTAGGACGACTAGCACGAGTATTTCAGGGGATGGTTCAAACCGTAAAAATTCGCGAGCAAGAACTAGCAGAAGCCAAGAAACGCTTGGAGACAAAAAACCAAGAACTACACCATCTCGATCAACTCAAAGATGAATTTCTTGCCAATACTTCCCACGAACTCCGTACTCCTCTAAATGGTATTATTGGGATTGCTGAATCACTGATTGATGGTGCAACTGGAGAACTCCCTACTACCACCCAAAGCAACTTGCAATTGATTGTCTCTAGTGGTCGCCGTCTCGCTAGTTTAATTAACGATATTCTTGACTTTTCTAAACTCAGACACCAGACCCTCGAACTCAAATTAACACCTGTCGATTTAAGAGCTATTACTGAGATTGTTCTTACTCTCAGCCAACCTTTAGCTCACCAGAAAAATTTACAACTAATTAACGCTATTCCGGAAGACTTACCCAATGCGGAAGCTGACGAAAATCGCTTACAACAAATTCTCCACAATCTAATTGGCAATGCCATTAAATTTACTCCATCTGGTACGATCGAAACCTCTGCACAAGTGATATCACGGTCGGATAAAGAGATATTAGCTATTACCGTGTTTGATACAGGAATTGGCATTGCTGAAGATAATTTTGAGCGGATCTTTGAATCCTTTGAACAAGCAGAAGGTTCCACTGCTAGAGAATATGGTGGCACCGGATTAGGATTGGCTGTAACTAAACAACTAGTAGAATTACATGGTGGTAAAATTAGTGTTAAGTCACAAGTTGGAGTCGGTTCACAATTTACCTTTACTTTACCGATCGCCCAAGAAAAAGTTAAATCAGTTCAACCAATTGCAGCTCGCGACAATAATAGGTCTGAATTAATCCCTTTATCATCCATGCAAAATGCCGTTAATTTTGCTAATGACGATCAACCTTTTAAAATTTTAATTGTTGACGACGAACCAATTAATCGTCAGGTCTTAATTAATAACCTTTCTCTTTATAACTATACCCTGAGTGAAGCGAGTAATGGAGAAGAAGCTTTAGCCACGATTGAAAATGGTTTTATTCCTGATTTGATCCTCCTGGATTTGATGATGCCCCGAATGACTGGTTATGAAGTTTGTCAGATCCTTCGTGAACGTTTTCCAGCTCATGAATTGCCGATCGTCATCCTGACGGCAAAAAATCAAACTGAAAATATTGTGGAGGGATTTACATCAGGTGCCAATGATTATTTGACTAAACCGATTCAAAAACAAGAAATGCTTGCCCGGATGAAAACTCATTTGAATTTAGCTAAACTGACTTTAGCTTACGGACGATTTGTGCCACGAGATTTTCTCAACTTTTTAGGGAAAGACAGCATTATTGATGTCCAAATTGGTAACCAAATTCAGCAAGAAATGACGGTAATGTTTGTCGATATTCGCTCCTTTACTAACCTGTCAGAAGGGATGACACCTCAAGAGACTTTTAATTTTATTAATGCCTATTTAAGTCAAGTTAGTCCTGCGATTAGAGAACATAATGGATTTATTGATAAGTATATTGGGGATGGGATTATGGCTTTATTTCCCCAGTCAGCAGATGGAGCAGTTCAAGCCGCAATTTCGATGCAGCAAAAAGTCGCACTTTTTAATCAAGAGCGACAACAACAGGGATTAGTGCCGATCGCGATTGGGATTGGTTTACATACGGGGAATTTAATGTTAGGCACCATTGGAGAACCGGAACGAATGGAAACTACTGTAATTTCTGATGCAGTGAATTTAGCTTCGCGTTTAGAAGGATTAACCAAGTTATATGGAGCGGGAATTTTAATCAGTGTACATACTTTAGTTCGGATTGAAGAAATTCAGCATTATAGTTTTAGATTTCTCGATCGGGTGCGAGTGAAAGGTAAAAATGATGCAGTGGCCATTTATGAAATATACGATCCAGAAGAGGGATTATCTCATCAATTAAAAACACAAACTAAAAGTGTATTTGAAGCAGCAGTGATGGCTTATAATCGCCAGGATTTTGTGGGAGCGCAACCTATATTTACCTCAATATTAGCTACTAATCCTGAAGATCAGGCAGCGATGTTATATGTAAAGCGATGTCAACAATATTTACAGTATGGAGTTCCGGTAGACTGGGATGGTGTAACGGATTTGGATTTTAAATGAGTAGCAAAAATCAAGCACCAGAATATTAAAATTAACTCCTATCAAAAGAAGAATTTTATGCAACTAGCTAATCACTTCTTTTTTAGTGCAAAATAGTTCAATTAAGTGTAGGGGTGTTTGCGTAGCGTGCCGGAGGCATAGCATTCGGGCGAAAATTGAGCGATTATAAGAGTAACATTAGATCCGAATGCTTCACACTTCTTCTGGGAAATTAGCTGTTGGGATTTTAATCGGGATATTGCTTAAAAAAGCGAATAGTTACCGGAGTTTGATCTTGAGGTCTTGAAGGAATACATCAAAAAGGCTAACCCGTTAATAGTAACAAAAAAAACCGAGTTATGAGCATTAACAAACCTATCCCCCGAAAATTCCGTCTTCGTACTACCCTGGTAGTGCCATTTGTTCTGCAAATTGTGGCTGCTGCTGGTTTAGTGGGCTATCTCTCTTTCCGCACTAGCCAAAAAGCTGTCAATGACTTAGCAACCCAATTGCGGAACGAACTTACAGCTCGGATTGATGGAGAACTGAGGAAATATCTTGAGAGTCCTCATACTTTCAATCAGCTCAATGCAGCGACATTTGCTGAGGGTGAATTTGATATGACAAATGCCAGCAATGGTAAACAATTTCTCACTCAAGTGCAGATTTCTCCTTTTATTTATTCATCTTACTGCGGTGATTCCCAAGGGCAATACTTAGGTGCTTATCGCTTTCTTTATCATAATTTGCCAACCATTGCCATGTCTGTAAGTAATCAAGAAACTGATTACAACTTTTATTTTTATGCAATGGATCGTCGGGGCAATAAACAACAACTCTTGGAAAAACTCAAACCCTATGACCCCCGTAAACGTCCCTGGTATATTGCTGCTCTCACTGCCAAGCGATCAACTTGGAGTGAGGTATATTTAGATTTTGCTAGTGGTCTCCCCACAATTACTGCTAGTGAACCAATATATGATGAATCAGGGCAAAATATTTTGGGTGTTTGTGCCACTGATGTAGTATTACTGGACGATTTAAGGAAGTTTTTGGCAAACCTTTCGATTGGAAAGACAGGACGAGCTTTTATCATTGATCGTACAGGTACTCTGCTTTCCAGTTCAACAAACGAAGCATTGACCGTCGGTCAGGGTAAAGATGCTAAACTCATTTTAGCTACAGAAAGCGTCGAATCCCGTGTGCGTGAAACTGCACGATATTTGCAAAAACAATTTGGTAGCTTTGAGAAAATTGAGCGATCGCAACAATTGGACTATCAGTTACAGAATGAACGACAGTATGTACAAGTATTGCCGTTGAATGACGGTAAAGGAATCGATTGGTTAATTGTGGTAGTTATACCAGAAGCAGATTTCATGGCCCAAATTGACGCCAATACTCGCAACACAATTTGGTTAACTTTGATAGCTTTAGGAGTAGCGATCGCGATCGGTATTTTTACAGCAAGTTTGATTACTCACCCCATTCTCAAATTAACCCAAGCTTCTAAGGAACTAGCCGAAGGTAATCTTGATCAACAGGTAGAAACGATCGATGTCCTCGAAATTGAAGAAATTGAGACCCTAGAGCAGTCATTTAATAGCATGGCTGCACAACTTAAACAATCCTTTAATACCCTTGAATCTCAAAAAGAAACCCTCGCTCATAAAAATGAAGAACTGCATCATCTTGACCAACTTAAAGATGAATTTTTAGCGAATACCTCCCATGAACTCCGCACTCCTTTAAATGGGATTATTGGCATTGCGGAATCACTCATTGATGGTGCAACAGGAGAACTCCCTTCCACTACCCAAACTAACCTACAATTAATTGTTTCCAGTGGTCGCCGTCTGGCCAGCTTAATTAACGATATTCTTGACTTCTCTAAACTCAAACAGAAGAACCTTGAACTCCGATTAACACCTGTCGATTTAAGAGCCATTACTCAGATTGTTCTCACCCTCAGCCAACCTTTAGCCTACCAGAAAAATTTGCAACTAATTAACGCTATTCCGGAAGACTTACCTAATGCGGAGGCTGACGAAAATCGTTTACAACAAATTCTCCACAACCTAATTGGTAATGCCATTAAATTTACCCCATCGGGCACTGTTAAAGTTTCTGCACAAGTGATATCTTCTCACCAAGAGAGTGTATTAGCTATCACCATTTCGGATACAGGAATTGGCATTGCTGAAGATAAGTTTGAGCGCATCTTTCAATCCTTTGAACAAGCGGAAGGTTCGACTGCTAGAGAATATGGTGGCACCGGATTGGGACTAGCTGTGACCAAACAACTTGTGGAAATACATGGTGGTAAAATTACGCTCCAGTCGCAAATCGGAGTTGGTTCACAATTCACCTTTACTTTACCCATTGCCACAGAAAAAGTTAAGTCAGTTTCACCAATTATGGCACTCCACAATCGGATTAGTTCTGAATTAATCACTTTAGCTCCTATCCAAAAAGCCGTTAATCTTGCTACTGACGATCAACTATTCAAAATTTTAATCGTGGATGACGAACCGATTAATCGTCAAGTCCTAATCAACAACCTTTCTCTTTATAATTATACCATAACTGAAGCCAGTAATGGAGAAGAAGCTTTAGCCACAATTGAAAATGGTTTTATTCCGGATTTAATCCTCCTAGATTTGATGATGCCCCGGATGACTGGTTATGAAGTTTGTCAGAAAATTCGCGAACGTTTTCCGGCCCATGAATTGCCAATTGTGATGCTGACGGCCAAAAATCAAACTGAAAATATAGTAGAGGGATTTACATCCGGTGCCAATGATTATTTGGCTAAACCGATTCAAAAACAGGAAATGCTAGCGCGAATGAAAACTCATTTGAACTTAGCTAAACTTACTTTAGCTTACGGGCGATTTGTACCGCGAGATTTTCTCAATTTTCTAGGGAAAGAAAGCATTATTGATGTCCAAATTGGCAATCAAACTCAGCAAGAAATGACCGTAATGTTTGCCGATATTCGCTCCTTTACTAACCTGTCAGAAGGGATGACACCCCAAGAGAATTTTAATTTTATTAATGCCTATTTAAGTCAAGTTAGTCCGGCGATTAGAGAACATGATGGGTTTATTGATAAGTATATTGGGGATGCGATTATGGCTTTATTTCCCCAGTCCGCAGATGGGGCAGTTCAAGCCGCAATTTCGATGCAGCAAAAAGTCGCACTTTTTAATCAAGCGCGACAACAACAGGGATTAGTGCCGATCGCAATTGGGATTGGTTTACATACGGGGAATTTAATGTTAGGAACTATTGGAGAACCGGAACGAATGGAAACTACCGTAATTTCAGATGCAGTGAATTTAGCTTCGCGGTTGGAAGGATTAACCAAGTTATATGGAGCTGGAATCTTAATCAGTGTCCATACCTTAGTTCGGATTGAAGAGATTCAGCATTATAGTTTTAGATTTCTCGATCGAGTCCGAGTGAAAGGGAAAAATGATGCGGTGGCAATTTATGAAATCTATGATCCAGAAGAGGGATTATCCCATCAATTAAAGACAGAAACTAAAAGTAGGTTTGAAGCAGCAGTAATGGCTTATAATCGCCAGGATTTCCTGGGGGCGCAACCTGTATTTACCTCAATATTAGCTACTAATCCGGAAGATCAGGCAGCGATGTTATATGTAAAGCGATGTCAACAATATTTACAGTATGGAGTTCCGCTAGACTGGGATGGGGTAACAGATTTAGATTTTAAATAAACATCATCAGGATTGGCAAACTTGATGCGCGATCGCAGCTTAACAATTTTTTAATTTATTTGAAGAAATTAAATTATGAGCTTTACCAAACCTATCCGTCAAAAATTCCGTCTCCATACCGCGATCGTCGTACCCTTTGTAATCCAAATTGTTGCTGCTGTTGGGCTGGTAGGTTATCTCTCCTACAGAAATGGACAACAAGCAGTAGAAGAACTAGCCAATCGATTAATGAGTGCAGCAGGCGATCGGGTTTCCTTATATCTCGAAAATTACCTGAAAATTCCGCCGAAAATTAATCGTCTCAATGCCAATGCGGTAGAATTGGGACAGATAAATATCAATGATTTATCGAAGTTAGAACGCTATCTTACCCTGCAAAACCAGCAATTTCCAGAAGTATATGGTCTCCAGGTGATTAATGCACAGGGAGATTTTGTCAGTTCGGGATTATTCGGTACATCTGATCCTCTCTACTGGGGTTTACTGATTGCTGACGGTAGCGATCAATCACTCTATCGGATCTACAAGGTGGACTCCGCAGGTAATCGAGCCCAGTTAGTAGAATCTTTTAAAAATGTACTGCCAAAAGAACGTCTTCCCTATAAAACAGCAGTAGCTGCTAAAAAAGCAACTTGGACTTCTATTTATCCATCGATTGTGGCTAAAGATTTATTGATAGCTGCCGTGTTGCCCCTCTATGATCATACTACCGGAGAACTTCAGGCAGTATTAGGTAGCCTGATCAGTCTCAGATTTACCCAGTTTTTAGAAACCATAAAAATATCTCCTGGAGCCAAAATTTATATTGTTGAACCTAATGGATCGCTGGTGACTAATTCAACTAGAGAATCCGTTTTCAAAGATAGTAATAGCGCCAATAGCACCGATTTACAACGGCTGACAATGTTTGATACACCCTCTCCTATTCTGCGAGCAGCAGGTGAAGAATTGCGCCAACAAATGGGTGATTTAAGTAAGCTGAAAGGCTCCAAAAAATTGACCTTTAAAGTTAAGGGAGAACCATACTTTCTGACAGCGATTCCCTTCCAAGACGAACTCGGTTTGTCATTGACCATTGTGATCACCATTCCTAAATCAGATTTTCTCGCTCAAATTAACCAACACGCTCAGAGAACTGCACTGTTATGCTTTCTCGCTATGCTAGTCGCGATCGCTGTTGGCATCCTTACTACCCGAACTATTACCAATCCGATTCTGAGACTAACCAAAGCTTCTCAAGAACTTGCGGATGGTAACCTCGATCAACAAGTCGATATCAAGGACTTGATTGAAATTGAAGAAATTGAAACTCTAGAACAGTCCTTTAATAGCATGGCGACCCAACTCAAGCAATCCTTTACTACCCTGGAAATTCAAAAAGAAACCCTCGCCCATCAAAATGAAGAACTACATCATCTTGACCAACTCAAAGACGAATTTTTAGCAAATACCTCCCATGAACTCCGTACTCCTCTAAATGGGATTATTGGTATTGCGGAATCACTC
Organism: uncultured cyanobacterium; assembly: GCA_963744145.1. Lineage (GTDB taxonomy): Bacteria > Cyanobacteriota > Cyanobacteriia > Cyanobacteriales > CAWUOF01 > CAVUSO01. The sequence continues at coordinate 1,232,669 of CAVUSO010000001.1, read as the reverse complement.
ATTGATGGTGCCACAGGAGAACTCCCTTCTACCACCCAAACCAACTTGCAACTAATTGTTTCTAGTGGTCGTCGTCTGACCAGCTTAATTAACGATATTCTTGACTTTTCCAAACTCCGACACCAGAACATCAAACTTCGATTAGCGCCCGTCGATTTAAGAGCGATTACTCAGATTATTCTTACTCTTAGTCAACCTTTAGCCTACCAGAAAAATTTACAACTAATCAACGCTATTCCCGAAGACTTACCCAATGCTAATGCCGACGAAAATCGCTTACAACAAATTCTGCATAACCTGATTGGTAATGCCATTAAATTTACTCCATCAGGGACTATTGAAGTTTCTGCACAAGTGATATCTACTGACCAAGAGGAGGTATTAGCTGTGACTATTTCCGATACAGGTATTGGCATTGCTCAAGATAAGTTTGAGCAGATTTTTCAATCCTTTGAACAAGCGGAAGGTTCCACAGCTAGGGAATATGGCGGTACTGGATTGGGATTAGCTGTGACCAAACAACTTGTGGAAATACATGGTGGTAAAATTACTGTTCAGTCACAAATCGGAATTGGCTCGCAATTTACCTTTACTTTACCCATTTCCTCAGAAAAAGTTAAATCAGTTCCACCAATTGCTGTACTCCGTGACAGCATTATTTCTGAATTACCCACCTTAGCACCCATTCAAAAAGCCGTTAATTTTGCTACTGGTAACCAACAATTTAAAATCTTAATCGTGGATGACGAACCGATTAATCGTCAGGTCTTAATTAATATTCTTTCTCTTTACAATTATACCATAACTGAAGCCAGTAATGGAGCGGAAGCTTTAGCCACTATCGAAAATGGGTTGATCCCCGATTTGATCCTCCTAGATTTGATGATGCCCCGGATGACTGGTTATGAAGTTTGTCAGAAAATTCGCGAACGTTTTCCAGCTCATGAACTGCCCATTGTCATTTTAACAGCCAAAAATCAAACTGAAAATATAGTAGAGGGATTTACATCCGGTGCCAATGACTATTTGGCTAAACCGATTCAAAAACAGGAAATGCTAGCGCGAATGAAAACTCATTTGAACTTAGCCAAACTAACGTTAGCTTATGGACGATTTGTGCCGCGAGATTTTCTCAACTTCTTAGGGAAAGACAGCATTATTGATGTCCAAATTGGTAACCAAATTCAGCAAGAAATGACCGTAATGTTTGCCGATATTCGCTCCTTTACTACTCTATCAGAAGGGATGACACCTCAAGAGAATTTTAATTTTATTAATGCCTATTTAAGTCAAGTTAGTCCGGCGATTAGAGAACATGATGGGTTTATTGATAAGTATATTGGGGATGCCATTATGGCTTTATTTCCCCAGTCCGCAGATGGAGCAGTTCAAGCGGCAATTTCGATGCAGCAAAAAGTCGCACTTTTTAATCAAGCGCGACAACAACAGGGATTAGTGCCGATCGCGATTGGGATTGGTTTACATACAGGTAATTTAATGTTAGGAACGATTGGAGAACCGGAACGAATGGAAACTACCGTAATTTCAGATGCAGTGAATTTAGCTTCGCGGTTGGAAGGATTAACCAAGTTATATGGAGTCGGGATCTTAATCAGTGTACATACTTTAGTTCGGATTGAAGAGATTCAGCATTATAGTTTTAGATTTCTCGATCGAGTCCGAGTGAAAGGGAAAAATGATGCGGTGGCTATTTATGAAATCTATGATCCAGAAGAGGGATTATCTCATCAATTAAAGACGCAAACTAAGAGTAGGTTTGAAGCCGCGGTGATGGCTTATAATCGCCAGGATTTTGTGGGGGCACAACCTGTATTTACGGGAATATTAGCCACTAATCCTCAAGATCAGGCAGCGATGCTGTATGTGAAACGCTGTCAACAATATTTAGAGTATGGAGTTCCGGTCGGTTGGGATGGTGTGACGGATTTGGATTTTAAGTAATGGGCAAGACAATATTGATTGTTTCAGCTTAACTATAAATATTCCCTTGAATTATTGTCAAGTATTAGCTGAGTTGACTATTTCTCTTTCCTTAGTAGCCAAAAAAAAGTATTCAATTGAGGGAAATTCTATTATGTCTATCAACATTATAAATCGCCAAGTGGGAACTGTTTTAGGGAAACTTCCCTTGCGAACAGTTCTGATTATCCCGTTTATTTTGCAAATTGTTGGGGCTGTGGGGTTGGTAGGATATCTCTCCTTTAAAAACGGACAAAGAGCTGTTTATGAAGTTGCTAGTCAAGTACAAAACGAAATTACCGATCGCATTCAACAAAACATAAAAGCTTACCTGGCGATTCCCCATCAAATCAATCAAATTAACCTAAATGCTGTAAATATGGGGTTGAACTTACGGGAATTAATGAATTTAAAAAGATATTTTTGGCCAGAACTGATGTCATACCCCAACTTGGATTTTATTGCATTTGTTAATAACAAAGGAAATGTAATATCAGGACAAAGACTGGCAGATGAAACTTTGCTTTTCAACCTATGTAACGAATCTACCAATTTTAATTTTTATGCTTGGAATGCTACTGAAAAAGGCGATACAACTAAAGTTTCTAGGGTAATAAAAAACTTTGATGGGCGAAAAAGACTTTGGTATCAAGATGGGGTTAAAGCTGGGAAAAAATCTTGGAGTCAAGTTGAGATTTCATTTACTGAACCCAAAATGCAAATCAGTGCGGTACAACCCGTCTACACGCAAAATGGTCAGTTAGAAGGAGTCTTGAACGTAACTTTACGCCTAGATAGCATCTCACAATTTTTGCAGAGTTTAAAAGTGGGTAAATCAGGGCAGACATTTGTGATCACCCAGGAAGGAGTATTAGTTGCAACTTCTACCTCTGAAAATCTAGTTCGATTCAACAATAATAAAGGAGAACTTTTCAAAGCTATAGAAAGTAGCGACTCTGTTACTCAAGAAACAGCCATATATCTAATCAAGCAATTTGACAGCTTTAAGCAAATTCAAAAGTTGCAAAATCTTAATGTTGAAATAGCAGGGCAGCAGCGATTTTTACAAGTAGTCCCCTATCAAGATAACGAAGGATTAAACTGGCTGATTGTGGTGATTGTACCAGAGTCAGATTTTATGGAGCAAATCAATACTAATACCCGTAACACAATTTGGTTAACCTTGGCAGCATTGGGAGTAGCAATTTTAATTGGCATCTTCACAGCACGTTTAATTACTAAACCCATTCTCAAATTAACTCAAGCCTCTCAAGAACTTGCCAAAGGAAATCTGGATCAACAGCTAGAAATAAGTGATGCAATTGAAATTGAAGAAATTGAAACCCTAGAACAGTCCTTCAATAGCATGGCGGTACAACTCAAGCAATCTTTTACTACCCTCGAAGTTCAAAAAGAAACTCTAGCTAATCAAAATGAAGAACTACATCATCTCGACCAACTTAAAGACGAATTTTTAGCGAATACATCCCACGAACTCCGCACCCCTCTCAATGGGATTATTGGTATTGCCGAATCACTCATTGATGGCGCAACGGGGGAACTCCCTTCTACTACCCAAAGCAACCTGCAATTAATAGTCTCCAGTGGTCGCCGTCTGGCCAGCTTAATTAACGATATTCTTGACTTCTCGAAACTCAAACACAATAACCTAGAACTACGATTAGCACCTGTTGATTTAAGAGCCATTACTAATATTATTATCACCCTCAGTCAACCTTTAGCCCAGCAGAAAAATTTACAGTTAATCAACGCTATTCCTGAAGATTTACCTCATGCGGAAGCCGACGAAAATCGCTTACAACAAATTCTCTATAACCTGATTGGCAATGCCATTAAATTCACCCCATCTGGAACTGTCGAAGTCTCGGCAAAAGTGATATCTCCTAATCAAGAGGATGTATTAGCTGTCACTATTTCGGATACAGGAATTGGGATTGCCCAAGATAATTTCGAGCGGATCTTTCAATCCTTTGAACAAGCGGAAGGTTCGACAGCGAGAGAATATGGTGGCACCGGATTGGGATTAGCTGTTACCAAACAACTCGTCGAATTACATGGTGGTGAAATTACTATCGAATCACAAGTCGGAGTAGGCTCACAATTTACTTTTACCTTACCTATTGCCCAAGAAAAAGCTAAATTAGTGTCACCAATTGCCACACTTGGCAACAAATTTGTTCCTGAATCGATCGCTTTATCTTCCATTCAAAAAACTGTAAATATTGCCACTGACAACCAACAATTCAAAATCTTAATTGTTGATGACGAACCGATTAATCGTCAGGTCTTAATTAACAATCTTTCCCTTTATAATTACACCCTGACTGAAGCCAGTAATGGAGAAGAAGCTTTAGCCACAATTGAAAATGGTTTTATCCCCGATTTGATCCTCCTAGATTTGATGATGCCCCGGATGACTGGTTATGAAGTTTGTCAGAAAATTCGCGAACGTTTTCCAGCTCATGAATTGCCAATTGTGATCCTGACGGCGAAAAATCAAACCGAAAATATTGTGGATGGATTTACATCAGGTGCTAATGATTATTTGACTAAACCCATTCAAAAACAGGAAATGCTGGCGCGGATGAAAACTCATTTGAATTTAGCCAAACTGACTTTAGCTTACGGGCGATTTGTGCCGCGAGATTTTCTCAACTTCTTAGGGAAAGACAGCATTATTGATGTCCAAATTGGTAACCAAATTCAGCAGGAAATGACCGTAATGTTTGCCGATATTCGCTCCTTTACTACTCTATCAGAAGGGATGACACCTCAAGAGAATTTTAATTTTATTAATGCCTATTTAAGTCAAGTTAGTCCGGCGATTAGAGAACATGATGGTTTTATTGATAAGTATATTGGAGATGCGATTATGGCGCTATTTCCCCAATCCGCAGATGGGGCAGTTCAAGCGGCAATTTCGATGCAGCAAAAAGTCGCACTTTTTAATCAAGAGCGACAACAACAGGGATTAGTGCCGATCGCGATTGGGATTGGTTTACATACAGGTAATTTAATGTTAGGAACCATTGGAGAACCGGAACGGATGGAGACAACAGTAATTGCTGATGCAGTAAATTTAGCCTCACGGTTGGAAGGATTAACCAAGTTATATGGAGTCGGGATCTTAATCAGTGTACATACTTTAGTTCGGATTGAACAAATTCAACATTATAGTTTTAGATTTCTCGATCGGGTGCGGGTGAAAGGCAAAAATGATGCAGTGGCAATTTATGAAATCTATGAGACAGATGGGGGATTTTCTAATCAATTAAAGACGCAAACAAAGAGTATTTTTGAAGCAGCAGTGATGGCCTATAATCGCCAAGATTTTGTCGGAGCGCAACCCGTATTTGAGGAAATATTAGCCACTAATCCTGAAGATCAGGCAGCGGTGCTGTATGTGAAACGCTGTCACCAATATCGACAGTATGGAGTTCCGGTCGGTTGGGATGGTGTAACAGATTTAGATTTTAAGTAAGTATCAAAAATTCAGGATTGGCAAACTTGATGCGCGATCGCTGTTTAGTAATTTTTTGATTTATTTGCAGAAAGTAACTTATGAGTCAATCCAGTTCAGTTAGAGAAGAAAATATCTGATTTTTAGGTATGTAGTTGCAATAAGAGCGCTAAAGTTTTTCTGAGTACATTGATAGAATTGACTTAATTTTATTTTCAACAACTACCCGAGACATGGTTAAATCAAGAGATAGTCTGAATGATTTTAAGGTTAACCAAACATCCCTAAAATTTCGGCTCCGCACCGCTCTGCTAGTGCCCTTCGTATTACAAATCGTGGCTGCGGTTTGTTTGGTGGGCTATATTTCCTTCTGCAATGGACAGCGAGCAGTCAATCATGTGGCGAGTCAATTGCGCTCAGAATTATCGAATCGCATTGAGGAAAAACTACAATCCTATACAGAAATTTCTTACTCCATCAACCGAATCAATGCTTCTGCTTTCGCTAGGGGTGTAATTGATGTGAGCGGAGTAAAAGGTGAAGCGCAAATGTGGCAGCAAATGCAGACCTATCCTACCATTAGCTATATTTTTTGTGGCGATGAAAAAGCTGGTTTTTTAGGTGTTGGTAGACTTTCAGACCAAGATCGCTCAAAATTTATCTTCGCATTTAGCAATCCATCAACCAAGTTGATGCGCCAATACTTTAACTTCGATGCCCAAGGTAATCGCACTCAGCCCGCAGGTTCGTTTGATACGCCCTACGATCCCCGACTTCGCCCTTGGTACAAAGCGGCAAAAGCAGCAGGGCAAAGTGTCTGGAGCGAAATTTTTCTTGATTTTGCTACTTTTTATCCCTCGGCAACCGCGAATATGCCTGTCTATAGCCTAACAGATAAATCTTTGATTGGGGTTTGTTCTACTGACTTCTATTTACCTCAAGAAATGTCGAATTTTCTCCAAGGTTTGAGTATTGGTAAAACTGGTACAGTATTTATTGTAGAACGCTCTGGGCAACTGATTGCCACTTCTACCCCCGAACCGATGCTCAAGGGCACAGGAAAAAATACCATCCGTCTAGCAGCAGTTGATAGTCCTAATCCTACGATTAAAGCTACGGCTCAGTTTTTAGGCGATCGCTTCCACAACCTCAACCAGATTCAATCTGTCCAACAAATTGACTTTAATTTACATGACCAGAAACAATATATCCAAGTCGTACCCTTTAAGAACTTGAATCTAGACTGGCTGATTGTGATTATCATTCCTGAATCTGACTTCATGGGACAAATTTATGCCAGCACTCTCAACACAGTTTGGCTCTGTTTGGGGGCAATGAGTTTAGCGATCGTGATCGGTATTTACACTGCTCGTTGGGTGACTCATCCCATCCTACGTGTCTCCCAAGCATCTAATGAAATGGCTCAAGGTCATCTGGATCAGCATATTGGGCCTAGTTCTATTATGGAAATGGATACCCTGGCGGATTCGTTTAATCACATGGCAGGGCAATTGAAGAATTCGTTTGAAAAACTGGAGACTAAAAACCAAGAACTATATCATCTCGACCAACTCAAAGATGAATTTCTCGCCAATACTTCCCACGAACTCCGCACTCCTCTAAATGGGATTATTGGTATTGCTGAATCATTGATCGATGGGGCGACAGGAGAACTCCCAACCACCACTCAAACCAACTTGCAATTAATTGTCTCTAGTGGTCGCCGTCTCGCCAGTTTAATTAATGATATTCTTGACTTTTCTAAACTTAGACACCACCATCTTGAACTCAAATTAACACCCGTCGATTTAAGAGCGATTACCCAGATTGTCCTCACCCTCAGCCAACCTTTAGCCCAACAAAAAAATCTCCAATTCATCAACGCGATTCCGGAAGACTTACCCAATGCTCTGGCTGACGAAAATCGCTTACAACAAATCCTCCATAATCTAATTGGTAATGCGATTAAATTCACTCCGTCAGGTACTATTGAAGTTTCGGCACAAGTGATATCTTCTGACCAAGAAGAGCTATTAGCTGTGACTATTTCTGACACAGGTATTGGCATTGCCCCAGATAAGTTTGACCAGATTTTTCAATCCTTTGAACAAGCAGAAGGTTCGACAGCCAGAGAATATGGTGGCACCGGATTAGGATTAGCTGTGACGAAAAAACTGGTGGAAATCCATGGTGGGACAATTACGCTCCAGTCTCAAGTTGGTGTCGGTTCAAAGTTTACCTTTACTTTACCCATTGCCTCTGAAAAAGTTAAATCAGCGCCACCAATTACGGTACTACGAGACAGCCTTACTGTGGAATTACTTACTTTAACACCTAGGCAAAAAGCTGTTAATTTTGCGGCTGATAGCCAACAATTTAAAATCTTAATCGTTGACGATGAACCGATTAATCGTCAAGTGTTAATCAATATCCTTTCTCTTGCCAATTATACTCTGACAGAAGCCTGTAATGGCACAGAAGCTTTAGCGATTATCGAAAATGGTTTTATCCCAGATTTGATCTTACTGGATCTGATGATGCCCCGGATGACGGGTTATGAAGTTTGTCAGAAAATTCGTGAACGTTTTCCGGCTCATGAACTGCCCATTGTGATTTTAACAGCCAAAAATCAAACCGAAAATATTGTAGAGGGATTTACATTAGGTGCCAATGATTATTTGACTAAACCGATTCAAAAACAGGAAATGCTGGCGCGAATGAGAACTCATTTGAATTTAGCTAAACTTACTTTAGCTTACGGGCGATTTGTACCACGAGATTTCCTCAATTTTTTAGGGAAAGACAGCATTATTGATGTTCAAATTGGCAATCAAAGTCAACAAGAAATGACAGTGATGTTTGCCGATATTCGCTCCTTTACTCATCTGTCAGAAGGGATGACACCCCAAGATGCTTTTAATTTTCTTAATGCTTATTTAATTCAAGTTAGTCCGGCGATTAGAGAACATGATGGTTTTATTGATAAGTATATTGGGGATGCAATTATGGCTTTATTTCCCCAGTCAGCAGATGGTGCAGTTCAAGCCGCAATTTCGATGCAGCAAAAAGTCGCACTTTTTAATCAAGAGCGACAACAACAGGGATTAGTGCCGATCGCGATTGGAATTGGTTTACATACGGGGAATTTAATGTTAGGAACCATTGGAGAACCAGAACGGATGGAGACAACAGTAATTTCTGATGCGGTGAATTTAGCCTCACATTTGGAAGGTTTAACTAAGTTATATGGAGTTGGTATCATAATTAGTATCCATACCTTGATTCGGATTGAAGAGATTCAGCATTATAGTTTCAGATTTTTGGATCGGGTACGGGTGAACGAGAAAAATGATGCGGTGGCTATTTATGAAATATATGATCTAGAAGCGGGATTATCTCATCAATTAAAGACGCAGACTAAGAGTATGTTTGAAGCAGCGGTGATGGCTTATAATCGCCAGGATTTTGTGGGGGCGCAACCTGTATTTGAGGAAATATTAGCTACTAATCCTCAAGATCAGGCAGCAATGCTCTATGTGAAACGCTGTCAAAAATATCGACTGTATGGAGTTCCGGTTGGATGGGATGGTGTGACTGATTTGGATTTTAACTAATTATCAAAAATCTATTTTTTCCTGAGTGCATTTATAGAATTGATTCAATAGACAAGAAAGCAAAAATAAATAGGACAGGCAAGATGCCTGTCCCACAAAAGTGATTTTTTCTGGTGGGACAGGCATCTTGCCTGTCAATAAATAGATCAATAAGGACTTTTGCTTTCTTGTCTAATTTTATTTTCAAAATTGCCCGAAATATGGTTTAATATGGAGATGGTATGAATGATTTTAATGCAGTTAACAAATCATCCCTAAAATTTCGGCTCCGCACCACCCTGGTGGTGCCTTTTGTGTTACAAATCATGGCAACGGTTTGTTTGGTGAGCTATCTCTCTTTCCGCGATGGGCAGCAAGCAGTTAATGATGTGGCCAGTCAATTACGTTTAGAATTATCAAAGCGGATTGAAGAAAAACTAAAATCCTATACAGAAATTCCTTACTCTATTAGTCGTCTCAATGCTTCCTCCTTGGCTAGGGGTGTCATTGATGTGAGCGAAGTGAAAGGTGCAGCGCAAATCTGGGAGCAAATGCAGACCTATCCTTTCATTAGCTATACTTTCTGTGGCGATGAAAATACTGGATTCCTTGGTGTTGCTAGGTTTTCCAAAGAAGATCGCTCAAAATTGACCCTCGTATTTAGCAATCCATCCACCAAATCGATCAACCAATATTTTGCTTTAGATACTCAAGGTAATCCGACTCAGCAGGTAGATACTTTATCTTATAAGCCTTACAATCCCCGCATTCGCCCTTGGTACAAAGCTGCAAAGGAAACAGGGCAAAGTGTCTGGAGCGAATATCTTGATTTTTCGACTTTATTGCCCTCGATCGCTTCCAGTGTACCGGTCTATAGCCTAACCGATCAATCTTTGATTGGGGTTTGTGGGAGCGAGTTCTTTTTGCCCCAAGAAATGTCGAAGTTTCTCCAAAGTTTGAATATTGGGATCACAGGTACGGTGTTTATTATGGAACGCTCCGGACAACTGATTTCCACTTCTGGACCCGAATCTATCCTCAAGGGTACGGGAGAAAATACTACCCGTCTGGCAGCAGTTGATAGTCCTAATCCTACGATTAAAGCTACGGCTCAGTTTTTGAGCGATCGCTTTCACAACCTCAACCAGATTCAATCCGTCCAACAAATTGACTTTAATTTACATAACCAGAAGCAATATATCCAAGTCGTACCCTTTAAGAACTTGAATCTAGACTGGCTCATTGTCATTATTATTCCTGAATCTGACTTCATGGACCAAATTTATGCTAACACTCCCAACATAGTTTGGCTCTGTTTAGGGGTACTGAGTTTAGCGATCGCGATCGGTATTTACACTGCTCGTTGGGTGATTAGTCCCATTTTGCGTGTCTCCCAAGCATCTGATGAACTGGCTCAAGGTCACCTGGATCAGGATATTCCACCCAGTCCCATTATGGAACTGGATACCCTAGTAAATTCGTTCAATCACATGGGAGGACAATTGAAGAATTCGTTTGAAAAACTGGAGACTAAAAACCAAGAACTATATCATCTCGACCAACTCAAAGATGAATTTCTCGCCAATACTTCCCACGAACTCCGCACTCCTCTGAATGGGATTATTGGTATTGCTGAATCATTAATTGATGGTGCGACAGGAGAACTCCCAACCACCACTCAAACCAACTTGCAATTAATTGTCTCTAGTGGTCGCCGTCTCGCCAGTTTAATTAACGATATTCTTGATTTTTCTAAACTCAGACACCACCATCTTGAACTCAAATTAACACCCGTCGATTTAAGAGCGATTACCCAGATTGTCCTCACTCTCAGCCAACCTTTAGCTCAACAGAAAAACCTCCAGTTCATCAATGCAATTCCGGAAGACTTACCCAATGCTCTGGCTGATGAAAATCGCTTACAACAAATTCTTCATAATTTAATTGGTAATGCGATCAAATTCACTCCGTCCGGTACTATTGAAGTTTCGGCACAAGTGATATCTTCTGACCAAGAAGAGCTACTATCTGTGACTATTTCTGACACAGGTATTGGCATTGCCCAAGATAAGTTTGACCAGATTTTTCAATCCTTTGAACAAGCAGAAGGTTCCACTGCGAGAGAATATGGTGGCACCGGATTAGGATTAGCTGTAACGAAAAAACTGGTGGAAATCCATGGTGGGACAATTACGCTCCAGTCTCAAATTGGGGTCGGCTCAAAGTTTACCTTTACTTTACCCATTGCCTCCGAAAAAGTTAAATCAACGCCACCAATTACGGTACTACGAGACAGCCTTACTGTGGAATTACTTACTTTAACACCTAGGCAAAAAGCTGTTAATTTGGCGGCTGATAGCCAACAATTTAAAATCTTAATCGTTGATGATGAACCGATTAATCGTCAGGTGTTAATCAATATCCTTTCTCTTGCCAATTATACTCTGACAGAAGCCTGTAATGGCACAGAAGCTTTAGCGATTATCGAAAATGGTTTTATCCCAGATTTGATCTTACTGGATCTGATGATGCCCCGGATGACGGGTTATGAAGTTTGTCAGAAAATTCGTGAACGTTTTCCGGCTCATGAACTGCCCATTGTGATTTTAACAGCCAAAAATCAACCCGAAAATATTGTAGAGGGATTTACATTAGGTGCCAATGATTATTTGACTAAACCGATTCAAAAACAGGAAATGCTGGCGCGGATAAAAACTCATTTGAATTTAGCTAAACTCACTTTAGCTTATGGACGATTTGTACCACGAGATTTCCTCAATTTTTTAGGAAAAGACAGCATTATTGATGTTCAAATTGGTAACCAAATTCAGCAAGAAATGACGGTAATGTTTGCTAATATTCTCTCCTTTACTCATCTGTCAGAAGGGATGACACCCCAAGAGATTTTTAATTTTATTAATGCTTATTTAAGCCAAGTTAGTCCTGTGATTAGAGAACATGATGGTTTTATTGATAAGTATATTGGGGATGGGATTATGGCTTTATTTCCCCAGTCAGCAGATGGTGCAGTTCAAGCCGCAATTTCGATGCAGCAAAAAGTCGCACTTTTTAATCAAGAGCGACAACAACAAGGATTAGTGCCGATCGCGATTGGGATTGGTTTACATACAGGTAATTTAATGTTAGGAACCATTGGAGAACCGGAACGAATGGAGACAACAGTAATTTCTGATGCGGTGAATTTAGCTTCGCGATTGGAAGGATTAACCAAGTTATATGGAGCGGGAATTTTAATCAGTGTACATACTTTAGTTCGGATTGAAGAAATTCAGCATTATAGTTTTAGATTTCTCGATCGGGTGCGAGTGAAAGGGAAAAATAATGCGGTGGCAATTTATGAAATCTATGATCCAGAAGAGGGATTATCTCATCAATTAAAGACGCAAACTAAGAGTAGGTTTGAAGCCGCGGTGATGGCTTATAATCGCCAAGATTTTGTGGGGGCGCAACCTATATTTACGCGAATATTAGCCACTAATCCTCAAGATCAGGCAGCGATGCTATATGTGAAACGCTGTCAACAACATTTAAAGTATGGAGTTCCGCTAGACTGGGATGGGGTAACAGATTTGGATGTTAAATAAATTTTGGAGTTCAGGAAAAATTATAGCCCAATATTGGGATAATCCCATCATCAACGGAAAAACCGTTTTGGCTCTCCCGTATTTGTGGTGGAAAATCCCGTTTTTCGGCAGGGAGATGAGGACAGGGAGCAGGGAAAAAGCTTATATAGTAAGCATTTGGAAATTCAATAATTTTTACTGATCACCATCAGTACGGGAGAGCCAATTTGGCTTATTAATTATTATTAATTACTCCCCATTCCCTGGTAGGGAAGGGGGTTGGGGGGTTATACCAATTCACCATGAAGATACATTGATGTATATTGATCTGTGGGTGAGGGTGGGTTTTGATGATTAGTAGGTAAATGTCAAACATCTCGGTGAACCCGGGCGGGTTTTTCTAATTAATTGGTAAATTTCAAAAATCTGGGCGAACCCGCCCCTACTACAGAAATCCGCAAATTGAGGATAAAATTGGTAGGGGCAGGTTCACCAGTCAATTTTGCCACCAACAGATCACCATTATAAACCTGCCCTGACCTAACAGATCAACCTCAGATTAAGTGCAATTTCATAGTTAATTGGTATTAGGTCTGATTGATGATTTAAGTTCCGATCGCAAATTACTTAAAGCAAGTGGATCTCGTTATTTACTTCAATCACTACAGCCTCTTGATGTAGTTTCTTTTTCATTTCTAATGCTATCCGTTTTACCTCGCTATAATTCAATTGCAAACTTTCATAATTTGTTGAGGATTTAATCCAGATATTCAAATCCCATACTAATCGTCCCTGGGAATTGATCCAAGTGCCAAATTCGGGCCAGACACAGGACCCACGAAAGAGTTGACTGAATGATTTAATGATCTTCCACCCTTGAAAGAGTGAAACGATAAAAGAGATCCAGGAAAAGATGATTGGGACTTGGATCGCGATCGCACAATCCCAGGTTTCATTTTCAGCAGATTCGGTTTCTAAGCTAGAAACTGGGGCTTTTTTTCCGTTTTGAGTTATAGTAGTGGTCATACTTTGTATCGGTCGTTGATAAAGGATCTTTATGGAAACTGCGTCAGCGACTTTTCCTATATATAATGAGGGAGTCTTTGTTCTGTGGCTTCCATGTTGAATACAATAAAACGTTGAAAAACTGTCTCTGCGGATCATCCGCAAAATTTTTTAAGCTAGTGCCAGTAAGCTTTTCAGCTAAATGATGTAAAATTAATCAGGAAATCCTATCCACCCATACATCCAAATTTTTTCAATGTATACTCAAAAAGGCTCTGACCATCGATGTTTATTAGAACCAAAGGGACAGCAAAAGCTTGCGAATGCGTTAAAACCTATATTTAATAAAGAAAAAGTTACTAATACTGCGATTAGCAGTCTGACTGGACTGGATAGAGAATTATTTGCAAAAATTCAAAAAGGTAAAGACCCTGTAACTTTCTCTAGCTTAGATAAATTATTTTATAAGTTACACCAAGAATTAATTAAACTATATGGAAATTCCTATCATCAACGTCTACAAATAGATGTCATGACTCTTAAAGAAGGAGAAGATTACCGTACATTACCAAATGGACAATCTTTTTCAAGAAATCCAATAAATAGTCAGAATGTTAATAGGTTAGCAAAAGCTTTGTTAAAACTTAATTATGAAGCTCAATGTGACCCCTTCAGAAATTTGATCACGAATCAGATCACCAGAGTAGGTGCTTTTCTAATTCAAGGTGAGCCAAAGCATGGTCAACGTTGGTTAATACATCGATTATTAGAGGATAATATTCCAAAGGATTATGTTACACTTAAGCAGATTAAAGTTCATTTTAATCATTCACAAGAGGTTAATATTGATGAAGTTTGGCACCGATTAGCAAAACAACTGGGTGTACCAGAAGGAAAAACTGAAAATTATGTAGATAAAACTTTTGAATACTGGAAAACACAAACTGTCGCGATCAAAATTCTTAATATCCATACTTTCCACCAGGATGTAATTTATAAGTTGATTGAAAATTTTTGGAAACCTCTGAGCAAAAAAATCAGTACCTATTCTGCAACTGATCCGAAAGTAAAAAATTATCTTTTTATGTTTTTAACTGATAATCAAGTTCAAGCTTCTAAATGGAAAATTAACTGGGCTTCTTGTAATGATCTAGATAACTGGCATTCTCAAATACCTATTAGTTTACCAGTTATCAAAAAATTTAGCACAAATAATGAATCTAGTACGGTTACTTGGAGTCCAGTTTTAAGCCATTGGTTAGAACAGTATAGTACATTGTTAAACCATCCTGATGATGACCCAATCGAAAACTTATTTCAGGAAATATGGAATAAGAGCAAGAATGGCACTCCGGAAGATGTGTTTGAGGCAATTTGTGCTAAATCTAGTTGTAGATGGTCATATATTGAGAAAGAATTTGAACTATGACACAATACGATTCAGTTAAGTGTAGGGGCGAAGCATTCGGGCGACAATTGAACGCTCAAACCAGCAATATTATATCCGAATGCTTCGCCCTGATTTGCCCGTATCTCCAAAATATTCTTAAATGGGCGTTGCTGATTTACGGTATGAATAAATAATTTGTAGGGGCGTATGGCAATACGCCCAGGGCGCATGGCCATGCGCCCCTACAGGATTTTCATACCCTGATTAAGCAACGCCCTTAAATGAACTATATTGAACTATGACAGACTTACATTTAAAACAGATGGATAATAATATTAACCCTTTTAACCTAGAGTACACAGGTGATATCAACCCACCACCTAGAGCTAAGGATCTTCCCTATTGTCCTAGTGATGATCTCAAACGAATGGTTAAACTCGCGATCGCTCTTGATCGACCTCTATTATTAATGGGTGAACCGGGTACTGGAAAAACTCAATTAGCAAGTGCGATCGCTTATGAATTTGCTCATAAATATCCACAGCTTATCGAAACTGCAAAGGAAAAACTCGAGCATGAAGAATGGGCACAAGAATGGATCAACAATAAAGAGTGGCCTTTTTATACCTGGTATATAAAATCTCTTAGTCGTGCTAGAGATGGGCTTTATACCTATGATGCGGTTGGACGTTTGCGGGATACTCAACTAGCTCAAAGCGAATATTTATCTCCTGAAATTCGCCAAAAAACTATTAGCCGTCTGCAAAATGAAAACCAGTTAGGTTATATTAAATTTGGCGCTTTAGGAAAAGCCTTTAAAACTCCGATTCCGGCGATCGTTTTGATTGATGAGATTGATAAGGCTGATCTAGATTTTCCTAATGATCTCCTGTTAGAATTAGATGAAAAACGTTTTTTTATTGAGGAAACAGGTGAAGAAGTTAAAAAAATTGCTTCTCCGCTGATTATTATTACCAGTAATGATGAAAAACCTTTGCCTAATGCTTTTTTAAGACGGTGTTTATTTTACTATTTAGAATCGCCCGATGCAACCCAATTAGAAAAAATTATTAAAGCCCATTTTGGCGAACAGGAAATAGATATTTCACCGATTATTGCTGCTTATCAAGATGTGCGTGGTAAAACTGATAAGAGCGGAAGTAAAAAAGCTAGTACAAGCGAACTTTTAGATTTCTTTAAGGTGATTACTTTTGATACACCGATCCAAGATATTCCTAAATTAATTAAGGAAAATTTGGGAGTGTTATTAAAGACTCGCGAAGAACAAAAGCGCTATCATAAATCTACGGAGTCTAAGAAAAATGACTCATAATGATACATCTTTACTGCAATTTTTTCTGGACTTAAGGGAAAACTTAAGGAAATTAGGCTTATTCTTAGAGTTTGAAAACTATGCACTCTTGCACAAAGTGTGGGAGATAGAATCTTTACGTCCTAAAGATTATTCTGAACTGAAAAAACTCTGTCAGCAGCTTTGGGGAAAAACTCTAGCAGAACAAAAAAATATCGCAACTGCTTTTGATGTCAAATCAACTCCTAAATTCATCCCAAAAAGTCAGGAAGTTTTGGGAGAAAAGGAACGGTTTGATCGCTTAAATCCTGATCAGAAGTTAGGAGGAGATTTACCCGATCGCAAGGATGGGGTAAATAATCTTGAGCAGAATGTTTCCAATCTAGACAATTCAGAGCTGCTTGTGGGTGTTGGTGTTGCTGTTCCACCGACTAAATCAGAACCGAAACCTTCCCATGATCAATATATCTTCAATCACGAATATTTACCCTTAACTAAAACACTATTATTAAGAGGTTGGTGTTTTCTGAGGAAATATTTACGCACAGGAAGCGATATTGAATTAGATATTCCTAGCACAGTTAAGCGGATTTGTCAAGAAAATATTGCGGAAATTGTCTATCGTCCCAGTCGAGTCAATCAAGTTGAATTACTGTTGTTAATTGACCAAAGTAATTCGATGATTCCTTTTCACTTAATTGCTGAGTATCTGGTGGAAACTGCAAGGGTGAGCGGGATTTTTAAATCATTAAATATATTCTATTTTCGTAATAGTCCGAGAGATGCTTTATTTACTGATCCAAAATTATTAACTAAACTCTCCCTTGATGAAATTTTACCCAAATTACACCCAATACGGACGCAAGTTTTAATATTTAGTGATGCTGCGGCTACTACTCCGATTATTAATAAGACTAGAATCGAATTAATTGAGAATTTTATCACCCAATTAGAAAAGTTTGTTCATCAAATTGTTTGGCTCAATCCTTGGCCCCAAGAGGATTGGTTAGGCACAACTGCTCACCAAATTGCCGATCGCGTTCCCATGTTTCCTTTTAGTGTTTTGGGATGGCAAGAATTACTGCGATCGCTCCGAGGACAACCAATTACTGAGACAAATTTCACTGAATCGTCATTAGAGCTAGAAATTGATTATAAATCTTGGGAGAAATTAGATGAAGTCTTAGAGCAACATCGGGAAAAACCCCATTATGAAGAAGCGATCGAGAAATTATCTGAATTTGCCGATTATTTCCCTGAATATTTGAATTTAGCTTATTATGCGGCTTTTCCCTTGGCAGTTACTCCCCATTTGCTGTATTTTTTGTCAGAGAATTTTATCTCTAATTTACCTTGGATTGCTGTTCCCCGTCTTTTGCTCTCTCCATTGTGCGAGTCGATCGGTGGGAATTTATATCAGATGGATAGCACAGTTCGTCATTTATTGCTGAAAGCGTTAACGATCCGCTTTGGAGAACAACAACTGCGCGATTTATCTGGAGCTTTCCTTTATTACTTGCACCAGGGATTAGAGGAAACTATTGATTTGGGTGGTGAACATCCTGACTGGATTCCCCTTGGTTATACTGAACCGACTCAACTTGCTAAAAAAATTGCCGAAAAGCTGCAACAGGCACTTGTTGGTAAGGTTTTAGATGAAAAAATTAAAACTGCTGCTTTGGTTACAACTTTTGCTGAACCTTTAGTAGAAAAAGGATTTGAGCCATTGCTAAAGTTTGCACAAGGATTAGCGCGTGAGGGAAGAGGTTATCAGGAAGGGGCGCAAGAGATTTATAAACAACTGGATGATTTTAAGGTTGACGGGGTACTTTTAACCGTTCCGAAAGAAAGAAAACTGCCAACTTTTACCTTTGAAACAGTAACAGTTGATAAACGCGGTAAAGAAATCGCACGGAAAACTAAGCAAGCATCATATTTTAGGGAAAATTTGGATGAAGGTGTCGCTCTCGATATGGTTTACATCCCTGGTGGTAATTTCCGGATGGGTGCGGCTAAAAATGAAGAAGGAAGCTATGACCATGAAAAACCCCAACATGAAGTAAGTGTCGAACACTTTTTTATAGGGAAATACCCTGTTACTCAAGCGCAGTGGAAAGCTGTGGCAACAAAACTGCCCAAAATTCGCTATAAGCTAGAGCCAGATTGCTCTAAGTTTACAGGAGAAAATCTACCTGTAGAGCAAGTTAACTGGTATGAGGTGGTAGAATTCTGTGCCAGACTGTCGAAACAGACAGGGAAAAAATATCGCTTACCTAGCGAAGCAGAATGGGAATATACTTGTCGGGCTGGTACAACTACACCATTTCACTTTGGCAAGACTATTACAACAGATTTAGCAAATTATCGAGGTACAGATGATAAAGATTCAGGTTCCTACGGTCAAGGTCCAAAAGGGATTTACCGTTGTGAAACTACACCAGTAGGCACTTTTAACGTGGCTAACTCCTTTGGACTGTACGATATGCACGGAAATGTCTGGGAGTGGTGTGCAGATCCTTGGCATGACAATTATGAGGGTGCGCCGAGAGATGGTTCAGTCTGGGATGAAGATAAGAATAAGAATCATTATCAAAACAGCATTGACTTATTAACCAACGCTGCGGACAATCAAACTAATCGGTCGGTGCGTGGTGGCTCGCTTGACTATGATCCGCTTGGCTTAAACACTGCGGACCATCGGTTGCTGCGTGGTGGCTCGTGGTTCGTTAATCCGCGGGATTGTCGTTCTGGGTGTCGCAACGGTTTTGGGCCGGCTCTCCGCTTCGACATCTTCGGTTTTCGGGTTGTCTGTTCGATTGGATGGACTTCATAGCCAAGGGCTATGATAGCCCTTTTGCTCTTTACGCTTCTTTATTTTTCTCTCTTTATTTAGTCCCATTGCCTTCGGTGATCGATTTTTTTTGACCGAATATTACCTGATTATTTTAAAACAAAGATGTGAAGAAATTCTACAGCGTAGGACCGATTGATGAAGTACAATAGTGCGAAGATTCACCCAGAGGTTTGATTACTCGCGATCGGTGTCCAGATTCACCCAGAGGTTTGATTACTCGCGCTCGCATGAATTACTGCGGATGACCTGATTAAGTACAGTCAGATTTGGGGTGAATAGCGATCGGTGAAAGTTGCTTGTGATTGATCTGTGTTGGTTGGGCAGGGGGGAGTCGAAAAGTTAAAATACATATAGATAGCTGAAATACCTTGATGCTAAAATTCAAAAACAAAACCTGATCAATTATGTCTCAAACTATTGCCATCACCAAAGCCATTAGTAACCTCAATGAAGCTCAACGAAAATTCAACATCACTCAAACAAACGATCCTCAATTCTTCACCGAATGGCTGAATGATTTACCTGAACTTACAGAGGCAGAAAAAACCTCACTAGATCGCATTAAAAATCGCTACCTCTATTATGCCGCCGATGGCTTTATCCTCGAAGCCACAGTCATCATCATTACCCTATCTCCTCTATTAGAACTCTTGGGATTTTGCGATCCACCATTTAAAATTCGTGGGGAGAAATTTGTCAAAATAGAGATTGAAAATGGAGACACCATATTAGAAGGATTTATTGATACATTGGTGATCAAAAACTTATTATGGATCGTGTTAATAGAAGCTAAACAATATAGCTTTAGTGTTTTACAAGCACTACCCCAAACCTTAGCTTATATGATGGCAAATCCACACCCTGAGATACCTACATTGGGGATGATCATGAATGGTGAAGATTATATATTTGTCAAGCTCGATCAGCAATTACGCCAGTATGCGATATCAAAGAAATTTACCATTGTTAACCCACAACGGAACGAACTATATGATGTAGTGCGAGTGATTAAGCGCATTATTGATTTGTATCCAAATTGATAATCGCTCTGATTAATATCCAGTTATCACTTGTGCTAAAATATGTTTTATTGCCTCTGTAGCCATAATAAAGAAGATGAAAAATATGACGGTATATATTTTAAACAACCCAGAAACTTACCCTATTACTGATGAGCAATTTTATCAACTTTGTATCACCAACCGAGAATTAAAATTAGAACGTACAGCCAAAGGAGACTTAATTATCATGCCACCTACAGGAGGAGGAACTGGAAAACGTAACTCAGATATTAACCTAGATTTGGGTTTGTGGAACAGACAAACTCAATTAGGTATTGTCTTTGACTCCTCTACTTGTTTTAAACTCCCTAATGGTGCAGATCGCTCTCCCGATGCAGCGTGGATACCCTTAGCAAAATGGGAATCACTCACCTCTGAACAACAAGAGAAGTTTCCACCAATTTGTCCTGATTTTGTGATTGAATTGCGATCGCCCAGCGATCCTTTAAAACCTCTACAGGAAAAAATGCAAGAATATCTGGACAATGGCACTCGTTTAGGTTGGTTAATCAACCGCAAAAACCGCCAAGTTGAAATTTATCGTCAGGGCAGAGAAAAAGAAATCTTAGACAATCCAAAAACATTATCAGGAGAAGATATTTTACCAGGATTTATTTTAGACCTTTCGTTAATTTGGTAGGGAGCTAATTTATCCAGAGATTAACATCACGATTAATACAGATAATAGGATAATTTTCAAGAGGGCGATCGCAGTTGTTGTTCGATCAACAATTTATTCATCCAAATCCGATCTGCTTCTGACAATGGTGGTACTGGTTCTTGAGTGTAATCTATGGCTAAATCATAACTTGCTTGATCATAGACATTATTCAATAATAATTGTAAATCGATTAAGGGTTCTTGATCTCCGGACTTGAGAGTTAAGGGAAATAAGGGAATAGGATCGGGTAAATTAAAGGTATATAAATCAGCTTGAGGACGACGATTTTTTTGACTGACTAAAATGCGATAATGAGTTTGAATATTGCTGTGATAAACTGGCATGGGTTGCCCCTGACGCAATAAATCAATTTCCACTAAATGAGTTGAACTGCCTAAGACCTTATTTCGTTTACTCTCATATTGCTTACGGGCTGCGATCGAACGTTTATTAATAGGAGAAAGTATTTCAATGGCTGTTATTACTTCACTCGTAGCGACTTCTCGCACTTCTAAATAACCTTGTTTAACGATTTCTGGGATGGGAACTAGCAACGATTGTTCCCCAATAGTTTCATAGATCCGCACTTCAACAGCGACTCTGTATTTGGGACGCAGTAAGGGAGAAATAAACCTAGCAAGTTCAACAATTAACCAGTGATGTACTCCTGACCAGATTTCTGGATGTTCTAGGTAAGGGTTCATCCCTGGAAATGGGAAAAGCATAAAATTTCCTCTTTCCTTCCTTCAAATCTCCTCAAATTATAGTCTACACTATTTATAAATTTTATCCTAGATTTAGCGATCGGTGTGAAGTGATTAATATGATTAAATTTAAGAACCTAACCACCCAGCCCCCTTCCCTAAGAGGGAATGGGGAGTAAGAGAAGTTAACAGTGAGTTAATAAATTGAGGATAATTAATCCTTTATTGTTTCCTACTACTCCAATTCCCTCGGATTTTAATCTCCCTTTGTGAGACTGTAAGTTAATTTCACTACTATCACGCTATCGCTAAGACCTGGTGTTTTCCATCTACCTGTAAGGTGCAATGTTCTCCTCAACTTACGACTAATTCTCCAGTTTTTACATTCTCATTCCCTAAAAATCGGTAATATCCAACTTGCTCGGCTCGATTTTTACTGATTTTCCGAATATTTACTGATTGATGTTGTGCCATCGCTGTATACAATGAAGCCCCTCTTTTTCCCCGTCTTGGGTCTGGGAATGCTGTTCCCTGACATTGTTGCACATGAATTAAAATTGGATTTTCCACTACTTTTTTCTCCTTACTTCCCTTCCCTCCTGACTCTATCTCAACTTGTGTGTACACCGTAGCCTTTTAGGAGAGGGGCTGGGGGAGAGGTCAATCGTCTGCTGACAGCCATCACTGAAGATGCTTTAATTGGTACTGGTACAAAAATTTAGATAAATCTGGGGAAAAAGCGATTAGCAGTAGGTAGATTGGGGCAGATTTTCTCGTTTACTGGGTGACAGCAATGAGTATTTATGATTAGTTTTTCACCCTAGCATACTATAATACCAGAGAGCGCAAATGAATTTTGCTAGATGCCCATCCAAAACATAAAAGCAAATTTTTAGTTCTGGTCCGGATATATTTTGGTTTTTAGGTTTAAATTGAGAATGGAATTAAGGGGTTTATGGCATGACATTAATAAAATCATCTGCTCAAACTGAATATGCAACGAGCAGTATCTTTCCCGATCTCAGATGCCAATCAATGGTGGGATGAAGGATTATGATGCTGTAGAGAACCCTTTTGGACCAGAAGTAGCCCAAGTCAATCGGCTGTTGTTAGTTGAAGATGAAGACATTATTCGCGAAATGATTTCTATGTCTTTGAAGGAAGAGGGTTTTGAAGTTGCTACAGCCAACAACGGACGTAGTGCCTTAAACTTGCTACAGAATAGCGATCCACGTCAAATGGAAAACGGATTTGATCTAATTATCTTGGATTTAATGATCCCCCAAGTTAATGGTCTGGATCTGTGTCGTTTGTTACGGTTTCAAGGAAATCCTGTACCGATCCTCATCCTCAGTGCCAAAGGAACAGAGACTGATCGAGTATTGGGTTTAGAGGTAGGAGCAGATGACTATCTGACCAAACCTTTTAGTATGCGTGAGTTAATTGCTAGATGTCGAGCCTTATTGCGACGTCAACGGTTGGGCAATTTATCTCAACAGGTAACACTACAATTTAAAGGGTTAGTTCTTTATCCTCAAGAATGTCGAGTTTTAGCTCGTGGGGAAGAAGTACATCTTTCCCCTAAAGAATTTCGGATGCTAGAGCTATTTATGACTTATCCCCGTCGAGTCTGGTCGCGGGATCAGTTACTAGATCAAGTCTGGGGTACAGATTTTATTGGTGACAGCAAAACCGTCGATGTCCATATTCGTTGGTT
Organism: uncultured cyanobacterium; assembly: GCA_963744145.1. Taxonomy (GTDB): domain Bacteria; phylum Cyanobacteriota; class Cyanobacteriia; order Cyanobacteriales; family CAWUOF01; genus CAVUSO01. The sequence goes on along the minus strand of CAVUSO010000001.1, from coordinate 1,209,327 downwards.
GCGCGAGAAAATTGAAATTGATCCCAGCCAACCAGAATATATAATTACAGTACGAGGTTTTGGCTATCGGTTAGGTTAGTTGTTAATCTGAATTAAGACTTAACTACTAAGCTGAATGCTGGATGAGGAATAAAAATGGCCTTAGTCCCATTTTTTTTAGGACTAACTTTAGGCATCGGATTTTGCCTAGGGTGCCACTATTGGTATCGGATGAAACTAAGGAAAATTCTCGGAGCTTGGCATACTGAAGTTACGGAAGTTTCTCTACCTCTATTGAGTCGTTTACGACGTGGGATTACTTTAAGTAATCAGCAACAAAAACAATTGACGGAGCAAGTCCAAACTTGGCAATCGATCCTCCAAGTTGCGCCAATCGGTTATTTGATTTTAGATGAAGAAAATCAGCTCCTCTGGTGCAATCAACGGGCCAGACAAATATTAAATATCCAACGCTGGGAACCGGGACAATTACGATTGTTGTTGGAGTTAGTCCGATCCTACGAATTAGATGAATTAATTGAAAATACTCGTCAGCAACAACAACCCTGTGAACGAGAGTGGGTCTTTCATCCAGCTTATTCGAGTACCGAAGCGATTGGTACTCCCCCAGCTTTAACATTAAAAGGTTACGGATGGCCATTGCCCCAAGGAGAGGTAGGGGTTTTTCTAGAAAATCGACAAGCTATGATTGAATTAGCTCAAGCTCGCGATCGCTGGGTTTCTGATTTAGCCCACGAATTTAAAACACCTCTGACTTCGATTCGCTTAGTAGTAGAAGCTTTACAGACTCACTTAGAACCTCCCTGGCAAACTTGGGCCAATCGTCTCATGGTGGAAGTAAATCGGTTAATTAATTTAGTCCAAGATTTACTCGAACTCAGACAAATTGAAATTACTCCAGTTCACACCCTCAATACTAAGTCCCTGGAACTGCGATCGCTAATTAATAGTGTCTGGCAAACCTTAGAGCCCTTAGCCCATAAAAAAGAACTAAATTTAATTTATTCTGGTCCAGATGCAGTGTGGGTCCAAGGGGATGAATCCCGATTGTACCGAGTTTTTCTCAATTTATTAGATAATAGTATTAAATATAGTTCCCAGCAGCAGATCCAGGTTAAAGTCAGTATTGTTTCTCCCTCAGAACGGTCTAGTCCAGAAACAAAAGGAGGAAGACAATACATTCAGATTAATGTGATTGACTCGGGGATTGGTTTTCTCGAAACTGATTTACCAAGGGTATTTGACAGATTTTATCGTGGAGATCAATCCCGATCGCGAGATCCGACTGCTGGAGATTCCCATTTATCATTAAATACCTTAGCCGAGGAAACCCCGAATAATTTTAGTTCTGGGAGTGGTCTAGGTTTAGCGATCGTCCAACAAATCGTCCGCGCCCACGGAGGGTCGATCAAAGCACGCAATCACCCAGAAACTGGTGGAGCATGGGTGCAAATTGAATTACCAAAAAGTTAACCTGAAATTATCAAAATTTAGAAAAATTAAAGCGATATTAGTATATGAGAACTTTTATTTTGAAATATTTGGGGTGAATTATTACTCTTCGACTAGCAGTCCTGAGCCAACTCACGTTGAGCGACAAATCAAGCGTTTAGCGCGAGATGTGTTGCGGATGGGTGCATTGGTAGAAAATTCCTTTCGTTTGGGTCATCAATCCCTATTTCAGCGTGACTTAGTTGCAGCACAACAAATTGCTGCCTTAGATAAAAAAATTGATAAATTTTATCGTCAAATTGAATTAGACTGTGCTGGATTAATGACACTCCCAGACGCAGCACCAAAAGATTTACGTCAATTAAGTGCTTTTATGCAGCTAGTCCGTGATTTAGAAAGAATTGGTGATTATGCTAAAGACTTAGCCGAAATCGCGATTAAACTGTTCCCTTATCCAATTTCGCCTTATATAGACCAGGTTGAGGATATGTCCCATCAAGCTCAAGCGATGCTGGCTATGAGTTTAGCATCACTAGCTGATTTAGATGGGGAAGCAGGTCAGCAGATTAAACGAGAAGATGATACGGTGGACACAGCCTACGAAACACTTTATCGCACTTTAGCCCAACAGCGCGATATCCAAGGTGTGGTTGAACCAATCTTACTCATGGTCTTAGTCATTCGTCACTTAGAGCGAATGGCCGATCATGCGACTAATATTGGTCAACGAGTATATTATATTGTCACCGGACAACGTTCCTAACCTAGTTTTATAATTGGGGGAGGGTACTTGTCCCCATGAACCAGGTCCTTGTTTGATTTGATTCAATAAACTAGGGCAATCCCGAGGTTTTTTGTCTAAATCGCGTTGGTTCCGGCACTGTTCATAGAATATTTGTGCTACTAAAAGTTTGGGGAGTTGCTCAGATTTAGTTAAAGCAGTTTGGAAATAATCCTTAGCTTGATCTAGGTTACCTTGTTTAACCAGAATTTGGGCTTTGAGATATAGCACTTCCGGATTATTGGGAGTATCTACTAAAGCTTGGTTAACAAATTGTAAGGCTTGATCATATTGTTTCAAATCCCGATATCCTAAAGCAATACCTCGATTAGCCAAATAGCGGGGACCGGCATCGGTTTGTAGTTGTTGTATTCCCTTACCAGGATTGGTAAAAGGTAAATAAATGCCTAAAAGTAAATCCATGTAACCTTTGAGTAAATTTAGCTCTGGATCTTTAGAATTAATCCCTGATGCAACGTCTAATGAGTCAAAGACTTCGTTGAGTTTACTCAAAGCCTCGGGAACACCTTTGACAGTGCCATCTTTAGTAATCAGATAGCCAGCTTCTAAAGCATGACCAACCGCAATATAAAGATTACTTCGTAAGGGATCATTAGCGTTGAGTTGTGTCGCAGTTGCCAAAGTTTGGTTAGCATATTGAGCCAAAGAACTAATGTCTCCTTGCATATAAGCTAATGATGCTTGTAAAGCATAATTTAAAGGCTCATTCGGTTCACTAGATTGAGCTTGTTGCACCAGATTTGTGGCTGATCGATAGTCTCCATCCACAAACATAGCTTTGAAAGCAGCCTCTGTATGATCGCCGATTGGTTTCGGGTTGGTGTCACGGAATGGGTCTTGGGCGCAAGCGGGACTCATCCAGCAAGCGATCGCGACGATGACACTAGCGATTTGACCAAGTTTCATTTTTGTAGTCCGTAGGGTAAGAGGAGAATTGGTCACAGGTTCACTAAGGTTAAACTAATTTTTTGCTGAATAATTCAGATTATGCCAAAGTGGGAAATAGTTTTCTTGCCTTTTGACGCGATCGGCTGTGGTCAGTTCCGGGCATGATTTTTAGCGATCGCCTAATTGTGCCAAAATTCATACAGGATCAGCCCTAATTAATCCGAATGCTCTATCTGAAAAATTTGGTTTATCATCCTCCTGCTGTCACTACTGCAATTTTAAAAGGAATTAACTTAGAACTTGCATCTCAACAAATGGGTCTAATCATTGGACCTAGTGGTTCTGGAAAAAGTACCTTACTGGAAATTTTAGCTGGACTGGCGGCAAAAACTGACGGTGAAATTTCTTGGAGAGAGCAAGAACTTACTCCCGAACACTTACAACAGTTAGGAGGGTTAGTTTTTCAGTTTCCCGAACGTCATTTTTGCGGTGGGACAATTTTAGAGGAATTACGTCTTGGTCATCCGGAGTTAGGTGCAGATCAAGTCCATGAAGCTTTGTTAGAAGTTGGTTTAGCTGATCTACCTTTACAGACTTCTCCTTTGTCTTTGAGTGGTGGACAACAGCGTCGTTTGGCTTTAGCAGTACAGTTAATTCGTCAACCTCATTTATTATTGTTAGATGAGCCAACCGCAGGTTTAGATTGGTCAATGCGGAAGCAATTGGTAAATTTACTGTCTAAATTAAAAAATCACTGGAGTCTATTAGTGGTAACTCACGATGCTGGAGATTTGTTGAATATTGCTGATTGTTGTTGGACTCTTAATCATGGGGTCTTGCGATCGGTTGCGGCTGATCAAATCGCGATTAATGATCAACTTTCGGCTGTGGTTTTATAACCTGGAGGATGATAATTAGAATGCCAACAATGAAAGTAAATATGCCGATCTTACCAGATTTAGTTGCAGTCTGGCAAGAGACTTTACATTGGCAACCGAGTCAGGTTGAACAATGTCAATTTCAATTACTTTATGAGTTAATTTTGCAAGGAAATCAGCAGTTAAATTTAACTCGGATTACAGCACCAGAAGAGTTTTGGGAGAAACATTTATGGGATTCTTTACGAGGAGTTTTTTCCGGAGCTGTTCCCAAATTTACTGTTGCTAATATAGTTGATATTGGCACTGGATGTGGTTTTCCAGGAATTCCGGTAGCGATCGCTTTTCCTGATGCTACAGTGACTCTCCTTGATTCAACTCGTAAAAAAATTGCCTTTGTCCAAAGTTTATTAACTACTTTAGAAATTGAACGGGCGATCGCAGTGACTGGTAGAGTTGAGGAGTTTGGTCAAGATCCAGCTTACCGGGAAAGTTATGATCTAGCTTTAATTAGAGCTGTGGCACCTGCTAATATTTGTGCTGAATATGCGCTACCTTTATTAAAGGTTGGTGGTTTAGCCATTCTTTATCGTGGTCATTGGACGGAAACAGAAACTATTGCTTTGCGATCGGCTGTGGAAAAATTAGGTGGTGCGATCGAACATATTGAAGATTTTACTACACCAATTAGCAATAGTGTCAGGCATTGTTTATTTTTGCGAAAAATTGCCCCCACCTCAGTTCTATTTCCTCGTGCTGTGGGGATACCTACTCAACAACCTTTGGGAAATTAATAATATCTAAATAATGATATGCAAATTATTATTGAAGGATGGCGTTTTCTTTCCCAATCCTATGCAATTGTTAACCAATTCCAGCTTTTAGAAATGCTCAAACATCCGGATTTAGAACTTTATCATCAAGATGTACCCTATTGGAAAGAACATTGGCAATCCATCACGGGATTATTTCCAGAAACAGCAGAAATTACTTTAAAACAAATTAAAGCTCCTCCTCCAAATTGTAGCAGTGAGGCAACTTATCGAATTTTTTGGCCTTATAATTTTACCCCATCTAATAGTAAAAGAACTTATATATTTGGTACAACAGAATGGGGAGTTTTTGAAAAATTCCGAATGGAAGAATTAAATATTTCTTCTTTAGCAGAAGTTCATCATAATTTGGATATCATCATTATTACTCCTTCTCAATGGTCGCGACAAGGATTTATTCGGAGTGGAGCCCAAGCCGATCGAGTGGTAGTTATTCCGTTAGGAGTAGATCCCAGTATCTATCAACCTTTAGCTGAAGATCAACGAAAGATATTACGTCAAGAATTTAACTTGGAGAATAATTTTGTTTTTTTGAATATTGGTGGGATGATTTCTGTCAAAGGAATTACTCCATTATTGAAAGCTTTTGCCGTAGTTGTTGACAAATATCCCCAAGCCAGGTTAATTTTTAAAGGCTTAGATAATTTCTACTCTTATAAAGAATGTCTCTTAACTGTAGGTAAAACCCTTTTTTCTGATCGTCAGCTCAATCAGGTAATGTCTCATATATTATATATTGGTAATCATCTCGCATTTTCAGAAATGGCGCGTTTATATCAAATTGCCGATGCTTATGTTTCCCCCCATTTAGGAGCAGGATTTAATTTACCAGTATTAGAAGCGATCGCTTGTGGTTTACCAGTTATTTCTACTCAAGGTAGTTCCACTGATGATTTTACCGATCCAGAGTTTGCTTTAGCGATCGAGAGTAAACTAGAATCATCAATCATCGATGATCAAACCAGATTTTATCTAAACCCCAATGTCGATCATTTAATTGCTCTAATGTTACAGGTAATTGAACAACCAAGTTTTGGGCAAAATGCTCATCATGCAGGTCCTAAGTTTGTTTCTGAGCGTTTTACCTGGAAACATACAGTAGATCAATTGCTAACTGTGATTAAATCATCAGGTAATTTATAAAAAAACTAATCAACTGTTCAGAAGTGCCCAGATTCCGATGGAGTAGAAATGATGCAAGAAACGAAGGAATACGAGCAACTCTTACCCAATGCTGGACAAATCATTTTGGAACAGTTACCAGATTGGATCAAAAATGCCATCATGGTGCGTGCTGCTGATGTTGTGGTAGACATAGGGCACCTTTGGGGATTTACTGAGCCCTGCTGCTATCCAGATTTGACCAAATTAACCAAGCCTTGTAGAATGAGATTAAGAAATTTTTTAGAGTTCTGTGCTTGGTGTCTTGTTTGGTAAATATGGACGCCTTGTGCAGGATTTTTTCTTTTGTGGACAGGCAAATATTTCTCTAAATCTTTTGGGAGTGCGATCGCAATAACTGGCTCTGAGATTGGCCAATTGGAAAGTGATCGCACACTAGAAGCTTTCACTCTGGTGGTTTTATGGAGATATTTGCGATTATTTTATCTCTACGAAATGTAATTGAATATAGCAAAATATGATCGCTGTATTTATAGCGATCATATTATACCTTTGTTTTACTTTTTGAAGTTTAGCTTTTATGCTGACACCATCTTCAGAATAGTAATTAATTCATCATGTATATGAACTTAAGTTGTAGCTAAACTTTGAAGTGTCAGATATGCTATTTCTAAAAGTTAGGCTGGCTTAGAATTCATTGGCATATTTGCATAGTCAATGTCAATATCACTAAAACCTTTGATGCTGACATCGCCTGCAAACTGCCAAGCACGACGGTTTTGCCACGGACCACTTTTTAAAGTAGGATTTGGAAATGTATCGTTATTTGGATCTAATGAGGGTAAATGGGCAGGCATCTGTATTTTGTAATTAGAGCCATAATGGGCAAGCCAAATATAATCAGGAAGTGTGCTTTGGGAAGAAAGGGTATTAAGGGTGCTAGGATTACCATATACAGCAGTCTTATATCCCTGTGATTCAACTTTAGAAACCCAACTATTTATGTAAGAAATTGTTCCCGCAGGATTTGAATCAAATGTTGCTTGTTCAACATCTAGACAGACAATACTACCTGTGTTTGCTTTCCATCCATACTTATTCATTAAGTTTACAGCGTCTGTACCATCTGTTTGTCCTTGATTAGATGTTAAATTTCCCCCCTGCTGTTGACCTACATAGGTAGATAAAAATTTAAACCCTAGATCACCTATTTGCTTAACAATAGTAGGAGTCCATGATGTATTGGATTTACTGAAAAAAGGCCCGCCAATATAAACATTTAACCAAGATGCTCCATAATTTTGCTTGAGTTGATTAGCCTCATCTATACTAAAAGCTGCTGCACGATCAAATCCAATGGTAATATTTGCAGGGTTGGTTGGGGAACTTACTGGAGAAACAAATGGTTTGTAGAAGTAACCAACATTACCATTATTAAGTTGAACTTTTTCCCAATTTTGATAAACAGGGTCATTAGTTGTGATACTTGCTAAAAGTTTAAAAGTAGTACCTTGTGCTTCTTGATCTATCAGGGTACTGTTGTTAACGAAAGGGTTGGAGCGGAAATTAGCAGTAGTATTGAGTTGTCCAGTACCATTATCAGGAGTAGTGGAAATAATCTTAGGACCTACTGAATCAACAAACTGTTTATAGAAGTAGCCGACACGACCATCATTGAGTTTAACTTGCTCCCAAGTTTTGTAAACGGGATCATTAGTGGTGACAGTATCTAAAAGCGTGAAGGTAGTACCCTGTGATTCTTGATCTATGAAGGTACTGTTACTAACGAAAGGGCTGGAGCGGAAATTAGCAGTAGTATTGAGTTGTCCAGTACCATTGTCGGGGGTTGTAGAGATAATTTTTGGACCGATCTGATTAATAAACTGTTTATAAAAGTAACCAGTGCGACCATCATTAAGTTGAACCTTTTCCCAATTTTGATAAACAGGGTCATTAGTGGTGACAGTATCTAAAAGCGTGAAGGTAGTACCCTGTGATTCTTGATCTATGAAGGTACTGTTACTAACGAAAGGGTTGGAGCGGAAATTAGCAGTAGTATTGAGTTGTCCAGTCCCGCTATCAGGGGTTATAGAAGTGATTTGATCGACAAACTGTTTATAGAAGTAACCGACACGACCATCATTGAGTTTAACTTGTTCCCAATTTTGATAAACGGGGTCGTTAGTTGTGACACTATTTAAGAGTGTGAATGTGGTGCCTTGTGCTTCTTGATCTATCAGTGTACTGTTGTTAACGTAAGGATTAAAGCGGAAATTAGCAGTAGTATTGAGTTGTCCCATACCACTATCAGGTGTTTGAGATATGATACTCACTTGAGAAGATTCTCTCACCAATCTATTTTTACCATCTAGGAACAAAACAGCCTTGTCACTTTCTTGTTTAATTGAATTAATCGAAGCCTGACTTAATTGCTTACCATCGACAATATCAGCAAATAATTCCCCTCCCTCACCTTTTGAAGCAGCAGGACTGAGTAAGGTATCGATCGCATGACCTTTTTCTTCTTCCAAAACACTAACTAATTGCTCTTGACTTGCTGTATTAACAAAATCTTGGTTTACATAAATTTTGTAATTATCTGGCGAAAAAGCTGCATTAGCATTTGGCATTGCAGAAGCAGGTTCTAATTTGATAGATGGTAAATCGGTAAATTGTCCACCTTTATAACTGCCAAGTAACTCATCTTTTATTTCAGTGATTCTAGAATCAGTTAGAGGTTTATCAAAAGCTAATTTCATCCCAGTAAGGTAGTCTTCACCTTGCAAAAATTTATAAATATTATCATCAGCTATTTTCAGGGCTTCAGTGAGAACATCGGGGTGATTAGCTGTCGCAGTATTGGAATATGGAAGACTAATTTGAGAGTTTCCTAATTGTTGATAATTAGTTGACAAAATGCTAGACAAAATATTAGCAGAAATAACACTAATATTTGTCTTTAAATTTAGAGTATCAGCATCCTGATTGCTAGATCCAGGAACAGGAAGGTTATGAGCTAGTTGCGGAATTTGATTAGTTGCTCCTAAATTAGTCAAAGGTGTGATCGTACTGTTATTACCAGATATATTTAGCTGGTTATTGTTCTTGTTCAAAAGTTCTAACATGGTACAGCTCCAATGGTAGTTTTTAAGTTAATTACTTTACTTCTGCGTTTTTTTGGGTAGGACTTATATCAATTCTTTAAATTTTGACTACATCTGATCCACCTGTCTCATCTGTAGTGCTAATTTATGAAATTGATATTAATTGGAAGCCAGGTTGTTGATTTCTGGCATTTTGCTTAGGTCTAACTATCTATCTGAGGAAAGGCTCGATTTTTATGCAAAATCGATTGAATTTGTAACAAAACTTCATGACCCACATTCGGCACTTTAAAATGTAGTATTTAGATTGAATTGTCAAAAGCTTGATTCCATAAGCGTTAAAGGATTGCTGAAGATAACTTCATCCTACAAGCATTATTGACTCTATTCTCAATAAGTAGGCTTGTAATCCACTTTATTGGTTGAAAATGGGTTGTAGTATGTTTGTTGTGTGGAATATGGGTTTAACTAGAAGCGATCGCACTAAACCCCACAATCAAACCAGCAACCAGTCATCAATCAGTCCCACTAGCAATTTCAGCCCCAATCACTCCTATAACGTCCCCCGATTATTGATTATTGGTCATTTAACGAGAAACAATCATCCTATAGCTGAAAGGTTATAAAATAATATCAAAACTAATTCATCAAAATTATGAGTGATCAGGACTTAAGCACCTTAGCGACCAAGATTGAACAAATTGAAAAGCAGCAAGGTGTGTTTAAAAAATATCTGGTGGGACTAAAACAACAGTTAGATAACTTGAACCAACAATTTAGTAATCGTCCAGAACTCCAACAAATAGAGGAAATTCAAAAACAGATTACAGAACTACAGCAGCAGTTAGAATCAAACTCTAGCGTATCAGAAACGAGTGATTCATCAGAAACAACTATCCCAGGACTTGATGAGGAAGAAAACTTAGAAGATAATATAAATTCTGTTGCGATCGCGGTTGAATCATTGCTGAAACGAAGAACTAGAAGGAGAGGCAGTCTAAAACAAATTGTAGAACTACAAAAGCAGTTAGAATCAAACTCTAGCATATCAGAATCAGAAATAAGTGATTCATCAGCGCCACCAGAAATTGATGAGCAAGAAGACTTAGATGAGGAGATAGAGCCAGTAACAGCGATCGTAGTTGAAGAATTTCTGAAACAAATTGGCGAGAAAAAAAATCAATTTCCTGGAATTAATTTAGGAGGGGCTAATTTAAGTACACGAAGTTTTTCAATACAAACCAACTTAAGTAATGCTAATCTAAATAATACTAATCTAAGTAATTGTCTATTAATTTCAAGTTATCTAAATGGTGCAAATCTAAGAAAAGCAGTTTTAAAAGAGATAAATTTAAGCAGTACGAATTTAACTGAAGCAAATTTATATCAAACAGATTTGTGTAAAGCTAACTTATCTGGAACAATCCTAAAACAAGCAAATCTACAAAAAGCAAACCTAAGTGAAGCTAATTTAACTAATGCAAACCTAACTGATGCAAATTTAAGTGATTCTAATTTGAGTAATGCAAATTTATTTGGAGTTAATTTATCAAATACAAATCTTACTAAAGCTAAACTTCGTGGTATATTATATAACTCAAAAACTATATTCCCTGCCAATTTTGACCCTATATCAGTAGGTGCTAAATTTATTGGAATGAGAGGAGCCGCGTCCGAAGTAAATTTAGCTGGTTTTAATTTAAGCGATCTTGTATTAGCAGGAATTGATTTGTACAAATCAGACTTAAGTTCAGCGCAATTAAATCATGTGAATTTTATTGGGGCTAATTTGACTAAATCAGACTTAAGCATGGCAAGTCTAATATCGGCAACCCTTATTGCAGCTAATCTAAATGAAGCAATTTTAAATAAAGCCAATCTTTATCGTGCTAATTTAACATTCGCAAACTTAGTAGGAGCAAAATTAGTTCAAACAAATCTAAATTCTACTAATTTATCAATAACAAATTTAGTAGGAGCAGATTTAAGTCAAGCAAATTTATCTGGAGCTAATTTAGTAGGAGCGGATTTAAGTCAAGCAAATTTATCTGGAGCTAATTTAGTAGGAGCAGATTTAAGTCAAGCAAATTTATGTTGGGCTAACCTTAGTAACTTAAATTTAACTACTACAAATTTAGCCTCTGCTAATTTAATCGGTGCAAATCTTCAAGGTGCTAATTTAGAAAAAACTAACTTAAGAGAATCAAACTTGACTGGAGCAAATCTAACAAATGCAAAGCTAGATGGTGCTATTCTAATTGGTACAACTATGCCTGATGGGACGATTCGCAAATAGTGTTTATTGGCGATCGCACTTAATCCCGAAACTGGTCTTATTGGTGGCGATCGCACTAAACCAGTCCCGAATCTAACAGTAGTCCCCAGTAGCAGCAGAGCCTAATTTTCTGAGAATTGCGATTACCTTCATTACCAATAAAACTCCCATTCCGCACATCTGCATATATTTTTATATATTGTCAAACTCCCTCAGATGCGTTTACAAAAAATTGCTATTCTAGAAATAGATATTAAAAGTAATTCATCAATATTTTTTTTCACATTGAGAAAAATCCAAAATTATAGCTATAATTTATACCAGGAATAAGTTGTCAGCGATACATTAGTCATAATTATTAATTAAATATTAAGAAGTGCGGAAAGTGAGATAAAAGATTATAGCCATGTAGTAAAATGTGGTGCAGAACAATTAGAATTGTAAAGCATAAAAATAAAAAACGACTTATATGCAAGTAATCAAGTTTTCCAGTCCTGGTAGTTTGCTAATATATGGGATCATAGTTTTTCTGCTGTTTGGTTGTTGTCCTAATCAAGCGCCATTAAAAGGGATTTTTCCAGGTATTGCACCTCAAGGAACAGCTATATCAAAAAAAAATAAATCACAAATTAGTAGTTTAATATCAAATGCTGTAGTTGATAACCAAGAACATGGAGGAAAACCATCAGTACAGATTGATGGCTCAGATGATTCTTATGTATCTTTTGGTGAAAAAATCGGTCAATTTGGTATTCATGATTTTACCATAGCTTTTTGGGTGCAAACACTCGAAGCTTATAGAGCTTTTGATTTGGTAGGTAATAGAACTGCTGGTTCACATGGTAATTTTGTATCTATTAGGATGATGGGCAAACATGAATCTAGAGCTAATGGTCTGATTACAGCCGAAGTAGATCAAGATGAAAATGGAACTAATTACATAAATGTAGAAAGCAAAACCGCAGGTTTTAATGATGGAAAATGGCATCATGTAGCAGTAGTGCGCCAAGATAAATTCTTAAGGCTATATGTTGATGGAGTATTGTCAGGAAGTAATACTGGAAATGGAATTGCTAATATTGCCAATGGTAATGATTTTAAAATAGGTCGTTCTCTAATTGGTTTTTATTATAAGTTTGCTCCAAAAGGGAGTTTTAGCGATCTTCGTGTATATGATATGGCTTTGAATGATACTCAAGTGTCAAACATTTTTTCCTTACAAGATTAATAGATATTTGTGATCGTCCCCAGTAGCAGCAGAGCTTAATTTTCTGAGAATTACGATCGCCCATATCAACGCAAAACTATTATTCTCTCGTCAAAGTTTGAAATATTTCCAAACTTGCTCAAAGTAGACAGTCGGCACGAGGAGAGAAATAGCGATCACTCTCAACCATTACCATTATAAAGAGAGTAGCGATCGCGGCTTTTTTCAAAGTTCAAACTCTTCTTGTACGGATATATCTCCTAATTCGACTTTGACACAAAATACTCTTCCAACTTCACCTTTAAAGGGTTTAAGTTGAATATAGTTATCTTGACTGCGAGAAGTAACTTCTTGGAGAATTTTACCAACTTTAGACAATAATGTTATTCTCAGATTAGGGGGTAAATAGTCTTCTCCATCTGTCGGATATAACTGAATCAATACGTGTAATCTTCCTTCTTCTTCTTGTACGATATTTATCAGCAGTGCAACAGTCAGATCACCCAGTTGTATGCCCAGGTCTATGAGTTTCGCCCTCTTTGTGTCTTCTTCGTTGTTCATGAGCTTTGCCCTCTCTTTCATATTATTTTTAGAATTTACACTATTTATTTAAACACAACAATAGTCGGATAGGTTTTAGAGCATATTTATATTCAGCATCAGGAGGAGAATAGCGATCGCTCTCAAACAAATTAGCTAGCCTGGAATTAATCGGCAAAGGTAACCTGTAAAATACTTACCAAGTAATCATTTCAGCGATTAATCTCTCTTGAGTGTAACCTGTAAAATATAGCGACAGCTTGTGAAGTGTCTAAACGGGGGTAGTGCCAAAAATGTAGTGATGAGCAAATTTTTCCTGTTCAAATTTACTTGTTATTACTTAATTATGAGTCTGACTATTAATAATAATTATTAATTTAGATTAAGTAGATAGAATTTCCTCATTCTAATTTGGAGAAAAATCTGCTAATCTGAAAATAATCTAATCAAATTTCTCGGTTTATTACAGGATGTCAAACGAAAAACTTAGTTGCCCTAATTGTGGTTCTAGCCATGTGGTCAAAAATGGTAGAATTCATAATAAAAAACAGAAATATCAGTGTCAGAACTGTAAAAGACAGTTTATTGAAAATCCTACGAAGAAGGTAATTTCTGCCGAAGTTAAAGAATTAATTGATCGACTTTTATTAGAAAAAATTCCGCTAGCAGGAATTGCTCGTGCTGTTGGTGTGTCAGAAACCTGGTTACAAAAATACGTTAATGACAAATATGCCAAAATTCCTCAACAGGTACAGGTTTCCGGAAAAAAAAAGGGGAGATTAACGATTGAATGTGATGAGGCTTGGTCCTTTGTTCAAAATAAAAATAATAAACAGTGGATTTGGTTGGCATTAGATAAAGATACTCGTGAAATCGTTGGTGTTCATATTGGCGATCGGAGTGAGGCAGGCGCGAAAAAATTGTGGGAATCTTTGCCACCAATTTATCGCCAATGCGCTGTTTGTTATCCTGATTTTTGGGCAGCTTATGGGAAAATTTTTCCCCAAAAACGCCATAAACCTGTTGGTAAAGAAACCGGAAAAACTAATCATATTGAACGTTTTAATAACACAATGCGTCAAAGAATTTCTCGATTAGTTAGAGAAACTCTTTCTTTTTCAAAAAAACTGGAAAACCATATCGGTGCGATCTGGTATTTTATTCATCACTATAATATGTCTTTATCTGTTTAAAAGCTTTTCACTACATCTTTGGCACTACCTAAACGGGAAATTGTTGACCATTTTGCCTCCGTCAATAAAATCGTTGATCTTGGTTCAGGAAGTCATCGCGAGATAGACGATATAATGTTAACTCGTTATGCTTGTTATCTCATAGCTCAAAATGGCGATCCTCGTAAACAAGAAATAGCTTTCGCTCAAACCTATTTTGCGATCCAAACCAGAAAAGCAGAGTTAATCGAGCAAAGATTGTTAGAAGCCGAGAGAGTTTCAGCTAGAAAGAGCAATTTATTTTCTGATAATTTTGTTGATGGATTGAGCTATAATTTAGATAATGTGGAGCTAGTATTATGAAATTACAAAAACTCTTAGCAGAAAAACGGACTGATATTCTAGATATAGCAGCTAAACATGGAGCGTTTAATGTCCGAGTATTTGGCTCAGTAGCGCGGGGTGAAGAAGCAGAGAATAGTGATATTGATTTTCTAGTTGATTACGATTTAAAGAAAATTTCGCCTTGGTTTCCAGGAGGTTTATTAATGGATTTACAGGATTTGCTTGGTTGCAAAGTGGATATTGTTACTGAGAAAGGATTGAGTCGTTTTATTAAGGATCGAGTATTGGCAGAAGCGAAGGTATTATGAATTTAGAGCGGGATAAAGTCTACGGGCGAGCATATTTTAGACTGCATGGACAAGATAAATAATTACACAGGTAATAATCGCGATCGCACCAATCATTTCGCTTTCATGTTGCCCCTACTTCTCCCACATCTGGCGATTGAAATGCGATCGCCACCGATAATCTTAGCTACAAAATCAAGTTGAAAGTTAGGAACCTACTTTTTCATAAATTCCAGATTCAATTCTCCCAGGTGTTTGTTGAATGAGGTAAACTTTCTTACCATGCTCAACAATTACACCAAATTGCTTGGAAGATTGACTAAGTTTGCCATCGCTAGAAACAATAGAATTCTCGAAAATAACAGTACAATCACTCTTTACATTATAAGTACCTTCCATTTTATAGTCCTTCACATCTCCACCTAGACTAAGTGTTCCATATCCTTTGACTTTACCATTTTGAAACTCACCAGTTCTTACCGCAGTAAAGGGAGTATAGGGAGGTGTGGTCCCACGGACTCCAGAGATATGATGTGCATAAAGACCTTGCAATGTGGCATTATTACACATAGGTGATGTAAGTTGAGCGGTTACTTTGGGGACTAACCATGTGAAAAATACAATAGCTGCACAGACTAGAATAGATAGAATTGTTAATACTTTTCTGGTCATTTTGATATCTTTCGGGTACTAAGTTTTACTAATAACAATAGTATACTATCTGATGCTGGTTTGACCAAATTTCTGAAATCATGCGAAAATTAGCGATCGCGCTCTATAATAGTTGTCGCCATTTCTCCCACATCTGACGGTTGAAAGGCGATCGATCACCATCTGTTATAACTGTGATCGCGACTCTCTATATCTGGACAACTGGTAGAGTTTGGAGAGTAATCGCATTTTCCGAGATATGGACAAGGTTTTGAGTAGTGCGATCGCTCTTATACTCTATAATTTAGTCCACATCCATCTAGCATAAGCATTGGAACACCAAGTTTTGGGCAAAATGCTGATCATGGAGATCATAGTTTTATCTTTCTGCTAACCAATTGTTAATTCGAGTTTCTAAATTAACGATATCTTCTGGGCAAAGTTTGCGAATACGGTCATACCGTTTCCCTGCTTCTTCACCTAATGGTTTTCGCCCTTCCCCTGGCGTATCTAGGAGATTTCTTTGCTGAGAAAATGGCAAAAAGTAGGTTTCTTTAGGATTAATTTCTTGGCGAATTTTTTGCCAGTTATACTCTTTTGGTAAATCTTGCCCAGCTAAAATCCAAACTTCAATTTCTTGCCAAGCATTTTCTGCTAAAAATAAGCTATTTTTTTGTAAAACAGTAGCAGCTTTAATTTCTAGATTATTCAGAACAGTTGCTCTACCCATATTTCCATCACGGTCTACACAAAGTAGAAACAGGTCAACCATCGGATACTGCTTGATAATACTTTCAATATTTTCCCATTTTAAAGCTTCACTGATTCCTCCCAAAAGAGGGTCTTGACAAATCATTACTTTAGCGCGAGGTTTGCCGAGAGTTGCCATCATTGCAGTAATGATAGGTTTAAGCATATATTAGACATCTCCATAATATAATGAAAAACCAAAAATATGGTATAATGATCTAGAACATTAATGGAGTAATTACTAAAATGAGTAATTATACTTGGGAATACATCCAAAAAAACCAGAAGGAAACTAAACGATTATTGGGAATTAATTATAACCAATTAGAACAGTTGATAGAATATGCTTTAATTTTGCATGACCAAAAAGAACAAGAACAAGAAGAACAGAAAGTAAGAATAATTAAATCAGGAGGAGGGAGAGAATCAAAACTAGAAAAAAAAGAGCAAATCATTTTAACCTTAGTCTATCTTAGACATCATCTAAATTTTCAATTATTAGGATTGATGTTTCAAGTAAGTGAATCAACTGCTCATAAGATTTTTCACTATTGGCAACAAATATTAAGAGAAGCTTTGCCATGTTCTCTATTAGAACAAGTAAAAAAGTTTGAGGAAAATTCATCAGAAATCCTGGAAAAACTTACTGATTATGAACTAATAGTAGACAGCGAAGAACAGCCAATAGAAAGGGCTTTGTCTTATGAGGAGCAGAAAAAATATTACTCAGGTAAAAAGAAAAATCATACTTTTAAAAACCAAGTGATCAGTCTACCAAAAGCTAAAGATATTGTCGATGTAGTAGCAGGAGAACCAGGACCTACAAGTGACATAAAAATATGTAGAGAAACTTTAAGTAAATTTTCAAAAACCCAAAAATTTAGTGGAGATAAAGCTTACATAGGAGAAGAACAAATTAAAACACCAGCCAAAAAACCGAAAGGGGGTGAATTAACTCAATCACAAAAAGAAACAAATAAAGAGATTTCATCAGAGAGAATATTTGTCGAACATTTAATTAGAATTATCAAAATATTTAGGATAATGCAAGAGAGATTTAGATTAAGTAAAATCAAATATAAATCAATATTTTTAACGATTTGCGGGTTAGTAAGATTAAGAATAAATGCTTTACTTATTAAAGTAGTTAATCCGTCAGAAATAGATAAAGAAATCGAGATCATAGTGAGTCATAGTTTTAACCTGAAATTGGATCAATGAAGTAAAACTACGAAAAATATACGTTTCAGCGATGATAAATTTAAACAGGAAAAACGCTAAAATGCTTACCATAACTAGCTTATAAGTTTTAGGAGATGTCTATTGGTCTTTTCGGAAGTCTTCTGGAATTACTAAAACCCTCATCATTCCACCTCATCATCACTGGTAAATTCCATCACATTTTCTAACCAGGCTGATTCATGGAGGTGGGCTAAACTTTGTTTTTCCAGAATTTCCTGAGCATTAGGAATATCTAAAATACGGATAATTTTGGCATCGGGTCGATTTTCTAACCGATAGATTAATGAGACTAATTCTAAGGTTTGGGGGCTGATAAGTCTGAGTAATTGGGAAGAATGGGTAGTGGCAATAATTTGGATTTTTCCTTGGGAAACTTGGCGTTCAATTAGTTGTATTAGGAGATGTAAACGGGTGGGATGAATGCCGTTATCTAGTTCTTCAAAAAAGTAAATTTTGGCTGGCTCTGAACCCAGTAAAGCTGCTATTATAGCCAGAAAACGTAGGGTTCCATCTGAAGCGCTATAAGCTGATATTTTTTGCCCGTTTTTTTCAACTAAATTTAGTAAAGTTTTGCCAGTGAAATCAGTAGGAAATTCAAAGTCTTTGGCGTCCATTGGGGTGAGTTCCTGTATCCACTCCAACAGGGTTTCTTTTTTTTGGGGGTCTTGACAAATATCAAGAAGCACAGATGAAAGGTTCTCACCGCGATCGCCTAAAATAGTCTGTCCAGGAAAGGACGGTAAACGCATTGCTTCTGGGTTAAGATCCAGAAATCGTATATCGTCGAAAGCATCTAAAGATTTTTGGGCAATTTCTCTAACTATTGATAATATTTTTTGATAAGGAATAAAAAATTGCTGAAAATCTTTAGATACAATCTGATAAATTACAGGTTGGTAGCTAGGAATAGTTCCCAACGAAAAGTTTTGTTTATAAAATTTAAAGCTGAAAGGCTGTCCTTCAATTTGAGGAAAATGCTTTGCCTCAAAGATGACATCTTCATCTTCAAAGTCTTTTACCAGCAACCGTTCTGCATGAACTCGCGGAATTCTGCTTCCTGTGCCAGGTTCAACTTCGATTCGATAGGTTGTTTCTCGTTGACAGCCTTCGTAATCAATAAAGAATGAGATTTCTAAACTAAATATTTCAGAATTTTGAAACCCTGCTTCTCGCGTTCCTCCCCGGATTCCTCGCCATTGCAAAACGCCTCCTTCTACATATTTTTCTCCCATAATTTCCGCGAGATTATAGCCGCGACAAATACCATGTAAAAAACGCATAGCATCTCTGATGTTACTTTTTCCAGATGCGTTAGTTCCAACTAGAATAGTAAAAGAGCCGAGATGGAGTTCGGCATTTTTAAAGTTTTTAAAGTATTCCAACCGTAGCTTTTTGAGCATATATCAGTAGGTTTGTATTAGGAATGAAAACGATACAATTTTGCTGGCGATCGGCAACGAAATTTAGCAGATTGAGCGTTGCATTATTGTGGGATGATTGAGGATTTCTTCATAAATTTTCAACTTGATCATAAAGAGAATATGGTTATTTTTGCCCTGGAAATAGAGGGCTTAATAAGATGCCTAAAATTTTTTCCACATCTCTCAGATAATACTCGATCGGATCAATATAAACAATCTTGCCCTCTAATTTCAAAAATCTCCAATTCGTTCCTGATGTTACGACTCCATAAATTGTTTTAATTTCATTTTCTTCTCGATCGTTAAATAATTGAGCAGCTAACATTTCGGCTACGCATTGTCCCAGTCCAGCTTTAAGATCTTCTTTTTTTGCTTCAACTAGCATAATAATCGGTGCTTTGATAAACAATCTTTCTGGTGACAAACTGATTAAAAAATCACAAGTTCCATTTAATCCCTTTTCTGGAGCTACATTAAATTCGGAACCAGAGAATAGACCAATTTGATAATTAACCTGTCGTCTTACTTCCAGTAATATTGGAGCAATAATCATCTCGGAGCGGGCTTTTTCTGTGTTTATATCTAGGGCTAATGAGGCATTCTCTTTCAATGAAAATTTGAGATTTTCACTAGGTTCTACTTCGGGTATATCAGCAAATAAATCTAGGTTTTCGTTTAGAGTTAAGTCAAATTGTTTGACCAGTTCATTTAGTTTGAAATCGCTATAAGCCATTTTAAATTTCCTCGGAATTTGATTAAGATTTTCTTGTTGTTTTAACCAGTTTGTAGAAGATTTTCCATAATGAAATTACTTTTAATATTTTACAATACCTGAAACTGTACATCCTCCCGAATGTTATCAAAGTCTGTTTCAGTTCTTGCCATATCTCGATATTTGGGATCAAGGTTTATGGCGTGACGTAGGTTTTCGATAGCTAATTGGCTGTTATTTTGTACGGCATAACAGCAAGCTTTATTGTAATAAGCATTAGCATAATTACAATTTAATTCAATCGCTTTGTTATAGGAAGCGATCGCTTCTTCATATCTTCCCAACCTACGTAACGCAATCCCCCGGTTGTACCAAGCTTCGTGGTAGTCAGGTTTAATTGCCACAGCTTGGTCATAGGAGGCGATCGCTTCTTCATCTCTTCCCAATCTACGTAACGCATACCCCCGGTTGTACCAAGCTTCGTGGTAGTCAGGTTTAATTGCCACAGCTTGGTCATAGGAGGCGATCGCTTCTTCATCTCTTCCCAATCTACGTAACGCAATCCCCCGGACGTACCAAGCTTCGTGGAAATCAGGTTGAATTGCCACAGCTTGGTCATAGGAGGTGATCGCTTCTTCATCTCTTCCCAACCTATGTAACGCAATCCCCCGGACGTACCAAGCTAGGTGTAAGTCAGATTTAATTGCCACAGCTTGGTCAAAGGAGGCGATCGCTTCTTCATATCTTCCCAAAGCAACTAATGCGATCGCTTCTTCATCTCTTCCCAACTTAAATAACGCCATTCCCCGTTTGTCCCAAGCTTCGTGGTCATCAGGTTTAATTTCAATAGCTTTGTCAAAGGATGTGATCGCTTCTTCATATCTTCCCAAAGCAGCTAACACCATTCCCCGGATGTTCCAAGCTTTGTGTAAGTCAGGTTTAATTTCCACAGCTTTGTCAAAGGATGTGATCGCTTCTTCATATCTTCCCAAAGCAGCTAACGCCATTCCCCGGTTGTTCCAAGCTTCGTGGTTGTCAGGTTTAATTGCCACAGCTTGGTCAAAGGAGGCGATCGCTTCTTCATCTCTTCCCAACTTAACTAACATCATTCCCCGGTTGTCCCAAGCTTCGTGGTCATCAGGTTTAATTTCAATAGCTTGGTCAAAGGAGGCGATCGCTTCTTCATCTCTTCCCAACTTAACTAACGCCATTCCTCGGTTGTCCCAAGCTTTGTGGTCGTCAGATTTAATTTCCACAGCTTTGTCAAAAGATGCGATCGCTTCTTCATATCTTCCCAAAGCAACTAACACCATTCCCCGGTTGTTCCAAGCTTCGTGGTTGTCAGGTTTAATTGCCACAGCTTGGTCATAGGAGGCGATCGCTTCTTCATATCTTCCCAAAGCAGCTAACATCATTCCCCGGATGTTCCAAGCTTCGTGGTCGTCAGATTTAATTTCCACAGCTTTGTCAAAAGATGCGATCGCTTCTTCATCTCTTCCCAACTTAAATAACGCCATTCCCCGTTTGGCCCAAGCTTCGTGGTCATCAGGTTTAATTTCAATAGCTTTGTCAAAGGATGTGATCGCTTCTTCATATCTTCCCAAAGCAACTAATGCGATCGCTTCTTCATCTCTTCCCAACTTAAATAACGCCATTCCCCGTTTGTCCCAAGCTTCGTGGTCATCAGGTTTAATTTCAATAGCTTTGTCAAAGGATGTGATCGCTTCTTCATCTCTTCCCAACTTAAATAACGCCATTCCCCGTTTGTCCCAAGCTTCGTGGTCATCAGGTTTAATTTCAATAGCTTTGTCAAAGGATGTGATCGCTTCTTCATATCTTCCCAAAGCAGCTAACACCATTCCCCGGATGTTCCAAGCTTTGTGTAAGTCAGGTTTAATTTCCACAGCTTTGTCAAAGGATGTGATCGCTTCTTCATATCTTCCCAAAGCAGCTAACGCCATTCCCCGGTTGTTCCAAGCTTCGTGGTAGTCAGGTTTAATTGCCACAGCTTGGTCATAGGAGGCGATCGCTTCTTCATATCTTCCCAAAGCAGCTAACATCATTCCCCGGATGTTCCAAGCTTTGTGTAAGTCAGGTTTAATTTCCACAGCTTTGTCAAAAGATACGATCGCTTCTTCATATCTTCCCAACTTAAATAACGCCATTCCCCGGTTGTTCCAAGCTTCGTAAAAGTCAGGATTAATTTCCAGAGCTTTGTCAAATGAAGCTAAAGCAAAATTATCTTCTTGATTAGAATCATAGAGTCTGTCAATCTGGCACCAAAGTTCTGCTTTTTTTGCATCTGTTAATTGAGTTTCTGTAATTAAGTCTTTAATTTCTAGTATTTTTTGATATCGTTCATGTTGGCTTAACTGAAGATATTGATTATAATCTTCTTCTGCAATAATTCGGGATGACTCTTCCTGATCCAGAGGGAAGTCAAAGACTCCAGATCGCCAATCATAAAAGTCAGGAGAACGACGAACTAAATACTTTAATCCAAACAGAGGTAGGAGAAAGACAAGATACACTTTAAAATCGTCTCTAAATCTCTCCCTTTGTAAATTTAGATGACCGAGAATAGGAGGAACTGTATCTAATTTATAGTAATCTCCCTGTCCACCAATTCCTGGCTGAATGTAGTTAACAAAAGATTTTTCAATTCCAGTAATAAAAAAGATATCACTTGGCTGTTGCTGAAGTTCTTGTTCAATAAGTTGATAGAGATTATCAATTTCCTTTTCTAAGGAGAGGGTAGTAATTTTTTGGGCGGGTAAATCTATTTTTACTTGTTCAATAATTCTACCCCCCTGTTCGGGAGTACAGCGAAGGAAAAGAATGCCAAATCCCCTATGTCGTTTAAGATTGCGAAGTAAAGCGCGATAGGTTTCTTCTTCCTCCGGTTTAATTATTGACTTACTGAAAGATGCGCTTAAGTTCATGATTGATTCAACTTGTTTAGTGCCGTTTTGAATTCTTCTATTTCTTCAATTAAAGGATGAACATCGTGCCATTTTTGCATATTTCCATTGTCATCAATATCTTGATATTCTAACAGACAACGACGGAATAAAAGACTACGGCATCCTTCTTCATTAGCGATCTTTTTCTGGTGGTTGACAATGGCTAACTTCTCCCATTCTGGCTCATCAATAGCAACTCGATAAGTGCTTTCTCTAGCTTTATTAATTGCTCGCTTAACAGCCGCTTCCGTAATAGGTAAATTGTCGATCCAGTCCATCGAACTTTGCATCAATAGCATTAGTTCTCGAACGTGACCACCCGTCATATTAAACAATTTCAGGCGAGTTTGTTCTATATCAAAAATCCCTAAATCGTATAAATTATCTGGACGTTGCTTTTGGATATCTAATAGTTCTTTTGCGTATGGTTCGAGGCGCTTTTCAAGTATGGATTTCAGGGCATTAATTCCTGGTTGATGAACTTGATTATTTTTAGTTTTAATCATAATCATCGGTAAAATTTGCGGCGTGTCATAAATATTGCGTAATTCTGAAGCGCGGTTCGAGTAAACTAAGGAAATAGGAACTGTATAGATCACATGACAATCTAGAGCAGTTAATTGATTGTTATAATCCAAGAAAATTTCGTCATGATTAGTTCTTCCCGTTGTTCTCTCAATGGGAACGATTCTATCTAAATTATCGGCAATAACGACAATTCTTGATTTATCACTAGGTAGTTTTTCCTTCGCTTCGGCAATAAAAACATTCAAGGCATCGATGAGAGATACGCTGTAGAGATCGACTTGTTTGCGGATTTCTTCCCTCTTGCTAGGAACGCGCCGAACACTGGCTGTAAGCTTGGTAAATAAGCCAATTGTCTGTTCAATTTTTAAGTCGTCCTCAAAAGCTACTTCAGATAAGGCTAAATCTTTTAAAGATGTCCATCTAGATTTTAACCATGTCAATAAAGGTTGAGGGTTAGCGTAGTTTTTGAGATCTTCTAAAATATGGCGAGTACAAGCTAAAATAATATCTGTATATTGAACATCTTGTTCATCAACATCACCTTCAGTTGCCCCAAAATAAACAACAAAACAGCCATTCTTTTCTAAGTATTTTTTGAGTCGTAATAATTCAGTGGATTTACCAACACCGCGATGTCCGGTATAAAGTTGACAAGTCTTAGAATTAGACCGAATTATTTTTGTGCCAATCTCTTTAAAAATATTTTCATTTCCCCTGACTGCACTACAATCTACATAAGCTGGACTACCTGGTTGTAGTGGTTCAAAAGGATGGAAGGAATTGTAAATTTTTGTGATTAAATCTTCAGTCATCTTGAGTAGCCGAGTGGAATATAAATTAATACAGTTCAGTTAACCGTAGGGGATGGGCGCATTTCGGCGCATAAAATAGGATCAAGATAAAATTAATGAATTCGCTGGGCTAATAACTGTTCTTCTAGAGCCGCAATCCGATTATAAGCTGCTGTCAATTGTGCTGTTAGTCGTTGGATTTGGATTTCTGAGCTGAGATGATAGCGATCGGAACTAATCAGCTCTTGTTCGATTAACACATTTGGATTTTCTCCTAGCACATCAAGATGATTAGCTTTTAGCTCAGAGTAGTTACTAAAATTGCCCCCCACCTCTGGTTCTAGATGGGATTTAGATAATGCTTCAGATACTTTACTATTTAACTGCTCAATCATCTGATGCAGAACATCAACTTTTTGACTGAGGACACTGATTTGCTTGTGGACAGGTTCCATCCTATACCCCCAGACCCAAGATAACATCCTTTAATCTTAGGAAAAAATTGGCAAAATATTAGTTGACTGCTGAATCATTTAAGCTTTCTGTGCTATAAAGTTAAAAAATATTTAATTATTTCTTAGCTTTCTTGGCTTGATACATTTCTGCCCCTTGTAAAACTATATCCTTAAGTTGCTTGGTATCAAAAGGCTTAGTAATACATTTAAAAACATCAGCATCATTAATGGTTTCTTCTGGGCCATCAAGAGCCTCTTCACTATAACCAGTCAGCAAGATCCGAATCGTATCCGGAAAGTTATCGATAATTTTCCTAAATAGTCCGATCCCAGTCATTTCTGGCATACTCTGATCAGAGATAATTACTGCCATCTCCCCTTCTTGCTCCAAAATTCGTAAAGCGTTCAGAGGACTATCAGCTTTAAATACCTGAAATTCTCGTCGAAATGTCCTGTATAGCAAATCGAGATTATCAGGTTCGTCATCAACTAGCATTAATTTTAGTTTGATTGGCATTTGACAACTGACTCCAGCACTCCTACTTAATTATCACGCGCTTGATAGGCAATCAAGAATATAGCCTTGTATATTTTAAGCTAATCAGAATAAAATTACTCACATCCCCGCTTGTCAGTATGGCACAGACTGATTTAGATAAATTATGTTAAATTAGTAAAAAAAGAGGTCGAGATTAACAATTAACTGCGACCTCCTGGTGAAGTTATATATCAATCAAGCAAATTTTTAGATTAAACCCCAGTCGGATTAGATATAGCTTGTGCTAATTCGGCTAAACGTTCTTGTTGATCTTGAGATATACAAGATTGAATCATCACATCGATATCACCTTCTAAAGCCGGAGCCAGACTGAAATTATGGCCTAACCGATGATCCGTAATCCGATTATCCTTATAATTGTATGTCCGGATTTTTTCCGATCGCGAACCTGTCCCCACCTGAGTCCGACGCATGGAAGTGACTGCATCTTGCTGTTCCCGCAGTTTCATTTCATAGAGTTTAGCCCGCAAAATCTGCATTGCCCGCTCTTTATTTTGTAACTGAGAACGCTCTTCTGTACAGAAAATGCGAATACCCGTCGGTTTATGATAGAGGTCAGCCGCTGTTTCTACCTTATTGACGTTCTGACCACCAGCACCCCCCGAACGAGCTGTGGACATTTCAATATCTTTCGGGTCAATATGGATTTCCACATCATCCACTTCAGGCATAATCGCTACAGTTGCAGTTGAAGTATGAACTCGTCCCCCAGCTTCAGTAACAGGCACCCTTTGGACACGATGGACTCCAGCTTCAAACTTCAACTTACTATAAACGCGATCGCCTTGAATTTCAAGAATCGCTTCCTTAAACCCACCCATATCAGCTAGGGACTCACTCACTAGCTTCACTTTCCAATGTTGGCTTTCCGCATAGCGGGAGTACATCCGGACTAAATCCCCAGCCCAAATACTAGCTTCATCCCCTCCAGTTCCAGCCCGAATTTCCAACATGATATTCTTATCATCATTCGGATCACGAGGAAGCAGCAAGATTTTGAGCTGAGTTTCCAACTCTACCAACTTCGCTTCTAATTCCTCTACCTCCAAAGCAGCAATCTCTTGTAATTCCGGATCAGTAGATGCTTCCTTGAGCACTTCTCTAGCACCTACCAAATCCTCATTAGTATTTTTCCAAATTTCAAAAGTATCAGCCACTTCTTCCAAAGAAGAACGAGCCTTAGCTACCTTTTGAAACTCAGATGGATCAGTGGCGATATCTGGGTCAGCTAGTCGTCTGGTTAGCTCGTTGAAAGTTTGTTCAACGGATTTTAATTTATCCAGCAGATAAGTCTCAGCCATCCGATCGCTCCTTCTTAAACAGTAAAGTTAACTCAATAGATTGATTAGTTTTCCCAAATTACGAGATCTGGATTTGTACTAAACCCATAGCCCATCAGTGAACCCTAGCTCATCTTTGAGTTTGCTACCGTTTCTTTTTGAGATTTTTAGCTGGTTCTTTAGGAGTAGAATCATCTTCATCCATCATGCCGTATTTACGCAGGAATCGCTCTACCCGTCCTTCAGTATCAATAATCTTTTGAGTACCAGTATAAAATGGGTGGTTGCCTGACCAGACATCCACATCAATTTTTTCTTTAGTCGAACCAACCGTCATAATGACTTCCCCATTACAGAAAACTTTGGCTTCTGGATACCATTTGGGGTGAATATTTGGCTTTGGCATTGCTTCTTCTTTCCTAGAACTATTGATCACTATTGTACTATTCTAACTGGTTTGCACCAGGGGGAAACTGCTCCCCCAATTGACCCAAACCGAGCCGCTACCATTAACGTTTCGAGTATTGAGGTGCTTTCCGAGCTTTACGCAAACCATATTTTTTCCGTTCTTTAGCTCGGGGATCACGAGTCAAATAACCTTCTGTTTTCAATGGTTTCCGGTTATCTGGATCAAGCTGACATAAAGCTCGGGCTACCCCTAACCGAATGGATTCTGCTTGACCAGTTAATCCCCCACCTTCAACTTTGACTAAAATATCATATTCATTTTCTAGACCCAAAGTTTCTAGAGGTCCTTTGGCGGCTGATAAATAAGCTGGATTAAATTGGAGATATAAATCTCCAGCTTTACCATTAATTAACAGCAGACCCGTACCTGGTACTAAACGGACTCTCGCGATCGCTGATTTGCGTCGTCCTGTACCCCAATACATTGCTAAACCGGATTTTTCTGCTACTTGCATTAATCTTCTCCTCCTGGAATGGTTTTAATTGTCAAGGTTGTGGGTTTCTGGGCTTCATGGGGATGATTTGGGCCCGTATAAACCTTTAATTTAGTAAACAACTTACGACCCAAAGAATTCTTGGGTAACATTCCGCGCACTGCGTGTTCCACAATTCGTTCGGGAATGCGAGCTTGGAGTTTGGCAAAAGTTTCGGTCTTCATCCCCCCTGGTCTACCGGAATGACGACGATAAAGTTTTTGGGTGCGTTTTTTACCAGTGACCTCTACTTTTTCGGCATTAATCACAATCACAAAATCGCCGGTATCCATGTGAGGGGTATAGATCGGTTTATTCTTACCCCGCAAAATCATCGCGATTTCACTCGCTAATCTTCCTAAACGCTGACCCGCAGCGTCTACCAGATACCATTTATATTCGAGGGATTCCTCGGTGGGCAGATAGGTTTTGTTAACAGTCATAGGAGTTTTTATTATCCGTCAAGCTGATTTTACTTATGTAAGTGAGTTTGAGTTGGGCAACAGGAATTTTGGCATACTATCAAACCAAACTTCGGTTGGAAACGGAGACTCAGGATAGCCTACTTGTAACAGACATAATCCATGAGCTGGTGCAGCATATTTCACTAATTCTCGTCGTTGATTAGTCCAAATATCCTGGAAGTTCGCGACCGATCGCGTCCCTCTACCGACCTGAACTAATAACCCGACGAGCAATCGCATCATCCCATATAAAAAACCATTAGCTTGTACTTCTATATGGATAAAATGTCCAGAGCGATGGCATTCGGCAGCTTGGACATCCACCCAAGAATGACGACGCTTTGACCCAGCACGACGAAAAGCAGCTAGATGATTATTACCAATCAGGGGCATCATTGCTGTTTGGATCAGCGATTCATCTAGAGGTGCGTGATAATAATGCCAGGTATAGGGTTGCACAAACAAATTCGGTCGGGAGTCAGTATAAAGGGTATAGCGATAGCGTCGCCAACTGGCTGAAAATTGGGCGTGCCAAGTGGGAGCTACTGGTGCTGATGCGCGGATCAAAATATCCTGGGGCAGACGATTATTTAAGATCGCCGCCCAACGATGCCCCGGAATTGACCCGATCATTTCAAAGTGAGCAACTTGAGCGGCTGCATGGACACCAGCATCAGTTCTCCCAGCACCATAGATCGTTACAGGTCGTTGTTGTAAAGTTTGCAGGACTTTTTCAATTTCCTCCTGTACTGTCCGTCCATTTGGTTGCCGTTGCCACCCATGAAAGTTGGTGCCCAGATATTGGATCGCAAGAGCAATCCGTTGTCGCTGTTGATGACCTGGTTCATTGTCCATGAGCTGTACTGAAAACTACTTTCATCGTTTTCAGGACTAATCAATGGTTTAATCGACCAGTTCGATAATTGCCATTTCGGCATTATCTCCCTGACGGGGTAAAGTCCGCAAAATGCGAGTATACCCACCATTGCGATCGCCATATCGTTCTTTTGCCCCTTCAAATAGAGCATGAACTAAATTTTTGTCATAGATATAACCCAAAGCTCGACGACGAGCCGCTAAAGAACCATCTTTAGCCAGGGTAATAATTCGGTCAGCTTCACAACTAACCGCTTTAGCTCTAGCTTTGGTCGTTTTAATTTGACCATGACGAATTAGTTCTGTGGTTAAAGCTCTCAGGAGAGCTTTCCGCTGATCTGCGGGTTTACTGAGTTGAGGAACGCGACAACTGTGACGCATAGGATTGGGAAATTTTAATGGCTAGAGGGATTTTGTTTAATGAAAAGCAACTATTTAATTCACCTAAGTAGTTTTAGCTGATTTTTCTTGGGGTAAGGTAATGCCTAAACGTTTTTGCAATGCTTCAATCACTTCTTCTGCGGATTTTTGCCCAAAGTTTTTAATTTCGAGCAAATCTTCTTGGGTGTAATCAAGCAAGTCCGCGACGGAGTTAATTTGGGCTCGTTTGAGACAGTTATAAGCTCGAACTGATAGTTGCAATTCTTCGATCGGAATTTGGCTAGTCGGATCTTCCTCATTGTGAAAATCACTGCTCGTCAATTCTGTCGTAACATCTTTCAGGGGAGTAAACAGATCCACCAGGATATTAGCTGATTCACTGAGAGCTTCTTGGGGAGTCAGACTACCATTAGTCCAAATTTCCATCACTAGCCGATCTTTTTCCAAAGAGCCGCCAATCCGCGCATCTTCGATGCTATAGTTGACTTTACGCACGGGCATAAATACAGCATCTATTTGCAGGAAATCGATGGCTGTGCCATCTTCACGACCGCGATCGACTGCACGATATCCTTTACCCTTTTCAATCCTAAATTCCATTTCTAACCGCGCCCCTGTAGACAAGGTTGCGACATATTGGTTAGGATTAACCACTTCTATTTCCGAAGGTAAATCAAACTGTGCTGCGGTAACAGTTCCTGGACCATCCGCCACTAAACGCCCAATTTGGGGTTGAGCTGCATAGCTTTTCAGAACTATTTCCTTCATATTCAGCAGGATTTCTAATACGTCCTCCCGCATCCCTGGAATTGTGGCAAACTCGTGATTGACTCCTGCAATCCGGACGGCAGTCACGGATGTTCCTTCTAGGTTAGACAGCATGACCCGTCTGAGCGCATTGCCAACGGTGGTTCCCTGACCACGATCTAGCGGCTCCAAATTAAATTTGCCGTATTGCCCTTGGTCTCTTTCAGTTTTGGACTCTACACACTCTATCTGAAACTGCGCCACGGAGTGACCTCCTTTGTCTTGAACCCTAGTAGGTAAGCTAATTCTGAATACATATCCAGATGTCGTCGCACACTTTTGGTAGCTTGATTATGATCATGATAATTTTGGTGTGATCTTCAAGATCAAAGCCGCGATCAACATCGCCATCCTCTGACTTGACGATCCACCAGAACTTTTGAGTGTCTAAACTCGACGTTGTTTTGGTGGACGACAGCCGTTATGAGGAATCGGGGTAACGTCCCGAATCAGAGTAATTTCCAGCCCAGCACCTTGGAGGGCGCGAATGGCTGTTTCTCTACCTGATCCCGGACCGCTGACCATGACTTCGATTTGCCGCATTCCTTGATCGGTTGCTCGACGTGCAGCACTTTCGGCAGCAGTCTGTGCGGCAAATGGTGTACCTTTTTTGGCACCCTTGAACCCACTTGAACCGGCTGATGCCCAGGAAATTACTTCCCCGTTTTGATCCGTTAGGGTCACAATGGTGTTATTGAAGGTAGATTGGATATAAGCGACTCCAATCGGTACGTTTCGTTTTGATTTACGTACCCCAGTTTTTTTCGTAGGTTGTCGGGCCATAGATGTTGCTTGACTTGGTGTTGAACTTGGTTGGCGATCGCAGAACGCTAATCATGCCCCAGCGCCAGAATTTATTTCTTAGCTGCTGCTTTTTTCTTACCAGCCACAGTGCGCCGAACCCCGCGACGAGTCCGGGCATTAGTGCGGGTCCGCTGACCACGAACTGGCAAACCTAAACGATGACAACGTCCGCGATAGGTGCCAATGTCCATCAGACGTTTGATGTTCATTGACTCCCACCGTCTCAGATCCCCTTCAACTTGATAGTTCTCTTCGACGGATTCCCGCAGAGCGGTAATATCGGCGTCAGTTAAATCCTTAACTCTGGTATCCGGATTGACGCCGGTGGAAGCCAGAATCTCTTGGGACCTTGATAGCCCAATTCCATAAATGTAGGTCAGACCAATTTCTACACGCTTATCGCGTGGAAGGTCTACTCCGGCAATGCGTGCCACGCTGGTTTCTCCCTTGTCTTGTGCTTGGTTCTACTAATTGCAATCTAATTCAGGTTCGCTGAAAACAGCTCTCTAACTAACCTTGACGTTGTTTGTGTTTCGGATTAGAACAAATCACCATGACTCTGCCGCGACGACGAATGATGCGGCATTTCTCACAAATTTTACGAACAGAAGCTCTAACTTTCATGCTTTTATTTTTAAGCACTGCAAATACAAAATTATATCATTATTGGCTTTAATAGCGCAATGCTTCCGGGTGACTTATTTAGAGAGTTTCTTAAAAAACTTGTTTAAATGGCTACTTTTTCCGGAGACGATAGGTAATCCGACCTTTGGTCAAGTCATAGGGAGTCAGTTCCACTTTAACTCGATCGCCCGGCAAGATTTTAATGTAATTCCGACGAATTTTGCCGGAAATATGAGCCAAGACATTAAAGCCATTGTCTAAGTCAACCCGAAACATGGCATTAGGTAAGGACTCTGTTACCGTTCCTTCCATTTCAATTAAGTCTTGTTTAGCCAATTTGTTTTTACCTCAATTAGAACAAGATTGATCGGTTGCATAGTTAAGTGGACTTGGTGCTGATGCAACCCCAGCCAGATCTAGACCCAGGATTATTTGTTGAGAGCATTTTGGATCGCGGCTGTTACTTCTGTCATTGATTGCTCACCATTAACAAACAACAAAATTTGTCTTTTCTGGTAAAAATCAATCAGAGGTTCTGTTTGGTCGCGATAAACTTGTAAGCGACGACGAATCACTTCCTCATTGTCATCAGCTCTACCTCGATTGAGCAATCGATCGACGATCATGTCATCCTTGACATCAAGATTAATTACCCGATCGCAAGTTTGGGAAATTTCCTCTAACTGTTGATCTAAAGCTATAGCTTGAGAAACATTGCGCGGAAATCCATCTAGAATCCAACCCTTCTTAGTATCATCTTGACTCAGACGTTCTTTCACCATATCTAAAATCAGCTGATCTGGAACTAATTCCCCATTATCCATATAAGACTTGGCTTTGTTACCTAAATCAGTTTGTTGAGAAACTGCTTGACGGAGCATATCACCAGTAGAAATATGGGGAATTTGATAAGAGTTACCTAAAACCTGAGCCTGAGTCCCTTTCCCAGAACCGGGAGGACCTAAAAAAATTAATCGCGTCACTACTGCTTCACCATTCCTTCATAACGCTGGGAAATGACATAAGTTTGAATTTGTTTAGCCGTATCGATCGCCACCCCCACCAGAATTAACAACGAAGTTGCACCAAAACCTCTTAAAGTGGCTACACCAATCGTGCTTTCTACTGCCGATGGGACAATCGCTACTAAACCAAGAAACAACGCACCTAAAAAGGTGAGTCGATTTAGCACTCGCTCTACATATTCACTGGTAGCTTTCCCTGGACGAATTCCGGGAATACTTGATCCCATTTTCTTCAAATTCTGAGCTAAATCGATGGGATTAATAATCAATGAAGCATAGAAGTAACTGAAGAACAGAATCAAAACTAGGTAAAAAATCACGTAAGGAACTGGATTAGCAGCACCTGGGCTGAGAGAATCAGCGATTTTAATCAAAACTGGGTTATTAGTGAATCGGGCGATCGTCGCGGGCAAAATTAAAACAGCAGAAGCAAAAATAATGGGCATCACTCCACCTTGATTCAGTCTTAAGGGGAGATAGCTACTTTTTTCTAAATACAGTTTGCGTCCTACCTGACGACGAGCGGAAATAATCGGAATTCGTCTAGTTCCTTCCTGAACAAAAACAATCCCAATAATTGTGATCACGAAAATTAGCAACAAGATCACCAATCTCGCTACAATTGACTGTTCTTGACTTTGAGAAGCTTCTACCAATTGGATGGTTTGATTTAAAGAATTGGGCAGAACTGCCACAATATTCAAAAAGATCAATAACGAAGC
Organism: uncultured cyanobacterium; assembly: GCA_963744145.1. Classification (GTDB taxonomy): domain Bacteria; phylum Cyanobacteriota; class Cyanobacteriia; order Cyanobacteriales; family CAWUOF01; genus CAVUSO01. The sequence goes on along the minus strand of CAVUSO010000001.1, from coordinate 1,176,426 downwards.
CCCATTACCAATCCCCCGTTCCGTGATTAACTCGGAAATCCACATCACAAACATCGAACCAGCTGCTAAAGCGGTCGCTGTTTGGGCGACAAATATCCATCCTGGTTCCAAAGCATAGCTAACTTTATCTCCAGGAGGATTATTCAAAAACCATGCTAAACCTACACTTTGAATGATCGACCATCCCAAAGCGACATAACGGGTAATCTGAGAAATTTTCCTTCTTCCTGCTTCCCCTTCATTTTTTTGCAAATCTTCTAGAGCCGGAATTGCTGCTGTTAAAAGTTGCACAATAATGGAAGCATTGATATATGGTAAAATTCCCAAGGCAAAAATCCCTAGGGCTCGTAAGCCACCACCAGAGAAAATATCAACGAAGCTAATTAGATTAGAAAGGGTATTATTTTGGATATCTTGGGAAAATCTCACCCGATCGATTCCGGGTACGGGTAAGTGAACACCTAATCGTACCAAAATTAACAAGCCCAGGGTCACAAGCACTCGTCCTCGCAGACCAGCCGCTTGAGCCATTTGCATAAATGTTTCCTGGGCGCTTGGTGTTTTGTCTCGACTAACAACCATAAAGGTATACCTGGGTAGTGATCCTATGGCAAGAGCTGGTCATGGCAATGCAAGCTACCGATGATCGCCACCATCGGCATGATCAAAGGGGTGAAGTGATCTTTTTTTTGAATGCTAACTTGCCTGACGAGAGGCGATTTCATAACTACCACCAGCAGCTTCAATTTTAGCGATCGCACTCTGAGTAAAAGCTGCGGCTTGAACTTTGAGGGGGACATTTAGTTCGCCATCTCCCAAAATTTTCAGAGGACCACGATTACTGGTGATAATTTTTGCTGCTATTAGGGACGCTAAGTTTACCTCTGTATGAGCAGGAAGTTCTGCCAGCTTACCTACATTGATCGTAGTGTAATGTTTGCGATTTATGACAGTAAAGTGTTTTAACTTCGGAATCCGCTTATATAAAGGTTGTTGTCCCCCTTCAAATCCGGGACGAGTACCGCTCCCCGATCTGGACTTTTGACCCCGCATCCCTAACCCAGCGCTAGCACCTTGACCAGCGGAAATCCCTCTAGCAACTCGACGTCGCCGTTTTTTTGATCCCTTTTTGGGAACAGCATCTTGTAGTCTCATGATTTATGCCCTTAAGCGTAGAGATTTTCGACGGGAATACCCCGCTCTTGTGCAACTTCGCCAAAAGTCCGCAAAGTATTTAAAGCATTAACCGCAGCTCTAGCATTATTTAAGGGATTACTAGAACCTAGCTGTTTGGCTAACACATTCCGCACCCCGGCTAATTCCAGTACCGTCCGGACGGCACCACCAGCAATTACACCAGTTCCAGGTGCAGCAGGACGAACAATCACTTTCGCACCACCACCAACACCATTAACGGGATGAGGAATAGAATTTGATTTAGTTAGGGGAACCTCAATCAGATGTTTTTTCCCATCAGCTACACCTTTTTTCACCGCACCGATCACGTCGCTGGCTTTCCCCACACCAACACCGACCTGTCCTTGTTCATTACCGACAATGACGATAGCCCGAAAGCTGAGTTTCTTACCACCTTTAACTACTTTGGTGACCCGTCGGATTTGGACGACGCGCTCTTGCCAAGTAATCTCTTTTTCCCGATTACGATTACTTTTTTTACTACGACGCTGTTGTTGCTGTTGTTGCTGCTGTTCGGCCATGATGAATTATTCCTTGTTGAACTATTAAGCCACAACTAAAAGTCTAACCCCGCTTCACGAGCGGCATCGGCTAGGGCTTTGATCCGACCGTGATAGAGATTTCCACCCCGATCGAAAACTACTTTTTCAATTCCTGCATCAAGCGATCGCTGGGCAATTAATTTACCGATCGCAATTGATGCAGCACAATTAGCACCATTAGTTAATCCTGACTTTAATTCCGGCTCTACCGTTGAAGCCGCCACCAAAGTATGGTGTTGAGTATCGTCAATCACCTGAGCATAAATGTGGTTATTCGAGCGAAATACAGCCAACCGGGGACGTTCCGGAGTCCCACTCACCCAACGTCGTACTCGTCGATGTCGTCTTTGTACTGATTCTTTGCGAGTAATCTTCATATCCTATTTCTTCCCTGTCTTACCAGCTTTGCGTCTGACCACTTCACCCGCATAGCGAATCCCTTTACCCTTATAAACTTCCGGTGGACGCACCGCCCGGATTTGGGCCGCCGTATTACCGACTAATTCTTTATCTATGCCAGAGACAATCACATTAGTATTGTTTTCTACAGCGATTTGGATGCCATCGATCGGGACAATTTCCACGGGTTTACTGTAACCCACGTTTAAAATCAAATTGCGACCTTGAACTTGAGCCCGATAGCCCACCCCCTGGATTTCCAGACGTTTCTGAAACCCTTGGGAGACACCATCAACCATGTTAGCGACCAGAGTCCGGCTCAATCCATGACGTTGACGTGCGACCCGGGATTCATCCCGACGCTTAACTACCAAAACACTATTTTCTTGCGCCACTAATACTTCTGCGGGCAGAATGCGCGAAAGTTCACCTTTTGGCCCTTTAACTGCAACTTGTTGACCTTCAATGGAAATGGTCACTTGGTTGGGAATAGTAATAGGGCGCTTGCCAATCCGAGACATAGCTCTCCTAAACAAGTTAATTACGAATTTGTTAATAATTCATTGTTGATGGTTGAAAAACTTCTGACTAAAAGAGACAGATTTAATCAACCGGATAAATTACTAACTACCAGACGTAGCAAAGCACTTCCCCACCTAATCCTTGGCGTCGAGCTTGTCGGTCTGTCATAATTCCTGACGAGGTGGAGATAATGGCAATCCCGATTCCGCCCAACACCCGTGGTAATTCTCTGCGGTTAGAATAAACCCGTAATCCAGGTTTACTAACTCGTTTCAAAGCCGTGATAATTGGTTGGCGATTTTTTCCCTTATATTTCAGAGAAATCACTAGGTGTTTTTTCACACCTTCACCATCTTCTGCAAATTCAGCGATAAAGCCTTCATCCCTCAGCACTTGAGCTAGACTGCGAGTCAGCCTCGTTGCTGGTACTTCCGTACTTTGATGCCTTGCTAGGCACGCATTGCGGATGCGGGTTAGCATATCTGCTATTGTGTCGTTAGCCGCCATCGTTTCCCCTTTTTGATCAAGTCTCAGTTATCCCGAAAGGGCATACCCATTTCTTTTAGCAAAGCACGGCCCTCTTCATCACTGTTAGCTGTGGTGATAATAGATATATCCATGCCGCGAATTTGATCGATACTGTCGTATTCGATTTCTGGAAAAATTAGTTGCTCTCTAATCCCGACGCTGTAATTACCGCGTCCATCAAAGCTTTTTGGACTTAAGCCGCGAAAGTCACGAATTCTGGGGAGAGCCAGATGAATGAATCGCTCTAGAAAGGAATACATCCGGTCTGAGCGAAGTGTCACCATAATACCCACCGGCATTCCTTGCCGAATTTTAAAACCAGCGATCGCTTTTTTAGCGCGAGTAACGACTGGTTTTTGACCTGCGATCGTGGCAATTTCTTTCAGGGATGCTTCTAGAGCTTTCGCATTACTTGCTGCTTCTCCTAAACCCCGATTGATCGTTACTTTCGCTACTTTAGGCACTTGATGGATGTTCGTATAACTGAACTGATCCATCAATTTCGGCACAATTTTAGTTTGGTAATAGCTTTTGAGTGGTTCTGGCATAATGTGTCCTTAACGTTCCTGGGCTTGGTCAGGAACAGGTAGATCAGAAATTAAACAACTAGATAGAAATTGAGGAAAACCTGCAATCATTAATCAATTATTTCCCCTGTTTTCTTCAGCATCCGTACTTTACGACCATCTTCTTTATAGGTATAGCAAACACGGCTAGCTACCTTTTGTTTGACGGAATAAAGCATGACATTAGAGCTGTGAATGGGAGCTTCTCTAGTCACCCGTTGACCAGACTCACCTTCTTGTTGGGGTTTAATATGTTTAGTTTGAATATTTACCCCTTCGACGATAATTTTACTGAGTTGGGGAAAAGCCCGTAATACTTTACTAACTTTGCCTTTATCTTTACCAGAAATTACCTGCACAGTATCGTCTTTTTTGACGTGCATTTTGTAAGCTAATCTACCTGTGCGTTCAGTAGCTGTAACATTCTTTCTTTTACCAGGCATTAGAGTACCTCCGGTGCTAAAGAAACTATTTTGGTAAAGTTTTTATCTCGCAATTCTCGAGCGACTGGACCAAAGACCCGAGTACCGCGAGGATTACCATCTTGGTTAATAATGACAGCAGCGTTATCGTCGAAACGAATACTCATCCCACTATCCCGACGTAAGGATTTGCGAGTACGCACAATCACAGCTCGCACTACATCGGATTTTTTGACAGCCATATTGGGAATAGCATCTTTTACTACAGCAATAATCACATCGCCAATCCCACCGTAGCGACTATTACCTGCACCAAGAACCCGAATGCACATTAATTTGCGGGCACCGCTATTATCAGCGACATTTAAGTAGGTTTGTTGTTGGATCACCTTGGGTCTCCTGTTTGTGGAAACGTGCAATTAGGGTTTTAGCTGGGGGCACTTGCGGTGCTAGGGGCAATGGTAACTGGTTGTTTACCGCTTAGAATTTCAGCTACGATCCAGCGTTTAGTGCGACTCAGGGGTCTAGTTTCTTGAATGCGAACGCGATCGCCTGTTTTGCACTGATTTTCTTCGTCGTGAGCTTTATATCTCTTAGTCCGAACCACAATTTTGCCGTATTTGGGATGGGGAGAGCGATTTTCTACTGCCACCACCACAGTTTTATTCATTTTGTCGCTGACAACTAAGCCAACTCTTTCTTTAACTGCCATAAAAACCTACTCCTTGTTTGTACTTGTTTCTGGTTGGGCAGTTGCTGGGGGATTTTTCCCAGCCGCAATTTTTCTTTCCCCTTCAACAGTCATTAATTGAGCCAGCCGATGCCGAGTATGTTTGAACTCGTGAGTTTTTTCTAATTGACGAGTGCTTTGACGCATTCGTAAGTCGAATAATTGCCTTTTAGCGGCGAGAATTTGTGCAGCCAGTTCCTCATCGGTTAAGTTTCTGGCATCTTTGATCTTGGAAAGAGGCATAACAGTTTTGGATGCGTGAATCGATAAGTCAATCCCAGGTCTGAATCATGAATGCGTTTATGATTGTTCAGTTTGACGCATGATGAACTTGGTTTTGATTGGCAATTTGTAAGCAGCTAAACGCATAGCTTCGCGAGCAGTTGCTTCGGGAACTCCAGCGATTTCAAACAGAACTCGTCCTGGTTTGACCACTGCTACCCAATATTCGGGTGAACCTTTACCAGATCCCATCCGGGTTTCAGCGGGACGCATGGTTACTGGTTTATCTGGGAAGATGCGAATCCAGATTTTGCCACCCCGACGAATATAACGGGTCATAGCTCGCCGACTGGCTTCGATTTGTCTGGCGGTAATCCAAGCTGGTTCTAGAGCTTGAAGTGCAAATTCCCCAAAGTTAAGGTCATTGCCAGTAGTTGCCTGACCGCACATCCGTCCGCGTTGTTGTTTGCGGAATTTTGTTCTTCTGGGACTTAACATTTTTTGTCCTTATCCTTCATTAGAACGGTCTTCAAATTGCTGACGACGACGTTGTTGACGACGACGGGGTTGAGCTGCTCCTGGAGGAGGGGCTTCTTCTTGACCAGGAATAATTTCACCTTTGAACACCCAGACTTTCACACCTAGAATTCCGTAGATGGTTTTTGCGGTGCAGTAAGAGTAGTCAATATCTGCGCGTAAGGTATGGAGCGGTACTCGACCTTCGCGAGTCCATTCTGTCCGGGCGATTTCTGCCCCGTTGAGTCTACCACTGACTTGGACTTTGATTCCTTCGATGCCAGCTCGTTGAGCGCGTTGGATCGCTTGACGGACAACTCGGCGGAAGGATACCCGTCGCTCTAATTGTTGGGCAATGTATTCAGCAATTAAAGCAGCATCGGCATCAACTCTGGCTACTTCCACTACATTGATGCGGATTTGGCGGTTACTACCACCGAGCATTTCCTGTAAGCCAGTTCTTAAGGATTCAATCCCAGTTCCACCACGACCAACGACTACACCGGGACGGGCGGTATGTACTTCTAATTCAATTTGATCTGCTTTGCGTTCAATCCTGACTTGGGATATGCCCGCATTATTCAGGTTTTTTTGAATGTATTGGCGAATTTTGAAGTCTTCTTGGAGTAGTTCAGGGTAACGACGCTCATCGGCAAACCAGCGAGAACGATGTTCTTGGGTGATACCGAGGCGGAACCCGACTGGATGTATTTTCTGTCCCACAAATCCTGCCTTTAATGGAATTAAGAATTCTTTAGTCTTCGATCGCTGCTACTGCCACCGTAATATGGCAACTGGGTCGGCGAATCTGATAGGCTCGACCTTGAGCGCGAGGTCTAAACCGTTTCAGAATCGGGCCTTGATCGGCAAAAGCTTGGCTGATGATCAGGTCTGCTGGGTTGATTCCGGCGTTATGTTCAGCGTTGGCTGCGGCGGAACGAACTAATTTGAGAACTGGTTCACAAGCTCGATAGGGCATAAACCTTAATATGATCAATGCTTCTCGATAGGAACGTCCGCGAATTTGATCGAGAACTCGACGGACTTTGTGGGGAGACATCCTGATAAATCTTGCGATCGCTTTTACTTCTTGAGTAGTATCAATAGCCATATATTTCTCCTCTGGTTCAAAAGTTCAAAAGTTCCTATTGAATGATGAATTCTGAACTTTTAGCCTATCGACGAGCGACTTTTTTATCACCTTTAGCGTGTCCCCGAAAGGTACGAGTTGGTGCAAATTCGCCTAATTTATGTCCGACCATTTGATCTGTGACGTAAACTGGTACATGTTGCCGTCCATTATGGACAGCGATGGTAAACCCTACCATCAAGGGCAATACAGTTGATGACCTTGACCAAGTTTTAATTACCTGCTTTTCACCTTTGGCATTTAAAGCTTCGATTTTACTCAGCAGATGATCGGCGACAAAAGGACCTTTTTTGAGAGAACGACCCATGTTTTTACCGTAATGGAAAATTGATAATGGAAAATTGATCAGAGAAAACCGAAAATTATTAATTTTCAATTTTCATTTGTTAATTAGCCTTAGCTTTCCCGACCGCCACGTCCACGTTTGGATGCTTTGCGACGACGACGCACAATCAATGAACTGCTCAATTTTTTCCGGTTGCGAGTCTTGTAACCCAAGGCTGGTTTACCCCAAGGTGTAACTGGGCCACTTCTGCCGATCGGCGCTCTACCTTCTCCACCACCATGAGGGTGATCGACTGGGTTCATGACGCTACCTCTAACTTGAGGACGACGTCCTTTCCAGCGAGTGCGTCCAGCTTTACCAACGCTGATGTTTCTCGCGTCTAGGTTGCCTACTTGCCCGATGGTGCCGTAGCATTCGCGACGTACCATCCGCACTTCTCCAGATGGAAGTTTAATGGTAACGTAGTTTCCTTCTTTGGCCACAACTTGGGCGGTAGCACCAGCAGCCCGCACAATTTGTCCACCACGTCCTGGGGTCAGTTCAATATTATGAATTCCTGTACCCAAGGGGATTTTGCTTAAGGGTAGAGCGTTACCAATTTCGATCGGTGATTCTGGTCCGGAGATGATTTGGGTGCCAACTTTTAATCCCAGAGGATGGAGAATATAGCGTTTTTCCCCATCTTGGTAATGAAGTAGGGCAATCCGAGCATTCCGGTTGGGGTCATATTCGACCGAAACGACTTTAGCTGGGATGTTGTGTTTGTTGCGGTGAAAGTCAATGATCCGATAGAGTCGTTTGTGTCCACCACCTCGGTGCCGACAGGTAATGACCCCGCGATTGTTTCTACCTTTGGGACGATGTTCCGATCGCGTCAGGGATTTTTCTGGTTCATCCCGCGTAATCTCAGCAAAGTCTGAGACGCTCCGTTGACGGGTGCTGGATGTATAAGGTTTGTAAGAACGAATGCCCATAATTTATTCGTGTTTTTCGGGTCAAAATGATTAGCGATCGAATTGGAGATTTGAGATCGATTAATTCTCAAGTTAGGGAGAACTCTACACTTCTGGGAACAGAATCCCGCGCAGTGTATCTCCTTCAGTTAAAGTGACGATCGCTCTTTTATATCTCGTTTTAAATCCAGCAAATTTGCCAACTCGCCGTTTTTTGCGAGGTAGATTGAGGGTATTGACACTCAATACTTTGACTTTGAAAAGTTCTTCGATCGCGGCTTTAATTTCTGGTTTAGTGGCATGATGAGCTACTTCAAATAAGAATTTATTTTGCTCCATCAGCCTGGTCGCTTTCTCGGTGATGAGAGGGCGTTGAATCATATCGATCAAATCGCGGAGATTATATTCAGTCACCGTAAACCTCCTGAATTTTGGCAAGTGCCTCTGTGGTTGTGACGATATGATCGGCGGCTAAGACATCAAAGACATTGAGATTGTTAGCCGGTAGAATTTTTAAATTAGCGATATTGCGACCTGAAAGATATACCATTTCAGTTTTTTCGGCCAGAATTAACAATACTTTTGTTTCTGGTTTTACACCCCAACGGGCGATCGCTGATGCTAATTCTTTCGTTTTTGGTCGAGGCAATTTATCGGCAAAATCTTCAACCACAATCAATTCTTCAGCCCGACTTTGAAAGGCAGTTCTAAAGGCTAACCTTCTTTCTTTGCGATTCATTTTCAGCTCAAATTCCCGGGGTTTCGGGCCAAATATCACCCCACCACCACGCCACAGCGGAGAACGAATTGATCCAGCTCTAGCTCGACCGGTTCCTTTTTGTCGCCAAGGTTTACGTCCACCACCTCTAACTTCGGAACGAGTTTTGGTGCAGGCTGTTCCTTGACGTGCATTATGTAGTTGGCGAACTAGGGCCCGGTGGACGATATGAGCCGCGTTTTCTTCTTTCGCTACTCGCAACTCTAAAGTCGCTTCTGCGACTTGTTCCCCTTGCCAGTTTTTAACGACACAGTTAACCATAGTGCTGTCCTTTGTTCATGGTTCATTGTTGTGGTGAGTCATTCATCTGATGTTGAATTATCGACCACTTAACGATGAACTCTTAACCACTCCATTTATTTACTCGGCATGATATTTAGTAGCGCCCCAGGTTTACCGGGTACAGCCCCTTTAATCAACAATAAGTTGCGTTCTGGGTCTACGCGGATGACGGTTAACTTGCGAATGGTGATTCGTTTTCCACCTAATCTCCCAGCCATGCGTTTACCAGGATAAACACGTCCTGGGGTAGTACCAGCCCCGATCGATCCAGGTAAACGGTGGTTTTTAGAACCGTGGGACATCGGACCGCGAGCAAAGTTATGGCGTTTTTGATAGCCAGCGAAACCTTTACCAATACTGGTGCCAGTCGCATTAACGATTTGACCTGCACTAAAGATATCGGCTTTAATCTGCTGACCAAGTTGATAATCAGTTACAGCATCTAAACGATATTCATGTAGATGACGTAGGGGTGTTGCTCCGGATTTTTCCAGGTGTCCTAGTTTTGGTTTATTCAGAGCTTTGGGCTTGACTTCCCCGTAACCGACCTGGAGAGCAGTATAGCCATCCGTTTCTTTGGTCTTAATTTGTGTAACAGTACATGGACCTGCTTGGATGACGGTGACGGGGATGGCTCTCCCTTCTTCGTCAAATACTTGGGTCATGCCTAGTTTAGTTCCCAGGATACCGACAGACACCGGTCTCTCCTTTTTACAGACTACAGTGGAGCTGGATGAGGAGTTATCCCAATCCTTTTGCTCCAATTTGACAAATGTTCCTTGATTCAGACAAGCAAGTTCTAGCTCCTCAGTTTGGAGGGGCTAAACCTCTCACTTACCTCATAAAGGTTTTTAATTAGCTTCAGGAAGCTGATTTCAACCCAGCAAGTTTGCCCTGGTTGATTTTGTGGTCGCTCGGACTTAAGCTTTCTTATGCTCAGTATCCGGGGTGTTACCTTTAGGTGCGACTCAGAAGTTGAAATTAATCACGACTGCATCAAACATTCTTACTCAGTCAAGTGGATGCTGGACTGAATTTGGCGACAATTTAATACTATATATCATTTATAAATGCTTGTCTAGGGGTTTGGGAAATTTTTTTTTCTGTCCCGGTAGGGGCGTATTGCAATACGCCCCTACAGATGATACGCCCCTACAGATAATATGGTGATCGATTGGCATTTTTCCTCCTCCCACATCAACTCACCCCATGGAAAATAATCATGATATCTGCGATCCAGTCACCGACTCAACTTTCTCTAAAAGAGTTTTTGGAGTTACCAGAAACCAAACCAGCTAGCGAGTATATTGAGGGAAAAATTTATCATAGACCTATACCACAAGGAAAACATAGCAGACTTCAAACTCGTTTTTCTGCTATTATTAACGAAGTCGGGGAACCTCAGCAATTAGCTTCTGCATTTACTGAGTTACGAGTGACTTTTGGCGAACGTTCCATTGTACCAGATATTTCTGTTTTTGAGTGGTCCCGTATTCCTTTAGATACTAATGGAGAAATTGAAAATCGGATTGAAATTACACCAGATTGGGTAATCGAAATTCTGTCTCCTGAACAAAATTCTACTCTTGTCTTAGATAAAATTATTTTTTGTGTGGAAAATGGTACTAAACTCGGTTGGTTTATTGAACCTCAAGAAAGATTAATTATGGTACTTACTCCCAATCAGTTACCAGCAGTTAAGAGAGGAGAGGATTGTTTGCCAGTGTTGGGTGTATTGACTGATTGGCAGTTATCTGTAGCAGATATATTTGGATTATTAAGTTTTAGATGAAATCAGTTATGAACGATCGCTTAAAATAAAAAATTATCAACCCAAGCAAACAATCACCATGACTCAGATAACACTCACAACCTTACAATTCACACCTACCGATCATAAATACGTCCATCTAGATGCCAACAATGTACCGATTATAGTTGGTAGCAAGATAAAAGTAGTAGAATTAATTACATCTGTTTACGCCTACGGTTGGAGCCCAGAAGAACTACACTTTCAATATCCTCATTTAAGCATGAGTCAAATTCATTCTGCCTTATCTTATTACTGGGAACATAAAACAGAAACTGATGCGGATATGGAACGACGTTTTGAGTATGCAGAACGTTTACGTAAAGAAGCAGGTGAATCTCCCATCTCTAAAAGACTTCGGGCGCAAGGCATCATAAAATGAGTCTGACTTTCTACATGGATGAAAATGTGCATCGAGCAATTACAACTGGACTTCGATCGCGGCAGCACCTGTTTTTTGGTAATATTTGACAAACAGATCGTAATTTCTAGATTTTTTGACATCAAAAATATCCGTTGTTGCTGGATCATGGGCACCGCGATCGCGCCAGTCTTGTTTTTCAGTTCCCCCTGGTGTTAATATCCATTCTCCAGTATCTTCATTCTTCAAAATAAACCCTACTCCATCATCAGATTGAGTGGTAAACTTATACAACTGACCTGCATCTAAATGAACTTTGGTTGATGCTAGCATTGTATAGTATTGAGATTGAACGTTATTCAGAGGATTGTTAAGAGAAAAGTCTTTATGTAAGTGAGCTAATACATCACCACCATCTTGCTGATCTTGATAGTAAGTGGTAGCATTGGCATTGGTAAGTTGACCATTACTGCCATACCAAGCGGCATACCGAAGATAATCACTCAAGGGTAAAAAGTAGCGGCGTTGCTGATTTACGGTATGAATAAATAATTTGTAGGGGCGTATTGCAATACGCCCCTACAGGATTTTCATACCCTGGTTAAGCAACCCTAAAAAGTAGCAATATCTAGTTTTGTGCTGAACTACACTTCTTTGCTTTGTTTCGGCGAACCCGCATCTGAACCAGCGGCAATAAGCCCAAGGCACATAAACTTATTGGTTCGGGAACGGCTGCTTTAGGTTCATTGTAGCTGAAATCGATGTTGCCTATGCCGATCCCATGAGATGCGGGATCGACCTGATTACTTGGGCCATCAGTGAAAATTAGTTTAAAGGTATCGATATTCCCAGCAAATGTGACCAAGGCATTGCCTGTATCACTACTATTGTCACTGCTCCCAATACCTTTTAACCAGCCGTTGCCCAAATTGGCCACAGTTGAGCCTAGATTACTGTAAATCGGATTAACTACTTTCCCATTGTTATAGCCGATGACTTGCACAAGATCTTGCCATGAATTAGTTACAGTATCCATGTCGATGTCGTATAGCTCGAAAGCAACATTGCTGACCGAACCACCATAGCCATTGAAGCCCACATTCATACTAACGTTGTTATTATTGCCGTACTGACCAGCATTTGTGTCCATTTGCAAGTGTAGACTACGATTGATCGGGTTACCTTGGGCATCTGTGTCAGCTTGAGAACCGTTGAGTACATTATCGATCTGCGGAGTCAGTCCCCCATTAAAGGCAGCCATCGTTGTCCCTGCACCAACATTGAAGCCCACCTGCACGTTACCACTACCAACCGCAAGTGATTGCGGAGCAGCGAGGGCATTAGCCCCACTGGCGAAACCTGCATTAGCCCAGTTATCCCAAGTTAAAGATGCTGACCAAGCTGGCTGGGAAGTAGCCAGTGTTCCACCCAATATGATCGTGCCAAGGATTAAAAAATCTGATGCTTTGCTTGTCATAATTCTGCTCTCCTGATAAAAACTCACTAGAAATCATGCACATGAGTAATACCAATTTTTTAAATTCTGACTACATCTGATATATCTGTCTCATCTGTAGGGCTAATTTATGCAATTGATATTAGTTTGTATTTTTTATCTGTAAATGTTTAGCTCCAGCCATATAAAAAATAACTAATTTGAAACCTGAATTTTCAGATCGCGCAGTCTTAGTTATTGAAATGATAAATTGGCTAGAGTTTCAAATCCAGTTTTCTGATACCAAGAAATGTCTTCTGGTACTCTAAATATTTTTACTTTTACATTTAAAACAAGTCAATATCATGAAATTCATATCATTATTTTTTGGGAAATTCAGAAAGTTCATAAACTTCAGAAAATTAAATTTTCATTAAAAATGAGAATATGAAAAATAGATTATGCTTATACTTGAGAATTAAAATTAAAATCTATTTTATGGATGCGGACGAAATTTCAAAGCTTGTAGATTTTACAGAGAACTTAGTCCATGAAAAAACTGGACAACATTTGGATACTGTCCAAAAAGAAATACTGAAACAAGCTTTTCAAGGAAATAAACTCAATCATATTCGGTATGATGGCTATGAAAATAGCTATGTCCAGCGGGTTCTTACCCCCAATCTATGGAAGTCTCTGTCAATGGTAACCAGGGAAAGAGTCCGGAAAAAAACTGCACTACAAATTTTTAGAAAACTATACTTACAGCAATTGCAGGAAAAATGCTCTCTCCAGATTCAACCCCCAGTCTCAGTCCAACCAGAACTTAATGGAGCAAAAGTAACCCACTGTACCAAACCCGATTGTAGCGATCGCGAAAACCGATTTAATGGAAACGAGGATCAATTTCCTAAAGCTGACAATTCTCAAGATGGTGAACCAGAGGATAATTCATTTAATTCTCATAGTCAAGCATCCCAACCATCTTCCCAAACCTTTTTCCATCAAACTAGAAGTCGCACAGAACACTGGTATGATTTCATAAACTTCACAAAACCTGGAGGGTCATTATTACTATCAATCGGAATAGTCAGTTTTACTTTTATTTTATCATGGTTAGCTAATTGGTATGGAATAACTAATTACTTAGTGGGTAAACTACCTGAAGCCCAGTTTGGTTATCAGTGGGCACTGAAATTTAACCCAAATTCAGCAGCAGCTCACTATAACTTGGGAACAATATATGAAGACCAACATAATTATAAAGATGCTGATGCAGAATATTCAAAAGCTCTTTCTGATAGCTCTACTGCTGCTTCCGCTTATAATAACAAAGCTCATTTGTACGTGACTCAATTCAAAAATTTTACTGCTGCTCTCGATCTACTCCAAAAAGCCCTCCCCTTAACTGAAGATAAAGTTGTTAAATCAGATATCCATAAAAATCAGGGATGGGCGCTACTAAAATTAGGTCGCTATGCTGAATCTAAAGCTGAGTTAGAAAATGCAATTGAATTAGTTAGCGATCGCGCTCCTGCTCACTGTTTACTAGCTCAAATACTAGAGCATGAATCCAATAAAAAAGCATTAGCTGAATGGAAACAATGTCTTAGATATGCTTCTATGTATAATCAAGATGAGGTAAGCTGGATTAGTATGGCACGGCAAAAAATAAAACCATGAAACACAAAATAATGTTTTCGATCGGATTAGCCTTAATTTTATCTCCTATATATGGGAAGTTAGCTCTAGCACAATCTAATTCTTCTCCCATTGGAAAAATTGTTGATATCGCTAATGGTGCAGTATTGCTCCAACGTCAAGGATGGTCAGAATTCCATCCAACTAGCAAGGATACACTTCTTTATCCTGGTGATTCACTCAAACTAAGTAGGGGAGTAAAAACGATTGTTCTCTGTTACGCTAACCACCAAACTTGGCGCGTCCCAGAAGGTATTTCAGGGGCTAATAATGGCTGTCCATCAACATCACAAAAGATATTTACTCCAAGTGGATATATCGGTCCGACTCGTAGTTCTGATTCTTCTATTCCCGACATTATCACCCCTCGAAAAACGGCATTACTAAATAATAAACCCAGATTGCGTTGGCATCCGGTTTTAGGTGCTACTAGCTATATCGTAACAGTAACAGGTACGGGAGGAGTAGATTGGCAACAAGAAGTAAACAACACTGAGATTGTTTATGCTGGCGATCAACCCCTACAACCAGGGGGGAGATATTTACTCACTGTTAAAGTAATTGATAATCAATCAGAATCAAAGGAAGTGTTCACCTTACTCAAAGCTGAGGATGCTCAACGAGTGAGTATGGAGATCGAGCAAATTGTCAACCAAGATTTACCTAATGAAGCAAAAACTTTAGCTATAGTTGATATTTATCAAAAAAATAAACTATTCGCTGAAGCGATTGAGAAACTAGAAGACTTGAGCCGGGGGAGTAAAATAGTAGCAGTCGAGCAAAACCTAGGCGATTTGTATATATATTTAGGACTGGTAGATATCAGCAAAAAATAGCTATTTAAAAGCTATTGATCTGACTCAAACAACTAGCGATCTAGAGAAACAAGCTCAGATCCAAGCTAGTTTAGGAAAAGTTTACCAAGCTCTAGGTAATGTAAATGAAGCGATCGCATGGCTAAATCAGGCAAAAACTAGCTATCAAAACTTGGGTGATCGGGAACATTTAAAGCAATTAGAACAACAGTTACAGAAATTGCAACCATCAAAGCCATAAAGTTTCTACAACCAATTACCTACTAAAATGTAAGGTGCCCATAAATAGGGATGGTTTTTGTTTGAGTCTTGATGTAATAGAGATATTTGGGCTTGCTGAAGTGCTGATGCTTTTGTGATTTTTCCCGTAGCTATGTTTTGATAAAACTGACTCATGAAGTCGCTAGTAGACTCATCATCTACTTGCCAAAGAGTTCCCAATGTACTACGCACTCCAGAATCTAACTGCTACTCCAGCAAGCCCCAAAGTAGCCCGTTTATCTCCTTCAGCAGTTTCACAAGCACTTAGAACCATTAATACAATTTCTTCAGGTCTTTTTTGACTTCTACTTTGGAGGATTTTTCTCAATTGCTCTATGTCAAGCGGTTCTTTTGAATCGGTCAGAATAAAGGTTAACTTTGGATCTGAACTAAAATGAGCGTGAGTTGCCAAATGTAGCACTGTATAACCTGATGAGTTTAGCTGCTTTTTAAAATTCTCGATTTTAAAATCCTCATCTAAAAGTACCTGAGAGTTAGGGATAATTTTCTGAATTTGCCTGACTTCATTCTTGATATTATTTAAAGAAGCAAATTTGAATTGTTGACCTTTTCTCACGAGATTTTTTTCTTTAGTTAATCCAGCAATTAAAATTTTGTTAAAAGGCTTCTCTTTAGATACTTTTAAGTCTAATATCTGTGAACTTGGTACTACTGCTATAGCATATTTTTCAACCAGATACTTCTGATTTTTGCTATCATATAGAGCAGCCATTGGAATCTTTTGCAAAGAACTGTCTAACACAAATGTCAAAGTATTGATTCCGCTTAAGTCTGCTTCTAAAGGTCTAATTAACCAATCATAAACCTTTTCTGCCAAAGGTAAAATTGCTTCAATGTCGTAGCGTTTCTTTAAATCTACAGACAATTCATCAATGGTAGTTTCTACTTCCTTATATTCAGGTAAGGAAGACCAACGATGAAGTAGTGGCTGATTAGGTAGCTTAAGAATAATTTCTAATCTCTTATTTAAGATAATTGGGTAAATTGCTGCTGTTTGACTTTCTCGTTTAAGAATTTCATCTAGCTGCTTAGGTTTGCGATCAACTAGACTACATCTTAGAAAATTTTCTAATTCGGCAATTTCCAGAGATTGAATTACATAACGAGCTAATTCTAAATGCTCTTGAGTAGGTTCTTTTGATTGCAAAAGTAAACTAACTAATTCTCGATAAATAGGCTCTATTCTGTCTCGGAATGAAAACTGAATATCTGTATTAATGCTAATTAAGTTACTTCTGAGAGATTCAATAGTATGAAAAGCTTGAGTATAAGCAGCGATCGCTTTATTAGTTTTTCCCTGCTTTTCAAAAATAGCTCCTAACTGCCATAACCATTGATAGGATAGAGCTGGTGCGCTATTAGCTAGAGTCAACATCAGAGCTGTCTCGGTTAAAGTTTGGGCATAGTTAAGATATTCAGAACTAAATTGTTTGTAACTATATAGTCCACCAAGATAACCTAACCCATAGGATTTACCTTTCCAATCATTGATTTTTTCAGCCTGTTGAATAGATGTGACTAATAGTTGAGCAATTTCTGGCTGGGATGGAGTATCTAGGTTAGTTAATTGTCTCAGACAGATTAAATTATGTGCTAAATTAATTTGAGCATTAATTATGGTTCGATTGGCAGGTAAGCTGTTGATCTGAGATTGAATTTGAGGCCATAATTTTTGAGCATCTAACCATTGTTCGAGAGTTATTAATGTGGTTAGCTGATTGAGCTGTGCCTGAATATGTGTAGTCGGAGAACCCGATTCAGCAGTAGCTTGTTTATAATGGGCGATCGCCTTTTGATAATGCTCTTTTGTTTTACCATAACTAGTAGGTGTTCTTATACAAGTGAAAGGAGTATATTCTTGTTCATTGGTAATACTTGGTAATTCTGTTTCACTAATAGCTTGAGCAAATTCGGTATTTCCTAAACTTAGCATGGTTGCACTTAACTCTGAAGCAGACGGCAATTTCTGAGAAACCTTTAAACTTAGTTGTAAAATTATTTTAGATAATTCTAAATCCCCAAGTTTTTGTAATAAATCACCTAGACTCCGTAAACCAATAGTTTTCGCGAGAGAATCTGGTCTTTTTTCAAGAGGATTAATTATAAAATCCTCTGGTCTATCTTTAATCGCTTGATTATCTTGGTCTTGAAGCATTTGATGCTTTTGAATTAATTGCTGACAATCTAATTCAGTAATTTCAAAAGCTTGCAGTAAAGTATTACAAGCTTTAGGATAAAACCCCAATGCTTGTAAAGCTTCGGCTTTGTTAATTAAACTCTCGCTCACCCCCTCTTTATTGCCCATTTGCGCGTAAGTATCAGCGGCTTTTTGCCAAATTATGGCAGATTCCTTGAAGTTTCCATTTTGGTAAAATATTTTACCCTGATTAATTATCTCTGATATATTATCATCTTGAGAAATAAGAAAAGAAGATTGCTTTGTTAATAAAGGCTCAACTGACAATACAGGAATACTCAAAGTAGAAATGAGTACGAATAGAAATAAAGAAAATAGCACCAAAGTTCGGCGATACATCTGGATATTAACTCTATTTAATTGGAACTTTTTATAATTCATGGAGTTTACAGCATATTCCTTGTTGATGAAGTACAGTAAGATTTGGCGTGAATGGTGATAATTTATTGTTATTGTGAGTGATCCGTGTTGGTTGGGCGGGTTTATGATGGTGATCGGTGATCAACAAAATTGATCGGTGAACCCGCCCCTACAAATCCTGGTTGATTGTCATCATCAATTCATCGATTTTATCGATTTTTTGGTAAATAATCCCAGAACCGAACATATTTATTATCTGTAGGGGCGGGTTCACCGCTGAATTTGCCACACACAAATAACCTTGATGAACCCGCCCCGCCC
Source organism: uncultured cyanobacterium (assembly GCA_963744145.1). GTDB lineage: Bacteria > Cyanobacteriota > Cyanobacteriia > Cyanobacteriales > CAWUOF01 > CAVUSO01. Next base: position 1,158,051 of record CAVUSO010000001.1, on the reverse strand, counting down.
CACCGATCACCTTAATGAACTCTTGTGTCGATGTTTCGACTACGCTCAACACAAGGCGTAGTCGAGACATACCCCATCTGGCATTACAGACAACACTGCTATACTTCATAAACAGGTCATAGGCTTTATAGGAGTCAGCCAAGACTGGTAGAATATACTTGTAGGAGTTTTAGCGATCAAAACTACCTTACCCTGAGCATTAATTATCCATCCTCCAGCTTCGATCAGTTCTGTAGGAGTGGAAATTACCGACTCAGAAATAGTTTTTGGCTTAGTTTGGCTCACAACATCATTTGTAATCACTGCTTCAGTTCGTAATAGTTCAATGGGATTAGGTGGCAAACCACCACTTCCGACCAGAGTAAGTGTACTATCTCGATCGGCTGGACAGCCTAGTGCAATCTGGTTAAATATATCAACAAATTCTGATGGTAACTTGACTAATCCAGAACTAGGATTAGCATCTGGAGTATTTAGCTTTACCTCTCCCTGTCTTCCAAAAACCGAACTAGCTGTAATATCGCTTTCCGGAGTTAGTTGAGGGCGAAATTGGGTTCCGAAAATCCCCTGAGCATCAATTTGAACGCTACCACCATTACCTCTGACCGCATTGGCACTTATATCACTATTTTCTAAAGCTGTTAAGACACCTGTATTGATGCTAATGTTACCGCCAGTAGCATTATTTTGAGCATTAGTTGTAATCGCGCTAACGTTACGCAAGACTAGATTTTGAGATTGGATCAAAATATTGCCAAAATTACCAGCTTGAGTTTCAGCAGTGATATTACCATTGTTCATTTGTAACGATTGAGCATTAATAATCAGGTTTCCTGCTGCTCCTTGTCCTTGAGCGCTAACTGTAACTTGCGCCCCATCTCTAACGATTAATTGTTTTGCATTAACGAATAGGTTTCCTCCAGCACCTGTAGACTGTGCAGATGTACGGGCAAATACTCCGCTGAATAACCCTTCTGTACTCACACTATCTCCAGGAACTGCGGCTGCACGGCTGGCAAAATTAGGGTCTTTACCAGCAAGAATAATCTGATCAGCATTTAGTGAAATATCTCCGGCTTTACCGCTGCCAAGAGTGCTAGCGATAACTTGTCCTCCATTAGTTGCTTCAAAATATTTAGTGTTGATAGTAACGTTACCACCATTGCTAGAATTGAGAGTCCGTGAACTCACCACCGCTCCATCTGTAACTTGAAAAGTATGAGTATTAACAATAATATCTCCCCCGTTTCCACTTGCAGTCACTTCACTAGGTGTAAATAATCCACTAGTTTGTCCGCTGATTCCAACTCCAGTAAGATTTACCTTTTCTGCATTAATCTCAATATTGCCTCCATTTCCCTTATTTCGAGTGCTTGCTATCACAACAGCACCATTGGAAACAGAAAGAAGACCAGTTGTAATCTTAATTAGTCCCCCTGCTCCTACGCCATAATCTTTAATACTGCTATAAACACCACTAGATTGTTGAATACCAGAAGCTTTACTATAGATACCTACACCATCTAAAACTACAGAATCCTGTGCATTAATATTTATATTAGATGCGTTTCCTTTGCCATTTGTACTACCGGTAATGACAGCACCATTAGTAACAAGAAGCGACCTGGTTGTAATATTAATACTACCTCCTTGACCAATAGTGTCGGGATACTCAATCCGACTATAAGCACCACTATAGACACCACTATTACCCATTCCATCAAAAGAGGCTTGCTCCCGAACATTAATATTTATATTGCCTGCATTCCCTTGTCCAAAAGTGCTATCTTGCAAAACAGCCCCATTGCTAACATAGAGCGAGGCTGCTGTAATATTGATATTACCTCCCTGACCAATAGAGTTATATAGGACTGAGTTAGAAATCAGGCTATCTGTATCACTAAAATTTATTTTTCCAGTCACATTAATCTCTATATTGCCAGCATGAGAGTTAAGCGATTTTCCCTGGGATATTCCAGCTAATAATTGACTTCCTCCTCCCAGGTTTAAGTCTTGAGAATGAATCCCAATATCACCACCATTAATATCGCGAACATTGACTTCAGAATTGTTAGTAAATGAGACAGTAGTTCCTGTTATTTGGTTCGGAAAATTTAAAGATAAATGGTTACCCTCAATTGTCAAACCAATATTTCCTGTTTCAGTTAAACCTCCTAATTCAATTCGACCTCCTGGGACTTTTAAAACTCCACCATCTACCATCACATTACCTCCGATTAAAGCTAAAGTCTGACCAGATGACATTTGGAGATTAGCTCCATGTTGTACTTGAATATTGCCAACATTACTGCCATATTGCAATCCCATTGGTACGTTAACGGTTAGTAGTGGTGAAGATTGACTAACTTGGGTGCTAAAAAAAGTACCATCAGCAAAGCTGATCCTATTTCCTGTACTCGCTAGAAAAGAACCTCCTAAATCTAGCTTGGTATTTGGACCAAAGATAATTCCTTTGGGATTGAGTAAAAAAAGGTTAGCAGTATTATTGGTTTTCAGTGACCCATCAATTTGAGAGATAGAATCTCCTGTAACTCTAGTAATGATGTTTTGGATATCTGGAGTATTGTTGAAGTAAGCTGTAATTCCGGTGGGAACAGAAAATTCTTTAAAACTGTGGAATAAGTTACTTCCTGCTTTAGTTCCTCCCTGAATCAAGCTAGTGTTGTTTTGGAGGGAGACAACAGAATTGATTGGTAGGGTAGGATCAGGGATCATTTGAGCCAAGGTGCATTCACTAAAGAATGCGATCGCTCCACTCACAAAAAACCAACCTACTAAACCTAATTTCCAACAACTTATTATCTTTTGAGCCATTTCAAGATTTTCCCATCCAACACAACATTTACTGAGTCCAAAAAACTAGACAGCTCAACTACAAGCCGATCTATTACAAAACTAAGAAATTCGATCTTCTCAAATATATCTAAAAAAAGAAAAATTTTTATGTAAGACTAATCAATCGATAAAAAACTTCACATAAAGCTACAGAAAATTTAATAGATGCTAATGAGTGTTGGCTGAATAAGTGTGAAAAGATCAGATGGTATGGATGATCTGACCAGACTAAGGTGATCAGGTGCCAGAAAAACGGCTACAATAGCTCCAACCCCTTGGATCGTTTAAAACTGAACGACAGAGCTACAAGCTGGAAAGCACAAAACCGATTTACCCATGACCTGTAGGGGCGTATTACAATACGCCCCTACAAATAATACGCCCCAGAGATCATGTGGCGATCGAGGAAATATTCAAGTTGGGTGATTACTGGTGACATATAATAAGACAAAATGACGTAAAATCCATAAAATTGTGAAAAAGGGCAAGACGCTAATTTATGGCACTGATTACAACTGGTAAGGATTTGATTCGCGATCTAGAAGATTCCGGAGCTGTAGGTGTCTATGTTCCTCTCGAAGGGGGATTTGAAGGACGCTATCTCCGACGGATTCGGGCTGCTGGATATACTGCTTTGAATATGAGTGCCCGTGGATTGGGGGATCTATCTATGTATCTCACGGGGATTCATGGGGTACGTCCACCCCATTTAGGTAAAAAAAGCACTAGCTCTGGTGCAGCAGTGGGGTATGTTTATTTTGTCCCACCGATCGTCACTTCCCAATTAGATCATTTACCTCCCAAGTCTAAGGGACTGGTGCTGTGGATAATTGAGGGACATATTTTATCTCAACAAGAACTTGAATATTTGACACTTTTACCAGAATTAGAACCAAGAGTGAAGGTGGTAGTGGAATTAGGTGGCGATCGCGTATTTAGTTGGAAACCACTCAAATCAACTTTGATAGCTGCTTAGAATGATCAATTAAGTAGCTATTTTTAGTTATTGCGATCGCACAGCTATTTATTTTTTTGCAGGGGGTGGATTTCTAGAAATCACCCCTAACTCTTGATAGAAAAAATAGGACAAGATCATGTTAGACAATAGAGACTATACATTAATAATTGATAAGAGTGGTAGTATGTCTACTAAAGACCAGCGTGGTAATAAAAGTCGCTGGTCGGTCATGCAAGAATCTACCTTAGCGATCGCGAGTAAGTGTGAAGAATTAGATCCAGATGGGATTACTGTTTATGTATTTGCCGGACGCTTTAAGCGATATGATAATGTTACTGCTAGTAAAGTAGCACAGATATTTACCGAAAATGAGCCATCTGGTAGTACAGATTTAGCTAGTGTATTAATTGATGCAACTAATCAGTATTTACAGCGGAAAGCTAATAAACAAACAAAACTTAATGGAGAAACTATTATTGTGGTCACTGATGGGGAACCAGACGATCGCAAAGCTGTAATGAAAGCGATCGTTGATGTTTCCTGTCGTCTCGATCGAGACGAGGAGTTAGCAATTTCTTTTATTCAAGTGGGAAACGATCCAACAGCTACTTTATTTCTGAAAGCATTAGATGATAGTTTGCAAAGTATTGGAGCGAAGTTTGATATAGTTGATACAGTTACGATCGATGATATGGAAAATATGACCTTGACTGAAGTTTTGATGAATGCAATTTTCGATTGAGGACACTTTCAGATACTGTTGTGATCACTGATGGGATTAATTAGTTAAAAAAGTATGCCGAATAATCCATTAGCAGAAGTTTTTGGCTTCCCCAATAATAGTTTTTCAGACCAAGCAAAACGTTATCGACGCAATAAACTCTGTCCATATAATAATAAAGTACCTAATTGCACAAAGGACAAAGCTAACAATCCTCTGGGGGTATGCAGTATTTATCACAAAAACTCCCCAGTCATCACCTGTCCAATTCGATTTAGACAAGATTGGTTAATTGCTGAAAATGCTGCAAATTTCTTTTTTGGAAACAACGCAAACTGGACTTCGCTCATAGAGGTTCGTTTAAAGAATGCTGATGGACAATCAGCAGGGAATGTTGATGTTATACTGGTTTCCTATGATGATAGAGGGAGGGTAATAGATTGTGGGGCGATTGAGATCCAAGCTGTCTATATATCTGGTAATATACGTGAGCCTTTCGAGACTTACATGAATGATCCTGAAGGTTGGGAAAATATAAATTGGTCAAGGTTAGCCAATTATTACCCTACTCCCGACTATCTGTCATCTTCACGTAAGCGATTAATCCCCCAATTACTTTATAAAGGTGCAATCTTGCGTGGGTGGAATAAAAAACAGGCAATTGTTGTTCAAAAAAGTTTTTTTGACACATTACCTAACTTACCACAAATTGAACAGGAAAAAGCTGAAATTGCCTGGTATCTTTATGATTTACAACAGCAAAATGATCAATTTAATTTAGTTTTGAGCAATGTAGTTTATACAGAGTATTGGCCAGCAATTAATCGTATTTCTACTCCAGAACCTGGAAAATTAGAAGACTTTATTAAAATATTGCAACAAAAACTTGATCAAAAACTTGACTATCCCAGCGAGACACAAACTATCCTTGATATTCCTTTACAGTAAAAATAGCAATGATTCAAATTGATATTTTCGACAGCTATCCAAAAAAAACACCTATAGTCAATATTGCTAGCGTACCCCAGCGAAGTCCTTTTCGCTATGCGGGTGGTAAAACTTGGTTGATTCCACGGATTAGACAATGGTTACTAAAATATGGTGGTTCAGACAAAGAATTGATTGAACCATTTGCTGGTGGTGGGATTGTTAGCTTAACTGCTATTTTTGAAGGCTTAGTTAATCATGTAACAATGGTGGAAAAAGATGAAGGTGTTGCTGCTGTATGGCAGATCATTTTAGAAGCTAATGCTAAATGGTTAGCGGATGCTATTAGAAATTTTAACTTAACTCCAGAAAATGCTAGACAAGCTATTGAAACTGCCCATCAATCTTTAGAGTCTCTTGCCTTTGCTACAATTGTGAAAAATCGTGTTAATCGAGGTGGTATTCTTGCTGATGGTGCTAGCTTTATCAAGCAAGGAGAAAATGGTAAAGGGATCACATCACGTTGGTATCCAGAAACCCTAGCAAAGCGGATACTTGCGATCGCCAAAATAAAACATAAGATTAAATTTATTGAAGGAGATGCTTTTGAGATTTGTGAACAAAATGTTCATCGCCAAGATGCTATTTATTTTATTGATCCACCCTATATAAAAGCTGGTCGAAGACTTTATCGATACTCAATCATTAATCACCCAGCTTTATTTGAACTTGTTGCCAGGTTGAAAGGGAATTTTTTGATGAGTTATGAACATACTGAAGAAGTAATAGACTTAGTCAACAGTTATGGATTTGTTATGCAGTCTATCTCCATGAAAAATACCCATCATAGGGAGAAAACAGAATTGCTTATTGGGCGTAATTTAGATTGGCTTTCAGATTAAAGTTAAAATTTGGTAAATATTGGGGTTTATTGGCGATCGCTAATTTGAATAATAGATATTTCTATTCAGCGGATTGTAGTGGTAATACTATAAATTTAAGTTTTGTTAACCGCGATCGCTTGAAGGTTGAGCTTGGGGTTGGGGTTGGGGAGTTTTCTTCTGAATCTCTGCGATGGTCATTGGATAAATCTCCGTGTAAAGTGGCGGTGTTTTATACGCTCATTTGATGGTTGTCAATAGGTTCCACAAAAATATTGTATAAACCATATAAACGCTAGAACAACCTAATATCAATGTGTTCACGTCGCCCCGTATAATGTTTATACACTCACCTATCCAAATTTATCCGCTCACCTGTAAAATATTTTACGTGGGGCTATACAATTTTATATATTTCCTTTGCCCGCAGTATATAAAATCCTCAATAGTTTACGGATTTTATATAATTGCTTTTGAGAAGGAAAAATCAGAGTTATGCTGCTCATAGACTCATTCTGGTGATTAGTGCTGGTTGTCGATCGCCAACGAGAACAATAGGAATGCGAAACCCTTATGCTACCGTTGTCAATCAAAAACTATCCGAAGTATTGATATTTAATTTCTCAAAAGCTTGCTCTGTTAGGAATTTGATTATATAATTGAGAGATCAGGTCTTAAGACTTTTATAATTCACCGTCAGAAAATCCAGCGGATAACCCGTTGATCAAGTACAGTAAGATTGTGGGACAGGCATCTTGCCTGTCCGATCAGTTAAAGTTAGTTGTGATTGATCTGTGTTGGTTGGGCGGGTTTATGATGTTGATCTATTTGTGTCAGAATTAACTGGTGAACCCGCCCCTACAAATCCTGGTTGATTGTGATCATAAATTCATTGACAATACATTTTTATGATCTCGTAGGGGCGGGTTCAGGAGCTGAATTTGCCACACACAAATAACTCTTGTGCCGAGCGCTTGCCCTGAGTGTTCCCTGAGCGAAGTCGAAGGGCGTAGTCGAAGGGTAGTCGAGGTATTAATGAACCCGCCCTGCCTCACAGATCACCTTGATGAACCATTGTGTCGATGTTTCGACTACGCTCAACACAAGGCGTAGTCGAGACATACCCCATCTTACATCACAGACTCTTTACCGTAGAAGAGTTGATGAACGAGTAGAACTAATTGGAGGAGAGATTATTTACATGGAGTAACTATGCAAAAAAATAACAGCATCAATCTTAAACCTGGTCAATTAAAAAATATTGCCGTAGCATCACCGCAATTAATCCAAAAAAAACAGTTACCATTAAAATTAATAATTGACCAGTTGAAAAAACCACTGGTAATTTTTCCCATCCTCTTATGTATTCTCCTCATATCAATTGCGATCGTCGCGTTTAATGGTTTAACTAATCCCGGTTTTGTAGTCGAACAAATTGACGCACCTTTACCATTAGAATTATTTGGTGCGATCGCTCTGTGTTGTGTGTTCGGCTCTTTCTTAATTCAGCGAGCATTAATCAGATAATTTTCATGAGGAAGTGGGTTTTTCACGTTGGAGCAGCAATTGCCAGTCTTTAATTGCAGTTTCATTCCACATCCAATTTTTACTTAATGCGTTAGGTTGAAAATCTTTTGAGTCATCTGTCATTACCTTTTCTCGTAATTTAATCGCTTCACTCAATAACCGCACTTTCTGATCATTAGATTTAGTTTGAGCAGTTTTTACAAATGCTAGCGCTAACCCAGCATAAGAAGTTAAAGCATCTGTACTCATGACGAGATTATGATTACTGGCTTTTTTTTCTTCATGTAAATATAAAGCTTGAAACCAAGCTTCATTTGCTTGTTTTAAATTACCTTCAGCATAATAAGCAAAGCCCAAAGCATTATAGTAAAGTGCCAGTTTCGAGCCACCTTTTATGGCTGTTTCCCAATAACGTCGAGCATCATCAATGCTAAAATTAGCATCACCAGCTTGCACAGATTGCCAAGCTAACCGACCTCGCAAAAAGCTAATTACGGGAGTATCCTTTTGATTCGGTAAAGCTGTTAAAGCTTCCTTAGCATATTTTAACCCTCCCCGTTCGGGTTTGAGCAATTCTTCGATCGCTTGTTGTCCAGTTGCTAAATCGCCACGATTAAAAGCCGAAATTGCGATCGTAGTAATCGTTTTATTATCTATATTTTTCAAAAAATCCTTAGCTGTTAACTGACCAGATGTGGGTGCTAAAGATGATTTATCAGCATCTGGCACTTCTATTTGAAAATTTTTACCACTCCAAATCCAGGTTCCCAAAAAAGCAATTCCGGTAACTGCTAACGCTGCTAAAACTGGCCAAACTATCGGAAATTTTTGACGACTTTTCTGCCAATTAATAGCCAAAAAATTGTTCGCACTAGCATAATTTTGATGCTCGGTCAAATGAGCCGGATATTGATGAGAATCAGCGTCATTTTTTACTAATCCAGAGACATTATGATTAGAGAAACTTTGACTATTAACATTACTGATTTCTCCAACCGAATTCAATTCTAATTTTTGCTGATCATTGGGTTGAGTAGGAGTAGTATTCACCGCTGGCTCATTCGCTAATTGTCGGAGGAGATCAGACACCAAAGCTGAGTCTTCTGACCGATCATCACTCTCAACATCATCAACAAAATCATCCCAATTCTCTGGATCAATTTCATCCAAAGCATCAGGATCATCTAAGAACATACCATGATTCACAGGTAGAAAATTCGATAATAGCCGCTGTGATTTTTTCGACCTATTTTGGCCAATTACTCCTGTTTCTAAGGGAATTTCGTTTGAGTAATGTGACTGATGATGAGCAGTTAAATAACCATCAAATTCGGGATGAAGGTAGAGAATCGGTAAAGCCCAATAAAGCTGGTTAGAACCATAAGCAGAAATCAAACCCTGACGTGCCCGACTTAAGCTGAGATCAACAGAATAACCTTTATTAATATTGCGATAAAATAGTTGTGATAAAGTCAGCGCCACATCATCCGGAATCCGTTCAGCCATAGCTAGTACCGCTGGAATATCTCGTTTGACTAAGGCTTGTGCGAGATTACGTTCTCCCGTATCATTAGTTAAACCAGAAGAACCATGATGAGCGCCTCGACAAGAATTAAATACAGTCAACTTAATTCCATTATTGGCTAGCAATCCAGCCAAGTCATGACCACTGACGGTTTCACTCAGACCCGTTTTTCGACTCACTAGATATAGTTGACCACCACCTGCACCTAAACTACTGTGACCAGCATAGTGAAAAACTTGATATTGTCCTTGTTCTAGAGCATCAGTAAGCTGTTCTCGATCGGGTTGAGAGAGAATCGACAGTTCAATTTTCGTTCCACTCGGTGACTGACTTTCTAGTTCCTCTTTCAGATGATTTGCTTCTCGTTCGAGTGCTAAACACTCTTGATCCGTAGGAGCTGCTAAAACCATTAAAATTTTCAAATTTTGGCTTTCATTGCTCTGACGATCGCTTCTAGAAGGAGTAATTAACACTGTACCAGGCTGATACCGAGAAAATAGAACATCTGCACCTGTGGCGATCGGGCGATCGTAATGATAAAGTACCTCCCAAGGTAAAAATGCTAAACGGGGTCCTTTGAGTCCCAACCGTAGTCGTAACCCGTCACCTCGATGCTGGGCAATTCCTTGGGCAATCAGCCAACTATCCCGCATTGTCCCTTGGAATAAACCAGTAAAAAGTTCTTGCCCTAAATCTACTAAATTAAGAACAGAGTGACGGCGATCGTCCTGTTTTTCCAGATCAGGATCATCAGCTTCATTAACCCGGAGCAAACCTAACAATGGATCATCCATCAGTTGACGAGCTTGTTGCAACCAATGATCTACGGGCCATTTTACTTTTTCTTCAGCTAGTGGTACTCCTGGAGCTACCCGTTCTGTACGAATTAGATATTCGTCTTCCCCAACCGGGGTCACTGATATATGAAATTCTTGGGTCACAACTTCCGTCTATTCCTAAAATTAAGTTTTATATTTTCTGGCAATTGGGAGACTTCAACCAATCGTTCTTGAATCAAGATGGAGAAAAAATCTCTCATCTGTCGGTGCTATTGCTGCTAAAAGCATATATAACTGATTGCTACTAATGAGCTAGTCAAAAATCCGGAGGCTTTATTACCTTCACTATTATTTTAACTAATCAGACTAGAAAGCAGGTTTTTTAGAAAACCTCATTTTTTTGTGCTGCCACAATTAAATCGTTTGTAGTAGGGAATGCGAGTCCCAATCATGCTCAATAATCCAGGGAAGACAGCCCTTACTACAAACAAATATTTTTGACTTTTGTTCTTGTCTAATACGGTTCAGTTAAGTGTAGGGGTGAAGCATGTTTAGCGACAATTGAACAATCAGACTAGTAATATTAGATCCGAATGCTTCACCCTTCTTCGACTCCGCGAGCGGGTAAACTCTAATCATTACCGATTAAGTTAAAACTTTTCACTTCTAAAACCGGACCGATCATGGCAAAAGTCATCACATCTTCACGTACCTGACCTTCAACTCTAACTTTCAAACCAGCTTTAAGTAGCTCTTCTGGTGTGCCTTGATTTAACTCATAAGATGCACCATTATCTGCTACTAAAGCCCAAGTTCCTGAACCCATACCGATCCGTTTAATCATGCCATCAACCGTGATGCTCATGCTACTTTTCTCCTTTGCTAGCTAAACGAGCCAAAGCGAAACAAAGTAAAGCATTAACTGCTAGAAAAATGCGAGCTAACCAATCGTCACCTAACCATAATAAAGATGGTGAGATGACAGCACTCACAGCTAGACAACTAGCAACACCAAGAGTCGAACCGATCGCAAACCATTTCCAGCTTGGATGTCCTAATAACAAAGTTACCAGGAGCAAGGGGATCAATATGCTGGCAAAAATTGGATTAAGAAGGTGACTTCCTTGAATAGCAGTACCTAGTTCGGGGATTGAACTACCCATGACCCGAAATGACCACTGAGGTAGATCAAATACATAGAGAGCACGTAAAGGGAATAACCCACTACTACCAACTACTAATCCACTAACTAAAGACCAACTCCAAGAGAAGGGTAAATAATTCCGTAAAAACCAAGCGAGCAGATAGGAGCCAAGTACCATCGCAATTTTCGGTAACAGGGCGATCGCACCACCATCAATCCAAAAATGAGGATTGAGATAACCATTATCTCGCAACCAACGGAAAAAGTCGGTAAAGGTAAGTTTACCGCGTAGAGCTAGTTGAACTGCATCTCCAGCATTTAGCTGACCAGCTCCATAGTGATTGAGGGGATCTTCAACAACTGTTCTGGCTGATTGTTTGAGGATATCGACGACGGTATTAGGATCACTGACTCCAACTGCTTTGATCATGGCTGCTACTCCAGCGACATGGGGAGAAGCCATACTTGTACCTTGATACGCGGCAAAGATCGCTGTACCTTGTGCTGGGTCGATCGTATTTTGGAGAATTCCACCCGCGTCACTGACACTAGTATCGCCACCAGGAGCAGCTAAATCCACACCAGCACCAAAATTTGAATAAACTGCTTTCTTCCCAGCAGCATCTAAAGCAGCTACACCCAAGACTCGGGGATAACGAGCGGGATAACCTGCGGCATTTTGGTTAGAGTTACCAGCAGCAGCGATGATGACTACTCCTTTTTGATGGGCATAGTTGATCGCTTCTTCCATTAACTGGCTTTCTCCTGAACCACCTAAGCTGAGGTTAATCACATCAGCACCATTGTCCGCAGCAAAACGGATCGCTTCGGCAATATCGGCAATTGTCCCGCCCCCACTAGCACTCAAGACTTTTAAGGGCATAATTTTGGCTTCGTAGGCTACCCCTGCTACGCCATAATTGTTATTGGTTGATTGGGCAATTGTTCCCGCGACATGGGTGCCATGACCATTGTCATCTGTTGCGGATACTTGATCATTTACAAAGTCATAGCCAGGAACGATTTTAGTTTCTTTCAGGTCTGGCACCTGGGTCACCCCAGTATCAATTACAGCTACAGTGACTCCATCGCCTTTGGTTTCGTGCCAGGCTGATTGAATGTTAATGTTATGCAGATTCCACTGTTTACTATAGAGAGGATCATTCGGTCCGTTTACTGTCCCGATCGCCCCGTTAGTCGAGCTACTTGGGCTGACCGTTGACAGTTGGGCCTGGGGTTTGTTTGGTTCTGGTACTCCGTAGATATAATTAGGCTCGATAATTTCTGTATATTTGGCTAGGTCGGATTTTTTCAGGTTTGCCAATAACTGGCGATCGCCTTTGATAATGTATATATGGTCTTTACCCGAAAAAATACTGTTGGGATGTGGTTCGACGCGATAGTTTTGATCAAGCGATCGCACGCTCGCCTCGATCTGGGTGACCGGGATATTTTCCCGAAAGTCTAGGACAATGGTTTGAAATTCTCCTTGGTCTGCTAGCCCTTTGAAGCTAGATAACACCCAAAATAGGCCAATGAAAAACAGGCAAAACCAGAAAAATTTTTTCATAATTATCTACTTAAGCTAAGATTGCCTCTTCTTTCACCACGATAGCTTAATCTGATTAAAGGTGATGTTACTCGCTATAGACAGTTTGTATTTTGGTTGTTAGGTAATATTGATAATGGAAAGAGGTTTGTTTTGGTTACCCTTGCTAGCAGTTTTTATCTGGTTAGCTTGGGCAGGTTGGAATGAATATCAAAAAGTTGAAGCTTATCGAGTTTGGGCAAAACAGTTCTCCCGCGCTAAATATGATATTTATGCGGTGCTAGGTCAAAATGGTCATGATTTAACTTGGGGAAAGCCCACTCGTAAAGGCCCAATTAATTTAGCTAGTTTTTCCCTCCTGGATGTGCGATCGCTACGTCTGTTAGTCGATGATCAAGCAGTTGATTTAGATCAACCACCTCCTAAAGGGCGTGTGATTAGGTTAGAATTCTTATTTAATGATTCAGCTGCTGTGGTGCATATTCCTTTTACAGAAATTCCCCTCGCAGCTGAATGGACTCGTCATTTGTTAGGGTTTTGTAAGATTAGAATAGATTAGTAACTTCAGTGAATTGCTTTTAGCGCAAAAATCTTGGCAATGGTATCTTCTACTACCTTATCTGGAGTTGAAGCTCCAGAAGTAATTCCCACAACAATTTCGCCATCAGGGAGCCAATTTTCTTGGATGGTTAATTGCTGATTGAGAGGTTTATGTTCAATCCGATTATCTGGTAAAATTCTTTCGGCACAGTCAATATGATAAGATGGAATTTTATGCTCAATAGCGATTTCTTGCAGATGGGTGGTATTAGAAGAATTGAATCCACCAATAACTACGATTAAATCTAGATCTTCATGCACTAATTTCAACATAGCATCTTGTCGTTCCTGGGTAGCATCACAGATCGTATTAAATGCTAGAAAATGTTGGTTTAAATCCCTAGGACCGTATTTTTTGAGCATGGTTCGTTCAAATAACTTACCAATTTGCTCAGTTTCTGTTTTCAGCATGGTGGTTTGATTAGCAATCCCAATTTGAGTTAAATCGGTATCAGGATTGAAACCAACTGAATGAGCTTTGCTGAATTTAGCCAGAAATTCTTCGCGATCGCCACCATGTAAAATATAATTGGCGACATATTCAGATTCAGCTAAATTAAGTACGATTAAATATTTAGTCGCAAAGGAACTGGTAGCTAAGGTTTCTTCGTGGTTATACTTACCATGAATAATTGAAGTATAATCGCCTTTTTTATGTTTTTCCACACTATTCCAAACTTTTGATACCCACGGACAAGTAGTATCAACAATTTTGCATTGTTTATCATTCAATAACTGCATTTCTTGCACAGTTGCACCGAAAGCTGGTAAGATCACTACATCACCACTGTCAATTAAAGAAAAGTCTTTGGTGCCATTAACTGCGGGAATGAATTGAACCTGCATATTGAGCAAGTGCTGATTGACGGAAGGATTATGAATAATTTCATTAGTAATCCAAATCCGTTCAGTGGGAAAATGCTGACGAGTCTCATAAGCGATCGCGACGGCTCTTTCTACTCCCCAACAAAACCCAAAAGCTTCCGCGAGGCGAATGGTAACATTTTGACTAGATAAAGTATAGTTATTGTCCCGAATTTGCTGAATTAAATTGCTTTGATAAGCTGACTGGAGGACACCTGCAACTTCAGCTGCGTGTCCAAATCCTTTCCGATGGTAGTTGTCTGATTGTTGTAGCGATCGCTTAAAAGTTTTTGTATCCATGAAATTGTGTCTCCCAGACCCTAGCTTAATTTTCTCTATCATAGGACTGTAGGGGCGTATTGCAATACGCCCCTACAGATTACTATACGTCCCTACAGAAATATATCCCTACTGCAACTTTAATTGACTAAATACCTGAATCGCCGATCGCCAAACTAAATAACCTTGAGGGTTAAGATGCAAACCATCTGTAGTTAAATCAGAGCGTAATTGACCTTGAGCATCGGTAAAGAGGGGATGTAAATCTAAATAATAGGCTCCTTCTTGGTTCGCGATCGCTGCTAATTGTCGATTCAGTTCCCGGATGCGACTATTAGCGATCGAACGTAAGCGATCGCGACCTTCCCAAGTAGCTTGAGAACCCGCATGAGGTAAAATCGATTGCATCACAATTTCAGTTTGGGGATGATTTCGACGTAAATAGCGAATAATTTCCCGTTGATTGTCCAAAATCACCTCATCCTTTACCCCACGGATCAAGTCATTAATCCCAATCATCACCCAAATTGTCTGGGGCTGAGTTTGGTCAAATAGTTGTAACCTGTGTAATAATCCCCCAGAAGTTTCTCCAGAAATTCCTTGATTGAGCCAAGTGCGTCCCGTCGGTAATAAATCTGGTCCAAACCACAAACTTAAGGAATCACCAGCGAGAATAGTTAAGTGATCGGGCTGTTTTTTAGCTACCACGAGAGCTTCACGTCTGAGTAAACTTAACCATTGATCATAACTTAATTGGTGTCGCGGGCCTAACTCTGTTGCCAAATGGGCCAGATGATTTCCTTGTTTCGATTCATTAGCTGATGCACTTCCATCTTCTGGTAAACGATAATCCCGCAGTAATAGTAGCATCACTGTCAGGAGGAGAATTCCATTAGTGATGAGAGATAGAAAAGTCCAGGGAGGTAAGGTCTTTAAGCGAATGGACACAAGATCAAATTCAACAGAGGTTGATGTAATTATCTAATTTTTTTGGCTATTGTGGGACAGACATCTGGTCTGTCCTAGTTATTTTTTGTCAGAGGTCTTTAAAAGCTACCTAGTTGGACCGAATTTCCAGGTATGTAGTTGAACTTCTCTAGTTGTAAACAATATTGCTAAGATCAACAACTAATTTTTTGGTTCAATTACTGATGCGGGAAATCTAGCTTTTAAAGCTGGTATAATCGGTGAAGGGGTTTGTGGTTGAGTGTTTTCTGGTTTATTCCAAGTAAAAGGAGCCTGTTGTTCCGCTGAGAGCCATAATAACCGTTTAGCTCTGGTCATTGCTACATATAGTAAACGGAATTCTTCTGCTGTTTTTAAATATCCTGCTTCTTCCCAAGCACTTGCTAGATCGGGGATTGGTTGTTGATGTAAGCTAGCTCGAATTTGGGCACGAGCTACTTCTGCTAGAGTAAAATTACCTAAAAATTGAGTTTGGGGAGGTACTCGTAAGTTACCGGGTATGGTTTGCTCGTGTAAAAAGGGTAGAAACACATAATCCCAATCTAGTCCTTTAGCTTTGTGCATGGTGATGATTGTCAGTTGATGGGGTTTGGTATATAAGGATTCAGAATTTTCCTCGGAATCTACTGGTTCAAATCTTTCCGAATTAACGATTTCGCTCAAAATTGCTAAAATATTGGTCATGGAAAAATCGATCGCAGCTTGTAGATAGATTCTCTCTGATAATTTATCTGCTGTTGCTAGTTCGTCTCGATCGTATTTTAAGGTTAATGCTAAAAAACTAATTAAATCATAAATTGGTAATTCTAAATGAGCATCAAGCAAACTGCAACAAAATCGACGTGCTTTGCTCATTGCTTCGGTTTGTTGTGCTTCTAACGGTCCGGGATAAAGGAATTCTTCTGGTTGAATTGAGAGAGTATTTAGGTCTTGAGTAGGGATGAGTTGACGATTGACTAAAACTGTTAGTGCTGCTTTAACTAAGTCTGGAGAATGGGGGCGATCGATAAATTGAAGTAAAGCCAATATTTCTCCAGGTACTTGTGAGCGTCTTTCTCGATCGCTCACATCATAAATTGGGATTTTATATTCCTCTAAGTTAACGTTAATATGATAATAATTCGGATTGGTTAATACCTCAGCAATGAAGCGTCCTTGTTTATTCTCCCTGACTAAAATTGCTGCTTTTCCCGTAGGATTTTTAGTAAATAAATTGATGATCCGCTCACCAATTAATTCTACAGTTTGGTAAATATTATTAGGAGTATAAATTTCTAATCCCATTCCTTCTGGTGCTGGATTAGCATCAATTTGAGGATCTCCTGGAGCTACAGGATAGATGGTTTGGGACCGAAACGGTGTGCTTGATTCTGCATGATGATTTTCGGCTCTGATATAGGTACGATTTACCCATTCTAATACAAAGTTAGCTGCATCAATAATTATTTGGGTGCTACGACCAGCTCGATCGATGGTTGCTAAAAGTCCGATTTGGTCACATTGATCACAAAAGTCCCGGAAATAAATCGGATCAGCAGGAGTAAAAGTCGAGTTAATTGCTTGATTAGGATCACCGACTCGGATTAAATTGGGAGGAAGATCAGGATCATGAGCATCAGTCGCAAGAATTTCTAATAATTTAGCTTGGAGGGGTGTCGAGTCTTGAGCTTCATCTTCAAACACTGCAAAAACTTGATTTTGCCATTGCGATCGCGCATACTTATTCTCTAATACTCTTAAAGCTCCTAAGATCATATCATCATAATCAATTAAATCTCGCGATCGCAGAATTTTTTCATAATTTTGATATAGTCCAGAAGCGATCGCTAAAATCTCATAATTATCCCTAGTATTTTGGCTTAATTCCCATAAATCGGTTGGGGAATAACCAGAAGATTTGGCTTCGTGAATAACTAGATAAGCCAAATTTGGTAATACTTCAGTTCGCAAAACTGATTGACGACGCAATCTTTCCGTTTCTTCTCCATCAAATTGTCTTCCTTCTAATAAAACTTGATACCGTTGTGGATTAGCAGCAATCCATTGTTCAACACAATTGCGAATTAATCGATGACCTTGATGAGGAGAAACTAGGGTAATATTTTGCCAATTGAAACCAGATAAATCTGGATAACGACTAGCAATATGTAAGGCCATTCCATGTAAAGTATTGACAAAAAATCCACTTTGAGGTAAAGATAATTCTTGCAGATAGTTGCGAATTTTGGTTTTAATATTAGCTGCGGCTGAACGAGTAAAGGTAACAACAATTAATTGACGACGAGCCCGTAACTGATAATGGGCGATCGCGATCGCTGCTGCTGCTGCCATTCCTGTAGATTTACCCGCACCCGGAACTGCGGAAACTGCCAGTGGTCCACCGCGCCAATCAGCCATTTGCTGTTGTCCCGCTCTTAAACTCTGACGAATTTGGATTAAAGTTTCTTGTCGCTGTGCGGCTAATTGGTCGCTATCGATCGGCTTTGGGATTAAAGTTTGAGGGTTGGACTCTTCTACCTGGAGAAAATTTTTATCTGCTTCTTTTGCCATTATAGCGGATTTGTGGGACAGGCATCTTGCCTGTCCGATAAATTGGTCAGTTAAAGTTAAAGTCAATTGTGATTGATCTGTGTTGGTTGGGCGGGTTTATCATGTTGATCTATTTGTGTCAGAATTAATTGGTGAACCCGCCCCTACAAATCCTGGTTAATTGTGATCATAAATTCATTGACAATATATTTTTATGATCTAGTTTAATCTTGAATTTCAGATTTTTTTGGTAAATCATACAAGATCCGAACATTTTGATCACCTGTAGGGGCGGGTTCACCGATTAATTTGTTACACACAAATAACCCTTGTGCCGAGCGCAGTCGAGGTATTGATGAACCCGCCCTGCTCACAGATCACCTTGATGAACGACCCCATCTGATCTCACAGACAACACTGCTATACTTTATAAAACAGTCATACGCTATATAGATAATTTTCACTTCTTTTATTTTTACCAAAAATTATGAAAATATTAAATCAAACTAAATTCCTCAAACCAACTCAGACGAGAGGTTTTCACCTGGTATTGCTGATGGGAATTTTACCAGCGATCGCTTTGTCAAGTTGTAGTGCTGCTAATCGCTCAGAAATGATGGCTCCAAGTGCCGCTAAACCTGACATAATGGCTAAATCAGCGGCTAAATCTGCTGACGCAATGGGTAAACCAGCCAAATCGGCTAATTTACCGGAATCAGCCCCAGCACCAGCCCAAGAACAGCCCTTCGACTCCCCCTTCGACTTCGCTCAGGGCAAGGCTCAGGGTAAACCATCGCTCCCCCAATTAATTAAAATAGCAGATTTATCATTGATTGTAACTTCAATTGATGATAGCATGAAGGCAATTTCGGTTATTGTTCGACAAGAACAAGGAGATATTTTAGGATTCCAAGATAGTAACCCTTTAGATCCAACAGTTCGTCATCGAACCTCAATGAAAATTCAGGTTCCTCAAGAAAGATTAGACACAACTTTAAATAGCTTAATTCAATTAGGTACAATCGAAAATCGTTCTCTCACCGCTGAAGATGTTTCTACTCAGTTAGTTGATAATGAAGCTCGGTTGCGAAATCTGCACAAAGCAGAAGAAATGACTTTAAAAATTATGGAGCGTTCCGGTTCTATTAGTGAGGTTCTCCGAGTATCTCAGGAATTAACTAATATTCGCGAGTCGATCGAACGTATTGATGCTCAACAAAAAAGCTTGAAAACTCAAGTCGCTTATTCGATCATTAATTTAACTCTCTCATCACCCATACCTGCTTCACCTCCTCCTAATCCATCTAGTCCATCGTTAGGTTTACGAATACAAGAAACCTGGGGTAAAGCATCTAAAACTATAACTGAAATTAGCTATAGTCTGGTAGAGTTAAGTATTTGGTTATTTGCTTTTAGTCCATTTTTATTACTAGGATGGGGAATATTTTTTCTTTATAAAAGAAACAAAATCCAACTATCTCTTCCGGGTCGGAAAGAGTTGATTTCATCCTCTAGTGATGAAAACCATCCTCAATAATCAACTCCATATTCTCCCATTTCCTTTTTTTTGATTTTGGCAAAAACAACAATATGGAAACATCACGTCAATCAGGAGAAATAATTGCCGATCGCTATCGGATTATTCAACCTTTGGGACAGGGAGGTATTGGGATTACTTATCAAGTTGAAGATTCTCCAAACTCATGCTAATTTAGCTCTCAAAGAATTATCTCTCCGACGAATAACTAACTGGAAAGCACTTGAATTATTTGAACGAGAAGCACAAATTCTGTCTCAGTTAAATCATCCAGCTATTCCTAAATATTTGGATTATGTGCAAATAGACACACCCACTGATCGTTACTTTTATTTAGCTCAAGAATTAGCACCAGGTAAATCTTTAGCAACTTTAGTAGAGAAAAATTGGCACCCAACAGAAGTAGAAATAAAACAAATAGCTACTCAAATTTTAGAGGTGCTTAATTATTTACATCAGCTCATCCCACCTGTAATTCATCGCGATATTAAACCGCAAAATATCATCCGTTGTGACGATGGACAAATATTTTTAGTTGATTTTGGTGCAGTTACAGATACTTATCGTCAGACGATTATGGGTGGTAGTACGGTAGTCGGAACTTATGGTTATATGGCACCAGAACAATTTCGTGGTCAAGCATTTCCCGGTACAGATTTATATGGTTTAGGTGCAACTTTAATATTTTTGCTCACCCATCGATCGCTGACAGATTTACCTCAACAACGTTTAAAGGTAAATTTTCGTTCTCAAGTGCATATTTCCAAGGATTTTGCCGAATGGTTAGAAAAGATTATTGAACCGATGATTGAGGATCGATTTGCTTCAGCAGCAGAAGCTTTAGCGTTTTTGCGGGGCGATCGCGTCCAAATTTATCCGCTCACCAAACGGAAAAAACCATCAGGTAGTCGTATTGTTATTACTCAAGCAAGAAATCGTTTAGCAGTTACTATTCCCCCAGGAGGATTACGAGCAGATAATTTATCTTTGGCATGTGTTACGATTTTTTGGAATCTGTTCGTTTTGTTTTGGACTTATTTGGCGATCACGTCTGGGGCTCCCTGGATTTTTCCAGTTTTTTCAATTCCTTTTGGGTTAGCTGGAATCAATATATTAGTAGGGACTTGTTTGAGGATAGCTAGTAGTAATTATTTGGAAATTGGTCCAGTTTCCTTTCGGTTACAATGGCGATTATTTGGTTTATCATGGAGTGTCAAGGGAGAAACCCAAAATATTGAGCGGATTGAACTTAATGAGGATTATAATCTGAATAAACATCCAGTGATGATTTGTACTCTGGTGGAAGGAGTGCGATCACATCGATTTGGCTATATGCTGACAGAACTAGAAAAAGAATGGTTAGTGGAAAAATTGAATAGCTTTTTGGGTAAATCAATTTCTTAATCAATTATACTAATTCTGATTGCATGGTGAATTTTACCTATAGCATGGCATAATTGACTAGAGATTCAATTAAATATCGATCTCTTGGTAAATTGATGAGCAAAAGGTATTTTCATTGCAACGAAAGATTTGGTTACATTATCTAGTATTAACTATCACGATCGCCCTTGGGGTTTTGCTGCGGTTCTGGAATTTAGATATTAAACCTCTTTGGCAAGATGAAGTGATTACAGCTCTATTTAGCTTAGGACGTAGTTATGATGATATCCCATTAGAAGTCATTTTTCCCTTATCTAAATTAGCACAAATTTTTACCCTAAATCCCCAAATAAGTTGTCCCCAAATTGCTCATATAGTCGCTACTCAATCTACCCATCCTCCTCTATTTTTCTGTTTATTACATGGATGGTTAGTTTGGCTCAATCAGTTCCAGTTATCCTTAGCTTGGAAATTGCGATCGCTATCTGCTTTATTTGGAGTAGCTGCAATTCTGGCTGTTTATTACTTAAATCGACTGACTTTTTCTGTCAATGCGGGGTTAATTGCTGCTGCACTAATGGCTGTTTCTCCTTTTGCTGTATATCTTTCCCAGGAAGCTCGTCATTATACTTTACCAATTTTTCTGATTACTTTAGCCTTACTATTACTCATCCAAATGCAACAAGACCTTCGCGATCGCCAACAATTACGCCCTTTTATTTGGGTTACTTGGATCGCGATTAATAGTTTTGGTCTCTATATACATTACTTTTTTATTATTGCCTTAATCGCCCAAATTAGTACGATGATTGGGACAATAAAATCTCCGAATTTTCCAGGACAATTAAAATTATGGTTTTCTCCTTTAAATCTCAAATTAGGATATCTTTTATTGTTACCGATCGCGATTTTTATACCCTGGTTAGCTCAATTCCAAAATACTTCTAGTCGCTCAGTTAATGATTGGCTAAAACTGGTTAATCCGATCGCACCACTCTACCAAACTCTAGCAAGTTGGGTCATTATGGTAGTTACTTTACCAGTAGAAAAACAACCGATTTGGATTAAAGTTCCTGCTGGTTTATTAATGATTATATTTGCGATTTGGTTCGGACGGCAAGTCTATCAAGGTCTGCAAAAAATTTGGCGCAATTCTGCTGATAATTTAGCTGTTAAAACCCTGCATAATTTTATTTTATTTATTTGGTTAGAATTTGGAGGAATTATCTATTTATTCGGTCAAGATCTTACCCTTGCTCCCCGCTATAATTTTGTTTATTATCCAGGAATGTGCAGTCTAATTGGAGCAAGTCTGGCTCATAAAAACCTCCAGAAACTATTGATAATTATCTTAGTTGGGATAATTAGCTGTATATTTGTCGGGACAGATTTAGTATTTAAAAAACCTTTTCATCCCCAAGAAGTAGCTACAGATATTAACCGCGAGCGATCGCTACCAGTGGTGACGGTAGTAGGATATAATAATTTACAGGGTGTAGCATTAGGAATAAGTTTTGCGCTAGAGGTGTATAAAGATAATCCGACAGTTTCTTTTAGTTTTTTATACCGGACTAAAGGTTATCAATCTGTTTGGGAAAAATTAGAGCAAATGCCCCCTATTGCTGCACCTGCTCTTAATCTCTGGATTGTTGCTCCTAGTTTGCCCAAATCTGAATATCCCTCTCAATTGTGGTTTTCTGAGCTAATGTCTTGCCACAGAGATGATTCAGAATATCATAATGTGGGCATTTCTTATCAGCTATATCACTGTTTTTTGAGAGAAAATTAGGTGAGAAGAAAGGTTTGGGACTTGTTAATAGCCTGTCCCACAACCAAAAAAGACTCTGGTGGGACAGACATCTTGTCTGTCCTAGTTATTTTTACCTGGCTCAGTTTTACTTGCCTTTTCTCGGCGGTAAAAGTGTCCGAAGTATTGTAAAATAAGATATAATATTTTAATGTTACAACTTTTGAAAGTATTATGCCAGAAATTACCAGATTTTACGGTATAACCATCAAAATTTTCTTTGGAGATCATTCACCCCCTCATATTCATGCAATTTATGGGGAATATAATGCTTTAATAGGTATCGAGTTGTTAGAAATTATCGAAGGAGATTTACCAAATCGAGCTGAGAAACTAGTAATTGAATGGGCTACGTTGTACCAAAAAGAACTTTTAAATATGTGGAATACTCAAGAATTCAGTAAACTTCCACCATTGAAATAACTGGGATTTTTCTTTATGAAACCTGAGCGAATTATTTTTGCTAAAGCTATTGACAATAAAACCCTAATAGTTAAATTTACCAATCATGAAGTTAAGAAATATGACGCTTCTAGATTGTTAAATAATCCAACGTTTTCAATATTACACAATCCTGTTTTCTTTAGAAATTTCAGCATTGAACCTCATGGCTATGCTCTAGTCTGGAATGATGATGTTGATATTAGTGAATATGAACTTTGGCAAAATGGAGTGAGTGCTACGAATGAAGAAATTGCAAGATATCTTCAACCTGTTGATCCGACCTTTCAAAATCTGGAAAAAGAATAATATCGGGACGTGATTCCTAGGGAGCGATCGGATCACCTATCAGGAAGGTCAATTAAGATTTGGTTAAGATTAAGGAGTGGGAAGAAAGGTTTGGGACTTGTTAATCATCTGTCCCACAACCAAAAAAGACTCTTGTGGGACAGACATCTGGTCTGTCCGCTGACCCTAATATCTTAACTAAACCATATTGTTTGATCCGCTTACCGTGAGAGTTAATGGTAAATTAGGACTTGTTGCGAGCGTAGTCATCTTGAAAACGAACTATATCATCTTCACCTAGATATTCTCCGTTTTGAACTTCAATCAAAATCAAAGGAATTACACCAGGATTTTCTAAACGGTGAGTTGTGCATTGAGGAACATAAGTAGATTGATTGCTAAATAAAATTAACTCTTTTTCACCACAAGTAACCTTAGCTGTTCCTGATACCACCACCCAATGTTCACTCCGATGATGGTGCATTTGTAAGCTCAGTCTGTGACCCGGTTTTACCTCGATTCGTTTAATTTTATAGCCCCGTGCTTCTTCTAGAACAGTAAAAGCTCCCCAAGGACGCAATTCTGTTGCTGCAATTGAGTTGGTCGCGATCGCGGGATTAGCTAGTCCGGGAACGGTAGTAATTTCTTGAGTTTTAGCCATGATAGGATCTCTTTAAGAATAGACACATTTTTTTGTCATCTAATCTTAACCATACCAAATCCACCCCAGCAATCGTCATCCCTAAATTAGGAAATTGAGATAATTTACATTAATTTTTTATCTTCTTAATTTCTGCTTTATGAAAGCTTTAATTTTAAGAGAAATCTATTTTTACGGCTGAAAAAAAACTCCTATACCATTATGTACCCGTGCGGCACTAGGTCGATTGATTAATTGTCCGCCTAAATCTAAGCTAGTTGAACTACCACCATCCAGATTCAAAGCTTCAACCGCTCCTAAATTTTGCATAATTTGTGCCATTTCGGCAAAAGTAGGAGCTGCTCCATTGGGACGATTATGAGCTGCGACAATTAGGATAGTTCCATCTGCTTTTTTACCAATTCCACTCCGAACTGCTGTTTGACGTACATAAGCATCATTAAAATTTTCTGCTTTAGCGTCTAAAACAATTTTACCATTTTTCACCAACAGAGGTCCTGCTCCTAATATATGGGGATAACGGCTAAAATTGGCAGGAATGGACATCGATGTCAAATTCAAGCGAGTACCAATACTCAAGCCATTAGTTTTATCTTTCCCTCGCCATATTAATAAATAACCATTCAGGGGAATGGGAAAAGATTTTTGATCCATCTCTCCACCAAATTGCTCACTGATTACTCGATCATTTTCGACGGATAGGATAGTTTCATGATTGGTAATTGGTGTGTAGGTTGTACCCCAAGCAGGGGTGTAACGACTGATTCCGTTTTGAGCATAAGCACTATTGAGAGATATTACCGGAATTTTTGTGCCCGATGAGTTGATTAAAGTTTCTTGGAGGGTAAGACGATCGATGGTAAATTCACCTTGATCATTCCAAGCGATCGCACCTCGATTTAAAATTGGACTTGATAACCAAATCCGATCGCGACGGAGTGCTCCTAATGGTTGTTGACTATTGCGATTAAAGAAACCACCATTAATGGCTGCGATCGCTTGCCACTGATGAGCGATTTGAATAAGTGGTAAAGTGCCGATCATGGTGGTCGGTTTACTCCAAATTGGTTTTAAGCTAATTCCTGGTTGATGAGGATCTATTTCTAGCCAGATTACGGCAAATCGATCTTGATTATTTAGACTAAGATAATTTTGTCGCCAATGCAATCCTGGTGCCCAAAAAATGTTTTTCTCAACCAGATCATCCGGTCGAATATCAATGACTAAACGGTTCGGATTAGTTAAGGTATGAACCTGGGGATGCCATGCGGGGGGAAGGGCAATCCGTATGGTAGTTTGATGAGGAGAACTTTGTAAAGACAGCGATCGCAAGACTGGTATTTCTGTCGGTTTAAGTAGTGGTAAATTGGGAATTTTTGCTGGATTATTTTGGCTTAAATCTAGATAATTTTGATTGATTTTTTTACTAGGATTTTCTTCGGTTGGGATTGGGGGGAAACGTTTTAATAGAGGAGGATTTATTTGAGCATCGATCGCGATCGCCCATAAATCACTTTTTACTTCATTGAGTTGTTGATTTGGTTTCGACTCATCATCAACAGTTCTTGCTTGATTTGTTGCGGTAGTAGCTTGAGGTTGATGGGGAGATTTTGGTGGTACTGATGAGCCTAAAAAATTAATTTGCCAAGGTGTAGGTCGATCAAGATCCACCATAATTCGCTGTCCCCAAGCTTCTTTGACCGATTGCAGATCCTGGAGATTGGTAACAGGAGAATTAATGCGAAGACTTGTCCCATCTACTCCTACCTCCCAACCAGAGGTTTTGGCTAAATCCGTAATATCTAAATAACGATATTGTCCATCCAACGAAGCGGAAAGAGTCATCGATTCATCACCAGAAAACCACTGAATTGGTTGTTGGTAAATGTCATCATTACTTAACAAATCGATCCCAATTATTTTTAATAATCCAACATCAGCAATACCTGTGTGAATTCCCCCGACATCATCGATTTTCCACTGACTCCAAGCCACAGAAAAACTCTTACCATTGACAATAACTACACTACCTTGACCTAGTGATTGAGGTGGTTTTAAAAGTGGAGGTTGTGCCAAAATTAACGGTGGGATTAGTGCTACTCCTACTAAGGCAATCGCTTGTCCCCCCATCACTTGACCAATTGTCAATCCGAGAAAAATTTGTTGCCAAAATTTGCTAATATCGATCTTAGATCCAATTTTCCTATAAGTCTTGATTTTTGACATTGATCTGTTTAAGTATTTATACTCATTGAATTAGATCCACACAAATTTTGGCGATGTTTCTTGCCGAAAACCCCTATCCCAAATTTTGGCGATCGCCGTCAAGCCAACCTGCTATAATCGGACAGGACTTATTATTATATTTTAGAGTTAAACTTGCAGGTTTAATTTTTGCCATAAAAGCGATATAGTTGATTACCCGAAAATATACCCAATAATCAACCTAGCAGCGAGCATCAGATGAATAACAGCGAACCTATCACCAACGGAAAAATGAATAATTTTCTTAAGCAAAACACAGAATCGCCAATAAATGTCAATTATCCAGGACAACCCTGGTTAGTCGAAGAACGGGACGCTTGTGGGGTTGGATTTATTGCCAATATCCATAGAGAAGCAAATCATGAAATCGTGACTAATGCTTTATCCGCGTTAACTTGTTTAGAGCATCGAGGTGCTTGTAGTGCGGATCAAGACTCCGGAGATGGAGCGGGATTAATGACCCAAATTCCTTGGGAATTATTCGAGACATGGGCTAATGATTCGGGGATTGTTCTACCTGCAAAATCCCAATGTGGAGTCGGGATGGTTTTTCTTTCCCCAGAAGAAGGAATATCAGCATTAGCTAAAATAGAGATTGAAAAAATCGCGATCGCTGCCAATTTTAAGGTTTTAGGTTGGCGCAAAGTACCCATTGAACCGCAAATTCTCGGTCCTCAAGCTTTAGAAAATCTACCACAGATCAGCCAAATTTTAGTTTACTCTGCCCTAGTCCAAGGAGAGGAACTAGAACGGGCTTTATTTGCGCTTCGTCGTCAAATTGAAAAAAAAGTCCGCACCTCTGACCTTTATATTTGTTCATTCTCCAGCCGCACTATAGTTTATAAAGGTATGGTTCGTTCCGCGATTTTGGGAGAATTTTACTTAGATTTAACTAACCCTGATTACCAAAGCACTTTCGCGATTTATCATCGTCGTTTTAGCACCAACACCATGCCGAAATGGCCTTTAGCCCAACCGATGCGTTTGTTAGGTCATAATGGTGAAATTAATACACTCTTAGGCAATATTAACTGGATGGTTGCTCGTGAACCTGATCTAAGCCATCCGACATTAGGTGATCAAATTCAAGAACTACGTCCATTCGTTAACTCCCATAATAGCGACTCAGCTAATCTAGATAACGTGATGGAACTCTTAGTGCGTTCTGGACATAGTCCCCTAGAAGCACTCATGATTATGGTGCCAGAAGCATATCAAAATCAACCAGATTTAGCTGATCATCCGGAAATAGTTGATTTTTATGAATATTATAGCGGCATTCAAGAACCTTGGGATGGTCCAGCTCTACTAGTATTTAGTGATGGACTAAAAGTTGGTGCTGCGCTCGATCGCAATGGGTTACGACCAGCTCGTTATTGTCTGACTCGCAGTGGTTTAATTGTAGTCGCTTCCGAAGCTGGAGTAGTGGAACTAGCAGAATCAGATATCATCGAAAAAGGTCGTCTCGGTCCAGGTCAAGCGATCGCGATCGATCTAGAAAACGGGGAAATTATTAAAAACTGGGAAATCAAACAACGTATTGCTAACCAACAACCTTATGGGGAATGGTTAAAACAAAATCGTCAAGAACTTTCTCCCCAAGCAATGTTAGAGACAACTCAATTTGAGCCAGATCTCTTACTCAAATATGAAACTGCATTTGGTTATTCCCTCGAAGACTTAGAAATGGGAATCGAAGAAATGGCTGCAACAGGTAAAGAACCGACTTTCTGTATGGGAGATGATATCCCATTAGCGGTACTTTCTAATCGTCCCCATATGCTATATGATTATTTTAAACAACGTTTTGCTCAAGTTACTAATCCCCCGATCGATCCTTTAAGAGAAGGAATGGTAATGTCTTTGAGTATGCAATTGGGAAAACGGGGTAACTTACTCGAAGCTAAACCAGAATCTGCACATTTACTAAAATTATCAACTCCGATTCTGAATGAAACTGAACTCGCAACTATTACTCAGAGTGATCACCAGAATAGTGCAACCTTATCCACTCTGGTCGCTATTGGGAGTGGACCGGATGGTTTAGAATCAGCAGTAATTGAATTATGTCAAGCAGTTGATGACGCAGTCAAAGCTGGGAAAACGATCATCATTTTAAGCGATCGCGCGGAGGGAAAAAGTATTGATTCTGAATATACTTATATTCCTCCTCTCTTAGCAGTAGGTGCAGTTCACCACCATCTGATCCGAGAAGGATTGCGGATGAAAGCTTCTCTGGTTGTCGATACAGCCCAATGTTGGAATACTCACCATTTTGCCTGTTTGATCGGTTATGGTGCTAGTGCAGTCTGTCCTTATTTAGCTTGGGAAATTGTTCGTCATTGGTGGAAGAATTCTAAAACCCAAATGAATATGCAACGTGGGAAAATCCCCACCATGACTATGACTGTTGTTCAAGCTAAATATCGCAAAGCGATCGAAGATGGATTGCTAAAGATTCTCTCGAAAATGGGAATTTCTTTGTTGTCTAGTTATCAAGGAGCGCAGATTTTTGAAGCGATCGGAATTGGAGCAGATTTATTAGCACTAGGATTTTATGGAACTGCTTCCCGAATTGGGGGAATTACGGTGCATGAATTAGCTCAGGAAGTGATGTCTTTCCATAGTCGTGCTTATCCAGAACTTACCAATAAAAAACTGGAAAACTTTGGTTTTGTCCAGTATCGTCCTGGTGGTGAATACCACATGAATAGTCCAGAAATGGCTAAAGCACTTCATAAAGCTGTTGCTATTTTGAAGATAGAATCGGTTAAAGATAATAATGGTGATGAAGTTGGGGAAGGAGATGAAAAAAATGGGTTTGACTATTATCATCTCTACCAAAAATATTTGATGGAGCGTCCGGTTACTGCTTTACGTGACTTGCTAGATTTTGCTAGCGATCGCACCTCTATTCCGATCTCATCAGTAGAACCAGTTGCAGAAATAATGAAACGTTTTTGTACGGGAGGAATGTCGCTCGGTGCTTTGTCACGAGAAGCTCACGAAAATTTAGCGATCGCGATGAACCGGATTGGTGGTAAATCTAATTCAGGAGAAGGAGGAGAAGATCCAATTCGTTATGGTGTGCTCGATGATGTGGATGAGTCGGGAAATTCTCCCCAATTCCCCCATCTGAAAGGATTGCAAAATGGAGATACAGCTAGCTCAGTCATTAAACAGGTAGCTTCGGGTCGTTTTGGTGTTACCCCAGAATATTTGATCAATGCTGGACAAGTAGAAATCAAAATGGCTCAAGGTGCTAAACCAGGAGAAGGAGGACAGTTACCAGGAACAAAGGTAAGTCCTTATATTGCCATGTTACGTCGTTCTAAACCAGGAGTAACTTTAATTTCTCCACCTCCCCATCACGATATTTATTCGATCGAAGATTTAGCTCAGTTAATCTTTGATTTACACCAAATTAATCCGAATGCTGGAGTATCAGTAAAATTAGTAGCAGAAGTTGGAATTGGGACAATTGCAGCAGGAGTCGCAAAAGCTAATGCTGATATTATCCAAATTTCTGGACATGATGGTGGTACTGGTGCTTCTCCCCTATCTTCCATTAAACACGCTGGTTCTCCTTGGGAATTAGGATTAACAGAAGTTCATCGAGTTTTAATGGAAAATAACTTGCGCGATCGCGTGTTATTACGGGTTGATGGTGGATTTAAAACTGGTTGGGATGTGGTGATGGGAGCCCTCATGGGTGGAGAAGAATATGGTTTTGGTTCGATCGCAATGATTGCAGAAGGTTGCATCATGGCTCGAATTTGTCATACTAATAACTGTCCAGTAGGAGTAGCTTCTCAGCAAGAACATCTCCGGAAACGTTTCCCCGGTACACCTGCTCATGTCGTGAACTTCTTCTATTTTGTCGCTGAAGAAATACGTTCAATTTTAGCTCATTTAGGTTATCGTTCCCTGTCTGAAATTATTGGTCGGGCTGATTTATTGACAGTCCGAAATAATGTGCAGTTAACTAAGAGTCAGACCTTAAATCTGGATGCAATTACTAAGTTACCTGATACTTCGGTTGATCGGTCTTGGTTACAACATGAGTCAGTTCATAGTAATGGTCCAGTTTTAGATGATCAATTACTCCAAGATCCAGAAATTACCACCGCAATTCATCAGCAATCAACGGTCACTAAGTCGATGACTGTAATCAATACCGATCGGACAGTGGGAGCTCGTTTAGCCGGTGCGATCGCTAAAGAATATGGTAATAGTGGTTTTACCGGACAAATTACCCTCAATTTTACTGGTAGTGCGGGACAAAGCTTTGGTGCTTTTAATTTACCAGGAATGACTTTAATCTTAGTGGGTGAAGCTAATGATTATGTGGGTAAAGGAATGCACGGTGGAGAAATTATTATTAAAGCTTCTGGTGATGCTACTTTTGATCCTGCTCGCAATGTCATTGTTGGTAATACTTGTCTGTATGGAGCGACAGGTGGTAGTCTATTTGTGAATGGTCAAGCAGGAGAACGATTTGCAGTTCGTAATTCCAATAGTGTAGCTGTCATTGAAGGTGCAGGAGATCACTGTTGTGAATATATGACTGGTGGGACGATCGTAGTCTTAGGTAAAGTCGGACGGAATGTTGGTGCAGGAATGACTGGTGGTTTAGCTTATTTTCTGGATGAAGATGGTAATTTTGCTGCTCATGTTAACCAGGAAATTGTGAAAATTCAGCGGGTGATTGCTCCTGTAGGACAAAAACAATTACAAGAGTTAATTTCCGCTCATGTTGAACGTACTGGTAGTCAAAAAGCTCAAACAATTTTAGCTAATTGGAGCGAATATTTACCCAAGTTTTATCAAGTAGTACCTCCTTCTGAGGTAGATACTCCTGAAGTAAATCCCAATGTAAGTATTGCCGAAAAAATCGCTGTTGGTGCTTAAAATAAATAGCCTGATTTTGTCAATAAATCAGGTTATTTATACCAATTTCATCAATTAGCATTACAGAAGATTGCGCGATCGCAAATAGAAAAGAAAATCAACAGAACCCTTCGACAGGCTCAGGGCAAGTTTTGTCCGGATTTGTAGGGGCAGAGAGCATTTCGGCAGATCCGCGATCGGTTCAACGCAGAAAATTATGACCGAAATGCTTTGCCCTCACATCTATGTAGCCAACAGATCAACTAGAGCTTAAAATCCATTCAGTTAAGAGGGTAATATAAACAGTTCCCATAATTAATCCTCCTGATTAAATTAACTAACTTCGTGATACTTGGCGACTTTAGCAGTAGCTTGGGGTAAACATTGAGAATAGAGACTACAACCAGAACAACGCTGACGATAAACTGGTTTGGGAATTACCCCAGTTAAAAGTAAATTCTCAATAATTTTAATGATCGAAATTGCTTGCTGATGTAACTGGGATGAAATCTCAACTAATTGTCGCATTCGCCAAAATCGATGGGAACAGTAAGAATATTGGTTTAAAGCTGCAATGGGAATATAATCATTGTCATTCATAGAATTCCTCAGTTTTTTTTGTGTAAATGTAATCGACGTACCATCCCCATACCCATTGGTGTTTTTCTGCCAACTCCAGCATATAAAGCAAAATCTGCTAAAGTATTGACTTGTTTAATTATCAAAGGATCAACATCTTTCAAAATACGATAATTAATATCACCAATAAAGCCAATAAATTTACTCCGAGAATCAATGACTATTTCAGTCCGAATATTGAAAAAACTAGGGAATATCACTTCTAAAAAATCATTTGAGAATTCAATTCCACTATATTTATTCCAGCGATTCAAGAGACTATTAAATACACATTCTCGCGTGGGTAGGGAGGTATCATAATTGCCTTGACGAAAATTAGTAGGGGTACAAAAACTAAAAGCGATTTGACATTCAGTATCAGAAGCTTCTTCATAGAGAGTGGAATAGTTACAAAAATTTGCCCAGGGTTGAGTAGATTGAGGTGTACCAAGAATGCTAGTAATATATAAATCAGCAGGTCCTAAATGCCAGGGTTGATCTGGTTTAAGATTCAGCCACAATTGAGATAAACGACCAAATAAAGAGTCATCAAGGAGAGAAATACGCCACCAACACCTAGTTCCAGGTTGAATCGCATTGAGATATTGCCATTCTAAGGAAGAATTGCCATAGAAATAATTTTTTTCGATCGTTTGTAATGGACTCAATGTGAAAGCTTTTTCAGTAGTTTGATCATGGAGGCGATCGCCTAATTCTTGATCAACCGCACTAACTAATGTGAGAAAGAGTGCATAGAGGTGTCTACCACTAAGAAATTGGAGGGGAATAGGAGATTTGGTTATTAAGTTCAGAACCAGACTGTATGGCATAGGTAAAAAAGATTAAGCTGATACCAATTTACTCTCAAGTTTAACAGATCAAAGCTAAACAATAAAAGGTTCATCATCTGGTAGACGAGATTGCTTATTTTTCATGGCGATCGCGAGTAATAAAAATTAAAATATTTCTGATGTAAATAGCAAGTTTCCGATCGCTCACTATCCAGCCATTCTTTAATTAATGCACTAATGGGGTTTAGGAATTGCGATCGCAGTTGGATATTTTTAGTTGCGATCAGAGCGCTCTGATCGCAACTACATACCTAAGATTAAATTCCTAATGTTAATTGCCAGTTTTTTAGTATTCCTGTATCTCCAACTGCTTGATCGATTATCCACAATTGCCAAGTTCCTTGAACGGGTAAGTTCAGAAACTGTCTCAAAGCAGGATTGGTTTGAAGTGAATAGGTTGCTTCGAGTTGAGTAGTCCGTCCCAGTGTGCGACTTTGTAACAGGACAATTTGCTGATCAGGGGCAATTAAATTTATTTCCAAATCTCCTAAAAAACTATGTTCGATCTTGACAGTAACTTGAATATCTCTTACTAAACCAGCATCGTTCAGGTTAATACTGCTAATTAATCCTGGGCGATCGCGGGTTGTTTGCGGTTCACAATCAGGTATTGCTTGAGCCTGATTATTTTTTCCTTGAATTTGTCGGGTAATTGCTACAGGAGTAGGTAGTCGTCTTTGTGCTAATTGTAAGGCTTTAAAAGCATTTACTTTACCATAGCCAAACCATTGGGAATAACCATTAGCATTATAATTCCCCATTTGGAAACCGAGCTGAGGATCGATATTATTATCAATAATTTTATCTGCACTCTGTTGTAAAATTTGCTTAACTTCTGCCGCAGTTAAATCCGGATTAACTGATAAAATCAAACCAGCTACCCCAGCTACAATCGGAGTAGCACTAGAAGTACCACCAAAATCGCTGGTGAAGTCACTTGGATTATATCCCGCAGCGCCAAGTCGATCAGTTGTAAATACTCCTTCACCATTAATTGGTGTTTGCAGTTCGGGTGCTGTCATCACATACCCTGTTTGTTGTAACCATATTCCTGGTGGTGCATTATTACTAGGGGCACAAACGGAAATTCCATTCCCCCAATTACTATAAGCAGCTTTTTTATTTTGACTGGTACTAGCAGAAACTGTAATCACATCAGGATGAGTTGTAAAACCTCCTAACCATTTGGTTGGTCCGCTGATCCCATCTTTGGGCCAGCCCTGTTCATTCACGATGTCATTAATCGGACGATTAGCATTACCAGCAGCAAAAACAATTACACAACCTTTACCATTACGTCCTGCTGTAGCAGCACGGGTAATTGCAGCACTTTGTCGTAAAGATAGGGGAAAATAAATTGCACTTGGTCCCCAGCTACAGGAGATGACTGAGGCTCCTTGCTCGATCGCCCAATTAAAGATTTGCTCAATTGATTCATCATCTAAAAAACCTGTAGTTTGGATGGGCATTAGGGCACAACCTGGGGCCACGCCCACCACTCCCATCCCATTTTCTTCGGCGATCGCGACCCCAGCACAAGAAGTCCCATGGTGATCTTCACTATTTGGTGGAATTGATAAAAAGTCTGGTGCTGTTAAATTTAGGGGAGCGACAATTTTGCCTAATCCTTGAAAATCTGGGTGCTTGAGATCAACAGAATGATCAGCGATCGCAATTACAATCGAACGTACTCCACGGGTAATATCCCATGCTGATTCAGCCGCAATATGAGAACCATCAGCCAGATCATTACCACCATTATTATAGAGATACCACTGTTTGGGATAAAGAGGAGCGCGAGGACAATAATAGGATTGGGTATCGATCACAATATTAGGTTCTGCGGTTAGCACTTCCGGAAGTTTGATCAGTCGGTTAGTAATTTTGACTGGGTTTTCTCTGGATTGAGAACTCAGAGTAAAGACAAAGGTGTTGGGGATATTAGGAATAGGCTTAACTTTAATTATTTGGGTTTCTGTGGCGATCGCGTCAATTGCTGCACTATCTAAATCTTGACCAAATTGAACCGTAATTTGATTACTAAGATAAATCAAAGTACCTGGATTATTTTTGATCTGATAAACATGACTAACTGCATTGACATCAATACTAGCACGAGCGATCTGCATTGCTGATGCGAGTAGATCGGGAGCAACAGTATATTCATCTAGGTTAGCTGGAGTTAAGGTGCGACAGTAGGTAACTGCAACTTGTTTAACCCAGGGAACTTTCCGGGGATCTGGTCTGGTCAGGGCGATCGCCGGACAAACACTCAAACGATCATTCATCTTCAACAAAACTAACTCTTCACCACCGCGCTGGAGAATCAGACCAATATTTTCGGCTAATACTCCTACCTCTGGAAAATTATTGTCAGCAGAATTAGATAACGTATTTCTTAAGGATGATTGATTATTCATCAGCAATTTTAATGGCCATTAGTAATAAATTTAAACAAGTGCTAAGATACCCGCAGTTGAACTCCGTCCTGTTTGGTGCAAACCCACAAAATCAATCCATGCTATCTTCTGCAAATTTTCGTTTTTTCCATTTTACGGGTGTTCTTTCCCTATCAGCTATAACAGTTTTTGCTCTGCTACTACCTGCTCAAGCTGACAATGGGAGTCCCACAACGCCAAATAGTCCCCCTAATTTGATTACACCCCATCAGGACGGACAACGAATCGACCCAGCCACACTCCGTCCTCTCTCTCAGGACAGTAGTTTACTGAGTATACCGGGCGGAAAAAGACTAATTAATGAAGCTACTGATGCTATTTCGGCTCAAAATTATGAACTAGCTACCAAAAAATTCCAGGAAGCTCGTCAAGTTTTCAATCAACTTTCTAAATTTTACCAACAATTAGCGGGCAACTTTACTGGGATTGATAACCGAATTTCTGATGGACTACGTCAGAAAGCTCTCGAAACAGCTCAAATGCGGGATGAAACTACTTACCAGCTAGCATTAGTACATCGAGCTCAAAATCAACCAGAATTAGCTGTACCACTATTACTTCAGATTATTGATTCCCAAAATCCGACTCGGGATTTGGGCAAAAAAGCTTATCAGCAGCTATTTGAATTGGGATTTGTTGATTCTCCTTACCCCCGCTCCGTTGATGGTCAATCAAATCCTTCATCAAATACCCCAACTCCCCAACCATCCACTACCCCAACTTCCCCACCATAAACTCCTAGTCATCCTGTATCCTGCTTGACCAACAAAAGTAATCCAAGCATTTATGCTAGAATCGTCCATGGAACATTGCGGTGCCAAGGGAGTTCAATGATTAGTCCAGATCGGGTGGAAGCCATGATTAAGGCACAATTGCCTGATGCGATAGTTCATGTTCAGGATTTGACCGGTGGTGGTGACCACTATCAAGCAACTGTGGTTTCTGTCGAGTTTGAAGGAAAAAGACGAGTACAACAGCACCAGATGGTTTATGGTGCCCTCAAGGTAGAAATGGCAACAGAAGCCATTCATGCTTTAGCATTAAATACCTATACTCCCACCGAGTGGGAAACTGCTAGTAAAGTGACTTCCCCTCGCTAGCTAGTAACCGATCGCGTTTTTGCAGCTTTGACCACAACCAACAAGTTAATCTATTCTAAAACCATGACTACAAACACACCAGTAAAAGAGCGCATTGCCGATTTGATTAAAAAGCATAAAGTTATGGTCTTTATGAAGGGAAACAAGCTGATGCCCCAGTGCGGCTTTTCCAACAATGTGATTCAGATTCTGAATATATTAGGAGTTCCCTACGAGACTTTTGATGTTCTTAGTGATCCAGAGATCCGTCAAGGGATTAAGGAATATTCTAATTGGCCAACTATTCCCCAAGTATATGTTAATGGGGAGTTTATTGGCGGTTCAGATATTGTGGCTGAACTTTACCACAAAGGTGAGTTACAGGAAATGTTAACTGTTACCCTAGCTTCTTAAAAAGATTGTCTAAAGGTTAAAAACGCAAAGAAAACAGAAATTTTGGTGATTCTGGTGCTATCTTTGCGTTTTTGATTAATTAGTAATTGCATCCGGAGCCAGTCGAGATGCGGAATTAAGTAGTGTAATGTTTATAGAATATCATATTGGTTTAACGATAATCGGACTCTGGCTCTGGCTCTGGTACTTGGAAATTGGAAATATCATTGAGGTAGCGAGTAGCCTCTTCTTCTAGACGATGGATATGATAAGGTTCGATCGCGCTACTATGACGCAAAGCTGCTATATAACCATCTAAATAGATGCGTAAGT
Source organism: uncultured cyanobacterium (assembly GCA_963744145.1). Taxonomy (GTDB): domain Bacteria; phylum Cyanobacteriota; class Cyanobacteriia; order Cyanobacteriales; family CAWUOF01; genus CAVUSO01. The sequence continues at coordinate 1,120,941 of CAVUSO010000001.1, read as the reverse complement.
CATCAAAACGATAACCTCGATTCCACATCTCGACGAAAGCGTCGGTAATTCTTTGGTAGTAGCGGATGGATTGGGTGTGCTGAAGCATAGTTTTTGTCGTTTGAGTTTTGCATGAAAAAGGCAAGAGAGATTGAGAGAGGGTGAACCCAAAGTTGGGAAATTATCATGTTTGTGATTAGTCTGATCTCTATTTAGGATGCCCAAGTTAACTAGAGGAATTGACTAGATTGGCGATCGAAATATTTTCAAGTAAAACTAGACGCTGTGGATCAACCTTACTACCAGATACATAACTCTGTCAGAATTTTACGAACTCAGCTATGCCAGAAATTTTGCGGTGGGGAGTTGTCAGGATGGTTTTCTTTTTTGGCTCAGACCTCAAACCTAAAACCAGACACCTGTTAACTTCATTTTTGTTTAACCATTTAGTCAAATTACAGATAGTTGTTAATTTCATTCTAATCCTAACTTCGACAGGCTTCTACCCACTTTAGCGAGCAAAAGAGGAAATTTTACCTAATCTTCCTCAATTTTCACCGCCAATTTTCAATTTGGTGAGAGCTGGGTAGCGATGGTTACAAAACCATGACAAACCCTCTGTTAACCTGGAAACCAAGAACGCAAAGGAAAGTATCATCCCGTGGGTTCTGTTTGTATTCAAATTGTCGAAGCTAACCCCCACCTGCGATCGCTGCTAGGTTGGCATCTACAGCAAGTCGGCTATGGGGTCTATCAATCCGCAGACATCTATCACGCCAGGGATGTTTTTCATCGAACGTCAGCCGACCTTAATCATCCTGGACTCAGACTTACCCGATGGCGATGGGGTTGAGTTTTGTAGATGGCTGCACCACCAGCAAATCTCGCTAATTTTGATGTTGTCTGCTCGTAATGCTGAATCGGATATTGTCATCGGGTTGAAAGCTGGGGCAGATGATTATTTAACCAAACCCTTTGGGATGCAAGAGTTCTTAGCCCGTGTTGAGGCTCTATTGCGTCGCCACCGCACGATCACGCCACCAGTATCTTTAGATTATGGCGATCTAAAAATTGATCTGGTTCAACGTCGGGTTCGGTTCAAAGATGAATTTATTGATCTGACTCCCCAAGAGTTCAGCTTGATCTATGTTTTAGCCCAAGCGGGAGGTATGGCTTTGACTCGTTCTGAATTACTCCAACGAGCTTGGCCAGATGCCATTGATAACCCGCGTACTATCGATACTCACGTTTTATCCCTCCGCAAAAAAATTGAAGTCGATCCGCGACAGCCCAGTCTGATTCAAACAGTCCGTAATGTTGGCTATCGATTTAATCTAGAAGTTTTGGCAGCCGGTCCTGGCGGGACAGATAACTCTAGCGATCGCCGACAGCCATCGATACCCAGGATGTTAGATGGAGAAAGAAGAAACGGTCAGCGCACGGCTGTCAATGGCCAGAGGGACTTGAGATTTTAGATCATGGCTAATGGCCATTAGCCATTAGCCATCTCTAATTTATTTGATCTCTAATCTTTTCATTTATGTTAAGATAGCACCTAAAGGATCTAAAAATCACCTAGTAAGTGATTTATATCACAGTTAATGACCTTTGTTGTCACATAAATGTGGATAACAGCATCACCGCATCTAAGGCAATAATGAAGGAGAATAAGTAATCTGAATTAAATACGTGGGCTGGAGTGCCTGTTTAAATTAACCATGCAAACCCCTACTAATGCGCTTTCTGAAGAAATAGCCAATCATCGAACTGATGCGGCAGTGGTTCCTGATCTAGTAGATTGGGTATATAAGCATCACTGTATTGTAGGCGTTCTCGATTCAATCCAATCGATGAAGCAAGTTGCTTGGTTATCTGAATCTCAACCAGAAGGATCAGGGTCTGCTGATCCTACGGATGATGAATTGGTATTTGCGGTGGAATTGCGAGATATTATTAAAGAATATTATTTAAATGAACAATGGGATTATGTGAAAAATTACTTATTAGCTTAAAATAGTCATAATGGCTAATTGGCTATTCGTCAGGGTGACAAAAAATAAATTCAAGCGCAATTCACCAATTAGCATGATGGCCAGCAGAACCAAGCATAGATTAAACTTCAGGTTGAAAGACCTGTTGTTGTAATAAGGATACTAACTGCTTAATTCCTTTTTGTAAGGAGCGGGTAACTGTCATAGGACTGACACCAATTTGTTTAGCCACTTCTTTCCGAGAAACATCAAGGAAAAAGACACTTTCGATCGCAGTTCTGGTATTTTCTTCTAACTGGGTCAGAGCTGAACGAATTTGCTGTCTTTCCTCTTCTAATTGCTGACGTTCTTGATCGCGAGCATCAGGAAGTGCATCTCCCAAGGTGATGGGACAATCAAATTGCTGACCAATGGTCGCATCTAGACTTAAAGGTTTACAATTTTGCACAACGAGCTTACTTTCACGCCATTCATGGACAGATACGCCTAATTTTTCAGCGATTTCGGTATCTTTGGGTAAACGACCAAGATCAAGTGTTAACTCTTCTTTAACCTTTTGCCCATGTTTTTGCAATTCTTGCCAACGACGGGGTATTTTTACAGCAGGACTGCGATCGCGCAAGAAGTGCAGCATTTCACCACGAATATAGGGAACCGCAAAAGAACTAAATGCAGCACCTTGGGTAGGGTTAAAACGTTCGATCGCACGAATTAAACCTAGATAGCCAATTTGTTCTAAATCTTCATAGGGTTCGGAACATTGATGACTAACTCTATGGGCAATTTTCCGAACTAAACCAACATTCAACCGCACCAGTTGATTGCGAATAGCGATGGATGGGTTCTGGTGGTAAGCAACCAGGAGTTCCATTCCTCGACACCGAAGAGCGGATTGAGCTGCCATCGTAAAAATCCTCTGTTACACAAACAAATTCTCTCTGATGGATTTGAGCGTTTCAAAAACAAAAAAAAGCCTTTTGCCACCTATATCCTATTTTCCCTAGTGGTGATTCTTTTTAGCCATAGTTGTTTTACGGAACTATGGAACTTCTAATTTACGGATCTCAGCATATATACGTAAATTTTTAGCGTTCAAACTGAGCTGGATTTAAACGGTTGAGATAATTTTTGCTCTTGTCAACTATTCTAGGGGAGTTTGCCGCAAATATTTTTCAATAAACAAATCTAAATTCCCATTCATGACATCAGCGATCGCAGTTGTTTCCAAATTAGTGCGTAAATCTTTGACCAATTGATAAGGATGAAATACATAGTTACGAATTTGAGTACCCCAAGCAGCTTCCACCATATCACCACGAATTTCAGCAATTTCTTGAGCGCGTTGTTCTCGAGCAATCACTAACAATCTTGCTTTTAATAGAGCTAGAGCTTTTTCCTTATTTTGTAACTGACTACGTTCTTCGGTACAACGTACAGCTAACCCAGTTGGTTTGTGAACAATCCGGACCGCAGTTTCTACCTTATTAACGTTTTGACCACCTTTACCTCCAGCGCGGGAAGTAGTAATTTCCAAATCCTTATCAGGAATATCTAATTGTACCGATTGATCTAAAATCGGCATTACTTCCACCCCAGCAAAACTGGTTTGACGTTTACCATTAGCATTAAATGGGGAAATTCTGACTAAGCGATGAGTTCCCTTTTCTCCTCTGAGATAGCCATAAGCATAACGCCCGTTTATTTCCAAGGTAACCGATTTAATTCCCGCTTCATCACCTTCAGAAATTTCAGTTAAATGTACTTGATAACCCCGGTTTTCTCCCCAACGGGTATACATTCGCATTAACATTTCTGCCCAATCTTGAGCATCAGTCCCACCAGCACCAGCATTAATCGTGAGGACAGCACCACTTTCATCGTAGGGACCAGATAATAGTTGTTGCAGTTCCCACAAATCTAAATCCCGACTGAGTTGGGAGATGGTGCTGATTGCTTCAGCAAACAAGATTTCATCGGCTTCAAGCTCTAGTAATTCTAAAGCAACAGTAGTATTCTCCAGACCAACTTGCCACTGTTGAAATTGTTCTAAGTGGGATTTGAGATCATTGAGTTCCTGGAGAATCCGTTGAGCTACAGTTTGGTCATCCCAAAACCCTGGTTGAGCTGCGATCTGTTCTAGGTCTTTGATTTTAGCTTGTAAAGCAGGTAAGTCAAAGATAGTCCTGGGTTTTCCCCAGGCTGTCGGGACAAGATTTCGATTTCGCGTTTAATATCTAGCAGTTCTAACATCTGTGCGGTTAATTTTGAGTGCAGATTAGATCATCTATTCTAGCAGTTATTTACCAGATTGACAAATAAAAAGGGTTAGCTCGCTGGCTCATTTTCCGGAATTGGTTCCGACTGTGGTAGGACATGGTAACTAGCGATGATCGCGATCATTAACCACCAAAGAGTATTAATTTCTGGTCGATACCAGACCGTATCTACCACTCCATGACAAAGCATCCCTACCATAGTGGCGATCGCTGCGATTAACCAATATACTTCTTGACTATTAATTTGTCGTAACCGCAATAACTGCGTCCAACCTTGGTTAAAGGTTACCACCAGCAACCACATAAAGGCACTAAACCCAATTATTCCAGTTTCCACTAACAATTCCAGCCAAATCGAATAAGCACTCAAAGCACTAAAGCGAGGGTGCATATATATAGGATAAATCTTGTTAAACGCTGTATTTCCCGGTCCAATTCCCAGAATCGGACGATGAGCGATCATCATTAATACCGCATCCCAGACATTGCGACGGAAATTATTACTACTATCATCTCGATCGGCAAAAATACTTAATACCCGATTGCGTAAAGGCTCAACCACAACTATCACTAATAGTAAACCACCAATAAAACTTACCAGTCCGATTGGTAAAGACCAAGTGCGCCAAAAGGGTGGTAAATAATTGCGCCACCAGAACCATAATAAGATGCCAAAGGCAATGATCAGAAATAGGAAACCAATCCAAGCACCACGACTACCTGTATAACGCAAACAAGCACAATTGACAATTAACATGGTTAAGGCTAAGGCTTTTGGTCCTTTACCGCGCCAGGTAAAAAATGCAGCTAAGGATAAGGCGATCGCTGGTAATAGATAAGCTCCCAATAGATTCGGATTATTCAAATAACTATATACCCTGGTTTCTTTCGCCATGGATGACATCGGATCGTTCCAAGTAGCTAGGGGTTTTACTCCTTCAATCCATTGTCTGACTCCATATACACTGACAATTAAACAAATATGCAAATAAAGAGTAATTAACCAAGAACGAATCCGAGGCGATCGCAATATTCGCGCCATTAAGGTAAAAAACAACAAATATAGGGTGAGTTTACCCCAACCGACAAAAGCCGCAGTTTTGACTGGTGACATACTGGTTGCTACTGTGGCAATTCCCCAGTAAAGCAACACTAACAAATGAATGGGAGTAATACTCAATTTGCCCTGATCTGACAAGGTGAGTAATAACCAAAAACACCCACAAGCAAACAATAATAACCCGATCAAATCATTAGATGTTACAAACGGCGCTAAAACAAATACTAAACTCACCAATAAGGTCGCGATCGCATCACCCCAAGCAATCAGAAAACTACCCGATCGCCAATTTTGGAGGGAGCCAACCAAACGATATAAATAGCTGTTCGATCGCCATTCCTGGATTGATAATGTTGATAAAGTCAATTGTTGCCACAGAGAATTCATTCTTTCAGTGATTTCCTATATCTATTGTTCTGGGAGGATTTTCGCTCCGCTCAACCTAGTAATTCTAGTATTTTTATCCGAGCGGAATTTTATTTGTCCAAGCTGGGTGATTCAGTAGTGAGTTGATCACTCTTACTCCTCTCAATTGGTTAGTTAGGGGTAAATGACCTCGCGGAGCAGTTAAATTCCAGGTAAATTCCTGGGGATAGCGAGTCCAATTATTACCATTTTTCCAGCCAATTTTTGGCCATAATTTTTCCCAAGTTTGACTAACGCTTAACCAGATTTCACGCTGGACGGAAAAGCCAAATTTCCCTTCTGAATAAGTTAACCACAGAGAATTGATGGTTTGGAGATCGAGAATTGGCAATTGGTCAATTTCGGTAAAATATAGCCATTTTCTTTGCACAGCTTCCGCTCCAGCTAGTTCACACAGCTTTTGTAAAGTTAGTTGATCGGCGGCTTGAAATTCTTGTTTAGCTAGCAATTGTTGTAAAGGGTGATAATCTAGGTTGCACTCAGAATGTAACGGCACTACTCCTATGGGCCAATAAGTTTGCAAAAATTCGGTTACTTGTGGGTCATTAGCGGCTAATAAAACTTGATAAGCTTTCCCTAGGACTAAATTGGAAGTTTCCCGAGAGCGCTCTCGGAAAAATTCCATTAACACATCCCATTGGGAATCAGCAGCTAGCTCTTGGATGAGCTGTAGTTGATTTTTTTCTGATCCAGACTTTAACCTGGTATTCAGAGTGGCGATCGACCTAGCAGATTCTGGAATTTCAGAAAGCCGAGATTCAGTCATAAAAATATTTTTAGTCAGGGTTTTTACCTATTATTAACCATTACGAGTGCAAAATTCGGCTAACTATCCCTGTGGTCGAACTTGGGATAGTAATTTTTACTAATTCAATCTGCCCCCCATAAGCTTGGACAATAGGTGCTTCGGGCAGATTTTCGATTTGATAGTCACCTCCTTTAACATAAATATCTGGTTTCAGGGCTTCGATCATAGCATTAGCGACCAATTCCTCAAAAATTACCACTGCGTCAACGGATTTAAGTGCCGCTAGTACCTCTGCTCGTTGCAGTTCTGGGACAATCGGGCGATCGGGCAATCCCGGTTGGTGGGGTTTGATGGTTTGAACTGATCGATCACTATTTAATCCCACTACTAGCGATCGACCCAAAGCTTTAGCTGCGCGTAAGTATCGGACATGACCCGCATGGAGGAGGTCAAAACAGCCATTCGTAAATACCAAGGGACGCCAATCTTTTGGTCTAGAGGCGATCGTCTGTTGTAGTTCCCTCAAATCATAAACACCTGGAATCATTTCTGCCATTAAGATAAATTGCCAAATATTCTTTGTTTAAACCCTAATTTAGACCATCAGAGTTAATTTTTAGATTATTCGCTCAAAAACTAATAAACATTATTGACAATATTCGTTTGTGATTGAAAATAATTCGCTCAAAGATTTTTAATTACTCACCTCAGAAGCAGGGTTTTACTAGCAATTGATGCTGCATAAAAATTAAGTCAACCGTACCAATACTGATTTAACCTGGCTTAGGGAAATCTTCAATATTAGCAGGAAAAATATATTTTTTTAGTAAAAATGACACCAATGTACTTGTGATTTCCTAACAGATATGACAGATTAGACATAACGAAAGAGATTTAACCAAGTTCTAAGATTTTTAACATATCTTTAAAATCGGAACTACCAGTCTACACATATTAATTAAGTAAACAGGAGCAATCAAATGAACGTCATTCGCAAAACTTTACTCGGAACCAGTATGGCAACATTAAGCTTGTTGGCTCTAACTGGACAAGCCCAAGCTGGAGTATTAAGTACTGGAACTACCTTCAGTGTATCCCTGGAGTGTGACAACGATAACGTTGGTCTTAATGTGAACGGTACTGACGCATACCATACTACTGATAGCAATACAGGTTGGCAGTATGCAACGAATAACACCAATAATGGTGCAGATGGTAGCTACGGTTTTGGCGGACCTAATGGTGTTAACCCTTATCAAATTAGAGGTATAGGTGTTCTAGAAACTGCCACTAGCATCATTGTTGCTTTAAACGCCAATATGCCATTAACTGGATATGCTGACGCTGATGCCCCTGGTGTTACAGGTGGGCAAATAGGATGGGGTGACTTATTCTTCAATTTCCAAGGTCAAACCTTTGATCAAGCAGAAGCTGCTGGGAATTTGTTTGGAGTTCGTTTTGCTTCAGCTAATGCTGATAATGCTCAAAATGGGAATAATCCGAATTTAGGTGTTGGTCTTTATAGTGATGTAACAACCCAAAGCTTGACTGGACAAAAAGACGGCTACACAACTGCTTATGGTGGAATTACTCGTTACGAAAACGATGTCAAAGGTTGGGCTGGAACCGGATCTAGTAATAGTTCACTAAATCCAGATGGAACAGTAAACTTTGGCGATTTAAGCGATACCTACTATAATAATAACGGCCAAGACAATACATTTTCCCAAAATGGGATTTCCACAGGAACATTTCTCTCGACAATTTCTTTCTTATCAACAGGTTCTCTGACCCAAGCGTTGCTGAATACTGGCTATAATTCTAGTCTATTCACCGGGACAAACACGATCGCCTTCGAGTTTGATAAATCTACACTTCCTGGTGGTCAATCAGTAGCAGCACCAACGGATACAGAAAATCCAGTTTCAAACTCAGCTGTACCAGAACCAACCACGATCGCTGGGATGTTCTTAGGTGGCTTATTCCTGAAAATGAAACGCGATCGCAAAATGGCTCACTAAATAAGTTGATCGATTTAGGTAAGGACAGTTAAATTTGGGCATTGGTTAATCTTCCAGACATGATATAATTAGAAAATCTAGTAGGGGCGTATTGCAATACGCCCCTACAAATTATTTATTCATACCGTAAATCAGCAACGCCTAAATTTGGATAAAAATTGGTGTAGTTGCGATCAGAACACTAAAGCGCAACTACATACCTTTGATAAAAATTGGTAGCATGATCAAAAAACAACTACCTACTTCTAGTTGACTCGTTGCCCAAACTTCCCCCCCATGTTGTTTGACAATGCTGCGACAAATTGCTAACCCCATGCCGGTTCCTCCTTTTTGTCGTGAATCAGACGCGTCTACCTGTTCAAAGGGTTCAAAAATTGTTTCCAATTTGTCTAAGGGAATTCCTCTCCCTTGATCTTTGACAGTGATCAAAATAAAGGGTGACTGTCCCGGTGCCAATTGATCTTGGCGATCGCGGGGCTCAGCCCGAAACCAAATTTGACTGTGAGCCGGAGAAAATTTAATGGCATTATTCAGTAAATTAGTCAAAGCTTGAATAATGCGATCGCTATCCACCCAAACCTTGTAGGTGAGCGGTGTAACTTCTACCGTAATCCTCTCAGTTTCAGCAAGGGCTTTAATACTATGAAATGCTTTCCACATTAAATCTGCCAGATCACAGTTTTCTTTAACTAAAGTTAGATATCCTGATCTCAGACGCTCTAAATCTAAAATATCACTGACTAAGCGCACCAAACGTTGCGATTCTAATAGCGCAATATTTAACAACTCTTCCCCATCGGCAGCTAAAGTACCTAATTTTCCAGTTGCTAGTAATCCTAAAGCACCACGAATAGAAGTTAAAGGTGTTCGCATTTCGTGACTGACGATCGAAATAAAATTGTCTTTCATTTGATCTATAGCAAACCGTTCCGTGATATTTTCAACCATGGCTAATATCCCGATTTGTTTACTATCGGGATCTTGTAATAAACTGCGAGTAGCCATTACCCATATCGTTTCACCATTAGATTTCACATAGCGTTTTTCTAATTTATAACTAGAAACTTCTCCTCTTAAAAGTCTCTGATGAAGTAATGCTTCCCGGTCTTGATCGGCTAGGTAAGTAAATTCTTGAAAACGCCTAGTTTTGAGTTCAGCCTCACTGTAACCTAATAAATCACAAAGGGTTTGGTTTACTTGGAGCAATTGTCCATCTAAATTAGCAAAAAAAATCCCAATTGGCGCATTAGTAAAAATTTGCCGAAATCGAGCTTCACTCCGACGTAAATTTTCTTCTACTAGCTTGCGGTGAGTGATATCACGAGCAATAGATAATATAGTTTGTTTTCCTTGAAAAATAAAAAAATGAGAATTCATTTCTACTAAAATTTCAGTCTGATTCTTAGTAATAACTATGACTTCAAATAGAGCATGCTTATCTGCTAATAACCGCTCCATTACTAAAGATCCTTCCTCTATTGATTGCTGATTAATTATCTGACTTGGTTTGAGGGAACATAATTCCTCATAACTATATCCCAATCTCTGACAAGCAGCATAGTTGACCGTGATAAAATTGGTATTTGGTTCATGGACAAAGATCATATCCTCGCTATTATTAAATAGCAAACGATAGGCTTCTTCGCTATCTTTTAGAATCTCTTCTGATAATAAGCCATTGGTTACATTTTCAATCATAAATCCATATTATTCATTTTCCTTAAAAAATTGTGTCATTAATGGTCAAATATAATTATAGGCAATAACGTGAACAATCAGAACAAATAAATTCTGGAATCATTTGGGGAATACCTAACCCAAAACCTTGTCCATAATCTACTCCTAAGTCACGACAACATTCAATATCTGCTGCTGCTTCTAATCCTTCGGCAATCACCATAATATCTAACTCTTGGGCGGAAGTAAGTAAACTTTTAATTAAAATTCGCTTTAAGCTGTGGTTACTACAATTCTGAACTAATTGACGGTCTAATTTAATAATGTCTGGCTGAAATTCCATGAAATAATGATTATTTGGAACATAACCACACCAATCATCGATCGCAATTCTAAATCCCCAGGTTTGCATTTGCTTAAGGATTTTTGCTAGTCTTGGCTTATCTTTGATACTTTCTAGCTCAGTCAGCTCAAAAATAATTTGCTGGGGTTGAAGGTGCCAACTGAGAATATCCTTTAAATTATCTTCAATTGATTGAGGATTACTTAAAAGAGCATTGGGCATCACATTAATAAAAAAAGGTTGCTCTCTCCGAAAGTTACCAATTGATTCAATACAAAGTTCTCGTGCTATTTCATCTAATCTTTGAGTTGACTTTGTGGCAATTGCTGCATCAAAAATTTCCTTACCACTAATACATTCACCCGTATCAGAAATTGTCCGGAGCAAACACTCATGACTAACAATTTGTTTTGAGTGTAAATTAAAAATAGGTTGATACTTGATAAAAAAATGACGACGTTCCAAGCGTTCTAAAAACCATCGATATTTATAGCTGATGGTGAGAGTGCTAAGTGGTTTAGCATTGAGGAATTTTAGTAAAAGATCCTGATGATTAAAGGTAAAGATATTGTCATATTCAATTATGATAAATCGGGAAGCATTTTGATGACTCTCAGAAATGTTAACCATCTGCAATGCAATCTGGTTAATTTGCTGATCAGTTACAGTTTGATACATCAGTTCAGGAATAGCTGATATAGATTCAAAACCTAATTGAGCAAGATTCATGGAAGTTTCCGGATCTGCGGGTTGGATGACCAAGTGGATTTGATGGTTTAGCATTGGTAATTTTTGGCAACAATTACAATCAATGGACAGATTCAGGTAGTAAATTTGACCTGAATTATAGTAGCTAACTTGTAATTTACCCAAAAACTCTGAAAAACTTGTGAAACTTGAAAAAATTTTCTAATGACGAGTGTTAGTTTTATCTGTGATCTGGCTCGAAAATTAATATTTATATCGATCGCCTGAAAATTTAATAACTGTCCTTAACTAAATATTTTCGAGATCCCGATCAAACCCACCAGATAATTCGCGATGCAAAGCAGCGATCGCGTTTTGTAAATACAGCTTTTTTTTACTGTCTTTTAACGCTTTGTTTTGTAATAAAGCTTCAATTTCCCGAGATAACTTCGTCCCTTGATGAAAACCAAAAGCCCCCACTAACCCAGCTAATTGATGAGCAGATCCGATCGCTTTTTCTTGGAGTTCACCATCTAAACAAGTGGTTGCTTGTGCTAAACAAGCTACTTGTTCCAACACCGCAGGTTTAATTTGCTTCCAAGAATCTGCTAACATTTCTTTGAGGGTAATGGCACAATTGGCTTGTCCTAATTCCGCAGTGACGGGAACTACCATGCTTTCACTTTCTTCGATGGGTTTCCAACGATAACCTAAACCATATACAGTTTCGATCGCATCTTTAATCCCCACACTGTTCAATTTTTGTCGCAATCCTTTAATATGAGCTCTTACGGTTTCTTCCCCTGGGGAATCCTCACAAGACCAGAGATGATCTAAAATGGCACTACAGCTAAAAACCCGATTCAGATTTCTGAGAAATAGCTCCAACAAAGCATATTCTTTGGGACGTAACAATAATTTTTCTTGTTGCCAAGTGACCTGACAATTAATCAGATTTAAACGCAAATCTCCCCATTCTAAAAACGTCGGTGAAGACTTTCCATCTCGACGACGTAATAACGCCCTCACTCGAGCCAGAAATTCTTCCCAAGAGAAAGGTTTGACTATGTAATCATCTGCTCCTGCATCTAACCCACTTACCTTGTTTAATTGAGTATCACAACCAGTTAGTAACAAAATTGGCATTTGACTACCTTGTTGCCGTAATTTCTGACATAGGCTAATCCCATCAATGAGTGGCATGATGATATCTAAGATGATTAAATCATAATTATAGGCAGTTGCTAAAGCCCATCCCGACTTACCATCGTTAGCAATATCTACCACATAATTGTGCTGCACTAGAACTTTAATTAGTGATTGAACAAGGTGATGATCATCATCTACAATTAAAAGTCTCATTTTTCTAGCACCATTTATTATCTACTTCTTCAATACTTCAGACTGTTTTTGATTACTAACGGTAAAATAAGGGGTTCATTAACCTATTATTTTCGCTTTCTCAATCAAGGGTTTCAGGCTTTGACTCAAAAACCGTCTCCAGTATTATTACTTATAGCATAAAATAGCACACTTATTATCCTACCACAACAAATATGGCTCATCTACAAAAATTTTTAATATTTTACTTAGTAACATTATGAGTATATATGCTAATACCAATTTTTGATGAGGGTGCAGAGAATTGATGGGTGCATCTCATATTTGCAAATCGATCACTCAGATAACGAAAAAACCGGGGTTTCAGCATCCTATTTCAGGGTTTTTGCAAAACTGAGATGCTCCCGAATTGATCCCCCTAACCCCCTTTTTCAGGGGGAGCATGAATTCTTAAGTCCCCCTTTTCAAGGGGGATTTAGGGGGATCTAAATTTATGCAACTTCACATTAAATTGGTATAAAGACTTCAGCTATTTCTAAATAAACGGTGTTCTGGTCATTGCCAAGTTTCAATTTGCTGGCAAATTTCACAAGTTTTTCAAGTTTGTTCTTTAATATTAGGGGTTAACAGCTAAAATAAATTTTTTTATAGCTGTAAATGTAAAAAGTCATAAAAATAACCAATGATTCAGATAATTTTTGTACCCCATCTTAGGTATCCTAGGTTAGGATCTAACCGCGAAAACACAAATGACAAAACTAATTTTGATGATCGACGATGAAGAACGTCTGAGTCGTGTAATTGAATTAACTTTGAAAATTACAGCAGGATGGGAGGTGATAATTGCTAATTCGGGTCGGGATGGACTCCAAAAAGCTGAAGCACAACAGCCTGATCTGATTCTTCTCGATTGGATGATGCCGGATTTAGATGGAATGTCAACTTTAGCAAAACTAAAAGAAAATGCTGCTACTAATGCTATTCCGGTAATTTTACTAACAGCTAAAGTTCAGTTATTAGAACAAATTAATTTGTCTGAAGAAGGGATTGTAGCTGTGTTTATTAAGCCATTTAATCCGATAACTTTAGCAGATGAGATTGCTAAAGCTTGTAACTGGTAAGTAGAGTTTCTATTCTGAATTAATTGATTTTTATGGACAGCACCAAAATTACTGTAAAAAAACAAAATTTTCCTGAAATAAAGGGTTGGTGGAGCACCCTTACTGCGGCACTACCGATTTCTTGTCTATCAATTTCCCTGATTGCGTTTGGGTGGTTTCAGTTCAAAACCAGTGAAGCAGAATACTGGGTCCAACATACTCAGAATGTGAAACTTGAAGTTACAAAACTCCTCAATGCTCTCGTTGATGGAGAAACAGGAGTCAGGGGATACTATTTAACTAATTTACCACAGTTTCTGAGACCTTATAAAAAAGGTATTAGTATTATTCCTACTGCTTTACAACAACTACATAAATATGTCAACTATAATCCTACTCAGGCTCGACAATTAGGTGTAATCGAGACCTGTGTAAACAAAAGAATCACCCTTTTACAAAGTAATTTTCTGAAAAATAGCAGTCAAAATCAAAAAGGTAATACTTTAGCATTACTGAAAAAAGGCATAGTTGAGGAAAAAGTAGTAATGGATCAATGTCGTCAAGAAATTGATCAGTTTTTAAATGAAGAAGAGCGTTTATTGACCGAACGTAAACAAATATTAGAACAGGAACGAGAAACAACTTGGGCAATCTTAATCATATCAGCAATCGTCGGTGTATTGGGTTCTTCGATCGCCTTATTTTTACTGAAACGTACTGACGACAAATTGCGATCGCAAATGCTTGAATCTCGTTCTAATGAGCAGCGATTTCAAGATACATTTGAGCAAGCAGCCGTGGGAATTGCTCACATTGGATTTAACGGTAAGTTTCTCCGGCTCAACCAAAAATTTAGTGATATCGTAGGTTACAGTAGAGCCGAACTTGCCCAAATGACTTTTCAAGATATTACCTATCCAGAAGATTTAAACCTAGACTTAAATAACTATGAGCAACTTCTCGCTGAAAAAATTACTAGCTATTCCCTAGAAAAGCGTTATTGTTGCAAAAATGGGCAACTAATTTGGGTCAACCTAACTGTATCCTTAGCTAATGATAGTATAGACTTAGAAGATCCAGAACTACCAAACAATCCCACCAAAAATGAATATGCGATCGCGGTGATTGAAGATATTACCAATCGCAAACTAATCGAGGAAGAAAGAAATCGCTTTTTTGACTTTTCTTTAGATATAATTGCTATTTCTACTCAAGCAGGTTCTTTTAAACAAATTAACCCAGCAGCAACAAAAATATTGGGATACAGTTGTGAAGAATTGCTAGCTAGTAACTGGATGGACTTATTACATCCAGATGATCTCGCTCTGAGTCTAGCAGAAGCAGAAAAAATCCTATCTGGTATTCCCACCCTCAACTTTGAAAACCGTTTCCGCTGTAAAGATGGCACCTATAAATGGATCGCTTGGACAGCAGTAAGTTCAGGACCGAATATTTATAATATTGGTCGCGATATTAGCGATCGCAAACAAACCGAAGCAAAATTAGAACGAGAGCATCGTCAACTGCAACAAATTATCACCAATGCACCAGTAGCAATGGCGATGTTCAATCGGGAAATGTGTTATATTGCCTACAGTGATAAATGGCTAACAGATTTTGGTTTAGTCGGAGCTGATGCACCAACCTCTTTACTAGGACAAAACCATAATACTATATTTCCCCAAATGCCCGATGAATGGAAATCTGCTTATCAGCGATCGCTTAAAGGGGAAATTCTCTCCTCTCCAGAGGATCAGATGCAAAATCCGGATGGGACTAAAACCTATATTAGATGGGCGATCCATCCCTGGTATGAACCGAATGGAGAAGTGGGTGGAATTGTTATTGCAGCCGATCGAATTGATGAGTTAGTCAAAGCTCGAGAAGCAGCTTTAGAAAATTCCCGACTCAAATCCCAATTTCTCGCTAACATGAGCCATGAAATCCGAACTCCCATGAATGGAGTCTTAGGAATGGCAGGATTATTATTTAAAACAGCCCTAACTCAAAAACAGCGTGATTTTGTGCAAGCGATCCGGATTAGCGGTGATCACCTCCTATCCATTATTAACGATATTCTTGATTTCTCCAAACTTGAAGCTGGGGAAATGCAATTAGAGACTTTAGATTTTGAACTCAATAATTGCTTAGAAACCGTAGTAGATTTACTCGCAGCCCAAGCTGAAGATAAGGGTTTAGAAATGGCGGTACTAATTAATCCAGAAGTACCGCGATACCTACAAGGAGATCCCGGAAGATTACGTCAGGTACTGCTGAATTTAATGGGTAATGCACTGAAATTTACCGCAATTGGTGAAGTGGTGCTACGAGTATATTTGCAATCTACTACCAAGAAAACAGTATTACTTCGCTTTGAAGTTTCTGATACTGGAATTGGGATTCCCATAGAAGCTCAACAAAAATTATTCCAAGCGTTCTCCCAAGTAGATGCTTCAACCACTCGTCAGTATGGAGGAACAGGTTTAGGGTTAGTCATTTCTAAGCAGCTAGTCCATTTGATGGGGGGAGAAATCGGTGTCAAAAGTTCTGCTGAAGTTGGTTCAACCTTCTGGTTTACGGTGAAATTTAACCAACCAAAAGATGCTAATGCTACAGCTCTACCCACTTCACTGATGGATTTGAAATTATTAGTTGCAGATAGTAGTGCTACTGTCAGACAAGCAGTCTACTACCTGACCCAATCTTGGGGAATGCACCTAGATCAAGTAGCAGATGGAGAATCAGCTTTGACTAAGTTACGATTAGCTATTGGTCAAAATCAACCCTATGATGCGGTGATTTTTGATCAACAATTACTTCGATATCAAGGACTAGATTTTACCCTAGCGATCCGTTCCGATCCTGCTCTAGCTGATACCAAGCTGATCCTGATGACTTCGATTAACCAAAGGGATATGGCTGAGGAGTTGTTAAAAACTGGTGTTTCTAGCTACTTAATTAAACCAGTGAGAGCTTCCCGTCTTTTTGATGCGCTATTAACAGCAATGGCTAATCGGATTGTTTCTGTATTAGAAAGTAGACGCGAATCCTCTGATTATCAGTTGACTGGAGCTGTAACTAGAAATAATCTGAAAATCCTGCTAGCTGAAGATCACCCGATTAACCAACAGGTAATTTTAAATCAGTTAAGCTTGCTGGGTTATGAAGCTGATTTGGCTAATAATGGTCAGGAGGTATTAGATTTATTCCGTCAAAATCATTATGATTTGATTTTTATGGATTGTCAAATGCCTTTACTTGATGGTTATGAAACTACTAAAATAATTCGACAAAAAGAGGCTGCACTTAATCGCAAATCTTCCCATAATATAGTTATAATTGCCCTGACAGCCCACGCTATGCCCGCCGATCGGGAAAAGTGTCTAGCTGCGGGAATGGATGATTATTTAAGTAAACCCCTTGATCAAGAACAGTTACAAGTAGCATTAGTCCGTTGGTCGGAAAAAATCCAGGGGAAAAAGGGTTTAACAATTCAATCGAGTCAGGAAAATCAAGAATCTGCTCAATCATGCTCAACGATGGTGAAACCAGTAGACTTGCAACGTCTTCATGCGATTTCTGGTGGTCAGATCGAGTTTCAACGTAAATTGCTTCGCGCTTTTGCCGATCGCGTGATCATTGATTTAGCAGGTCTCAGAGAAGCGATCGCGACTCAGAATTTTTCCGAATTAGAACAGCAAGCACATCGGGTTAAGGGTGCTAGTGCTAATGTGGGGGCGACCCAATTGTCGGCGATCGCGGCTCAATTAGAAAATTTTGGTCGTCAACAAAATCTCACTGATTCTACCCAGATTTTGCTTCTTCTGGAAGAACAGTTACAACAAGTTAACTCATTTATTCAACATTATTAGACCAAACCTATGGCTAAAATTATTGTGATTGATGACGATATTACCACCCAGTTGGTTTTGGAAAATGCCTTATCTAATGAAGGTCATGAAGTGATTACTGCGGCTGATGGGGAAGAGGGTTTATTGACCATCCACCAGACCAGACCAGATTTAATTATTTGCGATTGGATGATGCCAAAAATGGATGGGTTAACTCTCTGTCAATATTTGAAATCTGACCTAGATTTAGCTGGGATCTTTTTTATTTTGGTAACAGCTAAAGAACAAATTAATGACCGAGTGAACGGATTAGATGCTGGTGCCGATGATTTTTTAGCTAAACCAATTGAATTGCAAGAATTCCTAGCTCGAGTCCGTGCGGGTTTACGGTTGCAAAGTCTGAGTAAAGCTTTACAGTATTCTAATTTGTATTTAAATCAAACCATGGAACAATTAAAATTAGCACAATCTCGATTAGTGCAAAATGAAAAAATGACCAGTTTAAGCCAAATGGTCGCCGGAATTGCCCATGAATTTAATAATCCGATTACGTTTATTTATAGTAATTTAACTCATACTCAATTTTACACTCAACAAATGTTGGAAATCCTGCTGCTTTATCAACAAGAATATCCCCATCCTAGTTTACAGATTAAGGAAAAATTAGCAGAATTAGAATTGGATTTTTTAGCCCAGGATTTACCAAAATTATTTCATTCTATGAAAACTGGAGCCGATCGCATTCGTCAAACAGTTATTTCTCTCCGCAATTTTTCCCGTTTAGATGAAGCTGAGATTAAGCTGGTTGACATCCATGAAGGTATTGATAGTACCTTGGTGACAGTACAGCATCGGTTGAAACTTGACTCTGACCAGAAAATTACTGTAGTGAAAAATTATGGAAATTTACCTTTAGTTGAATGTTATGCTCGCGAATTAAATCAGGTATTTTTGTCGATTTTAAATAATGCTATTGATGCGATCGAAGCCAATCAGTTATCTCGATTAGGTGTAATTACGATCGATACCAAAATCGTAGAAAATCAAGTAGTGATCAAAATTATCGATAATGGGGTTGGGATTAAAGAATCTATTCGATCTCAAATTTTTGATCCTTTCTTTACCACTAAACCCGTTGGTAAAGGGACAGGATTGGGATTAGCGATTAGTTATCAAATTGTAGTTCAACAACATGGTGGTCATCTCCAATGTTATTCTCAGCCCGGTCAAGGTACAGAATTCTTAATTGCACTACCGCTCCAAGTTGGATTGGAAAAAATGATCCATAATAGTGCGACCGTATACTCGTAAATACCTGATTTTTTAACCAAGATTGATTCTGTCATCCAGAGGAGCTATAATTCGGTCAATTGATGCGATCGCCTTTTTGGGCTTTAACCCAACTATTTACCACTGAGTTGATCATTCGAGGTGGACTAGATTAATATTTATAACTTTGCTTTAATATAATCTTAATCTAATATTATAATTTTAGCGGAAAAGTTGACTTAATCTACTAAACTAAAATAGATTTAATTGTAATTTTTAAAAGTCAATCTTCGCCCATGGGAGCCAAAGACAAAAGTTTAAATAAACAGTCCCAAGGAGAAAAATAGTCAGATGAAAAAATTTATTTACTGGATCATGGGAGACAAAGCTGGTCGTACCATTGTTGGTGTGTGGAATTGGCTCTGGGGAATGCCCGTCGAGCAAGGTGGTAAAGTGGCTGTAGCAGTAGCGGAAGAATCCTTACACGCGATGCAAGAGTCAGTCCAAAAATTAGCCACCGCAGTTGCAACTCAAGATGGTGCATATAAACGGGCAAAGCAAAAATATGAATCAAAAGTAAAAGAATTGCAAACCTTCGAGCAACAAGCACTAATAGCTCAAAGTGCTGGTCATGAAGAAGCAGCAAGAATGGCAATGACAAAAGTAATTCAAACGGAGCAAATTTTGCCCCAATTGGATGAAATGGTCAAACAAGCTGAAAAAGCAGTGACCGCGGCTAAAGAAAAACTGAATCGGGAAAGGCTAAAATTGGAAAGCTACAAAACCGATATGCAGAATATGAAAGATTTGTCAGAAGTGAATGAGGCACTTGGGCTAATTGCTAAAGTTAACAACGAATTTGATATCGGTTCAGCTAAATCTCAGTTTGAAGCAGCTAAAAATGCGGTAGAACGTCGCAATTTACAACAAAGTTCTTTAGCTGAACTTTCGGAAAATCCAACCGAAAAGTTGCAAGCTGATCTGGAAAAAATGACGATCGATGATGAAATTTCTCGTCGTCTCAAAATGTTGGAAGATTCTAAAAATAACTAAATTACCAAGAAAGTACAATTTTATGTCTGAAAAAAGCGGTCCTCCTCCCATTGTTTTTATCTTGATCTTGCTGATCCTCGGTGCTGCTGGTTACTGGTTCTTTTTTATGAACAAACCAGCAGCTCCACCTACAACAGCGACAGCACCAGGTACAAGTCCAGCAACTTCACCTGCTAATAATACATCAGTACCATCAGCACCGATAGTAGGACTAGCTGCACCCAAATCAGTTCCGACTGGGACAACGGTGAAGATTAATGGTTCTACCAGTATGGTGACAATTAATGAAAACCTTAAACAAGGCTTTCAGCAAAAATTTCCCGGGACTAAGGTAATTAATAATGCGGTTGGTTCTGATAAAGGTATTCAGAGTCTTTTAGCTGGTGAAATAGATTTAGCAGCTATATCTCGACCTTTGACAGCACAAGAACAAAGTCAAGGTTTAGTAGCAGTACCGATCGCGCTTGACCAAATCGCTGTAGTAGTCGGAAAGGAAAACCCTTTTACTGGTGGTTTAACTAATGCTCAAATCGCAGATATTTTTCAAGGAAAAATTAATAATTGGTCAGCCATTGGTGGTCCAGCAGCACCGATTCAAGTAATTAATCGTCCAGCTATTAGTGGAACCCATCAAGCATTTAAAGAACTAGTTCTTAAGGGTGCTGCTTTTGGCACCAATATTCAGACCTTACCAAATGATGAAACTACTGGTTTAATCCGGGCTCTGGGCAATAATGGGATTGGGTATGCTACCTATGCTCAAGTAGCAAATCAGAAAACTGTCCGAGTCATCCCGATCGATGGAATTGCACCAGGAACTGGGAATTACCCCTATCAAAGACAACTATTTTATGCCTATAAAAATCCTCCCAATCCAGGAGCCCAAGCTTTTACTGCTTATGCAACTTCCCCGGAAGGACAACAAGCGATGTTTGCCGGCAAGTAATTTGGCTGTACATTATCCCACAATCATCTTCTGTAAAAAAGTTTAATTCAAACATAGTCACGAGAAATAATCTGGTAGCCTGCCAAAGAAGGTTAGGTGAGCTAACCTGAGATTCAAACAGAGGACAATATGTACGACAAGATTACCAGTCCCACTAAAGGCGATCGCATTACTTTCCAAAACGGTGAACCGATTGTTCCCGACAATCCGATCATTCCCTTTATTCGTGGAGATGGAACAGGGGTAGATCTTTGGCCCGCGTCCCAAGCAGTGATTGATGCCGCAGTTAAAACAGCTTATGATGGCAAACGAGAAATATCTTGGTTCAAAGTTTATGCTGGGGATGAAGCCTGCGAAAAATATGGCACTTACCAATATTTACCCCAAGATACTCTCACCGCGATTAAAGAATATGGGGTCGCGATTAAAGGTCCATTAACTACGCCGATCGGTGGTGGGATTCGTTCTTTAAATGTAGCCCTACGACAGATCAATGATCTCTATAGCTGTGTTCGTCCCTGCAAATATTATGCGGGTACTCCCTCACCCCACAAAACCCCAGAGCAATTAGATGTCATCATCTATCGGGAAAATACCGAAGATATCTATCTGGGAATTGAGTGGAAAGAAGGTACTGATGCTTGTAATCAACTGATTGAGTTTCTCAATCAGAAATTAATTCCCATAACTCCAGAACATGGTAAAAAGCAAATCCGTCTTGATTCTGGGATCGGGATTAAACCCATTAGCAAATTTGGTTCTCAGCGTCTAGTTCGTCGTGCAATTAAACACGCTTTGCGTTTACCCCCATCTAAGCAAAGTGTGACTTTGGTACATAAGGGTAATATTATGAAATATACCGAAGGCGCTTTCCGGGATTGGGGTTACGAATTAGCGACTACCGAATTTAGGGCTGAGTGTATTACTGAACGAGAATCATGGATTCTGGGGAATAAAGAAGGTAAACCAGATATTACCTTAGAAGAAAATGCTCGTGAAATTGAGCCTGGTTACGATGCTTTAACAACCGAGAAAAAAGCCGAGATTTGTCAAGAAGTAGAAACAGTTCTGAACGCAATCTGGGAAACTCACGGTAACGGGGTTTGGAAAAAGAAGATCATGGTCAATGATCGGATTGCTGACAGTATTTTCCAACAAATTCAAACTCGACCAGGTGAATATTCGATTTTAGCAACGATGAATTTGAATGGAGATTATCTATCCGATGCTGCTGCTGCGATCGTCGGTGGATTAGGTATGGGTCCAGGTGCTAATATCGGTGATGAATGTGCAATTTTTGAAGCTACTCATGGTACAGCTCCTAAACACGCTGGTTTAGATCGGGTCAACCCAGGTTCTTTAATTTTGTCCGGGGTAATGATGCTAGAATACATGGGTTGGCAAGAAGCAGCCGACTTAATTAAAAAGGGTCTTGCCGCAGCGATTTCTCATCGTGAAGTTACCTATGATTTAGCACGATTGATGGAACCTCCTGTCAAACCACCGCTCAAATGTTCTGAATTTGCTCAAGCGATTATCAAACATTTTCAGGATTAGGTCAGAGATATTTACCTTCATCAAACTGACCGGGAAATGGCAGGATTAGAATGATACTCTAGGGGGTAATATTGTTTCATGATTGACAATATTGCCTCCCAGTTATAGCATCATTGAGATTTCATTAGTAACTTGAATACGACCTTTAACCAGAAGACGGATTAGGCGATCGACTGATCTCCGTTCATCTTCAGTAATAGACTCATCCAGAATTGCAGCCATGAGTCCATAACGGTCAGCTTGGGTAATTTTCTGGGTATCGGTGACATTAGCAACAATTTCGTTAATGGCACCGGGAAGAAGCTTGATTTGAACCATGACTTAATCCTGAACTCGACATCTCTAGTATCCCCTGATTTTTAAGTAATGAGATTAGTAGATCCACGGTGATATTCTTACAATCTATCTCGCGATTAGGTCGAGATTTAGATTTAATTTGGGTTACCAATTGGTTTAATAAAAAAGCGATCACATTTAGTAGCGAGTTAATGCGATCGCTTGACCCATCTTCAATAAATATTAAGTTCCGCTACTTTGTGGAGTAAACAATTATTTTGAACTTATATCTTATAAAGATCATCATCTAATTTTGCTGGTTAGTCTGTGATGTTAATCTCAGTTAAATTGTGATCTTCCCAGCTATTAATAGTGATTGGATCTGGGTTTAGGTGTGATCGAAATCACTTTTGTTCCAGCCAAGCAATTGATAGTCTTTTAATAGTAGCGATCGATATCAAGGATATTTTGGTATATCGTAGAGACGTTCCGGTGGAACGTCTCTGCTCTCATGTAGGAATTAAAATATGTCAGTTTATCAAGTTCGTCTAGTTAATCCCGCGATCGCACTTGATCGAATCATCTCAGTCCCAGGGGATCAGTATATTTTAGATCTAGCTGAAGACTCTGGTATCCGTTTACCATCTGGATGTAAACAAGGAGAATGTTCTGCTTGTGTGGCTAAACTAGTGAGTGGTAGCATTAATCAAAAAGAACAAAAGTTTCTGAGTAAGTCAGAAATGGAAGCTGGTTATATCGTTACTTGTGTCAGCTATCCCTTATCTGACTGTACGATCGAAACTCATCAAGAAAAAATTCTTTATCAATCAGCTCTCTACCATAAATCAGGTCCAAGTTAAGCTGGAGAACTTCCTACTTCAGCTAAATCAAATAAGAGCAATTCAGTCGGTTGATGAGCAGCAATTTTTACCTGGTCTTCTGCACTAACCGCGATCGCATCTCCAGTTCCAAGTAGATGATCATTGAGCAGAATTTCTCCTTGGATAATTTGCACCCAAACATGATGATTTGCTGGAAGGGGATATTCTATTTTAGTTCCAGATTCCAATAAGGTAGCATAGATGTTTACATCTTGATGAATCGTGACAGAACCATCCCGACCATCAGGAGAAACAATCAGACATAATTTATCTTGTTTTTCTGCTTGGGAATATTTTTTTTGTTCATATCGAGGAGGTAAATTTTTTTGATTTGGTAAGATCCAGATTTGCAAAAAATGAACATCTTCAGTTTGGGAATGATTATATTCACTATGGGTGACTCCAGTTCCTGCACCCATAATCTGCACTTCCCCTGGATAAATAATTGAAGTATTTCCCATACTATCTTTATGCTCTAAAGATCCTGATAGTACATAGGAGATTATTTCCATATCTTGATGGGAATGGGGAGCAAATCCTTTACTAGCTTTTACCCGATCTTCGTTAATAACCCGGAGTTGGTGAAATCCCATATATTTAGGATCATAATAATTAGCAAAAGAAAAGGTATGATTAGAATTAAGCCAACCGTGATTAGCAGATCCACGTTCTTCTGATTTTCGTACTGTAATCATTTTTAGTCCTCATCTCCGCTAGATTTTGCAGATTGAATTTTTTTCTACTAGGTAAACTTTAACCCATAACCAGCTAAAATGGAAAGTATGCACTTAAAAGTACGATACTAACTAAAAAGATACTATGGAACCTGCTCCTGACCATGATGAACGCTTAACCTGTTCAGTAGAAACAACTTTAAAAGTGATTGGAGGACGTTGGAAGGTTTTAATTTTACGAGAGTTATTTGTGGGAGTCAAAAGATTTGGGGAATTACACCGAGCTTTACATGGAATTACCCAAAAAATGCTGACACAACAACTCCGAGAAATGGAACAGGAAGGTATTATTTACCGTCAGGTCTATTTACAAGTTCCTCCTAAAGTTGAATATTCTCTTACACCTGTAGGAGAAACGCTTAAACCAGTCCTCGATTCTATGCACCAATGGGGACTTCAGTATTTAAGTCTGAAAAATCAATCAACTCCGAATCAGAATTAGTTCCTCTGATCTGAGGAAAATATAGACCAAACTCACCCACACCTATATATTACAGATGAGTGAGTTTATTTTTTTTGTGGGAGCCTGACACCGCGATCGGCAGTGTCAGGGAAGCTATTTGGTAATTAGCCAAGAATTACTCGAGATAATTCAGCTAGAAGGATTTTGTTCATTAATTTGTCTTTCTATTGTTGCGATCGCCGCATTGACAGCAGCTAACCGAGTTTCCAGACTATCTCGCATCCACTTCAAAAACTGTAATTTATTTTGCCGATGGGATTTGTAGTTCGTCTCTCCCGAATGACAAGATGAATTTAGCCAAAATGGAAACATAACATACTCTCCTTCAACCTGAATAGTATATTTAACTAAGCTAGCGTATTTCTGAAAATCTGACTTGAGCCGTTAAAAAATCTGAATTCCCCTTGCTAAAACCGCAGCAAACAGAGGAATCAGTGCTAACCCAAGCAACTCTCCTCTGATTAACCAGGTGAGTCGCTTTAATTGGGGTGATTCCAGCTCGGGACTTTGGCTATCCTGCAAATTCTTCACCCAGGACACAAAGGAAAAGGTGGGATAGAGAGACAACAAACTCACAAGAATGAAAAGCCCGACCTTAATATAAAAAACTGGATTACTAAGATAATAATCAGTTCCTTTACCAAAGTACATTACTCGCAAAACTCCAGTAATCAGAATCATCACCGCGGACAGACCATAAATAGCATCTGCGATTACAATTCTCCAGGCTTCGGTCACATTGAGATCTTTTTTCAGAGTTAGATGTTCAATAGTTAAAGCTCCAAACGCTAGCATGAAGCCCAAATAATGTAAATAAGCTGCGATCGCACTTCCCCACATCGGTTTTTCTCAAATTCATTAACAGTAGTTAATTTTAGCAAGACTGGATTTCGATCGCTGACTTTATCGGTAACCAAGAATTTTTCCTACCAACCCGCATTTTCTCAGATAAATGAGAAATTGCTAATCCCATTCAATTTTCAAAAATTAGGATATAATCAGTAACTTCTTTAAAAAAAATATGTCAATCTACTAAATCGTCAAAAGCCCAAGGCAGGAATAGTGGTGAGGAGAGAATGAATATACTCGGCATTTCGGCGTATTATCATGACAGCGCAGCGGCTTTAGTTTGTAACGGAGAAATAGTCGCAGCAGCCCAGGAAGAAAGATTTTCCCGGAAGAAACACGATGCGAGATTTCCACAAAATGCGATCGCTTATTGTCTCCAACAAGCAAAAATCGAACTGCGGGAACTAGATCAAATCGTTTTTTACGATAAACCCCTAGTTAAATTCGAGCGACTACTAGAAACTTACATTTCCTATGCTCCAGCAGGTTTTTCCTCATTTTTAGCTGCTATGCCCGTTTGGCTGAAAGAAAAACTCTACCTCAAAAGTCTACTCAAAAAAGAATTAGCAGCTTTGGGGAAATGCAAAACCGCTCTACTTCCCTCCCTGCTCTTTACCGAACACCACCAAGCTCATGCAGCGAGTGCTTTTTTTCCTAGTCCTTTCCAAACAGCCGCAGTTATGTGTTTGGATGGGGTCGGAGAGTGGGCAACTACATCAATTTGGCTGGGTGATGGGAATCAACTCAAACCCCAATGGGAAATAGACTTTCCCCACTCCCTTGGTTTATTGTACTCTGCCTTTACTTACTATACCGGATTTAAGGTCAACTCTGGCGAATACAAACTCATGGGTTTGGCACCTTATGGTGAACCCAAGTATGTGGACAAAATCCTCACTCACTTGCTTGACTTAAAGGATGATGGTACTTTCCGACTGAACATGGATTACTTTAACTATACAATTGGTTTAACCATGACCAATCAAAAGTTTAATGAATTGTTTAACGGACCGCCACGTCCAGCAGAAGGTAAACTGACTCAACGGGAAATGGATTTAGCAGCATCAATTCAAGTAGTAACAGAAGAAGTAGTTCTTCGTCTGAGCCGAACCGTACAAAAAGAATTAGCCGCAGACTATTTATGTTTAGCTGGGGGTGTAGCCTTAAATTGTGTAGCTAATGGGCGCATTCTGCGAGAAGGACCATTTAAAGATATTTGGATTCAACCCGCAGCAGGAGACGCAGGAGGTGCTTTAGGAGCGGCTTTAGCAGCTTGGTATCAATACAGTGAACAACCTCGTAATGTAGATAGCTTGTTATCGACTGAATCAGTTTTAGCAGATGAATTAAACGCTAGTTCTGACAATTTTTCTGGTGTGGGAACTGTGCAAAGTACGAAAGTTAAAGCTAAAAATTTAGATGCGATGCGGGGGGCTTATTTAGGACCGCGTTTTAGCGATGCAGAAATTTTAACATATTTAGATGGAGTTAAAGCCAATTATCAGCATTTGTCAGATGATGTCTTAATGCCTCGTTTAGCAGAAATTTTGGCAGATGGGAATGTGGTTGGCTGGTTTCAAGGACGCATGGAATTTGGCCCAAGAGCTTTAGGTGGGCGATCGATTATCGGAGATCCACGGAATACTAAAATGCAATCCGTGATGAATTTGAAAATTAAATATCGCGAGTCTTTTCGACCCTTTGCACCATCAGTTTTAGCCGAACGAGTGTCAGATTACTTTGAAATAGATAGTCCGAGTCCTTATATGTTATTAGTGGCTGCGGTGCGAGAAAATTTACGCATCCCCATGACAACTGAACAACAAGAACTATTTGGGATTGATAAGTTGAATATACCGCGATCGCAAATTCCGGCGATCACCCATGTGGATTATTCAGCTCGGATTCAAACAGTTCATCAAGAAACTAATCCTCGTTACTATGATTTAATCTCGCATTTTGAAAAACAAACCGGATGTGCAGTGTTAGTGAATACTTCTTTTAATGTGCGAGGAGAACCTATTGTTTGCACTCCCGAAGATGCGTACCGTTGTTTTATGCGGACAGAGATGGATTATCTAGTTTTAGAAAATTTCTTACTAGCCAAAACCGAACAAATTCCTTGGCAACGCGATGATGCTTGGCAGCAGGAATTTGAATTAGATTAGAGTTCCTTTGACTAAATTACTTAATTACCAAAAAACCATGAGCCATCATCCCATCCCCAAACTTGATCGTCAAGGCTTACGCGATTTTGGTCTACTCTTCGGAGGTATAATCGCAGGATTATTCGGGTTATTGCTCCCACTGCTCCGACATCACGATTTACCTTGGTGGCCCTGGGCGATCGCGATCGGTTTGGGCACGTTAGCGTTCTTAGCACCAAACCTCCTCAATCCCATTTATTTAATCTGGATGCGTTTTGGACTGTTGATGAGTGCGATTCAAACACCAATTATTTTAGGTGTAGTTTTTTATCTAGTGCTGTTCCCACTAGCACTGTTCAAGCGATTAAAGAAAGATGATCCAATGCGCCGAACTTTGCACAGAGAACAGGAAACTTACCGAGTTCAAAGTAAACTAAGATCAAAAGTTAGTATGGAGCGACCTTTCTAATGTTTGAATCGACATTAGACTTTCTGAAAGACTTATGGGCATTTATGCGGGAACGCCGCAAATATTGGCTCTTACCTCTGATTATTACGTTGGTTTTCTTAGGAGCTTTAATTATCCTAAGTCAGTCTTCTGTAATTGCCCCCTTTATTTATACCCTGTTTTAAGAGGATCAGGCAATCAGATTGAGTTAAGGATTTTTTTTTGAGGATCTCAATCAAGAAACCTCTCCCCCAACCCCTCTCCTAAGAGGAAAGGGGAGCAGAATGAACTTTCCCCCACCCCCTTTCCTGCAATGTGAGAGGGGAGCCAATAGGGTTCGTTTAAAGATATTTTGGGAGATATTGACGGCAGTTGGGTGAAGCATTCGGATCTAATATTACTCGTTTGAGCTGATCAATTATCGCCCGAATGCTTCACCCCTACAATTAACCGAACCCTATTGAGAGGAGCAGAATTAATCCGATTCAATCTCAAATATTTAATCATCTTAATTACTCCCCCTTCCCTTGCAGGGAAGGGGGTTGGGGGGTTAGGTCTATAACAAACCTAGGTGAAAAAGGGCAAAGTATTTGGACAGAATATCAGCCATCCTTCGACTTCCCCATCTTCTTCAAATTCTATTCATTCGCGATTTTCCACTGCTCCTAAAACAAAAAGAGTTGCTTTTGTTGCTTCAGTTAAACCGGTTGCTCCGGTAATATTCATCCCTTCATAGGGTCTGGGTGGTGAAAGGGTTTTTACACAGTTTTTCGTTTGCACATCCCACAATTTGATAGTTTTATCTCCGCTACCACTTACCAGAGTTAAACCATCTGCACTGAAAGCAACAGAATGTACCGAATTCTCATGTCCTGATAAAATTGCTAAACATTCATGGGTATTAGCATCCCACAGACGCACAGTTTTATCACCATTACCAGTAGCAAAAATTTTTCCATTTGGGCTGAAAACTACTGAATAGATCCAATGAGTAGGTTCTAATCTAGTATCTAGACACTGATGAGTATTTACATCCCAAAAACGCAGCGTATTATCATCACTACCACTGACTAAAACTTGACCATCTGGACTAAATGCGATCGCATTTACTTCTCTTTCATGTCCCGACAAAGTTGCCAAACATTCCCTCTTACTAACATCCCATAATTTGATTGTACAGTCGTAACCGCTACTAGCGAGAATTTTGCCATTTGGGCTAAAAGTAACTTGACAAACTCGATCGGTATGTCCGATTAAAGTTGCTAAACACTCACTATTAGTAATATCCCATAATTTGATGGTGCGATCGCGACTCCCACTAGCAAGAATATTTCCCTTTGGATTAAAAGCGATCGCTTGGACTCGATAAGTATGTCCGGCTAAAGTTGTTAAACATTTACCATTACTAATATCCCATAATTTTACCTGACAATCATAACTACCACTAGCAATAATTTTGTCATCAGGACTAAAAGCAACTGCATAGACTATATCTTGATGTCCAGACCAAGTAGCGATACATTTCCCCTGACTAATATCCCACAATCTGACTACTTTGTCATTACCACCACTAGCAACAAAATTTCCATTAGCACTAAAAGCAACAGAACGAATCCAGTCATTTTTTCCTTGCCAAGTTGCTAAACATTTACCATCAGCACTATCCCGAACATCCCACAATTTTACAGTTTGATCGTGACTACCACTAACTAAAGTTTTTCCATCTGGACTAAAAGCAATTGAACGTATCCAACCAGTATGTCCTCTCCAAGTGGTTTGACATTTAATATTCTTAATATCTTGGAGATTCCATAATTTTATCGTGTGATCGTTACTACCGCTAGCTAAAATTTGTCCATCTGGACTAAATGCAACTGTATAAACGCGATCGGTATGTTCTTCTAAAGTAGCTAAACACTGGAGATTGTGAACATCTTGGATATCCCATAATTTTACCTTATTGTCTCCACTCCCACTCGCTAACATTTTCCCATTAGGACTAAAAGCAACAGCGTAAATAGTTTGTTCATTTTGACTGACAATAGTTAGACATTCCCCCGTCTTAATATCCCAGAGTCTCAATTCGCGATCGCTACTACTACTCGCTAAAATTTTCCCATCCGGACTAAAAGCAACTGCTCGTAAAAAATTAGTATGTCCAGTTAAAGTTAGATGACATTTACCAGTAGTAATATCCCATAATTTAATTGTATTATCACTACTACCACTAGCTAAATTTTTCCCATCCGGACTAAATACAACTGAATGTATCCAATGACTGTGTCCTGCTAAAACCTTAAAGCACCTAGCATCCTTAACATTCCATAATTTGATCAGAGAATCAGAACTCCCAGTCGCTAAAGTTTCTCCATCTGGACTAAACGCAACTGACCTAACTACACGGAGATGCTCTTGACAATTAAAAAGTTTTTGACCACTAGAAACTTTCCACAAATGAACTTCACCAGACTCATCACCAGTAGCGATCAGTTTTCCATCCGGACTGAATGCTACTGTGAAAATATTAGTCATCGTTTCAGTAAAAATAGATTTGGTTAAATCAGTGTAACTGAAATTACAATTATGTAAATTAATATCCCTCAGAAATGCTTGCCAAATTGTTAAATAAGAAAAATTATAATCAGTTAAATCAGCTTGACAATAGGCCAGCAAATTGATCATATTTCCACCAGCATAACTGGGTTTGCCAGCATAATTTTTTCTGAGTAGATCAAGAATATTTTTGAGTTGCTCGATCACAGATTGCTGGGTAACATAAACAGTTAAGAGTTGGTCAGCAATGGGTTTAAGAATTAAGGTTTTTTGAATTGATCGAATATAGTCTTTTGCTGTTGCTTTAATCAGAGTATAGCTGTGCAAAAATACCAGGTTACCTGTCTGAATTTCTTGACAAACTTCCTCAATAATTCTGGCGGTCATATATTCCATCACAACCGATTGCTGGGTAAAATTGCCCTCACTCTTTTCAATGAGAGAACGACGCACTAAAGCAGTAAGAGAATCCAATTTTTTTAAGGATATTGGGGAGATAATATTATCTTGTAATACTTGGCTAGAAATAGGTTCTCTCTCGATCGCTAACCAATACATGATTTGCTTTTCTAATTCAGAAAGGGGATTAATTTGTTGCTCTAAAAGAACGCGAATGTCATCAAATATAATAGTCTCTTGCTTTAAAAATTCTTCAATATTGCCATCAAACAAATCTTGAATATTAGTAGCAATTATGCTTAATACTAAAGGATTACCAGCGCAACGGTTGATTAGTTCTTTCGAGCCGTCATTTATCGAACCAATTGATAAACCTTTAGCTTTTAAAATCTCCTGTCCATCTGATGGTTGTAAACCTATTAACTGGAAAGAGCGAACAGGTAATGTTTCACCTTCTAACGCTGCTAATTCTCTAGGTTTTTCCCGACTGGTGAGCAACAAACAACTACGATGAGGTGTTTCACCAATGCGTTTGATTAGTTTACCATAACCTTCAAAGTCCTGACGATATTGTTCTGTACTGTTGGGCAAAATTGATTCAGCATTATCTAGAACTACTAAACACCGATAAATGCGTAAATATTCAATTAACTGCGATATCTGGTCTTCAAAATTGGTAGACAAATTAGTTTCTTTTTGGCTCGAGAGAAATCTGATTAATACTGTTAATATGTCAGAAATAGGTGGTGCATTCTTAAGACTACGCCAGATAATATAATTAAATTCACTAGCAATTTCTTGAGCAATCCGTACAGATAAAGCGGTTTTACCAATACCACCCATTCCCAATAGTACCACCAGACGACAACCATCTTGCATGATCCATTTTTGGATAGTAGTTCTTTCATTTTCCCTTCCACAGAAAAAAGAAACATCAGGAGCATCTCCCCAGTCTTGGTAAGTATTGATGATCTGGACAGAATTTTTCGGGTTGGAGATATCTTTACCTGGGTCTTCTAAACAGCTAATTTCTTGCCAATCTAGTCCCAATCTTATACTAATTTCGATAAAATTCGTGACATCAACTGGTTTACCGTTCAAGTAATTGACAACAGTGGGACGAGAGAGATTCAAGTCTAGAGCTAACTCTTTCTGACTGGGATAATTCGCCCTTTGCACAGCAGCTTTAACTTTGGTAATGTACTCTGGTGCGACTTTAAGCGATCGCGACATAGCTAGAACCTCCTGGGGCTTTTTGCTTTCCATCCTGATCACAAGTTTTACACAAATCTGACAGATATTTAACTATTTTAATTATTTCTCAATCTAGAACTAATTCAGCCTCAAATCAAGATGAAACAGTCAGGACTTAAAACCCTCTCAAGGTATTTGAGTCCAGCGCGATCGGGGGTAACTGTGCATCAAAATTTGATTGAGGATAAATTTATGGATAGCATAAAAGAATTTCGAGAAAGATTAGAGCGACATTGTAACGACAGTGCCAAAGATAAAAAACTCTGTGAACTCATCCTAATTGCTTACGAATATTCTCCAACTACTTCTCAATGGAAACAGGCAATTAAACGACTACTAATTGAGCTACAAAAATCACCCGGACTGTATAAATCTTCCCATCCAGACTATTTAGAAGCTCTCAATAAAACTTGGCAATGGTTCATCAAAAACCTTCCCAATTTTGAGCCAAGATGTTCATCAATTGAAGGAAGC
Organism: uncultured cyanobacterium; assembly: GCA_963744145.1. Classification (GTDB taxonomy): domain Bacteria; phylum Cyanobacteriota; class Cyanobacteriia; order Cyanobacteriales; family CAWUOF01; genus CAVUSO01. The sequence goes on along the minus strand of CAVUSO010000001.1, from coordinate 1,088,138 downwards.
TTATTAATCTGGATTAACCGTTATCTTTGGTATCAAATTCTCACTTTATACGGTCGAAATTCTCAGCCATTTATTCCCTTAGATAGCGTATTAAATACCAAAGAGCCAAATTTAATAACTTGCGAAGGGATTGAAAACTACATTGAAAAAATTGAGCAGGAAAAAAAGCAGCGTTTTGCTACCAAGTTAAAACGATATATTGAGAAAGATCCAGAAGGAAAACTGCAACAATGTCATCCGCAAAAACATCCTAATTGTAACTGTCAATCAGTGGGAAAACGATTATTATTGCAACAAACACCAGACAAAATGACAGCGATCGCCAGAGAGTTTAACATCAATATTCAAACAATCAACTCTTTTTGGAAGCGAAAAGGATTACCTTTATTGCGAGCGATCGCCCTAGAACTAGCTGCAACCCAAGGTGATGAAGACCTAGATTTTATTTAGCACTTAACCTAATTACATCGGAATTACCAGCAAAGTAATTCCGACACGACCAACAACAGATACAGTTTGCTCAGGAATTAGAGTTACTGGACGCTCAAATTGGTAAAGTCTTGCTGGCCAATAACTCCCTAGACACTTGACTCTTCCGGGCTGCATAGAAGAAATCGTTTCATCAACAATACCATCGATCGCTTCAGGAAATAGTTCCGGTTTGTCCTTACTGAAAAACATTGCTAGTTCAACCAAACTCAATTGATTGAGGTAGAACGCGAACATCAATTTGCGTTTACCTCAACAACTCCATCATCGAATCAGCCTGAATTAGTTCGCGCTCAAGAAATGATCCCAAGAGTCAAAGATGTGGCAAACTTAGGTAAAACTTTTAGTCAGATTTCTCAAACTAAGGCTGACAGTCTTAATAGAGTCTCCTTGGTATCAGCAAATTTTGCAAGAAGGTTTACAAAAAGGTTTGCAAGAAGGTTTGCAAAAAGGCTTGCAAGAAGGTGAACGACGAGGTGAACAACGAGGACGACTAGCAGGAGAAGTGCAGTTAGTATTGCGCCTGTTAAATCGTCGTGTCGGACCCTTAGATGAAACCTTGCAACAGCAAATTACTCGTTTGTCACTGGAGCAATTGGAAGCATTGGCTGAGGAGTTACTAGACTTTTCCACGGTGGAAGAGTTACAGACTTGGTTGGTGCAGCAGTGAAGCGGAGCGGGTTTTGAGCCGTTGTCGGTGGGGCAAACTTCTGGCGTGAATCCGCCCCACCACAACCATCACACTATAAATCGGGAATATGCTGTAAACACTGTAATAAATAGAAATTTATATACATGGCTGTAGAATTACTGTAGAATTTTACATAGATGATCGGATAATTACTGAATAAACTTCGGAGAATCAACGAATGATTCTCGATTTTATTAGTAGAAACTCTCTCGTCACCATAGAATTAGCAGAGAATTAGCTTTATGTTCATAGAAAACTGTTAAATCAGGGTAGAATTAGCAGAGAATTGGAGAAATTATCCATAGAATCAGGGTAGAATGAGCAGAGAATTGTAGAAATTATCCATAGAATCAGCGTAGAATTATCTAAATTATCTATAGAATCAGCATAGAATTATCAGGTATAAAAGATGTAAAAGTGTTATGATAGAGTTGGCGATAATTTGAGCAGGATCGTGATCGCCTAATAGAAAAGATAGGGGAGTTTTGTATAGCTCTTGATTTAGTTTCGCCACCTATCTAAAAAACGAATTATAAGTATCCACAAAGCATATAACAATCCATACAGAAAAAAGAATAAACTTACAATAAGTCCCGATAAAAATACTATAAATGATTTGAGGATATAAAATAATTGAGACCATAGTTTTATATTAAAAATCCCAAATATTAACAAAAAAATCATAAATAAAGGAGTAAAAAGAGTAAGTGCAGCTAATTTTAATGACCACTTGATACCGATAAACAGTAATTGCAAAATATCAAAAATTAGATAATAAGGATGTTCTCGAACTTGAGACACATAAAAGCTAACCTTAGCCTGGAAATAAATTATCAGTGTGATCGCTCTACCCAGAAGCATAGAGGGTTTCAAATGCTCGAAATCCGATTGATTGTGAAAAGCTCGAAAGAAGTCAGGATAGCTGAGATTTTCAGCACAAAAACACAAAAGTTCGTGGTAGTTTTTAAAGAGATTAACATTATGATTTTTATCAGCATCTTCTAGGGGATTTTTAGAAGCTATAACTATTTGCTGAAACTGCTTACCTCTTAAGGTTTCCTTCAAAGTATTAATAATTTTTTCTTGATATACCTCTGGGTAATTATTTAACAAATCCAGTAGAGTAGACACTACTTGATCGTTACCGGGAAGAACTTCAGTTAGAGCTTGAGCCGTATGATATCTTTGATATGGGTGCGGGTGTGTCTCCATGATTTCAATGATAGCATTAATGAGTGTTTCACGCCGTTGACTATCGCTAATTTCTCGTACTTGATTTGCTAAAAACTGGAAGATCCCACCTGCTTGATCGCGAAGGAATTCGCTCTTAGCATTACGGTGTATTTCAATCAGTGTATCGAGTGCTTTTGAATTACCGGGGTCAATTTTTGCCAAACTCGAAGCTGCTTCATACTGTACTTGTTCTCCTGGATATCTTAGTAAATTTGTTAACCTATCAATAACTTTGGCATTACTGTAAGTTAATTCACCTAAATTTTTTATAGATCTTCTTAGGATTATGTATGTTTTTGATATGTCTCTCAACAAATTATTTCTAGTAAAAGTATCTTCATAAATATTACAATTTCCTTCTAATATTTCATTAATAGTAGAAGCAGCCATATTTTTATAACTGATCCCTAACTGATTGAGCAAATCATCTAATCGATCTTGAATCAACTGTTGTAATTCCATTAAAGTATTGATTGCCTGGGTATTATTTGGTGAAATTGTTCCCAAAGCCTTAGCCGCAGTTAAAATTAGAGGTTCATCCCGTTGATTATTTTTTAATGTGGAGAGTATTAATTCATGCAAAAATCTAATCGCTTCTGGATGACTTGGTTGAATTTTACTCAAAATTTCAGCAAGTTGTTTTCCTCTCCATAAATCTTCAGTTTTATGTATTCGTGCAATCAAAGCTTCGATCGCACATTCATTATTAGTATCAGCAGCTACTTTTCCTAAAGTATCGGCAGTAATTCGCAATGTATTATCATTTTCAATATTGACTATACCCTCGCTTAAAACCGAGATAACAACCTGATTATCAACCCCAAATTTTTCTAATATCTCCACAGCTGAACTACGAATAAAATCTGCATCTTTATCATTAACGAAAGGATAATATTCTTCAATTTTTATCAAGTCAGCTAATGTAATAACTGCATCTAGATTGTTTGGATTAATCTTGAATAAAGCTTGAGCAGCACACAAGCGAATCTGTTGATATCGAGTAAAAGCTATGCTTTTACAATCCTCCGAATCATCTGATTGCTCGTACCAAGGAAGGTTTTGCCGCTGCATGGGTGTTAACCAAGGTAAATTTTTATATTCTTTAGTTTCCAGTAAGTAAGTTAGATATTCAATGACTTTTTGAGTAACATTTATATCGATATTTTCCAAAGCTATCTCTTCAAAATATTCATAGAAACTATAAGAATAAGATTCTTCTGAACAAGTAAATAGTATTTCAATTAAAGTTTCAATCGCTTTTTTTACTACATCAATTTTCCCGCTAGCAATAATCCCTAGAATAACAGCATTTATTTCTCTATTATCTTGATTATGATTTCGATAAAATTGCTGCCATAAATAATTTATAACTTTGCGATTACCATGAGCAACTTCTGCCAATTTTTCTTTAGCATAAAATTGAATTTTTATTTGATGAAAATCATCCCTATCAATTTGAATCAAGTTCAGATAAGTATTAATGGCTTCTTCATTGCCAGGATAAAATTCTGATATAACATTAGCAATGTTATATCGAGTTACTCTATGATTTAGTGGAATACGACTTAGGAGTTCAACTAAATAATCTTTAACTTTGCTACTATTTGTTTGTAACAGCGCAAAATAAGCTCTTCTTATGACTGTATCGTAAGGTAAAAAATTACTTTTCTCAATTACAAAGCTATATTGAATTACTTCAGGGATTATTTTTTCTGCTATTTCATCACTACAATTTCTAAATTCTCCCAAAGCCGTAGCTGCTAAAAGCTGTGCTTGCAAAGAATAAAATCCCTTACACTTATCTCTAAACTCCCAAAGCTCTTGGAGAAAGCTTTCTTTACAGACTTTATCGTAAGTACCTTCCTCAGTAGGTCGTCCAAACCAAAATAAAATCACTTCCCGCCACTGCTGCTCAAAAATTCGGTACGTCCCATAAGCGGGATGGTTAGTGAAAAAGTTATGGTGATCTAAAAAATAATTCCACTGCTCAAAAGTAATCGCTTGTGCCGCAAAATATTCGTGGAAAGTTGGATGTAAAAAAGCATAAATTCGCTCCTGTGGATTAATTGCTGACACTCCCACCTGATTCAACCAACCTAATTTTTCTGCGATCGCAAAATCATCATTGTTACCTAAAATTGACCATGCTATAAAGTAAGGAATCCGAAAAGGCGACTCTTGTGGTCCCATTCTCGATAGAAGTAGTGAATTGCCTGACCAATTGATCATCGCTTCTGCTAGAGGTATGTTACTTTTTTCTGCACGGGACATTTCCCATCTGGACATTACCCATTTAACCAAGTTTTGTCTGCTCTGATCTAAGGTTTTTATTGCCAATTCTGCTAATTTTTTATTTAAACTTTCTATTTTGGCTTGATCTAGCTGTAATTGCTGTTGCTTCCATTTATAAATTTCCTCGACGAATTGCTGATAAAGTTCAGTTTTAGTATCTGGTAACCTCCCCTGCTCTTCCCACACTAAACATAGCAATGATAAACGCAAGGGATTTTTGGTTAAATCTTTAATTTTTTTCTTGCTTTCTTGCTCTAACTCTTGGCGTAAATTTAGACCGATTTTTCTTTGTTGTTCACTACCATTAAACCAACGATCAATAAAAGCTTCTACTTGGTTAATTGTTCGTCCATATTTGGCGCGATCGCTAAAATCTAAGTGACGGTAAACATCAAAGTTTTGCAAAACATTTTGGTTGGCTTCCCAGACATTGACGCGACAAGTTAGTAAAATCCTTGCTTGGGAAACCACCGAGGAAGTAGCGATCTGTCTGACAATTACTTCGAGAGGATTACCAAGGCGGACGGGCATTTCATCCGCGCCATCTAATAGCAAGAATACTTGTCCTGATGCAAATAGCGCCCTTAAATCTTCTCGATTAGTTGCGGGAATTTTTACTTGCTGATTGGCGTATTCAAGCCAATTTTGCTGAAGATAGTCTTCCAGACTTTGCTCTCTTTTCAAGTCAGCTAAAGATACCCAGATTACAACTTGATTGGTGGTATTTGATTCCCAAACAATCCATTCGCCGAGCCGTTGTAAAAATAGGCTTTTGCCGATCCCTGCTTCGCCAATAATTGCTAATCTCTGTCCTTGGCTGTAAATACTTCTACCCCGCTCAATTACTTGTTTGAAAAAATTATCCTGTTGATAAGTATCGGGAAATTGATTTTCTCGTTTTTGCTGTTCTTGTTCTTCCTGAGATAGCTCCTGTGGGTGGTTATTCTTGAATCGTTTGACTAAATCTAAGTTAGGAGGAACATAAATATCATCAATTTCTAGACCCTTCTTTTTTGTTAACATATTTAATTCCAGCCGCTTAATCCCATCCAAGGTGAGTAGAGTACGACAAGCTCCTTCCCAAGTTGTTTCGGTGTTTAGTCCACTCAGTAATTCCTGGTAAGCGATCGCATCTTCGGCTGGATTTTGACAAATTACAGGTAACCAACTAGCACAGGGATATTGATTTTCTAGGTTTTTTAAACTTTCCCTCGCTTGTCGCACTGAAGAATATAATGATTCATTGTTGGCAAATTGTTTAAGAAATTCTTCGACAAATACTTGAGCTACTTGATCGGGAACTGGTTCTCGCATAACAACTACGCTAGGGATTTGCAAGTCAGCTAAGTTTCTGGCTAATCCTAAACCATCACAGGAATTGAAAATTGCTAATTTTAAGCCCAGGGCGATCGCTGCTCTTAAAGCATACTTTAAATCGGGGATCGTCAAACTTTCCCGCTCGTTAATATCAATTCGACCTGTCTGCTGACTATCGGTGCTACTATGACCCGCAAAAAATATAATATCCCAACCCTTTTTATCTCTTAAACAGATCGATAGTTCTTTGCGGCTGGGTTGTTGGCAAAGTTTGATATCTGCTTTATCTTGGCAAAATGTTTGTAAAGCTTCGATATCAATTGCCGTATTGATTCCCTTAGTATTACCTTGAATACATAGAATTCTAATTTTAGTTTTTGGTTGATTTAGCGTACATCTTTTGATCGATTTAGATACTGGGGAACTTAAGGCTATTTCCAGTTGAGGATGATGAGCAAAAAAATCCCATTGCTCCCAAGGAAGTCGCCAGAGTTGATAGTTTTCGGCTTGAACTAACAAGCGAACTTCTTCAGATGATGTGAAAATTTCTGCTAATTTAGATTTAATCGGACTAAACAACTGCGAATTTAGCCAGGTATTCAGATTCTCTTGTACAGATTTGGCTTTTTTTCTGACTTCTTCCTCTACGAAACCATCTTTCTTGTTAAAGCTATCTTGCCAATCTTCGTAGATTTTGGGTAGGGTGGGCTGTGGTGGTAGTTGACCCTGTATTGTGAAAATGTGATCGCGATCGCTTATTTCCAGGGTCGCATCAAATCCCTTTGTAAAACTTCCTTGCTGGAAATTTAAGACAAGTTTAACCATCGGTTTAACCATCGGTGATTAGTCAGAATAATTACTACAAATACAAGCAACACAGTTTTTTTTGCTCAAGTATGTCCTAGTTATTGTGGTATTATAAATGAGCTAAATCAATTTTAGTCGATCTGGATCAGATAAATTGACAAAATTTGGAAAAAAAGAGTCATAAAGGTCAATTAGGCTATAATGATTAGCTAGTGGCAGCCAATTTATGTTTTTGCTAGGCAATGAGCAGGTAAATATGAAGCTCGGAGATATTGTCCGCCGCTTGGTTATCGATCCTCGTAAGCTGACAGAATACTCACTTAACTTGGATAATCCCAAAGGGGCTGATAAAGCTGTCATGTTCGAGCGTCATCTAGGTTTTACTAAAGATAACTATCAATCCCTACTACAACAGATTTTGGTTCAAGCCTTAGAAACTGAAGCAATTTTGCAGCGTACAGATGAACACGGACAACGCTATCAGGTAGATTTGGAGGTTAGAGGGCTAGAAGAGGGACAGCAAGAGATTGTTCGGACGGGTTGGATCGTTGAGCCTGGTAGTGATGTGGCTAGATTAGTAACGTTATATGTGAGGAAACAAGAATGATTGAGCCAGAATTATTTGATGTCATTGAGTTATTAGTAGATTTACCTGAATATAATCTTCTTGCAGGGATTCAGGGAGCCATTGTGGAGTGTTTTGATCATAATGAGTATGAAGTTGAATTTAGCAATCAAGATGGGGAAACTGTTGCGTTGTGTACACTATTATCTGAACAGTTAATTGTGGTTTGGAAAGCGAAAACTAAGAGTTGGCTGCCCCTATCTGAGCAGGTAAATGCTGTAGTTTCCCGTTTATCAGAGGAACGCAAGCGTGAAGTCTTAGATTTTGCTCTTTCTGTTTATCAAAGGTGATTTGATGAGTATAGCGATCGCTCTCAGCTTCAACTAGCAACCGAACTTGTTCAGATCATGTCAGTAACAAGAGCTACACTTTTGGGATTAGGAACGCTGGAAAGTGCAGGTTAAACATTGTTTGTAGTAGGGGTTTTAGCCCTCGCTTTCTGCTAACAAACCAGTAATCAGAACTAAACTCAGAAGAGTGATGATTTATTGGTCGCGATCGCCCCATAGAACAGATAGGGGAGTGTTGTGTAGCTATTGATTTATTTACGTTACCTGTCTAAAAAACGAATGATAAATATCCACACAGCATATAACCGTTTATACACAAACAATAATAACCTTTTGATTATAGATACGCAACTGCTCATCTTCATCCATGCTTCGCCTGCTATAATGATCGCTATAACTCGTGCATGCGTAGAGGGTTTCATATTACTAATGAAACCCGAGTTATAGTGCAAAGCTTGAAAGAAGTCACGATAGCTAATATTTTCAGCACAATGCAAGAAGAGTTCATAGTAGATTTCAAATTGTTCTGTATCATTGTTACTCTCGGCATCGAATAGAGGATTTTTAAATCTACTTACTATTTGTTTAAATTGTTCTTCTCGCAAAGTTGCTTTTAAAGTTTTAATTATTTTTCTCGTAGCGCTAGCTCTAAGTGGGTCATTTAGGGGATTTTGCAAGTAATCGAGCAAGGTTGTCACTGCCCGGTCATTTCCCGGATCGGCTTTAGCCAAAGCTTCAGCAATATAATAGCATTCGGATGGTGGTTCAGTCTCTATTATTTCAGTGATAGCTCCAATCAGATTTTTACGGCGTTGAGGATCTCTAATTTCTAGTAACTGATTAGGTAACGAACCATCAAATTCAAAATAGTATTTTGTCTTAGCAGTACGGTATATTACAACCAGTGCATTGAGTGCGTTTAAATTGCCTGGGTCAACTTTTGCCAAACTCAAAGCTGCTTCAAAACGGATTCGTTCTTCAGGATGGGCTAGCAGTTTTGTTAAAAAGTTTATGGATTCTGTATTTTCACGATTGATCTCTGCAAAAATTTTAATATTTTCGATGAATAGTGTATGTATTCCTGAAGCTTCTCTTACAACTTCTGTTATTTTAGATTCGTACCCAAATTTTTTACAGTATTCGCTCAACAATTCAGAGAGAGCCTGATCCACATTTTCCGGTTTGATGTCAAACCGTTTAATAAAATCATCCAATCTAGATTGAGCAAACTGTTGCAATTTAATTAGAGCTTTAGTGGCTTCTGGATTGTTTAGATCGATTGCTCCAAGTAATCTTATCGATTCGGAAAGTTCAGAAACCTCATGACGATTAGTAATTGGAAAACGTATTAATTTAGTAAGAGCTTGTATAGCATCAGGGTTACCTGGGTTTACTTTTCCCAAAGTATGAGCTATGTTCGGAAAAGTATAAGATATTTTCCGGTTAGACTCCGAGGTTGTCTGTAGTTGTGAATTTAGGGCAATAATAGCACCTTCATCATTTGTACCGGCGGCTACTTTTCCTAAAAGGTTAACAGGACCACAACAAAGCATCTTGATCATCAATCGTTGTGATATATTCACTCAAGGTATTGATAAGCGTTTGATTATCAATACGAGAGTTTTCTATTTGATAAGCAATTATCTGACAGATATGATTCGCATCAATATGCTGGATTAAAGGATACTTGTTGGGATCAATTGCTAGGAACTCAACCAATGTTCTGACCGCAGCTTTATGTTCTGGCTGAATTTTTAATAAACTAAGAGCTGCAACTATACTAATCCGTAAATACTGTGTAAAAGCGGAAATTTTAAGATGACTATAAGTATTTTGATGTGAAGAGTTTTCATACCAAGGAATTTTGTGTCTATTCAATTTCCACTCACTAGGCAATTGTCTGTATTCAATAGGATTAAGTAATTTAGTCAGTCGTTCAACCACCATTATTTTTGTATCAGGATCGAAATTATTAATGGCAATCATTTCAAAATAATCTAAATAAGATAAAACATAATCTGGTAGGCAATTATATAATAACTCAATTAAGGTGTTCAAACCTTTTTCTGCTATTTCCTTACTAGCAATTATTACTAAAGTAGTAGCAATACGCGCCCGCTCATGCTCATCTTGAGACCTATATAATAGCTGTTTTAACTCTTTAATAGCAACAGCATTCCCATGAGCTATTTGCTGGATTTTTTTCATTGAACTATAGCGAATAAGCCCACAGGCAAAGTTATAATCTCCAGTCTTAACAGTTTTGATCAAATCAAGATGAGTATTAATAGCTTCTTGATTACCAGGATCTAATTGTGCTAGAACATCAGCAATCTCAGAACGACTAACTATGTGATCTAGCGGAAGACGACTTAGAAGTTTGACTAAATAATCTTTAAATTTGCTACTATTTATTTGCAATAGTGCTGCATAACCTCTCTCTCTTATTGCCTGTTCAGGTAAGGAAAAATCATTTTCATCAATATAATAGCAAATGCTAAATTTAACGACTTCAGCTATTATTTTTTCTGCTATTTCATCACTACAATCTCTAAATTCTCCCAAAGCTTCCGCCGTTAAAAGCCGTGCTTTAAATGCATAAAATCCCTTACAAAAATCGTTATATTTCCAAATCCTTGTGATAAAACTTTCTTTCCAGTATTTATTATCAATATTTTTCTCACTAGGTCGTCCAAACCAAAACAAAATTACTTCCCGCCACTTCTGCTCAAAAACTCGATGAATCTCGTTGCCGCTGTCTAAAAAATAATTCCACTGATCAAAAGCAATAGCTTGTGCCGCAAAATATTCCTGGAAACTCGGATGCAAAAAGGCATAGATGGGTTCCTCTGTTTTGTTTGGCGAGACTCCTACCTGATTCAACCAACCCAACTTTAGTGCTAAGTCAAAATCCTTACCAAGAGTTAACCTTGCTAAAACATGAGAAATCCGAAATGGAGACAGTAGTTCTATTTCTGCTAGAGGTAGATTGTCTGACAATTTTTGTCGAGGTAATATGTTTTTTTGATCTAACGTTTGTTTTGCTAACTCTGCTAATTTTTTGTTTAAATTTTCTATTTTGGATTTATCTAGCTTCAATTGCTGTTGCTTCCATTTATAAATTTCCTCGACAAATTGCTGATAAAGTTCTGTTTTAGTATCTGGCAACCTCCCCTGCTCTTCCCACACTAAACATAGCAATGATAACCGCAAGGGATTTTTGGTCAAATCTTTAATTTTTTGCTTGCCTTCTTGCTCTAACTCTTGGCGCAAATTTAGACCAATTTTTCTTTGTTGTTTACTACCATTAAACCAACCAGAAATAAAGGCTTCTACTTGGTTAATCGGTTGACCATATTGAGCGCGATCGCTAAAATCTAAGTGACGGTAAACATCGAAATTTTGCAAAATATTTTGGTTGGCTTCCCAGACATTGACGCGACAAGTTAGTAAAATCCTTGCTTGAGAAATCCACTCAGAAGTAGCGAGCTGTCTGACAATTACTTCGAGAGGATTACCAATGCGGACAGGCATTTCATCGGCTCCATCTAACAGCAAGAATACTCGTCTTGATGCAAATAGCAATCTTAAATCTTCTTGATTATTTGCGGGAATCTTTACTTGTTGTTTGGCGCGTTCAAGCCAATTTTGCTGGAGATAGTCTTCCAGACTTTGCGCTGTTTTCAAGTCAGCTAAAGATACCCAGATCACAACTTGATGGGTAGTGTTTGACTCCCAGACAATCCATTCGTCCGAGCCGTTGTAAAAATAGGCTTTTGCCGATCCCTGCTTCGCCAATAATTGCTAATCTGCGCCCTTGGCTGTAAATACTTCTTCCCGACTCGATTACTTGTTTGAAAAAATTATCCTCTTGATAAATATCGAGAAACTGATTTTCTCTTTTTTGCTGTTCTTGTTCTTCCTGGGATAACTCCTTTGGATCTTTTTTCTTAAATCGTTTGACTAAATCTAAGTTAGGGGGAACATAAATATCGTCAATTTCTATACCCTTTTTATTTGTCAACATATTTGATTCGAGCCGTTTAATCGCATCCAGAGTGAGTAGAGTACGACAAGCTCCTTCCCAGTTTGTATCGGTATTTAATCCATTTAGTAACCCCTCATAAGCGATCGCATCTTCGGCTGGATTTTGACAAATTACAGGTAACCAGCTAGCACAAGGATACTGATTTTCTAGGGTTTTTAAACTTTCCCGTGCTTGTCGCACTGAAGCATATAATGATTCATTGTTGGCAAATTGTTTAAGAAATTCTTCGACAAATACTTGAGCTACTTGATCGGGAACTGGTTCTCGCATAACAACTACGCTAGGGATTTGCAAGTCAGCTAAGTTTCTGGCTAATCCTAAACCATCACAGGAATTGAAAATTGCTAATTTTAAGCCCAGAGCGATCGCTGCTCTTAAAGCATACTTTAATTCAGGAATTGTCAAATTTTCTTCATCGTTAATTTCAAGGATACCTCTTTGCTGGCTATCCGTGCTAGAATGACCCGCAAAAAAGATCATATCCCAACCTTTTTTATTTCTCAAATATTGAGACAGTTCTTTCTTACTAGGCTTGCTAACATATTTTATATCTGCCTGATCTTGGAAAAAAGTTTTTAAGGCTTTGATATCAATTTCCGTATCAATTTTCTTAGTGTTACATTGAATACATAAAATTCTAATTTTAGTTTTTGGTTGATTCAGGGGACATCTTTTGATAGATTTAGATACTGGGGAACTCAATGCTATTTCAAGTTGGGGATAATTAGCGAAAAAGTCCCATTGCTCCCAAGGAAGTCGCCAGAGTTGATAGTTTTCGGCTTGAACTAACAAGCGAACTTCTTCAGATGATGTGAAAATTTCTGCTAATTTAGATTTAATCGGACTAAACAATTCCGAATTTAGCCAGGTGTTCAAATCCTCGCGCAGAGGTTTTGCTTTTTCTTTGACAATTTCTTCCTCTCCTAAATCGTATGTATTAAAGATATTTTGCCAATCTTCATAGATTTTGGGTAGGGTGGGCTGTGGTGGTAGTTGACCCTGTATTGTGGAAATGCGATCGCGATCGCTTATTTCCAGGGTCGCATCAAATCCCTTTTCAAAACTTCCCTGTCTGAAATTTAAGACAAGTTTAACCATAGGTTTTACCTGGTATAACTACCACCCCGACAACTTGATTTTTTGATGATTAATAATTTAGGCTGTTCAAAACTCGCTCAATCCAACTTGATTTTTTGATTATTTTGGCTAGATCATCATCTTTTAAAAACTTACAAGTTATTTTTACAATCGGTGGCCTATTTTCCTCTTGTTCGGTGTTATTCCCACGTCTCTCTATCTTGAGAAAAATCTTCTCATCTATATCGTTGTCAGTAGGTAGGAGTTCTTGGATATTATCCACAGAATCTAATTTAGCTTTGGCAGTTTCAAACTCTTTATTGAGCAATGTATTGCTAGTAACAACAGCCAGCAACCCCTCTTCAATAAACTCCCAATCATCTGGGTCAAGCTTTAGTTGTTCACCTACCTCATGTAGCTGGGCCTGTTGAAATTGGCTAAGTGGGTCTTCCAGGTTTCTCAAAGCTAATAAGAGGGCTAGCAATGTTTTGTCGCGAAAGATTGTGTCCATAAACTAATGGTGGTATCATAAATGAGTTAGGTCAATTTTAGTCTATATGGATGATATAAGTCGATATGGGTGAGATAAAGCGACAAGCATTAGTGGTTGGTATCAATTGCTACCTTTTTAAGAAAACGCCGATGAGTGAGGCTCAACATTTAATGAGTGCGGTACAGGATGCTGAATCAGCCGATTCTCCTTATCTACGTTCTATTATGGAGATTGTTCTGAAGTCCCTATCCGTATCCGTAATCGAAAAAGGTAGGTTTAGGTTTCTGGCTGTGGTTTGCAGATCGTCACTTTTAAGTAACCTAGTTGTAATATAAATAACTGCTCTACTGACCAAATCTTGTTCATTATCGACATAACCGCGAATCTCCAATGAAGAGATCACATCTTTCCTAATAACACTCTCATCGTCATCTAGGACGCGAGCGTATGCAGATTGAAAAGCTTCCTTGAGAGAAGTGTTGCTTTCAACAATGCTTTTTAACCCATCATAGATAAACTCCCAATCATCTGGGTCAAGTTTTAGTTGTTCGCCTATTTCATAGAGTTGTGCTAGTTCATTTTTGTTGAGATGGGATTCTAGGTTTTTCAGAGCCAGTAACAGAGCTAATAGTGTACTGGTGGCAGCAGGAGTCGATGTAGCAGATGGATAGGCTTCAGATTCATAATGAGACATAATCGTGTTAATGTTGAGATACCATACCAATTGTAATTGTAATGGATGTAGCAGACATGAGGAGACAAGCATTAGTTGTCGGTATAAATAAGTATCCCCAGCTCAAGGATAAGGATGGCCTTACTCCGAAATTAACTACGCCTGTTAGAGATGCAGAAGCGATCGCCCGTCTCTTGGAAATATATGGCGGCTTTGAAGTCAAGCGACTGCCGTTTGGACTCGATGAATGGCAATTCGATCCTAATGGATTGGTAAGGCAAAAAGATTTGGTAACTGCCATTACAGATTTATTCGCAGCCAAAGAAAGTATACCTGATACAGCCCTGCTATTTTTTACCGGAATCGGTCTTCGCCGAACAAACCAGTCAGGTAACTTTGAAGGATTTCTAGCAACTAGCGATACTAAAAGCGAAAATAGCAAAGGTAAGCCAGCGTGGGGCGTTTCTCTCCAATGGTTGCGTGGATTGCTGAAAAAAAGTCCTGTTCCCCAACAAGTTGTTTGGCTAGTTTGTGGCCATAGTGGAGAACTATTGGAATTTCCTGAAGATGATGAAGATAAACCAGGGCGCGATCGCTGCTGGATTGTCTCATCCAACGTAGAAGAGCCACTCTATGCTGATGCAGATGATCGTAGCCCCCTAGTCAAAGCTCTTATCGAAGGTCTTAACCCTAAATTATCAAAGTCTCGTGATTGGATTACTAGCCATATACTTAAAGAGTTTATTGAAGACAGACCGGATGAAAATTTTATAGTAGAAAAAAATTTTGATAAGCCTCAACGCCCAATGGTAAGAAATAGTGATCATCCTATTATTCTTACAAAAAATGGAGGTGTTCCTGATTCAATCTACTCATATTCTAGTTCTATAGAAATAACACTGAAACAACTATGGAATTCAACAGCTAACTGGTTTTCAGCATCGGATGTTAAGAAAGACTTTATATTGGAACATGAATCTCAAAAAATCGCTAAACATTTTCAAGAAAGTCAGACTAACGCTGACATTAAATATGAGGTTGATAAATATAAAGAAGAAATTCAAAAAGCTCTTGGATTTACTTTTCCTGAGCATTGGTGGAATGAAAATTCTGTTAAGAACTTACATGAATCCCTTAAGCATCTTTGTGGTAGTTATTTTTTAGGCCAAGATAATCCTAAAAGAAGTCGCCATATTTCAGTTGGAGCAGCTTATTTATTAGCACTTATGGCACACCGTCTAGCTTGGAAAGATATGGATATACAATTTCTGACTCAAAGGGTTGACTGGCAAGATCTCAGTGCAGCAAAATCACCTTTATTTCATCGGCAAGATGTAGACACAGCTCAGTCATCAGCGATCGCTTTATGTCAATTGTTTTTTCATTTATTTCAGCAACGGGATTCAGCAGAAACATCTATGGTAAGCAAAGCGTTCTTCCAGTACAAGGGAACTGCATTAAACATTGTCTTTAAATGGCCTGCTGATGAGCCTGCCCCAAGAGAAACGGAAAGTTTAGCTAAAAAAGTATCCGCTCTGGCGAAAAATATTTATACTCCTAAACCTGTTGGTAATACAAGAGAAGCAATAATAAGCTTGTGGATGAATTTGTTGATTAGCGACAAAGGTTTTTTTAGCCCTAGTTCAATTTACATGGAAGAGGATACACTTAGATTAGTTGCTATTTCTTTTATTAATGAAAAAGAAAAGTAAAAGGAGAAAATTGACTTATGACATCGGCAAACACAAATATACTAACATTCTGCTTGGTTGATAGCGTTATCGACAGATGGAAGAAATGGAGTGAAATTATTTTGCCTAGTAAATTTACTGAAGTTTATGTGGTTTCAGATATAGGTAAAATCAAGAAACATAAACCTAAAACTGAAGGGAATCTGGATGAGAATGAAATAAAACAATTACCGAAAATGTTAGTGGTATTTATTCACTCTAGTAATGAAGAAATATGGACAGATAGTAAAATTCAAGCTGACAAAATATTTTGGTTTGCCAGCCCGGGAAAACCAGAAAGAAGGGATTTGGGAGAGCGAATCTTTCGCAAAACTGAGCTAGATGAATTTGAAGTAACTATTCATGATATTGAAGATGTCATTGCTTATGCAACTGGAGATAAACCTAATGAAAAGCCTGATATGTGTTGTTCAAGAAATCCAACCGATCCTGATTTTAATTGGAAACAATTTGAAGATTTAACAATTAGTGGTAAAACAAACAGAAAAGAAGAAAAACAACTAATGTTTGATACATTTAAATACTTGCACGAAAATAAAGATAAGTTTTGATTAAGGTGAATTTATCAACATGACATCGCTATTGTCCCATTTAATTCCAGATGATATCAAAGCTATCCAAAAGAGCCTATACCGGAGCTTTTATATTACCCTGGGTGGTCTCAAACCAGTTATTTATGTTTTTGACGACTATAATAACTACGTTACTTTCGACATCGAAAAAAATATATATATAGTCCGAGATTTTAAGACAGATGATAAAAAAATTGGCAAATATTACTGTCTCAAAAAAATCAAGTGTGATGATCGTGATAGTGATCTGGAAGAGATTTTAAAAGGATTTTGTCTAAACCTAAACAGCTTATCATTAGTCTTTGATGTCAAAGCACCACCGCTTTGGATTCCTAGCAATAATACAGAGCCTAGTTACGAATTAATTGCCTCTACAATAACCTTTGACCAGGTAGAACGCGATCGCCCTCATATTGCGGCATTTATAGTCGATTTTGAGTGGAAACCCACCCTGACTGATTTTATTCCAAAGGAAGAGGAAGAGGAAAAATGGAAAATCATGGGATACCGTGCCATCCACATTCTTTCTCAGAAATATCCAGAAATTCCCTCTTTCTTATTTACAGGTATTAAAGAACTCAAATACCTAGAGAAAGGCTTATCCTATGGAGCATCTTGGTGCTTCTACAAAAACCAAACCCATCATAGAGATGATAATGATAGCTCTACCCAACAGAATGCTAATGAAGTTGAAAAACAGATCGAGCCTCTCCACTACCTCAGTTTGGAACATCACTTAGAAGAAACGGCTAAAACCTTATACAGCGCATATCAAGATAATCCCTTTACTAACCAGTTCAAAATTGACATCAGCACTCCCCTTGGCAAAAAATTCTTCAAACAACTTGGCTTGACCCCACCTCTGGATAAAAGCCCGAAGGGAGATTCCCTCTTGACACTGATTGCTACCTTATTTCCTAGTGGAGATGAAGTCGAACTCGTCAAACTGCTCACCTCTGGCAAGTCAGCCGCACAAGCCACTTTTTTCTTAAAGCCCAAAAACCAGGCTACCCGGTTTATGAAAATTGGTTCATGGTTGAGCATCCAGAGAGAATATTTTGCTTATCAACAAGTGATCCAGCCCCGACTCAACAGCTACGCCGCCGCCATCATCCGCAAACCCGTTGTCAGTCCCAGCAACAGCGAGCAAATTCCCACCGGCGCACTGATGTATTCTCTGGCTGGTTTCCCAGAAGACTACCAGCGCTTGCGTCCCCTGGATGACTTGATGAAGCAACAACTCAACCAACCGACAGGCGGAGATTTCCTCGTCAGTCGCATTCAAAATACCCTCGAAAAAGTCCTCAAACCCCTTTCTCACTCTGGAATAGCCCAATCTCAACTCTCAACGGAAAAACTTCCTTTGTGGCAGTGGCTAGGTAACACGCTACCACCTCTATCGGGTGTTCTGATTCCCTTAGAATTTGTTTCTGCTGACGATTTAGAGATCCCCAGCGACAGTGCTAATCTATCTGGCGAAGGCAAAGAGCGTAAGGTGAAGCCTCTGCAATCCTATATTGCTCAGGGGTACAAAGAAAAATCTGCTTGGACTCTGGCATCGTTTGAACTGGAAAGGCAAAAGAAAACCGACAAAGAAGATATTAAAACCGGCAAAGAAGATATTTCCTCTTGGGGCGATCGCCAAAAGTTTCAAAATGCTGAGAAAATCTTGCTCTGTGGCTGGCAGTTGTTAGAAGTTAGCGCCCAAGAAGGGGAGTTTGGTGAAGGTTCTGTTATGTTAGCCCATCCCGATCTGGGAGTTCGCATCAAGCTGCGGGGCAGAGGTAGAGATATTTGTCAACGGTTTGGTGCGACTTGGATTCGTCCGGGAATGCCGGTGGAGGTGCTGGTGTGTCTGGACGATCGCAGCCAAGAAGTTAAGAAGATGCAAGACAAGATTTTCAGTGTAGCCCTGGCAGAGAAGGTCATTTTAACAAAGGATGCCCTCTCAACAAAGGGTGAGGAAATTAATCAACTGCTGGAAAAATTACCAGGAATTAAAGACAAATTGCCCAACCCGTTTGATTATTTTGGCGATCGCTCCAAAATTCCCTATCACTACACCCTATCTGCTCATATAGGAACTATTCACGGCGACTTTAACCTGCAAAATATACTCTTTGGTAGCGAACAGGAACAGGTGGGTTGGTTAATTGACTTCGAGCGATCGCAGGATCGGGGCATGGTGGCTTATGACTTCGCCAAACTGGAAGTAGAAATCTGGAATCATCACTTGACTCCCTCTTTGGTCAATCTGGCTAATCTATTGCCGCAAGGTAGCCAAGACAAGCTTCATTATCACCTGCTTGATTTAGCGCTTCGGGCAGTGGAATTTGAGGGAAATGGTGCAGAATTTTTTGTGGCTCAGTTAATCAAGCCCGATCTCGCCGCGTCTCAAGCATTGATTTTGCCGATCGGGAACGCCCTCAAAGCGATCGCGACGATCCGCCGATTTGCTCTCAAAACCTGCAAGCTAGATATGGTAGAACTCCGATGGGCGCTGTCTGCCTATTGCCTCAATTCCTCCAAGTTTCCAGATATCGATCCTTGGGCTTCGATTTTTGCTTTTCTAGCTTCAGCATGGCATTTGGAAAAAGTTATGCCCAAAGTTCCCGATCAGTCAAAAACTGAAGAAGCATATAAGGACGTTTTTGACAAGATTATCCTTGGGGCACGGGGAACAAATCTGCGTCCAGAAGTTGACGGTATTTTAATCCAACTGCAAAACCATCCAGACAAAATTATTCAACATCAGGAAGAAAAAAAATGAGCGAAATTAAACTCAATCTCAATGAATTTACTAAAGAAATGGCTCGATCGGGACTAGCTGATCAATTGTCAAAACTTTGGGAAAGCGAAAATATTGCCCAGCGATGGGATGTAGCATCAACAGGATGCGTTGCCAATATCACTCCTATTTTTGGCTATCTCTGGCTGATGGTAGCTGCAAGCGAAAATAACAAAAAGGGAGATAAAAAGATGTACGTTACCAAGCTTCCCTCTAAAGGTGGTAGCTGTGGCACAGTGGATATTTTAGAAAGTGGTGGTTTATCTTTTCCTACCGATGCAGAAGCGATCGTGCAGGAATGTAAAAAAGAACAAGGCGTAATTTGTCAGCCAACAGACGCTTTAGCACCCGTTGATAAAGTGTTGATGGATGCTCGTCGTGCTACGAACCTGATGACTAATTTTCCGTTTGTTTATGCTTCTATTCTATCTAAACGGATCGCGATCGGTTGTACTCATTGCATTGTTGATGTCAAAATTGGTAAAGACACCAAGATGCTCTCACCTTGTATGAATGAGCAATTGCTTGAGTTAGTCAGCACTAATTTTGTCAAAGACGGTATGCAAAAGCTTGTGTTTGACTCCGAGTATAAAGAAATTCTGATCAACTTTAAACGCATTCTATCAGATATGATTCAAGGCACAACTACCCAACTGCCAGATACTACGGATAAACGAGATTGGATCGAGCAAAAATGTGAAGATAAGCAATTAAATAAACTCACAGAAGTACGCTGGTTATTGACTAATTCTAGTATGCCTCAGTGTCGGGCGATCGGCAGGCATCTTATTCTGATTCATATTAACGAACTCATTGAGAATAATGATGATTTGCTGAAACATGATAATGAGTATAAGAAACTATACATGAAAGTTTTGCCTGATATATGTGGAGTGAGCGATCGCTCTCGCTCCTTGGAAAACTTAAGCATACAATGGGGTAAGCTCAAAAAAAAGTTACCCAAAATAGAAACAAAAATAGAACCCAAAATAGGAACCAAAACAGAAACCAAAATAGAAAATCAATTTGCCGTTGCCAAGTATTTGAAGGATTTGAAAGAGGATAAAGATCGTGATTTAGAAAAAAGCTATGGTGAAAAAGGCAAAGATTTAAAAATTATTACGTTTGGTCTTTATCCCTACCAATTGCAAGCTAGGGGTGACTTTACCATCAAGCGGATGAATGCTTATTTACTAGATAAAATGTTTGAATGGCTATGTGGTGAAGAGACTTATGATCCAGAGGTAGGAGTCTGGTTGCATAAACTTCCGGGTGAAACAGTGAAAGCACTAATAACCAAGAAAGAGGCTAATCAATCAGAATTAAATTTCAAAAATATGGAGAGTACCAATACATTGCAAGATCCTATTATTTCAATATTTTACCGTCCTAGTCGTTGCACTGAAGCAGAAGTTATTGCTAGGGTACGAGAATTTTTATGCCGAGGAGTGAATGATAAAATAATATTAGGTTAATATGGTTCAGTAATTGATCTGTTGGTGGGGGCAGGTTTACCGATCAATGTTGGTAAAGGCAGATCAGCATAATAAACCCACCGCTGCCTCACTAATTAAGTGCAATTTCGTGAGTTATTGGTATAAAAACCGATGAAAACTGTTCATAAATTCTTAGGTGCTGTCATTATTTTAGTAGGCTTGGTGATGATGCTAATTTCAGCATTAATACCGAGTAGCTATCAATATGCAAAAGATTTCTTGAGCAATGCTGGGTCAGCAACCTTAGCAATCGGAGTTGTGGAAACTCTGTATAAAAATTTTTTGCAAGAAGAATTAATTGAACGGGTGATTGTTAAATTGCAAAAAGCGATTAGTTTACCAGTGGAATCAGTATATTTAAGAAGGAGAGAAGTACCTGCTAATAAAGATATTAATAAAGTTTGGGATTTGGTTCAAGATACTATTTATATTAAAGCCGCAACCTATTCTACTGCTGTACGTCAAGGATTGAGCGTATATATTGACGAAGCTTTGAAAAATAATTCCAAGTTAAAAATAAAATTTTTGATTTTCGATCCTGATAGTAAAATGGCTGAAAGTTATGCAGAGTTTACGAAGCGATCGCTGAATGATTTAAAGCAAGATGTAAAGAATTTTACTGACCAGCTAGATCAATTAAAAAAAACTTACCCGCAACAGTTACATTATGCTCTTTATGATGCTTTTCCCACTTGCAATATTTGGATCGTCGATCCAGAAACACCTAAAGGATGGGCAAGGATTTCTCCTTTAATATCGGAGTTTAAGCCAACCCATGAAAGCATTGTAATTTTTATTACCCGCTATCAAGACCAAAAATATTATGATGGCTTGTACAAAGGAATTAAACAACTGTGGGACGATGCGAATAACCCTTCACAAACTAATAATCCTTGAAGTTTTGTTTAAGATCCTAGCTTGGAGGAGTTGAATGAATATAGAATAGTCAGCAAATACTCTAAAATACAAGTAGTGAATAGTCAATGAAGTGAGAAGCATTAGTAGTTGAGATTAACCGATATCCTGTTATCAAAGAACATTTGGAAAGACCGGCTTCTGATGCGGAGGCGATCGCTCATCTCCTCGAAACTCACGGTAACTTCAAAGTGACAAGATTACCTGTCAGTAACGCTGATAGGTTTAAAATCGATCCAATGGGAGATAACGTTAATACCAGAAAGTTAAGAATAGCGATCACGCTATAATCTACAATAGACCAGGAATACATAAGTATGGAGAGATAACTATAACAACATTGAAAGCAAAATTTCAACTAGCTCTTCTGCTTGCCGATCTAACATTTATTATTCTCGCTTTTATTATTACCGATATCCGTCAAGCCCATCGTCAAGCTAAGATTGTTCAAAAGCTTTCTTATCTTTTTGGACAAGCAACTGGTAGTCCAGATAACATGATCAGAAGCAGAGAAATGCTCCGACTCCTAGAATCGATTGGAATTTATGATACAATAGAAAACCGGGATTACATGGTACGCCATATCGAAACTGCTTTCTATGACTCGACCAACATCATTAGAACGCAACCAGATGGTCGAATTGTCAAAGATTCTCTCTTGATGGGAAAAAGAGGCGCTCTTAGAATGGAGACAGTTTGGCAAAATAATAAACTTATAACAATTTTCTTAAAATCTGGAGTCAACTAAAATGTTTATTACTTTTACTGAAAACGTGATAGAATTGCAAGAATGGTCAACACAAAAAGAGCTAATTTACTCTTTAAATCAATGTGATTTAGGAAGCATATTACTCAATGAAGATGATGATTATGAACAGAAATTTTATGCAGCCATTGTGCGTCCCCAAACATCAGGACTGCATTATTTTGGCATTGGCATTTGTTCACAAGGGTATGGGTTAAAACCGAATTTATTAATGCAGCCAGAGTTGGATCTTATTATGTTCGGCTATAACCAGGAAGTAGTAGGAGTAAATATAAAAAATCGACAAATCGCTTTTAGAATCAAATTAAGTTCCCTGTTTTATTATTTCTTACCCCTCAAAAATCAGGGAATTGTGTTAATTGTTCAAGAAGTTGATATAACTGCCATCACTGAGTCAGGTAAAGAAATCTGGAGGTACGGCAAAGATATTATTACTCAGACTACTATTGAAGGAGAAAAATTATACCTCAATTTTATGGATGAAAGTCCAGCTTGTTTGAATATTTTAAATGGAGAGCTAGTTAGGGTTTGAGGGGCGATCGCACTCCCTGTGTTTCATAAATGCGATCGCTTCTATTTAATTCTTAGCGTACTTATCAGTTGGTGAAATTAGAACTGAGAGAGTAACCGCTCATAATCTGTATGTGAACCAACCCAAAACCAAATGACGATATCTCCATCTAACTGTCCAACGGCTCGATAGTTTTTATTAATTCGAGCCGAATAAATTGATAATTCTGGATGTACCTTTTTGAAGTGAAGACTAGGATAATTAGGATCTCGTTTGAATTGTCGATAAGCTTCGCGTGTTTGATCTTGCACTTGCTTTGGTAGTTCGGCAAATGTTTGACGAAAAGATCTGGTTGTTTGTGATTTCACAGTGTTTCTGGATCTAACTCTTGGGTTTGTCCAGCATGGTACTCAGTCATTGCTTTAGCTGCCAGTTTGGCAAGAATATCTGGCGATCGCGCAAATGCTGCATCCCATTGTATTTCTGCTTCAAGTTCTTCCAGTATGATCGTAGCGATCGCGTCCTGTTCACTAGCTGGTAAGGTTTTCAATTGCGCGATCGCCCGTTCAAGTAACTCAGTCATATTCACCGCCTAGAAGATATAATTCCAATTATCATCGATTGAAATTATAGCACTAACCGAGAGATAACTATAACACAATACAGTTAAGTTAAGGATTTTTTTGGGAAATCTCGGCGAAGAACTGGGCGAAGTATTTGGATATAAAATTAATGGCCCTTCGACTCCGCCCCCTTCGGCTACGCTCAGGGCAAGCTTCGACTCCGCTCAGGGAACACTCAGGGTAAAATTTAAGTAGTAAATTATCGCCCGAAGCTATGCCTACGGCACGCTACGCGAACGCCCCTACGGTTAATTGAACTGGATTGGGTTATAATTAATAATTAATTAACTTTGGACTAGATATGACTACAGTTGCTATCCTACCTGTATTTAATCCCAACGGTGAGAAATCTTATCGCGCTATTGCTGGCGATCAACAGTCTGTTGGTACAACCGCAGGTCAAGCTTTAGATGGTTTGATTACTTTGTTAGGCGAAACAAACTTCAAAGTATTACTAATTATTCAAAGCTTTAACCCTGACGAATTTTTTACTGCCGAACAACAAAAACAATTATCAGAATTAATGAACCTATGGCGTGCAGCACGCGATCGCGGACAAACTATTTCTGCCAAACAACAAGCAGAATTAGAACATCTTGTCGAAGCCGAACTTAAAGCGGCTACATTTCGGACATCGGCTCTTATCCAACAATTGAGTTAATGAACCCTTATTATACCCTAGTAGCCGATCGCGCTGATCATTGTTGCGAATATTGTCGCGCTCCTGAAATCCTATTTAACTTCCCTTTTGAGGTTGAACATATCCTTCCACTTTATCGAGGTGGTAACGATCAAATGTCAAACCTCGCATTAGCT
Organism: uncultured cyanobacterium; assembly: GCA_963744145.1. Lineage (GTDB taxonomy): Bacteria > Cyanobacteriota > Cyanobacteriia > Cyanobacteriales > CAWUOF01 > CAVUSO01. The sequence goes on along the minus strand of CAVUSO010000001.1, from coordinate 1,063,865 downwards.
TGTCGCTCTTGTAACCTGCGTAAAGGGACTAACATCAGTGGACTTGATTCTACCTCTAACACGGAAGTTTCCCTTTTTCACCCAAGACAAGATCGATGGGATGAGCATTTTCAAGTGGAAACCGAGTCTGGTACAATTGTCGGAATAACAGCTACAGGTAGAGTAACAGTTGGAAGTCTGGAACTGAACTCTCCAGCACAGTTAATAGCGCGACAATTATGGATTCGTTTAGGTTTATTTCCATAATCAGCCTAATTTAGTTACAAAATCGTCAAGTATGTATCTGTGGACTCCGTGGGTAATTCTTAGAGTCAATTTTCCGCTGACTCCGCATCAAGTTGTCGAAAATGTTCCTCATCTAATTCGCGACGATACTCCGCTATATTAGCTAACATATCGTCAAAGGTTTCATCATCTTTAAACATACCCAATACTTTAAGTATAGAATTCTCTGGATTTTTTTGACGCAACTCTTCTAACCGTTCATCACTCATTGGTTGTCGGAATTTTTCTGGATTTATTAAAAATTCTTTTTTCGTTTCGATCACATGATTAATAAATTCCACATCTTCTTCAGTAAGATCAACTAAATGCAAACAAGATTGGATCTGAGATTCAGAAAAATGCTCATACAACTGACCGATCGCCTTAGTAATAAATAGCCAAGTAATTCTCTGGACGTTGTGAAAAGATAAAACTACTCTTTTTCCTTGATTAAACGCTTTAGTAATTAGGGTGTAAATTACTTGACCTTCATGTTCAAAAGTTAAATCAGATTTGCCTAATACCTGATGAACACTAATCTTAACATTATCCTCTAATTCTGGGTTAGGTTCCTGTGATTTGGTAGCGATCGCTTGCAACGCACCAATTAAATCAATTACCACCTGTTGGTTTTCAGGGGATAGAGTTCTTAATTGGATAATCATTTGCTGTTCATTGGAGCTGATTTCAGTTATTTGATTCATGGTTAAATTACCTCTATCTCTAATTCTTGGGTTTGTCCAGTATTGTTTTATCTGCTAGTACCAGCAAGAGGATATGGCGATCGCGCAAATGCTACATTCCATTATATTTCTGCATTCTTGAAGTTTTGTTTAAGATCCTAGCTTGGATGAGCTGAATAAATATAAAATATTTAGCAACCATTCTAAAATACAAGTAGTGAATTGTCAATGACCCGACAAGCATTGGTAGTAGGGATTAATCGCTATCCTTTCCTCAAAGATCGTGATGGTAAAAGTTGTCATCTGGACTACGCAGCTATAGATGCACAAGCGATCGCTGATTTACTCAGACAGTATGGTCAATTTGAAGTGACAATAGTCCCGGACAAAGAAGATGAGGGAAAATTTGAAACAGATCAGAAAGGATTAGTTAAAGCTAAAGCTCTCAAAGATAAGATTTTTGAGTTATTTCAAGCTAAAGATGGGAAAACAACAGCCCTATTATTTTTTGCTGGACATGGTTTAGTTAATGATGATTATGGAAAAGCGATCGCGTATTTAGGGACAAGTGACTATAAACCAGAAGACGATCGATGGGGAGTACCCTTTGATTTTTTAGCAGATCAACTGATGGAAAGTAGTGTTCCTGAACAGATAGTTTGGTTAGATTGTTGTCACAGCGGTCAATTGACTGAATCGATATTACAAAGATTCAATAACCTAGCTGCAAAAACTTCTGTTAACCGTTCTTTCATCGCCGCTTGTCGTAACTCAGAAATAGCTCATGCTGTCGATGGTCATGGAGTGCTAACTCATTTATTATTAGAAGTATTAAAACCGGAACGTTATGGGATTGGTAAATATATTAATAATATAGATATTGCCAGTGGAGTAGTAACTGAATTTCAGAACCATCCTCAGTTTCAAACTTATCCTCAGCGTCCAGTACATTTTCATAGTGGAACAGAGATTAATTTTTGGCAAGGAAACAGCACCAACTACATTGATACTCAAAAACAAACAGAAATCAAAGGAAAATTTATCCCCGATCGTCTATGTCGAATCGTATGGGGAAGAGATGATCTAGTCACCGAAATTATCAACTATTTGAAATCTCCCGAAGAGTTATCAATATTTTGTTTAAGCGGTAGTCCTGGGTATGGGAAAACAGAAGCAGCAAAAGCGATCGCAAAAAAAGCTTTAGATCAAAAGATTTTTGCTGATGTATTGTGGGTAACAGCAAGAGATACAGAGTTAGTAGATAGTAAAATTAGTAAAAGTCAGCGATCGGCATCACTTACTTGGGATAAATTTGTAGAAGAAATAGCGATTCAACTACAATGCTCTAACTCAGAAAATCGGATTCAGCAACATCTAAGAGAGAAAAAACGACTGATAGTTTTAGACAATGCGGAAACATCAGATTATTCAGATATATTAGCTAAAATCCCCAAAATACTTAACCCTAGTCGAATGCTTTTAACCAGTCGGGTCAAAGCTAAATCTACATTTGTTAAATTGCTTCCCATCACAGGATTAGATGAAATCTGGTCAAAAAAACTTTTACTTGATGAAGCAAATTATAAACAAATACCAGCTCTTATCCAAGCAACAGAAGAGGAATTACACCGTATCCATGAATTTTCTTATGGTGCACCACTAGCATTACATTTTGTTGTTGGTTTAGTAGATAATCAAGATGCTATCGACCCAGTTCTATCTGCTTTAGAAGAAGCAAGTGGAGAAGTGCAAATCTTTTATAAATTTGCCTTAGAAACAGCTTGGAAAGCGCTTTCTCAGACTTCTAAACGACTCTTACATATTCTTAGTCAAAAGAATGCTAGTATTACCCAAGCTGAAATTTCACAAGGTTGGGGTTTATCTGAATGGTCAACAGCAAGTAATGAACTTAACCGTTGGTATTTAATCGCAGAAACTAGAGATATAGTAGGTGAAAAGCGATATGATTTACACCCCTGGGTAAGAACCAGTGTGCGTAATGATTTAGTTGAAAAATGGGAACCTTCTCTGGAGGAACTGGAGCAATTCGTTCAATGGAAATACGGACCTAATAATAGAGAGTAAATCAAACCTTATGTCTAAATTTGATTTTAATATAAATGATGACAGAGATAATAGTATTCAAGAACTAAAACTTTTAAAAGACCGATTCTTATTAGAAAATGACCGACTTAAAAGTAGAAAGTTATTTTATTTAATTTTATATTCGTGGGAGCGCATTAGTAAAGATTTATGGGAGTTCGGATATTGGCAATATTACTTTCAGGGTGCGAATATTGTCTTTGAATGTACGACAATCATCCAGGGAGATGTCTTAAACCAAATGGGTTGGAATTATATGGAAAATGCAGAATTTGCGCGAGCAAAATCATATTTTAAAGAATCTTTAAGAATGTTTAAAGACGTTAGTTATTTTTATGGACAATGTGAATCTTTACGATATCTAGGAGTATTATATCATCGACAAAGACGTTTTGGTTCTGCCCTTAAATCCTATCGTCTAGCTCTCAATATTATTACCGCTCAAGAAAATCCAGTCCGTGAATTACAGGTAAAACAACAAGCTCACTTAGCGGAAATCCATAATCTTTTGGGAAATCTCTACCTGAAGTTATCCGATTTAACTCCTAGTTTAAACGAACTTTTACTTGCTCTAGAAAAATATCGCTCTTTGGGAGATGAATATGTTTATTATCAAACTGCACCACTAATCAATTTAGGTCGATGGTATTTGCTCAAGGGGAATTATCAAGAAGCTAGGAAATATTATAAAGAATGTTTACAACTTAGTCACAAAATTAATCGCACCGATACAAAAGTTGGGGTACTGTATCGATTAGCTGAACTTGCTCAAGCTGAAGGAAATGAGAAAAAGGCTATTAAATTAACAGAAAAAGCCCTACGGGTTTCAGGGAAAGAAATTGGAATACAGCGAGATCAAGTTGCTCGTTTAAAGGAAGAATTAACAGGTATAAAATCTGGGAAAATTAGCACAATACATCAGTTAATTATCATCTGCACTTCAGGACTTGATTTAGCTTTTTATGCACCTTTAACTTTGTTAAGGTTTATTATATATTACTTAATTAGATTGGTAAAATGAGGGCATAACACTAACTTCTTTAAGCAATTCAAGACCAAGTTTCGCGATCGCATCAGTTGGTAAACATAAAGTCATTATACTGGTATCCACTAAAACATTAGTCAATAGAACGAACCTGCTCAGGGGAAATCAGATTTTCAGACGCTTTACTTGGCAGAATGCGGGGTTTGGGCATCTATCTCAAAAACTGTCGGAAGTATTGACTATATGTCTCAAAGTCTTGAAACTTCATTAAGGTATCATTTAAGCTAGTACCTAACAGATACCGTACACCAACACTAAACATCAATGTCAAATCATCTTACACCCCCAACAATAAAGCCACACATTCCACATTTTTCTTCTGGGCCTTGCGCGAAGCGTCCCGGCTGGAGTGTGGCCAATCTGGAAAATGCTTGTGTTGGTCGTTCCCATCGCGCTACCACTGGCAAAGCTAAGTTAACAGAAGTGATCGAACGCTCTAAGAAAATTCTCGGTGTTCCTTCTGACTATCGCTTGGGTATCGTTCCTGCTTCCGATACAGGTGCAGTGGAAATGGCGTTATGGTCTCTCCTGGGACAACGTCCTCTTGACATCTTGGCATGGGAAAGCTTTGGTCAGGAATGGGTCAAAGATGTTGTTGATGAATTAAAGTTGCCTGATGCACGTCTCCTGAAGGCACCCTATGGCAGTTTACCCAACCTAAATGAAGTTGACTTTAATCGAGACGTAGTGTTTTTGTGGAATGGTACAACCTCCGGTGTCAGGGTGTCTGATGGCGACTGGATCAGCGCCGACCGTACTGGACTTACCATCTGTGATGCCACATCGGCTGTGTTCGCTATGGATATACCGTGGGATAAGTTGGATGTAGTGACCTATTCCTGGCAAAAGGTATTGGGTGGGGAAGCACAACATGGTGTAATTGTACTTTCACCCCGTGCCGTGGAACGCCTCGAAAGCTATCAACCTGCTTGACCTCTACCAAAACTTTTCCGCCTCACACAAAAAGGCAAACTCATTGAAGGCATTTTTAAAGGAGAGACGATCAACACACCATCGATGCTGTGTGTAGAAGATGCGATCGACGGGTTAATGTGGGCAGAAAGTATCGGCGGACTGCCAGAGTTGATTCGCCGCAGTGAAGCAAACCTGGCCACAATTGTCAACTGGGTTGAGCAAAGTAGCTGGGTAGATTTTTTAGCCGAGAAACCAGCAATTCGCTCTTGTACATCCATCTGTTTGAAGATTGTCGATGCTTCGTTTACTGTTTTAAGTCCACAACAGCAGGCAGAATACATCCAAAAACTAGCAAAGCTTCTAGAGAAGCAGGACGTAGCTTTCGACATTGCCTCTTACCGTGCTGCACCTCCAGGACTGAGGATTTGGGGCGGGGCTACGGTAGAAACGACAGACATTGAAGCGTTACTCCCGTGGTTAGATTGGGCCTACGCCACGATCAAACCTGAGTTTGATCTAGTTTCACCATAGATTAATACCAATTCTGACAATTATGACTACAGATAGTCTATATATATCATCTGTAGTGCTAATTTATGAAATTGGTATTAGTCTGTGTTTGGTGCTGCTTGGGGGTTGGTTGAGCAGATCGCGATCGCCACCATAGACAAAGCCAACTAGTTAGTCACAGAACTAGAAATAATGGGGAACTTGCCCGCTGCTATTTGGGAAACTGTGTGGAGCGCACCATGTTAGCAACATATAGATTACCGCCCTATAGAAACCTAGTCAGGTGCAAGAAAGAGGTGTAAAATAACTCAAAAGCCTTGCATCACCATTAGCAGCCATTGGAAAATCAACAAGAAAAATCGCCAATATTAGGCGGATTAATTAAGAGTAAATATGTGTTACTTAAAAATCAGAAAGATTTAGATGATGATGAATCTCAACGACTCAAATTAGTTAAAGAAGTTGCTCCAAAATTAATAGTTTATGCAAACATCATTAGATTTCAGATCAAGTAGGATGCAGTGGTTTAAGAGAATTGGTTAAATTTAACTCTCCCCCCACGGGTTAACTTTTCGTTACATACTGATAAACTTTTCCACCCACTTACTTAGGAGAATAGCTGATCCCCATCTATATATAATTATAAACTAGCCAATTTTTGATTCACGGTCAGTCCAATCTCTTGACCATAGGATAGTTCCAGAGTGTGACCATCGGGATCTCGCAAAAATGCCCAATAGCCAACAGGATACCCAGAATCTTTAGGTTCTTCCACTAATATTCCTGCTTGGTCAGCCTGGTTACAAAGTGCGTTCATAGCTTCGCGGCTCTTACAGCCAATTCCTAGATGGGCAAATGGAGAGAGTACAGGATGCACTGAGTTGGTCTGAATCAGAACGATCGCAAATGGTCGAGTAAAATCAGTTAACCAGACGACGGCAGACCCTCCTTCTGGATCAGTGCGATGATGCACAACCTGCATTCCAGCATAAGTTGTATAGAACTCAATACTTCGGTCAATATCCGATACTGGTAGAGCGATATGTGTTAGTCCAATATCAAGCATATTCAGTTCCTGCAAAAAGGTTATGCTCGCGATCATAAACTTTTCCTACTCTCAATGCAGATGAACTGAGAATCTGGTAAAAAAGAGAGCATGAATCTACTGCCTACTCCAGGTTTATGAAGTATGGCAGCGTTGTCTGGCCATGTCAGATTGGGTAGGTTCATCAAGGTGATCTGTGATGCTGGGCGGGTTCATCAAAGTTATTTGTGTGTGATAAATTCATCGGTGAACCCGCCCCTACAAATCCTGGTTGATTGTCATCATCAATTCATCGACTTTTTGGTACTCCCTGCTAAATGGTGCAGGTGTTGGTAAAATGGGTCTTATTCAGGTATAATAGCTACAACATAAAATCAAAATCAGGCCAGAACACTAGGGGGCATCGACCCACTAACAACGATTGATCAATGGTTTGATCCGGGTTGTCGGTCAAAATGTTGGATGGTGTTCCTTGGCGATCGCCAGTGAAGTTTAAACCGTCAAATTAGTTACTTATGGATGATCGGCAGAACAGATTGCAGATGTTTTAGAAAAAGATTCCAGAACAATTGAAAGATGGATATTAGCGGTAGCGGACAAAAGTGAACAGGTTCATTTTTTTGCTAGCCAGATTGGACTAATAATTCAGTATTTACAATTGGACGAACTCTGGTCATATCTAAAAAATAAGCAGCGTCAGCTCTGGGTATTTGTTAGCCTGGAATCAGCGACTAAATTCTGGATAAACTTTGAGATTGGTTCCCGAACTAACTATACAGTAGGGGCGTATTGCAATACGCCCCTACCAACGTTAAACAGTTAAAAGAATTATGCAGATGGGATTACAGCCATCTATTAAGAATAACAACGGATAAATTAGCGGCCTATAAAAATGCTTGATTAAAACAATTGAATGAACTTCCTTATGTCTATCTACAAATAGTTAAACAGCGAGTTAAGCGAAGGCTAAAAACTGTGAAAAAGTGTTTTCCTAATCGAATTATTTAATTTCTATTCCTAATGTTTTTTTGGCAAATAGGGATCGGTACGACAAATACTTAATGCTAATACTTTACCATTTTCGATGCTGACAATTCTCATCTGACTGCTATCTGTGACAACATTTAAGCACTCACAACCATATCCATAGTTAACCTTGGTTTTAACATATTCCTGGTTGTCAAAACTAGGTATATTTATTATTCCCTCAGCGTGGTATCCTCCTGGTGTTGAGATCGTCCAACTACCATCTTGGTCGATTAGCAACCAATTAGCTGACATTGAATTGTCTAACCATCCACATCTAATTTCAGATGCTTTAACGGGAATTGTAAGTAATATTAACGCTATGGTGATAAACCAACTGTTTTTCATTTTTACCTGGCGATCGCTAACGGTTTTATCAGTAAATTATTGCTCTAATAGTTTAAATGAATTAAGAAAATCTGAGGTACTTGTCGCCAAATTGATTCTCATTCCAATTGGCATATATGCCCCAATTATATACATTTTATTATTCACCAAATACATCCTTCTCTTCAGCAACTTTATCTCTGTACCTGTAGTCATTTCTACCTCAAACTCTTGACCAGGATAACCATTGAGTGTCAGCTTATGTCGATGTTTTAAAATATTATACTTACTAACAATTTCCGATAAAATTAAATCAAAATATCCGTTCGGATTAGCGATGGTAATCTCACTATCCTTGGCAGGGTAATATCTAACTTCAATCCCATAAACCACATCTTCATTATTGACAGAAAATACTTTAGAAGTAATGACAGATTTATTCAATTTCAGATCCCGAGTTTGTAAGGTCGGTATAATTGGCATTAATATACTAAATCCATCCTCAGTCGAAGTAAATGTTTTCCAGGTTGATTCTGCTATTTGCAGCGGGACTTCAGCAACAACCTTATTACTAAGGGGATAATTACCTAAATACAAGCTCATGATTAAAACTGGTGTAAAATTTCTGACTTTCAGCATCTGTAATTTCCTTGATCGCCCTAATTAACAGAATACATTAATTTATACATCATCATCAAAGTACATTCCCAAACTAAACGCGGTTGAGCAAATCTTTGTAAATATCGCTTGGCATTTTCTAAAGGTTCTAAAAGCAACACCGGAATAGTTTTTTCTAAAAATTGTTGCCAGTAACATTGTTGTAAATAGTCAATTAACCAAAGCTGAGTTTCTAGTTCCAATCCTTGCTCAATCTGGTGAGCAAGTTCCAGACTCAAACGTAAAGATTTAGCTTCATGTCCCCCAAAAGATTGGGGTAATTGTCGAGCCTGATGAAGTAACTCAGACGGAATTTTTTGCCAGAGTTCCCAAGAAGCGATCGCAGCTCCTGGACTACCCTGGGCGATCGCCAATATTTCTGGATGAGTTAAAATTTCCTGATTACCAGTTTGCTGTAATACCTGGTTCATATCCTCAGTCTTCAACCGATAAAAAGGAATGCGCTGACAGCGAGAGACAATTGTGGGCAACAAAGAGTCTAAGCTAGGTGTAATTAAAATTAAAGTAGCCCTTCCTGGCTCCTCAAGAGTTTTCAGTAAACCATTAGCTGCACTTTCATTCATGGTCTCGGTTTGTTCAATCACCACCAGAGAACGTGACCCCAATAACGGTGGACGACTAAGAAACTGACTAATTTCTCGGACTTGTTCCAGACGAATTTGAGGTGGAGCTTTCCGTTTGACCCCCAAAGTTACTGCTTCAGCGGTTGAAATTCTTTTACCTTGGTGGAGATAGGTAGGTTCTACCCAAAGTAAATCCGGATGGTTTCCCAGATTGACCCGGTTTTTAATCGATTTAACTAACTCCATCTCAGTCAGCTTAAAGCTAAACAAAAACTCGACAAAACACTTCGCAGCTAAACTTCGCCCTATTCCTGTCGGGCCAACAAACAAATAAGCAGGGGCAACCCGATTTTTGGTCACTGCTTGGGTAAGCAACTCCACTGCTTGACTTTGCCCTACAAGTTCTGTAAAACCATCCATTCAGTAGTTATAGGAAATTAATCCATCAAATTTTACCTATTATGCCGATTTGCCAAGGTTAGGTATGATTAGATGGTCTTAGTGTACCACATCCGACTCTTCTATGGCTCGCTACACCTGTTCATGTATCATCGCCGTTCCCATTGAACGTCTCAGGCACTTGCTCACACAGGTGCTAGAAGCTTGTAGTATGGATATCATCTATGATACTGAGGACTATATGATGGCTCGAGAAATACCGGGCGGAGTCTCTTTTCCGAAACTGGTAACTGTAGAAGTCCTCATCGACAAAACTACTGCTACTGACAGCGAAATTCGGATGAAGTTCGTGATTAAAAACGAGGAATTACCTCTGCATAACAATAACCATTGTTATCAAATGTTTGAGATCGTCAAACAGGCGATTATGGAAAATCGCAACTGGAAACTGGTGGAAAACTTTTCTGAATAGCAGCTATAGGCTGAAAGCTTTGCTCTCTTTTCTACCCTTGCTCTAAAGAGCAAGGGTAAATTTTTATCAGGATCAGAGTTGAAAACCTTGCACCTCTTAGACCAGCAGAGCTGTTTCATGCTAGTAAACGCTTTGGGATGGGCATCTTGCCCGTCCGAGCCGATCGCCCCTCTCGTTAATTCACAAAATCAATCAGAGTTTTTAGGAAGCATTGATCTCAAAAGTCAGTTAAGATTAACCTAGTTACTATTAAATTAAATTACTCTCACTATGTGTACACAGGTACGTTATCTTACCAACGAGCAGGGAGAGCGAATCGGAGTATTATTAGATTTAGATGTCTACAGTCGGTTGGCCAACGAAAAGACTATTGATGATGAGGAGTGCTTGACTGGTTTAAGTCAAGCCGAACTACAAGCTCTAGCTGAAAGTATATTGGCTCCCGCTACCCAAACCAATCTCGATGAACTTCTTGCTCTCAATGCCAAAACCCAACTCTCGGCTGAACAACTCACCGAGCTAGACCATCTTTTAGCACAAATCGATCAGCTAACGATCCTCAAAACTCGTGCCAGATATACCTTAAAACGCTTGTCAGCTTTCTCGTCAGTATGAGTGTTTATATTTCTGTCGAGTTACAGCGACAAGTTCGCACTAGGTTTAATGAACATTGCGCTTATTGTCGGACGCAGGAAGCGCTAACTGTTACTAATTTTGAATTTGAACATATTATTCCCCTCTGTGCAGGTGGTAAGACGGTTTTGGAAAATCTCTGCTTGGCTTGCCCAGCTTGCAATCGCTACAAAGCAATTCGTCAGATGGTGGTTGATCCCTTAACTGAGCAGCTAGTTTCTTTATTTCATCCCTGTCTTCAGTCTTGGTCAGAGCATTTTGCCTGGAATCAAGATGCAACAGAAATTATTGGTCTTACCTCTGTTGGTCCGAGGGACAATTAGTGCTTTGAAAATGAATCGTCCGCAATTAATTCGGGTACGGAAGATGTGGGTGAAGATGGGAGAACATCCGCCAAAGTTATAGAACCCCATTTGACATCTTATGAGGCTTTGAATTAAAGTCTAGTGCTTTGCTCATACTTGTGAGCAAAAAACACTCCCAATCAGTAATGGATCAACAAAAGATTAGGAATCGAACATTGTCTGCTAACATTTGTGATCAAAATGGGCAGTATAACGTAATAATAAAGAATTCGTAACTACACTTACCGAACTAAAAGCCATCAAAGCCCCAGCCGCTGCTGGACTAAGTAAAATCCCAAAGGCTGGTAGTAAAATCCCCCCAGCGATCGGAATCCCCAGGGTATTATAAGCAAACGCCCAGAATAAATTTTGGCGAATTTTATTGAGAGTACGGCGACTCAAGTAAATTGAATGAATGACATCCATTAACTGATCGCGCATTAATACAATCCCTGCTGTCTCTACAGCCACATCTGTACCTTTAGCCCAAGCAATCCCCACATCAGCTTGTGCTAAAGCGGGAGCATCATTAATCCCATCCCCAACCATCGCAACAACAGATCCCTGAGCTTGCAATTGGGCGATCGCTGTGGCTTTGGCCACTGGACGCAGATCAGCCTGGATTGCCGTTGGGTCAAGTTCTACCGCCGTCCCGATCGCCATTGCTGCTAAAGGTCGATCCCCAGTCAGCAAAATTACCCGCAATCCCATTTGCTTGAGTCTGGCTATTGTAGCTTTAGCATCAGGTCTTAAAGTATCAAGACAAGCAATTAAACCAGCTAAAACACCTGCGATCGCTACATAAACTACGGTTTTTCCTTGTTTTCCTAGTATCTGTACCAAATCATCAGCTCTACTAATCTCAACCCCATGAACTGCTAACCACTCCCTAGTTCCGACTAAAACCTGATCACCATTGACGATCGCTTGCACACCTAATCCTACTTCCGTATGAAAATCCTTGGCGCTCAAAGGAGATAATTTTTGGCGATCGGCTTCCTTTAAAATAGCTACTGCCAAAGGATGTGTAGTGCCACTTTCAGCAGCAGCAGCCATTTGGAGGATAATTTGAGAATTAATCTGAGCATGATCCCCCATGATAGGAATGCAATCCGTTACGGTGGGATCGCCGGTTGTGATTGTGCCAGTTTTATCAAAGACAACAGTGTCGATTTTTTGCAGTCTTTCTAAAACATCTCCACCCCGAATTAATAACCCCCTTTCCGCACCAATGCTAGTTCCGACTAAAATCGCTGTCGGGGTAGCTAATCCTAAAGCACAGGGACAGGCTACTACTAAAACGGCGATCGCTAATTTTAAACTTAACAACAAAGGTTGATGATTGAGATTTGCTAGTTCACCTGGGATCAGCATTCCTGATAAATTATGAATCATCAACCCTGAACTACTAGCTACTAATACATCTGACCAAAGACGAGTGCCAAGAAAATACCAAAAGACCAAGGTAAAAACTGCTGCACTCATTACCCCATAAGTAAAATAACCTGCTACTGTATCCGCTAACTTCTGGATCGGTGCTTTGCGGGCTTGAGCTGCTTCTACTAAAGAAACTATTTGTGCTAAAGTTGTATCCTGGCCAGTCCGAGTTGCTCGCAATACAATTACCCCAGACTGATTTAAAGTCCCCCCAGTCACAATATCGCCAGTTTGCTTTAATACTGGTATAGCTTCCCCAGTCAACATCGACTCATCAACAGTAGTTTTTCCCTCCCAGACTTCCCCATCCACAGGGATTTTTTCTCCTGGTAATACCTGTACCCAATCCCCGACGCGCACTTTTTGGGTAGGAATTTCTTCATAAATAGGTAATGATGAAGTTTGATTTTCAGTTGTTGCTTCAGGTACTGATGGATTAACCACTAATCGCGCAGTTGCGGGTTGCCATGCTAAAAGAGATTGTAAAGCAGCTGTAGCTCTAACTCTGGCTATCTGTTCTAGGGTTTTTCCCAGCAGAATAAATCCTAATAACATTACTGGTTCATCAAAAAAACATTCCCAACCCATTTGGGGAAATAACAGAGCGACCACACTAGCTAAATATGCGCTGATCGTTCCTAATCCGACTAAAGTATTCATATTGGGATGCCCTTGCCACCATCCCCGCCAACCATCTAATATAATGGAACGTCCTGGCAATAATAGCGCTAGTGTTGCTAACCCCCAATGAATCCAAATATTAGTCAGGATGGCAAAATGTTGGCTAAAATGTCCAATTCCCGATAAAAAAATCAGAATTCCCGCAATAATTAGGTTCCGAATTTGCTGTTTAATTTCTTGATGATGTCTTTCTGCTAGACTGAGGGGTTGATGCTCTTCACTGATAATTCGTGGTTGGGTGGGAAAACCAGTCGATGTTAATTTTTCTGCTAACGCAATTGGATCTACAGTTGTTGCACATTCTACTAGTGCTATTTCTGTCATCAGGTTAACAGCAGCAGAAATTACCCCTGGGTATTGGGTTAACTGTCGTTCTACAGCTTTGACACAACCAGCACATTTCATTCCCCCCACGTCTAAGGTAATCTTTTCTAGGGGTGGACTCGGGATAGTGGTCAAAGTTTTTGGGGAAAGTGCCATAGATATTAAAATTGACTGGGAACTAAACTTACTATGTTAATTTTATGGATGATGTTCAGGGAAAGAGTTCATTGTTAACGCTTCTCGATAAGCAATAACTGCTTCAGTTTGATCTGAATATCCGATATATTGAATCAGCAGAGATAGATCTAATCCTGGTAAAAACTCGCTTTTGGAGATTGAGTGATATGATTGCGATCGCAAGCGGTACAGAGAAAATTGCTCATTTTCCCAAAACCAGACTTCCGGAACTTCTAACCCTTGATATACTGCTAATTTATCAACACCACCGCTAGTCAAGACAATTTCGATCACAATATCCGGTACTTCATTGAGAACACCTAAACAGTAGCATTCATCAGGTTCTGCACCCCTTCTAGTCGCTCGACGACGAAAAGTAGCGCTACCATAACCATTAAGAGAAATTCTCTTTTCCACAGCATAAGTTTCTATTAAACGCGCAATAATAGTTTTTAGTCTTTCATGTTCTGGAGAAGTAGTCATAATAATTTCTAGTGTCCCTTCCAAGTAATTCATCCGGGAACACTCATCCACAAACAGATCAGCAAGTTGCTCGTACTGTTCCCAGGTGATATCGTAAAGCACGAGACGTTGATCTACTATAGGTTGGAGGTTGTTTGGGTCTAATACTAGCATAATTTTTTAGTGCCCTTAAAAAGGGGGAGCATGAATTAAAGTCCCCCTTTTTAAGGGGGATGCGAGGGGGATCTGTGCAACTTCACATTAAATTGGTATTAGCGCAAATCTCTGCTCGGTTCAGCACCCTACTTAATTTACTTAAATCTTGCCCAGAAAATCGCGTTTGCCAATTTCTACTCCACAGTGTCTCAGAATATTATAAGTTGTTGTAACATGAAAATAAACATTGGGAAGAACAAATTCTAATAGAAATGCCATTCCCCCAAAATTCAGCGTATTTTTGCCAACTTCCAAAGCAATTGCTTTTTCCTCTGAACCATCAATTTGTTCTGGGGTGATCGTATTTAAGTAGATGATCGTTTTCTCAATTCTGGTGATCAGTTCAGGAAAACTCTTTTCATTATCCTCAAATACGGGTGCTGCTACTTCCGATAATTTTGAGATTCCGTTTTTCGCAATATCTGAAGCAATTTGTACCTGTCTTGCTAAGGGGAACATATCTGGATATAAACGAGTATTGATCAGCACGGTCGGATCAATCTTTTTAGTTTCTGCGTATTCAGCACCTTTCTCCAAAATATTGGTCAGATTGGTCAGAGTCTTGACCAGACTAGGAACTGAAGCATGATACATGGAAATTGTCATTGATTTTTCTCCTTAAAATAATTGGGAATTAGCCGACTACTTTCGTAACCGTAACTTGAGCAAAATTAGTTCTATGCTTAATATATACCTTGAACAGATGTTGGCAAAGATTAATTTTTGGTTATGATTATTACCGCTCTCGAACATTAATTTGTACTACTTCCTAAGATATATAAACTTAATAAAGTTCCGGCATTCCAGAGACTATGGAGAAACATGGAAGATAGTAAATTACGCGATCGGGTATAGACAAATGCTAGCACCATTCCTAAAGTAGTTAAAGGTAATACTTCAGATAAACTCAAATGGGCTAAAGCAAACAACAAACTACTCACAGCGATCGCTCCCCATAAGGGTAAATAACGAGTTAATGATGGTAACAAAAACCCTCGAAATAAAATCTCCTCATAAATTGGTGCTGCGATCGAAGCGGTGATAAAAAATATCACTAAAGCTAACCCATCTTTACCTTCTAACGCGATCGGCAAAATCGGATTACTACCTCCCAATCCTTGCCAAAGTTGCTGATTAATTAACGAGACTATAATTACTAAGGGTAAAGCGACACAATAACCACCTAACCCCCACCAAAACCAGTTACTTTTTAAAGATATCCGAAACCAGCTTTCTGGTAAAGGGAGAAAATCTTTAATCAAAAAATAGAGAACCATTAGTCCTCCACTAGCGGATAAAACGTAAGTAAACAGCAAATAAAATGACTGAGAGCGGACATTAAATTTTTCTGGTGCAAACCCAAGCGATCCTAGCAAGAGCGGTAGAAAAATCTGACTAACAAAGAAAAATCCGATGACTAAAACTTGCCAAATAGTTTCACCATTCCAAGGTGTCTCCCAAGAGAGATTAGCATTTTGAGCCAGAAAAGATTCTTGACGTTTGATAGCTAACTGGATCAGTAAAAAAATCAGTAAACCGACTCCAGTTACACCTGCTAACAGAGGAATAACATTGAGAATAACTAATTTTACTAATGCTTGCTGGGCAATTAACTGTTCACTTGCGAACAGATTAGTAAAAGCATCTTGACGTTGCTGTAATTGATAAAGTTGAGCTAAAGCACTATAACGAAACCATCCGTCTAAATGTTTTTGAATCAAAGTTTCCGCATTAGGTAAAATGCGGGGTGGATTGCTCCAAAGTCCGATCAAAACTGTAGCAGTTTTCAGTTTAGTTTTGACTTCAACTTGTAATTGTGGATCTGTAATCAGAGTCTGGGGACGCTCAAGCAAACTGGTCCACCCTTGGATCGCTTCATCTATATGTCCACTACTAGCTTTAACTAGACCCAACCGCAAATCTAACTCATCCAATTGAGATTGAGTTACCAATTTAGTAGTAACCAAGGATTGATCTTGAGCAGATATCATGGGACTTGGAGCGATCTGGGTAGACTCAGTAGCTGGGAGCAATGAGGTTTGGTGCAATTTCAAAGCATCTCGCTCTTGCTCTAAACCTGTTTGAGCTTGTTCTCGTAAATTATTACTAAAACTTTTTAGATCCAAATCTGATTTAGGGTGCCATTGGGCAGCATGGAGAAACAGATTGGCTTGATATAACTCTAGACGACTTTGAATCTGAGGTTTATGCCAACTTTGCAGTAAATCATAGCCCATCGACCAGATTGCCATAATCGTCAGGGAAATTAAAATCAGCCTTACAATCAAACGTTTCCATGTCATAGGTTATATCAGTAAAAAAAGTTTCTTGCGCTAGTCAAATCATAAAAGACAAAGCAGGCTAAAATGCTGATGATATTTTTAACGGCTCCAGGTTTCTCTGGACATTTACTAGCACCATCAAAATTAAATGGGAGGATACCACCCTGACCACTCGAGTTATTATCGTGCGTCACGGTCAAAGTAGTTTTAATATCGAGCATCGTATCCAAGGTCGTCTTGATCAGTCTATTTTGACAGAATTAGGTCGTCATACCGCAACTCTGGTTGCCGATGCTATCAAAGGAATTAATTTTGATCTAGTCTATTCCAGCCCATTGACGAGGGCAAAAAGCACAGCAGAAGTCATCTTATCCTGTTTAGAAAATCCACCCAAACTCCAGGTGACAGATCTACTGATGGAAATCGATCTGCCCCTATGGGAAACTTTGGTCAAAGAGGAAGTCAAGCAGAAATTTCCTGATGAATATCGCTGTTGGAAAGATCAACCCCAGGAATTTCGGATGTTATTACCCGGAAAAGATGGACCAAAAGAACACTTCCCCGTTTTAGCTTTATTTGCCCAAGCCCAGCAATTTTGGCAAGAGCTGTTGTCTCGTCATGTCAATGGCACCATTATGATTGTGGCTCATAATGGGATTAATCGAGCTTTAATTAGCACTGCCCTAGGAATTTCTCCAGCTTTTTATCATTCGATCCAGCAGTCAAACTGTGGGATTAGTATCCTGAATTTTGCAGGTGGTTGGGGTGATGGGGTGCAATTGGAGTCGATGAATATTACTAACCATCTCGGAGAAATATTTCCCAAACCCAGGGAAGGTCATCGCGGTCCTAGGTTGTTATTGGTACGTCATGGGGAAACGGAATGGAATCGCCAAGGTCGGTTCCAAGGTCAAATTGATGTTCCTCTTAATGATAAAGGCAAAGAACAATCTCGCCAAGCCAGTGTATTTCTGAAAGATATTCCCATTGATTTTGCGGTCAGTAGCTCCATGTTACGTCCCAAGGAAACGGCTGAATTGATTCTTCATCCTCATCCACAGGTAGAATTAAAACTGGATGATCAGTTGCGAGAAATTAGTCATGGACTCTGGGAAGGAAAGTTTGAAACCGAAATTGAACAGGATTTTCCCGGTCAATTACAGCAATGGAAAACTACTCCAGCATCTGTGCAAATGCCCGAAGGAGAAAATTTACAACAAGTATGGGAACGGGCGATCGCTGCATGGCGTTCTGTAGTTGCTAGTGCGGGTAATCAATCTCCTTCCATTGGATTGGTGGTTGGTCACGATGCCATCAATAAAGCTATTCTCTGTCATTTGTTTGATTTAAGTCCAGAACATTTTTGGAACTTTAAGCAAGGTAATGGTGCGGTAACTGTGATTGATTATCCGCGCGGGTTGGATGGTCCACCCGTACTCGAAGCGATGAATATCACCACTCATTTGAGCGGAGGTATTCTCGATCAAACGGCTGCTGGAGCTTTGTAAGGTGATAAATCGTGGCTAGTGGTTGTTGGTTACTTCAACAAGTAAGGGTGTTAGACCCAGTTTCGCAAACCGACCAAATTGCTGATGTCTTAATTGCTGAGGGCAGAATTCAGGCGATCGCTTCCCAGATTGCTGATGTTCCAGTTGATACCCAACGACAAGATTGTCAGGGTTTAATTTTAGGACCAGGATTGGTGGATCTCTATAGTCATTCTGGTGAACCGGGATTTGAAGAACGCGAAACTTTAGCCTCCCTCATGCTTTCTGCTATCCATGGTGGATTTACTCGATTAGCTATTTTACCGGATACCAAACCACCGCTCGATTCGCCGGCCATGTTATCCTGGCTGAAACAACAAAGTAACACTGCTGCTAGACAAATTTTCGCTGCTGCTGCTCCCCAGATTTACTTTTGGGGCGCTCTCACCCTGGATTTAGCTGGTCAGCAAATGACGGAATTGACGGAATTGGCTGCTGCTGGTGTGGTCGGTTTTACAGATGGTCAACCTCTAGCTGATCTAGGACTGTTACGTCGGCTCCTAGAATATGTAGCACCTTTGGGCCAACCCGTGGCTATATGGCCATGCGATCGCCAGTTAGTTGGACCCGGAGTCATGCGCGAAGGTGCTGCATCAATTAGGTTTGGTTTAAGTGGTAATCCAGCGATCGCCGAAACTGCTGCTTTAGCTGCTTTGTTAGAATGTATCGCGGTGATTGGTACTCCAGTTCATTTGATGCGAATTTCTACAGCTCGGGGAGTCGAACTGATTCAATCCGCTAAAAATCGGGGTTTACCAATCACTGCTAGTACAACTTGGATGCACTTATTATTTAATAGTGAAGATTTAGCTAGTTATAATCCTGCTTTACGTCTCGATCCTCCCCTGGGCAATCCGGACGATCAAGCCGCATTAATTAATGGTTTGAAAGCCGGAATTATTGATGCGATCGCCATTGATCATACTCCTTATACTTATGAAGAAAAAACCGTCGCTTTTTCCTCTGCACCACCAGGAGTAATTGGTCTGGAGTTAGCTTTACCCCTACTCTGGCATTTTTTAGTCGAAACTAATCGATGGTCAGCCCTCCAATTGTGGCAAGTTTTAAGCACCCAACCTGCTTTATGTCTGAAACAAACTCCAGCAGCGATCGCTGTAGGACAACCCGCTGAATTAACTCTTTTTAATCCTCAAATTAAGTGGAAAGTTAATCTTAACAATCTGCATAGTCGTTCTGTTAACACACCTTGGCTGGAAAAGTATTTAATTGGTCGTGTGATGCAGACTTGGAATCTTCCTTTTGATCAGATTGTAAATATAATCTGATTATGCCACTCAAGCTATTACCAATTGAGAACAGCTAAATTCAGTGCTTACCTTATTAATAAAGAAAGATTCTTAACGGCTTTAAATAATAAGGTAGATCATCTCAAGATCCTTCTTAAGAGATAACACCATGGAAGAAATAGCAGCA
Organism: uncultured cyanobacterium; assembly: GCA_963744145.1. GTDB lineage: Bacteria > Cyanobacteriota > Cyanobacteriia > Cyanobacteriales > CAWUOF01 > CAVUSO01. The sequence continues at coordinate 1,044,298 of CAVUSO010000001.1, read as the reverse complement.
CTCAATTTATCTTTAGATCACGCCCAAGTAGCAGAACAAGAATCTTGTCCAGGACAAGTATATTTTATTCGTCATGGCGAAAGTACCAGCAACGAACGCAATATTTTTGCGGGTATAATTGATGTGGGCTTGACAGCCTTTGGTAAACTACAAGCACGTCGTGCAGGACTTGACTTACAGAAAAAAGGGATAAAGTTTGACGCTGTATATGTATCGCACATGAGAAGGGCAAGACAAACCTGTGAAATTGCCCTTGAAGTCAGTCAAGCACTCAATTCTCCTGATATTCCTGTGCAAATTGACCATCGAATTAGTGAGCGTTCTTTTGGTATTTTTGTCGGTCGTAACCTAAACCTTCTCCGTCTAGCACTTGGTTACGAAGGATTCGAGGAAATGTTGCATTCTCACAACGAAGCACCTCCCACTGGGGAAAAAATCGGCCAAGTATATAAACGTGCTGCGGATTTCTATCAAGAGCGAGTAGTCCCTCACTTAAAGCGGGGCGAAAATGTTCTAGTGGTATGTCATCAATATGTATTAGAACCTTTAGCAATTTATTTAAGTCATCTCCCTCCTAGTGCTTACCATCCTCTGAAACTTCCTAATGGTAAAGCTCTTAGTCGAGAAGAATTAGTCAAGTTTCGACACAGTGAATCAAAGGGTTTTGCAGCAGTACGGAAAAAAATTAACGATCTTGCCACCATGTGGGCGATTTTTCTTTATGCTACTGCTTTCTTGGTGGGCAGTTTACTAAAAATAGGTACTGGAATTACAGATGGGATTCCGAGAATGTTGTTTGGAGGAATAATCGTTCTCTGTCTTGGCATCTCCACATTTTACACCTATTTAGATATAGACTTTGCGGCGAGCAAACAGAAATTGTCTCGAACTGTTCAGTATGTGGTCTATGCTTGGATGCTAGTCCGATGGGCGATCGGTCTATTACTAATATTTTCTGGAGTGATATATCAAAATACCAGCGATCTTGATAACATCTTATGGCTAATGTTTTGGATGGTGCCACCAGCCCTAACTTCGCCAATTTTATCCATCCTTTGGGGTGGAAATCTTTATCCTGCGGCTGTTTTATCACGATTATTGTCAATCATTGCGCCGATCGCTTTAGTATTGACCTTTGCACTAGCCCAGTTACCAATTAATAGTGGCAATCTGAACTTTTTCTTTGTGATTCTGATCCTGGGGTTAGCTCTACCAGGAACTGCGGCCCAATGGTGGCGCTCCCAGTCTCCGGTTGATTCTAATCGCTATAGTAAGGAATGGAAATTTATCGGAGTCCTGTCAGTAGGATTAATGGCATTAGTAACAGGTTTTCAATTTGCTCCTGTAACTTTAATTTCTGATATTGCTGTTCCGGTTGATACTACTAAGTCTTTCTACTGTCTGCAACAGCTAGGTTTTGGGATACTTACCTTCGTTTTAATGCGTGGATTGGCGGCATTAACCGCTAAATTTTCTGAGCCTTATCTTGTTAATAAAGCAGAAGCACAAGATATTTATATACTTCTAGTTAATCCCAATTTTTTCCTTTGGGCTGCTTTATTTACTGGAGCTAGTGCTAATCTTGACAACTCCACGATCGCAGCTCTCCAGTATGGAATTTATTGGGCTTCAGTGGGGTTTTTCTGTATTCCTGTCCTAGAACAGCTCTTGCTGCTAAATTCATTTAATAACAATCTATTGAGGGAAACACTCCGTTCTTCCAAAGTTTCCACCGAAGATGTGAAAAAGCTGTTTGAGCAATTGGATCAGGATGGTAATAAAACTCTGGATAAATCTGAGATTATGGAGCTACTTGGTCTGGTTGAGGATATGACCACAGGAGAACGCAGTTCGGAACAGATGAGAATGTATATTACTGATTATCTGTTCAAGATTCTTGATTCTGATCATAATGGTACGGTGGATATTAAAGAGTTGGAAAATTATGTCTCAACTTATGGTTTAATTGTTAACCTTAACGTTGCAGAATAAGATTTTGCATTGATCTCTAGAAATAAGTACTACCAATCCTAACATGAGTGAAACTACAGACACCCTCTTCAGTAAAATTATCCGTCGCGAGATTCCTGCGGATATTGTTTATGAAGATAATTTAGCCCTAGCTTTCAAAGATGTTCACCCTCAAGCTCCTGTTCATATCCTGGTCATTCCCAAACAACCCATTGCTAAACTCGCTGATGCTGAATCAAAAGATCATGCACTGATGGGACATTTGCTTTTAACCGCTAAACGAGTTGCCGAACAAGCTGGGTTAAAGGATGGTTATCGGATTGTGATTAATAATGGCCCAGATGCCGGACAAACTGTCTACCATTTACATTTACATATTTTAGGCGGACGGCCAATGAAATGGCCTCCAGGTTGAACTATTGTTAAATGTTAAGGCGATCGCGATTTAACTCAAAACCTAAGCATAGTAAGAGTTAAGCGCGATCGCTCCTCCGTTCAAATCTCCTTGAATCAGACAAAAATAAAGAAATTGTGAAAAAGCTTTACAAACCGAAACAAATCAGTTAATATAGTAATTAAGGTAGAAAACAAAGCTACCGAGTACCTTGAAAAATAAATAAAGTCATCATAAATCCATGACCACAACCTTACAGCGCAGTACCACTGCCAGTCCGTGGGATCGCTTCTGCGAGTGGATCGCTAGCACAGAAAACCGCCTTTATATCGGCTGGTTCGGTGTGTTAATGATCCCCACCCTACTGACTGCTACCACTTGCTACATCATTGCTTTCATCGCTGCTCCTCCAGTAGATATCGATGGTATCCGCGAACCTGTAGCCGGATCTTTGATCTACGGTAACAACATCATCACTGGTGCAGTTGTTCCTTCTTCTAATGCGATCGGTCTGCACTTCTACCCGATTTGGGAAGCAGCCAGCTTAGACGAATGGCTCTACAACGGTGGTCCTTACCAGCTAGTAGTTTTCCACTTCCTGATTGGCATTTTCTGCTACATGGGACGTGAGTGGGAACTGAGCTACCGTTTAGGGATGCGTCCTTGGATCTGCGTCGCTTACTCAGCTCCTGTAGCTGCTGCCACCGCAGTATTCTTGATTTATCCTTTAGGTCAAGGTAGTTTCTCCGATGGAATGCCTCTGGGTATTTCTGGAACCTTCAACTTCATGATCGTGTTCCAAGCCGAACATAACATCTTAATGCACCCCTTCCACCAACTTGGTGTAGCTGGTGTCTTCGGTGGTTCACTGTTTAGCGCCATGCACGGTTCTTTGGTAACTTCCTCTTTAATCCGTGAAACTACGGAAACCGAATCACAAAACCAAGGTTACAAATTCGGACAAGAAGAAGAAACCTACAACATCGTGGCTGCTCACGGTTACTTCGGTCGCTTAATTTTCCAATACGCTTCCTTCAACAATAGCCGTTCCTTGCACTTCTTCTTAGCTGCATGGCCAGTAGTAGGTATTTGGTTCACCTCACTGGGGATCAGTACCATGGCATTTAACTTGAACGGATTCAACTTCAACCAGTCAGTGATCGACTCTCAAGGTCGCGTGATCAATACCTGGGCTGATGTCATCAACCGCGCTAACTTAGGGATGGAAGTCATGCACGAGCGCAATGCTCACAACTTCCCACTTGATTTAGCTGCTGTAGAAACTGCTCCTGTAGCTTTAACTGCTCCAGCGATCAACGGCTAATTTCTTAGCTAATAAAAAGCACTCTCCTTTCAGGGGGGTGTTTTTTTTTTGGCTTAATTTTAATCAACATCAAGATTAATTCTGAGCCAATACGGTTCGGTTAATTGTAGGGGTGAAGCATGTTTAGCGATAATTTATCAGCTCAAACTTCACCCTGAGTTTACCCTGAGCCTTGCCCTGAGCGTAGTCGAAGGGGTCGAAGGGCGGAGTCGAAGGGGAGTAATATTAGATCCGAATGCTTCACCCTTATTCGTCGATATCTCCCAAAATATCCTTAAACGAACCGTATTGAATCCTGAGCGATCGCGATCAATTAGCTAGATGATTGTTTGAGGGACTTGAGCAATTGAATCGGACGCATCGCTTTTACATCTAAGTATAATTCAGGATGCTTAGTAAACATATAATGTTCATATTCATACCAGTGCATATCAGACTTTTCTTGATTGCAGATTTGGCAAATAACCCATAAATTATTAAAATCCATAGAGAGCCAGGGATATTGAGATCGGGGTAATTTATGATCAATTGTTTTACCTAACCTATGGGAATATTTTTCACCACAAATCGGACAGTACCACTCAGAATTATCCTTTACCCAATCCTTACTTGCTTGAGTTGTTCCACATTCACTATCACCATTAATATATCGCCAAAATTCAAATTTTCGATAATTCTCAAAATCTTTTGTAGTTAGCCGATGATAACGTTTTTTACCAATTTGATCAGCTTGAATAAATAGTTCTTCTAGAGGGTTATTTTCAATTTCCATAATTTCTGCCAATGATTAACTTGAATTTTACTTTTGTTTACCAAAATCGATAATTTCGATTTCTGTATCGGGAAATTGTTGATCAATTTCTTCAGAAATTTCACTAACTATTTGTGACAGTTGTTGATTATATTGTGCGATTTCCTCCTGAGTAAGATATTTATTACCAATTCTATCTGCTTCTAAAAATAACTCTTCGAGAGTAAAATCGGCAAATTTATACTTATCTAAAAATTCCTCAATTTTCTGGTACAGATTAATCACATTTTGCCATCCTATATTTTTATAAAAGTTATCTTTTAGCCATTTTTTATCTTCCGGTTCTAGATGCTTCTTATTATTCGAGTTAAATCGCTGAACTTGACGGTAACTCATACCCTTAAACTTGATTGGTTGCTTTTTTTTGCTTGACATTTCTCAATTTCTCAACCTAATGTCCATTTGAATAACTTAACTAAAGCTTTCCTAATTTCACTATCCTCATACTGTAAAAGTTGTTTAGTGTTTTGTGCCAATTGAAGTCTGATCCGATCAACTAAGTTTTTTAAATCTTTGTTGTCTTTTTGTAGCTGTTGATTAGCTCCGAATAATTCAGTATTTTCATAGTTTAATTTTTTGACTTTAGTTTCTAAAGTAGTGATTTCCGTAGCTAAACCCTTTACTTCCGATTCAAGCTTAAATCGCTCTTGTTCTAATTGTTTCTTTTTCTCTTCAAGGGCTAGTTTATCAGTTTCTATACCTTGAATAGTCTGTTCTAATTCATAATATTCAGATTTTAAAGTTTCTAACTTTTTCTCAGCTTGATTACGCATTTTACCAAAGAGAGCATTATTTTTACCTAAACTCGAATTTTTATCGACAAAGGAATCGACGATTTTGATAGCACTCGGTTCTGTACTCAGAATAAATAACAATCTTTCACACTCCTCTTGACTTAGGCTTTGACTGATGTTTTTATTAATACCATACTTTTCTTTTAAAGTATTTTGCAGCTCTTGTTTTGATGTCATATTTACTCCATTTATCGATGGAAAACTAGAAGTATATTGATCCTGATCATTAATTTTTCTCCCAGGGTTGGACAGTTCTTGAGCAGGAGTCCAGCGATCGTCAACGTTCTGCTAGTCTTACCGTTTTAACTTCAGCCTATTGAGCCCGTTGTCGATTAGAACTATTTTATCCGATCGCTAAACTGGATGACAATAGGTGAGCATCAGACAGCATCAATGTCCATTTTTCTTAAGTTTACTTAAAATTTATGTTAAAATCATCTTAGATAGCATCAAAATATGCACTTATTCTTCTAATAATTAAGAGACTTTGCCCATGCCTTATTTAACAGTATCCAGTCAGATTCGAGGACAAATTGCTAAACTTGCTTCTGCCAAAACCCTGTGGGTAGATACAGAAATAGCAGACTTTAATACTGAAAATCCCCAATTATCTTTAATTCAGGTTACGGCTGATTACCGAGATTTAACTGGCGATCGCGTTTATATTTTTGACGTTTTAGATCAACCAGAATTGAGCCAATTTTTTATTAGCCAGATTATGGTCAATTCCCGGATTGAGAAAGTTTTTCATAATGCTAAATATGACCTAAAATTTTTAGGAGATGATCAAGCTAAAAATGTCACCTGTACCTTAGAAATGGCTAAGAATATTCCTTATTACCTTCTGCCCGTACCTAATTATCAACTAAAAACATTAGTCAAAAGTCTTTGTAATCTATCCGTAGATAAAAGTGAACAGACCGGAAATTGGGGGCAACGTCTGCTGACCGACAAACAGCTACAATATGCCAAAATGGATGTAATATATCTAGTTCAAGTAGATCAGCTTTTACGAAAATTAACTGAGCAGATTAGCTTTGATCCAGTCACGGAAGATTTAACATTATTAACAGAAAAATACCAAAAAATCGAATCTGAATGGCAACCACTAGATGTAGAAATAAGTCAGATAAAAGAAAAAATTAAAGAAATAATGCAAACACAAGAGCTAGAAAAATACAACCATTTTCACTTATCTAGTTCTGTCAGTTTGAAAGTAGATTTTTCCCAACTTGCTCAGTTAACCTATACAGAGGGGATAGAATTAGATTTTTGGATTACTCTGACTAAAGACATTCAAAAACAATTAGGACGATTTATCAATGATCCGAGCTTAGAAATTGCTGAAATCCCAACTTGGAGATTAACTGTGCAAAATCGGCAAAAATCACCTCGAAAAAATCACTATATTTTGATACCTGAAGACTTAAGTCAGCTAAATGAACGCTATCAAGAAATTGAGTCTCAATGGAAATTACTAGACACAGAATTTACTTATTTAAAAGAGCGCGTAAAAAAAGCAATGCAAGTCCAAGATTTAGAAAATTCGCCTAATTTTAAACTAGCTAATTCCCCCAGCTTAAAAGTAAAGTTTTCCCAATTAGCGGAATTAACCCTATCCAAAAGAATAGAGTTAAAATTTCCCGTGACTTTGACTAAAGAAATTCAAGAAAAATTAGGAAATGCGATCGGGAAAATAGCACCACAAGTCGAAGCAACTACCCGATGGAGTTTAATCACTAAAAGAGAACCAGAGCAAAATCAAGCAGCGATCGCGACCCAACCATTAGCATCAGCTACCACTGAGTCGCAAGAAAATGAATATGACGATCTACCTTTTTAAGATTGCTTATATATCCAGAGAAAAGGTTCAACCTCATCCTCATCAGACAAAAAGGTTTGCTTTATTTCTGCGATCGCTAGTTAATGTAGTGTCCAATCTCCGCTATTAATTTCTGGTCATAGCGATCGCGACCAACGCCCTAGGGCCAATAGCTTTTGGCCCAAAGATGATGTGAAAACAACAGAGCAAATCTTTGAAAACGCTCCAAAGGGTTGCTTCATCACAACTCTAATGTAAATTTGTCGTAATCAGAGCGGTCATCCAATTATTCCGTAATTTTTTCCTGAGCAATTCCCAAAAGTCTGCATCATTAAATATAACTTCTGCCCAATATACCCGATTTTCTAATTGATATAGACATTTTTTACCAAGTCTATTTTCCGGTTGAAAATTTTGAGAGCTGAAGTAAGTATCAATGAGGTTTACTTGAATTTATGTTTAACGATTCTACCATTCTAATTACTGGCGGAACAGGATCATTTGGGAAACAGTGTGTCCAAACAATTTTGGCTCGATATCAGCCTCGAAAAATTATTGTCTATTCTCGCGACGAGCTGAAACAGTATGAAATGTCTCAGACATTTAATTCGCCTGAAATGCGTTATTTTATTGGGGATGTGCGAGATAGCGCTCGTTTACATTTAGCCATGCGAGGTGTTGATTATGTCATTCATGCGGCTGCACTCAAACAGGTACCTGTGGCTGAGTATAATCCCATGGAATGTATAAAAACTAATATTAATGGTGCTAATAATGTCATTGATGCAGCCATTGCTCAGGGAGTTAAAAAAGTAATTGCTTTATCTACCGATAAAGCTGCAAATCCAATTAATCTCTATGGAGCTACTAAATTAGCTTCCGATAAGCTGTTTATTGCTGCTAACAATATAACTGGTGATTTAATAACAAGATTCTCGGTAGTTCGCTACGGTAACGTCGTGGGTTCACGCGGTTCTGTTGTCCCGTTTTTTCAAAAACTGGTTCAGGAAAGAGCAACAGAATTACCGATTACCGATCCGCGCATGACTCGTTTTTGGATTACTCTTGCACAAGGAGTAGAGCTAGTCATCAAAAGCTTTACCAGAATGCAGGGTGGGGAAATATTTGTTCCCAAAATTCCTTCAATGAGAATTATTGATTTAGCTGAAGCATTAGCACCAGGAATCCCAGCCAAAATTGTCGGTATTCGACCAGGGGAAAAACTGCATGAGATCATGTGTCCTGCTGATGATTGTCGCTTAACTTTAGAATTTGCAGATCATTATGCCATTACACCTTCTATTCAATTCAACAGGGAGATCGATTTTACTTGCAACACTTTAGGAGAAAAAGGGGTTTTCGTTCCTGATGGGTTTCAATATAGTTCGGATAAAAATACTATATGGCTCACATCAAAGCAACTTCTAGATATGCTCAAACCATGAACAAGTATATTCCTTACGGACGACAAGATATCTCTGAGCAAGATATTGATGCTGTAATTGAAGTCTTGCGATCAGACTGGTTGACTCAAGGTCCTGCGATCGAACGTTTTGAGCAAATGGTAGCTGATTATTGTGGTACTAAATATGCAGTTGCAGTTGCTAATGCTACCGCAGGATTACATCTAGCTTGTTTAGCTGTTGGTTTGGGTCCAGGTGATATTTTATGGACATCACCAAATACCTTTGTAGCTTCAGCAAATTGTGGTTTATATTGTGGAGCTAAAGTTGATTTTGTTGACATTAACCCTCAGACCTACAATCTAAGTGTCGAAGAACTAGAACAGAAGTTAATTGTAGCTGAAAAGCAAGGTTGTCTCCCTCAAGTAGTTATTCCGGTACATTTTGCGGGACAATCTGCCCAAATGGCAAAAATAGCAGCTTTATCACAACGTTATGGTTTCCGGATCATTGAAGATGCTGCCCACGCGATCGGGGGACTTTACCAAAGTCAACCGATTGGTTCCTGTAAGTTTTCTGATCTGGCAGTATTTAGCTTTCACCCAGTCAAAATTATTACTACTGGTGAAGGTGGAATGGTACTAACAAATCAAGAATGTTTGTATCAAAAACTGCTGCGGTTGCGATCGCACGGGATTACCAGAAATCCAGATTTGATCCAAGGTAAATCCCATGGCTCTTGGTATTATCAGCAATTAGAATTAGGGTTTAATTATCGCATGACAGATCTTCAAGCAGCGTTAGGTGCTAGTCAGTTACAGCGATTAGATGAATTCGTGGTACGTCGTCGCTGTTTAGCTAAACGTTATCACCAAGTATTGTCAGATTTACCCTTAATATTACCTTGGCAACATCCAGATACTTACTCCAGTTATCATCTGTATGTAATTCGCTTGAAGCTAGATCAGATTAATCAAACTCATCGACAAGTTTTTGAAGCGTTACGTCGTGCAGAGATTGGAGTAAATTTACACTATATTCCCGTTCATACTCAACCTTATTACCAAGCTTTGGGTTTCAAATTGGGAGATTTTCCTCAAGCTGAAAGTTATTATCAGGAAGCTATTAGTTTACCTATCTACTACGGCTTAACTCAGGCAGATCAAGATCGAGTGATCGCCGAAATTAAAAGGGTTTTAAGTTGATTGAATAAATACTCAATTGGTAAAAATATTAGCGCGATCGCGAAATTCAAAATCTGGCTAAGATCCCGGGCATAATTTCACTAACGCTTCATCAAGCTACATTAACACCGAGGACAGAATTAGGTTAAGTCTGCGTAAATCCTAAATCAGTAAGATCTTTTACCTGAAAATCCGGATCTCTGAAATTTAGACCTGTAACTATTCATAGAAAACCAAGAATTTGTAGTTGTTAAACCTAGTTATTTCTCTAGATACTTCGATTAATATGACCATCGTTAACTTGGGAAAATATCAGAAATATCTGGGAACAAAAACTAAAGTAATGGAGACAGAATAATAGATACATTTATGAGGATAGTTGCCATTATTCAAGCTCGGATGGGGTCTACTCGCTTACCTGGTAAGGTAATGAAACTTCTTGGTGACAAAACCGTTCTGGCTCATGTAATCTCACGAGTTAAATCTTGTTTGTTGCTCGATGAAGTTATTGTTGCTACCACGACCTCATTGGGAGATGATCTCATTGTCATCGAGGCTGAGAAATGCGGAGTAAAATGGTTTCGCGGTAGTGAAGAAAATGTGTTAGAACGCTATTATTTGGCAGCTCAACAATTTCAGGCAGAGATTATTGTCAGAATTACCTCTGATTGTCCTCTCTTTGATCCAGAAGTTCTATCGCAAATGTTGTATTATTTCAAAACTACTACAGTTGCAGGACTAAAAATTGATTACCTGAGTAATACTTTAAATCGGACTTACCCAATCGGGTTAGACGCTGAGGTATTTACTTTTAAAGCATTAGAACGGGCTGTTAAGGAAGCTCATCAGCCTTACGAAAAAGAGCATGTCACTCCTTACATCTATCAGCATCCTGATTTTTTCACTTTACAAGAATATACCAATCAAAAAAATATCTCCAATTACCGTTGGACTCTAGATACCGAAGAGGATTGGCAGTTAATTCAAGAAATTTACTCTGCTTTGTCCAAAGATGGAGAGATTTTTAAAACTGATGAAGTTTTAACACTTCTCAAAGAAAAATCAGAGCTGGTAAAAATTAACGCTCACGTTCAACAGAAAAAATTAGGTTAATAGTTGGGAACCAGACATGAGAAATAAAACCGAGCAAGAATTGTTTTGGCAAGGCAATTTTGGGACGGAATATACAAGCCGAAATCAGATTTTACCTGAGCAACGTCAACCATTTTTCGCCCAGGTTTTAGCCAAAACTTATGGAGTTAAGACAATTTGTGAGTTAGGAGCAAACCGAGGTCATAATCTCCAGGCGATCGCCCAACTCAGCTCTAATTTTCAACTAACAGGAGTAGAATTAAATCCAACAGCGATCGCTCAATTAGAGACAATCCCAGGAGTGCAATCAGTCCAATCATCTATTCAGGACTTTAACCCAGAAAAAAAATTTGATTTAGTTTTTACTTGTGGTGTTTTAATTCACATTAATCCTCAAGATTTGCCGCTAATTTATCAGAAAATATATGATATTTCCTCGCGGTACATCTTGCTCAACGAATATTACAATCCTGTTCCGGTCGAGATTAATTATCGAGGATATACCGACAAGCTTTTTAAGCGTGACTTTGCTGGTGAGTTGATGGAACAGCACAGAGACAAAGTGATAGTAATCGATTATGGCTTTCTGTGGCAGCGGATGAGTCCAGCTTGGGATAACACAACTTGGATTTTGTTAGAAAAGACGGTTTAATTTTTTACCAATAAAGGAGTTTTACTAATGATTAGGTACTGTACTTGCTGTGTGATGCCAGAAACAAAACCGGATTTATTGATTCATGAGAATGGGGTTTGTAGCGCTTGTTACTATTTTGAAAAACGGCAAGCGGTTGACTGGGATTTACGCAAAGAAGAATTGTTTAGTATTCTAGATCGTTACCGTTCTAAAGATGGCAGTAACTATGACTGTATTATCCCTGTTAGCGGTGGTAAAGACAGCCATTACCAGGTCTTAAAAATCCTAGAAATGGGGATGAATCCACTATGTATTACCGCCACAACAGATAAATTGTCTGAAATTGGACGGCGTAATATTGAAAATCTCAAAAATCTTGGAGTAGACTACATTGAGGTCACAACTAATTCCATAGTACGCCGAAAAATTAACCGTCTGACACTAACTCAAGTTGGAGATATTTCTTGGCCAGAACATGTAACTATATTTACTATACCTGTTAGGCTGGCCGTACAACTCAATATTCCGCTGATTATCTGGGGAGAAAACCCGCAGCACGAGTATGGTGGTCCGGCTGGTGCGGCAAAAAACAATACACTCACCCGCAGATGGTTAGAAGAGTTCGGTGGACTTTTAGGTTTGAGAGTTTCTGATTTGATTGGACAGGATGGGATTGAAGCAAAAGACCTGATTCAGTATCGATATCCTTCTGATCAAGAATTGGAAAAAGTGGGAGTAACAGGGCTATTTTTGGGTTACTATCTACCTTGGGATGGCTATCACAATGCTCTTTATGCTCAAGCACATGGTTTTGAAACTTATCACAAGACAATTGAAGGTTCCTTAGTTAACTACGAAAACTTAGATAACTGTCATACAGGAATACATGATTACTTCAAATTTCTCAAATACGGCTTTGGACGAGCCACGGACTTAGCTTGCTTACATATTCGGCGCGGACGGCTTTACCGAAAAGATGCTGTTAACCTAGTTAAAATCCACGATGGCAAATTTCCTTGGAGTTATTTAGGATGTCCCCTGGAAGAGATTCTCAAGGAGATTGATATGACTGTGGAAGAGTTCATCAAAATCTGCGATCGCTTTACTAACAAGAAGTTGTTTGTCTGTGATAGCCGAGGTAATTTAGTCAAAGACAAACAGGGGAATCTAACGAAAATTAATTATGACAACTTAATTGGTTCAGAGCCTAAACCCGATATGCAGGGGAACTCAAAAACAGCCAAAATTTTGCAGGTATAACTATGAAGAAAGTTGCGATCGCGGATTATGGAATGGGTAATTTAGATTCTGTAGCTCGTGCTGTTCAGGAATGTGGATGTGATGCAGTGATTACCCGTGAAGCTCGTGATTTTGAACTAGCAAACTACATAATTATGCCCGGAGTGGGTGCATTTCCCATCGGGATGAAAAATATTCGTAGTTATGGCTTAGAAGATATATTACGAGAACAAGTTCTCGAAAAAAACATTCCCTTTCTCGGGATTTGTTTAGGGATGCAACTACTTGCTAGCAAAGGTTGGGAAGGTGGAGAAACTGAAGGTTTAGGTTGGATTGATGGAGAAGTAAAACGACTAGAATCTAACCATCCTGATGTGCGTATTCCTCACGTCGGCTGGAATGAAGTTATCTTCAACCAGCCCTCACCTTTGTTTCAAAATATTCCTTCTGGTAAAGATTTTTATTTTGTCCACAGCTACCATTTTTCCTGCAATCATCAGCAGGAAGTGATCGCTTCTACCTCTTATTGTGGTGGTTTTGCTTCAGCAATAAGGAGAAATAATATTTTCGGAGTTCAATTTCATCCGGAAAAAAGCCAGAAGTTAGGATTTCAACTCCTCAAAAATTTTCTTGCCCTTTAGGATGTAGCTAATATGCTTAAAGTCCGTGTAATGCCAACTTTATTGTTCAAAAATTTTGGTTTAGTCAAGGGGATAAGTTTTGATAGCTGGCGACGGATAGGTAGTCTGATGCAAGCGATCAAAGTTTATAATATGCGGGAAGTTGATGAGTTAATTTTCCTTGATATTAGCGCTACCAATGAGAGACGTTCCCCTGATTTTGAAACCGTTGATGAAATTGCTGATGAATGTTTTATGCCTTTAACTGTAGGTGGTGGTATCCAAACAGTTGCAGATGTACGAAAACTTTTGCAAGTTGGTGCTGATAAAGTTGCTATTAACTCAGCAGCGTTATCTACACCAGAACTAATTCAGTCAGTAGCCCAGCAATTCGGCTCTCAATGTGTGGTAGTTTCAATTGATGCAAAAAAATTACCTAATGGCACCTATGAAGTGTTTACCCATTCAGGTAAACAGCCTACTGGTAAAGATCCAGTAATTTTAGCTAAGGAGGTTGAATCCCTCGGAGCTGGAGAAATTCTCCTCACATCAATTGACTTAGATGGAACGATGAATGGCTACGATATCGAGTTAATAAAATGCGTAAGTAATGCTGTTTCTATTCCCGTTATTGCCTCTGGTGGTGCGGGTAATTACGAACACATGGCAGCAGCATTAATTGATGGTCACGCATCCGCTGTTGCCGCAGCCAGTATGTTTCATTTTACTGAGCAAACTCCCTTAGAAGCCAAGCGTTTTCTCAAAAAACATAATATAAATGTACGGCTGTAGTTGGTAAAGATTAATAATAGAAACATTCTCAAATTGACTTGTGAAAATCATTATTCGGACAGATGCTTCTCTTCAAATTGGCACAGGTCACCTGATGCGGTGTTTAGCTTTGGCTCAGGTTTGGCAAAAAGCTAGACGGCAAGCAATTTTTGTGATGGATGTGGTTGCATCAGCACTAGCTGAACGTTTGCGATCGCAGGGAATGGAAATTGTGCATCTATTAGCTCAACCAGGTAGTATTGAAGATGCAATTCAAACCATAGATTTAGCACGGCAGGTAGCAGCAAGCTGGATTGTTGTAGATGGTTATCATTTTGGAGCTGAGTATCAGCGAATTATCAAAAAAGCTGGATTATATCTTTTGTTTCTTGATGATTACGGACACGCACAATCCTACTGTGCAGACCTGATTTTAAATCAGAATATCTATGCCAATGAAAATTTATACGTGAACCGAGAACCTCATACTCAACTATTATTAGGAACTCGCTATACCCTATTACGGCAGGAATTTTGGCCCTGGTTGGGATGGCACCGGAAAATATCGCCGATCGCTCACAAAATTTTAGTTACTTTAGGTGGTAGCGATCGCGATAATGTAACGCTTAAAGTCCTACAAGGATTACAGCAAGTAGAAATAAATGGGCTGGAAGCAATAGTTGTGGTGGGAGGAAACAATCCCCACGGTGATCACTTACGCTTGTTTGCACAAGAGTCACGGTTTCCAATTTCTCTGAAAAATAATGTCCGAAATATGCCTGAATTAATGGCTTGGGCTGATCTGGCGATCGCTGCTGGTGGATCGACTTGTTGGGAATTAGCTTTTATGGGTTTACCGAGTTTAATGCTAATTTTGGCTGATAACCAACGAGCGATCGCTGAAAAATTAAATGAAATAGGAATAACCATTAATTTAGGCTGGCATGAAGATATTTCGATGGAGCAAATAGCCGCAGTTGTATCCACCCAATTACAAACAACACTAGAACAACGGATAGAAATAAGCAGACAAAATCAAAAGCTAGTGGATGGTAAAGGAAGTAAGCGAGTTTTGAAACATCTAGAAAACAAATTATTAAAATTTCGCTTAGTTGATGCTGATGATAGTAAATTGATTTGGGAATGGGCAAATGAGCCAGAGGTGCGTGCCGTTTCCTTTTCCTCAGAACCTATTTCTTGGGAAGATCATATTAAATGGTTCCAAGAAAAGCTGACACAACCTAGCTGTATTATGTATATTGCCCTGAATCACCAAGATATTCCTGTCGGTCAAATTCGTTATGATATTAACCAAAATGAAGCGATCGTTTCTCTGAGCATAGATCGCCATTTTCGTGGTCATGGCTATGGAATTATTTTAATTCAGCTAGCATCGGAAAAACTTTTTCATAGTGGGGAAATAACTAAAATTCATGCTTACATAAAGCCAGAAAATCAATCATCAATTCGAGCCTTTATCAAAAGTGGATTTCAAAATATAGAACCAACTATAGTGCGAAACCAGCCAGCTATACATCTAGTTAAAATCCGTTAATCAATTAATTATTGGAGTAAGCAGATGCGAGAGATTACTATTGCTAATCAAAAAATTGGTGCTAATTATCCTCCCTTTGTCATTGCTGAAATGTCTGGCAATCACAACCAATCATTAGCAAGAGCTTTAGAAATTGTTGAAGCAGCAGCAAACACTGGGGCACAGGCTCTAAAAATTCAGACTTATACTGCTGATACCATGACCTTAAATATTGAGACTGGCGAATTTTATATTGACGATCCCAATAGTTTATGGCAAGGTAACTCTTTGTACAAACTGTACCAGCAAGCATACACTCCTTGGGAATGGCACAAACCAATTTTTAACCGCTGTCAAGAATTGGGAATAATTGGTTTCAGTACCCCCTTTGATAGCACCGCAGTTGATTTTCTAGAATCTCTGGATGTACCTTGTTATAAAATAGCCTCTTTTGAAAATACTGATTTGCCTTTGATTCGCAAAGTTGCTAGTACCAAAAAACCGATAATTATCTCGACTGGAATGGCAACTGTTGCGGAGTTAGATGAGACAGTTCAAGCGGTGCGGGATGCTGGGTGTCAAGATTTAGTTTTGCTCAAATGTACTAGCACTTATCCAGCATCACCAGAAAACACTAATATTCTGACCATTCCTCATCTCCGGGACTTGTTTAATGTGCAAGTTGGACTATCCGATCACACGATGGGAATTGGAGTTGCGATCGCTAGTGTTGCTTTAGGTGCTACAGTGATCGAAAAACACTTTACCTTACAACGATCTGATGGTGGTGTAGATTCAACATTTTCGATGGAACCCGCTGAAATGCGATCGCTAGTAATCGAGACAGAACGAGCTTGGCAATCTCTGGGTAAGATCCATTACGGACAAACAGAAGCTGAGAAAAAATCCTTAATTTACAGGCGATCGCTATATATAGCCCAGGATATGAAAGCCGGAGATATCTTTACTTCAGAAAATCTCAGAGCGGTACGTCCAGGACTAGGATTACCACCAAAGTATGAGCAAGCATTACTAGGAAAACCAATCAAGCAAGATGCTAAAACCGGAACACCTGTGACCTGGAGCTTATTATAAATCAAACTTCGCTCAGTGAATGTTCCGGATTAGCAAAGTTAATTCTGTATATATTATCCGGTTTTTTTGTTATTATTGGCAAATAATTTCTAGGCAATCATCTAACACGAATATTAGCAAAAATCTGACAAATCATCTCAAAACATCGGGAACTAATTTAGGTAATATTTAGTCATAGTATCTACTGAATTACTAATTTTGAACATGGCTAAACTTATTCCCAAGCTACTTTATATACTCAATCAGCGCGAACAAATTCAGGCTGGGGCTATTTTTGTACTTATGATCTTAGGCGCAGCAATTGAAATGATAGGGATTGGCCTAATTCCACCATTTGTCCATTTACTTAGCCAACCAGAAATTATCCAACAGAATAAGTATTTACTTTGGATATATCAACTGACTGGAATGGATTCCATCCAAAAATTTCTCATTTTAGTAGCTGGCGGTTTAATCATATTTTATGTTCTCAAAAATATCTACCTTAGTCTTTTAACATATGTGCAATTTAAATTTTTATTCAATCAGCAAGTATCTCTATCTGATCGCTTATTTAGTTCCTATCTTTATAGCCCATATACTTTTCACCTAGAACGTAATCCAGCTGAACTAATTCTCAACCTCAGCAACGAAGTTCTGGTGATGTTTATTAATGTTTTGATTCCCGGAATAGTTTTATTAGCTGAACTTTTAGTTACTACTTTTGTGGCAGTATTTTTAATTATAATGGAACCCTTAGCATCTCTTGTGTCAGTAGGTGTGATTGGTACAGCAACAGTAGGATTTTATAGTTTAATTCGTAAACGGACAGGTAAATTAGGGGAAGTCAGACACTACCATTCCAGCAAAATGATTCAATGGATTAACCAAGGTTTGGGAGGATTGAAAGAAGTTAAAGTTCTAGGTCGAGAAAAATTTTTTCTTAATACCTTTACAGCACACTCTAGTGAATATGCGATTGCTTCTCAATTTGTACAAACAATTAGCGTTTTGCCTAGATTATTTTTAGAGAGTATCGCTGTAATTACCATACTTTTGATTGTCGTAGTAGTGCTGGTACAAGGGAGAAATATGCAATCGATTCTACCTACTTTATCCTTATTCGCGATCGCCGCTTTCCGTCTGATGCCCTCAGCTAACCGGATTTTAGCATCTTTGACAACTATTCGTTATTTTAGTTATTCAGTAGATGTGATTTATCGCGACTTATTAGCGTTAGAAAAAACTAGAAATTTGACTCCTCCAGTACCTAAATATGTAGAAAAATCTATAGATTTTAACAAAATTATAGAAATTAAAAACGTTTACTATCAGTATCCCAATGCTAAAAATCCGGCAGTGAATGGCATCTCTTTATCTATTCCTAAATCTCACTCTATTGGTTTAGTTGGCTCTTCAGGAGCTGGAAAAACAACAATGGTGGATCTAATTTTAGGATTACTCACTCCCACTCAAGGTGAGATTCTGGTCGATGGTGAAAATATCCAAACTAACCTTAACAGTTGGCAACGACAGATCGGTTATATTCCTCAGAATATTTACCTTTCCGACGATACTATTCGATCTAATATTGCCTTTGGTTTACCAATCGAGGAAATTGATGAACAAAAAGTATGGGCAGCGATCGAAGCAGCGCAACTGAAAGAGTTAGTTTATAGCTTACCAGAACAGCTCGATACATTGGTGGGCGATCGCGGGATTCGTCTCTCTGGAGGTCAACGTCAACGGATTGGTATTGCTCGCGCTCTTTATCATGATCCAGAAATATTAGTAATGGATGAAGCCACTGCTGCTTTAGACAATGAAACTGAAAGGGAAATTACCAAAGCACTAGAAAGATTAAGTGGCGAGAAAACTATAATTATGATTGCTCATCGTTTGAGTACAGTGAAAAAGTGCGATCGCCTTTATTTTTTACAGTCAGGTAAAATCTCCTGTTCTGGAACTTACCATCAACTACTTGCTAGAAGTTTAGAATTTCAAGCAATGGCCAACATTGATTAATTTCTGTAATTACTGAAAAACATCCAGATCGCACACTCTAATTGAGGAAATATAATTGGAGGCTGGAAACTTTCAATCAAACAGATCACCGAGGAAAGATATCTATGAATAGTTTTGCATTTCAGGAAGATTTAGTCAAATTTTTAAAAGAGCGAGGAAAAACCCTGCCCTATCCTCTCGCAATGAGATTATATTATGCTAAACATTTTTCTTACAAACACAAGTATGAATATCTCCAGTTTGAACAAGCAAGGCGTCAAATAGGAATGCCTCTTCTGCAAGAGTTAGATTTGAGCAAAGTCAAAAAAAGTAATACTATTTTTATTTTGGGAAGTGGTTCTTCTATTAACAAAATTTCCCCTCACAAATGGCAAATAATTTCATCTCACGACTCGATCGGATTTAACTTTTGGTTTTGCCACAAGCATATTCCAACTTTCTATACCTTTGAACCAGCATCCTATAACTATAAGATTCCAGAATGTCCCAAACTAGAAACATTAATGGCAAAAGTATTCCATGAGGAAGTTGCCAAGAAGGAAGCCGAATACTCTTCCGTCATCAAATTTATCACGGATCTCTATCCAGATCGTATATCTTTTATTAAAGATTTGCCAGATGGGTTCCGTCAAAATCTGTACGCGGTTCCGATCGTTTCAGCTTTTGCACGTAATGAATTAGAGCTAGATGCCAATATTCGCTATCTTCTGAATACAGATGTTTTTCACCCATCTTCTCAGATCGATAAACTCTTCAAATTTCGAGCTACATTAAGTGCCCTAATTACCTTTGCCATCAAACTCGGTTATCAGCGCATTGTTCTTTGTGGAATAGATTTAAATAATCCGGCTTATTTCTATCAAGATCCACAACAGTATCCTAACATGGCATCATTTTATAGTTCTCCACCAGGTCAGATCCATGATACTTTAAAACCTTTACCAATTATGGTTCCTATTGATCTAATTATCTATGAAATGAAGCGCCAAATTCTTGATCCTAGAGGGATTGAAATATATGTAGAAAATCCTTCATCTGCCCTATTTCCGAGAATTTCTCTTGCCCCCGATTACCTCTGGATTCACCATTAAGTATTGCCAGAGTTAACCTATTGATAAAATCGGCCAAAATTTGCTGAGTGATTGAAAGAAAAAATGAGGATACTATGAAACTCAAACTGTTAGAAATTTTAGTTTGCCCACATTGCGCTAGCGAACTTTTTTGCAACCAAACCATGGTGGGCATGAATGAAGAAATAATTGAAGGATATCTTAAGTGTAGTAATTGTCCCAATCAATATCCGATTGAATCAGGTATACCACGATTTGTCAATCAAGATAATTATGCCTCATCTTTTGGCTATCAATGGCATAAGTTTAAATTAGAACAAGTTGATTCTTTTAACCAGACAAACTTATCAGAAAAACGGTTTTACTCAGAAACAGGCTGGACTTCTGAATGGATGAAAGGAAAATGGATTTTAGAGGTAGGATGTGGTGCTGGTAGATTCCTTGATATTGCCTCAAAAAATTCCTGTGAAGTAGTTGCAGTAGATATTACCAATGCTGTGGATGCAGCCAAGGAAAATTTTGGCGATCGCGAAAATATTCACTTCGTGCAAGCAAGTATTTACGAACTTCCCTTTCGTGCTGGTGTTTTTGATGGTTGCTACTGTATAGGAGTTATTCAACACACTCCTCATCCAGAAGCAGCCACTAAATGTTTACCAAAAGTTTTAAAAATTGGTGGCAAAATTGCCGTGACTATATATGAGCGAAAACCTTGGACATTACTAAACGGAAAATATCTGATCAGACCGTTGACAAAAAGGCTCAATAAAAAGGCATTTTTAGCCAGCCTGAAGTTGCTTATGCCGGGATTATTTGTGCTAACGGAAGTCTTGTTCCGCCTTCCGGTTTTTGGCAGATTATTTAGATTTAGCATTCCCATTGCTAATTATGTCAATGAGGTAGACCTGTCCTTAAAACAGCGTTATGATTGGGCAATTTTAGATACCTTTGATATGCTATCTCCTGAATACGATCAACCCCAAACTCGGCCAGATGTAGAAAAATGGCTATCCAATTCTGAAATAATCGATATTCAGCATCTTAATCATCCTGGAGTTAACCTAATTGGACAGAAAGGTAAATAAGTAAATCGGTCTTGATTGAAAAACCCGGTATGGATAAGAAATCTGGCATATCTGTTCTTTATATTTCCTATGATGGTTTGATGGAACCTCTAGGACAATCTCAGATTTATCAATATCTGCGTCTGCTGGCTAAAGAACATCAAATTACTTTGGTAAGTTATGAAAAACCAGATGACTGGGCTAACACTAAAAACCGCAATGCTGTGATTGAAGAAGTTAGCGATGCTGGGATTCGTTGGATACCTCTGGGATATCATAAACACCCTACCACACTGGCAACTTCTTACGATTTAACCGTGGGATTTATTGTCTGTACCTATTTAATCCTACGTCACCAAATTCAGATTGTTCACGCTCGCAGCTATGTACCATCGGTTCTTGCTCTGAGTCTCAAACAACTCTTAGGTACTCGGTTCATTTTTGATATGCGTGGTTTCTGGGCAGATGAGCGAATTGATGGTGGTTTATGGCGGAAAGATTCCCGATTGTATAAAGTTGCCAAATGGTTTGAACGCCAATTTCTTACTCGTTCAGATCTAGTAGTTTCTTTAACTCATGCTGGTGTAGCTGCGATGCGGGAATTTCCCTATCTGAAAGAATATTTTCCGCCTTTTGAAATTATTTCCACCTGCACTAACCTAGAAAGATTTCGTCCTCTACCTAAGACAGATTTAACCAGCGATCGCCCTTTTACCCTTGGCTATGTAGGCACGGTGGGTGTATGGTATTTATTTGATCCAACATTAGAGTGTTTTAAAATATTACGGCAGTTTAAACCAAATGCCAAACTGCTGATTCTAAATAGGGGCGAACATAATTTTATCCGGGAACGACTGGCAGCTCACAGTATAGAGGATGGGGTAGAGATTAAAACTGTAGCCCCTGCCCAGGTTCCGGTTGAAATGGGTCGGATGGATGCAGGAATATTTTTCATTAAACCAGTTTTTTCCAAACTATCCTCGGCAGCAACCAAGCTGGGTGAGTTTTTAGGCTGTGGAATTCCTTGTCTGAGCAATGCTGGAGTCGGTGATATGGAACAAATATTAGCAGGAGAAAAAGTAGGTGTAGTTTTGCGCGAGTTCACCGAAACAGCACAAAAAAAAGCGGTACAGGAGCTTTTGGAATTGGTTGAGGAAACGGGAATTAGCGATCGCTGTGTGACTGCTGCCCACCGTTATTTTTCTTTAGAAGATGGTGTGCAATCCTATCACCGAATTTATCAATCTCTCGCCCAATCAAGATAAATTCAGAATTTATTAACTATGAATGTTCTTGTTCTCATTCCCTATCTTTATGGCTACGTACCAAGTCAGCGATCCAGCATTGAACTGTGGGAGCCAATCTTAAAAAATGCTGGTATTCATCTTCA
This sequence comes from uncultured cyanobacterium, assembly GCA_963744145.1. Taxonomy (GTDB): domain Bacteria; phylum Cyanobacteriota; class Cyanobacteriia; order Cyanobacteriales; family CAWUOF01; genus CAVUSO01. The sequence continues at coordinate 1,022,082 of CAVUSO010000001.1, read as the reverse complement.
CTTCGTTCCCTTTGAAACTGAACGCTTGCATGATGTGCTTCAGCAAACAGGACACCTGAGTGTTAAAGCTTGGGAAATGATCGGAGCTTTTGCCAATCGGATCAAATTGCTCCAAAACTTAGATGCTTTTGACGCGGTTTTTATTCATCGAGAAGCAGCATTATTTGGACCAGCATTACTAGAAAAATGGATTGCCCGTCAAGGAAAACCAATTATTTATCAATTTGACGATCCAATTTACGTACCCTATCGCAGCAAATCAAATGGTTACTTATCCTATCTTAAATTTTTTGGCAAAGTAGCAGAAATTTGCCGTCTGAGTCGAGTTGTAATAGTTAATTCCACCCAAATCAAAGAATATGCTACGCAATTCAACTCAAATGTGTGGCAAATTCCCAGTATTGTCGATACGGAAAAATATGTTTTTTATCCACCTCAACCAAACTCGGATTCAATCTGCATTGGTTGGAGTGGCAGTCCCACCACTGTTAACAATATGCTTTTACTTGCGGATGTTTTAAAAGAACTCGGGCAAAAAGTGAAACACCAGATTCAGTTGATCGGTGGTACAGAGTTTGATCTACCTGGAGTTAAATACACAGCACAGAATTGGAAAGCAGAAACAGAAATTGAAGATTTGCGAAAAATTCAGATCGGTCTAGTTCCTTTACCAGTAACTGAGTGGAATAAGCGCAAGTTTTACATGAAAGTAGTTCAATATATGGCTTTAGGTATTCCTTCTGTATGCACTCCGCTTGGCTCGAATTTGGAAGTAATTGAACATGGAGTTACTGGATTTCTTGCTCATACTCATAGTGAATGGGTTGACTACTTACAGCTATTAATTAAAGATAATTCACTCCGGATCAAAATGTCATATAACTGTGTGCGAGTAGCCCAAGAAAAATATAGCTTAAAAGCTAACACTCAGCGTGTTATTGAGGCATTTAGAGCCGCAGTTGCATAAATTAACAGAGGATATCATGATGACAGAACTAAGTAAAATACAATGGCGTGCTGAAGATTCTCCTTGTCCCCTGTGTGATTCTAGAAAAGCAAAGGTTCTGGGAGTAAGAGGTGGACGCGCTCATCACGAAAACAAAGGTGTAGAAACCAAGATCGTTCGCTGTCTAGACTGTCATGCTGTCTATCAACAGCCTACGTTATTGCCCGAGTCTAACCCATACTCAGAGTATTCCGCTGAAGAATATTTTTATTTTCAACAATCTCAAGAAAAAATTTTATACGGGGAAAAACTAGCTAATTTTGCAGAAAATATCCTTGGCAAACCGGGGAAAATGTTAGAACTAGGTTGTGGTCGAGGTGATTTACTTCGAGGTGCAGTCAATCGTGGTTGGGAAGTGCGCGGTGTAGAGATGACTGAAAGCTTTGCAGTTGTTGCTCAGGATCTCAAAGATATAGAAGTAGAATTTGCTCCTATAGAAACTTGCAATTCCTTAAAAGAAGTCTACGATGTGGTAATTTTGGCTGCTATTCTCGAACATTTATATGAGCCAGTAAAAACCCTTAAAATGATTCGATCAGCTCTTCAACCCGGTGGATTAATATTTATAGATGTTCCCAACGAGTGTTCTTTAAGTACCATCGTTGGCAATTCCTATATGCGGCTAAGAGGAAGAGATTGGGCTATAAATTTAAGCCCAACTTTCCCTCCTTTTCACGTTGTAGGTTTTTGTCCAACTAGTCTACGACGACTGCTAACTTCGGTTGGATTTCGACCGTTATCACTTCAACTTTATCGGTTGGGTAATTTATTTCCCGGAAAAGGTATCTCAGGAAAAATTGAGTATATCGGTTTAGATCTGGTGCAGTCATTAGGTAAGTTAATCGGGATGGGAGACGGTATTATTTGCTGGGCGATCCGAGAATAACGAGTTTGATGATAATGGTGAAATATATGAAAAAGATCAAAGACTATCTTGGAGAACTGACTAGGATATTTAAGCAAGCAGTTAACAAACATGATGCTCACTTCCAAAGTAAAAGTGTCATGGAGGATATAGCATCCGATCCAGATTTTCTTGCTGCTGTTCTGAATAAACATTTAGCAACACCTGGGGGATTAAACAAAAAACACTATCCAGTGGTGGGTCTTAATATTGAAAATAATGAATTCTACAATATTGTAGCCAACTGTTGGATTCCTTTACCGGGTGGTGAAACAAATATTTCTACTAAAGCAATTCATCACCACGGTAATATGTTACTTTCAACTGCAACTATATTTGGACATGGATACGAACACTGGACATTTACGCAACCGCAGATAGTCGATGCTACTAATGAGATATTTTACCTGGAAGTTATCGAAAATAAACTCCACGCACTTCACCATGTTGCGTTTGTTGATTCTTATATAGCCCATGTTCCTTTTTATCCACCATCATTAACAATTACTTTAGCTCTCTGGAGTAACAAATACCCAACTACCTGGAAAGATCGACTGAAACGGATACCAATTTTTAAAGGTAATGAGGCTAAATTTCGACAGTTAGCAACAAATTTAGGAATAGCAAAAGCCCTCGATATTAAGATAGTTGAATATTTCGATTTTTATCCCACGAATGATGGTTTTAAAGGTATGAAACAGCGGGAAGAGTTTAAATTAGGACCAAATGTTGATTATTTATACAGTTTGTTTCATATCCTTCAGCAAACAAGTAATGAAGGGTTGGCTCCGTTGATCCAACAACAACTCAATTCTAGCCAAACTATAGAGAATCGGTCAACTATTCAGCAACTTCTCAAAGATTTGCAGTGTGGTAATCCTATTGATGGCAAACTATCTGATCGTCATTATGGAGTACCTTATGCTAATTTTACCAAACAAGATGTTGAAAATGCGTTAAAGATCCAGCGCAGTAAGATCGGTAATTCTGGATCGATTTAAGTTACTTTTGGCGATCGCCAGATAATTCATTTATTAATCAATACTAACAGGAAAATCAATGCCAGCTAATTCTTTAGTGAGACGCTTTTTCAAACGGATTTTGCATCCGATTTTAACCGAGAGAAATTATCAACTAATTCAAGCTATGGCAATGGCTTGGGATATTCGGACAGGTAGCCTTTCTGAACCCGAAATTGACCTGATTGCTTTTGCTGTTCAACCAGGAGAATCAGTTCTAGATATTGGTGCAAATTATGGACTTTATTGCTATCATTTATCGCGAGCAGTAGGAGAGTTAGGACGGGTCTATGCTTTTGAGCCAGTACCCTTTACTAATACCACATTAAGGATAATCGCTAAAATTTTGCAATTTAAGAATGTTGAAATCGTGCCAAAAGGTTGTAGCGATCGCACAGAAAAGATGGCTTTTAGGGTGCCCATAGCATCTTCAGGAACTATTTCTGCCGGTCAATCCCATATTGCTCAACGGAATGATGATCGTGATGGTAAAGAGACACAAGTTAGGTGGAAGGAAACTAAGGAAGTTTGGTGCGAAACGATCGCACTAGATGAATTTTTACCGCCCCTGAAAGATTTGTCGTTGATTAAATGTGATATTGAAGGAGCTGAGTTATTTGCTTTTCGAGGTGGTCAAAAAATTATTGAGCAGCACTATCCGTCAGTGATCTGCGAAATTAATCCCTGGTATCTAGAAGGTTTCGGTATTAGATTAGAAGAACTCACCCAATTTTTCTTTATGCTGGGTTACAGTCTGTATCGCTATGAAACAGTAGCAGATCAGAAATGGCTTCGACTTACTCAAGTGGAAGAAGTTGTGGAAGATAACTATGTCTTTATCCACCCGTCCCGGCGCGATCGCTTTGTCTCGTTACTCCAAATAACCAATTAACAGCGCAGTCCACCATGATTTATTCACATCTTACTAAAAAGATAGATTAAATGAACACACCTTGGTACAAAAATCAAGAATTTCTGATTTCTGCTTTTATTTCAATCGCCACTCTATTCGGGATAGTTGTGGCTAAATTTTCCGATTTAATCGTGATTTGGGGACATAGAATTCCTCAAAAAGATATCGGAACTGATTATATGACTGCCCTTGGTTGGGCAATAACTTTGGGCATCAGCATCTTCTTCTGGTCAGTACCACAAAGAGATAAAAAAATTCTGTTATGGTTGTGGGTAGGCAAAACTTTAGTTACCTTAGTTTTTATGTTGTTATATGAAGATAACTATGGTTTAGATTCCTATTCTTATTTTAGCGAATCTCTTAAGTATGACTTTCCGATGGAAACAGTAGGCAGCAATGGTACTACTAATACTATTTTTATCGCTTGGCTGCACAATCAGATTTTTCCCGCTTCTTATCATGCTTTGAAAGTAAGCTTCTCGATGGTGGGAATGATCTCAATTTATATTTTTTATCGAGCTGCTGAAATATTTTTTCAGCAAAGTAACCCCCGGTTATTGTATATCTTAGGTTTTTTCCCATCGATTTTATTTTGGTCTTCTATTTTGGGAAAAGATCCACTGATTATTTTAGGAATAGCTCTCTATTTTTATGGAGTCGTCGGATTGTTCCGACTGCAACAGTTGCGCTATATTATTCCCTTAGCACTAGGAATCGCGATCGCGATCTTCATCCGTACCTGGTTAGGGCCAATTTTAGCATTCCCATTGATAGTTTTTGCTTGGGGTAGTGTCAGAGGAATTTTACCTAAGTTGTTGTTTCTTACCTTTGCAATAGCAGCACTTTTATTTACTTTCAATCAGTTTACTAATCAATTTCGTCTAGAAAGTGCCGAAGATGCTCTGACTACTACGAATACCATATCTAAAACCTGGGAACAGGGAGGTTCTAACCAAGCATTACCACAATTTACAGGTGTTAATCAGATGATCGCATTTGCTCCTGTGGGTATATTTACAGCTTTATTTCGTCCTCTACCTGGAGAAGTTCTTAACCCTTTTGGATTATTAGCTGGATTTGAAAATTTGTTTCTCCTTTTCCTATTTGGACAAGCAGTAAAACGATCTCGTTGGCAAACTTTGCGAGAACCTATAGTAATGTGGGCAATTGTGCTAGTGTTAGTTTGGTCAACTATATATGGATTTATCTCTTCTCAAAACTTGGGTTCAGGAGTCCGTTACAGGTTACAAATATTACCCATATTTTTAATATTACTACTTTATATTCGTGCCAAAGGAACTAAAGTAATTAAACGCAATAGTAAAAAAAACTTAGAAAATTATCAAAGATTAGCTCCCAGAAAAAGTCCTTAATTTCCTGATCTCAACATTTTCTACCGAAAGCTAAATTAGCAGAGCATTTAATCTTTACAATCATTTGGATTCCTAACTGTAAACTAAATGCAGTTTATGCTCAACTCCAAACGCTATTTATCTTTTTGGGAAATATAAAATATGTGCGGTATTTGCGGATGGATTAACAATAGTTCCTCGACTACTATCAATTATCGTTCCACCCTAGAACAAATGAATAATACCTTGTTACATCGAGGACCCGATAGTGGTGGAATCTGGATTGATGAAACAGCAGGAATTGCTTTAGGACATCGACGACTAGCGATCGTTGATCTCTCCCCAGAAGGACATCAACCAATGGTATCTGTGAATGGACGTTATGTCATAGTTTTTAATGGTGAAATTTATAACTTTTTAGAATTACGTCGAGAATTAGAACCACTAGGTCATAGTTTTCGCGGTGGTTCTGATACAGAAGTAATGTTAGCTGCTTTTAGCGAGTGGGGTTTAGAGAAATCGGTTCAACGGTTTAATGGAATGTTTGCTTTTGCTTTATGGGATAGACAAGAACGACTTTTACATTTAGGACGCGATCGCTTAGGTGAAAAACCTCTTTATTACGGTTGGGTAAATCAAACTTTTCTGTTTGCTTCAGAATTAAAAGCGATCAAAGCTTATCCGGACTTTCCCGCAGAAATTAATCGTGATGCTTTAGCTCTTTATCTCCGCTATAACTATATTCCTGCACCCTATTCTATTTACAAAGGTATCTATAAACTGCCCCCAGCTTGTGTTTTAACAGTAGAACCAAATGGAAATAGTTCTGAACCTATACCCTATTGGTCTGTTCAGTCGATCGCCGAAAATGGGATTAATCATCCCTTTACTGGCTCTCCATCAGAAGCGATCGCTAAACTAGATTCACTTCTCCAAAATGCAGTCAGTTTACGCATGATGGCAGATGTCCCTTTAGGTGCATTTTTATCAGGAGGAATTGACTCCTCAACGATCGTAGCGCTGATGCAAATTCAAAGCTCCCAAGCTATCAAAACATTTACGATTGGTTTTTATGAAGATAGTTATAACGAAGCGAACCATGCTCAAGCAATAGCGAACCATCTAGGGACAGATCATACAGAACTTTATCTAACTGATAAAGATGCGATCGCGATTATCCCTAAACTACCCACCTTATATGATGAACCTTTTGCCGATTCTTCCCAGATTCCAACTTTTTTAGTATCTCAATTAGCCAGACAACAAGTAACCGTTAGTCTTTCCGGTGACGGTGGAGACGAACTTTTTGCTGGATATAATCGACATTTATGGGGACGAAATTTTTGGCAAAAAATAGGCTGGATACCTCAGCCTTTACGACAAATAGCAGCCGATACATTAACTAGCATATCTCCTCAAATCTGGGATACTCTTTTTAATAATTTTGATGCCTTAATTCCAGCAAAAATCAAACAAAGTCATCCCGGTGATAAAGTCCACAAACTGTCAAATATTTTATCAATTTCCAGTCCAAAAGCATTATATAGACGACTAGTTTCCAACTATAATGATTTAGACTCTTTAGTATTAGCTGGAACTGAACCAAAAACCATTTTGAATAGCCTTGAACAATGGGGAGAATTTGCCGATTCTACCCAGCAAATGCTTTATTTAGATACTATTACTTATCTTCCCGATGATATTCTGGTTAAATTAGATCGAGCCAGCATGGGGGTAAGTTTAGAATCTCGTGTACCATTTTTAGATCATCGCGTAGTTGAATTGGCATGGCAATTGCCTTTAAACCTAAAAATTTGTCAAAATCAAAGTAAGTGGTTATTGCGTCAAGTTTTAGCTCAATATGTACCTCCACATCTAATGGAAAGACCGAAAATGGGCTTTGCTATTCCGTTACATCACTGGTTGCGCGGTTACTTACGCGATTGGGCAGAAACATTGCTGGATGAACAGCGACTAAAACAAGAAGGGTTTTTAAACGTTCAACCCATCCGTCAGAAGTGGGAAGAACATTTAGCAGGCGATCGCAATTGGCAACATTATCTCTGGGATATCCTGATGTTTCAAGCATGGTTAGAACATCAATAAAACCAAAATCGGAGTGGATCTTCATCCACTCCGATCATCTGGAACTACTTAATATTGAACCGCTAATCCTGGACGAGGAGATAATATGCCCATCCGTTCATATACTTGAGCAGTTTTTTGAACTACTTCTCGCACATCAAACTCTCTCACCACTTTATCTCTTCCTGCCATACCCATCTGCTGACAAAGAGTGGGATTTTTTAAAAGAGTCTCCATCGCATCAGCTAAAGCTAGAGAATTTTTAGCCGGTACAAGTAACCCATTTTTACCATGTTCTACCACTTCTCGACAACCAGGAACATCTGTTGCTACCAGCGCTTTTCCCATCGCTGCTGCTTCGAGTAAAATTCTTGGTGTTCCTTCTCGATAGGAAGGAAGCACAACCATAGTTGATAAATCAATCAGCTTTTCAATCTCATCAGCATATTCTAAAACATCCACTGCTCCTTCCTGTTTCCACTGCTCAAGAGTAGCAAAAGAAATAGAAGAAGGATTATCAGGATCAAGAGCTTCCGGCAATTTGAAATGTAGCCTTAACTCCTCGATCTTTCAGAATACGCACTGCTTCTACATATTCATTAATTCCTTTTTCAGCAATAAACCGAGAAGCAAAAAGAACGATCGGTGTTGGTAGTACATCAGGATGACTAGGACGCGGTGAAAAACGGTTTAAATCTACTCCAGAACTTCTAATCAATACAGTCCGATCGGGAATAATTAAATGCAAGTCATCAAAAGTTTTTAAATCATCCATATTTTGAAATACCACCCTACTTCTTCTAGCCCCAAGAATAAGTTTGTATAGTGGTCTGACCACCAACCGCAAAATATCTGCTTTCCATCCCGTACCAATAAAAATGTGCCCTAACCCAGTTACAGCATTTACTACAGCCTTTACTTGACTGAGTTTAGCAGCAATAGTTCCATAGAGAACACATTTAATTGTGAAGTGATGCACTGCTGCTGGTTGTTCCTGTAAATAAATAAGTGTTAAAGCTGCGATCGTCAAAAATTCTCTCAAAGGATTAACACTACGCCGACTTAATTTGAGGTTAACCCAGCGAAAACCTTCAGCTCGCAATCTTTCTACATAAGCATCTCCAGGAGAAACAAACACAACTTGAAACCCATGAGAACGGAGATATCGAGCTAAAGGGAGACGAAAATTGTAAAGATACCAACTGGTGTTAGCAACAAGAAGGATTTTTTTGTTGATCTTTTTAAGCTTTGTATTTAGCATGATTTTTTTTGGAGCAGGTAAACTAATCCCAAATTGAATGATCAGGTAATAATTAATGAAATAGTTGCCACCTCAGGCTGACAATTGAATTGCTCAATTCAACTTGGTATAATTGCTGATACGCAACCCTGCTGGATCTTGCCTATCTAGTCTAAGATCACAAAATTTTTAGTTACCATCCGGAATCTGAACAGCTAATTTTTAAGCAAAAAATCAAAAAAAATATTTAGGAAACATTTCTTTTCCGGCTACGTCTGAAAATTTTAGAAAGAAGGAATATATCTGACTAATTACCAGTCTAATTCTGATCTTTTCACAAGAGATACTGCAAATGAAAGAACGTATTGCCGTCATTGGTTTGGGTTATGTTGGGTTACCCTTGGCTTTAGCTTTTGCAAAAAAATTTTCCGATACAATTGGCTTTGATCTTAATCAAAAAAAGGTGGAATCACTGCAACAAGGACTTGATACTACTAATCAAGTTGCTCCCGCAGAATTACAATCTTCAACACTCCAAATTACCAGCAACCCAACTAATTTAAGTTCAGCTACTTTTTTTGTGGTTGCTGTACCTACACCGATCGACTCCCATAATTTTCCTAATCTGAAACCTTTAATTAGTGCTTCTGAAACTATCGGTAAGTTTATTCAACCTGGTGCTGTAGTTGTCTATGAATCTACAGTCTATCCCGGTGTTACCGAAGAAATTTGTGGTCCGATTATTGCTTCAGTATCAGGTTTACAGCAAGGGAAAGATTTTAAATTAGGTTACTCACCAGAGCGCATTAATCCCGGTGATCCAGAACATACTTTAGAAAAAATTATCAAAGTTGTCTCAGCTGAAGATCCGGATACATTAAATCGTGTTACTAATGTCTATCAAGCGATTATTGATGCAGGTGTTTATCAAAGTACCTCGATCAAAACTGCGGAAGCAGCTAAGGTCATTGAAAATATTCAACGGGATTTGAATATTGCTTTGATGAATGAATTAGCATTAATTTGCGATCGCTTGCAACTCCGGACTCAAGATGTTTTAGCAGCTGCTAGTACCAAATGGAATTTTTTAGGGTTCAAACCGGGATTAGTCGGTGGTCATTGTATCGGTGTTGACCCCTATTATCTCACTGCTAAAGCTCAAGAACTTGGATATCATCCGGAAGTTATTCTAGCTGGACGAAGAATTAATGATGGAATGGGAGTATATTTAGGTCAGCGTCTGATTAAACTAATGACAACTCATCAAGATATCCCCATTAAAAAAGCACGGGTGGGCATTTTAGGGATTACCTTCAAAGAAAATGTGTCAGATATTCGTAATAGTCGGGTTCCAGATATCATTAACGAACTTCATCATTTTGGGATTAAACCTTTAATTCATGACCCAATTGCTAATGCTGAAGAAGTCAAGGAGGAATATGGGATTAATTTGGTCAAATGGCATGAATTCGATGATTTAGATGCTTTAGTTTTAGCAGTTAGTCATCGGAAATATCTAGAAAAGCCCTTGTCAAAATTACTTACCTGTTTGCGATTGGGTGGAATTTTCATGGATATTAAATCTGCTTTTGAGCCTCATGCTATACCACCAGAAATTATTTACTGGAGTTTATAAATACCAAAGCTCTGGCAAATATATTAGTTATTGGGGGCAACCAGATTAATTGGGTTTTCTCGCTACCCACATCTTCTGACTAGATGTGGGATTAATCTGTCAAAATTCACAATTTATACAGTTTAGAAAAACAAAAATTATGGCAAATATATTAGTGACTGGGGCAGCAGGTTTTATTGGGTTTCATCTTTGTCAACATCTGCTAGCTCGAGGTGAAACTGTCTTGGGGATTGATAATCTCAATCCTTATTATGATGTTAACTTAAAATTGGCAAGACTCAGACAACTCAAAGAACATCAGCATTTTTTATTCAGCCAGTTAGATCTTGCCGATCGCGAAGGAATCGCCAATTTATTTGCTGAATATCAACCCGAAAAAGTAGTTAATTTAGCCGCTCAAGCAGGAGTCCGCTATTCTCTCCAAAATCCTCATGCTTATATAGATAGTAACTTAGTCGGATTTATTAATATCTTAGAAGGATGTCGTCATGGAAAAGTTAAACATTTAGTTTACGCATCTTCTAGCTCAGTCTATGGTGCTAATACTAAAATGCCTTTTTCGATCCATGATAATGTTGATCATCCAGTTAGTTTATACGCCGCAACGAAAAAAGCCAATGAACTGATGGCTCATAGCTATAGTCATCTCTATGGTTTACCAACGACGGGATTAAGATTTTTTACAGTTTATGGTCGATGGGGAAGACCAGATATGGCTTTGTTTTTGTTTACCAAAGCGATCTTAGCTGGAGAAACTATTCAAGTTTTTAATCACGGCAAAATGAAACGGGATTTTACCTATATTGATGATATTATTGATGGGGTAGTGCGATCGCTAGATTTAATTTCTGCACCCAATCCTCATTGGTCAAGTGCCAATCCCGATCCTGGGACAAGTTACGCCCCTTACAAAGTTTATAATATTGGCAACCATCAACCAGTGGAATTGTTACACTTTATCGAAGTCTTGGAAAATTGTCTTGGGAGCAAAGCATCAAAAGAACTACTTCCACTCCAACCGGGAGATGTCCCAGCAACCTACGCAGCGATCGAGGACTTAGAAACAGATGTCGGATTTAAACCTAGCACTCCCATTGAAATTGGGATTCCCCGTTTTGTGGAATGGTATCGGAGCTATTATCAGAACTAATTAAGAACTAGATTAACCATTAAATAACTCAAATATATGTCGGCAGAGCTGCTTAAGTTGTTCTGCTACAATTTGGTTTGGCTCAGTCACTCCACCAAAGCGCCAATTTTCCACTGTCGAGAAACGCCACTGTTGACCTTGATGATCATATCCTAAAACTTCCACACCGATCGCCCGTCGCTGACCATCGATCGGATCTTCGTAAAAGCGAATCTGAACTAACAGACTACGACTTTGGAATGAGCGACTGCGACCAGGAAAATGAAACCCAATATCAATGGAATCGGGATCAACTAACTCCCGCGTATCCGGGTCATTGCTCCAAGGGTTTAAATCAGCGCGAATGTCAGGAAACTCTGACTTAAATAAATTAACAATACTAGCAATCTTGTTCGCGACTTCAAAGTTGATGACCTGTTCAGCTGCGTTCACTCCTTACACTCCTGATCACGCTCTTTAATGGTTAGCATGAATAGAACAGCTTGACATAATTTTAAAGAAGTTAAAATCTATGCCGACACCTTGTCACATTATCGTTGCTGAGAATCCAGCCATCATCTACGCTAGCAGAAATGGAACACCCTCCAAGGTTCTGCCGATTTTAAACCGTTTTCTCGAAAAATTTTGGCAAGAAAGAGAAACTTGTGGGGAACACGATAACACACCTGGATGCTTAGTTGCCCAGATTGTGGTTCGGTTCGGGTTTGAAATTTGCGAAGATGATTACTCCAATCTAAGAGTAGGGGTCACTTATGATCCAAACGTAGAATACTTATACTCTATTGGCTTAGATTCTACAGTCAGTGTTTGGATTCCCCAGCAAGAATACCGTCAACAGCCAAATTTAGGACTAAAAGGTTGTCGTCAAGAGTCAGTCATGACCACATTTGTAGCTCGTTAGAGTTTTTTCGTTGGGTCATTCTGGTAGGGGCGTATTGCTATACGCCCCTACAATATAATTGTATCCATCGATGACAGATTTCGACCTAACTAGAAACTGGTAAAACCTTGACACGGGCAAATTTCAGACCAGTAATTCCTTGCAATGGTTCAACTGTACCAGATTCAATCTGATTGTCTACCCAGCCTTCACGACTTAAATAGCGTAGATATTCCTGGTATTCACCCCACTCTTCTTCGGTTGAGTAAACTAAGGTGAGCATTCCTGGTTGGGTAATCCGAGTTTGGGTTTGCTCATCAACAGCTTTATCAATCCGCTTTTTCACGATTTCGTAGCGGATGTCGCGAGTACCTCGCACCTCAAAGAGTCTTTCTGTATTGTTATCGTGAAAAATATCGACAGTTAGGTCTTGGACTAAGATTAAGTGGGTGACTTCCATTTTAGTATGGTACTCAGTTTGAAGACTCAGAGCAGTACGGGCACAGTCACACACCGCTTTTAATTGTTCATAACGTAGACTTCGCAGATGAAAAGCTGTAAATTTTGGGTCGATCGATTCCCCCACGTAAATCATGTGATTAATCCCATCCGTGGACTCTAAATCAGCATAGTGGGGAATAATTTGCTGCATCCGTAATTGCCATTGTTCCCAAGTTTCTTTTAGCTTAGTATTAATTTGATTAATCATCTGATCATAATGGGCGCGAGCTATATAGACTGACTCATGATCATTCTCACAGCTAGTCCGATAAGCTTCTACCCCGGTCAGAGCTTCTGGTCCACATTGAGCAAAGTAGTCAAAGTAGATTTCTACTTTTTCACTGAGATATTTAAGAGCTGTGACTTCTGCATCGACAGTAATTTGACCTTTGAGACTTTCGATATAATCGAGTAAGTCCAAACGCAATTGTTCCCCCAAAGAAGTTTTTTGGAAATCACAAACTGCATTGATTACTGCTAAAGCTAAACGAAATTGTTCGAGTAAGTCAGCTTGAATTGAGCGATTACGTTCCTCTGATGAACCACGAATATCAGAGATTCCATACAGAGGATAAACTGCGTTAAAGGCGATCGGTTCTGGTGGTAATCCCCAGCTCCGTCTTTCCGCTTCCTGTAAAAATCGCCATTCCACTGCGGGATGGATGCTGGTAAAACGTTGTTGAATTGCTTGACGTAGAGCAGCAGCAAATGCTGGAATTAATTCTTCTGCATATTTAGCATCTACTCCATCGAAGTTAAAGGGGCGATCGCTCCCTAATGCTACTACTCCCGCTAATTGTTGGACTTTTGGTGATTTTATGCCTTTCACCAGTAGGGGAATCAGTAGTAAAGACCGAAATCCTTGTTTAAGCAGCGATCGCTCGCATTCGGTATGAGAATCTAAGCTTAAATCTGGTAAGTTCCAGACCCGATTGGCTTCTGCTGCTCGCAAAAAATGAGAACCTTGTAATGATGCCATAGAGTACACTGTCGCTCTTAATTCTTTGCGATCGCTGCCGATAAATAACCGAGCTTGTTCACCTTCGACACTAAGAATTAGACTATTAGTAGCCCGAAATAGCGATCGCAAGCGTTGGTTAATTTGGCGAAATTTTTCTGGTCGCAAAATCGAGTTGCGATCGATCAACAATCGGGTAATATGCCGAATTGTCTCTCGTTCTGTCACATCTATCCCTTCTAACAGCACTTGTCCTTCTAAATGATAATTTTCCAGGCACAGTTTTTGGACTAAAGCTTGCATTTGGTCTGGGTCCATTAGTTTAACTGCTAAAGTTTCTAATGGCATAGGTAGCAATTGCCAATCGTCAAACTCATCAAGCTGGGGATCAATCCGAGTGATTTGAATCCGGTCAGCTCTGACCCAAAATTCAATTAAACGTGGTTGTTGATCTATCGGACTGTTTACGGAAACGATCACTGGCTCATCTAATAAACGTAGACCAGGTAAATCAATTTGATAAAATTCCCGCAATACTAAATGCAAGACATAGTGTCGGTATAAATTACTAGCTGCTTTTTCTTTTAAATCTGGAAATAGATCCAGTAACGGAATGTTCAAAGGACTAAAATCACCATCATTACCCTGTTCATTCAGTAGCGGTTCCTTGAACCCATGGTTTTCTATGACTATTCCGGTCAAACGGCAAAAGTAGTCATTCGCATATTGGACAGTAAAAGTTTCCGGATCGACTAAAGCAATGAGGAGTTGACTAGACCTGAGAAAAATTTTGAGCCAGTCTAAATCGGGTTTAATGTCCTGGTCACAGCTTGATGGAGGGACTTCAACAGAGATTTTGTCACTGGTACTCAGTTTTTTCTCTCGAGGAGATATGGACTTGGCATTTTGCATATAAGGATGCACCAAACTGAAAGATTTTAATTTTTTTGAAAATCATCAAGCCATTTCACCGACCAGTTATGACGGCCATCTACTAAGCTAGTAAAGAAGCAGTTATGCTTTCTCAACCAAAAGGCAACGCCCTAACTGGTTCGATCGCTTGTTGTTTTGCACCCCTAGATACAAATTAACTTAATTCTATGTTTGACGCCCTTGCTGAACGCTTAGAGTCTGCCTGGACTAAATTGCGGGGCCAGGATAAAATTCGTGAATCCAATATCCAAGAAGCCTTGCGTGAAGTGCGTCGGGCGCTGCTCGAAGCCGATGTTAATCTCCAGGTGGTCAAAAACTTTATTGCCCAAGTGGAAACTAAGGCTCTAGGTGCAGAGGTAATTGCAGGTGTTAAACCAGCTCAACAATTTATTAAGATTGTTTACGATGAACTAGTTGTGGTGATGGGAGAAACTAATGTTCCTCTGGTAACAGCAGATTCTCCCCCGACGATTATAATCATGGCTGGTTTGCAAGGTACTGGTAAAACTACCGCAGCAGCTAAACTGGCTCTACATTTACGCAAGCAAAATCTCTCTGCACTTCTAGTTGCAACTGATATCTACCGACCAGCAGCGATCGCTCAACTGGTAACTCTGGGTCAACAAATTCAAGTACCAGTCTTTGAACTTGGTACTGATGTCGATCCAGTAGAAATTGCTCGTCAAGGAGTCGCTCAGGCGCGGGCAACTGGTGTCGATACTGTTATTATTGACACTGCCGGTCGTCTGCAAATTGACCAAGATATGATGGCAGAGTTGGCTCAGATTAAAGCCACGGTTGAACCTCATGAAACTCTGCTAGTAGTAGATGCGATGACTGGCCAAGAAGCGGCCAATCTGACCCGAACTTTCCATACCCAAATTGGGATTACTGGTGCGATCCTCACCAAAATGGATGGAGATAGTCGTGGTGGTGCAGCTCTTTCAGTCCGCCAAATCTCCGGGGCACCGATTAAGTTTGTGGGGACAGGAGAAAAAGTTGAAGCTCTCCAACCTTTTTATCCAGATCGATTAGCTTCTCGGATTCTGGGGATGGGTGATGTTCTGACTCTGGTCGAAAAAGCCCAGGAGGAATTTGATCTTGCTGATGCTGAGAAAATGCAGCAAAAAATTCTCTCAGCTAAGTTTGATTTTACTGACTTCATCAAGCAAATGCGGATGCTGAAGAACATGGGTTCTCTCGGTGGTTTGTTGAAGTTGATTCCAGGAATGAAAATTACTGATGAACAACTGCAACAGGGAGAGGTCCAGCTAAAACGGACTGAAGCAATGATTAATTCGATGACCCCCGATGAACGGCAAAACCCAGAATTATTGGCTAGTTTTCCTAGTCGTCGTCGTCGCATTGCCCGTGGTTCTGGTTATCGGGAGTCAGATGTATCGAAATTGGTGAGCGATTTCCAAAAAATGCGTAATATGATGCAGCAAATGGGGCAAGGTGCTAGTATCCCCGGAATGCCCGGAATGCCCGGAATGCCCGGAATGCCCGGACCTTTTGGCGCACCAACGAAAACTCCCAATCAACCAGGTTGGCGCGGTTATACTGGTGGTAATGTCCAGCAGAAGAAAAAGAAAAAGGAAAAAAAGAAGAAAGGCTTTGGCAGTTTCTAAAATACTGACCTAACCCCCCAACCCCCTTCCCTAGCAGGGCAGGGGGAGAATTTATTCTGCTCCCCTTTCCTCTTAGGAGAGGGGTTGGGGGAGAGGTGTTCTGGTAGAATGAAACAACTCTGGGTAAAAGCATTTTTAGTGAGATGCCTGATCTCTTCTATTAAGTGCTATAATAGTTGACTCTGTCTTAAACATTTAATTGTTAATCGCTCAAAATTTACTCCAACAGCCAAATTATCACTCATGATCAAATTGCGTTTGAAACGATACGGCAAAAAGCGGGAAGCCAGTTACCGCATTGTGGTCATGAATAGTAGTACTCGTCGTGATGGTCGTCCCCTGGCAGAACTCGGTTTCTATAATCCTAGAACTGATGAAGTTACTCTTGATATCCCAGGCATAGTTACCCGCCTTAAACAAGGAGCTCAACCAACTGATACGGTGCGGCGTATTCTAGAAAAGAACAATGTATTCCAGCAAGTCGGTACCTGATTCTACCAGTAGTCCAGTCAATCGAGTCTCATCTCTTAGCCCAGATTATTATGGGCTAGTACGTTTTCTGATGGAACCATTTCTCGAAGAGCCTGCTTCTTTGAAAGTGGATTGCGAAGTATTACCTACTAATCGGCTAGTTTGGATTCGACTGGCTTTTGAAGGAGCAGACAAAGGGCGAGTATTTGGTCGGGGTGGACGCAATATTCAAGCGATCCGGTCGGTCTTAGAAGCTACAGCTCAAACTGTTGGGCAATTGGTGAGCTTGGATATCTATGGTGGCCAACCGAGCAGTCGAGAAAGTTTGCCACCACCTCAAGCACCAGCACCAAAATCCCGTACTTTACCATCACCACCACGTCCTAGCAATTCCCCCCGGCTCCGCTCTCAGTAAGAATGATCTAACTTGGTGGATTCCCCATCCATGTTAGGGTGGGGATGCAAGTTGCTATTTTGACTTGTTAGTAGCTACTAGGAGAAGAAGTTTTTGGTGCCAATAAAGGGAATGATTTTTGCATGAGTGAACCCGCAATAATTCATCTACCCAGTAGGGAAAGTGCGATCGCGATTTCTGGTGATTTGGAAGAAAATCTGAAAACTCTAGCGAAGCAAACTGGAGACTCAATTGGTTCTACGTGGAACAGAACTGGTGATTTCTGGAACTGCTAATCAAATCGAATTATGTTCGATGTTGGTGCGATCGCTATCAGATTTCTGGAAGCATGGAAAAGTGATTACTGGAGTAGATATTCTGACCGCTCGTCATGCGATCGATACCAATCGTCAAGAAGAATTAAAGGATTTACAGCGAGATGTTTTAGCGAAAACCCGACGTGGACAAGAAATTCGGGCGAAAACTTTTCGTCAACGTCAGTATATTGAAGCAATTCGCACCTATGACATGATTTTTGGGATTGGTCCAGCTGGGACAGGTAAGACTTTCTTAGCTGCGATTATTGCGATTCAAGCTCTGTTAGATAATCAATATGAAAGGCTAATTTTGACTCGTCCCGCAGTTGAAGCAGGGGAAAAACTCGGTTTTTTACCAGGAGATTTACAACAAAAAGTTAATCCCTATCTTCGTCCTCTTTATGATGCTTTATATGAGATAATTGAACCGGAAAAAATGGCTAATCTGATGGAACGGGGGATTATTGAAGTCGCTCCTCTTGCTTATATGCGAGGTCGCACTCTTAATCATGCTTTTGTCATATTAGATGAAGCTCAAAATACCACTCCCGCGCAAATGAAAATGATTTTAACTCGTTTGGGGATGCGATCGCGGATGGTAATTACAGGGGATATTACTCAGACTGATTTACCCACTAATCAACCATCAGGTTTAGTAGTAGCTCAGAAAATTTTAGCACAGGTAGAAGGGATTGCCTTTTGTCGTCTTTCCCAAGCTGATGTAGTCCGTCATCCTTTAGTCCAAAGAATTGTTGCAGCTTACGAAGAATCGGAAAAATAATCATTATGTCTACTACACTGAAAGAATTTTTAGAAATATGTCATACTTTAGGAAGATTGCGTTTAATTGTGACTAGTAGTGCCGCAGTTTTAGAAGCTCAAGGAACAATTGAAAAACTTTTTTATGCAGAATTACCGAAAGGTAAGTATGCAAATATGCACAATGAAGCGTTTGAGTTTCACTTAAATATGGATAGGATTATTAAAGTTAAATTTGAGCTTGGTGACTCGAAAAGAGGCAATTTTACTACATATGCAATTCGGTTTTTAGATGAAAAAGAAGAAACGGCTTTAAGTTTATTTTTACAATGGAATAAACCAGGTGAATATGCAGATGGACAGGTAGAAGCTTGGTATTCACTCCGGGAAAAATATGGCGAAATTTGGGAACCTGTACCAGTTGAATAGTTAATTTTTTGGCGTTGCTTAATCAGGGACATGAAAATCCTGTAGGGACGTATGACAATACGCCCTCTATATGGATGCGGCAATACGGTCGGGCATAGGGCCTTATGCCCCTACAAATTTATTCATACCGTAAATCAGCAACACCAACAATTCTACTAGTTTTCCACGGTATTAATTTTGATCGTCTTTCTTCATCCCTAACCCAAATCTGAACGACCTATTTTTTCTTCCTTCTGCCCATAGCCCACTCTTCACCTCCGGGCAATGCGGCTAAACTCTCATCAACGACTGAGAATAATTCTTTAACTGAGTAAGAGTAGGTTAAATTTAGCAGTTTATAAGCATCGATTATGATCTGATTTTTATTAACTAAGTCTGCCAATTCAAAATCTTCATATTCACCATTCATCACTTCTAACCCACATTCCGCACGTCAATTTGTAATATACTTTGTAACATATTTATCTGAGCATTTATACTCATGAATGACCGAAATTTTCCGCTCACCACAGCACTAATTGGTCGGAAATCATCCTAGAAATAATAAGTACTTATGCTGATTAAAGTGACAGATATTGCCTTACCAAGTGTTGCTTTTGGCATTGCTAGCTGGTCAGATTGATCCTTCATTATGTAAAACACAAGAATACAAAGATAAAAAGAAGAATTATTAAAAAAATCTGAAAGAGCAAGTAAAAAAGTCAATCAAGGTATTTTTTTGATGAAAATTAGTGAATATAGCCATCAAAAAGTCAAGGAAGAAAATTTATTTCTCCCCATAATGAAGTGCTTCATTATCTCAGCGATTTTGCCCAGAAAACTAGGGAATTATTGATAATATCTTTGACAAGAAGTGGGTAAAAATTCTAACATAAAATTACGTTCTTCGGTCAAGTTAATAATTCTTTCAACTCCATTTAGAATCACAAAATGAATTCCTTGAAAACATTGAAATATCCATCTTAATGTCGGTCGGCTTGTTAATTTACCGACTTGATTTTTTACTCCAGTCTGAGTTCTAAGTAAATTCTTTCTTAGTTCTCTTTGACCAAGATTATAAACTAATAAACACATAGACATTAAAAATAAAATTGTCTCAACTCTTTGTGGTTTTTTGACAAAAAAACTATCGGCAAAAAATAAGGGGTCTTTGAGAAAACCAAATCCCCGCTCACATCCCTGTTGATTTTTATAACTTCTGAGAATTTCTGGAGATTTAATTTTTTCTGGTTCCAGAACATTTGTCGCTAAAATAAATCGACCTGCTTCTGATTTTTTCGGGTCTATTTCTGATAGTTTTGGCACGACTTTTCCAGCTATCTGCCAGCTTTTTAATGATTTATATCCAGTTATAATCACATTGATTTCCTGGAGCTCAAAAAATTTTAGTGATTGATTTATTTCCGTTAGTTTAGTTCGAGCTTGAGCGATACTTTCAAATTTTTCATTTTGGAGTTTTTTGAGAATTTTTTCGGCTTTCTGTTGTGATTGCTGGAGTTGTTTCTCGAACTTTTCTCGATCACTTTTTTTTCTTTTTTCACTTTCTACTATTAACCATCTTTGCTCTATATCTCCGTAATTTACTGTTTTTTCTTGCCACTTATATCCTTTGGCTTGTAAACCTTTAATCAAGTCTTTTTCGGGTTGAGGTAATTTTTCTAAATTCTCATATTTTTCCGGTTCTATCTCTTTAACTTGGATTAAATTTTTGGCTTGGGAAATAGTGCTTGGGACTCTAGTTATCCAGTTAAAATCCTTCATTATTTTTAGATTTTCCTCACTATATAAAGCACTATCAGCTACCAAAATACTGTCTAAATTTAGTTGATTTTTAAATGAGCTAAAAACCTGGCCAAAGACAGCCTTATCTGCTTCATTGCCATCGGCGATTCGGATAAATAATGGGATATCCCCATCGCTACTTACCACCAAGTCTAATATACATTGCTTCAAGTCTGAACGATGATCACGAGAATATCCTTTAGTTATAAATATCGGTCTTTCTTTGATGATATCTTCATTTTCTTGGTTGACTTTTTCATAATTATATTCCCCATGTAAATGAAATGATGTCGCATCTAAATGGGCATACTTTGATTCAATTTTAAACTTGTTTATAGTTACTAATACGATTTCTACAAATAGCCTAGTTAATCCGTATTTATAGAGTTTATCCATCACTCTACCAAGTTTATCGTCGTTTAAATATTCACTTTTAATATTTGGTCCTAGCAATTTTTCTATCGCTTTATCTGCAAAGAATTGACTAAATAAATATAAGGGTTTTGATACCATCCCTAGTCCATTCAAGAGCATCGCTTTTACTACTTGACCATTATCGATATTTGAGCGGCTATCCATTCCTAATTTATCATTGATTATTTCGACTATTCCTATTTCATCAATTATCCCTGCCACTATTCCTAAGTGGTCTAGATTTTTGATTTGTATTTCTGATGAAGTAATCATTTTTTTGAAGTTTTTAGATTTTGGCTGACTTTCTGATCATCTCATTTTTTTGCCCTGTGGTTATTTAAGTAATTATACTCATTAATGCTCTTGGCCTTTATGTAACTTTTATACTACATTTTGAAGTGCGGAATATGGGTTCTAAACTAGCTTGATAAATAGCTTCATCAAATTCATCATCAAGGAGTGATTGCCATTCGTCCGATTGAACGTAATAGGAAGTTTTATGATCTTGAAGGTTGAGTTTTTTAATTTGACGAATAGAATCTCGAATTGAGGCAACCCAAGAATTAGTTAAGCGTTGTTCTCCTTGATTTTTAATTAAATGAATCAGAATTCTGAGTAAAAAAGATTGGATGTTACGGAGGATAGCTTGTTTACTCATTCCTTCTAACTCATCTATAATTACCAAAGCATCTTGATACCGACCATCAAGGATACTGGTTCTTAAATCTATTAATTCTTGGGTCATAATTGTACCTTTCCCTGGTGAATTGGCACTTTCAATTAAGAATATAATATCACATAAGGTGAACCTGGCTCGATCCCCAATTCTCTAAGAGTTGCGATCGCACCGCAGAACTACAAACCCTATCCCAATAATTAACAAATCAAAATACCCGTCTAATCTCAGTGTTTATCTCTATCATCTATGGATTTAATTAATGGGTTACAATCCTGGCATCAGCGTTATTTAATGAAAAAATATCAGCAGAGCAAATTTTGTTTGAATTAAATCCAATTTTGTCAAAATATGTTATTTCTTATGGTAGCTTTGCTTAATTGGGGTGTGCTAATTACAGCCGCACGAGGTAAAAGTGAACTGGCAATCCGTGGAAGAAATCGAAATTAAATAACTAGCTTGTAGTACAATACGGTTCAGTTAAGTGTAGGGGTAAAGCATGTTTAGCGACAATTGAGCGCTCAAACCAGTAATATTAGATCCGAATGCTTTACCCTTCTTCTGCTGAGAATCTTCAAAAATATTCTTAACTGAACCGTGTTGGATTATATCATGCTAAATTTATGCTCTATTGTTAGACTACTCAATATTGATATCATTAATATCTTTTTTACTTTTTTGAGTAGCTTCAGGAGACATGGTTTCTTGAACTTGAATTGTTGTAACTATTTTCTGACCAGTAGGGACAAAGATTTCAGTCACATTAAGAATACCATTTGCATCATAGGCAAAAGTAATTTCCACTTCTGAACCTTGTGGTGAAGGAGGAATATTTTCTATCAGGGCATTTCCTAACTGTCCACAATCTTCTGGATCTTTAGCATCTCCTTGCAAAATTTGAATATTAACTGTATTCTGATTATCTCGAACAGTACCATAGCTTTGTGAATAGGTGCAGGGAATCTTACTATTTTTGGCGATAATTACTGAGTTTTCAGGTACACCATATTCATTTAGGCTCACAACTCCCAAACTGTGAGAACAAACATCAGAAAATTTCGGTAAAGTTGTATTGGGAGCAGGAATTGCTTGACCAGATTCAATTGCTAAACTTTGTGCTAAGATCGCTGCACCCTGGGCTACTACTTCGTCAGGATTAACCGTTTTTAGTGGTTCTTTACCGAATATTTTTTTAACAGCTTGCTCACGGCTGGGATTCGACTTGAACCTCCTACTAAAAGAACATCATCAATTTTTTGAATAGTTAAATTAGCATTCTCTAAAACTAACTCAATATTCATTTCAGTACGCACAATCAAGTCATCAATTAGGTCATCAAATTTGGTTTGATTAATTTTAAAGTTTGCTTGACGACCTTCTACATCAAGACTAATCCTTGTATTGGTAGAGGAAGATAGTCTTTTTTTACTTGCTTCTGCTTCATTACGGAGTCTTTCTTGACCAGCCCGAGAATTTAAAGGATCGAATCCAGTTGTTTTTTGAAATTCCTCCTGAAAGTAAGCTATGATACGATCATCAATATCTTTCCCACCGAGTTGATGGTCACCACAAGTAGCAATTACATCGATTTTTTTACCATTAACTTTCATAATAGTGACATCAAATGTAGCACATCCTAAATCATAAACAAGTATAGTTTTGTTTTCTACTGTATGGCTAGCAGTAAACTCTATCGCTGCGGCAGTAGGCTCGTTAATAATTTGAAGTACATTTAGTCCTGCCAGTTCTCCTGCGGTCTTAGTCGCCATTCTTTTTCGATCATCAAAATAAGCTGGAACTGTAATTACTGCATCCCGGATTGTGGTATTGAGATAGGACTCTGCGTCTTTTTTGAGTTTCTGAAATCTTTTGATTAAGCGTTTTAAATAATTCTTTTATTCGGTCTTTTAATTGACTGACACTTTTATTTTCATTGTTTAAATTTTTACTAAAAGAATGAGTCTTGAAAAAAGATTGAGATTCTTGTTGATGATCATATCTCTGTTTTAGAAAAATACGCAAACGATTTTCTTTACCTCTACTATCCCCAATAATACCAAATTTTTCATAAACTATTCCCATTCTTTGAACAGGTAGAACAGTCGAGTACCAAGGTAAAAAGATTGTTTCCGTGGCACTGGTAAAACTTTTGGTTGGTTCCGATACCTTCTTGCCTTGCGGTTTTGATATTTGGGGTAACTGTACTATATTGACTTATATGCTTATTCGGCTATTGATTTGAATATGGCTGTACGATTCGATTGTTACAATTGCGGTCTCGACCAAATTTGGGACAGACGCAAAACTATCCCTGATGATTTTCTAGTTGACGAGTCGGAACTGGGGCTTGCGGCTTTAAGAGGATCAAGAATTTGAGATAACGGATCCATTCTGGACTCGCGATAAAGGAAAACGGATTATCGATTATAGACCGTCCTGCATTCTGCGTCTAGAGTTGGATTCAGTTGCCCAGGAAACAGCCCGTCGGGCGACGGACCAGAATCGGTCGGGCAAAGAATAAGGAGGAGTCACATGCGAGTCTTTGTTACGGGAGCAACGGGTTTTATTGGATCAGCAGTCGCGGAAGAACTGATGGCGGCTGGACATACTGTGACGGCGCTGGCGCGAACGGAGGAGGCAGCAAAGAAATTGTCTGCCAAGGGAATTCAGCCTATTCTTGGCGGCCTCGATAATATGGAGAGCCTGCTCAATGCAGCGGCAGCGGCTGACGGGGTAATCCACCTAGCCTTCATGCACGGCCCATCGCAGATTCCGTTTTTGCAGCGCATGGGTGTTATCTTCGGTGGATTGCCCTCTGGCATTGCCGGTCGCTTCATGGCGGTCGCAGCGGCAGCTGATCGGCGCGCAATTGATACCTTTGGTGCAGCCCTGAAAGGCTCGGGACGGCCTCTGGTTACGACCTTCGGCACCATGGGCCTGTCTCACGTTGGATTTCGTGCCGTGAAGGCGGCAACCGAAGAGGATGAACCCGATCCCCTCTCGTCTGGATTTGCACGCGCGAAGGCGGAGGAAAATGTCGAGGCGCTGGCATCGTTAGGGGTACGGGCAACGATGATTCGGCTTGCGCCGACGGTGCACGGCGAAGGGGATACGGGGTTGGTGCCCCAACTGATTGGCATCGCGCGTAAACGAGGCCGCTTTGCTTATATCGGCGACGGGCAAAATCGCTGGCCAGCCGTGCATCGGCGGGATGTGGCGCGGCTGTTCCGGCTTGCACTCGAAAAAGGTGTTGCGGGAACTCGCTATCACGGTGTTGCCGATGAGGGCATCCCTTTCCGTGCCATCGCCGAGATCATTGGCCGTCAATTGAGCATTCCGGTTGAGTCCATATCGGCTGAAGAAGCGGCCAAGGCCTTTAGTTGGTTCGGGGCCTTCGTCGCAACCGACAATCCGTCTTCGAGCGTTCGCACGCGTGAGCAACTGGATTGGGAACCAACTGGGCCGGGCCTGCTTACCGACCTCAACGGGCCAGGTTACTTTGCAATCAAGTAGTCGGGAAGTCGCAATCAAGACACGCAACAGACATCCTTAGCTTTTATATAAATTTGGGCGGGGCTGAAGTTACCAGCTTCAACCCCCATTCGTTTCTACCAGTCAAATCCTAAAGCTTGTCGAGCGTCCAACTCCTCAAGCGTATAAGCCTCTTTATTTTCCGAATAAAGGGGCTTTGCCATTATCTGGCTGACCTTCGCGAACAACTCTTCATAACTGATGTCCTCGATGTCCTCAGCCGTCCAATCATCGCGTTCTAGTATTTGGTCCAGTGTGTTATCCCTATGATTGTCACTCGCTAGCAGAGGAAAAATATAAGTCAAGCTCAAAAGCATTAAAATCTAAGCAACTAGGAAACTCATTCATCAGGGCAATTAGTCTCGGAAACCCCCAGGATAATTGTGGAATTGGAAAAACATCTAACCAAAGTTTAATCAGATTAAAACCGATAAAAGGCTGAATAATTAAACGTAAATTATTTAGCAAATTATTCCAGTTATTAGGCGGACACCAGTGGGAATGAGCAGAAAATTTAGTTTCATTCATCGCACTCGGTGATCGTAAGGATGATGAATAAAGACTCACCAATAAATAAGCACTACACACTAATTCCCACCATTTTTCAATTTCCTGATCATCCGTGAGCCGAAAATCTGCCCATCCCAAGGAGTTTTTACTTGGCTTTAACCCATATTCTACCCATGTTCTTAATCCATAGAATTGACCAACTTGCTCATACTTAATCCCCGGAAATTTGGTGATTACATACCAAGTTTCATTCTGAGGTAATTCCTCTTTGTCTGTAGTAATTTGCCAATATTGATAACCACGACGTTGACCAAAAATTATTTCTCTTATCTATCGTTCTTGGGTTTTTCCATTGGTAAAAACTCGCTCAAATTTCCGCCATCTATTTCTGGGAACTTTTTGGCCTTTTGCCATCAGCACTTTGTGGTTACTCCGAATTGACATCACAAAGTTAAGCTGTAATTCATCTAATAAACTAATAAAATTACTGGCACTTTCACCAGATAAACTATCTGCTAAAACTAATTTAAAATTAAATCCCATCTTCGGTCGTTCTTTTAACATTTCACCAGCTAGTTGTGGTTTACTTTTATATTTATCTCCTGGTTTTAGTCGCTCTTGCGGTTGATAAACTTCAAAGGTCAGAGGCATAGTTAGGTGATCAATTAAACCATATACCGTTACCGCTACAATTCCGTTTTCTAGCTTACCCAAGTTCCTAATATATTGCCGCTTCACATAATCTGTAGTTTTTCCTTTTTTTGGGTCTCCTGTTTCATCAACGATCGCCGTAATTTCTCTGCCATTTAAAATTTTTAAGATTAATTGCAATCGCGCTAATTTTAATTGCTCTGCTGACTAGGGTGAGCTTTGTAAAAAATGATGTAATGATTGGGAATTTTTTAACCCAACCAGTTTCGCAATTTCTGGTCAGGATTTCCGTTTTAATTCCGAAAGTAACCCAATGTGCAAATATTTAAAAGCTGTAAAGCTTCGCACTTCTGGAAACAGCTTTTGATAATATTGACAATAGTCATCGATGAAGCTGATCGTTTGAGGGCTTGATTTTGGTTCTACCATATATCAGATGAGACTTTTAGCTTATTGTCCCTATTATACTTTATCTAGAGTGACAATCATAGGGATAAGCAATTATTGATCTGCCGAAATGCTTTGCCCCTACAAATCTGGACAAAACTTGCCCTGAGCCTGTCGAAGGGTTCTGTTGATATTTCCTTTCTGTGGGCGATCGCACGCACCATGAAAGCAGGGACTACCGGGAGTTTTCTGTTCTTCTAAGTTATTAAACAATTCTAATAGTTTTCCACGGTATTAATTTTGATCGTCTTTCTTCATCCCTAACCCAAATCTGAACGACCTATTTTTTCTTCCTTCTGCCCATAGTCCACTCTTCACCTCCGGGCAATGCGGCTAAACTCTCATCAACGACTGAGAATAATTCTTTGACTGAGTAAGAGTAGGGGTCATAAAATTACCTCAAATATCAGTAGATTTTATCGCCATACGGTTCAGTTAAGCATCGAGATTTAGCATTACCCCAACCTGAAGGTACTATTTTTCTTGCTTTTTCCAGTTTTCCACTCTTCTCCACCAGGCAATTCAGTTAAATTCCGATCTACCGCTGCGGGTAAATCTTTTAACGAGTAATTGTAGGTCAAAGCTAAAAAAACTTTTGTAGTGGCAATTATTTGGCTTTGATCCATGATCTCTAAGAGTTCAAAAGGAGTATATTCACCTGCCATCACTTCTGCACTAGCTTCACCAACAGCCAAATCAAAAATTTCTTCAATTATGGTTTCCCATTCATTCGGGTTAACGTAATAAGAAGTTGTATTATCTTTAAGATTATAGTCAAGAATTTCTACAACCGAACCTCTAATCGAAGCTGCCCAAGAATTAGTTAATCGTTGTTCAAGGTGATTTTTAATCAAATGAATTAGCAACCGCATTAAATAGGATTTAATGGTGCGTAATGTTCCTTTCTTACTCATCCAATCTAATTCATCGACGATCTGCAAAGCATCTTGATACCGACCCTCAAGGATACTGGTTCTTAAATCTATTAATTCTTGGGTCATAATTGCACCTTTCCCTGGTGAATTGGCACTTTCAATTAAGAATATTATATCACATAACCTGAACCTGGCTCGATCCCCAATTCTCTAAGAGTTGCGATCGCCATCCGGTTGAGTATGATCGGTTTCAGTCAATTCTAGTGAGGAAAGTATTGAGTAAGCTTGATTTAGTTTAGTAGCAGACTCTTCTTTTAATAGAGTATTGACTAGCCATAAATAAACTGAGTGTTAGTCCTACAGCAGCAGGAGAGGCATTTAGTGAAGTACCAATGGCAGGAAATGCTGGTAGTCCCATATCTATTGATAGCGGTAGTAGTGCAGCCAGTACACCAAGGATTATACTCAAGCATAGGGAGTTAGGTTTAAACGGCATAATTTAGCTATTGGTAGTTGCTGGTGCTTCGCTAGTCTCGGTGTGAAATATGAGTTTGCCCTGACAGGGAGCTAAAGTCTGGTAGAAAAACTGTTTACAGCGATTGTGTTCATCGGCAATCACCACCCGCGCCTCATGTCCGGTGCGGAATACCTCAGTGCGATCGCGTTCTTCATAGGCAGCAATAATCACAAAATCTCCGGGAGCGCACAAATAAGCTGCTGCACCATTGAGACAAATAACACCACTGCCAGGATCTCCGGGCAACACATAGGTTGACAAGCGATTGCCATTGCTAATATTCCAAATCTCCACCTCCTGCAAAGGCAGGATTCCCACCTGATCAATCAATTCACTATCAATAGTGACACTGCCTACATAATTAACATTTGCATCTGTTACGCGCACTCGATGTAACTTGGCGTGCATTAGTCTAATTCGAGTCATTATTTTTTCTTGTATGGATCAATGGAAAGAAATCATCATCTCTGCTAATAGGAAACAAAAGAAACATCTGCTGCCAAATGTCTGCTAGTAACTTTTCTGTTTCGGTTTGAAGGAGATTTTCAGAGTCGATAACTCTAAATCTCCACCCACTCATGCCAGATAAGGCTTGACGATCAAGTTTACCATTGGGAGTCAAGGGCAGTTCATCTACGGCGACGATTCTCGCTGGCACCATGTAATGAGGTAGGTTGAAGAGGGCATACTGTTTCATTGTATCCACATTAACTGTAGAAGGAACAACAAACGCCACTAGCTGTTTTGAAGAGAATACCATTGCCAGAAAACGGGTTGGGGATGAATCGTGCTTTAGTTTCTTCTGGCTTTTTATGGTATCCGCGTGCTAGCACAATACCTCCTACCCAGAGTTCGCCTACTTCGCATGGAAGAACTGGCTGCAAATTTTCATCCAAGATATAAATCTCGGCATTGAGGATGGGTTGGCCAATTGGTACGTCGGGTTCTATGTTTCCTATATCTTCGGCAAATTCAGCCCAGGTGACATCACCTGCTACCTCCTTACTTCCGTAGAGATTCAGCAAAATTCCGGGCAAGGCACTGGCATAACGGATTTGGGGAAGAATGACGACTTTCACTCCTTTGAGCAGGGCGGGTTTATTAAGGTTATTTGTGTGTGGTAAATTCATCGGTAACCCTACAGGTGATCAATTAGGATATTGGATTATTTACCAAAAAGTCGATGAATTGATGATCACAATCAACCAGGATTTGTAGGGGCAGGTTCACCAATCAATTCTGCTCCAAACCAATCACGGACAGGCAAGATGCCTGTCCCACTTATAAACCTGCCCAACCAAACGAGATAACTGACTGTACTTCATTAACGTGGAATCCGCTATATTATTATCTAACCAACAGGCTTTATTTTGTTCCATATAAGCGATCGCCTGCATCACCTAAACCTGGGATAATATACCCATGTTCATCTAGGCGATCGTCAATTGCAGTAGTATAAACTGGTACATCGGGATGAATCTCGTGAAAATGCTTAATTCCCTCTGGTGCTGCTAATAAACACACGAATTTTATTGATTTGGGACGAGTTTCTTTCAGTCGATAAACAGCAGCAATAGCTGAGTTACCTGTTGCCATCATCGGATCAACTACTAATAAATCTCGATCTTCTACATCATGGGGAACTTTAAAATAATATTCCACTGGTACTAAAGTTTTTGGATCTCGATATAACC
Organism: uncultured cyanobacterium; assembly: GCA_963744145.1. Lineage (GTDB taxonomy): Bacteria > Cyanobacteriota > Cyanobacteriia > Cyanobacteriales > CAWUOF01 > CAVUSO01. Next base: position 992,407 of record CAVUSO010000001.1, on the reverse strand, counting down.
CAATATGTCCTACTCGTGCTGAAGGTATCAGTTCTAATATTCCATCGACAATTCCCTGTCCAGCTCTCATAATGGAAATAATTACCATTTTCTTTTCTGAAGCTAACACTGGTGCATTCATTACTGTCATTGGTGTGTTAATTAGCTCATATTTAAGTGGTAAATCTCTTGTTACTTCGTAAGCTAATAGCATCCCAATTTCTTTCAATAAAGTCCGAAATTTAGCTGTGCTAGTTTCGGTTTTCCTCATTAAGGTGAGTTTATGTTGAATTAAGGGATGATCAATGATTGTTACAGCTGGGTGCATCTGAATTTAACTCTAAAATAAATAAATTTAAAATACTGTACCATCACTTTCAATATGGATGGGGGGAATACCTCCTTTTCTCAATTCTGCGGCAATTTTTCTACCTGCTGCCCATGTTCCTCCTTGTAAGATTTTCACTAACGGTAATTCTTGCTCACTCATTCCTAATTTTTCCCGAATTACTGTGGCAATTCGATCTAATAAAATTACTGTCAGCGATCGCCATTCAACGATAATTTCAGCTCCTGGTAAATAGGATTTATTTAAGAGTGCGGGATTTTTGACTTTGATTAAACCTAAATCTAAGCATAATCCACCATTGCGATATTCTGGTAAAGCGGTGAGTGCTTCTAATTCAATAATTTCTACACCCAGTTCTGTTAATGGCTCTAACAATGAATAGGTCAACCATTGGGAAAGTTTATGAAAAGGAATGTATTCCGAACCAAAATCCTCTGTTTGTAAAGCTGGATAGGACCAAACATCGCCTAGATTTACTTCTCCAATTTTAGAATCTTCCCGGCCAAATTTCCGCTAAACTGGAGAGAATTGTCTCTAAAATTGCGCTAGCTGGTAATTTACCACCTTTGGCTTGACCTAAAAAATAATTGACGAGATTTCCAGGACGCTGATTTTCAGTACCAAACAGCTCTGGATAGCTTTCTAAAGCTTTTCCTAATTGGTGTAATAGTTGTAAACGACCACCCAACCCAACTAAATGATTTAATTGATTTACTTGAAATCCTTGAGCTAGTTGAGCTTCAGTTAACTTAAACAGTCCTCCAGAGTCAACTTGCATTAACTGATTGGAATTACTCGAAAAAGTGCCATGACAAAACATTCGCAAAGTTGCGACAGCTAGACCTTCGGAGCGTCGATAAACTTGTCCGGTTTCAATTTCATTATATTGCCAATAGGCACCAGCACCAGCATCTAATAATACACTAATGATGATCAGATCAAACTTAATCTTGGCTCTTTCGATCGTATTTAATCTGAGTAAATTTTGATTGAGTTGATTTAAACGGGGAACATGGCCAACTTCAAAATGTCTCCAACGGGAATGAATGGGAATGTTTAAATCTGGATAATTATTTTTGATGACTTGAATCACATAATCCGCAACTGGTTCTAATTGACTCAAATCGCATTGAAAATGAGCCAACTGATCTTCACATCCCCAAAGAAATATTTGTTGACAACGTTCACGAATTGCTCTGGGCGATCGCAAGTAATTGATGATTTCCAATTCTTTCTGTTCCACAATTACTCCCCTAGATTGATTAAGATTAATTGGTTCTTGCTAATCTACTAACCCTCTTCCCTGAGTTTGAGCCAACAGGATTGCATCTGGTAGCTCTCCTTCATTATAGTAACCTGCTGCTTTTTTTGCCATAATTTCCACTTGAGCATCAGGAGGAATTAATTCCTCAGGAATTGCTACTCTTTGTCCGACTTCTATTCCAGATTCCACGATCGCATTATATTTCATATTGCTCATGGAAACTAGATAGTCAATTTTGCTAATTCCTAGCCAATGTAGCACATCTGGCATTAATTCTTGAAAGCGCATATCTTGAACTCCTGCAACACATTCGGTGCGATTAAAATAGGAGTCAGCGCGATCGCCACCTTCTTGACGCTTGCGAGCATTATAAACTAAAAACTTCGTCACCTCTCCTAAAGCTCTTCCTTCTTTCCGAAAATAAACAATTACCCCTGCACCTCCAGCTTGTGCTGTTTGCACACAAACTTCAATTCCATGCACTAAATAGGGACGACAAGTACAAATATCTGAACCAAATACATCCGAACCATTACACTCATCATGTACACGGACAGCTACTGGTTTATCTGGGTCAGTAATCGCGCTAATATCGCCAAAAATATATACAGTTAAACCTCCAATCGGTGGTAAAAAAACTTCTAAATCTGAACGGGTGACTAATTCGGGAAACATTCCTCCGGTTTCTTCAAATAAAGTCCGACGTAAATCACTTTCTACTACTTCAAAACGTTGCGCGATTCCTGGTAAATACCAAACTGGTTCAATTGCAGCCTTAGTCACAACTAAATCGCCACCATCTTTCATGATTTTGCCATCAATTTGCAACCTACCTTCACTCACCGCTTGTTGCAATTCGGGCATATTAATATGTGCTTTAGTAATTGCAATTGTCGGGCGAATATCATATCCTTGGGTATAAAATTCCTGATAAATTTCCCCTACTAATGCTCCAAATGGGTCAAGGGCAATAATTTTTTTCGGGTCAAACCAACTGGGGTGAGGACCAATATGTTCTGCTGGAGCAGTATTGGTTAGATCCGCACGATGATTTGCTTGTAATTTTCCCCTCGCTATAGCTAAAGCCCGATAAATAGCGTAAGATCCAGAGTGAGTACCAATCACATTACGTTGAGCAGGATTCGTGTGAGTAGCGATAATTGGTCCGCGTTTGATGGGATCTTTTTCTCCCCAATGAATAGGAATTGGTTTCGGGCCAAAATTAGAGGGATGGGAGGTTAAAACAATGTGTTTGGGTTTAAAATTAGAGTTTTGGTTAGACATCAAGTTTTCCCGATTATTTCCCTAAGTCTAGTGCAGATATTGCTCATTAAATTATGGATCTAAATCATTTTTTACTCTGGATGGTTGCTGTATCATGTATTTCTATCATAATTTATGGACGGCGTTTGCCAATCCATCAAAGTGGTGGTTGGATGACAATCTCAGGATTAATTTTGATCATCACCGGAATTATCTATTTGTTGGCACCAACCATAAGTGGTTTAATTGGGGGATGTCTATGGGGGATACTGATTTTAGTCCCTTTGTTTGGGTTCAAACAAGTTAACCAATTGATTGCCAGACAAAAATATGGTCAAGCCCGCAGACTAGCAATGTTGCTAAAATGGATACACCCTGCTGATGGTTGGCGTGAACAACCGGAATTGTTGAGAGCATTGGAATTAGGACAGCGCGGAGATCTAGTAGCAGCGACAACAATTTTAAACCGCTATAAAACTGCCAATACATGGATTGGACGAGAAGCCACAATCACATTATATCAGCTCGATGCTCGTTGGGAAGAGTTGTTGGAGTGGATGCGATTAAATATTACCGAAGCGATATTACTCAAAGATGCACATTTGCTCTGTTATTACTTGCGATCGCTAGGAGAAACAGGTGATTTTAATAGTTTACTCCAAATGTGCGATCGCTCCACTAAAGTGCTGGAAACTAACCTCAATTTGTGGAATTTAATCCGTTTATTTGTTTTTGCATTTTGCGGACAACCAGAACCAGTTGCTAAACTTTTGCATGGTCCATTATCAATTTATCCCCAGGATGTCCGGGATTTTTGGTTAGCAACAGCCGAAATTGCTGCGGGTAATTCCACTCGAGCAAGAGAACAACTCTTAATGATGCGCGATCGCGGTGATTTTCGGTTACGTCAAGCGATCGCTAGACGTTTATCCCAAGCCCAAATTAATCCAGATCTGATGCTCACTGAATCATCTCGTCAGATTTTAGGGAGATTAATCAATGAATTGGAACAGGAAGCTCGCTACAGTGTAAGACTAGATTTCCAACAAAAAAACCCAATCATTACTTATGGAATTATTGGTTTAAATTGCCTAGTATTTGGTTTAGAAATTGCCTGTGGAGGTGCAGAAAATCCTGATAGTTTATATCAGTTGGGTGCCTTAATTCCTGAAGAAACTATTCATGGTGCTTGGTGGAGATTAATTACTGCTACTTTTTTACATTTTGGCTGGCTCCATCTGTTGATGAATATGTTAGCTCTTTATTATTTAGGTCCTTTTGTCGAGTTTGCTTTAAGAAGACCGCAATATATTTTGCTCTATTTGACGACAGGAATTGGCTCGATGTTGGTAGTAGCTATAATGACGGTAGCTGGTTATTCTCAAGCAGATTTTGTCGTCGGTGCATCGGGAGCGATTATGGGAATTATTGGAGCGATGGGAGCAATATTATTACGTGGGTGGAGAAGGGAAAAATCTCGGATTGCTTCCCAGCGGTTTCAGGTAATTTTATCGATTATTATTTTACAAGTATTTTTTGATCTAATTACTCCCAATGTCAGTGCGATCGGACATGGTTCTGGAGTGATCATTGGATTTTTGTTAGCTAGTTTACTCAAACATTATTAAGGCGATCGTTCTGAATCTAATTTAATGCTTTAATTCAATCCGGTTCAGTTAAGTGTAGGGGTGAAGCATGTTTAGCGATAATTGAAAAATTAAACTTCACCCTTCGACTACGCTCAGGGTAAACCCTTCTTCTGCACCGAGATGAAAAAGTAGGAAATAGAATCTACTCTTTTCCGAGCTTAATCATCAACTTGATATCAGGGATGGTAACATTAAATCTTGCAGATGATTTGACAATATTTTGATCTCACCATCATCATCAACATCAATTATTGCAGTATGTCCATTATGAATCTGACCAGATAGAATAGCTTCAGATAAACTATCTTCTAAGAGTCGGGTAATAGTCCGACGTAGCGATCGCGCTCCATATCGATGATTGTAACCGACCATCGCTACTCGTTCCTTAAATCTTGCGGTTACCTCTAGTTGAATTCCCTGCTCCGTTAACCGATGAGCAACTTCATGAATCATCAGATCAGCAATTTGCTTAATCTCATCCTTCGTTAATGGACGAAAGACAATTATCTCATCTAGACGATTCAGAAATTCGGGTCGGAAATGTTGTTTTAGTTCATCATTGACTTGTTGCTGGATGTGATGATAACGAGAATCAGATTGATCCAAATCCTCAAATCCCAGTCTACTACCACCTTGAGCAATTACTTGAGAACCAATGTTAGAGGTCATAATCAACAAGGTATTTTTAAAATCAATTGTCCGACCGTGAGCATCAGTCAAACGACCATCATCTAAAATTTGGAGTAACAAATTAAAGATATCAGGGTGAGCTTTTTCAATTTCGTCAAATAGCACCACACTATAAGGTTTGCGACGGACAGATTCAGTCAGTTGACCACCTTCATCATAGCCAATATAACCAGGAGGAGAACCAATTAACTTAGATATAGTATGACTTTCCATATATTCCGACATATCGAGTCGAATCATGGTATCTTCTGAACCAAAGAAATAGGAAGCTAATGCTTTGGCTAATTCTGTTTTTCCCACACCTGTCGGTCCAGAAAAAATTAAACTAGCGATCGGACGATGAGGACTTTTTAATCCTACTCTTGCCCGACGAATTGCCCGAGCAACTGCTGTGACTGCTTCATCTTGACCAATTAAACGCTGATGTAAAGTATCTTCTAAATGCAACAGCATTTCTGATTCTGATTCAGTAATTTTATGAACAGGTACTCCTGTCCAACTAGCCAAAATTTGAGCAATGTCTTCTTCATTGACAATTGGAGACTTAGGGAAATGCTCAGGTGTTAAATTTTGATCCCCTGTGTTCGCATACAAATCCGCAGCAATTTGGAGTTCGCGATCGCGTAATTTTCTAGCTTGGGCAAAATCCTGAGCTTTAATTGCATCTTCTTTTGCTCTAGTGATCTGACGCAATTCTCGTTTGAGTGATTGATCACCAATGGGAGTAGGATTACGCAAACTTACCCGCGAACCTGCTTCATCCATTAAATCAATTGCTTTATCTGGTAGATAGCGATCGGAAATATAACGATCGGACAGTTTCGCTGCTGCTTCTAGTGCTTCAATAGAGAAGATCACTTGGTGATGTTGTTCATAACGTTCCCGCAAAATAGACAAAATCTCAATTGTCTCGGTTACTGTCGGTTCACCAATCATCACTGGTTGAAAACGTCGTTCTAAAGCTGCATCACGTTCAATATATTTGCGGTATTCATCTAGGGTAGTTGCACCAATACACTGCAATTCCCCTCTTGCTAAAGCTGGTTTGAGCAGATTAGCCGCATCTAAACCACCTTGAAGTGAACCACTACCAATGAGAGTATGAAGTTCATCAATAACCAGGATAATATTACCAGCATTGCGAACTTCATTGATGATTGTTTTCAGACGTTCTTCAAATTCTCCTCGGTAACGAGTTCCGGCAATCAGTAATCCCAAATCTAGTGCTATTACTTGTTTATCAATTAGTAGCTCTGGTACATCTTGGTTAATAATCCGTTGGGCTAAACCTTCAGCGATCGCTGTTTTTCCAACTCCTGGTTCTCCAATCAATACAGGATTACTTTTAGTCCGACGTCCTAAAATCTGGATTACTCTTTCAATCTCTGGTTGACGACCAACCACTGGATCGAGTTTACCTGCGGCTGCCATTTTCGTCCAATTGATGCTAAATTCTGCTAATGTCTCTGTCTGAGCGGTCGAACCTTCACTCGTAAACAAGTCTCCCTGAAGACTAACCCCAACTTTACCCTGATCTTGAATTAGGTCAAGAATTTGGGTCCGAACTTGTGCTAAATCAACTCCTAAATTTTCTAGCACTTTAACTGCAATACCTTCTCCATCGCTAGTTAACCCTAATAGAAGATGTTCCGGAGCAATTTGTTTCGACCCAAATTGACGAGCTTGTCCATAAGCTAGCTCAAATACGCGCTTAACTTTGGGGGTAAAAGGAATATGGGATGGGATATTTCCTGGACCTCGACCAACAATTTTTTCGACTTCCACTCTTGCTTGTTTGAGAGTCACACCCATTTTTGTCAACACTTCGGTGGTGATACCGGTTCCTACTGAGATTAGTCCCAGGAGCAGAAACTCACTACCAACTAGGTTATGACCTAGACGACGAACTTCTTCCTGAGCGAGCATGATTGCTTTAATCGCTTTGTCTGTAAAGTGTTCAAACATGGAGTTTCATCTCTTGAGAGGTGTTTAAATTTGGGCTGATCAGGATCACCCGAAGATAATTTTTTATTTAGGTTAGATAAAATTACTCTATCCCGATTTGCTCTGGCTAATCTAGTGGTAACAACCGTAATACTAAAGGGTGTACTTGCCGTTTACAACTAACGCGATCGCTGTTAAACTGGCAGCAGGGGTGCAATCAACCAGATGGAAAATTAACTGATTTAATAAGATACTAATTCGACTTGATTAGTCTTTTCTTTGAGCAAATAGTGATTATTTTGTTTCACCGGAATTTCTATCCAAAATTCTGTACCTTGTTCGGGTTCAGATACACACCAGAGCGATCCCCCGTGTTTTTCTACTACTATTTGATAACAGATTGATAATCCTAATCCTGTTCCTGTTCCTACTGGTTTGGTGGTAAAGAAAGGATCAAATAACCGTGATTTGACTGCGGCTGACATTCCTGGTCCATTGTCGATGATTTTAATGATGACATGGGTAGAATGTATGGTTTCGGTCTGAATTGTAATCTGGCTAGGATTTTGCTGAATTTCTAATGGCGATCGCTTGGAGTTATATTCTTCTAAGGCGTCGATCGCATTAGCGATAATATTCATAAATACCTGGTTTAGTTGTCCAGCATAGCATTCTACTTGTGGTAAATCTCCATATTGTTTAACGATTTTAATCCCACCTTGCTCTGGTTTATTTTTCAGTCGATGCTGTAAAATTAATAGAGTGCTATCAATCCCCTCATGAATACTGACTGGTTTCATTTCTGATTCGTCGAGTCGGGAGAAGTTCCGCAAGGTTAAAACTATTTGACGAATCCGGTCAGCACCAACTTTCATTGAGTTGAGCATTTTTGGCAAATCTTCCATCAAAAATTCCAGATCAATCTGCTCACCCCAATCTGAAATTTCTCCCACTGGATCGGGATAGTATTTTTGATATAGCAGCACTAAGTTTAATAAATCTTGGGTATAGCTACTAGCATGGGCAATGTTACCATAAATGAAGTTTACTGGATTATTAATCTCATGGGCAACTCCTGCTACTAACTGTCCTAAACTTGACATTTTTTCGGTTTGGATTAGCTGTGCTTGAGTTTGCTGTAATTCTCTTAGCGCTTTACTTAGTTGTTCAGCTTGAGCTGTAGCAATACTTGCTGCAACGCGACTTTTATGGTATAATTCAGCTTGCTCAATCGCGATCGCTACTTGATCGGCGATCGCTTGTAATAATTCTACTTCATCATCGCTCCAATAATGAAATCCTTTGATCTGTTCACAAACAATTACACCCATTCGTCCTGAATTGGTGCGAATTGATACTGCTAATAAGGATAAAATTCCCAAGGAAGTCAGCAGTTCCCTAACTTGATCATTAATTTTCTGAGTGGTGGTAACATTATTAATCCGAATTAAATTACAGGTTTTTTCATCAATTGAGTTTCTCGGTAATAAATTAAATTCTAATATTGCTTGTCCTAAGATTTTAGTGGTTGTGATTAAATCGATTGGACAAGCATTAGGTATCCTCTGGTTACTAGCTTCATAATTTAATTCAAATTCCGGTGTTTCAAGATCAGTTTTATATTCCAGAAATTTGCAGCAATCTATTTCTAATAAATGCCGAATTTCTGCTACTGCGGTATGGAGAATTACATCTAATTCCAGGGAGTTACGAATTTGACTCGATAAACGACGTTTAAATAAATTCTCTTGTTGTCCTAATGCTTGAATTTCTGCTGCTGATTGTTCGATTTCTACGTCCGATAATTGACGACTCATTTCGGACAATGCAACCCACCAAGTACCTATTCCGATGAAGACGATCAAACCTGCATATATTTGTAAAAATTGTTTTAATATTCTCTCAGATGTAGTCTGCAAAAGTTCTGGTGAAATTTGCCAGACAATTTTCCAATTTTGGTTAAGTTTGACTACCGTGGGAGTTACCTCTTGGACAGGATAGATAGTTTCTTTTACCATCAAATTAGCGATCGCACTATTGATACTTTGATAGTAAAATAACCCGACAATAATTGCTGCCAAAATTGCTAAAAATAAAAAAATAGTTAAAAACTTTCTAATTACAACTTGTGAACCTACTTGATGGGACATATTTTGCTTCAACATTTTTCTGATTTCCTAATTTTTCCTCAAGTTGTTTAAAAACCTTGGTTAATTTTACCAAGTTTCCTTTATAGCACCAATTTGAATGTTTCTGATCAACTTGGAATGCTACCAACTTTCTGATTTAGAAAATTTTTCTGCTTCAAATTCATAATAATTTTAATAGTAAAAATAAACAAATTATTTACATCTAAACTACTATACATGAATATTTTTTTTAATTTTGTAGCTAAAACTACAAAATATAAACTAGATTAACTTTATCCTAGTCTACTAAGATATTTTGTATAGTACAGAAATATAATCCTATCCTTTTAGGTAATTTCACCAAGGAGCCGTAATAATTAATCTAGATTATTATGTCAAAAAAAATAAGCATCACCAAATTTACTTATTTGGTGTTAGAGAAATAATCGTGAAGGTAGTGATAATTTATGAAGCAAATCGAAATTAGCTCTAAAGTGGGAAGGATTACTCGCTCAAGAAGAGACTATAATGCTTGGGTTGCCAATGAAACACTGGAAGATTATGCTCTACGCTATGCACCACCATCATTCAGAAAGTGGTCACCATTTATTGTAGCGAATACGGCAATTGGAGGGATATCTTTTTTAGCATTAGAAGCGATCGGTGGTTCCTTAGAAATTAACTATGGGTCAGCGAATGCAATTGGAGGAATTTTAGTAGCTGGGGTGATAATTTTCTTAACTGGTATCCCCATTTCCTATTACGCAGCCAAATATAATATCGACATGGATTTACTCACTAGAGGAGCAGGTTTCGGCTATATTGGCTCTACTATTACTTCTTTAATTTATGCTTCTTTTACATTTATCTTCTTTGCGCTAGAAGCAGCAATTATGTCGCAAGCTTTAGAATTGTATTTTCATTTACCTTTAGCGATCGGCTATATAATTTGCTCAATCATCATTATTCCCCTCGTTGTTTTTGGGATCACCCTGATTGCTCAATTACAATTATGGACTCAACCGATCTGGATAACTTTGATGATCCTCCCCTACATTTTTGTCCTATCTAAAGAGCCAGAATCTTGGTCTAATTGGCTAAATTTTGCCGGGAATTCTCCCAGTGGAGCAGCTTTTGATCCCCTATTATTTGGCAGTGCAGCAAGTGTATCATTTTCTCTAATTGCTCAAATCGGAGAACAGGTAGATTATCTCCGTTTTATGCCCAATCAAACTGAAAAAAATCGATTTCAATGGTGGAGTGCTGTAATTATTGCAGGACCAGGTTGGATTATTTTAGGTGCAGCTAAACAGTTAGGAGGTTCATTTTTAGCAGCTCTAGTTGTTAGTCAGGGAATTAATATCACCAAAGCAAATGAACCGATCCAGATGTACTTATCTGGATTTCAAGCAATGTTTGTAGATCCTAGTGTAGTTTTAGCGATCGCCACCTTTTTTGTCATTATCTCCCAGATTAAAATTAATGTCACCAATGCTTATGCTGGTTCACTAGCTTGGTCTAATTTCTTTTCTCGCTTAACTCATGCTCATCCGGGACGAGTAATTTGGTTAGTATTTAATATCGGAATTGCTCTGTTATTAATGGAATTTGGATTATTTGAAACTCTCGCAAAAGTTTTAGCATTTTATGCGAATGGAGCGATCGCATGGATTGGAGCATTAGTAGCAGATTTAGTCATTAACAAACCTTTAGGATTAAGTCCCCCCTATATCGAATTTAAAAGAGGTCATCTCTATCAAGTCAACCCAGTTGGTTTTGGGTCAATGCTAATTGCCTTTAGCGTATCACTATTAGCATTTTTTGGTTTCATGGGAGAAGTTGCTCAAGCATTTTCACCATTTATCGCTTTAAGTTTAGCCTTTATTTTAGTACCAATCATTGCCATCATCACCAAAAGTAAATACTACCTAGCTAGACCCCCCATCCAATTCAGTAATTTCAGTAAGACCAGTCTCATTAACTGTTGTATTTGCGAATATAAATACGCTCAAGAAGATATGACCTATTGTCCGGTTTACGATGGTCCAATCTGTTCTTTATGTTGTAGCTTAGATGCACGTTGCCACGATCGGTGTAAAATCGAATAATTAATTTGATAAGTTTGTCAAGTTAGCAAAATCCATCTCAGTAGCGATCGGGTAGGGTCCCGTTGGAAATCCCTACCTAGTCCTTAGCCAATTGTTGCACAAAATCTTGATGTACCTCACTGACCAATCCCTGCTGGACAACCTCTAAAACTTTGGCTAAATTTCCCCCTAACAAAGCTGCTTTATCTAACCATAACCCGGGGAAAACCTGCGAATAAATTATACCATTACCATCAGGCTCTAATTTAATATATTCTCCGGCATTTAACCTAAACCAATCAAATTCGCCATCATAAACTCGCCATACTAAATATTCTTGTACACCATTTCGCCGATAAACTTTTAGTTTTTCATGTAAATCATAAGAAGCAGTAGAAGCGGCAATTTCGACAATTAATTCCGGCGCACCTTCGAGATAATCATCTTCAGTAATCCCCGATCGTCCCCCCCTTTCAATTCTCATTAGTGCATCAGGTTGAGGTTCATTATCAGCATCAAGGCAAACTGTAGTATTGTCAGCTATTCCGACACCAGGAGTCGCGGCTTTGTAAACTCCCAGCCAACTCATAATATAAGCATGAGGTTCTCCGTGACTTTTGTATCGCAACGCCGCTGCCATATAAACTACTCCTTCAATTAATTCGGCTTTTTTCAAATTTGGCATGGCATGACAGCGACGCTTAAATTCAGAACGGGTAAGCTTATCGCCGTTTTCTAAAGGAGGAATTGTTAAAGGCAGAGAAATTCCAGTAGTAGATCCCATTAGCTCATTTCATTTTTGGTTGTTTTTAATTCTAATTGTTCTGTGTAGCGATCATCAAGATTTTGCAAGAAATTGATTTGGTCCGCAAATTCGCGCTAACAAGAGGATTTCATTACCTGTAAAGAGCGCGATCGGTTAGGTAGGTCAAATACACTCCAAAGTACGCCAATAGCAATAATGGAACATATTGTATAAATATGGTAGGTTAACAGTAGTGTTTACAATTACCGTTCTACCCTACTTTTTTTTTGACCATAAATTATATTTCGGACAAGTCTAATGATTCTGGCTGAAAACGTCAGCAAGCTTTATCCTGTTGCAATCAAAACACCAGGATTAAAAGGAACATTACGCCATTTTTTCCATCGGACCTATCGGATGGTAGAAGCAGTAAAAGAGGTAAGTTTTAAGATTGAGCCAGGTGAAATTGTGGGCTTTTTAGGCCCAAATGGGCCGGAAAAACCACGACCCTAAAAATGCTCACTGGTTTAATTTATCCCTCTAGTGGTAAAATTCTAGTAGCAGATCAAATTCCCTATCGTCGAACAAAATCTTTTCTGCAAAAGATTACCTTAGTCATGGGACAAAAACAGCAATTAATTTGGGACTTACCACCCCTAGACTCCCTCAAAATTAATGCTGCTATTTATGGAATTTCTGATCAACAATTTCACTCATACTTAAATGAACTTAGTGTCATGCTTTCCTTAGAAGATCAACTCAAGTTACCAGTAAGGAAACTTTCTCTAGGTGAAAGAATGAAAGCTGAATTACTAGCAGCACTGATTCATAAACCTCAAGTTCTTTTTTTAGATGAACCGACTTTAGGTTTAGATATTAATGCTCAAGTAGCAGTACGTGATTTCTTACGAGAATATAACCAACGTACAGGTGCAACCATAATTTTAACTAGCCATTATATGGCAGATATTACGGCTCTATGTCAGCGGGTAATTGTAATTTATGCAGGTCGGTTAATTTATGACGGTAGTTTAGATGCTTTATTCGAGCATTTTGCTCCCTACCGAGAAGTAAAAATAGAACTTAGTCAACCTGTAGCTCAGGAAAAGTTAGCTATCTATGGTGAATTAGAATCCCAATTAGGACGTGAAGTCCGTTTTTTAGTGAAACAGGAAAATTTGACAGCTACAGTAGCTAAAATCTTGGCAGATTTAGATGTAATAGATTTAACCATTACTGATCCACCGATAGAAGAAGTAATTGGTCGCGTATTTCAGACAGGGAAAATTGCATGAATCGGATCATTAAAATTAGCCAAAATCTCCTTGCAACTTACTATGCTTATATGTTAGAGTACCAACTCGAAACAATTGCGTGGGCTCTATCCAATTCCTTACCATTTATCTTAATGGGAACATGGATAAAAGCTGCAAAGGTCGGAAATTTTGGATTAACTCAAATAGATTTTATTCATTATTTCTTAGCTGCTTTTCTCGCTAGACAAATGAATGTGGTTTGGGTAATTTGGGATTTTGAAAGGGAATTAATAGAAGGTAAGTTATCTTCACGCTTATTACAACCTTTAGACCCAGTTTGGCACCATCTAGCAACTCATATCGCAGAAAGACTTTCTCGATTACCATTTATTATCTTATTAATCGGATTATTTTTTCTGCTTTATCCCCAAGGTTTTTGGATTCCCAGTTTAGGTAGTTTTTTATTATTTCTCATGATCTCAATCCTGGCATTTTTGCTCCGGTTTTTAATCCAGTATACCTTCGCTTTATTAACTTTTTGGATTGAGCGAGCTACAGCAATTGAACAATTATGGTATTTATTTTATCTATTTCTTTCCGGGTTAATTGCACCAATAGAAGTTTTTCCAGAGTTAATCCACCAGATTGTCCTCTGGACTCCTTTTCCCTATTTTGTCTATTTTCCAGCAGCTCTATTAATAGATTTTCCAGTTAATCTAGGACAAGGATTATTAGTGATGTTAATTTGGGGAATTATCTTTTTTATTGTTAACCGATGGTTGTGGAGAAAAGGGTTACAGCGCTATTCTGGAATGGGAGCTTAAGGGAATTGATCGATGGGCAAATATTTAACGGTTTTAAAAATCTTCTGGATTGCAGCGATCGCAGCTGAAATGGAATATCGCATTAACTTTTTAGTAGCAACACTCAGTAGTCTTGGTGGGATGGGTGGTGGTTTATTTAGCTTATTTTTATTTTACCGGACTGGTTACACTTTCAATGGTTGGCAATGGGAAGAGTCTTTAGTAGTCTTAAGTATTTTTACCATAATGGAAGGTTTTTCCAGTACATTTTTAGCACCGAATTTAAACAAAATTGTCCAACAAGTTCAACAAGGAACTTTAGATTTTGTGTTATTAAAACCGATTAGTAGTCAATTTTGGCTTTCAACTCGTAGCTTTTCCCTCTGGGGAATACCCGATTTAGTGACGGGAATGATATTACTTTTTTATGCTAGTAATAAACTTGGCTTAACCCTTATTAATTATCTCATGGGAGCGCTTCCCCTATTGTTTGGATTAATCATTCTTTACAGTCTCTGGTTTATCCTGGGTGCTACTAGTATTTGGTTCGTCAAAGTTTATAATGTCACCGAAATCCTGAGAGGTTTATTAGAAGCTGGTCGCTATCCTATGGTAGCTTATCCTGTCGCTTATCGTTTCTTTTTTACCTTTATCGTCCCCGTCGCTTTTCTCACTAATGTTCCCGCTGAAATGATTTTAGGTCGGGGTAATCTAGTTTCTGTCATTGGTGCAGGGATTTTAGCGATCGCTTTATTTTTTATTTCTACCCGATTCTGGCGTTTTGCTTTACGCTTCTATACCAGTGCTTCTAGTTAATCTAAAAATATGGCCATCACCAGCATCTCTCTATCCACTAGACTACCCATAAAAAATTCAATATTATAATAACTTATCAAACCTATTACTTATTAAAATCAGAATTGAAATTTTCTCCATATAAACAACTTTTTAGTTGTTTTTCTATTTAAATTAGGTCAAATGCCACGTTTAATTGCTAATTATGTGTTTTTGATAAATTATAGGTAAAGAAATTATGTAGAAAGACAACAAAAAGTTATATTGATGAGCATGAGGGGAACTTTGAATAGGTACTCAGATATAAGATTCTAAAATTATGGAATTTCGCCTTTCCTGGATCGCAACGGCTCAGATGATCGAGCAGCGTGAATTTGCTCAAGCCTTAATAGTAGCGCTGTTTTTAGCTAGTAGGTTAAAGCCAATCTATTTGCAAACTAATAATCAGGAACCAGAAATACCTTAAAAAATAAAAAAATAGGGTAATGATAATTAATTCATCAGCAAATCTATGAGTGGGGGCTAAAGTCCCTACTCTGACCCAGGTGTAATTGACCAGATTCAATATGCCACAAAATCCTTTTGGAGTAAGATGCCATTAACAATTAGATATTACTTTACTCAGCAATGAAATTTAGTGAAATTGGTCAAAAACTCAGCTCCACCTGTACAGGTACTACCCAAATATGTACCCACATTGATCCAGAAATTAGTGGTGTTGCACCAATTGATGAAGCATCGAGCGGAACACTGAGTTATATCGAAGGGGGAAAATTTTCTGTTTATGTAAACACAACTAATGCTAGCGCCTTAATTTTGCCCCAGGATGAAATTTTACAACAGAAGGCTACCCAGCGCGGGATTGCTTGGATTGGGAGTAACGATCCCCGTTTTTTATTTGCTCAAGCGATCGCACTTTTTTATCAACCTTTTCAACCAGCTCCAGGAATTCACCCCACGGCTGTGATTGATCCTTTAGCAGAAGTAGGCGAAAATGTCTATATCGGTGCCCATGTCGTAATTCAAGCTAAAGTCAAAATTGGTAAAAATGTGGTAATTCATCCCAATGTGGTGATTTACCCAGAAGTGGAGATTGGCGATCGCACGATCTTACACGCTAATTGCACCATTGATGAACGGACTCAAATTGGCGCGGATTGTGTCATTCATAGTGGAGTAGTCATCGGTGCGGAAGGATTTGGTTTTGTCCCGACCCCAACCGGTTGGTCAAAAATGGAACAATCAGGTTATGTAGTCTTAGAAGATCGAGTAGAAGTTGGTTGTAACAGCACCATTGACAGACCAGCAACCGGAGAAACTCGGATTGGTGAAAATACCAAAATCGACAACTTAGTCCAAATTGGTCACGGTTGTAAAATTGGCAAAAATTGTGCCATCTCAGGATTAGTGGGATTGTCAGGTGGCGTAAAATTAGGCAAGAATGTCATTTTAGCCGGGAACGTCGGCATTGCTAATCAAGTCAAAATTGGGGATGGTGCGATCGCTACAGCTAAAGCTGGAATTCACAGTGATGTTGCTCCAGGTGCTATTGTCACCGGATTACCAGCTATCCCCCACAAACTTTTTCTGAAAACTGCTGCTATTTATAATCGTCTCCCCGAAATCTATCAATCCTTAAAGCAAATCCAACGTCGTTTAGGAGATCGTTCAAACTAGAAAAGTAGCTAGTCGTAATTCATCAACTTACCATGCTCACAGAAAGACCCAAAATCCGCTTCCTCAGAGTACCAATTTGGCGGCGGGGCGTGGCCACTGCCATCGATCTCTTGGGTACATGGTTAATCATCTCATCCCTGACCGGTTTGCTCCAGATCCTAGGATTTATGCTGATCTGGCTACTATTGCGCGTAATTTTGGTCTTTAAAAATCGGGGACAAAGCTTGGGACGTTGGAGTTTAGACCTAAAATTAGTCGATCCTAGATTTGGGAAAACCCCAGAAATTCAAATATCTAGCTAAACGAGAATTAATTTTAGGTACTTGTGCTTACTTAGCCCTAGTCGGTTTGCTCAATATTGGACCAGGAAATGGGTCTCCCTTAATTTTGATTGTGCCCCTCATCGCTGACTGTAGTACCGCTTTTGTGGATGAGGACTATCGTCAAGCTTTCCACGATCGCGTTAGTGGGACGATCGTTATCCCTACCCGTCGGGGTTACTCCCTCGATTTAAAAGTTAAAAAATTACTTGATCGAGTCAGCAATTATATGAGAAGATAGAATGCTGTGTCTAATTTTGTTTGTCCCTCAAATTGTTGATTTTGGAAAATTATGGCTAAGGGCGTCCGGATTATCGTGACCTTGGAATGTACCGAGTGTCGTACTAACACCAATAAAAGATCACCAGGTGTATCCCGGTATACAACTACCAAAAACCGTCGCAATACCACCGCGCGGTTAGAGCTGAAAAAGTTCTGTACCCACTGCAACAAACATACTGTCCACAAAGAAATTAAATAAGGGAAGTATGTTACTAATTACCAATGTTCAAGTGACCAATTAGTATATACCCATGAGTTATTATCGCAAACGTCTTTCCCCGATTAAACCAGAAGAACCGATCGACTACAAAGATGTCGATCTATTACGCAAGTTTATCACCGAGCGCGGCAAAATTCTGCCCCGTCGGATCACAGGCTTAACCGCCAAACAACAGCGAGACTTGACCACCGCAATTAAACGCGCCCGATTATTAGCCTTATTGCCCTTTATTAACCAAGAAGGATAAGGTATTTTTAGAGATTAAATGCAAGATTTTTACCCCTAGGGCAGATTTGACTAAATTGGTGAAAAATCTCCCAGGTAGTAACTCTTGCAAATAATCTAAACCAGGGTTGAAAAATTTTTGGGTTGAAAAATACAAATCTAAAATTGGCGGATTAGGTAACGCGACCAATTTACTTCGATGTATTCTGATTTACTCTTATTTTGGGCTACTTAAATCTTTATGAGGATCAGAATTTGTGCAGAAAGGAACGTTAATAGAATTTCGGCTGCACAGAGAACGGCGTCTCGCTGTGGTCGAACGTCCAGAAGGTAAGAAAAAATGGGTGGTGATCGATGAAAGGGGACAACCTCATACCATCGATCCGGGCCAAATTACCTATGAGGTTAAGGATCAAACTTACAAATATTCAGACATTCCTCGCTTTCTGCAAACAGTAGATCCTTATATAGACCCTTCAAGTTTAGAAGTGGCTTGGGAACTACTGGTGGAAGATGGAGCAGGGGTAGATCCTGCTCAAATGGCAATCCTATTATTTTCCGAAGCTAGTCCACCGCAGTGTTATGCTGCACACAGTTTGCTATTTGAAGATAAACTTTATTTCAAGCAAAAAGGCGATCGCTATGAACCCCGTTCGGTTGCTCAAGTCGCAGAAATCAAGCATCAGCAAGAAGTAGAACAGCAGCGACAACAGGAATTAGCAGGATTTCTGAGTCGTGTGCAAAACCGGAAACTGGGAAAAGAGGTAGAGTGGACTCAGAGCGATCGCCCTCGTTTAGATGCAGTAGAAAGATTTGCAGCTTTAGGCGAAGAAGCCATCGGTCGTGCCGCCGCCCAAGAAACCCTAATTGCCTTAGGATACTCGGATACATCCCAAGCCGCGTTTCAACTTTTGGTAGATTTAGGTTTATGGAGTCCGCATGAAAACTTATTTATGCGGCGCAGTCAAATTCCCACAACTTTCTCTGCCAAGGTATTGGAAGTGGCCCAATTATGTTTAAATACTCCGCCTCCGGACCTCGATCATGATCATCGTCTTGATTTAACTCATCTGAAGGTTTATACCATTGATGATGAAAGCACCCAAGAGATTGATGATGGCTTAAGTTTAGAATATCTAGCAGATGGTAGACAAAGAATATGGGTTCACATCGCTGATCCTACCCGTTTGTTATCTCCTGGAGATGAACTAGATTTAGAAGCGAGAAAACGCACTACCACCCTGTATATGCCCACGGGAATGGTGCCCATGTTTCCGCCCGAATTGGCAACAGGTCCAATGAGTTTAGTTCAAGGTCAAATCTGCTGCGCTCTGAGTTTCAGTATGATTTTAGATGAAACTGGAGCAATAAATGAGTATGCCATCAAGGCCAGCAAGATTAAACCCACCTATCGACTTACCTATGAAGATGTCGATGAAATGCTGGAATTGGGGGTAAGGGCAGAATCAGAAATCGAAGCAATTTCAGCTTGGGCGAGACGTCGCTTAGAATGGCGTCAGTCCCAAGGGGCAATTAGTATCTCTATGCCCGAAGCAGTGATTAAGGTCAAAGGAGATGAGATTGATATTCATCTGCTTGAAGATTCGCGATCGCGGCAATTAGTAGCAGAAATGATGATTTTAACGGGAGAAGTAGCGGCCCGCTATGGTCAAGCCCAAAATCTGCCCCTGCCCTATCGGACCCAATCCCAACCAGAATTGCCTCCAGCCCAAGAATTAATGTTGTTACCCGCAGGACCGGTCCGTTCCTGTGCGATGCGTCGTTGTATGCCCCGATCGGAAATCAGTATTAATCCTGGTCGTCATGCTAGTTTGGGATTAGATAATTATATTCAAGTAACTTCACCAATTCGGCGCTATACGGATTTACTAGCCCATTTCCAGATTAAAGCCCATTTGCGTGGCGATCAATTACCTTTTTCGGCTGACACGATCAAGGAACTCATGTTAAGTGTGACCACCGCAGCTCAAGAAGCTTCCTGGGTAGAACGACAAACCAATCGCTATTGGGGATTAGAATATCTCCGACGTCACGGGGATGAAATCTGGCAAGCCTTAATGTTACGTTGGTTGCGCGAAGATGAAAATCTAGGCTTAATTTTGTTAGAAGAGTTAGGACTAGAATTAGCCATGCGATTTCATCGGACAGTTGCTCTGGGCGATCGCTTAGATGTGAGAGTTAGTTATGCTGATCCACGTCAAGACCGGATCGAATTTCGAGAAATGATTGAAGCAGCACAATCAGCTGCAACTTAAATTGGGTGGGCAATGCCCACCTTTTTTATGGCTAAAAAATATCTGATCAAAATTTAAGAGCCATAGTCCTAAATTTCCTCAATTTCCGAATTAAATGCTGATGAGCTGATCACATTAAGATTTAAGATAGTAAAACCTGAGGGAGAGAATCGATGTTTCGGCGAATTTGGCAATGGTTGGTGAAATTGTGGCAACGTTTATTTGCAGTGGTAAACAACTCCAATAGCAGAACCCAAAACATTCAGCCGGACGCTCCACCACCTCTGACTTCTACAGATTATGAATATCTATTCATGCAATTGCTCGAAGGTGTGCATCGCGGTAAAGGTGATACCTGGGCAGTAAAATATATTTTAGATTTGCAACATCGAATTAGCCCAGCACAATGGGTGGAGTGGTTGCAGAGTTTTGGGGAAAGATTGTTAGGAGGAACAACACCTAATAATGAATTAGCAGCTCGACTGGTGCAATTAGGTGAATTAATCCAAGGAACTCCTGCTTTGCGGACTATGGGACAGGTCGCTTATGAGATTGGAGTTCAAGTGTTAACTCAACAAACTGCTCCAGGAGTAGTTTGGGAGTATAATGGTCCGGATGCTAATGCGATTAATCCACCACCCTACCAGGAATTACCACCACCCGAAGCAATTACTTTGGATGAATTATTGGTCAGATTGGAACAAGATCCTAACTTACGTCAGATCGTAGCTCAACAAATGGGACTTGATTCAACTGATCCCCAATTAATTATGCAAACTCTGGTGAATCAATTTAATCTTAGTGCGGCGGGGGAAACTCAGTCAACAGAGGTTGAACCAGATCAGGCCCAAGGATGGTTTAATCAAGGTTTTCAGCAACAGAAATTAGGAAATTTGGCAGAAGCGATCGCATGTTATGACCGTGCGATCGAGCTGAAACCTGATTATGAAGCAGCTTGGAATAACCGAGGTAGTGCGCTGAGTGATTTAGAAAATTTAGAAGAAGCGATCGTCTGTTTTGATCGTGCTGTAGCAATTATTCATGCCTATGATATAGCTTGGTTTAATCGGGGAGTTGCGTTGAGTAAATTAGAACGTTGGGAAGAAGCGATCGCTTCCTATGACCAAGCTTTAGAAATTAATCCCAATTTAGATGCGGTCTGGAATACTCGTGGTAATGCGCTGAGAAGATTAGAACGTTTAGCAGAAGCGATCGCTTCCTATAATCGTGCTTTAGAAATTAACCCCAATCTGGCTTTAGCTTGGATTAACCGAGGGATTACAGTTGGTAGTTTAACCAATCAGGATGTTTTTTTAGATGCTCCAAGTCCGTTAACTGAACAAAATCCGAACTTAAATCAAATTGGAAATGAGGGAAGTTTAGCCAATTATGAAGAAGGTTTAAAGTATTGTCTTCTCGATACTAATCCAGTAGGTTGGGGCAGATTGCATTTGATGATTGGCAATGTTTACTATGAAAAAGGACGATTAGATTCAGATCCTGATCAATATTGGCAAAAAGCGATCGAAAGTTACCATTTCGCCCAACAAACCCTCACAGAAATTGAAACACCTGAATTACATTTAGAGTTATTGCAAAATCTAATTCGGACATTATTAAGTTTGGGAAGAATAGCAGAAGCTCAAGAATTAGCACAACCTGGTTCAGATTTATTAGACCGTTTGCTGGGTGAATCTAATCGTTCCACCGCTAGTCAAAAACAATTAGCACTAAAATTTGTAGGTTTTCAACAGCTTCAGGTTGATTTATATATCCAGTCTGGTGCAATTGAGCAAGCTTGGCAAACTGCCGAGAAAGGTAAAAATTCCTGTTTAACTTGGTTACTCTCTAATTGGGGTGAAGATATTCCTCAACCTAGCTCAGAAGAAATTAAACAATTATTGAAACCTGATCTGGCGATCGTTTACTGGCACATCAGTCCAGTAGCTTTGCAGACTTTTATTTTTAAGGATGATGCGATCGTACCGCTAGTGCTGACTGCAATATCAGAAACAGAAATACCTGAATCTGTCCGACGGTTGATCCAATTTGAGAATTGGATCAACGATTGGGATCAACAATATCAGGAATATGGCCAATCTGAAAATCAAGTGGAAGAAACAAAATCTAATTGGTATAATAATTTACCAGAATTGATATCGCGTCTGGGTGAAATTCTCGATATTGCTAGGATTGAATCTGTTCTGAAGGATATTAATTACCTAATTCTAATTCCCCATCGGGATTTGCATCGCTTTCCTCTCAATGCTTTATTTACAGATAAATTTACTGTTAGTTATTTACCTAGTCTAGAAATGGGGCTAAGTCTGCACCAGGAAGGAAATATCATGCCAAATATTCTCAATATTGACTCTAATAATAATAACAGAAAAACTGATGATCAACCACTAACAGAACTCTCTGGTACGACAGTGCAATCTGAATATCTGAGCTATCTTTTTGCTGATGCAAAACGGATGACAGGAGACCAGGTAACTGAGGAAACAGTAGTGCAAGCATTATTAGGAGGATACAATATTTTTAGTTTTATTGGCATGACTGAATATAACTTCAATCAACCCAGTCAATCAGCTTTAGTATTATCAGCAAAAGAACATCTAAGAGTTGAAAAAATTGTCAAAATGAATCTCAAGAGCTATCAGCTAGTTTATCTTTCTATTGGAGAAAATGCAATTACTAAAAACCAAATTATTAAGACTGAATATTTTGGGTTAGTCAGTGCTTTTTTAAAGAGTGGTGTCTCCCATGTGATCAGTAGTTTGTGGACAGTACCCTCTGATATCAGTGCTTTGGTGATGATGCAATTTTTTCAGTTATGGCAAAATAAATCTGAGGAGTTAGTGTTAAATCAGACCGTAAGGTGGTTACGGGATATCACAGCTCGACAATTGATAGAATGGTGTGAAGAGATTTTGACTAAGCTTCCGGAAGATGAAGAAATTATTCGTCTTTTTATTAAGACCCAATTAAGAGGTATCAATCAAATAGAAGGAACTGAAAAACCTTATGCTCATCCCTATTATTGGGCAGGATTTACGATCGCTGGAAAAATTTCCTAGTGATGAAGTAGCAATCTAGTTGATCTAGGTGGCCTATTGCATGAAAGAACAAACTGATTTAATCTATCCTACAGTTGATTTATTTCTTTATGATCTGCGGAACGGATTAAATGATGATGCCGCAGAAATAAGTCGTAACCGAGAACAGTTTTGGAGTAAAATTGATGCCCAGATCAATAGTATTTATTTTAAAAAGAGTTCTCAGCAGAAGGTAGTATTTGACCAAATTTGGTATGATCAAAGGCTGAAGGAATTAACTGATTTAGAAAATCCCGAAGCTGATTATGCTTTACTTGAACCAAAACAGTTTCAAGCTCCTCAAGATGGTCATTATTTTCCGGTGCAGCTCGGTGATACTTATGCACTTCAGGTGAATTGTTCTGGTCTGAATGAAAAGCAAAATATTAATTCTTTACACACTCTCAAACATCATATTGTTTGTGCCCTAAATCATCATGATGTGAAGACGGAAATTGAAGCAGATAAACAAGGTACGATTGGACAAACTTGGTTGGTTTGGGGACAAATAGCTAATGGGAATGTGGATGTAAATCAATTAGCAAGAGATTGTTACAATAAATTAACACCAAATGCGGAATGGAATCCGAATTTTAAGGAACATGGAAAATTTTTAGGTGGGACTATATTTGAATATTGGCATCTTCCTACTAATTGGCATCAAGAATGGTATCAAGTCCGATTAGAGAATTATCATTTGATTATTTTGCTGTTTCCACCAGGTGAATCGATCGCGAAGATTACTAAGAAGGTGAGGGAGATTAATTTTGATTTAATTCGGTTATTTTGCGATCGACATAAGATATTATTTGCTTATTGGCAAAGTCGTTATCAAAAATCGGAATTAGAACAAATTTATACAGGTATTAAAACCTTGATTGAGCAAGGGATTGGATTGTCAAAAAATCTCAAAAATTTCACCCGTTCTAGTCAATTGTCTCAGTCGGCTCTAACTAGGGAGAGAATAAGTTTAAATAAGTTAGAGTTAATGTTAATCAAATATTTGCCGACTTTAGCCGACTATACGATCGCTTTAAATGATTTAGATGCTCAATTACAAACGATGAAGATAAATTTAGAAAATTATCAGCAACGGGTGGAAAAGTTGGAGGAAGAAACTGGTAGTGATTTAAGTTTATTAAAAAATTTTAGTATTTTCGTCGATAAAAAATATCGCGAACAACTGGAGTCAGAGCGAAATAATCTAGCTCCTGGTTTGAAGTTATTGGAAAATGTAATTAGTATGATTGGTGGAATAATTACAATTGAGCAAACTAGAAGCGATCGCAATTTAACTATTACCATCGGTTGTGTTGGAGCTGGATTAGCTGCTAGTAGTATTACGACTCACGTAATGATTGTAAATCAACCACCACCAGAGAATACTTTTTTTGTACTGACACCAGTTTTTTATACCAGTATCATGACCGGTGCGATCGCTAGTTTGAGTGTTTGGTTTTTGTTAAAATTACTCCGATGGTAAGATTAATAATTTTTCAATTGGTTGTAATGACCTTGGGCGCAAATCCTTTACAGAACCTATAATTTTTGATATTGTAGCTAAATATCTGGGTGTAAAGTATATCTATACAGAAAATCCTACTTTCAGCAATAATGATCCCGGAGTCTGTCAATCCCCCCACTAAAGCTCGACCCATATCCCTGAGATTATTGCTAATCGTCCCCTTCGTGTTGCAAGTTGTCATTGCGGTGGGTTTAGTCGGTTATCTTTCCTATCAGAGTGGACAAAAAGCAGTAGCTGATCTGGCAAGATATTTGATTGCAGAAATTGGCGATCGCATTAATCAAAATCTCACTAATTATCTCCATAAACCTACAGAAATTAATCAACATAATGCCGATCTGATTAACTTAGGTATACTTAATTGGCAAGATTTAAGAATAATTAAGCAATATTTTTGGCGACAATTAAAAAATTTTGATAGTCTCGCTTCTGTAGCTATTGCTAATGAAAAAAAAGAGATTTTAATTATTCAAAAAAATGATGATGGCACAAAGGCAATTCGTCTCCGGGACAAATCTACTAATTATTATTTTGACAATTATATTGCTGATGATCAAGGAAATCCAATCAAATTAGTCCGACGTTCAAAAATATATGATCCCCATAAAGATCCCCCTAATAATCCCTGGTACGAACAAACAAAAAGAGAAAATCATCCAATTTGGCGGTTAGTTGTTGCCAGATTTCAGGTTAATCAACCGACGTTGTTTACTCTTAAGTGTCAACCATTTTATGATCAGAAAAACAAATTTAATGGGGTGCTAGTAGCAGCCGTATCTCTATCTCGATTGGGGAATTTTTTGCAAAGTTTGAAAATCGGCAAAACTGGTCAAGCTCTTATTATAGATCGTCAGGGTCTATTAATTGCTACTTCTACCGGAGAAACTCCTTTTATTCAGGGTGCATTAGCTCCAGAAAATTATACATCATGGGAAAAAAACACTAAAAATCTTGATTCATCCCAGCGACGATTAAGTATTCTAAAAAGTAGTAATTTACTCACTAAAAAAGTTGGCAATTACTTAAATAAGTCTTGGCCCGATCTTAAGGAAATCCAGGAAATCAAGCAACTTCGGATTTTTGTCGATCAACAAACTTACTTCGTCCAAATTGTCCCATTACAAGGTGAAAAAGATTTAGATTGGTTGACAATTGTAGTAATTCCTGAAGCTGATTTTATGACCGAAATTCAGCGCAATATTAACTGGACAATTTTCCTCTGTGGGATGACTTTATTGATCGCGATCGCCATCGGAATTGTTACTGCTCGTTTGATTACCATTCCGCTTTTACGATTAAATCGAGCTAGTCAGGAATTAGCTTTGGAGCAATGGCAAAAATTAGGGATAAAAAAGATTATCGGGTCAATAGAATATCAAAATATTACAGAAGTCGGAACTCTAGCGGATTCATTTAATCAGATGGTAAATCAGTTACAAACATCTTTTGAAACTTTAGAACAACGAGTCCAACAGCGAACAACGGAGTTAGAAATTGCTAAAGAAAAAGCGGAAGTTGCCAATCAAGCAAAAAGTACATTTATTGCTAATATGAGTCATGAATTGCGATCGCCACTGAATGCAATTATGGGCTTTTCCCAATTGATGATCTGCACTAAAAACATTCCACCTAATCTCTATGAAAATGCAGAAATAATCTATCGTAGTGGCGAATATTTACTGACACTAATTAATAATATTCTTGATCTATCTAAAATTGAAGCAGGTAAAGCCACTCTTAATCCGAAAGACTTTGATCTGCATATCTTGTTAGATGATTTGGAGGATATGTTACATTTACGAGCTGATAATGCTGGGTTAAATTTAATATTTCATCGCAGTGAAAATCTCCCTCGCTATATTCAGACCGATGAAGTCAAACTTCGGCAAGTTTTAATTAATTTACTCAGTAATGCGATTAAATTTACTGTCGCTGGACAAGTTACTCTTGAAGTTTTTCAGGAAGAAGCAAAAACCACAGATATAATTGATCTCCATTTTCGGGTATGTGATACTGGAGTAGGGATTGCTCCAACAGAACTTCCCAAAATTTTTGATGCTTTTAGTCAAGGTCAAGCGGGAAAAGAAAGTCAAGAAGGAACGGGTTTAGGTTTAGCCATTAGTCGGAAATTTGTGCAATTAATGGGTGGAGATATTCGACTCGAAAGTGAATTAGGTAAAGGCACAACTTGCCAATTTTATATTCAAGCAAAATTAGGTCAAATAACTGTTAAAAAAAGTATCGAAGCAGATCCAAAAATCTTAGCACTTGCTCCTAACCAACCTATCTACAAAATTCTGATAGTGGATGATAAAGCGATTAATCGACAATTATTAATTAAGTTACTTAGTCCCTTGGGATTTGAAGTCAAAGAAGCCATTAATGGTCAAGAAGCGATCGAGATTTGGTCAGAATGGGAACCCCATCTGATTTGGATGGATATGAGAATGCCCGTGATGGATGGTTATGAAGCGACCAAATACATTAAATCTACCACTAAAGGTAATGCTACCGCAATTATTGCCCTAACTGCTAGTGTGTTAGAAGAGGAAAAAGCAATTATACTTTCTGCTGGTTGTGATGACTTTGTGCGAAAACCTTTTGCAGAACATACCATTTTTGAAACTCTGGCGAAACATTTGGGTGTAAAATATATTTATGTTGAGAACCCTATAGTGCATTTGGCCAATCTCCCAGAGATTAAATTATCTTCTGCTAGTTTTACTCAAATGTCATTAGAGTGGCTCAATCAATTGTATCAAGCCGCTCTAGAAGCTAATCATAGTTTGGTTTTAAAGTTGGTGAAAGAGATTCCAACAAGTGAGGTTGATCTAAGCAAATGTTTGACGAAAATGGCACAGCAATTTGACTTTGAACAGATAATTGAATTGGTTGAACCTTTGTTGCAGAATACTAACAGCTAAAATTTCCATATTGATGTGAGTATGATCCCTCACTAAGAGGAAAACCGCTCAAATTGGACAAGCGATCGGACTCAGCTCCAATAGAGAAAGAGATGGCCAGACGGCGATCGCCGTTTATTCCCGAAATTAATCCCAACCTTATGTTATAATTGCTAGCGGTAATTCCCCCAACTTAACCTTATTTAATTCGATCGCTGATCTAAATTTAGGTGAGTTTCCCCTAAACACTTGTTAATATAATTGCCATCCTAATCACTAATGAATCTTAATTTTGACAGCAAAACCAAAGGTAACATTCTAGTTGTAGACGATATTCTCGAAAACTTACAATTATTAAGTGATGCACTGCTCAAACTTGGCTATACAGTTCGCAGTGTTACCAGTGGTAAAATGGCTTTAAAAACAGTAATGGTCAAACGACCTGATGTGATTCTTTTAGATATTAAAATGCCAGGAATGGATGGCTATCAAGTCTGTAAAGCTCTGAAAGCAAATGAAGATTTACGCAGCATTCCAGTGATTTTTATTAGTGCTTTAGATGATGTATTTGACAAAGTAACTGCTTTTGAATCCGGAGGAATAGACTATATCACCAAACCATTTCAGATTGAAGAAGTAGTCGCTCGATTGGAAAATCAGTTAATCATTCAACGTCAGCAGCGAATGCTCGAAGAAGAAAATATTAAGCGTCGTGAAACTGAAGAGGTACTATATCAGTCAAGAGCTTTGCTTTCTAGCATTTTGAATAGTTCTCTAGATGGAATTGCTGCAATGCAATGTGTCCGTAATCCGGTCACCGGAGATATTGATGATTTTCGTTGTTTAGCTGTCAATCCAGTGATTGCTAGAGTTTTTCAACGTACCCGTGATGAGATTATCGGGAGATTGATCCTAAAAAAGTTTTTGAGTAATGTGGAGCCAGAACTATTTAATTGCTTCATTAATGTGGTGGAAACAGGAGTTCCTCTCAAACGAGATTTTTATTATCCATCAGGAGAATCTTGTTGGTATCATTTTGTCGCGGTTAAACTTGGTGATGGTTTTGCGATTACGATCCGTGATATTACTGAACGTAAACAAATTGAACTAGAACTCCAAGCAGCTAATCATAAACTAGAAGTATTAGCAAATCTCGATGGATTAACTCATGTAGCTAATCGTCGCTGTTTTAATGAGTATCTTCAAAACCAATGGCAACATTTAGCACAAGCACAGCAACCACTTTCCTTAATTTTGTTGGATATTGACTGTTTTAAAGCCTATAATGATTACTATGGTCATCTTGCTGGTGACGATTGTTTAGTGAAAATTGCGGAAATATTACAAACAGTAGTTCCTGATCCTACTGATTTAGTAGCGCGTTATGGTGGAGAAGAATTTGTGGTAATTCTACCGAATACAGATCTAGAAAAAGCCATTAAGATTACCGAAAAAATTCAGCAAGAAATTCATCATCTTGCCCTGTCCCATCCTCGGTCAGAAGTCAATAATTTTATCACAGTTAGTTTGGGTATTTCTTCACTCATTCCCCAACTGGAAATTGCACCAGATCAACTGATTGCTAATACGGATAAAGCTTTGTATGTTGCTAAACAACAGGGTCGCGATCGCTGGAGTATCCATTGTTAAATAGATTTTCTAGCGAAGTGAGTTATAGGATTTTTACCACCAAGACACGAAGACACGAAGAAGTGATCAGACCAAATTTCCTCACCTTGGTGTCCTTGGTGTCTTGGTGGTTCATCTACCCAAATCAAGGCCCAACTGAACCTCAATGGCTCAAACCAAATTTTTTATAAAAAATATCAAATTACCTCTAGTCAGTTTTGGTAAATCATACTATAATTAAGTTAATCAAGAATGGGACTTAACGATGAAAACCTGTACTGATTGGGACCAAATCGACCAAGAATTTCTAGAAAAACCGCAAAAAATTGGCCAAGCGGCAACTACCCAAGAACTGAACATCTACCCAGAAGATTACAGTCTCTTGACCGATCTTTATGAATTGACAATGGCAGCTTGCTACACAGGAGAGGGTTTGGCGCAAACACCAGCCAGCTTTGAGCTATTTGTGCGTCGATTACCAACAGATTTTGGCTATTTGATTGCGATGGGACTAGCCCAAGCATTGGAATATCTAGAAAGATTCCGGTTTAATCCAGCCCAAATCCAAGCTTTGCAAGCAACGGGAATTTTTCACAATGCACCGCAGGAATTTTGGTCATTATTAGCAAATACTCGTTTCACTGGGCAAGTGTGGGCTGTCCCAGAAGGTACAGCTATTTTTGCCAATGAACCCTTACTCCGGATTGAAGCACCTTTATGGCAAGCTCAGTTAGTGGAAACTTATCTACTTAATACCCTTAATTATCAAACCTTAATTGCGACTAGAGCTGCCAGAATTCGTGATCTCGTCGGACCAGAAACCAACCTGATGGAATTTGGGACCCGTCGAGCTTTTAGTCCCCAAGGTGCCCTGTGGGCTGCTAGAGCTGCTCTTGCAGGTGGATTAAATGCGACTTCTAATGTATTAGCAGCTTTAAAATTAGGTCACCAACCTGTCGGAACCATGGCTCATTCTTTAGTAATGGCTTTGACGACCATAGCAGGCAGCGAAGCCAAAGCATTTAGCATATTTCAAGAATATTTTCCTGGTGCCCCGTTATTAATCGATACCTATGACTCGATCGCTGCTGCCCAAATGTTAGCAGTACAGATCAAACAAGGCGAAATTAAATTAACTGGTGTGCGTTTAGACTCTGGAGATTTAGTTACTTTATCCCAACAGATCCGCTCAATTCTTCCAGGTGTTCCGATTTTTGCTAGTGGCGATTTAGATGAATGGGAAATTGCTAAACTTAAAGATGCAGGTGCTTGTCTTGATGGTTATGGACTCGGTACTCGCTTAGTCAGTGGTTCACCAGTGAATGGAGTATATAAACTGGTAGAAATTGATGGTATGCCCGTGATGAAAGAGTCAACGGGTAAAATTACTTATCCAGGTCGCAAGCAAATATTTCGGGAGTTACGATCGGGACAGGTTCAAGGGGATTGCTTGGGATTAATTAATCAAGAGCCAAATTCCTCAACTCAGATCCCGTTGATGCAGTTAGTATTTGCAGAAGGAAAAAGGTTACAGACACCAGAAAGCTTAACAGCGATCGCCCAACGTACTGCGGCTTCAGTTGCTAGTCTACCTCTAGCAACTCGACATTTAACTAATCCTCAACCCCTGCGAGTCGAAATGTCTCCCCAACTGTTAGAACTAACTCAGCAAACCAAAAAGCATTAACCATGAAAAAAATTGCTCTGTTTGGGACAAGTGCCGATCCCCCCACTGCGGGACATCAAGCGATCCTGAGTTGGTTGTCACAACATTTTGACTTGGTAGTCGTTTGGGCTGCGGATAATCCCCTCAAGACCCATCAAAGTCCCCTTCCTCATCGTTTTGCGATGCTCCAGCTATTAATTGCGGATCTTGATTTACCCCGATCTAATATTGGTCTTTATCCTGAGCTGAGTCGTCCCAGAACTTTAGAGACAATTAATTTAGCCAGAATGAGATGGAGTAAAGCGGTATTTTCCCTCGTCATCGGGTCTGATTTAGTTCCCCAGTTACCTCGGTGGTATCGGATTCGAGAACTATTTGAGCAAGTAGAGATTCTGGTAGTGCCTAGACCTGGATATCCTATAGAAGATACCAGTTTAGAGAACCTGAGACAATTAGGCGCGACATTCGCGATCGCGGATCTATCTGCACCTGCTGTCTCTTCGACTGCTTACCGTCAACAAAAAGACCCAGAAGCTTTGACTCCTAATGTGAAAGCTTATATCCATCGCGAGCAATTGTACGCATGTCAGGACGCGACACCAAGATAAAAAAAGTTGGATCTCCAGTCAATCAACAACCTTTAGCAGATTTTAAAGTTGGTGTTGATAATGTAATTTTTTCTGTCGATATGGCACAAAATCGACTGCTAGTGTTGTTGGTAATGCGACAAGAAGAACCTTTTTTAGGTTCATGGAGTTTTCCTGGTACTTTAGTTCGTCACGGAGAATCCCTTGAAGATGCAGCTTATCGGATTTTGGCTGAGAAAATTCTGGTGCAAAATCTCTATTTAGAACAATTGTATACCTTTGGTGGTCCAGGACGTGATCCCCGGGAATCTCCTGATAGTTATGGTGTGCGTTATTTAGCAGTCAGTTATTTTGCTTTAGTTCGTTTTGATGAAGCAGAATTAATTACCAGTGGAGTCCGGGGGATTGCTTGGTATCCGCTGGAAGAAGTACCGACCTTAGCTTTCGATCATAACCAAATTTTACAATATGGTCATCGACGACTGCGAAATAAATTGGAATATAGTCCGGTTGCTTTTGAAGTTTTGCCGGAATTATTTACCCTCAGCGATCTTTACCAGCTTTATACTACTGTATTAGGAGAAAATTTTTCTGATTATTCTAACTTTCGTTCTCGCTTGCTGAAATTAGGATTTCTCCATGATACAGGGGTGAAAGTATCACGCGGTGCTGGTAGACCTGCTAGTCTTTATCGATTTGATGCTGCTGCTTTTGCACCCTTGAAAGATAAACCTTTAGTGTTTATTTAGCTGTCTTTGTTTCGGTCTGAATCAGAAAAATTATTGCTCGATTAACCATTAGCAATCCAGATAGAAATATGAAAATAGCGATCGCCCAACTCAATCCAACTATTGGTGATTTGACTGGTAATGCTGCTTTAATTCTGACCGCAGCAAATCAAGCATCTGCTCTCGGATTTAGACTTCTCCTTACTCCTGAACTCTCTTTATGTGGTTATCCACCAAGAGATTTATTGCTCCAACCCAGTTTTATTGAAGCAATGGAAGTTACTCTCCAACAATTAGCTAGAGATTTACCTAAAAATTTAGCAGTTTTAGTGGGAACGGTTAAACCTAATCCTCAAGCTGGGATAGAAGGTGGGAAACCTTTATTTAATAGTGCTGCTTTATTAGAAAATCAACAAATTCGGCAATTTTTTTATAAGCGTTTATTACCGACTTATGATGTTTTTGATGAAGATCGCTATTTTGAACCCGGTCAGGAAAGTAGTTTTTTTACTCTTGATGAACCTGGGGAAGAATTAGAAAATTTAGTCAAGAGCGAGTCGCGATCGCCAATGAAAATTGGTGTTACTATCTGTGAAGATTTATGGAACAATGTCGATTTTTGGGGGAAACGGAGTTATCGAGCTGATCCTTTAGCTGATTTAGCTAAACAAAATGTTGATCTAATTGTGAATATTTCCGCTTCTCCTTATACTGTTGGTAAACAACAAGTTCGGGAAGCTATGTTACGTAATAGTACCCGACATTACCACCAACCAATCATTTATGTCAATCAAGTTGGTGGTAATGATGATCTCATTTTTGATGGGAATAGTTTTGCTTGCGATCGCACTGGTCAAATTGTCGGTCGAGCTAAAGCTTTTGAGTCGGATTTTATCAGTTTAGAATATGCAGAAAATCGCCAAAATTTAATCCCGAGTTTAATCAATTCTCTCCCAGAATCAGCCGATGCAGAAATTTGGGCAGCTTTAGTATTAGGTGTCAGGGATTATGTGGGAAAATGTCGATTTCAGAAAGTAGTAATTGGGTTAAGTGGTGGGGTAGATTCAGCTTTAGTAGCAGCGATCGCAACGGTAGCAATTGGTGCAGAAAATGTCCTTGGGGTCCTGAATGCCATCACCCTATAGTTCTGATCACTCTATTAATGATGCCTTAGAATTAGCCAAAAATCTCGGAATTAAGACAACTATTTTGCCGATTGGCGATTTAATGACAGAATATGATCGCACCTTAGCTGATTTATTTAAGGGTACATCCTTCGGAATTGCTGAAGAAAATCTCCAATCCCGAATTCGTGGTAATTTATTAATGGCGATCGCAAATAAATTCGGTCATTTATTACTATCCACTGGTAACAAATCAGAAATAGCCGTGGGATATTGTACCCTTTATGGAGATATGAATGGAGGATTAGCCGCGATCGCTGATCTCCCCAAAACTCGAGTATACTCAATCTGTCACTGGCTCAATATTAGCTGGCGATCGCAGCAATTCACAGAAGCAATCCCCAATCCCGACAACCCAATTCCTCACCATATTCTGACTAAAGCACCCAGTGCTGAACTCAAACCAGGTCAAATTGATCAAGATTCTTTACCACCTTATGATATCTTAGATGATATCCTCCATCGACTCATCCATGAACATCAATCTCCTGGTGAAATTATAGCCGCAGGACACCAAAAAACCATTGTAGAACGAGTCATCCAAATGGTCACTAAAGCCGAATTTAAACGTAGACAAGCCCCACCAGGATTAAAAGTTACAGATCGTGCTTTCGGTACTGGTTGGAGAATGCCGATCGCTAGTAAAATAACCCCTTTCACCTAAACTTCCGTTAGGACACCTAATTGACCTAGAGCTGACTTTTACTTTTTTCAACGACATCAGTAATCAATTGAATTAACTTAGGATAATCTGTAATCGGTTTACTGCAAAACTCATCTGCTCTAGAAGTTGCTAAAACATCTTTTTTTTCATTATACATGGCATAAGCAGTGAGTAAAATAATCGGAATATGAGCAGTATCTGATTGAGTTTTCAACAGCAAACATAAATCCACACCACTAACTTCTTGCTCATCCCAGGTTGCCCCAGGTAAATTGACATCCATCATCACCAAATCAATCTCTCCTGATTGACATTGACGGAAAATTTCTCCTGGTTCATCAGTAATATGAACTTTGTAACCTCCCAGACGCTCAATTAGTTTGGCGGTTCCCCGAGCGAGAATATAATCATCATCTACTAATAATATTTTCAAGTTTACCACCTAAGCAAATTTACTAGAGAACTCTAAATTTTCTTGATGATCTTGACATGGTAAAGTGAAAGTAACTGTAGTACCCTGATTTTTACCAGGACTATCCAGCCAAATCCGACCCCCCATGAGTTCAATCAGACGTTTACAGATAGTTAAACCCAAACCTGTACCACCATAGCGTCTTTTAATTGAGCCATCTCCTTGAACAAATGCTTCAAATAGTTTATCTTTTTGATCCGGATCAATCCCAATTCCTGTATCGGTAATTGAAATCTCTACGACTAATTTTTCAGGAGACTCAGGAGAAATCGGTCGTTGAATTACTCTAAGTCGTACAGACCCTTGGCTAGTAAATTTAAAAGCGTTAGCAAGTAAATTCAACAAAATCTGTGTTAATTTAATTTCATCCGCCCAAACTCTTTCAACTTCACATTCAATCTTTAAATTAATCCCCTTACGACGACTTTCAAGATTAAATAGTTGACATTGGTTTTCTAAAAATGGCTTAATTTCAATCAGCTCTATGTTGACCATCATCGGACCAGCTTCAATTTTAGCAATGTCTAAAATATCATTGAGAATCGCCACTAGATGTTCCGCTGACTGATAGGCAATGTTAATATATTCTGCTAATTCTTCTTCGTTATCATAAAATTTTTCTTTGAGCAATTTTAAATAATTAATCGTCGAAGTTAGAGGAGTACGTAATTCGTGGCTAGTTGAGGAGAGAAAATCTGATTTCAAACGACTAGCTTCCTGGGCAGCAGAGCGAGCCAAATTTAGTTCTTGATTACGCATTTCTATCAACATTCGATGTTCTCTTTCCCATTGATAAAGTCGATTTTGCATTACGGCCATTGAAAGATGAGTCCCAATAGCTTGAACCAGTTCAATTTCATCAAGAGTCCAAGGACGAGCTTGACCAAATTTTAATTCTTGCCATGCTTGGAAAGATTGACGAACTCTTTGCTGGCGCTCGTCTGGATCAAATCTGCCCGCCCAAATTATATCAGTATTTATTTCGGAATGGAAGATCGTCAAACAACCAAATGAATGTTGGCTATATTTTAATGGCATTGCGATTAGACTCCGCAACGGAGTAACCCGAAATGCAAAAGCAATGGATTCTAACTGTGGGTTTTGGTAAATGTCATTAATTACCTGGATTTGAGTACCGGTTTGATGGTAAAAAATTTGGCTTCTATCATCGCTAATTTGATAATTTTCCCAAGGATTATTATCCGCTAAATAAAAATTATCTGCTCCTTCTAATTCTCCAGAATATCGAATTAAATTTTGCCAATATGGCCAGTCTTCTAATAAGGTCAAGTTATCCTTATTTGCTTGTAGATCGGGTTGAATTCCATAGGTATAAAGTTCGGCAGAAGTATTATTTTCCACCGGGACTAAATAAAGTCTCCCCCCAGCACCATCTACAGCATTAACAACTTTTTTCAAAACACCTTGGAGAATTTTTTTAATAGTTAATGGTGCGTGCAGAAGAGTAGAAATTTGATTGATTAGAGCCTCTCTTGATGCTCTGGCTCGAGTTTGATTGAGCAAATTAGACTGGGCGATCGCAATAGAAACCTGATCGGCTACCATTTGCACAATTTGTAAATCTTCCTCACTAAAGTCTTTAGGTTGGGCATGATGAGAAATTAACAATCCCCAAGCCTGAACATGATCGATAATTGGCACCACCAAACTCGACTGTACTCCCATCGTTTGGAGGTATTGGAGATGACAAGGATCAACCGGTCGAGTCAAAATATCCTGGATTGGTGTTTGCTGTACTTCTTCTACCGTCAGTGCTAGGGAGGTTTCGGAACTATCGAGCCGACTTAAGATCATTTGTTGGGTAGCCACATTTACAATACTTCGCTGACGTGCTTTTACATACATTTCTCGGATCTGAGGAGGGATATCTCCAGCCGGAAAATGCAGACCCAATAACGACGGTAATCGTTTGTGATCAACTGACTCCGCAATCACTTCCCCAGTCGCATCTTGGTCAAATCGATAAATTTTGATTCGATCTGTCTGCAAAAATGCTCGCACTTCTGCTACTGTGGTAGACAATATTTCATCTAACTCCAGAGATTGTCTAATCCGATGGGTCATCCGATTTAGTAAAGTCCCCTGGGTAAAAATCCGACTGGTTGTGTTTTGGTCATTAATATTCGTCATGTATTAAGATTCTTAATATATTATAAAGTTATTTCAATTAGGACTATCTTGTAGTCGATCAAACAGGTCATAGATAGCTAATTGTATAATGAAAACTTGCTTTTTTCCTGACTCATTAGCTATTATATATGTTGACATGGTATTGGTGGGAATGTTTAGGATTGAGTATAAGCTTGTTATTGAGTATGGTTACCGCGGGTTATAGCGAACCTCTCCCAAGTCCAACACCAAGTAACTCTACTCCGGCTGATTACTTAGATTTAAACCCAGAAGTCATTAAAAATAGTCCAGTATTGCAGCGTTGGCAACGTCAAGTTCCTAATGTTTTAGAAGAAATTAAAAATGACCCCAGTTTTTCCACCCTGGTTCGTTTCGGATCTGCTCCGTTTCCCTCTG
Organism: uncultured cyanobacterium; assembly: GCA_963744145.1. Lineage (GTDB taxonomy): Bacteria > Cyanobacteriota > Cyanobacteriia > Cyanobacteriales > CAWUOF01 > CAVUSO01. The sequence goes on along the minus strand of CAVUSO010000001.1, from coordinate 955,472 downwards.
CTCATCAAGTCGGTGGATGGAGTATTGGGATTGAAGATCAGTTCATTGGACGTACAGGTTTGACGGTAGGTGGAGATTATCAAATATCTGTTCACGGCGATCGCCACAGTGGGGGAGCAGATTTACGTTACTACCTCCGTCCTTTAGGTAGTTATATTAACATCGCTCCAGTTTTAGGTTATCGGTATTTAGAAACAGACCACTATTCTAGCAGTGGGCTTAATTCGGGTGTGCGCGTATTATTCGTTTTGTCTCGTGGTGGTGCTGCTGATATCGCTTTTACCCAAAGTTGGATCACACCTACCACTAATACAGAAGTAAGTCTCACGACTCTTTCCATTGGTTATGCTTTCACCCATAACCTCCGAATTTCTACAGATCTGCAAGCGCAAAATGCTAGAGAAAATCACGATCATCGGGTTGGTATTGCACTGGAATGGATACCTTAGTCACTATTTTGACTCCCTAGTGAAAAAAAGCTACCAGATTGGTAGCTTTTCCATTGAATCTAGTAATGAATCACTCTATTGAGGTGATTTTGGTTGCTTAAAGGTATCTAACCATTCCCGAATTTGTTCAGACGCAATATCACGACCACCTAAACCAAAAGCGATCGCAATAGCCACCGCGATCGCACCTAACAACAAGCCAAAAGCTAAATTGACAATATTGCTAGCAATACCCATTTGTTGCAGAGCCATGGCTGAAACAAGAGTAATAATCGCAATTCGCGCTGTCTGAGCTAGAATCCTGGCTTGGCGATCGCCAGCCGAACTAATCAGTTTAAACGCCAAATTAGCCAAATATAACCCAATGGCAAATACGATTAATCCGGCTAGAATCTGACCAGCTACAATTACAATACCCGTGACAATTGCTGTCAAAGCTTGAATATTCAGAATATTCGTAGCTGCGACTGTAGCAAAGAGGATAATGGCGATTTGGGCAATCAACCCAACAATTTCTGAAGGGGTTTTTGCTGATTCTGGTGACGGTTGCAGGACCGTCGCTTGCTCATCCCTGACATCTGAAGTTGTTGTTTGAGTTGCTGCTGGAGGTTTTGATTGCAAACCTAACCAATAGAACAGATTGTTAAAGCCAAAACCAGTTAAGATATTGGTAACTAAATCAGCGACAAAACGCCCGATAAAATAAGCAACTCCTAAAATGAATCCAGCGGTGAACACTTGGGGGATAACGTTCAGGACTTGAGTCAGCATCCCGATCGCTGGAGTCGAAATTGCCTCGATTTCCAAAGCATTAAGAGCCGCGATCGCTGTCGGAATCAAAATTAGCACATAAACCACCGTGCCAATTAGCCCAGACAGGGATTGGGTGTTATTAGTCCCAGTAATCCCAAACTGAGAGCCAAGACGATCTGTACCCGTAGCTTGCAAAAGATTGGAGACAATCCGACGTACTACCTGAGCTAGCAACCAACCAGTAGCACCAATAATTACTGCTTTGAGGATTTTCGGTAGAGCCGCCAGAATTTGGTCTAATAAATTCTGGACTGGAACTAAGGCTTGCTGTAACCCTAACGTCTCTAAAATTGATGGGAGAAACAGTAACAAGATAAACCAAAACAGAGTATTAGCTAAAGTGTCACTAATCACCAACTGATTTGACTCTGTTGTCCTTGTCCCTCCCACTTGCTGTCCCAAATGTTCGTCAACTTTTAGGGCTTGGAGTGAGCGCGTTACCACCATTTTTGAGACAGTAGCTAAAATCCAAGCCCCTGCCAGCAAGATTAAACCTAGACCTAATCTAGGTAAAAATGAGGTAACTTGATTCAGAAAGCTATTTAGAGGTGTAGAAACAGCCGTCAGATTGAGTTGGTTAAAAAAGGCTACCAACACAAAGATCATCACGATCCAGAATATCCCTGATGTAATCCATTTTTCAACTGGGGGTGATTCTGCACCGGACGGACGACCTGTAATCCATGTCGCCAATTTATTATCTAAGCTGGTACTATTTAGTAATCGACCGATCACAGCAGCAATGATTGTTGCTATTAACCAACCAACCACAAGGATGACTACTGCCATTGCTAGGTTCATCAAAGATTGACCAACCGGACCGTTGATTAAGCTCTGCAAAACATTTGGACCTTGATTAGGTGGCGGTGGATTTTGCGCCATTATATCAGTGAGTGATATAATGGGTAAACCAACCACTGTATGAGTAATCTCTTGCCAGTATTCAGTCATGGTTTCCTCCAATGAATTGGGGATTTTCCGAAGAAAGCCGTTCAGAATTAAGTTACAGTTGTTGATTAGCGTTTGATTCTCAAAACAATCATCAAAAACCTAATTAGAATGTGCAATTTAAGTTCTTTACAGCTACGAAAATCATGACAGAAAAAGATAAAAATACCAACTAAATTTTCTTAAAGGTTTTTGAGATTTTGCCGAGATACTTAGGCCCTTTAGTTTGGGGGACAAATGTCATCTAGTCAAGTTTTTGAACAAGTTATCCAAATTTCTGCCCCTGTCCCAGTAGTAGAGCGTTGTATTACGGAACTTGATTTAATGCACCGCTGGTTGAATCCTCTATTAAGTTGTGAACCTGTGGGTGAGTGGAGTACCGCGATCGGTAGTCCTAGTCGTTTTGTGATCCAAATCCCTTGGTTATACCCCACTCTGGAAAATGTCGTGGTGGAACGAGGTCCAGGTTTAATCGTCTGGGAATTTGATGGTTTTTTTCAGGGACGCGATCGCTGGGAATGTCAACCCATACCCCAGGGAACTGATCTACTTAATCGCTTTGAGTTTACTATTCCCAACCCCCTGATTCGATTTGGTTTCCATTTATTTGCAGCTAATTTCACCAAAGCTGATATGAAATCTCAACTTCAACGACTCAAACACTTAGCAGAAAAGCATGAAGCTAGATTTCTAGATCGGGATATGATGCTTGGACAAGATCAAAAGCAACCTTAGCCCAAATATGGTTAGTAGTAGGGACTTCAGTCCCTTAATCTTTCAGGTAGAAGTTACCATAACGCTATTATTTACCAAACTAGGGAAAAAAATGTTATAGTTGAAAAATTTATTATTTATGAATATGCAAAAAGCAAACTTGCCAGATGGGAAATTGGTTAAAGACAAAATTACCCCTTATCTATTCCTATTACCAGCCTTAATAGTTTTAAGCTTAACGGTTTTTTGGCCAACGGTCCAAGCTTTTTATCTTTCCTTTACCGATTATGCTGGGTTAGGACAAAATCCCCAATGGATAGGGTTAAAGAATTTTCAGAAGTTATGGACTGACCCAGTTTTTTGGCAAACTCTCCGCAATACTTTATTTTACCTAATTGGTGTCGTGCCAATTTTAGTATTTCTACCGTTAGGATTGGCAATTTTGGTCAATCAGAAACTTAAAGGAATTCGCTGGTTTCGGGCAGCTTATTATACACCAGTCATAATTTCTATGGTAGTTGCGGGGATTGCCTGGAAATGGCTCTACGCTGAAAATGGGTTACTAAATCAAGGGTTAAAAATATTTAGTTTCGGAACTATGACCGAGGGAATTCCTTGGTTAACCAGCCCTAATTTAGCTCTGATGAGTGTCATGGTAGTAACAATTTGGAAGGGATTGGGATATTATATGGTGATTTACTTAGCAGGACTCCAATCGATTCCTGTAGATTTATATGAGGCTGCGGCTCTTGATGGGGTAGAAGGTTTACGGAAGCATTGGGATGTAACTTTACCAATGATGAGACCTTATTTAGTATTGGTAGGGGTAATTTCGGCAATTTCAGCAACTAAGGTATTTGAAGAAGTTTATATTATGACTCAAGGAGGACCGCTAAATAGTTCTAAAACTATCGTTTATTATCTTTATGAAAAAGCTTTTAAAGATTTAGAAATGAGCTATGCTTGTACGATCGGATTAGTATTATTTTTGTTAATTTTTGGATGGTCTATTATTAATTTAAAAATCTCATCACAAAGAAATAGTTTATTCAGTTAGGTCGAGCAGGAGTCTTTAGTCTAGATTCTGATCAGATTTAATAGTTGCGATTCGCATAATTGGTTCGAGGAATTTAACAATACCAGCATCATCAAATTCATCGGCAAACTCAATTAAACGAGCAACAAAAGGTTGATATTCAGATGTCAATTGCTCTAACCGATGAACTTCATTTATGACCGTATTCATATCACCAATTCGACTAGCTTGATAGATTTGCTCAAGTTCAATAGTTGGTGGAAATACCATTTCTTGTTGATTTAATGTTTCTACTTCTTCATAATTCCAAGTAATTTTTAAATGATTAGCTAAGAGATTAAATAAATCTTGGGCATTAACTGGTTTAGCGAGAAAGTCATCACCACCCGCGTCTAAGCTCATTTGTTGATCTACTTGCGCTACTGAAGCTGAAGAAACCAGAACTTTTGTATATTTTAAAGCTTCATCATTGCGTAATGTTTTAAGAAACTCAAACCCATCCATGACGGGCATAGCTAAATCTGTAATGACTAAATCTGGATGATTTTCTCTGATTTTCTCTAAACCGTCTTTTCCATTCTCAGCGACCATAACTACAAAACCAATGGGTTCTAATAGATTGACAATTACTGACCGATTTTCCCAGCGATCGTCTACTACTAATATTTTTTTTGGCTCCCCATTATAGCTAATAATATTACCTGTATTACTTGTTGATTGCTGTCTCCATTCCTCATTTAAGGGTAATTCGACTTCAAAAAAGAATTTACTCCCGACTCCCAAGGTACTCTCAACTTTAATTTGCCCTCCCATCATTTGGACAATTTGCTGACTAATTGCCAATCCTAATCCCGTCCCTTCAGATTGACGAGTGCGATCGCCCACTTGTTCAAAAGCCCGGAATAATTTCTGGATATCTTCCTTACTAATACCAACACCTGTATCTACAACAGAAAAGCGTAGGTAAGTGAAGAGAGTTGGATTAGTATTTGAGTTTAATTGCTCAACTTTTAGGATCACACTGCCTTGATCAGTAAATTTAATCGCATTACCTAAAAGATTAATTAATACCTGTCTCAACCGCTTTTCATCAACGATTATACCCTTAGGTAAATTCGGATCAGGTAAATATTTAAAATCAACACCTTTTTGTTGAGCGCGGATTTGGGAAATTTCTACAACACCTTGCAAGAAAGACGGTAAATGGATCGAGTTGGGTACTAATTCTAGTTTACGGGCTTCAATTTTAGAAATGTCAAGAATATCATTGATCAAGGTTAGTAGGTGTGAGCCACATTGGTGAATAATATTAACTCCATTACTGGCCTTTTCAGGAAGTCCTTTCATGCGTCCGAGAATTTGAGCATAACCTAAAATACCATTTAATGGTGTGCGTAGTTCATGACTCATATTAGCCAAAAATTCACTTTTAGCTTGATTAGCACTATCTGCTAATTGTTTAGCTTGTTTCAGTTCAGCGGTACGTTCTTCTACTCGTTTTTCTAGTTCAGTATTAGTCTGGGCTAGGGTATAGAAAGAAGCTTGGAGTTGGTGACTCATTTCATTGAAAGTTTGTCCTAGCTGATCTAATTCTTTAATATTTTCCGGTTGGATTTTTTGGTCAAGATTACCTCTAGTGATTTCTTGAGATGCTTTGTTTAAGCGAGCGATCGGTTTTAAAATCCATTGGGATGTATAAATACCAAGAATAATTGCAATTCCTAAAGCTCCAATAATTAAAAGAATTGTGGTGCGTTGGCTAGCATTAATTTGTCCCATAAAATCTGACTCAGGAATAACTATTACAATTAACCAGTCCAAACCAAGCGCATCGCGCCAAGGATTTACTTGGACAAATTGACGTTCATTGTTAATATCAAAGTTAAATTGAGAATTATTCTTAATTTCTGCTAAACTGCCAAATTTTTCTAATAATTTCTGAGTGGTTAGTTTGAGCAAAGGCTCATTGGCATTAATGGCAGCTAACCGTTGCAAATTATGATCTACTTTCTGAAATGGTTCAATTTTAGAACTAGCAACAATTAGCCCATTGCGTTCTAAAATAAAGGCTTGTCCTGATGGACTAATTTTTAAATTGCGAAGAAAGGAACTAATATCACTTAAGACCAAGTCTACTCCCATAATTCCGTCAAGATGACCCTTTTTATCCACAACTGGATAGCTACAAGAGATAGATATATTTAATGGAAATTCCCAAATATAAATATTACTCCATGCTGGTTTACCAGCTTTAAGTCCATCTGCATACCAGCCCTCCGTTGTAAAGTCGTATAGGGGATGGTCAGAAAGTAATTTTATTCTCTTTCCCTGCTGATCAGTAAGATATCTATCTGCTCTGTTGCTCTTGGTTTTATCAAAGGTATCAATGGTGATTTTAGTTGGGTCTTTTTCATAATAGCCTACTCCAACATATTTACCTTTTTGATTACCATAGTTAACGTAACTAACCTGATGAACTTGTAGTTGCTTCCAAAAAATATGTTCCATCCGCCGAAAATCATCTAAAGCGATCACTCCATGATTAAACGCATCAACATTAATTTCATCAATTTTGCGGGGATTTGCCATATATTGAGTCAGGTATTGTTGCACATGGTTTGATGTTCCAGTTTGTAATTGGAGAATCAAATCATTAACTGTTTGTTGACCATTGCGAAAGGACAGGTAGCCAGTTAATCCCACCGCAGCAAATATTTGCATTACAAAGGGAGCAATCAGGATTAACCTCAGTGGAACTGAGGGACGCTCAACTTGATCTGGCTCAGATTTATTGATTTGAGGAGATTTTGTCTTTAACATATTGAGATTTTATTTTTTAGATATTTTTTATGGCGATCGGATTTCTGTAGTAAGTTTCTGAGCCAAAGTTTTTAGTAATAACTTTTCCCAGTTGATCAACCAATCCGGTTCAGTTAACTGTAGGGGTGAAGCATTCGGGCGACAATTTAGCGATCGAACCAGCAATATTATACCCGAATGCTTCACCCTTCTTTTGCACCGAGATCTCCAAAAATATCCTTAACTGAATCCTATTGATATATAGTTGATCTGTTGGCTACATAAATGGTGAGGGCAAAGCATTTCGGTCATATTATTCTTCGTTGAAGCCATCATTGATTCGCCGAAATGCTTTGCCCCTACAGCTAACTGAACCGGATTGGTTTATAATCTAATCCGAATATTTAATTATTTTAAGGCGATCGCTCCTCAAATTCCCAATAAAAACTAACTTAACCAGAATAATAAATGGTTAATAAAGGTTAACGAAATTTTATCTTCTCCTCAAGCTTGAGATATTTTAGATGCGCTGATCCGGTCAGTCGAGACCCAAAATTGTGAGGATCTCGACCACTTAACTGCTAGTTACAATACACCTTTAGAACTAGGAATGGAGTTAGCACGACGCGGATCAATTTCCACAGCTATCCGTAGCGATCGCGCTACAGCTTTAAAAGTTGCTTCAATAATATGATGGGAATTAATCCCCGCTAATTGACGAATATGCAAAGTCATGTGACTATGATTAACTAAAGCCACAAAAAACTCACGTACTAATTGAGTATCATAATTTCCCACGCGCTGAGTGGGGATTTCTAATCCATAACTAAGATGAGGACGACCAGAAAAATCTAGAGCTACTTGAATTAATGCTTCATCTAAAGGTGCCAGAAAATTCCCAAACCGGACAATTCCTTGGCGATCGCCCAAAGCTTTGGCTAAAGTCTGTCCCAAAGTAATCCCCACATCTTCATTGGTGTGATGATCATCAATTTCCCAATCACCTTGAGCCCGAACTTCTAAATCAATCAGACTATGGGAAGCAATCTGATGGAGCATATGGTCTAAAAAGGGAATACCTGTAGCCACCTGACATTTTCCTGTCCCATCAAGATTAAGCATTACTTGCACATTAGTTTCACCAGTAATTCGGTTGACTGAGGCAATTCTCTGGATCGGCTGATCGTCATTGAGGATTTGAGTGATTTGGAGATCAGTTGTTTGCATAATTGAGCTACAATTAAGATTGTATTTAATTAACCAAAAAGACAGAGGTGGGATCTGGGCTAATCAAGGTTCAGATTACTCCGAATTCCTCCGTTTAATTACGTTGCAACGATTAGCCCAACTTGCATTTTAAGCGGTTGAAACCAACTTACATTCCCATAATCTCGTAACCCGCATCCACATAAAGAATCTGACCAGTAATACCCGAAGCTAAATCACTACATAAGAAAGCTGCTGTATTACCTACTTCTAACTGAGTCACAGTACGTCGTAGGGGAGCAATTTCTTCAACGTGATGAATCATATCTAAAATCCCACCAACTGCGGAAGAGACGGCAGGGTGCGGATTGGTCCAGCCGAAATCCCATTCACGCGAATATTTAATGGGCCAAATTCAGCCGCTAAATAACGAACACTCATCTCTAAACCAGCTTTGGCAATTCCCATTAAATTATAATTAGGAATTACTTTGACTCCACCTAGATAAGTGAGAGTAACAATACTACCACCAGCTCTAAGCAATGGTTTAGCCGCAGCACTAAGCTGGGTCAAAGAATAGGTGCTAATTTCCAAAGCTTCAGTGAAACATGAGCGGGAAACATTAGTAAAATCTCCAGATAAGCCTTCTTTGTTAGCAAAAGCCAGACAATGGATCAAAATATCTAAATGTCCCCACTTTTCTCCAACAATTCCGAAGGTAGACTGAACTTGGGCTTCATCTTGGACATTACAAGGTAAAAATAAGCTGGGGTTTAGAGGTTCTACCACTTCAGCAACTTTTTTCTCAAAACGCCCTTTATCATCAGGTAGATAAGTAATACAGAGATTGGCACCCGCTTTGTGTAATTGTTGGGCAATGCCCCAGGCAATGGAACGATTGTTAGCAATTCCAGTGACTAGCGCGTTTTTTCCAGTTAAATCTAGCATACACAGTCCATTAACAAAGAAAGGATCAAGGTAAGGATGATTTTGGTCAAAAAAATAACCAGATAACTCAGGAAACTAATCTGAATAGTGATCAGAGAATTAGCTCCTCAAAAATTATGTATCTATTGGTACAAAAAACCATCTCCAAGTAAGTTTAATTGTTTTACAGTGTTCTAAAGTCAAGAATCTGTAACACTAAGCTAGTTATTAGTAAATTAGAGCGCAAAAGTATCATCCAAGGTTTATAGGGGACTGCTTCAGGCAATGGAATATGGTAATGACACATGATCGACCACTAGCAAATGTGTTTCGGCAAATGGGCAGCGGGGCTTTTCCCCCAGTGGTGGAAAGCTTCGAGCGAGGGAAAACAATATTTTTTCCAGGAGATCCTGCTGAACGAGTTTATTTTTTACTGAAGGGTGCGGTCAAGCTTTCCAGAGTTTATGAAGCTGGAGAAGAAATTACAGTAGCCCTATTGAGGGAAAATAGCGTTTTCGGTGTTTTGTCATTAATTACTGGTCATCGATCTGATCGCTTTTATCACGCGGTCGCTTTTACACCAGTGGAATTGCTCTCGATCCAGATTGAACAGGTGGAAAAAGCCCTCAAAGATGATCCGGATTTGTCGATTATGATGCTCCAGGGACTTTCCTCGCGCATCTTACAAACCGAAATGATGATCGAAACTCTGGCCCACCGTGATATGGGTTCGCGGTTGGTCAGTTTTTTGTTAATCCTCTGTCGCGATTTTGGGGTGCCCTCAGGAGATGGGATTACAATTGATTTAAAGCTGTCTCACCAAGCGATCGCTGAAGCAATTGGCTCAACTCGAGTCACCGTCACTCGTTTGTTAGGAGATTTACGTCAAGAAAAAATGATTTCGATCCATAAGAAAAAAATTACTGTTCATAATCCAGTGATCTTGAGTCAGCAATTTACCTAGTTAGTACGCCAAATTTGGGAAATCTTTCTTTAGAAAAGATGACGATCCGGGGTTACGCTGGATCTGGATTGTTTATATTCAGTAAAAGGCATCCCGAAAGCTAGATGACCATCGGGTATATCCTCATTTTGGCCATTTTAATTTTGGGCGGTGCGATCGCCACACTAGGTGATCGCATAGGCACTCGCGTGGGCAAAGCGCGGCTGAGTTTGTTTAAGCTACGTCCCCGTCAAACTGCGGTGGTCGTAACGATTGTGACAGGTATTATTATTGCTGGTTCTACTTTAGGGATTTTGTTTGCCACGAGCAAACCTTTACGTCAAGGAATTTTTCAACTTGATGAAATTCAAAAAAAATTAAGAAATGCTAGTCGAGATTTGGAGCAAGTCAGTGCAGAAAAAAACCAGGTGGAAGCTAAATTAGCTCAATCCCGGGTTCAGCAAACTGAGGCTCAAGCCAAGTTAAATGATATTAATCAATCTTTACAAAGTGCTTTAAGTAAACTTGACCAAGCGATCGCTAAACAACAAGAAACTCAACAACAATTTGCCAAAGTTCAAAGTCAATTAAATCAAACTATTAGCCAAAAAGATGCGCTCCGGTTGGAGATTAAACAATTACAAACGGAACGTCAAAATTTAAAGCGTCAGCAACAGCAAATTAAAGCTACTATTGCTCAACGCGATCGGGAAATTGCTCAACAAGATCACCAATTAGCCCAGAAAAATCAAGAATTAACTCAGCGTCAACAAGAAATTTCCCAGCAAAATCAAAAGGTAGGATTGCTGAACCAAAATTTAGTTGATAAGGATCAACAATTAGTTGATAAGGATCAACTAATTGTTGATCGTAATCAAGAACTGCAACAAAGTAATCAAAAATTGCAGCAACAACAACAAGAAATTACCAATCGCGATAAAATCTTAGCTAGTCGTGAGTCTCGTTTAAAAGAATTGGAAAAAGAACAGGTTAGTTTAGAAACACAGCAAAATTTTCTGAAACAGGATATTTTATCCCTCGAACAGGATTTTAAAGAGTTACGTTTGGGTAATGTAATTATTCGTCGTGGTCAAGTTCTTGCGACTGGAATAGTGCGGATTATTGATCCGAATGCTACTAAAAGTGCGGTCGATAAACTTTTACAAAAAGCTAATCAAGCGGTGATCAAATTGGGGGAAAAAAATAATGTTAATGAACAGGTGATTCAAATTTCTAATTTTGAAGTCCAATCTCTGATGAGTCAAATTAAAGATGGGGAAGAATATGTGGTGCGAATTTTGGGAGCTGCTAATTATTTAAAGGGTGAAATACCAGTTCAAGTATTTGCTGATGCAGTTCGTAATCAAGTGGTGTTTCATCCTGGTGATGTGGTAGCAGAAACTTCGGTTAATCCAGTAAATATGTCCCAAAGCCAAATTCAACAAAGAATAGACCAATTGTTGGTCGCTTCTAATTTTCGCGCTCGTAATCTGGGAATTTTAGCGGATACAATCCAAATTGGTGACGGTCGAATTACGACTTTGATTAGCTTTTTAGAACAATTACAAAAACAAACAGCCACGATTGATATTAAAGCGATCGCAGCTGATGTCACTTATACTGCTGGACCCTTAAAAATCCAATTAGTAGCACTGCTTAATGGTCAAATAATTTTTCGGACTTAATTGAATTATTTCCCGATTTTATTTGTTAGTTTGGGATGCAATTAGCGCGATCGCAGCAGGAAAAATCTGATGTTCTTGCACTTGAATCCTAGCATGAAGAGTTGCGGGGGTATCATCAGGAAGAATTGGTACAGCAGCTTGCATAATAATTGGACCAGTATCAACTTCTAAACAAGCAATATGTACTGTACAACCAGTAATTTTAACTCCCGCAGCTAAAGCTTGGTCAACTGCGTGAATACCTGGGAAACTAGGTAGTAAACTGGGATGAATATTAATGATGCGAGCGGGAAAAGCATCAAGCAACACCTGAGTAATAATTCGCATCCAACCCGCCATCACCACCCATTCTATTTCATAGCTCTGCAAAATTTCGACAATTTTCTGATCAAAATCTTGACGATGTTTAAATTGACGATGATTAACTAAGATTGCAGGTATTCCTAATCGTTCTGCTCTAGCAACTACCTGAGCATCGGGATTATTATAGATTAAGACTGGAATTTTGGCATTAAGTTCACCCTGATTGATTGCTTGGGCGATCGCTTCAAAATTACTCCCACTTCCTGATGACATGATCCCCAATTTTAATGGTGCATGGAGGGGAGCAGATTCTCGCATTAAATTTGGTGAGATCTGGGGAGAAATCAGATAGGGGGTAGAACTAGGTAAGGACAGATTCATATTTATAAAAAAACCAGTTGGTCAAGGCAAAAATTCTTGTTTCAGAATCGAATACAGTTTAAGATCATGATAAGCACCTTTAGCGAAAATATATTGTCGCAAAGTACCTTCATATTTCATACCTACTTTTTCCATGACCCGAGCTGAAGCCACATTAGCAATTTTACATCTAGCTTGAATCCGATTGAGGTGCATTTGGCTAAATCCAAAAGACAAAATCGCTCGAACTGCTTCTAACATATAACCTTTTCCCCAATACTTCCGGGAGAGATTATAACCAATTTCTCCTCGATCATCAAGGTTAACCCATTCTGTAAATCCACAAGTACCAATAAATTTTTGATCAGCTTGATGAACTATTCCCCAATCAGCACCTTGATGGTTATGGTACTGTTCGATCACAGATTTAATAAAATATTTGCTTTCTGATATCGATTGGTGAGCATACCAAAGAGTATATTTAGCGACTTCTGGATCGCTAGTATATTCAAACATATCTTTAGCATCTTTCAGGGTAATTTTACGCAACAGCAATCGCTCAGTTTTGAGAGTCGGTAAATCAAATAGAGCATTTTTCAATTCCATTGTGATCAGTCTTGAAGCAACAATTTTGACGATTTTTTCCAGTTCGTGAGCTTAAATTCTATTTTTAGACAACAGAATTACTAGAAAAAGTCCACTTTTGTTCACCAATTCTAATTATATCACCATCATTTAACCATAAAGGTTGATGGGGGATCAATCTTACTTCATCCACAAAAGTACCATTAGAGCTGTTTAAATCGATAATTTGATAGCGGAAACTACCATTATTTTCACGAGTGATTTGAGCGTGATAACGGGAACATTTTGGCTCTTCGGGGACTAGGTTATTGCTAGGTTCTCGTCCAATAGTAAAAGGAAAATTTATTAAGGCGATCGCTTCTTGGGAGGTAAAATGAGTGAGAGTTGCTACTTGTTTTTGGGACTGCTCTTGATGGAGAACTGTCGGAGCTAATTCTTGAATCGGAGAGGATGGTAATGGATCAGGGGAAATTAGATTAATTTCTTCCGTCCCACCGATCGTAATTGTACAATTACCAACACGCTTTTGATAACCAGGTTTTAAATAATTTTTGGTTCCCGTTGGTACATCTTCACTGATAATTTGTCCCTGCTCTAAAGTAAACCTTAAGGCTACAGGTGCTACATTTAAAACATAAATAATAGACCGATTATCGTCACTACCAATCGTCAGTGGTTCTTTACCAAAATTAATAGTGCGAGTTTCCCCATTATCATAAGTAATTAATAACCAAGCTTTACTAAATAAAGTCTCAGCAATAATCAACATTAAACCAATAAAAAAGCCAATCGCAGCACAACCAGTGAGACGACCTATTGTACCGGATAAAGTATAAGCAAAAATGATAAATAAAATTCCTCCTAATCCACCCCCAACTAGACCACCAAACATTCCACGAATACGTCCTAAGTTAGGTAACCGAAAGGAAAGTCCTAATCCTAATAAACTTCCAGCAATTCCCCAACAAGTTACTCGTAACAATTCATTTAGTAACAAGTTATCCGGTCCAATTCCACTATAAATCGCTTCAGCTAAACCTCCAGATATCACCCCAGCAATTAAACCTAATAATACACCTTGAGTAATCAGTTGAGCAAATTGCCAACGACGTTTCAAGTAGTAGTTATATCCGATTAAAATCCCTGTAGCAATTCCAGCACCAACGATTCCAAACCAGATTGCAGTATGTAGCACAGAAACAAAGAATGATTCCCGATGGTAATAGTCAAACTCTAAAAATTTTTCGGTGATTAAGTTACCAAGAAATCCTCCTCCTGCTCCACTTAACCCAAACAATAAAGCTTTTTTACCAGCAATAAAATTCCTTTTCAAGATTTACCCCCACTTGTCTATCGTGAGTAATTAGGTGAACATCAAAAAACGGGTAGAAATAATTCTACCCAGATGTTGGTGATTTTTTGCTGTTTATCTTTAATAGTGAACGTAACGTCTTTGTCTTTTTGCTTCTACATAACGATGATCACGATGATCGTTGCGATCAGCTTCACGACGTGCAGCTTCGGTCCGTTCCCATTCCCAACGACGACGTTCCGCTTCGACCCGCACCCGTTCGCGATTTTGCCATTCCTGATTAACTTGGTAACGTTCCGATCCATTACGATTGGTCCAATTTTGGGTTTGACCGGATTGACCATTACGATTAGTCCAATTTTGGGTTTGACCATTACGATTGGTCCAATTTTGGGTTTGGCCATTACGATTGGTCCAATTTTGGGTTTGACCGGATTGGCCATTACGATGGCCCCAAGTTTCGGTTTGACCGGATTGACTACTACTACCGGAGCTGTTTTGACTACTACTACTACCGGAGCTGTTTTGACTACTACTACTACTACTACTACTACTACCGGAGCTGTTTTGACTACTACTACTACTATCGGAGCTGTTTTGACCGGATTGACTATAACTACCGTTGGAGCTTTGGGCTACATCAGCGCGAACTTCTTTGACCCCAATGCTGGTTAGACTCAGAAAAGCCAATAGAAAAGGAATCAGCAATCGATGATTTTTCATAAAAAAAAAGAGGTGAAATATTCTAATTATATCTATCATAACATTTGAGCGAAGCCAGAAAATGTTCCCAACAAATCTTTATTTTTTTTGATGAAAATTAGTTACATCAACCCAGTTACATCAAAATCTGGAAGCTGTAATTTGATGATTCAATAAAGGTGAGAAAATCGGGAACAAAAGAAAAGATAATTTCGTCTTCCCATCTCTTCTCACCTATATTTAATAATCCCTTAAGACTGTTTCACAGGTTCTTTAGCTAAGAACTTCTCTAATTCAGTAAGTGCATCAGCGTCAACTTTAGTTTGCATCGGACAGAACTTCGGACCGCACATCGAACAAAATTCAGCCGTTTTGTAAATATCGGCTGGTAAAGTTTCATCATGGTATTCTCTAGCCCGCTCTGGATCGAGGGATAATTCAAATTGACGATTCCAGTCAAAATTATAACGAGCTTGAGATAGTTCATCATCGCGATCGCGAGCCCCTGGACGATGACGCGCAATATCAGCAGCATGAGCAGCAATTTTATAAGCGATTAGCCCATTCCGCACATCTTCGGCATCTGGCAATCCTAAATGCTCTTTCGGGGTAACATAACATAACATCGCCGTGCCATACCAACCTGCTAAGGCTGCACCGATCGCCGAAGTAATATGATCGTAACCAGGAGCAATATCTGTTACCAATGGTCCGAGTACATAGAAAGGTGCTTCTGAACACTCTTCCATCTGCTTTCTGACATTGAACTCAATTTGATCCATCGGTACATGACCAGGACCTTCTACCATGACTTGTACATTATGTTCCCATGCGGTGCGGGTTAGTTGTCCTAAAGTTTTTAGCTCTGCTAATTGAGCTGAATCCGAAGCATCATGGGTACAACCGGGACGGAGAGAATCCCCTAAACTAAAGGATACATCGTATTTTTTAAAGATTTCGATGATATCCCGGAAGTGGGTGTAGAGCGGATTTTGTTTATGGTGATGCAGCATCCACCGAGCCAAAATTCCACCACCACGAGAAACTATCCCAGTGAGACGAGTTTTGACCAAAGGTAGATGTTCAATTAAAATTCCCGCATGGATGGTTTGATAACTTACACCTTGTTGAGCGTGTTTTTCAATTATGTGGAGGAAGTCATTTGGAGTTAGTTTTTCAATGGTGCCATGAACGCTTTCTAAAGCTTGATAAACTGGCACAGTCCCAATGGGAACTGGACTTGCGTTGATAATTGCTGTCCGAATTTCGTCCAGATTACCACCACCAGTGCTTAAGTCCATGACTGTATCTGCACCATATTTGATCGCTAGTTTCAGTTTATCGACTTCCCCTGTTAAATCCGAAGAATTGGGAGAAGCACCTATATTAGCATTGACTTTGCACTTCGAGGCAATCCCAATGCACATCGGTTCTAGATTCAGGTGGTTAATATTAGCAGGGATAATCATCCGTCCCCTAGCTACTTCCTCCCGAATTAAATCAGGTGATAATCTTTCTCTTTGGGCAACGAAATACATTTCTTCAGTGATGACACCTTGACGAGCATAGTGCATCTGAGAAACATTACTATGTCCGTGCCGCTTGGCTACCCATTCTGCTCGCATGTATGATTATCCTCAATAAACAGCTTTCCTCCGCCGGTATTACCCGGTGTCAGGTTCTCAGGGTTTAATCTCAGCCCATTAGTTTGGGCACCCCTAGCTTTAGCTGTATATTATATCACTTAATTAGGGTATTTGCTCATGCAAGTCAGTAAATCTTAATAGTCAGATTTCCTCGGAAATAAGGGTGTGTTCAGGGGAGAAATTTTGGCGATCGCGTCATCCAACCCCTATGATTAGCTGTATCTTAATCTATGCTAGATTGACCAATAAGTACAAATACTAACTAAAGTCTATGGTTCAGCAACGTTTGATTCGGTTTAGTCCGGAATTATATCAACATCCCTCCGATCGCAAAGCTTTGGTAGCTCTGGAAAAAATGCCCGGATTATCATTTTTACTAAAGAAGATCAATGAACATGGAATTGATCGGATTTTGAGAATTCAAACTTTGGGAAGTGAGTTTAAAGTTACCTCCCGAAATTTCCCTAAACTCTCCGATATCTTGAACGATACCTGCAATATTTTAGATATTAATCCTGTCCCAGAACTATATCTAGGTGCAGGTGCAGGACGGATTATTACTTATGTGATCGGTGTGGAAAAACCAATCATCGGGATCAATTTAGAAGCAATGGAATGGTTGACTCAAGAGGAGTTATATTTCTTATTTGGGCATGAATTAATTAAGATTAAATGTCAATATATTAATTATCAACAAATAGCTTATGTCATGCCCATGATTAAGACACTGATTAATAATACCACTTTTGGTCTAGGTGGAATTGCCTCCAATGGGTTAGAAGTGGCACTTCAAAATTGGATCGTTACCTCTAGATTTACCAGCGATCGCTGTGGGTTGTTAGCTTGTCAGGATTTGGAGGTAGCGATCGCGTTTTTGATGAAATTAGGTGGATTACCTAATGAATATTTAACCTTAGATACTATTGATGATTTTGTCGAGCAATCTCGTAGTTTTATGAACAATAATCTGGATACTTTAGATCAGGTAACGAAAATATTTAGTTTTACAGAATTTCGTCTCCCCTGGACAATTATGAGAATGGCAGAACTTTTTAAATGGGTTGATTCCGGTGAATATGAATCATTGTTACAAACTGGCAAATTGCCTTCCGAAACTGTATCAACTACACCAACTTCGGAGTTATCTGATGATTCATCCGAATGGGACTTTCTCACTAGTCTGTAAATCTAAATTCTCCGCAGTTCTCCTGTCGCTTTAGTATCCCTCCTAGTCGGCTAAATTAGCTCGTTAAAAGTCAGCATCTATAGTCAAAATATATGATAATTTCTCAATTTTTCAATTTGAACCCTTGACAATATTATAATTATCTTGAATAATAGGTAAATATAAAGTTATTCAAAAGGAATTTTTAATGATTTATAAAAAGAAATTTTAAATCCCAATAGCTTTTACTTAATACCAATTTAATGTAAAGTTGCACAGATTTTGATCCCCCTAAATCCCCCTTAAAAAGGGGGACTTTCAAGTCTGGCTCCCCCTTTTTAAGGGGGTTGGGGGGATCGGATTATATGCAGTTTCATCAAAAATTGGTATAACTGCTAGATAATTTTTGTTACAAAACTATACAAAGCCCTAATTTTCTAATCAAAAGGTTTCCGAGGAGGTTAGACAAATGAAAACAGAAAATCAGCTAGATACTTATCCACTGTCCCACTTACAACAGGGGATGTTATTCCATAGCTTATATGCTAAAAGAACTGGGGTAGATATTGAACAAATAATATGTGAATGCCATGAAAGTATTAATCTAGAAGCATTTCAAAAAGCTTGGCAAAGGATTTTAGCACGTCACCAGGTATTAAAAACCAGTTTCCAATGGCAAAATCAGGATGAACCGGAGCAAGTTATTCATCCAGTAGTTAATTTTTTGATCGAAGAAAAAGATTGGCGGGTGACAGCAACAAATGGACAACTCCAACAGCAATTACAAGCTTATTTAGAAAGCGATCGACAGCAAGGGTTTGAACTTGATCAACCCCCATTAATGAGAGCAAAACTATTCAGGATTGGTGAAAGTGATTACTGGTTTATTTGGACATTTCACCATGCTTTGCTAGATGGTAGATCTTTAACCATAGTGCTACAGGAATTTTTTACTTTTTATGAAGCTTTTTGTCTGGGAGAAGATCGGCAATTAAATGATCCTGAACCATATAAAAACTATATCAATTGGCTGCAAACCTATCAACCCCCTGGACTAGAAGAATTTTGGCGCAATTTATTGCAAGGATTTACCTCACCTACTCCCCTAATGGGAACAACTACTCCAGACAGAATAGTAGAAAAAATTCCGGGTCAATACAAAATAGAAATAGCATCTCAAGTAATCACAGCATTGGAGACGATCGCGAAACAAAAAAAACTAACTCTCAATACTTTCCTATTAGGAGCATGGGCAATTTTGCTCAGTCGTTATAGTGGAGAAACCGAGGTCTTATTTGGTGCAACTAGAAATTGTCGGAAGTCCAGTTTTCCAGAAACGGAGAAAATGGTAGGACTACTGATTAATACAGTTCCAGTCAGAGTATCGGTACTACCAGATGCAGAATTATTACCCTGGTTAGAGCAATTGAGATCAATGTGGGTGAAATATCGAGAATATGAACATACCCCAATAATTAAGATCCAAGAATGGAGCAATATCCCATTTGGAACACCATTGTTTGAGAGTCTAGTGATATTTGAAAACTATTCTTTGAATTCGCGCTTGCGATCGCTAGGAGGAAATTGGGAAAAGCGGGAGTTTAAGCTGTTAGAAATGAACAACTATCCCCTCTGTTTATATGCTGAACAAGATGAAATAGCACCCCAAGTTTTTTCCCTAGGACTGAAATTAGAATATGATCAAAATCGGTTCAATCCCGAAGCGATCGCGCGGATGGGTGGACATTTAAAAACCTTACTAGAAAGTATGGTAGTGGTGACGAGTCAACTTAAAGACTTACCCATATTGACCGAACCAGAACGACATCAATTGTTGACCCTGTGGAATAATACCCAAACAGATTATCCCACAGATTTATGTTTGTATCAGTTAATTGAAGCTCAAGTAGAAAAAAGTCCTGACGCGATCGCTTATAGCTTTGAAAATCAACAACTGAGCTATCGAGAACTCAACCAAAAAGCTAATCAATTAGCTCATTATCTGCGGACGCTGGGAGTTGGTCCAGATGTATTAGTGGGAATATCAGTGGAGCGTTCTCCTGATGAAATTCTGGGAATGTTGGGAATTTTAAAAGCTGGAGGAGCTTATGTACCATTAGATCCAGCATTTCCTACCGATCGGTTAGCTTTAATTGCCGAAGATGCTCAATTGTCAGTAATTTTAACCCAAAAAAACTTACTAAATATCTTACCAAAAGCCACAGCCAAAATTGTTTGTTTAGATCAAGAATGGCAAAATATCAGCACTTCTAGCACCGAAAATTTAGCTAATCAAACCACATCAGATCACTTAGCTTATGTGCTTTATACTTCTGGTTCTACGGGTAAACCTAAAGGAGTCCAAATTCCCCATCGAGCTGTGGTAAATTTCCTCATCTCTATGAAAGAAGAACCTGGGTTTACCTCCTCCGATATATTACTTTCCGTCACCACCCTATCCTTCGATATATCTGTATTAGAACATTACCTACCCCTAATTGTCGGTGGTCGAATTGAAAGAGCGAGTCGGAAAGTAGCTACTGATGGAATAAGATTACAAGAATTAATGGTCAAATCGGGAGCGACAGTATTGCAAGCAACACCAGCTACTTGGAGATTATTATTAGAAGCAGAGTGGAAAGGAAACCAGCAACTAAAAATTCTCTGTGGTGGTGAACCAATGTCACCAGATTTAGCCCAAAAACTCATCGAACGAGTAGGTTCGGTTTGGAATATGTACGGTCCGACTGAAACCACAGTTTGGTCTACTATTTATCAAGTTAAACAAGTCAACCGCACTATTCCTATTGGTCGTCCGATCGCGAATACAGAGATTTATATCTTAGATCCGAGTGGTCAACCCGTACCGATCGGAATTTCCGGAGAACTACATATTGGTGGTGCTAGTGTAGCTAGAGGTTATTTACATCGACCAGAGTTAAATGCTGAAAAATTCATTCCTAATCCTTTTAGCACTAAATTAGGAGATCGGATTTATAAAACCGGTGACTTAGCTAAATATTTACCTAATGGTGAGATTGAGTGCTTAGGAAGAATCGACTTTCAAGTAAAAATTCGGGGTTTTCGGATTGAACTGGGGGAAATAGAATCTGTATTAGCTAAATATCCAGGGGTATGGCAAAATGCAGTTACTGTCCGGGAAGATATTCCTGGAGATAAACGACTGGTAGCATATATTGTTCCTGATCCAGAACAGACTCCAGTCGTAAATGACATGAAGCAAGTTTTAAAAGAGAAGTTACCTGATTATATGGTGCCTTCGATCTTTGTATTTTTGGAATCTTTACCGCTCACCCCAAATCGGAAAGTAGATCGTCGTGCTTTACCAGCACCATCGGGAGAACGTCAAGAAGAAAGTATTTTTGTTGCTCCCAGCACTGAATTAGAATGTCAATTAGCGAAAATTTGGGAACAGATTTTAAATATTCATCCAATCAGCATCAAAGATAACTTTTTTGAATTGGGAGGACACTCTCTCCTAGCGTTACGGTTATTTACTCAAATTGAAAAAGTTTTTGGCAAAAATTTACCCCTCGCAACTTTATTACAAGCAGGAACAATCGAACAACTTGCAAATATTATTAGCACTGAAGAATGGTCAGCTTCCTGGCAAAGTTTAGTCCCGATTCAGACCAAAGGAGCGAAAATACCTCTATTTTGTATTCATCCGATGGGTGGAAATATTCTTGATTATAAGAACTTAGTACCTTATCTCGGTGAGGAACAACCAGTTTACGGACTACAAGCTAAGGGATTAGATGGTCATAGCTATCCCCAAAACTCGTTTGAAGAAATGGCAACAGACTATATTAAAGAAATGTTTACTGTCCAGTCTGAAGGTCCTTTTCTATTGATCGGACATAGTTCGGGTGGAACTATTGCTTTTGAAATTGCCCAACAACTAATTTCCCAAGGTCATCAAGTCATTCTGGTAGGGTTGTTAGATACCTATAGTCCGATCTCAATCCAAATGGGAAGACCGAAACTATTGAGTAAGTTGCAAATTTTTGGCTATAATCTGGTCAATTTGCCACCCCAGGAAAAGCTGATGTATATCTATGAGCGCATCAGTACATTCCTCAAACCAAAATATCAAAAGTTGATGGAAAAATATTACTATGGGAAAGCAGAATTAGCACCTTGGTATATGCCCGAACATATTCGTCGAGTTCAACAAGCAGCTCTTGCAGGACAGAGGAAATATAAACCACAGGTGTATCCTGGTCAGATTACCCTATTTCGGGTGAAAGAAAAGCAATCTTGGGCTCATGATCTACCGAATTTAGGTTGGGATGGTTTAGCTACTGGTGGAATTGATATCCAAGATATTCCAGGTACACATCTGGATCTTTTTGCCGAACCACATATTAAAATATTAGCAGCTAAATTAAAGTCTTGTATTGACAAAGCTGTTGCAGAATTTACTCAAACCAATGGTTAAACGAGTATTAGTTTGTCAAAGTCGCAGTTGTCGTAAACAAGGTGCAATTGCGGTTTTCAAAGCTTTTTGCGATCGCTCTCTAGTCGAATTCTCGATTGAAGCGATCGCTTGTCTGGGACAATGTGGTAATGGACCAATGGTGTTAATCATTCCCGATGAAGTTTGGTATGATCATGTTCAGGTGGATGAAGTAGCTGCAATCGTCGAACAACATTTATTAGGGGGTAAACCGGTTTTAATGATGTTATATCCTAAATTTCATCCTCACTAGATTAATTTCAACCGAGGATTAAGGGACATGAGTTAGAAAGGGAACATCAACTACTTCTCCCATGATCTCTCCCACTTTTACTTTTAAACCAGCACCACCTACTTTAGTGCGAATATATCCTAATCCATAATAACCTTGTGCAGTTTCAGTACAACTGGTTAATTTTCCTACCTTTTCTTCATCGATTGTCACTACAGTTCCTGGTGTGACTGGTGCTTCGAGGTGAATTCCCCAGAGTTGGGTTTTTACACCTTTATAGGTATTTAATCGAGCAATAGTTTCCTGTCCGATATAACAACCTTTATTAAAGGAAATTGTTTGCCATAAACCTGCTTCCAGGGGGTTATAATCTTCCGTTAGTTCCTGATCAGGTACTGGTCTTCCTTGAGCAATTCGGAGTTGTTCCCAAACCCGATCACCTAAAGGAATTGCTCCTGCTTCAGTTAAGGTTTTCCATAAGGACACAGCATGATTAGCATCTGCAATTAAGGTATATCCTGGGGTAACTAATCCACTCCCAACTGCAACTCTAACTGGTTGATGATCTAATAAAAATATTTGGTGATTACTCTGGGGTTGGGTGGTGATTGCGATCGCACCTAACTGCTCTAAAATAGCATTACTTTTCGGTCCGATTAAACTAAATGTAATAGTTTTTTCAGTGAGGTCTACTAATTTTACTTGATCAGCAAAAAAGATATAACGATCCAACCATTGCATTAGTTTTTCCCGTCGATTTGGAGAAACTAACAGGATTACATCATTCTCTGTAATATAAGCTGTTGCTAAATCAATTACTCGTGCAGTAGAGGTAACAAAAACTGTATCACATCCCTGTCCTGGTTGCAGAATATTAAAATCATTGGTACTCTGGTTATGCAAAAAACGGATGCGATCGCGATCGCTAACTTGAATCCGACCCCAATGACTGCGATCGCATAGTGCAACTCCAATTTTGGTGGCTTCAATTGCCATTTCATCCTGACAAAAACTAACTGGTACTAAGTTATTTTCCGCGAAAATTGCGCCTGCAATAGTTTGGATCTGATGTAATTCTTGATTCATTTTGTTACCTACTTTTTTAAAGATATTTGTCGGTGCCAGGTAAACTAGCAAATAGATGTTCTACAATTTGTTTAGTCTTATCTTCTAAGGATTGCCAATCTACTTCTGCCATTTCATTAATCAAACTGGGATCTATTTCTACTTCTTGTATCCCTTCCTCTTCTATAGCTGGAATATAGTTGCGAAAACATATTTGATAACAGATTTCCCACAAATTAACTCGCACTTGCTGATCTTGATATTGTAAACACAAATGATAGCCGGGATAAGGAGTTTGCACTTCTTCATAACTACCTTTCCATGCTGAGGTTTCTAGCTGTTTACGAATATTATCAATCAGACGAATTAGGGCAGGCTGCATGAGAATTTCAGCCTGTTGCCATGCGATCATATTGGTGATTTGTGGTTTCATAATTTCGGCTACTAATTTCTGGCTAATAGTTAATTAAACAACTATTAGCCCGGATCTCATTTATTGGTTTGGAGGAGGAGGTGGTGTTTGAATTTGATTCGGAGTTAAGGATGGTAGGGTTGGTGCGCTAATTGGTAATGGTCGCTCGTCTAAGGAAGCATTAAAAAAGTAAACGCGATCGCAATATTGTAATTGACCATCACAGATAGTTTCGATCGAAATATTGCTAACATTAGAAACGTCAAATGGGAAATAAAATGCTTGACCGGGGGAAACTCTTTGTGTCGCAGATAGTATCCCATCTAAATAAACTTTGACAATATTTGAAGGACTACCTCGATCATTGTCACGCATCCCAAATTCCAAATAAAAGCTTTTAAATATCTTGGGATGTTTCTGAGGCTTTTCTGGTTTAATGTAACAGGTCATTGAGGACACAGTATTACCAGCCCCCATAAATAAAAAACTGGTATATACTGCTTTATTGACAACAACTGGGGAGTTATCCACCCCCCAATTACCCCCACTCGTGTTCACACAGGTGTTATCAGTGAGAAAGACCGAGGATTCTGCTTGTGCAACTTCTCTACCCAAAATTCCGATCCCTAATAATAACGAGGTAGTAGCGACAAGTTGATAAATTGATTTGAGTTTTGACATTGGTAGATCGTTCAGGTTATGAAGTTAAATCACCCTAATAATAACTAATTCTCAAAAATTTGAGCGATATTGATTAGGGATAATGGGTCAGTTAGGGTTGTCCATGACCACGGTTAGTTTGAGTAATGACCTTGATGTTTATGATCAGAGTGTAAAATAAAATTTGAATAGATTGGTAATAAAATTAATTTTTGGTAATGAAAGATAAACTCCTGCAATGGTTAAATCTGTTTTTAGTCGCGGATGTATTCCTGGTGTTGATTAGCTTTATCTGGTTAGCGATCGCAGTTTTTGGTCGTTCGATTCATGTCAGTCTGGGTCTGGATCTATGGTATCGTCTGTGGGAGCCAGTTTTCACCCCAGCTATTGGTTTGTTAATGGTAGGTGCAATTTTCAGTGGGATCTCGAGCTGGATTGCTCAAAGACTCAAATCTGATTAACCTCATCTGGATGTCTCTGGGGCGTATTGTCATACGTCCCTACACATTATACTATGTTATATCTGGCCGATCACGGTTAAAACTTCAATCTATATCTAAAATTAATCAATGATGACTAAATTTAATTGTTTGTGGCAACAAAAACCAGAAAAATTCGATTTAGTCAGTCCTGATGTCCATGTTTGGTGTGCTTCTCTCGACCAAGATTTCGACCAAATTCAACAACTTCGTACCCTCCTAGCTGAGGATGAACAAAAAAGAGCAAACCGATTTTATTTTCAGCGGGATCAATGGCGTTTTATTACGGCTAGGGGAACCTTAAGAATCATTTTAGGACAATATTTGGGAATAAAACCGGAAGATGTGCAATTTGCCTATGGTCCTTATGGAAAACCCATGTTAGCTCATCCCACTATCCCAAAATTATATTTTAATGTATCTCATGCCAATTATTTAGCCTTATATGCGATCGCTCAAAACCGGGAAATTGGTATTGATATTGAATATATGCGTCCTATATCTGATTTAGAACAGTTAGCCAAGCGTTTTTTTTCTGCATCAGAGTATTTAGCTATTCAAAAATTACCCCATCACCAACAACCAGTTGCCTTTTTTAATTGCTGGACTCGTAAAGAAGCCTATATTAAAGCCACAGGTAAAGGTCTGACTCTACCTTTAAATCAATTTGAAGTATCTGTCAATCCCAACGAACCAGCTATCCTGTTAAGCACCGCTCACAATCCGATCGCAGCTAGGGAGTGGACTCTAGCAAGCTTAAATCCCCATCCAGATTATACAGCCGCCATCGCGATCGCTGGAAAAAACTGGCAATTGAGCTGTTGGCAATGGAATTGAGAGGTTGAGATTAATTTTGACCGATCGCACCAAATAATTGTTACAATATTTTAAGTAACCTCTCATTATGGCGTGCCCACACGATGAAAGTTAAGACAGGATCAGCAGGGTCAAAATATTTAGAATCGGGGGTAAGAGCTGAAAAGTTTACCCAGACTGAACAACTAGATCCCAGCATCAGCGTAAAAACCCCCCATTTAGTTGCTCTCGATCCCTACTCAGAAATACCACCTAGGTTAAAATCAGCCGAACCATCAGCAACTGAACCGTTACGTTATGATCCAGAAGCGATCGCTGCTTATTATAACCAGCGACCAATTCAGGTATGGATGCGATTAGTTGGGGTTATTTGGCCATTAGTGAGCTTTTATTTTAGTCTATTATGCGATCGCCGAACTGGTAAATTAGAGGAAAATCAACCAATTCGAGCCGTAAAACTCCGCGAAATATTAACTAAATTAGGTCCAGCTTTTATTAAAGTCGGTCAAGCTTTATCAACTCGACCTGACCTAGTACCACCATTATATTTAGAAGAATTAGCCAAATTACAAGATCAACTACCACCATTTCCCAACGAATTAGCATATAAATTTATTGAAGAAGAATTAGGTGATCGACCAGAAAATATCTATGCTGAACTTTCCACCGATCCAGTTGCAGCAGCATCTCTAGGACAAGTTTATCAGGGGAAACTACCAACAGGTGAAATTGTTGCGGTCAAAGTGCAACGTCCAGGATTAGCGGAAAGTATTGCTCTGGATATTTACCTACTACGTCGATTAGCGTTTTGGGCAAAAACTAATATTAAACGAATTCGCAGTGATTTAGTGGGAATTATGGATGAATTTGGTAGTCGCATTTTTGAAGAAATGGACTACAATCAAGAAGGGCGGAATGCCGAAAGATTTGCGGATTTATATGGTAATATAAAAGATATTTACGTGCCCAAAATTTATTGGGAATATACCCGAAAACGGGTGTTAACCATGGAATGGATTGAGGGTACTAAATTAACTAAAATTGCCGAACTTCAAGCTCAAGGTATCGATCCTACTTATTTAATTGAAGTCGGTGTACAGTGTTCCCTCCGTCAACTCCTAGAACATGGATTTTTTCATGCTGATCCTCATCCAGGTAACCTATTAGCTACTCGTGATGGTCAATTAGCATACCTAGACTTTGGGATGATGAGCGAGGTCAAACCCTATCAACGCTATGGTTTAATTGAAGCAGTTGTTCATTTAGTTAACCGAGATTTTGAAGCATTAGCTCAAGATTATATCAAGTTAGAGTTTTTAACACCAGATACTGATTTAACACCCATAATTCCGGCTTTGACCCGGGTTTTTGGTAATGCTTTAGGTGCTAGTGTAGCTGAACTTAATTTTAAAAGCATTACTGATCAGTTCTCAGTTTTAATGTATGAGTATCCCTTCCGGGTGCCCGCTTATTACGCTTTAATTATTCGTTCACTGGTAACATTAGAAGGAATTGCGATTAAAGTCGATCCCAATTTCAAAGTGCTGAGTAAAGCTTATCCTTACGTCGCGAAACGATTATTAACCGATCCAGCTCCAGAATTGCGATCGTCTTTACGAGATTTATTGTTTAAAGATGGCAGTTTTCGCTGGAATCGGTTAGAAAATTTACTGAGAAATGCTCGTGTTAGTGATAATTATGATATTAGCAAGGTATTAGATCAAGGGATAGAGTATTTATTCTCGGAACGCGGTGATTTTATTCGCGATTATTTAGTAGATGAAATTGTGAAAAATTTAGATATCTGGTCGCAAAATGCTTGGCAAAATGCTTTAAAAAATGCCAGGACAACAGTTAATGAATGGTTGGGAGTCAAAATAAATGAACCCCCAATCATTGTTAGCGATCGGCAAAACTTAGAACACTTACAAAGAATTTGGGGAATTTTGCAAGAAACTCCTGGTTTTGAACCGATGGAGATTCTATCGTTAATCCCTCAATTATTAGGAAAACCAGAAGTTCAACGCATGGGACAAAAAGTTGCTGGTGGTTTAGCACAAAAAACCCTAGCTCGATTTATTCGTGAATGGGTACTTTCTCAAGAGTATAGTCATCCACGTAATCAACCTAAATTAACCTCTGTCCGATGAAGCTAATAGTGATCAGAATCACCACCATCCAAGGGCTGTAAGTGACGATTCTCGTTATTTTTGCAAACATCATCTTTTTTACCATATCTACAATCAAAATAATCTAATGCGTCACCCATTGACCTAAAAATACCAACAGATCTTCTATGATCATCAGGATCATCATCATTTGTTCGTCCAACTATAAGCTCATATTCAGTATCATCTTCATTTACCCAAATCTCATAAGAATGTCTACCTGATGATCCATTACCGATTAAGGTTTGTCCATTATTATTTGTTTCAGCTTGGACATTTGATATATATGACAAAAAGTTTATGGATAAACCTAAAAAAAATATTGAAAGATATAACTTTGTTATTTTAATTATCTTCTTCATTTTTTTGCTCTTATTTTTTTCAACGTCAGTTTGATGGACTAGACAAAGCTGAAAAAAAGGCTGGGACTAGATTTGAAGAATTTGGTCTCAGCCATGCTTGACATTATATAGCGTATGACCGATTTATGAAATATAGCAGTGTTGTCTGTGAGATAAAATGGGGGGTATGTCTCGACTACGCCCCCTTCGACTTCGCTCAGGGCAAGCTTCGACTTCGCTCAGGGTAAACTCAGGGTAAACTCGACACAAGGTTCATTAAGGTTATTTGTGGGGCAGGGCGGGTTCATCAAAGTTACTTGTGTGTGGCAAATTCATCGGTGAACCCGCCCCTACTAGATCATAAAAATGTATTGCCGATGAATTTATGCTCACAATAAACCAGAATTTGTAGGGGCGGGTTCACCAATTAATTATGACACAAATAGATCAACATCATAAACCCGCCCAACCAAC
Organism: uncultured cyanobacterium; assembly: GCA_963744145.1. GTDB lineage: Bacteria > Cyanobacteriota > Cyanobacteriia > Cyanobacteriales > CAWUOF01 > CAVUSO01. The sequence continues at coordinate 926,752 of CAVUSO010000001.1, read as the reverse complement.
ACAGATCAATTACAATCGACTTTAACCGATCGCTATTCACGCCAAATCTTACTGTACTTCATCAACGGGTCATCCGCTGGATCACGTCCAACTATCACCCAAATATTTTGTGATGTGGACGATTTTTGTACCGTCAGTTTGACGGACTACACAAAGCTGAAAAAAAAGCCGAGACGCTTTTTGATTTATTATCTTTGTTTAGCTGCACGACGAGCCAAAGACAAAACTGCTGGACGACCTACTCTTGTCAGCGAAAAGCCTAAACCAAAACGAAAGATTTCTGGCATATAGTATAGATCATTGTCCCGAATAATCACACCGTTTACTTCCAATATCTTTATTTCTTCTACGGATAATCCTATTTGTTCCCTGGTAAAAGGTATTTCCCGCTGTTGACTTGCAAGTTCGCGCAATTTAGTAAACACTTCTTTCAATATAGTATTTTCTTGCTCAATTTCTTGAATTTTGTCTTTACTACATTCAGGGATAGCATCTTTAATTCCTTTAGGAATAAGAATTCGATCTTGCCAACGAGTATCATTTAGAGATGCGTTGGCGGCGAAATTAAGAAAACGGACTAAATCGCGGGATTGAATTTGTCCTTGAAAATCTGAAAGTGCTGCAAGTACAAATTTAGCTGAAACCGCATCTTTTAAAGTATCACCTTGCGTGAGATGCTCAGGCTTAATTTTTAATGAATAGTCTCTTCTAAAATTACTGGAAGAAATTTTGGTTTATTAGAAAGACTTTCTAAAATAATTAGACCATCTACATCTTCATCTTCTGAGTCAATTTTAAATCGAGGATCATAAACTTCTTGCAACCATTTTTTGGCTGCTAATTGATAACCAGAACGAATACCAATTGTTAAACTATCCCAGTAAGCTTCTGCCCAAACTAACCAATTTGGTAAACTATTTGTTTCTTGAATGCGAAGTAGAACTTCTTCAGTATCGAGCCAAGTATAAAAACGTATATCTGAATAAATCATAGATTATCCTCAATATTTTTCACCTAAATTTCAGTCCCATGTTAAAATATAGATAAACTACTTAAGTATTCGAGGACCAGACACCTGGTTTAAAATGTCTATAGAAACGATCTACGGCAACTTACAAGGGCTAAAGTCCAGCCAACTTAAACAACTCCAGAAACTATATCATCAGCGCCTACCGGGCGATCGCATTACCACGTCTGAATTTGCCCAGCGATTAGCAGCAATCAGTACCGATATCGATCAACCAATTTGTGCTTACATTAATCGACGGGGACAAGTCATCCGGGTTGGTGTGGGTACTCCGCGTCAAACCCAAATCCCCCCCTTAGAATTACCCCGTTATGGTTCTGGTCGTCTCAGTGGAATTCGTTGTCTGAGTACCAATCTCAAACCGGAACCTCCCAATGAAGCAGCTCTGACGGCAATGGCCATGCAGCGGCTCGATGTGTTAGTATTATTAAACCTAACGGGTGAAGGATTTGAACGTCGGGGAGGAGGTGCGATCGGCTATATCAAAGAAACTTATTTAGCCCATCTAGTACCTAATCACGACCATGACCCGGATCTCCCCCTGCTCTCCTCTACTCCAGAAATCGCTAATTGGACAATTTCCCCACCTCTCAATTTGGACGGACTGGTTAACCAAGATTTCCTAGAGCTAGTCGAAGCACTCGAAACAGAATTTCAGCGCGAATTTGTCGCTCAGACCGTTGAATCTGACCAAGATAAAGTGCTGTTAGTGGGATTAATGACCGATCGCATGACAGCTTTAGAATTTCAAGATGGATTAGCAGAACTAGCTCGATTAGTTGATACTGCTGGGGGAGTTGTCCTCCAAACTGTCCGACAAAAACGACCTAAACCCCATCCCCAAACTGTTGTCGGTGAAGGTAAAGTTCAAGAAATAGCTCTGACTGCTCAAACCGTTGGAGCGAATTTAATTGTGTTCGATCGCGATCTTTCCCCAGCTCAAGTTCGGAATCTGGAAACCCAAATCGGGATCAGAGTGATCGATCGCACGGAAGTAATTTTAGATATTTTTGCCCAACGAGCCCAATCTGGTGCAGGTAAATTGCAGGTTGAACTCGCTCAATTAGAATATATGTTACCTCGTTTAACTGGTCGAGGACAAGCGATGTCTCGGTTGGGGGGTGGAATTGGGACTAGAGGTCCGGGTGAAACTAAACTAGAAACTGAACGTCGAGCTATTCAACGTCGGATCGCTCGTTTGCAGGAAGAAGTTAACCAACTCCAAGCTCATCGAGCCAGATTGCGACAAAACCGACAACATCATGAGGTTGCTTCCATTGCGATTGTCGGTTATACCAATGCGGGTAAATCCACCCTCTTAAATGCTCTCACTAATTCGGAAGTCTATACAGCAGACCAATTATTTGCTACTCTTGATCCGACCAGTCGTCGTCTCGTCGTTCCCGATCCTGCTACTGGTAAGTCTCGGTCAATTGTCATCACTGACACAGTAGGTTTTATTCACGAACTACCACCCTCATTGATTGATGCTTTTCGCGCTACTTTAGAGGAAGTTACTGAAGCTGATGCTTTATTGCATTTAGTTGATCTTTCCCATCCAGCTTGGCAAAGTCAGATTCGTGCTGTGATGTCTATTCTAGCCCAAATGCCCGTGACTCCGGGTCCGGCTCTAATTGTCTTTAATAAAATTGATCAAGTAAATGGCGATACTTTGGCCCTAGCTCGGGAAGAGTTTCCGATCGCTGTATTTGTTTCTGCTGTGCATAGTTTAGGTTTGGAAACGCTGCGGTTACGAATGGCGCAGCTAATTCACTATGCTGTTTCATCTTAACAAAAATCTTACCAAAATAACTAGGACAGTCAAGATGACTGTCCCACAAGAGTCTTTTTTTCTGGTGGGACAGACATCTTGTCTGTCCTGATCAATTGATTAACATGACCTTGGGTTGAGGTCTAATAAAAATAGTTCATAATTAGACAAGTGCCGTAACATTTGCAGAAATTTTTATGACCGCTAAAGTTGAAATTTACACATGGAAAACCTGTCCATTTTGCATTCGTGCCAAAGAATTGCTTCGCAGTAAAGGCATTCAATTTACCGAATATAGCATTGATGGTGATGAGCTAGCCCGAAATGAAATGGCCAAGAGAGCTAATGGTCGGCGTTCTTTACCCCAGATATTTATTAATGATCAACACATTGGAGGTTGTGATGATATCTATCAACTAAATGCTCAAAAACAGCTCGATGCACTCCTGGGGTAATTTAAGCGTGAAATTTGCATTTATCATCGATCCGATTCACCAACTCAATCCCTGTCATGATACCAGTGTGGCGTTCATGGAAGCAGCAGGGGAACTAGGACATGAAGTTTGGATAACTGAAATTAAGCACCTGAGTGTAGTCGAGAGTAAAGCTTGGGCTACTATCCAGCAAGTTCATCTAACACCAGTCCAATTGCAACAGGGAAAATGGATTGCAGCTAATCCTTGGTATGTCCTTGGCGATCGCGTCTTTAAACCCTTAGAAGCAATGGATGCGGTCTTTATGCGTACCGATCCACCAGTAAATGTGCCCTATCTTTACTCTACCTACATTCTCGACTATGTTGATCCGACCAAAACTTTGGTAGTTAATGCTCCAAAAGGATTGCGAGCGGCTAATGAAAAAATGTATGCGTTACAGTTTACTCAGGTAATTCCCGAAACTATTGTCTCTCAGGAGAAGTCAGTAATTAGGGAATTTGTGCATAAACAAGGTGCAGCTATCCTCAAACCCTTGGGAGGAAAAGCGGGGGAAGGGATTTTATACCTAGAAGCGGGCGATCGCAATCTCAACTCCTTGATGGAAATTAGTACCCGAGGAAGCGATCCAGTCATGGTCCAAACCTATCTCCCGGAAGCTAAAGCAGGGGATAAACGAATTATCTTACTCGATGGTGAACCCATTGGTGCGGTAAATCGGCTGTCTGCTGGAAATGAATTTCGCAATAATATGGCTGTGGGTGGTAATGTCGCTCCTGCTGAAATTACACCCCAAGATCAGCGTTTATGTAGCGAATTAGCACCCAAGCTGAGAGCAGATGGATTGTGGTTTGTCGGGATTGATATTATTGGTAACTACCTGACTGAAGTTAATGTTACCAGTCCTACTTGTGTCCGAGAAATTGATCTGTTCAATGGTACTCGCTTAGGTCACAATGTGATTGAGTGGGTCGTTAAGACGCTGACTCAACGAAAAGAATAAAATTTAGATATAAACTCAAATCCTGGGAAATAGTCCCAATTTGTCCTCCCTATCCTGGAAATTCTGAATTTCCCCAATTAATTTTGATGTCCATAAAAATCATCGGGTAAACAGAGGAGAATAATATGATCGATCCGGTTGAAAATCAAACAACCAGTGGTGAAGCGCAATCGACCACTCCCACCAGCACAACGGAAACATCTGTGACAGAATCAGAGGTTCAGACTACGAATCAAGTAAGTGTAGAAGAATTTAGCATTAATGGTGATGCTTTAGTCAGCAAAGTTAAAGAACTGATTCATCAAGGTAATATCCGTCGGATTATCGTCAAAGATGAAGAAGGACAGATCCTGATTGAAATTCCTTTCACTGTCGGTGTAGTCGGTGGAGTAGTAGGAACTTTATTGTTCCCAGTGGTAGCAGCACTAGGAGCAATTGGTGCATTAGTTGCTCATTTAACCGTAGTCATTGAAAGAAAAGAATAAAATTTCCGATTGTGATCAGTAATGAGTAATGGGTAAGAGCGCAAGAGATTACCCGATTACTCATTACTTTTACTTATGAAATGTTCATAATTGTTGCAAGCTGATTTGGAATCAATCTGATGGATAGCTTATTAAAGATCAACCAAGAACTAGTTCCGGACAAAGCGATCGCTCAAACTGAATTAAATATATTTTTTCATCGGTCTCCCTATTTATTTTGTATCCTCCGAAATGATGGTTCTTTTCAAGAAATTAATTCCACCTGGTCAAACAATCTAGGTTGGAGTCGAACGGAATTAATGTCGAAATATTGGCAAGAATTAATCCATCCTGATGATATCAGCAAAAGTTGCGCTTGGTTAGAATTGGGAGAAACAGAAATCCCCTGTGAAATTCGCTACTATCACCAAAATGGTAGTTATCGTTGGTTATGTTGGTTAATTTTGCAACAAGGATCTGAATTTACCTATTGTGTCGGTCGAGATATAACTGAACGGAGAAAAATTGAAGAAGAATTACGTTCATCTCAACAGATGCTTAGATTGGTAATGGATAATATCCCTCAAGCAATCTTTTGGAAAGATCGAAACTCAGTTTATCAAGGTTGTAATCAAAAAATGGCACTTGATCTGGGGTTAACATCTCCGACAGAAATTGTGGGATTGACAGATTTTGAACCATTGGGAATCAAAAATCAAGCGGATTTTTTCCAAAAATTTGACCATGAGGTAATGGAAACCGATACACCAAAATATCGGATTATTGAGCAAGTTTGTTTACCAAATGGCAAAAATGTTTGGCTCGAAGCTAATAAAATTCCCCTCCATGATGCGATCGGCAATGTGGTCGGAACTCTTTGTACTTACGATGATATTACCGAACGTCAGGAAGCAGCAGCAGCTCTATTAGAAAGCGAAACTAAGTATCGAGAATTGGTGGAGAATGCTAATAGTATCATTCTGCGGTTAGATCGGCAAGGTCATATTACCTTTTTTAATGAATTTGCTCAACAATTTTTTGGTTACACCCAAGCAGAAATGCTCGGTGAAGATATTTTTGGCACTATTCTATCACCAATTGATGCTCTGGGAAATGATCCACATCTAATGTTTCAAGAAATTCTCAAAAATCCTGATAAATATACCGAAAATGAACATATCCATCGTAACGGTAAAAGGTTCTGGTTATCCTGGATGAATAAAGCTCTCCGGAATGAAGCTGGGGAAGTGATTAGTATCCTATGTATTGGACGTGATATTACCGATCGCAAACGAGCAGAAGAAGCACTCCGACAAGCAAATGAAGAATTAGAACGACGGGTGGAAGAACGGACTTCGGAACTTCGTCAAGCTCTGCAAGATTTACAAAAAGAAATGACTTCCTGTGCTCGAACGGAAAAAGCTTTAAGGGACAGTGATGCAAAGTTTCGACATATTTATGAAAATTCACCAGTGATGATGCACTCCATTGATGAAAATGGTTATATCTGTAATGTGAATAGCAAATGGTTAGAAGAAACTGGTTATGTTCGGGAAGAAATAATTGGTCAGAAAGCTGATATTGTGATGACACCTGAATCGCGATCGCGATTTTGGTCAACTATTTTCCCCAAATTATGGTGTGATGGTTATGCTAAGGATGCGGCTTATCAATATATTAGAAAAGATGGTAAAATTATTGATGTTTTACTTAATTGTATAGCTACTACTGATCCCTGTGATCAGCGAATTAGTTTATCAGTAGTGCGGAATATTACTGAACAGAAAATCACTGAAGTTGCTTTGCAAAAATCTAAAGAAGCAGCAGAAGCTGCTAGTCGCTCGAAGAGTACCTTTTTAGCGAATATGAGTCACGAACTGCGTACTCCCTTAAATGCAATTATCGGTTATAGTGAAATTCTGACGGAAGAAATCCGCGATTCAGGTAATCAAGAATTTCTCCCGGATTTAGCCAAAATTTCTACTGCTGGTAAACATCTTTTGGCTTTAATTAATGATATTCTTGATATCTCGAAAATTGAAACAGGACGGATGAAGTTATATCTGGAAACCTTTGAAGTCGCTGATTTAATTTCTGAAGTTGTTACCACCGCAATACCATTAGTTAAGAACCAAAAAAATTCTTTACAAGTAGACTGTAATCGACCCATTGGTTTAATGCACTCTGACTTAACTAAAGTCCGGCAAATTCTCCTCAATTTATTAAGTAATGCTGCTAAATTTACAGAAGAAGGTAAAATTACTTTATCGGTAGAAATTGCCGAATCCATGTTTGTCTTTCAAGTTCGTGACACGGGAATTGGAATTACCTTAGAACAGCAACAACATATTTTTAATGCTTTTACTCAAGCTGATCCGAGCATTACTCGTAAATATGGTGGGACAGGATTAGGATTAGCAATTAGTCATCGTTTCTGTCAAATGATGAAAGGTGATATTTCCTTAGAAAGTGAAGTAGGTAAAGGATCGATTTTTACAGTTCGTTTACCAGTATCGGTGACTGATTCCTGTGATCTTCCTGAGCTAATTTAGTTACATAAGTCACCGATCGCGATCAATAGTTGGGGAAAACCCTGATTAAATCAAGGTGATATTTTTCCCTTCAATTCCTAATATTTAGTTAAATTGAGCAAATAATCCTCAAAAAAAAGTATAATATAATTAGAAGAAGATTGATAGCAAAATGCTATCAAAGGAGAGTCATTATGGGTAGAAAAAAGAAAACCGTCCAATACACAGTCAAAGATCATCCGGGATTATTGATTGAAGTAGAAAGTCCCCAAGATAATGAAATATCACGTCAGAGAGCTTTAGATGAAGTAAGAAGAAGAATTGATGAGGAAGATGAGTTAGGTGAAGACAGTTTTCCTGATGGGTTAGGGATTGATGATTTAATTCTGGTTGACTATCCTAAATTCAGTAGTGTCAATCGGGAATTACAACCCCTAGAGATTGCAGCTAAAAAAATTGCTCAATTAGCTCAAGCTAGAAGGGAACTTCAGAAAAATCAAGAAAATTTTCAAGAGTATCTACCTTTAATTGATGCTCTCTTTAAACCCGAGAGATTAACCAGCGAAGAGCAAGAAAAAATTCAAAACAAATCTTTTTCTAAAGCTTTAGAAGATTTAGCAAGTGCTAAAGTTGAATATGATGCTTTAGAACCTGATGCTAAAGAAGCTTGGGAATTACTTAAACCAATCGCTATTGTCCCAGTGACCAAAGATTTAGCTAAAATAAATTCTGACAAAAATGGAGAAGGAAAGGAAAGTAAAAAAGCTGCGATCGCTTAAAAATATCTAGCAATTGTCCAATCTTACCCATCCAATTCCGGCTAAAAATCAACCCAGCTTAAACGTAGTAAAAAAGTAGTGATATGATAAAATTGTGATCCAAGTTTAATACTTTTTTCATGTCACTACATAATCTAGGTAATGCTATAACCAAATAAAGCCATTGGGATAAATGTAAATAATAATGAAACCCTGCTTTTTCAAGAAATGGCATTTAGGTGGGACTTTACTATTTGCGATCGCACAGCTACCAGCGATCGCGCAAATTGTCCCAGATACTACGCTCCCCATCAATTCAGTAATTACCCAACAAGGTAACACCAGTTTAATTCAAGGTGGTACTCAAGCAGGGACTAACTTATTTCATAGCTTTAGTCAATTTTCCCTTTCTTCTGGGAGTACAGCTTTTTTCAACAATTCTCCACAAATCCAAAACATTATTACCCGGATTACAGGTGGATTAACTTCCCATATTGATGGTTTAGTTCAAACTAATGGGACTGCAAACTTATTTTTACTCAATCCTAGTGGAATAGTTTTTGGACCTAATGCCCAACTAAATATTGGTGGGTCATTCCTAGCAAGTACCGCAAATAGTCTCAAATTTGGAGATGGGGTAACATTCAGCGCTACTCAACCAGAAAATCCACCCTTACTAAGTATAAATATGCCGATCGGATTACAATTGGGGACTAATCCAGGGAGTATTATCAACCAATCGATCGCGACAAATAGTAATGGAGTAGTAGTAGGATTAGGAGTACCATCGGGGAAAACCTTAGCTCTACTAGGTGGAGATGTGATCCTTCCAAGTGGTCAGCTAACTGCACCCGGAGGAAGAATTGAGCTAGGAAGTGTTCAAAGTCCTGATCTGATTAGCTTAACACCAATCACAACGGGATGGGAAATCAGTTATCCCAATCTCTCCACCTTTGGTAATATCCAATTAAGTAGTAGTGCTAAAGTTAATACCAGTAGCGATCGGGGTGGTGAAATTGCGATTCAAAGTAAAACTTTGAGTCTGACCGATGGTTCCGAAGTTGAAGCAACAGGAGCAGGAGGAAGTTTAAAAATTAATGCTACTAATTCGATCCAAGTAATTGGTACATCTAGGGATGGTTTGAATCCTTCCATTTTTTTATCAGGAACTGATGGAAGCGGTAACGCGGGAAATTTACAGATTCAAACTGGGAAATTATTACTCTCGGGTGGAGCAGAGATTGTTACTGGAACTTCGGGATCGGGAGCAGGAGGAAATTTAACCATAAATGCTACAGATTCAGTCCAGTTAATTGGTGCTGCTGCTAATGGTGAAAATACTACTGCTTTGATTAATAGTAATAGTGGTTCAGGAAAAAGCGGTGATTTAAGTATTAAAACTAAACAGTTACTTGTCCGAGATGGAGCAGAGATTATCGTTGGTGCATTTAGTGAAGGTACAGCAGGAACTTTAAATATCAATGCTACTGATTCAGTCCAGGTCATTGGTCAATCTGCTGATGGAAAATTTATCAGTGGGTTATTTGCGACCAGTGGAGAAACAGCAACAGCAGGTAATCTGGAAGTTACTACAGATAAATTAGTGGTGCGTGATGGTGCAGTAGTGAGTGTTGCTAGTACAGGTTCAGGTAAAGCTGGTAATATATTTCTGACCGGTCATAACATTTTGTTTGATGATAATGTTATCATTTCGGCGCTATCGCAAAATGGTCAAGGAGGAAATATTAATGTGCGATCGCAAAATTTACAGCTACGTCATCATGCTCATGCTTATGCTTATTCTCTCAGTACAGCATTAGAAGGTAATATCAATATTGATACCACTACATTTGTAGCTCTGGAAAACAGCGAACTTGTCGCTAATGCTCTGGGTGGTCTTGGTGCTAATATTCAGTTGAATACTCAAGGATTTTTTCTCTCTAGTGATAGTGAAATTACTGCTAGTGGTTCAACTAAGGTGGAAGGGGTGGTGGATGTACCAACTCCTGACGTTTCTCCTCCGGTTGTGATCAATACGAGCAATCTGATTACTCCTCGTTGTCGAGCTTTACAAGAAGGAAATAGTTTTTCCCTGGTTGGTAAGGGAGGATTACCTTCTCCTCCAGAAAATTTCCTCAATAGTGAGTCGATCTTGGTAAATTGGGGTGCGATCGCTCAGTCAGAAGTTATCCCAACTAAAGACCAACCAAAATTATCTACTCTTCCTACTAAAATTATCGAAGCTCAAGGATGGAAATTAAATGCTCAAGGTCAGGTAGTATTAATAGTTCAGAATCCTTACCATTCTGCTGGGTTAACTTATCCTTTTTGTCTCCAATAAAATAGTTATGACTCTAAATATTCCCCAATTGATTGCTCAAGAACTTTCTCTTTATCTGACCCAGGTACAGAATGCTTTAGAATTATTTACCGAGGGTGCAACTATTCCGTTTATTGCTCGTTACCGAAAAGAACGAACCAATGGACTTGATGAAATTCAATTACGAAATATTGCGGAACGATTTACCTATTTGAGTGAATTAGAAGAACGGAAAACAACGATTAAAAATGCGATCGCGTCCCTGGGAAAACTGACGGAGGAACTTCAGGATAAAATTGAATCTTGTCACCAAAAAAATGAGCTGGAAGACCTTTATTTACCTTATAAACCAAAACGACGCACTCGCGCAACTATTGCTAGAGAAAAAGGTTTAGAACCACTAGCAGAAATGATTAAGTCTCTGAATGTTCCTGATGCAGTTCCAATCTTACTAGAACCATTAGCTAGTCAATATATTGCAGAGGAAAAAGGAGTTAATAGTGCGGAAGATGCTCTCAAAGGTGCCGCAGATATTTTAGCAGAAGAAGTATCAGAAAAATCTAATTTACGGGCTTTTTTGCGAGATTTTTTCCTAAAAGAAGGAGTATTTGTTGCCCGGATTAAAGATGATTATCCGGAAGGAAGCACTAAATTTGAGATGTATCGCAATTTTCAAGTTGCTGTGAAAAATATCGCTCCTCACAACTTACTAGCAATTTTGAGAGGTGAAGAAGAGGGAATTCTGAATTTAGAGCTTTCTTTTGATGAGTCAATAGTAATATCTTACTTGGAATCTCAGGAGATTAAAACCAAAATTCCAGTGGTGCGAGACTTTTATCGAGGGATGTTGAAAGATAGTTTTAATCGGTTAATCAAAAATTCTTTAATTACCGCAGTTCGAGCCGATCGGAAAGCATTCGCTGATCTAGAATCTATTAAAACTTTTGAAAGTAATTTACGCGAACTGTTACTATCACCACCAGCAGGAATGAAACCAACCTTAGCGATCGATCCGGGTTTTCGGACAGGTTGTAAAGTCGCAGTTTTAGATGAAACCGGGCAATTTTTAGAATATCAAGCAATCTTTCCCCACCAATCTACCACCCAACGTCAGCAAGCTGCTCAGACAATTCAGAAATTAGTAGAAAAATATCAGATCGAGTTAATTGCAATTGGTAATGGTACTGCTTCCCGTGAGACAGATGAATTTATTGGTGAAGTGCTGACTACCTTAAATCGTCAACCAATTAAAGTAATTGTTAATGAGTCAGGTGCTTCGATTTATTCAGCTTCTGATGTTGCGATCGCGGAGTTTCCTAATCTGGATATTACTGTTCGAGGAGCAATTAGTATTGGAAGACGTTTACAAGATCCTTTAGCAGAACTGGTCAAAATCGATCCAAAATCAATTGGTGTGGGACAATATCAGCATGATGTGGATCAAAAACTCTTGAAAAAGAAACTGGATGAAACTGTCGAAAGTTGTGTTAATTATGTGGGGGTAGATTTGAATACTGCTTCTAAAGAATTACTAACTTTTGTCGCGGGGATGAGTGCTAATATTGCTAAAAATATTATTACCTATCGTAATGAAAACGGGGCTTTTAAAAATCGTCGTGAATTGCTCAAAGTACCCAAATTAGGTCCAAAATCCTTCGAGCAAGCAGCAGGTTTTCTGAGAATTCGTGGTGGTAATCATCCCCTTGATAATACTGCTGTACATCCAGAAAGCTATTTTGTGGTAGAAGCGATCGCTAAGGATTTAGCTATTCCCTTAGCACAGATTGTTCAAGTTGGGACTCAACTCAAGTCAGTCAACCTCAAAAAATATGTGACTGAGCAAGTGGGAGAACTAACCCTGCGTGATATTATCGCTGAATTAGAAAAACCAGGAAGAGATCCTCGCGCTCAATTTAAGTATGCTACTTTTACAGTCGGTATTAAGGAAATCACGGATGTGAAAGTCGGGATGGAATTGGAAGGAGTTGTCACCAATGTTGCTAATTTTGGTGCTTTTGTTGATATTGGTGTCCATCAGGACGGGTTAGTCCATATTTCGCAAATGTCCGATCGCTTTGTTGAAGATCCGAAAAAAATTGTTAAGGTGGGACAGGTGGTTAAAGTCCGAGTTATTGAAGTGAATGAGAAATTAAACCGCATCAGTTTATCGTTGAAATCTCCAGCACCGTCTCATAGTAACGACAGAATCCAAAAGAAAAGTAACTTTGGGAAAAATTGACTTTGGTTTTTGACGCAGAGTTAGTTAAGATTTATAACATCTAGTTTCGCGATTGGGGAAATTTATGTACTATTAGGCAAAGGCGTCCGTGATTATTCCCTTGATTAAAAATTATGTAGATATTGTATACAATCCATTCAAAAATTGCATAGGTTGTTTTATTAGCATTTTACATTCCAGGGATTTATGTACTATAGTAGGGAATCTAGTATTTTAGTGCATAAATATGTAAGGATGTGATTAATGGAGCGATTAATAGAAGGTCTGCACCAATTCCAAAGTGAGTATTTCACTACGCATCGAGAGCTATTTGCCCGACTTTCCCTAGGTCAGCATCCCCGAGCTTTGTTTATTACCTGCTCCGACTCCCGGATTAACCCTCACCTAATTACCCAAACTGAGCCGGGAGAATTGTTTATTATGCGTAATGTGGGTAACATCATTCCTCCTTATAATGCTACCAATGGAGGAGAAGCAGCAGCGATCGAATATGCGATTCATGCGTTAGAGATTGAAAATATTATAGTTTGTGGACATTCTGACTGTGGTGCAATTAAAGGACTATTACATCTAGGTAACAATTTAGCAGAAGAAATGCCCTCAGTTTATGGATGGTTAAAACAAGCAGAAGCTACTCGTCGAGTGATTAAGGAAAATTACTCTTCCTATACTGGCACAAAGTTATTAAATATCACAATTCAGGAAAATGTGCTGACCCAAATCGAAAATCTGCGGACTTATCCAGTGATTCGCTCTAAATTAAGTTCTAACAAATTACATATCCATGCTTGGATTTACGAGATTCAAACGGGAGAAGTTTTTTCTTTTTGTCCTAAGCAAGGACAATTTATTCTCTTAGATTCCCAATCAATCTCTTCTTGGGATTGTGGAAGAGCAGATTTAGTAGCGGAACACTCGGAATTAACCTATTTAGAAGCTAATACAGTTCCGTTAAGCCATTAAGATCTTAGTAGTCCGGAAAATGCGATCGCTACCCCAAACACTCCAGATTTCCGGGATGTGCGATCGGCACTTCCTCTTAGTGTTAATCTGGTTATTAATTGGTATAGGTCTGCGGTTTACAGATCTAGCATCAAAATCACCATGGACAGATGAATTTTCCACGATCGTTTTTAGTTTAGGAAATAGCTTCGAGCAGATTCCACTAGATCAAGCGATCGGAATTGATGTACTTTTACAACCATTACAACCAGAATTTAACAAGACAGGGATTGGCGATGTAATTTATAATTTATTCCATGAAAGTAACCATCCACCAGTTTATTTTATTCTGGCTCATTGGTGGATGAAACTTTTTCCGATCCCAGGAAAATTAACCGTCCTTTGGATTGCCCGATCGCTAAGTGCCCTATTTGGTGCAGCATCAATTCCAGCGATGTATGGATTAGGTTGGTTAGCTTTTCGATCGCGATTAGTAGGTCAAATTGCTGCTGCGATCGCTGCTGTTTCTCCCTATGGAATCTATCTAGCACAGGAAGCGCGTCATTACACATTGGGAATTTTATTGGTAATCGCTTCTCTAAGCTGTTTAGTTATGGCAATTAGAAGTATTTATCAGCATAATTCCCTATCAATTTGGGTAGGTTTAAGTTGGATTTTAGTTAATAGTTTAGGTGTTGCTGTTCACTACTTTTTTATATTTACTATTTTAGCAGAAGGAATTGTTTTACTAATTTTTTGCTGGCGTTTTCCGTTAAAATCGATCATATTCCTACGTTTAATCGCTGTTGCTACTGGTACTTTAGTGGGATGTTTAATTTGGATTCCCATCTGGAAAAATAGCTATGATCTGCAATTAGTTCAATGGATTTATCTGAATGAGCGTAGTGGAATAGGTTGGATTAGTCCATTTTTCCAAGCTTTTGCAGCGTGGATTACGATGTTATTTTTGTTACCGATCGAATCACCTAATTTAGTAATTGCGATTATTTCTATTGTCGTGATGGCGATTTTTTTCTTATGGGTATTACCAATTCTGAATAAAGGATTAAAATCTCAATACCAAAAATTCCGCAATCGACTGTATATAGAAGTATTTGCTGGAATTGGATTTATTTCAGTAGGGATATTTTTCTTTTTCACCTACATTCTTGGGATTGATCTTACCCGTGGAGCCCGTTATAATTTTGTTTATTTTCCAGCTATAATTATTTTAATTAGCGCGAGTCTTGCTGAAATTTGGAGTCAAGAAAAACCTAATTTGCTACCGATCGCTAAATCAAAACAAAATCCTTATTTATCCTGGATTATTCATCCAGAAAAAACGTGCGATCGCAATTATTTGGCTCATGGGTTTAGCTAGTGCTATCACTGTAGTATCAAATCTGGGTTATCAGAAATACTATCGTCCGGATCTTTTAGTACCGATTATTCAGACTAGATCAACAGTACCAGTATTAATTGCTACTACTCATAAAACCCATGTCCAAACAGGAGAATTAATGGGTTTAGCTTGGGAATTTAAAATGAGAGAAACTTCTGTTACTAATAACTCGTTCCCAATGTTTCTTTTAGCTCATCAAAACAATGACGATAAAATCCCAGTCATGACATTAGAAAAAAACCTGAGTCAAATCTCTCGTCCTTTTGATTTATGGCTGGTAAATTTTCATGGTCAGGTAGATTTTAAGCACCAAAATTGTTTAGCTGATTTGAGTTCAACTGCATCAGTAAATGGTTATCAATACCAGCTTTATCGGTGCCAATAAGGAATTTATTCTTTTTTGAGATGTTCGGGAATACCAACTGGAGAAATATTGGCGATCGCCCGTAAATTTTGGCAACGAATTAATTCAGTAAAGTTTAAACTTAAACGTTCTTCAACTTTGGCGATCGATTCAATTGCTTTGAGTAAATGAGCCGCAGCTTCAGTTTCATTATAACCGCGTCGCTGGGCAATTACGATCGCCGCTTCATCTGCTTCTAGTTCAGACTGCGAGCGTCGATGAGAACGCCAAATTTGATTACCCGCGATCGCACTCAATCCTCCCGCGACAACTACACCCACCGGATCTCCTTGGACTAATTCGACTAATCCACCCAACAGTCCAGCTAAAACTATTCCTTGATATAGATCTAGTTTCAACCACTTAATCCCAATTAACCAAGCCACAGTCCGAAGCATAATTAGATCCCGTTGTGGTTTAGGTATTTGTTTCCAGAGGTCAAAATTGATCAAAATCGGTCTTTCTTTAGCCCAAGGTAAGGGAAATGGACTAGAAATCACCTGATGTTGTTCTGGTTTGCTGATAATTTTAGTCAACATCCGGCCCGATGCGGGCATTAGCTCTAACAAGCGTTGGATTTCTGGTGCTGGATTCATTGCAAGTCAATCAAATAATTTACAATTTACCGATGTTGATTCATGATATTTTCCTCAAGAAAATTCTGAGCCAATCCGATCGGGACGTAAAATTTTGGCTCCACGTAAATAGGGATGGTAAACTTCTAGTTGGGTTTCCGGGAGATTAACATGGATTAAAATCCGAATGCAGCGTGGTAAAGCTCCTTCGACTTGCATTTGTTGGACATCCAATAGCGCCACATGATCCCAGAGCGGACGTTGACGAGCGATCGCTGCGGGAAAAATTACATCTAGATCGCGAGTAACCGAAAAAGTCACACTAATCATTTGGGTCGGATGTAACTGATTTTTTTCTTCTAGCACATCTAACAGTTCCGTCACCGCTTCCTGAATCGCTGCTACCGAATTTTCTGAGACGGTTGTGGCACCACGAATTGCCCGAACTCTCCACTCCACGCTTAAATCCTCCATTTATCTATAGCACTCAGCTTTCCGCTATTCTATTTTGAATTTTCCATGTCAATCAGAAGATAAATTTTTCAACCGAGATTGATTAATTTATCTTCTCATAACTGACTAACTGGCAAATTAAGGACGATACAACCATAGTGGTAAACCACTCGTTGACAATTCAAACTCCACCCAATTTTTGGCAGCTAACAGTCCCGTTCCAGTCCGATTACTACCAAGTAAACGATTGAACGAAAGTTTACGCTCTTCAATATTAATGCAGCGAGTCTTTTCTGGGTCAAGACCAACTAATTCGCAAGTCCAACGACGTGCTTCTTCTTCTGTACCCAGTCGATCCACAATTCCTAAGCCGACAGCTTGCTCACCCGTAAAAATCCTTCCATCTGCAAAACTCTTGACTGTATCGATCGCTAACTTTCGTCCTTCCGCTACAGTTTGCACAAATTGCTGATAACTGGTATCGATTAATTGTTGGAGGATATCTTTTTCTGGATCAGTTAACTCTCGATCAAAAGCCAAAATATCTTTGTATGGACCGGATTTAATCACTTTAAATGAAATTCCAATTTTTTCGAGGAGCCGTTCTAGGTTATTTCCCCGCAAAATTACCCCAATACTACCAGTAATTGTCCCGGGATTGGCCATAATATATTCTGCACCCATACCGATGTAAACACCTCCAGATGCGGAAATATTGCCAAAACTAGCAACTATTTTGATTTTTTCCCTGAGTCGCTTTAATGCACTATAAATTTCTTGGGAATCCCCTACTGTACCACCAGGACTGTCAATTCGTAGTAATAAAGCTGGAAATTTCCGTTCTTCAACTTTTTTGAGAGCTTCGATTACCCGTTTGCGAGTAGCTCCAGCAATTATACCAGTAATTTCAATCCGCCCAATTTGTTTACGAAACTTAGAATTAAATGGCCAAACCATAAGTTTTTGCTGTCTGAGATTAATAAGTAGACTAATATAGACCAATATAGACATTAAAGTCTCATTCGATCAATTGATGGACAGGCAAGATGCCGATCGCTCACACCACCTTTTTCCCAAATTCCTCATTTTTCTGGTCATCTCTGGGGCGATCGCCATCTGAGTTTTTCCCGTATTTTGAGCGCTAGTGGTTCGTAGTCAAGCGGTTCGCCGATCAGAATTAAGATCAATTTGCTAAAATCTAAATAAATATGTAACCCAAGATCAATCCCTTACAAATAGAAAAATCTAATGCGTAAAAAGACGATTAAATATACATCACCATTAGACAGCCTTAGTTGCAGTCGCTAAAAGACTCAGTTTGTATGAGAACCAGGCAAAAATGGACTCAGCAGAATTCTTGACCAAATATAATCAGGGATTATTAGCCGATGATGTCCTATTTATAGAATGGGCAAATGACTATCGACATTATCTGGCTTTGCATCAGGAACTAGCGCAGCGATTGAATTATGCTGCTTAATATTTTATCTGATTATTTAGATCAAATTGAGCAGGTAATTCAACGATGTAGCAATGTTGATGTTGAACACTATGAGGAAGAAATTTTAGAGCTAAAGCGGGCTAATCTCAGAATTAGATTGCGTTTTAATCAGACCCATCTATTAGAAATTAATGAAGCGATCCTAGTAGTAGACAATCAATTAAAATTTCTCGATTACCGCTATCATTTTCAGAACGAACAAAATCAACTTATTTTTCGCTACGATAGTACACCTCATTTTCCAAATTTGCCTAATTTTCCACACCATAAGCACTTACCTAATGACGTGATTGCGACCCAGAGACCTACCATTCATCAAGTTTTAAAAGAAGCAATTGAGTTAATAGCATAATGACCGATCGCCAGGGGGGAAATTGGCTTAATTATGATGGGGAGTAAATCTGGCCAAAAGTTCAGTCTGAGATAATTGATAGAGTAAGGGAACTAACTCATCGGTTGATAACTGAATCATTGGTTCAATCATCTGAGCCAGTTCTGGTTCTAAAGAGCCAAACCGAATCCGCAGCAAATTCTCTACCAATAAGCGTCGTTCCTGCAAACGTCCTTCTTGTTGTCCTGACCGTTGTCCTTCCAGTAGTCCTTCTTGTCGTCCTTCTGCTCGACCGACCTGCAAAATCTCCTGATAAATTACTGATTCTCGCATGGCATTCTCCTGAAATAATCGATGCAAAATTTGTTGATTAAACTTTAATCCCGCCAAGATTTGGATATATGCGGATACTTCTCGCTGCTCTGTAACTGATTCTATTCTATCCACTCGTTGTGCCACTTGTGCTAGCAACTGTTCTGGTTGAGATGTGGCGCTTAATGCTGCTAAGGGTAGTAGTGCTAGATCAGACAGAAATATCTTTGGGTCTTCTTCCCACAGTCGAATTACCCGATACTCATGGTAAGTTGTTCCGAACACAAATGCCGTTTCTATTACTGTTCCTTCTCTGGGTGGTAGTAATAAAATTATGACTTGGATGATTGGTTTGCGGTATAACCGATATAGCCTGACCCAGTAGTCTAGCATTCTTAATGGTAATGGTGGCTCGGATTCTAGTCTCACCTGGAATTCTAGATGTAAGATCCGGTCTGTGGTTTCCAGCAAGATCACGGAATCGGCTCGGATTGGTTCGATACTCAGTTCGGTTTTTAAAACTTGCACGCTCGGCTGCGATTCACCTAAAATCCAAGTGGCAAAAGCAGCTGGATATTTTTCGGCGATGAGTTTACATAGGTTATCAATGGACATGATTCATGCTGCTCTACTTGAGGAGCAGGCATTTTAGTCGATCGCTACGGTTTTACGCAACTATTTCAGCCGATCGCGCTCCCAGGTTCTCCCATATTTGTGAATCGCGATCGCCTCCTAGTTCGAGTCTAGGGCGATCGGATGGGTGAGTTGTTAGTGACAGGGATTTGGCGATCGCTCCTTGGCTTGATTAAACCGGAAATTTGGCCAGGTTGACTGATCGCCAGGGGGGAAATTGGCTTAATTCTGATGGGGAGTAAATCTGGCCAAAAGTTCAGTCTGAGATAATTGATAGAGTAAGGGAACTAACTCATCGGTTGATAACTGAATCATTGGTTCAATCATCTGAGCGAGTTCTGGTTCTAAAGAGCCAAACCGAATCCGCAGCAAATTTTCTACCAATAAGCGTCGTTCCTGCAAACGTCCTTCTTGTTGTCCTTCTTGTCGTCCTGACCGTTGTCCTTCCAGTAGTCCTTCAAGTCGTCCTTCAAGTCGTCCTTCTTGTTGTCCTTCAAGTCGTCCTGACCGTTGTCCTTCCAGTAGTCCTTCTTGTCGTCCTTCTTCTCGACCGACCTGCAAAATCTCCTGATAAATTACTGATTCTCGCATGGCATTCTCCTGAAATAATCGATGCAAAATTTGTTGATTAAACTTTAATCCCGCCAAGATTTGGATGTATGCGGATACTTCTCGCTGCTCTGTAACTGATTCTATTCTATCCACTTGTTCTGCCACTTGTGCTAGCAACTGTTCTGGTTGAGATGTGGCGGTTAATGCTGCTAAGGGTAGTAACGCTAGATCAGACAGAAATATCTTTGGGTCTTCTTCCCACAGTCGAATTACCCGATACTCATGGTAAGTTGTTCCGAACACAAATGCCGTTTCTATTACTGTTCCTTCTCTGGGTGGTAGTAATAAAATTATGACTTGGATGATTGGTTTGCGGTATAACCGATATAGCCTGACCCAATAGTCTAGCATTCTTAATGGTAATGGTGGCTCGGATTCTAGTCTCACCTGGAATTCTAGATGTAAGATCCGGTCTGTGGTTTCCAGCAAGATCACGGAATCGGCTCGGATTGGTTCGATACTCAGTTCGGTTTTTAAAACTTGCACGCTCGGCTGCGATTCACCTAAAATCCAAGTGGCAAAAGCAGCTGGATATTTTTCGGCGATGAGTTTACATAGGTTATCAATGGACATGATTCATGCTGCTCTACTTGAGGAGCAGGCATTTTAGTCGATCGCTACCTCTTTACGCAACTATTTCAGCCGATCGCGCTCCCAGGTTCTCCCATATTTGTGAATCGCGATCGGATGGGTGAGTTGTTAGTGACAGGGATTTGGCGATCGCTCCTTGGCTTGATTAAACCGGAAATTTGGCCAGGTTGACTGATCGCCAGGGGGGAAATTGGCTTAATTCTGATGGGGAGTAAATCTGGCCAAAAGTTCAGTCTGAGATAATTGATAGAGTAAGGGAACTAACTCATCGGTTGATAACTGAATCATTGGTTCAATCATCTGAGCCAGTTCTGGTTCTAAAGAGCCAAACCGAATCCGCAGCAAATTTTCTACCAATAAGCGTCGTTCCTGCAAACGTCCTTCTTGTTGTCCTTCTTGTCGTCCTTCAAGTCGTCCTTCAAGTCGTCCTTCTTGTCGTCCTGACCGTTGTCCTTCCATTAGTCCTTCTTGTCGTCCTTCTGCTCGACCGACCTGCAAAATCTCCTGATAAATTACTGATTCTCGCATGGCATTCTCCTGAAATAATCGATGCAAAATTTGTTGATTAAACTTTAATCCCGCCAAGATTTGGATGTATGCGGATACTTCTCGCTGCTCTGTAACTGATTCTATTCTATCCACTTGTTCTGCCACTTGTGCTAGCAACTGTTCTGGTTGAGATGTGGCGGTTAATGCTGCTAAGGGTAGTAACGCTAGATCAGACAGAAATATCTTCGGGTCTTCTTCCCACAGTCGAATTACCCGATACTCATGGTAAGTTGTTCCGAACACAAATGCCGTTTCAATTACTGTTCCTTCCCTGGGTGGTAGTAATAAAATTATGACTTGGATGATTGGTTTGCGGTATAACCGATATAGCCTGACCCAATAATCTAGCATTCTTAATGGTAATGGTGGCTCTGATTCTAGTCTCACCTGGAATTCTAGATGTAAGATCCGGTCTGTGGTTTCCAGCAAGATCACGGAATCGGCTCGAATTGGTTCGATACTCAGTTCGGTTTTTAAGACTTGTACGCTCGGCTGCGATTCACCTAAAATCCAAGTGGCAAAAGCAGCTGGATATTTTTCGGCGATGAGTTTACATAGGTTATCAATGGACATGATTCATGCTGCTCTACTTGAGGAGCAGGCATTTTAGTCGATCGCTACCTCTTTACGCAACTATTTCAGCCGATCGCGCTCCCAGTTTTCCCCACTTTTGTGAATCGCGATCGCCTCCTAGTTCGAGTCTAGGGCGATCGGATGGGTAAGTTGTTAGTGACAGGGATTTGGCGATCACTCCGGTGGCTTGATTAAACCGGAAATTTGGCCAGGTTGACCGATCGCCAGGGGGGAAATTGGCTTAATTCTGATGGGGAGTAAATCTGGCCAAAAGTTCAGTCTGAGATAATTGATAGAGTAAGGGAACTAACTCATCGGTTGATAACTGAATCATTGGTTCAATCATCTGAGCCAGTTCTGGTTCTAAAGAGCCAAACCGAATCCGCAGCAAATTTTCTACCAATAAGCGTCGTTCCTGCAAACGTCCTTCAAGTCGTCCTTCAAGTCGTCCTTCAAGTCGTCCTTCAAGTCGTCCTTCAAGTCGTCCTTCAAGTCGTCCTTCAAGTCGTCCTTCAAGTCGTCCTTCAAGTCGTCCTGATCGTTGTCCTTCTTGTCGTCCTTCAAGTCGTCCTTCTTCTCGACCGACCTGCAAAATCTCCTGATAAATTACTGATTCTCGCATGGCATTCTCCTGAAATAATCGATGCAAAATTTGTTGATTAAACTTTAATCCCGCCAAGATTTGGATGTATGCGGATACTTCTCGTTGCTCTGTAACTGATTCTATTCTATCCACTTGTTCTGCCACTTGTGCTAGCAACTGTTCTGGTTGAGATGTGGTGGTTAATACTGCTAAGGGTAGTAACGCTAGATCAGACAGAAATATCTTTGGGTCTTCTTCCCACAGTCGAATTACCCGATACTCATGGTAAGTTGTTCCGAACACAAATGCCGTTTCTATTACTGTTCCTTCCCTGGGTGGTAGTAATAAAATTATGACTTGGATGATTGGTTTGCGGTATAACCGATATAGCCTGACCCAGTAGTCTAGCATTCTTAATGGTAATGGTGGCTCTGATTCTAGTCTCACCTGGAATTCTAGATGTAAGATCCGGTCTGTGGTTTCCAGCAAGATCACGGAATCGGCTCGGATTGGTTCGATACTCAGTTCGGTTTTTAAAACTTGCACGCTCGGCTGCGATTCACCTAAAATCCAAGTGGCAAAAGCAGCTGGATATTTTTCGGCGATGAGTTTACATAGGTTATCAATGGACATGATTCATGCTGCTCTACTTGAGGAGCAGGCATTTTAGTCGATCGCTACGGTTTTACGCAACTATTTCAGCCGATCGCGCTCCCAGGTTCTCCCATATTTGTGAATCGCGATCGCCTCCTAGTTCGAGTCTAGGGTGATCGGATGGTCTGTGGTTTCCAGCAAGATCACGGAATCGGCTCGGATTGGTTCGATACTCAGTTCGGTTTTTAAAACTTGCACGCTCGGCTGCGATTCACCTAAAATCCAAGTGGCAAAAGCAGCTGGATATTTTTCGGCGATGAGTTTACATAGGTTATCAATGGACATGATTCATGCTGCTCTACTTGAGGAGCAGGCATTTTAGTCGATCGCTACGGTTTTACGCAACTATTTCAGCCGATCGCGCTCCCAGGTTCTCCCATATTTGTGAATCGCGATCGCCTCCTAGTTCGAGTCTAGGGTGATCGGATGGGTAAGTTTTTAGTGACAGGGATTTGGCGATCGCTCCGGTGGCTTGATTAAACCGGAAATTTGGCCAGGTTGACCGATCGCCAGGGGAGAAATTGGCTTAATTCTGATGGGGAGTAAATCTGGCCAAAAGTTCAGTCTGAGATAATTGATAGAGTAAGGGAACTAACTCATCGGTTGATAACTGAATCATTGGTTCAATCATCTGAGCCAGTTCTGGTTCTAAAGAGCCAAACCGAATCCGCAGCAAATTTTCTACCAATAAGCGTCGTTCCTGCAAACGTCCTTCTTGTTGTCCTTCTTGTCGTCCTGACCGTTGTCCTTCCATTAGTCCTTCTTGTCGTCCTTCTTCTCGACCGACCTGCAAAATCTCCTGATAAATTACTGATTCTCGCATGGCATTCTCCTGAAATAATCGATGCAAAATTTGTTGATTAAACTTTAATCCCGCCAAGATTTGGATGTATGCGGATACTTCTTGTTGCTCTGTAACTGATTCTATTCTATCCACTTGTTCTGCCACTTGTGCTAGCAACTGTTCTGGTTGAGATGTGGCGGTTAATGCTGCTAAGGGTAGTAACGCTAGATCAGACAGAAATATCTTTGGGTCTTCTTCCCACAGTCGAATTACCCGATACTCATGGTAAGTTGTTCCGAACACAAATGCCGTTTCAATTACTGTTCCTTCCCTGGGTGGTAGTAATAAAATTATGACTTGGATGATTGGTTTGCGGTATAACCGATATAGCCTGACCCAATAATCTAGCATTCTTAATGGTAATGGTGGCTCTGATTCTAGTCTCACCTGGAATTCTAGATGTAAGATCCGGTCTGTGGTTTCCAGCAAGATCACGGAATCGGCTCGAATTGGTTCGATACTCAGTTCGGTTTTTAAGACTTGTACGCTCGGCTGCGATTCACCTAAAATCCAAGTGGCAAAAGCAGCTGGATATTTTTCGGCGATGAGTTTACATAGGTTATCAATGGACATGATTCATGCTGCTCTACTTGAGGAGCAGGCATTTTAGTCGATCGCTACCTCTTTACGCAACTATTTCAGCCGATCGCACTCCCAGTTTCTCCCACATTTGTGAATCGCGATCGGATGGGTGATTTGTTAGTGACATTGAAACTGTTGGACGTTAAATTGGGGGACAGCTTGGGCCTGACTGATTAATTCAATTTGGCCATTTTGATTGACTTGCCAACCCGTAGCTTCAATGATGGGTGGTGGTTCTGGTTTGGTGACTTGAGCCTGATTTCTGCTCTGATTCACTGGATTAAGTCGGCTAGTATAATTGGTGTGGTCTTGCCAGATGTCATCACTGGGAAAAGCTTTCAATGGATCTTCGGACAAACCACCCCGACCGACGAGGGCGAGTCTGTTCACTTTGCCGTTATTACAAGTTTGGCTGATTTGCGTGCTAGCGTCGAGGAGGTTTTTCGGTAGTTGGATGAATCCGATGTTAGACTGATTAGTGGGATCATTGATGGCGATCGTGCCTGATATTCCTAGTTGGGAACTAGCTGTGATTTGGCGATCGGGAGTATAGGGAGCGGTAAATAAGCCTTGGGTGTTGATGAGGATGTTACCACCATTACCTTTGAAGGCGTTAGCATTGATTTTACTGTTTTCGAGGAGGGCTAGGGTGTTGGCGTTGAGGGTGATGTTGCCACCGTTACCTGTGCCCCCTGCTTGGGTGGAGATTTGGCTGGCTTGTCGTAGTTGGAGGGCGTTGGTGGTGATGTTGAGGTTGCCACCTTCACCTGATGCCGTAGCTGCGCTGATCCCTTGGTTGGCGTTGAGGAGAGCGATCGAACCTGCGTTGATGTTGAGGTTGCCTGCGTTGCCTGTACCTTGATTTCCAACACTAACAGTAGCGCCATCGGAGACTGTGAGGCGGGGGGTATTGATGGTGACGCTGCCGGAGTTGCCGGAGGGGCGATCGGGTAGTCCTCTTAATTTTCGGAATTCTTCAGCCTCAATGGTCGCAGCAGCCTCTATTCTAGATGGAAGTCCACCATCAACTCCTTTGCCACTAACTTGTACGGAATCAGAGGCATTGATAGTAATATCCCCTGCTGAACCGTTTGCGACAGTTGAGGTGGTAATAACTCCTCCAGATTCCACTAAAACCTTAGATGTATTAATAATTAAGTTAGCACCTTTTCCAGGTATTGTCGCACCACCAATTGAAGAAGGCTGAGAGATTTGCGGTATTGTTCCATTAACTTCTACCAATTGAGAAGCATTTAAAGTTATATTTCCTCCCGCACCAGTACCAATAACAGGAATTGAAACACTTCCTCCATTCAATACTCTCAATTGGTTTGTTTGCAATGTAATATTTCCTGCATTTCCTGTGCTAAAAGTTGAGGCAATGAGAAAACTCATTACTTCTACATTAATAGGTGAAAATCCTACTATATCTGTTGAGTCTGAGGCATTGATGATCAGATTTCCGCTAGATGCGTTACTAAAGGTTTGACTAGCTATTCGTGCTCCATCTTGTATTGATAAGCTTTTAGTGGAAATTTCTATGTCTCCTCCTTTGCCATTTGCAACAGTTTCAGTCAGCAAACTACTAGCGAATGTTGCTTCTGGATTAGTTCCAGTTAAATCTAAAGATTCAGAAGCATTTACAATGAGGTTTCCTGATAGTTTATTTCCTTGGTTTTGAATCAATGCTAGAGAGCCATCAGTTAACGTAACTTTTCTACCTACAATTTGGATAGAGCCGCCCATTGAACCACTAGCATCTAATGCTGCTTTTTGGAATAGGTTAACATCTCCAAAACTTTGCACTTGCTTATAGTCTAAAACCCATCCGGAGTTAGTATTTGTGAGACGTACTTTACCTAAAGCAACACCACCTAACTCTATTCTTCCACCCTGAGCAGTTAAGATGCCACCAGAAAGCGTGACATTGCTTCCGACTAAAGCTAGTGTTTTACCTGGATTCACTTTTAGGTTACTGGTGTTTTGATTATAGTTAACTGGCGCACCAAATGGAACTGCAACTGTAAAATTATGACCTGCACCATTTACTTGAATTGCTCCGGAATTTTGTTCTAATTGTAAAAAAACCGGTATATTAACTGTTAACAACGGCACAATTTGTGAATTGATAGCACTAAAATTAAAGCCATCATTAAATATAATATTATTAGCTGTTGAACTAATAAAAGAACCTCCAGTATTTAATTGCGTATTATTACCAAATATTATGCCATTGGGATTAATAAAAAATAAGTTTGCAACTCCATTAGAACTAATTATCCCATCAATATTAGATATTTTTTTACCCGTAACACGACTGAAAATATTTTGAATATTGCTAGCATTGTTAAAAAAAGCTTCCTCTCCTGTAGGAATAGAAAATTCTTGGAAACTATGAAAAAGATTCTTACCCGCTATTGTACCACCATTAATAGTTAATCTCTGACCATTAATGCCAACAATAGAGTTATTAGGAAGAGTATTATCAGGGACAATTTGTGCTGTAACTCGACTGGAAAGCAAATAAAAACCTATAGCTAATAAAGTAAATCGATACAAGCTTGATAATAAGAACTTATTTTTGCTGTCCTGAATTAATGCAACTAAAATTAATACCATCCGTATGACATATGCGATTTTCATTAAGTTATACCAATTCACTGTGAAGTTACACTAAAAAGATTGGTGATAATGCTGGATATATATAGTTTTTAGCTTCAATAGCCAGTTGAACGTTGAACGTAATAGTAAATTGATATTAGCATTTTTAAATTATTATTAGGATAAGATTTGACAAAATTTTCATTACCGTCTGATTTCTAAGGTTGGGTCGCTAGCATATCAAGTTTAAGCGTATCGCTCTCATTGGGACATTAGAATGCAATACGCTTATATTACGGTTCTCCCGTACTTATAATGATAAGTAAAAATTATTGATTTTCCAAATTATTACTACATAAGCTTTTCTCTTGCTCCCTGCCCCCTCCTCCCCTGTCGAAAAACGGGATTTTCCACCATAAATACGGGAAAGTCAAAAATATCTGTCAAATTGAACATTCGCGTCATGCTAGGGGCGTATAGCTATACGCCCGTACAAGAGAATTTTTTGGTCAATTTGTTAGCTGGACTGACTGCCTCGCTCTACATCCTACCATCTTTTAACTTCGTGAAACTTACGTTTACTTAGATAATTTCCCAGGTAAACGCATCTTATTTTTAGAATACTTACTGGATTAGGGTTTCAGCAATTGTTCATTTTTGTGATTAAATCATGAAACCCCCACTGGGCAAGGTTTACATGATTTAGATGCGTTTACCCTGGATTATTTCCCTAGTTGAGAAGACTGGTACTGAAGATGGACAGAGAGGTGGAATACCATAAATATCACGTACTTTCTCTAGAGGTATATCTACAACTTCCCAGAAGTTCCAATGATCAGAAAGGTCTACTTTGCAAGATGCACCCCGCTGTAATGCGTGCATTGTTGATGGAATATCAAATAATCCTTCAAAAGAATCTGCCATAGGTGATGTTTTGATCCCCCAGTGACAATGAAGAATTACAATCAGTAAATAAATAAAGCCATTTTGACGGGTATATCCTGCCTGAAAACCTCCTAACAACATTTCTCCTACTATATCAGTATTATATCCGGATAGAATATGCCCAAAATCGTGAAAGACAAAACGCTCTGGAATTGCACCTGTTTCGCCTGGAAAGATCATGTTCTTTTCGGTGAAATATTTCCAGAAGATGTAACCTAATGTATCTTCTGCTAAAGTACCTAGTCTGTGGAACTTCGATGCTAAATCAGAGTCTTTACTATTCCCATTAAAAAATATAGAAACAATTTTTTTCACTCCAGTAAGCCCTTCTTCTTGATAAGCATGAACCACAAATTTGCTCATGAAAATAAAATTTGCCTCCAGACTGGCAAAAAGTTTATAACCTTTTGCCACTTTATTCAAGACTCTTAAACCTGGCTCTTTTACAGAAAGAACTTGAGCTAATATCCTCAATTTTTTAAGTTGTTGATAGAGTTGAGGAAGTGTACTCTTACCTTCAACTAGTGCCATAATTATTCCCATTTGCACCAACCATTGACGCTGACTTGGTTCAGCGATAGTTTGGGCAATGTGGGATAGAGTTACTGGAGATGATATAATTATGTCATTTCTACCTTCATGCAAATTTTTTAACACATGCAAAAATTGTTGTTCGCGAGCTGTCAATGCTTCTGGATTTACAGCTACACTTCTAAGTGATTCCAGTACTAAAAATAATTCCTGAGTTGAAAAATTTGGAATATACATGATAAACCTCTCTATTTTTCTATTGATAAGCTATTGCTTTATTGAGCTAAATATTGAAAGTTTATAGGTTTTTGCGGTGGTTTTTAGCTATCACAAAAACCTATAAAAATTAACTTGATAATCTGCTGATGAAGTATCAAATTGCCATGCCGCAAAAGAACTTTATATTTCTCTAAGATGAGCATTGATTAGCGTTTTTGATAATGCGGGAGCAGGGTAGAGCGCAATATTGCCTACACGCATAACTGTTGCTGCGGCATTTGATGTTCCACCAAAAGCGTAAATAAGAATTAAATCGTTTTCACGAATTTTGCCCAATTGCATCGCATAGTAAAAATTGACAATAGAGGATGCCACTCCTATGTTTCCATACACAGAATTGAGATCAATTGTACGCTCTGAATCTATACCCAATGCACGAGCGCAGGTACTTGTATACCAAGGAAGAAGTGAATTGAAAACAAAAAAGTCTATCTGATCTAAAGTAATACCAGCCTCAGCAACAGCATCTTTACAACACATAAGACAGAATTCTGCAAATACATTGCTAACAATCTTACTTGCTTTCTGGTCTGCCCGTATAAAAATACGTGGGCGACCCATATGGTCTATTGCTAGTTCGTTAAAAAAAGCTCCAGAGGTTTCAGCAGTATTAACAATTTTTGAGCTTAGAATACCTTGATTTGTTTCAACTGAAGTGACTACAAAAGCTGCTGCACCATCTCCCGTAAAGAAGCTGAGTGTATCGTTTTCGTCAACAAAACGAGAGTAACTGCAAGAAACTACTACTAAGGCATTACGGTAGATCCCTGCACTAATCATTGTAGATACAGTTTGGAGTGCAACAATTGCACCTGAACACATTGAATCAAGGTTCCAAGCAGCACCACGCAAGCCCAATTTGCCGACAAGTAAAGCAGCATTACCCACACATGGTTTTTCAGAAAACATTGATGATACTATCATCAAGTCAATATCTTTAGGAAAAAGATTTGCTGCTTTGAGCGCATCTTTAGCAGCTTGATACTCTAACGTAAGTGACGATTCACTAGAATCAAGTACCCGTCGTTCAACAGTTCCACGAAAAGGGTCTGATAGATAAGGCTTCATTTCTTGTGTCCATAAATCAATCTCCCCATTATTAGAAATAGTTTCATTTGATGCAAAAGCTTTTGCTGCACTTTTTTTTTCTGATTGAATAATCAACTCAGGATAATTTTCCCGGAAATAATCGTTTGTCCGTATAGTGTTAGGAAAACTAACAGCGATCGACTTTATTCCAACTGAACTTTTAATCACAATAAACCTCCTTATTTAGAAACTTGGGCAATTAAACTCTTAATCCGACCACCAATAGGTGCAATTTGCGACGGATCGACGATGACATCAACTACAAAGAGTCCACTTGATGTCATTGCTTTCTCTAGTGCTGCTTCCAGATCCGATTCTTGTTTAACACGGATACCATCAGCACCCATAAGTACCTCGGAAAACATCGGAGAGATAAGACTTCATTTCTTCTGTCCATATTTGCAACCCTTCATCAGCAGATTCAACAGATACAAAAGCCTTTGCCAAACCGTTCTGTTTGGCCTGCTCAACCAACTCAGGATAGTTTTCCCGGAAATAATCGTTTGTCCGTATAGTGTTAGGAAAACTAACAGCTATAGACTTTATTCCAACTGGACTTTTAATCACAATAAACCTCCTTTTAACTATTTAGAACCTTGGGCAATTAAACTCTTAATCCGACCACCAATAGGTGCAATTTGCGACGGATCGATGATGACATCAACTACAAAAGGCCCACTTGATGCCATTGCTTTCTCTAATGCTGCTTCCAGATCCGATTCTTGTTTAACACGGATACCATCAGCACCCATAGCATGAGCAATCTTCACAAAATCTGTTTTGGGAATATCTGCATTTACGCCCTCAAATCCAAGTTTAGCCATTCCCTTGTGGCACATATTATATAAAGCATCATTGAGGACAATCCAGACGGCAGGGATTTGATGTTGTACTGCCGTGCTGATCTCGGAATTCATCAACATAGAACCATCTCCAACAATAGCCACCGCTTTACCCTGCCGTGCTAAAGCTGCACCTACAACACCTGTAGTAAAATGACCCATTGATCCCCAACGAGGGCTAACCCGATAACGATTGGGTTGGCTGAATTGCAGTAAATGATTCCCCCAAGCTAAAGAGTTTCCTGCTTCCGCCATTACTATTGCGTCAGTACCCTCAACCACGATCCTTTGAATAGCTGCCATCAACATCTCTGGCTGTATAAAGTCACAACTATGTAGTTTTGGGTTTTGGAATTCAGGATGAGGAACTACTTGTGTCTCTTGTGCTGACGACTCTGGTAACAATTCCATCAAAGCTTTGACAAATATTTTGATATCAGAAACTACGGAGAGAGTTTTGGCTTCAGGATAGGCAGTTCCGGGTACATTTGGATCAATATCAACGTGAATGAATCCTTTTGGAGGTATCATTGCAGGACTCCAGAATGAAGTAAGCTCACCAAGTTGAGTCCCCAAAACCAAAAGATACTGTGGGCGGAATTCGTGTTCCTGTATATATCTCAATACTTCTGCATGACCACCAAAGCCCGTTACTCCCACAAACTGCTGATGCTTTTCGGGAAAAATACCCTTGCCGCGTGGCGAACACATCACAGCAGCACCAGTTTTTTGGGCTAACTCGTAAATTTCTGCTGCTGCTTCTCTTGCTTCAAAGCCAACCCAGATCGCAAATGGTTTTTTAGATAGCTTCTTAGCACATTTCTTAAGTTTTTCCTCATCAGGTGTGACTACTTTTTTGTCAGGAAGATTCATCAAATGAGCTAATTTTTCTTCTGAAAATGAAGGCTTGATCGAGCTTGATTGGATAGCTGTAGGAATGCTAATGTGAGCAACAAAACTGCCCGGTTTTACTAACCCTTTAGCCAGACTTTGAATTATTTCTGGTAATTGGTTTGATTTCTCCAAAATGGTTGCATAATCAAACAACTTCTTTCCTTTTTTAGTAAAAAACCCTTTCTTTGGCATAGTGTTTGCGCTGGTTTCTTGACAAGCAAACCGACCTCGTTGTTGGGCTGAAGTTGCAGGAGAGAGAAAGATGACTTTTGCCCCTTCCCAACGAGCTGCAAATAGTCCTGTTAAAGCATTAGTAATTCCTGGCCCTGCTGTACTAAATACTACTACAGGAACGCGACTAGCACTAGCAAAATAAGCTTCTGTTGCTGCAAAAGCCGCACCCGATTCATGCCGGAAATGAATCACTTTAATAGAACTATTTTCTAGTGCAGCCCAAACAGATGCGATCGCACCCCCCGAAACTCCGAAAGCATACTCAACTCCTAATTTTTCTAACATCTTAACCACCACCTCAGCCACAGATTCACTAGCTGATGACTCTTGATTAAGATGAGGAAATGCCCCAGAGCTTTCACAATTAATTTTAAGATTTTCCTGCAAATATTTGGGCGGTATTTGCTGTGGTACTTCCTGCTTAACACTAACAAATGATTTTGTCAAATCATCGGTTGTTTTTACTTCTTTTATCTCTTGTTTGGTAGTATCTGATATGATGATACAATTTTCATTTGGTCTATTCATTTGTGGTGTAATTTAACCTCAGCTAATTCATGACTTTTATAGTAACTATTAATTCAACTAGAGTCAAGAGGTTTAGAAGCATCTTTATCAAAGCTTTATATAATTAAAATGGAGTCAATTTGAATGCAAAAAATCTCTCAGAATATAACTAGTTGTATGTTCTGAGAAGATTTAATTTAATGATATAAATGTTGGTGATTTCGCTCTCAAAATTTATGACTGATAACTAAGAATAGAAAATATTTGGAACCTTTCCAAATATTTCTGCTCCAAGCTCAAAATCATCAGGAATTCCGCCGAGCGATCGCCTCTTGACGAAGCACAGTTTTCAAGACTTTTCCTGTCGCATTTTTCGGCAAAGAACGAACCAAATTAATCACCTGGGGCACCTTATAATTAGCCATTTTTTCATGACAAAAAGCCCTCAAATCATCAACCGTAAAAGATTCCCCTGGAACTAACCGAATATTTGCATAAACCACCTCTCCCTTCATCGGATCATTAACTCCATAAACCGCGACCTCCGCCACTCCAGGATGCTGATGAAAAACCCGTTCCACTTCATTGGGATAAACCTTAAAACCAGAGACATTAATCATGTCTTTCAACCGATCGACTAAATAGAAATCGCCATCCGCATCCATGTAACCAATATCTCCGGTATGCAACCAACCATTCTTTAACACTTTGGCTGTTTCTTCGGGATGATTCCAATACTCCAACATCACATTCGGACCCCGAATAATAATTTGCCCTAATTTACCAACGGAAACTTCTTGATCAGCTTCATCAATCACCTTCATTTCCACATTATCAATCGGCATTCCAATCGAGCCAGTTTTATACTTCCAAGCATGGTTATAACTAGCACAAGGAGAAGCTTCCGTTAACCCATAACCTTGATAGATCGGACTGCCAAATTTCTGCTCCCAACAGCGAACAGTTTCCATCGACAAAGTAGCAGCCGCACTAAAATAATAACGAACGGAACGCCAATTCCAGTTTTCTGCTTTGGCTTCCAAAAGTTTAGCAAAAACCGTAGGAACGCCAAAAAACATTGTGACACCTTCAGTTTGAATCGCTGCCAAAACCTGGTCAAGTTGAAAGCGTCTTTGCAAGATAATAGTTGCGCCCGCATTCAAACCACTATTCAGAATTGCATTCTGACCAAAACAGTGAAATAGGGGCAAATAAAGCAACAACTTATCATCTTTTGTTATCCCACAACTATGACGCTGAGAGTGCATATTCGAGACAATATTACCGTGAGAAAGAACCGCACCTTTAGGAAAACCAGTAGTTCCAGAAGTATAAACGATCGCGGCTGGGTCTTTTGGTTCCATTTCCATGGATGAGAAAATCGGCGAAGCATTAAGCATCAATTCTGATAACCTTAAATCCTGGCTATTTTCGCCATCTACTAACAACACCCATTGCAAATCAACTAAATCCTGCTCTGGCACCTGACGACGTAAATCTGAAGTAGTAATAATCGCCTTACTACCAGAATCATTCAAAATATACCAAACCTCATCTCGCTTCAGCATCACATTCAGAGAAACTGCGATCGCTCCTAATTTTTGAATGCCATAATAAGCAAAGATAAATTCGGGAATATTCGGCAGAAATAAAGCCACGCGATCGCCTTTACCAATTCCTAAATAGTGCAAGCTATTAGCCACTAGATTAGCTTGGGCATTTAATTGGGCGTAGGTAAAGGTTTGCTCTTCAAACAGTAAAGCGGTTTGATGAGGAAAAATGCGTGCTACTCGTTCGATGTTTTGAGAAATGTTCATGGTCTTGACAGCAGAAAAAGTTAACAGTGAGAAAAATTGAGAATAGGTCGCGAATTTGCCAATAAGATCCCCCTAAATCCCCCTTAAAAAGGGGGACTTTGAAAATAATTTGTCTTCAAACTCTTGTAAGCAGAAGAAGGGTGAAGCATTCGGGTCTAATATTACTCTTTTAATTGTTCAATGATCGCCCGAATGCTTCACCCCTACAATTAACCGAACCATATTGAGCTTTAAAATGATTAATTCTGCTCCCCTTTTCTCATAGGAGAGTGGTTGGGGGAGAAATCATTCTTACTCCCCTTTCCTCTTAGGAGAGGGGTTGGGGGAGAGGTCATTTTAGCTAAGAAGAATCAAACCTCCAAATTCAAAGTTTGAACAATCCGACCACCATTAGTAATATCAGCGGCGATCGCTGCAAGATGTTCATCTAAAAACTGATCGCGATCGTCCCAAATATAAGGGCGTTTTGCTGAAGGTGGTTTACCAACAATTGCCCGAATTGCTTCATACAAAGGAATTGTTTTTGTCGATAAACATTTCCGCGCATCATAATGACCTGCAACCTTAAAAGTGCGTAAATCTACAGATTGCACACCAAACATCAACGCGATCGCCAAATATTGCTGACCTAATTCAATTGATTTCCGTGCTAAATTAGCTGAAGCAAAGCCTTGAGAATTGATATTTTGGTTATATTGTTCCGCATGAGTGGGATAACGATCAGCAATGGAATTACCGTAAAAACTCAACATGGGCATAATCGAATTTCCGGTAATTTGCAAAGCTTTCAACCCCATATTCACTCGATTATTAGTATTACCTACTAAAGAAGGAGACAAACCATTACTAAACTCAGGAGCAGTCAATAAAGCAATCTGCACATCTAAATGCTTAACTAACATTCCTAACAAATAACGTAACTTATCCATCCCCATCCCAATATACTGACCCAAGAAATTCCCACCGTGATAACTAGTCCCTTGATTCACATCAATTAAAGGATTATCGGTGACTGAATTTATTTCAATTTCCACTTCCTGATTAATCTGATCAATCCCTTCCACGATCGGACCTAAATACTGAGGAAAACAGCGCAGGGAATAACGATCTTGAATCAAACTACTCCCATCAAACTTATTACTCCCATCCAACTCATTTAAACTTAACTGAGAACCAGCTAATAATTTCACCATCATCCTTGCAGACCAGACCTGACCAAAATGGGGTTTTAGACGCTGAATAAAGGGATGAAAAGATTGATTAGTACCAGCTAAACCTTGAATCATCAACGCATGAGCGCCCAGGGATAACCGCAATAAAGACTTTGCATCATAAGTACAAAGAGCCGCAATTCCTGTCATCATTGAAGTTCCATTCATCATCGCCAAACCTTCTTTTGGCAACAAAGTAATTGGGCGTAATTCCAAGCGTTTTAATGCTTCTAAACAGGACATTCTTGTCCCTTTAAAATTGACCAGATACTTTTCATCTAAACCAATTACACATCCGGTTACATAAGCTAAAGGAGTTAAATCTCCCGAAGCTCCAATTGAACCTAGTTCAGGTACTAAAGGAGTCACTCCAGAATTTAAAAAAGCTACCATTCTGGCAATGATATCCCAGCGAATTCCTGAAGCACCTTGTAAATGGGAAATAACTCGCACTAATATCCCAGCGCGTACACACTCATCCGGTAAATAGTTCCCAGCACCAGCTTTATGATAAATCGCCAAATTCATTTGTAGCTGTGACAATTCATCAGGAGGCACTGCAATATTTGCCATTCCACCAAATTTGGTAGTGACGCCATAAATTGGTTTACCCGCAGCTACTGCTCGACGAATATAATTATGAGCCTCTTCAACCCGCTGACGGATATATTTATTAGTAGTTAAATCGACGGAAGTTGATTTTCTCGCGACTGAATTAACTTGTTCAATATCCAACGGACTATTACCAAGAACAATCCCAGAACTCTTGCCATTAAGTTCATTCACAGAGTTTAAAGATACAGCAGCCAAATCTCTAGTCAACATAATTTTATCCTCATTTTTTCCAATCGGGTTAACATTTTTGCCTAAGCTACAAGCATTCCATCCCTGACGATCGCCTATTTCCGATCGCGATCGTCAGTTTTATTGATCACCAAGTCATTCCACATCTGCGTGCGATCGCACAGTATTACCATCCTCAGACGCCAAGAAAGAAGAGGTTCATACCTCAACTTGCATCAATCGCTTTTATTCCCGATCGCGATCGCTAGCCTTGTCTATTCGGCGATAAATTTTCAAAAAATCTGTAATATTAGCTAATCTGCCACTATATGTATCGCATTAAAGAAGTGACAGATTAGATACTTATCGGACTTCGGTAAGAAAAATGGAAAATCAGGATCTGGATCACACTAACTAAATAGCAAAGTATTGACTCTGCTAGGTGAGTTGGTCGTTTAACAAAAATTGGTTCGGTGAATCTCTCAAACATCGTTGTTACCTTTTTTATTGGAGATTTCATAGCATATACTTCTTTTTGCTAGATGTAAATTAAGGTTTGGTTAAGATTAAGGGATGAAGTGGGAAGAAAGGTTTGGGATTTGTTAATCATCTGTCCCACAATCAAAAAAGACTCTGGTGGGACAGACATCTTGCCTGTCCTATTGATTTTTGCTTTCTTGTCTAAGATTTATAGCAGTATTTGCTTAACAAAAGTATATAATTATGTTAATTGCTTTTAAATTCGATCGCCAAATAGATTGACATTTTTCACAAAATCTGATATGCAAGCAAAAATTACTGAAGCGAAATCTCTCTTTAGCTCGCTCCTCTTAATTGCTCCCTTTTTTTTGTGGGGCACAGCAATGGTCGCGATGAAAGATGTAGTTCCCCACACCACTCCTCTATTTATGGCAGGGATTAGGTTGTTACCTGCGGGAATTATTGTAGTGATTGCTGGTGCGCTGATGGGGAAACCCCAACCCCAAGGTGTGAAAGCATGGTTGTGGATTTCCCTATTTGCGCTAGTTGATGGTGCTATGTTCCAAGGTTTTCTAGCAGAAGGATTAGTTAGAACTGGAGCAGGTTTGGGTTCTGTGATGATTGATTCTCAACCGATCGCAGTAGCTTTATTATGTTTATGGTTATTTGGGGAAAAAATTGGCCCATGGGGCTGGTTAGGGTTGGCGATCGGAGTGTTGGGAATCAGTCTGATTGGTTTACCTGATGAATGGATTTGGGGATGGTTACAAGGAAATGGGATTGCCATGACTCTAGACTTTAGTCAATTATGGCAAAATGGCGAATGGCTGATGTTGTTAGCGGCACTGTCTATGGCGATCGGGACAGTTACAGTTAGGGCTGTTTGTCGCTATGCTGATCCAGTTACCGCAACAGGTTGGCACATGATTTTAGGTGGGGTGCCCATGTTTCTGCTTTCCGGAATGACTGAATCTGAGCAGTGGGTGAATTTGGATTTAGGTAACTATTTATCTTTGACTTATTCCACCGTATTTGGTAGTGCGATCGCTTATGGTTTATTCTTTTACTTTGCTTCTACTGGTAATCTGACCAGTTTCAGTTCCTTGACTTTTCTCACCCCAGTTTTTGCCTTATTGTTTGGCAATTTATTTTTAGGAGAAGTTCTCAGCCCAGTCCAATCAATCGGTGTTTGTCTGACTTTAGTTAGCATTTATCTCATCAATCAACGTGATGTTATTGCTGAAAGACTGAACCAGATACTCACCAACAATAGTCAAAGTAATCAAACTTCACTACCAACTGAGGAAAATATTAATCAATTAGAATCATCTCCTCCAGAAATTTCACTCCCTGTTAGTGTCATCAAATCCGAGTCAGAGTTATTGTAGTATGGTTCGTTTAAGGATATTTTGGGAGATATCGACGCAGAAGAAGGGTGAAGCATTCGGGTCTAATGCTACTCACTTCAGTGTTTAATTATCGCCCGAATGCTTCACCCCTACACTTAACCGAATCGTATTGAGAGTTATTGTAATTAGTAAAAAGCCAATGTTTGATTTATGGTGAAATTTAGTCCGGCTCAAATACCTCCAGCTTTACAACCTGGAGATTTATTAAAGGTGATTGCTCCGAGTGGTTATTTGCGCGAAATAAGTGCTGTAGAACAAGGTGTAGAAATTTGGCGATCGCGCGGTTATCAGGTGGAATTTGCTGCTGGTTATGATCAGCGCTGGGGTTATTTAGCTGGGGTAGATGCAAATCGCAGAGCGCAGTTATTAACAGCTTGGTTAGATCCAAATTGTCGCGGGATTTTATGTGCTAGAGGTGGTTATGGTGGTGCGAGATTATTAGAAGATTGGTGTTGGTCAGCGATCGCGATACCGAAGTGGTTAATTGGGTTTTCTGATATTACCAGTCTTTTATGGAGTCTGAGTAGTTGCGGAATTGCTGGAGTGCATGGTCCTTTACTGACTACAATTACAGATGAACCTAATTGGTCAATTCAACGATTGTTTGATTGGGTAGAAGGAAAAGCGATCGATCCTTTAGTTGGTCAAGGATGGGGTGGAGGTGCAGTTAAGGGTTATTTGTTACCAGCGAATTTAACTGTAGCTACTCATCTTTTACAAACATCTATAGCACCAAATTTAGATGAAGTTATTCTAGCTTTTGAGGATATCGGTGAAGCTCCTTATCGTCTCGATCGAATGTTAACACAATGGAGAATGATGGGAATATTTGCTCAAGTCAAAGGAATTGCTCTTGGTCGTTTTAGTAAATGTGAAGCACCACCTAATATCCCCAGTTTTACAGTTGAGGAAGTATTGCGCGATCGCTTAGGTGATTTAGGGATTCCGATTGTTTCGGATTTACCTTTTGGTCACGATGGTGTCAACGCAGCTTTACCTGTAGGTGCGATCGCGTGTTTAGATGGAACTCAAGGAACTTTGGCGATCGAACGCTAATTATTTTGGGATATTGTACCACAGAAAATCTGCCATAGGCTGTTCTGAGCTATCTAGGTTTAAGGAGGAATTGAGCAGGATTAAAGTTTGAGATAATTTCCGATTTGCAAATCTTCTTGCTACTCGACTCGGAATCCCAAAACCATAAACAATGTGCATTTGACCAGCTAAGACAATGATTTGATAATCAGGATTAATTTTAGCAAACTTACTAATAGTTTCTGCCATAGTTTCATCCCATAATACTTGAGCTAGAAAAAATCTCTCGAACGAAGCACTAGAACCCAAATTATTTTGGTGGTGTTCCTGAAAAGAATTTAGCACAAGCTGACGATAAGCAGAATTATCTGTGATCAGTTCGGTCAAGGGGGGAATAGATTTTCTTTCTGATTCAGTTAGACTTTCTAATCCTTGACGAGCCACTTTTCTAGTAATTTCTGAAGGAGTATTTAACGCTAAAACTTTTACTTGATTTGCTTGAGCAAATTGCAAAATAGCCTGATAATTTTGCCAGAGAAACCCCCAACGTTTTGGATATTCGGTCTGTTCAATTAGTTCAGTTTCTGTAATTTTCCCAGCTACATAAAGATCCAGAATATTTTGAGCAGGTCTTTGGAACATTTCCATCGCGATCGCTATTTTCGGATTCTGTCGATAAAGTTTCTGAATAATTTCTAATTGTAATTGATGATCTGCCATCCGATCATGGGTTTCCCCTAAATAAATCACCTGACTTTGTTCTAGTTGTGGGAAAATTTGTTCCTCTGGATAGGTTTGAGATTTCAAACGAGGATTAACAATTTTTTCTGCATATACAGGAAAGGAAAATAAAAGCAAGATACCTAAAGAATAAGCACAAACTTTAAAAGAGAGATTTTTTGACATAAAATATCCTGCGCTATATATCCAAATCTTTGAGATTAACCAAACTAAAACAGCCACACTACTCTAGATCATAATAGACTTGGTGATCGCGATCAATGATCGCGATCGCCAACATTAAGAGTTAAGGATAAAAATCGCTCATCCTAGTCAAGTACCTAGAAGTTTAGGATAGAATAGAAACCAGAATCTCAACCAGCAGGATATTTCTATGTCCACTAATCTGATCCAACCACCAGAACTGGAAAATTTGGCACCACAGGAATGGACACCACCTCTTCCCCCAACCGATTTAATTTTTGATGATGGAGTCCCCTTGGAAAGTAATCGACATCGCATCGCAATCAATGTCTTGATTGAAGCTATCTATGAAGCTCTTCAAGAAAGAGATGATTTTTTTGCTGGTGGAAATATGTTTGTTTATTACAGCAGCAAACAAGCCAGAAATCAAGATTTTCGCGGACCAGATTTTTTTGTCGTCTTAGATGTGGATGGTACAAAAGAAAGACAAGGATGGGTAGTGTGGGAAGAAGAAGGACGCTATCCCGATGTGATTGTAGAATTACTGTCACCGACTACAGCTAAACAAGACAAAACTGAAAAGAAAAAAATCTATGAACAGACGTTTCGGACTCAATATTACTTTATCTATGATCCGTTTCAACCAGATTCATTCCAAGGATGGAATTTAGGAGCAAACCGACAATATCAGGAGATTATTCCCAATGAGCAAGGTTGGTTATGGTGTGAAATATTAGGATTATGGTTAGGGAAATGGTCAGGTACAATTTATCAAGAAAATGCCACTTGGCTGAGATTTTATGATCAAGAGGAAAATTTAATCTTGTTAGGAACGGAAAGAGCCCAAAAAGAACAACAAGCAAAAGAACAAGCTTTAGCTGCTTTAGCTCAAGAACGTCAACAAACCGAAAAACTGCGCGATCGCTTAAAGTCATTAGGTCTAGATCAAGAGCAATAAAATCATTTTTCTACTGATTCTAATAAAACATCTAAGCCTTTCTCCCATTCATCAAAAAATCCGGCTGACCAATAATCAATTCGGCCATTTTTATCAATCCGAGGAGAGATAATTTCTGGGACTGTTTGTCCGTTTTGTTCGCGACGATGAAAGTAATGTAATTGGAGGTATTTAGGTGGTAATTTGCCAGCATAAACAGCTAGACGAATCCCATTTAAAATATGTTCACTGTGAGTTTCTATAATCATCTGAATCCCACAATTAGCGACCAGAGCAAATAATTCACCAATTTTCGCTTGTGCTTTGGTATGAAGATGAGCTTCTGGATTTTCAATAATGATTAATGTTCCGGGTTTTGACGTTAGCAGAGCTACAATTATGGGTAAACTATAACTAATTCCTAACCCTACATTGTTAGTAAGATAGGAATCACTCAATCCATAGCAACATTGCAAATTGACGAGATTGAGACTAGGATTTGATTGAACTTTCAGTCTGATTCCTGGGCTAATTTCTCTCATCCATGCTTCTACTTGAGACATGAGACTCAGAGATTGTTCTTCTGGATGACTCAGGAGGGGACTGGTAATTTTTTCATCTCCATATAGAGAAAGAAAATGTGTTGTATATTCCCCTCTCGTACCAAGTTGACGATGCTGTTTTACTTGCTGATCAGCTATTTCTAAATAAGAGCGAGAACCGATCCGCTCTGCTTGTAAGTAATAGAATTTATCGCTAAAAATGCTTGATTTAAAAATTTCAGCAGCAGCTGGAGGTGAATCAATCTCTAAGATGTCCGTTTGTTGATTATAATGGAAATGCCAATTTCCTTTTTGGCAATTTTGCCATTGGATATCAAACCCGATCGATTTTTCTTTTGACCCTTCAAAAAGAGCATCTTGAGCGATTCCAATCCGGACTAGGTCACCATTAAGTGCTAAACCTTTATGAGGTAATAAACCCTGTTGGTATGACTGACGTAATAAAAGTAACACTTGTAAAACCGAAGATTTACCAGTGCTATTTAGACCAGAAAGTAGAGTTAGGGGTTTGAGTTGAAGTGAGCAATCCTGAAATGGTTTGAAGTTTTGGATCTTGAGATTTGCTATCATATTCTCACGAATCTGACCAAAATTGGTCGTCAGTAGGTAAAACTTATGAGTGATTAATTTATCCTACTTGGTCAAATCAACCTGATCCGGATCTTTCTGTTGAGACATATAATAACGGGGACTGTTATTTACAGCACAAATCTGAGTTATTAATTTTCTACTGCTGATTTAATCGGTAATAAGGAATAACTACCAAATATTTTCAAAGTCTCTGTATATAATCTTAATTCCTCTAAAGCTGATTGGACTAATGGTTCTCTAATATCCGCTTCTAAGTCCATAAAGAAAAAATAACTACCAAGCGATCGCTTGGTAGGACGAGATTCAATCCGACTTAAGTTAATTCCTCGATCAGCAAACGCTTGTAAAGGTTTGGTTAAAGCTCCAGGCACATTAGCTGGTACACTAAAACCCAAAGATGTATGACTACCTCCCTGGGAAGGTTGTAAACTCATCACCCAAAAACGAGTGGAGTTTTCAGGATTATCATTAATTCCTGATGCTAGAATTGGTAAGTTATACAATTTAGCTGCTTTTTCGGAAGCGATCGCTGCTGCGGTTGGTTCTGCTTTTAAACGCTGTAATGCTTCTGTGTTTGAATTGGTCGGAATTAATTGAGCTGGGGACAAAAATCTTTCTAACCAACCCTGACATTGAGACAGTGCTTGGGGATGGGAATAAACTGTTTTAATTTCTGCCAAATTTGGTGCAAAGGAAATCAAAGTGTGAACTATTGGTAAAACTAATGCTCTTTGGATCACTAAATTATCCAATCTCCACAGAGTATCTAACGTCATGGTGACGCTACCTTCCGTTGAATTTTCCACTGGTACAACTGCTTGATCTGTTTGCGCTTCTACTACAGCTCTAAGAGTTTGGGGAATGCTAGGATAAGGACATAATATACACTTGTTACCAGTCTCTTGTTTCAGATAGTTCACGTAAGCGAGAGCTGCTGCTTCCGTATAGGTGCCAGGTGGTCCTAAATGGGCAATTGATACAGTCATGGGATTCAACCTTTGCTCTGGATGATTTTATCTGTTTTTATTAACTTTTCTAATATAGACTAGGACAATTCGTGTCTCAGTTGGCTAAAATTTCCTGACTATTTTGAGCTACACTAGCAAAATTATCGAAATTACAGTCTTAACCAATTTAAAAAAATTGTAAAGAATTGTAAAATTAAGAGACAAGATGAAAAGAAATGTTACCCAAGCCTAATTGATCATGCTTACCAGGTTTGTAGCTTCACAATCAGTTGAGATTGCTGTCCCAGAGCAATCGGTGCCCATTCAGCACTATTTACGTCAACCAAAACGCTTAGTATATGCTCTGGTAGACTCCAGTCGGATGGAACAACTTAGTCCAGAATTGTTTCGTTTGACCATGCGTCCACTGACTTTTATGATGTTGAGCATTCAACCTACAGTAGACATGAGAGTTTGGTTAGGTGCGAATGAAACAATTTATTTAAAGTCAGTCGCTTGTGAAATTCGGGGAATTGAGTATATTAATCAGCGTTTTTCCTTAAATCTGTTCGGTAAGCTTTATCCATCCCAAATTAATGGGGTGACTCGTTTGATTGGTCAAGCTGATTTAGAAGTAATTGTAGAATTACCCCCACCTTTATGCTTGACTCCTGCACCAATTTCAGAAGCAGCTGGTAATGCTTTGTTATGTAGTGTATTGTTAACCATTAAACAAAGACTGATGCACCAGCTTTTATCTGATTATCGTCGCTGGGCTGGGGTAGAGTTAGAAAATACGGTTAATCGTCAACCAATCATCGTACCATCTAATACTCAGTTTAGCTAAATATCTGTGGAATATTTGACAATACGGTTCAGTTAAGATTTTTTTTGAAGATATCGGCGAAGCAGGGTTTACCCTGAGCGTAGTCGAAGGGCGAAGCATTCGGATATAAGATCAACTGGTGTAAGTGATAAATTATCGCCCGAATGCTTCGCCCCTACAAACTGTATTGGAATATATGAATCTATTGTAGGACAGACATCTTGTCTGTCCCACCAATTGAATTTTGCCAATCTTAAAAACTATCTAACATCGAACCGATACGCTTTAACACATCATCATCTGAAGCAGGTGCTGGAGGATATTCTTGAGGTTCAGGATTTTTGGGGATAGATGGATTAATTTTACCAACAGGTTTTTCCATTAATTCTTGATTAACCTTCATTTCCAGCAATTCTTGGAATTTTTGAGTCAATTGATTGAGCTGATGTTCTAATTGTGCTAAACGTCTAGATTCAGCCGTATCCACATAATTCTTTAATTCAACAAATTGACGCTGTAGTTCATTGACAGACTGACTTCCAACGGACTCCTCTGGGGATTGAGTACGTTGCAGTTTTTGTTCAAGCTCAGTAATTTTTTGCTGTAGTTCAGCAATATATTTAGCATCTGGTTGGTTGGTCACACTAGATTGAGAAGAAACTTCCCCTGCTCCAGTGTTAACACTTGGGAGTTTAGCTTGAGCCATTTGAGACAAAAGCTCAGGGGAATTATAACTAGGTTGTACCAATTCAGATTGTGCTAAAAATTGCCAGAGGGCTTGTTTACAGAGGTCACTGAAATTTTCATACTGATGTTCAGCCAAAACTTGTTCAATATCTGCTAGCAAGTTTTGGTCTGCACTATCGGAAGTAAATGTGACCGATTTTTTTTTAGCCCACCATGCCACCATTAGGTTAAACCTTAGTTTATCTGTTTGCCGAAGCCAACATTTGGGCTTCTCCGTAGATATACTGTCCTAGGGCATTCGCTTTCCGAGAATGCTC
The DNA here is from genome assembly GCA_963744145.1 of uncultured cyanobacterium. Taxonomy (GTDB): domain Bacteria; phylum Cyanobacteriota; class Cyanobacteriia; order Cyanobacteriales; family CAWUOF01; genus CAVUSO01. The sequence continues at coordinate 882,216 of CAVUSO010000001.1, read as the reverse complement.
TGCTAAATGTGCTTTTAGTTTAGCTTCTTTGAGCAACGGTTGGAAATCTGCCCAGAAAAACTCTCCTCCACCACCAGTTACAACGACATCAGTCACCCGTTCTGGGAGCCATTTCACCAAGCGATCGGACAATTCTTGAGCAAAACTTTTCTTTAATTCTGGCAAAAATTCATCAAGATTAACTGGTTTGGTCGATCCTTTAGCACGATAGAACCGCTCTCCTTGGGGTTCGTGAACTGCTTTGAGCAGAGAGAGAGATTGGCTAATTTCTTTAGGATCAGCTTTGTCAACTTTTTCGGCAATTCTTTCTGCGACTTTAGTATAAAACTGATTCATCGCGAAATTGATACTTTCTGAAGCTCCTCGGGCAAATCGAAAACCATCTACCATGAGAAAATCAGTTGTTTGGTGACCAATATCTACTACAGCGATCGACAAATTGGCAAAATCGGGAGTGAGGGCAGTTTTTTTATCTTGAGCTTCACTCCAAATCAAACTACCATATCCTTCAGGCATCACCCAAACTTGGATAATGTTCACCGAGAGCGATTCTCCTCGGTATGTCAGTTTATGACGAGCCGTGAGCCGACTGATCAGGTCTTGTTTTTCTTGCTCAAATTGTTCTTGGGACAGATAAGGTAGACCTAACACTACTGATATATCACCATCGATCTGAAAATATCCAGCTGCGGCGAGGACTTTTACCACTGCATTCTCAATTTTGGATTGTCCAATGCCCAGATCCGCACCAAAGTCTGCCGCTAATTGACCAATGGCATAGCCGCGATTTTGATACTCTACCCACATATCTAGTAAAGGATCTGTAGTTTTTGATTCAAAGCCACCACCTCTAACTTGTTCGATGGTCAAGTGTTTGACATTAGCGGGGATGAAAATAACTCCATTCACATCACGACTAACACAAGTTTTCGTCGATGTCCGACCTAAATCTACACTCAGGATCTGTTTTTGAGATGAAACACTGGGTCTGGGATTATACCCAGTCCCAGTAGTGGGTTTAGGAGTCGTTGGATTGGTATTCATCGGTAGACTAGCAGGCTGAACGGGTTGTTGGCTATTCATGAGAACGAGTTAACTCCACCTATACTCATCATATTATGCGCTAATTGGTCAGAACACTGAAAGTTTCAGCAGATCGTGGCATCGATCTATTTTTGCTCATGACGATCGCACATTTATCATAATTCGCCACTATAGCCAACAATTTCTCTTTCATCTTGTCCAATTTGACCATGATTAAGTTAAATTAAGTTAAGATTATTAAAACAAAAATATCGCTTTCCCCCAGCGCAGACCCCCCGTTGGCCAATGGCTGAGTCGCCCAGGGCGTAGTTTTTGTGATCCTGAATGCTTGTTGTCGTAATTTATTAGGGAAACTAGTGGCTTATGAAACTTCCTTGGAAAGTCATTCTATTATGGTTATTACCAGCCGGAATCATCGGATTTTTGCTCTGGCAAGGGTCATTTTTCCCTTCTTCTCTGGAGATGAGCAAAAATACTGCCAGTACGCGGATGACCTACGGCCACTTTTTAGAATATTTGCACACGGGACGAGTAACTAGTGTTGATCTCTACGATGGGAGTCGAACTGCGATCGTAGAAGTTACTGATCCCGATTTAGACAACCAAATCCAAAGATGGAGAGTGGATCTCCCAGCTAGCGCTCCAGAACTAATCGCCCAACTCAGAGATAGTAAGGTGAGCTTTGATTCTCATCCCATGCGTAATAATAGTGCGATCTGGGGATTATTGGGCAATTTAGTATTTCCCTTACTGTTAATTGCTGGTTTATTCTTTCTCTTCCGTCGTTCTAATAATGTCGGTGGTGGACCTGGTCAAGCCATGAATTTTGGCAAATCTCGAGCCAGATTTCAAATGGAAGCAAAAACCGGTGTGCTATTTGATGATGTAGCTGGAATTGAAGAAGCAAAAGAAGAATTGCAAGAAGTAGTTACATTTTTGAAAAAACCAGAACGCTTTACCGCAGTAGGAGCAAAAATTCCTAAAGGTGTGTTATTGGTTGGTCCTCCTGGGACGGGGAAAACTCTCTTAGCAAAAGCGATCGCTGGTGAAGCTGGTGTTCCCTTCTTCAGTATTTCTGGTTCGGAATTTGTGGAAATGTTTGTGGGAGTAGGAGCTTCCCGAGTCCGGGATTTGTTCAAAAAAGCTAAGGATAATGCACCCTGTATTATCTTTATTGATGAAATTGATGCGGTCGGTCGTCAACGGGGTGCCGGAATTGGTGGTGGTAATGATGAACGGGAACAAACCCTCAATCAGTTACTGACGGAGATGGATGGGTTTGAAGGCAATACAGGTATTATTATTATTGCTGCGACTAACCGTCCTGATGTTCTTGATGCAGCCCTGTTACGTCCTGGTCGCTTTGACCGACAAGTCACTGTTGATGCACCAGATATTAAAGGTCGCTTAGAAATTCTTAATGTTCACGCTCGCAATAAAAAGTTAGCACCCGAGGTTTCCCTCGAAGCGATCGCTCGTCGAACTCCTGGGTTTACTGGTGCAGATTTAGCCAACTTGCTCAATGAAGGAGCAATTTTAACCGCACGTCGTCGCAAAGATGCAATTACGATGTTGGAAATTGATGATGCAGTCGATCGGGTAATTGCTGGGATGGAGGGTACTCCCTTAGTTGATAGCAAAAGTAAGCGTTTGATTGCTTATCACGAAATTGGTCATGCGATCGTCGGGACTCTGATTAAGGATCACGATCCTGTGCAGAAAGTAACTTTAGTTCCCCGTGGACAAGCTCGCGGTTTGACCTGGTTTGCACCAGGAGAAGATCAAAGTTTGGTTTCCCGATCGCAGATCCTGGCTCGAATTACTGGTGCTTTAGGGGGTCGTGCTGCTGAAGAAGTGATTTTCGGAGATGCAGAAGTTACTACTGGTGCTGGTAATGACTTACAACAGGTGACGGGAATGGCTCGTCAAATGGTAACTCGATTTGGAATGTCGAATTTAGGTCCTCTGTCCTTAGAAAGTCAACAAAGTGAAGTATTTTTAGGTCGGGATTTAATGGCTCGTTCTGAATACTCCGAAGAAATCGCTGCTCGGATTGATGGTCAAGTACGTGGGATCGTTGATCATTGTTATCAAAAAGCTCTCGGTATTATGCGCGACAATCGCACTGTGATTGACCGACTGGTTGATTTGTTAATTGAAAAAGAAACAATTGATGGGGCAGAATTTCGCCAAATTGTATCTGAATATGCAGATGTACCAGAAAAAGAAAAATTTTTACCTCAAATTTAATCTGTCGCTATCATTCGAGCGCTGGTTCTAATTTTCAATTTGTGTAATCCGGTTTGCTTACAAACCGGTTTTTTTATTTAATCTATATACTCAGGCAAAACTTCTTCCTTTGCCTAATATTATAAAATTATTAATTTTGACTAATATTGGCTCGTAATTCACAAATTATTCATAAATTATCTAGATATTTTTTAGAATTAGGTAAATTGGCTTATTCTAATTTTGCTTTGAGCTAATCTACCATTAGTTATGCTCGATGCTGGAGTGTGCTTTATGTGAAAAATAATTCATCCAAATATCAATATGTGTGAGCATCAACTATTGATTTTATATCTATTTATAAAAATATAGATATACATAATATTGAAAATTGACATCTAACCATCAATAACACTTGTACGGAAGAATTTGACAATGATTACCACACCTGCTCAACATCAAGACCAAAAACTTAAAAAATTTAGTACAGCTAATCAGAAAAAACCGATAATTGAAGAATCGATAATGGAGCTGAAACAGATTGATTTAGATTCTATAGATCTAAATATCAAGCTAAGAAATCCATGGGAATTTTTAATGAAAATGGCACTTTCAGTATTTTTGGCTGAGACTTTTGTGATGTTATTATTTCTAGTTTTGCCAAAAATACCAGATCTAGTCGAAGCTTTTCTTGATTCGACCCTGTTATCACTACTAATTTCTCCAGCACTATACTTTTTCATCTATCGACCTTTAATTCAAGAAATTCGCGAAAAATCCTATATAGAACTAGAATTAAGGCGATCGCAAGTATCTTTAAAACAGCAAGCAGAAAACTTAAAGGAAACCCTAAATCAACTTCAGCAATTTCCCCAAATGATCCAAACTGAAAAAATGTCTAGTTTAGGACAATTAATGGCAGGAATTGCCCATGAAATTAATAATCCTGTTAACTTTATTCATGGGAATATTGGCTATGTGAAAGAATATGTTGAAAATCTCCTGAGTCTGATTCAGCTTTATCAAAAACATTACCCAATACCTGACTTAGAAATTCAAACTGAAATCGACACAATTGAGCTGGAATTTTTAGAAGAAGACTTAGTTAAATTGCTCAATTCAATGCAAATGGGCACCAATCGGATTCGGGATTTAGTGCGATCGCTCCAAAATTTTTCACGGACAGATGAATCCGGATTTAAACTGGTGAATATTCATGAAGGAATTGACAATACTTTAGTGATCTTACAACATCGTCTCAGAGCTAATTATGACCATCCCACCATCCAAATAATTAAAAGCTATGGTAAAATTCCCAAAGTAGAATGTTTATCTGGGGAACTTAACCAGGTATTTATGAATCTAATTGTGAATGCGATCGATGTACTAGAAGAACAACAAAAAAATGTAACAGTTGATCTGCCACACTATCTCGCACCGACCATTACAATTTCTACATCGGTAGTTGATTCCGATTGGGTCAGAATTGCGATCGCCGATAATGGACCAGGAATGACAGAAGCAATGCAAAAACAGATATTTAATCCATTTTTCACGACCAAACCAGTTGGGAAAGGTACGGGAATGGGACTACCGATCAGTTACCAAATTATTACCCAAAAACATCGTGGTAAATTAACTTGTTTTTCTACTTTGGGAAGAGGAACAGAGTTGATTATCGATTTACCGAGGCAGCAGCAAAGTGGTAACCTGATCGGAGTTCAGTATTGAGAAAGTTACAGACCTGAACCTTGAAAACCGAATAACAGTTTCAGTCCCGTTACCGGGATTCAGTATTGAGAAAGTTTCCTCCCACTACTTATTCGGTTCCTTTTACCGTATTTCATACCAATTATTGAATTCTAACTACAAATCAATATGGTTCAGTTAACTGTAGGGGCAAAGCATTTCGGCGCATAAATGATAGCTCAAACGAAGCATAATATTACCGAAATGCGAGAGCCCTCACCATCTATGCAGCCAATCGATCAAATATATATCAATACGATTCAGTTAAGAATTTTTTGGGAACTCTCGGCAAAGAACTGGGCGTTCACGTAGCGATGCCGTAGGCATCAGCATTCGGATATAAATATTAACCGCCCTTCGACTTCGCTCAGGGTAAAATTTGAGTAATAAATTATCGCCCGAATGCTTCGCCCCTAATACAAATCCGGACAAAATTCTGTTGATGTTTCCTTGAGATGAGCGATCGTTTACCCTGAGTTTACCCGCTCGCGTAGTCGAAGGGCGGAGTCGAAGGGAGCAATTATCTGTAGTGCTAATTTACGAAATTGGGATCAGTCCCGTTACCGGGATTCAGTATTGAGAAAGTGTTAGAAATGAAGATCGAACTGATGAGTGGAGAGGTATCAGTCCCGTTACCGGGATTCAGTATTGAGAAAGCTGGTTAAAATATTCCCTAGGGTTATTAGGGAATAAGTTTCAGTCCCGTTGCCGGGATTCAGTATTGAGAAAGAAACATAGTTTCTTATTGTCACTTGAACCATAAAATGGCAGTAATTGCCACTTTATGCTTCCAATAGGATACTGCCACTTTATGCTTCCACAAAGATGAGAAAGTATAAATTATTTTGGGACAGTACAAATTATCCAGGGTGGTGAAAGAGAAATTTACTATGTAACTTATAACCTGCCGAGATTTGATGTTCCCAGACTATTTGCTCAACTCTTCTCCTGTTACCATTTTTGCTTTATTCCCAGTGTTTTTTCTAGGGTCACACATTTCTATTCAAGCGAACAATTGTTCCCATTCCCCCGTTTTTTTTCATGATTTTTTGATTTACTGCCACTTTATGGTTCTGGTTTTTCTAGGATCATCTTTAAAGTCTTTGATTGGTAAGCTTTTCAGCCGACAAGAACTCTTCTGCTCAATCCCCGCTCAATTGGCCAGAAAATCAACACTGTCATCATCTTTGATGTCTAACTGAGGATTTTCGGCGATTCACTTGCCCAATTTTCCCAGCTCCAGAGTAAATTGTCTATTTGCTCTTCTTAAATGACAATTCCGCTGAAGTCTTTTGACCAGAGGTTTTCAAGGCTATTAGTTAGTTATTTGTATTTATTGCTACATAATGCTGCCATTTTCTGGTACTTACTGCCATTTTATGCTTCCGTTCCCACCCTCAATTGCTTTTAGCCTCAACCCAATAATCAGTATTTCAGCGATTTTTACTGCCATTTTATGGTTCTACCCTGCTGCCATTTTATGGTTCAAGTGACAACAAGTTCGGATAGCAAAACTCTGTCTTCAAACAAGTTTCAGTCCCGTTGCCGGGATTCAGTATTGAGAAAGCCACATTAAGAGATGGTGGAATAGCTACCGACGGTTAGTTTCAGTCCCGTTGCCGGGATTCAGTATTGAGAAAGAAGAAAGTTCCTGTTGAGATTTTTTACTTCCCTTGCAAAGTTTCAGTCCCGTTGCCGGGATTCAGTATTGAGAAAGTCGGACGGAACTACGCCACTGAAGAAGTGGGAGGCGAGTTTCAGTCCCGTTGCCGGGATTCAGTATTGAGAAAGTTTGAGTCTGCGGGACAAGAGAATCACGATGAACTAAGAACAAGTTTCAGTCCCGTTGCCGGGATTCAGTATTGAGAAAGTTTGATTTTCTGAATATGTAGGATCATTTTTTCCTCGTTTCAGTCCCGTTGCCGGGATTCAGTATTGAGAAAGCTGGAGTTAAGGACTGCATCGAATTAATTTATGAAGAACTGTTGTTTCAGTCCCGTTGCCGGGATTCAGTATTGAGAAAGATGAAAGACACAAACAACTTCGGAGATTAAAATCAGTTTCAGTCCCGTTGCCGGGATTCAGTATTGAGAAAGTAGGATCAATTCGGGTTACGAATCTGGAACAAATTGGTTTCAGTCCCGTTGCCGGGATTCAGTATTGAGAAAGATTTAATATTATTTTCCGCTACGGGAGGCAATCAAGTGTTTCAGTCCCGTTGCCGGGATTCAGTATTGAGAAAGTTTAGATCATTTAAAAGGTTTCGATCTAAGCGATAAGTTTCAGTCCCGTTGCCGGGATTCAGTATTGAGAAAGCCAACCTTCCGCCCCCAGAACATTCACCAACCGCAACAAGTTTCAGTCCCGTTGCCGGGATTCAGTATTGAGAAAGCTTGGAGATTCAGGAAGAAATTGATAAAGAAGATTATGTTTCAGTCCCGTTGCCGGGATTCAGTATTGAGAAAGATGACTAGATAGTCATCCATCGGAACCCCAAGCAACAGTTTCAGTCCCGTTGCCGGGATTCAGTATTGAGAAAGAGAAGAAATTTCCACGGGCATGGCCAATGGAGTGGGTTGTTTCAGTCCCGTTGCCGGGATTCAGTATTGAGAAAGCAGCGTAAGCAGCACGATAGACTTTAACCGTTTGTTTCAGTCCCGTTGCCGGGATTCAGTATTGAGAAAGTGGCCAAATCTGCCGATATTATCCCCCTGTCATCCATGTTTCAGTCCCGTTGCCGGGATTCAGTATTGAGAAAGAAGGGGAAAGGGTAAGAGCGTATGGCTCTCTATCTTTATGTTTCAGTCCCGTTGCCGGGATTCAGTATTGAGAAAGCCAACGCCAACGCCAACCCCTCCCGGTTCAGAACCTGCTGGTTTCAGTCCCGTTGCCGGGATTCAGTATTGAGAAAGCTTGATATTTCTATTGATCAGTTGATTTCTGAAGGAGAGGTTTCAGTCCCGTTGCCGGGATTCAGTATTGAGAAAGTTGTCCATGCTCTCGGAGTAGTAATTTTTACTGCATTATGTTTCAGTCCCGTTGCCGGGATTCAGTATTGAGAAAGCGGGAACGGCAGCGGGAACTTCTAGTATTGCGACAATGTTTCAGTCCCGTTGCCGGGATTCAGTATTGAGAAAGGATAAAACTGATCTACTTTTGCCTTTAAAATAGTTCCTGTTTCAGTCCCGTTGCCGGGATTCAGTATTGAGAAAGACTGTATCGTCAGGTTGTATAGTGGCAGCTAGTCGCATGTTTCAGTCCCGTTGCCGGGATTCAGTATTGAGAAAGTTGCGTACCGATGCGATCGCAACAAAACTCAAGAATTGTTTCAGTCCCGTTGCCGGGATTCAGTATTGAGAAAGGAAAAGTCCGGAGTAGCAATTGAAAAACAGATTGGTTTCAGTCCCGTTGCCGGGATTCAGTATTGAGAAAGTTAAGTATGAGTTTTGTCATCGTGATCTAGATAAGATGTTTCAGTCCCGTTGCCGGGATTCAGTATTGAGAAAGGATTTCAGATTTAGATCGTCTTGACGATCTGAATCTGTTTCAGTCCCGTTGCCGGGATTCAGTATTGAGAAAGTTGGCAAAACTAAGAGAAGACTTAAATATGTCTCAGGAAGGTTTCAGTCCCGTTGCCGGGATTCAGTATTGAGAAAGTTTGAGTTTCAAGAAACACAAGAGTATCAAGATGAGCTAAAGGTTTCAGTCCCGTTGCCGGGATTCAGTATTGAGAAAGAGAAAATAGGCAACATTGTCCCTGAAAGACTTGTCGTTTCAGTCCCGTTGCCGGGATTCAGTATTGAGAAAGTCAATGGGTTTACACTAACAGAAGAAGGCGTAATTTGTTTCAGTCCCGTTGCCGGGATTCAGTATTGAGAAAGTTATTGATGGTGGTTTTTTAGGATTCTTTTTGGAGTTTCAGTCCCGTTGCCGGGATTCAGTATTGAGAAAGTCCTGCCGGTCTGGAGTTTGATAAGAATGATCGTCTGTGTTTCAGTCCCGTTGCCGGGATTCAGTATTGAGAAAGCTAACGAAATCTGCTGATTAAATTTCCGCTCCAGCATATGTTTCAGTCCCGTTGCCGGGATTCAGTATTGAGAAAGCGGGAAATTAAAGGTCTGTTGGGTTCAGTCCCTGGAGGGGTTTCAGTCCCGTTGCCGGGATTCAGTATTGAGAAAGTGGAGCTGTTGGTTTTGCCGCCGGAGTAATTGTAAAGTTTCAGTCCCGTTGCCGGGATTCAGTATTGAGAAAGATGCCAAAAGGGAGCAGGCTGAAGTAGCTAAATGTTTCAGTCCCGTTGCCGGGATTCAGTATTGAGAAAGCAGCCTCTGTTTAATATCATTGTCCACCATTGTAAAGTTTCAGTCCCGTTGCCGGGATTCAGTATTGAGAAAGTGATTTATTTTATGTCTTAGGAACTTCAAAATATACGTTTCAGTCCCGTTGCCGGGATTCAGTATTGAGAAAGCGGCAAAAAATGGCAGATATCAAGTATTGCAAAGTTACCGTTTCAGTCCCGTTGCCGGGATTCAGTATTGAGAAAGCTCCGATTTCGCCGCCTAGTTGACCCCCAGCGATCGGTTTCAGTCCCGTTGCCGGGATTCAGTATTGAGAAAGCTGTCGCAGTGTCATCTATGGTTTGGCATAGCTGAGTGTTTCAGTCCCGTTGCCGGGATTCAGTATTGAGAAAGTTACGTTTTAGTGAAGCAATCAGTGAAGCTGTATGTTTCAGTCCCGTTGCCGGGATTCAGTATTGAGAAAGCATTCCTAAGTTTGTAAATGCAATTGTAAACAGGCTGTTTCAGTCCCGTTGCCGGGATTCAGTATTGAGAAAGCTTACTCATCTATGGTTGAGTATCTATATAGTAATCGTTTCAGTCCCGTTGCCGGGATTCAGTATTGAGAAAGAAGGTAGATGTAGCTAATCTTATAATCTATCTTCTATAGTTTCAGTCCCGTTGCCGGGATTCAGTATTGAGAAAGCAGTCTGGCTAAAATTATATATCCTAACTATAATTGTTTCAGTCCCGTTGCCGGGATTCAGTATTGAGAAAGTTGTCTCCGTTTCCCTATATGGTTGTAGGGAAACAAAGTTTCAGTCCCGTTGCCGGGATTCAGTATTGAGAAAGTTAGATGTAAACATACAGGTGTATATTTAATCTTATAGTTTCAGTCCCGTTGCCGGGATTCAGTATTGAGAAAGATCGGATATCCTGTAGATGATCAATTTAATCTTGATATTGTTTCAGTCCCGTTGCCGGGATTCAGTATTGAGAAAGCTGTAGATCATTATCTTATAGAAGAAGATTATATGAATAGTTTCAGTCCCGTTGCCGGGATTCAGTATTGAGAAAGTGGTATGTCTGGTAGTGACGCACCAGACCGTCTGAGTGAGTTTCAGTCCCGTTGCCGGGATTCAGTATTGAGAAAGATTTAGAAATTGTTCCGGGAGATAACCTACCAGAACAGGTTTCAGTCCCGTTGCCGGGATTCAGTATTGAGAAAGCAGCAAGACCATGAGCAAGGTAAGAAAATCTTCCCTGATCGTTTCAGTCCCGTTGCCGGGATTCAGTATTGAGAAAGAGGGACAAGATGCTGATTTATTCTATATCAGTGCAGAAGTTTCAGTCCCGTTGCCGGGATTCAGTATTGAGAAAGCTGACAAACTTGGCGCATTGATAACATCGTTATCGGTTTCAGTCCCGTTGCCGGGATTCAGTATTGAGAAAGCACCTTATTCTGGTCAAAATTCTAGCGGTGCTATTAGTTTCAGTCCCGTTGCCGGGATTCAGTATTGAGAAAGCTGCTTTCCGTAGTAAGTCATGCCGTAACAGGCTAAGTTTCAGTCCCGTTGCCGGGATTCAGTATTGAGAAAGCAGTCCTCAACCCGAACCCGAACGGCTCAAAAGCTTTTCTGGTTTCAGTCCCGTTGCCGGGATTCAGTATTGAGAAAGTCGGATCATTCCATGCTGCTTGAAAATGAGCTGATTCGTTTCAGTCCCGTTGCCGGGATTCAGTATTGAGAAAGATTGATTTAAAGTCAAAATCCATCATTAGAACGTGTTTCAGTCCCGTTGCCGGGATTCAGTATTGAGAAAGAGAAGACTTAGCTAATAAGGAAAAATATGAACGCAGCCAGTTTCAGTCCCGTTGCCGGGATTCAGTATTGAGAAAGCAGAAAACGGTAATAAATTGTCTGGCTTATTCTTGTTTCAGTCCCGTTGCCGGGATTCAGTATTGAGAAAGCTTGACCCAGGACAATTACTAACACTTGACTCTCGTTTCAGTCCCGTTGCCGGGATTCAGTATTGAGAAAGACAGCGATAACTGGAGCGATTCAATCTGGACAACTTTCTCAAGTTTCAGTCCCGTTGCCGGGATTCAGTATTGAGAAAGGCAGCTAGTCGCATCACTTCACCTGGTATTTGCAGGAAGTTTCAGTCCCGTTGCCGGGATTCAGTATTGAGAAAGATTGATTGCAGCAACAGCATTTGAGATGCCATTAACTGGTTTCAGTCCCGTTGCCGGGATTCAGTATTGAGAAAGCTTTTACTATATTATATGAAGATAAATTACATATAGTGTTTCAGTCCCGTTGCCGGGATTCAGTATTGAGAAAGTTGCTAAATTGCGAGAAAAAAGTTTTTTTGCTTTGTTTCAGTCCCGTTGCCGGGATTCAGTATTGAGAAAGCTGTGCCGTCCGGTGGTGGATCGGGAACTAAAAAAGCTAAGTCGTTTCAGTCCCGTTGCCGGGATTCAGTATTGAGAAAGACGATCATCCTTCCATCGCGGTGCCCTGCAATTTGGGCGTTTCAGTCCCGTTGCCGGGATTCAGTATTGAGAAAGAGGGTATCAGCTTAGGTATTGATGCGATCAGCTCTCGTTTCAGTCCCGTTGCCGGGATTCAGTATTGAGAAAGCTCAATCGTGGCAGAGGTGTTGTGGGTGGTGTAGTAAGTTTCAGTCCCGTTGCCGGGATTCAGTATTGAGAAAGGTGGAAAGCTTCAACCACGAATCGTGGTAAGCTTGTTTCAGTCCCGTTGCCGGGATTCAGTATTGAGAAAGATCGGAATTTGTTCAATATATTTCTCTTCCAACACATGTTTCAGTCCCGTTGCCGGGATTCAGTATTGAGAAAGGGGAACTGTCAGACGAACTAGAAGAGGAGGTTAGTTTGTTTCAGTCCCGTTGCCGGGATTCAGTATTGAGAAAGCAATTAGGATTACAATGGTAGTATGAGTTTGGATTTGTATAGTTTCAGTCCCGTTGCCGGGATTCAGTATTGAGAAAGTCGGGGATTTAACTAAACTATGGGATGAAGAGACCACATAGTTTCAGTCCCGTTGCCGGGATTCAGTATTGAGAAAGAGGTGAAGTTTGGGTTTTAAAAGAAGCGGTAGATTATGAATGTTTCAGTCCCGTTGCCGGGATTCAGTATTGAGAAAGTTCTTAAATGAAGGGTTTTAGGTGATTCATAATCGTTTCAGTCCCGTTGCCGGGATTCAGTATTGAGAAAGAAATCATCGGGCGATATTCCTTTCATCTCATTGGCTTGTTTCAGTCCCGTTGCCGGGATTCAGTATTGAGAAAGATACTTACACTTATTTCTCATCCCCGGACTTTTACAGAGTTTCAGTCCCGTTGCCGGGATTCAGTATTGAGAAAGTACTAATTGAGCTGTGTCTGTGGCAAGAATTTGTGCCCGTTTCAGTCCCGTTGCCGGGATTCAGTATTGAGAAAGTACTTGCAATTTTAATAATTTGAGGACTAGCTGCATGTTTCAGTCCCGTTGCCGGGATTCAGTATTGAGAAAGAAGCAATGATTGATTTATTGCACTTTTTTCTTCAGAGTTTCAGTCCCGTTGCCGGGATTCAGTATTGAGAAAGCTGTGGAGTTTCATTTATAAATGGGTATTATAACGTTTCAGTCCCGTTGCCGGGATTCAGTATTGAGAAAGTCGCAATCCTTAAGCAAGTAGAAAAACTGGGGTATCAGTTTCAGTCCCGTTGCCGGGATTCAGTATTGAGAAAGATTTAGCGAATATTGCGCTGTTTCATTTCCATTAAAGTTTCAGTCCCGTTGCCGGGATTCAGTATTGAGAAAGCGGCAGTTGGACTAATTTACAAAAAGCCACTATGATGTTTCAGTCCCGTTGCCGGGATTCAGTATTGAGAAAGCTTTATCATGAATATCATGGGTAAATTAATGACTAGCAGTTTCAGTCCCGTTGCCGGGATTCAGTATTGAGAAAGTTTTTATCCACTCTTTCATCATAGCAAATCGACTATTGTTTCAGTCCCGTTGCCGGGATTCAGTATTGAGAAAGCTCGGTCGAGGCGTTCCACCGCCATCTAATACAATGGTTTCAGTCCCGTTGCCGGGATTCAGTATTGAGAAAGATTTGCGATCGCCCGGCAATTGGGACTTTTGCAAGGTTTCAGTCCCGTTGCCGGGATTCAGTATTGAGAAAGTTTTACCTTAAATTTGTGTGAGCGAGTCGGATTAGTTTCAGTCCCGTTGCCGGGATTCAGTATTGAGAAAGTTGGAAAAATATTGATGTAGATGATTTTAAGACTGTTTCAGTCCCGTTGCCGGGATTCAGTATTGAGAAAGCAATATCAACAGATACTTGCTCGGCATTCTCCGAGTTTCAGTCCCGTTGCCGGGATTCAGTATTGAGAAAGAAGAAGCCTTTCCATTCAATTGGATTTATCATTTCGGTTTCAGTCCCGTTGCCGGGATTCAGTATTGAGAAAGCCGATGTTGAGCTATTCTCCGGTAGAGAAGCAGTTTGTTTCAGTCCCGTTGCCGGGATTCAGTATTGAGAAAGCTGATTAGATAAAGAGATGACTTGCTCAACAATCCGATGTTTCAGTCCCGTTGCCGGGATTCAGTATTGAGAAAGCCTTCACTGTGATGGGGACAGTGAATATAGTCCGTCTTTTGTTTCAGTCCCGTTGCCGGGATTCAGTATTGAGAAAGTGAGGTTTTCTATGTCTACTCTTTCGCTTTCTTATGTTTCAGTCCCGTTGCCGGGATTCAGTATTGAGAAAGCATTGTTGATAAATTTTAAATCGTCTTGTTTAGAAAAGTTTCAGTCCCGTTGCCGGGATTCAGTATTGAGAAAGGCTCCTAACGCAATTCCAGCGGCAGGATTAGCAAATTCAAGTTTCAGTCCCGTTGCCGGGATTCAGTATTGAGAAAGGAGGAGATATCGCGCATTCTTTCTTCTTTCTGTGTTTCAGTCCCGTTGCCGGGATTCAGTATTGAGAAAGGTTGTGGAGGTGTGCCCAAATATCCCTCTCCGTCAGGTTTCAGTCCCGTTGCCGGGATTCAGTATTGAGAAAGTTGGCAAGCTGGGACTGCCAAATAGGGACAACCGTTAGTTTCAGTCCCGTTGCCGGGATTCAGTATTGAGAAAGCTTTTAAAGTATTCTGCATCTCTTTTTCAGACATTTGCTCGTTTCAGTCCCGTTGCCGGGATTCAGTATTGAGAAAGATCATATTGGGATTTATGATCACAATTTCTTCTGCTTGTTTCAGTCCCGTTGCCGGGATTCAGTATTGAGAAAGTTCACCTTTGGCCCATTTATTTCAACTGCTTCAAAAGGGTTTCAGTCCCGTTGCCGGGATTCAGTATTGAGAAAGTTGTTTTATGTCGCCAAGACATAGGAAGCGTTAATGGAGTTTCAGTCCCGTTGCCGGGATTCAGTATTGAGAAAGGTGTAAGGTTTTGAGTTTTCCCTTATTTTTCTTATGTTTCAGTCCCGTTGCCGGGATTCAGTATTGAGAAAGTTGCTAGCATCGTTGGACAAACCTTCACTCCAGAAGAGTTTCAGTCCCGTTGCCGGGATTCAGTATTGAGAAAGTAGTCTTTCTAGGATTATCAGGTAGCTATTTAGCGTTTCAGTCCCGTTGCCGGGATTCAGTATTGAGAAAGATCCTGACTTTTCTGTAGTTTTGTTCCCTTGATGTTTCAGTCCCGTTGCCGGGATTCAGTATTGAGAAAGCTGACTTCAGTCAGCCTTATTGATGCCCCAAAGAAATTAGTTTCAGTCCCGTTGCCGGGATTCAGTATTGAGAAAGCGTAAAAGCTGGTCAAAAGATCATACAAAATGAGTCAGGTGTTTCAGTCCCGTTGCCGGGATTCAGTATTGAGAAAGTAGAAGATGTCTGCCTAAAACGATTTATATCCAAGTTTCAGTCCCGTTGCCGGGATTCAGTATTGAGAAAGTTGTGAGTTTTTACATTGCCGGGATATTCCCGGAGACGTTTCAGTCCCGTTGCCGGGATTCAGTATTGAGAAAGTATTATACGCTTAAAGGTCAAGATGCTTTTGGCCAACGTTTCAGTCCCGTTGCCGGGATTCAGTATTGAGAAAGGCTAATCCAGTAACACCTTTTTCTGATGTTTATGTTTAGTTTCAGTCCCGTTGCCGGGATTCAGTATTGAGAAAGTATAATAAATTTTCTTCATCATTTCTAGTCGTCGTTGTTTCAGTCCCGTTGCCGGGATTCAGTATTGAGAAAGACGCTGGTAAAGGGCTATTGCTTGCTGGGTCGATGTTTCAGTCCCGTTGCCGGGATTCAGTATTGAGAAAGTCCCGAGCAGTAACAAATTAGTAAAAATCGTTCATTGGCAAATGTTTCAGTCCCGTTGCCGGGATTCAGTATTGAGAAAGCTTTACAACAATTCCAGCTTCTTGGGTATCCATTTTTTGTTGTTTCAGTCCCGTTGCCGGGATTCAGTATTGAGAAAGGAAAGTCTGCCCTTGCAAATCAGATTGCATTTAATATGTTTCAGTCCCGTTGCCGGGATTCAGTATTGAGAAAGCATTCTTCTAACGTGGGTTTATGGTGGAAAACTCTGGTATGGTTGTTTCAGTCCCGTTGCCGGGATTCAGTATTGAGAAAGGAATCAGGTTGGAGTTACGGATACAGTGGCTTTCGGAGTTTCAGTCCCGTTGCCGGGATTCAGTATTGAGAAAGTTGAATCAATAGAGATTGAACATCTACCCGCTTCTCATGTTTCAGTCCCGTTGCCGGGATTCAGTATTGAGAAAGTGGCGTTATCAATCCCAGTGATTTTAGAAACAGAATGTTTCAGTCCCGTTGCCGGGATTCAGTATTGAGAAAGATCAACTATATAATCCCCTGTACGAATTAGGGATAGGAAGTTTCAGTCCCGTTGCCGGGATTCAGTATTGAGAAAGATATTGATTTCTTCCCAAGTCCAACTAACATGGGTTTCAGTCCCGTTGCCGGGATTCAGTATTGAGAAAGTCAAAGTTTATACCCCAGAAAATTACGATGGAAGTTTCAGTCCCGTTGCCGGGATTCAGTATTGAGAAAGACGAGTTTGAGTATGAATCAATTTGCAACGCGCTCTCGTTTCAGTCCCGTTGCCGGGATTCAGTATTGAGAAAGTGGTCATATCGAGCTAGCGCAGTTTTTCCTTGAGCAAAATGAGTTTCAGTCCCGTTGCCGGGATTCAGTATTGAGAAAGATGAAGAATTAGAAATTAAAGATGAATCAGAAGTTTCAGTCCCGTTGCCGGGATTCAGTATTGAGAAAGAACCGCAACAGAAATACTCCCAAAAACTAGGTTTAAATGTTTCAGTCCCGTTGCCGGGATTCAGTATTGAGAAAGTTGAGAAAAAACTCCGACTTTACCGGAGCCACTGGCCGTGAGTTTCAGTCCCGTTGCCGGGATTCAGTATTGAGAAAGGTTCTTGAACTTCCGAAAAAAACGATTCAAGTAAAGTTTCAGTCCCGTTGCCGGGATTCAGTATTGAGAAAGTAGTAGAACTAACGGAGCTTTGCAAGGGTATCTAGTTTCAGTCCCGTTGCCGGGATTCAGTATTGAGAAAGTAGAGTCTCTCTATGTATTCTTAAGTCAACATAAGAAGTTTCAGTCCCGTTGCCGGGATTCAGTATTGAGAAAGTTGCCCGATGACGACAAAAAAGTTTGCTTAGGAATGTTTCAGTCCCGTTGCCGGGATTCAGTATTGAGAAAGAAGCGTTAATGGCGATTGAATCCGGTCATTTTGACATGTTTCAGTCCCGTTGCCGGGATTCAGTATTGAGAAAGCCTATCTCGTAGGATAGGCTGTGCTATATCATCCATTGTTTCAGTCCCGTTGCCGGGATTCAGTATTGAGAAAGATTCGAGCTTCCTAGATCCTTAATCTAGGATGGTTGTTTCAGTCCCGTTGCCGGGATTCAGTATTGAGAAAGTAATATTCGGTCTGGTCATACTATTAAAAAGTTTAAGTTTCAGTCCCGTTGCCGGGATTCAGTATTGAGAAAGTGGGAAGAAATCAATATTGCTAGAGAACAAAATGGTTTCAGTCCCGTTGCCGGGATTCAGTATTGAGAAAGTTTGATTGTCAAGATCCAACTTTTGAAGGATTGACAGGTTTCAGTCCCGTTGCCGGGATTCAGTATTGAGAAAGTACTTGATGAATAGGGTTAGGATTAGGAGAAGTGATGTTTCAGTCCCGTTGCCGGGATTCAGTATTGAGAAAGAAGCCAGTTAAGGCTATTAACCAAATTCATGCAAGGTTGTTTCAGTCCCGTTGCCGGGATTCAGTATTGAGAAAGAAGTATTCGACCTGCTCAAACCAGGACCTGGGAAGTTTCAGTCCCGTTGCCGGGATTCAGTATTGAGAAAGCTTCGGCATGGATAATGAATAAATTTTTTAAAAAGTTTCAGTCCCGTTGCCGGGATTCAGTATTGAGAAAGCTTTTAATAGAATCAGACTTAAATCTGGGTTTGAGATCGTTTCAGTCCCGTTGCCGGGATTCAGTATTGAGAAAGTGTAAAAAGTTTAATATTCCTACAGATAGAGCAGTATGCTTTCTCAACGTTTCAGTCCCGTTGCCGGGATTCAGTATTGAGAAAGTGATAGAACTAGATGGTGATGAACGTCTAGATAGATGTTTCAGTCCCGTTGCCGGGATTCAGTATTGAGAAAGTCATTAATAGATTCCATAGATAATCTAGAAGAATCTAGTTTCAGTCCCGTTGCCGGGATTCAGTATTGAGAAAGTAGTAATAATATTTGTTCGCGGATCAGTTAAATTAACTTGTTTCAGTCCCGTTGCCGGGATTCAGTATTGAGAAAGATTCAAAAAATTAAATGTTATATTCCTCATATATATTATGGTTTCAGTCCCGTTGCCGGGATTCAGTATTGAGAAAGCGGTGTTGGTTATCCTTACATGAACGTTTAAATAAACAATATATAGAGCGTTTCAGTCCCGTTGCCGGGATTCAGTATTGAGAAAGTTGTGGAAAACTCAACATTACTGATTTACTAAAAGTTTCAGTCCCGTTGCCGGGATTCAGTATTGAGAAAGCTATACACCTAATATTCTGGTATAGGGATAAATAGCGTTTCAGTCCCGTTGCCGGGATTCAGTATTGAGAAAGAGGTTTTTATCATGTCTATCTCCAAATCTTTAGTATCTGTTTCAGTCCCGTTGCCGGGATTCAGTATTGAGAAAGGAACAAGAACCTGAACAAGTAGAACAAACTAATAAAAGTTTCAGTCCCGTTGCCGGGATTCAGTATTGAGAAAGAGCTACATAATGTATATCTTATGTAGATACCCTATGACGTTTCAGTCCCGTTGCCGGGATTCAGTATTGAGAAAGTCGTTCTATATGATGCAGGATTATTAAAACGATATGTTTCAGTCCCGTTGCCGGGATTCAGTATTGAGAAAGATTTGACTCGTAACGTGAGAAAACCTTACTAACGAGTTTCAGTCCCGTTGCCGGGATTCAGTATTGAGAAAGGCTGTACTTACTAAGGGGACTTCAATAGCTATTAATGGTTTCAGTCCCGTTGCCGGGATTCAGTATTGAGAAAGCTAGACATACTAATCTCCTTTCTTGAGAAATAGTGGACATGTTTCAGTCCCGTTGCCGGGATTCAGTATTGAGAAAGTATGATTATCCTACTTTACACAGTTAGTTACACAATGGTTTCAGTCCCGTTGCCGGGATTCAGTATTGAGAAAGGTTTCATACAAATCATACGGGGCACAAAGACCAGGGTTTCAGTCCCGTTGCCGGGATTCAGTATTGAGAAAGGATGTAGCTCTGTAATCTTATTCCTTTCTTCTATAGTTTCAGTCCCGTTGCCGGGATTCAGTATTGAGAAAGCTGGACATCAGCCTGAAGAAGTCAGAACAGAAAAATTCTGGGAAACGTTTCAGTCCCGTTGCCGGGATTCAGTATTGAGAAAGTTCGAGACAACAAAACTTTTAGTTTCTATGCATGAGGTGTTTCAGTCCCGTTGCCGGGATTCAGTATTGAGAAAGTGGCTAGCTGGGATGAAGTTAAACGGAATCGAGAAACGCTGTTTCAGTCCCGTTGCCGGGATTCAGTATTGAGAAAGTTTATTCTCAACAGAAGTTAAATATTCTAGTTATGTACAGTTTCAGTCCCGTTGCCGGGATTCAGTATTGAGAAAGGTTTATATCTAGATTACGACATGATGTAATTACTTTGTTTCAGTCCCGTTGCCGGGATTCAGTATTGAGAAAGTAGGTGGAACTATATTATTAATGTTTAGAGGAGGGTTTCAGTCCCGTTGCCGGGATTCAGTATTGAGAAAGCGACTTCAGAAGTTACAGTATCAACATACTGAACAGGTTTCAGTCCCGTTGCCGGGATTCAGTATTGAGAAAGATTTACATACTTCTAGATTGATTGATACTGTATCGGTTTCAGTCCCGTTGCCGGGATTCAGTATTGAGAAAGTCTTTAACACTAGGTTTAATCTTTTTATCCTGGTTTTGTGGTTTCAGTCCCGTTGCCGGGATTCAGTATTGAGAAAGTGGCTGCCAGTCATTTATTAAATAATCATAAAGAATTGTTTCAGTCCCGTTGCCGGGATTCAGTATTGAGAAAGAGGGGGTAAAATACCTTTTATTAATTTATATGATAAAGAGTTTCAGTCCCGTTGCCGGGATTCAGTATTGAGAAAGTGTGTATAAGTATATTGATAATTTAATATTAAAGAGTTTCAGTCCCGTTGCCGGGATTCAGTATTGAGAAAGGACCGTTTATCAGATCACTATAATTTCTGTCATTTAGGTTTCAGTCCCGTTGCCGGGATTCAGTATTGAGAAAGATATCCCACGTACACAATGAAATTCTGGAGTTAAGTTTCAGTCCCGTTGCCGGGATTCAGTATTGAGAAAGCATCTTCAACGCTCTAAGCTATGCGTTTGAGGAAGTGATTGCAAGTTTCAGTCCCGTTGCCGGGATTCAGTATTGAGAAAGCCCATGTTAAGTTGGGGAGAGTTTAAAGAGAAGTTAAAGAATGTTTCAGTCCCGTTGCCGGGATTCAGTATTGAGAAAGGAAGATTTTATCTTAACCGAACAACATTTATATTCACATGTTTCAGTCCCGTTGCCGGGATTCAGTATTGAGAAAGAGGAATTGTTTTTCTTGTGTACTCATGATGATAGTTGTTTCAGTCCCGTTGCCGGGATTCAGTATTGAGAAAGTTCTTATCTCAGAATAAGAATACACAATACTTTATGTTTCAGTCCCGTTGCCGGGATTCAGTATTGAGAAAGTTAGATGAATTGGCTAAGGAACGTATAGAAATTAAAGAGTTTCAGTCCCGTTGCCGGGATTCAGTATTGAGAAAGACGTGGATATCTTAATATGTACTATTAAAAGTGGTGGGTTTCAGTCCCGTTGCCGGGATTCAGTATTGAGAAAGCTTAATGAAGTTATAAACGTATCCTCTCAACTAAGATGTTTCAGTCCCGTTGCCGGGATTCAGTATTGAGAAAGCAGCAGCAGTAGCAGCTCCAACAGGAGTAAATGATACGTTTCAGTCCCGTTGCCGGGATTCAGTATTGAGAAAGTCCGGCTGACATGAGAAGTTAAATGATCCGGACTTATCAGTTGTTTCAGTCCCGTTGCCGGGATTCAGTATTGAGAAAGAATCATACAGCCTCTGACAATGAAATAGAAGGATATTTGTTTCAGTCCCGTTGCCGGGATTCAGTATTGAGAAAGGAGAAAGCTTCTCATGTAGTTAGCCCTAATAGGGCAAGGGTTTCAGTCCCGTTGCCGGGATTCAGTATTGAGAAAGCCGAAGAAATTGAATTCTATTATTCCATCTATACAAGAGTTTCAGTCCCGTTGCCGGGATTCAGTATTGAGAAAGTTTCAAGTTTTTCTTGAACGGCATGAGTACAGAGGGTTTCAGTCCCGTTGCCGGGATTCAGTATTGAGAAAGGTGGGGATGCTCATGCAAATTAAGCATGAGCTTCAGAAGTTTCAGTCCCGTTGCCGGGATTCAGTATTGAGAAAGTTAATATCATAATTTAATTTTAATAACTCTATTCCCAAGTTTCAGTCCCGTTGCCGGGATTCAGTATTGAGAAAGGCTTAAATCGGATTCTGCCTTAATCGTGAAATCGCCAGTTTCAGTCCCGTTGCCGGGATTCAGTATTGAGAAAGTTGACAATATTGTAACTAACAAACCGACGATAGTTTCAGTCCCGTTGCCGGGATTCAGTATTGAGAAAGATGTGTTATGGTTCTTTTTACAGCTTTTGCTCGTTTAGTTTCAGTCCCGTTGCCGGGATTCAGTATTGAGAAAGCTTTATTTCTTTCTTTATCTCTGGCTCAGATGCCAGGTTTCAGTCCCGTTGCCGGGATTCAGTATTGAGAAAGATCTCCGAATACGTTTATCGTAGATAGGTAATCGGCGAACAAGTTTCAGTCCCGTTGCCGGGATTCAGTATTGAGAAAGTAGGAGAAAAAGAAGCGGGTTATCCTATTTTAGATAGTTTCAGTCCCGTTGCCGGGATTCAGTATTGAGAAAGCTATAACATATAATGTCCTTAAAAAATCATGGTCAATTGTTTCAGTCCCGTTGCCGGGATTCAGTATTGAGAAAGAGCGGGGTCTAGAAGGGTTACTGGGACTAGCTTTGAAAAGCAGTTTTGGCAGGTCTCCAAAAAAACTTCATTTCAGCGATCGCCCCAACTGAATTTTCACCAGATTTGGAACAGGTTTAGAGGTTAGAAGTATTGAATTATCAAGGTTCTAGAGATTTTGGCGGCACCCCCTGGTTTTTCGACCTAGCTTCGCCTTGCCAAAAAATTCATATAAAAACTATAAAACACTTTTGCAACTTTGCTACATATTTTAGCAATCAAATTTTGCAAAAAATATATTTGGGTAATTTTCTCTAGTAGATGGACAATGACCCTTGGACGGGCGCAAAAGCTCTTAGTCATAATTTTAATAATTGGGGACAATTAAGATAATTAAATTGATGGGAGATTGAATAGATTTATTCTTCTCCCCTTTCCTTTGAGGAGAGGGGTTGGGGGAGAGGTCATTCTTGCCCCCCTTTCCTTTTGGAGATTTGTAGTATAAATGATTGTTTTTGATTAGTTAATGCTGGTTTAATTTACATGGCAAACTAAAATTAAAGGTGTTTTGATGCAGCTCATCGTCAATTCCACAGAAGAAAAGGAAAAAAAGCCAAAGCTACTTAATCCCTCCCGGGTGCGGGATCACTTAGCCAATGAGCGGACCTATCTAGCATGGATGCGTACAGCGATCGCGCTCATGGGTTTTGGAGTCGTCATTGTGCGTCTTCGTGATTTTCATCCTCCCCTTTCCCATGACCCTGGTAATGGCTGGAAATTGGGCCTAATTTTTGCTTTGGTTGGTTTAATCACTGTGTTACTTTGTACCCAGCACTATTTTGCGGTCCGTCGTGATATTGATGAGGATACCTACGAACCACCAGATCGATGGGTAATTCTTTTCAGTCTCGCTATCCTCCTTTTAGGAACTGGGATGATCTATTTTGTTTTTACCACTCCTCTAAGTTCAATGAGTTTGCTCGTGCCTTAATAATCATGCCCATCTCTCTTTAATATCCACTATAGTGAACTGAAATTAGGAATACTGATCAGACCAAGTTTTTTTTACTAATTGATAAACTTCTCGCCAAGAAATATTTTTAGTTCTCGCTATATTAGCACAATCTTCGTATTCTGGCTGAACATTAATAATATTGCCATGATGAAAGGCTACTTTTACCCTGACCGGACCATAATCAGTTAGCACTTCCCGGATTTCTCGCGCTAAAATATGGCGTTGTTCCAGACGATGACGAATTCCTAAAGTAGTGGTTTCTCGGAATAAAACATTTTCACAAGCAGCTCGATATTCAGGATGACAAATAACAGTCAATAATATCCCTGAACGAGACTTTTTCATGACAATTGGTTGAGTAAAAACATCAAGAGCACCCACATTAAATAAAGCTTCATAAGTATAAGCGATCGCTTGCGGACTTAAATCATCAATCTGGGTTTCTAAAACGGAAATATTTTCTAAATTAGGTGATAAGGAAAGATGTTCTTCTCCTAGGGGAACAGTAGGAGAACCAATCCACAAGCGTAAAATATTAGGAATTGGTAACTGATGAGAACCAGCACCTAAACCAACCCGATCGATCACCAGAGCTGGAGGAGGACCAAAGCTAGTAACGAGAGTCACTGCGATCGCAGTACCGGTCGGGGTACATAACTCTCGTTCAATCCCATTACTATAAACCGGAACTTGACGGGATGCCCACAATTTTAACACAGCGGGAACAGGTACTGGTAATTGACCATGTGCTGCTCTCACCATACCTCCTCCAGTTGGTAAGGGTGAACAATAAAGGAGATCAATATCTAACCAATCTAAACCCAAACAAGTTCCGACAATATCAACAATTGCATCGGTAGCACCTACTTCGTGGAAATGAACCTGTTCGGGAGGAATTCCATGGACTTCCGATTCCGCGATCGCTAAGGTGCGAAATATTGCTAAACTCCAATCGCGGACACGAACAGGTAACTCAGCTGATTGAATAAGACTTTCTATTTCTGGTAAATGACGGACATGATGGTGGTGATGATGATGAGCAGTTGTTTCCGACCCAGGATGATCAGCACCAGGTTCGACCAAATCCACAAAAAACTTAGTTGCTTGCTGACCATTGCGAAGTACACTTTCCACAAATAACTGATACTCCTGGTCAATCTTGAGCAGACTTAGTTGCTTAATTAGATAATCTAACGGTACACCAGCATGAACTAGGGCTCCTAAACACATATCACCAGAAATTCCAGTTGAACAGTCAAGATAGGCTATTTTTTTCATAAATGTGTTTTTCGCTGGAGCAACATCATCATGGCAATAATTTACGAAGTCCATCCCGATACACCCCAAACTCGTACTATCCAAAAAATCGGGGACGCATTACAGGATGGAGCCGTCATGCTTTATCCTACTGATACAGTTTACGCGATCGGCTGTGATTTAAAAGTAAAATCAGCGATCGAAAAAGTTAGACAGATCAAACAATTAGCTAACGATAAACCCTTAACTTTCCTCTGTCCTTCTCTCTCCAATATTGCCAGTTATGCTGTTGTTTCTGATTCAGCTTACCGAATTATTAAACGTCTGATTCCCGGGACTTATACTTTTTTATTACCAGCAACTAAATTAGTCCCCAAATTGGTCCTGAATCCAAAACGTAAAACTACAGGTATTCGTGTCCCAAATCACCCGATTTGTTTAGCACTCTTAAATATCTTGGGTAATCCGATTATTTCTACTTCCGCTCATTTAATCGGTGATGATGAAATAACTCGGGGGACTATTACCGAGCAGTTTGAGCGAGCGGAGTTATTTGACCAGATGGAAAAATTAGTAGACATTATCATCGATAACGGTTCCGAACCAAGCTACCAAGTTTCCACCATTATCGATTTAACTGAGCAAGAACCGATCATTCTACGTCAAGGTTTAGGCTGGGAAGCGGTAGCAGATTGGTCGCAACTAATCAAAGATTAAGTTAAACCATAGATATTTTAGAGTAAAAAGTGATTGTGTCATGTTAGGATCAGCCAGTTAGAGAATTGTCTATTTATGGGTAATTGGTAGCCTTGGTTCAATTAGCTAATTACAGTAGAGTGAAGAACTACTTAACCCTTACTGTTCAAGAGGTTGCGTTTGAGGAAGGAAAATCTTGAAATTAGGGATGCTTTTGGTGGAATAGACAGCCAAGTAAGAAAGTGAAACATTGATGGACGAGAATATCTGTTTTTTTCCAGATGCACTTTGTAGGTAATTTCAGCTTGAGCAGCAAGATGTTTGAATCGGCTCTGAGCAAGCGTTTTCCTCTTATTTATGGTGCGTTATCTTTCAGGAAAATTATGAACGTTGAACTCGCTAATTCTCTCTATCCCAATCATCCCGATTCATCCCAACGCAATTACCAACCTGAAGATTCAGATCAATTCGGTTCCTTGGCAGTCATGGACTCTGATACTTTAGCTAATATCCTTTTGCACGAACTTCAAGCCGAATTTCCCCAATCTTCCCCATTATCCGGAACTTCAACCACGCGATCGCCAAAAATCTCCTTAGCTTCAGCTACTGCTATAGTAACAAGAATCGCGCTGGAAGTGCAAAGAATTTGTCAAAAAAGTCAAAGAATTCAAAATTCTGGACAAGTCGATAGTTGGCAATTGGCTTTAGGAAGACATCGGTTGAAAAAATGTTTAACCTATTATCGTCTGTCTTCTACTAAAGGACGAGTGGAGTTACATAGCAATTTGAGTGTGATGGTTTACCGTCATATTGCACCACTGCGAGCCCAATTAGGTTTTCAAGCCCGTTATACCTTAATTGAAGACTTTTTGCAAAGTTTTTATATTGAATCACTGAAAGCTTTTCGACGGGAAAATCAACTAGGTGATGATTATATGCCGCGCACGAAGTTAGAATTGGCTGAATACATGGCCTTCACTGAACATTATGCCAAACGTCGGATTTCTTTACCAGGTGGTTATAATCAACAATTGATTATCTTAAGAGCCCAGGGATTTGCTAATGGTCAACCAGCCGAAACGGCGATCGACATTGAATTAGCAGTAGAATCACCTAAAGGAGAAGACTCAGAAGCTCACAGTCGGTCTTATGTGATGCAACAGGTCCGGAAGCAATTGGTCGCAGAAGCTCATGACCCAGCTGATGGAGTCTTGCGTGAGCGTGTCCTAGCAGAATTAGTCCAATATTTAGAAGCCCAAGGACAAGCGGATTGTGTTGATTATTTAACCTTAAAATTACAAGATTTACCAGCTCAAGAAATTGATGAACTGTTAAACTTGTCTCCTCGACAACGGGATTACTTACAACAAAGATTTAAGTACCATGTAGAAAAATTTGCCCGAGTTCATCATTGGCAATTGGTACATCAATGGTTAGGTGCCGATCTTGATCAAAATTTAGGGATGTCTCGACCGGAATGGGATGCTTTTTTACAACAGCTTTCCCTAGAACAAGTACAATTATTCCAAATGAAACAAGCCGGGGCTAGTGATCAAGCGATCGCGAAAACACTGAAATGCACCCCTAAACAAGTCCAAAAGCGTTGGTCGCGGTTGTTAGAATTAGCTTGGCAAGCCCGAAATACTGATGAAAAAAAATAATCTTTTTGGGCATGATTGGACATCAGGGTTAGAGCAAGCTTACAGGTAATTAATAATGCTGAACAGGTTATGGATTGACAGAAGACAGAATATTTCTGTCTTCTGACCACATCCTCAATCATGACCCGCCAGTTCTTCAGAAATATATTGGCAACTTTTATCTTGATCATAATAAATCATATTGGGATCTAAACTTGGCCTTACTCCCACCTTAATCATAAATTGGATATAGTAGATTAAAGAACACTAAAGTAAAAAATTTTATGGCTGTCAACCTCGCTCCGACTCCTATTTTTAATCAGCTCTGGGCGCAGGATCTGCCGGCGCTTCAGCAAGTATTCTCAGAAATTGATGGCCATAGCTGTCCTCTTACCTTTAACTTCCATCTCCATACCATTTACTCTGATGGTAGATTATCCCCAGAAGCATTAATGGAACAAGCGATCGCGATTGGTCTTACAGGTTTAGCGATCACAGATCACCATAGTGTAAATGGTTATTTAATTGCCAAAAACTGGCTAGAAAATCAGATTGATGCTCCCAAACCTTACTTATGGAGCGGTATTGAGATTACCGCAGAACTCCTAGGGGTAGAAGTACACATTTTGGGTTATGGGTTTAATCCGCAGCATTCATCTATACAGCCTTATGTACAAAGTCAAGCTCCCATTGGTAGCGATTGCGAAGCAGTGAATGTAATTTCATCCATTCAACAAGCAGGGGGCTTGGCAATTTTAGCTCATCCAGCACGTTATAAACTGCCAGCAACTGAACTGATCCCGGTAGCTGCCAGTTTGGGAATTGATGGAATTGAAACCTATTATGCTTATAATAACCCCAATCCCTGGCAACCTAGTCCCAGCCAAACTGAAGAAGTGGCAGAATTAGGTAAAATTTATAGTCTATTCAACACCTGTGGCACTGATACCCATGGCTTGAACATCTTAATGCGAATATAATGTCCACAGAGATAAATTGAAAATTCTGTCGGCTAGGAACTAACAGACCTGGCCTTTTTTTTCTATAATGAAATAATTGGGTAGAAAAAGCAAATATTTTTGTAAATTAATGTTACCAAATGAAAAAAAAATAGTATGTTGGTAAGAAAAAATCTAATTCCGGGTATACTCAGATTGTAATTTTTTCAAATTTGCCAAGTTCTCATCCGGAATAAAAATAATTATTCATGTATCTAAACGCGGATTGGCAAAATTGTGGAAATTAGCAATCAGTGAGCAAGAAGTTCTAAATTAAAAACTTCTGCTATATTTTTCTGTCTAGAATTAAAAAACAGGGCATCTACTAAAAATCTAAAAAACTTAAAACCGCTAAAATTTGAATAATTTTGGCGTTTATAGGGAATGGTTAGCTTTGATGAAATTTCTTTTTCACCTGTTAGGTCAGGGGTATCTGATCTTAGCAGTAACTAATTTAATTGGTGTCGGGGTTAGTTCCGCTATTGCTCAGGAGAGTACAACTATCTCCAATACAGGAGTAGCAACATTTACCATTAAATCTAATCCACAGACCATTCCATCAAATACCGTATCGGTGAGTGCAACTGTTACCCCACCATCGTTACAAATCATTAAAACTGGCGATCGCGCATCAGCCGAACCAGGAGATACAATTATTTATCGATTACTGATTAAAAATACGGGTAAAGTGCCTGTCAGTAATCTGCAAATCAGCGATACACTTCCCTTAGGAATTAAATTTTTATCCAAATCCTTACAAGCATCCCTAAGTTCCACCACTGCAACTACTACAGCTCCAAATTCCACCAATGTTCCCTCACCTACAGGACCAACTACTTCAGTCACCTTAACCGGAGTTACCACATCTCAAAGAGTAGTAAACTTTACTTATTCTGGCACTCTAGCACCAAATCAGAGTTTGAATGTTGCTTACGCAGGAGTATTGACACCGGACTCAATTCGCGGTACAGGACGTAATGCAGCTTCAGTGGTTGGACAATCAGGAAATTCCCCAGTTCGTAGTAATGTAGCTACCTATTTAATTAGAATTAGTCCAGGTATCCTGTCTGATTGTGGCACAATTATTGGTCGGGTATTTGTTGATAAAAATTTTGACGGAGAACAACAACCAGGAGAACCTGGAATTCCCAACGCTGTAATTTTCTTTGAAGATGGAACCCGTGTAGTTACTGATGCTAATGGTTTATTTTCTTTAGCGGGAGTCTTACCAGGAAACCATACTGGCACCTTAGATTTAAGTAGTTTACCTGGTTATACTCTAGCACCTAACCGTCACTTTATTGAACAAAATAGTCAATCTCGCTTAGTTCGTCTCGCTCCAGGGGGACTGGTAAGAATGAACTTTGGTGTCACACCAGCTTATGGGAGAGAAGATAAAAAATGATTAGCCAAATTCCCTGTAATTACCCCAATCTAAACAAACAAAAACTTTCATTTTTCACCTTTTACTTTTTATTTTTCACCTTTCCTATTACAGCTCGTGCTAACGAAATTCCCCCATTGATCGAAGGGATAGATCATCAATCCTATCTGATTAGTTATGGGGAGAAAGATCAGCAAAAAATTTCTCCATTGATTGCACCTAAATTGCTTTCCCAAACATCAGCAGCAATTAAAATTTTAACTCCAACTAGCGGAATTACTAAAAGTCCCACTACTAGCTTAGTAATTCAATACTCAACTGGTACAAATATTAAAGTTTTTGTTAATCAAAAACTACTTGATCCTGCTACTCCCAGCAGTATTGAAGAAAATAAAACAACAAATACCATTACCCAAACCTGGTACAATATTTCTTTAAAAAAAGGTATAAATACCCTAACAGTTAAACCAGATCAGGGAGAAGCAGTTAGCGTACAGCTTGCAGTAAAAACTTTAAACGCTCATCTTAACATCGCTCCCGCTACTGAATCACGAATTCGAGCTGATGGACGTTCTACTGTGATCATTGAAGGACAAATTACCGATGACAATGGTCAATTAATTGAACAAGAGATTAGTGTAGTTTTAACTTCTACCACTGGTAAATTTTTAGGTGCAAATCAAGATCCAGATAACCCTGGGTTTCATGTGATTGCGCGGGGAGGTAAATTTAAGGCTGAATTACAATCAACTTTACAACCTCAAACTGTTAAAATTCGTGCAGCGATTGAGAAAGTTGAACAATTAGCCAATTTAACACCTTCAGAACAGCACAATCCTGTGATTGGAGAACGGACTCCAACAAATTTAACTAATCAAACCCCTAATCCATTAATTCCAGCACCAGAAATTTCCCCAGACACATCATTTAAAAATAATTATGCTCTCCCGATCGATTCCACTCCCAATGAAACAGTCGAAGCTTATACCCAAGTTGAATTTATTCCCAACTTGAGACCTTCTTTAGTTAGTGGTGTGGTAAATTTCCGACTGGGGAGAGCAGGAACGGACTATTATGGTAGTTCGAGTGACTTCCTTAATCCTGGGAAAATGTCCGATGCTGAAGCTAAACTCAGTGGACAGATTTTTGCGACTGGACCAATTGGAGAATGGTTATTAACTGGTGCTTATAATTCAGCTCGAGCTCTGAACCAAAGTTGTACTGGTACACAACAACTCTTTAAAGATCAACAATCATGCGATCGCACCTATCCAGTTTACGGTGATAATTCCACCTCAAGTAACCTGACTCCTTCTAAAGATAGCCTTTTTGTGCGTTTAGAACGAGACGCGGGTCGAGGGAAAGAAACCGACTATTTTATGTGGGGAGACTATAGTACCACAGAATTTGCCCGTTCTTCCCAACTTTATACTGCAACAAATCGACAGTTACATGGTTTCAAAGCCAATTATAACATCGGTAATGTGCAACTTACGGGTTTATATAGTCCGGATGTCCAAGGTTTTGTCAGAGATACGATCGCACCAACGGGAACAAGTGGATATTATTTTCTTTCCCATCGTTTAGTTATACCTGGGAGTGAAAATGTTTTTATCGAAACAGAAGAACTAAATCGACCAGGTACGGTATTACAACGACAATCTCTGAGCAGGGGGACAGACTACGAAATTGACTATGACCGAGGTACATTATTATTTCGTAATGCGATTCAAGCAACGAATTATGATCCCTTTGGAGTTGTCCAAGTAAATCATATCGTTACCACCTACCAATTTGACAATAATGGTTCAGGTGACACCAGTTTATATGCAGGTCGAGTCCAATATAATCTGAATAATCAACAACAAATTTCCAAAACTGGACAAGATTTAAAAGGATGGGTAGCAGCTAGTTATCTCCGTCAAAATCAAGGAAATCAAAACTTTGAATTAGATGGTGCTGATCTATTCCTACCGATCAATACCAATACTAAAATTATTGCTGAGTATGCACGTTCTATCAATGATTCAGTTTTTCAACATAATATTGCTGGGGATGCACTACGAGCGGAATTAGAAAGTACCCCGATTAGAGGATTAACAACTAAAGCTTATTATCGCTCAGTCGATGAACGTTTTAGCAATGATGCAACCTTAAGTTTTAATCCGGGACAAACTCGCTATGGAGCAGAAGTAAGTGCCCAAGTTTCTCGTCAAACCCAATTAACTGCTGCTTATGACTATGAAGCTAATTATGGTGTTACTACCGATGTGAGTCAGAACTATTTCGATGTATTTAACCCTGGAACTCAACCAACACCAGGGAGTAAAGTTAATAACGAATTAACTACGATTAAAGCTGGAATTCGTCAACAACTTAGTTTTGCACGGATCAATCCCAATGCTCCTGTCCCAGTTGCTAGTATCGAGTATGTAGATCGTCAAAGCATAGATAAAGTTGCTAATAGTAACATTAATGCTGATGAAATTGTCTCTAGTTTGCGTTTTCCCTTAACTAAAGAATTGACTTTTCGCGCTCAAAATGAACAAAATATAGAACAACAAAACAATTCTCTTTATCCCGATCGCACAATTGTCGGTTTAGAATGGGCTGTTGATCCCAATACCAGTATCCGTTTAGCCCAGCAATTTCTGACCGATAAAAGTGGAGGTGGTTCAATTACCAGTTTAGAAACAACATCACAACAAAAATTAAGTCAAAATATTGAGTTGACTAATCGCTATACGGTTTTGGGTAGTAATCATGGGATGACGGGTGAAGGTGCGACAGGAATTAAAGGTGGATGGTTGATCGCACCGGGATTGCGTTTAAGTTTAGGGTATGAAAGAATCTATAGCAATCTATTTACCGCTAATGG
This sequence comes from uncultured cyanobacterium, assembly GCA_963744145.1. Classification (GTDB taxonomy): domain Bacteria; phylum Cyanobacteriota; class Cyanobacteriia; order Cyanobacteriales; family CAWUOF01; genus CAVUSO01. The sequence goes on along the minus strand of CAVUSO010000001.1, from coordinate 850,410 downwards.
TGCTGGTACTCCTGTTGCTCAACCCTATACAGTGGGACAAAGTGCTGCTTCTTTAGGTGTAGCTGCGTCTAATTCTTTTAGTGCTGGAATTGACTATCACGATAATCCTGATTTTCAAGTTTCCGCAAAAATTGAACATCGCGATCGCAGTAATGTAGTTGCGGAAAATACTGTTCTTTCCCTAAGTGCTAGTGGTAAAATTACCCCAGCATTGACAACTTTATTTCGCTATCAACAAGCAAGTGCAGCTAACCAAACCTTGACCCATTTAGGAAATACCATGGATATCAAATTGGGATTAGCTTATCGCGATCCCAATAGCGATCGCTTTAATGGCTTATTTAAGTATGAATATCGTCTGAATCCATCAACTATTCCTGATACTTTATTACTCGGGAGTGGAACAGGTTCTAGAGATCATGTATTTTCCCTGGAAGGAATTTATGCACCCAATTGGACGTTGGGAGTTTTATAGTAAATATGCGTTTCGGATTTCTGATTCTACTTTAGCACAGAATTTTAGTAATAGCACCTTTACTTCTTTAGCCCAAATGAGAGCTAGTTATCGGTTAGGATATAATACGGATTTAGCCGCTGAAGCCCGTTGGATTAATCAGTCTTTCAACTATACTGAAATTGGTTGGGCTTTAGAGTTTGGCTATTATCTTTCTCCTGATTTGCGAGTGGGAGTAGGATATAGTTTTGGTAGTGTTAGTGATCCTGATTTTACTGGTTATCGCGGCGCTAATGGTCCTTATTTAGCAGTAACCTTAAAGCTGAATGAATTATTCGGTGGTTTTGGACGACAAAAAGTTACTCCTCCCCAACAACAAGAATCTCGTCCCTTGAAACCGATCGCTAGTGCAAAATTACCATCTGATTCTGAATTGTTTTTAGTTGAGAGTTTATGGAATAAATCAAGTAATTAACATTAATATTTGAGGTAGTTAACAGCATGAAAAATCAGAAATTGTGGATGAAGTTAATGGGAGTTTTGGTGATCCAGTTATTGGGTTTACAAAATGGGGGATTAATCGCGATCGCTCAAACCCAGGGACTGCGATTAGTAGTGAATACGAATCAAGATGGACCAGATCAACCAGATGGTAAATTATCCTTACGGGAAGCGATCGCGATCGTCAATGGTACTTTACCACTTACTAAACTGAGTCAATCTACTCTAGCCCAAATTACCGTTAATCATGATGATCAATATCCTAATAGAATTGACTTTAATTTACCACCAGATCAAACAACAATTTATTTGAATGATGTCTTACCACCACTCAATCATTCAGTGGTAATTGATGGTACTACTCAGCCAGGTTATGATGTAAATAGCTTAAAACAATCTAGTAATTTTAGTATTCCTCAACCGATTATATCCCTCGCCCCCGCTCCTGGTCACGAAGTTTTTCGTGGGTTGACGGTTATTGCTAGTGGAATTAAGATTCGTGGATTAGATTTATCTGGTTTTACTGCTCATCATCGTGCTACCGCAACTACACCCCCAGCAGATATTTTTATTGCTAATCGGACTTGGTATATTGTTGATGATTCCTTCTCATCTATAGTTAATCAGTCTCCTCAAGATGTAGTAGTCGAGGATAATTATTTAGGAATTCCGAGGAGTGAACAAACACCACTACCCAATCCCATCAATTCTGCTTTTGGAGTTTTTGTATTTGATAGTGTGGGAACAAAAATTGTTCACAATCGAATTGCTAACCATGATGGAAGTGGGATTATTACAGGACAGCGATCGACCAACCTATTGATTAGTGAAAATCTGATTGAAGGAAATGGTTTTCGCGGAATGTCCGATGCAATTCGGTTAGAAGGAGATATTAGTAATACCCAGATTAGAGCTAATCAAATTCAAAATAATGCTGGAAGTGGAATTTATATTTTTAAAGCAACAGGAGCGACAGAAATTAAAGAAAATATCATCAATGATAATGGGAAATTATTCAGAAGAGCAGCGATATTTTTAATGGGAAATAATCATCAAGTCATGAACAATCAAATTAGTAATCAACCCGGTCCAGGAGTAGTAGTCGGAGCTTATCCTCCTAGCGATCGCAATATCATCATCAGAAATCGTTTTGCTCATTTAGATGGGTTAACCATTGATTTAGTTACCCAACAAAATACAGATGTTCACACTTATGAAATTGGAGATGGAAGAAACCCAAGAATGAATAGTTATCAGCAACGACGGAAAACAGGTAATTTTGGAGTTGATACACCAAAATTTAGTTCAAAAGAGTTTTTTATCAACGAGGGAAGTGTGACTTTAATCGGTACAGCATCACCAGGAGTAGAAATAGAAATAGATCGAGAAGTTGATGAGGGACTGAGTGAACCGATCGGCACAGTGATCACAAACAATAAAGGTAAATTTACGATTAAATTAACTAATTTGCAACCAGGAGAAAGAGTAAGTGCGATCGCAACTGATCCTCAACATGGTACATCAGAACCAGCACTCAGTGCCGTCATTAAAAAGATTGATTTAGCAACCAGATAATTTAGTTATTTAAAGTGAGAAAAACGTGAAGAAATCAAAATTAAAACCTAGCGATCGAGCATCATCAATTTTAACTAGCCCGAAAAAATGGCTTTACCTCTTACCATTATTATCTTATCTGTTCACCTCGACACCAGTGCAAGCAGAAGGTTCAAAAGACTTAGTTGCGAATGGTGGTGATCGTCCGTGGTTAGAAACCTTTAACGGAGCATATACTGCTACTTTTCTCCGCAATACAGTGATCGACGTTTCTGTCCAACCAGGTGAATGGATCAACATGGGATCGAGTGCGATCGGCTATGGTTCAGGAGATATTGTGTATACTCCCCCTAGTGGTGGTTCAATCAGTTGTAACCTGACTCAACCTGGGAAAGGAGCGATCGCTAACCCCACCGAGGAACAGAATGGACCAGGAACCGGAACAACTGGAGCGACTGGAGTTTTTGGTACAGGAGGTAGTTATCAACCCTGTCTGGTTCAAGTAGGTGCAGGTCAAGGTGGGATTTGGCAAGTTCGGTTTGTCCCCCCTGCTCCCAACACCAATCAAGGTAGTTTCGTCCTACCAACTGGTGGTCTATCGACGACAGCTCAATGGGATCAATCAACCTACAATAATCTTACTGCCGCTTGGGATGTGACAGTACGTACAGATCCAGGTAATACCCAAACCCAGACAGGACGAGTTTATACAGATCTGCTCGCGTTGAATTTGGGAGACCAATCTGCCTATCTTAACTCCTCTTTATATGTATTAACTACTGATGGGTTTATTTATAAAACTACTCTCAACCAGATGCAACCCTACGGTTTTGTCTTTTTAGCTAATAACAAAGGTATTCTTTATCCCAATGGCCAACCATCTTACCACAGCGCTACATCACCTGGTGCTACAATTAATGGTACAAGCCCAGTTTCTCTGAGTGCGGGTATGGTAGTTCAAAATCCCGTTCACAAAGTCTTTTTCAACCCACCTGATCCAGCTTTAGACACTCTTCCCACTCCAATTAATACAACTGCGATCAATCCCCAAGTTACTAATGCTTCATTTACAGGACTAATTAAAAACACTACCCCAGTGGGAGCTGGAGGTACATTCAAATACACTAGCAACGTCAACGGTAGTTCTCAGATTGCGATTCTCGATAGCAACAACAACATCGTTAGAGTTATCAGCAGTCAAAGCAGCGTCGGTACAAATAGTTTTACTTGGGATGGTACAGATAATAACGGAGTCGCTTTACCTGTAGGTCAATATAGCTTTCAGATTACCGTCAGATCAGGTGAATATCATTTCCCGATGCTAGATGTAGAAGATAATATTAACGGGTTAACTTTTGACTTACTTAATCCTCCTGGTCCTTTTACTCCTGGCACTGATGCGACCACAGCTTACTACGATGATAATAATATTCCTACTCCTGGAGATTACTACTATGATAACAAGCCTGCGGGTGTTGCCTATACAATGTCTGTTGGTAATAACCCTCCCGCTCCTAACCCTTTATATACTAATCCTATTTACGGAACTGGGACAAATTCAGGTAACTACCACGCTTTTGGTGATGATGGTGATTCCAATGGATGGGGTAATAACCAAGCGCTCGACACTTGGATCTATTTTACAGGTCAACCTACCATAGGTAACCTGATCATATTTGCTAATCAGCCAAATGTTACTGCTACCAAAAGCGTTGTAGATCTGAATGGTAATAATCCGGCAGCTCCTGGTGATACTTTAAGATATACGATCACCATGACTAATAGCGGGACCAGAGCAACAGGAGTATTTTTTAATGACTTTCCTGATCCTAATACGACGATCGTGATTGGTTCGGTCACTGCTACTGGTGGAGGAGTTGTACTCAGCGGTAACAATACTGGTGATACTAGCATTAGAGTTAATATGGCTAATCTAGAAGCTGGAGATATCAAAACAGTTACCTATGATGTCAAAATTAATAATCCTTTACCAGCAACAGTTAAACAAGTTGGTAATCAAGGTAGTGTGACTGGTAGTAATATCCCAACTATCCTAACTAGCAATCCAAGTCAAACAAATTCTAGTCCTCCTGCTCCTACGATTACTCCTGTTAGTCCATCCACATCAGGTACACCCACATCAGCAACAGTTACCGCTACTAAAACTGCTGCATTAGTAGTGGATGTCAATGGTAATGGTGTTGTTGCTTCAGGAGATACCCTTTTATACACAATTACTCTCGTCAACAATAGTAGTATTGCTGCAACTGGTGTGGTTTATGCTGATACTCCTGATGGTAATACTACTCTAGTTAGCGGTTCTGTAACTGCTCCTACTGGGAGTTCTATTACTTCTGGTAATACTCCTGGTAATAAGACAGTTAATGTTAATATTGGCAGTATTCCAGTTAGTGGTAGTGTGACTATTACTTATAAAGTAACTGTTAATAATCCTCTCCCTAGTGGGACTACTCAATTAGTTAACCAAGGAAGTGTTAGTGGGACGAATCTTCCTACCACGTTAACTGATGATCCGAGTAAACCAGGGGCTCAAGATCCGACAGTTGTTCCTCTTGGTGCTAATACTCCTGCTCCTGGTGCAGTTAGTGCTATCAAAACTGCGGCTCTTGTCCAAGATATTAATAATAATGGTATTCCTGTTTCTGGAGATGTAGTGGAATATACGATCGCTGTAACTAGCATCAGTACAGCTAACAATGTGATTTTGGTTGATCCACTTCCACCAAATACCACTTATGTACCTGGTAGTTTATCGATCGATGGTGTAGCGAAAACAGATACGACTAATGATGATCAAGCGGAAATCGTCGGATCTACTATTGTATTTCGGTTAGGAACGGGAGCAAATTCTAGTAATGGAGGTACTCTTAACACCGGTACGACTACTACAGCTAAATTCCGAGTCAAGTTAAATCCAGGAATTGCTGCGGGAACAACTATTAATAACCAAGGTACAGTTACTGGTAGTAATTTTCCCCCGACCCTGACGGATTATCCACTTTTACCAGGTCCTACCGATCCGACTCCGATCGTGATTGGTACTCCAATGACTTCCACAGGAGTAAATGCAGATTTAAGTATTAGTAAAACTGCTAATAATCTTAATCCCAGTGTTGGTAGTCAGGTTACTTATACCCTCCAAGTCAATAATAACGGTCCAAATGATGCAACTGGAGTTAACGTAGTTGATCAAATTCCTTCAGGATTGACTTTTATTAGTGCAACAGCTAGTCAAGGAATTTATAACCCCAGCACAGGACAATGGACGATTGGTAATCTAGCTAATGGGGGTAAGGTAACTCTGCAAATTACTGCAACAGTTAATAGTCTTCCTGTGACTAATAATGCCACTGTTAGTGCTACAACTACTGATAATAATCCTCAAAATAATCAAACCAGCTTAACAATTCCTCAGACTACTACTACTCAACCTCCCGTTGATTTGGGGATTACCGAAATAGTTGATAATCCAGTACCAACACCGGGTCAACAGGTAACCTATACTTTACAGGTAACAAATAATAGTCCGAATAATGCTACCGGAGTAAAAGTAACTGATCTGCTTCCACCAGGAGTGCAATTAGTTAGTTTTATTCCCTCGATCGGTACTTATAATCCAGTCACGGGAATTTGGACGATCGGCAATTTACCTAGTGGAGCTGTAGCAACTCTCAAAATTACTGTAATCGTCAATAGCACAAACACTCCGATCGTCAATACTGCTGTAGTCCAAGGTGATCAACCCGATCCCTATCCTGCTAATAACCAAGTTAGTCTCACGATTCCTTTATCACCCACTGATTTAGGAATTACTAAAACTATTGATAACACCACAGCTACAGTAGGTCAACAAATAACCTATACTTTACGGGTAACAAATAATGGTCCAAATGATGCGACGGGAACCAGTGTCAGTGATCCATTACCCAGTGGATTGAGTTTTGTAAGTGCTACTCCTTCAGTAGGTACTTATAATCCGACAACCGGAATCTGGAGTATTGGTAATTTAGCGAATGGAGCGATCGCAACTCTCCAAATTACTGCTACGGTAACGAGTATTCCTTTCACCAACCGTGCTTTAGTGACAGCTAATCAACCTGATCCTAATCCTGGTAATAATCAAGCGACAGTTACGGTTCCTTTATCACCTGCTGATTTAAGAGTGATCAAAACCGTTAATAATTCTGCTGTAGGAGTCGGACAACAAGCTGTCTATACAATCCAGGTGACTAATAACGGTCCAAATGATGCTACCGGAGTGAATGTAGTTGATCAATTACCATCAGGACTAACTTTTGTCGGAGCAACTGCGTCGGTAGGGACTTATAATCCGACTACAGGGATTTGGAGTATTGGAAATTTGTCTTATGGAGCTTTAGCAACTCTCCAAGTTACTGCTAATGTTACCGCTGTACCTCAAACTAATGTTGCTATTGTTAAAGCTGATCAACCCGATCCTAATCCTTACAATAATGAATCACGAGTAACTGTTCCTTCTGGTGATGCAGATTTAAAAATTACTAAATCTGTTAATAATTTTAGTCCCACTGCTGGACAACAGGTTACTTATACGATCACCCTTGGTAATAATGGTCCGAATAATGCTACAGGAGTTCAAGTTCTTGAGCAAATACCCACGGGTGAATCTTTTGTGAAAGCTACTCCTTCTCAAGGTACTTATAACTCAACTACTGGACAATGGAATGTCGGTAGTCTAGCGAATGGTGGTACTGCAACTTTACAAATTACAGTCACCGTAAATAGCATTCCGGTAACTAATACCGCTGTAATTACTCACTCTGACCAAAATGATCCTAATCCTGCTAATAATGAGGATACTCTCACCCTCCCCACACAAGTCGCTGCTTTAAGTGTAACTAAAACTGTTGATAATGCCAATGTGGGTGTTGGTGGTAATGTGACTTATACAGTTAAGGTAACAAATAATGGACCAGATACAGCCACTGGTGTTTTGTTGAGAGATTTAATTCCGACACAGTTAACCTTTCTGAGTGCTACAGCTAGTCAAGGAACTTATAATCCCACTACTGGTGTTTGGAATATCGGGACGATCGCTAATCAACAAGCTGCTACTTTACAATTGACGACTCGTGTAATCAGTGTTCCTGCGGTTAATTATGCTCAAGTGATTGCAGCGAATCAATATGATCCTAACTCTCGACCTAATAATAATGATTTCAGTGAACCAGATAAATCATCGATCTCCATACCTAATTCGGGTGGATCAGGGTTCCGTTTGGTGAAGCGGATCACTGCAATTACTCAACAGGGTGTAACCACTAATTTTACTGATTTTGTCAAAGATCCCCAAGATAATAATGATAATGTTTCTGGTTGGACAGGACATTTACCGGTGGGGATATATAGTCTCAATAATACAACTGCGCTGCGTAGTGGTGATCAGTTAGAGTATACGATTTACTTTTTAGCTGATGGTAGTGCACCAGTTCAGAAAGTTAGTTTCTGTGATTTAATTCCCACTAATACTACTTTTGTACCGAATACCTTTAGTGCTAGTAGTGGAATTCAACTTAATCAAGCTGGAACTGTGACTTTATTGACTAATGCTCAAGATGGTGATGGAGGTACGTTTTTCTCTCCTTTAGCTCCTTTACCTTCGGGGACTTCTTGTGGTAATTCGAGTAATAGTAATGGTGCTGTAGTGGTTAATATTAATAATGTTTCTAATAGTTCTGGACAGAATTTTGGGTTTGTGAGGTTCCGAGTTAGTGTTAATTAGACAAGAAAACAAAAATAAATAGGACAGGCAAGATGCCTGTCCCACAAAAGTGATTTTTTCTGGAAAACAAAAATAAATAGGACAGGCAAGATGCCTGTCCCACAAAAGTGATTTTTTCTGGTGGGACAGGCATCTTGCCTGTCCATAAATTGGACTAATTACCATCACTTATTCCCCATTGAAATCTCATTTCATAAATATTCTCAATTAAAGTAGAGATTTCGATTAAAGCACTGTCTGCGATTAATTCTTCATCTAGGATTTGTTGAGCCATTCTAAAAGATTGAAGACCGCTCGAGTCACCAGTATGAAAAACTAATCGATCGATTTCTGCTAACATCGCTGCTATTAGTTGCAAAAGAGCCATCAAAACCCGATTACCTCCAAATGCTCCACATCCCCAAAAACCCGTATGAATTACCACATTTCTTGGATGAGAAGATAGAAGAGAAGAATCAATTTTTGCTGCTAAAAAACCAGTAAAAGCTGTTAAAAGAATATTCTCGATTTCTTCCTCAGCATAGAAACCGTATTTATTTCTTGGTGCGGCGATCGCGATCAGATTAGTCATAGTTGGAGGATTGATTAGTTTAGTTGCTAACGCGATCGCATTAGGGGTTGCCCGAGCAAATTTATTACCATATAATCCTAAAGGTCTTTCCTGTTCCGAATTAGGATCGATCGCGATCGCACAACGTCGTTCTACCCCCCGAATTAAAATCGGAGTAGGATTACCATCTTCTACAGTTAAGGGTTTAATCTTAGCATTTAATAAAGCCTCTCGGAGAGAAGCTAGAGCTGGATGTTCAGCGACTTGGATTTCATCTTGAGCAAACAGAGGACTACCATAAGCAACAAACAGATCCGGATCGGCAAAATTTAGATACCAATCAATCTCCTGAAGATTACTGTTTGGTTCATAACCAAAGTAATCTGTTCTTGCTTCCCACACTATTCTTTGATACGCTGGAGTCATAATATCCGGTAAGGGAATGGGATACCAACGGGAAAACTCTAACTTACCCTTGTGAATAGAATCAGGTGGACAAGCAATTTCATAAACAATATTTTTATGAGGGTGATCTAGTTTTGGTGGTGATGAATTTACCAGGTCTTGTGTTTTGAAAGAAAAACGATAAATTAGATATTCTAATAGTTCATCCATACCCAGAACCCATGTTTGATATTCTTAGGTTTAATTATATCTTAATACTTCAGATATTTGTAATCGCGATCGCTGATGGTCATTGACTAGGTGTGGGTAAGACATGGTGGTATTTGGAATCAACAGCCCCTACTAGCAAATTTGCTAGTAAGCCGATCAAGAGAAAACCTGCCATGATATACATCATCAACGCATAGGAATCAAGCTTCGGTACACCAATTTTGATTTGGTACTCGCGAATATAGTTGACTAAAATAGGACATAAGACACCTAATACTGAGTGAGCAGCGATCAATCTAGCGTGAATTACTCCTACATACATTGTGCCAAATAGATCGCGCAAATAGGCTGGAAGGGTGGCAACTACACCACCATAGGTACTTAAGACGATACAAAAACAAACATCGAACAAAACGGTATTGCCAAGTTTACCGATCAGAGGAATGACCGGATACAGGATAATACCTAAGCCGAAAAATACAAAATAGGTGCGCTTGCGTCCCAGATAATCAGATAAAGACGACCAAATCAAACGCCCAAGCATATTAAACACACTGAGCAATGACACAAATATTGCTCCCTCTTGTGGCGAAACTTGAAAAATTTCCTGAATCATTGGCGATGCTTGACTCAGAATACCCATCCCGGCTGTGAGGTTAGCGGATAACATCACACAAAGTAACCAAAATTGTGGTGTGCGGATGGCATTGTCAGGGGATACATCGACGGTGGTAACTAGGAGCTGCGATCGCCAATTCGGTTGATAGTTGGCTGGTTGCCAATCGGTAGGGGGAACACGCACAAAAACTACACCTACCATCATTATGCAGAAATAAATCACCCCCATTGTCAAGAAAGTAGGCGTCACCCCAACCGATGTAGGTGACTGAAAAAATTCCATTAAGTTCACTGCAAAAGGGGAGCTAATAATCGCACCACCACCAAAACCCATAATTGCTAAACCCGTTGCCATACCTGGTCGATCAGGGAACCATTTGATCAGAGTAGAAATAGGAGAAATATAGCCAATTCCTAAACCAATACCTCCCAAAACTCCATAACCCAAGCACAATAAAAGTATTTGATGAACTGCTACACCGATCGCTGACACAAAAAAACCACCACTAAAACAAAGTGCAGCGACAAACATTGCTTTGCGGGGACCATCCCGTTCCACCCATTCGCTAAATATGGTAGCGGAAATTCCTAGAACGGCGATCGCGCAGGGAAAAATCCAACCTAAAGTCGATAAGTTCCAATCTTGAGGATCGCTTTGAGTGATCCCAATGAGTTTGGTGAGGGGCAAATTAAAGACACTAAATCCATAAACCTGTCCGATGCAAAGATGGATAGATAGAGCTGCAATCACAATGACCCAACGGTTATAGTCAGGTGGGGCAATAGTCTGTTCGCGATCAAAAAATTTTAGTAGCTTCATCACACATTGTTCTTGACATATTAGTAATAGTTAGAGGATTGATTAGTTTAGTTGGTAACGCGATCGCGGTTGGGTGACCCGAGCCAATTCATTACAATATAATCCTCAGAATCTTTCCTGTTCCAAATTAGGATCGATCGCAATAATCATTAGACAAGAAAGCAAAAGTCCTTATTGATCTATTTATTGACAGGCAAGATGCCTGTCCCACCAGAAAAAATCACTTTTGTGGGACAGGCATCTTGCCTGTCCTATTTATTTTTGCTTTCTTGTCTATTCTACTCCCCTCTCCTCTGAGGAGAGGGGTTGGGGGAGAGGTCAAACAATTGACCAATATCTAGTGATGGTGATGATGATCATGATCATGATCATGGTGATGATGACCGGAAGCTAAACCAGGATTAACAGTTAAACTCATTTCGTTTAACAACGCTTCAATCTGAGGATCAGCCCATCGCGCTACCATCTGAAGAAACTCTGTATTCTCATTAACACAAGACATTTGCACATATCGCACATGAGGATATTTCCGAGCAACCGCATGGATAATATGATCTACATCCAATAAAGTTTCATGGTTTTCCGTCGCAAAACCGATCGGCATAAAAATTACTGCTGTTGCTCCCAATTCAATCAGATTTTGAGCAGCTAATTTCGCATCAGGTTGAGTCCACTCAATCAAAGGAGTATCGTGATTTAACCAACCGATCGAAATTAAAGGATAACGATCGATTAAACGTTCCCTCACCGCTTCATAAAGAGCTTGACTTTCATCAATTCCTGAAGTAAAACCTTTCGCTTTATGAGGACAACCATGATTCATTAACACAATTCCAGTTTGAGATGGTAAATGTGCTACAGCTAAATCAGTTTTAATTTTTGCAGCAACTAACTGAGCTAGCAAATCAATATAGTCAGGTTGGTTATAGAAAGAAGGGATATAACGCTGACCTTTAACCCAATGTTCACCCCCATCACTTAATTTAGTCAGGGCTTTATTCACCTGTTCAACTGCAATCCCACTGGTAAAAATTGAATCAACTACCAACAAGGGATAGATCAGAATTTTATCAAATCCTGCTGCTTTAATTTCCGCTAAAACTTGCTCAGGAAGAAAAGGAGCGCAAAAGTTAAAAGCTTTGAAAACTTGTACGCGATCGCCCCATTTTGCTTGCAAATATTTTTCTACTCCGGCGCGTTGCTGCTCAAAAATAGCATTATGAGGGGAAATAAAATGTCCGTGTTGATGATCCCACTCATGTAAGTCAAAAATCGCTAATAGTTTAGCTAAGGGTGGATAAATCCAGGTAGGTACAGGAGCGAACTTTGCTGTCAATAAATTTAAAGCTTGTTCATTGTAATTGGCAAAATCAGCATAGCTTTCCACTTCACCATAACCCATCAGCAAGACAGCAACCCGATCTTGACTGCTTAAGGTAGAGGATATATCGTGATCCGTTGTTTGCACAGTGGCAACCACTTCTTACTCCTTCTCTTGGATAATCTGGAAATCAAGGTGATGCCCAAGGGGGGCTGAGGATTCTCCCACAAGTCCATCCAATCTTTATGTTAACATCCCTAGGGGGGGGATAAATTCCGATTAGATCAAGTCAACCATGAGTATTGTCATTTGTCCAGGTATCCATGACCCATTCCTAACCGAGCAATTTTTACAGGGATTGTCCGAAAATTGGCGAAATTTCTGTCAATCAAACCAGATATTGATTTTTCCAGTTCAAGATTATCCTGCTTATTCAGCGATTGACATTTGGCAATTTTTGGGTAGATCAGGTGTAAAAACAGAATTAGTTTTTATTGGTTTTAGTGCTGGTGTGGTGGGAGCAATTGGTGCAGCTTGGGTTTGGGTAGGTCAGGGGAGAAAAGTCAAAGCATTGATCGCTGTAGACGGGTGGGGAGTACCATTAGGGGGAAATTTTCCGATTTTTCGTTTGAGCCATGATTATTTCACTCATTGGAGTTCGGCTCTGCTCGGTTCAGGAAAAGAGAATTTTTATGCAGATCCACAAGTGGAACATTTAGATCTATGGCGATCGCCCCAGACAGTGACCGGATGGCAAATTAGCCAAAACTCCCGAGGTACAGAGATTTATACAGCGGTAACAGCGGCTAATTTTTTACAGAATTTATTAAAAGATTATGGTGAATTGCTCATTTAAAAACATCCTAACTAGGCTAGATCTCTTACAAAAGTCATAGTGATCAATTTATTTGGACAGGCAAGATGCCTGTCCCACAACAAAAAAACCCTTGTGGGACAGGCATCTTGCCTGTCCTAGTTATTTTTGCAAGAAGTCTGCTGACCCCAGGTCTAGCTAGTGCTAACACTTTGGACAGGCAAGATGCCTGTCCCACAACAAAAAAACCCTTGTGGGACAGGCATCTTGCCTGTCCTAGTTATTTTTGCAAGAAGTCTGCTGACCCCAGGTCTAGCTAGTGCTAACACTTAGTTGACGTGGAAAACAGATTTGATACTATTGGGTAACATTTTGTTAACAATAGGATTTCAGTCAAATATGGTAAATAACCCCTTATTATACCAAAAATTGCTGAAACAATGATCAAAAACGCTGACAAAGGTGAAAGACGCATAAGGGCACAGAAAAAACCGGAGACAGAGTAGTATGACAATATCAACATCAAAAAATATGAGTAAGACTGGGAAACTTCAGCTAATCGAAAACCCAATCAGGGCCATAATTGGCGATAACGCAGACTAGCATTAGCCTGCGGTGAGCTAAAAGCTGACAGAATAGCTAATGTCCAGAGATTTTGCTGTAATGACCCGGCACGCCCTACTACCCCACTAGCCCAAATTAAGCTAATCAGATTAATCTGGTAATTGCCTAACGGCTATTAACAGGGGAGCAAAGAGGCGAATCAATGCCACAGCGCAGACAATGGTTGCCCTAACCAGGAGCTAGTGACTGTCAGGGTGAAAAATTAGAGGAGTTGAACGGATGGATTTGCCACAAGACGCATTAGAGATTCTCAAACAAACCAGTCGGACTTTTTATATCCCAATTAGCCGTTTACCCATGGGATTGCAAGAGAGTGTTGCTTCTGCTTATCTATGTATGCGTGCTATTGATGAAATTGAGGATCATGCAGAACTGGACAACGCTACGAAGGCAAAACTATTGCGAATAATTAGCTTGACCTTACAAGCTGCCAGTGATGGTTTGGTCTTGAAAGACTTATCGTTAGTATTAAGCAAGCAGGAAGCTTCCCTCCCAGAAGTAACAGTTCGGATTGGGGAATGGGCTCTACTTGCGTCCCCCTCCATCGGTCCTCGAATTTGGGATGCAACTGCGGCAATGGCTGATCGGATGGCTTATTGGGCGGGCTGTAATTGGAAAATTCATACAGAAGCAGATTTAGATCGTTATACTTTCGGAGTTGCTGGTGCAGTTGGATTACTGCTTTCAGATCTTTGGGCTTGGTATGATGGCACTAAAACTAACCGGGCTCAAGCGATCGGTTTTGGTCGGGGTTTACAAGCAGTCAATATTCTCCGTAATCACAGAGAAGATCAGCAACGGGGTGTTGATTTCTTCCCAGATGGTTGGGTCGAAAGCGATATGCAAAATTATGCACGTCGTAATTTAGTTTTGGCTGATGCTTATACAAAGCTTTTACCCAATGGACCAGTTTTGGACTTTTGCCAAATCCCCCTAACCTTAGCCCATGCTACGATTGACGCGTTAGTTCATGGTCAAGATAAACTCAGTCGCAGTATGGTCATGGCTCTCGTCCAACGGGTTGCTGGTATGAAAAAGTAAACTATCGAGAATATTATTTTCAATTTGGTACTGTCAAGGTAAATACCTGTCATTGATTGACAGTACCAATCAGCAATCTGAACAGGAGAAATGCGTGCAAAAAACCCTCTTTCTTAGTCCTCCCTCATTTGATGGGTTTGATGGTGGTGCTGGAGCCCGTTACCAAGCTAAACGGGAAATTACTTCTTTTTGGTATCCTACCTGGTTAGCACAACCCGCAGCACTGGTAACCGGTAGCAAGTTGATCGATGCTCCTCCCCATGGGCAAACTGTTGATGATGTCCTGAAAATTGCTCAGGATTACGAACTGGTGATTCTACATACCAGTACCCCTTCTTTAGCTAATGATGTTAAGTGTGCTGAAGCGATTAAAGCCCAAAATCCCCAGGTGAAGGTGGGCTTAATTGGTGCCCATGTAGCGGTATTACCAGCACAAACTCTCCAAGATCATCCGATCATTGATTTTGCTTGTCGTCATGAATTTGATTATACTTGCCTGGAGTTAGCCCAAGGAAAACCCTGGGATCAAATTAAAGGACTGAGCTATCGCGATCGCTATGGCCAAATTCAGCATACCGCCGATCGGGAATTAATTCACGATTGGGATGCGATGCCCAGTGTTTTACCAGTCTATGATCGTGATTTAGATATTCGGAAATATTTCATCGGCTATTTGCTGCACCCTTATATTTCCTTCTATACTGGACGAGGTTGTCCAGCTAAATGCACTTTCTGTCTTTGGCCCCAAACTATTGGTGGACATCAATATCGGGCTAAAAGTCCAGCAGCAGTTGGTCAAATGATGGCAGAAGCTAAGTCAATTTTTGGCGATCGCGTCCGGGAATATATGTTCGATGATGATACTTTTACCATCGATAAGCACCGCGCGATCGCAATTAGTGAATACCTGAAACGACTCAACCTCACCTGGAGTTGTAATGCCCGAGCTAATCTGGATTATGATACCTTAAAACAATTACGCGATAATGGGTTGAGGTTACTGTTAGTTGGGTTTGAATCGGGTAACCAAGAAATTTTAAACCGGATTAAAAAAGGGATCAAATTAGAAGTAGCCAGGGAGTTTATGCAAAATTGTCATAAACTCGGGATTACGGTTCATGGCACTTTTATCATAGGATTACCAATGGAAACACCAGAAACCATTGAAGAAACTATTAATTTTGCCTGTGATATTAGTCCCCATACCATTCAAGTATCGATCGCAGCTCCCTATCCCGGAACTGAACTTTATGCTCAAGCTCAAGCAAATGGTTGGTTTGCGGATCATACTTTAGTCGCTAATTCTGGCATTCAAACCTCTACTCTGCAATATCCCAATCTATCTAAAGAAAAAATTGAAGATGGGGTAGAAAGAATGTACCGCAAATTTTACTTCCGTCCTCAAGCGATTATTCCCATTGTGCGGGAAATGCTAGGCGATCGGCAAATGTTGATTCGTCGTCTGCGAGAAGGGGGTGAATTTTTCTCCTATCTGCGAGAACGTCGTCTTCAACAAACCTCAGCCCATACTAAAGCTGGAACCCCAGTCCAAGTATAAGGAATAATGCGTTGCTTAATCAGGGTATGAAAATCCTGTAGGGGCGTATAGCTATACGCCCCTACTAAGACAGGGCGTATAGCTATACGCCCCTACTAAGACAGTGCCAGTTTTTTACCCATGAGTGATGAGTCAAAACTTAATTTCCGATCTAAATACTCTTGCTAATCCAAATAATCTATTTCGTCGTCGTTTACTGATTGTCAATGGTGACGATTTTGGGTTTTCCAGTGGAGTTAATCGTGCTATTATCGAAGCTTACGATCGCGGTATCCTCACCAGTACCAGTTTAATGGTAACAGGAGCAGCATTTCCGGAAGCAGTAGAAATGGCTCGTCAACGTCCCCATTTAGCAGTAGGTTTACATCTAGTTGTGGGTTGTGGTAAATCAGTCTTACCTCCGAGTCAAATTCCTCATTTAGTCGATCGGGAAGGTAATTTTCCCAATGATCCACTGATGACTGGTTTACGTTATCAGTTTCACCCAGGTGCTAGAGCAGAATTACCTCAAGAAATTCGCGCTCAGTTAGAAAAATTTCGTCAAACTGGTTTAACTTTATCCCATGTTGATGGACATTTACACCTTCATTGTCATCCTTTTGTCTTACAAACAATTATCGATTTAGCCGAAGAGTTTAAAATTAAAGTCATTAGATTACCACAAGAAGAATTGCAGTTTACCTTAAAGATTGATTCGCGGAATTTCTTGATGAAATTAGTTTGGTCTTTGGTGTTTAGTGCGTTAAGACGTTCAGGGAGAGAAATTATTGAAAGCCAAAAATATTGGTTTAGTTGAATCTGTCTATGGATTACTCCAAACCGGTCAAATGACAGAAGATTATCTTCTCGGTTTGATTCCCCAAATTCAAGCAGATTTAGTCGAAATTTATTCCCATCCTGCGATCGCTATAGCTGGAGAACCAAGTAATAGTCCCCTCGGTTTAGGTGAAGCAGAATTAAATGCTTTAGTCAGTGAAAAAGTTCGTGATCTGCTTTTTACTTGTGGGTTTGAGTTAACCAATTTTAACAATCAAGAGATCCGATCGTGAAAAATCTTATTATTATTTCCTTACTAATTGCCTGTCAAGCTTTAGGTAATATTGGCTTAAGTCATGGAATGGGACAAATTGGCGAAGTTAATAGTCTCAATCCTGCTGTTTTGTTAGATATTGCTCTACATATTTTGATGAATCCTTGGATTTGGATGGGGGTAGGTTTTCTAATTATAGCTCTATTTGTTTACTTAGTAGCACTGTCTTGGTTAGATTTAAGTTATCTGCTCCCGATGACCGCATCGAACTATGTTTTGAATGCTGTATTAGCTTGGTTAATCTTAGGTGAAAATATTTCTGTAGTGAGATGGGTAGGTACTCTCATAGTCTCTGTAGGTGTTTCGGTTGTTAGTATCGGTGAACATCCAGAGGTGAGCAAAGAAATATTCAGCAAAATCAGAAATAAACTAAAAAATTTGTTCTTTTTCCTATTACCGATTTCTTTTTCTGTTTCTAAAACCTGGTTTGCAGTCATGGTAATGGTATTATCTGATTCGATCGGTGATATTTTATTAAGCAAAGGGATGAAACAGGTGGGAGAAGTTGAATTTAAGCGATCGCCAGAATTAATTAAACTGGTGCGTCGTGCGATCATCAATCCTTATCTTGGCTTAGGTGTTTTTTGTATGGCTATAGCTTTCTTTATGTTTATTTCTTTGTTAAGTTGGTCTGATCTAAGTTTTGTGATGCCCATGACTGCTCTTGGTTATGTGGTGAGTGTATTAGGAGCAGGATATTTTTTACAGGAAAAGGTTTCCTCTGGTCGGTTATTTGGGACGATGTTTATTTGCATTGGTGTAGCTTTAATTTCTGCCAGTGAAGGAATGAGATAAGATGTTATTAATTTTTTGCTGGGCAGCAATTTGTTATTATATTTTTGCTATTTATGCCGCGATTAGGTTTTTTCAAGAACCCAGAAAATTTGATCCAAGTTTTCATCCACCGATCACGATTTTAAAACCCCTCTGTGGAATTGATAGTCTAACCTATCAAAATATTGCATCTTTTTGTCAGCAAGATTATCCCATTTATCAAGTAGTTTTTGCCATTCGCGATCGCCAAGATCCGGGCATAAAAGTAGTTGAAAAAATTATTAGTGATTTTCCTAATATTGACATTGATTTTGTCATTAATGACCGGGTAATAGGTACTAATCTCAAAGTCAGTAATTTAGCCAACGGTTTAGAAAAAGCTAAGTATTCAATTTTGTTGATTTCTGATAGTGATGTCAAAGTTGGGACTGATTATTTGAGCCGAGTTGTGCAACCCCTAGCAGATCCACAAGTGGGGGTAGTAACCTGTATGTATAATTCCCTAACTCAAGGGTGGGTAGCTACTTTTGAAGCTCTGGGAATTTCCTGTGATTTCCAACCTAGTGTGTTAGTAGCTCGATATTTAGAAGGTATCACATTTGCTTTTGGAGCAGGAATTGCCATCAAAAGATCAGTATTAGAAGAAATTGGTGGTTTTGCCGCGATCGCCGATTATTTACAAGATGATTATAAACTGGGTTATCTTCCAGCCCAAGCTGGTTATCAAGTAGTTTTATCTGACTATCTAGTTGAACATTTTCTCGATACTCCCAATTTATTGGATCTGATTGCTCATCAAATCCGTTGGTATCGTTGTATGCGCTATGCTAGACCTTGGGGTTATGTGGGATTAATTTTTACCAATGGAGTAAGTACCAGCTTATTATTTTTACTGGTGTCTAATGGTTCTTGGTTAGGTTGGACAGTTTTCGGGATTACCTGGAGTTTAAGATTATTAATGGTTTGGATAGTTGCAGTTAATCAATTTCGTGATCCGATCGCCAAAAAATTTATTTGGTTAGTACCGCTACGTGATTTAGTCAGCTTTTTTATTTGGGTTTATGGCTTTATTGGTAATACAGTCCAATGGCGTGGACAGAAATTAAAATTGCTTAAAGGTGGTAAATTAGTACCATGCTAATTTAGCTGCTGTTTTTTCCAAAAAATTCGCGATCGCTAATCCCCCTTAAACTTGATAATAACTACGATACCAATTCACAAAATTAGGGATACCTTCTTCAATGGAAATGCTCGGTTTAAATCCTACTGCTTTTTCTAAATCTTCTGTATTTGCATAGGTTGCAAGGACATCTCCCGGTTGGAGTGGTAAAAAATTCTTTTGTGCTTTGATTCCGATCGCATCTTCCAAAACTTCAATAAATTTGCTTAACTCAACTGGATGGTTATGACCAATATTATAAATATTATAAGGAGCAAAACTCGTACCGGGATCTGGTAGATCCGCAGACCAATTTAAGTTAGGTTGAGGTATCCGCTTCAAGACCAGTAACATTCCTTTAACTATATCATCAACATAGGTAAAATCACGTTGCATTTTTCCATGGTTAAACACATTTATTGGTTTTCCTTCTAGAATCGATTTAGTAAATAAAAATAAAGCCATATCCGGACGTCCCCAAGGTCCATAAACCGTAAAAAATCTTAATCCTGTGATTGGTATTTGATACAAATGACTATAACAATGAGCCATTAATTCATTCGATTTTTTTGTAGCTGCATATAAACTTAAGGGATGATCCACATTATCATGGACTGAAAAAGGCATTTTTGTATTTGCACCATAAACCGAACTAGAAGACGCAAAAACTAGATGTTTAACTTTTGTATGACGACATCCCTCTAAAATATTGCCAAATCCAACTAAATTACTATCTATATAAACTGATGGATTTTCTAAAGAATAACGCACCCCTGCTTGTGCTGCTAAATGAACTACCTTTTCTGGTTCCACCTGAGCAAATAATTCTGTCATTCCTGGTCGATCGCTGAGATTTAACTGCTGAAATTGGAAATTTTTATATTTTTTTAATTGCTCTAAACGAGCTTGTTTTAAATTGACATCATAATAACTATTAAGATTATCAATTCCCTTAACTACTTCACCACTTTCTAATAGATGTTGGCAAAAATGAAACCCGATAAAACCAGCAACTCCAGTCACTAATATATTGGCCATAATTGTTTTTTAACTTCAGGACATTATCATCATAAATTATTTGGAAATTTTTGATTTTACACAATATAATATTTACCCTATCATATTTACAAACAAGTGTCAAGGATAATTTAGGTTAAGGTTCAGATATCTCCAAAGCTAGGGTGAATAAATCCTAACTAAAGATATATTAGCAGCGATCGCGAACAGGGAAACCACACTAAAAATCAAGGAAATCTTCAGGTTTCAGTAAATTAAAATCAGTAGGTGTATTACAATTAAACAGAATTTGGCGATCGCTAATCAGAAATTCCTCAACTAGATTTTCCCCTAACCAATGCTGAAAGGATCTTCCACCCTGCTGAATAAAATTAGTTAAGGTTGCTAAACAACTACGACGATAAAATCCACAGAGTGGTTCCCATCTTTGCTGATCACGGGGTAAAAACGCGATCGCATTCTGATTAACATGAACTAATTGCTCAATTCCTTCCTGTAAAACCTGAACTTTTAGACAAGGTAAATCACAAGCTAGTAATAATACCCACTCAGTCTCTACCTGTACCAATCCCTGGACAAAACCTAATAGTGGTCCATCATAGGTAGTTTTTCCTGGTAAAGGTAATTCTTGAATCAACCGATATCTTGCTGATCCAAGTTGTTGATATCTGTCAGACCAAGGTGTCACGATATAGACTAAGGGAGTGCATTTTTGGGCAACTTGACAAACTCTTTCTAACAGAGTAGAACCAGCAATCATCAGCATCGCTTTATCTTGACCCATCCGGGAACTTTTACCTCCAGCCAGGATTATAGCTGTAAGATTCATCATCAGGCTAATCCAAATCTTCGAGTTAAAATCGATCATAATATATCAATGTCAAACCTATATCCTTACAGTTTTCCTCAAAATAACTTTCATCACGGGAAGTCAAAATCTAATGTACTGGACTAACAATCTGGGATTTTTTTGGTGTGGAGTGTCAATTTCTAGCATAGTTCTAATATTCAATACCTTAAGTGATGCTAGTGCTAGTTCTGAGATTGTTAATTCTGATCCAATTCAGACCGTTAATCACCAAAATGGTTTAGAACTAGGAGAGAATATTCCCGCACCTCCTCCTCAACTTCAACCCGATCCTAACCGCGATCGCTTTTTGCAACAACCTACATCTCCAACCGAATCTAGTCCAAAGGAAAAACCACTTACAACAACCCCACCAACGACCGCACCAACGACCGCACCAACGACCGCACCAATACCAGTTGGTCAAAAGTTCCCAATCAAAAAAATTGAAGTCATTGGTAGTACGATCTTTGGGGATCAGCAATTGAATCCGATTATTAAACCTTTAGAAGGACAGAATATTACGATCGATGAATTACGGAAAGCTGCTGATAACATCACCCAATTATATTTAGATAAAGGCTATATTACATCAAGAGCAATAGTTGCTGATCAAACTATTACGAATGGGGTAGCACAAATCCGAGTAATTGAAGGTGTCCTCTCTGAAGTTGTGGTGCAAGGAACAGAACATTTAAAGAAAAATTATATCAGTAGTCGGATCTTATTAGGAGCAGGAGTACCCCTGAATACCGCAGCTTTAGAAGATCAGTTAAGGTTACTACGTGCTGATCCATTGTTAAAAAACGTCGAAGCTAGTTTGAAAGCAGGTAAAGCTATTGGTCAAAGTATTCTGGTTGTCCGTGTTACCGAAAATGAACGCTTTTTTCGGAGCGTTAGTGCTGATAATTATTCCCCTCCAAGTGTCGGTTCAGAAAGATTAGGTTTATTGTTAGGATATAATAATGTAACTGGATTAGGAGATCAAATTGTTGCTGATTATAATCACACAACTAATAGTGGTGCAGATGTTTTAGATTTTACCTATCGGTTACCCATTAATGCTATGAATGGTACAATTCAATTACGAGCAGCACCCAATTGGAACCATATTACTGAACCATCTTTTTCCAGCTTAAATATTCATGGAGAATCACAACTTTATGAAATTAGTTATCGACAACCTTTCTTACGCTCTCCTCGGAAAGAATTTGCTCTTTCTCTAGGTTATAGCTATCAAGATGGACAAACTTTTACTTTTTCTGGACCCACACCTTTTGGTCAAGGACCAGATAAAAATGGTGTGAGTCGTACCAGCACCTTTAAATTTGGACAGGATTATGTTTCTAGAGATTTATCCGGTGCTTGGTCTTTGCGATCGCAATTTAGTGTAGGAGTAGATTTATTTGATCCGACCATTAATAAACACCCAATTCCGGATGGACGTTTTTTTAGTTGGTTAGGACAAATTCAGCGTTTACAGCGTTTGAGTGATGATCAGTTAGTCATTCTTTCTGCTGATTTACAACTAACTCCAGATAGTCTATTACCTTCCCAACAATTTGTCATTGGTGGTGGTCAATCTTTACGTGGATATCGTCAAAATATTCGTTCCGGTGACAATGGATTTCGAGTTTCTTTAGAAGATCGAATTACTATGGATCGGAATGAATCGGGACTTCCGGTTTTGCAGTTTGCTCCTTTTGTGGACGCGGGTGAGGTTTGGAATGAACCGGGAAATCCTAATACTATACCCAAAACCAAATTTTTAGTTGGAGGTGGGTTAGGATTAATTTGGGAACCGGTCTCTCATGTTAATGTCCGGATGGATTATGGAATTCCTTTCATTAGTATTAAAGATCGCGGTAATAATGCTCAAGATAAAGCTTTTTATTTTAGCATTACTTATTCACCTTAAAGAAAAAGACTTAAATTTAGACATTTACCTATGAATGAACTAGAATTTAAACACCGCACTAAAAATGTTGCTTTACGAGTAATGCGATTAGTCCGAGCATTACCATTAAGCGCAGAAACAGAATTAATTAGTAAAGAATTACTCCGCACATCTAGTTTTATGGGTGCTTATTACCGTGCTGCTTGTCGCTGTAAATCCTATCCCGATATGATCACGAAATTAAGTTTAGTAGAACAAGAAGGAGATCGATGTCTATATTGGTTAGAATTATTGATCGAATCGGAATTAATCCCAGCGCAGAAGCTGGATAATTTAATGACCGAGCTGAATGACATAGTGACAGTAACATCTAACTACATCAAAACCCTACGAACAAAAATCAAGTATTCTCAGTTCCATCAAAATTAATCACTCAGGAAATTATGTCATCTGAAAATATCTGGAATTCTGATCTTTATGAAGCTAAACACGCATTTGTTTGGCAATATGGAGAAGATTTAATTTCCTTACTTAATCCCCAACCAGGAGAAAAAATTCTTGACCTCGGTTGTGGGACAGGACAATTAACTGCTCAAATCTCCCAAACTGGTGCAGAAGTAATGGGAATTGATCATAGTTCCACCATGATTAGTACAGCTAAAGCTAACTATCCTCAAATTGAATTTGTAGTTGCTGATGGTAAAAATTTTCAACTTGGACAATTATTTGATGCGGTTTTTTCCAATGCAGCATTACACTGGATTCTCGAAGCAAAGTCAGTAATTAATTGTATTTGGCGATCGCTAAAACCAGGAGGTAGATTTGTCGCAGAATTTGGTGGAAAAGGAAATATTCAAGCGATCGCTACTGCTCTTTTCCAGGTTTTAGAAACTAAAAATCATCTAGACCTAACAGAAATCAACCCTTGGTATTTTCCCAGTATTGGTGAATATACTACCCTGTTAGAACAGCAAGGTTTTGATGTTAAATATGCAGTTTTATTTGAACGTCCAACACCTTTAGCAGATGGAGATTTAGGACTAGCAAATTGGTTAGAAATGTTTACTAATTCTTTGCTATCAAGACTAGATCAGACTGAAAAAGCTGAGGTGATTAAAGCAGTTGAACAGCAGCTACGACCAATTTTATATGATCATGGCAAATGGAGCGCCGACTATCGACGCATTCGAGTAATTGCATGGAAAAACGAACTCAGAACTTAAATCCTGAACTCAATGCTATTTTAGTAAAAAAATACGGAGAAGGAGGGATTTGAACCCTCGGATAAGTTACCCCATCACAGCATTTCCAGTGCTGCGCCTTAAACCACTCGGCCACCTCTCCAAAAACTAACTTATTTAATTATCCACAGGAAAACAATATTAGCAGAACCTGAATAAGTATGTCAAGAGGATAGAAAAAATTTTTAGATAAAAAAGGGACAGACTCTCAAAGTGGGACACTAAAATCAATAAATAACAATAGATCAATCAGGTCTAATTTGTCTTAGTCTTAGCTTGAGATATATTGCTGAAATTTGCTTCCAGGCACCAAATAAATGACCCGTTCCTATAATGTAACCATTCATGATCGTCAAAAAGGCGATCGCTATACTTTTACAGCACCAGAAGATCGCTATATTCTGCATTGGGCAGAAAGTCAAGGTTTTATTCTCCCCTTTTCTTGTCGAAATGGTGCTTGTACCAGTTGTGCTGTGCGAATTATTGCTGGGGAAGTACATCAACCGGAAGCAATGGGACTTTCTCCTGGTTTACGTGCCCAAGGATATGCTTTATTATGTGTCAGCTATCCCCGCTCGGACTTGGAAGTAGAAACCCAAGACGAAGATGAAGTCTACGAACTCCAGTTTGGTCGCTACTTTGGTAAAGGAAAGGTTCAAGTTGGACTACCTCTGGACGAAGATTAAAAAATTTGTCAATCCGCTCCATCTGTTAATTAGCTGTCTTCCCTTGTTGATCAGTTGTCAAACTCAATCTCCATCCCCAGAATTAACAGTCAAGGTAGAGCGAGTAATTAGTGGTCAAACCTTAGAAATCGCAGGTCAACCTCTGGTCAAAGTGCGTTTGATTGGAATTGAAGCACCAGACTTGCGTCAACAACCTTGGGGACAAGCAGCCAAACAATATTTAACAGAAATACTCAAGGAACAACCCGTATTATTAGAGTTAGACCGAGAACCAGAAGACAACTATGGGAGAAAGATGGCTTATGTATGGTGCGATCGGGATTTAGTCAATGAAAAATTAGTTGCCCAAGGATATGCTTTAGCCGTACCGCGATCGCCTAACAATAAATATAATGAACGTCTGGCTCGCGCTCAAGAACAAGCTAGACTACTAGGACTAGGAATCTGGGACTCAAAAAATCCGATGCGTCTGACTCCGAGTGAGTTTCGCGCTCAAAATCGGTCTTAAGCATAGGTGGAAAAAATCCTCATTGAGAACTTATTGAGCCAAACCATGAACCTGAA
The DNA here is from genome assembly GCA_963744145.1 of uncultured cyanobacterium. GTDB lineage: Bacteria > Cyanobacteriota > Cyanobacteriia > Cyanobacteriales > CAWUOF01 > CAVUSO01. The sequence goes on along the minus strand of CAVUSO010000001.1, from coordinate 824,883 downwards.
TCATCCCCAGCAACTTTTAAACTTTTTAGATATTGCCACCGAAGCAGCACTAGCGGCTGGTGCGATTTTGCAAGCTAAACTAGGAGAACTAGAAGATATTCAAGAAAAAACCCATCCTGGAGATTTAGTTACAGAAGCAGATCAAGCCGCAGAAAAAGCTATTTTAGAAATATTGCAACGTCATCTTCCCGATCATGGCATCCTAGCCGAAGAATCAGGTCAACTGGGAGTTCTCGATAGCAAATATCTTTGGGCGATCGACCCGTTAGATGGGACGACTAACTATGCACATCAATATCCCATTGCAGCTACTTCAATTGGACTTCTGATGGAGGGAATTCCGCAAGTGGGAGTAATTTTTGATCCTTTTCGGAACGAACTATTTCGAGCAGTCAAAGGTAATGGTGCTACTCGTAACCGTCGTCCAATTACAGTGTCATCAACCAACCAATTGAGTAAAAGTTTGCTAGTAACTGGATTTGCCTACGATCGGCGCGAAACCTCCGACAATAATTATGCGGAATTTTGTCACCTCACCCATTTAACCCAAGGAGTGCGTCGGAGTGGTTCAGCAGCTCTGGACTTAGCTTATGTTGCTTGTGGTAGATTAGATGGATACTGGGAAAGAGGATTATCCCCTTGGGATATAGCCGCAGGTATTTTAATCGTGGCAGAATCTGGGGGCAAAGTAACTGCTTACGATGGTAGTCCAGTGGAAATTAAATCTGGTCGAGTTTTGGCCACTAATGGTCATTTACATACAGCTTTATCAGCTGAACTTCTTGCTAGTAAATCTTCTGGCAGCGAAAAGTGAAAACTAGCAAATCTTAGCCATGTAGTAGCACAAATATCATACCAATCGCTCGGAGAGAGCGAAGTACAATAAAAATATATAATCGGCAACGGAGTTGGAAAGCGCAGTATGTCTTTTCAAATTAAACAAGGGCTATTCAAATTTGATTTCACTGACTACCATGCAGTTTTGGGAGTACCAATTGACGCATCAATCGAGGAAATAAGTAAACGATATCGCTTATATCTAGCCCGTCGTCTTCATCCAGATAGCTGCGGTGCAAACAACGAGATTGAAAAAAAAATGGCCACTCAGCTATTTTCTAAATTAGTCAGTCCCGCTTATTCAAAATTATCCCATGAACGGGAAAAAGCTGAATATGGTGTACTGTTAAAAAGAACCGGTCAGCGTCTGATTCAAGAACCAAATAAAATTGAACTGCTCACCGAAGCAGCTAAACAACTAGCCAAAGCCGGAGACTTAGATAACGCTTACCATACAGCTTTAAACCACTTAGCTCAAAATCAGTATGAATCACTCAATCAAGTGTTGAACTTAATCGGTCAGATTAGTGAGCTAAATCTAGTGTATTTACTACGCAAAGAAAGCAAAGGTATTCGTCCAGCAGCAAACCCAGCATCTCCTGCTCAAGCTTCCCCATCGACAACGGGAGGTTCTACTCCGAATCGGTCTGTAGCACAGCAAGGGATGATTGATAGTTACTGTCGTCGAGCGGAAGACTTGATTAAGCTGAATGATTTAGCTCGGGCTAAAAGTGAATTACAGTCAGCGCTGAAGTTAGATCCTAATAGTAGTCGAGCCCATGGCTTGATGGGGATGATTTACATAAAGCAAAATCAACCAACAGCGGCTAAAAGTCATATTAACAAAGCATTGCAATTGAATCCACAAGAACCAATTGCTTTAGAAGCAAAGAAAAAATTAGAACCAGGATCGGGCACAACGGGTGGGAAACCCGCAGCACCACCAAAAGCCCAATCGGGAGGAGGAAAAGCTGCACCACCACCAAAACCAGGTCAAAAACCCCCAGATAAATCTGGTGGAGGTGGTTTTTTTGGCGGTCTATTTGGAGGTGGAAAGAAAAAATAATGGTTCATCAACCACCAACTGGGGCTAGAGATTTGCTCCCGCTGGATGTAGCCCAACAAAGTTGGATCGAAAAGCGCTTACAGCAAGTATTTCATCGTTGGGGTTATCATCGCATTATGACCTCAACTTTAGAGCGGTTAGATACTTTAATGGCTGGTGGCGCAATTCAGCGTGCTAACGTGATTCAATTTCAAGATGCTGAAGATGAAATTTTAGGGTTGCGTCCAGAACTAACTGCATCGATCGCGAGAACCGCAGTTACCCGAATGGCAGAAGATACCTATCCCCAAAGGTTGTATTATCATGCCAATATCTTTCGTCGCTCCCGGTCAAGTGCCGATGGCACTCAGCATGAGTTTTACCAGACAGGAGTAGAATTATTGGGTGCTGACGGGATCTTAGCTGATAGTGAAATCTTACTTTTGCTGTCAGATTGTTTGCAAAGTTTGGGATGTTCAGGGTGGCACTTGATTTTAGGAGAAGCGGGACTGACCCGATCGCTCCTGTCACCCTTTCCACCAGATTTACGAGACCAAGTACGTCTAGCGATCGCCAATCTTGATCAAGTGACGCTAGAAACTTTACCCCTGTCTCCAGAACTACGTCAGCTAGCATTATTTATCTTGGGATTAAGGGGAAAACCGCAAGAGGTCTTGCAGCGAATTAGCAATTTAGAATTAGCACCCCAGCAGCAGGAAATCGTTAATAATCTGAAATCCCTCACTGATTTACTGCAAGAGTGTTACCCCCCAACCCAATTGCCCATGGTGCTAGACCTGAGTTTGTTACAAACCTTTGATTACTATACAGGTATTGTCTTTGAAGTAGTGAGTCATACCCATTCAGGATTGCGGATTTTTGGACAGGGGGGACGTTACGATCATTTATTAGAGTTGTACCATCCCAAACATAAACAAATCTCCGGGATTGGCTTTGCACTCAATATCGAAGAACTACACCAATTCCTCCTCACCAACGGAGAAATTCCTCATCAAACCCCTACAAGTGACTGGTTAGTCGCAGCAGTTAATCCCCAAGCTTACAGCGCCGCATTTATCTATGCTCAAAAATTGAGGGCATCATCTCCTCATTTAGTTCGGGTTGAGATAGACTTAGGTGATAGAAAAACACCTGACTTAGTACGTGAGTATGCTCAAGAGCGGCGAATTAGTCAAATTGCCTGGGTAAAATCTGAAGGAATACCAGAAATTGAAACCTTAGCTAATGAATAAAAACTATTGGTAGGTAAGGAGAACACATTGCCACATACAATCGTTACCAATACCTGTGAAGGAATTGCCGACTGCGTTGACGCTTGTCCAGTAGCTTGTATTCATCCAGGTCCGGGCACAAATGTCACAGGTAACTCATGGTACTGGATTGATTTTGCTACCTGTATTGACTGCGGAATTTGCCTTCAGGTCTGCCCGATCGAAGGGGCGATTTTACCTGAAGAACGCCCAGAATTACAAAAAACTCCCCTCTAAACCAAATAGCCAGGATTGCTGGTAACAGTTAATCCGGATTAGGTTTTGCTCAACTCGGACTCAATAAGTGGATGATCACTCTGATCGGCAGGTGAGAAGAACTTATTCTACCTGACTAGACTCTAGAGAAAAAACATAATAGAATCCACCTCGGTTACAAATACGTTACATTATAACTCGCATAATCTTTTATTTGGGAGCGTAGAAACGAGTGGGTCTTTTCAGTCGCTTTTCATTATCCCGGGACATGGGTATCGATCTTGGTACCGCTAACACGCTGGTGTATGTATCTGGTAAAGGCATTGTTCTTCAAGAACCTTCAGTTGTTGCTATTGACAAAGACGAAAAAGTCCCCTTAGCTGTTGGGGAAGACGCCAAAAAGATGCTGGGGCGCACTCCGGGAAACGTAATTGCTCTACGCCCTCTACGTGATGGTGTAATTGCGGATTTCGATACTGCCGAATTGATGCTCAAGCATTTTATTAGACGAGTCCATGACGGGAGAACTTTAGTTTCACCCCGGGTGGTGATTGGGATTCCTTCTGGTGTAACTGGTGTAGAGCGAAGAGCAGTCATGGAAGCCGCTTCCCAAGCAGGTGCGCGGGATGTCTACCTGATTGATGAACCAGTAGCAGCAGCGATCGGTGCTGGTTTACCCGTGGCTGAACCGACGGGAAACATGATTATTGATATAGGTGGTGGCACGACCGAAGTGGCGGTGTTGAGTCTACAAGGTACAGTGATTAGCGAATCAGTCCGCATCGCTGGAGATGAACTAAGCGAAGCCATCACCCAATACATGAAAAAAGTCCATAATTTAGTCATTGGGGAACGGACTTCAGAAGAAATCAAGATCCAAATTGGCTCGGCTTATCCCACTCACGATGATGATGATGCCCTGATGGAAGTGCGGGGATTGCACCTGCTGTCTGGATTGCCAAGAACGGTGACGATCAAAGGACCAGAAATTCGAGAAAGTATGGCAGAGCCTTTAGCGGTGATTATAGAAGCGGTAAAACGCACTCTGGAAAGAACTCCCCCAGAACTGGCCGCAGATATTATCGATCGCGGCATCATGTTAGCTGGTGGTGGGGCTTTGTTGAAAGGATTAGATACATTGATCAGTCATGAAACGGGTATTATTACTCATGTAGCCGCCGATCCGCTCAGTTGTGTGGTGTTAGGTACGGGCCGCGTATTGGAAAACTTCAAACAGTTAGAGCGGGTCTTTAGTGGACGCTCACGTCATATGTAAAATTAAAACTGTCGATCGGCTAATTTGAGCCGATAAGTGAAAGATCAGAGCTGTTGTAAATCTTAGGGTGCAAGTTAGTGAAATTAGAACAGGCTGGGGCTAGATAAAATCTTTGCTGATTTAGATATTTAAACCTCGCCAGGGAATGAATGAAAACAGGGTGCGAGAAACATGGAAAATATGCCCAAAAATAGCCCAAATAAATTAAAGACTTTTTAGGTGGAATGTATACACTGCGTCATTGGTGGGATCGGCATGGATTACAAATCATTCTGGGAGGTCTAGCTCTCGGTGCCGCTTGGTTAGTTCGGCAGACTCAAGGAGCTGCTCTGTTTGAAATTTATAAATCGGTGATCCGTCCGTTTGATTTTGATCCACCTCAGCAAGAGTGGATGGTGAATGCTCGGATGAAAGAACTGCAAGAGCGTTTAGTAGAACTAGAAAACCAAAATCAAAAGCTCAAAGAGTTAACTGGTTATATTTCTACCAATAAAAAAGACGAAATTGTCGCGCCGATTGTAGGACGTAGTTCAGACCATTGGTGGCAACAGATTATTATTGGACGCGGGACTAAAGATGGCATTCAAGTCGGTTTTGTGGTGAGTGGTGTTGGTGGTTTAGTCGGGCGAATTGTGGCCGTGACTGAAAATACCAGTAAGGTATTACTAATTAGTGATCCGACGAGTCGAGTGGGAGTAACGATTAGCCGAAGTCGTTATATGGGTTTTATGCGCGGACAAGCAGAAAATCTTGCCGTAATGGAGTTTTTTGATAAAGACCCAGATGTACGTCGTGGTGATGTGGTTTCTACCTCAAGTTTTAGTCAGTTGTTTCCCCCAGGTTTACCAGTAGGACATATAGAGTCGGTAAATCTGAATAAAAGTCCTGCTCCTGAAGCAATCATTGAACTTTCGGCACCAATTAATAATCTTGAATGGGTAATTGTCACTCCGACTAAGCCGATCTCGGAAAAAAACTTCTTTCCACCCCAGTCACCTCCAAAAACCAATCCTTTTTTACCAACTCCTGAACATGAGGAAGGAGAACCAAGTCAGTGAACAATTTGTCTCGTTGGAATCCTTGGACTCGGCATATTCTCAACGCGATTGTCACGATTGTTTCTGTGATTATCTGTTTATTAATCTTGCCCACTCGTTTTCCTGGGATGGAATTATTAGGAATAAGTCCTAATTGGTTATTAATTTGGGTGGTAGCTTGGAGTGTGAAGCGCACATCTAGACAAGGAATGATTGCTGGATTAACTTTAGGGTTTCTGCAAGATGCCATGACTTCTCCCCATCCTACTCATGCGATTAGTCTGGGATTAGTGGGATATCTGACAGCTCGTTTACAGAAGCAGCGTTATATTCAAGAAGATTTTATCTCTGCGGCTTTAATTGTATTTGGGATGTCGCTATTATCGGAAACGGTACGAGCTTGTCAGTTTGCACTCCAGGGCGATCGCACTATAGCTGAAATTTGGACTTATTATCAGCGGATCGCTCTAGCTTCAGCGATTCTGAGTAGTTTGTGGGCTCCGGTTGTTTATTTTCCCCTCAATCGGTGGTGGGAGCGACTAAATCTGTTAGAACAATCTTAAGGCTTGCCCTGAGTGTTCCCTGAGCGGAGTCGAAGGGATAGATATCAGCGTCCTAGTTTGTTAGGAATACCCTCACAACCTCCAGGGATATTGGCTCTGGCTTTTTCTCCACACCAAGCACAGCAATAATAGCGCTGTTCATCATCAAGTCTTTGGACGTTGGTGAAGTCGGCATTTTCGATTACGGCACCTGTATATAGCCCAGTTTGATAGTCCGGAAATTGAGTCCGACTGCGGGGACTGGCGGCTTCAGCTTTACCATAAAATAATTTCGCTCCTTTGAGATCTGCACCGATGAGTTTGGCTTCATATAATATGGTGCGGGCGAGATTGGCTTTTACTAGATCACAGGCAGTTAAATTGGCTTTGATCATATTTGCTTCTCTGAGTTCTGTCCAGCGTAAATCAGTCCCAGCGAGATTAGCACCAGCTAACATAATGCCTAGATCGATCACGCGAACACCGTCAATACAATCTTCTTCATAACCTCCATCCCCATTTAAAATCGGACGACCTAAGTGGCGATCGCGTTTTAAAGGTGTCAGTAAGCGCGACTGAGACAAAAAACGTAACACTTTGGCTTTACCAGAAGCATCAACACTACTTAAAATCGCCGCAGTACGTCCTTCACAAAAGGCTCTTTCCTGGGGCCAATCTTCTAATAATCCTTCATCATCTAAAGCTAATTCGGAAATTCCTTGAAAATAAGCATCGATGGTTTGTTGTTGGGTCAGGATATTTTGTTGGGTAGTCAGACGATTTTGTTCTAGGGTCAGATCGCGAGAAATTACATATTGTTGCCAAGCGATATAAACAGCTAAGATAGCAATAAAGATTTGCCCTAAGGCTCCAAACCATTCAGCGATCGTCCCAAATGCTTCCCAAGAAATCTTTTGACTCCAGTTCTGGAAATATTCAGACACACCTAGAAATTTTAATAAACTGAGAAACGCGATGAAGATTCCGACCGCAACTAATATTTGCGATCGCTTTTTTGGTGGTAATAATTGAGCGCAAATTCTCGCCAGAACGGGCCAAATTCTGACTCCAGTAATTAACAAGGTGATCAGCGCAGCACCAATTCCTAACCATGAATTATTAATGGCTAACCCAATTAACATCACAGCGATCGCACCCCCAATTACCAGATCGGGATTAGCCTGACTAATTTGCTCTTTTTGGTGCCGAAACTGATCCTGGGATGAGGGTTTAACTGTTACCAGAGTTGCTGATGCTGTTGAGTTCACCGTCGCATTTAGAGTGTTAGCATCGGGTGTAATTATTTTTGCGGCAGCGGACTGATTTTCTGGTAGAGAAGAATTAGAAGGCTGGGAAGAATTAGAATTTAACTCGTTAGTCATGCTGATTTTTCGTTAATCCTTAATCAGGATTGAGGTTTTCCCGAGCTTTTCTCTGATCATATTAATCTAAATTGCTGGCAATATCAACCGCCAATATTTCCTTGGCCTTTTTCCTGGGTTGAGGCAATTTAATTGATCGCTACCCCAAATTCCCCAATTGTCCATATTCGGTGAGGTGCGATCATAGTTGAGACAGATGGAAAGCGATCGCCCTTTAATCGCCAGATGTGGGAGAAGTGGAGACAACCTTTTAGCAAATGAGCAGTAAAGTTTACCTTTAATGGGCGATTAGCTTCGATCGCGTTCTAAATCCCAAATGATTTTCTCGCTAGTACCAATCAATCGTTTTACCAGGTTGTTTTTTTTTGAATTTGAGTAATTAATCGCTTGATCAGATCGCGATCGCCATTAACTAAGAACAATCTGCTAGTCGGGTAATTAAGAAAATTACTTTTTGTTTAAATCATGGGACAAAATTAGGTTGGTTTATGAATCCTGATGATGAATCTGTGATAGTTTTTGAACGCGATCGCGCCCCGATTGTTAAATCAGGTGATGAAATTTTAACAGGTTTAGATGTATTAGGTGATTGGCAAGTTTCAGTGAATAGTTTATTTCAATGTCTATATTTAACTTAATCATTTATATTTCCATCCAGTTCAGTTAATCGTAGGGGTGAAGCATTCGGGCGATAATTTATAACTTAAATTTTACCCTGAGTGCTCCCTGATTAGATCCGAATGCTTCACCCATTTCTGCGCCGAGATATCTAAATTGGATTTTATTATATATAGTTGATCTGTTGGTTGCATAGATGGTGAGGGCAAAGCATTTCGGTCACATTATTCTTCGTTTGGGCTATAATTTATTCGCCGAAATGCTTTGCCCCTACAGTTAACTGAATCGTAATAATGTACTCAAACCATAGCGGCGATCGCCAAAACCATCCCACCAGTACCAAATCGATGCTGTCAAATGTAGCGGGACAAAGTGAAGCAATCCCAACCCATGATTTTTTACCAAGTAACAATCCTTGAAGATTTGCTTAAGATCCTGCCTTACCTCAGTTAAATGAAGATAGAACATTCAGCAAGCCTTTTCCAATCCAAATCATTAATTACCAATGATCAGGTCAGGGTTAGTAGTGGGGATCAATCGATATCCTTATTTCCAAAATTTGCAATATGCTGCAAGGGATGCAGAGGAAATTGCCCGTCTCCTGAGAAAGCACGGTAATTTTGAGGTGACATTGCTACCTGAAATCTACCAGAATGGGGCTAATCAGGTTGAAGAAAAGGGGACGGTGAAAGGGAAAAGTCTCCGAGAGGAAATCTCTCAGCTATTTAATCCTGGTGATGATTGTCCAGAGACAGCATTGTTGTTTTTTGCGGGACATGGGTTACAACAACCCTTACCAAGAAATAAATTTAAGGGATATTTAGCCCCTAGTGATGTCGATCCGAGTAGAGAAAAATGGGGTATTCCCTTTGACTGGCTATTTGAGGAATTAATTGATAGTCCAGTCCGCAATCAGATAGTTTGGTTAGACTGTTGCCATAGTGGAGAATTTACTAATCTCACGTTTGATCAGGCAAATCCCCAAAATCGGGGTCGAGAAAATGTGAATCGTTCCTTTATTGCAGCTTGTCGCAAGTTCGAGGAAGCAATAGGAGTGGAAGGTCATGGTTTACTGACATCTCTACTGTTACGGGGATTGAGTGTTGAGCAAAATCCGCCGGGAAAATGGATTAATAGTAAAAATTTAGATGCTTTTATTAATGACGAACTGCGAAATGATCCTAAACTGAGTACGTTTCGGCAGCGATTTCGCACTAATACCGCAGGAGAACCGATTAATTTTTGGCCAACTTTAGGTGCGGTTGAACAGCAAACCGCGATCGCAGTTACTCCTAGTCAAGCTAAAGAAAAAAGACTATTTGGGATAGAAGCAATTCGTCCAGTTCCCGTATGGGTGGGGCGTGATGAACTGTTACAACAACTCAAAGATCAATTACTGACACCAGATTCAACCCTGAAAATGCTGGTATTGGTAGGACAAGGGGGTATTGGCAAATCTAGTCTAGGGACTAAACTACTAGAAGCATTAGGTGCAAAATTCACCACAGAAACCTTAACCGCAGATAGTCCTTATCATTGTGCCCTGTGTTTTAAAGCACAAACAGGTAGCAGTTTTGATGAAGTAGCGGGATTGCTGTTGCGCTGGTTGCAAATAGAAGTTAACGAAACTATTAAAGATGCCACCCAAAAAATTAACCTGATTTTGACTGGTTTACGCAAACATCGCTGCATATTTTTTTTGGATAACCTAGAAGATATTTTGCATCCAGCTAGTCATCCTCAAGCAGGTCAAGCTCAAGCGCCAGAATGCGACCAATTAATTAGTTTGGGGAAAGATAAACCGGGATATCTTCGCAAACATCCAGAATTAGTAACGCGCAAGATAGAACCAATCTTGCGAGAACAACTATCGCGACAAAGCGAAGCAGCAAGAGATTTACTGCGACGGATGTGTGTTTTGCGGGTAGGGATAGATATTCGAGGTTTAACTTTCTTGCGATTGTACACCGATGATTGGGAAAAAGATGACAGATTTGAAATGGCAGGAATATTAGAAGAACCTGCTGAATTTACAGAAATAGAAATTAGGGAAACACAATTAATTTTAAAGGGCTTGCTAGATAGCAGTTTGGTGCAAAGTCGTTACGATGAACAACAGGGAGAAGATTTTTATGACCTGCATCGTGTCATTGTGGAGTTTTTGCAAAAGGAATATCAAGCAGAATTACCCAAATTGATGGAAAGCATTTATAAGTTTTATAGTTCGGGTAAGAATGTCGAAAATCCTCAGAATTTAGCAGATTTGCAACCAATTTTAGAAGCACAATATTTTGCTTTTCAGTTAGGAAATTACAGCGAGGCTTCTAGCTTAGTGATGGGGAAGTTAGAAGAATATCTTCGTCCTTGGGGGCATTGGAATTTATTAAAAGACTTATATGAGCAGATTTTACCCAAAGTTGATGACGATGACCGTCCCATTTGCTTAAGGCAAATCGGTAGAGTCTATAGAGATGCGGGAAATTGGGATTTAGCAGAGAAATATTTTCAAGATGCCTTAGCCATTGAACAAGAAAAGGAAAATAAAAGTGGGATGGCAACATCTTGGGATATGTTGGGAGATATCGAGCTTAAGCGAGGGAACTGGGATGCCGCCGAACGCCTCTATCGCCAATCTTTAGAACTTAGGACAGAATTGGGCGATTGGCAAGGTATCGCTATATCAATAGGTTGTTTAGGAGAAAATGAACTCCGTAAAGGCAATTTAGATAAAGCCGAAAAATTATTAAAAGAAGCTTTGGTAAAAGTGCAAGAATTGGGAATGACTTGGCATATTGCTGAAGCTAACTACGATCTAGCTCAACTTGAACGACGGCGCGGTAATCCTGAACTTGCTCAACAACATTACGATACAGCCCACCAAATCTTTCAGCAATTGGGAGCGGCTAAAGAGTTAGAGAGAATTGAACAAGAGTGGGCTATTCCTGATGAAATAAAATAGATATAATTCAATACAATTCAGTTAACTGTAGGGGCGTTCGCGTAGCGTGCCGTAGGCAGAGCATTCGGGCGATCATTTATTGCTCAAGCCTGTTAATATTATATCCGAATGCTGATGCCGTAGGCATCGCTACGCGAACGCCCTTCTTCGCCGATATCTCCCAAAATATTCTTAACTGAACCGTATTGAAATATAATTGAGTAAAAAGACCAAGTATATTTAGTCGGTAATGGTCGAGAGAGATATTTCTTATTTCAGGGTGCGTTTGTAGAGGAATGCGATCGCATAAGAGGATCTTCTATTTTGGGGATGAGCCGATTTGATTTAGACTTATTTAATTCCCAAGATAGAGCTTGACCATAAATCAATACGGTTCAGTTACCATCTTTTTTTGGGAGATCTCGGCGAAGAAGGGCGTTCGCGTAGCGATGCCTACGGCATCAGCATTCGGATATAATATTACTGCTTTGATTGTTCAATTGTCGCTAAACATGCTTCGCCCCTACAATTAACTGAACTTGCCCCAATTTGACCAAGAAAGTGTCAACAATATAATCCTTTCCAACTGTTGCGAGGAAATTCGGTTTCTTTTTTGTAACCTCGTCTTGGATCGAGGTAGCGATCGCGTTTTCAGCAACGGTTACAAGAAAATGCTGAAGTAGTCGGAACTGGTGAGATGTTTTTTGAAGATGATTCTTCCCAGGTACTTCTCAACCTCCTTCACCTTTACAGCCTGAAGACGTGCTATTATCTATGAAAACCAAAGAGCAGAACTAATCAGAGTAACCACAGATAATTTGTTTGTTAGGTTGATTTCAGGAGGACTTATGATAGTTCAATCATCTCAGAAAATTTCATTACCAGAGTTTTTGTCATTGCCAGAAACTGAACCTGCTAGCGATTACATTGATGGAGATATTTATCAAAAACCTATGCCCCAAGGAAAACATAGCATTTTGCAAATGAATTTAGGAACTAAGATTAATGCAGTTGGTAACTCTCAAAAATTAGCTTATGCTTTTCCTGAATTACGCTGTACTTTTGGTGGTGGTTCAGTTGTGCCCGATGTGACAGTATTTGAATGGTCGCGTATTCCCAAAGATCAGAAAGGAAGAATTGCCGATCGCTTTGAAATTGCGCCGGATTGGACAATTGAAATTCTCTCTCCTGAACAATCTGCTAGTCGGGTAATTAAGAAAATTACCTTTTGTTTAAATCATGGTACAAAATTAGGTTGGTTTATGAATCCTGATGATGAATCTGTGATAGTTTTTGAACGCGATCGCCCTCCGATTGTTAAATCAGGTGATGAAATTTTAACAGGCTTAGATGTATTAGGTGATTGGCAAGTAGCAGTGAATAGTTTATTTCAATGTCTATATTTAACTTAATCATTTATATTTCCATCCAGTTCAGTGAATTGTAGGGGTGAAGCATTCGGGCGATAAGTTATAACTTAAATTTTACCCTGAGTGCTCCCTGAGCCTTGCCCTGAGCGCTTGCCCTGAGTTTACCCTGAGCGGAGTCGAAGGGCGTAGTCGAAGGGTAGTCGAAGGGGGAGTCGAAGGGCGTAGTCGAAGGGCGTTAATATTAGATCCGAATGCTTCACCCTTCTTCGCCGATATCGCTCAAAATATTATTAACTGAACCGTATTGAGATCTAATTGAGTAAAAAGACCAAATATATTTAGTGGTTAATGGTCGAGAGAGATATTTCTTATTTCATGGTGCATTTGTAGAGGAATGCGATTAACTGTAGGGGCGAAGCATTCGGGCGATCATTTATTGCTCAAGTCCGTTAATATTATATCCGAATGCTTCGCCCTTCTTTGCCGATATCTCCCAAAACATTCTTAACTGAACCGGATTAGACCAGAAATATCTTCTGCATCTATTAGTTCTTTAACTTTCTCAAAAATTAAAACTTCTTCTTCTTTACAGCTCTAATCCCAAACTTGCCCCAATTTGACCAAGAAAGTGTAAACAATATAATCCTTTCCAAATGTTGCGAGGAAATTCGGTTTCTTTTTTTTGTAACCCCGTCTTAGATCGAGGTAGCGATCGGGAAGAGCTGATCCAATATTGGCAATACATCGTGATCATTTTCCATCACTTAGCGTTAAAGTATAATTTAGGAAAATTGCCAAAAGGACACGCAGGATGCAGCTTGTAAGGGATAGAAAAAATGCCACGGATATTTGACAACATTAATTTATCTCTGCTACCGAGTTTACGAGAGACATTGAAAGTTTCTTATCGGGCTGATTTTTGTGTTGGTTACTTTAATCTCAGAGGTTGGCAAAAAATTGACGGATTGGTTGAACAGTATGTGGGTGGAGAAAGTGCTTGCTGTCGTCTATTGGTGGGAATGCAAAGTTTACCTAGTGATGAAGTTTATGCAGCTTTTACTCTTGCTGGTGGTGAACAGCGGATTGATAATAGTGCTATTCTCCGTTTAAAAAAAAGAATAGCTGCTGAATTTCGTCAGCAATTAATAATTGGTGCGCCCACTAATCAAGATGAAGCTGGATTGAGACGGTTGAGTAATCAGTTAAAAACTCAGAAGGTAATTATTAAATTGTTTCTGCGCTATCCTCTTCATGCTAAGTTATATTTAATTCACCGTAATGATCCTAATACTCCCATTGTCGGTTTTTTGGGTAGTAGTAATTTAACTTTACCTGGATTGGCTAAACAAGGTGAATTGAATGTTGATATTCTTGACCATGATGCTGGTGATAAATTGCACAAGTGGTTTAACGATCGCTGGCAAGATTATGGTTGTGTAGATATTTCTAAGGAACTAGCAGAAATAATTGATCAAAGTTGGGCTAGGGAAGAATTAATTCCACCTTATCACATATATTTAAAGATTGCTTATCATTTGTCTCACGAAGCGATCGCTGGACTTTCTGAGTTTCGGATTCCTCGCGAATTTAACAATTTATTCGACTTCCAAAAAGCTGCTGTGCAATTAGCTGCTCGTCATGTGACTAGACGCGGTGGGGTGTTAGTGGGTGATGTGGTTGGTTTAGGTAAAACGTTGGTTGGAACTGCACTGGCTAAAATTTTACAAGAAGACTGTTTATTAGAAACTCTAATTATCTGTCCAAAAAACTTAGTAAAAATGTGGCAGGAATATGTAGATAATTACCGTCTATATGCGAAGGTGATGTCAATTAGTAAAGTGCAGAATCATTTGCCTGATTTACGTCGTTACCGCATTGTACTAATAGATGAAAGTCATAACTTGCGTAATCGGGACGGGAAAAGATATCGAGCGATTCAGGAATATATTGCTGCGAATGAAAGTAAATGTATTCTGCTATCTGCTACTCCTTATAATAAAACTTATCTCGATCTTTCTGCTCAATTGCGGTTATTTGTACCAGAAGATCAGGATTTAGGGGTTAGACCAGAAGGATTAATCAATCAGTTAGGAGGAGGTGCTGATGGAGAATTAGAGTTTATTAGAAAACATCAATGCTCGGTGCGATCGCTAGCAGCTTTTGAAAAAAGTGAACATCCTGATGATTGGCGAGAGTTAATGAAACGATACATGGTGAGACGTACTCGTTCGTTTATTAAAGATAACTATGCTGAGACTGATGCAGTTGGTCGGAAATATCTAAAATTTGCCAATGGTAGTCAATCTTATTTTCCCGATCGCTTACCAAGAACGGTTAAGTTTAATTTGAATAGTAGTAATATTGATGCTTACTCTCAGCTTTATTCTGAGTCAGTAGTAGAAGTCATTAATGCACTAAATTTGCCTCGTTATGGGTTAGGTAATTACATTGCTACAAAGCATAAACAACCACCTACTGAAACTGAACAACACCAACTTAATAGCTTATTTCGTGGTGGAAGACGGTTAATGGGATTTTCACGCACAAATATATTTAAACGTCTCGAAAGCAGTGGTGTGACTTTTATTCAATCCATTAAACGCCATATTCTGCGGAACTTTATCTATTTATATGCAATTGAAAATCAGTTAGATATTCCGATTGGCACCCAAGATGCAGAGTTATTAGATACCAATAATAATGATGAAGATCCAGATGCGATCGCTGCCACATTATTTGATTTGGAAATAGAAGATGGAGAGGAATCAGTTGCTGATGTTAAAGAGCAGATATTACAGCCAGAAGATAGTTTTCGTCAGCGAGCTGAATTAGTTTATCAAGAATATCAAACTCGTTATCAAAAGCGGTTTAAGTGGCTGCATTCTACCCTATTTGATCTAAAAATTCTCAAGCGTGATTTACAAGCGGATGCTAAAGCATTAATCGAGGTGTTGAAAACCTGCGGTGACTGGAAACCAGAACGAGATGAAAAATTGACAGAAGGGGTGCTATTATATATGAAAACAACTGAGGGTAATGATTCCCTAGCATGGATCGATCGTCATGGTAATAGTGTTACTCAATCACAGTTAGCAGTGCTACGAATGGCTGCTTGTGAAGAAGATACTCCCGCGATTCCTAGAAACGATCAACACCATGAATTAGTTAAAAAAGGAGCGGAACTAATCGCAGAGGAAGAGAATCATGCTGGTGGTCAATTAGGACGACCTTCTGGGGCAAGATTTCGCACTTATGAACGGCTTAAGCGTTATGCTCAAGAGATGAAGGGTACTATATTTATATCTGAAGAATTATTAAAAGCGATTGACGAAATTTATCGCTATCCCTTACGACAATCAGCGATCGATACGATAAACCGTCAATTAAAAAGTGGCATTAGTGATCTACACTTAGCAGAATTAGTTGTCGCTTTGCGGATGGACGATCGCTTGTGTATTATCAGTGAAGAAGCCCAAAAGCGGGAACCACAGATAATGTGTTCTTTAGGTTTATTTCAGGAGGACTTATGATAGTTCAATCATCTCAGAAAATTTCATTACCAGAGTTTTTGTCATTGCCAGAAACCGAACCTGCTAGCGATTACATTGACGGAGAAATTTATCAAAAACCTATGCCCCAGGGAAAACATAGCATTTTGCAAATGAATTTAGGAACTAAGATTAATTCAGTTGGTAACTCTCAAAAATTAGCTTATGCTTTTCCTGAATTACGCTGTACTTTTGGTGGTGGTTCAGTTGTACCCGATTTGACAGTATTTGAATGGTCACGTATTCCTAAAGATCAGAAAGGAAGAATCGCCGATCGCTTTGAAATTGCGCCCGATTGGACAATTGAAATTCTCTCTCCTGAACAATCTGCTAGTCGGGTAATTAAGAAAATTACTTTTTGTTTAAATCATGGGACAAAATTAGGTTGGTTTATGAATCCTGATGATGAATCTGTGATAATTTTTGAAAGCGATCGCGCTCCGGTTGTTAAATCAGGTGATGAAATTTTAACAGGATTAGATGTATTAGGTGATTGGCAAGTTTCAGTGAATAGTTTATTTCAATGTCTGTATTTAACTTAATCAGAGGTACTAAATATGGTATTATCGATCAATAAATCGTAGAAGGACAAAAGCGGGAACCACAGATAATTTGTTCGTTAGGTTTATTTTAGGAGGACTTATGATAGTTCAATCATCTCAGAAAATTTCATTACAAGAGTTTTTGTCATTGCCAGAAACCGAACCTGCTAGCGATTATATTGATGACGGAGAAATTCATCAAAAACCTATGCCACAAGGACAACATAGTCGATTACAAAAATATTTATTAGATGTAATTTCGCAAGTAGGTGAACCTCAAAAATTAGTTTGTGCTTTTCCTGAGTTACGCTGTACTTTTGGTGGTGGTTCGGTTGTGCCCGATGTGACAGTATTTGAATGGTCGCGTATTCCTCGTTTAGCTAATGGTAGAATAGCTAATCGCTTTGAAATTGCGCCCGATTGGACAATTGAAATTCTCTCTCCTGAACAATCTGCTAGTCGGGTAATTAAGAAAATTACTTTTTGTTTAAATCATGGTACAAAATTAGGTTGGTTTATGAATCCTGATGATGAATCTGTGACAGTTTTTGAACGCGATCGCCATCCGGTTGTCAAATCTGGTGATGATATTTTAACAGGTTTAGAGCTATTAGGTGATTGGCAAGTTTCAGTGAATAGTTTATTTCAATGTCTCTATTTAACTTAATCAGAGGTACTAAATATGGTATTATCGATCAATAAATCGCAGATGTCTTTAGCTGAGTTTTTGCAATTACCAGAAACCGAACCCGCTAGCGATTACATTGATGGAGATATTTATCAAAAACCTATGCCTCAAGGAGAACACAGTATAATCCAAGGTGAGCTAGTATCAGCTATTAATCAGATAGCTAAACCGCAAAAATTAGCTTATGCCTTTCCTGAATTACGCTGTACTTTTGGGGGTAGTTCAGTTGTGCCCGATGTGACAGTATTTGAATGGTCGCGTATTCCTCGTTTAGCTAATGGTAGAACAGTTAATCGTTTTGAAATTGCCCCAGATTGGACAATTGAAATTCTCTCTCCTGAACAATCTGCTAGTCGGGTAATTAAGAAAATTACTTTTTGTTTAAATTATGGTACAAAATTAGGTTGGTTTATGAATCCTGATGATGAATCTGTGATAATTTTTGAACGCGATCGCCATCCTGTCGTTAAATCAGGTGATGAAATTTTAACAGGATTAGATGTATTAGGTGATTGGCAAGTTTCAGTGAATAGTTTATTTCAATGTCTCTATTTAACTTAATCAGAGGTACTAAATATGGTATTATCAATCAATAAATCACAGATATCTTTAGCTGAGTTTTTGCAATTGCCAGAAACCAAACCTGCTAGTGAGTACATTGATGGAGAAATTTATCAAAAACCGATACCTCAAGGAAAACATAGTATAATTCAAACTGATTTAGCACCTGCGATAAATCAAATTGGAAGACCTCAAAAATTAGCTCGTGCTTTTACCGAATTACGTTGTACATTTGGGGGGCGTTCAATTGTGCCCGATCTTGCAGTATTTGAATGGTCACGGATTCCGATTGACCCAAATGGAGAAATTGCTAATAAAGTCGAAATTGCCCCAGATTGGATAATTGAAATTTTATCACCAGAGCAATCTACTACTAAGATAATTAACAAAATTCTGTTCTCTATTAAACACGGAACACGGTTAGGTTGGGTTATGGATACTGATGATAAATCAATCCTAGTTTTTCAACCTAATCAATTACCAGAAAGTAAATCTAATACAGATATTTTACCTGTGCTAGATGTATTAGCAAGCTGGCAAATTTCAGCAGCAGATATATTTTCCTGGTTGATTTTTTAAATAAATTCTGTCAATCCCATCCATATTTCAATACAGTTCAGTTAATTGTAGGGGTGAACGCGAGAGCGTGCGGTTGTTTTTTGAAGATGATTCTTCCCAGGTATTTCTCAACCTCCTTCACCTTTACAGCCTGAAGATGTGCTATTATCTATGAAAACCAAAGAGCAGAACTAATCACAATAACCACAGATAATTTGTTCGTTAGGTTGATTTCAGGAGGACTTATGATAGTTCAATCATCTCAGAAAATTTCATTACAAGAGTTTTTGTCATTGTCAGAAACTGAACCTGCTAGCGATTATATTGACGGAGATATTTATCAAAAACCTATGCCCCAAGGAAAACACAGTCGATTACAAAAATATTTATTAGATGTAATTTCGCAAGTAGGTGAACCTCAAAAATTAGTTTGTGCTTTTCCTGAATTACGCTGCACTTTTGGTGGTGGTTCAGTTGTGCCCGATGTGACAGTATTTGAATGGTCGCGTATTCCTAAAGATCAGAAAGGAAGAATTGCCGATCGCTTTGAAATTGCGCCCGATTGGACAATTGAAATTCTCTCTCCTGAACAATCTGCTAGTCGGGTAATTAAGAAAATTACTTTTTGTTTAAATCATGGTACAAAATTAGGTTGGTTTATGAATCCTGATGATGAATCTGTGATAGTTTTTGAACGCGATCGCGCCCCGATTGTTAAATCAGGTGATGAAATTTTAACAGGCTTAGATGTATTAGGTGATTGGCAAATTTCAGTGAATAGTTTATTTCAATGTCTGTATTTAACTTAATCAGAGGTACTAAACATGGTCTTATCAATAAATAAATCACAGATATCTTTAGCTGAGTTTTTGCAATTACCAGAAACCAAACCCGCTAGTGAGTACATTGATGGAGAAATTTATCAAAAACCGATGCCTCAAGGAAAACATAGTATAATTCAAACTGATTTAGCACCTGCGATAAATCAAATTGGAAGACCTCAAAAATTAGCTCGTGCTTTTACCGAATTACGTTGTACATTTGGGGGGCTTTCAATTGTGCCCGATCTTGCAGTATTTGAATGGTCACGGATTCCGATTGACCCAAATGGAGAAATTGCTAATAAAGTCGAAATTGCCCCAGATTGGATAATTGAAATTTTATCACCAGAGCAATCTACTACTAAGATAATTAACAAAATTCTTTTCTCTATTAAACACGGAACACAGTTAGGTTGGGTTATAGATACTGATGATAAATCAATCCTAGTTTTTCAACCTAATCAATTACCAGAGAGTTCTAATTGAGCAAAAAAAACAAGTATATTTAGTGGGTAATGGTCGAGAGAGATATTTCTTATTTCAGGGTGCGTTTGTAGAGAAATGTGATCGCATAAGATGATCTTCTATTTTGGGGATGAGCCGATTTGATTTAGACTTATTTAATTCCCAAAATTGAGCTTGACCAGAAATATCTTCTGCATCTATTAGTTCTTTAATTTTCTCAAAAATTAAAACTTCTTCTTCTTTTTGATCTGTTAGTTTATCGTAAAAATAAGGATCAGATATCCACTGTTCAAAGGCAACTTCTAACAACCCAGTAGGAGAAAGTTTAAACCTCCAATAAATAGACATTTTGTTATCAACTACCTCAAATAACGGTGCAGGACTTCGCATCGGATAATACATATAGTTATCCTCACAGATATAATACCAAACTTGCCCCAATTTGACTGAGAAAGTGTAAACAATATAATCCTTTCCAACTGTTAGCGGAAATTCGGTTTCTTTTTTGTAACCTCTTCTTGAATCGAGGTAGCGATCGGGAAGCGCTGCTCCAGTATTGGCAATACAACGAATTTTCATAATTAAATTCCCTACAAATTTTTAGGGGCTGTTTTTGGATACTGACGTTTGAATTTGAATTCAATATCTTGAAGGGTTTGACTATTACGGAACCAATGAACTTGTACAGATGCTCCATTAATTTCAAAGGCTTGGTTACTTGTCATTTTATCCCAATCTTCATAATTACCGCCATAAATAGCTACTAGTCTTAGTGCATCTCCAAGTAATTTATCTGTACCAACTTGAATGGGTCTACAATTGCCAGCTTTAGCGTCTTGTAAAAGGAGTTGTTCTTTTAAATTGCTGGGAATTTCATTGGGAATTCCACCTGTGGTCACGATCGGTTTAGTTTAGAAAAATATAGGAAATATTAATAATACAGCTTATTCTAGTGACCGACTCCAGGTAAGGACGCATGACATTATTTACCCGACAGATTTGGGCATAGTGCCAGAGTTCGTCCATCGGACAATCGCGCGGGCGATCGCGCCAGCACTCCCATAGAGCTTCCAGTGCTACGTTCAAACCAATCTTATGGCGGTATTTGAAGAACCATCACAGAGACTCTCGATGAATCCGGTAGTGCTAAATCTTGGGGACAGTCCTATTTCTCTCACCAGTTCCAACACTTGCTGAGTTTTCGATTGATTTACCACCGCGATCGCAATAAAGCAATCTTAGCCTATTAATTTGACATCAATGTAAGTTCTATATATAATGTCATGTGAGCATATCGATGTTATTGCGTAGCTTGCTTTGGTGTAGCGGTAAGTCGTCAAACAATCTCAACCCATTGATTTCACGTTGCTGTAAGTTCTGTATATGCTTCTGTAAACGTTACGATATATAATAAAAACCCGAGGTTACTATGATATTTCCAGATTGGAATCTTGCCAGAACTATCCCTTATGACGTTCTAGTAGGACTAATAACAGAACAATACAAAATTTATGGAGGCGTGATCCGTTGGGCAGCAGGAACAGAAAACGCAGGTCAAATTGTCCGGCATCTCATTCCAGTGGCTAGTACGAATTTGCTCAATATTATTCCAGGTCTTGATTTTATCCCCGGAATTATTGCAAATTTTCAAATAAACGAATTAAAGAATATTGAACTGGCTAATAAATATCAATTAATACAACTGTCAAAGCAAATTTATTCCCAGGTACAAACAACCTATCAAATTCTTCAGATTGCTACAGGAACAGCAGTTTTGTCTGGGTTGGGTTTAGCAGTAAGCATGATCGGATTTGCTGCTATGAACAAAAAACTAAACACTATTGATAATAGATTAAAAGAAATTCAGAAAGATGTACAAACTATTAATCATTTTCTAGCAAGCACTGAACGGGGAAAGCTCCAAGCTGCACTTAGTGAACTCCTCAAAATTGATTCTAATACTGCTTCCCAGCACCGTCATACCATGCTGCATAACTCAAGAAATACCCTAGCCGCAATAAATATGCGTTATCGGGAAGTTTTATCAGAAGCCAGGTACTATAGAAACAGCAATGGCAAGTGAGGAATATTTTTCGTTAACTGCACTTGCTCAAATTCGCTGTACTGCTGAATTGGGAATGTATGATATTGCCTATAAAGAAATAGATGACGCTAACTTGTTTTGGCAAAAAGAAGCTCACCGAATTGCACAAAAGATATTGGTATCAGATTATCCAGAACGTTTTTTAGCAAGTGACTTTGTTAAACTTGTATCAGTTTCGGAGTTAGTTGAATGGTTAGATTTTGTCTACAAAGAACAAAAAGGATTTACTTGGATCGATGAATTTAGAGGTAAAATTGATGAAGCTTGGTATGCAAAAAATTGGATTCCAATGCATGGAGGATCTGGTCTTAATAAGAATATTGGTGTTGGATTAGAGAAAGAGCAAAAAATGGTTATTCCTGCTTTGAGAAAGCTGATGGCAAGGAGTAAAGTTTTAGAAGGATATCTAGCACAGTATGAAGTTTTAAAAAACCAGGAAATGACTCCATCTGAGTTTGAGAATAAAATTAAAGAACTGCCAGAATCGTCAGGTGTTAACGGCTACTTAATTTTAGAACCAGGAGAAAAGCTAAAATCACCTACTCTTGAGGGCAAATGACATCAGAAAAATAAATTGTTTTAAGTGATAAAATCAAAAATAAATTAGTTGACACAGCAAGGGAAATTAGCCTATGTACAATTATTATACCTATTTTTTTTGGTTATCGGAAGATAGCAGTAATATTTTATTCCAAAGGAAATAACTTATGATTTACGATGCTTTTCTAATCGCAAGGGAATTGGCAGAGGGAATTTACGTATGGTCTAAAAAAGGCGAAAATCCGGAACGGCTAAAAGGTAATATTCTGGCTTTATTTCAAAAATTTAAAGCTGGATATGATTCTAAAAACGCTACAGAAATATATTCTTTATTTGCTAATTCTTACTCGGGGAATTTTTATGGAACTAGCAAGAAAGCTGACATATTTGCGTTGTTTAGCTATAATTTTAATAAATTACCAGCAGTAATCAATCCTAATCTAAATATAAATGTTTACCAAATTTTTGAAGATACTCCAGAAATTTTTAAAGCAATTATAGACTTTCAACTTTATCTAACTTTATTAGTTATTCCTATTAAATCTTTTGGCTCTGGACGGATTTATATTGAAATTTCTCCAGAACCACCTCACGGAATCTGGAAAATTACGCACATAGATACGATATAGCGATTAAAGTATTTTGATTTACAGTAAATATTAAAAGCAGTAAGTCAATTTAACTTAATCAGTATATCAGTAAATCAGTAATCAGTAAATCAGTATTTAGACAAATGGCATCTTAAAAAAGGTATGTAGTTGCGCTTTAGCAAAGGGAACGTTGCTGATGAATGAAGATGAATTAACTAAGAAGCAATTGGAGCAACTTATTCAAGTTAAAAATATATCGCCTAGATTGAAAGAAATGCACGAATTAAAAGAAAAGATAATAGAAATTTTTAATCAATATGAAAATGATGAAATGCAACCTGAGTACAATTTTTCAACAGGTATTCAAGCTAAATATACTATGGGGCTGATCAGCGATCGCCAGGTTATTCTTGATCCAGATGTAGCAGCAGTATTTAATAATTCTGCTGCTGTAAATGAAGCATTGCGAATGTTACTGAAGATAGCTAGTTCTATGAAGACCAGCGATTAGCAAGACTATTCCCCAATAAAGTTCAGTTAACTGTAGGGGCAAAGCATTTCGGCGAATAAATGATTGCCCAAACGAAGTATAATATTACCGAAATGCTTTGCCCTCACCATTTATGAAGCAAACAGATCAACTATATATATCAACAAGGTTCAGTTAAGGATATTTTTGATATCTCGACGCAAAAGAAGGGTGAAGCATTCGGATCTAATATTACTGGTTTGATCATTCAATTATCGCCCGAATGCTTCACCCCTACAACCCACATTCCGCACCCTGAACTGTCACAATTCGTAATTACTGAAATAAACCTCTATCAAAGCTGAAATTTTGGCCCACTATCGTCAAAAAAGAGGTTTTTAAACCTTGATGGTCAGGTCATCAATCTCTAGTTTATTAATAATTATTAGCAATAAGTAGAAAATGAGGATTTCGGCCCGTTTTTTCAATAAATTTTGGTGTTGACTAGCTCTCTTAACTCAGTTTTGTTAGTTAATAACTGAACAATCTCTAGTTAAGATAGGTTAATTCTTAGCTCTTAATTAAATTCAAGAACTCATTCAAGCTAAATATATTTATGCTATATTAGCAAGAGGATTAAGTGATAAATTTATAGTAGCGCCGACAATCTTCTGGTAGCAGGGTCAGGATAAATTCACGTTCATTACTCCAATTAGATACTTGTTGTTGTTGTTGAAATGTGACCAGGTGAATTGCTTGAAAGCATTGAAATATCCATTTAGCTGTTGGACGGTCTGTTGCTTTCCCTAACTGATTTTTTATGGTTGATTTTGCTGCTGATAAAGCGGCTCGTATTTGTCTTTGTGCTAGGGTATAAACCAGTAAACCTAGCCCCATAATTGCTGCTAATGATTCGATGCGTTCGGGACTTTTCAGATAAACACTATCTGCAAAAAATGTGGGATCTTTAAGAAAACCAAATCCTCTTTCACAGGATTGCTGTGCCTTATACTCAGTCAGCATTGCCTCATTACTAATTTCGCTTTCTGCTAAAACGTTCGTCGCAATTATGAATCTACCTGCACTGTTAGTTTCTTGTTCAATTTGGCTTTTATCCTCGGTAAAACTGCCGAGAATTTGATAACACTTTTTTTGACTTTTATCTAATTTATCTGGTCTGATTTCCCTTACTTCTTTTGGTTCAATTTGATGATATTTAAAGGATTTCGATAGGTGAGTTAATGCCTTGACTGCATCAGCTTTACAGGCAAATCTATCTTGGGATAATTTTCCTAATTCGCTGTTCAGTTTGGTGGCGGATTTACTAATTTTCTGTGATAATTTCCGTAAATCTGATTCTCTTCTTTCTTGACTTTCCACAACTAGCCATCTTTGCTTTATCCCACCATAAGTCTGCTCTTTTGCCGCCCATGAATATCCAACTAATTTGCTTTTAGTAAATTCTGAATCTGGCAAATTTGCTACTAATTCTTGGGCTAATTTTATCTTTAACGGTACTCGGCTTAACCACTTAATTTCCGACATTAATTTGAGATTATCTTCTGTATATAAGGCACAATCAGCTACGATTAAACTATCTACTTTTATTTGATTTTTATAATCAATTGCTATCTTCGCAAAGCATGATGAGTCGGCTTGATTTCCTGACGCTGCTTTTAAAAATATTGGGATATCTCCATCCCCGGTACATACTAATTCTATTAAAAATTGTTTTAAATCAGGTCTATGGTCACGGGAATAACCGTAATTTATTTTGATTGGTTGTCGCGATTTTATTTGGGGCTCTCCTTGGTATGACAATTCTGGCTGACTAAATATTATCTCTGGTAATTCTTGATGATATTCCCCATGTACGTGAATTGACGATGAGTCTAGATGGGATGTATTTAAAGATATATCAAACTTTTTAACTGCATTTAAAGTAATTGCTAAAAATATTGTATCCAGTCCTTTACTATATAGTTTATCCATCACTCTTCCCAGTTTATCGTCATTTAAATATTCGGGCTTTACCCCGGCTCCTATTAAATGTTCACAGGGAATTGATTCAAAAAATTTCGGAAACATATATAATGGTTTAGAAATAAATCCTAACCCATTGATAATCATTGCTTTAACTGCTTGTCCAGCAGTAACTTTTTCTCCCGATTCTATCCCGATTAAATTATTAATTATTTCTACTATTCCAATCGTATCTACTATTCCTGCTACTAACCCCAGATGGTCGATATTCTGAATTTTAATATCGTTTATGTCTACCATAGTTACCCAATTTAACGAGCCAATTTTTGGTTCAATTATCGCATTTTTAGGCTCGATTGCAATTAATTTTTTTACTCTTTCATTTTCCGGACTTCTGCTACGGTTAATCTCTCAATAACCCAGTGCTCTCTTTCTGCTCATAAATCTAGTTTAATAAAATTTATTCTCATTAATCTCATTTATGATCTTTTTGAGCCAACTTTCTTCGTCCCCAATTTTTACCCTTTTATTAAGATGTGCCAGTGAGGGTGCGGAATGTGGGCTACAATTAACTGAACCGTATTGGACTATTCCCAACATTTTTGATAAATTTGCACAGCTATTTTTATAGCTCTATCAATAAAAATAAAAAGGTCAAAGCCCCTCCATGATGAAATGAAGGGGCTTTGAGGTAAATAATAACCTGGCACCGAGCTATTTTCCCAGGCAGCAACCCGCCAAGTATCTTCGCCGCAGCAGCGTTTCACAACTGAGTTCGGGATGGGGTCAGAGTGGGACCACTGCGCCAACAGCACCAGGAAAGCTGTAGGACTCTATTCACAGAGACCTGAAGACTGCATAAAAAACAAGTCAGAAGCGACATCGAAACCAAAAATTAGAGAGGTCAAGCCCTCGGTCGGTTAGTACAGCTCGACTCTAGCCATCACTGACATTACATCTACTGCCTATCAAACAGGTAATCTACCTGAGACCTTACTGGTCCGGAGCCATGAGAACAATCATCTTCAGAAAGGCTTCCCACTTAGATGCTTTCAGCGGTTATCCCAACCGCACTTGGCTACCCAGCGTCTACCGTTGGCACGATAACTGGTACACCAGCGGTGCGTCCCTCCCGGTCCTCTCGTACTAAGGAGGGGGTCTGTCAATGTTCTTGCGCCTGCACCGGATATGGACCGAACTGTCTCACGACGTTCTGAACCCAGCTCACGTACCGCTTTAATGGGCGAACAGCCCAACCCTTGGGACGTACTTCCGCCCCAGGTTGCGATGAGCCGACATCGAGGTGCCAAACCTCCCCGTCGATGTGAACTCTTGGGGGAGATCAGCCTGTTATCCCTAGAGTAACTTTTATCCGTTGAGCGACGGCCATTCCACGCGGAGCCGTCGGATCACTAAGGCCGACTTTCGTCCCTGCTTGACTTGTAGGTCTCGCAGTCAAGCTCCCTTCTGCCTTTGCACTCTTGAGGCTGATTTCCAACCAGCCGGAGGGAACCTTTGCGCGCCTCCGTTACCATTTAGGAGGCGACCGCCCCAGTCAAACTGCCCCCCTGAAACGGTCCCCAGGCCGGATAACGGCACTAGGTTAGAATTCTAGCCTCACTAGAGTGGTATCTCACCGATGGCTCAGATATCCCCACAAGGATACCTTCAACGCCTCCCACCTATCCTGCGCAAGTGAAGCCCGAAGCCAATTCCAGGATACAGTAAAGCTTCATAGGGTCTTTCTGTCCAGGTGCAGGGAGTCCGTATCTTCACAGACAATCCTATTTCGCCGAGTCTCTCTCCGAGACAGCGCCCAAATCGTTACGCCTTTCGTGCGGGTCGGAACTTACCCGACAAGGAATTTCGCTACCTTAGGACCGTTATAGTTACGGCCGCCGTTCACCGGGGCTTCGGTCGCTAGCTTTAGGTTACCCCTGACCAACTTCCTTAACCTTCCGGCACTGGGCAGGCGTCAGCCCCCATACATCGTCTTACGACTTCGCGGAGACCTGTGTTTTTGGTAAACAGTCGCTTGGGCCTCTTCACTGCGACTTACTCTCGTAAGCACCCCTTCTCCCGAAGTTACGGGGCCATTTTGCCGAGTTCCTTGGAGAGAGTTATCTCGCGCCCTTAAGTTTTCTCAACCTCCCCACCTGTGTCGGTTTCGGGTACAGGCTCCAATTGTTTACGGTCTGTAGAGCTTTTCTTGGAAGCTTAATCCTGGCCACTTCGAGTCCGTAGACTCTCCTCTCCTGCCTCAGCTCAGTGCGTTTTCACCACACCTCAACACCTCGAACAGTTGCACCGGCACTACCAATCACCGGCTGGTGCGGACTTTCTCCGTCCCTCTGGACCAACAATTGCAGGTACGGGATTATTCACCCGTTGTCCATCGACTACGCCGTTTGGCCTCGCCTTAGGTCCTGACTAACCCTCCGTGGACGAGCCTGGCGGAGGAACCCTTGGGGTTTCAGGGCATTGGATTCTCACCAATGTTTGCGCTACTCAAGCCGACATTCTCGCTTCCTGTTTGTCCACACCTGCTCTCGCTAGTGCTTCGCTCAATTCAGGAACGCTCCCCTACCGATATCTTCATATCCCGCAGCTTCGGCAGAGCACTTAGCCCCGTTCATTTTCGGCGCAGGAGCGCTTGACCAGTGAGCTATTACGCACTCTTTTAAGGTTGGCTGCTTCTAGGCAAACCTCCTGGTTGTCAATGCACTCCCACCTCCTTTCTCACTTAGTGCCCATTTGGGGGCCTTAGCTGGCGGTCTGGGCTGTTTCCCTCTTGACAATGGAGCTTATCCCCCACTGTCTCACTGGCTGAGTGTCCATCTGGTATTCAGAGTTTGTCTCGATTTGGTACCGCTCTCGCAGCCCGCACCGAAACAGTGCTTTACCCCCAGACTATAATCTCAACCGCTGCGCCTCAACACATTTCGGGGAGAACCAGCTAGCTCCGGGTTCGATTGGCATTTCACCCCTAACCACACCTCTTCCGCCGATTTTTCAACATCGGTCGGTGCGGACCTCCACTTGGTGTTACCCAAGCTTCATCCTGGACATGGTTAGATCACCCGGGTTCGGGTCTATAAACACTGATCATCGCCCTGTTCAGACTCGCTTTCGCTATGGCTGCGGCATTCCCGCCTTAACCTACCAGTGCCTATAAGTCGCCGGCTCATTCTTCAACAGGCACGCGGTCAGACGTTTAATCGTCCTTCCACTGCTTGTAGGCTTACGGTTTCATGTTCTCTTTCACTCCCCTCTCGGGGTTCTTTTCACCTTTCCCTCGCGGTACTGGTTCACTATCGGTCACACAGGAGTATTTAGCCTTACGAGGTGGTCCTCGCTGATTCACACGGGATTTCTCGTGCCCCGTGCTACTTGGGATTCAGCTTAGTGGTGCCAATTTTCGACTACAGGACTCTCACCTCCTCTGGTGCAGTTCTCAGCTGCTTCGTCTAATCTTTCCCACCGTTGTTGCTGTCCCGCTACCCCAAAGATGTTCTCTCTGGTTTGGGCTCTTCCCCTTTCGCTCGCCGCTACTCAGGGAATCTCTTTTGATTTCTTTTCCTCGAGCTACTAAGATGTTTCAGTTCGCTCGGTTCGCTCATCTCTGTCTATATATTCAACAGAGTGTTTTTGGGTTGCCCCATTCGGACATCTCCGGCTCTCTGCTTGCTGCCAGCTCCTCGGAGTGTTTCGCCGGTAACCGCGTCCTTCTTCGCCTCTGTGTACCCAGGTATCCACCGTAAGCCCTTTCTAGCTTGACCACTTTCGTTCAAACTTTTTTGGCTTGTTTTTTTTGCTTAGTAAGAAATTGCTGTGGTTTCTTCTTCAGAAACTTCACTTTCTCACCTGCTTTCTGACTTGTTTTTATGCAGTTTTCAAGGTTCTGGCTGGGAAAGAGCCCAGCAGTCCGTGCCCTGGTCTACCCAAGTTCACGCTTTGCTGAGTTCTGTTGTTCTAGCAGTTACTTCTGCTAGTGGAGGTATGCGGACTCGAACCGCAGACATCTGCCTTGCAAAGGCAGCGCTCTACCAACTGAGCTATACCCCCTGTCGCTTGACTACCCTAGGTGGGCCATCCTGGACTCGAACCAGGGACCTCACCCTTATCAGGGGTGCGCTCTAACCACCTGAGCTAATAGCCCTTATCCCGGACCCCGTCTGGGCAGGTTTGACCCTGCCCGACTCAGTGAAAAGTCTTTCCCCAAACCTGTCCCGACCTAGGATGACCTCATCTCGACCTTAATACTTTTTTTCGGTCTGAAATGGGTTAGGTCTCCTTGTAAAGGAGGTGATCCAGCCACACCTTCCGGTACGGCTACCTTGTTACGACTTCACCCCAGTCATCAGCCCCGCCTTCGGCATCCTCCTCCTTCCGGTTAGAGTAACGACTTCGGGCATGGCCAACTTCCATGGTGTGACGGGCGGTGTGTACAAGGCCCGGGAACGAATTCACCGCAGTATGCTG